>NZ_JAIVKM010000025.1 GCF_020523985.1 Mangrovibacter yixingensis | reverse complement strand
CATCATCGTGTTCCTGAACAAATGTGACATGGTTGATGACGAAGAGCTGCTGGAACTGGTTGAAATGGAAGTACGTGAGCTGCTGTCTCAGTACGACTTCCCGGGTGACGACTGCCCGATCATCCGTGGTTCTGCTCTGAAAGCGCTGGAAGGCGAAGCAGAGTGGGAAGCAAAAATTGTTGAGCTGGCTGAAGCGCTGGATACCTACATCCCGGAACCAGAACGTGCTATCGACAAACCGTTCCTGCTGCCAATCGAAGACGTATTCTCCATCTCCGGTCGTGGTACTGTAGTTACCGGTCGTGTAGAACGCGGCATCATCAAAGTTGGTGATGAAGTAGAAATCGTTGGTATCAAAGAAACCACCAAAACTACCTGTACTGGCGTTGAAATGTTCCGCAAACTGCTGGACGAAGGCCGTGCTGGTGAAAACGTTGGGGTTCTGCTGCGTGGTACCAAACGTGATGACGTTGAACGTGGTCAGGTTCTGGCTAAACCGGG
>NZ_JAIVKM010000023.1 GCF_020523985.1 Mangrovibacter yixingensis | reverse complement strand
ACTGTTCACCCCCCCCTGTTTTTTCTGTCGGTTATTTTCTTAGGCTTTTTATCGATTAAAAAATTAAAATATATAAATAAAAGTAATCAGGAATGGGCCATCAGTTTGCCAACAATAACCAAAAGAGGGCCAACGTTTGCCACTGTACAAAAAATGTTCTGTTGTGTGGTGGGGTGCTACAAAATGACTTGTTGCCCTGCGTAAAAATATTCACAAAATAGAGAGCTACCCGAAGCCGGACAGACACGACCGGCACTGTATGGATTTTATGAGGTAGCCCGATGCACACTGCTTTTTCTTCCCCGTCTTCTGCCCCTGCCGCGCCACTGATGCCAGTCTCTGATGCCGTTCAGGAACGCTTTATCCGCCTGCCCGAAGTGATGCATTTGTGCGGGCTTTCCCGCTCGACCATTTACGACCTCATCAGCCGGGAGGCTTTCCCGAAACAGGTGACCCTCGGCGGTAAAAATGTGGCGTGGGCGCACTCCGAAATTACCCGGTGGATGGCTGACCGTATCGCTGAACGTGACCGGGGATATGGTGCATGAGACAGACTGTTTTGCAAAAAGCCCCTTTTTCTGGCTTGCGTCCTGCCGTCATTCCCAGGTATAGTTTTCCCGCTGTCGCAAAATCGGCAGCCGGGCGTAGGAACCCGTGTTACTCAATGGCGACACCAGACGCGCCATGCGTCTTTTTTT
>NZ_JAIVKM010000021.1 GCF_020523985.1 Mangrovibacter yixingensis | reverse complement strand
CAACCGGATTTGCCTGGTCACTCCACCTTCACGCTTAAACCGGGACAACCGTCGCCCGGATGACACAGCCTTCTCCGTCCCCCCTTCGCAGTAACACCAAGTACAGGAATATTAACCTGTTTCCCATCGACTACGCCTTTCGGCCTCGCCTTAGGGGTCGACTCACCCTGCCCCGATTAACGTTGGACAGGAACCCTTGGTCTTCCGGCGTGCGGGTTTTTCACCCGCATTATCGTTACTTATGTCAGCATTCGCACTTCTGATACCTCCAGCATGCCTCACAGCACACCTTCACCGGCTTACAGAACGCTCCCCTACCCAACAACATATAATGTCGCTGCCGCAGCTTCGGTGCATGGTTTAGCCCCGTTACATCTTCCGCGCAGGCCGACTCGACCAGTGAGCTATTACGCTTTCTTTAAATGATGGCTGCTTCTAAGCCAACATCCTGGCTGTCTGGGCCTTCCCACATCGTTTCCCACTTAACCATGACTTTGGGACCTTAGCTGGCGGTCTGGGTTGTTTCCCTCTTCACGACGGACGTTAGCACCCGCCGTGTGTCTCCCGTGATAACATTCTCCGGTATTCGTAGTTTGCATCGGGTTGGTAAGCCGGGATGGCCCCCTAGCCGAAACAGTGCTCTACCCCCGGAGATGAATTCACGAGGCGCTACCTAAATAGCTTTCGGGGAGAACCAGCTATCTCCCGGTTTGATTGGCCTTTCACCCCCAGCCACAGGTCATCCGCTAATTTTTCAACATTAGTCGGTTCGGTCCTCCAGTTAGTGTTACCCAACCTTCAACCTGCCCATGGCTAGATCACCGGGTTTCGGGTCTATACCCTGCAACTGGACGCCCGGTTAAGACTCGGTTTCCCTGCGGCTCCCCTATACGGTTAACCTTGCTACAGAATATAAGTCGCTGACCCATTATACAAAAGGTACGCAGTCACCCCATTAAGAGGCTCCCACTGCTTGTACGTACACGGTTTCAGGTTCTTTTTCACTCCCCTCGCCGGGGTTCTTTTCGCCTTTCCCTCACGGTACTGGTTCACTATCGGTCAGTCAGGAGTATTTAGCCTTGGAGGATGGTCCCCCCATATTCAGACAGGATACCACGTGTCCCGCCCTACTCATCGAGCTCACAACAGGTGCATTTTTGTGTACGGGGCTTTCACCCTGTGTCGCCGGCCATTCCGGACCGTTCCACTAACACACCTGCTGATTCAGACTCTGGGCTCTTCCCCGTTCGCTCGCCGCTACTTGGGGAATCTCGGTTGATTTCTTTTCCTCGGGGTACTTAGATGTTTCAGTTCTCCCGGTTCGCTTTC
>NZ_JAIVKM010000019.1 GCF_020523985.1 Mangrovibacter yixingensis | reverse complement strand
CGAGCGGAACCACCGTAGGTTTTGGCCAGAACGGTAGTGATTGCAGCAGTCAGGGTTGTTTTACCATGGTCAACGTGACCGATAGTACCGACGTTGACGTGCGGTTTTGTACGTTCAAACTTTTCTTTAGACATCGATTGTCCCTCTAAGACACGGATAAATCGGTGATATCACCACATCAACCAGGCATTAGGCCTGAATTAATTGAATTTTAAACAGAAGAAAGCAGGAAGGGAGAATAAGAAGTGGTGCTGATAGGCAGATTCGAACTGCCGACCTCACCCTTACCAAGGGTGCGCTCTACCAACTGAGCTATATCAGCACATCTTGGAGCGGGCAGCGGGAATCGAACCCGCATCATCAGCTTGGAAGGCTGAGGTAATAGCCATTATACGATGCCCGCACACTGGAACTCGGCTACCTGATTTTTCTGTCGGAATTACGAGAGGATTTCTCTCAGCATTCGGGTCGCTTAATCTTTTAAACGCCCCGGGCAATACTTATGCATTGCCGAAATTGGTGGTGGGGGAAGGATTCGAACCTTCGAAGTCGATGACGGCAGATTTACAGTCTGCTCCCTTTGGCCGCTCGGGAACCCCACCCGAACTTGATGGTGCCGACTACCGGAATCGAACTGGTGACCTACTGATTACAAGTCAGTTGCTCTACCTACTGAGCTAAGTCGGCATCAAGTAGCGCGCATTCTAGGAACACATGCCTCGTGATGCAACAAAAAAATCGCATAAAATGTTCTATCGCTCACATTTTGCACTACACATCGCAATTATGACTACTTTTCAGCCTCAAGAGCTCAAATATTCCTCGGTTAGTTCGCCATGGAAACATTAAAGAGGTTGGATACTCGATTTTCCTGTGCATCAGGGCAGTGCATTTTTTATACAAAAGGTATGCCGTAGTGCAGAAAAAAAACTGCCAGGTAATTTCTTCTGCTTAATCAACGCATGAGATATGGATCACATTTTGCATTTCTTCACCTGATTACATGTGATGGAGGTTAATGCCATGAATATTATTCCGCTGAGCCCGACCATGTTATCTGTCTATGGTCGACAGCTATCCGACACGCTCCCTGATGCATTGCATACAACACAATCTGTGCCACGTTCAGGTGAAGTGTCGGGCATAAAAGATGCTATTAGCCAAGGACAGCTACTCATGTGGATTGCCCGAGATGAAGATGGTATTGCCGGTTCCATTCAATTAAGGTTGGCGCAAACTGACGATGCGATAAACCGAGCGGAAATTAATGCTCTGGTTGTTCATCCACGTTGCCGCCGAAAAGGCATCGGCCGTCATCTACTCGAAACATTGGAAAATGCTGCCCGTACGCATAAACGAGGATTGATCTGCCTGGGAGCCAGAGCAGGGTCTGGTGCTGAGCTATTTTATCGGGCGCAGGGCTACCGCTGTTTGGGAGAACTGCCGGACTATACGTTCTCTCAGCAAAATGGGTTCTCATCTTCCATGATTTATTACAAACGGCTGTTTGCTGCCGCTGCTTTCTGACCCTTCCAGCAAAACGAAAAATTGATCTCAGGTGATGCTTTCCTCTGAAAGCATCACCTAAACTTATTTTTTCTTATTATCCGACGTCATCTGGTGATACCCTCCAGACCATTATCAAAATAACTTTTTCTCGGTGTGCCTTGTATCGGCCGCAGACTGGCTGGCTTTTCCAGTGCCGAATTTCATTGCAACGATCAGGTGCATCAACGAAACAAGAGTATATGTAAATGACTCCTTATCTACAGTTTAACCGGAGCCAGTGGGCTGCACTTCGCGATTCAGTTCCCATGACACTGACCGAAGGTGAGATTGCGCGGTTGAAAGGCATCAATGAAGACCTTTCAATGGAGGAAGTTGCTGAGATTTATTTACCACTTTCTCGTTTACTTAACTTTTATATCAGTTCAAACCTGCGCCGCCAGGCTGTGCTGGAACAATTTTTGGGAACAAATGGACAGAAGATTCCTTATATCATCAGTATCGCTGGAAGTGTTGCTGTAGGTAAAAGCACCACAGCCCGTGTATTGCAAGCGTTGCTCAGTCGTTGGCCTGAACACCGACGTGTAGAACTCATCACTACAGATGGTTTTTTGCACCCCAATGAAGCACTGAAAGAACGCGGGCTGATGAAAAAGAAAGGGTTCCCTGAATCCTATGATATGTACCGGCTGGTCAAATTTGTTTCAGAGCTTAAATCCGGCGCCCCGGAAGTTAGTGCACCTGTCTATTCTCATCTCATTTATGATGTTATTCCTGACGGGGATAAAACAGTCTCACAGCCTGATATATTAATTCTTGAAGGGTTGAATGTCTTGCAAAGCGGCATGGATTATCCTCATGCACCACACCATGTATTTGTTTCAGACTTCGTGGATTTTTCTATTTATGTTGATGCCCCAGAAGAACTATTGCAAACCTGGTATATCAATCGCTTTTTGAAATTTCGCAAGGGCGCTTTCACCGACCCAGACTCATATTTCCATAATTACGCTCAGTTAACTGAGCAAGAGGCAATTAACGTTGCCACACAATTATGGAAAGAAATCAACTGGTTGAATCTTAAGGAAAATATTCTACCTACCAGAGAAAGAGCCAGCCTGATTTTGAGCAAGAGCAGCAATCATGCAGTAGAGCATGTAAGATTGAGAAAATAAAACACGACAAGACAGGGGGAAGTCCCCCCTGTTTACATAACTCCTCGCAGTGAAATTTCGCCCCCCATCCAAGGGGTTATCATGCCATTTTGTTCCAGCATCAACGCGCCCTGATCATTAATACCTCGAGAAATACCCGTAATTTCTCGTTCTCCGATGATCAATTTGACTGGGCGATTAATAAAGTTATCCAGCTTTTCCCAACGCGACAAAAAAGGAGCCAGGCCATGAGCTTCAAAGATCAAAAGCGCATCACGTAATGCATTGATCAGGTAAATAGCCAGTTGGTTACGGTCGATTGAGACACCTGCTTCTTGCAAGCTGATCCACCCCTGGTTCACAATGCTGGACTCAACATTTCGCATTGCCAGGTTGATCCCCGCACCACTGACGATATGTGCTGCATCGCCCGTTTTTCCTGTTAATTCAGTTAAAATACCTGCAAGTTTGCGATCATGCAAATAGAGGTCATTAGGCCATTTGACGCGAACCTGGTCAGCACCAAGGGCATGGAGCACCTCAGCCATGACAATACCAATTACCAGACTGAGGCCTACAGCCGCTGCCGGGCCTTGTTCTAGTTTCCAGTACATGGAAAGGTAAAGATTCGCTCCGAATGGTGAAAACCATTGGCGCCCACGACGCCCTCGCCCTGCCTGTTGATATTCAGCAATACAAACATCGCCCGAATTAAGTTCGTCAATACGCTCAATAAGATACTGGTTCGTCGAATCAATAACAGGTAGTACAGTTACATTCCCAGCAGTGACACCAGCCTGAACAATATCAGAGCGAAGCAGCTGGATAGGTTCTGGAAGACTGTATCCCTTGCCCGGTACTGTGAAAACATCAATACCCCAATCACGCAAAGTCTGAATATGTTTATTTATTGCTGCACGGCTCATTCCCAAACGTTCGCCAAGCTGTTCGCCAGAGTGAAATTCACCATCAGCCAGAATAGATATAAGCGTTAATGGTACTTTATTATCCTTCATGCAATCGTCTCCACAGCACTGACTTCACCCTGACGACCTATGAAGCGCACTTCGGGTTCCAGCCATACATTGAATTTTTCACCTACCAGCTGACGCACTTTATGTGCCAGTCTGACTACATCTTCGCTGGTTGCATTATCATCATTAACCAATACCAGCGCCTGTTTCTGATGCACTGCAGCCCCCCCTACCCGAGAACCTTTTAGCCCACACTGGTCGATGAGCCAGCCAGCAGCCAGTTTTACGGATCCATCTAATTGGGGGTAATGAGGAATTGTAGGGTAATGCTGGATCAGCGTTTCTGTAGTGAGAGTGTCCACTACAGGGTTTTTAAAGAAGCTTCCTGCGTTACCCTGAATGGCGGGGTCTGGTAACTTCGTCCGACGCATGTGGCATACTGCATCAAATATTTGCTGTGGCGTTACACTGTCTTTTGCCAGTTGAGTTAAATCACCATATGTAATTAATGGTACCCACTGTTTAGGCAGCTGAAAACCTACGGCAACAATAGCCACTCGGTCTTTATATTCGTGTTTAAAAATACTATCCCGGTAAGCAAACTGGCATTGTTCTGCATTCAGTCGGAAAACCTCGCTTGTCTGCAGATTAATGCAGTCTACGTAAGCGCAAACATCTTTTATTTCGCGACCATATGCCCCGATATTTTGAATAGGTGATGACCCGACACAACCTGGTATCAGAGCAAGATTTTCCAGGCCGGGTATTCCTTGCTGCAAAGTGAACTCCACTAAATGATGCCAATTTTCTCCTGCACCGACATGTAATAGCCAGTTATTGCTGTCCTCTTCAATGCGAATTCCTTCGATACGGTTAAGAATCACCGTACCAGAGAAATCATCAAGGAACAGGAGATTACTACCTTCTCCTACGATCAGAGCAGGTTGTTGTGCGCTCTGCGCACTCTGCCAGGCGGAGACGATATCTGCCGCTGAATCTGCGATAACGATATGTTGCGCAGAGACATCAATGCCAAAGGTATGAAATGGTTTTAACGTATTGCTCATGGACGCTCTTCCTGCTGACTGATCGCAATTAGTGTAACCGATTCATGGTGTAATGGCTTGTCACAAGAAGGATTTTGATGTTTGTCAGACAGGTGACTGGATACAGCGAGCAAGGCACTATCCTGTGGAATATTCACCGGTAAATCATGTATTTTCAGAGAGTAAAAGTAAGGTGGGTACCGACCAGAAAGTCTATCTGGTGGTGTACTGATGGATACGGGGCACAAAGAACTTCCGGTTTTCACTGTGAGCACGTCTTAACCGGAGAGTGGCTGTTGATGAATGCCCCCGTGTAGTGGCCACGCAACGCTCACTGCTTTGTCCCGCTCT
>NZ_JAIVKM010000018.1 GCF_020523985.1 Mangrovibacter yixingensis | reverse complement strand
TCCTCACCGGCATCCACCGTAATGCTGCCGCCCAGGTTCACGTTAAAGCCGTCACCTTCCAGCGCCATCCCCAGGCCGTTACCGGAAATATGCATGTCACCCTGGTTGCTGAAATGCGCGCCGGAGCCGGTCACCACCAGCCCGGTGCTGCCATCACCCTGCACCGTGATGTTGCCCTGGTTTTCCAGGGCGGCGTTGTTGCCATCCACCTGCACCCCGGTGGCCCCGCCGGTCACCCACAGGTCACCGCCCAGTTGTACATCGCTGTTGTCCCCGGTAATGGCGATCCCGGTGGAGCCTTCACCGCTGACACTGGTTTCCCCGGTGTTGGTGACACTGGCGTTATCGCCACTAATCTGGGTGCCGGTGCCGCCACCGGCTACCGTGCTGTTGCCTTCGTTGCTGACGGTGGCGTTGTCCCCGGTGACCACCGTGCCCGCCGAGCCTTCGCCGCTGACACTGGTTTCCCCGGTGTTGGTGACACTGGCGTTATCGCCGCTGATCTGGGTGCCGGTGCCGCCATCAGTTACCGTGCTGTTGCCTTCGTTGCTCACGGTGGCGTTGTCGCCGTTCACGCTCACCCCGGTGCTGCCACCGCCCACGTTATTGTTGCCGTTGTTGGTGACAGTGGCATCGTTGCCGTTCACTTCCAGCCCCACCGAGCCTTCACCACTGGCATTGATGTCGCCCTCATTGGTGGTGCTGGTGTTGTTGCCGTCCACCACCGTGCCTTTACCGCCTTCGGTGACGTCTGTGTTGCCTTCCAGGGTGTTGTCAGTGTTGTTGCCGGTGACCAGGTTGCCGATTTCCCCGTCTCCGGCGCTGGTGTTACCTTCCAGGGTGTTTTCCTGGTTATCCCCGTCCAGCTGGTTGCCAATTTCCCACTCGTCGTAGTTGTTGCCGTCATCGCCTCCGTCACCACCGTCGCCACCTTCGTTACGGTCGCCGTCATCGCTGCCACCGCCACCGTTGCCACTGCTGCCGCCCGCCACAATGGCAATGGTGGCAGCCAGGGCGGCGGCACCGCCCCCGGCTAACAGGGTGGTCTGGTCGGTCATCCAGCCGGGCAGTTCACTGCCGGAGGCCTGCGCGGGGGTGTCTTCTTCGGGCAACTGGCACTGTTCCGGCAGGGCGGCCAGCTCTTCGCGGGTGAGCAGGCTCAGGTCTGCCGGGCATTCCACGGCATCTGCAGGAATTGTGCCTGTAAGGGGTGGGGTTTGTGCCATCGCCTGGCCGTTCAGCGCCAGGGAAATGCACACTGAAAGTGCACTCAGTGTTGCGGTTTTGTTTTTCATCAAACTGTCCTTAATTTGTGGGGCCGCGGGCCAAAAACCACAGCCGGGGAGACGCCCCGGCGTCTGATGATAGAAAGCGACCAAAACACGCAAAAAATTAAGGGGAGAAAGGTAAATAACGATCAATATTGAAAAATTGATCGCCGTAAGTGATCGATCAATTTTAAGAGATTGATCGTCACAGGCGATCAGCGCAAAAAAATAAATAATAATCGCCTTATTTTTCATGGCTATATTGGAAATATATTAATTATTGTTACGGGCAAAAAATGAAGAGATTAAGAAGTAAAGAGAACCGCGAGAAGGGCAAAAATAATGACTAATAAAAATAAAGCGGGCGATATTTTCATAGCGCCCGCTTTATTTCGAAATAACCGATTTAATTACTCAGCAATACTAATCCGCATCGTAACCTAAATTAGGTGCCAGCCAGCGTTCAACTTCTTCTACTGCCATATTTTTACGCCGGGCATAATCTTCAACCTGGTCGCGCTGGATTTGGGCTACAGCAAAATACTTGCTGTCTGGGTGGCTGAAATACCAGCCTGAAACAGAAGCTCCCGGCCACATGGCGTAAGATTCTGTGAGTTTCATTCCCGTGTGGGTTTCAACATCCAGGAGTTCCCAAATAGCGGCTTTTTCGGTGTGTTCCGGGCAGGCAGGGTAGCCAGGTGCCGGGCGAATACCGCGGTAGTTTTCCCGAATTAACTCTTCGTTGCCCAAGTTTTCTTCCGGCGCATAACCCCAGTACACTTTGCGCACCCGCTCATGGAGATATTCAGCAAAGGCTTCTGCCAGGCGGTCTGATACGGCTTTCACCATGATTTTGTTGTAATCATCATGCTGGGCATCAAAGGCGGCAGCCAGTGCATCTTCTTCCAACCCACCGGTGACGGCAAACGCGCCCAGGTAATCGGCTTTACCACTGGATTTCGGTGCAACGAAGTCTGCCAGGCAATAGTTGGCGAAACCGGTTTTTTCTGTTTGCTGGCGCAAATGGTGGCTGACTACTTTTACTGCTGAACGGCTTTCATCGGTATAAATTTCGATGTCGTCCCCAACCCGGTTTGCCGGGAACAGGCCCACAACGCCACGCGGTAGCAGGGACTTATCTGCCACCAGCTTATCCAGCATGTCGTTTGCGTCTTTAAACAGGCGCTGTGCTTCCTCGCCCACGACTTCATCTTCAAGAATACGGGGGTATTTCCCGGCAAGTGACCAGGTCATGAAGAAAGGTGTCCAGTCGATGTAGTTGCGTAGCGTATCGATCCCCACACTGACTGGCTGAACCCCCAAACGGTGGGCGACAGGCGGCGTATACAGCGACCAGTCAAAAGCGAGGTCGTTTTCCCGTGCTGCAGCCAGTGTAACTGGCGGGGTGCGCGGTTTTTTACGGCCATGCTGGATACGCACGGTTTCGTACTCTTTGCGCACCCGTGCAACAAAATCGCCATATTGGGTATCAGAAAGCAGGGATGACACCACCCCAACAGTGCGAGAGGCGTTCTGTACGTAAACTGTTGGCCCACTGTAGTTTTGCTCGATTTTCACCGCAGTGTGCGCTTTGGACGTTGTCGCGCCGCCAATGAGCAGCGGAATAGTGAACCCCTGGCGCTCCATTTCTTTCGCCACGTTTACCATTTCATCCAGTGACGGGGTTATCAGCCCGGATAAACCCACAATATCGGCATTCTGTTCGCGTGCGGTTTTCAGAATTTTTTCTGTTGGCACCATCACGCCTAAATCAATGATTTCGTAGTTATTACACTGCAACACAACGCCAACGATATTTTTGCCAATGTCGTGTACATCGCCTTTTACTGTTGCAAGTACAATTTTACCGTTGCTGGTGCCTGCCTGTTTGCTGGCCTGAATAAAGGGTTCCAGGTAAGCAACTGCCTGTTTCATTACGCGGGCGGATTTCACCACTTGCGGCAGGAACATTTTGCCTTCGCCAAATAAATCGCCTACGACATTCATGCCGGACATTAATGGGCCTTCAATGACTTCAATAGGCCGGTCGGCATTTTGGCGCGCTTCTTCGGTATCTTGCTCAATAAACTCAGTGATACCTTTGACCAGTGCGTATTCCAGGCGTTTAATCACTTCCCAACTGCGCCACTCAGCCTGTTGGGTATTGGCACTGTCATCCGTTTTACTGCCACGGTATTTTTCAGCTAATTCCAGCAAACGCTCAGTGCTGTCTTCACGCCGGTTCAATACCACATCTTCTACGGCATCACGCAGTTCAGCCGGGAGATCGTCGTAAATTGCCAGTTGCCCGGCATTCACAATCCCCATGTCCATGCCGTTACGGATGGCGTAATAGAGGAATACGGCGTGAATGGCTTCACGCACCGGATCGTTGCCACGGAAGGAGAACGAAACGTTGGAAACACCGCCAGAGATCAGGGCGTGGGGCAGTTCGCGTTTTATGTCTTCACAAGCACCGATAAAATCCTGTGCATAGTTATTGTGTTCTTCAATCCCGGTGGCGACGGCAAAGATATTCGGGTCGAAAATAATATCTTCTGGCGGGAACCCGACCTGCTCGGTGAGGATTTGGTAAGCCCGGCGGCAGATTTCAATTTTACGTTCGCGGGTATCTGCCTGGCCGTTTTCATCAAAGGCCATCACCACCATAGCCGCACCATAACGGCGCACCTGGCGGGCGTGTTCAATAAAGATGTCCACGCCTTCTTTCATGGAGATGGAGTTCACAATGCCTTTGCCCTGAATGCATTGCAGCCCTTTTTCAATGACTGACCATTTGGAGGAGTCAATCATGATAGGTACCCGGGCGATATCGGGCTCACCGGCAATCAGGTTCAGGAAGCGCACCATGGCGGCTTCAGCATCCAGCATGCCTTCGTCCATGTTGATGTCGATGATTTGTGCGCCGTTTTCGACTTGCTGGCGCGCGACATCCAGCGCTTCACCGTATTTCTCTTCTTTGATTAGCCGTTTGAATTTTGCCGACCCGGTAACGTTGGTGCGCTCACCTACGTTCACAAATAAAGTTTCAGGGCCGATATTCAGTGGCTCAAGGCCGGACAAACGGCAGTTCACCGGCAGTGACGGGCGCTTACGTGGTGCGATACCTGAAACGGCTTCATGCATGGCGGCAATATGTTCAGGTGTGGTGCCGCAGCAGCCACCGACGATGTTCAGGAAACCAGCCTGTGCCCACTCTTTGATTTGCCGCGCCATTTCAGCGGCGTCTAAATCATATTCACCAAATGCATTGGGCAGCCCGGCATTGGGGTGTGCGGTGACATAACATTCTGCAATACGGGATAATTCGGCAACATACTGGCGAAGTTCATCTGGCCCCAGTGCGCAGTTCAGACCAAAGGAGAGCGGTGAAGCATGGCGCAGGGCATTGTAAAACGCTTCGGTAGTCTGGCCGGATAAGGTACGGCCCGAGGCATCGGTAATGGTACCGGAGATCATGATGGGCAATTCAACGCCCAGTGCTTCGAACTCGGTTTCTACGGCATAAATCGCGGCTTTCGCATTTAGCGTATCAAAGATGGTTTCAATCAGAATCAGGTCTGCGCCGCCATTGACCAGTGCCCGTGTGGATTCCCGATAGGCATCCACCAGCTGATTAAAGGTGATATTACGAAAAGCCGGGTCGTTAACATCAGGCGAGATAGACGCGGTACGGTTTGTTGGGCCAAGTACCCCAGCGACATAACGTGGTTTTTCTGGTGTGCGGGCTGTCCACTCATCGGCGCACTGGCGAGCCAGGCGTGCGGCCTCATAGTTAATTTCTGCCGAGAGCGATTCCATTTGGTAATCGGCCATGGCAATGGTTGTGGAGTTGAAGGTATTGGTTTCAATGATGTCCGCACCCGCAGCAAAATATGCGCTGTGGATATCTGCAATCAGCGCCGGTCGGCTCAATACCAGCAGGTCGTTGTTGCCTTTTACATCACAGGGCCAGTCGGCAAAGCGCTCGCCCCGATAATCTTGTTCTTCCAGACGGTGGCTCTGGATCATAGTACCCATACCACCATCCAGAATAAGAATGCGTTTTTCTAACGCTTTTTGAAGTGTCTCGACCTGCTTGCTCACTCTGACTCCCAACTTCTGATTAACGCGGTGCTGCTGGCGAAAAGACCAGCAGACCATACTGTCACAAGTTATGACAGGGGAAAAGTAGCCAGACATGAGACATGTTCAGGTTGATAATATCTGGCAGTTTTTTTTTAGTTGCATTATCGTTAAATAAAACGAAAACAATTTCCACGATACAGAAACAGGAGTCCATCATGGCAACAGCGGTTCCAGCAAAACGCGGGAAGAAACCCCGTTCTGCAGCGGCAGCACCCGCTCCAGCAACCGGCCAGGTGCAGTCCCTTACTCGCGGTTTAAAATTACTGGAGTGGATAGCGGAGTCTGGTAGCAGTGTAGCACTGACTGAGCTGGCTCAGCAGGCAGGTTTGCCAAATTCCACCACGCACCGCTTACTGACAACATTACAACAACAGGGTTTTGTCCGCCAGGTAGGGGAATTAGGGCATTGGGCGGTTGGCGCACACGCGTTTATTGTTGGCAGTAGTTTTTTACAGAGCCGCAATTTGCTGGCCATTGTTCACCCGGTTCTGCGCAAGCTGATGGAAGCCTCTGGCGAAACCGTTAACCTGGCGGTGCTGGATATGAGCGACCACCAGGCGATTATTATTGACCAGGTACAGTGCACGCAGTTGATGCGTATGTCGGCCCCCATTGGCGGGAAGCTACCGATGCATGCTTCTGGTGCGGGTAAGGCTTTTTTGGCCAATTTAAACGAGGACCAGGTTTCCGGGTTACTGCACCGCCAGGGGCTGCATGCTTATACACCTGCGACACTGACATCCCCGGTATTGCTGAAAGAAGACCTGCTGCAAATCCGCAAGCGTGGTTATTCGTTCGATGACGAAGAGCATGCGCTGGGCCTGCGCTGTATTGCTTCTTGTTTATATGATGAACACAAAGAGCCGTTTGCCGCGATTTCTATTTCTGGCCCGATTTCGCGGATTACCGACGACCGCGTCACGGAGTTAGGCGCAATGGTGATTAAAGCGACCCGTGAGTTAACGCTTGCGTGGGGCGGGCAGCGCTAGGCTGCCCTTTCACTTTTTCGCGGCGGTGTGTGCTGGTTTTCTGCCGCATCGCCATAACGTTGAGAAAAGCGCTGTTTGCGCCGGTAAGCATAAACATCTTCCACATGGCCT
The DNA here is from genome assembly GCF_020523985.1 of Mangrovibacter yixingensis. Lineage (GTDB taxonomy): Bacteria > Pseudomonadota > Gammaproteobacteria > Enterobacterales > Enterobacteriaceae > Mangrovibacter > Mangrovibacter yixingensis. Next base: position 6,738 of record NZ_JAIVKM010000018.1, on the reverse strand, counting down.
GCGCGAATCCGCTCCTGCAAGGCCCGCCAGTAATCTGCTCTGAATAGTTCCCCGTGCATTTCATCAAACAGTGGCCCTATACGCGGGTCAACACACAGCCAGTGGCGGAACTCTTCCGGGAAGACATCACCTGGCGACACGCTGTACCAGGGCTCGCCTGACAGCTCATCTTCTGGGTAGCGAGGAGGGGGAATGTCCCGGAAATTCACTTCTGTCATGTAGCAAATTTCATCGTAGTCATAAAACACAACGCGCCCGTGGCGGGTGACGCCAAAGTTTTTAAATAGCATGTCGCCGGGGAAAATATTCGCAGCAGCCAACTGGCGAATCGCATTGCCATACTCTTCTATTGCATCTCGCAGGGCCTGGCCTTCGACTTGCTCCAGCCAAATATTTAGCGGCACCATACGGCGCTCAATATACAGATGTTTCAGGATGATATTGTCCCCCTCTTCGGTGATTTTTTTGGGGGCTTCTTCCCGTAGTAATTGCAGTAAAGCAGGATTTATTTGGCGCTTATTAATAACGAAGTTCTCAAAAGCCTGGGTATCGGCCATGCGCCCGACTCTGTCATGCTCTTTTACCAGTTGATAGCAGGCTCGCACCCGCTCTTCGCTCACCTCTTTTTGGGGGGCAAATTGGTCTTTAATGACTTTAAATACCCGATCAAAACCGGGTAACGTAAAGACCAGCATCACCATGCCGCGCACACCAGGTGCTTCAATAAACTGCTCTTCGGTGTGGTTTACATACGCCAGGTATTCTCGGTAGCTTTCTGTTTTACCGTGTTTCTGGCAGCCGATTGCCATGTAGAGTTCTGCGGTGGTTTTGCCTGGCAGAATGCCACGTAGCCATTCTACTAATGCCGCTGGCAATGGGGCGTACACCATGAAATAAGAACGGGCAAAGCCAAAGACAATACTGGCATCGCCGGGATTCGTCAGGCAGGTATCAACCACCAGTTGCCCGTTCGGTGTGCGGTGTATGGGTAACAAAAATGGCAAAATATCACCGCTGGGTTGTACCAGTTTTGCCACCAGCCACGCGGCTTTATTGCGGTAAAACAGTTCTGTTGCGACATCCAGCGAGCACCCTGCCAGCACCTCTTCCCCTAATGTTTCCCGTAAATGGCGCAGTATGTACCCTACATCTCTTGGCAGATTTTGCCAGGGCAGGCGTAAGGGTAAATCGGTTAATAAGGTGGTGAGCAGTGCCTGCCAGCCATGATGGGGAATGCACTGTTTTGCCAGTGGGCGTGGATTTGGCCGAAAACGTTGGGGTGGCTGGGAGCTGAAAATAAACAGGCGCTCAGGGGTAAGTGAGCGGTGCTCAAACAGGCGGCAGTAAACGGAGTTAAAGAAGCTTTCAGCAATTTCAAAACGTGGATATTCCGGCAGTAGTGCGGTGTACTCTTTTTTGACTCGCAACAGAAATGCGCTGTCTGTGGCTTTGCCTTCGGTAATGCAGCGCAACTGTTCAACCACCAGGCCGACATGGTGGTCGTATAAGTTAATTCTCTGTTTCATCGCTTGTTGAACTGCCTGCCAGTCTGCCTGTTCAAAGCGTTGTTGTGCCCCGGAGGTCACTTCAAGAAAACGGCCATATTGCGCGTCAAATCCTTGCAAAATGGTCTGTGCTATCAGCAATTCCAGCCCACGAGACATAGGTATCTCCTGATAAAAAGAGCGCACAAAGAGAAATGCGGGTGAGCATCCTGCCCACCCGCACAGATTCCCGGAGGAAGTGACGGGAAATCAGAACTGTGCTTCTTCCGTTGAGCCAGTCAGAGCGGTCACAGACGATGCACCACCCTGGATAATGTTGGTCACTTTATCGAAATAGCCGGTGCCCACTTCTTGTTGGTGCGACACAAAGGTGTAACCCTCTTTGCCTGCAGCGAATTCAGGCTGCTGAACTTTTTCCACATAATGTTTCATGCCTTCTCCCTGCGCATAGGCATGGGCAAGGTCAAACATGTTGAACCACATGCTGTGGATCCCCGCCAGGGTAATGAACTGGAATTTATACCCCATAGCGCTCAGTTCTTCCTGGAAGCGGGCAATTGTGTTGTCGTCCAGGTTCTTTTTCCAGTTGAAGGAAGGCGAGCAGTTGTAGGCGAGTAATTTGCCTGGGAATTGCGCATGGATGGCATCAGCAAAGCGGCGTGCCTGATCCAGGTCTGGTGTGGAGGTTTCGCACCATACCAGGTCGGCATAAGGTGCATACGCCAGGCCACGGCTGATTGCCTGTTCTACCCCAGCCTGGGTGCGATAGAACCCTTCGCTGGTGCGTTCGCCAGTAATAAATGCCTGGTCGTATGGGTCACAATCTGAGGTGAGCAAATCGGCGGCATCGGCGTCTGTACGCGCAACCAATAGAGTGGGCACGCCCATTACATCTGCTGCCAGGCGAGCCGCAACTAATTTTTGTACGGCTTCCTGGGTAGGCACCAGAACTTTGCCGCCCATGTGGCCGCATTTTTTCACCGAGGCCAGTTGGTCTTCAAAGTGAACAGCCCCCGCCCCTGCGGTAATCATGGATTTCATCAGTTCGAAGGCGTTAAGTACGCCACCAAACCCTGCTTCTGCATCTGCAACGATCGGCAAGAAGTAATCGATGTAACGCGGATCCTCCGGATCGATACCGGCAGACCACTGAATTTGATCCGCGCGGCGGAAGGTGTTGTTGATGCGATCAACTACCGATGGCACTGAGTTTGCCGGGTAGAGTGACTGGTCCGGGTACATGCTGGAAGCCAGGTTGGCATCGGCGGCTACCTGCCAGCCAGAGAGATAAATTGCTTCAATGCCCGCTTTGGCCTGTTGCAGAGCCTGGCCGCCAGTCAGTGCGCCAAGGCTGTTTACATACCCTTTTTTGGATTCGCCATTAAGCAGACGCCACAGTTTCGCCGCGCCCAATTGTGCCAGGGTGCATTCTGGGTTGACGGAACCACGCAGTTTCACAACGTCTTCAGCGCTATAAGGGCGGCGGATGCCTTCCCAGCGTGGTTGTTGCCATTCTTGTTCTAATTGTTTGATTTGTTGGGTACGGGTAAGGGTCATTTGCAGTGCTCCATTTGTCTTGTTTACCTGGAATACCAGGTGCAATTTGTTACAGCGATTTCGCCTCACTGAGGCGGTTCGCCGCCAGCAATACAGGGATCAGGCCAGTAAGCGGTAGCCGGGCAATGTCAGGAAGTCGATCAGTTCATCTGATGTGGTGATTTGTTCCATTAGCCGGGCCGCGTCATCGAAGCGACCTTGCGAGAAACGCTGGTCACCCAGTTCTTCCTGAATCACCAACATCTCTTCGGCCAGCATCTGGCGGAACAGGTCTTTTGTTACTGGCTGGCCAGTGCTCAGGGTTTTCTCATGGTGAATCCACTGCCAGATTGAGGTACGGGAGATTTCTGCGGTTGCGGCATCTTCCATCAGCCCATAGATAGGCACACAGCCGTTGCCAGAGATCCAGGCTTCGATGTACTGCACTGCTACGCGGATATTGGCGCGCATGCCTTCTTCGGTACGTGCTCCTGGGCAGGGTTCGAGCAGTTGTTCAGCGGTGATGGGTTCGTCCTGTTCGCGGGTGATAGCGAGCTGGTTGTGGTTGTCACCAAGCGCTTTGTCAAATACCGCCATAACGGTGTCTGCAAGGCCCGGATGGGCAATCCAGGTGCCATCATGCCCGTTGGTGGCTTCCATTTCTTTGTCTGCTTTAACTTTGTTCAGCACCCAGTTGTTGCGTTCGCTGTCTTTGCTGGGAATAAATGCCGCCATGCCACCCATGGCAAAGGCACCACGCCGGTGGCAGGTTTTGATAAGCAAACGGGAATAGGCATTCAGGAACGGTTTATCCATTGTGACGCTTTGGCGGTCTGGCAAGACGCGGTCCGGGTGGTTTTTCAGGGTTTTGATATAACTGAAAATGTAATCCCAGCGGCCACAGTTCAGGCCAACAATGTGGTCGCGCATCGCATGGAGGATTTCATCCATTTGGAATACGGCCGGAAGTGTTTCTATCAGCAATGTGGCTTTAATGGTGCCACGCGGCAGCGAGAAGCGGTCTTCTGTATAACTGAATACTTCGCTCCACCATGCTGCTTCCTGCCAGCTTTGTGTTTTTGGCAGGTAGAAATAAGGCCCACTGCCTTTCGCCAGCAGTGTTTCGGCGTTGTGGAAGAAATAGAGTGCGAAATCAAACAAGCTGCCCGGAATGGGTTCACCACGCCAGGTGACATGTTTTTCTGGCAGATGCAGGCCCCTTACACGGCAAATTAATACTGCCGGGTCTGGCTTAAGTTGGTAGATTTTGCCGTTTTCATTGGTCCAGGTGATGGTCCCATTAATGGCATCACGCAGGTTGGTTTGCCCTTCAATCACTTTATCCCATGATGGTGCCAGCGAGTCTTCGAAGTCTGCCATAAAGACTTTGACGTTGGCGTTGAGCGCGTTGATCACCATTTTGCGTTCAACAGGGCCAGTAATTTCTACGCGACGGTCCTGTAAATCCGCTGGAATGCCGCGAATCGTCCAGTCTCCATTTCTTATGGAAGCTGTTTCCGAAATAAAATCCGGTAGATTTCCGTTGTCGATATCCTGCTGAACTTTAACCCGCTCAGCCAGCAAATCATTTCGTTGATCCGTGAATGTGCTCACCAGATCGGTGAGAAATGCCACGGCATCTGGCGTTAATATTTGTTTTTCCTTTTCACCAAGCTGCTGATTAAAAATCATTTCTTCTGTTATCGTTGGTTCTGTCATGTCACTGTCCTCCGGATTTTGCCTTGCCAACGCGCTCCCATGAAGGATGAAAAGCACTGTTGTGTACTTTTCACCCAGCAAGAATAAGCCTAATCCAGTTTTAAATAAAATCAAAAACAATTTCCATTTTTGAAAATATTTATCGATAACTCATTGTTTAATAATGAATTAAATTTAATTGTTTGCAGGAAGTGAATTTCAGAAATAAAAAAGGCACCCGAGGGTGCCTGATAACATGCTGAAACGCTTTAGTTATTCGAGCGTTGGATTCATATGGCTCAGATCGTATGGCGTTATCTGGTATACGAAGTAGTTTAGCCAGTTGGTGATCAACAAATTACCGTGGCTGCGCCAGGTAGCACGAGGTGGGTTTTGTGGATCATTATTGGGGAAATAGTTGTGCGGGATTACCGGTGCGATCCCGGCTTCTATGTCACGAAAATATTCGTTTGCCAATGTTGTGGCATCGTACTCAGGATGCCCGGTGACAAAGGCAAGGCGCTTGTCACGGCTGGCAAAGAGATAAGCATCGCCACCTTCGGACTCGGCAAAAATATCAAGGTCGGTATAGTCACGAATCATTGATGCCGGGAAGTCGGCGTAGCGTGAGTGCGGTGCCAGAAATGAATCATCAAACCCACGAGTCAGCAAGGCATGTGGTTGCAGGATATGGTGTTCATATACACCAGACAGCTTTTCCTCGCGTGTCTGTTTAGGGATGTTGTAGAGAATATTCAGCGCCGCCTGTACCGCCCAACAGACAAACAGGGTGGACGTCACATGTTCTCTTGCCCATTCCAGAACCTGCTTGATTTGCGGCCAGTAGGCTACATCATTGAATTCGACCAGGCCAAGAGGTGCACCGGTAACAATCAGGCCATCGTAGTTGATGTCGCGAATGTCTTCAAAATCGCAATAGAAGTTATTGAGGTGCTCTGCTGGTGTGTTGCGAGATTCACGGTGATCGATGCGTAATAACTGAATATCCAGCTGTAGCGGTGAGTTAGAGAGTAAACGCAAGAACTGGTTCTCCGTTTCTATCTTCTTCGGCATCAGATTGAGAATCAATACCTTAAGCGGCCTGATTTCCTGTACACGTGCGCGTGATGATGTCATCACAAACACATTTTCATTCCGTAAGAAGTTTACCGCTGGTAACTCATCAGGCACCCGAATTGGCATAACCTTATATCCTCACTGCATACGTTTAAACGTTTAGACATCCAGACAGCCAACAATAACCAGGATTGAGGAAAATGTCGAGTCTGCATCCAGAAGGTGAAAATGTTTCACGACTGCGCATCAGCAGCGCTGTATCTGTGTTCAAAATATATACTGATGCATTTATCGGAAAAGTAAAATACTCACTAAGGATGTGGTGCAGAGCACGAGTGCGGGGCGGGTATTGTGAGAGGTATACGTAGTTAAGGCCGGGGCCGCAGAAAACTGGCCTGACGAAGGATGAACAGCCCAGAATCATTGCATGATGAGCCGTTCGGGCTATTAGGCTATTGCTCAGAAACATACTGTAAGCGGTGAACTGTGTGCTTCGCAGAAAAGACAAAAGGCCCAGTCTTTCGACTGAGCCTTTCGTTTTAAATAAAGCCTGGCAGTTCCCTACTCTCGCATGGGGAGACCCCACACTACCATCGGCGCTACGGCGTTTCACTTCTGAGTTCGGCATGGGGTCAGGTGGGACCACCGCGCTGTTGCCGCCAGGCAAATTCTTTCTTTGCCGAACTCTACCGAATAACTGGTGCTGATACCCAGAGTCGAACTGGGGACCTCACCCTTACCAAGGGTGCGCTCTACCAACTGAGCCATATCAGCACAACAAAACCTGCTTTAGCAGGTTTTTAAATTGAAGCCTGGCAGTTCCCTACTCTCGCATGGGGAGACCCCACACTACCATCGGCGCTACGGCGTTTCACTTCTGAGTTCGGCATGGGGTCAGGTGGGACCACCGCGCTCTTGCCGC
>NZ_JAIVKM010000017.1 GCF_020523985.1 Mangrovibacter yixingensis | reverse complement strand
GACAAGGTTATTCCGCCAGGACGGCGGAATAAGGCGAAACGAGGCATGGACGCCGAGTCGAGCCGGCCGCAGGCTGACTGCCCGGAGGTGAACGCAGTGCGCAGCACCGGTTGCCCGCGGAAAACCGGATTGTTAAGGGGCGGGCCCCTTAACACGTTCACCGTCTGTGAAACCACATTGAGCACACCACTTCAGGTGAACGGAACTTTCACCACACTGACATCCGGTTCAGTGAATATAACCCGAACCACATTCTGCCAGTACCGAGCCGGTTGCGCGCCGTGTCAGCCACACAGGTTTCTCTCACCACCCGCGCCCGGCGCACGCAGGGGGCCCGGCCCCCCTGCACCCCCGTCGGTGGCTGGCAAAATCGCCGCTTCGCGGACATTCGGCTTAGCCCGGCAGGCTTTTCGGGTACCGCTCCGAGTCGGCTTCCTGCCTCCCGTCGCTCTGCCTGCGTCCTGCAGGCAGCCCCGGCCCGCCAGGCACGCCTCAACGATTTCGAGGCCACTAACACCACCGCCTGTAAGCCTTAAGCAAAACACAAAGAAAACATACCGAATGCTTACTCACAGCCACACCAGACAACACAAGCCCTCCAGCACCCGCAGCGTGGGCTGAGTCGCGTAAAACCGGTGAACCGCAGAAAGGAAGACAAGGTTATTCCGCCAGGACGGCGGAATAAGGCGAAACGAGGCATGGATGCCGAGTCGAGCCGGCCGCAGGCTGACTGCCCGGAGGTGAACGCAGTGCGCAGCACCGGTTGCCCGCGAAAAACCGGATTGTTAAGGGGCGGGCCCCTTAACACGTTCACCGTCTGTGAAGCCACATGAACCACATCACTTCAGGTGAACGGAACTCTCACCGAACCAGCATCAGCACAAGGTGAACGGAACTTTCACCGAACCAGCATCAGCACAAGGTGAACGGAACTTTCACCGAACCAGCATCAGCACAAGGTGAACGGAACTTTCACCGAACCAGCATCAGCACAAGGTGAACGGAACTTTCACCGAACCAGCATCAGCGCAAGGTGAACGGAACTTTCACCAAACCAGCATCAGCGCAAGGTGAACGGAACTTTCACCGAACCAGCATCAGCGCAAGGTGAACGGAACTTTCACCGAACCAGCATCAGCGCAAAGTGAACGAAACTCTCACCACACTAACATCTGGTAAAAGAACCCATCACCCCACAATCCTGTAAAACACTCATCCAAACCAACCTGGCACACAAATCCGACAAGACCCCGCGTAATACCCAGGATCAAAAAAGGGGGCAAAGCCCCCTTTAATCAAAATACAAACTGCATCACTGACAACCCACGAGCCAGCAAATTCGCCGGGTCAGCCGCAGGCTTGTCATTGTGATCTTCTTCTGGCAACTGGTCCAAATCCCCTTCTACATGGGTATTTTCCAGCAAATAACGTGTCGCACGGACTCGCGCCCATGGGTAAGCCAGAAAGGCAGTAATGCTGCAAACAAGCAGATTGCTAACAACCAGCCACACAAACGCACCGACTCGCGCAGTGGAACGGAAGCGAATAGCTCCGTTATGCAGGCTTGCCTGGCTATAGATATAGTTACGTATCGCCACGTAGCCGTAGCAATAGCACACCAAAATCCCCAGCATATAGATGAAATAACCCAGTACGACTGAACCCGCCGACTGCATTACAGCCATCATAATTGCATCTTGCGCTGCACCGGTATACATCATCAGTCGCAACATAGGAGCGACAATTAAATACCCGGAAACAATCATAAAGGGAATAAATAACAGTACCGCCTTCAGAACAATAACGGTACATTTTTTTGTTTTAAGGCTCACGTCAAATTTCACATTGCCGTATTGCAAATTATTAATCAATAATTTGCCCCACTGTGAAATATACAGTCCTTGCATTAGGGCCACGCCAACCATTGAAACAACGAGCACCAATACAGAACCAGCGATAATAATACCGCCGTTCATTGACGAGCTCATAATCTTCACAATGATGCTCGAAATAATCACGATGGCCAAAGCGAGCAGCAATGGCTGCCCCAGCATCACCCACCAGGCGCGCAACGGATTGGTGCGGAAGTTAAAACGCACACCATTCAACGTGGTCATCATTGCCTGGTAACGCAAACCTTGCATGATTAACCAGGGTGAAAAAAGTATAAACAACAGCACCATAATCAGTGAAAGCACTGCATTATTATGGGCAATATTCACTAAAAAAATGCCATACAGCACGGCGAGACACAACCAGCCACCCAGAATAGATTTACCCGTTGCGTGATAGGCGAAATTTTTACCGGCTAATTCTGTATTTTCATAGAAATAACGGCGTGAACGAACAAAGGCCCAGGGGAGAAACAACCCAAGAGTAATGATGGTCAGAATAGCGTTTACCAGCCAGATAACAAAAAATTCACCACCCGTACCTTTGAAGGACATAGCACGAACGGGGCTGTTTACCATCCCGTCATTTACGTCTGACATAACAATCCTTAGTTAAAATTTGAATAAAAACAATAAGTTAATGAGATATATTTTCTCTGTGTGCATTCAGGCCTTTTTATTGTAAAGTGTATTTACAAAAATAAATATACCTGGATTAACGGGGTTGTTATTCGTACTAACTAATGTTATTAGCAGGGCAATATTAAATATATAGCCAAAATAATTCAGACGATTCTTAAGAGAAAATAATGAGCGGTGAAGAATTTATATCACGTGAAATAACAGCAGAAGATAACCCGGCTATTGCAAATGTTATTCGCCAGGTATCTGCTGAATATGGATTAACAGCAGATAAAGGCTATACCGTTGCAGACCCCAATCTGGATGCACTGTATCAACTCTACAGCCAGCCAGGCCATGTGTACTGGGTTGTCGAACATCAAGGGAAAATTGTTGGAGGAGGAGGCCTGGCACCTTTAGCCTGTGGCGACAGTGATACCTGTGAATTACAGAAAATGTATTTTCTGCCTGTTGCACGTGGCAAAGGGTTGGCCAAAAAACTGGCACTTCAGGCACTGGAGTTTGCACAACAGTGGGGTTACCGCCAGTGTTACCTGGAAACAACAAGCTCACTGACCCAGGCTATAGGGTTATATGAGCGCCTGGGGTTTAAACATATTGATCAGTCCATGGGCTGTACAGGCCATGTTGATTGCGAAGTACGCATGCTAAAAACACTGTGATACTTAATTAATCCAGGTTGGCCGGGACACCACTATGAAAACGGAACTCGGTATCGCCTGACTGTATCAATACAGCCTCCGCCTCACCAATTTCCCGTACTCGCTCCTGAATATCATCCGCTGATATTTGCTGGGCAAGCGCCAGGTAATCCTGATAATGGCGGGCTTCTGATCTCAGTAAAGAGAGATAAAATTTTTGTAGGTCGGCGTCCAGCAAGGGGGCCAGTGCTGCAAAACGCTCACAGGAACGCGCTTCTATATAGGCACCACAGATCAGTTTATCTACCAGCGTCGCTGGCTCGTGTGTGCGGATGCTACGCAGTAACCCTTTGGCATAACGGCTGGCCGTTATTTTCACATAAGGGATATTCCGCGCCGCCATAACTTCCCTCACTTGCCAGAAGTGGTGTAATTCTTCTTTGATAAGCAGCACCATGCGGCCAATAAGCTCCTGTTCCCACGGGTCGCAGGTTTGTGGCATGGCACTTTTACTGATTTGTTTATGCAGCGCAATAAAATCGGGTTCCGGGCCTTCGCGAAAGGTAAATGCTTCGTAGGGCTGCAGCCATTCAAGCAGCATTGCTGCAGTTTCAGGGTCGGCTACATATTTGCGAATCATCAGCATGGCTGTTTGTGCGGCTTTCAGTTCACACACCATGTGGTCTGTCAGCAGTAAAGGTAAATTCTCTGGCTTGCGGGCCTCGTGTAACCAGGCTTCGGGTGTGGTGCAGTGGAGAAATTGTAATACAGGGGCAAGAATTTCGGGGTAAGTCATCTAACGGTTCCAGGCTTAATACGGCGGGTTACCCCGCCGCGTTATCATGAATTAGTGGCGGACGCCGTCGTCGTCTTCATCCACATAATCATCATCGTCGTCATCGCCGCCGTCTTCACCATTCGGGTCTTCGTAGTAAGTTCCCCAGCCGTCATACTCCACTTCGAATTTTTCGGCCAGGTCCATTAACTGCTCAACCTGAGTGTCAATAATCTCAGCGTTTAACGCACATTCACTGATGGCATCGCAGCAAATAACCACTTCTCCGCCATCCAGTTCCAGTTCTTCCGGGTCGGTTACTTCATAACCCAGCTTAAAGGCTTCCACAGCCACTTTCTCCAGACTCTCAAAGTCATCTGCGGACAGGTGGTGTTCAATGGTGTACAGCGCATCCGGGTCGCTGCCATCTTCAAGTAATTCTTCAATAACCAAACGCGTTTCTTCGCGTTGTTCGTCCAGCAGTTCAGGGTTTGCCATAAGAGAGCCCTCCGTAAGTTGGCATACGGCGCTATTCTCCCACAGGCGGGGCCTTGCCTCCACACTCATGTGCAAAGATTTATGCCTTCGGGGTTGAAAATGAATATTCATACATATAAAGTGAATTTTAATTCAACTAGTGGTTTTGACCATGAGAGGCAAAAATGTCCTGGTTCTATAAGAAACACTTTCTGAAATTGCTCGACTTCACACCCAGCCAATTACACGAGCTACTGGCTCTGGCCGCTAAATTAAAACACGACAAGAAAAACGGCACAGAAGCACAGCACCTGCAGGGGAAAAACATCGCGCTCATCTTCGAAAAAGACTCCACGCGCACCCGGTGCTCTTTCGAAGTTGCCGCTTACGACCAGGGGGCCCGCGTAACCTGGATTGGCCCAAGTGGTAGCCAGATTGGCCATAAAGAATCCATTAAAGATACCGCCCGGGTTCTGGGGCGGATGTACGATGGCATTCAATACCGTGGGCACGGACAGGAAATTGTCGAAACGCTGGCCCAATATGCAGGAGTGCCTGTGTGGAATGGCCTGACGAATGAATTCCATCCCACTCAGTTAATGGCAGATTTACTCACCATGCAGGAGCACCTGCCTGATAAAGCATTTAACCAGATGACTTTGGTGTATGCCGGAGATGCCCGTAATAACATGGGGAACTCCATGCTGGAAGCCGCAGCATTAACTGGCCTGGACCTGCGTCTGGTGGCTCCAAAAGCCTGCTGGCCGGATGAACAACTGGTAACAGAGTGCCTGGCACTGGCAAAAGCCAACGGCGGTAATATCACCCTGACTGAGGATATTTCCAGTGGTGTAAAAGGTGCCGACTTCATTTATACCGATGTGTGGTTGTCTATGGGCGAAGCCAAAGATAAGTGGGCTGAACGTATCGCGCTGTTAAGATCTTACCAAGTGAACTCACAGATGCTGGCGCTGAGCGGAAATCCAGATGTGAAATTCCTGCACTGCCTGCCTGCTTTTCATGATGACCAGACCACAACAGGTAAGCAGATGGCTGAGGAATATGGCCTGGTGGGCGGCATGGAAGTGACGGATGAGGTGTTTGAGTCTGCAAATAGTATTGTGTTTGATCAGGCGGAAAACCGGATGCATACCATTAAAGCGGTGATGGTGGCGACGCTGGCGGATTTGTAGTTGGTAGATGGGGGAGCTTGTTCACTGAACCTGACAGCTGTGCAGTAACTGTTTCGATCACTTTGTACTGATGACGGTTTGGTGAGAGTTTCGTTCACTTGATGTCAGTACGGTGAAAATTCCGTTCACTTGAAGTGATGAAGCTAATGTGGCTTCACAGACGGTGAACGTGTTAAGGGGCCCGCCCCTTAACAATCCGGTTTTTCGCGGGCAACCGGTGCTGCGCACTGCGTTCACCTCCGGGCAGTCAGCCTGCGGCCGGCTCGACTCGGCGTCCATGCCTCGTTTCGCCTTATTCCGCCGTCCTGGCGGAATAACCTTGTCTTCCTTTCTGCGGTTCACCGGTTTTACGCGACTCAGCCAGCGCTGCAGGTGCTGGAGGGCTTGTGTTATCTGGTGTGGCTGCGGTACGTTCACTTTGAACTGATGCCGGTTCGGTGAAAATTCCGTTTACTTTGCACTGATGCCAGTGTGGTGAGAGTTCCGTTCACTTCAAGTGATGTGGTTCATGTGGCTTCACAGCCGGTGAACGTGTTAAGGGGCCCGCCCCTTAACAATCCGGTTTTCGCGGGCAACCGGTGCTGCGCACTGCGTTCACCTCCGGGTAGTCAGCCTGCGGCCGGCTCGACTCGGCGTCCTGCCTCGTTTCGCCTTATTCCGCCGTCCGGGCGGAATAACCTTGTCTTCCTTTCTGCGGTTCACCGGTCTTACGCGACCCAGCCAGCGCTGCAGGTGCTGGAGGGCTTGTGTTGTCTGGTGTGGCTGCGGTACGTTCACTTTGAACTGATGCCGGTTCGGTGAAAATTCCGTTTACTTTGCACTGATGCCAGTGTGGTGAGAGTTCCGTTCACTTCAAGTGATGTGGTTAATGTGGTTTCACTGCCGGTGAACGTGTTAAGGGGCCCGCCCCTTAACAATCCGGTTTTCCGCGGGCAACCGGTGCTGCGCACTGCGTTCACCTCCGGGCAGTCAGCCTGCGGCCGGCTCGACTCGGCGTCCTGCCTCGTTTCGCCTTATTCCGCCGTCCGGGCGGAATAACCTTGTCTTCCTTTCTGCGGTTCACCGGTTTTACGCGACTCAGCCAGCGCTGCAGGTGCGGGAATGCTTGTGTTGTCTGGTGTGGCTGTGAGTAAGGCATTCGGTATATTATCTTTGTGTTTTGCTTAAGGCTTACAGGCGCGGGGGTTAGTGGCCTCGAAATCGTTGAGGCGTGCCTGGCGGGCCGGGGCTGCCTGCAGGGATGCAGGCAGAGCGACGGGAGGCAGGAAGCCGACTCGGAGCGGTACCCGAAAAGCCTGCCGGGGTAAGCCGAATGTCCGCGAAGCGGCGATTTTGCCAGCCACCAACGGGGGTGCAGGGGGGCCGGGCCCCCTGCGTGCGCCGGGCGCTGTTGGTGAGTGAAACCTGTGTGGCTGACACGGCGCGCAATTTGCTCTGTGCTGGCAGAATATGGTTCGGGTTACATTCGCTGGACCGGATGCCGGTGTGGTGAAAATTCCGTTACCTTGCTTGGTGTGACTATGGATTCCGTACCCGGTACATCTTCCTTCCCCTGGCTCAAAACACAAACCACAGGCATAAAAAACCGGGGCAGGGCCCCGGTTGGTGTCTTGTTGCATAGCAGCTTACAGCGCGGCGATAACAGCCTGTTGCTCAATCAGTTTCGCTTTTGATTCAGCGTAACCGGTCAGTTTTTCACGCTCTTTGGCAACTACGGCTTCTGGTGCGCGGGCAACAAAGCCTTCGTTAGAAAGCTTGCTCTCAATACGGGCAATTTCACCGTCGATTTTCGCCACTTCTTTTGCCAGACGATCCAGCTCAGCGGCTTTATCGATAAGGCCAGCCATTGGGATCAGCAGCTCTGCGCCGTCGATAATTTTGGTCACGGAAACCGGGCCTTTATCATCGGCTGGCAGCACAGTAATGCTTTCCAGGCGCGCCAGCGTTTGCAGGAAGTTGCGGTTAGCATTTACACGGGCAACCACAGCTTCGCTGGCGTTACGCAGCAGCACTTCCAGCGGTTTACCCGGTGCAATGTTCATTTCTGCACGGATGTTACGCACGGCGGTGATTGCCTGTTTCAGCCACTCGGTATCGGCCAGAGCTGCTTCATCAACCAGTGTGCTGTCAAAAGCCGGGATCGGCTGCAGCATAATGGTATCGGCAGTGATGCCTTTCAGCACTTTCACACGCTGCCAGATAGTTTCCGTAATAAACGGAATAATCGGGTGTGCCAGGCGCAGCAGCGCTTCCAGTACGGTAACCAGCGTATTACGGGTACCGCGCAATTCGGCTTCGCTGCCACCGTTCATTACCGGCTTGGTCAGTTCCAGGTACCAGTCACAGAACTGGTTCCAGGTGAACTCATACAGAATATTGGCGGCGATATCGAAACGGTAGTTATCCAGCGCTTCGCGGTAGGCTTTCACCGTTTGGTTGAATTCCGCCAGGATCCAGCGGTCTGCCAGTGACAGCACTTTCTCGCCACCGTTAAAGCCGCAATCCTGCTCTTCGGTGTTCATCAGCACAAAGCGGCTGGCGTTCCACAGCTTATTACAGAAGTTACGGTAACCTTCCAGGCGCTTCATATCCCAGTTGATATCACGGCCAGTAGAAGCCAGTGCAGCCAGGGTGAAACGCAGTGCATCGGTGCCGTGCGGTTCAATACCGTTCGGGAACTGTTTCTCGGTGCGCTTGCGGATTTTTTCTGCCAGTTGCGGCTGCATCATGTTGCCGGTGCGTTTTTCCAGCAAGGCTTCCAGCGAAATACCGTCCACCATATCCAGCGGGTCAATCACGTTACCTTTGGACTTGGACATTTTCTGCCCTTCGTCATCACGGATAAGCCCGGTCATGTATACAGTGTGGAACGGCACCTGCGATTTACCGTCTTCATCTTTAATGAAGTGCATGGTCATCATGATCATGCGCGCAATCCAGAAGAAGATGATATCGAAGCCGCTCACCATCACGGTGGATGGGTGGAACGCTTTCAGTGCTTCGGTATTTTCCGGCCAACCCAGGGTGGAGAACGTCCACAGTGCAGAGGAGAACCAGGTATCCAGCACGTCTTCGTCCTGGTTCAGGGCGATGTCTGCAGGGATATTGTTTTCCTGGCGCACTTCGTCTTCGGTGCGGCCAACATACACATTACCCTGTGCGTCGTACCATGCCGGAATACGGTGGCCCCACCACAACTGGCGGGAAATACACCAGTCCTGAATGTCGCGCATCCAGGAGAAATACATGTTTTCGTATTGTTTCGGAACGAACTGGATATCGCCGTTTTCGACGGCTTCAATCGCCGGTTCCGCCAGCGGAGCAACACGCACATACCACTGGTCAGTCAGCATTGGTTCAATAACCACACCGCCACGGTCGCCGTAAGGCACGGTCAGGTCGTGAGGTTTGATTTCAACCAGCAGGCCTGCGGCATCAATTGCGGCCACAATGGCTTTACGTGCAGCGAAGCGCTCCAGTTTTTGGTATTCAGCCGGAATATCGCTGCTGTAAACGGTGGATTCAACACCATTGGTATCGAACACCTGAGCACTTTCACGGATATCGCCGTCAAAGGTCAGAATGTTGATCATCGGCAACTGGTGACGTTTACCGACTTCGTAGTCATTGAAATCGTGCGCCGGGGTGATTTTCACGCAACCGGTGCCTTTTTCCATATCGGCGTGTTCATCGCCCACTACCGGAATACGGCGGTTAACCAGCGGCAGCACAACATATTTGCCGATCAGGTCTTTATAACGCGGGTCTTCCGGGTTTACCGCAACACCGGTATCGCCCAGCAGTGTTTCCGGGCGGGTGGTGGCAACAACCAGGTAATCTTTACCGTCTGCGGTTTTCGCACCATCGGCCAGCGGGTAGCGGATATGCCACATAGAGCCTTTAGACTCGCGGTTTTCCACTTCCAGGTCGGAAATCGCGGTACGCAGTTTCGGGTCCCAGTTGACCAGGCGCTTACCACGATAAATCAAATCTTCTTTATACAGGCGGACAAACACTTCTTTCACCGCGTTGGACAAGCCATCGTCCATGGTGAAGCGCTCGCGCTCCCAGTCTACCGAGTTACCCAGGCGGCGCATCTGGCGGGTAATGGTGCCGCCAGATTCTGCTTTCCACTGCCAAATTTTATCGATAAAGGCATCGCGGCCATAATCGTGGCGGGTTTTCCCTTCTTCGGCAGCAATTTTGCGCTCGACCACCATCTGCGTGGCGATACCGGCGTGGTCGGTCCCCACCTGCCACAGCGTGTTTTTACCCTGCATGCGCTGGTAGCGGATCATGGTGTCCATGATGGTCTGCTGGAAGGCGTGACCCATATGCAAACTGCCGGTGACATTCGGCGGTGGGATCATGATGCAGAAGCTTTCCTGGCTGTTATCGCCATTGGGTTTAAAGTAGCCCTGCTGTTCCCAGTGCTCGTAAAGCGGCTGTTCGATATCTTGTGGGTTATATGTCTTTTCCATTTCTGCTATGTCGTTCCGGGCACCGAGGGGGTGGCCGTGGTCAAGTGGAAACCAGCCGTGCGATACGCTTTGTAGCGTTCACGCGCCAGTTGTTTCTGGGATTCTTCGTAAGGAACGAAGTCTATCACTTCATGGAAAGCGGTGGCAAAATCTGCGAACCCAGGCAGCAGGCTGATAAGAATATCTCGGGGGGCGTTGCCACGGCGTTGCGGCCAGGCAAGCTCTACCGGCGCGCCAAAACGCGGGCCTTCACCAGCCAGGTTATGGGGCACAAAACGGTGGGGTTCGCGCTGCCATAGCGCTTCATCTAACCGGATAGCCTGTTGTTCGTCTTCACAGGCAACCAGCACACGCTTGCCTTCCCGCCAACGTTCTGCCGCCAGCTCGCACACCAGCGCTTCGACGGCGCTTAGCGGGCCTGCCGGGGTATCGTTATCCAGAAGATAGAACGTTGCGTTTTTCATGATTTCCGGGTGTTGTGTCGGTGACAGTTCACTCACGCCGAGCTCCTGGTTTGAGCACCGGTTTTCCCGGGGGTGAGTATGGCGCCTTCAAGGCGGTGCCAGCCTGTTGGCAAGCGAGCCGGGGCGAATGCGGGCGCATACGCCGCCAGGCGGTCCGCAAGCATACCACGATGGGGGCCTGTTGTGCACGGGTAAGCCCGCACCTGGCAGGCCTTCCCCGTAAAACACTCGCCCCTGCGGTGAAGCAGGGGACGGAGGTTACTCTTCGTTACCAAGGCCCGCACGGTTGAGCAGGAACTGCGCCAGCATCGCCACCGGGCGGCCAGTGGCCCCTTTCGCTTTCCCGGAACGCCAGGCAGTACCGGCAATGTCCAGGTGCGCCCAGTTGTATTTACGGGCAAAGCGCGACAAGAAGCAGGCAGCGGTAATTGCCCCACCAGGGCGGCCACCAATGTTTGCCATATCGGCAAAATTGGAATCCAGCTGGTCCTGGTACTCATCGCCCATTGGCAAGCGCCACGCGCGGTCGCCGGATTGCTCAGACGCCCCAAGCAGCTCGTGAGCCAGCGGGTTATGGTTAGACATCAGCCCGGTAAGATGGTGGCCAAGCGCAATCACACATGCCCCGGTGAGTGTGGCGATATCTACCACGACATCCGGTTCGAAGCGTTCAACGTAGGTCAGTACATCGCACAGCACCAGGCGGCCTTCGGCATCGGTATTCAGCACTTCAACTGTTTGGCCAGACATAGTGGTGAGCACATCGCCTGGGCGGTAAGCACGCCCGCCAGGCATGTTTTCACAACCTGCCAGCACACCAATCACGTTGATGGGCAGTTGCAGCTCCGCCACCATGCGCATTACACCGTAAACAGACGCCGCGCCGCACATGTCGTACTTCATTTCGTCCATGCCTTCGGCAGGTTTAATGGAAATACCGCCGGAGTCAAACGTCAGGCCTTTACCCACCAGAACCACCGGGCGGGCATCGGCAGACGGGTCGCCTTTGTATTCAATAACCGACATCAGGGATTCGTTCTGGGAACCCTGGCCGACAGCCAGGTAGGAATTCATCCCCAGCTCTTTCATTTGTTGCTCGCCAATCACTCGGGTGACTACATTTTTACTGTAGGCATCTGCCAGTTGGCGCGCCTGAGACGCCAGGTAAGCCGCATTACAGATATTCGGCGGCATGTTCCCCAGGTCTTTAGCGGCTTTAATCCCTGCTGCAATAGCCAGACCATGCTGGATTGCACGCTCGCCACTGGTGAGTTCCCGGCGGGTTGGCACGTTAAACACCATTTTGCGCAGCGGGCGACGTGGCTCGGTTTTGTTGGTTTTTAACTGGTCGAAACTGTAAAGGGTTTCTTTTGCGGTCTCGACAGCCTGACGCACTTTCCAGTACGTACTGCGGCTTTTCACGTGCAGCTCAGTCAGAAAACAGACGGCTTCCATCGAACCCGTATCGTTCAGGGTGTTAATGGTTTTCTGAATCACCTGTTTGTACTGGCGCTCATCCAGCTCACGCTCTTTACCACAGCCAATCAGCAGGATGCGCTCAGAAAGCACATTCGGGACGTGATGCAGTAATAATGTTTGCCCAGGCTTCCCTTCCAGTTCACCGCGCCGTAACAATGCGCTGATATAACCGTCGCTGATTTTATCGAGTTGTTCTGCGATTGGGGACAGGCGGCGCGGTTCGAATACACCCACGACGATACAGGCGCTCCGCTGTTTCTCCGGGCTGCCGCTTTTTACACTGAACTCCATGCACTACGCTCCTGAATCTTAAAGACAACAGCGGCTTGTACGGATAGAATTGAAAACTTTCGTAACTCGCACTCCGCTGTTGCGGTGACTTCGTGTTAATCTTAACGGACGTTTTACTGGTTTCCGCTCGTCACTTATCAGGCCGTGAAACCTGAAGCCGATAGATTATTTAATCTTAGCGGTGTTTTCGACGACTCAAGAGAATAAATGACGTATAAGCGATGAAACAAGCAATTTTCCTGCAAAAAGACTCGTTTTCACAGGCGTATTTAATGTGATAATCATAAGATATCTTGTACGGGAGACACTCAAAAGCCAATTGGCGATTCTGTTCATCCTGTTACTTATCTTCTTCTGTCAGAAGCTGGTCAGGATACTGGGCGCAGCGGTTGACGGTGAAATCCCCACGAATTTAGTGCTCTCCTTATTAGGTTTGGGCGTGCCTGAAATGGCGCAATTAATATTGCCTCTCAGTCTTTTCCTGGGCCTGTTAATGACCTTCGGCAAGCTGTATTCCGAAAGTGAAATAACGGTAATGCATGCATGCGGGCTGAGTAAATCAGTGCTGGTTAAGGCCGCAGGCGTATTAATGTTACTGACCGGTGCTGTTGCGGCGGTGAACGTAATGTGGGCCGGGCCCTGGTCATCACGCCACCAGGATGAAGTGCTGGCAGAAGCAAAAGCCAACCCCGGTATGGCGGCGCTGGCTGCCGGGCAGTTCCAGCAGTCTTCCGATGGCAACTCGGTGCTGTTTATTGAAGGCGTGGACGGTAGCAAATTCCACGATGTGTTCCTTGCGCAGTTGCGCCCGAAAGGCAATGCCCGGCCATCTGTTGTTGTGGCGGATTCCGGCAAACTGGCGCAGCGGCCAGATGGCTCCCAGGTGGTCACACTGAACAAAGGCACACGTTTTGAAGGCACGGCGTTGCTGCGTGATTTCCGGATTACGGATTTCCAGGACTACAAAGCGATTATTGGCCACCAGGCTGTGGCGCTGGACCCGAACGACACCGACCAAATGGATATGCGCACTTTGTGGAACACAGATACACCTTCAGCCCGAGCTGAGCTGCACTGGCGTATTACCCTGGTGTTGGCGGTGGCGATTATGGCGCTGATGGTGGTGCCGCTCAGTGCGGTTAACCCACGCCAGGGCCGGGTATTATCCATGCTACCTGCCATGCTGCTTTACCTGGTGTTCTTCTTGCTGCAAACCTCTATTCGTTCTAATGGTTCGAAAGGCAAGATTGACCCAGCCATGTGGATGTGGATTGTCAATGCACTGTACCTGGCGCTGGCCGTGGGCCTGAACCTGTGGGATACCGTGCCCATGCGTAAACTGCGCGCGCAGTTTGTTAAGAAAGGAGCGGTCTGATGGCAGGGTTTGGCGTTCTTGACCGCTATATTGGCAAGACCATCTTCAACACCATTATGATGACACTGTTTATGCTGGTGTCGCTTTCCGGCATTATCAAGTTCGTCGATCAGTTGAAAAAAGCCGGTGAGGGCGGTTACACCGCTGCCGGTGCCGGGCTGTATACCGTTCTCAGCATTCCTAAAGACATCCAGATTTTCTTCCCCATGGCAGCGCTGCTTGGCGCGTTGTTAGGGTTGGGTATGCTGGCACAACGCAGCGAACTGGTGGTGATGCAGGCTTCTGGTTTTACCCGCATGCAGGTGGCTGCTTCGGTAATGAAAACTGCCATCCCCCTGGTGTTGTTAACCATGGCGATTGGCGAGTGGGTTGCCCCGCAGGGCGAGCAAATGGCGCGTAACTACCGGGCGCAAATGATGTACGGCGGTTCGCTGCTTTCCACTCAGCAAGGTTTGTGGGCGAAAGACGGTAACAGTTTTGTGTTTATCCAGCGGGTAAAAGGCAACAACGAACTGGAAAACATCAGCATTTATCGCTTCAACAAAGAACGCCGCCTGCTTTCAGTTGAAAACGCGGCTTCGGCGAAGTTTGATAAAGACGCAAAAGTGTGGAAACTTTCGCAGATTGATGAATCTGACTTATCCAGCCCCACGCAGATTACCGGCTCGCAAAAAGTGAACGGCACCTGGAAAACCACACTCACCCCAGACAAACTGGGTGTGGTAGCGCTGGACCCACAGGCCTTGTCGATTAGCGGCTTGTATAACTACGTGAAGTACCTGAAATCCAGCGGGCAGGACCCAAGCAAATACCAGCTCAATATGTGGAGCAAAGTATTCCAGCCGGTGTCTGTGGCGGTAATGATGCTGATGGCGTTGTCGTTTATTTTCGGCCCGCTGCGTAGTGTGCCAATGGGTGTGCGCGTGGTAACCGGTATCAGTTGTGGCTTTGTGTTCTATGTGCTGGACCAGATTTTTGGCCCGCTGAGCCTGGTGTACCACATTCCACCAATTATGGGCGCACTCCTGCCCAGTGCATCCTTCCTGCTAATCAGCCTGTGGTTGCTGGTTAAACGCAGTTAGCTGCTGTTTGGTCATTGTGATGTTCAGCAAAACCCGCTCTGTGTAGCGGGTTTTTTGTTGGGTTTTCGCCCCAAAGAGATTCCCCCGTATTTTCCCCCAAAATGTGACCCCAGGCTGGTTTAGCTGCTGCCGTGCGCATCTTTTGACCATGCGGAAAAGCCGATGAGGTCAATACTTAAAGCAGGAAAGCTTACCAGCAACATTAACGGAAGATGGAGGAGCAGCATGGGTGAAGCAGAACTGATGGCGTTAAAGAATTTTGATTTTCTGGCACGCAGTTTTGCCCGCATGCGGGCACAAGGGCTTAAGGTGGATATGGAAGCGATCACCGGCAATATGACGGATGCCCAGCGAGTATGGTTTTGTGAACGGTTTCAGCGTTACTGCGAACAGGCGCAGTGCGCACGGGAACAGGAAAAGAAACTGGCGGCACAACAAAGCCGCACGGTTCAGGGAAGTAGTAAACTGGAAGAAGAAAGTGCCTGAAAGTGGCAAGTGAGCAAGCAGCAACTGAAAAACGGCCAGTGCACAGTGCGTGCCTGGCCGTTATTTATTCCCAATCAGCCGTTATCAGAAATCGGCCTGTAACACCACGCGGTAACGGGCCTTGCCGTCCCGCACATGTTGCAGTGCATCGTTAATTTTCGACATTGGGAACAGCTCGGTTTGCGGGGAAACATGCGCCCTGGCGGCCAGTTTCATTAACTGGCGCAGCTCAAACGGCGAACCGGTGGCAGAACCTGAGACACTGCGGTCACCGGCAATCAGAGTGAACGCCTGCACCGGGAACGGCTTCATTACCGCGCCAACAGTATGGAAGTTCCCGCCCCAGGCCAGCGCCTGGAAGTAGGGCTGCCAGTCCAGATCCACATTCACGGTGTTGATGATTAAATCAAACTGGCCTGCCAGTGCGGTAAGTGCCTGTGGATCGCGGCTGTTCACCACTTTATCGGCACCCATTTTCAGCACTTCCTGCTCTTTAGACGGGTTGGAACTGAATGCGGTAACTTCACAACCCATGGCACGCAGCAGTTTAATCGCAATGTGCCCCAGGCCACCAATCCCAATCACGCCCACACGGCTGTTGGCGGTGATATGGTGCATCAGCAGCGGTTTAAATACTGTAATACCACCGCACAACAACGGGCCCGCCGCCGCGACATCCATGGATTCCGGCAACGGGATTGTCCACTGCCAGTCTGCACGGATTTTGTTGGCAAAACCGCCTTTATTCAAAATGGTGGGCACACTGCCTTGCTGGCAGTTCACCTGGTTGCCACTGATGCAGGCATCGCAGTGGCCGCAACTGCGCGCTGTCCAGCCGATACCCACGCGTTGGCCCACTTTCAGGCCTTTATCCTGTGCTGCGCTACCCAGCGCACTGACCCGGCCAATAACTTCGTGCCCGGCAACCAGTGGGTAGCTGGACATGCCCCATTCGTTATCGATCATCGACAAGTCAGAGTGGCAAATACCACAATATTCTACGTCCACTTCGACATCTTCCGCGGCAAGCTCCCCGGCATCGAACTCATACAGTTCCAGTTGTGCACCAGCCTGCGGTGCAGCATAGCTTTTAATGATTGTCATGTTGGTTTCCTGATTTGAGGACTGACTTGAAGTGTAGAACATCTTACCGCACGCAACCCGGCTGTTAACCAGAGCGGCAAGCGTTTGATGTAACAAGATATGCTGGCGGAAGTGGGCAGGAAAAACCAGCACCTGGAATCTGATAGTGGTGGGGGCGGTTGTGGGGGGCCTGCACGGTAAGGTAATGATTGGGTTGGCGGTTTTTTCAGCATACGGTAGCAAGACGTGGGGATAAGCCTTGCGCCATGAATGGGAACAGGTATAATCCTTCACGTTTTCCGCATCCCCTTCTGTGCCGAAGTGGCGAAATCGGTAGACGCAGTTGATTCAAAATCAACCGTAGAAATACGTGCCGGTTCGAGTCCGGCCTTCGGCACCAAGACTTCTTCCAAGACCATCCGAGAAAGTCCACTAAACCCTTTAAAATCAACGCTTACAGCAATTTTCACGTCCAGCATCGTCCGGGACAGTCCGTTGAAATCCAGGGGGCACTGGGGGCATAATTGGGGGCATCTTAACTTCGATTAGAAATGTGCCCCCAAAATGAAGCTCAACGCCAGACAGGTAGAGACCGCAAAGCCTAAAGACAAAACCTACAAAATGGCCGATGGCGGTGGGTTGTATCTTGAGGTTTCTGCGAAAGGTTCCAAATACTGGCGCATGAAATACAGACGCCCTTCCGACAAAAAAGAGGATCGCCTGGCATTTGGTGTCTGGCCGACGGTTACGCTTGCTGAGGCAAGAGCAAAACGTGATGAAGCCAAAAAGCTGTTAGGGCAGGGGATTGACCCAAAAGCTGAACAGAAAGAAGCTCAGGCCGAAAATTCGGGGGCATATGCTTTCGAAACCATTGCCCGTGAATGGCATGCAAGTAACAAGCGCTGGAGTGAAGACCATCGCTCGCGTGTTCTGCGCTATCTTGAGCTTTATATTTTCCCTTATATCGGTTCGTCCGATATTCGTCAGCTCAAAACCAGCCACCTGTTAGCTCCGATTAAAAAAGTTGATGCCAGCGGTAAACATGACGTTGCCCAGCGCCTGCAACAGCGCGTCACGGCCATAATGCGTTATGCCGTACAGAACGATTACATCGACTCAAACCCGGCCAGTGATATGGCCGGTGCGTTATCAACAACCAAAGCGCGACACTACCCGGCTTTACCTTCCAGCCGCTTCCCAGAATTTCTCGCTCGTCTTGCTGCATACCGTGGCCGGATGATGACCCGGATTGCCGTAGAACTGTCTTTACTCACTTTTGTTCGCTCCAGCGAGTTACGTTTTGCAAGGTGGGAGGAGTTCGACTTTGAAAAAGCAATCTGGCGCATACCGGCAAAGCGGGAAGAAATTAAAGGTGTGCGTTACTCTCACCGTGGCATGAAGATGAAAGAGGAACATATCGTTCCGCTTAGCCGACAAGCTATGGTGTTATTGGAACAGCTTAAGCAAATCAGTGGTGATAAAGCGCTGCTTTTCCCCGGTGATCATGATGCTGCGAAAGTCATGAGTGAGAACACGGTTAACAGTGCCCTGCGAACAATGGGCTATGACACGAAAACCGAAGTTTGCGGGCATGGCTTTAGAACGATGGCGCGTGGTGCGTTGGGTGAGTCAGGGTTATGGAGTGATGATGCGATAGAACGGCAGTTGAGCCATTCAGAGCGTAACAATGTGCGTGCAGCTTATATCCATACCTCTGAGCATTTGGATGAGCGTAGGTTAATGGTGCAGTGGTGGGCTGATTACTTAAATGCGAACAAAGAAATATATGTTGCACCTTATGATTATGCTAAGTCGAATTAGTTTACGAGTGCAATTATGTGGGGTGTTATGTAATCATCACATTTTTGTAAGTTAGCTCTCATACTCAGTTTGAAATGTTAGCGGAATGAAGCGTAATGTGGTAATGGAATTTCCTTACTGGATAGACTGATCTTTTAAGGAAGTTACCATGCCTAAATTAAGAATATATTTCTCAGATTTTTTTAATGTTGAACCGGAAACAATAAAAGACTATGGTGCCTTCAATATTTCATTAATTAATGACCTTCCGTTATTTATAGATCCATTTTTGTTGTTTAATAATGAAAGATATAAGGAGTTGCACCAAGGTATAATAAAGTATGTTTCTTTTTTACGAGACCGGTCTCAACACGGCGAGTTGAATGGCGGATTAATTAAAAGTTGGTTTTTATTCCCTGAGGTAAAGCAGAACTGGTTAGGTTATAGCATTGTTGGTAACGGTGGTAGTGGGTTAGGTATTGATTTTGCAAAATCATTAAATAATTCATTTTCTAGTATATTGCAAAATTTTGGCAAAGAAGAAATAACGAAAGGTAGTCACCTTGAGAAATTGTGCTTAATCAAGGAAGGTGTTGGTAAGGATAGTGTAAGTGATTTTACCACCAACTTAATTAAATCTTTTTTATTAAAGTACACTGAAGATTTTGCCAGGAATAATATAGATAAAAAATATCTCTCAGAGCACATGGTGCCGAAGGTTGAATTCAACTATGAAACCCGAAGTTGGTCATCAAAGAAATTCACACTACCAACATATGATGGAGATTATGTTCTTTTGACGCCAAGAGATATACTTACAAAAGACGAAACTTGGATTAATAGAAATGAAATGATAGAGGATTTTAGAGATATATGTGATAGTATATCTAATGATCAATTACGTGGTCAGTTATCAGATTACTTTAATAGATGTTTGCCTGATGAGGCAAAGAAAAAAGAAAGGGAGTTGGCCGCGGATTTAACAATAAAGAACTACCCTAGCTTCATAGATTATTATATCCGTTATAAAGAACAGAACCCAAGTGGGGCTAATCGTGAGAGCGATGCAAAGGTAAGTGAAACTGAACGTAGATATGTTGAAGCTGTGCAGCTTTTAGTTAATATGATTTTTGAAAGGAATGAGGACTTCTTTCATGCAAAGGATGATACATTCGAAGAAACTTATAAACGCGTTAGATATCTTAAACAAGTAATTGAAAATAACAACGGATATAAAGTTTTCTACTTGAATGGTGTCCCTGTTAAACGAGAAGCTGATTTACAGTTAATGTTTAGATTGACATGGTTTGCTAGCATTTCAGATGTAAACAGCGAAGTTGATAATGGTAGAGGGCCAGTGGACTACAAAATATCTCGAGGCTCGAAAGATAAAACGTTAGTCGAGTTTAAATTAGCCAGTAACTCTAAGCTAAAGCAGAATCTAGCAAATCAGGTTAAAGTCTACGAGTCAGCAAATGAAACTAAAAAATCCATAAAGGTGATTTTGTATTTTAATGATGCAGAACTCTCTAGGTTAATTAAAGTGTTTAAAGAATTAGGGGTTAAAGAAAGCAAGGAACTGGTTTTAATTGATGCCAGACCTAATAAAGTATCGGCTTCGAATGTAAAATAACCCCTTGCGGGGTTATTTTTTAATTCTATACTTTAATTCTTCAATGCTGAAAGGAGGGGTTCTTTTATGGATCATTTTATGACAATTTGAGCAAACAGTAATTACATCTTTTAGATGGGTTTGAATCATTTCTTCTGAGTTACTTTCAGATAGTGGATTCAAGTGGTGACATTCTATGAATTCTTTTCCTATATCGCCGTAATACTCTTCAAAATCAAAGTTACAAACATGGCAGCGATACCCATGTATTTCTTTTGCTAACGATACAAGTCGTGGATTTCTAGAGAAAAAAGAAATTTCCTTTCTTTGTTGTAGCCCTTCCGTAAATAAAACTTCACTTTTCAAATCATTGCTATAAATTGATCTTCTGATTTTATGTAGATATCCATATGCACCATTGTGAATATTTAGCCTTTCTTCCGTAACTCTATAAATGCTACCATTTGGGCGGAATTTATGACTGTATCCTAAATCACTCACTAGCTCTTTCCATGTGTAGCTAATTACTTCGGATTCAAATAAGAATATTAAAGGAAAATGCTCGTCACCCCATAATGATTTTGACAACTCAGGCGACGATTCACTTAATATAAATTTTATTTTACATAATATGGGGATGTCTCCTTCCTTGGCTCTTGTCCTGACAAGTAATACAATATCACCAATTTGAATTTTTTTTATTATGCTTGCGGCTCCTTTGGGCACGCCCCATACGTTGCAAAATCCATCACTGAATTCCTCGTTTAATATTTTTTGGGTATATTCTGGATTGTTTGTGAAATTAGCAATAATCTCCGTATTTATTTTGTTATAAACTGTTCTGGGGAACGCACTTTCTGCTCCTTTTATACCAACTTCATGGAAGTAAAATTGCATTAATAAATCCTTGTATTTTTGGGGGGAACATTTTAGAACATTTTTGAGGATATACTTCTGGATGGATATTTGTCTACGGATGTATGTATTAAATCTGAAGTAGGTATTTGATACTAAGAATGACGGATTTTCGTCATCTCCGGGCAGATTTTCTTTCTATCTGCCCTGAACTCCTTAGAAGCCCGCTAACCCACTCAAATCACACCATCTCTATCCAGCATTCCCACGAATTTGAACGGCGCAACGACAAACACAGGAGAAAATAAATAATTAACTATTACTCCAGCGCGCAATGCTTTCCCCGCCTCGCCTGCCCGCTTTCCGGGGCGGTTTTAATGCATCTGCATTAGCGGCCTCAGCCCCTGCCAGCACTGGCGGGAACAGCATTAAAGGTAGTCATAAAACGCATGCAAAGCCATGCACCTTATGCATGCATGGCTTTTTTTGGGGAAAAATGCGGGATTTTCGCGGTTTTTTACGCAGGTGACTGCGCGGCCATGTCGGCACGTCGGCGGGTGTAAATCATGTTCTGTGCGGGGGTAAATTGCTCCCGGCTGTCATCGCGGGAAGGTGCTTCCGGCCGGTATCCGGCGGCCGTTAAAATCTCGTTGTCCCGTTCTGAATAAGTAATGTCATGCCCTCCGGCCAGCCACACCGACAGGGCTTCACGCAGGTATTCTGATGAACGGTCGAGGGCGCGCTTGCGTACCATTTCAGGCTGGCCGCTCAGGTGCATCAGTTCCGGGGCAAGAATGGCGGCCAGTGCTGCGCCGTTCTGCTGCATGAAGTCATTCAGCCCGGTGCGGATGCTGATGCGCTGCACTTCTTCATGTGAGCGGATATAGCGACCGGCGGCCTGATTCACTTCCCATTTTTTGATGTCAGTGATGTCGCGCAGTTCCTGCATTCTGGCCGGAATGGGGTCATCAAGGGCCAGAAGCTGTTCGCGGTATTCCTGTTCTGCCGCGGCCAGCTCTGATTTACGGTTCAGCCAGGCGGCTTTGTTGGTCTGGCAGGCCTCTGCGGCCTGCTGCAATGTGATGGTGGTCACCGGGTTTTCTCCTGGTCAGTGGCGGAACGGTGAGCGGTAACAGCCTTTTACCCTGCCGGTGGCTGTGGGTGCTGGCGGCACCGGTACGGGCTTTTCTTCCACCACCGGTGAGCGAATCACTTCAAAAATGGATTCATGGGTTTTGAAGGTGGCCGAGCACTCCAGATTCTGGCACTGGTGATAACGCTCCTTGACGTTTTCCGACATGTAGCGGCTGGTTCGCACATGGGCGGCCTGACGGCAGAACGGGCAGCACATCATGACAGTAACCCCCGCGCTTTCAGGTCAGACTCACGCTGGCGCATTTTCGCCTGCCAGACCTGACGCTGAACGGGCGTGGCCGCCACACCGTGTTCCATATGCGGCAGTGTGGCCGCCGACAGCCCGGTTTTGTACAGGACAGGTTCATCTGTCAGGCGGATATTGCAGTTTTTAACTGACCGCTCAAGCCAGTTTTTCACCTGCTGCATCACCGCCTGTTCCGGTTCGGTATAGCCCTGATGGCCGGTGGTGTTGGCAAGGGGATTTTCCCGTACCAGTACGCTTAATTTCATCGCCCGGACAAGCGCCCCGCAGGTTTCGCGTAATGCGGCATCCAGTTCATGTTCTGCGTACTGACTCAGGACATGGTGATGTGCCTGCCGCCACGCTCTGGCCGTGCCGTCGCAGGCTGCCCGCAGGTGGTCGCGCTCAAATGCCAGCACTTCCGAAAGGTTCTCGCATTCCTGCGCCAGCGTCCGGCGTGTCACCTGCTCAATATGCCGCTGTTTCAGTTCATCGGTCAGGATGGCACCACCGGCACGAAAGGCACTGCGCCATGCACCGGTGTCACCGTCGTTTTCCTGCTCCAGCGCGGTTTTCTGCTCTGCTGCCCGGCTGATGGCGGTGGTGATTTCATCCATCCGGCGGGCGTTTTCAAGATGGGCGACTCTGGCGCTGTCCAGTTGTGTCAGTGCCGGTTTCAGGTAATCAGGCATACGGGGTTTGGTCATGTTCGGGCTCCTCAGTGTTTCAAGATGAGGAGATTCTGCCGTGCCACACACAACAACACGACACATTGCCGTTGTGGCAAAAATGACACAGACAGACCTCAAAACCCGGCTTGCCAGGAAAAGGTCGCAGGAAACCCTTATCACTGGTTATTTTTATAATAAAAACTGTTCACTACTGTTCACTCTGAATAAAAAGATAAGTAATACAGTAAGATAAGAGGTGAACAGTTGGGAAATAAGTGTTCACTCAGTGTTCACTACTGTTCACCCCCCCCTGTTTTTTCTGTCGGTTATTTTCTTAGGCTTTTTATCGATTAAAAAATTAAAATATATAAATAAAAGTAATCAGGAATGGGCCATCAGTTTGCCAACAATAAC
>NZ_JAIVKM010000016.1 GCF_020523985.1 Mangrovibacter yixingensis | reverse complement strand
ATTGTCTGATAAATTGTTAAAGAGCAGTGCGACCCGGCATTCTGCCTGCTGTCGCGAGGTGGCGTATATTACGCTTTCCTCTTTCAGAGTCAACCCAATTTTTCAGGATTTTTTCTCTTTATCTTCCCGGCTTACTGCACTCAGTGAAGCGTGCTGCCGTGTCGATGGAGGCGCATTATAGGGATCCCACTCAGATGCACAAGCCTTTTTTAGATCTTTTTTTCTAAGTGTGTCTTTTTCAACCTTTTTGTTGAATTCGTGTGCTTTACCGTTTGTTTTATGCACATTTCACCTTGAATTTCCTTGTTTGATAGTCAAAGTTAACCTGTCAGATCCTTAAATTGAGGTAGCTATGTCCCAAATATTCCGTCAATACCAGGATTTATATCCTTCTGCCGGGCAAAGAGTCATGGTCGATCCTTCCAGTGTGCTCGTGGGTGATGTAAGACTGGGGGATGATGTTAGTATTTGGCCACTTGTCGCTATTCGCGGGGATGTCAATTATGTCGCTATCGGTGACAGAACCAATGTGCAGGATGGAAGTGTATTACATGTCACACATAAATCACCGTCACACTCTGAAGGCTACCCGCTTATTATTGGGCAAGATGTGACTATTGGTCACAAAGCAATGCTTCACGGTTGTAAAATAGGGGATAGAGTATTAGTCGGTATGGGGTCAATCTTGCTTGATGGCGCTGAGGTTGGCAGTGATGTCATGATTGGTGCAGGCAGCCTGGTTCCGCCCGGGAAAAAACTGGCGAGTGGTTTTTTATACCTCGGAAGCCCAGTGAAACAAGTACGGCCATTATCTGCAGATGAAATTCAGGGGCTGAAATACTCCGCGGATAACTATGTAAAATGGAAATCGGAATACCTGGCTCAGGATAACCAATACCACCCTTGAGCATCTTCCTGCTGTGCCTTGATCAACATTTCCGCATCTTCTTCCAGATCCCAGCGGTGATATCTGAATTGTTCAAGGCACTTTTCGACAGACTGGATACCAAAGCGTTGCGTTAAAACCTGCTGGCTGATGGCACAATATACTTGCATCCCCCCCACCAGCGCAGTAAATACAACAGCCTTAAGCTCATTATTCCATTCTTCTCTTTCCGGAAACTGAATTCCCTGGTTCATACACTCAACACTCGTTTTAGCTTTTCAATAACTGGGGCGGTTTCTGGTAAAACACCATGCCAAAGCATAAACGAATGAGCAGCCTGCCCCACTAGCATTCCAAGTCCATCAGCAACCTGCTGGACATGATGCTGCATTGCCCACTTTAAAAACGGTGTCGGCCCTGCCATATAGAACATGTCATAACAACTGATATTATGGTGCAGTAATGAAGCAGGAACAGGAGGGATATCACCATGAATACCACTGGAAGTCGCATTGATTATGAGGTCAAAAACCTTACCATCCAACGAAGAATACTCACAGGCACTAACATTTCCATAATCGGAAAAATGCGCGGCCAGAGCCTGGGCTTTATCAAAAGTCCTGTTAGCGATTACGATATCGCAGGTTTGTGCTAACAAAGGCAGAATAACGCCTCTGGAGGCCCCTCCCGCGCCAAGCAACAGAATACGGGCACCGGAAGGTAAAAAATTGAGCCGCTGTAAGTCACTTACAAGCCCGACCCCATCCGTGTTATCGCCCAGAACCTTGCCATCGTCTAACAGTTTCAGTGTATTTACCGCACCAGCCAACGTCGCCCTTCTGGTTAATGTGCCTGCGAATTCAAAAGCCAGTTCTTTAAAAGGAACCGTAACATTCGCGCCTTTTCCCCCATTAGCAAAAAAGGATCTAATAGATTCTTCAAAACCGTCTACAGGTGCCTGAATACTTCCATAAGGGTGAACAATACCCGTTTCTTCAGAGAACCATGTATGGATTTGAGGAGATTTGCTATGTGCAATAGGGTTACCAAAGACAGCGAATGTTTCCATAATTATCCTTGCCGAAAGAGTTTACCGGTCAATGCATCTCGAATTTCAGAGGGATTTTGCCTGCCTCCTGTTAAACCATCAACCACAGGGAAGGCATCACCAAATTGAGCGCGGACTTCTTCAGTGGTACGGCAAGGCGGCAACCCACTCAAATTAGCACTTGTCGAAACTAGCGGTTTACCGAAAGCGAGACATAAATCTACTACCAGTGGATGATTAGTGACACGTACAGCTAATGAATCAAAGCGTCCGGTTAACCATTCCGGTGTGTCCGGTTTCGCAGGAAAAACGAAAGTTACAGGGCCAGGCCAGCAAGCAAACACCGTGTTGAGCTGCTCAGGACTCAACGAAGACTCATCAATATAAGGCCGTAATTGCTCAAAGTTTGCAGCAATAAGAATCAAACCTTTATCAATCGGACGTTGCTTCAACTCCAATAGCCGCATCACTGCAGTTTCACTATCAGGATCACACCCAACACCAAATACAGCTTCAGTGGGGTAAGCGATGACATTTTCTTCTTCTAAAACGCGAACTATATCGTTCAGCGCATTACTTTGCAGGTTGTTATTCACTTTCTTTATCTACCGTTACCGGCTTTCCACATTGTTTACTGGCACAGAAGCGTTTAACGCCTTGCGCCGTTTTCTTCTCAATTAACAGGGGATAATGACATTCCTCACAAACCCCTGCTACAGGCGTAAAATTCACAGAGAACTGGCACTCGGGATAACGGTTACAAGCATGGAATATTTTTCCATAACGAGAACGACGCTGAACTAAGTGCCCTTGCTTGCATTGGGGGCAGGGAATAGCTGTATCATCAGGCTTATCGATCAGTTGAGTATGCCCACATTCGGGATACTGGCTACAACCAATATACATACCAAAACGCCCCTGGCGTAACACCAGAACGGACTGGCATTCAGGGCACAACTGCCCTTCGAGCACCTTAACCACATGCCCATCTGATGATGGTTTTAAAGGACGCAGGTAGTCGCAATCTGGGTATTGAGAGCAACCAAGAAAAGGTCCATGCTTCCCGGAACGAATTAATAACGTCGCCCCGCACTTTGGGCAGGGCGACTGGTCAGGCACTGAAAAGAGTGCATCTTTTGCCATATCACTTACGCTTCATTGAGTAATCAGTGAAGCATACCTTCATTTACCTCAAAAAGAAGTTCTTCCATCTGCTGATACGCGTTTTCACATCCGGGTAGATTGAACAACACCATCAACACAACCCATTTCAGGTCTTCAAGATCAAACTCACTTGTATCCAAAGCCATAACACGCTCAATCACCATTTCACGTGTTTCGAGGTTTAGCACCTGTATTTGCTCCAGAAATAGCAAGAACCCCCTGCAACTGGAATCCAGACGCTGACTTTCTTCATCCGTGAAAATGCGCATAGATAATGGGTCTGACGCCAACTGCATTGGCTCAACTAACCCATCCTGATAATCAGCCAGTTTTTCCAACCAGGACAATGCATTATAGATATCGTCGCGATCAAACCCAACATCTGCTAAGTCACGGGTTAATTTATCCTGATCGACCTGAACTTCAGCCTGATTCTGGATATATGTTTCAAACAGATAAATTAGTACGTCGAACATGGCATGCCCTCCTCAATCGGACATAGCCGCCGGGTACAGCTGCGATCCACCCTGCTAACTCCAGCTCAAGTAATTGGACTACGGTCACTGGCACAGGTTGGCCGGCACGTTCAGCGACGACGTCAACAGGTGTTACCTCATATCCTACGTTAGCCAACAGCTCAGGAAATGGCAATGGAGGGATGGCAGTATCCACTGAATTATTTAACTTCAGCGCCTGTTTTGCTAATACACCGGCAGATTCACAGAGCGAATCGACAATATCACTGGGCTGAGAAACTAATTGCGCACCTTGTTGAATCAACCAGTGCGGTCCTTCACTCCCCGGATTACTTAAAGGACCAGGTAACGCAAAAACGTCTCTCCCATGTTCAAGTGCACAGCGCGCTGTAATCAACGAACCACTTTTCAATGTCGCTTCGATAACCAGAACACCATAACTTAACCCGCTAATAATGCGATTACGCCGTGGAAAATGGCCAGGTTTTGGCGTGCTCCATAGAGGAAACTCAGAGATAAGCGCTCCTCCCTGGGCATGAATTTTTCTTGCCAGCAACCGATGCCTGGGGGGATAAACGCTATTTAAGCCATTGCCTAAAACCGCAACTGTTTTCCCTTCTGCTGCGAGCGCCGCATTATGCGCCACACCGTCAATACCAATCGCAAGCCCACTCGTAATAGTTAGTTGCTCGGCAAGGGATAACGCAAACTGACGACACCAGTGCTCTCCGTACCAAGAAAGACTTCTGCTGCCAACTATGGCCAATTGAGGTGTATTCAGCACTGATAGATCACCTTTCACAAATAGAGCCGCAGGATAATCATTAATCGCTTTTAACGACTCTGGATACATTGAATCTGAAACAGTTAACAGGTGATGTTGTTCATCATCGAGCCAGTGCAAAGCTTGAGTGATTTGCTCAGAGGTGGGGGAGAAAAACTGTGTTATCTGAGTTTCGCTACAGCCGACAGACCGAAGTATTTCAGGAGAGCAGGAAGAGCTTTCCCGCAATCGACAAAAGAGCGCGTTGGCTATATCACCATATATTGACGAGACATTCATTAAACGCAGCCAGATTTCCGTTTCCGACAAACTCATTCGTGCAACCTCAGCAATTTCTGTGATTGACGAGGGATACTGTCAATCAGGCTCGGAAATGTCTAGAATAGGAGGGAAGTATCCGTTTAACTTTTGAACACAGCTCTGGATAAATATGTCAGTATTGCAGGTTTTACATTTCCCGGACGAGCGTCTTCGCACTATCGCTGAACCGGTCAAAGAGGTTAATGCAGAAATTCAGCGTATCGTCGATGATATGTTCGAGACCATGTACGCAGAAGAAGGTATTGGCCTTGCTGCAACACAAGTAGATATTCATCAGCGTATCATTGTTATTGATGTGTCGGAAAATCGCGATGAACAGTTGGTTCTGATTAACCCGGAACTGCTGGAAAAAAGTGGTGATACCGGAATCGAAGAAGGCTGCCTTTCAATTCCTGAGCAGCGTGCTTTAGTTCCTCGTGCTGAAACAGTAAAAGTACGCGCATTAAACCGCGATGGTACGATTTTTGAGTTGGAAACAGATGGCCTGCTTGCCATTTGCATTCAACATGAAATGGATCATCTGGTAGGCAAGTTATTTGTTGATTACCTGTCCCCACTGAAACGCCAACGTATTCGTCAGAAGCTTGAAAAAATGGCAAGACTGAGTGCGCGCGAAGCGTAACTGCACGGAGCTAAAAAACACGTGGCAAATTCTCTTCGTATTATTTTCGCCGGAACACCAGATTTCGCGGCACGACATCTGGATGCCCTGATTGCATCTGAGCATGAAGTTGTTGCTGTTTTTACACAACCTGATCGCCCTGCCGGGCGCGGGAAAAAACTAATGGCTGGGCCAGTGAAGACACTGGCCCAGGTGCATGAGATTCCTGTCTATCAACCAGCTAGCCTGCGTCCGCAGGAAAACCAGGCATTAGTTGACCAGTGTAATGCAGATGTGATGGTCGTGGTTGCTTATGGTCTGCTGCTGCCAGCGACTGTATTATCCATGCCTCGTTTGGGCTGCATTAATGTACATGGTTCCCTGCTTCCTCGCTGGCGTGGTGCTGCGCCGATTCAACGCGCATTATGGGCCGGAGATGAACAAACTGGTGTAACCATCATGCAAATGGATAAAGGCCTTGATACCGGTGACATGCTGCACAAGATAGCCTGTCCGATTACCCCACAAGACACAAGTGCTACCTTGTATGACAAGCTGGCAGCCATTGGCCCTGATGGGCTGCTATACACGCTTGGTCAGTTGGCAGAGTCTGGTATTACGCCAGAAAGACAAGATGAAACACTGGTCACGTACGCTGAAAAACTCAGTAAAGAAGAAGCCCGGCTTGACTGGTCATTACCAGCAACCCAACTTGAGCGCTGCATTCGTGCATTTAATCCCTGGCCTGTCAGTTTTTTAATGATTGATGAACAACCGGTAAAAGTCTGGCAGGCATCAGTCATTGACACTCAGGTTAATGAATACCCCGGGACTGTCGTTACAGCTGATAAACACGGTATTCAGGTTGCAACACAGCAAGGCATTCTGAACATCGAGATATTACAGCCCGCCGGGAAAAAACCGATGTCGGCCCAAGATATTCTCAATTCCAGGAAAGAGTGGTTCACCCCAGGAACTACACTTGCCTGATAATACTCTTATTCACAGCCCGGACTTGTCCGGGCCTTTTTATTTCTGACGGCTGGAAAACCAGACTGTAGCAATGAAACGATCTCAAAACTTACGCAGCCTGGCCGCACAGGCAATAGACCAGGTTATGGAGCAGAAATTATCACTTAGTGATGTTCTGCCGCCGCTTCAGGAACGTGTTTCTGACAAGGACAAGTCACTCTTACAAGAGCTGTGCTTTGGTACCCTCCGTACACTGCCAGAACTGGAGTGGTTGATTAGCCAGTTGATGTCCCGCCCGTTGCAAGGCAAGCATAAGGTCATCCATTATCTGATTGCCGTTGGTCTTTACCAATTAATTCACACCCGGATCCCTGCACATGCTGCACTTGCTGAAACGGTTGAGGGCGCAAGCGTGCTTAAGCGACAACAGTTTAAAGGGGTTATCAACGGTGTATTACGGCAATTCCAACGTCAGAGCGATAACCTGATGTCGGAACTGCAGCAACATGAATCCCGTTATTGGCATCCAGAGTGGCTGCTTAACCGCCTGCGCCAGGCCTGGCCACAGCAATGGGAAAGCATTGTTGAAGCAAATAACCACCGCCCACCAATGTGGTTACGGGTAAATCGTCGTTTTCATCAACGCGATGCATGGCTTGAACTACTTCAACAAGTCGGTATGAATGGGTTTACTCACCATGACTACCCCGATGCTATCAGGCTGGAAACACCAGTACCTGTTGCTATGCTACCCGGCTTCTCTGATGGTTGGGTTACCGTACAGGATGCATCAGCCCAAGGTTGCGTGGCATTGCTGAATCCGCAGAATGGCGAGGATATTCTGGATTTATGCGCAGCTCCGGGTGGGAAAACAACGCATATCCTGGAAGCCGCTCCGGAGGCTAACGTTCTGGCTGTTGATATTGACAAAAAGCGCCTTAGCCGGGTCTATGAAAACCTTAACCGTCTGGGTATGAAGGCTGAAGTCAAATCTGGTGATGGTCGCTATCCCGAACAGTGGTGTTCTGGCAGGCAATTTGACCGTATCTTGCTGGATGCGCCTTGCTCAGCCACAGGAGTTATACGCCGTCACCCAGATATAAAATGGTTGCGTCGCAATAACGATATAGACGACCTGGCAAAACTACAGAGCGAAATTCTTAATGCTGTCTGGCCCCTTTTAAAACCAGGTGGCACTCTGTTATACGCAACATGCTCCATCATGCCAGAGGAAAATAGTCAGCAAATTAAACAGTTTTTGCATAGCTTTGCTGATGCAAAACTTGTTGAAACAGGAACGCCAGATGAGCCAGGGAAACAAAATTTTCCTGGCCCAGAGGAAGGAGATGGATTCTTTTACGCTAAGCTAATCAAAGCGTCATGATGTTCATCAAGCCTGTATGGCACAACTGAAGAAACAATACTGATGAAAATTATCATTTTGGGTGCCGGACAGGTTGGAGGTACCCTTGCAGAAAACTTAGTGGGCGAAAATAACGATATTACTGTCGTTGATACTAACGGCGACAGGTTACGTAGCCTGCAAGATAAATTTGACCTGCGCGTTGTACAAGGTGCAGGCTCACACCCCAGAGTTCTGCGTGAAGCAGGTGCTGACGATGCTGATATGCTGGTCGCAGTGACCAGCTCGGATGAGACGAATATGGTTGCCTGCCAAATTGCCTATTCGCTATTTAATACACCGAACCGTATTGCTCGTATACGTGCTTCAGATTATGTACGCGATGCGCAGAAGCTATTCACTCCGGAAGCCGTGCCAATCGATCATTTAATCGCTCCTGAACAACTGGTGATTGATAGCATTTACCGCTTGATTGAGTATCCTGGTGCACTTCAAGTCGTTAACTTTGCTGAAGGAAAAGTCAGCCTTGGTGTCGTCAAGGCCTATTATGGTGGCCCGCTGGTTGGTAATGCGCTGTCAACAATGCGTGAACACATGCCTCATATAGATACCAGGGTAGCCGCTATATTTCGTCATGACAGACCCATCCGCCCCCAAGGTTCCACCATTATCGAAGCCGGCGATGAAGTCTTTTTCATTGCCGCATCACAGCATATTCGTGCAGTGATGAGTGAATTACAACGGCTGGAAAAACCTTATAAGCGCATTATGCTGGTCGGCGGCGGTAATATTGGAGCCGGGTTAGCAAAACGCTTAGAGAAAGAATATAGCGTCAAGTTGATCGAACACGATCAGAAACGTGCCGCAGAGTTAGCCGAAAAATTACAAAATACAATTGTGTTCTATGGCGATGCTTCTGATCAGGAGCTTCTGCAGGAAGAGCATATTGATCAGGTCGACTTGTTCATTGCTGTGACGAATGATGATGAAGCCAACATCATGTCTGCAATGCTAGCAAAACGTATGGGTGCCAAAAAGGTAATGGTGCTGATTCAGCGCAGAGCCTATGTCGATCTTGTCCAGGGTAGCGTTATTGACATTGCCATATCACCACAGCAAGCAACAATTTCTGCACTACTCAGCCATGTACGCAAAGCTGATATTGTCGGGGTTTCCTCCCTCAGACGCGGTGTTGCAGAAGCAATTGAGGCTGTCGCACATGGTGATGAAAGCACTTCGCGAGTAGTTGGCCGGGTCATTGACGAAATTAAATTGCCACCAGGTACCATTATCGGTGCTGTCGTGCGTGGTAATGATGTAATGATAGCTAATAATGATCTGCGTATTGAGCAAGGAGACCACGTCATTATGTTCCTTACAGATAAAAAGTATGTAAGCGATGTAGAACGCCTCTTCCAACCTAGCCCATTTTTCCTCTGAATACAGGGCGGTTGTCCGCCCTGTTAATTCTTTGTATATAATCTATTTACATATATTTATGTGGGCCAATGGAGCCTGAAGCGCTATTGCCCGGTTAGGGTTATGTTGTTCAAGGAGAATGTATGAGTATATTCAAAGAGTTTCGTGCTTTTGCTATGCGCGGGAATGTCATTGACCTGGCTGTTGGGGTTGTGATCGGTGCGGCTTTCGGCAAAATAGTTTCTTCACTG
This sequence comes from Mangrovibacter yixingensis, assembly GCF_020523985.1. Lineage (GTDB taxonomy): Bacteria > Pseudomonadota > Gammaproteobacteria > Enterobacterales > Enterobacteriaceae > Mangrovibacter > Mangrovibacter yixingensis. The sequence goes on along the minus strand of NZ_JAIVKM010000016.1, from coordinate 16,512 downwards.
GTTGCCGATATTATCATGCCACCACTTGGGTTATTGATTGGCGGGATTGACTTTAAACAGTTCGCAGTGACATTACGCCCGGCTGAAGGTGAGATTCCGGCTGTAGTAATGCACTATGGCGTTTTTATTCAGAACATTTTTGACTTCATCATCGTGGCATTTGCCATTTTCATGGTAGTTAAGATGATGAACAATATATACCAGAAAAAAGAAGCACCCAAAGCGCCTCCAGCACCTTCCAAAGAAGAGATATTACTGACGGAAATTCGTGACCTGCTCAAAGCGCAGAACAGTAAAGATGCATAATTACTATTGTTAATGCAGAGAAGGCCAGGAGTAAAAAAGCATCTACTTGTTTACTGCTGGCCTCCTGACCGCTGTTTTTCCCATATTTAGTTTTGCGAGAATAGCTACCTTTTCCCTTTTTGTTTCGTTCAACACGCTGACGAAATAGCGGGTCATGTAACAATGCCTCTAAAGCATTATCACGAATAGCCCCTTTCTTGTGCTGGTAATGACTCATATTTTCTCCGGTTGGATTTTGGTTGCACCCTGTTCAAGTGCTTCGAGAATTGAACAGTAAACACTACTGTGCGCGGTACCACAGCAGACATCATCCAGTCGTTTTAACGACTGCCGCATTACTTCAAGTTCAGCAATTCTGGATTCAACTTCAGTGAGCCTCTCCTGCACAATCTGCTTTGACTCACGGCAAGTATGGTGTTCTGGGTCAATTCGAATAGAGAGTAACTCCCGGATTGATTCCAGAGTAAATCCAAGCTGCCGTGCATAACGAATAAAGCGCAGCCGCTGCAAATCATTTTCACTATATAACCGAAACCCACCTTCCGTGCGGACCTCATGATCCATCATATTTTGTTTTTCATAATAACGAATAGTATCAGGCGTAACATCTGCTAAACGTGCAATTTCACCTATACGATACATAGCTATTTATCCTCAGAAAATCGTTCCTTGACGCGCACCCCATAAGAACCATGCAGGAAATCAGTACTTAGACCAGCCTGCCGAAGTTTAAGTTCTAGCAACGCAACCCGCTGGCTCACTTCATGGTATTCAGCTTCAGTCTCTTTGATACCCTGAAGTAACTCATGGAGTTCAAGAGCTTCCCGACGTTGCTCAAGCTCCGGTGGGAGGCATCCTGCATTTTTCAAGAGACGATACCCAGCACGTAATGACTCAGGCACAAAAGAATCATCATCAAGTACTAAAGGCTCACCTTCCCCAGGAAGGTTATCCAAGTCACCTTTTTTTTGTGCTTCTATAATGTGACGCTCAGCCCATTGGTCAATTAACCACATAACATGACTCCGGTGATTAAATGAACAAACGAAGAGTGAATTTTAGAACAGGGGAGAATTTTTAGATATAAAAAAACCGGGCAAGCCCGGTTTTTTTACGTTACTGCAAATTACTCTGCAGCAGCTTCTGCTTGAGACTCAGCGCGATCAACCAGCTCGATGTAAGCCATCGGAGCATTATCACCAGCACGGAAGCCACACTTCAGGATACGAGTGTAACCACCTGCACGGCTCGCGAAACGCGGACCAAGTTCATTAAACAGTTTTGCCACGATCTCGTTATCACGAGTGCGGGCGAATGCCAGACGACGATTAGCTACGCTGTCGGTCTTGGCAAGAGTAATCAGCGGCTCAACTACGCGACGCAGCTCTTTCGCTTTTGGCAGGGTCGTCTTGATGATCTCATGACGAACCAGTGAACCAGCCATGTTGCGGAACATTGCCTGGCGATGGCTGCTGTTGCGGTTCAGTTGACGACCACTCTTACGATGGCGCATGACCTTATCCTTCTCAGTAAAACCTTAACCTGTGATCCGGTTACTCATCAGCAATGCTTGCTGGTGGCCAGTTTTCCAGGCGCATGCCCAGAGACAAGCCACGGGAAGCCAGCACGTCTTTAATCTCTGTAAGAGATTTCTTACCAAGGTTCGGCGTTTTCAGCAACTCAACCTCGGTACGTTGTACCAGATCACCGATGTAGTGGATAGCTTCTGCCTTAAGGCAGTTAGCAGAGCGGACAGTCAATTCCAGATCGTCAACAGGGCGCAGCAAGATCGGATCGAATTCTGGCTTCTCTTCTTTAACTTCCGGCTGACGTACGTCACGCAAGTCAACAAAGGCTTCAAGTTGTTCAGCCAGGATGGTAGCTGCACGACGAATCGCCTCTTCAGGATCGATTGTGCCGTTAGTCTCCATTTCGATAACCAGCTTATCCAAGTCAGTACGCTGCTCAACACGAGCTGCTTCAACATTGTAGGCAATACGCTCTACAGGGCTGTAGCAAGCATCGACCAGCAGACGGCCGATTGGGCGCTCATCTTCTTCCGAATGAATTCGGGCAGAGGCCGGCACGTAACCACGACCACGTTGAACTTTGATACGCATATTGATAGATGCATTATCATCGGTCAAGTGGCAAAGCACGTGCTGTGGCTTGACGATTTCAACATCACCATCATGGGTGATGTCTGCTGCGATCACAGGGCCAATGCCAGATTTATTCAGGGTAAGAATAACTTCATCTTTGCCCTGAACTTTCACCGCCAGCCCTTTCAGGTTGAGCAGGATTTCCAGGATATCTTCCTGTACGCCTTCTTTGGTGCTGTACTCATGTAGTACACCATCAATCTCAACCTCGGTCACCGCGCAACCCGGCATCGATGAAAGCAGAATACGGCGCAGTGCGTTACCAAGAGTATGGCCAAAGCCACGCTCTAACGGCTCAAGGGTCACCTTGGCGTGCGTCGAACTCATTTGCTCGATATCGACCAGGCGCGGTTTAAGAAACTCTGTCACAGAACCCTGCATTGTGTCCTCTCTTTGGTACTAAGCTTTACTTGGAGTAAAGCTCGACGATCAGGTGTTCGTTAATGTCCGCAGACAGATCAGAACGCTCAGGCTTACGCTTGAACACACCTTCCATCTTGCCAGCATCAACTTCCAGCCAGGTTGGCTTTTCACGCTGCTCAGCCAGCTCCAGAGCGGCTTTCACGCGAGACTGCTTTTTCGCTTTCTCACGAACGCTAACTACATCGTTCGGACTCACCTGATAAGAAGCGATATTAACAACACGACCGTTAACCATGATAGCTTTATGGCTCACCAGCTGGCGTGCTTCCGCACGAGTAGCGCCAAAGCCCATACGGTAAACAACGTTGTCCAGACGACCTTCCAGCAGAGCCAACAGGTTTTCACCGGTATTGCCTTTCAGACGTGCTGCTTCTTTGTAGTAGTTACGGAATTGACGTTCCAGAACACCATAGATACGGCGAACTTTTTGTTTTTCACGCAACTGCACACCATAGTCAGACAGACGCGGTTTACGCGCACCATGCTGACCAGGAGCTTGTTCAATTTTACACTTGGTATCGATCGCGCGAACACCAGACTTAAGGAACAGGTCTGTGCCCTCACGACGGCTCAGCTTGAGCTTAGGACCCAAATATCTTGCCATTTTCTTTCTCCAACATTCCTAAAAACGGGGCGTTATACGCGACGTTTTTTCGGCGGACGACAACCGTTGTGAGGGATCGGAGTCACATCAGTAATATTAGTGATGCGGAAACCAGCGGCGTTCAGTGCACGAATAGTAGATTCGCGACCCGGACCCGGTCCCTTAACCATAACTTCCAGATTCTTAATTCCGTATTCTTTCACTGCATCAGCGCAACGTTCAGCTGCAACCTGAGCGGCAAAAGGAGTGGATTTACGAGAACCACGGAAACCGGAACCACCGGCTGTTGCCCAACCCAATGCGTTACCCTGACGATCAGTGATAGTAACGATGGTGTTGTTGAAAGAAGCATGGATATGAGCCACGCCATCAGAGACTTGTTTTCTTACACGTTTACGTGCACGAATTGGTGCCTTTGCCATTATTCAATCACCCCGATTATTTCTTGATCGGTTTGCGCGGACCCTTACGGGTACGAGCGTTGGTCTTGGTACGCTGACCGCGAACCGGCAGACCACGACGATGACGCAGACCGCGATAGCAACCAAGGTCCATAAGACGCTTGATGCTCATGCTGATTTCGCGGCGCAGATCACCTTCAACGACAAATTTGGCAACTTCGTCACGCAACGTGTCGATTTGTTCTTCAGACAGCTCACTGATCTTAACATCTTCAGCAATGCCCGCCGCAGCACAAATAGCTTTGGAACGAGTCTTGCCGACACCATAAATCGACGTTAATGCGATTACAGCGTGTTTTTGATCAGGAATGTTAATGCCTGCTATACGGGCCACTATGCACTCCTATAATTTCATTTGTGTGCACCATACTGAAAAGCCCGTTTTCAGGATACTCAAATGGATACACACAGACATACAAAAGATTGGCTGGCTAATCTAGCCAGCTCAACCCAACTTTGCAAGAAAAATATGCGAAAATAATCAGCCTTGACGCTGTTTATGTTTCGGCTCGGCACTGCAAATCACACGAATAACACCATCGCGCTTAACGATTTTGCAGTTACGGCATAATTTCTTGACGGAAGCACGAACTTTCATTTTTACTCTCCGTAACTTCTCAAGCGACCACTAACGGCCATAGCCTTTCAGGTTCGCTTTTTTCAATGCAGACTCATACTGACTGGACATCATCAGAGTTTGCACTTGAGCCATAAAGTCCATGATGACAACAACGACGATTAACAGTGAAGTCCCACCAAAGTAGAATGGCACCTTCATCGCATCACGCATGAACTCCGGGATCAGGCAAATAAAAGTAATATACAACGCACCGACTAAAGTCAGACGAGTCATTACCTTATCAATATACTTCGCCGTTTGTTCTCCCGGACGAATTCCTGGTACAAATGCACCGGACTTCTTCAGGTTATCTGCTGTTTCACGCGGGTTGAAAACCAACGCAGTATAGAAGAAACAGAAGAAGATGATTGCAGACGCATAGAGTAACACATAAAGCGGTTGCCCAGGCTGCAAGTACAGCGAAATTGTTGTCAGCCAGTTCCAACCAGTACCGCCCCCGAACCATGAGGTTATGGTAGCCGGGAACAGAATAATACTGGAAGCAAATATCGCAGGGATTACTCCAGCCATATTCACTTTCAGCGGTAAATGTGTGCTCTGTGCAGCATAGACACGACGACCTTGTTGACGCTTCGCGTAGTTTACCACAATTCGGCGTTGACCACGTTCAACAAACACAACAAAGAAGGTGACAGCAAATACTAATACTGCAACCAACAACAACAGGAGGAAGTGCAGGTCACCTTGCCGGGCTTGCTCGATAGTATGTGCAATAGCAGGCGGAAGGCCTGCAACAATACCAGCGAAAATTATGATAGAGATACCGTTACCGATACCTCGCTCAGTAATCTGCTCACCTAACCACATCAGGAACATTGTCCCTGTGACCAAGCTAACAACAGCAGTGAAATAGAATGCCAGACCTGGATTTATAACCAGACCAGTCATTCCTGGCATATTCGGCAAACCGGTAGCAATACCGATTGACTGAAATATTGCCAACACCAATGTACCTATACGGGTGTACTGGCTTATCTTACGACGACCAGACTCCCCTTCCTTCTTCAGCTCTGCTAACGCCGGATGAACGACTGTCAGCAATTGGATAATAATAGATGCCGAAATATACGGCATTATACCCAGAGCAAAGATGGAAGCACGGCTCAGAGCACCACCAGAGAACATGTTAAACATTTCAATGATGGTGCCCCGCTGTTGTTCGAGCAATTTGGCAAGAACAGTGGCATCAATACCAGGGATTGGAATAAAAGAGCCAATTCGGAAAACAATCAGCGCACCTATAACAAACAATAGTCTGCGTTTCAGCTCGCCAAGACCGCCTTTAGCACTTTGAAAATCTAATCCCGGTTGTTTTGCCATCTGCTACTTATTCCTCGATTTTACCGCCAGCAGCTTCGATAGCAGCTCGTGCGCCTTTAGTAACACGCAGTCCGCGAACAGTTACCGGGCGAGCTACCTCACCAGACAGAATCACTTTCGCGAATTCGATCTGAATACCGATAATGTTTGCTGCTTTCAGCGTGTTCAGGTCAACTACGTCGCCTTCAACATTAGCCAAGTCAGACAAACGGATTTCCGCAGTGACCATAGCTTTACGAGAAGTGAAACCGAATTTAGGCAGACGACGATACAACGGCATCTGACCACCTTCGAAACCACGACGTACACCACCACCAGAACGAGATTTCTGACCTTTGTGGCCACGACCACCGGTTTTACCCAGACCAGAGCCGATACCACGACCCAGGCGTTTCGGCGCGTGCTTAGACCCTTCGGCTGGAGACAGAGTATTTAAACGCATCTCTTACTCCTCAACTTTAACCATGAAGGAAATCGCGTTGATCATACCACGGACTGCTGGCGTATCTTCACGCTCAACAGTGTGACCAATACGACGCAGACCCAGGCCAAGCAGCGTTGCCTTGTGTTTCGGCAGACGACCGATTGCACTGCGGGTTTGAGTGATTTTAATAGTCTTTGCCATGGTCAATTACCCCAGAATTTCTTCAACGGATTTACCACGCTTGGCAGCGACCATTTCTGGAGATTTCATATTTTCCAGGCCATCAATGGTAGCACGAACCACGTTGATCGGGTTGGTGGAACCATATGCTTTTGCCAGAACGTTATGAACTCCAGCGACTTCCAGAACAGCACGCATAGCACCACCTGCGATGATACCAGTACCTTCTGAAGCCGGCTGCATGAACACACGAGAACCTGTGTGCACACCTTTAACAGGGTGCTGCAGAGTACCGCTGTTCAGCGCGACGTTAATCATGTTGCGACGGGCTTTTTCCATCGCTTTCTGGATCGCTGCTGGAACTTCACGCGCTTTACCGTAACCAAAACCAACGCGACCATTGCCATCACCCACTACAGTCAGAGCGGTGAAGCTAAAAATACGGCCACCTTTTACAGTTTTAGATACGCGGTTTACCGCGATCAGCTTTTCCTGCAGTTCGCCAGCTTGTTTTTCGATGTGAGCCATCTTACACCTCTACCTTAGAACTGAAGGCCAGCTTCACGGGCAGCATCTGCCAGTGCCTGGACACGACCATGATATTGGAACCCGGAACGGTCAAAGGAAACATCTTTGATTCCTTTTTCCAGAGCGCGTTCTGCAACAGCTTTACCTACTGCAGCGGCGGCATCTTTGTTACCGGTGTACTTCAGTTGCTCAGCAATAGCTTTTTCTACAGTAGAAGCAGCTACCAGAACTTCAGAACCGTTCGGCGCGATTACCTGTGCGTAAATATGACGCGGGGTACGATGTACCACCAGGCGGGTCGCACCAAGCTCTTTGAGCTTGCGACGTGCGCGGGTCGCACGACGGATACGAGCAGATTTCTTATCCATAGTGTTACCTTACTTCTTCTTAGCCTCTTTGGTACGCACGACTTCGTCGGCGTAACGGACACCCTTGCCTTTATAAGGCTCAGGACGACGGTAGGCGCGCACATCAGCAGCGACCTGGCCAATCACTTGTTTATCAGCGCCTTTCAGCACGATTTCAGTCTGTGACGGACATTCTGCAATGACGCCAGCCGGCAGTTCATGGTCAACAGGGTGAGAAAAGCCTAAAGACAGGCTCAGAACATTCCCTTTAACCGCTGCACGGTAACCTACACCAACCAGCTGAAGCTTCTTAGAGAAGCCTTCGGTAACACCGATAACCATGGAGTTCAGCAGCGCACGAGCTGTACCCGACTGGGCCCAACCATCTGCAAAACCTTCGCGCGGAGCGAAAGTCAGTGCATTGTCCGCATGTTTTACTTCAACAGCATCGTTGATAGAACGAGTCAGCTCGCCGTTTTTACCTTTGATCGTAATAACCTGACCGTTGATTTTTACATCAACGCCGGCAGGAACAACGACCGGTGCTTTAGCAACACGAGACATTTTTTCCTCCGATTAGGCTACGTAGCAGATAATTTCGCCACCAAGACCAGCTTGGCGCGCTGCACGATCAGTCATAACACCTTTAGAGGTAGAAACGACAGCAATACCCAGCCCAGCCATAACTTTCGGCAGCTCATCTTTTTTCTTATAGATGCGCAGACCTGGACGGCTGACTCGCTGAATGCTCTCTACCACAGCCTTGCCTTGGAAATATTTCAGAGAAACTTCCAGTTCAGGCTTGATGTCGCCTTCAATTTTATAATCTTCGATATAACCTTCTTCCTTAAGCACATGGGCAATTGCCACTTTCAGCTTGGAGGAAGGCATGGTGACCGCAACTTTGTTCGCGGCCTGACCGTTACGGATACGGGTCAGCATATCCGCGATCGGATCTTGCATGCTCATCTGTCTCTACTCCCGTGATTCAAATTGGTGACAATTACCAGCTAGCCTTTTTCAGACCCGGGATTTCACCGCGCATAGCGGCTTCACGGACCTTAATACGGCTCAACCCGAATTTCCGCAGGAAACCATGCGGACGACCAGTTTGACGGCAGCGGTTACGCTGACGAGACGGGCTGGAATCACGCGGCAGACTCTGCAGCTTGAGAACAGCATCCCAACGATCTTCGTCAGAAGCGTTCACATCAGAAATGATCGCTTTCAGTTCAGCGCGTTTAGCGAAGAATTTTTCAGCCAAAGCTACGCGTTTTACTTCGCGTGCTTTCATTGATTGCTTAGCCATGAAGTAACCCTACCTTACTTGCGGAACGGGAAGTCAAAGGCAGCCAGCAGAGCACGGCCTTCATCATCGGTTTTCGCAGTAGTGGTAATGGTAATATCCAAACCACGAACGCGATCGACTTTGTCATAGTCGATTTCCGGGAAGATGATCTGCTCACGGACACCCATGCTGTAGTTGCCACGACCATCGAAAGACTTGGCGGACAGGCCGCGGAAGTCACGAATACGGGGTACAGCAATAGTGATCAGGCGCTCAAAGAACTCCCACATGCGTTCGCCACGCAGAGTTACTTTACAGCCGATCGGATAGCCCTGACGGATTTTGAAGCCTGCAACTGATTTGCGTGCTTTGGTGACCAACGGTTTTTGACCGGAGATTGCTGCCAGGTCTGCTGCTGCATTATCCAGCAGTTTCTTGTCAGCGATCGCTTCACCAACACCCATGTTCAGGGTGATCTTCTCGACCCGAGGGACTTGCATGACAGAATTGTAGTTAAACTGAGTCATCAGTTTGCTAACTACTTCGTCTTTGTAGTAATCATGCAGTTTCGCCATCGTACTACTCCAAATTACTTGATAGTTTCGCCATTAGACTTAAAGAAACGGACTTTTTTGCCCTCTTCAAATCTAAAGCCTACACGGTCAGCCTTACCGGTTGCCGTATTGAAGATTGCAACGTTAGAAACCTGAATTGCAGCTTCTTTTTCAACGATGCCACCCGCCTGGTTCAGAGCCGGAACCGGCTTCTGATGTTTTTTCACCAGGTTGATACCTTCAACAATGACCTTACCAGAAGACAGGACACTCTTAACTTTACCACGCTTGCCTTTATCTTTGCCGGCCAGCACGATAACTTCGTCATCACGACGGATTTTCGCTGCCATGTTTGCTCCTTAGAGTACTTCTGGTGCCAGAGAGATGATTTTCATAAACTTCTCAGAACGAAGTTCACGAGTAACCGGCCCAAAAATACGCGTACCGATTGGCTGTTCGCTATTGTTGTTCAGAAGAACACAAGCATTGCCATCGAAGCGAACGACAGAACCGTCAGGGCGACGAACACCCTTCCTGGTGCGCACCACTACCGCCTTCAGCACATCACCTTTTTTGACCTTACCACGCGGAATTGCTTCTTTGATGGTAATTTTGATGATGTCGCCTACGCCTGCGTAGCGACGGTGCGAGCCACCCAGAACCTTGATACACATTACGCGACGTGCGCCAGAGTTGTCGGCGACGTTCAGCATAGTCTGTTCTTGGATCATTTCAGTGCTCCGCTAATGTCAACTACTGAGACCTGATATCAGGTCGTTCATAAACGCCCCATAAACGAGGGCGCGGCATTATAACACCGCTTATCGGATATGGGTAGAAAAAATAAACGGCTCATTTCTGAGCCGTTTATCGATTTGAGAATGCGTACTCTATTACAGAACCGCTTTCTCTACAACGCGAACCAGAGTCCAGGATTTAGTCTTGGACAGCGGACGGCATTCGCGGATTTCAACCACGTCGCCAATTCCACATTCGTTGTTCTCGTCATGTACGTGCAATTTAGTCGTACGCTTAATGAATTTACCGTAGATCGGGTGTTTCACAAAACGCTCGATAGCAACAACAATGGATTTTTCCATTTTATCACTAACAACACGACCTTGCAGAGTACGGATTTTATCGGTCATTACGCACCCGCCTTCTCAGTCAGTAAAGTCTTAACGCGTGCGACATTACGACGCACTTGCTTCAACAGGTGAGTCTGTTGCAGCTGGCCACTTGCAGCCTGCATACGCAGGTTGAACTGCTCACGCAGCAGGTTAAGCAGCTCGGTGTTCAGCTCTTCAACACTCTTTTCACGCAGCTCTTTTGCTTTCATTACATCACCGTCTTAGTTACAAAGGTGGTTTTGATCGGCAGTTTCGCTGCTGCCAGGCTGAATGCTTCACGGGCCAGCTCTTCCGGAACACCGTCCATTTCATACAGGACTTTACCCGGCTGAATCAAGGCAACCCAATACTCCACGTTACCTTTACCTTTACCCATACGAACTTCCAACGGCTTCTCGGTGATCGGTTTGTCCGGGAATACACGGATCCAGATCTTACCCTGACGCTTAACTGCACGGGTCATTGCACGACGTGCAGCTTCGATCTGACGGGCAGTCAGACGACCACGGCCAACAGCTTTCAGACCGTAAGTGCCGAAGCTCACATCCGTACCTGCAGCCAGACCACGGTTACGGCCTTTGTGCACTTTACGGAATTTTGTACGCTTTGGTTGTAACATCAGCGACGCTCCTTATTTACGGCCTTTACGCTGCTGCTTTTTAGGTTGAGCAGCCGGTTTTTCCGGTTGTTCAACAGCAGCCATACCACCCAGGATCTCACCTTTGAAGATCCACACTTTCACGCCAATAACACCATAAGTGGTGTGCGCTTCAGAGGTGTTGTAGTCAATGTCAGCACGCAGAGTGTGCAGCGGTACACGACCTTCACGATACCATTCGGTACGTGCGATCTCAGCGCCACCCAGACGGCCACTAACTTCAACTTTGATACCTTTAGCGCCCAGACGCATTGCATTCTGTACAGCACGCTTCATAGCACGACGGAACATAACACGACGTTCCAGCTGAGAAGTGATGCTGTCAGCAACCAGTTTTGCGTCCAGTTCAGGCTTACGAACTTCTGCGATATTGATCTGAGCAGGAACGCCAGCAATGTCTGCTACGGCCTTGCGCAGTTTCTCAACGTCTTCACCTTTTTTACCGATAACGATACCCGGGCGAGCGGTGTGAATAGTCACACGAATGCTTTTTGCCGGACGTTCGATAACGATACGAGATACAGACGCCTTAGCCAGTTCTTTAGTCAGGAACTGACGTACTTTAAAGTCGCTGTCCAGGTTGTCAGCGAATTCTTTGGTGTTCGCGAACCAGGTAGAGTTCCATGGTTTGACAATACCCAGGCGAATACCATTAGGATGTACTTTCTGACCCATTGCTAGTCTCCAGAGTCTCAGCGATCGGACACAACCACAGTAATGTGGCTGGTGCGCTTCAGGATGCGATCTGCACGACCTTTTGCACGCGGCATAATGCGCTTCATGCTCGGGCCTTCATCTACGAAAATTTTCGTAACTTTCAGATCGTCAATATCAGCGCCATCGTTGTGTTCAGCGTTAGCAATGGCAGATTCCAGAACTTTCTTGACCAGTACAGCCGCTTTCTTATTGGTGTAGGTCAGAATATCCAGAGCCTGCGACACTTTCTTACCGCGAATCAGGTCAGCAACAAGGCGAACCTTCTGAGCAGAAGAACGAGCATGGCGATGTTTAGCGATAGTTTCCATCTCTTCCTCCTACCTTATTTTTTCTTCGCTTTTTTATCAGCAGCATGGCCGCGATAAGTACGAGTCGGTGCGAATTCACCCAGTTTGTGACCAACCATTTCGTCGGAAACAAAAACTGGAACGTGCTGACGACCATTATGGACAGCGATGGTCAAACCGATCATGTTTGGAAAGATCGTTGAACGACGGGACCAAGTGCGCAGGGGCTTCTTGTCACCGCTTTCCACCGCTTTCTCTACCTTCTTCAGCAAGTGCAGGTCAATAAAAGGACCTTTCTTGAGAGAACGTGGCATGGCTTATCCTCTAAAATTATTTGCTACGGCGACGTACGATGAATTTATCAGTACGCTTGTTGCTGCGGGTCTTTTTACCTTTGGTCTGAATGCCCCACGGGGAAACCGGGTGCTTACCAAAGTTACGACCTTCACCACCACCATGTGGGTGATCTACCGGGTTCATCGCGGTACCGCGAACGGTAGGACGAACACCACGCCAACGAGCAGCACCTGCTTTACCCAGAACGCGCAGCATATGCTCAGCATTGCCAACTTCGCCCAGAGTAGCGCGGCACTCTGCTTCAACTTTACGCATTTCACCAGAACGCAGACGCAGGGTGACATAAGCACCATCACGAGCAACGATCTGAACGTAAGTACCAGCAGAACGCGCCAGCTGACCGCCTTTACCTGGTTTCATTTCTACGTTATGAACGGTAGAACCAACCGGGATATTGCGCATCGGCAGGGTGTTACCCGCTTTGATTGCAGCATCAACGCCAGATTGAATCTGGTCGCCAGCTTTCAGGCCTTTAGGGGCCAGGATGTAACGGCGTTCGCCATCTTTGTACAGAACCAGTGCGATATTCGCAGAACGGTTCGGATCGTACTCAAGACGTTCAACAACTGCCGGGATACCGTCTTTGTTGCGTTTGAAGTCAACAATACGATAAGCCTGCTTATGACCACCACCAATGTGACGCGTAGTGATGCGGCCATTGTTGTTACGGCCACCGGATTTGCTGTTTTTTTCCAGCAAAGGAGCAAAAGGTTTGCCCTTGTGCAACTCTGGGTTAACCACTTTAACTACGTGGCGACGACCCGGAGATGTCGGTTTACACTTAACAATTGCCATTGTTCTTTACTCCTCCGACTTACTCAGCGCCGCCGATGAAGTCCAGATTCTGGCCTTCTTTCAGGGTGACGTAAGCTTTTTTCCAGTCGCTACGACGACCGATACGCTGTCCATGACGTTTTACTTTCCCTTTAACAACCAGGGTACGTACGTCATTGACTTCGACTTCAAACAGTTTCTGCACAGCAGCTTTGATTTCTGCTTTAGTCGCGTCTTTAGCAACTTTGAGAACGATGGTATTGTTTTTTTCCATCGCAACAGACGCTTTTTCAGAAACGTGCGGTGCGTTCAGCACTTTCAGCAGACGTTCTTCACGAATCATGCCAGCATCTCCTCAACTTGCTTAACAGCATCAGCAGTCATTACGACTTTGTCGAAGGCGATCAGGCTAACAGGATCAATGCCATTAGCATCACGTACGTCAACCTTGTGCAGGTTACGTGCAGCCAGGAACAGATTTTCATCCAGTTCACCGGTGATGATCAGCACATCTTCCAGAGCCATTTCTTTCAGTTTCTGAGCAAGCAGCTTAGTTTTCGGTGCTTCTACAGAGAACTTCTCGACAACGACCAGACGATCCTGACGTACCAGCTCGGACAGAATGCTTTTCAGCGCGCCGCGGTACATCTTCTTGTTAACTTTTTGACTGTGGTCCTGCGGACGAGCAGCAAAGGTCACACCACCGGAGCGCCAAATTGGGCTCTTGATGGAACCAGAACGTGCACGACCAGTACCTTTCTGGCGCCACGGTTTTTTACCGGAGCCAGTTACTTCAGCACGAGTCTTCTGAGCACGAGTACCTTGACGGGCACCTGCTGCATAAGCAACAACAACCTGGTGTACCAGCGCTTCGTTAAAATCACGACCGAAGGTAGTTTCGGAAACAGTCAGCGCGCTCTGCGCGTCTTTCAGTACTAATTCCATTGCTATCCCCTTACGCCTTCACAGCTGGTTTAACGATCAGGTCGCTACCGGTTGCACCGGGAACCGCACCTTTAACCAGCAGCAGGTTGCGCTCAGCGTCAACACGTACTACGTCCAGGCTTTGAACAGTTACACGTTCATTACCCAGCTGACCTGCCATTTTCTTGCCTTTGAACACTTTGCCCGGAGTCTGGTTCTGACCGATAGAACCCGGAACACGGTGAGACAAGGAGTTACCGTGGGTAGCATCCTGAGTGCGGAAGTTCCAACGCTTAACAGTACCGGCGAAACCTTTACCTTTAGAGGTACCAGTTACGTCTACTTTTTTAACGTCAGCGAAAACTTCAACACTGATGTTCTGACCAACAGCGAATTCTTCGCCTTCAGCCAGACGGAATTCCCACAGACCACGACCAGCTTCAACACCAGCTTTAGCAAAGTGACCCGCTTCAGGTTTGGTGACGCGGTTTGCTTTTTTAACACCGGTGGTAACCTGGATTGCGCGGTAACCATCGTTGTCCAGATCTTTAACCTGGGTAACGCGGTTAGCTTCAACTTCGATTACGGTTACTGGGATAGAAACGCCTTCTTCAGTGAAGATGCGAGTCATGCCCACTTTTTTACCGACTAAACCAATCATTGTTTCAACCTCTCAATCGTTCAATGACCTGATTAACCCAGGCTGATCTGCACGTCTACACCGGCAGCCAGATCCAGACGCATCAGAGCATCAACGGTTTTCTCGGTTGGCTCAACGATGTCAACCAGGCGCTTGTGAGTGCGGATTTCGTACTGATCACGCGCGTCTTTGTTGACGTGCGGGGAGATCAGAACGGTAAAGCGCTCTTTGCGGGTCGGCAGCGGGATTGGACCACGAACTTGCGCACCAGTGCGCTTAGCAGTCTCAACGATTTCCGCGGTTGATTGATCGATCAGACGATGATCAAACGCTTTCAGGCGGATACGGATTCTTTGGTTCTGCATGAGACCAGAGCTCCAATTATTTATAGACGAAAATGACTACTACTCAGACCCATTACGATTGACGGGAGAGTGTAATCTTCTTTACATAGCTTCCCAATTGGAAGCATTGTTCTGGCAGCAAAGCTGCACAGGCTCTGTCGAGCCACTCACTACTATTAGCGAGCCTGCGCATTATACGCAAATCTGCGCCTCAGGCAAGCTTTGTTTATTAATTAGTCATGGATATGCTGACGGCTGGTTATGAAGGGATTCGCACATTGGGGGGCAGGTAAATGAAAACGGAGACTCTGTTACCGCCTCCGCTTATAAACTATCTATCAGGACTGTTCCTTCAGCTGGGACTGGAGATAATTTTGCAGACCAATTTTGCCAATCAAATCCAGCTCAGTTTCAAGCCAGTCGATGTGGTTTTCTTCGTCCGACAAAATCTCGATAAGCATATCCCTGCTGACATAATCATGAACCGAATCAGCATAGGCTATCGCTTCACGAAGATTTTCCGCCCCTTCCATTTCAAGATTGAGATCTGAGCGAAGCATCTCTTCAACATCTTCTCCGATGTGAAGTTTGCCGAGGTCCTGCAGATTAGGGATACCTTCAAGAAACAAAATACGCTCGATATACTTATCCGCATGTTTCATTTCATCAATGGACTCATGATACTCAATATCATTAAGCCTGGTCAGCCCCCAGTTTTTGAACATTCTGGCGTGTAAAAAGTACTGATTTATTGCAACAAGCTCATTTCCCAATAATTTATTGAGATGGGTTATTATCTTAGCATCACCTTTCATAGTCTCTCTCTCCGCTTCCACTACTTAAAAGCGTAGATGGGTAGCAGAGTAAGTCAAAAAAAGCGCACTAATTATGCTGTTTCTTTCAATTCTGGTATCTGGATCAGTTCTTCCTGCATGATTTCCCGAGCAGCCCGAATGCACTTACCACATTGAGTGCCGACAGGAATAAACTTACGCAACTGCTGAAAAGATTGCGGACGAAACTGTCGTACCGCCTGGCGGATAGCTTTATCACTAACGCCGTTACACAGACAAATGTACATAACCACTCCAGTACAAATAACGATCAAATTCTAATTGAGAATGGTTATGATTACAATAGGCAATACATAAAAAGAACAAACTCAGACCAGGTAATAAAGCCAGATTGCACTTTGAGTAATAACGAAAGGTAAAACTACGTGAAGAAATGCTGGTATTTCTGCAATAAAAAAGGGCGCTAAGCGCCCTTTTTTTAGCTCAATGACTATTAATTAGCCGAGAACTTTAGCAACAACACCAGCACCAACGGTACGGCCGCCTTCACGGATTGCGAAGCGCAGACCTTCGTCCATTGCGATCGGGTGAATCAGGGTAACAACCATCTGAATGTTGTCGCCCGGCATTACCATTTCAACGCCTTCCGG
>NZ_JAIVKM010000015.1 GCF_020523985.1 Mangrovibacter yixingensis | reverse complement strand
TATTACGCTTTCCTCTTTCAGAGTCAACCCAATTTTTCAGGATTTTTTCTCTTCATCTTCCCGGCTTACTGCACTCAGTGAAGCGTGCCGCCGTGTCGATGGAGGCGCATTATAGGGAGTTCAGATTTTGCTGCAATAGAAAATTTGCATAAAAAAGACTGAGTGCTGCATTCCCCAGCAAAACCCGGCTTTATACCCGATTATCAACAGAGTTATCCACAATCCTGGTTGATGAGGAAATTTTGCGAGCGTCACGCAAACGTTTTCGCTACAATGCACCCGCGTTTTCGCAGACCCACTTTAGAAGGGTGTCAGTCCTGCTTTTCTTTATTAGATGTATTAATCGCAGTACATATAGATAGAACAAAGCAGCACTCACACTCTTCTGCAATTGCAATAAACTGAAATCCAGGGGATTGATCACCATGCAACAACCTCGTCCTGTACGCCGCGCTCTTCTCAGCGTGTCTGATAAAGCCGGTATCGTCGAATTTGCCCAGGCCCTTTCTCAACGTGGCGTTGAGCTGCTCTCCACAGGTGGCACTGCCCGCTTGCTGGCGGATGCAGGCCTGCCGGTAACCGAAGTTTCTGATTACACCGGTTTCCCGGAAATGATGGATGGACGAGTGAAAACGCTGCACCCGAAAGTGCACGGAGGCATTCTTGGCCGCCGCGGGCAGGATGACGACATCATGGCAGAACATGAAATCTCCCCAATTGATATGGTCGTCGTGAACCTGTACCCGTTTGCCCAAACGGTTGCCCGTGAAGGTTGCACACTGGAAGACGCCGTTGAAAATATTGATATTGGTGGCCCTACCATGGTTCGCTCCGCCGCCAAGAACCATAAAGATGTCGCGATTGTGGTTAATAGCAATGACTACGCCACTATCGTTACTGAAATGGATGCCAATAACGGTTCACTGACTTTTGAAACCCGCTTCGACCTGGCAATTAAGGCATTCGAGCATACCGCTGCCTATGACAGCATGATTGCTAACTACTTTGGCACCATGGTTGCGCCATACCACGGTGAAACAGATAAACCTTCTGGCCGCTTCCCCCGCACTCTGAACCTGAACTTTGTGAAAAAGCAGGATATGCGTTATGGGGAAAACAGCCACCAGCAGGCCGCTTTCTATATAGAGAACCAGGTAACAGAAGCTTCTGTAGCAACTGCTGAGCAGGTCCAGGGCAAGGCGTTGTCTTATAACAACATTGCCGATACCGACGCCGCTCTTGAGTGTGTGAAAGAGTTCAATGAGCCTGCCTGTGTGATTGTGAAACACGCCAACCCCTGTGGCGTGGCGATTGGTGACGATATTCTTGCTGCTTACGAGCGCGCCTGGAAAACCGACCCGACCTCCGCTTTTGGCGGCATTATTGCTTTCAACCGCGAACTGGACGAGCAAACAGCTCAAGCCATTATCTCCCGCCAGTTTGTTGAGGTCATTATTGCCCCTTCAGCGACTGCTGAAGCATTGAAAGTGACAGCGGCCAAACAAAACGTGCGTGTGCTGGTTTGTGGCGAATGGCAGGCTCGCGTACCTGGGCTTGATTTTAAACGCGTCAATGGTGGCTTACTGGTCCAGGACCGCGATCTGGGTATGGTGGGTGAAAGCGAATTACGTGTTGTCACGAAACGCCAGCCTTCTGCCGAAGAACTGCGAGATGCCCTGTTCTGCTGGAAAGTGGCCAAATTTGTGAAATCCAACGCCATTGTTTATGCCAAAGAAAATATGACCATTGGTATTGGCGCCGGGCAGATGAGCCGTGTTTATTCCGCCAAAATTGCTGGTATCAAAGCCGAAGACGAAGGCCTGGAAGTAAAAGGCTCAGCCATGGCATCTGATGCGTTCTTCCCGTTCCGTGATGGTATTGATGCAGCTGCAGCAGTGGGCGTTACCTGTGTTATCCAACCAGGTGGCTCCATTCGCGACGAAGAAGTTATTGCCGCCGCCGATGAACACGGTATTGCTATGATCTTCACTGGTATGCGTCACTTCCGCCATTAATTCAGGAGCCTCGCATGAAAGTATTAATTATTGGTAATGGTGGGCGCGAGCATGCGTTGGCATGGAAAGCAGCCCAGTCACCCCAGGTAAAAACAGTATTTGTCGCACCGGGTAATGCAGGAACCGCACTCGAACCTGCTTTACAGAATGTGGACATCAACGTAACGGATATCCCGGCACTGTTGAGCTTTGCGCAAAACGAAAAAATTGACCTGACGATTGTTGGCCCGGAAGCACCGCTGGTGATTGGTGTGGTTGATGCCTTCCAGGCTGCGGGCCTGACAATTTTTGGCCCAACTAAAGGTGCTGCGCAACTGGAAGGCTCCAAAGCGTTCACTAAAGACTTTCTGGCCCGGCACCATATTCCAACCGCCGAATACCAGAATTTCACTGAGGTGGAGCCTGCACTGGCTTATGTCCGTGAAAAAGGTGCCCCTATTGTTATTAAGGCCGATGGCCTGGCTGCCGGTAAAGGCGTGATTGTGGCGATGACGCTGGAAGAAGCGGAAGCGGCCATTCAGGATATGCTGGCAGGCAATGCTTTTGGTGATGCCGGGCACCGGGTGGTGGTTGAAGAGTTTTTAGATGGTGAAGAAGCCAGCTTTATTGTGATGGTGGATGGCGAGCACGTATTGCCGATGGCCACCAGCCAGGATCATAAACGTGTTGGTGATGGTGATTCTGGCCCGAATACCGGTGGTATGGGTGCCTATTCCCCGGCTCCGGTAGTTACAGATGAAGTCTTCAACCGCACCATGGAACGCATCATTTGGCCAACCGTGAAAGGTATGGCGGCAGAAGGCAACACCTATGTGGGCTTTTTATATGCCGGTCTGATGATTGATAAGCAGGGCAACCCGAAAGTTATCGAGTTCAACTGCCGTTTCGGGGACCCGGAAACACAGCCGATTATGTTACGCATGAAATCCGATTTAGTTGCGTTGTGCCAGGCAGCCTGCGAAGGTGCGTTGGATAAACAAACCTCTGAGTGGGATGAGCGTGCGGCTCTTGGTGTGGTAATTGCCGCTGGCGGCTACCCCGGTAGCTACAACACTGGCGATGTTATCCATGGCCTGCCGCTGGAATCCTCAACTGATGCGAAAGTGTTTCACGCAGGTACCCGCCTGGACTCCCAGGAAAACGTCGTCACTAACGGTGGGCGCGTATTGTGCGCAACTGCATTGGGCAACACAGTGGCACAGGCACAGGCAAATGCTTATGCGTTGATGAAACCCATTCACTGGGAAGGCAGCTTTAGCCGCTCAGACATTGGTTACCGCGCCATTGAGCGTGAACAAAACTAAGCACGGCAAAACGTACAGGCCACCTTCGGGTGGCTTTTTTATTGCCAAGGGAACCGGGTTAAACAAACCGCTAGAAGGTATCGGCTTTAGGCTGCCAGCTACAGAAGTCACTATTGGCAACCAGCAGTAATTGGGTGCCTTCTGGCGCGGAGAGCCAGGCAACACTCACCGGTTTCGTGGAATTGCGTTGCCGGTCCTGGATATAGGACAAGAAAAAGGAATCAAACTTCGGGAATGACGTCTTACCTTCACAGGTTGTGATACTTTCGTTCTGGTTCCAGTGCCCTTGATGCAATACCACTTTACCAGTACGCAATGCATCACTGGTTTTGCGGATACGCGAAGCGTTGTATTGCTCAAGCGCTATTTGTTCATTAGAGAGCTGTTGCTTCATGCCATTAACTTCACGCTGCATGAAACTCAGTGCACCATTGGCATCAAAACGAACAGTGAGCGTTTGTGGCTCATCCCCTTCCGTTTTCAGTACCATAGAAACCAGTTTGTCACCCTGCCAGCGATAGTCATTTACCGCTGTACTTCCGTTGTGCCACGGGCTAAAAACACTCAACAGGTGGACAGTGCCATTTTCACCATCTTTGCGCCAGATACGCACAGCGCCGCCTTCATCAACATAACCACTGGCGGTAAAAGGGGGCAAACCCTGTTTATGCGAACTGCATCCCACCAGCACACCTCCCGCCAACAACAGGCAGGACAGCCGCCAGAATGACAAAAGGGGCGTTACCGCCCCTCTGATAAAACTGTTCACTGTTGGAGTACGATTATTTAACCGCGTCTTTCAGTGCTTTGCCGGATACAAACGCAGGAACGTTTGCAGCAGCGATTTTGATTTCTTTACCCGTTTGCGGGTTGCGGCCAGTGCGCTCAGCACGGTGGTTCACTTTGAAGGTACCGAAACCAACCAGTTGTACAGTATCGCCTTCTTTCAGAGACTCAGTAATCGCAGCCAGAGTGGATTCCAGAGCAGCTTTCGCTTGTGCTTTTGACAGTTCAGCCTTGTCCGCAATTACATCAATCAGTTGAGTCTTATTCATAAGTTATCCTTACAATGTGTTTATCGCTTGCTAAGCATCGAGTGCGATGGAAATGCCTGTTAAGCACTCTCCTGCATACACGCACCGATAGCCACTTTTTTTCGCCCCACAAATGTAGACCAGACAAGGGGCTGATGGGAAGCCTCCAGGTACGACAAATCAGACACTGAGAGGTGTTTTCTTATCTTATTGCTGAAAATTTATACCGATATTGCTAATACCCGCTTCTCGGAGGTCTGTACGCAGCCCTTTGATCAGCTCAATATCGCGTTCTTCGCAATCTGCCAACAGGCGGAAAATCTCCCATTGGATGTCCCATTCTTGTTCAACTGCAGGGTTATCTTTCAACTCTTCGTCGGTCATTTCCCGACCAGACTGTGTCATTTCTAACATGCACACTGACGTGATAGAGGTTTTACTTACCTCGATAGCTTTCTCGAGAGTTTCCCCCCCCAGCAGTGCATGTAACAAATCACTTAACGCCACACAGGCATCTATTGCCGGGTAAACACCGTAGATGTCGAAATCATCCGCAGACGGAATCGCGTCTTCGAACTTCTCCAGTTGAGAGTCGAAGTTAACCTTCGCGTCTTTTACCGTCAATGTCTCCCAGACCAAATCCAGAATCCGCCGATACAGTTGCCCGTTACCAAACTCTGTTTGCTGGCAAAACATGGCGTAATTGGGGTACATCCGCTCACACAGGCAGGCCATAAAAGTAACATGCTGCCAGCTCTGGAGTTTTTCCAGACGCAGGTGAATTGGGTTTTGTAACATAGTGAAGTCTCAACAGTCGATATTGGGCGCAGTTTACTCTACCTGGCGCATTTTTTCTTGCCAGCGTATAAATGCCGGGCGGCGAGATGCAACGGCATCTGCCCAGCGTGTCGGTTCTGGGAGGCGATAGCCTCGCGTACAGCGTTTCACCCACGCAAACGCGGTGTCCGGGTGAACCTTGTGCCCGGGGGAAATAAACAGAGGCAGGCAACGCGGCTTACTGCGCCACACCCAGCCCAAAGTGCGCTCTGAGGACAGCAACGGTGCAACCCCGTCATGGGCCAGCAACTGGCTATCTGATGTGCCATACAGGCGCTTTTTCGCCACACCTATCGTTGGGGTGTCAACCAGTAAACCAAAATGGCTGGCGACACCAAACTGGCGCGGGTGCGCAATCCCCTGGCCATCAACAAAGAGCAAATCAGGGCAACGGGATAGCTTCTCCCACGCCGCCAGCAACGCCGGGCATTCGCGAAAAGAGAGGTAACCGGGGATATACGGGAACGCCGTTGGAATACGTGCAACCTGGTATTCCACCAGCGTTAAATCAGGCCAGGAGAGCAAGACCAATGCGGCACGGGTTACAGTACCTTGTTGTTCGAACCCAACATCAGCACCGCCAATGAATTGCGGTTCAGCAGGTACACCGCAATCTTCGGTTATCACCTGAGAGGCCAGGTGCTGTTGTTGCGCCCTGAGCGCCGCCAGGTCCATTATTTATGCCATTGAGCAGAGAGCCGGTGCACAGCTTCAACAAACGCGCCTGCATGCTCTGGCGGGACATCCTGGTGAATACCGTGCCCAAGGTTGAAGACATGGCCTTCTCCGCGACCAAACCCTGCCAGGATAGATGACACTTCCTCTTCGATACGGGCTGGGGGCGCATACAGCATTGACGGGTCCATATTGCCCTGTAATGCTACTTTATGACCTACCCGACGTCGGGCATCCGCTATATCGGTTGTCCAGTCTATGCCCAGGGCATCGCACCCGGTTTCAGCCATTGCTTCCAGCCACTGCCCACCACCTTTGGTAAACAGTGTCACAGGCACACGACGCCCTTCGTGTTCACGAATCAGACCGGAAACAATTTGATGCATATAATTCAGGGAAAACGCCCGGTAATCTCTCCCACTCAGCACACCGCCCCAGGTATCAAAGATCATCACGGATTGCGCACCGGCCAGAATTTGAGCATTGAGGTAAAGCGTAACGCTTTCGGCAAGCTTGCCTAGCAGCATATGCAAGGTCTGAGGGTCGGCAAACAGCATTTTTTTGATAACCGTAAAGGCCTTACTGCTGCCACCTTCAACCATGTAAGTCGCTAGTGTCCACGGGCTACCGGAGAAACCAATCAGTGGTACCTGCCCGGCCAGCTCACGGCGAATCGTGCGAACGGCATTCATGACATAACCCAGTTCCATTTCCGGGTCAGGAACCGGTAATTTTTCTACATCGGCCTTACTGCGCACTGGCGACGTGAAGCGTGGACCTTCGCCCGCTTCGAAATAGAGCCCCAGCCCCATCGCATCCGGAATAGTCAGAATGTCAGAGAATAAAATGGCAGCATCCAGCGCATAACGGCGCAAGGGTTGCAAAGTTACCTCACAGGCAAGCTCAGCATTCTTGCACAGCGCCATAAAATCCCCCGCTTGCGCACGGGTCGCTTTATATTCCGGTAAATAACGGCCCGCCTGGCGCATCATCCAGACAGGGGTAACATCCACCGGCTGGCGTAACAGGGCTCGCAAATAACGATCATTTTTCAGGTCAGTCATGGGGTTCCTTCTGTGCGCTGATTCACCCGCAGTCAGGGTAGATAAAACAATAAAAATAGGGCGCTGAGTGTAGCATGTTATTCATACTCAGCCCGACATAAGGCAACAGTATCTTCTATCAAACGCCGTGCGACAGTACCCGGAGGAGGAAGGAGCGGAAGCTGATCATAGCGATACCAGTTAGCATCAAGTAGTTCTGACGGGTCTATTTTGATATCACCGCTGTGGTAATCCGCCAGATACGCCATCATCAGCGATTGTGGAAATGGCCATGGCTGTGAACTGACATAACGCAGATTTTTCACCCGAATGCTGCTCTCCTCCATCACCTCACGAGCAACGGCCTGCTCGAGTGTTTCCCCCACTTCTACGAAGCCTGCCAGTACGGTGTAAACACCATTCTTGTGCCGGTTATGGCGAGCCAGCAAAATATGGTCATCGCGGCGAATCGCCACGATGATGCAGGGCGCAATTTGCGGGTAATAGCGCTCGTGGCAGTGGCTGCACAACATCGCCCACTCTGTTTTACTGGGGTACATTTCTGCACCACAGTAGCCACAGAATTTATGAGAACGGTAAAACTCAGCCAGTTGAACGCCCCGGCCAGCTAACTGAAATAGCCCACTTTCTTTGTCCAGCAGTTGCCGAACAGAAGCCATCCCAGTGGGAAAATGATGCTGAACCAGCCAGACTGGAAGGGAATCCCATGTACCAATTTGCATTGCAGGTAAACCATCCAATTGGTACTGCTCTGCGCTCCCGCAGGGTAACTCACCGTCTGGCAACCACAATTTTTGTTCATGGCTGACAACCCACCAGCCTTCATCGGTTTTTTTTACAAAATGTTTCATATTTCCTTGCACAACCTCTGTGTCACTGGCATGTTGGTTTACATAATAGCTACATTCAGATGGTTCAGAGTTTTATCTGGTACTCAAAATAATTCGAGTTGCAGGCGAATACTGCTTATACACCTGCAAATTGAAGCATGACGAGTATATAACTCATGGAGATGCTCAAACATGCTAAACCAACTGGAAAACCTGACAGCCCGTGTTGGTGGTAGTAATACATTAGTTGACAGTTGGCTTAATACCCGCAGGCAACTACTGATTGCTTATTACCGGTTAGTTGGGCTCAAACCTAAAAAGAGTGCCCATTCCGCCATTGATGAAAAAGCGCTGGACGACTTTTGCCAGGGCCTGGTGGACTATCTCTCAGCATGCCACTTTAGTCTTTATGAACGCATCATTCGAGAGATGGAAGGTACCAGTACCGCAAAATCTGTCGCACAAATCTACCCCCGGTTAGAAGCCAATACGCAGTCTATTATGCATTTCTACGATACCAGCCTGGAAACTGCCATTGACCATGATAACTGGCAGGAGTTTCAACAGGCGTTATCAGGGATTGGTGAAGCGCTTGAAGCGCGTTTTACCCTTGAAGATAAACTGCTCACCCTGGTGTGGAAAAATGATTTACAGAATACCGAACCAGACAATGCCGAATCCCGGCCTGCTTGAGTTTTGTTCTGTGAACGAGTAAGTTAGTTTTTATACCTTATCGCGAAAGCGATGTTTTTCTTGTCGGAGTGCCCAGTGTGTAAGCACGGGCTGAGACCGTTAATTCGGGATCCGCGGAACCTGATCAGGTTAATACCTGCGAAGGGAACAAGAGTACTCTCCCGGCATCACGCTTATTTTTCAGCGTTGTTGCGTCTTTGCTACTCCTGTCCGTCGTTCTGACAAGCCACTTCCTGACCAACAAACTGGAATGCGCTATGTCCGTACAAAAAACACCAACCCGCCGCGAGCAACGCGATGCTGCTCAGCAATTTATTAATACTCTGGAAGGCTCTGCTTTCCCTGCCTCAAAGCGCGTATATCTGACGGGTAGCCGCCAGGATATTCAGGTGCCCATGCGTGAGATACAAATGAGCCCGACTGTAACAGGCGGAACAAGGGAAAACCCTGAATTAACGCCAAATGACCCCATCCCGGTTTATGACACTTCGGGCCCTTACGGCGACCCGGATAAAGCCATTGATGTGCTTCAGGGGTTGCCCAAGTGCCGTGAGGCCTGGATTGATGCCCGCGAAGATACCCAACAACTGCACAACAGTTCTTCGTCCTGGACGCTGGCACGCCAGGAAGATGAGGGGCTGGAAGAGTTACGTTTCAAAGGCATTCAGCCACCACGCAGGGCACTAAAAGGGCATTGCGTTACGCAGTTACACTACGCCCGCAAAGGAATTATCACCCCGGAGATGGAGTTTATTGCACTGCGGGAAAATATGGGCCGTGAACGAATTCGCGACAACGTACTACGCCACCAGCATCCGGGGCACAGCTTTGGCGCACATCTCCCGGAAAATATCACCCCTGAGTTTGTTCGTG
Organism: Mangrovibacter yixingensis; assembly: GCF_020523985.1. Lineage (GTDB taxonomy): Bacteria > Pseudomonadota > Gammaproteobacteria > Enterobacterales > Enterobacteriaceae > Mangrovibacter > Mangrovibacter yixingensis. The sequence continues at coordinate 17,919 of NZ_JAIVKM010000015.1, read as the reverse complement.
ATGAAGTGGCTGCCGGGCGTGCCATTATTCCGGCAAACATTAACCACCCCGAATCTGAACCGATGATTATTGGCCGTAATTTTCTGGTTAAAGTGAATGCCAATATCGGTAACTCGGCAGTCAGTTCTTCCATTGAAGAAGAAGTGGAAAAACTGGTGTGGTCAACACGCTGGGGCGCCGATACAGTAATGGACTTATCAACCGGCCGCTATATTCATGAAACCCGCGAGTGGATCCTGCGTAACAGCCCGGTTCCCATCGGTACCGTTCCAATTTACCAGGCGCTGGAAAAAGTTAATGGCATTGCAGAAGACCTGACCTGGCCGCTGTTCCGTGACACATTACTGGAACAGGCCGAGCAAGGCGTGGACTACTTCACTATCCATGCCGGCGTACTGTTACGTTATGTGCCAATGACCGCAGACCGCCTCACCGGGATTGTTTCTCGTGGCGGTTCCATTATGGCCAAATGGTGTCTGTCCCATCACCAGGAAAACTTCCTGTACCAGCATTTCCGTGAGATTTGTGAAATTTGTGCCGCCTATGACGTTGCTCTCTCTTTGGGTGACGGCCTGCGCCCAGGCTCCATTCAGGATGCAAACGATGAAGCACAATTCTCAGAATTGCATACGTTGGGTGAGCTGACCCAAATTGCCTGGGAATATGACGTGCAGGTGATGATTGAAGGCCCAGGACATGTGCCGATGCAGATGATTCAGCGCAATATGACAGAAGAGTTGGAGCACTGCCATGAAGCCCCCTTCTATACCCTTGGGCCGCTGACTACCGATATTGCACCGGGTTATGATCACTTCACATCAGGGATTGGCGCGGCAATGATTGGTTGGTTTGGCTGCGCCATGCTGTGTTATGTCACACCGAAAGAGCACCTTGGGCTTCCCAATAAAGAAGACGTAAAACAGGGGCTTATCACCTATAAAATTGCGGCCCATGCAGCCGACCTTGCCAAAGGGCACCCTGGCGCGCAAATCCGCGATAACGCGATGTCAAAAGCCCGCTTCGAATTCCGCTGGGAAGACCAGTTCAACCTGGCTCTCGACCCGTTCACCGCCAGGGCTTACCACGATGAAACGTTGCCGCAGGAATCCGGCAAAGTGGCTCACTTCTGTTCTATGTGCGGGCCAAAATTTTGTTCAATGAAAATCACCCAGGATGTACGTGATTACGCCGCAAAACAACGCGCGGAAGGGATGGAAAACATGGCCCAGGATTTTCGTGCCCGCGGCGGAGAAATTTATCTTCGCAAGGAGCAGGCATGATTTACCAACCTGATTTTCCAACCGTACCTGTCCGGATGGGGTTATACCCGGTCGTTGACAGCATTACCTGGCTGGAGCGCCTGCTGGCTCTGGGGGTGAAAACGCTCCAGATTCGTATCAAAGATAAGCCAGAGCATGAAGTTGAGCAGGATATTATCCAGGCTATTCATCTTGGACAGCGCTATGAAGCCCGGCTGTTTATCAATGATTACTGGCGTTTGGCAATTAAACACCGGGCCTGGGGGATTCATCTTGGTCAGGAAGACCTGGATACCGCGAACCTGAGCGCAATTTGCGATGCGCGGTTACGCCTGGGCGTTTCCACTCATGATGACGCTGAAATCGACCGGGCACTGTCTGTTCGCCCTTCTTACATTGCACTGGGGCATATTTTCCCCACGCAAACCAAACAGATGCCTTCTGAGCCGCAAGGCCTCCAGCAACTGGCTGGCCATATACACCGGCTGCAAGGTTACCCCACAGTGGCAATAGGCGGAATAAGCCTGGCACGAGCGCCAGAGGTACTGGCTACAGGAGTGGGCAGTATTGCAGTGGTCAGCGCCATTACTCAGGCGCAAGACTGGCAGTCTGCAACCAAAGCATTACTTAATTTAGCGGGGAATGGTGATGAATGATCAGGATTTCATGCGTTACAGCCGCCATTTACTGCTAGAGGAAGTCGGCCTCGACGGGCAGCAGGCTCTGAGCAAGTCCTGCGTTGCTGTTATTGGGTTAGGCGGGCTCGGTTCACCGGCTGCTCATTATTTGGCAGGTGCTGGCGTGGGCCAGTTAATCCTTGCTGATGGTGATGTTGTGCATATCAGTAACTTGCACCGCCAAACACTGTACACACAGCAGGATATTGGCCGCCTTAAAGCACATGTTGCAGTTGAAAAACTGGCTCAGGTTAACCCGTCTGTCACACTCACTCCAATCGACCAGTACCTTACACCAGAGACACTAAATAGTGTGCTGGCCGATACCGACCTGGTACTCGACTGCAGTGACAATATGCAAACCCGCCAGGCAATCAATGCGGCATGTGTGGCACTGAACAAACCGTTTATCACCGCCAGTGCAGTCGGGTTTGGCGGGCAAATGATGGTGCTGTCTCCACCGTGGCAACAGGGTTGTTACCGCTGTTTATGGCCTGACGAGCACGAGCCAGAGCGTAACTGCCGTACCGCGGGTGTCCTGGGGCCGGTTGTAGGGTTGTTGGGTGTTAGCCAGGCGCTGGAAGCGCTGAAGTGGCTGGCCGGAGTGACCCACCAGGCAGGTACGCTGTCACTGTTTGATGCCAAAACTAATCTGTGGCGTGCCATTCGGCTGCAGCCTTCGCCCCATTGCCCGGTATGTGGAGGGCAACATGCAAATTCAGTTTAATGACCATCTGGTTAGTTGCACCGAAAACACGACTGTGACGCAGTTGTTGTCTACTTTCCACCAATTGAAACCTGGCACTGCACTGGCGCTTAACCAGACAATCCTGCCACGCGAAAACTGGGATAACCATATTCTACAGCCAGGCGATGACCTGCTGCTGTTTGAAGTCATTGCCGGAGGCTGACATGTTACGCATTGCTGATAAAACTTTTGATTCTCACCTGCTGACAGGCACCGGGAAATTTGCTTCTCCGTTATTAATGCAACAGGCCATTATTGCCAGTGGTACCCAGCTGGTCACACTGGCCCTGAAGCGGGTTGATTTCCGCCAGCACCGGGACGATTTACTGCAACCCTTGCTCGCGGCCGGGGTGCAATTATTACCTAATACATCGGGAGCCAAAACGGCAGATGAAGCAGTCTTCGCTGCACAGCTTGCGCGTGAAGCATTAGGAACTAACTGGGTGAAACTGGAGATCCATCCAGACAGCCGTTACCTGATGCCTGACCCCATCGCTACGTTACAGGCAGCTCGTACACTGGTTAAAGATGGGTTTATTGTTCTGCCTTATTGTGGAGCCGACCCGGTGCTATGCCGCCATCTGGAAGAGGCCGGATGTGCCGCAGTGATGCCACTTGGCGCGCCTATTGGTTCCAATCGTGGGTTACAAACCCAGGCTATGCTGGAAATCATTATTGAGCAGGCAGGGGTTCCGGTGATTGTTGATGCCGGGATCGGCACACCTGGGCATGCCATTACAGCACTGGAAATGGGAGCCGATGCCGTATTAGTGAACACAGCTATCGCCACAGCCGGTAATCCAGTAAGAATGGCAAAGGCTTTCCGACTGGCAGTTGAAGCTGGTGTACTGGCAACCCGTGCCGGGTACGGTGAACAACGCAGCACCGCCAGTGCATCCAGCCCACTGACTGCCTTTCTGAATGCAAGTGCAGAGGTGAACGGATGAACTATTTTAGTGATTACTGGCGCACCCTGAACTGGGATGACATTGCTCTGCGTATTAACAGTAAGACCAAAGAGGATGTGCAGAAGGCGCTATGCCGGGAAAAACGCGGGCCGGAAGATATGATGGCGTTGCTTTCGCCTGCCGCCGCGGAATACCTGGAGCCAATGGCCGTAATGGCCCAACGTTTAACCCGCCAGCGTTTTGGTAATACGGTTAACTTTTATGTTCCGTTATACTTGTCAAACTTATGTGCAAATGATTGTACTTATTGCGGTTTTTCAATGAGTAATCACATTAAGCGTAAGACTCTTGATGGCGAGGAAATCGAACGCGAGTGCGAAGCCATTCGCCAGCTCGGGTTTGAAAACCTGTTGTTGGTCACTGGCGAACACCAAAGAAAAGTGGGAATGGACTACTTTCGGCAATATTTGCCCAGTATTCGCCGTCACTTTAGTTCAGTGCAAATGGAAGTACAGCCTATGAGCGAGGATGAATATTCTGAACTCAAGCTGCTTGGGCTGGATGGTGTTATGGTTTACCAGGAAACCTACCATGAAGCGATTTATGCCCGGCACCATTTACGCGGCAAGAAGCAGGATTTTTTCTGGCGGCTGGATACCCCAGACCGGCTCGGTAAAGCGGGCATTGACCGTATTGGGCTGGGAGCACTGATTGGGCTGTCGGATAACTGGCGAGTGGATTGTTTCATGGTGGCTGAACACCTGCTCTGGTTGCAACAGCATTACTGGCAGAGCCGGTTTTCGGTATCTTTTCCGCGCTTACGCCCATGTGAGGGAGGAATAGTCCCGGCATCGCTCATGGATGAAAAGCAGCTACTTCAGGTTATTTGCGCTTTCCGCTTATTCTCCCCAGAACTGGAGTTATCGCTATCGACCCGTGAATCCCCCTGGTTCCGCGATCACGTTGTCCCACTGGCCATTACCCATGTCAGTGCATTTTCCAGCACACAGCCGGGAGGCTATGCAGACCACCAGCCTGAGCTGGAGCAATTTTCGCCTCATGATAACCGTGCACCCGATGTGGTTGCCAGGGTACTCATGGACGCTGGGTTACAGCCAGTGTGGAAAGATTGGGACAGTTTTTTGGGAAGAGGGCCTCAAACAAGCCCGGCATTTTCAGCAAATCAGTAAATCACTGGAACCCTGCTTCCGGTCCTGAACAACGTGCATTGAACACCTTTCGTGAATAACGATATGGTCACTCCGGCAGCGAATTGCACTGCCCGGGGTGGCCATTTCCCCTCTCCATCGGCCACCCCGCCTTCCAGCTTTTTCATCACTTTTATTGCCTGAAAAACAACAAACAGGAGCCTGAAATTTGCCAGGGTATTGGGAGAGAGTCACTTTTGGTGAGTTGTGAAAATAGCAAAAAAAAACCGCGCCCAAAGGCACGGTTTTATCAGCGAGAGATAACAATTAATCGTTATCGTTGTTCCCGCCCAGGCCAGCATTCAGCAGCTCTGCCAGGTTGGCAGTTGCTTCTTCAGCACTGATCTGCGGTGCAGCAGCAGGGGTTTCACCCGCAGCACGGCGGCGGATACGATCCTGGTGGTAAGCATAGCCAGTACCAGCCGGGATCAGACGACCCACGATGACGTTCTCTTTCAGGCCACGCAGTTCATCACGTTTCCCCGCAACAGCGGCTTCGGTAAGAACACGCGTCGTTTCCTGGAACGATGCAGCAGAGATGAAGGACTCGGTTGCCAGAGACGCTTTGGTAATACCCAGCAGGTCGCGCATGATAGTTGCGCTAACTTTGCCTTCGTCTTCCAACTGGCGGTTCGCGATTTTCACGCGAGAGTACTCTACCTGCTCGCCTTCCAGGAAGTCGGAGCTGCCTGCATTCATGATGGTTGCTTTACGCAGCATCTGACGAACGATAACTTCGATGTGTTTATCGTTGATCTTAACGCCCTGCAGACGGTATACATCCTGTACTTCGTTAACGATGTAACGCGTTACAGCCTGAACACCACGCAGACGCAGAATATCATGAGCAGATTCCGGACCATCGGAAATCACGTCACCACGTTCAACACGTTCACCTTCAAACACGTTGAGCTGACGCCATTTCGGAATCATCTCTTCGTAAGGGTTTTCACCATCCAGTGGGGTGATAACCAGGCGACGTTTACCTTTGGTTTCTTTACCGAAGGAAACCACACCGCTGATTTCAGCAAGGATCGCAGGTTCTTTCGGACGACGTGCTTCGAACAAGTCAGCAACACGCGGCAGACCACCGGTAATATCTTTGGTACCGCCAGATTCCTGCGGCAGACGCGCCAGTGTGTCACCGGAGCTAATCTGAACGCCATCATCCAACTGAACGATCGATTTACCTGGCAGGAAGTACTGCGCAGGCATATCGGTACCAGGGATCAGCACATCATCACCATTGGCATCAACGACTTTCAGTGCTGGACGCAGGTCTTTACCACCGGCAGTACGTTCTGCAGAATCCAGAACCACGATAGAAGACAAACCAGTCAGCTCATCAGTCTGACGAGTAATGGTTTGGCCGTCGATCATGTCGGTAAAGCGAATAAAGCCCGGAACTTCGGTGATAACCGGCATGGTGTGCGGATCCCAGTTAGCAACAGTTTCGCCCGCTGCTACCGGTTCGCCATCATTTTTGGTCAGCACAGAACCGTAAGGTACTTTATAGCTTTCTTTGGTACGACCGAATTCGTCGATCAACTTCAGCTCGGTATTACGAGAAGTAATAACCAGTTTACCGCTGGAGTTCACAACGGACTTCGCGTTGTTCAGCTTGATGCTACCTTTGTTTTTCACCTGGATGCTGGATTCAGCAGCCGCACGAGATGCCGCACCACCGATGTGGAAGGTACGCATGGTCAGCTGAGTACCAGGTTCACCGATAGACTGTGCTGCGATAACCCCAATGGCTTCACCTTTGTTGATGATATGACCACGCGCCAGGTCACGACCATAGCAGTGAGCACACACACCAAAATCGGTGTCACAGGTTACAACAGAACGTACTTTCAGGCTGTCTACAGAGTTTGCTTCCAGCAGGTCACACCACTGTTCATTGAGCAGCGTGTTGCGTGGAACCAGAATATCTGCGGTACCCGGTTTCAGTACGTCTTCAGCTGTTACACGACCCAGTACGCGGTCACGCAGTGGTTCTTTAACATCACCACCTTCGATAACCGGCGTCATCATGATGCCGTCCAACGTGCCACAATCATCTTCAGTAACAACCAGGTCCTGCGCGACGTCAACCAGACGACGAGTCAGGTAACCGGAGTTTGCTGTTTTCAGTGCGGTATCCGCCAAACCTTTACGAGCACCGTGGGTTGAGATGAAGTACTGGAGTACGTTCAGACCTTCACGGAAGTTCGCGGTGATTGGCGTTTCGATGATGGAGCCATCTGGCTTAGCCATCAGACCACGCATACCAGCAAGCTGACGAATCTGAGCCGCAGAACCACGCGCCCCGGAGTCGGCCATCATATAGATGCTGTTAAAGGAAACCTGCTGCTCTTCTTCACCTTTACGGTTAATAACGGTTTCAGTTTGCAGGTTATCCATCATCGCTTTGGAAACACGGTCATTCGCCGCAGCCCAAATATCGATGACTTTGTTGTAACGTTCGCCAGCAGTTACCAGACCAGACTGGAACTGTTCCTGAATTTCTGCCACTTCTGCTTCGGCTTCGGCGATGATTTCGGCTTTTTTCGCCGGAATAACCATATCGTCGATACCAACAGATGCACCAGAACGAGCTGCATACGCAAAACCGGTATACATGATCTGGTCAGCAAAAATAACCGTCGGTTTCAGGCCCAGAATGCGGTAACAGGTGTTCAGCATTTTGGAGATTGCTTTTTTACCCAGCGGCTGGTTCACGATAGTGAACGGCAGACCCTGAGGTACGATCATCCACAAAATTGCACGACCAACAGTGGTGTCTTTCAATGTGGTTTTCGCCACATATTCACCCTGCTCGTCTTTTTCATATTCTGTAATACGTACTTTTACGCGTGCATGCAGCTCAGCCTGGCCTGAACGGTATAAACGTTCAGCTTCTTTCGGCCCGGTGAGAACCATGCCTTCGCCCATGGCGTTGATTTTGTCACGGGTCATGTAGTACAGACCCAGTACAACGTCCTGAGACGGAACGATGATTGGTTCACCGTTTGCCGGAGACAGAATGTTGTTGGTGGACATCATCAGCGCACGTGCTTCCAACTGGGCTTCCAGCGTCAGCGGTACGTGAACAGCCATCTGGTCACCATCGAAGTCGGCGTTATACGCCGCACACACCAGCGGGTGCAGCTGAATAGCTTTACCTTCGATCAGTACAGGTTCAAATGCCTGAATACCCAAACGGTGCAGAGTTGGTGCACGGTTCAGCATGACCGGGTGTTCGCGAATAACTTCGTCCAGGATATCCCAAACAACGGCTTCTTCACGTTCAACCATTTTCTTGGCTGCTTTGATGGTGGTAGCTAAACCACGCAGTTCCAGCTTGCCGTAGATGAACGGTTTGAACAGCTCCAGTGCCATTTTCTTCGGCAGACCGCACTGGTGCAGACGCAGGTATGGACCTACGGTGATAACCGAACGGCCAGAGTAGTCAACACGTTTACCCAGCAGGTTCTGACGGAAACGACCCTGCTTACCTTTGATCATATCGGCCAAAGATTTCAGAGGACGTTTGTTAGAACCAGTAATGGCACGACCGCGACGACCGTTATCCAGCAGGGCATCAACCGCTTCCTGCAGCATACGTTTTTCGTTACGTACGATGATATCTGGCGCAGCCAGATCCAGCAGACGTTTCAGACGGTTGTTACGGTTGATAACGCGACGATACAGATCGTTCAGATCTGATGTTGCGAAACGACCACCATCCAGCGGTACCAGCGGGCGCAGATCTGGCGGCAGAACCGGCAGAACGGTCAGGATCATCCATTCTGGTTTGTTACCAGACTGAACGAACGCTTCCAGCAGCTTGATACGCTTGGTCAGCTTTTTACGTTTGGTTTCAGAGTTGGTTTCATTCAACTCTTCGCGCAGTTGTTCACATTCCTGCTCCAGATCCATGCCTTTCAGCAGGGCCTGAATAGCTTCTGCACCCATTTTCGCGTCGAATTCGTCACCAAACTCTTCCAGCGCGTCCAGATACTGTTCTTCAGTCAGGATCTGACGGCGTTCCAGGTTGGTCATACCGCCTTCGATAACTACATAAGATTCGAAGTACAGTACACGTTCGATATCACGCAAAGGCATATCGAGCAGCAAACCGATACGGGATGGCAGTGATTTCAGGAACCAAATGTGGGCAGTCGGAGAAGCCAGCTCAATGTGACCCATACGTTCACGACGTACTTTGGTCTGAGTAACTTCAACACCACATTTTTCACAGATAACACCACGGTGTTTCAAGCGCTTGTACTTACCGCACAGGCACTCGTAATCTTTTACCGGCCCGAAAATGCGAGCACAGAACAGACCGTCACGCTCCGGTTTGAAGGTACGGTAGTTAATGGTTTCCGGCTTTTTAACTTCACCAAAAGACCAGGAACGGATCATGTCTGGCGATGCCAGAGCAATTTTGATCGCATCAAACTCTTCGGTTTTAGTTTGCGCTTTCAGAAACTTTAATAAGTCTTTCACGGATTGGCTCCCGTCGGAGTTAGCACTCTCTGATGCCCGGTATTACCCGGGCACCATGGACCTGTTTGCGCGAGAATTACTCGTCTTCCAGTTCGATGTTGATACCCAGCGAACGGATTTCTTTCAACAGTACGTTGAAGGATTCCGGCATGCCCGGTTCCATCTGATGGCTGCCATCCACGATGTTTTTATACATCTTGGTACGGCCATTCACGTCATCAGACTTAACGGTGAGCATTTCCTGCAGGGTATAGGCGGCACCATATGCTTCCAGTGCCCACACTTCCATCTCCCCGAAGCGCTGACCACCGAACTGCGCCTTACCACCCAGCGGCTGCTGAGTAACCAGGCTGTAAGAACCGGTGGAACGAGCGTGCATTTTGTCGTCGACCAGGTGGTTCAGTTTGAGCATGTACATGTAACCAACAGTTACCTGACGCTCGAACTTCTCACCGGTACGGCCGTCAAACAGCGTAATCTGACCAGAAGTCGGCAGATCACCCAGTTTCAGCAGCTCTTTAATTTCAGCTTCTTTCGCACCATCAAACACTGGGGTGGCAATCGGCATACCTTTGCGCAGGTTTTCAGCCAGACGCAGAACTTCTTCATCGCTGAAGGTGTTCAGGTCAACTTTCTGGCGAACATCTGCACCCAAGTCATAAGCACGCTGGATGAACTCACGCAGTTTGGCCACTTCCTGCTGCTGTTTCAGCATGGCGTTAATCTTGTCGCCAATACCTTTAGCAGCCATACCCAGGTGGGTTTCCAGGATCTGACCGATGTTCATACGAGACGGTACGCCCAGTGGGTTCAGTACGATATCAACCGGCGTGCCGTTTTCATCGTATGGCATATCTTCGATCGGGTTGATCTTAGAAATAACCCCTTTGTTACCGTGACGGCCCGCCATTTTATCCCCAGGCTGAATCTGACGTTTAACGGCCAGATACACTTTGACGATTTTCAGCACACCAGGTGCCAGGTCATCGCCCTGAGTGATTTTACGGCGTTTCGCTTCGAGTTTTTTCTCGAACTCGTGCTTCACTTCATCGTACTGCTCTGCCAGTTGTTCCAGCTGATTCTGTTTTTCTTCATCAGCAAGACCCAGTTCCAGCCAGCGATCGCGTGGCAGTTTGTCGAGCTTCTCAGCTTCGATACCACCAGAGATCAGCACGGCGCGGATACGGCCGAACAAACCAGCTTCGAGGATTTGCAGTTCTTCAGACAGGTCTTTCTTAGCCTGTTTGAGCTGCATTTCTTCGATTTCCAGCGCACGTTTATCTTTTTCTACGCCATCACGAGTAAAGACCTGAACGTCAATAACGGTACCGGATACACCATTCGGTACGCGCAAAGAAGAGTCTTTAACATCAGAGGCTTTTTCACCAAAGATGGCACGCAGCAGTTTCTCTTCCGGAGTCAGCTGAGTTTCGCCTTTCGGCGTTACTTTGCCCACCAGAATGTCGCCACCGGTAACTTCTGCACCGATGTAAACAATACCGGATTCATCCAGTTTGGAGAGCGCAGCTTCACCCACGTTCGGGATATCTGCTGTAATTTCTTCAGGCCCCAGTTTGGTGTCACGAGACACACAAGCTTGTTCCTGAATATGAATAGTGGTGAAACGGTCTTCCTGAACAACACGCTCTGATACGAGGATGGAGTCTTCGAAGTTGTAACCGTTCCATGGCATGAATGCCACGCGCATATTCTGACCCAGCGCCAGTTCACCCAAATCGGTGGACGGGCCATCAGCCAGAACATCACCACGTTCCACCGGTTCACCCAGAGACACACACGGCATCTGGTTGATGCAAGTGTTCTGGTTAGAACGGGTGTACTTGGTCAGGTTATAAATATCGATACCTGCTTCGCCCGGATACATCTCATCTTCGTTAACTTTGATAACGATACGGGAAGCATCAACGTACTGGATAGTCCCACCACGTTTGGCAACAGCTGTAACGCCGGAGTCAACTGCAACAGCGCGTTCCATACCTGTACCAACCAGCGGCTTATCAGAGCGCAGAGTTGGTACCGCCTGACGTTGCATGTTCGCACCCATCAATGCACGGTTGGCGTCATCGTGTTCCAGGAAGGGAATCAGGGACGCACCAACAGAAACAACCTGTTGTGTGGAAACGTCCATGTAGTCAACCTGATCACGGCTGAACAAGCTTGATTCGCCTTTGCTACGGCAGGTTACCAGGTCTTCTACGAAGTGGCCGTCGTCATCCAGGTTGGAGTTCGCCTGAGCGATAACGAAGTTGCCTTCTTCAATAGCAGACAAGTAATGAATTTCGTCGGTCACAACACCGTCAGTCACTTTACGATACGGTGTTTCAAGGAAACCATACTCGTTGGTCTGTGCATAAACAGACAAGGAGTTGATAAGACCGATGTTCGGACCTTCAGGCGTTTCGATTGGGCACACACGACCATAGTGAGTCGGGTGAACGTCTCGAACTTCAAAGCCCGCACGTTCGCGAGTCAAACCGCCTGGGCCCAACGCAGAAATACGGCGTTTATGGGTAATCTCTGACAGCGGGTTGTTCTGGTCCATAAACTGAGACAGCTGGCTGGAACCAAAGAACTCTTTAACTGCAGCAGAGATAGGTTTCGCGTTGATCATATCCTGCGGCATCAGGGTGTCGAGATCGCCCAGAGACAGACGTTCTTTAACCGCACGCTCTACACGCACCAAACCAACACGGAACTGGTTCTCAGCCATTTCACCCACGGAGCGAATACGACGGTTGCCGAGGTGGTCGATATCATCCACTTCGCCTTTACCGTTACGAATATCGATGAGTTTTTTCATTACATCGATAATGTCTTCTTTGCTCAGGATGCCAGAACCTTCAATCTCGCCACGCAGCAGCGAGCGGTTGAATTTCATACGACCTACAGCAGACAGGTCATAACGGTCTTCAGAGAAGAACAGGTTCTCGAACAGGCTTTCAGCAGCTTCGCGAGTCGGCGGCTCACCAGGGCGCATCATGCGATAGATTTCAACCAGCGCGCTCAGGCGGTCATTGGTTGGGTCAATACGCACGGTTTCGGACATGTACGGACCATGGTCCAGATCGTTGGTGAACAGAGTCTCAATGCTCTTATGGCCTGCCTGGCTCAGTTTAGCCAGCAAGTCCAGAGACAGCTCCATGTTCGCCGGGCAGATCAGCTCGCCTGTTGCTTCGTCGATGTAATCTTTAGCAACGACTTTCCCGGCGATATATTCGACAGGAACTTCAATGTGCTGAACTTCGTCTTTTTCCAACTGACGGATATGACGAGCAGTGATACGACGACCTTTCTCAACGTAGACTTTACCGTCTGATTCGATATCGAAAGAAGCGGTTTCACCACGCAGACGTTCCGGCACCAACTGCATTTGCAGTTTGTTGTCACGGATTTCAAACACAACTTTTTTGAAGAACAAATCCAGGATCTGTTCAGTTGTGTAGTTCAGTGCACGCAGGATGATAGTTGCCGGCAGTTTACGACGGCGGTCGATACGTACGAACAGGTTGTCTTTCGGATCGAATTCGAAGTCCAGCCATGAACCGCGGTAAGGAATAATACGTGCGTTATAGAGAACCTTACCCGAAGAGTGGGTTTTCCCTTTGTCACTGTCAAAGAACACACCAGGGCTACGGTGTAACTGGGAAACGATAACACGCTCAGTACCGTTGATAACGAAAGTACCGTTATCCGTCATAAGCGGGATTTCGCCCATGTAGACTTCTTGTTCTTTAATGTCTTTTACAGTGCCTTCAGGCGCTTCACGCTCATAAATCACCAGGCGCAGTTTTACGCGCAGTGGTGCAGAGAACGTAACACCACGGATCTGGCATTCTTGAACATCAAAGACAGGTTCGCCAAGACGGTAGCTGACGTATTGCAGTTCCGAATTGCCGCTGTAGCTCTGAATCGGGAATACGGAGCGGAAAGCCGCTTCAAGACCGTACTGCCCTTCAGGATCTTGCTCGATAAACTTCTGGAACGAGTCAAGCTGGATAGAAAGGAGATATGGGACATCCAGAACTTGTGGACGTTTACCAAAATCCTTACGAATACGTTTTTTCTCGGTATAGGAGTAAACCATAGGGTTCCTCAGCTCGCTGACAAGTCGACCCACTCTGCCCACTGGACGGACAGTTTTTTATGCAACACTATTTTTTGACCGGAAAGTGGAACACTATCCGCAATGCCTGTTTCTATCACTCTTAAACCATTTCATTGCGATTTACCCAGCAACACCGCGCTGTCGCAGTATATTAAGTCGTCGATAGAAACAAGCATTGACAGGAAAACCAGTAGTCAAACAGTGTGAAACGCTACTGGCTCCCTTGAGCGCAAAAAGGCTGGTGACCATAAAATCACCAGCCAGCAGCCTGATTTCTCAGGCTGTTACCAGAAAAAGTGGCTTATTTAACTTCAACTTCAGCGCCAGCTTCTTCCAGAGCTTTTTTCAGAGCTTCTGCGTCGTCTTTGCTCACGCCTTCTTTCAGGGCAGCCGGAGCAGATTCAACCAGGTCTTTGGCTTCTTTCAGGCCCAGACCGGTAGCACCACGTACTGCTTTGATAACAGCAACTTTGTTACCGCCAGCAGCTTTCAGAATTACGTCGAATTCAGTTTTTTCTTCAGCAGCGTCAGCAGCCGGGCCAGCAGCAACAGCTACAGCAGCAGCAGCAGAAACACCGAATTTTTCTTCCATTGCAGAAATCAGTTCTACAACGTCCATTACGGACATAGCGGATACTGCTTCAATGATTTGATCTTTAGTGATAGACATTTAAATTGTTCCTGAATATCAGAATAAGTTTATACGTAAGCAAGCGAATGACAAAAAAAAGTGCAATTAAGCAGCTTCTTTCGCATCGCGTACAGCCGCCAGAGTGCGAACCAGTTTGCCAGCAGAGGCTTCTTTCATGGTTGCCATCAGGCGTGCAATTGCTTCTTCGTAGGTCGGCAGAGTTGCCAGGCGATCGATCTGAGCCGCCGGGATTAACTCACCTTCAAAGGCTGCCGCTTTGACCTCAAATTTTGCATTCGCTTTAGCGAAATCTTTGAACAGACGAGCAGCTGCGCCCGGGTGTTCCATAGAGTATGCAATCAGGGTCGGACCAACAAACGCGTCTTTCAGGCATTCGAACTGAGTGCCTTCAACAACACGACGCAACAGGGTGTTACGAACAACACGCATGTAAACGCCGGCTTCGCGACCTGCTTTACGCAGTTCGGTCATTTTGTCTACGGTCACGCCACGGGAATCCGCAACTACCGCAGACAGCGCGCCTTTGGCTACTTCGCTGACTTCAGCAACAATCGCTTGTTTGTCTTGAAGATTTAAAGCCATTAGCTTTGCTCCTGGATGTTTGCCGGGGCACTAAACCCCGGAACTCACTTCACTCTTATCAACGATAAGAACGTCTTAATACGGTGAGCAGAAACAAGCCAAAGAGAACTTAATAAAAAGATTCTTCAGGTTCTGTCACCGTCTACGCAGGAAATTAAGCCTCAATTAAGAAACACCTGCGGTCTTGGACGGAGGCCTGGATAAGGCCAGGCTCCAACCGAAATTCTTGTTTAGTGCAAGCCGTATATTATGCGTTTTGCACTAAACGTCTGCCTAAGCAGAAACGTGGGGGACAGATTGTAGACAAATCCACCGCCCACGTAAAGCGAATGATTAGTTCGCTACAGTAGCTGACAGACCAGCCTGGTCAACAGCAACGCCAGCACCCATGGTGGTAGACAGGCTAACTTTCTTGATGTAAACGCCTTTAGCAGTAGCAGGTTTTGCTTTTTTCAGCGCAACCAGCAGTGCTTCCAGGTTTTCTTTCAGTTTGTCAGCGTCAAAATCTACTTTACCAATAGTGGTGTGGATGATGCCGTTTTTGTCGTTACGGTAACGAACCTGACCAGCTTTAGCATTTTTAACTGCTTCAGCAACGTTAGGAGTTACAGTACCAACTTTCGGGTTTGGCATCAGGCCGCGCGGCCCCAGGATCTGGCCGAGTTGACCAACAACGCGCATTGCATCCGGGGAAGCAATAACAACGTCAAAGTTCATTTCGCCTTTTTTGATCTGGTCAGCCAGATCTTCCATACCTACCAGCTCAGCGCCAGCAGCTTTAGCTGCTTCAGCGTTAGGACCCTGGGTAAATACGGCAACACGTACGGTACGGCCAGTACCATTCGGCAGCACAGTTGCGCCACGAACGTTCTGGTCAGATTTACGTGCATCGATGCCGAGGTTAACGGCAACGTCTACGCTTTCTACAAATTTTGCAGTGGCCAGCTCTTTCAGCAGAGCAATGGCTTCGCTGATGTCATACTGTTTAGTTGCATCAACTTTGTCACGGATCACGCGCATGCGCTTGGTCAGTTTAGCCATTTCTTAGTCCTCCACTACCAGGCCCATGGAACGAGCGGTACCAGCGATAGAACGAGCCATCGCTTCAAGATCGGCACCAGTCATGTCCGCTGCTTTGGTCTGAGCAATCTCAAGAACCTGAGCGTGAGTTACTTTACCCACTTTGTCTTTGTTCGGTTTACCGGAACCAGACTTGATACCAGCCGCTTTTTTCAGCAGAACTGCTGCTGGCGGAGTTTTGGTAACGAAGGTGAAGGAACGGTCAGCGTAAACGGTAATAACAACCGGAATCGGCAAACCTTTCTCGATGGATTCAGTTTTGGCGTTAAACGCTTTACAGAATTCCATGATGTTAACACCTTGCTGACCCAGAGCCGGACCTACTGGCGGACTCGGGTTAGCCATACCAGCTGCAACCTGCAGCTTGACATAGGCTTGGACTTTCTTGGCCATTGATATTTCCTCTAATGGGTTATAACGCCTCTTTGGAGGCTCCCCGTAATTAAACTCTGTTTACACGCTTTACAGCATGTAAAAACAAAAGGCGCGAAATTGTATGTCAATTTCGCGCCTCACGCAACAGTAATTGTTGCTTTTACATTCGATTTTATAACCAGCACAACCCGCGGGTTAGTGGCACCACAGCAGTTGTACAGTCAGGCTAATCAGGCTTTTTCTACTTGGCTGAAATCCAGTTCTACAGGTGTCGCGCGGCCAAAGATGGACACAGACACTTTCAGGCGGCTTTTCTCGTAATCCACTTCTTCGACAACGCCGTTAAAGTCAGCAAACGGACCATCGTTAACACGAACCATTTCACCCGGTTCAAACAGCGTTTTCGGACGCGGTTTATCCCCAACCTGCTGCAAGCGGTTCATGATGGCATCAACTTCTTTGTCGCTGATAGGAGCCGGACGGTCGGATGTACCACCGATAAAGCCCATAACACGTGGTACACTACGTACCAAGTGCCAACTGGCGTCATTCATCACCATTTGGACAAGAACATAGCCCGGGAAAAATTTACGTTCGCTTTTACGGCGCTGACCGCCACGAATCTCAACCACTTCTTCTGTTGGCACCATAACTTCACCAAACAGTTCTTCCATATTATGTAATTTAATATGTTCACGCAGAGAAGTTGCTACGCGACCTTCAAAGCCGGAAAACGCCTGAACGACGTACCAACGTTTTTTAGGAGCTTCAGACATTTCAGAACCTCAGTCCAGTGATAAAAGAGACCACACGGACCAGAATACCATCCAGCCCCCACAGGATCAGTGACATGACAGCCGTCACTGCTGCAACGATTAATGTGGTATGCAACGTTTCCTGGCGGGTCGGCCAAATCACTTTACGAACTTCAGTTCTCGCTTCACGGGCAAAAGCAACCGTGGCTTTACCTTTTGTGGTCAACAGAGCGACACCACCTGCTGCAGCAATCAAAACGACTACCGCAACAGCCCGCCCCAGCAGGTTCACATCACGATAAAGGAAGTTGCCGATGATGGCCACACAGAGCAAAGCA
The DNA here is from genome assembly GCF_020523985.1 of Mangrovibacter yixingensis. GTDB lineage: Bacteria > Pseudomonadota > Gammaproteobacteria > Enterobacterales > Enterobacteriaceae > Mangrovibacter > Mangrovibacter yixingensis. The sequence goes on along the minus strand of NZ_JAIVKM010000015.1, from coordinate 714 downwards.
ATGACAACCAGCCACTTCAATACTTCCAGGCCGCGCCCGCTTCCCTGAGCTTCGGTATTCGCACTCATAGTTCAACCTGTAACAATGAATCAAACAAACATTTTTGCCCCGCAAACGCGAGGCAACCAAACCGAATTTCGCTTAGGCAATATTTCGGCACTTTACGCCATCTTCAGAGCCTGTCTCAGCAATGATTATGGAAAAGAAATCACTGATGAGCCAGGTTCTGGTTCGAGAGCGTACAAAAAGGGCATCAAATGATGCCCTTTTATTGCGCATTACGTCAAATGTTATCAGCAATTAGCCGAGAACTTTAGCAACAACGCCAGCACCGACGGTACGGCCGCCTTCACGGATTGCGAAGCGCAGACCTTCGTCCATTGCGATCGGGTGAATCAGGGTAACAACCATCTGAATGTTGTCGCCCGGCATTACCATTTCAACGCCTTCCGGCAGTTCGATGGAGCCAGTTACGTCGGTAGTACGGAAGTAGAACTGAGGACGGTAGCCTTTGAAGAACGGAGTATGACGGCCGCCTTCATCTTTGCTCAGAACGTATACTTCAGATTCGAATTTGGTGTGCGGGTTGATTGAGCCCGGTTTAGCCAGAACCTGACCACGTTCAACGTCATCACGTTTGGTACCACGCAGCAGAACCCCAACGTTTTCACCAGCACGGCCTTCGTCCAGCAGTTTGCGGAACATTTCAACGCC
>NZ_JAIVKM010000014.1 GCF_020523985.1 Mangrovibacter yixingensis | reverse complement strand
CGTTTGTACACCTCCAATCATCATTGATGCATAACATGGCCGACAGTCTGCTGGATATTGTCTCGGTGTTGGATTCACGAAGTACCAATATTTATTCTGAGGATGGGGGATATATTGGTAGCCGGACAGGCCTGTATGGCGTGGCGGTGTTGAATAATTCCTCATTTATCAACGACGGTACCGTGCAGGTCAGCGGCCAGGGCGCCCACGGTGTGGCGGTGGGGAATAACAGCCAGGCTGTCAATAACGGGCTGATAACCCTGAACAGCATGTCGAACGACCTGGACGAAGACGGCAACCTGTTAACCGAAACCGGCCTGCACCTGACCGCGCAGAACTTCCGCCGCGGCACGGCGATGCTGGTGAACGGGGGTGGTGCCAGGGCCGTGAATGCAGCCGGTGGTGAAATCCGGGTGCATAACGCCGGGATGGGGATGGTGGCGAATGACGGTACAGCCCTGAACCAGGGGACCATCACCCTGACGGTGGATAACGACAATACAGATGGCCTGTATGCCATGGCGGCTGTCGGGAGTGGTATTGCCATTAACGACACCACCGGGGTGATTAACATTAACACTGACCTGGGCCAGGCATTTTACACTGAAGGCAACGGTCAGGTGTTTAACTTTGGTACGGTGAACTTTTACGGCAGCCCGATAAATAACGGCGACCCGAACTGGGGCGCCTCTACCAGTGAATCTGATTATGTGATTCTCACCACCCCGGTACTGACCGCAGAGGGGGAAAACGGTAGCTGGAGCGATGAATCCCGGCCCTGGTTACTTCTGCAGGATACCGCGAATTATGGCGATGCCACCTTTGACAGTGCGCAGGAATTATACATCAACAGTGTACTGGTCAACCATGAGGGTGCCACAATCAACGCCCGTCTGTCAGGCATGGGCAGCGCGAGTCAGTTTGTGAACCGCGGCACGGTCACTGCCACAGAGCCGGGCAGTGCGGTGATAAAAAACCTGACCACCTGGAACGAAGGGCTGATAACCAACATCGGCCCGGCAGTCAGTGGGGAAGTCAACGCCCTGTGGAACAGCACCCGCTCCGGGGCGGATGTGTACCTGTATAACAGCGGTGAAATGATTGCCACCGGCGGGTACAGCGCCATCAGCACTTCCGGTGGAAACGCCACCAGTAATGGAGGATGGATTTATAACCTGGAAGGCGGGCGGATTTACGGTGAAAACCCTCTGGCCGCGCTGGTTAACCTGGGCCGCCCCTACAACTTCCACAATGCCGGTGAAGTGACCGTGAAGGGCGACGGTGCGGTGGCCATCCGTACCGGCACCGGTGGGTACACCACCCGCGTGGTGAACGACGGGGTGATAAACGTGGGGACTCAGGAGGGCCGGGAAGACGGCACCAACGGTGAAGGCCTGGTGGGTATTCAGGCACCGGGCGATGCCAATATTGTCAACAACACCGCAAACGGGGTGATTAATGTCTGGGCAGACAACTCCTGGGCATTTGAAAAGACCAGCAGTAAGTCAGTCCTCATCAATAACGGCAGCGTGGTGCTCCACGGAACCGGTGGCGGCATTATCAAAGACAGTGAGGATGACGGCCGGGGGGATGACGATGACCTTTCCGTTCCCAATCCGCCCTCCGTCCCGGAATGGAACAGCAATGCCAGCCTGGTTAACAACTATGTTATCGGCACCAATGCTGACGGCACGGCGGGGAAACTGGGGGGCAACAACCTGCATATCGACAGCACGGTGACCATCAGCGCCGGGTTTACGGCGGGCACGGCGGCGAAGGAAGTCACCTTCAGCAATGTCTTCACCGGCAACAGCATCAGCGGGGCAGAGAACATCGGTTCACAGACCGTGGTGTGGAACGCACAGGGGTATAACAACGCCGACGGCAACGTGGACGTGACCATGACCAAAAACGACTACGTGGCGGTCATCAGCGACCAGAGCGTGGCGGGCGTGGCAGCGGCGCTGGATAACGGCTACACCAGCAACAGCCTGTACAGCAGCCTGAACGTGTCCACCTCTGCCGAGCTGGACCGGGCGCTGAAACAGGTGTCCGGTGTCCAGGCCACGGGCCTGAACAAAGAAGCGCGTATTCTGGGCCAGCGCTTTACCCGGCTGGCGGCCGAATCCCCGGTGGCCACCGACAGCGGCCTGTCGTTTAACGTGGTGGCAAAAGGCGACAAACGGGCCGAAATGGCCAACAAAGTGACCTACGACATGGTGGCGGTGGGCCAGCGCTTTGACAGCGGCTTTGGTGAACTGGAAGCGCACTACGGCATGGCACGGCTTTCCGGCAGTGGCGGTAACGCCATGAGCCGCGCCGGGGATAACGGGCTGACCGGCGGTTACAGCCAGTTCTTCGGGCTGGGCCACCACCTGAGCCTGGGCGACGGTCTGGGCTGGCACAACAGCCTGCGTTACGACCGCCACCAACTGGACAGCCGCCGCGACATCCGCTTTGAAGGGGTGCGCAACAGTGCGCGCAGTGACGTGCACATTCAGCAACTGGCGCTGCGCAGTGAAGGGGCGAAAACCCTGAACCTGGGCGACAGCCTGAGTGTGAAACCGTTCGCCGGGGTGGCCGTGCGCCACCAGATGACAGGCGGCATGCAGGAGCGCGGCGCGGGTGATTTCAACCTGAGCATGAGCCGTTACACTGAAACGGCGGTGGATGCGGTAACGGGCCTGCGCCTCAACTGGGCGGGAGAGAGTGGCTGGGGTGCCCATGCCCACCTGGAAGCGGGGCCGAACCTGGCATTCAGCCGCCAGGGGCGCACGGCAAGCCTGGCAGGTGCATCGGGGCAGCAGTTCCGGGTGGAAGACGGCAAGCGCGGTGGCGGGGTGAACAGCCAGGCCACGGCGGGCACGAACTACCGTCAGGGTAACCTGGATATCGGTGCGAATGCGTTCCACTGGCGTGAAGACGGCGCACAGGACAAAGGCTTCCTGTTAAACCTGACCCGCTATTTCTGATAACAGGCGGTGAAAACGGGAAGTGCAGGCAACAGCGCACTTCCCGGATAACAGCCACCAACACCGGGTAATATATCCGGGTAATACATAAAAAAAGCACTGCCGCAGGGCAGTGCTTTTTTACTTTTTACTTTGCGCTGATAGGTGCAGTGAGCACTCTGCCACTGGCGCTACGCCACATGGCTGCATCAGGCAATTATTTTTTAGCGCGCTCGAAAGAGGCAACGATTTCAGCTTTAGCCGCTTCTGCGTTGTCCCAACCGTCAACTTTCACCCATTTGCCAGCTTCCAGATCTTTGTAATGTTCAAAGAAATGGGTGATCTGTGCTTTCAGCAATTCTGGCAGGTCGTTCACATCTTTAATGTGATCGTATTCTTTGCTCAGTTTGGTGTGCGGTACTGCAACCAGTTTGGCATCTTCGCCAGACTCGTCAGTCATTTTCAGCACGCCAACCGGACGGCAACGAATAACAGAACCTGGTTCCAGCGGGTACGGAGTTGGCACCAGTACGTCAACCGGGTCACCGTCCAGAGACAGAGTGTGGTTGATGTAGCCATAGTTGCACGGGTAGAACATCGCAGTAGACATGAAACGGTCTACAAACAGTGCGCCGCTTTCTTTGTCTACTTCGTATTTGATAGGGTCAGCGTTAGCAGGGATTTCGATAACAACGTAGATGTCTTCCGGCAGATCTTTGCCTGCTGGTACGTTCAGTAAGCTCATGTCTGTTTCCTTTAAATGTGTGGCAAACAAGTGCCGGGTATTATAGCCAACTGCGCCCGAATGTCTTCGCCTGTTTTTCTTAATCAGGAAAAGTTCGAGTCAACGGGCTGGTCGCTTTCCAGCATAAAAATCCATAAAGCCAGCTGCATTATTTATAAATTCTTGTAACCGGTTACAAAAGGGAAATGCCAGCGAATTCATTGGTGAAAAAAACCGCATTCACCTTTTCTGGTGAGGAGCCTCACCCAGCCCGATCCTTGACTAAAACTGGATGTTAACAATTATGCTACTTTTTTGAATTGTGATGTAACGCATTCTGTTACATCCCGTATTGTCTATAGTTTCCCCTGCAGATGTACTTCTTACCAATAATAACCCTACGAGAGGACGCGCTTATGTGGAAGCGGTTACTTTTAGTCTCTGCAGTTTCAGTGGCTATGTCATCAGCAGCGATGGCAGCCCCCCTGGTGGTTGGATTTTCTCAGGTTGGTTCTGAATCTGGCTGGCGTGCGGCAGAAACCAATGTTGCCAAAACGGAAGCGAAAGAGCGTGGAATTACCCTGAAAATTGCTGATGCACAGCAAAAACAAGAGAATCAAATTAAAGCAGTACGCTCTTTTGTTGCCCAGGGTGTGGACGCAATCTTCATTGCACCCGTGGTAGCAACAGGCTGGGAGCCGGTGCTGGAAGAAGCCAAAGATGCGAAGATCCCGGTGTTCCTGCTGGACCGTTCTATTGATGTGAAAGACAAATCCCTGTACATGACCACGGTTACGGCAAACAACGTGCTGGAAGGCCAGTTAATTGGCGACTGGCTGGTGAAAACCGTCGCAGGTAAGCCGTGTAATGTTGTTGAGCTGCAAGGTACTGTGGGCGCGAGTGTGGCGATTGACCGTAAGAAAGGGTTTGCTGAAGCCATCGCCAAAGCGCCAAACATTAAAATCATTCGTTCCCAGTCTGGCGACTTTACCCGTAGTAAAGGTAAAGAAGTCATGGAAAGCTTCATCAAAGCGGAGAATAACGGCAAAAATATTTGCATGGTTTACGCCCATAACGACGATATGGTCATCGGGGCAATCCAGGCCATTAAAGAAGCCGGGTTAAAACCGGGTAAAGACATTCTCACCGGCTCTATTGATGGCGTACCGGATATCTACAAAGCCATGATGGCAGGCGATGCCAATGCCAGTGTCGAGCTGACACCAGATATGGCAGGCCCGGCCTTCGATGCACTGGAAAAATACAAGAAAGACGGCACGGTTCCACCGAAAACCATTATCACCAAATCAACGCTCTACCTGCCAGATACAGCAAAACAGGAATACGAGCGCAAACTCCATATGGGTTATTAACCAACCTGGCTCAGGCTGCTTTTATGGCCTGAGCCGTTTCCCTGGCCGGAGACTCCGCGATGAACACCCGTGATAATCAGGAAATTTTGCGCACGGAAGGCCTGAGTAAATTTTTCCCCGGCGTGAAAGCGCTGGATCATGTCGATTTTCAACTACGCCGGGGCGAGATAATGGCCTTGCTGGGTGAAAATGGGGCCGGTAAATCAACATTGATCAAATGCCTGACGGGGGTTTATCAGCGTGATACCGGGGCAATTTACCTGGAAGGGCAGTCTGTCTCACCGAAAAATACGGCAGACGCACAGCGCCTGGGGATTGGTACAGTCTACCAGGAAGTTAACCTGCTCCCGAATATGTCCGTGGCCGACAACCTGTTTATTGGCCGCGAACCCCGCCGTTTTGGCTTACTGCAACGCAAAGAGATGATCAGCCGCGCCAGTAAGTTAATGGCTTCTTACGGTTTTGAACTGGATGTGCGTGAGCCCCTGAACCGTTATTCAGTTGCTATGCAACAAATTGTCGCTATCTGCCGGGCTGTGGATCTGTCGGCCAAAGTCCTGATCCTTGACGAACCCACCGCAAGCCTCGATACCAAAGAAGTGGAAATGCTATTCACCCTGATGCGCCAACTGCGTGATCAGGGCACCAGCCTTATCTTCGTTACCCACTTTCTCGACCAGGTTTATGAAGTGACAGACCGAATTACCGTACTGCGTAACGGTGCGTTTGTTGGCACGGAAAACACAGCAGATCTACCACAAATTGAATTGGTTAAGATGATGCTGGGCCGCGAGCTTGAACAAAACGCGCTTCAACGTGCCGGGCGAACACTGCTGAGCGACAAACCCGTGGTGGAATTTACCGGCTATGGCAAAAAAGGTGTGATCAAACCGTTCGACCTGGCAGTGCGCCCAGGTGAAATCGTTGGTCTGGCTGGCCTGCTGGGTTCCGGGCGTACCGAAACCGCAGAAGTGATTTTTGGTATTCGCCCTTCCGATGCCGGTAGCGTGGCGGTAAAAGGCAAAAATATGGCGCTGCGTACGCCGCATCAGGCTTCCTGCGCCGGGATTGGTTTTTGCCCCGAAGACCGCAAAACTGATGGGATCATTGCTGCCGCTTCTGTGCGGGAAAATATCATTCTGGCGCTCCAGGCCCAGCGTGGCTGGCTACGGCCAATTCCGCGTAAAGAACAGCAACAGATAGCCGAGCGGTTTATACGCCAGTTGGGGATCCGCACACCGGGCATGGAGCAACCCATCGAGTTTTTATCCGGTGGGAATCAACAAAAAGTGTTGTTATCCCGCTGGCTACTCACCAAACCCCAATTCCTGATCCTCGATGAACCAACCCGCGGTATTGATGTGGGTGCCCACGCTGAAATCATCCGCCTGATAGAAACACTCTGTGCAGATGGCCTGGCGCTTTTAGTTATTTCGTCGGAACTTGAAGAGTTAGTGGGCTATGCCGACCGGGTGGTGATCATGCGTGATCGCCAGCAAATTGCCGAGATCCCACTCGAAGATCTCTCTGTCGCCGCCATTATGAATGCCATTGCGGCATAAGGAGGAAATTGTGATGCCGCATTCGTTATCAGGCCCTGGTCCGCAACGCCGCAGTTTCCGCTGGCCGCAGGGCACCCCGCAATTTATTGCGCTGTTGCTGGTACTCCTGGTGGACAGCCTGGTTGCCCCCCACTTTTTCCAGGTCATTTTGCAGGATGGCCGCCTGTTTGGCAGCCCCATAGACATTCTCAACCGTGCCGCACCGGTGGCATTACTGGCGATTGGTATGACGCTGGTCATTGCCACCGGCGGTATTGATTTGTCTGTTGGGGCAACTATGGCAATTGCCGGGGCCACTGCCGCGGCGCTGACCGTACAAGGGCATTCGCTGGCCGTGGTGATTCTGGCTTCGCTGGGTGTTGGTATGCTGGCCGGGCTATGGAATGGTATTCTGGTTGCCATACTCAAGATTCAGCCGTTTGTTGCCACCCTGATCCTGATGGTTGCCGGGCGCGGTGTGGCACAGCTTATTACCTCCGGGCAAATCGTTACCTTTAACTCGCCTCACCTTTCCTGGCTGGGTAGCGGTTCGCTGTTGTTCTTCCCAACGCCCGTGGTCATTACCCTGATAACCCTGGTCGCTTTTTGGGTTCTGGTGCGCAAAACCGCGCTGGGGCTATTCATTGAAGCCGCGGGGATCAACATTCGGGCGGCGAAAAACGCCGGGGTGAATACCCGTATTGTCGTCATGCTCACTTATGTGCTGAGTGGTTTGTGTGCGGCAATTGCCGGGGTAATTGTGGCTGCGGATATTCGTGGTGCCGATGCCAATAATGCCGGGTTGTGGCTGGAACTTGATGCGATTCTTGCTGTGGTTATCGGCGGCGGTTCGCTCATGGGCGGGCGCTTCAATATGGTGTTGTCGGTGGTGGGCGCACTGATTATTCAGGGCATGAACACCGGGATTCTGCTGTCAGGCTTTCCGCCGGAAATGAACCAGGTGGTGAAAGCCATCGTCGTGCTGTGTGTGCTGGTTGTTCAGTCTCAGCGTTTTATCTCATTGATTAAAAGGTGGCGCCGCCATGATGAAGCGTAATTTGCCGCTGGTGATCACCCTGTTGGTGTTTATTCTCGGCTATCTGTTCTGCCTGGCTCAGTTTCCGGGCTTCGCCTCAACCAGGGTTATTTGTAATATTCTGACAGATAACGCCTTTCTTGGGATCATCGCCGTTGGTATGACCTTTGTGATTATCTCTGGTGGGATTGATCTTTCCGTCGGGTCCGTTATCGCTTTTACCGGGGTATTTTTGGCAAAAGCGCTGGGCGACTGGGGGATGTCGCCTGTTGTGGCATTCCCGTTGATCTTGCTGATGGGCTGCGGGTTCGGTGCGTTTATGGGGTTACTGATAGATGGCCTGAAGATCCCCGCTTTTATCATCACCCTGGCTGGTATGTTCTTCTTACGGGGAGCCAGCTATCTGTTGTCTGAAGAGTCGATTCCTATCAATCACCCTGTCTACCAAACCTTGTCCACTCTGGCCTGGCGAATTCCGGGCGGTGGCCGCCTGAGTTTCCTGGGCGTGGTGATGTTAGTGGTGGTGGTGTTTGGCATTCTGGTGGCAAGCCGCACGCAGTTTGGTAACCGGGTTTATGCCATTGGCGGCAGTGCTACATCCGCCAACCTGATGGGGATTTCAACCCGCAGCACCACCATTGGTATTTATATGCTCTCCACCGGCCTGGCAACCCTGGCGGGGATTGTCTTTTCTATCTATACCTCAGCGGGTTATGCCCTGGCCGGTGTTGGGGTGGAACTGGATGCCATCGCTTCTGTGGTCATTGGCGGCACGTTACTCAGTGGTGGTGTGGGAACAGTGCTGGGTACACTGTTTGGTGTGGCAATTCAGGGGTTGATTCAGACTTACATTAACTTCGACGGCACACTGAGTTCGTGGTGGACCAAAATCGCTATTGGCATTCTGTTATTTATTTTTATTGCGATGCAACGCGGGCTGATGGCGTTCTGGGAAGGGCGGCAAAGTGTTCCTGTTAACAGGGTTAACATACAGCCAACAAAGACGTAACCATATGAAAAATCATTAAACTTACCCCGGTAGTGGACGATAACCGTACTGTTATTTTTTTAATCATTCTTGCCACTACCGGGGCTATTTTATGTTATTTGTACTTGTTAAACTTCTTTGTTAGTTTGGTGAAAACAGCAATCCATATCGCCGTGGATATAAACCCGCAAAGAACACCATATGACGGAATAAAAATCACACAAATACACCAGCTGAGAATAATAATAACTGGGAATATTATGTCTGATAAAAGCAGAGAGATAAGGCTTTTAAACATTAAATGTTACCCCTATATCTTCATAAAAATCTTCCAGTGTTTCATAAAATTTTGTTTTTACTTTTTGGATGATTATTTCTAATACTGGCTCAATGAAGTAATACAGCATTTCGAGTTGTGCCGCATACAAAAGTGCATAATACTCTGGCTCCAAAATTTTCAGTTTTCTTGCTGCTAATGCAGCCTTGTGCTCGATACCAAAAACTTGTAACGCTAAAACAACATAGGGGGATTTGCCTGCTACTCGTTCTGCGACGACTTTAGAAACGGCTTCCGACCCGGATAGTGCTTTTGACAATGACCAGGCGATAGTATTGCGTGTGAATTTGTTAGCTGCCATGTTAGCTGTGTAGCCGCTAATATTCTTAACTGCTCGCTGGACACTCCCGTTTTTATTTCCCTCTTGCCGGTCTTTTTCAATCATTTCAAAATAAAGAAGAAGCATATAAAGAAAGACATCATCATGTTTAAATAGTGATGCTATAGAGAGTGCCATCCTCTTTTCTTCGGTTATTAATTCACTGCAAATATCACCATAGCGGGGGATTAAACAAGATGAATACCAACTGGCTCTTTCAATACCAGAGGAAATATCAGATAGTGTCTGTTGGGTTGCCTGTGAAAATGAGTTAACCCCGCGTTGAAGATAGATTGAGAGTTGCTTGTCGCTTTGTAGTTTTATCCTTAAATAATCTGATGTAAGCATCCTGCTTACTCCTTCTGGCTATTTTCTGTTTTTATATCATGTGGTAAGTGTTCTGTAATGAGCGGCCTTTTATTTTTTTGAACAAGCTCTGATATAACCTGGATGAATGAATATGTGGAGGGCAATATTTCCATTTACAATGAATGGTATGGAGAGAGAACTATGTTATTTTATTTTTCTCACTGAAAGCTCCAGTGTTTAACAATGCTTAGCGAATATTCAGGTGTGTTTGTGGTGTATGGGAACGTGGAGCATATGTGGCATTGATAATATACACATCATTCTGTTCTGCATGTATTGGCCTGATTAATGCCAGCCAATACATGCAGTTGTCACTTTCTTTATCTCTTAACCCATGTCAGTTTTCCGGGTATTCGCGCATAAAGCGCTCCAGGTCGTCAACCATCTGTTCTGTCCCTACAAAGAACGGGCGGCGCTGGTGCAGGCTGTCTGGCTGAATATCCAGAATACGCTGTTTACCATCACTCGCTTTCCCGCCCGCCTGTTCAGCCAGGAACGCCATAGGGTTGCATTCGTATAACAAGCGAAGTTTGCCTTCCGGGTAACTTGCTGTACTTGGGTACAGGTACAAGCCACCTTTCAGCAGGTTACGGTGGAAGTCAGCAACCAGGGAACCGATATAGCGGGAAGTGTATGGGCGGTTGGTAGACTTGTCTTCTTCCTGGCAGTATTTAATGTACTTTTTCACACCTTGCGGGAATTTAATGTAGTTCCCTTCGTTAATGGAATAGGTGTTGCCTTTCGGTGGGAAATTCATGCGCTCCTGAGACAGGCAGAAAACCCCCAGCGAAGGATCGTAAGTAAAGGCATGAACACCGCAACCGGTGGTGTAAACCAGCATGGTGGATGAGCCATAAACTACGTAACCTGCGGCCACTTGTTGGTTACCGGGTTGCAGAAAGTCTTCCAGAGTAACAGGCGTACCAACCGGTGTAACGCGGCGGTAAATAGAGAAGATGGTACCAACAGAAACGTTAACGTCGATATTGGTAGAACCATCCAACGGGTCCATCAGCACAACATATTTTGCATGCTCGCACCCTTCGAAAACAACAATTTCATCTTCTTCTTCAGAAGCGATACCAGCAACGATATCACGGGCTTTCAGTGCAGCTTTCAGTTTTTCATTGGCAAACAAATCCAGCTTTTGCTGCTGCTCGCCCTGCACATTCTCGGCGCCGCTGGCACCCAGGATATCAACCAGGCCTGCTTTGTTGATATCGCGGTGGATGATTTTAGCACCCAGTTTTATCGCCGATAACAACGCAGTCAGTTCCCCGGTGGCGTGAGAAAACTCGTGCTGCTTTTCGACAATAAATTCACCTAACGTTTTCATAACACTTTCCCTGCATTCAGTGGAGTAAAGCGGTTGAGTAAAACGAATACAACAATACTAACAAAGATTAAAATAAACGCGCACAGGTGAATCGCGCCAGCATGGATGGGATTTCGCTGAAAAGTCATTTATTCATCATAGAACAAACGGGTAGAATGTGCCCCAGGAAGGAAAAGGATAGAGCTATGCGCATTCATATTCTGGGTATTTGTGGCACGTTTATGGGCGGCCTTGCCATGTTGGCACGGGCCTTAGGGCATGAAGTAACCGGGTCCGATGACAATGTGTACCCGCCAATGAGCACGTTGTTGGAAAAACAAGGTATAGACCTGATTCAAGGCTATGATGCCAGCCAACTGGAACCACAACCCGATTTGGTTATCATCGGTAACGCGATGACGCGTGGTAATCCTTGTGTAGAGGCGGTGCTGGAAAAAAGTATTCCGTACATGTCCGGGCCGCAGTGGTTGCATGATTTTGTTCTGCGTGACCGCTGGGTCATTGCTGTTGCGGGTACGCATGGCAAGACAACAACAGCGGGAATGGTTAACTGGATCCTGGAAGAGTGTGGTTACCAGCCAGGCTTTGTGATTGGCGGTGTTCCGGGGAATTTTGAGGTTTCTGCCCGCCTGGGTGAAAGCCCGTTCTTTGTCATTGAAGCCGATGAATACGATTGTGCGTTCTTTGATAAACGCTCTAAGTTTGTGCATTACTGCCCGCGAACGTTAATTCTCAATAACCTTGAGTTCGACCACGCCGATATTTTCGACGACCTGAAAGCCATTCAGAAGCAATTCCACCATTTGGTGCGTATTGTGCCGGGCCAGGGGCGTATTATTCTGCCGGAGCACGATGCCAACCTGAAACAGGTTATGGCAATGGGCTGCTGGAGTGAGCAGGAGCTGGTTGGCGAACAAGGCCACTGGCAGGCGAAAAAGGCAAACCAGGATGCTTCCCAGTGGGAAGTGTGGCTGGATGGTGAACAGGTTGCATCTGTGGACTGGTCGCTGGTTGGCGAGCACAACATGCATAACGGCCTGATGGCAATTGCCGCTGCGCGCCATGTTGGTGTGGCACCAGCAGAAGCGGCTAAAGCACTGGGTTCATTTATTAACGCCCGTCGCCGCCTGGAGCTGCGCGGTGAAGCAAATGGCGTTACGGTGTATGACGACTTCGCGCATCACCCGACAGCCATTCTGGCAACGCTTGCTGCGTTACGCGGTAAAGTGGGTGGCACCAAACGTATCCTTGCGGTACTGGAACCGCGTTCAAATACCATGAAAATGGGAATCAGCAAAGATGACCTGGCGCCATCTTTGGGCCGGGCGGACGAAGTCTTTTTGTTCCAGCCACAGCATATTCCCTGGCAGGTTGCTGAAGTGGCTGAAGCCTGTGTGCAGCCAGCACACTGGAGTGCAGACCTGGACACGCTGGTAGATATGATTAGTAAATCGGCACAACCGGGTGATGTGATTCTGGTGATGAGTAATGGTGGTTTTGGTGGGATTCATCAGAAGTTGCTGGATGCGCTGGAAGTGAAGGCGCAGCGTTCAGTGGAGTAAGTGGGGGCAGTTTACCCTGGCTGGTGCGATTGTTCCGTTTACTTGCAGTGTGGTTGTTTCCGTTCCCCCGGGCTGGTGTGAAATTACGTTCACCTGAAGTGAGGTGGTTAATGTGGCTTCACAGCCGGTGAACGTGTTAAGGGGCCCGCCCCTTAACAATCCGGTTTTTCGCGGGCAACCGGTGCTGCGCACTGCGTTCACCTCCGGGCAGTCAGCCTGCGGCCGGCTCGACTCGGCGTCCTGCCTCGTTTCGCCTTATTCCGCCGTCCGGGCGGAATAACCTTGTCTTCCTTTCTGCGGTTCACCGGTTTTACGCGACCCAGCCAGCGCTGTGAATAGCGAATTTTTTGTGTGGTTCGGTGTGGCTGTGGGTTCTGGATTTGGTTTGTTTTCTTAATGTTTTGCTGGGGCTTACAGGCGGTGGGGTTAGTGGCCTCGAAATCGTTGAGGCGTGCCTGGCGGGCCGGGGCTGCCTGCAGGGATGCAGGCAGAGCGACGGGAGGCAGGAGGCCGACTCGGAGCGGTACCCGAACAGGCTGCCGGGGTAAGCCGAATGTCCGCGAAGCGGCGATTTTGCCAGCCACCGACGGGGGTGCAGGGGGGCCGGGCCCCCTGCGTGCGCCGTGCGCGGGTGGTGAGAGAAACCTGTATTGCTGACACGGCGCGCAACCGGCTCGGTACTGGCAGAATGTGGTTCGGGTTATATTCGCTTAACCGGATGCCGGTGTAGTGAAAGTTCCGTTCACCTGAAGTGATGTGCTCAATGTGGCCTCACTGCCAGTGAACAAGCAACACAGCCTTACTCCTTCGCCATCGGCGTACTGACTTCCTCTACTTTCTGGTCACCCTGAATCGTGGCGATATCCTGCTTAATCTGGTTTACGTCACTTGCGGAGTGCAGCAGTTGGTAGGTTAAATCAAAGTGTGCGCTCTGACCTGGTGCCAGTTGTTTTACACGTTTCTGTTCACGTTCAATGGTTACCGGGTAGGCATAGCTGGTGCCAGGCTCAATGCCGGTCACATAGCCTTGTTTCAGCGTATCGGTATTTTTCCACAGTGTCAGAACCGGAAGTTGTGTGGTGTTAAAGTGAATAGCCGCGCCTTTGTTGCCCGCTTTATTCACCACAGCGGCCAGAGTCTGGTGGTTGGCTCCAGACAGTGGAGCAATATTAAACACCATTTCGTCAAAGCCTTTGGTGGGGCCTGCATAGGTCTGCCAGGTGCTCAGGCCTTTTTTCGCATAGTCATTAAACGGGCTGATTTGCGCGATAGGGGCAAGGAATTGCGCGCCTTCTTCCAGAATAGGCTGGCCAAAATTACTGTGATAAATGATTTGGTAATCGTGGTCATAATCCCCTTTATTAGTCAGCACGTCATGAATGCTGAACTGACTGCTACCCGGTACATATTGCAATTCTGTTTGAGTCTGCAAATCAGCTTTTTTAAAGGTGCTCTCTTTCAGCAAACCGCGCACGGTAATGGTATAAGGCGCGCTGTCGCTTACACTCACTTCCACTTTCGATGCAGGTGTATTCCCGGCTTTACCATGCAGGGTGTACAGCTGGCCATCCGCAGTGCCTGGGTGCCCGGTCCATTCATAACCGCAGCGCACCATCATTTCATTAAACCCTTCCAGCCACCCCAGCCCGTTACGGCTTTCCAGGTTCATATAAGCCGGGTTAACCACCTCTTTAACCGGGGAATCCCAGCCCATCCGCACGCCAAACCCTTCCACATGCAGAATATCCATACCACGAGTGGGAATCAGAGTAATGGTCAGGCCGTTTTGGCTTTTGATAACCAGCAATTTACTGCCTTCCTGTTTGCCGCCATGCAGCACAGTTTGCTCAATGCTGAACGGAGATGATTTCATGTTCAGCTGGTGGCTGGAAATATGCCAGTTTCCTTGTTCTGTATTGCTTTCAGTGTCTGTCAGCACCCAAGTTTTGGCTGCCACTTGTCCAGAGATCAGTAACGCGAGGGTAGAGAGGAGCAGAGCTTTTTTCATCGGAACATCCTTTTGCTGAATCGATTATGTTTGTTTCAGCAGAGACTAATTTTTCAGGCGATAAGAAAATGTGATCCTCTTCAATTCACAGTATTAAGTGTTAGTTTTTGTAAATAAATGGGATTTGGATCGGGATTTTCGATGTAACAATTATTAATTTGCTTTATTTATGTGCAGTTAAATGGCTTTTGTTGTAACGATTCAGCAAAAATAAGGGGTAAAGGGGATATTGGCTGTAAGATGGAATTATGGCACCAGACAAAGCCACCGAGCAGTATGTCGGCAAACACAAATGATGGGTTCAGCACACGAAAATAACGAAAAGTACCTGTGGCAGGTTATTACCGAGAACAGATAAAAGCAGGCCACCACAAGCGGGCGTTGAATAAAACCGGCTGCCATTTGCGAGGGCAGCCGGAATAATTAGTCCTGGTTTTCAGCCAGATCACGTAAGTATTGAAAAATCAGGCGGCTGGATTTAGGCGGTTTATTGCCAGCCACTTCTTTCTTGGCATTACGCACCAGGGAACGCAGTTGCTGGCGGTCAGCATCCGGGTACAGACGCAAAACTTCTTCAACGGCTTCATCGCCACCGGCAATCAACTGGTCGCGCAGGCTTTCCAGCTTGTGAAACACAACAACCTGCTGGTTGTGGCGGTTTTTCAGCTTATCAAGCGCCTGGCGAATAGGGTCTACATCACGCTGGCGCAGCATTTTGCCAATCAACTGGATTTGGCGGCGACGGCCTTCTTTCTTGATCCGTTGTGCCAGTTCCACTGCTGCACGCAGGTCTTGATCCAGCGGGATTTTATCCAGCGCGTTTTTGCCAAGCTCAGTCAACTCAACGCCGAGACGTTTCAGCTCTTCTGCGTCGCGTTTAATTTCACTCTTGCTGACCCAGATAATTTCATCATCTTCGTCCTCTTCGTTTTGGCTATCGGGGACGTCATCGAGCCAGTCTTCAGGCTGTTTTGTCATATCAGGCTCCTTAAAAAGAGGCTAATACTACCAGTTAAGGTGCGCACTGCGAAATGGTTCTCTGTTAGACTGTCAATTAACTTACCTTACATTATGGCATTGGCGATGAAAGTAATCACTCAAGTTGCACAACAACGTAAAGCACTGGAAGAAGCGGTAGCCCATGCGCTGGAACTGGCCTCCGGTAAGGCGGATGGCGCAGAGGTCGCTGTCAGTAAAACGACGGGTATCAGCGTAAGTACCCGTTACGGCGAAGTTGAAAACGTGGAGTTTAATAGCGATGGCGCGCTGGGTATCACGGTATATTCGCAAAACCGTAAAGGTAGCGCTTCCTCTACAGATTTGAGCAAAGACGCGATTGCCCGCACAGTACAGGCGGCAGTGGATATCGCCCGTTATACCTCGCCAGACCCATGCGCGGGTGTGGCGGAAAAAGAGTTGCTGGCTTTTGATGCCCCGGATCTGGATTTATTCCACCCAGCAGAAATCTCCCCAGAACAGGCTATTAACCTGGCAGCCCGCGCAGAACAGTCAGCGCTCCAGGCCGACAAACGCATAACCAACACCGAAGGCGGCAGTTTTAACAGCCATTACGGCATTAAGGTGTTTGGTAACAGCTATGGCATGTTGCAGAGCTATTGTTCCAGCCGCCACTCTTTATCCAGCTGCGTTATTGGCGAAGCTAACGGCAGTATGGAGCGTGATTACGCCTATTCTATTGGCCGTGAAATGAGCGACCTGGCATCACCTGAGTGGGTGGGTGAAGAGTGCGCAAAACGCACTTTATCACGCCTGTCTCCACGAAAATTATCTACTATGAAAGCACCCGTTATTTTTGCGGCTGAAGCGGCAACGGGGCTGTTTGGCCACCTGGTCGGTGCGATCAGCGGTGGAGCGGTGTACCGCAAATCCACCTTCTTGCTGGACTCACTGGGCCAGCAAATCCTGCCAGAATGGTTGACCATTGAAGAGCATCCGCATCTGTTAAAAGGGCTGGCTTCCACGCCTTTCGATGGTGAAGGGGTGCGTACCGCACGGCGCGACATTGTAAAAGATGGCGTGTTGCAACAGTGGCTTCTGACAAGCTATGCAGCCCGTAAACTGGGCCTGCAAAGCACGGGCCATGCGGGTGGGATTCATAACTGGCGCATCGCTGGCCGTGGCCTGAGCTTTGAGCAGTTACTCAAAGAGATGGGCACGGGCCTGGTGGTGACAGAACTGATGGGCCAGGGTGTCAGCGGTATTACCGGTGATTACTCCCGTGGTGCTTCCGGTTTTTGGGTCGAAAATGGTGAAATTCAGTACCCGGTGAGTGAAATCACTATTGCCGGTAATTTAAAAGATATGTGGCGCAATATGGTCACCGTTGGCGACGATATTGAGACCAGAAGCAATATTCAATGCGGTTCGGTATTGCTGCCGGAAATGAAAATCGCCGGGCAGTAATGTTTTCGGGTGCGACCTGCCGCACCCTTTATAAAAAGGTGAGCCAATGCGTAAAACTCTGTTAGCCCTGTTAGCGGCCTGTTCATTCTCTCTGGCGAGTACGTCAGTCCTTGCGCAAGACCTTGGTGTAGATATGGACACGCTGGCCCAGAATTACAAAACCGTGATGAGCACCAAAGATGCCGGTGAACTTAAAACAGCGCTGACCAATATGCGCCAGGCAGCGGAAGACGCGAAAAAGTCCACGCCGGATAAACTGGATGGTAAAGCCAGCGACAGCCCGGAAATGAAGGATTACCGCCATGGGTTGGATATTCTGGTAGGCCAGATAGACGGCGCATTGAAACTGGCAGATGAAGGCAAAGTGAAAGAGGCGCAGGCTGCCGCGGAACACTTCAAACAAACCCGCAATACTTACCATAAGAAATACCGCTAATCACGGTGTCAGCCTGGCTGTTTTAATGCATTAAAAAATAAGTCAGGCTTATGACTCTGCCCCGGTTTACCGGGGCGTTTTGTTTCCCCTTCCTCTGCGTTTATTGCTTTTCCCCACGGCGAATCTCTGCCTGAAATTCACTTTCCAGCGTTTTTGTTTGCCATTGCGCTTGAGTGCGAGACAGATCACTTCTCTGCGCCATTTTTCCACTTTGAAGTGGAAAACAACTTGCTACAAACCCCCGCGCAGGCGCGTTAGCTTAATAACATCTCAACGAATCAAGGTAAGTCGCGTGGATAACAAAATGGCCCTGAACACGGGGGCTTCTCAGGAAGAACACGCTGCGGCACTGGCCGGGCAGGTATTACGCCAGGTAGACCAGTTGCTGGCAGAAAAAGGAATTTCTCCAACACCGGTACAGCAACAAATGCTGGTGTCGCATCTTCGGGCAATGGCCTGGCGTTCGGTGAGTGGTGAACCCTTGCCAGAAGTTGACGCCAGCTTGTTCGATGAGATCCCCCAGGCAGCAATGCAACTGGCTCAAACAGTGGTCGATATCTTCGGCAATTTACCCCGGGAAGAGGTCTGGTTGTTATCTGTCCATTTCGCAGTAGCAAAAGAAAACGGTGTCAGTTAAGGAGCGCAAAGTGGAACAAATTACAGTGGTTATTGGCGACCGCCTGGGAAAAGGGCAGAAGGTTGCAGCAGGTGTGGAAAAAGCCGGTGGGCGTGCAGTTGTGGTACCGGGTGTCGCGGCTGATATGAAGCTGGGTGATGTCATGAAAGCCGAGCAGGCAACCTTTGGTATCTCGTTTTGTGGCAGTGGCGGTGCCGGGGCAATTACTGCCCAGAATAAATACGGCTACAAAGCCAAATACGGCATGCGCTCAGTGGATGAAGGTGTCACGGCAATTAAAGAAGGCTGCAATGTTCTGGGGTTTGGTTTTATGGACATTGAAGAACTGGGAATGCGCCTGGTTGAAGCCTGGCAGAAAAAATACGGCAACGGCTGATGAAACAACTTTCAACAACCACCGTCACCGTGCAGGGAAAAGGTGTCTCGAAAGCAGCCGCTTTTTCCGACGCGTTTTCCCATATCCAGCGTGAGGTGTTGAAAGGCACTTCATTGGTATTACTGCGCATTGAACCACAGGATGTGAAAGTCATTGCCGCCCGCCAGTTCGTGCGGAAAGAAGCGTTTTTGTTTTTCTTTCTGCGCCGTGAACGACGGACATTCAGCGTTGAGCTGGAAGTTACCGTCACAGTGACGGCGATAGATCCAGAACAGGTGGATTTTATCGCTCAGTAAATAACGTGATACCCGAAGGTATTCGGGTTGCAGGCCGAGGGTAACGCAGTACCCGCGCGGATAGTTGCCAGTGCTCAGTGGAGTACGGGCTGTCAGCACGCCAGCAATCAGGGGCTAAACGGTATCTATGCACGGCATCCTTCAGGCGTTGTTCTTGTTGGTTGCACCTGCGCATCGGTATTTCTGTGCAGTTACGCATCCTGAAAGGTCTTGTGTATAAAAACAAAAAGGGCAGGACGTATGTTTTTCATCATATTAATAAAATCGCTCATTATTGGTGGGTTGGTTGGTGTCGGTGTTGGGGCCGGTGCCGCACGAATGTTTCATGCGCCAGTGACTCAAGGTATGGGCGCATTTCGCACGCTGGGTGAATTGAATGCCTGTGAAGGCGACCCGGCATCACACTTCTCCTTTGGCCTTGGGTTTTTCTTTAACGCATGGGCCTCATCGGTTGCTGCCGGGTCATTCACCCAGGATGTTGACCACCGCATCATCCCTAACTGGGGTGTTGCTGCGCTCATGATAAAAAACCGGGATGTTACCCAAACCCTGCACAACCCTAAAAAAATGGCGATTGCCTGTGGCCTGATTGGCATGGTGGTGGTTGCCTTTCTGAACTCTACCGCCTCTGCCGTACCCGCCGCTTTGCAGGTAACGGCGGTCAAAGTGTTGGTGCCCGCAGCGAATCTTCTGGTTAACACCGTTATGCCCGTTATTTTCTGGCTGGCGGCAATTGATGCCGGGAAACGCTCTGGCTTATGGGCCACCATTTTCGGCGGCCTGGCACAAATGATTATGGGGAATGCGGTTCCAGGCCTGGTGCTGGGCATCCTTGTTGGAAAAGGTGTGGAAGAAAGTGGGTGGAACAAAGTCACCAAAATCATGATGACGGCGATTATCACACTGTTTGTATTAAGTGCCTTCTTCCGCGGATTTGATCTGAAATTCCTTGAGTCGTTCCGCCTTGGCGCACCGAACTGGCTTGAACTGCTGCATAACTCGCTGAGCGGTAAATAAGGGGAAAGCAAATGGAAGAGAACAAAGGTTTTTGGTACGCAGACTGGTCATTCCCTATTTTTGTTGGCCTGTTATCTGCGGGTGTCTTTGCGGGTACACACATGTATTACCTGTATGGCATTGGCGCATTCAATGAAGTGGCGTTTGTGTCTATGTTGCGTTCAGGTATGGATACCGGGGTTTACGGAGCGGTAGCCGCATTTGGTGCCAGTTTCCTGTTTGCCCGCATTATTGAAGGCTCACTGGTTGGTATTTTGGATATTGGCGGGGCCATTCAAACAGGTGTTGGGTTAGGTGTCCCGGCTTTATTGCTTGGTGCAGGCATTGTGTTCCCGGTCGCGAACTTTGCCGCCTCACTGGCTACAGGGTTAGTGCTTGGCCTGGCGATTGGCTACATCATTATTCTGGCGCGCAAGTTCACCATTAACCAGAGCGATTCCACTTATGGGGCCGATGTCATGATGGGTGCCGGGAATGCCTCTGGCCGTTTTCTTGGCCCTCTTATCATTCTGAGTGCCATTAGCGCCTCCATTCCAATTGGCCTCGGTGCGCTGGTTGGCGCACTGCTGTTCTACCTGTGGCAGAAACCTATTACGGGTGGCGCTATTTTGGGTGCCATGGTGCTTGGGGCGATTTTCCCCATCGCAATCAGCTAAATACCACGCCAGTGGGCGCATTGCCTGCTGGCGTAAGGAGCCGTTATGTTCGATATGATCCTGCGCAGGGTTCGCCTGGTCGACGGTAGCATTACCGATATCGCAATCAACCAAGGGGTGATTGCACAAGTCGGTAAGATAGATGCCTCAGCCCGGCAAGAAATAACCCTGGGCGGGCGCTTTTTCCTCAGTGCCGGGTGGATAGACAGCCATGTGCACTGTTACCCCAAATCCCCTATCTACCACGATGAACCCGACAGCGTGGGGGTTGCCACGGGCGTCACAACCGTTGTGGATGCTGGCAGCACCGGGGCCGATGACATCGATGACTTTTGGCAACTGACCCGTGAGGCAGTCACTGAGGTTTATGCCCTGCTCAATATCGCCCGCCAGGGGCTGGTTACCCAGAATGAACTGGCGGATATGGCAAAAATTGATGCCAGTGCAGTTAGCCTGGCGGTAGCTCGCCACCCGGATTTTATCGTCGGGCTGAAAGCCCGCATGAGCAGCAGTGTGGTGGGCGAAAATGGCATTGCACCCTTGCAACGGGCAAAAGTGATTCAGCAGGAAAATGGCAACCTGCCTCTGATGGTGCATGTAGGCAATACGCCACCAGGCCTGGATGAGATAGCCAAGCTGTTATCTTCGGGCGATATTCTGACCCACTGCTTTAACGGCAAACCAAATCGTATTTTTTCCCCTTCTGGTGAACTGCGCGGCGCAGTACGGCAGGCGTTAAAACGGGGTGTCCGCTTTGATGTCGGGCACGGCACTGCGAGCTTCAGTTTTGCCGTGGCTGAAAAAGCAATCAGCATGGGGTTGTTACCGCACACCATCAGTTCCGACATCTATTGCCGTAACCGTATCGATGGGCCAGTCAAAAGCCTGGCGTTGGTGATGGCGAAGTTTCTTGCACTTGGCATGACACTGGAGCAAGTGGTGGCCTGTGTTACGCAACATGCGGCAGAAGGGCTGCGCCTTGTGCGTAAGGGCCGCATAGCACCCGGGCTGGACGCCGATTTCACTCTATTCGATGTGCGCCCATACCAGGGGCAACTTACCGATAGCGAACAAAACGTATTAGCGGCATCAGAATGCATTATTCCACTGGCTGCAATGCGGGCAGGAACATGGTTTTTGACAGAACAAGGGAAGGCCGAGCATGTCTTCAGTATATGAAAAATATCAGGTTAAACCGGTCATTAATGCTTCTGGCCGCATGACTATTTTGGGTGTGTCCACACCATCCGGCGCGGTGGTGGAAGCGGTCACGCAGGGGATGCAGCACTACTTTGAAATGCATGACCTGGTGGAAAAAACCGGGCAGTACATTGCCCGGCTGCTTGAAACCGAAGCGGCAACTATTGTGTCCTGTGCATCGGCAGGGATTGCGCAAAGTGTGGCGGCCGTATTGGTCAAAGATGACGACTGGCTGTTAACCCACCTGCATGAAACACCACTCACCCATAATGAAATCGTGTTGCCAAAAGGCCACAACGTGAACTTTGGCGCACCGGTTGGCGCTATGGTGGCCCTCGGGGGCGGCAAGCTGGTGGAAGCGGGTTATGCCAACGAATGCAGCGCCAGGCAACTTGCTGCTGCCATCACACCGCAAACTGCTGCGGTGCTGTATATCAAATCTCATCACTGTGTGCAGAAAAGCATGCTCACGGTTAGCGAAGCCGCTCAGGTTGCTCGTGAACATCAATTACCGCTGATTGTGGATGCCGCAGCAGAAGAAGACTTGCGTTGCTACTACCAGGCCGGAGCAGACCTGGTGATTTACAGCGGTGCTAAAGCCCTTGAAGGGCCAACCAGTGGCCTGGTGGTTGGCCGGCAACCTTGGGTGGGTTGGGTACAGCGCCAGTCAGCAGGTATTGGCCGTGCCATGAAAGTGGGCAAGGAAGGCATTCTGGGGCTTGCCTGTGCAATTGAACAATACCTGCATGCACAGCACGAAACAGGACAGCAAATGGTGGCGAAGATGTCCCCTTTTATTGAGGCGCTTAACCAACTGGAGGGCGTGCAGGCGCGAGTGGTGTGGGATGCGGCTGGACGGGATATCGCCCGGGCAGAAATGACCTTTGATGAAGCAGTCACCGGCCTGCCCACCGGCCAGTTACTGGAACAACTCAAACAAGGTGAATACGCCATTTATTTCCGTGGTTATAAAGCCAATAGCGGCATTGTAGAAGCCGATGTCCGCAGTGTTGATGCCCAACAATTAATGACGATTTACCACAGCATTCGCGCTGTACTAAAAAAGGAGACAACAGCATGAGCCTGAGCCCACGTTTTTACCAGGACCGCGTGTGCCTGAATGTTCTGGCGGGTTCCCACCAAAATGCGGTGGATATCTATGAAGCCGCAGAAGGTTATGTACTGGTGGGGGTGCTATCCAAAAATTACCCGGATACAGAACACGCCGTGGCAGACATGCGCGAATATGCATCACTTATCAACAACGCGATTTCGGTGGGGCTGGGTGCCGGTTCCCCTGGGCAGTCGGCCATGGTGAGCGAAATCTCCCGCCAGATACAGCCACAGCACGTTAACCAGGTGTTCACCGGGGTTGCTACCAGCAGAGCTTTATTAGGGCAAAGCGACACCGTGGTAAATGGCCTGATTTCCCCTACCGGGACACCAGGGCTGGTCAAAATCTCCACCGGGCCGCTTAGCAGCAAAGCACCGGACGGCATTGTCCCCATTGATACTGCTATTGCGTTGTTAAAAGATATGGGCGGCAGTTCGGTGAAATATTTCCCTATGGGCGGGTTAGCCTGCCGTGATGAATACATTGCGGTTGCACAGGCATGCGCACGCCAGGATTTCTGGCTGGAGCCTACTGGGGGGATAGACCTGGACAATTTTGAGGCCATCCTCGATATTGCCCTGCAAGCCGGTGTTAAACGCATTATTCCGCACGTGTACAGTTCCATTATTGAGAAAAACACCGGGCAAACTCGCCCAGAGGATGTGCGTACCCTGCTCAACAGTGTTAAAAAATATCTGGGGTAACCCTTATTCAGACACACGGGCGCACTGGGGTGCCCGTGTCACCAGAGGACACAGACGTGCGATTTCCCAACCAACGGCTGGCGCAATTGTTTTGTTTGCTGGAAAACGAAACGCTACCTCAGGATGAGTTGGCTCGCCGCCTGGCTGTCTCCACTCGCACAGTCAGAGCGGATATTACAGCATTGAATATGTTGCTGGCCTGCCATGGTGCGCAATTTATTTTGAGCCGTGGAACCGGCTACCAGTTACGGGTTGACGACCCAGACCGTTTTGGTGCGTTACAAAACCAGCACCAGGCACCATTACGCGTTCCCCGCACCAGCGCTGAACGGGTTAACTACTTGCTGGTACGGTTTTTAACTTCGGCGTTCTCCCTCAAACTTGAAGACCTGGCCGATGAGTGGTTTATCAGCCGGGCAACGTTACAAGGCGATATGGCGGAAGTGCGCGATGTGCTGGCCCGTTATAATTTGTCAATTGAAGCAAGGCCCCGGCATGGCATGAAACTGTTCGGCGATGAAACCGCTGTGCGGGCGTGCCTGACTGACTTACTGTGGCAAATCAGCCAGCAGGACAGTGACAGCCCACTAATACAAGAAGAAGCACTGAATTCAGGTGTGCTGGCGGCACTGGAACCGACTTTGCAAAACTGCCTTGAGCAGTTTGCCATCCGCATGACAGATGAAAGTGTGGATTTTCTCAGGTTTTATTGCGCAGTGGCGGTACGGCGTATTAGTGAAGGTTACCCCATTGCCAGTTTTCACGCCGAGAACGTAGATGAACCCGTGCGCCAGGCGGCCAGTACCATGAGCCACTTGTTGCATCACCTGAGCGGCAAAGCGCTGTCAGATGCAGAAGAGAACTGGTTGCAAGTGCATTTCGCCGCACGTCGTATTCTGGATGCTGACCCATGCGCTATCAGTGCCGATGATGACGAAGCGTTGGTCAGCTACATTCTGCGTTATATCAACAGCCACTATAATTACGATTTGACCAGCGACCAGCAACTGCATGCCGATTTGCTCACTCATATCAAAACCATGATTACCCGGGTCCGTTACCAAATCCATATCCCCAACCCATTGCTGCAAAATATCAAACAGCATTACCCGCTGGCATGGGACATGACACTAGCAGCGGTTGCCAGTTGGGGAAAACATACGCCATACACCATTAGCGAAAATGAAGTGGGTTTTTTGGTATTGCATATTGGTGTCGGGCTGGAGCGCCACTACGATATTGGCTGGCAACGTAACCCACAGGTGCTGCTGGTGTGTGATACCGGTAATTCCACTGTGCGTATGATTCAGGCCCAGTTAGTGCGTAAATATCCACAAATTGAGGTGACACGCATTATCTCGCTCAGGGATTACGAGCAACTGAGCACCGTTGCTGAAGATTTTGTGATTAGCACTGCACGGCTAACGGAAAAAGACAAACCCGTTGCGACGATGTCTCCATTCCCTTCAGATTACCAGGTAGAACAGATAGGCAAACTGGTTCTGGTGGATCGCACCCGGCCATGGATGCTGGAGCGGTTTTTTGATGCGCGCCATTTTCGCATTATTGACAAGCCTATAAGCCAACAAACCCTGTTCACCAGCCTGTGCCAGCAACTGGAAAATGAAGGCGTTGTCGGGCCGGATTTCCTGCCCTCTGTGACAGAGCGTGAAGCTATTGTCAGCACCATGCTGGGCGATGGCATTGCGTTACCGCACTCGTTGGGTTTGCTGGCACACAAAACGGTGGTGTACACCGTACTGGCTCCGCAAGGTATTACGTGGGGCGATGAAACGGCAAAAGTGATTTTTCTGCTGGCGATCAGCAAAGAAGAATATGAAGAAGCAATGGCGATTTACGACTTGTTTGTGACGTTTTTGCGTGAGCAGCGTATGCCATTACTGAAAGACTGCCGGGATTTCGAGGAATTTAAAGCCATGGCTGTTTCTTGCCTGAATACCCCTCAAAACTAGTGTATTCAGAACAAAGGCAAGGCGTGGGAAGCAGGTTATTTTCTGGAAAACTGAACCCAAAAACTGAACCCGAAAGTGTAGCCAGAAATCATAACCAAACAAAACAGCCCCGCGCTCTATGCCGTGGGGCTGTTTTGTTTTAAGCCTTCAACGCAGGTGGTGGATAACCTGGTTGCTGCTGCCGCGCCAGATTAGCGCCGGGTCGCGTAAATCTTGCATGTACTTGCCATCAACCAGCACATTAATCAGCGCCACAACTTCCTGCTGAGCTTCGTCCAGCTCGCTCAACAGGTAACCCGTCCAGACCCAGATGTCTTTGCCAGGGCATTCACGGCAAATGCGCCGCACCAGCCGCAACACAGCAGAAACATTGGCCGGGTGAAGCGGGTCACCACCGGAAAGTGACAGGCCCTGGCGTTTCACCCGTGTGTCTTGTAAGTCGGCAATTATCCTGTCTTCCATTTCCTGGGTGAACGGCACCCCGGAATTTACCCGCCAGGTACTTTTGTTATAGCAACCGGGGCATTCGTGGGCACAACCGGCGACAAACAACGTACACCGGGTGCCAGGGCCATTCACCACATCCACCGGGTAATATTGGTGGTAATTCATAATTAACCCAACTGGCCGTTATTGAGGTGTTTCACCCGGCGCTTCACTTCTTCCTGTTTTCCTGCGTTAAACGGGCGGGCATCCGGGCTGCCAAGGTAGCCACAGACACGGCGGATAACAGACACCCGTGAGGAATCGTGGTTACCGCATTTCGGGCAGACAAAGCCTTTACTGGTGCACTCAAATTCACCGGTAAAACCACACTCATAACATTCATCAATCGGTGTGTTCGTACCGTAATACGGAACATGCTGGTAACTGTAATCCCACACATCTTCCAGCGCACGGAGGTTGTGTTGCAGGTTCGGGTACTCACCGTAGCAGATAAAGCCCCCATTGCTCAGCGGCGGGTACGGTGCCTCAAAGTCGATTTTGTCGTAAGGGTTAACTTTTTTCTCTACATCCAGGTGGAAACTGTTGGTGTAGTAGCCTTTATCCGTAACGCCCGCTACCACGCCAAATTCGGCGGTATCCAGGCGGCAGAAACGGTCACACAAATTTTCACTCGGCGTGCTGTACAGGCTGAACCCATAGCCAGTTTCTTCTTTCCACTCGTCCACCGCTTTACGCAGGCGGGCGACAATGGCAACGCCAATGGCGCGCAGTTTTTCATCGTCATAAATATGGCGGTTACCGGACAGCGCATTAATGGTTTCATGGATGCCGATATAACCAAGCGAAATTGACGCACGGCCATTTTTAAAGATTTGCGCGACATCGTCATCTGCTTTCAGACGCACACCACAAGCCCCTTCCATATAAAGAATTGGGGCGACACGTGCCTTCACACCTTCCAGGCGTGCAATACGTGTCATCAGTGCTCTTTTCGACAGTTCAAGGCGGCTGTCCAGCAGCTTCCAGAATTTGGCTTCATCCCCTTTGGCTTCCAGAGCAATTCGCGGCAGGTTCAGGCTAATAACCCCCAGGTTATTACGCCCGTCGTGAATTTGTTCACCGTTTTCTTCATAAACACCAAGAAAGCTACGGCAGCCCATTGGGGTTTTAAAGGAGCCGGTCACTTTCACTACCTGATCGTAGTTCAGAATATCCGGATACATACGCTTACTGGCGCATTCCAGAGCCAGTTGCTTGATGTCGTAGTTCGGGTCGCCGTCACGGTGGTTCAGGCCATCACGAATCGCGAAGACCAGTTTAGGGAATACTGCCGTTTTACGGTTTTTGCCCAGCCCGGCAATACGGTTACGCAGAATAGACGTCTGAATCAGGCGGGATTCCCAGCCAGTGCCCAGACCAAAACCGAAGGTGACGAAAGGCGTTTGGCCATTGGCGGTATGCAGCGTGTTGACTTCGTACTCCAGAGACTGGAAGGCGTCATAGCACTCTTTTTCAGTACGGGCGCGGGCATACCCTTCGGCATCGGGGATCTGCCATTCATCGGCGGTTTTGCGGTGTTTTTGGAAGCTGGCAGTCACGAATGGCGCCAGAATCTCATCGATACGGTTAATTGTGGTGCCGCCGTAAATATGGCTGGCAACCTGCGCGATTATTTGTGCAGTAACAGCAGTCGCAGTGGAAATGGACTTCGGCGGTTCAATTTCCGCGTTACCCATTTTAAAGCCCTGAGTCAGCATGCCTTTTAAATCAATCAGCATGCAGTTAAACATAGGGAAGAAAGGGGAGTAATCCAGATCGTGATAGTGGATTTCACCACGTTCATGGGCCAGGACAATATCACGAGGCAACAAATACTGCTTAGCGTAATGCTTGGCAACAATCCCAGCCAGCAAATCACGCTGGGTAGGGATAACTTTGCTGTCTTTGTTGGCGTTTTCATTGAGGATAGCCGTATTGGTTTGCTCTACCAGACCACGTATTTCCTGGTTGAGTTTGCCGCGTTTTTCACGGGCGACGTCACGGTCGTGGCGATATTCAATGTAAGCGCGCGCCAGTTGTTTATGGTTTCCGGCCATTAACTGGTTTTCAACAGCAGTTTGAATTTCATGGATATCGACCTGACTGCGGCCTTCCATTTGTGCACGGACGACTTCTGCGACGGTGGCGCAATAGTCTGCGTCATCGACACCTGCAGCTTTAGCGGCACGAAGAATAGCTTCTTTAATGCGCTCTGAATTGAAAGGTACTTTGCACCCATCTCTTTTCAACACGTGCGGTGTCATGATCTCTCCATTTTAAAAACAGGTTTTCCACAGAGGCAAGGGTTCATAAACAAGGTGCTATGTATCTGGAATACGCCAGAAAGCTCCCGTCTTTGCCTCGATTTATCCACAAATACTTCCCTTGCGGAAATGCGGCCTTAGTAAGGTATAACAGATGATTACTACAATATGTAGTTGAGGAACGCATTTTAGTGTCTATATATAGTGATTTGCATCAAACATGTTTGCGTTTTTTTTGATGCAGAACAAAGTAAATCTTGCGGAGAAGTAATGGCGCGGCTTGCTGGCTGAACGTGAAATAAGCATTCAGATTTTTTCCTGTTATGCGCTTAAAAAATGTCCTTAGAATGGTGATTATCTAAACAATTCAGGCCAGTTTTTTCATGCTGGCCTGAATACGGGAAAAGTAAGTGGGATTAATCCTCTACAGCCAGCCACCAAATAGCTTCAAAGGGACGCAACCTTATACCTTCGGGTTGCGATGGTGGCTGAGAATAGTTGGCTGCCAGGATTTCTGGTGTACCCGGCAAGGCACAACCTGACCAATGTTGCGGCTCTGAGCTTAGGTTGATAGCAACCACCAATTGCTGGCCCTGCCATGTACGGCGGTAACACCACAATGCCGATGAATCGGGCAGCAAGTCTTCATAGTCGCCCCAGGTTATCACCGGGTGTGTTTTACGCAGGCGAATCAGTTGCTGGTAGGTGTAAAACACCGAATCCGGGTTATCCAGTGCGGCACGGGCATTAATTTCTGGGTAATTACTGCATACGCTTATCCACGGGGTTCCCTTGGTAAAGCCTGCATGCGCACTGTTATCCCACTGCATCGGTGTGCGGCTGTTATCGCGGGATTTACTGGCCAGCACCGCCAGTAGTGCCTCTTTGCTTTCGCCACGTTGCTGGCCTGCGGCAAACATGTTCAGGCTTTCTACATCGCGGTATTCCTCAATAGTGCTGAAATGTGGGTTAGTCATGCCCAGCTCTTCGCCTTGGTAGATATAAGGCGTGCCCTGTAAGCCATGCAGTGCCAATGCCATCGCTTTTGCCGCTACTTCGCGCAACGGGCCTTCGCTACCAAAGCGGGACACAATGCGCGGCTGGTCGTGGTTACACCAAAACAGCGCATTCCACGCCTGGTTGTGCATGCCCTGTTGCCACCAGGTAAAAATCTTTTTCAGTTCAATAAAGTCCGGTTCAGCCAGAGCCCATTTTTGCCCGTTCGGGTAATCCACTTTCAGGTGATGGAAGTTGAACGTCATGGATAATTCGCGGCCATCGAGTGCTGCATACTGGCGGCAGTGCTCGAGTGATGTCGAAGACATTTCACCGACAGTCATTAACTGGCGCGGAGCAAACACTTCACGGCTGAATTCCTGCAAGAAATCATGAATGCGTGGGCCATCGGTATAAAAGCGGCGGCCATCGCCACCGGGTATATCTTCCGGCCAGCCAGGGTGTTTGGACACCAGGTTAACCACATCCAACCGCAGGCCATCAACGCCCCGGTCTGCCCAAAAATGGCATATCTTCTGGAGCGCCTGGCGTACTGCCGGGTTCTCCCAGTTTAAGTCTGCCTGTTCCGGTGCGAACAAATGGAGGTAATGCTGCCCGCTTTCGGCATGCCATTGCCAGGCACTGCCGCCAAATTTCGCCTGCCAGCCGTTTGGCGGTGTATCGGGTGTCCCATCGCGCCAAATATAGAAATCACGGTGTGGGTCTTGCGGGTTTTCCGCTGCACGGAACCACGCGTGTTCAGTTGATGTGTGGTTAAACACCATATCCAGAATAATGCGAATACCGCGCTGGTGGGCTTCTGCAACCAGGTTATCGAAATCGCCCATGGTGCCGTATACCGGGTCAATGGCCAGGTAATCAGCAACGTCGTACCCATTATCCACTTGGGGAGAAACATAAAACGGTGTCAGCCAGATAGCGTCCACGCCCAGGCTTTGCAGGTAGCCCAGCCGCTGGATAACACCCGCCAGGTCACCGGTGCCACTGCCGGTGGTATCCTGAAAACTTTTCGGGTAAATCTGGTAAATCACACCGTTTTGCCACCAGGGCAGTGTTGTTGTCATTGTGCTTTCCTGCATCATCAAAAAGGAACAGGCGGGAAGCCGCCCGTAAAGTTAAGGCTTAAACCGCCTGCAATGTGCCCTGGTGGGTTTTACGTTTGTACAGCACCGTGGTCAGAATAATGGGCACAACAATAGCGACCGCCATAGCGAGTGAGAAGGTGCCCCAGAAACGCGGCTGAATAGAGAGAATGCCGGGTATGCCCCCCACGCCAATACCGTTTGCCAGTACACCGCTTAAACCGCACAACAGAGCAGCCAGACCTGAGCCTGTCATGGCGCACAGCATCGGGAAGCGGTACTTCATGTTAATGCCGTACATGGCCGGTTCTGTGACGCCCAAAAAAGCAGAAATGGCGGCAGGTACAGAGATTTCGCGTTCATTCTGTTTCCGGCTAACCAGGATAACGCCCACAACGGCAGCACCCTGAGCAATATTGGACAACGCAATCAGAGGCCAGACAGGTGTACCGCCCATGCTCTGAATCATCTGCATGTCGATGGCCAGCGTGGTTTGGTGAACACCGGTAATCACCAGTGGCGCATAAAGGAACCCGAACAGCGCAGCACCAATTGGGGCAAAACTGCCAGTCATCAGGTGGCGCACTGCAAAGGCAACACCGTCACCAATCATGCGGCCAGCAGGGCCAATCAGTGCATGGGCCAGGAATACAGCCAGCAGCAGCGAGCAAACAGGGACGACGACCAAATAGAGGTAATCCGGAACCAGGCGTTTGAGACGGGTTTCAATCATGCCCAGCGCCAGACCGGCAAGCAGAGCCGGAATAACCTGCGCCTGGTAACCCACTTTTTGAATGGTAAACCAGCCAAAGTTCCACACTTCCGGTGTCTGGCTACCCAGCAGATAGGCGTTCATCAATTGGGGCGATACCAGCGTGATGCCCAGCACGATCCCCAGGATGGGCGTACCACCCATTTTCTTCACAGCAGACCAGCAGATTCCCACAGGCAGATAGAAGAAAATAGCTTCGCCAATCAGCCATAAGAAGTCGTACAGGGTTTTTAGGGCCGGGTAAATTTGCGCCAGGGTTTCGCCGTTGCGAAAGGGTACATCGCCAATGACATTACGAAAACCAAGGATCAAGCCGCCGCTGATAAGTGCAGGCAGCAGCGGGAAGAAGATCTCGGCAAAATGGGAGATCCAGCGTTCATGCCATTTCATGTTCTGGCGTGCGGCTTGTTTTACCTGATCTTTATTGGCTGAACTTTGCCCGGTTTGTGCCAACAGCGCCTGGTACCAGTCGCCGACATTGGTACCAATGACTACCTGGAATTGCCCGGCATTGGTAAAGCAGCCTTTCACCATCGGTAATGTTTCAATGGTTTTGGGTTGTGCCAGCGCGGGATCGTTCAGCACAAAACGTAGCCGGGTAATGCAGTGGGTTACGGTGGCGATATTTTCCTTGCCACCAACCAGCGCAATCAACGTATCAATATCCTGCGGGTTAATTTTTTTCATGGTAAATCCCTGTGGAGGTAGGTAAAGGCATCAGCGAATTTTGCCTGACTGCAGGGTAGCTATTTTCGGATTGGGTTAAAATGGGAACGTTCCCGAACCAGGGCGATGATCACAATAAATCGCCTTTTACTCAATGAACCCCAGTGGGATCAGACAGTGGGATCAGCCCGTGGTTAACGCGGGTGCCAGCCGCGCGGTGATCACTATCTGGCGGGGCGGCTGCTGGTGGTTTATCTGATCAATTAACTGGTGGGCCGCCTGCTCGCCCGCTTCGTTGTAACCCGGATCTACGGTGATGATCTCCGGGTGCAGAAAACGCACTAATGGCGTGTTGCCCACGCTGGCTAATTGCAGGTGAGCCATATTCTGTTCCTGCAAATATTTACTGGCGCCAATTGCCAGCATATCGGTTGCACAAACCAGCGCCGTGGTGGCTGGGGTTAAAACCTCGGCGATATGGTCATAACCTTGTTGCATACCAAGGCCGGGCAGGGCGGCACAAGAGGGAATTTGGTAGTGTGTACAACTGTCCAGGTAAGCCTGGTGGCGGCGCAGGCCGGTGGTGGTATCGCTGTGGGGGGCACCAAGAAAACTGATATGGCGATGGCCTTGCTGGTAGAGCTGCTGCATCAGAAGTGCGATAGCGCCATTATCGTCATAACACACTGAAGCAAGGCCCGGCGCATCCCTTGCCAACAGAACCAGGGAATCACGCCAGCTATCCAGAACGCTTTCATTGATACCAGTAAAGCCAAACAACACAATGCCATCAATATGGCGCAACCGCATAACACGCAGATGCTCTTCAACACGCTCTGGTGAAAACTGGCTTTCCAGCATAATTGGGTCGTAACCCTGTTCATAAAACAACGGCAGCATAGTTTGAACGGCCAGGTTTTCTGACAGGGAATCCAGACGGGTAACGATAATCGCCACCACTTTGTCGCTTTGCCCGCGCATGGCTCTGGCGGAGCGTGACGGGCTGAACTCTTGCTGGCGCATTACCGCTTCTACCCGCTCACGGGTTTTTTTACTGACACCACTTTCATTATTCAGCACCCGAGAAACCGTTGATTTGCCAACGCCACTGAGCCGGGCGATATCTTTGATTGTCAGGCGTTCTGGCATGTCTGGGCGTCCTTCAGGTTGGGGGTGGCATCGTCGGTATAATAATGCCTGACGCGCCAGATTTCCCCTGTTTGCCTGCAAGAAAAGTGTTAGCCAGTAAGAAAAACGCAACTCCGCTTGGTTGAGGTACCGTTTACAGTACAAAGCGTAATATACGCGCGCTGAACATGGGTCTGGTTGCGTGGTTATTCCGCCCGATATACACCAGGCCTGTTTCTTTTCACCTTGCCGGAGGATTCATGGACCCTGATCCAGCACCTCATTTAACCAGTAAATACCTCACCCGGTAAGGCACGCCTTTTTCCGCCGTTGCCTTACTGGAATATGTAATGCAGCGGCGTCTTTGTATGACGTCTCTGTTGTTTTTGTTTTCGCCACGCAACCCTGTGGGTACTGCGTGGTGCTGTTCTGTGCGCCAACTGATGGTAGTGAAGCGCACGGAGGGATAGTTATGCACGTAAAAAAAATGACTCGCCGTCTCTTCTCACAATTGATTCGCCGCTTGCCTCACCGCCTGGTGGCACGTGACCCATTACTGGACAGCCGTTCAACACACCAGGCTGGCACCATGCCACAAGGCCTTGCTGAACAGTGCCTTAAAGTAGCGCAAATGCCAGAAAGCGAACTCTGGCAGGTGTTTAACAGCCATCCGGAAGGGCTGGCTGCCGATGCGGTAGCACGGGCTCGTGCGCAGCATGGTTTCAACCGTATACCGGAAGAAGCACCCACACCCTGGTGGGTTCACCTGTGGCAGTGTTATCGCAACCCTTTTAACCTGCTCCTGACTGTGCTGGCAATCATCTCTTATTCAACCGAAGACCTGTTTGCCACGGGCGTTATCCTGTTGATGGTGGCGATTTCTACGTTACTGAACTTTGTTCAGGAAGCGCGCTCCACCAAAGCGGCGGATGCGCTGAAAGCCATGGTCAGCAACAAAGCAACCGTATTGCGCATGGTGGATGAACTGGGTACCACGCGCTGGTGCGAGATCCCCTGCGATCAACTGGTTCCTGGTGATATCGTTAAGTTGTCTGCCGGTGACATGATCCCTGCTGATCTGCGGGTTATTCAGGCCAGAGATCTGTTTATTGCCCAGGCTTCATTGACCGGGGAATCATTGCCGGTAGAAAAAGCAGCCCACAGCCGCCAGGTTGAACAACGTAACCCACTGGAAAGTGACACGCTGTGTTTTATGGGCACCACCGTAGTGAGCGGCACAGCTCAGGCTATGGTGATTGCCACCGGGGGAAACACCTGGTTTGGGCAACTGGCTGGCCGGGTTACACAGCAGGAGAATGAACCTAACGCGTTCCAGAAAGGTATCAGCCGTGTCAGCATGTTGTTGATTCGTTTTATGCTGGTGATGGCACCGGTTGTGTTGCTGATTAACGGCTACACCAAAGGCGACTGGTGGGAAGCGGCACTGTTTGCATTATCTGTAGCCGTTGGCCTGACACCTGAAATGCTACCGATGATTGTCACTTCCACACTGGCGCGTGGTGCAGTAAAACTCTCGCGCCAGAAAGTGATTGTGAAACACCTTGATGCCATTCAGAACTTCGGTGCCATGGACATCCTGTGTACCGATAAAACCGGTACTCTGACTCAGGACCGAATCATTCTGGAAACCCATACGGATGTGGCCGGGGAAGTCAGCAACCGGGTTTTACACCTTGCCTGGCTGAACAGCCATTACCAAACCGGCCTGAAAAACTTGCTGGATACAGCAGTGCTGGAGCGGGTGGACGAATTCCAGGCCCGGGCAAATGTTGAGCACTGGCATAAAGTGGATGAGATTCCGTTCGATTTTGAGCGCCGCCGTATGTCAGTGGTGGTAAGTGAAACGCCGGATGCACACCTGCTGATTTGCAAAGGGGCATTACAGGAAATGCTGGATGTATGCACTCATGTGCGCCAGGGCGAAGAGATTGTACCGCTTAGCGATGCGTTGCTGGTGAGAATCCGCCGGGTTACGGATGACCTGAATCGCCAGGGGCTACGCGTAGTGGCTGTTGCCAGCAAGTTCCTGGTAGCACGGGAAGGGGATTACAGCCGGGTTGATGAATCTGATTTGATTCTGGATGGCTATATCGCATTTTTGGACCCGCCAAAAGAGAGCACCGCACCGGCACTGAAAGCTCTGCATGCCAGCGGAATCACGGTCAAAATTCTGACTGGCGACAGCGAACTGGTTGCCGCGAAAGTGTGCCGTGAAGTGGGCCTGGAGCCGGGTGATGTTATCACGGGGGGCAGCATTGAAACCCTGGATGACGAGTCTCTGGCAGAACTGGCGCGCAATACAGTGGTGTTTGCCCGCCTGACACCACTGCATAAAGAACGCATTGTGCGCCTGCTGCGCCAGGGCGGCCATGTAGTGGGCTTTATGGGCGATGGCATTAACGATGCTCCGGCGTTACGCGCAGCCGATATTGGTATTTCTGTTGATGGTGCCGTGGATATCGCCCGTGAAGCCGCTGATATTATTTTGCTGGAAAAAAGCCTGATGGTGTTGGAAGCGGGTGTTATTGAAGGGCGGCGCACGTTTGCCAACATGCTCAAGTATATCAAAATGACGGCCAGCTCTAACTTTGGCAATGTGTTCAGCGTGCTGGTTGCCAGTGCTTTCCTGCCTTTTTTGCCGATGTTGCCGCTGCACTTACTGATTCAGAACCTGCTGTACGATGTATCCCAGGTTGCCATTCCGTTCGATAACGTGGATGACGAGCAAATTCAGAAACCTCAGCGCTGGAACCCGGCAGATTTGGGGCGGTTTATGGTGTTTTTTGGCCCAATCAGCTCCATTTTTGATATTTTGACCTTCTGCCTGATGTGGTTTGTGTTCCACGCCAATGTGCCGGAAGCACAAACGTTGTTCCAGTCTGGCTGGTTCGTGGTTGGCCTGCTGTCACAAACGCTGATTGTGCATATGATTCGTACCCGCCGGGTACCTTTCCTGCAAAGCCGTGCTGCATGGCCGCTGATGGCGATGACGCTGGTGGTAATGAGTGTCGGGTTGTGGCTGCCGTTCTCTCCGCTGGCTTCGTACCTGCAATTACAGGCGTTACCACTCAGCTACTTCCCGTGGTTGGTGGGGATCCTCGCCGGATATATGGCGCTGACACAATTGGTGAAAGGAATTTACACCCGCCGTTATGGCTGGCAGTAATACCGCTGTTTTTGCCAGATAAAACAAACGGCCTGCTTATAGAGCAGGCCGTTTAGCGTTGTGGTTCTGTGGTTCCGCTATTCCGTTACCTGTTACACCAAAGAAAGGTGAGTACGCGGAATGGCAATGGCTTCAATTTCAATTTTAACGTCTTTTGGCAGGCGAGCCACTTCCACACAAGAGCGTGCCGGGAAAGCCGCATTGTGTTCATTAAAGAAGGCTTCGTATTCCGCATTCACGGTAGCGAAATCGTTGAGGTCTTTGACAAACACGGTGGTCTTAACAATATCACCAACTTCTAACCCGGCCGCTTCCACAATGGCTTTCACATTATTCAGAGACTGGCGTGCCTGGGCGGTGATATCTTCCGGGACTGTACCGGTTTGCGGGTCTACCGGAATCTGGCCTGATGTCATGATCATGTTGCCCAAATTCACACCCTGAACATAAGGGCCAATAGCGGCAGGGGCTTTATCGGTACTGATTTCGCGAGACATATTTACTCCTGTTAATTAACCAGCCGTAGAAAAGATGCCCACCATTATAGGGAGCATCTGGGCCATTGCCAGCATTGCCAGCCTGAACTCAGTCATTCAGAACTTAATCATTCAGAACGACGTGGCGGGCAAACTCTTTCTCGCAGTACTTACACTTCAGGGTGATGGCTTCATCACGCACCTTCACGTTAAAACTGGAAGCGACTGGTTCATTGTGGCTGATGCAGTTCGAGTTTGGGCACACCAGTACGTTATCCACACGCTCTGGCAGGCTGGGGCGGCTCTTACCCACCACGTTGTAATCATCAATACGGTTGACGGTGGCGTGGGGCGCATACAGTGCCAGTTGGTTTACTTGCTCTTCAGTTAAAAACGTGTTCTCGATTTTGATAAGGTCTTTGCGGCCCATTTCGCCGGAGGGCAAATTCAGGCCGATAGTGATGCGCTGGTCGGTTTTGGTCAACTGGAACAAAGAGAGCAGTTTAAACCCGACCTGGGCTGGAATATGGTCGATAACTGTGCCGCATTTAATGGCTTCAACCTGCAATTTTTTATCGTCAGTCATTATCTTGTCTCCCTTACAGTGCCAAATCTTCATTCAGAACCAGCGCCAGCAATGCCTGGCGGGCAAAAATGCCATTCCCTGCTTGCTGGAAATACCAGGCATGAGGGGTTTTATCAACATCGGTCGCGATTTCGTCAACACGCGGCAATGGATGTAGCACTTTCATATTGCTGCGGGCACCTTCCAGGTCGGCAGCGCGTAATACAAACTGGGCTTTCACATTGGCATATTCAGAGGGGTCGAGGCGCTCTTTCTGTACGCGGGTCATATACAGAATATCCACTTCGGCCATAACGGCATCAATGCTGTCATGCAGGCTCCACTGAATACCTTTCTCTTCCAGCATATCGAGAATATATTGCGGCATTGCCAGCGCAGATGGGGCGATAAAGTAAAAGCGGTTACCGTTGAATTTCGCCAGTGCCTGAGTCAGCGAGTGAACAGTACGGCCATATTTCAGGTCACCCACCATGGCGATATTCAGGTTTTCTAACCGACCTTGTGTTTCCTGAATGGTGAACAGATCCAGTAATGTTTGGGTCGGGTGCTGGTTGGAGCCATCACCAGCGTTTAACACCGGAATATGGCCGGAAAATTCGGTAGCCAGGCGTGAGGCACCTTCCTGTGGGTGGCGCATAACAATGGCATCCACATAGGTACTAATCACTGAAATGGTATCTGCCAGCGTTTCGCCTTTTTTACCAAGCGAGGTATTGCTGCTGTCAGAAAAGCCAACCACCGCTGCGCCCAACCGGTGCATCGCTGTTTCAAAGGAGAGGCGGGTACGGGTTGAGGCTTCGAAGAAACAACTGGCGATAACCTTGTGCTTTAACAATTCCGGTTGTGGGTGCGCTTTTAACTGTGCGGCTGTCGCCAGAGCCAGCTCAAGCTCCGCCCGGTTAAGATCATTAATCGAAATGATGTGTTTTTTATAAAGCGGATTGGCCATGTTTCTCTCCTGTTAACGAAACGCGGGCAAAAAAAAGCCCCTCAACGAGGGGCTCTGGATCGGTGCAACGGGAAGACAGCACCTGTATTCAGGTGAGTACGCAAAACGGCTTGTGGAATTGGCGTAACCATGCATCCTCCCGGCAAATTGTGCGGCATTATACGCATCCTGAGCCCTTCATCAAGGCGTAAATGCACATTTTTTTATCGTACCGCAACCGGTTGCGATAAAACGGCTGTCAGCCCAAAACTTTGCACAATTTTGTGATGTAAATGGGACGTTTTGGTGACATCCCGTGGCGCAACCCAGACAACACTGCTGCCCGCTACCACGCCTAAAACATCAGGCAGTGCGCGATAATCGAGAATCTTTCCTACCGCACGCCCGTAGCCTGCAACAGTATGGAGGATAACAAACTCAGCATTGTGCTCGACGCTGATAACCATTTCACCAATAGCCCGCCCGGCATTGGGTTCAGGTTGTTCTTGCGGGTTGAGGCTGTAGATTTTCTCTCCCCTGGCATTGCGAATTTTAATGACCCCTAGAATGCGTAACAAACGCGAAATCGTGGACTGGCTGATAGCCTGAAAACCGTGGCGCTGCATATCGCGCCGTAACGCATCCTGGCATCCGTAGCTGTGGTTGATGATTAACCGCTGGCATAATGCCAACTGTTGCATCTCCTTTTCAGACGATGTATTTGGGGTTTTCATACTGCATCCTGTTCTTCAAAATAAAACCAAATATTGTGCTAACTGTTTAACATAACTGTATTATTTATACCTCTTGGCCAGTCAGCCTTTGAGCATGTCAGGTCAACTGGCCCGCAAAAAATATCAGGTTATACTCAGTGAACCTTGCAAGATAAGCAGCAGTGTCCATGCAGCAGCCAGCACAATGGCTATCACCAGCCACCATTCTGCATTGTTGAACATGAGGCGGTTCTGAATGCGACGCTGCCAGATATACACCAGTATACCAGGGGCAAAGAGCAGAGCGCTCAGCAGCATGGAATCACCCGCGGCATAGCACAGCCAGAAGCCATAAATGGTTGCGATGATCCCCAGGGCTATCGCCCCACCACGGCGTTCATTTTCCTGGTAGCGTTCACCTGTTAGCGCCAGTTTTAATCCATAAGCGGCACTGAACAGATAGGGCGGTAAAATCGCGGCGGTAGCAATGGAGAACAACGCCTGGTAACCCGCCTGATAGAACAATGTCAGCAACAGGAACACCTGAATCAGGCCATTGGTTATCCAGAGTGAGAAAGAGGGGGAATGGCGGCTATTTTCCCGGGCAAATACCGCAGGGAAGATGCCATCCTGTGCGGCTACGCGCGGGAGTTCCGCGGCAAACAAGGTCCAGGCGAGCAGTGCTCCGGCAACAGATAAAATCACCCCGCCAGCCACGAAACGTGCCCCCCAGGGGCCAACAACATGTTCCAGTACGCCAGCCATAGACGGGTTCTTCAGCCCAGCCAGCGTGGCCTGGTCCAGAATCCCCATCGAAAGCACACTAACTAACACATAAATAGCCAGCGCCCCCAGTAAGCCGGTGACGGTTGCTTTACCAATATCAGAACGCCGGGCGGCACGGGCGGAAACCACCGTCGCGCCTTCAATACCAATAAACACCCAAGTGGTGACTAACATCGTATTTTTGGTTTGGTCAAACAGACTGCTGTGCGTGTTACTGGTTTGCATCACGCGGCCCCAGAAATCAGCCGTAAAAATACCCATTTTGAATGCCAGCAAGGCGGCGATAATAAAAACAACCAACACCAGCACCTTGATAACGGTAAGCAGCGAATTGATCCATGCCGCTTCCCGCACACCACGCAACACCAGCGCATGAACCAGCCACAGCACAATGGATGCGCCAACCACAGAAATAAGGTTATTGCCCTCGCCAAAAACAGGAATGAAAAAGCTCAATGCGCTAAACAGCAGGACGGCATAAGACACATTGCCGAGCCACGCAGAAAACCAGTATCCCCAGGCGGCCTGAAAACCAATAAAATCGCCAAACCCAGCGCGGGCGTAACTATAAATCCCGCCATCCAGTTCCGGGCAGCGGGCGCTCAGGTTTTGGTAGATAAAGGCCAGGCAA
The DNA here is from genome assembly GCF_020523985.1 of Mangrovibacter yixingensis. GTDB lineage: Bacteria > Pseudomonadota > Gammaproteobacteria > Enterobacterales > Enterobacteriaceae > Mangrovibacter > Mangrovibacter yixingensis. Next base: position 4,901 of record NZ_JAIVKM010000014.1, on the reverse strand, counting down.
AGCATGCCAATACCGGTGATAACCCAGCCAGCAAGTAGCGCGCCGGGTGATGCCACTGCCGCAAAGTTTTGTGGCAGGCTGAACACCCCACCACCAATCATCGAACCTATGACCAGGGCAACCAGCGCGCCCAGGCCTAACTTTTTCTCACCGTGTTCCGCTGCATGGGAATCGGTGTCGCTTTGTGTAAGATCTGCCATCGTCGTTCTCCTGCTGCCCTGGGGCAGCCTGTGGATAATGCGGCAGGTTGCGCTGCCGCATGGCTGTGTTATTCACCCAGGGTTGCCACCATGACGGCTTTAATGGTGTGCATGCGGTTTTCGGCTTCATCGAAAACGATGGAACAAGGGGATTCAAAAACGCTCTCGGTTACTTCCAGCCCTTTCAGACCCCAGGTTTTTTCAATCTCTTTACCAACGGTGGTTTCATCGTTATGGAATGCTGGCAGGCAGTGCATAAATTTCACATTCGGGTTACCAGTGGCTTTCACGACGGAATCATTGATCTGGTAAGGTTTCATCAGAGCTACACGTTCCGCCCAGGCTTCTTTGGCTTCGCCCATCGACACCCAAACATCGGTATAGAGAAAATCCACACCAGCCACCCCTTCCTGTACGTCGTCGGTCAGCATGATGCGTGCGCCAGTTTGCTTGGCGATATCCTGGCACTGCGCAACCAGTGCCTGTTCCGGCCAGAAAGACTTCGGGGCCACCAGGCGAATATCCATACCCATTTTCGCGGCACCCACCATCAGGGAATTACCCATGTTGTTACGGGCATCGCCCAGGTAAGCAAATGCGATGTCTTTTAGCGCACGGCCGGGGGTGTGTTCCTGCATGGTCATCAGGTCGGCCAGAATTTGTGTGGGGTGGAATTCATTGGTCAGACCGTTCCAAACCGGCACTCCAGCATATTTCCCCAACTCTTCTACAATGGCCTGGCCATAGCCGCGGTATTCAATACCGTCGTACATCCGCCCAAGTACACGAGCGGTATCTTTCATGGATTCTTTATGGCCAATCTGTGACCCGGTCGGCCCAAGGTAGGTGACCTGTGCACCCTGGTCGAACGCACCCACTTCAAAGGCGCAACGGGTACGGGTAGAGGTTTTTTCGAAGATCAGCGCAATATTTTTACCTGTCAGGGTTTTCTTCTCGGTCCCGGCTTTTTTGTCTGCCTTTAAAGAAGCTGCCAGCTCCAGAAGGTAGTTAATTTCAGCAGGCGTAAAATCGAGAAGTTTTAAAAAATTTTTATTTTTCAGTGAAATAGTCATTTTTATATCCTTTTTTGGATAATACTTTTCTGCCCCGGCCTGGTGGTGGCAGGGGGCGTGTGTGGCAATAAAATCGCGAATTAGTTGTTTGAAATACGGGTGCCTTTGTCGCCCGCCAGAATCGCCAGGCCATCTGCCAGGGCGCCAATACCGGCAATCCCGTGGCATTGCTCCACAAATTGGCAACAGGCGGCTACTTTCGGGCCCATGGAGCCCGCATCAAAAGTCATATTCTTAAGTTCTGCCGGGGTCACCTGTGCCAGTGGGCGCTGGTCTGGTTGCCCCCAGTTGAGATACACCCCGTCAGCATCAGTCAGGATCAACAGGGCGTCTGCTTCAATCTGGCGGGCCAATAGTGCTGCGGAGAGGTCTTTATCAATCACCGCTTCAATGCCGTGGTAACCATCGCCTTTTTCAACCACTGGAACACCGCCGCCACCGTTACAAATCACCAGGTGGCCGCGCTGAATAAGGGCGCTGATGGCATCGCTTTCCAAAATGCGTTTCGGTTGGGGAGAAGGCACCACCCGGCGGGTCCACTCGCCGTCCTGGCGGAAAACCCAGCCTTTTTCGGCGGCCAGTGTTTCGGCCTGCGCACGGTCATACACCGGCCCGATATATTTAGTCGGGTTGCTGAATGCCGGGTCACTGGCACTGACTTCTACCTGGGTGAGCAGCACGCTGATTTCCTGATCGGGCAGGGCGTTTTTCAGGGTTTGCTGCAACATATAACCAATCATGCCCTGGCTTTCTGCTCCCAAAATATCCAGCGGATATGGGGCAACTTTGTCGAAGGCGCTATTTTGCAGAGCCAGCAGACCAACCTGTGGGCCATTCCCGTGTACCAGTACCACCTGCCACTGGCGGGTGAGTTGGGCTATTGTCCGTGCTGCCAGTGCAATATTTTCGCGCTGAACAGATGCCTCAAGAGGCTGGCCACGTTTAAGTAGTGCATTGCCGCCAAGGGCAACGACCAGTGTGGGTTTACGTTCCGTCATGTTCGTTGTTCTCCGTTATTAAATGCCATCACGTTCCAGCGGGCAGCTCATGCAGCGTGCGCCACCACGGCCGCGCCCCAGTTCATTGCCTGGAATTGGCAGCACGGTAATACCGGCTTTGTCGTATTTTTCATTGGTCCAGGTATTGCGTTCATAGCCCACAACAACCCCTGGGCGCAGAGTCAGTACGTTGTTGGCGTCATTCCATTGTTCGCGCTCTGCTTCAAAGGCATCGCCGCCAGTGGTTATCAGTTTTACCTGGTCGATATGCAGAGCCTGTTCCAGCGCATGCAGCAGATTGGGTGCCTGCTGGCGTTTTAGCCCACCCCGTCCATCGGGCGTCAGCACCCAGCACTGTGCGTTATGGCGCACTACTTCCGGGTAAACGGAGAAGGTGTCGATGTCGATGTGGGTCATCACGGTATCCAGGTGCATACAGGAGCGGTGTTTCGGCAATTCCAGCGCAATAACTTGTTTAGCCTGGTGATGCTGGAATAGAGATGTAGCGAGGAATTCAACCCCTTGCGGAGTGGTACGTTCAGACATACCAATTAAGACGGCATCGCGGCCAATAACCAGCACATCTCCGCCTTCCAGTGTGGCATGGTCATAATTGATATTTTCATCACCGTAATATTTAACAAAATCACCAGCTGAAAATAATGGGTGCCAGCGATAAATGGCCCGCAAATTATTTGTTTCACGCTGACGTGCTGTTTTTGCCATGGGGTTAATTGAAACACCATTATAAATCCAGCAGGATGTATCTCTGGTGAATAAATGGTTGGGAAGTGGTTTCATAATAAAATCGGTGGCGCTATGGGTATCTGTCACCATATTTTTAATATGCCCGGGCATTTCACCGTAAGTAACACCACCAGTGAGGCGGCGAGCCAGTTCGCGGTGAGGTAAGTCTGCCAGCCAGGCGCGTACATCGGAGGCAAATGCTGGCCCCAGGCGGTAGTCGGATATTTGGGTGCTGAGTAACCAGTCGCGGGCTTCTGTGTTATCCAGCGTTTCGCTAAGTAAATCAGTGAGTAATAATACTTCTACACCTTGTTCCCGCAGCGTACTGGCGAAGATATCATGTTCTTCACCCGCTTTTTCCACTGATAGTACATCATCAAATAACAAGTCCTGGCAGTTTGAAGGAGTAAGACGTTGCAGGCTAAGGTTAGGGCGGTGCAGTAATACACTGCGTAATTGCCCAATTTCTGAACCGACATAATGTTTTTTCATGTTTGTTCCTCATTATTTTTATTCCGAAAGCCTGTTTTAAATAACAGTTGTCCGCATCCTGTTATTGAGTTTTCAGGATGTGATTTCCATTAAATCAGGCTTAATGGTGTTGGCAGTTAATTATTCTGTTGAGGTTATTAAAAGCAGTTTGTAGAGGTATTTCAATCCGAAAAGTAAAACTGTTTTGTTTGTTTGATTTAGCTCTTAAATAATGAATAATGTGCTGAGTTAAATCTGAATAAATAATCTTTATATAGGTTTTAATATTTGTTGTTGTTATTATTTTGTGAAAATATGCAAATTTATGAATATTTTAACTTATTGATTATATTGATTTATTTATTTTGTTTTGCATAATTATTCAAAAAAATACTGTTTTGATTTTGTTGCTTCTTTATTGTGGGAAATAGTTAACCGTAAAAATGCATAAAAAAGAGAAATGAAAAACTGTGACTATGAAGGCTTTTTTTTAGCATGATTATAAAAATCAAGAGCATAGATGTTTGCTTATGCACTGCATTGCATAAAACATGCATATTTTGTGCATAAAAAGTGCCAGCATGTTAACAACTGACTTACATTCACGGAGATAAACATGCGATGGGTATCAAAGACAATAATTTGGGCTGGTATGGCAGTGCGATTCATCGTATAAATCAGAGAGTGAAACACGGTTTTAATAAGGAACTCACATGATCATTGGTAACATCCATAATTTGCAGCCCTGGTTGCCAGATGCATTGCGCCAGGCTATTGAGTATGTAAAAGCACACGTCACTGACGAAACCCCTGCTGGTAAATATGAAATCGACGGTAATCGTCTGTTTTATATGGTTTCTGATGACATGACGGAGCCTTTCGTCGACCGTAAAGCGGAATATCATGCCCGCTGCCTGGACATTCAAATTGTTCTGAATGGTAAAGAAGGGATGACGTTCAGCACGCACCCGGCAGGTAAACCAGATACTGACTGGTTGGCAGACAAAGACATTGCGTTCCTGGCCGCTGGTGTGGACGAGAAAACGGTAGTGTTGAATGAAGGTGACTTCGTCGTATTCTGGCCGGGCACAGTGCATAAACCGCTGTGTGCTGCCGGTGAACCGGGCAAAGTACGTAAGGTTGTAGTGAAATTGCGTGTGAATGATTAAGTAGAGTAGGGCGGGGGCCAGGCCCCCTTTGCCCGTCACAGGCTGTGAGCGCATCGCTTCAAGTTTCATCACACTGACATCCGGTTCAGTGAATATAACCCGAACCACATTCTGCCAGTACAGCGCCGGTTGCGCGCCGTGTCAGCCACACAGGTTTCTCTCACCACCCGCGCCCGGCGCACGCAGGGGGCCCGGCCCCCCTGCACCCCCGTCGGTGGCTGGCAAAATCGCCGCTTCGCGGAC
>NZ_JAIVKM010000013.1 GCF_020523985.1 Mangrovibacter yixingensis | reverse complement strand
GTTATTGTTGGCAAACTGATGGCCCATTCCTGATTACTTTTATTTATATATTTTAATTTTTTAATCGATAAAAAGCCTAAGAAAATAACCGACAGAAAAAACAGGGGGGGGTGAACAGTTGTGAACACTGAGTGAACACTTATTTCTCAACTGTTCACCTCTTATCTTACTGTATTACTTATCTTTTTATTTAGAGTGAACAGTAGTGAACAGTTTTTATTATAAAAATAACCAGTGATAGGGGTTTCCTGCGACCTTTTCCTGGCAAGCCGGGTTTTGAGGGCTGTTTGTGTCATTTTTGCCACAACGGCAATGAGTCGTGTTGTTGTGTGTGACACGGCAGAATCTCCTCATCTTGAAACTGTGAGGAGCCCGAACATGACCAAACCCCGTATGCCTGATTACCTGAAACCGGCACTGACACAACTGGACAGCGCCAGAGCCGCCCATCTTGAAAACGCCCGCCGGATGGATGAAATCACCACCGCCATCAGCCGTGCGGCAGAGCAGAAAACCGCGCTGGAGCAGGAAAACGACGGTGACACCGGCGCATGGCGCAGTGCCTTTCGTGCCGGTGGTGCCATCCTGACCGATGAACTGAAACAGCGGCATATTGAGCAGGTGACACGCCGGACGCTGGCGCAGGAATGTGAGAACCTCTCTGAAGTGCTGGCATTTGAGCGCGACCACCTGCGGGCGGCCTGTGACGGCACGGCCAGAGCGTGGCGGCAGGCACATCACCATGTCCTGAGTCAGTATGCAGAACATGAGCTGGATGCCGCATTACGTGAAACCTGCGGGGCGCTTGTCCGGGCGATGAAATTAAGTGTACTGGTACGGGAAAATCCCCTTGCCAACACCACCGGCCATCAGGGTTATACCGAACCGGAACAGGCGGTAATGCAGCAGGTGAAAAACTGGCTTGAGCGGTCAGTTAAAAACTGCAATATCCGTCTGACAGATGAACCGGTGTTGTACAAAACCGGACTGTCGGCGGCCACACTGCCGCATATGGAACACGGTGTGGCGGCCACGCCCGTTCAGCGTCAGGTCTGGCAGGCGAAAATGCGCCAGCGTGAGTCTGACCTGAAAGCACGGGGGTTACTGTCATGATGTGCTGCCCGTTCTGCCGTCAGGCCGCCCATGTGCGAACCAGCCGCTACATGTCGGAAAACGTCAAGGAGCGTTATCACCAGTGCCAGAATCTGGAGTGCTCGGCCACCTTCAAAACCCATGAATCCATTTTTGAAGTGATTCGCTCACCGGTTGTGGAAGAAAAGCCCGCCCCGGTGCCGCCATCCGCCACAGCCACCGGCAGGGTTAAAGGCTGTTACCGCTCACCGTTCCGCCACTAACCAGGAGAAACCCCGGTGACCACCATCACATTGCAGCAGGCCGCAGAGGCCTGCCAGACCAACAAAGCCGCCTGGCTGAACCGTAAATCAGAGCTGGCCGCGGCAGAGCAGGAATACCGCGAACAGCTTCTGGCTGTTGATGACCCCATTCCGGCCAGAATGCAGGAATTGCGCGACATCACTGACATCAAAAAATGGGAAGTGAATCAGGCCGCCGGTCGCTATATCCGCTCACATGAAGAAGTGCAGCGCATCAGCATCCGTACCGGGCTGAATGACTTCATGCAGCAGAACGGCGCAGCACTGGCCGCCATTCTTGCCCCGGAACTGATGCACCTGAGCGGCCAGCCTGAAATGGTACGCAAACGCGCCCTCGACCGTTCATCAGAATACCTGCGTGAAGCCCTGTCGGTGTGGCTGGCCGGAGGGCATGACATTACTTATTCAGAACGGGACAGTGAGATTTTAACCGCTGCCGGATACCGGCCGGAAGCACCTTCCCGCGATGACAGCCGGGAGCAATTTACCCCCGCACAGAACATGATTTACACCCGCCGACGTGCCGACATGGTCGCGCAGTAACCTGCGTAAAAAACCGCGAAAATCCCGCCTTTTTCCCCAAAAAAAGCCATGCATGCATAAGGTGCATGGCTTTGCATGCGTTTTATGACTACCTTTAATGCTGTTCCCGCCAGTGCTGGCAGGCGCTGAGGCCGTTAATGCAGGTGCATTAAAACCGCCCCGGAAAGCGGGCAGGCGAGGCGGGGAAAGCATTGCGCGCCATGACTGTGCTTAAGATCTGGACTACCACCAAATGATCAGTTATAAATCAATAGCTCTAAACGTGTATGGCATATTTAGTTATGCTTGTCGGGCGCTTAGCCAGACACTTTTATATTGAACGGCTTTAGGGTTGCGCTTGGTGTGCCTCTGGATTGCACTCCTAGTTGCACGTCGTCGCGCAATCCAGAGGAACACCAAGCGCTTCCTCTAGGTAAGAGCAACACGAAAGCTTACGCCACTATGTGGCGTAAGCTTCTTTTATGACAATTAATATAAGTCTTTACTCATGGAAAAAAATCAAAAAGAAAAATATGAGGAAAAGTTAAAAAAACATGTTTCAGGGTGGGAGCTTAAAAATTTTCGCGTATGTTATGACGAGCAAATAATTTTTCTTTGCGGGGCTAAAGTTGCACCATTCCATGAGCCTCAAACGACAATGAGAGGCATGTTTTATAAGTTTTGTAAAGAAAATGACTCTAGGCTTTTTAATAAACTTCTTCTTGCTGAGGCGTTTAAAAACTATCTAAAAGATAGTCATTATCCTGACTTAATTTCATTTGAAAAAGACATTGCAAACTTATCCTCTTTGATTATTATTTTTTTGGAAAGTAGTGGTTCCATTGCAGAGTTAGGCTTATTTTGTAACTTGGATGATATAAATAAAAAACTCTTAGTTATTGTCCCTGAACATGAAGTACAGGATGTTAAAAAAGAGTCGTTTATTTATCTCGGTCCACTATCCTATCTTCGTGAAAAAGTTAATAATAAATCATATATCGTTTATCCCGGCCCTGTTGACGGAAAGGATTATAACGAGCATTTGGAGTTAATTCTCGATGATGTAAAATCATTGGCCCCCTCCGATGGAAAGGAATATAAATTTGATGTAAATAACTCAGGTCACTTAGCCTTTTTACTTACCCATATTATTTCTTTAGCCATGCCGATTAGACTAAAAGAAATCATGATGTGTGTAAATGAATTAGGTATTAATGCGACTATGCAAAAAGACATAGAACGAATGCTGTTCCTGCTTGAAACTTTTTTCCATATTGAAGTATATGAATATGGTGGTACAAAATATTATTATACTAAGAGCTCAAAAGGGAGTATTAGATTGGGTAAAAACAAATCTGGCTTTACGGTTGATGAGGTTGGCATAAAAGCCGATTTGCTACTTTTTATTAATGATGCCGCAAGATGTGATGATAAAAAAAGGCGATTGGCATTGAATTCTATAAAGGAGAGGATCAATGAACATAATTGATATTATTTCTAAAAAGACCCTGCTTCCATCACCTAACGTTATGGTTTTTATTAATACAGCACCATATCGCTATAAAAAGTATTATTTACCAAAAAATAGTGGTGGCGTTCGTGAAATTGCTCAACCTTCACGTGAGTTGAAGGTTATGCAACGAATTATCATTGAAAAAATAGCTGATTTTTTACCAATTCATGAAAGTGCATTTGCATATGTCAAAGGGAAAAGCATCAAAGAAAATGCGCAAAAACACAAAAGAAATGAATATTTTCTTAAGTTAGATTTCTCAAATTTTTTCAATAGCATAAAACCCAGTGATTTACGACGCGTCTTAATAAAAAACGGCTTTGAAAATAATACATTTAACCTTTTATTAATTGATAAAATATTTTTTTATAAAAAAACGAAAAAAAGTGGCCTTACTTTAAGTGTTGGTGCCCCAAGTTCGCCGCTCATTTCAAATGCTGTTCTTTACGAATTTGACGTGAAAGTTACAGAACTATGTAACAAAGAGGGTATTACCTATACAAGATATGCGGATGATCTAACGTTTTCATGCAATGAGAAAGGGAAACTTATAGGCTTTCAAAAAAGCATAATCAAAATTTTACGGAAAATACCGTCGCCGCATTTAAGGCTGAATGATAAAAAAACAATCTATACATCAAAATCTGTGAGTCGCCGAGTCACAGGAATAGTTATAAACAATGACGGTCAATTGTCACTGGGTCGGAAAAATAAAAGAATGATTAGTAGTTTAATACATCATTATACACTTAATAAGTTGAATGCTGAGGATGTTTATAAATTGAAAGGGTACCTTTCTTATGCAAAGCATATTGAGACTACATTTATAAATTCGATGACAATAAAGTATGGCGTTGATACGATAAATGCCATACTTAAATCTAATTAAGTCCTTTCAGAAATAATATTTATTATTGTCGTCTGTGGAGTGGGTTTGGTTTCCGAATTAAATGTAAATAATATTATAGCCATGTTCAGAATAATAAGGGTTATGGGAATTAGACGTTCAATTGAAGTTAAATTAAAATAACGCTTTGATTTAGTGTGGTCATACTCTTCATTAAATGGCTTGAAAGGAAAATTATTGTCACTTTCTATTTTGTTTATTATTTGATATTTCGCTTCGTTTATTTTTCTGTATGTTGAAACTAGAAAAATCCAGTACAGATTTACTATGATGCATACAAGACATATAATGGAGTTCCATGCGGTTTGTGATAACCCCAAAGTTGATAGGTAGCTATTGAGTGATATAAGACCCGTGTTAATTGCTATAATGAATGCATTAGTCTTTAGTCTACGCTCACTAGTTTTATCTGCCATATCAACACAGAGTTTATAAATATCTATCTTCTCTTTTAATTCCATGAAATCATTACCTCTAAAATTTTCAATCCAAAGACTATTTATATAGTAAAGAAGCATACCACTGCATCATTTCTCTTCTTTGTTCAAGATATAAAGCATGGTTATATACTCCCCTTATAGCATTCTTATCCGCATGCGCTAATTGCATCTCAATCCAGGCACTCTCAAAACCTTGCTCGTGCAGTATGGTCGACATGGTATGCCTAAATCCGTGACCTGTTGCACGTCCTTTATAGCCCAGTAACTCAATCACCTGTGACACGCTTTCTTTAGATATTGGCTTACTGCGGTTGTTTCTGCCAATAAAAATGTAAGGGTAGTGCCCTGTGATAGGTTTCAGTTGTCTGAATAACTCAATCACCTGAGTAGAGAGCGGTACAAGATGAGGCCTGCGCATCTTCATCCGTTCTGCTGGTATTTCCCAGACACCTTTCTCTAAATCCACTTCGTCCCAGGTAGCAAAACGCATTTCCTGCGTTCTGACACCGGTAAGCATCACAATCTTTGTCGCATTCTTTGTGATAATGCTGCCGGTATAGGCTTCGAGATCCCGAACAAAATGAGGTAATTCTTCGGCAGAAAGGAAAGGATGGTTTTTTTGCTTGGGAACGGCCAGTGCGATAGCTAAATCAGGCGCTGGGTTATATTCAGCCCGGCCAGTAATGATGGCATAGCGAAACACTTCTCCACATCGTTGGCGTACTTTACGTGTTTTCTCCAGCGCACCACGTTTTTCTATGCGGCGCAGCACCTCCAGTAACTCCAGAGGTTTAATCTCACCAATTGGCTGTTTACCTATGAAGGGGAAAACGTCTTGCTCAAACGTTTTTATGATTTCTTCACGGTAGGCCACTGTCCAGCGGTCTGCTTTAGTTGCATGCCATTCACGGCTTACTGATTCAAATGAGTTTTCTGTTGAGAGTTTCTGTGCAATTTTCTGCTCTTTTTTCTCCTCAACGGGATCAATACCATTTGCGACTTGTTTACGGGCAATCTCGCGTTTCTCACGGGCTTCTGCAAGGCTGACTAACGCATAGCTACCGAAGGACATGAGTCTGGCTTTCCCGGCGAAACGGAAGCGAAAACGCCATCCTTTCGAACCATCTGGTTTGATGAGTATTGATAGCCCTTGCCCGTCGTTCAGTGTGTAGGGTTTGTCTTGTGGTTTTGCGCGTTTGATTTGTATGTCTGAAAGAGCCATGTGTATACGTGAAAAATGTGTATAAAAATTTTATACACATTACTATACATAAATTTCCCGGATTTAGGGAAATCGTCTCGGACTATCCCGGACGTGATATGTGCTGATTCACTTGAAAATAAAGGATTTTATGGAGTTCTGAGGACTTGCCCGGAAGACTGATGGCGGAAGATCACAGGAGTCGAACCTGCCCAGGACCGCTGGCGGCCCCATCTGGATTTGAAGTCCAGCCGTTTCACCGGAAACGACGATCTTCCTGCATCGATTGCTACATGGATGCGCGCGCATTATAACCCTTTTAAAGACTCTGAAAATCCCCTGACGAAAATATTTTCTTCCCTGCGAACCACTTAGCGCAAACCCACCACAACGCAGGCCCCGCCTGGCCTGAAATAAATTGAAATCTTGCTTCCTGGTCAACAGGTTGCGCAGATCACAGAAAACAAGAAACGTAATTCCATTACCAGAAAAAACAATACAACCACTGTTCGGAATCTTCTAAAACGGCAACAGAACACTTTACTTCTGTCTCTGCTGGCCTGAGGAAAACACATAATGAACAGTCAGGTTTTATCTCTTAAAGAGAAATTCGGTTATGGGCTGGGCGATGCTGCCAGCCATATCGTCTTTGATAACGTCATGTTGTACATGATGTTTTTTTATACCGATATTTTTGGGTTACCTGCCGCTTTTGTTGGCACCATGTTCCTTTTGGCGCGTGCGCTGGATGCGGTGTCTGACCCGTGCATGGGGCTGATAGCAGACCGCACCCGTAGCCGTTCCGGTAAGTTCCGCCCATGGATTTTATGGGGTGCACTGCCGTTTGGCATTGTCTGTGTGTTTGCCTATAGCGCGCCAGATTTGTCGATGAACGGCAAAATGATCTATGCCGCCGTGACTTACACCCTGCTCACACTGATGTATACCGTTGTGAATATTCCTTATTGCGCACTGGGTGGGGTTATCACCAATGACCCGGACCAACGTATCTCCCTGCAATCCTGGCGGTTTGTGCTGGCAACCGCGGGCGGCATGTTGTCTACGGTGTTAATGATGCCGCTGGTCACACTGATTGGTGGCGATAATAAAGCGCTGGGTTTCCAGGGCGGTATTGCCGTGCTGTCTGTAGTGGCTATTTTGATGTTCCTGTTTTGCTTCTGGAGCACAAAAGAACGTGTTGAAACCCCACCGAATACCACGCCAATGCGTGTAGACCTGCGCGACATCCTGAAAAATGACCAGTGGCGTATTGTAGGTGCGCTGACCATTCTCAATATCCTTGCCGTGGCGGTACGTGGCGGGGCGATGATGTATTACGTCACCTGGATAATGGGCAAGCCCGGTGTGTTTGCCCTGTTCCTCACCACTTATTGCGTGGGCAATTTACTCGGCAGTGCTCTGGCAAAACCCCTGACCAGTTTGATGTGCAAAGTGCAGGTGTTCTGGTTAACCAACGCAGCGCTGTGTGTGGTAAGTGCGGGGATGTTTTTTGTACCGATGCATGAAACCGCGACGATGTTCATTCTGATTGCTGTTATTGGTGTGCTGCACCAGCTCGTTACCCCAATCCAGTGGGTGATGATGTCTGATACCGTTGATTACGGTGAATGGCAGAATGGTAAACGCCTGACTGGCATCAGCTTTGCCGGCACCTTGTTTGTGCTGAAACTGGGCCTGGCGATTGGCGGCGCGATAATTGGCTGGTTGCTGGCCTTTGGCGGCTACAGTGCTGGAGCCACCGCGCAAAACAGTGCCACGCTTTCTATCATTATTGGCCTGTTTACCCTGGTGCCCGCAGTCTGCTACCTGATTAGCGCGGTAGTGGCAAAACGCTATTACACCCTGACAACCCCTTTCCTGAAAAAAATACTCGCTGAACTGGCACAAAGTGAGCGCGATAACCAACAAGCGTTTCTGGATGTGCCGGTGTCTGAACCACACCAAGTTAAGAGGATTGAGTCATGAAAATCAGTGACGGTAACTGGCTGATTCAGCCGGGCCTTGCCCTTATTCACCCGCTACAAGTATTTGAGGCACAGCAGCAGGGCAATGAACTGGTGGTGTACGCCGCACCTCGGGATGTGCGTGAGCGTGCCTGGCAGCTGGATACCCCGTTGTTCACTCTGCGTTTCTTCTCGCCACAAACCGGCATTATTGGCGTTCGTATTGAACACTTTCAGGGGGGCGTGGTGCGTGGCCCCGATTACCCGTTACAGGCAGACAGCTCAACGCCCGTCACCATCGAAAACAGTGAAACCTGCGCCATGCTGACCAGCGGCAACCTCAGCGTGCGGGTAAGTAAAGGTGAGTTTTGGGCGCTGGATTTCCTGCGTGATGGTGAACGGATCACTGGCAGCCAGGTGAAAAATAATGGCTATGTGCAGGATGCTAACAGCGGCAAAAACTACATGTTTGAGCGCCTCGACCTGGGCGTGGGCGAAACGGTGTACGGCCTGGGTGAACGTTTTACGGCTCTGGTGCGCAATGGGCAGTCTGTAGAAACCTGGAACCGCGATGGTGGCACCAGCACAGAACAGGCCTATAAAAATATCCCATTCTGGCTCACCAACAAAGGCTACGGCGTTCTGGTGAATCACCCGGAAAATGTCTCGTTCGAAGTGGGCTCTGAAAAAGTCTCCAAAGTACAGTTCAGTGTGGAAGGGGAATACCTGGAATACTTTGTGATTGACGGCCCCACACCCAAAGCGGTGCTGGACCGTTACACTCGCTTTACTGGCCGCCCGGCGCTGCCCCCGGCCTGGTCCTTTGGCCTGTGGCTCACCACGTCGTTCACCACCAATTACGATGAAGCCACTGTTAACCGCTTTATTGATGGCATGGCAGAACGCCAGTTGCCGCTGCATGTGTTCCACTTCGACTGCTTCTGGATGAAAGCATTCCAGTGGTGTGATTTCGAATGGGACCCGGCGACATTCCCGGACCCGGAAGGCATGCTGGCCCGCCTGAAAGCGCGCGGGCTGAAAATCTGCGTGTGGATCAACCCCTATATCGGCCAGAAATCGCCGCTGTTTGCCGAAGGCAAAGAGAAAGGGTACTTACTCAAACGCCCCGATGGCAGCGTATGGCAGTGGGATAAATGGCAGCCAGGCCAGGGCATTGTGGATTTCACCAACCCGGATGCCTGCACCTGGTATGCCGGGCACCTGAAGCGCCTGGTGGCGATGGGTGTGGACTGCTTCAAAACCGATTTCGGCGAGCGTATTCCGGTGGATGTCGCCTGGCATGATGGCTCCGACCCACAGAAAATGCACAACCACTACGCTTTCTTGTATAACGCCCTGGTGTGGCAGGCACTCAAAGATACCGTGGGTGAAGAAGAGGCGGTGTTATTTGCCCGTTCCGCTTCGGTTGGTGCGCAACAGTTCCCAGTGCACTGGGGCGGCGATTGCTACGCCAATTATGAATCTATGGCCGAAAGTTTACGGGGCGGCTTATCGATTGGCCTGTCGGGTTTTGGGTTCTGGAGCCATGATATTGGCGGCTTTGAAAACACAGCTCCGGCTGATGTGTACAAACGCTGGTGTGCGTTCGGCCTGCTTTCCAGCCACAGCCGCCTGCATGGCAGCAAATCTTACCGTGTACCATGGGCCTACGACGACGAAGCCTGCGATGTCGTGCGCCATTTTACCCAGCTTAAATGCCGTTTAATGCCGTATTTATACCGCCAGGCGGTGCTGGCCCACGAATGCGGCACACCGGTTATGCGCGCCATGATGCTGGACTTCCCGGATGACCCAGGCTGTGACTATCTCGACCGCCAGTACATGCTGGGAGACAGTTTGCTGGTGGCACCGGTATTCAGTGAGCAGGGCGATGTGGCGTTTTACCTGCCAGCAGGGCGCTGGACCCATTTATGGCATAACGATGAACTGGCTGGAGGCTGGCATAAACAGCGCCATGATGTCATGAGCCTGCCGGTGTATGTGCGCGATAACACATTACTGGCACTGGGTAATAACGACCAGAAACCGGATTACGCCTGGCATGAAGGCACGGCATTCCAGTTGTTTAACCTGGATGATGGGCGTGAAGCTGTGTGTGAAGTGCCCGCTCAGGATGGCCGTACTCTGTTTACCTTGCGGGTAAAACGTGAAGGCGGCACGTTACAGGTGCATGGCGAAGGGGATGCCCGTAACTGGCACCTTTGCCTGCGCAATGTTCACCAGGTAAAAGCGGTGCAGCAGGGGGAAAGCCAGAACAGTGAATGGGGGCTGGTGGTTCGCCCGGCTTCTGGCGCGTCATCGCTGGTGGTGCATTACTGATTTGCGGCTTGCGCCGATACAAAAATGCCCGGTTTTTGACCGGGCATTTTTTTTAATCTGTATGGCTTATTTCGCAACCACGAAACGGTCGGCATCGTCCATAAACGCTTTATCGCCAGCCGGTGCTTCAATAGAACCGAAGTTCATTTGTGCACGCAGTTTCCAGCTTGCCGGAATGTTCCAGGTGCGCTGTACATCTTCGTCTACCAGCGGGTTGTAGTGCTGCAGGTTCGCACCAATGCCTTTCTCGGCCAGCGCCAGCCACACGGCGTATTGTGCAATACCGGTGCTGTGCTCAGACCATACCGGGAAGTTGTCCGCATAAGCGGCGAACTTTTCTTGCAGGCCTTTCACGACATTCTGGTCTTCAAAGAACAGCACTGAGCCGGCTGCTGCCGCAAAACCATCAATTTTTTGTGAAGTCGGGGCGAAATGTTCTGCCGGAACAATTTTACGCAGTTGTTCGCGGGTCAGTTCCCAAAATTTAGTGTGTTCTGCACCCAGCAGGATAAGCGCACGAGAACTCTGTGAGTTAAATGCAGAAGGGGCCTGACGAATCGCCTCTTTAATCAGTGCGACAACAGCATCATCAGAAACAGGCAGTGTCTTGCCCAGTGCATAAATGGTACGGCGTTGGGTAGCCAGCGCATGGAATTCTTGTTGCATAATATCTCCCGAACTAGTCTCAGTACCTTTGAATAAGTTAATCAGGCTTTTAATCCACATTTTCTTTAAGGTCAATCTCAAAGTGTGCCATTAACATGGCTGAACCAGAAAAGGCATGGGATCTGTGATGCCTATCTCAATGCCAATTTAATCAGTAAGTTACTTCTTACTTTTTGCTGGTTAACATGGCGTTAGCGGCAGCCTGACGCGCCCTGATGAATAATGATAGTACGCCTGGAGGAGCTTGAGAGAAAACTGAACTATTTGTTGGTGTCTTTCAAAAAATCTGAATTATAACGGCGTCTGTGGTGGTACCTGGCAGGGTTGTAAACAAAAGCACTGTGATAAATGAAACTGACAAATAATATTACCTGTGTTGGCAGTTAATAAAATTAATAATTGAGATGCCTGTCACGCAAAATAATTGCAAAAGTGTGATCTGTTCTCAATAAATGGGCTGTTTACTCCAGTGTTTGTTAATTGTCCGGATATATGGACAGTTTTTAGTATTGTAGCTGTACAAGTGGCTCTCTATATTTATTATCACAGGGCGTTCATAGAAACGGTGCCAGAAATATTAAGCGGTTAATCATATTTATTAATCTGGTCTGTAACTAAAGGTAAAAAATGAAAATGATTACCTCACGACAACACAGATTATTGCGCTTCCTGTTGCAGCAACAGGAATATGCCACGTTACTCAGTTTGGCAGAACAGTTTGCTGTGTCAGAAAAAACTATTCAGCGTGATCTGAATATCATTAATGATTACCTGGCTGAGTGGAATGTTCGGGCAGATAAAAAAGCCGGTGCCGGTGTTTTGCTGGTCGCTGAAAATACGGCCGACCTCCTGCAACTGGAACAGCAGCTCAATGGTGAAAATGATGATGCTGGCGGTATCATGGGCCATGCCCGCCGGGTAAAAATCGCCTCTCAGTTACTGAGCGAGACCCCGAAAGAAACCTCAATCAACAAGCTTTCAGAGCGCTATTTTATTAGTAATGCTTCAATTGTCAATGACTTAAGAATCATTGAAGACTGGATAACCCCTCTGGGGTTACAGTTGATTCGCAGCCAAAGTGGCACCCGTATTAAAGGCAATGAAAATAATGTCCGCCAGGCGATGGCCGCGCTGATTAACGGGTTAATGAACCACCAGGAGCCAGGTACTGTGAACCACTCACGGCTGGACCCTGGTAGCTATAAAGCGCTGGTCCAGTATTTTGGCGAGGAAGATGTCGCTTTTGTTCAGGCACTGTTGCAAGAGATGGAACAAGCACTGGCCTACCCACTGGGCGAACCTTACTACATCAACATTTTTACCCATATTTTGATAATGATGCACCGCCGCACCAGGGGGAATTTACTCGATAACCCAGGCCATGTTGCCCGGCCGCATGTGGAAGACCCGGTATTTATTGTCGCTGGTAACATGGTGGCAAAGATCGAACTACGTATTGGTTTACCCTTACCCGAAGATGAAGTGTGGTTTATCTACCAGTATATTATTTCGTCCGGTGTGCTGGTGATGGAAAACCAGAGTGGTAGCCTGTTACATGCCGAGTTGTTCAGTGATGAAGCCCGCGATATTACATTGCATTTGGTTACGCAGTTTTCACGGTTAATTAAAGCTGAACTCAGCCTTGATCAACAATTATATGAAGGGCTGGTAGTGCATATTCGGCCTCTAATTAACCGGCTTAACTACCAAATTATTATTCGTAATCCATTGCTGGATGATATTAAAACTGAACTGGCGGATATTTATTACCTGACACGTATAGCAGTAGAACAAGTGTTTATTCGCTATACGCCCCGGGCGGTGTCTGACGATGAAGTGGGGTATTTAGCCGTGCATTTCCAGGCCGCCATTGAACGCCAAATTGCCCGTAAACGGGTACTACTGGTGTGTTCTACAGGAGTGGGGACATCTCATTTACTGAAAAGCCGTATTTTACGGGCATTTCCAGATTGGGAGATTGTGGGGGTTGTGTCTTCAGCCACGGTACAAAGCGTTAGCCAGCAAATGGCACCGGACCTGGTTATCTCCACGGTTCATTTGCCCGAAGGTGAAACCCCTGTGGTGTATGTCACCGCATTTTTCAACGATGCGGATATCAGGCGGGTTACCGACAAACTGATAACAGAGAAACTGCACCAGGCCAGCGAGGCTTGTGCAGTGATGCAATCTTGATTCTATTTCTGTGGGAGGTGGTTTATGGATATCACGAAAATATTGAGTGTCAGCCATGTGAAGTTAAATATGGTGGCGAAAACGAAAGAAGAAGTGATTGAAGAATTAACCGATTTATTACTAGCTGATGGCGCAATCACCAACCGTGAAGAATTTATTCGCGATGTCTGGCAGCGGGAAGCTGAAGGGTCTACGGGGTTTGAAAACCATATAGCCATTCCCCATGGTAAATCTTCGGCGGTCAGCCATACCACACTGGCTATTGGGCGTACTCAACAGGATATCCCCTGGGAAACGCTGGATGGCAGCCATGTCCGCTGTATCATTTTATTTGCTGTTCGCCTGGAGGACCAAAATACCACGCATATTCGTTTATTATCACAAGTTGCCAGTGCGCTGGCGGATGATGACGTAATCGCCCGGCTGCTGGCAGAAAATAATCCACAAAATATTATTCAGCTCTTTAGTCAGTATGCTGAAACAGATATCTGCTAACCCTACAAACTCATTATATTTTTACTTAATAGCGGTAGTGAAAATAATGAGAATAACTATCGAGAGTGATTATGAATATTGTTTGTGTTGCTGCCTGTACAGCAGGCATTGCCCATACTTATATCGCACGTGAGAAACTGATCAAAGGTGCAAAACAATTAGGCCACCAAATTAAAGTAGAAACGCAAGGTACTATTGGGACGGAAAATGAATTGCAGCCTGATGATATTGCTCAGGCGGATGTCGTGATTCTGGCAATTGATGTGAAAATAAAAGGTGAGGAACGTTTTAAAAATAAACGTGTGGTGCGTGTTAAAACCGAAGTGGTGATTAAATCACCGGTCCAGTTTATTGAAAAAGTTGAGAAGTCATTAAGCCACGCCTGATCCTCACACTGGAGGGTTTTATCATGAAAGAAAATAAAACACCTGTTTCTCAGGAAATAAAGCGCCACTTATTAACAGGGATTTCCTGGATGATCCCCCTGATTGTTGCTGCCGGGATTTGTATTGCCCTGGGGCAGATTCTGGGCGGGACGGATGTCGGCAAAAAAGTGGATACCATCCCCTGGATGCTCAACCAAATTGGTGGTTGGGGAATGGGGCTTATCGTTCCGCTAATTTGTGCGGCCATTGCCTATTCGATTGCCGACCGGCCAGGTTTTGCGCCGGGGTTAATTGTCGGGTTTGTTTGCGGGCAAATTCACACCGGGTTTATTGGCGGGATGCTGGGCGGCTTTTTAGTGGGCTACACCGTATTGCTGCTCAAGCGTTACATCAAGCTGCCACAGTCCATGCAGGGACTGATGCCCATCATGATATTGCCGGTGTTAAGCACCATTATCAGTGGGTTGTTGATGATGACCTTAATCGGCAAGCCAATAGCCTGGCTGCAGGATGTATTGATTCAGATGCTGCAATCCATGCAGGGCGGTTCTCGCTTTGTGATGGGCGCGATTCTCGGCGCGATGGCGACATTTGATTTTGGCGGCCCGGTGAATAAAACCATGTCGCTGTTTGCCGATGGCATGTTGGTCAGTGGGGTTTATGGCCCGGAAGCCGTGAAATTTGTCGGGTCGATTATTCCCCCGTTCGGTATCACCTTATCGTTCCTGCTGACTCGCCATAAATATACCCGCGCAGAAAAAGAAGCGCTGAAAGCTGCGTTCCCCATGGGGATTTGCATGATAACCGAGGGGGTTATCCCCATCGCCGCAAGGGATTTGTTACGCGTGGTGGCCTCTTGTGTTGTCGCCTCGGCAGTCGCGGGCGGGTTGATTATGGTTTGGGGAGTAGAAAGCCCGGTTCCCCATGGTGGCATGTTTGTGGTGCCGTTATTCACGCATCCCTGGTTGTTCTGCCTGGCGCTGGGCATCGGCACGGTTATCTGCGGTGTCATGTTGTCGATTATCAAAAAGCCAGTCACTGAGCAGGATGAAGAGTTTGACGAACTCTCAGACAAAAAAGTGGATGACGACGAAATTACCTTCACCCTGGAATAAACGGAGCGCGCCATGTTTGCTGAAATGAAAACCCTGGTCGCACAGGCACAACAAGGGCATTACGCCTTGCTCGCCATCAATTGCGTCAATATGGAAACAGCAAGGGCTGCCATTCGTGTTGCTGAACAACACCGTGCACCCATCATCCTGAATCTGTACCAGGCGCATTTAGCGCATTTCCCGGCAGATATCGCCTTTCCTCTGGTGAAATCGCTGGCTGAAAAAGCCCAGGTGCCAGTAACGCTTAGCCTGGACCATGGTAAAGACCCCGGCCACATTCACCGTTGTTTCCGGGCCGGGTTTAGTGGGCTGATGATTGATGCCTCGGCCTTTCCTCTGGAAGAGAATGTGCAACAAACCCGTGCGGTGGTGGAGCTGGCAGCCAGCGCAGGGGTGTGTGTTGAAGGCGAGCTGGGGCATTTGGGGGACGCGCCTGTCTATAACCACGCCACGAACCGCGACCTGATGACCAACCCGGCGGATGTCGCCCCGTTTATTGCCAGAACCGGTATTGACCTGCTGGCGGTGTCTGTGGGAACCGCACATGGCATGTACCCGGAAGGGGTTACGCCAGAAATTGACTTTGACCGGCTGGCTGCTGTTTACCGTGAATCATCGGTGCCTCTGGCACTGCATGGCGGGAGCGGCACGCCATTTGGTGAGCTTGCCCGCTGCCCGCAATTTGGGGTGGCAAAAATCAATGTGGGCGCGGCGGTGTTCGATGCCGGGAAAAACGCCTTACTTCATACCCTTTGCCACGATAAAAACCGCGATATGGATGCGGTAATGGCCGCCATGGAAGAGGCCTGTATGGCTGCTATTGAGCCATATCTGGAAGCCAGCGGCGCTATCGGCAAAGCCTGATTTATTCACTGTGTTACCTGTTATGCCAGCGTAAAACCTGCCTGGCAGGGCTGGCTGTTACCCAAAAATGGAGAATGACGATGTTAGTGTCCATGCAAGAACTCCTGAAATATACCCGCCAACACCACTTTGCGGTGGGGGCATTTAATGTAGCGGATAGCTGTTTTGTGCGCGCTGTAGTGGAAGAAGCAGAGGCCGCAAACGCGCCAGCGATTATTTCGATTCACCCCAGCGAGCATGACTTTGTTGGCGATGCATTCTTTGCTTATGTCCGTGAAATTACCCTGCGCAGCCCGGTGCCCTTCGTGATTCACCTTGACCACGGGGCGTCTATTGAACATGTGCAACGGGCGATTCAGTGCGGGTTCACTTCTGTGATGATTGATGGCTCTCTGCTGCCTTATGAAGAAAACGTGGCGCTCACTCGTGAAGCGGTGCGTCTGGCCCACGCGGTTGGCGTATCTGTTGAAGGGGAGCTGGGCACGATTGGGCAGACCGGCACTTCGGTGGAAGGTGGGGTGTCCAAAGTCACCTATACCGACCCGGCACAGGCAGAAGACTTCGTGAACCGCACCGGTGTGGATACCCTGGCTGTCGCCATTGGGACTGCACACGGTATCTACCCGAAAGGCATGCAACCACAACTGCAGATGCACATTCTGAAAGATATTGCCGGGCGTACTTCCATTCCTCTGGTGCTGCATGGCGGCTCAGCTAACCCCGATGCGGAAATCGCTGAATCAGTCACGTTGGGTGTGGGGAAAGTGAACATCTCCAGTGATATGAAATACGCCTATTTCCAGAAAGTGCGCGAAATACTCGGCAAAGAAACCTGGTGGGATCCCAACGTTATCTACCCTGAGCCAATCAAGGCGGCACGGGAGGTGATCCGCTACAAAATGAAACTGTTCAATTCCGTAGACAAAGCCAGCCTGTACTGAGCAGGGGGCTGGCACAGCGCCGGTTATCTATTGTGTGACAACCGGCCTGAGTCTGATGACAAACCTCATGTCCGCACAGAACGAGAGGATGTCACCCAATAAAAAACCAGGGAAATCAATTTATTGATTTTCGGCTGCTCACTAAAAAGAAGGAAAAACCACGCTTTTTCCTTCTTTTTCATCAATCTGTGGCGTGCTGATGCACGCCGCTTTTGCCTGAAGGGAGGTGAACCATGTTGCAGGTAGGGCTGGATATTGGTGGCACGAAAATCGCGGCAGTGGTGCTGGATAGCACAGGCCGGGAGTGTGGGCGGTGGCGGCAACCCACGCAAAAAGGCAGTTATGAGCAGTTTCTGGAAAGCGTTAGCCAACTGGTGAATACCCTGCGCCAGCAACTTGCACAGCCTTTTTCATTGGGTATTGCGTTGCCAGGCAGTGTGTCGCCGGTTTCCGGGCGCATTCGCAATGCCAATATTTTAGTGCTGAATGGCCAGCCGTTGGCGCAGGATTTGGCTACGCGCCTTGGCCAGCCGGTTACCCTGGCGAATGACGCTAACTGCTTTGCGCTCTCGGAAGCCAGAGATGGTGCCGGTGCGGGGTACAGCAGTGTTTTCGGTATGACATTAGGCACCGGTTGTGGTGGTGGCCTGATTATCAATAACCAATTGATTATTGGTGGATATGGCTCGGCGGCTGAATGTGGCCATATTCCTTTGCCGGGTTACCAGGCAGAAAATGATGGCCCGGCTGTGCGTTGCTATTGTGGGCAAGAGAATTGTGCCGAAAGTTTTGTTTCTGGTACTGGCCTGGCGCGCGGGTATCACTTGCTGGCAGGGGAAGAGGTTTGTGGTGAACAGGTGATAAGCCGTGCCCAGGCGGGTGACGCAGCGGCGCTGCAGCAGGTTGACCGTTTTCGCAGCCAGCTCGCCCGCTTGCTGGCGACGGTAATTAATGTGGTGGATCCGGCTGTGATTGTGCTGGGTGGTGGGTTATCGCAATCCCCATTGTTGCTGGAAGGTGTGGCGCAACAGGTTGCTCCCCGGGTATTTACCGACCACTTCCAAACCCCAATCGTTACCGCACTGCACGGGGCAAGTAGTGGAATGCGCGGTGCCGCATGGTTGGGTGCTGAGCACAATGGCTGGTAACCATACCGGTAACAACACCGGTTACCGTAACGGCATGGCTGCAACGGTTATTACAGGCAACAAAATGAAACGTGATCATGGCAACAATTTGCTGTGATGACCAAAAAAATCGTTGTCTAAACGCGTCAGCTGTGTTTGTATATTTTTTAACGTAAAAATAACACAACACAGGCCCCAAATGACGGCAATCCGCAATGCACAGGCTCTACTACTTACCGCGCTAACCGCCGCGGTAGTGGTCGTCGTGCGTGTGGTGGTGGTCGTCGTCGGCAAAGCGCCGTAGGGTCTGAATCAACGCACGATTCCAAACCCCGCCGGCGCAAACCGGGCGGGGTTTTTACTTCCTACTCGCCCAACAACGCTGGCCCAGAAGAAAAAGGATACTGGAGCATGGCAACAACGGGCAGCAGCACACCGCAACCTCAGCGCATGACAGGCGCGCAGTTAATCGTTCACTTACTGGAACGGCAGGGGATAACTCAGGTTACCGGTATTCCCGGTGGTACTGTGTTACCGCTGTATGATGCATTAAGTGAAAGCAAACAAATTCGTCACATTCTGGCACGCCACGAGCAGGGTGCAGGTTTTATTGCTCAAGGGATGGCGCGAACCCAGGGAAAACCGGCTGTGTGCATGGCCTGCAGTGGGCCAGGCGCAACCAACCTGGTAACCGCCATTGCTGATGCGCGGTTGGATTCAATTCCACTGGTGTGCATCACCGGCCAGGTCCCTTCCGCCATGATTGGCACTGATGCGTTCCAGGAAGTAGACACTTACGGCATCTCCATTCCCATTACCAAACATAACTACCTGGTGCGCCATATCAGCGATTTGCCGCAGGTTATCAGTGACGCGTTCCGTATCGCTCAGTCTGGCCGTCCAGGCCCGGTGTGGGTGGATATCCCGAAAGATATTCAAACGGCGGAAATCGACCTTGATTGCCTGCCTGAACCCGGCATGCGCCAGGGTGCTCCGGAATTTTCGTCTCAGGCAGTGAGTGACGCAGCGGCGATGATTAACCAAGCGAAGCGCCCGGTGCTGTACCTGGGCGGGGGCGCTATTGGTGCCGCAGAGCAGGTACGCCAACTGGCAGAAACCGCTAACCTGCCAACCACCATGACATTAATGGCGCTGGGTACGCTGCCTTCTCATCACCCATTATCTCTGGGTATGCTGGGGATGCATGGCGCAAGAAGCACTAACTACATTCTGCAGGAAGCCGATTTACTGGTGGTAATGGGCGCACGTTTTGACGACCGTGCCATTGGTAAAACAGCCGAGTTTTGCCCCAATGCCAAAATCATTCATGTGGATATCGACCGGGCGGAACTGGGGAAAATCAAACAGGCCCATGTTGCCATTCAGGGGGATGTCAGTGATGTACTGGCGCAGTTACTGCCCCAGGTAATACCGCAACCGCGCACCGAGTGGCGCACACTGGTGAATGATTTACAGCGCGAGTTCCCTACGCATTTCAGCAGTGAAGACCCGTTATCCCATTATGGCCTGATCAATGCGGTGGCACAGTGCGTGGATGATAACGCGATTATTACGACTGATGTTGGGCAACACCAAATGTGGGTGGCGCAGGCTTACCCACTGAACCGCCCGCGCCAGTGGCTGACTTCTGGCGGCCTGGGCACCATGGGGTTTGGCTTGCCCGCGGCGATTGGTGCCGCACTGGCGGAGCCGGAGAAAACCGTGATTTGTTTTACTGGCGATGGCAGCCTGATGATGAATATTCAGGAAATGGCAACGCTTGCGGAAAACGGCCTGAATGTGAAAATTGTGCTGATGAACAACCATGCGTTGGGCCTGGTACACCAGCAGCAAACCCTGTTCTATAACCAGAATGTTTATGCCTGTACCTATCCTGGCATGACACAATTTATGCCGATTGCTGCCGGGTTTGGCCTGGCGACATGCGATTTAAATGCAGCACAAGACCCGCAGGCTGCACTGCGCGAGGCTATATCCCGCCCTGGGCCGTGCCTGATTCATGCCAGCATCGACCCGAATGAAAAAGTGTATCCGATGGTACCGCCAGGTGCGGCCAATACTGAAATGGTGGGGGAATAAACCATGCAACTACAACATTGTGAAGCTGTTATCCTGGAACTCACCGTGCGTAACCATCCGGGCGTTATGTCCCATGTGTGTGGCTTGTTTGCCCGCCGGGCGTTTAACGTTGAAGGGATTTTATGTCTGCCACTGGAAAATGGTGAGCAGAGCCGTATTTGGTTACAGGTGCTTGATGACCAGCGCCTGGAGCAGATGATAAGCCAGATAGACAAACTGGAAGATGTGGTACAGGTTACCCGCCATGAAGCGGACCCTGGTGTGTTTAATAAGCTGGGGCTGTTTTTCCAGTAACGCTTTTCTGTTGGTTCAGGTACCGGCCGGGAGGTTCTCTTCCGGCCGTTCATTTTTTTCGTGATACCCGCTGATTCTGCCCGTTGGCGGTTACGCCGCCAGCTTTATTCGCCTTTCCTCCGCGGTTGTGCAATACACTTCATTCATTCGCGTTTTTAGAAACTTTCACATATGGTAAATCACATATGTTTTTGACTTTAAGACTGTGAAGCGCGACACTGCGTGCCAATTGCAGGAGAACCCAAATGGCACAACTTACCCCGCTGGAATTATTCAAATATCTGTCTGATGAAACCCGTCTGAACATTGTCTTGCTGCTCAGAGAGTTGGGCGAAGTTTGTGTCTGCAACCTTTGCAGCCTGCTGAACCAGTCGCAGCCAAAGATTTCCCGCCACCTTGGTATGTTAAGGGAAAGTGGCCTACTGCTGGGGCGTAAACAGGGGAAATGGGTGCATTACCGTTTGTCGCCACAGATACCCGCCTGGGCGGCTCAGGTCATTGAGCAGGCCTGGTTAAGTGAACAGGAGGCTGTTCAGGCTCTGGCCTGTGCTCAGCGGGCGGAAAAGGGTACAGGCTGTAGCGCGTCGCTTTGTTAAGTGTTGTAGTTTTCATATTCGTAAAAACAGATATATAAGTTGAGCAGTACCTGGTGCTGGCTCATATTTTTTGGTTACTCAGAGCAGCTTTGCTGTTCTGCCTGGAGGGGTTATGTTGCTGGCCGGGGCTATTTTTATCCTGACTATTGTATTGGTTATCTGGCAGCCGAAAGGCCTGGGTATTGGCTGGAGTGCTATGTTGGGCGCAATACTCGCGCTGGTAACCGGCGTGGTGCAACTCAGTGATATTCCTGTGGTGTGGCACATTGTCTGGAACGCGACGGCGACGTTTATCGCCATTATCATTATCAGCCTGTTGTTAGATGAATCCGGCTTTTTCGAATGGGCCGCACTGCATGTGGCGCGTTGGGGGAATGGCCGTGGGCGGTTGTTATTTACCTGTATTATTTTGCTGGGTGCAGCCGTATCTGCGCTGTTTGCCAACGACGGTGCCGCACTGATTTTAACCCCTATCGTTATTGCCATGTTGCTGGCGCTGGGGTTCAGTAAAGGGGCTACGCTGGCTTTTGTGATGGCGGCAGGTTTTATTGCCGATACCGCCAGCCTGCCGCTGGTGGTTTCCAACCTGGTGAATATTGTTTCCGCTGACTTCTTCCGCCTGGGGTTCAATGAATATGCCTCAGTGATGGTGCCAGTAGATATTGCCGCTATTCTTGCCACCCTGGTGATGCTGCACTGGTTTTTCCGCAAAGAGATCCCGCCCGAATATGACCTGGCTCGCCTGAAAGACCCGGCGCAGGCTATTAAAGATAGAGCCACATTTAACACTGGTTGGGTTGTGCTGGTGCTGTTGCTGGTGGGCTTTTTTGTTCTGGAGCCAATGGGTATTCCGGTGAGCGCCATTTCTGCTGTGGGCGCACTGGTGCTGTTTGCGGTTGCGAAACGGGGCCATACCATTAACACCGGTAAAGTGCTGCGTGGCGCGCCCTGGCAGATAGTGATTTTTTCGTTGGGGATGTACCTGGTGGTGTATGGCCTGCGTAATGCCGGGCTGACCAATTATTTATCCGGCATTCTGGACTGGCTCACTGGGCAGGGCCTGTGGGCTGCGACATTAGGCACCGGGTTCCTGACTGCTTTCTTGTCTTCCATTATGAATAATATGCCCACCGTGCTGGTTGGTGCGTTGTCTATTGATGGCAGCACAGCGACTGGCGTTATCAAAGAAGCGATGGTGTATGCCAATGTTATTGGCTGCGATTTGGGGCCGAAGATCACCCCGATTGGTAGCCTGGCGACACTGCTTTGGTTGCATGTGCTTTCTCAAAAGAACATGCGGATAACATGGGGGGGCTACTTCCGCACCGGTATAATCATGACTCTGCCTGTTCTGTTTGTGACGCTGACGGCACTGGTGCTGCGCCTTTCTTTCACTTTGTAATGAGATACTGCTATGAGCAACATCACCATTTATCACAACCCTAATTGCGGTACTTCACGCAACACGCTGGAGATGATTCGTAACAGCGGTGCAGAGCCTGAAGTTATCCTCTACCTGGAAACCCCGCCTTCAAGGGATAAGCTGGTTACATTGATTGCCGATATGGGCATTTCTGTGTGGGCGCTGCTGCGTAAAAACGTTGAGCCGTTTACTGATCTCGGCCTGGAAGAGGGCAAGTTTTCCGACGACCAGTTGATTGATTTTATGTTGCAGTACCCCATTCTGATTAACCGCCCAATTGTTGTTACGCCGCTGGGCACCCGGTTGTGCCGCCCATCTGAGGTGGTGCTGGATATTCTGCCGGGTGAGCAAAAAGGTGCCTTTGCCAAAGAAGATGGTGAGCAGGTGGTGGACAATACCGGTAAACGGTTGAAGTAATAATAAGTTTCAGTAAAAGCTAAGTTTAAGTAAAAAATAAGGGGCAATAGCGTTCTGGTTACTGCCAGCGCCATTGCCCCATGTTGTTAGCCCGCCTGGTCTGCAAAAGGCACTTTGTTGTAGGACCAGGTATCTATCTTTATATCTGATTTCGCGGTGAATGAAGGCCAGTGAAATGTCTTCATAGTGAACGACCAGGTGTAATATTCCGCGCCTGTGTCTTGTATTGTCACTTTCAATGTTCGCCATTTTTCATCGTTGCAATGGGTGTTGCGAGCGAAATCGCGTTCAGTAAAGCAGGCCTTTATTGTCTCCGTAGAAGAAAACGGGATATTGCGAAACGCAGTGCGCCAGGTGCCATCGGCCTCCAGAACAATAAAATCCGCATAGTTTTCTTCCCGCTCGCCACTGTCATAAGCTGATGACCAACTATGAATAAGCGCTATCGCCCGCTGTGTCTTACTCACCTGGTAAATGGCCGGAAACAGTGTCAGGCCGCCTTTGGTCAGACCGTCATGCTGGTAGGCGTCATCGGCATTGCTGTGGCGGTATTGAGCCAGCGCCCAGCTCGCTTCTTGCTGATAACCACCCGGAACACTTCTGATTTTTTTAACCTCTAACTGCGGCGTAACGGCATAGAACAAGTCTTGTGCTTGCGCCTGGCGCCACACAATTAACGGGCTTTCCGGGCCGCAGTCTTCCAATAAGCCAGGGCAAATCGCTGCGAAGTGTTCACTGCTGGCGGGCAACTTTTCTAGTGCGAGTGGTTCAACCTCGGTGGCGAGTGATGTGGCAAATGCAGGTATAGAGGCGGTGAGCAGCAACAGGCTCATTATTTTTTTCATCAGGTTTTTCCTTTTATTCTTCAACACATTCCATGTGAACCGGTTGGGGTAAACCGGGCAGACCCACCGATGGTGATGCAGTGTGGGTAAATGGTAGCTAAATAAACAGGAAGTTAGAGGTGGCAGGGTAAAAAAATGGCTTCTCTGTGGGTTAGAGAAGCCATTAACCAGATTAATTCAATACGGGTTTAGTCAGTGGCAGTTTGGCGGGCTCTGCCATTTCAAACAAATCATTCACTCTGGCTTTTTCTTTGGCATCAGCCTGAATGGCCACGCCACACACCAGGAATACCAGGACATTACCGCCAAGCCCGACAATACCGCTGGTCAGTGAACCCAGTGCCGGAATGTCGTCCGGATAAAACACGGTCAGCACAATCGCGATAATAATCCCGGTGAGCATACCGGTTATTGCGCCTTGCTTATTCCCGAAGCGGGTGAAAATCCCGAAGAATAACGGCACGGCTAACTGAATAATCCCCTGGTAGGAAATCTGTGCCAGTAACTGCAGGCGCGAGTAATTAAAGGTGAAGTAGGCCAGCAGTGCGGCAGCAATAATAAATACCGCCATACCGGATTTCGCCAGAACGGTTAATTGCTTGTCTGTGCGTGGTTTATTCCAGGTGGCAAGGTCATTGGCAAACTGAGTGCCACACACCTGAACACAGCCATCAACGTGCCCAATACTGGCCGCCAGCACGATCACCAGCGCTACACCCAGTAACCACGGGCCGCCCTGGTCAAATAACGCAGTAAAGAATCCATTTTGTGGGTTGGCCTGGACATTCGGATCCTGG
Source organism: Mangrovibacter yixingensis (assembly GCF_020523985.1). Taxonomy (GTDB): domain Bacteria; phylum Pseudomonadota; class Gammaproteobacteria; order Enterobacterales; family Enterobacteriaceae; genus Mangrovibacter; species Mangrovibacter yixingensis. Next base: position 36,208 of record NZ_JAIVKM010000013.1, on the reverse strand, counting down.
CTTACCGCCGTTGCGAACAACATCAGGATGGCGTAAAAACCACCTACCAGAAGAATGGTCAGCAGGGTGCCTTTTTTCACCGAGCGAACACCGCTGGCGGTATAAATACGCTGGAAGCTCATTGGCCAACACATTGAGCCAATCACACCAGTGAAAATCAGGCTGAACATGTACCATGGCCCGTAGTGTGAACCGTTGCTTCCAGGTATCTGCAGCATGTTAGTGGGCAGTGCAGACAGTTGGCTGTAACCATGGTCGCCAGTGAACAACAGCACCACGCAAACCAGCGCACCCAGCCCATAGGCCAGAATACCCTGATACATATCGGTCATAATCAGCCCGCGCATGCCCATGCTGACAGTCCAGTACTGGCGTACCAGGATCAGCGCCACACCAGCAAACAGGCAGGTAGTCACTGCCCAACGGCCGAAGCTTGCAAACTCAACCAGCAGTGCCAGGGCCTGGATGCCCATCACCACCCAAGGGAATACACAGATAATGCCAATAATTGAAGCTACGCGTTTTACTACCGGGCTGTTGTAACGCATGCCGAGCAGGTCTGGCTGGGTGCGCAGGTTAAAGTGTTGCCCCCATTTCCAGGCGCGGCGCGCCATTAAGTACATGGCTGTTACCCCAAGGGTGGAGTAAACCGCACCGTAAAAACCAATCACGCCACTCACGGAAAGGGCAAAAAAAGCGGTAAATGTCGCGCCCGGCCACCAGGAGTTGGTGTAACTCATGGCGATATACCAGGGGCCATATGAGCGCCCGCCGACGGCATAGTCAGAGAACGAGGTGCTTTTTCGGTTTGTGGCATAAAGCACGGCAATCATGACAGCTAAGAAAACGCCAATCAGACCGAAGGTAATCAAGTAATTTGGTTCTGCTGTGCTGATATTCATGATACTTCCTCATCCTCAGGGATTTCGCCAAATGCACATTCTGCGATATACATTACCCATAATCCGATACCCAAAAATACGGCAATAGAAAGCCAGTAAATAATAGGTAATGGGATGCCCAGAAATAACAACTCACTACCGCTCACGCTCAAATAGAGTGGCGGGCACAGAGCCATTAGTAATAATGCAAAAAGATACAGTGCAAATATCTTGTTTTTCATGCTTATTTTGGCGCGAATATTTTCCGCCATCGTAATTGAACTCATAACCCCTCCGGTATTCACAATAAAGAAATGCGTCATCCTTTACAGGCTGCCAGCGAGTATCCTTGCTATGTGTACACACATAACGACAGAACTGTATTTAAACTATCCCCAGATAAGGGGATATTTGTTACCTGGGGAGTTACACGGCGTTTAGCCAGTTCTCCCAGTCTGGGTGGTTTAAAACACTTTTGGCACGTAATTTTTTCCATGCACCGTATTTAGCGAAATCAAAATCAATATCCGCTACATGGTTTTGAATTAATGCCCATGTTGACCACTTCATATCTGCAAGGTATTTATAGAGTTGTACCCGTGCGAATATTTTATTGTCTGATTTGCCATAGTATTCTTCTAATAACTCATGCTCCTGGCGATTGGAATAAAACATTTCCCCAAACCATAAAGCCAGTTCATAGGCACGGTCATTATTAGAAGCATATTCAAAATCAACCAACCGAATATGGTTTTGTGTATTCAACATAAAGTTGCCTGCAAGGGTATCGTTCATGCAGGGGGCCATATCCAAACCGGCCGCTTCCAGAGTCTTCCTGGCGCGGCGGGCATGTTGGTATAACCAGGCGAAATCCGGGTCGACCTGAATCTGTAAACTGCGTACCTGGTCGACATGTTCATCCAGCATATCGAAGACCGTTTTGGTCTGTTTCAGTAACGGCTGGTTATTAAAACTTTTCAACGCGAGTAAGGCGTTAATTCGAATGTCGCGCTGTTGAAAATCCAAATTTGAAGATGTGCGCCAGCCTTCAATAAATTCGAAAATTTCTACGCCAGACTCGCGCAGATAAGCCACAACCGGCACACCGTAGCCGGTATCCGCCGCCTTAATACTGGCTTCATGGGCGGTATCACGGTTGATAAAACGCTCGGTACCTTCGCCTGGAATTTTCACAAAAAAAGCGCAGGGAGAACCGTCAATAGCGACATGCCAGTTTGCATTGGAGATCCCACCACTGACGGGGCGGTAGCGAATAGATTTATTCTGCCACTCAGGCATGCAGGCAATGGCCTGTTCCAGTCGATGTTCCTGGCGGCTCTGTGCTTCTCCGGGTTGTTTACTCATTTGGCATGCTCCGCTGTTAAAGTTAACCAACGTTCAAATCGGGCATCTCGCGCGCTTTCCCGGCAACGTAACTGCATCCATTGCCCAAGCTTGGCAAATTCCAGCCCCCGCGTGCTGGTGTGGCCATTCAGGAACCCCCACAGAGCCCAAAAATAGTCATCCACCATGGCATATAACCGGCAACGTGCGACGTCAGCTTCACTCACCTGGCCTCTCCAGGCTTTGATGGCATCACGCCAGTAGTCATCCGTAGGGAGTTGTTCATGAATCAGTGTGGCAATGTCATACCAGGGGTCGCCATAAGATGCGTAGTCAAAGTCCAGTAAGCGCCACTCTCCCTGGTGGTTGACCACCCAATTGCTGGCAATGTTGTCGCCGTGGATCAGTACCGGGTTAAAAGTCAGGGTGTTGAGTGCCTGCCAGGCAAGGTCGGCACATTCACCAAGGCATAACATGTCATCGGGTAACGTAATATTTGCCTGCTCGCACTGCTTACGCAGGTTCAACATATCTTGCTGGCGAGTGCTGGTTGGTGCTGGCAAGGCTGCAGTATGTAAGGTGTCGAGCACTTTGGTCAGCGCAGCGAAGTGTGCTGGCGTGCTGAATGTATCCAGGTGAGCCCAGTGAAAACTGTCATCCAGCGCTCTAAAAATCAGCGTGCTGGTGGCACTGTCTGCATGGCAAAGTTGTGGTGTAATGCCCAATTCACCCACCTGGCGGCTGATTTGTGCCGAGCGCTGAAAATCAACCAGAGAACGCTGGTCATCAAATAAGACTTTTGCGTAATAGCGCTCGTTATTCAGCTCCACATGAAACCCTGCCCACTCGGTGGCAAGGCGGTGAGGTGACGCAACACCGGCTGGGCCTGGCAGTACAGACGCTTTTTCTCCCGGGCGCCACTGCTGCAGTGCCTGTTCAAGACGCGTCATCATGCTGCTTCTCCTGACTCAGAACGAAAACCGGCCGGGAAGCAAAGCTCGCACAGCATGGCTATCAGAAAATCGAGCCCACGGTGCAGGTCTGCGGTTGCGGTAAATTCCCGTTCGTTATGGGAAACGCCCCCTGTGCTGGGAACGAAAATCAGCGAGCTTGGGCAGTGATAGCTCAGGCTGATGGCATCATGCCCCGCTACGCTGCGCAGAGGCATCGCGCTGAGCCCAATTTTCTCAGCCTGATTCAATGCCTTTTGTGTCAGTGCGGTATCTAGCTGGCGGCAAGGCCGGAACTGGTAGCGGCTTAGGTCAACTTCGGTTGCTGTTGACTGAGCAATCGATTGCATTTTTTGGCTGAAGCTTTCATGTAATTGGTGCAATAACGCTTCATCCGCTGAACGGAATTCGATAAATACTGTTGCTTCACGAGTCACTACATTGGGGGAGTTTGGGGTGGTTTCCAGGCGCCCAACCGAAGTGTGCAGCACATCCGGGTGTTGCCCGGCCGCTTCGCGTACGGCAACGATAGTTTGTGCGGCGGCCAGAAGCGCATCCCGACGAACCTGCATTAATGACGGGCCAGTATGGTTTTGTTCCCCGTGGAAGGTGACTTGCCATTTCAGCGCAGCCCAGGTACCAGTAACCACACCTATCTGTTTTTGTTGGGTTTCCAGGTGAGGGCCCTGCTCGACATGGAGTTCAAGGTAATTGGCGACCGGCAAGGGGAATAATGCGTCGCCGCGATAACCAATCTCTTCTAATGCTTCACCCAGGGTTATACCGTTTGCATCCAGGCAATTCAGTGCGGTGTCCAGCTCAACAGCCCCGGTAAATACCGAGCTGCCAATCAGGCTGGGCTGGAAGCGGGCACCTTCTTCATTGGTCCAGTTCACCACGGCGAGGTTGTATTTTGATTGCTGTGGTAAGTCTTGTAACTGGCGAACCAGTGCAGCAATAGTGCTGGCGGCGGCTGTCACACCATAAACGCCATCAAAACGGCCACCCAAAGGTTGCGTATCCAGGTGTGAGCCACATAACACCCAGGGCGCCCCTTCTTGCAGGGTCATCAGGCCAAAAATATTGCCAATGGCATCAATTCGGACGTCAAAGTCATGTTCGGTGAGCCAGGCGCAAAAGGCATCACGCATTGCTTTGTCTTCCTGGCTTGCAGTCAGGCGATTTAATCCACCGTCAGCCGTGGCACCAATATTGTCACTGGTGGCGAAAAGCGTATCAAACGCCTGATAATCCAGGGTTGTCATCCGCGGCATTGCCGGGATGGAGGATATTGACATGTGCATTCTCCAGACTTGCTACAAAAGCTGCTGACGGTGGCGCGTTAGTCACCAGAGTGTTAACCGCGCTGAACGGCAGCGTATTTACAAACGTACGCAGTCCAAATTTGCCTTCATCTGCCAGGATAACGCTCTGGCGGCAGTGCTGTATCAGCACTCGGCGTAGTAACGCCTCCGGCTCTTCATAGTCCATAAAGCCGTGTTCACGATCTACGGCACCAATCCCCATAAAGGCGATGTCGTAGTGGAATTGCCGGGCAAATTCCAGTGTGTGGCTGCCTATCAATGCGTTGTCATTTTTTCTGACACGCCCGGGCGTGAGAGTGACGCTGTTTTCGCTTTGCTGAGTCAGTATCAGCGCGATATCCAGTGAGTTCGTCACGATTTTCAACCGGGAAAACCGCACCAAATGTTGGGCCAACGCCACCGTGGATGTGCCGGTATCAAGAAACAGCGCCATCCCTTCTTCTACAAGGGTGCTTGCCAGTTGCCCGATGCGTGCTTTGGCACGCGGTTTAATGCGGCTTCTGATTTGCAATGGTTGTTCTTCGCTGGGAACGGGTAAAATCGCCCCACCATGAACTCGCCTCAGCACACCTTGTTCTTCAAGAAACGTTAAATCACGGCGAATCGTCTCTTCGGAAACGACAAACTTTTGTGCTAACTCAACTACGCGTACGCGTTTATCGGTATTGAGTACACGTTTGATCTCATCAAGCCTGGGTTGATTGATCATGCTTATCCTTTTGTCTCAATGGAGAAAGCCGCAGTATACCGATTCTTATGCTAATAACGCTGGCTGATGCTGATCCCAGGGCATCAGGGCTTCCATTGCCGCACAAAATTGCAGCACATCGGCTTCTGCATAACGCCGCCCAATAACTTGTAAACCAACGGGCAACCCTTCAGGGGTGAAGCCACAAGGTATGGTGGCTGCCGGGTTGCCGCTCAGGTTGAAAGGCCAGGTAAAGGGTGTCCAGCGAGCCCATTCCACACTGCTGCCGGAATCGGCCTGGTTTGCTGGTGCGTGGCGGTCGGCGGCAAAGGGTTGTACCGGAATGGTGGGTGTAATTAATAAATCGACCTGGTCGAAGAGTTTATGCACCTGCCCGGCAAAAGCGGCTCGTTGTTTTTGTGCTGCCAGGTAGTCGGCAAGATTAATCTTTTTGGCATGTTCTATGAGCGCGGCAAAACCTGGGTCGAGCTGGCTCATTTGTTGTTGTAACGCTGCGCCGTATGCCACGCCGCGGCCACCAGTCCACAGTGTTTCAAATGTGCTTAATGGGCTTTCCCAGTCCAGTGGCCGGGCAGTCAGCCGAATAGGCAAGTTATGGGCGATGCGCTCGACGGCCTGGTCAACACAGTTGGCAATAGCGCTATCTACCGGTGTACCAAACAGGGTTGGGCTGTAATGGACCCGCATTTCTGGCAACGGGGCATCACAACGTGCCAGCCAGGATTCATTTTTAGCGGGCAGTGCCTGGTGGTCACGGGAATCCGGGCCAGAGAGTAAATCAAACAGTAGTGCGCTATCGCGGACTGTGCGGGTTAACGGGCCTGCATGGCTGAGCATTTCGGTGGCAGACCAGGGCCAGGTGGGAATACGCCCAAGGGAGGCTTTCAGGGCAAATATGCCGCAAAACGCCCCAGGGATCCGCACCGAGCCGCCGCCGTCTGAACCTAATGCTGCGGGTACCATACGGGCCGCAACGCTAATCGCTGAACCTGAACTGGAGCCACCGCTGGTTAACTCAGGGTTCCAGGGGTTGCGACCATGGCCAAAGACCCGTGAGTAACTGGCGCCAGACCAGCCAAATTCTGTGGTGGCGGTTTTACCAATAATAATGGCTCCGGCAGCTTTCAGGCGTTCAATGATGGGCGCGTCTGTGTCCGGAACATTATTGGTTCCTGTTAATGAACCTTTGGTGGTGCGCAAACCCGCCGTGGAAAAAAGATCCTTAATACCAAATGGCACACCGTGAAGCGGGCCACGCAGTTTCCCTTGTTTACGTTCATTATCGCAGGCTTCGGCGTCTTCCAGTGCTTGCTGGTTATAGACATCACCAAAAGCATTTAATGTGGGATTGTGGTTTTTAATTTGCGTAAGGCATGATTCAACCAATGACACACTGCTGCGCTCACCCTGGCGTATTTCCGCCGATGCGGTTAATAAATCAGGCATTTCGGGAGTGTTTTGCTGGCTGTTTTGCATCATTTGCCTCTTTTTCTTGTTTGCTGTCTGAGTTGATAGTGACAACAGTCACGTTTTGATTCAAGCCCGGTTTTTGTTGTTAATGTGGGAAATGTTGTATTTTATGCCTGGGGTAATAAGAAAGAGGAATGATGGGGAATAGGGGAAAATACCAGTAACCAGGGGGGTTACTGTATTTTTAACTGGTGAGCATAGCGCTGTGCAGCGCCAATGCCAGAAAAATGCCCGGATTGTGGGGTAATGCCCGTTTTGTACAGAACCAGTACGAAGCGAAAACCGCAGTGCCGGATAATAATAAAAACGTTTATGTAAAAAACAGGTGGGCAGACAGGCATGAAATAAATACCGGCTTCCCCTGTGAGTACAGGGAAAGCCAGGCCTTTTTTATTCCCCTTCCCCCGGAAACAGGAACGGGTTGATGCTGCTACGGGCGAAGCCTTCTTGCTCCATGCGGGCATCGAGCACCAGGGAAGCCAGGTCATCGGCAACGGCTTCGACGTTCGGGTCTTTTTCCTGGTAGAGCACTTTCAGGTAGGTGCCACAGTCGCCACAGCTTTCCGCTTTAATGGCAGCCTGTTCGCTGTCCAGCGACCAATAATGTAAATCGCGGGTTTGCTCGCAGTTGCTGCATTTTACCCGCACCATGTGCCATTCGGTTTCACACAGGTTGCAGTGCAGGTAACGCAAGCCATTATTGCTACCAATATGCACCATGCTGGAGACCGGCATGCTGCCGCAGACTGGGCAAAACTGGCGGTGTTCGCCATATTCAGCGCGGGCTTTACCCGGAATTAAGGCGGCCATTTGCGCCCAGTAGAGTGATAATGCTGCCCAGATAAACGGTGCTTTATCGCTGCTGACTGCCACAAAATCGCTGGCGAACAGGCTGGTTGCCATGCTTTCCAGTTCCTGTTCTGACGCTTTCTCCAGGTTTTCAATCACAGCCAGTGCCGGGCCGCTCATTTCTGGCTTCAGCTCAGCAATGAGTGAATGCAGGAGTTTATGCCAGTGTTTGTCCCGCGGCAGGGTGTGAATATCCAGCGGCGGTTTACCACTTTCGGCCGCACTGGCAATCAGGTTGGTGAGGTCTATTTCCAGTGGATGGTCGTACAGCACCACTTCCTGAGCATGGGCAATCAGCGCTGCAAAACGCAGGTAATCACCCAGTGGGTTGCTCTCAGCCAGATCACGCAGGCGTTCAGCGCGGCGGTTATAGAGGTTCTTAAGTCTGGGGAATAATAACGGCGGAATCATATCCGCCGTGCGTTTTTCGCTCTTCTCCAACTGATCTTGCGGAATAATGCGAATACTCATTCAGTTGATTTTTCCTGTTTCTGGCGTAATTCGCGGAACCAGCGTGGATGGTGCTTTTTCGCCCAGGCGCTGGAAACCCAGCCTTCCACCATGGCGGTAATTGTCCCTTTCACCCACAGTGCCGCGTAGATATGCACCATGATAACCACAATCAGGGCCACTGCCGCAAATGAATGTACCAGTAATGCGGCACGAATGAGCGGAATCGGGAAGGCACTGGCAAAATAAGGCCGCCAGATAACCACGCCACTTGCCAGCAACAGGAGCAGGCAAATAATCGCCGCCCAGAACACACATTTCTGGCCGAAGTTATACCGCCCGGTATCGCCAACTTCCTCATTTCTCGCAATTTTATGGATGTTTTTTGCCCACAAAATATCGTCGCGATTAATCAGGTTATGGTGCCAGTAACGGAAGAACATGATGATAAACGACGCGAACATCACCACCCCGGCGAAGGGGTGGAGAATACGAGCCAGTTGCGGTGTACCAAAAATGTTCATCAGCCAGTTAAAGGAAGGGAAGAAGAACCCCAACCCACTGACTGCCGCCAGCAAAAAACAGAACGCGGTTATCCAGTGGTTAATGCGCTCTGGTGCGGTGTAGCGCACTATTTTGTCGGACTTTTTCATTGGCGGCCCCCGTTATGGTTACCCTGGTCTCGGTCATCGTCCTCGCCATCATCCTGGTCATCGGCCCGGTTCGGGCCAACACCCACATAGTGGAAAATACTGGCGGCGAAGGTTGCCGCAAAGCCGATAGCGGCCAGCGGTTTCCATACGCCTTTCCAGAATTTCACCGTCGGGCTGATGGACGGGTTTTCCGGCAAGCCGTGATACAGGCCAGGTTTGTCGGCATGGTGTAACACATACATGACGTGAGTACCGCCAACGCCTTGTGGGTCATATAACCCGGCATTATCGAACCCACGGGTTTTCAGCTCGCTGACACGCTCACTGGCGACGTTTTTCATGTCCTCTTTGGAGCCAAAATGGATGGCCCCGGTCGGGCAGGTTTTTACGCAAGCGGGTTCCTGGCCAACAGTAACCCGGTCCACACACAGGGTGCATTTGTAAACCCGGTTGTCGTCCGGGTTCATGCGCGGGACATCGAACGGGCAACCGGCAATGCAGTAACCACAGCCAATACACTGCTCAGACTGAAAATCCACAATGCCGTTGGCATACTGAATGATAGCACCTTCCGATGGGCAGGCTTTCAGGCAGCCTGGGTCGGCACAGTGCATACAACCATCTTTGCGGATTAACCACTCCAGTTTGTCGTTTTGCTCCACTTCGGAAAAACGCATCACCGTCCAGGATTTGGCAGTCAAATCAGCGGGGTTGTCGTACACCCCCACGTTGTGACCGATTTCATCCCGGATGTCATTCCATTCAGAACAGGCCACCTGGCAGGCTTTACAGCCAATGCAGGTGGTGACATCAATCAGCTTCGCCACTTCCTGCTGATGGTCCCGCGCTTGTGGCGCGGGGGTTACACCGTTGGTTGCGGAACGACGAATGATGTCTTGCGATTGATAAGCCATAAATCGTCTCCGTTACACTTTTTCCACGTTGACCAGGAAGGTTTTGAATTCTGGCGTCTGAGTATTGGCATCGCCCACGAACGGCGTCAGCGTATTGGCGATAAAGCCTTTACGTGCCACACCTTCGTAACCCCAGTGAATCGGTACACCGATGGTGTCGATGTCTTTACCATCCACTTTCAGGGTGCGAATACGCTTGGTCACTACTGCTTTGGCTTTGATATAGCCACGGTTAGAGGAGACTTTCACCGTATCGCCATGCGCAATCCCCAGCTTGTTCGCCAGTTTTTCACCAATTTCCACAAACTGTTCTGGCTGCGCGATAGCGTTAAGCAAGGCGTGCTTGGTCCAGTAGTGGAAGTGCTCCGTCAGGCGGTATGTGGTGCCGACATACGGGAATTTGTCGGCTTTCCCCATGGCGTCACGGTCGTCGTTAAACAATCGCGCTGCCGGGTTGGAGACCACATTCGGGTGTAACGGGTTGGTGCCAATTGGCGTTTCAAACGGTTCATAGTGTTCCGGGAACGGCCCTTCCGCCATTTTATCGATAGCGAACAGGCGGCCCATGCCTTCCGGCTGCATGATGAACGGCCCGACACCACTGCCAGGTGCTGCAGTGCTGTAATCCGCGACATCCACGCCACCCCATTTTGCGCCGTCCCATTTCAGCAACTGGCGTTTTGGATCCCACGGGTTGCCCTGTGGGTCTGCAGACGCACGGTTGTAGAGAATGCGGCGGTTAAGCGGCCATGCCCAGGCCCAGCCCAGGGTATTCCCAAGCCCAGATGGGTCGGCGTTATCACGGCGGGCCATCTGGTTGCCTTCTGGCGTCCAGCTACCGGCGAAAATCCAGCAACCACTTGAGGTGGTGCCGTCATCACGCAGGTGGGCGAAAGTGGACAATTGCTGGCCTTTTTTCACCAGAACATTGCCTTTATCGTCCAGGATATCCGCCAGGGCTTTCCCGTTGCTTTCCCGTGCCACTTCTTCGGTATCGGGCGCTTGTGGCGTGAGGTAATTCCAACTCATGTTCAGCACCGGCTCAGGCACCGCGCCGCCTTCACTGGCGTACATTTCGCGCATACGCAGGTAAATCCCGGCAAGGATTTCGCCATCATTCAGCGCTTCCCCTGGGGCATCAGCACCTTTCCAGTGCCACTGCAGCCAGCGGCCAGAGTTGACGATAGAGCCATTCTCTTCTGCAAAGCAGGTAGAGGGCAGGCGGAACACTTCGGTTTGAATGGTGGACGGGTCCACATCATTCGACTCGCCGTGGTTTTGCCAGAACGTCGAGGTTTCGGTGTTCAGTGGGTCGATAGTTATCAGGTATTTCAGCTTCGACAAAGATGCCACGATTTTGTTTTTATTCGGGAACGACGCCACTGGGTTAAAGCCCTGGCAAATATAGCCATTCACTTTCCCCTGATGCATCATCTCGAAATACTGCAACACGTCGTACATCTTGTCCCATTTGGGCAGCCAGTCGAATCCCCAGCTGTTTTCTTTGGTGGCGTGTTCCCCGAAGAAGGCTTTCATCATGGAGACGAAGAATTTCGGGTAGTTGCCCCAGTAGTTTACCTGGCCGGGCAGCGTGGGTTTGGGCGTGCTGGCTTGCAGGTAAGTTTCCAGGCTGGTCTGTTTTTCACTCGGCAACGAAAGGTAGCCCGGCAGGCTCTGCGACAGCAGCCCCAGATCTGTCAGCCCCTGAATGTTGGAGTGCCCGCGCAGGGCGTTAACCCCACCACCTGCCATGCCCATATTCCCCAGTAGCAACTGGATCATCGCCATGGTGCGGATGTTCTGTGCGCCCACGGAGTGCTGTGTCCAGCCCAGGGCATACAGGAACGAGGTGGTTTTGTCTTTCGCACTGGTTTCGGCAAGGTATTCGCACACCTGCAGGAAATCTGCTTTGGGTGTCCCGCAGATATTTTCCACCATCTCAGGCGTATAACGTGAGACGTGGGTTTTCAGCAGGTTCCAGACGCAACGCGGGTGGCTTAACGTGGTATCGCGTTTCGCAAAGCCCTGGTCATCCAGTTCGTAATGCCAGGTGGTTTTGTCGTATTTGCGGGTTTGCTCGTCATAGCCTGAGAACAGGCCATCTTCGAAGCTGAAATCCTCACGCACGATAAGGCTGGCGTTCGTATAGGCTTCGACATACTCACGGTTAATTTTGTTGTTGGTAATCAGGTACAGCAGTACGCCTGACAAGAATGCAATGTCAGTACCAGAACGGATTGGCGTGTAAAAATCAGCGACAGACGCTGTACGGGTAAAACGCGGATCGATAACAATCAGCTTCGCGCCGTTGCGGATTTTGGCTTCCATCGCCCAGCGGAATCCAACCGGATGCGCTTCAGCGGCATTGCCACCCATTACAACGACAAGATCGGCGTTCTTGATATCCACCCAGTGGTTGGTCATGGCACCACGACCAAACGTCGGAGCAAGACTTGCTACCGTTGGTCCGTGTCAGACACGCGCCTGGTTATCGACCGCCAGCATACCCAGCGACCGGGAAAATTTTTGGGTGAGATAGCCCGATTCATTGCTTGAGGCAGATGCGCACAGCATACCAGTGGTGAGCCAGCGGTTTACTGTGGTGCCCTGATCATTCTGCGCGACAAAGTTAGCGTCGCGGTCTTCCTTCATCAGTTTGGCAATACGTTCAAACGCCTCTGACCAGGAAATACGCTGCCATTTATCAGAACCTGGTGCGCGGTATTCCGGGTATTTCAGGCGGCTTTCACTGTGGATAAAATCTACCAGACCGGCACCTTTCGGGCACAGTGCGCCACGGTTTACCGGGTGATCCGGATCCCCTTCGATATGGAAAATTGAAGATTTGGCATTTTTTGCGCCGTCGCCGAGGCTGTACATCAACAGCCCACAACCGACTGAACAATATGTGCAGGTATTGCGGGTTTCGCGGCTGCGCAGCAATTTATATTGCCGGGTTTCCGCTAACGCTTCACCTGGGGCAAACCCCAGTGCCGCTGCTGTTGTACCTGCCATACCGCCAGCGCAGATCTTAAAGAACTGCCTTCTGCTGACCTGCATGGTTTACTCCTTGTTCGACATTGTCACGGTTATTTTCTTTTTTGCGGTGTGTGCCGCAAAGGTTCACACTATGCGGAGAAATGAATATCCCTGTTTCCATCAAGGATAGTCTGAAAAGAATATCATAATGTTGCTAAGGCTGTTTTATTACGGTTAATACAAAGTGAAAAAAGAAAAGGCTGAATACACAGAAAATGTGGCAGAGATCTCATCTGCCAGACAGATCCCACTATGGAAACGCAGTGATTTAACACATGCGCAACCTGACTGGCTGGCAGAAGAAGTGCCGGTTGCACTGGTTTACAACGGCATTTCTCACGTGGTGATGATGGCTTCGCCAAAAGATCTGGAATTATTTGCCCTTGGTTTCTCTTTATCGGAAGGAATTATTGAAACTTCACAGGAAATTTATGGCATGGACGTTGTGCCATCCTGTAACGGCCTTGAAGTGCAAATTGAACTCTCCAGCCGCCGCTTTATGGGGCTGAAAGAGCGCCGCCGGGCGCTGGCCGGGCGCACCGGCTGTGGTGTGTGCGGTGTCGAGCAACTGAATGATATTGGTAAACCGATTACGCCATTGCCTTTTACTCAAACCTTTGACTTAAGCAGCCTTGATTCCGGGCTTGGTGGCCTGAAAGCGTTCCAGCCAGTAGGGCAGCTCACCGGCTGTACTCATGTGGCTGCATGGATGATGCCAGATGGCGCGCTGGCTGGTGGGCATGAAGATGTGGGCCGCCATGTGGCGCTGGATAAACTGCTGGGACGCCGCAGCCGTGAGCACTGGCCGCAGGGTGCGGTGCTGGTGTCCAGCCGGGCCAGTTATGAGATGGTGCAAAAGTCCGCCATGTGCGGTGTGGAGATTCTGTTTGCTGTTTCTGCAGCAACGACGCTTGCGGTTGAAGTGGCCGAACGTTGTAATCTGACGCTGGTCGGGTTCAGTAAGCCTGGGCGCGCCACGGTGTATACCCATCCGCAACGGTTAATTGCCGTTAACTGATTTCGTGTATGCAGGCCGGTTTATTCTCTGGGGGATATTTCCGGCCTGCCAGCGCTGTGGTCTTGCGGCCTGCTGGCTGTTTGTTTACACAAAATGGCGATTAAAATCCCACAAACCACACAGACAGCACCCAGCAGTTTTGTTGGATCCAGGCTTTCGTTCAGCACCAGCACTCCCATCACCACGGCCAGAGCCGGGCTTAGTAAAGACCAGGGCATTATCAGGTTGACCGGGTAACGCTTGAGCAGCCAATACCATAATGAGTAGGCGCACAACGAAGAACCAAACGCGCTGTACAAAACCCCCAGCCAACCACGCCAGCCAGCCGCAAAGAGTAAAGTAGCCTGGTGATGTTCAGCCAGAAGTGAACTGACCCCGGCAAAAGGAATGGCGAACAGCGATAACCAGCCGGTCATCGCCAGTGGGGGAATGGGCGAGGCACGTTTTACGATAATGTTTGTAACAGCCCAACCACTTGCACTGATGAGCAACAATGCCGGGCCATACCATGCGCTAAGTGTTGGGCTGCCGGACAGAACAATTACACCAACTACGGCCAGGCTGACGCCAGTTAACTGGCGCAGGCTGAGTGGCTCTTTGAGTAAAACAGCAGCCAAAACCATTGCCATTGGTGTGCCCATTTGGACCAGCACTGCGGCACTTCCTGCATCGGTATAACGCATACCCAGTAGCAGTAACGCAAAGTGAACAAACCCAAAGGTGAACGCCAGTAATATGAGCAGTGGAACCTGGTGCCATTTTATGGGGTTAAATGGCACCAAGACGGCGGCGACGATAATAAATCGTAACGTCAGCATGAACAGTGGTGGAAGCTCCATTAACCCAAACTTCATTGCAATAACGTTAAATGCCCACCCATTAACGACCAGAAACAGGATAAAAACATCCCTTAACATCAGCTTGTTCAAGAGCGGGCCAAAACCGGTATTTGCCGGTGATAATCGGTGTCTTGTTGAAAACGTGCCGCCAGTGCCAGCAGTTTGCCTTCGCTGCCGTCGGGGCCAATTAATTGCATTCCAATGGGCAATCCTGAATGATCAAAACCCGCGGGAAGGCTGATAGCGGGTAACCCGCTCAGGCTGGCGAGTGCATTAAACCTCATGTTACCGGTAAGAACACTTTCTTCGTTGCCAGCAATATCTATCCGCTCCTGACCTTTGCGTGGTGCAGTAAAGGGAAGTGTAGGCACCAAAATAAAGTCAACATCCTGCAAGGCCGCCAGCAACTGTTCACGCAGGCCGGTACGGTAGCGCTGAGCCTGCAAATATTCGACAGCGGTAACACCCAACCCGGTTTGTAGCAATGCCCGAACGTCACTGCCGTAGGACGCCGGCGAAGTGGTTAACCAGGGGAGATGCACGGCAGATGGCTCTGCCAGATTAATCAGTACGAGTGCATTCACTGCCTCTTCTAACCCATGCAACGAGAGTGTTTTCTGGTGTGCATTCTGTGTGGTGAGCCAGGTTTGAAAGTCTGTATAAGCGCTGGCGATATCGGGCTGGACCGCTTCGCTGTATTGCCCAAGCAGGCCAATACGAAGGTGTTCCAGTGATACAGGAACGAGAGGTACCGGTTCACGGGCGAGGGCGCTGAACACAAGGGCGCAATCTGTCGCACTGGCGGCAATAGGGCCGACAGTATCCAGGCTTGTGGCCAACGGGAAAACACCTTCGGTATCGAGGCGCCCAATGCCTGGGCGTAAACCCGTCACGCCATTCATGGATGCGGGCAATCGAATCGACCCACCGGTGTCAGTCCCCAGTGTTGCCAGCGCACTACGCACCGCTGCCGCCACGCCAGAACCGCCACTGGAACCTGCAGGAATATGGTCTTTATTCCATGGGTTAGCGCTGGCCCCATAATGGGGGTTATTAGTGGTTCCTCCCCAGGCGAACTCATGCATGTTGGTTGAGCCCAAAATAATCGCACCAGCCTGCTTGAGGCGTTTAACGACGGTGGCATCTTTTTCCGCAATATTGCCTGACAGTATTTGGCTGCCTGCATGCATTTCTTGCCCTGCCATTGCGATATTGGCTTTGATTCCCATTGGGATGCCGTGGAGTGGGCCTGCATCATAACCTTGTTCCAGGAGCATTTGGCTTGCTCGCGCCACTTCCCGTGCCTGTTCTGCAAAGCACTCATTCCAGGCATTAAGCTCTCGCGTTTGTTTCTCCCGGGCCAGGCAGGCCTCAACCAGGTCTGGCACCTGGCACTGCCGTGTACGTAACAACACGCCGATTTCCGTAATAGATAAATCTAAAAGTTCGTTCGCCATCAGGATTCCTCTTTCAGTGCAGTCTGTAGTGGAGGGTGAATCGGGGAAATCCAGGATGTAGCGGGCAGTAACGTCGGGGAGAACTGTTGTGTGGCAAACGCCAGCAGGCTGCTGGCGCGGTTTACGCAGTCTGCCATGACCGGCGCGATTAACGCCGGTTCAAGGGGAGTTAACTGCTGAACCATCTGTAAACGAACAGTGGATTCCAGTTTCATTCCGTGTTGCCTCTTATTGTGCATTCATGGCATCAACAGCCTGTTTGGCCTTGGTTGCCAGTGTGGTATCGACGTTGTTTTTGTACGATGTTGCCTCGGATGGGTATGCCTTTATGTTTTTCGCATACAGCGCGATATTCATGTTGTTATCCCAGGCTTTTTGAGTCACCAGCACATTCTCAGGGTAGCCTTTTGCATCGATTTCTCGCTGTACCGCTTTCTTGACTAAATCAACGGGTAGCGCCGGGAAATAGTGATGGGCGATGGTAACGGCATCATCCGGGTGGCTGTAAATATAACGAGAGGCTTGTTCAAACGCCGTGACAACAGCTTGTGCGGCTTTGGGGTGCTTTTGAATATATTGCCGGGTGGTGGTCAGGCTGGAGAACGCAAAGGGATACCATGATTTGTCGGCAGAGAAGGAGTAGACGACATGCAGGCCATTTTGTTGCTCTGCCATTGTGACCTGGGGCTCTGCCGCCAGTGCATAATCGGCGCGTCCAGCCGCCACCGCCGGGATTTCGTTACCAATGGCAACGTGCACCAGTTTTACGTCTTTGAGTTTTTGCTGCTTAATTAAGTAACTCATAAATGCCCAGGTGGTATCGGGCTCTGGGCTGGTGACCACGCGTTTACCTGAAAGGTACGCCAGGTTTTGTTGTAATGACGTTCCATCCTTACCGAAAACAAAGATGGTAGGCGCATTTTGTACCCCTGCGACAACAACACCATCACCGCCATTTTCACGAGTTTTGGGCACAAAAACAGGGTCCTGGATTGAAAAGTCTGCCGACCCGCCAATAACGGCCGCCCAGGATTGTGCCCCACCGCCACCGGTGCTGATTTTGACATCAACCCCTTGTTGCTTGAAGAAGCCTTTATCCTGCGCAATATACAGCGGTAGATAGAGTAAAGACTGAAATGCCTGATTAATGCGTACCGGCGTTTCTGCCGCGAATGCACCTTGATACACAAAGGGTGCTAACAGGGTTGCTGCAAGAGCAGTACGGCGAAAAAAGGTGTGTTTCATAGTCATTTTTTATCCCAGGAGAGAAGAAGGCGTTCAATGAACGCAACCAGCGCGTTGAAGCACAGCATCATCAGCATGACCAGTACAATCCCGGCCAGCACAATGTTCATACCAAAGTTGGAACTTCCAAGCAGGATCATGTGGCCAACGCCGTTATCGGATGAGATGTACTCCCCAACAATGGCGCCAACCAGCGCGAAACCTACATTCAGTCTTAACCCGGATAACACCCATAGCATGGCGGAGGGCACCACCAGTTTGATAAAAATGGTGCCGCGTTTGGCATTGAATGAACGCAGCAGATTGATTAAGTCAGGGTCAGTGCGCATCGCCCCTTTATAGGATGTGGTTAACGAGACCACCACACATGAAAATGCCACGATGACCACTTTGGACAGCATTTCGGTTCCAAACCAAATGATGGTGATAGGCGCAATAGCAAGAACGGGAATCGCGCCAATCGCCGCAATAAACGGAGCCGCGAGGTCTGATATAAAACGCGAATACCACAGCAGTAACCCAAGTACAGAACCGCCGATCGCACCAACGATAAACCCGATAATGGTTTCCAGTGCTGTGGTTTTGATATCGGTAAACATTTCACCTGAGGCAAAGCGGCTGGTCAGTACATCCCAGACTTGTGACGGGCTGGAAAACAGGAATGCATTAATATGCCCGGACCGAACACCTAACTCCCAGCCACCCAATAGCGTCGCGACGATGGCAACTTGCAGGACAATTAAGGTGTAACGCCGGGCGTTATCCGAACGGAAAAATGCTTCCTGTGGGCGTCGGCGAACGGATCCCGAATGGGTGGTTCGTGGAGCGACACTGTTCATAGCCATAAAGTCCTCATCTTTTTAACTGAGCGTTTCGGGTTGTGTGCCGATGCTGCGCCAAATACGTTCGTAATATTCGTTAAATCTCGGTGAGAGGCGGCGCTCGGGAATTAACCGGCTGTCGGTTCCCAGATCGATATGTATTTCCTGAACGATTTCACCTGGGCGGGCTTTCATGACATACACGCGGTCAGAAAGAGTGACGGCTTCTTCGATATCGTGAGTAATAAAAATCACCGTTTTATGCTGCTCTTTCACCACACTGAGCAGTTCTGTTTCCAGTGCGATTTTCAGGGGGTAGTCAAGGGCTTTATAGGCTTCATCCATAAGGATGATTTCCGGGCGGGTAACCATAGTGCGCATTAATGCAACGCGCTGGCGCATCCCGCCGGATAGCTGGGACGGGTATTTTTTCTCGTAACCTTCCATGTGATACAAAGCAAAAAGTTCTGCAGCGCGTGCCCGCGCTTCTTTCTTCGCAATTCCTTGTACCTCGAGGCCGAGAATGACGTTGTCCATAACGGTACGCCATGGGAATAACAAATCCTTTTGCAGCACATAGCCTAATTCTGGAGATGGCGAACCGGTTGTTTCCCGGTTTTTCAGCAGAATACTGCCGCTGTCGGGTGTTAGCAGGCCGGTAATAATGTTGAATAGCGTTGATTTGCCACAACCACTGGGCCCCACAAAGGAAACAAATTCATGGCGGTTAGCATGAAAGTTGAGATCATTTAATACCGTGATGTGCCCGCCACCCGATGTGGCATAGCTTTTATTGATATTAATCGCTTCCAGAACCTTACTCATGGTGCCCTCCTGCTACGTTGGCCTGGCGATTGATGACAGTCAGCGGCGAAGGGGGGGCATTCACAGGCACATAATCTTTGAGGAAGTGATAACCGATGTATTCAGTGCTGCGTGCTTCACGTATGGCCGTGTGTATATCTACCGTAGCTATCGCCATCCCTTCATCACTGCCGGTATCCGCTAAAACAGTGCCCATTGGGTTAATAATGCGGCTGTGGCCGTGGTAAAAAAGGTTGCCGTGATGCCCACACAAATTGGATTCAATCATCCAGCACTGGTTTTCCAGCGCCCGGGTGCGGCCAAATAGCGTATAGCTGTCTACCATTGGGTCGGCATCGCCAGCTGAACCATCTCCGGCATAACCCCATGCGGTAGGCATAATCATGATGTCGGCACCTTTCAGTGCCAGTTCACGTGTGCTTTCGGGGAAGACTTTGTCGTAACAGATCAACATGCCGATACGCCCCAGCGGGGTATCAAAAACAGGAAAATCGTTCCCTGGATAGTAAACATGTTTTTCATCACCAGGCTGGTGGACTTTCCTATAGGTTCCGATAACGCCTTCCGGGCCAAGTAAGACTGCACTGTTAAACAGAATGTCCGGGTAGCTCGGGTGGCGTTCGGTCATGCCGAATACGGCATAGATACCATGCTGCTTCACGCAACGATGGAGTGTATTGATGCTTGGGCTGCGGGCAATGACTTCCGCCTGAGCATGTTGCCACTTCACTGTTTCCCCATGCCAGGATAGCGTGTCACGCAAGTAGCCTTGCAAAATTTGCTCGGGGAAGACAACCAGTTGTGCCCCTTTGGTTGCAGCTTTTTCAATCCAGTTCAGCAGGTTACCCAGATTATGTGTTTTGTCGTATTTGGCAGGTAGCGTAACGCTGGCGATAGTGATCGTAGCCATTGCTGTCTCCATAGTGCTTTTTTTTTAAACTGCATGTTGTGTCACATAATCGCCAATATATTTTTCTTATATGATAATTTTTTTCTTATGTGAGAATATTGGCATGCACACATATCACGATAAGGGAGCGGCGAAATGAAGACGCCCAGGCAACATGAAACCACCGGGCTCGGTGCGGCTTTAACCAGCGAGAAAGATTTTGGCTTGCGTATCAAGGCAATACGCACTTCCCGTGAAATGACACTGGAACAAGTTTCTGATGCATGTTCAGTATCTATTTCTACGTTATCGAAAATAGAAAAAGGCCAGGTTTCCGCTTCTTTCGACACGATTGCCAAAATTGCAGGTGCGTTTGATTACTCCCTCGCAGAGCTGTTTTCTGGCGATGTCGCCGCTTCGCCTGTTGCACCAGCCGCGGTGCAGGCCCGGCGTACTTATACCCGTGCGGGGGAAGGGCTCTGTTTTGATAATCCCTGGTTCCATTATGAAGTTCATGCCACAGAACTGTTGATGAAGGGAATGATCCCTGTGGTTATGGATATTCAGGTACATGAGCCACCGCCTCAGGATGTCTGGTCTCATCATGAAGGAGAGGAGTTTATTTATGTGCTGGAAGGAGAGGTCGCGTTTCACACTCAGTGGTATGCACCGTTGGTACTGAAACAAGGAGATAGTGCTTACATTGACAGCACTATGCTCCATACATTTGTTTCGTTAAGTGAGGGACCGGCCAGGTTGCTATCCATTTGTCTTACAGAACGTCTGGATTTTTCAGACAGCAAGGGTGTGACCAGTTAGCGAGCCTCGGCAAATTTTGCCGACTTATCTGAGTTGTATGCCGGTATCACTTGCCATAATGTCATCATATTTGTACCGGGGTTTTTAAGAACGAAGCAAGGTGGCCGTTGATGGCAGTATTCAGTACAGGCAATGTTTTCTGGCAAGAACTGGCAGTGGGTTATGGGTTGTGTTTACTGATTTCGGCGTTGGGTTTTTTACGAACAGACTGGTTTATCAGCATTGGTTACGGTGCGTCTGTCAGCGCGCTGGCGGTGTGGTTTGCGTGGGCGGCACCGCCTTCAGTGGCCGGTTCCTGGCTGCAGGCGGGGTTATTGTGCCTGTATGGCCTGCGGCTTGCGGGTTACCTTATTTATCGGGAGCGTTCAGCCAGTTTTGCACGGGAACTTGAAGCCTCCAAAGCGCGGAGTGCGCATATTACCCGCCCGGCCAGGCTGGGGATTTGGTTTAGTGTGAGTGCGTTATATGTCGCAATGGCGGCACCGTTGCTGTTTGTTCTACTGGCGGGCGATACGCCGTTACTGTGGCCCGGAGTCACCGTGATGGCGGCAGGGCTGGTGCTGGAAATGACAGCAGACTGGCAGAAATCGGCCAGTAAAAAGCGTGAACCGAACAAATTTGTGCGCCGGGGTGTTTACCGCTGGTGCCGTTACCCGAATTATTTAGGGGAGATTCTGTTCTGGTTGGGAAATTTGGTTGCTGGTGTGGGGGCGTACCACACAGTGCTGAGTTGGTGTGCTGTTCTGGTTGGTTTTATCTGTATTTTCCTGATTATGCTTGGGTCGGCTCGCAGGCTGGAGTTAAAGCAAGGGGCGCGTTATGGGGATGACCCTGAGTACCAGGTGTGGGTGAGCCAGGTGCCGGTGTTGTTTCCTGGTGTTCCGGTGTATTCGTTGCGGAAGTTGAGGGTTTATTTGGGGTGAGGGGAGGCGGGCTGGTGTGATGATGCCGGTGTGGTGAAAGTTCCGTTCACTTTACGTGGTGTGCTCAGTGTGGCTTCACAGTCGGTGAACGTGTTAAGGGGCCCGCCCCTTAACAATCCGGTTTTTCGCGGGCAACCGGTGCTGCGCACTGCGTTCACCTCCGGGCAGTCAGCCTGCGGCCAGCTCGACTCGGCGTCCATGCCTCGTTTCGCCTTATTCCGCCGTCCGGGCGGAATAACCTTGTCTTCCTTTCTGCGGTTCACCGGTCTTACGCGGCTCAGCCGGCGCTGCGGGTGTGGGAATGCTTGTGTTGTCTGGTGTGGCGGTGGGTTCTGGGTTTGGTTTGTTTCCTTTGTGTTTTTCTGGGGCTTACAGGTGGGAGAAATGGACTGCGAGCTGGTGCCTGCTGTTGTTTTTTATATATTCATGGGGCGATGTATCTATTTCTTTCTCCTGGTGTTGCGTAGTGCTTTATTTGTTTGATTTACTGGCCTCGAGTTTGATTTTTTCGGGATAATATTCAGGAGGAATACCCATGGCTTTAGTAAAAACCGATACACCTACAGATCAACAAATCGCGCAACTGACTGGGGGATTACGTTCTTACAATATTCAGTTTGTTGAACCGGAGATGTTTCGCCCTTTTGCCGTATTTGATACCGATGAACAGGGCGTTATTCAGGCCGGGATTAGTGGTAAACAACAAGGTGAATGGTTGTCGATTGAGTTTTTGTGGGTGAGTGAGGCGCTGCGTGGAAAAGGAGTGGGCGAGTGTCTTATGGCTGCCGTAGCAGAGATTGCTGCTGAGCGTGGGTGTCGGTATTTGTTGGTGGATACGTTCAGTTTTCAGGCGCTCGGTTTTTATCAGAAGCAAGGTTTTGTATTGCAAATGTCGCTGGATAATTACCCGCATACCGGGCAGCAGCGGCATTATTTAACCAGGTCGCTGGTTGGGTGAGTGCTCCGTTCACTCGGGCTGGTGTGACTGTCCCGTTCACTTGCCGTGTGGTTGTTTCCGTTCACTTGCAGTGATGGGGTTAATGTGGCTTCACAGCCGGTGAACGGGCTAAGGGGGCTCGCCCCCTTTGCAATCCCCGTTTTCGCGGGCAACCGGTGCTACGCACTGCGTTCACCTCCGGGCAGTCAGCCTGCGGCCGGCTCGACTCGGCATCCATGCCTCGTTTCGCCTTATTCCGCCGTCCGGGCGGAATAACCTTGTCTTCCTTTCTGCGGTTCACCGGTTTTACGCGGCTCTGTCCACGCTGCGAGTGCGGGATTGCTTGTGTTGTCTGGTGTGGCTGTGAGTAAGGCATTCGGTATATTTTCTTTGTGTTTTGCTTAAGGCTTACAGGCGGTGGGTTTAGTGGCCTCGAAATCGTTGAGGCGTGTCTGGCGGGCCCTTTACATATCCCTGCTTCCTGTCTCACAATGGTTAGATTGCTAATTGATTCTTGTTTGGCATTATTCTCATTGGCCAGACAGACCACACACCCATTGCTGTTCTCATGAGGCGAGTTATGAAGCTTTTTATTTACCAACATTGTCCGTTTTGTTTGCGTGCGCAGATGATTGTCGGGCTGAAAAGTTTGCCCGTCGATATCGATATCATTATGGAAGGCGATACTGAAACCCCAACCCGCATGGTGGGGCGCAAAGTGGTGCCTATTTTGCAAAAAGAAGATGGCAGTTATATGCCAGAAAGTATGGATATTGTGCACTATCTTGACAGCAAGCAGGCACCTCAGGTGGCAACGGGAACGGTAGATGCGGCGATAGAAGCCTGGTGCAAGCAGGTATCAAAAAGCGCGTTTAACCTTGCTGTGCCGCGTTTCACTAAGGGTGATTTTGCCGAGCTGGCAACCCCGGCCGCTCGTGAGGCTTACCGTTTGCGTGAAGAGAAAGCATTTGGCGACCTGGAGCAACTGATTGCTGATACGCCCGCGTTACTGGCAGATGTAGAGTCTCAACTGGTAGCCCTGGAACCGTTGGTTGCTGAGCGCCACTCTATTGATATTACAGACTTTATTCTGTTCCCTGTATTGCGCAGCCTGACTATTGTGAAAAATATCCACTTTGGCGACCAGGTTCAGGCTTACCTGGCGCGTGTTGCAGGCGCAACAGGTGTGAGCCTGCTGACTGAACAGGCCATGTAATAGCACAAAGCCAACAGGCCGCAATAGTGTGCGGCCTGTTGGCTATCACTGGAACAACACTCAGGGCAAATAAAACACCGGTTTGAGCGTATCGCTTAACGGGCTGTTATCGGAATGTGTTGGCATGACATCCCGCATATGCTTCCACCACCGCTGGCAAACCTCAGTTTGTGCAACGGCGTCCCAACGCTCTTCTGATTCAATCTCTACCGTGGCAAACAGGAGATGGCGCTCAGCATCGAGATAAATAGCATAGTGATGAGCACCGTGCTGTTTAAGAACCGTTTCCAGCTCAGGCCAAATCGGCGAATGACGGTGTTGATACTCTTCATGTGCATCTGGGTTCACCTGCATGACAAATGCTTTACGAATCATAATGCCTCCAGATAAAGCGCCCGCACTTCTTCTCGTGTCGCGGTGCGTGGGTTGCACGGCGCACAAGGGTCTGCCAGAGCTTTATCCAGCCAGCCTTCAATATCTTCCTGGGTAACGCCCAGTTTGCTGAACCCGGTGGGAATGCCAACGCGGGCAGACAATTCGCGAATCGCTTCTATCGCCTTCTCACTGGCTAACTCTTCGCTCATCCCCTGGGTATTCACACCCATGGCTTCAGCAACACGCACAAAACGGGCTGCGGCAGCCGGGCGGTTAAAGTTTTCAATAACAGGCAACAGAATCGCATTGCACACGCCATGTGGCAGGTCGTGGGTTGCCCCAGGCTGGTGAGCCAGTGCATGTACCAGCCCGAGCCCGGCGCTGTTGAATGCCATGCCCGCCAGGTACTGGCCGTAGGCCATCATTTCCCGGGCTTCCAGGTCTTTGCCGTTATCAACCGCTTTGGGTAACCAGGTGCTGATGAGGCGAATCGCTTCCAGCGCATTGGCGTCTGTTAGTGGATGTGCGCCAATTGATACATAGGCTTCAATGGCGTGGGTCAGTGCATCCATGCCTGTTGCGGCGGTAACCGATGCCGGAATGTTGAGCATGACACTGGCATCATCCACGGCGATATCTGGAATGATATTCGGGTCGATAATCACTTCTTTAACTTTGCGTTCACTGTTGATAATCACCGCGTTGCTGGTCATTTCAGCAGCGGTGCCTGCGGTGGTGTTTATCGCCACCAGGTGAACGCCCGGATTTTTTACTTTGCCTACGCCAGAATAATTGGTCGAAGGCGCCGGGTTGGCAGTCAAAATTTTAATGGCTTTGGCGGTATCAATTGGGCTGCCGCCGCCAAATGCGATAATAAAATTACATTTTGCGTCCCGGAACGCTTTGAAGCCTTGTTGTACTAATGCTTCTGTTGGGTTAGGAAAAACAGCATCGAACAAATGGTATTCCATATTGTGGTGCTTCATGGCAGCGAACAGGGAATCCAGCAGGCCCAGTTTCACCAGTTGCCCATCAGTGACAATCAGCGCTTTCCCCCACTGTTTGCCTGACACCATATTTACCATGTCCCCAATCGCGCCTGCGCCATGCAGACTGATTTTGGGTAATGCCAGCATAAAACTCATGATTGTGCTCCTTATGCATTAAGGGCTTCGGCCATTGGCGTGACGCCAAAGCGTTTGCCAAGGGCTATCAGTTGTTCTGTGGTGATGGTTTGTTGCATTCCGCCCATCGACAATACTTTCACCAGAATTTGCGAAGATTTCTCTGCGGTATCTATCAAACCGAACGCTTCGTCTAAATTAGGTCCGGTACCGAAAACACCGTGGTGCGGCCACAACACCAGGCTGTGAGATTTCATTTGTTCTGCGGTGGCGCTGCCAATGCCATCGGTGCCAGGTACCATCCACGGCACAATGCCAACACCATCCGGGAACACCACCAGACATTCCGTGCTGCCTTCCCACAATTTACGAGTGAAGCTGGCGGAATCGAGCGGCAGAACATAGGTCAGGGCAATCAGATTAGTGGCGTGGCAATGCATGATTACCCGGTCCCGGCCGCCTGAAAGCTGTTTACGTACAGCATGGGATTGCAGATGTGCGGCCAATTCAGAGGTGGGCAGCCCGCCTTCACTCAGGCCCCAGTGAATATGGTAAGCCATGCCGTCATCGGTAATGCGCAGCAGCACCAGGTTTGCCGCCGGGTCAACCTGTACATTACGGAAGAATTTGCCGGAGCCAGTGACCAGGAACCAGCATCCTGCCAGTTCTTTTGCGGGCTGAGTCAGTTCTTCGCAGCGTGGTTCTGCATAGAAATCACTGCGGTAAGGTTCCACATCTGTAGCGTCCACACGCAGGCTGATATTGCCGCCATTACGCTCATCCCAGCCTTTGAGCCACATATCACTGGTGGCTTTAACCATTCCGGTAACAAACCAGGAAGAAAGAATTGATTGCATGTGAACTCCTTAGCGTTGACGTAAAACGTCGTTTTCATAATGGCGAACGGTGGTGAGCCAGGAGGCATCAGCCGGGGTATCGTGTTGTTGGCAATAACGTTCCCAGACTGCCTGCCATGGCAGCGATTTTTGCTCTTCGAGCAGCGCCAGGCGTGCCGTATAGTCGCCTTCCAGTTCTAACTGGCGCAGTTTGGCTGTAGGTTCCAGTAAGGCGCGCAGCAGGGCTTTTTTCATATTGCGGGTGCCAATGACCCAGGCGGCGATACGGTTAATAGAGGCATCAAAGAAATCGAGGCCGATGTGTACGCGGTCGAACAAGTCGTTGCGCACAATTTCACTGGCGATGGCCTGGGTTTCATCATCGAGCAGGACCACATGGTCGCTGTCCCAGCGTACCGGGCGGCTGACGTGCAGCAACAGGCGCGGCACATACAACATGGCGGCGGAGATTTTGTCGGAGATAACTTCGGTTGGGTGGAAGTGACCAGCATCTAAACACAACGCAGTTTGACGACTGCTGGCGTAACCCATATAGAACTCGCTGGAGCCCACGGTGTAGCTTTCTGCGCCAATACCGAACAGTTTGCTTTCTACGGCATCGATATGGTGAGCCGGGTTGAGTTTTTCACTGATGATTTCATCCAGTGCGGCCAGTAAACGCTGGCGCGGGGCAAGGCGGTCTACCGTGATGTCTTTCATGCCATCCGGGATCCAGATATTCATGACTGATGGCGTGCCCAACTGTTCGCCAAAATAGGCGGAAATACGGCGGCTGGCTTTGCAGTGATCAATCCAGAACTGGCGAATTTTTTCGTCCGGGTGTGACAGCGTGAAGCCATCTGCACTCAGCGGGTGCGAGAAGCAAGTGGGGTTAAAATCCAGACCCAGTTTTTGCGCTTTCGCCCAGTTCACCCAGTTGGTGAAATGTTCTGGTTTTATTTCATTGCGTTCAACAGGTGTTGCCGATTCCAGATAAATAGCGTGCAGGTTCAGGCGTTTTGGCCCGGGGATCAGGCTCATCGCTTGCTCTAAATCCGCCCGTAATTCTTCGGCGGTGCGTGCTTTCCCTGGGTAATTACCGGTGGCCTGAATGCCGCCAGTTAGCGCGCCTTCAGGGTTTTCGAAGCCCACGACATCATCGCCCTGCCAGCAGTGCATAGATACAGGCAGGCGGTCCAGTTGTTGCAGGGCTTTTTCAGCATCCACACCAGCGGCAGCAAAGCGTTGTTTTGCCAGTTCCCAGGCTTGATCAAGTTGAGTGCTCATGCGCAAAGCTCCTTATTCGGTTGAAGTTGTTGTGGAAACTGCGCGACATAGCGGGCAATTTCACTGTCTGAATCGGGTTGAAAATGGATAAGTGGTTGGCTGCTGAACACCACATAGCGGAAGTCATCGACATCGTGGATGTCATCCAGCGCCATGAGCTGGCAGCCGATATTGCCCAGAGTTGAGGCTTCTGTTGGGCCCGCGATAACAGGTATGCCGCAGGCGTCAGCACAAAGCTGGTTAAGGAAATGGTTTTGGCTGCCACCGCCAACAATGTGCAGAGTATCGAACGGGCGGTTGCGCAGCTGAGCCAGTTCACGCAATGTGTCGGCGTAGAGCAGCGCCAGGCTGTCGAAAATGCAGCGCGCCAGCTGGGCATCATCTTCCGGAATCGCCTGATGGGTTTCCCGGCAGGCAGCCTGAATTTCCCGTGCCATATTTTCTGGGTTGATAAACCGGTCATCGTTAGGGTTAATCAGCGAACGGCAGGCAGGGAGCGCTTTTGCCCGCTCAATCAAATCTGGCAAATCAGTGACCTGGTACTCACGGCAGACTCGTTGTAGTAACCACAGGCCCATAATGTTTTTCAGCACCCGGTAGCGCCCTTCGGCACCGCCTTCATTGGTGATGTTAGCGGCCAGTGCTGCCGGGCTGGTCCAGGGGCGGCGGCTCTCAAAGCCCATCAGAGACCAGGTGCCAGAAGAAATCCATGCAGCGTTTTTGCTTTGCAGCGGCACTGAAAGCACTGCGCTGGCAGTATCGTGGGTGGCGACAGAAACCAGTGGAATACGTTTCCCTTCACGGCATACCCAGTGGCCAATCAGGTTGCCGGGGTGTGTGGGTGCGCCAAACCAGTGGGCTGGCACACCTGCCCAGTCCAGCAGTTCCTGGTCCCAGTTGTCGGTGTTGATATTCACCAGTTGGGTGGTTGTGGCGTTGGTGTATTCCCAGTTGAGGTTGCCGGTAAGGCGAAACGCCAGGTAATCGGGGATCAGTAAGGCATGGGCGACCTGGCCCTGCAGTTCTGGTTGTTGTTCAGCCAGTGCTCTTAGTTGGTACAGGGTATTGAATGGCAGGAACTGGATGCCGGTTTTGCGGTAAATAGCTTCTTTACCCAGTGTGCGAAATGCACCAGACATCACGCCATCTGTGCGGCTGTCACGGTAGGAAACCGGCAGGCCAACCCGCTGGCCATTGGCATCAATCAGGACAAAATCCACGCCCCAGGTGTCAATGCCAATGCTGTCTACAGTAATACCGCGGTCGCAAACTTGCTGCAGTCCTGTGCGGATTTCCTGCTCCAGTTTGTCTACATCCCAGGTGTCAAAACCATCAACCGCTTTCAGGCAATTAGTGAAGCGGTGAATTTCTGTTAACGCCACCTGGCGCTGAATGTTGTCGTAAGTTGCCAGCATTACCCGGCCACTTGAGGCGCCCAGGTCAACCGCGACGCAATGGCGAATCGTCATGATGGGTATCCTTTCTGAAGTTGATACCCGTCAGTCTAAGGAGTGGCTACCCTTGTCACCTTTTTACCAATGACAACGGAAAATTAGTGCTGGCAAGCAGATAAAGTTGAACGTGAGGCACTTCACAGTTTGCTGTTTATCCGTGAAAAGTATGTGGTGTGATGTTTTCCACAGTTTCGAAGAATACCGGCTGTTTCTTGAAAAAACGGCGCAGAACTGCGTTTTTTACGTCAAAAACTTAAGGTGACAATACCGGCGCTTATCTACTATCAGTTCACCTTAACTGAGTGTGGGAGGTAATGATGACGGTATTACATAGCGTTGATTTTTTCCCATCGAAGGGCGCTTGTGTGGCAATAGAGCCTCGTTTGCCACAGGTGGCATTTCCAGAACATCACCATGATTTTTGTGAAATCGTGATTGTTGAGCACGGAACTGGCACCCACATTTTTAATGGGCAGCCCTATACCCTGAGTGGCGGTTCGGTGTGTTTTGTGCGTGAGCATGATCGGCATTTATATGAACATACTGAAAACTTGTTTCTGACCAATGTGTTGTACCGCTCTCCCGGCGGATTCAGCTTTATTTCCGGCCTGGAAAAGCTCTTACCGCAAGAGTTAGATGGTTTTTACCCTTCGCACTGGCGTGTTAGCCAGAATGTACTGCAGCAAATTAAGCCTTTACTGAACCAACTGGAACTTGCTGGCGATAATACCGAAATCAATGCAGTGGCCTGTAGAGAAATGGCCTTTATGCAACTGTTGGTGTTGTTACGCCAGGGTAGCCTTGCCCAGAACCACCCCAGCCCGGAAGGCAGAGTGGACCAGTTACTGAGCTGGTTGGAAATGCATTTTGCAGAAGATGTTTGTTGGGATGAGCTTGCAGAGCAACATGCGCTTTCATTACGCACGCTGCACCGCCAGCTTAAACAGCGCACCGGGTTAACTCCCCAGCGCTACCTCAACCGCTTGCGGCTGATTAAAGCCCGTCACTTGTTGCGCCATTCCGAAGAAAGCATCACAAACATCGCTTACCAGTGCGGGTTTGGTGACAGTAACCATTTTTCGACGTTGTTTAAACGTGAGTTCACCTGGTCGCCACGGGATATTCGCCTGGGGCGTGACACGCAACTTCAGTAACGCGAAGGTTATCACCGATTTTTTAGTGGGAAGAATCAATAATGCCCGTTACGTGATAACCGGAGCGGTCCTGTGTCCTGCCAGCTAATCCTGAAAAAAAATGATTTTTTCACTTCCGCTACCCAGCCTGTGGTGGTGGCGGACCGCTATCCGCAAAATATCTTTGCCGAACATACTCATGAATTTTGCGAACTGGTTCTGGTGTGGCGCGGCAATGGCCTGCATGTGCTTAACGACAGGCCTTATCGCATTACCTGTGGCGACCTGTTTTATGTGCGGGCGCAAGACCGGCACAGCTATGAAGTAGTGAACGACCTGGTGTTACACAATGTGATTTATTGCCCGGAGCGGCTTACGCTGAATGTAAACTGGGGAGAATTACTTCCAGGTGAACGCACCACTTTTACAGACCCACGCTGGCGGCTGGACAGCCAGGGTATGGCGCTGGCAAAGCCACTGATTGACCACCTGGAAACTGAAACTTTACGCCAGGAAGACAATCTTTCCGGCTATGCCATAGAGAGTTTGTTTTTGCAATTATTGGTAACGCTGAAACGCCACCGTTACCAGCCAGCCCAGACCCCAAACTCGGGGGAAAACCTGGATTTTCTGATGGCAGCACTGGGCCAGAGCCTGGATTCACCGTTTGATTTAGCTGAGTTTTGTGGCCGCCACCAGTTATCTGAGCGGGCGCTGCGCCAGTTATTTCGCCAGCGCACCGGCATGAGTATTAGTCAGTATTTGCGCCAGCAGCGCCTGTGCCACGCACAATATTTATTACGCAATACCGAGTTGTTAATCAGTGATATTGCCACGCGCTGTGGCTTTGAAGACAGTAACTACTTTTCGGTGGTTTTCACACGTGAAACAGGCATGACGCCACGGTTGTGGCGCCAGCGTTAAGTTTGCGGTAGGGCCGGATATTCGCTTTATTGCGCCATACCCAGGCCAACAATATTGGCGGCGATGATAATCACCACACAACCAACACTCAACACACCCACCGGGCGGCGGCCCGCATTGTTCCACTCTTTGAGCACCAGCCCAACCAGACCACCACACAACACATAGAAGCTCATATGCAGCATCCAGCTCATGTAGTCGTACTGTGCCGGGATTTTGGCGTGTCCCCAGGCATAGAAGAAGAACTGCAGGTACCACATTAATCCACCCAACATGGAAAGTAATACGTTGGTGATAATCAGTGGTTTTGCCAGTGAGAAATCGGCTTTCACAGAAAGGTCTTTCACTTTTGCCAGGCGAACAAAACAGAAGCCAAGGTTCACGACTGCACCACCGCCCATGATGATGACATAGCTCGGCAGGGCAACATATAACGGGTCAACACCTAATGCCGCTGCGGCTTCATGCATTGGTTTGGCGGCATCCATGGCGAAAGACATCCCGGCAGAGAATATCCCGCACATGATGGCGAGGATCAGGCCTTTTTTCAGGTTAAAGTCCTCGGCCTTGATACCCATTTTGCGTTCTTTTAACTGGCCTGCACGGGTAACAATGGCAACCCCAATTAGCGCTACCAGAACGCCTGCCAGAGTCATTCGGCCACCTTCGGTTCCAATCAGCACATCAAATTTGCCATTGATAATCGGGGTCATTAGCGTACCCACAATCAGGGTAATACCGATGGCTATCCCAATCCCCATCGACATGCCCAGGTAACGCATCGTCAGGCCATAGTTGATGTTACCTACCCCCCACATTGCGCCGAACAGGAATACTGGCAGCAGTGTCGACAGGCTGAATGAACTGTAATAAGCCCAGAAGTGAGGCAACAAAATAGCGCTGACCAGCCAGGGCAGCACAATCCATGAAACTATCCCGCCGACCGACCACATGGTTTCCCATGACCAGTTTTTTACTTTCTTAAAAGGGGCGTAAAAGCAGGCAGCGCTGGCTGCGCCAACCAGATGCCATAAAATCCCCATGGTAATGGCGTCATTCATCCTCAAACCCTCGTTGTTATTGAATGCCGGGCGCGTAAATGCACCTGATACTGGCGAGTGTATGGGGTGGCGTCATTATGAACCTTCAGGCAAATGACGCGGGGTGATGAAAGCTGGCAAAAAACAGTGGGTGGGCGCGATGAAGATCACAATTCAGTATTTTGGTGAATAATTTGCGGTAAATTCGATGCTTTTCCCAGGAAAAACACGCTTCCCGTTGCCAAAGAGCCCGCCAGTAATATGAGCTGGCGGGCAGAATCCATTACATCACGCCCAGTAAGCGGGGCAGGAATAGTGTGACTTCAGGTACAAAGGTTATTAGCAGCAGCACGCTGATAATCGCGGCGTAGAAGGGCATTAACGGGCGGATGACGTCTTCCACTTTTACCCGGCCAACACTGGCACCGACATACAACCCACTGCCAACGGGGGGCGTGATCGTCCCGATCGCCAGGTTGTAGATCATAATGATCCCAAAATGCACCGGATCGACGCCCAGTTTCACCATAATCGGCAACAGGATCGGCGTGAAAATCAGAATGGCCGGACCAATATCCATAAAGGCGCCAATTACCAGCAAAAATGCAGTAATCACCAGCAAAATCACGATCTTGTTCTCGGATATGCCCAGTAATAATTCGCTGAGCGCCGCCGGAATGCTGGTTATCGACATGGAAAACGACATGGCAGAAGAGGTGGCAAGCAGGAACATAATAATGCCGGTCATCACCACGGTTTGCACAAAGACGCCGGGTAAATCTTTCACTGATAACGTTTTGTACAACACCAGAGTCAGAAACAGGGTATATACCACCGCAATGGCTGAGGCCTCAATAGCGGTAAAAATCCCCATCACAATGCCGCCCACAATAATCACAATCAGCAACAGGCTGGGTACAGCTTCCAGTGTGACTTTCCAGGCAACACCTTTTTGCAGGGCGAAAAAGACACGGTAGTTATTCCGTTTTGCCACCACCAGTGTTACCAGCATACAGCCCATGCCCCACAAGCAGCCCGCCACCATGCCACCTGCAAACAAGGCAGCAATAGATGTTCCACCACTTGCCAGCGCATAGAGAATGAATGCGGTTGTCGGCGGGATGAGCATTCCCGTGGGTGCAGAAGCAATGTTAACGGCTGAAGCAAAACCCCGGTTATAGCCTTCTTTGGCGCTCATAGGCACCATCACGCCGCCAATAGAAGTAGAAGCAGCTATGGCTGAGCCGGAAATTGCGCCAAACATCATATTGCCAACGATGTTGGTATAAGAGAGGGAGCCCGGCAGCCTGCCAGTAAACAGCTTGGCGAAATTCACCAGCCGGGTGGCAATCCCCCCGCTGTTCATAATGACCCCGGAGAGAATAAAGAAAGGGACAGCCAGCAAAGAGAAGCTGTCCAGGCTGGAAAACATTTTCTGTGCCGTGGCAAACATGGCGATATCAAATGGCAGTACCAGCAGCATGGTGCTGCAGGAGGCTACCACAATGCAGATACCAATGGGCGCACCTAACGCCAGTAGTGCCACAAACACAGCGATTAACAGCCCGGAGGCCAGAACGGGATCAATCATGGTTTTCCTCCAGAGACGGGGTGGTTGTTTGTGGCGCACTACGTAAACTTTTCACAGTCGCGGTAATATTCAGGATGCTGTAAACAATGATAAGCAGGCCAGAAACCGGCAGGGCGTAGTAGACCTGGCCCATGGGAATTTGCAGTACAGGTGATACCTGGAGCATGGAGATCCCCGAGATTTTTAACCCGCCAATAATCAGGATATACAGTGAGAAAAGCGCAAATGTGAGTTGCAGCACCAGCATCCACCAGGCGCGCAAATGTTCAGGTGCTTTATTGAGTAGCAGAGTCAGGCTGATATGTTCTTGTTTCCCGCACACGTAGGCCATACCCAGCATAGAGAGCCATACCAAAGAAAAGCGCAACAGCTCTTCAGTCCAGATGCTGGGTGCGCCCATCACATAGCGGCTGATGACCTGCCAACAAACTACCACCACCATCATGGCGAGCAGTGTGCCGCCCACAATCTCCAGACCCCGGTCCAGCATGCGTCGGATATTATTCATAACCCCTTCCTCTTGTGTTATTCCATTGCGCGAATTTGTTGATACAGCTCATTCAACGCCGGTTTACTCTCCAGACTTTGGTAAATGGGCTGGACGGCTTGCTGGAATGGCGCAAGGTCAATATCGTTAAACACCACACCAAACTGGCTGACGGCGAGCTGTTTGGTGTCTTCAATGGCTTTATCCCACGCGGCTTTTTCGAACTCGATTGCGTCTTTCACGGCCTGTTGCACAATCGCCAGTTGTTCCGGGGTCAGTTTTTCTTTGGTGAGGTTACTCATTAGCAGGATGTCGGGAATACGGGTGTGCATGTCGTAGGTGTAATAACGTGCCACTTCACCGTGGCGAGCGATGGTCAGCGCGAATTCGTTATTTTCGGCACCATCCAGAATGCCTTGCTGGAGCGAGGTGTAAACTTCGGCCTGGCTCATGGCAATCGGTGATGCACCCAGTAACCGCAACGTGGTGATGGCGGTTTCACTCTGCATAACCCGGATTTTTTTCCCTTTCAGGTCGTTAATGCTATGAATGGGGCCTTTGCTCATATAAAAATTACGAGCGCCGGAATCGAACCAGCCAATACCGGTGAACCCTTGTGGCGCGGTGGATTCATACACCGGCCGCATAATGTCCGGGTTGTCCATTACCGCATAGAAATGCGTTTTGCTATTAAACAGATACGGCAGAGAAAACACGCCGTAGTAAGGCGAAAAGCTTTCCAGTAAACCCGAAGAGACCTTGGTAATATCCACAACCCCCACTTGTGCCAGCTCCACCAGTTCACGCTCGCCCCCCAGTTGCCCGTCCGGAAACCAGAGCACTTTAATATCGCCCTGGGTGCGTTGTTCTATCTGTTCGCCCAGGTAATGCAGCGCGTCTTTCACTGGCTGGCTGTTTTCTGCATAAGCAATGCGTAACACCGTTTCTGCGTGGCTGGAGAGAGAGAAAAACAGGGCGAACAGGCAGGGTAAGATGTTTCTGATATTTCGTTTCATATAAATCAGTCCATTATTTTATTTTCGCCATTGAGCTGAAATGTACGTTGAAACAGGGGGGAATAACCTTTGTAGTTTTGCCAGTAACAGGTAAAAACTGGCGAGAAAAACAGGGTACTGGCGGGGGTTGTCACACTTTTACTTTTCACTATATATGGCGTTTTTTTCATCAGAGTGATGAAAAACCACACACTCTATACGGCATTGATAATCATTTTCAATATCATTTAAATAACTATAATGACCAAACTGATTACGCGGCGCTAACAGCCGCCCGACAATAATGGAGATGAGAACGATGAGTTATACACTGCCATCCCTGCCTTATGCTTATGACGCGCTGGAACCGCACTTCGACAAAATGACGATGGAAATCCATCACACTAAGCACCATCAGACCTACGTGAATAACGCGAATGCTGCGCTGGAAAGCCTGCCAGAGTTCGCTTCTCTGTCTGCTGAAGAGCTGATCACCAAACTGGCTGAATTACCGGCAGACAAACAAACCGTACTGCGTAACAACGCGGGTGGCCATGCTAACCACAGCCTGTTCTGGAAAGGCCTGAAAACCGGCACCACTTTGCAGGGCGACCTGAAAGCGGCCATCGAACGTGATTTTGGTAGCGTTGAAAGCTTCCAGGAAACATTTGAAAAAGCTGCTGCAACCCGCTTTGGCTCTGGCTGGGCGTGGCTGGTGGTAAAAGATGGCAAACTGGCCGTGGTTTCTACCGCTAACCAGGACAGCCCGCTGATGGGTGAAGCTATTTCTGGCGCTTCCGGCTTCCCGATTGTTGGCCTGGATGTGTGGGAACACGCTTACTACCTGAAATTCCAGAACCGCCGCCCGGACTACATTAAAGCATTCTGGAACGTGGTGAACTGGGACGAAGCCGCTGCCCGTTTCGCATCAGTGAAATAATACGGTTCAGTAAAACAAGAGCTGTACAGGAACCGGAGTTTGGCACAGGGAGTGTGGTGAACAGGCAATGGTATGCGCCTGCTCCGGGGATTGGTCCAGCGTAAAAGAAGAAGGCCCGCATTTGCAGGCCTTCTTCTTTTTATAGCGCGGGATTAAATATCATTAAACTCACGTACCAAGTGGCCTGCCAGTACAGCGCCTGTTGCGCGCCGTGTCAGCCACACAGGTTTCACTCACCAGCTGCGCCCGGCGCACGCAGGGGGGCCGTCCCCCCTGCACCCCCGTGGGTGGCTGGCAAAATCGCCGCTACGCGGACATTCGGCTTACCCTGGCAGGCTTTTCGGGTACCGCTCCGAGTCGGCCTCCTGCCTCCCGTCGCTCTGCCTGCATCCCTGCAGGCAGCCCCGGCCCGCCAGGCACGCCTCAACGATTTCGAGGCCACTAACACC
>NZ_JAIVKM010000012.1 GCF_020523985.1 Mangrovibacter yixingensis | reverse complement strand
GGACAACGAAGAGTATTATATCAGTTCGTTTGTACACCTCCAATCATCATTGATGCATAACATGGCCGACAGTCTGCTGGATATTGTCTCGGTGTTGGATTCACGAAGTACCAATATTTCTTCTGAGGATGGGGGATATATTGGTGGCCGGACAGGCCTGTATGGCGTGGCGGTGTTGAATAATTCCTCATTTATCAATGACGGTACCGTGCAGGTCAGCGGCCAGGGGGCCCACGGTGTGGCGGTGGGGCATAACAGCCAGGCTGTCAATAAAGGCCTGATAACCCTGAACAGTATGTCGAACGACCTGGACGAAGACGGCAACCTGTTAACCGAAACCGGCCTGCACCTGACCGCGCAGAGCTACGGCCGCGGCACGGGGATGCTGGCGAACGGGGATGGTGCCAGGGCAGTGAATGCGGCCGGTGGTGAAATCCGGGTGCATAACGCCGGGATGGGGATGGTGGCGAATAACGGTACGGCCCTGAACCAGGGGACCATCACCCTGACGGTGGATAACGATAGCACAGATGGCCTGTATGCCATGGCGGCCATCGGCAGTGGTGTTGCCATTAACGACACCACCGGGGTGATTAACATTAACACCGATATCGGCCAGGCATTTTACACCTCTGGCAACGGTCAGGTGTTTAACTTTGGCACGGTGAACTTTTACGGCAGCCCGATAAATAACGGCGACCCGAACTGGGGCGCCTCTACCAGTGAATCTGATTATGTGATTCTCACCACCCCGGTGCTGACCGCAGAGGGGGAAACCGGTAACTGGAGCGGTGAGACCCGCCCCTGGTTACTCTACCAGGATACCGCAAATCATGGCGATGCCACTTTTGACAGTGCGCAGGAAGTACACATCGGCAGTGTACTGGTCAACCATGAGGGTGCCACAATCAACGCCCGTCTGACAGGCATGGGCAGCATGAGTCAGTTTGTGAACCGCGGTACGGTCACTGGCACAGAGCCGGGCAGTGCGGTGATAAAAAACCTGACCACCTGGAACGAAGGGCTGATAACCAACAGCGGCCCGGCAGTCAGTGGGGGAGTCAACGCCCTGTGGAACAGCACCCGCTCCGCGGCGGATGTGTACCTGTATAACAGCGGTGAAATGATTGCCACCGGCGGCTACAGCGCCATTACCACTTCCGGTGGAAACGCCAACAGTAATGCCGGCTGGATTTATAACCTGGAAGGCGGGCGGATTTACGGTGAAAGCCCGCTGGCCGCGCTGGTTAACCTGGGCCGCCCCTACAACTTCCACAATGCCGGTGAAGTGACCGTGAAGGGCGACGGTGCGGTGGCCATCCGTACCGGCACCGGTGGGTACACCACCCGCGTGGTGAACGACGGGGTGATAAACGTGGGGACTCAGGAGGGCCGGGAAGACGGCACCAACGGTGAAGGCCTGGTGGGTATTCAGGCTCCGGGTGCCGCCAACATTGTCAACAACACCGCAAACGGGGTGATTAATGTCTGGGCAGACAACTCCTGGGCATTTGAAAAGACCAGCAGTGACTCAATCCTCATCAATAACGGCAGCGTGGTGCTCCACGGAACCGGTGGCGGCATTATCAAAGACAGTGAGGATGACGGCCGGGGGAATGAAAATGACCTTTCCGTTCCCAACCCACCTTCTGTCCCGGAATGGAACAGCAACGCCAGCCTGGTCAACAACTATGTTATCGGCACCAATGCTGACGGCACGGCGGGGAAACTGGGGGGCAACAACCTGCATATCGACAGCACGGTGACCATCAGCGCCGGGTTTACGGCGGGCACGGCAGCGAAGGAAGTCACCTTCAGCGATGTCTTCACCGGCAACAGCATCAGCGGGGCAGAGAACATCGGTTCACAGACCGTGGTGTGGAACGCGCAGGGGTATAACAACGCCGACGGCAACGTGGACGTGACCATGACCAAAAACGACTACGTGGCGGTCATCAGTGACCAGAGCGTGGCGGGCGTGGCAGCGGCGCTGGATAACGGCTACACCAGCAACAGCCTGTACAGCAGCCTGAATGTGTCCACCTCTGCGGAGCTGGACCGGGCGCTGAAACAGGTGTCCGGTGTCCAGGCCACGGGCCTGAACAAAGAAGCGCGTATTCTGGGCCAGCGCTTTACCCGGCTGGCGGCCGAATCCCCGGTGGCCACCGACAGCGGTCTGTCGTTTAACGTGGTGGCCAAAGGCGACAAACGGGCCGAAATGGCCAACAAAGTGACCTACGACATGGTGGCCGTGGGCCAGCGTTTTGACAGCGGTTTTGGTGAGCTGGAAGCGCATTACGGCATGGCACGGCTTTCCGGCAGTGGCGGCAACGCCATGAGCCGCGCCGGGGATAACGGGCTGACCGGCGGTTACAGCCAGTTCTTCGGGCTGGGCCACCACCTGAGCCTGGGCGACGGTCTGGGCTGGCACAACAGCCTGCGTTACGACCGCCACCAGCTGGACAGCCGCCGCGACATCCGCTTTGAAGGGGTGCGCAACAGTGCGCGCAGTGACGTGCACATTCAGCAACTGGCGCTGCGCAGTGAAGGGGCGAAAACCCTGAACCTGGGCGACAGCCTGAGTGTGAAACCGTTCGCCGGGGTGGCCGTACGCCACCAGATGACAGGCGGCATGCAGGAGCGCGGCGCAGGTGATTTCAACCTGAGCATGAGCCGTTACACCGAAACGGCGGTGGATGCGGTAACGGGCCTGCGGGTGAACTGGGCGGGAGAGAGTGGCTGGGGTGCCCATGCCCACCTGGAAGCGGGGCCGAACCTGGCATTCAGCCGCCAGGGGCGCACGGCAAGCCTGGCAGGTGCTTCGGGGCAGCAGTTCCGGGTGGAAGACGGCAAACGCGGTGGCGGGGTGAACAGCCAGGCCACGGCGGGCACGAACTACCGTCAGGGTAACCTGGATATCGGTGCGAATGCGTTCCACTGGCGTGAAGACGGCGCACAGGACAAAGGCTTCCTGTTAAACCTGACCCGCTATTTCTGATAACTGTTGTTATAACGTTAACGTTATAAAACTAGCGTTGTAAAACCAACGTTATAAAACTAACAGGCAGCGCCGTTCTGGCGCTGCCTGTTTTTTTAAGCAAATGACACATCTAAAAGTTGCCACTGGCTGCGCGATACTGTACGTGAATGTATTATGAGCAAAATCGCAGCACAGAATGAACGCCTCACTGGGCTTCATTAGCAAGCAGATGAGCGCGGGCAACGCAGCCCACGTTTTACCCCTTGTCTTTTCTTTACAAGACAGCACATATACTGATTAATCAGGTCGATATGAAATAGTAAAAGACCGGTGTTTAGAAACCCCGGCGGAAAATAAAAAAGGAGTGCCTTTGCTGACATTACTTCACTTGCTTTCAGCGATTGCCATGCTGGTATGGGGAACCCATATTGTGCGAACTGGCGTGATGCGCGTGTTTGGCGCACGTTTACGCAGCGTACTCAGTGGCAGTATTTCACGTAAACCCATGGCGTTTTGCGCGGGGATTGGTGTGACGGCCCTGGTGCAAAGTAGCAATGCCACCACGTTATTAGTGACATCGTTCGTTTCACAAAACCTGGTGGCGCTGGCTCCCGCGCTGGTGATTGTTTTGGGGGCCGATGTCGGTACAGCGCTGATGGCGCGAATTCTGACATTTGATCTTTCCTGGTTGTCACCATTACTGATATTTATTGGCGTTATCTTTTTCCTGGGCCGCAAACAAACACGGGCCGGGCAACTGGGGCGTGTAGGGATTGGCCTTGGGCTGATTCTTCTGGCGCTGGAGTTGATCGTTCAGGCGGCCACGCCCATTACTCAGGCCTATGGCGTCAAAGTCATTTTCGCCTCACTGACTGGCGACATTCTGCTGGATGCGCTGATTGGCGCGGTATTCGCAATTATCAGCTACTCAAGCCTGGCGGCTGTACTGCTGACTGCGACATTAACCGCAACAGGCGTTATCGCTT
Organism: Mangrovibacter yixingensis; assembly: GCF_020523985.1. GTDB lineage: Bacteria > Pseudomonadota > Gammaproteobacteria > Enterobacterales > Enterobacteriaceae > Mangrovibacter > Mangrovibacter yixingensis. Next base: position 78,178 of record NZ_JAIVKM010000012.1, on the reverse strand, counting down.
TCCCGGTAGGGCTTTGCCTGGTGATTGGTTCAAACCTGGGTTCCGGCATTCTGGCGGTGATTAACAATAGCGCCGCCACGCCCGCTGCACGGCGGGTTGCCCTGGGAAGCCTGTTATTCAAACTGATTGGTAGCCTGTTGGTTTTGCCTTTCGTGCATGTCCTTGCCCGGGGTATGCAGCACCTGCCAGTGTCTGATTCCGAACTGATTATCTATTTCCATGTGTTTTACAACCTGATTCGTTGCCTGGTGATGCTGCCTTTTGTGGATTCTATGGCGCGGTTGTGCAGTACGCTGGTTAAAGCCCCGCCAGAGCTGGATAACAGTGTGCGGCCTAAACACCTCGATAGCTCAGCCCTGAGCACCCCGGCACTGGCGCTGGCGAATGCATCAAGGGAAACCTTGCGTATGGGCGACCGTGTAGAGCAAATGCTGGCTTTATGGCAAAGAGAACTAAAAGGTGAACCCCGGCTGGAGAAAATTCTGCGCAACCAGGCCGAAGAAGTCGATGTGTTGCATAACGCCATTAAGCTGTATTTGGCCCGTATACCGCGAGATGAACTGGCAGAAGAAGAGTCCCGGCGTTGGGCGCATATCATTGAAACATCGATGAACTTGCAGCAGTCCGCTGAAATTATTGAGCGCATGGGCATTGAAGTGGCGGATAAATCGTTGTCTGCCCGGCGGGCATTTTCGCCACAAGGTATGGAAGAGTTGGATAGCCTGATAAACCAACTTGAAGAGAACCTCAAACTGGGTGTTTCCGTGTTTTACTCCGGCGATGTGTCCAGCGCCCGGCGCTTGCGGCGGCACAAACACCGCTTGCGAATCATGATTCGCCGTTATTCACACGCTCATGTTAACCGCCTGCATGAGCAAAATGTGCAGAGCATTGAAACCAGTTCACTGCACCTTGGGTTGCTGGGCGATATGCGGCGTTTGAACTCATTGTTCTGTGCGGTGGCTTACACTGTGCTGGAACAACCTGACGATGACGAACGCGAAGAGAGTTAATTGCCCGCCAGGCCATATTGCACCTGGCGAGCAACCCAACAACAGCCCCGGTTTCCGGGGTTATTTTTGAGCTTTTGTTTTCTGTTTTACCGGCTTCCCGGACCAGTAGCCCGCCAGCAAAGACCCGGACAGGTTATGCCACACGGAAAACAGTGCGCCAGGTAAAGCAGCCAGCGGGGTAAAGTAAATTTTCCCCAGTGCTGCGGCCAGGCCAGAGTTCTGCATGCCGACTTCCAGTGCCAGCGTCCGGCAGGTGGATTCATCGAACCCGAATAACCGCCCGCCCCAGTAACCGCCTAACAAGCCAATGGCGTTATGCATAATAACGGCGACAATCACTACCAGGCCCACCGAGGCAATATTTGCCGCGCTACCTGCTACCACCGCAGTAATAATGGCGAGAATACACACCATAGAGAACGCAGGCAGCCAGGGCTCAATCGCTTTGACCAGCCGCGGCAGTGTGTGGTGAATCACCAGGCCAAGCGCAATTGGGATGATGACAATTTTCAGGATACTCAGCAGCATGCCAGCAATATCCACCTGAATATCGGCCGCAACGTACAGCCTGGTCAGCAACGGTGTGGCGAATACGCCCACCAGGGTGGAAACAGACGAAATAGTGACAGACAACGCCACATCGCCTTTTGCCAGAAAGATCATGACATTCGAAGCCGTACCGCTGGCAACACTGCCAACCAGAATCATCCCTGCAGCAAGGTCGGGTGGCATATGAAACAGTTTTGCCAGGCCCCAGGCGGCCAGTGGCATCACCAGATAATGCAGGAAAATCCCGGCAGCTACCGGGGCGGGGCGTGACAATACACGTTTAAAATCATCCACCTTCAGGTGCACACCCATGCCGAGCATAATTAGCATCAGCAAGGTGGTGACCCAGGGGCCAATGGGCGTGAAAGTGGTGGGCGTGTAATACGCCATAACAGAGAGCAGCACAGCCCAAAGTGGGAACAGCCGCGTGAGGACGGTTAACATGTTATTTCCTTGCAGGTTGTTGTGTTTATAGTGTTTTTATTGGGGACTTCTCATATTTTGTTACCGCTTTTCCAGCAACAAACAGGGCGCGAATGCGCCCTGCAAGAATAACTTTATAAATCAGTTGGTTACTCGAAAAGATTGCGGTGTATTTTGCGCACCACATCTTCGGCCTCATCGCCAGGCACCAAAAAGCACAGGTTATGGCTGGAGGCACCGTAGCAAATCATACGAATATTGAAAGGTTCCAGAACACCAAATACCTCTTTGCCAACCCCGCAGGCTTTGGATAATTCATTACCAATCAAGGCCACCAACGCCAGGTTCTCTTCAACTTCTACCCGGCATAAGGACGACAACTCGGTCAGCAGCCCGGTGGTTAACAGGGAATCACCTGTTGAGGTGGAACCGGTGGTATCCAGCGTGATTGCCACACTAACTTCAGAAGTGGTAATTAAATCGACTGAAATATTATGGCGCGCCAGAATGGTAAACACCTCAGCCAGGAAACCACGGGAGTGCAGCATGCTCAGGCTGTGTAAGGTGAGTAATGTCTGGCGGCGGCGCAATGCCAGCGCACGGAATAACGGTGGGTTTTGGGTTGTGTTACAGACCATGGTGCCACCAGCTGAAGGGTCTTTACTGCAACCAACAAATACCGGGATTTCACTACGCACGGCAGGCAGTAACGTTGCCGGGTGCAGTATTTTGGCACCAAAAGTTGCCATTTCAGCGGCTTCTTCAAACGCAATCTCATCTATGCGTTTCGCTGCGGGCACAACTCGCGGGTCGGTGGTGTAAATACCGGGCACATCGGTCCAAATATCCACCCGGCTTAAATGCAGTGCTTCACCCAGCAGTGCGGCTGTGTAGTCGCTGCCGCCACGGCCAAGCGTAGTGGTGCGGCCTTTGGGTTCACTGCCAATAAAGCCCTGCGTAATAACCAGTGATTCAGCCAGGCGAGGCTGTAAGTGGGTTTGTGCCAGTTCTGCCAGGACTTCAACATCGGGTTCTGCTTTACCAAACCGGTCACTGGTACGCATGATTTTGCGCACGTCAAACCACTGCACTTCTTCGCCACGTTCACGCAGCACTTCCACAAATAACAGCGTAGACATTAACTCGCCATGGCTGACCAGTTCATCGGTAAGTGCATTGGATGTCGCCAGAGAAGCAGCCTCGGCGAGGGTGGTAATATTTTCGAGCAGGCGATCTATCTCTTCACGAATCACCAGCGGGTTAGCCAAACGTTCAAGAATATCGTATTGAATTCTGCGAATAGCATCCAGTTTGACAAAACGCTCAGTCGCCTCAAGGCCTTCAGACAAGGCAACCAGTAAGTTGGTGACGCCAGCAGATGCAGACAAAACAACCAGGCGTACCTGTTGGTTTGCCAGAACGACATCGGCGCTGTGATTCATGGCATCGAAATCAGCGACACTGGTACCACCGAATTTGGCAACCACTGTCTGGGAAAGTGCGTGAGTCATTATTACCTCGTGTCAGGGCCACTTGGGGTGGCAATATCTTTATACCTACACTTCGCATTGTCTAAACAAGCAGTAGCGGGTATTTCATCAGCCTTGGCACAAGGGAAGAGCGATAAACGGGAGACGTAGACAGGTTAAAACAAGCACTACGATACACCCAGAAGCGCCCCACCTTGCGAAACGTACGACTGCCGAACGTTTCTGGTGACAACCCAGGGGATTCAGCCCCTGCAGCCGATAACGCGTACGACCAGATACGTGTTACCTCGGCGCCGCTCCCCCTCATATGCCATCTTCGTACTGGTTACTCAGACATAATACCTGGGCGGCGCGCCTCTTCTGGCTTACACGAATCGCTTCGTATAAGTAGCGCTAATAGAAATAATTCGTTCGGCGAACATTGTCAACGCTCTTTGGTTGCGGATTTTTCATTCTGCCGAATAACCCGCCAATCTGGTGTTTGCTCACCGTATTTTTACCCGCGATTTTCTCTCTCCGGTACGGGCGTTATTCCTGATTGTTTTATCAACAGCAGAATGTTTTTTTTCTGGTTATTAAAAAGAGGGCCTGGATTCACAGGTTTGATTATTCATATATGAATCTTATTGATCACCTATGAATAGTTTTTACACTGAAATCCAACCAAGGAGACCCCCGATGAAAACAACCTGGAATACACATCCTGATGATGCCCGCACTTATGACAGCGAGCGCCTGCGCGACACGTTTCTCACTGAATCCCTGTTCACCCCTGGCGAAATTCATGTGGTGTACAGCCATATCGACCGGGTAGTGGCACTCGGTGTTTGCCCACAGGCAACACCACTCGCGCTAGATGATGTGATTGATAACAAAGCCTTTGGTACCCCATTTTTCCTTGCCAGAAGGGAAATGGGCCTGGTGAATTTGGGCGGGCCGGTTGAGGTGACATGCAACGAAGGCGAGTGCTACCAACTGGATTACCTGGACGGGCTCTATTTAGGGATGGGCACACAGGCTGTGAGCTTTCGTTCACTCAGCGAAGACCCACAAACAGAAACCGCAGTTTACTGCCTGAGTGCGCCTGCACATCACACCTGGCCTTCCCGCATTATCAAACGTGAAGAGGCGCGCCAGGTGGAATTGGGTAGCCAGCAAAACGCCAACCTGCGCCTGCTAACCCAGTACCTGCACCCGGAAGTGCTCACCACTTGCCAACTTTGCATGGGGATCACGCACCTGCGCCCAGGCAATGTATGGAACACCATGCCAGCGCATACCCACGCACGGCGCATGGAAGCTTACCTGTACTTCAACATGGCACCCGACCAGGTCGTTTTCCACTTTATGGGCGAACCCCAGCAAACCCGCCACCTGGTGGTACGCAACAAACAACTGGTGCTGTCACCCAGTTGGTCAATTCATTCCGGTTGCGGTACTCGCCAGTACAGCTTTGTCTGGGGCATGGCAGGTGAAAACCAAACCTTTGATGACATGGATTTTGTTGCAATGACGGACCTGCGCTGAGAACGCAGATAACAAAATAACAGTGAATTACCGATTAAAACCTCTGATGGAGACCCGATTATGTTGACGAAAACGACCTTTAAACGCCTGGCATTATGTTCGGTATTAAGTGGCCTGCTGGGCGTCTCTTCCCTGGCGTATGCCGCAAAAGAAATAAAAGCCGCTTTTAACCAGTCGGATAAGCACCCTCAGTACCTGGCCCTGAAAGAGCTGGGCGATAAGCTGGCGCAACAAACCGAGGGGCGTTACAAGCTGAATATCTTCCCTAACGAATTATTGGGTGATCAGCGTGCTGCGCTGGAATTAGTGCAAAACGGTGCGGTGCAAATGGCGGTGGTCGCGAACCCTTTGGCAGAAAATTACGATAAAACCTTTACCGTGATTGGCCTGCCTTATATCTACAGCGGCCCGGCTCACCAGGAGAAAGTCTTTACTTCTGGTGTGCTCGACCCGTTATTCGCTTCTACCTCCCGCTTCGGCTTTACGGTGTTAACCGCCTATACCGCCGGGGCGCGCAGCATGTATACCAAAGCGGGCCCGGTGAATACCCCGGCCGATATGAAAGGGAAGAAAATTCGTGTCATGCAGTCTGACACCATGCTGAAAATGCTGACTTGTATGGGCGGCACTGGTGTGCCTATGAGCCAGAGCGAAGTCTATACCGCTATTCAGCAGGGCGTGTTGGATGGTGCGGAAAACAATGAGATCACCTACGCCGACCTCAAGCAGTATGAAGTTGCACCTTATTTCTCTGCCACGCGCCACTTGATGGTGCCAGACTTGGTTGTGGTCAGCACAGACTTCCTGGAAAGCATGTCAAAGCAGGATCAGGAAACGCTACGCAAGCTGGCAAAAGAGAGCACGTTAACAGAGTTCCGCCTGTGGGCTGAGCAAATTGAGCAGGCCAAAAAAGTAGCAGAAGAAAAAGGCGCAAAATTTAATGAAGTGGATATCCAGCCGTTCCAGGAAAGTTGCAAAGGGCTGCAAACTGAACTGGTTAAAACGCCAGAGCAAAAAGCACTTTACGAAAAAGTCGTCGCGCTTCAGTAAACTCCCTCGCCCGGTAAGCCAGGGCTTACCGGGTTGCCGTTATCGACAAAGGAACATAAGCCATGGCGGTGCTCGAGACGTTCAAAAAATACCTTGATACCTTCGTTGCCTGGGTTTGTATCGGCATTGTCGGCCTGATGACAGTGCTGATCACCTGGCAGGTAATTACCCGTTATTTATTTAACAGCCCCAGCGCAGTAAGCGAAATATTATCGCGCTACCTGTTTATCTGGCTCATTTTGTTTGGCAGTGCCTATGTATTTGGGCTGCGTGAACATATGGCTATCAGCTTTATTAAAGATAAGTTTTCCCCGAAGGTGAGAATTTTGACCGATATGTTCACCGAGCTGGCTATCGCGGTTTTTACTTTCACCATCATGATAATTGGCGGCTACCACACGGTATTGCGGCAAATGTGGCAACTGGATTCCGCCCTGCAAATTCCTATGGGGTACATCTACAGCGCCATTCCATTAAGTGGCGGGCTGATTATCTTCTATTTCCTGTATAACGAAATTCAGTTGTTTCGGCGCCTGAAAACGCTGAATAACGCACCTGGCGGGGAGGAATAAGCGATGGACATTGCTTTGATTGCAGCGTTAATCATGTTTTGCGGCACGGTATTTTTCCTGATTATTGGCGCGCCCATCAGCATTAGTGTGGGGATTTCATCGTTTGGCGCAATGCTGGCCATTCTGCCACTGAAAGGCGCGATGATTACCTCCGCCCAGCGTATTTTTGTTGGCCTGGATTCGTTTGCACTGCTGGCTATTCCCTTCTTTATTCTGGCAGGCAACATCATGAATAACGGCGGGATAGCTATCCGGCTGATTAACTTTTCCAAAATTTTCAGTGGCTTTTTACCTGGCTCATTGGCGCAAACCAATGTTGTCTCCAACATGTTATTCGGCTCGATTAGTGGTTCAGGCGTGGCATCGGCTGCGGCGGTTGGCGGTATTATGTCGCCAATCCAGCGCAAAGAAGGGTATGACCCGGCGTTTAGCACGGCGGTGAATATTGCCTCTGCACCAACGGGCATGTTGATCCCACCCAGTAATACGCTGATTGTCTATGCAACAGTAGCCGGGAGTGTATCGATTTCCGCGCTGTTTATGGGCGGCTATGTCCCCGGTATTTTGTGGGGGCTCGGTGTGATGCTGGTGGCGGGCTTTATGGCAAAACGCCGGGGTTACGTTTTGCGCCACACCATGACATTGCGCGAATGCCTGAAAGTGGCGGTGGATGCCATTCCCAGTTTATCCATGATAGTCGTGGTGATTGGCGGGATTCTGGGGGGCGTATTTACGGCAACCGAAGCCTCGGCAATTGCGGTGGTGTATTCACTGTTTTTGAGCCTGTGTTACCGCTCTTTAGACATCAAAACGTTACCGGCTATTTTTCTGAGTACCGCCAAAATGTCGGCAATTGTTATCTTTATGCTGGCAACATCGTCGATTATGTCCTGGGTAATGGCATTTACCCAGATCCCCGGCATGATTGCGGATTCACTCCTCTCACTGACCAGTAACCCCATTATTATCTTGCTGATCATTAATATCGTATTGCTGTTCGTGGGGACTTTCATGGATCCCACCCCTGCGGTACTGATCTTTACGCCTATCTTTCTGCCTATTTGCACTGGTCTTGGTATGGATCCGGTACAGTTTGGCATTTTGTTGGTGTTTAACCTGTCGCTCGGGACGATTACGCCACCCGTCGGGCCCATTCTGTTTACCGGGTGTAAAGTCAGCGGGATAACCATCGATGCGGTAGTGAAAACCTTGCTGCCATTCTTTATGGTGATTGTGTGCGTCTTAATGCTGGTTACCTATATTCCGGCAATTTCTATGACGGTGCCTCAGCTCATGGGGTTGATTAAGTAAGCGCGCCTGGTGGCACTTTGTTCTGGAGCGCCACCAGGTTAAAGTCTTTCCCTATTAACGATTTTTCCGCCTGTGACCCCACGATTATGACGACAGAGTACCGTGCTCCGGCCCTCGAGAAAGGGCTGGCTATACTTGAGCTGCTGGCTGCACAAGATGAGCCATTAACCAAAAAGCAAATTGCTGAACGCCTGAACCGCAGCGTCAACGAAATTTTCCGTATGCTCTCGGTGTTGCAGGAACAGCATTACATTGATTACAAAGAAGATGTGTCAGGTTATGTGCTGACACTCAAAATGTTTACCCTGTCTAACCAACACCCCCCGGTTGCCATGTTGCTCAAACGGGCAGGTAGCCTGATGGAACAATTGTGCCTGCAGGTAAACCAGTCTTGCCACCTGAGCCAATACAGCAATGGCCAACTGGTTGTCATTGCCCGCCAGGAGAGCCCATATAAAATGGGGTTTAGCCTGCGGACCGGTGCCCATCTGGATATCTGTGCTTCAGGTTCTGGGATTGTGCTGTTGAGTTACAGTGAAGAGAGTGAACGCCAGCGTATGATTAAGTTGGATGACGCCACAGATGAACAGGTGGCTTATGCCCGCAGCCAGATAGCGACCACTCTTGAACAAGGCTATTACCTGGGGGAAAGCCCACAAATATCTGGGGTCACGAATATCAGCGCACCGGTATTTGGTGCCCGCGGGGATTTGCTGGCCGTTATCACTGTGCCATACATGACACTGAATACCCGCACAGTTCACCATCCGGTTGAAGATATTGAACACACCCGCCACGCATTGCTGAAAGTCGCAGGTCAGCTCAGCCAACATATTATCTTGCGTTGCGAGGGTGGAGAAACCAACATCTGACCGAGAGATACAGGTAACATTTAAGTGCCAGTTTTCAGTTTAATTCCCCACAAACTGGCATTTCTCTGATTCTTTCCTGCCGTTTTTTTGCTCCAGAATGTGCAAAATGCTCCCCGTATGCCCGATTAAAACCGGCAGGAAACTGAAATACATCAAATGTTATCGGTAACATAATGGTATGGCACAGAAAATCGTCACAAATGCGGCATACAAGCGCTACAATCGGGTTCAGTCACAATTCTCAAATCAAAAGAGTGTTGCTATGAAAAATATCAATCCAACGCAAACCGCTGCCTGGCAGGCGCTTGAGAAACACTTCGCCGATATGAAAGAAGTCACTATCAGTGAACTCTTTGCCAAAGAAAGCGATCGTTTTTCTCGTTTTTCCGCTACCTTTAACGATTTGATGCTGGTGGATTACTCCAAAAACCGCATCACGCAGGAAACGCTTGATAAATTACTGGCCCTCGCAAAAGAAACAGACTTGTCTTCTGCTATTAAGTCTATGTTCTCCGGTGAAAAAATTAACCGTACTGAAGACCGTGCTGTTCTTCATGTTGCGTTGCGCAATCGTAGCAACACACCAATCCTGGTGGATGGCAAAGATGTGATGCCGGAAGTGAATGCGGTGCTCGAGAAGATGAAACACTTCTCTGAAGCTATCATCAGCGGGGAATGGAAAGGCTATACCGGCAAACCGATTACTGATGTGGTTAACATTGGTATCGGCGGCTCAGACCTTGGCCCGTTCATGGTGACAGAAGCACTGCGTCCTTACAAAAACCACCTGAATATGCATTTTGTGTCTAACGTGGATGGCACCCATATTGCGGAAGTGCTGAAAAACGTTAGCCCGGAAACCACGCTGTTCCTGGTGGCTTCCAAAACCTTCACCACCCAGGAAACCATGACCAACGCGCACAGCGCCCGTGACTGGTTCCTGAAAACTGCCGGTGATGAAAAACACGTAGCCAAACACTTTGCTGCGCTGTCCACTAACAGCAAAGCGGTTAGCGAGTTTGGTATTGATACCGCCAACATGTTTGAGTTCTGGGACTGGGTTGGTGGCCGTTACTCTCTGTGGTCTGCAATTGGCCTGTCTATCATCCTGTCTGTGGGCTTCGATAACTTTATTCAGCTGCAAAGTGGCGCACACGAAATGGATAAACATTTCGCCAGCACCCCGCTTGAGCAGAACCTGCCGGTTATCCTCGCACTGATTGGTATCTGGTATAACAATTTCTTCGGCGCTGAAACCGAAGCAATTCTGCCATACGACCAGTATATGCACCGTTTCGCGGCTTATTTCCAACAAGGGAATATGGAATCCAACGGTAAGTATGTTGACCGTAACGGCAATGCTGTGAATTACCAGACTGGGCCAATTATCTGGGGTGAACCGGGCACCAACGGCCAGCATGCGTTCTACCAGCTAATTCACCAGGGTACTAAACTGGTTCCGTGTGACTTTATTGCACCGGCAATCACGCACAACCCGCTCAGCGACCACCACCAGAAACTGCTGTCCAACTTCTTTGCGCAAACAGAAGCACTGGCATTCGGTAAATCACGTGATGTGGTTGAACAAGAATTCCGTGACCAGGGTAAAGACCCGGCCACGCTGCAGCATGTGGTGCCGTTTAAAGTATTCCAGGGTAACCGCCCAACCAACTCTATTCTGTTGCGTGAAATGACGCCGTTCAGCCTTGGCGCACTGATTGCGTTGTATGAGCACAAAATCTTCACCCAGGGCGCTATTCTCAACATCTTCACGTTCGACCAGTGGGGTGTTGAACTGGGTAAACAGTTGGCTAACCGCATTCTGCCGGAACTGGGTGATCAGAGCACGGTGGAAAGCCACGACAGCTCCACCAATGGCTTAATTAACCGTTATAAATCCTGGCGCGCTTAATTTATTAAGTTTCGCTTTATATTTAAAAATGCCGGTTTTATACCGGCATTTTTTATAAGATAAATCTGTGAAAAAACACGCTTAATCAATAATCATGAGTAAGGTTATTCTGAAAAGCTGTTGAACTATTATTCATCCCTCTCTTTCTTTTCAGACAAAACGGATTATCTCTTCTGGTAATTTAAATATAACTAATTGATTTTTATTTATTTTGTAATTTTTAGTTGCACTGAAATTCTTTATATCTTCATCTTTTCTGAAAACCCATCGGGTTATTCGCTGTGAGCCAAATCACACCGGGTTGTTGTGTATACTCGATCGCGCCTGAAAAGTTTTCAGGTAAATCTCCATTCATTTAGTGAAGGGAAATTGTTATGAAGAAACTCGTCTATGGCGCGTTTGCCATATTTGCACTTGCTGCGGCTGGTTCTGCCAGTGCAGCACCTGGTTTCGGCCAGAGCGGTGCAGCGACCAGTGCGACTCCGGTTAGTTTTGGCCAGGCTTCTGGTCCGGCTGCCGGTTTGAGCCAGGTTGGTTTCGGTCATGCTGCTGGCGCTGCCGCCAGTTCAGTTTCTGTTGGTAGTTCAGCAGCAGCCGGTGCCAGCACAATGGGTTCCGCAATGGGTATGGCTTTAGCCGCAACCGGTGGTGGTAACGGTGCTAATACCGGGACCACTACAACAACGACGACCAGTACGGCCACTCGCTAATTAGTGAGTGTTTTAATCATAACCACACTTCGGTGTGGTTATTTTGACCCCGGGGATGTGTGGTGAAACGACTGCTAATAATTATGATTTGCCTGCTTCTTCAGGCGTGTTCAGCAACCACAAAAGGGCTTGGGGTATCGTTGTGGGATAGCCTGTGGGGTGGTAACGGCGTCAAACTTACTGACGACGAAATCCAAAACATGCCTTATGCCAGCCAGTACGTTTCATTAAATGGCGGGCCTCGTATCTTTGTTGTTTTAGCCTGGGATGAGCAGGGCCAGGAAAAGTGGGCCACTCAGGATGGCGCTGTGCTGGTGGCACAACATGGGCGTCTGGTGAAAACACTGGGCCTGACAGATAACCTCCTTGAAGTGGATAACCTTAGCGTAGACCCGCTGGCGAATGTCGCGACGTTAAAGGATGGTGCGCAGTGGACCCGGCGCATAGGCTGGACTGAACACCAACAAGTGCGCTACGCCATTGCCCGCTCAACCTTTAACTGGGACGGCACCGATACCCTGAATATTGCCGGAAAAACGATGGCAGTGCGGGTGCTTAATGAAGACGTCACCACAGACGATGCAAGTTGGCAGAACCGCTATTGGGTTTCGTCCTCGGGGTTAATTCTCCAGTCTCGTCAGTATTTAGGTGGCGATTATTACCCGGTCACCCAGCTTTTGTTGAAGGCGGCACAATAATGAATTTGACAAAAACCGCACCGATTCTTTTTTTCCTCATGGCAGGGCTTGCAGCCAGCACCACTCCCGGCTGGGCGGCAGGTTCTGTAACAGTTCACACGTCAGGCAACAATACGCCGGTGCAACTGAAAAATGTTGCCAGACTGGCAGATGCCGTTACAGCACCACAGGTACATAGCGACTGGTGGCGGGGCGCGGTAATCAGCTATCAGGGTGCCAGCATCAAAATGGAACAGGAACACCAGAAATTACTGGCAGACCTGGATGCCCTTGCCACGGATGAAGGCGGCAACAGCGGTGCCGCAATTCAGGCTTTGCGTGCCCAGTTGGCGCTGGTGAAGGTGACAGGGCGGCAGTTAGTCCGCCTCGACCCGGACTGGTTACGGCTGCACAACCAACAGAATGTCCCCCTGGAAGGGCAATACCAGCTCTGGTTACCCACACAACCCAATACTGTGACCGTTCTTGGCCTGGTCAGCAAACCGGAAACGGTGGCATTTACGCCCGGAAAATCGGTGGCGGATTACCTGGATGACCAAAGCTTGCTGAGTGGCGCGGAGCGTAGCTATGCCTGGGTGATTTACCCGGATGGCAAAACTGAACAAGTCCCTGTGGCCTACTGGAATAAGCGCCATATTGAACCTTCTCCGGGTAGCCTGATTTTTGTTGGTTTTGGTTCGCATCTGTTCTCATCGTCATGGGATGCGCTGAATAAACGCATATTGACTTCCCTGACCCATCGGATACCAGATTGATGAAAAAAAAATATTTATACAGTCTGATGGCGATAGCCGTAGCAACGGCCTGTCATAATCAAAGTTGGGCTGCAGCACCGGGTGGAACAACACAATCTGACTTCGGTGGAGTCGGGTTACTTCAAACGCCCACTGCCCGCATGGCTCGTGAAGGCTCATTCAGCTTTAACTACCACGATAACGACCAGTACCGCTTTTATTCCGGTTCCATTCAGTTATTTCCCTGGCTGGAAACCACTCTGCGTTATACCGACGTGCGTACCCGTAAATACAGTAACGTAGAAGCGTTCTCGGGCAACCAAACCTACAAAGATAAATCTTTCGATATGAAATTGCGCTTGTGGGAAGAGGGTTATTGGTTGCCTCAAGTGGCCATTGGCCTGCGTGATATTGGCGGTACCGGGCTGTTTGACAGTGAATACCTGGTTGCCAGCAAAGCCTGGGGGCCGTTCGATTTCTCGCTTGGTATTGGCTGGGGCTACCTGGGCACCAGCGGCAATATCAAAAACCCCTTCTGTAGTGTCAGCGGCAGTTATTGCTACCGTGACACCAGCTACCATTCGGCGGGTTCACTCAGTGCTGACAATATGTTCCACGGCCCGAGCGCGTTATTTGGTGGGATTGAATACCAGACGCCGTGGCAGCCGTTGCGCCTGAAACTGGAGTATGAAGGTAACAACTACAGCGATGAATACGCTGGGGTAATCGAGCAGAAAAGTAAGTTTAACGTCGGGGCTGTTTACCGTTTATCCGACTGGGCCGATGCCAGCCTGAGTTATGAACGCGGTAACACGTTAATGTTTGGTTTTACCCTGCATACCAACTTTAACGATTTGCGCCATTACTGGACAGACAGCCGCCGCCCGGCGTATGAGCCGCAACCACAGGATGCTGTGCTGCAACATACTGTGGTAGCAAACCAGTTAACCCAACTGAAATATAACGCCGGGTATATCGATCCGAAAATCCAGATCAAAGGCGATACGTTGTATGTCTCCGGTGACCAGGCGAAATACCGCGATGGGGACGAAGGCGTGGTGCGTGCGAATCGCATCATCATGAATGATCTCCCGGCGGGTATTCGTACTATTAAGGTTAATGAAAGCAGCGTGAATTTGCCGCAGGTTACCACTGAAACCGATGTCGCCAGCCTGAAACGCCATCTGGAAGGTGAACCCCTGGGGCAGGAAACGCCGTTACTGCAAAAACGGGAAAATCCGGATATTCCAGATGACACAGAGCAAGGCTGGTATATCGAGAAAAGCCGCTTCAACTACTCGCTCGACCCGGTGCTGAACCAGTCTGTCGGTGGCCCGGAAAACTTCTACATGTACCAGTTAGGGGTAATGGGCACCGCGGATTACTGGCTGACCGACCACTTGTTAACCACTGGCAGCCTGTTCGTGAACCTGACTAACAACTACAGCAAATTTAATTACACCAGTAGTGACTCTGTGTTACCGCGTGTACGTACTCGTGTGCGTGAATATGTAGAAAACAATTACTACATCAATAACCTGCAAGCAAACTACTTCCAGTACCTGGGCAATGGTTTTTACGGCCAGGTATATGGTGGTTACCTGGAAACCATGTTTGGCGGGGTCGGGACCGAAGTGTTGTACCGCCCACTGGACAGCGACTGGGCGTTAGGTGTCAATGCTAACTACGTGAAACAGCGTGACTGGACCAGCCCCACAGACATGATGAAGTTCACTGATTACAGCGTGAAAACCGGCCATGTTACTGCATACTGGAACCCATCGTTTGCACCCGATGTGTTGATGAAGCTGAGTGTTGGGCAGTATCTGGCAGGCGACAAAGGGGCCACGCTTGAAGTGGCGAAACACTTTGACAGCGGGATTGTGGTAGGGACTTACGCCACTATCACCAATGTGTCGCCCGACGAATACGGCGAAGGGGATTTCACCAAAGGGGTGTATATCTCTGTTCCTATGGATCTGTTCAGTGCCTACCCGACACGCAGCCGTGCGCAAGTCAGTTGGTCACCACTTACGCGTGATGGCGGCCAGATGCTGGGCCGTAAATTTGACCTCTACAGCATGACCAGCGACCGCAGCGTTAACTTCCGTTAACCTGAGGCTTCCCCGGTGCAGTTGCTGGCCGGGGAAGTGACATCGCCATCAGTAAAATATCACTGGTTTGCGTTGCACTTTGGAATACCAGCTTCTTCATAACATGCATTCCCTGGCGCATGTAAAAACGCCGGGCTCCATGATTTTCTGCCAGCACTTCCAGCCACAATGACGTTTCGCCGTGGGCCATGGCCTGGGCAATTATCTCGTCAAAAAAAGCCTGCCCCAGCCCTTGCCCGGTAATACCTGGCAGCAAATAGATTTTGTTCAGAAACGCGCCCTGGGGCGAAGGATGTGCTAATTGCTCATGCCAGGTCAGTTCAGCAAAACCGACAGGTTTGCCTGCTTCGGCAATCAGCCACTGGTTGCCAGGCGTGCCCATTCGCTCACGAATAGCAGCAGGATCAAACGATTTATGCATGAATGCCTGCATCTCATGTGGGTTATGCCACAAGTGAGCAAAGTGGTGCTGATAACTTTCGGTGCCCAGTTGGTGAAGCAGGAAGGCATCGCCTTCCTGCGCTGTACGAAATGTGAAGGTATTGTTCATAGTCACAAAAGATAATACAGGCCTGCAAACAGGAAAATGCCCTGTGTTAAGACAACAACTGTGTTTTTAACTGCTCCAGAGCCAGATGTGGGCTGGTCAGTACTGGTGAGCAGGCTGGCAAATATTTACTGACACTGCTCATGGATGCCTGCGCCAGGGCGACACACTCGGCCCCCTCAGCCAGCGCCCGTTGTACCGCAGCAATAATCCGCTCGTGGTACAGGATTTGGTCACCTTGCAAAAAGGCATCCCAGGCACCGGGAATCAGCCGGGTTTCCAGCTCTTGCTCAGGTAGCTGGCGTGCCAGATCAAATAACACCTGGGTGGGTTCAACGGTTGTTTGGGTGGCACACAGCACCACAGTGCGTTTACCTTGTGCCATTGCCGCCTGTGCCAGAGCCCGGTCAACGCGTAATACCGGAATACTGGCGGGTGAGCGCTGGTTGAGCTTATCTACCGCCGGGCCAAGTGTTGAACAGGTGAGCAATACGGCATTGGCGTGATGGCTTAGTGCCAGGAGCACCCGTATCACATCATCTTCCAGAGCTGGCGTTAACCCGCCACTGGCCTCCGCCATGCGTAACAGTTGCGGCATCACGGTGTGTTTTAAGCAGCCGTCAGGCAGGCCAATATCCCTTGCTGCCTGCTCAAATAAAGCTTCATTGCCGGGTGCCGTGTGTAAACAGGCAATGCGAATCATAGGGACCTCCGGTTTATATCGGTATCACTCCGCATGAACAGATCCACAACTGAAATAGCACACTATGATAAAGAAAAAAATATGGATCTGGATCACATTTTTGCCGTATAACAGGCCAGAGACCGCAATTAAAGTGGAGTCGGCTATGACGTCATTAGCGCGTGCCCGTGTTGAGTTGATTTCGACAATTCTGCAAACCATCCTCAACCTGGGGCTGACCTGCCTTGGGTTAATATTGGTTATCTTTCTGGGTAAAGAAACCTTGCACCTTGCCGATGTGCTGTTCACTCCTAATGAACAGGCCAGTAAATACCTGCTGATTGAAGGGTTGGTGGTTTACTTTCTTTACTTTGAATTTATTGCCCTGATTGTGAAGTATTTCCAGTCAGGCTTTCATTTCCCGTTACGTTACTTTGTCTATATCGGTATTACGGCGATTGTGCGCCTGATAATCATCGATCATAAATCCCCCATTGATGTCCTTATCTACTCTGCCGCTATCCTGCTGTTAGTTATCACGCTATGGCTATGCAACAGCAGCAGGTTGCGCCGGGAATAGTGCACAAAAAAGTGGCGGCTTTTCAGGCCGCCAAAGACAGAGACAAGTTGGCTTAATAATGAGGGTTTGCAGTGGCATTACATCCCGCGCGTACAGGCAGTTTCGCGCGGGGGTGGAACACGGTTAGCCTTTAACACCGCCAGCGGTGAGGCCGTTAACCAGCCAGCGCTGCGCCAGCAGGAACACAACAGTAATGGGTATGGCCGACAACACTGCGGCAGCGGCAAAGTCGCCCCATAAATAGTTCTGTGGGTTCAGATATTGCTGCATACCTACAGCCAGGGTGTAGCTGTTTACGTCACGTAGCAGCAGTGAGGCAACCGGCACTTCGGTAATTGCGGCAATGAACGACAGAATAAATACTACCGCCAGAATCGGTACCGATAACGGCAGCAACACCAGGCGGAAAGCCTGCCACGGGCTGGCACCATCCAACGCTGCCGCTTCTTCTAGCGAGCCATCAATCGTTTCGAAATAGCCTTTAATCGTCCAGACATGCAGTGCAATACCGCCGAGGTAGGCAAAAATCACCCCGCCATGGGTATTCAGGCCAATAAACGGAATGTACTGGCCCAGACGGTCAAACAATGCATACAACGCCACCAGTGACAGCACTGCGGGGAACATTTGGAAAATCAGCATTCCTTTGAGCAGTGTTGCTTTGCCGGGGAAACGCATCCGCGCAAAGGCATAAGCGCAGGTGGTGGACAGTGCCACAATACCAATTGCGGTAATCCCGGCGATTTTGACGGAGTTCCACAGCCACAACAGCACCGGGAAGGGGGGCGGAGTGACCCGCCCGTCGGCATGTTGCACGCTGAACCCCAGCGCCAGTTTCCAGTGTTCCCAGGAAATTTGATCGGGGATCAGGCTGCCCGTTGCGAAGTTACCGGAGCGTAGCGATATCGCCACCACCATTAACAGCGGGAACATGATGGCTGCAATAAATAACAGCAACAGTAAGTGAGTGGTCAGCAAACATAATTTTTGCGATTTGGGTTGCACCATAGCCATGATGATTCCTCCTTAATCAAACTTCATGCGGGTGGCTTTCAGGTTCACGACAGCCAGTGCGCCAACTAACAGGAATATAATCGTGGCGATGGCTGCCGCCAGGCCGAAGTCCTGCCCGCCGCCGCCTTCAAAGGCGATACGGTAGGTGTAGCTCACCAGTAAGTCGGTATAACCTGCCGGTGTGGTGGTGCCAAGCCGGTCCGGGCCGCCGTTGGTTAACAACTGAATCAGTACGAAGTTGTTAAAGTTAAACGCGAAACTGGCAATCATCAGCGGTGTTAACGGTTTAATCAGTAACGGCAGAGTAATGCGGAAGAAGTTCTGGAATGGGCCTGCGCCATCCATTGCTGATGCTTCATATAAATCTTCCGGAATCGCCTTTAACAGCCCCATGCACAGAATCATCATGTAGGGATAACCCAACCAGGTGTTGACGATGATAATCATGCTGCGGGCAGTGGTCGGGTCGCTGAACCAGGCAGGTTTGATGCCAAACAACGCACTCAGCATCATGTTGATTTCACCGAAGCTTTGGTTAAACAACCCCTTGAAAATCAGGATAGAAATAAACGATGGCACCGCATAAGGCAAAATGAGCAGCACCCGGTAAATCGCTTTGCCTTTCAACGATTCCCACTGTACCAGGCAGGCCAGCACCATACCGACGGCAACCGTCAGGAAAACAGTGAGAGCAGAGAAAACAATGGTCCAGATAAAAATGGCGAAGAAGGGTTGTTTAATGCCTTCATCGGTAAACACGCGGGTAAAGTTATCCCAGCCAATGGTAACGGTGTAGCCTGGGCTCAGTTGTTCACTCGCCCAGTTACCGCTGGCATCCACAGCCTGGTAAAAGCCGATTTTTGCGTTCGGGCGGTATATCACACCGGTTTGGTTGTTGGTCAGGCTGTTATCTTTGCCCAGTGTATATAAAGGCCGCGTGCCGGAAAATTCACGTAAGGAACTCATCACCAACCCCGGATTGCCGGGAATATCTGCGGTGATTTCGCCAAGTGCCTGGCGGTTTTGGGTAATCACGCGCAGGTTGGCGCGGTCTGTTGCTGGCAGGGCATCAACCGGGGACAGCGTTAAATGTTGCTTGCCGCTCAGCGTAATCGGTTCAGAAAGGTAGTTTTTCTCTTCAGCCGTATCTGTCAGTGCCAGTTGCCATTTGTCACCAGCAGGGTAGAGCGCAAATCGGACACTTTTCCCCGCCTGGTATTGGCGGTCCATCAGCACTTGTTGTGCGCGTTCAAACGTTAACTGGTTGGTGCTGCTGTAGTTGGTGAACGCAATGGCAATAGTACAAACCAGCGGAAAAAGTACAAATAACCCCATTCCGGCCAGTCCTGGATACACATAACGCCAGGCGTAGGTACGGCGGTTGGCGAAAATATATAAACCCAGACTACTGATAATCAAGGTCATTATGGCAAACAGGTACTCCCCCTGGGCGTACATCACTACCACAAGATAACCTACCAGTAGACCAAGCAAGGCGATAACAGACCATTTGAGACTGTCGCTTTGCCACCAGTGGCTCTTTTTCATCACATCCATGGGGTCTTCCTCTACTACGGGGACTGCGGGGTATCAGGCACCTTCTCCCTGCCGGGAGAAGGTGGTGACTGATGGTTTATTTAGTAATACGTGTTTCTGCGTCTTTCAGTGCCGCATCAACAGACTGGCGGCCAGTCACGGCGTTAATTACAGCGGTACGAACGGAATACCAGAATGCAGACATCTGCGGGATATTCGGCATGATTTCACCGGTCTGGGCGTTCGCCATGGTGGCAGCAATGCGCGGGTCTTTCTCCAGCACTTCCTGGTAAGATTTCAGCGCAACAGCACCCAGTGGTTTATCTTTGTTCACGGTTTCCAGGCCCTGATTAGTCATCAGGTAGTTTTCCAGGAACTCTTTAGCCAGCTCTTTGTTCGGGCTGGCCGCGTTAATCCCGGCGCTCAGTACACCAACAAACGGTTTTGAGGCTTTACCTTTAAAGGTTGGCAGCAGAGTTACACCGTAGTTGATTTTGCTCTTATCGATATTCGCCCAGGCCCACGGACCGTTAATGGTCATCGCGGTTTCGCCTTTGTTGAATGCCGCTTCAGCAATCGAGTAGTCGGTGTCGCCGTTCATGTGTTTGTTTTTAATCAGGTCAACCAGGAAGGTCAGGCCTGCTTTTGCACCGGCGTTATCCACACCCACATCTTTGACATCGTATTTGCCGTTTTCATATTTAAAGGCATAACCACCATCCGCGGCGATTAACGGCCAGGTGAAGTACGGCTCTTGCAGGTTGAACATCAACGCACTCTTACCTTCAGCACGCAGTTTCTTATCCAGTGCCGGAATTTCTTCCCAGGTTTTCGGCGGGGTTGGCAGCAAGTCTTTGTTGTAAATCAGAGATAAAGCTTCAACGGCGATCGGGTAGGCAATCAGTTTGCCATTGTAGCGAACGGCATCCCAGGTAAAGGGATAGAGCTTGTCCTGGAACGCTTTATCTGGCGTGATTTCAGCCAACAGGCCAGATTGCGCATATCCCCCAAACCGGTCGTGAGCCCAGAAGATAATATCCGGACCATCGCCTGTAGCGGCAACTTGCGGGAATTTCTCTTCCAGTTTGTCTGGATGTTCAACGCTGACTTTAATCCCGGTGTCCTGTTCAAACTTTTTACCCACTTCGGCCAGGCCGTTATAGCCTTTATCGCCGTTAATCCAGATAACCAGTTTGCCTTCTTCGATTTTGGCCAGAGCAGAGGCAGAAAACATCATTGTCGTCAGCGCAGACAACGCGAGGATACGTGCGCCGGTTTTAATTTTCATATGTTCCATCCTTTAGGTGATATGCACGTGGGTACACTGTGTGGCTTTACCTGCGCCAGTGTCGGATTAGAACAGAAAAATCTCATCCTCCCTGGCACTACGCCGTAGGGTTACTTTGTGTGATCGGCTTCTCATAAATCCCGGTTATGTGGCCCGCAGCACACAAAACGGCACCAATTTTTGAAATCAGGATCACGAAAATCCCTGTCAGCCCACGATTTTTCCTGCTTGTGTGCGTTTCTCATCCTCCCGTCTCCTCCCCCATAAAAAAGCCATGGGTGGAGGATTTTCCTCACGACAAACTCCCTCATAGTCGGACACATCTTGTATTACCTGCCGCTGGGCGGGTTGAGTGATGGATGAAGGGAGAAGTTCGATGGCAAACGTGCAGTTACAGAACGTAACCAAGGCCTGGGGAGACGTAGTGGTGTCGAAAGACATCAATTTAACAATCAACGACGGCGAATTTGTCGTATTTGTTGGCCCGTCTGGCTGCGGTAAATCAACGTTATTACGCATGATTGCGGGTCTGGAAACCATCACCAGCGGTGATTTGTTCATTGGTGAAAAACGTATGAATGATGTCCCTCCCGCTGAACGTGGTGTGGGCATGGTCTTTCAGTCTTATGCGCTTTATCCGCATTTGTCGGTAGCGGAAAACATGTCTTTCGGCCTGAAACTGGCTGGAGCCAAAAAAGAGCTAATTAACCAGCGTGTTAACCAGGTTTCGGAAGTGCTGCAACTGGCCCACTTACTGGACCGTCGCCCGAAAGCGCTCTCCGGTGGGCAGCGTCAGCGTGTAGCGATTGGCCGTACCCTGGTCGCGGAACCACGAGTATTCCTGCTGGATGAACCGCTGTCTAACCTGGATGCGGCATTGCGTGTGCAAATGCGTATTGAGATCTCCCGTCTGCATAAGCGCCTGAAACGCACCATGATTTATGTCACCCACGACCAGGTCGAAGCGATGACTCTCGCCGACAAAATCGTGGTGCTGGATGCCGGGCGTATCGCCCAGGTCGGTAAACCTCTTGAACTGTATCACTACCCGGCAGACCGCTTTGTCGCCGGATTTATCGGCTCGCCCAAAATGAACTTCCTGCCCGTTAAAGTCACCGCCACCGCGCTGGAACAAGTGCAGGTTGAGTTACCTAACCGCCAGCATGTCTGGTTGCCAGTGGAAAGCACTGGGGTACAGGTGGGCGCCAACATGTCTTTGGGGATTCGCCCGGAACATTTACTGCCCAGTGATATCGCCGATGTCACCCTCGAAGGGGAAGTACAGGTGGTGGAACAACTGGGGCATGAAACACAAATCCATATTCAGATTCCGGCGCTGCGTCAAAACCTGGTTTACCGCCAGAACGACGTGGTGCTGGTGAAAGAGGGCGCGACATTCGCCATTGGCTTGCCGCCAGAGCGCTGCCACTTATTCAAGGAAGATGGCACAGCCTGCCGTCGGTTGCATCAGGAGCCAGGTGTTTAAGTGACCCTCACAATAAAAGCAATGACCTCAGGAGATAGAATGATGATTACTCTGCGCAAACTTCCCCTGGCTATCGCAGTGGCTGCGGGTGTGATGTCTGCTCAGGCGCTGGCCGTTGACTTCCACGGTTATGCTCGTTCCGGTATTGGCTGGACGGGTAGTGGCGGTGAACAGCAGTGCTTTACCGCCACCGGCGCGCAAAGCAAATACCGTCTGGGTAACGAATGCGAAACCTACGCGGAATTAAAACTGGGACAGGAAGTGTGGAAAGAAGGCGATAAAAGCTTCTATTTCGACACTAACGTCGCTTACTCAGTTTCTCAGATGGATGACTGGGAATCTACCAGCCCGGCATTTCGTGAAGCCAACGTTCAGGGTAAAAACCTGATTGATGCACTGCCAGGCTCCACCATTTGGGCCGGTAAACGCTTCTACCAACGTCATGACGTTCACATGATCGACTTCTACTACTGGGATATTTCAGGTCCTGGTGCCGGTCTGGAAAACGTAGATCTCGGCTTTGGTAAGTTGTCTGTTGCTGCAACCCGTAACTCTGAAACTGGTGGTTCTTACACCTTCACCAGCGACCGTGCACATGAAGAGGCCTCCAAAACCGCCAACGACGTATTTGACGTGCGTTTAGCAGGCCTGGAAGTGAACCCTGGCGGTATGCTGGAACTGGGTGTGGATTATGGCCGTGCCAACCCGCGTGACAACTACCGCCTGGCAGATGGCGCAACCAAAGACGGTTACATGTTCACTGCTGAACATACTCAGTCTATTGGCGGCGGCTTCAACAAGTTTGTTGTTCAGTATGCAACCGATGCAATGACCACCTGGAACAGTGGTCATGCGCAGGGCACTTTGAACAACGACGGCCACATGATTCGTGTTCTGAACCATGGCGCAATCGACTTCAACGACAAATGGGCACTGATGTATGTCGGTATGTATCAGGATATCGACATGGACAGCAAGAACGGCAGCACCTGGTACACCGTGGGCGTACGCCCAATGTACAAATGGACGCCAATCATGAGCACCTTGCTGGAAGTGGGCTACGACAACGTCAAATCACAGAACGCTGGCAAGCACAACGACCAGTACAAAGTGACCCTGGCCCAACAATGGCAGGCTGGCGACAGCATTTGGTCTCGCCCGGCTCTGCGCCTGTTCGCCACCTACGCCAAGTGGGATGAAAAATGGGGCTACAACGACAGCGGTTACGCAGCTGCCGATACCAGCACCACCACCTACAGCCGTGGTGACAACGATGAGTGGACCTTCGGTGCTCAGATGGAAATCTGGTGGTAAGCCTGAAGACTACAACGCGTTAGACCAGAGGGGGGCAACCCCCTCTTTCACAGACCCAAATTGATTCTGAATACGGATACGCGCTATTGCCTGGCCACCGTATCCCGTTGCTACCGAGGTCATAACAATGAAAAAACGTCTCGTTGCCCTTTGCCTGAGTGCAGGGCTGCTCGCCGCTGTTCCCGCAATCTCCCTTGCAGCAGTAGACCTGGTGCCACAAAACCTCGCCGGGGCTCCTACTTTTAGTGCAAGTTCCCTCCAGCAACTGACCTGGCAGCCGTTGAATTCAGGCCAGAATGTGGAAGTTAAGCTGGCAACACAAGGCCAGCAACTGAATAATCCGGGCATTACCGGGCCGGTTGCAGCTTACAGCGTACCCGCCAATATTGGTGAGCTTACAATTACACTAACCAGTGAAGTGGCGCAGAACCGGGTCTATGCCCCGAATGTGCTGGTACTGGACCAGAATATGAACCCGTCGGCTTGGTTTCCGGCGAGTTTCTTTACCTATCAACAACCGGGTGTAATGGCCGCCGACCGGCTGGAAGGCACCCTGAAACTGACGCCTGCATTAGGGCAGCAGAAAATTTACTTACTGGTATTCACAACCCCGCAGGATTTACAACGCACAACGACATTGATTGCCCCGGCCAAGGCTTACGCAAAAGGCGCGGGTAACGCCATTCCGGATATTCCAGATCCGGTGGCGCAGCACGGCACAGAAGGTACGCTCAAACTGAAAGTGAAAACCTCTTCTGGTGCCAGCATTCTGGTAGGACCTATCTTTGGTTCTTCAGCCAGCACCCCAGCGGTTACTGTCGGGAATACTGCCACGGCGGTTGCGCCTGTTGCGGCACCAGCACCGGCTCCGGTGAAGAAAACTGAGCCCATGTTGAATGACACTGAAGATTACTTTAACCAGGCTATCAAGCAGGCCGTGGCGAAAGGTGATGTAGATAAGGCATTGAAATTACTCGATGAAGCTGAACGTCTTGGTTCCACCAGCGCACGTAAAACCTTTATCAGTAGTGTAAAAGGCAAGGGGTAATCACCCCACATTGCTGATCTTGTAAGCCTTGGTGCGCGTCTGCGCACCTTTTTTCCACAGACAGACTGGCCTGCGGCCGTTGGCTTTTTGTTACATAGCTGTTGGTTTCTGCTATTTTCCTGCCACACCCTTTTCATGTTCTGCGTTACAATGCCCACTGTTTTTTTTGGAGACTGTTGGGCATGATGCACCCTGCTTTAGCGCAATTACGGGCGCTGTCTTTCTCCGACACACTGCCGGATAACCTGTCGGCCTGGCTGCGAGACTGGCTGTTGTTGGAAGACTCAATGACAAAGCGTTTTGAACGCTGTTGCAGCAAGGTCAGTGTGACGCTGCTATCGGAAGGCTTTGTAACGCCGGAACAGGTGGGTGAAGACGCCGACTGGTTACCCCGTGAATCACTATACTGGTTACGGGAAATTATTTTATTGGGCGATGATACGCCCTGGCTGGTGGGGCGCACGGTAGTCCCCGAGTCCACGCTGAACGGCCCGGAGCTGGCGTTACAGCGTCTGGGCACCACGCCGCTTGGCCGGTACTTGTTTACCGCCTCGGCCCTGACACGCGATTTTATTCACCCGGGGCGCAGTGAAACCTTATGGGGGCGCCGTTCCCGCCTCCGTTTGTCGGGCAAACCATTATTACTGACCGAACTGTTTTTACCTGCGTCACCGTTGTATCAAGAGGATGAAAAATGGAGTGGAGTCTGACGCAGAAGAATAAACTGCTGGCATTTCACCGGCTCATGCGTACTGACAAACCGATTGGCGCGTTACTGTTACTCTGGCCTACTTTATGGGCGCTATGGCTTGCAGCGCCTGGTGTCCCGCCATTAACGATTCTGCTGGTGTTCATCGCTGGCGTTTGGTTAATGCGTGCCGCGGGTTGTGTGGTGAATGACTTCGCCGACCGCAAATTTGACGGGCATGTCAAACGTACAGCACGCCGGCCATTGCCCAGTGGTGATGTAACAGTACGTGAAGCGATTACATTGTTTGGTGTGCTGGTATTACTGGCTTTCGTGCTGGTGCTTACCCTGAACACTATGACAATTCTGCTGTCTGTCGCCGGGCTGGCACTGGCCTGGGTATACCCGTTTATGAAGCGTTACACCCATTTACCCCAGGTCGTTTTAGGGGCCGCGTTTGGCTGGTCGATTCCCATGGCGTTTTCGGCGGTGAGCGAACAGTTGCCGCTGAGTTGCTGGTTACTGTTTTTAGCCAATATCCTTTGGGCTGTCGCTTATGACACGCAATATGCCATGGTGGACAGAGATGACGACCTGAAGATAGGCGTGAAATCCACCGCTATTCTGTTCGGGCGTTATGACAAACTGATTATTGGCATATTGCAGGTGGCGGTGCTGGCGCTGTTAGTGCTGGTGGGGTTGCTTAACCACCTGAGCGGGGCGTTTTACTGGTCGCTGTTGCTTGCCGCAGGGCTGTTTTCATACCAGCAAAAACTCATTGCCGGGCGTGACCGGGATGCCTGTTTTAAAGCCTTTATGAATAACAACTATGTGGGGCTGGTGTTATTTTTAGGGTTGTTTGTCCACTATCTGCCGCCGTTATCCTGAGCGGCTATTATTGCGGGCATAAAAAATGGCGGGAATTCCCGCCATTTTTTCGCATACACTCAACAGTTATTGAGCCGGTGCGTCTTCGCCTTGTGATGCAGCGCTTTCAATTGTCAGGCGAATATCTGAGGTAATCAGTTCGGCCAGCAACTGGTAAACCTTCATGGTTTCTGTTGGCTCTGCATCACCGGTATCGCTGATATAGCCTTCATCACGCAGTGTCAGTACCAGTGAAGAGAACACCGCTTTATCGAAGAACTCCGGTGCGTTGATACCGTGCAGTACAGACAAACGCTGTGCCACAGTACGGCTCTCTTTCTCCAGTGTCCCGCGGTTAATCGTTGGGTTGGCACTCAGCAGCCAGAAGGTGATTGCATAACGCTGAATCGTCTCGCGTACCCCGGCCGCCAGCAACTGCAACGTACGTGAACGCGCAGGGTTCAGGCGGAAACGGCCACTGTCTTCCAGAATCAGGTTTTGCTGCACCAGCTCATTGAGCAGCGCATCCACCACAGAACTTAATGCTGCCTTATCCCAGTGCAGGAACAACTCGGCTTTAAGCATCGGGAACAGCACTTCTACCCGGCTCTGCAGATCCTCGCGCGTAATATTACGGTGTTGCGTAATAATCGAGGCCAGTAAAGACGGCATCACCAGCATATGCACAATGTTATTGCGATAGTAGGTCATCAGCACGGCCTGCTCACGTGGCAGAACGATAATATCGCCAATGGTGTCTTTTTCTACTTCGAACTTATTCATCTGCAACGCGTGATCAATCAGCTCGCTGGCCGACAATGCCGGGACGGTAGAATCCGGTGAATAAGGCACATTACGCAGCAGGCTCATGTAACACTCTAACTGCTCAGTCAGTTGTTCACGGGTAAGTGAACGCTGGCGAGAAGCAAGTAAAGCCGTACAACACAGGTTCATGGCGTTAGCCGCACCAGCATTGTTAATGCGCACCATCAGCGTATGAGCAATCTCGTTCACGCTGGGGGTTAACCATGGTGGGCGTATCGCTTCAATCGGGTCGATAGCATCGCGCCATTCTGGCACATGCTGGTTCAGCCAGTTAGTTAGCGGAATAGGTTCGCCAAAGTTGACATACCCCTGGCCCAGATTACGCAGCTTGCTCAGGCCGCGCATCATCTGGATAAGGCTCTCTTTCTCTTTCGTGGCACCACGCAACTCTTTCGCGTAGGTGCCCACTTCCATAACATGCTCATAACCAATGTAAATAGGCACCAGCGTAATCGGGCGGGTACCGCCACGCAGCATGGCCTGAATTGTCATGGACAGTGTGCCGGTTTTCGGGTCGAGCAGGCGGCCAGTACGTGAACGCCCCCCTTCAACAAAATATTCTACCGAATACCCACGGCTGAACAGCTCACCCAGGTATTCACGGAACACGGTTGAATAGAGTTTATTGCCTTTAAACGTACGGCGAATAAAGAAAGCACCCAGGCGGCGGAAGATCGGCCCGGCGGGCCAGAAGTTCAGGTTAATACCAGCAGCAATATGCGGCGGTACCAGCCCCTGGTGATACAGCACATAAGAGAGCAACAGATAATCCATATGGCTGCGATGGCAGGGAACATAAACCAGTTCGTGGCCTTCATGAGCCAACTGGCGTACCCGCTCAGCATTATGGACGTTAATGCCCTGATATAACCGGTTCCAGGTAAAGCCCAGCACGCGGTCCGTCATGCGGATGGCTTCATAGGAGAAGTTCGCGGCTATCTCTTCCATCAAGGCAACGGCATTTTGCTGTGCTTTTTCATGGGAGATTTTCTTGCTGCGCGCTTCATCTTCCACCGCTTTAGCAATAGCTTTTGAAGACAGCAATTTATTGAACAGATCCTGGCGAGCCGGTAAGCGCGGGCCTACAGCCGCAAGACGCAGCCGGGCAAAGTGCATACGTGCAACCCTTGCCAACTTCTGGGCGATAGTTTTGTCTGTGCCATGCTCGGTCGCCATCCAACGCAAAGAAACCGGCGGTGAAAAACGCACAAAGCTGTCGCGGCCCAGCCATAACACAGCAAAGAACTTCTGAATGCCGTTAAGCAGGCGCAGCGGCGGGTTTTCTTCGCCTTTTTCCCGGCCAGGTGAGCGGCCAAACATCACCGATACTGGCACCATCTGGACATCCAGATTGGGGTTGCTACGGTGCAGGTCCAGGTAATCATGAAACAGCTTGATAGACTCTTCTTTCGGCGTGTAATAGGTAAATACACGCGGCCCGCCATGTATAAAGACATAGCGCGGCAGACAAGCCCCGTCCACTTCAAGTGGCGTGAGTGGGTCTGGCAAATCGTGTGCCAGGCATTGTGCCCGTAATGTCAGTAAGTCTGCCTTTGAATTGTAAGGCAGCACGTACATAATAGGACGCGAGGTATCTAAACCCAATTCGGCGCAAGGATCCGCCGGAATAGATTTGCTTTTTACCAGCATACTTAATGGTAAATTCAGCAATTTGTAGTAAATTCGTGGCCAACCGGACATAAACGTTGTAAAGCCTCTGGTTAAAAACGCAAATGCGTCGCAAGAATAACAGAAACCCGTCGGGATTTCTGAGGAAGTTGCCTGCGCGACGCTACAGGCATTGACGCCACTAAGCTAAAAAGGTTCCTTCATGGCAAGTAACACCACTGGACTCACCCGAATCATTAAAGCAGCCGGCTACTCCTGGAAAGGTATTCGTGCCGCATGGAAAAATGAAGCCGCTTTTCGCCAGGAAGGGGTTGCTACTGTGCTGGCTATCTTTATTGCCTGTTGGCTGGATGTCGGTGCCATTGCTCGTGTGTTGCTTATCGGTTCCGTCACTCTGGTGATGATAATCGAAATTCTCAACAGTGCTATTGAAGCTATTGTTGACCGGGTGGGAACAGATTTTCACGAACTCTCTGGCAGGGCTAAAGATATGGGGTCCGCTGCAGTGTTGTTCGCAATTATACTCGCCCTGTTTACTTGGGGAAGTGTGCTCTGGTCTCATTTTTTCTGAGTTTTACCTGTAAAGAACGCCCGTCATTGTGGCTTTTGGGCTGTGGCGGGTTCCTCCTGGCGGCTTTATGGGATAAGTGCCTGGTTTTTTGCTTAATTGTGGTTTCAAAATCACCATTAACTGTATATACTCACAGCATAACTGTATATACACCCAGGGGGCGGAAGGAATGAAAGCACTTACTACCAGACAGCAGGAGGTCTACGATCTCATCCGGGATCACATTAACCAGACGGGGATGCCTCCAACCCGTGCGGAAATTGCGCAGCGTCTGGGCTTTCGTTCGCCCAATGCGGCAGAAGAACACCTGAAAGCACTGGCCCGTAAAGGGGTTATTGAAATCGTATCTGGTGCTTCTCGTGGTATTCGTCTGCTCCTGGAAGAAACTAATGATGACGGCCTGCCGCTGGTCGGCCGGGTTGCTGCCGGTGAACCTTTGCTGGCTCAGCAGCACATTGAAGGCCACTATCAGGTCGATCCTTCCCTGTTTAAACCACATGCTGATTTCTTACTGCGCGTTAGCGGTATGTCAATGAAAGACATCGGTATTATGGATGGCGATTTACTCGCAGTGCATAAAACGCAGGATGTGCGCAATGGCCAGGTCGTTGTAGCGCGTATTGATGATGAAGTAACCGTTAAGCGGCTGAAACAGCAAGGTAATACCGTGCAATTATTGCCGGAAAACAACGAATTTACGCCGATTGTTGTCGATTTACGCGAGCAAAACTTCACCATCGAGGGCCTGGCTGTGGGCGTTATTCGCAACGGCGATTGGCTCTGACCGAATCCTTAATCTGCTATGCTTTTACAGCCGTGATACAGCCAGCCTGTGTCACGGCTTTTTTGTGGGTGTTTTTCCCCAAACTTTTTTATCCGGGGTAAGTG
This sequence comes from Mangrovibacter yixingensis, assembly GCF_020523985.1. Classification (GTDB taxonomy): domain Bacteria; phylum Pseudomonadota; class Gammaproteobacteria; order Enterobacterales; family Enterobacteriaceae; genus Mangrovibacter; species Mangrovibacter yixingensis. The sequence continues at coordinate 48,240 of NZ_JAIVKM010000012.1, read as the reverse complement.
ATGCGATTTTTTTCCCGAACCGACCGGGCACTGTGGCGGCTTGCTATCCCCATGATTGTGTCCAATATCACTGTACCGTTATTGGGCCTGGTTGATACCGCCGTGATTGGGCATCTGGACAGCCCGGATTACCTCGGTGGTGTGGCTATTGGCGCAACGGCAACCAGTTTTCTGTTCATGTTGCTGCTGTTTTTGCGTATGAGCACCACCGGGTTAACAGCACAGGCTTATGGCGCAAGGGATGACCAGGGGTTGCTGCGGGCACTGATGCAGCCTTTGTTGCTGGCGTTAGTGGCGGGGGTTGCCATTGTGGTGTTTCGCACCCCATTAATTCATCTCGCGCTTACTGTTACCGGGGGCAGCGAAGCCGTGTTGGCTCAGGCACAGGCATTTTTATCGGTTCGCTGGCTGGGTGCCCCCGCTTCACTGGCTAACCTGGTGCTGTTGGGGTGGTTGCTAGGTGTTCAGTATGCTCGCGCCCCAGTTATTTTGCTGGTAGTGGGCAATGTGCTGAATATCGCGCTGGATATCTGGCTGGTAATGGGGCTGGGTATGAATGTGAAGGGTGCTGCGCTGGCAACCACCATCTCTGAGTATGTCACGTTGTTGCTGGGGCTGGTAATGGTCTGGCGGGTGTTGGTGATGCGGGGTATTCCCCTGTCAGGGCTGAAAACGGCGTGGTTCGGCAATATTCGGCGCTTGATGGCGTTAAACCGCGACATCATGCTGCGTTCTTTACTGGTTCAAGGGTGCTTTGCTTCTATCACTGTGTTGGGTGCCCGGCTGGGCGGCGACATTGTAGCGGTGAATGCATTATTGATGACATTGCTGACCTTTACTGCTTATGCACTGGATGGTTTTGCTTACGCAGTGGAAGCCCATTCTGGCCAGGCTTTTGGTGCCCGCAGCAAAGGGCAACTGTTGGCCGTATGGGGTGCAGCCTGCCGCCAGGCCGGTGTTGTTGCCTTGGGGTTCTCTCTGGTTTATGCCCTTGCCGGGCCACAAATTATAGGCTTACTCACTTCGCTACCGCAGTTACACCAATTAGCAGATAAATACTTATTCTGGCAGGTGTTGTTGCCAGTTGCCGGGGTATGGTGTTATTTGCTGGACGGGATGTTTGTTGGTGCGACCCGTGGGGCCGAAATGCGCAACAGTATGGCACTTTCCGCCGCCGGGTTTGCGGTGTGCCTGCTGACACTGCCGGGGTTTGGGAATCATGGGTTGTGGTTTTCTCTGGTGGTGTTTTTGGTGTTGCGCGGGGTGACGTTGGGGTGGTGCTGGCGGCGGCACTGGCGGGATGGGACGTGGTTTGAGGTGAAGTGAAAGTTATGTTCGTTTTGCGCTGATGCTGATGCTGATGCTGGTGCTGGTGCTGGTACTGGTTCGGTGAAAGTTCCGTTCACCTGAAGTGATGTGGTTAATGTGGCTTCACAGCCGGTGAACGTGTTAAGGGGCCCGCCCCTTAACAATCCGGTTTTTCGCGGGCAACCGGTGCTGCGCACTGCGTTCACCTCCGGGCAGTCAGCCTGCGGCCGGCTCGACTCGGCATCCATGCCTCGTTTCGCCTTATTCCGCCGTCCTGGCGGAATAACCTTGTCTTCCTTTCTGCGGTTCACCGGTTTTACGCGACTCAGCCAGCGCTGCAGGTGCGGGAATGCTTGTGTTGTCTGATGTGGCTGCGTTACGTTCACTGAACCGAATGCCGGTGTGGTGAAAGTTCCGTTCACTTCAAGTGATGTGGTCAATGTGGCTTCACAGACGGTGAACGTGTTAAGGGGCCCGCCCCTTAACAATCCGGTTTTTCGCGGGCAACCGGTGCTGCGCACTGCGTTCACCTCCGGGCAGTCATCCTGCGGCCGGCTCGACTCGGCATCCATGCCTCGTTTCGCCTTATTCCGCCGTCCGGGCGGAATAACCTTGTCTTCCTTTCTGCGGTTCACCGGTTTTACGCGACTCAGCCAGCGCTGCAAGTAGCGTGTTTTTTTGTGTGGTTCTGTGTGGCTGTGAGTTTTGTACCCGGTACGTCTGTATTTGTTTTTTCTGAGAGCTTACAAACGGGTGGGGTTAGTGGCCTCGAAATCGTTGAGGCGTGCCTGGCGGGCCGGGGCTGCCTGCAGGGATGCAGGCAGAGCGACGGGAGGCAGGAAGCCGACTCGGAGCGGTACCCGATAAGCCTGCCGGGGTAAGCCGAATGTCCGCGAAGCGGCGATTTTGCCAGCCACCAACGGGGGTGCAGGGGGGCCGGGCCCCCTGCGTGCGCCGTGCGCAGGCGGTGAGTGAAACTGGTGTTGCTGACACGGCGCGCAACCGGCGCTGTACTGGCAGAATATGGTTTGGGTTACATTCGCTGAACCTGTTGCCGGTTCGGTGAAAATTGCGTTCACTTGAAGTGATGAAGCTAATGTGGCTTCACAGACGGTGAACGTGTTAAGGGGCCCGCCCCTTAACAATCCGGTTTTTCGCGGGCAACCGGTGCTGCGCACTGCGTTCACCTCCGGGCAGTCCGCCTGCGGCCGGCTCGACTCGGCATCCATGCCTCGTTTCGCCTTATTCCGCCGTCCTGGCGGAATAACCTTGTCTTCCTTTCTGCGGCTCACCGGTCTTACGCGACTCAGCCAGCGCTGCAAGTGCGGGAATGCCTGTGTTGTCCGGTGTGGCTGTGAGTTTTGTACCCGGTACGTCTGTATTTGTTTTTTCTGAGAGCTTACAAACGGGTGGGGTTAGTGGCCTCGAAATCGTTGAGGCGTGCCTGGCAGGCCGGGGCTGCCTGCATGGATGCAGGCAGAGCGACGGGAGGCAGGAAGCCGACTCGGAGCGGTACCCGATAAGCCTGCCGGGGTAAGCCGAATGTCCGCGAAGCGGCGATTTTGCCAGCCACCAACGGGGGTGCAGGGGGGCCGGGCCCCCTGCGTGCGCCGTGCGCAGGCGGTGAGTGAAACTGGTGTTGCTGACACGGCGCGCAACCGGCGCTGTACTGGCAGATCATTTTACTGTGGCTGCGGTACGTTCACTGAGCCGGATGTCGGTTCGGTGAAAATCCCATTCACGCCAGTCTGGCGTGCCTGTAGACTCCAGACTCAGTTCAGTTTTGCAAAAAGAACACCCCCGTTGATCAAACCCCCTGAATCAATAACACCTGGTAGTCGGCACCCAAATTCCGGTGCTTTTTCGCTTTTTGGTAAGCATCGCTGTAGTACCAGGCTTTTGCGGCTTCCATATCCGGGAATGACAGAATCACCGCACCTTCGGCATCGTCGCCTTCAAGCGTGGTGATATCACCATAAAAAGCCAGCGGGGTAATAGGGTGGTTGCCACGCGCTTCGCCAGCCAGTTTGGCGTAGGTTTGCATTTCTTGTTCATCATGCGTGGTTTTGCGCACGAAAATCACATAAGCACTCATCGTTTCTCTCCGGGGATTGGCGGGTTAACTATAAAAGATAACGCCTATCATGGCAGAGTGCCCGTGGGTGTTTTTCGTGTTTCTTGCCTTTAACGCTATCAGGCGTTTTTGATTAACTGGTCGCGTAAGGTATCGAGTTGTTGCTTCAGCGTGATGAGTTCGGCCTGGTCGCAGGCGGAGGCGCACAAAATATGTTGGGGAATGGTTTCGGCTTGTTGCTGCAAGCCCCGGCCTTTATCCGACAGGCTGACAATCACCTGGCGTTCATCCTGTGTGGAGCGCTGGCGGGTAACCAAACCTGCAGCTTCCATGCGTTTCAGTAACGGCGTAAGTGTGGCGGAATCCAGGAACAGGCGTTCACCAATAGCCGAAACCGTTTGTTGGTCAGATTCCCAGAGGATCAGCAACACCAGATATTGGGGATAGGTTATCTCCAGAGGCTTAAGCACATTACGGTAGATTTTATTCAGCGCCAGGTTCGCGGAGTAGAGGGAAAAACACAGTTGGTTATCAAGGAGCAAATTTTCTGGTGGCATAAGCGGCAGGCCTTCACGGAGGATACCGCCAATGTTACCGCAACTTATTTTTTGGGGAAATCATTTTCCCCAGCGGGTTTTACAAGTTATTAACAGCGCTATGCAAGCGAGCGGAAAAGGCAGCGCTGTTTGAAGGAACTTACAGGCGGTATTGTTGGGGTTTATCAGTTAAACATTCTTAAAAAATAATCAAATACAATTTGATGAACTACAATTTTTCATGAAGTAAGCCAAACAAGCTGTCAGTAAACGGCACTGTTTCAATTAACCAACCGTGAGGACGCTGCGATGAATATAACGGAAATCAGTGGAGACTGGAAAATCATCAAAGGTAAGGTGAAAGAAGAGTGGGGCAAACTGACTGATGATGATTTAGAAGTCATTGAAGGGAAGCGTGACCAACTAATAGGACGAATTCAGGAACGTTATGGTTATGCAAAGGCCCGGGCTGAAGAGGAAGTGGCTGCCTGGGAAAAACGCGATGACTACCGGTGGTAAACCTGCTTTGATTCACAGTTACAGAGGGCTTCACGGCCCTCTGTAGACAAACTGTGGTTAGCGCTTTTTCTTGCCTGTTTCAGAATGATCATGCCCACAACTTTCCGGATGGCGGCAGCTCTCCACTTCCACGCATTGTGAACATAAGCCATGAGCTTCAATCACATTGTGGCGCAATGCAAACCCCATACTGGCCGCCAGGCCGTGCATAATGTCTTCTACGCCTTCCGCACACTCTTCTTTCACTGCGCCGCAACGGTCGCAAATAAACATGGCGGAGGTATGAGTGGGTTGGTCAAACAGGTGGCACAGCACGTAGCTGTTGGTTGATTCAACTTTATGAACAAACCCCTGCTCCAGCAAAAAATCCAGAGCACGGTAAACCGTGGGCGGTTTTGCCTGGGGTTCTGCAACACGTAATAAGTCCAGCAAGTCATATGCGCTTATCGACCCCTCCTGCTCGCTCATCAGGCGCAGCACTTCAAGGCGCTGTGGTGTCAGGCGTACATTGCGCTGCTGGCAAAGCTTTTCTGCCCGAGCTAACAGGTTTTGTGTCCCAGACTTGTCCATCCCGGCCCTCAACATGGTCGTAAAGAAGCTACTTTACCATGAACCGCTCAAAACACCGATATATACGCCACATTGCCGTTATTACCAGGACCAATCGATAGCCACCCTGTATCCCTTCGTCAAAAACCTTCACAAAAATCAAAACCCTGAACTATACATATGAGGTAGGTCACAAAATAACAATTTGTCCAGGATGGATACGTCTTTTCAAACACTGCAATAACCTGCTTTTTTCGCCGTTATTCACAGCAATAGCTTGCGGCTACCTGGGTGATAAAGAGGGTGGTCGAAAATTATTCACAATACCTGGACGGAATGCCTGTGAACAGAATAAGCAAAGTTTTAGTGGCGACCATGACTGCCACATTTTTGATTGCTCACCCGGCGTTGGCTGCCAATACCTGGGCCGAATCGCGGAGTGATGGGATGGGGGGAACAGGGGTAGCCTCTGCCAGTTATGGCAGCGGGGTACTGATAAACCCTGCTTTACTGGCGAAAGCGCACGATGATGACAATGTATCCGTTGTTTTGCCGTCTGTGGGTGTTGAGGTGTCAGATAAAGACAACCTGCAGGACGAAATTGACAACATCAGTGACAAAGTAAACACCTGGAAAGATGAACTGGGTAATATCACTTTGCTGAATTACACCCAGCAGTTGCCGCGGATTCAGGCTGCTGCAGGTGATTTGGCTGATGAACTGACTTACCTGGATGGCAAAACAGCCAGTGCTAAAGCAGCGGCTGGCCTGGCAGTTAGTATCCCCACCAGCACTATCTCTATGGCGTTTGTGACGAAAGCCTGGGCGCGTGCGCGGGTGAGTTCTTATATAGACCCCAATGATGTAACGCTCTTACAAGATATTGAGAACAGTACCGTAGCTGCGGCAGCCGCGGCACTGGACCCAAGTGCTGTTCAGGACAACCTGAAATCAACCGGCTTTGGCCGGGCGGCGATTGTCTCTGATTACGGCATTGCAGTGGCGAAGCAGTTTGATATTGGTGGTGTTCCCGTATCTGTTGGTGTAACTCCAAAACTGCAAAAAACCTGGCTGTATAACTACTCTGTTTCTATCTACAACTATGACAGTGACGACCTGCGTGACAGCAAATACCGTAACACCGACACCGGGTTTAACGTGGATGCAGGGATCGCGGCAGATTTTGGCGAACACTGGACTGTTGGCCTGAGCGGGCAAAACCTGGTCCCGCGCGATATCGATACTAAAGAGATCAACGGTTACAAAGATACTTTCCAGATCTCGCCACTGGTAACGGCAGGGGTTGCGTGGAGCAACGAGTTACTGACACTGACTGCCGATGGCGACCTGACAGAAACCAAAGGTTTTAAGAGCGAAGAGAACTCACAATACCTGAGAGCCGGGGCTGAAGTTCGCCCATTAAGCTGGTTGGCAGTGCGGGCGGGTTACCAGGCTGACATTAAAGGCAATGATAATAATGCGGTGACTGCAGGCCTGGGGTTTGCGCCATTTAACCGGGTTCACCTGGATATTAATGGCCTGGTGGGAGAAAAAGAAACATGGGGCGCGGGCGCGCAACTGACTTTCACCTTCTGATAAAACACACCCCGGTGGCAGTCGCTCGCCGGGGTGTGACTCTGCCAGTTATTTCATGCTGGCGGCGATGGTTTCCACGTTGTGTTTAAACGCAGCCACATAAGTCGGAGCAACCCCGTCTTTAGTGGTTAATGCTTCCGGGTACAATTCACCCCCAGGTTTAGCACCACTTGCTGCGGCAATTTGTTTTACCAGGCGCGGGTCAGTCTGGTTTTCAATAAAGTAGGTGTGGATATGCTCCTGCTTGATTTGGTTAATCAGCCCGGCAACATCGCTGGCACTGGCTTCGGCTTCAGTAGAAAAGCCTACCGGTGCAAGGAATTTCACACCATATTCAGCACCAAAATACCCAAAGGCATCATGGCTGGTGATGACATGGCGGCGGCTTTCTGGAATAGCGGCAAAGGTTTTTTTCGCCCAGGCATCCAGTTTGTTCAGCTTTTCAATATAAGCAGAACCGTGCTGGCGGAAATAATCAGCATCTTGCGGGTCTGCTTTAATCAATGCATTCATTACGTTACGCGCATAAATTGCGCCATTCGCCGCACTGTTCCATGCGTGAGGGTCAGTCACGGTTTTGCCATCTTCCTGCATTTGGCGCGAATTAACGCCCTCGGAAGCTGTGACTATTTCACCTTTATAACCCGATGCGCTGATCAGGCGGTTCATCCAACCTTCCATCCCCAGACCACTGACAAAAACGACATCAGCATTGTGCAGGGTTTGGCTGTCTGCCGGTTTCGGTTCAAAGGTGTGCGGGTCGCCATTCGGGCCCACCAGTGAAGTGACTTGCACATGTGTGCCGCCCACTTCTTTCACAATATCGCCCAGTACAGAGAAACTGGCGACGGTATTCAGTGTTGCGGCAAAAACGGCAGCCGGGCTGAATAACAGCGCTGCCAGAGATAAAGGCTTAATGTATTTCATGACGTTTCCTTCTGAGTGGTTCGCTTGCCAAAAACGGGAATCAGCCCGTTGTGAGCCCCAAAGAGAATTGAGACCATAAAGAACAGTGCGGCGGTGAGCACAATAGCCGGGCCTGCTGGTATCCCTGCATGGAACGAAAACACCAGCCCAATAAAGGCCGACAGCGCGGTTAATAGTGCTGAAATTGTGAGTAGTGCCGGGAGGCGGTTCACCCAACAGCGGGCTGAAATGGCGGGCAGCATCATCAGGCCTACGGTCATCAGTGTGCCGAGGATTTGAAAACCCGCCACCAGGTTCAGCACCACCAGTGTCATAAACAGCGCATTGATGATTCCCGGTGCCCGGCGGGCATTAACGGTAAGGAATGCTTTATCAAACGCTTCCATCACCAGCAAACGGTAGAGCAGGGCAATACACAGCAAAGTAAATGATGCGATATAGCCCACGAAAAATAACGCCTGCTTGTCTACCGCGAGAATGGAGCCAAACAGCATATGCAGCAGATCGACACTGGAGCCATGTAATGACACCAGGGTTACGCCAAGCGCCAGTGAACCCAGGTAAAAGCCAGCAAAGCTGGCATCTTCCCGTAACGGCGTCAGGTTGCTGACCCAGCCAGAAGCCAGCGCGACTAACAGCCCGGCGATAAACCCACCAAACCCCATCGCTACCAGCGACATGCCGTACATCAAATAACCGATTGAAACACCGGGTAAAATGGCGTGGGAAAGCGCATCACCCGCCAGGCTCATGCGGCGTAACAGCAAAAATACACCCGGTACAGTAATGCTAAGTGACAGCGCCAGGCAGGCGACCAAAGCCCGGCGCATAAAACCGAACTGAATAAAAGGATCGATAATGGTGTGATAAAACATGTCAGTTAACCCCGGACGGCATTTACGCCATCACTTCCAGGGTGTTCCCCCATTGGTAATGCTGGTTTTCAAGGCGCAGAGTGTCGGGAAAGCAACGCTTTACCAGGCTGCTGTCATGGAGAACAACAATTAATGTCTGCCCGTTACGGTGCATTTGTTGCATCACGCTGACCAGTAACTCACCGGTTTTCTGGTCAATCCCCGTAAATGGCTCATCCAGTAAAACCAGTGGTGCCTGTTGTAGCAGTAACCGGGCAAAAAGCATGCGTTGGAACTGCCCGCCAGAAAGCGTATTGATGGTATTTTTCGCCATATCCACCAGGCCAACCTGCTCAATAGCCTGCCAGACATGAGCCATGCGTTGGCGGGAGAAACGTTGCCAGAAGCGCAGGGCGGGCCAGCAGCCCATAGACACTACGTCAAACACGGTCAGTGGAAATTGATGGTCCAGCTCAGCCTGTTGGGGCAGCCAGGCAATCCGTGGCCGGCCATCCGGGAAACTCACCTGGCCGGAAACGGGCGGCAAAATGCCCGCCAGAGTTTTCAGCAACGTGGATTTTCCCGTGCCGTTGGCGCCAACAATGGCAGTCAGGCTACCAGTATGAAAGGTGCCATTAAATGGCGCGCCAATGCACTGGCGGCGGTAGCCTGTGGCTAAATTTTCAAGGTGTATCATGCTAGTGCGTTAGCCCAGTCAATGGCGCACCACATCCCAGCCAGCAACACCAACGCGAACACAATGCGCATCAATGAGGACAGCGTTAATAAGGAGTGGTGGCTTGTAGAAGAGTGCATCGTAAAAAAACCTGTAAAAATGTTATAACATAACATAATTGGTGCGCAGCAAAATGTGAAGTGATTTCATCAGAAAAAAGTGTCGGAATGTTTCGTATAAAGCGATGGGTTCTCGGTTGGTTCGCTGTATGCAGCAGGAAGGGATGGCGCAGCAGTAGTTGCGGGTGCAGCCATGCCGATTAGCTGCACCTTTGGTATTTTTGGTTAATCAAACGCATCATGAATAATTTCAGCAACAATGGCTGTGCTTATTACAACAGACACTAAATCATTTCCCACAATGCGCCATTCCCGGCCCGGGTAATAAGGCAACAAACGCCCCAGGTCGCCCGGAATCGCTTTTTTGGCGATCCCTGGTGGTAAAGGCTGCCCACGCACCAGTTTTTTGGCAATCCCTGGCGGCAGGGGTTTATACCCGGTGTACCCCATATGTTTTGCTTTCAGGCGGAAATCGCCCCAGTCGATATCTTTATCTTGTTTATTGTTGCCGTGGTTATTTCCCTGGCTGTGTTTGGCTTTGTCTGGTTTATGCCCGTTGCCATTATTGGCAAGGACGGCAGCAGGAAGTGATGCCAGGCTTATGGCGAGTAGTGCGTTTATCCAGAGGGTATGACGGTGACGCATAATAATTCTCCTTGTTAGCGCATCGCTGTGCACGTAACTGATAGATCCGCATAAAAATAAGTATAAACCTGGTAAGCGAATATCGCGGTAAATTGCAGCATTTGGCCGGGGCGGCCCGCAGGTATTAGCATAGCTTGCCCCCGCCACGTTGCCCCACTGTGGCCTGGACTGTATAATCCGTAGCCCATTTTTACGCCAGCCTGCTCAGGAATGCAGGTTGGTGGTGGGGTTACTGTTATCTACCGCTACTTTTCATAAAGGTTGTTTCTATGTGCTCAGCGTACTCAGCGTCGCGTTTCTCCATTGCCCCCATGTTGGACTGGACTGACCGCCATTGCCGCTATTTCTTGCGTCAGCTGTCACGCCATACGCTGCTGTACACCGAAATGGTGACAACCGGGGCGATTATTCACGGTAAAGGCGATTACCTGGCTTACAGCGAAGAAGAGCACCCGGTTGCGCTACAACTGGGAGGAAGCGACCCGGCGGCCCTGGCGCAGTGTGCGAAACTGGCTGAGCAACGTGGTTATGATGAAGTGAACCTTAATGTCGGTTGCCCGTCAGACCGGGTGCAGAATGGGCGCTTTGGTGCGTGCCTGATGGGGGAAGCGCAACTGGTGGCAGATTGCGTTAAAGCAATGCGCGATGTGGTGTCGATTCCGGTTACAGTGAAAACCCGTATTGGCATTGATGACCAGGATAGCTATGAATTCCTGTGTGATTTTGTGCAAACAGTTTCCCAACAAGGCGGGTGTGACATGTTTATTATTCACGCCCGTAAAGCCTGGCTTTCAGGCTTAAGCCCGAAAGAAAACCGCGAAATTCCGCCCCTTGATTACCCACGCGTATGGCAACTGAAGCGTGATTTCCCTCACCTGACAATGTCGATTAATGGCGGCGTGAAAACCCTGGAAGAGGCGAAACAACATCTGGAACATATGGATGGCGTGATGGTTGGGCGTGAAGCCTACCAAAATCCGGGTTTACTGGCGTCCGTTGACCGCGAGATTTTTGGCGACACCACAGACAGCCCGTCACCGGCTGATGTTGTGCGAGCCATGTACCCGTATATTGAGCGGGAACTGAGCCAGGGCGCTTACCTGGGCCATATCACCCGCCATATGCTGGGTTTATTCCAGAGTGTGCCTGGTGCCCGTCAGTGGCGGCGTTATCTGAGTGAAAATGCCCATAAACCTGGCGCAGATATTCAGGTTCTGGAAACCGCACTGAGTAAAGTGGTGCGTGTTGATTAAATTGACGCAATAATCGTTAAATTCGCTATATCCCAGCCTGTGTGCTGGGGTTTTTTATTTTAAAATCATGTAATTATATTTTGGCATGTTTCTTGTAATACCTCTGATTATTACCTGGAGGTACTAACGATGCTGGAACTGTTATTTGTGCTGGGCTTTTTTATTATGCTGCTGGTGACCGGTGTATCGCTGGTGGGGGTTTTTGTTGCGTTGCTGGTCGCTATGGGCGTGATGTTCTTTGGCGGGCTGCTGGTGCTAATGCTCAAAATGTTGCCCTGGTTACTGCTGGCTATTGTCGCGGTGTGGGTTATCAGGGCCATTAATGGTAACAATACCCAATCACGCTCACACTATCGCCGCGATATGCGTTGATAGGGCGGGACGTTTGAGCGCCTGATCACAACCTTGGAACTTTTTTACAACTTTTCCGTTAACAACATATTATTTACTTATTAAATCTGTCACTATGTTTTGGCTATCTACCAAATTCATCGCAGCTGTACCCTACAAATTCAGCGCGAACTATAAAAAATGAAGGGCTTCCTGCGGGAAGCCCTAATCATTTGTATTATTACCAATTTTCTGTCAGGGAATTAACAGGCTCGAGCCCTGAGTCTGGCGGCTTTCCAAAATCTTATGTGCATGGGCCGCATCTGCCAGAGCAAATTTCTGCGCTTGTGCCACCTGGACTTTAATCACGCCGCTGGCAATCAGTGAAAACAGTTCACTGCTCGCTTCCTGCAATTCTTCCCGGTTAGTGACGTAACCATTGAGTGAAGGGCGGGTTACATACAGCGAACCTTTCTGGTTGAGGATACCAAGATTTACACCTGTGACCGGCCCGGAAGCATTACCGAAACTAACCATCAAACCCCGGCGCTGCAGGCAATCAAGTGAAGATTCCCAGGTGTCTTTACCAACCGAATCATACACAACCGGCAATTTTTTCCCGCCAGTTAACGCGCGAACCCGCCCGGCAATGTCTTCTTCACGGTAGTTGATGGTGGCCCAGGCTCCGGCCTGCATAGCCCGCTCAGCTTTCTGTGCTGAACCAACAGTACCAATCAGCTTTGCTCCCAGCGCTTTAGCCCACTGGCAGGCAATCAGCCCAACACCACCCGCCGCGGCGTGGAACAAAAACATTTCACCGGGTTTGATTTCATAGGTTTTACGTAACAGGTAAAACACGGTTAGCCCTTTGAGAAAAGAAGCCGCTGCCTGCTCAAAGGAAATTGCCGTGGGAAGCAGAGCCAGGTTATGTTCAGGCACATTGTGTACGCTGCTGTAAGCACCTAACGAACTCTGCGCGTAAACCACCCGGTCACCAGGGCGAAAATGGGTAACATTTTTACCGGTTTTAGCAACGATGCCCGCCGCTTCCGTTCCCAACCCACTGGGCAGCGAAGGCGGGGGATATAACCCACTACGAATATAGGTATCAATGTAGTTGATACCTATGGCTTTATTTTCAACCTGGACTTCGTTGTCGCCAGGTTCGGGGGGCGTCCAGTCCACGGCGTGTAACACGTCGGGGCCGCCATGTTTGGTAAATTCAATACGCGTTGCCATAACTGTTTCGCTGCCTCCTGTGCGGGTATCGTGGTTTACTGATACAGGTAAGTGAATTCCACTGCCTGCAAACTGACGGTTTTCAGGTATAATGCCACGTTTCCCCGTTCAATTTTTGGTAAACCCTTTCACTATGGCAGGAAATAAACCCTTCAACAAACCCGCTGAGCCGCGCGAACCGCGTGATCCGCAAGTGGCCGGGCTGAAAGTTCCTCCGCATTCTCTTGAAGCGGAGCAATCAGTGTTGGGCGGGTTAATGCTGGATAATGAACGCTGGGACGATGTTGCCGAGCGCGTAGTCTCGGAAGACTTTTATACCCGGCAGCACCGGCTTATTTTTACGGAAATGCACCGCCTGCAGGAAACTGGCAACCCCATTGACCTGATAACGCTGTCCGAATCACTGGAGCGCCAGGGGCAACTGGAAAGTGTTGGCGGTTTTGCATACCTGGCTGAGTTATCAAAAAACACACCAAGTGCAGCGAATATTAGCGCTTATGCAGATATCGTCCGTGAACGTGCTGTTGTGCGTGAAATGATTGCCGTTGCCAACGAAATAGCGGATGCCGGGTTTGATCCACAAGGGCGCACCAGCGAAGATTTGCTCGACCTGGCTGAGTCACGGGTATTCCAGATAGCGGAAAACCGCGCCAGCAAAGATGAAGGCCCCAAATCGGTTGACCAGATCCTGGAAGCGACAGTTGCGCGTATTGAAACGCTTTACCAGCAACCGCACGATGGTGTGACTGGGGTTGATACCGGTTACCAGGACCTCAACAAGAAAACTGCAGGCCTGCAACGGTCAGACTTAATTATTGTCGCGGCGCGCCCCTCCATGGGGAAAACCACCTTCGCCATGAACTTGTGCGAAAACGCCGCCATGTTGCAAGATAAACCGGTGCTGATTTTCAGCCTGGAAATGCCCGGCGAACAGATAATGATGCGTATGCTGGCATCTTTGTCACGCGTCGACCAGACACGTATCCGTACCGGCCAGTTAGACGATGAAGACTGGGCGCGTATCTCCGGCACCATGGGGATTTTGCTGGAGAAGCGCAATATGTACATTGACGATTCTTCCGGCCTGACTCCGACAGAGGTTCGCTCTCGCGCCCGGCGTATTTTCCGTGAGCACGATGGCTTAAGCCTGATAATGATCGACTACCTCCAGCTAATGCGCGTGCCGTCTTTGTCAGACAACCGTACCCTGGAAATCGCCGAAATCTCCCGTTCTTTGAAAGCGCTGGCAAAAGAGCTTCAGGTGCCAGTAGTAGCGCTGTCTCAGCTTAACCGTTCACTGGAACAACGAGCAGATAAACGCCCGGTCAACTCAGACTTGCGTGAATCCGGCTCCATTGAACAGGATGCCGACTTAATTATGTTCATCTACCGCGATGAGGTGTATCACGAGAACAGTGATCTGAAAGGCATCGCGGAAATTATTATCGGTAAGCAACGTAACGGCCCCATCGGGACTGTGCGTCTGACCTTTAACGGGCAATGGTCGCGCTTCGATAACTATGCAGGCCCGCAATACGACGAAGAATAATTGAAGGAATAAACATGCAAGCGGCAACTGTTGTGATTAACCGCCGCGCTCTGCGACATAACCTGCAACGCCTGCGTGAACTGGCTCCGTCCAGCCGCCTGGTGGCAGTTGTGAAAGCAAACGCTTATGGGCATGGTTTGGTAGAAACGGCCCGTACCCTGCCTGATGCCGATGCGTTCGGCGTTGCCCGCCTGGAAGAGGCCATCCGCCTGCGCGAAGGGGGCATCACCCAACCTGTTTTACTGCTGGAAGGCTTTTTTAATGCCAGCGACCTGCCGGTTATCGCCAGCCAGCAGTTTCATACTGCGGTGCACAGCGAAGAACAACTTGAAGCCCTCGAACAGGCGCAACTGAGCCAGCCAGTCACGGTGTGGATGAAGCTCGATACCGGTATGCACCGCCTGGGGGTTCGCCCGGAAAAAGCAGAAGCGTTTTATGCCCGCCTGAGCCAGTGCAAAAATGTGCGCCAACCGGTAAATATCGTCAGCCATTTTGCCCGTGCCGATGAACCGGAAGTGGGGGCGACCGAACAGCAACTGGCTATTTTTAACCATTTTGCTGAAGGGAAACCTGGCCTGAAATCTATCGCGGCTTCGGGCGGTATTTTGCTCTGGCCTCAGTCTCATTTTGACTGGGTACGTCCGGGGATTATTCTCTATGGTGTTTCTCCGCTGGACCACAAACCCTGGGGGGCCGATTTTGGCTTCCAGCCGGCCATGAGCCTGACATCCAGCCTGATTGCGGTACGTGACCACAAAGCTGGTGAACCAGTAGGCTACGGCGGCACCTGGGTGAGCCAACGCGATACGCGCCTGGGCGTGGTGGCGATGGGGTATGGCGATGGTTACCCTCGTTGTGCGCCTTCTGGTACGCCAGTGTTGGTAAATGGCCGTGAAGTGCCACTGGTTGGCCGGGTCGCCATGGATATGATTTGTGTTGATCTGGGGCCAGATGCACAGGAACACCCCGGCGACAGCGTTGTGATGTGGGGGGAAGGGTTACCCGTTGAACGCATAGCGGAAGTAACAAAAGTGAGTGCTTACGAACTTATTACCCGCCTGACATCCCGTGTTGCCATGCACTACCTTGATTGATTCATTCATCCGGGCGGGTTACCGCCCGGTGTTATATCACCTGAATTGTTACATCAACTGAAGTGTTACACCGCCTGAAATCGTTGTTCCACCGTTAATCCACGCCGCTTTACTCTCGCTTTCCCGCTACTTCCGGTTTATTGTGTTATTCCCGTTAAACAGCGTGTTGTTACCTGCTTTATCCGTTGCTGTGGCTTGAGATAAACCCAGGTGAATATACAAGCCTTAGTTTGCGGCAACCCCTACTCAATGGATATCAGGAGAACCCCCGCGTGTTTCAGAACGTTGACGCCTACGCAGGCGATCCTATTCTGTCGCTGATGGAACGTTTTAAAGACGACCCCCGCCAGAATAAAGTGAACCTGAGTATCGGCCTCTATTACGATGAAGACGGTACTATTCCTCAATTGCGAGCCGTGGCAGAAGCCGAAGCCCGCCTGAATGCAGCGCCACATGGCGCATCTGTTTACCTGCCGATGGAAGGCCTGGGTGGTTATCGCAACGCCATTGCACCCTTGCTCTTTGGCACAGAGCACCCGGCGCTTCGCGAAGGGCGGATTGCAACCATTCAGACATTAGGTGGTTCAGGGGCACTGAAAGTGGGGGCCGATTTCCTGAAACGCTATTTCCCTGAATCCGGTGTGTGGGTGAGCGACCCAACATGGGAAAACCACATTGCCATTTTCGCGGGTGCGGGTTTTGAAGTGGGTACTTACCCCTGGTTTGATGACGAAACCAAAGGGGTTCGCACACAAGCCCTGCTGGACACCCTTGCCGGTTTGCCTGAAAAAAGCATCGTGTTGTTACACCCTTGCTGCCATAACCCGACCGGCTCTGATTTAGTGCCAGCAGAATGGGATGCGGTGGTGGATGTGCTCAAGGCGCGTCAGTTAATTCCGTTCCTGGACATTGCCTACCAGGGCTTTGGCGCGGGCATGGACGAAGACGCCTATGCCATTCGCGCCATTGCTAATGCCGGTATTCCGGCGCTGGTCAGCAATTCATTCTCTAAAATCTTCTCACTGTATGGCGAGCGTGTTGGTGGCTTGTCAGTGGTGTGCGAAGACGCGGATACCGCCAGCCGGGTGTTAGGGCAACTGAAAGCTACGGTACGCCGTAACTACTCCAGCCCACCGAATTTCGGTGCGCAAGTGGTGTCTTTGGTGCTGAATGACCCGGCACTGAAAGCAGACTGGCTGGCTCAGGTGGAAGAAATGCGTGTGCGTATTCTGAGCATGCGTGAAGCACTGGTAGCAACGCTCAAACAAGCGCTGCCAAACCATGATTTCAGCTACTTCCTGAAGCAACGGGGTATGTTTACTTACACCGGGCTGAGTGCAGCACAGGTTGACCGCCTGCGCGATGAATTCGGGGTTTACCTGATAGCCAGCGGGCGCATGTGTGTTGCCGGGCTGAATTCACGTAACGTTAAACGCGTTGCCGAAGCCTTTGCCGCAGTGATGTGAGTGCTTACTTACCTGTCGGGGTAGCAATATTCCGGCAGGTATCACACTTTCTGCTTATTTTTGTATAAAAAAACCTTCCCTCAAGACCGGCTTAACGTTAAGGTTTTCCTCAATTCACGCGATGAGCAAAACGAGATTAACTAACACCGTGATACACAGGGATAACATGCATAAACTGACCCGCGCATTGGGCGCACTCTTCCTGGGCCTGGCCCTTTCTCATACCGCAGTTGCCAAAGAATCCACTCCACCACTTTACAGCGGTATCAACGTTGCACAGTTGGCTGCACAGGCACCGGTTCACTGGGTATCTGTGGTGCAAATTGAAAATAGCCTGCTTGGCCGCCCGCCCATGGCTGTTGGGTTCGACATTGATGACACCGTGCTGTTCTCAAGCCCCGGCTTTTACCGCGGCAAGAAAATGTTCTCCCCGGACAGCAATGACTACCTGAGCAACCCGGCATTTTGGGAAAAAATGAATAATGGCTGGGATGAATTCAGCATCCCTAAAGAAGTGGCCCGCGCCTTGATTGATATGCACGTCCGGCGGGGTGACAGCATCTGGTTTATTACCGGGCGCAGCCAGACAAAAACAGAAACGGTCTCCAAAACCTTGCAGGACGATTTCCACATTCCCGCCAGCAGCATGAACCCGGTTATTTTTGCCGGTGATAACCCAGGCCAGAACACCAAAACAAACTGGCTGGTGGACAAACAGATCCGGATTTTCTACGGCGACTCTGATGGCGATATCACCGCGGCACGCGATGCCGGTATTCGTGGTATTCGCGTTTTGCGTGCCTCCAACTCCACTTATCGCCCGTTGCCTTCTGCGGGTAAATTTGGCGAAGAGGTGATTGTTAACTCCGAATACTGAGTACCAGAACGGCGGTGCACCACCCAGTTGTGCCGCTTGTGATGCCACAGGGTTTACCTTTTAGCAAAATGCTGCACACTTAAACACGCAGGCCCAATAGCCTGCGTGTGCTTTTTGTTAACCAGGGACAACACCATGTGGCATCAACAGATTCTGACACTCAGCGCTAAACCTCGTGGCTTTCACCTTGTCACGGCGGAAATTCTCGGCAATATTCCTGCCATCAGCCAGGTGAATACTGGCCTGTTGCACTTATTGCTGCAGCATACTTCTGCTTCGCTTACGCTGAATGAAAATTGTGATCCCACTGTGCGGGGCGATATGGAACGGCATTTTTTACGCACGGTTCCGGACCAGGGTAATTACGAGCACGACTACGAAGGGGCGGATGATATGCCCTCACACATCAAATCTTCTTTGCTTGGCGTATCGTTAGCCTTGCCCGTACAGCGCGGGCGAGTATTGCTGGGGACATGGCAAGGGATTTGGTTAGGGGAACACCGAATCCATGGTGGCGCGCGGCGTATTGCCGTGACGCTGCAAGGGGAGCCAATGCCATGAACCAGTCTCAGTTACTCACATTCTGTATGAATAAACCGGGCGTCACCCAGTCGGCACACCGCGATTGGGCCGCAACACAAATTAAACTGGCCGATGTGATGTTCGCTATGTTGCATGAAGTGGATGGCCGCCCGGCACTTTCGCTAAAAACCAGCCCGGCACTGGCCGAGCTGTTGCGTCAGTCTCATGAGGATGTTTTCCCCAGTGCGCTGCTGAATAAAGCGCACTGGAGCACACTGTGGCTGGATGGAAGCCTGCCGGACTCCCAAATTTATTACCTGGTGGAAGATGCCCGGCAGCAGGCGCTGGAATTGCTGCCTGCATCCCTGAAGCAGCAATATTCCCGTTAGAGCCGGTTTATTTCAGCATGGGTTTCAGGAAGCGCGCAGTGTGGGAAGCCTCGCATTCGGCAACGGTTTCTGGTGTGCCGGAAATCAGGATTTCCCCGCCGCCACTGCCGCCTTCCGGCCCAAGGTCAACAATCCAGTCTGCGGTTTTAATTACGTCCAGATTATGCTCAATCACCACGATGGTGTTGCCCTGGTCACGTAACTGGTGCAACACCTCGAGCAACTGCTGAATATCGGCAAAATGCAGGCCGGTTGTGGGCTCATCAAGAATGTACAGCGTCTGGCCTGTACCGCGCTTGGATAACTCGCGGGCCAGTTTCACACGCTGTGCTTCACCGCCGGAAAGTGTTGTCGCCGATTGACCAAGGCGAATATAGGACAACCCCACATCCATTAATGTTTGGAGTTTACGCGCCAGCGCCGGTACGGCATCAAAGAATTCGCGGGCTTCTTCAATGGTCATATCCAGCACTTCGTGAATATTTTTACCCTTGTATTTAATTTCCAGGGTTTCACGGTTATAGCGCTTCCCTTTGCACTGGTCGCAGGGTACGTAGATATCTGGCAAAAAGTGCATTTCCACTTTCAGCACGCCATCACCCTGGCAGGCTTCACAGCGGCCACCGCGCACGTTGAAACTAAAACGCCCGGGGGTGTAACCACGGGAACGGGATTCCGGCACACCGGCAAACAGCTCACGCACCGGGGTGAAAATACCGGTATAGGTCGCCGGGTTAGAACGTGGTGTACGGCCAATGGGGCTCTGGTCAATATCAATAACTTTATCGAAATGCTCAATGCCCTGAACCTCCCGATAAGGCGCAGGTTCTATGCTGGAGCCACCATTCAGTAACTTCTGGGCAATCGGGAACAGGGTGTCGTTAATCAGTGTGGATTTACCCGAACCGGAAACCCCGGTAATGCAGGTAAATAACCCGACGGGCAGCGTCAGTGTGACATCTTTCAGGTTATTGCCCCTGGCGCCACTCAGTTTTAACACTTTATTTGGGTCTGCCGGGACGCGTTTTTTCGGCACGCCAATTTTACGCACACCACTTAAGTACTGGCCGGTCAGTGATTCAGGTACAGCGAGAATATCTTCCAGTGGGCCTTCGGCAACCACATTCCCACCATGAACACCCGCGCCAGGCCCAATATCAATAATATGGTCTGCCGCACGAATGGCGTCTTCATCGTGCTCCACCACAATGACGGTATTACCCAGATTACGCAGGTGAATCAGGGTTTTCAGCAGGCGTTCGTTATCACGCTGGTGTAACCCAATAGAGGGTTCATCCAGCACGTACATCACCCCAACCAGCCCGGCACCAATCTGGCTTGCCAGACGAATACGTTGTGCTTCCCCACCGGAAAGCGTTTCCGCAGAGCGGGACAGCGTTAAGTAATTCAGCCCGACATTCACCAAAAATTGCAGGCGGTCGCCAATTTCTTTCAATACTTTTTCAGCAATTTTGGCCCGTTGCCCGGACAGTTTCAGGTTTCTGAAAAAATCCATGGCGTGGCCGATGCTCATATCAGAAATAGTCGGCAGCGCTGTGTTTTCTACAAATACATGGCGGGCTTCGCGGCGCAGGCGGGTGCCGCCACAACTGGTGCAGGGGCGGTTACTGATAAATTTCGCCAGCTCTTCGCGCACCGCATTGGATTCCGTTTCTTTGTAACGGCGCTCCATATTGTGCAGCACCCCTTCAAACGGGTGACGGCGCACCGAGGTATCGCCCCGGTCGTTGATATATTTAAATTCAATGGTTTCTTTGCCGGAACCATACAGCACCACTTTCTGAATATCGGCACCCAGGCTGTCCCAGGGGGCTTCGATATCGAACTCATAATGATCTGCCAGTGAACGCAGCATCTGGAAATAGTAAAAATTACGGCGATCCCAGCCACGGATCGCGCCGCCAGCCAGTGAAAGCTCGCCATTCTGAATAACCCGTTCGGGGTCGAAAAATTGTTGTACACCCAGCCCGTCACAGGTTGGGCAGGCCCCCGCCGGGTTGTTGAAGGAGAACAGGCGAGGTTCCAGTTCACTCATGCTGTACCCGCAAATCGGGCAGGCGAAGTTCGCAGAAAACAGAAGTTCCTCTGCTTTGGTGTCGTCCATGTCGGCGACAACGGCAGTACCGCCAGATAATTCCAGTGCAGTTTCAAATGATTCAGCAAGGCGCTGTGCCAGGTCTTCGCGCACTTTAAACCGGTCCACGACCACTTCGATGGTGTGTTTTTTCTGCAGTTCCAGTTTAGGCGGATCGGACAGATCGCAAACCTCGCCGTCAATACGTGCGCGGATATAGCCCTGGCTTGCCAGGTTTTCCAGCGTTTTGCTGTGCTCACCCTTACGTTCTTTAATGATAGGTGCCAACAGCATCAGGCGTTTGCCTTCAGGTTGTGCCAGCACATTATCGACCATTTGGCTTACGGTTTGCGCAGCCAGCGGGACATCATGATCCGGGCAGCGTGGCTCGCCTACACGGGCAAACAACAGGCGCAGGTAATCGTGAATTTCGGTGATGGTGCCGACGGTAGAACGCGGGTTATGCGATGTGGATTTCTGTTCAATAGAAATCGCCGGGGAGAGGCCTTCAATATGGTCAACATCCGGTTTTTCCATGAGTGAAAGGAACTGGCGCGCATAAGCTGAAAGCGACTCAACATAGCGGCGCTGGCCTTCTGCATAAAGTGTATCAAATGCCAGTGATGATTTACCCGACCCAGACAGCCCCGTCACAACAATCAGTTTATCGCGCGGAATGACCAAATTGATGTTTTTCAGATTGTGGGTGCGGGCGCCCCGAATTTCTATCTTGTCCATTCACCTTCCCCGGAGTAAATGCAGTCATCCCGGTTCTCGCCCTTGTTTTTACAACTAAAAACCAGCAAGACGAAAAGCCGGCGACCTGAAACGGCTAATTATGACACAATAAAACCTGAATGAATATCCAGTGTTTCTCTGTAAAGCATGTAACGTACAACGATACCCTGGAAGCATTATCGCAACTATAATCTGCTTAACTGGCGTGTTAGAATGCCGCGTTTAAACTATCGCTAACCGTTTTTCAGGAGAGACTATCATGGCCAGCAGAGGCGTAAACAAGGTGATTCTCGTCGGTAACCTGGGCCAGGACCCGGAAGTACGCTATATGCCGAATGGTGGTGCAGTAGCCAACATTACGCTGGCTACTTCCGAATCCTGGCGTGACAAGCAGACCGGTGAAATGAAAGAGCAGACTGAATGGCACCGTGTTGTGTTGTTTGGCAAGCTGGCTGAGGTCGCAGGTGAATATCTGCGTAAAGGTTCACAGGTTTATATTGAAGGCCAGTTGCGCACCCGTAAATGGCAGGATCAGAGTGGCCAGGAACGTTACACCACTGAAATCGTGGTTAACGTTGGCGGCACCATGCAAATGCTGGGTGGTCGTCAGGGTGGCCAGGGTGGCGCACCAATGGGTGGCAACCAGGGTAACCAGGGCGGGCAGAGTGGCTGGGGTCAGCCGCAGCAGCCGCAAGGCAATAATGCTGCATTCAGTGGTGGCGCGCAGTCTCGCCCACAACAGGCACCGAGTGCACCCGCACCGTCTAACGAACCGCCAATGGATTTCGACGACGATATTCCGTTCTAAGTGCGCATTTTAAATTAAGCGTATTTATTCCGGGACGCAGCGTTTCGCCAAGGCCGCAATGGTTAACATTGCGGCTTTTTTGTTGCGGTTCATCATTTATATTTCTCTGCTGCTTATCTGCTTATCTGCTTATCTGCTTATCTGCTTATCTGCTTATCTGCTTATCTGCTTATCTGCTTATCTGTGTTCACTGTCGTTAAAGAGGAAAACCTCCGGTAGTGTGTTGTATGCAGGGCTCTGCGCCGGGCCACTATGGCCTTACGGGCAGGCTCAGGGTTAAATCATTTTGTATCATGTTCCACACTACAGAAGCAGCGGGTGAGAGTGAGCGATTATGGCGGCGGGCTAATTGCAACTTCCGGTTTTCTATTGGATACAGCGGGCGGCACACCAACCCCAGTTTTTCAACGGCAGATGAGGCTATCTGTGGAATAATCGATACACCAATACCGGACTCAAGGATACGGAATATCGTTGCCACATGCCCCAGTTCCTGAACGACATGGGGAGTAACGCCATTGCGAATTAAGGCGTTATCAATTAACGAACGGCTACCAGAAGAGTCATCCAGCAATACCAGATCCTGGTTTTTTAAACGGCCCCATTCCACTTTTTTTTGGCGGGCGAGCTTATGTGTTGGTGGGAGGATCAGACAGAACGGTTCTTCCATGAAAGTCTCGGTGTGCAAATCTGAAGGCGTTGACGGCTCGACAATCACGCCAAAATCCACTTCACCATTTACCACTTTCTGAATGGTCTGCTTTTGGACCTGGTCATGGATCATCACGTTGATCTGCGGGTATTTATTGATCAGCTTTTTAATACAGTGCGGCATGATCCCGGCAGAGATAGTTGGACTGGTTGCGACATGTACCAGCCCACTGTGCTGTTCCCCCCGGCTCCATGCATTATTGAATGTGGCCTCCAGTTCCCCCATTAACCGGCGTAATTCCCCAGACAGATATTGCCCCTCCTGAGTAAGAAAAACCTCGCGTGTTGTGCGATCAAATAATTTGATCCCAAGCTCATTTTCCAAATCTCTGATGCTGTGGCTCATTGCTGATTGCGTTAGCCCAACCATGTTACCTGCCCGGCTGAACCCCTGATGTTCTGCGACTGCCAGAAAGATACGTAACTGGCGTAATGATATATTTGAAAGATTCATGAGTTTTGATCATCAACTGATAAATAAAAAACGTTTCCCACATTCATTCACCTGGGTCTTAATTAGGTTCGAAGGCGGAGTGAAAAAACATTTACTAACTTAATTTGCTAACTTTAAAAAATCATTGAGGAAGCTCTCAAAAAGAGTGGGCATATTTAGTTGTGTTACGTAATAAAACGAATTCGTAACACTGGATTTACTCCAAAATCCTGTGTGATGGGTTATCAGCCCGCCTCTGTACCCTACAAATAAAAATGAAAGTGGCAATTGTCACAATACCAGAAAATATTTATTTCGATCTGGTTTAGAAAATAAATGCTGATTGCTCTGGAAGCATTAGCCAAAGGTGCGAAAAGACAAATTTATACGTTTTTAAATACACCGAGTAGAACATCGATTTCTGATAATTCCTTAAACAGGAGAGATTTAAAATGAGCGATATGGTAAGACAACAGGATCGCACAGATAAAGAAATTCTGGGCTTTAGCCGATGGTGGCTATTTGTTCTGGCTTTTCTCGCGATGTCTGTAATTAGTCCTTATGAATATGCCTGGTCAGTTATTGCACCGCATTTTGCAAAAATTTATGGCTGGGAACCAACCAAACTTTCATTAATGTTTAGTGCCTTTGTTATATTCCAGGCATTTGGAACATTACCCGGTGGTATCTTAAGAGATAAGTTTGGTCCCAAGGTGGTATCAGTTGTTGCCGGGGTTATCTCCGGTTTGGGGATTCTGGCATGTGCCTTTGGCCAGTCGCTCTCGTATACCGCGATTTTTGTATTCTGGTGTATTGGGTGTTTCTTCTGCGGTTTTGTCTATAACGCAGCGGTAACCACCTGCAATAAGTGGTTCCCTGACCACAGAAATATCACCATAGGTATCATTTCCGCTGCGTTTTCCTGGGGGGCGATTCCATTCATTTTCCCCATCCGGGCTATCCCGGACAGCGCGCCAGACAGTGTATTTTTTAATGTTATCTATATGATGGCGGCTATCATTGGTGGGGTGATTATTATCACCGGGTTGTTCATGAAGGACCCGCCAAAAGGTTGGTCTCAGTTTTCAGCCGCCATATCTGCCAATAAGAAAATTAGAAAACGCCCGTGTGAGAAGCAATTTACTATGGGTGAAGCCATGCATACCTGGCAGTTCTGGATGCTGATTGCCTCATTTGTTCTCGTCTCTGCATCCGGGCTGACGTTTATCTCCAACAGTATTAAATTTGCTGCAGCATACCACTTTAGCTTGACCGCCGGCACCGTGGTGACAATTGGTATAGCTATTACCAGTGGGCTCAGCCGCGTTGTGGGGGGATGGATAGCAGATATTATCGGTGTCGATAAAACAATGTCCGTATTTTATATATTGTGCGGGGTGTTTTCTCTGGTGGCATTGTATTTTGCTGAGTCAGGTGGTGCGACTGGTTATATCGTTAGCTGTATTGTATCCATCTTCTTCTGGGGAGCGTTGTACTCGTTATTTGCGTCAATTGTTGGGTATTACTATGGCGAGGTAGCTTCTGGTGCAAATTACGGGATGCTTTATGCAACAGCTAAAGGAATGGGCGGTATTTATGGTGGGGTGTTGTCGGCTTATTTAATATCCACCTATGGTCACTCATTCACAATTACTGTCTCCTCTGTAATGGCTGTGCTTTCTGGTGTGATTTTAATTCCTTTATGGAAAAATCCACCAGTCTGGAAGGATACACCCGAATTATTTATTAATGACCCTTTGAAGCATTAATTAACTTTATCGAGATAGATAAAAAGAAGAGAGGTTTATATGTGTAGCATTATTGAGCTTGAAAAAGAAGTCGATTCTGAAACAAAACAGCCGGTATTAACGGATGGATTTCATCTCTTCCTTGATGCACTTAAATTGAATGGTATTGATACATTATTTGGTTTACCCGGGATTCCGATTACTGATCTTTTGCGCATGGCACAAGCAGAAGGCATGCGTGTCATTTCTTTCCGTCATGAGCAAAACGCCGGTAATGCCGCTGCAGCCGCTGGTTTTCTGACAGGGAAACCGGGTGTGTGTATGACAGTTTCCGCGCCGGGCTTCCTCAATGGCCTGACTGCGTTAGCTAACGCCACTACCAACTGCTTCCCAATGATTCTGATAAGTGGTTCCAGTGAACGTGAAATTGTTGACCTGCAACAGGGCGATTATGAAGAAATGGACCAGTTGGCGATTGCCCGGCCAATGTGTAAAGCCGCATTTCGTGTACTGCGTGCTCAGGATATTGGTATCGGGATCGCACGGGCGATTCGTGCCGCAGTCTCTGGCCGCCCTGGTGGGGTCTATTTGGATTTGCCTGCGAAACTGTTCTCGCAAACCATGCCTGAAGAAGAAGGGAATAAGTCCTTAATTAAAGTGGTTGATGCTGCGCCATCTCAGCGCCCGGCTGAAGAAGCAGTGGAGCGTGCAATTACGTTACTCAAAGGCGCCAAAAAGCCACTTATCCTGCTGGGTAAGGGGGCCGCTTATTCACGTGCAGACCAGGAAATTCGCGAGTTAGTCGAAAAAACAGGGATCCCCTATTTGCCAATGTCCATGGCGAAGGGGCTGCTCCCGGATACCCATGAACTCTCTGCTGCTGCTACACGCTCCTATGTTTTACAGGAAGCGGATGTTGTGGTGTTGGTTGGCGCGCGTCTGAACTGGCTGCTTTCCCACGGTAAAGGCAAAACCTGGGGCCAGGCAAACGGGCCGAAGAAATTTATCCAGATAGATATTTGCCCGGGGGAAATTGACAGCAACGTCGCCATTGATGCACCGCTGATTGGTGATGTGGGTTCCTGTGTGCGCGCTCTGTTGGCCCGTATTGGCAATGACTGGGCGAAGCCATCACAGGAATGGACTGGCCCCATTGCAGAACGCAAAGCCAAAAACCTTGGAAAAATGGCTGACAAGCTGGCTGAACGCCCATCGCCAATGAATTTCCACAGCGCACTCAGCGTGGTTAAAGAAATTGTCCGGGATAACCCGGAAGCCATTGTCGTTAGTGAAGGTGCCAACACCCTCGATTTTGCCCGCAGCATTGTGGATATGTACCTGCCACGTAAACGCCTGGATGTAGGGACGTGGGGTGTGATGGGCATTGGTATGGGCTTCGCCGTTGCTGGTGCCGTGGTAACCGGTAATCGGGTCATTGCCATCGAAGGGGATTCTGCCTTCGGTTTCAGTGGGATGGAAGTTGAAACCATTTGCCGCTACCAACTGCCAGTGTGCGTGGTGGTCTTCAACAACAACGGTATTTATAAGGGCACAGACAAGAATGCCTCTGGTGGCACGGACACTGCACCCACTGTGTTCGTGAAAAATGCCCGCTACGAAATGATGATGCAGGCCTTCGGTGGCGTTGGTGTGCAAGTCACCACAACTGGCGAATTGCAGCAGGCAATGAATGAGGCCCTGGCTTCAGGAAAACCCACATTAATTAATGTCGCCATTGATGAAACTGTTGGGACAGAGAGTGGGCGTATTACCAATCTGAATCCGGCTAAAGCCGTTAAGAAGTAAGCCATTTTCACCATAGTGATGTGTGGCTGTTAAAAAATATATGATGGAGATTAAATTATGAACAGTAACAACAATCTGCCTTTGGCCGGCGTTCGGATCATCGATTTCACCCATGTTCAGGCAGGCCCTGCCTGTACGCAAATGTTGGCCTGGTTTGGTGCTGACGTTATCAAAATTGAACGCCCTGGCTCTGGTGATATTACCCGTAATCAATTACGTGATATTCCCGATGCAGATGCACTGTATTTCACCATGCTTAACAGCAATAAACGTTCTTTGACTCTGAATACAAAAACAGAAGAGGGTAAAGAAGTGCTGGTTAAGCTGATTAAAGAATGCGATGTCATGGTGGAAAACTTTGGTCCGGGTGCTCTGGACCGTATGGGGTTCACCTGGGAATATATTCAGGAACTGAACCCCCGCATGATTCTGGCATCAGTAAAAGGCTTTAGCGAAGGTCACCATTATGAACATTTGCGGGCCTATGAGAACGTAGCCCAGTGTGCAGGTGGGGCGGCTTCAACAACCGGCTGGTGGAAAGGGGAGAATGCCGGCCCGACAATTTCTGCCGCAGCTCTTGGCGACAGCAATACTGGGATGCATTTAGCCATCGGTATTCTTACCGCTTACATTGGCCGCCAGAAAACCGGGCGCGGGCAAAAAGTGGCCTGCGCCATGCAGGATGCCGTACTTAACTTGTGCCGTGTGAAAATGCGTGACCAGTTGCGCCTTGACAGAGTCGGTTACCTGGAAGAATACCCGCAATACCCTCACGAACCTTTCACCGATGTCGTGCCGCGCGGCGGGAATGCCGGTGGTGGTGGCCAGCCTGGCTGGATCCTGAAGTGTAAAGGATGGGAAACCGACCCAAATGCCTACATCTATTTCACCATACAAGATTTGGTCTGGACACCCATTTGCGAAGCCATTGAACGCCCAGAATGGAAAGAGAACCCGGCCTATACCACGCCGAAAGCGCGCCAGCCACATATCATGGATATTTTCGGTGCTATTGAAAGCTACATTCTGGCTACAGATAAAGACAAATATGCCGCGGTAGAATACTTCGGTAAGTTCGGCATCCCCTGTGCACCAGTAATGTCTATGAAAGAATTGCTGCACGATGAATCACTGCTGAAGAGTGGCTCGATTGTTGAAGTGCCGCATAAAGTGCGCGGAAGCTACTGGACAGTGGGTTGCCCTATCAAGTTCTCTGACCTGAAACCGACCATCACGGCTTCTCCGTTACTGGGGGAACATACCGATGAAGTTCTGAAAGAACTCGGTTATTCAACGCAACAAATCGCCGCTATCCACGCTGCGAAGGCAGTCTGATTGCTATGGCACTCTCTTTGCAACACTTCCTGTCTGTGATTGGTGATGCCGTTGTTATTGCTGATGCGAACGGCATCATCACCACCTGGAATTGTGCCGCTGAAGCAATGTTTGGTTATGCACAGAGTGAGGCCTTAGGTGCCTCACTTGACATCATCATTCCTGAGAAATACCGCATGCGTCATGCCGCGGGCTTTGAGCAGACGATGAATACGGGAAAGAACCGCTACGGTACATCACTGTTACATGTACCTGCGATGAAACGTGATGGCAGCTCTATTTCTATTGCTTTCTCAATTGCATTAGTTTTGGGGGAAGCGGGCAAGCCTGAGTCGATAATCGCCATTATTCGTGATGAAACGCAGCGTTTCCAGGAAGAACGCGCTTTACGCAAACGGCTTGCTGAACTCGGGAATGGGGAATAACCCGGAATAATATTGATGGGTGAAAACCCCGGCTGAATACTTCAGTGCAGTTATTTCAACAAATTCATTATTGATGAATAAAGAAAAGGATGGCTGTGATGAAAAAGGCATTGGACGGAATTAAAATTATTGATTTTACACATGTGCAGTCCGGACCGAGTTGTACCCAATTACTGGCATGGATGGGGGCAGATGTTATTAAAGTCGAACGTGTTGATGAAGGAGACGCAACACGTAAACAGTTGCGGGATATCCCCGATGTGGACAGCCTTTATTTTACTATGCTGAATCACAATAAACGCGCAATTACATTAAATACAAAATCTCCGGAAGGGAAAGAAATATTAGACAGTCTTATCGCCACTAGCGATGTATTAGTTGAGAACTTTGCACCAGGTGCACTGGACAGAATGGGAATGACCTGGGAGCATATTCATTCGGTAAACCCCAGAATGATACTGGCATCGGTAAAAGGGTTTGGTGCTGGCCGTTATGAAGAGTGTAAGTCTTATGAAAATGTCGCACAGTGTGCTGGGGGTGCGGCTTCAACAACCGGGTTTGATGACGGTGTACCGGTAGTTACCAGTGCGCAAATCGGGGATTCTGGTTCAGGTTTACATCTGGCTCTGGGGATTGTTTCTGCACTATTCCAGCGTGTGACCAGTGGGCGCGGCCAGAAAGTTTCTGTTGCTATGCAGGATGCAGTGCTTAATCTTTGCCGGGTAAAATTACGTGACCAGCAACGGCTGGAACGTACTGGTGTACTTGAAGAATACCCGCAATATACGCACAAACCTTTTGGTGTTGCCGTGCCGCGCGCGGGTAATGCTTCTGGTGGTGGGCAGCCTGGTGCGGTGCTGAAATGTAAAGGCTGGGAAACTGATCAGAATGCCTATATTTACTTTATTCTTCAGGCCGCAGTATGGCCTGCGGTGTGTAAAGTGATTGGTGAGGAAAGTTGGGCTGATGATGAAGCAATGAATACGCCTCAGGCAAGGTTGCCACAGTTGCAGTCTATTTTTCAGCGTATTGAGCAATGGACAACAAAGCACTCTAAATATGATGTGGTGGAAATATTAAAACATTATAATGTGCCTTGTGGGCCAGTTCTTTCAATGAAAGAGATAGCAGAAGATTACGATTTACAAGCCAGTGGAAGTATTGTTGAAGTCAATCATCCTGTACGTGGTAAGTATAAAACTGTGGGCATGCCTATAAAAATGTCCGACAGCCCAGTTGATATTACTTCTTCTCCATTGCGGGGGGAACATACTGCAGCGGTATTACATGACCTGGGTTATAGTGCGCCCGAAATTAATTTATTGCGTGAAAAACATGTCATCTGAATGATTTTACCAGAAGTCAATTTTTACGGCTGCTGAGCCGGGAGTATTAATTATTATATTTTTTACGTTGAGTAGTCTTCCTCTCTTCTCATTATAATAAAGTACCTCAGTGGTATAAGTACGTGGCTTTGATACTCCGGATGGGAACATTCGGAGTTTTTTTATTCAGAAATCACCTGTACTCCTTCTCATTTTTAGCCGCCCAGGTTTTAACACTGTTGGTGAATACGGGCACGGTGGTTTTTGTGCCTCGCTGTAACGCTTCTGAAAGTACCGGGCATTTGCCCTGAACTGCCCTGAAGATGATAACCCGGCGGTACTCATGTGTTCGCAAGATACGGTGTGATACATGTTGATTCACAGCAAAAACCATTGTAACCGATTTCAGAGACTCCAAAAAACCATGCTATCTGGTTATGTCAATGTAACTTAATCAAAATTACACACTGGTACTTACTTTTTATAACTATATGATTAATATTAATTTTAATATTATTTTAATTTACATAATGAAATTAAAGTTAAAACATGTGAGATAACAGACATTATTAGTTAGTGGTAGCGATTACACTCCCTGCTATCAAACAGCTTTTGGGTGAAGGATAGGAGTGGCAGATGGCTAACATCGAGAACGGCTTAGGCACCCTGGACTTTATGGTTTTCGCCGTTTACGTTGCGATAATCATTGGGGTCGGGATCTGGGTTTCCAGAGACAAGAAAGGAAGTAAAAAGAGTACAGAAGACTATTTCCTGGCAGGGAAATCACTGCCCTGGTGGGCGGTTGGGGCATCATTGATTGCCGCGAATATCTCCGCTGAACAGTTCATTGGTATGTCTGGTTCGGGCTATTCTATTGGCCTGGCTATCGCATCCTACGAATGGATGTCAGCAATCACGCTGATTATTGTGGGTAAATACTTCCTGCCGGTCTTTATTGAGAAAGGCATTTATACCATTCCTGAGTTTGTTGAAAAGCGTTACAACAAGAACCTGAAGACCATTCTGGCTATCTTCTGGATTGCCTTGTATATCTTCGTCAACCTCACTTCCGTGCTCTACCTGGGTGGCCTGGCGCTGGAAACTATCCTCGGGATCCCAATGATTTACTCCATCATTGGCCTGGCTGTCTTTGCGCTGGTTTATTCGCTGTATGGTGGCCTTTCTGCCGTCGTGTGGACCGACGTGATTCAGGTGTTCTTCCTGGTACTCGGTGGCCTGATGACAACCTGGATGGCCGTCTCCTTTATTGGCGGTGATGGTGGCTTCCTGTCCGGCTTCGGCAAAATGTTTGATGCCGCACCTGAACACTTCCAGATGATCCTCGACCAAAGCAACCCGCAGTATATGAACTTGCCGGGTATTGCTGTGTTGATTGGTGGCCTGTGGGTTGCCAACCTGTATTACTGGGGCTTCAACCAGTACATTATCCAGCGTACTCTGGCGGCGAAATCTGTTCCGGAAGCACAGAAAGGTATTCTGTTTGCTGCCTTCCTGAAACTGATTGTTCCGTTCCTGGTGGTTATTCCGGGTATCGCGGCTTATGTCATTACCCAGTCTCCGGAACTGATGGCGCAAATGGGTTCTGTTGCGGCACATAACCTGCCAAGTGTTGCACATGCCGATAAAGCTTACCCGTGGCTGACTCAGTTCCTGC
This sequence comes from Mangrovibacter yixingensis, assembly GCF_020523985.1. Classification (GTDB taxonomy): domain Bacteria; phylum Pseudomonadota; class Gammaproteobacteria; order Enterobacterales; family Enterobacteriaceae; genus Mangrovibacter; species Mangrovibacter yixingensis. The sequence goes on along the minus strand of NZ_JAIVKM010000012.1, from coordinate 16,619 downwards.
CTGCTGGTATTAAAGGCATTGTGTTTGCGGCACTGGCTGCAGCAATTGTGTCTTCCCTGGCATCCATGCTGAACTCCACAGCGACCATTTTCACCATGGATATCTATAAAGCGCACATCGCACCGAATACCGGTGACCACAAACTGGTTAACGTTGGGCGTATTTCCGCTGTAGTGGCTTTGATTATTGCCTGCTTTGTTGCGCCTATGCTGGGTGGCATCGGACAGGCGTTCCAGTATATTCAGGAATATACTGGTCTGGTGAGCCCGGGTATCCTGGCGGTCTTCCTGCTGGGTCTGTTTTGGAAAAAAACCACCAGTAAAGGCGCTATCGTTGGGGTTGTGGCATCCATTCCGTTTGCACTGTTCCTGAAGTTCATGCCGCTGAACATGCCGTTTATGGACCAGATGCTGTATACCCTGCTGTTTACTATCGTGGTTATTGCCTTCACCAGCCTGAGCACATCAGAGCAGGATGATGACAGCGGTGCAATTCATGTTACTGCCGCCACCTTTAAAACAGAGCGTAGTTTTAACGTCGCGGCTTATGCCATTGTTGTGATACTGGCTGTTCTGTACGCACTGTTCTGGTAAGACACGGCAGGTTTTTATTGGGTGGCACCCTCAGGTTCTGTGCGGACATGAGGTTTGTCATCAGCTTCAGGCCTTCAGTAGAAGGCCTCAGATTGATGAAAAAGAAGGAAAAAGCGTGGTTTTCCCTTCTTTTTAGTTAGCGGGCGAAAATCAATGAATTGATTTTCCTGGTTTTTTACTTGGTGGCACCCTCTGGTTCTGTACGTACATGAGGTTTGTCATCAGACTCAGGCCTTCAGTAGAAGGCCTTTGTTGTTTATGGCGGAGGTGTTGATGAATGATGAATTACTGCCAAATATCATAAACTTTCTGCAATCGCTGAAGCCTTTTGAATCGCTGCCTGTTTCTGTGCTGGATAGTATTTCCCGCCATATGGAAATTCTCTGGCTGGCACAGGATGACGTGCTGCAGTACCCGCCAGATAACCAGGAATACCTCTATTTTATTCGTTCTGGTGTGGTTGAGCAGCGCCATAAAGATGGCAGCCTGCGCGCCAAACTGGGCAGTGATGATCTGTTCGGTTTCAGCCTGCATGCCAGCCCGGAACAACAGGTGGCTGATTATACGGTGCGGGCGCTGGAAAGCTCACTTATCTACCGTATTGTTTACGCGCACCTGATTGATGCGCTGGCCGGTTACCCGCACATTATTTCGCAACTGGCGCGCAGTGCGTGGGCCCGCATGGCGTCAGCGGTTGAAGTTCAATGGTCAGACACCGATAAAGGCTTGTTCTTTAAGCCAGTGACAGAAGTTGCCAGCCGGAATATAGCACTGGTTAAACCGGGCGATACCATCCAGCAGGTTGCGCACCAGATGCGTAATGTCGTGCGTACTACCTGTGCTTTTGTTGTCGATGACGCGGGCCGCCTGGTCGGTATGATGACGGACAAAGACATGACTCGCCGGGTGGTGGCGCAAGGGGTTGATATTCAACGGCCGGTAGCAGATGTGATGACCGCCTCTCTGCACACCGTGCAGGATGACCAGCGGGTGTTGCGTGCCACATTGCTGATGATGCAATACAACATCCAGAATATCCCGGTGCTCAATGCCCGCCAGCAACCTGTGGGGCTGATAACCCCTCAACAGCTTATTCAGAAAAACAGCGTTCAGGCGATATTTTTAATCGACCAAATCAGCCGGGCAGATTCCGTCGCTGCATTGCAGGCATTGTTGCCCGTGCGGGAAGCCATTTTTGCGGCACTGGTAGATGGTAACGTGGCAACCGACATCATTGGTGATGTTATGACCATGATTTACGATGCCTTTACCCGCCGCCTGATAGCCATGGCGATTCACTATTTTGGCGAGCCGCCCTGCGCCTGGAGCTGGGTAGTCGCAGGGTCTCATGCCCGTAATGAAGTGCATATGTCTTCCGACCAGGATAATGCATTGATTCTTGAAGACAGCGCCACTGAACGTGACCTGCGCTACTTTAACCACTTCGCCATGTACATTTGCAAAGGGCTGGCGGAGTGCGGTTATACCTTGTGCAGTGGCCGGTTTATGGCGGCCACGTCTAAATGGTGCCAGCGCGAAAGAGTCTGGTGCCATTATTACCGTAAATGGGCAACTAACCCGGAATATGAATACCTGCTCAACCTAAATGTATTTGTTGAGCTGCGCTGCCTGGATGGGGACCCGGCGCTGTTTGCCAGGGTGGACGATTACCGCCATCAGCAAGTGAGCAATAACCCACGGCTTATGGTTTCATTGTTGCGTAATGCACTGCGTATGCGCCCCCCTTTGGGTATCTTCCATAATCTGGTACTGGAAAAAAATGGCGATAACCAGAAGGTACTGAATATCAAAGATGCCTCTATTCACTGCCTGGTGGATTTGGTGCGCATTTACAGTTTGCACCAGGGGTTACGGCAACTGAATACTGGTGAGCGTATTCAGGCACTCATTGAAGCAGGGGTTCTGAACCATGCCTCTGGGGAGAATATGTCTGGCACCTGGCATTATGTAAACCAGTTACGTTACGTTCACCAGCGTGAAGCCCTGAAACGCGGAGATAACCCGGACAACATCCTGCAACCTGCGCGTTTCGGTAGTTTTGAACGCCAGCACCTGAAAGACGCTTTCCGGATTATCAGCGGTTTTCAGGATGCCGCGAAAATGCACTTCGGGCTATAAGATGCGTTGGCCTGCTCCTCGTCGTTCTGCCTGGCAACGCCTTGCGCACCGCTACGCACATCAGGCCAGTTTACCCTGGCAAGGGGCACTGGCTCAGTTATTTTCCCGGCCACTGGCTGGTGAAAATGCACCTCTGTTCGGGCAAACCATTCTGGCGCTGGATTTTGAAACCAGTGGCCTGAACCCGGAACAGGACAATATTGTCAGTATCGGGTTTGTGGCATTGCAGGCGGGCATTATCCGCCTCGCCTCTGCGCGGCATATGCTGGTGCAGTCGCCAGTGCCAGAACAGGGAGATGCAATTCGGTTACATCATATTCTGCCCCAAATGCAGCGCCAGGGGCTGCCACTGGCAGAAGCACTGGAAAGCGTATGGCAGGCGCTGGATGGGCAAGTGGTATTAGGGCATGGCACCGTGGTTGAACAGGCGTTTATTGAGTGCTTTTTCAAGCATGCGGGGCTGCCTGCCCCCGCCCTGATTTGGCTGGATACGCTGAATATCGAAAAATCATTACCCCGGCCCTGGGGAATGGAGCAAGAGCCGCGTGGTTACTGGCAACTGGCTGAAGTCCGCCGCCGTTACGGGCTGCCGGATTACCCGGCGCACCATGCGCTGGTGGATGCGGTGGCTTGTGCTGAGCTACTGCTGGTGCAAATCGACCGGTTATTCCGCCACACAGCTGCCAGTGCCACAGTTGGGGATCTGTACTTGTATTCGCAACCCTGACGCTATTTGTCACACACACTGTTTGCCACACATACAAAAGGGAAGAGTGCTCGCGCAAACTTCCCCTGGTTGCTTACCGCTGCAGTTTAATCGCCTGGATTAATGCCGCCACACCTTGCTCCACTTTGGCGCGCGGGCACCCAAGGTTGAGCCGCAAGTAACCACGGCCAGATTCCCCGTACACCTCGCCAGGCATAATAGCAACGTGAAACTGTTCGATTAATGCCTGGTGAAGCTCTGCCATATTGAGCTTCAACGGCCGCAGGTCCAGCCACGCCAGGTAGGTTGCATCGGGCAGTTGGTAGACTATTTCAGGGAATGCACTGTGCAGTGTTTCCTGTAAATACACATGATTCGCCCGAACATAGTTATTCAGTGCATCAAGCCATTCAGCGCCTTCGTGGTAGGCTGCCATGGTTGCCAGAACAGCCAGAATAGAAGGTGATGAAAGGCCATCCACCTCTTTGAGTTTGTGCAGGTACCTCTCTCTGGCCTTGGGGCAGGGAAGCAACGCCCAGGCACCGTTCAGTGCCGGGATATTGAATGATTTGGATGCGGAAGTTACCAGCGCCCAGTGGTTAGATAGCCCAAAGCCGATATACGGCGTATGGGGTTTAAAACAGAGATCCATATGGATCTCATCGGAGATAACCCTGACATGGTGCTGTTCACAAAGATCGGCGAGTTTTTGTAGATCGTGCCTGCTCCACACCCGCCCGGTTGGGTTGTGTGGGCTGCATAATAAGAACAGTGTGTTATTGGTATCCGCCAGCTTGCGCGCTAAATCGCCCCAGTCGATTTCAAACCGGCCCTGCCTGTTAACCAGCGGGCTATGAATACACGCTCTTCCCTGGCCGGTAATCATTTTGTCGAACGCATCGTAAGCGGGTGTATGAAAAACAACGCCCTGCCCAGGTTCAGTCCACTGCTCAATCAGTTTAGAAACCATGTAGATAACAGATGGCCCGTAAACCACATGTTGTTTATCAATGCCACAGCTAAAACGGGACTGGCACCAATGGCTGATGGCCGATTTAAAGTCATCATGATTCCAGCGGCTGTAGCCCAAAACCGGATGTTCGAGCCGCTGCTTAAGTGCAGCTAACACGGGTTCTGGTACGGCAAAGTCCATGTCTGAAATGGTAAAAGGCAACAGGCCAGGCTGGCCGAATCTGTCCTGGACATAATCCCACTGTGTACAGTAAGTACCTGTGCGGTCGATTGGTGTATCAAAGTCAATGTTCTGCGTCATGCATATCATCCCTGGTTACACACCTTCGGTACTGGAAAGAAACGTGCCGAAGGTGAGTGTTAATCAATACTGTGATCAGCTGGCGGACATAATGGCCTGCATTTCGTTTTTCACCAGGTGAACTTGTGTGCCAATCACTACCTGCAAGTTGTGTTTATCTAATTTCACTACACCCAATGCACCCAGCGCCTTCAATTTGGCGTCGTCCACTAAGCTCATATCGTTAACGGAAAGGCGCAGGCGCGTTATGCAGTTATCCAGTGCAGTAATGTTCTCTTTTCCACCGAGTGCAGCGAGTACCGCCGCGCCTTTGCCTGATTCATTGGCAAATACTGCCTGCAGCTCTTTATCTACCCCGGTGTTATCCACTTCCCGGCCGGGTGTTTTCAGGTTGAAACGGGTAATAGCGAACTTAAACACGCCGTAGTAAACCGCGAACCAAATCCCTGCCACCACAGGCACCAAATACCATTTCGTCGCTGTGCCCTGCAGTACGCCAAATACCAGGAAGTCGATTAGATTGCCGTCGGTGTTACCGATAGTGACATCCAGCATCCCCATCAGCATAAAACCAACACCCGTCAGGATGGCGTGAATCAAATACAGAACAGGGGCAACAAACAGGAACAGGAATTCCAGTGGTTCGGTAATGCCACCAATAACGCAGGCTACAACGCCGGAAATAAGCAGCGCTTTGATTTTTGAACGGTTTTCTGGGCGGGAACAGTGGTACATCGCCAGTGCTGCACCAGGCAAACCCCCCAGAAAAGCAGGCATTTTCCCTTGAGATAAAAACGCAGTCACTTCTGGTGTGAATGCCGTGGCCGTGGGGCAAGACAGTTCAGAATAGAAGATGTTCAGTGCGCCAGAGACCGTTTGCCCACAGACATCCATCGTGCCGCCTGCTTCGGTAAAACGGACCAGTGCCACCAAAATATGATGAAGCCCAACAGGAAGCAGCAAGCGCTCGCCGGTGCCAAAAAGCATTGGGCCAAAGACCCCGGCCTTTTCAATGAAATGGCCTATGCTGTTAATTCCCGCGGCGAAGTAAGGCCAGACATAAGGAATAAATACGCCCACCACACCCAGAACAATGGCGGAAATGATGGGCACAAATCGCGCACCACCGAAGAAGGCCAGCGCATCCGGCATTTTGAATGTGTAGTAGCGCTGGTGGAGCCTGGCGACAATCACACCGACAATCACGGCACCAAGAATGCCGGTATCAATAGACTCGATGCCGATAATATTTTTTACGCCATAAGCTGCCCGTGCTGTTGCATCATCCAGCACGCCCGCGACAGTTAAGAAAAAATTGATGGCGAGGTTGAATGCCGCGTAGCCAACAAACCCCGCAAACCCTGCGACGCCTTTCTCTTCACGGGCTAAACCAAGAGGAATGGCTATTGCAAACATCACCGGTAAATAGATAAAGGCGACCAGGCCAATCTTAGTCATCCACATGAACAAGTATTGAAGCAAAGTATTATCCAGTAGTGGCAATGCATCTTTAACCGCACTACTCGATAGCGAACTGCCAATACCGAGCAAAATACCGGAAAATGCCAGCAATGCCACGGGCAACATGAAGGTCTTGCCAAGGCTTTGCAGGAACTCCCAAATGGTTGATTTATTAGCATTCGACATACCATGTCTCCAGAGTTTGATCTCTTCCAGTGCACAATCCATGAGCTGATTATGTGCATGATGTTTTTCTCTTTATCCGCACAATATACAGAGGTGAAATTTTGATAAAACGTTTTATCAAAATATCTGTGATCGTGTTAAACAAGTTTTATTTTCCGGGGTAAGAACTTTGAAAATCAGACTTATAAGGTTAAAGTTTTCTGATAAAACGTTTTTCTACTGTTAAAAGTGAATCTATGTCTGCAAAAAAGGTAACCATCACAGAAGTGGCTAAACACGCCAGTGTTTCTGTTTCTACGGTATCTATGGTGCTGGGCAACAAAGGGCGGATTTCTGCTGACACAATAGAAAAAGTAAATTCTGCAGTTGAAGAGTTGGGGTATATACGCAACCTGGCCGCGGCTAATCTGCGTTCTGGCTCGGGTGAAATCATTGGATTAATACTGAAAGACATCAGTGATCCTTACTACGCTGAAGTGGCTTCTGGCATCAGCGAAGAAGCAGAACAGCAGGGGTATATGTTGTTCCTTGCTCAAAGCGGCGACAGCCAGGAAAAATTTGAGAAATGCATGTTAACCATGGCGCGGCAAGGTGTAGGCGGGATTGCGTTTTGCCCAATAGATGAAAGCCAGCAGTTCAACATTGAGAACCTTCAAGAACATCGTTTACCTCTGGTTTGCATCGCACGTGCGCCGGTATACAAACAAGTTGATTATGTTGGGCCGGATAATATGTCTGCGGCGAAACTCGCAACTGAACATCTTATCCGCCAGGGGCACCGCAGAATTGCGTACATCGGTGGGGCAAGCCACTCTTTATGCCGGGCTGAACGTATTGGTGGGTACTGCTCTACACTCTTGCAGTTTGGTTTACCATTCCGGCCTGAATGGGTGGTCGAATGCGGTAAAAGCCAGTCCTCTGCGGCTGAGGCGGTGGAACAATTATTGTTAGCGCAGCCGCAAGTGACCGCGATGCTGTGCCACCATTCTTCAACGGCACTGGGTGCGGTTTATGGCGTCCACCGGGCGGGGCGGTCAATTGGTAAAGATCAGTTTATTGGCCAGCAAGTTTCCATTATTGGTTTTGACGATGTCGAAGAAGCGGAACTCACCGAACCCCCGCTTACTTTTGTCAATTTCAATGCGCGTGAAATGGGGCGGCAGGCCGCCAGAAGATTGATTAGCCAGCTTGGGCAGAGCGCAAATGAAGCCTACAGCCTGATCCTGCCACCAAAACTTATCATTCGCGAATCGGCATAGGTTGCGCAACATCCCATTAAGGCCAACAGACTAAAATAACGTGAAGCTAATTGACGGTTTCAGTGGGAAAACACAAGATAGCGTTTTGGTTAATTAGGCATCAGGAAGAGAGTATGACGTTGGTTGAGCGCCACCTGGAAAAAGTCAGGTTACACCTGGATGAAGAAAATCAGTCTCAGTGGGCTGTGTTACGTGGCGCAACAGCACAAGCGCTTGCGCAACTTAAAGGGCGTTACCCACAATGCCCGACTGAATTACAACAACTGCTAAATCGAGTCGATGGTACATACTGGAAAAAGTATGACGGGCAAATGGTGAATTTGCTGTTACTGGCATCCGATGTAGGCGAGGACTTCGGTTACTACCTGCTTTCCTGTGAGCAAATGCAGGAAGAACAACGTTTTGGGGATTCAATCAGCGATATTTATGGGGAATGGCTAGGCCAGGAAGATGTTATCCTGGTCGACCCGCGCATTGATACCACTATCGCGATGAGCGAACGTCTGTGCTTCGCGCATTGCCTGAATAATGGGGGTACTTCACGCCTGTATATCGATTTTCACCCTGCTCCCGGTGGGGTTTGTGGGCAGGTAGTGCGTTATCTTCATGATCCGGACAGCTATATTGTCCTGGCAAACAGTTTTGCGGAGTATATCGCCGGGGTACTGGAAAGTAATTACGCTTTTGTTAGTGAATATTAACGCGCCAGGGCGTGAAATAAACATCATCATCTTGTCCGGTGTAATAGAACACAGATGCTCATTCCCTGGCTGTTTTTATTGTGCGGGCGTAATAAAAAAGTCGCCGTGTGTTTCAATAACGTTTTGTTTTTTCGTTTTTATCTGTGAGCGGAAAGCCTTTTTGGCTACCGGAGTGGTTAACTTACCATTACTGGCCACTCAGGCGGTGTATGGCTCATAATATCAACCATCACATCTTTGAAATGTGCCCAGAAGATACTCAAGTCAACCAGCGATAACCCCAGCAATGCTGTTGCAAACCAGCAAGATGCAGCCAGGCCAAGACTGGTACTGACAAACGCCAGAGCATAGCGCTCATTTCTCCGAAAGCGAATATTCAGTGTGCTTGCCATAAACATCAGTACAGCGCTGAACAGTGGCCAGCGCATCAGCATTACGCTCATTGTTAGAGTAGTAGCCATGAAAACAATCCTCAGTAATACGGTGGCTTTCTGTGGCGGTTCTGGTAACTGGCAGCCTTAAGAAAGCACTGTGACATTGCAGGTGATGAAGCAGTCTTTAACTCATTTTTGTGAACTATATCACATTTGTTGTTTTATTCACCAGTTGACGACGATAATTTTTAAAAAATGCACCCGTGAGTTTTATGTGATTATTTTATAAGGAGAAAATAGGGTGGCAGCCTGTGATTGACAGAAAATCTCCTAAGAATAATCCTAGGCTTCATTGATTATATAATTAAAATCATATAGTTATAAATTAAGCTGTGCCGTCAGGATCGGTCTGCATTATTTACAGTCGAACTAAGCTGACTTATTATGTCGGAAGTAATTATTGACTGCACTTGTATGCCAGTTTACTGATTACTAATACTTTTTTATTAATTATTACACTGTGTTTTATCACGGTGGGTTTTTTTAGACCTTACTCAACCTTTTTCGATATTGGTTGTTATCGTTATATTTTTTGGCGCTTCACACTGTATACAGATTTATGGTCAGTTTGTATTTATAACGCAATGCGATAGCGTTGTTCAGTGAATTTTATGCGAATTCATATGGTTATGCGAAGAATTCTAAATGAAAAATGATAATACTGAGCACGATATACAGACACCTGGTTCAATATTGAATGCTCTGGCTGGGGTACTTCCGGTTATTCTTGAAAGTACCTCTCTTGAACAGGTCATTGATGCTTTTACTTGTGCACTGGGTGCGCCCATGGGCTGGGTGGCGCTTATCGAAAAAAACCAACATCTCAATGTCAGGGTGAGTGGATATTGTCCTTGCCGGGAGCAGGATGTTCACCAAATGCTTGCAGACATACGCCTGCAGTCCTGCGGGTGGAACACTATTGCATGGGAGAGAGGGGTTGGCAGGCATTTCTTTGCCCGTTCAGGGGAAGGCCTGCGTGCGCTTGAATCAGCGGTCCTGGGTAAGCTCCGTAATCAAAATGGTGAAGTCGCGGGTTATTTTTTTCTCGCATTCCCTCACCAAAACTACTCACAAAAAATACTCCGTAATCTTGCTGCTATTATTTCTGGTGAAATAAAAGAATATTTAATTAAATATTACTTCGTTCATCATTCTCTGAATGAAACAGAGAAAATAGTTACTCAATACACCACCCTTTTTTCGAATTCACCAATATTAATAAATTCATTTAGTGCAGATAATCGCTGCATATTATGGAACGGCGAATGCCAGCGATTATTTGGCTGGAACAGAGATGAATTAAATCGTTTTCCAGACCCATTGGCGCTTTTTTATCCAGACTTAACAATACGCGAGAAAGTACGGGCTTCGGTCACGACATCTCCCGGGGAGAAAATGCAGGAATGGTACCCGATTGATAAAAATGGGCGTGTATTAACGACCTTGTGGTCAAATATTTTATTGCCGGATCACTCCATTCTAAATATTGGCGTGGATATTACTGCGCGTAAACGTGAAGAACAACGCCTGGCACGCAAAGCCATTACTGACGAACTCACCAAGTGCTTCAACCGGGCCGGTGTGCTTGCGCAACTTAACGATATTCTGTTGCGTAATGGGCAACGTGTCATTCAGCATGGGATATCTGTCATTATGTTTGACCTGGATTATTTTAAACGCATTAATGACTGCTGGGGCCACTCAGCTGGCGATATTGCGCTGTCTTGTTTTGGCCGGGAATTGCAGGCACGTCCGTTACCCGGCATGGTTAGCGGCCGCCTTGGTGGGGAAGAGTTTTTAGTGATTTTACCCGAGGCAGATAGCCAGCAGGCATGGTGTTTTGTTGAACAGTTTCGCCAGCGTCTCACCAACACCCAGGTTATACCAGGTTATCAGGAACTGCGTATCTCATTTAGTGCTGGCATTCTTTCTCTGCGTACCGGTGATGTTATGTCTGCCAACGAAGTCTTAAAGCAGGTTGATGAAGCACTGTATGGCGCTAAACGCAATGGGCGGGGAATGTCTGTTATTGTAGGGGACACACCTGGGCAGGCCGTGAAAACCGCAATAAATTAAGAATTATCTTAATTTTTTTGGTATAAAAATTCGAGTTTTTACCGTCTTAGGTTATGTTACTGCTATTATTTTGCTTAGGTCGGGCTTTACTGTTCTTCACATTCCATTATCATGGTTTTTTCGCAGCCAGTGTATTTCTCATGCAATAGCTGTAATTGATTATCAAAACACCAAGTCATTTTATTTATAGCTTTAATTTATGGCTAATAGCGGGTTGTATCTCTGCAATTTAAGAAAATTAAAGGCATTCCCTATTGCTAATTTTTAGCGATTCATGCAACGTAAACGTCTATTTTTACTGATTCTCATTACCAGGTGCTATAACCGCGCTCATGAGGCATGTATGACTCTCCAGCCGTGGAAGAAAACGTTGCGAATAATCGGCGTTTTGCTGATAGTCATGCTACCTATTGTCTTTGCAATCTGGTTTGCGCGAATTCGTGCTGAAAATGATACTCAACAGCACTTGCAGGCATATGCCTCCATGATTCTTGAGAAAAGTGAAAACGTAATTCGCCATGTGAACGATGTTCGTGAAGATGCCAGCCGTTTTCGCGGTGTTCCTTGTTCGCCCGCTCATCAGGTGAGTATGCTGAGTAGCCTGCGCACTTCTATGGATGTAGACGAACTGATTTACGCCCATAATGATGACTTGATTTGCTCCACGTTTTTACACCCATCGCTACCTTTTTACCTTGGTACTCCGGACTATTCACGTGACGGTGATGTTGCTATCTATTATTTCCGCGATACGCCTTTTTTCTCCGGCCACAAAATGGTCTATATGCGTAAAGGGAATTATGTTGCGGTAGTGAATCCCCTGTCATTTGGTAACGTCATTACCAATGACAAATCGATGAAATGGGGGATTTTTGATACCCGCACAATGCGCTTCTTCTCTCTGAGTCCAGGTGTAGATGCGCAGGCTCTGTCCGGATTAATCCGGCATGACCAATCGATGTTTCGCGCCAATCAGCGGTTCTACAGCATAACCCATGCAAAACGGCCTGTTGCCGTCATTGCTTCAACCTCAGATACCCTGTTTTACAGTTTCTGGTCTCATCAAATGACCGTGACTGTGCCGTTGGGGGTTATTCTAAGTTTGCTGATTTTTATGGGCTGGTCGCGGGCGCAGCGGGAGCTAAACTCCCCCCGTCGTTTGTTGATGAATGCCATGAAGAAAAAACAGTTTCACCTGCATTATCAACCTATTGTTGACATCAAACATGGCCGTTGTGTTGGGGCGGAAGCATTACTGCGCTGGCATGGCTATTCAGGCCCTTTGATGAGCCCGGCAGTGTTTATTCCCGTGATCGAACGGGAAGGGCTGATGTCTCACCTGACTGAGTATGTTGTTGATTACGTATTTGATGATTTGGGTGAGTATCTGGCAAAAACCCCAGATATTTACATTTCAATCAACCTGTCGGCCACGGATTTTCACTCCCCTTATTTGATTGACTGGATTTCTGATAAAGCACACCAGTTCGGTGTGAAAACAGAGCAAATCAAGATTGAAGTGACAGAGCGCGGTTTTATCGATGTGGCGAAGACAACACCAGTGATTCAGGCCTTTAGGGCTGCAGGATTTGAAGTCGCCATTGATGACTTTGGTACCGGGTATTCTAACCTGCAAAACCTCTATTCACTGAATGTGGATATTCTCAAAATTGATAAGTCCTTCATTGATACACTAATTGGCCCCAATACCAGCCACCTGATTGCGGAACATATCATTGAGATGGCTCACAGCCTGCAACTCAAAACGATAGCGGAAGGTGTTGAGAATATGGAACAAGTCGCATGGTTGCTTAAGCGGGGCGTACAATTTTGCCAGGGCTGGTATTTTGCCCGGGCAATGCCATCTGATGAGTTTGAGGCCTGGCTTGCCCGAAAAACCATTTTCCCCGGCAAGCCGCACTGGGTCTTTTGATGCTACCTGTCAGGCCTGTAACCGGTAGTCAGTTGGCGTTCTGTCAAACTGGCGGCGGAAAATGCGTGAAAAGGTCTGTTGCGATACATAGCCATAGTCCATAGCAATGTCGAAAATAGGTCGTTCAGTTGTGCGTAACGCCTCTGCTGCCATTGTCAGCCTGCGCTGGCGGATATAATCACCCAGTGTTTGGTGCATTACTCCCCGAAACATCCGCTGTAAATACCACTTCGAATAGCCAGATTTTTGCGCTACAACATCAATGTTTAAAGGCTGATCAATATGTTCATCAATCCACTCAACCAGCGTTTGGATAATATCCCGATGTGACATAAGACTCCCTCGCGTTGCTCTCAATTAGAAAGTTTCATCTGGGGCGAGTATAATTCCTCAAGTTAACTTGAGGTAAAGCGGATTATGCAAAATAAATCTCCCCGGATAAAAGCGCTCCTCACGCCAGGTGAGGTTGCCAGACGTAGTGGTGTGGCGGTTTCTGCGCTGCATTTTTATGAAAGCAAAGGCTTAATTAAAAGTACGCGAAACAGCGGTAATCAGCGGCGCTATACGCGTGATGTATTGCGTTATGTGGCAATAATTAAGATTGCGCAGCGCATTGGTATACCGCTGGCAACCATTGGTGAAGCCTTTAGTGTCTTGCCCGAAGGGCATCGGCTAACCCCCGCTGAGTGGAAACAGCTTTCCTCTGAATGGCGGGAAGAACTGGACCACCGTATCAAAACATTAGAAGCCCTGCGCGATGAGCTGGATGGTTGTATTGGTTGCGGTTGCCTTTCTCGTAGCGACTGCCCATTGCGTAACCCAGGCGATAAGCTGGGTGAACAGGGGAGTGGCGCACGTCTGCTGGAAGATAAGTAAGCATCAATAACGACGAAAGCGCCATTGCTGGCGCTTTCGTTTTGCCGGACTGTCTTTCGCTCTATCCCGCATTGGGCAGGAGGGTTTCCCCCGACATCGGGGCCCCTGTGCAGCGTTATGCCTTCAGGTGCCGGTGCTCCCCGACATCAATAATTATAATGCGCTGTACGAAAAACACACAATTTTACAGGCGATTTTTTTTCTAAACATTTTCGGTTGTTTGCCGAAGCTCTTATATCTCAGGCAATTTGTTGATTGCGATTGTATTTGCACACTTTCATGTCTGATTTCCTGCAATGCGAAGTATTTTGGATATAGTTAAATAACAGTGTTCTTTAGGGGAAGAGTATGAAACTGCATCATCTCACTAACTCTCGTTCGCACAGAATTCTTTGGATGCTGGAGGAGTTAGGGGTACCTTACGAGCTGGTGTGCTATCAGCGGGAAAGTACGTTGTTGGCACCAGAAGCACTGAAACGCATTCATCCTTTGGGAAGCTCCCCTGTTCTGGAGGATAACGGCCTGGTTTTGGCGGAATCTGGTGCGATTCTGGAATATCTGCAAGAAACCTACGACGCACAAAATCAGTTCAAACCCACTACGCCGCAAGCCAAAGCGGATTACCGTTTTTGGCTGCACTACGCAGAAAGTTCATTAATGCCATTGATGGTAATGAAAACGGTTTTTGGCAACCTGGACCGGCCCCCGGTTCCAGAAATGTTCCGTAAAATCGGGGCGATGTTTGGTGAGGCGGTACAAAAAACCTGGCTAAACCGGCGCATCGACACTCATGTCAATTTTGTGGAACAACAACTGGCTGCCCATGAATGGTTTGCCGGGGATACGCTCAGTTGCGCTGATTTTCAAATGAGTTTCCCGGTGGTTGCCATGCTTGCCCGGCGCGCACCCGAAGAGCTGCCTCATGCTCGCCGTTGGCTTTCCACTGTGGAATCCCGCCCGGCCTGGCAGAAGGCTATTGAGGTTGGGGGGCCGCTCATACTCAGTGCCGGGGGGTAAGCGTGAGGCTCTTTGCTATCGCGGTACACCTAATGCTGCAATAATGTTGCAGCATTGCGCATATACGATAACGATTGCGCATCGGCTGGTTAATCCTTGGTCAATGGAACGTTTTATTTCACTAAAAGCCGCACAGTTAAGTTGAAAATGGCTATCCGATAGTTTGATAATCGCACCCTTCAAAAAACAGTCAGTGTTTTCGCTTGCGAAGTTAAACGTTTGCTTTTGTGGTGCCTCGCTTTACCTCAATCAATTGCAGGAAGTTGACGTTTGCCGGATTGCCCCTTCGCAGTAAAACCAGTCAAAAAATCTCAGGGGATTTTTCAGTATGTCTACACCTTCTCCGCGTGCCGGCGGTACTCTCGACGCCTGGTTCAAAATTTCAGCACGTGGCAGTACCGTGCGCCAGGAAGTTATTGCCGGTCTGACAACCTTCCTCGCCATGGTTTATTCCGTCATTGTGGTGCCGGGCATGCTCGGTAAAGCGGGTTTCCCACCTACTGCTGTATTTGTAGCTACTTGCCTGGTTGCGGGTTTTGGCTCACTCCTTATGGGGTTATGGGCCAACCTGCCACTGGCTATTGGTTGTGCTATCTCATTAACTGCCTTTACTGCATTCAGCCTGGTGCTGGGGCAGCACATCAGTATTCCGGTTGCGTTAGGCGCCGTTTTCCTGATGGGGGTTTTGTTCACCATTATTTCCGCAACAGGTATTCGTAGCTGGATTTTACGTAACCTGCCAGCGGGTGTTGCGCAAGGTACCGGGATTGGCATTGGCTTGTTCCTGTTACTGATTGCCGCCAATGGGGTGGGTTTGGTGATTAAAAATCCGCTGGATGGTTTACCGGTTGCATTGGGTGATTTCGCCAGCTTCCCTGTGATTATGTCGCTGATTGGTTTGGCGGTGATAATTGGCCTGGAAAAACTGAAGGTGCCGGGCGGGATTTTGATAACTATCGTCGGGGTTTCTGTTGTTGGGCTGATTTTCGACCCATCAGTACATTTCCACGGTTTCTTTCAAATGCCTTCATTGAATGATGAAAATGGTCATTCACTGATTGGCAGCCTGGATATTATGGGCGCACTGAATCCGGTTGTTTTACCCAGCGTACTGGCTTTGGTGATGACAGCCGTGTTTGACGCTACAGGTACGATTCGTGCAGTGGCGGGGCAGGCAAATCTGCTGGATAAAGACGGGCAGATTATTGATGGTGGTAAAGCACTAACCAGCGATTCGGTGAGCAGTGTGTTCTCCGGTTTGGTGGGGGCTGCACCTGCTGCTGTATATATTGAGTCTGCTGCCGGGACGGCTGCCGGGGGTAAAACTGGGCTTACTGCTGTGGTGGTTGGCTTGTTATTCCTGCTGATTATGTTCTTGTCTCCGTTGTCTTATCTGGTGCCTGCTTATGCTACTGCCCCAGCGCTGATGTATGTAGGGTTGCTGATGCTGAGCAATGTGTCGCGCCTTGATTTTGATGATTTTGTCGATGCAATGGCGGGTCTTATCACGGCGGTGTTTATTGTTCTGACTTGTAACATTGTGACCGGGATTATGCTGGGTTTTGCTGCGCTGGTGATTGGGCGTGTGGTATCTGGCGAATGGCGTAAGTTGAATATTGGTACCATTGTGATTGCTGTTGCTTTGGTGGTGTTTTATGCCGGGGGATGGGCGATTTAAGGGGCTTGCCCCTTTGTTATCCCGGTTTTGTTCACTTGATGTCAGTATGGTGAGCGTTCCGTTTACCTGAAGTGATGCTGGTTCGGTGAAAATTCCGTTTACTTTTCACAGTGTCAGTGTGGTGAAAGTTCCGTTCACTTTACGTGATGTGGTCAATGTGGCTTCACAGCCGGTGAACGTGTTAAGGGGCCCGCCCCTTAACAATCCGGTTTTCCGCGGGCAACCGGTGCTGCGCACTGCGTTCACCTCCGGGCAGTCAGCCTGCGGCCGGCTCGACTCGGCGTCCT
>NZ_JAIVKM010000011.1 GCF_020523985.1 Mangrovibacter yixingensis | reverse complement strand
AAGTAATAAGCCATTGTAATGGCTGTTGCAGAAAAATTCGGTGGAGCGGTAGTTCAGTTGGTTAGAATACCTGCCTGTCACGCAGGGGGTCGCGGGTTCGAGTCCCGTCCGTTCCGCCACCCTATTTAGGGGCGTAGTTCAATTGGTAGAGCACCGGTCTCCAAAACCGGGTGTTGGGGGTTCGAGTCCCTCCGCCCCTGCCAGAAATTATCCTTAGCTTAGGCTAAGGATTTTTTTTGCCCAAAATTTGCCATCTCCTCTTATTTACTGCTTTGTCCATTTAGCTCAGACGTACGATAACCGTCATCTGAGCAATTTCCGTAAGAAAATGACTCAACTCTTGTATCCTCCCGATCATTCATGACCAGGGAAGGGATTTTTCAACAGATCATGTATTTGCTGCTGCTTATCACTATTTTGTAACCAGATAGCATATAGCGGCCGTTGGATTGGCTTACTGTGAGCAATTACACTCAGGTCAGGCATGGTTTGAGCCCATCGGACAGGTAGCCAGGTATAGCCGTCCAGTGTTTTCAACAAAGAGCGAGTGATGTTAGCCGAAGTAGTGGTTAGCACCGGGGTACCTTCAACAGCAGTTTTTTCTGCATCGTGATGCTGGAAATCGGGCCCCCACTCTAGCCGTAAATAATTCAGTTCACTGTGGTGTTTCGACGGCGTGGCACAGAAGAGGTTAAGTTCAAAAGTCAGCAACTGCTGGCTGACAAATTCGTCCATTTTAGGTGGCTCTGTCGTCACCAGCAGATCGAGTTGCCGCTCATGTACTTGTTTCACCAGAGACTGGCGCTGAGCAATTCTTGCTTCCAACTGTATTCCTTGGTGTAAAGCATAAATGCTGGCAAGCCAGGGACCTAGCATACATTCCCAGAGCGCAGCGCTTGCACCAATTGATATTTCATTGTGATTGGAAGTATGGGCAACATCTTTTTTGGCCGCGAGCCAGGTGCTCATCAGATTTTCAGCATAAGGTAATAAACGCTCACCAGCACTGGTCAGGCGGATATTATTACGGTGCCGGGTAAACAGGTTTACCCCCAACTGATTTTCAAGTTGCCTGATGCGAAAACTCACAGCTGATTGAGTTAAATAGAGTGCTTCAGCCGCCCTGCCAAAATGTCTTGTTTTGCTCACTTCCAGAAATGTTTTCAGCAATTCTGTATCCACACTTACCTCGTAAAAAAATTTTTGTCGTTATGATTTAAATGTTTTGTTTTACACTCTGTCAAGCGTAACTAATACTCCGCGCCATAAATAGCCTGACAAAAGAATTAGGAGCGTGCAGGATGGCGGAAAGCTTTACGACGACTAATCGGTTTTTCGACAACAAATACTACCCACGTGGTTTTTCACGCCATGGTGATTTCACCATCAAGGAAGCGCAGATACTGGAACGTTTTGGTTATGCGTTTAATGAGCTGGATATAGGCAAGCGTGAGCCCGTTACGGAAGAAGAGAAACAGTTTGTTGCTGTGTGCCGCGGTGAACGTACACCTGCTACCGAAGCAGAGCGTGTATGGGCTAAATATGTTACACGCATTAAGCGTCCAAAGCGTTTCCATACTTTGTCTGGCGGCAAACCGCAGATGGATAGTGTGGAAGATTATTCAGATAATGATGATTAATCAGAAGGGGCTTCGGCCCCTTTTGGCAAACCGGCTCATTCAGATAGTCTCGCTATCTCAGTATATTGTGCCGTTGTCTGCGTAAGTGAATACTTTCACAGAAGGTATGTTTTTCCATCATATTCTGGTCTGTGATGACTTATCCGGTCTGGTTTTGCAGGCGCAATAATAGCCTGTCCATTGCCCGATAACTGAGCGCTTCCAATAGGTGGGACCGGCAAATAGCAGGAGCCTGTTCGAGATCAGCTATTGTTCTTGCGACCTTAGTAAGCCGTTGCCAGGCCCGAATAGATAATCCCAGTTTATGCAGTGTCTCCTCCAGCCAGGCAGCATCTTGTTGTTGTAGCGGGCAATAATAGCGGATTTCCTGGTTAGATAAATGCGCATTCACTTTTTGTTGGCGTGTGTGCTGAAGTTGTCTTGCACGTAATACTCTTTCTCGTACTAAGTCCGTTGTTTCTGTTCCACGCTCAGGTTTACTCAATGAGCCTGGTGGGAGTAGTGGGATCTCAAGTGTTAAATCGAAACGGTCAATAAATGGGCCGGATAGTCTGCTGAGGTATTTTAGTACCTGCTCTGGAGTGCTTCGATTATGCCTTCCTTCATAGTGTCCTGTCGGGCTGGGGTTCATAGCCGCAATCAGCTGGAAGCGTGCTGGGTAGGTTAATTTTGCCCGTGTTCGTGATAAATGAATTTCCCCTGATTCAATCGGTTCCCTCAATGCATCCAGTACCCGCCTTTCAAACTCAGGCAACTCATCCAGAAACAAGACACCATTGTGTGCCAGCGAAACTTCTCCGGGCATGGGGATAGAGCCACCGCCCACCATAGATGTTAGTGATGCACTGTGGTGAGGAGCCCTGAATGGCCTTTGACGCCATTTCCTTTGTAGCATGATAGGAGAAACGAGACTGGTAATCGCCGCACTTTCAAGTGCCTCTGAATCGCTTAATGGCGGTAACAGGCCATTGAGCCGTGATGCCAACATTGTTTTGCCTGTACCTGGTGGGCCTAGTAATAACAGGTTGTGCCCGCCCGCAGCAGTTACTTCAAGTGCGCGTTTACCTTGTTGCTGACCAATGATATCAGCCAGGTCGGTTGTTAGATCTGGGGGAATTTCAGCGCATGCAGGAGGAGAATCCAAATCGAGCTGTTTCTCCAGAAATGCGCAAACCTGCTGTAAATGATCAGCGATCAGGCTACTTTCAGGGTCAATCAGGCCGACTTCATCTGCATTGTCGCGGGCAACAATGAGTTGCCTGCCACACCGCCGGGCTTCTTGAGCAGAGGAAATTGCACCGGGGACACCTCTCAGGTTTCCGGTCAGAGCCAGTTCGCCAATAAACTCAAATTCTGACAGCCGATTGGCAGAGAGTTGGCCAGATGCTGCTAATAGAGCCACGGCAATGGGCAGGTCATAGCGCCCGCCTTCTTTAGGTAAATCTGCAGGTGCGAGATTAATTGTCACCTTGCGTGCAGGAAACGTATAGCCGCTATTGATCAGTGCGGAACGAACTCGGTCGCGGGCTTCTTTAACCGTCGTTTCTGGTAGCCCGACAATCGTTAATCCTGGTAACCCGGCGCTGATATGTACTTCCACTGTTATCAATGGCGCGGTGATACCCAGAGCAGCACGAGTGAAGACAATGGATAGTGACATGGTTCCTCCTTGCCGGGCATTGTGCCTGCCCACAAGCGGCCACACGATAGCGATTAATCATTACTGCGGCGAACCATGAAGACTATTTAGGGGAAGATGCCATCGTTGCAAAAATTTTCAGCCTGATGCGCAGGAATCACTTTTTATTACCACGTGCTGTCATAGTCATTTTGGGTGAAATTATTTCAATCATTACTTTTTGTATTGAAAACAACATGTTTGTTGAAAATTTGCTGTCAGCGTCAAAAATAAAACATAAAAAAATCTTGTCATAGATGAGATATCTATGGTAACTCTTTAGGCATTACTTCGAACAAGACACAAGATCGAACATAAAATGACAGCCCTTCTACGAGTGATTAGCCTTGTCGTGATTAGCGTGGTGGTGATTATTATGCCACCGTGCGGGGCTGCACATCGAAGAAGAATGGCTTAAAAATCAAGTCTGAATCTCGAAAAACCCCCGCACCGAAAGGTCCGGGGGTTTTTTATTAACTAATGTAATGACAATGAGGAACAGAGAATGCGCAATAGCATAAAATCCTGTTTCTATAATAGTGAGACGGGGAACTAACTATGAATGGCGCACATTGGGTGGTACATGCTTTGCGAGCACAGGGGGTTAACACCGTTTTCGGTTACCCTGGTGGGGCAATCATGCCAGTATACGATGCACTGTATGATGGCGGCGTGGAACACCTTTTGTGCCGGCATGAGCAAGGTGCGGCAATGGCTGCGATTGGATATGCCCGTGCAACAGGAAAAACAGGGGTGTGTATTGCCACTTCCGGTCCCGGTGCCACTAACCTGATAACCGGCCTGGCTGATGCGTTGTTAGATTCTATTCCCGTTGTAGCTATCACAGGCCAGGTGGCGGCTCCGTTAATTGGTACGGATGCTTTTCAGGAAGTGGATGTCTTGGGGTTATCACTGTCCTGCACCAAGCACAGTTTCCTGGTTGAATCGCTGGATGAGTTGCCTCGTGTTATTGCTGAAGCTTTCGAAGTGGCCAATAGTGGCCGTCCTGGCCCTGTACTTGTCGATATCCCCAAAGACATTCAGCTAGCTGAAGGTGAACCAGAACCCTGGCTGGCAAGTGTTGAAGAACCTGCGGCCGAATACACTGAGGCGGATATCGCTCAGGCGCGGGATATGATGTTATCTGCCCACAAACCGATGTTGTATGTCGGTGGTGGCGTTGGTATGGCTAGGGCTGTTCCGGCCTTACGGGCGTTTATGTCCAGTACAGGTATTCCTGCTGTAGTAACCTTAAAAGGGTTGGGCGCAGTGGACCCGGCTGACCCACTCTATCTCGGTATGCTGGGAATGCATGGCACAAAAGCGGCGAATCTTGCGGTGCAGGAATGTGATTTGTTGATTGCAGTCGGCGCCCGTTTTGATGACCGCGTAACGGGGAAATTAAATACCTTTGCTCCCCATGCCAGTGTGATTCATTTGGATATCGACCCGGCAGAGATGAATAAATTACGCCAGGCGCATGTTTCTTTGTGTGGTGATTTGAACCAGGTATTACCCGCCTTGCAACAACCGCTGGACATTCAGGACTGGCAGCACCAGGTTTCTGTATTACGCGAAACACACCCATGGCGATATGACCACCCGGGAGAGGCGATTTATGCGCCCTTGTTGCTCAAACAATTATCTGAACGTAAACCGGCTGACAGCGTAGTAACCACCGATGTTGGTCAACATCAGATGTGGGCAGCACAACACATGGAATTCACCCGCCCTGAAAACTTCATCACATCAAGTGGACTGGGTACCATGGGGTTTGGTTTACCTGCCGCAGTAGGTGCCCAGGTAGCACGGCCTGACGATACTGTTATTTGTATCTCTGGTGATGGTTCCTTCATGATGAACGTTCAGGAGCTGGGTACGGTAAAACGAAAACAGTTACCTTTAAAAATCGTATTGATGGATAACCAGCGATTAGGCATGGTTAGGCAATGGCAGCAATTATTTTTCTCCGAACGTTATAGCGAAACCACTCTCACCGATAACCCCGATTTCCTCACACTGGCCAGCGCCTTTGGTATTCCCGGCCAGAGAATTACTCGAAAAGACCAGGTCGAAGCGGCCCTGGACGCGTTACTGAACAGTGACGGACCTTATCTGCTTCACGTTTCCATCGATGAATACGAAAACGTCTGGCCTCTGGTACCACCTGGTGCCAGCAACTCACAAATGCTGGAGAAATTGTCATGATGCAACATCAGTTAGCTGTACAGGCCCGTTTTCGTCCAGAAACACTGGAGCGTGTTCTGCGTGTTGTCCGCCACCGCGGGTTTCAGGTTTGCGCCATGAATATGGCATCTTCTGGTAACCCGGATGAAATTAATATCGAATTGACCGTTGCCAGCCAACGGCCAGTCGAATTACTGTTTAGTCAATTAAGTAAGCTGGTTGATGTCGCTTATGTCGCTTACCAGCAGCAAACATCACAACAAATACGCGCATGAGCGCAAAAGGAAGAACAATGACGACGAAAAAAGCTGACTACATTTGGTTCAATGGTGAGATGGTTCCTTGGGGTGAAGCGAAGGTGCACGTAATGTCACACGCACTCCACTACGGTACCTCTGTATTTGAAGGTATCCGTTGCTACGATTCTCACAAAGGGCCAGTAGTGTTCCGTCATCGTGAACACATGCAGCGTCTGCATGATTCAGCAAAAATCTATCGCTTCCCTGTTTCTCAGAGCATTGATGAACTGATGGAAGCCTGCCGCCAGGTACTGCGTAAAAACAACCTGACCAGCGCATATATTCGCCCACTGATTTTTGTTGGTGACGTTGGTATGGGCGTGAATCCGCCAGATGGCTACTCAACAGACGTTATCATTGCTGCGTTTCCGTGGGGGGCTTACTTAGGTGCAGAAGCGCTTGACCAGGGGATTGACGCAATGGTTTCTTCCTGGAACCGTGCCGCTGCAAATACCATCCCTACCGCTGCTAAAGCCGGTGGTAACTACCTTTCTTCTCTGTTGGTCGGTAGCGAAGCACGACGTCACGGTTACCAGGAAGGTATCGCTCTGGATGTCAATGGATACCTGTCTGAAGGGGCTGGTGAAAACTTGTTTGAAGTGAAAGATGGCATTCTGTTTACTCCGCCATTCACCTCTTCTGCGTTGCCCGGTATCACGCGTGATGCCATCATCAAACTGGCGAAAGAGTTGGGCATTGAAGTGCGTGAACAAGTTCTTTCCCGTGAGTCACTGTACCTTGCTGATGAAGTCTTCATGTCCGGTACCGCGGCAGAAATCACTCCAGTACGTAGCGTAGATGGCATCCAGGTTGGTGCTGGCCGCTGTGGCCCGGTCACCAAACGTGTTCAGCAGGCGTTCTTTGGCCTGTTTACTGGTGAAACCGAAGATAAATGGGGTTGGTTGGATCCCGTTAATCCGTAAGAGCCCTATAACAAGACAAGAATATGTCCCGGCCAGCCGTTCCCCGGCCGGGAAAATGTACAGACTGGAGTGAATAAAGCATGCCTAAGTATCGTTCTGCCACCACAACTCATGGCCGTAATATGGCTGGAGCCCGCGCATTGTGGCGCGCAACCGGGATGACCGACGCAGATTTCGGCAAACCGATTATTGCGGTGGTGAACTCCTTTACTCAATTTGTGCCTGGCCACGTTCATTTGCGCGACCTGGGTAAACTGGTTGCTGAGCAAATCGAAGCGGCAGGTGGTGTGGCAAAAGAATTCAACACCATTGCCGTGGATGACGGTATCGCCATGGGGCACGGGGGTATGCTTTATTCTCTGCCATCGCGCGAACTTATTGCAGATTCTGTTGAATACATGGTTAACGCGCACTGTGCTGATGCCATGGTGTGCATCTCTAACTGCGATAAAATCACCCCGGGGATGTTAATGGCTTCTTTGCGCCTGAATATTCCTGTCATCTTCGTTTCTGGCGGGCCCATGGAGGCCGGGAAAACCAAGCTGTCTGATCAAATCATCAAGCTGGACTTGATTGATGCCATGATTCAGGGCGGTAACCCGAACGTGAGCGATGAGCAAAGCGAACAGGTTGAACGTTCTGCCTGCCCAACCTGTGGTTCCTGTTCCGGCATGTTTACCGCAAACTCGATGAACTGCCTGACCGAAGCGCTGGGGTTATCTCAACCAGGTAATGGCTCATTGCTGGCTACCCACTCTGATCGTAAAGAGCTGTTTGTTAACGCGGGTAAACGCATTGTCGCGCTGACGAAACGTTACTACGAACAGGACGACGAAAGCGCGCTGCCACGTAACATTGCCAGCAAAGCGGCTTTTGAGAATGCGATGACGCTGGATATTGCGATGGGTGGTTCCACTAACACTGTGTTGCACTTACTTGCGGCAGCACAGGAAGCCGAAGTCGATTTCACCATGGAAGATATTGACCGGTTATCCCGTAAGGTACCGCAACTGTGTAAAGTCGCACCCAGTACGCAAAAATATCATATGGAAGACGTGCACCGTGCCGGTGGCGTAATGGGTATTTTGGGTGAGCTGGACAGAGCGGGTTTGCTGCATACAGACGTGAACAATATCCTCGGTGGCACATTGGGCGACGCACTGGCTACTTATGATGTGATGGCGACACAAGATGATGCCGTAAAATCGATGTATACCGCAGGCCCTGCTGGGATTCGTACCACGCAGGCATTCTCGCAGTCTTGCCGCTGGGACAGCCTGGATACCGACCGTGAAAATGGCTGCATTCGCTCCCGCGAACATGCTTACAGCCAGGATGGTGGGTTAGCCGTGTTGTACGGAAATTTTGCTGAAAATGGCTGCATTGTGAAAACCGCGGGTGTGGATGAAGGTAGCCTGATATTCCGTGGCCCGGCAAAAGTGTACGAAAGCCAGGACGACGCCGTAGAAGCGATTCTTGGCGGTAAAGTTGTGGCGGGCGACGTAGTGGTTATTCGTTATGAAGGGCCTAAAGGTGGTCCAGGGATGCAGGAAATGTTGTATCCCACCAGTTTCCTGAAATCGATGGGGCTGGGTAAAGCCTGTGCGTTGATCACTGATGGGCGTTTTTCTGGTGGCACCTCTGGCCTGTCAATTGGGCACGTTTCTCCGGAAGCAGCGAATGGCGGCAATATTGGGTTGATTGAAGATGGCGATATGATTGCTATCGATATCCCTCAGCGTAGCATCCAACTGGATGTCACTGACCAGGAACTGACTACCCGCCGTGAAGCACAGGAAGCGCGTGGCGCACAAGCGTGGACACCGCGTGCCCGTGACCGCCAGGTCTCCTTCGCGTTGCGCGCATACGCCAGCCTGGCAACCAGTGCCGACAAAGGCGCCGTTCGTGATAAAAGCAAACTGGGGGGCTGATCATGTCTGAATCGCAGCCCCTGTCAGCAAATCCTGGGGGAGCAGAATATCTGCGCGCTGTATTGCGCGCACCTGTGTATGAAGTGGCTCAGGTCACTCCATTACAGAAAATGGATAAAATCTCCGCCCGGCTGGATAACGTGGTTCTGGTTAAGCGTGAAGACCGGCAACCCGTGCACAGCTTTAAGCTGCGTGGCGCTTACGCCATGATTGCCGGCCTGACGGAAGAGCAGAAGTCCCATGGTGTGATTACCGCCTCTGCGGGTAATCATGCGCAAGGGGTTGCGTTATCCTCCACGCGTCTTGGGATCAAATCATTAATTGTGATGCCCGTGACGACTGCTGACATCAAAGTGGATGCAGTACGCGGTTTCGGCGGCGAGGTGCTGTTGTTTGGTGCTAACTTTGATGAGGCGAAAGCCAAGGCCATTGCGCTTTCTGAACAGCAAGGTTTCACCTATGTGCCTCCGTTTGATCACCCGGCTGTCATTGCCGGGCAAGGCACACTGGCAATGGAACTACTGCAGCAGGATGCCCATATCGACCGGATATTTGTTCCGGTAGGTGGGGGTGGCCTGGCCGCCGGTGTTGCTGTGTTGATTAAGCAGCTGATGCCGCAAATTAAAGTGATTGCCGTTGAGTCTGAAGATTCTGCCTGCCTGAAAGCTGCACTGGATGCTGGGCATCCGGTGGATTTACCCCGTGTAGGTCTGTTTGCTGAAGGTGTGGCAGTTAAGCGAATTGGCGATGAAACCTTCCGCCTGTGTCAGGCTTATATCGATGATATTGTCACTGTCGACAGCGATGCCATTTGCGCCGCGATGAAAGATTTGTTCGAAGATGTGCGTGCTGTTGCCGAACCATCCGGTGCATTGGCACTGGCCGGGATGAAAAAGTACGTACAACAGCACGGTATTCGGGGGGAGCGCCTGGCTCATATTCTTTCGGGGGCTAACGTAAACTTCCATGGTCTGCGTTATGTGTCTGAACGCTGTGAGTTGGGTGAGCAACGTGAAGCCTTGCTTGCTGTCACTATCCCGGAAGAAAAAGGCAGCTTCCTTAAGTTTTGCCAGTTGCTGGGAGGACGTGCGGTCACGGAATTTAACTACCGTTACGCGGATGCCAAAGAAGCCTGTATTTTTGTGGGTGTCAGGCTCAGCCGGGGTCTGGAAGAGCGCCAGGAGATAATTAACCTTCTGACACAGGGCGGTTATGGCGTAGTGGATTTGTCAGATGACGAAATGGCAAAACTCCATGTTCGCTATATGGTTGGTGGCCGCCCCTCTCAGCCTTTGCAGGAGCGCCTGTACAGCTTTGAATTCCCGGAATCACCTGGTGCGTTGCTGAAATTCTTGCATACATTAGGCACCCACTGGAATATTTCCCTGTTCCATTACCGCAGCCATGGCACAGATTTTGGGCGTGTGCTTGCAGCGTTTGAACTGGGCGACCATGAGCCGGATTTTGAAAGCCGGTTACATGAACTGGGCTATGATTGCCATAACGAAACCAATAACCCAGCTTTTCGGTTTTTCCTGGCAGGTTAGTTACCCGGCAGTATTTTCCAGAATGCTTCAACAAGCGGCTCATGCAGCCGCTTTTTTTGTACGCACACACCCAGTTCGAACGGTGTTTTCTCATCGCTCCGGTCCAGAATCATCACCCTGTTGCGTACTGGCTCTGGGCTGTTATCCAGCACCACCTCCGGGATAAGAGCAACACCACAACCCAGTGCAACCATCGATACCATCGCCTCATGCCCGCCAACCGTGGCATAAATTGCCGGGTTACTTACTTTCTGGCGGCGAAACCATAATTCAATCCGGCGGCGGACAGGGCCCTGGTCGGGCAGAATGAACGGTATTGTGCTCCAGTCTGGTTCTTCGGCACTTACCTGATTACGAACCGGGCAAGGCAACGCAGGTGCTATCAGTGCGACAGGGAGGTGTTCCAGAATAGAAAATGCCACCGCAGCCGGGAGGTGCTCAGGCTTACCGGCAATAGCCAGGTCTGCTTCGCCAGACACCACTTTTTCCACTGCATCAGCGGCATCTCCGGTCGTGAGTTTAATTTCGACGGAAGGGTGTTCAGCGCGGAAACGGTCAAGAATCGGTGGTAAATGGCTGTATGCTGCAGTAACAGAGCAGAATAAGTGTAACTCACCTGATAACGATGGCCCTTTTTGGTCAATAGCATGGCGCAATTGCTGGTATTGCAACAACGTTTGCTGGGCAAACTGGCGCAGCTCTTCACCCGCCTCGGTTAATTGCACTGTTCGGTTGTCACGGATAAACAGCGGCTGCCCTAAATCCTCTTCCAGGCGTTGGATCTGGCGTGACAATGTCGAGGGGCTGACATGCATAGCCCTGGCGCTCCGGCCAAAATGGCGGCTTTCTGCCAGGTGTAGAAATGTTTTTAGGTCGCGTAAATCCATACGCTTATCTCCCGGAAAGGTGATGTTGCATATTATGCAACGTGACGTTGTTAATATATCAATTTAAGCAACGCATTTCCTGACATATAGTGAGTACATCATTCGCAATGCTTATAGCACACGCGATCAGAATAAAACGCACAACACCACACCGATGGAGCAACACGATGGCTAATTATTTCAATACACTGAACCTGCGCCAGCAATTGGCACAACTGGGTAAATGCCGCTTTATGGGCCGCGATGAATTTGCTGATGAAGCAAGCTTCCTGAAAGGCAAAAAAATCGTGATCGTTGGTTGTGGCGCTCAGGGTCTGAACCAGGGCCTGAATATGCGTGACTCCGGCCTGGATGTGTCTTATGCACTGCGCGCAGCTGCCATCGCTGAAAAACGTGCTTCATGGCGTAAAGCGACTGAAAACGGCTTTAAAGTTGGGACTTATGAAGATTTGATCCCTCAGGCGGACCTGGTAATTAACCTGACTCCCGACAAACAGCACTCTTCAGTAGTTCAGTCTGTACAACCGCTGATGAAACAAGGTGCCGCACTCGGCTATTCTCACGGCTTCAACGTGGTGGAAGTTGGTGAGAAAATTCGTCAGGACATCACCGTAGTGATGGTTGCGCCGAAATGCCCGGGTACTGAAGTGCGTGAAGAATACAAACGTGGTTTTGGTGTGCCAACCCTGATTGCTGTTCACCCGGAAAACGACCCGAAAGGTGAAGGTATGGCCATCGCTAAAGCATGGGCAGCAGGTACTGGCGGCCATCGCGCTGGTGTTCTGGAATCATCTTTCGTTGCTGAAGTAAAATCTGACCTGATGGGCGAACAGACTATTCTGTGCGGTATGTTGCAGGCGGGTTCACTGCTGTGCTTTGACAAATTGGTAGCCGAAGGCACTGACCCGGCATACGCAGAAAAATTAATTCAGTTCGGTTGGGAAACAGTGACTGAAGCCCTGAAACAGGGTGGTATCACTCTGATGATGGATCGCTTGTCTAACCCTGCAAAACTACGTGCGTTTGCACTGTCTGAGCAGATGAAAACCATCATGGCTCCGTTGTTCCAGAAACATATGGATGACATCATTTCTGGCGAGTTCTCTCGTGTGATGATGGCTGACTGGGCTAACGACGATAAAAATCTGCTGACCTGGCGTGAAGAAACTGGTCAAACGGCGTTTGAAACTGCTGCACAGTTTGAAGGCAAAATCGCTGAGCAAGAATATTTCGACAATGGTGTTCTGATGATCGCCATGGTGAAAGCCGGGGTTGAGTTGGCGTTCGAAACAATGGTGTCTTCAGGCATTATCGAAGAGTCTGCTTACTACGAATCACTGCATGAACTGCCGCTGATTGCGAACACCATCGCTCGTAAGCGCCTGTATGAAATGAACGTGGTCATTTCCGATACCGCTGAGTACGGTAACTACCTGTTTGCCAATGCCGCTGTTCCGTTGCTGAAAGAGTTTATGACTACTCTGCAACCGGGCGACCTGGGTAAAGCAATTGCAGCAGGTAGCGTGGACAATGCGCAACTGCGTGATGTTAACGAAGCCGTTCGCAACCACCCAATCGAAGTGGTTGGTAAGAAACTGCGTAGCTACATGACTGATATGAAACGTATCGCTGTTGCTGGCTAATTCTGTTGTGACCGCATAGCCTTTAACGCCCTGGTATATACCGGGGCGTTATTATATTAACGGCGGTATAACACCTTAATGATATGGTAGCCAAAGCGGGTTTTTACTGGGCCATAAGGCTTGAGTAATGGGCAACTGAATACTGCTTTATCAAACGGCCCAACCATGGCACCTTTGGCAAACTCGCCTAAGTCTCCACCATTACGCCCTGAAGGGCAGGTAGAAAAGCGTTTTGCCAGTTGGTCGAATTTTGCTCCTTTCTCCAGTTTTTCCAGGACTTCCCGGGCTTTTGCCTCGGTTCTGACCAGAATATGTAATGCTGCTGCTGTGCGGGCCATATTTATTTCCCCAGTGAGTAAGATACTTAGCGCTACTTTAGCATTATCCTTCTTGTTCGCGTTAAATCCTGCCGTTGCTTTCTGCTACAATCCTCTTCCCCATCAGCCAGGTGAGCCTCAGCCATGCGTTTAAATCCCAGCCAACAAAAAGCCGTCGAATTCGTTACAGGGCCTTGCCTGGTGTTGGCGGGGGCAGGTTCTGGTAAGACGCGTGTCATCACAAATAAAATTGCTCACCTGATCCGTGGCTGTGGTTACCAGTCCCGGCACATTGCGGCTGTCACCTTCACCAATAAAGCTTCCCGTGAGATGAAAGAGCGTGTGGCACAAACGCTGGGGCGCAAAGAAGCACGTGGTTTAATGATTTCAACATTCCATACGCTTGGCCTGGAAATCATTAAACGCGAATATGCTGCGTTAGGCATGAAATCGAATTTCTCATTGTTTGACGATACCGATCAGACCGGGCTGTTAAAAGAGCTTACCCAGGGCCTGATTGAAGAAGATAAAACGGTTCTGCAGCAACTGATTTCTACTATTTCCAACTGGAAAAATGACCTAATGAGCCCGGCAGATGCACAAGCTCAAGCCCGGGGAGAGCGCGACCGTATTTTTGCGCACTGCTACAGCCTGTACGACACCCATTTAAAGGCTTGTAATGTGCTTGATTTTGATGACCTGATTTTGCTGCCAACACTGTTACTTAAACGCAATGAAGAAGTACGTGAACGCTGGCAAAACCGTATCCGTTATTTGCTGGTGGACGAATACCAGGATACCAACACCAGCCAGTATGAACTGGTCAAATTACTGGTAGGCAGCCGTGCACGTTTTACGGTTGTGGGCGATGATGACCAGTCAATTTACTCCTGGCGTGGTGCCCGGCCACAAAACCTGGTCTTGCTCAGCAAAGACTTTCCGGCGCTCCAGGTTATCAAACTGGAGCAAAATTACCGTTCATCCGGGAGAATCCTGAAAGCCGCGAATATTCTCATCGCCAATAACCCCCATGTTTTTGAAAAACGTCTGTTTTCAGAGCTGGGTTATGGCCCGGAACTGAAAGTTATTACTGCCAATAATGAAGATCATGAAGCAGAACGGGTAGTGGGTGAGCTTATCGCACATCATTTTATTAATAAAACCGGGTATAAAGACTACTCAATTTTATACCGCGGAAACCATCAGTCGCGGGTATTTGAAAAGCTGCTGATGCAAAACCGTATTCCTTACAAAATTTCCGGTGGCACATCGTTTTTCTCGCGCCCGGAAATTAAAGACTTGCTGGCGTATTTGCGTGTGTTAACCAACCCGGATGATGACAGCGCTTTTTTGCGTATTGTGAATACGCCGCGGCGTGAAATTGGGCCGGCTACATTACAAAAATTAGGTGAGTGGGCAACAGTACGCAACAAAAGTTTATTTGCAGCCAGTTTTGATCTCGGTCTGGAACAAACCCTGTCCGGGCGTGGTCGTGAAGCTCTGGGGCGTTTTACTCACTGGCTGGATGATGTGATGCGTAAGGTGGAACGCGAGCCGGTGTTGGCGGTGCGCGACCTTATCCATGGCATGGATTACGAAAGCTGGTTATATGAAACTTCGCCCAGCCCCAAGGCTGCGGAAATGCGGATGAAAAACGTTAATCAGTTATTTACCTGGATGACAGAAATGCTCGAAGGGTCTGATATCGAAGAGCCAATGACGTTGACCCAGGTGGTCACACGCTTCACTCTGCGCGACATGATGGAGCGTGGCGAAAGTGAAGATGAGCAGGATCAGGTGCAGTTAATGACTCTGCATGCGTCAAAAGGTCTGGAATTTCCGTACGTTTTCCTGGTTGGCATGGAAGAGGGGCTATTACCCCACCAGAGCAGTATTGATGAAGATAATATCGACGAAGAGCGGCGTCTGGCTTATGTCGGTATAACCCGTGCACAGAAAGAGCTGTTTTTTACCTTGTGTCGGGAACGCAGGCAGTTTGGGGAATTGATTCGCCCTGAGCCTAGCCGTTTTTTGCTGGAACTGCCGCAGGATGATTTGCAGTGGGAAACGGAGCGTAAGGTTGTTAGTGCGCAGGAACGTATGCAAAAAGGCCAGGGTCACCTGGCCCATCTTAAAGCACAACTGGCAAAAGCACGTGAAAAAGGCAATTAGTGCAGCACCAGTTGCCAGTGAACATAACTTTGCCAGTGTTCTTCCTGCTCCAGTAATTCTGCACACAGTGGATGTGTCTCCAGCCACCCGTCTGGCAGCTGTATTGCCAGCTCATCCTGGTTCACCGCAAGCTTAATACCCGCGAGGGATTCGTCCTGGCGTCGCCCGGCGAAGATAATGGCCAGACGTAGAAGACGACATAACCGTTCTGCATCACGCGGGGCGATAGCGTTTTGTTGGTTAAGAGTCGAAAGGTCAACCGGGTTGGTCTGGTTAAGCAACAGTGTGGCCAACAAGGTTTTCTGTGCTGGTGTAAACCCCGGTAAATCAAGGTTGCGAACCAGGTATGCACCATGCTGTGGCGCACGTTTGAAATCCACACTTAACCCGATTTCATGCAACAGACTCGCACTGTGCAGTAAATCGCGATCTAAAGGGGTCAATGCCCATTGCGCTGCAACCTGGTCGAAAAACTGGCCAGACAGTGTCGCAACACGATCCGCCTGTTCTGAGTCAATCATAAAACGGCGCTGAATATTGCGTAGTGTGCGTTGGCGAATATCCTGATCAACGGCAAGGTGCAACATGCCGTATACCAGCCCTTCACGAAGAGCGCCACCAGCAAGTGTCATGCAGTCCACATTCAACGCTTTAAAGATGGCAATCAGGATGGCAAGACCGCTGGGAAAAACCAAAGCGCGTTCCAGTGTCAGCCCTTCAATCTCAAGCTCTTCCAGGCGGCCACAAAGAATGGCTCGCTGCTTTAACTGCTGTAGTTTGTTGAGTGTAATGCGTTCATCCATGCCCTGCGCCATCATAATTTCCTGAAGCGCCTGAACTGTGCCTGAAGCACCGACACACACTTTCCAGCCATGGCGTTGCAATTCACCAATGACAGGCTGAAGAACTTCGCTGGCAGCCTGTTCTGCAGCATCAAAGTTTTCTTGGGCAAGAACTCTGTCGGTGAAATACCGCTCCAACCAGGTGACACACCCCATCGACAAACTGAATAATGATGTTGTTTGTGCGCCGCTGCCGGTGACTAGCTCGGTGCTTGCGCCACCAATATCCACCACCAGGCGTTGATCTGCACCACCAGTAGTATGCGCAACACCTTGGTAAATCAGACGCGCTTCTTCTTCACCACTAATAACCTGAACAGGGCAACCCAGAATTTGCTCGGCCTGGTGAATAAATTCCCCCGCATTGGTTGCCAGGCGCAGGGTTGCGGTGGCTACTGCCCGGATTTGAGCCCCTGGAATATCCTGCAGGCGTTCGGCGAACAACCGCAGGCACTGCCACCCGCGCTCCATCGCTTCCTGAGAAAGCGCATTGTTGCTGTTCAGGCCTGCAGCAAGGCGTACTTTACGTTTGATGCGGGATAGCGTTTGAATGCTGCCAGCCACCTCGCGTATGACCAGCATATGGAAACTGTTGGAACCCAGATCAATAGCGGCATAGAGTGAGGTTGGGCTGCGCATAGTGATTAGCTCTGACGACGGCGATTACGTGGCGCACCACCACGGCGTTGGCCGTTAGGGCGCGGGCGGGCCAGGCGTTTGGGTGGCGGCAACTCAGATAACAGAGCATCAGGGTTGTATTTGCTCACCGGAATAGAATGCCCAATGTATGTTTCAATGGCTGGCAGGTTAAGTGCGTATTCTTCACAGGCAAGGCTGATTGAGTGACCACTTGCGCCAGCACGTCCAGTACGGCCGATACGATGCACGTAATCTTCGCAATCATCCGGCAAATCATAATTGAAAACATGCGTAACAGCAGGAATGTGCAGACCACGGGCAGCAACATCGGTAGCCACCAGAATATCCAAATCACCACGCGTGAATTCTTCCAGAATGCGCAGGCGCTTTTTCTGCGCGACATCGCCAGTCAGTAAACCGACACGGTGACCATCGGCGGCAAGATGCCCCCAAATTTCTTCGCAACGGTGTTTGGTGTTGGCGAAAATAATTGCGCGTTCCGGCCACTCTTCTTCAATCAGTGTCTGGAGCAGACGCATTTTTTCTTCGTTGGACGGATAGAACAGTTCTTCTTTAATGCGGTGGCCGGTTTTTTGTTCCGGTTCCACTTCGACATATTCAGCATTGTTCATTTGCTCAAATGCCAGCTCACGCACCCGGTAAGATAAGGTTGCGGAGAAAAGCATGTTGAGGCGTTCTGTGGCAACCGGCATCCGGCGGAATAACCAGCGGATATCTTTGATAAAGCCCAAATCGTACATACGATCTGCTTCATCCAGCACCACGACCTGAATTGCGCCCAGATTGATGTGATTCTGTTTGGCGTAATCGATAAGGCGACCCGTTGTGCCAATCAGAATATCAACACCCTGTTCCAGCACTTTGAGCTGTTTATCATAACCATCGCCACCATAAGCCAGACCCATTTTCAGGCCAGTTGCAGCAGCAAGCGGTTCCGCATCAGAGTGAATTTGCACCGCCAGTTCACGGGTTGGCGCCATGATTAATGCGCGCGGCTGGTTAGTCTGGCGACCTTCTGGTGCAGGGTGTGAGAGTAAAAAATGAAACGTTGACGTTAAAAACGCCATCGTTTTGCCTGTACCGGTTTGCGCCTGCCCCGCAACATCCCGACCAGATAAAGTCAGTGGAAGTGCCAGTGCCTGAATAGGCGTGCAGTTATAGAACCCTTTTTTTTCAAGGGCTTCCACAACCTGAGGATGCAGGGCGAAGTCGGAAAACTTCTGTTCGGTTAAATGTGTTTTGCTCATAAGGGTGATAGAATATCAGCTAACTATTGCTTTACGAAAGCGTATCCGGTGAAATAAAGTCAACCTTTGTGTTGGTTAATGCTACACCAACCACCCAGGCATAATCTTGTGGAGTAAAACATGAGCGATAAAATTATTCACCTGACCGACGACAGTTTCGACACGGATGTGCTAAAAGCTGATGGGTTAGTTCTGGTTGACTTTTGGGCAGAATGGTGTGGTCCTTGCAAAATGATCGCACCGATTTTGGATGAAGTTGCTGATGAGTATCAGGGCAAACTGACTGTTGCCAAACTGAACATCGATCAGAACCCAGGTACGGCGCCAAAATACGGCATCCGTGGTATTCCGACCCTGCTGTTGTTCAAAAACGGTGAAGTCGCTGCAACGAAAGTTGGCGCATTGTCTAAAGGTCAGCTGAAAGAGTTTCTGGACGCAAACCTGGCATAACTTTGCCTTGCCGGCGCATCCAGTTTTCCATAAATGTTGTGGACCGCTGGACGCCCGGCATTTGTCGTGCTAAGTTATGGCTAACTTCTTTTGAACATGTCTTTCGTTTGAATCTTGCATTACCCCTAAAGCCTTACAAATTCTGTATTGAACATTTTTTGTGAGCGAAGTTATTTACTCAGGGTTGCCCCCTTATTCCGTCTTATCGAATCAGTTCTGTGTTTTTCCTCAACCAGGCAGCGGTCAGACATAAGCGGCAACTGTTAACAGGCATGGATGAACCCTTCCATACCATTTCATGATACTAAGTTCGAGATTTACCCCGAGTTTAAGAACCCACCACTATGAATCTTACCGAATTAAAGAATACGCCGGTTTCTGAGCTGATTACTCTCGGCGAAAATATGGGGCTGGAAAACCTTGCCCGTATGCGCAAACAGGACATCATCTTCGCTATTCTTAAGCAGCATGCGAAAAGTGGAGAAGATATCTTTGGTGATGGTGTACTGGAGATATTGCAGGATGGTTTCGGTTTCCTCCGCTCTGCAGACAGCTCCTACCTCGCCGGTCCTGATGACATCTACGTTTCTCCCAGCCAAATCCGCCGTTTCAACCTCCGCACCGGGGACACTATCTCAGGTAAGATTCGTCCGCCGAAAGAAGGTGAGCGTTATTTCGCACTGTTAAAAGTTAACGAAGTTAACTACGACAAACCTGAAAACGCCCGTAGCAAAATTCTGTTTGAAAACCTCACGCCACTGCATGCGAATTCTCGTTTGCGTATGGAACGTGGTAACGGTTCAACGGAAGACCTCACTGCACGTGTGCTGGATCTGGCTTCCCCGATTGGCCGTGGCCAGCGTGGTTTGATTGTTGCTCCGCCAAAAGCGGGTAAAACAATGCTGCTGCAGAATATTGCCCAAAGCATTGCTTACAACCATCCTGATTGCGTATTGATGGTTCTGCTGATTGACGAACGTCCGGAAGAAGTAACCGAAATGCAGCGCCTTGTAAAAGGTGAAGTGGTCGCGTCTACGTTTGACGAACCGGCCTCTCGGCACGTTCAGGTTGCTGAAATGGTAATTGAGAAAGCAAAACGCCTGGTTGAGCATAAAAAAGACGTTATCATTCTTCTCGATTCTATCACTCGTCTGGCACGTGCTTATAACACCGTGGTACCGGCTTCAGGTAAAGTCCTGACTGGTGGTGTGGATGCGAATGCGTTGCATCGTCCGAAACGTTTCTTTGGTGCTGCACGTAACGTTGAAGAAGGCGGAAGCCTGACAATCATTGCAACCGCCTTGATTGATACCGGGTCCAAAATGGACGAAGTCATTTACGAAGAGTTTAAAGGCACCGGTAACATGGAATTGCACTTGTCCCGTAAGATTGCAGAAAAACGCGTCTTCCCGGCAATTGACTACAACCGTTCCGGTACCCGTAAAGAAGAGCTGTTAACCACATCTGAAGAACTGCAGAAAATGTGGATCCTGCGTAAAATTATCCACCCAATGGGTGAAATTGACGCAATGGAGTTCTTGATTAATAAACTGGCGATGACGAAGACCAATGATGACTTCTTCGACATGATGAAACGCTCGTAATTTCAGGTTAACTCGGGGAAGCGCCACGCATTGACGTGGCGTTTTTCTTTATCTGCTATAATTCCATCGCCAGCAATTGAGGCTGGTAACATCCGGGCAGTGGAAGCAAAAAGAAGTAAGAGGATTTCGGATACCTTCGACATTTTTTGCGTATTACAATAATGCCCTTTGCTTGTGCATGTAGCGCAGAGAGTTATTTAACGTGAATCTACTCGGTATGAGTACGGACATCTTGTATGTCTTTTTCTTCACTTTCGCTTTCCTCTTTTTTGCCAGAAAAATGGCAAAACGGATTGGTCTTGTAGACCGCCCTAATTACCGAAAACGGCATCAGGGACTTGTCCCTTTAGTCGGCGGTATCTCTGTCTATGTTGGCATCTGTGCTGCGTTTCTTGTCGCCAGCATCAATTCGCTTTACTACGTTCCCCATGCAAAACTCTACCTGGTTTGCTCGGGTATTCTGGTGCTGGTTGGTGCGCTGGATGACCGGTTCGATATCAGCGTGAAGTTTCGCGCATTTGTTCAGGCTGCTATTGCGGTTGTCATTATGGCGATGGGCAATTTGTATCTGGGTAGCTTGGGGCATCTGTTTGGCGCATGGGAAATGGAGCTTGGCCCTTTTGGTTATTTCCTGACATTGTTTGCCGTGTGGGCCGCGATTAACGCATTTAACATGGTTGATGGCATTGATGGCCTGCTCGGCGGGCTATCCAGCGTCTCTTTCGCCGCATTGGGCGTCATTCTGTGGTTTAACGGGCAGGTGAGCCTGGCAATGTGGTGTTTCGCCATGATTGCCGCCATTATGCCGTACATCCTGCTCAACCTGGGTGTATTGGGGCGCCGTTATAAAGTCTTTATGGGTGATGCGGGTAGTACACTTATTGGCTTCACAATTATCTGGATATTGCTGGCAACCACACAGGGCGAGAACCCACCCATTAATCCGGTCACCGCGTTGTGGATAATAGCTATTCCGCTGATGGATATGGTCGCCATTATGTACCGTCGGCTACGTAAAGGCATGAGTCCCTTTTCACCTGACCGCCAGCATATTCATCATCTGATAATGCGGGCAGGTTTTTCATCTCGCCAGGCATTTGTCCTGATTACCCTGGCGGCAGCCTTGTTAGCCACCTTTGGCGTTTTGTGTGAATACTTCCAACTGATGCCGGAATGGGGCATGTTGATGTGTTTTGTGCCAGCGTTTCTGCTGTACGGCTACTGTATAAAGCGCGCATGGAAAGTGGTGCGTTTCATCAAACGTGTCAAACGGCGTATTCGTCGTAGCTCTCACCGTAATCCAACGTTAACCAAATAATTTTCGGGAAAACAATGAGACAAGAGTCAACTGATGAGCAATATGGGGTGGATAACCAATTGGATATCCGTGAGCTGTTCCGCACTCTGTGGGCTGGGAAAGCGTGGATTGCTGGTGTTGCCGTGCTGTTTGGGTTACTGGCGCTTGTTTACAGTTTTCTTGCCAAACAAGAGTGGAGTGCTACAGCAATCACGGACCAGCCAACGGTCAATATGCTCAATAGCTTCTATTCCCAGCAGCAGTTTTTACAAAATCTGGATATCAAATCATCGCTGATTTCCCCCGACCAACCTTCGCCAATGGCCGAAGCTTATAAAGAGTTCGTGATGCAATTATCTTCCTGGGATACCCGGCGGGCATTTTGGTTGCAGACGGATTATTACAAACAGCGGCAGACCAGCAACAGCCATAATAACGCGGCATTACTGGATGAACTGATTAACAATATCCAGTTTACACCTGCGGATCCTGCGCATAACACCAACGACAGTACACGGCTGGTGGCTGAAAATGCTCCATCAGCGAATAACCTGTTACGCCAGTACATTGCTTTTGCCAGCCAGCGGGCTGCGGATCATCTTAATGGCGAGCTGAAAGGTGCATGGGCGGCACGTACCGTACAGATGCAGGCACAAATTAAGCGCCAGGATGCAGTAGCGAAAGCCGTGTATCAACGCAAACTTCATAACATTCAGGCTGCACTGGCCATAGCGGAACAGCAAAACATTACTCACAACCAGGCAACGACACCGGCAGAGGAGCTGCCGCCTTCTGAACTATTTATGTTGGGGCGCCCACTGCTAAAAGCGCAGCTGGAAAACCTTGAAGCGACAGGGCCTGAGTTCAATATGGATTACGAGCAAAATCGCGCCATGTTGGCTACGCTGGCAGTGGGCCCAGTGCTTGATGATAACTTTCAAACATACCGCTACCTGAGAACACCGGAAGAACCGGTCAAACGGGACAGCCCGCGGCGTGTTTTCTTATTAGTAATGTGGGGCTTTATTGGTGCGTTGGTTGGGGCCGGAGTGGCTCTGGCACGCCGCAAGGCATAGCGAACCGCCGTTATAAAGTCTCCCAAAGAAAGAGAATAAACGTGAAAGTTTTAACCGTTTTTGGTACACGACCTGAAGCCATTAAAATGGCTCCTTTGGTCCATGCTCTGGGAAACGACCCTTTTTTTGAGTCAAAAGTCTGTGTCACAGCCCAGCATCGGGAGATGCTGGATCAGGTGCTGCACCTTTTCTCAATCACCCCGGACTATGATTTAAATATCATGCAGCCGGGCCAGGGGTTAACTGAAATCACCTGTCGAATCCTGGAAGGGTTAAAACCCATCCTGATGTCTTACCAGCCAGATGTCGTTTTGGTGCATGGCGATACCACCACCACAATGGCAACCAGCCTGGCAGCATTTTACCAGCGAATTCCTGTGGGCCATGTGGAGGCTGGGTTGCGTACGGGGGATCTCTATTCCCCATGGCCGGAAGAAGCGAACCGGACGTTAACCGGTCGGCTGGCTCATTTTCACTTTGCTCCCACGAATAATGCCCGCCAAAATTTGCTGCAAGAGCATGTGGCTGAGCGGCATATCTTTGTTACTGGGAATACAGTGATTGATGCCTTGTTGTCTGTCAGCGATCGTGCTTTGCAGGACCAGACCCTGCGCCAACAAATGGAAAAGCATTATCCGTTTCTAAAAAACGAGAAAAAAACGATTCTTGTCACAGGGCATCGCCGGGAAAGTTTTGGCCGTGGGTTCGAACAAATCTGCCATGCGCTGGCGGAAATTGCCGCCAACTGGCCTGATGTGCAAATCGTCTATCCTGTGCATTTAAATCCAAATGTCAGCGAACCTGTTACCCGTATTTTGGGGCATGTTGAAAACGTTGCATTGATTGAACCGCAGGATTATTTGCCTTTTGTGTGGCTGATGAACCACGCCTGGCTCATCCTGACAGATTCAGGGGGGATTCAGGAAGAGGCACCTTCGTTAGGTAAGCCTGTTTTAGTGATGCGCGATACCACAGAGCGCCCAGAAGCGATTGATGCAGGTACAGTGAAATTAGTGGGAACAGACAAAAACAATATTGTTGCTGCTGTTACACAACTGCTGACAGAGGATGCTGCTTACCAGCAGATGAGCAAAGCGCATAACCCTTATGGGGATGGCATGGCATGCCAGCGTATTTTAACCGCGTTAAAAAACAACCAGGTAACATTATGAATTTTTCTACCATATCCGTGATTGGTCTTGGCTATATTGGATTACCCACGGCGGCGGCATTTGCTTCACGGCAAAAACAAGTTATTGGCGTAGATATCAATACGCATGCTGTTGAGACCATCAATCGTGGGGAAATTCATATTGTTGAACCCGAATTGGATCTTGTGGTGAAACAGGCCGTTCAGGATGGGTATTTACGGGCATCAGTGACCCCGGTAGAAGCGGATGCTTACCTGATTGCGGTTCCCACACCATTTAAAGATGCTCACGC
The DNA here is from genome assembly GCF_020523985.1 of Mangrovibacter yixingensis. GTDB lineage: Bacteria > Pseudomonadota > Gammaproteobacteria > Enterobacterales > Enterobacteriaceae > Mangrovibacter > Mangrovibacter yixingensis. The sequence goes on along the minus strand of NZ_JAIVKM010000011.1, from coordinate 59,033 downwards.
ACCGGATATGCGTTTTGTCAGAGCAGCGGCTGAATCTATTGCGCCAGTGCTGAAAAAAGGGGCTCTGGTTATTCTGGAATCGACCTCGCCCGTTGGCAGTACAGAGCAAATGGCTCAATGGCTGGCAGCACTGCGCACTGACCTCACGTTCCCACAACAGGTTGGTGATAAGGCGGATGTGAATATTGCCTACTGCCCTGAACGCGTATTACCCGGCCAGGTAATGGTGGAACTGATCAAGAATGACCGCGTAATTGGTGGGATGACACCAACCTGTTCAGCCCGTGCCAGCGCACTGTATAACATCTTTCTGGAAGGGGAGTGTGTGGTAACGAATGCCCGCACTGCCGAGATGTGTAAACTGACTGAAAACAGCTTCCGTGATGTCAATATTGCTTTTGCGAACGAACTGTCACTGATTTGTGCCGAACAGGGCATTAATGTATGGGAACTGATTCGCCTTGCCAACCGCCACCCGCGGGTAAACATTCTGCAGCCGGGGCCTGGTGTTGGTGGGCACTGTATTGCCGTTGATCCCTGGTTTATTGTTTCGCAAAACCCTCAACAGGCACGCCTGATTCGCACAGCACGCGAAGTGAACGACTACAAGCCACACTGGGTTATTGAACGGGTGAAAGCGACGCTGGCCGATTGCCTGGTAGAGAGTGGCCGCAAAGCCAGTGAACTCACCATTGCCTGTTTTGGTTTGGCATTTAAACCCAATATCGACGATTTACGGGAAAGCCCGGCCATGGAAATTACCCGGTTAATTGCCGAGTGGCACAGCGGAACAACGCTGGTGGTCGAACCTAACATTCACCAGTTACCGGCCAGTTTGTCTCATTGCCAACTAACGGATACCCAAGATGCACTCAAACAGGCCGATATTTTGGTTATGTTAGTGGATCACGCCCCATTCCGCGCGGTTGCCCCAGAGGCAATTCAGCTGCGGTGGGTGGTGGATACCAAGGGAGTCTGGCGATGAGAAAAGTATTGGTGACAGGGGGCGCTGGTTTTATCGGCTCTGCCGTGGTGCGTTATATCCTTGAACAAACAGGGGATTCCGCGGTGGTGGTGGATAAACTGACTTATGCGGGTAACCTGTCATCCTTGGCACCAGTTGCATCATTACCGGGGTTTGCATTCGAACAGGCTGATATTGGCGACGGGCCTGAGATTGCGCGTATTCTTGATACGTACCAGCCAGATATCGTGATGCACCTTGCCGCAGAAAGCCATGTGGACCGTTCTATTGATGGCCCTGCAGCGTTTATCGATACCAATATTGTTGGCACTTATACCTTGCTGGAAGCAGCACGCCACTACTGGCAAACGCTGGAACCTGTTAAAAAGCAGGCATTCCGTTTCCACCATATTTCTACCGATGAAGTCTATGGTGATCTGCACGACAGCAACGGATTCTTCACCGAACAAACACCTTATGCGCCCAGCAGCCCATACAGTGCGTCCAAAGCTGCCAGTGATCATTTAGTTCGCGCGTGGTCCCGGACTTATGGCCTGCCTGTTGTCGTGACTAACTGTTCGAATAACTACGGGCCGTACCATTTCCCGGAAAAGCTCATACCTCTGACCATTTTGAATTGCCTGGCAGGAAAACCGCTGCCGGTGTATGGCGACGGGCAACAAATCCGCGACTGGCTATATGTTGATGACCACGCCAGGGCGCTTTACCTGGTGGCGACCACGGGTAAAACCGGTGAAACCTGGAATATTGGCGGCCATAACGAGCGTACTAACCTGGAAGTGGTTGAAACAATTTGCACGCTTCTTGAAGAGTTGGTGCCAGAGAAACCTGCGGGTGTCTGCCATTATCGTGACTTAATCACATTTGTGGCCGACAGACCCGGGCACGATGTACGTTATGCAATTGATGCTGGCAAAATTGCCCGTGAACTGGGTTGGCTACCCCAGGAGACATTTGACAGTGGGATGCGCAAAACAGTGACCTGGTATTTGTCGAATAAAAAGTGGTGGCAACAGGTGCAGGATGGCTCCTATCAGGGCCAACGTTTGGGTCTGGCTGGTAAAGAGAAGGCGTAATTCATGAAGGGAATTATTCTGGCTGGGGGAACGGGAACACGCCTGCACCCCATTACGCGCGGAGTTTCCAAACAGTTGTTGCCTGTGTACGACAAACCCATGATTTACTACCCGTTATCTGTTCTGATGCTGGCGAAAATTCGCGATATTCTCATCATTACGACACCGGAAGATAAACCTTATTTTCAGCGTTTGTTAGGTACGGGTGACGAGTTCGGCGTGCGCCTGAGTTATGCCGAACAGCCAAGCCCTGACGGCCTGGCACAAGCTTTTTTGATTGGTGAGGCCTTTCTTGAAGGCGAAGCCTCTTGCCTGGTTCTTGGCGATAATATCTTTTTTGGCCAGGGGTTCAGCCCCAAACTGCATCATGCCGCTTCACGCAAGCAAGGTGCCACAGTATTTGGTTACCAGGTGATGGACCCTGAGCGTTTTGGCGTTGTAGATTTTGACGATAATTTTCGGGCGCTGTCTATTGAAGAAAAACCGCGAAAACCAAAGTCTAACTGGGCCGTAACCGGGCTGTATTTCTACGATAACAAAGTAGTGGAGTATGCACGCCAGGTGAAACCTTCACCACGTGGTGAACTGGAAATTACCTCCATTAACCAAATGTATCTGGAACAAGGCGAGTTATCGGTAGAACAACTGGGCCGCGGGTTTGCGTGGCTGGATACCGGAACTCACGACAGCCTGTTAGAAGCCAGTTCTTTTGTGCAAACGGTAGAAAAGCGCCAGGGATTTAAAATTGCTTGCCTTGAAGAGATAGCCTGGCGCAACGGTTGGCTGGATGACGATGATGTCCGCCGTGCTGCACAAGCTCTGGCTAAAACAGGGTACGGCCAATACCTGCTGGAGTTATTACGTGGTCATTCACGCAAGCGTTGAGCCCCTTGAATGGGAAAGCACTTTTTTTAATCTCCATTCAGGAATTGTTCATTTTTCTGATTCTGCCGCGCCACTTACTGTGGCGCAATTACAGTGCTGGCCGAGAGTACAGGCAAAAATTGATGCCAGTGATACAGCACTGCTGCCTGCTTTGCAGACGCTGGGGTTTCAGGTGGTAGAAGCAGAAATGGATTTTGTGCTGAGCGTTGGTTTACCTCCAGCCGGGCAGCCTGAACCACTTCCTGTCGCCCAGGAGCATGATATTTCCACTTTGCGTACTTTAGCTGAAACATTGTTCACTCACAGCCGGTTTGGAACGCCATGGTATGCGCCTGGTGAAAGTGGGCGTTTTTATGGGCAATGGGTGGAAAATGCAGTGCGGGGCACTTTTGATGATGTATGCCTGCTGGCTTACGATGCCGCAGGTTTGATTTCAGGCTTTGTTACGTTGCGGCGGTTACCTGGCAACCAGGCAAGAGTCGGGCTGTTGGGGGGAAAAGGTGCCGGAGCGGTATTAATGGCGCTGGCACAAAACTGGTGCTGGCAGCAAAAAATAACAGGCTTACATATCGCAACGCAGTTTGGCAATTTGCCCGCGTTGCGCCGCTATGTTTTAAGTGGTGCGCAGCCAGTTGGCACAGCGTACTGGCTCTACAGGTGAGAAAAGATGATTCCTTTTAATGCCCCACCTATAGTGGGAACTGAACTTGAATATATGCAATCTGCGATGGAAAGCGGGAAGTTATGTGGTGATGGTGGGTTTACTCGCCGTTGCCAGCAATGGATGGAGCATCGCTTTTCCTGTAAGAAAGTCCTGTTAACGCCATCCTGTACAGCGTCACTGGAAATGGCCGCCATGCTGATTGATATTCAGCCGGGTGATGAAGTGATAATGCCTTCATTTACGTTCGTCTCCACCGCTAATGCTTTTGTGCTGCGTGGAGCAAAAATCGTGTTTGTCGATATCCGCCCGGATACAATGAACATTGATGAGACGAAAATAGAAGCCGCTATTACCGAAAAAACCCGTGCGATTGTGCCGGTTCATTATGCTGGTGTTGCCTGTGAAATGGGCACCATTATGCGTCTTGCGAAACAACATAATCTCTATGTGATTGAAGATGCGGCCCAGGGGGTAATGTCGACCTGGCAGGGCCGTGCGCTGGGGACCATTGGCCATATTGGCTGCTTTAGTTTCCATGAAACCAAAAACTACACTGCGGGCGGTGAAGGTGGTGCCACGCTGATTAACGATGCATCGCTGGTTGAGCGCGCTGAAATCATTCGTGAAAAAGGCACTAACCGTAGCCAGTTCTTTCGTGGGCAGGTGGATAAGTACACCTGGCGTGATATTGGCTCAAGCTACCTGATGGCAGACCTGCAGGCGGCTTACTTGTGGGCGCAACTGGAAGTGGCGGACCGGGTCAATGAACAGCGTATTGCTCTGTGGAACAACTATTTCCGTGCTCTGGAACCTCTGGCACGCGCAGGTCGCATTGAGTTACCCACCATTCCAGCTGACTGCCACCATAATGCGCACATGTTTTACATCAAATTGCGCGATATGGATGATCGCAATGCGCTGATTGCGTTTTTGAAAGAAGCGGAGATCCTGGCAGTCTTCCATTACATTCCATTGCATTCCAGCCCGGCAGGCCTGAATTTTGGCGAGTTTCATGGGGAAGACCGCTTTACTACTGCAGAAAGTGAGCGCCTCCTGCGCTTGCCTTTATTCTACAACCTTGCAGCAGTTAACCAACGTACGGTTATTACTACGCTGCTGAGTTACTTCTCCTGATGTCATTAGCCAGAGCAAGTGTGTGGACCGCCGCGTCCACACTGGTAAAGATAGCTGCAGGTCTATTAGTCGTTAAATTACTGGCGGTTTCATACGGCCCTTCCGGTGTCGGCCTGGCCGGGAACTTTCGCCAGTTGGTTACTGTATTAGGCGTAATGGCGGGGGCCGGGATTTTTAATGGCGTGACACGAAGTGTTGCGCAGCATCATCAGGACAACCCCGCATTACAACGAGTGGTAGGTAGTGCATCGGCTATTGTCCTGGGTTTTTCGGCTTTGCTTGCGGTTTTCTTTGTGCTGGCTGCCCGGCCCGTCAGTATTGCTTTGTTTGGTTCCAGTGATTATCAGGGGCTGATTTGCCTGGTGGCATTGGTACAAATGGGTATTGCCTGGGCAAACCTGGTACTGGCTGTGCTCAAGGGGTTCCGGGATGCTGCCGGGAATGCACTGGCATTGATGGCCGGGAGTGTCGTTGGCGTTGTAGCTTATTATATTTGCTACCGGCTGGGCGGTTACCATGGCGCGTTATTGGGAATTGCGTTGGTGCCAGCGCTGATTGCTTTGCCTGCGTCCTGGATGTTATGGCGCAGGGGGCACATCCCGCTGACCTGGTTCCGCCCTCGTTGGGATAGTGCGCAGAGCCGCTTGTATGCACGTTTTACCATTATGGCTCTGATGACGACTGTCACGTTGCCTGTTGCCTGGGTAATGATGCGTAACTTGCTGGCAGAGCATTACTCTTGGGAAGCCGTTGGTATCTGGCAAGGGGTAACCAGTATTTCAGACGCCTACCTGCAGTTTATTACCGCATCATTTAGCGTCTATTTACTTCCGACCTTGTCGCGGCTAACAGAAAAAAGCGATATTGCTCGCGAGCTAGGTAAAGCATTCCGGTTTGTTATCCCGGCGGTGATGGTGGCCAGTTTTATGGTCTGGTTGCTGCGAGATTTCGCTATCTGGCTGCTGTTTTCTCACCAGTTTGCCGCAATGCGTGATTTGTTTGCCTGGCAATTGACCGGGGATGTATTAAAAGTCAGTGCTTATGTCTTTGGCTATCTGGTTATTGCGAAAGCTTCACTGCGTTGTTATTTGCTGACGGAAGTCAGCCAGTTCGTCTTGTTGACAGGTTTTTCTCACTGGCTGATTCCGGCCCATGGTGCTCTGGGTGCCGCACAGGCCTATATGGCAACTTATCTTGTTTATTTCGCGCTTTGCTGCAGCGTGTTTTTTATCTGGCGCAGACAATGACTACTCTGATTCATGTATTAGGTTCGGATATTCCGCACCATAACCAAACTGTCCTCACTTTTTTTAGCGAACAGCTTGCCGCAGGCTCGGTTGCGAGCCGTACTTTTTTCGTCGTCTCGTCTGAGCCAGGCATTGCAGCACAGTACCCTGCGTTGGATATAACGTGTTTCTCGTCAAAAAAGACCTTGTGTGAGGCAGTAAAAAAACGGGCAAAGCAGCAGCGTGAGTTGCGTTTCTTTTTCCACGGGCAGTTTAACCCAGGGATCTGGCTGGCGTTGCTTTCCGGGGCGATTAAGCGGCATCAGGCCTGGTGGCACATTTGGGGAGCAGACCTGTATGAAACATCGCACAGTCTTCGTTACCGGCTGTTTTACCTGTTACGCCGACTGGCACAACGCCGGGTAGGGCGGGTGTTTGCAACACGAGGTGATCTGGATTATTTCCAGTCTCGTGCTCCACAGGTTCCTGGCGAATTACTCTATTTCCCAACCCGTATGGACTCGGCGCTGAATGCGCTGGAGCCCACGCACAAAACCGGTCCTCTGACTGTGCTGGTGGGGAACTCCGGCGACCCAACTAATGCCCATGTAGCGGCACTTAAAGCGGTGCACCAACAATTTGGTGATACAGTTCAGGTGGTGGTGCCAATGGGTTATCCACCCAATAATCAGGCTTATATTGATACTGTCACCGAGGCGGGCAACTCACTGTTTTCTTGCGAAAATATCACGATACTGCACGAGCGCCTGGCGTTTGATGATTACCTCGCGCTATTGCGCCAGTGCGATCTCGGATATTTCATTTTTGAACGCCAGCAAGGGATTGGTACACTATGCCTGTTGATTCAGGCGGGCATACCTTGCGTACTAAGCCGCAAGAATCCTTTCTGGCGGGATATGGCCGAGCAACATGTGCCCGTTCTGTTCAGTGATGATACGCTGACAGAGGCACTGATCCGTGAAGCACAGCGCGAGCTCTCGTTGGTAGACAAAAACACTATCGCTTTTTTTAATCCGGCCTACATTGCGGGCTGGAAACACGTTATTCACCTTGCCTCGGGAGATTTGGCATGAGTTTGGTTGAGTTTGGCGGCCTGTTTATTGTCTGGTTGCTATCCATCCTGTTTATTGGCACGCTGACGTTACAGGAGTTCCGTCGGGTGCGTTTTAGCTTTAATGTCTTTTTTTCTTTGTTGTTTTTGCTGACGTTTTATTTCGGCTTCCCGCTTACCTGTACGCTCTATTTTCGTTTTAATACCGATGTTGCGCCGCCGGGTATCCTGCTGCAGGCGTTACTGTCCTCTACCAGTTTTTATGCCATTTATTATGTGGTTTATAAAACCCGGCTAAAGAAAACATCTGCCTCCACTCAGCCTTTTTTCCACATGAACCGTGTAGAAACCCAGCTTACTTGTGGGCTGCTGATGGTGATTTCACTGGTGACGCTGGGTATTTTCTTTGCTCACAATGGCTTCCTGTTGTTCCGTTTGCAGTCTTACAGCCAAATCTTCTCAAGTGAAGTATCGGGTGTGGCGCTTAAGCGTTTCTTTTATTTCTTTATTCCTGCCATGTTAGTGGTCTATTCCCTGTACCAAACAAAACGCGCCTGGCTATTTTTTCTGGTCACCACTGTGGGTTTTGGTTTACTGACATATATGATTGTGGGCGGCACCCGGGCAAATATTATTATCGCATTTGCCATTTTCCTGTTCATTGGGCTGATTCGTGGTTGGATAACCCTGTGGATGCTGGCATGTGCTGGGGTTCTCGGTATTGTGGGTATGTTTTGGCTGGCCTTGAAACGTTACGGGCTGGATGTTCGTGGGGCCGAGGCATTCTACACTTTCCTGTATCTAACGCGGGATACGTTCTCTCCATGGGAAAATCTGGCACTGCTGATACAGCACTATGGCGAAATTCATTTTCAGGGGGTGGCGCCTTTATGGCGTGATTTTTATGTGTTTATCCCTTCATGGCTGTGGCCTGACCGCCCGCATATGGTGCTGAATACCGCAAATTACTTCACCTGGGATGTGCTGAACAACCATTCTGGGTTGGCAATATCGCCCACACTCATTGGTTCACTATTGGTGATGGGTGGTGTTGGTTTTATTCCCCTGGGAGCCATTGTTGTGGGGGGAATAATTAAATGGTTTGACTGGCTGTATACGTTGGGGCAAAACAGCGAGAACCGCTATGTTACCGCAATACTGCACAGTTTCTGCTTTGGCGCTATTTTTAACATGATTGTACTTGCGCGCGAAGGGCTGGATGCTTTTGGCTCAAGGGTTGTGTTCTTCATGGTTATTTTTGGCGCCTGCCTGGTGGCTGCTAAGTTGCTTTATTGGCTATTTGACGTGAGTGGGTTGGTGAAAACACCGCTTCGCAGTGCGCCTCAGGTTTCTACCACTTTAAACCCCTGACAAAACATCATGAAAACGACGTTGATGGTGCCGGAATACCGTATCCGGCATCTGAATATTCTCGGCTGGCGAAATATGGCCCACGCTTTGGAATCCTTATGGCCTGGCGGTGAGTTATGCAAGGGCACGTTGATTGCCATCAATGCAGAGAAAGTATTGGTGACAGAAGACGATAGCGCTATTCGTGAGTTGGTTGATCTGGCTGAGTATAAATATGCCGATGGCATAAGTGTTGTGCGGGCTATTCGCAAAAAATACCCACAAGCTCAGGTATCTCGTGTTGCGGGAGCCGATTTGTGGGAAGCCATGATGCAAAAAGCTGGGCGTTCCGGGGCTCCGGTGTTTTTATTAGGGGGGAAACCTGATGTATTGCAGGAAACCGCTAATAAATTAAAAGACCGTTGGAATGTGAACATTGTTGGCACGCAGGATGGTTATTTTAAACCGGACATGCAACAGGCTGTGTTTGAGCAGATCAAACAGAGTGGTGCAGAATTTGTTACGGTTGCTATGGGTTCGCCCAGACAAGAAAAGATCATGCGTGATTGCCGCCAGGTACACCCGGATGCGTTATATATGGGAGTGGGCGGCACCTATGATGTTTTTACCGGCCACGTTAAGCGTGCGCCCCGCTTTTGGCAGAACCTGGGGCTGGAATGGCTTTACCGCCTGTTGTCACAGCCCAGCCGCCTTGGCCGCCAGTTACGTTTAGTGCGCTTCTTACGCTGGTATTTCTCCGGGCAGCTTTAAATCCTTTCCCGTGTCACTGGCGGCTTGTTGGCTGCCAGCCACCACTCATCACCGTTTCTGCTTCTCCTTCCCAGACATTGCTTGTTACAGACAGCACTCTGTTTATCTGCCATTCAATTTGCTATTTCGGAAAAATTCATCAAGTATTGCCCGCTTTCAATACCCCCCGGTACGCAAGCGTAGCGGGAAAACACAAGAACCGGCTTAACCGGGCAGTTTTTGAAGTACAGGAACATTTCTATGGCAACACAACCAACCACACTGCAGCGAGGCTTACAGGCGCGGCACATCGAACTTATCGCATTAGGTGGCACAATTGGCGTGGGTCTGTTTATGGGAGCATCCAGCACCCTTAAATGGGCAGGGCCATCTGTTATGCTCGCTTATCTACTTGCGGGTGTCTTTGTTTTTCTCATTATGCGCTCAATGGGTGAGATGCTATTTCTTGAGCCTGTAGCCGGTTCATTTGCCGTGTATGCACATCGCTATCTTGGTCCGTACTGGGGGTATTTAACCGCCTGGTCATACTGGTTTATGTGGATGGCCGTGGGCATTTCAGAAGTTACAGCGGTAGGGGTTTATACCCAGTTCTGGTTTCCCGAACTACCACAGTGGATCCCGGCATTAACTGCAGTTGCATTAGTTGCAGTCGCTAATTTGGCGGCTGTACGTTTGTATGGCGAAATCGAGTTCTGGTTCGCGATGATTAAGGTAACCACCATTATTGTGATGATAGTGGTTGGTCTGGCTGTGATTTTCTTTGGCTTTGGGCACCATGGGCAACCGGTTGGGCTGCATAATCTCACCGCTCATGGCGGGTTCTTCGCTGGTGGTTGGAAAGGCTTTTTAACCGCGCTGTGTATTGTAGTGGCGTCTTACCAGGGCGTGGAGCTGGTGGGGATTACAGCAGGTGAAGCACAGAACCCGCAGGTGACGCTGCGCCGGGCTATCAGCAAAATCTTTTGGCGTATCCTGATTTTTTATGTCGGCGCTATTTTTATCATTGTATCGCTGTTTTCCTGGCAGGATGTCGGTGGCAGTGGCAGCCCCTTTGTGCTGACCTTTGCGCGTATTGGTATTACTTCAGCTGCCGCTATTATTAATGTTGTGGTGCTGACGGCAGCGCTCTCAGGCTGTAACAGTGGTATGTATAGCTGTGGCCGCATGTTGTATGCGTTGGCGAAAAATGGCCAATTACCGAAGAAGCTTGCTTTGGTGTCACGCCATGGCGTACCTGTTATCGCTGTTGCGGTCTCAGTGGTTATCCTGCTGTTGGGCTCGGGGCTGAATTACGTGATTCCATCGCCTCAGCGTGTTTTTGTTTATGTCTACAGTGCCAGTGTGCTGCCGGGGATGTTGCCCTGGTTTGTTATCCTGGTGAGCCAGTTGCGTTTCAGGGTGGTTCACCAGCAGGCAATGGCATCTCATCCGTTTCGTTCAATGCTGTTCCCATGGGCAAATTACCTGACACTGGCTTTCCTTGCCTGTGTATTGGTTGGGATGGGGCTAAACCCAGAGACACGCGTCTCACTGATGGTGGGAATCACTTTTCTCGGGGGAATTTCACTGATTTGGTGTGTTTTAAAGTGCAAGCGGGTTAAAAATGTGCAAGAACCAGCTAAATAAGCGACAGGTTGCACAGAACATAACCAAACGCACTTTTTATTTTAAAAAAGCACTAGACAGGTGGGCACTAAGTCCGTAATATCCGCCTCCGCAACGGCGCTACGCGCCCGTAGCTCAGCTGGATAGAGCGCTGCCCTCCGGAGGCAGAGGTCTCAGGTTCGAATCCTGTCGGGCGCGCCATTTAGTGAGGCGCTTTGAGCTGCGGTGGTAGAATGACCGCGAAAGATTTACAGTGGTGGCTATAGCTCAGTTGGTAGAGCCCTGGATTGTGATTCCAGTTGTCGTGGGTTCGAGTCCCATTAGCCACCCCATTATTTAGTGGAATGCGAAGGTGGCGGAATTGGTAGACGCGCTAGCTTCAGGTGTTAGTGTCCTAACGGACGTGAGGGTTCAAGTCCCTCCCCTCGCACCACAACTTAAGTTTTAAAAAAAAGTAAAATAGCAGTATTTCGGCGAGTAGCGCAGCCTGGTAGCGCAACTGGTTTGGGACCAGTGGGTCGGAGGTTCGAATCCTCTCTCGCCGACCAATTTAGAACCCCGCTTCGGCGGGGTTTTTTGTATCTGAAATTGCTCTTTTTGACATAACTAATCGTTTTCTTCTCCCTGTCGTAACTTAGCGACATTCGCCTCTAAGTTTGTCTCCGGCCAGTAACATTTAACTTCATGATTTTTAATGCATGTTGCTCGGGTTGCTTCAGCTTGTCGCTGGTGCCCGACATCCAGTGTTTGTTCGTGGAGCATGATGTGTTCTGTTGCATAAAGAAAGCCCGCCATCCGTGCCCTGAGGCCTGAATAATCTGACTGTAACTTTGGCATCAATTGTGCAAGAATAAGCGGGTAGATGCTCATTCCACCTGTTATGTTCGCTTTATGCCTCATAATGCCAGGAATGATGCAGAGCCTTTGCGGTGCTTATCGTCCAAAGACAGATGTCGGTTTTACCCTCATCAGACACCATGGACATAACGTTGAGTGAAGCACCAAGCTTGTTGTTATATGACCTGATTTAACACCTGCCCAGTGGGCAGGTGTTTTTTTATGGAAGAAAGGAGGGGAGTTAATTGTTTGGCTTGTCGCCGGAATTAACCGTCAACAACAGGCCTTCCCTGCGCATAGCTGCCGCTTCTGCAGGTTCTTTCAGGCGGTCAAGAGTATCTGCCAGTAAAGCATAATCTTCAGCATCAGGGCGTTGTTTGAGTGCGGCACGAAATGCCAGGCTTGCTTCTTGCCATTCAGCGTGTTGCATCAGTCGTTGCCCCAGAGTTCTCCAAAGTAACGGGCGGTCGCCCTGCAATTTTATCTGCTGGCGTAATGCTTTCTCCAACACTGATGGGTCACCAGATTTGAGACGTGGCATTAGTGCGACCAGGCGGTCGTCATACTGGTGCTTTAAGCCTGTAAGGATGATTTTTTCCGCACTGGTGTGGTCGTTGCATTCAATCAGGTGCTCTGCCATTGCAACTTGCAGCAAAGTTTGCTGGCGCGTTTTACGCGGCTGATTTTTCCACCAGTTATTCAACCCTTCACTGCCTTGCTCTGCCATTGCCTGGTTAATTAACCCCAACCATGCCTGTTCTTGCAATGCTTCACGGTGTGCGTCATCTGCAACCCCGGCTTTTGCCATAGAAGGAAGAATGTCCAGCAACGCGTTCCATGCACCTGTACGGATATAGGCCTGCTCAGCAAGGCGCAATACTTCCGGGTGGCGAGGAGAAATATCAAGAAGTTTGTCGACACCGTGGCGGGCAGCATGATCTTCATTGCGGGCCAGTTGCAAGCGAACCCGGGTAATATCAACAGGGATTTGGTCACTGTCGGCCAGCTCAGCAGCGCGTTCCAGGTGCTGGTTGGCACGCATTTCGTCACCACGTTGTTGAGCTGCTTCGGCTGCCAGCAGGTAGTTCACCAGTGGCTGTTCAGCATGGTCGGCATTTTTTGCCATCAGCTTCTCAACTTGCTGGTAATCCCCTTCGGCCAGTTTCAGCAGTGCCTGGCGGGTTTGCTTACGTGCGCGTGTGCGCTTGCGGCCAACAAACCATCCATGGGTACGTGCACCAGTTCTGAATACTTTGCGCAGAAGCCATTCAACCGCGAACAACACCAGCATCAGCAGAACCAGCATGATAACCAGCCCGGTTACACTGGTTTCAATGTTGTAATTGTCCGTCTGAATCAGTACATACCCTTGGTGCCCGGCCAGCATAGGGCCAAGCACGATGCCTGCAATCAGCAATAAAAACAATAATAAGACTTTCAGCATGATTACTCTCCCTGTACCGGCTGTGCAGTTGCGTTGTCAGAGCCTGCGCTAACGCCTGGTTGGGACAATAAATTGCGCACTCGCGTCTGCATTAGTTTTTCCAGAATAGGCTGGCTTTGCAGCGAATCCGGAACATCCATACTGATATCTTGCTGGCTCAGCGAGTCCAGGCTTTGCAGAAAGGCTTTGGTCGCCGCATCATTGGTATCGTAATACGCACGTACCCAGGTCGAGACATTTTCCAGCGCCTGTTTATACACTTCGTCCTGGTGGCGGGGAACCGCCTGAGCTGCAACTAACAAACGTGCGCGCAGGTTTTCACGCAGGTAAACATCCTGGTTTGGTGCCAGCAATGGCACTGCAGTTTCATCCCGGCGGCGTATGGTAATAAAGCTGTCCATAAAGTTGTGCCAGCTTTTAGTCAGGTTTTCACGCCACTGGCTAAAAGAGCCAGAAAGTTCACTGCTGTCATCGTCCATCGGGGTGTCATCAGTGGTGTTATCTGCAAGACGGAGATTATCAATTTGGTTGGTAAGCTGATTAAGCTGCAGAATAATGCCGTCATAGTCGACTTGCGTCAGGGCGGATAACGTTGATAAATCTTGCGTAATTGCACGGCGGGCAGGGAGTAAACTGGGGTCATTCATATCAGCCAGACTGGCATCGGCACTTTTTAGCAGCGCTGCTGCGGTGGTGACGTCCTGGTCGCTCCATAACTTTCGTGCGGCCAGTTTAACCAGAAAGTCTGCTTGCGACAGCATCCATGTTTTGGCATCTGAACCAGAAATGGTTGCCACTTTTTGCTCCAGTTCAGACAGTTGTGATGCCTGAGCCAGTTGCTGTTTATGTGCCTGAGCAAGTGCATCGGCCTGCGCTTCAACGGTTTTTTGTAACGCGGCATTTTGCTGTGTTTGTTGATGTTGTAATGCAGTTAACTGTTCAATTACGGTATCGCTGGTAGAGGTTTGCGTGGCCAGTTGATGTTTGGTCCAGGTCCACATCCCTGCACCGCAAGCCAGAGCAATGGCTATAGCAACTACGCCTAACGCTATTCCTGCGTTGCCACTACGCTTTTTCTTGTCTTCCGCATGATGAATTGCCCCGGTGTTTTGTGATACTGAAGTTTCTTCCACCCGGGTTTCGTCAGTTGCGGCGGAGTCGTTATGGTGTTCCGTCATTATGGCATCCCATTAATAAAGTGATTGCAGGGTGCGCAAAAGCGCATCGTTATCAGCATTTTCGGCGACAGTGATTTCTTCCCAGCCCAATTCACGGGCAACCTGCGCCAGCCGCTCGCTGACGACAACAAGCCGGCAGCGGAATAACCAATTCGTTCGATATAATTCGGGAATCGTGTTTGTGAGTTGCGCGAGCATCTCACCACTGGTCACCACCAGTATGCGGATCCCACGGTTTTGCCAGCGCCATGCTTCTTCCAGGCCATCATACTGGCAAGGTTGTCTTTGGTAACATTCGCAGACAGTAACAGTTGCGCCTCGTTCGCTCAGCGTTTCAGTGAGTAATTCCCGCCCTCCATTCCCGCGTAAAATAAGCGCACGTTTCCCAGCAACATTCTGTAATTCAGGTAATTGTAGCAAGGTTTCGCTGGTTTCCCGATCTCTCGGGTAGCTAATTGGCAGGCCGCTCACGGTATGCAGTGCCAGAGCAGTAGTACGACCAACCGCAAACGCCTGTATATGAGCAGGCCAGTTAAAGCGGGTTGCTGCAAGCTCGGCTTGAGCGAATTGCACCGCGTGCCGGGAAACTGCAAAAAGCAAGTCGTCTGGTGCGAGTTTGCCCAGTAGCGCCGGGAGTTGGCTTAATGCATTCCCACGGGCGAATTCAATCAAAGGAAAGTGCCAGGCCTCTCGCCCGAGAGCCCTGAGACGGCTAACCAGCGCTTCCCCATCAGGTGATGGGCGAGTGACCAAAATACTCATTGTGGTTTTTCACCTTGATAAACGTCGTGAAGAATTTGGCTCGCACCACGTGCCAGTAGTTCTTCAGCAAGACTAATGCCCATCGCTTCAGCCTGGTCCGGTGTGCCATGGCGTTCACCTGCGATGATTTGTGAACCATCGGGTGCACCAACCAGTGCGCGTAACCATAACTGGCCATTTTCCAATAATGCAAAACTGCCAATCGGTACCTGGCAACCGCCTTCAAGGCGGGTATTCATAGCCCGCTCGGCCGTCACTCTGATAGCAGTATCAGTATCATGCAGTGGCGCAAGTAATTCACGGGTCCATGTATCATCCAGACGGCACTCAACACCGACCGCACCTTGCCCAACAGCAGGCAGGCTAATTTCTGGGGCGAGTGCTTCACGAACACGCTCTTCCAGCTCAAGGCGTTTTAAACCTGCTACAGCCAGAATAATGGCATCATATTCACCACTATCCAGCTTACCTAACCGAGTACCTACATTACCGCGTAATGAGCGAATTTGCAGGTCAGGGCGGCGTGCCGCAATTTGGCACTGGCGACGCAGGCTGGAAGTTCCTACTACAGCCCCTTGTGGGAGTGAGTCCAGACTGGTGTAATTGTTGGATACAAATGCATCTCGTGGATCTTCCCGCTCGCAAATGGTGACCAGCCCCAGTCCCTCAGGAAAGGCAATCGGCACATCTTTCATTGAGTGAACCGCGATATCTGCCCGGTTCTCCAGCATCGCCAGTTCGAGTTCTTTGACAAACAAACCCTTACCACCCACTTTGGCGAGGGGGGTATCAAGCAGCACATCGCCACGAGTGACCATCGGAACCAGTTCAACCTGCAAATCCGGATGGTGGGCCTGTAAATGTTGTTTGACATATTGTGCTTGCCATAGCGCAAGCGGGCTTTGCCGGGTGGCAATTCGTAATACTTTGTCTACCATGCTAGTTACCGTAAAAAACGCTTGAATATCATCCTACCATTGTTAGAGGAAGCGTGTCAGTTTCAACGGGGTTTATCCTGAAAGTGTCAGTTTAAGTGTATTAAGATGCGCCCGGATGCTAGACTTACTTAGCGCATCTTTCTTTACGGTCAATGCTCGTGGTGTTAAATTGATCACGTTTTCACCAATTGCCAGCCTGTTCATTCTATAATCATTAAAGGCTGCATGCGGATTACGTTTTTGAAATACTGTAACCAATCAGGCGATACGTCTTGTACCTCTATATTGAGACTCTTAAACAGAGACTGGATGCCATAAACCAACTGCGCGTGGACCGCGCCCTGGCTGCAATGGGACCCGCTTTTCAGCAGGTTTACAGTCTGCTGCCTACATTATTGCATTGCCATCATCCGCAAATGCCGGGCTATATTGATGGCAACGTTCCCCATGGAATTTGTCTGTACACCCCTGATGACACACAACGTCATTATTTGGACAACCTTGAGCTGAAATACGGCGCTTTTCCCCAAGAAGAAAATACCAGTGAATTACCCATTACTGGTGTTTACTCTATGGGCAGCACCTCCTCAGTTGGGCAAAGTTGTTCATCTGATCTCGATATCTGGGTGTGTCATCAGGCGTGGCTGGACAGCGAAGAGCGGCGTTTACTCCAGCGTAAGTGTGCATTGCTGGAGGGCTGGGCTGCATCATTAGGTGTGGAAGTCAGTTTCTTCCTGATTGATGAAAACCGTTTCCGTCATAACGAGAGCGGCAGCCTGGGTGGCGAAGATTGCGGTTCTACACAGCATATTTTACTGCTCGATGAGTTTTACCGTACCGCAGTGCGCCTGGCCGGGAAACGTATTCTGTGGAATATGGTCCCTTGTGATCAGGAAGAGAGCTATGACGATTATGTGATGAAGCTCTACGCACAAGGCGTACTGACCCCTAATGAATGGCTTGATTTGGGTGGGTTGAGCTCGTTGTCTGCGGAAGAGTACTTCGGCGCCAGCCTATGGCAGCTGTATAAGAGCATTGATTCCCCGTATAAAGCCGTACTGAAAACGTTACTGTTGGAAGCGTATTCCTGGGAATACCCCAACACACGTCTGTTAGCCAAAGATATCAAGCAACACCTGCATGACGGTGAAATTGTCTCGTTCGGGCTTGATGCATACTGCATGATGCTGGAGCGGGTGACTCGGTATTTAACCGCAATAGACGATACCACTCGCCTTGACCTGGTTCGCCGTTGCTTTTATTTGAAGGTGTGCGAAAAACTCAGTCGTGAACGTGCCTGTGTTGGCTGGCGGCGTGAGGTTATCGGGCAGTTAGTGAAAAGCTGGGGCTGGGATGAAGAACGCCTGGCGATGCTGGATAATCGAGCTAACTGGAAAATAGACGAAGTACGCAACGCCCACAATGAATTGCTGGATGCGATGATGCAAAGCTATCGCAACCTGATCCGTTTCGCTCGCCGCAACAACCTCAGTGTGAGTGCCAGCCCACAAGATATAGGGGTGCTGACCCGTAAGCTCTATGCAGCATTTGAGGCCTTGCCCGGGAAAGTGACACTGGTGAACCCACAAATCTCACCTGATTTGTCTGAACCCAATCTGACTTTTATTCACGTACCGCTTGGCCGGGCAAACCGTTCAGGATGGTATCTGTATAACCGTGCGCCGCATATGGACACGATTATCAGTCATCAGCCACTGGAATATAACCGCTATCTGAACAAGCTGGTGGCCTGGGCCTACTTTAATGGTTTATTGACACCGAGAACCCGCCTGTTCATTAAAGGCAATGGTGTCTGTGACCTGGCAAAATTGCAGGAAATGGTGTCGGATGTATCCCATCATTTCCCCATCAGGCTGCCCGCACCAACGCCTAAAGCGTTGTATAGCCCTTGTGAAATTCGCCATCTCGCTATTATCGTTAACCTGGAATACGACCCAACAACGGCGTTTCGTAACCAGGTGGTGCATTTTGATTTCCGTAAGCTTGATGTCTTCAGCTTCGGTGAAGAACAGAAATGCCTGATTGGCAGCGTTGATTTGCTGTACCGTAATTCATGGAATGAAGTGCGTACTCTGCATTTCAATGGCGAGCAGGCCATGATTGAAGCGTTAAAAACGATTTTGGGCAAAATGCACCAGGATGCCGCTCCGCCAGACAACGTTGAAGTGTTCTGCTACAGCCAGCACTTGCGTGGGTTAATTCGTACCCGTGTTCTGCAACTGGTTTCTGAATGTATTGAGTTACGCTTGTCGAGTACCCGTCTTGAGCCGGGGCGTTTTAAAGCGTTGCGTGTTGCCGGGCAGACCTGGGGCTTGTTCTTTGAACGGCTGAATGTGTCTGTACAGAAACTAGAAAACGCCATTGAGTTTTATGGGGCGATTTCCCATAACAAACTGCATGGGCTATCTGTTCAGGTGGAAACCAACCATGTCCAGCTTCCATCGGTTGTGGATGGGTTTGCCAGTGAAGGGATTATTCAGTTTTTCTTTGAAGAAACCAACAGTGACAAAGGCTTTAATATCTATATCCTCGATGAAGGCAACCGCGCGGAGGTTTATCACCACTGTGAAGGCAGCATTGAAGAGCTGGTTCGTGATGTTAGCCGGTTCTATTCATCATCCCATGATCGTTTCACTTATGGCTCGAGCTTTGTGAACTTCAACCTGCCACAGTTCTACCAGATTGTGACCGGGGAAGAGCGTGCCCAGGTGATTCCATACCGTACTCAGCCTGTTACTACTGCCGCAGCGCTGGCATCAGACGGCAACGCTGCGACATTACTGCAACAATATCAGCAGTAATTACTGGAAGTGAACGGGTTCACCGGCCTGCTGTGAGCAGGCTTCTTCCAGTAAGGTCCAGAAAGCTTTCCCGCTACGGTCGCACACCCAGGTATCTTCTTTCAGGTTGAAGTGGTAGCCACCACTTTTGGTTGCCAGCCAGACCTGGTGCAGAGGCTCCTGGCGGTTAATAATGATTTTACTGCCATTTTCAAAGCTCAGTGTCAGTACACCACCATTGATCTCGCAGTCAATATCGCTGTCGCCATCCCAATTATCAAAGTGTTCTTCAATGGTCAGCCACAGTTCGTCGGCTAGTCTGTGGAATTCAGAATCGTTCATGTTTCGCTTCCCGTTATTAGGCTGTGCAGGCAGTATAAAAGCACAGCGCTGGAAATTGAAATACAGCTCACAGCTACGTCAGTAAGCAAGTGTTTTTGTCGGGAATTATCTGTTCCTCAGACTCTGGCTATTGCTTTTCAGGGTTCACCTGCGATGATAGATAACAATAACGATATACAGGCACTGCAGAATGAAGAAACTTGTTTATCCGCTGGCCATGGCGCTGGCAATGTTTAGCCTCAGTGGATGTGGTTTAAAAGGCCCACTCTATTTCCCTCCGGCAGACAACAAAACACCCGAAAGTGTTGAAAAACCAGTATCGTCGGAGCAATCAGCCACACCTGATCAAAACGATCGTGGAGATGGCGATGACCCGACGCAGGTTGTCACCCAGTAGCACCCCAGTGCATAACCTGGGGAAGGGAGTTCTAAATGCAGTTTTCCAAAATGCATGGGCTTGGCAATGATTTCATGGTGGTTGACGCAGTAACACAAAACGTCTTCTTCTCTCCGGATATGATCCGCCGCCTGGCTGACAGGCATTTGGGAGTCGGGTTTGATCAGTTACTGATTGTAGAACCACCCTATGATCCTGAGTTGGACTTCCACTACCGTATTTTTAACGCGGATGGTAGTGAAGTTGCGCAGTGTGGCAATGGTGCACGTTGTTTTGCCCGCTTTGTACGTCTGAAAGGCCTGACCAACAAGAAAGATATTTTTGTCAGCACTGCCAACGGGCGTATGGTTCTGACAGTGACGGACGATGATTTAGTGCGGGTGAATATGGGCGAGCCGGATTTTGAACCTGGCCGTATACCTTTCCGCGCTAATAAAATGGAAAAAACTTATATCATGCGCGTCGCAGAACAAACGGTACTGTGCGGCGCTGTATCGATGGGTAACCCCCATTGCGTGATTCAGGTTGAAAGTGTTACGACAGCAGAAGTGGAATTGCTGGGGCCGCTGGTAGAAAGCCATGAACGTTTTCCTGAGCGGGTGAATGTTGGTTTTATGGAAGTGGTTAACCCTGAACATATCCGCCTGCGGGTTTACGAACGCGGCGCGGGTGAAACACAGGCCTGTGGTAGCGGAGCCTGTGGCGCAGTCGCTGTCGGTATACAACAAGGTTTGCTGGCTGAACAAGTGCGGGTTGACCTGCCTGGTGGTCGGTTAGATATTGCCTGGAAAGGCCCGGGTCATCCTTTATACATGACCGGGCCTGCCACTCATGTCTACGATGGGTTTATACATCTATGAAGAACGTCGGAGAACAGCAAGATATTTTGCCTGAGCTGACAGACGAGATGGTTGGAGATTATCTGCGTCGTCACCCTGATTTTTTTATTCGTAACGCACAACTGGTTGAGCAACTCAGTGTACCGCACCCGGTACGGGGGGCTATTTCGCTGGTTGAATGGCACATGGCCAGGTCGCGGAACCGGATTGATAACCTGGAAACCGGCATGGGTTTGCTGGTTGAACAGGCGATGGCAAATGAAGGGCTGTTTTACCGATTACTGAAACTACAAAGCCGGCTGGCGTCAGCCCCGGATTTGCAATCTTTCCTTGAACGGCTGACGCGCTGGGCAAAAGAGATGAAACTGGCCAGTGCTACGTTACGGCTCTTTCCGGATAAATGGCGTATTGGCGCACCTTCTTGTTTTACTCACCTGGCCTTGAGCCGCCAACTGTTCGAACCATTGCGAGTTCAGCGGTTTGGCGACCAGTCACACTACCTTGGTGGGCTGAATGGTAATGAGTTGCTGGTGATGTTGCCGCAAGAAAAAGCAGTAGGCTCAGTAGCAATGTCATTGCTGGGGGATCAGGGGGATTTAGGCGTACTGGTATTCTCCAGCCGTGACCCTCAGCACTACTCAGCAGGCCAGGGAACCCAGTTCTTACAGGAGCTGAGTATATTATTACCCGGGTTACTTGAACGTTGGGTGGAACGGCTATGAGTGATTTGCAGACGAGTGTTGATCAATATTTGCGTTACCTGAAAGTGGAACGCCAGCTAAGCCCACTGACTCTGCTTAACTATGGGCGTCAGTTGCAAGTGATTATTGGCATGGCGGAAGACATTGGGATACAACGCTGGGCTCAGTGCGACAGCAGCAAAGTAAAACGCTTTACTGTATTAAGCCGCAAACACGGTCTGCAACCTGCCAGTATGGCATTACGTCTTTCCGCTTTACGCAGTTTTTTCGACTGGCTGGTCGCTCAGGGTGAGCTGGATGCAAACCCGGCTAAGGGTGTCGCCAGCCCTAAAGCGCCGCGCCATTTGCCCAAAAATATTGACGTGGATGACGTCAACCGGTTACTGGATATTGATATTAATGACCCACTCGCCGTGCGTGACAGAGCAATGCTGGAAATCATGTATGGCGCAGGGCTGCGTTTATCGGAACTGGTCAATATTGATTGCCGCCACCTGGACCTTGCCAGCGGTGAAGTGTGGGTGATGGGGAAAGGGAGTAAAGAGCGTCGGTTGCCTGTTGGCCGAAGTGCGGTGCAATGGGTTGAGCACTGGCTGGAACTGCGTTTGCTGTTTGGCCCCGATGATGATGCACTCTTTTTATCCCGCCAGGGCAAGCGTATTTCAGCCCGTAACGTGCAAAAACGCTTTGCCGAATGGGGTGTGCGTCAGGGCCTGAATAGCCATGTTCACCCTCATAAATTACGCCACTCTTTCGCTACACATATGCTGGAGTCCAGCGGTGATTTACGTGCAGTTCAGGAGCTGCTGGGCCACGCGAATTTATCCACAACTCAAATCTATACCCACCTCGACTTTCAACATTTAGCCTCGGTGTATGATGCTGCGCATCCACGCGCCAGGCGGGGGAAATCGTAATGCATTTTTACCGTCCACTGAGCCGGATTGCTGCTCTGACGTTTGATCTGGACGATACGCTGTATGACAACTATCCAGTAATTCAAAAAACTACCCAGGCATCTCTTCAGTTTCTTCAACAGTACCACCCGTCTCTGGCGCAACTCACCGCCAGCGATTTTATTGGCGTGCGTGACGCCTTAAGGGAAGAAGAACCGGAAATTTACCATGATGTGACCCAGTGGCGTTGGCGGGCAATAGAACGCACAATGCAACTCGCCGGGATACCAAATAGCCAGGCGCGTGAAGGTGCGGATGCCGTGATGGATGAGTTCGCACACTGGCGTAGCCGCATAGAAGTACCGCAAGAAACCCATACCACACTGGCAAAACTGGCACAGAAATGGCCGCTGGTCGCCATTACTAACGGTAATGCGGATCCGTCCCGCTTCGGGCTTGAACCGTACTTTCAATTCGTGTTGCGCGCAGGCCCGGATGGCCGTTCAAAACCGTTTGGAGATATGTACTGGCTGGCGGCACAAAAACTGGGCCTACAGCCCAGTGAGTTGCTCCACGTAGGCGATGACCTCACCACTGATGTGTTAGGCGCGGTACAAAGTGGCGTTCAGGCATGTTGGATTAACCTGAAACAGGCCAGCCTGATGACGGCAAAAGACAGCCGGTTGCTACCTCATGTGGAAATTTCGCGGTTGGCATCACTCACTGCGCTGATATAATGCTGTAAAAATTTCCAGGGGTACGATCCCCCCTTTCCCCAATTTGGCGGTGCTGATGGACGTTTCTTACCTGCTCGACAGTCTTAATGATAAACAGCGTGAAGCCGTTGCGGCACCACGCAGTAATTTGCTGGTTCTGGCAGGTGCGGGAAGCGGGAAAACACGAGTGCTGGTGCATCGTATAGCCTGGCTGATGTCGGTTGAGAACAGTTCACCATACTCCATTATGGCCGTCACCTTTACTAACAAAGCAGCGGCAGAAATGCGCCAGCGTATTGGTCAGTTGATGGGGGGTGTGCAAAATGGCATGTGGGTTGGCACATTCCACGGACTTGCTCATCGCCTGCTTAGGGCGCATCACCTTGATGCTGGTTTACCACAGGATTTTCAAATTCTCGACAGCGAAGACCAGTTGCGCCTGCTTAAACGCCTGATTAAAGCCATGAACCTTGATGAAAAGCAGTGGCCTGCCCGCCAGGCAATGTGGTACATCAACGGCAAAAAAGATGAAGGCCTGCGCCCGCAACACGTTGACAGCTATGGCAATCCCGTCGAGCAAACCTGGTTGAAAGTTTACCAGGCCTATCAGGAAGCTTGCGACAGGGCAGGGCTGGTGGATTTCGCCGAATTACTGTTGCGCGCCCATGAACTCTGGCTTAATAAACCCCACATTCTCCAGCACTACCGTGATCGCTTCACCCATATTCTGGTGGACGAATTTCAGGATACCAACAATATTCAATATGCCTGGATTCGCCTGCTGGCGGGTGATACCAGCCATGTGATGATAGTGGGGGATGATGACCAGTCAATTTATGGCTGGCGTGGTGCTCAGGTGGAAAATATTCAGCGTTTTCTGCGGGATTTCCCCGGTGCACAAACTATTCGCCTTGAGCAAAACTACCGTTCAACCAGCAATATTCTCAATGCGGCCAATGCCCTGATTGATAACAATACCGGGCGGCTTGGCAAAAACTTATGGACTGATGGCAGCGAAGGTGAACCTATCTCGCTGTACTGTGCCTTTAACGAGCTGGATGAAGCCCGGTTTGTGGTCAACCGTATCAAAACCTGGCAGGACAACGGTGGCGCACTGGATCAATGTGCCATTTTATACCGCAGCAACGCCCAATCGCGTGTGCTGGAAGAAGCGTTACTGCAAGGCAATATGCCGTATCGGATTTATGGCGGGATGCGCTTTTTTGAACGCCAGGAAATTAAAGATGCGCTGGCGTATTTGCGTTTGATGAGTAACCGCAATGATGATGCCGCGTTTGAACGTGTCGTCAATACGCCAACCCGAGGGATTGGTGACCGCACTTTGGATGTGGTGCGCCAGACATCGAGAGATAACCAACTCACATTGTGGCAAGCATCGCGCCAGCTGTTACAGGATAAAGCCCTGGCAGGGCGTGCTGCGTCTGCACTGCAACGTTTTATAGAACTGATTGATGCGTTGGCCCACGATACCGCGGAAATGCCATTACATGTTCAGACTGACCGGGTAATTAAAGATTCTGGCCTGTGGATGATGTATGAGCAGGAAAAAGGCGAGAAAGGCCAGACACGTATTGAAAACCTTGAAGAACTGGTGACAGCCACACGCCAGTTCAGCTACCAGGACGAAGACGAAGATTTAATGCCGTTACAGGCCTTCTTATCTCACGCCGCACTGGAGGCAGGGGAAGGGCAGGCCGATACCTGGCAGGATGCAGTACAACTGATGACACTGCATTCAGCGAAAGGTCTGGAGTTCCCGCAAGTGTTTATTGTCGGGATGGAAGAAGGAATGTTCCCCAGCCAGATGTCGCTGGATGAAGGCGGCCGTTTGGAAGAAGAACGCCGCCTGGCTTACGTTGGCGTTACGCGGGCCATGCAAAAGCTCACACTGACCTACGCAGAATCGCGCCGCCTGTACGGGAAAGAGGTGTATCACCGTCCTTCCCGCTTTGTCGGTGAACTACCGGAAAACTGTGTGGAGGAAGTGCGTTTACGTGCAACTGTTTCCCGCCCGGTTAACCACCAGCGGTTGGGCACGCCCATTGAGCAAAACGATAGCGGTTATAAACTGGGCCAGCGGGTGCGCCACCCTAAATTTGGCGAAGGCACTATTGTGAATCTGGAAGGCAGTGGTGAGCACAGCCGGTTGCAAGTCGCATTCCAGGGGCAAGGGATTAAGTGGCTGGTGGCCGCTTACGCCAGGCTGGAAACAGTGTAACTCCGTGTGAGAAAATAAATTTTCTGGCCTGTCTGCTAACCTTAACAAATAACAGATATTAATTAATTGCGAGTGTTCTGTTGTTTGTTGACGCTGCTTTTTCGCTGGCGTAACATGCGCCCACGATTACGCTAAGAGGACATTCGCCTTGGACACACCCAGTAGATGCTGGCTCTTTCACCTGTTTTCAGGGTGCAACTCCTAAGGCTATCCTCATTGCTGATAGCCTTAGCGGTTGTCAGCGACATCTTTTCCCGTCGCGTTGAGCCAGTCTGTTTCTTGGTTTGAAACCCCCGTTTCTGTGTGCCCACCGAACTGTCCGATATTTTTTGCATTGGGAGTCCCGGTCATGTTGAGCGCATTTCAACTGGAAAATAATCGGTTGTCCCGTCTCGAAATGGAAGAGGCTGAAAACCTGAGCAACGCCATATGGGTTGACCTGGTTGAGCCGGACGAAGACGAGCGGCAACGCGTACAAACGGAACTTGACCAGAGCCTGGCGACACGACCAGAGCTTGAAGATATTGAGGCATCCGCCCGTTTTTTTGAAGACGAAGATGGCCTGCATATCCACTCATTTTTCTTCTACGAAGACGCGGACGATCACGCGGGCAACTCAACCGTGGCTTTTACCATTCGTAATGGCCGCCTGTTTACGCTACGTGAACGTGAGTTACCTGCATTTCGCCTCTACCGCATGCGTGCCCGTACACAGTTAGTGGCTGACGGTAATGCGTTTGAATTGTTGCTCGATTTGTTCGAAACCAAAATTGAACAATTGGCCGATGAAATCGAAAACATTTACAGCGACCTGGAAAAGCTCAGCCGTGTGATTATGGAAGGGCAACAAGGTGATGAGTACGACGAAGCGCTCTCCACCCTGGCTGAACTGGAAGATACCGGCTGGAAAGTTCGCTTATGTTTGATGGATACCCAGCGGGCACTGAATTTCCTGGTGCGTAAAGCTCGATTACCGGGTGAGCAGCTTGAACAGGCGCGTGAGGTATTGCGCGATATCGAATCCCTGTTGCCGCACAATGAATCCCTGTTCCAGAAAGTTAACTTCCTGATGCAGGCTGCAATGGGGTTCATCAATATTGAGCAGAACCGGATAATTAAAATCTTCTCCGTGGTATCTGTCGTATTCCTGCCACCCACTCTGGTTGCTTCCAGTTATGGGATGAACTTTGAGTTTATGCCGGAATTACACTGGAGTTTTGGTTACCCTGGCGCCATCGTCTTTATGATGCTGGCAGGACTGGCTCCTTACCTGTACTTTAAGCGGAAAAACTGGTTATAGCAGTTAATGCTCAGAGGCAAAAAAACGCTGTGAAAACAGCGTTTTTTTATGGTTACAAACTCCAGGTGTGCTTGTTTTTTACCTTGAATTCGTAATACCAGAGGATAGTCTGGCATGCGACATACATGTTGAAAAAGAAAGAAAGGAACCGGAAATGAATCATCAGGCCAATAATGGCAACAACACAGCTGATGAGAAAACACACTATGGCTTTTTTCCATAACCCTAAAATCAGCAGATAAATTGGGCCGAACAAAAAAGCCAAAAAACTCATTTGCATTGTAATTCGTGGCCAGATCGGAAGTTTTTTCAATTCCTCACGGCTTTCTTTGGTTTGCAGGAAACCATTATACTTTCCACCAAGCTTATCAACAAAGGCAAAGCGTTTTTTCCACTTTTCTTTTACTTTCGGATCCTGCTGGTAGTCGTAATTTTCTTCAGGCAATGTTGTGTTAGTCATTGTGTTACCTTTATCCCTTACTAAATAGTGGTTAAATTTTTGGTTCTATATTTTTTTGCTTTCCAGGTATTATTACCAGAGGAAGAACTGTCATACAGTGTATGGCAACAATGAATCGCGGACCTGGCGAGTCGCAATCACTTCCCAGAAGAACAATCAAAATTTGCCCAATAATGATTGTGCTTAGCCATATAGCTACGAAGTAGCTGCCTTTGATGCCCATATCACGGCAGCGCATGGCTCCTGCATTACAGTAAGTCCATATCAAAATTATCGCGGTAAAAATAATGATAATACGGCTTACTTCATTGAACATTAATGGTATTAAATTAATAAAAAACACTAAGATACTGATAACCAAAAAAGGCATTCGCGGCAATGTTGTGCTGCGCGAAGGTTTTAGTAGATGGATCAGTACAGACATAGTTATTAGTTTTCTCAAAGGTAACTACGGATAATTACCTGATTAATAGATTTGCTAGATATGAGCAGATTATAGAAACAGTATTACCTTATAGTAAGACGGCAATTGTACTAAAAAAGGTAGGTGAGGGAATTGAATTGCTGGTGTATGGCTGGCGTAATACATAAATAAAAATACTACGCCAGTTTATTGTTTTATCGGGATTATCTGACTTTTCTCTGGGTATATAATGCATCCAGCACAAAGATAAACAGGGCTATCCAGATAAATCCGAAAGTGACCATTTTGTCTTTACCGGGTACTTCTCCATAGAAGGTTACGGCTAATAAAAACATGAGTGTTGGGCCAATATATTGAAAAAAGCCGAGGGTGGATAACCTCAGGCGGGTTGCCGCCCCGGTGAAGCATAATAACGGCACCGTGGTAACAATACCGGCGGCCATCAGCAACAAATTCAGTGACCATGGGTTGCTGGCAAGATGGCTGGTGGGTGTATCGGTGATACCAAATAACCAGATAGTGGCAACCGGTAACAGCCACAAGGTTTCTATCAGCATGCCGGTTTGGGCATCTACAGCAATTTTCTTACGCACCAGGCCATACAGCGCGAAACTGAACGCCAGTGCCAGTGCAATGACGGGCAACGACCCAAAAGTCCAGAGTTGAACCAGTACACCGCAGGCAGCCAGTAACACAGCCACCCACTGCATTAATCGAAAACGCTCACCGAGAAAGATCATACCCAGCAAAATATTCACCAGCGGATTAATAAAATAGCCCAGGCTGGCTTCCAGCATATGATTATTATTGACTGACCAAATAAATAACAGCCAGTTGCCGCCCACTAATACAGCAGAAACGGCAAGCCCAAAAATCTTCTTGGGTGTGGCAATAATTTTTCGCACCTGGCGCCACTGGCGGCTTAGGGAAATAAGCGCCACCATAAAGAAAAAAGACCAGATAATGCGGTGAGTCAGAATTTCATCGGCGGGGACAAACTGAATAAGTTTGAAATAGGCGGGGGCTACCCCCCAAATAAAATAGGCGATCAGGGCGAGGATAACCCCTAAACGTACTTGCCTGCTGTCCATGTGAATGCGTATATGCGTTGGAAAAGTGTACAGGTAGTTTACCAGAAAAAGCCGCTACCCGACCATGTAAGTCGCTGTTGCACTGGCAATATAGGTTTTTTGTTCGTTATGTAACTCAACACGGGCGACAGCCACTTTGTTACCTGCCCGCAGTAGTGAACTGCTGGCGGTAAAATGAGTACCACGTCCCGGACGCAGGTAATCCACACGTAAATCAATGGTGCCCATTTTGCCCAGACGCTGGCGTAACTCTTCCTCGCTGATGGTTTCATGGCGTGTGAGTGTGCTGCCGACGCACACCAGACCGGCGGCAACGTCCAACGCAGCTGCTATCACGCCACCATGTAAAATATTTTGTGCCCAGTTTCCTACCATCATTGGCTGGTGTTCAAAGCACAGCTCGGCATAATCAGGGACGTACTTTACCAGCTCCAGCCCCAGAGCCCGGTTAAATGGCATGTGGTAGACAAAAATATCACCCACCAACTTCAATGCTTCCTCAGCGGTAAGAATGACTCCAGACATAGTAATACTCACCAATGGTTAATAAGATGTTTATCTTATGTAGCATTTGTGTTTTAAACCAGTTTAAGAGCAGAAGAGTGCGTATCAGACCATGAAATATGTAGAATGAGTCACACCAATAATAATTGCTTCAGGAGAATGAGGCTGATGCGCAAGAGTTTTACCGCTTTAATGATGATGTGCGTGCTACCGGCCACGGCCTTGGCACAGGAAGCAACAGTAAAAGAGGTGCACGATGCACCGGCTGTTCGTGGCAGCATTATTGCCAATATGTTACAGGAACATGACAATCCTTTTACCTTGTATCCTTACGACACCAACTATGTTCTCTACACACAGAGCAGCGATATTAATAAAGAAGCGATAAAAAGCTATGACTGGGCCGACCATGCCCGCAAAGACGAAGTGAAATTTCAGCTGAGCCTCGCTTTCCCTTTGTGGCGTGGAATTTTGGGTGATAACTCCGTACTGGGTGCTTCTTATACACAGAAATCCTGGTGGCAGCTTTCCAATCAGTCCCAGTCTTCACCGTTTCGTGAAACCAATTACGAGCCTCAGTTATTTCTGGGGTTTGCCACCGACTATCAATTCGCTGGCTGGACATTGCGTGATGTCGAAATGGGGTTTAACCATGATTCCAACGGGCGTTCAGACCCAACTTCTCGCAGTTGGAACCGCGTTTATTCTCGTCTGATGGCACAGAATGGCGACTGGATGGTTGAAGTGAAACCCTGGTATGTGGTGGGAAATCTTGATGATAACCCTGATATCGCCAAATATATGGGCTATTACCAGGCGCGTGTGGCCTACAGCTGGGGCGACGCGGTCTTAAGCGTAAAAGGTCAGTATAACTGGAATACCGGTTACGGCGGCGCTGAATTCGGCGTGAGCTACCCAATTACCCGCCATGTCCGGGCTTACGCTCAGGTGTGGAGCGGTTATGGTGAGTCCCTGATAGACTACAACTTCAATCAGACTCGCGTTGGTTTGGGCGTTATGCTCAATGATCTGTTTTAAAGCATTGCAGTTTCTCACTCAGGCGCTGAAAATAGCGCCTGTTTTATTTTAAGCGGATGGAGTGAGTGTGGCGCAGGCGGAAATGATGAATCGGGAGTCACTGGCACAGCAAGTGTTACAGGAAACCTTTGGCTACCAACAGTTTCGTCCGGGCCAGAAAAACATTATTGATAAGGCACTCCAGGGTAGGGATTGCCTTGTGGTTATGCCTACCGGCGGGGGAAAATCCCTCTGCTATCAAATTCCTGCGCTGGTGCTCGGCGGGTTGACGCTGGTTGTTTCTCCGCTTATCTCGTTGATGAAAGACCAGGTGGATCAACTGTGCGCCAACGGGGTTGCTGCCGCTTGCCTGAACTCCTCATTAAGCCGCGAAGAACAACAGCAGGTTATTGATGGCTGCAGAAGTGGGCAAATACGCCTGCTGTATATCGCTCCAGAACGCCTGATGATGGATAACTTCCTCGACCAGCTGGCTCGTTGGAACCCTGTCATGCTGGCAGTTGATGAAGCCCACTGCATTTCTCAATGGGGGCACGATTTCCGCCCGGAATATGCGGCTCTGGGGCAATTGCGCCAGCGCCTTCCTGGTGTGCCATTTATGGCTTTAACGGCAACGGCAGACGATACCACCCGGCTTGATATTGTGCGTCTACTGGGGCTGGATAACCCGCTTATCCAGGTGAGCAGCTTTGACCGGCCGAATATCCGTTACATGCTAATGGAAAAGTTTAAGCCGCTTGACCAGTTACTCCGTTATGTTCAGGAACAACGGGGCAAGTCTGGCATTATTTACTGCAACAGCCGGGCAAAAGTGGAAGACACCGCCGCTCGTTTGCAAAGCCGGGGGATTAGTGCGCAAGCCTATCATGCCGGGCTGGAAAATAGTGTGCGTGCTGAAGTCCAGGAGAAGTTCCAGCGCGATGATGTGCAAATTGTGGTGGCAACAGTTGCCTTCGGTATGGGGATTAATAAACCCAACGTGCGGTTTGTTGTCCATTTCGATATTCCGCGCAATATCGAGTCGTATTACCAGGAAACCGGGCGTGCCGGGCGCGATGGCTTGCCCGCTGAAGCGATGCTGTTTTACGACCCGGCAGATATGGCCTGGCTGCGCCGCTGCCTGGATGAAAAACCGGCTGGGCAGCTACAGGATATTGAGCGCCACAAACTTAATGCCATGGGGGCATTTGCCGAGGCACAAACCTGCCGCCGCCTGGTGTTGTTGAATTATTTCGGTGAAGGCCGCCAGGAAGCATGCGGCAACTGTGACATTTGCCTGGATCCACCGCGGCGTTATGATGGCCTGGTGGATGCACAAAAAGCGTTATCCTGTATTTATCGTGTGAACCAGCGTTTTGGAATGGGGTACGTGGTGGAAGTGTTGCGAGGCGCTAACAACCAGCGTATCCGTGATATGCAACACGATAAACTGCCAGTGTATGGCATTGGGCGTGAGCACAGCCATGAACACTGGGTTAGCGTGATTCGCCAGCTCATCCACATGGGGTTTATCACCCAAAACATTGCCAACCATTCTGCACTACAACTTACCGAAGCTGCCCGGCCCGTATTGCGGGGTGAGGTGCCATTGATGCTGGCTGTACCTCGTATTTCTGTGCTGAAACCGCGCGCTCACCAGAAAACGCTTGGTGGTAATTATGACCGCAAATTGTTCGCCAAATTACGCAAACTACGTAAAGCCATCGCCGATGAGGAAAATATCCCACCGTATGTCGTCTTTAACGATGCAACTCTGATAGAAATGGCGGAGCAGTTACCGGTTTCACCGGGGGAAATGCTGAGTGTGAATGGCGTGGGGATGCGTAAACTGGAACGGTTTGGGCAACCCTTTATGACCCTGATTCGTGAACATCTGGACGAACGGGAAACCTGGTAGCGGGCAGCGGAGAAACGTGCCAGGATAATACCTCCTGCGATTATTCTCCTGCGAGCAAGTTATGTTAATGCTTTTTCTGACAGTGGCACTGGTGCATTTCTTAGCGCTGATAAGCCCTGGCCCGGATTTCTTTTTTGTATCTCAAACGGCTATCAGCCGCTCTCGCCGTGAAGCCATTATGGGCGTACTGGGTATCACCTGTGGCGTCATGGTCTGGTCAGGTGTGGCACTGCTTGGCCTGCACCTTATTCTGGAAAAAATGGCCTGGCTGCACACCATTATTATGGTGGGTGGTGGTTTGTATTTATGCTGGATGGGTTTCCAGATGCTGCGGGGAGTATTTAAAAAACCAGTGGAGCATGGCCCGGCACAACAAGTTGAGCTGGCTCAGGCAGGGCGTAGCTTTCTGAAAGGCCTGTTAACCAACCTGGCTAACCCCAAAGCCATTATCTATTTCGGTAGTGTCTTCTCACTCTTTCTTGGCGACAGCGTTGGCGCACCAGAACGCATCGGGCTGTTTTGCCTGATTGCGTTAGAAACCTTTGCCTGGTTTGCCGTGGTCGCCAGCCTGTTTGCGTTACCGAAAATGCGGCAAGGCTACCAGCGGCTGGCGAAATGGATTGACGGGATGGCCGGTGCCTTGTTTACCGGGTTCGGAATCCATCTGATTATTTCCCGTTAACCGGCACCCGCTGTTTAGCATGAAATTATGCCTGGCGCGCACTGGCGAGCAGTGCGCCCACCAGCATAAAGAGTGAACCAAATACTCTGTTCAGCGCCTTCATCTGGCGTGGCCCTTTAATCCAGCCTGCAATACGTTGTGCCAGCGTGGCATAACCAATCATCACCACAATATCTACGACAACGGTAGTTACGCCTAACACCACATACTGCATAACTTGTGGCTGGTGGGGCATAATAAATTGCGGGAAAAGTGCGGCCAGGAAAACAATGCTTTTGGGGTTGGTCAGATTGACAAATACCGCACGCTGGAACAATTTGCGCCGGGGTTGTTGTTGCGCCAGAGTTTTCAGATCAAGCGCACCTGCAGCCCGCCATTGCTGAATACCCAGCCACACAAGGTAAGCGACGCCAGCCCATTTGAGAATCTCGAACGCCAGTAGTGAGTGAGAGAACAACGTCCCTAAACCCACGCCGACCAGGACGATGTGAATCGCCAGCCCGGTTTGCAGGCCAGCTATAGATGCCGCGGCACCTCGGTAACCGTGGCTCATAGCGGTACTCATGGTATTAATTGCGCCAGACCCTGGCGATAAACTTAAAATGATCGTTGTAATTAAATAGGTAAACCACCACTCGAGACTCATCCTGGATTCCTGATCTGCACACTTTTATGTCACAATACGCCATTGTCTGGTGTTGCGCTATGACTCACAAAAAAAGTGCTATTCCACTACTGAAAGGTGCTGATACCTCCTATGAAAAAGCACAAAAATGAGTGGACCGAAAGGGAAAAAGCTTTTGCTGCTTTTGCGGTGGGTCCACTGAATGATTTCTGGCAACAGCGTGAAGAGTGCGAGCTCGCAGGTGTTGAAGGTGTGCCTATACGGTATGTCCGCTTCCGCAATAAAAAGCACCATCAGGTGGTGGTTATCTGTCCAGGACGGATTGAAAGCTATGTGAAATACGCCGAGGTTGCCTGGGACCTGTTTCATTGTGGGTTTGACGTATTAATTATTGATCATCGTGGGCAAGGGCGATCAGGCCGAATGCTGGACGATCCCCATCGTGGTCATGTGGTGAATTTCAGTGATTATGTCGATGATTTAACATCATTCTGGCAACAGGAAGTTGCACCGGGCCCGTGGAAAAAGCGTTTTGTTCTGGCTCATTCCATGGGAGGCGCAATTACAGCGTTGTTTTTAAGCAAAAACCCACAGGCCTGTGATGCCGCAGTGCTATGCGCCCCGATGTTTGGCATCGTTATTCGCCTGCCAGACTGGATGGTAAGGCATATTCTTGACTGGGCAGAAGGCTACCCAAAAATCAGCGAAGGGTATGCGATGGGAACCGGGCGCTGGCAACCGCTACCCTTTGTGATGAACACATTAACCCACAGTCCTGAGCGTTACCGCCGTAATTTGCGTTTATATGCTGATGATCCGCGGTTGCGTGTGGGTGGCCCAACTTACCATTGGGTTCGGGAAGGAATCCTTGCAGGTGAACAAGTTTTGGCAGAGGCCACTGCCATGACTACGCCGGTATTACTCCTGCAGGCAGAACAAGATCATGTTGTCGATAACCGGATGCACGATAAGTTCTGTGAAATTAGAGCCGCGGCGGGCTACCCGTGTGAGGGGGGGAAACCTTACATCATCGAAGGTGCGTATCATGAGATCCTGTTTGAAAAGGA
Organism: Mangrovibacter yixingensis; assembly: GCF_020523985.1. Lineage (GTDB taxonomy): Bacteria > Pseudomonadota > Gammaproteobacteria > Enterobacterales > Enterobacteriaceae > Mangrovibacter > Mangrovibacter yixingensis. The sequence goes on along the minus strand of NZ_JAIVKM010000011.1, from coordinate 25,087 downwards.
CGATATGCGCGCTGCTGCATTGCATGCCATTGTGGACTTTTTTACACGGCATGCAGACTTAAAGGCATGAGGCCTTAACGTTATTTTCACCAGAGGTAGAATCGCCTATGTACCATGTTGTTGCGTCGGATTTAGACGGCACATTGTTATCGCCTGAACACAGGCTTACCCCATTTGCCAAAGAGACATTAACGCTGCTGGTAAACCAGGGTATTCACTTTATTTTCGCCACCGGGCGTCACCATATTGATGTCGGCCAGATTAGGGATAACCTGGGTATCCAGTCGTATATGATTACGTCCAATGGTGCCAGGGTGCACGATAACCAGGGGAACCTGGTGTTCTCCCATGATTTGGACCGGGACATTGCTGGCGACTTGTACGGCATGGTCGTGGGCAACAAAGACATTACCACCAATGTTTATCGTGGTGATGAATGGTTTATCAGCCAACCGCGGCCAGAAGATATGGTCTATTTCCGTGAGGCCGTATTTAACTACCAGGTATTCCAGCCCGGTATGCTGGAAACTGATGGTGTCAGCAAAGTGTTCTTTACCTGTGACTCTCACGAAAAACTGTTGCCACTGGAGCAGGCTATTAATGCCCGTTGGGGTGACCGAGTGAATGTCAGCTTCTCAACAGTGACTTGCCTTGAAGTGATGGCGGGCGGGGTCTCTAAAGGCCATGCACTGGAAGCGGTTGCTAAGGCGATGGGCTACCAGCTAAAAGACTGTATTGCTTTTGGTGATGGTATGAATGACCAAGAGATGCTCTCTATGGCCGGGAAAGGCTGCATTATGGGGAATGCTCATCAGCGCCTGAAAGACTTGTTACCCGAACTGGAAGTGATTGGAACCAACGTAACTGATGCCGTACCGCATTATCTGCGGAAACTATTTCTTTCCTGAAGGCAGAAGATAAATAACGAGTGGTTTTATTTTAACCACTCGTAAATTAAATAGTTGGGCGCGCAGCTGCCTGTCTCGCTAAAATGTTGGTTCGTTCCATTATGAGCCAATATGCCGTGATCTTACTGATAATCACCACTATCTTGTGGGCTTTTTCTTTCAGCCTGATAGGCGAATACCTTGCTGGTCATGTTGACAGCTACTTTTCCGTTTTGATGCGTATTGGCCTGGCCGCACTGGTCTTTTTGCCTTTTCTGCGTACCTGTGGGCAAAAATGGCGCACGTTATTGTCTTATATGCTGGTTGGTGCCATGCAGTTAGGCGTGATGTACCTGTTCAGCTTCCGGGCCTACCTCTACCTGACAGTGTCGGAATTTCTACTGTTTACCATTTTCACTCCACTGTATGTCACATTGATCTACGATGTGCTGAGCCGCCGCCGGTTACGCTGGGGCTATGCGTTAAGCGCTCTGCTGGCGGTAATAGGTGCGGCGATTATTCGTTACGACAAACTGAGTGATCACTTCTGGTTGGGTCTGTTACTCGTACAACTTGCTAACATCAGCTTTGCCATTGGTATGGTGGGTTACAAACGCTTAATGGAAGTCCATCCCATGCCGCAACACAGTGCTATTTCATGGTTTTACATGGGGGCACTGATTGTCGCCGTTATCGCCTGGTTTACATTGGGTAACCCGAACAAATTACCGGAAACCTCGTTACAGTGGGGGATTTTGGTATGGCTTGGAGTGGCGGCATCCGGGCTGGGATATTTTATGTGGAACTATGGGGCAACGCAGGTAGATGCGGGAACACTTGGCATCATGAACAATGTGCATATCCCGGCAGGGCTGCTGGTTAACCTGGCTATCTGGCAGCAGCAGCCTCACTGGAGCAGTTTTCTTATTGGCGCAGCAGTGATTCTGGCTTCCCTGTGGGTACATCGGCGCTGGGTCGCTCCGCACTCCGTACAAATGGCAGATGGTCGCAAGCGTGTTGGCGCGCCGAACGAATAAATGCTTCGATAACCGGTTGGCGCTGCTCCCCATCCCGAACGGCAGCGTACAACCGGCTCCATAAACCTTCGCCTAACGTCCGGGTCACGACCAGACCTTGTCGCTCAAAACTCTCCACTACCCAGTGTGGCAAGGCCGCAATCCCCATTCGGGCAGCCACCATTTGAATCAGTAGCAAAGTATTATCCACACTCTTTAGCGAAGGGCTGACTCCAGCCGGTTGTAGAAAATGACGCCAGACATCAAGGCGTTGGCGTTGCACCGGGTAAATTAACAGTGTTTCACGAGCCAGGTCTTCCGGGCTGATTCGGGCTTTCCCTGCCAGCGGGTGATCTGTCGCCAGCACCAGGCGCACTTCAAAATCAAACATCGGCGAATAATGCAGCCCGCTGCGCGGCAAAATATCGGATGTCAGTACAATATCCAGCTCACTTTGTTGCAAGGCGGGTTGTGGGTCGAAAGTGACGCCGGATTTAAAATCCATGTCCACCTGTGGCCACAGCTTGTGGAAATGTTCCAGAGCAGGGGTCAACCACTGGATACAGCTATGGCATTCAATCGCAATGCGTAACGCAGTCTGTTGGGGTTCATTGCAATCCTGTAAAGCTTGCTGAATTTGTGGCAAAACCTGGGCGGCCAGTTGTAACAGGATTTCACCCTGGGGAGTAAAACGCAGAGGCTGGCTCTTTCGGATAAACAGCCTGAACCCAAGCCGTTGCTCCAGGTCACTGAACTGGTGAGAAAGGGCTGATTGCGTCTGGTGTAACACTGCAGCCGCCGCAGCCAGGGAGCCACTACTGCGGAGTGCCTGCAGAGTTCTCAGGTGTTTTATCTCGATCATGAAAGTCCTTCACTTCGCCTTGAGGATTTTGCGCTTGAGGAATATACAGTACCTGCGGAATATAGATGTGTAAACATCTGGATGGCTAAATGGAGAAGAAAAATGACTGTCCTCAACCATACCCTCGGTTTTCCGCGTATTGGCCTGCGACGCGAACTGAAAAAAGCCCAGGAAAGTTATTGGGCTGGCACCCTGAGCCGTGAAGATTTGTTTGAAACGGGCCGTGAATTACGAGCCCGTCACTGGCAACAACAAAGTGATGCCGGTATCAACATACTTCCTGTTGGCGATTTCGCCTGGTATGACCATGTTCTTGGCACCAGCCTGTTGCTGGGAAACGTTCCTGCACGCCACCAAAACGCCGATGGTACTATTGATATCGACACCTTATTCCGTACTGGCCGTGGCCGGGCACCTACAGGGGAACCCGCCGCTGCAGCAGAAATGACCAAGTGGTTTAATACTAACTACCACTATATGGTGCCGGAATTTACTCAGGGGCAGTCATTTCACCTGGCCTGGACACAACTGCTGGATGAGGTTGATGAAGCCCTGGCGCTCAACCACAGAGTAAAACCTGTGTTACTGGGGCCGGTGACTTATCTATGGTTGGGGAAAGTGAAAGGTGAGGCTTTTGACCGTTTGTCTTTACTCAACGATATTCTGCCAGTTTATCAGCAGGTTTTGGCGGAACTGGCAAAACGTGGCATTGAGTGGGTACAAATAGATGAACCCGCTCTGGTACTGGAATTACCTCCAGCCTGGCTGGCAGCGTTTAAACCTGCTTACCAGGCACTAAGTGGCCATGTGAAATTACTGCTGACTACCTATTTTGAAGGTGTGGCACCTAACCTGAATACCATTGCGGCGTTACCTGTTCAAGGCTTGCATGTCGATTTGGTTCACGGCCATGATGATGTAGCCGAATTGCATAGCAAACTACCGGCAGACTGGCTATTGTCTGCGGGTGTTATCAATGGGCGTAATGTCTGGCGTGCTGATTTGACAAAAAAATACCAGCAACTCAGAGAGATTGTGGGCCAGCGCCCGCTATGGGTTGCCTCTTCCTGCTCTTTGCTGCACAGCCCTATTGATTTGCGTGTTGAAACCCGTCTTGATAATGAAGTGAAAAGCTGGTTCGCATTTGCGGTGCAAAAATGTGAGGAACTGGCGTTACTTTCCCATGCACTGAATAGTGGTGATACCCGGAATCTGGTTGAATGGAGCGCCCCCATTCAGGCCCGCTCTGATTCGCGCCGTGTGCATAATCGCGCAGTTGCTGAGCGCCTTGCCGCCATTGGTGAACAGGATAGCCAGAGAACCAGCGCATACACTAAGCGTGCTCAATTGCAGCGTGCGCATTTCAATTTACCTGCCTGGCCGACCACCACAATTGGTTCATTCCCGCAGACAAAGGAAATTCGGGGGCTGCGGCTTGATTTCAAACAGGGCCGTTTGGATGCGGGTCATTACCGCACCAGTATTGCTGAACATATTCGCCAGGCAGTGCAGGAACAGGAACGTCTGGGGCTGGATGTACTGGTACATGGTGAAGCAGAACGTAATGATATGGTCGAGTATTTTGGCGAACATCTTGATGGTTTTGCTTTCACCCAAAATGGTTGGGTACAAAGTTATGGTTCGCGCTGTGTGAAACCGCCTGTTGTGATTGGCGATGTCAGCCGCCCGGCACCCATTACAGTGGAGTGGGCCAAATATGCTCAGTCATTAACAGATAAACCGATGAAAGGCATGCTGACTGGCCCGGTCACGATTTTGTGCTGGTCCTTCCCTCGGGAAGATGTCAGCCGTGAAACCATTGCGAAACAAGTTGCACTGGCACTGCGCGATGAAGTGGCAGACCTGGAAGCGGCCGGTATTGGTATTATCCAGATAGATGAGCCTGCACTGCGTGAAGGTTTACCGTTGCGCCAGAGTGACTGGCAGGCTTATCTGTCCTGGGCCGTGGAAGCATTCCGCCTGAACGCTGCGGTTGCGAAAGACGAAACACAGATTCATACCCATATGTGTTACTGCGAATTTAATGACATCATGGATTCTATTGCTGCACTGGATGCTGATGTTATTACTATCGAAACATCACGCTCTGATATGGAACTGCTGGAATCCTTTGAACAGTTTGAATACCCGAATGAAATTGGGCCGGGTGTTTATGATATTCACTCACCCAATGTGCCTGATGTTGCCTGGATTGAAAACCTGCTGAAGAAAGCCGCCCGTTATATTCCGGCTGAACGGTTGTGGGTAAACCCGGATTGCGGGTTGAAAACGCGGGGTTGGCCAGAAACCCGGGCTGCACTGGCAAATATGGTTGAGGCCGCCCGTAACCTGCGTCAGGCCTTTTAATCAACTCACTTATGTGTGGCCAGCGAATCAAATGGCAAACAAGTGGTAAGCAATGAAAAAGGAAAGGCGCCTGGCCTTTCCTTGTTTTTACCGTGCGTTAATCCGGCCTATTTTGCGCCTTTATCATATGCAGAGAACCAGGCAAGCATTCTTTCCCAGCCATCTTGTGCGGATTCCTGGTGGTAATTGGGCCGGTAGTCGGCGTTAAAGGCGTGCCCGGCTTCAGGGTAAACCACGATCTCTGCTTTCGCATTTGCTGCACGCAATGCCTGGCGCATGGTTTCCACGCTCTCTAACGGGATACCGTCATCTTTTCCACCATACAAGCCCAAAACAGGCGCGCTAAGATTTGCAGCAACATCAACTGGGTGTTGGGGTGATGTCAGCGTGTGTGCGCCAACCAGGCGGCCATACCAGGCCACAGCCGCTTTTAATTGGGGGTTATGTGCAGCATACAACCAGCTAATACGGCCGCCCCAGCAAAAACCAGTAACAAACAAACGGTGCAGATCACCATGGTTTTTACCAGCCCAGTTCGCCACATGATCCAAGTCCGCCAACACCTGAGCATCCGGTACTTTACTGACCAGATCGCGAAGTAACGCCCCGATCTCTTGGTATTCATTCGGACAGCCCTGGCGAAAATAGAGTTCTGGTGCGATTGCCAGATACCCCTGATGTGCCAGTCGCCTGCAGATGTCTTTAATATGTTCATGCACGCCGAAGATCTCTTGTACCACGATGACAATAGGTAAAGAGGTGGTTATATCCTGCGGTCGTGCATACCAGGCAGGCATATGCTCACCTTGGGTCGCTATGGTTGTTTCGCCCGTATGTAAGCCTTTATCGCTGGTATGAATAACGGTTGAGGTTACTGGTGATACCGCGGGTGCGAATGGGTTATTGGCGGGCGGGGTTGTCTTTTTTTCTGTCATAGCAATCTCCGTGTGAATAGCGCATAAACTTAACTATAGCTGTACAAGGTTCGGCTGGCAGGGGGCAAAAAGTGTAATTAAAGCAAATTTCCTCATTACCCTGATTATTATTGGTGATAAGTGTCACGTTATTAAAGCAACGTAATGTAACATTTGGGTTTTAAGGTGATTTTAGTCACTTTTTAAAGCCAGGGAGTTCAGTAGAGTACGGCTTTACTTCACCCGAACATTGACTCAAAGAGGAGTGATTTATGTCCAGGTCTGATGTGTTTCATCTTGGGCTTACCAAAGCGGATTTACAGGGCGCAACACTGGCGATTGTTCCGGGCGATCCTGAGCGGGTGGAAAAAATAGCCGCGTTAATGGATAACCCGGTAAAACTGGCTGCACATCGTGAATTTACTTCATGGCGGGCTGAGTTAGCCGGAAAATCCGTTGTTGTCTGTTCTACCGGTATTGGTGGCCCTTCTACTTCCATTGCTGTTGAAGAGTTGGCTCAATTGGGTATTCGCACATTCCTGCGTGTGGGCACCACAGGGGCAATTCAGCCGCATATCAATGTTGGCGACGTTTTAGTGACCACAGCCTCTGTACGCCTTGATGGCGCAAGCCTGCATTTTGCGCCGATGGAATACCCTGCAGTGGCAGATTTTGCCTGCACCACTGCGTTAGTTGAAGCAGCCAAAGCTGTTGGCGCGATGACGCATATTGGGGTGACTGCATCCTCCGATACTTTTTACCCAGGCCAGGAACGCTATGACACGTTTTCCGGGCGTGTTGTCAGCCGTTTTAAAGGCTCTATGGAAGAGTGGCAACAAATGGGCGTCATGAATTACGAAATGGAGTCCGCGACGCTGCTGACTATGTGTGCCAGCCAGGGTTTACGCGCCGGGATGGTTGCTGGTGTAATCGTTAACCGTACCCAGCAAGAAATCCCTAACGCAGAAACCATGAAACAGACGGAAAGCTATGCGGTGAAAATCGTGGTGGAGGCTGCCCGCCGCTTGCTCTGATTCTTGCCCACATGCCAGCGGGGAGACCTCCGCTGGTTTGCCTCAATAGCCTCTTGTATCCCTTCTTTATCAACCCTCCCGGCGCGAAAAAATAGCTAAATCGCCATGAGATAGCGATTAGGTGCCATAAAACCTTTTAATCTGGACATTTATACAGCAGAATTTTAACAGGCACAGAGTTCAGGTGGGAGGGAGTGTGGCATTTACCTGGTTTTTCCTTGCAGGCGGATTAGCTGTTGGCGGCTTAACAGGCTGGTTGCTTGCCAGTTTGAGAGCCGCACGGCATATGGCAGATGAACAGGCTGCGCATCGTGATGTATATGGCGAACTCATGGCAACTCGCCAGCAACTGGTACAAAGCCAGCATTGGCAAGAAGAATATGAACAACTCAATCAGGAATTGCGCAATCAACTGGATATAAACCGTATTCAGGAGGCCGACCTGCGGGAGATGGCTACCCGGCTGGAAGAAAACCGGCTACATACGGAAGATAAGCACCGGCAGATGATCAATAGTGAACAACGCTTGAGTGAACAGTTTGAAAACCTGGCGAACCGCATTTTTTCCCAAAGCCACCAACGTATGGACGAGCAGAACCGTCAGAGTTTATCAGGCCTGCTGGCACCTTTGCGGGAACAACTGGACGGCTTTCGCCGCCAGGTCCAGGATAATTTTGGGGCTGAAGCCCGTGAACGCCATACTCTGACTCATGAGATTCGCCAGTTACAGCAGCTCAATGAAAAGATGACGCAAGAAGCGGTCAACCTTACCCGGGCACTGAAAGGTGATAATAAAACCCAGGGGAACTGGGGGGAAGTGGTCCTTGCCCGCGTTCTTGAAGCCTCTGGCTTACGGGAAGGCGCTGAATATGAAACCCAGGTCAGTGTCACATTAGATAACCACAGCCGTATGCAGCCCGACGTGATTGTCCGCTTGCCACAAAATAAAGATGTGGTAATAGATGCGAAAATGACGCTGGTGGCTTATGAACGTTATTTTAATGCCGAAGACGATGTCACCCAGGACGCTGCGCTCAGTGAACATATTGCCGCAATACGTAACCATATTCGGTTGTTAGGCCGTAAAGATTACCAACAACTTCCTGGTTTACGCTCGCTGGATTATGTGCTGATGTTTATTCCGGTGGAGCCCGCTTTTTTGCTGGCGATAGACCGCCAGCCTGAACTGATCAGTGAAGCCTTACGCAATAATATTATGTTGGTCAGCCCGACAACGCTGCTGGTGGCACTGCGTACTATTGCCAATCTGTGGCGTTATGAACATCAAAGCCGTAATGCGCAACAAATCGCTGAGCGTGCAAGCCGGTTGTATGACAAAATGCGCCTCTTTGTTGATGATATGATGGCAATAGGGCAAAGCCTTAACAAGGCCCAGGATAATTATCACCAGGCAATGAAAAAATTAGCTCACGGGCGCGGGAATTTGCTGGTTCAGGCAGATTCCTTTCGTGAGTTAGGGGTAGAAGTCAAGCGTGAGATAAATCCTGAATTAACAGAACAGGCACGCCAGGAAGATACTGATGCCAGTGTGGCATCACGGCAGGATACGCCACTACCGCCCTGACAGGCGCAATAACAATGGCCTGGTGGTATTTTCCACCAGGTTTGGGACTTAGAGCAATATTGCGCAATCTGTTACACTTCACACTCTTTTTTAGGATGGGCAGGCACTAAGATGGCTGATGAATCTGATTCAAAAGATACTACGCATTTCGGTTATCGTACCGTAGCGACAGAACAAAAAGCGGATATGGTTGCACAGGTTTTTCATTCGGTGGCGTCGAAGTACGACCTGATGAACGACCTGATGTCCTTTGGTATTCATCGCATATGGAAACGCTTCACTATTGATTGCAGTGGTGTAAGGCGCGGGCAGTGTGTGCTTGATTTAGCGGGTGGTACCGGCGATCTGGCCGCCAAATTCTCGCGGCTGGTTGGCGAAAGCGGCAAAGTGGTGCTGGCAGACATCAATGACTCCATGTTGAAAATGGGGCGTGAGAAACTGCGTAACCTCGGCATTGTCGGTAATGTTGAATATGTTCAGGCTAACGCTGAAGCACTGCCGTTTCCGGACAATACATTTGATTGCATCACCATCTCTTTTGGGTTGCGTAATGTGACAGATAAAGACAAGGCGTTGCGCTCGATGTTTCGGGTTCTTAAACCCGGCGGGCGGTTACTGGTGCTGGAGTTTTCTAAACCTGTTCTGAAGCCGCTCAGTAAAGCCTATGACGCATACTCCTTCCACGTTCTGCCGCGGATTGGCGAATTGGTTGCTCACGATTCGGAAAGTTACCGCTATCTGGCCGAGTCGATTCGCATGCATCCTGACCAGGAAACCCTAAAAGGCATGATGGAAGACGCAGGGTTTGAAAACGTCACTTATTTCAATTTGACCGGCGGAATTGTCGCACTGCATCGCGGCTATAAATTCTGAAGAAAGGCCTGACAGGAGGCGCAGGATGCCATTTATGCCATTGATGACAGCAGGGATTGAGACCGCACTGAATAAACTGCTCTGGCAGGATAAAGCGCTCAGGGCAGCCCGCCAGCGGTTATACGGGAAAGTATTGCGTATCACCCTTCAGGAACTGAACGCCCCTCTTGTTATGGTTTTCAGTGAGCAACAAGTGGATGTCGTCGCTCAGTGGGATGGCGAGGTCGAGTGTACGGTGATTACTCGGTTATCGGTCTTACCTTCCCTGCGTGACCGTAGCCAACTTACCCAGCTTATTCGTCAGGGTGATCTTGAGGTTCAGGGTGATATTCAGGTTGTGCAGAACATGGTGAGCCTGCTTGACCTGGCTGAAATTGACCCGGCAGAGCTGCTGGCACCCTGGACCGGAGATATTGTCGCGGAAGGCCTGGGCAGGGCTGTGCGTAACGGTGCGCAATTTTTGAAGCAACGGCTGGTGCGCCAGCGCCAGAATGTATCCCAGACCATAACAGAAGAGTGGCGCCTGGCTCCAGGTGCGCTTGAAGTTGCGTGGTTTACTGAAGAAGCACAAGCACTAAATACTGCTGTTGAAAACCTGAGTCAGCGGCTTGAGAAACTGGAGGCCAAATGACGCCAGGTGAGATTCGCCGCCTGTACTTCATCATTCGTACTTTTCTGACTTACGGCCTTGATGAACTTATCCCCAAAATGCGCATTACGCTGCCACTGCGTTTATGGCGGCGTTTGTTGTTCTGGTTGCCAAACCGGCATAAAGATTTGCCGCTAGGTGAGCGTCTGCGGTTGGCGTTACAGGAACTGGGCCCGGTCTGGATAAAGTTTGGCCAGATGTTATCCACCCGCAGGGATCTGTTTCCCCCCGCGATTGCTGATCAACTGGCTTTGTTACAAGACCGTGTTGCCCCTTTTGATGGTCGCCTTGCACAGCAACAAATCGAAAAGGCGATGGGCGATATTCCTGTCGAAACCTGGTTTGATGATTTCGCTGTCGAACCACTGGCGTCTGCATCCATTGCGCAGGTGCATACCGCACGCCTGAAAGACAACGGTAAAGAGGTGGTGATTAAGGTTATCCGCCCGGATATTCAGCCTGTGATTAAAGCCGATATTCGGCTTATTTACCGCCTGGCACGCTGGGTACCACGCTTGATGCCGGATGGGCGCAGGTTACGCCCTACAGAAGTGGTGCGTGAATACGAAAAAACGTTAATGGATGAACTGAATTTACTGCGGGAAGCCGCTAATGGCATCCAGTTACGAAGGAATTTTGAAAACAGCCCTATGTTGTACGTCCCAGAAGTTTATTCAGACTACTGCAGCGAGAATATGCTGGTCATGGAACGTATTTATGGGATACCGGTCTCAGATGTTGCAACCCTGGAAAAAAATGGCACCAACATGAAGTTACTGGCAGAGCGTGGGGTTCAGGTGTTTTTTACCCAGGTTTTTCGTGACAGTTTCTTTCACGCGGATATGCATCCGGGCAATATTTTTGTAAGTTACGAGCATCCGGAAAACCCACAGTACATTGGTATTGATTGTGGGATAGTGGGGTCGCTGAATAAAGATGACAAACGCTACCTGGCTGAAAACTTCATCGCATTTTTTAACCGCGATTACCGTAAGGTTGCTGAATTGCATGTCGATTCAGGTTGGGTTCCGCCAGACACCAATGTGGAAGAGTTTGAGTTTGCCATCCGTACTGTTTGCGAACCGATTTTTGAAAAGCCGTTGGCAGAAATTTCATTCGGCCATGTATTACTCAATCTGTTTAATACTGCCCGGCGGTTTAATATGGAAGTACAACCGCAACTGGTGCTGTTACAGAAAACCCTGTTATATGTAGAAGGTGTTGGACGGCAGTTATACCCGCAACTGGATTTGTGGAAAACGGCAAAACCGTTCCTTGAATCTTGGATAAAAGACCAGGTGGGGATTCCCGCTCTGGTTCGGTCATTCAAAGAGAAAGCGCCGTTTTGGGTAGAAAAAATGCCGGAAATCCCTGAGCTTTTTTATGAAAGTTTGCGCCAGGGGCGTCATTTACAGCACAGCATGGATAAGATTTCCCGTGAGTTGCACGATACTCGAGTACGTCAGGGGCAATCACGATATTTGTTTGGTATTGGTGCAACACTGATTGTCAGTGGTACGCTGTTGCTAATTAATCGGCCTGACTGGGGTATGATGCCCGCATGGCTAATGGTAGGTGGCATCGCTGCGTGGCTTGTGGGCTGGTGGCGGACTACCTGATTTTTTCATTATGAAAGCGTAAGCCCCGCAATGCGCGAGGCCGGACTTCACTTTTCGTCTCTGAGGATCATTATGGGTGGTATTAGTATCTGGCAATTATTGATAATCGTTGTCATTGTTGTTCTGCTGTTTGGTACCAAGAAACTCAGTTCTTTGGGTTCTGATCTTGGCGCATCAATCAAAGGCTTTAAAAAAGCGATGAATGATGACGATGAAGGCAAAGATGATAAAACGAAATCTGCACCTGATGCCGATTTCACCACCAAGAACTTGTCAGAAAAAACTGACGAGACAACGAAAGACGAACAGAAAAAGAGCGATAAAGAGCAGGTGTAAACAGTGTTCGATATTGGTTTTGGCGAGTTATTACTGATTTTTATAATTGGTCTGGTTGTGCTTGGGCCCGAACGTCTGCCTGTTGCTGTGAAAACAGTGGCGGGTTGGGTTCGGGCGTTGCGTTCGCTCGCCTCAACTGTGCAAAACGAGTTGGCGCAGGAGTTAAAACTTCAGGAGTTTCAGGACAGCCTCAAAAAAGTTGAAAAGGCGAGTATGGATAACCTGACGCCTGAACTGAAGTCTTCTATGGATGAGCTGCGTGAAGCTGCTGAGTCAATGAAACGCTCCTATAGCCAGCATGATCCAGAAAAACTCAGCGATGAGGAAAACACTATCCGCAACCCTGCAAAACAACAGGCAGAGCAGGATGAAACGGTTTCTTCGTCATCTGAACCCGGCACGGCCCCAGAAACGGTAACAGCACAGCCCTCTGAAGCTCCCGCACTCTCGTCTGATGTGCGCGAGCATGAAACAGTGGCAGCTGAAACCGGTGATGAAAACCCTGTGTCTTCCGTATCGAACAAGAAAGGGTAACTATGGCCGTCGATGATACCCAACCGCTGATTAGTCATCTGATCGAGCTTCGCAAACGCTTGATGAACTGTATGATTTCTGTGCTGATCATCTTTCTTGCGCTGGTCTATTTTGCCAATGACATCTATCAACTTATTTCGGCGCCATTAATCAAACAGATGCCCCACGGTGCCAGCATGATTGCGACAGATGTCGCTTCGCCGTTTTTCACCCCCATCAAGCTGACGATTATGGTGTCGGTGATATTGTCGGCACCTGTTATCCTGTACCAGGTGTGGGCGTTTATTGCGCCAGCGCTTTACCGGCATGAGCGTCGCCTGGTCGTGCCATTGCTGGTTTCCAGCACTTTTTTGTTCTATATCGGCATGGCCTTTGCGTATTTTGTCGTCTTCCCTCTCGCATTTGGCTTCCTGACACGAACCGCACCTGCTGGGGTCGTGATATCAACTGACATCACGAATTACCTCGATTTTGTTATGTCGCTCTTCATGGCATTTGGTGTGGCATTTGAAGTACCCGTTGCGATTGTTCTGTTGTGTTGGATGGGCGTGACAACCCCTGCAGACCTGAAGAAAAAGCGTCCTTATATACTGGTAGGGGCGTTTGTGGTGGGAATGCTGCTCACACCACCAGATATCTTCTCTCAGACATTGCTGGCTGTGCCTATGTATTTGTTGTTTGAGATAGGTGTTTTCTGTTCCCGGTTCTATGTAGGGAAACGCCGCCCTCGGGATACGTCCGATGACGAAGATCCAGACAACGCAGACAGCGCCAGCTAATTTCATTTAAATTACCGCCCTTACCGGGCGGTTTTTTCAGGTCACTCCTATGTTTGATATCGGTGTTAATTTAACCAGCTCACAGTTTGATAAAGACCGTGCTGATGTTGTTTCTCGTGCGCAAGACGCGGGTGTCCATGGTTTGTTAGTGACCGGAACCAGCGTGCGGGAAAGTGAACAGGCACTGGCGTGTGCTACTGAGTATAAGAATTGTTGGGCAACAGCGGGTGTACACCCCCATGATGCCAGTACCTGGAGTGAAACGGTGGCTGAGCGCATTTATCGCCTTACTGGGCAAGATAAGGTGGTGGCGGTTGGAGAATGTGGGCTGGACTTTAACCGTAACTTTTCTTCCCCACTTGAACAGGAGCAAGCTTTTACTGCACAACTGGCTATCGCGGCTGAATGTGAATTACCCGTCTTTCTTCACTGCCGGGAAGCGCATGACCGCTTTATGGCTTTACTCAAACCCTGGCTGAATAAGCTTCCTGCGGTTGTCCTGCACTGTTTTACTGGAACCCGCGAAGAAGCGGAAATTTGCCTGGCGCATGGGTTGTACCTGGGGATAACCGGATGGGTATGTGACGAGCGTAGGGGATTGGCACTACGGGAATTATTACCGGTAATTCCGGCAAGCCAGCTATTACTGGAAACCGATGCGCCTTATTTGCTGCCCAGAGATTTGCTACCCAAACCGCGTTCCCGGCGTAATGAACCTTGCCTGTTACCCCATATTTTTCAACAGGTCGCCCGGTGGCGTAATGAAGATCAGAATGAGCTTGAGGCCATGACAGACAATAATGTACGCCGGGTTTTTAACATTCGTTTTTGATAGCCCCCTGAGACAGGGCCTTAGATTTTGCGAAACTCGGTATTTTTAACGCTTCTCAACACTTGCTTGTTAAGCAGGTTGAGCAAAAGAATGGAGCGAGTCTCACCATCGGGTTCGGTGAAAATGGCATCCAGCCCTTCGAATGTTCCATCTGTAATTACAACCTGGTCGCCAGGATAAGGCGTCTCGGGGTCAGTAATATCTGAATCGGGCTGATAGCACAGTAATTGGTTGATAACATCGGTGGGCACGATGGCGGGTTGCGAACCAAAACGAACAAAATGGCTTACACCCCGGGTAGAGTTTACCGTTGTTGTGTGGATCTTTTCCGGGTCAAACTCGACAAATAAATAGTTTGGAAATAAAGGTTCCTGTACCTCAGTACGCTTACCACGCACTATTTTTTCTAGTGAGATCATTGGTGTGACACAATTGACAGACTGGCGCTCCAGATGCTCTTGCGCCCGCTGTACTTGCCCACGTTTACAATAAAGCAGATACCAGGATTCCATAATTTCTCTAATATTGTCGCCCGACTGGCAAGCATAGCAAATAGTGCAGGAGAGGGATAGCCGCTCGCATAACATGGCTTTTTACCAGTATATTTTATTGTGCATCCAGGGAAGTTAAAGGTGAAGTAGTGCGCTGGTTGTATGGTAAATTCACGCTAATTTAACAAAATTACAGCATCACCGGACTGAAGTCCGTATAATGATGCGCTAAATTTGGTGCGAAAAAGAACAGCATGAAATATCACGATCTACGCGAATTTCTTACCCTGCTCGAAGCGCAAGGTGAACTCAAACGTATTACACTCCCTGTTGATCCCCATCTGGAAATAACAGAAATAGCTGACAGAACATTGCGTGCTGGCGGTCCGGCCTTATTGTTCGAAAACCCGAAAGGCTACAACATGCCCGTGCTGTGTAATTTATTTGGTACGGCAAAGCGGGTTGCTATGGGCATGGGGCGTGACGATGTTTCAGCGTTGCGTGAAGTGGGTACGTTGCTGGCTTTCCTTAAAGAGCCCGAAGTTCCTAAAGGCTTTCGTGATTTATTCGATAAAATCCCGCACTTTAAACAAGTTCTTAATATGCCTGCGAAACGGGTTCGTTCTGCACCTTGTCAGGAAATCGTTCAGCAGGGCGATGACGTTGATCTGGGGCAGATCCCGGTTATGCATTGTTGGCCAGAAGATGCCGCGCCTCTGATAACCTGGGGGCTGACGGTGACACGTGGGCCGCATAAAGAGCGCCAAAACCTGGGGATTTATCGCCAGCAGGTTTTGGGAAAAAATAAAATCATTATGCGCTGGTTGTCCCATCGTGGCGGAGCACTGGATTTTCAGGAATTCTGCCAGGCCAATCCGGGCGAACGCTTTCCTGTTTCGGTCGCGTTGGGTGCAGATCCCGCGACTTTACTCGGCGCAGTTACGCCGGTGCCGGATACGCTCTCAGAATATGCTTTTGCCGGGTTGCTTCGAGGGAATAAAACTGAAGTAGTGAAGTGCCTGTCGAATGACCTCGAAGTACCGGCCAGTGCCGAAATTGTGCTGGAAGGTTACATTGAACCTGGCGAAACGGCAGTAGAAGGGCCTTATGGTGACCATACAGGGTACTACAATGAAGTTGATAGCTTCCCAGTTATGACCGTCACACATATTACGCGCCGCGAAGATGCTATTTATCATTCAACATATACCGGCCGCCCGCCAGATGAACCCGCGGTGATGGGGGTGGCACTGAACGAAGTTTTCGTACCCATTTTGCAAAAACAATTCCCGGAAATTGTTGATTTCTATTTACCGCCAGAAGGCTGTTCTTACCGTATGGCGGTAGTCACGATGAAAAAACAGTATCCAGGGCATGCCAAACGCGTGATGATGGGCGTATGGTCATTTCTACGTCAGTTTATGTATACAAAGTTTGTTATTGTATGTGATGACGACATCAATGCACGTGACTGGAATGATGTTATCTGGGCGATTACCACGCGTATGGATCCCGCCCGGGATACGGTGATGATTGAAAACACACCGATTGATTATCTGGATTTCGCCTCGCCTGTTTCTGGGCTGGGGTCGAAAATGGGGCTGGATGCCACAAATAAATGGCCAGGTGAGACACAGCGTGAGTGGGGGCATCCCATAACCAAAGATCCTGAAGTGGTGGCTCGTGTTGATGCTATCTGGTCGCAGCTTGGTATAGTGGATGACGGTAAAACTGCCTGAGCCGCAGCCGTTGCAACATCGCTTTAATGACCCGAAGAGGGAACGCATGACAATTTTAAGCTGTAAAGTGACCTCGGTAGAAGCCATTACGGATACGGTGTATCGCGTACGTTTACTACCGGAAGCTGATTTTTCTTTTCGTGCCGGGCAGTATTTGATGGTGGTAATGGATGAGCGGGATAAACGCCCGTTTTCTCTGGCTTCCACACCGTCTGAACATGGGTACATAGAACTGCATATTGGTGCGTCTGAACTGAACCTGTACGCCATGGCCGTAATGGACAGGATCCTTAAAGACCGTGAGATTGTTGTCGATTTACCCCATGGCGAAGCCTGGTTGCGCGAAGATAGTGATCGCCCACTGGTTCTGATTGCCGGGGGCACGGGGTTCTCTTATGTTCGCTCAATCCTGCTTACTGCGCTGGAAAATAATCCTCAGAAGGATATCGCTATTTACTGGGGTGGGCGGGAAGATAAACATCTGTATGATCTCAGTGAGCTTGAAGCACTGGCTCTCCAGCACCCTAATTTGCGGGTTGAAGCTGTTGTCGAACAGCCGGAAGAAGGTTGGCAAGGGCGTACCGGGACGGTACTGGCCGCAGTGATGCAGGATTATGGCACGCTTGCCGGGCATGATATTTACATTGCCGGCCGTTTTGAAATGGCGAAGATTGCCCGTGAGCTGTTCTGCAATGAGCGTAGCGCACGTGAAGACCGCATGTTTGGTGACGCTTTTTCATTCATCTGATAGCGAATGCCCGAGCGGGAGAACACCATGTAGCTACAGGGTGTTTTTCCGCTAAATGCGTGAAAAAACCCGCCCCTGACAGGCGGGAACACGGCAACTAAATCGGTTATTCAGTTCGCTCAAAAACAGTCGCAATGCCTTGGCCCAGGCCAATACACATTGTTGCCAGGCCAAATTGCGCATCCTTCCTTGCCATAATATTCAGTAATGTTGTGCTGATACGTGCTCCAGAACACCCTAATGGGTGACCTAATGCGATGGCTCCGCCGTTAAGATTGATTTTCTCGTCCAGCATTTCGATAAGCCCCAGGTCTTTAATGCAAGGTAATACCTGAGCAGCAAAAGCCTCATTCATTTCAAACACATCGATATCTGCAGGTGTAAGACCGGCTTTTTTGAGCGCCAGTTTTGACGCAGGCACCGGGCCATAACCCATAATGGATGGGTCACAACCTACCACTGACATGGAACGAATTCTGGCTCGAATGGGTAACCCAAGCGCTTTGGCTCGGCTTTCGCTCATAACCAGTAAGGCTGCAGCCCCATCGGATAACGCAGATGAACTGCCAGCAGTTACGGTGCCAGTAACTGGGTCAAATGCCGGTTTCAGGGCTGCCAGGCTTTCAAGGCTGGTCTCTGGGCGAATAACTTCATCTGTGCTCAGCATGACAGGAACGCCTTGAGCATCATGACCGCCTGTTGGCACAATTTCGCTTTTGAACGCACCAGACTGTGTTGCGGCAAAAGCGCGCTTGTGTGAGCGTTCGGCAAACGCATCTTGCATCTCACGAGAAATACCGTGCATGCGGGCCAGCATTTCTGCTGTCAGCCCCATCATCCCCGCCGCTTTGGCAACATTCCGGCTAAGACCGGGGTGAAAATCCACACCATGATTCATCGGGACATGGCCCATATGTTCCACACCGCCGACCAGGCAAATATGGGCATCACCAGTCATTATCATGCGAGCCGCATCGTGCAGGGCCTGCATAGAAGAACCGCACAGACGGTTAACGGTCACCGCCGGTACACTGTGTGGGATCTCGGCGAGTAGAGCGGCATTACGAGCAACGTTAAACCCTTGCTCCAGTGTTTGCTGAACACAGCCCCAATAAATATCGTCGATATCGGCGGCATTGAGTGCCGGATTGCGCGCCATCAGGCTGCGCATCAAGTGAGCAGATAAATCTTCAGCACGGGTAAAACGGAATGCCCCACCTTTCGAACGGCCCATTGGGGTTCTGATGGCATCAACGATGACAACCTTTTCCATAACTCACTCCTCAGGCGCATTTCAGGTTACTGGATGGGCGTGCAGGCTCCACAGATGGGTAATAGCTTGCGTTAGTTCGGGCTTTTTCGCGTAAGCCATCAGTAACGGCATACAGTGGCCCAAGTTCCTGGTAGTGTTCTGCCATATCGAGATATTTGGCACTCCCCAGCGTGTCGATCCAACGCAGCGCACCGCCATGGAATGGAGGGAAGCCAAGACCATATACCAGGGCAATATCGGCTTCCTCGGGCGAGGCAATAATGTTTTCTTCCAGGCAGCGAATGACTTCGTTAACCATGGGGATCATCATGCGCGCAATAATGGTTTCATCACTGAACTGAGCCGCGGGCTGGCAAACCTCACTGAGCAGGTCAGCAACACTGTCATCAGCGATTTTACGCGGTTTGCCTTTGCTGTCGGTTTCGTAGCGCCAGAAGCCCTGGCCATTTTTTTGCCCATAACGCCCGGCGTCAAACAGCACATCAATGGCATCGCGATAATCTTTTTGCATGCGCTGTGGGTAGCCGGCGGCCATTACGGCCTGGGCATGGTGGGCAGTATCGATTCCGACCACATCCAGCAGGTAAGCCGGGCCCATCGGCCAGCCAAATTGTTTTTCCATTACCCGGTCAATCTGGCGGAAATCGGCACCATCTTTGAGTAGTTGGCTGAAGCCGGCAAAATACGGGAACAGAACCCGGTTTACGAAGAAGCCGGGGCAATCATTCACCACTATCGGTGTTTTCCCCATTTTGCTGGCCCATGCAACTACTTTGGCAAGTGTGCTTTCACTGGTTTGTTTACCGCGAATGACTTCAACCAGCGGCATACGATGCACTGGGTTAAAGAAGTGCATGCCACAGAAATTTTCCGGGCGCTGTAACACGCTTGCCAGTTCACTGATTGGGATAGTAGAAGTATTTGAGGCCAGAACGCAGTCTGGGCGGATATGGTTTTCTGTTTCTACCAGTACGGCTTTTTTAACTTTCGGGTTTTCAACAACAGCTTCAACCACGACATCCGCTTTCTCAAAACCAGCATAATGCAGTGTGGGTTGAATTGTTGCCATCACGCTTGCCAGCTTGATGCCATCAATTTTTCCGCGCTCAAGCTGTTTATTCAACAACTTGCTGGCTTCACTGATGCCCAGCGCCAGTGCTTTCTCATTGATGTCTTTCATCAGCACTGGGACACCTTTCCAGGCCGACTGCCAGGCGATACCGCCACCCATAATTCCCGCACCCAGCACAGCAGCCTGCTGTGGTAATGCAACGTCGCGGCTGTATTTTTTTGCCAGGCTTTTTACGTGTTGATCATTAAGGAAAATGCCAACCAGAGCACGGGCCTGAGGGGAGTGAGCCAGGGGAACAAAACTTTGATTTTCCAGTTTCAGGGCGTCATCCCTGCCCATTGCAGCGGCGGCTTCTATCGTTTTCACGGCGGTAATTGGAGCCGGGTAATGTTTCCCAGCGGTTTGGGCGACCATACCTTTCGCAATCGAAAAGCTCATGGCAGCTTCAATTTTGCTGAGTTTCAGCGGTGCCAGTTTTACAGCGCGTTTGCTGCGCCAGTCCAGGTTTCCGGCTACCGCCTGTTGCAATACCTGCACCGCTGCGGCTTTCAGGTTCTCCTGATTTACCACGCCATCAACCAGGCCAATTTTAAGTGCCTGTTGCGCATCCACATCTTTGCCAGCGGCAATAATTTCCAGAGCACTGTCTGCGCCCAGTAAGCGAGGCAAACGAACGGAACCGCCAAACCCAGGCATTATTCCCAGCTTTGTTTCTGGTAAGCCAATACGGGTTTCCGGTGTGGCAATGCGGAAATCAGTTGCCAGAACACATTCACAACCACCCCCCAGCGCATAGCCATTAACAGCAGATATTGTGGGAACAGGCAGGTCTTCAAGGCGGTTAAAGACGCTATTAGCGAAGTGTAACCACTGGCTGAGCTGTTCGGCTGGGACTAAAAACAGGGAAAGAAACTCCATGATGTCCGCGCCGACAATAAAGGCATTTTTATCCGAACGCAGTAACAGGCCTTTTAGGTCTTCTTGTTTTTCAAGTATATCCAGTGCACTTCCGAGGCTGGCAACCGTTGCGGTGTCCAGCTTATTGACTGAACCGGGTGCGCTAAATACCAGTTCGGCAATGCCATTTTCCAGCCAGTCGAGATAAAGGGTTTCACCTTGGTAGAGCATGTCAGTCTCCTGAATCCAGCAAAAGGATCTGGTCGTACCAGATGAGCGGAGTGTGGAATTTATGTTAAAAAAATGCAAATTAATCTTTAATTTTTTGCTGGAAGGATCACGGATACGTGAAAACACGCTCTGGATAAGTGGGTGTGATAAAATACTCGCTTCAGGGTTAACGTATAAAGGGTAAGGTTATGGACTCGTTAGTCGCACTGTATAAAGAACATATTGAGGCATTGCAGGAACGTACTCGCAATGTGCTGGCGCGTTTCAATTTGGATGCACTACTGATTCATTCCGGTGAATTATTTAATGTTTTTCTCGATGACCACCCTTATCCATTTAAAGTTAACCCGCAGTTTAAAGCATGGGTACCTGTCACACAGGTTCCTAATTGTTGGTTGCTGGTGGATGGGGTTAATAAGCCTAAACTGTGGTTCTGGTTGCCTGTTGATTACTGGCATAACGTTGAACCATTGCCGCAATCTTTTTGGACTGATGAGATTGATCTGAGTGCACTGGCTAACGCCAAAGAGATTGGCAGTATGCTACCTGCGCAGCGCAAAAATATTGCTTATATTGGCCCGGTTCCGGAACGCGCTCTGCAACTCAATATTGAATCCCGCAATATAAACCCTCAGGGTGTAATTGATTACCTGCATTTCTACCGGGCTTACAAAACCGAGTATGAACTGGCGTGCATGCGTGAAGCGCAAAAAATGGCCGTGGTTGGCCACCATGCCGCTCATGACGCATTCTTATCCGGAATGAGTGAGTTTGATATTAATCAGGCCTATTTAACTGCGACGGGTCACCGTGACACGGATGTCCCTTATGGCAATATCGTGGCACTGAATGAGCATGCGGCGGTATTGCATTACACGAAACTGGATCACCGGGCACCAGCTAAAAATCTCAGCTTCCTGTTGGATGCAGGGGCAGAATACAACGGTTATGCTGCTGACTTAACGCGTACCTGGTCGGCTCAGAGTGATAACGATTATGCAGCATTGATAAAAGATGTGAATGAGCATCAACAAGCACTGATTGCTACTATGCAGGCGGGAACGCGTTATACCGAATACCATTTGCAGTTCCATCAGCGTATTGCGCAAATGTTGCGTAAGCACCAGATAATTACTGGTATCAGTGAAGAAGCTATGGTTGATGCGGATATTACCGGGCCGTTCATGCCACATGGTATTGGCCATCCCCTTGGGTTGCAAGTGCACGATGTAGCAGGATTTATGCAGGATGATTCTGGCACAAGCCTGCCGGCTCCCGATAAGTACCCTTATCTGCGTTGTACCCGGGTGCTTGAACCCGGTATGGTGCTCACTATTGAACCCGGTATCTATTTTATTGAATCTTTGCTTTCAACCTGGCGTGAAGGGCCTTATAGCAAGCACTTCGACTGGCAGAAAATTGAATCACTGAAAGCGTTTGGCGGTATTCGTATCGAAGATAACGTGGTAATTCATGCAAATAGCGTTGAAAACATGACGCGGGACCTGAAACTCAGTTAATGGAGACTTGGCTCATACCCGCTGCTTCTGTTGAAGTGAGTGCTGAAATTAAAAAAAGTCGGTTCATTACTTTTCTGGCACACACTGATGGCGTAGCGGCGGCAAAAGCATTTGTTGAGCAGATACGTTCCATTCATCCCAGTGCCCGGCATCATTGTTGGGCTTGGGTAGCTGGTGCGCCTGATGACTCACAACAACTTGGTTTTTCCGATGACGGCGAGCCTGCAGGAACAGCGGGTAAACCAATCCTTGCACAGTTACAGGGAAGTGGTGTTGGTGAAATTACCGCTGTTGTGGTGCGTTACTATGGTGGCGTATTGCTAGGTACTGGCGGGTTAGTGAAAGCTTATGGTGGCGGTGTTGGCGAGGCATTAGCCCAATTAACAACTCAGCGAAAAATGGCATTGAAGACCTATACTTTGCGTTGTGAATATGGGCTGCTGGCTTCTGTCGAAAGTCTTATTGCCCAAACGCAAGGGCACATTGTTTCCAGTGACTACCAGGATGTGGTTCAGTTAACTATCGCGTTGCCGCCGAGTCGCTTTGATGTGTTTAGTTCGCGCCTGGCAGATATGAGCCGGGGTTCGATGCAATTATTTCCTGTTGTGTAGTCTCTATTATTTTCGAAGGATCCGCGCGTGATGCATTTTCGCCCTATAGTCAGAATTGTTGGCTTACTGGTTATTTTATTTTCGGGAACGATGTTTATTCCCGGGCTGGTGGCCCTGATATATCGCGATGGTGCGGGGAGAGCCTTTACACAAACCTTTTTCGTCGCACTGGCGATAGGTACACTACTGTGGTGGCCCAATCGTCGCCAAAAGCGAGAGCTAAAACCACGGGAAGGTTTTCTGATAGTTGTGCTGTTCTGGACTGTACTGGGGAGTGTTGGTGCATTACCTTTTATTTTTTCTGAACGCCCGAACCTGACGGTCACTGATGCATTTTTTGAATCCTTCTCAGGGTTAACAACAACAGGTGCAACAACATTGGTTGGCCTGGATACGCTTCCCCATGCAATTTTATTTTACCGGCAAATGCTGCAGTGGTTTGGCGGTATGGGAATCATTGTGCTTGCTGTAGCCATTTTGCCAATTTTAGGCGTTGGGGGATTACAGCTCTACCGAGCAGAAATGCCTGGGCCACTCAAAGATAACAAAATGCGCCCGCGTATTGCAGAAACAGCTAAAACTCTCTGGTTTATCTATGTATTACTGACGGTTGCCTGCGCTGCGGCACTGTGGTTTGCCGGTATGCCCATGTTTGATGCTATCAGCCACAGTTTTGCTACTATCGCCATTGGTGGTTTCTCCACTCATGATGCCAGTATCGGTTACTTCGATAGTCCGGCCATTAACTCCATTATTGCGCTATTTCTATTGATTTCCGGGTGTAACTACAGCCTGCATTTTTCGCTGCTAAGTGGGCGTAGCCTTAAGGTTTATTGGCGGGATCCTGAGTTTCGAATGTTTATTGGGGTGCAATTTACACTGGTATTGATTTGTACGCTGGTGTTAATTCTGCATCGCACCTATGGCTCTTTCTGGCAAACCCTTAATCAGTCATTTTTCCAGGTTGTTTCTATGGCTACGACCGCGGGGTTTACTACAGACAGTATTGCGCGCTGGCCACTTTTCCTGCCGGTTTTGCTTTTATGTTCGGCATTTATTGGTGGTTGCGCAGGTTCTACTGGTGGCGGGCTAAAAGTTATCCGTATTTTGTTGTTATTCAAACAGGGTAATCGTGAGCTTAAACGCTTGGTACATCCCAATGCAGTTTACAGCATTAAACTGGGCAACCGTGCGTTGCCAGAGCGTATTCTGGAAGCCGTGTGGGGCTTTTTCTCAGCTTATGCGCTGGTGTTTATCATCAGTATGTTGGCTATTATCGCGACAGGTGTTGATGATTTTTCTGCGTTTGCCTCGGTAGTGGCAACATTGAATAACCTGGGGCCGGGATTGGGAGTAGTAGCGGATAACTTTGCCAGTATGAACCCTGTTGCTAAATGGATTCTGATTGTCGATATGCTATTCGGGCGGCTTGAGGTCTTTACACTATTAGTTTTGTTTACCCCTACTTTCTGGAAAGAATAAGAAGGACAACATGAGAACGCTGATTTTATTTTCCAGCCGGGATGGACATACACGTGAGATTGCACATTATGTTGCAACGCGTCTTCGTGCCGATGGGGAAGAGTGCGAAGTGATGAACCTGCATCGCACCCCTGATATTGATTGGGCGAATATTGATAAGGTTATTATCGGTGCTTCTATTCGTTATGGGCACTTTCATTCGTCGCTCGATAATTTTGTCAAACGCCACGCTTCCACGCTGAATCAACTCACCAGTGCTTTCTTTGCAGTGAACCTTGTTGCCAGAAAGCCAGAGAAAAGAACCCCACAAACTAACAGCTATACTCGCAAGTTCTTATCAAACTCCCCGTGGGCACCTTCGCTCAGTGCTGTTTTTGCTGGCGCTTTACGTTATCCCAAATACCGTTGGTATGACCGGCTAATGATTCTACTGATCATGAAAATGACAGGGGGAGAGACAGATACACATAAAGAGGTGGTCTATACCGACTGGGCTCAAGTTGATGCTTTTACCCATGAACTTGCTCATCTATCCAGCAAAAAGTTGTAAAAATGCGCGCTTTGCTTGAAAACCAGGCGAACGATAATTTTTTTGTATTAAACGCTTGCCAGCCTGAGATTAGGCCCTATAATGCGCCACCACTGACACGGCACAACGGCAAACAAACCGGCCTGTCAGGCAAAGTTAAGTGAAAATAAATGCTTGACTCTGCAGCGGGAAAGCGTAATATACGCA
>NZ_JAIVKM010000010.1 GCF_020523985.1 Mangrovibacter yixingensis | reverse complement strand
GGGCTGCCTGCATGGATGCAGGCAGAGCGACGGGAGGCAGGAAGCCGACTCGGAGCGGTACCCGATAAGCCTGCCGGGGTAAGCCGAATGTCCGCGAAGCGGCGATTTTGCCAGCCACCGACGGGGGTGCAGGGGGGCCGGGCCCCCTGCGTGCGCCGTGCGCGGGTGGTGAGTGATACCTGTGTTGCTGACACGGCGCGCAACTGGCGCTGTGCTGGCAGATCATTTTACTGTGGCTGCATTACGTTCACTGAGCCGGATGCTGGTTTGGTGAAAGTTCCGTTCACCTGAAGTGATGTGGTTAATGTGGCTTCACAGACTGTGAACGTGTTAAGGGGCCCGCCCCTTAACAATCCGGTTTTTCGCGGGCAACCGGTGCTGCGCACTGCGTTCACCTCCGGGCAGTCAGCCTGCGGCCAGCTCGACTCGGCATCCCTGCCTCGGTTCGCCTTATTCCGCCGTCCTGGCGGAATAACCTTGTCTTCCTTTCTGCGGTTCACCGGTCTTACGCGACTCAACCAGCGCTGCAGGTGCGGGAGGGCTTGTGTTGTCCGGTGTGGATGTGGGATTCGTGTTCTGTCTGTATTTTGATTTTTGCTTAAGGCTTACAGGCGGTGGTGTTAGTGGCCTCGAAATCGTTGAGGCGTGCCTGGCGGGCCGGGGCTGCCTGCATGGATGCAGGCAGAGCGACGGGAGGCAGGAAGCCGACTCGGAGCGGTACCCGATAAGCCTGCCGGGGTAAGCCGAATGTCCGCGAAGCGGCGATTTTGCCAGCCACCAACGGGGGTGCAGGGGGGCCGGGCCCCCTGCGTGCGCCGTGCGCGGGTGGTGAGAGAAACCTGTGTGGCTGACACGGCGCGCAACCGGCGCTGTGCTGGCAGAATATGGTTCAGGTTACATTCGCTGTACCGGATGCAGGTGTGGGGTTGTTTGTGTTGTCTGATGTGGCTGGGGGATTTGTGCGCTGTCAGTGTTCTGTGTTGATAGCTTATGGCTTACAGGCGGTAAGAGAGAAAAAACAATGCGAGTGCTGGCAAAACACAACGAAAAACAGCAGGGAAAACCCTGCTGTTTTGGTGACCAAAAAAGAAAGAAGCTTACTCTTTGTCAGCCGGTGTTAATGTCACTGACGACAAGTAATTCAGCAGAGCAATATCATTATCCACGCCCAGTTTCATCATGGCTGATTTCTTCTGGCTACTGATAGTTTTGATACTGCGGTTAAGTTTTTTGGCAATCTCAGTCACCAGGAAGCCCTCGGCGAACAGGCGTAAAACCTCGCTCTCTTTGGGTGACAGACGTTTGTCGCCATAACCACCCGCGCTGATTTTTTCCAGCAGGCGGGAGACACTTTCCGGTGTGAATTTTTTGCCTTTCTGCAACGCTGCCAGGGCCTTAGGCAGGTCTGTTGGTGCCCCTTGCTTCAGTACAATACCTTCAATATCCAGATCCAGAACTGCACTCAGGATGGCCGGGTTATTGTTCATTGTCAGAACAATAATGGAAATTGACGGGAAGTGGCGCTTAATGTATTTGATAAGCGTAATCCCATCGCCGTATTTATCCCCAGGCATTGAAAGGTCAGTAATCAGGACATTAGCGTCCAGTTTAGGAAGATTGTTAATAAGTGCTGTGGAATCTTCGAATTCACCAACAACATTAACCCACTCGATTTGCTCCAGAGATTTACGAATCCCGAACAAAACGATCGGATGGTCATCGGCAATAATTACGTTCATATTGTTCATGTTTTAGGTTACCTTTTTACAGTAAGCTATTGACGTAAGTATCAATATCACTGATATATTTTTCTATGGCAGGTGCATCTTTTTCACGAATGTGATGCTCCAGTGTTTCACACAACTGCTTCCCTGGTACCAGATTCAGCATAGCAAATACGCCTTTAAGTCTGTGTGCCGTTTGGGCCAGCGCTAAAAAGTCGTTTGCCTGTGATTCATTTTGCAGACGTTTTACATCGTCCGGCACGGTATCTACAAACAGCGCATAATAACCACTTGCATGAAGTTGAGCACTTTCATCACTCACTCCAGAGCCACTTTCTTGCTCAATGTCATCAGCCATTTGCGCTTCAATAAGCTGAAGTATTGCGTCCTGCATTGCATTACTCATATTGAAGTTTACACGATAACGGGCATTTCCGATTTTCCGTAAACCGTTCTCATCATCGCTTAAAAGCAAGCCCGATGCAGTAAGATTAGACGGATTATCTGTTAAAAATATATCAAATGCTTGACTTGATGATTGCTCATCAGGCGCAATGCAACTTGCACCCCAGCTTTCCAATTGCCGCGTAACAATATTACGTATATCGCGTGAAGCGATATCTACCAGGGCAACTACATCATCCAGCAGGCGTTCTTCCTGCTCCTGAACGGTTTGTTTACCTTCATGTGGAAGCCGCAAGTGTAGGGTATAACGGGTGCCCAATTCATCTTTCGATTTAATGCTCAGGTTACCACCCATCTTGCGAGCCAGCTGATTGCACAAGAAAAATGTCAGGCCATTTGCCTGTGCATAACGGTCCTCGGTGGTAGCGTTGAGGAACGGGAAGTGCAGGTTATCAACCTCATCGTCGCTAATTCCACGCCCGGTATCCGTAATACGGAAAATCAGCCCGTCGTCGATGCCTTCATCCTGGATAATATCCAGGGTTATCTTACCAATCTCGGTTGTTGTGGCAGCATAATGCAATAACATCAGCAGCATTCGATGGAGTGATTCCCGGTCACCATGGCGGTTTTCTGTGGCCAGTGTGGGGTTGTTCACCAGTAATTGCAGCCCCTTACGCTTAATCACGGGCAGAATTGCTGGCACAACATCATCAAGCAAAGACTGCAGAGAGAAGCAGGAAGATGTGCTTTTCCAATTGTCATCTTCCAGCAAGTTCAGTAACTGCATCTCATCCACCAGGTGAGCCAGGCGGTCTGCATCATCTGCCAGTGCGAGATGCTCTGGTGTTTGCAACCCAGACGCTTTTTCTGCCAAAGAATCAATTGGCCCTTTGAGCGCATGGCAAATATGTTGCATAAAGGCACTGCGGCCTTGCTGATTTTTCTCATACAGGCGCTGTGCCTGGCGCAATTTCTTCGTGACCAGAATTTCTTTATCCTGGTCGCGGATAATAAAAATCTGTACCCGGGAAACAATCTGGCTGCGGTACTGGCGAATTTCATACAGCTCATTATTCACCGTTGCCTGAATCACGCCCTGGTGCTGATCTGCCATGGACATAATATTTTTCAGGTTGAGATGAGGCAGCAGGTTATCGGCCATTTTATTACTGATAACCGTACGGTTGTTTTCAATGTCCTGTACCAGAATGCCCAGCGGCACGACAGACAAAATTTCTTCATTTAGCGCTCTGAGCGCCTGAAGTTCTTTTCCGTTAGATGGCGGTACATTATCGGCAGTCTGGCGCGAAGGGTGCTGGCGGAAAGTAATAAAGCCGAAAATGGCCAGGGCAATCAAGCCAATGGTGAGCAATACCCCCAGCAGAACATTTTGCAGCGTCTCCATTATCATGGTACCGGTGGGAACTTCCCAAATCAGTTTCATTCCCGTGGTAACAACAGGTACCGAGATTTCAATGTGCCCGCCGTTGAAGCCAATATTTACAGGGCCTTCAGACTGGTTCTTGGTAGTTTTTAAGTGTGCTTGCTGGTCAGTATCCAGGCGAAAATTATCCACTGACATATTCGCGGGAATCAGGTCGTTAACCGGCATATCAAAAGCAACGACAGTTGCCAGGTGACCTGGCTGGTTGAACGTGGTGCGTACAGTGAAGTAAGTGTTGTTTTGCCACTCCATTTGCCGCAAGCCAGAGAAACTTTCCCGTTCATCCAGTGCGTTGGCCTGCTGAAGCATCTCTGCACGGCGTTGATCAACCATATTACTGATACTGGATTCTTTAAAGCCGGTGGTGAGGTCTTTTAACGGCAATGTGGAGACCAGAACCATACTGTTGTCCTGGCCGTTCAGATAATACATTGACCATGGCGCGGATTCTGCACCCCAGAGGATATCCAGGTAATTAGAAATTCTTTGGGTCATGGCGAGCGTGCTGCTGTCATGGGAGCCAAAGATCAACGCTTCAGTTTTACGACGAGGCTTTTCCAGGTAATAAACATCCTGGCGCAGGCGAGTTTCCTGAATCTCATTACTGGCACTGGCAGGTGCTGCAGCAACATTGTCATAAATTTGCCAGGTGACATAACGCCAGGTCTCAATGCGTTTATGCATAGCCTGAGCTACATCCACTACTTGCAGGCTTTTGTCCTTCAACCATGTGTTGACTGCGCTCTGAAGCGTTACGCCCAGCGTAACCAGTAACACAACGATCAACAGTATGAAGTAGCGCGATATGCTGCCTGGTTTTAAGGAAAACTTGTTGGGGTTCATAGCCTCTGAGAATTTCTTTATTATAAGTTAGTGAAGACCAGCCACCGTAATTGCGTGAAACCAGGCTGAAGCGCGTATCATCACATATCCCGCCTTCCCATGGTACAAGGGATTTTGTCACACACACAAGCCTTCGCAAACTCGTCTGAAAAACTGTACCCGGCGGTTTTGGTTTATCCCCGTATCGTATTTTCGTTTGCTGCTATGGGGGATCGCTTCTAATTGTATAGCGCAATACGGCAACGTGCATTGGCATGTGTGTAGTCAGCCATGCGCAATACCTTGCCTTCAGGAATAAAATTAACCATCGGATAAGCCTTATTTTCATTGTTTTGCGTGTAAGGAATTATCTGAAAAGGGAGGTTGGAGCGGGTGAGGAGCCAGGAATATGTAAGTTCTGGTATTTAAAAGCACAAAAGGATAAGAAAGTTTAGTTTATTAAATTCTATTTGTCTAATAATTAGAGTAAATAGTTAATAGTCGTTACAATTTTTATTGTTAATCATCAATATATGTCATTACTTGGGCGAAGGTAAAAAAAAAGCCGAATGTCAGACATTCGGCTACAAATTGGGGTAAACAGACATTCAGAACTGAATGACGGTAATAAATAAAGTTAATGATGATAGCGTTTGTAATTCTAGAATGAATTCAGATGATGTGTTTAACATTCAGTGCGGCGACTATATTTTTAATATAAGTTATTGATTTTATTTCATTTGGCGTGTTTTTTGATTTTTCGTGCTGATATTTTTATCAATTAGTGCTAAAAAAAGTTCCCTTGAATTTACAATTTGTAACATATGAAAAGTATAATGAAACACCACAAAAGTTTTAGTATCAAAATCCCATTGGATTAATCTGTATTGAATTAGGACAATGGGATCTGCCGACTGGTTCCGTAATCAGTATGCAGTGGCAATAATAAATAAAGGCAAATAACAGAGGGTAATAACATGAAAGCTAAAGTACTGGCTCTGCTAGTCCCGGCTATGCTGGCAGCAGGCGCAGCTCACGCGGCTGAAATCTATAATAAAGATGGCAACAAATTAGATCTGTACGGTAAAGTTGACGGCCTGCATTACTTCTCCAAAGACAGCAGCAATGATGGCGACCAGACCTATATCCGTCTGGGCTTCAAAGGTGAAACCCAAATTAATGACCAACTGACCGGTTACGGCCAGTGGGAATATCAGGTGCAGGGTAACACTACTGAGTCTGAAAATAATGCATGGACTCGTGTAGCATTCGCTGGTTTGAAAGTGGGTGATGCGGGCTCTCTGGATTATGGTCGTAACTATGGCGCTATCTACGATATCGCATCCTGGACCGACGTTCTGCCAGAATTCGGTGGTGATACCTACGGTTCTGATAACTTCATGATGCAGCGTGCTAACGGCCTGCTGACTTACCGTAACAATGACTTCTTCGGCCTGGTTGACGGCCTGGATTTTGCCCTGCAGTACCAGGGTAAAAACGGTAGCGTAAGTGGTGAAGACAGCACCGGTCGTTCTGTTCTGAAACAGAATGGTGACGGTTTCGCAATGTCTGCGACTTATGATCTCGGTGCTGGTTTCAGCCTGGGTGGCGCGATGGCAACCTCTAAACGTACTGCAGACCAGAACGATATGTCTGGTATCTACGGTAACGGTGACCGCGCAGAAGCTTACACTGGCGGCCTGAAATATGATGCTAACAACATCTACCTGGCAGCACAGTATACCCAGACTTATAACGCAACCCGTTTCGGTGGTAGCTCAAGCTCTGATGCGTATGGCTTTGCTAACAAAGCACAGAACTTCGAAGTGGTTGCTCAGTACCAGTTCGACTTCGGCCTGCGTCCATCCATTGCTTACCTGCAGTCTCGTGGTAAAGACATCACCAATGGTACTACCGACTACGGTGACCAGGACCTGCTGAAATACATTGATGTAGGTACTACCTACTTCTTCAACAAAAACTTCTCTACCTATGTTGATTACAAAATCAACCTGCTGGATGACAATGACTTCACCCGCGCATCTGGCACCAGCACTGATAACATCGTAGGCTTGGGCGCAGTTTACCAGTTCTAATCTCGTGTTATGCTGACTGATAAAAGGAGCCTGATGGCTCCTTTTTTACACCCTTTTTTCACACTATTTTTTACACCATAAGTAAAATTATCATCTGCTTTATTGCCCCCTTAATTAGCGGCCACGCCAGTTATCTCAATGTCTGTTTACCTTTTTGCATTTAACTGCTGATGCTTTTTGCACGGTATTGCCCTGATGTTTAACCCGCAGAAGTCTGTTTTGTTGTAATCTTGCGCGGGTTTAAAAGGAGATAATCAAATGCGGACGATTTTGAGTTGCGGTTTGCTTGCTGCTGCACTGTTAATGAGTGGCTGCGATGAAAGCAGCCGGATTGATTCTTCACAGGCTTTGGTGCTGGAAGGCAAAACCATGGGCACCTACTGGCGTGTGAGTCTTGCGGGCGTAGACCCTGACCGGGGGGCTGAATTACGCAAACGGATTCAGTCTCAACTGGATGGCGATGACCAGATGCTTTCAACCTGGAAGCCAGATTCAGCGTTATCGAAATTCAACCAATCCACCAGTACACAACCCTGGCCGGTGAGTGAAGCGATGGCAGATATTATCACTGGCGCTCTGCGTATTGGCGCAAAAACAGATGGCGCGATGGATATTACGGTTGGCCCGTTGGTAAATCTGTGGGGTTTTGGGCCAGATAAACAGCCAGTGAAATGGCCAACTCAAGCAGAAATCGACGCGGCGAAAGCAAAAACTGGCCTGCAACACCTGACGGTGATTAACCGTGCAGATAAACAGTGGATCCAGAAAGACATCCCTGATCTATATGTTGATCTTTCAACTGTAGGGGAAGGGTATGCCGCTGATCACCTGGCGCGCTTGATGGAGCAGGAAGGGATCGGGCGCTACCTGGTGTCGGTTGGTGGCGCCGTAATGACGCGGGGCACAAATGCGGAAGGTAAACCCTGGCGTGTTGCTATTCAAAAACCCACAGACCAGGAAAACGCTGTTCAGGCAGTGGTTGATTTGAACGGGCATGGCATCAGCACGTCTGGCAGTTACCGTAACTATTACGAGCTGGACGGCAAACGCATTTCTCATGTGATAGACCCGGCAACCGGGCGGCCCATTCAGCACAAACTGGTTTCTGCGACTGTGATTTCCCCAACGGCACTGGAGGCTGATGGCTGGGATACTGGTTTGATGGTGCTCGGTACTGAAAAAGCGCAAGCCGTAGCAGAGAAAGAAGGTCTGGCCGTCTACCTTATTTATAAAGAGGGTAATGGCTTTAAAACCTGGATGTCACCGCAGTTCAAAACGTTCTTGTTGAGTGAGAAAAATTAAACAGCAAGAAACAGCAGGTATCCTGTAGCCCTTGCGGCAAACTGTACTGAATACAGGAGGCGTGATTATGCAACTTAGTGATGAACAACGCTGGCAAGCAGTACAGGCTCGGGATACCCGGCAGGACGGGAAATTTGTTTTTGCTGTCATTACGACTGGCATTTTTTGCCGCCCTTCCTGCCCGGCAAGGCACCCGTTACGGGAAAATGTGCGTTTCTTCCCTGATGCGGGTGCTGCGCAGGAGCAAGGCTTTCGGCCATGCAAGCGCTGCCAGCCAACAAAGCATGATGCAACACCGGTGGTTGAGCGTATCAGGCTTGCCTGCCGGAAAATGTCTGAAAGTGACAAACCCCTTCCTCTGGCGGCTGTTGCCCAGGCCGTCTCACTCAGCCCATATCATTTTCACCGCCAGTTTAAGGCCGTTACCGGGTTGACCCCCGCCGCATGGCAACGTGCGCTGCGCGCACAACGCTTGCGGGAAGGCTTGGTAGCAGGAAAAACAGTCACACAGGCAGTGCTGGATGCCGGGTTTAACTCGTTCTCACCTTATTACCGGCAAGCACCGGAGGCATTGGGGATGACCGGGAAGCAGTTTCGCCAGAAAAGTGCGCGCCAGAGCTTATATTGGGCTGTGGGGGAAACGCCGCTGGGGCGTTGCCTGGTTGCCCGAAGTGAACTGGGTATTTGCGCGGTATTATTGGGGGAGCGAGATACTGAATTAGCGATTGAGCTACATGGGCTGTTTCCGGCAACGCAGTGCCTGCCAGCAGACCTGGCCCAAGACCCACTACTTTACCAGGCACTGGAGCGGCTCGCCGAATTACAAACAAAGGGCGATGCGTTTCTGGCGCAGTTACCGCTGGATATTCGTGGCACCGTATTTCAGCAACAAGTCTGGCAGCAATTACTGCGTATTCCCTATGGTGAAACCCGCACTTACCAGCAAGTGGCGGCAGAAATTGGGCGTCCTGCTGCTGTCAGAGCGGTTGCCAGTGCCTGTGCGGCGAATAAACTGGCACTGATTATTCCTTGTCACCGTGTTGTACGCCATGATGGCCTGCTGGCTGGCTACCGCTGGGGCGTTGCTCGTAAGGCTGCCCTGTTGGCGCAGGAACGTAGCCACAAGCAGAATACACAATTAGAAGAGGAATCTGTTGATGAGCCTGTTCGCCGATGAACCCCCCTGGCATTTTGACCTTACACCTGGCGCAGTAGTGCTGCATCGTTTTGCTCGCCGCGAGGCTCTGGCGTTATTAGAAACGATTACATCAGTGGCATCACAAGCACCTTTCCGCCATCTGGTAACCCCTGGTGGCCAGACAATGTCTGTTGCTATGACGAACTGTGGGAAAAAAGGCTGGCACAGTGATGGGCATGGTTACCGCTATACTTCGCAGGATCCGCTATCTGGCAAGCCCTGGCCGGATATGCCGGGTAACTTGCTTTTACTGGCTCGGCTAGCTGCACAAGAAGCGGGTTATTCGGATTTTCACCCGGACGCCTGCCTGATTAACCGCTATGTTCCGGGTGCACGGCTTTCACTTCATCAGGATAAAGATGAACAGGACAGAGCAGCCCCTATAGTTTCGGTGTCTCTTGGGTTACCGGCCGTATTTCAGTTCGGCGGGGCAACACGGCAATCTGCAGTTCAGCGCGTGCTACTGGAGCATGGCGATGTCGTCGTCTGGGGTGGGCCATCTCGGCTGTTTTACCATGGTGTTCTGGCGCTAAAAGAAGGCTTTCACCCTGATACCGGCGCAATCCGCTATAACCTTACCTTCCGTAAAACTTGCTAAAGCGAATTAAAATAAGAATTATTCTTGCCCTGAAAGGGGATGTGTTTAAACTGCCCGCTGGTTATTGGGTTATACCTGAGGGGTTATGGAATTATTACGTGTTGTCTGGCGTCAATATCGCTGGCCATTTATTGGTGTTATGGCACTCAGCTTTGCCAGTGCTGCGTTGGGAATCGGTTTAATTGCATTTATCAATCAGCGCCTGATAGAAGTTGCCGACCGCTCTTTGAGTGTGTTGCCGGAATTCCTGGGGTTACTGGTGTTGTTGATGGCAGTAACTCTGGGGTCGCAACTGGCGTTAACCACACTGGGCCATCATTTCGTTTTCCGCCTGCGTGGTGAGTTTATTAAGCGGCTGCTGGACACACCGATAGCACGCATTGAAAGTATGGGAAGTGCCGCGCTTCTGGCCGGGCTGACCAGCGATGTGCGTAATATTACTATTGCATTTGTCCGCCTGCCCGAACTGGTTCAGGGGATTATTTTAACCCTGGGTTCTGCTGCATGGCTGGCATGGCTATCCCCAAAAATGTTGCTGATTACCGCTATTTGGCTGGTGGTGACGATTTTAGGTGGTTTTGTTCTGGTAGCGCGGGTTTACCGCCATATGTCTGTGTTGCGTGAAACGGAAGACCGGCTTTACCAGGATTACCAGACAGTTCTGGAAGGGCGTAAAGAACTGGCGCTCAACCGGGAACGGGCTGAGCATATTTACCAACAAATTTATCTCCCGGACGCCATTCATTACCGGAAAAATATTATTTGTGCCGATACCTATCACCTCAGTGCGGTTAACTGGTCAAATATCATGATGCTGGGCGCTATCGGCCTGGTTTTTTGGATGGCGAACAGCCTCGGCTGGGCAAATACGAATGTCGCGGCCACTTACTCATTAACACTGCTCTTTTTGCGCACGCCGTTACTTTCTGCCGTAGGCGCATTGCCGACTCTGCTGAGTGCTCAGGTTGCTTTCAATAAACTGAAACAGTTCGCTCTTGCTGATTACCAGCCAGACTTCCCGCGCCCCGGTATCAACAAACCCTGGCAAACGCTGGAGTTAAGGGATGTGGTGTTCAACTATCCAGATAACCAATTCCATGTCGGGCCAATCAATCTCACACTGAATCGTGGCGAAAAAGTTTTCTTGATTGGGGGGAATGGAAGCGGAAAATCCACGTTGGCGATGCTGTTAACCGGGCTTTACCAACCGGTTTCTGGTGCCATTTTGCTGGATGGCCAACCGGTTGATACCCGTAATATGGATGCATTCAGGCAACATTTTTCAGCGGTGTTTACTGATGTCTGGTTATTTGACACCCTTCTGGGGCCAGGGGGAGAAACCGCTGATCCTGCGTTGGTTGATACCTGGTTACAACGCCTGAAAATGGCGGAAAAACTGTTGGTAGACCAGGGTAAAATCAATAACCTGAACCTCTCCAAAGGGCAAAAAAAGCGAGTCGCTTTATTGCTGGCACTGGCTGAACAGCGCGATATCATCCTGCTGGATGAATGGGCCGCAGACCAGGACCCACATTTTCGCCGTGAGTTTTACCAGGTATTGCTGCCTCTAATACAGCAGGAAGGGAAGACCATTTTTGCCATCAGCCACGATGACCACTATTTTATTCACGCTGATCGCTTGCTTGAAATGCGCCAGGGGCAGCTCCGGGAGTTAACTGGCACAGAACGTGAACAGGCATCACGGGATGCAGTCGCTCGCACCGCAAATTAAATTTTTAAGAAAAACCAGCCAATCTGCTGGTTTTTTTTACTGAAAAGGTTAAGGGTTTATAAGGGGTAGTGGGGCGGCCTGTTACACTGTATCCTGTTGCAGCGGAGCATAACGGTGAAACGTTAACCCGCAACGTTTTTGCCTTAGCCGCCTGCCCGGAGTGCATGTGGTTATTATTGTCTGCAGGGAAGGTTTTATTCATGTCATTACTTGTCAATCAAAGCGCCAGGCATCGCGCTGAAGACCGTGCGCGCATCTTCTCCATCCTCACTACCAATAAAATGGTGGTGCCTGCCATATTAGGCAAATCCCCTCAGAGTGAACCGCATACTCTGGGACGGTTAAACGATGATATCAGTGAAATGAACCAACTGGTGGCTCGCCTGCCTGCCCCGGATCTGGCGGACACCCTGGAAGGTTTACCCGCGGAAGAGCGCCATGCCTTATGGCATCTGGTTTCGGTTCAAAAACGCGGGAAAGTGCTGGTTGAAGCCTCAGCCAGTGTTTGGGACGATCTTATTGATGAAATGAGTGACAGAGCGTTAATGACTGCACTCAGTACCCTGGATATCGACGAACAGATCTACCTGGTACAACACCTTCCTCGTGATCTTACTGGCCGTTTGCTGGCGTCATTACCTGCACAAGAACGGGAACGTGTCCGCCAGGTAATGGGGTACGATAAACACAGCGTAGGGGCGATCATGGAGTTTGAAGTGATCACCATTCGTTCCGATATCACGCTGGAAACGGTACAGCGCTATTTACGCCGCCGGGGAAAAATGCCGGAAAACACCGACAAACTGTTTGTGGTCGGGCGGGATCGAATGCTTACCGGCGAGCTGGGCGTCACCAGTATTTTGCTGCACTCACCCAAAGCGCTGGTCAGCGATGTAATGGTGCGAGACCCGACAACCTTCTCACCACTGGACAATGACGAGGCGGCAGCTCGCACCTTTGAACGTGATAACCTCATCAGCGCAGCCGTAGTAGATGCTCAGGGAAAACTGATGGGGCGCCTGACCATTGATGAAATCGTTGATGTGGTTTACGAAGAAACAGATTCAGATTTGCGGCGCATGGGGGGGTTAAGCAGTGGAGAAGATGTTTTTGCACCGGTTGGCAAAGCGGTAAAAAACCGCTGGGCCTGGCTTGCCATAAACCTGTGTACCGCGTTTATCGCGTCCCGGGTTATTGATGGTTTTGAACACACCATTGCACAGCTTGTTGCCCTTGCGGCATTGATGCCAATTGTGGCGGGTATTGGGGGAAATACTGGCAACCAGACAATCACGATGATTGTCAGGGCGCTGGCATTACAGCAGGTTCAGCCAGCAAACTTCATGTTCTTGCTATTGCGTGAAATGGGAGTGGCGCTGATCAATGGCCTGATTTGGGGCGGGTTGATGGGGATTGTTACCTGGCTTTTGTATCACGACCCGCAACTGGGTGGTGTGATGACGTTGGCTATGGTCCTTAATTTGCTGGTAGCAGCAATCATGGGGGTATTGATCCCACTAACGATGTATCGCCTCGGGCGTGATCCGGCGGTTGGATCCAGTGTAATGATCACTGCTATCACCGATACCGGTGGTTTTTTTATTTTCCTTGGCCTGGCAACTATTTTCTTGTTGTAACACCAGAACCGGGCAGGGATCCTGCCCGGTTATTATCACTTAAATCTTTCCTGATAAGCGCGCATGGAACTCACTACTGCGCATATCCAACCCCTCAAATACAACCTGGCAGCCATGTTTTTGGTAACGGTGTTCGATGGCATCCAGAGCAGCAACTGTCGATGCATCCCAGATTTGTGCATGGGTTAAATCAATTACCACATTTTGCGGGTCATCCGCGTAGTTGAAGTGCTCAAACAGGTCGTTACTGCTGGCAAAGAACAGTGGGCCACGCACCTGGTAACGCACAGTCTGGCTCGCTTCATCCAGCAGGCGTTCGGCGTGAATCACATGGGCTACACGGCGGGCAAACAGCAAGGTGGCGAAGATAACGCCGCCAACAACACCAAGTGCCAGGTTACCTGTCCAGACGGTGGTAATAACTGTAACAACCATCACCAGCGTTTCAGGCAGAGGCATACGGCGTAACGTTTTAGGCTGCAGGCTGTGCCAGTCCACGGTCTTGTACGCCACAATCATCATAATACCTGCCAGCACGACCATGGGTATTTTCGCCATTATCTCACTCAACCCGGTAACCATCAGCAGCAAAAACAACCCGGCTGCAACGGTAGATACACGAGTACGGGCTTTGCCCAATTCAACGTTAACAATGGTCTGGCCTATCATGGCGCAACCTGCTATCCCGCCATAAAACGCAGCCAAAATATTGGCGACACCCAGGCCCCAACTCTCCCGGCGTTTACTGGAAGGCGTATCTGTCAGGTCATCCACCAGGCGGGTGGTGAGCAGTGACTCCATCAGGCCAACAAAAGCCACACTGAGTGCGCAGGGCCAAATAATTTTCAGTGTTTCCAGGTTCAGGGGAACCATCAGGCTATTAATGGATGGCAGGCCAGCATGCATCGGGCCTTCATCGCCCACAACGGGCAGAGCCAGGCCCATATACATAGAGATGGCAGTAACCAGTACCACGGCGACTAATGGAGCGGGAATAGCACTGAAGAATTTGGGCAAAAATATAACAATGGCAAGCGTTACAGCAAATAGCGCCCAGACCAGGGTACTTTGCCCTATCACATGAGGAACCTGAGCAAAGAAAATCAATATCCCTAATGCATTAACAAAACCTGTCATCACTGAACGGGGAATGTAGCGCATCATTCGGGCAAGCCCCAGGGCACCGAACACTATCTGGATAACACCGGCGAGAATCACGGCAGGCATGATATAGCCCACGCCGTGGTCACGTACCATTGGCCCAATCACTAGCGCGACAGAACCTGCCGCAGCTGTGACCATTGCCGGGCGGCCGCCCAGCACTGACATTGACAGGCACAGTACAATAGAGGCGACCAGGCTAACTTTTGGGTCCACGCCGGAAATCACCGAAAAAGAGATAACTTCGGGGATCAGCGCCAGCGCAGTCAACACGCCAGCAAGGGATTCGCGAAACAAACGCTTTGGTGAGCGTAAGACATCGACAACTGACACAGCCGTTGTCGGGTTATCAGGTAATGTTTTCATTGTTGTGCAGGTTTCGTTGTTTTTACGGGGGGCCAGAAATGGCTGCGATAGCAGGCAAAGCCTGCCAGAGAAAGGCTGCCATACTACAGTGAATGCGGAAAACTTACTAGTTTTTACGTTTTTTTAACGAGGATGGCAGCCGGTTGCTGCCATCCTCTACTGGTTAATTTAGGGTAAAACGGTTAACCAGTGACGTCATTGCTTCTGATTGTTGGTTCAGAGTCTGGCTGGCTGAGGCTGCCTCAGAAACCCGCACAGCATTTTTCTGAGTCACCTGTTCAAGCTGGTGTAAGGCTAAATCAATTTGCTTAATGCCCAGTGACTGTTCGCTGGCGGCATGGGCAATATCCGCCACATATTGCCTCATCTTGCTGGTATTGGCGGCAGCAAGGTGCAGGGTCTCACCAGAGGCGTTAACCTTTTCCACGCCTTCGTTAATTTTCCCCATAGTTACTGTTACCAGGTCGCGTATGGATGCGGCTTCCCGCGCACAACGCTGTGATAAACTGCGAACTTCGGCAGCAACAACTGCGAAGCCTTTACCCAGTTCACCCGCCCGTGCCGCTTCAACCGCTGCGTTTAATGCCAGTAAATTGGTCTGGAAAGATATTTCATCAATAGAGCTGATGATATGGGAGATTTGCTCGCTGGATTCACGCACGGCTTCAATACTTCGGCTGGCTTCAATCGCAATACTGTCTGCCTCCTGAACCTCATTTTCCATTTCCGTTGTCAGCAATTGTGCCTGGCGGGCACTTTCCGCTGTTTGATTAACGGTGGTGGATATCTGCTCCATGCTGGCAGCGGTTTCTACCAGAGAAGCCGCCTGCTCATCCGTCCGTTGTGCCAAATCCTGGTTGCCCCTGGCAATATCATCACTGGTATGTAACAGCACATCAGCACTTTGCTTTATCTTCATAACAGTGGACTGGAGGTTGTCAGTCATCACGTTCCAGGCCCTGCTGATACGTGAAAGTTCATCGGTACCCGGGACTGGTAAGCGTTGGGTGAGGTCGTTACCCATGGTGTCAATTTTGTGCAGCATAGTCTTGAGTTGCTGGTCAATACTGCGGGTAATCAGCAGCGCAAGCCCCAGCGAAACCAGCAGAGCGAGTACTGTCGCAGCCAGGTAACCCATCCAGTCAACACGGGCGATTTGGGCAATACGCTGTGCATCGCCAGATAACTGGCTGGCAAGGGTATTTTCCAGTTCTTTTAACAAATTAATGCGTTCAGTCTGGGCTGCGAACCAATCTGGCCCCCGGATACCAAACTGGTTGTCTGCCGCGTGAGTAAACGCCTGCTGGCGCATCGCCAGTGCTTTTTGGGTAGCGGGAAGGTTTTCGTTTTGTTGCCAAAGTTTTAGGTCATCGGAAGTGGCAAAAGTTTGGAAGGCAGTTATCCAGGCCGTTTGTTTTCCAACAACCTCACTGAAACGTTGGAACATGCCTGGCATAAATTTGCCTGCCGAAAAGGTATTAGCGAGGAGTGCGCGCTCAATACCTGCCTGTTCTTTGATATTTAATAGCGCGTAATAGGTCATCAGGTCGTTAAGGATCACACCCGGTTGGGGCAGGTGGCTGATATTGCCGACAATATCCAACAGGATATTCACCATACTGGTATAGCTGGCCAGCGCCTGTGGTGTTGCGATGGATAAGTTACTGACACCACTACGCAGCGTATTTATTGTCTGCTGTTGTTGTGAAAACTGGTTAACAAGATCTGTCAGTTTGCCTAAATTCTCAGTTCCAGCAAGTTGTGCCAGGCTGTTTTCGGCACTCTTTAACGCCTGGTCCGTGAGTTGCCGCTGTGTGGTTAAATCAGCACGAAATTGCTGTCCTTTACTGCCAAGGTAGCCGGCACTCAGACCACGTTCTTTTTGGATTTCATGGATTGTGTCACCCAGAGTTCCGGCAATGTGGGTGAGTTGAGCGACAGTTTTCATCTGTTTTTCAACAGAATAATGGGACATAAACCCATTTCCGGCTACACACAACAATGCAAAAAACAGAGGCGATAATACAAGTAATAGCTTATTTCTTATCGAGATTCGGTAAATCCATGACATACGTGGCAACCTCTTTTTTTACAAGCGTAAAGAGGTTATCGGTGTATAACAGGGGGAACTTTACCAAAATTTTACCCCCAAAGAGGTATATTTAACTATATGATTTTAAATAACTAAATGTTTAATTCTTACTTAATTGTATGTTACTTATACTTAACTAATCATCCCTTTCCAAAGGTATGCATAACAAAGGTGCCGCAGCGCCTTTGAGTCAGATGACAAACCTCATATCCACACAGGACGAGAGGGTATAAACCAATAAAAAAACCAGGAAAATCAATGAACTGATTTTCGTCTGCTAACTAAAAAGAAGGAAAAACCACGTTTTTCCTTCTTTTTCATCAATCAGAAAGGCGCCGCAGCGCCTTTATTTATATCGGGGTTATTTCTGCCCGAAATCAATCACCATACGGCCCTGAATTTTACCCTGTTCCATCTCTTCAAAAATGGTGTTGATATCTTCAATGGGGCGGCGAGTTACTTTGGGAACCACTTTACCTTCAGCGGCAAACTGGAACGCCTCAGCAAGGTCTTTACGCGTACCGACCAGTGAGCCGACAACCTGAATGCCATCCAGCACCAGGCGAGGAATATCCAGGCTCATCGATTCTGGCGGCAAGCCAACGGCAACCACGCGAGCACCGGCACGGACGGCATCAACAGCAGAGTTAAAAGCAGCTTTAGCGACAGCGGTAACAACAGCCGCATGGGCTCCCCCCGTTTTTTCCTGAATGAATTTAGCTGCATCTTCTGTACGGGAGTTAATAACCAGGTCTGCGCCCATTTCTTTAGCAAAATCCAGTTGGTTATCGTTCACATCTACTGCAATCACTTTGGCATTGAAGACATTTTTGGCATATTGCAGTGCAAGGTTACCCAGGCCACCCAAACCATAAATGGCAATCCACTGCCCAGGCTTGATATCCGACACTTTCACGGCTTTGTAAGTGGTGACACCAGCGCAGGTCACACTGCTTGCTGCGGCAGAATCCAAACCATCAGGTACTTTTACCGCGTAGTCCGCCACCACAATGCACTCTTCCGCCATGCCGCCATCAACGCTATAGCCTGCATTCTTCACATCGCGGCACAGCGTCTCGTTACCACTGGTACAATATTCACAGTGGCCACAACCTTCAAAAAACCAGGCAACACTTGCACGGTCGCCCACTTTCAGTGAACTGACACCAGGCCCAACCTGCTTGACTACCCCAATCCCTTCATGGCCAAGAATAACCCCGGTTTTATCGCCGAAGTCACCATTCTTTACATGCAAGTCGGTGTGGCAAACCCCACAACATTCCATCGACAGTAACGCTTCGCCATGCTCCAGTGGGCGAAGTTTTTTATCGACGACATCAACATGGTGATGACTGTTCACAACGGCTGCTTTCATTTACGCTCCTTGACTATCGATGGTCTTTGGTTTTTAGCATTTGAATAACATTCATTCAATTTAATCGATTTTGAATAATTCAAAATCAATTATTAATTCTAAGGTATTATTTCGATAAAGTTTATTCAAATGGAAAAAATTTATAAAATCATGCTGATATGTTAGTTATCTGTGCTTATCGAAAAATATCATTCGGTTGGTTGTTGATAACGCGAGTGATTTTATGTGTAACAAATAAACAATATATCCGTATTAATATAGTGGTTATTGTTTAGCGTCTCTTGAGTGTGCATGCTGTGACGTTTCATGATGAAAGGGCAAAACATCAGAATTTACCACGGGACAGATTGAGTCTGGGGGCGGGGATCCGTATAGTGTCTCACCCCTTGCAGCCAGCACTAAATACCGCCGGTTTTGCGCCTTGAAAGATGTACATAACCGCAGGGCTGAGTGGCGATATTTTCGGCCTGCCCGGGGAGTGAGTCTGCTACTATTGAACAGAATTTTTATCGTCTGGCGCGAAAACGTTGTGTCGGATGCAGGCTGTGGGGCAAAAGCAGCCTGGTAAGCACCATTCTCTAACATCAGGAGATTTTTTAATGAGAAATGTAACTGTCGCTGCCACTCAAATGGCCTGTAGCTGGGAACTGGACAAAAACATTGCCAATGCTGAGCGACTGGTGCGTGAAGCCCATGCCCAGGGATCACAAATTATCCTGATTCAGGAACTCTTCGCTGCACCTTACTTTTGCATTGATCAAAGCCCGGAGCATTACGCGCTGGCCCAGGATGTTGCGAGCAGCCCGTTAATCCACCACTTTTCTGCATTGGCAAAAGAACTGGAAGTGGTGTTGCCACTGAGCTTCTTTGAAAAAGCGAATAACGCCTATTACAACTCGCTGGTCATGATTGATGCAGATGGCACAGTGATGGATATCTATCGCAAAACCCATATCCCTAATGGCCCGGCTTACCAGGAAAAACAGTTTTTCATTCCTGGCGATACCGGTTTTAAAGTGTGGAATACCCGCTATGCCAAAGTAGGTGTGGGGATTTGCTGGGACCAGTGGTTCCCGGAAACGGCT
Organism: Mangrovibacter yixingensis; assembly: GCF_020523985.1. Lineage (GTDB taxonomy): Bacteria > Pseudomonadota > Gammaproteobacteria > Enterobacterales > Enterobacteriaceae > Mangrovibacter > Mangrovibacter yixingensis. Next base: position 69,984 of record NZ_JAIVKM010000010.1, on the reverse strand, counting down.
CGCAGCCTTGCATTGCAGGGGGCTGAGGTTATCTTCTACCCAACGGCTATTGGCTCTGAACCGGCTTACCCTGAAATCGACAGCCAGCCACACTGGACTCGTGTTCAGCAAGGCCATGCAGCGGCAAACCTGGTACCGGTTATTGCATCCAACCGTATTGGTACTGAAGCCAGTAAATATATTGAAGACCTGGAAATGACATTTTACGGTTCTTCCTTTATTGCTGACCAAACCGGTGAATTGGTTAAACAAGCAAATAAAACTGATGAAACGGTACTGGTGCACACTTTTGACCTGGACGCCATTGCCGCACAACGTGCTTCCTGGGGCCTGTTCCGTGACCGCCGCCCGGAAATGTACGGTGCGATTGCCACCTCTGATGGCTCAACCCGGAGATAAGCCATGTCTGAAATGACAACACCACGCCTGGATGGTTTTATGATGCCTGCAGAGTGGGCACCGCAACAGGCTGTGTGGATGATTTGGCCTTACCGCACAGACAACTGGCGCCATGAAGGTAAGCCAGCGCAGCAGGCTTTTGCGGCCGTTGCTAATGCCATTGCACAAACTACACCCGTGTTTATGGCTGTGCCTGCCAGTGAACTGGGTAATGCCCAGGCAACCATGCCCGATAATGTTACGCTGGTAATCATGGAAAGTGATGATGCCTGGATGCGCGACACCGGGCCGACTATTGTAGTCAACCGCGCCGGTGAACGGCGTGGTGTGGACTGGACTTTCAATGCCTGGGGCGGTGATCTGGGTGGCCTGTATGCTCCCTGGGATAAAGACCAGGCTGTGGCCCGCCAGGTGCTGCAATATCATGGTTTTGCGGGTTACCAGACTTCGTTGGTATTGGAAGGTGGTTCCATCCATGTTGATGGTGAAGGCACATTGCTGACTACCGCAGAGTGCTTGCTCAACCCAAACCGCAACCCTCACTTATCACAAGTTGAAATTGAACAACAGTTACAAGATTACCTCGGTGTTGAGCACTTCATTTGGCTACCAGATGGCGTGTTTAATGATGAAACCGACGGGCATATCGATAACATGTGTTGTTTTGTGCGCCCTGGTGAAGTGGCGTTACACTGGACTGACGATGAACAGGACCCGCAATATGCCCGTTCTCAGGCGGCGCTGGCCGTGCTTGAGCAGGCAACAGATGCCCGCGGGCGTAAATTGAAAGTCTGGAAACTGCCAGCTCCCGGCCCGTTATTTGCCAGTGAAGAAGAAACAGCAAGTGTTCATGCAGGAAGCGCCATTGAGCGCCAGCAGGGAAATCGCCTTGCCGGTTCTTATGTGAACTACCTGATAAGCAACCAGCAGATTATTTTCCCGTTGCTGGATGCCAGAACAGATGCTCAGGCACAAGCATTGCTCCACGAAATGTATCCTGGGTACCGGGTAACGGGCGTACCTGCTCGGGAGATTTTATTGGGCGGTGGTAATATTCACTGTATCACCCAACAAATTCCTGCCTGATTTTTCTTATTTGGAAAATAAAAAACGCCACCAGGTTTTGCCACTAGCGGCGTTTTATTTAGATATCGTTCAGCAAATCAGGCTTTAAACCCACCACCCAGTTGTTCAATCAATAACACGGCCTGGCTCAGTTGCTGTGCTTTTAATTCAGCAACTTGCTGGTCAGATTCAATCAACTGGCTTTGCAGTGATAACACATCAAGGAACGGCCTGAGCCCTGCACTGTACTCTTTGGAAACATCATCCCACGCGCTATGCACCAGCTGATTCGCTTGTTGTGCCTGGTCATTTTGCTCACTCAGGGATTTCATCGACACAATGCTGTCGCTGATATTACCCAGTGCGCTGATAACAGTGCTGTTATAGTGAGCGACAGCCAGATCCCAGTCTGCGTTGCTGGTGGCAAGGTCTGCACGACGCTTGCCGCCATCGAAGATTGGCAAAGACAATGTTGGCCCAATGTTGAAGAACTGGCTCGGAGCCCCGAAGAACGCATCACCTAGCAGGTTACGGCTACCGGCTTCCGCCACCAGGTTAATGTTGGGGTAAAACTCAGTTTTCACAGCAGCGATATTTTTCTCTGCGGATTCAACCCGCCAGCGCGCAGCTACAACATCTGGCCTGCGGCCAACTAATTCAGCCGGGATATCGGAAGGCAGCGTCATATTTTGCGGCACACTTAACTGAACCTGCTTGAGGCTGCGCCATGCATCCGGACCTTTGCCAAGCAAAATAGAGAGCTTGATACCCGCATCAACAGTGGCTTGTTTGGCGGCCGTTAATGCCTGCTCAGCACTTTTCGCCGTGGCACGAGCCTGGTTGTACTGGTAACGGGTAGACAGACCATTCGCAAAGTATTTCTGCTGCAAGTGGCTGATAGACTCAGTACGTTTAACGTTATCTTCTGCAAGTTTCTCCAGCTCTTTATTCAGGTTCAGGTTGATATAGGCGCGTGTGACATTCGCGGCCAGAGTCAACCGGGCACCTTGTTTATCCACTTCACTGGCCCGGGCTGCACCCAGTGCTGATTCCCATGCAGCCTTCTGTCCGCCCCACAAATCGAGCGTATAGCTGGCGCTGAGGTAAGCAGAGCGCAGTGTGGCATAGCGGTGGCCTTCCAGCAGCGGGTCATCTACTTTGGCAAGGCGTGAACGGGTGACGCTACCATCAGCATCAAGGGTTGGCATCCGGGCGGCTTCTGCAGCAACAACAGCAGCATTTGCTTTAGCTGCCTGAGCGTTGACAATTTGCAGGTCAGGGCTGCTGGCAAGTGCCTGGTCAATTAGCTGGTTTAACTGTGGGTCATTAAAGTTTTTCCACCAGGCCTGCTGTGGCCATGCTGCCGGGCTGAAATGCACACCAGCGAGGCTTTTTTGTGCCTGAAGTGAGTCAGGCGACAGTACGCTGTTGTGTGTGGTAAGTCCTTCTGATGTTGCGCATCCGGTGAGTAAAAGGCTCAATAACAGTCCACAAGAAGAAAGACGTGGGGAATTTTTAGCATTCATTATGTTGAGTTACCTGAAATAAGAAATAAGTGATGCGCCGTGTGGATCAACACGTCAGGTTCCATTTTCCACGAATTGAGAACAAGAGTTCACACTTTTCGTGCCAGAACAGCGCTTAATGACCATTTGTGCTAAAAAATGAGAATAGCCAGGAGACTTTGTTCTGGTCAATATTTGCGGGTATTTCAGTCAATAAGCTTATGATGGCTCACTGTCCGCGGCTGGGGGGATTTCGGTGGTACTGACCCCGTACGTTGGGGGTAAACCTGGCCTGCAGCTCAGTCAATACTGCGGTTGAGCGCTAAAGGTTACTGTGAAATAAAGCGATTCATACCATTCAGACGTAAAAAAGCCAGCCTGTTAAGGCTGGCTTTTTTTGGGGAATTTGGTCGGCACGAGAGGATTTGAACCTCCGACCCCCGACACCCCATGACGGTGCGCTACCAGGCTGCGCTACGTGCCGATGGGCGCTAATACTACCCGTTTTCCGCTGCATTGCAAGAGGGTTGCTAACTGAGTGGGGGTTAATTAATCAATCAGTTAGCAATGAAGCGTTTTTCATCTGTTAGCGCACGTAACAACAGGCGTAATTGCGGCGCTTTATCAGTAATAACATCACCAGAACGGTCCCAGGCCCGGTAATTACCGTTGTTATCAAGAACCAGCGTCATCTTCGGTGTTGTGATAGCCAGCGTATTGTTATCTGCACTAATTACCCAGTCATTCCGGCGTGTGGCAGCAAACAAATCTTCCCCCTGGGAGTACTCATTTACCGGTGTTTTCACATCCAGCAACCGGGTCATCAGGGTCGCCATGATATCCTGGTGGCTGGTCAGTTTTGATACCTGTTGGGCTGGTGTGCCCGGCCAGTGGATGATAAGCGGTACCTGAATACGTGAACGGTCCCATGCAAAGGCATTCTGGTGCTGTTTATCGGGAATGCCACGGTCAGCAGTGATAATCACCACGGTATTATCAAGGCGGTTTTGTGCCCGTAACGCATCAAGAATCCGGTTGATTTGCGTATCAACCTGGCCCTCAGCCGCGGGCAGGGCGTTCTCGCTGACACCATCTGTACCATCCAGCGCTACCCAGGAGAACCAGCGGTTATCTTCAGTAGCATACTGGTTAAGCCAGTTGATCCACTGTGTGGCGGTTTGTTTATCAGAACGCGTACGCGCTTCTGGCAGCGAGAAATCAGACAACAACGCCTGGCGATATAACGGCCCTTTGAAACCATCTGAAGCAAATAACCCCAACTGATAACCTTGTTGGTTGAATGCCGTGATAAGCGCAGCCGGTATACGGGCAGACAGCACGCTATCGAAATAAGTGGGAGAAATGCCATAGAACAGACCAAATACGCCATTATCTGCCTGGTTACCGGCGCTCATATGGTGAGTGAAGCGAATGTTCTGGTTCGCGAAAGCCGCCAAAGACGGCATATTTTTCGCGTAACTGCCATAGTTCAGCCCACTGACCGTAATCAGCAGAACATTTTGCCCGGTACCCATTCCGCCATAGTGCAGTTCACCCAGCGGATACTGTACCGACAGTGCTTCCGGGTTCCCTTGCTCAACCAACCTGCGTTGGTATTGCTGGGCGTCCAACAAGCCGTGTTTCTCCAGGAAACGCCGGGCTGTCATTGGGTAAGAGAAAGGCAGGTTTGCCCGTTGCATGGTAATCGGGCGATAGAAATTCGCATCTGCCCAAATGTACATCAGGTGGCTGCTAAAAAAGGCAATAAAGAACACCACAACCAGGGGTCTGGCGAAGTGGCTGCGGCGGTTAAGACTGCGTAATTTTTGCCAACTCCAGGTGGCAAACAACATCTCGATGAGCAGAATAACTGGCACTGCAATAAAGATCATTTGCCCTTCGCGGCCCATATCGGACTGCTCAGGGTTAACCACTATTTCCCAGACAATTGGATTAAGGTGCAAATGGAAGCGGGTGAATACTTCGCTGTCTACCAGCAACAGTGTCATTCCCGCAGTCGCAAGGGTGACGGACAACACACGCATCAGCCGTTGCGACATAACCACAAAAGTCAGCGGGAACAGAATCAGAAGGTAACCGGCAAACACCAAAAAACTAAAGTGCCCAACCAGACTGAACCAGGAGTATAACCGGCCCGGGAGTGTGGCAGGCCAGTCGGCGACAAACAGGTAACGGCTACCCAGCACAATGGCGAGTAAAATATTAAACAGCGCAAACCAGTGCCCCCAGTTGATCATCTGGGAGACTTTTTCACGATAGCGCTGATGCCTGTTCACCATAGTGATGCGTTCAGTCCTTGTTATCTTTTAATGTGCGTTTTCGTCCCGTACTGAAGATTGCAATGCTTCAGCAAACGAACGGGCAATGGTCCGGCGCTGGGCAGGTGCGACACTGGAGTTTATCAGGTTAGTCACCATGTTACCCAGCACCATCAGTGAAAGGTCAGTCGGGGCTTTGTGTTGTTCCAGAACATTAGCCAGCTCAGTAAGCAGGCTTTCAACACGTTCGTCACTATAACGGGATGTTTGTGGCATAAATCAGTATCATTCAGTTTTATCAAAGTGCGTCATATTACCGTAATGGCGTCAGGTTTTCCGCATTTTTATCTGAGGTTGCACCGGGGCGTGACTGGTGATTGAATACCGCCTTTAAAGGAGAGTGTACCATGAGTCTGGATATCGACCAGTTAGCTTTACATCAACTGATAAAGCGTGATGAACAAAATCTCGAGCTGGTGTTGCGCGACACATTGCTCGAACCAGCAGGCGTCGTGGTCGACATGATGGCGGAACTGCACCGCGTATACAGCGCGAAGAGTAAAGCTTATGGCCTGTTTTCACCGGAAAGTGAGCTGGCTGTCGCTTTGCAAAACTGCCGTAAAGGCGAAGATGATTTTCTGGCATTCAGCCGGGCAGCAACAGGCCGGTTGCGTGATGAACTGGGTAAATACCCGTTTGCTGATGGCGGTATTGTCTTATTTTGCCAGTATCGTTACCTGGCTGTGGAATACCTGTTGGTGGCAGTGCTGAATAACCTCAGCAGCATGCGTGTCAATGAACAGTTAGATTTGAGCACCACGCATTATTTGGATATTAACCACGCCGATATCGTGGCGCGTATTGATCTCACTGAATGGGAAACTAACCCGGAATCCAAACGTTATCTGACTTTTTTGAAAGGGCGGGTAGGGCGTAAAGTTTCTGATTTCTTTATGGATTTCCTGGGTGCCAGTGAAGGTCTTGATACCAAAGCGCAAAACCGTGGCCTGCTTCAGGCTGTGGAAGATTATGCGGCCCAGGGCGAACTGGATAAAGGCGAGCGGCAGAATGTACGCCAGCAGGTTTATACCTACTGCAACGAACAACTGCAATCGGGTGAAGAAATTGCACTTTCGGCACTGGCGGGTGAAATTCCGGTGTTGGGCGAGCAAAACTTTCAATCTTTTGCCGAAACCCAGGGCTACGAGCTGGAAGAAACTTTCCCGGCAGACCGTAGTACGCTAAAACAGCTAACCAAGTTTGCGGGCAGCGGCGGTGGGTTGACGATTAATTTTGATGCGATGTTGTTAGGCGAGCGCGTGTTTTGGGACCCGGCAACAGATACATTAACTATTAAAGGAACTCCCCCGAATTTACGCGACCAGTTACAGCGCCGCACTTCAGGTGGTAATTAAGCCGTTATGGCCTCTTCCGGGGCCAGATAAAAGACGGGCAATAAAAAACGCCGCTTAAGCGGCGTTTTTTATTCGAAGCGTACGATTAAGCGCGAACGAAATCGATATGCATCATTTTCGGCTTGTACGGGTGACGCTGCATAGCCTGAGCTTTTACTTTCACTTCTTTGCCGTCGATAACCAGAGTCAGCTCTTCATAGAACTCAGGTTTGGACTGCAGGTTCATAACCAGATCCTGGTCCAGTTCGATAGCTACAGGCGCTTCAGTCCCGCCGTATACGATAGCCGGGAATTTGTTCGCTGTGCGCAGGCGGCGGCTCGCACCCTTACCCTGCTCTTTACGTACTTCTGCGTTGATAGTTAACATCACAATCTCTCTATAGTGAATCCTGCAACAGGCGACCCAGTGGCAGGCAAATATTCAGCTTCTACGGATGTAAAAGCGGGCGGCATTATAGCGGGTAATCTGTAGCCCGGCAATAACCAGTGGGTGCGTGTTTGTATTTGCCCGTCAGTATGCTGATTTCTGGTTCCCACCTGCCGGGTATCTTGCTCTGTTTGATTTCTTAACGTCTCTTTGTTTTTAAGTTATTTAATTTCAATGATTTATTTTTATTTCACCCCACGCCATGGATTTCGATTTGTTTATTTCGTGAGCCATCTCCGACTTTTGTTTAATCCTTTCTGGTCATTCTAGACATATCGAACATTAAGATATATCACTATATAAACATATCTTTTACTAATGGTTAACAAAGTGAGGGAGAAAATGGATCTCGGGATTCGTGGCAAACAGGCATTCATTTGTGCCTCATCGCAGGGGCTGGGGCTGGCATGTGCAACTGCGCTGGCGGCAGAAGGGGTGAATATCACTTTGAATGGGCGTAATGGGATGAAGCTGGAATCAGTGATGCTGAACCTGCGCTCGCAGTTTTCTGGTATAACCATCAACGCCATTGCTGCTGATCTGGCAAGCCAGGAGGGAAGAGCTAAAATACTTCGCCAGCTACCTCAGGTTGATATTTTAGTGACGAATAACGCAGGGCCACTTCCTGGCGGCCTGGCAGATTGGGATGAAAATGCCTTAAACCAGGCGATGGAAGCCAATTTTATCCCGGCAGTACAACTGATACGGGCCTGGCTCCCAGAAATGCGCGAACGAAAGTTTGGCCGCATCATTAATATTACATCTGCAATGGTGAAATCCCCTCACTATATGATGGGCCTGTCGACAGCCGCACGAACGGCATTAACAGCTATGTGTAAGGCAATTAGCCGGGAAGTCGTTGCTGATAATGTGACTATCAACAATTTACTTCCAGAGCGCATCGATACTCCACGCCAGGCATTCATGATGCAGCGCCTTATGGACAAAGAAGGCATCAGTCAGGAAGAAGCCCGCTACCGTAATGAACAAACTATTGCTGCCCGGCGCTTTGGTCGGCCGGAAGAGTTCGGTGCTGCGTGTGCCTTTCTATGTAGTGTTCAGGCCTCGTTTATTTCAGGGCAAAACCTGCAACTTGATGGTGGCTCCTGCGAGGGGCTGCTATGAGCACTGACATCAATAGCATTCTCAAATTCGAAGCCCGACGCCAGCAAGCTCTTATTTCCGCAGATATTTGCACACTTGAAACTATGCTCGCTGATGAGTTGATTCATATCCACAGCACGGGAATGGTGCATGACAAAGCTCAATTTCTCCACCACATCACTGCGATGGGAGGATTTGTCGCTATTGAACGTCCATGCCCGCAGGTGTCATTCGTTGGTGATATGGCTCTGGTGGTCGGTGAAACTCACAACACGGTACGCCAGATCACTACTGGTGACATTATGACTCGTCATGGTTATTCCACACTGGTGCTCAAACGCGGTGCTGCAGACTGGCAAATTGTGCTGTCACAAATGACCCCGGTCAAAAACTAAAGGATAGAAAAAGAATGAAGCTTGTACGTTATACCAGACAGGGCCAGACGCGTATTGGCAAGGTAACTGAAAGCGGTATTGTTGATCTGACTGAACTGGCCGGATGTGGTAGCAGTATGCGGCAGGTGCTGCATACTCTCCCCCGTCTTTTCAGCCAGTTTGAGCAAGAATCATTACCTTGTTGTGCACTATCTGAAGTCCGGCTTGAAGCCCCAATACACGACCCACAGAAATTTCTGGGAATTGGGATGAATTACCAAAAACATGCGGATGAAGCTCGTCAGGCAGGCATCCCTGTGCCGCAATCGCAGATGTGGTTTAACAAACAAGTATCATGCATTAATGGGCCATTTGATCCTGTGGTCAAACCCGCCGTGAGTGAGCAAATGGACTATGAAATTGAACTTGGCGTAGTCATTGGGCAGCGTTGCCGACATGTCAGTGTTGCCGATGCACGAAAGATGATTGCGGGTTATTTGATTGTTAATGACCTTTCTGCTCGTGACTGGTTGAAAAAATCTCCGACATTTACCCTCGGGAAATCATTTGATACTCATGGACCTGTTGGGCCATGGATAACCACTGCAGATGAAATAGCCGACCCAATGGCTCTGAATATGGCGCTTTGGGTTAATGGGGAACTGCGCCAACAATCACTGACAGGTGACATGATTTACTCCATTGATGAGCAAATCGCTTATTTATCCAGCGTTATGACACTTGAACCTGGTGATATTTTGGCAACGGGCACACCATCCGGAATAGGGGCACCACGCGGGATTTTCCTTAAGCCCGGGGATGTCATTCGTCTGGAGATTGAACAATTAGGCGTTATAGAACACCAGGTTGTTGCTGAACAACAGGAGCGGTTATGACCAGCCGAAATTTTCGTGACTACCTGTTACCTGCCGATGCTCCCCGCATTTTGTGTGCCCGTAATGTTGACCCGCAAACTTATGCACGACGCATGTTGGCAACCGAACAGGCACGCAGCTTACAGGCTCACTGGCAATCATTACTGGATGAAACATTTCATGGCATTACCTGTAATGGAGAGGTTCAGCCGGGGCTATTTTCTGTAGCTGATGAGGGGTTCGATGTGGAGTCTGCGATGGCTGCCGCTCAACACCTTCTGGCGACGTTGACGCCAGAAGAACATGGGAAGGTTTGTCAGCCAATAGAGGCCAAACAGTGGCGCGCCTGGTATAACCCTGAAATACCTTTTAATGACTATGGTGTTCGCCTGGAAAACACAACAGAATCTGCGCGGGACGCTTTTTTGTCGCTACTACGTTGTTGCACCAGTGATAAAGGCTACCAGAAAGTCGTACGGTTGATGGATGCCAATCACTTTTTAGGTGAACTGTACTCACTGAACAATATTATGAACCGCTGGAGTTTTCATTTTATGTTGTTTGGTGAACCATCCGTAGAGAAGCCCTGGGGATGGGTAATCTATGGCCACCATGTTGCATTCAGCTGTTTCATCCTTGGCCGCCAGTTGGTTATTGCACCAACTTTTATGGGTGTTGAACCGAATGTGATTGACCGGGGAAATGAGCAGGATTGCGTGTTGTTTACCCAGGAAGAAAGCTCAGGCCTTGCATTGATGCAGTCCTTAACACCTGACCAGCAGCGCCGGGCAACCCTTTATACACAAATGGAAGATCCGGCGATGCCTGCCTGGCGATTCAATTTCGCTGACCAGAGGCATCTGGGGGGCGCGTTCCAGGATAATCGCATTATTCCTCTCGAAGGAATATGTGCTGCGGAATTTTCTACGCAACAGCGCGCCAATCTTTTAGACACTGTCGCCGCTTTCATCGATTTTCTGCCAGCCGGGCCGCGTCAGGCACGCATGTCTCTGGTAGAAAAATGGCTGGATGAAACCTGGTGGTGCTGGATTGGTGGGTGTGGTGATGATGATGTCTTTTATTACCGCATACAGAGCCCGGTTATTATGCTGGAATTTGATCATCACAATGGCATGTGGCTGACTAACACCGAACCTGCACGCTTTCATATTCATACAATTACCCGAATTCCAAACGGTAACGACTATGGTAAAGCTTTACTGGCATCCTGGCGCCAGAATTAATATTCATTTCAGGCAAGGACGAGGGTGAACAGAGCGCCCGCCATATTGCATGCTACAGGTGTGTAAACGATTAAAATCAGTATTAGTGTGGTGACTGGTATCGGTATTTCACTGTATCCCTGTGAAGCGATTTAATTCTGTGTGGCTGTTTTTATTTTACTGGCATTTATATGCCAGCAGGGTAGTGCTGTATAAAAATTGGCAAATAACGGTCATTATTAATGAGGTTCTAAACAAATGGGATGCGATAATTTTTTCCGCCTGGCTGCTTTTACTTTATTTCCTTTGGCGTTGTTGTGTGAAAAAAGTTATGCCGAAATGCCTTATTCTCAGCAAGATTCAGACTCATTTAATGCCTGGTTATCTGAAGGTGGAATATCGGGTGAACTTAAAACTATGCAGTTTTTTAAAGAATTTAGTGGTACGGTTGAAAATAAACATACACATGCTTTTGGTGGCGATATTCAATACCGCAGCCCACAATGGCATGGGCTAAGTTTTGGTCTTGGTGATTATGCATCATGGAATTTAGGCCTGAATTCCAGTAATGAAGATAAAACTGAAGTCTATTTACCCTCAGACAATGTTAATGTGTTAGGAAAAGCATTTCTGCGTTACCAGGGATACGGTTTGGATGTGCAGGGTGGTCGGATTGGTCTTGATACACCATTTGCTAATGAAGGAAATGGCAGAACCATGATTCCCCTGTTATATCAAGGTTATGGTGGGAGCTACGCATTACCTTTTGCCAGGCAAGTTAACCTGTACGGTTATCGTATCTACCGGTTTAAGCCTGGGAGTTCAGACACCTTTGGCAAAGGTGATGTAGGGGCACCTGAAGTGGATGAAACCAGTTTGCCTTCGGTGGACAGTGATGGTTTTTCAACAGTGGGATTACGTTATGGTCAGCGTTATGGCGCAACAGCAGAAGCCTGGTACTACCATTTCGACAAACGGGCTCAGTTAGCCTACACCGGGGCGGAAATTCCAATATCTGGTCTGGCAGTAAGTGGCTGGACTCCATTTGTAGGAGCACAGTACCTGCACGAGTGGGATGCCAGTGACCAGGCATGGCCTTATCAGAATATTGATACTGATCTCTATTCAGCCCGGATTGGTATACGCAACCGTAATCACAGTTTTTCAATCATAACAACTCAGGTACCCAGTAAAGATAATGCATTCCTCAATGGGGCATATTTTGCACCTTATAGCTTTGGTATTTATAATACGACACCCATTGAAGATGGCCAGCCTTTGGCATCAATGGTAACCAGTAACCAGCCTGGTAATTCACTGGCATTACGTTATGTCTATCATAATGATCAGTGGTTAACTGTTTTAGGGTATACCCGGTTGAATTTAAAATCTTCATCGGGGGTTTATTACCCTCTGGCAGCTGAAAATGTCAATGCTGGTTTTATGATTCTTGGTTACAATTTAACTCAGCGTCTGAATATTCAATTTGAGTTCGATTATGTTAATTCCCCTTCAACCGTAACAGGTAATTATCATGCAGAACGACTGCGTCTTGTCTACAAATTTGGTAGCCTGATGCCAGATAGCGAATATTAATCCTTTGCGGGCAGGGAAACTGCCCGTAATTATTAACAGGAACCGAAAATATGACCATGCGTAAAAGTATTTATGTGGATACCTTTCCTCATGCCAATCCAACACCTGCTGCTTGTCTGGTCGGTAATATGGTTTTTACTGCCGTTATTTATGGCCGTGAACCTGCCAGCCAACAGGTGCCTGTGGATATGGATCTGCAATGTCAGTATATGTTTGAGCATGTTCGAACCATTGTTGAAGCCGCGGGGGGAAGTCTCGACAACATTGTGAAAATGACATTATGGATGGTGGATAAGCAAGAACGAGATATTGTTAACCGGCACTGGCTGAGTTATTTCCCGGACCCAGCGACCAGGCCAGCCCGGCACACTCAAAGCGGAGAATTTACCGGGAATATTCGTATCCAGTGTGATTTCATTGCCGTATTGTAGCGCAGCTGGGGAAGTCGATAGTAAGGAAAACCTGCCATTAAACATGGAGTAATACCGTTTTTGCGATATATTTAAAGTTTAGATATGTTGCTGTGAGCGATGAAGGGAAAACCAATGGAACAGGCACAAGACTTGGATAAAACAACGGTTAACCACGAACCCGCCAGCCAGGAAAAACGTAGAGGGCGCGTTTTTGATTATGGCGAGTTGCGTGTTCTGCTACTGTCAATGCTTGCTGATCAGTCCAGCCATGGCTATGAGTTGATACATGCAATCAAAGCGCGTTTCGCTGGTCTTTATAAGCCCAGTCCTGGTGTTATTTACCCGACACTGACCTGGTTATATGACCGGGGATATGCTGTGATCGATCTGGAAAAAGGTGGGCGTAAGCGTTATAGCATTACCCCTGAAGGCAAGGCTTTTTTGGCTGCCAACCATGCTGTGATGGAAATGCTGCAAAAGCGTATCGTTCCACCCCGGACGGGAAAAACATCACCACCAGAGTTGGTAGGTGCGATGGACCATCTGAAGCGGGCTCTGAATTTGCGTGCCAGTGTTGAACCGGAAAACGAAGCTGTTATTCAGCAAATCGCTGATGCCATTCATAGCGCGGCACAGCGAATTGAAACACTGTTATCAACACCCGCCCCCGCCGCTGGGGCAATGTGCAGTATCGCCAATATTGCCACACCGAATGCGGCACGGTTTGTTCGGCGACTGTGCAGCCATTTTCAGCACCGCACACCTGTAGTCAGTGATGAGTTAAGCGGGCAGTTTCGTCTGAGTCTTGGGGAAATTCGTCTTGAGGCTTTGCCGGAGACGTTGCGTGTAATCCTGACATCAGACAGTGAATCCAAACTGATTGAAATGGAAAACATTATCGTGCGTCATTTAGCAGAAACAGCCGTGCGGGAAACTCTGGATATTCAGTGGAGCCATGCGCAATAAAGCGGGTTTAGCAGACCGTACTGGGGATCCAGTACGGTAAAATCTGCTTAGGGTATAAGCCGTTCCCGCACATGCTGTGCCAGGTGATTTGTCGCCTGAACCAGCAACCCCACATCACTTCCCGTTGCCAGGAAAACAGCGCCTGCGTTCAGGTAACGCTCAGCCAGTTGCAAGTCGGCAGTCAGGATCCCGGCTGGTTTGCCGAGTTCACGTATTTTACGCAGCGCTTTTTCTACCACAGTGACCACTTCTGGTGCTCCGGGCATACCCGGAAATCCCATGTCGGCAGCAAGGTCTGCTGGCCCAATAAATACGCCATCAACTCCCTCTGTCTGTGTAATCGCTTCAAGGTTTTTCAACCCGATACAGCTTTCCACCTGTACCAGTAAACAGATTTGTTCGTTTGCTGTTTTCAGGTAGTCCGGGATACGGTTAAAACCCGATGCTCTTGCCAGTGCCGCACCTACGCCACGGCAACCTTCCGGCGGATAACGTACCGCACGGACCAGTTGTTTGGCTTCATCGGCCGATTCAACCATCGGTATCAGCAAGGACTGAGCACCAATATCTAACAGTTGTTTGATAATCCAGGGGGCGCCGGTGGGGGCACGTACGACAGGATGCACCGGGCTGGCTGCCAGTACCTGCAATTGGTTCATCAGCAAGGGAACATCATTAGGTGCGTGTTCACCATCCAGTAAAACCCAGTCAAAACCGGCGTGAGCACAAATTTCAGCACAATAGGGGTTTGCCAGAGCAAGCCACAGCCCGGACTGTGTTTTTCCTTCTGCCAGAGCCTGTTTAAAGTAGTTAACCGCAGCAGCCATACTCGTACCTCACTCAAAGAAGCAGCTAACGCTGCCATAGGTGCCAAAATCCGCCACAATAGTGCTGCCATGTGGTGCCTCAATGGGGCGAATAAATGAACCTGAGAGCACTATTTGCCCGGCTTCAATGCTCTCATCATAATTGGACAGTCGGTTGGCGAGCCATGCGATACCACGGGCCGGGTGATTAAGTACCGCAGCGCCCAGCCCGGTCTCTTCCACGCAGGCATTGCGCGAAACAATGGCACCCATCCAGCGCATATCAAGGGTTTCTGGTCTGTACCATTGGCTGGATAACACAATACCGGCATTGGCTGCGTTATCGGAAACCGTATCGACAATGGTGCGCAGTTGCTGGGTTTGTGGGTCGCGCCGCACAATGCGGGTGTCGAGGATTTCCAGTGCCGGAGCGATAGCTTCTGTCACCCGCATGACATCCTGCACGGTTACATTTGGCCCACGTAGTGGGGCTTTCATCAAAAAGGCGATTTCAGCTTCAATACGTGGTTGAATAAAGCGTGTTGCCGGGATCAATGCACCATCATCAAAAGCCATGTCATCAAGTAATACACCAGAGTCCGGAGTATCAATATTCAGCGCATACTGCATAGCTTTGGAGGTCAGGCCGATTTTCCAGCCAATGACTTTCCTCCCAGACGCTTTCTTTTGTTTAACCCAGGCAGCCTGAATGGCGTAGGCATCATCCAGTGTCATTTGTGGGTAGCTGCGGGAAAGTAGCCCGGTTTGAGTACGGCTTTTTTCTGCTTCATGCAGCGTGCAGGCCGCTGCATCAATTTGTTCACGGGTGAGAGTCAGTTTTTGCATAGTTCACCTTCGTCTGCCACTGTATTGCGTAATGTGCCCAGACCAGTTGCACTGATCTCGATGACATCTCCTGGTTTCAGCCAGACTGGTGGGGTCTGGCGGGCGCCGGCACCTGTTGGTGTACCCGTGATAATGACGTCTCCGGGAGACAGTGGAATAAACGTGGAGATATAGTGGATGAGCTGTGAGAAGGAGAAGTGCATCCGCGCAGTATTGTCTTGCTGGCGAAGTTCACCATTCACCCGGGTGGTAAGTTGAATATTGGCCAGTTGTGATTCCTGTGTGACTGGCACCAGACCCGGTCCGATACTGCCCGAATGCCAGAAATTCTTACCTTGTGTGACATTAAACTTACCGTGACGGACCCAATCGCGCACCGTTCCTTCGTTGCATAACGTCAGCGCGGCGATGTGTTGCGGAGCATCATCATAAGAAATACGCCGCCCGCCCGTGCCAATAACCAGCGCGATTTCTCCTTCGTAATCCAGTTGTTCGCTCTCAGCCGGGCGAACCAGCGGTTGTTGATGACCGGTAAAAGAATCGGGGAATCGCACGAACAGTGAAGGCCAGGGAATATCAGATTGCCCGTCTTTGTATTCCTGGGCCCGGTCAGGGTAATTGACACCCACACAGATAATTTTCCCGGGGGCCGTGAGTGGTGGAGTAAATATAATGTCATTTACCGAATAACTGGCAGACAATCCTGACGCTTCGAATGCCAACTCTGGCAGCGCATTATCCTGCACCACCGCATCCAGGGTTGCCCAGCGGCTTCCAAAACGTGCGGATAAATCGACAACGCCATTTTCACGGAGTAAGCCATAGTGCCGCTTGCTTGTCTGGCGGTGAATAAAGGTTATAAATTGAGGCGTTTCCAAAGGGTCCTCCTTCATCGCCTGTCGTATTTTGGGATCAAGAAATGAACCCGACGACCAGGCCGCCGGGTTAGGTGATTAATCGAGATGGAACATCCGGGCTGCGTTACCACCCAGGATATTAGCTTTGTCTTCAGCGGTGATATCAAGGCTCTGAATAGTTTCAATACCGCGGAAGAACCAGTCTTTACGAATTGGGTAAGAGCTGCCGTAAAGAATGTTTTTGCCGCCAATGACTTTCACACAGGCTTCCAACTGGGCTTTGCCCCATTGCGGTGCGCCTGAAGTATCGAAGAAGATATTGTTGCTTAACTGGCCGCGTAACTTGCCGTTTTCGACCTGGAAACGATCCACCGTGTCATTAAACTGGTGTTGTGGCGGAACCAGCATATCCGCAAAGGCATAAAATGCGCCGCCAAGCATAGAGTGAATAAATTTAAGGTTGGGCAATTCATCAAACATGCCACTGAACAGTTCACGCCCGACCGCAGTGGCCTGATCTACGCAGCGGCCAAACTGGCGCCGTTGGTTGGTATAAGGCAGCACTGAATGGTAATCCACTGGCAGTGGTGTGTGGTGGACCACAACTGGCACATTCAGTGAATTGAGGTAACGCAGGTAGGGGCGAAATGCCGGATCATCAAGGTAGATCTGCCCATAGTGAGCAACGATTTGTGCGCCACGAAAACCCAGTTGATTAAGGCAACGATCCACTTCGCGCAGGCACTCTTCGGTACCCCATGGCGGAACAACCGCCAGTGCTGACATTTTTCCGCCACTGTGTTTTACATATTCTGCCATGCGATCATTGACCATCTTACAGGTATCCAGATCCAGCCATTCCTGCCAGACGGGCAGACGGAAAATAGCATGGTCAACTCCGGCCTTTTCCATATCTGCCAACTGGCTTTCCAGTGTGTACTGACCTTCGGCATAGTTGAGGTTCACGTAGCCTTTAGGTTGCTCGATGATCAACTGTTTAAGATCTTTGCCTTCAATGGGTTCAACTCGAGTGTGCACGCCATATTGCTTAGGTACGCAATCAAGAAATGCATTTAACAGTTTCTGGTCAGAGAACAGATCGCCTGGCAGCCAGTGCATATTAGCATCGATAATTTTGCTCATTTTATTTTCCTTATTTATGTCATCTTGTTGTGTTAACAGTGTTTTCTATATTTTGTTGTGATTCAGGGATTACTTTACGTCTGCTGTAAATACGGATTTGTATTTAGCAGGGTCTTTGCTCTCTTTTCCGCCGGGAATGCGCATGCCGGCTTTGGCGTGGTATTCACTGAAAATAGCCAGCGCTTCTTCATGGGGGAAAATAGCTTCAATGTTGTCAAAAGGTTTGCCACCACTGCGTTCCTCTACAATGCGGCGTACAACTTCCGGGCCTTCGCCACGGGAGGCCTTCACCAACCAGTTCACTTGTTCACGACGTTCAGTTTCGTAAGCGGCGAGGGCTGCAACCGGATCGGTAATGCTTGCCAGTTTTTCAGCGATCACCCGGGCATCGACAAAAGCCTGGCAAACGCTGTTACCCCCGCGTGGGTACATAGCATGAGCGGCATCACCCAGCAGAGTTACCCGGCCAAAGGACCACTGGGGAAGAGGATCGTGGTCTATAAGCGGGAACAGGTAGCATTCGCGGGCATTACGGATCATTGCGCTGACATCCAGAAAATCGAGTTTGCAGTCATCGAAAATGTGTTCAATGTCGCGTACACCGGTTTCCTGGTTCCAGTCCTCCTCGGTTTGGGGTTTTTCATCCTGTTCAACCACCCAGTTGACCAACTGACTACCTTTGCCATCAACGTTGTCCTGAATTGGATAAACAATGATGGTGCCTTGGCGAATGGGGTCGCCAATATGCAAAATGGAACCTCCGGTTTTGAATGGCGGCATTACAGTGACGCCGCGGTACAGCGTCAGCCCCGAGAAGTGTGTACGCTGGGATTCCGGCATCAACTGGCTACGGATAACGGAACGGATACCGTCAACACCAATCACTACATCAGCCCGAACTTGTTTGGGGGCGGATGGGTTATGTGTGGTATCGAATGTCAGGGTGACACCGTTGTCGTCTTGTTCAAATTGCACGCAACGTGAGCCTGTGGTGATAGTCTCTTTCCCCATGCGTTCCTCGACTGCACGGTAGAGCATCATTTGCAGGTGGCCGCGGTGCACAAAACGCTGATCGTGTTCATACCCCATATGGCGACCACAGTGTTCACCGAAAATTTCCTGACCATATCCGGTGTAGAAAATGGATTCTTTCGCTTCAACGGAAATAGCGCAAAACGCGTCGTATAACCCCAATTCCGTCAGCTCTTTCACTGCATAGGGCTTAATATCCACGCCCACGCCCAGTGGCTTAATTTCCGGTACAGCTTCAAAAATACGCGGTCTGAACCCCTGCTGATGTAAACGCAGGGCAGTAGCAAGCCCAGCCGGGCCTGCGCCAATAATGACGATATCCAACATAATGACTTCCTCTTAGGTTTTACTTAGTTCGGATGCACAGGGCTCCAGATTTATCGGGATTGTGTTTTTATTGCCGTTGTATCAGTGACTGCCCGTTCCTGAGAAGGGCGGCGGTTAGGGTCCATAAGCCAGACAGGTAACCCGGTAAAGCACACGGCAAGCCCTGCCAGCACCAGCCCCGACAGGGCATGACCGGTGCTGGTATGCAGGGCATTGAAGAACAATGGGGGGCCGAGAAATACACCAATCAGTGTTAACTGGGTAATCAGGCCACTGGTGGCACCCATACTGTCTCGGGAAGGTGCAACAACCGGAGCCAGTGCCCACATCCCCACCAATAAACCGCTGCCAAACGTGAAGACCCAGGATGCAAAAATAGAAGGCATCAGGCCTGGTTGCAGGCTGAAAATAACCAGAGCGGGCAGACCAGTGAGAACAATACCGACAATCCCCAGTGTAAGTGCTTTGATTCCCCGGTTAAGCAGGGCGCCGACTAACAGGCAACCCATACCGTTTGCCAGCATTGCGACAACATTCCAGCGGGCAGCAACTGTCAGGCTCACGTCGTAAGTTTTTGCCAGCCAGGGGGCCAGTGTGGAGATCACGCCAGTTTGCAAAAAAGCATCAGCACTGAAGGAAATCCCCAATAGCCAGGGCAGCGGGCTTTTGATAACCCGGCTCAGGTTACGTGTGCGGGAAAATGCGTCTTTTTCTTCCTCTGTTCGCTGGGGCAGGCTGACCAGTGCGAATCCGGCCAGTACCAGAGTCAATATCGAGTGGGCAATAAACGCGGCTCGCCAGGTAGCAAAGTGATCAGCCAGACCGGCAGATAAAAATGGCAGCAGAAAACTCGCTGGCACAAAGGTTGACCAGAGTGCCATGGCCATTGTGCGTTGTTTTCCAGTGGTAATGCGAATCAGTAATGTGACAGCAGCCACAGCTGTTAATACATATCCCACACCGGTTAATGCACGGCAGGCCAACAGCATCGTAAACGAACTGGCACTGACAACACATAAATCCCCAACGACAATGACAATTGCTCCGCAAAGCAATACGGTTCGGTCACCAATACGGTCAACAATATAACCCGCAAGTAATGCGCCTAATGCCACCATCAGTGAAGGAACTGACATCACCAGCCCAATGCTGCCGTGTTCAAACACCTGAAATGTTTTAGCTATTGCACCTAACTCGGTTACTGCTTCGCTGACAGTCATAGCCGCCATCACACCCAGTGCATATGCCACTAAAATTCTGAACAATGAATGACGAATTAATGTGGTCATTACCCCATCTCCTGTTGCTGTTAAATGTGCCTGTTATTGCAGGCGGTTGTGGTACAGCATGCGTTATGAGTTCAGGCATCATTTGCCATTGCCAGAAAACGCTCCAGGGTTGGTGGGGAGATGTTAAGTGAAGGTGCAGTTGGCGGCGTTCCTTCAAAAACAGTTGCTTCAGTGAACCATTTATTTTGTGCGGGCAGGCCCCACTGATCGGCCCGTTTGGGGTCAGCAAGATCCCAACCAATGGCAGGTTCTGGATCGATGTGCTGATAATGTGTATTAAAAAGCTCAATGCGGTGCCCGTCGGGATCGCGGAAATAGATAAACAGAGCACCACTAATGCCATGGCGGCCTGGTCCACGTTCCAGCATTGGGGCATAACCCAGAGCGCCGGCGACATCACAGGCACGGATCATGTCGTTAGTGTCTGGCAATGTATAGGCGAAGTGGTGCAGGCGTGGCCCGGTACCGTTGGTGAACACGATATCGTGTGGGTTACCTTTGCGTTCCAGCCAAACACCCCAAAGGTGTTCACCTTCACCTGCTAATTCAGACCAGGTGTATTCGCTTACTTTAAAACCGAGTGGCTGGTAAAACCGCCACGCTTTTTCAACATCGCTGGCCTGCAACTGGTAGTGATCTAAACGTTGTGCACTTGCACCGTGGTAATGGTGGTAAGCCTTCAACATTCGTTCACAGGGTTCCATAGTGGCGCAGAACTCCAGTGGAACACCAATATCGTCATTGACGTGCAATGTCAGCCCCTGCCAGGGAACATCCACCAGGCGTGCACTTTTCCCTTGCTGCAAAAAATAATCATGAGCCCGCATTATGTCGTCATCGGTTTGCATCCGCATACCAATGCGGGCGCAACTCGGTGATGATGACTTGCGTAACACCAGGCTATGGTGCCCACGCTCTTCCAGTCCGCGTAGCCAGACTGTAGTGGCGTTCTCGTCACTGATAACCAGCCCAATAAGCTCGGTATAGAAGTGCTTACTGGCTTCAAGGTCCTGAACATTTAAAACAACATGACTGGCCCGGGTTATGTTGAAGGGAGGATGAAGTATCACATCGTTTAACTGCTGCATTTTTATGTTCTCTCTTTCAGTCGTTGCTCGCGTTGTAGGGTTGGTTGCTTTTCGCAGACCTGTAGTTGTTTTGCAGACAGAGATCAGACAATGCTCAATTACAAACTAAAAAGATACATCTTTATTTGCGATATATCTCATGTGATTTGATACTAGATGAGATAAGAAAAAGTGCTAACAGAAGAGTGCTAATTTGTGATCTGTTGCTCTTTTGTTCTGGGTTGGTTTCAAAAATGTAAATTTTATTGGTGGAGGTTCAGTCATTCAGACAACCAGTCTGGAAGATGAAAATACTGGTGGAACAGTAGGTTATGTGCAATACAGTTAACTGGCAGGTCTTGCTTTTAAATCAACCACGCAATTCATTCGCACGGCGGAAACGGCCCGCATAATCAAAAACCTTTTCGCGAACTTGCCAGAACTGCCCTTGTTTCCTGGCGACCACAAAATCTGGGTGGCGCAGTAAACCTTGTTGCTCAATGATGGACTCAGGGGTTGACCATGAAAATGCTACGCCTGGCGCACGTTGGTGCGGGCGCAAGAACAGGTGCTCGAAAGCGGTTCGCTGGGCGGGGGTGTGCAGACGGAAGCGCTCACTTACATCGCCACCGTCTTCATCGTAATAGGTTATTTTCAGCCATAGCCCTTTGGCATCTGAGCCACTGGTTAACACCATGCCGGAACAGCGTAATACCAGTGCGTCTTTTAAACGTAGCGCTGCTTTTAACATATCGTCTGGGTCTACCAACACGGTATCGCAGGCATGGCAGCGGCGGGCCGCAATATCATTTTCAGCGTGACAATTGGGGCAGTTTTTAAAGCGAAAACGAAAGTCGCACTGTTCCCTGTTACCTTCATCATCTTCCAGAAAACCCTGGCAGCACCTGCCGAAATGCTCAATCAGTGTGCCATCCTGGGTGGTTTTTCCCCAGAAAGTGTTGGCAAAACCACAGGACGGGCAAAAAACCTGCACCGGGACATTATCACTGGCCTTTTTCACCTGGCCGACCTCGGGTGTATAGAGGTCATGGGGATTACCGGCATAATCCAGAATCAGGCATGACGTTTTCCCAGGGAACAGGCGCAAACCTCGGCCAACAATTTGTTGGTAAAGACTGACTGATTCTGTTGGCCGCAAAATAGCGATGAGATCAACATGCGGGGCATCAAACCCGGTTGTCAGTACGGAAACATTCACCAGGAAGCGCAGCTTTTGCTGTTTGAAATCCTGAATTAACTGGTCGCGTTCACGAGCCGGGGTATCACCGGTAACTAAAGCAGCTTCACCTTTGGGCAACAGTGCAGTGATTTCTTTTGCATGTTCAACGGTGGCCGCGAAAATCATGGATGCGCAGCGGTTGGCGGCAAAATCGATAATCTGGCGGATAATTTGCGGGGTGACACGTTTTTGCTTTTTCAGCTCAGCATTTATATCCGCCTCACTAAATAAACCGTTGCTCTGTGCCTGCAACTGACTGAAATCATAGCTAACAACAGGCATGTCCATGCGTTCTGGGGGCGTCAGATAACCGTGTTTAATCATGTAACGTAGTGGCAATTCATAAATGCAGTCGCGGAAAAATGCCTGCTCATCGCCGCGCACCATACCGTGGTAATGGTACTGGTAAATCCAGCCTTTACCCAGGCGAAATGGCGTGGCTGTAAGCCCGAGTAGCCGCAATGAAGCGTTGTGGCTGCGCAGGTGCGCCAGCAGTTGCTGATACTGGCTATCTTGTGCGTCGCTTATTCGGTGGCATTCATCAATAATGACCAGCGAAAAAGCATCATTGAAAGCTTCCGGGTGCCGGGCAACCGACTGGATACTGCCAAAAACCACTTTGCCCTGGCTCTGCTTGCGCAACAGCCCGGCGGAAAAAATATCCGCACTCAAACCGAGAGCCTCGTATTTTGCGTGGTTTTGCTCCACCAGTTCCTTCACATGCGCCAGGACCAAAACCCGCCCTTTCGCCAGGCGCGCTAATGCCGCAATCACCAGGCTTTTTCCTGCGCCTGTAGGTAACACAATCACTGCCGGGGAGGTATGGCGACGGAAATATTGCACAGTGGCATCAACAGCTTCTTGTTGGTATGGGCGCAGTGTAAAAGACATAACGTTCTGGGGGTAATAACCTGCCTGTAAGTGAAAACGTGTAAATTATGCCACGATTTTCATACAAACCTATTTTTGCCTTGTGACCAGACCGCGTGTCGTTATACTTGCGCACTGGTTCTCTTATCGAAACCGGCATCCGCGACAGTAACTACAATCTTACTGTAACCAGGGCCCGGTATGACAGGCAGTGAAATTCCCATGAGACTTGATAAATTTCTTTCCCACCAGCTTGGCATTAGCCGGGCGATTGCATGCCGTGAAATTCGTGGTAGTAATGTCACGGTGGATGGCGAGGTTGTGAAAGACAGTGCGTTTAAACTGAAGCCAGAGCATCAGGTGGCCTACGATGGCACTCCACTGGCACAGCAACATGGCCCACGTTACTTTATGCTGAATAAGCCCCAGGGCTATGTCTGTTCTACGGATGATCCGGATCATCCTACTATCCTGTATTTCATCGATGAGCCAGCGGCGCACAAGTTACATGCTGCCGGGCGGCTTGACATAGACACCACTGGCCTTGTGTTACTCACCGATGACGGGCAGTGGTCACACCGCATTACATCACCACGCCACCATTGCTCCAAAACTTACCGTGTTACCCTGGAATCACCTGTTGATGAGGCGCTGGTTAGTGTGTTTGCTGATGGCATTCAGTTGCACAATGAAAAAGACCTTACCAAACCGGCTGTCCTGGAAATTTTAGGGCCAACAGATGTGCGCCTCACCATAAGTGAAGGGCGTTATCACCAGGTAAAACGCATGTTTGCCGCCGTTGGGAACCATGTAGAAGCCTTGCATCGCGAACGGATTGGCAGCATTGAGCTGGATAACAACCTGGGCGAAGGTGAGTACCGCCCATTAACCGCAGATGAAGTGGCCAGTATTGGCCTGCCAGTAACCTGATAAAGGAAAGAATTACGTGTCACCCCCGCAACGATCCTCATTAAGTATTGTTTTTATTCTTGGTTTGTTGGCGATGTTAATGCCACTCTCCATTGATATGTATTTGCCCGCATTGCCAGTGATAACCAGCCAGTTTGGCGTTTCTGCTGGCAGTACGCAAATGACACTCAGTACCTATATTTTGGGGTTTGCTGTGGGGCAGTTGCTGTATGGCCCTATGGCCGACAGCCTCGGGCGTAAGCCAGTTATTCTTGGCGGAACGCTGGTTTTTGCCTGTGCCGCCATCGCCTGTGCATTATCACAAACCATTGAGCAACTGATCTTCATGCGCTTTCTACATGGGCTTTCAGCTGCTGCTGCCAGTGTGGTGATTAATGCGCTGATGCGTGATATTTACCCGCGGGAAGAATTTTCTCGCATGATGTCTTTTGTCATGCTGGTCACGAGCATTGCGCCACTGGTCGCACCTATTGCTGGCGGGCTGGTACTCGTGTGGTTTGGCTGGCACACAATTTTCTGGATACTGGCGGGGCTCGCTTTGCTTGCCAGTGTCATGATCTTCTTACTGATTTCAGAAACCCTGCCACCAGAGCGCCGCCAGCGTTTTCGCCTTGCTACTACGCTGACCAACTTTGCAGCCCTGTTCCGCCACCGCCAGGTGTTGTGTTACATGCTTGCCAGTGGGTTCAGTTTTGCCGGGTTATTTGCTTTTTTGAGCACCGGCCCGTTTGTTTACATTGAACTCAATCATGTTCGCCCGGAGCATTTTGGTTATTACTTTGCGCTGAATGTGGTGTTCCTGTTTATGATGACGGCAATCAACAGCCGTTGTGTCCGCCGGTTTGGCGTAACGGCACTATTCCGTTTTGGGTTATGTGTTCAGTTTGTCATGGCGCTCTGGCTGGTGGTCAGCAGCCTGTTTGGCTTGGGGTTTTGGGCACTGGTTCTGGGTGTGGCGGTTTATATTGGTTGTGTTGCGATGGTGTCATCGAATGCCATGGCTGCCATTCTCGATGCTTTCCCTCATATGGCCGGAACAGCGTCTTCCCTTGCTGGTACTTTCCGTTTTGGTATTGGTGCGTTAGTTGGTGCGCTGTTATCACTGGCGACGATGAATACAGCCTGGCCTATGGTGGCAGCAATCAGTGCCTGTGCCACCGCATCTCTATTCTTCTATCTTTTCGCACGGCGCAAACGCCAGCACTTCTCCTGAACTTATTTTTTCACGCACGCAGGCTCTGGCCTGCGAGTGGTGATTTAGCACGAAACATCCATTTCATCTCCTTGTTTCTTAATCCATGTCAACGTCCTGGCTACCCATATCGCTTAAAATTGTTTCCATTATGTAAAAATTGATTGTGTAAAAAGTCACGGTATTGTAGTAAAAATGGTTGTAATGGCAGGCGGAAAGGGTTACATATAGCCCGAAAATGTGATCTGCCGCTAAGAATAACCACTGAATAATTAAGTGGTAACAATAACAAGTGATTTTCAGACGTCTTTTTTATTCTTATAAGAAGCAATCTGGCAACAATGTATTAACCTTTAAGTAAAAATCATGTGATTTTTATTCTGACTTCCGGGGACAAACAGTGAATACGTTACAACATTCTATCGTCAGTCGTTTACCGCAGGGCTATCAGTGGTCTGCTGGTTTCGCTGGCTCAAAAGTTGAACCGATTCCGCAAAATGGCCCGGCGGGAGAGGATAACCTTGTTGGCCTCAAACTGCTCAGCCATGATGGGGAGAAAGCCTGGCCGATAATGTACAAATTAATCCAGGCATTGAATGACATTGAACTGGAGTGCTGTGTTCTGGAATGTGAAGGCGAGCCCTGCCTGTTTGTCAATCAACAGGATGAGTTTGCCGCAACCTGCCGCCTGAAAAACTTTGGCGTGGCAATTGCGGAACCCTTTTGTGAACTACCCCGCTGATTAATCAGGGCTGCGCACCGCCATTAACTGGCGTGTGTAGTCCTGTTGTGGGTTGGTAAACACTTGCTGACACTCACCTTGCTCAACCACTTCTCCCGCCCGTAACACCACCACCTGGTGGCACAGCGAACGCACCACCTGTAAATCATGGCTGATAAAGATATACGCCAGTTTATGGCGTGCCTGCAGGTCTTTTAGCAAAGACAGAATTTGCGACTGAACAGAGCGGTCAAGAGACGAAGTGGGTTCATCCAGTACAATCAACGATGGTTGCAAAATAAGAGCCCTGGCAATGGCGATACGCTGGCGTTGACCACCGGAGAATTCAGCGGGGTAGCGGTGCCGGGTTGCTGGGTCGAGCCCTACTTCTTCCATGGCGGTGATAACCCGCGCTTCACGAGTCGCCGTATCCAGGTGGGGATGGTGAACTTTTAACCCTTCGGCAATAATATCCAGCACAGTCAAGCGTGGGTTCAGTGACGAATTAGGGTCCTGAAACACAACCTGAATACGCCGGCGAATGGGTAACAGTTGCTTACGGCTAAGTCCACCTAATGACTGGCCGCCAAACACTATGTCTCCCTGAGAATGAATCAGGCGTAAAATAGCCAGCCCTGAGGTACTTTTCCCAGACCCTGATTCCCCAACCAGCCCCAGGCTTTCGCCAGGCCGCAAAGCAAAAGAAAGCCCTGAGATACCCGGATGGTAACCCACCGTCCGGCGCAGAATACCCTTGCGGACAGGAAATGAAACGTCCAGATTGTTTACCTTCAGCAGAGGGGCGGCAGTTTCATCGAGTGGAACCGGTTCGCCTTGTGGGCCGGCATTTAATAATTCCTGGGTATAAGGGTGAAGAGGCGCCTGAAACAAAGGCCTGGCTGCATTTTGCTCAACACAACGGCCGTGGCGCATTACCGCAACATGGTCAGCGAGCTGGCGCACAATGCTCAGATCATGGGTGATGAACAACATCCCCATATTGAGTTCCTGGCGCAGAGTATGCAGCAGTTGTAAAATTTGAGCTTGTACCGTGACATCCAGTGCCGTAGTTGGCTCATCAGCAATTAACAATTCAGGGCGAGTGAGTAACGCCATGGCAATCATTACTCGCTGGCGCTCACCACCGGAAAGCTGATGTGGGTAATCATTCAACCGTTTTTTGCTTTGGCGAATACCTACACGGTCCAGGCAATCTAAAATCTCGCCACGTGCCGCTTCTTTGCGCATTCCCCGGTGCAGCGATAACACTTCATATAATTGCTTTTCCACGGTATGCAGAGGGTTAAGCGACACCATCGGTTCCTGAAAAATCATGGCAATTTTATTGCCGCGAATACCTCTCAGTGTCGATTCTGGTGCTCGCAGTAAAGATTGCCCGGCAAACAAAATATCGCCTTCGGGGTAACTGACTGGTGGAGATGGCAGCAGGCGCAACACCGATAATGCCGTAACACTTTTCCCAGAACCTGATTCACCAACCAGCGCCAGCGTTTGCCCGGCTTCCAGTTGCAGCGATAACCCTTCAACGACGCGCTGTGCTTCATCATCACGGTGAAAAGCGATGGAGAGATTCTGTATATCAAGTAAAGGCGTGGACATATCAACCTGCCTTATTAGGGTCGAACGCGTCACGGACTGCCTCGCCCGTAAACACCAGAAGAGACAGCAACAGCGCCAGCACGACAAATGCGGTGATCCCAAGCCAGGGAGCCTGAAGGTTGTTTTTACCCTGTAGTAACAGCTCCCCTAACGAAGGCGAACCAACCGGCAGGCCAAAACCCAGAAAATCCAGAGACGTGAGTGTGGTGATAGAGCCGCAGAGAATAAATGGCACAAAGGTAAGTGTTGCAACCATGGCATTTGGCAGCATATGGCGCCACATAA
This sequence comes from Mangrovibacter yixingensis, assembly GCF_020523985.1. GTDB lineage: Bacteria > Pseudomonadota > Gammaproteobacteria > Enterobacterales > Enterobacteriaceae > Mangrovibacter > Mangrovibacter yixingensis. The sequence goes on along the minus strand of NZ_JAIVKM010000010.1, from coordinate 42,118 downwards.
TGGTGCCATCACTCACTCCCAAAGCCTGGGCTGCGCGAATATAATCAAAATTACGGGTACGCAAAAACTCCGCACGTACCACACCCACCAGCGCCATCCAGCCAAATAAGACGGTAATACCCAGTAACCACCAGAAATTCGGCTGCACCACACTGGAGAGCAGAATAATCAGAAACAGGGTTGGCATGCCCGACCACACTTCAATCAGCCGCTGGCCCCATAAATCTATACGCCCACCGTAATAACCCTGAACGGCACCAACCACCACGCCAATAACACTGGAAAACAAGGTCAGCATAATGCCGAAGACCAGTGAAATACGCGTACCGTAGATAACCCTTGCCAGCACATCACCGCCTGTTGCATCAGTGCCCAGCCAGTTTTGTGTAGAAGGTGGGGAAGGGAAAGGTTGAGTCGTAGCGAAGTTGATCGACTGGTTACCAAAACGAATTGGCGCCCACAACACCCAGCCTTGTTTCGCCAGGCGAGATGCCAGCCAGGGATCCTGGTAATCGGCAGCGGTCGGGAACACTCCCCCGAAATCCTGCTCACTGTAGTTTTTCACTACCGGGAAATACCAGTGATTATCGTAATGCACAGCCAGCGGTTTATCGTTGGCAATAAGCTCAGCACACAGGCTGATGGCAAACAGCACGATAAAAACCCAGAAAGACCAGTAACCACGGCGGTTATGTTTAAAACGGCGCCAGCGCGCCTGGTTTAAAGGGCTAAGTGCCATTATTTACGCCCCTCAAAATCAATACGTGGGTCTACCAGGGTATAGGTAATGTCACTGAGAATATTGAGCAGCAACCCAAGCAAGGTAAAAATATACAATGTGCCGAACATCACCGGGTAATCCCGCGAAATAGTCGCTTCGTAACCCAGTAGCCCAAGGCCATTAAGTGAGAACATCACCTCTATCAGCAACGAGCCGGTAAAGAACATACTGATAAAGGTGGCTGGGAAGCCAGCTATCACCAGTAGCATGGCATTACGGAACACATGACGTGAAAGGATTTGTTTTTCACCCAGCCCTTTGGCGCGGGCGGTGACGACATATTGCTTACGGATCTCATCGAGAAATGCATTCTTGGTGAGCATGGTGAGTGCTGCAAACCCGCTAATCACCGTCGCCAGTACCGGCAGAGTGATATGCCACAGGTAATCAGCAATTTTTTTATACCAGGGAAGGGTATCGAAGTGTGCGGAAACCAGCCCGCGCAAGGGGAACCAGTCCAGGTAGCTCCCGCCAGCAAACACCACAATCAGCATGATAGCGAACAAAAATGCCGGAACCGCATAACCAACAATAATCAGCGCACTGCTCCACACATCAAATGCACTACCGTTATGTACCGCTTTACGGATGCCAAGTGGAATGGAAACCAGGTAAATAATCAGCGTGCTCCACAGCCCTAAAGAAACCGAAACCGGCAGGCTGTCTTTAATCAGGCTGATAACGGATGCACTACGGAACAGGCTGTTACCGAAATTGAAGCTCAGGTAGTCTTTGAGCATGTTGAAGTAACGCACATGCAAGGGTTTATCGAAACCATAGCGGTGAGTAATTTCCGCAATAATTTCCGGGTCCAGCCCGCGAGCACCACGGTATTGCCCTTCAGCGGCATTACTGACCCCGGTTGCCCGGTGGGTACTTTCCATCGAATTGTTACTCAGCCCTGGCACAGCACCGCTGTTGCCAAACTGAATAGCGGCTATGGCCTGGTCTACCGGCCCTCCAGGCGCAATTTGAACAATAAAAAAATTCAGAGTGATAATGGCCCACAACGTAGGAATAACCAGCAGTAACCGGCGAATCAGGTACGCACCCACAGAGCCTCCTCCTTAGCGCCGTTGAGCCGGCAATGCGGCAGCTTTATTGACGTCATACCACCATGAATCCAGCCCAACAGAATAAACCGGCTGGATTTCAGGATGAGAGAATTTATCCCACCAGGCTAGCTGGCGTGTAGGCATATACCACATGGGAATCATGTAATAATTCCATGTCAGCACACGGTCCAGTGCACGGCCAAGCGTTATCAGTGCGGCTTTATCTCCCTGGTGAGCAACAATATCTGCCGTCAGTTTATCTACTACCGGGTTTGCCACACCAGGGCGGTTCCAGGTTGAGTCGATATATTGCGATGCCCACAAAATTTGCAAGTCAGAAGAAGGCCATGGCATTGCCTGGTAACGTGAAGGCAACATATCAAAATCCCGCTTGCGCAGGCGGTTAGTGAGTTGTGAGTTATCAACCTGACGGATGGACATCGTTATGCCCAGGCGGCGGAGATTATGCTGGAATGGCAAAACCCACTGGTCATTACCGCCATTACCCAGCAATAACTCAAACTGAAATGGTTTACCGGTTTTGGTATTCACCAGTTGCTGGTTGCGAATCTCCCAGCCCGCCTCTTTAAGTAGATTCATTGCCTTAAGCAAATTAGCGCGGTCGAAGCCATCACCTTTGGATTGCGCCGGGTGCCAAATATGAGTGAATAAATCTGGCGGTAGTTGTGCTTTCATCGGTGCCAGTAAGGTTAACTCGTTGGCATCCGGGTAATTCCGGGCTGCATACTCGGTATTTTCAAAATAGCTGTCTGGCCTGCGGTAAGCGCCGTAGAACAACGCCTTGTTAAACCAGTTGAAATCAAAAGCGAGGCCGATAGCTTCGCGTACCCGGCGGTCAGTAAACATTGGCCTTTGTATATTAAATGCCAGCCATTGCGTATCCACTGCGCCCTGGTTGGGCCAGGACTCTTTGCGAATGTAGTGTTTATCGAAGTTTGTGCCGGTATAGCGTGTCGCCCAGTTCTTCGGGCTGCTTTCACTGCGAAAATCGTAGGCACCTGCTTTGAAGGCTTCAAAGGCGACATTGTCATCCAGGTAATAATCATAACGCAGTGTGTCAAAGTTAAACCGCCCACGGTTAACTGGCAAATTAGCGGCCCAATAGTTTTTCACCCGCGAATAAACGATGTACTGGCCCATTTTCCACGCGGTGATTTTATAAGGCCCGCCAGAAAGCGGTGGAGTAGAGAGCGGGTCGCTCAGTTTGTGATCTTTCCAGAATGACTCCGGCATAACGGGCAGTGTCAGTAGCCCTAACAGCATATCTTTCGACGGAGAGGCCAGTTCAATGCGCACTGTCAGTGGCGAAATGGCCTTGACCTTTACCCCTTTATAATAAAGCCGGAATTGGGGAACCCCTTCGGTCATAAACTTGTGGAAGGTGAAGGCGACATCACTGGCGCGCACTGGGGAGCCATCCTGAAAGCGGGCTTCCGGGTTAATGGAAATTTCCGCCCAGGCAAAGTTATCCGGGTAACGCGCTTTTTCAGCAATCAGTGGGTAATAACTACCGGGCTCATCATCAGAGGTGGTAAACAGGCTATCGTACAGTGATTCCGTACGGATACCTGGGTTACCGCGCAAGGCATAACGGTTAAAGTTATCATACGTACCAATGGTTGCGAGAGTCATGCTTCCCCCTTTGGGGGCTGCGGGGTTTACATAATCAAAATGCGTGAAATCCACTGCGTATTTGGGTTCCCCCAATACGGCAAAAGAATAACTCTCTTCAATTTTAGGGGCGGCATAGCTCAGGTTGGAAATAACCAGTAAACAAGCGGCCAGACAACGCAGCAACATCGTCAGTGAGATCCTTATCAGACAGCCGTCACGTAGTAACGGGGCGGTAAGACACGCAATAAAAACAGCAACCACAACCCTGCTTCGGCATTTGCGGGTAGGCAGCGCTGACTGTATCACTCAGCAGAGTTTGTGGGTAGTTTACAGTACCATTCATTCAACTGGTGCGCAGACATTGGGCGGCCCAAATAATAGCCCTGCATATAGGTGACGCCGCGTTTAGCAAGCCATGCCGCCTGGTCTGCGGTTTCAACACCTTCAGCAACTGTTTCCATTTTCAGGCGTTGGGCCAGATTGAGTACAGCATCCAGCACTGGCGATGTCACCGTTTCTTGCCCAATAGCACTAATAAAACCTTTGTCGATTTTCAGGTAATCAAAGGGGAAACGTTGCAGGTAGATAAGCGCAGAATGGCCGGTGCCAAAATCATCAACAGCAATTTCAAAGCCTTGTTGTTGTAGCCAGTTAAAACTTTCCAAAACCTCGTCGCCTTCCAACATGGCGCGCTCAGTCATTTCTAACAACAACCTGAAATAGTTACCGGGAAGCTGGCTAACAAACTGGGTAATATCACGCTGAAAAGACGCAGATTTGAGATGTGATGGCGCAAGGTTTATTCCCAGTTTCGAACCTGCCGGCAGGCATTTTTGTAATTCCGGAAGATCTTTGACTATCAGGCTGAATAAATGCCGTGTCAGCGGGACAATAAGCCCCTGAGCCTCAGCATATTGGATAAACACATCTGGGGGAATAGGGCCAGCAGCCGGGTGATGCCAGCGCATCAGGGCTTCCACCCCTTTAATGTCCTGGTGCTGTGTATCCATTACAGGCTGGTACACAACAGAAAACTGATGGCGCTTAATACCGGCCAGGATCTCGCGGCCAGAACTCATACGCACTGTTAAATAGTAGGCGCACAGCAGTGCACTGATAATGCCGGTGGCCAGCCCAATCAACAGAGCGAACTGAATTAACTGCGGTTGCCAGCGCGGAGCGAAAATAAGCAGCTTTATCGGGAAATCTTGCAGAGTCCGCTCCAGGCTGGGTTTACCTAATTGCGCAAGCGGGGTGACTTTCCCGGTATAAATACCAATGGCAACATGGCGCACAGCAAGCGCAATCCCAGAGACACCTTCTTCTTGCGCACTAAACAATAAATAAGGGGGAATATTCAGGTTAATGGTTGTAATAATGCCATCGCCAGGGTGATGTGGGTCTGCCAGCCAAAATGCCAGTGCGGGTTTGCCAGGCATTAACGGCGTTTCTGGTAAAACTGCCAGGTCACGGCGTTTGCTGATATCAATATCTGGCACCAGCTTTGCCAGTGCATATGACATCTGCCCGGTGGCAGAAGAACACTCAGCGCTACCGTTCTTGACTAATAAAGCTGCGCGCACATGGAGTTTAAATGCAGCAGAACTGGTTAATTCTGGGATTACCCGCTCGCAAGGTTGTTGTGCCAGTGGCAATAATTTATATGAAGAGTTTTGTAAATCAACGGTATAGCTGTACATATACTGGCTGAAATTATTAGCAAATGCCTCGAGCCGGTTTATGCGCTGAAAATGCGTTATTGCCACCACCAATGCACTGGTACATATGGCTACCACTATTCCCAGAAGTAAGCTGGTGGCGAGGTTTTTTCCTTGTTGAGGGAAAAAATGGACTTTATTGGAGGGAGACACCACAGTCACAAAACTCCATTGTTAACAACCGGTGCAGTTATTTCTATTGTTCTAAGAATAAAACAGTATGGAAAGAATAGGGAGTAACTAAATGAAAAAACGCCGCTTCAGGCGGCGTTTTTAACAGTTTCAGCTTCGCATTATCAAGGGATTAAAAATGTTTAGCTGCGGCTCAGTACACGTCTCGCATCGTTGTACCGTCTTTTCCAGTAGGGTTCATCCAGGTTGGAAATCATGACACCACTGGAGGTGGAGGCGTGAACAAACTGATTATTACCAATATAGATACCGACATGCCGCCCGGTTGAACCCGCCCTGAACAGCACTAAATCACCGGTTCGCAGAGCGGTTTTCGCAACATGCTTACCCATGGTTTCTTGTTCGTAAGTAGAACGGGGCAGTTCAAGTCCGAATTGTTCCCGGAAAGTACGCTGAACAAATGCAGAGCAATCAATACCACGTTTGGTATCACCACCAAGACGGTAACGAACCCCTTTCCAGTCTGCGTATTGATCCATCAGACGGGATTTGATGTCGAGGTTTTGCACCATCTTTTCAAATTCGTCCTGAGAAGCTTGCAGTAAATAACTGTCTTTTTCGCCAACTGCATGCGTCTCAGTACGCATATTTTTCGCGCTATTCGTTGCGCTACATGCTGAAAGCAGAACGGCCACAGCAACGGCGGGTAACACCCGCGAGATATATCTCAAGATCGGTTGAGACTTGACCATATTGTTTATTATCCCTTGATGTCCTTAACGACAGAGTCGCCAGAAAAATGCCAAACGTTACGAGACTAATTAGCAAACCGAACAACAACAATGTTTTCTGGATAAAAATGTGGCAAAACGCACAGTTTTATTCGTGTTAAGCGTTTGCCTTACACGTTGTACAGAATATTCCCGAGATTACCCGATCAAAAAAAACATAGCGAGTCATTTTGCAAAGAATCTTATAAGAAATTGTGATGTTTTATCACGCCAAACCAAAGTGGTTGAATAATGAACAGGTAAGGCAAAAGAAATGGCAATGCCATGAATCAAAAGCAGAAAAAGGCTGGGGAATAAATATACTGCGAGGGTAGTTTGAATTAAGTCGCACTATTAGAAATAGCAATATACCTAACAGTGCAACTTTTTGGGTGTTTTTCACTCAATTGTTAGTTGGTTGTTTATTTTTTCCAGGCAGGCGCAAATTAAACCAGTTAACCAGTTTATCGCTCAGCGGGGTTAATAAGCACCAGGGTAAGCCAACCAGCACCACAGTTAATGAACCAACAAATACATCAGTGAACCAGTGTGCGCCAATCATCATGCGCGGCAGTGAGAACACCACGAAGATAAGCAGGGAAATAGCGAACGCTCGTACGCTGAAATAACGCAGCATAAAGCCACAGAAAATAAGCAGCATCATACCGTGGTCGCCAGGAAAACTATCCTTTGAGGCATCTTTGGTCGGGAAAGGCAGTAGTTCACTAACCCGAACAGTATCCGTAAAGAACAGCGAAGGGCTACGGCGTTGTAAATGGAGTATATTTTGCCCTAACTGGTTAAGTACAACAGCTGTCAACAGCATGACAAGGCCAATAATCACAATACGGCGGCGGCCATATGCAGATTCGGCCCGCCAGTAGTGCAGCATGACCAGCCCCATGCAAAACAGTGAGCAGGCATCAAATGCGCGGTTGTTGGTAATGGCAACAAACCACAGAAAACTATGGCTTTCCACAATTAGACGGTTGAAAAAGTGGTACAGGCCGCTATCAATTGGGAACCAAAACCCATGTGAAGGTGGCAGATACCAGGAGAAAAACAGCGCAAAACCTAGCAGGTTCATCACCAAAATGGGGAATAAATGAGTACGTTTCATAAATATTCAGGTGCAATTTCTTTTAACAATAACTTCCCAGATTACGCCAGTGCAGCTAAACGTAAGCTCAACAGAGTTGTTTGCAAGGCATTCCAGTCAGTTTCCTGTGCCGTAATCAGCTCCACTCTGCTGTCTGGTGGGGCTACAGGCTGGGTTTCAATATCCAAATCCATGCCCTGGCGGTTAATGCGCACCAGGCCTTCCTGAATACGAAAAATCCCTTTTACCCGTTCCACTGGGGCAAGGCGGGCCCAATCAAGGATCCCGGTAGTATCGAAGACTGTATCGGCATCAAAAATCCACCCACAGGCAGTGTACCCTTGCCCCTGATTGAGCATCCTGCGCCAACGTTGGTGAGCGGGCAAAGAGAGCGCAGCCAGCCCTGCCGGTGCTGTGGCATGGTGGTGGTGAGCGGCGCTGGCCGGGGGCAGAGTAGTGCGGGTTCGGGGGGTATCGAGCAGAGCCGGGTCTATCGCGCCCTGTGAGCAATGTGCCAGTAAACGGCCATTACCTTGCTCTGCCCACCATGCATCCAGTGCGGCTTGTGCTGTGGCATCAGCCCGGTCTTGCTTATTGGCGACAATAATATCCGCGGCAGCCAGTTGGTCGCGAAAGTTCTCGTTCTGGCGTACTTTTTCATCAGTCAGTTGGCGTGGGTCCAGCAGGCAAAAACTGGCTTGTAGGGTAATCCAGGGCTCATATACCGGGGCTGTCAGCATAGACAGAATTTGGCGGGGATGACCTAATCCGGTTGGCTCAATCAGCAATCTGTCTGGTTTGTACTGGCGCAATAATGTATTCAGCCCTACCTGCATTGGCAGGCCATTCACACAACACATACACCCACCGGGGATCTCTTTTAAGAGTGCACCCCGGTCAGACAACAGCGCGCCATCAATACCAATTTCACCAAATTCATTTACCAGCACCGCCCATTTTTCATTTTCTGGTTTGTTTGCCAGCAAATGAAGAATGGTGGTGGTTTTACCGCTTCCAAGGAAGCCGGTAATCAGATTGGTTTTTGTCACATATCCTCCCTGCACGAACAAAAGCCATAACCATGAACGAGTTATGCAATTGACCGGCGAAAATTCTGTTTGTACCTGGGGATGAGTGCTGCAGGCAGGCAACACGTTTTCCTGTCCCCATTCAGGAATAAAGAAAAACGTGCTGATCATGACGAAAAAAACGAATGAAGAGAAGATCTATCTGTGCGGTTAATCGCCCGCCAGAAGTGTGGCAACTGCACCGTGTGCGCCTTTGTTTACCAGTAACTGCCAGGCATGTTCAATCTGACGGGTAAATTCAGCGTTATTGGCTAAATCATCACCAAAGATAGTCGTCAGTGAAAGCAGAGCGGCAACCCGGTTATCTGTCGTACTTTGTTGTACTTTTTGCTGAATAGCGTCGGCCAGGGGGTCTTTTACTTCAATGGTACGCCCTGCATCATCGGTACCACTGACAAAACGCATCCATCCCGCCACACCCAGAGCAAGGCAAGGCCATGGCGAGCCCTGGTTAAGATGCCAGCGAATACTGTCCAGCATACGTTGGGGTAACTTCTGGCTGCCATCCATCGCAATTTGCCAGGTGCGATGCGCCAGTGCCGGGTTGCTGAACCGAGTAATTAACTGGCTGGCATAGTCGGCTAAATCAACACCAGTAATACGCAATGTGGGGGCTTGTTCTTCCAGCATCAGTTTTAATGCAGCTGCGCGGAACGCCGTATCTTCCATACATACGTTCACATAGTGGTATCCGGCAACATAGCCCAGCCAGGCCAGAAAAGAGTGGCTACCATTGAGCATGCGCAGTTTCATCTCTTCCCAAGGCAGAACATTACTTACCATTTGCACACCGGCGCTTTCCCATTGTGGGCGGCCAGCCACAAAATTATCTTCAACCACCCATTGGATAAAGGGCTCACAGCTTATCGCACAAGGGTCTGCCACACCCAGCAACGCTTCAATTTCTTGCAGGCTTTCTTCAGTGGCTGCGGGCACAATACGGTCAACCATGGTTGAAGGAAAGGTGACATGCTGTTCAATCCAGCTTGCCAGCGCGCTATCACGCTGCTTTGCCATACCGAGCACGGCATGTTTAACAATATGGCCATTTTCGGGAATGTTATCGCACGACATTACAGTAAAAGGAGGCAGGCCGCGTTCATGGCGGCGGTGAAGTGCTTCAACCAACAATCCCGGAGCAGAATGGGGTTCATGGGGGTGAGCTAAATCGTGAATAATCCGGCTGTTCCCGGTATCCAGTTTTCCTGTCGCCGGGTCAATGCAATAGCCTTTTTCAGTAATTGTCAGCGAAGCAATGGCAACCTGAGGTTCGCAAAATTTCTCAATAATAGCTTCAATACCATCGAGTTTTGCGTTCAGGCATTCATGCACTGCACCGATAACAATAGGCTGGTTTCCGTCTGGCCCTTTTTCCAGAACGGTGAATAAGTGATCCTGCTCGCGCAATGCCTGCATCATTATGTCACCACTGAACAGGCTGATTTCCGCAATGCCCCAGTCACCACCACTTTGGTTCAGCACCCGGTCAGTTAACAACGCCTGGTGCGCGCGGTGAAATGCCCCAAAACCCAAATGCACAATGCGTGATGCCAGCGCCTTACGGTCATACTGCGGAACCTTAACGAAAGCGGGAAGGGAAACGGATGCGACAGTTGCCATAACAGAATCCTGTTTAACGATTAATTAACAACCTTAGTCTAAAGTTATATGACAACAAAGAAAATTGGCATGCCGAAAAATTCAAGGGGATTGTGAACTGGATCAATTCTTAACATGGCGCTTAATTGACTCTGACTGGCAAACATGTATGGTAGTAGTCAAAATGAGATTGGTATAACAGCTTAAACAGAGGTATCTGTCATGGAACAAACCTGGCGTTGGTATGGACCGAATGATCCTGTATCGCTGGATGATGTGCGTCAGGCTGGCGCAACAGGCGTTGTCACTGCATTGCACCACATTCCTAATGGCCAGGTCTGGCCGGTGGAAGAGATTAAAGCACGCCAGGCATTGCTGGCGGAAAAAGGCCTGACATGGTCTGTTGTGGAAAGTATCCCGGTGCACGAAGATATTAAAACCCACACCGGGCAGTACGACACCTGGATTGCGAACTATCAACAGAGTATTCGTAATCTGGGTGAGTGTGGGATTGACACTGTGTGCTACAACTTCATGCCGATTCTGGACTGGACCCGCACCGATCTGGCTTATACCCTGCCAGATGGCTCTAAAGCCTTACGTTTTGACCAAATCGCTTTTGCGGCATTTGAACTGTGCATCCTCAAACGCCCTGGCGCGCAAGCAGATTACACTGCAGAGGAGCAAACCCAGGCTCAGGATTATTACGCGGCGATGTCCCAGGACGATATCAACCTGCTAACCCGCAATATTATTGCTGGCTTGCCAGGGGCGGAAGAGGGTTACACGCTGGACCAGTTCCGTGCTCGCCTTGCCGAATACGATGGGATTGATAAAGCACGTTTGCGCGAACATATGGCGTATTTCCTGAAAGCGATTGTGCCGGTAGCGGAAGCCAGTGGTGTTCGCCTGGCGGTACACCCGGATGATCCGCCGCGCCCAATCCTTGGTCTGCCGCGGATTGTTTCAACTATCGAAGATATGCAGTGGATGAAAGAAACCGTAGACAGCATTAACAACGGTTTCACCATGTGTACCGGTTCTTATGGTGTTCGTGCGGATAATGACTTAGTGACCATGGTTGAAACCTTTGCCGACCGTATTCACTTTACTCACCTGCGTGCCACTTGCCGTGAAGACAACCCGAAAACCTTCCATGAAGGTGCTCACTTGCAGGGGGATGTCGATATGGTTGGTGTGGTGCATGCGATTCTGAAAGAAGAGCAGCGCCGTGCGGCTGCCGGTGATAAGCGCGCTATTCCAATGCGCCCGGATCACGGCCACCAGATGCTGGATGACCTGCGTAAGAAAACTAACCCTGGTTACTCGGCCATTGGCCGCTTAAAAGGTCTGGCAGAAGTGCGTGGTGTTGAACTGGCACTGAAAAAAACGTTGTTCCCAGATTTGCTCTGATAATAACAGGCGGGTTTTGTGAAAGCTCGCCAGTTGTCTTCCAGGTAAAAAACGCGTGTTGAGCTGTTTGCTCAGGCGCGTTTTTTTATGCTTTTCACACACTGCGCGCAGGACAAAGGCTTCCTGTTAAACCTGACCCGCTATTTCTGATAACAGGCGGTGAAAACGGGAAGTGCAGGCAACAGCGCACTTCCCGGATAACAGCCACCAACACCGGGTAATACATAAAAAAAGCACTGCCGCAGGGTAGTGCTCAGATCGGTGAAAGAGAAGGAAAAAACGTGGTTTTTCCTTCTCTTTAGTTAGAATGCGTGGCGTTAGTCTGCCCGGCCCATATAGCGGCGTTCAGCAATATGGATACGGATTTTATCGCCGTTCCCCAGGTATTCGGGCACCTGAATGGTCAGGCCGGTAACCATTTTCGCTGGTTTGGTCCGCGCGCTGGCAGAAGCACCTTTGATACCCGGAGTGGTTTCAACAATTTCCATATCAACAGTTTGTGGCAGTTCAAGTGCCAGCACCTGGCCATCCCAGGTCAGAACCTGAATACCAGGGATCCCACCTTCTGGAATAAACAGCAGTTCTTCTTCAATTTGTTCTTTATTGAAGATATACGGCGTGTAGTCTTCGTCATCCATAAACACATATTCGTTGCCATCAATATAGGAAAAGTTAACGGCACGGCGGCTCAGTGTAATGGTATCCAGCAGGTCATCGCCTTTAAAACGCTCTTCAACTTTCAGGCCAGTACGCACATCAGAAAAACGCATTTTATACAGTGTTGCAGCACCGCGAGCACTGGGTGCCTGGATATCAATATCTTTCACTAACAGCAGCTTGCCGTTGTAATTCACAGCCATACCGCGTTTAATTTCATTCGCTCTTGCCATGGGGCTATCCTGTCTGGTCATCCTGGCGCGCCAGGGTTGATTAAAATATCGCGACACGTTACTCGTGCCCTGGGTTTCAGGCAAGTGGAATTCGCTATATATGCGCCGGAATGGCAGCAGGAGGGATTTCTCTTATTGCCACAGGCTGGTAGAGTAGCGGGCCAATATGAAAAGAGAATGACTATGCATTGCCGCCCAGACTGTGGAGCCTGTTGTACGGCACCTTCTATCAGTAGCCCTATTCCTGGTATGCCGGAAGGCAAACCGGCGAATGTAAGGTGTGTTCAATTATCGGACGACAACCGGTGTAACATCTTTGGTTCGGATTTGCGCCCGGCAGTTTGCGCCAGCCTGCAACCCTCCCTGGAAATGTGTTCGACCAACCGTGAAGCGGCAATGACCTGGCTGATAAACCTTGAGCAGGCAACGGCCCCCTGAGCTTTGAATCCCCTGATCCCTGAATAGCGTGAGCTTGTGATGCAGGCCAGCTAATGGCGCTTATCAAACCGCCAAACCAGCCCCACCGCTGCAAGCAATAGCACCACAGGAAGAGAAAGCGTGGTGAACTGAACATTAAGTGACAACAATAGTCCCAAATTAACGGCAATTTGGTAGGCAATATAAGTCAACAAGCCCACAACTACGCCTAAAGCAAGGCGGCTGCCTAAGCCGGGCTCACGCGCATTACCAAAGGTAAAGGGAACCGCCAGTAAAATCATGGCGAGGATTAATATTGGGCGGCCCAGCTTTTGCCACAGAGCAATTCTGAATTCCATGCTCGGTTGCCCACTATTTTGTAAATACTTAATGTAGCGGTTTAGCTGAACAATAGAGAAGCTGTCACTGGGCATGGTCAGTTCAGCAAGGCTCATACCGGTGAAGATAGAGTGCCATTGCAATGAATCTGTGGTGGTTATGCGCTCTTTATTGTCGCCCCAGGTTTTTTGGTAAACCTGATGCAGTGTCCATGTATGTTTGTCGTCAATCGTTGCGGTTTTGGCATAAATATAGGTTTGCAAAGAGAGATCGGGTTGGTAATAAAAAATCTCAATACCTTGCGGGTTATTATGCTCGTCCAGTGATTTCACCGTCACAAACTCATTGTTGTGCCTGGCCCATAGCTCATTACCTGCGTTATCGGTTTTGCCCGAGTGAGCCAGTGCGGCATCTTTCAACCGTAACGCGTATTGCTGTAACGGGGATGCCACCCACTCATCAAGTGCAGCGAAAGTTACAGTCAGCATCAGGCCTGCACACAGAATAACACCAGAGATGCGCATAATTGATACGCCTGCTACACGTATGGCGGTTAACTCCAGGCTTTTCGATAGCTGCCCAAGGCCAATAATACCGCCAAACAGCGCGACGAAAGGCCCCAAATCAATCAGTGTGCGTGGGAGTGTCATTAATGTGACCCCCAGCGCTTGTGTCCAGTGGTAGCCACTGGGAGTGACGTCTTCCAGCTCGTTAATCAGGTTGAATGTGGTAAACAGCGGAATTAACAACCCGGCAGCAGCGGCAAAGCCGATAAAGATATTACGTATTAAAAAGCGGCTGAAAATGTTCATCGGGATTTTTTCTTCAGCAGAGAGAATTCAGGTGCAAGCAGTGCCAACAGCCCGAATAACATAATTAATGGTACCGACCACATGCCGGGTAGGGTGGGAATCGAACCATTAGCAATGAGCGTGCGGCAAATATTGCTGCCATAGAAAATAGCGGCAAACATAATAGTCAGCGGTAACAGGGTGGCAAAACGCCCCTGGCGAGGCCGGGTTCTGCTTAAAGGAATGGCCAGCAATACCATCAGTAAGGTACTTAGCCCGCGGCTTTCGCGCCATTGCAGCTCTGCATAATCTGCCGGGTCGGATGAGCGAGCAAGTTGTGCCACCGAGGCGGCTTTTCGTCTGACATCCAGGCTCTGAACGACAGGTTTCAGATCCATGCGCAGGTTGTGATACTCCATTTTCCGGTCATTTTGCCCGCTTCTGTCCAGAACATAACCGGTACCATTATGAAGCATGACTGTCGGGCTTTGTGGGGATGGGTCAATAACATCAACAGTCCCGGCTTTATAGATACTGGTTTTGTTGGCAGAAGAGGTATAAATCAATGCATCGGCCAGATGATTTGTTGCCGCGTCAATTTTGCTAGCCAGCACCATTCTGCCATCACTGTTGGTATTGAACTTATTCGCCTGTAAATGGCTAACATTCAGCTCAGACTGGGATTGCTGCTCAAGCTGATAAATTTGCCCGTATGCCCAGGGGCGGCCATATAACGAGATAAAAGTGACTATGATCCCCATAGGGACAGCCAGAACCAGAATGGCCCGGTAAATGCGGGCAGGGCTGGAGCCTGCAGCTAAAATTGCGGTGATTTCTGAATCGGTATACAACTGCCCAAGTGCTACCGAAACCGCAACATACAGCCCAACAGGTAACAACATTTCCAGTGCAATGAGCACCTTATAACAGACAACGTAGAAAACCACTTCCAGCGCGAGGGTGCCGTTGGCCGCATCGGTCAGGTAACGTTGTGCGGAAAAACAGGCAAACATAAATACCAGAAAGCATATAATTACGATTGTTAATCGGCGAACTTCAGCCAGAATATAACGTTCAATCAAAAACATAGCTTCTGTGCATCCTTATTGACTAATGTGTTTGCCAGCCAACAACGGCAACGGGCAGGGCCTGGCTATCATGGGTTTTCCGACGCAATAAGTTGGCGCACCAGGGCGATAACATGTGCCACTTCATCAGGCGTTAGCGAGCCATCTTTAGCCCAACGGACACGTCCACGATTATCCAGCACTACAATGGTGGAGCTTTCTTCTTTCAGTTGCCAGGCCTTACGGGCCAGGCCGTCACTGTCTACAATGAACTGCGCCCAGGGGTAATTTTTTTTATTTTTTTCTATTTTTCCACGAACAAAAAAACCCGATCCAGGTATGGCGTCATCGGTATTCACGATAGTGGTGGGCTGGAAACGGTCTTCAGGGAAATCGGCATCTTTAACTGCATTAATCAGTAACGAGTTTTTCTTTTTTGCCGATTTGCGGCCAGCAATATACTGCATTACCCGTACTTTCCCGGCGAGTTTGGCGGTATCCCATTTTGTATAGAAAAAATCGCCATCTTTGTTGAGGTGTAACTCTCCCCGTTCACTGATCATAACTGGGGTAACTGGCTTACCAATGACAAAGTTGTGCGCAAAGGCGATAACCGGGAGCAAGATGAGAAGTGGCACCGCCATTAATTTACCAAAAATCATAGATGGCTCCTTTGGATGAGTCAGTTAGTAACTGGTAACTAACTGATAATAAAAATTTTCATGCTCTGCTTTACGCAAATCCTGTAAATAAAATGCTGAAATTTTACCCGGGCTGACATACGTTTGCGCAAAGGAAGAACATGGGCCGTAAAACGTGTTTACGGCCAGAGGTCTTACAAGGGGTAGCGGGCAAGAAGTTGTTCCAGGCGCAGGCGTAAGTCCGGGTCCAGCGGTGTCGCTTCATCGTAGAGTGAACCACCCGAGAGTTTGTCTGCAACCATTACATCATGCAGGTCGCCCATGATGCCGTTTATTGCAGCCAGGAAGCGGGACATCTCATAGGCTTGTTGGTTACCTGGGTCAATGGAGCGCAGGGTGTCATAAAAAGAAACTTGCTGGCTGACAATTTTACGCACATCGTGAAATTCTTCGCCCGTGAGGTGCTGGTTACTGATAAGTTTACCCAGAGCCCGGATTTGCGACTGACGGTAGGCGATAAACCCGCTTTCGGTTTCCAACTGAAAGTGGCTCATTGCATAACTGACCAGCGACCAGACAGGCTTACTCAGCAGAATGCGTAAAATGGCACCGTAGTAACTCAAGTTCTTGTGGTTACCATTGCGAAATGCATCCTGGAAATGGCCCAGAATTACCGTCGTGGTATTAAACAAACCAAATGACTGGTGTTTTTTACTGTACAGCCGCTGGGCAAAACGTAAATGCTTATAGCGTGCGCGGATATATTTGTAGCGCATGCGTATATCATGAGGTAAATCAGGGTGTTGGATGAATTTTTTTACCAGCCCTAATAATTCTTCACGAGTAAAGCCATCACGCCAGAATTGCAGGCACAAGGCGTAGTTTTGCGCGATATTTTCGTGCGGGCATTGCAAATCAATGACACCGGGCAAGTGAGTGTGTGCGTCAACGTTGTCATCTTCTTCTACTGCTGTGAATAACAACTCAACAGTGTCTTCGGGGAATTTTTCCCACGTTTTATTCGTCATTGATTACTCTCTCTGGGAATATTGAACCCCAGTAAATAACGATTACGGTAAGCACTTAATGTTGGGATAAGTGATAACAACACATCCAGACATTGCCCACCAAAATAAGCAAAAGCAGCGCCCTGTACACCAAATAGATGCGCCATAGCAACTAACAGAGCAATATACGAACCCGAAGCAATAGTTTGTGCAATAAGAAACGCCCGTTGTTTCCCCGCCATAAATAACAAGGATTCTTGTGGGAAACCAACCATAGAAACAATAATCGCACCCAGCATAATCTTGATTAAATCATATGCTTCCAAATATTTGTAACCGAAGACAAATGAAATTAATGGTTTGCCAACCAAAATAACCAATAGCGCGACAGCAATGCCAATGCCCCCCGCCAGTAATGCTGAACGCAGGCCCAGTAACCATGGTTTGGTTGTTCTTGGGTCTAACCTCATGATCTCTGGGTAGAAACTTTTTTCCAGTAATTTGGCTGGTGTGCCAGTGGCATCAAAGAATGTCATGGCAATCTTAAATAGCCCGGCAGGTGCAGGCCCCAATACAAGTCCAACTAACACGGTACTGCACGAATTTCGGGCGGCCCATATTGTATGGGCGAAATTGGTTGTCCACACAAAATTCCAGGCACCTTCTATATTTTTTGCAGTCTTGAAAAGTTGTGGTTTTAATGCATTGTGAATATTTCTGGAACGTAATTCTTTTGCTGCAAACCACCAAAACAATGTGCCACCAAACAAATTCGCTGCATACCAGGTAATAACAAAACCGGTAAAGCCGAAGTTGTAATAATAGGAGATAACACTACCAGCAGCTTGTAAAAAAGGTTTTGTTGCCTGCTGAATGGCAATCAGATCAAACCGATCAAAAACACGTAAAATCCCGGTGGGTGTTGCCGCTGTCATTGATGGAATTAAGGTGCAATATAAAATTGCGAGCCAAAAGTTTTTCCCGTCAAGCCCCAAAGCATGAGAAAGGAAAGGCAACAATGCCATGCCGCCAATAACAGCGACAAGACCGCTGGCAATATCCAGACCAAACGAAAAAGAAATAACGTCACGAAACCGTTGGGTATCTTGTTTTTCCAGTGCCGGGGTACCAAACTGCACCACGAATTGCCAGGTCTGAAATTTTATAAAATCACTGACAGCTTTTGCGTAGGCCTGAATAACAACCAAAGCCCCAAACAGCTCGGGGGTCATGCCTTTACCCGCACAAGAAAGGGCGAGTAAACCGAGTAATGCGCTGACTACACTTCCGGAACCAAGGTAAGCGGCGTTACGCAAAATGGCCCGAAAAGCGCCATCAGAAAACCAATGCTTCATAATAAAAAACCAGCCATGCTCGGTACTTCCGGTTAGTAATAACGTACAGGCTATAAACACGCCTTGCAGACTTTTCCGCTGGCGTGACATTCCAGATACCCAGAAGAACACAGGTATATGGCCACTGCCTGTAACAAAGAGGGTTACATTTCGGCACCGGTAAAAATGTGCTACCGGGTAAGTCTCAGGGCATACAGATTTTCAATAATACTCTGTTATGCCTGAGCCATTTTTATTCATAGATGCTATTTGTCTACAGGTTGTTTATTGTGCAGCCAGAAGTAAAAATGGCCGGGTAACCTACTTTCATTGTTGTAAAAATCTTAAGTATTGATTTCCCGTCGATGAGAATTTTCTATCACGGGATATATCGCATTGAGTGCATTTTCAAGCACTTCTTCGTAGGGTGCGCGGGCATCAAGCTCGATTATTTGGGAACCGTTGTAATCGAGTTTTACCATGTTAGCGATTTTATCTTTAAGCTCTTCATAGCTGTGGTCGGGTTTGCGTGAAAAAGCAGTATCGGCGTCAATATCAAGCCGGATGATTAACTCCGGGCGGAATAACGCCATTTGCTGGTACAGGCGGCGTTCGCGCTCTGCCAAACGGGTTAATAACCAGCCGGTTGCCCGTTCTACGCCAATGCCTGGGCCGTCATAATAGAACCCGGAGATTTCTGCCTGGGGGTAGCGGTCACTAATGACCAGTACACCACTTTGCGCCAGTTGCTGTACTTTTCTAAGGTTAGATGCACGCCATAACGAAAAACCATACATAATCAGCGCAGCCCAAAGGGCAGGGGCTTTATTGCTCATGCGCTGTGTTTTATCAGATTTTGCGGCCAGGCGTCGCTCAAGCCAGGTGCCAATCACGGGCAGGCGTTTTATTTTGTCGCCATCTTCGCCAGAAATAAGCCCCAAATAACGCCTTTCTGTAACAACGTGTTTTTTTAGGTTTTTCACTAAATCATTAGTGAGTGTCGATTTTCCTGTTCCATCGCTACCAACTACGGCGACCAGCCCAGTGATACAGGTAATAGGCGGTGTTTGTTTGCTATTTTCGTTATCTGTTTTCATGAGTTTTAACGCAATATGTTGGCTAAAAATTACCGATGTGACGATGTAAGTGAAATCTGAATAGCCTGTAAAGATTCATCCAGTATCTTACTCGCCGGTTCACGGCCATTAAGCTCCAGAATATGGGCACCATTAAATTCCAGGTTTGGAATGACAGCGATTTTTTCGCGCAAAGCAGAAAGCTTGTGATCTGGCTTGCGTGAAAAAGCGGTTTGTTCATCTATATCCAGGCGAATCAGGAGCAAAGGTGGGTAGGATGCCATCCATTGGTATAATTTTTGTTCATTGCTGCGCAACCAACGCACCCAGCAGTTTCCACCAACGGTTTTAGTTAACTGAGCACCATCAAAACGAAAACCCGCAACTTCAGCCTGTGGGTAACGGTCAGTGACCAGGAGTTTTCCTTGCCTGCTTTTTTTCAGCATGCGGCGAAATTTATACGCCCGCCAGCAAGAAAGCAGAAAAATAACCAGTGAAGTGATATTACCTGGGGGAGTGGAAGGTTTTTCGTGAACCGTATCTGATTTTTTAAGCAAATAACGCCCGAAGGAAGCACCAATAATTGGCAGGCCACTTATCCATTCACCAATTCGCCCAGAAGATTGGCCAAGATAAATCAACTCTACGGGTTCTTGTTGTGAAAGATGGCTGACAAGGCTGGTAGCCAAAGTCGATTTCCCTGAGCCATCACAGCCAGTTATTGCTATTACACGCACAGCAGGATGAGGAGTGGCAGGGATTATCTTGTGACTCACAATAATAGATCCAATAATAAAACCAGTATTGTATTGGATTTTGTACAGAGTGAAAAGAGGATGTAAGGATAACCGCAACTAATGGATACTGCAGGTAGGTTGGTTAACAATTCTTGCTATTTTTCTTATTCATTCGTGCTAATTCCTGTTTTTTTGTTGCGTAATGCACGCTCTATTTATTAAATGTTGATGAAATAACAACTCTGAGCGACTTTTTGCCTGCAAAATGGTACATTTCTCTGGTGACTAAAAAGAGTGAATTATTATGAATCAACAAAATTCTCCGCTCATTGCGATAATTGGCAGTGATGGTTCAGGGAAGTCCACGGTTAGCGAACACCTTATTGTCTATGTGAGAAAATATGGCCCGTCAGTAAGAGTCCATCTGGGAAAACAGGCTGGCAATGTAGGGCGCGCTGTTTCACAACTTCCACTGATTGGTAAGGTCTTTGGTAAGTCAATTGCCAGCAACACAAAGAAAATAAAATCAGCGAAATCAGAAGTTAATACATTGCCTGCATTGGTGATTTATTCTTTTGTTTTGCGCAGGTTATGGCGTTTCAGGCGCATGCTTGCGCTGCGTCGTCAGGGGTTAATTATCCTGGCAGACCGTTATCCGCAGGACCAAATCCCCGGCGCCTATGATGGTACGTCATTTCCGGTGAATACCAATGGTAACCGTTTTGTTAAATGGTTGGCGGGTAAAGAAAGTAATGCGTTCCACTGGATGGCAAGCTATAAACCGGATTTAGTAATAAAGCTTAATGTGGATTTAGATGTGGCCTGTGCCCGTAAACCGGATCACCGTAGAGAATCTCTGGCGAAGAAAATTGCGATAACACCACAGCTTACTTTTTCTGGGGCTGATATCGTGAACATTGATGCTAATAAACCGATTGAAGAAGTGATTGCGGCAGCAGAATCAGCTATAGCACAATTTATGCAAAGCAATGGCTACCATTATTCAGAAAATATTGAGCCTGCTGTAACCCAGTAATTCGGTATTACTTCTTTCTCAAGATGAAAGTCATTGCTTTTGTGCCGGTAGCTTGCTGGCACATTGTGCTTTACTTTGCTAATTATAAACTGGCGTAACTCCGGTGAAATTAAAATAATCTGTGGCTCACGCCGGTTTTGTATTAACCGGTGCTTTTATTCAGGGTTTGCCAGTGGCGCTTGATATAAGTACGGGGTAATAAAATAAATACTGCCCGTTTAATTAATTTGCGGGCAGCATTTATATGAGCACGTTAAGGTTATTTTTTCAGTTCTGCAAAGGCCTGAATAATCTTATCGATTTCTTCATCGCTGTGTGCTGCATTCACACTACAACGCAGTAACGTAATACCTGCCGGTGCCGCTGGCGGCAGCACCAGATTGACATAAACACCATGGGTAATCAGGTCGCGCCAAAGTTGCAGGCCTGCTTCTTTCGAACCAATCATAACCGGTACCACAGGGCTGATTCTTGGCCCAAGTTCATAACCCAATTCAGCCAGGCCATGGTAAAGACGGTGGGCGTTGCTCCACAATTTTTCGCGCAGTTCTGGGTGTTGTGCAATCCGTTGTAATGAAGAACGAACCGAAGCAATGCTTGAAGGCGAAGGTGAGGCGGTAAAAATATAAGGGCGGCTGCTATAGCGCAAAACGTCCATTTCTTTATTGCCAACGGCAAAACCACCAATGGATGCCAGACTTTTGCTGAACGTTCCCATGATGATATCCACGTCTTTTTCCACGCCCAATTCTTCAGCGAGGCCGCGGCCTGTAGCACCCATCACCCCAAAAGAGTGAGCTTCATCAACCAGCAGATAACCGCCATAACGGCGTTTGATATCTGCGATTTCAGCTAACGGAGCCACATCACCCAGCATGCTGTAAATGCCTTCAACAATAATCAATGCCTCTTTGGCTCTGTCACCCAGGCGAACCATCCGGCGTTCCAGGTCTTTGGCATCATTATGGCGAAAACGAATAATCTCCGCTCCGCCAAGTGCGCAGGCATCATAAATGCTGGCGTGGCTGTCGGCATCTATCAATACCACTGAACCAGGGCCCGCCAGTGTGCTGATGACACCAAGGTTGGCGGTATACCCGGTTGAAAATACGATGGCAGTGGGGCGGTCAAAAAATTCTGCCAGTTCATGTTCCAGTGTGAGGTGGGGGCCATAGCTGCCATTTGCCATCCGGGAACCGGTTGTCCCTGTACCTTGTGCTGCTAATGCAGCCTGGCCTTCGGCGATAGCTTGCTTGTCAAATGTCAGCCCAAGGTAATTGTTAGTGCCCGCCAGAACAATTTTTTGATTGCCAATACGCCCTTGAGTTGCAGAGTAAACTTCATCAATACAGGTGCCAAACGGGTTCAGCCCGGATGTCTGGAATTGCTCGCGGTCATTAGCCAGGCGAGAAAACTTATCATAAAGACCCATGTGCTTTCTCCAGATGTGGAATGAGTGCATTCAATAACTGTTCTGGTGTTCTGACGTCTAATAAGATGTTGATAGGAATGGAAATATCAAATTCATCTTCCAGTTTCATTAACAGATCCAGTACACGAATAGACTCCAGACCAAGATCATTGACCAGGTCGCTATCTGGTTTCACTTCGGGTCCGTTTTCCAGCGTTTCTCTTAAGCAGGAAAGGATGTACTCCATAACAGCATCGCGATTCACCATAGAAATCTTGGCATACCTCTATTCGATAAAATTAAAATAAACCTTCACGCAGTGCGTATTCCAAACTGATCTTAGGGAACCAGTTAATATCTTCTGATAAGCGTTCATTGCTTGCTGACCAGTTTGGATGTGTTAATTCGCGTAATTTGCTGTGTGTCAGCATGGGTTCTTTTCGGGCCAGGCGGTTGGCAAGAATGCTGATATCCGCAAAGCGTTTCAGCAGGGGTAAAGGAATGGTAACCAGACGTACCCGGCCATTACGCACCCTGGCTCCAATTTCCTGCAAGCGCTGCCAGGTATAACCCCCAGCTAACCCATCACACAATTCATAACAATCCGACTGCGATTTTTCTGCCAGTAACCACTGGCTCACCGCCTGAGCTAAATCACTGACATGAAGGAAAGACAGTGTTGCTTCCGCTCCCCCCAGGCGGGGAAGTAGCCCACGCAATAACCAGCTAAATAGTGGGTTCAGTTCTTTGTCGCCTGGCCCGTAGACGGCTGTCGGGCGGAAAATACCCAGCGACATATGCGCGGCAGCCATTGCGATTAAACGTTGCTCGGCAACATATTTTGAATTCGCATACCAGGATAACTCTGGGTGGCGTGCGGCAAGCGAAGACAAAAACAGAAAGCGCTTACACCTGCTCGTTTGCCGGGCCAGTTGCATCAGGCGCAGGCTGCCGGTCACGTTGCAATGGGTAAATGTTTCTTCTTTATGCCCGCGAACCAGGCCTGCACAGTGAACAACGTAATCTGCGCCATTCAGTAATTCCGCCAGTGCATCCCGGTTGTCCAGGTCGCCATGAACCCAGGTTAAGCTGGTTGCTGGCGGCCTACCTGCGGTCCGGGTTAGGGCCCGCACGGTAAAACCTTGCGCCAGCAAATTTTGGGTGATGTGTCGGCCGATAAAACCGGTCGCCCCTGTCACCGCAACGGTATGGCTCATTGAGCAAAGCCTGCTAACTGTAACGGTGCCTCAATGGCCTCGGTCAGGTAGCGTTTCTTGGCTTCGGCTCGGGCTGGTTTCCCGGAAGATGTTCTGGGAATGCTGTGAGGTGGCAGCAAGACGATATCCACTGCAACACCGAATTCACTCTGAATACGTGCCGTTAAAGAATGCACAATTTGTTCGCGGCGCTCTTCGGAAGTGACGCGGCATTGTACTTGCAAAATAATTTTTGCACCTTCGTCATGCTCTTCATTAACGAAAGCAATGGAATCACCAGAACGGATTTCGGGCTCAGATTCCGCTACGTATTCAATATCCTGCGGCCAAATATTGCGGCCACGAATAATAATCAGGTCTTTTTTCCGCCCGGTGACGTACAGGTAGCCATCCAGCATGTAGCCTAAATCGCCAGTGTCCATCCATCCGGTAGACTGAATCTCTTCCTGCGAGGCAGCATCGCGGAAATAGCCGTTCATCAGGCTCGGGCCAGAGATATAGATTTGCCCAACCTGGCGTTCTGGCATAACCACACCCAGCTCATTACGAATTTCGATATCGTGGCCGGGAAGTGCTTTCCCGCAATTAACAAAAGCAGACACTGCTCGGGTATCTTTGCCCGGTGCGACGGCCTTGGCTTCATATTCGAGGATATCGCGGTCAACTTCATTCACCTGTGAACCGCCATTGGCGTCTGAAAAGCTCACCGCAAGGGTATTTTCAGCCAGACCATAGCAAGGCATAAATGCATTTTTATTGAAGCCAACCTGGGCGAAGTGTTCACCAAACTGGCTCAGTAATTCGGCAGGAATAGGTTCTGCACCCACCCCGGCTACACGCCAGCTGGAGAGATCCAATTCAGCAAGTTCTTTTTCACTGGCACGGCGCAGAGACAAGTCATAACCAAACGGCGGTGCAACAGAGACTGTACCGTGGTTTTTACTGATAAGTTTTAACCACTGCAGTGGGCGCATGGCAAAATCTTGAGTGCGCAAATAGTCCACTGATAACTGAGTGGCAACGGGTGTCAGCATAAAACCGACCAGGCCCATATCATGGTAGAACGGCAGCCAGGAGACACAACGGTCACCCGCACGTAATTTAATACCATCATGGCTAATCGCATGCAGGTTAGACATCGCTGCCCGGTGAGTAATAATCACACCGCGAGGAAAGCGCGTACTGCCAGATGTATATTGCAGATAGGCGATGTCATCCGGTTGTGGGAGGTGAAGTTCCAGGTCTTGTGCGGGTAAGGCACGGAAATCATCGTCACTGAGAATATGCAATTGCTGTGCATTGCTAGTGACTGCGCTAATCAGTGGAATCCACTCCTCACTGCTGATAATGGCCGCGGGGTTGCAGCTATTGATCAACCCCTTCAGTTTGGCAATGTATGAATCGCGTTGCCCTACGCCCATTGGAATAGCCAGCGGCACTGCAATTAAACCGGCATACTGGCAGGCGAAAAACGCTTCAACAAAGCCAGTGCTGGTTTCAGCAATCAGTGCGACACGATCCCCTCTTTTCAGGTTGAGTGACAGCAGGCGGCGGGCTCCCAGCATTGCACGCTCTTTCAGGGTGCGGTACTCCAGTACTGCCACAAGTTGGTTCCTGCGGTCGTAGAAGTTCATTCCAGTTTCACCCTGAGCCGCGTAATCAAGCGCCTCGACGAGAGAGGGAAAATCTGCATATCGCATTGGAAGAGAATGAATAGAGCTTGTTTCAGACATAGACTAATTGGCCATAGATTCAAAATCACCAATAACAGCAGCTGGTGAAGGAGTTGAAATTATTACTATGAAAACTTTTTGAAAAATTTTTATTCAACCATTTTCATTCCACAAATAGCATCTTCAGCCGCAAAATATCTCCATGCCAGAATTAACTGAAGGTGGGATTTACAACTGACTTGATTGAGTACGTATTTTGTACACGTGATTTCAATCACCAGACTCAAGTGATCGCGGCCTTGCAATCAGCAATAAAAGTTCATCAACGATGAAGCAGATATTACGAGCCTGGAGAAAATGAAGGCTGACTCAGATAGCCTGCCATCTGGTATATTGCCTTCGTACTTAACATACCGTAAACATTATGCCTCAAGTTAAAAAAAAATGAACGATTCATCTTATTCCTGAAGAATCCGAAAGCATTAACTGCTAAAAAAAGCAGTTTTTGGATAAATCTTGCCAAAGTGGATAATTATTTTTTTGCAATAAGTGCCATAAATTTAAATAATGGCATTATTTGTTTAGCGAGAGTGTGAGAATTTATGGAAATATAGATCGGATTGCCTGGATATCGCAGATAATTGCTGCTTGAGATTAATCTAACCTAATAATAATTCCAGCGAAAATGGCAGCGGGGTTACCTGGAGGTAACTGATTTTTCTGCTGGCATTTTATCTGTTTACAACAGATTTTTGTTTAAGATGTTGATTTTTATGGATAAGAATCCTATTTTGCATCAGGCGTTGTTGCCAGAGTGTTGCCTTTCTTTTGCTGTGTAGCGCGTTCACGACCAAATTGCCGGTTTACCAGAGTTACTGCTATTGGCACTAACAATTAACACAGACTGGCTGTTTCCTGTGTTGGTTATACGCAGAGTAGTTAATTTCCGTAATTAACTGATATAAAAGCATTTTGAGAGTGATTTTTTGAGTAGATTCTGAAAGCAAGGGTTGTTTATGATTCAAGTTGAAAAAGTTCAGGACAAGCATGCTCTGAAAGCATTTATACAGTTTCCCTCCACTCTGTTTAGTGATGATCCTAATTGGATTGAACCATTGTTTGTTGAGCGTGAAGAGCATCTCTCAGAGAAAAATCCTGGTACAGAACATATAATGTGGCAGGCATGGATTGCGAAGAAAGGTGAAGATGTTGTTGGGCGTATCACGGCACAGATAGATTCCCTGCATCGTGAGCTGTATGGGCCAGATACCGGCCATTTCGGTATGATTGATGCCATTGATGACACAGAAGTGTTTGATGCACTGTTTAGTGCTGCTGAAACGTGGCTGAAGTCACAGGGTGCTTACAATATTACCGGGCCATTCAGCCTGAATATTAACCAGGAAAGTGGTTTGCTGATTGATGGGTTTGATACCCCGCCATCAGCATTAATGACTCACGGTAAGCCTTATTACGCCAGCCATTTGCAGCGCCTTGGTTATTCACAAGGAATTGATTTACTTGCGTACTGGATGAAGCGTACTGATCTTTTCTTTTCTCCCTCGTTAACCCGGTTAATGGACCAGGTGCGTAAAAAAGTGACTTTGCGCCCGCTCAACCGTAAAAAATTCGCGGAAGAAATGCAGGTACTGCGCGAAATCTTCAACTCGGGTTGGCAGAATAATTGGGGATTTGTCCCGTTTACGGAACGTGAGTTTGCCACCATGGGCGACCAGCTTAAATATCTGGTGCCTGACGATATGATTCATATTGCTGAAGTGGATTCAGTGCCTTGCGCCTTCATTGTGGGATTACCCAATATCAATGAAGCGATCTCTGGCTTACATGGGCGATTATTACCCTTTGGTTGGGCTAAATTGTTATGGCGCCTGAAAGTCAGTGGTGTGCGTACAGCACGGGTTCCGTTAATGGGGGTCCGCCAGGAATACCAGTTCAGCCGAATAGGGCCCATTATTGCGCTGTTGCTTATTGAAGCGCTGCGTGACCCTTTTGCAAAACGAAATATTGATGCGCTGGAAATGTCCTGGATTCTGGAATCCAATACAGGGATGCGCACTATTCTGGAGCGAATAGGTGCTGAGCCGTATAAGCGTTACAGATTATACGAAAAAAAATTCCAGTCTGAGTAAACTAATTAGACCATTATACTGTTGAGCGGTAATGTTAAGCATATATTTTTGGTCAACATACTTTTGCTGCTGTTGTTATCTTGGGCGCGCCTGAATACAGGTGCAGCCTGCAGTTGTTTCAGGGGGCAAACTTTATTTCTATTGCCTCTGTTCGTTGTTCTGGCCGAGTAAACACCAATGCCTATTCCCAAAAAAACAGGTTTCAGTCGCCTGACCAGCAGTATTAATAATTCATGGACCGGTATTGTTAATGCCGTTTTTACGGAAGATGCTTTCCGGCAATTACTAGTCATTAATATTGTGTTACTTATAATTACATTTTGCCTCAATATAACAAAAATAGAACGATTGTTATTAATTATATGCTGTTTTATTACGCTTGCAGTTGAGTTAATTAATACTGCAATTGAAACTGTAGTAGACCGCATTTCGCTGGAAATTCATCCATTATCAAAACGTGCAAAGGACTTAGGTGGTGCCGCGCAACTGGTGACAGTTGTGATGACGGTAATCGTCTGGCTGGTGGTGTTGTTTTAACCGGGGTGTAGCCACAATTTCGTGTATTAAGAACTCTGTGTGCCAGGTTTGTGGTGATAAACAGACGAACGCCTGTACAAAGACCGGGTAATAAACTGGCACTGGCAACAGAGATTTCATGGAGTAAATGGATAGTTTTATGTCTGCGTCTTCATCATCGCAGTACCCCTTTTGGCGGCGTATGTTGCTGAAAGCGGGTAAACGTTTTTTGCGCTGGAATGGCAATTTTCAGTCACGCCACTCCCTGGTGTCTACCACACCTCAAATCAGTAATAGTGAATTTGACTGGGTGGATAAGCTGGAGGCTGCCTGGCCTGAAATTCATGCTGAGCTTGAACAGTTGCTGAAGTCACCTGAAGATATCCCGTCGTTCCACCAAATATCGCCAGACCAGCAGCGTATTTCCAAAGGGGATAACTGGAAGACTTTTGGTTTGTATGTCTATGGTAAGCGCATTGATGACAATTGCGCGCTGTGCCCGCGAACAGCAGAGGCAATCAACGCTATCCCCAAAATGCGTACGGCCATGTTTTCCATTTTAAAACCGCACTACCACATTGTTCCTCATAAGGGGCCAACCCGTGCTGTGGTTCGTGTTCACCTGGGGTTGATAGTACCAAAGGACAGAGAGAATCTGTGGATTCGTGTTGATAACCAAAAGCTTCACTGGGAGCAGGGAAAAGTTATTATTTTCGATGATTCTTACGAACATGAAGTACGCAATGATACTGATGAGCTGCGGGCTGTGTTGTTTTTGGATGTCGACCGGCCTATGGATAAGACCGGTACACTGGTGAATAACCTGCTATTCAGGCTTATCGCACTCAGCCCTTATATTAAGCAGCCTTTGAAGAATATTGCGAACTGGAACCGCAACAAAACACACTAACGAGTAACCGATGAAGCACAAGCCGGGATGTAAAACACGAGCAGGCTAAACATCTTTGATTCGGGCAAGGCAAATACAGGTGGTCACACACATCGCCAGAGCCAGCCAAAAACCGGCATGGTAACTCCAAATCTCAGCAATAATCCCGGCAAAAGAGCCTGAAATTATCCAGCCAACACGGGTGGTGTTGGTGTACAGCGTAGTGGCTGCACCTGCCTGGCCGGGCATCAGATCCTGGAAATAGATCATGCCTATACCCGCCAGGATCCCAATATAAATAGCATTAAGCAACTGAAGCGCCAGCAACGCCCAGGGGTGAGTGACTGTGAGCATGCCTGCATAAAACACCAGCCCGGCGACTACAGCTATGCGCATCAAAAAACGCTTTCCCATGCGCCGGGCGTAATAACCAGCAATCAACATGGTAGGGATCTCCAACCCTGCGGCTGTGCCCATCATAAACCCGGCCATCTTCTCCGGCAGGTGCAATTCATCAACAATAAACAGTGGCATGTTAATGATATACAAGCTGTTTGTTCCCCACATTAAGGTGCAGGCAATAAACAACAGCAGGGTATCACGCCGGTTGCGCCGCGGGGCTTCTAAAGGCGCTGTGGCGGCACGATGAGGCGTTTGTTTGTGCATTGAGGGTAAAAAACCCCACACCATCAGCCCACATACAACAAAGGCAACGGCTGCGCACAAATACATGACATCAAACCCTAACCCAACAGACAACGCATAAGCGATAGGGGGGCCAATCACCCAGGCCAGTGAAATCTGGGCACGCAGTACTGAACTGAACATCACTGCTTCCCGGCCCGTTTTATCTGCATATTCACGTGCGAGAGCAAACATTTGTGGGTTGGCGGTAGAGCCAAAGCTGCTAAGAAACACCCCGACAAACAGCAAAATAAAATAATTACGATTCCAGGCAAATAACAGGCATGCCAGCACACCCAGTACACAACAGAAAATAATTAAATTCTTCCTGTCGCCACGCCTGTCTGAACGGCCTGCCAGAAACTGGCTGACCAGAATACCAATGACTGCGCTACCGGTGAAAAAGAAACCTACCATCGCCGGGCGGGCATGCACTTCATTGGTCAAAAACAGGCTCAGAGTCGGTGTTTGCAGCGCACCGGCAATACCCGTAAGGAATGCGACAATCAAGAACGCGCTGTTAGTGAAATCAAACGCGCGGCGTGGTGTGGTTGCGGGTTGGTTGTACATGGGTATCACTGGTGGTGGAAGAGAAGAAATCCGCGGAGTTTACGCGCCTTTTGCAATAATAAACAGACAGGCTGCGACGAATGCCACAAATACCCAAAAACAAGTGCTTTACGCCTGCAAAAACAGGGATGCGGCTCCCATACTTACCTTGTTGCTGAAACCTGAGCTGAAGGCTTGGGTAAAAATTGTGATGTGTTCAGCAACTTCCTGATGTTAATTGCTGAAATGTGCGGAACCTCTAATTTTAATCATCAGATTTTGCCGAAAACTTGCTTAAGGCGTTCAGTAGTATCAGACTCCTTGAAACGTTTCAGCGCTGAACTTTGGACTTAATTCAAATCCTGCAGCGCGATTCTTTTAGTTATAGCTGAAACGATTCACTTTCGGCAGGAGAAATTATTCATGTTTCAACTATCTGTCCACGATATTCACCCCGGTGCGACAGCCACAAATAAAGAAGAGGCTATTCGCCTTGTGGCTGGAGCACTGGTTCAGGCTGGTAATGTTGCTGATGGCTACCTCAACGGTATGCTGGCGCGTGAACAACAAACGTCCACGTTCTTAGGCAACGGTATCGCTATTCCTCACGGGACAACGGATACCCGTGATCAGGTTCTGAAAACCGGTGTTCAGGTTTTTCAGTTTCCGGAAGGGATTCGTTGGGGAGACGATCAGGTTGCGTATGTGGCAATTGGTATTGCCGCCAGTTCCGATGAACATCTCGGTCTGTTACGCCAACTGACTCATGTGTTAAGTGACGACAGCGTTGCTGAACAACTTAAAAATGCCAAAACCGCCGAAGCGTTGCGCGCGATTTTGATGGGTGAAACCCAGGCAGAAGTATTGAAACTGGATAACGACACCCTGTCTTTGGATGTGAATGCAGCAGACCTGGTAACTTTACAGGCACTGAATGCAGGCCGCCTGAAAGCTGTTGGCGCGGCTGATGCCAGTTTTGTGGCTCAAACCGTTGCTGGCAAACCGCTTTATTTAGGGCAGGGAATCTGGCTGAACGACAGCACTGACGGCAACCTTTCCAGTGCCATAGCTGTTGCCCGCCCGGCACAGAGCATTGAAGAAAATGGCCAGCCTGTTGGTTTATTGCTGACGGTCGCCGTTGCTGATGACCAGCCATTACAAGTGTTAAACCGCCTGAGTGACCTGCTTATCAACCAAAAAGCAGACCGCCTGGTTAAGGCTGATGCACCAACATTACTGGCGGTACTGACCAGCGATGCACCATTACCTGAAGACGTACTCAATGCAGAGTTTGTGGTACGTAATGAGCATGGTTTGCATGCCCGTCCGGGAACCGTGCTGGTAAACACCATCAAACAATTTACCAGCGACATTACTGTCACCAACCTTGATGGTTCCGGGAAACCCGCCAATGGCCGTAGCCTGATGAAAGTGGTTGCACTGGGGGTTAAACAAGGGCATCGCCTGCGTTTCACCGCTCAAGGGGATGATGCTGAACAGGCATTGGCAGCCATTGGTGAAGCCATTGCCGCAGGTCTTGGGGAGGGCGCAGCATGAGCAGACGTGTAGCCACCATTACTCTCAACCCGGCTTATGACCTGGTAGGTTACTGCGCAGATATTGAGCGCGGCGAAGTTAACCTCGTGCGTACGACTGGTTTGCACGCTGCGGGTAAAGGTATCAACGTCGCGAAAGTGCTCAAAGACCTTGGGATTGATGTAACTGTCGGGGGGTTCCTCGGCAAAGAAAACCAGGATGGATTTCAACAATTATTCAGTGAACTCGGTATCGCTAACCGCTTTCAGGTAGTGAATGGCCGTACACGAATTAACGTCAAATTGACAGAGAAAGACGGTGAAGTCACTGATTTGAACTTCTCCGGTTTTGATGTGACTCCGGCTGACTGGGAACGCTTCGTGAGCGACTCTCTGACCTGGCTTGGGCAGTTCGATATGGTGTGTGTTAGTGGCAGCCTGCCTGCTGGCGTCAGCCCGGAAGCCTTTACGGACTGGATGACCCGCCTGCGCAGTGAATGCCCGTGCATTATTTTCGACAGTAGCCGTGAAGCATTAAATGCCGGGCTGAAAGCAGCACCATGGTTGGTTAAACCTAACCGCCGTGAGCTGGAAATTTGGGCGGGCCGTTCACTACCGACCCTCCAGGATGTGATTGAAGCTGCACATGCGTTGCGTGAACAGGGGATTGCCCATGTGGTGATTTCTCTGGGCGCTGAAGGCGCATTGTGGGTTAACGCATCCGGCGAATGGATCGCCAAACCGCCTGCCTGTGAAGTTGTCAGCACAGTTGGCGCGGGGGATTCAATGGTTGGTGGGTTGATTTATGGCCTGCTGATGCGTGAGTCCAGTGAACACACATTACGCCTTGCGACAGCGGTGGCTGCACTGGCTGTCAGCCAGAGTAATGTGGGCATTACCGACCGTACCCAGTTGGCCGCGATGATGGCGCGTGTCGACCTTAAACCCGTAAATTAACAGCAGGAGAGGCACATAATGAAAACGCTGCTGATTATCGACCCAGGCTTAGGCCAGGCGCGTTGCTACCTTGCGAAAACCCTGGTGGCTGCCGCAGCAAAAAAAGCAAATTTGGAGATTATTGATAATCCCGATGATGCGGAAATGGCTGTGGTAGTTGGTACCGAGGTTAAGCCCGACACAGCACTGAACGGCAAGAAAGTCTTTTTAGGCAACATAGACCGTGCAGTACAGCATCCTGAGTTATTCCTGAGCGAAGCAAAGGAAAAAGCTGTGGTTTACACAGCGCCTGCAGTGGCTGTGGCCGCACCGGCAGCCGGTGGTGTTAAACGCGTTGTGGCGGTAACCGCCTGCCCAACTGGCGTGGCACACACGTTTATGGCGGCTGAAGCCATTGAAACCGAAGCGAAAAAACGTGGCTGGTGGGTTAAAGTTGAAACCCGCGGTTCCGTTGGTGCCGGTAATGCCATTACACCAGAAGAAGTGGCTCAGGCTGATTTGGTGATTGTGGCTGCCGATATCGAAGTGGACCTGGCGAAGTTTGCTGGCAAACCGATGTACCGGACTTCTACTGGCCTGGCGCTGAAGAAAACAGCCTCAGAACTGGATAAAGCAGTTAATGAAGCGACGCCTTACCAGCCTTCGGGCTCCCAGGCTGCGTCTCAATCCAGTGCGAAGAAAGAGTCTGCCGGGCCATATCGCCACTTGCTGACTGGCGTATCTTACATGCTGCCGATGGTGGTAGCGGGCGGGTTGCTGATTGCACTGTCCTTCGTGTTTGGTATCCAGGCGTTTAAACAAGAAGGCACTTTAGCCGCTGCCTTGATGCACATTGGTGGTGATTCAGCCTTCAAGTTGATGGTGCCAGTGCTGGCTGGGTACATTGCGTTCTCTATTGCTGACCGTCCGGGTCTGACTCCTGGTCTTATCGGCGGTATGCTGGCTGTCAGTGGGGGTTCTGGCTTTATTGGCGGGATCATCGCAGGCTTCCTGGCCGGTTATGTGGCAAGAGCAATCAGCACGAAAGTAAAATTGCCACCGAGCATGGAAGCCCTGAAGCCAATCCTGATCATTCCGCTGTTTTCCAGCCTGATTGTTGGCCTGGCGATGATTTACATCATCGGTACGCCGGTAGCTCATCTGCTGGAAGGTTTGACTCACTGGCTGAAAACCATGGGTACCGCAAACGCGATTCTGTTGGGTGCCATTCTGGGCGGCATGATGTGTACCGATATGGGTGGGCCGGTTAACAAAGCGGCTTATGCATTCGGTGTGGGTCTGCTCAGTACGCAAACCTATGGCCCAATGGCGGCAATTATGGCTGCGGGCATGGTTCCACCGCTGGCGATGGGCCTGGCTACTCTGGTTGCGCGCAATAAATTCGATAAAGCGCAGCAGGAAGGTGGTAAAGCGGCGCTGGTACTTGGCCTGTGCTTTATCAGTGAAGGTGCTATCCCGTTTGCGGCCCGTGATCCCCTCCGTGTTATCCCTTGCTGTATCGCAGGTGGCGCGCTGACTGGCGCTATCTCTATGGCAATTGGTGCACAGCTGATGGCTCCGCATGGTGGTTTGTTCGTACTGCTTATTCCAGGTGCGATTACCCCAGTTCTGGGTTACCTGATGGCGATTATCGCCGGTACCCTGCTGACTGGCCTGGTTTACGCAGCAATCAAACGCCCTGAAAATGAGTTAGTAAAAAAAGCTGCCTGATAACAGCTAATGCAAGTTGACCGGCGCCACACCAGGGTAATTCGGTCAGTTTGGATGTAAGAATAAAAGCCCCGTCAACAGATGTTGCCGGGGCTTTTTTATCAGAACTTATTCAGCTAGGTGGTCAACTTAACGATAAAGAGGCTTCACCTGTGTGCTCAGAGCAGACTACAAAAAAGACTCAACACACAAATTTACAGCTACACCAGCACAGTTACCTTCGCTTTACGCAGCATCTGCAGAATACTGTTGGGCTTTAAGCCAGGCAATTTCCTCTGCCCAGATATCCGGGTTCACGGTTTCAAGAATCAACGGGATATTATCGAAACGCGGGTCACGCATAATCCAGCTAAAAGCAGTATGCCCGATGTTACCTTCACCCAGGCTGTGGTGGCGGTCTACCCGGCTGCCAAATTCACTTTTTGCATCATTCAAATGCATACCACGTAAATACTGGAAGCCAACAATGCGCTCAAAGTCTTCAAAGGTTTTTTGGCAGGCTTCTTCACTGCGCAAGTCATAGCCCGCCGCAAAAGCATGGCAGGTATCAATACAGACACCCACACGGGATTTATCTTCTACGCCATCAATAATGGCGGCCAGGTGCTCGAAACGAAACCCAAGGTTACTCCCTTGACCTGCGGTATTTTCTATTACGGCTGTCACACCTGTGGTTACGTCTAGCGCCAGATTGATAGATTCCGCAATACGCGTGAGGCACTTGTCTTCAGGAATTTGCAGCAAGTGGCTGCCGGGGTGGAAGTTAAGTAATGACAGGCCCAGTTGTTCACAGCGTTGCAGCTCATCAACAAAGGCGTTGCGGGATTTTTCCAGTGCTTCTTCAACCGGGTGGCCCAGGTTAATCAGGTAGCTGTCGTGAGGTAAAATTTGCCCCGGAGTAAAGTGGTATTTCTCACAGGCTGCTTTGAAGTTGTCGATGGTTTCCGTGCTTAATGGTGCGGCACGCCACTGGCGCTGGTTCTTGGTAAATAAGGCAAAGGCGGTGGCATCGAGTTCGCTGGCTCTGATAACCGCATTTTCCACACCACCTGACGCGCTGACATGCGCTCCCACATATTTCATCTTACTTTCCTGGTTAACCCACTATTAACAAGCGTTCTATCATAGCGGGTTAACGCAGGGATTGCAGGTGTTGTCTCAGAGCAGGTGGTGAACAGCTACGTTAATCAGGCCACCACCAACAATCAGCCAGCAGAACAATACCAGTGCCATTAACAGTGGGCGTACGCCAGCTTTTTTCAGTGCACTGACATGGGTGGTCAGCCCCAGGGCCGCCATTGCCATAGCTAACAGGATTGTATCGAGTGTTATCAGTGATTTAACTACCACAGTGGGCAGCAGGTGGAAACTATTAAAAATAGCCACCAGGATGAAAATAATCGCAAACCACGGGATGGTGATTTTGCCATGAGCTTCACCAGCCGGAGCCAGTTGCTTAACCCGTGCGGCCAGCAGTAACAGGAAGGGTGCCAGTAGCATTACGCGGATCATTTTCGTTATGACTGCCGCATTTTCAGTTACCGGGCTGACACCATGGCCCGCGGCAACAACCTGGGCAACTTCATGCACAGTGGAACCAATGTAGATCCCAAAAGTGCTTTGGTTAAACACATGCTGAAGCAGTGGGTAGAGCATTGGGTAGATAAAAATCGCCAGGGTACCAAAGATAACCACGGTTGCCACAGCCACGGTGACTTTGCTGGCTTCTGCTTTAACTACCGGTTCAGTCGCTAATACCGCGGCTGCGCCACAAATACTGCTCCCGGCACCGATTAACCAGGAGGTGTGTTTATCCAGGCCAAACACACGTTGCCCCAGCCAGCAAGCAATAGTAAAGGTACTGCTAAGTGTCAGAATATCAATAATGATACCGCTGGCACCGACATCGGCAATTTGGGTAAATGTCAGGCGGAAACCATACAAAATTATTCCCAGCCGTAGCAGATGTTGCTTGGCAAACAGCACGCCGCTGTCACAAGGTTTACTCAGTGTGGGGTAGAGTGTGTTACCAATTACCATGCCTACCAGAATAGCCAGCGTGAGTGCGCTCAGGCCTGCACCAGCAACACGCGGAAAACTGCCTGCCCACAGAGCAAATCCTGTAATAACCCCGGTCAGTAACAGGCCGGGAATGAAGTGCATTAAACCGTGCTTTTTACGCTGGCTGATAGTTAGTGTGCTCATGTCACCCCCTTAGTTTCTATAGGGAGAATCCTACGGGCGGCTGGCTTAAAAATAAAATTGATTATATATTTATAACCAATCGAAATAACTGGTAGATGATGGCGGGCGAGAAACTACATGCATATCACATTGCGGCAGCTGGAAGTGTTTGCGGAAGTATTGAAGAGCGGTTCCACAACACAGGCATCACAAATGCTGGCGTTATCGCAATCAGCCGTAAGTGCCGCGTTGACAGATCTGGAAGGGCAGTTGGGGGTAAAACTGTTTGACCGCGTAGGTAAGCGCCTGGTGGTCAACGAACATGGCCGCCTGTTGTTCCCGCGCGTGGTGTCATTATTAGACCAGGCGCACGATGTGGAACAATTGTTTCAGGAAGATAAAGGTGCCATCCGCGTTTATGCCAGTAGCACCATCGGTAATTATATTTTGCCTCAAGTGATTGCCCGTTACCGCAAAGATCACCCAAACCTGCCGCTAGAAATGAGCGTGGGTAACAGCCAGGACGTGATTAATGCTATTGCTGATTTCCGTGTGGATATCGGCCTGATTGAAGGGCCTTGCCACAGCCCGGATATTGTGGCGGAACCCTGGATTGATGATGAACTGGTTGTCTTTTCTGCTCCTCAGTCACCTTTATGCCAGGGGCCGGTTACTCTGGAGATGCTGGCCGCCGCGCCGTGGATCCTGCGGGAAAAAGGGTCCGGTACCCGGGAAATCGTTGATTATTTGCTACTGGCACATTTACCGCAATTCAACCTTGAAATGGAGTTAGGGAATTCTGAAGCAATAAAACACGCGGTACGCCATGGGCTGGGGATTAGCTGTCTGTCCCGGCGGGTGATTGCTGAACAACTGGAAAACCGCACTCTGGCGCGAGTTGCCGTTCCGTTACCTCCTCTTATAAGAACACTGTGGCGTATCCATCACCGGCAAAAGCACTTATCCAGTGCATTAAATCGTTTTCTGGAATATTGCGGAAAGTAATTGCACCTATATAGTGCGCAAGCTCTATTGTGGTGAGTGATTGTGATGCAGTGAAACTTTGTTAAGTACCATAATCCCTTATTTACTGTAGTACAGGCCGCATAAAAGCGGCCTTTTTTTATTTACGCTGCGTTGGCACATTAGTTGCAAATCACAATATCAAGAATCTTTTGTTTCATATCCTTTGAATGAGGTGAGTGATGTTGCGGAAAAAGTGGCTGTTGTCCCTCGCTGGGGCGGTATTGTTAGTGGTGCAGGCTGGTCAGGCAATGGCGGATCAATTACAGGACATCGAAAAACGCGGTGTGTTACGTGTTGCTGTTCCCCAGGATTTTCCTCCTTTTGGTTCCGTGGGTACGGACCTGCAACCTGAGGGCTACGATATTGATATGGCCCACTATTTGGCTACAGCAATGAAACTGAAGCTGAAACTGGTACCGGTGAGTAGTGCCAACCGTGTGCCTTATCTGCAAACCGACAAGGTGGATTTGGTTATTTCCAGCCTGGGTAAAAATGCAGAGCGCGAAAAAGTTATCGATTTCAGCAAGGCTTATGCACCTTTTTTCCTGGGTGTATTTGGCCCGAAAGATACCAAACTGCCAGATGCTGCTGCGCTAAGTGGTAAAAGCGTGGGGGTAACCCGCGGTGCTGTTGAAGATATGGTACTCAGTGACGTTGCTCCGAAAGATGCCCAAGTGAAACGTTACGAAGACAACAACACCACTATTTCAGCATGGTTATCTGGGCAGGTTCAGTACCTGGCAACTGGAAACGTTGTTGTGGCAGCCATCGCGCGTAAAGACCCAGGCCATGCGCCAGTGGCGAAGTTTATGCTGAAAGATTCACCTTGTTATATCGGCATGAAAAAAGAAGAGCCAGCACTGAAAGATAAAGTTAATAGCCTGATTGACCAGGCACGCAAAGATGGCACGCTGAATAAGTTTTCAGAAAAATGGATGAAAGCACCGCTACCAGCGAACCTGGGTGCCTGAGGAGTTAACGAATGACAACGCAGCTCGATTTTGCCGCCTTGTTGCCATTCTGGCCAGCCTTATTGGCTGGCCTGTGGACCACCATCGTTCTGACGTTTTGGGCAACACTTGGCGGGATTGCTGTCGGGGTTACCGGCGCGGCGTTGCGCAGTGGAAAGTCGGGTGTACTGAGCCATATTTGGGGCGCATATGTTGAGTTGATCCGCAATACGCCTTTTGTGGTGCAGTTGTTTTTCATTGTATTTGGTTTGCCGAGCTTAGGGCTACGTTTGAATGCAGGGCAGGCGGCGTTGATAGCCATGATAGTTAACCTTGGTGCCTACAGTACGGAAATTATTCGTGCTGGTATCCAGGTAACCCCAAAGGGGCAGTGGGAAGCTGCGCGGGTTCTGGGACTGAGCCGCGGGCAAACATTCTTGCGGGTGATTTTGCCACCTTCGCTCAAGCGTGTGTTCCCGGCACTGGTCAGCCAGTGTGTCATTGTGATGCTCGGTTCTTCCGTGGTATCGCAAGTGTCTTATGAAGAGCTGACTTTCCAGGCAAACCTGATTCAGTCGCGTACATTTTTAAGTTTTGAAGTTTATGTGGTAACCACGATCCTCTACCTGCTGTTGTCACTGGCAATGCGCCAGGTATTGTTGGTCGCCGGGCGTAAATGGTTGGGGAGTGACGGCCTGTGACAAATTTCACTGACTGGGATATTGTCCGCAACCTGCTGTTGGCAGCGCGCTGGACCATCATGCTTTCATTGATAGCGTTTGTATGTGGCACGCTGGTGACGTTACCTTTGTTGCTGGTACGTATGGGCCGCTGGGTGTGGCCAAAGCGCCTGGTAACTGGCTATGTTGCGTTGTTTCAGGGCACACCGTTGTTAATGCAGTTGTTTCTGGCTTTCTTCGGGCTGGGGCTGTTTGGTATTGATGTCAGTGCCTGGACAGCAGCAACATTGGCGTTAACCCTGTTTACCAGTGCTTATTTGCTGGATATTTGGTTTGGGAGTATTCGCTCATTGCCCAAAGGCCAGTGGGAGGCAAGCCGTTGCCTGGGGCTTAGTTTCGGGCAAACATTATGGCGAGTTGTCACCCCTCAGGCTGTGCGTATCGCCATTGCGCCTACTGTTGGGTTCTCGGTGCAGGTTATTAAAGGTACTGCGCTGGCTTCAATTATCGGCTTCGTTGAACTGACGAAAGCTGGCACTATTCTTAATAATGCGACGTTTGCGCCTTTTAAAGTCTTCGGGCTGGTGGCACTGGGATATTTCCTGCTGTGTTATCCGCTGTCGCGTTATAGCCGTTATCTGGAGAAAAAATTCCATGCCGCTCATCACCATTAATGATGTTCAGAAATATTATGGCGATAACCACGTGCTCAAAGGCGTTAGCCTGGATATTGAAATGGGCGAGGTTGTCTCCATTATCGGCCGCAGTGGGTCGGGGAAAAGCACTTTGCTACGTTGTATGAACGGACTGGAAGGCTACCAGGATGGCAGTATTAAGCTGGGCGGTATGACTATTACCGACCGTGAATCCCAGGCGCGAGAAATCAGCCGTTCGGTGGGGATGGTGTTCCAGAGTTTTAATCTGTTCCCTCACATGACAGCACTGGAAAATGTGATGCTGGCTCCGCGCCGGGTGCTGAAAAAATCTGCTGCAGAATGCCGTGAGCTGGGTATCGAAATGCTCAATAAAGTTGGGCTCGGCGAACGTATTGATTACCTGCCCGCGAATTTGTCTGGTGGTCAGCAACAGCGTGTGGCAATTGCCCGTGCACTGGCAATGAACCCGAAAGTATTACTGTGTGATGAAATTACTTCCGCACTTGACCCGGAACTGGTTGGTGAAGTGCTTAAAGTGCTGGAGCAACTGGCGGCCGAAGGAATGACGCTGATTCTGGTCACTCATGAAATGAATTTTGCACGTGAAGTGGGTGATCGGGTGGTATTTATGCACCAGGGTAAGGTGTGGGAGCAGGGTGACAGCAAGACATTTTTCTCTCAGCCTGAAACACCAGAGTTACAGCAGTTTATCGCTTCGGTACGTGGATTGAACTAATTTTACACTGCGTGTTTACATATTAGTCACACCAGAGACCTTTTCATCTTCGCCTTTGCTAATAATCTGGCGTGGATTATGAAGGTCTCTTATAACCGCTATTTTGTCCCGTTTCTTATTATGTTGGTCTGCTACAATCGCGCCTCATTTTTAAGACAGGCAACATTTTTTTATGGTTTCCGAAGTAAACACAACACAAGCGCCTGAACTACGACGCGAATTAAAGGCGCGCCACCTGACGATGATCGCAATTGGCGGTTCTATTGGTACTGGGTTATTTGTTGCTTCTGGCGCAACAATTTCTCAGGCAGGCCCTGGTGGAGCATTACTTTCCTACGCACTTATCGGTTTGATGGTCTACTTCCTGATGACCAGC
Organism: Mangrovibacter yixingensis; assembly: GCF_020523985.1. Lineage (GTDB taxonomy): Bacteria > Pseudomonadota > Gammaproteobacteria > Enterobacterales > Enterobacteriaceae > Mangrovibacter > Mangrovibacter yixingensis. Next base: position 1,594 of record NZ_JAIVKM010000010.1, on the reverse strand, counting down.
CTTGGGGAACTGGCTGCCTACATGCCGGTTTCTGGTTCGTTTGCAACCTACGGCCAAAACTATGTAGAAGAAGGTTTTGGTTTTGCCCTGGGGTGGAACTATTGGTACAACTGGGCGGTGACTATCGCCGTTGACCTGGTGGCCTCTCAGTTAGTTATGAGTTACTGGTTTCCGGGAACGCCGGGCTGGATCTGGAGTGCATTATTCCTGGGCATTATGTTCCTGCTCAACTTCATTTCGGTAAAAGGTTTTGGTGAAGCGGAATACTGGTTCTCGTTAATTAAAGTCGCAACGGTAATTGTGTTTATCGTTGTCGGTGTTTTGATGATTATCGGTATTTTTAAAGGTTCTACGCCTGTGGGCTGGGCTAACTGGTCTGTTGGCGATGCGCCTTTTGCGGGGGGGTTCTCTGCCATGATTGGTGTGGCCATGATTGTGGGCTTCTCCTTCCAGGGTACTGAACTTATCGGTATTGCTGCCGGGGAATCTCAAGACCCGGCGAAAAATATCCCACGTGCTGTGCGCCAGGTGTTTTGGCGTATCTTGTTGTTCTATATTCTGGCTATTCTGATTATCAGCCTGATAATTCCTTATACCGACCCGAGCCTGCTGCGTAATGATGTAACTGACATTAGCGTGAGTCCGTTCACACTGGTCTTCCAGCATGCTGGTTTGTTGTCTGCGGCAGCAGTAATGAATGCGGTGATTCTGACAGCCGTGTTATCTGCGGGTAACTCCGGGATGTACGCTTCCACGCGTATGCTTTACACCCTGGCCTGTGACGGTAAAGCACCTCGCATTTTTGCGCGTTTGTCTAAAGGTGGTGTTCCTCGCTATGCGCTGGTAGCAACCACTGTGGTTGCCGGGTTGTGTTTCCTGACTTCTAAGTTTGGTAACCAAACCGTGTACCTCTGGTTGCTGAACACCTCCGGGATGACGGGCTTTATTGCCTGGCTGGGGATTGCCATCAGCCACTACCGTTTCCGCCGTGGCTATGTGCATCAGGGCCATAATCTGAATGATTTGCCATACCGTTCTGGTTTCTTCCCGTTGGGGCCAATTTTTGCATTTGTTTTGTGCCTGATTATTACGCTCGGCCAGAACTACCAGGCTTTCCTGGAAGATAAAATTGACTGGGTTAGTGTGGCGGCAACCTATATTGGCATTCCGTTGTTCCTGGTGATTTGGTTGGGTTACAAGTTGGTGAAGGGGACGCGGTTTGTGAAGTATGGGGAGATGGAGTTTCCGGATAGGGTTAAGAAGTGATGGGGAATTGTTTTGTTCACCTGGGCTGATGCCGGTTTGGTGAAAGTTCTGTTCACTTTGCACTGATGTCAGTTTGGTGAACATTCCGTTCACTTTGCACTGATGTCAGTATGGTGACTGTTCCGTTCACTTGAAGTGTGTGGTCAATGTTGCTTCACTGACGGTGAACGGGCTAAAGGGGGCTCGCCCCCTTTGCAATCCCCGTTTTCCGCGGGCAACCGGTGCTGCGCACTGCGTTCACCTCCGGGCAGTCAGCCTGCGGCCGGCTCGACTCGGCGTCCTGCCTCGTTTCGCCTTATTCCGCCGTCCAGGCGGAATAACCTTGTCT
>NZ_JAIVKM010000009.1 GCF_020523985.1 Mangrovibacter yixingensis | reverse complement strand
GGTAGTGTGGGGTCTCCCCATGCGAGAGTAGGGAACTGCCAGGCTTCAATTAAGAAGAACCCTCAGCGAAAGCTGGGGGTTTTTTGCATTCAGGCATCAGCAAAAGGCTGTTCACAGCCTGACAGAAAGCAGGACAGCGCAGGTCGCAGCGCGCTGAACGTACGTGGCAATGAGCCGAAGGGTGTGTCAAACCGGCCTGTTCTGCCACAGTGCCACGCCGGGGAACACCTCCCGTCAGGTTATTCCTGTCACCGTGCCATAACTACAGGGCTTCGCGCTGACAGAGACGGTACATCCATAAACCAGTATTATCCCGCAAGAACCACTGAAACCTATTGCTGCATCCACCTGATAATAAACTGCACAACTGTTGCGGGATCATTGATATCTAACTGAGGAACTGCAACCTCTAATGGAGTATCAGTGGCAATGGCAATCACATATTCATCAATTTCCAGTTTGTGGCCTGCTATTGCCCGATATAAAAGAATTTTAGGTACTGGCTCATGTTTGAAGCCTTCTGCCAAAATCAGATCAACCATCTCTGGGTCCAGTTTTTTTGCCAGGCTGAACAAGTCGACATCAGGGTAATCAGGCGTCTCAGTCATCAGTGCCCAACGTTGCGCCGATGCGACAATCGTTTGTAGAGCGCCTGCTTTTCTTAGTTCATAGCTGTCTTTCCCTGGTGTATCCACATCCATGTCATGGTGAGTGTGTTTAATTAACCCGGGGCGGATGCCAGCATCTCTCAGTAGCGGGATTACTTTTTTTAGTAGAGTTGTTTTCCCTGTACCACTTTTCGCTGCAAAACACAGAAGAGGAGGTGTTTGCCAGCGGGCCAGATCTTCGGGAGTATTCACATTCGCGAATGCGTTATGGCTGTTGGCAAATTCAACAGAATGCCCACCAGCCAGGCGGAAAAAGGCCAGTACGCGGCGTTCTCCCTGTAAAAGATATTGGCGCATTTTCCCGGACAAGGAATGATGCACCAGTGCCACGCCAGGGTGATCCCGTTCACCGTCATTCACCCAGACAACACGGGCGTTTCCCCGCTTATCCAGGAGGCGGCTCACGAGATCTGTGGGAATATTTGGCGTGTCGCAGGGGCAAAACAAGAACCACTCTGCCTGGCATGTTTCCATGACTGCAAGCATTCCAGCCAGTGGGCCCGGATAGTCAGCAATCGTATCCTGGATCACTGGCAGATGACTTGCCTGGTAAATATCCAGATTACGGTTGGCATTGATAACGACACTATCTACTTGTGACTGTAATTTATTGGCAACATGTTGCCAAAGCGCATACCCCTTCAGAAGCAATAATCCTTTATCTTTCCCTCCCATTCGTGTCGCTTTACCACCTGCTAACACAGCTCCAGTTATCCCGGTAATATGGCTCACTGAATATCGCCTCTTTTAATGTGGGTTTTAGCCTGCTACCGTATTCAGGTGAAGACAAAGGAGCACAATCATGAAATGTAAACGCCTTAATGAAGTGATCGAATTGCTTCAGCCAGCCTGGCAGAAAGACCCTGATCTTAATTTACTTCAATTCTTACAAAAACTGGCAGATGAGTCAGGTTTTAAAGGGGCGTTGGTTGATCTTACTGATGATATTCTTATCTACCATCTCAAAATGCGCGACAGTGCGAAAGACGCCACCATTCCGGGTTTACAGAAAGACTACGAAGAAGATTTTAAAACCGCACTGTTGAAAGCTCGAGGGATAATTAAAGAGTAAAAGGTTGTAAGGCACATCGTTAGTATTGGTCTTTCAGTGTTATTCTGTAGGCTTCATGTCCTGAACCCATGACCAGAATGACCGACAACGCTTTTAATTTTCAGACATTAAACCCGGATATCATCATGGATGCCTTGTTTGATTGTGGCATCCGGGTTGATTCCGGGTTAACTGCGCTTAATAGTTACGAGAACCGCGTTTACCAGTTTATGGATGAAGACCGTAAGCGGTATGTCGTAAAATTCTATCGTCCTCACCGTTGGTCGGATGAACAAATTAACGAAGAACATCTGTTTACGCTATCCCTACAAGACGAAGGGATACCGGTAGTTGCGCCGGTACTTTTTTCCGGGCAAAGCCTGATGAAACATGAAGGTTTTCGTTATGCTGTTTTCCCCAGTGCCGGTGGGCGCCAGTATGAAAATGATAATCCTGATCAAATGGAAAGTGTTGGGCATTATTTAGGCCGCATCCATCAGATTGGGCGTAAAGCCCCTTTTGCCTATCGTCCTGCCTTTGATTTGCATACCTGGCTTGCTGAGCCTTTTGAACAATATCTTCAGGCCTCATTAATCCCTGCATCACTCAAAGATACATTTCTTTCTGCTGTACGTGACTTATCTGATGCGGTTACCGCACGCTGGTTTACCGATTTCACGGCTATTCGCTTACATGGTGATTGCCACCCTGGGAATATATTGTGGCGTGACGGGCCGGTATTTGTTGATTTTGATGATGCCCGTAGTGGCCCAGCCATTCAGGATCTCTGGATGTTGCTGAACGGTGAGCGCTCTGAACAACGCTTGCAATTAGAAATGATTGTTGAGGCGTATGAAGCGTTTTGTACATTTGATTCACGAGAATTAGCACTAATTGAGCCTTTGCGTGCTATGCGCATGATTTACTACTTGGCCTGGCAATTGAAACGCTGGGACGATCCTGCATTCCCCCGTAGTTTTCCCTGGCTTCAGGAAGAAGACTTCTGGCGGAGACAAACTGCTGTGTTTATCGAGCAGAAGAAGGTTCTTCAGGAACCACCCTTACAATTAACGCCAATGTATTGATGATTAAGTTTTATTTGGGAGAACTTGTATGAAAAAGATTTGGCTTGCGCTGGCGGGTATGATCCTGGCGTTTAGTGCATCTGCTGCGCAATATTCGGATGGCCAACAGTACATTACACTGAAAACCCCGGTTCAAGGCGAGCCTGAAGTTCTGGAGTTTTTCTCATTTTACTGCCCGCATTGCTATGAATTTGAGCATGTGCTACACGTTTCTGATGCAGTGAAAAAGAATCTGCCGGAAGGCGTTAAAATGACCAAATACCACGTTGATTTTCTTGGGCCACTGGGCAAACAATTAACTCAGGCGTGGGCTGTTGCAATGGCGTTAGGTGTGGAAGATAAAATCAGTGACCGCATGTTTGATGCCGTGCAGAAAACTCAGACAGTACAAACTGTGGCCGATATTCGCCAGGTCTTTATTGATGCAGGCGTGAAACCGGAAGAGTATGACGCAGCATGGAATAGCTTTGTAGTTAAATCCCTGGTTGCACAGCAGGAAAAAGCGGCTGCTGACCTGCAGTTGCAGGGGGTGCCCGCCATGTATGTTAATGGTCAGTACATGCTGAGACCACAGGGAATGGATACCTCTAATATGGAAGCTTTTGTTCAACAGTATGCTGATACTGTGAACTACCTGGTTAAACAGAAATAACTAATCTATTGAGTATAAAAAACGCCGACTTATGCTCGGCGTTTTTTATTACATTTTCAGGATTCGTTACTGATATTTATCTCTGGCGAATCATCCTGCGGGTACTGCCTTTCCGGTCCAAAACCTTTTGTTTTATAGAGCTCGTCAAGCTGTTGGTCTTTTTTAAGCCACAAGTCGTTTAACCAGCGCTGAAAATAACGTTTAAAGCTTTTATCATTAACATAATCACCATGGAGTGATTCTGTCTCATTCACTGATACTAAATTTATACGAACCACAATACGTGTCATCTTCCCACTTAACATATCCCGGAACGGTTTAGCTCTGTTTTCTGGGTAGCACAATGTGACATTGAGTAGTTTATCGAACTGTTCGCCCAGTACATTTAATGCCATAGCAACTCCGGCTGCTTTGGGTGGCAGTAAGTGTTGATAAGGGGAACGTAATGTATGCTGTTTTTCTTCGGTAAAGCGCGAGCCTTCCACAAAGTTGACAATTGTTGTGGGGTGAGACCGAAACTTCTCGCATGAGCGGCGTGTTGTTTCCACATCCTTGCCCCTCTGTTCCGGATGGCGAAGTAAATAACTCCGCGAATAACGGCGCATAAAGGGCATATCCAACGCCCAACAGGCCAGCCCCAAAAAAGGCACCCATGCCAACTGTTGTTTAAGAAAATATTTTGTTACCGGAATATGTCGCCGAAAAAGTACGCATAACACGACTATATCTGCCCAGCTTTGATGGTTACAAATTAACAGATACCAGTTCTGTTTACTCAACCCTTCCAGCCCTTCAGTATCCCACTTCAAAAAAGGATTTAGCCGCAGCAAAACCGCCAGACTGGTGCACCAGCCTTGCATACAGGCATTACAAAACAAAGATATTGCTCGCCAGACACCAGGAACTGGTAATAACAGTTTTATCAGCCCGGCACAGATAATAGGAACAGAGAAAAAGACCGTAACCAGCACAGTCAGAAAGATGCTTAACAATAATACGATTGTGGCGAACAATCTTGACATAATCTCTTTTCAATTAATGAATGGGTATAGCCTGAAGCCTGTGCGACAGGGCGGTGATTTTAACAGAAATAGAGCAAGGGCGTTATCCATGACGGGGGATAACATGCATTGATTACGTGAAAAATCATTAGCAGAATATCTTGACTAACGCTTTTTATATCCACATTACAGCTATATTACCAAGCGGTAAAATACGCCAAAGAGATATATTTAATATAATGATTTTAAATGAATTTTTGTTGTTACCCACTATGGGGTATACCATTTTTTGCAAAATAATACACAAAGTTATCCACAGGTCGATCCGCGAGCCTTGCCGCATGATCTGTGTTAATTCGTGATAAAAATAGGGTGAAAAGTTCATGTTAACTGCGGTGTATGGCATCCTTGAGTCTTAAACTGTAACCAGGCAAAAAGACTATGGCTCAGATCGCTGACAATCCGCTTATCCTCGTTGATGGATCTTCCTACCTTTATCGCGCGTACCATGCGTTCCCTCCTCTGACTAACAGTGCAGGAGAGCCGACAGGCGCGATGTATGGCGTACTCAATATGCTGCGTAGCTTGCTGCTGCAGTTTAATCCCTCTCATGCAGCGGTCGTGTTTGATGCTAAAGGCAAAACCTTTCGCGATGAGCTTTTTGAAAATTACAAATCACACCGCCCACCAATGCCGGATGATCTACGGGTTCAAATTGCACCATTGCATGAAATGGTGCGGGCTATGGGTTTACCGCTTCTGGTTGTTCCGGGCGTTGAGGCCGACGATGTTATAGGCACCCTGGCAAAGCAGGCAAATGATGCTGGCCAACCCGTACTGATTAGTACCGGTGATAAAGATATGGCGCAGTTGGTCACCCCTGGTGTAACACTGATTAATACCATGACCAACACGGTTCTTGGCCCGGAAGAAGTTCAACAAAAATATGGCGTACCCCCCGAGCTGATTATCGATTTTCTGGCATTAATGGGGGATTCCTCAGATAACATCCCTGGTGTTCCTGGCGTAGGTGAGAAAACCGCTCAGGCACTTTTACAAGGGCTTGGTGGCCTTAGCACACTGTATGATAACCCAGAAAAAATTGCCGGCTTGTCGTTTCGTGGTTCGAAGACCATGGCCGATAAACTGGAAAACAACAAAGAAATGGCCTGGCTTTCATACAAACTGGCAACCATCAAGACGGATGTTGAGCTGGAATTAGCTTACAACGAGCTGGATGTAAAACCCCCAGAGAACGATGCATTACTGTCTCTGTTCAGCCAGTACGAGTTTAAGCGTTGGATCAGTGATGTTGAAAATGGAAAATGGCTTAAAGCAAAAGGCGCTAAACCTGTTCAGGCGGTAAGCAACACTCAGGCTGAGCCAGTTGAAGAAGAGGCTGCTCCTGTGTTGTCGCGGGATAATTACGTCACGGTACAGGATGAAGCAACCTTACTGACATGGATAGATAAAATCCAGGCAGCACCGCTTGTGGCATTTGATACCGAAACGGATAGCCTGGATAACATTCTGGCAAATTTAGTGGGGTTGTCCTTTGCGACAGAGCCTGGGCAGGCAATTTATATTCCTGTTGCACATGATTACCTGGATGCGCCAGAACAAATATCGCGGGAACGTGCTCTTGAATTACTGCGCCCCATACTAGAAAGCGATGATGTCCGTAAGGTAGGGCAGAATCTCAAGTTTGACCGTGGAATTTTGCAAAACTACGGCATTGAACTGGCGGGTGTTGAGTTTGATACCATGCTGGAGTCATATATTCTGGACAGTGTGGCCGGGCGTCACGATATGGACAGTCTCTCCTCTCGCTGGCTCAACCATAAAACGATTACCTTTGAAGAAATTGCCGGTAAAGGGAAAAAACAGCTCACATTCAATCAAATAGATATTGAAACGGCTGGTCCCTATGCAGCAGAAGATGCCGATGTAACTTTGCAGCTACATTTAAAAATGTGGCCAAAGCTTCAGCAGCTTGAAGGGCCGTTGAATGTATTTCGCGAGATAGAAATGCCGCTGATGCCAGTGCTGTCACGGATTGAACGTAATGGCGTTAAAATCGACCCGGCTGTGTTGCATCATCACTCTGGTGAATTGACCACCCGTCTGGCAGAGCTTGAGGTAAAAGCACATGAACTGGCGGGCGAACCTTTTAATCTCTCTTCACCGAAACAACTACAGACCATCCTGTTTGAAAAACAAGGCATTAAGCCACTGAAGAAAACCCCTGGTGGTGCCCCCTCAACTTCAGAAGAAGTGCTGGAAGAATTAGCACTGGATTACCCGCTGCCAAAAGTGATTTTAGAATACCGAGGCCTTGCAAAACTGAAATCAACCTATACCGATAAACTCCCGTTAATGATTAACCCCAAAACTGGGCGAGTGCACACCTCATATCACCAGGCGGTGACAGCAACGGGGCGTTTATCTTCCACCGATCCGAATCTGCAAAATATCCCGGTTCGTAACGATGAGGGCCGGCGTATTCGCCAGGCATTTATTGCCCCAGATGATTACGTCATTGTTTCAGCAGACTATTCGCAAATTGAGTTGCGTATTATGGCGCACCTTTCTCAGGATGCGGGGTTACTGGCGGCATTTGCCGAAGGGAAAGATATTCACCGGGCAACAGCCGCAGAAGTGTTTGGTCTTTCTTTAGATGAAGTGACAACGGAACAGCGGCGGAGCGCTAAAGCAATCAATTTTGGCCTGATTTATGGGATGAGTGCATTTGGGCTTTCACGCCAACTGAATATCCCCCGTAAAGAAGCGCAGCGTTATATGGACCTTTACTTCGAACGCTATCCGGGAGTTCTGCACTATATGGAGCGGACCAGGGTACAGGCAAAAGAGCAAGGGTATGTTGAAACACTGGAAGGGCGACGCCTCTACCTGCCAGATATTAAATCCAGTAATGCGGCTCGTCGTGCTGGTGCTGAGCGTGCTGCTATCAACGCACCAATGCAAGGTACAGCTGCAGATATCATCAAGAAAGCGATGATTGCTGTTGATGGCTGGTTACAGGCAGAACAGCCGCCCGTAAAAATGATCATGCAAGTCCACGATGAGCTGGTGTTTGAAGTACACAAAGACAGCCTTGATCTGGTTGCGAAGAAAGTGCATGAATTGATGGAAAATTGTATGAAACTCGATGTGCCGTTGCTGGTAGAAGTCGGTAGTGGTTCCAATTGGGATAAAGCGCATTAAGCGCTCATTAAATGTCCATTTTTTGTAAGTAAACAACATAAAACCTAGTGTTTTGTGATGATCATTAGAAATCCCTATGTAAAGGGTGAAAAAAAACTACAAAAAATGCTTTTTTAACAGCCAGAAAAAGAGTAGAGTTAAAGACGTAGGGTACAGAGGTAAGATGTTCTATCTTTCAGACCTTTTACTTCACGTAATCGGATTTGGCTGAATATTTTAGCCGCCCCAGTCATTAGTGACTGGGGCGTTTTTTATTGGGCGAAAAAAAACCGATACAACAATATTGTACCGGCTCTGTGTTTATTCCCTGTCTTCAGGAGCGGGATCTGGTTGCTCTTCCACCGGCTCAAGCTCACTGAACCAGCTGTCCAGCTTCTGGCGTAATTTATCTACCCCAAGTTTCTTCAGGGATGAGAATGCTTCCACCTGAACATCACCATTAAACGCAAGTGCGGCTTCACGTACCATATTCAACTGGCTTTTACGGGCGCCACTTGCCAGTTTATCGGCTTTAGTGAGCAGAACCAGCACCGGAATGTTACTGTCAACCGCCCACGTGATCATTTGCTGATCAAGGTCTTTCAGTGGATGGCGAATATCCATTAAAACCACCAGGCCCTGTAAGCACTGGCGTTTTTGTAAATACTCACCCAATGCACGCTGCCACTTACGCTTCATTTCTTCTGGTACTTCGGCATAACCATAACCCGGCAAGTCAACCAGGCGTTTACCCTCAACAACTTCAAACAGGTTAATAAGCTGAGTACGCCCTGGCGTTTTACTGGTACGGGCAAGGCTCTTTTGATTGGTCAGGGTATTCAGTGCGCTGGATTTTCCTGCATTGGAGCGCCCCGCAAACGCGACTTCAATACCTGCATCACCAGGAAGGTGCCGGATATCCGGTGCGCTGGTGACAAAGTGCGTTAATTGATAATTCCAGTTAGTCAAAACGGTTCTCTCCGCTGGATAAATTTGCCGTGATTATACCTGAACCAGTGCCAAAGGCGGATTTTCTGTGATATTTCCCGTTATAGCGAATTTTACATATTGAAAATGTAAGACATTTGCCATTGTTTGAGCACGACATTGGCACTTTGTTATTTGCGACTATTTAATAATAATTATTAAAAACAGTGTGTTGTGATTATGGATATATCTGAAATAGCCATAATCTGAAACCTTGTTTATTGCACGTTTAATTGAACAGCGTAAAGTATATACAAAATACAAGGATGCATCAGGGAGCAAACTCAGGGAGAGTTTTTCAGGAGCGCCAGGAAAGCGAAGATAAGGATCGGGCAATCTTTAATTATCACGGAAAGTGTTAAAGAGCTATCAGGAGAGCAGCAAGGAATGTTGCATGCCGAGGGAGGACAGGGGTTGTCTCAGGCGAACAAGGAATGTTGAGCCCATGATGGGTGTCAAAACGAAAAAGGCGGCGGGTTTAACCTGCCGCCTTTTTTATTTTCCTGGTTTCTGCTAGATTTCGCCGCAAATCTATACTGAATAAAACGGCTCAGAGAAGAACAATCATGAAGCAACACGCCACTGCACCTCGCGGCAAAAGTCCGTCGAAATCGCGCAATAAAAAATCGCGTGAAGAACTCAACCAGGAAGGGCGCGAACGTAAGCGCCAGAAAAAACACCGTGGGAACCCATCAGGCAGTCGCTCTGGCAGTGAACAAGGGCAGCAAAATCACAAAGGCTCCCGGCAGCAAGCAGATTCTCGTATTGGCAGTAAGAAGCCTGTCCTGTTAACCTCAGAACAGACCATAACCAACCGGCAGTATAAACCTAAGAGTGAGAAGCCTATGCTGACACCCGAGGCAGAACTGGAAATGCTGGAAACGGATGAGCGCCTGGATGCGCTACTGGAACGGCTCGAAGAAGGGCAGGTATTAAGTGATGACGAGCAAACCTGGGTTAATGAGAAACTGGATCGCATTGATGCACTGATGCAGCAACTGGGTCTTTCTTATGATGATGATGAATCAGATGAAGAACAGACTGAAGATATGATGCGCCTGCTTAAAGGGGGCCATCACTGAATCTTGCGGCGTTTTTAGTTTTACTCGTCGTCCTGCCAGTAATATGTTATCTGGCGTGGTTATTCGCTAAACTACAGCGCTTATCACAGCGTAAAAAGTGGTTGCGCAGCAGAATAATTACGCGTGGCGTTGGTCGGCAAGCGTTGCTTGCTGGCCAGCGGTTACGCAGGAAGGAGTGAGAATGTCTGAGCATGTTGTTGACTGGGATCTGGCCCTTATCCAGAAATATAACTATTCCGGGCCACGTTACACTTCTTACCCAACTGCTCTTGAGTTTTCACCAGACTATTCACTGGTAGATTTTTCTGCAGCTGTTGGTCGTTACCCTGAACGGCCTTTATCACTTTATGTACACATCCCTTTTTGCCATAAACTCTGCTACTTCTGTGGCTGTAATAAACAGATAACCCGCCAACAGCATAAGGCAGATCAATATCTTGATTTTCTTGAAAAAGAAATCCGGCATCAATCTCCGTTGTTTGCCTCCCGTACCGTAACGCAATTACACTGGGGTGGTGGCACACCCACTTTTTTGCTTAAAGACCAGATAACTCGGCTGATGTCGTTGTTACGTGAGAATTTTCATTTTGCGCCACAGGCTGAAATTTCTATTGAAGTTGATCCACGGGAAATAGAACTGGATATTCTCGATCACTTGCGGGCTGAAGGGTTTAACCGGTTAAGTATGGGTGTTCAGGATTTCAATAAAGAAGTTCAGCGCTTGGTTAACCGTGATCAGGATGAAGACTTTATTTTCTCCCTGGTGAAGCGAGCTAAATCTCTTGGGTTTACGTCAACTAATATCGATTTAATCTATGGCTTGCCAAAGCAAACACCGGAAAGCTTTGCTTTTACTTTGCAGCGTGTGGCGGAATTAAATCCTGACCGGTTGAGTGTGTTTAATTATGCGCACCTGCCGTCATTATTTGCGGCACAGCGAAAAATCAAAGATGTTGATTTGCCGTCAGCCAGTCAAAAATTAGATATTCTCCAGCAAACTATTAATTTTCTTACAGAATCTGGTTATCAGTTTATTGGCATGGACCATTTTGCACGCCCGGATGATGAACTTTCTGTCGCCCAACGGGCAGGCATTTTGCACCGCAACTTCCAGGGCTACACCACCCAGGGGGATACCGACTTATTGGGAATGGGTGTGTCAGCGATTAGCATGATCGGGGATACTTATAGCCAGAACCAAAAAGAGCTAAAAAGCTATTACCAGCAAGTTGAAGAGCAGGGAAATGCGTTGTGGCGAGGTATTTCGTTGACTCGCGATGACTGTATTCGCCGTGATGTGATTAAAAACCTGATATGTAATTTCCGGCTTAACAAAACAGATATTGCGCAGCAGTGGCAACTTCAGTTCGATGATTATTTTGCTGAAGACCTGGCATTGCTTGCTCCCCTTGAAAAAGACGGCCTGGTGGCAACAGATGACAATTGTATTCAGGTAACGGCAAAGGGACGGTTGCTGATTCGCAATATATGTATGTGTTTTGATGCGTATTTACGGCAAAAGGCACGCCAACAGCAATTTTCCAGGGTGATTTAAAAGAATAAAAAAGCGGGAAAGAATATCCCGCTTTTTTATTTGTGCAGAACAAACAGTCTTCAATTAAAGAAGTTTATCAGGGCCGCACACAATAGTGCCGCCACTGCTGTTTGTGGGGTATGGCTTGCAGCAAGGCCTGCGTCTGCACCTTGCGACACAACCTGAATTAAGGATTCCAGCATGATGTTTCTCCAGCGTGAACGCGGTAGATCATACTGAAGCTGGCGAGACAGTAAAGTACAAAATAGCAGCAATTTGCTGGTGGCTTTGCATCTTTACAATTCATGCCATCACTCCATCCCCAACTCTTTCAACTTCCTGGTCAGCGTGTTTCGTCCCCAGCCTAGCAAACGTGCAGCTTCTTGCTTATGGCCCTGAGTGTGGCGCAACGCTGTCGTCAATAATGTCCGCTCCATTTCAGGTTGTGCTTCAGACAATAAGTTTTGATGACCGGATCGCAATGCCCTGTCTGCCCATTGTGCCAGCAGCGTTGCCCAGCTGTCTGGTAGCGCCTGTGTTGGGCTGTCCGGCACAACACTTTCAAACAGCTCTGTAGGCAAGTCCTGAATCAGCACTTCCTGGCCTGCAGCCATAACGGTCAGCCAACGGCAGGTATTTTCTAACTGACGCACGTTCCCGGGCCATGCCAGCCTGGTTAATGCGGCTTCCGTTTCCGGGTGCAGTTGTTTGGTTTCAACACCTAATTCCCTGGCCGCGATTTGCAGGAAATGGCGCGCCAGGCGAGGAATATCTTCCCGGCGTTCACGTAACGGAGGGAGATGAACGCGAATAACATTGAGCCGGTGGAACAAATCCTCACGGAATTTCCCTTCCAGAACACGCTGCTCAAGGTTTTGGTGTGTTGCGGCAATGATACGTACATCGACTTTTACCGGAGCATAACCGCCCACCCGGTAAAATTGCCCGTCAGCCAGCACACGCAGCAAGCGGGTTTGTACATCCAGTGGCATATCACCAATTTCATCAAGAAACAGTGTGCCGCCATCTGCCTGCTCAAAGCGGCCCTGGCGAATTTGGTTGGCACCAGTAAATGCCCCTTTCTCATGACCAAAGAGTTCAGACTCAATTAAGTCCTTGGGAATGGCTGCCATGTTCAGTGCAATAAATGGCGCCTTCACTCGTGGGCTATGGCGGTGAAGGGCATGGGCGACCAATTCTTTACCAGTACCGGATTCACCGTTAATCAATACACTGATTGAAGAGCGGGATAACCGGCCAATAATACGGAACACATCCTGCATTGCAGGCGCTTCACCAATAATATCGGTTGTCGGGCCATTTACAGGTGCGTTACGCGGTTGCTGCTGCTCTTGATAATGGCTGATGGCACGTTCAACCAGGGCAACGGCTTCATCAATATCAAAAGGTTTTGGCAGGTAATCGAAAGCACCCTGTTGATAAGCGCTTACCGCAGCGTCCAGGTCTGAATGTGCCGTCATAATGATGACCGGTAGCATTGGGTGGCGCTGCTTGATTTGTTTTAATAATGCCAGGCCATCCATGCCAGGCATCCGGATATCGGACAACAATACATCCGGGGTTTTTGTCGCGAGCGCATCCAGCACTTCATTACCATTTTCAAAGGTGGTACAACTCAACCCGGCTCCAGTGAGCGCGCGTTCAAGCACCCAACGGATGGAGCTATCGTCATCAACGATCCAGACTATCCCTCGTTGCATAAAGACCTCACTGGCGAATAGGCAGGTATACCGAGAATTCGGTATGACCAGGCCAACTGTTAAATTCGATTTTTCCCGAATGCTGATCAATTAAATTGCGCGCAATAGATAACCCTAAACCTGTTCCCCCTTCGCGGCCGCTGACCATGGGGTAGAACAATGTATCCTGTAAATGCGCTGGTATACCGGGCCCGTTATCTTCTATGTCAATGCGGGCCGCCAGCCGGTAACGAACACCATGCAACGTCAACTGGAATGCGGTACGAGTACGCAGCGTAATCTCGCCACCTTCTTCCCCCAGCGCCTGGAGGGCATTGCGAACGATGTTGAGTAACACCTGTTCGATTTGGTCCGGGTCATGCGCTAATTCTGGAAGACTCGGATCATAATCCCTGACCAGGGTAACGTTATCGGGCAGCTCCATTGACACTAACTTAACGACCCGCTCTGCAACTTTATGAATACTTTCTGTTACATGCATGCCCGGTTGTTGTGGGCCAAGCAACCTGTCCACCAGATTACGCAGACGGTCGGCCTGCTCAATAATAACCTTGGTGTATTCAGTGAGTGACGGGTCGGGAAGCGCTTTATTGAGTAACTGTGCCGCACCACGTAACCCACCTAACGGGTTTTTTATTTCATGAGCCAGCCCCCTGACTAAATCGCGGGCTGCAACCTGTTGCGCTTGTTGCAATTGTTCCTGGCTCAAACGACGCTGGTTATCCATTGGGGCCATTTCCAGCAGAATATAGCCTTCTGGCAGCCGTTGTGCTGTGAGCGACAAAATATGTGAGCGCCCATCAATAACCAACGTCACTTCGTTATCAGTAAATCCCTGGCCAGCATTCAGGCTTTCTTGCATCAGCCCGATATTGAGCGAAAAGTAGCTCAGCAATTCCGGTAACGGCGTTCCATAAAGTTTGCGGGAACTTTGCGCCAGAAGTTGCTGCGCTGCCGGGTTCGCATAGTGAACCGCCAGGTTGTCATCAACCAACAGAATGCTGTTGATGAGAGAATTAAGGATCTGCCCAGCATCGGGCAGTGCGCCGCTTGCCATTCAGCAGTCTCCGAATGTTGTGCACTGTTTTGGTGCTTTGTAGATATTGGTACAAAAAAGAGGCAAAAAAACTTTATTGTCGGAGAAAAAAGCCCATCCGAAGATGGGCTGAAAGTTTCCACGGCAACAAAAAACGACTCTTTAATAAATCAGACGCTGTAGTACAGTTCGAATTCAACCGGATGCGGAGTCATACGCACGCGATCGTTTTCTGCACGACGCAGTTCCAGGTAAGCGTCGATGGTGTCATCAGTGAATACACCACCAGCAGTCAGGAACTCACGGTCTGCATCAAGTGCATTCAGTGCTTCTTCCAGAGAACCAGCAACCTGTGGGATTTCTGCTGCTTCTTCTGCAGGCAGGTCATACAGGTTTTTGTCCATTGCTTCGCCAGGGTGGATTTTGTTTTTGATACCGTCCAGGCCAGCCATCATCAGTGCAGCAAAGCACAGGTACGGGTTAGCTGCCGGGTCCGGGAAGCGAACTTCGATACGACGAGCTTTCGGAGAAGCAACCACCGGAATACGGATAGAGGCAGAACGGTTACGAGCAGAGTAAGCCAGCATAACCGGTGCTTCATAACCAGGAACCAGACGTTTGTAGGAGTTGGTAGCCGGGTTAGACAGGGCGTTGATTGCTTTAGCGTGTTTGATAACACCGCCAATGTAGAACAGCGCTTCTTCTGACAGGCCAGCATATTTGTCGCCAGAGAACAGGTTTACACCGTTTTTGGACAGAGACATGTGGCAGTGCATACCAGAACCGTTATCGCCAAACATTGGTTTCGGCATAAAGGTCGCAGTTTTACCAAATGCGTGAGCAACGTTGTGCACCACATATTTGTAGATCTGGATTTCGTCAGCTTTTTTGGTCAGGGTATTGAAGCGGGTAGCCACTTCGTTCTGGCCAGCAGTAGCCACTTCATGGTGATGAGCTTCAACAACCAGGCCCATCTGTTCCATGGTCAGACACATTTGAGAACGGATGTCTTGTGATGAATCTACCGGCGGAACTGGGAAGTAACCACCTTTCACTGCAGGACGGTGGCCTTTGTTACCGCCTTCGTATTTGGTGTCGGAGTTCCATGCAGCTTCGAGATCGTCGATAGCAACGTGTGAACCAGAGATGTCACTTTTGAAGCGAACATCATCGAACAGGAAGAATTCAGGCTCTGGCCCAAACAGAACGGTATCAGCAATACCGGTAGAACGCAGGTATTCTTCAGCGCGTTTTGCAATAGAGCGCGGGTCGCGGTCATAGCCCTGCATGGTAGCAGGTTCCAGAATGTCGCAACGGATGATCAGAGTTGGTTCTTCATAGAACGGATCCAGAACGGCTGTAGAGGCATCTGGCATCAGTACCATGTCGGATTCGTTGATACCTTTCCAGCCGCCGATGGAAGAACCATCAAACATTTTGCCTTCTTCGAAGAAGTCAGCGTTTACCTGGTGGGCTGGGATAGTGACGTGCTGTTCTTTGCCTTTAGTATCGGTGAAGCGTAAATCTACAAACTTCACATCATGTTCATTCAGCATCGTCAAAACATGTTCTGCGGACATACTTAAATCTCCTGGAATTGTCATTGTCGTCGTGGTAACGAGTACTTCAAACACTTCAAAAAAATGCGTTTGCCGTAATTTTGATTAAGCGAAAACTGTGCCAACTTTTAAAAATAGCGTAAAAGGCGTTATGATGCGCACCACCGTGAAAACACGCTGCACCACAATGGGAAGTATGCACTATTATGGTGCATTATGGCTAATCTAGTGCGCTGTTGTGGTGCGAAAAGTGTGCAGCGGTGCAAATCTGTGCTTCGTGAAAATGATCACAAACCCTGAAATGTAAGCTTGTTAGCAATAGATGTTTGTGATCCTGTTCAGTCCTTCGATTAATACGTGTACAATAGCGCGCTATTCCTAATGCCTGAGGCAAAGTTGTGATCGAAAATCTGCGTAACATCGCCATTATTGCGCACGTTGACCATGGTAAAACCACCCTGGTCGACAAGCTGCTGCAACAATCTGGCACGTTTGGTGAGCGTAATGAGCTGACCGAGCGCGTCATGGACTCCAACGACCTGGAGAAAGAGCGTGGGATTACCATCCTCGCGAAAAATACCGCCATTAACTGGCGCGACTACCGCATCAACATCGTGGACACCCCAGGGCACGCCGACTTTGGTGGTGAAGTAGAACGTGTTATGTCCATGGTTGACTCTGTGCTGCTGCTGGTAGACGCAATGGATGGCCCGATGCCGCAGACTCGTTTTGTAACGCAAAAAGCGTTTGCCTACGGTCTGAAACCTATTGTGGTTATCAACAAAGTTGACCGTCCTGGCGCACGCCCTGACTGGGTTGTAGATCAGGTGTTCGACCTGTTCGTTAACCTGGGTGCAACTGACGAACAGCTGGACTTCCCTATTGTTTACGCTTCTGCGTTAAACGGTATTGCGGGTCTGGATCACGAAGACATGGCTGAAGACATGACTCCGCTGTTCGAAGCCATTGTGAAACATGTGGCACCGCCAAGTGTTGACCTGAATGGCCCGTTCCAGATGCAAATCTCCCAGCTGGATTACAACAACTATGTTGGCGTTATCGGCATTGGCCGTATCAAACGCGGTGTAGTTAAACCAAACCAGCAAGTGACCATCATTGACAGCGAAGGCAAACGCCGTAACGGTAAAGTTGGCCAGGTTCTGGGTCACATGGGCCTGCAACGTATCGAATCTGCTTCTGCTGAAGCAGGTGACATCATTGCAATCACTGGTCTGGGTGATCTGAATATCTCCGATACCATCTGTGAGCCGAACAATGTAGAAGCACTGCCAGCGCTGACTGTCGATGAACCGACCGTTACCATGTTCTTCTGTGTAAACACCTCTCCATTCTGCGGTAAAGAAGGTAAGTTCGTTACTTCTCGTCAGATTCTTGACCGCCTGAAAAAAGAACTGGTGCACAACGTTGCTCTGCGTGTAGAAGAAACGCCAGACCCGGATGCTTTCCGTGTTTCTGGTCGTGGTGAACTGCACCTGTCTGTTCTGATTGAAAACATGCGTCGTGAAGGTTTCGAACTGGCTGTATCTCGTCCGAAAGTTATCTTCCGTGAAATTGATGGCCGTACTCAGGAACCGTTTGAGCAGGTTACGCTGGATATCGAAGAACAGCATCAGGGTTCCGTTATGGAAGCACTGGGTCTGCGTAAAGGTGAAATGCGTGACATGATGCCAGATGGCAAAGGCCGCGTTCGTCTTGATTACATCATTCCAAGCCGTGGCTTGATTGGCTTCCGTACTGAATTCATGACCATGACTTCCGGTACCGGTCTGCTTTATGCATCATTCAGCCACTACGATGACCTGCGTCCGGGTGAAATCGGCCAGCGTCAGAACGGTGTGTTGATTTCTAACGGCCAGGGTAAAGCAGTTGCTTATGCGCTGTACAGCCTGCAGGACCGCGGTAAGTTGTTCCTCGGCCATGGTGCTGAAGTGTATGAAGGCCAGATCATCGGTATTCACAGCCGTTCTAATGACCTGACTGTGAACTGCCTGACAGGTAAAAAACTGACCAACATGCGTGCATCAGGTACTGATGAAGCTACCACACTGTCTCCGCCGGTTAAAATGACCCTGGAACAGGCTCTGGAGTTTATCGATGATGACGAACTGGTAGAAGTAACGCCGACTTCTGTACGTCTGCGTAAACGTCACCTGACAGAAAACGATCGCCGTCGCGCCAGCCGCGGTCCGAAAGAGTAATCATATTTGTTCTTTCGTTGGTACTGATACAAAACCCCGCCTTCTTATGGTGGGGTTTTTTTATGCCTTCTTGTCATCTGCCGGATAGTCAAATCAAGCGATTACCGCTACAGTTAATTCTCCATGGCCTCACTGGAGAAGATGCAATGCTTTATATCTTTGACCTTGGGAATGTGATTATCGATATCGATTTTAACCGTGTGCTTGGTACCTGGAGCCACTATACCCATGTTCCACTGGCAAGAGTGCAAGAGCGTTTTCACATGGGTGAGATTTTTCAGTGCCATGAGCGGGGGGAAATCAGTGATGATGCCTTTATTCAGGATATGTCGCATGAACTGTGCTTGCCCTTGAGCCCGGCTCAATTCACTGAAGGTTGGCAGGCTATCTTTGTAGGGCTTCGTAGTGAAGTCATTGATGTCATGCGTTCATTACGTGCGCAACAACAGCGTGTCGTCGTGTTGTCTAACACCAACCTGTTACATACATTATTCTGGCGTGAGCGCTGGCCAGAGGTGGATGATGCCGCTTCGCATGTCTACCTTTCTCATGAAATAGGAATGCGTAAACCTGAACCTGAGATTTACCAATATGTCCTGAATCAGGAAGGTGTGGCAGCCAGTGATGCCATATTTTTTGATGATAACAATGATAATATCAATGCAGCTCAGCAATTGGGAATAACCAGCATTTTAGTTGATGGCCGTAAACGTATTCCCGCCTGGTTTGCTGAACATATCCCGGCTACCTAATTTAATGGCCTCCATTCATCCAATAAGAATTCATCATGATTGCTTTAATACAACGCGTGTCTGAAGCCTGCGTAAAGGTGGATGGCATGATTACTGGCCAGATTGGTTCAGGACTTTTAGTGTTATTAGGTGTCGAAAAAGAAGACACCCACCAGAAAGCGGATCGTCTGTGTGAGCGAGTGCTTGGTTACCGTATCTTTCAGGATGAAAATGACAAAATGAACCTGAACGTTCAACAGGCTGGTGGTAGCGTTTTGGTGGTTTCTCAGTTCACATTACCTGCAGACACCAGCCGTGGCATGCGTCCGGGTTTTTCTCGCGGTGCTCCACCAGAAATGGCGAATGCATTTTATGAATATTTTGTTGAACGTTGCCGTATGCAGGGAGTTGCAACGGAGACTGGGCGCTTTGCTGCAGACATGAAGGTGTCTTTAGTGAATGACGGCCCGGTAACGTTCTGGTTGCAAACATGAACCATTTGGCCCAGCAATGCACTCGGTCAACAAGAGAGAATACTCATATGTATCACCTGCGCGTACCACAAACAGAAGAAGAGCTTGAGCGCTATTACCAATTTCGTTGGGAGATGCTGCGTAAGCCTTTGCACCAGCCAAAAGGTTCTGAACGTGATGCATGGGATGCAATGGCACATCACCAAATGGTTGTCGACGAAGAAGGGAACCCTGTGGCGGTGGGCCGCCTGTATGTGAATGCCGATAATGAAGCTGCTATTCGCTTCATGGCCGTGCATCCTTCTGTTCAGGATAAAGGCCTGGGTACGCTGGTGGCGATGACGTTAGAGTCTGTAGCCCGGCAGGAAGGTGTGAAGCGTGTGGTCTGTAGTGCCCGCGAAGATGCTGTTGAGTTCTTTGCCAAACTGGGCTTCGTGAACCAGGGGGAAATAACTACGCCCCAAACCACACCGGTACGCCACTTTTTGATGATAAAACCTATCCAGACACTGGATGATATTTTGCACCGCGCCGACTGGTGTGGCCAGCTCCAGCAGGCATGGTATCAGCATATTCCATTGAGTGAGAAAATGGGTGTGCGTATCTTGCAGTATACCGGGCAGAAATTTATCACCACGATGCCTGAAACGGGCAACCAAAACCCGCACCATACCTTATTTGCCGGGAGTTTATTCTCTCTGGCTACCCTTACCGGCTGGGGGCTTATTTGGTTGATGTTGCGTGAACGCCATCTGGGTGGAACCATTATTTTGGCTGATGCGCACATTCGCTATAGCAAGCCGATTGCGGGTAAACCGGGGGCTGAGGCTAGCCTGGAAACACTCAGTGGCGATCTGGATCGCCTGGCCCGTGGGAGAAAATCGCGCGTACAGTTACAGGTCAAATTATTTGGCGATGAACACCTGGGCGCCGTATTCGAAGGGGTGTATATGGTGCTTCCAGCGCAACCTTTCGGCGCGCTGGAAGCGGGTGGTAATGAAGAAGAATAGCGTTAATTCCCTGTCACTGTTCCCTGATGCATAGTTTGCTGAGCCTGGTTACCTTTGCTGTCTGTCAGATGCAACGTGCCATTCATGCCAGGGGCCAGAGGTAAACCAGCCTGTAAGCGGCCTTGCAGTGATAACTGCAAGTTGCCATTGCCAGAAAGAGGAACGGCTGGCCAACCCCAGTTATGCAGGATATCAAGGGGTACGCCCTTTCCTGTAAGCTGTAACGAGAGCGCCCGCTCTGCGGTCTGGCTAACCTGTGCTTTTGCATCAAGCAGCCCTTTCTCGGTAAAAGCGCTAAGCTCTGTCAGTGCAATACTGCCTGGAGTGGCATTCAAGCTGACAGAAGGCCTGCGGACATCCACTTTATTGAACGTTGCCCCTGCTGCGGCAAAGCTCAACTTACCTTGCCAGATTCCCCACTGGTTATCTTTTACCAGGGTCAGACCAGAGCCGTCACCGTCCAGCGAAGTAAACTGAAATGGAAAATCAGGATTAATATCAATCAGTAAATTACGGCTGGCGGAAAAACGCCCAACAGTCACTGTTTTGAGCCAGTCTGGTAAAGCGGTTTGCCACCAGGTTTTCCATTGTGCGGGTAATGTGTATTCCAGCCCGGCGACGGCAACCTCATTCAGTGCCAGAGTATGAGATTGCCGCAACCACTCTCCATCTGCACGAATCATTCCACGTTCCCAGCGTGACGAAAACTGGCGTATCTTGATGCCATCTGCAGATAAATCGGCATTAAAAATCGGGTCGGTGAACTGGAACGGGCCGTAAATAATATCGCTGGCGTTCAGGGATATTTGACCATCATTACTGCTCCATTCACCGTTCGCCAGCGCCAGGTTACGCAAGCTGAAGTTCAAATCGGTAACCGCCCATTGCGGACCTTCCATGCGCGCCCCGGTCACCTCCAGGCGGTCAATCATTAATGAAGGCGGGGTGGCTAGCGGAGCCAGAAAATCCGCCAATGATTTAGCGGTTTGCAGGCGGATATCATTAAGCCGTAGCATTTCAATTTCCCAACTACCGTCAGAATTGCGACGGGCGCTGGCAGTTAATGCACCGCGTGCAATATCTGCTCCCACGGTTTGCAAAATAACTTCTTGCTGCGCAATTTTACCTTGTATCAGTACATTTGTAGCCGGGATACCATTCAGCAATAACGACCCGGCACTGAGTTGTATTTGGGTATCTTTACCCAGAATATTGCCGGGTTCGGGTTTCCACGGAACCAGCCCGCCACTTACCCGTTGGGCCGTGAGATTCCAACCTGTTTCCGGGCTGTTAATGGCCATATTGGTGAGTTGTAACCGTTCTGCCTGGAAAGGTAATGGTGCGGCAGAAGGTAGTAAATTCAGGGTGCCACCGTCTAACAGGATGGTATCCACATGCATGGGTTCTGAAAACTGCCTGGCACTCAGGCCTATATCTACCTGTTTTGCGACCAGGGTGGGCGAATGCCCTTTCCTGCCAAATGTAACACCGGACAACATGATATGGCCTGGGGCTTGCCAGGAGTGCGAAACGGCCCGAATCTGTAAATTATATCCCGTGTTGCCATTCACCCAGCGAACAATTTTCCCGGTTCCCCACGGAGTTTGTGCCAGAAAATACCCGGCAACCAGCACTGCAAAAATGGCGATCAGCAGTGCGAAAAAAAACTTTCCTGCGAATTTCATAGCCTTCCATCCTGCGCAGATACCATTCGGGTGTTATGCCTTAAAAATATACATACCTCAAGGGTGGATATGTGAAGAGTTGCATCAGTAAGGTGGATCAACGCAGGCAAACAGGCAATATTTTCGAGAGGAATTTTAAAAGGAAACCAGACTGTATTCGCCAATATTTTGCAAATATGGCGAATACAAAAACAGTTAGCCTTTATTGTTTCTCTTTTTCCTGAGGGAAAATCAGGTTAAGCAGGATAGCGGTGATCCCACCGGCAGCAATCCCGGAAGAGAGCATATTTTTCAGCCAGTCAGGAGCAAACTGCAGAATCAAGGGCTGCTGAGAAACGCCCAAACCTACCGCCAGCGATAATGCAATTATCAGAATGGCGCGGCGGTTTAACGGTTCCCGAGACACAATACGGACACCAGATGCGGCGATGGTACCGAACATCACAATGGTAGCCCCACCCAACACGGGTTCAGGAATATGTTGAACAAAACCACTCACAGCCGGGAACAGACCAAGAACAATCAGCATCAGTGCAACTACAAACCCGACATAGCGGCTTGCCACACCAGTTAACTGAATCACCCCGTTATTTTGCCCAAAGCAGGAGTTGGGGAAGGTGTTGAAAATCGCTGAAACCATTGAGTTCAGGCCATTTGCCAGCACGCCTCCTTTCAGACGTTTCATGTATAACGGCCCGGAAACCGGTTGTTCTGAGACATCCGACGTGGCGGTGATATCACCAATCGTTTCCAGCGAGGTCACCATAAATACCAGCATCAGTGGTACCAACAGATTCCAGTCAAAGCCCAGGCCGTAATAAAGCGGTGTTGGAACCATAATCAGCGCCTGGTTAGCAGCCGTTGTATTGTCTGGCAGCATGCCCATAAACCAGGCGGCAAGATAGCCAATTGCCATTGCAATCACCAGTGATGCAACACGTAGATACGGGTTACGTTGGCGGTTAAGCAGAATAATGACAGCCAGAACAATCCCTGCCAGTAACAGGTTTTTGGGGGCGCCAAAACTGTGGTCGTTCATGGCAGCGTAACCACCACCGATAGACGTCAGGCCAACCTGAATCAGAGATAACCCGATAATCATGACCACTACGCCCGAAACCAGAGGTGTGATGATGCGTCGGGCAAGGTGCAGCACGCGCGACAGTACCATTTCGGTGCAGCTTGCCAGCATCAATGTGCCAAACAGCGCAGCCATCATGGTTGGGATATCAGCTCCGCCATTTTTCAGTGCCAGGCCGCCCATAATTAATGGGGATACGAAGTTAAAGCTGGTGCCCTGAATGGACAATAAACCTGAGCCTACAGGCCCCCAGGCCTTAATTTGAATGATGGATGCCACGCCAGAAGCAAATAACGACATGCTGATGATGTGCTGAGTATCCGCGGCTGGTAAACCCAAAGCCTGGCAAATTAATAGTGCAGGGGTAATCACCGCGACAAACATAGCTAACAAATGCTGGCAGGCTGCAAACAATGTTTGTGGCAAAGGAGGCCGGTCCTCCAGGTGATAGATGAGTTCACTATTACGCGGCGGGTGAGCAACCGTTTGCGCACTTTCTGCTTCTGAATGGCTCGCGGACATTATTGGGATATCTCGTGGTGGAAAAGCGGTGATTTTATCGGACTAAATGGTAAAAGCAAACGGTTGCTTTTTGTAACAACGATGTTAATAACTGGAAACCTGTTTTTTATGCTAATCTCTGGCTGTTTTTTAGTTAAAATGATGCGTCTATCCACTTTTTGGTGATATTTCTTATTACGGGACGATAGCGTGCAGCAACTGATGCGCACATGGAGTATTTCAATATGTTTCACCTCGATACCTTATCTACGCTGGTCGCCGCGACCCTTGTCCTCTTGTTGGGGCGCAAACTGGTTCAAACTGTTCCAATCCTGAAAAAATACACAATTCCTGAACCGGTTGCTGGTGGCTTACTGGTTGCGTTGGCTTTGCTACTGCTCAAACTGACAACTAACTGGGAAGTTGAGTTTGATATGTCGCTAAAAGACCCGCTAATGTTGGCTTTTTTTGCCACAATCGGGCTGAATGCCAATATCGCCAGCCTGCGCTCTGGCGGTAAAGTCCTTAGTACATTTTTGATTGTTGTCGTTGGCCTGTTACTGATGCAGAACGCCATTGGCATTGGTATGGCAAAGGTGCTGGGGCTTGACCCGTTAATGGGGTTGTTGGCCGGGTCTATTACGCTGTCTGGGGGTCATGGTACAGGCGCTGCGTGGAGTAAACTGTTTACTGAGCGGTATGGGTTTGAAAATGCCACAGAAGTGGCGATGGCCTGTGCGACATTTGGTTTGGTGCTGGGTGGGCTGATTGGCGGGCCTGTTGCTCGTTATTTGGTGAAACACTCATCCAATCCAGAGGGTACACCGGATGACAATGCGGTTCCCACAGCATTTGAGAAGCCTGATATTGGCCGCATGATTACCTCATTGGTAATGGTGGAAACCATTGCCATGATTGCCATCTGTTTAACACTGGGGCGTGTTGTCGCTCAACTCCTGCAAGGGACTGTGCTCGAGCTACCCACCTTTGTTTGTGTGTTGTTCGTTGGTGTTATTCTCAGTAATACCCTGGCGGCTATTGGTTTCTATCAGGTATTTGATCGGGCAGTATCAGTTCTTGGTAACGTCAGCCTTTCTTTGTTCCTTGCCATGGCGTTGATGAGCCTTAAATTATGGGAGCTGGCTTCTCTGGCATTACCGATGCTGGCGATTCTTGCAGTGCAGGCA
Organism: Mangrovibacter yixingensis; assembly: GCF_020523985.1. Lineage (GTDB taxonomy): Bacteria > Pseudomonadota > Gammaproteobacteria > Enterobacterales > Enterobacteriaceae > Mangrovibacter > Mangrovibacter yixingensis. Next base: position 106,011 of record NZ_JAIVKM010000009.1, on the reverse strand, counting down.
CTGTCCATGGCGCTGTATGCCATCTTTGTGACATGGCGGTTGATGGGCAAGAATTATGATGCAGCAGTGCTGGCTGCTGGGCATTGTGGATTTGGCCTGGGGGCAACGCCAACGGCAATTGCAAATATGCAGGCAATAACTGACCGTTTTGGCCCATCACATATGGCGTTTTTGGTGGTTCCAATGGTGGGTGCATTCTTTATTGATATTGTGAATGCGCTGGTCATTAAGCTCTATTTATTACTGCCAATTTTTGGTGCATGACACCTTGCGCACTTAAACAATACCCTGCGGTTTGCATAACCGTGGGGTATCAGGCATTAGAATAACGCTCAGTTTCTGGCATCCAGCGTTCAATGAGTGCAAGCGCTTGTTGGGGGTATTTTTCATGAATGTGGCGCGCAAGGCGCTGTACTTCCGGAATCATTCTTTGGTCGCGTAACAGGTCTGCGACTTTAAACTCTGCATTCCCCGTCTGACGAGTACCAAGCAATTCACCCGGCCCACGAATTTCAAGGTCTTTCTGAGCAATCACAAACCCGTCGTTACTGTCGCGCAGTACCTGCAAACGCATTTGTGCCGTTTTGGATAATGGTGATTTGTAGAGCAATACACAATGCGAGGCAACCGCACCACGGCCAACACGCCCTCGTAACTGGTGTAACTGGGCCAGCCCAAGGCGCTCAGGGTTTTCAATGATCATCAGGCTGGCATTGGGAACATCAACACCCACTTCAATCACCGTAGTGGCAACTAACAGATGGAGTTTCCCTGATTTAAAATCCTGCATGACCGCTTGCTTTTCTTGTGGCTTCATTCGCCCATGGACCAAACCAACAGATAAACCCGGTAAAGTGACTTTTAACTCTTCCCACGTTGCTTCTGCAGCCTGAGCTTCCAGTAACTCAGATTCCTCAATCAGCGTACACACCCAGTAAGCCTGGCGCCCTTCTTCTGCACAGGCATGGCGAACTCGCTCAATAATATCCTGGCGGCGGGTATCAGGAATGGCGACAGTGGTTACCGGTGTTCTGCCTGGCGGTAATTCATCAATTACCGAAGTATCCAGGTCTGCGTAGGCCGTCATCGCGAGTGTGCGAGGGATCGGGGTCGCGGTCATGATTAACTGGTGTGGGTGGAAGCCTTGCTTTTCACCTTTTTCCCACAAAGCCAGGCGCTGGTGGACACCAAAACGGTGTTGTTCATCAATAATAACCAGTGCCAGGTTATTAAACTCAACCTGTTCCTGGAAAATAGCATGAGTGCCAACAATCATTTTCACCTGGCCGCTGGCGATGGCTTCTTGTTGGGCCAGGCGTGCTTTACCCTTTTGTTTTCCCGCCAGCCAACCTACCTGAATACCGAGTGGTTCAAACCAGGCTGCAAAGTTAGTGGCATGTTGTTCCGCCAGTAATTCTGTTGGCGCCATTAAGGCAACCTGGCAGCCATCGGCAATAGCACGTAACGCTGCAAGGGCGGAAACCAATGTTTTCCCTGACCCAACATCGCCCTGAACCAAACGCATCATTGGCGTATCTTGCGCCATATCCTGCTCAATTTCCGCTACAACGCGTTGCTGTGCGCCCGTGGGTGAAAAGGGGAGTTGGGTGAGAAAAGTACGCTTCAGCGTATCATCTTCAGGCAAAGAACGGGCATGATAACGGCGGGCACCAGCCCTTAACGCCAGCATACTCAGGTTATGTGCCAGTAATTCTTCCATAATCAGGCGGCGTTGTGCTGGGTGTTGCCCGGCTTCCAGATCAGCCAGTTGCAATGATGGTGGGGGCCGGTGGAGCGTGTGCAATGCCTGCTTAAGGCTCATCATTCCTTGCGCCAACTCTTGTGGTAACAGCTCTGCGATTGCACAACTGTCCAGCAGTTCCAGTGCCTGGTCGGTGAGTTTACGTAGTGTTGCCTGGCGTACCCCTTCCGTTGTGGGGTAAACCGGGGTTAGTGTTTCCTGCAACGCAGGTGCACTGGCATCGTCCTGTAAACGGTATTCCGGGTGAATCATCTCTGCACCGTGGTTGCCGCGCTTCGCTTCCCCATAAGCCAGCACTCGCCTTCCTGTAGACAGGCTGTTCTTCATCGCTGCATTAAAATTGAAAAACCGCATAGTCAAAATGCCGCTGCCATCGCTTATTTGGCATACCATCATGCGGCGTCGGCCAAACTGCACGGTACAATTCAGCACTTCGCCTTCAACAGTGGCATAGACTCCAGGCAGCAAATCTCCGATTGCAAAGAGTTGCGTGCGGTCTTCGTAGCGTAGTGGGAGGTGTAACAGGAGATCCTGAATCGTGTGTAAGCCGATTTTTGCCAGTTTGTCACTCTGGCTGGCACCTACGCCGGTCAGTGTGTTGAGGGGGATGGCATCCAGCAGGCGGCCTTTCATGGCATCACTCCGCCGACTGCATTCTGGCCCACCAACTTGCCTCTGCTTCTATTTCTCCAGCCAGGTTAATTTGTGGGTAGGGCAGGCCTTTGCGCTTTGCGACTTTAGCCAGTACCGGGTAACCACCTTCAAACAAAAGTCGCTGCTGAACGCTGTCTGGTAACATACTGTTTTCCCGTGCATACATACCCGCGTTTTGGCGCTGGCGCTGTGCTTCATACAGAATGAGGGCAGATGCTACAGAAACATTTAACGACTGCACCATTCCTGTCATCGGAATAATGATGTCTTGATCTGCCAGAGCCAGCGCTTCCTGAGTAATGCCTGTTTTCTCCTGACCCAGAAGAATGCAGGTTGGGAGGGTGTAGTCGATTTCCCGGAAATCAACGGCTTTATCGGAAAGGTGAGTGGCGAGAACTTGCATGCCACGCGCTTTGAGCGTGGTAACCGCATTTTGAATCGTGCGGTGTGTTTTGACGTCAACCCAGCTATTACTCCCGGCCGCCGTTGACACCGTTGTACGTAACTTGTGCCCGGGCCATACAGCATGAACTTCCTGGACACCCACGGCATCCGCTGTGCGGATAATAGCAGAAACGTTATGTGGTTTATGAACCTGCTCCATGCACACTGTCAGGTCTGGCTGGCGGCGGGCGAGCATTTCGCAAATACGCGCATAACGTTGTGGATTCATAAACGCTTAATTTCTGTTGCGGTTAACTTTTATGACATCTGGCATAACGCGGATTTTACGCATAATGTTGGCCAAATGTACGCGATCCCGGGCAGTGAGACGAATAAATGCGCTGTATACCCGCCCATCTTTCTCTTCTGTATTCAGGCTTTGTATGTTGGAACCAGAAGCATTAATCGCAGCGGTCAGGTTAGCCAGAGCCCCCTGGTGGTTGAACATATCCACCTTGATTTCGGTGATAAACTCTTGCTCGGTTTCCTTATCCCACTCAACAGCCATGAATTTTTCTGGCTCTTTCTGGTAGCCCTTAATATTTCGGCAAGATTCATGGTGAATGACCAGACCTTTTCCCGGACTGACATGGGCAATAATCGGGTCGCCAGGAATTGGGCGGCAGCATTTTGCAAACGTCACCATCACACCGTCAGCGCCTTTTATTGGCAAGTGAGTACGGTTTTCCGCAGGTGCTGTTTGCTGCTGTACGCTGTTTTCACCATGAGTCAGGTTTTTTGCTACCACAACACTCATGGCATTACCGAGGCCAATCTCTGCCAACAGGTCATCCAGAGACCCAAGCTTCATGCGCTCCAGTTCCCGTTGCAGATTCTCTGCCGGGATCTCAGCAAGCTTACGGCTCCCACCTAATGCATGGCTTAACAGGCGGCGGCCCAGGCTAACTGAGTCATCACGCTTGAGGTTCTTGAGCGCCTGGCGGATTTTAGCCCGCGCCCGCGAACTGACCACAAAGTTCAGCCATGCAGCATTAGGGCGAGCGCCTGGAGCGGTGATGATTTCCACGGTTTGCCCGCTGGAAAGCGGTTGGGAAAGCGGGTAAGGCTGGCGGTCTACGCGGGCACCGACACAGGCATGGCCAATATCTGTGTGTACCGCATAGGCAAAATCGACGGGTGTGGCTCCGGCAGGGAGTTCAACAATACGCCCTTCCGGAGTGAAAACGTAAATCTCATCCGGGAACAGATCAGATTTCACGCTTTCAATAAATTCAAACGAGTTACCAGCGCTTTGTTGTAACTCGAGCAGGCTTTGCATCCAGCGTTGAGCCCGAATTTGCGCAGTGGTACTGCTTTCACCATGGCCTTTATAGGCCCAGTGCGCAGCTACCCCCATTTCTGCCATTTGGTCCATATCTTCTGTACGAATCTGGACTTCAACGGGCACGCCGTGGGGGCCAATCATTGAAGTATGCAATGATTGGTAACCGTTCGCTTTTGGTATAGCAATGTAGTCTTTGACCCGGCCTGGGCGTGGTTTATACAGGCTGTGCATCTGCCCCAAAACACGGTAACAGGTGTCCACATCTTTAACGATTACACGAAAAGCATAGATATCCATGATGGAGTGAAAGCGTTGTTCTTTCAGCACCATTTTGCAGTAAATCGAATAAAGGTGTTTTTCCCTGCCACTGACACGACAGGCTATGCCCGCTTCTTGCAACCGCCCTTCAATTTCAGAAAGGATTTTCTGGATCATCTCTTTGCGGTTACCGCGAGCGGATTTTACCACTTCTTTGATGACCCGATAACGGTTAGGGTAGAGTGCTTCAAAACCTAACTCTTCCAACTCAGTTTTCAAGTGATGAATACCTAAGCGGTGAGCCAGTGGGCTGTATATTTCCAGCGTTTCCCGTGCAATACGGCGGCGTTTATCCGGGCGCAAAGAGCCCAGCGTGCGCATATTGTGGGTACGGTCTGCGAGCTTGATCAGAATGACGCGGATGTCCTGCACCATCGCCATTATCATCTTGCGAAAGTTTTCAGCTTGCGCTTCTTTCTTATCGCGGAATTTCAGTTTATCGAGTTTTGATACCCCTTCGACCAATTCGGCTACGGTTTTACCGAACAACTGTTCCATATCCTGGTAGGTTGCTGGAGTATCTTCGATAACATCGTGCAACAGTGCCGCCATGAGTGTTTCGTGGTCGAGCTTCATTTCGGCCAGAATACAAGCTACAGCGACAGGGTGCGTTATATAGGGTTCACCACTTGAACGTGTTTGCCCCTCGTGAGCATCACGCGCAACAAGGTACGCCTGCCTGAGGCGCTTAATTTGGTCCTCAGGCAAGTAATGTTGAATCAGTTGATTAAGGCTTTCAAACAGGTACAAGGGGTGCCTACAGAGTTATTAACGACGACCTTCAGCAATCGCGGTAACAGCCTGCAATTCAGCGGCTTCCTGCTCTTGCTGTTCCTGGCGTTCACGCACATCGAGGATCTGATTGTTAATCAAACCTTCTTCGATTTCACGCAGCGCGATTACGGTGGGCTTATCGTTTTCTTCCGGTACCAGCGGATCTTTGCCGCCTGCCTGCATTTGGCGGGCGCGACGCGCAGCGACCAGTACCAGGTCAAAACGGTTACCAATTTTCTCTACAGCGTCCTGAACAGTTACGCGTGCCATATTTAAAGTGCTCCACAGGTGAAGAAATGACTGGGCATGATACTGAATCCGGGTTCAGTCTGCCAATAGTTTGCTGATTAAAGCATCATGACGTTGCTTTTGTCGCCCCATACGCAGGCGTTCAGCTCGAATGATAGTCTTTAAATCGCCTAAGGCGGTATCAAAGTCATCATTCACAATAAGGTAATCATACTCGGCATAGTGGCTCATTTCCGCAACAGCCTGAGCCATGCGACGGGTAATGACGTCTTCACTATCCTGACCACGGCCTCGTAAGCGCCGATCCAGTTCCACTTTTGAAGGTGGAAGAATAAATATACTGCGAGCTTCCGGCATTTTGTTGCGGATTTGCTGGGCACCTTGCCAATCAATATCCAGAAAAACATCCACACCCGTCGACAATACTTGCTCAATAGTGTGGCGTGAAGTGCCGTAGTAATTCCCAAAGACTTCCGCATGTTCCAGAAAAGCGTCTTCAGCAATCATTTGTCGAAACTCATCATGGTTAACAAAATAGTAGTGTTCACCATGAATTTCGCCCGGGCGCGCGGAACGTGTGGTATGAGAAATGGAAACCTGTGTGTCATACAGTGGCTGAGTTTTCAGTAACGCCTGAATGAGACTGGATTTCCCCGCACCACTTGGCGCGGAAACAATATAAAGCGTGCCTTGAGCCATGAGTATTCGATTCGAAATAAAGAAGTGAGTAATACGCGCTTATTATACACAACCTCCTGCCATTACGTAGCCTTTGTCTGGTTTATGGCCGTAATTTCTTTATTTTCCGTTCAGTATTCCTGATTTTTGCTGTGCAAACTGCAACAAACCATTTTGTTTTCAAGCGGGTTCGCAAACGAAAATGTTTACCATTTTAGTATCACTTCCCGTTTCGTACAGTGCGTGGACTCAGGAGGTAGGTATGAAAATAGGGTTATTACTTATTCAATTACTGTGTATTTCTCTCGCGCAAGCGCAATGCCCTGATTGGGCACCCACACGCGCCAATCACGAAATATCCGTGTTGTCTGCCCGAATATCAGAGTGGGATAACGCGTATTGGCAAAAGGGTGTCAGTGAAATAGATGACGATCTTTATGACCAGATTCGTAGCCGCCTGGCATTTTGGCAGCATTGCTTTCAGTACCCTGTTGCGGGTAGTGATGCCATACAAGCCAGTCCCGGTAAGCACTGGCATCCTGTTGCACATACCGGGGTTAAAAAGTTATCTGACATTGAATCCGTAGCGCGTTGGATGTCAGGTAAGACGGCTCTGTGGGTTCAGCCCAAAGTGGATGGTGTTGCCATTACATTAGTTTATCAGGATGGAAAACCCGTCCGGTTACTTAGCCGTGGCGATGGCCTGCAGGGGGAAGACTGGAGTGACAGGATCCCATTCCTTCCAGGGGTGCCTCAAAAAACTGAAGGCCTGTTAGCCAATGCAGTGCTGCAAGGCGAGCTATTCTTACAGGCCGAAGTTCCGGGGCATGTGCAGCAGCGCGATGGCAGTTTGAATGCTCGGGCTTATGTGGCGGGAGCAATGATGCGTAAGACGCCGGGCTTACATCTTGGCCGTATAGGCCTTTTTATTTGGGCCTGGCCGGATGGCCCGCAGGCGTTGTCCCGGCAGTTTTCCTTGTTATCTGACGCCGGGTTCACTTTAACGTCTGGCTGGTCACAACCTGTGGTGTCTGCAACTGATGTTGCGCACTGGCGTCCTGGTGAGAATGGCTGGCTGGTTGCCTGGAAATACCCACCCGAGCAACAAGTTGCTGAGGTGAAAAAGATTAATTTCACCATTGGGCGTACAGGGAAAGTGACGGTTGTGGCAACACTTCACCCAGTTCAAATAGATGATAAGTGGATTAAGAGGGTTAACCTTGGATCTGTATCACGCTGGCAGAAATGGGATATTGCGCCAGGAGACCAGCTCGTTGTGAGCCTGGCGGGCCAGGAAATTCCACGTGTGGACGATGTGCTGTGGCGTGTGGCTGAGCGTATTAAGCCTGTTCCCCCAAATTCAGCATTATTCCATGCGTTGAGTTGTTTCGCTCCTCAGGAAGAACATTGCCAGCAGCAATTCCTCGCCCGCCTGAGTGGGTTATCACAACCTCAGGTGCTTGGCCTGAAAGGGGTTGGGCCTGGCCGTTGGCGAGCGCTTACTGAATACCACCAGTTTGAGCATATTTTTTCCTGGTTGCAATTAACCGAAGAGGCTTTGGCAAGCACGCCAGGTATTTCTGCATCCCATGCAACGGCTATGTGGAACCTATTTTCACAGGCTCGCCAGCAACCTTTTGCCCGTTGGGTTAGAGCCCTGGGGGTTCCCCTCCCGGAGCGACATTTCCGGGCTTTTGCGGATACACACTGGGCACAGGTTGCACAACGTACTCAGGACGACTGGCAACGCCTTGCCGGGATTGGGCCGGGGCGGGCCAAAGAGATTCTGCGCGTGGTAAATTCACCAGAAGTGAACCACCTTGTGGGTTGGCTGGGGGAGGAAGGTATAACAGGGTTCACACAGAGTGATTTTTAGATATATCTATTATAATAAGTAAAATTATGATGACTAATTATTATGATGTTTTTATATTGATATCCTGTAATTTAGATATATCTAATGTATAGCAAGCACTATTCTGCTTGTGAAAAACACAGGTAACGATTATGTCTGAACCAACTGAATCTGCTCTGTTCCATCGTATTCCTTCACTTACACTTGCTGGCGCCAGAAAGGCAATTATCGCAGCACAGCAATCTGCCCAGGCGCATGGCTGGAAAATCAGCGTTGCGGTGGTGGATCCGGCAGGCCAATTACTGGCTTTTGAAAAGCAGGATGGTGCCAGTGGTGTAACCATACAAGTGGCATGTGAGAAAGCAAAAACCGCCGCACTATTAGGGGAACCTTCTAAGGCATTTGAAGATTTCATTAATAACGGGCACCCCAGTTTTTTGAGTACGCCGGGTGTTACGCCTTTAGAAGGTGGTATTCCTGTTATCGTAGATGGTGCTGTGATTGGTGCCGTGGGGGTCAGTGGCGCGCATGGTGAAAACGACAGCTATGTTGCCAATGCTGCTGCTCAGGCGGTAGAGGAGGCGGTAAAATGAGTCTTGAAGGAAAAACAGTCGCAATTATTGGTGGTGCTTCTGGTATTGGCCTGCATGTAGCGTTAATGGCTGCAAAAAAAGGGGCTAATTTAATGCTAATTGGCCGTAATTCTGGGCGCCTTGCCGATGCGAAAAAAACGCTTTCTCTGTTGCATTCAGGCGTTTCATTACACCAGGTTGATGCCCATGATCACCAGGCTCTGACTGCGTTTTTTAGTCAACAAGGCAAGTTTGACCACCTGGTGTCTATGGTGGGAGATGTTATGGGCGGCGGTTTTATGGAGGCTGAAATGGAAACCATAGAACACGTTATACATTCTAAATTTATGACGAATGTGCTCATCGGTAAACTGGCAGCGCCACACCTCAATACCGGTGGCAGTATGGTATTTACATCAGGCACCGGGGGGCGTGCACAACATGCCTGTGCCAGTTACGTTGGCAACCTGGGTATTAACGCTTTAGTTGAAGGGTTAGCCGCGGAACTGGCACCTGCTGTTCGGGTAAATGCCGTTGCACCGACATGGACACTCACACCATTCTGGCGCGATGTACCTGCAGATGATTTGGCCCGGACACAAGCTCATTTTGAAGAAAATATCCCACTGAAACGCCTGGCAACAATGGATGAACTGGCTGCTGCTTATATTTTCCTGATGGAAAACGGTTTTGTGACAGGCCAGCGTCTGGCGGTTGATGGCGGCATTATGCTTGGCTGATAACTGATTAAATTACTGCGCGTGTTAAGTGCGCAGTAATTTTGCCTGCATTACCCATTGTTGCATTTATTCAATTTTGGTCCTTTATTCCCTGACAGTGCGCTCGTAATCTGCCAAGTTTTATTTCATTACCTCTTTTAAAACACATAAAAGGTTAACCGCTATGAGGATGTTAATAGCACTGGCATGGGCAGGCATGATGGCATTGTTCATCTCTCCTGTATTTGCCCAGCCAGTATCTGTGCATTCAGGTATCACTACAGTACCTTCCGCACAGGCGTGTGAAGCACTTATGCAGGTTGATTTGACCGGTATTGGTGGCAAAGGCAGTGTGGTCAGCTCGGCAAAAGAAGAAACGATTAACGCCATTAATTACTGTGTGGTCAGTAGTAAATTGATGCCATCCATAACCATCAAAACACTTCTGCCGGTGACCATCTGGAACGGGCGCTACATGCAATTAGGCTGTGGTGGTTTGTGCGGCAACATCATGATGGATGTTGGTGCTGCTGCAGGGTGTGCCCCATTAGCGCAAGGCGGGTTCGCTCTCGCTGCAACGGATATGGGCCACTCAATGGAAGAAGTGGATTTTGGTAACTCGCAGCAAAAACGTGAGGATTTTGCCTGGCGCGCTCAGCATCTGGCTGCGGTGACATCTAAAAGCCTGATCCAGCATTATTATGCACAAGCTGCAAAATGGTCCTACTTTAATGGCTGTTCGGATGGTGGGCGTGAGGCCTTAATGGAGGCGCAGCGGTTCCCGCGAGATTTTAATGGCATCATCGCCGGGGCGGCTGCAATGAACTTCCAGGTGCAGAATGCCCTGTACCATTCCTGGATGGCAGTTTCCAATACGGATAAAGAAGGTAAAGCGATTATTACCGCAGACAGATTGCCCTTGATTCATAATGCGGTTCTGAATGCCTGTGATGCGCTGGATGGCCAAAAAGACGGGCTGCTCTCAGACCCGATGACCTGCCATTTCAACCCCGCAGTATTGCAATGCCCGCCTGGCAGCGATACTCATCAGGCAAACTGCCTGTCATCCAAAGAAGTTGAGGCTGTTAAACGATTCTATTCGGGCCCGGTTGACCCAAAAACCGGGCAAAAACTGGTTGTTGGCAGTGTTCTGCCTGGGTCTGAGCTGGCTTGGGCCGGTGTCTTTGTGCCACAGACGGCAGATGGGTCGATAATGAGTCGTAGTATTGCCCTGGCTTCACTGCGTTATATGAATTTTGTGAAAAATCCCGGAGCCAGTTTCACGCTTAAAGATATGACGTTTGATGCAAACATGTTTGATAAGCTGCGCGCGTTACACAGCTTATACGATGCGACAAACCCGAACCTTGCCGCGTTTAAACAGGCTGGTGGCAAACTGATTATTTGGCATGGGTTGGCTGACCCTCATATTTCGCCCATCAATTCTATTGCCTTTCACCAGGCTGTTGGTCGGGCAATGGGAGTGACACAGCGTGATGCATTCGAGCGTTTGTATTTACTCCCTGGCGTGTATCACTGTTCTGGTGGTGAAGGCCCGTCACTGGTGGATTTCTTAACACCGATGATGAACTGGGTTGAACATGGTGTGGCTCCTGAGGCTGTAATGGCATGGCAGGCACCGGCAAAAACAGAGAACAGCTTTGGCCAGCCGCAAGGTGCCGGGGCAGGGAAAACGAAACCTGCAGCAATGATGCCACCAGTTCAGGATGGAAAAACGCGTTTTCGTCTGCAAGCCATTCCGGCAGGTGCAGCATCACGCCCTGTGTACCCGTTTCCGTTCATGGCGGTATACAGCGGAGAGGGTGAACGCTCCAAAGGGAGCAGCTATAAGCCGGTGAAACGCCAGGTGCTGCCATTCTATACAGACTGGCGAGGCGCTGATTTTTACCAGCCGCATCAGGAGAAGTAATACGATGTATTAAGGATTAACAACAGGTAAAACATGCTTGTGTTATTATCTGTTGTTGGACAGCCGGGTGATTTACCCGGCTTTTTTACGCCTGTGAACTGATAATATTTTGTACGAAACTGTTCAAGGCACTGACGGCGCTGGAATCGGACACAAGTTGTACCATCCAGGGGGAAAATACCCACGGTGTATGGCGCACAGACGCAATGACATCATCAAGCCGGACCCAGTGGTAATCCATCACTTCTTCAGGATGAGGTTGTACCTCATTAATAGCCAGTGCCGCATATACCGGGCAAATCTCATTTTCCATAATCCCGTTGGCATCGGTTTCGCAATAGCGAAAGTGTGGGCTGACGGGTGTTATGTTTTCAATATTCACCCCTGTTTCGTACAGGCAACGGCGGCGAATCGCCTCTTCCTGTGTTTCTTCCCATTGAGGGTGACCGCAAACAGAATTAGTCCACACGCCAGGCCAGGCCTTCTTGGTTAATGCCCTGCGGGTCAGTAAATATTGCCCTTGTGCATTAAATACCCAGCAAGAAAAAGCCAGGTGAAGCGGGGTGTTCTCATGATGCGCGGTGTACTTCTCCAGGATTCCTTCTGGTTTGCCTTGTGCATTGAGTAGCACCACATGTTCTTGTTGCATCATAAAACTCTCGTATCAGGCCAAGGGTATCTGGAAATGTGAAGTATAACGGATGGGCAATAATCGGGGTTGTCTGCCGCATTCTGACGGAAATAGCATGGCCCGGAAACCCCGAACCATGCTTAACGTTTTATGCGACTAAGGATGCCCAAAGGTGGGAGAACGGCATCACCAGGAAGAGACCCGGTAGCATGTTTGCCACAGGAAACAGTTTGATATTGCAGATACGAAAACCTGTTGCAATCATGATAAGGCCGCCAGCGCAGGAGAAATCAGCCATCATGTCTGGTGTAGTCATTGGTAAAATAACGACTGCCAGCATTGCCAGCAGAACCTGAATAATCACCTGTGGAATAGCGATGGTCATTACCGCGTAGCCCAGCATGGTGGCGAAAATTGCTGAGGTGAACAGATCCAGTACCGTTTTGATATACAGGATAGACGGGTCACCTGTCATCCCTTCGTGCATGGCACCAAAGATACCTGTGCCACTGGCACAAAACAGCACCAGAATCGCAACAAATTTTTCAGTAAATTCTTCGTGGGTTAGTCCTTTAACCGGGGGTAAAAAGCGGTTGACGATACCGCGGGTCAGGCCAGCTGCCTTACCAATGCCTTTTTCGACATAGAACAGTTCACCAAGTACTGCACCAATGACCATAGCCAGAACTACGGCGGGCATATATTTCACTTCAATAACCAGCTTAATACCGAGCCCAACAGAGCAGAGGCCGAAGGTTAAAGGAAGAGCAGTCCGGACACGTTCCGGAAGCATACGGCCAGCAAGCGCACCCAACAGACCGCCGACAACGACAGCGGTGCCGTTGACATAAGGACCGATTAACATTTTTTTGTTCCTGTAGTGTGTTATACCCGAGAGGGAGTTTTAAAAAGGGTTAATTCGCATGATGCATATCACCTTCACCCCAGCGCGGAATATTTTTCACATCCAGATCAAATAGATCCAGAGCTCGAGCCACACTGTGAGTGATAATTTCATCGGTTGTTTGCGGGCGCTGGTAGAGCGCCGGAACAGGCGGGAAAATAATCCCGCCCATTTCCGTTACTGCCTGCATATTACGCAGGTGCCCAAGGTTGAGCGGCGTTTCCCTGGCCAGCAGGACAAGGCGACGGCGCTCTTTTAACACCACATCGGCTGCCCGAGTGAGTAGATTGTCGGTCAGGCAGTGAGCAATAGCCCCAAGGGAACGCATAGAACAGGGAGCAACCAGCATACCCAGGGTTTTGAATGAACCACTGGATATTGACGCCCCAAGGTTGCCGATGGGATGCACAACATCCGCCAGCGCCATCACCTTGTCCAGTTCGTAATCCGTTTCCAGTTCGCAGGTCCTTTCTGCACCTTTGGAGACAACCAGGTGCACTTCAAGACCTTTCCCTTGCAGTAACTCAAGGGCTTTTACGCCATACTGGAAACCGGATGCGCCACTGATCCCGATGATGATACGTTGTGTGGTCATTCAATAACTCCTTATTCGAAATCTGGCAGGAAGCGTTTCACATCCACTTCTTTAAATTTCGAGCGTTCAAAATGCGATTTCAGATGGAACGGCACCGTGCAGTCATAGATAGTCTTGCAGGACATCCCCGTTTGCAGAATGCTCGGGCTGTATTCCGGTGTTTGTGACGGATCCAGAGGATGGCAGCGTACACCAGGAATAAAGACGGTATCTACATCACCCTGATAACGAGTCTGCATAGCCCACAGCACGTCGTCACTGTCAAAGATATCAACATCTTCATCTACCAGAATAACGTGTTTCAGTTCTGGGAATGCAGAGAATGCGAGCAGCGCAGCCTGACGCTGGCGGCCTTCATCAACCGGCGCGAATTTTTTAAACTGCATAACTGCCAGTAATTTGCCACCACCTGCAGAGTGTGCAAATACATTCAACAGTTTACCAGGCATCGCGCGGTTTACCATATCCAGAATACTGGCTTCAGTTGGAATACCTGCCATGTTCACATGTTCTTCGCCTGGCCCTACAGTAGTGCGCCAGATAGGGTTGTGACGATGGGTGACGGCTTTCACCTTGATAACCGGCAGTGCCTCTTTCGCTTCACCGGTATAACCCGGGAATTCAGGCATCGCTTTGCCAGAGTCGGTGTTCTGGTCTTCACGAACACGTACATTTGGCAGCAGCTCACCTTCAATAACGATTTCTGCGTGGGCAATTGCACGTTCATTGATGGTTTTACATTTCACCATTTCAACAGCGTGGCCGCGCAATGCACCGGCAACACTCAGTTCGTCAAAGCCAAGTGGGGTTGTCGGTGGTTCGAAGCAGGCGGCAATTTCAATTGCCGGATCAACACCAATGCTGATGGAGATAGGAAGTGGTTTGCCCGCTTCTTCAGCTTTCATGCGGAATGCATCAATATGGCGGCCTGGAGTGAGCCACATTGAAAGCTCATCGCGGCTTTGAACACACAGGCGGTGAATCGTGATATCAGACTCATGGGTTTCAGGGTCGGATGCGTAGCACAGACCCATCGTGATGTAAGGGCCTGCATCTTCTTCGGTATTGGTTGGGGCTGGCAGCAGTTTACGCAAATCGAAATTTGCATCTGTCGCCAGGTGTACAACTTCCTGGCACACTGCTTTGTCAGCACTGACTTCAACTGGAGCGATAGGGTTCTGCACGGAATCTTTCAGCAGATGGCCCAGTCTTTCAGGTTCGCAGTTAAGGAACTGCCCAACGCGTTTACGGGAACCATTCAGGCCAATAATGACACTGATATCATCGAACCCTTTAATTTTGTTGAACATCATTACCGGGCCGTTTTTACGAGTAGGACGTTCGCACGTACCACCTGCACCAACGTAGCGGTAAACACCAGATAATTCGGCGCGAGGGTCGACTTCTACATTCGTTTCGACATATTCGCCGGGGGTAGATTTGAGTAATTCAATTGCGGAGCGAAGATCATGCGTCTGGCTCTGATCTTTATTTAGCTCATTTGCCATAATAGTGGTCCGTATTTTTCAGGTAAGTTGTCTTTGCACCTGAAAATATATGCCTGCTAATAGAACCAGACAAATACCGTTTAGATTATACAAACCATATCAAAAAGGTGTGAGTGACAGCGATTACAATCACATTATATTTACTTCAGGTTAAATTGCTACATTTAATGCAAGAAATGTTACCACAATGTTTTTATTTTGTTGGGTTGTTAAGTTGTTTATGCACGAAAAACAGAAATATGCGATAATACGACCTCATAATCTGGCGGAGGGCATTATCTCTATGGATCTGAAAAGATTGAAGTATTTCTGTAAGGTCGTTGAGCATGGTTCTATCAGCCAGGCCGCCAGAGCGCTAAACATGGCACAACCCCCGCTTAGCCGGAGGATTCAGGAGCTTGAAGAAGAACTCAATGCTTCCCTTTTTGTCCGTAATGGAAATAGAATCGAACCTACCGATGCGGGTAATTTTCTCTATCGCCGCGCCAGTGATATCTTTCGTCAAATAGAAAATACAACGCGTGAAACCATTCAAATAGCCAACAGAGAAAAGCGACTATTGCGTATAGGTTTGACACACTTATACCAATCTTATTTCAAACCACTATTTCTTGAATTATACCGGAAACATCCAGAAATAGAATTACGAATCTCGGTTTCTGATTCCAGTAATTTAGAAGAGCAACTGAATGATGGTTTATTAGATTTAGCGTTAATTCAGAAACCTTATCAACCTGAATGCTTTGATTATATCGCTTTTGAGCCAGTAAAACTGGTAGCGGTAATTAATAAGGAGCTGGCAGGTTGTGTGAGTAGCGATATAAATAGTGGGACAATACCTTACCTGGCGATTGGTGAGCTTCCCCTTGTTTTGCTGCAACGTTCCCGGGATTCGGGCATTTATGAGATGTTGTTTGATAATTTTAGTAAGGGCGGAGTAAATCCGAATGTGATTATGCACATTGCTCAGCCCGGTGTAATTATTGACTGGCTGGAGTCTGGCCTGAAAGCGGCAACATTGCTACCTGAGTCTGAAGTTGATGCCAGCCGGTTAGAAAATTGCTTCGTACTGGATGTTTTCCCTTCACCGCAAGTTTTTTTCCCGGCGATGGTGAAAACCATTGATATGCCCTGGCTGCAAGAGTTTTTGGGTTTACTTGAGCAAGGGTATCCATTCAAATAGTTTTGTGAGCAACAGAGAAGATTGTTGCTATTTTACTGGCATCTTCATCCGTTGCCGGGCTGTATACCAGCAGGCTTAAATCTGGCCGCGCGTGAATGCCAAAAGATGAATAATTCAGCGCAAGCGCCCCGCAGTCTGAGCGATGCAGGTATTTAATCCCTTCACTTAAATCCTGTACGCTGTGTGTTTCCCAAAGCGTTGCAAAAAATGCACTTTTAGCGGAAAGTTCCTGAACCAGGTGTTGTACGCGTGGGCTTTCGCCAACGCGGGCAATATCAGCCCGAAACGCACCAACCACCATACGAGCCACAGCCTCCCAGTCCGCCTGATGCTGGCGTACTGGTTCATGCGAAAAGATAAGCCGCAAAATATTCCGTTGCTCAGGCTCAAGACGTGTGTAATCAGTCAACACCAGGCGGGCAGCGTCATTCCATGCCAGAATGTCCCAGGTAAGATTTTTTATCAGCGCGGGGCATGGGTTAAGCGTATTCAGTACATGCTGAAGATGGGCGGGTATTGCCTGATTTTCTTGGTGTTTTGTTTGAGGTGGATGGCCAACACCCAATAAAAACAGATGCTCACGTTCGGTGTCTGTCAGCAACAGCGCCTGGCTCAGGCGTTCGAGCACGGGAACTGAAGGGGCTCCCCCCCGGCCCTGCTCAAGCCAGGTATACCAGGTTACGCTAATACTGGCGCGCTGAGCGACTTCTTCGCGGCGCAGGCCCAGAGTGCGGCGACGTTGAGAATCATACCCTAATGCGCGCGCATCCAGGTTTTGACGCCGTTCCTTTAAAAAAGCACCTAGCTGTTGCGAAAGGGGAAATGCCATCTTTATTCTCGACTCTGAGTGAGCACACCTGGACGCTTATACCATGATAAGTGTGTGTGGCTAACGGGATAACATGACAGATACCACACTTTTGGTTGAAAGAACCCGGTTAACTCAGGTTCAGGCTTCTTAAAATAAACAGTCCCAGCGATGTTGTGACAATGGAACCAACCATTGTCAGCCCAATAATATTGGCGGCAAGTACGGCATTCCCACCCATTGCTCGTGTCATAACGTAACTGGCGGCAGCGGCAGGTGTAGCAGAAAACAGAAAGATAACGCCCAGTGTTGTTCCTTCAAAGCCACACAGCCACCCACCGAAAGTTAACCCTGCAGGAACTACCGCGACACGCGCAAGGGTGGCATATAAAGCTGTATTGGATGATCTAAACATACTACGCAGGTCCAGTGAGGCACCGGCGCACATCATTGCCAGCGGCAATGCTGTTGCCGAAATTAGCTCACCGGTTTGGGTAATCGGATGAGGGATAGTGAACCCTGTCGCGTTCCAGGCTAAACCTGCCACCAGGCTGATAATCAGCGGGTTTTTAATAACACCCTGCAGAATAGAAACGGGTGAAGGGGCTTTTTTACCATTACCTTGCAGGCTGCGGGTCAATGAAATCACAGATAAAAGGTTAAACAGAATAACTGTTGTCGCCATGTACAATGAGCCAATAGCTATACCTGCTTTCCCATAGGCCATTGACGCATAAGCCAGGCCGACAATCGCTGTATTGGCACGAAACCCCCCTTGAACGAAGATGCCTCTCTCCTTGCGTTCTTTGACTAATAAAGGCGCAACAAGCTCCAGTAGCAGCCAGGATAATGTCGTCCCCATCAGGCCGTACAGTGCCAGGGGCAAATTTTGAGCCAGCGAAATTTTCTGTGTAGCAATACTGAAAAACAGTAAGCAAGGTAGTGCAACAACAAAGACAATTTTTGAGGCACCATCAATAAATGTATCGTTCATCAACCCAGAACGGCGCAAGATGACGCCCGCGAGCAGTAGAAGCAGGTTTGGCAGCGTGACACCGATAACAAAGCGCCAAGTTTCCCAGTCCATATTTTTCCTTTTATATCAACAAATAATAAACTTTTATTGTCATGTGAGGTGATAGACATGATAGCTGCGTTTATCAAAACGAGCCGTCAATATGGCAAGGGACAGGGTAGACTGTGCGGGTATTTTTTTATTTATCGCAACCAGCAAGAGAGGGATGATAACAAAAGCACGGATAAAAAGGCGATGTTAGTGCATGGGTTTTTATGACAAAAATGTAACTATTATTATGGGGTGAAGCCTGATGTATGACTGGGAAAACCCAACAAAAAACTCAGGGTTAATTGATATCCAGATAGTCTAACCAGAATGGTCTGCCGCCTAAATGGTTCATAAGCAGTGCAATAAAGTCATCGACTAAGATATTGTGATTTCTGTTTGGGTAAATAGCATAGATTCCTGTGTCCATAGTAGAGACTTTATACTCTGGCAGTAATTGAATCAGCCCGGATGCTTCCAGAGAATCTTCCAGCCCAAATAAATCAATCAGACCGTAACCAACCCCCCGACTGACTGAATTGACCAGGATTTTTATATCGTTAACTTTGAAGTGCCCTTTCATTGTCAGGTTAAGTAACTCTTTCCCGCCCGGTGTACTACCGATCATCAATTTATCCAGTGTAATATTACCATTTGAATAAATTACTGCAGGCAGTGAAACCAGCTCTGATGGTGTTGTGGGATTACCATATTTTTCCAGGAATGATTTTGAGGCAATAAGTATAAACTGTGTTTTTGCAATTTTTTTAGCGATTAAATTAGAATCTATAAGTTTACCAATGCGAATGGCTAAATCATATTTATCAGCAATAATATCAGCGCGCCTGTCATCAAGAAAAAGAGTGATATTAACATTGGGATATTTGTTAATAAACCCATCAATGACTGGCTGAAGATATTTTTGCCCAAAAAAACTGGGTGCAGTGATTTTAATATTTCCGCTGGGATTGGTTTGGTGTGTTTTGGCAATATATTGAATATTGTGAAGGGTTTCTTCCAATATAATGGCTTGCTTGAATATTTCATCCCCGACAGCAGTAAGTGCTATAGCTCGAGTAGAACGGTTAATCAACTGTACGCCTAAACTCTCTTCTAGTTTCTTTATTTGTTTTGATAATGCAGAGTTATCCATATTGTGTAATGAAGCAGCTTTGCTGAATGAACCCTGGCGTACTATATCCAGAAAAAGGGAGAGTTGTTGGCTAATTGACATGGCATTCTCAGGCGGCGAATAGTACCTTGATTGTAGCACAATTATCCGGAAATGTGTTATTTCATTATCAATGATAACGCCAGGAAATGGAATTGCTTAATGTGATGATGTGGCAATTCCATTTCCCAGTATTTATAAATATTGGTAGTGCTTACTTTTTATATCTATTGAAGTAATCTTCCCATGAAATATGATCTCTTCCTGATGCGTTACGAAAGTGGTTGGTTTTTTCCAGTGCACCATATTTAATGTTTTTGTATATACCGCCATACCGCCATACCGCCAACGACATTGCCAGCGCTATTTTTTACTGCGCCGATCTCCTGGTAGCTGGCAATGTATTCAATATCGGGTTCTATATATATATACCATTACGGCCAATAACCCATTCAAGGCCTGATTCCTGAATATATTTTTCTGCTACTCAGCACAACAGGGAGGAAACTGTACCTTTTCCGCCCCTGAATACTGGAGCAGACAATTTTTCGTACCCCAGCTCGTTTTGCTGCCGTGACAATATTTGTATGTTGTACCATTCGTTCATCAGGAGTACTCATACTGGTTACCATCAGCCTGTGCTTTTAGATAACCGTCAGAATATCTGACATTGGCAGGCGTGCTTTGGGCAAACCATAATTGTAATCATCACTGTCTAAATGATAGCCCATTGCTACGGCAACTTCGCACACATAACCCTCTAATTCATTTTTGAAAACGTCTCCAATACGTTCTTTGTCAACACCTTCCATTGGCGTTGAGTCAATCCCCATTCGTGCTAAAACATGCAGAAGATTCCCCAGCGCGATATAAGTTTGTGCTTTAGTCCAGTTACCATTAAAACCTTTTTCGTCAGTATTCGCTTCGGCGAAAGTGAAGGCACCGTGCAGGAAACTTTCATAGCGGTCTGCAGGTAAATGACCCGATGATACTTCTACATCAGTGACTTTACGGTAATCATCTAACGTAAATTCCGGGTTGTAAGCCAATAAAATTGTGTGGGAAGCCGTTTTCGCATGGGGTTGATTGAATTGATATTTTTTATCGAAAGTATCATGCAACCGCTGTTTGGCCGCATCACTCTCTATCACAATGAATTTCCAGGGCTGTGAGTTTATCGATGAAGCAGAAAGGCGCAGGGCTTCTTTGATAATTTCCATATCCGCGGTGGAAATTTTTTTCTGCGCATCATAGCGTTTTGCGGTGTAGCGTTTGGTTAAGTCGGCAATGATCGGATGAGACATGAAGGATTCCTTTTTGGAAATATAAAGATAGCTGACGTTCACACCTGTCAGAAAACGAGGGAGATTTTACGAATCCCACCCACACAGGGCGATGTCATATTTGACCAAATATTTTGGTGATTTTTTTCCATAAATTGGCAGACATTATGAATGCATGCCTGATAACAGGGCTCTGGTTGAATGAGTTACAGGAAATTTACAGGTTTGACTTACAGATTGACTGATAAAGGAGATGTGTTTTCAGATTGCTCCATCCCCCAGAATCAGTCTTTGGCAACATTGCCAGCCAGACTTTGAATAGCTTTAAAAATAATTGCGAATGATATTCATTATTAATTTTGTGATTTTTTTTTCATCTTTTTCACAACAGACTTTTTGTCCTGGATCTCAGAAATATACCCTATCTGCAAGTTTTAGCTTTTTGATTGATACGAAGCAAACTCTTGATTCTCTGGGCAGCGTAATACTCACCTTGATAAGAATGAAAATAAACTGACAATTCAAAACGTTATATACATAATTATATAGCGCTTGGGTTGAATCGATGACGAAAATAAGCAAGGTGAGTATTTATGAGCCATAAAACACCCGATGCTTTGCTGGAAGCAGAAGTCAGCCGACGAGGCTTAATGAAGGGAACCGCGATTGGTGGCCTGGCACTGGCTGGCAGCGCGTTTTCTTTGCCATTTTCCCGGCTGGTTTGTGCCGCAGATGCGATTGCCCCGGCAGGCTCTCAGGAAAAGGTAATCTGGAGTGCCTGTACCGTTAACTGTGGTAGCCGTTGCCCGCTACGCATGCATGTTGTTAACGGTGAAATCCGTTATGTGGAAACAGATAACACCGGCAATGATGATTATGATGGTTTACACCAGGTGCGGGCCTGCCTGCGTGGCCGCTCTATGCGCCGTCGGGTTTATAATCCTGACCGGCTGAAATACCCCATGAAGCGTGTGGGAAAACGGGGCGAAGGGAAGTTTGAGCGCATTAGCTGGGATGAAGCTTATGACATTATCGCCAGCAACACGCAGCGCCTGATTAAAGACTACGGTAACGAATCTATCTACCTTAATTATGGTACCGGGACGTTGGGCGGCACGATGACCCGCTCCTGGCCACCAGGAAAAACCCTGATTGCCCGCCTGATGAATTGTGTGGGTGGCTACCTGAATCATTATGGAGACTACTCAACAGCCCAAATCGCTGCCGGGTTGAATTACACCTACGGTGGCTGGGCAGATGGTAACAGCCCGTCTGACATCGAAAACAGCAAACTGGTCGTGTTGTTTGGTAATAATCCAGGCGAAACGCGGATGAGCGGCGGCGGGGTTACCTACTACATTGAACAGGCCCGCCAGAAATCCAATGCGCGCATGATTATTATCGACCCGCGTTATAACGACACCGGTGCCGGGCGCGAAGATGAATGGATCCCTATCCGGCCTGGTACTGATGGTGCGCTGGCCGCAGCAATTGCCTGGGTTTTGATTACTGAGAACCTCGTCGATCAGGCATTCCTCGATAAATATTGTGTTGGCTATGATGAAACAACACTGCCAGCCGGTGCGCCAGCGAATAGCCATTACAAAGCTTATATTCTGGGGCAGGGTAAAGACGGTGTGGCGAAAACACCTGACTGGGCTGCGCCCATCACTGGTATTCCTGCTTCCCGAATCATTCAACTGGCCCGTGAGATCGGTTCAGTAAAACCAGCATTTATTTCTCAAGGGTGGGGGCCGCAGCGCCACTCCAATGGGGAACTGGCTTCCCGGGCTATTGCCATGCTGCCGATTTTGACCGGGAACGTGGGTATTTCCGGGGGTAACAGTGGTGCACGCGAAGGGTCTTATGAAGTGCCGTTCGAACGGATGCCAACACTGGATAACCCGGTACAAACCAGCATTTCAATGTTTATGTGGACTGATGCCATTGAGCGCGGCCCTGAAATGACAGCGACACGCGATGGGGTTCGTGGGAAAGACAAACTGGATGTTCCCATCAAAATGATTTGGAACTATGCCGGTAACTGCCTGGTGAACCAGCACTCGCAAATTAACCGCACTCACGAAATTCTTCAGGATGACAAAAAGTGTGAAATGATTGTGGTCATTGATTGCCATATGACCGCTTCGGCAAAATATGCCGATATTTTATTGCCTGATTGCACAGCCTCAGAACAGATGGACTTCGCGCTGGATGCCTCTTGCGGGAATATGTCCTATGTGATTTTTAATGACCAGGTCATTAAGCCGCGTTTTGAATGCAAAACCATTTATGAGATGACCAGCGCACTGGCAAAACGCCTGGGTGTGGAAGAGAAATTCACCGAAGGGCGTACTCAGGAAGGGTGGATGCGCCATCTTCATGAGTTATCTCGTAAAGCGATTCCTGATTTGCCGTCTTTCGAAGCCTTTCGTGAACAGGGTATTTTTAAACAGCGCGATCCTGAAGGGCACCACGTTGCATACAAAGCTTTCCGTGATGACCCTGCAGCCAACCCGCTCACCACACCTTCCGGGAAAATTGAAATTTACTCCGCGCAACTGGCTGAGATTGCCGCGACCTGGCAACTGGATAAAGACGATGTGGTCGACCCGCTACCTGTTTACAGTGCCGGGTTTGAAAACTATGACGACCCATTAGCAAAACAGTGGCCATTGCAATTAACCGGTTTTCATTACAAAGCCCGCACACACTCAACTTACGGCAATGTGGACGTTTTAAAAGCCGCCTGCCGCCAGGAGATGTGGATTAACCCCATGGATGCTAAGGCTCGCGGCATTGCCAACGGTGATCGCGTGCGGATTTTTAATGGCCGGGGAGAGGTTCACATTGAGGCAAAAGTGACACCACGTATTTTACCGGGTGTTGTCGCCCTGGGTGAGGGAGCCTGGTATTCCCCGGATACCCAACGGGTCGATCAGGCTGGCAGCATCAACGTACTGACAACCCAACGCCCGTCACCACTGGCAAAAGGCAACCCGTCACACACCAACCTCGTTCAGGTTGAAAAGTTGTAAGGAGTAACCGATGACAACCCAGTATGGA
Organism: Mangrovibacter yixingensis; assembly: GCF_020523985.1. Classification (GTDB taxonomy): domain Bacteria; phylum Pseudomonadota; class Gammaproteobacteria; order Enterobacterales; family Enterobacteriaceae; genus Mangrovibacter; species Mangrovibacter yixingensis. The sequence goes on along the minus strand of NZ_JAIVKM010000009.1, from coordinate 82,559 downwards.
TTTTTTATTGATTCCAGCCGGTGCACCGGTTGCAAAACCTGTGAACTGGCCTGTAAAGATTACAAAGACTTAACGCCGGATGTGAGTTTCCGTCGCATTTATGAATACGCGGGAGGTGACTGGCAAGAAGATAATGGTGTGTGGCACCAAAATGTGTTCGCTTACTATTTATCCATCGCCTGTAACCATTGCGAGGATCCGGCCTGTACGAAGGTGTGCCCCAGTGGCGCAATGCACAAGCGGGAAGATGGCTTTGTCGTGGTCAATGAAGATGTATGTATTGGCTGCCGTTACTGCCATATGGCATGTCCTTATGGTGCGCCGCAATATAACGCGGCTAAAGGGCACATGACCAAGTGTGATGGTTGCTACTCTCGTGTTGCAGAAGGCAAAAAGCCGATTTGTGTTGAATCCTGCCCACTCAGGGCGCTGGACTTTGGGCCAATCGAAGAACTGCGCAAAAAACATGGTGAGCTGGCGGCAGTTGCACCGTTGCCGTCTGCACATTTCACAAAACCGAGTATTGTCATAAAACCCAACGCCAACAGCCGCCCAGAAGGTGATACCAGCGGTTATCTGGCAAACCCGAAGGAGGTGTGAAATGGGTAACGGATGGAGTGAATGGCCACTGATGCTGTTTACCGTGCTGGGGCAGTGTGTGGTGGGTGGATTTATTGTTATGGCTCTGATGTTGTTGTGGGCCAAACCCAGTGCAGAGCAGCAAAAGAGGGTCACCCTCGTGATGCTGGGGTTGTGGATCTTTATGGGAATAGGTTTTATTGCCTCCATGATGCACCTGGGTTCGCCTATGCGGGCGTTTAACTCATTAAACCGGGTTGGATCTTCGGCCCTGAGTAACGAAATAGCCAGCGGCTCACTCTTTTTTGCCGTTGGTGGTATTGGCTGGTTACTGGCGGTCGTGAATAAGCTTTCCCAGCCGCTGCGCGCATTATGGCTGGTGGTAACCATGGTGCTGGGCGTGATTTTCGTCTGGATGATGGCAAGGGTTTACAACACGATAGACACAGTGCCAACCTGGTACACGATATGGACTGGGTTGCGCTTTTTCCTGACTATGTTGATGGGTGGACCGTTACTTGGCTACCTGCTGCTGCGTGTGGCAGGTGTTGAAGGTTGGGGAATGCGTGTGTTACCTGCTGTTTCCCTGGTCGCTTTGCTGGGTAGTGCTGTGGTGGCGGTAATGCAGGGGAGCGAACTGGCAACGATTCACAGTTCCGTGCAACAAGCTCAGGCGTTAGTTCCGCAATATGGAGCACTGATGGCATGGAGCCTGGTGCTGCTGGCCGCCGCGCTGGTGTGTTGGGTGGTACCACAGCTAAAAGGGTATTACCCCGCAGTGCCTGTATTGTCACTGGCGTTTGTACTGGTGCTGGCAGGTGAACTGATTAGCCGTGGTGTGTTTTATGGCCTGCATATGACAGTTGGCATGGCAATCGCCGGGTAGCCCTGCGTTTGCCATTAGCTTAAATAAAGAAGCCCATAGCGATATGGGCTTCTTTTTTAGCTGGGGTGTTACTCGATGTTCTGGATCTGCTCGCGCATCTGCTCGATTAACACTTTCAACTCAATGGCTGAGTTGGTCACTTCGGCATTGATAGATTTTGATGCCAGCGTATTCGACTCACGGTTGAATTCCTGCATCATAAAGTCCAGTCGGCGGCCAACCGCTTCTTTCTTCTTCAGGATGTTGTAGGTTTCTTTAACGTGGGCATCCAGGCGATCCAGCTCTTCCGCCACATCAATCCGCTGTGCCATCAGAACCAGTTCCTGCTCAAGACGGTTGTTTTCTAACTGAACAGACGCTTCGTCCAGTTTGCTCACCAGGCGTTCACGCTGCCATTTCAGAATATCCGGCATTTGCGCACGTACTTTGCTGACTTCCGTGCTGACACCTTCCAGGCGTTGCTCAATTAAGGCTTTAAGCGCCTGGCCTTCGGTTTCACGGGCAACGATAAAGTCATCCAGTGCGGATTCCAGCCCACCCATGATTTCACTGGTAATGGCATCAAGATCCTGTTCTTTGGCAGACATCACGCCTGGCCAGCGCAGAATATCCAGTGGGTTGATTTCACCTTCATCACTCTGCATTTTTACCCAGTTACCGGCCTGCACCAGTTGTTTAGCCAGTTCCTCATTGAGAATCAGCTCACTTTGGGCGTGGCTATCTGGCTCAAAACGCAAGGTACATTCGATTTTGCCACGGGTCAGGCGTGCACGAATACGTTCGCGCACCACGGGTTCAAGACTGCGAAATTGTTCCGGAAGACGCAGGTATGTTTCGAGGTAGCGCTGGTTGACCGAACGCAGTTCCCAGGAGGCTGAGCCCCATTCGCCTTTAATTTCACGCCGGGCGTAGGCGGTCATGCTACGGATCATATCAGTAACCAATTTTATAAATGGATGAAGGGATTATAGCCAGCCTGCCTCCATCAGGATAGGAATAAGGTCGCGAAGACCGTATAATGCGCAGCCACATTCGTTTCTGACCGGAGAAGACTCATGCGTCCAGCAGGCCGTAGTAACACACAAGTACGCCCCGTCACTCTTACTCGCCATTACACCAAACATGCCGAAGGCGCTGTTCTGGTGGCATTCGGCGATACCAAAGTACTGTGTACCGCCACGGTAGAGGAAGGTGTTCCCCGCTTTCTGAAAGGCCAGGGCCAGGGTTGGGTAACCGCAGAATACGGTATGTTGCCGCGCGCAACCCACACTCGCAATGCGCGTGAAGCAGCCAAAGGCAAGCAGGGTGGGCGCACTATGGAAATCCAGCGCCTTATCGCCCGCGCATTGCGTGCAGCAGTAGACCTGAAAGCCTTGGGTGAATACACCATTACGCTGGACTGCGATGTCCTGCAGGCGGATGGCGGAACACGTACTGCCTCTATTTCTGGCGCCTGTGTAGCGCTGGCCGATGCCCTCAACGCGATGGTGGCAAATGGCAAACTGAAAGCTAACCCAATGAAAGGGATGGTTGCTGCGGTATCGGTGGGTATCGTGAACGGTGAAGCGGTTTGTGACCTGGAGTATGTGGAAGATTCTGCTGCTGAAACTGACATGAACGTGGTCATGATGGAAGACGGGCGCATGATTGAAGTGCAGGGCACAGCCGAAGGCGAGCCGTTCAGCCATGAAGAACTCCTCACGTTGCTGGCTTTGGCTCGCGGTGGAATCGAATCTATCATCGCGTCGCAGAAGGCGGCGTTAGAAAATTAATTTTTAGGCGGCCTGTGAGTCGCCTTTTTTTTGCTGGCGGGTTGGCGCATTGTTGTAACAGCCATGTCCTCGCCACGCGTATGAACAGAATTGCCACAGTAAGGAGCGAATCCATGAAACCGTATCAGCGCCAGTTTATTGAATTTGCGCTTAACAAGCAGGTATTGAAATTTGGTGAGTTTACCCTGAAATCCGGGCGCATTAGCCCCTATTTTTTCAATGCCGGGCTGTTTAATACCGGGCGTGATCTGGCGCTTTTGGGGCGCTTCTATGCCGAAGCACTGGTGGATTCCGGCATTGATTTTGACCTGCTGTTTGGGCCAGCTTATAAAGGGATCCCAATTGCGACAACAACGGCCGTGGCACTCGCGGAACACCACGAGCAGGATGTGCCTTACTGCTTTAACCGCAAAGAAGCAAAAGACCATGGTGAAGGCGGGAACCTGGTTGGTAGCCCGCTGCAAGGCCGGGTGATGCTGGTGGACGATGTGATAACTGCGGGAACGGCTATTCGTGAGTCTATGGAAATTATTCAGGCGAATGGGGCTTCTCTTGCCGGGGTACTGATATCACTGGACCGCCAGGAACGTGGGCGCAGTGATATTTCCGCTATTCAGGAAGTGGAACGTGATTACCACTGTAAAGTGATTTCTATTATTACCTTGAAAGACGTCATCAGTTGGTTGGAAGAAAAACCAGAAATGGCTCAGCACCTGGCGTCGGTTCGTGAATATCGCGAACAATACGGGGTGTAAACCGCATTAGCAAAAAAGGGCCTTCAGGGCCCTCAGATTGATGAAAAAGAAGGAAAAAACGTGGTTTTTCCTTCTTTTTAGTTAGCAGCCGAAAATCAATGAATTGATTTTCCTGGTTTTTATAGGGTGACATTCTCTCGTTCTGTGCGGACATGAGGTTTGTCATCAGGCTCAAAGGGCCTTCAGGGCCCTTTTTTTAGTTCAGCTGTGCGGCCAGCAACGGCCAGCGTGCTTCGAAATCGTCTGTTGGGTGGTAACGAAATTCGCTGCGCACAAAGCGTGACAGCATACCTTCGCAAAATGCCAGTAACTGGCTGGCTAACAGCGTTTCATCCACGGTGTAGCTTTCGCCTTCACGCATTTTCCGTTCACGCATCACTTGGCGCAGTTGGGCTTCAATACGTTCAAACAGTTGATTAATCCGCCCCTGTAGCCGGTCTTGTTCAAACATTAATGCATGGCCAGTAAGAATACGGGTTAACCCTGGATTACGTTCACCAAACCCCAAAATAAGCAGCACAATCAGCCTTAAACGCGCAGTGGTATCCTTTTCATCTTTCAATATCAGGTTGATACGCGTGATAAGGCTGTCTTCAATAAATTCGATAAGGCTATCGAACATGCGCGTTTTGCTGGGAAAATGGCGGTAAAGTGCGGCTTCAGAGACACCCACCGTGGCAGCCAGTTTTGCTGTGGTAATTCGTTGGCTGCCATCACTTGATTCAAGCATTTGAGCCAGCGCCTGCAGTATTTCGTCGCGACGATTCCTTTTCGCCGTTTGTTTTTCTGCCATGATCTAAAATACCCCTGAAATAAGCAATGACCAGGTAATGCCCACACATCAACCCTGACCCGCAGGCTCATTTACCTGCGGGGCCATCATCGAATAACTGATGTCTGGCGGGGCTGTCCCTGGATTATTATTGGCGGCCAGAATGGCCAAAACCACCTTCGCCACGATCCGTAGCGGCAAAGTCATCAACGATATTAAATTCAGCCTGTACGACCGGTACAAAGACCATCTGCGCCAGGCGTTCACCAGGTTCAACAGTAAAAGTAGTTTGCCCACGGTTCCATACCGATACCATTAACTGCCCCTGATAATCTGAATCAATCAGACCAACCAGGTTACCCAGCACGACACCGTGTTTATGGCCAAGCCCTGAGCGCGGTAAAATTACCGCTGCCAGCGAAGGGTCTGCAATATGGATAGCCAGCCCTGTCGGCACCAGTGTGGTTTGGCCGGGGGCGAGGTCGAAAGCCTCATCAAGACAGGCGCGCAGATCGAGCCCGGCGGAGCCAGAGGTGGCGTAAGTTGGCAAAGGGAACTGCTGGCCAACACGCGGGTCCAGAATCTTAACGTCGATTTTTTTCATCATAACGGGTAATGATCTCGTCCAGTAACAATTGACCAAGCTGGGTTTTGCTGGTTAAAGCCAGCGCTTTATCCCCATCTTGCCAGAAGAGGTGCAATGCATTCATATCACTATTAAACCCCTGGCCTGCTACAGAAACGTCATTTGCGCAGATTAAATCCAGGTGTTTGCGGGTTTGTTTTTGCCGGGCGTATTCTTCCACATTACTTGTTTCAGCCGCAAATCCGACAACATAAGGGCGGTTTTCCGTTAACCCGGCTACACCGGCAATGATATCCGGATTTTTTACCATTTTTATGATCAACCCGTCTTCATCGCTTTGTTTTTTTATTTTTTCTGGTGCGATTTGTTCGGCGCGGAAATCGGCAACGGCGGCACAGCCAATGAAAATCGCTTGTTTTTGAACTGATTGCTGCACAATCGCGTTCATTTCCAGGGCTGTTGTGACATCAACACGCAGCACGCCTTGTGGAGTAGGGAGCGATACCGGGCCGCAGACCAGAGTAACGTTGGCACCTCTTTTCGCAGCGGCATCAGCCAGAGCGAAGCCCATTTTCCCGGAACTGTGATTGGTAATATACCTTACGGGATCCAGCGGTTCACGTGTCGGGCCTGCCGTTATCATAATATTCAGATCTTTCAGGTCCTGGCTGTGGCCGAAATGTTGCTCTGCCATTTCAACAATCACCAGTGGGTCAAGCATTCTGCCGGGCCCAACGTCGCCACAGGCCTGGCTACCGCTGTCCGGGCCCCAAATAAGTAACCCACGTTCGGCCAGGCGTTCAATATTTTGCTGGGTAGCCGTGGCTCTGAACATTTGTTGGTTCATGGCTGGAACGACCGCAACAGGTGCGGGTGTTGCCAGGCACATCGTGCTGACCAGGTCATTTGCCATGCCAGCCGCCACCCGGGCAATTAAATCCGCCGTGGCTGGAGCCAGAATCACCAGGTCTGCCCATTTGCCCAGCTCAATATGCCCCATTGCAGCTTCTGCCGCGGTATCGAGCAAGCTTTCGGATACCGGGTGCCCGGAAACGGCCTGCAGAGTCAGTGGAGTGATGAACGCTTTTGCTGCTTCTGTCATAACAACGCGCACTTCAGCGCCATGATCGCGCAACCTGCGTACCAGTTCAGGTGTTTTATAGGCAGCGATACCGCCACTAATACCCAGGACAATTTTTTTACCGGACAAGCCCATGGTGATGTTCCCGTCTGTATGAAAACAAGATGCGGCATGTTACCACAAATCATGCAAACGAGGTTTTGATGCCTTTGATTCTCTGCGTACTGGCTCGCAGCCTGCATGTTAGGTACTCGCAGGGGAAAAATGTGGGTGGCATTGTGACACCCGAATAACGTGCTGGTATGGAAGAGGAGGCGTGATGGAGTATGTGGTAAGGCTCCCCCCACGGGAAAAACTCATGAAATATGGTGCGAAAGCGCTGACGGATGTTGAGCTTTTGGCGCTATTTTTACGTACCGGGAAGCGCGGAGTACCTGTGTTGATGCTGTCACACCAGTTGCTGGTTCATTTCGGTTCTCTCAGAGCGTTATTAAGTGCTGAGTTGGTTCAGATTCGCAAAATTGGCGGTATCGGAGTAGCAAAATATGCCGAACTGAGCGCGATTACCGAACTGGCCTGTCGTTTTCATTCATCAGAACTGGCGGAAATGGATACGCTTAATAATCCGCATGTTGTCAGGCAGTTTTTGCAAAATGAACTGGCTTCAGAGGAGCGGGAAATTTTTATGGTGTTGTTTTTAGATAACCATAACAGGGTGATTGAACACCAGAGAATGTTTTCCGGTACGTTGACTCATGTTGAGGTTTATCCACGCGAAGTAGTGCGCCAGGCCATTAAACTTAATGCAGCGAGTGTCATTTTCGCTCATAATCATCCATCGGGCCGGGCCGAACCCAGCCGCGCTGACCAGTTAATCACCCAAAGGTTGGTAGAAAGCTGCCAATTTATGGATATTCGTGTGCTTGACCATCTGGTTATTGGGCGTGGAGAGACCGTTTCTTTCGCAGAAAGAGGGTGGATTTAGGGCAATTTACGCGATCCTCCGGGATCTTTATTTGTTCGGGACTTGAGCACATCCCTGAGTCAGCGTATACTACGCCACCTTTGAGAATCTCGGGTTTGGCAATTGGGCCTGGCATCACGAGTTCACATTGAACCGGAAGACCAGGCCAGCACAGGCCTGACGAGGCTGCCGATACCCTTTACGAAGCTCGAGCTAATTTGATTTTTGGAGAATAGACATGTCCCGAGTCTGCCAAGTTACTGGCAAGCGTCCGGTGACCGGTAACAACCGTTCACACGCACTGAACGCGACTAAACGCCGTTTTCTGCCGAACCTGCACTCTCACCGCTTTTGGGTAGAGAGCGAGAAGCGTTTTGTAACCCTGCGTGTATCTGCTAAAGGTATGCGTGTAATTGATAAAAAAGGCATCGAATCAGTTCTGTCTGATCTGCGTGCCCGTGGCGAGAAGTACTAAGAGGAATTAAATCATGGCTAAAGGTGTTCGCGAGAAGATCAAGCTGGTTTCTTCTGCTGGTACTGGTCATTTCTATACCACCACGAAGAACAAACGTACTAAACCCGAAAAACTGGAACTGAACAAATACGATCCGGTTGTTCGTAAGCACGTTGTATACAAAGAAGCTAAAATTAAATAATTTTAGTGGCTTTGTGAGAAACGGTCCTTCGGGGCCGTTTTTTTATGCCTGGAATTTCCCCCTTCAATCCCCATATCATCATGGTACTGGCCGACACGTTGATGTCTGTTTGCCAGCTGCGTCTGTGATCCGGTCTTGCCCCCACAAGGTAAGGCTGAAAGAGCAAAGAGGAAGCCATGCCCGAATTACCAGAGGTTGAAACTAGCCGTCGTGGAATTGAGCCCCATTTGGTGGGCGCGACGATTCAATTTGTTGAAGTGCGTAATGGGCGGCTGCGCTGGCCTGTTTCCGATGAAATCTATCGCCTGAGTGATGTGCCTGTACTCAGTGTGCAGCGCAGGGCGAAGTACCTGCTGTTGGAACTCCCCACGGGTTGGATAATCATTCATCTTGGTATGTCTGGCAGCTTGCGTGTTTTACCACAGGATGTACCACCGGAAAAACATGACCACGTTGATGTCATTTTATCTAACGGGAAGTGCCTGCGTTATACAGACCCCCGCCGGTTTGGTGCGTGGTTATGGGCTACTGAGCTGGAAGGGCACCCTGTGTTAGCGCATTTAGGGCCTGAGCCGCTCACAGAGGACTTTAATGCCGAATACCTGTACCAGAAGAGCCGGAGTAAAAAAATCGCGGTAAAGCCGTGGTTGATGGACAATAAGCTCGTGGTGGGGGTAGGGAATATTTATGCCAGTGAATCACTCTTTGCGGCGGGGATACACCCGGACAGGGTGGCACACTCGTTATCGCCAGATGAGGCGAAACGCCTTACTCAGTCAATTAAAGCGGTACTGGCTCACTCAATTGAGCAAGGTGGAACCACTCTGCGCGATTTTTTGCAGACAGACGGTAAGCCTGGGTATTTTGCTCAGGAACTGCAAGTTTATGGCCGTGCAGGAGAATTATGTCGCCAGTGTGGGACAGCTATTAAAAGCGGTAAACACGGGCAGCGTACCACATTTTGGTGCCCGCGCTGCCAGCATTAAACACTTATGGGGCTGTGATGTTAGCGTTTATCTTCGCTAACAATGCTTGATGCACATTGGGAGGCAGAAAAGCACTGACATCGCCATGATGTAGCGCCACTTCTTTGACCAGCGATGATGAGATAAAAGACCAGTCGCGTGAGGGCATCAGGAAAATGCTTTCAAGCCCTGGCATCAGGTGGCTGTTCATATGAGCGAGTTGCATTTCATATTCGAAATCAGCCACGGCGCGAACTCCCCTCACCAGTACCTGAGCATTTTGCTGGCGGGCGAACTCCGCCATTAACTCACTGAACCCCATTACCTGGATATTGGGCAGATGAGCGGTAGCGTCTTTTGCCAGTGCTTCACGTTCAGCCAGTGTAAATAGTGGTTTTTTACTGGGGCTTGCGGCAATAGCCAGGATCAGTGTATCGAACATCCTCGATGCACGGGTAATAATGTCGATATGACCATTGGTTATTGGGTCAAATGTACCGGGGTATATCGCGCGTACACTCATGGCTGTTTTTCCGTGTAACCGTGGTTAAGGGCCCATAATTCAGCATACTTGTTAAAGGTATACTGTGCGTTAACAACCGCAAGTATCCAACCCTGTTTCCCATCCAGAACGCCTCCCCGTAACAGTAACGTCTTTGCAAACGCCCCAATTGTATGGGTAAAAATACTGATGACAGAGGTTTGCTTACCTTGCTGATGCCGTTCATGGGCCCAGGTTGTGGCGTACTGTAATTGTTTGGCCTGAAATGCACTCAGGTCGCGGCAAGTGAGGTGAATAAAATCCCCTTGTAACCGGGTTTGCGGCGCACCGGGGGCATCCAGAGATTCATGCACCTGGTTGCCGTTGTACTGGTACCTTTCCCGGGCATACAGGCGGGTTACCCGGTCAGGATACCAACCGCTGTGGCGCATAAAACGCCCCAAAAACAAGTTACGCCGGTTGATGGCATAAACCGTGTCGCCGGGTGGGGTGCTCAGTACCGACTGAATAGCAGATTTTAATTCTGGGGTAACACGCTCATCGGTATCGATCATCAAAATATAGTCGCCCGTGGCGTAACGTTGAGCGCGCTGGCGCTGGATGCCAAAGCCTTGCCAATCCGGGGATGAGTACACACCAGCACCATGAGCGGTTGCTATTGCCATCGTGCCGTCCGTGCTGCCTGAATCCAGTAAAATCACTTCATCAGCCCAGTCTACTGATTTCAGGCACTCTTCCAGTGTATCGGCCGCATTACGGGCAATCATAACAACGGATAACCGGTATGCCATTAGTGGCTCCGCTGAGGCAGGTAGGGTTGAAGAAGTTGCAACAGACGTTGTAATGCGCCCTGGTTTTGATACAACACTTCCACTGCATGGCGGCCATACCACAGGCGGTAATCTTCGTCGTTCAGCAACCCGGAGACAGTTTTGACCAGTGATGCAGCATCGGTGACCGTTATCAGGCCATCAGCTTGCTGTAATCTGGAGCAAATATCTTTAAAGTTAAAAGTATGTGGGCCCATCAGCACCGGAATTGCATGTGCTGCAGGCTCCAGTGGGTTATGACCACCGCGCTCCACCAGGCTGCCGCCAACGAAGGCAAGGTCCGCAATACCATAAAGCAGCATCAGTTCCCCCATGGTGTCACCAATCACAACTTGAGTACTGCCCGATGGGATCTCGCCGCTACTGCGCAACGTGTAACTGAACCCGGCTTTTTGTGTCATTTCTTCGGCATCGCGGAAACGTTCCGGATGGCGGGGAACCAGGATTAGCAGTAAGTCCGGAAAACTAGCCAGTAATTGACGATGTGCTTCCAGAATAATTTGCTCTTCGCCATCATGGGTACTGGTTGCAATCCATACCTGGCGGCGTGGTGCCCACTGGCGGCGCAGTGTGACTGCTCTGGCAGCAAGTTCTGGTGTGACGGAAATATCGAATTTCAGGCTGCCGGTAATGGCCAGATGGCTGCGTTTAAGGCCAAGCTCCAAAAAACGGTTACCGTCTTCGTCGTTCTGTGCCGCTATCAAAGTAATTTTACCGAGCACTCTGCGAATAAAGCCACCAAGTTTGCCATAGCCTTTTGCTGAGCGTTCCGACATACGGGCATTCGCCACAACCAGCGGAATTTTGCGTGCGTGCAGGGCCGAAATCATGTTCGGCCATAGCTCTGTTTCCATCACGATGACCAATTTGGGGCGGACTGTATCCAGAAAACGGCTCATTGAACCCGGCAGGTCATAGGGCAGGTACACATGGTGGACATCTTTGCCAAATGCAGACATAACCCGTTCAGAACCGGTTGGCGTCATGGTGGTAACGGTAATGGGTAAGGCTGGGTAGCGGTGGCGCAGGGCACGCACCAGCGGGATGGCTGCCAGTGTCTCACCCACGGAAACTGAATGCAGCAGGATACCTTCAGGGGCGACTTTCCCACTGCAAAAACCATAACGTTCGGCCCAGCGTGTTCGGTAGGCCGGGGCTTTACGACTTCGCAGCAGAAGCCTTAGCCAAACAAATGGCTGAATAAGGTAGAGTAGAAAGGTATATAGTAATTCCAAACTAATATCCGGTTTTCATTTATTGCCGGGGCAAATTCTAAGCATTTACCCTGGTTAAAGCTATTTTTATTGATGTCATTGCAAATAACACCAAGGCTGCCTGCTATGGCAAACAGCCCTGGTAACGTTCAGTTACTGCGCACATCAAATCAGACTGGCGACTGCAAAATCTTCCGTAGCCGGAAATAGCGCCGCCCCAACCGCCAGCGCAGCCGTAAGCTGTGTGCGTTGCGCCACACCAATTTCCATACGCCTGTATCAAAAAACTCTTGCACTATCATGCGTTGTTTTTCTGGGTCTTTCATATTGAAGAAGGTATGCAGAATACCCAGCCCTTCTTTGGCTATTTGCCATCGGCAGGCGGGAATCTGTTGTACTTTTTCTGGATAGCGCCGGTTAATTTCGTCCAGCATCTGCAAAATTTTCATGTAATGGCGGGCGGAACGGATCAGTGTGTCATCGTTGTCCGGCATATGGGAGACCGACGCTGAGTGAATGTAATAATCATAGAATTGCTCATCGGTATACTGTACACGCTCCGCTGCCAGCAACACCTCAGTTGTCCAGGGAATGTCCTGATGGCGCAAACCGGGTTCAAAAGAGAAATTATGCGAGCGAATGAAATCATGGCGATAGAGATTAAGCCAGGTAACGTGCAGGAACTTACGAGAATCCAGCGCTTGTTTTAGCCATTGCGCACCAGTGAGTACACCCGTTGACTGTAATTTGTCTTTGGGGAAAATTGGCCGGCTCGGTTTTTTGTCGTTTTCCCAGATGTAGTTGCCATTACAAGTGACTACATCCAGGTTTTCTGTTTGCGCCATATCCAGCATGCGGCGGTACATACCCGGGCGAAAGTAATCGTCAATATCCGGGAACGACAAGTAAAGCCCAGTCGCTTCTGCCAGGCCGGTATTACGTGCTACAGATACCCCCTGATTTGCCTGATTAATCATTCTCATGTTGGCAAATTGCGGCTGCCACTGGTGAATAATCTCTACTGAGTTATCAGTTGAACCATCATTCACCATGATGATTTCCATATCATCAATAGCTTGTGCCGAAAGGCACTTGAAAAACTGCTCCAAAAAAGCTGCGCCATTGTAGACGGCGACCACAACACTGAGTTGGGGGCATGTAGCGTGGTGCATAAAATACCTGATTTAACGTTGTGCCAGAGTAAGGTAGTGCTGGCAAATGGTTCGAATACTGTAATTCTCAATCGTATCTGTATTGATTCTGGGGGGCGTTTCCCAGATTTCCCGCATAGTTCTGGCAAGCGCTGCGTCACTCATTTGCGCCAGCCCCCGGGATAATTCACCGGTCAAAATCTCGGATGGCCCGCCGGGGCAATTGGTACTGACTGGTGGGGTCTGGCAGATAATCGCTTCAACCAGTACATTGCCAAACCCTTCGCAGTCTGAGCTTAACACGAGCTCTTTGGCATGTTTAATCCAGGGATAAGGGTTGCTTTCAAAAGATTTGAACAGAACCCTGTCGCCCACACCTGCATTTACCGCCAGTGTTTTAAGGTATTCAATTTTGTCTGGTGAGCCTTTCCCCATTAATACCAATGGTGCCTGAATACCGCTTTTAGCATAGGCACGTATCAGCCTGTCATGGCGTTTAAGTTCATGAAAACGCCCAACATGAATCAAATATTCTTTACCGGAAAGCTCACAAGGTTGCTGGGCCAGCGTCTGTATATGTGCGATATCAAATGGGTTATAAATTACGCACTGCCGTTGAGGTTTTATAGCAAGGTTTTCTGTCAAATCATCCAGTACGGCCTGAGAAACAGCTACAATTTGTGCCCCTTGGTAAACCCGGCGAATTTTTGCCATTTTCAGCCAGCGCGAAAACCCACGCTTGTTAACCAAATAGGAAAACGAAAACATGCCATGGATACAGAACCAAAGTTTGTGGCGTGGAATCACTTTCGTATAGGAAACAATACGGTCTGTTTTATGCAAATGGGAGCAGATAAGGTCAAATTCACCGCCATCGCGCTCTGCTTCCTGGTAAGCGTTATCCAGTAACAGCGCGCGCCGCCTTAATTCAGTTAGTTTGCGCCATGGTGTGTGGCATGTATCCTGGACAATATGAAAATCAACACCTTCAGGAATGGTGTAATCACAAACTTTACGTAGTGAAAAAACGGAGACGCGGTGCCCCATTTCCAGTAATCCCCGGGCCAGGGTCAGTACTGTCTTTTCGGCTCCGCCGCCAGGTAGCCCATCAATAATCATCAGGATACGCATCATCATTCCAGTAAGTTTCTATACAGCTTAATTAATTGCTGCGAAAGCCTTGCCGGTGTCTCATCTTTTACCCGGACACGTGCAAGTTCCCCCATTTTGTTGTCGTTATTCAATGATGGTATCGCACTTACAGCTTGTGTTAGCTGGTTGATATCCAGTGCACCACAAATAAACCCACTTTCCTGCTCTACGATAAACTCAGAACCACCACATGTAGGTGTGGTTATTACAGGTAAGCCACACGCCATTGCTTCGAGAATGACATTGGGGAATGGGTCATATTTTGTTGGTAATAATAATCCGTCCGCTGCTTGGTAAAACGGTAATGTTTGTTTTTGTACGCCCATAAACCGAATGCGTTCCAGACATCCCAATGATTGAGCCAGTTTTCGGTACTGTTTCTCATTTTTATCTTGCCCAACAACGAGCAAATAGCGGTTGGTTGGTGCTATTGCGCTGATAGCACTTGCTAATCCTTTACGATCAAATCCAGACCCGACAAAAACCAACACGACCGCCTGAGGAGGAATCGCTAAACTGTCTCGCAATGCCTGGCGTTTAGCTGGGGTTGCAGGTAAAAACCGGGAGGAATCAATAGCATTATAGATTACGTGTATTTTTTCTTCCGGAAATTCAAAATTTTCTATGATCTCCCGTTTCACCATTTCAGCATTACAAATGACGGCACGTAATTGTGGTGCCTGGTACATGGCTCTCTCGGCTTCAATTACATAACGGTGATACCGATCGTTCATCAATAATGTGCGCCGCCAGGCCGGTAATGTTTGTGCGCGAAGAGTTAACCAGCGTTGATGCACTCCATCGCCAGCCCGGTAAATATCGCAGCCGGCAATGCGCTCATGGCTTTGTACCAGATCGAATTTTTCCCTCTGCCATAATTCCCTTGCCGCACTTGCGAAGCCACGTTCACGGCTGATTCGGCCCAGTTTGGCTGGGTTGCAAATGTGAATATGCCAGTTTTCATTGCGTTCACCCTGCCATTCGCGGGTGATAACGTTCAGCTCAAGATTTTCGCTTTCCAGTGCTTCAAGCGCCCTGGATACGAAGCGTTCAGCACCACCATCCGGGCGGTATTTTTGCCTGACTATAGCTAAACGGTATGGTTTCATTTGAGGTATTTCCTTGCGGCGCTGATAACCGCCTCAACAGGGATGGCATCCAGGTAGCGTTCGTTAGTGTGTGTATCTATGGCATCAGGGTCCGGCAATGAGCCGTAATCTCCGGCCCAAATAATTTCTCCTGTTACCTGCCAGGGGCGCCAAAATTGAAGTTTGGAAGGGCCAAATAGGGCAACACACGGGGTGTGTAACGCTGCAGCCATGTGCATGGGAACAGAATCGACACCAATAAATAATTTTGCATGGTCAATCAATGCGGCCAATTGTTGCAGGGTTAATTCACCAGCCAGGGAGTAAATACCTTCAGCAGGGCAGTTAGCCAGGATTTCGGCGATCATCTGCCGTTCTTTTTTATCAGGGCCGGAGGTGAGAATAATGGGAAAGCCTTGTTTTTGTAGCTCACTAATAGCCTGTGCCATTTTTTTCTCATTCCAGCACTTAAAAAACCAACGTGAGGTCGGCTGGATAATGATATACGGTGCTAACACACCCAATGCCTTGAGTTTTTCCTCTGCTGCCTGCCAGGCGGTTGGTGAATAAGCCATTTTGACATCACTAACAGTGGGAATAGCAAGAGGCGTAAAAATGGACAGGTTTTGTTCTACCGTGTGCATTTTCTGGTGTTCAGCAACAGACGCTAACTGAGTATGGCAGCAAGACCATACATGCCCTTTGCGTTTGTTGAAGCCGAAGCCAATGCGTACTGGAGCGCCAGTGAAACGGGTAACTACCGCACTGCGCCATTGGTCTGCCAGGTTCAGTACTAAATCATAGTGCTGATTACGCAGTTGCTTCAGTAGTTGCCATTCTTTGGCAAGGTGTTGGCGGGTTCCCAACTTTTTCCATTTTCGATCAATGCCATAGATGTGATTAATTGATGGCAATGCCGAGAGCATATCCCGTGTTTCTTCATATAGCAGAACATCAATAGTTGCTTGAGGCCACTGGACCCGGAGGGTTTCCAGCACAGGTGACATCAGTAACATATCGCCATGGTGGCGAAGTTTAATGACCAGGATGCGTTTATTTGGCTTGCCCACAATTGAAGAAATCGATGTGCTCATAATGTCTTTCTGTAGTTTCCCTGTGCCAATTCTAATAGAGGTGGCCTGGTGTGGCTATCATTCACATCTATCAATCGAGTATTGTTGGCGTGAACACCACTTGTGCGTAACATTAGCAACATACTTTCAATGGATCCCTGCACTGTTATGAAAAAACCGGCTTTTATCATTACCATTGATACTGAAGGGGATAACCTTTGGCAAAATCATCGTCAAATTACAACGGAGAATGCCAAATTTCTTCCGCGCTTTCAGTCCCTTTGCGAAAAATTTGGTTTTAAACCCGTCTGGCTGACTAACTATGAAATGGCAGTTGATCCCGCTTACATAGAATTTGCTTCAGACGTTATTGCTCGCGGGCAAGGTGAAGTGGGGATGCACCTGCACGCCTGGAATAGCCCGCCGGATTATGATCTCACTGGTGATGATTGGCGCTATCAACCCTATCTTATTGAATTTCCCGATTCAGTTTTACGGGAAAAAGTCTTGTTTATGACCCGGTTGCTGGAAGATACATTCCAAACAAAAATGCTCAGCCATCGTGCTGGACGATGGGCTTTTGATTCACGGTATGCGCGCCTTTTGATTGAGTTAGGTTACCAGGTGGATTGTTCGGTTACACCACGGGTTGACTGGCGTTTTACGCCCGGTGCACCAAATGGGCAGGGGGGAACTAATTACCGAAACTTCCCGACCAGCGCTTATTTTATTGATCCCCAACAGATACATCAGGCTGGTGGGTCTACGTTGCTGGAAGTGCCAATGAGTATTCAGTATAAGCATTCCGCCTGGCTGAATATTCTGAAACAAGGGTATGACACCTTGCGTGGCAAGCAGCGTAGTCCTTCGGTTTATTGGTTACGTCCTGATGGGAAAAACCTTGAAACGATGAAAATGGTTGCAGGTAACGCCCTTGCACAAGGGAATGATTATGTTGAATTTATGCTGCATTCATCTGAGTTTATGCCAGGGGGAAGCCCAACATTTAAAGATGAAGCATCTATTAATAAGCTGTATCACGACCTGGAAGAATTGTTTGGCTGGCTTTCTGAGCGCACGCAAGGTATGACACTGGCGGAGTTTTATTCTAGCCGGAAAGTGGAAATGTGATCCTGCATGTATCACCGCTGCGGGAAATATTCCTGTAGTGTGATAATCCGCACTGCCAGTGTGCGGATTATCAGTAGAGCGGAGAGCTATTTTATCCTGAAAGGAGAACTCACTGCTGGCTGAACGGGCTTGACTGTTCCTCGAGGGAAACACAGCCCTAACGCAATAATAACAATATAGAATTGAATAGCTTCCGAACTGATTAACAGCACATCAGTAATGCCATACAAGATCATAAAGCCAGCACTGAATAATAAAACAGGCAACTGTTTCTTTATACCGGTGTAAATTAGCATCACGTAGAAGAACAGCAATGATAACCCGCCCATTAATCCCTGTAATGACAGGCTGTCAATAAACTCATTATGCAGGTGAATATTCAGGTAATGGAGTGAAGACCGGTAGTGTGGGTATTGTTTTACGTAGGATTTGGTGGTATCTGCACGCGTGTCCATGGACTGACCAACAGGATGTTCTACAAATGCATGTACACCTACCACCCACATAGAGAACCGTGCACCGAGGGATGTATTATCGTTACCTTCTTGGTAGTTGCTGACCTCACTCAGAGTCTGGTCTATTTTGGGTTTAATATAGGGTTTGTATAATGCGACAAAACAGATAGCAACAAGAATACTGACGGCAACAAGTGATTTAATATGAATTTTTCTGAAATGATAGAGTGTAAGGCACGCCACCATGAATAAATAACAAATCATGGCAGCCCGGGTGCCAGTAAGTATTATGAGGCAATAAGAAACAATAATAGTGGCACCTGCAATAACGTACCCAATTTTGCTTCGTAGTGTATATAATGCAAAAATAATAAAAACTGAAAAGGTAGAATAGACATAAGCGGCAATAGTCGGGCGATTAATACCCATTTCTACCCGGTTAATATGGTTGAGTGCCTGAAAGAAACCATAAGCAGTTGCAGATACGAAACCACAAAAGAGAATCGCTAACCCCAGATTTTTATACTGTTTGTTTTTAAAATCTCTGATAAATTGCTCAGCGTAAAATACTAAAAAACCGCCCAGTAACAGCTTTTTGCCACCATCAAGATAGTCATTGTAGAAGTTTAAATCTCCATGTTTTTGTTGGAAAATAAGATACCAACAAATTTTCACCAGACCCAATATAATTATTGGGAAAGAGAGGCTGGAAAAGGAAAGTTTTACTCTTTTAAAGTTGAGTATCAACCCTAACAGGCTGCAATAAATAGCAATATAGAACAGATTTCGCTGGTACCCAGAGCTGATAAGTGCAACCGATACTGAAGCTACACTAAGAAAATAAATCAAAAACAATAGGGATTTGTTCAGTTTTTCCATAAATATTTTAGCGCCTTTTTCTTGTAGCTGAACCTGACATTGGGTGACAGAAAAAAACTGAAAGAAAAGAGAGAGTGTACCTGACGTGAGACAACTTTAGTTTGCTCTTCTGTTAGCCATCGCTTCTGTTTAACCAGAATATCCAGCCAGTGGCAAAGAACTAAACAATGAAATTTTCCAGGGAAGACATCTTGCATCTTTTCTGTACAGGTAATCAAGTTTTGGATTTTAACATTATCGAGATCATTGGACAGGCTATTTTCCCGCTTAATATAGTAATAATGTCCGTGCTTTTGAAACCAGATATTTTGGGAGCGCATGACTATAGCAGGGAACACGAAGAAATCTTCATAGCACGTCATGGGAGCGATTGGTTCAGCAAGATAATGAGAACGAAGAATAAACTGCCCAATAAGGTGCGCCTGGAAGTCCTTATGAATCAGAAAGCGCCGTACCGTATCATCTTGAGACAGTGCAACAGGAGACACCCCTGGCCAGAAATGTGTTATTTTCGCCGGATCACGGATTTCTTCCAGATGGGTTAACAACATATCGGGAGAGTGTGTTCTGAGGAAAGGAACAATATCATCCAGACTACTTTTGATTAACAAGTCATCACTGTCAAGCATTGTAATATACTTGCCAGAAGCCTTTTCAATAGCGGCCTGGCGAGTCCTCCCGACATTGCAGAACTCCACATGTAGAGATAACACCGATATACCAAGGGGCGAGAAATTATCAATAATTTCCTGTGTTCCGTCAGATGAAGCATCATTTACAAGAATAACTTCCACTTCATGGGCAACCGCACGGCTGGCATCAAGTAAACTTTGCAGTGTTTCTGGCAATGTTTTCTCACAATTATGTGCGGCAATAATGATGCTCAAAAAGGGCGCCATATCTTTACTCATGAGTGTGAGTAACGTGAGTGATGTTCATCTGAAGTACAACCTGCAACAAAATTCTCAATGGCATCCAAATCACCTTCACTCAGTGCAAACAACTCTTCACGTGGCTTGTCAAAGTAGTAACGTGTCTCAAACACAAAAGATTTGATATTGGAATCATCGCCAATAAGCAGCACATTACCCAATGGGCGTTGTTCATGAGGGCAGCAAGGTCCATATAACAATACAACGGGTGTGCCTACTGCATCTGCGATATAAACATTGCCGGAATCAGAGGCAATGTAACAGTCCATTTGTGAGATTGCCCATGGCACATCTTCGAGAGCAATTTGACCAATCATGTTAATGAGGTTGGGTTTGTTCTCACAATACCGCATCAGGTCATCAAGCCAGGGCTGTTCATTACTGGCTCCAAATATGTAATAAACGCACGGCATCGCTGCCAGTTTATCGAAAATGAGCGCCCAGGTAGCCGGCGGAATAGTTTTTGCTTTGTTACCAGCAGAAATGCTCAGGCCAATTTTAACTGCCCCTTTGACGTCGAATTCCGGTGCATGAATTGCGGGCTGGTAAAGAGGCCTGGTGGCATGCTTCGGCGCGTCTTGCCAGGTTAGCGACCTGTCTGCCAGCTTGAGGTAGTTTGTCACTGTCAGGGACATTTTGGTGTGTTCAACCACGCCTTTTGCTGTGGCATAGAAAATCCCGTGATACCAACGCCGTGTATAAATAGATAAAAATTGTTTGTCAGGGGCATTACAGGCAGCTGCAAAGAATAAATTTACGCTGTTTGGTTGCAGTAAATATACATGTTCATAGCGGTTCATAAGATAAACCGCAAAGCGTAACTTAGCGGCCAGCGACTGTTTTTTCTGTTCAATAAAATAGAGTGTATCGATTGTGTTGTCGCGTTGAGCCAGTGGTGCGATAACAGAACTAACCAGTACATCACTTTTACCACACCATGCCAATAACGGTGTCATATTGACGAAATCGCCAATCTTCGCGGTTTGAATGACCAGTGTTTTGCCCGTAGGTTTATAAAACAGTTTCTTAAACAGTTTTACAGGCATAAGCAGAATAAAAAGGAATACGTAGCTCATCTATTATGGTTTCGCGAAAAAAGGTAGATGAAGTTCCCACAGGGTACTGAGTACCTGTGATGCAGAAATATCAGCCATCTCTCTGGTTTTACTTATTATTTGATGCTGGTTTTTTCCGTATCCCCCGATCAATGCAGGGTCTGTTGGGCCAAAAAGTGTGACATTGGGGCGATCGAGTGCAGCAGTAAGATGGCTAAGCCCGGTATCAACGGACACGACGGCGCAAGCACCAGCCAAAACGTTAGCTACATCCTCCAGGGTTAATTTAGGGAGGACTTCAACATGCGGATTACCCAAGGCGAGCCTTTCAGCCCGTTGGCGCTCATGTTCTGCGCCCCATGGTAGCTTAATTTTGCACCCTGTGTCGCTTACCAACTGGATAAATTCAAGCCAGCGTGACTCAGGCCAGTGTTTATCATCACGCGTTGTGGCGTGCAGGCAAACAATATACGGCTCCGTGCCCCCTTGTTTTTGCCCTTGGAAGTGCCGGGCAATTGCGTAATCACCCTGGTGATGTGGTTTTTCATAGCTGAGGCTTTTAGCAAACAATTCCCTGGTTCTTTCCACGGCGTGTTGCTGACGGGCAATGGCATGGCGATATTGGTAAAACAGGCAGGCCAGAGGCTCACGAGCGCTTCGCCAGTCCATTCCATGCTTTGGCCCTTGGGCTAGTCGGGTAACTAGTGCTGCGCTCTTTAGAAGCCCCTGGGCATCAATAACTGCATCATATTGAACCGACTGGATTTGTTTACGGAACACTTGGCGTTCTTTGGTTACACCAGATGAAAACCAGGCTTTTCGCCAGCGGCGAATAGCGACAGGAATAACCTGATTCACACTCGCATGCCAACTAGGAATTTGGGCAAAACCCTCTTCCACAACCCAATCGAAACGAATACCCGGTATTGCGTCACAGGCATCTGTCAGTGCAGGTAATGTATGGAGCACATCGCCCATTGAGGATGTCTTGACAATCAATACCCGCATTTAGTCTTCCTGTTCCTTGAGTAAATCGTTTAATTCAGCCAGCACACGTTCAGGCGTAATGTCTATCAGGCTTTGGTGGTAACCCTGCTCACCTTCCCCTTTACGCACTTTGTGGTAACCGGAAATCAACCGGATTACATGTGCCTTGTGAGACAGAGGTGGTGTGAAATCTGGGCTGCTGGGGCCATACAATGCGACCAGGGGGCGATTAAGGGCTGCGGCGACATGCATCAGGCCGGAATCGTTAGTGACAACAGACTCGCAGCTCGCTAATAAAACGACCGCTTGTTCCAAAGCTGTTTCACCCGCCAGATTACGGCAATATTGGCGCTGTGAATCGCTCAGGGCTGCCCGAATTTGTTGCCCGGACTCGTTGTCTTTAACGGAACCGAACAAAACAACCTGTTTGCCTTCGTCGATGAGTTTAGCGGCCAGGGTTGCATAGTGATAATGCGGCCAACGTTTCGCCGGGCCAAATTCTGCACCGGGGCAAAAACCAACAACAGGGCGATCATCTTCCAGATTAAATTGGGCTCGTGCCTGTGTTTTTTCCCCGTCATTGACTTGAAGCTGTGGCCACAACAGAGGTTGGGGCAGGTCCTGTGCTGAATGCATGGCATTTTTTTCATAAGCCAGAGCAACATAGCGTTGCACCATGAGCGGCCATGCCTGTTTATCCAGGGTGCGGATATCATTCAGTAACCCGTAGCGCATTTCTCCACGCCAACCCGTCCGCTGAGGAATGTTGGCAAAGAATGGCACTAAAGCTGATTTGAACGAATTGGGCAACACATAAGCGCGGTCATAGCGTTTATTTCGCAAGCTTAAACCTAATTTTCGGCGTTCGCCAATCTCTAGTGCGCCATGACCAAGAGGCATAGGGATTGCTTCATTTACCTCAGGCATACGTGATAAAAGCGGACGGCACCATGCTGGTGCCATCACATCAATTACGGCCTGTGGATAACGTGCCTTCAGCGTGCGATAAAGGCTTTGCGACATCATCATATCGCCGACCCAGGATGGGCCTGTTACCAGAATTTTCATGCCTTGATAACCATTATGCCTGGCGGTTTAACCAGGCCATATACTCGGTTACCCCTTCCGCGACAGTCTTAAAGGGTTTGTCATAACCCGCAGCGCGCAGATTAGTTAGATCAGCCTGGGTAAATGCCTGGTAACGCCCTTTAAGTTTGTCCGGGAACGGAATGTATTCAATGCTGCCTTGTTTGTGCCATGCGAGAGTTGCGTCGGCAACCGCCTGGAATGATTCTGCACGGCCTGTGCCACAGTTGAAAATGCCAGAAACGCCATTTTCCCAGAACCACAAGTTAACAGCGGCAACATCGCCAACATAGATAAAGTCACGACGGAAGTTGTCGCTGCCTTCAAACAGTTTCGGGTTTTCACCCTTATTCAGTTGTGTGTTCAGGTGGAATGCTACGCTTGCCATGCTACCTTTGTGGCTTTCACGCGGGCCGTAGACATTGAAATAGCGGAATCCCACGATTTGAGAATCTGCTTCAGGCAGAATTTGGCGGACATACTCATCAAACAGAAATTTAGAGTAGCCATAAACATTCAGTGGCTGCTCATATTCACGTGACTCAATGAAATCAGATGTGCGGCCACCATAGGTTGCTGCAGATGAGGCGTAAAGGAAGGGAATTTCACGTTCCAGGCAGTAGTGCAGCAGTTCTTTGGAATACTGATAGTTGTTGTCCATCATGTACTTGCCATCCCACTCGGTAGTGGATGAACAGGCACCTTCATGGAATACGGCTTCTACTTCGCCAAATTCTTCCCCGGCCATAATTTGGATAAGGAAGTCTTCTTTGTCCATATAATCGGCAATATCCAAATCCACCAGATTGGCGAATTTCGTACCATCTTTCAGGTTATCTACCACTAAGATGTCGCGATATCCCTTATCGTTCAGGGCCTTAACAATATTGCTGCCGATAAAACCGGCGCCACCAGTGACAATAATCATATGCGTAACCTTTACCTGTTTTGAAGTGGGGCTGTGCCGCACGCCCACGCAAATTGCGCTAATCATATCATTACATCAGTCTGTGTCCTTCTATTATGCGCATATATTGCGTTTAGTATGCTGTTTGCGCGTTGGTTTCCATTTTTCAACTGGCAGTAATTTCGGTTTTCATTAAGACGTGATTTATGCTGCAAAGTGTGTAAACACTGTTGTGTCATCTCGTTTAAAGCGCCAGGTTTCGGTAATATGTGCCAAATTTTTTCATCTCTGGAGAATGGTGATGCGAGGGGATTTTTATCAACAGTTAGCGGCAAATCTGGAAACAGCGCGTACAGAAGGCTTATTTAAAGAAGAGCGTATTATCACTTCTGCGCAGCAGGCTGATATCACCCTGGCGGGTGGTAGCCAGGTTATTAACTTTTGTGCGAACAATTATCTTGGATTAGCGAATCACCCGGCATTGGTGGAATCCGCAAAAAGTGGGATGGATACCCATGGTTTTGGCATGGCGTCTGTGCGTTTTATTTGTGGTACACAAGATAGCCACAAACAGTTGGAGCAAAAGCTGGCGTCGTTCCTGGGAATGGAAGATGCCATTCTTTATTCCTCCTGCTTTGATGCGAATGGTGGGTTGTTCGAAACCTTGTTAGGGCCGGAAGATGCCATTATTTCTGATGCTCTGAATCATGCTTCTATCATTGATGGTGTTCGCCTGTGTAAAGCGCAACGCTTTCGTTATGCCAATAACAACCTTGCCGAGCTGGAAAACTGCCTGAAACAGGCTCGCGATGGCGGAGCCCGTCATGTACTGATTGCCACCGATGGCGTGTTCTCAATGGATGGGGTTATTGCCAACTTAAAAGGCATTTGTGACCTGGCAGATCAGTATGATGCTCTGGTAATGGTTGATGACTCTCACGCAGTTGGCTTTGTTGGCGCCAATGGGCGTGGAACCCACGAATATTGTGACGTAATGGGGCGGGTAGATATCATTACCGGTACGCTGGGTAAAGCCCTTGGTGGTGCTTCTGGTGGTTACACCGCAGCGCGTAAAGAAGTGGTTGAGTGGTTACGTCAGCGTTCTCGCCCTTATCTGTTCTCTAACTCCCTGGCTCCGGCCATTGTTGCTGCTTCCATCAAAGTGCTGGAAATGCTGGAGGAAGGGGAGCACTTGCGCGCGCAGTTGTGGGCGAATGCCCGTTTATTCCGCGAAAAAATGACTGCAGCAGGGTTTACTCTGGCTGGTGCCGACCATGCCATTATTCCCGTTATGTTAGGTGATGCAGTTATTGCCCAGAATTTTGCCCGCGAACTCCAGAAAGAGGGCATTTACGTAACCGGTTTCTTCTATCCGGTGGTACCAAAGGGCCAGGCTCGTATTCGTACTCAAATGTCTGCGGCACATACAACAGCACAAATTGAGCGTGCGGTTGATGCCTTTATTCGAATTGGCAAGCAACTGGGCGTTATAGCCTGAGGGTTTTGTAATGAAAGCATTATCAAAATTGAAGGCAGAAGAAGGGATCTGGATGACCGATGTGCCTGAACCTGAAATGGGGCACAACGATCTCCTGATTAAAATCCGGAAAACAGCTATTTGTGGTACCGATGTACACATTTATAACTGGGATGACTGGTCACAAAAGACTATCCCGGTGCCGATGGTGGTTGGGCACGAATATGTTGGTGAGGTTGTTAAAGTTGGGCAAGAGGTTAAGGGTTTTAAACCGGGTGACAGAGTTTCCGGTGAAGGGCACATAACTTGTGGCTATTGCCGTAACTGCCGTGCCGGGCGCACACATTTGTGCCGTAATACCATCGGTGTGGGAGTAAACCGCCCGGGGTGTTTCGCTGAATACCTGGTTATTCCGGCATTCAATGCGTTCAAGATTCCGGACAATATTCCTGATGAGCTGGCAGCAATTTTTGACCCCTTTGGTAATGCTGTGCACACTGCTCTGTCTTTCGACCTGGTGGGTGAAGATGTACTGGTTTCCGGTGCTGGCCCAATAGGCATTATGGCTGCAGCTGTGGCGAAACATGTTGGTGCCCGTAATGTGGTTATCACTGATGTGAACGAATACCGCCTTGATTTAGCTCGTAAGATGGGGGTCACACGTGCAGTAAATGTTGCCAGTGAAAGCCTTGCTGATGTAATGGCGGAGTTAGGCATGACTGAAGGCTTTGATGTGGGGCTGGAGATGTCTGGTGCACCACCTGCATTTCGCTCCATGCTGGAAACTATGAATCATGGTGGGCGGGTTGCCATGTTAGGTATTCCCCCTGCGGAGATGGCGATAGACTGGAGTAAGGTAATCTTTAAGGGGTTGTTTATTAAAGGTATCTATGGCCGTGAGATGTTTGAAACATGGTATAAAATGGCAGCGCTGATTCAATCGGGGCTGGATTTGTCCCCCATTATTACCCACCAGTTTAGTATTGATGATTTCCAGAAAGGGTTTGACGCTATGCGCTCTGGCCAGTCTGGTAAAGTCGTGCTGAACTGGTAGTGATTGCTCCAGGCCGGTAGCTGGGGTAGCTGGCTACCGGCCTAGAACGCTTCTTGTCTTGCGAATCACAGCGCTGAATTATTGCCCTGCATTAATTTTCGCTGGTTGTGCCTGATTTTTTCTCATCATCAGTCAGGTAGCGCACTTTTCGGGTGTAATCCTGGCCTCTGAACAAAAGTTCGTTGTCTGGGGATTTCAGGTATTTTCTCCATTCAGATAACGGAAACCCTCCGTGTGCGCCAACGACTTGTTTGGGAATAACAGATGGTGTACCGCCAATCTTTTTTGATACCGGCCAGTTCATCCAGTCACCAAGATTAACCGTTCTTATATCCAGCATATCTAAAAGCGCTGCCAGCGGGAGTTGATCTGTTGGGGGCTGTGAATCATCCATCAATTCCCATGTATCCTGGAATAATGTCAGCCATAATGGGCAAATGCGGCGCCATGTTTTTCGGGTGGCAGCCAGGAACGCACCATTTACATGATCAACCAGATAAGGGCGAACGGTATCTTTATAATAAGCCGGGACATTTTGCTCTGGTGCATCAGCTAATTTGGCAATCATCTTTCCCTGACGGAAGCTGGAATACAGATGCTGCTCCTCAATATTGATAACCGGCATTTGCAGCAGGTTCAGGTCTGAATCAATCATCAGAACACCCTCTGTCTTCGCCTGCAACGGTGCATTCAGTTTAATCAACCGGCTTAAGTAAATTTGTTTGTACCGATAATTCTCTTCCCTAACCGGGAGGGCCAGCGTGACGACGCGTGTTTTGTCTGGCAGTGGTCCAAAGGATTCCGCTGCGTTATCAGTGACAATGACAATTTCTGCTAAGTCACCAGCAAAGCGGTTTGAAAACTCAGCACTGAGCAGTGCTTCTTCGATGTAGTCTGCACCGGCACAAGGAATCACTACCGATGTGACAGGAACACCTGCCTGCCCTGTTGCTGACTGAGAGTAAGCAATATTATGGCGTGAAGTAATATGGCGGTATTTTGCGCTGAATTTTTTAAGCATGGTGATTCCGATATGGTTTGGCGTTTTCCAAAATTTGTTCAACACCTGCGACATATTTTTCTATCGCATAGTGCTCTTCGACTTGTTGGCGAGCCTGGCTGGCAAGTGTTTTGCGTAACGCTGTGTGTTCCCAGACCTGGCTCAGGTGGTCTGCCAGTTGGTTAACATCACCATAATCAAACAGCAGCCCGGTGCGGTTGTGTTCAATCAGCTCAGCTGTACCTGTTACAGCAGAACCGGACACAACCGTTCCCAGTAACATTGACTCAAGTACAACCCGTGGTAATCCCTCGCTCTTTGAGGCGAGAATAAACACGTCGCTGGCTGCCAGATAATCCAGTGGATTATTTTTAAAGCCAGTAAAAATAACCTTTTCTGCAATACCATATTGCTGTGCCAGTTGCTCAAGGTGCGATCGTTCTGGCCCCTCACCAACGAGAAGAAATAGCCAGTCTGCGGCAGGATGCTTTTGGTTGAACTGAGCCAGTGCTTCCAGTGTATGGTGGCTGGATTTTCTTGGAATCAGTGAGCCTATGCTACAAAAAACAAAAGTGCCTTGCCCTATCTTTAAGGTTTTACGTACTGACTGGCGGTCAGGTAACTGCTGGTTGATATCAATAGCATTAGAGACAGTCGAGGTTCGGTGGGCATCAATACCGTTTGTTGTCAGTACATGCTCAACCCCTTTTGACACAGCGATGGTATGGCTCGCTATTCTGTTCACGAGTTGCACTACATCTGGTGTTAAAACCGGTTCGATGCGGCAATGTTGAACGACTGCGACAGGTAACCCTTCCGCGGCCAGGTATCCCTCAATATTCGACTGGGGCTGATTGTTCATATAGAGAACATCAACGCTATTTTGTTGCAGAATTTGGCGAATACGGCGTGCGTTCGGTTTTATCCGCCACAAATTATCAACTAAATAAGTGATTTTTTTGCGGCCGCTGCGGCTAAAGAAACACAGGCTACGCAAAACCTCTTTAGCGATTCGGGCCCACAACGGTTGTCTGGATTGAGGTAAGAAAATCACTGGGATCTGAATACCCTGTAATACTTGCCCGATACTTTCTTGTTCACCCCGTGAATAATTGTAGTAGAAGCAACAGGTTATATGGAATTTTTGGCGGTCAATACGCTTGAGTAATTCAAGCATACTGTTTGTTCCTCCACCCCATTCCTTCCCATTGTCCAATAGCAAAATATTACGTTGCCCTGAAACCATTCCGTCTGTATTCCGAATGCTTATAAAGCACGGATTATAGCATCAAGATTATCCTTAACTGAATTTCACTAATTATACCAGGAATAACATTGTATTACGGTATGTTTTGGCTGGGCTCCAACTGAGCTTTCACCCGGGAGAATTAAAAGAAAACCCCGGTTAATTGACCAGGGTTGCGTGAAGTTATTTATGCGAGGAATGCACAATGGCTGATGTGGGTGACCACCCTTGCCACTGGTGACGGAAATAATTGAACAGGGTGCTTTGCCTGATGCTGTCTTGCAGCACTTCGAAAAAAAGCACCGGGGTGACAGGGGCTAATGGTTTTTTAGCCTTACATAACCGTACTCCACGGAACGGGTTACGTGGTACCTGTTTTTCCGGCCCTGGCGGTGTGGAATGATCAACCTGTGGCTCATTCAGCAGGCTACTTGGCCTGACTAATGTAATATCTGGCGGCAGGTTATAGACCATCTGCTGCAGTACTTTCACGGTCGTTGGATGTGGGTGACCAATCGCAATCGCATAACCATTATGGCGCGCAAGCTTAATTGCCCGGTTAAACTGGTAACGAATGTCCGCTTCATTCTGCGTATCATCAAGAAATACATTGCGTTTAATGACACTGACATGCGTGCCTGTTGCTGCACGCATTGACTGACTGTTGCCAATGGTCATGCTATCCAAAAAATAGAGCTTATAACTGTTTAGCGCCTGCATTACTTTTTGCATACCAAACAGGCTCGATGTCATGGCACTGCCCATATGGTTATTCAGCCCGACAGCATAAGGTACCTTGTTGACAGCATCGCGTATGATGCGATCGATTTCCGCGCTGCTCATTTCCGGGCGCAGTGTATCTACCTCTAAAGGTTGTTTGCTGACAGGCAACATGGGCAAATGTATCAGAACCTCATGCCCGGCATTGTGTGCTTTAGTGGCCATCTCCCTGGCATGAGGCGCATTGGGTAACACAGCGACAGATATGGGGGCGGGTAAGGCAATAACCTGGTTTTCTGTATGTGGGCGGTAGCCAAAGTCATCGATAACGATAGCCAGGCGACCTGCCAGAGCGGAGGTACTGCAAAGCAGCAGTGTAGATGCGGCGAGCGCGAGTTGACGAAACTGAAGCAAAACTTATCTTCCCAACCACGGTTGTGGATTGACCGCCTGACCCTGGCGGCGAATTTCGAAATAGAGGGAAGGGCGACCCTGGCCCCCACTGCTGCCCACCAATGCGATTGGTTGCCCTGCCCGGACTTGTGCACCAACACTGACCAGCGCACTTTGGTTGTATCCGTACAGGCTCATATCACCTTTCCCATGGTCGACAACAACAACAAGGCCATAGCCCTGAAGCCAGTCGGCAAGAATTACCCGTCCATCCGCGATAGCTTTGACTTCGGTACCTTCACTGGCACCAATGACAATGCCCTTCCACCGTAACTCACCTTGCAGTTGTTCGCCATACCGGTGAAGTATTGGCCCGCGCACCGGCCAGTATGCCTGACCACGCGGAGCCCCTAAACCACCCGTTCTGGCCATCAATTCCCGTTCGCTGGGAGTTGGCTTGTAAGTTGTGCCTTTTTTGGCGGCGTTTTGTTCACGATCGCGAATGTTCTGGGCTTCTCGGGCTTCTTTCTCCGCCCGTGCTTTCGCCGCCGCTGCCGCACGCGCTATGCTGTTGCGCAGGCGGGCTTCATTCTGGCGCATTTCGTTAAGTTGTTGCTGCCCTGCCTGGATAGACCCTTCCAGACTCCGCAGGGTTTTTTGCCGCTCGTCTCGTGCCGCTTCCAACTTTTCTTGCTGTGCTTTCTGCTCATAAAGCAGGGTTTGTTGTTCAGTTTGTTTATCTTCTAATTGACTACGTTGCACGGCAACTTCGGCACGGGTTTGTTTTAATTGCTCAATAGTTTCCTGACGTGCCTGATTCAGATAGCCAAAATAGGCCTGCAGACGCTCATTTCGCTGACCTTGTTCTCCATCAAGCAACATTTCCAGACCTGAATGTTTCCCCTGGCGAAAAGCCGCATCCAGTTGAGCCGCCAGGTTACGTTCTTGCATCGTTTTTTGTTTTTCGAGGCGAGCGATTGATTCGCTCATTTCTGTGATTTGTTTATCCAGTGTTGCGAGAGTCGACTGTGTTTCATGAAGTTTTTTACTGGCAGCCGCAATGGCCTGCTCTTGTTTTTTGAGCTGAGCCATAAGCTCTGTACGCTGCTGCATTTGCTGGCGCACAGCACGCTCTTTCGCGGCAATATCCTGCTGGATAGACTGGAGCTGTTGCTTGTCATCTGCCAGTGCAGATAACGGGCGCAACAATACGCCAGCGCTTATCACGCTGGCGTAAAAAATGTGTTTCAAAGCTGAGCGGTGAGGCTTCAATGAGACACAGGTTATTGAAAAAATCGCTTTTCCCCTCATGGGGAGCGATTATTCCACGATGAACAGCGGCTTGCCAGTCATCTCTTGTGGGATTTCCATGCCCATCAGGTTCAGCATGGTGGGCGCTATATCAGACAGTTTTCCGCCATTCAGCGCTTTTGTTGCTTTATTGCCAACATAAATCAGTGGAACAGGCAGGTTGGTATGAGCAGTATGTGCCTGGCCTGTAGACGGGTCACGCATTTGTTCTGCATTACCATGGTCTGCGGTGATAAGTAATTGACCACCAACAGATTCTACGGCTTTAACTACCTGGTCAACACACTTATCCAGTGTTTCAACTGCCGTCACAGCGGCTTCAAACACACCGGTGTGGCCTACCATGTCGCCATTAGGGTAGTTACAGATAATGGTGTCGTATTTCCCGCTGGTGATTGCAGCGACCAGCTTGCTGGTAAGTTCTGCTGAACTCATTTCTGGCTGCAAGTCATAGGTAGCAACTTTCGGAGAATTCACCAGTACGCGATCTTCCCCTGGGAATGGCTCTTCTACACCACCGTTAAAGAAGAAAGTGACGTGAGCATATTTTTCAGTTTCAGAAATACGCAACTGAGTTTTGTCGTTTTTTGCCATCCACTCGCCAAGGGTATTGACCAGTGAAGCTGGTGGGTATGCGCAGGCGGTTTTAATGTCGGCGGCATATTCTGTCAGCATCACGAATTCGCTGAAGTTCACCACTTTTTTACGGGTGAAACCATCAAAGTCAGAATTAACGAATGCGCGAGTAATTTGGCGAGCACGGTCTGCACGGAAGTTCATGAAAACTAAGGTATCGCCATCCTGCATAGCTGCATCAGCTTCGCCTGCTGCGCGAATAACTGTCGGTTTAACAAATTCATCGTTTTCGTCACGTGCATAAGCGGCCTGCAAGCCAGCAACAGCGCTGTCTGCCTGGAATTCGCCCTGAGCCTGTGTCATCAGGTCATAAGCCAGTTCAACACGGTCCCAGCGGTTATCACGATCCATGGCGTAATAGCGACCAACCAAAGATGCGATACGGCCTTTACCCAGAGTAGCAAACTTGTCTTCGAAACGTTTCAGTGTTGCTTCAGCGCTACGAGGCGGGGTGTCGCGGCCATCAAGGAATGCATGCAGATAAATGGCCGTTGCACCACGCTCAGCTGCCATTTCCACCATTGCCATGATGTGATCTTCGTGGCTGTGAACACCGCCAGGAGACATCAGGCCCATGATGTGAACGGCTTTATTTGCTGCAACAGCTTTGTCTACAGCGGCGGTTAACACTGGATTTGCAAAGAAAGTACGTTCTTTGATTTCAACATCAAGACGGGTTAAATCCTGGTAAACGATACGACCAGCGCCGAGATTAACGTGACCGACTTCGGAGTTACCCATTTGGCGGTCAGGTAAACCAACTTCAAGGCCTGAAGCGTCAATCAAAGTATGGGGGCGTTGTACCCACAAACTATCCATTACCGGGGTTTTAGCATTCTGAATGGCATTATCCTGTTTATCTTCACGGTAGCCATAACCATCAAGGATAACCAGAACCATAGGCTTTTTAGAAACCGACATTGCAACAACCTCTTACGTAAAAGACACAATTCTTTTGCGTAATTTTACTACAGTCGGCCCGGGTAAATAGCCCCAGAAGATCAAAGAAAGCGTAGAGCCAGCTCACATATATCATATGGGTTGATGTTTTTTTTCACCACTCGCAGCAGAAAATGCATAACCTGACGCTCTTTGGCTGTATTTAGAACAACGCGCAGGTATACTCCTTTCCTGGTTTTTTCACTGATTCGGGAGTTACAACCCCCCATGCAAGAGATTATGCAATTTGTTAGCCGTCATCCGGTGCTGAGTATCGCCTGGGTTGGTTTATTACTGGCTGTGCTGGTTACTACTTTCAAAGGCCTTGCTTCCAAAGTGAAAGTGATTTCACGTGGTCAGGCAACGCAGTTGATTAATAAAGAAGATGCGTTGGTTGTGGATGTTCGCCAGCGTGATGATTTCCGAAAAGGGCATATTGCCAATGCAATCAATGTCCTGCCTAACGAAATCAAAGCTGGCAATGTGGGTGAGCTTGAAAAACATAAAAACAAACCCATTATTGTGGTTGATGCAAATGGTATGTCGTCACAGGAACTGGCTGGCGCACTAAGTAAAGCGGGTTTCGAACACGTGACCGTATTGAAAGAAGGTATTGCGGGCTGGAGTGGTGAGAATTTACCTCTGGTACGCGGTAAATAACCGGTAAATGAGGAGTTGTGATGGCCAATATTGATATCTATACCACAACAACCTGTCCTTATTGCTCACGTGCCAAAGCATTGTTGAGCAGTAAAGGAGTCTCTTTCAACGAAATTGTTATTGATAGAGATTCTGGGCTGCGTAGCCAAATGATGGAGCGTAGTGGGCGCCGTACAGTTCCGCAGATTTTTATTGATGAGCAGCACATCGGCGGCTGTGATGACTTGTATGCGCTGGACGCACGTGGTGGACTTGATCCCCTATTAAACTAATTTTTTAGCTGTCCATAATGAGATTAAGGACAAAACGTTAAGGGTTGACACATGTCAGAACAAAATAACACTGAAATGTCTTTTCAGATTCAGCGTGTTTACACCAAAGATATTTCTTTCGAAGCACCTCATGCGCCGCACATTTTTCAGAAAGACTGGCAGCCAGAAGTAAAACTCGACCTGGATACCGCATCCAGCCAGTTAGCTGATGATGTTTATGAAGTGGTTTTGCGTGTTACCGTTACGGCTACAGTAGAAGAAGAAACTGCTTTCCTGTGTGAAGTTCAGCAGGGTGGTATTTTTACTGTTGGTGGCATTGAAGGTACGCAACTGGCGCATTGCCTGGGTGCTTATTGCCCTAACATCCTGTTCCCGTATGCTCGCGAATGCATTACCAGCCTGGTTTCCCGTGGTACGTTCCCTCAGTTGAACCTGGCACCGGTAAACTTTGACGCGCTGTTTATGAATTACCTGCAGCAGCAGTCAGGTGAAGGTACGGAAGAACATCAGGAAGCCTGATGACAATGAATGCCTCCATGACAGTGATTGGCGCCGGTTCTTATGGCACAGCACTTGCCATTACCGTCGCACGTAATGGCCACCATGTGGTTTTATGGGGGCATGATCCCGCCCATATCGCCACACTTGCGGCAGAGCGATGCAATGCCGCATTCCTTCCTGATGTCACTTTCCCTGAAACACTTCATCCAGAAAGTTCTCTGGAGGTAGCCCTGGCTGCCAGCCGTGACGTTCTGGTTGTGGTGCCAAGCCATGTTTTTGGTGACGTTCTGCGTCAGCTCAAACCATTGCTACGGCCTGATGCCCGGGTTGTTTGGGCTACAAAAGGTCTTGAAGCTGAAACCGGGCGTTTGCTGCAAGATGTTGCAAGGGATGAGCTGGGCGATACTATCCCCCTCGCGGTATTGTCAGGGCCTACATTTGCTAAAGAGCTGGCTGCTGGATTGCCAACAGCCATTGCGCTGGCGGCTACGGATGACAAGTTCGCGGCTGACTTGCAACATTTACTGCATTGCGGAAAAAGCTTCCGTGTATACAGCAACCCTGATTTTATTGGGGTGCAGTTGGGTGGAGCGGTGAAGAATGTCATTGCTATTGGTGCCGGGATGTCAGATGGGATTGGTTTTGGCGCTAATGCAAGAACTGCGTTGATTACCCGTGGGTTGGCAGAAATGTCGCGTTTGGGTTCCGCGCTGGGGGCAGACCCAACAACGTTTATGGGGATGGCAGGGCTAGGGGATTTAGTACTGACTTGTACTGACAACCAGTCCCGTAACCGGCGTTTTGGCATGATGCTTGGCCAGGGGGCAGATGTACAGTCAGCCCAGGATAAAATCGGCCAGGTAGTGGAAGGTTACCGTAACACTAAAGAAGTTCGGGCCCTGGCACAACGTTGTGGTGTAGAAATGCCAATAACTGAGCAAATTTATCAGGTATTATACTGTAATAAAGATGCCCGGGATGCTGCGCTGACATTACTTGGTCGGGCGCGCAAGGATGAAAGCAGTCACTGACGGAACGCGTGTTTATGATTAAAACCGGTGGCATATACATATGTCGCCGGTTTCTTATTTCTGTCTGGAGAAAGCAATGCCGTGTGAAGAACTTGACCTGGTGTGGAATAACATTAAAGCCGAAGCCCGTGCATTGGCCGACTGTGAGCCGATGCTGGCGAGTTTCTATCATGCGACATTACTTAAACATGAAAATTTGGGTAGTGCGCTCAGTTATATGCTGGCGAACAAACTTTCCTCAGCCATCATGCCTGCGATTGCCATTCGTGAAGTCGTAGAAGAAGCCTATTCAGCTGATCCTGAAATGATAGCCTCTGCTGCCTGCGATATTCAGGCCGTGCGAACACGTGATCCGGCGGTAGATAAATATTCAACACCATTGTTATACCTGAAGGGTTTTCACGCATTACAGGCTTATCGTATTGGGCACTGGCTGTGGGGGCAGGGGCGCCAGGCACTGGCGATTTTTCTGCAAAATCAGGTTTCAGTGACCTTTCAGGTAGATATTCACCCTGCCGCCCGTATAGGCCGCGGGATCATGCTGGATCATGCAACCGGTATCGTGATCGGTGAAACGGCAGTGGTAGAAGATGATGTATCTATCCTCCAGTCGGTGACTCTGGGTGGGACAGGTAAAACCAGCGGTGATCGCCATCCTAAGATTCGTGAAGGCGTTATGATTGGCGCGGGTGCGAAAATTCTCGGTAACATTGAAGTGGGGCGGGGCGCTAAAATTGGAGCCGGTTCCGTTGTGTTACAGTCCGTTGCCGCACATACCACAGCAGCGGGGGTACCGGCTCGTGTAGTCGGTAAGCCCGGAAGTGAGAAGCCATCAATGGATATGGACCAGCTCTTCAATGCCCTTAATCATGGTTTCGAAGATGGTGATGGTATTTAACGTCGTGGTGCTGCGCCATCGTAACCCAGTTGGCGCCACGCTTCATAAACTACTACAGCAACTGAATTAGACAGGTTCATACTCCGGCTGTCTGCAACCATGGGAATACGGATTTTCTGTTCGGCAGGGAAAGTATCCAGGATTGATGCTGGTAAGCCGCGTGTTTCCGGGCCAAACATCAAATAATCACCTTGTTGGTAGGCCACTGCACTGTGTGCAGGGGTACCTTTCGTGGTAAGCGCAAAAAGCCGTCCGGGTTGTTCTTTTTCCAGGAAAGCAGCGTAGTCGTGATGGCGTATCACCGCCGCAAATTCATGGTAGTCCAGCCCGGCTCTGCGCAGGCGTTTGTCATCCCATGTAAACCCCATTGGTTCAATGATATGCAGGCGGAAACCTGTATTGGCGCATAAACGAATAATATTCCCGGTATTGGGTGGAATTTCTGGTTCAAACAAAACAATGTTCAACATACAACAACCCCCTGGTTAGGGGGCAAGAATAGCAAATTTACCTTTGCAGAGAAATGAGAGGCCTGCGAAGGCCTCAGGCACTACGATGATAGAGAGGCAACCATAACACCAGCCGCAACCCACCTAATGGGCTGTCATCAGCTTTTACCCAGCCTCTGTGCTGCTGAATTGCACTATCGACAATGGCAAGCCCCAAACCGGTACCACCAGATTCCCGGTCCCGGGCTTCATCAGTACGATAAAATGGTCTGAAAATATGTTCCCTGTCTTCAGGGCTGACGCCTGGGCCATCGTCATCCACTGTGACAGTAATCCCCTGGTTATCAACCGAGAAATTTACGGCGATATGGGTATGCGAATAACGTAGCGCATTGCGAACAATATTTTCCAGCGCACTTTCCAGTGCATTGGGGTTGCCATAAAGCAACCATGGGCCCGGCGGATAGGTGACTTCCAGTGATTTGCCCATCTGTTCTGCTTCAAATGCCGCGTTATCCAGCACTTCACTCCAGATTTGGTTCGCCTTCATTGTTTCACTGACCAGGGCATTTTTTTGCTGATTACGCGACATTACTAGCAGGTCGTTAATCATGCTGTCCAGGCGCTGTGCTTCCATTTCAATACGTTCCAGTTCCTTGCTTTCACCTGCACGACGCCGCAATAGCGCAGTGCCCAATTGAAGGCGAGTTAACGGTGTACGTAATTCATGGGAAATATCAGAAAGCAGCCTCTGCTGTGAGGTCATAACTCTTTCCAGAGCGGTGACCATTTTGTTGAAGCTTGAACCAGCAGCCAGGAACTCCTGTGGGCCAGACTCCAGTTCTGGATGTTGGCGAAGATCGCCATGAGCTACTTCATCTGCTGCCAATTTTAGCCGGCGAGCTGGCCGTGCCAGGCTCCATGCCAGCCAAAGCAATAGTGGTGAACTGACCAACATTGTGACAATCAGCAGTAATAATGGCCTGTCGAACAGTAAATTAATAAAGTCGGATTGAGAGCTACTGGCCGGTCGAATCAGGTAAAGCTGATACATATCTTCACCGTCACGAACGGCAAAAGGGCCGACCAGTTCAACCCGACCATATTTTTTCTTCTGAGGGTGTGCGGCGTTATCCGATTGACCGATAAAGTTACGGATAATTTGCATCTCATTGCGCTGTGCGCCAATAACCCGGCCTTCACTGGTAACCAGCAATAAACGTTGGCCAGGTGGTGCCCATTTATCAATTGCACGAAAAAGCCGCCGCCACCACATCAAATCGTTCGGCGGGTCATTAGCCAGTTCCGCTTCAACATGCTGTTCAATCATCATGCCCTGGCGTTGCTCACTTTGGAGTAGTTCCGTCATTTGCCTGGAGTCAAGTTTGGGTAACATCAACACCAGCATTAGCACCAAAGCGAGCGTAAGCCAGAAAATAGCAAAGATACGGGCGGTAAGGCTGCCTATCATGAAGCGGACACCATCAGATACCCACGGCCACGCAACGTTTTGAACCAAGGATGCCCATCTTTGCGTTCCGGCAGTTTGCGGCGCAAGTTGGAGATGTGCATGTCAATTGCCCGATCGAAAGGTGTCAGCCGCTTACCTAATACTTCCTGGCTTAAATGTTCACGAGAGACAACCTGCCCCAGGTGTTGAGCCAATAAATAGAGCAGAGTAAATTCTGTTCCGGTGAGTTCCAGAGTTTGCCCATCAAAACTGGCTTCCTGACGCCCTGGGTTCAGGCTAAGAGAGTCAACTTCCAACGTTGGGGTACCGTTGTCACTGGTTTGTTGCTGCTCACTCCAGTGAGAACGGCGAAGAATAGCGCGAATACGGGCGACCAGTTCCCGGTCATTAAACGGTTTAGGCAAATAGTCATCTGCCCCCAGCTCCAGCCCCAGAACACGGTCCAGCTCGCTACCGCGCGCTGTCAGCATAATGACTGGAGTTTGGTAGGTTTGCCGGAGTTCCTTAAGTGTATCAATGCCATTTTTCTTGGGCATCATGATATCAAGCAACAAAAGATCGATGCTGTCATCAAGGAGGCTGAGAGCCTGATCCCCATCATGAGCTACCAATACATTGAAACCTTCCATGTCGAGCAATTCCTTTAACAGGGATGTAAGCTCTCGGTCATCGTCAACTAACAGTATCTTATTCATTGTTTAAATACCTCCGAGGCAGAAATTACGTCATCCAGCACGGCTAATCCATGACTTTACGTTGTTTTACACCCCCTGACGCATGTTTGCAGCGTTAATCGTAGACTGCATAGCGTTGACTCACGGAGCATAAGGATTCAGGAGCATGTAATGTGCAAAGTTATCGCGGTTTCTCTGGCATCAGTGCTCGTTTTTACCAGCTATATCAGCCACGCCGATGAAACATTTTTTGCCGATAACTGGCACCAGCAAACGAATAGCGCATCACGCTTTAATATTGAGAGTCACATGTTCGATGGTATTAGTTTAACCGAACAACAGCGACAGCAGATGCGAGATTTAATGCAAAGGGCGAGACACAGTTTACCGCCTGTAAACCTGAATGAAATTGAGGCCATGCATAAGCTGGTCACGGAAAATCAGTTTGATGAAAGCGCTGTTCGTGCTCAGGCAGAAAAGATGGCACAAGAACAGGTGGAACGCCAGGTCGAGATGGCCAGGGTACGACACCAAATGTACAGCTTGTTAACGCCTGAACAGAAAGCGGTTTTACATGAGAAGCACGACAAACGAATGAACGCTTTGCGTGAAATTGCAGAGTTACAGAATGTGTCTTCTGAAGAGTTTTATAGCAGTAACCGTAGTAACCAGTGATGAACCCTGTTTTCCTTGCCATAGACACCATCCCTGTCTTACCCCGCCAATAGGCGGGGCTTTTTTTTGCCT
Source organism: Mangrovibacter yixingensis (assembly GCF_020523985.1). Classification (GTDB taxonomy): domain Bacteria; phylum Pseudomonadota; class Gammaproteobacteria; order Enterobacterales; family Enterobacteriaceae; genus Mangrovibacter; species Mangrovibacter yixingensis. Next base: position 43,622 of record NZ_JAIVKM010000009.1, on the reverse strand, counting down.
TTAAAAACACTCAGATTGATTATACTGGCATCCAGGCTTCCTGGAGGTGTTATGAATCAAAATTATGGCCGTCTTGTTAGCGGTGCGGCTTTAGCTGCAACGACAACTGCTTGCATACTGTTGTGTATCAAGATAGTTGCCTGGTGGTTAACAGGATCAATGAGTATTTTGGCATCGTTAGTGGATTCACTAGTCGATATTGCCGCATCCTTAACGAATTTACTGGTAGTTCGCTACTCTCTTCAGCCAGCTGATGATGAACATACTTTTGGGCACGGTAAAGCCGAGTCTCTGGCCGCCCTCGCACAAAGCATGTTTATTTCAGGTTCCGCATTATTTTTATTTCTATCGGCAATTCAACATATTGCGCAGCCAGAACCCATGCGTGATGCGGGTGTCGGTGTGGTTGTCACTGTACTGGCATTAATAAGTACTATCATTTTGGTGACCTTTCAGCGTTGGGTGGTCCGCAGAACGGGTAGCCAGGCAGTCAGGGCAGACATGCTTCATTATCAGTCTGATGTTATGATGAATGGAGCCATCCTGGTTGCGTTGGGCCTGTCATGGTATGGGTGGCACCGTGCAGATTCGCTCTTCGCATTAGGTATTGGCATTTATATTTTATATAACGCCTTACGTATGGGGTATGAAGCTGTTCAGTCATTGCTGGACAGGGCCCTCCCGGAAAGTGACCATCAGGAAATTATTCGCATCGCTGGTCAATGGCCTGAAGTTAAAGGGACCCATGATCTGCGGACAAGGCAGTCAGGGCCGACTCGTTTTATTCAATTGCATCTGGAAATGGACGATGATTTGCCATTAGTGGAATCACATCGAATTGCTGAAGCAGTGGAACAGGCGATTCGTGACCATTTTCCTGGCGCAGATGTCATTATTCATCAGGATCCTTGTTCGGTAGTGCCACTGGAATTACAGGGACATTTCGAGCGTTGATGGAAAGGTGTAAAAAAGTGAGCCAGGTCGCCATTTTCAGTATAAATAACCATCATTTGGTCTGACCTGAATCAATTCAGCAAGAGCCGGTTGATATACTATTGCGGTAAACGTTGTAACCCCAGTTTACCTGTAGGCGGTTCCGGCAACAGTATTCATTTTGCATTCAAAGTTCAGAGGTAGTCATGATTAAAAAAATCGGTGTTTTGACAAGCGGTGGTGACGCACCAGGCATGAACGCAGCGATTCGTGGAGTTGTGCGAGCCGCATTGACAGAAGGTCTGGAAGTTTGTGGGATTTACGATGGCTATCTGGGGTTGTATGAAGACCGTATGATTAATCTGGACCGTTATAGTGTGTCCGATATGATTAACCGTGGTGGGACATTCCTTGGTTCTGCTCGCTTCCCTGAATTCCGTGAAGAGCATGTTCGCAGTGTCGCAATTGATAACATGAAAAAACGTGGCATTGATGCACTGGTCGTCATCGGTGGGGATGGTTCCTACATGGGGGCAAAACGCCTGACTGAAATGGGCTTCCCATGTATTGGTCTGCCGGGCACGATTGATAACGATGTTGCCGGTACCGACTACACCATTGGTTACTTCACGGCGCTGAGTACCGTTGTTGAAGCAATTGACCGTCTGCGCGATACCTCTTCTTCTCACCAACGTATTTCAATTGTTGAAGTGATGGGCCGTTATTGCGGTGATCTGACTTTGGCTGCAGCTATTGCTGGTGGGTGTGAATTTATCGTTTTGCCGGAAGTCGAATTTAACCGTGAAGACCTTGTTTCTGAAATTAAAGCCGGTATTGCCAAGGGCAAAAAACATGCAATTGTAGCGATTACTGAACATATCTGCGATGTGGATGAGTTATCCAAATACATTGAAACTGAAACAGGCCGAGAAACACGTTCTACTGTCTTGGGGCATATTCAACGTGGTGGTTCTCCGGTACCTTACGACCGTATTCTGGCTTCCCGTATGGGGGCTTATGCCATTGAACTGTTGTTGCAGGGATACGGTGGCCGTTGCGTGGGTACACAGAATGAAAAATTGGTGCACCACGATATTATCGACGCCATTGAAAATATGAAACGCCCATTCAAAGGCGACTGGCTGAACTGCGCGAAGAAATTGTACTGACAGCCCGCCCGCTACAAGCCGGAGACCTTTCTCCGGCTTTTTTCTCCTTTCAATTATTCCTTATAGTTATAGCCAATTTTTTTTAATTCTTTAATCCGCAGGAGATTTTCTGGCAGGCTGACACCATTCGACCTGATAAGAGAACCCGTGATGAAAAAGTGGCTTCCTGGTGTGGTCTTGCTACTGGCTTCTGCCAGTGTAATGGCTAAAGACATCCAATTATTAAACGTGTCTTACGACCCAACGCGCGAACTCTATGAGCAATATAACAAAGCGTTCAGCACCTGGTGGAAAGCGAAGACGGGCGACAATGTGGTTATTCGCCAGTCTCACGGCGGCTCAGGCAAGCAGGCCACATCAATTATTAATGGGATTGATGCTGATGTAGCGACACTGGCACTTGCCGGTGATATTGATGCGATTGCTGCACGTGGGCGTATTGCTAAAGACTGGAAAAAAAGGTTACCAGATAATTCAGCGCCTTATACATCAACCATTGTTTTCCTGGTACGAAAGGGGAATCCGAAAAACATTCATGACTGGAATGATCTGGTTAAACCTGGCATCTCGGTGATTACCCCAAACCCTAAAAGCTCTGGCGGTGCCCGCTGGAATTATCTCGCTGCCTGGGGTTATGCCCTGGATAAAAATAATGGTTCTCAGGAGAAAGCTCAGGCATTTGTTAAAGCGCTATATCATAATGTAGAAGTGCTTGATTCCGGTGCGCGTGGCGCAACGAATACCTTTGTTGAGCGGGGAATTGGCGATGTGCTAATTGCCTGGGAGAACGAAGCACTGCTGGCAGAGAAGACGCTGGGGCACGGGCAATTTGAAATAGTGACGCCGAGTGAATCGATTCTGGCAGAACCAACTGTTTCGGTTGTCGATAAAGTAGTGGATAAAAAAGGAACCCGGGATATTGCTCAGGCATATTTGCAGCATCTTTACTCTCATGAAGGTCAGGAAATTGTCGCACGTAACTATTACCGCCCGCGTGACCCGGAAGTTGCCAAACAATTCAGTGCGCAGTTCCCTGCATTGAAGCTCTTCACCATAGATGAAAAATTTGGTGGCTGGGCGCAGGTACAAAAAATTCATTTTGCCAGTGGCGGTATTTTTGACCAAATCAGCCAGCGCTGATTGTTAACAAAACTGTCATTGTGATTTGGGATAAAAAACAGGACGATGGCTGCCAGGTCATCGTCTTTTTACGTTCAGGAGCACATGATGGTCCGTCATCGCAAAAAGTATTTAGGGTTATTTTTCGCAGTGTTAGTTGTAGCTGGTGCGGCAGGGGGTTGGTACTGGCATGAAAGAGAGTGGAAGGCTGGGGCCCTGTGGCGCATTGTCAGTGAAAAATGTGTGCCGGGTGAGCTAAAGAGCCACAATCCCGCACCTTGTAAGGAAGTAAATCTGCAACAAGGGTATGTGCTATTGAAGGATCTCAATGGCCCTCTGCAATTCTTGCTAATGCCAGTTAAACGTATAACGGGTATTGAAAGCCCTGAACTACTTTCCCCTACAACACCTAATTTCTTCTGGGATGCCTGGCATGAACGCGGTGTAATGGCGGAAAAGCGCGGGGCTCCCATACCTGACACTGCTATTTCGCTGGCTATCAACTCGCCTTCAGGCAGAACACAAAACCAGCTACATATTCATATATCCTGCTTGCGAAATGATATTCGTAAAACCATTGATAAGTTCCAGTATGCCGTTGGGGCACAATGGCAACCTTTCCCGGATAACCTGGCTGGTGAAGAGTGGCTGGCACGGACATTAACCCCGGAAGAACTGCAAAACCAAAGTCTGTTTATTAACTTTGCACAACAGGTTGGTGGGGCAGAAAAAAAGATGGGGCACTTCAGCCTGGCGCTGGTAGCATTGAAGAGTGGGAAATTGTTGGCACTTGCAACAGAACGTGATTTGTTGCACGGCAACCCGGCATCGGCAGAAGTTTTACAAGACCATACCTGTGCAATTTTAACAACGCCATAAACACAAAAGCCCTGAAGCAACACAACGTAAGTGTATCTGCTACAGGGCTTGCTGACCGCAGAGCGGTTAATGCTTATCAGGCATTTTTCGCTTCTGCTGCGGCTTTAACGATAGTGGCGAAGGCATCTGCTTTCAGGGAAGCACCGCCAACCAACGCACCGTCGATATCCGGCTGACCAAACAGTTCAGCTGCGTTGCCCGCGTTCACAGAGCCACCGTACTGGATGATAACTTGTTCAGCGATAGCGGCATCAGCTTTTGCGATGTGGTCACGAATGAATTTGTGAACAGCCTGTGCTTGTGCTGGGGTGGCAGACTTGCCAGTACCAATCGCCCATACTGGTTCGTAAGCGATAACTGCACCTTCAAACGCTTGTGCGCCCAGAGTGTTCAGTACGGCATCAATCTGGCGTGCACAAACTTCTTCTGTTTTACCGGCTTCGTTTTCTGCTTCGGTTTCACCGATACACAGAACCGGGATCAGGCCTTGTTCTTTCAGTACAGCGAATTTTTTAGCGATGAGCTCATCGGATTCAGCATGGTAGGTGCGGCGCTCAGAGTGACCAATAATGATATATTTTGCACCTACATCTTTCAGCATTGCAGCGGAAGTTTCGCCCGTGAATGCACCAGACAGGTTCAGGTCAACGTTTTGCGCGCCCAAGTGAATGTGGCTGCCAGCCGCAGTCTGTTTTGCCAGATCGAGGTACATCATTGGAGGGGCAATCGCAACACCACAACCCACAACACTGGATAATTCCTTACGCAGGTTAGTCACCAGTTCGTGAACCATATGAGTGTTGCCATTGAGTTTCCAGTTACCCATCACTAATGGATGTCGCATCTTATTCTCCAGGTGGTAAGAAGTAAAAATAATGCTGCCGTGACTGGCAGCGGGTCTGTAACACAGTATAGAGATTCACAGCTCGAAAGGCTTTGCTTTTTATCATTGATTGCTGTTTTCAAGCGTTTCAGATAGCACCAGCTTAACCGGTTCAACAGCGAAAGTTAGCCCTTTTTCCCCGTCATCTGCCACAACATAGCGTAATGCTCCCTCTGTTTGTGCGTAATAGCTTTTGTTTTTCCCTGCAGCCAGCAGTTTTGTGAATAGATCCGCACTTTGTTGTGATGAATAGTTGGGGTTGAAATAATTAATTAGCGCTTTCATCCAGGCCATCGCTTTTGCCCGTGCGTTTGCCTGTTCCGGCCCTTGAATCGGTAACCATGTTATCTGGATGCTTTTGATTTTGAGTGTTGCCCGCTCAAGTGCTGCCGATGCATAGAGATTCTCATTAATTTTTGTTGCGGCACGCAGTAATAACACTTTCGGATCGTTGACCTCAATAGCGCGAAATTCATTGAGTTGTAATGAAGGGTTCTCATGATTGAAGCGTTCACGGAAATCGGAAATAGAAATGTCGAATGCTGGCGCGCCGGGTAGCAGGTACGCAGCGACAGGTGCTCTGGGTTCTCCTTGTTCCGCTTTACCATAGGCTGCACAGGTAACTAACGTGAGCGCCGCCAGCGCGGTTAACAAGTATTTCATTCACTCTCACTCCCCTGAGATTGGTGAAACGATTAAAACGGGATCCGCCGCGCTTGTCAAAAACAGCGCCACCCAGGGTAAACTATCTGTATTACGATAAACAGGGTACGTTTATGACCATACAGCTTTGGTTGTTTTCTTTTCGGGGTCGTATTGGCCGCCGTGATTTCTGGGTCTGGATTGTCGCATGGGCAGTGTCTATGTCACTCCTTTTTACGCTTGCCGGTAATCAAATGCTCTCTACGCAAACGGCTGCATTTATCTTGGTTTGCCTGTTTTGGCCAACTGCAGCTGTTGTGGTGAAACGGTTGCACGACCGTGGGAAGTCAGGTGCATGGGCACTGTTAATTATTCTTGCCTGGATGTTGCTCGCAGGTAACTGGGGGATGTTAGGTGGCGTTTGGGTGTGGGCTGTAGGGCGTTTTATTCCAACATTGATTATGGTGATGATGTTGCTTGACCTGGGTGCATTCTTGGGCACCCAGGGTGAAAATAAATACGGTAAAGCAACACAGGAAGTCAAATACCGCTAATTACCAATAATGCTCCGCCGTCATATGCCCCGGGCGGCGGCGCAAATGTTTTGTCATTCCCCGGCTCTCTTTAAGCAAAGCCTGTGTATCTCTTACCATCTCAGGGTTACCACATAACATCACGTGGCTGGTTGCGGGAGATAGGGTTAACCCTGTCGCTGCCTCTAATGCTCCGCTCTCTATCAATGCGGGTATCCGCCCGGTCAGTGCTCCTGGAGTAGTTTCCCGGCTGACTACAGTTTGAATACGCAACTTATCACCCAGTTGTTGCTGAAGTGACAGCATTAATGGTAGATAACTTAAGTCCGCTGCGTGGCGTACGGCATGAACCAGAACGATATGTTCGAAACGCTCGAGACCATCACCTTGTTGCAGTATGGATAAATAAGGTCCGACAGCTGTCCCCGTAGCAAGCATCCATAATGTTTGGCAATCTGGGACCTCGTCCAGCACAAAAAAACCTGCAGCGGATGCGGTAACTTGTACCGGGTCACCAGGTTTCAGTGCACTCAGGTGTGGGCTTAGTTTTCCGTCAGGAACCGTCACCAGATAAAATTCAAGATTTGGGTTGTCTGGTGCGTTGACATAAGAATAAGCGCGCTGGACGCGTTCACCATCAATTTCCAGGCTTAGTTTGGCAAATTGCCCGGCAGTGAAGGGCGTAACAGGGGCTTTTAAGGTCAGGCTGAACAGTGTTTCTGTCCAGTGATTGATTTGGATAACGTTGCCGGTAACCCAGTCAGCCATAATGCACTCCTGTGATGATGTTTAATTAATCTTCGCCAGGTATACGCAATATTTCCAGCCCAAAAGGGCTGGAAAGCTCAAGAAGACAAACGGTTACACAATATACACTTGTACGCCTGAGTCTTTGCGGTCCAGGTAGTGAATGGACTGGATACGGCGAATTGTGCGTGATTTACCCCGAATTAGCAGGGTTTCTGTTGTGGCCATATTCCCTTTGCGGGAAATACCCTCGAGCAAATCACCTTTAGTAATGCCGGTGGCCGAGAAAATCACATTGTCGCTTTTTGCCATCTCACTGAGTGCCAGAACTTTCCCCGCTTCAATACCCATTTCCTGGCAGCGCTGAAGCTCTTTTTCACCCAGTGAGCGATTTTCTGGCGTATCACCTTTTACATGATGACGAGCGACTAACCGACCTTGCATATCACCATCCAAAGCCCGAATAACAGCGGCAGACACAACACCCTCTGGCGCACCACCCACTCCGTACAGAACATCCACTTCGCTATCAGGCATGCAAGTCAGGATAGAGGCGGCGACATCACCATCAGGAATGGCGAAAACACGCACACCCAGCTTTTGCATTTCCTCAATGGCTTTTTCATGACGGGGTTTTGCCAGAATTGTTACGGTGAGTTCGCTCAACGGTTTTGCCATTGCATAAGCGATATTGCGCAAGTTTTCGCTGAGTGACAGGTTGAGATCGATAGCACCTTTGGCGTCCGGGCCAACTATCAGTTTTTCCATATACATGTCGGGCGCATTCAAAAAACAGTCTTTATCGCCCACAGCCAGCACAGCCAGTGCATTGGCCTGGCCCATTGCGGTCATTCTGGTTCCTTCGATAGGGTCAACGGCAATATCAACCGCATCACCTTTACCGGTTCCCACTTTTTCACCGATATACAGCATAGGGGCTTCATCAATTTCCCCTTCGCCAATAACAATTTGCCCGTCAATATCGACCTGGTTGAGCATGATGCGCATGGCATTCACTGCTGCACCATCTGCGGCATTTTTATCTCCCCGGCCCAGCCACTTGTAACCTGCAAGTGCAGCAGCTTCAGTCACACGGGAAAATTCGATAGCAAGTTCTCGTTTCATAGCAAATCCACAACGGAAGAATTGCGACGGAGTGTAGCACAGTGGGGAAACAGGGGGTAAATCCCTTTATTTTGTATGGGGATTGCTTTATAAAAAAGCCACATTTTCATGTGGCTTTTCCGTTAGTTACATCTCTTCATGCTCTTCCCAGGCGAGTGCGCGTTTAACCGCTTTTTTCCAGCCTGCATAGCGGTAATTCCGTTCGGTAGTTTCAATTCCTGGACGGAACTCTTTCTCAATAACCGCTTTTTCTTTCAGCTCGTCCAGATTTTGCCAGTAACCCACCGCCAGGCCCGCCAGGTATGCGGAACCCAGAGCGGTGACTTCCCGGACCTCTGGGCGTTCAACCAGTGTCCCCAGAATATCCGACTGAAATTGCATCAAGAAGTTGTTAGCAACCGCACCGCCATCGACTCGCAGAGCGTGGAGCCTTACACCGGCATCGGCTTGCATGGCTTCCAGTACGTCGCGTGTTTGGTACGCGATGGATTCCAGTGTGGCACGAATAATGTGGTTGGCATTGACACCGCGAGTCAAACCGAAAATAGCACCACGTGCATAAGGGTCCCAGTATGGCGCCCCCAGCCCGGTAAATGCCGGTACGACATAGACACCATTGGTGTCTTTGACTTTAGTGGCAAAGTATTCAGAGTCTGTGGCATCACTGATGAGTTTCATTTCATCTCTCAACCACTGAATGGACGCCCCGCCCATAAATACTGCGCCCTCTAATGCGTAATTCACTTCACCTGTTGGGCCGCAGGCTATAGTGGTCAGCAACCCATGGCTGGATGTTACAGCCTGCGTGCCCGTGTTCATCAGCATAAAACAGCCAGTGCCGTAGGTATTTTTTGCCATCCCTTCTTTTACACACAACTGCCCAAACAGTGCAGCTTGCTGGTCACCGGCAATCCCGGCAATAGGAATACGTGTCCCACCTTTCCCACCAATGTTGGTTTTACCGTACACTTCAGATGATTTACGTACTTGTGGCAACATTTCTCGTGGTATATCCAGCGCTTCCAGCATACGGTCATCCCATTCCAGCTTGTGGATGTTGAACAGCATGGTACGGGAGGCGTTGGTATAATCGGTGACATGCACCCGGCCCTGAGTCATTTTCCAGATAAGCCAGGTATCGACAGTACCGAATAACAACTCCCCACGGCGTGCACGTTCCCGCGAACCTTCAACATGGTCGAGAATCCACTTCACTTTGGTGCCAGAGAAATAAGGATCGATGACCAGACCTGTAGTGTGGCGTACGTATTCTTCCATACCATCGCGCTTAAGTTGTTCGCAAATCTCAGCGGTGCGGCGGCATTGCCAGACAATGGCGTTGTAAATAGGTTTACCGGTTTCGCGTTCCCAGACAATAGCTGTTTCACGCTGGTTGGTAATCCCAATGCCTGCTACCTGGTCTGAACGAATGTCTGCTTTGGCAAGCACTTCCACCAACGTGGAGCTTTGTGATGCCCAGATCTCCATAGGATCGTGTTCAACCCAACCCGGTTTGGGGTAGATTTGCTGAAATTCGCGTTGGGAGACACTGACGATGTTAGCATCGTGATCCAGTACCACGGCCCGGGAACTGGTGGTGCCCTGGTCCAGTGCGACGATGTATTTTTTCTCTGTAGTCATATATGTGCGTCCTTAAGTCGAATTACAGCGAGGCTTTTTGTTGTGCCACCGCAGGCGATGATGAATTTGATGTTTCTACAACAGGTTTATTGCCAGGTAAATGGTGGGCGATTAACTTCTGGTAGCCAAATGCACCCAGAATGGCACCAGTAACAGGGCCGAAAGTAGGAACAAGGAAGTAAGGAATGTTACGCCCGCCAGTGAAAGCGATTTCTCCCCAGCCTGCCAGCCAGGCGAATGTTTTCGGGCCCAGATCGCGAGCTGGGTTCATCGCAAAGCCAGTTAATGGCCCCATGGAAGCACCAATAACGGCAATCAGCAGGCCAATTAACAGTGGCGCGAGCGGGCCACGCGGGATCCCATTACCATCATCGGTTAGTGCCATAATCACGCCCATAAGAATGGCGGTAATTACCATCTCAACAGCAAAAGCCTGGTAGAAGTTGATATGGGGATTTGGGTAAGTAGAGAAAATACCTGCCAGTTGCAGGCTTTCTGGTGTTCCCCGAACAATATGGTGAGTAAGTTCGTAATCAATAAACAGGTTGTAATAAAGCCCGTAAACCAGTGCTGCAGCGCAGAAGGCACCGAGAAACTGTGAGCAGATAAAGGGCACAACTTTTCGCCCTTCGAAGTTCGCAAACAGCCACAATGCGAGAGTGACTGCCGGGTTGAGGTGCGCGCCGGATACGCCTGCGGTCAGATAGATGGCCATAGCCACTCCCAAACCCCAGATGATACTGATTTCCCACTGGCCAAATGTTGCGCCTGCGACAACTAAAGCGGCAACACAGCCAACACCGAAGAAAATCAACAACCCGGTACCAATAAATTCGGCGATGCACTGACCTTTTAAGGTTGAAGTTTGACTCATAATCGGGTCCTAAAGGTAAATTAATGATTATTGTTTGTACGGGTAAGCCAATAACCCGCCATGTCGTGTAGACATACTGTTAATTTATCGTTAACGAGCAAAAACGAGAAATATCGAAAGTTATTTTTGTGTGCGTCGTCAAGAAAATGAGCGTTTTCGCGCTACCGAGGCCAAAATGTCGGGTCAGCTGAGTAATGGGCGCGATAAGAAATACCTCAATTTTTTAACGGATATATTAACAATTTGGCTGAATGGGTGCGTGTGAGGTTCAGCAAATGCTGAAAAGTGTTGCAATCCGCAAACAGCCCGGTATCTCGCTGGACAGGGGCTGTCAGGCTTCTTACAATCGAAGTCTTGCGTGATGTAACGTATATCATTAAGGCGTCGCCGAAGCGGGACAGGATAGTCATCCATCAGCGCCTTTGTAATTCAGGAGAGGTATGACAATGTCATTTGAAGTGTTTGAAAAACTGGAAGCCAAAGTACAACAGGCTATTGATACCATCACGCTGTTGCAGATGGAAATCGAAGAGCTGAAAGAGAAGAACAACAACCTGGCGCAGGAAGTACAACTTGCACAGGAAAATCGCGGAGCGCTGGAGCAGGAAAATAACCAGCTGAAAGAACAGCAGGGCGTCTGGCAAGAGCGTTTACAGGCACTGCTGGGAAAAATGGAAGAGGTTTAATCTTTCCAGGCGAGGCCTTTGGGCGCAGCAACATCTGCGCCCAATAGCGCGTTTATTCGATATCCAAGGGTTCTTCAGAAAGAATAATGCCTGTGTTGTCTGCGTATAAATGGTCGCCTGAAAAAAACGTCACACCACCAAAATTGACCCGGATGTCACTCTCGCCTATACCTTCCCCTGCCGCACCTACAGGAATGGCAGCGATAGCCTGGATGCCAATATCCATTTCTTCCAGGTCATCCACCTGGCGCACTGCGCCATAGATAACAATGCCTTCCCATTCATTTTGCATAGCCAGGCGAGCCAGGTCAGCATCAAGCAGTGCACGTCGTACCGAGCCACCACCATCGACGACCAAAATGCGCCCACGGCCATTTTCTTCGAGAAGCTCATACAGCAACCCGTTGTCCTCGAAACATTTAACTGTGATTACCTGACCACCAAATGAGCTGCGCCCACCGAAGTTAGAAAACAACGGTTCGACGACATTAACATCCTCGTGGTAGATATCGCACAACTCTGAAGTATCGTATTTCATAGGATTAACACTTAGTTGCTGCTGGTAGTTTTCAGTATATCGCTTAATGTCTGGCCGTGTCCTGCTGTAATGCGTAATTTTCGGCCGCCTGAATATTGCCATTAAAAAAACCGCAGGATGCGTTGATGTGAATCAGTTATCCGCCCCATTGGCTGATGATGATACCCGCAATAAACAAAACATTAGTCAGTAAGGCGGCTTTCACTGTTTTCTCAAGCATCGGGCGTATGGCTACCGGGTTGGTTTCGCGCAGGATATAACAGCACTGGCGCACCAGTAGCGGAGCAGAAAGAACAAACAACCATCCCCATATCTGCTTCAGCCAGAGTAAGTTGAACAGGGCAAAACATAACAGTGCGCCAGCCAGCAATATGACGTGGTAACGACGGGCGTTATGCGGCCCAAGGCGCACAGCAAACGTGTTTTTACCATTTTCCCTGTCGCTGTCTAAATCGCGCAGGTTATTGATATTCAGAACCGCTGTTGCTAACAGCCCGGTTGCAGTAGCGGGAACAAAGATAGAGACCGCCAGTTGATGAGTTTGCAAATACCAGGCACCTACCACACTGAGCCAGCCAAAGAAAATCAGTACTGAGATATCACCCAGCCCCATATAGCCATAAGGTTTATTGCCAACGGTATACGTAATCGCTGCGATAATAGCCAGTACACCCAACAAGAGAAAACCAAACAAATCAGACAGGGTATGGCAGGCGACCAGCACCAGTGCCAGGCCAGACAGGCAGGTTAGTGTAACGGTAATAATCAGGGCGACTTTCATTTGTGACACACTGATCAGGCCTTTTTGCATCCCCCTCAACGGCCCAATACGGTCTGGTTTATCACTCCCTTTGAGTGCATCACCATAATCATTGGCCAAATTTGAAAGAATTTGTAATAGCCCTGCTGTTAACAAAGCCAGTGCGGCAATAAGCGGGTTAAAAGTGTGTTGCCACCAGGCCAAAACGCTACCAACAACAATAGAAATAAACGCCAGGGGTAGTGTACGAGGGCGCAGGCTTTCAAACCACGCGCGGGCAACACTCACAGGTTGGGCATCAGTCATGTTTTATCGCCAACAATAAAAATGGGGGCGCGATGCCCCCATTGAAATGAACAGGATTAGGCTCGGAACCGAATTGTACACGGTACATGGCCTAACCTGAAACTGTGTTACCCATTGGTGTCGTGATACCCGCGGGTGCCTGGCGATTACAAAATAAACCGGCTCAGGTCTTCGTCTGCCACCAGTTCATCAAGGTGTTTGCTGACATAGGCGGCATCAATAGTAATTGTCTCACCGCCAATTTCACTGGCATCAAACGAAATATCTTCCATCAGACGTTCCAGTACGGTGTGTAAACGACGGGCACCAATGTTTTCGGTAGTTTCATTGACCTGCCATGCAGCCTGAGCAATACGGCGAATGCCGTCGTCAGTGAAGGTGATATTAACCCCTTCAGTTGCCATCAGTGCTTTGTACTGCACAGTGACAGAGGCGTTCGGTTCGGTCAGGATCCGTTCAAAATCCTCAGTGGTCAGCGCCTGTAGTTCTACGCGGATAGGCAAACGGCCTTGTAGTTCAGGGATAAGATCTGATGGGCTGGCAACCTGGAATGCACCAGAAGCAATAAACAGGATATGGTCTGTTTTCACCATCCCATGTTTCGTGGATACCGTACAGCCTTCAACCAGAGGCAGCAAATCGCGTTGTACGCCTTCACGAGAGACATCCGGACCAGAAGCATTACCACGCTTACAAATTTTATCGATCTCATCGATAAACACGATGCCATGTTGTTCTACTGCATCAATTGCATCTTGCTTCAGCTCTTCCGGGTTAACCAGTTTTGCAGCTTCTTCTTCCACCAAAAGCTTCATCGCGTCTTTGATTTTCAGCTTACGCGGCTTTTGTTTCTGCCCACCCAGGTTCTGGAACATAGACTGAAGCTGGCTGGTCATTTCTTCCATACCTGGCGGTGCCATGATTTCCACACCCATTGGTGCAGCCGCGAGGTTGATTTCGATTTCTTTATCGTCCAACTGGCCTTCACGCAGTTTTTTGCGAAATGCCTGACGTGCAGCAGAGGGTTCCTGGGCAGACTCTGACTGGCCCCAGTTATTTTTGGCTGGTGGGATCAGTGCATCCAGAATCCGTTCTTCGGCCATTTCTTCTGCGCGATAACGGTTTTTTTCAATGGACTGCATGCGCACCATTTTAATGGCAGAATCGGTTAAGTCGCGAATAATAGAATCCACTTCTTTACCCACATAACCCACTTCGGTGAATTTGGTTGCTTCTACTTTGATGAACGGTGCATTAGCCAGCTTCGCCAGGCGACGGGCTATTTCAGTTTTACCAACACCAGTTGGCCCGATCATCAGGATATTTTTGGGTGTTACTTCATGGCGCAGCTCTTCATCAAGCTGCATACGGCGCCAGCGATTACGCAGCGCAATAGCGACAGAACGCTTCGCTGCGTCCTGGCCAATAATGTGTTTGTCGAGTTCACTGACAATTTCGCGTGGGGTCATTTCAGACATGGGCAGTCCTTAAACTTTTGACGGTAATTCTTCGATGGTCTGGAAACTGTTGGTATAAATACAGATATCACCTGCAATACCCAACGCTTTTTCGACAATATCGCGTGCACCTAACTCGGTGTTTTCCAGTAATGCACGAGCAGCTGCCTGAGCATAAGGGCCACCAGAGCCAATCGCAATCAGGTCATTTTCGGGCTGGATAACGTCGCCATTACCACTAATGATAAGTGATGCATTTTCATCGGCGACAGCCAGCAATGCTTCCAGCCGGCGCAACATGCGGTCAGTACGCCAGTCTTTAGCCAGCTCAACTGCGGCTTTAACCAGGTGCCCCTGGTGCATTTCCAGTTTACGTTCGAACAGTTCAAACAAGGTAAACGCATCTGCTGTTCCGCCTGCAAAACCGGCAATGACTTTATCATTGTAGAGGCGACGCACTTTTTTGACGTTACCTTTCATTACGGTATTGCCCAACGTGGCCTGGCCATCGCCACCGATTACTACATGGCCGTTGCGGCGTACACTTACTATTGTTGTCACGAGCAGACCCCTTGTGGATAGCTGAATGAGGGTACTCCGGGCATGATTTGTCTGTGCTATTTGCTGCCTGTACTACAGCTCACCAAAATCGCGCCCGGAAGAGAATGAAATTATAGATGGGGGGAAAATTGGGGGTTTCAACCCCCTGATGCGATACGGATACAGTTTGCGTGACCTGAAACCTTCAACCGGCTGATCGTTGAGTCGGCATTCTCTTTCCCTTTTAACGGGCCAATGACCACCCGGTTCCAGCCATTATTCACGGTAATATGTGAAGAAAAACCCTCAAATGCTAACTGCGCACGTACAGTTTCAGCCTGATCTGCCCCGCGGAATGAGCCACATTGGATAATCCAGCGCCGTTCATCTTTTTTCTCGGCAGTTTTGGCCGGTTCCTGTACTTGTGTGACAGGTGCAGGCTGTTCGGCACGGCTCGCAGTGGTACTCCGCGTCTGTTCCCGTTGGGATGTATGCGCAGGTGTTTGCATCAGGTCTTCATAAGGTGAAGCTGATGTGGGCGCACGAACAGGGGAAGAGTGTGTGTAAGTTTGCGTATTACGCGTTGCTTGCTGTTGAGACTGCGTATTCGATGAGCGTGATGATGTACCCGAAGGCTGAGACTGCTGTTGCGCTGCTGCCTGGCGTTGGCGTTGCAATGTTTGCTGGCGTTGCTCTGGCGTTTGCTCATTCCAGGGAACTTCGCTCAGCGGTGTGGGTTGCTGGCGCATATCTGCCTGCATTTGTTCCAGTAACTGGCGTTGTTCATTGGTTAGCTGATCGGCATTTTTGATTTCCCCACCTGAAGAAGGTTCTGTGGGCGTGCGAATGCCGGGCTGGCGATTTTCCAACTCTTTAATGTAGCGCCACCGCTCTTCAGGCTTTGGCGGCAGACCATTGCCAGGAATGCTTTGCCCGCTTCGAGCCTCACTTTCTTCTTTTTTATGATGGGTAATAAAGTAAAGCCCGCCAACAAAAGCCACCAGAACAGCGGCCGCAACGGCAACCATCACTGGAGAGAGCGCAGACCCCTGAGTCTGTTTTTTGCGGGAATTCCCTTTTTTCCGCCGTGCTGGTGTCGATTGCCCACGACGTACGTAATCTCGTTGTGCCACTATCGTTTCGCTGTGAATATCGTATTTATCAGCCCGCCATGTTACTTAAGGGGCGGGTGTTTGACCAGATTAAGGATTCCGAAAGCGTTAAATCCCTTTTTTTACTGGGCCAGCCGATTCCCGGATAACCAGGTCGCAATCAAGCAAACGGGAGCCGGGGCTGATGGTATTCCCATTCAGTTGTTCCAAAAGTAGCAACATGGCTTCCTCGCCAATTTTGAAGCGAGGCTGGGCCATGGTGGTGAGCGGCGGGTCGCAAAAGCGAGACAATGCAATATCATCGAACCCCATAATCGAAAGGTCTTGTGGTACCCGCAGACCGTGGCGTTTTGCCCATGACAGCGCACCTAACGCCATAACATCGCTGTGGCAAAACACGGCCGTAGGCGGTACAGGCAAACGATGTAATTGTTGCAGGGCATTTGCGCCCGCTTCGTAGCTAAAATCGCCGCGCACAATATAGTTTGAGTCTACAGTAATGCCATTGCGCCTCAAGGCCTGAATATAACCTTGTAAGCGATAGTGCGAGAGCGGCATTTCTTCGGGGCCTGCAATACAGGCAATATGCGTATGGCCTTGCTGCAGTAACCATGCGACGGCATTAAAGGCCGCGGTCAGGTTATCGATATGCACCGTTGGTAATTCAAGCTCTGGAGCGAATTCGTTCGCCATCACCATTGGCGGCAGGTTGCGTTGTTCTTCGCGGCTGGCATCAAAAGGAAGTTGAGAGCCAAGAAGTAGCATGCCGTCGATTTGTTTACT
Organism: Mangrovibacter yixingensis; assembly: GCF_020523985.1. Classification (GTDB taxonomy): domain Bacteria; phylum Pseudomonadota; class Gammaproteobacteria; order Enterobacterales; family Enterobacteriaceae; genus Mangrovibacter; species Mangrovibacter yixingensis. The sequence continues at coordinate 26,895 of NZ_JAIVKM010000009.1, read as the reverse complement.
GATGATGAGATCAATAAAGTTCTTTTCTTGCTGGTTTTGGTGAGCACAGTCACCAATCAACACCAGATAGCCATGTTTGGCTGCTGTGGTTTCAATACCGCGCAGAATTTCACTGAAAAAGGGGTCGCAAATATCGGGAACGATGACCAGAAGGGTGCAAGAGTCGTTGCGTTTGGCATTGCGGTTCAGAGTATGTGGCAGATAACCCAGCTCAACAGCGGCCTGCTCAACCCGGTGGCGTGTTGCCTGCGAAACTTTCTCCGGGTTCATTAATGCGCGAGAGACTGTTGCTGTGGACACTTCTGCCTTTTCTGCCACATCTTTCATCGTGGGCGCCACGACCTTTTTGTTCGCCTTCAACGTGCTCTCCTCGTCCGAAACCGCAAATGATGCCTTTTGTCTGATGCTGTTCACATTTTTATCAGATAATCGCAGCAAGTTGTTACAACTCTTTCATCCGAAGTGTGATCTGTATTGTTTTTCCGAGTTTCCTCGCATTCTTCTGGCTAATTAGCCTTCAATTGGGTCTACATCCAGCATCCATTTAACTTTTTTCGCTCCGGGCAGGGTGTTAACCAGAACCAATGCAGTAGCTAATACTTGCTGAAGGCGGGTGCGAGAAGGGTGTTGTAGCAATAGCTGCCAGCGGAATCGCCCACCACGTTTGGGTTGCAGGGCAGGAACCGGGCCGAGCAACCAAAGCTGTTGGTCTGCGGCCGGGCTTGCCTGAATCAGATTCCGCAACTGTTGCAAAAAGACAGCGGCTTGTTGGTTGTCGTGATCTTCTGCGCGAATAAGCACGTGGCTACTCCATGGAGGCAGCATGACTTTTTGCCGTTCAGCCAATGCCTGGCTGGCAAAAGCGTCATAGCCTTTTGCGAGCAAAATTTGCAGTAAAGGGTGATCGGGATGGTGAGTTTGTAAAATAACTTCGCCCTGTTTCCCCGCTCGCCCGGCGCGCCCGGATACCTGAGTGTATAGCTGTGCGAAGCGTTCTGCGGCACGGAAATCAGCAGAGAATAACGCGCCATCGACATCCAATAATGCGACCAGGGTGACATCGGGAAAATGATGCCCTTTAGCCAGCATTTGTGTACCAATCAGGATTCTTTTCCCTCCCCGATGAACCGCTTCAAGGTGTTTCTCCAGCGCACCTTTACGGCTGGTGGTATCGCGGTCAATACGGGAAATGGGCACTGAAGGAAAAAAAGGAGCAAGGCTTTCTTCCAGTTGTTCTGTGCCCGTGCCGACGGGTACCAGGTGGGTTGAACCACATGACGGGCATTGATGGGGAATGGGCCGTTGGCTGTCGCAATGGTGGCAGCGCAAGTGTCGTTGACGTTGATGAACTGTGTAGTAGTGATCACATCTCTGGCACTCGGCAATCCAGCCACAATCGTGGCACAGTAACGCGGGTGCATACCCACGGCGGTTCAGGAATAAAATCACTTGATTATCTGCGTCCAGATGCTGACGCATACGGTTAATTAGCGCAGGAGATAACCCAGCCTGAAGCGACTGCCCTTTCAAGTCCAGAACATGCTGCGTTGCGGGCCGCGCATTGCCAGCTCGCCGGGTAAGCTTCAGTTGGCGATATTTGCGTTGTTGAACGTTGTACAACGTTTCCAGCGAAGGCGTGGCAGACCCAAGAACAATGGGAATATCTTCACTGTGAGCACGCCATACTGCAAGGTCGCGTGCATGGTAGCGCCAACCTTCCTGTTGCTTATAAGAGCTGTCGTGTTCTTCATCGATGACAATAACGCCCAGGTTGCGAAACGGGGTAAACAATGCGGAGCGTGTACCAATCACAATAGCTGAGTCGCCCCGGCTGGCTTTGATCCAGGTGGCTAATCGTTCACTGTCATTCAGCCCTGAATGTAGAACATCCACTGGTGCATTAAAGCGTTCACGAAAGCGTGCGATAGTCTGTGGTGTTAGCCCTATTTCCGGTACCAGTACCAGCGCTTGCTTACCTCGTGCCAACACATTTTCCAGCACACTCAGGTAGACTTCCGTTTTCCCTGATCCAGTAATACCCGCCAGCAACCAGGCGGTAAAATGGTCATCCTCACTGTGAATCGCACCAACAGCCATCGCCTGCTCAGTATTCAACCGCAGGCGCTCCTGAGCAAGCGTGAATGTATTTTGCCAGGGAGAACTCTCAGGCTCTTCCTGGCGAATATCACACAGACCTTTACGGCGCAATGACTGGAGGGCTGAATCGTTCAGGTCGAGTTCAGTAGCCTGCTGGCGCAGCACCGGGCCCTGGCGAAGAGCCGCCAGCGCTTGCTGTTGCTTTGGCGCACGTTTTAACCCATTCAGGTCAGTTGCCATACCTTGCTCGGTCGCAAACCAGTAACTTTGAGGTGACAGCAACGCGGGTTTACCCTGACGTAACGGAATGGGCAGGGCATGAAACAGCACTTCACCAATCGGGTGGTGATAGTAGTTAGCGGCCCACTGGAGTAAACGCCATAAAGATGCTGAGTAAAGCGGTGTGCTATCCAGTGCTTCCAGCACGGTTTTCAGGTCTGCCAGAGGAAGTTCGCTGTTGTCATCAACGCTGACCACAATACCTGTACGTTTCTGCGTTCCGAAAGGCACGGTGACGCGGCAACCTGCAGCCAGCACCATATTTTCGGGTACGGCATAGTCAAAAGTGCGGTTCAACGGAACGGGCAAAGCAACGTGGGCAACGGGCATCAGCGCTTCCAAAGCAAAAAAAGGCAGTCTAGTGTACACTGTGACTGCGATTGTGTGCGGATCAGTTTGCATACGCTGGTTAATTTCTGTATGATTCGCCGCCTTTGATGTGCAATTTCGCACTCAAAACCATTATTATCAACTTCGCGTGGTGTCTGGCGTTAGGGCTGGAAGAGCGACGCGGCCTTAGACCTGAGGTTTTCCATGAAAAAAGATATTCACCCGAATTATGTAGAAATTACTGCAACTTGTTCTTGCGGTAATGTTATCAAAACCCATTCTACCGTGGGTCACGACCTGAGCCTGGACGTATGTGGTAAATGCCACCCGTTCTTCACTGGTAAACAACGTGTTGTTGATACCGGTGGTCGTGTTGAACGTTTCAACAAACGTTTCAGCATTCCGGGCAGCAAGTAAGATTCTGCTTGCCACAAAAAAGGCGCCTTTCGGCGCCTTTTTTGCATCTGTTATCTACTGATAACGCTGCACCGGATTAATATTCCCATGTATCCGGATCTATGCCCAGCTCACGCATAATCACTTTTGCATGTTCCGGAATTTCATCACTTCGCTCTTTACGCAGGTCATCGTCGTTTGGTAACGGCTGCCCGGTAAATGCGTGGAGAAATGCTTCACACAGCAATTCACTGTTCGTTGCGTGGCGCAGGTTATTTACCTGGCGACGAGTACGTTCGTCAGTGAGGATCTTCAACACTTTCAGAGGAATGGAAACCGTAATTTTCTTTACTTGTTCACTCTTCTTACCGTGCTCAGCGTATGGGCTGATATATTCGCCGCTCCATTCAGCCATGAGATACCTTTAGTCCTCTCAGTCATTAAAAAAGGCCAAACCCTTTGCGGGAACTGACCATTAAAGTAAATTTTTACCGTACACAGATTCGCACATTTTTAGACAGCGTTGCTGTGTTGCGGATCTTAAGCGTATAAGTTTAACGGTTATTGGCGCTCTGCTCAATCTATACGCAAAGAAGTTTAGATGTCCAGATGTATTGACGTCTATGTTAACTCTGTTTACTCTGTTGGCTGTCTTCTGATTACTGTATTACGCGCCTGCCGGTTCAGGTGTCAGCCAGGGATACTCACCATGACACGCAAACAAGCCACAATTGCTGTACGTAGCGGATTAAACAATGATGAACAATACGGCTGTGTTGTGCCGCCGATTCATCTCTCTACAACTTATAACTTCACTGATTTCAATTCACCACGCGAGCATGACTATTCCCGCCGTGGCAACCCAACGCGTGATGTTGTCCAGCGTACGCTGGCTGAACTGGAAGGCGGTGCGGGTGCAGTGATGACGAATACTGGCATGTCGGCCATTCATTTGCTGACGGCTATTTTCCTGAATCCCGGTGATTTGTTAGTTGCGCCTCACGATTGTTATGGCGGCAGCTACCGGTTATTTGACAGCATGGCGAAACGCGGTTGCTACCGTGTACAGTTTGTTGACCAGAATGATGATTCGGCACTGGAATCGGCTCTGGCACAGAAACCCAAACTGGTGCTGATAGAAAGCCCGAGCAACCCTTTATTGCGTGTCGTGGATATCGCGAAAATTTGCCAGGCGGCAAAAGCTGCTGGTGCAATCACTGTTGTTGATAACACGTTCCTGAGCCCGGCACTGCAAAACCCACTGGCTTTGGGCGCGGACCTGGTGGTTCATTCCTGCACCAAATATCTCAACGGGCATTCCGATGTTGTGGCGGGCGCAGTGATTGCCAAAGATGCCGATATGGCGACAGAGCTTGCCTGGTGGGCAAACAATATTGGGGTAACGGGAAGCGCTTTTGACAGCTACCTGCTGCTACGTGGGATTCGAACTCTGGCTCCGCGGGTTGAACTTGCCCAACGCAATGCACTTGCCATTGTGGACTATCTGAAAAAACAGCCCCTGGTTAAGCGCCTTTACCACCCATCACTTCCTGAAAATCCAGGGCATGATATTGCAGTACGCCAGCAAAAAGGGTTTGGGGCGATGCTCAGTTTTGAACTGGATGGTGACGAACAAACATTACGCCGCTTCCTCAAAGGGCTCTCTCTCTTTACACTGGCGGAATCTTTAGGTGGGGTTGAAAGCTTAATTTCCCATGCCGCGACGATGACCCACGCCGGAATGTCAGCAGAAGCGCGTGCGGCTGCCGGTATTTCTGAGACGTTGCTACGTATCTCAACCGGAATAGAAGATGGTGACGATCTAATTGCTGACCTGGAAAATGGATTCCGGGCTGCATCTGAGGGGTAAGTATGAGTGTTACTGCACCAGCAGGGGGCGCAGGCCGCCAGTTACATAAGTTTGGCGGGAGCAGTCTTGCCAATGTTAAGTGCTACCTGCGGGTGGCCACAATTTTGGAAGAGTATTCCTGCCCTGGCGATCTCGTGGTGGTGTCTGCAGCTGGCAGCACAACCAACCAACTGATTAGCTGGTTGAAACTGAGCCAGACTGATCGGCTCTCTGCTCACCAGGTACAACAAGCGCTGCGCCGCTATCAGACCGAACTGATTAGTGGGTTATTGCCTGCTGAGATTGCTGATGGGCTGATTGCCGATTTTATTCATGACCTGGAGCGCCTGGCGGTATTGCTGGACAGCACAATCACCGATGCAATTTATGCTGAGGTAGTCGGGCATGGTGAAGTATGGTCAGCCCGGTTGATGTCTGAAGTCCTCAGGCTGCAAGGGATGGAAGCCGCCTGGCTGGACGCCCGCGATTTTATGCGGGCAGAACGTGCTGCACAGCCTCAGGTGAATGAAGGCCTGTCTTATCCGTTGTTACAACAACTTCTGGTCCAGCATCCTGGCAAGCGTATTGTGGTAACTGGCTTTATTTGCCGCAACAACGCAGGCGAAACTGTGTTGTTGGGCCGCAATGGCTCTGACTATTCTGCAACGCAGATTGGTGCGTTGGCTGGGGTTTCCCGCGTAACTATCTGGAGTGATGTGGCAGGTGTTTATAGCGCAGATCCGCGTAAAGTGAGTGACGCCTGCCTGCTACCGTTATTGCGCCTGGATGAAGCCAGTGAACTGGCCCGCCTTGCCGCACCAGTGCTGCATACCCGTACACTTCAGCCTGTATCCGGCAGTGATATCGACCTGCAGTTACGTTGTAGTTATAACCCAGAGCAAGGCTCAACGCGTATTGAACGCGTATTAGCCTCGGGGACTGGGGCACGTATTGTGACCAGTCATGACGACGTGTGTTTGATTGAGCTGCAGTTGGCACCAGAACAAGATTTCCGCCAGGCACAAAAAGAGGTGGATACGGTGCTCAAACGCGCTCAACTTCGCCCTCTTGCTATTGGTGTGCATCCTGACCGCCATCTGTTGCAGATGTGCTATACCTCGGAAGTGGTGAACAGTGCCTGGCAGCAATTACAGGATATTGCACCACAAGGTGAATTGGTGCTGCGTGAAGGTCTGGCTTTGGTTGCGATGGTGGGTGCGGGTGTGTGCCGTAATCCTCTGCACAGCCACCGCTTCTGGCAGCAGCTAAAAGACCAGCCGGTAGAGTTTATTTGGCAATCCGATGAAGGTATCAGCCTGGTTGCTGTACTTCGTAGTGGGCCAACTGAACACCTGATTCAGGGGCTGCATCAGTCTTTGTTCCGCGCCGAGAAGCGTATTGGTTTGGTACTGTTTGGCAAAGGCAATATTGGTTCTCGTTGGCTGGAGTTATTTGCCCGGGAGCAGGAGTCGTTATCTGCCAGAACAGGGTTTGAATTTATTCTGGCTGGGGTGGTGGACAGCCGCCGTAGCTTGTTGAGCTATGATGGGCTTGATGCCAGCCGGGCACTGGCTTTCTTTAACGATGAAGCCGTAGAACTGGATGAAGAAGCACTTTTCTTGTGGATGCGGGCACACCCGTATGATGACCTGGTGGTGCTGGATGTCACTGCCAGTGAACAACTGGCTGACCAGTATCTGGATTTTGCCAGCCATGGTTTCCACGTTATCAGTGCAAATAAACTTGCGGGTGCCAGTACGAGCGATAAATTCCGCCTGATCCGCGATGCATTTGCGAAAACGGGGCGTCACTGGTTATACAATGCAACTGTGGGTGCAGGCTTGCCTGTGAACCATACGGTTCGAGACTTGCGAGACAGCGGTGATTCGATCCTTGCGATCAGCGGTATTTTTTCCGGAACGCTCTCTTGGTTGTTTTTGCAATTTGACGGCACAGTGCCTTTCACCGATCTGGTCGATCAGGCCTGGCAGCAGGGGCTAACTGAGCCTGATCCACGGGTAGACCTCTCGGGGCAGGATGTCATGCGCAAATTGGTTATTTTGGCGCGTGAAGCCGGGTATGACATCGAGCCTGAACAGGTGCGGGTTGAATCACTGGTTCCGGTTGGTTGTGAATCTGGTTCTGTTGACTATTTCTTCGAAAACGGCGACGCACTGAATGAGCAAATGTTGCAACGCCTGGAAGCCGCGCAGGAGATGGGGTTGGTATTGCGCTACGTAGCCCGTTTTGATGCCAACGGTAAAGCTCGGGTTGGGGTGGAAGCGGTACGCCAGGAACATCCGTTAGCTTCTCTGCTGCCCTGTGACAATGTGTTTGCTATTGAAAGCCGCTGGTATCGGGATAATCCCTTGGTAATTCGTGGGCCAGGAGCTGGCCGGGATGTTACCGCCGGAGCTATTCAGTCCGATATTAATCGCTTGGCAAAACTGCTTTAAACCTTGCTATTTCATACCGCCATTCAGGTCCGCTGGCCTGAAGGTGGTATTCCATCACTTTCTGCGTATAAAAATCATCACTTATCCATGAAATTTTTTCACGTTGGCTGATAATTATTCCTGCCACACAACAATTTTTCAGTTGACGAGGCGAGTCTTTTCCTTCATTTTTACATCTGGACGTCTAAACGTATAGATGTAAAAAATAACAGAACAGCGATAAGAGTGATGAGGTAAGGTATGAGTTTCTTTCACGCCAACCAGCGAGATGCTTTGAATCAGAGCCTGGCTGAGGTTCAAGGGCATATTAATGTCTCGTTTGAGTTTTTCCCGCCACGAACCAGTGAAATGGAGCAGACGCTCTGGAACTCTATCGACCGGCTCAGTAGCCTGCGCCCTAAATTTGTCTCTGTCACTTACGGTGCAAACTCTGGTGAGCGTGACCGTACTCACAGTATCATTAAAGATATTAAAGAGCGTACAGGGCTGGTGGCAGCACCTCATTTGACATGTATTGATGCTACCCGCGACGAACTCAAATCTATTGCTCAGGATTACTGGGATAACGGGATTCGCCAGATTGTCGCGCTGCGTGGTGATCTACCACCTGGCAGCGGTAAACCCGAAATTTATGCTGCTGACTTGGTGGCGTTACTGAAAGAAGTTGCAGATTTTGATATCTCTGTTGCTGCTTATCCGGAAGTTCACCCGGAAGCAAAAAGCGCCCAGGCAGACTTAATTAACCTGAAACGGAAAATTGATGCTGGTGCGAACCGGGCAATTACCCAGTTTTTCTTCGATGTGGAAAACTACCTGCGTTTTCGTGACCGCTGTGCGGCTGCAGGGATTGATGTTGAAATTGTGCCCGGCATTTTGCCTGTCAGTAACTATAAACAACTACAGAAATTTGCTGCGATGACCAATGTCCGTGTCCCACAATGGATGGCGACGATGTTTGATGGGCTGGATGATGATCCTGAAACCCGTAAACTGGTAGGTGCCAGCATTGCGATGGATATGGTGAAGATTTTAAGCAAGGAAGGTGTGAAAGATTTCCATTTCTATACGCTGAACCGGGCTGAAATGAGTTACGCTATTTGCCACACACTGGGTGTACGCCCGGCCATTTAACCTTTCTCCTTCTCGCATTGTGCCAGGTGGCGAGTTAGCCCCCTGGCTGAATACCCACGGCTATGATGAAGCGAGTGCTTTGCGGCCGAATTCATCTGCCAGTAAGATAGCATCGTAAACCTGCTGTGCTGTTATCTTGCACGGCATATTGTGCATTGGGTTGTCTGGTTGGCAACTGGCCTGGGCAACCTGAAGAACTTTTTCCTCCACTCCCTGAGTAATACCTAATTCATCTAAGGTGACAGGCAAGCCAGCCTGGCGGCATAGATTAAGTACCCTATCCTGTTCCTCTTGCGACGCATCTTCAAGTATCAACTGAACCCGTGTACCAAAAGCGACTTTTTCACCATGCAGCGTTTTTTGCGTGTCTGGCAAGGTTGTTAACCCATTATGGATGGCATGTGCCGCTGCCAACCCTCCACTTTCAAACCCAATGCCACTCAGATAAATATTGGCCTCAATAACATGCTCCAGTGCAGTATTAACGCTACGCTGTTGCACGGCAGCTATTGCACTGGAACCATATTCAAGGAGCGTGTGGTAACACAGTTCAGCAAGCGCCAGAGCTGCTCTGCCAGGCAAACCGCCGGCACTGGTCTTTGCCCCACTTTTTGCACATGCACGGGCTTCAAACCAGGTGGATAAGGCATCGCCAATGCCTGCAGCCAGTAACCGTGGTGGCGCTCCGGCAATAATTGCACTGTCAACCAGCACCAGGTCTGGGTTATGGGGTAATGGTAGGTAGCGGTCGAGAGAACCATCTTCGCAGTAGATAACAGACAGCGCACTACAAGGGGCATCACTGGATGCCACCGTTGGTGCGATGACCATAGGGATTTTCATCAGGCAGGCTACAGCTTTTGCCGTGTCTAGCGTCTTTCCACCACCAATCCCCAGGATTGCATCGCAATCTGCTCTTTGTGCCAGTATGCACAACTGGTCAATTTCAGCTTGTGAGCACTGACCACCAAAGAGTGCAAATTCCACATCAATTTGATGCTCTTCACAGGTTTGGCGCAGTTTCTCTTCCACCAAATCAGCAACAAAGCTGTCTGCAAGCACCAAAAAGTGTTGCCCAAGTGGTTTGAGGTAGTGCCCTGCACGGCTCAGAACGTGCTGGCCCTGAATATATTTACCGGGTGATGCCGTAATACTGTCCATGAGAAACCTCCAGCGGTAAGTGCGATGGGAGTGTGTTGATGGGAGTTTACTGCGACAAAAACACGAAAATATTGCGCTGAAGATGGTAAAACGCAGGAATAAAAAACCCGGAAGTATGCTTCCGGGTTTCAGTTTTACTTGCCAGCGCAAAGCTGAATGGTTATGTATTTAACCCGTTAGCCAGTGTTACGCATACCGGCGGCAACCCCGGCTATTGTTACCATTAGTGCCTGCTCAATACGCGGGTCTGGCTCACTGCCTTCGGCATCGGCCTGGCGTGAGCGGTGCAGCAACTCAGCCTGCAGAACATTCAGTGGGTCGGTGTAGATATTACGCAGAGTGATAGATTCCGCAATCCACGGCAGGTCAGCCATCAGATGTGAATCGTTGGCAATCGCCAGCACGAGTTTGATATCAGCTTCCAACTGTTTGCGCAGCTCCTGGCCCAGAGGCCAGAGTTCTGGTTTTACCAAACGCTGATCGTAATATTCTGCCAGCCACAGGTCAGCTTTCGCAAAGACCATTTCCAGCATACCAAGGCGTGTGGAGAAGAACGGCCAGTCACGGCACATGCTTTCTAACTGGTCTTGCTTACCATCATCGACAATTTTCTGCAGCGCAGCGCCTGCGCCTAACCATGCTGGTAGCATTAGCCGGTTTTGCGTCCAGGCGAAAATCCACGGAATGGCGCGCAGGGATTCCACACCACCATTCGGGCGGCGTTTGGCCGGGCGTGAACCCAGTGGCAATTTCCCCAGTTCCAGCTCAGGTGTTGCAGAACGGAAATACGGAACAAAATCTTTGTTCTCACGCACATATCCCCGATACATATTGCAGGAAAGCACAGACAGTTCGTCCATAATGCTGCGCCAGCTCGCTTTCGGTTCGGGTGGTGGCAACAGGTTAGCTTCAAGAATCGCCCCAGTGTAGAGCGACAGGCTGCTGATAGTGACTTCAGGCACGCCATATTTGAAGCGAATCATTTCGCCCTGTTCGGTAACGCGCAGGCCGCCTTTCAGGCTACCTGGTGGTTGAGACAGCAAAGCTGCATGAGCTGGTGCGCCACCACGGCCAATTGAACCACCACGGCCATGGAACAGTGTTAATGCAATACCTGCTTTTTCACAGGTTTTAATCAGGGCATCTTGTGCCTGATACTGTGCCCATGAAGCAGCCATTACACCGGCATCTTTGGCGGAGTCGGAATAACCAATCATCACCATTTGTTTGCCCTGAATAAACCCGCGATACCAGTCAATATTCAGTAACTGAGTCATCACGTCGTTGGCGTTATTCAGGTCATCGAGCGTTTCAAACAGTGGGGCAACGGGCAGAGCGAATTCGATACCGGCTTCTTTCAACAGCAAATGCACAGCCAGTACGTCAGACGGGGTTTTCGCCATAGAAATAACATAAGCGGCGATAGAACCGCGCGGTGCTTCGGCAATGACTTTGCAGGTTTCCAGCACTTCGCGCGTGTCTTCACTTGGTTGCCACTGGCGAGGCAGCAACGGGCGTTTGGAATTCAGTTCGCGAATTAAGAATGCCTGTTTGTCTGCTTCTGACCAGCTTTCATAGTCACCAAGGCCCAGATAACGAGTGATTTCACCCATTGCATCGGAATGGCGTGTACTTTCCTGACGAATATCGATACGAACCAGCGGTACACCGAAGCATTTGATGCGGCGCAGCGTGTCCAGCAACTCACCATTAGCAATAATACCCATGCCACAAGCGTGCAGTGACTGGTAGCAGGCATACAACGGATCCCACAATTGTTCGTTTTGCGTCAGCAAGCCTTGTGGGCGCGGCAATTTCTGGCCTTTCAGCCGGGCTTCAAGCCAGGTCTGGGTTGCCATTAACTGGCTGCGTAACCCTTTAAGGATATGGCGATAAGGTTCTTCGCTATGTTCATCACCGGCCAGTTTAAGCAGTTCAGGTGTGGCATCTGCCATTGAAAGCTCAGAGATAAGCACTTGTACATCTTTCAGGAACAGATCAGTAGCCTTCCAGCGGCTGAGCAATAAAACATGGCGAGTAATGTCGGCGGTAACGTTTGGGTTGCCATCGCGGTCGCCACCCATCCACGAAGTGAAGCGTACCGGAACGAAATCAACAGGTAACTTGTAGTTAAGATGCTCTTCCAACTGTTCATTCAGTTCACGCAAATAGCCAGGCACGCCATCCCACAAGCTGTTTTCAACAACAGCAAAGCCCCATTTAGCTTCATCAACCGGGGACGGGCGGTGTTTACGAATTTCATCGGTATGCCATGACTGGGCAATCAGCTGGCGCAGACGGCGCATTATCTGATTACGTTCATATTCCGGAATATCACTGTGATCCAGTTGTTTAAGACAATTATTCACTTCCACCATTTTATGAATAAGTGTCCGGCGAGTAATTTCTGTCGGGTGCGCGGTTAATACTAATTCCAGTGACAGAGATTCTAATGATTCTTTTATCGCAGCTTCAGTTAAATTGGGTTGTGCTTTTAGCTTTTTAATTGTTTTTGCAATAATTTCAGGGCTATTCGCTGATTCACCATTGGCTGAAATGCTGTGAAATTGCTCTGCTGTGTTGGCAAGGTTCAGAAACTGACTAAAGGCGCGTGCTACTGGAAGTAGTTCATCTTTAGACAGGTTCTGTAAAGTATTCAGTAACTCCTGCCGATTTGCGTCGTTGCCAGCGCGGGAAGACTTCGACAATTTACGGATTGTTTCTACACGATCAAGAATGTGTTCTCCCAAAACATCCTTGATGGTATCCCCGAGCAATTTGCCGAGCATACTGACATTACTTCGCAAAGCGGAATATTGTTCGTTCATATGACCCCAGACACCCCATCTAAATGCAATTGATTTTCACCCTGGCGGGTTAAACACCGCCTTTTATAAAGCCACGTTAGTTCCCATTCGTCAATTGCTGCGAAATCGCTTCAGCAAACACGTAAAATTCGTGAATTTATGAAATTTAATATTGCTAGCCCTCAATAAGTAATTCTTATGGGATTGCACCGATTTCCAGCATATTTGCGCGGAAATACCGATTAATTACGCTTGAAAATGTTAAATGTTACTTATTCACTCTTTTGCCTGGTACAAAAGAGTGAATTGGTCTTACCACTTATTTAATGCCAACAAAAGTGATGGATAACCTGGGTTATCAGCTTCTGAGTTGGTTTGATAAATCGGGTTTCCAGATATTCGTCTGGCTGATGTGCCTGATTAATGGAACCAGGGCCGAGTACCAGAGTAGGGCACAATGTTTGGATAAACGGTGCCTCGGTACAGTAGTTAACGACTTCTGTTGGTGTGTTAAGCAGTTTTTCCACTACTTCGACCAGTTCATGGTTCACCGGGCATTCGTAACCGGGAATCGGTGGATGTAGTTCGGAAATATCCAGACGGCCAGGCCACAGGTTGCTGACTGGTGATAATGCTTCTTGCAGCAGACCATTTAAATCATCCAGCGTCATGCCGGGTAATGGGCGTATATCCATATGTAATTCACAGCAGGCACAAATACGGTTGGATGCATCACCACCGTGAATATGCCCCAGGTTGAGTGTTGGATAAGGAATGGTGAATGCGTCATGGTGAAAACGGGATTTCAAGTCATCTCGCAAGGCCATGATATGGCCAATTGCATCGTGCATCAGCTCTATAGCGTTAATGCCTCTTGCGGGATCACTGGAGTGCCCTGACTGCCCGGTGATGCGGATGGCACTGGACATATGCCCTTTGTGTGCACGAACGGGTTGTAACGAAGTCGGTTCGCCAATAATCGCGCAGTCCGGGCGGATTTGTGCAGTTTCTGCAAAATAGCGTGCGCCAGCCATGGATGTTTCTTCATCGGCGGTCGCCAAAATGTAGAGCGGTTTGGTCAGGCGGGCAACATCGATATCGCGCAATGCGTCGAGAATAAAGGCGAAAAAGCCTTTCATATCTGCAGTACCCAGCCCGTAAAGTTTATTATCGTGTTCAGTTAATGAAAACGGGTCACGAGTCCAGCGGCCATTATCAAATGGCACGGTGTCAGTATGCCCTGCCAGCAACAGCCCTCCAGCTCCCTGGCCGATCCGAGCAAGCATATTAAACTTATTGCGAGTGCCTGGTACGGGCTGCACTTCAACCTGAAATCCGAGGTCGCCAAACCAGCCAGCGAGCAAATTGATTAAAGAAGCATTACTTTGATCCAGTGAACTTTCGGTTGCACTGATGGACGGCGTTGCTATCAACGCTCGATATATCTCGATAAAAGGCGGTAATTTCATCTTCACTGTTGACATGTCCTGGGTCACAATAGTATAGATAATCATGCAAAATTAATGAATAAAAATACATTAACATTGCTCAAAAATGAATCTTTTCTTGCTCTGCTGTTGCAGCGCACAGAGTAAACCAGTAATACGCGGTTCCGGCAGAGTCCGAAGCCAGGTTAAAAATGACGGAAAGAAGGTATACAACCCCAATGTTGAATACGCTGATTGTAGGTGCCAGCGGTTATACCGGCGCAGAGCTTGCTTCCTATGTGAATCGCCATCCTCATATGAACATAACCGCATTGACAGTCTCTGCGCAAAGTTCAGATGCAGGAAAATTACTTTCAAGTCTCCACCCTCAACTGAAAGGGATTGTGGATTTGCCGCTTCAACCTATGTCTGATATTAGCGAATTTACGCAGGGTGTTGATGTCGTTTTCCTCGCAACGGCTCATGAAGTAAGCCATGACCTGGCTCCGCAGTTTCTTGCTGCTGGTTGTGTCGTGTTTGATTTATCCGGTGCATACCGGGTTAATAATGCTGAGTTTTATACTCAGTATTACGGTTTTACTCATCAGCACCCAGATTTGCTCGACAGCGCCGTTTATGGCCTGGCCGAGTGGCAGGCAGACAAAATCAAGCAAGCTGATTTAATTGCTGTTCCGGGCTGTTACCCAACAGCTGCACAACTGGCATTGAAACCGTTGATTGACAATGGTCTGCTGGATCTTACTCAGTGGCCGGTTATCAATGCTACCAGTGGTGTGAGTGGTGCAGGGCGTAAAGCGTCACTCTCTAACAGTTTCTGCGAAGTCAGCCTGCAGCCTTATGGCGTTTTCACTCACCGCCATCAGCCTGAAATCGCATCACATCTTGGCGCTGACGTTATTTTCACCCCGCATCTGGGGAACTTCCCGCGCGGTATTTTGGAAACTATCACGTGCCGTTTGCATGATGGTGTTACTCAGCAACAAATAGCGGCAGTGTACCAACAGGCTTATGGTGATAAACCTTTGGTTCGTCTGTATGAGAAAGGTATGCCCGCACTGAAAAATGTTGTTGGGTCACCATTCTGCGATATCGGTTTTGCCGTGCAGGGGCAGCATCTTATTGTTGTCTCTACGGAAGATAACCTGCTTAAAGGTGCTGCTGCACAGGCGATGCAGTGTGCAAATATTCGGTTCGGTTTTACAGAGACTCAGGCTCTTATTTAAAGCAATCAGGTGAGATGATGAATCCATTAATTATTAAGTTAGGCGGTGTTCTGCTGGATAGTGAAGAAGCTCTGGAACGCTTGTTTGCTGCACTGGTTACTTACCGTGAGTCTCACCAGCGCCCTCTGGTTATCGTCCATGGTGGCGGGTGTCTGGTTGATGAATTAATGAAGAAACTAGCCCTGCCCGTACAGAAAAGAAATGGTCTGCGGGTTACGCCGGCGGACCAGATTGACATTATCACCGGGGCACTGGCTGGTACGGCAAATAAAACATTGCTGGCCTGGGCTCAAAAACACCATATTGATGCTGTAGGGCTGTGCCTTGCAGATGGCGGCAGCGTGATAGTTACTCAGCTGGATGAATCCCTGGGCCATGTTGGTCTGGCAAAATCGGGCTCTGATCGTTTGCTGAAATCACTGTTAGCGGGCGGATTCCTCCCAGTGGTCAGTTCTATTGGCATAACTGAAGATGGTTTGCTGATGAATGTGAATGCAGACCAGGCTGCCACAGCTCTGGCAGAAACTCTTGGTGCCGATTTAATCTTGTTGTCAGATGTGAGTGGTATCCTGGATGGTAAAGGCCAGCGTATTGCCGAAATGACAGCGGACAAAGCCGAGCAATTGATTGCTCAGGGCATCATTACCGATGGGATGATTGTGAAAGTTAATGCCGCACTGGATGCTGCGCGTACGCTTGGGCGCCCGGTAGATATCGCCTCATGGCGCCATGCGGAGCAATTGCCCTCGCTATTCAACGGTGTTGCGATTGGTACCCGTATCATTGCGTAACGCACTACACGTTTAACGACTCCATATGGTCTGCAGGGTCAGGCCTAATGCGCTCTTGAAGGAAAAGAAAATGCAAAATCACGGCATCAAAAAAGTTGTTCTCGCCTATTCCGGTGGTCTGGATACCTCCGCCATCATTCCCTGGCTGAAAGAAAACTATCAGGGCTGCGAAGTTGTCGCCTGCGTAGTGGATATTGGGCAGGATCGTGATGATCTGAAAGGGGTGGAACAAAAAGCGCTGCGTTCCGGAGCGATTGAATGCCACGTTGTGGATCTGCGTGAAGAATTTATTCGTGATTATGTTTATCCGGTACTGCAAACCGGTGCACTGTACGAAGGCAGCTACCTGCTGGGTACCTCCATGGCTCGTCCGCTGATTGCTAAAGCGCTGGTGGATGTGGCGAAAAAAGTGGGTGCGGATGCCCTGGCTCACGGCGCAACGGGTAAAGGTAATGACCAGGTTCGTTTCGAATCTGCCTGGGCTGCTCTGGCACCTGGACTCAAAGTAATTGCTCCATGGCGTGAATGGGACCTGCGTTCCCGTGAAGCATTGCTGGCATACCTGAAAGAACGCGATATTCCAACTACCGCTTCTCTGGAAAAAATTTACAGCCGTGACGAAAACGCATGGCATATTTCTACTGAAGGTGGCGTGCTGGAAAGCCCGTGGAATGCCCCGAACAAAGATTGCTGGGTATGGACCGTTGACCCGAAAGAAGCGCCAGATGCTGCTGAACAAGTCACTATTACTGTTGAGCACGGTAAAGTGGTTGCCGTGAACGGTGAAGCGATGAGCCCGTTCAAATGCCTGGAAGCACTGAATGTACTGGGTTCCAAACATGGTGTTGGCCGTGTTGATATCGTAGAAAACCGCCTGGTGGGTATTAAATCCCGTGGTTGCTACGAAACCCCAGGGGGCACCATTATGATGGCTGCATTACGTGCTGTTGAGCAGCTGGTTCTGGACCGTGACAGCTTCAAATGGCGTGAGCAGGTTGGTCTGGAAATGTCCTACGTAGTTTACGATGGCCGTTGGTTTGCACCGCTGCGCCAGTCTTTGCAGGCTGCTGCGGAATCTCTGGCCGGTGAAGTGAATGGCGAAGTAGTACTGGAGCTGTATAAAGGCCGGGTAACCGCTATTCAGAAAAAATCACCAAACAGCCTGTACAACGAAGAGTTCGCGACTTTTGGTGAAGATGAAGTTTACGACCACAGCCATGCGGGCGGCTTCATTCGTTTGTTCTCCCTGTCTTCACGTATTCGTGCGCTGAACGAACAGAAGAAATAAGTTTTTAGTTTTATCCCCCATGTTGCGCAGACACGGGCAATATGGGGGCCTTTTTTAAACAGGATTCATGTATTACGGAGCGGATTATGGCACTTTGGGGCGGGCGTTTTACTCAGGCAGCGGATCAACGGTTTAAGCAGTTTAACGACTCATTACGCTTTGATTATCGACTGGCTGAGCAGGATATTGTGGGTTCTGTCGCCTGGTCTAAAGCATTGGTTACTGTTGGTGTATTGACTGCTGATGAACAACAACAACTGGAGGCCGCACTCAACGTTCTGCTGGAAGAAGTCCAGGCTTCTCCGGAAGCGATCCTGACCAGTGATGCTGAAGATATTCACAGCTGGGTGGAAAGTAAGCTTATCGAGAAAGTGGGCCAGCTAGGTAAAAAGCTTCACACCGGGCGGAGCCGTAATGACCAGGTCGCAACCGATTTAAAACTTTGGTGTAAATCTCAGATTACTTATCTGCTCAGTGCCAGCCGTGAGCTGCAAAAAGCGTTGGTAGAAACGGCCGAAGCTAATCAGGATGCCGTTATGCCGGGCTATACCCATTTGCAACGCGCACAGCCTGTTACGTTTGCCCACTGGTGCCTGGCTTATGTTGAAATGCTGGCGCGTGATGAAAGCCGCCTGCAGGATGCATTGAAGCGCCTTGACGTTAGCCCGCTGGGATGTGGTGCACTGGCCGGTACTGCTTATGAGATTGATCGCGAGCAACTGGCCGGGTGGCTTGGCTTTGCCAGTGCGACACGCAACAGTCTCGACAGCGTGTCCGACCGTGATCATGTGCTGGAGCTGCTATCTGGCGCATCTATTGGCATGGTGCATTTGTCGCGCTTCGCTGAAGACCTTATCTTCTTTAATACTGGCGAAGCGGGTTTTGTTGAGCTTTCTGACCGTGTTACTTCCGGTTCATCATTGATGCCTCAGAAAAAGAACCCGGATGCATTGGAACTGATTCGTGGTAAGTGCGGTCGTGTTCAGGGTGCATTAACCGGTATGATGATGACCCTGAAGGGGTTACCGCTGGCCTACAACAAAGACATGCAGGAAGATAAAGAAGGCCTGTTTGATGCACTGGATACCTGGCTGGATTGCCTGCATATGGCGGCGCTGGTACTGGATGGCATTCAGGTGAAACGCCCGCGTTGCCAGGAAGCAGCAGAGCAGGGTTATGCGAATGCGACAGAGTTGGCTGATTACCTGGTTGCGAAAGGTGTGCCATTCCGTGAAGCTCACCACATTGTAGGTGAAGCGGTGGTTGAAGCCATTCGCCAGGGCAAAGCGCTGGAAGCCTTACCACTGGTGGAGTTGCAAAAATTTAGTGCCAGTATTGGTGAGGATGTCTACCCCATTTTATCTCTGCAATCTTGCCTGGATAAACGTGCAGCCAAAGGCGGTGTTTCTCCCGTACAGGTTACACAGGCCATCGCAGAAGCGAAGCAGCGCTTAGTTTAATCTTTGTTTGCTCCTTTTAGTGCCCGGCTTCGGTCGGGCTTTTTTGTGCCCCGAACCAGACCAGGAACCAGTGTGTTAAACAAGCAAAAAAAGCGGACATTACTGTCCGCTAAACGTTCACGTTGGCTTTTTCATGTCAGAGAGAATCTCTGGTCGCAGCAATAAGTGAGGGTCATTTCACATGCTTTGCTGCTGTGAGAGGCATTATGGCAAAAGATGCTTGATAGGGATAATCGCTGATTGCTATTCTATCTATCGCCAAGGGCTATCGTGGCCCCGGAGGGAGATGAATGAACATTCGTGATCTGGAATATCTAGTCGCGTTAGCCGAACACCGCCATTTTCGTCGTGCTGCCGATGCCTGTCATGTCAGCCAGCCTACGTTAAGTGGACAAATTCGTAAGCTGGAAGATGAACTGGGCGTTATGTTGCTGGAGCGTACCAGCCGTAAGGTTCTGTTCACTCAGGCTGGTCTGTTGCTGGTGGACCAGGCGCGTACGGTATTGCGTGAAGTAAAAGTACTCAAGGAAATGGCAAGTCAGCAAGGAGAGACAATGTCAGGGCCACTGCATATTGGCCTGATACCCACAGTTGGGCCATATCTCCTGCCCCACATCATTCCTGCACTGCACCAGGCTTTTCCAAAGCTGGAAATGTACCTGCATGAAGCCCAAACCCATCAGTTGCTTGCGCAACTTGATAGTGGAAAGCTGGACTGCGCTATCCTTGCTTTAGTGAAGGAAAGTGAAGCCTTTATTGAAGTTCCGTTGTTTGATGAACCTATGTTGCTGGCCATTTATGAAGGGCATCCATGGGCTGATCGTGACCGTGTGCCGATGTCTGATTTGTCTGGCGAGAAGTTGCTGATGCTGGAAGATGGGCATTGCCTGCGTGACCAGGCGATGGGCTTCTGTTTTGAAGCGGGCGCCGATGAAGATACCCATTTTCGGGCAACCAGCCTTGAAACCCTGCGTAATATGGTTGCGGCTGGCAGTGGGATTACATTGCTGCCCGCCCTTGCGGTTCCTCATGAAAAACGCCGTGATGGTGTGGTTTATTTGCCGTGTTATAAACCAGAACCCCGCAGAACCATTGGTCTGGTTTATCGCCCTGGCTCACCACTTCGCAGCCGCTATGAACAGCTGGCGGAAGCCATCCGTAAACAGATGGCAGGCCATTTCGACAGTGCGTTAAAACAGGCGGTTTAGGCCGTTCAGCGCAGCTACCCGGTAAGCTTCTGCCATTGTCGGGTAGTTAAAGGTGGTGTTAACGAAATATTCAATCGTATTACCACCACCTTTCTGTTCCATGATTGCCTGGCCGATATGAATAATCTCCGCCGCGCGCTCCCCAAAACAGTGGATCCCCAGGATTTCTTTCGTTTCACGGTGGAAGAGAATTTTCAGGGTGCCAACATTCATGCCGACAATTTGCGCACGAGCCAGGTGTTTAAACTGTGCCCGTCCCACTTCGTACGGCACTTTCATTGCAGTCAGTTGTTGCTCTGTTTTGCCCACAGAACTAATTTCTGGAATGGTATAAATACCTGTTGGAATATCTTCAACCAGATGTGCGGAGGCTTCGCCTTTTATAATGGCCTGGGCCGCGATACGCCCTTGGTCATAGGCCGCCGAAGCAAGGCTTGGGTAACCAATCACATCGCCCACTGCGTAAATATGGGGCTGTGCGGTTTGGTACATACTGTTTACCTTTAGCAATCCTCTACTGTCCGCTTCTAACCCAACATTTTCGATAGCCAGTGAATCTGTGTTGCCTGTACGACCATTGGCATACAGAAGACAATCGGCTTTGACTTTTTTACCTGATTTAAGGTGGACAATCACACCATCATCAACACCTTCAATTCGCTCGTACTCTTCGTTGTGGCGAATAACAACGCCGCTATTCCAGAAGTGGTAAGAAAGCGAATCTGACATCTCCTGATCCAGAAATGCCAGCAACCTGTCACGGGTGTTGATCAGGTCAACTTTGACATTCATTCCCCGGAAGATTGAGGCATATTCACAACCAATCACGCCCGCGCCATAAATAATGACGTGCTTTGGCTCATGGTGCAGATTGAGGATGGAGTCACTGTCGTAGATGCGTGGATGGGAGAAATCGACATCTTGTGGGCGATAAGGCCGGGAACCACAGGCAATAACAAATTTTTCCGTTGTTATCTGCTCGATTGTACCGTCATGATATTCAAGCTCAAGTGTATGCTCATCGACAAACGACGCATTGCCCTGGTGAATTTCACAGTGGTTACGTTCGTAGAACCCCTGGCGCATGCTGGTTTGTTGGCTAATAACATTCTCGGTGTGGTTCAGAATATCGGCGAAGGAGGAACGCAGGAGTCGGGAGTGGTCGCTATAAAGTGGGTTTTGGTTGAATTCAATAATACGGCTGACTGCATGACGGAGCGCTTTCGACGGGATGGTTCCCCAGTGGGTACATCCACCGCCGACGTTATGATATCGCTCAACGACGGCGACTCTGGCCCCTTGTTTCACCAGACCCATTGCAGCACCTTCGCCGCCAGGACCGGACCCAATTACTATTACGTCATAATCGTAGGAATTTGGCATGGTAAGGCTTACCTGTTTTTATACATTAGAGCAACATGATAGTAACATTGGTGGGGCAATAACCCAATATAGATTGGGTGAATTTTATTCTGACGTAATATTGCCCACATAAACAATCAGTCACAATCCTGGACAAGTCAGTTGGTTCGATTCTCTGGTATAGTGCCAAAAGGAGTGGAAGGATTCAGGCGACCATGATGGGTGTAAGAGCGCAACAAAAAGAACGTACTCGCCGTTCGTTAATCGAAGCTGCATTCAGCCAGTTGAGTGCTGAGCGTAGTTTTGCAAGCCTGAGCTTACGTGAAGTTGCACGTGAAGCTGGTATTGCGCCCACGTCTTTTTATCGGCATTTTCGTGATGTTGATGAACTGGGGCTGACGATGGTTGACGAGAGTGGCCTTATGCTGCGTCAGTTGATGCGGCAGGCAAGGCAACGTATTGCCCGTGGTGGGAGTGTTATTCGGACATCGGTATCCACCTTTATGGAGTTTATCGGTAATAACCCTAATGCATTTCGCCTTCTGCTTCGCGAACGTTCGGGGACTTCGGCTGCATTCAGGGCAGCAGTTGCCCGCGAGATTCAACATTTTATTGCGGAACTTGCGGATTATTTAGAACTCGAAAATCGTATGCCGCGGTCATTTACAGAGGCACAGGCAGAAGCAATGGTCACGATTGTGTTCAGTGCGGGTGCGGAAGCTCTGGATGTCGATATAGAACAACGGCGGCAGCTTGAAGAACGTCTGGTGTTACAACTGCGTATGATTTCTAAAGGGGCCTACTACTGGTATCGCCGCGAACAAGAAAAGATGGCACAACATTCCGAAGAGTGAAGGACGAGCAATGAAACAATCTGGTCAAGAAAAAGCGACTCTGCTACTGGCGCTCATCGCCGGTTTGTCCATTAATGGCGCGTGTTCGGCGCTGTTTAGTTCAATTGTACCATTTTCCCTGTTTCCCATAATATCTCTGGTGCTGGCTGTGTATTGCCTGAATCAGCGTTACCAAAACCGGACCATGCCTGAAGGGTTGCCGGGTATTGCAGCCGCCTGCTTTATCTTGGGTGTGCTGGTGTACAGCGCTGTAGTGCGTGCTGAATACCCGTCTATTGGTTCCAATTTCCTGCCATCAGTGCTGTCTGTTGTGTTGCTGTTTTGGATTTTTTACAAACTGCGCGCACGTCGCGAAAACAGCTAATAGCCTGTTGCAGATAATAAAAAAGGCGCTGATGCGCCTTTTTTATTGGTGCGTTGATACGCTTATTTTTTGCTGAGCAATACGCCACATTCCATGTGATGGGTATAAGGGAACTGATCAAACAGTGCCAGGCGTGAAATGTGGTGTGTTTTGGAAAGGGTTTGCAGGTTATTACATAAGGTTTCCGGGTTGCAGGAAATATATAAAATTTGCGGGTAAGACTGCACCATATTCAGTGTTTCATCATCTAATCCGCTACGCGGCGGATCGACAAAAATGGTATTGCACTGGTAACTGTGCAAATCAACGCCTTTCAGGCGGTTAAATTCCCGGGCCCCTTGCATTGCCTGGGTAAATTCCTCGGCGGACATGCGGATAATTTGCACATTGTCGATATGGTTAGCTGCAATGTTGTATTGTGCAGCCGCAACCGACGGCTTGGCGATTTCAGTTGCGAGTACGCGGTTGAAGTTACGTGCCAGTGCCAGTGAAAAATTCCCATTACCGCAATAAAGCTCCAGTAAATCCCCGGTTGCACCCTCAGTGACATTCAGTGCCCATTCCAGCATTTGAATGTTCATGGCTGCATTTGGCTGGGTGAAGCTATTTTCCACCTGACGGTAAACCATTGCTTTTCCTGCCACGGGCAAGGTCTCATCAACAAAGTCCTGGTCGAGCATAATTTTCGTTTTTGTTGCCCGGCCAATCAAATGCACATTGAACCCCTGTGCTCGCAAAGTATCTCGCAGTTGCGTTGCTGCTGAACGCCATTCGTCATCCAATGCACGGTGATACAGGAGAGATACAACGGCCTGACCGCTCAGTGTGGATAAGTAGTCCAATTGAAATAACTTTTTGCGCAGCACAGGGTTGGCTCGCACGTTTTCCAGCACGGCAGCCATCAGTGCATTAATCAGCTCGCTGGCTGCTGGAAAACTGTCTACCCGAATGCGCTGGCGAGTCTGTTGGTCGAAAATAATATGGTAAAGATCGTCACCATCGTGCCAGACACGGAATTCGGCCCGCATGCGGTAGTGGCTGACCGGTGAACGAAACACCTCCACATTTGGCGCAGCAAAAGCGGACATCATCGCTTCAAGGCGAGACACTTTTTCAGCCAGTTGAGCGTCATACTGTTCTGTCGGGAGATGTTCGGGTGTCATACTTGCTGTCCTGAATGAGAAATTACGCGGGGGATTGTAGGGAATGGTGGCGTATTGTCCAGCCCCGTTATTATCAAATTCCATTTTCGGAAGTCTGGACATCTATTTAGTACGAATGTAGCATGCATTTTCCGGCCTCCGTGAGTTAAAAGGGAATCCAGTGTAAATCTGGAGCTGACGCGCAGCGGTAATATTTGGTTGGGTGATAGCGTTTATCGCAAACACTGCTTATTTTCTGAATTAAACAGAATTCAGGTGGGAAGTTTTCATCCTGGTAAAACCATTAAGCCCGAAGACCTGCCGGATATACGTCGCAATTGATCACTCATCGCGTGCTATGGAGTGAGCCTGCGGCATCCTTAAGAATCTCCGGATGCTTATTTTAATGATGATAAAAAAACTCTCGCTGCTGACAGCTGCTTCTGTCACGGCTTTTTCTGCCTGGTCGCAAGACAATCAATCCAATACCATGGTCATAACGGCCAGCCGTTTTGAACAGCCAAAGTCAACAGTATTGGCACCCGTTACCGTTGTGACGCACGATGAAATAGAGCACTGGCAAGCAAAATCACTGGTTGATGTTATCCGACGATTGCCGGGCGTTGATGCCACGCAATATGGGGGAATGGGGCAATCATCCTCGCTATTTATTCGTGGTACTAATTCGAGCCATGTATTAATTCTGGTGGACGGTATTCGTCTGAACCAGGCAGGTGTTAGCGGTTCTTCTGATTTAAGCCAGTTTCCTGTTTCGATGGTGCAGCGTATTGAATATATTCGTGGGCCTCGTTCCGCTGTATATGGTTCAGATGCAATTGGTGGTGTGATTAATATCATTACCTCATCGGATAAAGTTGGTACAACGCTATCCGCGGGTATGGGGTCGAATGGTTACCAGAATTACGATATCTCTACTCAACAAAATATTAGTGATAAAACCCGGGTTACATTATTGGGTGATTACACTTATACCAAAGGTTTCGATGTCGTAGCCGCTGGTAATACGGGTGCAGCCGCGCAACCCGACCGCGATGGTTTTATGAGTAAAACCATCTATGGCGCGGTACAACACCAATTTTCTGATGCATGGAGTGGCTTTGTTCGTGGATATGGGTTTAGTAACCGTACCAGCTACGATGGTTATTATACGCCGGGCTATGCACTGGTTGATACTCGTCAGCTTTATAGCCAAACCTGGGATGCCGGTTTGCGCTACAACCAGGATATCTATTCATCACAACTAACCTCCAGTTATAGCCATACAAAGGACTATAACTACGACCCGGCGTATGGTCGTTATGACTCATCGGCCACATTAGATGATGTCCAGCAATATAATATCCAGTGGGCAAACACAGTCGTGGCAGGTAAAGGTAATGTTGGTTTTGGCCTGGACTGGCAGAAGCAAACGACAGAACCTGGGACAGATTACGTAACGGAAGGCTATGAACAACGTAATACAGGTGTTTATGCAACTGCGTTGCAAGCTTTAGGCCCTGTTACGCTCGAAGGTGCAGTGCGTAGTGATGACAGCTCTCAATTTGGTCGCCATGGTACCTGGCAAAGTAGCGCCGCATGGGAATTTATCAGCGGGTATCGGTTTATTGCTTCTTATGGTACGGCATATAAGGCACCAAATCTTGGGCAATTATATGGATACTATGGGAATAGTGACCTCGACCCCGAAACCAGCAAACAATGGGAAGGCGCTTTCGAAGGGCTGACCTCTGGTGTCCAGTGGCGTGTATCCGGTTATCGCAATGAGGTGAAGAATCTCATTGATTACGATGATGCTGCGATGCGTTATTTCAATGTGGGTCGTGCAGATATTAAAGGCATTGAAGCAACAGCTTCGTTTGATACAGGGCCTTTAGAACATACTGTTAGCTACGATTACCTTGATGCGCGCAATGCCCAAACAGGTGAGATTCTTGCCCGGCGAGCAAAACACCAGGTGAAATATCAATTAGACTGGAATGTGTATGACCTGGATTGGGGAGTGACATACCATTATCTGGGCCAGCGTTATGACACGGACTACAGCACATACGAGAAAGTAAAAATGGGCGGTGTAAGTATATGGGATATCGCAGTGTCATATCCTGTCACCTCTCATGTGACTGTTCGTGGTAAAATAGCAAACCTGTTCGATAAAAATTACGAGACAGTTTATGGCTATCATACTGCAGGACGAGAGTACTACTTGTCTGGCAGCTACACCTTCTGATGCGAGGCCCTCCGTCCTGGTTTTTGATTCCGGGGTCGGTGGGTTATCGGTTTATGATGAGATCCGGCATCTTCTACCGGATCTCCATTACATCTACGCTTTCGATAACGTCGCTTTCCCTTACGGTGAAAAAAGTGAAGAATTTGTCGTTGAGCGTGTTGTCAGCATCGTTACTGCCGTTCAGAAACGCACCCCGCTTGCCCTGACTGTTATTGCGTGTAATACCGCAAGTACAGTTTCTCTTCCCGCATTACGCGAAAAATTCACTTTCCCTGTTGTTGGGGTGGTTCCCGCTATTAAGCCTGCTGCTCGCCTGACCGCAAACGGCATTGTGGGCTTACTGGCAACCCGTGGTACTGTCCGTCGTGCGTATACGCGGGAACTGATTGAGCGTTTTGCTCATGAATGCCGTATTGAAATGTTGGGATCTGCAGAATTGGTTGAGCTGGCTGAACATAAATTACATGGTCAGCCTGTACCACTCGATGAACTGCGACATATCTTGCGCCCGTGGTTAAAAATGGCGGAGCCGCCAGACACCGTTGTGCTCGGGTGTACGCATTTTCCCTTGCTACAAGAAGAACTGGCCCAGGTATTACCGGAAGGCACGCGTTTAATTGATTCTGGGGCAGCTATCGCAAGAAGAACTGCGTGGTTATTGGAACATGAAGCGCCAGATGCAAAATCAACGGATGAGAATATTGCGTACTGTATGGCACTCACACCTGAAACTGCTTGTTTAATGCCCGTTTTATCGCGTTATGGGTTCCAAAAGCTTGAAGTTCTGCCGCTTTTATCTCCAATTGAGTAAAAAAACAACGGTTGATAAAGTTTTTGCAAAACAGGGCTTGCCAGCTTCAGATTAGGCCCTATAATGCGCCTCCACTGACACGGCACAACGGCAAACAAACCGGCCTGTCAGGCAAAGTTAAGTGAAAATAAATGCTTGACTCTGCAGCGGGAAAGCGTAATATACGCAGCCCGCGCCACCCGGAAATACG
>NZ_JAIVKM010000008.1 GCF_020523985.1 Mangrovibacter yixingensis | reverse complement strand
CAGGCAGAGCGACGGGAGGCAGGAAGCCGACTCGGAGCGGTACCCGAAAAGCCTGCCGGGGTAAGCCGAATGTCCGCGAAGCGGCGATTTTGCCAGCCACCAACGGGGGTGCAGGGGGGACGGCCCACCTGCGTGCGCCGGGCGCTGGCGGTGAGTGAAACTGGTGTTGCTGACACGGCGCGCAATTTGCTCTGTGCTGGCAGATCATTTTACTGTGGCGGAGTACCGTTCACTTTGCACTGAGGCCGGTTTGGTGAAAATTCCGTTCACTTTGCGCTGATGCTGGTTCGGTGAAAGTTCCGTTCACTTCAAGTGATGTGGTCAATGTGGCTTCACAGCCTGTGAACGTGTTAAGGGGCCCGCCCCTTAACAATCCGGTTTTTCGCGGGCAACCGGTGCTGCGCACTGCGTTCACCTCCGGGCAGTCAGCCTGCGGCCGGCTCGACTCGGCATCCCTGCCTCGGTTCGCCTTATTCCGCCATCCGGGCGGAATAACCTTGTCTTCCTTTCTCCGGTTCACCGGTCTTACGCGAACAGGCCCTCGCTGCAAGTGACGGGGATTTTTGTGCTGTGTGGTGTGGCGGTATGTTCTGTGTCTGGTCTGTCTTTTTGATGTTTTTTGCTGAGAGAAAACAGTGTGATGGACACGGCGCGCAACTGGCGCCGTGCTGGCAGATGACTGTTACTGCGGTGAAAGTTCCGTTCACCACGACAGGTACTCCCGCAGATTGTGAACTGCGGGAGCCGTGCAAAACATTAGAACCAGGCTTCCCACATTGCGCCAACGTTGAAATCATCGAGTGTCTGGTCATCCGTACCGTTAACGTGCGCAGTACGTTGGTTATCTACCTGGCCACCCGTCACGTAGAAGCGCAACATCGGGCGGAATTCCGGCCCCATCGCGATAGAAATATTTTGCGAGAGTGTCAGTTTCCAGCCTTTGTTAGTACCACCCTGATCATACCTGACTTGCTGATAACCTGCTTCCAGCCAGGTGGAGTGGACATCGTTCCACCAGTACATTGGGCGAATGATTGCACCATAGTTCTTACGGTTGTCAGTATTGTCTGTTTTATTGTCGTAGTCATGAAACGCCAGCAGATATTCGACCTGTGCGCGCTGTGAGAACTTGTGCAGGCCTTCGAAGCTGGCATAAACAGCAGTCAGGCCATCCGTTTTGTTGAACACGCTGTTATCGGAGTTATCAGAGTAACGGGCGATAATTTTATTCACGCCGCTGTCATTGGTGTGGCTCAGCACCACGCCACCTTGCCAGGCACTCATCCGGTCGTCGCTATCGATAGCTTTGGAATCAAACCCATAGTTGGCATACAGCTCCAGATCCAGTGGGCCAACTTTCATACCGTGTATTTTGGATGTCAGTGCGTAGTTGCCTTTATCGCCAGTGCCGGAGCCACCAGTACAGGTAATACGAGACGGGTTAGTTTCATCTTCCATAACTTCCGGGCTACAGGATTCCACCGCAGCCACGGCCGCGACATCAAACTGAACACCACTAATATCAAAGTTTTTCACCCCGGCACCCTGGCCGTCGTGGTTCATCCAGAAATAGTCATTGATACCTTGTTGTGGCCGCTGATGGAAATCGCGGCCCGCCCAGAAGTAGGCGTTCGGGTTAGAGTCCAGCAGGTTAGTTACCCCTGCATAAGCTTTTTTCAGGTTAACTTCGTCGCCCCAATGGTCAAACATGACGTTAATGTCCCATATGGCTCCGTTATCACCTTTAAATGCTTTGGAAAGCTGGAATTCACCCCCATTACCTTCATTACCAAGACGCCCAATGGCCGATGCACCATTATAGGAGCCATCCACACCAACATATTTCTGGTCGCCAGACTGAAAATGCGCACCATAGCGGGCATAACCCGTAAATTTCACGCCAAACGGAATCGCCATATCAGGCGACTGGGCAGCACTTTGTGGCTCGGTGATAACATCAGCCTTTTTGGCGGTTGCGGCATCTATTTTTGCCTGCCGATCTGCCAGTGCTTTATCAACAGCCCTGGCTACTATGGCGTCTATTTGTTCTTGAGTAAATTCTTGTGCAAGTACGGATATTGGGCAAAATGCGACCGTAACTGCCATTATTAGTGGAAGTTTTTTCATTTTCATTTGTAGCTATCTCATTATATTAAATTATTATTTTGGCAATAACCATCCTGTACTGGTATGGCAGATTGTTTATCTGGCATCAGTATTCAGAAATGGACTTAGAGGTACAGAGTGTTAAAATATTACCGGAATAAATTCCCCATGATAAATGTTGTGGCTATTAACGCTGGTAAAGGTGAATGATCTCTTCAGATAATTCACGAGCCAATAGTGAATTCATTAAGTGGTCCTGCGCGTGAACCATAATTAATGTCATCGGTTGGCGGCCTTCTCCTGCATCCTGTTCTATCAATTTAGTTTGCATATGATGCGCCCGGCGGGCATAGCCATCGGCTTCATGTAACAGTTTTTTGGCTTCGTCAAAGTCACCAGAGCGTGCAGCATGCAGGGCTTCGAAACACAAACTCCGGGACTGGCCTGCGTTGGTGATTATTTCCATTACAGCATCTTCTAATTCAACCATGATTAATTACTCCTCATCGAAACCATTATTAATAGCGGTAATGGCGAACCATTCGCCACTTTTCTTGATAGTGCGTTTTTGTGTGGCTAAATCCAGTTGTATAAAACCGTAGCGATTTTTATATGCATTGCACCACGACCAGTTATCAATAAATGTCCACATATGGTAACCAAGGCAATTACAACCTTCGCTAATTCCTTTGTGTAACCACTTAAGGTGGCCAGAAATAAAATCGATGCGGTATTGGTCGTTAATTTTCCCATTTTCAATAAAGCGTTGTTCGTTTTCAACACCCATGCCATTTTCTGAAATAAAACATCGTGGGTTACCATAATTATCACGCAGATTGACTAAAATATCGTAAATGCCAGGCTCATAGATTTCCCATCCACGATACGGATTCATTTTTCGCCCCGGCATTTCGTAATTATCAAATAACCATTCCGGCATAAACGGCGTTAATGGGTTCACAATGCTATCGCGGCATTTCACACGGCGTGGCTGGTAATAGTTAATACCCAGCAGGTCGATCGTTCCTTCAGCAATAGTGCTGCTGTCTTCCGCCTGGCATTTTGGTAACTGGTCGTAGTCTTTGAGTAACGTCACCAGGTCTGCAGGGTATTTGCCTCGCAGTACCGGGTCGAGAAAGCTGCGGTTAAACAGTAAATCCGCATGATGTGCTGCTTTTCGGTCCTCCGGATTTTGTGAGCGCGGATAAGATGGCGTAAGATTCAGAACGATACCGATTTCCCCCGCATAATGCCCTGCCCGGAATGCCTGAACCGCTTTAGCATGTGCCAGTACGGTGTTATATGCCACCGTTGCAGCACGGCGGAAATCAACGACATTCGGATAATGGAAATCATACAGATATCCACCTTCCACTGGCACAATGGGCTCGTTGAAGGTAAACCAGTGCAGAACACGGTCCCCAAAAAGCTCAAAGCAGATTTTTGCGTAGCGGGCATAGGCATCGACAACTTCGCGGTTTTCCCATCCCCCCATTTCCTGCATTGCCATCGGCATATCGAAGTGGAACAGAGTAATAAAAGGTGTAATGCCCTGTTCAATTAACTCGTTAATAACCTGGTTATAGAAGGCAACTGCTTCGGGGTTAACTTCACCAATGCCATTCGGGATAAGACGTGCCCAGCTTAAAGATGTACGAAAACTGTTGTGATTAAGCTGCTTCAGTAACTGAATGTCGTCTTGCCAGTGACGGTAAAATTGGGACGTATCCTGAGGCCCTGTTTCCTGATGGAACCGGTTAGGTTGGCTGGCAAACCAGTGATCCCATGTGGTCTCCCCTCTACTGGTGTAATAACCTTCGCCTTCACTTTGTAGTGCGGAGCTGGCGCTGCCCCACCAGAAATTTTCGGGGAATACATATTTCATTATTCTTACCTCTTCGTCTTAGTTGCTGATAGTTTCTGCTGCACCTACTCTCGCCTGTGTTTTCTGCTCTTCTGTTTTCATTAAAGAGCGCTCATACGCGCGCAGAAACGGAAGGTAAATCAGAGCAGAAACTACCATACAGATAAGGCACATAATCACCGGGCTGAGCGCCCAGTTAGCCGCCCACGACGCACCGATTGGTGCAGGTGTGGTCCAGGGGGTGAGTGACACCACCTGTTCCAGCCAGCCCAGCCGGGTTGCGGTATACGCCAGTACGGCGTTAACCAGCGGCACGCAGACGAAAGGGATAAACAGCATCGGGTTCATGATGATGGGGGCACCGAACAGGATAGGTTCGTTGATGTTAAAGAAGCTGGGTACTATGCCCATTTTGCCGATGGTACGCAGATGTGTGGTGCGGCTGCGCAACAACAGAAAGGCCAGTGGTAAGGTGGAACCCACGCCGCCAATCAACAGGTAATGATCCCAGAAGCCTTGCAGGTAAACATGTGGCAGAGCTACGCCTGCAGCCAGTGCAGCCTGGTTTGCCGACAGGTTAGCCATCCAAAATGGGTTCATGATGCCAGTGACAATCAGTGAACCGTGAATGCCCGCGAACCAGAATATTTGGCACAGTAGTACGGAGAGCAGAATTGCAGGTAAGGAGTCGGACGCGGAAACCAGTGGTTCCAGTAAGTGCATAATCGCCTGCGGAATAATCATTCCGGTTTGCGCTTCAATAAACAAGTTCAGTGGGTGCAATGTGGCAATGACCACCAGAACCGGAATCAGTATTTCAAATGAACGTGCCACGCCGGTTGGCACTTCTTTTGGCAGGCGAATCGTCACATTATTCTGCTTCAGCCATGCATAGACTCGGGTGGAGTAGATGGCGGTAATCAGGGCGGTGAAAATCCCTTGTCCGGATAAGTACTGAGTGGAAATTTTACCGTCTGCATACGGCGCTGCGACCAGCAGGAATGCCATAAATGCCAGCAGGCCTGACATTACTGGGTCAAGGTTGAACTGGCGGCCAAGACTGGCTCCAATGCCAACAGAGATAAAGAATGTCATCACACCCATGCTGAGGTTAAACGGTAACATCAGCTGCTCGCGGTATGTCTGGGAAAAATCCAGCCAGCCACGGGCAAACGAATTAGTGGTATCAGCCGAAAAGGGTGGAAAGATAAATACCAGCATAAACGAGCCGATTATCATAAAGGGTAGCGCGGCAGTAAAACCATCACGAATCGCGATAATGTATTTTTGCTGCCCGAGTTTCCCCGCCAGAGGAGTGAGAGATTGCTCAATAAAGGCAATCATTGACTGATATAACGAACTCATGAGTTCACCTTACTTAGTGAGTCGCGTCGATGAGCGACAGAGCATAATCCAGTACCTTATCGCCACGCTGCATACCGTAATCCATCATATCGATGGCTTGCACCGGAATGCCCTGAGTAGCGGCCTTATCAGAGAGTGTCTTCAACATATATTTTACTTGTGGCCCGAGAAGCACTACCTGATATTGTGGAAACTGAGTGTCAAACTCGGAAACACCATATGCATCAATCTTGACTGGCAAATTTCTTTCTTCCGCCACCTCAACCATTTTCCTCACCAGAAGACTGGTGGACATCCCGGCAGAGCAGCACAGCATAATCTTGAACATTGACGACCATCCTCCAAAGACAGAAAGTTGTTTCGCTCATGATTGGATATCATATGGAAACCGGTTTCCATTTGTATGGTAAGGAAGTGTGATAGTTATCAATTTCTACTAATTAATAGGGCGATTAATCGGATTTGCATCACGAATTTTGACTATTTATGCGGCAATAAGCGTGTGTTTGGAAAATCGGTTTCCATGAAAAACGGAAACCGATATACTGAAAAAAGTGGCACGGTGAATTATTGCCGCATTCAGGATTACAGGGATTATGTGAGACTTGTCAGGGGAGAACGATGTCTACAATCAACGATGTATCGCGTCTGGCCGGGGTGTCTAAAGCCACAGTGTCACGGGTGTTGAGTGGTTCGCGCGGTGTAAAGGAAGAGAGCCGCCAGGCTGTACTAAAAGCAGTTGATGAGCTGAACTACCGGCCCAACGTAATTGCACAGTCGTTGTTGAGCCAGTCCACTGGCTGCATCGGTGTGATTTGTGCTCAGGATAACATTCATCAGACCACCGATTATCTCTATGCGCTGGAAAAGCAGCTCAGCGACCACCAAAAACATTTGTTGCTGCGATTTGCTAATACGAAAGCGGAAGTACTGCGCGCGCTCAATGAGCTTTCTTGTGGTCTGTGTGATGACATTCTGATTATCGGTGCGCGTTTTGCACTGAATATCGACCAGGAAAACGTCATCATGGTTGATTGCATGGATCAAGATAATGGGAACAATATTCAGTTTGATCATGCCTTTGCGGCGGAAACCGCCTGCAACTACCTGGCAAGTCAGGGGCGCCACCAGATAGCATTGATCCATCCGCTCAGTAGTGGTTTTGCCGAACAAGTGTTGCTTGGTTATAAGCAGGCACTGGAGAAAAACTTCCTGCCGTTTAATCGCAACCTGGTATTTATGGGCTCTTCCTCGTCTTCTGTTGCATTGCAGGAACTGCTTAACAATGCCAGCACTTTTAATTTCAATGCATTATTGGTTGCTAATGAGCTGGAAGCCCAGCGAGTGATTCCGCAATTGCAGGCGTTTAATAAATCCGTGCCTGGGGATGTTATGGTTTTCAGCCTTGCGGGTTCACTGAATTTGCCGGGGATACCGACAATTCCTGCAATTGAATATTCGATGGATGCGATGGCGGCAAGGATTGTGGCCTGGCTGGATGAAAAAACGCAAATGCTGGGGGGGTGTGTGCTCCGTGGCGATTTGATTATTCCGGATATGCGTAAGCGATGAGAGTAAGTGTGGTGGGGGCGGTTCACTTTGCTTAGTGTAATGTGTCGCTGTTTCCATTCACTTCCAGTGTGGTGAAAGTTCCGTTCACTCGGGCTGGTGTGACTGTTCCATTCGCTTGCAGTGTGGTTGTTTCCGTTCACTTCAAGTGATGTGGTCAATGTGGCTTCACAGCCTGTGAACGTGTTAAGGGGCCCGCCCCTTAACAATCCGGTTTTTCGCGGGCAACCGGTGCTGCGCACTGCGTTCACCTCCGGGCAGTCAGCCTGCGGCCGGCTCGACTCGGCATCCCTGCCTCGGTTCGCCTTATTCCGCCATCCGGGCGGAATAACCTTGTCTTCCTTTCTCCGGTTCACCGGTTTTACGCGACTCAGCCAGCGCTGCAGGTGCGGGAATGCTTGTGCTGTTCGGTGTGGCTGTGGGTAAGGCATTCGGTATGTTTTCTTTGTGTTTTGCTTAAGGCTTACAGGCGCGGGGGTTAGTGGCCTCGAAATCGTTGAGGCGTGCCTGGCGGGCCGGGGCTGCCTGCAGGACGCAGGCAGAGCGACGGGAGGCAGGAGGCCGACTCGGAGCGGTACCCGATGAGCCTGCCAGGGTAAGCCGAATGTCCGCGAAGCGGCGATTTTGCCAGCCACCCACGGGGGTGCAGGGGGGCCGGGCCCCCTGCGTGCGCCGGGCGCAGCTGGTGAGTGAAACCTGTGTGGCTGACACGGCGCGCAACTGGCGCTGTGCTGGCAGATTAGTGTTGTGACGGATACGGCTTGCAACAGGTGCCGTGCTGGCAGAATGTGGTTCGGGTTACCTTCACTGAACCTGCTGCCAGTGCAGTAAACGTTCTCGATTTTACGTTCTGTGCTAAACCCATCCCACGTGCTTTGATTTTCAACTCGGTAAAAATTACTTTACTATCAGGTTGTACCACTCTTCTAACATAACAATCACCCGCAATTATACATCGCAGGAAAACATGGAAATTTTCTTCACGATTCTCATTATGACCTTACTGGTCTCCGTTTCCGGGATGGTGACACGCATGTTGCCGTTTCGGGTTCCGTTACCTTTAATGCAAATCGCGTTGGGCGCGTTGTTTGCCTGGCCGCAGTTTGGCCTGCATGTGGATTTCAACCCGGAGCTGTTTCTAGTGCTGTTTATCCCGCCACTGCTGTTTGCTGATGGCTGGAAAACGCCGACCTCGGAGTTCTTACAACATGGCCGAGAAATTATTGGTCTCGCGCTGGTGTTGGTGCTGATAACGGTAGCGGGTATCGGTTTCCTGATCTACTGGCTGGTGCCGGGTATTCCTTTGGTTCCGGCGTTTGCGCTGGCTGCCGTGCTTTCGCCTACCGATGCCGTGGCGTTGTCGGGAATTGTTGGTGAAGGGCGCATTCCGAAAAAAATTATGGGGATCCTGCAAGGGGAAGCGCTGATGAACGACGCTTCCGGCCTGGTCTCACTGAAATTTGCTGTCGCGGTGGTGATGGGAACAATGGTGTTCACCGTGGGCGGTGCGACCGTTGAGTTCTTGAAAGTTGCCATTGGCGGGCTGGCCGCCGGGATTATTGTCAGCCTGGTGTATGGCCGTTCACTGCGTCTGATGAGCCGCTGGAGCGGTGATGAACCGGCAACGCAAATTTTGCTGCTTTTCCTGCTGCCGTTTGCCTCCTATCTCATTGCCGAGCATTTCGGTGTTTCAGGTATCCTCGCGGCGGTGGCTGCCGGGATGACGATAACCCGTTCCGGTGTGATGCGTACTGCGCCACTGGCGATGCGACTGCGGGCGAACAGTGTCTGGGCCATGCTGGAGTTTGTGTTTAATGGCATGGTCTTCTTACTGTTAGGGCTGCAGTTACCGGGCATTATGGAAACGTCTCTGGCAACGGCCAGTGCCGACCCGAACGTGGAAGTGTGGATGCTGTTTGCTGATATCGTGGTGATTTATATCGCCCTGATAGCCGTGCGCTTTATCTGGCTGTGGGTGATGAAACGGTTCAGTTTGCGCTTTTTGAAAAATAACCCCATGTCATTTTCTGACTGGAGTACCCGCGAGTTATCTATCGCCGCTTTTGCTGGTGTCCGTGGGGCGCTGACTCTGGCTGGTGTTCTTGCTATCCCTCTGTTTCTCAAAGATGGCTCACTGTTCCCGGCACGTTATGAAATGGTGTTTATTTCCGCTGGCGTGATTCTTTTCTCGTTGGTCGTTGGGGTGGTGATGTTGCCATTATTACTGCGCCACATCACCGTTACAGACCATGCGCTGATTTCCCGTGAAGAACGTATTGCCCGGTCTGCAACGGCCGAGGTGGCTATTGTAACTGTGCAGAAAATGGCGGAAAGGCTGGCGGCAGATAGCAAAGAGAATATCGATGACGAAGTTATCCGGGAAGTAAGCTCCAGAGTTATCGGCAACCTGCGGCGCAGGGCCGGTGGCCGCAGTGATGACACAAGCACAGCACAGGAAGAAAACCTTGAGCGGCGCTTGCGCCTTACTGCATTGCGCTCTGAACGGGCAGAACTTTACCACCTGCGGGCGACTAAACAGATCAGTAATGAAACCCTACTAAAAATGGTCCATGACCTCGATCTGCTGGAAACATTGCTGATTGAGCGTAGCTAACGTTACAGGCTGTCTGATGGCGGCCAGTGATTCTTGCAGCACGTTATCCAGGCTTGAGCACTGTGGGAAAGGTAGCCTTCGTTACGCCAAATCATCCCCAGCGCCCAGTGCAGTTCACTGTCCAGTGGCCGCCAGCATAACAAGCCCGAATCCAGTTTTTGGCAAATGGGTTCGGGCAAAATAGCCAGCCCCACCTGGGCTTGCACCATAGCAGCCAGAAAATCCCACTGCCCACTACGCACCGCAATTCTTGGGGTGATACCTAACCTGGAAAACATCTGCATCAGCTGGCGGCTAAGGGAAAAATCCTCGTTATAAATCAGCAACGGTACATCGGCCAGTTGGGCTGGGGAAATGGTGCTCATATCCGCCCATTCAGAACCTTTGGGAACCACTACACACAAAGGGTGTTGTGCCACATGCAACGTAGTGAAATGCTGTTCATCTTCAACAGGTAGCGCCGTTACAGCGACATCCAGATCGCCATTTTGTACTGCCTGTTGCACTTTCAGCCCACCAAATTCGGAGATTTTTAACTCTACTCCTGGGTATTTTTGGCGAAAGTGGGCAATGGGAGAGGCCATAATCATCCCCACCATTGGCGGGATCCCAAGGTGCAAAGTACCGTGGTTTAGCTGGCGAATATCACTCAGCTCTGAATGCAGTTGTTGTACGTTATCCAGAATCACCCGGCCTTTGTCATACACGGCTTGCCCGGTATCAGTGAGCGACAATTTACGCCCCTGGCGAATCAGCAGCGTGGTACCTAATTCATCTTCGAGATTGCGCAGCATTTTGCTGATGGTGGGCTGGGTAACAAATAAGTTCTCGGCAGCACGGGTAAAGCTTTGCTGGCGTACCACTTCAATAAAATAACGCAACATGCGTATATCCATGCCTGCTCTCCCAAACTATGCCATTTAATAAACTATGCCATTTAACAATGATTCCGATAATTTTAATTCATTTCTGGAATTTTTCGCGCTTTCTTATACTGCGCCTTCTTTGTTGATAATTTCAGGATATCCTGGCTATGGCCATTGCATTACGAACACTGGCACCGGGCATGCTACAACGCCTGCAGGTTCCGGTTCAGGTCGTGTTGTATGCGGGTTTATTTGTACTGGCGGAATATTTGGTTCAGTGGTGGCGTTTGCCGCTACCTGCCAATCTGGTGGGTATGTTGTTGTTGCTGGGATTGATAGTGACCCGGTTGTTGCCGCTCAGTTGGGTGCGCGCCGGGGCTCGCTGGTTACTGGCCGAAATGTTGCTGTTTTTTGTTCCCGCTGTTGTGGCCGTGGTGAATTACACCCAGTTATTGATGGCGGAAGGCTGGCGTATTGTGCTGGTTATCATGCTCAGTACCGTGATGGTTCTTGCTGCTACGGCCTGGGTGGTGGAGAAAGTCTACCGCTTTGAAGTGGCTCGCATGTCACGCAGGCAGGTTCAGGATGAATGACATCGCCTTCAGTTTGTTATGCCTGGTGGCGACAGTTGTACTCTATATGGCGAATAAACGCCTGTATCGCAAATGGCATAAATTACCGTTGATGCCGTTGGTGATGACGCCGGTATTACTGGTGGCAATACTGGTTGTCGGGCATATTTCTTATCAACGTTATATGCTGGAAACCCACTGGCTACTGTGGTTTTTAGGCCCATCGACCATGGCGTTCGCTGTGCCGGTCTATGAAAACCGCGCATTGATAAAACGCCACTGGATGTCGCTTTCAGCGGGGGTAATCACAGCAACGCTGGTAGCCGTCACCAGTTCCGTCTGGTTGGCGCGTTTGCTGACACTACCCGATGAAGTGCAGCGCAGCCTGGCGGTGCGCTCGGTAACCACGCCGTTTGCACTGGCTGCAGCCAAACCAATTGGTGGGCAACCCGATTTAGTCGCGTTGTTTGTCGTGATAACCGGCGTGTTTGGTATGGCAATTGGTGATGTGCTGTTTTTGCGCCTGGCAATTCGTGAAGGGATGGCAAAAGGGGCCGGGTTTGGTGCCGCTTCTCATGGTGCCGGAACTGCACGCTCTTATGAACTGGGGCCACAGGAAGGCATGGTATCCAGCCTGGTAATGATGTTGTCGGGGATAATTATGGTGCTGGCGGCTCCCGTAATTCGCTGGGCGATGTTTTGATACTCCCCCAGCGAACCGGGGGAGAAAGAGCCATTAGTGAGATTTACCCTGCTCAATACCGATACCGGTTTGTGAACGGATAAACTGCGCCTGGAACAACGAACGTTCCTGTTTACCGGCTTCACTGGTATCGGTAATTGAGAAGAACCAGACACCGATGAAGGCCGCCAGCATGGAGAACAGTGCCGGGTATTCGTAAGGGAATATCGCTGTGGCGTGGCCAAGGATTTTCACCCAAATGGTTGGGCCGAGAATCATTAACACCACTGCGGTGAGCAAGCCTAACCAGCCGCCAATCATTGCGCCACGAGTGGTCAGTTTGGACCAATACATCGACAGCAGAATAATCGGGAAGTTACAACTGGCGGCAATGGAGAAGGCCAGCCCCACCATAAAGGCAATGTTCTGTTTCTCAAACAAAATCCCCAGCAGAATCGCCACCACACCCAGTACCAAAACAGTAATTTTGGAGACTTTTAACTCCTGGCGTTCTGTTGCACCTTTGCGGATAACGTTGGCATACAAGTCATGTGAAACCGCTGATGCACCCGCCAGAGTCAGCCCGGCAACTACCGCCAGAATGGTGGCAAACGCTACCGCAGAGATAAAGCCCAGGAACAAGTTCCCGCCGACGGCATCCGCAAGGTGAACTGCCGCCATGTTATTACCGCCAATCAGCGCCCCAGCGGCATCTTTAAACGCCGGGTTTGCACCCACCAGCATGATGGCACCAAAGCCGATGATAAAGGTCAGGAAGTAGAAATACCCCATAAAACCAGTAGCATAAAGCACACTCTTACGTGCTTCACGGGCATCGGTTACTGTGAAGAAACGCATCAATATATGTGGCAACCCGGCAGTACCGAACATCAGGCCAAGGCCCAGCGAAAGAGCGGATATTGGGTCACTCACTAACCCGCCAGGCCGCATAATCGCGCCACCTTTAGGGTGCACCGACATCGCTTCGGTAAACAGGTTATTAAAACTGAACCCGGCATG
The DNA here is from genome assembly GCF_020523985.1 of Mangrovibacter yixingensis. GTDB lineage: Bacteria > Pseudomonadota > Gammaproteobacteria > Enterobacterales > Enterobacteriaceae > Mangrovibacter > Mangrovibacter yixingensis. The sequence continues at coordinate 178,986 of NZ_JAIVKM010000008.1, read as the reverse complement.
TTTCATGACCATAATCGCCATAAAGCTGGCACCAAACAGCAGCAGCACGGCCTTGATGATTTGTACCCAGGTGGTGGCGAGCATGCCGCCAAACAGCACGTACATCACCATCAATACACCTACCATAACCACTGCAACATGGTAGTTCAGGCCAAATAACAGCTGGATAAGCTTACCGGCACCAACCATCTGTGCAATCAGGTACAACGCAACCACCACCAGTGAACCACAGGCCGACAAAGTACGAATGGGGCGTTGTTTCAGGCGGTAGGAAGCCACATCTGCAAAGGTATAGCGGCCGAGATTACGCAGGCGTTCGGCAATCAGGAACAGAATAATCGGCCAGCCGACCAGAAAGCCTAAGGAATAGATAAGGCCATCGTAGCCAGAGGTATACACCAGCGCGGAAATCCCCAGAAAAGACGCTGCTGACATAAAGTCACCGGCAATCGCCAGGCCATTCTGGAAGCCGGTGATATTCCCGCCAGCGGTGTAGTAGTCGCTTCTGGAACGGGTCCGGCGGGAAGCCCACCAGGTTATTCCGAGAGTCAGCACGACAAAAATCACGAACATAACAATTGCCTGCCAGTTTGTTGGCTGGCGTTTAACTTCCCCGGTGATGGCATCCGCACACTGTCCGGCCAGTGGCAACCCCATCAAAAGTAACGTGGTCAACAAACGCATCATGATGGTTTTACCTCGCTGATAATGGCCTTCGTGAGTCGGTCAAATTCGCCATTTGCCCGCCAGACATACACGCCTGTCAGCACAAACGACAGCACGATAATGCCAATACCAACGGGGATACCGCGGGTAACGTTAGTGTCTGGCCCCAGCGGGGTTCCCAGCCAGTCGGGCGCAAAGGCGATAAGCATGATAAAACCAAAATAAACCACCAACATAATAGCGGTCAGGAGGGCGGCAAACCTTTGCCTTTTGTGTACTAACTCCCTGAAATGCGGGTTATCTTGTACCTGCTGATAAACGGTATCATTCATCGCGGCATCTCCAGAGGTAAGGTCAATTTTTTGTTGTAGGGTAGGTTTAGTTATGGCTTTTAGCGCGCAGATTACGCACATCACTGATTCGCCCTGCACCTATATGCAGGTATGCAGGGCGGTATCGTGCCGTCTTAAGACGGCATTTTGATTGCTTGTTTTTCCTCCAGTAATTTTTCCACAACACCTGGGTCCGCCAGGGTTGAGGTATCACCAAAGTTGCTGGTATCACCGGCGGCGATTTTGCGCAGAATACGGCGCATGATTTTCCCGGAGCGGGTCTTCGGCAGGGCATCAGTCCAGTGCAACACATCTGGCGTTGCCAGTGGCCCAATCTCTTTGCGTACCCAGTTGCGTACTTCGGTATACAGTGCTGGTGTGGGTTCTTCGCCATGAATCAGGGTAACGTAGGCATAAATAGCCTGGCCCTTAATACTATGAGGGATCCCGACTACAGCCGCTTCAGCAATCAGTGGGTGAGAAACCAGTGCAGACTCAATCTCTGCCGTGCCCAGGCGGTGTCCGGAGACATTCAGTACATCGTCCACACGGCCGGTTATCCAGTAGTAACCGTCTTCATCGCGGCGTGCGCCGTCGCCACTGAAATAGCGGTTTTTGAAGGTGGAGAAATAGGTTTGTTCAAAACGGGCGTGGTCGCCAAACAGTGTGCGCGCCTGGCCAGGCCAGGAGTCCGTAATAACCAGGTTACCTTCCGTTGCGCCTTCCTGAGGGTTACCTTCGTTATCAACCAGCGCCGGTTGTACACCAAAGAAGGGCCGGGTGGCGGAGCCTGCTTTCAATTCAGTTGCGCCGGGTAACGGGGTAATCATGAAGCCGCCGGTTTCTGTCTGCCACCAGGTGTCCATCACCGGGCAGTTTTCATTACCGATTTTTTTCCAGTACCACTCCCAGGCTTCCGGGTTAATAGGTTCGCCCACTGACCCCAGAATACGCAATGACGAACGGTCCGTACCTTCTATGGCGCTATCGCCTTCTGCCATCAGGGCACGAATTGCGGTTGGCGCGGTATACAGGATGTTGACCTTATGCTTATCTACCACTTGTGCCATACGGTTCGGCTTCGGCCAGTTCGGTACGCCTTCAAACACCAGCGTGGTTGCGCCACAGGCTAGTGGCCCATAGAGCAGGTAGCTGTGCCCGGTTACCCAGCCCACATCGGCGGTGCACCAGTAAATGTCGCCATCGTGGTAATCAAACACATATTTAAATGTGGTGGCGGCATAAACCAGGTAGCCCCCTGTGGTATGCAGCACACCTTTTGGCTTACCGGTTGAGCCAGAGGTATAGAGGATAAACAGCGGGTCTTCCGCGCCCATCTCAACAGGCTGGTGTTCATCGCTGGCGTCAGCCATACAATCGTGCCACCACAAATCACGGCCTTCATGCCATTGAATTGCGCCACCCGTGCGTTTAAGGGTTATCACATGCTCAATCGTGGTGACTTCCGGGTGCTCAAGGGCTTCATCGACATTTTGTTTCAGCGGAATGCCTCGCCCGGCGCGAATACCTTCATCGGCGGTAATCACCATTTTTGCGTTGGAATCCACAATACGCCCGGCAACGGCTTCCGGTGAGAATCCACCAAAGATTACAGAGTGAACGGCACCGACACGGGCGCAGGCCAGCATGGCAACGGCAGCTTCCGGCACCATTGGCATATAAATCGCCACCACATCGCCTTTGCGGATACCTTGTTGAGTTAACACATTGGCAAAACGGCAAACTTCACGGTGCAGTTCACGGTAAGTCAGCGTGCTACTTTGGCTGGCATCATCGCCTTCCCAAATGATGGCCACCTGGTCGCCGCGTGTGGCGAGGTGGCGGTCCAGGCAGTTGGCGGCCAGGTTGAGGGTGCCATCTTCGTACCATTTAATCGAGATATTTCCCGGTGCGAACGAGGTGTTCTTTACTTTGGTATACGGCTTGATCCAGTCCAGGATCTTGCCCTGATCACCCCAGAATGCATCAGGATCCTGGCATGATTGTTGGTACATTGACGCATATTGTTCCGGATTTATCAGGCAGCGTTCCGCAATATTTGCGGGAATTGGGTGCTTGTGTATTTGGCTCATGGCTTTTTTTCTCCTTTCCTGATGTTAATAATATGTCGCGAAAAGGTTAATTGAAGTGGAGGTGATGGCTTTGTTTACTTTTTGGGCGAGAGATCACGCAATGTTTAAAGAGGTTTAATAAAACACCAAACATTCTTTTAAGCAGAGCGGAAAAAGGCGTGCAATGTATTAGCGGACATTAACGAAAAATTAAGAGAGAACAGGTGAATAGCGCTTCTGACTCAGTATTTTGTCTGCTAGCAGAAAGAAGTCATATGAGTTTCATATAGGTTAAACAATAGCAGGGTAATGCGGATGTGAATAAAAAAGCCGCACACCTGCTGGTGTACGGCTGGTGAGATATCACACGGTTGTTGTTACCCTTGCGCACTTTCCCGCAGTCGGGTTTTCAGTGCGTCATAACTTTCTATAACGTACTGCTCCGCTGCATACTGGTCTGCAATAGGCTCAACCCGGACAGCACAGTATTTATACTCCGGTGTTTTGGTTATCGGGCTCAGGTTTTCTGTTACCAGCTCATTACAGGCACCTATCCACCATTGGTATGTCATGTAGATAGCGCCTTTGTTGGGCCGGTCACTAACCTGGGCACGGGTGATGATTTTACCTTTACGGGAGTGCACCCACACCAGCGCTTCATCTTCAATACCCAGTTGCATCGCATCATGAGTATTGATTTGCGCATAACCGGGTTCATCTGCCAGTGCAGCCAGAGCCGCACAGTTACCGGTCATGGAGCGGCAAGAGTAGTGGCCCACTTCACGCACGGTAGACAGCACCATCGGGTATTCCTCTGTAAGCTTGTCTTGCGGCGCCACCCAGTCGCAGGTGTAGAACTGCCCAAGGCCATTGGCGCGGTCGAACTGTTTCGCATACAGGTAAGAAGTGCCCTGGTCTTCTGGCCCGGTATCGCGGCATGGCCACTGAATAAAGCCCAGCTCGCCCATTTTTTCATAGGTCGCCCCATAAAAATCCGGGCACAGATGCCGCAACTCATCCCAAATTTCCTGGGTGTTGTTGTAATGCATCGGGTAGCCCATGCGCGTGGCGATTTCACTGATAATTTGCCAGTCTGTCTTCAGGTCCCACTGGGGTTCCACGGCTTTAAAGAAGCGCTGGAAGCCACGGTCTGCCGCTGTGTATACCCCTTCATGCTCACCCCACGAGGTGGATGGCAGGATAACATCAGCCGCGGATGCGGTTTTGGTCATGAAGATGTCCTGAACAATAACCAGTTCCAGGTCATTAAATGCCTGGCGTACCGAAGAGAGTTCAGCATCCGTTTGCAGTGGGTCTTCACCCATAATGTAAGCGGCTCTGACTTCCCCGTGAGCTACGCGGTGCGGCAGTTCGCTGATACGGTATCCCGTTTCTGCTGGCAGTGAATCTACGCCCCAGGCACTGGCAAATTTCGCACGGTGTTCGGGGTTGTTCACATACTGGTAGCCCGGGAAAGTATCTGGTAGTGCACCCATGTCGCAGGCACCCTGAACGTTGTTTTGGCCACGTACCGGGTTAACGCCAGTATGAGGTTTGCCCAGGTTTCCGGTCAGCAATGCAAGGCTTGTCAGAGAACGAACGGTTTCCACGCCCTGGTAAAATTGCGTTACGCCCATGCCCCACAGGATCATCGCAGTTTTGGCACCCGCATAGGTCCGGGCCGCCAGACGGATTTGCTGGGCACTCAGCCCTGTAATGTCTTCGACGGATTCCGGGGTATAGCCCGCAACAATTTTCTGGTATTCATCAAATTCTTCTGTGCGTGTGGCGACGAAGTCTTTGTCATACAAGTTTTCTTCAATAATCACATGGCCCAGGGCATTGAGCAGTGCGATATTGGAACCATTGCGCAGAGCAAGGTGCTGGTCTGCTATACGTGCGGTTTCAATTTTGCGTGGGTCGCACACAATGATTTTCGCGCCTTTTTGTTTTGCGCGCAGAACATGCTTCGCAACAATAGGATGCGAATCGGCAGGGTTATAGCCGAAAATAAACAGTAAATCTGTGTCGTCAATTTCGTTGATGGCATTACTCATTGCGCCATTACCGACCGACTGGTGCAGACCTGCAACCGAAGGGCCGTGTCAGACGCGTGCGCAGCAATCGACGTTATTGGTGCCAATAACGGCGCGCGCAAATTTTTGCATCACGTAATTGGTTTCATTGCCCGTACCACGGGAAGACCCAGTGGTCATAATGGCATTCGGGCCATGTTTTTGCTTAATCGCACTGAGGCGTTCGCTGACATAATCCAGCGCAACATCCCAGGAAACGGCTTCCAGTTTGCCACCGCGTTGGCGGCGAATCATAGGCGACTTCAGGCGGGGAGTGAGGATCTGGGTATCATTGATGAAATCCCAGCCGTAATACCCTTTCAGGCACAAATCGCCTTCATTGGTTTTCCCGTTTGCGCCTTCGGCCTTGACGATTTTACCGTTATTGACCACCAGGTTGATTTTGCAACCTGATGCGCAATAAGGGCAAACCGTGACAACTTTTTTCATCCGATTGGCTCCAGTGATAAGAGTAAGCGTGTGGCATGCCAGCACGCGCGCCCATCAATGCATATTCTGTGCCAGCTAAATAAGCCCAGAACAAATCAGGATATTACGGTGTTTTTTTTGACAAAACTCTGACGAAAGACAGGCCTTCGTCAGATATGACGTGTCGAGATTAAAGATGAATGGCGGAAGTTACAGGCGTTTGGTGAAGCGCATATGTGTGGGTTCGTGGCCTTCGCGTAAATAAAAACGGTGTTCGTCTTTGCGCAGTGCCCCGCAGGATAACTCAAGCAATTCAGCATCCCATTCGCGTGCTTTACTTTCAGCCCAGGCCAGCAAGCGTTGGCCAATATTATGCCCGCGGGCTTCGGGCATAACGACCAGTTCCTGAACCTCGCCAATCCAGCGAACATGGTGCAGGTGAAATTGCATCTGCAGGCTAATCATACCCACCGGGTGGTTATCCAGCAGTGCAAGCTGGTAAAAAAGCTGGGGATCGTCAAGGTTACGTGCCAGCCCACTGAGAAAGGCATCCCGGTCAAACGTGGTTTGTTTCAGTTCACAAATTAGCTTGTATAACGCATCGGCATCGTTAAGCCGGGCAGGGCGTAGCTCAATCGACATGGCGGCTCCCGGAACAGCAGTGGTTTGAGAGATATGCTAATCAACATAGTGGGATTTTCACCATCCCTCAAGTGCCCACTGAATAGTGAATCAACTGGTTTGCCAGCAATGGCTGGCAAACCGGTTAACGAAACACGTTTACGGCATCTTCCAGGCGGGAAGCCTGGTGTTGCATAGAGGCTGAAGCCTGAGCACCCTGATCAACCAGTGTGGCGTTCTGGTGGGTAATATGATCAAGTTGATCAACGGCTTTGGTGATCTCAGAAAGGCTGTGTGCTTGATCCGCGGTTGCATCGCTGATTTGGGCGATAAGCTGAGTCACATTTTTCACCTGGTCCACGATATCGTGCATCGTCTCACCGGCTTTTTGTACTTCTTCTGCCCCGGATTCTACCCGCGAAGAGCTGGATTCAATTAAGTTGCGAATATCGCTGGCTGCTTTGGCACTGCGTTGTGCCAGGCTGCGTACCTCGCCTGCTACCACAGCAAAACCTTTACCCTGCTCACCTGCACGGGCGGCTTCTACAGCGGCGTTCAGTGCCAGGATGTTGGTTTGAAACGCAATGCTGTCAATCAGGGATGTAATGCTGCCGATTTGCTTGGTGCTCTCGGCAATCTGATTCATGGTGGCGATTACCGTTTCCATTACCTGGCCGCCGTGGGTAGCCGCATTGCTTGCCTCCCCGGAAAGCTTATTCGCCTGGGCGGCGGTGTTGGTGTTATCCCGCACGGTATCGGACAACTGTGTCATGGTCGCCAGAGTTTGTTGCACGTTAACTGCGGTTTGCCGGGTACGCTCATTAAGGTCTTCATTCCCCTGGGCCAGCGCATCACTGCCCGTGCGCACACTGCACACCTGGCCGCTAACATCATTGATGAGCCAGCGGAACATCAAACCCAACTGGCTGATGGATCGCAAAGTAATACCGACCTCATCGGAACGTTGCATATGGTCAACATTATGGCTGTTGCCAGTCGCCACCATCAGCGCCTGTTTATGCAGTTTTTCCGCAGGCGTAGCAACCTGGCGTTCCTGCATGAAGCCCACCAAAATAAACAGAACCGTGTTTAGCCCCAGCATAATCAGGTATTCATGCAAGGAGATATTTACAAAGCCCATTATTGCCGAAGAGAGCAGTAGGGTTACCAGCAGTGGCAGGCGAATACGCCAGCGCAATGATAATGTTTTCGTTAATGAAAAGAGTGAAGAGGCGCCTTTCTTGACCACCAGGCCATTGCGTAATGTGAGGTTAGTTGTGCGCCCTTCATTCATAGCCCGGTAGAGCGTTTCCGCCTCACGAACCTCTTCGCGAGTGGGCTTGGTTCGAATAGACATATACCCCATAGCCTGGCCGTTACGCACAATCGGCACGGCGTTCGCCCGCACCCAATAGTAATCCCCATTTTTCCGTCGGTTTTTCACCAGCCCGGTCCAGGGCTCGCCGCGTTTTAATGTCGCCCACATATCGGCAAATGCCTGGCGTGGCATGTCCGGGTGGCGCACCAGGTTATGTGGCTGCCCAATAAGCTCCTCACTGGTGAAGCCACTGGCTTCTATGAAACTGTCATTTGCATAAGTGATATAACTCTGAAGGTCCGTGGTAGACATCAGTGTCGCGTCGTCCGTCAACTCATATTCAGTGTCTGTCACAAAAGGCTGTTGGCGCATTTTGGTTATACCTGGCGTTATTGCGGGATTAACAGAATATCTCGGCATTTCTTAATATATCTTTAGCAATAAAAAGTGATGATGATCTGAAAAAAATGCCGTGGGGAAGTTTATGGGGAAAGTTTTATTATGGCTTAATATTAATTTTACTTAATGTTTTTTAGTGTGTTGATTTATTTTGGTTTTAATTTTTTGCTTTATATTGAATTTGTACTAAGTGCATAATAGTTTAGTATATTGCAGGGTTATTATCGCAAGATAAAAACAAGAATTATATTGTTTTTCGCTCAATTAAATGGTGAGTGAAAAATAAATGAGTGCAGGTGATGTTCCTATTTTATTTCAGGAACAAAAAAGACACCCCCCATTAACGGGAGGTGAAACGAATCAGTTCTTTTTAACAAATTCAGATTTTAGTTTCATTGGACCAAAGCCATCGATTTTGCAGTCGATATTATGGTCGCCTTCCACCAGGCGGATATTCTTTACTTTGGTCCCGATTTTCAAAGTAGAGGAGCTTCCTTTAACTTTGAGATCCTTAATCACAGTGACACTGTCGCCATCACTGAGCGTGTTCCCGTTGGCGTCTTTCACCACCAGGGCATCGTCTTGTTGTGAGGGTTCGTTGTCACGCCATTCGTGAGCACACTCCGGGCAGACATACATCAGATTATCCTGGTATGTATATTCAGACTGGCATTTTGGGCAGTGAGGCAGTTGCATGGCGTATCCTTAAAGCTCTACAGGTAAAGATATTTTCTGCTTGATCCCGAATGAAAACAGGCAGTGCATTAACGTGCCCGCCTGGCAATTTCATTAGGCATAAACCCGGTGATCTGCAGAGAATTATCATTAAATGGTTAAAAGTTGGGTGATTATAACTTATTTCTCATGATAATTGTGTGGTTTTTTGCACGTTTACTTTGGTGTTTTTATTATAAAGTAATTATTAAACAATGAGTTAAATGTTTATTCTGCTGTTTTTTCTATCAGGAAAGAATATTTTGAACTTATGCGTAATTTCTCTGTTTTATGGCCAGGTATTTTAGCCTGTGTTAGATTGAATGGGATTGATTCGCAGTATTAATGGCTACTTAACGGAAATTTATGAGAATAGATGAAAGTTAATGCGTATGATTTTTCGTTTTCACTATCAATAATTTGCTTTAAATATGCGAACAACATATCGTGAAAACTAATAGGATAGTGTTATTCTGCACGGGCGTCTTAGGCAGAAAGCTTTCTTATTGGCTGCCTCCGCAACGTTACACTCACTGGTGTGGGAACACCCTTTATGCTGATTGTTACCCTGGGTTTATTTACCAGGGGAGGGTTGTTGCCAGTGTTGTTTCATGCTTATTGATTGAACAGAAAAGAAGTCTTCTTGTTTCATTGCCTGCGGGTGATGGTTTGTCTTTATATTAAAAATAAATAGAAGTTGGCTATTTCATAACTAAAAAATAAAAGACGTGCTTATGACGTCCAATGATTTGCATTAAGGAACGGTTTCTATGCACACACAGACAATATTTGAATTAAGTCAGGAGGCGGAAAGGCTGTTGCAACTGGCTATTTCGCAGCTTGATTCGATTCAACAGTTCTCTACCTCCAGCCCACCCGTTAAAGCGACAGGCAGCACAGTTGAGGCAAACGCCAACCATTTCAGCCTGAATGGTATCCAGCGGCAGCATGAAATCTTACAAAGTGAGTTGCGTAAGCTCACGCATCAGGAAATGGTTCTGGCTATTGTCGGTACGATGAAAGCCGGTAAATCCACGACGATTAATGCCATTATTGGTACTGAAGTGTTGCCTAACCGCAACCGACCAATGACAGCACTGCCTACACTGATTCGCCATACCCCAGGGCAGAAAGAGCCCCGGCTGTATTTTCCTCATGTGTTGCCCATTGAGGCACTGATGGAAAATTTGCACGCCGTCCTGGTGCACTGTGACCGGGAGTTACTGGCGGAACGCCTGGAAATAGACAACGATATGGAAGCCCTGATTCAACGCATAATTGAAAAGCAGGGATTCGAACGGCACTATCTGGGTGCCCAACCCATTTTTTATTGCCTGAAAAGCCTGAATGACCTGGTACGGTTATCTCAGGTCCTCAATGTTGATTTCCCTTTTGCCGCTTATACTGCGATTGAACATATTCCTGTGATTGAAGTGGAATTTGTTCACCTGGCTGAACAGGAAGTCCCTTACGGTCAGTTGACGTTGTTGGATACGCCTGGGCCCAATGAAGCCGGTCAGCCTTATTTGCAGCAAATGTTAAAAGAACAATTAAGCCGTGCCTCGGCTGTTATGGTTGTGCTTGATTACACCCAGCTTAAATCTGTATCTGATGATGAAATGCGCCGGGTGGTGGCTCAGGTGGGGGATAACGTACCGCTGTATGCCCTGGTGAATAAATTTGACCAGAAAGATCGTAATAGCGATGACGAGCAGCAAATTCGTGCGTTGATAGCCGGTTCTTTAATGCGGGGAGTGATTACACCAGAGCACATCTTCCCTGTTTCTTCCATGTGGGGCTACCTGGCTTACCGGGCAAAACATGAAATTGAGCAACATGGTTGTTTGCCGTGCCCCGACCAGCATCGTTGGGTACAGGATTTTGCCGATGCCGCATTGGGGCGTCGCTGGCAGGCCAGTGATCTCGCGGATATTCCCCATATACAACAGGCTGCACAGTTACTTTGGGAAGATGCGATGCTGCAGAGCCCAATTAGTACCATTCTTGATGCCGCACAAGGTAAAGCTGCGCTTTTTGCGCTGCATTCGGCGGTGCAAAAATTGCACAGCTATTCTCGGTTAGCCAGTGAGTTTCTGAGCCTGCGTTCGCAAGGGCTGAATATGGATAACAACAGCCTTCAGTCTCATATACAGAGCCTTGAACTGGATATCTCGACCCTGTATTCATGCCAGGCAGAGGTTGCCCAGCGTGTTCAGGTGGAAATGGAGGCTGCGATTGGGCAAATAGGCAATCATCTTGACCAGTGCAGGTTGCGGGTTCAGAGCACTTTGAAAACCTACTTTGAGAAAGGGGTTGTTCCGGCAATGGTGACGCAAAAAGTGTGCTCACTGTTGTACCATGAACCGGATTTTCCCCCAGGTGAGCGCCTGTTGGTTTCTGGCAATGAAAACCTGGCAAGGCTCAGCCTGTTCAAAATAAGCCATTCTTGCGAAGTGATTATGACCTGGGCGCAAGGCCATATGGCGACGACGCTGGCAGAGATAGCAGAAGGCCTTAAACAGGCATTGACGGCCATTTTTTTGCAAACACTCAAGCCCATTGAACAACGCCTGAGTGCCAGGCTTGATGACTGTGTCAAGGACCCACTGCCTTTACCTGATTTTCAACACATGCTGCTGGATGCCAGTGTTGCTTCCTGCTTTGCCGATGCGTTAACAGAACAACGTGCAGTTAACTCACCAATGCAGAGCGGGGTCCGTTCCGCTATGCTGCGTTGGTTTAATGGCGCGACGGAGCAACTGGAAGGAAATACGGATTACTCGCGCCAGTTTGCGATTAACCTTAATGAACTCCAGACAAAACTCTTCCAGCATATTTCCCAGTCTTGTGAACACATGCGGGGGGCGGTGTATGCACAATTGGATGTATCAGTCACCCAATGCCTCACCACGTTTTTTGCAGAAGTGACCAGCTCCCTTGAAGCCATTCAGCGTAACCTGAATCACTGCATGCTGGCTCGCCAACAAAGCAATGAACAACAACAAGGGTTACGTAAACGCGTGCAGCACTGCCTCGAAACGGCGTCATTTATTGGTGAAGATACGCGTTTATTACAGGAAGATATTCAGACTCTGCTTAAAGCGGAACAATAATAATGACGTATTCATCAATTGCAGGCCTTGGAGAAAGACTGGAATGTATTAATGGCAAGTTTGTTGTTGACCTTGCCAGTGACCTGAATCTGCGACGAGAACGTTATCGCCACCCGCAGAGTAAGCAGTTCTGGGCACATTTACAGTCAGTATTTCGCCAGAAACTCCCTGCCGGGCAAGTTTTGCATGGCAGCGAAGCCGCGATGGACCATGGTGATGCTAACCTTGCCTGGCTCCAGTGGTTTATTAGCAAAATGGCACTGAGCCAGTTCGCTCTGTCATCGTTAGCTGCGCGGGTACAGGTGTTACGTGCCAGTTGCCCTCCAGACAATGAACGTGAAACACATCTGGTGCAACTTCAATCCCTGATAAGCCAGCGTCAGCAGCGCCTGGCTGTGCAACTGAAAAAGTCAGACAACCTGAGCCAGGCTCAGGTTCATTGTGAACAAGTATTTACACGTTGGCGAACCGGGCATTATCAGCGTTTTTCTCCTGCATCGCGTTGTTATATTGCGCTGGAAGAGTTGCGTTGGGGAATGTTTGGTGATGTTTACCGCGCCCATGAAGCAATACATTCTCGCCAGTTGGTCGACGTCGTTCGGGAACGAGCCATTGCGCAGCTTGCCAGCGATATTGGTGCCTCTGCACAAACCCGGCACTTTTATCATCAGTGGCTTACGTTTCCGCCAGCTACCGGCATGGTGGACCTGAAAGCTTTATTGAGCTGGCTGGGAGACTGGAGCCACGGCGAGTATCAACCTGTCACCTGGTCTGTCACGCAAAGCTGGCAAAACATTGCGCTGGGTATGCCGCGTATTTGCTCTGCATCCCGGCTTGCCGGCAGCATGGTAGATGAAGTCTTTCACCAGGCAGAGGACGATTAACAGCACTGCTGGGTAACGGGGGCGGCGTTGTGTTTCCCCTGTTGCTGCCAGTAAGTGCCATGCCACAGGCCGCTTATTGAGCGTTGCCTTTCCCCCGAGCCCTCGGTTGCCCGGCGATATGAATGGATGCTTATCTTTTTTATCCCGGTATTCACTAACCACAAGGGTTTTGCACACTTTGTATCATTGTTGGCAGCCAACTATACGCTTTTGAGGTGGGTTGCTTTACCCGGTGTTGTTTCTGGAAAAAAGATTTCTTCATTTCTTCTTTACCACTAACACACTGATTCTGCTCTATTGTATGAATTTTCGAATAATTAGCCTGAAAAGAATTACTTGATTTTGATAAGCTAAAAATGATAATCGGTCTCAAAATTATAAATCTTATCATTTAATAATAGAGAGAAAAGCCGTGTCAAACCGCCAGTCAACATGTGTAGGCAAGGGGCCTCGCATATTGGCGTTGCTAATCAGTAGCGCTATTTTCCCGGCACTTGCCGCGGGCACAGCAACGGACAGCCAGTCAACAAACACCTCAAAACAAGATTCAACGCATTCTCAGAAAGTAGACACCATTACGGTGACGGCTACTCCTGACAATACCTTCCAGCCAGGTGGCGATGAGCTGGTGCCTGCTTATCTGGACGGGCAAGTTGCCAATGGCGGCCGTCTGGGTATGTTAGGCGAGCAAAGCGCCATGGATGTGCCTTTTAATGTGGTGGGGTACACCTCTAAATTAGTCCAGGATCAGCAAGCACATACTATTGCCGATGTGGTGGCCAACGATGCGGGCGTTCAGTCCAGCCAGGGCTACGGCAACTTCGCCGAAACTTACCGTATTCGCGGTTTTACCCTTGATGGCGACGATATGACAATGGGTGGGTTGCCGGGTGTTGTCCCTCGCCAGGTGGTTGATACCCAGATGCTGGAGCGTATTGAAATTTTCAAAGGCGCGAATGCACTGTTAAATGGTGCGGCAGGCTCGGGTGTTGGCGGTATGATCAACCTGGAACCTAAACGTGCGCAAGATACACCAATCACCCGTGTTGGTGTGGATTACACCTCAGATTCCCAGTTAGGCGGAACCCTGGATGTGGGCCGCCGGTTTGGTGATAACAACCAGTTCGGCGCTCGTGTTAACCTGGTGCACCGTGAAGGCGAAGGTGCAGTAGATAACGATAAACGCCGTACCACTCTGGCTTCACTGGGGCTGGATTACAAAGGCGACCGTCTGCGCTCTTCACTGGATTTTGGCTACCAGAAGAAAACCTTTCATGGCAGCCGTAATGGCGTGAATATCAGTGGTGTCGATTTCATTCCTGCAGTACCTGGGCACACCACAAATTACAGCCAGAAATGGGGCTACAGCGATATCGAAAATGAATTCGGTATGGTGAAATCAGAATATGATTTGCTCGATGAAGGCCACCTGACAGCCTATGCTGCGCTGGGCGGGCAACATGCGCATGAAACCGGGACATACACAACACCTGCACTGACTGATACCCAGGGTGATGCCACGGTTTCACGTATGGATACCAATAACATTATCAATACATTCAGTGGGATGGCAGGGCTGCGCAGTAAGTTCGATACCGGTTTTGTGTCGCACAATGTTAACGTGGGTTATGCGGCATCTACCAGCCAGACTCGTGCCGCTTACAGAATGGCGCTGTCACCCACCGGCACAACCAATATCTATGACCCGCAATCGGTCTCCATACCGGATAATGACTATTCCGGTGGGAATTATTCCGATCCCTCACCAACGATTCGTAGCCGTACTCAGGGCTGGTTGTTAAGCGATACCCTGGGCGTGCTGGACGATAAACTTCTGTTTACTCTGGGTGCCCGCTACCAGAAAGTGGTGCTGGTAAACTATGACTATAACTCTGGTTCAGAAAGCTCTCACTTCGAAGATAACCGCTGGATGCCGACTTATGGTGTTGTTTATAAGCCATGGAAGCCAGTTTCACTCTATGCTAACCACACTGAAGCTCTGCAACCCGGTGACACCATTGGTTCAGGCGCGCTGAATTTCGGGCAAAGCCTGGGCATTATTCACTCCAAACAAAATGAAGTGGGTGTGAAAATGGATTTCGGCCGTGTGGGCGGTTCACTCTCATTATTTGAAATCAAAAAACCTTCAGCAATTAACGATTATGTCGGTTCAAGTTACTACACTCGCCTGGATGGTGAGCAACGTAACCGTGGCATTGAGCTGAATGTGTTTGGCGAACCTATGCTTGGCCTGCGTTTGAATGCCAGCACCACCTGGATAGATCCGGAACTGTCTAAAACAGAAAATGGTACCAACGATGGTAATGACGCCATTGGTGTGCCGCGTTTTGTTGGTGTGCTGGGTGCAGAATATGACATTCCCCAGGTGGAAGGCCTGACTGCAACCGCTCGTGTCAATCACACAGGCTCTCAGTACGCCGATGCAGCGAACACCAAAAAACTGGATAGCTATACCACGCTGGATTTAGGTGTGCGTTACCGGATGCGTATTAACGAAGATAAGAATGAAATGGTCTGGCGTGTGGGTGTAGAAAACGTCACCAATGAGAAATACTGGTCTTCTGTAGAAAGCTACGGTTATTACATCTTCCAGGGCGATCCGCGGACTCTGAAAGTGTCAATGACCTACGATTTCTAAGATTGACTGAATGTTTCATAACACACCGGTTGCCTGAAAAGGTAGCCGGTTTTTATTTTCCAGGGGAGAACAGGGGATAAAACTACAATTCTGACATTTACTGGCAATATCATTTCAATATAAATGCATGTTGCACCTTTATTAAATAGAAACTCAATACTGTATATAACTTTAATTCTGTCAGCGGAACTATTCTTTAAAAATTGAAAATAATAACCATTATTATTTATTCTGCTTTCTGTTACTGCGATATTAGCTATTCAGAACTACTATATTTGGTAGTTTTTTGCATTTTTTTCCGGAAGCTGAGCATGTTTTTTATGGCTCTGGCTTACCTGACCATAGAATTGTCAGGAAAGAAATGGAATACATCTTTTATTTATTCATATGATAGTAAAAGGTTTTTATGGTAAACGTGTTTTCGTTTCACTCATTTTACTGAATCGAATAAGTCTCACTTAATGCTAAACAGGCTTTTTAGTATTGCTTGAATATCGTGTAAACCTCTGCGCTTTTGTGCCGATAACAGACGCGTATATGTCTATTCTCAGGGTAAAAGGATGAATACTCTTTTCGCAAAGTCATTATCCGGAAGCGTGATTACTGGGACGTCTTTGTCTGACAATTCCAGCCATGCTACTCCCGGACATTCTGTAAAAACGAAAGTTTCTGAGCGCGCACAAGATGGCAGTACCGATTCTGATAAAGCACACCAGCACCAGAGCAGTATGGCTGTTTCGCTGAATTATTCTGTTGAATCCGGCGAAGTCGTTTCCCCTGAACAACTGGATGGCCTGGTGTCTTTGTCGCAACGATTGGCGAAAAGCCCAAACCCAGGTAACCCACTATTTACTGACCCGTCAACCGCAAATGATGCTGTTCATTTCACTGGATTTTATTATTCAGCAGCAGAAGGCGTAACAGCGGATCAACTGGCTGAAAAACTGCACACAGCCCTGAGTGGTGTATCCGGTAGTGGCACTCAATTGACAGATGCAATGGACCTTGCGATGACACAGGCCAAGCTCAACAAGCTGGTGGACGAGAATATTGCACCGAACTGGCAAGCGCCTGCACGGCAAACCGTACAACAGTTTATTCAGTCCCGGGTGGCTGAACAAGATAGCGAATGGCGGGCTTTGGCAGAAGAAGATATTGCGCTGGCAGTTTCACGAGGAGATGGTTCTAACCAATTACAGGCGGAATCAGACCTGGCAGTATTGAACGCAGGTAACAGCCATCACCAACAGTTACGAGCTGGCTTCCTCGCGCTTACCCGCGATACCACCAACAGTGACCTTTGGTTCAGCAGCTTTACGGCAGCAATCAATGGCAAAGGTGCGCTGGAATATGAAGAGCAAATGCATGTTCGTGCTCTGAATGCACAATGGCAGTCGCTTTAGCCGCTACTGCCGTTACCGCCTGTACGTGCTGGTGATAGCGCACATTGATACGCTTATTTCACGGTTGTATTGCCTGCACGGTAAAATATTTCATGCAGCTACGCCTTCCCTGAGTGCCGGATTTTATCCGGCCTGGTTTTTCCTTGATTACGCGGCCACACCGGTGTTCATCACCGAATCGATTTGTTCGCGCCAGGTGTTTTGTTCTGGCGTTCCCTCTGTGCGCTGACCATAGAGTTGTGCAATCTGTGTCCCATCGGCAGCAAACAGTTCCAGACTCGTCACGAACCCTTCGCGTGTGGGTTTGCGTGTGACCCAACTTTCGGCAATTTCGCTGCTGTGTAATTGCCATGAAAATGCCCGGCTCTCCACATATATCCACTCATCCTTAGCGGTTACTTTATCCACTGCACCCGTGAAGATTTGTACACAACCACGGCTCGCAACAAAAATCATTATTTCGTTTTGCGCTTTTTCGGCCTGGGTGAGAATGTGCAGTACGGCATCATTATCGACCTGGCAGGCCAGGTCTGTTCCCACGGAGCGGAATGCCTGTTGGCGGGAAACTCCATGTTTTTTCAGCAGGCCAAAGAATTGGTGAACATCGGTCATCGCGCGCCATTCACTCTCCAGATCTTGCTCATTAATATCATTATCATTGGTGGGTAAAAGAGATAATGGTGTATGCAGATCCAGCTCGCGGTGTTTGCGCACACTGCATTGGCTAATCAGTTCACGCCAGGCGGTGAGATTTGTATGGTCAGTGGTGAAAACGCTGAGTACGGCATCGCCCTGGTTATCAAAAATTTGAATACTGTGGCGTAACCCCTGTGGTGTTTGTTCATCGACAGCAAAGGCGCAATGCCACTGCGCAGGGAACAGGCGTAAATCGAGTTCGCGTGGGTTCAGTACAATGCCATGTTGGCCCAGGCGCAAGTTGTCATAACACCCAATTTGCTTGTGGATGGCATAACGGTTGCGGGTAATATTCTTTATTTCACCCACTTGAGACAAACCGTGGAGTAAAGCGGTGAAATCCGGGCGCAACTGAACGGTATCCTGCCCAAGTCTGCACATCAGCAATTCGGCTTCACTGATTGCCATTTGTGCCGCCAGTTCACAAGTATGTTTGTGCGGATGTGTGGCTTTGAGTGACAAGTAATGTTGATAACGACCATTCATAAAACCATTCTCCTTAATAACCCCGAAGCAGAATAAAAGGTGACAACGGGCAGGGGGACAACACAGGAGGCCAGACACAGTATTAACGTTACAATAGTGTTAGCAATATGAAATAAAACTAATATAAACACGCGATGTAAGCAATGCATTGTCTGATAATGAGAATTGTTCTATGTTTGGCGTGTATATTTAGTATGAATTCGCAGAGGAAAAGTGACTATGGAATCAAAACCTCAGGTGATTATTGAGTACTGCACTCAATGTAATTGGTTGCTTCGTTCCTCGTGGATGGCGCAGGAGTTACTTTTTACCTTTGCGGATGATCTGGCGAGTGTGACACTTAAGCCCGCAACAGGCGGGACATTTGTCATTTGGGTAAATGAACACGTTATTTGGGAACGTAAACGTGATGGCGGGTTTCCCGATGCGCCAACACTCAAGCAGCGAGTTCGGGATGTTTGTTTCCCGGAGCGCAGTCTTGGTCATAGTGACTTACCCCGTCATTCCACCCCAGAACCCAGGGACGGTTGAGCATTTTCTACTGGGGTGATATGTACAATGTAAAGTTCAGTGATTGTTATGATGTGTTGAGCTTTTTACTTCTTAAATGCGTAAAATTCGGTTCCAACGTATTGCATGGCGCCTGGTATTTATCCGGTGTGGCTTGCTGTGAATACACCTTTTAACTGCCCATTAATCAAGGAGTGAACGATGGCTACGCACTTTGCACGGGGGATATTGTCTTACCCACATAATTTATCGCCGCGCCTTTCTGCCCAGGTGCTGAAGTACTCGCAACAACTCCCACCTCATAAACGTAATCGCTTTCTGGCTTCTCGCAGTTTGCTGGCCGAATTGATGTTTATGTTATACGGCATTGCTGTATTGCCTGAGATCACTGTAGAGCAGGGGCGACCGCGTTTCGTCGGTGAGGAATTACCCGACTTCTCAGTTGCTTATGCTGGAAATTGCGCAGGTGTTGTTGTTGCAACCGAAGGGAAGTGTGGTCTGGATATGGAGCTTCAACGGACCATCATGAATTCGCCCACCGAGCGTGAAGGTTTGACCAGTAATGAAATCATCTGGATCAATAATCAGACCGACCCGAAAGAGGCCTGGGTACAAATTTTGGCAGTGCGCCAGAGTTTGGGTAAATTGATTGGTCAGCCCAATGATATTACTCATGAATTGCAATTACTACCTGGGGTTGGGCGGTTACGTTTTGCCCCTATGGCGCTGGTTGAAGCCATTTGTGATGCAGAAGATTTACTGGTCTGGTCTGTTGCAGGCGCGCCAGCGGCAGAACGCCTGAAATTGTGGGAGTTCAATACGGTTTCAGGCTGGCGAGTGCTGAAAGATTTACAGGAAAGGGCACATGGCCCGGATACACGGCTAATGCGTTTCACCAGCATGTCATCGGATAAGGCATTAATCATTAAATAACCGTTGATGGTGGTGCTGGTGTTGCTCGCCAGATTGTGGCTACTACCTTGCCTGGCAAATCGCAGGGTAAAAATAAAAAAACGGCTGCCTGGGGGAACCCTGCTTGCAGCCGTTTTTTAATCAACTACCGGGTATTAATGCGCATCAATAAATACAATTTTCAGCACAAACAACAACGCAACGACTACCACGCATGGGCTCAAGTCCCGCAGGCGGCCGGTGCCGATTTTCATCACGCAATATGAAATGAAAC
This sequence comes from Mangrovibacter yixingensis, assembly GCF_020523985.1. GTDB lineage: Bacteria > Pseudomonadota > Gammaproteobacteria > Enterobacterales > Enterobacteriaceae > Mangrovibacter > Mangrovibacter yixingensis. The sequence goes on along the minus strand of NZ_JAIVKM010000008.1, from coordinate 159,423 downwards.
CCAGCGCGATCCCTTCGGTAATCGAGAAACTGAACGGCATCATTACAGCGGTAATAAACGCCGGTACGGCTTCAGTCAAATCGTTCCAGTCAACACGTGTCAGGCTGGCGGTCATCAGAACACCCACATAAATCAGTGCACCGGCAGCCGCATAATCGGGCACCATACCGGCCAGTGGGGACAGGAAAATGACCAGCAGGAACAGAACACCCACCACAACCGCAGTCAGCCCGGTACGCCCACCAACAGAGACCCCGGAAGAAGATTCAATATAGGCAGTGACTGACGATGTGCCAATAAATGCGCCTGTTACAGAAGAAACACTGTCAACAAACAGTGCCTGCTTCATGCGAGGAAACTTCCCTTGCTTGTCGGCGAGCCCAGCTTTATCGGTTACACCAATCAGTGTTCCGGAAGAGTCAAAGAGGTTAACCAACATAAAAGAGAAAATAACGCCAGCCAGGCCAATATTGAAGGAACCCGCCAGGTCAACATGGCCGAAAACAGTGTGGATATCGGGTGGTGCAGAGACAATACCGGTGTAGTGAACATCGCCCATCATCCAGCCCAGCAAGGACGTAACAACAATGGAAATCAACACTGCAGCGTGAATATTACGTGATGCGAGAATCGCAATAATAAAGAACCCGATAATGCCAAACAGCACCGAGTGAGAAGTCAAATTACCAATGGCGACCAGCGTATCTTTATTCGCTACAATAACGCCTGCATTTTTTAGCCCCATCATCGCAATGAACAGACCAATACCACTGGTAATCCCTACACGCAGGCTAACCGGAATATTGGATATCATCCAGTAGCGAATTCGGAAAATAGTCAGTAGTAACAGACCGATGGCGCCCCAGAAAATAGCGCCCATTCCAACCTGCCACGGCAGGCCCATGGCCCCTACAACCACAAAGGCAAAGAAGGCATTCAGCCCCATAGCGGGTGCCAGTGCCACTGGCAAATTAGCAAATACCCCCATCAGGATACTGCCAAATGCTGCAATCAGGCAGGTGGTGACAAATACAGCGCTGGTATCCATCCCTGCAACCCCAAGAATTTGTGGGTTAACAAAAACGATATACACCATGGTTAAAAATGTGGTGAAACCGGCGATCACTTCCGTGCGTACGCTCGTTCCGTGGGCACGTAACTTGAAGACGCGCTCCAGCAATCCCTGACTTTCTGCCGGGGTAGTGTGTTGTTGATTCATGATCAATTTCCGGTAAAGGAAGAAAAAAACGTCGCTATCCTATACCAAAATGCATAAATATAGAGGCAATAGCCGGATTTTTTTCATTGATTAGCGCATACGGGATCGATTGCATTGCGCAAACCACGTAGAGTAAACATTCAACTTACGAATTCAGGAAAACCGATGTCAGCCATTGAAGCCATCTTTTTCGACTGCGACGGGACGCTGGTCGATAGCGAGGTGATTTGTTCCAAAGCGTATGTGCATATGTTCCACGAGTTTGGTATTACCCTGAGCCTGGATACCATGTATCGGCGCTTTAAAGGCATTAAACTCTACGAAATCATCGATACAATCAATCATGAGCACGGTGTTCAACTGGATAAAACCGAACTGGAGCCCGTTTATCGTGCTGAAGTGGCACGCTTGTTTGAGAGCGAACTGGTAGAGATCCCAGGCGCACATGCACTGGTTGAATCTGTGACGGTTCCTATGTGCATTGTCTCAAATGGGCCAGTATCTAAAATGCAGCAGTCGTTGGGCAAAACGGGCATGCTGCATTTTTTCCATGAGCGCCTGTTCAGTGGTTATGATATTCAACGCTGGAAGCCGGACCCGGCATTAATGTTCCATGCTGCCGAAGTCATGCAAGTTAAGCCGGAAAATTGCATTTTAGTTGATGACTCTATGGCAGGGGCCCAGGCAGGTGTCGCAGCGGGAATGCATGTGTTTTATCTCTGTGCCGACGAACATAATCAGCCTATAAGCCACCCACGCGTCACTGTTTTTCATGACCTGGCGCAATTACCTGCATTGTGGCGGGCCCAAGGGTGGGCACTTACGCGCTAACCTACCTGTTCCCGTTTTTCTGGCTTTTTAGCCAGTTTTGCCATGTGTTGTAACAAGAAATGGCAATAAAAACGGGATGGTTTTTGTGCTGTTTATCTTCGCTTTTTTAGGTTAAAAATAGCAATAATTAGAATAATATTCTTATTATATTTAATTTATATTAATTAAGTCTCGTTGTTGTCATTTTAATTGATATTAATCACTACTGAATGTTTGACCCATATCCTCTTGCTACCACAAAAAATTCGCGTAGCAGTTTCAGATTTCATCCTCTTTTGCCGTTTTATCTTGTACCCAGGGGTTAGTTGTTCTATTTGCCTGGTAAATACAACATAAAGGAGTATGAGATGAATACAGGTCGTTTTTTCCGGTTAACAAAAAAAGCGATTGCATTCGTTCTGGCGGCGGGACTTGTCGCAGGCTGTAATGAGAAAACAACAGGAGTTGAACCCGTGAAATTTGTCGATATGGAAAAGTTGTTAGTGGATTCTGGGCTGGCGGAGCAGGAAGCTGCACATTTGCGTCTGGTTAATGAGCGCTTGCAGCAGGGGGCTGAACTGGCCGGGAAACAATATAGCACCATGGATGAAGAAAAAGTGAATTTAGCCCGCCAGGCGGATGGGCAGATTTTGCAATTTCAGTGGCAGGCAGAACAACAAAATGCGCGTAAAGCTGTGCTGGCGGCAGTCACAGAAGCAGCAATGTCCTGGCAGGATGAACACGGTGCCGTAGCCATTCTGCCGCGCCAGGCGGCATTGACTGTTGCTAAAGATGCAGACATCACAGACGAGATCCTGGTTAAACTGAAAAACCATAATGTAAAGTTTAATTCACTGCCAGAAGTGGCTATTAAGTCTGAAGAACAAAACACCCCAGTTACCAGCCATTAATTTTCTTATGGGTATTACGGCAGTAATACCCGCATTTCCCCATTCGCTGGTGGTGTAAAGGGACTCTCCAGTATGATGATTTGTGTCATTTCCGATGACAGATATTTTTCTGTTGGCGTTACTGCTGCTATGGATAAGCTCTGCACAGTACATCACTACAACCCAGAGAAAATATTAAAAATATCTGTCAATGAACTTGATAAATATTTTTATATTGTCATGAATATTCGTAATCGCATGTTGTACCGAAATGTAAGCTTGAAACTCATGCGTTGTAAAGCAGAGAAAATAATATTACTTCCTCACTGGAACCGCCTGGAGCCTAAATTCCGTCGGTTATTTACACCATCGAAAGTGACGCCTGCTGAATTGAGAGGGTTGCTAATGAGTGAAACACTGTGCCGTCAGAGTACAGAAAAAATCGCACTCAAAGCATCATATTTCGATATTTATCAATCCATTATGGAAGGCGATGGCTACGAATTTCTGGCCGAAATTAATGATATTACCTATAAACGTATTTTTTATATGAAAAAAATAATCCTGCAGCAATTAGGGCTCGATAAAGTTAACCCTGGTAATATATTTCTGGCTGAATCGGTATTCCTTGGGCTACAAGGCCGTAATCAAATTGAGTTCACTTTATGAAGCACTTACCAGCCAGTGCATACAGGGAATGTAAAATATGTAGAAAATTTACTCATAATGCCTGAAAAAGTCATAACCTGAGTTCTTTTCATTATTTGCGAAATCAGTTGGCCTGTGCTGTCATTACGTTTTAAAAAATGGCAGGCTTACGATATGTTGACAAGGAAATTTCTTACTGGGTTGTTATTTTCTACCCTGTTTCCCGCCAGTGCGGCACTGGCAGCGGAAAGCACACTGGTTTATTGCTCCGTTGCTTCCCCCGAATCTTTTAACCCGCAATTAGCCAGTTCTGGCCCGACATTTGTTGCCAGCTCGCAGACACTGTATAACCGCCTGGTGACATTCGACCCGAAAGATAACTCGCCAGTCCCTTCGCTGGCAACATCATGGACTATCAGCCCCGATGGCAAAACCTACACTTTTACTTTGCGCAAGGGTGTGAAATTCAACAGCAATAAATACTTTACACCCACGCGGGATTTTAACGCCGATGATGTGATTTTCTCGGTCATGCGCCAGAAAGACCCGAAAAACCCTTACCACAATGTTTCTCATGGTAGTTACGAATACTTTAATGATTTGGAGCTGTCATCGCTTATTAAAGAAGTTAACAAACTGGATGACTACCATGTTCAGTTTGTGCTGACTAAACCCGATGCCGCATTCCTTGCCGACTGGGGTATGGATTTTGCGTCGATTTTATCTGCAGAATATGCCGATGCCATGCTGAAAAAAGGCACGCCGGAATATGTCGATACCTGGCCGATTGGTACCGGGCCATACGCGTTACAACAATATAAAGTCGATTCCCTGATTCGTTATATTGCCAACCCCAATTATTGGGATGGCGCAGTGCCAACCAAACACCTTATTTTCTCTATCACTCCCGATGTGCAAACCCGTTTAGCAAAACTGGAGAAAAACGAGTGCCAGATTATCCCGGCACCAAGCCCGGTACAGTTTGACACCATCAAAAAAGATAAAGACCTTACCCTGCACGCAATTGATGGGTTGAGTGTGGGTTATCTGGCCTTTAATACCGAGAAAAAGCCTTTCGATAATGTACTGGTGCGCCAGGCGCTTAACTATGCAGTGGATAAAAAAGCGATTGTTGACGCTGTATTTATGGGCTCCGGCACGGTGGCAAAATCACCTATTCCCCCAACGATGATGGGCTATAAAAAAGATTTACCGGATTATGATTACAACCCGGAAAAAGCCAAAGCTCTGCTGAAACAGGCGGGATATGCGAATGGCTTTGAAACCAACTTGTGGTCCATGCCGGTTCAGCGCCCATATAACCCTAACTCACGGCGCATTGCTGAAATGATCCAGAGCGACTGGGCAAAAGTAGGCGTGAAAGCCAAAATTGTGACCTGGGAATGGGGCGAATACTTATCCGGCCTGCGTAAAGGGGAGCATGCAACGGCACTGTACGGGTGGATGTCAGATAATGGTGACCCGGATAACTTTGCTGACACACTGCTCAGTTGCGGCAGCATTAAAAGTGGCTCCAACGCAGCTCACTGGTGTAATAAAGACTACGATGCACTGGTAACCAAAGCGAAAGAAACCAGCGACCCGGCAACCCGCGCGAAACTGTACCAACAGGCGCAGACCATTTTCTATGAACAGGCTCCATGGCTGACATTAGCAAATGGGAAAACCTTCTATGCTACCCGCAGTAATGTAACCGGGTACAGCGTCAGCCTGATGGGAAGTGATTTCTCGAAAGCGAAACTGAACTGAGAAAATAAATCAGGGTTTGCTGTTAACTTTGCTGTTAACTTTGCTGTTAACGATGTTGTCACCCCCCTGGAAACAGGGCGGTGACAACTGAAACGTTTATTCTTAATACTTACAACGTCAGCCCATCAAAATCGGCTGCGCTATGGCGTTCAGGCAGGAATGTACCCGGTTCACCATTGGATTTATTCACAATGCGGCCGCGTTTTACTGCCGGGCGTGCATCAATGGCTTTTGCCCAGCGCACCACGTGGGTGTAACTGGCAACATCCAGGAAAGTAGCCGCGTCATACAGGCGGCCCAGCACCAGCCCACCGTACCATGGCCAGATTGCCATATCGGCAATAGAGTAGTCAGCACCCGCGATAAACTCACGTGTCGCCAGCAATTTATCCAGCACATCCAGTTGCCGCTTGGTTTCCATGGCATAGCGGTTCACCGCATATTCGAGTTTGACTGGTGCGTATGCATAGAAATGACCAAACCCACCCCCAGCAAAAGGGGCAGAACCCTGGAGCCAGAACAACCAGTTTAGTGTTTCCGTCCGGGTTGCCAGGTCTTTCGCCAGAAAGTGGCCAAATTTTTCTGCAAGATAGAGCAAAATTGCGCCTGATTCGAACACGCGCACTGAAGGGTCTTCACTGCGGTCCAGCAATGCTGGGATTTTGGAATTAGGGTTCAGGGCGACAAAACCACTGGAAAACTGGTCACCTTCGCCAATACGAATTAAATGTGCATCATACTCTGCATCAGCCACACCGGCGGCCAGTAACTCTTCCAACATGATTGTCACTTTCTGCCCGTTCGGCGTACCCAGCGAATAAAGCTGAATAGGGTTTTTCCCACAAGGAAGCGTTGCTTCGTGAGTGGCACCCGACACCGGCCGGTTAATGGCTGACCATGTGCCGCTGTCTTTCGCCGGTGGTGCCCAGACTTTTGGCGGTTGCCATGTATTTACTGTCATAGGTGATATCCCATTGTTGAATGAAAATCTACAGGGAGTGTAGCAGGTCTGTTTTGCCCGGTTGAACACTATTAGTCATGAAATCATTCACAATGAGAAGTAAGCCAGAGAAAAGAAATCCCGTTACCTGTTCAACAGATAACGGGATAAAAGAGAAGGATAACAAGGATTATCCTTGGGTGAATGTCGTCTTCACTTTGCTGTTGTGGCTGGCGGACCTGGCTGGCCGTTGCCCACGTAATCCGTGAAAATTACACAATTACGATTCCTGCATTACCATACTGGGTAAACAGGTTGAATAACATATTGAATTAATTATAAATAAAATTTTCCCTGGTGCTGAAGTGAGTCAAAAAATCAAAAAATTGCTGTTTTGGCAAGGCTCTTGAAATAAGAAAACCTTGAATGTAATCACACTTAAAATCTATTAAAGTTTTAAAATCTTCAATATTTTCAACACCTTCTGCAGTTACCTGCATGCCCATATCGTGGCTTAATTTAATCAGATGTTTAAGAATGCTGTATTTGCAGCTATTGCGGGAAACGTTTTGCACCAACTGTTTATCCACTTTTATCTTATCGAACGGGTAGTTAAGTAATTGCACAAAGTTGGCCAGACCATCACCAAAATCATCCATACTGACAGTGATACCGATATTTTTAAAATAATCGAGGTGATGTTTGCCATATTTCAAATGTTCAATTGTCAGATTTTCAGTGATTTCCACTTCAATCCTCGCTGCTGGAATGGCATGCGATTTTAATGTGTTAATAAAATCATTAAAAAAACCATCAGTTTTAAATAATGATGGTGAAATATTGATTGATGCTTTTATATCAGGATGTTGTTTAAGCATTTCACATGTTTCTTTCAGAACAAAGAGTGACAGCTCGTAAATCGAACCATCTTTTTCTGACTGAGGAATAAACAACTCCGGCGAGATATAACCATGTGTCTGGTGATTCCAGCGCACCAGCGATTCCAGTGAATGTATCTCACTGTTTTTCACACAGTAAATCGGTTGGTAATGTACAGATAAATGCTCCTGTTTTTCCAACGCGACTTTTAACTCGTTAGTTATGTCCATGCTTTCTCATTGTTATTAATGCAGCATTATGTGTGGGTACCGCATTACTGAACAGCAGCAAACAAAGCAACAAAAAACAAATGTAAGCTGCCCAAAACGGCACCAACTTTGGTTTCAGGTACACATTTCAGTCTTCAGCCCTTTGTTCAGGGCTAACCCGAAGGTCAGAAAAGTATGATAGTGCTAACACTACTTTGACGGAGTTGGCTGGGTGCCGAAGACATTGATGCTTGAAAATTCTTATGTCATAACGCCAACACACAAGTGACATTCAGGACGGAAATGATCACCTGTTTTATGGAACGATTTTTCCATTAGTAATACTTAATGGATTGTTAAGGGATTATAAATGTCATAATCTTATTTTAAAATCGTTTAAACCGATCATTCATTATTATTTGATAGTTAACAGCTATTGTATATTTTGTAATGATCGCTAAAATCAATTGCGCATCAGGATAACTAATTGAAAAATATTATATAAATTAGTAAGTTCCGTGCTGTTTTTTCTTGGTGGGTGATGATTTTGTTACGGGTAAATTTGCTTTATCTTATTGAAAATGCATTAAAGTTTTTCTTATTAAACAGAGGAATTTAAGATAAACCTTACAAGGCGCGAAAATCAGCAGTTGTCAACCACCATAATTAGTATGATCACACAAAAAGGTGGTGATAATAGCAGCGGAAAATACGGCAAGGTGAATTGCCCTGCTTAGCTGCAAAAGGTAGTGCTAACTGTTCACTGGGTTAAGCGGTAGCGTCTCCTTACTGGCGGTGCTAATCTTATGCCAAACAAACAGCATACAATCTGCTTTACAACGCTTTTTATTTGTTGCCTGGCCCCGGGCAAAGTTTGCCACTTAATTTCAGCTATACACTTGCTTTGAGGATTACTCGTGTGAAACAGGCTTAACCTTTATGCCTGCCGGGCTGGCCCTTGAATCTGAATGTTTAACACCAGGAACTTCATGTGACTGCTTTTGATGCGGTAACTTTAGCCAGTATTTTTAACAATATTATATGCAGCCTGATTGGTTGCTTCTTTCTTTTCCAGGTGAGCCGAAACCAGTCGGGACATAAAAAAAAGGCCGCGACATACTTTTTCCTGTGCTTCTTTTTTCTGGGTAGTGCATTCACGCTGATGATGATCCGTGTCTGGTTACCCATAGTTTTCTCGATTATTTTGGCTAATGGGCTTTACGTTACAACAGCTTATATGATGCTGTTTGGGTTCTTAAGTTGGTTTCGTATTCCTGTGCGAAGAAAACATCTGCTAATAATGTCCTGTAATATTATTCTATTTATTACAGTATTATTATTTTTCTATCTTCATACCCAGTCTTTTATTACCCGGGTTTATCTTGGCGGAATAAATAATGCCACATTGTTTTTCCTGTGCTTTGTGGTGTGTTGGCATCATCGGGCCCAGTGTGGCAAGGGGGAGAAACTGGCTGGCGCAGGGGCGCTGGTGTGTGTGCTGGCATCCTTAATTCCTTCCCTGCTAATGTCTGTGCGCCCTGAGCCTGCCTTATTTCAGGTATCCATGACCATTACCCAAAACCTGGGGTGTTATTTTGTACTGGGTGCACTGTTGTCACTGTTTTTATTTGACCAGATAGAGTGGCACTACCGGCGCTCTGTTCGTGATGAATTAACCGGGTTATACAACCGCCGCTATTTTAATGAACAACTGGACAGATTACTGGTGCGGGGAAGTGGCAAAGGTTGCCTCGCGCTGTTTGATATCGACCATTTTAAGAAAGTGAATGATACATTCGGGCATGATGCTGGTGATTTGGCAGTACAACGTGTGGCCCGTGAGATACAAGAGTCTCTGCCGTCTGGTGCCCTGGTAGCTCGTTATGGTGGTGAAGAGTTTGTTTGCTTCCTGCCCGAAAGCGATGAGCCTCTGGCGCGCCATTTCCTTGAGCACATTCGCCAAAAAGTAAGCGATCTTGCCGTTGAAACACCGCGTGGCAGCGTATCTGTTACCACCAGTATTGGCCTGTGCCAGGTATTGCCAGGCACGCCGGTTGCCCAGGCATTCAAATGTGCCGATGATGCGCTCTACCAGGCGAAACGAGCCGGGCGTAATACGCTGGTAAGCTCGGTAACCGTTTCCGGGTAACCCCCTATGGCTGGCTCAGAAACGGTGAACTTAACTGCCGTGGTGGTAACCCTTTAACAGACTCTGGTGTTAACCTGTTCTGGTGCTGTTAAAGGGGGCTGGATGAACAGTATTATTCAGCAAAGCTTATAAGCGCGTCACCAGACAAGCGGTAGCGTACCCATTCATCTTGTGGCTGTGCGCCAATACTCAGGTAAAAATCGATAGCAGGCTGGTTCCAGTCCAGCACGCTCCACTCAAGGCGCCCGCATTGCCGGGTCACTGCATATTGCGCGATGGTTTTCAGCAATGCTTTTCCGGCACCCATACCACGAAAATCAGGTGAGACATACAGGTCTTCCATATAAATACCATTACGGCCGAGCCAGGTTGAATAACTGGTAAAAAACACCGCGTAACCCGCTATTTTCCCCGCAACTTCGCAGATTAACGCTTCGATTTTGCTGTCCGTGCCAAACAGCGATGCTCTGATTTCTTCGGGTGTCGTCACGACTTCTTCAGGGGCTTTTTCGTAAACCGCCAGTTCATAAATCATGTCGTAGATAGCGTTTGCGTCTTTCGGGGTTGCCTGGCGAATCGTTATGCTCATTGGTTTTCCTGTTTTGTTGGCATCATGCCGTCGTTGAGATTGCTGGCTGCAAGCATAATCAGTATTGTTGGAAGAATTAAGTGCAATGAAATCACCTGTTGTTGAATATTATGCATCCGGCCTTAAGACGTATTGACCTGAACCTGTTACCTGTATTCGATGCTGTTTACCGCCATCGCTCTGTGCGTATGGCTGCCGAAGAGTTGATCATGAGCACTTCTGCACTGAGCCATGCGTTATCGCGTTTGCGTACTGCGTTAAATGACCCGCTCTTTTTCCGCGAAGGCCACCGTATGTGCCCGAGTGTGTACGCAACCCAGCTCGCCCCCTCGATTGCCTCTGCCTTAACCTTTTTAAACCAGCAACTCATCCCTCAACCTGATTTTTCCCCTGCAGTTGCAACAGACTGCCTGCAAATTGCCATTACAGACTTCACGGCTTTTCGCGTTTTCCCTGCACTGATGCATAAAGTGCAGCCTCTTGCGCCAGGGATCCGTTTCGAACTGCGCTATTTGCCCCACAGCCCGGCATTGACGGAACTGCTGGCGGGCGAGGTGGATTTGGCTCTGGGGTTTAATGCGTTGAATGAAACAGAACACCCGGACCTGGACGAGATAACCTGGCAAAGAGATGAGTATGTGGTAATCAGCAATGTAAACAGAGCGCGTTTAACGCTGGAAGATTACCTTGCTGCCAGCCATGTCGTGGTAACGCCCTGGAATGAAACACAAGGCGTGCTGGATATTGAGCTGGAACGAATGGGCCACACACGGCAGGTGGCGATTAAAACACCGTCTATGCTAAGTGCCCCTTTTATTATTGAACACTCTGATATGCTGATGGCCATTCCCCGCAGCGCCGCCGAACGCCTGGCCCGCTCCGCCAACCTGAAAATTTTTGCTCTGCCTTTTGATGCCCCGCCATTTGACGTGAAGATTTATTCGCATAAGCGCAGTGGCCAGCGCGGGGTAACGCACTGGCTTAAACAACAACTGCAGGCGATTGCGGGTAAGAAGTGAAGTGGGTGAGTGCTTCAACAGTACACCACTGCAACCCACTTATTTGGTCAGTTCAGCGGTCATATGCACGCCGTTATGCACGTTGGCTTCTGTGATGTGGTAAGACGCGCCAGCCTGTTTTGCCTGAGCCGCGATTTGTGCTTCAGCGCCATCCAGAGTAGAGGCAGTAGCAGTCACACTCTGTGCGAAAGCACCGAAAGACATAACAGAAAGAGCAGCAACTGCAACGAAAGTTTTGATGGATTTCATGGTCGTATTCCTTAAATGATTTTGTTCGGTAGGGGCTGTATTGCCCTGATGTGAACAATGGTATGCCTGCCTTGTGGTGATTAAAATCAAAACAATTTGCGGATCTCTTTCAAAAAATATGAACCATATATTTGCGGTACAGAACCGCAGTAACAAGCCACATCTCCTGGCGTAACCCCCCCCCCCCGGCTGTTCCAAATTCACCCGCCCGCCATGAATTGTTCACACCGCTGTCATCTTCAGGCTTCAGGGTATTCCTGTCGTCAGAACCAGGTGGGCAGTTTGTTTCACCTGATGAATCACTCATACCCAATGAGGTGTTGCTTATGCTGGAGTTATCCAGACATCCGACCACGGTCTACCAGGCCATAGCGGCACAACTGGAGCAGGAACTTAACCACCAGTACCGTACTGGTGATTACCTGCCATCTGAGCAGCAACTGGCGGCACGTTTTTCGGTACACCGCCATACCCTGCGCCGGGCTGTGGATGAACTGGTCAATAAAGGGCTGGTTCAGCGCCGCCAGGGCGTGGGCATTCTGGTACTGAAACGCCCTTACGATTACCCCCTTCATGCTCAGTCCCGCTTTACCCAGAACTTACTTGAGCAGGGCAGTGACCCCACCAGTGAACGCTTACTGGCGGTGTTGCGCCCGGCAAGCTTTGACGTGTCGGCTGCGCTGGGTATTGAAGAAGGCGTCCAGGTGATTCACCTGCGCACCTTGCGGCGTGTGAACGATGTCCCGCTGTGTGTGATTAACCACTACCTGCGCGACCTGAGTTGGTGGCCGGTACTGCAGCAATTTACTCAGGGCTCTTTACACCGCTTTTTGCATGAGCGCCTGGGGCAGTCACTGGTGCGCCACCAAACCCGTATTGGAACCCGCCGTGCTCAGGCCAAAGAGTGCAAACTCCTGCAACTCCCGCTACAGGCACCGCTGCTTTACGTACGCACCCTGAACAAAAACACGGCGGGCGACAACGTGGAGTACTCCATCAGCCTGACCCGTGGCGACATGATTGAACTGACTCTGGAGCACTGAATGGAGAAGCAAACCGAACGCCAGCACTGGATGTCGGTGCTGGCGCACAGCCAGGACGATGAACTGGCGCGCTACTGGAAACCCCTGAATTTATCCCCTGAATGGACCGCGCTGCGGGAACCTGAGTGCGGCATGGCTCGTGTCCAGGCCCGAGCAGGTGATACCGGGCAGCGATTTGTGGTGGGCGATGTCACCATCACCCGCGCCGCCATACGCCTTGCCGAAGGCCTGTGCGGGTTCAGCTATGTCATGGGCCGCCGTAAAGCCCATGCAGAACGCTGTGCGGTACTGGATGCATTACTGCAACACCCGGCATTTTACAAACTGATTCTGGAACAGGTCATCACCCCGCTGGCCGCGAACCGGGCAGAGCGCCAGCAACAGCGTGCCCGGGAAATCGCAGGCAGCAAAGTCGACTTTTTCACCCTGGTTCGCGGAGAGAACCCATGACATTAATGGCAAGTTTCAACCGGCCTGTGGCCGATGCGCAATATGCATTTCGCCGTTTACTGAAAGCAATGAGTGAGCCAGGCGTGATTGTCACCCTGCCCCTGGAACAGGGCTGGAGTGGGCTTTCCCCGGCGGCAACAGCCGTGCTGTTAACGCTGGTTGACGGCGATACGCCCGTCTGGATTGACCCGGCATTGCATAACGACACCGTGGCAGAAAACCTGCGTTTTCATACCGGAGCACCGCAAACAGCAGACCCGGCCAGTGCATTATTTGCCCTGGTGGATGCCCGGCAAGACCCGGCTTTGCACCGTTTTTCACCCGGCCAGGCAGATGCCCCCGAAACCAGCACAACAGTGATTCTGGAAGTGCCGGGCTTAAATGGTGGCCTGAATATGCGCCTGTGGGGGCCCGGTATTAGCGAAATGCGCGCCATTGCACCGCAACTTCCCCAGGCAGCAACAGACTTCCTGCGCCACCACGCGGATACCTTCCCGGAAGGTTGCGACCTGATCCTCACTTGCGGCAACCAACTACTGGCCCTGCCGCGCACCACCCATGTGGAGGTGTGCTGATGTATGTGGCAGTGAAAGGTGGCGAAAAGGCCATTGAGCACGCACACCGCCTGCAGGCGGCATTACGGCGTGGTAAGCCGGAAGTGGCAGAACTGCACTGTGAGCAAATCAACCAACAACTGGGCCTGGCGGTAGACCGGGTGATGACGGAAGGCGGGTTGTACGACCCGGAACTGGCGGCACTGGCAATCAAACAGGCCAGTGGCGACCTGGTCGAAGCCATTTTCTTACTGCGCGCTTACCGCACCACGTTGCCTCGCCTGGCCGACAGCCAGCCGCTCAGCATGCAGTCTATGCGCTGTGAACGGCGCATTTCAGCTATTTACAAGGATATTCCCGGCGGCCAGGTGCTGGGGCCAACCTATGACTACACCCACCGGCTGCTTGATTTTATGTTACTGGCCGATGGCGAAGTTCCGGATGTACCTCCCGGCGACCAGCCTTTACCGGAAGCTGTCCCCACAGTATTCAGCCTGCTTGAGCAGGAGCAGCTCGCAGTACCGGAACCGGAAAACGAGACACCGGCGCAGGATATTACCCGCGAACCCCCGGAATACCCGGCTTCCCGCAGTGCACGGTTGCAACAACTGGCACGTGGCGATGAAGGTTTCTTGCTGGCACTCGGTTATTCCACCCAGCGCGGTTACGGGCGCAACCACCCCTTTGTTGGTGAGATCCGCAGTGGTTATGTGGATGTGGAAATTGTGCCGGAAGAACTGGGGTTTGCTGTCAGTATCGGCGAAATGGTGCTGACAGCCTGCGAAATGGTCAATGGCTTTACCGACCAGGTGGAACCCCCTGCGTTTACCCGTGGGTTTGGCCTGGTTTTCGGCCGCGGAGAACGCAAAGCCATGGCGATGGCGCTTATGGACCGTGCGCTACAGGCTCCCGAATGGCAGGAAACCATTGATGGCCCGGCACAGGACGAAGAGTTTGTGCTGGCCCATGCAGATAACGTGGAAGCCGCAGGGTTTGTCTCGCACCTGAAATTACCCCATTACGTTGATTTCCAGGCAGAGCTTGCCCTGTTACACCAGGTTCGCGCCACCCGGGAGGCAAAGAAAAATGCATGATTTAACCGGCTATAACCCTGGCTACCTGGATGAACAAACCAAGCGCACCATCCGCCGTGCCATCCTCAAAGCGGTGGCTATCCCCGGCTACCAGGTGCCTTTTGCTGGGCGGGAAATGCCGATGCCCTATGGCTGGGGAACCGGTGGTATCCAGATAACCGCCAGTATTATTGGCGATGCCGATACCCTGAAAGTGATTGACCAGGGGGCCGATGACACCACCAATGCGGTTTCTATTCGGCACTTTTTCCAGAAAGTGAGTGGGGCGGGCATTACTGAACGTACTGTTGATGCCAGTCTGATTCAGACACGCCACCGCATTCCGGAAACCCCGCTGCGTGAAGACCAGATCCTGGTCTACCAGGTACCCGTTCCGGAACCCCTGCGTTTTATTGAGCCCAGAGAAACGGAAACCCGGCAGATGCATGCACTGGAAGAATACGGTGTGATGCAGGTGAAACTGTACGAAGACATTGCCCGCTACGGGCATATCGCCACTGCCTATGCCTACCCGGTTAAGGTTAACCAGCGCTACCTGATGGACCCGTCGCCCATTCCCAAATTCGATAACCCCAAAATGCACATGATGCCCGCGTTGCAACTGTTTGGCGCAGGCCGGGAAAAGCGCATTTACGCACTGCCACCTTATTGCCAGGTGGAAAGCCTTGATTTTGACGACCACCCCTTTGATGTCCAGCACTGGGACCAACCCTGTGCGTTGTGTGGTTCGCGTGACAGTTACCTTGATGAAGTGGTGATGGACGACAGCGGCACCCGTTTATTTGTTTGCTCCGATACCGACTATTGCCGCCAGCAGCAGGAAAAACAACATGATGCCTGAAGAACAGCCACTGCTTAGTGTCAGCAATCTGACCCACCTGTATGCCCCCGGAAAGGGGTTTGAACATGTCTCGTTCGACCTCTTTCCCGGCGAAGTTCTGGGAATTGTTGGGGAATCCGGCTCCGGCAAAACCACCTTACTGAAATCGCTCTCGGCCCGCCTGGTGCCGCAACAGGGCGTAATTCATTACCGCGAGCAGGATTTGTATCAGCTCAGCGAAGCCACGCGCCGGCGCTTATTACGCACCGAGTGGGGCGTGGTGCACCAGCACCCGCTTGACGGGCTGCGCCCGCGTATTTCCGCAGGCGGCAATATCGGCGAACGCCTGATGGCCGCAGGCGCACGCCACTATGGTGATATTCGCGCAGAAGCCAGCCACTGGTTGCAGGATGTGGAAATTGCCCCGTCCCGGCTCGATGACCTGCCCGTGACGTTCTCCGGCGGCATGCAACAACGCCTGCAAATTGCCTGCAACCTGGTTACCCGCCCGGCCCTGGTGTTTATGGATGAGCCAACCGGCGGGCTGGATGTTTCGGTACAGGCCCGGTTGCTGGATCTGCTGCGTAACCTGGTGCGGGACCTCAACCTGGCGGTGGTGATTGTCACCCATGATTTGGGTGTGGCGCGTTTGCTGGCCCACCGACTGTTAGTGATGAAGCAAGGCCAGGTGGTGGAAAGCGGCCTGACCGACCGGGTACTGGACGACCCCCATCACCCGTATACCCAACTGCTGGTCTCCTCCATTCTCGGGTAACTCAACATGACAATGCTAAATGTAGAAGGGCTGTGCAAAACCTTTGTGCTGCACAACCAGCAAGGGGCGCGGTTGCCGGTCCTTAACCAGGTGTCACTACAAGTAAACGCCGGGGAGTGTGTGGTCTTACACGGCCACTCAGGCAGCGGTAAATCCACGCTACTGCGCACGCTTTACGGCAACTATTTGCCGGATTCGGGCAGCATCAACGTTAGCCACAAGGGCGAACAGGTTGATTTGGTGACAGCCAGCGCCCGGCAAATTTTGGCGTTGCGGCGCGATACGCTGGGCTGGGTGAGCCAGTTTTTGCGCGTGATCCCGCGCATCAGTGCGCTGGAAGTGGTGATGCAGCCTTTGCTGGAGCGGGGCGAAGCGCGCGATGTGTGCGAAGACAAAGCCCGTGAATTACTCGCCCGCCTCAACGTACCGCAACGTTTATGGTCACTGGCACCTGCCACGTTTTCCGGCGGCGAGCAGCAGCGGGTGAATATCGCCCGCGGGTTTATCGCCCAGTCGCCAGTATTGCTGCTGGATGAACCCACCGCGTCGCTGGATAACAAAAATTGCACAGCAGTGGTGGCACTGATTGAAGAAGCCCGCAACCGTGGTGCGGCAATTGTCGGCATTTTTCATGACCGCGAAGTCAGAGAACGGGTGGCAAACCGCCTGCATATCATGAACCCCCAGGTGGCGGAGACAGAAGCATGATTATCAACAATGTACGTATGGTGCTGGATCAGGAAGTGGTTTCCGGCTCACTGGAAGTGCGTGATGGGGTGATTAGCAGTTACAGTGAAACCGCCAGCCAACTGCCACAGGCGCTGGATGGTGAGCAGGACTGGTTACTGCCGGGGCTGGTTGAGCTGCATACCGACAACCTGGATAAATTTTTCACCCCGCGCCCAGGTGTGGACTGGCCAGCCCATTCTGCCATGAGTAGCCACGATGCGCTGATGGTCGCCAGTGGTATTACTACGGTACTGGATGCCATTGGTGTGGGTGATGTGCGTGACGGCGGCCACCGCCTGGATAACCTGGAAAAAATGATAGGCGCGATTCAGGAAAGCCGCGGCCGGAATGCCAACCGGGCCGATCACCTTTTGCATTTGCGCTGCGAGCTACCTTACCACGCCACGCTGCCGTTGTTTGAACAATTGATGAACACCGATATCCTGCGTGTGGTATCACTGATGGACCATTCACCAGGCCAGCGCCAGTATGCTTCGCTGGAGAAATTCCGTGAATATTACCAGGGCAAATACCAACTGACAGATAGCGAAATGGCAGCGTTTGAAAGCGAGCAGGTTGCTCTGGCGGCCCGCTGGTCACGCCCCAACCGTGAAGCGATCGCTGCATTATGCCGTGAGCGCGGCCTGGCACTGGCCAGCCACGATGATGCCACGGCGGCGCATGTGGATGAATCCTGTGAAATGGGCAGCGTAATAGCAGAGTTCCCTACCACATATGAGGCTGCACAGCATTCACGGGACAAAGGCCTGCGCATCCTGATGGGCGCGCCGAACATTGTGCGCGGTGGTTCGCACTCAGGGAATGTGGCAGCGCACTGCCTGGCAACCAGTGGCCTGCTGGATATTCTGTCATCGGATTACTACCCGGCAAGCCTGCTGGATGCTGCGTTTCGCCTGGCGAAAGATGAGCGTAACGCACTGAAACTCCCGGCAACTATCGCCATGGTGACGGCAAACCCGGCGCGGGCGATTGGCCTTGCCGACCGTGGGCGTATTGCCGAAGGATTGCGGGCAGACCTGGTCCTGGCGCATACCCACCACGGGCATGCACAGGTGCGCCATGTCTGGTCGCAAGGGAGACAGGTTTACTGATGGCGCGGTTAATCTGGCTGACAGGGCCTTCGGGTTCAGGGAAAGACAGCCTGCTGGATGCCTTGCGGGCGCAAGCGCCTGCCGGGCTGGTTATCGCCCACCGGTACATTACCCGCCCGGCCTCTGCGGGCGGGGAAAACCATGTGGCACTGACTACCACAGAGTTCCATCGCCGCATACAGGCAGGGTTGTTTGCATTGCACTGGCAGGCCCATGGCTGTGAGTATGGGCTGGGTGTGGAAATTGACTTGTGGTTACAGCGGGGGCTGAATGTTCTGGTAAACGGCTCCCGCCAGCATTTGCCTGCTGCCCGGAAACGTTATGGCGATAAGCTGTTTCCCGTGGTGCTGCAAGTCTCTTCAGATGTGTTAGCCCGGCGGCTACGCCTGCGGGGGCGAGAAGACGAAGCGGCTATCGCTCTGCGTTTGCAACGCAACGTTTGCGTTCCTGAACCCGATGCCATCTGCCTGAAAAACGATGGCGCGCTGGAGGAAACCCTGGCGGCGTTTAACCAGTTGCTGGAGGGCAACGCATTATGCAACTCACCTTTTTAGGCACCGGTGGCGCGCAACAAGTGCCGGTCTTTGGTTGTGGCTGCCTTGCCTGCCAGCGTGCCCGGCACGATAACCGCTATGCCCGTGGCCCGTGCAGCGCCTTGCTCCAGGCCGGTGAAGAAAAGATACTCATTGATGCCGGGCAGTGCCACCTTGAGCAGCGCTTTGCGCCAGGCGAACTGAGCCGGATAGTGCTCACCCACTACCATATGGACCATGTCCAGGGGCTATTCCCGTTGCGTTGGGGCATGGGGGAACCGATCCCGGTGTTTGGCCCGCCAGACTCACAAGGTTGTGATGATTTATTCAAACACCCCGGAATCCTGGATTTTCAGGCACCTTTCACGCCTTTTGAGCCTGTTCAGTGGCCGGGCATGACCGTCACGCCAGTACCTTTACAGCACTCAAAAATCACCTTTGGCTATGTTTTCAGGAAAAACGGTGACCCCGGTAATACCCTGGCCTGGCTGTGCGACACCTGCGGGCTACCACCTGAAACGCTGGCATTTTTGCAAAACGCACCGCTGGGTCACCTGGTGCTGGATTGCAGCCACCCGCCTGGCGGCACCCCGCCGCGTAACCATAACGACATCACTCAGGCGTTGGCGATTCACCATGCGCTACAACCGCAGCACACCTGGCTTAGCCATATCAGCCACGGGCTGGATAACTGGTTGCAGGAAAACCGCCTGCCAGCATCTGTTTCCCCCGCATGGGATGGCATGACACTGGCCCTGTAACCGCTAACTGCGGGTTGTTCACCGTTTAATCATTTTACTGTCATTAAACGTTCATCTGCGCTCGCCTTAATAGGGGCACCTTAACCGACAGATGGCAATGACAATGAACATGGCGCAGGCACTCTTAAAATCCACCTTAGCAGCCCCACAACCCCAGCTTCAGACGGTTGCACAGCATACGGTGTTGAGCGTGCAGGATTTGTGTAAATCCTGGAATGGTCAGCACAATGTTCTGGATGGCATCAGTTTTGATCTCCATGCCGGTGAGCTGGTGGGCGTGATTGGCCGCTCGGGGGCAGGGAAATCCACACTGTTACATGTGCTCAATGGCACGCATACCGCCACATCCGGGCATATCCTGAGCCAGGAAGACGACGATGACGAGCGGGATATTACTGAACTGCATGGCCGGGCGTTACGCCAGTGGCGCAGTGAGTGCGGCATGATCTTCCAGGACTTTTGCCTGGTACCGCGCCTGGATGTGTTAACCAACGTGCTGTTGGGCCGCCTGAGCCAGACCAGCACATTAAAATCCCTGTTTAAAATTTTCCCGGACAGCGACCGTGCACGGGCTATTGAATTACTGGAGTGGATGGGCCTGCTGCCCCATGCTCTGCAGCGTGCCGAAAACCTGTCCGGTGGCCAGATGCAGCGCGTGGCAATCTGCCGCGCCTTAATGCAAAACCCACGAATTTTGCTGGCAGATGAACCCGTTGCCTCTCTCGACCCGAAAAATACCCAGCGCATTATGGATGCCCTGAAACAGGTGAGCCAGCGCGGGATCAGTGTGATGGTCAACCTGCATTCAGTGGAACTGGTGCAAAGCTATTGCTCACGCGTGATTGGCATTGCCAGCGGGCGAGTGGTGTATGACGGGCACCCGGCAAGTTTAACGGAAGACATCCTGCAACAACTCTATGGCGATGAAATCAGCCAACTCCACTAACGCACTCTTACCAACAAGACTCACAGGCAAATGATAATGAAAAGGCAGAAAAACCTTATGAAACACTCCTTTCGTTCACTGGCACTGATGGCTGGCGTATTCATGGCCGGGAACGCAATGGCGGCGGATGCGCCAAAAGAACTGAATCTGGGGATTTTGGGTGGGCAAAATGCCACACAGCAAATTGGCGATAACCAGTGTGTCAAAACGTTCTTTGATAAAGAACTGCATGTAGATACCAAACTGCGTAATTCGTCTGACTACTCTGGTGTTATTCAAGGGTTACTGGGCGGCAAAGTAGATATGGTGCTGAGTATGTCACCCTCGTCTTACGCATCGGTATATATC
This sequence comes from Mangrovibacter yixingensis, assembly GCF_020523985.1. Taxonomy (GTDB): domain Bacteria; phylum Pseudomonadota; class Gammaproteobacteria; order Enterobacterales; family Enterobacteriaceae; genus Mangrovibacter; species Mangrovibacter yixingensis. The sequence continues at coordinate 138,887 of NZ_JAIVKM010000008.1, read as the reverse complement.
AACAACCCAAAAGCGGTGGATATTGTGGGGATTCTGGTGGATGACAAAGATCAGTCACGGGGTTACCACTCTGTCGTGATCGTTAAAGCCGACAGCCCGTATAAAAAACTGGCAGATCTGAAAGGGAAAGCGTTTGGTTTTGCCGATCCGGATTCCACTTCGGGCTACCTGATCCCGAACCATGCCTTCAAACAGCAGTTTGGCGGCAATACCGATAACAAATACAACAACTTTTTCTCCAGCGTAACCTTCTCTGGCGGCCATGAGCAGGACATCCTGGGTGTACTGAACGGCCAGTTTGCCGGTGCCGTTACCTGGACCTCACTGGTGGGCGACTATAACACCGGTTATACCTCTGGTGCCTTTGGCCGCCTGATTCGTATGGATCACCCAGATCTGATGAAGCAGATCCGCATTATCTGGAAATCGCCGTTGATCCCTAATGGCCCGATCCTGGTAAGCAACAGCCTGCCTGCCGATTTCAAAGAAAAGGTCATTGAAACCATTAAGAAACTGGATAAAGAAGACCATGCCTGCTTCGCTAAAGCAGTGGGTGGCGAACAGCATGTTGGCCCGGCAAGCGTTGCCGATTACCAGCAAATCATTGATATGAAACGTGAGCTGGTCACAGCCCGTTAAGTTATTCGGTACAGACGCCCGGTAATTTCACCGGGCGTTGTTTTACCGCAGGTAGCGCACATGACGTCGAACACCGAGTTTGAACAGTATTACCAGCAAGTTAAGCGCCAGCAAAAGCGCGATACCTTGCTTTGGTCCCTGGTTTTACTGGGGTTGTACCTGGCCGCGGGCAATGTGGCGGAATTCAGCCTCACTACACTGTGGCAGTCTTTACCACACTTCTTTGATTACCTGTTTGAAACCCTGCCAATACTGCACTGGAACCAGTTGTTTGCCGACGGGCACACGAAAGGCTCGTTACTGTACTGGGGCTACCGGTTACATATTCAGCTACCGCTGATTTGGGAAACGCTGCAACTGGCACTGGCGTCTACCCTGGTCGCCGTTGCACTGGCGGTGGTGCTGGCTTTTATGGCGGCAGGCAATACCTGGACACACCCGGCATTGCGTTATGGCGTGCGTTCACTGGTGGCATTTTTGCGCACTATGCCAGAACTGGCCTGGGCGGTGATGTTTGTGATGGCATTCGGCATTGGGGCGATTCCCGGCTTTTTGGCACTGGCGCTGCATACCGTGGGCAGCCTGACCAAACTGTTCTATGAAGCCATAGAAAACAGCTCATCGCGCCCGGTGCGCGGCCTTGCTGCCTGTGGTGCCAGCCGCTTGCAACGTATGCGCTTCGCACTGTGGCCACAGGTGAAGCCACTGTTTTTATCTTACAGCTTTATGCGTATGGAAATTAACTTCCGCTCTTCCACCATTCTGGGGTTGGTTGGCGCGGGCGGCATCGGCCAGGAGCTGATGACCAACATCAAGCTCGACCGTTACGACCAGGTGAGCATTACGCTGCTGCTGATTATCCTGGTGGTGTCGTTACTGGATTTGTGCTCAGGCCGGTTGCGCCGCTGGGTGCTGGAGGGAAAAGCATGAGTGTGTGGCAAACGGAACCGAATATCGCCCAATGCCGGCGTTCTCACCCGGAATTATTTCGGGCACAACGGCGCTATTTGCGCGGTGTCGCTCTTCTGGCGTTGGCAGTTGTGGCTTATTACGTCTGGTTTTTCCTGCAGTTTGGCATTACTGCGGAACAGTTCACTCGTGGTATGGGGCAACTGGGGCGTTACTTTGCCCGCATGTTTGTCTGGCATGATTTTGCCTCCTGGCCCTTTGGGTATTACCTGGGGCAAATTGGTATCACGCTGGCGATTGTGTTTGCCGGAACCCTGACGGCAACATTCATTGCACTGCCTCTGTCTTTCCTTGCTGCCCGTAACGTAATGCAGGGCCGGGTCAATGGCGTTGTTGCTCTGCTGATGCGCCGCCTGTTTGATGTGCTGCGCGGTGTGGACATGGCGATTTGGGGGCTGATTTTTGTGCGGGCCGTGGGGCTGGGGCCACTGGCGGGTGTACTGGCAATCGTGATGCAGGACACGGGCTTGTTAGGGCGTTTATACGCAGAAGGCCATGAGGCGGTGGAACGTTCGCCGGGTCGGGGCCTGAGTGCTGTCGGTGCCGGGAATGTGCAAAAGCACCGTTTCGGTATTTTCACACAATCTTTCCCGGCGTTTTTGGCGCTGAGCCTGTACCAGATAGAATCCAACACGCGTTCAGCGGCGGTTCTGGGGTTTGTCGGGGCCGGTGGGGTGGGCCTGGTGTATGCCGAAAATATGCGCCTGTGGAACTGGGATGTGGTGATGTTTATCACCCTGATTCTGGTTGCCGTGGTGATGGCGATGGATGTGGCATCTACCTGGTTACGCCAGCGTTATATCACCGGCAAAACGGTGCCCCTGTTTGAAACCCGGTAATGAGTTTCACGCCTTGTAATGTTTTAAAACCGGGCAATTTTTGCCACAACGTTTCCGTGCCTGTGCCGCTGTCCCGGTGCAGGCACAAGCGTGGAACCCGGTTGTTAGCACTGTGTTGATTTTGTTCGCTTTTCGTTAAATCAACAAGTTGCGCACAGATTGCGCTTTGAGCCATGAAAAAAGTGTGTGTAGAATACCCCACTCACTTAAGGAATTACTCATGCCTCAACGTTTGTTCCTCTTTCTGGCGCGCTACCTGAAACACGGGGTTATCACCCCGGTGCTGTTTCTGGCTGCCTGCTGGCTGGTGGGCAATTCACCGTTGGCTCAGGCGAGCGAATCCACCCCTGGCACGCACCTCTCTGCACCTGTTACCACGCATTACAGCCATGTCAGCCACAATATGGCCATGCTGCACACGATGGCGATGCGTACCGCGGTAGACCGTATTCTGTGTGAGAAAAATTGCCACCCGGATTATGGCAAGCTGCAGCACCACAAGCTGCAACCTGAACCTGTTGCCATGGAATCCGGGCTGTTACTGGTAGAACGCTGGGAGCGTGACTGCGTTCAACCTGTGTCCTGGCATGTCCCGCCCAGCACTGGCCCTCCTGCCGAAATTCGTTTTTGCCGTTTCAGAGAATAGATCTACCCGTTTTTCACCTGTTTGGTGGCCTTTTGGCCGTTTGTGAAAATTTGGGAGACTTCTCTAATGAAACTGTTATCTGTCCGTTCTGCTGCCCTGCGCGGCACTCTGTTAGTTACCGCTTTATCTGCTGCAACACTGTTATTAACCGCACCCACTTCCGCTTTGGCTGAATCCATGCACGATATGCAAGGCATGCAGGATATGCCAGGTATGAACGCGCCTGCTGCACAGCCTGCGGATGTCATTACCACCACCGGAGTTGTGAAAAATTGGGGGGCGGAAAAAGTCTCGATTGCTCACCAGGCTATTCCACAACTTAACTGGCCCCCTATGACCATGCAGTTTTCCTTGCAGGGTTACCAGGGGCAGGCTTTTGCCCCCGGCCAGCACATCACCTTTGCGTTTAAACAGGTGACAACGGGTTATCAACTGGTTTCCGCCAGCAAGAAATAACACCGGAGTCACAATGAAAAGACCATTGAAAATGGCGGCCTGCGGGCTGCCTGTCCTGCTGTGGCTGTCTGCCGCGCAGGCAACCACTCTGGAAGCATCGTTGCAGGCGGCTCAGGCCTGGTCGGCGGGCCTGTCGGCCAATGCTCACCAGGTGAATGCCCTGGAAAATATGGCTGTTTCGGCAGGCCAGTTACCTGACCCTAAATTGTTGGTAGGGGTAGACAACGTGCCGGTGCAGGGCAATAACAGCCACCGTCTTACCCGTGAAGGTATGACGATGGAGAAAATAGGCATTAGCCAAACCTGGGTGAGCGGCACCAAACGCCAGCGCAAAGTGGACACCCTGCAGGCACAGGCGCGTGAAGTTGAAGCAGGTAAAGACGTGATACTCGCACAGTTACAACGCGATACCGCCCAGGCCTGGCTCACACTGGCGATTGCCCGGAAAACCCTGACTGCCATTGATGCGCAACTGGCAGAAACTCAACGCCAGGTGGCGGTACAAAAAGCCTCGGTTGCCAGCGGCAGCGCCCAACCAGACAGTACCGTGGATATTAGCCTGGCGGTGAATGACATGCTGAATTTGCAGGACAATGCCCGCCGGGATATTCAGGTTGCACAGGCGCGTCTGATGCAACTGACTGGCGAGGAAATAACGCAAACCAGTGGCCCTTTCCCGCGCATAGAACGTTTGCCCGCTTCGGCCGCAGTGTTGCTGGAAGGTGTGCAACAGCACCCGGAAATTATCCAGGCGGCACGGGCGGCCGATGTGGCGAAAGCGCGTTCACAGCAATCTGCAGTAGCCGGGCAGCCGGATGTCGGTGTGCAGGTCTATTACGGTCACCGTGGCGATGGCATGGATGACCTGGCAGGTATTCAACTGTCGGTGGATTTGCCGCTGTTTCAGGGCAAGCGGCAAGATAAAGACTATTCAGCGGATCTCTCCCGTGCCATGGAGGCAAAAGACCAGTTGACGTTACTGGTGCGTGAACATAAGGCGCAACTCAATGCGCTGATTGCGCAGTACCAGTCTGCACAGGCGATTTACCAACGCCAGCGCGACACGGTATTGCCATTATTGCAGGCCAAATACCGGCTGACAGAAGCGCAGTATCGTGCCGGAAACAGCACACTGACCGCATTGCTGGCCGCAAGGCGCGCACAACTTAACGGCAACGTCGCCCTCAGTAATAACCAACAAGCCATGGCAACAGCCTGGGCCGCCATCCGCTACCTCACCGTGCAGGACTCACCACAATGAAACCGCAATTACGTCGTATTAGCCTGATGGCGCTTTGTGCCGTTGTTTTAATCTCTGCCGGCTGGTTTGCCGGTAAACACAGTAGCGGGGACACTGCTAACACAAGCGATCAAGCCGCAGCACCTGGTGCTGGCGGTGAGCGTAAAGTGTTGTACTGGTATGACCCAATGACGCCGGGTACCCGGTTTGATAAACCCGGTAAATCGCCCTTTATGGATATGGACCTGGTGCCACGCTACGCCGATGAAGAAGGGCAACCGGACGGCGTGCAGGTCAGTGCCCGGCAGCAACAGAACCTTGGTGTGCGTACTGCCGACGTCACAAAGCGGGTTATGGAAGCCCGCCTGGATGGCTATGGCACGGTGGCTGTGAACGAACGCACCCGGGTAACGGTGCCTGCACTTGCCAGCGGCCTGGTGGAAAAACTGTATGTGAATGCACCACAGCAATTTGTGCACAAAGGTGAAGCCCTGGCACAGTTGTGGATCCCGCAATGGGCAGCGGCTCAGCAGGAGTACCTGGCTGTCAGAGCATTGGGCGACGCAGCATTAAACCACGCGGCGCGTGAACGTCTTGCTCTGCTATTTATGCCAGAAGAGATAATTCGCCAGGTGGAACGTACCCATAAGCCACAAACCAGGGTAACCGTGCGCGCTTCCCAGGCCGGTTATATTAACCAGTTAGATGTGCGTGAAGGCGCGCAAGTGTCAGCTACCCAGGCATTGTTTGATGTCGCGGCACTTAACACCGTCTGGGCTGTGCTGGATTACCCGCAAAACCAGGCAGCACTGGTTCATACCGGTAGCGAGGTCACCGCCACCACTCAAGCCTGGCCGGGCAAAGTTTTTCAGGGCAAGGTCACCGAAGTATTACCAAACCTGGATGCCGATACCCGCACCCTGAAAGCGCGGGTCACACTTGATAACCCCGACCAGCAACTGCGCCCCGGCATGTACCTGCATATGGCGCTAACCCCAGCTACACAACCGGCTCCTGTACTGGCGATTCCGGAAGAAGCGCTGATTACCACTGGCAGCCAAAACCGGGTCTTGCTGGCTGAAAAAGACGGCTATTTCTCACCGCAGGCTGTCACGCTCGGTGAGCATGCTCAGGGCTTTGTCGAAGTGAAATCAGGGCTTAAGGAAGGCCAGCGTATTGTGGTTTCCGGGCAATTCCTGATTGATTCAGAAGCGAGCCTGCGTAGCGCGTTACCGGAAATGGCCGACAACACACCGGGCAATACAGCCACAGAAACCTCTACACACACAAAGGCAAATGCACCAGCGGCTGTTTCCGCGAATGGTGTGGTAGTCGCGCTGGTTGATGGCGCTGTCACCATTTCTCACGAAGCGATTCCTGCCCTGAAATGGCCACCTATGACCATGGATTTTGCGGCAACCCCGCAACAACAGCAGGGGCTGAAAATTGGCGACCATGTGATGTTCTCATTCACCATGACCGAAGATGGCGCACGCCTTGAATCCATCATGAACATGCCCACCGACGGGCATAAGGCTCAACGATGATTGCAGCAATAATTCGCTGGTCTTTACGTAACCGCCTGTTGGTTTTGCTGGCGGCGGTAATGATGGCGGCATGGGGCGTTTGGGCAGTAAAAAATGCCCCGCTTGATGCACTGCCTGATTTGTCAGACACCCAGGTGATTGTGCGGGTCAGTTACCCCGGCAAAGCGCCACAAATTGTTGAAGACCAGGTCACTTACCCACTGACCACCACCATGTTATCCGTACCCGGTGCTAAAACCGTGCGGGGGTATTCCATGTTTGGCGATGCCTACGTGTATATCCTGTTTGATGATGGCACAGACCCGTACTGGGCGCGTTCCCGTGTGCTGGAGTATTTAAGCCAGGTGCAGTCGAGCCTGCCGCCGGAAGCCCGTGCTTCGCTGGGGCCGGATGCAACGGGTGTGGGTTGGGTATATGAATACGTACTGGCCGACAAAACTGGCAAACACAGCCTGGGGGATTTACGCGCCATTCAGGACTGGATCCTGAAATATGAACTGAAAACAGTCCCCAATGTTTCGGAAGTGGCCAGTGTGGGTGGCATGGTGAAGCAGTACCAAATTGTACTGAACCCAGACCGCATGCGGGCACTGAATGTTACCCATCAGCAAGTTGCCGATGCGGTGAAAAGTGCCAACCAGGAAGGGAGTGGTGCGGTGGTTGAAATGGGTGAGGCCGAATATATGGTGCGCACCTCCGGCTACCTGAAAAACCTGCAAGACTTTGCGAATGTCGTGATTACCAGCCGCAACGGTGTGCCAGTCATGCTGTCTGATGTGGCAACGATTCGACGCGGGCCGGAATTACGGCGCAGTGTGGCAGAGCTTAATGGCGAAGGCGAGGTAACCGGCGGCATTATCATTATGCGCTCGGGTAAAAACGCCCTTGCTACCATCGATGCTGTGAAAACCCGGCTCGCTGAAGTCAAACGCAGTTTGCCAGCGGGGGTTGAAATCATCCCGGTTTATGACCGTTCGTTACTGATTAAGCACTCCGTTGAAACCCTGACCCACAAACTGATTGAAGAGTTTATTGTGGTGGCGCTGGTCTGCGCGCTGTTCCTGTTTCACTTCCGTTCGGCGCTGGTGGCAATGATTAGTTTGCCACTGGGTATCCTGGGGGCGTTTATCGTCATGCATTACCAGGGTGTCAGCGCCAATATTATGTCACTGGGCGGGATAGCCATTGCCATTGGTGCCATGGTGGATGCGGCTATCGTCATGATAGAGAACATGCACAAAGGGCTGGAACGATGGCGACATGAGCATCCGGGGCAAACACCACAAGGTAATGACTACTGGCATGTTGCCGGGCAGAGCGCGGCAGAAGTTGGCCCGGCACTGTTTTGCAGCCTGCTGATTATTACGTTGTCTTTTATTCCGGTGTTCACGCTGGAAGCCCAGGAAGGGAAAATGTTTTCGCCGCTGGCCTTCACCAAAACCTGGTCTATGGCGGTGGCTGCCGGGTTGGGGATCACCCTGGTTCCGGTACTGATGGGCTATTTTATTCGCGGAAAAATCCCTGATGAGCAGGCCAACCCGGTTAACCGTATGTTGATTCGGGGTTATGAACCACTGCTGGCCTGGGTACTGGCGCGGCCAAAAACCACGCTGGCACTGGCGGGGGTATTGTTGGTAGCGACACTGTGGCCGTTATCACGCCTGGGCAGTGAATTTATGCCCGCGCTGGACGAAGGCGATTTGCTGTATATGCCCTCTACGCTGCCGGGTATTTCGGCTCAGGAAGCCGGGCGTCTGCTGCAACTGACGGACCGGATGATTAAAACCGTGCCTGAAGTGGAGACGGTATTCGGTAAAGTGGGGCGGGCAGATACCGCAACCGACCCGGCACCGTTAACCATGCTGGAAACCACTATTCACTTTAAACCCAAAGATCAGTGGCGCCCTGGCATGACCATGAAAAAGCTGATTAATGAGTTGGATAAGACGGTGCAGGTTCCGGGTATTGCGAACGTGTGGGTACCGCCAATCCGCAACCGGCTGGATATGCTCTCTACCGGGATTAAGAGCCCGGTCGGCATCAAGGTGAATGGCGATAACCTGGCGCAACTGGAACAGGTCGCGGAACAGATTGAGCGTGTGGTGAAAACTGTACCCGGCGTCACATCGGCACTGGCAGAACGCCTGGATGGCGGGCGTTATATCAATATTGATATCGACCGTGCCGCCGCTGCCCGCTATGGCGTTTCCGTGCGGGAGTTACAGTCTGTGGTATCGAGCCTGGTGGGCGGGGAAAATATTGGGCAAACCCTGGAAGGGCGTGAGCGTTACCCTATCAGCATTCGCTACCCACGGGAGATGCGTGATTCGGTACAGAAAATACGGGATTTGCCGGTGGTCACTGCATCAGGCGCACAAGTTGCGCTGTCTCAACTGGCCTCAGTGTCAGTGAGTGAAGGCCCGGCCATGCTGAAAAGTGAAAACGCTCGCTTATCTGACTGGGTGTATGTGGATATTCGTGGCCGGGATTTGCGCTCAGCTGTGTTGGCGATGCAGCAGGCGGTTAACCAGCAAGTTCAGTTGCCGCAAGGTGTGTCGTTAACCTGGTCCGGGCAGTTTGAGTATATGTCCCGTGCAGCGGCAAAACTGAAAGTGGTATTGCCAGTGACTCTGGTGATTATTTTTGTCCTGCTGTACCTGACTTTCCAGCAAGTTAAAGATGCACTGTTAATTATGGGCACACTGCCATTTTCCCTGATTGGCGGGGTATGGCTGCTCTATTTACTGGGGTACAACTTGTCGGTGGCTACAGCGGTGGGCTTTATAGCACTGGCTGGGGTGGCGGCAGAGTTCGGGGTGATTATGGTGCTCTACCTGAACCATGCCATACAGCACCAGCGCAAAGAAGGGCTGCTGACACGCCACCAGTTGCTGGCGGGGATCCACGAAGGGGCGGTATTGCGTGTAAGGCCCAAAGTGATGACTGTCGCCACGATAATGGCAGGCTTACTGCCCATTATGTGGGGTGGCGGTACAGGCTCTGAAGTGATGCAGCGCATTGCCGCGCCTATGATTGGCGGCATGATCACCGCACCGTTATTGTCGATGTTGGTGATCCCGGCGGTGTATTTGCTCTCACACCGTAAAGGTTGAGGTTTCAGCGTGCCAGGGAAGGCGCGGCAGATTGATGAAAAAGAAGGAAAAAACGTGGTTTTTCCTTCTTTTTAGTTAGCGGGCAAAAATCAACGAGTTGATTTTCCCGGTTTTTTATTGGGTCACATCCTCTGGCACTGTGCAGGCATGAGGTTTGTCATCAGCCTCGCGCGCCTTTGAAGGCGCGGCTTACTTAAAGCGAAAATGGAGGTAACTGGCGGAAGGTGTTTTGCAACCCTTCCGACCAGGCTTTACGTATGGTGGAAAACCAGGGGTCATCTTCGGTAATACGCCGTTGCCCACTGGCATCAAAACTATTGGCGCGGTAAAGCATGACATCCAGCGGCATGCCCACCGAAAGATTACTGCGCAGTGTGGAATCTATCGACACCAGCGCACAGCACATTGCCTGTTCCAGCGGCGTATCCTGGCGCAACACCCGGTCAATAATCGGCTTGCCATACTTGCTTTCGCCAATTTGGAAATAAGGCGTGTCCTGGGTCGCTTCAATAAAGTTGCCTTCCGGGTAAATATGAAACAGGCGGTGGGGTTCGCCATGGATTTGCCCGCCTAATAGCAGGTTACAGCCAAAATTAACGGTGCTGCCATTTTGCTGTGCACGGCTGTCGCGCTGGACCACTTCCTGCAATGTTTGCCCAACTAATGTGGCGGCATCATACATGGAGTGCGCCTGCATCAGGTTGGGCTCCTGCTCTGCCTGAATCCGCGCAGACAACAGGTTGATAACGCTCTGTGTGGTTGCCAGGTTACCGGCAGACTGCAACACCAGCACCCGGTCAGCATTCCGGCTGAATACATGTAATTTTTTAAACGTTGCAATATGGTCTACTCCCGCATTGGTGCGGGAGTCAGAAGCGAATACCAGCCCGTCAGACAGGCACATGGCCACACAGTAGGTCATGGAACACTCTCGTACTATTTATTGCTGTTGTTGCGCCTGCTGGGAAAACTGGCGCACTTCAGCCTCAGAAAACATAACCTCTGCGCCACCGCCCAGACGGCTGCCGCGCACCGGGCAGGCATCCAGGTAGTCCAGACCGACAGCCAGCTTCAGGTGTTGCGCCAGGCTGCGGGTATTATTGGTGATATCAAAGGCCAACCATCGGTTATCCAGCCACACTTCCACCCAGGCATGCATCGCCACGTGGTGGGTATCCTTACTGTACACATAACCGCTGACATAGCGTGCCGGGATTTGCAGGCTACGGCAACAGGCAAGAAACACATGGCTGTGATCCTGACACACACCCATCCCTCTGTCGAAGGCTTCTGCCGCACTGTCCTGTACCTGCGTCGCCCCCGGTGAATAGGGCATTCTCTCCCGCAGCGCTGCCATCAGCGAGGTCAAACTCTCCACTGGCGCATCGGGCTGAAAATAGTGGCTGGCAAAGGTGCGAATAGCATCATTCGCCTGAGTCAGCGGCGTACTGCGCAGGAAAACCAGTGGGGAAACCTGCGCGGGTTCGTCATCGGTTTCATTGCTTTCTTCGTTATCGGCAATATCGACTATCCCCTGAGCATGAATCACTATTTCTTTGTGGGGATTATCCAACGTGAGTACATGCAGCACATTGCCCCAGGTATCGGTAGTGGCCACGCTGGCACATTCAGGGAAGGTGAGCGTCCAGGCGCGAATATGCTGGTGGCCGGAGTCTTGCGGTGTCAGGCGCAAATACTGGGTACTGAATTTCACTTCTTCATCGTAGCTGTAACGGGTCAGGTGATTAATGGTGAGCTTCATACCGTCTCCAGATAAGTTTTGTGAATACTGTCTGCAAGGGCGTTGATTCGCGTTAACAGGCCGGTCAGGTAACTTTGCATATCTGCTTTGACTAAATCCTCCAGCGTGCTGAACCGTAAATCGACATTTAACTGGTGTGCTATGCGCAGGGGTTGTTGAGAGTGCTGGTTAGCCACCAGTTCAAGCTGGCCGACAATATCTTCAATGCAGGCGCGTAATGAGCGCGGTACGTCGTTGCGCAAAATTAGCAACTCCGCCACGGTTTCACGGGTAACAGGCTGGCGATACAAGCTGTTATAAGCTTCCCTGGCACTCACGGCGCGTAACAGGGTATCGAGCCGGTAATATTCGCGAACGGAATCCGGGTCGTTACTGATTTGCTGGTCTTTAACTAACAGAAGCTGTGTGGTTGCCTGAGCGCGTTCGATAAGTGTACCAATGCGAATAAAACACAGAGCATCGTTACGCAGCAACGTACCAAAAATCGCACCACGAAACAGGTGAGCACGGTCTTTTACCCAGTCAAAAAAGGCATCGGCACCAATGTTCACCACACCTTGCTTGCGCAATTTTTTCAACTGAATGCGCGTGGTGTTAATACATTCCCACACTTCTGCCGACAGGCTGCCTCTTACCGCGTGAGCATTGTTCCATGCCAGTTCAACACAACTGCAAATACTGCTGGGGTTGTTACTGTCCATCGCAAAGAAATTCAGCAAGTTATCCATCGAAAAACGGGCATAACGCGCCTGAAACAAGTCGTGGGTCCACGACAGGTTCAGGGGTAACGCCAAATCCCGTTGTTGCTGGCTGTGGCGCGGCATCATGGAGAGTTTGTAAGTAACATCCAGTATCCGGGCGAAACTTTCTGCTCGTTCCAGATAGCGGGCCATCCAGAACAATTCACTGGCTGTGCGGCTTAGCATGATTCATCGTCCTCCATTACCCAGGTGTCTTTGGTTCCCCCGCCCTGAGACGAGTTCACCACCAGTGAACCTTCCGTTAGTGCTACGCGGGTTAACCCACCCGGCACCAGGCGGGTTTCCTGCCCGGACAGCACAAAGGGGCGCAAGTCGATATGGCGTGGGGCCAGCCCGTCATCCACAAACGTGGGGCAGGTGGACAACGCAAGGGTTTCCTGGCCGATATAATTCGCCGGGTTTGCCTGCAGGCGCTCACGGAAGGCTTCCACTTCACTGCGTGTCGCCCTGGGGCCAACTAACATGCCGTAGCCGCCAGCACCATGCACCTCTTTCACCACCATCTGGTCGAGGTTGTTGAGCACGAATTTCAGGTCTTCGGGTTTGCGGCATTGCCAGGTGGGAATATTGTTGAGAATGGGTTGTTCGCCGAGGTAAAAGCGGATCATTTCCGGCACATAAGGGTAGATGGATTTATCATCCGCCACACCAGTGCCAATGGCATTGGCCAGCACCACGCCGCCTGCCCGGTACACCGAAAGCAGGCCGGGCACACCGAGCATGGAATCTGCGCGGAAGGCCAGCGGGTCAAGCCAGGCATCATCAATACGGCGGTAAATCACATCAACCCTGCGCGGCCCTTCCGTGGTGCGCATATACACTGCGCCAGATTTAATAAACAGGTCGGCACTTTCAACCAGCTCCACCCCCATTTGCTGGGCCAGAAAACTGTGTTCAAAGTAGGCGCTGTTAAACCGCCCAGGCGTCATCACCACCACGCAGGGGTCATCTACCGGTGAGCTTTCGCGCAGTGTTTGTAACAAGTAGCCAGGGTAACGTTCCACCGGGGCGATATGCTGGTTGGCAAACATCTCCGGGTATAACCGCATCATCATTTTGCGGTTTTCCAGCATGTAAGACACACCAGAAGGTGTGCGCAGGTTATCTTCCAGGACGTAATAATTACCGTCACTGTTGCGAACCATGTCCACGCCCGTAATGTGGGCGTAAATGTGGTTATGCAGGTCAATACCAATCATACAGGGCTGGAACTGTTCATTGGCCAGCACTTGTTCAGCGGGGATTAACCCGGCTTTAAGAATGGTTTGGTCGTGGTAAATATCATGGAGAAAAGCATTGAGCGCTTTAACGCGCTGGCGAATGCCCTGGTCGAGCTTTTTCCATTCATCGGCGGGAATAATGCGCGGTACGCTGTCAAAAGGGATTAACCGTTCCGTTCCTTCATCTTCACCATAGACATTAAAGGTAATGCCGATACGGTGAAACAGCAGTTCTGCCTGCTCTTTTTTCTGGCGAATGGCAGTTTGGTCCGTATTTTGAAACCATTGCCACCAGCCATCATAGTGTTGGCGTTGTTTTCCTTCTGCCGTCAACATTTCATCGTAATACACGCCATCCGGTACGGTTATTTTTATCATTACGCGCTCCAGTTATTACGTAATCAGGAATAACTGAAAGGGAACACGCACAAACCGTGCCATAGTAATTATCTGTTTGATTATTATAATTTTATCGGTGGTGTTGCCCTCTGTGCAGTGATTTTAGTTAAGACGGCTATCTCGGCTTTTGCTTTATTATGGTGCAAAAAAATAACAATTCTGGCAGTTCAGGCGGGAAGTGTGCTTTCTGCGTCGTTAAATGCATTGAGTAATAAACGCCACATATGATGCGCGGCCGGGGTGAAGCGGCGGTCAGAGTTGCGCAACAAATGGCACTGGGCACTACTGGCGATGGGGTGATCTACCGGGATGGCAACCAGTTTTCCTTGCTCAATCAGCGAACTGGCGGCGAAGCGGCTCATAAATGAAATGCCTAAACCGGCCTGGCTCATCCCTTTGGCGGTAGAGAACAAGTTGCAGCGATAAGCGGGGGAAAATACCAGCCCTTTGCTTTGGAACATCGCGTTCATATGGCGCTGCAGGCCAAAGCTTTCAGTCAGTGCGATTAACCGCTGCTCCGCCAGTTGTTCAATGGTTACCCGTTCCAGCTGAGCCAGCTCATGGCCTGGCGACATCACGGCACAAATTGGCCCCCAGCGGAAACTGTGGCGCTTCAGCTCCGGGCTGCCAATAGGCCCAAACGCGACCGCCATATCCGCTTCACCCATCACAATATCGTTAAGCATTTCCTGCATGCTGGCTACACTGATTTCCACAAACACTTGCGGCCAGGACTCGGCAAACTGGGTCATCACCTCGTGAATAAACACATTGATAAGCCCGCCACCAATACGCACAGAAACAGAGCCACCGCGCATATGGCGCAAATCCCGTAAGTGGCTTTCCAGCTTTTCCCGGCGCTGGCGGCTTTCAAAGTAGTCTTCTGCCAACAGTTTCCCGGCTTCGGTGAGAATAACTGTGCGGCCACGGCGTTCCAGAAGCGGGAGTTGCAGACGGCGTTCGAGCTGACTAATTTGCCGGCTGATAACAGAAGGATTCACGCCAAGAATATCCGCAGCACGGCGGATTCCACCCTGAATACCAACTTCATACAGATAACTCACCTGCTTTTCATGGAACATATCCGGGCCTTTCATGATTGACTGTTGCTCTCAGGGCAACAATATCATCCATTAACTGGCATTCATATTCCTGTCTGGCTTCGTAATAATCGAATTTATGGTCTTGTGATGTTTTTTTGTTCAAACGGTAGATGCCATGAAACAGTAAAACAGAATTGCACCAAACCAGGGCAGTTATCCGGAATTCGGTTATTCTGTTCAGCGGCGCTTGCCGGAAAATAATAAATTTACGCGCTACAACACCAGGGAACTCTTTATAAAAAAAGAGTGGAGATCCTGCATGCAAAATAAACACTATTGCATGGGGTTCTGTATAAAAAATAAAAACAATAGTTAAAAAACACCAAACAGGCACACATCCTGCTTATATCAGGGTAATGTCAAATAAAAAGCCTGCAAACACAACTTACACAACATCCAATACGTTCCGGAGCTTTGAGAAGAGAAATTAATATGAGCGAAAATAAAACCCTGGAAAATCCATCAGGAGAAGCACACAGCGAATGGAAAGTCGGCCCCGGTGCCTGGCTGTCGCTGATTATTGTACTGCTGGTTTTCTCCGGCTTTTTTTATAAAGTGGAAGGGATGAACTGGCTGGGGGCTTTTGATTTTACTACCCTGGGTGGTAAGTTCGGCACCATGAAATCGGAAGCGAATACCTTTCTTGGTAGCGGTGGCATAAGTGCCAAAGCGGGCTTCCTGTTTGCGTTGTCACTGGTGCCAACAGTTATGCTGGCGCTGGGGTTGCTGGAGATTTTCACTCACTATGGCGCCATTCGTGCCGCGCATAAATTACTGACGCCTTTACTCAAACCTCTGCTGGGTTTACCTGGCTATACTGGCCTGGCATTAATTACTGATTTACAAAGTACCGATGCCGGTGCGGCATTAAGTAAGGAACTCTACGATAGCGAAAAAATTACCCGTAAAGATGTGGTGATTATGGGCGCATGGCAATATTCCGGAGCCGGGTTGATTAATAACTATTTTTCTATTGGTTCAGCCATGTTTGCCTCATTAACCACACCCATAATTATTCCGCTGTTATTAATGTTCGTAATGAAATTCGTTGGCGCGGCGGTAGTGCGTCTGGCTTTGAATACCGTTTATAAGAAGGACTTCGCCAATGAGTAATCCAGTAAAAGTTTCCAATAACCCATTTGATATTTTCGTTATTGGCGCACGCAAAGGCTTCAATATTGCCATTAACAACCTGATGCCAAATGTGCTGATGGCCTATGTGATTGCTGAAATGCTCAACTTACTGGGTGTGATGCAGATGATAGGTCACGTGTGTGCACCACTGATGGGGCTGTTTGGGCTGCCTGGCGAGGCGATTACCGTCCTGCTAACCGCCTGGTTATCCTCTTCGGCAGGAACCGGGGTGGCTGTCAGCCTGTTAACCAAAGGCACACTGGACGCCGGGCAAATCACCATTCTTGCCCCCGCTATCTTCCTGATGGGTTCTCAGCTTCAGTATATGGGGCGCCTGTTGGGTGTTGCTGACGTGCCGAAAAAATACTGGCCGTTGTTGATGGTGGTGAGTATTGCCAACGCATTGATAGCCATGCTGTTTATGCGCGCATTTTCCTGATTCTGTGTTGTTAAGGGTTGCCAGGAGAAACCGCAACCCGCACCTGCAATAATCAAAAGGAGTAAGACGTGTCCCGTACAATTGAACACTTCAGGGTATTGCATGAAATTCCTGAACTGGGTTTTGAAGAGCACCAAACTTCCGCGTACATTGCGGAAAAGCTGGAAGCGGCTGGCTACCAGGTTACCCGCCATGTAAATGGCACTACGGGGATTGTCGCGGAACTGGACAGCGGCGAGCCAGGGCCGGTACTGGCATTGCGCGCAGATATGGACGCACTGGGCCATATTATTGATGGCCAGCATGTTGCCCGCCATACCTGTGGGCATGATGGCCACTCATCGGTAGTGCTCACCACAGCCCAGGAAGTGATTCAGCAAGGTCTGGTCAAAAAGGGCCGGTTAAAATTTTTGTTTCAGCCAGCGGAAGAGCTGGGTACCGGAGCGCTGGCGCTGGTTGATGCAGGTGTGTTGGATGACGTAGATATGCTGCTGGGCTTCCATTTACGTCCAATTGAAGAGTGCCCGATGGGCAAGGCTGTTCCGGCAATGTACTACTCGGCATCTTCTACTATTGAAGCGGTGTTTACCGGTAAAGCCGCCCATGCCGCGCGCCCGCATTTAGGGGTTAACGCGCTGGATGCTGCCGCACATGCAGTGCAGGCGGTTAATGGTATTCATCTGTCTCCTTCACTGACCTTTAGCGTGAAAGCCACACGTTTTCTCAGCGATGCCGGTGTAACCAACTCGATTCCTGCCGAAGCACGGGTTTGCTGGGATTTGCGTTCCGCAGACAACGAAGGCATGACCGAGCTGAAAGCGCAGGTAGAACGGGCTATTGCTCACAGTGCACAAGCTTATGGCGCAACAGTCGCAACCACGATTCTCAAAGAGATGCCTGCAGCAGTTATTAACGATGACGCCACCGCGCTGGTTAGCGAAGCCATCCGTGAAGTGTTGGGTGATGAAGGCCTCACTGAACCGAAAACCACGCCAGGCAGCGAAGACTTTTTCCATTATCTGGTACAGCGCCCGGCCATTAAAGGTGGGTTCTGGGGGCTGGGTGCCAACCTGAAACCCGGCTTGCATCACCCGGATATGCACTTTGACCGCAGTGCACTGGATATTGGTGTGGATGTATTTAAAGCCTGTGTGCGCCGGGTTCTCGGTTAAGCGCATCTGTTTACCTGCCGCACAGTGAAACCGTGCGGCAGCAGAAAATTTTTTTTCACGGGTAAATAGCGCAAGAGATGTTATCTGCCTGGCACATAAAGCAGCATGCGCTTTCCGCTCTCCCGTAGAGTGGAAAGACCAACACCAGGAGGCTTTATGTGGTTCGATAAATTACAACAACCCACGCTGGTCCGTCAGCAGGCATTTTTTGCCGGAGCCTGGCGTGATGCCGATACGCAGCAAACCCTTGATGTGATTAACCCGGCTACCGGCGAGTGCCTGGCAACTATTCCTGCCCTGGCAGCGGCGGAAACGAGCCGGGCAATTGCCTGTGCTGAACAGGTGCGCCATGAATGGGCGAAAACCCCTAACGCTACGCGTGCGGCTTTACTGGAAAAATGGCACCAGTTGATCATGGCAAATGCCGATGATCTGGCGCAGATAATGACTGCCGAACAAGGCAAACCACTGGCAGAAGCCAAAGGGGAAGTGGCATACGGTGCCAGTTTCGTGAAATGGTTTGCTGAAGAAGCGCGCCGTATTGGCGGCGAAACTATTCCCGCCCCCAGCGCTGACCGCCGAATTCTGGTTCTGAAACAACCTGTAGGGGTTGCTGCCGCTATCACCCCGTGGAACTTCCCCATTGCCATGATTACCCGCAAAGTTGCGCCAGCACTGGCCGCAGGTTGCCCGGTAATTGTTAAACCCTCTGAACTGACACCGCTGTGTGCGCTGGCTTTAATGGTGCTGGCAGAGCAAGCCGGTATTCCTGCGGGTGTGATGCAGGTTTTAACCGGGCTCCCCACGGAAATTGGTAAAACCCTGACAGCCAGCACCGATGTGCGGAAAATTTCCTTTACCGGCTCAACCCGTGTCGGGCAGTTGCTGATGGCGCAAAGTGCAGACAGCGTAAAACGCCTGAGCCTTGAACTGGGTGGGAATGCACCCTTTATTGTGTTTGATGATGCGGATCTCGATCTGGCGATTACCGGCATAATGAGCAGTAAATTCCGTAATGCCGGGCAAACCTGCGTGTGCGCCAACCGGATATTTGTTCAGCGCGGCATCTATGAACGCTTCAGCCAACGCCTGCAAGAAGCGGTTGCACAACTTCAGGTGGGCGATGGCACACATCCCGGCGTTACCCTGGGGCCATTGATTAACCGGGCAGCAGTAGAAAAAGTTAACCGCCACATTGATGATGCATTAAGCCAGGGAGCAACATTAATTGCCGGTGGCATAGCGACAGGAACCAGCCAGTTTGTTGAGCCGACCATTCTTGGCAATGTCACAGAAAAAATGTTGATTGCCCAGGAAGAAACATTTGGCCCGGTAGCTCCGCTATTTCTGTTTGATGATGAGCAACAAGTCACGGCCATGGCAAATAATACGCCTTATGGATTGGGTGCTTATTTCTTTACCGAGAATATGCGCCGTGCATGGCGCATGGCGGAGTCACTTGAATTTGGCATGGTGGGTTATAATACTGGAGTTATTTCAATGGAAGTTGCTCCCTTTGGGGGAATTAAACTTTCAGGAGTTGGCCGGGAAGGTGCTCGTTGTGGTATTGATGAATATTTAGAAACTAAATCTTTTCATATCGGTGGCTTATAGCTACCTCCCTTTATATAAGTTTCCCCGGAGGCTGCCAGAGATGGCAGCCTTTTTGTTTTGTAATTTACTGATATGTAATATTTTAATTCTAAATCTCACCAGGTATTTCTTGGTGCATTTTTAACATGCTTTGCACTATGTTAAACCAATTAATTAACATAAAAATGGCGGTTAAAGTAGCGAAAAAAACAACAGGAAATTTTACCTTCCTATTCGGCATAAAATTTTTTTTGGCGCCTTTATCAGGCATTTAATTTTTTCTTTAATTTGGCACGTATCATGCATTTATAAAAATATGCAGAGGCAGTTAATTTATAAATCCCGGCCTGAATAAAATCAGTAAATAAGGATTTCATGATGCTGAGTTTCGACCCTGATAAAGTGATTTTGCCTACAGGTAATTATATTGATGGCCAGTTTTACCCAAGTCAGGGTGAAACTCTGGTAGTCAAACGCCCATCCGATGGCCGGATTTATGCCGAACTTAATGAAGCACAGGCCACGGATGTGGATACCGCGGTTCAGGTGGCCCACCGGGCTGCTAAAGCGAGTGGCTGGGCCAGTTGTTCCCCCAGAGAACGTGGCCGTGTGTTGCGCCGTTGGGCGGAACTGATAGAGCAGGATGCGCCGCTTCTGGGAAAACTGGAAGCGATGGGGTCAACCCGGCCAATTTCTGATGTGATTAACCACGAAATCCCCTTCACAGCAGAAGCCATTCGTTTTTATGCCGAGTGTGCAGATAAATACAGTAGTGACTTATTCCCCACTCAGGACAACAGCCTGGGAATGTTACTGACCGAGCCCTTTGGTGTGATTGGTGCCATTACCCCGTGGAACTTCCCTTTATCCATGGCATCGTGGAAGTGTGGCCCCGCGTTAGCGGCAGGCAATGCTGTGGTGCTGAAACCCTCTGAACTAACCCCTTTTTCTACTGTGCGTATGGCTGAACTGGCAGTTCAGGCCGGGTTGCCAGCAGGTGTGCTCAATATAGTACAAGGGCGAGGTGCGGTGACCGGTAGTGCGCTGGTCCGCCATCCCCTCATTCGCAAAGTGTCGTTTACCGGCTCTACCCAGACTGGCGCGCAAATAATGAGTGATGCTGCCCAATTTGGTATGAAGCCTGTCACGCTGGAGTTGGGCGGCAAAAGCCCGCAAGTCGTGTTCGATGATGCGGGCGATATCGACGAACTGGCTGGGCGAATTTTGCGTGGGTTTACCGGCAATGGCGGCCAGGCTTGTGTGGCGGGAACCCGCTTAATTGTTCAGCGTGGTATTGCCGGGGCACTGACTGAAAAACTCATTTCTCTGTGCAAGACCTTCCGCCCGGGCCTGACCTGGGACGAAAACACGCGTTATGCCCCCATGATTGATGCCCGGCAGGGTAACAAAGTGGCCTCAGTTGTTGCAGCGGCAAAAGCGGCAGGAGCCGAAGTGCTGGTGGGAGGGAAGCGTTTTGCAGATACCGGCGAAGGCTGGTTCTGGCAACCCACACTGTTATCCGGCATGGCGGCGGATAACCCGGCGATTCAGACCGAGATCTTCGGCCCTGTGCTCACCATTCAACAGTTTGACGACGAAGATGAAGCGCTGGCGATGGCGGCCCATGACACCTATGGCCTGTGTGCCGGTGTTCATACCCTGAGTTTGCCGCGGGCTTTGCGTGCGGTACGCCAGTTGGCGGCAGGCACTGTATGGGTCAACCGCTATGGCCGTTCCGGCGACTTTATTATTCCGACTGGTGGATTTTTGGGGTCTGGCATTGGCAAAGACCTTGGCCGGCAGGCGTTTCAGGCCTGCCAGCAGCAAAAGAGTGTATTGATTGATTTTTAACAGAAAAACCTGACCTGGAGAGTGCGTCATGGCTGTGTTTAAACCGAAATTTGTCACCTTTGATTGCTACGGCACATTAATCAAATTCGATATGGCCCCTTCGGCTGCCCGGCATTTCAGCGACCGGGTCAGCGAAGCCGATATGCCAGCTTTTACAGCGGATTTTTCACGTTACCGCTTCGATGAAGTGTTGGGAGCCTGGAAGCCATATTTTGATGTGGTCAGTAATGCTCTGCAGCGGACTTGTAAAAAATGGGGAGTGGCATGGAGCCCGGCTGATAGTGATGCAATCTACACAGATTGCGCTTCATGGGGACCACATCCTGATGTTCCGGCAGGCCTGGCCAAAGTCGCGCAACATGTTCCTTTGGTGTTGCTGAGCAATTCAATGGATGACCTGATTACCCATCATATTCCACGCCTGGGTGCACCTATCCATATGGCGATTACAGCTGAAGAGACCGGCGCTTATAAACCACAAATGCGTGGCTTCGAATACATGCTCAACAAACTGGGATGTGGCCCGGATGAAATCCTTCACGTTTCTTCCAGCCTGCGTTATGACCTGATGACCTGCTACGACATGGGCATCACGAACAAAGTCTTTGTTAACCGTGGTCATGATGCGCCGAACCCATTCTATGGTTATACCGAAATCAGCGGTATCGACCAGCTTCCTTCGGTTCTTGGACTGTAAAAGGAGCCTGTATGAAACTGGAATCGTTCTGGCAGGCAACCGCTCCGGAATTTACCGGAGCCGCCAGTACCCCGTTGCCAGCCCATGCTGATGTGGTGGTAATTGGTGGTGGATTTACCGGAGTATCGGCCGCACTCAACCTGGCAAAATCCGGGGTGGATGTGGTGCTTCTGGAACGAGACCAGGTAATGAGCCAGGCCTCGGGGCGTAATGGTGGTCACTGTAATACGGGAGTTGCACAAAATTTTGCAGCGCTGGTTGCCAGCCGTGGGTTGGAAGAAGCCAGTCGTTTTTATCGTGCCTACGATGATGCTGTGAGCTACGTAAATCAAGTCATTGATGAAGAACAAATATCTTGTGATTTTCGTTTATGTGGCAAGTTGAAACTGGCCAGCAAGCCTGGCCATTTTGCAGCATTACGTGAAGCCTGGGCGCAGATGCGTGAGAGCGTGGATCCCAATATTCAGTTACTGAGTAAAGAGGATGTGCGTGCTGAGATTGGTAGTGACGACTTCCATGGCGGTTTATTGCAGCTACGTGGTGGTCAAATGCACATGGGGAAATTTGGTGTCGGCCTGGCGGAAGCGGCTGCGCGTTATGGCGCCAAAATTTACCCGGGTCACAGTGTTACTGGCATGAAGCAATTAAAGGAACACCGTTACCTGATCACGACTTCTCAAGGAGAGATCATTGCTGAAAAAGTACTGATGGCGACCGGGTGCTCCAATGAAGGCCCGTTCCCCTGGTTTCAGCGTCGTATTGTGCCAGTTGGCAGTTTTATTGTAGCAACGACACCGCTACCAGAATCATTACTCAGCACGTTGTTACCGCACGATCGCACCTATGTGACGTCTCTCAACATTGGTAATTACTTCCGAACCACTGCAGACCGACGCCTGATATTTGGTGGGCGGGCGCGTTTTGCCATGAGTAACCCAACGTCCGACAGCCGTAGTGGCGCGGTATTGAAAGCCAGTATGGTGAAGATGTTTCCGGCTCTGGCGGAAGTACCTGTTGAGTACTGTTGGGGGGGTATGGTCGATATGACTGCAGACCGTCTGCCGAGAGCAGGGGAACACAACGGCGTTTTCTATGCGTTAGGTTACAGCGGACATGGTACGCAGATGTCGGTGTGGATGGGGCGGGTGATGGCAGAAGTAATAGCAGAAAAACAACCGGATAACCCATGGCAACGTGAGGCCTGGCCTGCTTTGCCTGGCTATTTTGGTAAGCCCTGGTTTTTACCTGTTGCGGGCTTGTACTACAAAACCATGGATCGGTTTTCCTGAAACTAAACTGTGTTTTCTTGAGGGGTTACAGATGCGTAAATTTGATAAAAAACAGCCCGGCACCGACAACAATATTGTCCAGGCGATTAACGATGCGTCATTATCGCGCCGGAGTTTGATCAAGTTGTTATCGGCTGGCGCAGTGATGAGCACAGGGATATTGGGCTTCCCATCTTTGAGCCTTGCGGCAGAAAAGCCGGTGCAAGGGGGGAAAATACGGGCTGCGATTTCGAATGCCTCTGCGACCGATACGCTTGATCCGGCCAAAGGCAATAACAGCGGTGATTATGTCCGCCAGTTTATGTTTTACAGTGGCCTGACTGAGCTGGATAAAACGATGGCAGTGAAACCCGCACTGGCGGAATCGATTGAATCCAGTGACGGTATTACATGGCAGATTAAACTGCGTAATGGCGTGCTGTTCCATGATGGCAAACCGCTGACGGCGGATGATGTAGTCTGGTCCCTGAACCGCCACAAGGATCCGGCCGTTGCTTCCAATGCGTTCAAGCTGGCTGAACAGTTCAGCACAATTAAGGCTGTAAACCCACAGGAAGTTCAACTGGTGCTAAGTGCGGCGAACTTCGATTTGCCAGCTATGTTGGCAACCAGTCCGTTCTTAATTTTGCAGCAAAATACCACCAATTTTTCAAAAGGCATCGGTACCGGTCCATTCATATGCAAGTCTTTTACCCCAGGTGTCAGTGCTGTGGGCATTCGCAACCCGCATTACTGGAAACCAGGGCTGCCGCACCTGGATGAAGTGGAACTGTTGGGTGTGACTGACCAGGCTGCTCGGGTTAATGCTCTGATGTCTGGTGATTTGGATATTGTCTCTACCTTGTCAGCAAATGATGCAAAACGCCTTGGTGGCAGCAGTAAATTTGGTGTTCTGGAGAGTAAATCTGGCGAATACACCAACCTGATTATTCGTACTGACAAACATCCTGGTAACAATCCGGACTTTGTTTTGGCAATGAAATACTTGCAACCTCGCGAAATGATGGTGAAAACCGTGCTTCAGGGGTATGGAACCGTAGGTAATGACACACCCGTTCCACCCTGGCACCCACTGTATAACAGCAGTCTGCCGCCTCGTCCCGTCGATCTTGATAAAGCGAAATTTCATCTGAAAAAGGCGGGAATGGTAGGTAGTAGCATCGAAATTATCACAACGCCCAATATTGAAGGCGCGGTGGAAGGCGGCCAGTTGATTCAACAAATTGCGGCAGGTGCCGGTTTGAAAGTCAATGTGCGTCGTGTCCCTTACGATGGTTACTGGGCCAGCCACTGGATGAAAGACCCGATTGGCTATGGTTCCATCAACCCGCGGCCAACACTGGATATGTTGCTTTCACAATTCTACCTCTCGTCTGCCAGTAACAATGAGTCCGGGTGGAAAAATCCCCAGTTCGACCAGTTGGTTGTGGCCGCTCGTGGCGAGCAGGACCAGGCTAAGCGCAAACAGATGTATGGCGACATGCAACATCTGATTTACGACCATTGCGGCACGCTGGTCCCCATTTTTGTCAGCTCAATGGACGGCTATAACAAGAAAGTAAAAGGCGTGGAGCCATGGCCATCAGGAATGATGATGGGATATCGCTTTCACGAGTTCGCCTGGCTTTCCGCCTAATCCCTTTTCAGGAGGTTGCCCATGAATCGCTTTATGCTGCAACTCATCGCCCGGCGCACAGGTGCCGGGTTACTAACGTTGCTGATTGTCTCGGCGGTGGTGTTTTTTATCACCAGTCTGCTCCCAGGAGATGCGGCGCAATTGATGCTCGGGCAAAACGCCACACCCGAAACAGTTGCGGCGCTACGTATACAACTCGGTTTGGACAGACCCCTGGTGGTCCGTTATTTCCTGTGGTTGTGGGGCATGTTGCATGGCGATTTTGGCACCTCATTTGCCAACCATTTACCGGTGGCCCAACTGGTGGCGCAACGTATTCCTGCCACATTTGAGCTGGCTGCAACAACGACTGTGGTTTCAGTCCCGTTCGCTCTGGTGACGGGGATACTTGCTGCGATGTACCGGGATACCTGGATTGACCGGGCCCTGGTGATGAGTGCGATGGCGTGTGTGGCAGTGCCGGAATTTCTGGTCGCCACCATTGCAGTGTTGATTTTTGCCGTGAAACTGCATTGGGTTTCTGCCATGTCGTTAGGTGGTGGTGAAGGGTTCCTGAATTACCTGAAAACCTATGCTCTGCCAGTGCTGACACTCTGTTTTGTGCTGGTGGCGCAAATGGCGCGAATGACCCGTGCCGCCATCGTTGAACAGTTAGAAAGCCCGTGGCTGGAGATGGCATTGCTGAAAGGTGTTTCGCCACTCCGTGCAGTGCTTCGCCATGCGTTACCTAATGCTGTTGGCCCTATTGCTAATGCGGTGTCATTAAGTCTGGCTTACCTGTTTGGCGGAGTCATCATTATTGAAACGATTTTCAGCTATCCCGGACTCGCCAGCCAGTTAGTTGATGCGGTGAGTAACCGTGATCTTCCGTTGGTACAACTGTGTGTCATGTTATTTGCTGCCTGTTATCTGGTGTTATTGCTGGTTGCCGACGTGGTGACTATCGCGTTTAACCCGAAATGGAGGGGATGATGAGCCGCATACTGTTACCCTGGCGTTTCTTTATGGCGCTGTCGTTGTCTGGCCGGGTGGGGCTGGTAATGTCCCTGTTCTGGATTGTGATGGCAGTGTTTGGGGGCTATATCGCACCACATAGTGGTTTAGATATTGGCGCGGGGCCAATTTTGGGTGGGATGACGGCGCAAAACTGGCTGGGTACGGATTACCTGGGGCGGGATATGTTAAGCCGGATTTTGGTCGGCGCCCGCTTCTCCATTGGCCTTGCTCTGACCGCCGCTGTGCTGGCAAGCCTGGTCGGTACTCTGCTGGCGTTGCTGGCGGCGGTTACAGGACGCTGGCTGGAAGAAATAATTGGCCGCGTTAACGATGCATTACTGGTGCTGCCTGGTAAAGTGTTATCGCTGATGATTGTTGCCGTCTTCGGTTCATCGTTACCCATGCTGGTAGTGACTGCAGTATTCACCTACTGGCCAGGTGCTTACCGTATCGCGTTTTCGATGGCAGGCAGCCTGCGCAATATGGATTACGTGCGTGCTTCACGGCTACGTGGTGAAGGGCGCTGGTATATCGCTTTGCATGACATTCTGCCCGGCATGGTGCACGCCATGCTGACGGATTTTGGCCTGCGTTTTGTCTACATCGTACTGTTACTTAGCGGTTTGAGTTTCCTGGGGTTGGGTGTTCAGCCACCAGACGCCGACTGGGGAACACTGGTGCGGGAAAACCTGCAAGGGTTATTCGACGGCTCGCCTGCGGTGCTGATGCCTGCTTTGGCCATTGCCAGCCTGACCATTGGCGCGAACTTGTTTATCGACAACTTACGTAATGTCGGGCCACTGCAACTGGTGGAGGAAGGCGCATGAGCATCATGTTACACGATAATTTGCCAGCAATTGCTGTTGAAAACCTGCGGGTAACCGCCAAAAACGACCGTGGTGAAGATATCGACCTGGTCAGCGATATTCAGTTTACCGTGCAGCGTGGTGAAGTGCTGGCGCTGATTGGTGAATCAGGATCGGGTAAAACCACCATTGCCATGGCCTTAATGGGCTATGCCCGCCACGGTTGTCGTATAGCTGATGGGCGTATTCACGTTGTGGATGAAGATGTGATGCGCCTGTCTACCCGCGAGTTACAGCGCTTTCGGGGCAAAAAAGTGGCCTATATTGCCCAGAGCGCGGCAGCATCGTTTAACCCGTGCATGAAAATTATCGACCAGGTGATCGAAAGCGTAGTGATCCACGGGATCCTCTCCCGGCGTGAAGCTATTACCAAAGCGGTGGCGCTGTTTCGTGAACTGGCGTTGCCCTCGCCAGAAACCATTGGCGAACGCTACCCGCACCAGGTGTCTGGTGGGCAGTTGCAGCGCCTGATGACTGCCATGGCATTAATAGGCGACCCGGAAGTGGTTATCCTCGATGAACCCACTACCGCACTGGATGTGACGACACAGGTGGAAGTGCTGAAAGCATTTCGCCGTGTGGTAGCCGAGCGTGGCATGACGGCAATTTATGTCAGCCATGACCTGGCGGTGGTGGCTCAAATGGCCGACAAAATCCTGGTGCTGCTGAAAGGGCAAATCGCCGAATATGGCACCACACAGCAATTGCTCAGCGCCCCGGTTTCACCTTATACCCATTCGCTAATGGCCGCGGCCCGCCAGGCTGAACGGCCCAGTAGCTGGAACCCGGCTGAAGCTACCATCCACCCGTTACTGGAAGTGCGTAATCTGGCGGTTGGGTATGGTTCTCGGGATAGCGAAGGCGTGCCAGCTATTCGGATCCTTGATGATATTAACCTGCAAGTCTGGCGCGGCCAGGCCATTGGCATTATTGGCGAATCCGGTTCAGGAAAAACTACGCTGGCCCATGCGATTGCCGGGTTGAATCCCGCCTGGCAAGGGCACCTGCTATTTGGCGACCACTACATTGATAACGCGATGCAGCAACGTACACCCGATGAGTTGCGTCGTATTCAGTATGTATTCCAAATGGCGGATACCGCGCTGAACCCTAACCATACTATTGGGCAAATCCTGGCACGCCCACTGGTGTTATTTCACCAATTACAGGGAGCCGAGTTGCAGCAACGAGTGAAAGCGTTGCTCGACCTGGTGCGCCTGCCTCATTCCGTTATGCACCGTAAGCCAGGCGGGCTTTCTGGCGGTCAGAAACAACGCGTCAACCTGGCGCGGGCACTGGCTGCGGAGCCGGAAGTCATTATTTGCGATGAAGTGACTTCTGCGCTGGATACCGTCGTGGCGGCAGCCGTGCTGGATTTGATTTGCGAGCTGCGCCGCAAATTGGGGCTGACTGTGTTGTTTATCAGCCATGATATGCATGCGGTGCGGGCGGTGTGCGATGACATTGTCGTAATGAAACAAGGGCAGATTGTGACCCAACTGTCCCGTGATGACTACGACAAACCCTCCTCTGTTCTCTACTTTGAGCGCCTGAAACGGGCAGTACCAGAGCTGCGGCAGGGGTGGCTGGATGAACATGAAGACGTGCTTAAAGCGGAATAACTCTTAAGGGGATACACATTTATGCCTGCACCGTTACGTTATGTACAGGACAGTACCGATTTTCCAGATTCTGCGGATGTGGTGATTATTGGCGCAGGTATTGCCGGTAGTGCTGCCACCTGGGAACTGACTAAACAAGGGTTGCGCGTCGTTTTACTGGAAAAAGGGTTGGTGGGCGCAGAGCAATCCAGCCGTAACTGGGGCTGGTGCCGCCAGCAGAACCGTGATGAACGTGAACTCCCATTATCGATTTATGCCATACGGCGTTGGGCAGAGTTGGAGCGAGAAACCGGTGAAGACCTGGGGTTTCGCCGCTCCGGTCTGGTGTATGCCACCCTGGATCAGAGTGAAATTGACGCCTGGGAAAAGTGGGGGCACATTGCCAAACAATACGGTGTGGAAAGCCACATCTTAACCGCCAGTGCAGCGAAAGCGATGACGCCCGGCAGTTCCACGGCCTGGTTAGGCGGTGTTTCTTCGCCGACGGATGGCTACGCTGAGCCCGCCTGGGCATCTTCCGGCCTGGCTCGCGCTGCTGTTGCGCGTGGGGCAATGCTATTTCAGCAATGTGCTGTGCGTGGCCTGGATATCAGTGGTGGCGCAGTCAGTGGCGTGTGGACCGAGCGTGGGCTAATCAAAACATCAAGGGTGATTGTTGCTGCGGGAGCCTGGACTTCACTGTTCTGCCGCCGCCATGGTATCGATTTACCCATGGGGAATGTGATAGGCACTGCCTTTCGAACTAAGCCCATTGAACAGGCCATTACGGTACCTTTTTATACCGGGCGTTTTGCCTGCCGCCCGCAACTGGATGGCAGTTACACCGTGGCGGTATCTGGCCGTGGGCGGCTGGAGCCTGGCGCACAGGGCATCCGTTATGCGCGCCAGTTCTGGCCAACATTCAAATCACGCCGCAAAAACCTGACCATTTCTCCGGGGATAACGCCATTTTTCCGGGGGCCTGAGTCTTTTCGTTCCTGGTCCTTAGACAGTGTTTCGCCGTTTGAAAAAGTACGTATTCTGGACCCACAACCTGACCACGATATGGTGCAGTCCGGGCTGGCTGCAATGCGCAGTGAATACCCCGCGCTGGCGAATCTCCAGGTCGCTCAGGCCTGGGGCGGTATGATAGACAGCACACCAGATGCCATTCCGGTGATTTCACGAATTGATAAATTGCCAGGCCTGGTGGTTTCTGCCGGTTACAGTGGGCATGGTTTCGGAATAGGTCCGGGAGCCGGGCGTCTGGCTGCCGATTTGGCAACGGATATCACTCCCATTGTTGACCCGACACCATTCCGTTACTCCCGCCTGGTGGACGGCAGCAACCTGAACAGCCCCGGAATGATGTAATTAACGTGCAGACTGCCCGCAAGGAGACAGAACACATGAGCGTGACGTTACGCCCAATGCAGGAACAAGATATTGCTGAGGGCTTTGCCCTCAGCCAGCAAATGAAATGGCCACACCGGCGTGAAGACTGGTTGCAGGCCTGGCAGCATGGCAAAGGCATGGTGGCACTGGAGGGTGACACCGTGATTGGTACAGTCCTGTGTTGGCCCTGGGGTGGGCAACTGGCTATGGTCGGTCTGGTGATTGTGGATGAACGCCTGCAAGGGCGGGGGATTGGCAAAGCATTAATGTCAGGCATTTTGTCCCAGCTTGAAGGGTGTAATGTGCGCCTCCATGCCACGGAAATGGGCAAGGGCCTGTATGAGAAATACGGTTTTATCGCTACAGGTGTGGTTCATCAACACCAAACACCTTTTCTGCCTGTACTACAGGCACGGACATTACCGCCTGGCTGGCACATTCGCCCGGCGACAGAAAGCGACCTGCCTGCGATTACGGCGCTGGACCAGGCAGCAAATGGTATGTCCCGGCCACAGCTTTTTGCTGATTTACTGGTGTCTGGCAGCTCTGAAGTTTTGACTGATGACACCGGAACAATTCAGGCGGTGGCAGTGAAACGCCGCTTTGGGCGTGGGTATGCAATTGGCCCCATTCTGGGTTACCAGGAAGAACGGGTTCGTGACCTGGTGGCGCATCACCTTTCCCAGTTGACCGGCGAGTTTGTGCGGGTGGATTGCAATGCTTCGCTACCTTTCAGTAAGTGGCTTACCGGGTGTGGCCTGGCGGTTGTGGATGCCCCCGTGTTAATGGTGCGGGGTACGCCATGGCAACCTGAGCCCGCCAGCCCGCAAGCATTTGGGTTAATGACACAGGCAATGGGCTGATATGAAAGTTGTTTATAAATCTGAGGCGGAGCGGGGCAGACAGTGGGCCGCCTGGCTTGGGCAGCACGCACCGGATATCCAGTTCCATCTGTGGCCGGATACAGGCGATGACGAACCGGTTGATTTTCTCATCGCCTGGCAGCCGCCGGAGAACATCGCCCACCATTTTCCTCACCTAAAAGCCCTGTTTTCTGTTGGCGCGGGTGCCGACCAGTTTGATTACGCCGCGTTGCCCGCAGACCTGCCAGTGGTGCGCATGATAGAGCCCGGCCTGACGCAGGGGATGGTGGAATACATCACATTTGCTGTGCTGGCACTGCATCGCGGTATGCCACGTTATTTACATCAACAGCAGCAACGCGAGTGGCTGGCACATACCTGCCCGCTCGCCAGCACCCGTCGACTTGGTGTGATGGGGTTGGGCGAATTGGGCCAGGCCGCACTGCGGCAATTGCGCTCGCTGGGGTTTGAATGTGGTGGCTGGAGTCGTACTGCTCATGAAATTGATGGCGTAACCTGCTGGCATGGGCAGGCACAGTTGGCGGATTTTTTGGCGCGCACCGACATTCTGGTGTGCCTGCTGCCTTTAACCGAAACGACCCGGGGCCTGCTCAATTCTGAACTGTTCAACCAGCTACCTGCCGGGGCTGCACTGGTGCAGGCCGGGCGCGGGCCACAACTGAATCACACTGATTTACTGGCTGCTCTGGAAAACGGCCAGTTGCAGGCGGCAATACTGGATGTTACCGACCCTGAGCCATTACCTGCTACTCACCCGTTATGGCAGCATCCTGGCGTCTGGATAACACCGCATATTGCCAGCCAGACCCAGGCCGAAAGCGCTGTCAGCGCATTGCTGGAGAATATCCGGCGCTGGCAACGTGGCGCGCCAATGCACGGGGTTATTGAACGTAATCGAGGATATTAACCATGGATTTTACACACCTGACGGCGTTGCGCAGAGAACTGCACAGCAACCCGGAATTGGGGTTTAAGGAGCACCAGACCGCAGAACGCGTGGCCCAGTATTTAACGCAACTGGGCCTTGAAGTGCACCGGGAAGTGGGAAAAACCGGCGTTGTCGGGGTGTTACGCCGGGGAACCGGTGGGCGCAGTATCGGGTTGCGTGCCGATATGGACGCCCTGCCAATGGCAGACCAGGGAGAACAGGCCTGGCGCAGCTGTACGGATAATGTGTGCCATGCTTGTGGGCATGACGGCCATACAGTGATGCTGCTGGGAGCGGCAGAGCAACTGGTGCAAGATACCCGCTTGCAGGGAACGCTTTATTTTATTTTTCAGCCCGCAGAAGAAGGGCTGGCCGGGGCGCAGGCGATGATTGATGACGGCCTGTTTACCCGCTTTCCTTGCGATGAAGTGTATGCCTTGCATAACTGGCCAGAATTACCGGTTGGGGCAGCCCGCACCCGTCCTGGCCCAATTATGGCAGCGGCAGACCGTTTCGATATTACGGTATCTGGGCCGGGCGGCCATGCGGCTCAGCCCCATCTCACCCACGATACATTGCTGGCAACCAGTGAGCTGGTGGTGCAACTCAATACTGTGGTGGCACGTGTTACCGACCCTTGTGAGCCGGGGTTGTTGAGTGTAACCCGCATTCAGGGCGGCAGCTCGCACAACATGATCCCTTCACAAGCGACGATTACCGGCACAGTGCGTACTTTCAGCCCCCAGGCGCAGGATGCCATTGAACGCCAACTCCGCCTGCTGGCACACCATATTACTGCTGCTCACGGCCTGGATGTGGCGGTGGATTACCGCCGTTATTATCCTGCGACAATTAACGCCCCTGAGCAGGCCGAAGTAGCACTTGCCGCGGCCCGTGAGGCAGGTCTTGTTGCTGAAGAAGCGCCAACGCCCGCGCTGACATCCGAAGATTTCGCCTTTATGCTGCGCGCCCGCCCAGGTGCTTACTTGTGGCTGGGTTCCGGGCCTGGTCGCCCATTGCACCATTCAGCGTACGATTTTAACGATGATGTGATTCCGTTAGGTGTGCGCTGGTTCTGTGAACTGGCGCGTGCACGCCTGAGCTAAAAATTTCCTGACACTTACGCCGTGGAATTTAACAGCAAATGCTGCCGGGGCGGGAATTACAGCAGCCTGTGGAGCGGGCCTGTTGCGATACTGAATGCAGGGATTGTCATGTGGATGAGGTAACCAAATGCAAAACGTAATGGCTGAACAACAGCAGGACGCCTGGCAGGATAACGCAAACTATCTTGATACCCGTGCGGCTTATGTGCCCCGTGGTGTGGTCACGGCTCACCAGCCTGTTATTGAACGTGCGAAAGGCAGTGAAGTCTGGGATGTGGAAGGTAACCGCTATCTTGATTTCGTTGGGGGAATTGGTGTGCTGAATGTGGGCCATAATCACCCGGCGGTCGTGAGCGCAGTCTCACAGCAACTGGGTATGGTTTCCCATGCCTGTTTTCAGGTGGTTGGGTACCCTGGTTATATTGAACTGGCAAAACGCCTGAGCAAGTTAGTCGGCGGCGATATTCCTTTTAAAAGCGTCTTTTTTACCAGTGGCGCGGAAGCGGTAGAAAATGCTGTCAAAATTGCCCGGGCAGCGACAGGGCGTAGCGGCATTATTGCCTTTGATGGTGCGTTTCATGGCCGGACTTTGCTGGGTTGTACACTGACAGGGATGAGCCAGCCGTATCGCCAGAATTTCGGCCCGTTCCCGTCAGATATTTACCGCATGCCTTTCCCCAACCCCTATCACGGTGTAACAGAGGCGGATTGCCTAAAGGCACTGGAAACGCTGTTTGCTGTGCAGACTCTGCCTGAGCGGGTGGCGGCAATTATCATCGAGCCAGTTCAGGGGGATGGCGGCTTCTTGTCTGCTGGGGCAAGTTTCATGCAGGCACTGCGTGAGATAACCGAAAAGCATGGCATTTTGCTGATTTGTGATGAAGTGCAGACCGGGTTCGGGCGCACAGGTTCACTGTTCGCTTTCCAGCAAATGGGCATTGTGCCGGATCTGGTGACTGTGGCGAAAAGCTTAGGCGGCGGACTGCCTATTTCCGGTGTTGTTGGCAAAGCAGAGTTGATGGAGGCACCGTTACCGGGTGGCCTGGGCGGAACGTATGGTGGTAACGCACTGGCCTGCGCGGCAGCACTGGCGGTACTGGATTTAATGGAGCAAGGGCACTTGCTTGCCCGGGCGGTGGAACTGGGTGAACGCTTGCACAGCCGCCTACGGCAACTGGCGGAGAAATATATCTGCATTGGTGAAGTACGTGGTTTGGGCTTTATGCAGGCTGCGGAAATCATTGATGTAGAAACAGGTAAACCGGATGCTGAATTAACTCAGAAAATTCTGGATTGTGCCTGCCAGGAAGGGCTGTTGCTGATTAAATGTGGGCTGCACCGCAACACCATTCGCTTCCTGGCCCCACTGGTGACCAGCGATTCCCAGCTTGAAGAAGCGCTGCATATCTTTGATATCGCGCTGGCGCGAGCAACAGGCCGCTTAGGTTAATGTGTATTCCTCATTGATATTGTTAGTTTTCTTACGGAAATGCGTTGCAGCCATCCCTAATATTGAGGCTGGTGCAACGCCCCGAAAGCGTGGTATATCAAGAGAAAACCTGCGCAATCTATACCCAAAATAATCTGCGTTTCAGGGCAGCCTGAAACTTGAAATATTAAGGGAATAACAACAATGAGGGTGCTATGAACGGCTTATTAAAACTCGACCGCATCGACATTAATATTCTGGTGCAACTGCAAAAAGATGGCCGTATCAGCAATGTTAATCTTGCCGATGCAGTAGGGCTCTCACCCAGCCCCTGTTTACAGAGAGTTAAACGCCTGGAGTCCGCCGGGTTTATTACCGGCTATGAAGCACATATCAATCTTCCCAAGATAACCGATTCCGTGACCGTGTTTACTGAAGTCACGCTGGCGGGCCATCGGCGGGAAGATTTTGTGAAGTTTGAAAATGCTATTCGTGACGTTGATGAATTAATGGAGTGCCACTTAATTACCGGTGGCTATGATTACCTGCTTCGCTTTATTACCCGCAGCATTGAGCACTATCAGGATGTTATTGAGAAGATGCTGGATGCACGTATCGGGATTGATAAATACTTCAGTTACATTGTGATTAAATCACCCATCTTAAAAAGCAGTGTACCGCTGCGCACACTGCTTTCCCGCCACACGCAAATTGAGTTCTGACCACTACCCCGCCGTTTTCATGGCGGGTTAGTCACTTTTGTCTGGAAACCTGCTTTTGCTGCTGACCAGGGTTTACTACTGATCAGGGTTTACTAGGGACCAAAGTTTGCAGAGCTGATTATTTCCATTTTTTTAATACTGTGTATCCCTGTTGGAACAGCGTTTTGAACCGCTGTTCTGGTATAACATGTAATTAATTTATCATACCAATGGCCGGATGGGGCCCGGCAAAGGGGAAGCCACAATGGCAATTTCTGATTCTTCGGCCGACGGCAGCATGCAACCGGAAAAAAAACGTCGGGCGATTTCTGGCCTCGCATTATTAGTGGCCAGCGCATTTTTCATGGAGTTTCTCGACGGAACTGTTATCGCCACCGCATTACCCGATATGGCAAAAGCCTTTGGGGTGACCGCAGTGGATTTAAATATTGGTATCAGCGCCTATCTGCTTACCCTGGCCGTGTTGATCCCAGCCAGTGGTTGGGTGGCCGAGCGGTTTGGCGCCCGCACTGTGTTCAGTACCGCGCTGCTGATTTTTACCGTCTCTTCCTTGATTTGTGGGTTAACGCAAAACGTCACTGAGTTTGTGGTGATGCGCATTATTCAGGGAATTGGCGGAGCCATGATGGTGCCGGTTGGCAGGCTGGTGGTATTACGCACCACACCCAAAGATCAACTGATTACCGCCATTGCCACTCTTACCTGGCCGGCATTAGTTGCGCCTATTTTGGGGCCACCCATTGGCGGGTTTATTACCACTTATGCCAGTTGGCACTGGATTTTCTTTCTGAATGTTCCATTTGGGCTGGCAGCGATTGCCTGTTCATTAAAGATGATGAGCAACCAGAAACCGATGGAGAAACAGCCATTCGATACCCAGGGTTTTTTCTCTGTGGGCCTGTCAATGCTGTGCCTGGTTGCCGGGCTGGAAGTGTTCAGCCAGCAAAATGAAAACCCCTGGTATGGGGCCGGGTTACTGGTTATAGGGCTGGTGTTTCTCGCCTGGGCCGTACGCCATTTATTGCGTAGCCCCGCGCCTCTGGTACAACTGCGCACGCTACGTGTACCGTCGTTTCGTGTCACCATGCGTGGCGGTTTTGTGCTGCGGGCAACTATCAGCTCCGCGCCTTTTATGTTGCCGTTGATGTTCCAGGTTGGGTTTGGCATGGATGCCTTTCACGCCGGTTCACTGGTGCTGGCCGTGTTTGCCGGTAACCTGGCAATGAAACCCGCTACTACACCACTGATACGTTATTTTGGGTTCAGGAAGCTGCTGTTAGGCAATGGGGTATTGTGTGTTCTGTCGCTGCTGGTCTGTGCGTTGCTGACACCTGATTCCCCGCGCATTCTCACTCTGGTCATGCTGTTTTGGGGCGGGCTCAGCCGCTCAATGCAATTCACCGGCATCAGTTCGCTGGCATTTGCTGAAGTACCGGCCCAGGAAATGAGTGGGGCAAACACCCTGTTCAGTACCTCTTTGCAACTGGCGAGTGGCCTGGGGGTCACGCTGGGTGCGTTGAGTATCCGTGCGGGTAGTCTGCTGACATCCTGGCTGCCAGAGGGTGTTGCGCATGAGCCGGGGATGGCATTTCGCCTGGGGTTTGTGGTGATTGGCGTGCTTACAGCCATTGGCTTATGGGATATTACCCGCCTGGCACCGGACGCCGGGATTAATGTGTCACAAAAGAAAAAATAACCTGTGGCGGGCTATTCAGGCCCGCCAGAATATTAACACCCGGCTGCAATATAATCGCCATTAGCACTAACAGGAATGACGGTTAAAAACAGCACAGTGGCGAACAGCACCAGTATTACCCCACCCAGCACTCGAATACAGGGTAACAGCCACTGGCGGTTAGCGGTGTTACCGCCAAACAACGCCAGTGTTTTCTCCCGGGCGTAACGCACCGCCAGGGAAAGCCCCATAATCGATAAACCGGTACCCAGCGCCATGGTCATGACTGCGGCAATTCCCCAGGTCACAATGCCCAGAGCATTAGCAAACATCAGAATCATAATAGCGCCACTGCAAGGGCGTGCGCCAATAGTGAACATGACACCCAACCGGGTTTTCCAGCTTGCCTGAGCCAGTGGCACAACAGGAATATGGTGGTGTGAGCAGCCACAGTGTTCATGGTGTGTGTGGGCTGTAGCAAGAGCAGGCTGGATACGCCGAATAGTTAGCTTGCGGGGTTGCAGGCTTTTCAGTGCCTGGAAAATTACCCACAGGCCAAACAGACCAATAAATACCGCGCTGATTTTCTCAATATACCAGCGGCTTTCGCTCAGCGAGCCAGAGGCCAGGTTAAACCCTACCGCCAGAATAAACACAAACAGAATCGCGCTGACGCCCTGTAACAGGCTGCCAATAAACGGGATAACTCGCGTGATTGTGGTGTTTTCCTGGTGGGTGGTAATCCAGGTGGTGACAATAAATTTGCCATGCCCTGGGCCAATGGCGTGCAGCACGCCGTACATAAATGAACCCACTAAAAGCCACATCCCACCTGAATATTGGTGGTTATTCAGTTGCAGCAAGTACATCACCAGGTAGCGGTGTAGTGAGATTTGCACAGCCAGGCACCATTGCAAAAATGCGCCCCAGTGAGCATGCAGTAAAATCGCCGCAGTAAGTACTACCAGCACCAGCAAGGGCAGCGCGGTATAGCGGGTAGTACGGGAAAGAGAGTGTGTCACCATAACTGTTCTCCGGTAAGTGGGGAAAGTATGGCGTAATTAGCGCCCATAAGGCAGTTTTTTCTGGCCGGTTACCGGTCAAATAGGCAGCCAGAAAAGACGCTGGCTGCCTATTTAGTGACTTATGCGGGATTAACTTTGCTGGCCTGCATAACGGCTTGCCAGGTTTTAAAACCGCCACTCAGGTTACGGGCGCGAAAACCCTGTGCGGTGAGAATACGATACGCAACATGGCCACGTAGCCCGCTTTGGCAGCCAATCAGGATCTCTTTGTCTTTTGGTAGCCTGCCCAGATTTTCCCGAAGTGTATCCAGCGGGATTGATAACGCGTTGGGGTATTCACCAAATTGCGTCAGTTCGCCGGGGTTACGGATATCTAGCAGGCACTGGGTTGCCGGGTCAAGCTGCTGAATGTCGCTGGCGTGGCAAATCGCTGTGTCACCGAACAGCACGTTGGTTGCTACCATACCGGCCTGGTTTACCACGTCGCGCGCACTGTTAAAGGGGGGCGCATAGGTCAGTTCCAGGTGTTCAAGGTCTGCTACTTTCATGCCTGCCCGCTGGGCGACAGCCAGCACATCAATGCGTTTATCTACCCCGTTTTGCCCACTGGCCTGCGCACCGAGGATCGTACCATTTTGCGGATCAAACAGCAGTTTAAGGCTGATCATTGCAGCACCTGGGTAGTAACTGGCGTGATCGGCACTGTGGACGTACACCTTTTCATAGCGGCGGCCGCGTGCAGCCAGTTGTTTCTCATTCGCGCCACAACTGCCAATACTGAGTGAGAAAACTTTGCAGATGGCGGTTCCCTGGCTGCCGCGATAAGTGCTTCCCCGGCTCATGAGCATATTGTCGGCAGCGATTCGCCCCTGACGGTTTGCCGGGCCTGCCAGAGGAATTAATGTGGGAGACTGGAATACCAGATCCTGGGTTTCGACGGCATCGCCTACGGCATAGATACCTGGCACCGAAGTTTGCATTTGTGGGTTAACCCGGATACCGCCGCGTTCACCTGTGGCAATCCCTGCTTCTGTTGCCAGGCGGTTTTCCGGCTTCACGCCAATCGCCAGCAACACCATACCAGTACGTAATTTTTCCCCGGTGGAAAGCTCAACGCTTAACCCGGCAATATCACGCGTAACTTGTTGCAGCGCGGTTTTCAGGCGCAGGTCAACGCCATGGTTGCGAATTTCCTGGTGAAGTGCCGAGGCCATCTCCGGGTCTACGGGGGCCATCACCTGGTCGCCCATTTCCAGCAGTGTTACGCTCATGCCACGTTCTGCCAGTGCTTCCATCACTTCGAGCCCAATAAAACCACCGCCCACCAATGTGGCATGTGAAACATCGTGTTGTTTTATCCAGGCGAGAATGGCGTCCATATCATTGATACTGCGCAGGGAAAAAACACCGGGTTCGTTCAGGCCGGGTAACGGCGGCACAATGGGGGCCGCACCGGTGCTGAGCAACAAACGATCCCAGGTTTCGGTGTAGCTTTCGCCGGTTGTGAGATTTTTGACGGTGACGGATTTCTGTTCTGGATCAACGGCGAGCACTTCATGGCGCACGCGAACATCAATGTTGAACCGGGCTTTAAAATCCTGGGGTGTTTTCAGGATTAGCGACTGGCGTTCAGGAATGACGCCGCCAATATGGTAGGGCAGGCCGCAGTTGGCGAATGAGACATACTCGCCGCGCTCCAGCACAATAATTTCTGCTTCTTCACTCAGGCGTCTTGCCCTTGCCGCAGCAGAAGCGCCACCGGCAACACCACCAACGATTACAATTTTCATCATATCCTCTCTTAAAGCCTGTTCGGGCAGGCCGACATTTGCCCGCAACTGGGTGGGCAATGCGCTGATCCTTCATCGATCATCCGAATAATCGGTGAGATTAAGCCTGGTTCGTGTAACCAGAAAAAAGCGTGACAGCGCCTGAAAGACTACACTATACTTAATAATATTATATAAAATCATATATTGTTGGATGTCAATGATGCCAGAGCACGATCAGCAAGATTTTTATGCAGTGATGAAACTCGCGGCCGAGGGCGCTGCAGATGTGCTTCGCGGCCTGTCAAACAGTGATCGGCTGCTGCTGATGTGCCAGTTAAGCCAGGGCGAAGCCAGTGTGGCGCAACTGGAAGAGGCTGTGGGGATTCACCAGCCTACGCTTTCTCAGCAACTGGGCGTAATGCGCCGCCTGAAACTGGTGGAAACGCGCCGGGAAGGTAAGCAAATTTTTTATCGTATTGAAGATAAACGTATTTTATCACTACTCACTACGTTGTATGACCTGTACTGCCCTGTCCAGAAAGGCGGGGAATAAGGAGTACCAAATGACGATTAATTTTGCACAGTTCACGCCGGTTACCAGTTTCAGTGGTGGGTTGCTGATTGGCCTGGCGGCGGTTGTGTTGATCCTGTTTTGTGGGCGTATAGCCGGAATCAGCGGCATTCTTGGCGGCATGTTGCAGCGGGAGACACGTACTGAAGGTTGGCGTATTGCATTTCTACTGGGCCTGATTGGCGCGCCCGTGTTGTATGTGTGTTTCTTACCCTTGCCGGACATCAGCCTTGCGGCCTCCACGCCTCTTATTCTTATTGCCGGGTTATTGGTTGGTGTGGGGACGCGTTTAGGTTCCGGCTGCACGAGTGGGCACGGGGTGTGTGGGTTATCGCGTTTTTCACCACGTTCACTGGCTGCAACGCTCACGTTTATGGCGGTGGGTTTTGCAACGGCAACATTATTGGGTTTGCT
This sequence comes from Mangrovibacter yixingensis, assembly GCF_020523985.1. GTDB lineage: Bacteria > Pseudomonadota > Gammaproteobacteria > Enterobacterales > Enterobacteriaceae > Mangrovibacter > Mangrovibacter yixingensis. Next base: position 98,998 of record NZ_JAIVKM010000008.1, on the reverse strand, counting down.
TCGGGGGTAAAGATGATGCGGATTCTCGTTTCGTTTATTGCGGGCCTGGTATTTGGCCTGGGGCTTTTGGTTAGTGGTATGGCTAACCCGGCGAAAGTGAAGGGATTTCTGGACCTGGCTCACCCATGGGACCCTTCGCTGGCGCTGGTAATGGCTGGGGCTATCGCGGTTGGGGTTGTGGGTTTTAGCCTGGCAAAACGGCGTAAAACTGCGATTTGTGGCGGGCCGGTTTCGCTACCTACCCGCCGCACGCTGGATAAAAACTTGTTCATTGGCGCGGTTATTTTTGGCCTGGGCTGGGGCCTGGCCGGTATTTGCCCAGGGCCTGCTCTGGTGCTGGTTGGGGCCGGTTATCTGAAAGGCGTATTGTTTACCCTCGCGATGCTGGTGGGGATGTGGCTGGCAGGCACCCTACGCCCGGTCTCGCATTAACGCGGATGAGTTGGCGATGCTTATTCGGTTTTCTGAAATAGCCGGATAAGCACCGCTACTGTCCAACTGACCATCAGTGTTCCTATCAGGCCCTCAGCGGCACCTGTCAGGCGGAATTCCATTGGTAACAGCACATCACCGTAACCGACGGTGGCATAACTGGTCAGAGAAAAGTACATGGCGGTTTCAAAATTAGGCAGCGCGTGTTCAACGGTATAAAAAATGGCAAATATCCCGGCTTCAAGGCTGTGGATTAATAATACGGAAACCAGTACCAGAAACAGCCGGAACAGTTCTCGGGGAGTATGTTTTTTATCGCCGGGCTTGATGCGTAGCATCAGTAACGTCCAGATTGAATGCATTAGCATTAAAATCGCGATAAGAAAGACCAGGTAATAGAATTGTTTAATCATACCCAAACCTGAATAGAGGTTAATGTGAGGTGTTTCCATTGCGGTAAGCACCCGGTTATTTTTCGTATAAGCACCTGCTACAGGCCACTCAATAAAAAGGTATAGCACCAGGCTGGTGAGTTATCACCGTTTTGTAATTTATTTCTTGTATTTCATCGTAGTGCGGGGGTTTTGTTACCTGAGATGTATTCAGAATCAGTAGACATTCACCTGCTAACCCCAGAGTACACACTCCAGGGGAATGCATCGCCTATGGTAGGTAAGTTAACACACTAATTTAACCAGAGATTTATTATATTCTCAGTATGCTCATTTATTGGGAATAATTAATTCCCTGCATTATTTACTAATTGTACTTCGGTGATTTCCATTATTTAAATGAAAAGAAATAACAGGCCTTATTATTGCCATTCATTTGAATCCTTTGGGTTATTAATTCGGTTAATAATGCTTATTAATATTTATTGTTTTTAGACTAAAAAGTGTGCGTGATAAATTTCACAATAATCTTCTTGAGAAAGGTCTTAATACATTCTATGTTGCTTAATCTATTTGATGATGGTTCACTGGCAGCGCATGGGGTGACCACGCTGTTACAGGAACTAACCCAAAATATTCAGCTGTGTACCACTCCGGTATTTGTTTGCAGTATGGGGATGTCTTACTCCGATAAAACCCACCAAACAATTAGCTATATTAATGATAACCCATCTATGGTGGTTATTATGGTAAGCGCTACAGATATGGGCGTGTTTCGCTGTAAAGAATACCTGGAATTACTGGGCAGCCGCTTGATTTGTATCGATAGTACCTGGTCGGTAGAGGCTATTCGCAGCAAGCTGACTGGTGTGGTTAACTCATTGCCTTCTTTGGCAATTTCAGGAAGCCTGGCGATTCAAAGCGAAAGTGGTCGCGTATCGGAACATGGGTCGGCCCTGGGGTTGTTGAGCCCAACAGAAAATACGGTACTTAAACTGATGCTGAAAGGGTATGACCACCGGTTGATTGGTCGTGTGCTCGGCATATGTAATAAAGCGGTTAGTCGCCATAAACGCAGCCTGATGAATAAATTGGGTGTTGATACACTGGCTGGCTTACATGTCTATTTTTGTATGGAAAGTATTTTAACCGGGAATGTTGCCAAAACGACTGTACCCGTTACAACGGATATTCAGCAGTATGAGGCGTTTCTTATGTAAGTCTGCGCAGTGGTGCATTTCGGGCCTAAAATGATGTTGGATGCGTGACGAACTGATGCCAGCGGGAGAACCAGGATGTTGCAAAGTAACCTTGCGAAAGTCATTAAATATGACGTCAATTTATTAGTCACATTGTATTTTTTGCTGAAAACCCGCCAGGTCAGTAAAGCGGCCACTCAGTTGTTTATTGGGCAGTCTGCTGTTAGCCACCAGTTGGCCCGTTTGCGTGAAGTGTTTGATGACCCGCTTTTGGTGCGTTCTGCTCATGGCATGATGATGACGCCTTTTGCCCAGCGCTTGTATCCAACACTGGAAATTATGGTGGCCGATCTGGAAGGGATTTTTGATAAAAACCAACCGGACACCGAACCCCTGCCCATGAAAGAGACTTACCGGATTTGTGTGCCGGATGATGTCTATATCGATGAAGTCTCGTTACTGTTTTATGATTTTGCCCATAAAGAAGGGCTGGAAGGGAAAGTAACCTTTGAAGTGTTCACTCGCTATGATCAGTGTATTCAGGATCTTAACGATGGAAAAATTGATTTCTTTTTTGGGCACTGTAATAGCTTATCGAATAATGTTTGTGTAAGTGAATTGGTTGAGTTGGAACACTTTTTCACTGTGCGCAGAGGCCACCCTTTGGCCGGGCGGCGCGTGACGTTGCGTGATATTTCCCGTTACCCCTGGATTGAGCTGATGTTCCGTGAACAGCTGGACCTGGTTATTCGCCAGTGCTGGGGGGAAACCATCAAACATATGCGTTGCACCCTGAAAACCTCTTCGGCCAGTGCCGCGCTGGCACTGATAAACCATTCTGATTCTGTGTGCGTATTTTCTGGCGATGTCATTGAACGCCGTGGGCTGGAAAAACTACGCCTGTCGGAGCCTGCCCTGAAAACAAAGGCTTACTTGTACTGGCACAAAGTGGTGGATAACGACGGTTTTCACCGCCATATTCGCGAAGGTTTGCTGCGCCGCTATGTGCGGGAAAGTGTGTTTGTGCAGTGAGTGAATGCGCGATGCGGGTTGGGCTGTGTGGCGAGCGTGCTGTAATTATTTTAAGCGTGGTTGTTTACACCGTTTTCTTAAAAATATTCTTCCTTCGTGATGCGCTGAGGTACTGCCAGAATTTTTCTTTCACCAACTATTGATGGTGTTTCGCGTATCTGTTCTCCTCTTTTCACCCCGTTGGCGTTATTACATGCCTAAGTTTTGCGTACTGGGTTCCAAATAAAAACAGTGTGTTAGCCTGCCGGGAAAAATCCCCGGGTGATGGCTGACGCCTTACCCGGGGGCTATGCTTACGCTCTGGCAAATGCGGCCGCTTCAGCAACCAGCGTATCATCTGGGCGTATGCCGGGGAGTACCAACAGCGCTACCTCCTGTAGGGCAATCACTTCCGCGCAGCCAGACATGCCGAGCGAGGTGATGTTGACCAGAATATTCACCGCATTTCCTTCCGGCAGCGGCTGCAACTGGAGGCTGTACTGGTTCGCCAGCACCAGGCCATTATCGCGGCTGCGGGCGGCGATAATGTAGTTCAGTCCCAGCTTCTCATATAACTAGTTATGAAAGTGAGTGCCGGGACGACCGGCCAGAGACATGCACAGTAGTGCATCGCGATTAATCATGGGTAATATCCTCTGCATGGGCCAGAAGATACTCTTCCGCCTCTTTTGACCAGATACCGTGATGGCGTTCCATAATCACCGCCAGTTCCGGGTCGGTAATTTCCCCCAGCGCTGTTAACGGTATGTTTTTCGCGGTATACACCAATTTTTTACCGCCGCCAACCTGCGGTAAATCCAGCGTCGTCTCACCCGCCGCGTTCAGCCCCAGAATATGGGTCACCACTTTCGCGGTCTGAACTTTTTTCGCCTGCATTAATTCTACGGCGGCACGCATGTCGTCGGTATTGCCGCCGGAGGTACCCACATAGTGGGTGAAGGCGTAATGTATATCGTAAAAATTTATTGGCGCGCTGAACTGTTTATCTTGCGGACCGGCAAAGAAGTTCAGACAGCCGTCTGCGGCCAGCAGCGATGAAGCCATAGTGATCAGCTGTTCGTTAGGGACGAAGACGAAAATATCATCAAAGCCGTGGCCGCCGCTGAGCGCCAGCAGCGTTTCGCGGTTGGCGTCATTGCCATCAAGATAGTGAATCAGCGTTTGCGGTTCGGATGGATAGTGCCGACGCGCATAGCTGAGTTTCGGTTTATTGGTATCGGTGACCACCAGCAGCGCCGGGTTGATCGGGCCATGCAGCGCGTAGTCGATAGCCAGCAGCCCCATTGGGCCGGTGCCGCCAAGGATCAGCGTGCGCCCCTGCGGACGAATCCCCATTACGTGGTTATAACTGCCTTCCTGCAGATGATAGTTGGCGTTGAAGGCACCGATCACGCAGGAGAGGGGTTCTACCAACGATCCTTCAAACCATGTATCGCCTTCCCAGCAGAGCAGACAATCCTGTTCCATGACCTCATTGGGGATCACCACGTGAGTCGCTTCCCCGCCGATCCAGGGGAAGGAATAGCCGGGGCAGTCCGGACGATCCGGCAGTTGCAGGTTGGCCTGAATCACATAGCGCTGACCGGTGTGAAATTTGTGCTGCCACTTTTTGCCGACGGCGATAATTTCACCGCAGAATTCATGGCCGATAATGATCGGGTTGGTCGCCACATCGTCCGGTACTTTTTTATGTGCCTCGCCCTGATTAGCCTCTTTCCAGGAGGAGAGGCACAGACTGTCGGTGACCACGCGGGCCAGGATTTCATCATCCTGCATTGCCGGGAGTTCGAAGGTTTCCAGGCGCAGATCGCGTTTACCGTAAAGACGCAGGGCCGTTGTTGTTTGCATGTTTTCCACCTCTATCCCCTTCATCTTTCGAATGACAGCAATGCTGGCTTCCTTCACGCATCCCGACCACGCAGTAAATCTACGCTCTGGGGAGAGATCCAGTCGCCGCCTTTCCGTACGCCGAAATTTTCTGGGGTTAACTTGTTGAAATAGCCCCGGCATCGCCGGGGAGGAATAATCAGGACAGGAAGCCCAGCGCGTTACCGATAATCCCCAAACCGAACAGGGCGAAAATCAGCCATACGGGATTCACTTTTTTATTGAGCAGACGCACCATCAGCAGCGTCAGCCCCAGAGCCAGAAGACCAGGGCAGAGTTGATCAAGGATGTTCTGCACGGTCATGGTGACAGTGGCGCCGTCGGCGCCAGGCGTCTGAGAGACCACCAACGGCACGTTGATGGTGGTCCATTTGGTCACCAGTACGCCCATCACAAACAGGCCGAGAATGGACGCGCCTTCGGTAAGTTTTTGCAGCAGATTGCCACCCATATCGCTGACGATGCTGACTCCCTTACGAAAGCCCAACTGTAGCCCGTACCATTTCATGGCCAGACGTACTGCATTAAAAAGAAAGAAGAACAGCAGTGGGCCAACAATATTGCCGGAGAGCGCCAGCGATGCGCCGAGTGCGGCGGTAATCGGCCGCAATGTACCCCATACCAGCGGATCGCCAACGCCTGCCAGCGGCCCCATCAAACCAACTTTGATGCCGTTGATTGCACCATCGTCAATGGCGGCTCCGTTAGCTCGCGCTTCTTCCATCGCCACCGTCACGCCAATCACCGGGCCGCAGACCGCCGGGGTGGTGTTAAAGAACACCAGATGGCGTTTTAACGCGGCGACCTGATCCGCTTTCAGCGGATAGAGGCGCTTAATAGCCGGGATCATGTCGTAGCAAAAGCCCAGACCGTGAATACGTTCAAAGTTGAATGACGCCTGCTGCAGATTGGAGCGCAGAAACATGCTCACCAGGTCGCCTTGGGTAATTTTTTTCTGTTCCATGTTGGGCTCCATCAATCATCAAGCTGGTCAAGGGCGGTGGACGTGGTGGCTGCGGCCTGCGGTTCAGATTTGCGCCACTGTGGATTCAATTGGATATAAATCAGCGCCATGATTATCCCCACCCCGCCGAAGGCCAGCAGGCTGAAGTCGAGATAACCGCCAGCGAGGAAGCCAAGGAAGAAGAAGGGCATCAGATACTTCACGCCCATCATGCGCAGCACCATCGCGTAGCCGACCACCACGATAAAACCGCCGGCGATTTGCAGACCGCGGGTGACGAATTCCGGGATGGCATTGAGCATATTGCTGACCATATCGGCGCTGACGAACAGCGATACCACCAGCGCGGGGATAGCAACGCGCAGCGCCTGGACGCCCAGCGCGGAGATGTGCAGCAAATCGATTGTCCCAAAGCGCGCCTCTTCCGCCGCTTTATCCGCTGCGTGCTGGAATACCACGGTAATGGTGCGGGCGAACACGGTAAGCACCTGTCCCGCAGCGGCGACTGGTAGGGCGATGGCTATTCCGGTGGCGATGCTTTGATGGCCGACAATCACCAGGATTGCCGAGATAATGCTGGCCAGAGCCGAGTCCGGAGACTGTGCCGCGCCGACGTTCATCCAGCCCAGCGCGATCAGCTCCAGAGTGCCACCGAGCATAATGCCGGTTTTTAAATCACCGAGAATCAAACCAACCACGGTGCAGGCGATGAGTGGGCGGTGTGTCTGAAATTCATCCAACACGCTGCCCATTCCGGCAATACAGGAAAAAATAAATATGGCTATTATTTGTAGGGTATTCATTTCCATAATTTGTTACCTCAAGGGTATAAGGTTCCCTGCCTGTTACGGCATTGACACGATGTCTTTCAGACTGCCTCCGGAATGACTGTGTAATAAATACAGGCGTTTTATTTATTCCGCGAATGACTGCTCTTTAATTTTTTCCATAATATTAATGGATGGATCAGATGCGACGACACGTAAATCCAATTTTACGCCAAGACTATCCAGTTCGCGGAAAGATAAAATATCATTGTCATCTAAAGATACGGCTTTAGTTAATTGTTTCTTACCTGGCCGCCAGGCCATTCCGCCAATATTTAATGTGGCAATTTTTACTCCGTGTTTTACCATCGCTAAAGCATCTTGCGGATTGGTAAATAAGTAAAAAACAGTTTCGTCTTTATATTGAGGGTTATGGTATACCGCCACCGCCTTTTCAATATTGACCACATTAACCTTCATACCCGGAGGCGCAGCCTGGCGGAGTAACGTGCGGCGAACGTCATCGTTATAAACATCATCATTGCAGATAATAATCCGCTGTGCGTTGGCTACTTTTGACCACACGGTAGTGACCTGACCATGAATTAAACGGTCATCAATACGCGCAAGTGTAATGTTCATCAAAAATCCTCCTCAATGGTTTCCGGCTGTTGCCAGGTGACGCAGCACTGGCTGGCGATGGTCTCCAGGTGTTGGCAGAGTTCATCCGCATGCAGCGTTTGCTGGTTATCCACCAACTCCAGAGCCAACGGTAACGACAGGCCGCTAATAACCCGTAGCTGCGGGTTATTCATCGCCAGCCCTGCGGCGGCATTCCACGGGCTGCCGCACTGTAAATCTACTGCGATAACCCACTCTTCATCATTGTGAACGCTCACTAACTTTTTCAGTTTACAGGCGATATCTCCGGCGTTCTCGCCGGGGATAAATTCCACGGCGCTGACGTTGACATCGCCGTAGACCATGCGTACCGAATCGAGCATGGCGCTGGCCAGTTGGCCGTGGGCGCAGAAGATAACGTTAACCATATTTCCCCCTTAGCCGCGCGTTTTGCCGCCAGCGATGTTAGTGGTTACTCCGGTGATATAGCTGGCGCGTTCTGAGAGTAAATAGCAAACAAAATCAGCAACTTCAGAAAGACGACCCGAGCGGCCAATTGGAATCGCGTTTCGGGTATAGCCATCGCGCAGTTGCTCAACGGTGATGTTGCGGGTCCAGGCCAGCGCCTCTTCATACTCCGGCGTACGCAGTCCGGTTTTTTCCAAAATCCCCGGCGCAACGCCGACCACGCGGATACCGTGTTTGCCCAGCTCTTTCGACCAGGAGCGGGTAAAGCTATTTAGCGCCGCTTTGGTTGCCGCATAGCAGCTCTGGCCTTCGGACCCTTCCAGTCCGCTTTCAGAAGAGACGTTAACTATTACCCCGTCGCGTTGTTTGACCATCTGGCGAGCCACCGCCTGGGAGAGTAAAAAAACGCCTTTCTGGTTGATATTGACCATTTTTTCAAAAGCGGCTTCATTTAATTCATAGCGACCAGCTGGCGATTTTTCATCGACTAATAAACGTGGAAAGTTCACCCCAGCGTTATTAACCAGACCATCAATCCGACCAACTCGTTGAATAATACTTGCGACGGTTTTATTAACCTCACTGGCACTGGAAATATCCGTTGGCCAGAAAGTATAACTTTCGCTGTTGTGATATTTATCACCGCCATGAATATCTATCATTTGCACGTTAGCACCCTGGGCTAATAACTCATCGACGATAGCTAAACCAATTCCCGAAGCGCCACCGGTTACAATAATTACTTTATGTCCTAAATTTAACCATGTTTCCATTATCGACTCCTGTTTTCTTCAGATAAAGGGATCCCCCGCAGGCATACTGCGTGAAATGATATTTTTGATTTTTAACTCAGTAATGACTCTGCGGTTTCTCTATTTGTCACCAGACAGTTAATATAATTGCCGTTTAATGCACCAAGAATACCGGAGTATTTTTCTTCGCCCATCGCAATACCCACGGAATAGCGAGCATTTTTCAGTTTCGCCATCTCAATAGAGAGCGTTTTCTCGCTCATGGCGGTTTCTACCGTCGCACCATCAATATTGAAGAACCGTGAACAGATATCGCCAGCAACACGACGGGCATTGAGGTCATCGCTCTCTTCGCTGCCATAAAATGCGTGCCAGTTAGCGCCATTGCGAATCGCCGGAGAGCCAATGCCCACCAACGCGACATCCAGGTTTTCCCAGTAAGCGGCGATGGTTTTAAAATGCTGAGACTGCATAATACCGTTACGAATTAATGTGTTATCAAGAAGCGCCGGAAAATCGGCGAGATGCGATTCGGCTTTCAGCTTCGCTGCCGCACTGTAGGTCAGCGTATTAACGTGGTAGCGGCTCTCCAGTTTGCCGGATGGGCCGCCGATAATCGGCACGCAGATAACCTGGCGGGACTGGCTGGCCTGCGGCAAATTTTCCACCAATGCCCGCACCGCGCGCCCCCAGGAGAAACCGATGATATCACCCGGCTCCAACAATCGGTCAACCAACTGTGCGCCGTGCTGGCCGATAACGTTGAGTTGATCCTCTTCCAGAAGAGAATCACAGGCCGCCACAACTGCCTCTTTGAGACCAAATTTTTGTTTGAGTTGCTGCTCAAGCCACAGGTTTTCGTTGTAGTCATAATTGATGGCGATGGTGACGATGCCCTGCTCGCGGCCGCGCTTCAGCAGGCGGCTGATGGTGGTGCGATAGATCCCCAACTCGCGGGCGATCTGCGCCTGGGTCATATCCTGCTCATAATAGAGTTGGGCGATTTTCACAATCAGGCGGATATCGTCACTATTTTCTATCGTCATCTTTCGACTCCTGCACATTTGTGCAAATCACATATTTGCTGCTCTGATCTGATATAACCCGATCAAGAGCGGACTTTAAAGAAAGTTTTATCTATTTCATGCTGATATGACGACGGTTTCTGTTGCACATTTGTATTATGGAGAGGTGGTTTATGGCACTTTTGTGCTTATGACGCTAACGACCTGATTCTTCTTTATTTCACTGGGTAAAGTTGCATCCGTTTTAATGGCACACTTTTGTGTTGAAAGGCGCGATAGATCACATTTAGCGTGAAGTGGCGAGAACGCGATTATTTTTTATTGTTCGCAAGGTAGGGTATATTTCGCGTTTTATACATAAACGCATTCGAGTTTTATCAGGGCGGCAAGCGCGCCACTATTGGCGATCAGGTTAAGTCGGGCGATGTGGTTAAGGTCAATGGCCGATTGATGGAGCCACGTGAATCGAACGATTTCGTGCTGATTGCGCTGAATAAACCCGTCGATATTGTCAGCACCACCGAAGGTGGCGAACGCGACAAAACTGTTTATTTCGTTCACCACAGCAAACATGTTTTTCCGATCGGTCGTCAGGATAAAGATTCCCAGGGGTTGGTTTTTCTTTCACCAACTATTGATGGTGTTTCGCGTATCTGTTTTCCTCTTTTCCCCCGTTGGCGATATTACATGCCTAAGTTTTGCGTACTGGGTTCCAAATAAAAACAGTGTGTTAGCCTGCCGGGTAAAATCCCTTGCGGTGCTCTGTGCTCAACGGTATCTTTGCCCGGCACCTGCAAAATCAGGTGCCGGGATTAGCCTCCTGAAAATTGTTACAGGCGACACATGACGCGCGTTGCGTCTTTTGTGTGTCGTGCGCACGGCTACACCTCAATGGCAGGCCGGGCGGGGGCATCGTAAGATGCGCCGGTTTCCTGTAACACCGGTAAGGCTAACCCTGCCCGGTTCTGCCACCAGTGAGATTAGCCTCTCCTGTGGCAGAAAAATGAAACGTTACAGGAGGATGCCTTTATGGCTACGACCACTACCCAGACTCACCCGTTATTTGCCATTCCCCTCAGTTCCATCACTGATTTTACCGAGCTGGCGAGCTACTGTGAAAGCATTGCGGATGCTCTGCCAGAAGCCCACGACACCACGTTAAAAATGGCACTGTGTGGGCGTCTTAATACTTGCCTTACGGTGTTACAGCCCACGCTGCTGGATCCGGTACCGGAACATCTTGTGGAAAGCCTGACAGTAGATACGCTCCCGGCGGACTCCCCACAATTAGCACCAGACTGTACTGCGCTCTGCAGCTACGGTATGGCGCTGGCACAAACGCTGATGCAGCAAGGGCTTCCCCCGGAAACGGAGCAGCAACTGACGGGGTTGCTGTCGGAGTTAATTAATTACTTTGCCGCAGAAATGAAAGCGCCGCGCTGGCTGCGTACTGAGCAGGGAGTAGTGAATATTGAACCGGCTGTTTACTGGCAGAGTTGTGTGCTGCCGTAACAGCAAAAAATAACAACCCGCCTCTTGGGCGGGTTTATTCATTTCAGTAGTTAGTTACGTTAAAAAGGTTCTGTAATCAGCATGGGTACGGCAGGTTGCGAGTGCTCAGGTTCAAAAGACTGCAATGGGTTAATGCGATACCATGGCAATAATTATAGTGTGATATATTTTGTTGAGTTATGCAGCACTAAGCCCATTTTGAGGAGTTGGCGTGACAGATTATGATGCTTTCCCTGAGCAAAGGCAGGCCCGGATTCAGGAAATACTGGCAAAAACAGGCCGGGTAATTGGAACAGACCTGGCCCGCGACATGGGGGTATCAGAGCATACTATTCGCAGAGACTTGCAGCAGATGGCCAGAAAGGGCCTGTGCAAAAAGGTTTATGGCGGAGCGATAAGTGAATTTAAGCAATCGGCTATCTTTGATGTTCGGGCGGCTGATAACGTTGAAGAAAAATCGTGTCTGGCCCGTAAATGCGCGCAACTCATTAGAGAAAATACCTGCATCTTCCTCGATGCCGGCTCCACATATTTGGCTATGGTGGAATACATTCCAGAAGATATGGAAATCACTATCGTAACGAATTCCCCTCAAATAGCTGCAGCATTAAGCAGCCGCGCCAAAGGTGAATTGATATTACTCGGGGGGAAGGTTAATCACCTGACTGGCAGTACACTGGGTTCTGATACGGTAAATCAGGTTCGGGAAATGCTCTTTGACCAAACGTTTATTGGGGTTTGTGGCCTGGATTCTCAAGTCGGACTGAGCGCGGTCTACTACGAAGATGCTTGTTTCAAAAAGGAAATACTGAGCCAAAGTAATGAAGTTATCGCTGCGGTAACACAAGATAAAATGTCAAAAGTCGCCCGCTACAAGGTTGCACAGTGCGATGATATCGACATCATCATTGTGAGCCAGGATACGAATGTCAGTGGTTTTGAAAACCTGAATATGCACATTGAGCGAGCGTCTTAACGGGTAAAATCACAGGGAAACGGAGCAACCGCCATTTCCCTGAATTGTGTTCAGGATTGCAGTCTCAGGATCCGTATGATCGTTTCCTGAACGGCATTTTCGTCATTTGTCCCGGTAACAAATTGTGCAGCGGCTTTGGTCTCTTCGAACGCGTTTTGCATTGCAAAGCTATATTCAGCTTCAGCTAAAAGCTCCCGGTCGTTGTAACCATCGCCAAATGCCATAGTTTCAGCACGAGTGGCATTAAGGATCTCTTGCAGCCTTTTCACTGTAGTGCCTTTATGTACGCCGTAATCAGCAATATCAATCCAGGACGCCTCTGAAACAACAATGTAGACATCTTTCTCAAAGGGAGTTAAAAAAGGGCGAGTTTGCGCACATGTTCCTGCTTCATCGTAAACAGTGATTTTAACAAAATCGCTGGTCACTGAGCTTAAGTTATCCGTCTGGATCATTGTGGTATAAGACTTACGTACTTTTTCTTTCAGGTGTTGTGGGGTATCAGACCGGATCACCGCCCCCTCATTGGTGCAGGCAATAATGACATGGTGGGGGTTCGCCGCTTCAAGCGTTTTGATAATACTCAGCCCTGTCTCATTACGGATGAGGGACTGATAAAGATATTCACCGTTAAACTTAATACGTGTTGCGCTATCCCCGACAATCCATAAATCTTTACTGTACTCGCCAAACAGTTCTTCCACTCTTTCACACTGTTTGCCAGTACAGACAGCAAAGTGTACTTTTTTCTCTGCCATCAGAGTCCGGACACTGGCAAATCGTTCTCTGTCATAATCCCCCTTGCTGTTCAGGAATGTTCCATCCAAATCTGTGATGATCAGTTTAATCATTTCTCCACCTGAATCGTAAAGTTTGCACCCACTCCTGATCGCTCCACACATGGTTTACCCTCTCGATTTCTCATTCGGAAGCGTCCATCACTGGCAACCAGGTATCTGCTGTACGCTAACAGCTTATGCTCGTTTATGCAATATTGTGATTGTTTGTGTTAGTTTTGTGCGGAGGATTTGTGGTTACCTTCTCTGACATCGGGCATGGGTTGCCAGCATTTCTCATAGCAGTAAATGAATATACCCTGCATAAGTGATGACTTATGCAGGGTATATAAGATTATTTATTTAATAGCCATGAAAGCGAGTTTATACCTGGGGAGTTGCTCGCAGAATGTTTTTTATCGCATACGACAATATTGCTGCGCAGAGGATTAATGTAGTGATAAAAACAAAGCCATAGGTAATTGAGCTATGATGTGAAATATAGCCAATTATGGCAGGCCCAGCCAGAACACCAATATACCCGAGCGTTGTTACGGCAGGGACTGCAACCATTTGTGGCATGGTGGATTGTTTACCGATTTGGGAGAACATAACCGGCACAATATTCGAACACCCAGCACCAATTAAGGAATAACCAATTAAAATGAGGGTAAATTCAATGCTGTGGATCACTAAGATAAACCCCAGGATTGCAATAGCAGTACCTGAAAGTACCACTTTGAATGCCCCCAGCTTTTCAATGACATAATCACCACTTAATCTTCCCGCTGTCATTGCTGCCGCGAATGCCGCAAACCCCAGACCACCCAGCGACTCAGAAATATTTATTTTTTCAACCAGATAAACTGCACTCCAGTCCAGTACGGTGCCTTCGGCCATAAAAATAATAAAGCAAATCAGGCCCAGGACCAGAACGATTCCTTTCGGGACAGCAAAAGCAGGCCCTTCCGCGGGGTTGGCATAGGGTAGTAGCTTGTGAACACTTATCATCAGCAAGAGAAAAACGGCCACGCACATGATAATTGTCGAGGTGATGGCAGTTAAACCTAAATGTAACAAGCCTGTCATTGCGCCAGCTCCTGCAATACCACCAACACTGTACATGCCATGAAACCCTGACATTAATGATTTATCTGCTGATTTCTCAACCAGAATGGCCTGGACATTCATTGCGCAGTCAGTGATTCCAATGCTGACGCCAAAAATCAGTAACCCTGCTCCCAGTAGTAAAGGGGAGGAAAGAAAAGACAAAAAGGGGACAGAGATAATAATAACCAGCACTGCAGCAGTAATTACTTTTCTGCAACCATATCTGGATGTCAGCGCACCTGTAACAGGCATCGCGATCATCGCACCTAACCCGAGGCATAATAATAATGTCCCCAGTGAAGCATCGTTAATATTAGTGTTACTTTTTGCATAGGGCACAAGAACAGCCCAGGTTGCAGTAACCAAACCAGCAATAAAGAATATAATTCGTGTAGATATTTTTTCGTTCATCTTCTCTATTCCAGACGGTGTTATCATGAATTAAGAATATTCAATACCTGCTCATGGAGTTGCTCATTTGCACTCACTACAATCGCACCACCATTTTCAGCCCGTCTGCCATCAATAGTTGTAATGACACCTCCGGCGTTTTCTATAATTGGTATAAATGCAACAATGTCGTATGGCTGCAGAGAGTATTCTACGCAGATATCAATATGGCCGGCAGCCAGCATTGCCATTGCGTAGCACTCACCACCATAACGGGTCATGAGTACCTGATTCTGTAATAAGTCGAATTTATTATTATGATAAAGTTTGACCGATTCGGGTGAGGTGGTATGCAGAATGGCCTGGTGAAGCTCTGCGTCATGTCTTGTTTTCATTATTGAAGTGCCGAACCGCCCTGAAAACCATGAGAATTTGCCATCAGACCAGAAACGGTCTCCGGTATAGGGCTGGCTCATCATTCCCATTACTGCTTCACCATTTTCCAGCAACCCAACCAGACATCCCCATACTGGCAGGCCACACAGGAATGGGCGGGTACCATCAATCGGGTCTATGACCCACTTATACATACTGCTCCCTGTGTCGCCGAATTCCTCACCCATAATGGCATGCTCAGGAAAACGTTCGGAAATCATTCTCCTGATGATTATTTCAGTTTCCCGGTCAATGTTTGTCACCGGATCGAACCTGAAACCTTCTTTAGGTTTGGTACTGATATTAATACAGTGAGACTTAAGATAACTGCTTAAGATTCGCTGTTCAGCTATGTTCGCCAGTTCATGGAGAAAGTCTGATTCAGGTTTCTTTAGTGGCATTTCTCGCTCCTGTTGGGTAATTCTAAAGCTAGATTGTGTTAGTTTTGGCTGTATATGGCAATGTTTTAGTGCTCGTTTTGTATTTTTTGTGCTCGATGTGGGCGGTTTTTCACTGGCAGTTTGTTTATGTTGTATTCGGATACGACAGGAATGGGCAGGCTTACCAGATTGTTCAGTAGTAATCTTGGCCAGCAGGCAGGCTGAAAGAGAGGTGGCGTTTGTGGTCAGCGCTGGCAATTGCTGGGTGAGCCGTTTACGGCGAATAATCGAACGGAGTTCGATGAAGAGTCCGGTTTCAGAAAAGCAAAAACCCGCCTTTTGGGCGGGTTCTTTAAATAGTGGTGCCCGGACCCGGACTAACGCCTTAAGGCGTTGAACAGCGCGCCTGCCGCGCTGGCCCCGAAGGGGTGAGCCGTTTACGGCGAATAATCGAACGGAGTTCGATGGAGAGTCCGGTTTCAGAAAAGCAAAAACCCAGCCATAGGCTGGGTTCTCTGAATAAGTGGTGCCCGGACTCGGAATCGAACCAAGGACACGGGGATTTTCAATCCCCTGCTCTACCGACTGAGCTATCCGGGCAACGGGGCGCATTAAACCGTAAAGGCTGCAAGGCGTCAACGCCTTTATCACAAAAACACGGCAAATCTCATCTGATTGCCTGCTTTTTGTGCATGGTTTGACAAAAAGTGTTCGGTCAGGTGAGAGCACCAGCCTTGCGGCACTGTGCAAAGCGCAGAATATCTTGCGCCAGCCGGGCTGCTGTGTCCACATCTTCCTGGTGGCGTTTAACTAACAGCTTGCTCAGGCAGCCTTCCAGAACCAGCTCCATCTGGTCTGCCACCATTGCCGGGTCGTCCACATCCAGCCGGTTGAGCAGCGTATGGGTATATTCCCAGGCGGCTCGTTTTTGTTCTGTTGCCAGTTGGTGGATAGGGTCTTCTGCATCTGGCCAGAAACTACAGGCCGCAATAAACAGGCAGCCGGGGTAACGTTGTTGAGCTACACACTCGGTCAGCGTTTTATAGCGGGCCAGCAGTTTTTGCTCATCAGACAGCGTGTCATCCAGCAGCAACTGGCGGCGGTGCGTTTCAATTTGCTGGCTGTGGTAACGCAGCGCATCATAGATAATGGCTTCTTTGTTTGGCCAAAAAAGTTGCAGTGACTCCACGGTCATGCCTGTTTCCTCGGCTACATGAGCCAGCGTGATAGTCGCCAACCCTTTACGCTCCATTGCCAGCAGCGCCGATTCCAGTACAGCTTCACGTTGCACGCAATAACCCTCCATCACTGTTCATTATTGTCAATTGTTGTTGAACTGGGCAGTTTCTGCAAATGGCGGAGAAACGCCTGGGCGTCCATAAAACCGGTGACCCGTAACTTATCCAGTGGCTGACCTTGCCCGTCAAAAAATAGGATGGTCGGTAGCCCAAGCACCTGGTGTGCAGCAAGCAATGCTTTGTTTTTAGGTGAGTTCTCTGTGACGTCGACCTGGAGAAGATGAACCTGTTTCAGTGCTTGTTGCACGCCAGGATCACTGAACGTGTATTTATCGAACTCTTTGCAGGCCACGCACCAGTCGGCGTACAGATCAACCATGACTGGCTGCCTTGGGTGCTGCTTAAGGTAGTGCTGCAGTTCGTTATTATCTTTTATTGGCTGAAATACCAGATGGCTTGCGGATGCAGACTGCGGTGCACCAAATACCCAATCCTGCAATGGCCTGGCGCAAATTAATGCGGCACTTAATAACAGAATTTGCACTGCCCGTACCGCCGGGTGCTTAACTGCCAGCAGGGTAATAAAGCTCCAGGAGAAAAATGCCACACCCAAGAGCCCCCACAGGCGAGGTTCCCAGATTCCGGGCAAAATACGGGACACCAAAAAGACCGGTAAGGCCAGGATAACAAAGCCGAATGCGACTTTTACCTGTTCCATCCAGGGGCCGCTTTTCGGTAACAGGCGACGCCCAAAGAGTGCGACAGCCACCAGAGGTAACCCCATCCCGGTGGCATAGCACCACAGAGTGAGACCGCCGAGGGGCAAGTTTCCGCTCTGGGCGATGTACAGCAAAATGGCACTCAGTGGTGCGGTGGTGCAGGGGGAGCAAATCAGCCCGGCGATAGCTCCCATAGCCAGTACGCCGGGGGCTGAACCGCCTTGTTGGCGGTTACTTAACAGCGCCAGGCGGGTTTGCAATGAACCAGGCAGTTGCAGGCTGAATACCCCGAACATGGATAATGCAAGCAGGATAAACACGGCGGAAATAATGCTTAACACCCACGGGCTTTGCAGCGCGGCCTGGAAAGGCAAACCCACGGCTGCCACAACCAGCCCCAACAGTGTGTAGGTAATAGCCATACCCTGTACATATAACAGTGCCAGCCACAGTGTGCGGCGCTGTGATAATTGCCCGTTACCCAAAATAATGCCGGAAACCAGGGGGTACATGGGCAGTACACAAGGCGTGAAGGCAATTCCCACGCCAATCAACAATGCCCAGAGTGGGGAGAAAGGGCTGTTCGATGGCGGGGCGCTCAGTGTCTGCCCCTCGCCTGGTGGTATGGCTGTTTTTTCGCCAGTTTCAGAACCTTGGGTTATGGAAGATGACGCGGCCGGCACTACCTCACTGAGCGGAATATCCTGGCTTTCAGGTGGGTAGCAAACGCCACGGTCAGAACACCCTTGCCAGGTCACGGTAATATGCGCGGTCTGGCTGGCCTGCTTCAATACCACAGGCAGTGTGAGTTGCTGGCGGTAGACTTCGCTGTCACCAAAAAATTCATCGTGGTGGGATTCACCCTGCGGGAAAGTTACTTCGCCCAGAGTAGCCGCTGTGGGCGTCAGTTTTATCTGTTTCTTATACAGATAAAATCCTGGTTTTATCTGCCAGCGCAACATCAAATGCTGTTGCTGTTGCTGAAAATCGAACTGGAATGCCTTACTGGCAGGCACGAAATTATTAGTGTTCTGGTTATCAAACAGCCCGGCAAACACCGGGGTGCTGAACAGGCAGAGGATCAGGACAAGGATTCGTTGAGCCATGAAAGGTATGCTTTATCGCCATCAGTTACCGGCAAAACGAGTAACTCGGGGGTTTGGTAAGGGTGGTGTTTTTTTAGGCAGGCCAGTAAAGCTGGCTGGTGCTGGGTATTGGTTTTCAGGATCAGTTGCACTTCATATTCCTGCTCCAGTTTACCTTCCCAGTAATACATGGACGATGCGCCTGGCAAAATGGTGACGCATGCCGCAAGCTTTTCAGCTAAAACTTTCGCAGCCAGCTCCTGGGCTGTGGCTTCATCGGGTGCGGTACACAGCACGACTACAGCATCTGTTGTTGCCATGGATGAACCTCTGGTTAACCAAAACCACGACTATAACACGATGCAGAGATAAGCGAGTGACCGGGCCTGGTACAGGCCCGGAATTTGAGTTGTTTTACAGGATGAGCCCACCAAAAATAAAGCCGAGGATAACGCACAGAACAATGGCGACCACGCCAGGGACCAGGAAAGGGTGGTTAAAGACATATTTCCCGATACGAGTGGAGCCTGTGTCGTCCATTTCTACAGCGGCCAGCAAAGTTGGGTAGGTGGGCAGTACAAACAGGGCCGATACCGCGGCAAAAGAGGCGACGGCTGCCAGTGGGCTGACGCCCAGCATCAATGCAGCAGGCATCAGTGCTTTTGTGGTTGCGGCTTGCGAATAGAGCAGGGTTGCGGCAAAGAACAGAACAACAGCCAGTAACCAGGGGTAGTTGTGCAGTAACCCTCCTGCCAGGTGCTGAATGTCTTCAATGTGGCCTTTAACAAAGGTATCGCCCAGCCAGGCAACACCCAGCACGCAAATACAGGCACTCATGCCGGATTTAAACGTGCTGGCATTGAGGATTTCGCTACTGTTGGCTTTACAAGTCAGGCAAATCAGAGTGGCGACAGTCAGCATGAACACGACGATAGCTTCATTACGTGGCAGCACTGGGTTGTCAATTAACCCTACGGTTGGGCTGATAGCGGTAGCATAAAGGACAACCGCAACGATCCCGGCAAGAAACAGCATGACGGCACGTTTGGCATGAGGTTTCAGGACAATCTTGCTGGCTCCCCGCAGTTCGATTTCCCCTTTCGCCAGTTTTTCCTGGTATACCGGGTCATCTTTCAACTCCCCGCCCAGGAAGTTACACAATACTGCTGTCAGCATTACGGCGACAAAGGTGACGGGGATACACACGGCCAGCAGTTGCAGGTAGCTGATTCCCAGTGGTTCCAGGATGCCCGCGAAGAAAACCACTGCCGCCGAAATGGGAGAGGCGGTAATGGCGATTTGTGATGCGACAACCGCAATAGAAAGGGGGCGAGAAGGACGAATACCTTGTTCTTTCGCCACTTCAGTAATCACCGGCATGGTTGAAAACGCGGTGTGTCCGGTACCGGCCAGAATAGTCATCAACCAGGTTACCATGGGGGCAATGAAGGTGATGTATTTTGGGTGACGGCGCAATAATTTCTCGGCCAGGCTGACGAGGTAATCCATACCCCCGGCTACCTGCATGGCGGCGATGGCAGCAATAACCGCCATAATAATTTCAATTACATCAAAAGGTATGGCACCAGGAGGAACCTGGAAAAACAAGGTTAACACCAGTACACCCAGACCACCGGCAAAGCCGATACCGATTCCTCCTAGCCTCGCACCCAGATAAATTGCCGCCAGGACAATAACAAGTTGTGCTCCAAACATATGATCTTCCTTGGTTAGTTAGGTTTACGATAAGAAAATGTTATGACATTGTTCACTCCAAAATAAAAAGGCACGCCAGAGACGTGCCTTTTTGTTGGGTTATAGCTGGTATCTATTGTTCGCTTTCATCGGTGTACCTTTTGGCTTTATACGCCGGGTGCATCAGATTGTTGACGGAGAAAATGTCATCCAGTTCTGCTTCTGTCAGCAAACCACGTTCCAGAACCACTTCCCGGACGCTTTTGCCGGTTTCGGCGCAGATTTTGCCGACAATATCGCCGTTATGGTGGCCGATAAACGGGTTAAGGTAGGTAACAATCCCAATAGAGTTATAGACGTAGCTCTCACACACCTCTTTGTTGGCAGTGATGCCATTGACGCATTTTTCCAGCAGGTTGTAGCAGGCGTTGGTCAGGATGTGAATGGATTCAAACATGGCCTGGCCAATTACGGGTTCCATTACATTGAGCTGCAATTGCCCGGCTTCTGAAGCCATGGTGACGCAGGTATCGTTACCAATCACTTTAAAGCACACTTGGTTAACGACTTCCGGCACCACCGGGTTGACCTTGGCGGGCATAATTGACGACCCGGCCTGGAGTTCTGGCAGATTGATTTCGTTCAGCCCGGCGCGTGGCCCGGAAGAGAGCAGGCGCAGGTCGTTACAGATTTTGGACAGTTTTACCGCTAGGCGTTTCAGTGAGCTGTGTACCATAACGTAAGCCCCGCAGTCTGACGTAGCCTCAATCAGGTCTTCGGCTGGTACACAAGGCAGGTTACTCACTTCCGCCAGCTTTTGTACCGCCAGTTGCTGGTAGCCGTCTGGCGTGTTCAAACGTGTGCCAATTGCGGTGGCACCGAGGTTGACTTCCAACAGTAATTCGCCGGTACGTAACAAGTTTTTTGTTTCTTCATTGAGCAGCACATTGAAAGCGTGGAATTCCTGGCCCAGAGTCATTGGCACAGCATCCTGCAATTGGGTGCGGCCCATTTTCAGGACAGTTTCGAATTCGACAGCTTTATTCTGGAAGCCTTCTCCCAGTTGGTGGATGGCATCGACTAATTTGATAAGTGATGCATAAACCGCAATCCGAAAACCTGTGGGGTAGGCATCATTGGTAGACTGGCAACGGTTAAGGTGATCATTTGGATTCAGGTACTGGTATTCCCCTTTCTGGTGGCCCATCAGTTCAAGCCCAATGTTGGCAAGCACTTCATTGGTATTCATGTTAACGGATGTGCCCGCGCCACCCTGAAACACATCGACCGGGAACTGGTCCATGCATTTGCCGTTATTCAGCACTTCATCACAAGCTGCAATAATGGTGTTGGCAATGCTACGGGGAATGGTCTGCAGCTCTTTGTTTGCCAGTGCAGCGGCTTTTTTTACCATGACCATACCGCGAACAAATTCGGGTATATCGCTGATTTTACTGTTGCTGATGTAGAAGTTCTCAATCGCTCTGAGCGTGTGTATACCGTAGTAGGCCTCTGCCGGCACTTCCCTGGTACCCAACAAATCTTCTTCAATACGAATGTTGTTTAGCATGTGAATCAACCTTTTTTCGTGTTCAGGCAAACATGGATAAAAAATACACACAAACGATATGTGGTTATTCCATCACGTAACCGACGATTATGTCCATTTTGGCTACGTGGTTAACATGATATGCTGATCATAGCCGATTGCCGTAATCTCGATCACTTATTATCTGTGAATTTTCATAACAGTTACTAATATGTGAAATGGCTCACCGCTTATATCCTTTTCATAAAAATAATGGGCTGATGATTGATTTTTGCGCTCAGGCCCCCACTTCTGATTACAGGGTTAACGTGTCCCACTTCATTCTATGCAGGTAGCGTTGCTGCCTGATTTATTACAGGAGCCATTGTGCGCTGGATACCGTTTCTTGCTTTCTTTCTCTATGTGTATGTAGAGATCTCTATTTTTATTCAGGTTGCCCATGTTCTGGGTGTATTGCTGACACTCCTTCTGGTGATTTTCACTTCAGTCGTTGGGATGTCGTTGGTGCGTAACCAGGGCTTTAAAAACCTGATGCTAATGCAGCAGCGTATGTCGGTGGGTGAAAGCCCGGCCGCTGAAATGATCAAAAGTGTTTCTCTGATTATCTCTGGCCTGCTGTTGATCCTGCCTGGGTTCTTTACCGATTTCCTCGGTTTATTACTCCTGTTACCCCCAGTTCAGAAACACCTGACCATGAAGTTAATGCCGCATTTACGGTTTAGCTGGATGGGCGGGAATTTTTATGGCGAAGGTCAGGGTGGGCAGACATTTGATGGCGAGTTTCAGCGTAAAGATAATTCGTCTGACCGCCTTTCAGACCACGAGCGTGATGATCGATAAAAAAATCTGAAAATTTTTTGTTTCTCCCCTTGAAGGGGAGAAACTGCATCCCCATCTCTCTGGTCACCAGCCGGGAAATATGAACCGGCATAACCCCTATAACTGATACGGACTTTCTCAAAGGAGAGCTATCAATGAAAATTCGTCCATTGCATGATCGTGTGATCGTCAAGCGTAAAGAAGTTGAATCTAAATCAGCTGGCGGCATCGTTCTGACTGGCTCTGCCGCGGGTAAATCAACTCGTGGTGAAGTTTTGGCTGTGGGCAATGGCCGCATCCTGGAAAACGGTGAAATGAAACCTCTGGATGTGAAAGTGGGTGACATCGTAATTTTCAACGATGGTTACGGCGTTAAAGCTGAGAAGATCGACAATGACGAAGTGTTGATCATGTCTGAATCCGACATCCTGGCAATTGTTGAAGCGTAATTACCACGCGCGATAACACTGAACGAACGAATTTAAGGGAAAGAAAATGGCAGCTAAAGACGTAAAATTCGGTAATGACGCCCGTGTAAAAATGTTGCGTGGCGTTAATGTCCTGGCAGACGCGGTAAAAGTTACCCTGGGCCCGAAAGGCCGTAACGTAGTTCTGGACAAATCCTTCGGTGCACCGACCATCACTAAAGACGGTGTATCTGTAGCGCGTGAAATCGAACTGGAAGACAAGTTCGAAAACATGGGCGCGCAAATGGTGAAAGAAGTTGCCTCTAAAGCGAACGACGCTGCAGGTGACGGTACCACTACTGCAACTGTTCTGGCGCAGTCTATCGTTAACGAAGGCCTGAAAGCTGTTGCTGCTGGCATGAACCCGATGGACCTGAAACGCGGTATCGACAAAGCAGTTGCTGCTGCTGTTGAAGAACTGAAAGCCCTGTCTGTGCCTTGCTCTGATTCCAAAGCAATCGCTCAGGTAGGTACCATCTCTGCAAACTCCGACGAAACCGTGGGTAAACTGATTGCAGAAGCGATGGAAAAAGTAGGTAAAGAAGGCGTTATCACCGTTGAAGAAGGCACTGGCCTGCAAGACGAACTGGATGTTGTTGAAGGTATGCAGTTCGACCGCGGTTACTTGTCTCCTTACTTCATCAACAAACCAGAAACGGGTGCTGTTGAACTGGAAAACCCGTTCATCCTGCTGGCTGACAAAAAAATCTCCAACATCCGTGAACTGCTGCCAGTTCTGGAAGCGGTAGCAAAAGCAGGCAAACCGCTGCTGATCATTGCTGAAGACGTTGAAGGTGAAGCACTGGCAACTCTGGTTGTTAACACCATGCGTGGTATCGTTAAAGTTGCTGCGGTTAAAGCACCGGGCTTCGGCGACCGCCGTAAAGCAATGCTGCAGGATATCGCTGTACTGACTGGTGGTGCGGTGATTTCTGAAGAAATCGGCATGGAACTGGAAAAAGCGACCCTGGAAGATATGGGCCAGGCCAAACGTGTGGTTATCAACAAAGATACCACCACCATCATTGATGGCGTGGGCGATGAAGCTGCTATCCAGGGCCGTGTTGGTCAGATTCGTCAGCAAATCGAAGAAGCGACTTCTGATTATGACCGTGAAAAACTGCAGGAACGTGTTGCCAAACTGGCTGGCGGCGTAGCCGTTATTAAAGTTGGCGCAGCTACTGAAGTTGAAATGAAAGAGAAGAAAGCACGCGTAGAAGATGCACTGCACGCAACTCGTGCGGCTGTGGAAGAAGGCGTGGTTGCTGGTGGTGGCGTTGCACTGGTGCGCGTTGCTGCGAAAATCGCTGGCCTGACTGCTGCAAACGAAGACCAAAACGTTGGTATCAAAGTTGCGCTGCGTGCCATGGAATCTCCACTGCGTCAGATCGTGTCTAACGCCGGTGAAGAACCGTCAGTTGTTGCCAACAATGTGAAAGCAGGCGAAGGTAACTACGGTTACAACGCTGCAACTGAAGAATACGGCAACATGATCGATATGGGTATTCTGGATCCGACCAAAGTAACCCGTTCTGCACTGCAGTATGCTTCTTCCGTTGCTGGCCTGATGATCACCACTGAATGTATGGTGACTGACCTGCCGAAAGAAGAAAAAGCTGATTTAGGTGCTGCTGGTGGTATGGGCGGCATGGGTGGCATGGGCGGCATGATGTAATTGCCCTGCACCTTAAGTTAGCAGAAAAAGCCCCTGGTGAATTTCACCGGGGGTTTTCTTTTTCTGGGTGTGGTATAAGGTTTATCTGGTTAAATTGGCGCGATTTTTTTTACTAATGGGGAATCATATGCAGATAAAACTATCGGCCGGGCTAATTGCCATGGCTGCGTTATTGGCAGGGTGTAGCGCCAGTAATCAATTGACTTCAGCCGGGCAGTCTGTTCGTTTTGTTGAAGAGAAGCCTTCAAGTGAGTGCCAGTATTTGGGTACCGCAACGGGTGAGCAAAGTAACTGGTTGTCTGGCCAGGCTGGTAACGAAGGCGGTTCACTGCGCGGCGCAGCGAATGACCTGCGTAACAAAGCAGCAGCTATGGGCGGTAATGTACTTTATGGTGTCAGCAGCCCAACCCAGGGCCTTATCTCCAGTTTTGTACCTACGGCCAGCGAAATGACTGGTCAGGTTTATAAATGCGCACAGTAATTGTTTATTGGCACCGGGCGGCAAGTGCATAAGCTCACGCTGCCCGTGTGTTGCTCTTTTTGTAGTAACGTCATTTTTGTACTGGCAACATAGCCTGGTGTTATCTTTATACCTACCTCCAGCGTTAACATTTTAGGGTTGGTTAATTCTCTCCTTAATCCCCGATTATTTTTACATCTTTATATTTCTTACTGTTCTGTTTTTGTATGTATCAAACTCAAATTATTTTTTTCATAATTAAGCGTTAATTAAATATATACAAATATGAACTCAGGTTATATTTAGCCTGCTATATTAAATTTGGCTTTATTTATCAATGTATTAAGGTTTCTTAAGCTTTATTTATTGTGATATTTTTCACAGCATTCAGAACTTTTTGCGATTAATAATGAATAAGACTCAAGGGGGGGGGGAACCTGCCGATAACAGAAAATAGATAAAAGTGAATGCCTGTGTTTTACATTTTTTATTATTGATTTTGAAAACCAGTTTTACACCAAAAAATAAATTCATGGTTACCGGGAGGATGTATGAACATCACCAAGCGCTTGTTACTTGCTTTTTCTCTACTGATACTGAGTTTGATTGTGACGAATGTTATTTCAATGATTTCATTATCTAAGATAAGTGATGATGCAACCTATTTTCAGGCGAATACGTTGCCCAGCATTACTGTAATCAATAATGAAATGATGAAGGTTACCGATATCCGTTCTCAGCTTTACCAGCATGGCCTAACAGAAGACCTGGCTGGAATGGGGGCAATTAAAAGTAATGCGATTGCACTTTATGATGAACTGTATAAAGCACACCAGCATTATCTGAATGACTTGATCTCTGATGAACATGATGCAGAACTGACGAAAAAAACCATGGCCGACCTGGAAAGCTTTCGTAGTGTGATGGATCAGTTCTTTAAAATTTCAGAATCCAATGACCGCGCCGAAGTCACCAAAGCAATGCGTACCGGTGGTTTGGTAGCAGACCAGGTCAGCCTGCTGGCTAAAGACTTTAAAGCACAAGTTGAGTACAACAACCAACTGGTGAATGAAGCCAACCAGAAAAGCAGCAGTTTGATCAACCGCTCTATGACACTTTCTGTTGCTGCAACATTACTGGCAACTGTGATTCTCGGTGCGTTTGGGCTGGTTACCGTGCTCGGTATTCGTCGTCGCCTGAATGAAATGAAAAGCGGCATGGTCTCCATTAGTGAAAACCTGGATTTGAGCCACCGTATGTCTGCTGGCCGCCAGGATGAAATCGGTATGGCTATCACTGCATTTAATAACCTGGTTGCTCGGGTGGCAGAAGCGATGGGACAGGTACGTGGTGCTTCACGTTCAGTCAGCTCTGCGGCCAATGAAATCTCACTGGGCAATAACGAGTTGTCTGCCCGTACTGAACAGCAGTCTGCAGCGGTCGTTGAAACAGCAGCCAGCATGGAAGAACTCAGCTCCACCGTTAAACAGAATGCTCAGAACGCGCATCAGGCGAGCCAGTTGGCAATTGCCGCGTCAGATACTGCAACTCATGGTGGCCAGGTAGTCAGCTCCGCAGTAGCACGTATGAAGGACATTAGCGAAAGTTCGCGCCGTATTGCTGAAATTACATCAGTGATTAATGGGATTGCGTTCCAGACCAATATTCTGGCGCTGAACGCTGCAGTTGAAGCAGCTCGTGCTGGCGACCAGGGGCGTGGGTTTGCGGTAGTGGCGGGAGAAGTGCGCTCACTGGCACAACGCAGTGCTCAGGCAGCCAAAGAGATTGAAACCCTGATTCAGGAATCAGTTAAACATGTAGATGAAGGTGCTCGCCAGGTTGACCTGGCTGGTGAAAGTATGAGCGGTATCGTGAGTTCGGTAACCCAGGTGAAAGACCTGATGCAGGAAATCGCAGCCGCGTCAGATGAACAAAACCGTGGGATAAGCCAGATTGCTCAGGCAATGACAGAAATGGATACCACTACACAGCAAAACGCTGCCTTGGTACAGGAATCGTCTGCGGCGGCGAATAGCCTTGAAGACCAGGCTGGGAAGTTGCAGCAAATGGTCAATGTGTTCCGCTTACCAGGTGGGCATCATGAAACCGCTGCACCATCCCGTTCTCGTGCGCCACAACTGGCCGCTCCAGCGGGTGCCAGTGGGAACGATACTGGTTGGGAAACGTTTTAACAGATAACAAGCCCGAAAGCCTGTCACGCCATCTTTCCCGGTAGGCTGACAGGCACCTTTCACTGCCGAGGCAGGAGCCCGGCAGTGCTTTTTTTTGCGTTTTTTCAAACACGGGTGGGCACCAACCGAACGTTATTGTTGGCGCAATTGCAGATCCAGTGGCGTCTTGCTGGGTTCCCCGCCAATTTCCCGGGCGAGTTTAGGCACCAGGTAACCCGACACCATGGTGAGTAGTTCGCGCATAATGGCCCGAGCTTCGTCATCAGAAACCAGAAAGTGGGCTGCACCCTGCACTTTGTCCAGAATATGCAGGTAGTAGGGCAGGATTCCTGCATCAAACAATGCATTACTGAGCTGTGCCAGGGTTTGCGCGTCGTTGTTCACGTTTTTGAGTAACACACTTTGGTTGAGTAATGTTACGCCCGCCGCGCGCAACCGGGCCATTGCATCCCGCACTGCGTCATCTATTTCCTGAGCGTGGTTAATATGATTCACCAGCAGTACTTGCAGCCGGGATGCCTTAATACGTTCGCATAAAGCGGAGGTTACCCGGGCAGGGATCACCACAGGCAGGCGGCTGTGTATGCGTAACCGCTTGATATGTGGAATTGCTTCCAGTGAGGTTATCAGCCAGTCCAACTCACTGTCTTTCGCCATCAGTGGGTCACCACCAGAGAAAATGATTTCATCCAGTTCTGGGTGAGCTTGAATGTAGTCCAGTGCACTTTGCCAGTTGCGTTTGTTGCCCTGATTTTCGGCATACGGGAAGTGGCGGCGGAAACAATAACGGCAATTTACTGCACAACCGCCTTTTACCAGCAACAAAGCGCGGTTACGGTATTTGTGTAACAAACCTGGCACGACACTGTGCTGTTCTTCTAGTGGGTCTTCGCTAAAACCAGCTACATTGGTGAATTCTTGCTGGCTGGTAAGTACCTGAATTAATAGTGGATCGCTGGGGTTTCCCGGTTCCATTCGTGCCACAAATGCGCGTGGAACTCGCAGAGCAAATAGCCGCCTGGCATCGCGCCCAGCTAACAGTGTCTCATTAGTGTCTACATTTAAAATATTCAGAAGTTCATCAGGATCGGTTATAACATCGGCAAGTTGCGATAACCAATCTTCTCTGGAAGGGGTTTTTAGGGTTACAATGTGTGCCATTTTTTTGGCTAAGCTACCAGTTAATAATTTCAGAGGGCCTTATGGCGACTTACTATAGCAACGATTTTCGTTCTGGTCTTAAAATCATGTTAGATGGCGAACCTTATGCGGTTGAAGCCAGCGAATTCGTTAAACCAGGGAAAGGTCAGGCTTTTGCGCGTGTTAAGCTGCGTCGTCTGTTGACCGGTACCCGTGTAGAAAAAACCTTCAAATCTACTGATTCCGCTGAAGGTGCTGATGTTATCGATATGAACCTGACTTACCTGTACAACGATGGTGAGTTCTGGCACTTCATGAACAACGAAACCTTCGAACAGTTGGCGGCAGACGCGAAAGCGATTGGCGAAAACGAAAAATGGCTGCTGGATCAGGCTGAATGTATCGTGACCTTGTGGAATGGGCAGCCTATCTCTGTAACTCCGCCAAACTTCGTTGAACTGGAAGTGGTTGACACCGATCCGGGTCTGAAAGGTGATACCGCGGGTACTGGTGGCAAACCTGCTACTCTGTCCACTGGCGCAGTGGTAAAAGTGCCGCTGTTTGTTCAGATTGGCGAAGTTATCCGTGTTGATACACGTTCTGGTGAATACGTATCTCGCGTGAAATAAGTGTATTTTGGTTTACAGCGTGGGCTTCTCTGCCTGCGCTGTAGCTTGTTAGGTTCTGTTTTGCCGGGGTAATGCGATGGTAAGAGCGGTTCAATCACTGGTCATCATTTTGGTTGTTGCGTTATTGTCTGGTTGTAATACTGCCCGGGGTTTTGGCGAAGATGTCCAGCACCTTGGTGGGGCTATTCAGCGCGCCTCCGACTAATCTTTTCTCAGCCTGGTCTTAATTTTTCGTTGCACTCTTTATGGTGCACTATCCTTGTTATTGTCCCTAACCAATAAATGATGACAGATAAGGATACGATTATGATTAAGAAAACGATTGCGGCGTTTTTTGCTGCGCTGATTTGTACTACTGCACTGACTGCATGTAATACAACTCGTGGTGTTGGGCAAGATATTCAGGAAGGCGGTAGTGCTATTTCTAACGCGGCAACAAATGCCCAGCAATAATCACAGTAAAACTTTATGTTATGACAAAATGATGGTGTCTGCGGGTACCATCATTTTATATTCTTAGGTTAAAAATAACGCAAGGCGGTTATTCACCCCAAGCTTCATACGGATATTCCGCTTGTAGGTATAAACGGTTTTCACCGATATCCCCATTTTACTGGCAATATTTTCATTGCTGGCCTCCTGCTCCCATAACGCAAGAATTTTTTCTTCTCTCAGTGTCAGTAATGGTGTGAGTTCCCGCTGCAACCCAAAAGGTGGACGGGAGAAAAGAGACTCTTGTAATATTTCTTTAATATTACTGAGTGTGTTGTTTTTATCGAGTATTTTCCAGGCACCCATAACTTCATGCAAAGCCATTAACTCAGGTGGAGTATGGTTACTTTGCTGAATAATTAGCCGGGTTGATGTGCCACAGGCAAGAGAAATCGATGCCAGTTGTTGAACATGATGTATTTCTTTCAGAAAACCATGAAAGTCAGCCATCACAATATTTGGCTGGTACCGTAGTATGTACTCTCGGGCAAATAATAAGTTATCTGTGTCAACAATATTAAAATTAACCGATAAATCTCCTGATGTCATGACCAGAGATTTCAACCCGAAGCGGCTATAGTAACAACGATCCACAAGTAATACGCTAAACATACATATTCTGCATCCGGTAACAAAATAGCCTAAGCCACTTTTTTGGGTAATGTGCCATCATAGAAAGAAACGCGGCTAACTGAATTATGGAACTGGCAGTATAAGCAGTGCTATTTCTCACGTTAGTCAAACAAGAAAGTGGTGGTTGCATTCCCAGAACGGGTTTGCCAGGATAAATTTCTGTTTGGTGTATAGCCCGTTGCTCTCTCGGTCCGTTTTTGTGGTGAGTTGGCTGGGTTAACGATGTTTTCTCCCGCACAGGACGGCCTGTATCGGGTTATTAATACATTGGGGACGGCCCCTTATGGAGCCCCTATGTCTTGGTTATTACTCATTTTTGCCGGTTTGCTGGAAGTCATTTGGGCTGCCGGGTTAAAGCATACCTACGGTTTCAGCCGTTTTTATCCTTCTGTTATTGTTCTTGGCGCGATGGCGCTCAGTTTGTTATTGCTCTCACATGTTATTAAAAGCCTTCCCGCTGGCACTGCGTATGCCGTGTGGAGCGGTATTGGTGCGGTGGGGGTAGTAATTATTGGTATTGTCTGGGAAGGTGAACCCGCCACACCAGCCAGACTTTTCAGCCTGGCAATGATTGTTGCGGGTATCCTGGGGGTGAAGCTATTTAGCCAATGACGGTACTTGTTTTACCCATATCAGCTTGCTGGTATCAAAGCCTTGCTGTTGAGCTAACTGGATATACTGGTTTTTTACTTCTGTGCTGAGTGTTGGGGTTCGGGACAATATCCACAAATAGTTTTTGTCCGGCCCACACAGCAAGGCATGTTGGTAATATTTATCAACAGCCATCACATTATAACCGCCATAAAATGGCCCAAAGAACGAGACCTTCAGCGCGCCTTTAGAGGGGTCGCCAGTGAACCAGGCTTCCCCTTGTGCCGACTGCCACATGTCACGCGCCGGGTTGTAACCGCGGTTAATCACACTAACACCGCCATTTACCTGTAAACCGTAAGTTGCTGTGACTTGTTCCAGCCCACTTTCAAAAGGGTGGTCAAGGCGGGCAATTTCATACCAGGTGCCAAGATAGCGGTTGATGTTGAAATTCTCGACAACGGTTACGCCGGGCGGGGGAACGGGATTGCTGCAGCCTGTTAACGTGGCAACGCCAAGCAGGATGGCAAGACAGAAACTTTTACGCATAGTTTGCTTCCTTTTTTCTTTTAAGTGTAGGAAGCAGCGGGAAAAATGTAGGGGAAAGTGGATAATTTTTTTAGCCTGACGGTTTGTTATCCCGCCAGGCTGGTTATGGTTGTTAAATAGAGACTACACCAATCAGTGTGACAACCGTGAGGATGGCTGCCAGCCCGTAAAATACCCATTTCCCGGCAGGGATATGGAACTTCATATCGTGCATGCCGTGGTGGATACGGTGCAGGCCACACCACAAGGGCAGGACTATCATCAGGAAAATAAACACTCTGCCAATAAAGCTTTGTGCAAAGGCCAGGACGCGTTCATATCCAAGTGTTTCACCGGGGTAAAAACCCAGCGGCAACATAATCCCGACTATCAGGACGATAACCGGTGCGATTATCGCTCCCCACATACCGCCGCCGCCAAACAGCCCCCAGAATACCGGTTCGTCGGAACGCTTAGGTTGTTGATTTGTCATAATGCCTCCTTACCAGAACAGCGCCACGCCAAGAATCACGACAGTGACAATGGCAGTGACTGCCCACAGTGCGCGAATCAGGGGTTGTGGGGGTAATTTCTCACCTTTAACGATCAGAATGGCAGCCTTCGGTGCCAGTTCGAACCAGGTTTTGGTATGCAGCAAGGCGGCCGCCAGGGTAATCAGGTTTAAAATGATAACCACGGGGTTTTGCAGGAAACCAACAAAGCCCGCCCAGGATTCTGCCCCGCCTTTTAATGCATACAACCCATAAATCAGGATGACGCTGAACCAGACTGTCGGAACAGATGTACCTTCACGAAGCATATAGAAACGGTAAAACGGCAGTTTTTGCCACCAGTCCGGGGCAACTGCGCGCACATAAGGTTTACGTTTTGTGGTCATGCTGCACTCCTTAGCGTGGTTTCAGGGTGGCGATTAAAAAGTCCTTTGCACTTTCCACTTTTGTTTGCTGAATTGCGGCTGCCGGGTCGACATGTTTAGGGCAGACTTCAGAACAAAAGCCGACAAATGTGCAGGGCCACACACCATTTTCACCGTTAATCACGGGCATACGCATTTTCTTGCCATGATCACGGCTGTCCAGATTGTAGCGATGGGCCAGCGTCAGGGCTGCCGGGCCGATAAACTCCGGATTGAGGCCAAACTGCGGGCAGGCGGCATAACACAAGCCACAGTTGATACACCCGGAAAACTGGTGATAACGTGCCATTTGCGCAGGAGTTTGGGTATTTGGCCCTTGTTCTGGCGAGCGATTATTGCCAATGATGTAGGGCTTAATCGCCTCAAGGCTTTCAATAAAATGAGTCATATCTACGACAAGATCCCGCTCAATGGGGAAGTTTGCCAATGCTTCGATTTTGATACCCTGAGTGTAATCGCGCAGGAAGGTTTTACAGGCCAGCTTGGGAATTTGGTTAACCATCATGCCGCATGAACCGCAAATAGCCATACGGCAGGACCAGCGGTAACTGAGGTCTGGTGCCAGGTTATCTTTGATATAACCCAGTGCATCCAGTAATGAGGTTTGTTCATCCCAGGGAACATCGTAAAACGCACTGTGTGGCTCGTTGTCCGTTTCCGGGTTATAACGCACCACTTCCAGTTTCATGGTTTTCATCTCAGCCATTCGCCGTCTCCTTTTTGTCGGCTGCTTCCGCTTCGGCGCCATAAACGCGTTTCGCTGGTGGCAGAGTGGTGATTTTCACATCGCTATATTCCAGATGCGTGTGCCCCTCTGCATCCCTGAACGCCAGGGTATGTTTGAGGAAGTTCACATCGTCACGCTCAGTGCAACCTTCATCAAGGCGTTGATGTGCCCCACGAGACTCTTTACGTGCTAGGGCTGAGTGCGCCATACATTCCGCAACATTCAACCCGTGGCCCAGTTCCATGGTGTAGAGCAAGTCAGTATTGAATACACTGGAGGTGTCGGTAATGCGCACGCGCTTAAATCGTTCCTGCAGCTCAGCCAGTTTATCGATAGTTTTCTGCATAAGCTCTGGGGTACGGTAAATCCCGCAGCCTTCTTCCATCGACAGGCCCATTTCGTCACGGATTTTAGCCCAGTTTTCGCTTCCTTCCTGGTTAACCAGGTTTGTCAGGCGGCGTTCAATATCGGCTACCTGAGCATTCAAAGCATTGTCATTACCCGCACTTGCCTGTGCTGCGTGAGCCATTGCTTTTTCACCCGCCAGACGGCCAAACACTACCAGTTCAGCCAAAGAGTTGGACCCCAGGCGGTTGGCACCATGCAGCCCCACAGAAGAGCACTCGCCCACAGCGAACAAACCACCAATGCGGGTTTCACATTCGGTGTTGGTTTCAATTCCGCCCATGGTGTAGTGCGCAGTTGGGCGAACGGGAATCGGCTCTTTGATGGGATCTACACCAACATAGGCTTTCGCCAGTTCACAAATAAACGGCAGGCGTTCGAGTAGTTTCTTCTCACCCAAGTGGCGCAAATCCAGATACACCACATCGCCCCTTGGGGTTTCAATGGTGCGGCCCGCTCGCCACTCATGCCAGAACGCTTGTGAGACTTTGTCTCGTGGGCCCAGCTCCATATATTTGTTTTTTGGCTCACCCAATGGTGTTTCAGGCCCCATACCGTAATCCTGCAGGTAACGGTAGCCATCTTTGTTAACCAGAATACCGCCTTCACCACGGCAGCCTTCTGTCATCAGGATGCCGGAACCCGGCAACCCGGTTGGGTGGTACTGCACAAATTCCATATCACGCAGCGGTACACCATGAGCCAGTGCCATGCCCATACCATCGCCGGTGACAATCCCACCGTTGGTGTTATAGCGATAAACACGGCCAGCCCCACCGGTTGCCATGACCACGGCATTGGCACGGATTTGCACCAGTGTCCCTTCCATCATATTCATGGCGACCAGGCCACGCACATGGCCTTCATCGACCAGAATGTCGAGGACGAAGTGTTCATCAAAGCGGTGAATTTGCGGGAATTGCAAAGAAGTCTGGAACAGGGTGTGGAGCATATGAAAGCCGGTTTTATCTGCGGCAAACCAGGTCCTTTCTATTTTCATCCCCCCAAAACGACGCACGTTAACCGACCCGTCCGGGCGGCGGCTCCATGGGCACCCCCATTGTTCGAGTTGCGTCATTTCTGTTGGGCAGTGATGAACAAAATAATCAACAACGTCCTGTTCACATAGCCAGTCACCACCTGCAACGGTATCGTGAAAATGATACTCGAAACTATCATGATCTTGTGCGACCGCGGCAGATCCACCTTCAGCAGCAACAGTGTGGCTGCGCATGGGGTAGACTTTGGATATCAGCGCGATGGTGGCTTGTGGATTCGCCTGCGCTGCCGCAATTGCAGTGCGAAGACCTGCACCGCCGGCACCAATTATAGCGATATCAGCTTGAATGGTTTGCACGACATTCCTCCAGATTATGGTTATTTCGCAACGCATCTGTTCCAAAGGTAGCTCACACAATGGCCGATAGCGAAAGCGAACGTTTTCCCCTGCTCCTTTGTGGGGAGGCCAGTATAACCTTGTTAAATCCAGGGAAAATTGAC
Source organism: Mangrovibacter yixingensis (assembly GCF_020523985.1). Classification (GTDB taxonomy): domain Bacteria; phylum Pseudomonadota; class Gammaproteobacteria; order Enterobacterales; family Enterobacteriaceae; genus Mangrovibacter; species Mangrovibacter yixingensis. Next base: position 64,399 of record NZ_JAIVKM010000008.1, on the reverse strand, counting down.
GTGTTCGATTTTTTTGTTGATATCCGCAACAATCAACTAATGTCACTGACTGATTTATAAAAAATCGCGTCAAACCAGGAATGACGGGCTGATTCAGCAAATTTTGCTGTGCAAAATTTGTCTCTTTATAGAGATGCGAGTAGACTGCGTGCCCTTGTGTCAAACCGGAGAAAGTACCATGAGCGATACGGCAATCTGGCAGCCGGGCGCATCAGTCCCCAATTTACTCAAACGTGCTGAAATGATGGCCGGAATACGGCGCTTTTTTTCGGACAGGGGTGTCCTTGAAGTTGAAACTCCCTGTATGAGCCAGGCAACAGTTACTGACGTCCATTTAGTGCCTTTTGAAACCCGCTTTGTGGGGCCGGGTCATTCACAAGGGATGAACCTGTATTTAATGACCAGCCCGGAATACCACATGAAGCGCTTGCTTGCGGCAGGTTGTGGGCCGATTTATCAGTTGTGTCGTAGTTTTCGTAATGAAGAAATGGGGCGTTACCATAACCCTGAGTTTACGATGCTTGAATGGTACCGGCCTTGCTATGACATGTATCGCCTGATGAACGAGGTGGATGACTTGTTACAACAAGTGCTGGAATGCAGCCCGGCAGAATCGCTCTCGTATCAGCAAGCGTTTCAGCGGTATCTTGAAATCGACCCGCTGTCTGCAGATAAGCAGCAGTTACGTGAAGTCGCTGCCCGCCTTGATTTAAGTAATATCGCTGATACCGAAGAAGACCGGGATACGCTGTTGCAATTGTTGTTTGCCATGGGTGTGGAACCACATATTGGTAAAGATAAGCCGACTTTTGTGTACCATTTCCCGGCAAGCCAGGCCGCACTTGCGCAAATCAGTACGGAAGACCACCGTGTGGCAGAGCGCTTTGAAGTCTATTTCCGGGGCGTGGAACTGGCGAATGGTTTCCATGAGCTGACCGATGCAGGTGAACAACAACAGCGCTTTGAGCAGGATAACCGTAAACGTGCCGCAAAAGGGCTTCCTCAACAGCCCGTGGACGTTAACCTGCTGGAAGCACTGAAAGCTGGTATGCCGGATTGTTCCGGTGTTGCATTGGGTGTTGATCGCCTGATGATGCTGGCACTGAATGCAGAAAGTTTATCTGAGGTGATTGCTTTTACTGTGGACAGGGCCTGATAAACCACTGCGAAAACCAACTGATTAAAACCCCAGCCAGAGTATGGCGGGGGTTTTTGTTTTTACAAACTACCTGGCGTTCGCACGCCTTTGCCCGAAGAGGTGAGGGTGGTCGCGCTACGCTTACCATCCAGAGATTCCAGCCGCATTTGGAACGGTGGGAACGGCAGGTCAATACTCTGTTCCCGGAAGCCCAGCAGAATTAATTGGTGGAGTTCATGACGTAACGGCATGCGGTGCCCCATCTCTGCAGCATAAATACGCAGTTCAAAAAGTTGAATGCCCTGTTGTATATCGACCAGGTAAGCCTCTGGCGGTGGGTTATCAATGACCAGTGAACAACGCTGTGCTGCTGTAAGTAAAATACCCGTAACGGTTTCGGTATCGGCTTCGACTGGTGCTGGGACACTGAGCACTACACGGGTAACGGAATCAGACAGCGACCAGTTAATGAACTGTTCAGTAATAAAGGCTTTGTTGGGGACGATTATCTCTTTGCGATCCCAGTCGCTAATGGTGGTGGCGCGGGTGTTGATTTTGGTGATACTGCCTGTCAGGTCACGAATCGTTACGGTATCGCCAATACGAATGGGTTTCTCAAACAAGATAATCAGCCCGGAAATGAAGTTGGCGAAAATCTCCTGTAAACCAAACCCCAGCCCCACACCTAATGCAGCAACCAGCCACTGTAATTTGGCCCACTCAATACCAATCATGGAAAACCCGACCAGGCCACCTAACAGCATCAGCAAATATTTGGTCACAGTGGTAATGGCATAGCCTGTGCCGGGGGTGAGATCCAGGTGCTGTAGTATTGCCAGTTCCAGCAGGGCTGGCAGGTTACGTACCAGTTGCATAGTGATGATGAACACCAGAATGGCGATAAGCACCGCGCCAACGGTAATGGGTTCGATACTTTCCACACCCTGTATAGTGGTGGTGACATCCCACAATGAGATGTTTTCCAGGAAGCTGAATGCCGAATGGATCTCTGACCATAATGCGATCACAGAGATCAATGCGACCAGTGTCAGCAGGGATCGCACCAGGCGGAGAGACTGAACGCTGATCGTATCCAGATCTATCTCGGCATCTTCAGGAAACTCCGGGCTGCCTTCTGCGCTGTGGCCCTGTACCGATTCATCTTCCCCTTTTGCCCGTTGGGCAAGGATCTCCGCCCGTCTATGCCTGGCCCGGTCAAATGCCAGACGGCGGCGCTGAATCAGCATCCAGCGGCGAACGATATGGTAGATAACCAGCAGTAAAAACCAGATAGCGACAGACGTTTCCAGGCGTGCCAGCAAGGCCTGGGCTGTTGCGAGATAACCCACCAGTGATGCCAGTGCTGCCAGCGCTGGTGCGCAGATCAGTAAGTTCCAAAACAGCCTGTTGGGGACATTGTCGCCATTACCTTGTTTATCCAGCCACAAAGGGATCCCGGCGCGTTTTAAACTGAGTGTGACAATAGCCAACGCACCACAAATCAGAACAAAGCACAGCCGGCCCAACGAAGCAGAGAACTCCCTGTCATTGAGGTTATCGAACATGATAAGCGCCATAATCAGCGGCACAATTAAACCAATGCTCATCAGGTAATAACGCATAGCCCGGGCTACCCGGTGGCGCGGCCAGCCAAAGTGGGCAACAAACAGGCCATTGCTGCGTGCAAAAGTGGCGCAAATCATCACCACCCAAAGTAAAGGCACGGTGGCTGTCACGCCGTCCCCAACTGCGACTGCAATTGGCCAGGGCCAGGCTTGTTGTAATCCGTGTCCGAGGATTCCCCATAAGACGGGTAAAGGGGAAGCAACCAGAATCGACCAGAAAACAGTGCGAATGGTGAGATAGAAATGATCTTGAGTGACTTTGCCCACCCGGCTGCTTGACCGTTGCAGGAAAGCTGAAAAGCGGCGGCGGGAACTGATACTGAAGCCAACCAATACCAGCGCTGCAAACAAAGGAATCAGTGTTTCCCGGCTGGTAAGCATCATGCCCGCTGCTTTCCCCAACTGCCCCAGGGTATCAAGCGAGAGCAGACGGCGCAGATCCTGCATAATATCCAGTGGCCAACTCAAAGAGATAGCACTGACATCTGCAGTCCAGAACAGGTAACGGTGGGTGGCTTCGTTGACCTCTTTCAGTGCATCTTCTAACTGGCTGTTGGCGACTCGCAGTTTCGTCAGTTCAAGAATAAGCGCATCGCCCCCTTGCAGTAACGAACTCAGCAATTCACGTTGGGTGCGTAACTGGGCGTTAAGAATACGTTCTTGTTCCTGAGTCAGTGGCTGGCCACTGGCCTGGCGAACTTGGCGCAATTGCGGTTGTTTGTTCAACTGGTCTTCATAGCGCAACCGTTGAACACGAATTTGCGCCATTTCGGTATCAACTTGCTGCGGCTTGGGCATTTCAGGCAAACGGGCAACCTGAGCACGCAGTGTTTCACCCAGCACGTTAGATACCCCCAACCATTGCGATTGCTCACGCAGTGTGTTGAGCGCCTGGCGTACTTGCAGAATTTGGTTTGCAGCCTGGCGCTGCTGGGATGCAACCAGATCCATGCGGTTAGCCTGCAGATTCAAAGCCTGAGAAAGTTCACGGTTAACCGTAAATTGTGCTTCAATTTCTGGTGGCAGGTTTTCGCTGTTTTCCGCCAATAACTCAGTGCTTTCCAGCGCTTTCTCTGCTTCGCGTTGGCGCTGATTATTAAGTTGATTTCGTAGTGCCTGTAGCCGCTCGTCTAACAGCTCACTTTGTTTTTCAGCAAGGTTTGCTCGTAGCCTTGCCAGTTCCTGGCGATTATTTGCAGAAAGCTGTGCCAGTTCCAGTTCAGTAAGCCTGGCCCGCAAACGGCTGATATCCGCCTGAAGCGCCCATTGTTGTGCCTGTGCCAGAGGCGTATTGGACACACTGATACCAGAACGGCGCTCCAGTTCACCCAGCTGCCGGCGAATATCGGTCTGCTGTTGCGGCAACTGGTTCAGTGAATCGGTAATATCGCGGCTTTTCTCTTGCTCCTGCTGAGCTTCCCGTGTTTTATCCAGCAACTTGCTGCTGAGCTGGAGAATTTCCTGGTTCAGCACGTCTGTGGGTAATCAGGCAGGGATTTTTTCCGTTTGCGTGGGCGAGGTAGCCAGTTGCTGGCGTAACGATTGAGAGAGTTTGGGAAAATTATCGATAACTTGCTGGTATTCATCGGCCTGTTGCTGGGCGTGTGCGCGCTCATCAAGGGCGTTCAATGCTGCCTGAAGGGTTTCAATTAGCTCCGCCTGGCCTGGCTGATTTTTATTAGTTTTCGCTTGCTCCAGTGCCTGAGCAATTGCGTCGTTATCTGTTGTAGAAGGGGCGGCGTGCGCCCCCAGGCTGAGACTCAGAGTCACCAGAAACAGGATTAGCAGGCGCACGTTGCGTACTCGTCGGTTAGTTAGCTGTCTTCAGTTGAAGGCTCAACCTGTTCAGTTGCCAGGTTGTCGCCGCTTTCTGCATGAGGCTCGCTACCCCAGGCCAGCGTATTGCCAAGGCGTGTAGTGAGTAATGGCTTAATTTGTTCATCCAGTGTCACTTTACCGGCCGCAAACAGGTTAATCACGGTTGAGCCCAGTTTAAAGCGGCCCATCTCCTGCCCTTTCAGCAACGCAATAGCATCTTCCTGGCTGCCATCAGGCCAGGTCCAGCGTTTGATTATCCCTTCGCGTGGTGGGGTGACGGTACCTGCCCAAACTGTTTCAATACTGCCAACGATGGTCGCGCCAACCATAATTTGTGCCATGGGGCCAAACTCGGTATCAAACAGGCAAATGACCCGTTCGTTACGGGCAAACAGATTAGGCACATTTTGCGCGGTTAACGGATTAACGGAGAACAGGTCGCCCGGTACATAGATCATTTCCCGCAGGATTCCGTTACAGGGCATATGCACCCGGTGGTAATCACGTGGGGAAAGGTATGTGGTGACAAAGCTGCCATTGCGGAACAGGGCGGCCATGTTGTAGTTACCCGCCAGCAGTGCTTCCAGGGTGTAGTCATGGCCTTTAGCCTGCAGCAGTTTATCGTCTTCGATAGCACCACACTGGCTGACGGCGCCATCGGCAGGCATAACCAGCGCATTCGGTTCAGTATTCAGGCGGCGCGCATCTTCACGTAATGGACGCACGAAGAAGTCATTGAAGGTACGGTAACTGGCGGTATCCGGCTTTTGTGCTTCTTTCATGTCAACTTTGTAGCATTTAACGAACGCATCAATCACCAGTTTGGTCAGCCAGCCAGCACGTTTGTTTGCGCCCCAGCCAGCCAGACGAGTCAGCCACAATTTGGGCAGAATGTATTGAAGTGAAAGTTTAATGTTATTTAGCAAATTAGCCTCCAGGCCGTTGTATTGCTTTTCCATGCCCGGCAATAGCACGTTGCCCGGGCCTGTATACAGGGCGACGAATTTTAACGGCAGCCTGCCTGGTTGTCAGTTATCGGTTTCTGAAAAGTTCTTACGGGTTTTGACTTGCGCCATGCTTTCCAGAATACGGTGATAGTTTTCAAAACGCGTTTCAGCTATTTCACCACGCTCAACGGCAGCACGCAGGGCGCAACCGGGATCATTGTTATGGCTACAGTCGCGGTATTTACAGGTGCCTAAATAATCATGGAATTCGACAAAACCCTGGGTGATTTGTTCCGCTTCCAGGTGCCACAGGCCAAATTCACGCACCCCTGGGGAGTCAATAACATCGCCACCATGAGGGAAATGATACAAACGCGCAGCGGTGGTGGTGTGTTGCCCAAGGCCAGAAACATCGGAAACGTCGTTAGTCAGAATTTTTTCTTCATCCAGCCCTAACAACGCATTCAACAAGCTGGATTTCCCCACACCAGACTGACCTGCAAAGATGCTGATGCGCCCTGTCAGTAGGGTTTCCAGTTCTTCGAGGCCCCGGTGGGCATGGCTGGAAACCATGAGTACGCGGTAACCAATTTTGCGGTAAATATCCATTTGCCCGTTCACGAAGTTCAGTGCGTCTTCATCAAGCAAATCGGTTTTATTGAGCACCAGCAGCGGCTCAACATCCAGGGTTTCGCAGGCAACCAGATAACGGTCAATAATATTCAGTGAGAGTTCCGGCAAAATGGCCGAGACAATCACAATTTGATCAATATTGGCGGCAATGGGTTTTATCCCATCATAATAATCAGGCCGGGTCAGTACCGAGACGCGTTCGTGCACTGCCTCAACTATACCGTTGACCATCACACCTTCAGCAGCTGGCTTGCCTGGACGCCAGACAACACGGTCGCCAGTTACCAGAGATTTGATAGTACGGCGAATGTTGCAGCGGTGGACTTCGCCGTCAGAAGATTCAACGTCAGCGTGCATACCGAAACGGCTGATAACGATACCCTCTTGTGGCTCGCCAAACAGCGTATCGTCGTAATCTGTTTTCTCCGTAGGGTTCTTCAACCTGCGCTGGTGGTTCGCTTTCACGCGGCGTTGTTGGCCTTTGGAGAGTTTATTTTTACTCAATCGTGGTGGCTCCTGGTCGCCCACAATGGGCAAAACCTCTATGATACACGCTATTTTATACGAAATAACCGATTGTCAGTGCGCCAAGAGGCGAAAAGGACAGAAAAAGCATGAGTGCAAAAGAAAATAACCTGATTTGGATTGACCTGGAAATGACGGGTCTGGACCCAGAGCGTGATCGCATTATTGAGATTGCTACGCTGGTGACCGATGCTAATTTGAATATTTTGGCTGAAGGCCCGGTAATTGCGGTACACCAGTCTGATGAACAACTGGCTCTGATGGATGACTGGAATGTGCGTACTCACACCGCCAGTGGCCTGGTCGAGCGTGTAAAAGCCAGCCAGATGGATGACAATGCGGCCCAGCAGGCGACACTGGCATTTTTGCAGGAGTGGGTGCCCGCCAATACTTCACCCATTTGCGGTAACAGTATTGGCCAGGACCGCCGCTTCTTATTCAAATACATGCCCGAGCTAGAAGCGTATTTTCATTACCGCTACCTGGATGTCAGCACGCTGAAGGAACTGGCGCGCCGTTGGAAACCAGAAATTCTCAGCGGGTTTAAGAAACAAGGTGCACACCAGGCGCTTGATGATATTCGTGAATCTGTAGCGGAACTGGCTTATTACCGCGAGAATTTTATCAAGTTGTAACAAGCCGGATGAGGGCAAGCCCCTCATCCGCTGGGAAAATCACCGTTTTGTTGAATAAGTAGCCATTCAAACAAAAAGCACGAAATTTTCTCATTCAGGGCTTGCGGTAAATGCGAATTCTCGTATAATGCGCCTCCCGTGACGATGCAGTTTTGCAAAGTTACTCAGGGCGGGAATAGCTCAGTTGGTAGAGCACGACCTTGCCAAGGTCGGGGTCGCGAGTTCGAGTCTCGTTTCCCGCTCCAAAAATTTGACAGGCCGTCAGGCCAGCACCACCCAAGCGGGAATAGCTCAGTTGGTAGAGCACGACCTTGCCAAGGTCGGGGTCGCGAGTTCGAGTCTCGTTTCCCGCTCCAAAATTTGACAGGCCATCAGGCCAGTACCACCCAAGCGGGAATAGCTCAGTTGGTAGAGCACGACCTTGCCAAGGTCGGGGTCGCGAGTTCGAGTCTCGTTTCCCGCTCCAAATTTTCTCATCATACTATCCACAGCATTAAAGCGCTGCAGGGTGGTTTTTTTATTGCCTGTAAAAAAGTTTTGAACAAACTTATCCACAGGTTGATAAAAAAGTCACTGGCCCGGTTTCTTTTGGTTTTTTATGGCTGGGCATTATCTAACTTAATGATTATTAAGTGATTTAAATATATTGATAAATGTTACCTGGATCACTTGACGATTTTTTTACTGTTGAATGACAACCTGTTTTTTTTCTTATGAACAGGCTGTGGATACTTAAGCATCCCGAGGTAATCCTTTTTCAATGACCCTGACCAGGCGTTGTTGTTGTGCTGAAGAAACGGTCACATTCAATGCTTCCCGCTTTGCCAATTGTTGCGCAATCGACCATTCAATATGCTCATCCAGAAGTGGGTGCTCACCTCTGCGTTGTTCCAATGCATTAAGTACCGCACTTTCCCAGGGTGCATTCCCCAGTGCTATCGCAATATTTCTTAGCCAGCGCAGGTGCCCTATGCGGCGAATCGCCGAACCTTCGGTGACTTTAAGGAACCGGGTTTCATCCCAGGCAAATAATTCCAGCAGTTCTGGGGTGTGTAACGCTTTACGTGGGGAGAAATCGGCTTCATCCGTCAGTTGGGAAAAACGGTTCCATGGGCAAATTAGCTGGCAATCATCACAGCCGTAAATACGGTTGCCCAGCAAAGGACGGAATTCCTCAGGAATGACACCTTCATATTCAATGGTAAGGTAGGAAATACAGCGCCTGGCATCCACGGTATAAGGCGCGACAATAGCCTGGGTTGGGCAGATAGTCATGCAGGCAACACAGCGCCCACAGCCTTCTTCAACCGGCTTATCTACCGGGAGAGGGATATCGACCAATAACTCGCCAAGGAAAAAAAACGAACCTGCTTCTTTGTTGAGGATAAGTGAGTGCTTACCTGTCCAGCCTAACCCGGCTTTTTCAGCCAAAGGGCGTTCAAGAAGCGGCGCTGAATCCACGAACGGTCTAAAATTCAGTTCAGTGCAGTGTTCACGAATGCGTTCCCCCAGTTGTTTCAGGCGCTGGCGCAGTAGCTTATGGTAATCGCGGCCCAGCGCATAACGGCTGACATAACCAAGACGTGGATTTTTCAGCGTGCTGGCAAAAGCAGCCCCGGTGGGGAGATAATTCATGCGGACACTGATCACCCGCAATGTGCCAGGCAATAATTCATGGGGGCGTGCGCGCATCATGCCATGGCGAGCCATCCACTCCATTTCTCCGTGATACTGTTTGTCGAGCCATGCCTGAAGCGCGGGTTCACTGGCGCTCAGGTCTGTATCGCAAATACCGACCTGCTGGAACCCCAGTTCCTTGCCCCACTGTTTAATTTTTTGCGCTAATTCATCAAGAACGAAGGGCTGAGACATGACGGACCATTACCTGAACAGAAACCCAGAAAGTATACCACAGTCAGTCTGGTCCGCAGACTGGTTACGTAAGGCGGAAGCCCAGGCTGCGTCCGCAACGGGCGTCACATTGAATGAACTGATGCAGCGTGCTGGCGAAGCGGCATTTGCAGTTGGCCGCCGGGCTTTTCCCACTCGCCGACACTGGCTGGTATTGTGCGGCCATGGCAATAACGGCGGTGACGGCTATGTGGTTGCCCGCTGTGCCCTGGCTGCAGGTATTCAGGTGACCGTACTGGCTGTAGAGAGCGTCAAACCTTTGCCAGGGGAAGCGCAGGCCGCACAGAACGCGTGGCGCGCAGCAGGTGGGCATATTTTCCCGGTGACATCATCCTGGCCGCAGGGGGTTGACCTGGTTGTTGATGGGTTACTCGGCACTGGTATTCGCCAGGCTCCCAGAGAAAACCTTGCAGCAGTGATCAGGCAGATAAATCAGCATCCGGCCCCTGTATTAGCCCTGGATGTGCCATCGGGCCTGGATGCTAATACTGGAGCCACTCCTGGTGCAGTGGTTTCAGCCAGCCATACGGTGACGTTTATCGCCCTGAAAACGGGCCTGCTGACCGGCAAGGCTCGCGATGTTGTCGGGCAATTGCATTACCATTCGTTGGGGCTGGAAGGCTGGCTGGCAGAGCAGGATGCGCCGGTGAAACGTTTTGATCAGGATGACCTGAAGCATTGGTTGCATCCGCGTAAAGCAACTGCACATAAAGGGGACCATGGGCGACTGGTGGTGATTGGCGGGGATACCGGCACCGCGGGGGCGATTCGTATGGCTGGAGAAGCGGCGCTGCGTGCCGGTGCTGGGTTGGTCAGAGTGTTGACGCGCCCGGAAAATGCCGCCGCGCTATTAACGGCTCGCCCTGAATTGATGGTTCAGGCTCTTACCCTGGAATCATTGGATGAGAGCCTGCGCTGGGCTGATGTTGTGGTGATTGGCCCTGGGTTAGGGCAGCAGAGTTGGGGGCGAGATGCCCTTGAGCGTGTAAAGCACTGTACCAAACCCATGTTATGGGATGCGGATGCCCTTAACCTTCTGGCAATAAATCCCATACCAGGTGACAATCGTGTGCTAACGCCCCATCCCGGTGAAGCAGCGCGTTTGCTGGGGTGTTCCATTGCTGAAATCGAAAGTGATCGCTTACTTTCCGCACGCCGTTTGGTTGAACAATACGGTGGGTGTGTGGTGTTAAAAGGCGCAGGTACAGTCGTCGCTACAACGCATTGCCAGGCTATTATTGATGTGGGAAATCCCGGTATGGCAAGTGGCGGAATGGGGGATGTGTTGTCTGGTATTATAGGTGCGTTGTTAGCCCAACATCTTCCGTTGTTTGATGCCGCCTGCGCGGGTTGCGTAGTGCACGGCGCGGCTGCCGACAGTTTAGCGGCGCGTTATGGCACACGCGGTATGCTGGCAATGGATCTCTTGTCTGCGCTGTATTCGTTTGTTAACCCTGAAATTGAATTGATAAAATCATGACAAATTGTGTTATCCCACTGGCCGATGAACAGGCAACGATTCACCTTGGCGAACGTCTCGCAAAAGCCTGCCAGGGGGCGACGGTAATCTATTTATATGGTGATCTGGGGGCCGGTAAAACCACGTTCAGCCGGGGCTTTTTGCAAGCGCTGGGGCATAAGGGCAATGTGAAAAGCCCAACTTATACGTTGGTCGAACCTTATGAACTGGGCGATATGATGGTGTATCACTTTGACCTGTACCGCCTGGCAGACCCGGAAGAACTCGAATTTATGGGCATTCGTGATTACTTTACCCGTGATGCGATTTGCCTGGTTGAATGGCCACAGCAAGGTAAAGGTGTGTTGCCAGAGCCTGATTTGGAACTGCATTTATCCTGGCAAGGTGAAGGGCGTGAAGCGGTTGTCACCCCAGTCTCGGATGCAGGAACGGCGTTGATCGCTCGTCTGGCTAATTAACAAGGAAGATTGCATGTCTGTTCGGGGAATCATGTGGCTGTTAGCCACCATTATGTTGTTCTTATGTTTGCCTGTCCGCGCGGCGACGGTTGCGGATATCCAGGTATCTAATGGTGCTGAACAGGCCAGAATTACGTTCTTATTTATGGGAGACCCACAGTATCAGTTCTCCCAGTCCTCTCCCCGAACAGTATTCCTTGATATTCAGCAAAGTGGTGTGATTCAGGGCCTGCCACTGGTATTCAGTGGCGACAACCTGGTGCATCAGATTCGCTCTACCTCATCAGGTAACCCACAAACATTGCGTCTTGCTGTCGATTTAACAGAAAAAGGGACGATTCGCGCCAGTAAACAACAGCGGGGTGCTCAGGTTGCAGTGGTCTTTACTATCGATGCAGTAAAACCGCCACCAATACAGTCCGTCACGCCAACGGTGAAAACTTCCCCTGTAGTCCGCACACCAGTGACTGCCAGTGTGCCAGAAAGTGGCCACAACCCGTTTCACAGTGATGAACCGAAAGTCACCGGCGTGGTGAGTACCCGTACACCGCCTCAACCGGTTAAGCGCCGCCCATCGGGCAGTGGCAGCCAGGTGGTGGTGGCGATTGATGCAGGCCACGGCGGGCAGGATCCGGGCGCGATTGGTGCCGGTGGCACTCGTGAGAAAAATGTCACGTTATCCGTTGCCAGAAAACTGCGTACCTTACTGAACAATGACCCAATGTTTAAAGGTGTGATGACCCGCGATGGTGATTACTTCATTTCGGTTATGGGGCGTTCGGAAGTGGCCCGTAAACAGAATGCGAATTTACTGGTTTCTATTCATGCTGATGCCGCACCAAACCGTGAAGCCACAGGCGCTTCCGTCTGGGTTCTGTCTAACCGGCGCGCAGACAGTGAAATGGCTGGCTGGCTCGAACAACATGAAAAACAGTCTGAGTTGTTGGGCGGTGCGGGTGATGTGCTGGCAAACCAGGTTGATCCGTATTTGAGCCAGGCTGTGCTGGATTTACAGTTTGGTCACTCACAGCGAGTTGGTTATGATGTCGCCACTTATGTGATTCGCCAGTTGAATAATATTGGCGATTTGCACAAGCGCCATCCGGAACATGCCAGTCTTGGTGTGCTGCGTTCACCGGATATCCCTTCATTGCTGGTGGAAACAGGGTTTATCAGTAATAGCCGCGAAGAGCAGTTACTGGCAAGTGATGACTACCAGCAAAAAATTGCCAATGCGATTTACCAAGGGCTGAGAAACTATTTCATTGCTAATCCGTTGCAGGCATCACCTGGTGGTCAAACAAACGGTATGATTAGCCGCAACTCACAGTAAGGAGAGGCCATGCCGATTCAGGTACTACCACCACAACTGGCAAACCAGATAGCCGCTGGCGAAGTGGTTGAGCGCCCGGCATCGGTTGTGAAAGAGCTGGTTGAAAATAGCCTGGATGCAGGAGCAACGCGTATCGATATTGATATTGAACGCGGCGGTGCAAAAATGATTCGCATACGCGACAACGGTAGTGGTATTAACAAGGATGAGTTAGCACTGGCGCTATCGCGTCACGCGACCAGTAAAATTGCTTCACTGGACGACCTGGAGGCCATTATGAGCCTCGGTTTTCGTGGTGAGGCGCTTGCCAGTATCAGTTCAGTTTCTCGTTTAACGCTGACATCCCGGACTGCCGACCAGCAGGAAGCCTGGCAGGCCTATGCCGAAGGGCGTGACATGGAAGTTACAGTCAAACCTGCCGCTCACCCTCAGGGAACCACGCTGGAAGTGCTGGATTTGTTTTATAACACCCCGGCACGTCGCAAATTTATGCGTACTGAAAAAACCGAATTTGCGCATATCGATGAAATTATTCGTCGTATTGCTCTTGCCAGATTTGATGTCACTATCAATTTGTCCCACAACGGTAAAATGGTGCGCCAGTACCGGGCCGTGAAAGAGGGAACGCAAGAGGAACGCCGCCTTGGGGCCATTTGTGGTACGGCGTTTATCGAACACGCGCTGGCGATTGAATGGCAGCATGGTGATTTAGGGTTGAAAGGTTGGGTGGTGGCGCCAGACAGTCGCAGTCCAGCCAATACCGATATCCAGTACAGCTACGTCAATGGCCGGATGATGCGTGATAAATTGATTAATCATGCCATTCGCCAGGCCTGCGAAGACCGCCTTGGGCAAGACCAGTTGCCCGCATATGTCTTGTATCTTACTGTTGACCCGCATCAGGTGGACGTAAACGTGCACCCAGCGAAGCACGAAGTGCGTTTTCACCAGTCTCGCCTGGTTCATGATTTTATTTATCAGGGCGTATTGAGTGTCTTCCAGCAATATCAGGAAAACCCATTAGGGTTAAATGGCGCGCTTGCAGATGCACCAGCGGCCAGTGCATGGCAGCCGGAAAACCGAACTGCCGCCGGGGAAAATCAGTTTGCCCGAGCCAGTTCAACGGCTGAAAAACGTACGCATTCCGTGCGTGAAACGCCTGAACAACCATACTCCGCACGCCAGAATATTGAACGGCCTGAGAATAGAATGTCTTCCGGCCGTTTATCGGGTGGCGAAACCTACTCTGGAGATAACACATCTTCTGGTGGGCGTACCTCGGGAGTACGGCATTCTGGTTCTGGCGAACCAGCGGCTCATAACAGTTGGCCTAATGCCGTGCCTGGCTACCAGAAAAAACAAGGTGCGCTTTACCAAAAACTATTGGAAACACCACAGCCAGCGACAGTACCAGAACAACCCAATCAACCCCAGGCAGATAGCAGCCAGCTCTCTTCTCGCGAGCAAAGTCTGGGGCGAGCACTGGCTGTAGTAGCACCGGATATGGTTCTGCTTGAGCGGCGTGCAGGCATTTGCCTGATGGCATTGCCAGTGGCGCAGCGTTGGCTGCGTCGTGCACAGCTTATGCCGGGGCAGGAAAAAGCCTGTGCTCAGCCCCTGTTGATCCCGGTGCGGCTAAAACTGAACACCGAGGAACGGGCAACCTTAAAACAACAGCAAGAAACACTACAAGAAGTAGGGATAATCTTAGATATTGACGCGCAATTTGTGACTGTGCGCGCAGTGCCTTTACCCTTGAGGCAACAAAATTTACAAAACTTGATTCCTGACCTGATAGGCTACCTGGCCGGACAAGAAGAATGTGATACAGCGCAACTTGCGCACTGGCTGGCAGGAAAGCTGGAAAGTGAGCCACATGAGTGGTCTCTTTCTCAGGCGATTACTCTCCTGACAGAACTGGAGCGCCTTTGCCCACAATTGGTAATGTCCCCGCCTGGTGGTCTGTTACAACCTATAGATTTGGAACCGGCGATAAGTGCTCTGAAACATGACTGAAGTGAGTAAGCAAAACCTGCCAAAGGCAATTTTTTTGATGGGGCCGACAGCCTCCGGTAAAACCGCACTGGCAATTACATTACGGCGTTTTTTACCCGTAGAGTTGATTAGTGTTGATTCAGCCCTGATATACAAGGGAATGGATGTCGGTACGGCGAAGCCGGATGCGCAAGAACTGGCGCAGGCGCCCCACCGGTTGTTAGATATTCTGGACCCAGCCGAGGCATATTCCGCAGCAGATTTTCGTCGTGATGCTTTGGCCGAAATGGAGTCTATTACTTCAGCCGGAAAAATTCCGTTGTTAGTTGGTGGAACAATGCTTTATTTCAAAGCATTACTGGAAGGGCTATCGCCTTTACCTTCAGCGGATGCAGCGATAAGAGCACAGATTGAGCAGCAAGCACAGGCACAAGGATGGGATGCTTTACATCGGCAATTACAGGCGATAGATCCTGTTTCTGCCGGGCGTATTCATCCGAATGATCCTCAAAGACTTTCCCGGGCACTGGAAGTTTTTTTTATTTCGGGTAAAACTTTAACTGAGTTGACGCAAACGTCAGGGGAAGCTCTGCCTTATCAGGTGCATCAGTTCGCCATCGCCCCGGCGAGCCGTGAACTGCTCCATCAACGTATTGAGCAGCGGTTTCATCAGATGTTGGCTTCGGGATTTGAAGCAGAAGTGCGGGCGCTTTTTGCCCGCGGCGATTTGCATACGGATATGCCTTCCATTCGTTGTGTGGGGTATCGTCAGATGTGGTCTTATCTGGCGGGGGAGTACACCAGGGACGAAATGGTTTATCGCGGTATTTGCGCCACGAGGCAGTTAGCTAAGCGGCAAATGACCTGGTTGCGGGGGTGGGAAGGTGTTCACTGGCTTGACAGTGATAACCCGGAACAGGCCTGCAATGAAGTATTACAGGTAGTTGGTGCGAAGGCTGACTGAATGTGTACAATTGAACCGCATCGTGCGCGAGATTTTACGTCTTTTTATGAGCCTGAGGGTTCTTTAGTACAAACAACAAGCATATAAGGAAAAGATAGAATGGCTAAGGGGCAATCTTTGCAAGATCCGTTTCTGAACGCATTGCGTCGGGAACGTGTTCCAGTTTCTATTTATTTGGTGAATGGTATTAAGCTGCAAGGTCAGATTGAGTCTTTTGACCAGTTTGTGATTCTGTTGAAAAACACAGTTAGCCAAATGGTTTATAAGCACGCGATTTCTACTGTTGTTCCGTCCCGCCCTGTTTCTCATCACAACAATCCGGGCGCTACGGGTAGCAATAGTAATTTCCATCATGGTGGTAATGCGCAAGGCGCAGGATCACAACAGGACAGTGACAGCGCTGAATAAGTTGCTGGCTGTTAATCCACGCCGGGGAACCAGATTATCTGTGTTCCCCGCTGGTATTTTGAGAGGTTTTACGCTTGTTTGACCGTTATGACGCCGGTGAGCAGGCGGTACTGGTACACATCTATTTTTCGCAAGACAAAGACATGGAAGATCTCCAGGAGTTTGAATCTCTGGTTTCTTCTGCAGGTGTCGACGCTTTGCAGGTGATTACTGGTACCCGTAAGGCGCCGCACCCGAAGTATTATGTTGGTGAAGGTAAGGCTGAAGAGATTGCTGATGCAGTGAAAGCCACTGGGGCATCAGTTGTTCTTTTCGACCATGCATTAAGCCCTGCTCAGGAACGTAATCTTGAGCGTTTATGCGAATGTCGGGTTATCGACAGGACCGGACTCATTCTGGATATATTTGCCCAGCGGGCGCGTACACACGAAGGGAAATTGCAGGTGGAACTGGCGCAGTTGCGTCATCTTGCAACTCGTCTGGTACGTGGCTGGACTCACCTTGAACGCCAAAAGGGGGGGATTGGCCTGCGTGGCCCGGGTGAAACGCAGTTGGAAACGGACCGCCGTTTATTGCGTATTCGCATATCCCAAATTTTATCGCGCCTTGAACGTGTTGAGAAACAACGTGAACAAGGCCGGCGAGCACGAACCCGCGCTGATGTCCCTACAGTGTCACTGGTTGGGTATACCAATGCCGGGAAATCCACACTATTCAACAGCCTGACGACTGCGGAAGTCTATGCAGCTGATCAGCTTTTCGCAACACTCGATCCTACCTTACGCCGTATTGATGTGGCGGATGTGGGGGAAACGGTGCTGGCGGATACCGTTGGGTTTATCCGTCATTTACCGCATGACCTGGTGGCGGCGTTTAAAGCCACATTGCAGGAAACGCGCCAGGCAACATTGTTACTGCATGTTATTGATGCATCAGATGTCAGGGTGCAGGAAAACATCGATGCCGTAAATGCGGTACTTGATGAAATTGATGCACTGGAAATCCCTACGCTGCTGGTGATGAACAAAATCGACTGCCTGGACGGTTTTGCGCCACGTATCGACAGGGATGAAAACAATGTACCCGTTCGTGTCTGGTTATCCGCACAGACAGGGGAAGGTATACCACTGCTTTTCCAGGCTTTAACTGAACGTTTATCTGGGGAAATTGCGTTGCATACGCTACGTTTACCTCCTCAGGCTGGGCGTTTGAGAAGCCGTTTTTATCAGCTTCAGGCGATAGAAAAAGAGTGGATGGAGGACGACGGCAGCATGGGCTTACAGGTGCGTTTACCTGTGGTTGACTGGCGTCGCCTTTGTAAACAAGAGCCTGCATTGGTGGATTACATCACCTGATGCAGGTATGCCCTGAAGACATTTCCCCTGCGGGGGATATCACCGCATAACAAGTATGGAGCATAAACATGGCGTGGAATCAGCCCGGTAATAACGGACAGGACCGCGACCCGTGGGGCAGCAGCAATAATCAAGGCGGCAACTCTGGGGGAAGCAAAGGAGGGCGGGATCAGGGGCCACCTGATCTGGATGATATCTTCCGTAAACTGAGTAAAAAGCTCGGTGGGTTTGGCGGCGGTAGTGGCTCAGGCAATACACCGCAAGGTTCGCGTAGCCCTATTGGCGGGCGAATTGTTGGTATTGTTGTCGCAGCCGTCGTTATCATTTGGGCGGCCAGCGGCTTCTATACCATAAAAGAAGCGGAACGAGGGGTTGTTACCCGTTTCGGAAAATTTAGTCATCTGGTGGAGCCGGGTCTGAACTGGAAACCGACTTTCATTGATGAAGTCAGGCCGGTTAACGTTGAGTCTGTGCGTGAATTAGCTGCTTCAGGCATCATGTTGACTGCTGATGAAAACGTTGTGCGCGTTGAAATGAACGTGCAGTACCGGGTCACTGACCCTGAAAAATACTTGTTCAGTGTAACCAGCCCTGATGACAGCCTGCGCCAGGCAACAGACAGCGCACTGCGTGGCGTTATCGGCAAATACACGATGGATAAAATTCTGACAGAAGGCCGTACGCTGATTCGTGCCGATACCCAGCGTGAACTGGAAGAAACCATCAGGCCTTACAACATGGGGATTACGCTGCTGGATGTGAACTTCCAGACTGCGCGTCCGCCAGAAGAAGTAAAAGCGGCGTTTGACGATGCGATTGCCGCACGTGAAAACGAACAGCAATACATCCGTGAAGCAGAAGCTTATGCGAATGAAGTTCAGCCGCGTGCGAATGGTCAGGCACAGCGTATCCTGGAAGAAGCTCGTGCTTATAAAGCCCAGACAGTGCTGGAAGCACAAGGTGAAGTAGCACGCTTTGCTGAGTTGCTGCCGGAATATAAAGCCGCACCGGAAATTACCCGTGAGCGTCTGTATATCGAAACCATGGAAAAAGTACTGAGCCACACGCGTAAGGTTCTGGTAAACGATAATGGCAATAAGTTGATGGTGTTGCCGCTTGACCAACTGATGAAGGGGGCATCCTCTTCTGATGCAAAGTCGGAAAGCAGTGACAGCACCAGTAAATTGTTACATCTTCCGCCTGCCTCTGGCAGTACCGCCAGCAGCAAATCGTCATCCAGCCAGGGCGATATCATGGACCAGCGCCGTGCGAATGCGCAGCGTAACGACTACCCGCGCCGTGGAGGGGAGTAACAATGCGTAAATCATTGATTGGAATTATTATTGTTGTGCTGGTCGTCATGTACACCTCGATGTTTACGGTGAAAGAAGGCGAGCGAGGCATTATCCTGCGTTTCGGTAAAGTGCTGCGTGATAACGACAACAAGCCCGAAATTTTCGAACCGGGCCTGCATTTTAAATTGCCGTTTATCACGACTGTGAAAACGTTGGATGCCCGTATCCAGACTATGGATAACCAGGCAGACCGCTTCGTGACCAAAGAGAAAAAAGACTTGATCGTTGATTCCTATATCAAATGGCGGATCAGCGATTTCAGCCGGTATTACCTGGCAACAGGTGGCGGTGATGTTTCTCAGGCAGAAGTATTGTTAAAACGTAAGTTCAGTGACCGTCTGCGTTCTGAAATTGGCCGTCTGGATGTAAAAGACATCGTAACGGATTCCCGCGGGCGCTTAACGCTGGAAGTGCGCGATGCACTGAACTCGGGCTCTTCTGGTTCCGATGATGAAGTTGCTACCCCAGCGGCTGACGACGCCATCGCAACTGCGGCCGCACGTGTGGAACAGGAAACGAACGGTAAAGTTGCTGCAGTGAACCCAAACAGTATGGCTGCTCTGGGGATTGAAGTGGTCGATGTCCGCATCAAGCAAATCAACCTGCCAGCGGAAGTCTCTGAGGCGATTTACAACCGTATGCGTGCTGAACGTGAAGCTGTTGCCCGTCGCCACCGTTCACAGGGCCAGGAAGAGGCCGAGAAATTACGCGCCGCAGCAGATTATGAAGTGACGCGCACTCTGGCTGAAGCACAACGCCAGGCACTGATTGAACGCGGGGAAGGGGATGCACAGGCAGCGAAACTGTTTGCTGATGCATTCGGCAAAGACCCGGATTTCTTCGCCTTTATTCGTAGCCTGAAAGCGTATCAAAGTAGCTTTGGTGGTAACGATGTGATGGTGATGAGCCCGGACAGTGACTTCTTCCGCTACATGAAGACACCAACAGGTAATTCACGCTAAGATAGCGAACATTATTTGCTAAAGAGCCGGTTTAATCCGGCTCTTTTTTTGTCCGTGGAAAATGAAAAATGAACACAACAATTTGGATGGCTGTCGCACTGGTTTTAGTGCTGGAAGGGATTGGCCCAATGATATATCCCGGTGCCTGGCGCAAAATGGTACAGAGCCTGTCGCAATTACCTGACCATTTGTTACGCCGTTTTGGAGGCGGTCTTGTGGTTGCTGGCATCGTTGTCTACTACATGTTGACGAAAACGATTAACTGAGCAGAAATCCGGCAAAAAACTCAAAATCTGTATATAAAAAGGGCTGAACATCGGGGGATCCGGTGGTAGAATCCATTTTTAAGCAAACGGTGATTTTGAAAAATGGGTAACAACGTCGTCGTACTGGGCACCCAATGGGGTGACGAAGGTAAAGGGAAGATCGTCGATCTTCTGACCGAACGAGCCAAATATGTTGTACGCTATCAGGGCGGTCACAACGCAGGTCATACTCTCGTAATCAACGGTGAAAAAACCGTTCTTCATCTTATTCCTTCAGGTATTCTTCGCGAAAATGTCGTTAGTATTATCGGCAACGGCGTAGTGCTGTCTCCTTCCGCGTTGATGAAAGAGATGACGGAACTGGAAAACCGTGGTGTTCCGGTACGTGAACGTCTGTTGTTGTCTGAAGCTTGCCCGCTGATCCTGGATTACCATGTGGCACTGGACAACGCTCGTGAAAAAGCGCGTGGTGATAAAGCTATTGGTACCACCGGGCGTGGTATCGGCCCTGCCTATGAAGATAAAGTAGCTCGCCGTGGTCTGCGTGTGGGCGACTTGTTCGATAAAGCAGTCTTCGCTGAAAAACTGAAAGAAGTGATGGAATATCACAACTTCCAGTTAGTGAACTACTACAAAGTTGAAGCGGTTGATTACCAGAAAGTTCTGGATGATGTCATGGCTATTGCCGACATCCTGACTGCCATGGTGGTTGACGTTTCTGACTTGCTGGATAAAGCCCGTCAGCGCGGTGAGCACATTATGTTTGAAGGTGCTCAGGGTACGTTGCTGGATATCGACCACGGTACTTATCCGTACGTGACCTCTTCCAACACCACTGCTGGTGGCGTGGCAACGGGTTCAGGCCTTGGCCCGCGTTACGTTGATTACGTACTGGGTATTATCAAAGCTTACTCTACCCGTGTTGGTGCAGGCCCGTTCCCGACTGAACTGTTCGATGATGTTGGCGAATACCTGTGCAAACAAGGTAATGAATATGGTGCAACCACTGGTCGCCGCCGCCGTACTGGCTGGCTGGACACCGTAGCGGTTCGCCGTGCGGTACAGATCAACTCCCTTTCTGGTTTCTGCCTCACCAAACTGGATGTGCTGGATGGCCTGGAAGAAGTGAAACTGTGTGTCGCTTACCGCATGCCAGATGGCCGTGAAGTAACAGTAACACCAATGGCTGCAGATGACTGGGCTGGGATTGAACCTGTTTACGAATCTATGCCGGGTTGGTCACAGAGCACCTTTGGTGTGAAAGACCGTAGCCTGTTGCCTCAGGCTGCGCTGGACTACATCAAACGCATTGAAGAGCTGACAGGTGTGCCAGTAGATATTATCTCCACTGGCCCGGATCGTACTGAAACTATGATCCTGCGCGACCCTTACGACGCGTAATCGCTTTCGGGCAGAAAGGCTCCTTTCTGCCCTGTTTATTTTCTGTTGGGTTCAAAACGCCAAAAAACACATCAAAAACAGGATAAACCCTGCCTTTTTTACACCTTTTCCTAAATAAATTAGCGGCCTGGCTGGTGGCTGGTTTATCATCAATACAAATCCCCTGCCAGGGGATGAGCCCTTTGTGAAGCTATCTGAGGTTGATGTGCAGTTAACAAGTTTTACTGACTACGGCTTGCGTGCGCTGATTTATATGGCTGCTTTGCCCAAAGATCGCATGACCAATATTTCTGAAGTGACACAAGTTTATGGTGTGTCGCGTAACCATATGGTCAAAATTATTAATCAGCTCAGCCGGGCCGGTTATGTTGATGCGGTTCGTGGTAAAAATGGCGGTATTCGCCTGGGTAAACCGGCTGAAAGCATCCGTATTGGCGATGTCGTTCGGGCACTTGAACCATTGCAACTGGTTAACTGTAGCGGTGAGTTTTGTCACATCACCCCGGCTTGCAGGCTCAAGCAAGTGCTGGCACAAGGCGTGCAGCATTTTCTTCAGGAGCTTGATAACTACACCCTGGCAGAAATGGTGGATGCAAACCCACCGCTTTATCAATTACTACAGGTGGAATAAATGCCTGAACTGCCTGAGGATGACAACGGAGGAACCGATATGTCACAAGATCCTTTCCAGGAACGCGAAGCAGAGAAATATGCCAATCCTATTCCCAGCAGGGAGTTCATTCTTGATCATCTGTCAAAGCAGGAAAAACCTGCTAACCGTGAAGAACTGGCAAAAGCACTGGGTATTGAAGGTGAAGAGCAAACGGAAGCATTGCGCCGACGCCTGCGTGCAATGGAACGAGATGGCCAGTTAGTTTTCACCCGCCGCCAGTGCTATGCCTTACCGGAACGTCTTGATCTGGTGAAAGGCACCGTCATGGGCCACCGTGATGGCTATGGCTTTCTGCGAGTTGAAGGCCGGGCGGATGATCTTTACCTGTCTTCTGAACAAATGAAAACCTGTATTCACGGCGATATTGTGTTGGCCCAACCGCTGGGTGCAGACCGCCGTGGCCGCCGGGAAGCCCGTATCGTACGGGTTCTGGTACCAAAAACCAGCCAAATTGTTGGCCGCTATTTTATCGATGCAGGGGTTGGGTTTGTTGTCCCGGATGACAGCCGCCTGAGTTTCGATATTCTTATCCCACCGGAAGAGATCATGGGTGCCCGCATGGGGTTTATGGTTGTGGTGGAACTCACCCAGCGCCCCACTCGTCGTACTAAAGCAATAGGTAAAATTGTTGAAGTGCTCGGTGAAAATATGGGCACAGGTATGGCGGTGGATATTGCGCTGCGTACCCATGAAATTCCGTATGTCTGGCCTCAGGCAGTTGAAGAGCAAATCGCCGGGTTAAAAGAAGAAGTACCTGAATCTGCCAAAGCCGGGCGTGTCGATTTACGTGATTTACCCCTGGTCACCATTGATGGTGAAGATGCCCGCGACTTTGATGATGCCGTTTATTGTGAGAAAAAACGTGGCGGTGGCTGGCGTTTGTGGGTGGCGATTGCGGATGTCAGTTACTATGTTCGCCCTTACACCGCACTGGATAAAGAAGCCCATAACCGTGGCACATCGGTTTACTTCCCTTCACAGGTAGTGCCAATGCTGCCGGAAGTGCTCTCAAATGGCTTGTGCTCGCTGAACCCACAAGTTGACCGCCTGTGCATGGTTTGTGAAATGACCATCTCTTCGAAAGGCAAGTTAAGTGGATTCCAGTTCTATGAAGCGGTAATGAGTTCCCACGCTCGCCTGACTTACACCAAGGTGTGGCAAATTCTGCAAGGCGATGAAGAGTTACGCGAACACTACCGCCCGTTAGTGAAACACCTGGAAGAGCTGCATAACCTCTACAAGGTGTTGGACAGCGCGCGTGCCGAGCGTGGTGGGATCTCTTTTGAAAGCGAAGAAGCCAAATTTATCTTTAATGCGGAACGCCGCATTGAACGTATTGAGCAAACGCAACGTAACGATGCTCACAAACTGATTGAAGAGTGCATGATTCTGGCGAACATCTCGGCCGCCCGTTTTGTCGAGAAAAATAAAGAGCCTGCGTTGTTCCGTATTCATGACCGCCCAAGCACAGAGGCTATTACCTCTTTCCGTTCCGTGCTGGCGGAACTGGGCTTAAGCCTGCCTGGCGGTGATAAACCCGAACCGGCAGATTACTCCGCATTGTTGGCATCCATCGCTGACCGGCCAGACCATGAAATGCTGCAAACTATGCTGCTACGTTCCATGAAACAAGCCGTGTACGACCCAGAAAACCGCGGGCATTTTGGCCTGGCGCTGCAATCTTATGCGCATTTTACATCGCCAATTCGCCGTTATCCGGACTTGTCTTTACACCGGGCAATCAAATATTTGCTCGCTCGTCAGAACGGGGAAACTGGCACCAGTACGCCGGGCGGTGGCTGGCATTATGGCACGGAAGAGATGATTCAGCTTGGCCTGCATTGTTCCATGACCGAGCGCCGTGCCGACGAAGCAACTCGTGATGTAGCCGACTGGCTGAAATGTGACTTCATGCAGGACCAGGTGGGTCAAACATTTGGTGGTGTGATTTCTAGTGTGACTGGCTTCGGCTTCTTTGTGCGCCTTGATGACTTATTTATTGATGGCCTGGTGCACGTCTCGTCACTGGATAACGATTACTATCGTTTCGACCAGATAGGCCAGCGGTTAATTGGTGAGTCTGGTGGGCAGACTTACCGGCTTGGCGACCATGTAGAAGTGCGGGTTGAAGGGGTCAACATGGATGAGCGTAAAATCGATTTTGCGTTGATCTCCAGTGAACGCAAAGTGCGCGGAGCTGGGAAAACCGCCCGTGAGAAAAGTAAAAAAGGTGCTGCCAGCGCCCGGCCTCCAAGACGGCGTCAGGGCGGTAAACGTGTGAATTTCGAGCCAGACAGCGAATTCCGCAGTGAAAAGCCGAAAAAAGCACGAGCACCAAAAAATAAAAAAGCGAAAAAACCTTCGGAAAAAACACGTAAAATCGCAGAAGCAACCAAAGCGAAACGTGCGGCGAAGAAAAAAGCGTAATAGTGCAGCCCACGGCTGGTAAACTAGTAGCAGGCTCCGTCCAACCGGGCGGAGCTTTGTTTTTTGACTGTAACCCGGGCACAGTGCCCAGAGTGAGTACCATACATGAGTGAAATGTTACTTATCTTAGTATTCATTACTTATTTCTGTTCTTCCATACACGGTAAATAGCTGCACATATGCCACTGATTAGGCACATGAGCTGCTCTCTCACACCAGGCATGTAGTAGTCGTTAATCTTCATTTGTCACCCTATTGCTGGTGGTGATTTTGCGAATAAGCTCGCTTACATACATCCCTGTGAAGTTACCGAAACAGAAACAGCTCAGACAAAGGAATAATGGATTATGGGTTAGAAGAAAGATGTTTAGATGTTCGAACATTATTGTTACCTATTTGATTAGTTACTGATTTTATTCACATTTCCACCCATACTTCTATAGATGGAACTTGCGATGGTTTCTGATGATGATGTGTACTGAATCTTCCCGCCTGAGACATTGGCTGAAAGTTGGCATCTTGCGAGAGCTTCCCGAGCTTTACTAACATCACTGGGACTGAGACCTTCATAGTTCAGGTTACTGAGGGCTTGGAAGTATGCACATGAACCGGAGACTGTAGAGCTTGTGGTCGATGTGCCAATTTCTTTTTGAGTTGTGACTGCACCGTCTTGGGTTGTTGCTACAGAGCCTGAAGAGTTGATACTTGCAGTTGTCTGACCAATCTGTACAACGAAATCAGCATTTTGGAATGTGAGTGATACTCTTAAACCATTAGAGATACTGGCGTCTTTGTTAGCTTCAAAATTGGTGCAGACAGCGTTAGTGAGGCTGATTCCATCGTCACATAACACTGTTAAAATTTGTTTTTGGCTTCGCCATGTTTGAAGTGTATCGAGGAAATCCTGTACTGCTGTGGCTGAGACTGCATCGAGGCTATAGGCACTGAGGAAATCAACCACCACTACACCATTAATCACAATAGTTTCAGGAACTTCCTGTACATTATCAGTTATTGTTTGTCCAGACTGTACTGGTTGAGTGGTCACCTGTATGTTGCTGGTGTATTTCATATCAGTTGTAGCTGAGAGTGAAAGGACAACCGATAGGTCATCCTTTTTGTGGAACATAATATGGTCTTTATTTGAAGCTTGTAAGATGCTCATTTATTCTCCGATGGGTACCAACCCGCATTGTTGGATTCATTTTCCCATGAACTACGACCTAAGTTACTGTTATTCATAATCATATCTTCGAAACCTAATTGCATAGTTTGGTTCATAAGGGGAACAGCTACCTGTTGGATAGAACCATCAGGGAGTTTCATATCCACGGTGGTGTGCCCTTGAACATCAACCTTTAGATTGCCCTGTAATGGGGGGATAGTTATCTGTCTGGTCAACCAATCAGGGATACCCTTCGTACCAGCATCAAATGAATCACCATCTTTGTATGAAGCCCAGCCATGAGCACGTTTCTGGATAGCGTCCCATACTGATGTAGAACCTTTAGTGCCACTGGTGATTGAATCACTGAGAGTTTTCCACTTATTCCACACATCCCATCCGGCAAGTAATTGGCCTGCTCCTGGAATGAAACGTGATAAGCCTTTACCTGTTTCTGCACCTGCTTCAGCAACTTCTGCCCCACCCTTGCCAAGTAATGAGCCAGCTTTTTTAGCAGTACCTAGAGTGAACTGCTTAATTTTATTAAGAGCTGCTAAACCAGTAATTGTCTCTATAAAGCCCACAAGGATATCTGAAACACGTTTCAGGCTGTCCTGCATTGGTTTGGGTAAGTCATTGAAAAATTTAATCCAGTAGACTTCTATGAGTCCCAGTGCGCCATTGATGTTTAGAACAACTGTTGAGATTTCATCGACTACTGAAGAAAGGCGTGAGAATACATCACCTAAGACAGCACCCAGAATTTCACCATCCTGAGAGCTTGCCTCAAGGAATGTTCCCAATGAGTTAGCCAGTTTGATTAGGCCATTATTGAAGCCTGTGAAAAACGAGTTCTGGGAGTTGGTTACACTGTTCTCCAGTCTCCCGATAGCACTCTGAGTGCTGTTAATCGTTTTCTCAAGTGCATGAGTTTTCTGGTTAAATTGCTCCATCCCTTTCACGAGGTCTTTAACAACTTCATCACCTGTCATACTTTTCCAGTAATCTTTGAGCTGTTCATTACTGGTGAACCCATGCATGTTACGTGCTGCTGAGAGAATCGCCGGGCTATCATTACGTAACTGGTTGAAATCTTGGCCATTGATACCTTTAGGAGTAGCAGAAATCTGCTCTAATGCATTAGAAACTAATTGCTGGTGGGCGTTATCAACTCCGGCAACGTGACCGAAGACTGTACTGGTACGTAAATAGTCAATGATGTCTTTATTTGAAAATAACTTTGTACTGAAGCTGTTACGGAGTCTTGCTGCTGAGTCTGCTGCGTCATCATATTTGATGCCTAGCTGGTCACTCACACCCTTGATGCCCTGCTGAACATTACGAGCATCAGAGCCAAAGGCTGCACTGGTCATATTGGTAACTTGCTGTCTACGCATACCTTCTTGGAGGGATGATTTGAAGAGTTCAACTGCTACAGAGGCTGCTGTAATAAGAGTTGCAAACTTGAGTAATCCAGAGTTTGAAGAGTCTGTTTCAATGGCTTTAGTTTTTCTCAATTCCTGTTCAGCCATACGTGCAGAACGTTGTAACTGGTTGAATTCAAAGTTTAATGCCCTAACCCCCTTTTGGAATGTTGAGAAATTTCCCTCAGCGCTTATCACAAGTTTGGCAAGACGAGACTCAAACTGCTTAGCAATATCTGGAGCCTTCAGGAGCATATTCCCATAGAGGGCACTCTGCTTACTTCTCATAGCGAGGTTGGTGATACGCTCAGAATCTGTTAAGGCAGGTCTTCCCAGCTTAGTGCTGGTGGTCACTGGGATATTACTAAAACCCTTTATCTTGAGGCTGTCATTAATCTTTTTACCAGCCAGTGCAGCTTGTTCTTCAAGAGACTGGAAAGCATTTGCCTTAGTTTTTATGTCGAATGCTTTGTTGAGACTCTTGTTTATATTTGTGGCTGTACTCTGAGCATTACGTTCAATTCTGGCAAACATATTTGCCATCTTTTCTGCCCCAGACATTCTGTTGAAAACTCTGTTAAGAGAGAGTTCCATTTTCTGGGCAATGCTGCCTACTTTCTTCTCAAGGGATTCTAAAGGTTTTATCACCTTTTCGGAGAATCCCATCTCGATTACAAAATTATCTACCGTGTAGTTAGCCATTCATAGTCCTAATGCTAAAAAGCCCCCACTGTGACATATATACACAGATGGAGGCCTTATTGATTGTTTATTTATTTTGGTGATTAACTCATGAGAGCGTCTATTTGAGCTTTAAAGCCACCTTTGAGGGCATTGTAAGTCTTCATCACATGAGTCTTGAGCATTTTGACCTGTTCCAGACGAGCTGTGTAGTGATTAGTGTCACGTTGATATTCACGATTAAGTTCACGCTCTGCAATTTCTGAGGCTTTTTCCATTAGCTCAACATGTGTTAGTTGGGTATGGGTAATAAGGACTTTAATCCCAAGGTTAAGTTGCTCAACAAATTTGATATCCAGGATTCGGTCACCAGATGCTGATAAATTGTTAATATGCTCTGCTTGTGTAATCCTGCTGCATTCTAGTAGCTGTACACCTTCAATCCGTGTTGCATTATTAGCAAGAATGTTTCTTGCTTTCTCTGCAATTGTAATTTCAGAAACTGGGAGAGGCTCTTTTAAGCTGGATAAGTCAAGCATTGCTTGATTAATTACACGGTAACCCTCTTCTTCCACACGTTGCTGTTGAATTGTTGGGCTGGTGGTTTGAGGGTAATTGTCGAGGGCTGCTTCAAATAATTGGATATATTCGTTGTTCATTAGATGTTCTTCTTCTCTGTGGGGTATTTTTACTAATTTAAGGAAATAGAGGCTTGTACGTTCTGGGTATTCATCATGAATGTATCATTTGCCATTGCCATTAAAGTTTCGCTGTATCTCATTTTGGCTTGGTTGAATATCATTGCTGTACATTCAAAGATTTCTTCAACTGGACATAAATTATGGTCACATAATACCTGGCCTATTCTGTCGATGAGGATGCTTGGGTTGTCATACATCTCTTTCCAGACTGCTTCCAGACTTGCATGGGCAATATCGACTGTTAGGTCACCATCACTGTTGATAAATACCTGTATTTCGTCACGTGAGTTCATTAAAAAGCCCTCATCTGTGAGTTGATGGAAACCAGGCGTTTGGCTTCTTCTGCTAATGCCTTGCCCAATGCATCTTGCTGGCGTTGTGATAGGGTCACTGGTGACTGGTGCTGGTGGGAGTAACTCACTGTGTTATCCACCTTACGTGATGATTTCTTCTTCTGTTCTGCGTTGAACCACCCGTCATTAAATCCGACGGTATAGTCCTTTTTTGATTTCTGGTCGGTGGCCTGTTTATATAAGGAGGCTGGGTCTTTAGGTTTCGGGTCACCAGATTCAAATGATTTAAATCCAGCCTTATAACCGCGTAATTCGTGGATGTTTGAGTTTGACATTATTTATTCTCTTCTCTGTGTGCTTATTTTTTGATTAAATTAATGTAGTGATTACATCAATGGTGAGGCTCTGTAGTTTTGCAATCTCATCGTCTGTATAACCAACGAGGTCTTTCACTTCTGCGTTCCTGTATAAAACAGTGTTCTCAATTTGCCCCATACTGGTAAAGCCTGAATCACCAACTGAATCGACAGCAATACCAATAATATCTTCGATAACGGCAGTCTTTTCACCATTACTATTTACGAGGTCACCTGCTTCAACGCCAATCACTGCTGGGATGTTTTTACGTGACCATCTGTCTGGGGTGCTGGCTTCTTTGAGAATAAAGCTACCAGCTAATATTTTACGAGTTTCCATTATTTAACATTTCCTGTTTGACACGCTCGATACTATTCATGAGTTGTGGTTGTTCTACTTTTAAAATCTCAATCACAATTTGATTGATAGCCTCAGCAATCTGTGAGCCATATATGGATGGCTGATTCATAAGCTTTCCACGAATCACTGATTCATAGTATGAGGCTTGTTGCTGTAAAGAGGCCATCTTAGCTTTAAGCTTTAGATTGTACTGTCTACGCTGTACATTCTTATCGCGTAAGTCTTGCTCTTCTTTTTGAGACTGTAGACTTGTTGAGACAAGAGATTGAATATCAATAGTCATTAAGGTATCTCTTGAATATATGTAGGAAGGGCATATTTCAGCCCTTATTTATTTTCTCTTTCGAGAGTTCGCATGATGAGATGACTTACCGAGAATATCTCCAGAACCAACAGAGTAATACCATATGTCACAGTGAGAACGTGGACTGTGCATACCAATGTTGGGGGATATTCTCACCTACGGAGATAGTAGGATTTGTTGCCACAGAGAGAAGCAAGGAGATATTTTCGGTAAACCATATTTTAAAAAAGGGAAGCTATACAGACAGGAAAATCATAAAGAACTGTACAGCCCCAAAGACTAACTATGTGTGATTTATTATTCTTAGAGACTGAAGGAAGAAGTAACCTTTCTTTTTCTTCATGTATTAATATTAACAACTTTTGTGTTATTTGTCAAGATATTTGTTACACTGTTTTAACATTTCATTAACTTTATTTTTACAATTTTTCTCATAAAAAACATAGCGCTTCGCTGGTCACAAGTTGCTGGTGGTGTAGAAATATCTGTAGGTGATACTGTGAAAAGTTGGTCAGACTGTGAATAGTATATTCAATGGATATGTGCTTAAGGGGCTGAGAGTTGGCATAACTATTGCTAAGCAAAATCCTAAAATATGATGATAAATCAATACATTGCGTGATAAGCCCTGCATTACACAAGGCGATAGTAGGTTGCTTTAGAGATATTGAGTTCATTCATGATAGCCTTTGGTGATAAACCTCGAGCAATGAGT
Organism: Mangrovibacter yixingensis; assembly: GCF_020523985.1. Taxonomy (GTDB): domain Bacteria; phylum Pseudomonadota; class Gammaproteobacteria; order Enterobacterales; family Enterobacteriaceae; genus Mangrovibacter; species Mangrovibacter yixingensis. The sequence goes on along the minus strand of NZ_JAIVKM010000008.1, from coordinate 34,090 downwards.
TCATGTACCTGCTCAGATGTAGCTTTGATTGGCCTGCCACAGTGTACACCTTCGGACTGAGCACGTTTTATACCAGCCGTTCTACGCTCTGCTATAAGGTCTTTTTCGAGGGATGCTAAGCCAGCCATCATTGTGAGCATTGCTTTACCGACTGGTGTAGATAAGTCAAATCCTTCACGTAAACTAATAACCTTCACACCTTTAGACTGTAAGAGTTCTACTGTTGAGAGTACATCTATTGTGTTACGTCCAAGACGGTCTATAGCGGTCACAATCAATGTGTCACCTTCACGTACATAGTTGAGCATAGCTTTAAAGCCTGTACGCTCAGATGACTGTACAGAGCCACTGACAGCTTCATCTGTGAAGTATTTAGAGACTGTGTACCCTGCTTCTGTGATTGACTGTTTCTGGTTCTCTACAGTTTGGTCACTGGTAGACACTCGTGTGTAAGCAATGATGCTCATATGTTCAGTTTCCTGTCTCAAAAGATAGTCTCAATATTATGAGTGTCTCAAAACTTAAAAGCAACCTTTTGAGATAGTATTTTACAGGATTTTGAGGGGAGTTTTCAGTGTCTCAAAAGGAAGTCCTTTTAAGACAGGTATAGGGTCATGTGAAACTTATGTTTAACTCTCGCCTCTTCGTGCCATGAAAGAGGCTTGTCCAATGTTAAGGGTGAAACTGTTAACGACATATCCGCAGATTCTATAAAGAGGTATTTACAGAGGGTATTTTGCAGAAAATGGTTACACTTTGAAAGTGACGAACCCAGTAATGACAAGGGTTGTAGAGGTATTTTATAAGTAATCTGCGGAGATAGATATAGGGGATGTTTGAGGAATCACATAGAGTTTCGCTAAGAAGCTCAAGGTAAAGAAAAACCCACACATGGTGGGTTAAGGGTTCTATACAGATTTCAGTTTAGCTGTAGGGGTGAATGATGCTGTGACAGGTTGCTGTAAAGGTTTGGTCACTGTAGCTTTTGGTGATTTCTCAACCTTGGGCTGTTTCGTGCCCATCACTAATCTCTGTGCTGCCCATTTTGAGTTACTGAGACTATAGAGTTGTTCAATCTCTTTCTCATCGAGTTTGAATACAGTTTTTAAACGGTGAGTTTGTCTTAACAGAACTGCCATCATGAAATTCTGCGCCTGTTGCTCAGGTGTTAATCGTACTCTCATTGGTAAACCTTTGAAATGTAGGGTATATAAATATTTGTTATTAAAATGTGGATGTGAGTAATCTTAGCGTTATAACAAGGGTCTATACAGATTCTTCAGATACTCTGCAAACCCTTGGGAGAGTAGGCTTGAGCCTGTTTTTATACAGCCATTTTAGGGGTATTTTGAGGGTGATTCTGACAAATAGCTAAAAATCACTGGTAAACAGGCTGCAAACCCTTGTCACGCCTGAGTTTTACCCTTCACGTAGTAGTTGTTAATATGGACAACTTGGCGATATGAGATGTTTAGTTTCTTCGCTATATATGTCATTTTACAGCCGCTTTTAAGTAGTCTTACAACCTCATTAATCACGTTCTGAGGGTGCCTCTGAATAGGTAAGCCAAGACATTTACGAATGGCTATCTGTTCAGTAGGGGTGAGATGACAGGCTTTAGCAGCCTGTGCAGGGTTCATGCCAGTGGTCACATGGTTAACGAATGTGGTGATGTTATCTGGGATGGTGATGTTCATTATTGTGTGTTTCTCTTTTAGTTATAATTTAGAGTGGAAGGTCAAACTGGGTGTAGTCAATGCTCAGGTATTCGTCACGATTTTGAATCCAGTAGATAGTTTCTGGGTCATATTTATTTTCGAGAATCATCAAGTAAATGTTATAGGCCTTTTTGATATCATGGGTGACCAGAGCGCATAGCAATTCTTCAGTGTCACCTCCATAGCTGCGTAAAGCATCTGGGATTTGTCCATAAGAAATATTGGTGAACTCTTCACCGTATTCAATCTCTTCAAGGATATCCAGTGGGGTGTGATTTAAGCTCACCTGACGCTGTAATTCATGTTCCAAGACCTGTTCAACAGTCAGGGTGTGGAAGCTACCAGTGAATGGTTTAAGAGGTGCTATACCGTGTTTAGCCAAGATTTCATTGAAACCTTCTAGCTTCATGCGGTCACATGAGCTGTAAGCTGATTTGTAACCTTTCTTCTTGAGCATGAGCCATTTGTTATAGCGAACTGGTAATGCCAGGTCACCTGAACTGATAAGCTTCTTAATCTGTGTTTTAAACAGTGCTGTGAAGACATCATCGAATTTCCTGTCACTCAGGTCATAGCGCGAACTGTTCCAAGTTCTATCTGATACTTTCACACCTAAACCTGAGAGTGTTTTATCACTAAATTGCTGGTTGAGGCGTTTAGGCCATATGCCTAAGTTATGAGGGTGTAATGAACCGTGTTGTGATGCTGGGATGTAATGAGAGATTTCAAGTGGTTCATTACATGAGAAATTCATTTTACGCCATGTGTTATAGAAACTGTTCAACTCAAGGAGGTCGACATCGTGAAGGATAGCCAGTGTACCAGCACGTTTAACGTTATCACGAATGAAACGATAGAAGCCTGTGCATTTAAATGTGGAGATGTCTACTGTTGCTGCTTTATTGAGTTTTGAGAGTTTGTTTCTGCATACCTGTGAACAAGTTTTAGCTCTACCAGTAATAACTTTGCCACAGACAGGGCAAACATGTACGTGTTTATCAGTATTGTTTTTCATTCATAAAATTAGCTCGTTCAGAATCTAACAGATATTGGGGAGATATGCTGTGAGATATGGATTAAAGAGTTTCGCTTCGTGGGGATTCACTAAGAAGCTCATGAAGCTTAAAGAGTTGGGGTGATGTTTCTGAGAGATGGGCTTGACAGTTATCTGAGAAGCCTACTAATGAAGTAGGTTTGCTCACCTTATCCCCATAAGGATTTTTGAAGGTCTCTTGAGCTTGGCTATGAATGGAACCATTAGAGAGACTTCTCAAATAACTGTCAGGTTTAACCCTATAAGTACAGTATACATGTTTTTATAAAGTTGTCAATAATTTGTTAGTAGAATGTTAAAGTAATGTTGATGGTTATGTATACCTTTCGCCTCTTCGTGCCATGAAAGAGGCTTTGTCCAATGTTAAGGAGTTTCGCTTCGAGAAGCTCAAAAAAGGTCTGTTAGTTACACTGTTTAGAGATATCCGCATAAGGCTATCCAGATAACTGGGAGTATTGGATTTTAAGGGTAATTACCAAAAAATGGTTACACTTTGGAGAGGAAAAGTGATGGTAAGTTGTTGATGTGTAGAGGAATGTTTAGAGGAGGGGATAGATATCTGCGGAGATAGATATAGGGTGGTTGTTGAGAGTGTTTGGTGGTTTGTTAAGAGAGGTCACTGTGATGGGTGTAGGGCTGCTCTGTACAGATATCTGTTAAGAATAAATGTTAAGACTTCCCTTTAGTGAGAGAAGATAATGTTTAGAAGTCTGTTAAGATTTAGGGTCTCATGTTGTCAAGAATTGTCAAGCATTGCTATAAGACTGTTTAGTTATAAAGAATCACTGCTTATGTGATAAATGACATATTGACCTAGAAGCTCATGTAACGCATTCTAAGCCATTTTGGTTGTGAGTAAGGTGATTGTATAGGTGATGTGTTTATAAAGGCTCTGGTGGCTTCCTGTTGGCTATGGGAGTGACTCTAGCTGTTCAGGGTCGTTACCTTGAATCACTAAGGGTGAGTAATCACCTGTAATCATATTCAGTTCATCTGTGTCTGATACACGTTTAAGTGTGAATGTCTGGTCACTGTTTCCATCAAGCTGAAAGCCTGTTATTTCATTCCCATTATGCAGAAGCACATCTACTGTCTTAGCCTTCCCACTAACAGTGATTTGTTTGATAAGCCTTTTGATAATAATGTGTGCTTCTGTTCTACCCTCAACTGTTTCAAGGTTTAGTGAGGAGAGGCTCATATTCTCTGGGGTCACTGTTGATAATCTAGCCTTTATTTCATCAAGGCTCTGTTTGAGTTTATTTTTCTCTGTCTGCTTCTCTGCCAGCTTATCCCTGATTTGTGTGATATTGGGTAGCTGTAATAATGTCTCAGTGAGTATTGTTAATTCTCTCTCTACAGCCTCCAGAGAGGATTCAAGGCTATTGATTAGCTGTTTATCATCTGAATCGTTATAAAGCCGTGTGAGCTGGCTCAGGAGTCTTGAGCACAGTGCTGTGTCCAGTAGCTTCCTTGAGACTGTGCCATGATTGCACCGTCCATCTACAGCACCATGACACCTATAGATTCCCTGGTAGTTACCCCTGATTCCAGTCACCTTGAGAGATAGCCCACATGCACAGGTGAGTAATCCTTTAAAGATATTTGTGTGAATCCAGTCTCTATTTTCGGGTGAGCGGCCTTTACCACCTTCACTGATAAGTGTCTGTACAGCGTTGAATGTTTGCAGGTCAATCACTGGTGGGTAGTAATTAAGTATTTCAGGCCTCTTGTTGGTGGCTGGTAGGTGACCAAGCACACTCCTTGATGTAAGTACATGCTTTACAGAAACACCTGACCAGTTGCCATTACCGGGTTTAAAGGTTTTGCTGATACGCGCCTGTCTGTCATTAATTGGTGGTGTGTTCTGCTCATTAAGCTTTTTAGCAATACTGAACATAGAAACACCTGAGAGACGCATATTAAATATATCACGCACTATCTCTGCTTTTTCAGGGAGTAGTGAAAATGTATTTGTAGCTTTATCTGAGGATATCCAGCCTGGGGTGGCCTTGGTGAGAATCACACCTTCACTTATGGCTTTTTCATGCTTTGCTTTCCATGCTGCTGATATACGTTCTTGTTTTAACAGGCTCTCACTGTGAGCGCGTTCACTGATGAGTATCTGTTTGATTAGCTTGATTGGGTCACGTAAGCTTTTTGAGTCATAGAGTTCATTGTCTGATAGGGTGAGGACATCAACCCCTGAGCGTATGAGGGACTTAACATCATCTATTGCCGTATCAATGTCTGCGCGACTAATCCTGTCCAAATTCTCGCATATTAGAAGTGAACCTTTTGGAATTGAGCCAGAAGCAATGTTATTCAGGAGGCGTGTGTAGTCTGCTGAGGCGTCTTTATTTGCCTGTTTGAAGCCAGAACGACCTTCATCAATGTATCTATGTTCCTGAGACATGTAGAAAATGTCTTGGTGTTTGGAGTAGTAGCTATCAATAAGTGATTGCTGTCTGTTAAGGCTATCACCAGCGCCCTGTTCCTTTGTACTCCACCTGATATAACTCACTAACAAACGTTTCATGATTAATGCACCCACATAGCATACAATAGGCGCATTATAGTTTTCTATTTGATGAGTGAAAAGCTAAGTATGAGTGAAATGATTTACGGCATTCATGCCGTGCAGGCCTTACTGGACAGAGCACCGGAGCGCTTTCAGGAAGTGTTTATCCTGAAAGGCCGCGAAGACAAGCGTCTGTTGCCTCTGATTCATTCCCTTGAATCATTGGGGATCGTTATCCAAATGGCAAACCGCCAGTGGCTGGATGATAAATCCGAAGGCGCTGTCCATCAGGGGATCATTGCGCGCGTTAAGCCTGGCAGACAGTACCAGGAAAATGATCTGCCCGACCTTATCGCTCAGTACGAACAACCGTTCATACTGGTACTGGATGGTGTCACAGATCCCCATAACCTTGGAGCCTGCCTGCGTAGTGCCGATGCTGCCGGGGTTCATGCTGTCATTGTGCCGAAAGACCGTTCTGCACAACTTAACGCGACGGCCAAAAAAGTGGCCTGCGGTGCTGCAGAAAGTGTGCCGCTGATTCGGGTCACTAACCTTGCCCGCACCCTGCGCTTACTGAAAGACGAAAATGTCTGGATAGTGGGTACGGCGGGTGAAGCAGACCACACACTGTATCAAAGCAAAATGACCGGCCCGATGGCGTTGGTCATGGGCGCAGAAGGGGAAGGCATGCGCCGTCTTACCCGTGAACATTGTGATGAGCTTATTAGCATCCCTATGGCAGGCACCGTTTCTTCCCTGAACGTGTCTGTGGCGACAGGTGTGTGCCTGTTTGAAGCGGTGCGCCAGCGCAGCAAATAACGGAATCCGGTCAGGGCGCACGCTTTGTGACTCTGCCCGGTGATAAACCGCCAGCGCAGTCCATACTTTATGTAATGGCATAAAGGGAGACAAACCATGCGCTGGCAAACTCATACCGTCTTTAATCAACCCACACCACTGATTAACAGTAATCTATTCCTCTCTGATAGTGCATTGCGTGACGCCGTTATTCGCGAAGGAGCTGGCTGGGACTGCGAGTTGCTTGCCAGTATCGGGCAACAACTGGGTTCTGCTGAATCACTTGAACTGGGACGGCTTGCCAATGCCAACCCACCAGAACTACTCCGTTATGACCCACGCGGCGAACGCATTGACGAAGTGCGCTTTCACCCTTCCTGGCATCTATTGATGCAGGGCTTGTTTGCTAACCGGGTACACAACCTTCCCTGGTTGAAAGATGCTCAGGCTGGCGCTTTTGTTGCGCGTGCTGCCCGTTTTATTCTGCATGCTCAAGTTGAGGCGGGAACATTGTGTCCGGTAACCATGACCTTTGCCGCAACGCCATTATTACAACAAGCGCTGCCCGCCGAATTTCGCAATTGGCTGCCGTCATTGCTCAGTGATCGCTACGATGCCCATCAGTTACCCGCGACACAGAAAAAAGGTCTGCTGATTGGTATGGGTATGACAGAAAAGCAGGGAGGATCTGATGTGATGAGTAACACCACCAGAGCAGATCCAGAGACAGTTCCCGGTTGTGGCATGCCTTACCGCCTGGTGGGGCATAAATGGTTTTTCTCCGTCCCACAAAGTGATGCACACCTGGTGCTGGCCCAGGCGCGTGGCGGGTTGTCTTGTTTCTTTGTACCCCGTTTACTGCCCGATGGTGAACGTAATGCCATTAGCCTGGCGCGCCTCAAAGATAAGCTTGGCAATCGTTCTAATGCCAGTAGTGAAGCCGAACTGTTCGATGCCCATGGCTGGCTGATTGGTGAGGAAGGAGAGGGTGTTCGCCAGATTTTGCGTATGGGGGCGATGACGCGTTTTGATTGTGCGCTGGGCAGCCATGGCCTGATGCGCAGGGCATTTGCCGTTGCGCTATACCATGCACATCAACGCCAGGCATTTGGTAAGCATCTGGTTGATCAGCCGTTAATGCGCCAGGTGCTCGGGCGTATGGCGTTGCAACTCGAAGGGCAGACTGCCTTTCTATTCCGCCTGGCGGGGGCGTTGGGCCAGCGGGACGACGCCAATCAACAGCTATGGTCTCGGCTATTCACCCCGGCGGCGAAGTTTCATATTTGCAAATCAGGTATTCCTTTTGTGGCTGAAGCCATGGAAGTCCTGGGGGGTATTGGCTATTGCGAAGAGAGTGAGTTGCCTCGTTTGTACCGGGAAATGCCAGTGAACAGTATTTGGGAAGGATCCGGGAATATTATGTGCCTTGATGTACTGCGGGTTTTACAAAAACAACCGGGAGTTGTGGGGTTACTGCAGGCGAACTTTGCCGATGTAAAAGGGCAGAGCCGTCATTTTGACCGTACCTGGCGGCAACTACAGGCGCGGTTGCGTAAGCCTGATGAAGCCTTAAGCCGTCAAATTACTGGCCAGTTAGTACACCTTGCCACCGGAGCTGAAATGTTGCGCCACCTGCCCCCACGCATTGCGGAAACCTGGTGTCAGATGGCGCTGGACTCCCGTGGTGATCACGTAATTGACGAGCCGGTACTCTCCGATATTCTGCTCAGAGCAACCGGTGGTGCAGGTTGATGGCTGTCTTTTACATGGAACAGTTTCACTAATCCCGCCAGGTGATGGCCCTGGCTCCTCAGGCTGTGGGCCACTTCCTCAGTACGAGCAATCCGCCGGGCGTTAATGTGTGTAGACTCGCCAATTTGTGTCATTGCTATATTAACCTGGCCGATACCAGCAGACTGCTCCTGCGAGGCTGTACTGATTGTGGTAATCAGCTGGTTAATGTGTTCGATATGCCCGGTAATGTCCTGCATCGACTGGCTGGTTTGCTGTGATAATACATGGCCTTCGCTCACTTTCTTGAGTGTATCTGCGATTAATTGATCAATTTCTTTCACCGCATTCGCGCTGCGTGCCGCCAGTGCCCGGACTTCCTGAGCGACCACCGCAAAACCTTTGCCGTGTTCACCTGCACGGGCCGCTTCCACCGCCGCATTCAGCGCCAGAATATTGGTTTGAAAAGCAATCGACTCAATAACATGGGTAATATCCGCAATGCGCTGTGATGCTTCACGAATGGCATCCATGGTGGAGACAGCGTGTTTCACTGTTACACCGCCACTGTGAACAGCCTGGGTTGTCTCCTCGACTAACCCTTGTGCAGCGCCCATATTATCGGCGTTTTGCGCAACAGTGGTGGCAAGTTGCCCCATACTGGCCGATGTCTCTTCAACACTACTGGCCTGTTTGGTAATTTGCTCGCCAATTTCATCACTGTCAGTCGCCAGGGTGTCTGTACTGTGGCTGATTTCTTCGGCCGTCTGGCGTACCTGCTGAACGATGGTATTCAGGCCATCGCCAATGCCATTGATTCCTTGTATCAACTGCCCGATTTCATCATGGCGTTGTGTGTGAATAGACTGGCGCAGGTCACCACCGGCGTACAGGTGTGCCAAACCAATAACCTGTTGTAAAGGCTGGCTGACCAAACGGCGGATCAACCAAATAAAGAACAATGCAAAGAGCACAACCAGCACCGCGCCAGCCACCAGGAAGCTATCACGCATACGGGTAATATCGCTCAGTAGCTGGTCTTTATTGACCTCAGACACAATCACCCATTTCCAGTCAGGCAGAGTGGTCCAGACCAGAGCAGTATCCCCATTCTCTGGTGATTGCCAGGAGGCTGAACCAGAAGGCTGGTTTAACACCGCTTTACTGATATTTTCTGGCCAGTCAGGTGTTTTCCCTTCCCGTTTCGCATCAAATAAATACTGCCCCCAGGTTTTCCCCGGAGCGTTGCTCAGAACATAGAACTGGCCACTTTTCCCAATATGGCGAGAAATCACTTTTTTCCGCATCAACTGCCAGTCATCACTGATATCGACGCCAACAAACAACACAGCAATCGTCTGCCCGCTGGCATCTTTTACGGGTTGATACTGGGTGATATAGCGCTTACCAAACAATAGCGCCAGGCCACGATACACTTCCCCTTTACTGACCCTGGCCCAGGATGGGCTATTGCGGTCAAGCAGTGTGCCCATTGCCCGGGAGCCGTCTTCTTTACGCAAAGAGGTTGCCACCCGCACAAAGTCATCGCCCGAGCGAACAAATAATGTGGATATCGCCCCACTGCGCGCCAGAAAGTCATCGGAAAACTGATTATTCTCATGCAGCGGCGTGTTACCACCTTTCAGAAGTGGCACTTTGTGCCCACTTATCTCGACGGTTTGTTGCGGGTCAACAGTGAGTGGTTGTGGCAGAAAACTGGCAAACAGATGAGTGAAGCTGGCAACTTCACTGTTAAGGCTACTGTTAAACATCTGCGCGGTATCATAAATACCGGTGACTTGCGCTTTCATGTCCTGTAAGGCCTGTTGCTCTAGTTGCTGGCTGGCCTGGCGTCCAAGAAATACGGTGAAAACAAAAAAGAGCACCGCGACGCTACCGGCTGTCATCACTGACAGGCGTGCGCCTAATCCCCAGTATCTAAAAGAAGTCATAATATCTCTGCCGTATCTTGTGTTTTGTCATCAATAACGGCAGTGGGTTGGATAATATTTATACAAAAAGTGTAATAATATATTTCATGGAAGATTGATTTAGATCATTGTCATTTGAAAATTAAAGAAATTAGCGCTCAGCAAGCAGAATTAATAAATTAATGCTGTTGCTATTAATCTAATGAGCATTATTACGGCGTTTGAGATAAATCAGAAAATCAATTGCTGTCTGGTGTGCTTGTTGCAGAGCAGAAATAAAACACTCTGGCCTTTTGGTTGATACCAGACGAAATAAGCCACCCGCAGGTGGCTTAACAGGAAAGAAGGCAGTACAGGTTAGATAGAGCGTTACGAGTAGATAATGGCTTCCACGTGCCAGGTATCTTTACGAGGCGTTTCTTCCATATTCACAATACGGTAGATGGAAGCACCCTGTTCATCCGCACTTAATGCAACCAGCCGCTCGATATCCTGAGGGCTGCCAGTGACGTCTTTAAACGACAGAATGCCCATTTCATTGAATGCCGTCACCCGGTCAGCATGCACATCCTCAGCTGACCTTGCACTGGTACTGACCAGTCCTGCGGACAACAGTAGAGAGGTTAATGCCAGTGATCGCTTCATAATTGCCCGCTCCATATCGATGATCTGAAAAAAGCTACAGGTCATTTCCTTGTTATTCAGCATGCAACATCCTTTGCGACATGCTGTATTGTGCCTGGCGGAAAATAAAGTCGTGCAATCCAATGTAAAGTCGTTAAAACCTGGCTTCAGGCCTTACGGTAAAGAATTGCGTTAGCACGGCGTATGCCCGGAATCATATTATCGTTAATAAACAAAATGAGATAATAATCAGCCTGTTCCTTGGTTGCGCGTTTTTTGATCGCCTCTTCTGCATCTGCCGGGCCACCACGTGTCGTGACGCTGATCATCCCCATTCTTACCAGCCCTTCAGTCTGGTTACGCTGAATTTCCTGCGGCCAGGCAGCCACAGCAGGTGCCGGACGGGGAGTTGTCCAGTTGGTACTACAACCTGACAGTACCAGGCATAAACAAAGTGGAAGAAAACGACGCATAGACATTCTATTTTCCTGACAAGTTGATTTTAGTTATTGAGGTAAATCTGGTAAGTCAAAAATTCATTTTCTGCTACGTATAACGCGAATTCTCAGGATATATCACTAAAAAGCGTAATCCGTGTCTCACACTGAAATTTAGAATTTTTGGGTCACAAAGGCACGGCGCTACCCTGCCTGTATCTATAAAGGTATAGAATAGAGCGACATCCACACAAAACGCGAATGTTAAATGACTGAAATAGAAACCACGAATCTGGCCGGTTTTGAAGTCTTGCATGCGGCTCCGTCCGGAAAACGCCTCAAGCCCTTACCAACGATTATTTTCTGGCATGGTTATACATCCTCGAAATTAGTGTATAGCTACTTTGCTGTAGCACTTGCGCAGGCCGGTTTTCGGGTAGTTATGCCAGATGCACCGGAACACGGCGCACGCTTTCATGGTGATGACGCTGGGCGTTTGCAGCGTTTCTGGCAAATTCTTTATGGGAACATCCAGGAATACCCATTATTGCGTGATGCCATCGAAGCCAAAGGGTGGGTGGCTGAAGGGCGGCTGGGGGTAGCGGGAGCATCCATGGGCGCAATGACTGCATTAGGTGTGGCTGGGCATTACCCTGAAGTGCGCTGTACTGCAAGTCTCATGGGGTCGGGGTTTTATCACACACTTTCTCAATCACTATTTCCGCCTCCGGCACAACATGATGCTGTTCTGGCCCCGTTGGCAAACTATGAAGCCACACAGTGCCTGGCAATGCTTGCCAGCCGTCCATTAATGCTCTGGCACGGTGAAGATGATGACCTGGTACCCGCCGCAGAATCAAAACGTTTGTGGCAGTTACTGCAACAACAGCACCTGGATAAGCATGTGGCTTGCTACTGGGAGTCCGGTGTAAAGCACCGAATTACACCATTTGCTTTAGATTCAACCTGCGAATTTTTCCGCCAGTCACTTTAATGCGGCTTATCGCCGTGGGTGGGTAACGCCTGGCTCAGCGGGAGAGGTGGTTGTTTGCGGCCCCTGTGCAAGCTGGGGAGCAGTTTCACCATGGTGGTTAATATAAAGCACACCTGTACTCATCACGTCATCCATATCATGGCTGGGGTTGGGTTGGGTGTTGATGGCTGCAACAGCCGGGAGTGATAACAACATGCCCGTTATCAGGGCTATCAGTTTGGTTCTCATCGTTGGCTCCTCAGTGGCCTTTTTATAGCAAAGTGGCTCTCCTTTCTTCTGGTGGTCGTTCTCTATAACCTATTGTACTGTCTGCACTCTGTACAGAAAGTGAACATTTCTGATAGACGTATTCAAAAAATTTCAGCCATCCTCTGCCAGTAACTTTAGTTCGCACGGTAATGGTGTTTTGGCGCTGTGTGCGTTTCCCCAGTGATTTATTTCTGCATTACGCTTGTTATTAGCGCCCAACTTCCATAGAATGACGCGTCATTTTTCAGCCGTCTTAACACACGTTCCTTGCTTCCATGGGCTACGGCTGACCCTGACAGGAGGCTGAATAATCCGTAAGGAGCAATTCGATGCGTCATTACGAAATCGTTTTTATGGTCCATCCTGACCAGAGCGAACAGGTTCCGGGCATGATCGAGCGTTACACTGGTGCTATCACTGGTGCAGAAGGCACGATCCACCGTCTGGAAGACTGGGGCCGCCGTCAGCTGGCTTACCCGATCAACAAACTGCACAAAGCACACTACGTTCTGATGAACGTTGAAGCGCCGCAGGAAGTTATCGATGAGCTGGAAACTAACTTCCGCTTCAACGATGCCGTTATCCGTAGCATGGTTATGCGTACTAAACACGCTGTAACTGAAGCTTCTCCGATGGTTAAAGCGAAAGACGAACGTCGTGAACGTCGCGATGATTTCGCTAACGAAACCACAGAGAATGCTGCTGGGGATTCTGAAGAGTAATCGCTGATGGCTAACCGCCTGACGTTGTCCGGCACCGTGTGCAGGGCGCCCCTCAGAAAGGTCAGCCCATCAGGAATTCCTCACTGCCAGTTCGTGCTTGAGCATCGTTCAGTGCAGGAGGAAGCTGGTTTTAACCGGCAGGCGTGGTGCAGAATGCCAGTTATTGTTAGCGGGCAGGCTCATCAGGCCATTACTCACAGTATAACGGTCGGCACGCAACTTACCGTTCAGGGCTTTATTAGCTGCCATCAGGCGCGAAATGGTCTGAGCAAAGTGGTTCTGCATGCCGAGCAGATTGAATTGATAGATTCTGGAGACTAGCCAAATGGCACGTTATTTCCGTCGTCGCAAGTTCTGCCGTTTCACCGCGGAAGGCGTTCAAGAGATCGACTATAAAGATATCGCTACGCTGAAAAACTACATCACCGAAAGCGGTAAAATTGTCCCGAGCCGTATCACCGGTACTCGTGCAAAATACCAGCGTCAGCTGGCCCGTGCTATCAAGCGCGCGCGCTACCTGTCTCTGCTGCCGTACACTGATCGTCATCAGTAATCGGCCACGGTCAACCAATACGACTTTGAGAGGATAAGGTAATGCAAGTTATTCTGCTTGATAAAGTAGCAAACCTGGGTAGCCTGGGTGATCAGGTTAACGTTAAAGCTGGTTACGCACGTAACTTCCTGGTACCGGCTGGTAAAGCTGTTCCGGCAACCAAGAAAAACATCGAGTTTTTCGAAGCTCGTCGTGCTGAACTGGAAGCGAAACTGGCTGAAACGCTGGCTGCCGCTGAAGCTCGTGCAGAGAAAATCAATGCACTGGGCGTAGTTACCATCGCTTCTAAAGCGGGTGACGAAGGTAAACTGTTTGGTTCCATCGGTACTCGTGACATCGCTGACGCTGTAACTGCAGCTGGCGTTGAAGTTGCGAAAAGCGAAGTTCGCCTGCCGAACGGCGTTCTGCGTACCACTGGTGACCATGAAGTTCACTTCCAGGTACACAGCGAAGTGTTTGCACAACTGAATGTAAACATCGTTGCTGAAGCGTAATTTACGCTGATGTATGCTAAAACGCCGGCTTATGCCGGCGTTTTGCTTTGTAATTCTTGCCTGTAATTTCTGCCCATTTTAACCACACCTTTATTACTCATCTCACGGTATGGTTCCCCTGTCTGGGTTAACGTGCCCGAATAAAATTACCATTACTCTCGCGAGTAAAAAGCACCTGGCGGTTATCGTTATCATTGACAATCAACCCGGTGACAACCCCATTACCATTCACTCTAACCTGCACTTGCTGGCCGCTTTGCAGTGAACTTAGGGGTTTATCCGGCCCTTCGACATTCGCCATCGCATACACATCCGTGGGGGGCAGGTTATGGTCGCGGAACAGTTGCGCCAATGTTTTCCCCGGTTCGACACGCCAGGTGTGCCATTGTGCTTGCCCGGTAGTGCTGGTGGCGTTACTGGCTGTGCTGCTTCTTTCATGAGATGTCCGCCCGGCGGTACTACTCCCGGACGACTCTGATTCGTTATCTGGCTGAATGCTCTCTTCTGGTGAGCGCAATACAGGCTCTGTTTGCGCCGGTTGTGGTTCATTGTAACGCGGTGGTGTAGTGACTACTGGCTGGTTGAAGGCAGAATTTGTGTTTTGTCCGCCTGGTGTTGCTGGTGCCATGCCGGGAAGACTCAGTGGAGTTTCCCTGGAGACGGGGGCAACAGGGGGATTATCCGCAGGCAACAACACCCCAACAACAACCAAAGCTATACCGATAATGATCCCCCGGCGGTGCAAAGCGGGTAGGGGGTCCATTAACCGGAAATCATCTGGAGCATGCCAGACCCGGTGAATCATGGCTTTTAATGCAAACTGGCCGGGCATGTCGCCTCCTGGTCCATTGTTAATGGATACGGTGTGGTGGCCTTACTATCCATTATTCAGTCTTATGAATAAAAGTATCCATCCACTGTCAGCCTGATATTATCCGCCGAAATTCTTTTCAGACAATCGCTGAATACTTCCTAAGAGTATAGTTTGCTAACTGTTTGATGCGAGTGGAATAGTACGCATTCATGATAATTATCGCATTGGGTGATTATTGAGGTTCATTGCAGACATTTTCCTGGTTCCCTTTTACCTCATGCGCTCTGGCTGTTATGCTGCCGAAGCGTCTGGCGGGTTCGCCAGAAATCGATGAAGATGAACAAACCATCAGTAAAGGAAAATTCATGACGACCCCTTCTTTTGACAGTGTTGAAGCACAGGCAAGTTACGGTATTGGTCTGCAGGTTGGTCAACAACTGCGAGACTCCGGGCTGGAAGGTTTACTGCCTGAAGCGTTACTTGCTGGCCTGCGTGATGCGCTGGAAGGCAACGCACCCTCTGTACCGGTTGATGTCGTACACCGTGCGCTGCGCGAAGTCCACGAGCGTGCTGAAGCTGTACGCCGCGAACATCAGCAGGAAATGGCGGCGGAAGGGCAAAAATACCTGGAAGAAAACCGTAACCGTGAAGGTGTCAGCAGCACTGAATCCGGCTTACAGTTCCGTGTTCTGACTCAGGGTGAAGGCCCGATCCCTTCCCGCAAAGACCAGGTGCGTGTTCATTACACCGGTAAACTGATTGACGGTACTGTATTTGACAGTTCTGTTGCCCGTGGTGAACCAGCTGAGTTCCCGGTAAGCGGCGTAATTGCAGGCTGGATTGAAGCGCTGACGCTGATGCCTGTTGGCTCTAAATGGGAACTGACCATTCCTCATAACCTGGCTTATGGTGAGCGTGGCGCAGGCGCGTCTATTCCGCCATTCAGCACCCTGGTTTTCGAAGTCGAATTACTGGAAATCCTGTAATTTGCTTATCCAACCCCGCTACGGCGGGGTTCTTTCATCTTCCTGCTATTTGCCGCGATTTTATCTTGCAAAAAACGCTATTGCGCGTATTTTTGTGAGGCGCTCCGCGTATCAATAAATATAAACCACACTCTAATAACAAATATTTAACCTATCCGTTAACTTCTCAGGTTATCCCCCCGGCAATGAATCCACCGGGGTACACGTGTTGTTATTGATTAAGCAATTACTGACAGGCCGCAGAGCCTGAAATGACAGACAGGAAAATACTATGGTAGACCAGGTCAAGGTGGCCGAAACGGTGGAAACACCGCAGGAACAAACCCTTCAGCGACATCTCTCAAACCGACACATTCAATTAATTGCCATTGGTGGTGCTATTGGCACCGGCTTATTTATGGGGTCGGGCAAAACGATAAGCCTCGCCGGGCCATCCATTATATTTGTGTATATGGTTATCGGCTTTATGTTGTTCTTCGTGATGCGGGCAATGGGCGAATTGTTGTTGTCGAATCTCGAATACAAGTCGTTTAGTGATTTTGCAGCAGATTTATTAGGCCCCTGGGCGGGGTATTTTACCGGCTGGACCTACTGGTTTTGCTGGGTGGTAACCGGTATTGCCGATGTAGTTGCCATTTCTGCATATGCGCAATTCTGGTTCCCTGGGTTATCGGAGTGGGTGGCATCGCTGGCGGTTGTCATCGTGCTACTGTCCCTGAACCTGGCAACAGTAAAAATGTTTGGCGAAATGGAATTTTGGTTCGCCATGATAAAAATCGTTGCGATTGTCGCCCTGATTATTGTTGGGGCCGTTATGGTGTTTACGGGATTTACCTCACCTTCTGGTGTCACGGCTTCATTCAGCCACCTGTGGGCTGATGGCGGCTGGTTTCCTAAAGGAGTGAGTGGCTTCTTCGCCGGGTTCCAAATAGCCGTGTTCGCCTTTGTAGGGATTGAACTGGTGGGAACCACTGCAGCAGAAACTCACAATCCGGAGAAATCCCTGCCTCGGGCCATCAATTCCATTCCTCTGCGGATAATCATGTTCTATGTTTTCGCCCTGATAATGATTATGTCAGTGACCCCATGGAACGCGGTTGTGCCGTCAAAAAGCCCGTTTGTTGAGCTGTTTATGCTGGTCGGGTTGCCTGCCGCTGCCAGCCTGATCAACTTTGTGGTCCTGACATCGGCAGCGTCTTCCGCCAACAGTGGTGTATTCTCAACCAGCCGCATGTTATATGGCCTGGCGCAAGACGGTGTAGCTCCTGCCCGTTTCGCGCGTCTGTCACGTCGTGCTGTTCCGGCTTCAGGATTACTGTTTTCCTGCCTGTGCTTATTAGCAGGTGTTGTGCTGATTTACCTGATCCCGGATGTAATGACAGTATTCACGATGGTGACGACGGTTTCTGCCATCTTGTTTATGTTTGTCTGGAGCATCATTTTGTGTTCTTACCTGGTGTACCGTAAAAAGCGCCCGGAACTGCATGCGAAGTCGCAGTATAAGATGCCTCTGGGTATTGTGATGTGCTGGGTCTGCCTGGCGTTTTTTGTTTTTGTGCTGGGGCTTTTGACACTTCAGGCAGATACCCGCCATGCATTAATGGTTACGCCACTGTGGTTTGTGGTACTGGCGGTTGGCTGGCAGGTCACCGGGAAAAAACGCCTGGCTCGGGGTTAACAGGGCTCAGCGTTTCACTCCAGTAAACCAAGGCACCTGCGGGTGCCTTTAGATTGATGAAACAGAAGGGAAAAGCGTGGTTTTTCCCTTCTTTTTAGTTAGCAGCCGAAAATCAATGAATTGATTTTCCTGGTTTTTTATTGGGTGACATCCTCTATTTCTGTGCGAACATGAGGTTTGTTATCAGCATCAAGGCACCTGAAGGTGCCTTTTTCATAGCTGGCAAACTACGTTGAGTATTACTCGCCCGCCAGCGCGCGTGGGAACAGATTATTGTTTTCCAGGCTAATGTGATTCATCAGGTCATCAATCAGTTCATTGATTCCGTTATACAGCGCCCTCCAGGTAGTACAGGCTTCCGGAGGCGCAACCACATTGTTCGTAACATGTTTGATAACCTCCAGCAGTTCCCCCGCCTCGCTATGCTCATGCTCCATCACGTTAATTGGGCCGGCACATTCCGGCCCGCGGTTTTGTTTGATTAACGGAAACAACACGCGTTCTTCTTTGAGCATATGCTGGCTGAGTTCGTCGTTCAGCATGGTCAGGTACTTGGTAAGGCCTTTGGGAACCGAAGGTTTGCTGGCATGTACTCGCTCAACTTTTTCGGCTTGCAAAATCAGTTCGGGTAACTGCTCCCGGTGCCTGTCATGGTAGCGCACCAGAATATGGTCGATGATGTCACTAAGGGGTTCGCCAACCCATGTTTGCGCTTGCTGTTGCGTGGAGAGAACCGCCAATTCAGCCTCTATTGCCTGTAAATCCAGCCCCTTGCGTTCTGCTGCCCGTTGCAGGGTTTGGCGGCCACCACAACAAAAATCAAGGTCATAACGGCGGAATAATGCGCAAGCGCGAGGAATGGTTAATGCCAGTTCGCCTAATGCCTGTTCCCGAAAATCCATAACATCACCTCACTCAGTTACTTTATAAGATGTATTTTAAATGCATCTTATAAAGTGTGTCCAGTGTGAGGCTTTGTTTTTAGGAATTTGCAGGTCAACCAGTGACAGCAGCGGCAAAACCCCAGATTGCTGCCGCAGCAGCACCGAAGCTGGGTACGCAACCGGCTGCGGTTGCAGAAAATAATTGGGAAGCCTTTTAACGCGTGAACATTAAGGTGCCGCCAGGAGGCAGCACCAAGTTATTTCTCAAGCGTTACCGGCATTGCGATATTTTTCTGCACCGGGGGCGCTGGCCTGCTGCGTACCGCCATCACTACACCCAATACCAAAAAGGCAATACCGCTCAGAGTAACCAGTGGCGGAATGCTGTGACGCATTAAAAATGTGTACAGCAGGCCAGAGAGCGTTTCAAACACTATCAAAGGCCCCAGTACCACAGTAGGTAACCGCTGGCTGGCCTGGTTCCAGCACAATGCGCCAACCCAGGAGCACAACACAGCAATGGCCACCATCAGCAGGATGAACACCTCAGGACGAGGGCCAAACGGCAGTGGAAAAGTTGCCACCGATGTTGAGATCCACCAACACACAGCCACATAACCGGCCAGCGATACAGGTAATGTCACCAGCGCCTGCGCAGCAGCCCACATCAGCGGGTGGTGTGTCGGGTTCTCTTTCAGCCACCGGGCATTACGCAGGGCGTACCAAGTCCAGCAACCCACCGAAACCAGTGCCAGAACAATACCGCACAGGTAGCGCCAGAACGTAAAGTGAGGGATCCCTTGCGAAAGTTCGGCAATATTGACACAAACTAACCCTGCTAATGTGCATCCCAGCGCAGGAGCCATGCGTCGCCAGGGTAATTTGCCATCACGCTTGCTGTACAGCAGGTTAGCAAAAACAGGAATAACCACCGGCAGTGTGCCAATAATCATGGTGGAAACCGGACCACCGGTGCGCTGAATGGCGCTGGCAAGGCACAGGTAATAAATCAGGTTACCCATCATTGTGAGTTTCAACGCAGTCCACCAGTCGTGCCGGGTCAGCTTGCGTAACTGCTTTCGTCCCGCCCAGGAAACGGGAAGTGCAATGAGCCCTAACGCCAGGTAACGGCCCATCGACTGCAACGAAGCAGGGTATTCCGGCACAATTAACGGGCCAACAAAAATCAGCCCCCACATCAGCCCGGCAACCAATGCGTAAAGTACGCCCGCAAACATGCTTTCTCCTTTGTTCTGTCTGCGGTTACTCTGCCCGACAGCACCCCATGAAATATTGTATTAAATTGCGCTTTTAGCGGGCTATCACCTGGCGTTGATAACGCACGGGAGTCAGGCCATAACGCTGGCTAAATGCCCGCGTAAGATGCGACTGATCAGTCAGCCCCACAGCTAAGGCAACTTGTGCGGCAGGCATACCTTGCGCCAGAAACAACTTGGCGCGCCACAGGCGAATCGCCATTAACATTTGGTGTGGTGTAACGTGGTATTGCGCTTTGAACTGGCGCAGAAAGTGGTAAGGGCTGAGTGCCGCCACCTGGGCAAGCTCCCCCAATGTGACGGGCTGCATATAGTTATCATGCAGGTAGTGGCGTACCTGGTCAAAACGCGGTGCATTCACAGAATCCGGCGAACGACTGTGGCTGGCATATGGCCGGATAGTGTCAATCAGGTCCAGCAACAGGCCTTGCTGTGCGAGTGGCGTTTCGGCAGACCATAATGCCCCTATCAGCCTGCCAGTTTGTGCAGCACGTTGTGCGTCACAGCGCTCTACATCGTTAAACCACCATTGCTCAATACCCGTAATCTCTGCCAGTTGTACCGGTTCAAGGTAGATCATTCGGTAACGCCAGCCATCGGGGGTTTCGGCCTGGCCGGTATGCAGCTCGTCCGGATTCATCGTGACCAGTGAATTTACTGCGGCAACATAATGTGTTCCCCGGTAACGAAAGCGTTCAGCTCCGGCTTCAATGGTGCCAATTCCAAAGGCTTCGTGAGTATGGGGTTCGAAGGCGTAACGGGAAATGTGTGCGTGATATAACTCAACACCGGGAAGGGCAGGAAACTGGCGGAAACGGGCGGTGTCCCGCTCATCCGTAAAATGGTCTGGTACGCCCTGCACAGTCAACCTCGTTATATATCGCTGAGAAACAATCACTAAGTAACAATATGTTTGCGCCGCAGGGGATGCCTGCGGCAGCAGTGATTTTCACAGTATATAACTGTAATTTAACATTTACAGCGCATTTTTTAAGCTGGTCAGTAATGATGTCGTCGGGTGACCCGTTAACTTGCTGATTTGGTGGGTGTCATCAAACAGACCGCCTTTCGAGGCACCGGTATCGGAGTCGGCCAGAATTGCCGCAAATGGTCCCGGCAGGCCAGCACCTTCCAACAATGCCGCATAATCTGCTTCGCTCATGTTCTGGTACACCACCTGTTTGCCGCTGGTGTCACTAATCAGTTTTGCCAGTTCAGACAGTGTCCAGGCTTCATCACCAGCCAGCTCGTATACTTTCCCGGCCTGGTTTTCCAGGCTCAGAACCTGGGCTGCCGCTTCGGCATAATCTTTACGGCTGGCAGAAGCAATTTTGCCTTCCCCGGCACACCCCGGAAATACACCGTGCGCCAGTGCCGCAGGCACACTTGCCATATAGTTTTCGGTATACCAGCCGTTGCGCAGCAGAACATAAGGCAGGCCCGAATCTGCCAGCATCTGCTCGGTTTCCCGGTGTTCTTGTGCCAGTTGCAATGGTGATTTGTCTGCATGTAACAAGCTGGTGTACGCCAGCAGTGCCACTCCGGCCTGTACGGCCGCATCAATCACATTGCGATGTTGTGCGGCACGCTGGCCCACTTCACTGGAGGAAATCAGCAGTACTTTTTCGACCCCTGCTAATGCAATGCTCAGCGCGTCTTTATCACTGTATTCAGCAACCCGCACCTGAATCCCTTTTTCCGCAAGGCTTTGCGCTTTGCCTGGGTTACGCACAATAGCAACCAGTGATTCGGGGGAATGTTTTTTCAGCAGCGCGGTTATCACTTCGTGGCCTAATTGCCCTGTAGCACCGGTAATTGCAATCATGATAAGTCTCCTAGTTTTTCATACGATGTTGGTGTCTGTTGATACAGCATAACAACCGTGCTAACTTTTAGTAAGTACGTACAAAAAGGTAAGTATTAAATGGCGGATGTAAAACTCAAAACAGGCACACTCAGTGAGCAATTACGCGAAGGTAATTTATTTGCGGAAAAATGCCCTTCGCGAGAAGTGCTCAAGCATGTCACCAGCCGGTGGGGCGTGTTGATTCTGGTTGCCTTACGAGATGGTACGCACCGTTTCAGCGATTTACGGCGCCGGATTGGCGGTGTGAGTGAAAAAATGTTGGCACAGACACTGCAATGGCTGGAGGGCGATGGCTTTATCCATCGCCGCGCATTACCTGTTATTCCTCCCCATGTTGAATACAGCCTGACGCCAATGGGGGAAGAAGTGAGCGATAAAGTGTCTGCACTGGCCGACTGGATAGAACAAAACCTGCCTGATGTGCTCTCTTCCCGGCAGGCGCGCCAGTAGATTCAGGTAACTAAACCCGCGTGGGCGTCCACTGTGGGCTGTGCCAGGCTTAAGCTTTATACGGCTGTTGTTTACGGGCAGTTGCCAATGTGAGCATAGCGTGTGGACACGCAATGCGGTATAAACAACATCATGTAAAAACAAGGTATTACAGCGCTATAACTGTTTAGCGCTTAGCGTATGAGGTGGATAATGTTAGAACAGATATGCCAGTTGGCGCGTGATGCTGGTGTTGCCATTATGGCGGTTTACCAGGGCGATAAACCTGTAGAGGAAACCCATAAAGCTGACAATTCCCCGGTGACTGCGGCAGATATTGCCGCACACAAAGTGATACTGGCCGGTCTTCAGTCACTGACCCCTGATATCCCCGTGTTATCCGAAGAAGCGCCTGCAGCGTGGGATGAGCGCCAGCACTGGCAACGTTACTGGCTGGTGGATCCGCTGGATGGCACCAAAGAGTTCCTCAAGCGCAATGGGGAATTTACCGTGAATATTGCATTAATTGAGCAGGGAAAACCGGTTTTGGGCGTGGTTTTTGCTCCGGTACTTAAAGTCATGTACAGCGCAGCTAATGGGAAAGCCTGGAAAGAAGAGTGCGGCATACGCAAGCAAATTCAGGTGCGTGAAGCACATCCGCCATTAGTGGTCATCAGCCGTTCCCATGCCGATGCTGAGTTAACCGAATACCTGGAACAATTGGGCGAACACCAGACAACGTCTATTGGTTCTTCACTTAAGTTTTGCCTGGTAGCTGAAGGTGCGGCGCAACTTTACCCGCGCTTTGGGCCAACCAATGTGTGGGATACCGGTGCAGGCCATGCAGTTGCCGTTGCTGCCGGGGCTCAAGTGCATGACTGGCAGGGCAAAACCCTGGATTATACACCACGAGAATCCTTCCTGAACCCCGGCTTCAGAGTCTCTATTTACTAACTAATTGGTGCAGCAGGTTAATCACTTGCTGCACTTCTTGTGGCGTCAGCGCGCCATCTTTTACCCACGCCACATTCCCGGTTTTATCCAGCACAATAATGGCGGAGCTTTTCGGTTGTAAGCCCCAGGCTTTGCGAACCACACCATCGCTGTCGACAATAAACTGCGACCAGGGGAACTGCTTCTTACTGTCTTCAATGCTGTTACGCACAAACAGACTGGTACCGATAATCGCATCATCAGTATTAACGATACTGGTCGTTTGGTAACGGTCTTTTGGCAGGCCAGCCTGCTTGATTGCTTCTATCAGCGGGTCATTCATCTCTTTTGCCGATGTCCGCCCGGCAATATGCTGAATCACACGCACCTTGCCGCTCAATTGCGCACTATTCCAGGGCTGATAACTGAACTGATCATTTTTCAGTAACAATTCCCCTTTATCGTTGACCCCCGTTGGTGGTACGCGCTGGTTTAACGTCAGGTTATGAGCCGATGTAACCAGGGGAAGCAGCAGCAGGGCGGACGCCAGCAGGGTGCTCAGTCTCATCATCGTTATCCTTTTGTTTTATTGCAGGTGATCGGACCAGATGGCCCTGAGCTTTAAGCATATCGGTTTTTTGTGATCCGCATTGGCAAAGGCGATGCCAGTTTGTGGGCGCGCGCACAATTTGACATGATTTTGAACACTTATACTGGGCTGTGTCGGGGTTTGCAAAGAATCCTCTGAAAAACTGTCATAGAAAGGTAAAAATAATTATAGACGCTAGGGTTCTTCTTAACCTTAGGCTATATTTTACAGCGTTATTTATTCCGTTCCTTAATACGACTGAGTCAGATTTGGCTGTCGGAGGAAGCGGTATTGCAGGAGAAAGTAAAAAATGAAAATCTTTCAGCGTTACAATCCACTTCAGGTGGCTAAGTACGTAAAAATCCTGTTTCGTGGACGGTTGTACATCAAGGACATAGGTGCATTTGAATTTGATAAAGGTCGCATTCTTCTACCCAGGGTAAAAGATAAGCAACATTTAACTATCATGTCTGAGGTCAACCGCCAGGTAACACGTTTACAGGCTGAAATGGCTTAGTTCCGGTAGCGCAGACAAAAAACGGCCCTTAAGGGCCGTTTCTGTTTTTGGGCGTCAGAAATAAGAACCCCCTACCGGGCAGGGGGCTGTGAGGTTATCAGGCAACACTTTTGTCTGAGGCATCCGGGAGCTTAGGCACCAAAGTAACAGGCTTGCTGTCCAGCCGGGTAACCAGTAACTGGTCAATGCGGAAGTTATCTATATCTACCACTTCAAACTTGTAGCCAGAGTATTTAACTGCATCGGTGCGTTTCGGGATCTTACGCAGCATGAACATCATAAAACCGCCAATGGTTTCATAATTATCTGACTGGGGAAATTCATCAATATCCAGTACACGCATCACGTCATCAATAGGTGTTCCGCCTTCAACCAGCCAGGAGTTTTCATCGCGAGCCACGATTTGCTCTTCCATACCCTGGCCCACCAGGTCACCCATCAGCGTGGTCATCACGTCATTCAGCGTGATAATCCCAACCACCAACGCGTATTCATTCATAATCACCGCGAAGTCTTCACCTGCGCTTTTGAAGCTTTCCAGCGCTTCAGATAACGTCAGCGTATCCGGAACAATCAACACATTGCGAATATGAACACCGCTCGTCAGCACCAGGCTTTGGTTGACCAGCACGCGGTTAAGCAACTCTTTAGAATCGACATAACCAATAATGTGGTCGATATCTTCATTGCACACCAAAAACTTGGAGTGGGGGTGTTCTGCTACTTTGGTTTTCAGGCTGTGCTCATCTTCATGCAAATCGAACCAAATAATGTTTTCGCGTGAAGTCATTGAAGAAGGCACTGTGCGGGATTCCAGCTCGAACACGTTTTCAATTAACTCATGTTCCTGTTTACGTAGCACCCCGGCCAGCGCACCGGCTTCCACCACCGCGTAAATATCGTCTGGTGTAATATCGTCTTTGCGCACCATTGGCAGCTTGAACAGGCGGAAAATTACGTTAGCCATGCCGTTGAAGAACCACACTAACGGGCGGAAAACCAGCAGGCAGAAGCGCATGGGGTTGATTATCCGTAGAGCGACTACTTCCGGCGCTATCATACCTATGCGTTTCGGTGTCAGGTCTGCCAGCAAAATAAACATGCCGGTAACCAGAGAGAAAGAAAGAATAAAGCTAAGTTGCTCAGACCACTCCGGCTCCATAAAACGGTCCAACAGGCTTCTGAAAGCCGGTGAGAATGCCGCATCACCAACAATACCGCCTAAAATAGCCACTGCGTTCAGGCCAATTTGCACCACAGTAAAGAACATGCCGGGGTTTTCCTGCATTTTCAAAACGCGTTGCGCGTTCACGTTGCCTTCATCCGCCAGCAACTTGAGTTTGATTTTGCGGGAAGCCGCCAGTGAAATCTCAGACAACGAGAAAAACGAACTGATGGCGATTAGACAGAGTATGACTAATATACTGTTTAACATATCTTATCCGGCGTAACGCCAGATCCTCGGAAGGGAAAGTTGATTATCCATGTGACAGACACTAAAAACCGGCCCGTAAGCGCTGGGCCGGCAATTTCGTATTCAGTATAACCTAAGGGCAGCATGGCCTGCCAGCAGGCGATGATTTAACCAATTTTAAGATGAGATTACAGCTGAGGTGGCAGGCAAACCCCAATTCCGCCCAGCCCGCAGTAACCTTCCGGGTTTTTATATAAATATTGCTGGTGTTCATCTTCCGCATAGTAAAACGGCAATGCTGTGGCAATTTCTGTTGTGACAGCACGATTATCATCCTGCGCACGCATGGCCGACTGGAAACGCACCAGGCTGGCTTTCGCTGCGGCAGACTGCTGTTCTGTCAGTGGGTAAATGGCAGAGCGGTACTGGGTACCAATATCGTTACCCTGGCGCATCCCTTGGGCCGGATCGTGGTTTTCCCAGAATATCTGCAACAATTGTTCATAGCTGATAACTGCCGGGTCATAAACAACACGTACGGCTTCCGCATGGCCGGTTTGCCCGGTACACACTTCGCGGTAAGTTGGGTTAGGGGTAAAACCACCGGTGTAGCCAGCAGCAGTGCTGTACACACCGGGTTGCTGCCAAAACAGGCGCTCGACGCCCCAGAAACACCCCATGGCGAATAACGCCACTTCCATACCATCCGGAACATGGGTCATCGAATGTTCATTAACAGCATGTAACCGGGCCACGGGCATAGGGGTTTTGCGCCCGGGTAATGCTTGCGACTGTGCCACAGGCGTCGACTTGGTAAACAGATTTACCATGGTTTTCTCTCCACTTTTCAGAAACTGGACTGCCCTTGGGCGGTTGTCATAGGCGCTGTATTTGCACACAATATACACTTCGCATCTCAAAGTGGTCATTTTTGTTACATCACGTCAACATAACGTGCTGTCATGGCAAAAATTATTGGGTGCCAGTGTTATTGGTTGGCGGTCTGTCAGCCAGTTTTCAGCTTGTACAGCTTATCCAGGTGAGACAGCTATCAGGCGAATTACAGCAAATACGGCTAATCTAACTAATAGAATTATCAGGGCCAGAATCTGTTTTTCAACCTCAAATGTTGAGGTTTTGTTATGCCGCGGAGCGGTACGTGTTTTTATCCCAGGGTGGGAATAAGGGAAGATCAGGAGAAAAAGTGCCTCATATCCGAATCATTTGTTGCGTAAGTTTGTTACTTACCAGCAGCCTGGCCAGTGCAGCCAGCGTACGTTTGCAAGTTGAAGGATTGTCAGGAGAATTGCAAAAGAACGTACGCGCGCAACTTTCTACCATTGAAAGTGATGAAGTTACGCCAGACCGCCGTTTTGAGGCTCGGGTGGATGATGCCATTCGTAAAGGCCTGCGAGCACTGGGCTACTATGAACCCACTATCGACTTTGATTTGCAGCCACCACCAAAAACCGGGCGCCAGGTACTCATTGCCAAAGTATCACCCGGTGAACCGGTAAAAATTGGTGGTACAGAAGTGATATTGCGCGGTGGCGCGAGTAAAGACCCGGATTACCTCGCATTACTGAAAAATCGCCCGGCAAAAGGCACCATTCTGAACCATGGAACCTACGAAAATTTTAAAAAATCCCTGACAACGCAGGCCTTGCGTAAAGGTTACTTCGACAGCAATTTTAAAAAGAGCCAGTTAGGGGTGTCCCTGGGCCGGCATGAAGCCTTTTGGGATATCGATTACGACAGTGGGCAGCGTTACCGCTTTGGCGCGGTGACCTTTGAAGGTTCACAAATTCGTAATGAATACCTACAAAATCTGGTGCCCTTCAAAGAAGGGGATTACTACACCAGTAACGACCTGGCCGAACTGAACCGCAGGCTCTCTGCCACTGGTTGGTTTAATTCCGTGGTTGTTGCACCAGAGTTTGATAAAGCCCGTAAAACCAAAGTGTTGCCGCTTCAGGGCGTGGTTACACCGCGTACAGAAAACACAATTGAAACCGGGATTGGCTTCTCAACTGATGTGGGGCCACGTATCAAAGCCTCATGGCGAAAGCCCTGGGTTAACAGCTATGGGCACAGCCTGACCACCAGTACCAGCCTGTCTGAGCCAGAACAAACGCTGGATTTCAGTTACAAAGTCCCGTTGCTGAAAAGCCCGCTTGAACAGTATTACTTGTGGCAGGGTGGCTTTAAACGTACCGACCTGAACGACACCAAGGCGGACTCAACCACACTGGCAGTATCCCGCTTTTGGGAACTGAATACTGGCTGGCAACGGGCACTGAACTTGCGCTGGAGCCTCGACCACTTTACTCAGGCCAGTGTCACCAACACCACCATGCTGATTTACCCCGGTGTGAGTTTCAGCCGTACCCGTTCGCGTGGCGGGCTGATGCCAGTCTGGGGGGATTCACAACGCTATTCTGTAGATATCTCTAACAGGTCCTGGGGTTCAGATGTTGATTTCCTGGTGATGCAGGCACAAAACACCTGGATTCGTACCCTGGCAGAGCGCAACCGCTTTGTAATGCGTGGCACTGTGGGCTGGATTGAAACCGGGAATTTCGACAAAGTGCCCCCTGATTTGCGTTTCTTCGCCGGGGGCGATCGCAGTATTCGTGGTTACTCGTACAAATCCATTTCCCCAAAAGACAGCGACGGTAAATTAACCGGGGCATCAAAAATGGTCACTGGATCGCTCGAATACCAGTACAACGTGACCGGCAGGTGGTGGG
Source organism: Mangrovibacter yixingensis (assembly GCF_020523985.1). GTDB lineage: Bacteria > Pseudomonadota > Gammaproteobacteria > Enterobacterales > Enterobacteriaceae > Mangrovibacter > Mangrovibacter yixingensis. The sequence continues at coordinate 6,126 of NZ_JAIVKM010000008.1, read as the reverse complement.
GAGCGGTATTTGTTGATTCCGGAGAAGCAGTGAATTCCATTGACGCGAATGATTTCAAAACCGGGGCTGGCTTTGGGGTGCGCTGGCAATCGCCAGTGGGGCCTATTAAGTTAGACCTGGCCATGCCGGTAGGCGATAAAGAAGAACATGGTGTGCAGTTTTATATCGGTTTGGGGCCTGAATTATGAGCCGTTGGAAAAAAATCAGCCTCGCTGTACTCCTGGTGGTGGTCTTTATTTTTGGTGCTGTGGGCTTCCTGGTAGGAACAACTCCGGGGTTGCACGTGCTATTCAGTGCGGCAAACCGTTGGGTGCCAGGGCTGCATATTGGCAATGTCGAAGGCGGCTGGCGTAATCTTACACTCAGCCAGATTCGCTACGAACAACCGGGTGTTGCCGTCAATGCCGGGCGGGTGCATTTATCTGTCAGCCTGCGGTGTTTGTGGCACAGTAAATTTTGCGTGAATGACCTGGCACTGAAAGACATTAATGTGGCAATAGACTCCAGCAAAATGCCACCTTCTGCACCGGTACAGGAAGAAGAAAGCAGTGGGCCGCTCAATTTAAGTACGCCTTATGCCATCGCGTTATCGCGTATCGCGATTGAAAACGTCAATGTCAGTATCGACGACACCGCCGTCTCCCTGATGGCATTTCACAGTGGCGTCAATTGGGAAGGCCGCAACCTGACGATAACCCCTACCACTCTTGATGGCCTGTTAATTGCCCTGCCGAAAACGCCGCAAGGCGCGGCCAAAGTGGTTGCAGAGGCAAAACAAGCGGCGGCAACCAAAGATAAGCAACCTGCTGCTGAGGCACAACAGGCGCAGGAGCCACCACTGGGTGAAACACTGGAAAAACTATTTTCCAAACCGCTATTACCTGAAATGGCCAATGTCACCCTGCCAGTTAATCTCACTATTGCGCAATTTACGGGCACACAGTTACGCCTGACAGGCGACAGCGATGTCACGGTTAACAAACTGCTGCTTAAAGTAACGGGGACAGACGGGCACCTGAAGCTCGATACTCTGGATGTCGATTCCAGTGAAGGCTTGGTGGATGCCAGTGGGCAGGCAACCCTCAGTGCAGACTGGCCGGTTGATCTTACCCTGAACGCTTCGCTGAATATGGCACCACTGAAAGGCGAGAAAATTAAACTCAACCTTAACGGTGGCCTGCGCAGCAAACTGGGGCTGGGCCTGAACCTGTCTGGCCCGGTAAACCTGGCAGTCACTGGCGAAACACAACTGGCACAAGCTGGGTTGCCGGTTAACCTGCAAGTGTCATCGCCACAACTGGCCTGGCCGCTGGAAGGCGCAGCGCAATACCAGGCAACCGCACTCAAACTCTCCCTTACCGGGAGCATGCGTGATTACCAACTGAATTTTGCCTCCAATGTGAAAGGTGACCAGCTTCCCCCGGCCACGATTACACTCAACGGCAAAGGCACCACACAACAGTTTGTGCTGGATAAACTGCGCATTGCGGCTCTGGAAGGGAATACCGATTTAACGGCAGTGGTTGACTGGAGCAAAGCGATAAGCTGGCACAGCGAACTGACACTGGCGGGGATTAACACGGCGAAACAATACCCTGAATGGCCTTCTCGGGTGGACGGTGTGGTAAAAACTCGCGGCAGCCTTTACGGCGGCACATGGCAAATTTCTGTACCGGAAATCGCCCTGAAAGGGAACGTGAAACAAAACCCGCTCAATATTGAAGGGAATTTGCGTGGCAACAGCTACATGCAGTGGTTAATCCCGAAACTGAACATTGCTTTAGGCCGTAATACCGTTGCCGTGCAGGGCGAAGTGGATGCAAAAACACTCAAGCTTGATGCCAACATTGATGCCCCCGCGCTGGATAATGCACTACCCGGTTTAGGTGGCACCGCAAAAGGGGTAGTGAAAGTGCGTGGCGATATGGCTGCGCCGCAATTATTTGCTTCAATTCAGGCCCATCGCCTGCGCTGGCAGGCGCTTTCTGTCAGCTCCGTGAATGTAGATGGCGATGTCAGTTCGGGTGAGCAAATTGCCGGGCACCTGAAAGTGCTGGTGGATAACATCGCCCAACCGGGTTTGGCCATTTCCCGTGTCGCGCTAAATGCAGAAGGTAACGAAAACCAGCACCAGATGAAGCTGGAAATTGCCGGGGAGCCGGTTTCCGGCCATTTAAGCTTGAGTGGGCACTTTGATCGCCAACAAGAGCGCTGGCAGGGCACATTGAGCAATACCCGTTTTGAGACACCCGTTGGCCCCTGGTCATTAACCCAGCCGGTTTCACTGGATTACCGTAATCAAGAACAACGCATTGCGATAGGCGTGCATTGCTGGCGCAACCCCAATGCAGAACTTTGCGTGCCGCAACCAATAGATGCAGGCCCCAGCGGCCGGGCGCGTATCAACCTGAACCGCTTCGACCTGGCGATGCTGAAAGACTTGCTGCCGGAAGGCACCAAAGCCTCGGGTGTATTCAGTGGCAACGCCGATGTCTCCTGGGACAGCAGTAAGCCAGGCTTACCGGAGGCGACCGTTCACCTGTCTGGTAAAGGGGTGAAGGTTAACCAGGCAATGAGTAACGGGAGTTTGCCTGTAGAGTTTGACGCCCTGACGCTGAATGCAGCAGTGCACAACGACCAGGTTCAGGCCGACTGGCTGGTTCGCCTGGTCAACAATGGCCAACTGGATGGCAAACTCCAGGTAAAAGACCCTCAGGGGCGGCGGCAACTGGCCGGTAATGTCAACCTGACCAACTTCGCCCTGGATTTCCTGAACCCAATCTTTACTGCTGGCGAAAAAGCCAATGGCAAGGTTAATGCTCGCCTGACATTGGGCGGTGATGCCCAAAAACCACAGCTATTCGGCCAGGTACGAATGAGCGATTTAGGGTTGCAGGCCAACTTTATGCCATTCGATATGCAGCCAAGTGATGTCACTATGGCCTTTACCGGCCAGCGCTCCACTTTGCAAGGTACGGTGCGGACATCAAAAGGGCAAATCAGCCTGAGCGGTTTTGCCGATTGGGCGCAGTTGGATAACTGGAAAGCGCAAATCGCCGCCAAAGGCAGCCGGGTGCGTATTACTGTGCCGCCAATGGTGCGAATGGATGTCTCGCCAGATATTGTATTTGATGCCACGCCCACGGTATTCACCCTCAATGGTAGCGTGGACGTTCCCTGGGCGCGTATTGTCGTGCATGACTTGCCTGAAAGCGCAGTAGGTGTATCAGACGATGAAGTGATGCTGAATGACAACCTGCAGCCTATTGAGCCTAAAACGGCATCCATTCCGATTAACAGTAACCTGAAAATTCACATTGGCAACAATGTGCGTCTGGATGCTTTTGGCCTGAAAGCGCGCCTGGATGGTGACTTGAAAGTCGTTCAGGACAAACAAGGCCTGGGCCTGAACGGCCAGATTAATATTCCGGAAGGGCGCTTTCATGCCTATGGCCAGGATCTGATAGTGCGCAAAGGCATCTTGCTGTTCTCTGGCCCACCGGATCAGCCCTCCCTCAATATTGAAGCGATTCGTAACCCCGATGCAACAGAAGACGACGTCGTTGCTGGTGTGCGTGTCACCGGAATGGCGGACGAACCAAAAGCGGAGATCTTCTCTGACCCTACTATGTCGCAGCAGGAAGCGTTGTCTTATTTGCTACGTGGGCAGGGTTTGAGTAGTGAACAAGGTGATGGTGCAGCAATGACTTCCATGTTAATTGGAATGGGGGTTGCACAAAGTGGTCAGGTTGTGGGTAAAATCGGAGAGACATTTGGCGTCAAAAACTTGTCGCTGGATACCACAGGAGCGGGGGATTCCTCCCAGGTGGTGGTCAGCGGTTATGTACTGCCGGGTCTGCAAGTGAAATACGGTGTAGGTATCTTTGACTCACTGGCAACGCTCACCTTGCGTTATCGGCTGATGCCTAAGCTGTATCTGGAAGCGGTGTCTGGGGTTGATCAGGCGCTCGATTTGCTCTATCAGTTTGAGTTTTAGCAATGCGAATATTTGTTTACGGCAGTTTACGACGCAAACAAGGTAACAGTCACTGGATGACCAACGCGCAGTGGTTGGGCGATCATACAGTAGAACATTATCAGTTATACAGCGTGGGGCATTATCCTGGCGCGGTTCCGGGGGACGGGAGTGTCTTCGGTGAAGTTTACCGTATTGATGCCTCCACTCTGGCTGAACTCGATGCGTTGCGTACCAAAGGGGGGGAATACAGCCGGCAGTTAATTCAAACGCCGTTTGGTTCCGCCTGGATGTATGTCTACCAGCGCCCTGTAGAGGGGCTTACTTACATTACAACGGGTAACTGGCTGGACAGAGATCAATTCAAGTAACCCGTAAGTTCCGTTATGTAAGTTCACCACAAAAACACCGCCAGAAACCTGGCGGTGTTTTTTTATTGCCAGGTGTTAGCACTGAATGTTCAGCCAGGCCATATCAATCGGGTGGTGGTAACCCACCAACGCGCTTAATTTCAACACGAATATTTAAAGCCCCCTCTTCAACAGGTGGCTTTTTACTTCTTAATCTGCCCGTATCAATAATTAATATATTTTCAATATAACCATGAAAAATAAGGGAATTATTCTTTATTTTTTTGTACTGATCGCCCGTAACGATCAATCTCTTAAAATTGATCGATCACTTACGGCGATCAATTTTTCAATATTGATCGTTATTTACCTTTCTCCCCTTAATTTTTTGCGTGCTTTGGTCGCTTTCTATCATCAGACGCCGGGGCGTCTCCCCGGCTGTGGTTTTTGGCCCGCGGCCCCACAAATTAAGGACAGTTTGATGAAAAACAAAACCGCAACACTGAGTGCACTTTCTGTGTGCATATCTCTGGCGCTGAACGGCCAGGCGATGGCACAAACTTCACCCCTTACAGGCACAGTTCCTGCAGACGCCGTGGAATGCCCGGCAGACCTGAGCCTGCTCACCCGGGAAGACCTGGCCGCCCTGCCGGCACAGTGCCAGTTACCCGAAGAAGACACTCCCGCACAGGCTTCCGGCAGTGAACTGCCCGGCTGGATGACCGACCAGACCACCCTGTTAGCCGGGGGCGGTGCCGCCGCCCTGGCTGCCACCATTGCCATTGTGGCGGGCGGCAGCAGTGGCAACGGTGGCGGTGGCAGCGATGACGGCGACCGTAACGAAGGTGGTGACGGAGGCGATGACGGCAACAACTACGAAGAGTGGGAAATTGGCAACCAGCTGGACGGTGATAACCAGGAAAACACCCTGGAAGGCAACACCAGCGCCGGAGACGGGGAAATCGGCAACCTGGTCACCGGTAACAACACCGACAACACCCTGGAAGGCAACACGGACGTCACCGAAGGCGGTAAAGGCACGGTGGTGGACGGCAACAACACCAGCACCACCAATGAGGGCGACATCAATGCCAGTGGTGAAGGGTCCGTGGGGCTGGAAGTGAACGGCAACGATGCCACTGTCACCAACAACGGCAACAATAATGTGGGCGGTGGCAGCACCGGGGTGAACGTGAACGGCGACAACGCCACCGTGAGCAACGAAGGCAACAGCACGGTAACTGATGGCGGCACCGGCACCCAGATCAGCGGCGATAACGCCAGTGTCACCAACACCGGGGAAACCAGTGTCAGCGGCGAAGGTTCGGCGGGCACGGTGGTCACCGGGGACAACGCCAGCGTAAGCAACGAAGGCAACAGCACGGTAATCGGCGGCGGCACCGGCACTCAGATTAGCGGTGATAACGCCAGTGTCACCAACACCGGCGACTCCGATGTCAGCGGTGAGGGCTCGGTGGGGCTGGAAGTGAACGGCAACGGTGCTACTGTCAGCAACAACGGTAACAACAACGTGACTGGCGGCGGCACCGGCACCCAGATTAGCGGCGACAACGCCAGTGTCACCAACACCGGGGAAACCAGTGTCAGCGGTGAAGGCTCCACCGGGATTGCCATTACCGGGGACAACAGCGATGTACAACTGGGCGGTGACCTGTGGGTGACCGGCGGGGCCACCGGGGTGCAGGTGGATGGCAACAACGCCGCCCTGGAAAACCAGGGCAATATCACCGTGCAGGGTGACGGCAGCACCGGGCTGGTGGTGACCGGCTCCGGTGCGCA
>NZ_JAIVKM010000007.1 GCF_020523985.1 Mangrovibacter yixingensis | reverse complement strand
TGGCTTGCGTCCTGCCGTCATTCCCAGGTATAGTTTTCCCGCTGTCGCAAAATCGGCAGCCGGGCGTAGGAACCCGTGTTACTCAATGGCGACACCAGACGCGCCATGCGTCTTTTTTTACGTCGTTGCTCAGGCACACCCATTTTTCGGGCTGTGGTGTTTATATGCACACCGCAGCTCCGGCAAGATAATGGTGGTCCGGGCGGGGCAGCCTTCGGGCTGGCCGGTACCCATTGAGGCCGGTATTCCTACCCCCGTCCGGGCCACCACCCATGAGTGTAGGAACTCCGGTGGTGGCAATAACCGCTACTCAATGGAGGCAGCCCTTATGGCTACGACCCTCACCCCGTCACACCCGCAGTTTGTCTTTGTGTTTGCCGCCGTTCGTCGCGCAGACCGTAAACCCCGTATTCGTATGCTTCGCACTGTTGCCAGTGATGAACGCGCCGCACGCCTTTCCCTTGTCCGTGATTACATTCTCGCCTTTGCCGGGCGTCTGCCGGTGGCGGAGGTGTGTGCGTGAAAGAACTGACCCTGACCATTTCCCTCGCTGACCTCCGGCACCTGGAGCACCTGCGTAACGTTGGCCTGCTTATCGGCGAACTCATGCAGGCGCAGGACTGCGCATCTTCACGGCCTGACCCGGCGCAGCAGGCACAGCTCACCTCTGTCATTCACCTTATGACCGCCCGGCTGGACGATATGGTCGAGCGCTGTAATGAGCGCTGGCTCACTGAGGAGGTTCGCGCATGAAACACCCCTTACCGCCCGTATTACGTGCCGCACTGTACCGCCGTGCGGTGGCCTGTGCCTGGCTGACCCTGTGCGAACGCCAGCACCGTTACCCTTATCTCACCCTCGACACGCTGGAAAGTGCCATTGCCGCCGAGCTGGAGGGCTTCTACCTGCGCCAGCACGGCGAGGAGAAAGGCCGCCAGATTGCCTGTGCCTTACTGGAAGATTTAATGGAAGCCGGCCCCCTGAAAGCCGCCCCGTCGCTGTCCTTTCTCGGGCTGACCGTGATGGATGAACTCTGCGCCCGCCATATCACCGCACCGGTACTGCACTGAGGGAGACAATAACCATGAAAATGAACGTAACGGACACCGTAAAACTGGCATGCGGCCACTGGCCGCGCATTCTCCCGGCACTGGGCGTGAAGGTGCTGAAAAACCGCCATCAGGCCTGCCCGATTTGTGGTGGTCATGACCGTTTCCGGTTTGACGATAAAGAGGGGCGCGGGACGTGGTACTGCAACCAGTGTGGTGCGGGTGATGGTCTTAAGCTGGTAGAGAAAGTGTTTGGCGTGACCCCGTCCGAGGCCGCCGGAAAGGTGAATGCCGTGACCGGTAATCTGCCGCCGGTTACCCCGGAAGTAACAGCCGCCGCAGAAGCCGGAACGGAGGCCGGGCGCAAAGCGGCAGCCGCACTGGCCGTCACCCTGATGGCAAAAACCCGCACGGCCACCGGCAACGCCTACCTGACCGGCAAGGGCTTCCCGGATTATGAATGTTCCGTGCTGACAGGGGCGCACAAAACCGGTGGTGTGTCGTACCGCGCCGGTGATGTGGCGGTGCCACTGTATGACGACACCGGCGCACTGGTGAATGTCCAGCTAATCAGTGCTGACGGCCAGAAACGCACCCTGAAAGGCGGGCAGGTGAAAGGGACATGCCATACCTTCGACGGTCAGAAACAGGCCGGGAAACGCCTGTGGATTGCCGAAGGGTATGCCACGGCACTGACCGTGCATCACCTGACCGGGGAAACCGTCATGGTGGCGCTGTCGTCCGTGAACCTTCTTTCCCTGGCAAGCCTTGTCCGGCAGAAGCACCCGGCCTGCCAGATAGTTTTCGCCGCCGACCGCGACCTTAACGGTGACGGGCAAAGCAAAGCCGCAGCGGCCGCAAAAACCTGTGAGGGAACTGTCGCCCTGCCGCCGGTGTTTGGTGACTGGAATGACGCGTTTGTACAGCATGGCGAAGACACCACACGTCAGGCCATGTACGACGCCCTCCGGCCACCGGTTCAGAGCCCGTTCGACACCATGAGTGAGGCGGAATTTACTGCCATGAGAGCCAGTGAAAAGGCGGCGCGGGTGCATGAGCATTACGGCGAGGCACTGGCGGTCGACACCGGCGGTCAGCTTCTGTCGCGCTATGAAAACGGTATCTGGAAAATCATTCCGCCACTGGATTTTGCCCGTGACGTGGCCGGGCTGTTTCAGCGTCTGCGCGCCCCGTTCTCGTCGGCCGCCATTAACGCGGTGGTGGACACCCTGAAACTGATTATTCCGCAGCAGAGTGCCCCCTCACGGCGTCTGATTGGTTTTCGTAACGGTGTGCTCGATACCGGCACCGGCCTGTTCAGCCCGCACCACAAATCGCACTGGCTGCGCACCCTGTGTGATGTTGATTTCACCGCGCCGGTGGCAGGGGAAACACTGGAAACCCATGCACCGAACTTCTGGCACTGGCTCGACCGTGCCGCCGGTGGCCGCTCAGAAAAACGTGACGTGATACTGGCGGCGCTGTTTATGGTGCTGGCGAACCGCTACGACTGGCAGCTCTTTCTCGAAGTCACCGGCCCCGGCGGCAGCGGGAAAAGTATTATGACTGAAATTGCCACGATGCTCGCCGGGGCGGATAACGCCACGTCGGCCGACATTGACACACTGGAAGACCCGCGCAAACGTGCATCCCTGACGGGGTTCTCGCTGATTCGCTTACCTGACCAGGAGAAATGGAGCGGTGACGGTGCCGGGCTCAAGGCCATTACCGGCGGCGATGCGGTGTCCGTTGACCCGAAATACCAGAACCCGTACTCAACGCATATTCCGGCAGTGATTCTGGCGGTGAACAACAACCCGATGCGCTTCACTGACCGCAGCGGTGGCGTTTCCCGCCGCCGGGTGATAATCCATTTCCCGGAACAGATTGCGCCGGAAGACCGCGACCCGCAGCTTAAGGACAAAATCGCCCATGAACTGGCTGTTATCGTGCGCCAGTTAATGCAGAAGTTCAGCGACCCGATGAGCGCCCGCACGTTACTCCAGGCACAGCAGAACTCCGACGAGGCACTGAGCATCAAGCGCGATGCTGATCCGGCCTTTGATTTTTGTGGCTATCTGGAAGCCCTGCCGGATGCTGACGGGATGTATATGGGGAATGCCAACATTATCCCGCGTCAGCCGCGCCTGTACCTTTATCACGCCTATCTGGTGTATATGGAGGCGCACGGCTACAAGAACACCCTCAGCCTGACCATGTTCGGTAAAGGGCTGTCGTCCATGCTGAAAGAGTACGGCCTGAATTACGACAAACGACGCACAAATCAGGGCATGCAGACCAACCTCACACTGAAAGAGGAAAGCAACGCCGACTGGCTGCCGAAGTGCGACGAACCTACAGCGAAATAAACTACCCTGACCGGCTGATGCCGGTCTTTTTTTTACCTGAAATCAGCCAGAGTGAACAGTAAAGTGTTCACTGTTCACCAGGTGTTCACCTCGTAACCCAATGAATATGATAAAGAAAAATACAGAATGAACACTGTGAACAGTTTTTCCCAAAAAAACTTTTTCCTTCAAAACTCATCAGACCGCTTAGTGCCAGGAGCGGAAGCTTCTTAGCTAAGAATCAAGTTTTAAAATATGCTTGCATTTCTTATTAGTGAACATTAAATTCAAAAAGAAAATGACTTTAAAACATAAATAATACTAGGTGTTTTATGAAAGATATCTATTTAAAGGATAACACCGCTTGTGCTGGAGTTGTTAGTAGTGTCGCAGACTTTCTGCATCTTGTTAAAAAATCCAATGGGGAGTGGCTTTATGGTAATTTATTCAGGGGCCAAGGCGATACTGAATGGCCTATATTGTCATCTCTTACCAGAAGCATTACTCCTTCAATCAATGAAATAAAAGAAAAGTACGGGGATGTAGAATTAAACTCACAAAAATTTGAAGATATCTTTAAAAGTGAATCGCTTAAAAAAAGCATGATTGATAAATTAAACTCCATACACACTAGCTATGTTAATTTTAAAAACCTTTTACCTCCTTATCTCAACGAGGTTGAACACAAAGAATTTATTCTTAACTCAGATCTATCACTGCTATTGTTAGCTCAGCATTATGGATTGCCAACAAGATTTATTGATTGGAGTCTAAATCCTTTAGTGGCACTTTATTTTGCAGTTGAATCATCAGAGCCTGACACAAAGAAAAAAGCAGCTGTATTTATCTATACTGGTGAAAACACTCTAACAGGAGAGGAGTTTTATCAAGGGTTTCAATATGGATTTGATGTTAATTGTAAAAAAATGGTAACATCTTTAACTGATACAGATAGTAATAAGTTCGATTTTATTCAGGCGGGGAAAGTTTCATCTTACAAATTTAGGATGCTGGCAGTGGAAGAAATAGAATTTATCCCAAGCCATCCAATTTCTATAACTCACTTTAGATTTGATAGAAGAATGGATGGTCAAGAATGTATGTTTACCTTCCAGAATAAATTATTTGAACCCTTCAAACCATTAGAGTCTAAAAACCTAATAAAAATTGAAGTGGAGAAGCCCTACTCAATAAAAACCGAGTTAATTCAACTGGGTTTTGTTACATCAACAATATACCCTTCTATTTCTGGTTTGGCTCAATCACTAAAATTTAATCATGCGAATGTAAATTATAAATTTCTTTAGTAGAGATTTATTATAAGCTGGGTTTTCTCTGCGGAGGAAGTTTCATCCAGTATCAAAACCTTTGTTAAGGTATTGCATAATTATACTCTAATGCGAACTTCTGCTATTCGCTCACAGCAGACTATAACGTTTACATCTACAAACCTGCAAAGGTGAAGAATGGACTGTTCACTCTTCACCTACCATTCACTGCCTATCGCATTGAAAATAAAAGGAAAAAATATTAAGTGAATAGCGTGAATAGTTTTCCCAAAAAAGTATTTTTTAGATGAGGTCAGCCATTGGTGCTTTATCTATAGATGGTTTGTCAGTCAAGAAAATATGTATACTTATGTGTATAAAAAAGAACGCATTAATTTATAAAAACCAATAAATACATGTGGTTATGCTATAAAAACAACTCCTGTGATCTTCCGCCATCTGCTTTCCGTAACCATCCGCGATGGTTTTAACATCATTATTCTTCAGTCTATTTGTAAGTATCCCTGCAAAGGGACCATTCACTTTTAGAGATCTTCCGACATACTGAATATGTCCCCAGCTGAGCTGTTTACCTGATGGCTGTGTCAAAAACAGGCAGTGCAGCTTCTGACGGCCCGCTGCCGTTAATGCGAAGATATGTATACAGAAATATATTTGTAATAAGATGCAAAAAATCTCACTAACTCTTGATGGGTTTGTGGCTAAACATTTTATTAACACCGAATTAGCAATTAAAGCTAAAAAAAGAAACAATAAAAGGTGTTTTATAACTTTGTCATCATTACTTGACGGGAAAACGCAATATCTTTTATTAGCGATGTAATTCAGTCTTTCAGTGTTGAAGCAGCTGAATTTTTATCAGAGATCAGACCATGAAAAGTTTAGTACATGATGTTTTATCCATTTTTAAAACTCAGGCTGTTGAAGCCGTATTGATTCGTGCAGGGTTATCTCATCGTGAAAAATCGTCACTGCAACCGATCGGTATGACGTCGGTGAGCTGGGCGACTTCCATGGAGGAACTGAATGACGCTTTTGCCATGAAAGCACGCGACGCAGGCGCAGTGGGTTACCACATCACGAATGTGGAATCACATAAAACAAGCTGTCAAGGGCACCGTATACTGGCTGCGACCGCAACACTTTATAACATTAATGCCAAAATGGCATATGAATGATCCCGCTTGACGAGAAACCCGGGCATAGTCGTTTAATGGGTTCTGTCGCATTAACGTCAGCAAAAGGTGACGATGAGTTTATCACTTCCAGATTCTTGTAGCGGTGCCAAAATATAGGTATTTTTTATGCGTGTTAGGGGGGGCTCCTAACTACCAGAAATAAAGGTAGAATAATTAGGTACCTTGGTGTGTGGAATACCGGGGGAAAGGGGAGCCTGACAAAGATAACCCGCTCCGAATAAACACGGAGCTGTGGTTCAACTGGGAAGATTAGATTCAGAACTGCCAGGTTGATCCTACCCAGTATTAGTAGACACACGACTAAGTGAGTAAACTCTCAACCAGAGGTGATTACTCATGACAAACCCCGTATCAAACAGCAAAACGGCCCGTAAACAGTACACGCCCGAATTCCGCGATGAAGCCCTGAAACTGGCTGAGCGCATCGCTGTCGCTGCTGACGCCCGTGAACTCAGCCCGGAACAGTTTGAAAACGAAAACCTCGCTTAGGGCTGTGTCCACATTACGTGGGTAGGATCAGGTAATACAACAGCAATGAATGATGGTAAAAAATAGGTATAAAAATCAATGGAGACAGAAAAATAACAAAGCAAACCACCCCGGTATAAAAGCGCTTACTCAAATCTTCAACGGGCGATAAGAATGTTTCACCCACGTTTTATGCCGAGTCAGAACCTTTCGGATCCGTAATGTATTTTTTCAGTAAAACCATTATCTGCGAGGTCTTTTTCCGTTAATTCTTTTTTCACATCATCTCCTTTTCACTGCTAATCTCAACCCGACAAATAATACGCTTGCATGCTTTATTATTTATCAAAGAGTCACATTTTAATACCACACTAAAAATCACCCAACCAAAACCCCATTAAATTACACCCATATTGGCGTACTAACCCGAAGAACTCCCCACCCTAAATAATTGCTCTATAGATTTAGTTGGATAAAAGAGAAAATTCTCGTTTTCTCCACAGAGTTGTATAAAACCCAGTTCAAGATAGAAGTGCTTTGCTTTACTATTTAATGCTTCAACAAACATGCCATGAATACCCACCGCTTGTGAGGCTTGATAAACAACTTTCATCGCATGGGTGACAAGCAAATCACCCCAACCCTGGCGTTGAATGCTTTTATCAATAGCCAGCCGCCCCAGGGTTACGCTCGGAACATTTTTATAGGGCACACGCTTTTGTTGGGTTTTACTCGGAAGGCAGGCTTTCTCAAAACCGCTACCAGACAACGTGTAATACCCCAGAACACGAGGTTTTTCATCTCGTGTAACCAGCAGATAACCCCGTAAAATCTTGCTGAGATGCTGGCGTTTTAAGTGGTCTGTAAGAAACGTATTCAAATACGCTTCTCCGCAGTCGAAATGGCTTACATCATATTCAACATCCTCAGAGAACATCTCTACTTTCAAACCGCCCACGTTTCACTCCATGTCTTGCAGACGTTTAGCCGCACGTTTTAACCGCTCGTTTGGCTCTGCCGGGTTGCTGATTGCATCCATAACCCGATTCCATGATTCCTCGTTAAGGACCATACGGCGGTGCTGTTCAATCACCTCCGCGGCCCGTTCAGAGGCAGTGCTAACCATAAACTGTGAAACAGACTGGTTAGTCATTGCCGCAGCTTCTTCGATCAGGCTCTTGTCGTATTCATTTAAACGCAGATCGATGCGCTGTTTCTTCAGTGCTGGCATGGTATTTCCCCGGCCGCTCATGATGAAAGCATGGCGGCCAACTGCTCGTTAAATATAAGCCCGAGGATTTCAATTCTCTTCCTGGTAACAAACTATGTACGGCTTTTTACCGTACATTTATAGTAAGAATATCAGACCAAAAATTCAACAATATATTGGAAATAAATCAGGTGAACAGGCAATACATTGATTAACACCAGGCACCCAACACAAAAAAACGGCGCGATATTCGTCGCGCCGTTGTGCCTGCTGAGTAAACCAGAAAGATTAGAAATCGTACTGCATAATCAAACGGTTCTGCCAGAAGCTGGAATCATACAATGGTGAAGTCTGTACCCCGGCGAAGTCGGTTACGCTCAGGCCTTTCAGCATGCCAGTGAAACTCCAGGTGAAATACACCAGGTATTCAGACTGGTCGATGCTGGAAGAAGCGGGGGTCGGTTTCAGGTCCATAAAGGAATACTGCGTACCCAGTGACAGGTTTTCGTTCATTACGTAATGCAGGCTGGTCATATACGCGTTACCGCTGCCCAGGTCCTGGGTGCTGGTGAAGAACGGCTGTGCAAAGTAAGGGCCGGAAGATGCATTATGGGCATACGGGGTAACCAGGGAGCCATTGTTCCAGCTATTACCGCTGGCGGCGATATGGTCATAACCCAGTTTCCAGCTCAGGGAAGGTGTAAAGGTTAAGCCCAGTTGCGCGCCATAAGACGTGCTGTTGACTTCACCTGCCAGCGCTTTGCCCGCACTGGTGCCACGCACAAATTGCAGGCCGACATCTGGCTGGAACAGTGCATCCTGGAATTGTAAGTGGCTTTCGCCATACACCAGGCGAGTGTAATCAGCATATTCTTCATACCAAATCTGGCCGGTCAGGGATTTATTATCCCACTGCATACCGCGCCCGCCGCCCATGGCCCACATACCGTTAGTGGTGCCATCCACATCGGTATAGTTGGTTGTATTCAGGAACTGGTCATCGCCCCAGGGTTTATAACGCCAGATTTTGGTGGCATGCAGGAAGTTGGTACTGTCGCCATAATTGGCGTCCACGCCACGGAACAGCGCAGGTGTAATACGCCAGTCGTAATCGCCCACAAACGGCAGATTAAGGCGCTGGTCACCCGCAGTGATTTTGAAACCATCGTGTTCCCAGCTTAAATAGGCTTCACCAAAATTGGTTTGGTTATCGCCAATATCGCTAATAGTGTGTGCTTCGTCCGGGTGGTTAATACCACGCAGGAAGATACCGCTAACCCCGGCGCGAACACCATAAAATGGCGCGGTTTCAAATTTCAGAAAGCCACCGTAACTGATGGTGTCCTGGTTAAAGCCTTTCGAAAAATAGGCGTTGTGCGTGGAATAATACATGGAACGCAAACTGCCGCTTACCGTACCGCAGGTAAACATGTCGGCAAAGCTGTCTACGCCATTTGTACCGTACTGGCAATCACTGATGTTGCTCTGTGTTGCCGCCAGTGCTGCCGGTGCCAATGGCAACAAAAATACCCCCAAACATAGCCCACTCACTGCTTTTAACTGCATTATCCCCAACCTCGCCACTCGTTATAAAAATGCAAAGCACAGCACCAGAGCAACAAAGAATATTTGTTGCCACGCAGTGTGTCTTTACAGTAAAAATTATTATTCCCACTTCCTATAAAACTTTATTAAAAATATCCAGCACTCGGCAACGCGCTTCTGTTTAATAATTTCTTTTTATGTTAACCATACATTTTTCTTATTTCAGTAACAGAGCCACACCTGCTGGGTAATATTTCCGCAAGGTAAAAATAAGAACTATGCTTCTTATATACACAATAAAAAAATAGCCTAAACACAGCGGTCGCCGAATATAACGGAAGCGAAGTTGGTAACGTATTTCAGGGTGTAAAGCAAGAAAAACACATTGCCACACTCTTTTTTGCAGCAGAAATCGCACAAACCGATAAAGATATCGCTGCACTCATATTTGTTTCCATAAGGTATTATTCAGCACTAAAACTTGATGAAAAGAAATGTCTAAAGGCGAGATTATTTATTAGTGCTCATGCCATTTATAAAAATGGGCCCAAGGGGAAATCGGGTAAAATCTGCAGGCGGCACAAGCAATACCGCCCACCCATTTATTTTTCGATAATAACCGGCGTGCCCGTTGGTGTTCTGGCCCAGATCTCGCGCATCTCGCTGTTGGTTACCGCAATACAACCGTCGGTCCAGTCCATACGGCGAAATAAAGGTGCCAGCCAGCCCCAGCCATTGGGTAAGCCGTGGATCATAATATTATGGCCGGGGGAATAACCGGCACTTTTGGCCCGCTGAATATCGTCAGCATCCGGGTAGGAAACATGCAGGCTGAGAGAAAAGCGTGAACGGGCGTTACGCCAGTCAACGTTATAGTGGCCTTCCGGGGTTTTCATGTCGCCCTCACGTTGTTTGGCGCCATTATCGGCCCCACGCCCCAGAGACACGGAATACTCACGTATTACCACACCATCACGCAGTAAACTGAGTTTGCGCGCCGCTTTATTCACAACAACCAGGTCTGCCTGTTGTTGTGTGGGAAGGTAAGCCGGTGGTGTATCGTGGCCCCAGCGAGCCATGATTTTAGTCCAGAAAACCAGGCCGATGGCGATAACCAGGGCAATCACTCCCAACCTGAAAGCCGGGGAAGAAAAGCGTGTTAATTTCATAGGCGCACAATTGTTATCCATTAAGCCAGCACGTTGTTCCTGTTGCGTGTTTTAGCCAATGCCACAGGCGCAGATTATATTGCCAGCGCCAGTGAACATAAACCGGGAGTAGTCTGCCCTTTTCCCCTTCGCTTGTCTGGCAGATTTTTCTGCGTTATTCAGGCAGATAAACCCATTACCACTCCTGAAACCAGGCATGAATGGTATGTTAATAACTATTCGCGCTGATAAACCCAAAGTGGTCTGCTGTTAACTGTTCAGGAGTTGTTTTATGCCCGTGTGTTTTCCTGCCCCATTAAAGCCCGGAGATACGGTTGCCATTACCGCCCCTTCAACAGGTGTTCCCGCCGCCCTTCACGCACAACTGGATGGTGCAAAACAGGCACTGGAGCTGCGTGGTTTTACTGTGCTGGAAGGGGAGTGCTTACGCACCAGTTACAAAAACAAAAGCGCGGATAAAACCTTGCGGGCTCGCGAGTTAATGTCTTTTCTCACCCGCCCGGATATTCACGCGGTAATGCCGCCCTGGGGAGGAGACCTGGCAATCGAAATTCTGGAGTTGCTGGATTTTACCCTGCTTTCACAAACCCAGCCCAAATGGTTCAGCGGTTATTCAGATCTCAGCACACTGCATTTTCCCTTAACGATGCTGGCAGGCTGGGCAACGCTGCACGGCCCGAATTTAATGGAACTTGGCTCGCAACAGGTTGACCAGACCACGCAAGGCATATGGTCAGTGCTCGAAGCGCCTCGTGGCACCCAAGTGGAACAACATGCTTCACAATACCACCAGGACGGCCCTTGCCAGGGTTGCCCCGACGAGAAAACAGGTTTTCGCCTTACACAACCCACCTGCTGGAAGCGCCTGGACGGGCTCCATGGCAACCTGGAAATACACGGGCGGCTGGCAGGCGGTTGCCTGGATACGCTGGCGCGGCTGGCCGGAACCCGGTTTGGTAACCTGCCGCGCTTCTGTGAACAACACCAGCAAGAGGGTGTCATTCTGTACATCGAAAATGTGGAAATGAACCCCTGCGAGCTGACCCGCGCATTGTACAGCCTGCGCCTGCATGGCTGGTTCCAGGCGGTTTCAGGGGTTTTAGTTGGCCGGCACGCCGCACCTGATGCCAGCACACCAGAACACCAGTCACAAAGGGATGCGCTAAATTCAGCATTAGGCGACTTACCGGTGCCAGTGCTGTATGACCTGGATATCGGCCATATTCCACCGCAACTTTCTCTGGTGAACGGCGCGCTGGCGGCAGTGTATTTTCAGGAAAACAGCGGCAGAATCACCCAGGCGTTGTAACCTTCCCCACCAGGCCACTCAGCGCAGCGTAGTGCAACCCGCACACCTCACGCAGGCACTCGCGCAGCCAGCGATGAGCCGGGTCATTATGCAGGCGGGGGTGCCACATTTGCGAAACAGTTATCGCGCTTGTTTGCACAGGTAGCTCAAAGCCAACGAGCCCAGGAACACGACCTGTGCCACTGTTCTGCGCCTGATGCAGGAAAAACGACTCAGGCACCAGCGCCACCAGGTCCGACTGCCGGGCAATGGACAATGCAGCCCCAAGCCCCGGCACCACAGCAGCTATATGGCGTGCCAGCCCAAGGGAAGACAGCTTGTTATCTACCGGCCCACGGCCATTACCATGGCGGGCAACCACAATATGCCCGTATGCCGCATAAGCTTGTGGTGTCAGTATTGTGCTCTGTGCCAACGGGTGGCCTGCACGCACCACACCAATAAATCTGTCCTGAAACAGCGCCTGAAGGTAAATTTCCGGGCCCATATTTTTCAGTACGCCAATTTCCAGGTCCACCAGCCCCTCTCTTAGCGGGCCATCTTCCTTGTCAGGTTTGGCAACAAAACGCAGTCCTGCGTGTGGGGCTGACTGCGCCAGTGCCGCCACCAAATCCGGGCCGAACACTTGTGCAAAGCCGTCGTTTGTACGCAATGTAAACACCCGGTCCAGGGTGGCAAGGCTCAGCGTAGAGGTTGCGGGTTTGAGCAATGAACGTGCCTGTGCCACAGCCAGGGGAGCAGCTTCAAGCAACTGTTCGCCATGCGGCGTTAACACCATATGGCGGCCCGCACGCACCAGTAATGGGTCTCCCGTTGTTTGGCGTAACCTTCCCAGAGTGCGGCTCATAGCGGATTCACTCAACCCCAGTCGGCGTGCCGCCGCAGCCACGCTTTTTTCCGCCAGCAAAACATCAAGCGCAATCAGTAAGTTCAGGTCGGCCTCTGCCATTTGTCCTCCTGCCGGAATGCTGATACAGGGCGTTTGGTGCAGGTTATTAATGCATCACCTGCGTCTTCCGCCTTATATCACACCGCACTACAGTAAGAAACGTCACCCAATATTATTCAAGGAGCTGTTATGTCTCTTCCTTCGTTTGTACCCTCTGTTTTGCTGGTTGGCGCATCTCGTGGTATCGGTCTGGCCATGGCGGAACAATTTCTGGCAAAAGGCTGGCATGTCACCGGCACAGTACGCAGTGAACACACACCCTTGCATGCACTGGCAGGTGCCTGGCCCGGGCAACTGCAAATTGAAATACTGGATATGTGCGACGACTTGCAACTGGCCGCTCTGGATGCACGGCTTAACGGCAGCCAGTTCGACATGCTGTTTGTGAACGCTGGCACCACAAACCGGAACCCGTCACAAACTATTGGCGAGATCACCACAGAGGAATTTATTCAGGTGATGACCACCAATGCGCTGGCCCCCATGCGCGTGCTGGAAAAGCTGGAAAAACATACACATTCCCGTGCACTGCTGGGGGTGATGTCTTCCGGGCAGGGTAGTATTACCAACAATATTAACGGCCAGCGTGAACTTTACCGGGGCAGCAAAGCCGCATTGAATATGTTTATGCGCAGCTTTGCTGCACGCCAGGCAGGCACAGAGCGGGCGCTGGTGAGTATGGCTCCGGGCTGGATCCGTACGGCGCTGGGTGGGCCACAAGCGCCCAGGCCCCTCGAAGAAACGATTCCCAGCCTGGTGAATGTGTTACTGGAGAAACAAGCCAGACCGGGGCTTGAATACCTTGATTTCAAAGGGAATACAGTACCGTGGTAAATCACTGGTAACGACTACCCACTTCCATTCCACCAATGTTTACCCATAATATAAATCGTCGTACTACTCAGAATGGAAATGCATCATGTCCTACTCCATCGGTGAATTTGCCCAGCTTTGTGGCATTAACGCCACTACATTGCGTGCCTGGCAGCGCCGCTATGGGCTGCTCAAACCGCTGCGTACTGAAGGCGGCCACCGCCAGTACAACGACGATGATGTAACCCAGGCACTGAAAATTCTCGACTGGATTAAAAAGGGCGTGCCGGTCAGCCAGGTAAGGCCTTTACTGGAGCGGCCAACCAAACGCCAGACCAATAACTGGCAGGCATTACAGGAAACCATGCTGCAACGCCTGCAGGATGGCAAAATTGAATCGCTGCGCCAGTTAATTTTTAATTCCGGGCGGGATTACCCCAGGCCGGAACTGGTCGCCAATGTCCTGCGCCCTCTGCGTAGCCGCCTTGCGGCCAACACGGCATCCATGATGACTCTGCGGGAAGTGCTGGACGGGATTATCATTGGGTATACCTCATTTTGCCTCGATGGCGACCGCAAAGCCCCCGGCGAAAACTATGTTCTGGCAGGCTGGCAACTGGCCGACACTTGTGAAGTGTGGCTGGAAGCCCTGAAACGCTCAGGCCAGGGCAACCGGGCAGATGTGTTACCCGCATCGCCTGGCATACTGGCTCCGGCACTGTTTCCCCAACGCCACTGGGTGTTAGTCACAACCGGCAAGCTCACCCAGGCCCGGCAAAAAGACCTGGAAAAATGGCGTGAGCAGGTCGCTTCCCTGGAAATCATTCTGTTGTAAAAATCCCCCGCCGTAGTGGTGTATCTACGGCAACGTTGAATTCCCCCAATTGTTAAATTGCCCTGCCCATATTGCCCCCAGGTTCTTCGCTTTCCATAAGCCAAATGAAAAACACGCCTGTTTTTCACGTAAAAAATCAAAAACCTATCTAATTGAAAAATAACAATAATTAAAAATATATTCACAAAAACTTGTACAAAAAATTAATTTTGTACAAGTATTGTTAGTACGTACCTGATTACGGGCGCAGAACTCAACAAGGTAACACTATGTGCGATACCCGATCCGTCATTGAAAACTGCATCGCGTTCTACAAAGCGCTGGACCACCAGTCGCTCAGCAAACTGCGTGAGCTGTACCACGATGACGCCCGGCTTATCGACCCTTTTGGCCAACACCAGGGCCTTCCTGCTATAGAACACTACTTTGACCACCTGCTCAGCAACGTGACCCGTTGCTGGTTCGATGTAGACCAGCCGCTGTGTGAAGGCGACCGTGCTGCCCTCAGTTGGGTGATGCACTGGGCACACCCCAAACTACGGGGCGGTGAACCACTGGCATTATCCGGTTGCTCCATTTTGTTAATACGCGAGGGGCGTATTGCCTGGCAGCAGGACTACTACGATGCAGGCAGTATGGTCTACGAGCACATCCCGCTGCTGGGTTACGCGGTGCGGCATGTAAAACAGCGGGTGGCATCATGAAACGGGTACTGGTAACCGGTGCCAGCTCGGGTATTGGTGAAGGTCTTGCCAAAGCCTGGGCGGATGATGGCGCACAAGTTATCGCCTGTGGGCGTGACCAGGCCCGGCTGGATGCACTGGCAAGTTACAGCCCCAATATCACCACCCGCCAGTTTGATATTACCGATGCCAGCGCCTGCCAGCAGGCACTCGTCAATTGCCAGGTAGATGTCGCCGTTCTGTGCGCCGGGACTTGTGAATACCTTGATCATGGCATGGTTGATGCCAGCCTGGTGGAGCGGGTGTTGCGTACCAACTTTCTCGGCCCGGTAAATTGCCTGGCGGCGCTGCAAACCCAACTGCAACCCGGCAGCCGTGTGGTGCTGGTGAGTTCGATGGCTCACTGGCTGCCTTTTCCCCGCGCAGAAGCTTATGGCGCTTCAAAAGCTGCACTCACCTGGTTTGCCAACAGCCTGCGGCTGGATTGGGAACCCAAAGGTATTTCAGTAACCCTGGTTTCCCCCGGTTTTGTCGATACACCACTCACCCGCCGCAACGATTTCGCGATGCCAGGCCAGGTGAGTGTTGGCCAGGCCGTGAAAGCCATTCGCCATGGGCTGGCAAAAAACCACAACCATATCGCCTTCCCCGGCGGGTTCAGCTTCTTTTTACGCGCACTGGGGTTACTCCCCGCCTGCGTACAACACGTTTTATTACGCAGGATGGTGCGGCCATGAATATCGCCATTATTGGTAGCGGCATTGCAGGGTTAACCTGCGCCTGGCGGCTGGCCGGGCACCACCAGGTGACGCTATTTGAAGCCAGCCCTACGCTGGGTGGGCATACCGCCACAGTGGATGTGGACACGCATCAGGGTACCTGGGCGATTGATACCGGTTTTATTGTTTACAACGACCGCACTTACCCGCGTTTTATGGGACTTTTAAGTGAACTGGGGATTCAGGGCCAGAAAACAGAAATGAGTTTCTCTGTGCACAACCCTATTTCCGGGCTGGAATATAACGGGCACACACTGGCTTCTCTGTTTGCTCAGCGCACCAACCTGGTCAACCCTCGCTTCTGGCATTTGCTGGCAGAAATCATGCGTTTTAATCGCCTGGCAAAATCCGCCCTGCACCAGCCAACCGGCGATAACGACACCTTGCAAACTTTTCTGGAATGCCACCGGTTTAACGCCTTTTTTGCCCGGCATTACATTCTGCCCATGGGCGCGGCAATCTGGTCGTCCTCACTACAGGAAATGCGCCGTTTCCCCCTGGCGCTGTTTTTGCAGTTCTTTAACAACCACGGCCTGCTGGATATTACCCAGCGCCCACAGTGGTATGTCGTGCCTGGCGGCTCGCGTGAATATATTCGTGCTATCACCACTCGCCTTGCTGGCCTCCTGGAAACCCGCTGCAACACGCCAGTCGAGCAGGTTACACGCCATCCGGGCGGCGTGGAGATTGCGTTTAACGGCACACTGGCGCATTTCGACCAGGTTATTTTCGCCTGCCATGCAAACCAGGCTCTGGCAATGCTGGGTAACCCAACCCCGGCAGAGCAAGAGGTACTGGGTGCGATTGGCTGGCAGCAGAACGACGTGATTTTGCACCGCGACCGCCGCTGGTTACCGGACCGCGAACGGGCCTGGGCCAGCTGGAATTACCGCCTGAGTGACACCAACCTTGAGCACACACGTGCCTGCGTGACTTACAACATGAATATTCTGCAAGGGTTGCCCGCTGGCAGCCCACTGTTCTGCGTCACACTCAACCCATCATCCCCCATCGATGATGGTTTGGTGTGGCGGCGTTTTCGCTATGAACACCCGGTATTTAACCCGCAAAGCTGGCAGGCACAAGCCCGCCGGGGTGAAATCAATGGCCAGCAACACAGCTGGTTTTGCGGTGCTTATTGGTACAACGGTTTTCATGAAGATGGCGTGCGTAGCGCACTGGACGTGGTGGCAGGAATTGCAACCGTAAGGGGGAAGCATGAATAGCTGCCTGTACCACGGGGTATTACGCCACCGCCGTTGGCAACCACGCCAGCACCATTTCAGCTACCAGGTGTTTATGGCCTGGATTGACCTTGATGAACTGGCGCAACTACCCGATGCAGGCATCCGGCTTAACCGTTGGGGAGCGGCCTCGTTTTATACTCGCGATTACCCACTGGGCGCACCTTTGCGGCAAAACGTGCTGGACCGGCTCGCCACACTGACGGGCGAACGGCTGAATGGCAAAGTGATGCTGTTAACCCAGTTGCGCTATTTCGGTTTCCATTTTAACCCGGTCAATTTCTACTACTGCCACAATGCACAAGGCGAACTGAGCTGGATACTTGCTGAAGTGCGCAACACGCCGTGGAACGAGCGCCATTACTACGCAATTGATGCCATCAACACCCAACCCGTTGATAAAGCCTTTCATGTGTCGCCTTTCAACCCCATGGAGATGGTGTACCACTGGCGCTTTAACACGCCAGGCAAAGCGCTGCATATGCACATTGAAAACCACCAGCAAACGAAGGTTTTCGATGCCACATTAACGCTGGCCCGCTGCCCGCTTACCCGCAAAAACCTTCGCCGCCTGCTTATCAAAATTCCGCTGATGACGGTGAAAACTGTCGCCGCAATTTACTGGCAGGCACTCTTGCTGTTGTTAAAACGTGTGCCGGTTCATTCGCACCCGGCAAACCGGAGGCCCCGTTCATGACTGACCCTGTATACGCCCTTGAACCCAGTCTGCCCCATAACAGCAGGCTGGCCCGCAAAGCATTGTTCCGGTTATTGGATGAGTTAAAGCACGGCGGGCTGGTGGTACACGAAGGATCATATCAACGCCGGTTCGGCGATGCCCATGCACCACTTCAGGCGGAAGTGTACGTTCAGTCACCTCGTCTTTACTGGCGGATATTAACCGGGGGCAGCATGGCGGCAGCCGAAGCCTGGATGGATGGCGAGTGGGACTCCCCCAACCTGACACAGGTGCTGCAAGTGGTGGCACTGAACAGCACATTGCTCAGCAAACTGGAAACCGGTTTTCGCTGGCTCAGCCTTCCCGCGGAGCGCCTGCGCCACTGGCTGCGTCGTAACCATCGCCGCCAGGCGCGCAAGAATATTGCCGCGCACTACGATTTGGGCAATGCATTTTACAGTGCATTTCTTGACCACAACCTGCTGTACTCCAGTGCTCTGTTCCAGTCCCCTGACCAGGATTTGGAAAGCGCCCAGGTCGCCAAAATGCAGCGCCTGTGTGAACAACTGGCACTGACGGCCGATGACCACCTGTTGGAAATCGGCACCGGCTGGGGAGCACTGGCAGAATATGCCGCCCGCCACTACGGTTGCCGGGTAACCACCACCACGTTATCCCGCGAGCAATACGATTATGCGCAAGCCCGTATCGATGCTGCCGGGTTGCAGGAACACGTCACCGTATTACTGAGCGACTACCGAGATCTTGCCGGGCAGTTCGACAAAATTGTTTCGGTTGAAATGATAGAGGCCGTAGGCAAAGCCTGGCTGCCGCACTTTTTCACCAACTGCCAGCAGCGCTTGCGCCCGGGCGGAAAAATGGTGCTACAGGCTATTACGATTCAGGACCAACGCTACCAGGATTACAGCAACAGCGTGGACTTTATTCAGCGCTATATCTTCCCTGGTGGCTTCCTGCCAAGCCTCACCGCCATGAGCCAGTTGATGACCCGCCATACCGATTTTGTTATGCGTAATGTGCGTGATATAGGCCCAGATTACGCCCGTACACTGGTTCACTGGCGCCAACGTTTTTTACAAGCCTGGCCGCAAATAGAAACCATGGGGTTCGATGAGCGTTTTCGCCGCATGTGGCTGTATTACCTCGGTTACTGTGAAGCGGGCTTTAATGCGCGCACCATAAGCACGGTACAAATCACGGCGGAACGGGTGTGAACAGCCTGCTGCGTGCCGGGCTGGCGGCAATCGCGTTCGATATCTACTGGACGCTGGTTGTGCTGTTTCGTGAACGCGGTATTACGTTGTGGCTGGGGCTGGCGCTCGTGGTGTGTTTTATGTTGCCAGCCGGGGCCCGGCGCCATGCGTTGATTATTGCTCTGGTGGGTTGTGGGTTGGATACATTCCACGTGCTCGCCGGGCGTATTACCTTCCAGGGCAATGGGCTGGTGCCGTTATGGATGGTGGCTTTATGGGTGATGTTTTCTTGTGTTTGGTCTGTGCTGGCACGTAGCCGGTCGGTACCACTTTTGTTGTTGGTTCTGCTCGCGGCAACAGGCGGGCCGCTGGCTTACTTGTTGGGTGCTTACCTGGGGGCAATGACTATCCATGTTCCTGTCTGGCAGGCCTTAGCCTGGCTGTCCACCGGCTGGGCCTGCCTGGCGCTGTTATCGTGCGGGTTACTGCACAGGGGCCGGGCATGAACAGCCAGTGCAAGAGACACAACCGGCTGAATACGCTGGCCTGTGTTATGGCATTGCTGGCAAGCCTGCTGATGCCCGTGGTCACCCAGGCCGCAGACTGGCTGCGCTGGCGCAACGTTGGCGCGGCTACGTTCACCTGGGGGCCGTTTACGCTGTACCACGCCCGGTTACTGTCACCGGATGGCCGCTATAACGGCCTGAGCAGCGACCTGGCACTGGTTATCACTTACCAGCGTGCAATTAACCATACCGATCTGGTGGATGCCACCCGCGACCAGTGGCAAGACTTAGGCATTCTCCAGGAAACACCCCAAAGCACAATGTGGCTCCAGGCACTGGAACAACTGTGGCCTGATGTCACCCCCGGCAGCCAGTTGGCGTTTGTTACCACACAACACCAGGGGCAATTCTGGTATCGCCCTGGTTCAGCCTCCCCTTTTTCACCGCTGGGGCCACAGCAATCTTCCCTGTTCAGCGAACGCTTTCTGGCAATCTGGCTGGACCCACGCACCGCTTACCCCAACTTAAGACAGCAATTAATGGGAGAAAAACCATGACACTCCTTAAACGTGCCGCGCTGGCATTATTTGCTCTGCTGACCGGTTGCAGTACCACCCTGAATGATTACCAGGGCACACAGCCCCCACTGGATATTTTCAGCTATTTCAGTGGGCAAACCGAAGCCTGGGGAATGGTACAGGACCGCAGCGGTAAACAACTGCGCCGTTTCCATGTAGAAATCACCGGCCAGGTGACTGGCGAGACGCTCACTCTTAATGAACACTTTGTGTATGACGACGGCGAGAAGCAACAACGTATCTGGCACATTCGCCGTACCGGCACAAACCAGTACACCGGCACGGCAAACGACATTGAAGGTGTTGCCGTTGGGCAGGCGGTGGGAAATGCCTTTAACTGGCACTATAAAATGAATGTTACGTCGAAAGGGAAAACCTGGTTACTCAGCTTCGACGACTGGATGTACCTGCAGGATGACCGGCATTTGTTTAACAAAACGACTCTGACCAAGTTCGGCTTCACCGCCGCAACAGTCACGCTGTTTTTTACTAAAAAAGCGCCATAAAACAAGGAATATACGATGAACAGCAAACCTGTAATTGGTATCAGTGCCTGCCTCACCGGTGACACCGTGCGCTTTGATGGCGGCCATAAACGGATGCCCTTCGTGATGGATGAACTGGCAAACTGGGTAACATTCCGCCCGGTTTGCCCGGAAATGGCCGTTGGCCTTCCTTCGCCCCGCCCGGCGCTTCGCCTGGTGAACACGACTGACAACGGTATCCGCCTGCGCTTCAGCAATGAACCACATGAAGACATTACTGACAAAATGCAGGCATTTTCCGATAACTACGTGAACAATATCGGCACGTTAAGTGGTTTTATTGTCTGCGCCAAATCCCCCAGTTGCGGTATGGAACGGGTACGCCTGTACGACGAAGCAAACCAGCGCGGCAAAAAAGCGGGCACCGGTATCTTCACCGCCACACTGATGGCCCGTTACCCCTGGCTGCCAGTTGAAGAAGATGGCCGCCTGCACGACCCTATGCTCCGAGAGAATTTCGTGCTGCGTATTTATGCCCTGCATGAACTCAACCAGGTGTACGCCACTGGCCTGACTCGCCAGAGCCTGCTTGAATTCCACAGCCGCTATAAACTGCTGTTACTGGCGCACCACCAGCCTGGGTATCGCGAGCTGGGGCGTTTTGTTGCCCATTTGCACGAATGGGACGATCTCGGGGCCTTTTTTACTGCCTACCGTGAGAAATTAATGGCGTTATTGAGCCACCCGGCCACACGGCGCAACCACACCAATGTGCTGATGCATATTCAGGGCTATTTCCGCAAACAGCTCAATGCCCGCCAGAGGGCAGAGCTGAGAAACGTGATTATTGAATACCGCAGCGGGCAACTGCCGATTCTTGCGCCACTGACTTTGTTGCAGCATTACCTGGCCGAATACCCGGACGACTATTTATCTACCCAGAAGTATTTCGCCCCGTACCCTGCACCACTGCGCCTGCGGTTGCCTGAATCGTAAACACCAGAACCGCAAGGCAGGGCGCAGCACAAAACCGGCAGCAAAGAATACCTTGGTTATCTTCTTTGCTGCTAAGGTCATTGCCTGATATTCATTCGGTACGATTAATGCTCGCCAAACCCTTCGCCAAATGCCCGAGTGAGTTCGCTCATAAATGCCTGCTCATCCTGCCCATCGCAAATCAGGTCAATCATTGTATTTCCTTTCACCCCAGCCCCCAGAATACTCATCATCCCTTTAACCGGAATTTCCCGCCCATTATTTACTAAAACGAGTGATGCCTGATATTTTTTGACGATTTTAGCAAGAGTTGCTGCGGGCCTGGCGTGCAACCCTGTACTATTTATTACGCGGACAGATTGTTTAATCACGTTAAACCTCCTTACGATGCTTTGCGTAATGCCGGATGCAATTTATTCATCATTAAAATTTTTGCGTAAACATCGTCTTCTACGGCTTGTTTGGCATGAGACATAACCCGAGCAAGATTAGCCTCATTATTATTTTCCACCCAAGCTTTGCCGACCGTGGTAATAAAAGCTTTACGCAAATCACTGGCGATATTCACTTTAACGACATTGTAATTAACAAAGCTGCGTAGAATATCGGCATCAATACCAGAGCCGCCATGGATAACTAACGGCACAGGAGATACTGCAGCAATACGCTGTAATAACGGAATATCTATACGAGGTATATCATCCAGCCCGTGCACATTACCAATAGAAACCGCCAACATATCGCAACCTGTTTCTTCCACAAAACGTCTGACCTTTTCTGGCTCCGTTTTGCAGTCAGCCTCACTGACATGGTCATCCTCTTTACCCAAAATCGCACCCAGTTCAGCTTCAACGGGTACACCGAAGGATTTACAAAAATCCACTGCTTCCTGAGTAAATGCAATATTGTCTTCAAAGGGCAGCGCTGCGCCATCAATCATCACTGAAGTGAATCCCGCTCTGACTGCTTGTTTGACATCATCCAGTGTTTTCCCGTGATCCAAATGCAGGCTGACTGGTACATCCATTTTATCGGCATGGCGCTTCACAATTTCATAAATATAACTATACCCCGACAATTGCGCATTAGTTGGCGCAATCTGGATGAAATTCGGTAGTCCGGAACGCTCTATTGCATTCAAAATAGAGATTGTCGTTTCCAGATTAGTTGTGTTAAATGCCCCCGCCAGCACATGTTTTTCCTGAATACGGTCGAGCAAAATCTTACCATTAACTAAAGGCATATTGACTCCTGATATTTTGGCAATATAAATGGATAATAATGGCGTTCACTATGTCCTGATATTTATCAATCAGGCGAAATACCCTCCTGTAATAATTTAAACCGACAAAATTCATTCCACTGCTGGCGATATATTTTCAATTGGCTCACACGAGTTGCATCTGGCATATACCTGGCTGCAACAGGTACAGTGGGTAAATATAGTTCGGGACGGGCAATTAATAACGCGCCAACAGATACCGATTCATCAAAAGCAATAGCCTCGACGGTACACTGCAACGTATCTGCTTTTAACTGCAACCAGAAAGGGTTATTCACCGCCGGGCCAATGACTTTGACTGTACTGTTGGTGGGTACACAAAAGCACTCATAACACTGAGCAAGCTCCATCACCAGGCCTATAAAGACGCTCTCAACTAACGTTATCACTGGCAATGAATCTGTGAGCCCAAAAAGTAACCCGCGCGTGTGGCGATTTTTATTGGGCGAACCAGAACCACGCAAGTGTGGAATAAATACCGGTACTGAATCCGCTGACCATGAGGATTGCTGATAGCGTTCCCAGGCCTGTTTTAGCGCTGTATCAATTTCTTCCTCTGTTAAGCGAAATGTTTTTCTTAACCATTCCAGTGCATACCCGCCAACCGGTAACGACGCAAATAACGTATACAACTCACCATCTGAATAACAACCATTCGCCAGGTCATCTCGCTCTGCGAGTTCACCCAGCGCCGGTTGCGCCCTGAGCACCAAAATCCCCTCAGTCGTGCCTGTTGAATTGAGCACTTCACCGGGTTTCATCTGCAAAGCTCGTGCACCAACCATATGGTCATGCCCGGCCAGAGTGACAGAGATGTCTCCCTCAATGCCCAACTGGCTACAGATTGCAGATGTCACTTGCCCACCAGGTTCACCTGCCCGGATAAGTGGGGCAAAGGCTTCAAAAGGCACCCCCAGAATACTGGCGGCCTCCCTGGACCAATTTTTGGACGAAACATCCAGGCACAACGTGCGGCTGGCAAGCGTAATATCAGTCTTTCTTTGCCCGGTCAGGCGCCAGAGCAGCACTTCCGGCATATGCAGCCAACAGATATCTTTCCGGCCCCGTAATGGGTAGTTGTCTAACAACCAACGAATTTTGAAGGCTGAATAATTACTGTGGGGCGGCAGGCCAGTTATTTCATAAAGCCGCCGGTTTTCTGCCGGGCTTAGCGTGCCCAGATACGCTTCGCCACGACGGTCATACCAGGCGAGCATTGGCGTTAAAATGTTGCCAGCATCATCAATAAACACCCCCGATTCACCAAAGCTTGCAATACTGATATTTGTCACCGGGTAAGGCGATGTGGCAGCCAATTCCGCCATCACACACAGTAATGCCTGCCACAGCGCTTCAAAATCGAAATCAACCTCGCCCCTTTCAGACACAAACTTGGGTGTCGGAAACTTGCGAACATCCAGAACTGAGGCGTCATGACAAGAATAACAGCTGACTTTACAGTTGGTTGTACCAATATCGATGACAAGCGCTGCGTTATAATCAGGCATAGACCGTTCCTTTTGTCAGGCGAAACACGCCATAAATCACCAGAGCCACAACTGGAATCAGGCCAATGGCAATGATATTGCCGTTGAATATTTCCAGTAGCCAGAAGCGGAAAGGGTTGCCGCCATCGAGGAAACTGGAAACCTGCCCGCTGGAGCCTTCTGCGAATTTAAAGTTAACGTCTTTTGCCATCCCGGTAATAAAAGGGGCAATTTTTGAGGCAATCCATAAATCTGCCACTATGACCGGTATAGCGGTAATTACTGCACGGAATATATTTCCACGGCAGGCCAGTACAATCATGGAAGCCATAACTGCAAGGTTCGCCAGGTCACCCAAGGGTAGAACTTTGTTACCCGGCAGAATAAAGGCAATAAAGACAGAAATAGGGGTCAAAATTAATGCTGTAGAAATAATCGCCGGGTTACCTACTGCGACAGCAATGTCCAGCCCGATATACAAATCATCACGATCAGGATATTTCGTGTTCAGGTATTTTTTGATGGCTTCAGATAAAGGCAGTAACCCTTCCATCAGAATACGCACCATGCGCGGGAGAATAAACATCACGCCGCCAATGCTGATACCCAGTAGCAGAATATGTTTAAAATCATACCCGGCAATAACACCCAACAGTAATCCCAGGATCGTCCCTACCATCATCGGTTCGCCGCAGATCCCGAGTTTTTTCTGCACACTCTCCGGATCAATGTGGATACGGTTCAGGCCTGGGATATTCTCAATGATCTTGTCAAACAACAAACCAATGGGAAAAAACACCACAGAAGATAATGTTGGCAGTGAAATACCTTCCAGACCAAAATATTTAGCTACCAGTGGTGCTGACCAGTCAGCCAGTTTCAGAACCACAATGGCTGCCACCGCTGCGGCAATCAGCCCCAGCACAAAACTACCTGTGCTGTAGTAAACCAGAGTACCGGCCAGCGCGAAATGCCAGTAGTTCCACATATCAACATCGACTGTCCGGGTTTTATTCAACGCCAGCATCGCAACATTAATCAGAATGGTTAACGGAATAACAAAGGGAGCAACAGGAGACCCCCAAGTGATCGCCGCCAGTGGTGGCCAGCCAAGGTCAACAACAGGCAGGCTGATACCCGTTCTTTCAACCATCGCCTGAGCGGCCGGGCCAACATTGCTGGTAAGAATGTCGAAAATGGCATAAATACCCACAAAACCAATACCGACAATTAATGATGAACGCAGTGCTTTTCCTGGTTTTACTTTAAAACACAGCGCCAGAATAAACAGAACGAGTGGCAATAATACTGTTGGCCCAAACCCCAGTATATATTGCACTACAGTATACAGAGTATGTGCTAATTCATTCATATCAGCTCTCTCTTTCAGACACAGCCAGACCTCGCCTTAGCGCCTGGGAATATTAACTGAAAATTATATTTATGATGATCAAGCCTGTTCTTTAAGAATGGATATAATTCTCTCGAGTACCTTCTCCTCACCTACACCGGTAATAATTGGTAATCCATTCACTACAGGAATATCCAGTTCATAAGGCACTTTAGTCGTAGACACCACAACGGTCACACCTTCCGTATTATTAGGTAGTGACGCAACGTTCGTTTGCGAATAACTGGGGTTAAAGCCATGCTCTTTACAATACTCCATGACTTTTTCAGTTACCGCGGTTGATGTCGCGATACCCGTGGCACAAACAAATAATATCATCTGGCTCATAACTCACCTCTTTCAGTCATTTTGTTGTGAATAGATTGATAAATTTCATCATCATTCATGACCAGCAACTTCTGCATGAATTCACTATCCTGGATAACATCCATAATCCAGCCCAATACATTAAGCTGTTTGTTACTTTCACCCAGTGCCAGCATAAAAATCACTCTTACTGGCACGGGCTCTGGTTCGCCCCCCATATCTTCAAACATCACAGGCTCTGGTAATATGCCAACACTAATAGCATTGTGGCGCACATGCTTGTGGTCAGTATGGGGGATTGCCACACCAACAGGTTCAACCGGTAGCCCTGTGGGGAAATTATTCTCACGAGCCAGTACATGGTCAGCAAAATCGGTGACGACCATGCCATCATTAATCAGCGGGCTGGCCAGTTTTTTAATAATATCTTCCTGGCTTAAGCCCTTCTGAATATGTCGAACATAATGACGGCGAAAATTAATATCCTGCATAATCCCCTCGTTGCGTTATTTACCATCACGGCGTTGCAAAATAGTCCCAAGATAATATTTATTACCCTTCAGCCATACATTACCAAACTCAACTGGTAGCCCTCTGGAAAAGAAAACCAATTGTTCCAAATGTAATACCGGAGCATCTTCACTAATATCCAGATAGTTCCCACGCTCGTTACCAATTAATCTGGCTGCATAGCGACTTTCAGAAAATTTAATCTTATTACCAGATAACCTTTCGATAGTTGGGAACAGATTCTCTTTGGTAAAATCAATATCTGTTATCCCCGGACACAGCTCAATATTAATTCTGTTCTCAATCAGCATTACTTTTTCATCGCCGATTGACCGCAGGCGTTCAAGAAAGAGCACATCCTGCCCTGGTTTAATTTTCAGTTTTTCTGCCACATGGCGGTTGGCAGGCTCAAGCCGGGCAGTAATAACACTGGTGGTGAATTTGATTTTCTGGCTTTCCAGCGCTTCAGCGAATGACAATAATCCTTCACCAAGGGGGTAAGCCACATTCTCTTTCTTCACAAAAGTGCCTTTCCCCTGCACCTGCACCAACACGCCTTCTTTTACCAGCTGCTCAACCGCTTTTTTTACCGTTCCCCGGCTAACTTCCAGCATATCCATTATCTGGAATTCAGAAGGAATGCGGTCATCCTCAACTAACTCTCCGCTATAGATACTTTCCCTGATCCACTCGATCACTTGCTGATAAAGCGGGATTTGTGAACTCTTACTTAACGTTTTCATGGCGCGCACCTGAACATTCAGAGTTGTCTATGGACAATCATGTACAACTTGAGCTTTATCATATGAAAATAATCAGGAGGGCAACTTCGAAGGGGTCACATTTTCAGGGCGCTATTTCGGATCATATTTTTGTGATTTATCTCACATTAAATCATTGCTATTTATAAGGCCTATTAGATTAATTTAATAAAATACAGTGAGTTGATAAAATCCTGAACAAAACTTGGTTTTGTTGCTGTCAGATTTGCCCTGGTACCCAAGGGAATACACTTATTTTTCCTTTTAACACCCCGTAACAGATTCCCCCTGGTTACGGGGTTGCAAAAATTCGGCATGAGACCCACACTGCAAAATACAAGGTGATGGCGTTCCACCTTATCCAACCGCCCTATTTTGGGGGCTGATGACGCCTGGCGTAACTCTTATTTCCACAAGAGGTATGTCAGGCTGGTCTTTATTTCCTGCTTTCCCCGCCCGGCATACTTCCTGATTTCAGGAACTCATTATGATACAGGTTGTTGGCCACCTTAATCCCGATAGCGATGCCATATGCAGCGCGTGGGTGACCGCCAAATGGCTGGCACGGCAAGGGCGTAAAGCCCAGGCCTGGCGCGCCGGGGCACTGAACCGCGAAACACAGTTTATTTTCGACCGGGCTGGGCTGGAGCCGCCGCCATTGCTTGATATTTCACTGGAAAATCAGGCTGTCTGGTTGGTGGATTTCACAGAGTTGGCACAAGGCCCAGAAACGTTGAGCGGCAGCAATATCATCGGAATTGTTGACCACCACCGCCTGGGTGGGCTGGTGACATCGCTTCCCCCGGAAGTGTGGATTAAACCCGTAGGCAGCACTGCTACTGTGTTGTGGCAGATAATGTTGCCTGAGCAGCGCCAGGCGTTAACCTCCGCAGAATGCACACTCTTGTTGGGTGCGATTTTCAGCGATACCGTGGCGTTACGCTCGCCAACCACCACCCAGGATGACCGCAATGCGGCAGAGGTGCTTAACCTGCGCGCCGGTGTGGACACACAGCAATTTGCCAAAGAATTGCTGCGGGCCAAAACCGATATTGCGGGGCTGGACGCAGAAACACTGTTACGCAAAGACCTTAAGCGCTTTGACTTCTCAAGCACCCAAGTCTGGGTTGCCCAACTGGAGCTGGCGGATATCGACCAGGCTACCCCGTTGCTACCCGCTCTTCGGGCCGAAATGGCCCGTCTGCAATCAAGCCAGCATGCCGACCTGGTGGTACTGATGCTTACCGATATCAGCCAGCCAGCATCCTGCCTCCACTTTGTAGGCTCCGCCTTACCTGGCGCGAAACCTTGCACCATTCCAGGCATGCTTAGCAGGAAAAAACAACTGCTTCCCTGGCTGGAAAATCAACTCACGCTATCTGGAGGAAAACTATGACTGGATATAACCACGTAGTGGTACTGATCCATGGCAAAGAAG
Organism: Mangrovibacter yixingensis; assembly: GCF_020523985.1. Taxonomy (GTDB): domain Bacteria; phylum Pseudomonadota; class Gammaproteobacteria; order Enterobacterales; family Enterobacteriaceae; genus Mangrovibacter; species Mangrovibacter yixingensis. The sequence goes on along the minus strand of NZ_JAIVKM010000007.1, from coordinate 213,103 downwards.
ATGGAATACCGCTGCTGAACCATGCACTGGTACTGGCCAGTGAATGGCAACTAAAAGTGACGGTTGCTCACCTGAGCGATGACTACCGTGAGCTGAATTTTGTCTCCGACAGCATGATGGACGACACAGTTTCACAGGAGGTTATCGGCGCGAAAGCCATGTTCAGCGAAATATTCAGTGAACTCGATAACACAGCGGCAGTAGATATAGACACCTGTGAACTGGTGACGCTGGGCATAAAAGATTTGCAGGCTTGCCTCTCCCGGCAGGGTGCGGACCTGGTTATTGCCGGGCACCGTAATCGTTTTTTAGGGCTGCTGACATCCCACTCAATGACCTATATCAACCAACTAAATGTCGACGTTCTTATCCGGCATCTGTAAGTCAAACTGACTACGAGGAAAGATTATGAGTACAACAATTGAGAAAGTTATCGCACGTGAAATTCTCGACTCACGGGGTAACCCAACAGTGGAAGTTGAGGCATTCAGCAGCGAAGGCCTGATGGCACGCGCTTCCGTACCTTCCGGAGCCAGCACCGGCTCCAGGGAAGCCATTGAACGCCGCGATGGCGATAAAACCCGTTACAACGGCAAAGGCGTGTTGGGTGCCGTGGCTTCCGTGAATAACGAAATCAATGCAGCCCTGGCTGGCCTGCAGGTTTGCGATCAACGCCTGGTGGATAACACCTTGCTGGCACTGGATGGCAGCGACAATAAAAGCAAACTGGGTGCGAATGCGATTTTAGGGGTTTCCCTGGCCGTTGCCCGCCTGGGCGCACTTTCCACCCGCCAGCCATTGTTCCGCTACCTGGGGGGTGCCCGTGCCAATCTGTTGCCAGTGCCTTGCATGAATATCATTAATGGCGGGGTGCATGCCCGTAACCAGGGGGCAGATTTCCAGGAGTTTATGATTGCGCCTCTTGGCGCACCAAGTCTTACCGAGGCCGTGCGCCAGGGGAGCGAAGTTTACCAGGCTCTGCGCCAAATATTGCTGGATAACAACCTGTCTGCCGCGGTGGGTGATGAAGGTGGGTTTGCACCAGCCGTTTCTTCGAACCGTCAGCCACTGGAACTGATTGTGCAGGCAATCGAAAAAGCGGGCTATCGCCCCGGTGAAGATATCAGTATTTGTATGGATCCGGCATCCAGCGAATTTTATGCCGATGGGAAATATCACCTGCGTACTGAACACAGTGCGCTTACCGCCGCAGAAATGACAGATTACTACGCTGAATTGCTGGGGCAGTTCCCCATTGTATTACTGGAAGATGGCCTGGCTGAAGATGACTGGAGCGGCTGGCAACACCTGAACGCCCGCCTTGGCAAACAGATAGAACTGGTGGGCGATGACCTGTTCGTCACCAACGTGAAATACATTCAGCGCGGTATAGAAGAAAATGTGGCGAATGCCGCACTGATTAAGCTCAACCAAATTGGTTCGCTCAGTGAAACCTTTGATGCTGTTGCACTTTGCCAGCAACATGGTTGGGGGACATTCATCTCCCACCGTAGCGGGGAAACTGCCGACAGCTTTATTGCTGATATGACTGTGGCGCTGCGTGCCGGCCACCTGAAAACAGGTGCTCCGTGCCGTGGTGAACGTGTGGAAAAATACAACCAGTTGATGCGTATTGAGCAAATGCTGGGTGAGGCTGCACAGTTTGCCGGGCCGAAAGCCTTTGTGCGCCACGGTGCCTGATTAGCATAACCGGCAAGCTACCCCACTCCTGGGTGTAGCTTGCCAGCCTGGTTACTTCGGTCCAAACATTGCCGCCATTTGTTGGTCATCCGGCATCCCCACCACTTGTTGTAATACGTTATCCTGGTTGAGGTAATAAATAGCGGGTGTTGCGTTCGCGCCTGCTTCATCCATCAATTGCTGGTTAAGCTGCAATTCCTGTACGGTACTGTGCGGCGTCTTTTCTACCAGTGCAGGCGGTTTTTTCCCACCGGATTGTTCCCAGCTATCCCAGGCTTTTGCCGGGTCAGATGCATTAAGAATAGCCGCGGCATAGCGCCCACTTTGCGGGTTAAGTACCGCCACCAGGCGGGTATAAATCTGTACTTTCCCGGCATCCACCCAGGGTTGTGCTGCGGCATGAAAGCGCATGCAATAAGGGCAGAATGGGTCGGCGAACACCACCAGTTTGCGTGGCGCATCATCCCGGCCAGATTTAATAACCGGGCCTTGTACCATTTTCTTCCACAGTGCGCGGCCCTGGGGAATATACAGTTCCTGCTTAAATAATTCCTCACTCAGGTTTTTGCCATTTTCGTCATACAGATACCCGGAAATTGCATGCTTGCCGTCAGGTGTCAGATAAATGGTGACGCCCACGCCCTGATATTGCCCCAGCCAGCCTTGCATACCGCCAGGCCCTTTGATTTTCTTGATAATCGTAATGCCCTGGCTGGCAATATGCGCCACCGCCGGGGGTAAGGGTTCATCGGCCTGCGCCTGCATTGCACTGAATAACACCAGGCAGGCAGCGATGCCTGTTATTTTTTTCATGAAAACCTCTCAGGGAAAGGGCACAAGGGTACTGTTCCCGGCACACACAGCATAGCAGTGTGCTTATTTTTAGCGCCGCCACATTATCATTCAAAATATTAGAAAGAGATGAACAAATTGTTCAGCTTTTTATCAATGCATGACGGGTCTATGATTTATCACATCAAGGCAACACGCCTTACTAACAAACAAATCATTAAGGAATACGACCATGAAATCTATCAAAACTTTCGTTGCAGTTGCCGCTCTTTCTGTTATGTCTTTCGGTGCTTTCGCACAAACCGTAAGTGCAACAGCATCCACTTTAGATGGCGCAGAAGCACAAATCGCCGCTCAGGCAAAACAGGCTGGTGCTGATTACCACATCACCGAAGCCTATGCCGGTAACCAGGTTCATATGACTGCAGAACTGAGCAAATAAGTTATTCCGGGCGCGGCAGGGGCCACCCTGCTGCCCGCCCTGTTTCCCGCCAGTCGCTTTTGGTTAGCTCTACGCTTACCGTCTTTCCCCACCCATCAACGTGCTCTTTCCCGCAACCAGCGTTCAAGTTCACTGGCAAACTGCTGCCGGTCTTTCTGGTTCAGTGCCGCCGGGCCACCTGTTTGAATACCGCTGGCACGCAATGTATCCATAAAATCACGTATTGTAAGGCGTTCACGAATCGTCTCTTCGGTGTAACGTTCGCCGCGCGGAGTTACCACCCAGGCGTTTTTCGCCAAAACCTCTGCGGCCAGGGGAATATCGCTGGTAATCACCAGGTCACCATCCTCGACCAGGCGCACAATCTCGTTATCTGCCACATCAAAACCACTGGCGACCCGCATGGTGCGAATAAACCGTGAAGGGGGAACCCGCAACATCTGGTTTGCCACCAGAGTTAAGGGAACCTGCGCTCGCTCTGCGGCACGAAACAGCACTTCTTTAATCACATTGGGACACGCATCTGCATCCACCCATATAGCCGACATTTTGTTTCCTCTGGCGGATTCCGGTAATCACCCCATCATAACGTGCTTTAGTGCATCCTCCTATGAACCAGGGCTTTCATTCACTGAATGACCATGCCAGTCATTAGCCATACTGAAACGCATATTAATAATAAATAAATTACGCCGATATTTATTGATAGTTTCTCTTAAGCAAATACCAGTTATAGATAGCCACTATTTATTCAACATCTTCTTTTATAGACATTTTATTTTCATTTTTTTCATGTATATTAATTTTGCATTCGCAATGAATTTAATACTCAGTATTTCTGAGTCGTCATTATTTTGTCACTCGTTCGTCATGCAGCTTGTTTAGAGTAGGCTTGTTTATACCTGTAACCCAGGAAAACAAGGCTCTCACGGCCACAGAAATCGTGGGTTACACGCAAAGGATGCGAATAAAACGAGGTTATTCCTTCGTTTGACTACATTTTATTTTTTTACACTGGGATATACACGGTTGGTTCTGTGCACATAGCTTCGCCGTTTTTATTGACTGGCGAAAGATTACCACTACTGTCGATAATAAATATGAGCATAAACAACACGCAGGAAAAAACGACCGATAATAATCCGGTTTACCGCTCAGGCAAGCATATGCTTTGGGCTATGGTTGTTTTTTTACTTATTGCACTGGGGTTAAAGCTAATTAGCTAATTTTTCCCACACGCTGGCCCCACCGCTGGCGTGGTCTTTTTGTTAATACTGCACAGCCAAAAATGCAGAAATAGCCCACAAAAAAACCTTTATTCTTCGCAACAGCTTTTCACCCACTGCATACACTCAAAGTGACTGACGCCATGCGTCGCTAACCGAGGTATCCATGATGAAACGCATAATACCTGTGGTGCTGAGCTCAGCACTTCTGTTTTCCCCTTGTTTACTTGCCTCACAACCCCAGGGCGGAACCATCACGTTTCGCGGAAGTATCGTGAACCCGTCATGCAATCTCGAAAACTCATCTGTAGAAAGATCCGTAAACCTGCGTTGTGCAGATAACACCCACAAAGTTCAGCAAACTTTTTCCATGCATGATCAAACATGGCGGCCCACGCTGTCGCCACTGGTGAAGGCGATTTCTTACCAGCAGGCCGCAGAAAATGTGTATTTAGTGACAGTGGAGTATAACTAAATCCTGTTTCCATCCAGAGAAGGGCATATTAATAAGCGGGCTGAAAGCCCGTTCAGATTGATGAAAAAGAAGGGAAAAGCGTGGTTTTTCCTTCTTTTTGGTGAGCAGCCGAAAATCAATGAATTGATTTTCCTGGTTTTTTATTGGGTGACATCCTCTCATTTTGTGCGGACATGAGGTTTGTCAACAGACTCAAACGGGCTGAAGGCCCGTTATTCTGCACCACAGGGAGCATCACGCCCCCTGTTAAATGTGACCGCTAAAAAACTTATTCCAGTTACACCACCACTTCAATCCGCGGCTGGCTGCTCATCAACCAGACAGCAAGGGCAGATGCATTAAGTGGGCGGGAATATAAATACCCCTGAGCGATATCGCATTGCAGCTCACACAACTGGCTGCGCTGCTGCTCAGTTTCCACCCCTTCCGCTACCACCGTTTGTTGCAGGCTCTGGCCGATTTTAACTACTGTCGTGGCAATGGCTTTCATTTTGCTGCCATCATTTAAATCACGCATAAAACTTTGGTCGATTTTCAGTTCCGTCATTGGCAAGTGCGCCAGGCGAGACAGGCAAGAGAAGCCGGTACCAAAGTCGTCCATCGACAGGCCCACACCCAGCTCGCGAACCGCGCAAATCACTTCCATGGTTTCCGGGCGCTTGTCCATCATCACCCCCTCGGTGATTTCAATGGTCAGGCAATCTGGTGGAATACGGAACTGGCGCAACAGGTAGCCAATGTATTGCGGCAGGCTGCTGTTATAAAAGTTAATTGGCGACAAATTCACAGACACCACAGGCACCATGATTTTGTTATTACGCCACTCCGCCATCTGGCGGCAAGCTTCATGGAGTGTCCAGCGGCCAATCGCTTCAATTTCGCCCGTCTCTTCTGCCAGCGCGATAAATTTTCCTGGGGGAATATCGCCCAACACAGGGTCGGTCCAGCGGGCCAGCGCTTCCACGCCATAAAGCTCACCATTTTTCAGCCACACTTGTGGCTGGTAATGCAGGTGCAGATGATTACCGGCAATCGCCAGTTTCAGTGCCGCAGCCAGTTTCAGCCGCTCCTGGTCCACCTGGTTCATTTCACTGTGGAAGAACATATAGCCGCCGGAAGCCGCCGCTTTAGCCTGGTGAGATGCATGGTTAGCCTGTTTGAGCAGCATATCCCGCTCGACGCCATGTTCAGGGTACAGGCTCACACCGGTACTGACGGTAACGTTAAGAGCCATATCGGCCACATTAAATGGAATGCGGAACAATGCCTGGATTTTCTGCGCAACCGCAGTTGCTCTGGCAACATCGCAATCCGGCATAACCATCACAAAGGAGTCGCTGTCGGCGTGGCTGACAAATGCCTGGCGTGAAAACTCAGTACTCAGGCGGCGGGCAATTTCAGCCAGCACCTGGTCGCCAGCCGCATAGCCAAGCGCGTCATTTACATCCTTAAAATGATCCAAATCGAGGAAAAACAGCGCTGCACGCGCGTGTTCATCTCCGGCAATCAGGGTATCAATATACTGATGCAGTGCGCGGCGTTTTGGCAGACCGGTCAGATGATCGAAATTAGAAAGCTGAGTGATTTTTTCCTGGTCGACATGCACAACTATCATGCACGGCGCTTCATTCCCTGACCCACCTGCATAACTTATCGTTGCACTTAACGCATTTTCCTCACCCGTTGCAGTAATCACCGTCAACTGTGTTGTCTGCTGAGATTCCGTTGTTTGTTCTGGTGTATAAAATAACGGGATCTCTGCCGCCCGGCGGCCAAATACGGTAACGCCAGGGTAGCCCCAAAGCTTCTCTGCTGCACGATTGAAGAAAATAACTGTTTGCGAACTGTCTAATAGCACAACAGCATCATGAACATGCTCTAACGCAGCAAGCATATTCTGAGAGCCGAAAACCTCATTATCAGAATGCATATTTATTTTTCTTAGATGAAAAGATCGGCTTCATGCTAATAGAAAGCGATCGGTTGTTCAATATCCCAACAACATTATATTGGTAAAGATCATTACTTATAGATTGTATCAATATATCCATTTTTATTTATTGATAAAGAGATACTCATGCCTGCCGATAACTCTCTATGGATTGTGAACGAAGTATGAATTTTTTTGTTATTTATTATCTATCAACTACTCTTATTTATAGTCTTCCTCGTAATAACTTTTTTGTCTTTGCCAGTGCCACATGAGGCCTGGCGGGCAACTCCTCCCAGTATTCATAGAGAAAGTTTTAATTATTCATAGACAGATCAAATAAATCATTTTTGATTTATCGATACACTCACTTGACCTGTACCTGCCTCACACACAGTATATAAGGAAATTCTCAATTCGTCGGATATGAACAAATTTCATTACTTTTTTATTGAATAAATAATGAAAAGGTAATGCTACCGCTCGCAGTACACAGGCGGGTAAGAAAGAAGACGAAAACCACACAACGTTCTTTATATTAGGGCCAGACACGATTATGTATGACGATCTCAGTTCTTTGACAGCAAAGCTGCAAATGTCCGGCGTTGCCTTCCAGCAAATGGATGATGTCCAGACCGATGACACAGAAGAAGATGTAACCGTAACTCATGAATCCACTCCGGTCACTCATAGCACAGCGCCTGATAATGTTAAATCTATCAACCGTCTGGAGAGTACTAATTTGAATAACGCAGCGCCTGTCAGCAAAGCAAAACATAAACTGGCCGAACTCCAGGCTGCACCGGTAACACCCGTGCACAGCAGCCGGGGCAACTCCCTGGCTTCCGGTATTATGGATAGCGTTGCCCAAATGACCCGACCAGCAACCAGCGCACGCGAAGAAAACCCGGTACGTCTGGATATCTTATTCGCCGTCATAGGCAAATAACAGAACATATCATATTTAGCAATATCGGCTTAACAGCCAGAATATAACCAGGCCAGTATCATTTATACCGGCTATTGATTTGCATGCTTGTCTGATTTCATCGCCAGAATTTAACTGGCAGGTAATATTTTTTGGGGTCGCCGGTTTACAGGCACTGGCTGGAAAATCCTGCTCATTTTCCTGTTCAAGATAAGAAATATGCGAAAAATACTGAGATTTATTCTTACATTATTGTTACTGGCACTATCGCTATTGGTTGTATTTACACCAATGAACAGTAATAAGCAGTACATCTTTGGCATGGCTGTCATTGTGGCAGTATTTATTATCGGCCGATTTAAAAACAAAAAAGCCGTTTTAACCATGCTGGTGTTTTCTTTATTAATGTCAACTCGCTATATTTGGTGGCGTGCAACAACAACGCTACATTTTGACTCCAACATTGAAATGGTGTTGGGTTCATTATTATTTTTAGCAGAAATTTATTCATGGACAATTTTAGTGCTGGGCTATATTCAGATGTCCTGGCCCCTAAAGCGCCCTATTGCGCCAATGCCAGCCGACAAAAGCACCTGGCCTACCGTCGATATTTACGTCCCCACCTATAATGAAAGCCTGGATGTGGTGCGTGATACCGTTCTGGCAGCACAATGCATTGAATACCCGAAAGATAAAGTCAGCGTCTATATTCTGGATGATGGCCAACGTGACGAATTCCGCGATTTCGCCGCAGAGGCAGGCGTCGGTTACATTATTCGTAGCGAGCACAGCCATGCCAAAGCAGGCAACCTTAACCATGCGATGACACTCACCCGTGGTGAACTGATTTGCGTATTTGACTGCGACCACGTGGCAACCCGTGTCTTCCTGCAAGCCACCGTTGGTGCCTTCTTCCAGGATGAGAAACTGGCGCTGATTCAAACGCCGCACTATTTCTACTCGCCGGATCCTTTTGAACGTAACCTGACTCCAGCCAAAAATGTTCCCCATGAAGGCGCACTGTTTTATGGCCCGGTACAACAAGGCAACGACAACTGGAACGCCACCTTCTTTTGTGGTTCCTGTGCGGTAATTCGCCGTGATGCGTTAAATGAAGTGGGTGGGTTTGCGGTAGAAACCGTCACAGAAGATGCCCACACCGCACTGAAGCTTCAGCGCCGTGGCTGGAACACTGCGTTCCTGGATATTCCGCTGGCCGCCGGTCTGGCCACTGAACGCCTGGCATTGCATGTTAACCAGCGTATCCGTTGGGCCCGCGGCATGACCCAGATCTTCCGGGTAGATAACCCAATGCTGGGCCGTGGGCTGAAGTTCACTCAACGCCTGTGCTACCTGAACGCAATGCTGCACTTTCAGTACGGCCTGCCGCGAGTCATCTTCCTGACCGCGCCACTGGTGTTCATGCTGTTTAACCTGAATATTATTTCGTCTTCCGCCACGCTGATCTTCTCCTATGCGTTGCCGCACCTGATTTTATCCACTTATGTGAACTCTAAAATCACCGGTCGCTATCGTTACGCATTCTGGGGGGAAATCTATGAAACCGTGATGGCGTTCCACCTGATACTGCCCACACTGGTAACCATGATTGCACCCAAACTGGGGAAATTTAACGTTACCGACAAAGGCGACCTGCTGGATAAAGACTATTTCGATGCCACCACTGTACGCCCGCTTATCATCACCGCGTTGTTGATGGTTGGCAGCATGATTTGGGTAGGCGTGCGCTACTACATGGGTTTCTACGCGGGCATCGATGCCTGGGTTATCCTGTTCAACATTATTTGGGGCACCTTCAGTACCATCACTCTGCTGGCTTCTATTGCTGTAGCCAAAGAGACCAAACAGGTACGTAAAACCATTCGAATTTCGGCAAAACTCCCCACTCGAGTACGTTTTTCCGATGGTTCAACCATGGATACACACACGCTCGATGTTTCCATGGGTGGTGCACGTGTGGCTCTGGTTAAAGGCCACGACCTTGCCCACAAAAGCGCAGTCATGCTGGAACTCGGCCTGGGTGGCGAAGTGGCGCATATTCCACTGCGTACAACTGGCACAGGTGTGGGCGAATTGCGCATGGAGTTCGATAACTTCCCCCTCAATGAACGCCGCAAACTGGTGCGTGTTGTGTTATCCCGCGCTGACGCCTGGTTTAAACCACCTCATGCGCCAGACCGCCCGCTCGCCTCTTTCCTGAGCATTTTGCGATGTGTATGGGAATTGTTCTTTGGCCGTAAAAAACGCAGTGCCGGGTTTAATACCCGGATGGCGGAAGTTCCTAAAAAACAGGCAGAGGTTAACGATGCGATTTAAACGCCCGCTTCTGGCAACCTGCCTGTTATGCGCCGTAAGCCAGGCCAGTTTCGCTGCACTGCAGAATGAAACAGATGCACTACCGGATTTGCCCCTGCCAGTTAGTGTGCAGGGTAATAAACCAACGACTGACGTTGCCAGTATCACTGCGGCAAACAACAGCAACCAGAATGTTACTAATACCATCAGCTTTAAAGATATGGGAGCAACCACTGGCCTGATGATTTCCGGCCAACAGTTGCAGAACGGGTTATCGTTTACCCTGCCGGGTGATTTGGTGATTACTGATGCGCACCTCAACCTTAACCTGCAACTGAGCGCGGTTAATGTACCGGGCGAAAACCTGCAATTAATGCTGAATGGCCAGCCTCTGGGTGCCATACCACTGGATCAGCTCCAGCAAAGTAAGGGCTTCTGGAACCTGGATATTCCGTCATCCATGATTGCCTCCCATAACAACCTCAGTTTTCAGTTGAAAACCGGGGACGATATTATTAACGACACCTGGAGCTGCCAGCGCGAACTGCCAGCGAATTACCGGGTTACCCTGATGCCGTCTTCCGCGCTGAACTACCAGGGCTTGTGGCTGGATGTGCGTAAAAACCTGAGCACCTTCCCGCGCCCCTTCCTTGATGTTAAGCAGATGCAGAGTGCCTCGTTAAACGTGGCATTTCCGGAAAATCCGGATGCCTCACTGTTGACCGCATCAGCGATTGTCGCTTCGCAGTTTGGCGTGATGAACAGCGAAAAAGGCACCCAGTTTGCGGCCAAATACAATGAACTGCCCCCAGGCAACGGAATTCTGTTTGGCAAACCTGGCGACCATATTGGCCCGGTCGTTATTGCTGACAACGGTGGCTCAGAACTACAGGTTATTGATAACCCACTAAACCCGGCATATAAACTGTTGGTGGTCAGCGGCCGTAATGCAGCCGAACTACGCCAGGCGGCGTGGCGCTTAACCCAACCAGGGTTGCCCGACAGCGACAACCTGCAAGTGCCAGCCATTACGCTTACCCAGCGCCAGGCTTACGATGCGCCGCGTTGGGTAAACACCCAACACCCAGTGAAACTCAGCGCCCTGGAAGCAAACGGCGGTGAGTTGGTGGCTCATGGGGTTTGGCATGGTACAAACCAACTTTCATTCCGCACCGCTCCAGACTTGTTTATGTGGGATGGCACTTCCATACCTCTGCATATGAATTACAGCTTCGCGCAGAAAACATGGATTGATGACCAGCATTCGTTCCTGAATGTCAGTATCAATGGTGAGTTTCTTAAACGTTTACCAGCCAGCCGTGGCGGTATTTTTACCCCCGTGATGGATATGCTGGGTTTATCCAACCGCCAACAAAATGCCACCGTCAATATCGACCCGAAAACCATATTTGGGAATAACCAACTGGGGTTCTGGTTTGGTACTGCCGTGCGGAAAAATGCGCCCTGCAGCGCTATGGCGGATAGCAGTATTCAAAGCAAGGTGAGTGGTGACTCTACACTCGATTTCACCCATGCCTGGCACTTTGGGCAGCTACCTAACCTTGCCTGGTTCACCAGCTCGATGTTCCCGTTCACTCGCCATGCTGACCTGGCGCAGACTGCGGTTTTACTGCCGGCTCACCCCAGTTCAGAAGATGCAACTCTGCTAATGGATTTGATGGCGCAATCTGGCCGAGATACCGGTGTTGCTGCCAATTTTGTGCAGATCTACACCGGCATTCCTCAGCAGGATGGTGGCCAGCAGCGCCTGGCTGATAGCGACATTCTGGCAATCAGTAGCCTGAAAAATGGCGATTTAATCAACCCATTGTTACAGGGCAGCTTGTTCTCTCTGAACGAAAACACGCTGGAAGTCGATACGCCCAATGCCGCCAGCCGCCTGATTTCACTGCTTACCGGTGACTGGGGAAGAAGCTATACCGATGCTGCCAGTTTTCTGGCTGACAACAGTGCCTGGCGTGGGTTTATCAGCTTGCGTTCACCCTGGAACGCAAAACGCGTGGTCGTGCTGGCAACAGCGACCAGCCCGCAAGGGTTGCAACAACTTCCTGTGGATATGACCCGGCAAGGATTCCAGTCCGTAGCATCTGGTGATTTCACCGCCGTGACAGGTGCAGGCGATGTCAAAACCTGGCGTGTTGGCAAGCAGTTCATCACTGGCGATTTGCCTGTGTGGATGCGCGTGCTGTGGTACGCCAGCCAGCATATTTTCTACCTGGCCCTGATTGTCTGCCTGATTGCGCTACTGTCCAGCACCTTGCTGTACCAGTGGCTGAAACGACACGCTCACCAACGCCTGCACGGAACATCGAAACATGAATAAGAAACAACTGACACACGCCTTTGCTCTGTTGTGTCTGGTCGGTGCCAGTTACCCTGCGGGTGCGGCCAGCAATACACAACCTGGTAATACCGCGTCAGATAATACGGCGTCAGGCAATGCTGCGGATGACAAACCCGGTTCAGCCAACGATGATGCGGTGAAAAAGCTTCTGACTCAGGCCAGTTACTGGCACAGCAAAGCCCATGATGACATGGCAATGGAAGCACTGCAGAAAGTGCTGGCGGTGGATAACCACAATATTGATGCCATGTACCTGATGGCGCTGTACCAGATGCAAAGCGGCAATACGCAACAGGCCGCTATCTGGCGCAAAAAAATCAGTGACATCTCCCCGGATGACCCGCATCTGGCGTCACTGGATGGTGCCAACTCCATGCAAACCATCTCCCGCGGGCAGTTGAATACCGCCCGGGATCTGGCGCGCAGCGGGCATATCAAAGAAGCGATTGCCACATACCGCACTCTGTTACACGGCAACCCACCGCCTGATGAACTGGCGCTGGAGTATTACCAGACGCTGGCAGGCGACAGTGACACCTGGCAACAGGGTGTTGATGGCCTGCGCCGCCGGGCACATATGCTGCCAGGAGACGCTGCCACGCAGCTGGCTCTGGGTTCCGCATTAACCTGGCAAGAAAGCGGGCGCCGCGAAGGCATTGCCATGCTATCTACGCTGGCACCGGATAACAAGATTGCCGATAAAGCCTTGCAACAGGCATTGCTCTGGCTAAACCCAAAAGCAACGGATTTGCCTGTATACACCGCTTATGCCAGCCGCCATCCGGATGACACCGCCCCTATGGACCACTACCGTAAAAGTGTGGATGGCGGGGCAACCAAAGCAGCATTTGATGCGCTGAACGGCGGCGACCTGAGCACAGCAAAAACAAAATTCGATGAAGTGCTCAAAACACAGCCCAAAGACAGCAATGCGCTGGCAGGGCTGGGTTATGTCGCGTTACGCCATGGGAATTTTACCCAGGCAGAAACATTACTGCGCCAGGCTTCAGCACAAGATACAGGTAACACCAATGGTGCTCAGTGGACCAAAGACGCAGACAACGCCCATTTTTATGGCGCGCTGAACTCGGCCCGTTCAATGACACAAAAAGGGCAGTATGCCGAAGCATTAAGCCAACTGGACAATGCCCAGGGCACATCAGCTGACCAGCGCCAGGCCGCCGACATGCAGCGTGCGGATATTTACCGCCGCCAGGGAAAACTGTCTGATTCTGAGCAGGTTTATCGCCAGTTACTGGCTGAACGCCCACAGAACACCACCGCGCGCACCAGCCTGTTCTGGATCCTCAAACAAGAGCATAAAGAAACTGAAGCCGCGCAAATTCTGCGTACCCTGCCCGCCAGCTTGCGTACCCGTTATGCCAGTTGGGGTGATAACGGCGACGAACAGCGTAAAGCCGCCGAAGCAGCAATAAAAGGGGGAAATACCTCCAAAGCAATGCAAATTTTGCAGGCTGCGGTGGCGAAATACCCACAAAATGCCTGGCTTAAGCTCGATTACGCCCGCCTGTTACGCCAAAGTGGTGAAAAGCAACGTGCGGCAGTAATTATGTCTGCCCTGCCACAACAAAGCGGCCTGACAGCAACCCAGCATAACGATGCACTGTATGCGTCGGCGGTCTATTTTGTTGAAGATGACAACTGGTCCAAAGCCCAAAGCCTGATGTCACGGGTACCCAGTACCAACTTCAGTGATGATATGCGGGCGCTCAACAGCCGCATTCTGCTGAACCGCCAACTGGATATTGCCCAGAACTATATTAAACAGGGCAACCGCGCTGCGGCACTTAACAGCCTGCGTATGCTCTCCAGAACGCCGCCACAAACACCGGTGGATGCGGGCCGCCTCGCCGAATTATTAATGCAGGCTGGCGACAACGCGGACGCTCTGGCACTGGTTCGCAACAGCCAGGCACAGGGGTTACACGGTTCACTGGCTGATTACGCCAGCCAGATTCGCGTCCTCAACCAGGCTGGGTTGTTCGCCGAAGCCGAAAGTGTGCTTAACGCCCCGGCATTGCAGAACGCCTCCAGCCAGGAAGAGATAGACCGTATCCGCCTGGCCAACCTGATAACTCAGGCAGATACCCTGCGGGCGCACAATAAAATCCGCGCCGCCTGGGATCTGGTGATGCCAGCCCTGCGCAATAACCCAACCAACACTGACTTGCTGCTGACAGTTGCACGGATTTATCAGGCAGACCACATGACTGATAAAGCCGATGAAATCTACCAGTATGTGCTGCGTAAATCCCCGCAGGACAGGCAGGCGCTGACTGGCGAAGTTTGGTTGTCACTGGCACGCAACGACAGCGATAAAGCGAAGCAATACTTCTCCCAACTGGAACCGAACCAGAACACCGATTATCTGTTGCTTGCCGCTCATGTTGCGGCTGCACAGGGTGAGAACCAACAGGCGATGTCCTTGTTACGTACTGCTCGCTGGCGTATTCAGTCTACAGATGTCGACAGTAACGACAATGCCATCAACAGCGTGCTGTCGATACCGTCGCCTACTGAGCAAACCCAACTCACTGCACTGAACGACATCAATAGCATGATGCGGAACTTGCAAGAGAAAACCGCAACCTGGGCTGGTGGTGCCGTATCTATTCGCTCCCGTAACGGTGAAGCCGGGCTGGGCGAGCTAACCGAAGTTAAAGCCCCAATGACCGTTTCCGGCACGCTGGGCGACAGCAATGCCCGCCTGAGCCTGGATGTCGCACCGGTCACCCTGAATGCCGGGGAGATGTCAGGGGAATCGGCTAACCGCTTTGGTTCTGGTGCTATCAGCCATGCGGAAAAACTGGCGGCAGCCACATCAACCAGCACCGCGTCTACCAACGCAGACAGCCAGGGCAGCCAACAGGCTAACGGGGTGGAAACCCACTTAGCCCTGAGCGGTGACAGCTACAAACTGGATGTGGGCAGCACACCAACTGGCGGCCAGATGACGCGCCTGGTCGGCGGGGTGGAGTGGAAGCCGCAACTGACTGAAAACAGTTCACTGGATCTGAAAGCCGAACGCCGCGCAGTTACAGACAGCCTGCTGTCTTACGTGGGTGCCAAAGACAAAACCACTGGCGAAAAATGGGGTGCCATTACCCGTAACGGTGTCTCTGCTCAGTATGCCTGGGATAACGATTTGGTCGGTCTGTACACCAAACTGGGCTTTGATACTTACCTGGGCACCAATGTTCCCACCAACCATTCCGTTAACGCGATGGCAGGTAGCTACATTCGCCTGTATCAAACGCCAGAAAGCGAATTGCGTATGGGCGTAAACGTTAACTACATGGATTTCCAGCGCAACCTCAGTTACTACACCACCGGCCAGGGCGGTTATTTCAGCCCGCAGGATTATATGTCGCTGACATTACCTGTGACCTTCAGCCGCCACTGGGGTGACTGGGACATGACACTGAGTGGCTCTGTCGGCTACCAGTCTTATAAACAGGATCAGAGTGATTACTACCCAGGCCACAGCAGCCTGCAGTCAACGCTCGATAGCTATGCCAGTTCAGATGACGATGTGGACAGCGTTTACAAAGCAACCGCGAAAAACGGTATCGGCTACACCCTTGGTGTGGACGCCCGTTATCGCCTGAATGACAACATCGCGCTGGGCGCAAACCTGGGGTATGACACCTTCGGCAGTTATAACGAAGGCAAGGCCCTGATTTACTTCAAATATTATGTCGATCAAGACAATTAATCGGTGGGATATAAACATGTTTAGCAATCAGGATACCTATTTACAACGTAACTATCAGGCTGGCTGGCACGACCTGGTGTATCTGTTCTTTAACGAATTTACCAACAGCCAGCAGGATAAAGACCCGGACACGCTGCGCCGTATTGGCGGCATGCTGGCGCAATGGTATCCCATTGACCCGTCAAACACGGTGAATGAACTGGAACAACACATTAACCATGTGTTGGAACTGTTCAACTGGGGCTTTGTAAAAATGGCACCAGCACAACGCGAACTGATTTTGATTCATTGTGCCTGGCCGCATGCTCCGGAATCCCGCGATGAAGCGCAATGGCGCCGGGCCAGTGCTTATGTACTGGAAGGTGCCTACTCGCAGTGGCTGGTTTCCCAGGGTGCTGGCAATAGCGTGCCGGTGCGCTGGAAAGAAAACACCACTGAAGATGTTTTAATTTTTCGCTACGCAATGACGGAATAAATGCTCTCTCCCCACAATATCAACGGGCAGGTTGCAACCGGCCCGTTACTGTTCGTGGGGAAAAGGCATTCCGCCATATATCAATTTTCAGGTGACCATAATGTTGAATGAACTGATTGTTTCAGGAAGGAAACTTGAACTCGGTAGTGTCAGTTATATGGAAGAGGATGCCTTTATCTCCCTGGTGCTCGATGCCCAGGGGAAAGTGAGCTATGCCAACCCAGGCTATTACGCACTGACCGGATATGACAGTGATGACGTGGTAGACGCGCCACTTTTCCAGCCAGGCGAAGAACACTATACATCTTCGTTGCTGGTTGGCCTGAAAGTCTCCCGGCTAACCGGTGAAAAATGGCAGGGCGAAGTCTTCCTGCGCAAGAAAAATAACGAGCCACTCTGGCTTGATGTCACGTTACTACCACGTTGCGATGAACGTGGCGAGGTCTTTGCTTTTATCCTGGTGTGTTTTGATATCACGCACCATGTAACCATTCGTGAACGGTTGCATTACCGGGCGCACAACGATGCATTAACCAAGACGTTGAATCGCCAGGGGTATTACATCCGCAGCCGGAAAAAATTTCGTGCAGCTCAGGCCAGCGGCGCCGAAACCGTAGTCGCCATTCTCGATTTAGATAATTTTAAAACCATCAACGATGAGCTGGGCCATGCCGCAGGCGATGAAGTTTTACGCCACTTTATCAGCCGGGTGAAACAGTGCATCAGCGACACCACACTGCTTGGCCGCCTGGGTGGTGATGAGTTCGCACTGACCTTTATTGACGGAATTGATGAACACGATGCCGGGTTATTGCTGCAACGTATTATCGAGCAGACCCGTCTGCCGATGTACTTACAGACTATTCGCCATCAGGTGGAGCTGTCAGTAAGCATTGGCGTCGCCACCTGGCCCAGACACGGAACCAACTTTGCTTCCGTATTAAAGGCCGCTGATACCGCCCTGTATAAAGTAAAAGCACAGGGTGGGGACGACTTTATTAATTACCAAATTGTCTCAACGGCGGATCCGCATAGCATTGTCGGCTCGGTCTGATGTCAATCGTTAACAACGAAATAGTTAATAAAAATAATTAGTTAAATTGTGTACACCCGTAATTCAAGTTGTCACCAATCTGAATTACGACGTGTATTGCTGCGCTCACACAGAGGAAACGAGAATGTTAAAGGCTGTGATTCCTGTTGCAGGTCTTGGTACGCGTATGCTGCCTGCAACCAAAGCCATCCCTAAAGAAATGCTGCCCATTGTGGATAAGCCCCTTATCCAGTACATCGTGCAGGAGTGTTATGCCAGTGGCATCCGGGAAATCATCCTGGTCACTCACTCATCCAAAAACGCGATTGAAAACCACTTTGATACCTCTTTTGAGCTCGAATCACTGTTGGTACAGCGCGTTAAAAACCAGTTACTGGAAGAAGTCCGTACCATTTGCCCGGCTGGCATGAACATCATGCATGTACGCCAGGGCCAGGCAAAAGGTCTGGGCCATGCCGTACTCTGTGCTCAGCCACTGGTGGGTGATGACGATTTTGTTGTTGTGCTGCCAGATGTCCTGATTGATGACAGCCACTGCAACCTGGCGCAGGACAACCTTGCCGCGATGCTTCAACGATTCGTGTCAACCGGTGCCAGCCAGTTAATGATTGAGCGCGTGAGACACGAGGATGTTTCTCGTTATGGCGTGGTCGATTGTGGTGGGAAAAACCTGAGTGCAGGCGATTTTGGCCGTATTCAGGGCATGGTGGAAAAACCGGCCACAGAAGAAGCGCCGTCCGATATGGCGGTCGTTGGCCGTTATGTTCTGTCTAAAGCGATTTGGCCGTTATTGCACAAAACACCGGTTGGCGCGGGTGGCGAAATCCAGCTTACCGATGCCATTGATATGTTACTGAAAGAATCCACCGTCGAAGCTTACAGCCTGGTGGGTAAATCTCACGATTGCGGCGACAAAATTGGCTATATGAAAGCCTTTGTTGAATATGGCCTGCGCCATCAGGCAACGGGTGAGGCTTTCCGTCAGTGGCTGCAAAACGATGTCAGCCTGGCACGTAAATCTGCTACCGAGGAACTGGCTGAAGCCGCTCTGTAACCCCAGGCGGCGAAACAGTTTGTTGTGTCCCTGTACGCTGAATACGTTGCCCTTTGCGGGGCGGCGTTCCATAAAATACTGTGCGTTTTCTAAAGGAACATTCTCTATCATGTTAAAAGCGACCTGGTTCTCGCCATGGCTATTACTGCTCTCGCTGACCATGAGCTCTTTCGCCGCGCCCGCTCAGGAAAACAACTGGGCGGTGTTTAAACACAATTACCTGAATCAGGACGGGCGCATTGTTGACCGTGAAAATGGCAACATTAGCCACTCTGAAGGCCAGGGGTACGGCATGCTACTGGCCGTAATGAATAACGATCGCCCTGCTTTTGAGAGCATTTGGGGCTGGACTGAACACACATTATTACGCCCGTCATTGTGGTTATTCTCCTGGCGCTATGACCCGACCGTGAACAAAGTGACCGATACCAACAACGCCAGCGATGGCGATACACTAATAGCCTGGGCACTGCTGCTCGCGGGCGAAAAATGGCATGAGAAGAGCTGGACAGACGCCTCATCGCATATTCAGGAGGCACTTATCAACTGCCTGATTATTGATGAAGATAACCAGACATTGCTGTTGCCGGGGCTGGAAGGTTTTGTACGTGACGACGGCTACGTTGTTAACCCGTCTTACTTTATTTTCCCGGCATGGGAAAGCTTCTGGAAAGCCAGCCATAACCCGGTGTGGCTGAAACTGAAGCAATCCAGCCTTGCATTACTGGATAAAGCCCGTTTTGGGAAAACCCAACTCCCCAGCGACTGGGTGTTTGTTAAAGACAACGGTGATGTGTCACCTGCCAAAAACTGGCCTGCCCGTTTTAGCTATGATGCTATCCGCATCCCGTTGTACCTGAGCCTGGGTGATGTTAAATCTGGCGCGACAGAAAATTTCCGCCACTTTTGGTCCAGCTATACCCGGAATGCAACTCCTGCCTGGATAGATGTTTCTGGCAACAGCCAGGCAAATTACGATATGTCAGGTGGAATATTAGCAGTACGAGACTTAACCATGGGTGATTATCACCAAATGGATAAATCACTGCGCCCGGGCGAAGGTTACTATTTATCTGCACTTCATATGCTCTCTTTATTTGCAGCATCTTTAAAAGGATGATAAATAGTCATGTTCAAAATTTTTGTGAACCACTCACTTTCATAAAATGTGAATTTGATTAAGGTCAAAATAAACGCAGTACTGTTATTAACCGCTGCGCTAAATATTGTTCCTGGTCACATTATTTTGCCAATACGATAGTTTTCGCCTGGGTGTAAAGTATGTACGTCCAGGCCACAACCCTCATTATGGGTTACCGAATGCTGGCAGGATGCTCTTTATAACAAATACGTTACCGGCTGTAAGGAAGGACTGACCGGTTACCACCGTTTCAGAGTTTCAGCACAGGGGAGTTTGGCAGGATTCAAAGACCGCAAACTCCCATGCCATGAGGCCATGTAATGGAAAAAGATATTATAAAAGAATGTGTTACTACTTCCGGGAATGAAAAATGAGAGCCTGAAGTGCGCACTGGCTTGTTTGTTCAGTTGCTCACTTAAGATTGGTCTGATGCATGGTTTAACAGACCTGAACACACACGTTATTACACAAAAAGTACCGTGGTGAATTTTTTATGAAATTAACAACAGCACCCGCCATTATTGTGGACAAAAATTAATCAGCACTTTTTGTTCATAAGAAAATGACAGGATTTAGCAGGAAAATAATAAAAAAGTATTAGTTCTCATGCAATTCATGGGGGAGAAATGACCGTGTTAAGAATAATAACAAGGCATCACAACCAAACAAATTATATAAATCTGCCCGTACAACGGCAGCATTTGCAACCCGGGAAAAAAAATGAACATTCGTAATTTAGAGTACCTTGTTGCACTGGCTAAATACCGCCATTTTCAGCGAGCCGCCGAAGCCTGTAACGTGAGTCAACCAACACTCAGTGCCCAGTTACGTAAACTGGAAAATGAACTGGGGTTACAGTTGTTGGAGCGTACTACCCGTAAAATCCGTTTCACTCAGACCGGATTGCGCCTTGTTGAACAAACTCAGGTGATTCTGCGGGAAATTGAAGCGCTGAAAAACATGGCAAGCAGCAGCCAGCACAGCCTGTCACAAACGCTGGATATCGGTATCATTCCAACCCTTGCGCCGTATATTTTTTCCCATATGAATACCTTATGCCGGGAAAATTTTCCGGAAGTAGAGATGGAGATTCATGAAGCGCAAACCCATCATCTGCTGGCGATGCTGGAATCGGATGCCATTGAATGTGCGATTGTCATGGCCAGCAAAGAAACCAGTAAGTATGTTGAATTACCGTTGTTTGAAGAACCCCTGGTGCTGGGTGTCAGCCACAAACACCCTTATGCCCAGCTCGATGAAATCAACATGGACCATCTCAAAAATAACAAAATACTGATGCTGGATGACGGCAACTGCCTGCACAGCCAAATCTTGCGCTATTGCTATCAGTTTGAGCTGGAGCCAGATAATCGTTTTATCGCCATGCACCTGGAAACGCTGCGTCGCAGTGTGGCGTTTAACAAAGGAATTGCGTTCTTCCCATTGCTTTCTACCCAGGAAGAGACCCGCGATGAAGTGAAATACTTACGCTGCGTGGCACCAGAGCCGACCCGCAAAATGGTGCTGGTGTTTCACCGCAGTGACCCAATGCGTAAGAAGTATGAGATGTTGCGCAATACTATTGCAAAACATATGGAGAAATATTTGCAGGCCGACAGTATTCCCGCCTAACCAGGCAAGAACTTGCTACTCCATTGAAACAGAAATATCGCTGTATTTTCTCTGACAATCACGTTGGCGCGTGATTGTCATTGCTTCCTTTAGCCCGGCAAGCACATCTTCCGGCAGCACATTTCCCATGGTGTATTGCGCTTCAATAGCTAACCACAGATTCACCAATTCCAGGGTGTAGTCATCGGTCGTCATGGCAGTGCGAACAGCAGAAAAAAACGGAAATTGCGCCAGAAGTTGCGCTTGATCGCTTTGAATCACCTGCCCATGCAAATAAGGTTGCGCCAATAACCCGGCAACCTGGTGTTCATCACCACGCGTAACCCAGGCAAGGCGCGCAGCAATAGCATCCACCACCGGTGGTACGGGAACAGCAGGTAATCCCTGTTGGGAACGTTGTGACAAACGGTCAAATTTCACTTTTCAGTATCCTTCATGACTGGAACAGGGTGTTCCTGCTAATCCATGCCATCAGCCACCCAAGTAGATTAAAAGGTTATCGGCTGATATTTTATTTTCTTAAGTGTTTATCTATTCAACATAGATAATAAATCCTGTTTTATCCATACGGTTTTTCTTAAATTGGCAAAAAAAGCCTTGTTTATTCACAAGTTATAAACATTCAGTTGCGCGATCAGAGTGAATATTGATCACTTATTGACGAGAACGATCAGTGATTGCCGTTTCATTGGTTTTGCTAATAAACGAATCGTGGGCTGATTGCAGTTTGTAAGAGAAAAGACCAGGTACTTAACAGGGTTTCTGCTAATAAACCATGTTGTAACAGCAGCACGGAGCAGGATTGCCCCGTACTGCCGGAAGAGTATGTGGTCTACAACAAACAGTTATAAATACTGCAACTGCAAACTATAAAGCGATGTTGTGGCCGTAATAAACAACACGTCCTGATCTGGACCACCCAATACGCAGTTGGACACCCGCTCAGGCACCTGAATTTTACCTATTTTTTCACCCTGCGCTGAAAAAATAATCACGCCATCGGCACAACTACAGAAAATATGCCCATAGCGGTCCACACAAAAACCATCCGGGAAACCAGGCGCCACTTCAGCAAGGTGGCGCCCATTTTCCAGCGTATTGCCCGCAACCTCATATACCCGGAGTTCCCGGCGGCCCTGCTCAGGGAAATCCACGACCGACATATCGGCGATATAAAGCAGGCTCTCGTCGGGTGAGAACGCAATGCCATTAGGGCGTTGGGTATCACTGGTTGCAATAGTCAGGCTGTTATCACGCGGGTCGAAACAGTAGACATAACACCCGATTACCTGGCTTTCCGACTTATAGCCTTCATCGTCACCGACGATGCCATAGGGTGGGTCGGTAAACCAAATCGTACCATCGGAGCGCACGGCGACATCATTGGGGGAATTCAGGCGCTTTCCTTCCAGTTTGTCCACCAGCAGTGTCACATCGCCGTTTCGTTCCGTGCGGCTGATGCCACGACGACCATGCTCACAAGTCACCACCCGGCCTTCCGTATCTACCGCGTTGCCATTGGCATAATTCGCAGATGCCCGCCAGAGCGTCACCCCCTGCCCGGCAGACCAACGAAACATACGGTTGCCTTTTACATCACTGAATATCACAGCCTGCTCTTGTTCAAGCCAGACAGGCCCTTCAGCCCACTGTGCGGTCGAGCATAACCGTTCCAGATCACCAAGACATGTTACCTGCATACCCGCCTCGCTTATTTGACTCCCCAAATGGCTTTGTAATGGCCCTGGTAGTCATTCTGTGGGTCATACATATTGTTTTGCCCGCCATCTTTATCAATGTTCTCTTTCGTCACAAGGTGTGCCGGAGTGACATAACCAGAGGGTTTCTGCCCGGCAAAAGCACGGTTAAACTCATCCAGCACTTGCCAGCCATGCAGTTTCAACGGCTCAGGCACCGTGGCAAGCTGGCTATTACTGGTACGGATGCGCTGATACGCCGTAATGGAGCCATCACCGGCGGAAATGTTAAATGGCGCGTTTTTCCCACCTTTATTCGCCGTTCTCAACGCGGGTGCCATAAAATCAAAATAGAGGTCGTTAATTGCCAGGGTGTACTGGTAATTGTCACCATATTTTTGCAACAAGCTGAATGTCATTGAAGGCATACGGCTGGAGGTGTCAGACAGTGGTGTATCAATAAATTCCAGTACTTTGCAGGAAGCGCATTTACCCATTTCCTCTTTCATTACATTGGCTTTATCCAGCGCGATTTGGTACAGCGAGTCAGTCAGGATAATCACCTGTGCTTTGCCATCAGAACGCGCAATTGCATAATCGGCGGCAATCCGGGCGACGGCATTTGAGTCCGAGGTCACGTTATAAAACAGGTGGTATTTCTCCACCGGGCCTGGTTGTGGAATGGCATGCCAGCCCATTAACACAATGCCCAGTTTCGCCGCCCGGTCGAGAGGGATTTTCGCGACATTAGGGTTCCAGCCCCCAATCACTATGCCATCGGGTTTCTGGGCGATAGCCTGGTTAAGCGCAGATAACTGGTCCTTTACCGACCCGGCACCATCCAGTGTTTCCAGATGCCAACCTGCCGCTTTCGCTGCTTCGCTCAGCCCCTGCTGTACCCCCTGCACACCGCCATTTTTCATATCAGAGGCAATAAAAATAATCTTCTTATCTTTTTGCAATGCCGGCCCGGTTGTTGGCCCGTCCCACTGCGTCACGGGTGCGGTTGCGCTGGCAACTGCCGCTTTCACCTGAGACATAAAATCATCCGCAAAAGCTGGTGCCTGGCTGAATAAAGCAAGGCTCAAACCCAATGCAAGCAAACGATATTTCATGAAAAATACCCCTGTTATGATTTAACGACATGATTAGCGTCGGAAGGTGTGGACAGTTGCGCCGGCTGCGCACTACCTGTCGTTTGTCGCCGTTGAACGGCTTTTTGATTCGCCATACGGCGACGCTGTGCGTAACCGGCAAGCGTAATGGAGAGCAACAACGTGGCACCGTTGAACAGAGGTTCAACCCAGAATGCCCCGCCAAATTGTTGGATCCCGGCAATACCTATCGCCAGAATACAAATCCCAACCACAGTGCCCCACACATTCACCCGGCCAGGGCGAATGGTCGTGCTACCTAAAAATGCGCCCACCAGTGCTGGTAGCAGGTAATCCATACCCACGCTGGCCTGCCCGACCCCTTGTTCTGAGGCAATCAGTACTCCGCAAAACCCGGTCAGGACACTGGAAGCAATAAACGAGCCCATCACATACAGATTCACCGGGATGCCATTAAGCCTCGCCGCCGCCGGATTTCCGCCCACCGCATACATGCAACGGCCCATTGGCGTGTGTTCGGTTAACAACCACAGGCACACCGCCACAACCAGGACATAAAACGCCGCAACCGGGATCCCAAAAATTTCAGCGTGGTCAATAGCAATAAAAGCATCCGGCAGATCGCCCACTATTTGCCGCCCACCGGAGTGCCACAGGGCGACCGCATACAGCACCGTGCCTGAACCCAGTGTGGCGACAAAGCTGTCGATATCGGCCAGCGCCACCAGGATGCCGTTCAGCAGGCCATACAATGCTGAGATAATCAGCACGATCACAATGGCCATTTCCCAGGACAACCCGTACTGCACCTGCAACGTAATTGCGAGGATGTGCCACAACACAATGCCAAACCCAACATTCAAGTCGATTTTGCCTACAATCATCGGAATGGTGGCAGCCAGTGCCAGTAAGGCAATTTTGGATTTGCTGGCAAGAATAGCCTGCAGCGTCAGCATGGACGCAAAAGAAGGTGTCGTCAGAGAGAACACCAGAGTCAGCAGCACGCACAATAATAACAAGCCATAGCGCGTAACAACCTGCATCATCCAGGGGCTGACGCCGTCACGGGATAAACTGACGCGCTGCTCCAACGCGGTGGATTTTACCGATGTTTTATTCGACATAATCTTCTTGCCCTTTAGTGACTTCAGAACTGGCAGAAGCCAGTGCCAATAAATTCGCAAACGTCACATCCTGATTGCGCAGTTCACCCACGACACGCCCGCGGTTAAACACCAACGCCCGGTTGCAGATATGAGCTATTTCCTCGAAATCATTTGAGATAACCAGTACCGCCACGCCCTCACCCAACGATTTATTCAACAGGTGATAAATCTCCGCCCGGGCACCTACATCCACGCCCGCCGTTGGGTCTTCCAGAATCAGCAACGGCGTCGCCAGATGCATCCAGCGCGCCATCACCACTTTCTGCTGGTTACCGCCAGATAACGCACTGATATCAATGTTGACGTCCTTCGGGCGGACATCGAACAACTGCACTTTCCACCAGCTTTCGCCGATTTCTTCACGCCCGCCGTACCGGGACAGCACCCGATGCCCACTGGCGCAGGGGTTCATAAACAGGTTTTCTCGCACTGACATCGACATCACCAGGCTTTCGCCTGTCCGGTCTCCGGCCACTAAAGAGACACCGCGCGCCATCGCCTCCCGCGGATTTCTGGCAGCATAAGGCTGTTCACAGAAATGGATTTCCCCGCCTTCTCGCTGGCGCAGCCCAAACAACAGCCGGCCAATTTCTTCCTGGCCTGCCCCGCGCAGCCCGGCCAGGGCCAGCATCTCTCCTGGCTGTAATGAGAAACTCACCGGGCCGGTATCCCCAACCTGCACATTTTTCAGTGCCAGCACCGGGGAACGCCCTTCCGGTAAGGGCTCACGCTGTTCTTGTGCCGTTTGCTCGCCCACAATTAATTCCACCAGGCCACGCACGGTATAATCTGCCGTCATCCCCCCGGCGACATAGCACCCATCGCGCATCACACACACCCGGTCGGCAATCTCAATGACTTCATCAAGGCGGTGTGTGACATAAATCATCCCAACATTCTTTTCCCGTAAACGGGCAATAACACTAAACAGGTGGCGAACATCATTGGCAGGTAATGACGCAGTGGGCTCATCCAGCACCAGTAATTCCGCGTTAACAGCGACAGCACGCGCAATCGCCAGCAAGGATTTTTCAGTACGCGATAACTCAAAGACCCTCGCCTGTGGGTCAATATCAATCCCCACATCCTGGAGTGCCTGGCGAGCGCGGCGTTCAATTTCACGCCAGCGAATTAGCCCCAGTTTGCGCGGGAACCCCATGACCAGCGCCATATTTTCAGCAACCGTCATCCATTCCACCAGCCCGAGATCCTGGTGGATAAATGCAATAGGTTGCTGTGTGGCACTCTTAATTGCTGCTGCCGAAGAGATAGGCTGGCCTTTAAACAAAATGTCGCCGCTGTCACGGGAATACACCCCCGCCAGCACTTTAATTAACGTTGATTTCCCTGCCCCATTTTCACCAAGCAGAGCAAGGACCTCACCAGGCATAACATGAAGGCTGACATCATTGACTGCAGGGTTGCCGCCAAAGCGTTTCACAATATGCTGCATTTCCAGCGTAGGTTGCTGGGCCCGTATTTGATTCATAGCGATGCCTCTTCGTGGGTGACCCGCTAACAAAGTTTTTTCACGTCTGCATCGAAAAAAATGCACCAGTGTTTCAATATGCGAAATCTAATTTCAAATTCACGATAAAAAGTAAACATGAAATATCACGTAAGGTGAATAAATAAATAATCAATATTATCAATTGTTTATTTTTATTTATCTAAAATGTGACGAGGGGCGCACTTATTAAATAGTGCGAAAAAGAAGGTTATTCAGGTAGTAATCAGTACCAAAATATCAGCAATAGCCGGGCAAGCGCAGTATGCAAAAAGACATACTGCGCCAGTGTGTTAGTGCAGGAAAAGAGACCGCCTTGCAAAGCCACTATATCTGGACGTTAAACCCCAGTTCCTGGGAAATAGCCAGTGCTGTTTTTTGCAGTGGTTTCAACAAGTTCTTCTCACCAATTTGTTTTAACCTTGAGGTGGATAACGAAA
This sequence comes from Mangrovibacter yixingensis, assembly GCF_020523985.1. Lineage (GTDB taxonomy): Bacteria > Pseudomonadota > Gammaproteobacteria > Enterobacterales > Enterobacteriaceae > Mangrovibacter > Mangrovibacter yixingensis. Next base: position 185,911 of record NZ_JAIVKM010000007.1, on the reverse strand, counting down.
TAGAAATCGCGTATGGCACCCGCTGGTGAATATCAAAAACAGGGACAGCAATACAAGACACACCCAGTTCGTTTTCTTCGCGATCCATTGCCATGTTTTTATCGCGAATGGACGCCAGCTCCTGGTACATATCCCCCAGGCGGGTAATCGTATTGCGAGTCAGCGACTGAATTTGTGGCTGGTGTATTTCCCAATATTTTTGCACGTAATCTTCCTGCCCAAAGGCGAGGTAAATTTTCCCCATTGCCGAGCAATACAGCGGTTGCTGCTGACCAATATACGCCCTGGTACGCAACATACCGGTAGTGGGTTCCAGCTTATAAATCAAAATCGAGTGGTCATCTTCCCGTGTTGAGAAGTTCACGGTCTCACCGGTTTCCAGGTTAAGCGTTTCCAGGTGGGGGGCGGCAACATGAATAATGTTCAGTGATGACAGCGCTTTTTGCCCCACAGAAATAAATTTAGTGGTCAGCCGGTAGCTCCCGGCAGCGGGCGCAGCCGTCACATAGCCGCAAGACTGTAACCCCTGTAGCAGGCGGTGCACTGTGCTCTTGTTCAGTTGTGCCAATTCCGAGAGGTGGGCCAGTGGGCAACCATTTGGGTAATTGCTCAAAATTTCAATTAATTGCAAGCCACGAAACAAACTCTGGCTGCCTGCGGGCCGCTCTTTATCCAGGGCCGCATTCGCTCTTTTTTCACTCATGTCTCTCATCCTGCTTTTATCGTTTCTTGATCGTAGCGCAAAGTGTGTTTCAGTTCACGATCTGGACAATAAATTATTAACGCACTGAATTTACTTCATTTTTAGTTTTCATTCATGCTTTGACATCTCATTTTTTGATCGTTATATTTGAAATCAGATTCCACAATATGAAATTTATAGCTAAAAATTCATTCACGCCATTCCCACAAATCGAAGGAGATCAGGAATGAAAGTGACGTTTGAGCAGTTAAAAGCTGCATTTAACCGGGTGCTGGTGAACCGGGGGATCAATCCACAAACAGCGGATGCCTGTGCAGAAATGTTCGCCCGCACAACTGAATCAGGGGTGTACTCCCACGGCGTAAACCGCTTTCCTCGTTTTATTCAGCAACTCGATGCTGGCGACATCATTCCGGATGCAGTACCTGAGCGCGTACTTTCACTGGGTGCCATAGAGCAGTGGGACGCACACCGCGCCATTGGCAACCTGACGGCACAAAAAATGATGGACCGCGCCACTGAACTGGCTTCAGACCACGGTATTGGGCTGGTTGCATTGCGTAATGCCAACCACTGGATGCGTGGTGGCAGCTATGGCTGGCAGGCAGCAGAAAAAGGCTACATTGGTATTTGCTGGACGAACTCCATCGCCGTCATGCCGCCCTGGGGTGCTAAAGAGTGCCGGATTGGCACCAACCCATTGATTGTGGCCATACCGGGCAACCCAATTACGATGGTGGATATGTCCATGTCGATGTTCTCTTACGGCATGCTGGAAGTGAACCGCCTGGCTGGCCGCCAGTTACCGGTAGATGGCGGGTTTGATGACGACGGTAATCTCACGAAAGACCCGGGTACCGTGGAAAAAAATCGCCGCATTCTGCCAATGGGTTACTGGAAAGGTTCAGGCTTGTCTATTGTGCTGGATATGATTGCCACTCTGCTTTCTAACGGTGGTTCTGTCGCTCAGGTCACGGAAGAAAACAGTGATGAATATGGCGTGTCGCAGATTTTTATCGCCATTGAAGTAGACAGGCTTATCGACGGCAAAACCCGTGATGAAAAACTGCAACGTATTATGGATTACGTCACCACGGCTGAACGTGCGGACCCGAATGTAGCCATTCGTTTGCCAGGCCATGAATTTACTCGCCTGCTCGAAGAAAATCGCCGCAACGGTATCACTGTTGACGACAGCGTATGGGAAAAAATTCAGGCTCTGTAGGGGAAATACTATGATTTTCGGCCATATCAACAACCCGAACCCTTGCCCGCTGCCGCCGCCACTGGAACAGGCACTGGCACTGCTGCGGGAAACTGACTTTTCCCGTATGGATACCGGTGTAGTGGAAGTGGACGGCAAAAAACTGTACATGCAGATTCTGGATCTCACGACGAAACCTGTCATGGAGAACCTGCCAGAGGTACATCGCCGGTATATTGATATTCAGTTTTTGGTCAGTGGCGATGAACAAATCGGTATCGCGCCCGAAACGGGTAACAATCCGGTAAGCCAGTCTTTACTTGCCGAGCGGGATATTATTTTTTACCAGTCGGCAGAGAATGAATCTTTTATTCATATGACTCCGGGTAATTACGCCATCTTTTTCCCTCAGGATGTGCATCGCCCGGCCTGTATTAACCAGGACGTTTGCAATATCAGAAAAGTTGTCGTGAAGGTGGATATTTCCACAATAAACTAGCCTTGTTATTTATTTGCTGAAAAACAGCAAATAATAAGGAACCACTACAATGAATAACCAACACACGGGTTATATTATCGGTGCGTACCCTTGCGCACCTTCGTTTCACTATAAAAATGAAAATGACGAAGCCAGCTTTTGGCGCAAACTGGCAGACAGCACGGATATTCGTGGTCTGGAACAGCCATGCCTTGAGGAATTACATCCCTTTGGCGATAACTGGCTGCTGAACCATATTCCTGGCGACTGGGAAATTGTCGTTACCGCTATTATGGGTACCATGCAACAGCGCGCCAGCCAGCCGGGGTTTGGGCTGGCATCTGCCGATGAAACCCAGCGCCAGGCTTGCCTGAGCTGGTATCACCACCTGTATCAGAAGATTAACCGTATTAACGACAGCGCAGCAAAAAAACGGGTTATTGCCCTGGAAATCCACGCTGCACCTCTGGCTACAGCTTCTGTTGAGCACTCCACCGCCGCCTTTAACGCCTCACTGGATGAACTGACTCGCTGGGACTGGTCCTGTGACCTGGTGCTGGAACATTGTGATGCCATGAATGGTGTCCACCCCGGTAAGGGATTTTTACCACTGGAAAATGTGCTGGATACAGTACGCGGGCGCAATATCCGTGTTGCGCTGAACTGGGCGCGTTCTGTGATTGAGCGCCGTGATACTGAAGAGCCGTTACGCCACCTGCAGCAAGTACTGAGCCAGCACAAACTGGCCGGGCTGATGTTTTCGGGCACCTCTGAATCCGGCCCATATGGCGAATGGGGAGACCTGCATGCGCCTTTCGCTCCTTTCCCTGGTAGTGAAGCCGGTTGTCGTGAAAGCCTGATGACCGTAGATCAGGCGCGCAAATGGTTACACGCCGTGCCAGACAACAGCCTGTCTTTTTTAGGTATCAAACTCTTAGAAATAAATGCCAGCGCGGATGTTTCACACCGTGTCGCAATATTACACGACGGGATCCGTGCCTTAAATCTGGCAAAAACATAATAACAACAGAATTCCTCATCGGCCTGAATAAGATCAGGCCGTAGCGTGTTATCTCACGACGACTAAGAGAATAATATTATGACTTCAGCCCGTACCCTACAATCTCAACATATTCCCCGCCAACGTTGGCTGAGGATTATTCCCCCCATATTAATTGCCTGTATTATTTCTTATATGGACCGGGTAAATATTGCCTTTGCCATGCCCGGCGGAATGGACAGCGAATTAGGTATTTCGGCCAGTATGGCAGGCCTTGCCGGTGGTATTTTCTTTATCGGTTATTTATTTCTGCAAGTGCCTGGTGGAAAAATAGCGGTGCATGGTAGCGGCAAGCGTTTTATTAGCTGGTCTCTGGTTGCCTGGGCTATTTTATCCATTCTTACCGGGTTGATTACCAATCAGTACCAGTTACTTGCCTTGCGATTCCTGCTGGGGGTTGCTGAAGGCGGGATGCTGCCGGTAGTGCTGACAATGGTCAGTAACTGGTTCCCGGACGCAGAGCGCGGGCGTGCTAACGCTATCGTCATCATGTTCGTTCCTATTGCTGGCATCATCACCGCCCCGCTTTCAGGCTGGCTCATTACTGTCCTGGACTGGCGCTGGCTGTTCATTATTGAAGGTTTGTTCTCTGTTGCCGTGCTTACTCTGTGGTCCCTCACCGTAAGTGACCGGCCTGAAGAAGCCCGCTGGATATCCGAGGCCGAAAAGCAGTGGTTAATCCGGACACTGAAAGAGGAACAGGCAGCAATTGCTGGCAAACAGGTGCGCAATGCCTCACTGAAACTGGTACTGGCAGACAAAACTATCTGGCAGTTAATTGCCCTTAACTTCTTCTACCAGACCGGGATCTACGGTTACACACTGTGGTTACCCAGCATTCTCAAAGGCCTGACTCACAGTAGCATGGGTGAAGTAGGTTTACTGGCAGTTCTGCCTTTTGTTGCCGCCATGGCGGGTATGTTCCTGTTCTCCTCTTTGTCTGACCGCACAGGCAAACGCAAGTTATTCGTCTTCCTGCCACTGCTCGGTTTTGCCCTGTGCATGTTTCTGTCCGTCACGTTGCAACAGCATGTCTGGCTGTCGTACCTGGCATTGATTGGTTGCGGCTTCTTCCTGCAATCCGCCGCGGGTGTGTTCTGGACCATTCCGGCCCGCCTGTTCAACGCCGAAATGGCCGGCGGGGCGCGTGGCGTAATTAATGCCCTGGGGAACCTCGGCGGCTTCTGTGGCCCTTATGCAGTTGGCGTGTTGATAACCCTCTACAGCAAAGATGCCGGGGTGTATTGCCTGGCCGCATCACTACTGCTGTCTGCCATTCTGGCGCTGATCCTGCCAGCCAGATGCGACAACGATGAAGTTCACCCGACACACCAGGGTGTGGCTAATAAATCCACTATTTGAGACACCTGCGCGCTTCGGCGCGCATAAACGAGTACCGATGATGAGAGAACACAGCGAGCCTTTATGGCTGGGTATTGATTGCGGTGGCACCTATCTGAAGGCCGGGTTATACGACCGTGCTGGCAAAGAGCACTATATCCAGCGTGGCGTACTGACCACCCTCAACCCACAACCGGGATACGCTGAGCGCGATATGCACGCGTTATGGGAGCAGTGCGCCAGTACCATTCGTCAGTTACTGACCCGGGCAGAGGTAAATGGCTCCCGAATTCAGGCGATTGGTATTTCTGCTCAGGGTAAAGGGCTATTTCTGCTCGATAAACAGAATAAGCCTCTCGGCAATGCCATTCTCTCCTCAGACCGTCGGGCTATGGCGCAAGTACGCCAGTGGCAACAGGAAGGTATGCCGGAACGGCTCTATCCTGAAACTCGCCAGACGTTATGGACCGGCCACCCGGCATCATTACTGCGCTGGATTAAGGACCATGAGCCGCAACGCTACCAGAACATTGGCTGCGTGATGATGGGCCACGATTATCTGCGCTGGTGCCTGACAGGCGTAAAAAGCGCAGAAGAAACCAATATCTCCGAATCGAACCTGTACCACATGGCGCGGGGTGAATATGACCCCAAACTGGCGCAAATGCTGGGTATTGAGGAAATCATGCCCGCTCTACCGCCAATTGTTGGCCCAGCAGAAATATGCGGGGAAATCACCGCTCATGCCGCCTCCCTGACCGGTCTCGCTGCAGGTACGCCTGTAGTGGGGGGGCTGTTTGATGTGGTTTCCACCGCACTCTGTGCCGGATTACAGGATGAACACACGCTCAATGCTGTTATGGGTACCTGGGCCGTCACCAGCGGTGTGACATCCGGGATTCATCCCCACGAAGCTCACCGTTATGTCTATGGCCGTTACGCTGACCCGGGACTCTATATTGTCCATGAAGCCAGCCCCACATCATCCGGCAATCTCGAATGGCTCACAAGCCAGTGGGGCTCACTCTCTTTTGACGAGATTAATAACGCAGTCACCAGCCTGCCGAAGGCCGGTTCAGATGTCTACTTTCTGCCATTTCTGTATGGCAGCAATGCCGGGCTGGAAATGACCGCTGGGTTCTATGGGTTACAGGCAATTCACCAGCGGGCCCACCTGCTGCAGGCCGTCTATGAAGGTGTAGTTTTCAGCCATATGACTCACCTGAACCGTATGCAAACCCGTTTTACCGAGGCCCGCACCTTACGCATAACCGGTGGACCGGCACATTCTGCCGTCTGGATGCAGATGTTTGCCGACATCAGTGGATTAACCGTGGAGTTACCTCAGGTGGAAGAAACCGGCTGCCTTGGCGCCGCACTCGCCGCCCTGGTGGGTAGTGGCGTGTACCCCTCATTTCAGGTTGCCTGCCAGCACTTGAATCACCCTATTCACCGCCTGACCCCCGACCAGGAAGCTCACGCGCGCTATCAACATAAATACCAGCATTACCAATATCTGATTGATGCCATACAGCAGTTTCACGCTCGCTGCGCCGCATCTCAACGTGTTAAGGAATCTATCGCATGAAACCCTTGTTACAACTGGCCCTGGACCATACCAGCCTGGCATCTGCACTCCAGGATGTGGAAAAGCTGCATCACCATGTGGACATTATTGAGGCTGGCACTATTTTATGCCTGTCAGAAGGGTTGCATGCAGTACGTGAATTACGTGCTCGTTGCCCGGAAAAAATCGTAGTAGCCGACTGGAAAGTGGCCGATGCCGGAGAAACGCTGGCACAACAGGCAATGACGGCGGGTGCCAACTGGATGACCGTGATTTGTGCCGCCCCCCTGGCAACGGTGGAAAAAGCATTATCCGTTGCCAAACAGCATCAGGGCGATATCCAGATTGAGCTATTTGGCAACTGGACTTTCGATGATGCCCGCGCTTGGTATAAAGCCGGTATTCGCCAGGCGATTTACCACCGGGGCCGGGATGCTCAGGCCAGCGGGCAAACCTGGAGTGAGGCCGACCTTAACCGCATGAAAGCACTCTCGGATATTGGCCTGGAGCTGTCGATTACCGGCGGCATCACACCTGACGACCTGCACCTGTTCCGTGATATCGCGGTGCGCGCATTTATTGCCGGGCGTGCGCTGGTTGATAACCCTAACCCACCCGCCGTTGCCAGTGCCTTCCACCAACAAATTCAGGCCATCTGGGGGAGCAAATAATGCGCCAGCATCCACTCGGTATTTATGAAAAAGCCTTACCCAAAAACCTCACCTGGCCGGAAAGATTAGTGCTGGCAAAAAGCTGTGGCTTTGATTTTGTCGAGATGTCAGTCGATGAAACCGATGAGCGCTTATCCCGCCTGGAGTGGTCTGCCAGCCAGCGAGCCTCTCTGGTGGAGTCCATGCTGGAAACCGGTGTATCTATACCGTCGATGTGCCTGTCCGCACACCGCCGTTTCCCTTTTGGCAGCAAAGATGAAGCCATTCGCCAGCGCGCCAGAACCATTATGACCCAGGCTATCAGGCTGGCACGCGACCTGGGGATCCGCACCATCCAGTTAGCCGGGTATGACGTTTATTACGAAACTCACGATGAAACCACGCTGCGTTATTTCACTGAAGGGATGGCCTGGGCTGTTGAGCAGGCAGCGGCGGCACAGGTGATGCTGGCTGTGGAAATCATGGACACCGAGTTCATGAACTCTATTACCAAATGGAAAAAGTGGGACGACTTACTTGCATCCCCCTGGTTCAGTGTTTACCCGGATGTCGGCAACCTCAGTGCATGGGGGAATGACGTTGCCAGTGAACTCCGCCTGGGGATTAACCGCATTGCCGCCATTCACCTGAAAGACACGCTGGCTGTCACCGCTGAAAGTCCAGGGCAATTTCGTGATGTGCCATTTGGCCGGGGCTGTGTCGATTTTGTCGGCATCTTCAAAACCCTTGCAGAGCTGAATTATCGCGGTGCCTTTTTAATTGAGATGTGGACAGAGAAAGCCCCGGAGCCAGTGCTGGAAATTATTCAGGCTCGCCAGTGGATTGAACAACGTATGCAGGAAGGAGGATTTCCATGTTAGAACAGTTAAAAAATGAAGTGCTGGCCGCCAACCTGGCACTTCCTGAGCACCAGCTTGTCACATTTACCTGGGGAAATGTCAGCGCTGTCTGCCGCGAGCAGGGAGTGGTGATTATCAAACCTTCAGGCGTAGAGTATGACGTGATGACAGCCGATGACATGGTGGTGGTTGACCTGGAAACTGGCGCAGTGGTGGAAGGGAAAAAGAAACCGTCTTCTGATACTGCCACCCACCTGGCGTTGTACCGCCGTTTCCCAGGCATTGGCGGCATTGTGCATACCCATTCCCGCCATGCGACAATCTGGTCACAGGCAGGCCTGGATTTACCCGCCTGGGGCACCACACAGGCAGACTATTTCTACGGCGCAGTACCCTGTACCCGGCTGATGCATGATGCTGAAATCGCAAAAGATTACGAACTGCAAACCGGAAATGTGATTATCGAAACGTTTGAACAGCGCGACCTTGATCCCCTGCAGGTTCCGGCTGTGCTGGTGCATTCCCATGGCCCATTCGCTTGGGGAAAAGATGCCGCAGATGCTGTTCATAACGCAGTGGTACTGGAAGAGTGCGCATATATGGGGTTGTTCTCGCGCCAGCTCGCCCCACAATTACCAGATATGCAGCAAACCCTGCTGGATAAACACTATTTACGCAAACACGGGAAAAATGCCTACTACGGGCAATAATCGCCGCCGGGTAAATAACATTGCCGGCACCAACCAGGTTTCTGAAGCTTAAAGCAAAAAGGGAAAAAAATTTTCCCTTTTTCGCTACTTCTGGTGCTCATAAACGCGGTAAACACCGCGCAAAAACCATCACCAGGCCTGGTGATACAACTCGCGAATCTCATTCAGAGTGGCTTCCCGTGGATTTCCCCCGGTGCACACATCATCCAGTGCTGCCTGAGCCAGGTGGTCAATGTCTTCTTTTTTCACGCCAACATCGCGTAGGTGTTCAGGAATACCCACATCATGGTTCAGCGATAAAACAGCCTGTATCGCCTTCTGACGCACCTCTGCCAGTGTGCACCCTTCAACCGTTTCGCCCATAGCTCTGGCGATATCGCGGTATTTTTCACCGGTGTAATCGGCGTTGTATTGCATGATATGGGGCAGCAGAATGGCATTAGCGACACCATGTGGTGTGTTATAAAACGCGCCTAATGGGTGTGCCATACCATGCACCAGCCCCAGACCGACATTGGAAAAACCCATCCCTGCCACATACTGGCCTAACGCCATTTCTTCACCGGCTGCTGGTTCACCCGCAACCGAACCACGTAAAGCGCCAGCAATCATTTCAATGGCTTTAATATGCAGGGCATCCGTTAATGCCCAGGCGCCTTTGGTGATATAGCCTTCAATGGCATGGGTCAGCGCATCCACACCGGTTGAGGCTTTTAATGCCGCAGGCATGCCGTCCATTAAATCGGCATCCACCAGCGCAACAGCGGGAATATCATGGGGGTCTACACAAACAAATTTCCGCTGGCGTTCACGGTCTGTTATCACATAGTTAATGGTTACTTCCGCCGCCGTTCCTGCCGTGGTGGGTATGGCAATTACGGGTACGCTGGGGCGCTGAGTGGGGGATAACCCTTCCAGGCTGCGCACATCCTGGTGTTCAGGGTTATTGATAATAATGCCAATTGCTTTCGCTGTGTCTTGCGGCGAACCACCGCCGATGGCTATCAGGTAATCAGCGCCACTCTGAATAAATGCTTCAACACCCGCCTGAACTACCTCAATCGTCGGGTTTGGCACAACGTCGGCGTAGAGTGCCCAGGGCAAATGAGCCTGGTCCAGCTGATTTGTAATTTTACCCACAACGCCACACTGGATAAGCGGGTTATCTGTCACTATCAACGCCCGGGTGAAGCCCCGGCGTTTTACTTCCCCCGCCAGCGAAGCGACAGCCCCACGCCCAAACCAGGCGGTTTCATTCAGTATCATTCGGTTTGCCATGATATATACCTCCACATAAACGGGGCACTACTCTTCTATTCTCAGGCCGTAGGTTTTGAATTTTTCCAGCACAATGGCGATTTCCTCGTCACTGAGTACCGGGACAGGATCCTGAATCGCCAGCGTGGCCAGGTATAACTGGGCCAGCACTTCCACTTCATGGGCCAGCCACAGCGCCTTTTCCAGGTTCACCTCGCAGGCAATTAAACCGTGGTGCTGAAGCAAACAAGCTTTGCGGTTTTTCAGTGCGACACAAACAAACTCTGATAATGCTTTGGTGCCAAAAGTCGCGTAGGGCGCACAAGGAATAGTATTCCCGCCAGCGGCGGCAATCATGTAATGAATCGCAGGAATAGGCCGGTTCAGAATAGAGACCGCCGTGCAATGTACCGCATGGTTATGCACGACAGCGTTAACATCTGGCCGCGTATGGTAGGCAGACAGGTGGAAGCGCCACTCACTGGAAGGTAATTTCCCTTCCTCGTGGTGCCCTTGCTCATCAATGTAGACAATCTGGTCTGTGGTTAGCTTCTCATAAGGAATGCCGGTTGGGGTTATCAACATACCGTTCTGAAAGCGGACACTGACGTTGCCTGCAGTTCCCTGGTTGAGACCGAGACGGGTCATTTCCAGGCAGGTATCAATAATTTGCCTGGACAACACTGTTCTTTCCATTATCAACCTCTCTTAATTTTCTGATGCTGAGAAATAATGAATCCCTCGTTTGCTCGTGATTTTTTGAAAAACCTTCATCTATATTCAGATTCATTATTTTTTTATAAAATGCTTCGGTTTTATTTTGTGACCTTCATCAAGCCTTATCACCAATTAAAAAAAGCCACATAAAAAAAAGCACAGAAAAAATGTTGGTTTAAATTATTTTTTATTCAAACGGTCACTTTCATTCATAAATGACCGTTTGAATAAAAATATCTAAAAATCGGTCACCAGAAATTTTCTGGATTAATTTAATCGCAGAAGAAAAACCATCATTAATAGTGATGCATCTCACACAATATAATGGAAAAGACCTTATTTGTGACCAGCTTCATATTCAGCATGTTTTTTTATTCGAGAATGGTCTCCAGAGTTCAGCCGCCACATGAAGTCAGACATTCCCTTTAAAGGGCGAGCCGGACTTACTCTTGTGCTACCTGGCAGGCCACCAGGCAGCGCTCGTCTTAGTTGTTAAACGACCAGAACTAACGAGGACGCTATGGGCAATATTTCTCTGCAATCTCAAAGCTACCGGGTAGCCGCCGGAGAAAAGAGTAAAAGCTATATCATTCCGTTTGCACTGTTATGTTCATTATTTTTTCTCTGGGCAGTAGCAAATAATCTTAATGATATTCTTTTACCACAATTTCAGCAGGCATTTACCCTCAATAATTTTCAGGCAGGCCTGATTCAGTCTTCATTTTATTTTGGCTACTTTGTGATTCCCATTCCGGCTGGGATTTTGATGAAAAAACTCAGTTATAAAGCAGGCATTATTACAGGTTTATTTCTGTATGCTATTGGTGCTGCTTTATTCTGGCCTGCTGCTGAAGCGATGAATTACACATTGTTCTTGCTTGGGTTATTTATTATTGCTGCAGGGTTGGGGTGCCTTGAAACTGCCGCTAATCCGTTTGTAACCGTATTAGGGCCAGAAGAAGGCGGGCATTTCAGGCTCAATCTTGCACAAACCTTTAATTCTTTTGGTGCCATTATTGCGGTTGTTTTTGGGCAGAGCCTAATTCTTTCGCATGTACCTCACCAGCCACAATCGGTACTGGATGGAATGTCCACTGAGCAACTGGCGACTTATAAGCACAGTCTGGTTTTAGCGGTACAGACACCGTACATGATTATTGTCGCCATTGTGTTACTGGTCGCCTTGTTCATTATGCTGACCCGTTTTCCGGCAATTCAAAGCGAACAGCAAGACTGCGATAACGCCACCCAAAGCTCATTCCTCTCATCATTACGGCGTTTGGTGCATATTCGCCACTGGCGGTGGGCGGTGCTGGCACAGTTCTGTTATGTCGGTGCTCAAACAGCCTGTTGGAGTTACCTGATTCGCTACGCCATTGAAGAAATCCCTGGCATGACACCAGGCTTCGCCGCCAATTACCTGACCGGCACTATGGTGTGTTTCTTCATTGGGCGTTTCTCTGGCACCTGGTTAATTCGCCGCTTCGCGCCCGGAAAAGTGCTGGCAACCTATGCCTTCATTGCCATGGCACTGTGCCTGGTTTCCGCCTTTACTGGTGGGCATGTTGGGTTACTGGCACTCACACTGTGCAGCGCCTTTATGTCCATTCAGTACCCCACCATTTTCTCACTGGGTATCCGCCAGTTGGGTTCCGACACCAAATACGGTTCCTCTTTCATTGTGATGACCATCATTGGTGGCGGCATTGTGACACCCATTATGGGCTTCGTAAGCGATGCTGCCGGGAATATCCCCAGTGCTGAATTAGTGCCTGCGCTTTGCTTCGCTGTGATCTTTATTTTCGCCCGTTTCCGTTCCGGGGAACAAACAAACTAATACGCTACATTCCCGATTACCTAAAGGAGTTTGTAATGAAAAAGAATAACTTACCTAAAATTGGTATCCGCCCGGTGATTGATGGACGCCGCATGGGTGTGCGTGAATCACTGGAAGAACAAACCATGAATATGGCGAAATCCACCGCGGCGCTGTTAAGTGAGCATTTACGCCACGCCTGCGGTGCGAATGTGGAGTGTGTTATTGCCGATACCTGCATCGCCGGTATGGCAGAATCCGCCGCCTGCGAAGAAAAATTCAGCCAACTCAATGTTGGGCTGACCATTACCGTTACGCCTTGCTGGTGCTATGGCAGTGAAACTATCGACATGGACCCCACCCGGCCGAAAGCAATTTGGGGATTTAACGGAACCGAACGCCCTGGTGCCGTTTATTTAGCTGCCGCACTCGCCGCACACAGCCAAAAAGGGATCCCGGCGTTTTCTATTTACGGCCATGACGTACAGGATGCGGATGACACCACAATCCCTGCAGATGTAGAGGCTAAACTCCTGCGCTTTGCCCGAGCAGGCCTGGCGGTGGCAGCGCTGAAAGGTAAGAGTTACCTCTCTTTGGGTGGTGTGTCGATGGGCATTGCCGGTTCAATTGTCGACCATAATTTCTTTGAATCCTGGCTTGGTATGAAGGTACAGGCTGTGGATATGACTGAACTGCGCCGTCGCATTGACCAGAAAATTTATGATGAAGACGAACTGGAAATGGCGCTGGCATGGGCGGATAAAAACTTCCGCTATGGCGAAGATAAAAATGCCAAACAGTACCAGCGCAATGCGGAACAACACCACGCGGTACTCAAAGAAGGTTTGCTGATGGCAATGTGCATCCGCGACATGATGCACGGCAACCCTAAACTGGCTGAAAAAGGCCGGGTTGAGGAATCACTGGGTTACAACGCGATTGCCGCAGGCTTCCAGGGGCAGCGCCACTGGACGGATCAATACACTAATGGCGATACCGCAGAATCCATACTGAACAGTTCATTTGACTGGAACGGGGTTCGTGAACCCTGTGTTATTGCCACAGAAAACGACAGCCTCAATGGTGTGGCAATGTTGCTCGGCCACCAGTTAACCGGCACGGCACAAATCTTTGCGGATGTGCGCACTTACTGGTCACCAGAAGCGGTGCAACGGGTAACTGGCCAGGCGCTCACCGGCCATGCCGCCAATGGGATTATTCACCTGATAAACTCAGGCTCTGCCGCGCTGGATGGCACCGGTAAACAGCGAGACAGCGCAGGTAAACCCACCATTAAACCTCACTGGGAAATCAGCCAGCAGGAAGCGGATGCCTGCCTTGCCGCCACACAGTGGTGCCCGGCCATCCATGAATATTTCCGTGGTGGTGGTTTCTCTTCCTGCTTCCTGACTGAAGGCGGCATTCCGTTCACCATGACCCGCGTCAATATGATTAAGGGCCTGGGCCCGGTGCTGCAAATTGCCGAAGGCTGGAGTGTTGAACTCCCAGAAGCCGTACACGATGCACTGAATAAACGCACAGATTCCAGTTGGCCCACCACCTGGTTTGCCCCACGTCTTACCGGTAATGGGCCTTTCACGGATGTTTACTCGGTAATGGCTAACTGGGGCGCAAACCACGGTGTGCTCACCATCGGCCATGTTGGCGCAGACTTTATCACTCTGGCCTCCATGCTGCGCATTCCTGTGTGTATGCACAATGTTGAAACAGAGAGTATTTATCGCCCATCGAGCTGGGCTGCGCACGGTATGGATAGTGAAGGCCAGGATTACCGTGCCTGCCAGAATTACGGGCCGCTTTATAAACGCTAATCGTATAAACGCTAACTGTATACACGTTAATCTGCCTGCTCTGCCGCACTTGTGTCAGGGCAGGCGCTTATCTGGAGTGAGTATGAAACAAGACATCATTCTGGTGCTGGATTGCGGTGCAACGAATATCCGGGCGATTGCCGTCAATAAGCAAGGCCATATTGTTGGCCGGGCGACAACAGAAAACACCAGCATTCCTTCCCCGGAAAACCCAACCTGGCACTTGTGGTCTCTGGATGCCATTCTTGCGAATTTTGCTCTGTGTTGCCAACAGCTTGGCGCTACGCTGGCGGATTGCGCCATCCGGGCTATTACGGTGACAACCTTTGGGGTGGATGGCGCGCTGGTTGATAAACAGGGCAACATGCTTTACCCCATTATTAGCTGGAAATGCCCGCGGACAGTCAATATGGTTGCACGCACCGACCAGCTAATGCCTCTGGTGCGCCGCCAGGCAATCAGCGGTGTTGGGGAGTTTGGCTTTAATACCATCCACAAACTGGTGTGGTTTAAAGAGAATCACCCAGAGATGCTGGAACAGGCTCATGCCTGGTTGTTTATTTCGTCACTGATTAACCACCGGCTAACCGGGAAGCTGACAACCGATATGACCATGGCGGGAACCAGCCAGTTGCTGGATATCCGCACCCGTACATTCAGCCAGGACATTCTTCAGGCAATTGGCCTAAAGGACTCACTTTTCCCACCACTGGTTGATGCAGGAACCTGCATCGGCACACTGTTGCCCGAAGCCGCGACACAACTTGGGTTACCAGCGAATATTCCGGTTATTTCCGCCGGGCATGATACCCAGTTCGCGTTATTTGGCGCAGGTGCGGCGCAGGATGAACCCGTGCTCTCTTCCGGCACATGGGAAATCCTGATGGCGCGCACACCACACCTTGATACCGCCCGGCTTACCCGCCACAGAGATACAACCTGTGAATCAGACAGTATTCCTGGGCTGTTTAACCCCGGCATGCAGTGGCTGGCATCGGGTACGCTGGAGTGGATCCGCAAATTATTTTGGCAGGCAGATACACCCTGGTCACAGATTGTCGATGAAGCACGCAGAATCGCTCCCGGCTGTGATGGCGTTCAGATGAAGTGTGATTTGCTGGCAGGAGGGCAAGCCGGATGGCAAGGCGTTTCACTCAATACTACCCGCGGGCATTTTTACCGGGCAGCACTGGAATCCCTGAGCCTGTCCCTGAAAAACAATTTACAGATACTCGAGCGTATTGGCGGCTTCCATACCCAGGAGCTGTTGATGGTGGGCGGTGGTAGCAGGAATACGCTGTGGAACCAGATCAAAGCAGACACGCTGGGCATTCCGGTAAAAGTGCTGGATGAAGCAGAAACCACTGTTTGCGGCGCGGCCATGTTTGCCTGGTATGGCGCAGGGGAATTCAGCAGTGCCGAACAAGCCAGAGCGCAAGTCAATTTTCATTACCGCTATTTCTACCCGGAGACGCCACTTGCTGTCACACCTGGCGGCATAGCTTCTGCCATTGAGCAGTAACTTCACAAGGAGAGCACCATGTTAAAAACAATATCACCACTGACTTCCCCGGAATTACTGAAAGTCCTTGCTGAAATGGGGCACGGAGATGAAATAGTCTTTTCAGATGCGCATTTCCCGGCCCACAGCATTGGCCCACAAGTGATCCGCGCTGACGGCCTGGCTGTCAGTGATTTACTCCGCGCCATTATTCCGTTATTCGAGCTGGACAGTTATGCACCGCCTTTAATTATGATGGCTGCCGTAGAAGGCGATACGCTGGACCCGGATGTAGAGGTTCGTTATCGCAAGGCATTATCAGCGCAGCAACCCTGCCCTGACATTATGCGCATTGAACGTTTTGCCTTTTATGAACGAGCCAAAAACGCTTTTGCCATTGTTATCACAGGAGAATGCGCCAAATATGGCAATATCTTGTTAAAAAAAGGGGTAACCCCTCTATAGAGCCGAGCTTCCTGAACATACCGGAGACCAACATGAAACCAGCGCGCCACCAGGCTATTGTGGAATTACTGACGCAGTACCAGAGTTTGACGACCGGCGCGCTCGCCAGCAAATTGCATGTCAGCCAGGAAACCATTCGGCGCGATTTAGGCGAACTCCAGGCGCAGGGGAAAATACAACGCAGCCATGGTCGTGCCCGTTCCCTTCGCCGGGAAAACCATGACAGTGGCGATCCTTTCCATATCCGCCTAAAAAGCCATTACGCCCATAAAGCAGACATCGCCAGGGAAGCGCTGGAGTGGATAGATGAAGGTATGGTTATTGCGCTGGATGCCAGCTCTACCTGCTGGTACCTGGCTCGCCAATTACCCGATATTGAACTGACTGTGTTTACCAATAGCCACCCTATTTGCCATGAGTTAGGGAAACACGAACAAATCAACCTGATTATCTCTGGGGGGCAATTGCAGAGAAAATATGGGTGTTACTTAAATAACGCGCTCATACACCAGTTAAAATCACTGGAAATCGACTTGTTTATTTTTTCCTGTGAAGGCGTGGACCAACAAGGGCAACTGTGGGATTCCAATATTTATAATGCGGAGTTTAAATCGGTCCTGCTTAAACGCGCCGGGCAGTCTTTATTGTTGATAGATAAAAGTAAATTCAACCGCGCCAGCGAGGTCAAAATCGGTATGCTGGATGATGTCACTCATATTATTTCAGATGTGGACACGCCAGGTATTGCCGCCTCAGTGTAAATGCGAGGCAACCAGGAATAAGCAATATTTACCGTATAAAAACGGCATTATACGGTTGGTTTCGCTACACTTACCCCCTGAAAACTGACTGCCAGGTGGTGGTCTTGAAGCCACAAACAGGGAACACGCTATGTTGATACCTCGCTCACTGGCGCGCTGGGCGCTGCCTGCATTATTACCTTTCACCTTTTCACTGGCTTATGCTGCCGCCCCCGATACAACGGCCGGTAAGCTGGTGAACAAAGTCGCACTGCCTGCTGACCATGGCTTACAGGAAGCCGCCGAACAATATCTTATAACTTACAGCTCGGTCAGTGGCGTAGACGGGAAAACCCCGCGCGAAGACACTGCAGCGCTGTTTCTTCCCCATGGTAAAACACCTGAGGGTGGCTGGCCGGTCGTGGTTTGGACACACGGGACCGTGGGTGTAGGAAGGGATTGCGCGCCGTCACTGAACCCACGTACCCCAAGGGACAGCCAGTACCTGAATACCTGGTTATCGCTGGGGTTTGCAGTTGTTGCACCCGATTATGCCGGGCTGGGTTCAGCAGGGCTGCACCATTACCTGAACGCACGGGCAGAAGCCTGGAGTGTGCTGGACAGTGTGCGGGCCGCGATGAAAAACTTCCCTTTGGCTAATAAGCTGGTTCTGGTTGGCCAGTCTCAGGGGGCGCACGCTGCATTTTCTACTGCTGGTTGGCAGCCCGATTATGCGCCGGAATTACATGTGCGAGCGACGGTGTTGACGGGCACACCTTTTTTTGATGACACGCTTTCTGCCGATAAGCTCTTCACCGGAGAATCAACCGGGAATGGCGGGGACCCGAAAATTCCTTATGCATTCTATATTTACCTTTCCGCTGCCGACCATAACCCGGCGTTGAAACCGGAAAATGATTTTCAGCAAAAAGCCCTGCCGTTACTCAATGAGGCCAGCAAGCTGTGCATCACACCACTCACTCAGGCTGTTATGGCTGAAAAACTGAATGCAGATAACAGCCTGAAACCTGCGATTCAATCTGTGTTGAAGCAGCAAACCCCTGCACTGCGTTACCCAACTCTGCATATCAACCATCCGGTTTTTATTGGCATTGGCGGCAATGACATTAATGTGCCAACGGCGATGCAACAGCACTTTGCAAGCCAGGTGAAAGCGGCCGGAACGGATGTTGAGATTCGTGAATACCCAGGGCTGGACCACAGCGGGACAGTCAATCCATCATTACGTGATTCTGTGCCTTTTGTACTTCACGCACTCTCTGCCAAACAATAATCGTGCCTACCCCCGGTAAGCCAGGCCGGGGGTGGCTACAAAAAAAATTTCACTTTTTTGGGTTGAAAAAAACATCAGCCACCCTATATTTCATTGCGGAGGGGGCACAACCCCCGCCACAAAACATGAACTGCTTTTTGAATATTGACTATGTTCAGGAGGTTAATCATGGCACGTAATGCTTTGTCTTTATTCCCATTATTTTCAGACTCACTGTTCCCTGACCGCTTCAACCGAATTGACCGGTTGTTCAGCCAGCTAACTGGCGATACACCGCTTAGCGGCGCACCTTCCTACGATATCAAACGTACTGGCGATAACCGCTACGACTTAGTTTTGAGTGTGCCGGGCTGGAAAGAACACGAACTGCAAATTGAAACCACGGGTGGTCAGCTCACCATTTCCGGTAAGCATGAAGAAGAAAAAGGTGGTAGCGAAGAGAGCTGGATTCACCGCGGAATCAGCCGCGCCAGCTTCCGTTCCAGCTTCAGTTTGCCAGACAGTGTTACTGTGACCGGAGCGGCGCTGAATGAAGGGTTACTCACTATCAGTTTGCTGCAGGAAATTCCAGAAGAGGAAAAACCACAGCGGATTGCAATTACAAACAGCAACAGTAAAGCACTTGAACACCAGGTGTAAGCGTCGCATAACAGTAAAGCCGCGTCCGGTATCTGCCGGGCGCTCTGATAACACGAAGTATCCTTAACATCTTTGTACAACGTAAGGAGAATGCATGAAGACGAATCGTCAGGCACGTCAGTTATTAGGGCAGGATCATTGGTTGTCGAACCACCGTAAACTGGTCATTCACGATAATGCTGCCACCATTGTAAAACATGGCTCCGGGCGGCACCGCCATCTCAACCAAAGTGAATAATTGAATTAATGCGTCCGGGGGTGTCCTTGTGACGAACAGCCCCGGACGCATTTTTTATCGCGTCTCAACTGGCACGCTTGCATTAATGCCACTGTTTTTCTTTTTAGTACACTTCCCCAGATAAAAGCCACGCAGACGGATGAGAACCCACTCTTCCCGGTCGCTTTATCATTCCCGGTAAGCAAGAACCTGCTCACCTTTTCGCCATTGACGCGGGCTTACCCCAAACCAACGACGGAACGCGCGGGAAAACGCGCTCACTTCTGAATACCCCAGTAACAGTGCCATCTCTGACACCGGTAACTGGTTCTGTTGTAAATAGTGCGTTGCCATTTCGCAACGAACCTTGTCCACCAGCGTGGTAAAACTCACGCCCTGCTCACGTAACCGCCGCTGCAACGAGCCACAAGACAGGCCCATTTTTTCCGCGACATCGTCAAGTACCGGTTCACCCATAGCCAGTTGCAGGTGCACTTGCGTGCGCGTCTGGTCCACAATACCCTGGTTGGGCACCCGGTTGTTCAGGCGGCGAATGGCATCCTGCATCACCAATAGCAGCATTGGGTCGCTGTCTGGCATGGCACGGGAAAGCTCGCGTTTGGGAATAATCAGCGAATTAAAAGGCTGCTCAAAATACACGGGGGCATCGAACAGTTTACAGTGTTCGTGCCACTGTTCCGGGCGCGGGTGCTCAAAATGGACTTCCCGTGGTGCCCAGTGCGGGCCCATAGCATGGCGAATCAGGTTCATAAACATGCCTAACGTCAGCTCAGCATCCTGGCGACGGGCAAGAATTGCGCCGTGGCGCACCTGGTAATCCAGCCGCCAGCAATCGCCTTTATCTACCATACGCACCAAAGTGTCGTGCTGGTGATACGGAAATGCGTTTGCCACGTTATGCAGCGCTTGCTCCAGTGTGCCGGAACACAAACCGATATAGCCAATCAGGCCTAATGACTGCGGTTTAAACTGCCGTCCGTAGTGTAAACCGAAATTATCAAAACCTGAGTTATGTGCAGCCTCTTCCATTACCCGGCAATAGTTAACCAACCCGAGGCTGAGTGTAGGGCTGGCAAGCAATTCAGGATCTACGCCACTGATGCCAAAAACCCGGTCTGCATCGCCACCATACTGGCCAATAAAATCGCCCAGACCGGAGGCGGCGGCAGATAAAACTCCCATATTTCCCCCTGCTGCGCTGTTAAGCGAGCCGGAGAATGCCGAATGCAGCGAAGGCGTTGTCATCATTGCTTCACCTTTACCTGTTAATGAATGGGATAAGTGAGAGCAATATTCGTACCACTTCTGGGGTTAAACAGAATCAATCAGTTAGCCGCTATAACCCCCTGATAGTTTGCTTCGCTGAGTCTGGTTGCCCGCTCATAGTGCATCTCATCTTTACATTGCATCACAGGGGCAACCGAACAGGGCGTTATGCCCCAACAGGTAGCAGAGCCTCTTCGCCCATAAAACGGTGGCATAAACGTACCGTGTGGCCCACCCATTCATTCCCCAGGCTTTGCGCCATCTCAGTTTCTGCATGAGAGGCCACCCAGGCTGTTAGCTGTATACGGCGCTGCATCAATAATGCCGGGACCACCGCCATATCCGCGTCAGAAATATGTGCCACCTGTTCATAACCCGCCAGCCAGTTCTCCACCCAGGCTTCAGCCCGTGGGTGGTGCTCAACAAAACTGATCGCGGCTGCAAGGTCATGGAGATACCAACCCATGCCGCAGTCATCAAAGTCAATCACCCGGGTTTCGCCCTGCCAGAGCAATAAATTGGTGAGGCGCAGATCGGCATGGATCAGCCCAAATCGCGCCTGATCCTGCCCATATTCATTGAGTTGCTGGCGAATACGTGCCAGGGCGGCATTAACCACGTCATGGTCGTGATGTTTAAGCCCCTTAGCATCTCGCCAGTCGCCCCAGTGCCCTTCTGGGCCAACCATGGAAGTGTGGTCCCACAAAATACGCCGAAAACCTTCCGGTTTGCGCCACTGCCTGCTGTGCTGGTGCAGCCGGGCAGTAATCTCCCCTAACTGGCGAAAAGCCCGGGGATCAACGCCGGTATCCGGCATGTCACCGTCAATCCAGTGAAACAAAACGGCATGACGCACTTGTCCGTCTGCCAGTGGCAATGTTTGAACCCTCACGCCGTCGCAGTCAACCAACGCCTCAGGCACCGGAATACCCGCTTCACGTAGTGCATCCAGCCACAATAGCTCGCTTTCGATATCTACTTTTTCATGGTAATCGCCGCGATGCAGACGCAGGGCATAGCGTTTCCCGCCAGCAGTCACCACAAAGGTGGCATTTTCAGAACGGCATAACAGGCGGATTTCTCCCTGCAAGGGTGCCGGGTAACGGCGCAATGCCTGCTGCGCCAGTAGTGTCAGGGTGGTGTTGTCCAGGGTGTCATACTGTTTTGCACTCATGAATATTGTCCGTCTGGTTCAGGGTGCATTCAGCATGAAGTTTTTTCCCCTTGTCGCGCTTGACACTACAGCCACAAAAATTGACTCAGACGGCTATTCACACCGCTTTTTGCCCGCAAGTTGACATCAGCGCGCAAGAATCGACGCGCTGATGTCAAGTTTTCCCCACCGTACTGGCGGCATTATCAGAGAGCAAACGCACCACTATTCGCAAAATAAGACGTTCACAAAATAACGCGTTCACACAACGACGATAACTGACGGGGATACAAATATGACGACAAAACTTAAGCCCACACTGGGCGCCCTGCACTTGTGGGGTATTGCCGTGGGTCTGGTCATATCCGGAGAGTATTTTGGCTGGAGCTATGGTTGGGGAGTGGCAGGTACGCTGGGGTTCCTGATTACCACACTGTTTATTGCTGCAATGTATACCTGTTTTATTTTCAGCTTTACCGAGCTGACTACCGCCATTCCGCAGGCAGGTGGCCCATTTGCCTATAGCCGTAAAGCTTTTGGTGACACTGGTGGCCTGATTGCAGGTATGGCGACCCTGATTGAGTTTGTCTTTGCACCACCTGCTATTGCTATGGCGATAGGTGCTTACCTGAATGTGCAGTTCCCCGGGCTGGATCCGAAATATGCGGCTGTTGGCGCATATATCGTCTTTATGGGGCTGAATATTCTGGGTGTGAAACTGGCTGCCATGTTCGAACTGGTAGTGACTATTCTGGCGGTTATCGAACTACTGGTATTTATGGGCGTGGTTTCCCCAGGGTTTACCATGAGCAATTTTGTCTCCCATGGCTGGGCAGGCAGTGATGGTTTCTCACTGACTTCTGTTTCCGGTATGTTTGCCGCTATTCCATTCGCTATCTGGTTCTTCCTGGCGATTGAAGGGGCAGCAATGGCCGCAGAAGAAGCGAAAGACCCGAAACGCACCATTCCACGCGCCTATATCACCGGTATTCTTACTCTGGTGGTGCTGGCGATTGGGGTGATGTTACTGGCAGGTGGCGCAGGTGACTGGCGTAAACTGTCCGACATTAACGACCCCCTGCCCCAGGCAATGAAAATGATTGTTGGGGAGCACTCCAGTTGGATGCATATGCTGGTGTGGATTGGCCTGTTCGGCCTGATCGCCAGTTTCCACGGGATTATTCTTGGCTATTCTCGCCAGTTCTTTGCGCTGGCCCGTGCTGGCTACCTGCCCCATGGCCTGGCAAAACTGTCCCGTTTCCAGACGCCACACCGCGCCATTCTTGCCGGTGGTGTGATTGGTATCATCGCGATTTTCTGTGATGGTGTGAACCTGCAGGGTATGAGCCTGACTGCTGCCATGATAACCATGGCCGTGTTCGGTGCCATTGTGATGTATATCATGAGTATGCTGAGCCTGTTCCGCCTGCGCCGCAGTGCACCGGATCTGGAACGCAGTTATCGTGCACCGGGTTACCCGGTTATTCCGGCGATTGCGCTGGTTTGTTCCGTGATTTGCCTGGTGGCGATGCTGTGGTTTAACCCGGAAATTGGTGGGTTGTTTATTGCCTTTATGGTTGCGGGTTATCTCTATTTTCTGTCGACGAAGTCGCGCCGGGAGAATGTGGCGAATGCAGAGGTTGTGCTGGAGAGTGAGTAGTTGTTTCTGTTTACGTGAAGTGATGTGGTTAATATCGCTTCATGTGAACGGGCGGTGAGTGAAACTTGTGTTGCTGGCACGGCGTGCAATAGGTGCCGTGCTGGTGGAATGTGGTTCGGGTTATATTCGCTGAACCGGATGCCGGTTCGGTGAAAGTTCCGTTCACCTTGCGCTGATGCCGGTTCGGTGAAAGTTCCGTTCACTTCGCGCTGATGCTGGTTCGGTGAAAGTTCCGTTCACTTCGCGCTGATGCTGGTTCGGTGAAAGTTCCGTTCACTTCGCGCTGATGCTGGTTCGGTGAAAGTTCCGTTCACTTCAAGTGATGTGGTTAATGTGGCTTCACAGCCGGTGAACGTGTTAAGGGGCCCGCCCCTTAACAATCCGGTTTTCGCGGGCAACCGGTGCTGCGCACTGCGTTCACCTCCGGGCAGTCAGCCCGCGGCCGGCTCGACTCGGCGTCCTGCCTCGTTTCGCCTTATTCCGCCGTCCTGGCGGAATAACCTTGTCTTCCTTTCTGCGGTTCACCGGTTTTACGCGACTCAGCCAGCGCTGCAGGTGCGGGATTGCTTGTGTTGTCTGGTATGGCTGTAAACTCTGGATATGGTATGTTTTCTTTGTGTTTTGCTGGGGCTTACAGGCGTGGGGGTTAGTGGCCTCGAAATCGTTGAGGCGTGCCTGGCGGGCCGGGGCTGCCTGCATGGATGCAGGCAGAGCGACGGGAGGCAGGAGGCCGACTCGGAGCGGTACCCGATAAGCCTGCCAGGGTAAGCCGAATGTCCGCGCAGCGGCGATTTTGCCAGCCACCCACGGGGGTGCAGGGGGGACGGCCCCCCTGCGTGCGCCGGGCGCAGCTGGTGAGTGAAACTGGTGTTGTTGACACGGCGCGCAACCGGCACTGTGCTGGAAAAATGTGGTTCGGGTTACCTTCACTGAACACTGATGCCAGTGTGGTAAAAATTTCGTTCACTTTCAGTGGAGTGGTTAATGTGGCTTCACAGCCAGTGAAGGGGTTAAAGGGGGCCTGGCCCCCTTGTGGCTTATTTCAGGCGAGCGGCAATGGCGGCAACGCGTGCGCCATACAGGCGTACGGATTCCAGGTCGCCTGCCGGGATTTTATCGGCACCAGCATCAGAAGGAGACTGTACCAGTGGGCCAGCTGAGCCACCCAGGTTATTAACGTCATCACGCGAAGAGGCCAACGTGTTGGCTGGAGCCTGGCCCAGGCTTACCCAAATCCCGCCATGTTGTGCTGCGAGTGTTTGCAGGGCAATCATGGTGACTTGTTTGTCGCCATTCAGGCTGGCGCTGTTGGTAAAGCCACCAAACACTTTGTCCTGCCAGGCACGGGTAAACCAGATTTTGGAGCTGGCATCTGCGAATTTCTTAAACTGCCAGGGAGCAGAACCCATATAGGTAGGCGCACCGAAAATAATGGCGTCTGCAGCCTGCAATGTATCCCATGCGGTTTCCGGGATATTGCCTTCCTGGTCAATCTCGATAAGTTCCGCCTGGGCACCTGATGCAACACTTTCTGCTACCAGTTTGGTGTGGCCGTAGCCAGAATAATAAACGACTGCAACTTTAGTCATGGTCTCTCCTGTCATGAGGATAGTGAACACTTTGCTACAGGGATATAACGCAGTAGCAGGCAGAATACAAACCACCTTTTATCAGGGATTTGACTGGCAGAGGGTACTTACCTCAATACCCGTATCAGTGCGTATGCAGGTTAGCGTACCGCTCGGGTACAACGTGCTTGTCAGAAAAACCGCACAAAATGTTATGCGGCCGATAATGTTGCCAGTTGTTCACTAATTCGCAGGCGCAGTTCATCGTCTGGCTCAAGACGTAATAAATGTTCCAGCCGCCAGCGAGTATCATCGGGTAATGCCCAGGCCTCAAGGACTTGCAGAGCCACACTGCGGTTATGAATCAGTGGGCTGTATAGCCCTGCATCCACCAGGGACCATCCAACGCCCGGGAAACGTTGTAGCCCATATAAGATCCCATCCAGTACATGGTGATCATGCCAGCCATCCCCGATCCCGGATTCAAGAGAAGGGCCGCTCGCGATCTGCGCCAGGTTTAATTGTTGTTCTGCCAGCACCTGAACCATGGTGGCCCGTTCCCTGGCATGGGTTTGCAGCAGCGTATACCAATGGCTTTCGTCCGGGAAATGAAGCTGACGCTCATAGACTTTGGTCCAGGGGTCTTCTCCGCGGCACTGGCTCGCCTGGACTGCCAGATAAAAGCGTGACCAGTCTGGCTGGTCAAATTCTTGGGCAATGCACTCTGCCCATCCTGGATTAGCCAGTATATCCACGGCATTATGGCGTAAATCCAGCCAGTGCGGTGTGTTATCTGTGTCTTCTTCTGCCTGGCGTGCTGCCCAGTTAGCAATGGCACTGGCGCACAGATAATAGTGCAGATCCGCAGGCGGTAAGGGATGTATTCGCTGTAACCAGCGGGTGCAAAGCAGGTGATTGTCGTCATAATTACGCATATCACGAGCAGGGCCGCCAGCAATCAGTGCCTGAATAATGCCAGCAGCACCCAGTAACAGTGCTTCGTCCTGTTCTTCCTGCAACGCCCGGGGTAAGTCCCCGCTACTGGCACAATGCCAGGCGGTGTATTCATTCATAACAGTGTTGTTATAGCCTTTACGCAGCAGCCAGTGACGGACCTCTTCGGGAAGAGGTGTGGGTAAACGTTCAATCAGGTGAATACGACCCCAACCTTCTGCTCGTTGCGCCAGCGTAAACCATATTTGTGCATATTCTTCCTGGCTTAACATGGCGCGCAATGCCACTACTGCATAGAGCGTAAATTCATCATGCCCGCCTAATGTTGTCAGGATTGATACACTCCGATCACCTGGGAAAAACACCAGCAATGCCATAGCGACTTTCACCACATTGCGGTCCGGTGCCTGTGTTGCCAGCCACTCGGCAAACCAGCGCAGGCGTTCGGCTGAAATGGTTCGGGTGTTGGCGATTTCTTGCAATAGGGCATCGATATAACTCAGGGGATAGCCTTCGTTTAGCAAGCTATACAAGCTTTTCATTGCTGGTGCATCGGATGGCACAGCCAGTACAGCCTGGAGTACATGCATAATCAGAGCGACTTTTTGGCGTACGTCATCCGGTTGCCCGGTATGCCATGCCAGTGTTCCATCCAGTGCGCCAGGTGCCCAGCGCAAGCTTTCCTCTTCAGCGGGTGGCTCATCGGGCAATGCCATCTCTTCGCGGTTTTGGCTACGTTGCCAGACCCCCATCCAGTGATAAATGGCTTCACGCTCCGGATCCCAATTTTTCGTAAACCGGGGCGGTTTGTTCTTGCCTGTCAGTTTATCGAACCAGGTGCGCATGGAGCCTCCTTCGTGGGCCGGTTGAGTTGGCATACAGTTAAGTATATATCGGCATTTTTTGGCACTTCCTCAGTCTTTCTATAGCGGATAAATGATAACTGAAGAGAGATATTCATTTTCTGGCGAATTATAATTAAAAGGAGCCGGGGTAAATATGTGATAGTTATTTAATTCTAAGTAACATGAAAATATAAAAAGAGAAAACGTTGTGATTTTAAAGTTAGAGTATTTTTATTTTATGCATCATGGGCGGGTTTGGGATTGTGATGATGTTTTTTAATCATGATTAATTACTGGTAACTAACATAATAAATCATCAATGTTTTTCGGCTTCGGATGTTTTGTTATTTATTTTGTGTTGGTTTTTATTAAAAAAAATTATTTGAGCATTTTCATTTAAATAATTTATTGGCTATCAGCCCCAGCATAGAGGATCGTTTTTATTCCAGGCTAGCTTGTGGCGAAGTTTACTGGGAGGGATGGGCGATAGGCTGGCAACTGATGCGCACTATACTCTTGGCCAGGTGGTGAGTGTGTCGGGGTTCATGGGTTACCTGAAAGGTAAAAGTAGCCTGATGCTCTATGGGCAGTTTGGCAATCTGAAATTCAAATACAGAAACAAAGCATTACAGGCGCATCTGAAAAACCTCCGGCTGTGCTGGAGGTTATTTATTCGTGCTATAACAGGACTGATTCTTTTATAACCCGGCGTGCTCCCAGGTATTTTGATTTCCAGAATTCATTGTTTAATTCACTGATCCGAATATTTTTCCCGGTTCGGGGTGCTTCAATAAACTGACCATCGCCAAGGTAAACACCTACATGATCTGCTGCATTAGGCGTTTTGATACTGAAAAATACCAGGTCGCCTTTACGCAATTGCTGGCGGTGAATCTGGCTGAGTTGCTGGTCCTGATACATGGCGTTTGCGGTACGGGGTAATTTACGGTTAAGAAGCGGGTTAAAGGCGTACCACACTAAGCCACTGCAATCAAAGCCACTTGCTGGTGAGTGACCTCCCCAGACATAGGGTTTCCCCAGTTGTGCTTTCAGGCGGCTTACCACATGATGAATGGTGCTCTGTTCACGTAGTGAATGTGTTTGCCGCCCGGCAGACCTCCGTGGGTCTTCAATGTATTGGGCCGCGTTATGCTGGCCGGGTAACCAGTTGGCATACATTGCCAGCAATTCCCGATTTTTTTCCCGCTCTGCACGCTGGTTTACGGCATGCTTTTGTCGCTGGCCTGGTGTTGATGGCACGGCGGTAGGGGCGTTTTGACGCTGTGCCAGTAATCTATCCCGGTTACGCATCCGCGCCTGTACGGCGTCATCAGCCTGAGCCGCGTTATTATTGGTAGTATTGCGTGCAGTGTGCTGTTTATGCCTGTCTTCATTGCCTGTTGCTATTGCATCCAGTGGCAGGCACAACAAACTGCTCAGTAATAATGATGCCGGTACAGGCAGGTGTTTTGTGACTTTCCTTGTCATAAACGGGTTTATCTCCTTTTCCCTCAGAACCAGATGAGTTATTCCGTTGTCATGCTGATTTTGTCAATAATAGGGGCGACAATATTCTGCCCCTGATGGCCGAAAAACTGGTAGAGCGCTTCACTGGTTGAGTGGGTCAACACCATAATTTCAATACGCCGGTTGGCGGCATGGTGTGGGTCTTCAGGGTGAAACAACATTTGGTCGGCCATGCCACTGACTTGCAAAACGCGTTGTTCATTTAGCCCTGCTTCGGTCAGTACCCGCCGCGCCTGTAATGCCCGGTCACCAGAGAGATTCCAGTTACTGTAGCGCTGTTGGTCACGATACCGGGTGGCATCAGTATGCCCGGTTATTATGATTTTGTGCTCAATGGTGTTCAGTGCGGGGGCAAACTCGCTTAACAACCGCTGAAAAAACGGTGCCAGAATAGCGCTACTACGCTGGAACATTTCCCGCTGCTGGTCATCGGTTATCAGAATGCGTAACCCCTGGGGTACGATTTCAATATGCAGATTAGACTGGGCGTTATAAACCGAAGTGATTTGAGCAATTAAACGTGCCAGTTCTTCAATTTCACGTTGTGAGCGTTCCTCCCGAGCCTGGGGTGTTTCGGGCTCTTGTGTAGCTGTTTGAAGAGCGGTGGCCTGCGCGACAGGAAGGGGGTTACCTGAGGGCTCGAAGAGTGGCAGCGTGTTGCTGCCAGAAGATGTGCTTCGGGACGAAAATATGTCGAACAGTGAATCGGTATAGAGGTTTGAGACAATCTCATGCCGTTCTTCTTCCGAAGATGCCCCCATAATCCACAGCACCATAAACAATGCCATCATCGCCAGTGTGAAGTCAGCAAAGGCGACTTTCCAGGCACCTCCATGGTGGCCTGCGTGGTTGCGACGGGCACTGCGTTTGATTATTGTCGTGCCGTGTCCGCTGTGATTTTTCATCCGGCGTTATCCTGCATTGAATTTACCCAGCCATCCAGTGTTGCGAAGTTGGGTTTTGCATCTATGGGCAACATTTTCCTCCCGGCATCTACGGCCAGTAATGTTGGTTTCCCGGCCACATGGTTTACCAGCACGGTGCGAACACATTCCAGAATTGCCAGTTGCTTTTTCGTACGTTGTTCCATCGCATTTGCCACTGGGTCCATCAGGCAATAGCAGAAAAATACCCCCAGAAAAGTGCCGACCAGGGCCGCAGCAACTTTCACGCCAATTACCGCAATGGAACCGTCAATGGACTGCATGGTGATAATAATCCCCAGTACAGCGGCGCAAATACCGAAACCCGGCATCGCTTCAGCGGTGCGGTGCAATGAGCGAGATGGCAGCAGCAGGTTTTCTTCCATTGCAACCAGTTCCTGTTCGAGCAGGCCTTCCAGTTCATGCTCGTTGATTTTGCCCATGGCCATCAGGCGGAAGTTGTCGGAAATGAATGTGACCAACGCTTTATCGCCCATAATGAGTGGGTACTTCTGAAATAACGCACTATTTTCAGGTGCTTCAATATGCTCATCCAGTGTTTTCAGACCACCTTCTTGCACCAATTCCAACAGTTCAAATAGCAGCATTAATAACTGGCGCTGATATTCGTCGGTATATTCGTTCTTACGCAGTACCCCACGGAACTGGCGATACATTTCTTGTAACACTGAGCGCGGGTTGGCAAGCATTGTGGCACCGAAGCCAGCGCCTAAAATAATAACGATTTCTCCGGGTTGCCAGAAAACTGCCATTTTGCCGCCAGACATCAAAAACCCCCCGACGACACAAACCATAATGACCATTAAACCGATAAATTTTTGCATGTTTGATTCTCAACAAAACAGTGGATCTTCCTGGCGAGCTTTTTGTTTATCTGACATACCCGCGCTTCCGTCAGATTGAGCGTCAGAGCAATTTCTTTCAGGCTCATTTCATGTTGGTAATAAAGCGTGAGGATAAGTAGTTCACGGGAGTCCAGGCTGGCAAGTGCCTGACGCAGCATGTCGGCACTCATTATCTCATCGTCCAGTTCTCGTGATGCGAAGGTATTGCCCAGTAGTGAATTGTGGGTTGACGAAGACAATAACTCATCCAGACTTTGCAGCGTCTTGGCGCTCTCAATTTGCTGGTATTCCATATAGGCTTCAGGAGAAATATTGAGGTGTAAACAAATTTCATCAGGCCGTGGGTTATAGCCAAGTTTGCTGACCAATTTGTTGATTGCATCGTTAAGTTGGTGGTTTTTTTGCCGTAATCGGCGAGAGCGCCAGTCATGTTGGCGCAGCTCATCAAGGATAGCGCCACGAATACGCTGGGAGGCGTACCCAATAAATTGTTCGTCGGGTATGCCATAGCGACGCAGTGAAGAAAGTAACCCCATCAATGCAATTTGTTCCATATCGTCTTTATCGATAATCCCGCTTGCCTGCCAACTAACTTGTTTCAGGATTTTATGCACCAGGGGTAGCCACTCATTCAGGTATTGTGCTTCCTGAATGGGGGTGAGAGCAGCTTCAGTAAATCCATTTGCTGTGTTCATTCGGTAGTCCTTATTTACTGGAACACCATTTTGCTGATGATGACATCCTCAAAAGGCTTACTGGTGTTGAGTTGCTGGAGCTGCTCGTCGTAACGCGTAGTAAGTTTTTGCGTTAGTTCTTCTACTGACATGCCCCGGACATCCGTGTAAGGCAATCCGTTAAGCAGGCCGACGGCAGCACCGCGTAATGCGGGCAGCAATGTTTGAGTGCGCCGGGCATCTTCCGGATTCGTGGTTATCAGCGCTTGTTCCAGCAATAAGTAACGAGGTTCACCGTTATTTCCTTTCAGCGTGACAATCAGATTAGCTATCTCAACAAATTCAACGGAATCTGCTGTGCGATTTTGCAAGGCATCGCCAGTGGTAGACGCGCTCTGGTCATGCTTGTTTCCCATGTGCTGTAGCCCGAATAGGGTAAGTGCGGCGCTACCAGCGGCAACGCACAGGGCTAATACCACTGCACTTAAAATAATTTTGATATTCATAACGCTCCTTGTTATTGCGCTGAGTTATATCGTCAGGATGATGGTTGAATCCTGGTGGCGTTCTGTTGGTGGCACAGTGAGTGACTCTCTGGCGGTTGCCGGGCTGGATTCGTCTGCAGACTGGCCTGCCCCCTCAGGGTGTGATTGGTGAGATGAGCTTCCATGGCCTGTTGATATCAGTACACTGACGCGCTGTTCGGTATCTGCTTCCAGTTGTTCCTGCAGCCCGTGGCTGACCAACCTCAATGCCCGAGCGACCTCTTCATGCTGGGTATGCAATGCAACCTGAAGCTGGCCTTGTTCCATATGCAGTTGAATGTCGATTTTGCCGAGTGACGGTGGGTCCAGACGGATATGTGCAGACTGAGTTCGGTTAGCAATATGCAGTTGTAACCGGGCACCCAAAGCGGCCTGTAACCGTTCAGTTTGCGAGTGTTGGTGTTCCTGGTGTGCCGGCGTTGCCAGACTAGCCGCTGTGGTGGTAGCTGGGCGCTGGCTGGTGTCTGGTGCAACGGGTTCAGGCTGAACAGGTACCGCAAGTGGGGCCTGTGCTGATAGACCAATTTGAATGTGTTGTACGGCTCCGATGCAGTTACCGGGCTGGGTGTCTGGTGCCTGTGTTGCTATTGCTATGGGCTGGTGGTTCGCCACCTGAGGCAGCGCAACCGCATCCCTTGAGCCCATAATCACGGCAGGTTGTTGCTGTACTTCTCCTGCCTGAATCGGCTGTAGTTTGGCCGGTTGCACGCTACCCAGCATCGCCATTGTTGCTGAGGAAGTGGCTGTGGTCTGAGTGACTTCTACTGGCGCTTTGGTTATATCAGTAAAGAAAACACGGTTTACGGATGATGTACGCTCAGCAAGGGGTAAGGGTAGTGCTGTCACCTGGGTTCCGGGTAACGCTGTAGTTGCTCGTGAAATAGCAACTTCATGAGCAACTACAGAGTCATGGGCGACAATTGTGTTATCGCCTGTATCCGCCAGCGGTACTTGAGGATGTACAGAATCGCTTTGTACATCATCGGGCGATAGCGGGGACACGCCTGCTTCCACATTGAGCAGCATATGAGAGAACATTTCCGGAGCTTGCTCTGTGTTGGCTGCGATAGTGCCGGGTTGCGGCAGCAGGCCTGTTTCAGGCTGCGCCGGGAGGGCTTGCCAATGTTGCCCTTGTTCCGATGCCGAGATCCACGCCATTAGCCTAAGTCCTTTTCGTCCATAAATGTTGCATATGCAGCCGCTCTTTCGCGGTTGTTGCGGGTTTGCTCCATTTTTTCCCGCAGGACATCACTTTGTTGGTGGCACCAGGCATTAACCTGGCGATGTGTGGTTTGCAGGACATCAATCGCTTTACTCTGTGCGGGTGACAGCGTTGCTCCCTGCAGGCCACTCAGTAATGACGCAATGTGCTGGTCGACCTGCATGACCAGGGCCCAGTTACGGATACTGGCCGCCTGGCGCAGCTCAGTGGCCAGGCGATAAATAGTGTGCGGGTTAGTCATGAGGCAAGCCCATTTGTTGCCACCCTTGCTGAAGCTGGCGCAGAATCAGGGTGACTTCGTCTACTTGTTCAACCGACAAGGCGTGGCTGCTGTGATAGAGGCGATAAACGCAGTAGTCATAAAGCCGGGACAAATTCGCAGCCACATCACCGCCTTTATCGAAATCCAGCGCACTTGTCAGTGCGTTGAGAATATCAATGCACTTATTCACGCTGGCTGCTTTGTGCTCGAAACGGCGGGCTACAATGTGGCTTTTGGTGCGTTCAAGTTCATCCAATAAACCGTCGAACAGCATCAATACCAACTGATGCGGGTTAGCCGAGGCAATCTGAACAGCAAGGTCAGATGCCTGGTAGTGACCTGAATAGTCTTCTGTGTTGTGGTACATCGGTGTTCCTCCTTAAACTAAACCGAACATGCTCATAGTGCTGTTCATTTGCAGCGTAACTTGTTGTAGCTGAGTGAACTGGCGCAGGTAGCGGTTGTACGCAGTGTCATAACGGGTGTTCATTTTTTCGCTTTTTCGGTCAATTTCTTCCTGGCGGCGATCAAGCGTTTCCTGGCGGCTTTTCAGCAAACCGTCTGTGCTGTTGAGATAGCGGTCGAGGGATTTATCCATACTGCTCAGGAGGCCATCCGGACCATTAAAAAAAGTGGTGACTGATTGTGGGTTG
The DNA here is from genome assembly GCF_020523985.1 of Mangrovibacter yixingensis. Lineage (GTDB taxonomy): Bacteria > Pseudomonadota > Gammaproteobacteria > Enterobacterales > Enterobacteriaceae > Mangrovibacter > Mangrovibacter yixingensis. The sequence continues at coordinate 152,721 of NZ_JAIVKM010000007.1, read as the reverse complement.
GATTGCAGTTGTTTTGTCAGGGCGTCATTATCAATTTTGAGTTTGCCATTGCGGTCTGCGCTGATACCGAAATCAGCAATGGTGAAGCCATCAATTTCGCTACGTAGTAATGTGTTCAGGTCGCGTTGCAGGGCACTGATTGTAGGGTCGCCCGCCAGAGCACCGCGCTCACCGTCTACACCGTTTGAAGTGAGTGTATTGAGCGAGGTCATTAGTGTGTTCCAGGAGTCAACGAACGTATTCACCTGCTCTTTAGTGGCTTCAGTATCGGTATCAACATTGATGGTGAGCGGCTTCCCTTCGGTGACACCGATTAATTCAACCGTGACCCCTTCAATCAAGTTGTCAATGGTGTTGCTGCTGTGGGTGAATGACACTTCGCCCATGCGGAACTGTGCATCCTGAGCTGCAGAAATTTGTGCCGGGTTGGAGAACAAAGCCTGAGTTGAGTCATCGCCATCAATTTGTACATCGAGGGTATTGGTTGCCCCGGTTTCGTCGCTGCTGAGCATCAGCATGACCTTGCCATCAGTGCGAACCAGCGAAGCTGTTACTCCTGGGTTATTTTCCGCGTTATTTATAGTAGCGGCGAGGTCAGCCAGCGAATCAATGTCCGTCAGGTCTATATTCAGCTCTTCACCCGCCAGATCAATAGTCATGGTACCGCTGGCATTGCTGATATCTTCGTCGGTCAGCCCTGCATAGCCGATTTGATGCGCGCTGGCTAACTGGTCCACTTCAATGTTATAGGTCCCTTTTTGGGCTGTGGCGGTGGTGGTGACATTGGCAATACCTGTCATATTGGTGGTTGCCTGAGTTTGCAGCATGCTCTGGCCCGACTGGTTCATACCCTGGATTGATGTACGGAAATCTGTCAGTGCTGTACGAAGGGCCCGCAATGCAGTTTGCTGGGCGTTCAGAGTGGCGGTTTGCGTTTTAATCGCATTCTGCATGGGCTGGATATCGTAAAACGCCAGTTGGGTTGCCAGCGTTTGAGGATCAAGGCTGAGTAAATCGGACATAATTAATTTTTCCCTTAAAACAATAAAAACAAGTGCGCGACCTTCCTTTCCACCAGGCGCTGGCATGGGTGATGGCTGTGCTTTATTGCGATATCTTGCGCCTCACGGTTCTATAATTAGCAAGGTGCGTGCCAACTTATTTTTTATTTAAAATCAAATGATTAAATTTGGTGAGGAAAGTGGATTTCCGCCTGTGTCGTGAAAGCGGAAGTCAACGCGGTAAAAAAAACACCGCCAGAGCGGTGTTTTTTAAATAAGTTTGCAACAAGGATTAACCCAGCAGAGACATTACCATGCCAGACATGCTGTTAGACTGGCGCAGCATAGACATACTGGTTTGTGCCAGCATCTAGTTGCGGGTCATGTTGGTGGCTTCTGCTGCAAAGTCAGCATCGCGAATGTTGCCAAGGCCAAGCTCGGTGTTGTCCTTCATGTTGGCAAGGTTCGCTGCAGAGTGGCCCAGGCGGTTGATATTGGCACCAAAGGTGGAACGCATGGCGCTGACTTCATCAATAGCGGTTTCCAGCTCTGTCATAAACTCCTGAGCATCATCTGCATCGTCGACAGACAAGTCTGCCAGGTCTTTTACTATATCGCGCAGGTCATCGAGTTGATCAGAGATATCCAGTTTCATGGCTTCACCAGCGCTCGCGCCGATCTGGAAATTCAGCTCATCGTCGAATTTTCCACCAGCAGCAAACAGCTTATCGCCAGCATAAGAGGTGTTGCCCATAATATTATCCAGTTCTGCACTCAACTGATCGAGTTCGCCCTGAATTGCGGCGCGGTCTGCTGCAGAGTTGGTATCGTTCGCACCCTGGGTAGCCAGGTCCTTCATGCGGTACATGATATTGGTCATTTCATCGAATGCACCTTCGCCAGTTTGCAACAGAGCTGTGGCATCACTGATATTACGCTGTGCCACCGCCATACCACTAACCTGGCCTTGTAAGCGGGAAGCGATTTGCAGCCCTGCTGCATCATCTGCTGCTGAGTTAATACGTTTCCCCGTACCCAAACGCTCCATAGCAGTAGAGAGCATACTGTTGGATTTGTTCATTGCATTAACTGCTGCCATGGAAGATGAGCTGGTAAAAATGGACATTGACATAAAATTTATTTCCTTAGTGAGCTGTGTATCAGGTGGATTCCTGCCACTGGATAAAACGGACCATTCATGGCAGAAATTAAATTCTTTTTTCAGAACAATGTAGAAAAATATTTTTTACCATAATTTATTGATTTTATTGCTTTTTAGTGAAGTAATTTTGAGTAACCGGGAAAATAAAGGAAATGTAAATTATCCACATTTTATTTAATTTTCCTCATCTAGCGACCGGGAGATGAGAGATAATTCTTATTATGTTAAACAGATGTGCTACTTGTTTTTTTGAGTTTGATTTGATGTAGGCATTAAGCAAGTAGGATAAAGTGAAAAGGTTATTTATGGCATAGAAAAGTATGTCAAATAGTCTTGAATGGAAATTTCTGTCTTGTTTTCATTACCTTATTTTGCTTTATTTAAGTTATGTTATGAATGACTTCATGGTTTATGTTATAATCTATTATTATAGTAAGTTAACAATATGTAGATCATATTAAGTGATGTTATTAAGCACTCTCTATTCTTTGGATATATTATTTAAAATAAATTATGGAATTGGTTATGGTATGCTTGTGACCAAATCATGTAGATACCATAAGCTGTGTTTGGCGCCATGAGTAGTAAACGTTTATTTTTGGTCTCTCCTGCTGCAAATGGGATAAGGGACGTTAAAATAGTACAAGAACAAATGCTACCAGAGGAGTGGGGCATTTAAGGAAATAGTCTGTGACCAGCGGTTTTAGAATGGATAAACACGATTATCTTATTAATGACTGGTTAATCGATGAATCGGCAAATGCGCTGGTTCATGCTGAGACAGGTGAAATACGCAAGCTTGGCGAATACCAGTTTCGCCTGCTAATCGTATTGGTTGAGCACGCAGGTAGTGTGCTGAGCCGCGAAGATATCACTAATATGGTATGGGTGCATCGTGTCATAGGCAGCAACAGTCTGCCAAATGCGATACATGCCCTGCGCACTGCTCTGGAAGATGACGGTAAAAAACAACGTATTATTCGCACAATTCCCAAGCGAGGTTATTTATTATCGTCGGAATATTGCCGTACTCAGCCTCGCAAACAATCACACAATTATATTGTGGGTAATACCGCTGCTGCCTTATTACCAGCGGACCTGGTTGAGTTGCAAACCGATTTCATAAAAGCTGCTGCTGCCGCTAGTGAATTAGAGCATACACTCGATGAACCACTCGGCCACCAGTCGTCACCTGAAGAATCTGTGGAAGAGGTTCAGGTAGCAACCACTACGGTATCTGTGGCCGAAGAGCCTCCTGGCGATGTGAAACCCACTTCTCAATCGGTTCCCCTGCAGGTATTAAACTGGCTTCGTCAACCTTTAAATCTGTCATTGCTGCTCGCTACAGTGGTGCTGGTGTTCCTTGCCGGGCAAGTTTTGTGGCATGAACACCATGATGTGCACCTGTCAGTGAACCGGAGTAATGAAACAGCATTCAGCCATATTCGTTTGTATGGCATTGAAGAGAAAGGCGTAAGAAGTAACAGTAAAGACAACCTGTTCGCTCGGCTTCAGAAAACATTTTATACGCTGAATACTGAGTTAAACGAGAGGTCTGCCAGCATGTCGGTGTATTACCAGGCACTCGGCCAGTCTCTGAATTATAGCTTTATTGTTAAAGGCCCGTGTAGCCAGCAACAGTATGTAATGGTGATCCATCACTGGCGTGTGAATACAGAGCGCCTTAATGATCTGATTTTGAAAGAAACCCGGAGAGAAATGCATGACCTGGCGACCTGCACTAAAAATTAGTGTGCTTATCGGGCTGGTTTGCGCTATTGCCGCCTTGCTGTGGTATCAGAATCGTTGGTCTATTTATACTTGGGTCGGGGTGCGTGGCAATGTGGTAGGGACTATCCCGTTTGGCTACTATGATCTGAGCTCAGAAAAGAGTGAGCATTATGATTTTATTACTAAAATTGTTAATAATGAATTGATTACCACTTTTGTCAGCACGGATGGTAATAACTTCCTTATGCAGGGAAAATTCATTATGCGGCGTAATGATGGTGAGCGGCGCTTCTACGAATTCCACCCGGTTGCGTTTTCCACGGAAAAAAAGAACCTGATGCTGGAGAACATGATGGATCTGTTTTTAAGCCGTGAAATTGAAACGTGGCGACTGGTTATTGATGGGCAAAGTGTCTTTGTTTGGCAAAGCGGTGGTATTTACCTCCCACCGCGTTGAGCTGAACCGCTACAAAGAATCATGATATTACCCGAGTAAATGCCTTACGGTCGCTTGGGGAATGTTGGCCTGTGCTGACAGTGCTTGAGCCAGTTGTTCGAAATGGTTTCGGCTGCTGGCCAGTTGGCGTGCCAGGCCTTGCGCTGTTTGCTGAACATGTTGTGTGGTCAGCGCTGGTGACATTTCACGGATCCTCACTGTTACGCTGGCTTTATGCTGGCGCAGGGTTGTTTGCTGGTGAGTGATATGGTGCAACGCCTGCTCTACTTCCCTGCGAGCAACATTATTCCACATTCCTGTTAACTGTTGCAGGTTATCTACCGGGCTTGCCTGAGTCATTGGCGATAACAGCGTAAAGCTGTCTGCTGGAAAATGAACGCCTTCTCCCCGTACCCGCAATGACCCTTTTAGTTCATCCCAATGCGATTCATTCGCCGTAAACTGACACTCGCCCTTAGGACCGAATTCGCCATGAATACCGAATTTACCCAGGCAGGTATTCAGGTGCGCCAGAATTTGCCGAGGTGACGATGTTTCAGGTAACGTCACCGCCGCCAGGTGGTTGTACCCCTTCCCAGCGGCAAAGATTAGTGTTTCACCTTGTGGCTGGAAGAATAACTCGCTCGGGAATCCCAGACTGAATTGTATTTGAGAGGCCTGGGTCAGCGTGACATTCAGCTGCCGGTCTACTGTACCCGCAGACTGTTGAAGGCGCTGTGTCAGCTGTTGTTGTAGCTCTGCAGGGCGGGCACCTGCCTGGCCTTTTGTGTGGCGATAATGCAGTAACACGCCTTCCAGATTCTGTAGGTAATCTTCGGCTTGCTGAATGGCTGTAAGTTGCGCATTGAGTTGAGTGTTGTAACGCGCAGGTTTGCGTGACAACAACGCCGGTTCAGGGAAGTCGGGGGTGGTTACCTTTGCTGGCGTGCTGACACGGGCGGCCTGCTGCATTTTGTTGGTGCGCGCAGCCGCGGTTTGCGTTAGGTGGGTTTTTGTTGGGGATAAACTAACCTGCATAACGTGTTACCCCATCGAGTTAAATAAAGACAACTGGTTCACCATGTTCCATGCTCTGAAAGTGATTTGGGTTGCGTTAACATAGAGTTGTAGCTCAATGGTTGATGTCGCTACATCAGCATCAGCCAGTTCGCTCAACACCATACCGTTTGCTGTGCTGACATCAGTATGGGCATTTTGCAGCAAGGTCAGCTGGTTTTGGCGGCCACCCAGTTCGGTAAAAATCGCACCAATCTCGTCCTGAGCGTCACTGACTGCATCAAGCAGGTTCTGGATATCTTGCTGGTAAGTGGCTGGAGAAACTGCCGGGTCCTGCATTTTTTCGCTCAGCGTATACAGCTCATTCAGTAAACCCAGTTCATCACCACCCAGGCTCAGGCATTGTGCCAGATGGACGTTTTCCGTGACCTGAACACCATTGGCGACGGTGGTTTCTCGGGTATTGTGGTTACCCATAAACACCCAGCTTTCTGTGGCATCATCCCACTGTATTGGGGCTGTCTGGTTCTTCGTGCCACCAAACAAATAACTACCAGAAGCACTTTTGGTGTTTACAGTGTCAACCAGGGAATCAAGCAGCATGTTGAGTTCCATGCCAAAACCTTGCATGTTTTTATCACCATTTGAACCGTTAGCCGCTTGTAATAGGGTGTCGTTCATAGCCCAGAGCAGGTCGCTGGCGCTTTGTACTTGAGCTTCCTGAGTCGACAATGAGCCAGAGAGGCGGGTAATATTGTCCTGGTACTGTGCAATAGTTGATTGTTCCCGCTGTAGCTGGTTAATCCGTGTTGCGGCGATGGGGTCGTCAGAGGGCACATTTACCCGCTTTTGTGTCGACAGTTGCTGCATAATTTGGCTCATTTTCATATTGTTATTGTGCATTTGCGACAACATCACTTGTGTGTTATTCAGGCTGCTTACCCGCATGAATTATTCCTTCCCTGATTAAAAAAGACCGAGGAGATCATTGAACAGTTGATTACCTGCCGAGATGACCTTCATATTTGACTGGTATGCCTGCATATAAATTTGCAGATTGATAGCTTCTTCATCCTGATTGACTGCACTGAGGTTATCGCGCTGTTGTAGCGCCTGTTCAAGAATAGTTAACGAGGCAGTCAGTTCTATCTGATTATTGCGGCTGTCGATGCCAAGTGTTGATACCATCGAGGCACTGGCTTCTGCAAGGGTCATATTGCCAAGCCCAGGCAAGTTGAATTTCTGGTCCTGAATAGCCAGGATTAACTGTAAATTATCGCCGTTTCCGGGTTCATCTGGCATTCCTGAAAGCGCCAGTTCGCTCGGGCTGAGCGTATTCACCTGCAACATGCCCGCCGGGTTGTTCGGATCAAACGAGAATAAAGGTTTCCCTGGGTTACCATTCAGATCGTAGCCTTGCGCTAACTGGTCATTCACCTGCTGGGCCAGGGCTTCAGCCATGCCTTGTAGAGCAACTTCCATGTCATTCAATGTGCCGATTTCGTAATCATACAACGCCCCCAATTGCCCACCTGGTGAAGCGGACAAAGGAAAAGTGTGATCGGCAAATTGCAAGCTTAATACGGGGAGGCCATTCTCATCACGCTCACTACTCATTTGGCCTGCAGTGGTACCACTGACCAGTGGCTGGCCACTTTTCATACTAATGTTGTAATGGCCATGGCTGTTTTCTACCACGTTAACTTCAGTTAACAGGCTTAATTCTCTTACCAGCTCGTCGCGCTGATCGCGTAAGACATTGCTGTTGCCGCCTGTACTTTCCATGGCAGCAATTTTCTGGTTGTACTCGGCAATACCTGTTGTCAGCGTATTTATCTGAGAAACTGTGGCATCTCTCTGGCTGTTTATTGACATGCGCTGGGAGTTAATCATGTCCTGGGTATTGTTAAAACGAGTTGCCATTGCTCGGGATTGGTTAAGAAACTGCTGGCGCAATGCAGGTGATTCTGGTTGGGTGGTTAATTCGCTCAGGGCACTAAAAAAATCATCCAGCCCATTACCGATGCTGGTGCTGTCATTGCCAATCACCTGCTCCAGAGCGCTGAAATATTGCTGATTGATTTGGTAATAACTGGCCTGGCTGCTGGTGTGCCATACCTGGTTTACCAGATATTGGCTCGATATGCGGCGAATGCTGTCTACCTGTACGCCATTGCCAACCTGAGCCGTGCCATAAGGGCCGACAGCGCTTTGGACTATGCCTTGCCGGCTGTAACCTGGAGTCAGCATATTGGCGACATTCATTGCCGTCGTATTCATGCCCATTTGAGCGGTTTGTAACCCGCTGTATGCGGTATTAATCATGTTCATTCGTCGTTTCCATACCGGGATAAATCTTCACATTCCATTGCGGGAAGTCCCGCAGTTATCTGACTAAAACGGTCAATCTGCCCAGGTTCTTAAGTTGCGGACTTGTTCTGCCCACCCAGTTGCGCAAGTATCATGCGGCTAATACCTACACTGCCTTGCGCTGCCAGATGGTCTGCAAGTTGGTCATCATAAAGTTCGCGCAGCATAGTTTGCTGTTTGCTGTTAAACAGCGAGTCCTGATTCAGGGCGGTATTGGCACTGCGCATTTGGCTGAGCAAAGTACGCAGAAACATCGCTTCAAATTGGCTGGCAGCTTCCGCCAAATTTTGTGGGCGGGATTCACCCATTGCCAGGCTTCCCGGTGAACTGGTGGTTGAGGATAATGAGGTTATCATGGGTATGGCTCCTTAAATCACAACCAACTCGGCATCCAGCGCGCCAGCTTCATGCAGCGCCTGTAAAATGGCCATCGTGTCATCAGGGGCAGCACCTAAGCTGTTAATAGTGTTCACAATACTACGTAAATTGGTGCCCGCCGGAAGCGCTACCATATGCCCCCGTTCGCGGAGTATTTCAATCTCGCTTTGTGGTGCTGCTACTGTCGTGCCATTACTTAGTGCTCCGGGCTGGCTTACTTGGGTGGATTCGTTAATGGTGACGGTGAGGTTGCCGTGGGCGACTGCTGCTGCACGCACCACAACGCCATCGCCAATCACGACAGTGCCAGTACGTGAGTTGAAAACCACCCGTGGGATAACCTTGCCTGAATTCACCTGGACATCTTCAAGCAGAGACATAAACGACACCCGGCTGGCACTGTCTGCCGGGGCATTCACGCTGATATTGGTTGCGCTCTGTGCAGTGGCTGTGCCTGCACCAAATGCAGTGTTGAGAGCCATTGCTACATTATTGGCGGTACTAAAGCTTGGGCGCTTCAAGTTGAGAGTGACCTGCCCACTGGTGTGAAAATCGGATTCAACCGGGCGCTCAACGGTGGCACCATTAGGAATGCGCCCAGTAGTTGGTGTATTTATGGTGATACTGGAACCGCTGCTACCTTCCGCCTTAATGCCACCTACAACCACATTACCTTGCGCCAGCGCATACACTTCACCATCTGCCCCGCGCAATTGTGTTAACAGCAAGGTACCACCACGCAGGCTTTTGGCGTCACCAATAGACGATACTGTAATATCAATGGTTTGCCCGGGAGAATACCCCGGCGGCAACGTGGCGCTGATCGCGACGGCTGCGACATTTTTTACTTTTGGGGAAATATTAGCGGGCATTTGCACACCGAACTGGCGCAACATATTGGTGACCGACTGGCTGGTAAATTTCACCTGATTTTTATCACCCGTACCGTCCAGTCCAACCACCAGGCTATAGCCAATAAGCTGATTGCCACGTACGCCCTGAATATCGACCAGGTTACCCAGCCGTTCTGCGTGGGCGCTTACGGTAACCAGTAACAGGCACAACAGTGAACAGAATCCTTTCATTGTGTTTTCCTTACATAGGGAACAGTGGGTGGTTGAAGAAACGGGTTAACCACCCGGCAGAGTTGGCATCACTTAGCGCCCCCCGGCCGGCATAGGCAATACGTGCATTGGCGATACGTTGGGAAGACACTGAGTTATCCGGCTCGATATCTTCTGCCCTTACCAGCCCTGTTACCCGCATATACTCATCACCCTGGTTCAGGGTAAGCCACTTTTCTCCGCGAATGGCAAGCACCCCATTGGGTTGCACGCTGTATACCGCTACGGTAATCGCACCGCGCAGGCTGTTTTGCTGTTGGCTGGTTGCATTGCCATTAAAATTACGGCTGCCATCCAGGGAGCCTGATAGTTTGTCGATGGACTGACCAAAAGCTTCCGGTATGCCAATCGAAACATCGTTCTTTTTGCCGAAATTGGTACGTGCCTGCTTGCTGGCCTGGGTGGATTCATCCAGATGGATAGTTAGAATATCTCCTACCCTGTAAGCCCGGCGGTCCTGTACCAGCGACCAGTTGTATCCGGCGCTGTATAACCCACCATTAGTGGGTTTAGCTGGCGCTTCAACAGGCATTACCGGAGGAGCGTACTGGGCGTCATCTTTATGAACCAGCAGGGTCTGGCTTTCGCACCCCACCAGAAAAAATGCTGCACCGGCTACCATCATGGTTGCTCTATTCATCACTGTGTGCCTCTTATTACAATGCCTGAGTGACAAACTTCAGCATGTCATCGGCAGCAGACACCATTTTGGCGTTCATTTCATAAGCCCGTTGAACCATGATCATGTCCACCATTTCTTCAACTACCTGCACGTTAGAGCCTTCAAGCGAGCCTTGTTCCAGGTGCCCAAAGGCCTCTTCGCCGGGGACACCTTCCACAGCATCGCCACTAGCGGCGGTTTCCCGGTACAGGTTGCCACCCAAGGCTTCCAGCCCGGCTGGGTTAACGAAGTTCACTAACGTGATTTGCCCTAATTCCACCAGGTCGGTTTCCCCTGCTATAGTGGCGCTTACTGTGCCATCACGGGCAATTTGAAGAGACTGTACATTTTCTGGGAGGTCGATTTGTGGAACCAGTGGCAGCCCCTGAGCATTGGTTATCATACCGTCGGGATTTATTTGCAGGTTTCCAGCCCGTGTATAGGCAATGTCACCATCACTGGTTTCCACCTGGAAAAAGCCCTGCCCTGAAATGGCGATATCCAGATCCTTACCTGTATTTTGAATGCTACCCACGGTAAATTCTTTCTGGGTCCCTGTAACTTTTACGCCGCTACCGTACTGGATCCCAGTGGGTGCAGTATTGTTCTGATCCAGTAAGGCACCTGGTGCGCGTTGGTTCTGGTAAAACAAATCAGAAAACATTACCCGGTCGCGTTTAAAACCCGTTGTGTTTACGTTTGCCAGGTTGTTGGAAATAGCGGCCATTCGAGCATCCTGTGCTGCCAGGCCAGTTTTACTTATCCATAATGCGGGGTTCATTGTTCATCCTTTGTTGTTCTTGCGGGCACATCATGCGCCGCGTAATAACCGGTTTCCGGCATTCGCAAGTTCTTCTGCGGCTTTCATCATCTTGATTTGTGCTTCGAACTGGCGGTTCAGCGCAATGCTGGACAGCATTTCATCCATCACAGAAACATTGGCGCTTTCCAGGTGTCGGCTGGCAACGACGATATCTTCATCGCGAGGGTTTTCCTGTGCGGCGGTAACCAAAAACCCTGCTTCATTTTTGCTGAGGTCGGCACCAGGAATACTCACCAGTTTAATACGGTCAACATCCAGTGGTGCTGCCATATTGCCGTCCTCTGCCACCAGAGAAATCACCCCGTCATCACTGATATGCAGAGCAGAGAAAGGCGGCAGAATAATGGGGCCATTATCGCCAATGACTGGGTAGCCATTAATGCTGAGGTCGCCTTCTGGCCCAAGGGTAATTTGCCCGTTACGGGTATAGACCTCCCTGTCATTTGCCGCCAGCGCGATCAGCCCTTCGCCTTTAATGGCAATATCCAGATCGCGCCCGGTTTCACGCAAAGCAGCAGGTGATGTATCTACGGCACTGGTTGCGGTATTAACAAGTTGGCGTGATGCGTAGCCTGCGGCAGTAAGCAACTGGCTATTGGCTGTTTCCAAATCGCGACGAAACCCAGCAGTATTGACGTTCGCCAGGTTATTCGCATGGATCTGCTGGCGAGCTAAATTACGCGAGGCACCGCTGACTGCGGTAAAAATCAGCTTATCCATTACACCGCCTGGAACAGGGAGCTCAGCATATTGTCATTGGTGCTGATCACTTTGGTATTGGCCTGGTAGTTGCGTTGTGCGGTCATCAGGCCAACCAGTTCATTGGTTAAGTCCACATTGGACGATTCCAGTGCACCGGCAACGATATTGCCCAATAAACCGGTACCGGGCCTGCCGATAATTGGCTCACCGGAGCTGGATGTTTGTACCCAGGTGGTACCATCCTGACTGGATAAACCATTCGCGTTGGTGAAGGTCGCCAGTACCAATTGCCCCTGAAGCATGCGCTCACCGTTTGAGTAGGTAGCGTACACGTAACCTTCATCGTCAATCATTTGCCCGGTACATTCGCCAGACGTGTAACCATTGCCTTGGTTTTTGCTGACTGAAAACTCGGAGCCAAATTGTGTTGAACCGCTGTAGTTCACCGCCAGCGATAATGGTGCGGCACCGGGAATATCCATCTGAATATCCACTGGTGTGGTGGGGGAAGACAATATGCCCTGTTCAGTAAATGACAGGGTTTGTGGGCCAGTTGGAGAATCAACAGGTTCGCCATTCAGGGTGTACCAAACTTCCCAAGTGTTATCGTCAGTTTTCACATAATACTGGTTCAGCGTATGTTCCCGGCCCAAAGAGTCATATACCTGTGTGGTGTAGACATTGTTCCAGCTTTCGCTGTTGTCGGCGTCGAAAGGTGTCACTTCTGGCACATCGGCTCGGGCATCCAGATTGGTGGTAAAATCCAGGCTGCTGGTACTTTTGGCCGCAATGGCGTTGTTATTGATTTGCAGTCCAGAGACGGTACCGGTTTGCAGATTTCCATTCGCATCGACCGGGTTGCCCTGTAACTGCATACCCAGGTTGTTCACCAGGTTGCCATTTGCATCGGTGCCAAAATAACCCGCACGGGTAAACGCTGTATTACCGCCAGCATCTTGCACCATAAAAAAGCCATTACCGGAAATTGCCAGGTCCAGACTATTTCCGGTGGAAGCAATACTTCCGCCTTTGGTAATACTCTGTGTCATGCCAGTAACACCCACTCCCAGTGGTTGGCTGGAGGCATATAGAGAAGCGAACTCCGCCCGGCCAGATTTAAATCCCACCGTACCGGAGTTGGCAATATTGTTGGAAATTGCGCCGAGTTGGTCGTTAATGGCATTCAGACCAGAAATAGCAACATTGAAGCTCATAAAAAATACGTCCTGTATTAACGGGCGGCGTCATGCCGCGCCTGGAGTGGTTGATGCACCGAACTGGGTGATATTGTGATAAGCCACTTCCCCCAGCCCGGCGATATTAAGCAGCGTCGCGCTACCATCGAGCGGAATCCGCACATTCGTTACTACACCGCCTATTTCAATGGGGGCGGTGGTTTCGCTGGTATCTGTCATTACACTAAGAGTGACATCACCAGCTTCGATACCCAGTTCCTTGGGGTCAATAGTGAAATCCACCTGCCCGGCCCCTTGGCTACCAAGCTCGATTTTGTGTTCAGTACCATTGCTCTCTTTAACAATCACCGTGACAACGTTTGCCGGGTGTTCCAGTGTCAGGCGGCCACGAACCAATGTTTCACCGTCGCAGCTAAACCGATCTGTGTTAACCATCACGGGCTGCCCCACCAGGTTACCCGTGCTCAGAGTCTGGAGGTTGTCCATTAGCACGGTGTTGTTTGCCATGAGTTGCGACATTACTTCCATGGACTGTACCTGTGTCAGTTGTGCCAATTGGCTAACATATTCAGTTCCGTCTGTGGGGTTGAGTGGATCCTGGTTTTGTATTTGTGCCACCAACAATTGCATAAACATGGTGTTCATTGATGACGCGGTGTTGTTGCTCACAACATTATTGTTATTGGCAGTTTGTGTCGTAGTGCTGGCCTGGTTGATATTCATTAGCTTGCCTCGCCCAGACGCAAAAGACTTTGTTGCATGCTTTTGACGTTGTTAAGCACTTCGACATTAGTCTCAAAATTACGCGAAGCAGACATCATGTCGGCCATCTCCTCCACCACGTTAATTTCGGGGTACCAGACATAACCGCTGCTGTCGGCTAATGGGTGACCGGGTTGGTAGCGCTGGTTGGCACCACTGGTTTCCACAACATCCAACACCTGAACACGGGCGCTTTGCAGTGCGCTATGGTGCGGGTTTTGTGCAGAATTGTAGACAGAGGCGAACACCGGGCGCCGCGCTTTATAGGTGCTGTCTTCTGCTGTGGCGGGGGTTTCTGCATTTGCCAGGTTACTGGCAATCGTATTCAGCCGTACGGTCTGTGCCGCCATGGCTGAGCTGGATATTTGATAGATTGCTTCAAATGCCATTTTCAGGGGTACCTTGCGAGTTAGCGTTCTTCTATGGCCTTTTTCAGGCCAGCAAATTTCATATTCAGGAAGGTCAGGCTCATGTGAAACGCCTGGGCATTTTTGGCAAATTCAGCCTGTTCGACATCCAGCTCAACCGTGTTGCCGTCAGCCGCAGGCTGATAAGGCACGCGATACAGCGTTTCTGGTGAAGTGTGGCGTAATCCTGGTGAACTTGCGCGTTGCATCTGGGCGGCAAAATCAATATCTTTAGCCTGGTAACCGGGCGTATCCACATTCGCCAGGTTGGCAGAAAGCACTTCTGCCCGGGTTACTCGCAAAGCAAGGGCTTCGGGGTGAATGCCTAACGCTTTGTCAAAATGAATACTCACAGGGTACATCCTTGTTTATTTCTGGTTGATGGCTTCCTCATACTTTATTAATAGCAATCATCGTGCCAGGAATTTAATTTTATGTATTTCAGTAACCTAATGATTTTCTCTCCGTTAAATAGGAAGTTTTTTTTCCCTGTCAGTGCGGGCATTTTGTGGGCTTTTTCCGCCTGTACTGTGGTTGCGGCAAATGGCTCTCCCACAACGCGACAGCAGATTGAAAACGCCTCCCGCCAAGTAGTGAATCAGGCCATAAATAAAGAAGCTAAACGCCAACAGTGGCAAAACTGGCAGTTACACATCGCGCTCTTTGTTGCTCAGGATGCGGCCAATTTTCCACGTTGTGCCACCACGCCAGAAACAGAGTTAAGTGGATTATCAGCTCAGGATTTCAGCCGGATGAAAGTAATAGTGCGTTGTAATGACTCACTGGGCTGGCAAACATCTGTAACGGTGAAACCCGAAATACACTTACCTGTAGTGACTTCCCGCCATATGCTGTTGCGGGACCACCTGATCACTAAAGAAGATTTAGTATTGAAAAAGCAAAATATTGTGGCGATTCGTGGGGGGTATGAAACGAAAATGGAGAATATTGTCGGGCTTTCTGTTAAGCGCCGGGTGCGGGAAGGCCAGGTGATTTCGCTGCAACATGTCGATAAGCCCCAGGTCATTTCCCGCGGGCAACAGGTGACACTGATTGCCAGCCATCAGGGGATTGAGGCTCGCACACAAGGTGAGGCGCTTCAGAACGGGCGCACAGGCAGTATGATTCGTGTCAAAAACCTATCCAGTGAGCGTATTGTGTTGGCGCAGGTAGTGAGCTCAGGTTTGGTGAAAGTGGTGGAAGGCAGTGGTGAATAAACTGGGGCAATGATTTAAGTTTTGGACTGACCTGGCCGTTTTGCTCGATTACCACAGTGGAAAATGTTTTTCCGCCTGAACCTGATGTGTGATGGCCTTTTATGACAGGACAACAATGATGAAAATTACCGGCTCACAACCGCTTGTCACTCGCCAGATGACAGAAAGCCTGCCTACGAAAGCGGCAGGGCATGAAGAGCGTATTACCGAAGTATTACCACTTGCCGCTGCCAATGAACCTGTTCCTGAAGCAGCACTGGCAGCACTTAAATCGATGCCTGAAGTGGACCTGGCTCGTGTAGCGGAAATGAAAGCTGCTATTGCAAATGGGGAGGTTAGTATCGACCTGGATGCACTTAGCCAGGCGATGCGTCGGTTTCACCAGGGGGGCCAATGAATAATCTTGCCCGGCAGTACCTGCAGCAATTTATGCGCGATCTCAGCCAGGACCATAAGGCCTGGCGTGGTCTGAATGCCCTATTACTACGCCAGCGGCAGGCGATTCTGGCACGTAATAGTGAAGAACTGGAGACCATCAATCAGCAAATTTTTAGTCTGTACCACAAGTTAAGTAGCACCGGAAGTACTCGTCATCGGTTGTTAAGCGCTCTGGGAGTGAGCACTAATAATCATGGTGTGCAGCGTCTGATTAACAATTTGCCTCCAGCCTGGCAAGACAGTGTAGGGTTGCTATGGCAGCAAGTAGAAACACAGGCCAGAGAAGCGCAGGTGGCGAATCAGTACAATGGCACACTACTGAATATGCAGTACGACATTGTGCAAAGCATACTGAATGCCAGCGAACCAGAAAACTGGCTCTACCAGCATCGATAAAGTTGCCGCACGTTTTTTCTACGTTCTGGTAAAACCTTTTACCTGCATAAACACACAGCCCCGTCTAAGCTAAAAGTTTAAGAATGGAGGGCGCGTGTTTTTATACAGTCTGATTGTTATCGCAAGTCTTTGTACTGCTCTGGGCATTGCCTGGGATATTCGCCATCATCCTCAACATATGAAAATTATGTCTGTCACCTGGCCGGTTACAGGGCTCTATATGCCGGTTTTTGGCTGGTTTGTCTGGCAGGCTCTGGGGACTCGTCAGCACGATCATAACCATCATTCATACCACTTTAGCCGCCTGCATCGCGTAAGTTGGCGGGATGCTTGCATTTCGGCAACCCACTGCGGAGCAGGGTGTGTTATTGGCGATATCATCGCCGTGCCTTTTGCTGCTTTAACGGAAGTGACTCTGGCTGGTTCCAAATTCTTTGGGCATACTCTGGTTTCATTCGTTGCGGCATTTTTCCTGGGTATTTTGTTCCAGTATCTGCCTGTGCGTGAGATGGGGGAACGGTCACGTATTAGAGCCTTAATAAAAGCGATCAAAGCCGATACGATTTCCCTGCTTGTTTTTCAGGCAGGAATGTTTATTTGTTTGTGGTTTTTTCGCAGAGGCGATCTCAATAGCGCACCTGATACTGGTTCAGTCACATTTTGGGGGCAGATGGTTGTGGCGATGTTTACCGGTTATGCTATTTCTGTCCCTGCAAATTATTTGCTACTAAAACGCGGTATCAAACATGCCATGTAATGACATTAAAGAAAGTGAGCACGCGTTTTATTACCTCATTATCCGCTGCCTGATCTGTTGTGCGGCCAGTGCATCAGTAGCCTGTTGTTCTTTGCGACGCAAGGTTTCCTGCTGTTGTTCACGTTGCCGGTTCAGTAAGTTTTCCAGCCCTTGGTGTTTTTTGCGTGCAAGTAATAAGTTTCCTTGCAGGCGACGGGCCTCTGCCTGAGCCAGTGCGTGTGCCTGGGTTTGCCCGTCGATAACCCGTTGCAATGTCCGCTGGTAATTGACCTGGTTGCAGAGTTGGCTGGGGCTGGGCGATGTGATTACAGGCAACTCTGTTGCCAGGCCTGTTAAGGTATCAAGTGTTTTTTTTAGGCGCTGCTGCTGTTGCTGGTGGCGTGAGAAATCGCGGCTCATTTCATCCAATTGGCGACGACGTAACAAGTGTAATTGTTCAAGGGTATGCAGTGTGTTGGACATGATAATTAACCTGCCTGTACCAGGGTACTGAGTTCATGAACCGCCTGTTGGGTGACAACCGCGTCATTGACATTCTGCTGAAGAAAACGCCCGATAGCCGGAGCAAGATTCACGGCTTTGTCTGCCAGTGGGTCGGCACCGGCAATATAGCCTCCGAGTGCAATCAGTGGCTGTACTTGTTGCCATACTGCCCAAGTCTGTTTAAACGCACGGGCCGCTTCCTGATGCGTGCGCTCAGTTATTTGGTTCATGCAACGGCTAATGGACTGCCCGATATCAATTGCCGGGTAGTGACCACTTTCTGCAAGGCTACGGGATAACACAATATGCCCGTCGAGCACCGCACGCGCGCAGTCAACAATAGGGTCCTGCTGGTCATCACCTTCTGCAAGCACGGTATAGATAGCGGTCATTGTGCCTGCGCTGGTACTGTTCCCAGCGCTTTCAACCAAACGAGGGATCATGGCGAAGGCCGACGGTGGATAACCTTTGGTTGCCGGCGGTTCGCCCAGCGACAGCGCAATTTCCCGTTGTGCCATGGCGTAACGGGTAAGGGAGTCAACAATCAGTAATACATCTTTTCCCTGGTCGCGAAACCAGGTGGCAATGCGGTGGCATAACTCGGTGGCCTGGATACGCATCAGTGGCGACTCACCTGCTGGTGCAGCTACCACAACCGACTTCGCTAATCCTTCTTCCTGTAATGCATCATCAATAAATTCTTTAACTTCTCGGCCCCGTTCACCAATCAGCCCGACCACCACCACATCTGCCTGTGTGAAGCGGGTTATCATGCCAATTAACACACTTTTACCTACGCCGCTCCCGGCCATTAACCCAACACGCTGGCCTTTACCAATGGTCAGCAGGCTGTTAATTGCGCGCACACCTACATCCAACGTAGTATCGACAGCCCGGCGTTTCAGTGGATGAACCTGGCTAACCTGTGCGGGTAGCGGCGTTTCGCCGTGGAGTTTACCTTTGTCATCCAATGGTTCACCCATGCCATTAATCACGCGACCCAGCCATTGCGGCCCTATCATCAGATTGTGTTGTTTGTCCGCTGGGAAAACACGCGCACCGGCAGTCAGCCCTTCAGGTTGGGAAAGTGGCATTAACCAGGTAATTTCCCTGTCAAAACCTACAACCTGAGCATCAATGCGCCCAGTGCCAGGCCCCTCGACCTGGCAATGCTGACCAACGGCTAACCGGCAACCGGTACATGCCAGTAACGGGCCATGAACACGCACCAATTTTCCTGCCACTTTCGCTAGTGGTGTTGTGTCGATAGCGCTCAGTGCTTGTTCAAAATCATTCCGTTTCATGAGCCTGCTCTGGCAATAATGTGGATTTCAATGTGTCCATGCAGTGATCAAGACGGTGCGCACAACCAATATCAATTTCTGCCTGCTCTGTGATAACCCGGCATTCGCCAGGAGAAAGTGTGGCCTCCGCACACAGCCCCCATTCCTGGACTTTTTCTGGCAGAGTGTCCTGTATCCGTGTGAATTCCTCCGGGTTCATTTGTACCCGAATTTGCCCAGCGGGTTCAGCCAACCCATTCAGGGCTTCTTCTACCAGTGCCAGTAATTGTGTGGGCTGCAGCGCCAGTTCACAGCGGATAACCTGGCGGGTGACTTTTTCTACCAGTTGCAACAACTCAGTACGGCGCTGTTGTTCGTAACCTGATAAAAAGCTGTTTACAGCCTGGCTGGCGCTATCCAGTGGTGATACGGTTTCATCAAATTGTTGCCGGGCCTGGCGTTTTCCTTCAGTCAAACCTTTACGCATGCCTTCTTCAAAACCGAGACGCACACCTTCCTGGTAGCCTTCCTGCTTCCCCTCTTCCATCCCGCGAGCAAACCCCTGGTTCATGCCATCGTTATAACCCTGAGACAGCTGCTGCTGTGCTGTCAGACTATCCTGGGAGGCATCGGTGGACATATGGCCTGGTTTCCCCTGGCGTAACGGGGGAAACTGGTAACGCCGCGGTTTGATTAAAGCCTGACGAGTGTGTTTTTCCATCAGAGTCTCCGGTTATTCAAGGGTACGTTCAGCAAACAACTGGATATCGATTTCACCCTGTTCTGCCAGTTCACGAACCGTGGCCATAATAGCTTTGCGCTCTTGTTCTATGCGGCTGACAGGCAATGGGCCCAGACGCGCAGTACTGCTTTGCAACTGTGTGGCCTGACGTTTGGGCAGCACACCGTAAATGGCCTGGCTCAGTACCGGTTCGGTACCTTTAAGGGCTATAGCCCATGCCTCGAGAGAAACATCGTCCATAATGCGTTGCAGGGTCTGTGGGCTTTGGCGGCTGAGAATAAAGAATTCATACATTTCATCTTTTAATGCATCGACAATTTGCTCGTCACGCTCGCGCAACTGAGAGAGCAATGTTTCCTGACTGGACGGAATGCGGTTCATTATATTTGCTGCATGGCGCACGCCCGCGACACGAGAACCATGCTCAGAAATAACCGCCACTCCCCGTTCAATCAGACGATCCAGTTCATTGATAACATCGCGGTTAACATCATCAAGACGAGCAATACGCCATATAATTTCGTCCTGCCGTGATTTTGGCAATGCATCCAGTACATTAGCGGCAACATCCGGTGGTAGAAAAGCCAGGAATACCGCCTGTAATTGCAGGTGTTCGTGCTCAATTAGCGCGACTAACTGCGGGACATCCACCCATTGCAGACGTGTCATGCGGTAACGAATTGCTTCGCCGTAAATACCGTTAATCACACTACGGGCAATTTCACTACCCAGTGCTTTTTGCAAAATACCCTGCAAATAGCTGCGTGATGCGCCGTTAATTCCGCTTTGCTCACTATAATCCTGGAAAAAACGGTTAATAGCCTGACGCACGTGATTTACTTTTACTCCATGCAGGCGCGCCATCGTTTCACTCAGAACCAGCACTTCTTCTCGTGAGAATTTTTGCATCAGTTGTGCTGCAGCTTCTTCGCCTACGCTCAGTAACAGAATCGCGGCCTGTTCCAGGGGAGTGCGGCTATCTGTTGGTGGATTACTACTCTTTTTCTTTTTCGTTGCTTCGTTCATGGCTACTAATCCATTGTTTCATCACTTCCGCCATGCGGTCAGTTTCATTGCTGGCTAGGGTTTGCAAAAACTCTACTTTGGTTTCCAAACCGGAACTCATCGGAGGCAGATTGTCTTCCTGCTGGAAAGGGCTATTTGCCAAGGTTTTCAGTGGTATTTCGTCCTCGTTTTCTGCAGAGGTTAGAGGCGATTGTGATTCCAACTGCGTTTCAGCTGGCGGCAACTGTGCCATCGAGTTTGTAGGTGATGTGAAGCGCCGTACCAACGGACGCAGACCAAACAGTAATACCAGCAGTGCCAGCAAGAGGATCCCTGCATTTTGCCCCCAGAACTGGATGGACGGATCTTGCCACCATTTGTCTTCGGGTAAATCTGGTAGGGCGGGGGGGTCGCTGAAAGCCAGTACATTCAGGCTGAGCACATCTCCCCGGCTGGGATTAAGCCCTGCAGCCTGCTCAATCATCTGTGTGATGTTTTCTAACTGCTCTTGTGTCAGTTCCTGGGCTGCGGGTGCACTCTGATTGAGGACAACAGCTACCTGCAATTTTTCCAGCTTCCATCCAGGATGGCGAATATGACGAATATCCCGGTCAAATGCGTAGCTGCGTTGTGCATTACTACGGCTGGCTACGGGGCCAGATGGGTTATCGGTATTTTGTGTGGCATTGCCTTCTGCTGGCGGCGTTGCCGGACGGTTACTCAGTGAGCCAGGAATTCCAAGTGCCATCTCCCGGCTGGTATTCTCTTCGCTGAGATTTTCCTCCCGTACTTTGGGTTGTTCTCCCAGCCTTTCCTGTGTTTCTTCAATGTGGCTTAAGTCCACCTGAGGCGCGACACTAATGCGAAAGTTGCCGCTGCCGACCAAAGGGGCCAACAGTGCAGCAATATTATGGGTAGTCTCGGTGCGAATACGCTGTACAGCGTCCTGGCTGGCGCGGCTTTGCATCGCACTGCCCTGGCTGGCGGCAAAGGTTTCTGATAACAGGTTACCTTGGCTATCCACCACACTGACATTTGCGGGTTTCATACCCGGCACACTGCCGGTGACTAACTGAATAATGGCTGCGATTTGCGTATCATCAAGTTGCCTGCCAGGTAACAGTTGCACCAGTACAGAGGCGCTGCTTTCTGGGCGGTTATTGAGAACGAATGAACTGGCATCGCTCAGGCCAAGATGCACACGGGCGCGTTCCACGACGTCCAGTGCCATCACACTACGCGCCAATTCACCTTCGAGGCTACGTTTGTAACGTACATTCTGGATAAACTGACTGGAACCGAGCATTTCCTCTTTATCCATCAGTTCATAGCCGTCTGGCAGTGTGGCAGAAATTCCTTTGGCGGCTAGCGCCATACGAGCCCTTGCCAGCGACTTTTCTGTAACCAGAATATCGCCCGATACCGGATTAACCCGGTAAGCAATATTTTCTGTACCCAGCACTTCGACAACTTGTGCGACAGGAATATTTTCAGCCTTACCATAGAGCGCTACATAGCCCTGGTCATTGCGCCAGAGGGATAACACAATCGCGCCGGTCAACACCAGACCACCGGCACCAATAAGCAATTGCGTTTTATTTATGTTGCCCGGTAGCGCAAGTGCGCTCAGGCGAGAGGTGAGTTTGTTTAACACTATAGCCACCTTACAGAGGTGTATTCATGATGTCGTCCAGCGCCCGGGTTAGCTTATTGCGAACCTGAATTATCGCTGAGAAGGCAATGCTGGCTTTTTGGCTTTCAACCATGGCACCAGCCAGGTCATCACTCTGACCTGTCGTTACCGCATGTTGTTGTATTGCGGCACTGTGTTGGAGCTGGTTCACGCTATTAATGGCGTTGTTCATCAGCGCGGCGAAAGAGGGCTGGCCTGCTGGATTGGTAGGTTGCGTGGCGCTGCTGATCCCGGAACTTGCGGCAGTAGCGGTTTGCGCCAGCGCCTCAACCAGGGCGCGTTGCCCGTCAACCGGGCTTACGCCGGATAGATGTTGTGCCATTATGAGTCCTTTCATGTGTGCAGTTAGTTTGATATTGCGGCAATATCCAGGCCATCTTCCCGCATTGCAGCCAGACGGTAACGCAAGGCGCGTGGGGTAATGCCTAAAAACGCAGCCGTACGGGATTTATTCCCATCATGGCGGCGCAATAGTTCAATCAGATAATGGTATTCTGCCAGGCGGCCTTGTTGTTTCATGCGATGTATTGGGGGCTGAGCTGCACCCGTTGTCTCTGATTGTGTCTGGTGCCCACAAGTCTCTTCTTTGGTGACGTAGCCTGGGCCAAAGTCCCGGGCATGGATTTCTGTTCCATCACACAGGATAAGCCCGCGCTGGATAACATTTTCCAGTTCACGCACATTACCCGGCCAGCCGTGTTGTACCAGAGCCTGACAGGCATCACCGCTAAGATGAATATCCGCACCATGAAATTGGTGATATTTACGAATAAAATGGCGAGCCAGCGGTAAAATATCCTGTGGGCGTTCCCGTAAAGGAGCGACATGAATAGGCATAACAGCAATTCGGTAATATAAATCTTCACGAAAACGGCCACAGGCTATTTCTTCTGATAAATCTTTATTGGTTGAGGCAATAATCCGTACGTCGAGTGGGATTTTCTGATTTCCACCCAAACGTTCGACGGTATTCTCTTGTAATACACGTAATAACTTTACCTGGAGTGCCATTGGCATATCGCCAATTTCATCGAGCAATAATGTACCGCCGTTAGCCAGCTCGAATTTTCCAGCTACACGTGTTATTGCTCCGGTAAATGCACCTTTTTCATAACCAAATAACATAGCCTCCAGCATATTTTCCGGAATGGCTGCACAGTTCACACCAATATAGGGAGCATTTTCGCCAAAAGCATTCTCATGAATGTACTTAGCAATACACTCTTTACCAGAGCCAGTTTCGCCAGTGATTAACACCGGAACATGGAATTGTGCTACACGATGCGCAAGAGAAAATGCATCCATACTATTTGGATCGCTGGCAATGAAACGATTGGTGTGCATGTTTTCAATTTTTACTAATGTACGCATAAGTGCTCGTTATTCATTTTTCAGGGTTGTGCTTTGTTGGCACATAATTAAGTCAGTAATGATCGTTCTCTATAAGTTGAATCTTATCTTGAGGTAAAAACCCATTAATGAAATGGTATTTTTCATGTCGGATTTTGCTTAGTAAGAATCTTCCATTCGATTTTTCTTAAGTATGTCTTTCAAATGAATTAATGTCTCATTTTTAATGGGTATTAAAATATTAATCTTTTAAAATCATGGTGTTGAGTGGTTCTTGGTGCGGGGATTAAAAGAAATTATTCATTCAATAATAATTTTATTGCTATTGTTTTTTAACGCTCATAACGTTCTAATTAACACCTATCCTTTGTTTCAGTATATGGCAGGGATTAAGAACGGCACTTTATTGTGAAAAGTTAAATGAAGAACGCAATTTTTTCGCATGGAATGCAAAGATCACTGCCTGTAAGGACAGATGTAATGAACAAGGACATGTTTCGTAAGAGAATAAAAATCCATCAGCTTGATGAGGTTGAGCCTCTTATTTATCTGGATGCCAGTAAGTTGGGTAAGCCCTGGCATAAGTTACCTGAGCTGTTAAATGATAACTTTGACTATTTAGATGCAAGGCTGAGTATCTATTTTTTGAAGAAATTACGAGTAAATGTCTCTCTGGCATCAATTGAATTTTCTTCAGGGAAGAATTTACGCAATGCGCTAATTTATTCTACTGGATACGGTAATGTGGGTTTTGATATTGAGCGGCCTTTATTGTTGCGCATCCTGAATGATTATTATGGGTTAAGTGATGATACCAGCAATGATTCTCTCAATGAGAATGACCAGGATAATCTCAATATTCCGGTAACCAAAACCGAAGAACGGCTGAAGAATAAAATCGCCAAGGACATTATTTCTCTGGTGCTGGATAACACAGTTACTGGGGTGGATATTAACCCGGAGCAAGATCACAGCACGATTATTCACCAGTGGGCTGGGTGTATTCAACTGAAAATGGATGGTTACCAACAAGGGTGTTTTAACCTTTTACTGGATAACGCATTGGTTGACCGTTTATTACAACGCTTGCGTAACGGAACTGTTCAAGGGGCCCCGAGCCGACCCCCAGCCGCCCTCGAACACTTGTTTGCGCATATGCCTGTACGGCTCAGTGGCAAGCTAACTGGCATGACTTTTACGGTTGACCAACTGGCCGAAATTCGCCCAGGGGACATTATTCCCATTGCACTCAATGAGCCAGTGCCAGTTTTTGTGGATAAAGCACAAATCCTGACAGCCAGCATTGCTCAGGAGCGCGGGAAATTATTTTTTTGCGATTTTAACGACAACCTGATTGAGAAACATCATGACTGATTTAGAAAATGGGCTGGAAACGCCACTGGATTTTAGTGATATCGACCTGGGTGAGTTGCCTATGGAAGACCGGGTTGAAGGCAACCTGCGTCTTGATATACAGGGCCGAGATTCGGTGGAAGATGACGTTGCGCAGCGCCGCAAGATGGCGTTGTTCAGCCGTATTCCCGTTATGCTGACACTGGAAGTCGCATCGGTGGATGTCACTCTGGCAGACCTGATGGAGGTGGACAGCAACAGTGTGATTGAACTGGATAAACTGGCTGGCGACCCCCTGGATATCAAAGTGAATGGTATTCCTTTCGGTAAAGCCGAAGTGGTAGTGATTAACGACAAATATGGCCTGCGTATTGTTGAATTTAATAGCCACGATTTAGGTGAGTTAGCCTCATGAAACGCAGGTATTTAGCTCTGCCAGTGCTGGCAGCCATGTTGTTTGCTGTACCGGCACTGGCAGCGGGTGGTGAAATTACTCTGTTCAGCACCAGCGATAACGGCTCGGGCCTGGATTATCACGTCAATATCGAAATTATGATCATGATGACCTTGCTGGGCCTGCTGCCCATCATGGTTTTGATGATGACCAGTTTTACCCGCTTTATTATTGTGCTGGCTATTTTGCGCCAGGCGCTGGGTTTACAACAAAGCCCGCCGAATAAGATCCTGACAGGGATTGCGCTGGCGCTGACCTTACTGGTTATGCGTCCGGTCTGGACCACTGTGCATCAGGAAGCGATTACCCCTTTTCAGAACGATGAAATCTCGTTGCAACAGGCATTAACCCGCGCCGCCACGCCGTTACGCCAGTTTATGCTGGCACAGACAGACAAAAAAGCGATAGGGCAGATAATGACTATTGCAGGAACGGAAGGGGATGCCACCGAGCAGGATCTGACAGTTATTACGCCAGCATTTTTGCTTAGCGAACTGAAAACCGCGTTCCAGATAGGCTTCATGATCTACATCCCCTTTTTAGTTATCGACTTAATTGTTGCCAGTATTTTAATGGCGATGGGGATGATGATGCTTTCCCCGCTGATTGTCTCTCTGCCGTTTAAGCTAATGTTGTTTGTGCTGTGCGATGGCTGGACATTAATGGTGGGCACACTCACCGCCAGCGTACAAGGATTGTAGTGCAATGAATATGGATCTCGCCGGGGACATTATGGCCTCGGGCATTCAACTGGTATTACTGATTGCCGCCGTGGCGATTGTTCCTGGCCTGCTGGTTGGGCTGTGTGTGAGTATTTTTCAGGCCACGACGCAAATTAACGAACAGACACTGAGCTTTCTACCGCGTCTGTTGGTCACACTCACCATTTTGATCGTTGCCGGGAAATGGATGCTAACCCGGCTGGCCGATTTTACGGTGGAAATTTTCCACCAGGCTTCTTCATTGGTGGGCTGATGATCTCTGGCTCTGAGGTTCAACAGTTGGTGAATGGCCTGTTAGCGCTGGTGCTGCCCTTTGTGCGCATTATGGCGTTACTGCAATTCAGCCCGGTGCTGGATAACCAGGCATTTTCCCGGCGCAGCAAAGTTGCGTTGGCACTGGCGTTAACCGCAGTAATGGGGCCTATCTTGCCACCTTACCCGCTCCCGGAAATATTTTTCAGCCTTCACACATTGTTGCTGGTGGGAGAGCAAATTTTGTGGGGTGTGTTATTTGGTATGGCGCTACAACTGGTGTTTGTTGCTCTGCAAACTGCAGGACATATCCTGTCAATGAATATGGGCCTGGGTATGGCAATGATGAATGACCCAGTGAATGGCAACTCGACCACTGTAATTTCCCAGGTCATTTTTATCTTCTGCGCACTGCTGTTCTTTTCCCTGGACGGGCACTTGCTGGTTGTCACTATTTTATATAAAGGCTTTATTTACTGGCCTCCTGGTCAGGCAATTAATACCCCTACATTGATGATGCTGGTGGAAAGCCTGGGCTGGATTATGGCCTCAGCCACTTTGATTGCGTTGCCCACCACATTTGTAATGCTGATTGTGCAAGGGGGCTTTGGCCTGCTGAACCGCATTTCACCTACGCTGAACCTGTTTTCGTTGGGATTCCCGGTAAGCATGTTATTCGGGCTGCTGTGTGTGGCCATGATGATGAGCAATATCCCGGAACACTACCTTAATCTCACTAATGAAATTCTGGCAAAACTGGAAGCTATAAGGACGTACTAATGAGCAGTTCCTCTGGTGATAAAAGCGAAAAACCCACCCCGGGGAAACTGCGTAAGGCGCGTGAAAAGGGGGACCTTCCCCGTTCAAAAGACATGACTACAGCCGCCGGGTTGGTGGCTTCTTTTATGGTGATAAGTGCATGTCTGCCCTGGTATCGCGACCTTGTAGGGGAATCTTTTGCCGCTATTGAAAGCCTGGCCGGGCAAACCCATGACCCGGAAGCGTTAAAACAATTTGCACAGGTCAATATCTGGGTATTGCTTAGAGTTATTTTTTCTTTGTTACCTATCCCGCTGGTATGCATGGCGGCAAGCCTGGTGCCGGGTGGATGGAATGTGGCACTGAGCAAACTCAAGCCTGATTTTAAAAAACTCAGTCCACTCAGCGGAGTAAAGCGGATTTTTGCTGCCAGCCATATGTCTGATGTGGGCAAGATGATCCTTAAATGTGCAATTATTTTAGGGGTTATTTACTCCATGGTCTTAAGCGAGATGAGCAACCTGCTGCACCTGCAACGTCTCTATTTAATGCAGGGCATTCACCAGGGGTTCTCCATTTTGTACCACGTATTAGTGTGGTTTATTGCCGTGATGGTGGTGTTTGCTGTGCTCGATATTCCGCTGAGCAACTTCCTGTTTACCAAAAAGATGAAAATGACCAAACAGGAGGTGAAAGAAGAGCACAAAAACAATGATGGAAACCCACAAATCAAAGGCCGTATCCGCCAGTTGCAACGGCAAATGGCCATGGGCCAAATGCGGCGCACCGTTCCCACCGCTGATGTAGTGATAACCAACCCAACGCACTTTGCCGTGGCTCTAAAATATGACCCTGAAAAAGCGCAGGCACCGTGGATTGTCGCCAAAGGTGCTGATGATATCGCACGGGTGATCCGTGAGCTGGCGCAAGAGCATCAGGTGGAAATCGTTGAATTTCCGCCCCTGGCGCGCGCGGTGTATTACACCACCAAAGTGAACCAACAAATACCGGCAACCTTGTACCGGGCCATTGCTCACGTACTTACATATGTCATGCAGATTAAAGCCTGGCGTGCCGGGCAAGCAACAGAGCCACATCTGAACCGTCAAATTTCCATTCCCAAAGAGGTCTTACAATCTTATGGCGAGTAGTAAGTTAGCACCTGCCGTGGCGGCGTTACGCCGGGCGCATGTCGGGGTTCCCGTTCTTCTCCTCAGTATCCTGGCAATGGTCATTCTACCTTTGTCGCCAATGGTGCTGGATATCCTGTTCACCTTCAATATTGTACTTGCGGTAATGGTGCTGCTGGTATCAGTGAACATGCAGAGGCCACTGGATTTCGCGATATTTCCGACGCTGCTACTGATTACCACCCTAATGCGCCTGACGTTGAACGTGGCTTCTACACGCGTAGTGTTGCTAAAAGGCCATGAAGGCGAAGGCGCGGCCGGTAAAGTTATTGAAGCTTTTGGTCAGGTGGTGATCGGCGGTGATTTTGTTGTGGGTTTCGTCGTATTTATGATTCTCATGATCATCAACTTTGTGGTGGTAACCAAGGGGGCGGAGCGTATCTCTGAAGTTTCCGCTCGTTTCACACTGGATGCCCTACCTGGTAAACAGATGGCGATTGACGCCGATCTGAATGCCGGGCTGATTGATCAACAACAGGCTCGTACCCGCCGCCAGGAAGTGAGCAAAGAAGCGGATTTCTATGGCGCAATGGATGGTGCGTCTAAATTTGTCCGCGGGGATGCTATTGCCGGGATCATGGTGCTGGTTATAAACGTGATTGGCGGCGTGAGTATCGGGATTTTCCAGCATGATCTCAGTGCCTCTATGGCGTTTCGCCAGTATGTACTGCTGACTATTGGTGATGGCCTGGCCGCACAAATCCCCTCGTTACTGCTGGCGACCTCTGCGGCGATCATTGTCACACGTGTCAGTGAAGGAAATGATGTCAGCCACGAAGTGAAAAGCCAGTTGCTGGCAAACCCGAAGGTGCTTTACACCGCGGCGTTCGTGATGTTTATCCTGGCTGTTGTACCGGGTATGCCACACATTGCGTTTCTGTGTTTTACCGCACTGTTGCTATTTGCGGCCTGGCGGCAAGGGCGGCGAATCACTCCTGCTGACAGTGAAGCGGACATGGTGGAAGTACAATCAGCACTGGCACCTGAATCTACGGCAGACGTGAGCTGGGAAACGATCCCTGTCGTTGAACCCATTGGCCTGAACCTGGGCTATAAACTGGTTTCTCTGATTGACTCTTCTGGTACCAGCCCACTGAGCCAGCGCATTCGTGGTGTGCGCCAGGTCGTTTCCGAGCAGAGCGGCGTATTATTGCCAGAGATTCGGATACGGGAAAACTTCCGCCTAAAACCTGCGCAATATGCTTTGTATATCAATGGGGTACATGCTGGAACTGGTGAAGTCCACGCCGATAAATTGATGGCGATACCTGGCGCCGATTTATATGGCGAGATTGATGGTGTGCTGGATACCGACCCGGCTTATGGTATGGCAGTCGTGTGGATTACACAGGAGCAAAAAGCGCAGGCACTGCAACTGGGTTACCAGGTGGTTGATTGCGCAAGTGTAGTGGCGACCCATGTTAACAAACTGGCGCGCGAACATTTACCTGCACTATTTAATTACGATGATATTACTCACCTGAATTCACGCCTTGCGAGCCTGGCCCCTAAACTGGCCGAAGACCTGGCGCAGGCGCTTAACTACTCGTTGCTATTACGTGTATATCGCCAGTTATTACTTGAGCAAGTCTCCCTGAAAGATATCGTCAGTATTGCAGCTACTTTGCTGGAAAGTTCAGCTCTGACAAAAGACCCCTTGTTGCTGACATCCGATGTGCGTTATGCCCTGCGCCGTGCATTGATTAACCAAATCAATGGTGAGCGTTCCGGGTTATCGGCATGGACGCTGGATAATGCACTGGAAACCATGCTGCTTAATGCCCTGAATCAGGCACAACAGGGGGGTAAAGTGGCACTGGACAGTTTCCCGGTCGACCCTAATATCTTGTCCCAGTTGCAGCAAACCTTGCCGATGGTGCAGGAGCAAATGAAAGCCAAACGCCTGCCACCTGTATTGCTGGTGGCTCCACAGTTGCGCCCAGTCATTTCTCGTTATGCACGGTTATTTGCGGGTGGGCTACATGTGCTTTCTTACAACGAAGTTCCTGATGAGTGTGAGTTGGCAATTGTGGGTAACCTTACCTGATGGCGCAGAAGAATTGTGCTGGTTGGGAGTATTACGGGCAAAAAAAAGAGCGACATCGGTGTCGCTCTGAAGGTACATCAGGGATAAAACGGACAGGAATGAGAGAGTAGTTCACTTCCTCGCATTAACTGCTACCGGGTTCGCAGTGGGTAGCGGGTAATGTGTCAAACAACATGTTTCAAACAATAAAGGCAATAATCTGGCAATCATCAGGTAGTGGATTAATCCGCTACCTCAATAGGTTATTTGTTCAGTTCAGCGGTCATGTGAACGCGGTCACCGTTGAAGGCTTCGATAATTTTGTAAGAGTCAGCGCCCTGCTGTTTAGCCTGAGCTGCGATTTTCGCTTCAGCGCCATCAAGAGTGCTGGCAGTTGCGCTAACAGTTTGCGCGAAGCTTGCGAAAGAAATCATAGAAAGAGCGGCAACAGCAGCAAGAGTTTTAATACTTTTCATGGTCATATTCCTTAAATTTGGTCTTTCTGGTGGAAGGCTGTGTGCCTTCGATGGGGTGTATAATAAGGCTGCTAATTATTTTGTAAGTGACAAAAAGTGCGATCTAAATCACGTTTTTATTACTCATTGATTACAAAAAAGAAAAAATGACAAAAAAATGGGCGTTCTTTGAGATATGGAAGATGATCGAGCACAATTCGCTAAATTGCAGTGTATTGCACTGCTTTTATGGTACTAAACCGGGATAAGCCACGAAACCGATTGCGTGCTGTTGTTGCTATGATGTTAACAAAAAATCCAAAGCCCAGTGCCACACCAGACAACACAAGCATTCCCGCACTCGCAGCGTGGACAGAACCGCGTAAAACCGGTGAATCGCAGAAAGGAAGACAAGGTTATTCCGCCCGGACGGCGGAATAAGGCGAAACGAGGCAGGGATGCCGAGTCGAGCCAGCCGCAGGCTGACTGCCCGGAGGTGAACGCAGTGCGCAGCACCGGTTGCCCGCGAATACGGGGATTGCAAAGGGGGCAAGCCCCCTTAGCCCGTTCACCGGCCGTGAAGCCACATTAACCACATCACTTGAAGTGAACGGAACTTTCACCGAACCGGCATCAGTGCAAAGTTAACGTACCGCTGCCACAGTAAAATGATCTGCCAGCACAGCGCCCGTTGCGCGCCGTGTCAGCCACACCAGACAACACAAGCAATCCCGCACTCACAGCCTGGACAGAACCGCGTAAAACCGGTGAACCGCAGAAAGGAAGACAAGGTTATTCCGCCCGGATGGCGGAATAAGGCGAAACGAGGCATGGACGCCGAGTCGAGCCGGCCGCAGGCTGACTGCCCGGAGGTGAACGCAGTGCGCAGCACCGGTTGCCCGCGAAAAACCGGATTGTTAAGGGGCGGGCCCCTTAACACGTTCACCGTCTGTGAAGCCACATTAGCTTCATCACTTCAAGTGAACGGAACTTTCACCGAACCGGCATCAGTGCAAAGTTAACGTACCGCTGCCACAGTAAAATGATCTGCCAGCACAGCGCCCGTTGCGCGCCGTGTCAGCAACACCAGTTTCACTCACCGCCACACCGAACAACACAAGCCCTCCCGCACTCGCAGCGCTGGCTGAGTCGCGTAAAACCGGTGAACCGCAGAAAGGAAGACAAGGTTATTCCGCCCGGACGGCGAAATAAGGCGAAACGAGGCAGGGATGCCGAGTCGAGCCGGCCGCAGGCTGACTGCCCGGAGGTGAACGCAGTGCGCAGCACCGGTTGCCCGCGAATACGGGGATTGCAAAGGGGGCAAGCCCCCTTAGCCCGTTCACCGGCCGTGAAGCCACATTAACCACATCACTTGAAGTGAACGGAATTTTCACCAAACCGGCATCAGGTTCAGTGAACGGAACTTTCACCGAACCAGCATCACTTCAAGTGAACGGAACTCTCACCACACCGGCACACGTCCAATAAACAAAACACTCACAAACTCCCCGACACCAGCTCCGCCTCCCCGGCACGCTTCTTCTTCAGGTAATACCCCACCCCAAGCACCACCAGCCACACCGGAATCAAACACACCGAAATTCGAATCCCCGGAGTCATAAACATAATCACCAGAATCGCGGCCAGGAAAACCAGACACAGAATATTTGTTAGCGGATACCCCAGGCTTTTAAAACGCGTAGTTTTCCCTACACGCTGCATCGCCTGGCGAAACTTCAGGTGCGTAATACAAATCATCGCCCAGTTAATCACCAGGGCAGAAACCACCAGCGCCATCAACAGCTCAAACGCCTTGCCCGGCATAATGTAGTTAATCAGCACACACAGCGCGGTTGCCAGTGCAGAAACCCCGAGTGCTGCCAATGGAATACCCCGGCGATTAATTTTCAGCAGCCCACGCGGTGCATTACCCTGTTGCGCCAGGCCAAACAACATACGGCTGTTGCAATAAACACAGCTGTTGTAAACCGAGAGTGCCGCAGAGAGCACCACCAGGTTAAGAATATTGGCAACCAGGTTGCTATTCAGTGCATGGAAAATCAGCACAAACGGGCTGCCGCCCTGCACCACTTTCTGCCATGGGTACAACGACAACAACACCGCCAGAGAGCCAACATAAAACAACAGAATGCGCCAGATAACCTGGTTAGTGGCGCGGGGAATAGTCTGTTCCGGGTTATCGGCTTCTGCAGCCGTAATCCCCACCAGCTCCAGACCACCAAAAGAGAACATAATCACCGCCATCGCCATCACTAACCCGCTAATGCCGTTGGGGAAAAAACCGCCCTGCTGCCACAAATTAGTCACTGTGGCTTCAGCACCACCATGACCGCTTATCAGCAAATATGCACCGAAGCCAATCATGCTGACAATCGCCGCCACTTTGATAATGGAAAACCAGAATTCCAGCTCGCCATACACTTTTACGTGAGTAAGGTTAATCGCATTAATCACCAGGAAGAAAACCGCAGCAGAAACCCAGGTAGGCACTTCCGGCCACCAGTACTGGATATAAATGCCCACAGCACTCAGCTCGGCCATACTCACCAGTACATACAGCACCCAGTAATTCCAGCCGGACATAAACCCGGCAAACGGCCCCCAGTAGCGATTAGCAAAATGGCTGAAGGAACCAGCAACCGGCTCTTCCACCACCATCTCACCCAGCTGGCGCATAATAAAAAAGGCGATTAACCCGGCGATAGCATAGCCCAACAGAACCGAAGGCCCGGCCATATGAATGGTCTGCGCTATCCCTAAAAATAGCCCGGTACCAACCGCGCCTCCCAGTGCAATTAGCTGAATGTGTCGGTTTTTTAAACCACGTTTTAATTCGTTATCGTTTTGCTGAGTAGCCATTACCATCTCCGGGTCCAAAAGGTTACAGCCGGAGGGAGCAACTATCAGGCCAGGCTTAAGGTTTTCCTCAAGAGAAAACACTAACTAATTGATACAAAAAATAATTTAAATCACCCAGCACATTCACAAAATGTGAATAATTAGTTACAAAAAGACTGATATGCGTATTTTTAATACAGATTACACATTGTTCACGCACAAAATAGCCATTTAATGCACAAAACAGATCCATATTGGTGCAGAGCAAAAAATGCACATACAGCAAAGCTTCGCATAAGGGAAAAAACTGCTAGTCTGTAAGCCACTTTTCCTGCGCTGATACCGGGCTTATGTACAATATCGACGACTTTGATGTAAAAATCCTCAACCTGCTGCAATCCAATGGACGCCTGACAAACCAGGAACTTAGCGAGCTGATTGGCCTGTCTGCCTCCCAGTGTTCACGGCGGCGCATCGCACTGGAGCAGGCGCAACTCATTCTTGGCTACCACGCCCGGTTGGCACCAGATGCTGTTGGTCGTGAAGTGCTGGGGCTGATTGAAGTCCGCCTGCTGAACCATACTGCCGACTGCGTGGAAAGCTTCCATACCATGCTGCGTGATGTCGATGCCGTGATTGATGCCTTTAAAACCACGGGCGATGCTGATTACCTGCTGAAAGTGGCCGTCCAGGACCTGCAAGGCCTGAGCGATTTAATCAGTAAGATCCTCTCGCGTAATAAAAGTGTCGCGCACCTGAAAACGTCCGTGGTACTGAATCGCCTGAAGGAAAACGGCCTGATGATGCCCGGCAGTGACATGTTGCCCTGAATCGGGGCATAACGCTTTATTATGGTGCAACACGCAGGTCCAGATTGTGTGTATAAAAGCCATTACATGCACACCTCAACCATATAAAAGATTAAACACGCACAAAACGCGCAAAACCCCAAGCCTGATGTATCAGGGTGTTAGCGAATATGTCGGTGAATAATCAGCCATTCAGCCTGATTACAAGGTGATTTTGGCGCGTTTATTGCTGGTTATGCTTATCCTGTTCCACTGAAAAATCATAATTTCTTATGGATAATGTTATAACCCCAAATAAACTCGCCCACACCTGGCTGGAAGATACGCTGGCCCTGCTATTTGGCACACTGATGATCTCATTTGGTGTAGTTTTACTACGCCAGTCTGGCGCACTGACTGGCGGGACCGCAGGCCTGGCTTTCCTGATTCACTATGTCACTCATATTTCCTTTGGAGTGGCATTCTTCGTAATTAACCTGCCTTTTTACTGGCTGTCGATACGCCGCATGGGCACGCAATTCACTCTGAAGACGTTTTGTGCTGTTGCGTTGGTTTCACTGTTTTCTGATTTGCATGGCCATTTTATTCACATCGACCAACTCAATCCGTTCTATGCCACACTGTTTGGCAACATCATAATGGGGGTTGGTTTTGTGGTGCTGTTCCGCCATAAAGCGAGCCTTGGCGGCATGAATATCCTTGCACTTTACTTGCAGGACAAAAGCGGGATCCGCGCTGGTAAATTCCAAATGGCGGTAGATGCCTGCATCGTTACTGCCTCTCTGTTCGTTGTCAGCCTGCCGATGCTGGTTGCCTCAATTGTTGGCGCCACACTGCTGAATCTGATTATTGCCATGAATCACCGCCCCGGACGTTACGCGGTGTAACCTCTGACTACCAGGAGTATTAAATGTTGTTCCAGCATGTTGATGCCTACGCGGGCGACCCGATTTTGTCGCTGATGGAAAAATTTCACCAGGACCCACGGCCAAACAAAGTCAACCTGAGCATTGGTCTTTATTACAACGAGAAAGCCATTATTCCTGAACTGGAAGCGGTAGCGCGTGCACGTCTCCTGCTGGAACAGCACCCTGCCGGTGCCAGCGTGTATTTGCCTATGGAAGGGCTGAACGCCTACCGCAGCGCGGTGCAACACCTGGTATTTGGTGAGCAACACGCCGCGCTGAAAGCTGGGCGCATCGCCACAATTCAAACTTTGGGCGGTTCTGGCGCACTGAAAGTTGGAGCCGATTTCCTGAAACGCTACTTCCCGGATTCAGATGTGTGGGTAAGCGACCCAACCTGGGAAAACCATATCGCTATTTTCTCCGGTGCAGGCTTCAATGTGCATACTTACCCGTATTTCGATAAAGAAACCCGCGGAGTAAACTTCACTGCCATGCTGGATACGCTGCGCCAGTTACCAGCACACAGCATTGTGCTGCTGCACCCGTGTTGCCATAACCCAACCGGTGCTGATTTAACCCATGCACAATGGGATGAAGTGATTGAAGTCCTGCAGGCAAGGGAGCTGATTCCGTTCCTGGATATTGCCTACCAGGGGTTTGGCGCAGGTATTGAAGAAGATGCTTACGCCATCCGCGCCATTGCCAGCGCTGGCCTGCCAGCCCTGGTCAGCAATTCTTTTTCGAAAATCTTCTCACTGTATGGCGAACGTGTGGGCGGGTTATCTGTGGTGTGTGAAGATGCCGCTGCCGCCAGCCGGGTGCTGGGCCAGTTAAAAGCAACCGTACGCCGTAACTACTCCAGCCCGCCTAACTATGGTGCTCAGTTAGTTTCCATCGTGCTGAACACCCCGGAACTGAATGCACTGTGGCGAGCAGAGGTGGATGCCATGCGCACCCGTATCAGTGAAATGCGCCAGGTGCTGGTTGATACACTGAAAACGGCATTGCCCGAACATAGTTTTGACCACCTGCTGACCCAGCGCGGCATGTTCAGTTATACCGGCTTCAGCCCGGAACAAGTGGATAAACTGCGCAACGATTTGGGTGTGTATTTGATTGCCAGCGGGCGTGTTTGCATGGCCGGGCTTAACCACAACAATGTCGTGCCGGTTGCCGAAGCATTTGCTGCCGTGCAGTAAAAACGATTTCTTAAGTGTGATTATTGGGTTGGCTTGTTTTTACCCGCTGGTTTACCAGCGGGTCAGATTGATGAAAAAGAAGGAAAAAGCGTGGTTTTTCCTTCTTTTTAGTTAGCAGCCGAAAATCAATAAATTGATTTTCCTGGTTTTTTATTGGGTGAAATCCTCTCATTCTGTGCGGACATGAGGTTTGTCATCAGATTCACCCGCTGGTAAACCAGCGGGTTTTTTATGAGTAAAACAACAAATCGATTTACACACACTGAAACTTTCCCCAAAACACAAAAAACCACGATTAATCTCACCTAATTTAATACCTGAAAAACGACACAAATAAGCTTCCCAATGATATTTATTTTATAAAAAGCCCGTTACAAAATAAAAATGAAATATTTCCGTCATAAAAAATAAATATTCTTAAAATAAATTTCAGCATCTCTTTTATCTTATTTAAGATGCGCTAATCATGAACAA
This sequence comes from Mangrovibacter yixingensis, assembly GCF_020523985.1. Classification (GTDB taxonomy): domain Bacteria; phylum Pseudomonadota; class Gammaproteobacteria; order Enterobacterales; family Enterobacteriaceae; genus Mangrovibacter; species Mangrovibacter yixingensis. The sequence goes on along the minus strand of NZ_JAIVKM010000007.1, from coordinate 116,127 downwards.
AAATACATTCACCGCTATTAGTTTGCCAGCTATTCTTTTGCTGCCTTTGCATTTTTCCCATGCCATGGACCTCAGTTACACCCACACTTATGAAGATATCTCCAAACAACATACCGAAAAACTTGAAGGCAGCCACCGCTTTGACTCTGGCATTGGGGTAGGCGCCAAGTTTAAATTTTCACCAAAGAAGAAAGAAAATGGCGATGAAGGCGATGCTTTTGATAATAACAAACTCAGAGAAAAGGAATTTAAATTAAATTACAGTGCGAATGTTACTCGCGGATGGGCACTGGAACCCGGAATGGCCTGGACCATCAAGAAAAATGAAGACAAATATAAACCTTCGTTAAAATTAAAATACCGCTACTCCAGTGACACTAAGTTTTCTCTTAAATACAGTTATGAAATTTCAGACAGAAGAGAGAAAGACACGAAGCGGGTTAACCGGGTAGACGCTGAATATGGCCAAAAGTTTGGTGCCATTGAAGTCACCAATACCCTCACCTATTACCTCGGGAATATGGACCTCTACAATAAAAGCCGCAGCGACTACGAGTATGAACTGGACCTCGGCTACCAGATTACCCAACATCTGCTACCTTATATCTCATTCAAAAATGAGTCAGTGGATGACGATACCTCTCAACGCCAGACTGAGTTTGGTGTGGGTATCACTTATTCTCTTTAACCACCAGGAAAGCGCAATATGAAGACTCTGACAGTAAAACTGCTGCTGGCAACATTAGTAGCCGGTATCGCTCCCGTCGCCAGTGCCGCCGAAGCATCTAACTACGTGCTCGAAAAAGTGGTTACCCTGAGCCGCCACGGCGTGCGCCCACAAACCGACAGCGCCTCACTACAGAAAGCCACCGGCCAGGCCTGGCCTGAATGGACAGTACCGGATGGTTTTTTAACCGGGCACGGCTATATGGGCGTGGCACAACAAGGGGCTTACCAGCTCCAGCAATGGCTGGCACAAGGTTTACCCTTAAAAGAACAGCAACACTGCCCGGCAGAGGGCAGCGTTTGGGTATGGGCTGCGCCAGACCAGCGCACTAAAGCTACAGGTATGGCTCTGGTCGATGGCATGTTTCCCGGCTGCGGTATTGCGGTGCATTCCGCCTCCACCCCACAAGATCCATTGTTCGACACTCTGGATATGGGGCTGGCACACCCGGATATGGCCGTGGTGAAACAAGAAGTCATGGCGCGTATGGGGAGCCCGGAAGAAGCTGCGAAGCGTTATCAGCCTGCCGTTGATTTATTGCGCCAGGCGGTATGCACTCAAGATAAAGACAGCTGTAAGTTTCTGGATAAACCCTGGAAAGTTAAAATCAGTGATAACGGGAAGGTAAAACTGGGCGGGCCGGTTTCTGAAGGGTCTTCAATGGGGGAAACCATTCGCCTGCAATACAGTGAAAACCTGCCACTGGATCAGGTGGCGTTTGGCCACGCTGCCAACGCAGAGCAAGTCAGCGCTTTGATGGCCCTGCATGCCGCGAAATATGACCTGGTGAGTGATACCCCAGAATATGCCCGTCACGGTGGTTCCATTCTGATGCGCCAGCTACTTAATGCGCTCACTGCCGGAACACAAAACCCAACCAGCCAAACCATTAACCCGGCACTGCAACGTCCACTGGTGATGCTGGTTGGCCATGACACCAATATTGCCCAAATTCAAACCATGCTCGGGTTTAACTGGCAGTTACCGGTTTACCCACGCAACGACATTCCTCCCGGCGGCAGCCTGAACCTGGCTCGCTACAAAAATACCCAAACCGGCGAGCAACTGGTGCGCATTACATTCACTGCCCGTACTCTGGACCAGTGGCGCCAGCTTTCACCACTGAACGCGCAACACCCGTTACCCGAAGCGGAATTCCAGGCCTCATGGTGCAAGAAAACAGATGTCGGCACCTTGTGTCCGCTTGCTGAATTTGTCAGCCATGTGCGCCAGCAACTGGTCGACGATGGCAAAGATGTGGCTGTGTTTCAGTAATAACGGTTTGCATTCCATGAACAGCCTGCCGGTGGGGCTGTTCATGGGCTGAGGCGGTTTACCAAAACGAAGGCGATGAGGCGGGTAACATTCTGCGTCAACATCAACATCAGCAGGTCCACAGCTATACATTGCTCCAGGGAGTGAATAATCAGAAGTGAATTTGCGCCAGTTCCTCTTCCGAGAGGCCGGTTAATTCCATAATAAAATCCCGGTCCGAGCCACGTTGCAAAAGAGTTTTGGCGAAATTGTGCACAGCCAGCTTCTGGCCCTTTCTTATCCCGATTTGTTCGCCTTTCCTTATCCCGATTTGCTCACCTTTCCTTATCCCAATTTGCTCACCCTCACGTATACCCTGCTTCCGCCCATCCTCACGTCCGAGTTGTTCCAATTGTTGTGCAATGGTCATTAGTGCCTCTCCATGTTGTGGTACACGTTGTGCCAGTGTCTTAATAAACGCTCTGGCATCTGCTGCTTCACCCGCCCGTAAAATATAGTTTACCAGGGTAACTACCTGTGATGACGAAAGATAGCCAGTAAGTAAAATTGGTGCAAGTTTATCCACCAGTTTTGCCAGATCACGCTGGTGAATATGTTTCTGTAACAACGTTAGCCCGGCCATACTGCGGTGGTGCGCAATTTCATCATCAGGAATTACCGTAACATCCACCAAAGGGAAAGGCTGGCTGTACAACTTGCCCGCCTGTTCCGGGTCTGCAAATGCATCCAGCCAGCGGCTGGAGTAGGGGTAAGGGCTGCGTTTCCCGGCATAAAAGAGCACCGGGATCACCAGCGGCAGTGTGGTATGCCCGGCATCCAGGTGGCGTTTCATGGCTGCTACGGAATAACGTAATAACCTGAACGCCATCTGTTTATCTGGTGTGGACTGGTGCTCAATCAACACATAGATATAGCCTTCATCACCCGTCGTAGTCTTCAGGCTGTAAAGGATATCGCTGAAATACTGGCTCAGGTTATCTTCCACAAAAGAGCCGGATTCCAGTTTCAGCGTACTGAAATCACAAACAGCCCGTAACGGTGGCGGAAGGTGAAGCTCCATAAAATCCCGTGCGATTTCTGGCTGGGTAAGAAACTGGCGAAATGCGGCATCATGCGGCATCGCCCCGGTGGTTTCCTTGTTCATTTGATCCGTCCCTGGTCTGTTTCCTGTGCAGGCTAGCACTGCCTGTTTGCCCGGATCATGGTCTTTCGTTACACAACCCGTACTTTCCTGGATTTTTGCGTACCGGTACGCAGCCCTGGTGCATATCCTGTGAAATATGCACCAGCTTTGTTGATTGCCTGCACAGGCACACAGGCAATATTTTTCCGATGTTATTCACCCAGGCGGCGCATTAGCTGGCTTCTGTCGATTATCTTGCCATCTTTGTAATAACGCTCCGGCCAGATTTCTGACGGATGCACACCAATTGCCTGAGCTATCAGATATTCGCCTTTCGGCCAGGGGCGGGTTAGCGCATTCGACAACGTTGAGGAGCTTAACCCTGCATGGCGCGATACCGCCGCCATTGAGGTGTCTTTCTTGCGCAGTGCTGCAATGATATCTGCCGGGTGCCAGTTCTCTTTTTGCATGGGCTTTCCTTATTAGCGTAAGCAATGAGAGGTACACGAAGATATTACGAAGGTTTTTTATGCGGGGATACTACGAGGAACGTAGTGGGGAGACAGATTAAAAATTCACTGATTACTATTCACTGTGGCAGGCAACAACAGGAAGGGGAAAAGGATATAAGGGAAAAACACCAACAGAATAATCACAAACCGCGAATAACCAGCGTCATTTATTCTGCGAACCGCGGAGGCCAGTAACGGCAGGATAAAACACAGTAACAGAATAATGCTGGTATCCTCCGCAGAGGATAATCTCAGCCAGCCGAAGTACCACAGGCACTGAAAAATGAACACGACACCATATTCAAACCGGGTGTCCCTCCCTTCGTAACTGAACGTGGAGAAAATACCTTTTTTCAGGACCCTGAGTATACGCATTGCATGTCCGCAGTATTAAAAAGATGGTTGTATTATTGTGCAGGTTAGAAAGCAGGAAAGGGCGAGATAACAGTCACACCTGGGTACGCAGGCAGCCATTATTACGCATCAGAAGAAGATGACAGCTGAAACAACCTGTCAGCAAGCGACACAATATGCTCATGCTGCGCCAGTTTCGTTCTCCACTCTGCCGGGATGCCCTGCCAGCCATAAAGTGCACCAGCCAGTTGCCCGGCAGTAGCTGCCACACTGTCTGCGTCATCCGCCAGGTTGGCGGCGAGCAACACGGCATCCCGGAAGTTATCGGTGTGCCAGACAGCCCATAGCGCGGCTTCCAGGGTATCAATCACATAGCCACTGGAACGGATTTCATCGCGGGTTTTATGCCGGTAGCTTCCGGCATTAATCAGCGCACTTCTGGCGTTCAGTGGGCACACCTTCGTACTCAGTGCCTCTGTTTTACTTTTGCCATTCAGCAAATGGTGCAGTAACACGCCAAACAGGCGGGAACAGTCTACTGATTCCGTCGCACAGTGTGTTGCTTTACCCTGCAGTTCAGACCAGACAAGTGTGTGAAGCAGTGAGTGGCGATTCGCGACAGCAACGGGGGTCTGCCGGATAATGGCCGCATTGCCCGCTGTGTTGGCATCTGTGTTTCCAAACCATTCCGGGCCATGTTGCAGATAGCTGTCCAGTGCATAGCGGGTGGCATTACCAATATCAAAGCAAATGCCATTCACACTGTTCACACCATAGTGGTACCAGTTAACCATGCGATTGCGAAAATCGGTCAGATCCACTTTGCCACAGTGCAGGCAGGTTTCTGCCAGGCAAAGTGCCATCGACGTATCATCCGTCCATTCCCCGGGTTTTAACCCAAAGGGGCCACCGCCAACCATGTCACTGATATTTTTCTGATCCCGGGGTAAAAATTCCAGCGTGGTACCGACCGCATCTGCCACCGCCAGGCCAACCAGTGCGCCTCTGGCTTTATCCAGAAGCAAGGCTCTGCTGCATTCCGGCTCAACAGACGCAAGCCATTGTGGCGGGGGATTTTGACACTTCAGCCATGGAGAATAATCAACAGTTAATTCGCAACCGTTATTAAAATCATGCCACCATGCTTCTGGGATAGTATGAAGATACTTCTCTTTGACTATTTTATTAAGAACGGAAAGGTCATGGTGTAAATCAGTCATTTTATGCACCTAATATCAAGAGCGACCTTATGATGTCACTTATATAAACAAGCTCCAACTCAAATTTTTAATTCTTTTAAAAAAACCACATAATTAACCAATGGGTAACAATGGCCATGTTATATATATACCACATTCAAATGTTTCGCGATTAGATTGCACTGTAATATTCCCCCACTCGAATTCCCACGTAACGCCATATTGTGGAGGTGATATATATTGTTTTTACCCAATACCTACCCAAGTAGTCAAGCAGTTTACCTCATTATAGAGAAAGGATTTCAGCATATTCATGTTAAAATAATATCCCATGGATTGATTAACGCGACCCATGTCATTAAAATAACAAAAAACTAACGCTAATCACCACCCATCCATACTACACAAATAAAAACCTACTCATTTAAGATCCCCAACATATAACTCATTAAAACAAGCATCATCATCAATATCAGAAAAGGAATTAAAATCATCTATATCATCTGGCATTCCGAAATATAAATTATATATATCATCAACAACCAAATATCCTTTTACTAAAATTTGTTTCCTTGTTACAGCCCTTAATTCTTTGGCTGTAATCCCAGGATATAACCTACCATTAAAACGTCCATTATAAGAAGGTTCACACCATAAAGCGATTATTTTACCCTGTTCATCAGTTGTAAATGAAAGCCCCTCTTTAGTCAATCTATAACAACGATATTTAGTGCCAAAATTTTCAAATTCGAAAGTTTCAAAAGGAACGTTTTCACCCAAAGATAAAATAATCTCATCAACATTATCACCTAAAGATATCCCTCCTATGGATTTCCCCGGAACGATATTAAGAGAAGAATCAAATTTAGTATTCCTTGTCATCATTTACCCCAATCATTCATTAGATCACCATCAATATATACAGGTGAGTTTTTAATTTTATCATAGCGAGAGAAGTCCCCATAACCTATACGCCCATATACAGATTCCACCGGATCATTAGGTTTAATTACTTTCCAATAATCACTACCATGTGTTACCCCCGCAGGATTATAATCTAAGTGATATATTTCACCTGATTTTGTCACTTTTTCAAAAACAACATGCTGAGTTTTTGCTGGCGTTGCACTTTGTGGATATGTCGTAACCCAACCCTTACTATTTAAATGCGATTCAACATCACTTGGTTTTTTACCAGTCAATAAGTCGACAAAACGTTTTGTAATATTATTACGTTTAGTGAATCTCTTAGATGAATTTTGACAACTCAACCCCAACGGATCCACCCAGCCCTGCGCATTTGGCGCATACTGGTACAGGTTCAACCCACCAGCCAGCCCTATCGGGTCCTGCTGCGTGAACCGCCCGCTGTCCGGGTCGTAATACCTGAAAGGTTACAGGAGTTTACTTACTGGTATTCACTGAGGCGGGCAACAACAGGAAGGGGAAAAGGATATAAAGGGAAAACGCCAACAGAATAATCATAGACCAGAAATAATCGCAAAATTTTCAAAATCGAAAGTATTAAAATAAATACCCACACCTAAAGATAAAATAATCTCATTATCTTTATTTTTCCTAAAAATGACATTCAAGCTCATCAGGAATAAACTCCAATTATTTAATAGAATATCCCATTCACACATTATGGAAATACCAAACTATCAATACTCAATGATTGTTATATTTTTATCTATAATCCATTAGGCAAAGATAGAAAATTTTATAGCCCAATATATAATTCTTGACACACAAAACTTACAATGAAAAAAAATTGGATAAAAATTACAAAAGGAAACTCAATGAACACTCCCCCGGAGAGACAGATAAGAGCCTTCTATACCGAAGAGTTTATTCGCGTTTATCAAGCATATTCTGATGAAATAGCTGACTGTGCCATAGAGACTGGAACATTTACATCTCCTCCATTTAGTATGACTAGAATGACATGGATTAAACTATCCTTTCTTTGGATGATGTATCGCTCTGGTTGGGGACTAAAAGACGTCAGACAAAAGAGAATATTAGCTATTGATATTAGCCATGAAGGATTTAAGGAAATTTTATCGCAGGGCGTACTTAGCACTTATAATAATCTTGAAAAACGCATTCAAGATCATGATGTAGTAATACAATGGGATCCGGAAAGAGATATTTCATTACAAAAATTAAATTATAGAACTATACAAATCGGCATAAGAAATAAGGTGCTAGAGAAATATACAAATATATGGATAAGAAATATATCAGACATTACGAATAGTGTTCATGAAATACACAACCTACTTACTACCGGAAAATATGAAACTGCTTTAGCTCTATTGCCAATTGAAAAAAGCTACATCTACCAACCATTTTCTACAGAAATCGTCAAGTGAATAGCGAGTTGATTTCAAGTTCGAAAACAGCCTTACCTGCTTTATATTTATCCAGATAAAACAGGTGAGGGTAAGAAAAAATAGCAACAAGAGAAAGCATTATATAACTCAACCACAATAAGTGATTTAATAATATTTTTATAGTAACTATTATTTTTTGTTATTTTTTATTTCTTTCATGGCTCTATCTTTTATTATATTGTTTTCTGAGGCACATAAAAGCTTCAGCTTATTCATTGCAGCATCACCGCCAATTTTAGATAGCGCTCTCACACACTTTGTAGCAAAGACATAATCATCATCATAATCCATATATTCAAGATTCATAAAAATCGCATTGTATAAATAATCCACACTGCTTTTGTTTTTTTTGCTTTCTATGATCCTCACTAAATCCTCATGCTTATTGTGCCAATCAGATAACAATAATTCATTTAATATGTCCATGCAGCCATACTCATATTGAATCAAAGCCCCCAAATAGAGATAAACATCTATGGCTTTGGCATCCTTTTCTGCTTTAGCGGAATCCAACTCCTTACAAATATCCAAAAAACCATAGTTTGCCTCATACTCTTCAATAAAAGAGTCATACGAAATACTTCCTCTCATTAACGACCTAAATAACTCAAGCTTTTCTTCAACCATATCAATTTAACCTTTCAAAACTATCAATACCCTGAATTAAATATATCCAATGCTTTCCCTCGCCCAAGGCCTACATTTATTTGTTCACCTTCAGCCTTAAAGAAAGCATTATTATCCTTCCACCCTTTACTGACACCAGGCATATCTGGATAAGTCACTCCCGTCAATTCAGAGGTATCTTTAACCCCTATTGATTTCAACTCATTAAACGCATCTTTTTTAAGATTAAATTTAACTAAAACCCCTTCATAACTTTCAGAAAAAGCTTTCCTTGGTGAAATAAATGTTTCTGATGCCGCCCGTAACTTCCCAGTTTTTAGCAAGTGAGCATAATCCTCATGACTCATGGAACGGTATACCTTCGTTGTTCCACAACTCAAACCCAACGGATCCACCCAGCCCTGCGCATTTGGCGCATACTGGTACAGGTTCAGCCCACCTGCCAGCCCTGGCGGGTCCTGCTGCGTGAACCGCCCGCTGTCCGGGTCGTAATACCTGAACAGGTTATAATGCAAACCTGTTTTACTCGCCGCTTCCCTGCGGCTCGCCCTTCGGGCCAGCACTTACGCGCTGTTCAAATGTGTTCCCGACACATTTGTCTCTGTCCAGGTACTGCCCCTGCATCCGCAGGTTCTGCGCAAAGCCTCCCGCATGGACCGGCGCTTCGCGTAACAGTTTGCCCCAGGCTCCCGTCAGCCCTTCCCAGCGTACGCGCCCTTCGTTGTCCGTCAGCCGCTCCGGCGTGCCGTTGGGCTGGCAGTGGAACCAGTATATTTCCGGGTCGGTGATGCCATCGATACGCGCCAGCGGTTCATAGCTCCCCTGGTCTGCATACACATAGGTCAGTGGGATGTCGCCGTGCACTTCCTGCAGCAGGCGCAGTCCTTCCCACACAAACCGTGTCGTCACCCGGGTGCTTTCGCTGCCGTCTTCCCGCACCTGCCAGCGCGTTTTGCTGATGCGCCTGCCCAGCGGGTCGTACTGGAAGCTCACATGCACCGCCGGGCGGTGCCGGGTTTCGCTCACTACGTCTGTCAGACGGTGTTCCGTGTCGTAACGGTAGCGCCAGCGCTGCTGGCCGCTGATTTTCTCCACCGTGCGCCCGTGTATGTCGTAACGCCAGCGAATACCGTTCAGTTCCGTCACCCGGTTGTGCAGTACACGGCCGCCACTCTGTGCCAGCGGGTTGCCCGCGCCGTCCTGCGGCCAGTTCACTGTGCCACTGCGGCTGTCTTCCTGCTGCTGCAGTTTGCCCGTGCTGTCGTAGGACCAGCGGCTGGCATCGAACGGGTCGCGGTTGCGCTCTTCACGCACCAGGTTATTGCGGAAATCGTATTCCCAGCGCTGCCGCCAGTGCATGTCCCCCGGGCGTTGCGGGTGACCGCTGAACACATCACGGGCCTGCAGGCGGCCCAGCGCATCGTAGCGGGTGTGGCTGCCCAGCACGCCCTGGGTACGGCTGGTTTCACGGTGCAGCACGTCCCGGGTGAAGTCCGTAACCGGCAGGCTGTCCAGCGCAATGCTCAGCAGGTGCCCGCTGCCGTAATAGAACTGTTTTAACTGCCGCCCGTCCGGCAGCGTGGTCTGCGTGCGGTTGCCCAGCTCATCGTATTCCCAGGCGAGGGTGGCGTTGTCGCCGTCTTCACTCACCAGTTGCCCCAGCGCGTTATAGCCGAAGTGCAGCACCTGTTCGGATGCATCGCTGTAAGCGCCGTCACCCAGAGCCGGGTGGCGGGAAACAGACACCATCTGGCCGCGTTTTGACCACTGGTAGCGGGTGCGCGCATCCGGGCTGGTGCGGGCCGTCAGCAGGCCCCGTTCATCATAATGGAAGCCGTGGATGATGGCGTCGGCATGGCCTGCGGCGAAAGTGCGCCGGAGTGTGCGCCCGCAGGCATCGTATTCATAGCGGGTGGACACACCGTCCAGCCCGGTTTCTGCCAGCAGCAGGTTGTCATCGCCCCAGGTGAAGCGGTATGCCTCGCCGTTTTCATTGCGCAGAGCCACCAGGCGGCTGCGGGCATCGTATTCGCGCTGAACAGTGTTCCCTTCCGGGTCCTGCATGGCTGTCAGCCGCCCGGCGTTATCGTAGCGGAAACCGTGGCGCCGCCCGTCTGCTGTCTGGTGCCATTCCGGCAGGCCGCGAGTACTCCATTTCAGGCTCTCTTGCCAGCCCAGCGGGTGGTAACGGTAACGGGTGGTGCGCCCTCTGTCCGGGTCGTAATACCTGAAAGGTTACAGGAGTTTACTGACTGCTATTCACTGAGGCAGGCAACAACAGAAAGGGAAAAAGGATATAAGGGAAAAACACCAACAGAATAATCACAAACCGCGAATAACCGGCGTCATTTATTCTGCGAACCGCGGAGGCCAGTAACGGCAGGATAAAGCACAGTAACAGAATAATGCTGGTATCCTCCGCAGAGGAAAACCTCAGCCAGCCGAAGTACCACAGGCACTGAAAAATGAACACGACACCCTATTCAAACCGGGTATCCCTCCCTTCGTAACTGAACGTGGAGAAAATACCTTTTTTCAGGACCCTGAGTATACGCATTGAATGTCCGCAGTATTAAAAAGATGGTTGTATTATTGTGCAGGTTAGAAAGCAGGAAAGGGCGAGATAACAGTCACGCCTGGGTACGCAGGCAGCCATTATTACGCATCAGAATGGGAAGACAGCTGAAACAACCCGTCAGCAAGCGACACAATATGCTCATGCTGTGCCAGTTTCGTTCTCCACTCTGCCGGGATGCCCTGCCAAGTTAGTTACGATGGCACAACCGTCCCGTAAATGATGCAAAACCAAGTCTGGTAAAAACACAATCCAATAACTCCATTGCACAGGATTTCACTTTGCCTGTAAATTCAAGTTTTACGTGTGTATTCATCAGTAATTAATGATTTTCTATCACAACAGAACTCTATCAAATATTGATTGCATCCCAATAATTCCGGATAGCTCGAGAATACCTCCCCAAGTTATAGTTTATGGGTACCTTTGCTCCTCATATCCATTAGGGAAAATATTTACAATTGATGTCAAATCTCTGTTATTATATTTAAACTCAACATTATAAGTTGCCCCCTTCACATCTTGGTGCTCTTTTTCAAAAACATTGATAGAGACAACCAAGTCATTCTCATATTTATAATCTGAAATGGAAAAACCAAACTTACCATAATTTATCTCTTTGATAAACACACAACCATCTACAAATGACTTTCTTACATTTCGAATATCACCTGCTGCATCAAAGAAAAAACTGACTATTTCATTAGGGTTGTATATGTAAATTTCTTTATCCCCTAAATTTCCATCAAGAATTTCTATTAACCTAACACGGTCAAATTTATCAATATAATATTTGTATATGTTTTTAATCTTGGCTGGTTCTTTCTTCAACACCTTACCTACTTTAAAGCCTGATCTTTCGATTTCAAACGGTCTGACATTTATGTATGGACCTTTTGTAATAATAGGATTATCACACTCGGACAAAATAGTTATTAAATCCTTACTAAAATATCCCACCCCTTTCATCTTCAATAATAAAAATAAATTCTTGATATTTTCAACTTCATTATTCATGTTCACCTCAGTCAATTAAAATTCAAATATCCCACCTGACAACTCACTAGCAATACTACCAAGCTCAGACTCAAAGTCAGATTTATTATTTATATCTTTAAGTCTGTCATATACGTTCTGTTTATAAGTGTTAGTATGAACTCTAGAATGAGCTATTGCAGTTGTATCAGCATTATTTTTAACTGTCGAGTTTGTAGGCAAATAAACCCCGTTATCTGCTGAGTTAACTTTAATCCCAAGTTCATCCATTTTATTACGAAGAAAGACCATTCTTGGGTCTTTTGAGTTTGACATAACAATATGATGTGCTGAATTTTTAAAGCTAGGAGTCCTTTTCCCTGCTGCTTGCATATTACTTCGTAATGCAGTTGCATCACTACTACAACTCATCCATCCAAGCGGATCCACCCAGCCCTGCGCATTTGGCGCATACTGGTACAGGTTCAGCCCACCTGCCAGCCCTATCGGGTCCTGCTGTGTAAACCGCCCACTGTCCGGGTCGTAATACCTGAACAGGTTATAATGCAAACCGGTCTCTCTGTCCAGGTACTGCCCTTGCATCCGCAGGTTCTGCGCAAAGCCTGCCGCATGGACCGGCGCTTCGCGTAACAGTTTGCCCCAGGCTCCCGTCAGCCCTTCCCAGCGCACCCGCCCTTCGTTGTCCGTCAGCCGCTCCGGCGTGCCGTTGGGCTGGCAGTGGAACCAGTATATTTCCGGGTCAGTGATGCCGTCGATACGCGCCAGTGGTTCATAGCTCCCCTGGTCTGCATACACATAGGTCAGCGGGATGTCGCCGTGTACTTCCTGCAGCAGGCGCAGCCCTTCCCACACAAACCGTGTCGTCACCCGGGTGCTTTCGCTGCCGTCTTCCCGCACCTGCCAGCGCGTTTTGCTGATGCGCCTGCCCAGCGGGTCGTACTGGAAGCTCACATGCACCGCCGGGCGGTGCCGGGTTTCGCTCACTACGTCTGTCAGACGGTGTTCCGTGTCGTAACGGTAGCGCCAGCGCTGCTGGCCGCTGATTTTCTCCACCGTGCGCCCGTGTATGTCGTAACGCCAGCGAATACCGTTCAGTTCCGTCACCCGGTTGTGCAGTACACGGCCGCCACTCTGTGCCAGCGGGTTGCCCGCGCCGTCCTGCGGCCAGTTCACTGTGCCACTGCGGCTGTCTTCCTGCTGCTGCAGTTTGCCCGTGCTGTCGTAGGACCAGCGGCTGGCATCGAACGGGTCGCGGTTGCGCTCTTCACGCACCAGGTTATTGCGGAAATCGTATTCCCAGCGCTGCCGCCAGTGCATGTCCCCCGGGCGTTGCGGGTGACCGCTGAACACATCACGGGCCTGCAGGCGGCCCAGCGCATCGTAACGGGTGTGGCTGCCCAGCACGCCCTGGGTACGGCTGGTTTCACGGTGCAGCACGTCCCGGGTGAAGTCCGTGACCGGCAGGCTGTCCAGCGCAATGCTCAGCAGGTGCCCGCTGCCGTAGTAGAACTGTTTTAACTGCCGCCCGTCCGGCAGCGTGGTCTGCGTGCGGTTGCCCAGTTCATCGTATTCCCAGGCGAGGGTGGCGTTGTCGCCGTCTTCACTCACCAGTTGCCCCAGCGCGTTATAGCCGAAGTGCAGCACCTGTTCGGCCGCATCGCTGTAAGCGCCATCACCCAGTGCCGGGTGGCGGGAAACAGACACCATCTGGCCGCGTTTTGACCACTGGTAGCGGGTGCGTGCATCCGGGCTGGTGCGGGCCGTCAGCAGGCCCCGTTCATCATAATGGAAGCCGAGGATGATGGCGTCGGCATGGCCTGCCGCGAAGGTGCGCCGGAGTGTGCGCCCGCAGGGATCGTATTCATAGCGGGTGGACACTCCGTCCAGCCCGGTTTCTGCCAGCAGCAGGTTGTCATCGCCCCAGGTGAAGCGGTATGCCTCGCCGTTTTCATTGCGCAGAGCCAACAGGCGGCTGCGGGCATCGTATTCGCGCTGAACAGTGTTCCCTTCCGGGTCCTGCGTGGCTGTCAGCCGCCCGGCGTTATCGTAGCGGAAACCGTGGCGCCGCCCGTCTGCTGTCTGGTGCCATTCCGGCAGGCCGCGAGTACTCCATTTCAGGCTCTCCTGCCAGCCTTCTGGCCGGGTCAGCCCGGTGGGGCGCCCTGCTGCATCGTACTGGTAGCCGGTCACCGTGCCGTCTGCCGCGGTTTCTTCCAGCAGCCAGCCCAGCGGGTGGTAACGGTAACGGGTGGTGCGCCCGGAGCAGTCAGTTGCCGCGCTTACCAGCCCGGCACGGTTATAATCGGTATGGCGGCGGCCGCCTTTTGGGTCCGTCTCACTGATAACCAGGCCGTATTCATCGCGCTGCACGGTGGTAGTGCCACCCTGTGCGTCGGTGATGCTTTTCAGGCCGTGGTGTGCGTCATAGGTGTAGTGGGTGCTGTTGCCTTCCGGGTCCGTCACCTGAACCGGCAGGGCACGGTGTGCCAGCCATTCGGTGGACTGCACGTTACCTTGCGGGTCAGTCACGCGGACCTGGTTGCCGTTGATGTCGTACACATATTTCCAGGTGTTGCCCAGCGGGTCAGTTTCGCTGAGCAGCTGGTCGTTCTCATCCCACTCAAACAGCCAGTTTTCACCGCGTTCATCTTCCAGGCGGGTGACCATTTGGCTGGCATTCCAGTGGTGGCGGCGAACGGCACCGTTTTCCCGGGTGACGGTAGTGATACGCGCCACCAGGTCGTATTCGATTTTGCTGTGTTCCCCGGTACTGGTGCGGTTTTCCACCACGCGCCAGTGGTCTTGTTTTTCCCAGCGGTATTCACTTTCCAGCCCGCCGGGCAGGCGGTGCCACACCATTAACCGGTCATCGTTGTAACGGTATTCACGGCGAGTGACGCCGCTGGCATCGGTGGCAGAAGCCAGCAGGCCGCGGCTGTCATAGCCCCACTGCATCAGGGGCCAGTGCTGGTTGCCGTCGAAATGGCTCAGGGCGGTGACACGCTGCGGGAAATCCGGGTGTGTGTAAGCCAGTGTGACGTCCACCGCGCCAGCGGCATCATGAATGCGCACCAGGCGGCCCTGTTCGTCGTAGCTCATTTCCAGACTGTTGCCGTAATCATCACACAACATGGCCAGTTTCAGGTGCGACGGGTTCTCCCGGGTCGGTTTGAACAGCCGCCACTGGCTGCTGTCCTGGTCGCCAATCACCACATCGCCGTGTTCATTGCGGCGCACCAGGATCCCTTCGGCCGGGCTCAGCAGCATGCTGTCCGGTTTTGGCAGGGTGAACTGCAATTCGCGCCCGGTGTCTTCATACCAGGTGGCCTGGTCACCGTCGACATGCAGGTAACTGTCGAAGGCGGTGCTCCAGCCGGTGCCGAACAGGCCGTCGCGGGTGTTCAGGCTGTTGTAGGCGCGCTGCATGCGGAACGGGAAACGCCCCGGCAGCGCGACATCCAGTTCGTTGTCGTCATTCAGTACTTTTACGCCGCTGGCGGCATGGACCGGGTTAATTACCGCCATGACCGCGCTGGTGAGCATACTGACACCCATCCCCGACACACCAGACATCACAATACAAGGCAGGTTACGCAGTATTTTGCTGGGGCGCCCCATCAGCAGCATTATGCCCATTACGGCCAGGTCAAAACCCGGTAATTTACCGCTGTGGATCGGGCGTACTGTCAGTGTGCCGCCGCCGATGGTGACATCGGGCGACACACTGGTGGAGATGGTGGCGTCACAGGTTGTGCGATCATTAGCCCGCACGGCTGGCTGCCCGTTGATGAACACGTTGCTGGAACCTTCCGCCAGGTACTCCTGCGGGGAGTGTTTTTCACAATTAATGGTGTCCAGGGGTAAAGACTCGGTGTTGGCATCCGCGCCTGCCACCGTGGGCTGCCACATATTCTCTGCCACTGAGCTGGCAAAACCCAACACACCCGCCGCCATATCAAGGAAGCTGATACCCGAATCCGACTCTTCCTTCTTCGCCGGTTCAGTGGCGTGGCCCGCAGCCCGGGCCGCCGGTTTGCCATTGATATTCACATTACTGGAGCCAGAGCTGATTTTCCCGGCCGGGGATGGCGGTGAGATCAGGTTGCCCAGTGCGGTGGCGGATGAACTGATTTCATCGGCCAGACCGGTTACACTCGCCAATACCCCACCCATCACGCCGGATAACACACACCCCACCGCGCCAGCACCTGCTGCACCCGACGCCGCCGCCCCCACGCTGGCCACTGCCGCACTCAACGCACCACCACCGAGCAGCGGTGCCGCCGCCGTAACAGCAGCCCCAACAACCGCGCCCATCAGCGCATAAGTGCCTACTTCAGCCACGGTACTGATGATGTCAGCCAGCAGTGTGGTATGAATAATTTTATCGCCCAGGCGGGCCGCGTGGTTGTCACTCATTTCAGGCGTCCTGCTCCGTAGGGTTAAACGTAATGCTGGCTTTTAACTGGCTCCAGTGTTGTTCATCCTGTTCGCTGAACGCCCGCAGGGCTGAAAAGGTAAACAGCAGCATTTGGGGTTTATCCGCCACCGGCACTGCCAGTTGTTTTTGCCACAAATCCACGCCGTTACGCGCAAAGTGGCTTTCCACTTCCACACCGCGGGTCAGGTTGTCCGGCCCTACGCTCACCCGGGTGAATTCGCCCTGTTGCAGGGAAGTCATTTGCGGGCGCATGCCATCCCACTGGCGGTGAAATTCTTTCTCGAAGTCGCTGTCTTCTGGCACCGGCCCGCGGGTGATCACCACAGAAAGCCCGCTGTCAGTATCTCGCAGGATATGTGTTGAGGCATCCGCCCACTGTCCGGGGAACAGGGCTATCTGCCCTTCGTTAAAGGTGTAATTCATAGGGGTCTCTGGAATGGCATTATCTGTTGCGCCGGGCGCGCAGTAACCGGCCCGGCGGCGGTGTTAATATGAAAAGGGTTTTTAAGATGAATACTGGTGATAATAATTTGCCATTTTGGCATCATAATGGTTAATGGTGAAATTCTTGCCATTATATCTTCTTGCAAAAGTCACCCAAGTTTTATTCTTTAATGCATTGAGCAAGACATGGTCAGATTTTATAAGGTTAACAAATGCTGAAAATTGCCCCTGAATAGTATTCATCGCGTTAACAAATGCATATACAGAAGAAAAACCACATGCGGAAAAATTCTCACCCATGATCTGGAATTCTCCCCATGACGCTGATTCTAGTGCAGCGACATCATTTAACATCCTCGCCCTGTCTAGTTTAGAATATTGTTCCGCATGCCCTCCATAATAATCAGGCCCATGCCCTTTTGTTTTATACGGAGTAGTCGATGACAGATCTGGATGTTTGTCATCATAAATAGAACCAGTCAATCTGGAAAAAACATGTCGCTCAAAAAGAATCGCAGGCTTACCTGAAGCAAAAAATGCGGAAGATTTTGTTTCCGTACTTGCAACAGCTTTAACAGCAGCAGCTTCACACCCTAAAATGTGAGCAGCCTCTATGAAAAGTTCCTGTTCGGTAGCATTTTCTTTAAGGTGAATCTTATTAGAAGCAGTATAATTGCTCTTTTTAAAGTGTAGCGCCCTGATTGTTTTTCCATTCACATCAACAATACCATCAGGTTGCCTTAACCCAACATGATGTAATTGAAAATCTTTAATTCTCTGAACAGTTTTAGGGCCAACGACACCATCAACAATAAGGAGTGGATGTTTTCTATAAACATCATTTAATAGCTTCTGTACAGTAATAACATCCGACCTTTTATTTGCCTCACCAATACCAACAGGATGACTTATTTTTATACAGTCCATATTGATTCACCATCTATAATATCATTAATTATTCAAACTACCTGTAGGTAATACAATTTCAATATCACTAGTTATAACCCAACCTTCTGTTACCTTTCCACTCTCAGCAACATATTGAATATTTGTAAAATCACCTTTCTGTTCCACGACACCCGCAACATCTTGTTGAACAATCCAACCTTTTCTCCTTGCCTCACGATTCGGCAAAGAATAAATATAGACTTTTTCTTTTATTGCGGTAGCAAGCGACTGCCAGTTTGTTGATTTTATTTTCTTTAAATTAATTCCAGTATTAATTTGCGGCCCTATAACATTGATGCAACCATCATGCTCCGTACCTCCGGGGATTTTCAATACTACCCCCGTATCAGACGATTTAATATAACCACTTTTTTGTACTGATGACCATGAATTAATCAGGATTGTTCCACGCTGATTATCATGCCCATAAAAATAAAATGAGCAAGTAGGATCACTGTCTCTTCCTATTGATTCCTGATAATAACCGGATATATCACCAGACTTACTCTTTGCAATGAGGAGACTGTCATATATCCCCGCCGAAATATCAGACGCCATAACAGGAAAAGTAACCATCCCAATAATACAAGCCAAAAATTTTTTCATAAAATCCCCGAAACATCAAAATGCACAAAAAATGGAAATCAATGTTAATTATACAGTATTGAAACATAGACCTTGATACTTAGAGCCTATCATCGCTTCCCATGCTGAAAACGAATTCCGCGGATCATACTGTCCGGGGAACAGGGCTATCTGCCCTTCGTTAAAGGTGTAATTCATAGGGGTCTCTGGAATGGCATTATCTGTTGCGCCGGGCGCGCAGTAACCGGCCCGGCGGCGGTGTTAATGTGAAGCGCGGTAAAGGGTTTTCAGTGCCTGGAGCGTGGCCGCACCCTGCGAACCCAGTTTTGCTGTCAGGGCATTGTCTGTAGTGAAAGCGCCGGTTGCTGTATTGACCGAGAAGATAACGGATTCAACTGCACTGGCGTTGGGCGATTGTGCATCATAAATAACAGCAAGCTTGATACTGTCTTTATCATCAGCCAGCACGCCCACAGCACGGGTTCCGCCACAAACCTCGGCTTCCCAGTTATCGAAACCAATGGTTGGCACCAGATTCTGAATTTTTCCGTCCGGGGCTGCCCATGAAACAAAACAAACATTGTCGTCATTAGCATTAAAACCCTGGCCTGCAAGAATATTCCCCAGAACTTTATCATCACTTTTTACTGAGAAAGCCTGTTTATCAACCGGTGCACCATTTTCAATCTGCTGTTTTGCTGCAGCCTCATAAAGGCTTTTTTCATAGCTGTGGGTATTTATTGCTTTGAGTGTCACGCCCGCTAAAGCAGAAACAGGGAAAAGTAGTGACAGCGCTAAGGCACATGCACTTATGCGTGTTTGATTCATTCAGATAACGCCTTTTGGTAGTTATGAGCCAGTTTATTATCATAATTATTTTTACGATACGCAGGCCCATTATAATTATAAGCAAATGAAGCCCAGTTTTTATTAATCAGGGCATTTTTACGATGTGCGTTATTCGCGATAAATCTGACAAAGGCATCCAATTGCCCCTGGAGTGTTCCCATCGCTTTCACAAAATCATCAACCGAAGAAAAGCCAGCTTCCTTGAAGTTGTTACCCATAATTTGAAAAGCGCCCCAGGATGCCGACCGGAGTGCAGCATTTTTATCGAGTTTCATGGCTTCTTCAAGCTTGCCATACTGAGCACTGTATTTTCCATATCCACCTGCTGTAGGGTTAGACAGCACCGGATTACTGTCATACTTTCCGCCAGTTAACTTATGGAAGTAATGGCGTTCATATAAAATTGACGGGCGGCCTTTTTCATCAAATGCCCCACGGGGAGACTCGGTGTACACCACCGCTTTGATGGCAGCCACTTCACAGCCTAAAGTTGCAGCGGCCTGAACAAACTGTTCCTGAGTAATGCCAGGTACCCTTGTTGTGCGATTAACAGTGGTATGGAAATTGGCATGCAGGGTCAGGTTACGCATGGTGACGCCGTTCGGGTCAATCACGCCATCCGGGTTACGCATCCGCACCACTTTTTCCTGAAACAACCGAATTCTGGCTATGGTATTTGGGCCAATCTTTCCATCTTCTGCTAATAAATGACCTGGTCTTGTAATAACACTATTTTTATTCAATAAGGTTTGAATTGTGCGAACATCACCATATAAATTACGCTGATTTTCGCCAACAGGTGAATTTATCCTTGCCATAAAGCCCTCAAAATATTTAATAAGTATTGTTGTCTTAATTAAATAAAAAACATTCACTTCCCATGCTGAAAACGAATTCCGCGAATCATTTTGCGGTACTGCTCGATATCGCTTTCGCTGTAATCGCCCACGCAGGTGCCGATATAACAAACCTTCTTTTTGCCCATAACCGGGTCATCCAGCAATAAAACGGTCTGTTTTTGGTGAACGGGTGTGTTGTCGCTTTTAAATTCGTAGAACAATTCGGCGGCAGGGATGCCATCTACATCAATGATTTCAAAAGAGTTCAGCCTGAAATCAGCCAGGCTTTCTTCCAGTTCGCGAATCATACTGGCCGCAACATCGTGCAGCTTGTCGTCAATACTGGCGGCGCTGCGGGAGACGCTGAAGGTAAAGGCTTCGGTGGATTGCTCACTACGCGTAGATTTCTTCATAGTACGGTCTTAACGGTTGCTGGCGACTAAAGCCGGGCCACAGGCAGTGGTATAGCCACTCCCCCCACCCCGTGTCGATGAATAAAATAAACGTGCTGCCCTGTGGTATTAAGCATCGCCCGTTCCCGGGCGATTCAGGCACATTGTCGGCGCTGGCTATTCTTCGTTGGCATTAAAAACAAAGAAACTGTCGAGATCTTGCTGGATGACGGATTTAAAATCTTTACCCGGTGCTGAGGTATTAGAGCCATTACCTGAGTTCAGATTTAATGGCTGCGCATTAATATCTCCCTGGCCGCTTACAGTGATATTCAATTTGGTGCCAATAATCGTTACCGAGCCGTCTTTAGCAAGCTCAATGGCGCTATTACCACATGCCAGGCGAATACCCTCTCCGGTGGTCAGAATGTAGTTATTAACCACTTCTTCCATCATATTGCCGCCGGTGATGGTTTTCACTTCTCCCTTCACACCCACAGTCTGGTCTTTAACCACGCGCTGCACTTCATTTTCACCTACAAAATGGGTGTGGTTTTTATCGATGTTATGGTTTTCATCGTTTTCCACATCCACGTCCAGGTTGCGTTCAGCGTGGAGCCACACCTGTTCTGAACCGGCTTTATCTTCAAAACGCAGGGCGTTAGCGGTACTGGCGGTGCCGTCTTTGGAACGGCTCAGGAAGCCCATTTGCGTTGCAGCAGCAGGCAGTGCCCAGGGTGGCATACTGGCATCGTTATACACACGGCCGGTAATGATGGGGCGATCCGGGTCGCCGTTAATAAAGTCCACCACCACTTCATCGCCCACGCGGGGAATTTGTACGCCACCGTAACCCTGGCCTGCCCAGGCGCTGGAAACACGCACCCAGCAGGAGCTGGTGTCATCGCCTTTTGCCAGGCGGTCCCAGTGGAATTTCACTTTTACCCGGCCGTATTTATCAGTCCAGATGGATTCCCCGGACGGCCCCACCACTTTTGCCGTCTGCGGCCCACCAGTTCGTGGCCACTGGGCGCTGAATGCCGGGCGGAACGGAATAGAAGACGGGATCACGGTAAAATCAGTACGGTGAATGGTGTCGCTGTCACTGCCGCTGGCATAGCGGTTTTCTTCATACATGTAATCTGCGCTAATGGTCAGGTATTCGCCGTTATCGCTGAAGAACGGCGCATTAAGCAGAGTAAAGGTATAACCCGGTGCAATCCCGATTGCTGTGCCAGTGCCATAAACCTTTTGGTGTTCTACTTGCCAGCGCTCCTGGCGGATACGGGCGTAAAATTCACCGTGCCCGTGTTCCACAAAGCGCCCTGGCCAGTCGTAAACGTCTATGCTGCCCGGCGAAGGTGAAACCGGGTTCTGCCGCGCCTGGTAAAGCCAGGCGTTGGGTTTGCGGAAGTCGTAATCGTCCAGGCTGTAAATACCCGGCGTCACGCTGTCTTCCAGCGCCCACTGGCTAATACCTTCTTCATCGGTACTGCCGCCAGAGCCCGTTACATGGTACGGAATGCTTTCATACCCGGTGAACGGCACATGCTGCTCTACCGCATCTGTCAGCACCATCGTGTGTTTGTCTGCCTCGTGGCGGAAGTGGTAGCTGATACCTTCCAGCTCCATCAGGCGGCTGATAAACGCGAAACTGCTTTCCTGGTACTGAACGCAGTATTCCCACACCCGGTAGCTGCCGGTAAGTTTATCTTCAATGTTGACCTGATATTCGCCCAGCAGGGTTTTCACAATCTGCGGTACGGTCTGGTTCTGGAAAATACGCAGGTTGTGGTCGCGTTTCATTGGCCACAAATCGGGTTCCACTGTCAGCGCGTACACCGCATAACGGGTGCCACTGATTTCTGTCGCGCTCACACCTACTCGGGTAATTTTGCCGTTGATATAACGGGAGGTAAGCAGATTTTCCGTTGGAATGGTGACGGTAATGGCTTTTCCCAACAAGCTGCTACGGTCGATACGGGCATCTGTGCCCAGCACAGTCACTGTCAGCGCAAAGGATTCCGATAACGCTTCACGCCCGGAAAGTTTCCAGAATAACAGCCCTTCAACCGGGAGCTGGACGGTAATTCGGTTCAACATAAATTCATTCCCAGGATGTGTTGTTTGCAACAGAGAACACAGCGGCACACCTGTTGGTGTCACCGCTGCCTACTGGCGAATAAGAGGACATACTCTTTAGATTTCACAAATTGCAGGCGTGGCCGCTCTTGCGGAGCCTGCAATAAAAATTATTGGAGTAAAGGTGTGTTAAACACAGCAAAACCGGGCAATAAGATAAGCCCGGTAAATTTACTGGTAAGAATCAGGCGGGCAGTTAACTGACTGCCCGTTTCAGGTACTCAGGATTGCGGGTTGATAAACCAGGTGCCGGGGCGGTCGACGGTAATGTTTTCATTACGTGCATCACCGTGGCCAGTCACTCTTAGTTCGTACTGCCCGGCAGGCAGTTGCAGTGAAGCAAAACCATTGCTGGCAGGAACAACCGCTTGTTGCTTGCCATTCAGCGTCAACTGGTCGCCTTCGCGCATCCGCACATAAACCAGGGCAACAGGCTCTGCATTAGTCGCAACCGGCGTAGTAACCGCTGCTGGCGCAGACGATGTGTTAGCCGCAACCGCCGTATTACTGGCAGTATTTGCCGGGGTGGCCGGTGCTGGTGCTTCGCTGGCGGTTGGCACTGATTCAGAACCGCCACCATGGAATAACACACCACCCAGCGCAACCCCAACCAGAACACCCGCAGCAACCAGGCCCGGCATCATAAAGCGTTTCAGCCCGGCAGGTTTCGGGGTTTCTTCTTCGGTTTCCACCGGCACCAACATGGTACCTGGGCGGTTAACCTGTGCGACATCATCAATACCGGCTACCGGGGTTTCCACCAGCGCGGCAAAGGCATCAATGGATTGTGGCCGGTCTTCCATTTTCAGTGCCAGCGCCTGGTCAATCGCATTCAGTAACGCCGGTGAGAAGCCTTGCGGGCGGCGTTTCATCAGTGGCTGGTAGTTATCTTCAATGCTACGCACCACACTGACTGGCGGCGGTGCGCCCACAACCAGAGTATGCAACACGGCACCCAGGGCGTAGATATCCGTCCACGGGCCCTGTTCGCTGTCGTTGTCATCGGTGTACTGTTCGATAGGCGCAAACCCAGGGCGCAACATGGTTTCAGTTTCATCGGAAATATTGCCGATACTGCGCCGGGCAGAGCCGAAATCCAGCAATACTGGCAAACCGTTATCCTGAATCTGGATGTTATCCAGGGAAATATCCCGGTGCAGGTAACCTTCCTGATGGATGGTTTTCACCGCGCCCAGCAGCATGGGCAGCATGCGGCGGATCCAAGTTTCATCGATACGTTCCGGGTGCTGTTCGCGCAGGCGAGATAATGTCGTGCCGCTGTAAAACGCGGTGCCCATATACGCCGTATCGTTATGCACCCAGAAGCGCAGCACATGCAGCAGGTTCGGGTGGTTAAAGCGAGCCAGCAGGCGCGCTTCCTGAATAAAGCTGTTCAGCCCGGCAGTAAAAGCTTTGCCGAAGCGTTCGCTACGCAGTACCAGGCGCATATCGTCGTTGCGCACCGCCAGCGACGATGGCATGAACTCTTTAATGGCGATAGTGCGTTCCAGTTGATGATCCCAGGCGCGATAGACAATGCCAAACCCGCCACCACCAATGACTTCCTTAATTTCAAACTCATTGAAACGGTATCCAACGGGGAGTGCGTTAGATACGGTCCGATTGTTTTCGTATTCCGACATAATGGGAAAACTCGCTTCCTGTGGTAATGGCGTTACGCCTCAAACTGACACTGAAATTCGCCCTGTTCAACCATGATACGCAACCGCCGGAATTGTTCATCCCGCGCACTGGCACTCAGTAAAAGGGTACTCATTTGCGGCAGTAGCGTGTTAGTGAGAATGGCATCAACCATGCGCCCGCCAGACTCAACTTCCGTACAGCGTTGAACGATTTGGGTGATAACGCTATCGTCCACGTCTGAAATAATGCCATGGTTTTCTTCCAGGCGGCGCTGAATACGGTGTAATTGCAGACGGACAATTTCCGCCAGCATAGTATCACTGAGCGGATAATAAGGTACGACCAGTAAGCGCCCCAGTAAAGCAGGTGGGAAAACTTGCAGTAATGGCTGGCGCAGCGCACCGCTCAGGGCTTCGGGGTCTGGCATCAGATCCGGGTCAGCACACATGGCGCTGATTAAATCCGTCCCCACGTTAGAGGTCAGAATAATAATGGTGTTGCGGAAATCAATATGCCGCCCTTCACCATCTTCCATCCACCCTTTATCAAATACCTGGAAGAAAATTTCGTGTACATCCGGGTGCGCTTTTTCAATTTCGTCCAGTAATACCACACTGTAAGGGCGGCGGCGTACAGCTTCTGTCAGTACACCACCTTCACCATAACCAACATATCCCGGAGGTGCGCCTTTCAGGGTGGAAACGGTGTGGGCTTCCTGGAACTCACTCATATTGATGGTAATGATGTTCTGCTCACCGCCGTATAAAGATTCCGCCAGTGCCAGCGCGGTCTCGGTTTTCCCAACACCCGATGGGCCACACAGCATAAAGACACCAACAGGTTTGTTCGGGTCGTCCAGGCGGGCTCGCGTGGTTCGCACCCGGCGGGCAATCATTTCCAGGCCATGGCGCTGGCCAATCACACGCTGGTTGAGTGTATCGGCCAGTTGCAGCACGGCATCGATTTCGTTTTTCACCATGCGCCCCAGCGGGATGCCTGTCCAGTCGGAGACAACAGCGGCAACCACATTGGCATCTACAGCGGCAAACAGTAACGGGGCATCGCCCTGTAATTCGCGCAGTTGTTGCTGGCGCTCGCTGAGTTGCTGATTAATGGTTGATGCCCGGTCATCATCGGCCTCGGGTGTTTCTGGCAACGCGTGGCGCTCGGCACGTAACGCAATAATATCGTCCACCAGCGTGCGCTCCTGCTCCCAACGCGCAGTCAGGGTTTCACGCAGGGCTTCTTCACGGGCTTTATCTGCTTCCAGGGTTGTAACCCTGGTGCTGTCACCCAGGCCAATGCGCCCTTCACGGTGGGCAATCTCCAGTGCCACTTCAATGGCTTCCAGGCGATGCAGGCAGTCTTCCAGTTGTGGCGGTGGAGCACTCTGGCTCACTGCCACACGGGCACAGGCGGTATCCAGCAGGGCAACGGCTTTATCGGGCAACTGGCGTGCCGGGATATAGCGGTGAGAAAGTTTCACTGCGGCAGCCACGGCTTCATCCAGCAGTAATACATGGTGGTGTTTTTCCAGCGGGGAAACCGTGCTGCGCAGCATTAACAGCGCTTTTTCTTCATCCGGTTCGTGCACTTGTACAGTCTGGAAACGGCGGGTAAGCGCCGGGTCTTTCTCAATGTATTTTTTGTATTCGGCCCAGGTGGTGGCGCCAATGGTGCGCAGTTGGCCGCGAGCCAGCGCCGGTTTCATCAGGTTGGCGGCATCGCCAGTTCCCTGCTGCCCACCCGCACCAATCAGGGTGTGAATTTCATCAATAAACAGGATGATGGGTTCCGGGCTTGACTGGACTTCGTTAATCAGGCTTTGCAGGCGGGCTTCAAATTCGCCTTTCATGCCAGCACCAGCCTGCAGTAAACCGATATCCAGCAGCCAGAGCTGTACCGCCTGTAAAGGTGCCGGGACATCTCCTTGTGCAATGCGGCAGGCCAGGCCTTCGACAACGGCTGTTTTCCCCACCCCAGCTTCACCGGTAAGCAGTGGGTTGTTCTGGCGGCGACGCATCAGAATATCCACCATCTGGCGAATTTCTTCATCACGGCCAACTACCGGGTCGATTTTGCCATCACGGGCTTTTTCTGTGAGGTTCTGGCCATATTGCGCCAGGGCGCTTTGCTGGCTGCCCGGCGCGGCCTGTTCGCTTTGTGGTGCGCTGGCAATTTGCTGGGCTTCTTTGCTGTTGGCAAAAATGGTGTCGAACTGGTCAATAAGCTGGTCGGCGTTCAGGCGGGTAAACTGGCCGGAAATTCCCTTCAACACATTGGCAAGGTTCCAGGTTTTCAACAGGCCAATCAGTAGATGCCCGCCGCGAATACGCCCGGCACCAAAAGTGAGAGAGGCATATACCCAGGCGCGTTCAACTGCTGTGTCCACATGTTCCGACAAATCAGAAATCGCAGTTGCGCCACGGGGCAGGCTGTCCAGTGCAGCCACAATGTCACGCGCCAGGGCTGCTTCGTCGAGGCCGAAATGGCGAACCAACTGTTGTAAGTCGCCGTCCTGCTGCTGCATTAACTGATGCAGCCAGTGTGCAAGCTCAACGTAGGGGTTGCCGCGCAACTTACAAAAGGCGGTTGCGCTCTCCAGCGCGGTAAATAACAGCGTATCCAGTTTGCCGAATAATACGGCACGGCTGATCTCTGACATGATTATTCCTGTTGACGGTTGGCACCAGGTGCCTGAAATACAATGTTGTTATTGTTGTAAAACCCAACCCATGCGTTAGCTGTGTTCTGGCTCCGGCATAAACACCAGATCATGGCGGTCAGGTTTTTTCGGGCTCTCGCCCAGCCAGGCGCTGTACCCCAGGCGGGTGTTGCCGCCAAGAGTTGCACCGGTTGCCTCGGCACCTTTTAGGGTAAGGCGCACATCCCAGGCATAATCCGTTCCCAGGTACTGGCGTACCCAGTCACGTAATTCAGTTACTTCTCGCCCACCTGGCAGAAAACGCTGGTAGCCCTGCAAGCTAAGTGGGCCAATTTCGAGGCGGAATTTATGCTGCACATCGCGCACGGCAATGCCCACAAAGGTCGATTCCCCCAGGCGCGGTGCCCGCCGCCCCTGGCCACCCAGCCGGGTTTGGTCCCGCGGGTCTATCGGCATCCAGTGCGGAATATTGCCACGCACCCGTACCGGTACCTGGAAATAGTGGCGCAGCATTTTTTCCAGCCCTTCAGCATCACGACCACTGCGAGTCAGGTGTCCGGCCAGCCCAAACCGGGCATGTTCACTCAGGCTTCCCCGGTGGCGCTGCCCGGGTAACCCCATACCAGTAAGGCAGGCCAGGTAGTCTTCAAAACGGCGGTTATCCGGCCTGTCCAGCGAAACTGTGGGTTGCGCATCGGCCCAGGCACGGTAAAACAACAGGCTCAGGCGATGGTGAAACAAGTCGGCGAACGCACTCAGGGAATCATCCTGGTGGTGATAGATACGTTCACGCACGTATTCTGTCATGTGCACTGGTAACGGGCCGTTGGGGCCAAATAACCCGAAGCTGAAAATCGACACTTCGTGTAAATCGGTACCGTCGAGTGTTTTTACCGTTGCCAGTGTGGAGGGCGCAAACGCCATCGAAGGTTGTTGGGCAACCCGTAAGACATCAAAACGGGGTAACGGCGCACGCCCCAGGGGATAACGGCCACCGCCCTGGGCATCAACCCGGCGCAGTAATTGAAACAGGTCATAACGCCAGGGCGCTGCCATAACAGCTGGCCAGAAGTTTTCCGCCAGGCGGGTTACCCGCGTAATTGGCGGTAACCGGGTTTCAGGTGTTGAGGTTTCACTCATATCAGTGCCCGTTTCCCCATACGTGGCCCCCACCAGCCAATTTCACCGCGTTGCTGGCTGGTCAGTGTCACTTCCGTAAAACTGTTGATTGCCACCAGGCGGGAGAACACACGCTCGAGCACACTGCCAAGCAACCAGGGGCTGAACCCAGAGAAATCCTGTTCATCCACTTGCAGGTCAATGGCAATGCCACGGGCAAAAACAATCGGCCCAGGCTCCGGTACCCGGCGGTGAACCGGGCGTAACTGGCAACGGCGCAGGCCATCTATCTGGCGGGCAACGGGCACTTCTGCAAGGTTGCCATACAGCCCGAGCAGCTGGCGCAGGGCTTCAGCCCCTTCACCGTTTTCGCTGTCCATCAGGCTGAGGTAGTTCATTTGCAGGTGGCTGATAAGCCGCCAGGTGGCAACCCCTTCGGCCAGAGCCGGGCGCGGCGGAGTGGGGCCTTTCAGCAAAGTGATACCGGCAACGGGTAGTGAATCCGGCATCACAAACTCACCCAAATCTTGTTGCAGCATCAGCGGTAAATCCCGGCTGGTGCACAGCACTTCTGCTGTCAGGTGGCTCAGGCTGTCGGACCAGGGCGTATGGCTTTCATCTACCAGTGAAACAAACACTTCAGAGCCGACATAGCCGGTACGGGTGCCATAACGCAGAGCATGCTCTGAAAGCGCGCGCTGTTCACGGCGCAGGGAGAAGTAAGTGCCGTAGTTGCCGTGGTCACCACTGAATGATTGCCAGAACGGGCGGAATAGCTGCTCTTCCCGGCGATCAGAACGTGAGCCATAGATATTTTTTACCGCATAGATTTCGTAATCCAGTGGGCGAACATTATCAACAACTAAGTGGTATTCGCCCTGGCTGTCCTGAATCTTTTGCCGCTCCGCATATTTGGGGAACAGGTTGATAACCGGTGTGCAGTGCAGGGCAAAGTACGCTTTATCCACGATGCGCTCCAGCGCACTGTCGGCTTTATCCAGCAAAATAACGATGTCAAAAGCACTGGCTCCGGCACTTTTCGCCAGCAGGCTCTGTAACTGGCTGATGGCAATAAACTGGCAACGCGCCGGGAATGCGAAGTATTCCTGTAGCAGGCGGTAGCCATCGAAGTTTCGCAGGTCATCAGGCAACATAGCCTGTTCCGGTGCGAACCCTTCCTGGGTCAGGGCATCATCGCCCAGCACAATACGTTGCGGTGATGGCGCCACGGTCTGGCAAAACAGGCCCACAGAGTGCTGCATCACCAGCTCAAGTAATTTCTGTGCTTCTATGTCCGGGCCACTGAGGAAAAAATCCAGCCGGTCGAAGTTCAGGTTTTCCAGCGTATTTTTGCCATTGCAGCTAATGCGAATACGCAGTGCGCTGGCAGCACCCCGTTGGCTTAGCCCCATCGCCATCAGTGGTGCATCGGCCGGGACGCCACCCAGTTCCACATTGCTGATATGCAGTGGCAACAGCGTGACATCATGGGCAGTAGTCCAGGCACAGGTGACACCATTTTTTTTCAGCGCCAGGCTGTCCATCATGGTGCCACGTGGCACGGTGAAGCCGTCGCTCAAGTCGCCTTTTTGCATATCAGGCTGGAGCTGGGCAATCGCCATAGAGGGCGTGGGCGCAAGGTAGTTCGGCGCGAACATTTCCAGCAATCGCTGAGAGAAACGCGGAAATTCCGCATCCATTTTTAGCTGGACGCGCGAGGTCAGAAAGGCAAAGCCTTCCATCAGGCGTTCGACGTAAGGGTCTGCGACTTCGATACCCCGCATCCCGAGCCGACCGGCCACTTTGGGATAGCGGCTGGCAAACTCTGCACCCATTTCGCGCAGATACGCCAGCTCGCGGTTGTAATAGTCGAGAAGTTTACTGTCCATAATCAGCCTGCGTCTTTTAACTCAAAATGCCCGTTTTCCAGATCCACATCGGTGCGGAACAGGAACTCCAGCGGCCAGGGAACACACCACAACCGGCCTTTTATTTCGATGGACAAAACGTTGTGTGCATCCAGCGATTGCGGGTCAGACAGACAGCGCACTTGCAACCCTTGCGGAATGATTCTGGGTTCAAAAGCCAGAATCGCTTCGGTGAGCTTGCGCTGAATATCCTGCCATTCAATTTCCGACATCCGTTTCCCGGCAAGCGGAGCGATACCGAAATTCACGACCGAACGGCGAATATGGGCAAAATCGCGCAGATCGTTCTGCGCTTCATTGTTGATGGTGTTGAACAGCCACTGTAAGTCGCGCAGCACGTTGCGGCGCAGTGTGCTGTGGGAAATCAGATTATGGCTGGCGGGTTCTTTTTGCTGATCGGGCGCGTCATCTGTCAGCCGGTCCAGCAGGGAGGGCTGCATTTTATCGCGCGCGCCCACTGTCTGCTTACTGGCCCGTTGGCGGTAGCCAGTTCGTAGCAGATCAGAAGGGTTAGCGTTCTGGTCGTGATTACTCATGGTCAGATTCGGAGCCAGCGAAGGCCAGCGTATCCAGTGTCAGCAAGGAATAAGCATCATCGGCATTGAGCAGCACTTTCTGCCCCTGGCCGAGACAAAACGCACCGTCTTCGTCCAGTGCTGCCCAGTGGGTTTCGCGCCCCAGCAGAAAGCGGTCTTCCGTGCGGGCATCTACCGGGTAACGCGCCGGGATTTGGCAAACTTGTTCGCTGCCATCTACCAGAGTGATTCGGGCATGCCGCCACACCAGGTCGGTGACGCTTGCCGGAGCCTGAAAAATGATTTCCCGAATGGCGCAAAATGGTGCCCAGAAGTAATGCCCGTTAACGATAAATTCGCACACTGGCCCCAGGCGAGCATCGCCATCCATCAGCCAGTCAAACGCCACACTTTCTTCGTTTACTTGCAAGGAACCCGGATTCAGTTCCGCGGCTTCCAGTGCCTGTTCGCGCAGTGCCAGGGCTGCGGCGTTATCGCCTGCATTTTCCCGTGCCAGTGCGGTAACCAGATGCTGAACCCAGGGCCAGGCTTCTTCCGGCATTCTGGGCGCAGTCTCACCGGCAAAAACCTGTGCGCGTGTTATTTCGCCTTCAATTGCCTGTTCCAGCAAGGTCACCGTGGGTTGTGCCTGGGGTTTCAGCGCCGCCCAGCTTTTCAGTTGGGTACGGGCACGCTGCCAGTTTCCCGCCAGACAGAGCAACTGAACAAACGCTGCACGCAGGTCCGCATCCGCAGGCCGGGATTTAATGTCACTTTCCAGGCGCGTCAGGGTTTCTGCCAGCGAATCTCCGGCCATCTGTTGGTAGAGGGTGTGCATAATCATTCCTTGTGGTGGTTAGGTTACTTCAGCGTATGGTATGCGCCTGCTGCCGGGTCTTTGAGTTGCAGATGCACGGCTTCCACCAGTTGAATGGTCAGCGCGGTATTCGGCTCCAGGTAAGGCCCCCAGACTTTGCGCACTTCATCCAGGCGGGCTTTCAGTTTGTCGCCGTCACTGGCCTGGTCACGCGGCATTTCTACCGCTACCGTGCCATCCACCTTCCAGCCGTTAATCCGCGGGACATACTGCATAATCAGCCAGCTTTGCGGTGAACGTTCGTCGCTCACCACCATGCGTTCGTTATTGACCGAAGCAATCAGTAAGGTGTTGGTGTTGGCTGCTGGGTTAAACCCGGCCACCGGGAAGCCGTGAACAAAGGTCATGGTGATAGTCTGGCTGCCATTCTGGCCCTGTTGGGTAACTTTACCCCGGCCATTCAGCCAGCCACCTTTTTCACATTTTCCGTCGTCTTTTGCCGGAATAAACAAGGCCTGTGAGGCGCTATCACCCTGCCAGAAGGTGCGCAGGCGGCAACCATCTTTCAGGTTAAATTCAAACCAGGGTGTACGGTCTGCGGGTTGTGAAAGGTCTTCTGCGCGTTGATTATTTGCCGGGGGAATAGCGGCAGCAATAACCTGAGCAGCAGGGGCGATATCAACACGCCAGTCATGCTTTTTCTCTGCAGTACCGGTCGCCAGTTTGATGCCATCCGGGGCTGTCATTTGCCAGCGCAGGGTGTTTAGTGTGCCACACTGGCTTTGCAGCAACTTGCCAACCTGTGGCAGGAAAGCCTGCAGGATTTCCGGTTTTTTCTCGCCGTTCGCAACAATACGCAGCGGTAATTCATTGGTACACCAACTTTTCGCTGTGTTGTCCTGGATGTTGTCTATCCAGACATCCAGCTTCAGGGACGGTGACTGAACAATCCGGTAATTTTCTGCCCACGCGCTGGACGATGCCGCCAACAACGCCAGTAAACCCGAAAGCCAATATTTCATATAAATCCTTGTTCGATTCAATCAATCACGAAGGGGAAAAAATTGTGCGGCCTCTGCCAGTGTGTGGATCAGCGTGGTTTCTTGTGGCTGACCAACCCATACGGCTATCGCACTGTAATTATCCTGTGTATCGTCACTGGTTTCGCCATATTTACGCAGGCTTTGGTGCATCAGTGTCAGCCACTCTTGTGGCGTGTTCACCATTTGCAAAGACTGCTGCATCTGTTCTTGTGTTACGCCATGCCAAAAACCATCAGTACACAGCAAAAAAGCATCACCGTCTTCTACAGGAACCACATCGCTGTAGCTGGCTTCCCGGCGTTCATCACCCATGCCTAAGGCAAAATAGAGCAGGTTGCTGCTGACACCTTCTGTCTGGTGGCCGGCATCTTTTAACTGCTGGATCAGGCTGTGATCGGTGGTGACCTGGTATAAAAAGCCACGCCGGAACAAATACAGGCGGCTGTCACCCGCATGTGCCCAGTACGCCAGGTGGTAATCGCGGTCAATAAACAGGCTGACCAGTGTGGTGCCCATTTTGCTGTTGTCCTGGTCGTTTCTCTGTTCGCTGCGAATTGCCTGGTTGGCGTTATTTACATACTGGCGGATATACTGCGGGTTAAGGTGCTGCTCGCCATCAAACGCCGCCAGGATAGCATTACGGGCGATACGCGCGGCCACTTCGCCACCTGAGTTACCCGCAACACCATCACATACCAGAAAGCATGCCGCGCGTTCGCCAATCACCTCACCGGTTTGATCCTGGTTGCTTGTCCGCTCTCCTTGTTGGGAGAGCGATGCCATGGTGATATTCATTCTTCTTCCGATCCACTTTGTGAGTCTTTGTACTGGTTCACTTCCATGTCGTAAGCGTGCAGGAATGCTTCACCAAACAAGGTATGGAAGTCATCTTCAATTTCCCCAGCGGTTTCGCCGTAGGTTTTCACAAAGTAATCCCACAGAGCAGCTTTGCGGCTGCCAGGTAAACCAATGCGCGACACTACGCCATCTTCTCGTGCCTGCTCTTCGAGCTGTTCCGGGTTAAACGACTGCAGCATGGCGGCAATAATGGCCCGGATACCGGAGATCATGCCCAGTTGGTGAGCCTGCAGGTCTATCAGGGCATCACGCACGGATTTTCGCGGCGGCATAAAGCCGGGCATGCGCGTACCGAACATTTGCATCAGCACGGTTTTCCCGGAGGGCAGTAATTTGAACGGGTTGTTGGCATCGTCCAGCACCATGGTCATATCGGCTTTGACACCGCGTTTGAGAATGGAGCGGGAAGAGAGCAACGCCACCGTGCCCTGCGAAAACATACTCAGCATTTGCCCAAACTGGCGCATGTTTTCTTTGTCGAACTGCGGTACGGGCTGCATGTCGCCAAGGCCCATACCTTCCAGTAATGCAGCCAATAACTCGCCCTGCAATACATCACCTTCACCTTGCTGGCTGGTGACCGGCGCGGTTTTGTCGGCAGGCGACGGTGAGGCGACCGGGTCGATACGCAGGCGGCCTTTGGGGGTCTGCACATGGGCGCGTTGCACGGTCTGCGGCGTGGGCAGGGTAATGCCTTCGTAGCCGCTGGCCGCTGGTGTTGCACTGGCTGGTATGGTTTCTTCTGCGGTTTCCTGCACTGGTGGCGGTGTTACCAGGATATCGGCTGGGGTAACAGTCGTGGCTGTCTCGTCTTCAGCAAACAAGGGGGAAGATGCCAGCGATGCCGTTTCAAACAGTGCAGAAACCGGGTTTTCGTTGTTTGTGGCTGCAGGGTGTGTGGCTGCAGGTTCGGGTTCACGGGCAGGCTGTTCTGCCACAGAAGGTTTTATGGCATGTGGCTCATTTACATGCGGCTCTGCTGCATGATGCCGTTCTGCCGGTGTTATTGCTTCCGGCGGTTGAGTGATGCTGTCGGGTGCCGTTAATGGCACGGCATTCCCCATCATCAGGCCCAGCGGGTCATCGTGGTTACGTGCTGCCGGTGTGGCTTCACTGGCACCGAATAAAGCCAGTGGATCCAGTTCACTGTTGCCAACTGCCGGTTTATTTTCTGCGGTTTCCGGCTGAACCAGCGAAGACGGGGTATTGTCTTCAAAAATGCTGTCGCCGCTAAACAGTGAAGACTCTGCGAATAAGTTATCCGTCTGCGGTTTTTTCTCGTTAAACAGCGGCTCGCTGGTATTGAACTGGGCGAGTGGGTCTTCCGGGTTACGCTCCGCGCTTTCTGGCTCCGCAAAGGGGTTGTGTCCAGGATCTGCAGCCAGGTGCTCAACTTTCCCAGCCGCCGGGCCACTGGAGATATTGTCGGAAATAGAGAATTCCTGCATCAGGCTGTCCCAGATTTCACTGGGGACAGCCGCTGTGCCATCGGTGTTGACAGCTGCGGGTTGCACTGGCGCAGCAGGCGCCGGGCGAACCGGTGCAGGTGCTGCCTTATGAGGAACGGCACTGGCGGCATGGTGTGCAGCAGGTTGTTGAGGCGCAGTCGGCTGCGCCCCCAGTGCCGTAACTTGCAGGCGGTATTCATCAATGCCCAGAATATCGCCATCTTCGAGTTCAACCTGGCGGCCGCGATCCAGCGGAATATCATTCAGCAGTACGCGGGTGATGTTGCCACGGTTAGTAATGCGGCAGGTGCCCTCTGCTGTAATATGCACTATCGCCTGCAGGCGAGAAATGGTGCGCGTTTCATCTGGCAGCACAAGGTTGTTATCGGAACCGCGCCCAATGGTGCCGCCTGGCGGATAGAAATCGCAACTGGTCTGCGGCGGTTGTTGACCCGGTTTGTTGGTGATTATCGTGAATCGCATAGCGTATTCCTGCCTGGGTATGATTAGCGCTCAAACGTTGCAGGTCTTTCAGTAAGGCCTGCAGCGTTTGGGGAGCGAAGGTAGAATATCAAAATGAAGTTGAGATTTGTCTCACTTTGTAAGATAAAACGTGCTGCCCAGATAGTGGGTAGAGTTTAATAACGATCAGTTTGTAAATGATTTATAAATTTTGACTGCACCAGAGCTATTGGCAATCAAAGTACAGCGCAACACGTTATATTCACCCTTGACTGAACCAGATAAACTAATTTTTCCTTCTTCATTAATCAGTTTATCTGCATCATTAAATGCATCTACAGGTAACTGGCTGTACTCTAACCATACCGCCGCACTCTGGTTTGCATCCTGCTTCATGCGTTCTGTATCTGCAATTTTTGCAATGCAGCGATTTTCAATCCAGTGAGTGAATATTTCCTGCTGCGAAAACGTTGATAAATTTGGCAAAGTGCTTCCTGCAGGTGATGCAAAAAGGATAAAAATAAAAAAATGATTAATTTTCATCAAGCTTACCCAAATTTAATATTGACAAATAATAAGGGATACTGACGATAGTTTTCCTCAAGAGTATCAAGCCTGTCTTTTTGGCACATGCCATCAATTAATCACACCCTTATCCTCTGAAATTAATTTATTCCCATGATAGATGGAGTAAACCCATTTTTCGGAATCATCAGTAACCAGTGAATAAGTATAAGCACCATTCTTAAATTCATATCCCCTGAAATCACAAGTTGCCGGGCAATTAATATTTATTGTTTTCCCTTTTAAAGTAATGCTACGCCCTGTGGCTTTACTTTTTGATTCAATAGAAACATTATCACACGAAACGTTGCCTTCAGCACAATGCCGCGTAATCAAAGCAGTGAATTTATTGCCGCTATATTGAACGGTGCTATCCGCGTAACATAATGAAGAGCACAACACCAATGCAGAACATGCTATAAGTATTTTTACCATTACTAAGTTTCACACTAAAAGGCTGCATTATTGATATGGCATTGCTGCCAGTTGTGTAACGCGCTCATTATCCATACGTGCAACACATTTACTCTCCAGCATGTTGTGAGCACGGGTACCTTCTTCAGCCAG
Source organism: Mangrovibacter yixingensis (assembly GCF_020523985.1). Lineage (GTDB taxonomy): Bacteria > Pseudomonadota > Gammaproteobacteria > Enterobacterales > Enterobacteriaceae > Mangrovibacter > Mangrovibacter yixingensis. Next base: position 80,070 of record NZ_JAIVKM010000007.1, on the reverse strand, counting down.
AAAAGCTTCCAGCCTGCACTGCCCATCCCTGAATTTAAGCCATCCACGCTGGGAGTCGAGTAATGTTTTAAGGTAGTCTAAGGTAGTCTTGAGCTAAGTTTTTATCTGCGGCGTAAGAGTTATTAATCCGTTTTTTTGCTGCTGAATACGCAGCGTTAAGGCTGGCTTCAGCCTGTTGCTTTGCTTTCAGAGTGCATTGCAGTATATCACTGTCAGATGTCTGGCTTGCACAACCGTCATCAGCATAGACATTTATTGTTGATATCACCCACACTGCAAGAAGCAAAGTTATTGTTTTCATTCCACAACCAATAGCATATCAATGTGTTGACCTATGATATATCACCATAACTCAGTTCAGTGGCTGAAGTTGACTAAGAAGAATAAACCCTTGATTTTTTCCAACAGAGTCTGGCTGGTTGGCATCATATTGTGCTGCTTTAATCCACTGCTGATTTACACGTTCCAAAGTCACAATAGCCATATCAGCAGTAATCATTGCTCCATTTTTAGCGCTAACATCTGGATCCTGTTTAAAATGCGCATCAGTTATACCGGATTTAAGTGTATACAAGAGGCGATAAGGTCTGGCTTCACACCCTGCTGCATTTTCCAGTACATTAATATCGAAGTGCTGGTCAGTACCAACAGTAAATTTACTCAGTTGCCCACTGTAGTAATGGTGGTCGCATTCCGTGTTCGATGACAAATGATTTATAACTGCGGTACCTGAACGTTCCAGGTGGCCTTCTTTGAACTTCAAAAAGTTTTCAGGAACCGGGCTAAAATAACGAGTTAACAGCGCTTCACTATTTTGCTTATCGAGGTTAACAATTTTTTCAGCATGGTGATTAGCACTTAAAACAAAATAGCGATAGTGTAATTCAGGTGTATTGACTGTGCCGGTATCATTCCAGACTGGCAACCAATAGACCTGAAGTACCCCTTGTTTAAGGAGCTGTTCTGCGTTAACGATGGTGGAAAGACTAAGTAGCAGAACTGAAAATATCAGTCTCCTGACCATTTACGGCTCCTAAGCTGTAACTCCTAAGCTGTAAAAAGAACAGCCTTGAAAATATCTGATTAACCGAAATAGGGTTAAAAGCGATCCCTTCCGGGATCGCCATCAACAACTCGCTTACGCTTCGCTGTTTTCTTTGATATTCCAGCCAACGGAGCTTTCAGCGCCTTTGCTACCGGAAGAAGTTTGTTCCCAGTACTGCTGTTTCACTTTACCAGCCTGGAATGCATAGGTAACACCAACGGTGTCGCCGTTATCTGCACCAGTGTACTGAACAGAAGTTACCAGAACTTCTTCCAGAGTGATGCGTGCGTATTCCACCTGCTGACCACCTGCTTTACATACAGACAGTTCAACTTTGGTCAGGTGTTTACCGTTCGCACAGTATTTCATGATAGCGGTTGCTGATTTGTCGATCAGGGCATTAACGTGCAGGTCGTTAAAGTTTACTTTACCGGCACCGCCGCCACCGCCAACGCTCATGTTACCCGGCTGAGAAGCACCCCAGGAGAAAGAAGTGATATCAGTCCAGCCAGAGTGATTAGAGTCTTTGGACTCACCCGTCACACCGTCGACTTTCAAAAACATATCAATAGCCATAATAATCTCTACTCTTTGATTGGTTAGTTTTGCTGGTTACAGCACTTAATATGGCAAACAGGAAATCATGGGGCTTCATAAAACCGTCCATATTTTACCTCTGCCTCGGCACTGGTTTATTATCTGGAATAATAAACCAGTAAACTCATTGAACTCAGATGTTGATTTTGTTGGTTAAAACTGGGATTGTTAACAACTAAAATCAGTTATGCTTTTTGCATTTAAAAAGGAAACAGGAGATCTTTAATATGAAAAAAAATCTGGCAAAAGCGATGTTTATCATATTCATAATCATAGGGATATACGCAATATATCTATTTATGCAATCACTATGTTTGATTGTTAAAACTGGAAGTTTTAACACCTATTCATTTGGTTTTATTTTTGGGAAGGCAATTTTTATTGCAGTGATATTTTTCATATTACGCTATGTTTTTAAAAAAATTAAATCAAGCTAACTCCGAGAGCGTAATTTTTCAGGAAAATAAAAAATCGCGATAGATACAGCAATAAAAAATATAATTGTATTTATTACGATCTTCACCAAGTTCCCACTCCAGTCACATAATTCCAGTATTACTCTTCTTCTCAAAAATTTTTAACATGCCATCAGCAACTTCTTCCGGTGTATCCTTCATAATAATCCTTTTAGTATTCCGGGCTCCCAAAAGGCAGCCCGGAGAAGTCAGAAGTTACTTACGCATCATTGGTTTTCAGTGATGGCAGTTTGGAAACCAGACGCAGTGAAACAGTCAGGCCTTCCAGTTGGTAATGCGGGCGCAGGAAGAATTTCGCGGCGTAGTAGCCTGGGTTATCTTCAATTTCTTCCACCTGCACTTCTGCTGCGGCCAGCGGTTTGCGGGATTTAGTTTCCTGCGAGGAGTTCGCCGGGTCACCATCCACATAGTTCATCACCCAGCTGTTCAGCCAGCGTTCCATATCGTCGCGTTCGCGGAATGAGCCAATTTTGTCGCGCACAATACATTTCAGGTAATGCGCAAAACGGCAGCAGGCGAACAGATACGGCAGGCGGGCGGCCAGACGGGCGTTCGCAGTTGCATCGGCATCGTGGTATTCCGCCGGTTTTTGCAGTGACTGAGCACCAATAAAGGCAGCAAAGTCAGAGTTTTTGCGGTGAACCAGCGGCATAAAGCCGTTTTTCGCCAGTTCTGCTTCGCGGCGGTCGCTGATGGCAATTTCTGTGGGGCATTTCATATCCACACCGCCATCATCACTTGGGAAGGTATGGCAAGGCAGGTTTTCTACTGCACCACCAGATTCCACGCCGCGAATAGAGGTACACCAGCCAAATTCTTTAAATGAACGGTTGATGTTGGCCGCCATGGCGTAAGCAGCGTTGCTCCAAGTGTAGCTGTCGTGGTTAGCGCCATCCACTTGCTCTTCGAAATCGAAGCTGTCTACCGGGTTAGTGCGCACACCGTAAGGCAGGCGGGACAGGAAGCGTGGCATAACCAGGCCCAGGTAGCGGGCATCTTCGGATTCACGCAGGCTGCGCCATGCAGCATATTCCGTGTTCTGGAAGATTTTGGTCAGGTCGCGTGGGTTAGCCAGCTCTTGCCAGGATTCCATTTGCATCACGCTCGGTGCAGAACCGGTAATGAACGGGCAGTGTGCTGCGGCACCAATGCGTGCCATTTCGCTAAGCAGTTCAACATCCTGCGGGCTGTGGTCGAAGTAGTAATCGCCCACCAGGCAGCCGAAAGGTTCGCCACCGAACTGGCCATATTCTTCTTCGTAGATTTTTTTGAACACCGGGCTCTGGTCCCAACCCACGCCTTTAAAACGTTTCAGGGTACGGCCCAGTTCTTTTTTGGAGACGCTCATAAAGCGGATTTTCAGCATCTCGTCGGTTTCGGTGTTGTTCACCAGGTAGCTCAGGCCACGCCATGCGCTTTCCAGTTTCTGGAATTCGTCGTGGTGAATAATCTGGTTAACCTGTTCGGAAAGTTTTTCATCAATTTCCGCGATCAGCGCCTGAATGGTGCGGTAGGTATCGCTGGAAATGGTGACGGTATTTTCCAGCGCCTGTTGCGCCAGGGTTTTTACCGCGCTTTCTACTGCTTCACGCGCCTGGTCTGTTTTCGGGCGGAATTCTTTGCTCAGCAGCGCGCTGAATTCATCCTGGGTAAACGTCTGAGCGCTGTTTTGCTGTTGTTCAGTTTGGTTACTCATCGATTACTCCTCGTCACCTTTGGCGGTGTCTGCCGCTTTGGGTGCCTGGCTCAGGGATTGCAGTAATGTCGGGTCCTGCAGCACTTTCGCAATCAGGGCTTCCGCGCCATTTTTGCCATCCATGTAGGTCAGCAGGTTAGAAAGTTGGGTGCGGGCTTCCAGTAATTTGTTCAGCGGTTCAACTTTGCGTGCAACGGCGTCTGGCAGGAAGTCATCCATGCTGTCGAAGGTCAGTTCGACATTCAGTTTGCCGTCGCCAGTCAGCGTGTTGTCTACCTGGAACGCCACGCGGGGTTTCAACGCTTTCATCCGTTCATCAAAATTATCAATATCAATTTCAAGGAACTTGCGTTCATCTACCGGGGCTAAAGGCTCGACAGGTTTACCGACTAAATCTGCCATCACGCCCATAACGAAAGGAAGCTGGATTTTGCGCTCCGCACCGTAGATTTCTACGTCGTACTCAATCTGTACGCGGGGTGCGCGGTTACGGGCAATAAATTTCTGCCCACTGTTACTCATTGCCATGGTGTTCTCCATCGAATATGCGCGGTGAAGGTGAGGCGACGGCGCTGTGCCTTCGCCACAAGAGGGTGCGCCGGTTAATCACGGCGCCCGAATATATTTTCCAGTTGGTGGACACCATCGGGTGCGAGGTCGCGAATGATGTCCATAAAGTTCATTTCAATCAGCCGCTGTACGCGTTCAATCAGCAGCGGTGCCGGGTGGCTCGGTTCATACAGCAGGAAATACTGGCGCGCTTTTTCCAACATCAGTTGTGCATCTTCACGCGTTGCCGGTTGAACACTGCGCCAGTCCACATTACGTGGTGCAGCCGCAGCGGGTTGTTGTTCATCAGATTCAGCCACTGTGTTGCCCTCGGTCTGGCTTTCGCCTGTCAGGCCGGGGATCAGGGTGGATAAATCCGTTGCATCGCAAGCCTGAGCCACCGTATTGACTGTTTTCAGCAGCACTTCCATTTCCGGCAGTGCGCTTTCGCCCAGTTGTTCGCTGAGCACTTCACGAATGGTGAGCAGGCGTTCACGAATATGCAGCAAGGCTTCAATGCCAGGCTGCCCGCCGCGTGCCAGTTCATCTACCAGGCGGGGACGCCCGCCGGGGTAATCCGGGCACTCGGTTTTGCTGCCATCCAATAAACTACAGGCATCGCGTAACGAAAGTGTGTCGGCCGCGCTGCGCAGTAATGCAGACTGGCGTACAGCAGTGGTAAGTTCGGAACCATCACCCAGTGCAGCCAGCGCGTTTAAGCGGTAAAACGGATCCCGTTCGCCGTATTCTTCCAGCAGGGGGTACAGCGGTTCCCAGTAGAGCACCAGCACCTGTTGAATCAGCAGCAGGCCATCGGCATAACCTTGCAGGCCGCGCCGCCGGGTCCAGGCATGGATAAGCGCCATAATTACCCGCAGGTCTTTACTGCGCTCCAGCAGGCTGGTGGCCAGTTTTTCGACTTTGGTCCAGTCTGCCGGTTCTGCCGGGATGATGGTGTCGCCAAACTGTTGCTCTGCTTTCCCCTGGCTTGCCTGTTCCATTGCCTGGAAATCGGCATCGTACTCCAGGTTATCGCCACAAGGTTTGTCGGCGCTGACCGGGGCCAGAAAAGCGTCTATGTTCATGAATTACCTGTCAGTCAAACATGGGAGGATACAACCCGTGGCGGCCAGGTTGAGCACCACCTGCGGGGTCAAACAGCATGGAAAATAACTGGCTGGTGAAATTGCCACTGTGTACATGGGTGTACAGCGGGTAGCCATCGCAGCGGTTTGTCCACCAAAAGCTGGTTTGCCGTTGTGGTTCAAAACATTCAGCAGCCTGGCGCCAGCTCAGTGCTGCGGGTGCATCGTCATAACCAATGACATCCAGAATGTCTGACTGGGCATCCCCTTCCGGCACCACTGGCGACGGAATGCTTAATATCGCCTGGTCAAGTTGCTCACCGGCAAAACCATTTCTGACAGCGGTCATCAGGGTGCGGCCCAGTTGTTGGTACCAGGGCTCCGCCAGCGCCAGGCACTGGGGCGACCATTCCGCCGGGCTGAATGCGCTCAGGGCACATACCGGGTACTGCCGCCCTACGCTGTCTCGCCCGGGGAGCAGGCAACCCAGTTGGATAACCTGGCTGCCCAGCATGGGCGGTACCGCAAAATTCCACACGGGGGCTTTATGGAATTCGCGCTTGGCACTGTGGGCCGGGTCATTCTGGTTTTGCCAGTTATGCAGGCCAACCTGGAACCAGTGTGACCACTGGCGTTGCAGCGCATCGGGAAAGCGGCGCTGCAAAAAATCACCGGTGCTGGGCAATTTCCCAAACCAGCACGGTACAGGGTAGTTGCTCATTCAACATTCCTTGCAGTTAAGGGCATGAGAAGCCAGAAAGCTGGAACGGGTTACGAATGCTGTTTGGGGTGAACTCAAGCGTCACGTTGTGCCCGTCAACAGTAAATGTTGCCTGGCGGCTCAGGCTGTTGCTGCCAGGGGACTGTTTCGCCCGGTCAAAGAACCGGTTCAGTGCCCATGGGCCGCTGCTTACCAACGTGGATGTCGTGCCATTGGCGAGCCCCAGTTGCATGCGCACCTGGTTGGTGCCGCCGGTACCCGGCCAGCTCACCAGTTGTACCGCCTGTGGCCCGTGGCTGTAACGCAGCAGTTGCCCGTCTACATCCAGCGAAAGGGTCAGAATATCGTTATCCATACGGATGGTGCGTATCGTCACTTTGTAACCCGGTGTGGTTGCACCATTCGAGAAGAAGGCATCGCGAATGTATTGCGCCTGCTGGAAAGGCCGCAGAATAGCTTCACCGCCAGGCAGGGTTTTACCATCGATGCCTGGCGTAAAGCGCCAGCGCGCCTGGGTGGTATCGACCCGGTTTGTCAGGTTGTCGCGGAAGAAGGCATCCATTAACCCGGTTCCCGGCGCAAACATGCGCGCCAAATCATCCGGGGTGATATCCGCATGCGCACTGCGCACTAACGGGTAGCGCCCGGCAATGGCCTGGCGGCAGAAGCTGCCAATTTCAACATTCAGGCGTTTGCGAATATTGTCCATGTCGCGGCGCTGGGTATCTGAGCTTGCACCCACCGCCATGCTGGTAAACATGTTGTTGAGGCCACCAGGTAAGCGCCCTGCGCTGGCTTGCAGGCGGCTGATGGCATCGCCACCAGGTGCTGGCATGCCACTATTTGCAGCGTCCTGCACGGCGGTCAGGTAACGGTACAGGTCATCAATCTGTTTGAGAAAATCATCAAATACGATGGCTTTACCGCCTTTTTCCAGCGGCTGGGCCAGATCAATGATTGGCGCGTAGTGATCGGTAACTTGTTGTTCCGGTGTTTGTGCTGCGGCAATGGCACCGTTACTGGTTGCGCCAAATAAGTTATTCAATGAACTGCTGTTGTCATCCGCTGCGGCTTTTTTATCTTCCGGCGTATCACTGGCCCGGGAAAGCGTGAGCACTTTACTCAGGTTCATGACTAACTGGCGCAACGGTGAATTGTTGCTGGATAACACGCGGGCCGTATTGATGCGGTGAGTCAGGTCTGCACTGTTATTCAGTTGAATATCTGCCAGGTAGTTATCCCAGGCCGCCATAAAATCACGTGCATAGAGTTGGCGCACAGCTTCATTAATGGCTTTTTGGTCTTCTTTCTGTGGTGCGCCAAGCACCCAGGCGTCGTCTTCGTGCAATGACGCCGTCACACTGGCGATTTGTTTCTCAAAATGGTTCCAGTAGCCTTCCGGGGTATACAGGCCCGGCACACCATCCGTGATTGGCTTGCCTGTTTTGCGCGAGAACACCAATTCACTTTGTGGCCCGCCCAGCGTTGCCAGTGAAACTGGCTGGAGAGAATCATCGTGCTCCAGCAAACGTTTCAGGCGGCCATAAACCCTGACTGACAGCGGATTTTGGTTAATCAGTTGCTGCTCGCGCTGGATAAGTTCGTCGTCTTTGGCGTAAGGCGAAGACTGAATCTGGTTTTCCAGCAGCTGGGTCAGGTGCCACTCCATTTGATGCAGTTCATTCTGCGTAACATTGCGTGGCAAATTACGTGACAGGTTGAACATCACCCAGGCATGGAGGAATTTGCCATCGTAATGCTTCGGCTGGTACAGCATCTGGTAGGCTTTCAGCGCTTCATAGCTGTATTCCACATCGCTGCCGTTGTCGTTACGTAACCAGGTGGTAATTCGTTGAGCTACTGCCGGCAATACCATTTCCTGCAATGCTTTTTGGTATAACGACTGGGTGGCATCGCTCACTTCATTACCGCGATACAGGCCCATACGCCAGGTGATACCCGGCGAGTTAATATCTACGGTATCGCTTTTGGGCAGATTCTGCAGGCTGTTGAGGAATGGCAGGAGATCGAACAAATCGCTGCTGTCGCTGGTTTGTAACGCTTTACTCTGCGCCTGAACCCCCGGCACTTTCGCCTGCACTTCGGCCAAATAGCCTTTGTTGTTGCCGTAACTGGTGAGCCATAACCCGGCAAGTACCACCAGCACAGCCGCCAGTGCAGCATAGCCCGACCAGATAACCGCCCGGTTACGAATCGCCCACCAGCGGTTTTGCCCGGCAATCCCCGCTTCCTGGAAAATTACCCGCTGCAGCAGGTTTTTAATAAAGTAACTTTGGCCTTTGTTGCCAGGAATTGGCGCTTCTTTGCTAACGCTGTCCCAGGCATCGTTGGTCTGTTGCTTGTCACTACCGTTGTTATTATCTTGCGGTAAGTGCAGGGCGCGCGCTAAATCGCCCATTACCCGGTCGAAAGGCAGGCCTTCCTGGGTACCACTGGCAAAGTAAATGCCGCGTGGAGAGAATTCGGTTTCGAAGTTGGAGCGGGCAAAAACGGTGCTCAGGTAATCAGCCAACAGTGGGCGCAGTGCGGCAAATTCCTGCGGGAACAGGTAGCTTTCCGCGCGGGTTTGCGGGTCGCTTTCCTGCAACATGATGTCAGGCAGCCCGGCATCAAGGCGTTGTTGTAATAGCGCATATTCTTGGGCAAACGCGCCCATCAGGTCGAAACTGGCCAGGCTTGATTGCGACCAGGGGAAGGTAAAGCCCCAGATTTGTTCACGCTGGGCTTTATCCAACCCGGCAAAATAGGCACTGAACCCTTTAAGTAAATCCGCTTTGGTGACCATGACATACACCGGGAAGCGAATACCCAGTTGTTCATGCAGTTCTGCCAGGCGCTGGCGCAGGTTGGTTGCCTGCTGTTGCATCGCTTCCGGCGACAATGTCAGCAAATCAGAAATGCTGATGGTCATGATGACGCCGTTGATAGGCTGGCGGCCACGGTATTTACGCAGCAGCCCCATAAAACGCTGCCACTCGCTGGCATCAAGTGCCTGCTGGCTTTCGTGGGTTGAATAACGCCCGGCGGTATCCAGTAAGACGGCTTCGTTAGTAAACCACCAGTCGCAGTTACGGGTGCCACCTATACCGCGCAGCGCCGTTTTCCCGAATTTGTCCGCCAGCGGAAATTGCAGGCCGGAGTTGATCAGTGCAGTGGTTTTCCCGGCACCCGGCGCACCAATCATGACATACCAGGGCAGTTGGTACAGGTACTGCTGGCTGAAGCGCTGTAGCCACGGGTGGCCATGCTGGCTGCGGCTGAAGTGCGCTTTTTTCAGGAACTGGGAGGCATCATTAAAGCGTTCTGCCAAAACCTGTTCTTCATTGGTCAGGCGCTGGCGATTTTCCGGTGCAGTGGTATCTTCACCGGCCGCATTCTTGTTGATGTTCTCCATCATTTTGCGGTTAAGCCACGCGTTATAAATCCGCGGAATGATATGGCTGTGGATCCACACCAGGTAGATAAGGCCAATACTGATAACCCGGTTTTGCACCGATTCCAGCGGGCGAGTATCCACAATGGAAAACAGGGGGCCAATCATCCAGATAACCGCCGCAAATGCAGTTACCCCAACAAAACCCCATAAAATGCGGTTGGTGAGTATGGAAAGGAGAACTCTCAACATCCTTTAGTTTCCTTGCGCAATGCCGTTCAGCTCAGCCTGGGTATTTTCCGGCGAGACAAGTAAAGTGATTTCAACACGGCGGTTACGGGCGCGGTTTTCTGCTGTGTTATTAGGCGCCACCGGGTTGGTGTCGCCACGCCCTTCCGCTTTCACCCTTTCCGGGCGGGAAAGCTGTTTTTCCAGCATGTCCGTGACTGACTGGGCACGCTCAAGAGACAGTTCGTAGTTCGAGGCAAAGCGCGCACTGCGAATCGGTACGTTATCGGTGTAACCGACAACCAGAATTTTACCGCTGACGTTGTCCATCGCTTTCGCCACTCTGTCGATAACCGGTTTGTAACGGTCACGCACGACAGTTGAGCCTGATGCAAACAGGCCATCGCCTTTGAGGATAACCACGCTGCGGTCTGATTCATCGCGTACTGCAACCAGGCCTGCTTTGATTTCTGGGCTCAGGAACGCACGCAGATTAAGGACTGGCGGGTGGCGCGGTGCCGGATTTTTAATGGTAACGTCTGGCAATGTGGTCTGGTACACCGCGGCAAGCACCGGGCTGGTGTAATCACCAAGCCGCCAGTTCAGGCCGATATAAAACAGGCAGGCAAGGAACCCGGCCAGAGCGGTACATGCCCATACAGGCACAACCGGGCGCCATAATTTGCGCATAACTGGCTGGTCTTCCGGGTGCACAGAAAGCGCCGGAGCATACTGGCCACGCACGCCTCGAATCATCTGCCATAAACGCTGTTTAATCGTTTCCAGTTGTGTGCGCCCGTTATCCAGCACGCGGTAGCGCCCTTCGAACCCCAGCAACAAGCAGGTGTTGATCATTTCCAGTAAGTTGATGTGCTCACGTGGGTTTTGTGAAAGCCGTGCCAGTAACTGGAAGAACTTTTCGCCGCCCCAGGTTTCGTTATGGAAGGTGACCAGCAAACCGCTGCCCGCCCAGACACTGCGGCTACCCCAGGGGGTAAGCGATGCGGCTTCATCCAGTGCGGTGCACAAGCAGTAGCGCGCACCAACAATCACTTCATATGCCAGGCCTGATTGCTGGCAACGTACTTCGAAGCGGCGAATTTCGTCTATTAACCGTTGGCGTAATCCTGCCGGGTCGTTGTGTGAAACAGAGTGGCGGATTTGAACAATGGCATTCAGTAAAGGATTGGCTGCCGCCACCAGCGGATTAGCGCTGCTGGCGCCTGCAAACATGGCATCACCGGCTGTGGCTTGAGATTCCTGCATAATTGGCGCGTACCCTTGAATTATTCTGCGTGGCTACGAATAGCCCAAAATTCCATATCCAGCCCTGGAAATTCACCGGCCAGATGCAGCGCAAATGCGCCTGATTTTTCCATTTCTTTCCATAATTCCCCGCCCTTCTCCAACTGGAAGTAGCTGTAACCGGCGTGCCAGGGGATTTGCGGGGGAGCAACCGGCATTGCACGCAATACCATGCCAGGTAACTGGAGCTGCACCAGGTCGCGAATTTTGGTGACCGGTGCAATCTTCATTTGTGCCGGGAAATGGGTTTGCAATGCGTCGCCTGGAACATTCGCCCGCACCGCCAGCACAAAACCAAACTCTTTCACCATGCTGGTTTCTGGCACAGTGGCGACATTCAGGCCATGAGAGCGTTCGTTAAGTGGCAACTGAATCGCGCTTTCTTCCATAACCTGCGACAGGCCCTGGCGTAACATCAGGAGAAGTTTGCTGAAGCACCAGGCAAGGTCATCATGGTCATAAACTGGCAAGCTGGCAGCAGGTGAACGTTGCGGCATCCAGGTAGCAAGTTCAGTCGCGAAGCCAATCCATTCGCGCCACAGTTGTTCCGGGTGGAGTAATGGCAGGTTGCGCAGATGCTCTGATAACCCCAAATGGCGGTTCACTAATGCCAGCAGGCTGAACTCAATCATTTCTGAGGTATTGAACCGGCCAGGTTTACTCAGGTGCTGGCCAATTTGCTGGCTGCGCTGTGCCAGCAGGCCGTGCATGTCTGTCAGGTAAGCGAACAAATGCTCATTGTTAATGGCATTGAGCATCGGCGGTATATAGCTGTTTTCCAAGCGAACCTGGTTGTCGTTGCGCTTTTCGATAACCTGCGCCACGCCAACCGCTGTCCATTCCGCGGTCAGGTCACTTTCCAGCATCAGGCGCAGGCGTAATTTGCCAAACTGGACTGTGGCGCTGCCCACCGCCATGTCGTTGTCGTCGTCCACATCCGCTTCCCAGGCGATATAACGCGCCAGGGAGTCAGAGGCTTCACTAAAAATCACCGCTTCACGGCCTGAACGGCTCACAGGTAAAGCCAGCACGACACGGGCGTTATTTACGTTATCGCCAATAGCCAGCGGAGCCGGGCCATCTTCTGCTCGTGTAAAAGAAAATGGCGTACCGTCGGGTAACAGGCCTGTTGCGCTACTTAGCGCCACACAGCCCTGGCGCAGTAAAGCTTCGTCAAATTCAATGTGCTGAAAACCCCACATGTACGGACGGGTTTGCATTCCCCAGTCGCGTAACTGGCTTTTCAGGTAGCTTTCCGCACGTTGAAAATGATGGGGACGCAGGAACATGCCTTCTGTCCACACGACCTTTTCTGCTTTGTTCATACTGCTTTCCTGTTGTAAGACGGGTTATTCGTTAACAACACGTATGCCATTGATATCCAGGAACAGGTGCGCTTCGAGCGTATCTGACGACCATTTCCAGAACTTGTAGAAGCTGTCTTCGCTGGGTGCCGGTAACGGCAAGGAGACGCGCCATTTTTTACCATCAAGAGACTGGTATTCCGCCATGATGCCGATAAAACGGGCATCCGGGGTGCTTTGACCAGCGAGCTGTTTGTTCTGCTGGCCAGGCATCAGGAAGAACTGATCGCTGTTTAGCAGGTTCGCGCCCAGAACGCCCTGAGGATTGTTTTGTAACGAATAAAAGTCAGCTGACATAAAGTCAGCGTCTGATTTGAGCAAAAAGACCCGGATTTTAAGCGGCGCAGACTGGTTTATCTGCGGGTGAGCCATGAATACCAGGTTGTATTTGGCAGGCACAGTGCGCGATGAAGAAACACAACCTGATAACAGTGCCAGCGCCACCATGAAAAACGCCAGGAGTCCCTGGCGCATCAGACGAGTTTTCATCATGAGGATTCACACGAGAAAGCGGCTTACTGGATTATCCAGGTTCCGCTGTTGGTGTTTTTGCATGCCTGGCTGTTGTTATCAACAGACACACAGTTGGTTTTCTTCGCGGCAGCACGGCGTTTGCGTGGGCGATCTTTACGCAAGGTTGCATCGTACAGGTCGCTTTTCACGACAGCGCGCAGGGGAACATAACCAATCAGCTCATCTTTACCCTGCTCAGCAACCGCCATCCAGTAATCCTGAACACGACCGAGAACCTGGTAAGTGCCACCGTTATCCAAATAACGCACGACGTTACCACCAAAATCCGGGCGGCTCATTACAGAAGCTTTGTAAAGCGCACGGTACTCTTCATTAATCGGGTGGAATTCAGTCGGTGGCGTAATAGCATGACGGTAAGTCAGTTTCACACCATCAACGGTGCTGCTGACGATAGTGTCATCATTCACAGCGGGTGGATGTTTCACACAACCAGATACACCGAATACAAATAACAGAGCAAGGACGATTCGTAATTTCATCGTATTCTTCCATTGAAAGAGGGAGTGACAAAAGTTTGATGCCGTACCTGAGGCGTTGTACGTACAGGCATGGACGAAAGCGATTGCCTTCACCGTCGCGCATAACGGCAAACCAACCATAAAAACATCGTGTAGATTGCAGTGACATCAGCGATGTAACCCCCGCTAAAAGCCACAATGCCAGCAAGCAATCTGAAGGTATAACGCGTATAAGGTTAATCGACCAGCGGGTCTGGCACTATACCTTTGCAACATTATTACACAGTGCTGTAGTCTTCGAGATAGTGCTCAAGCATGAAATAATAAACATACGAAATAATCGGTGTTCACTGTCTCAAAGGTAAAGCTACCGCACGAACCTTACACATATAAGGACCGGATACACCATCAGATTTTATTTTCCCTGCTACAAAGACGACACAACAAACAGATGGATATATTCACCCATCAGTTTTAGCACGGATATATTTTACTTAAGGAGCCAAAAAACCCTTGTGTGTAATTACAAACTGAGGCGCTGTTTGCTGGAAGCACTGCTGTGTGCTCTACTCTGTCCGCAAGGGGATTTTGACACGCTTATGCATCAGAAAAGTCTTTCAAGCTACTGATATTTATTAAATATCAGTATGAAGTACATTTATATGTACAAAAAACACACATAAAAAATGTGTAATCAGGTATTAATTTTATGAGCCATACGATATTTTATCAGGGCTATAAAAATAACCAGGAATAGTCCTAATAGTACGAAGGAATGAGGCCCAAAAAGCCAATACCTACAATATTTAGTAGGCTTTTATAGTCACTTTTTTATCGTAGTAGAAATATTACGAAATATATTTCGTATGAGTTTTATCCGAATATATTCTTCCACCGGAAAGGTGATATGGAATTAATAATAAGCAGGTAAAAGGATTAACCTATAGATCATTTTTTTATGTGATACAGATCACGTTTTAAAATCTGCTATTCCTGCTACACCGAGATGCGAGCATAAATCAGACAATCCTCACCCCTGGTATTCCGGGCAGAGCCACACACACAGGTTGGTACGACTGCGATGCTTACAACGATTAACCCCGTCACCTTGCCGCTACAGGGTTTTGCGGAACTCTGTGCGGCCAGCCAGAGTGAAGGTTTCGCCATGCTCAGGCGCCTTGAACAACACTGGCAGGATGGAAGTAACCTTTTCGATAAGACAGGTGAAATTCTTCTCGCGGCCTGGGTAGAAGGAGAGCTGGCAGGTATTGGAGGCCTTAACCAGTGCCCGTTTGACACACACCCGAAAGCAGCACGATTACGCCACCTTTATGTTAGCCCGGCATTTCGCCGCCAAAAAGTGGGCCTGCGCCTTGTTAGTACACTGGAAACCCACGCAAGGCTTGCCGGTTTTCACCACCTCAACACCCACGCGCCAGAAACAGCGTTTGATTTTTATCAGTCCCTAGGGTTTCTTCCCGTATATGGGCAGGAACGGCTGACGCACCAAAAATACCTCGCACCTGCCACACTCAACAACTGGCAACAATAGTTGCCAACATCTGTTTCCTGCCAAATACGCCAGACTATTAAGAATTACCCAAGCCGAATAGAGGCACGGCTATTTTCATGGTAGATTCCTCGACAAATTAAGATTCACGCAGAATCATAACCTGCATTTACAGAATAATTATCTAAAAAACCATGAAAACGCTGACGCATAAACCGCAGTTAATACTGCTTATTCTGCTGATCGCCGTCGGGCAGATGGCGCAAACCATTTATATACCGGCAATGACTAATATGGCCGCCAGTTTCCAGGTGCGGGAAGGTGCGATTCAGAGCGTTATGGCAGCGTATCTGCTGACCTATGGTCTCTCCCAATTATTTTATGGCCCGATTTCAGACCTGACTGGTCGCCGCCCTGTGATTCTGGTGGGGATGAGCGTGTTTATGCTCGCAACTCTTGTTGCGGCCACAACACCGCACTTTTCGGTGCTGGTGCTGGCGAGTGGGTTACAGGGAATGGGCACCGGTGTGGCGGGCGTGATGGCCCGAACCATGCCACGCGATTTATATGAGGGGCCGTC
This sequence comes from Mangrovibacter yixingensis, assembly GCF_020523985.1. Taxonomy (GTDB): domain Bacteria; phylum Pseudomonadota; class Gammaproteobacteria; order Enterobacterales; family Enterobacteriaceae; genus Mangrovibacter; species Mangrovibacter yixingensis. The sequence continues at coordinate 64,528 of NZ_JAIVKM010000007.1, read as the reverse complement.
TTTACGAAAATCTAATAGCTTGTTAAATATGGGCATTCTGGTTAGCCCGCTATTAGCACCTTTACTGGGTGGTGTGCTCAATACCTTTGCGGGGTGGCGTGCTTGCTTTGTTTTTCTGTTGCTATTGTGCCTGGTTGTTACTCTGTGTATTGCGCGTTTTATGCCTGAAACGCGCCCCCAGGCATCGCACCCCACTTCACTATTACGTAACTACCAGGCCTTATTCAGCCAACGTGCATTTTGCTGCTATTTGTTGATGCTGGTGGGTGGGCTGGCAGGTATTGCTGTATTCGAGGCCTGTGCGGGTGTGTTGATGGGCAGTGTGCTTGGGCTGAATAGTGTTACCGTTAGTATTTTGTTTATTCTGCCTATTCCCGCTGCTTTTTTTGGTGCCTGGTATGCGGGGCGAGCAGGGAAACAGTTTACTACGTTAATGTGGCAGGCTGTGCTTAGTTGCCTGGTTGCCGGTTTGCTAATGTGGATTCCCGGTTGGGCTGGCGTGATGAATATCTGGACACTGCTGGTGCCTGCCGCGCTGTTTTTCTTCGGTGCAGGTATGGTTTTCCCATTAGCAACCAGTGGTGCCATGGAGCCGTTCCCGTTCCTGGCTGGCACCGCTGGCGCACTGGTAGGCGGATTACAAAATATGGGGGCAGGTTCGATGGCCTGGCTCTCTGCGCTGTTACCGCAAACCAGCCAGAGTAGTGTAGGTATGTTGATGACCGCGATGGGCCTGGTAATGCTGGGGTGCTGGTTGCCCCTGGCGTTGCGCCAACAACATCACCGCCGCCAACCCGTTTAATCTCAATGATGGTGTGCTTTAGTTTTTCCGGGTATTTTCGCGTCAGCAGGCGGACACGCGGGTTTTATCATCGCCTGGAGTAATGCCGCAGTACCCGGCCGCCAGGCACCTTCCTCCCCATCGTAAAACAGGTTATCGGCATTGAGTGCATAAGGAATCTGTGCCTGCTGGAGTTCACATGCCATAAACGTCGCGAAGGCGATTTGGGAAGGCTGAACCGGGTTTTTCAGCGTTGCACCAGCCGACCAGCCCCCAACCCAAGAAAAATGCCCGGTTTTCTGCTGCCAGTGCAGCGCAGTATTGATACGGCTACGAATCGCGGCTTTTTCCGCAGCGGTTCCTGTGGTCCATGGATATTTATTACCCACTTTCACAGGCCCCCAGGGGAAAATATGCCATTCGGCCAGCACATGGCCGTTACTCTGGGAAGGCCACTTGAGGTTAACCAGGTCTTCCGGTGTGGCACGCTGGCGCGGTGCAATAAACACCATACGCTGTGGGTCAATATGGTGAATATCCCGCACGACTTTGTCATAAAGGCGGTTTAGCGCCTGTTGATCATGGTTTAGTTTCTCACTGGGCTCGTAGATGATATCGAACCCAAGTTCAGGGTGGGTACTGGCAAAATAGCGGCTTACGGTATTCCACCAGGCAACTACTTTGGCTTCATTACTCCCAGAGGGATCATTTTTAAATTCATCCGCCTGGTAAGAAATGATGGGTATCACGCCATATTTTTCACAGGCTTCAACAATTTTGCGTAAATGAAGTAAGTGCCTTTCTGTTGCGTCATTGGCTACCCGAATGCGCACATGCCCCAGCCCGCGCTGTTGATAATCACGTACCACTAACGGGTCAAACTCGCGAATTCCACGTTCCGTTCTTGCCCAGTCAACATCCATACCGGTACCCAATGCAGCGGCATATTGCCGGGCAGTAAAACCTGCTGGCAAGCGTGAAGGTGCAGCGGTTTCAGCCTGCACTGGCACAACCGAGGGTATCGGTGCTGTGGCGGGCAATGATGTGGCACAGGCCGTTGCACTGACTAACCCTGTCATAAACGCGATGAAAGTCTTCAAGGCATTGACCTTCCGGCAATTGATATCAGAAATATATGTATTTATTTAGCATGCTTTGGGGAAACAGGTGCATAAATAAAATCGTTATTCTGGTGACCAAAGATGTAACCAAATTTGGTGAATATGCACAGCGGCAAATAATAACGCCAGCCCGAGAACCCCCAAGGCAATCACACATTTGCCACGGACAGTTTGCGCACCAAGTAAATCCTGGCGGGCGATGTCCATTAGCTGGCGTTGCCGTGCCCAGGCATAAACCACGCCCACCAGAACCGCCAGCACTAGCAACGATACCCAGAATAATGGCCCGGCGCGATGCCAACTGTGGCGTAATGCCAGTGCCAGCAAGGCACCGTATCCCAGCAATGTACGGTACCAGGCAAGTGCCGTGCGTTCCGGTTGCAGGCCAGGGTCCTGTTCACGGCGCAGGCGGCGGGAAGATTCAGGCATAAAACACCATCACCATTGCAATCACCACCACCACGACCATCACCAGGCTTATCAACTTCAGCCCGCGGGTATAGGGTAAATCCTGCTTCAGCCGCATCGCTTTTTCATTGCGTAACCAGCGAATGTAACTGTATACCGCCAGGCCGCCAGCGAACAGACACAGGAATAACGACAATATTTCACGAATAAGTGGTGTGGCAAGGTCAGGAGCCAGTTGATCCAACCCAACGCCCGCAGCCAGGAAGCCTAAAGCCGTGCGGATCCATGCAAGAAAGGTGCGCTCGTTCGCCAGAGAAAAGCGGTAGTCAGGCGCTTCGCCCAGTTGGGTGATTTTCATTATGCTCCTTGTGCATATGCAGAGAGATGCCCGGCCATCTTCTTATATCAACATGTTATGGCCGGGAAATCACCAGGCAAAATGCAACAACGGGCTGGGTGCTCATCAGGTGACACCCCACAGGAGAATAGCCAGTAATTGTGGCGTGATAATTCGCAAAAACATTACCAGTGGGTAAACGGTAGCGTATGAGAGGGCAGCCGCGCCGCTGGTGGCATGAAGATTATTGGCAAATGCCAAGGCTGGAGGGTCTGTCATGGAACCGGCCAGCATGCCGCAAATTGTCAGGTAGTTCATTTTTGCCAGCAGACGGGCAGTAAAACCCACAACCAATAACGGAATGGCGGTGATAAGAATACCGTATCCCATCCACAGCACCCCATCCCCCTGAGTCAACGTGGCCACAAAGCCGCTGCCGGATTTCAACCCGACCACAGCCAGAAACAATACAATGCCCAGCTCACGCAACGCCTGGTTCGCACTGGGAGGCATAAACCAGTACAGCTTGCCAATACTGCCGATTCGGCCAAGAATCAGTGCCATTATCAGTGGGCCACCCGCCAGCCCCAAACGAAGGGCAACCGGGAAACCGGGGATAAAAAGTGGGACAGACCCTAATAACACTCCAAGCCCCACACCAATAAAAACAGGTAACATCTGTACCTGCTGGAGTTTTTGTTTTGCATTACCCAGCAATGCCGCGACAGCATCAATATCGACCTGCCGCCCAACCAGGTTAAGAATATCGCCGAATTGCAGGCTGGCATGGCTGCTGGCAACCAGCTCAACCCCGGCACGGTTTAGCCGGGAAATCACTACGTCATACTTCGTTTTAATACCCAGGTCGCGGATTTTTTTCCCCAGGACTTTTTCGTTGGTTACCACCACCCTTTCTACCCGCAAATCAGTACCACTGGTGGAAAGCCCGGCATCAACTTGCTGGCCTAATACCAGTTGTGCGCTGTGCAAATCCTCTTTGTTGCCAACCAGGTACAGTAAGTCTCCCCGCTCAATTAAGGTGGACGAAGAGGGGACCATTAGTGTTTCTCCACGTTTTAACCGGGAGCAGACAATGTTGTCGTTATTCAGTAGCGGAATATCCTGGAGTGCCAGATTATGAAGGTTTGGGTTATTCACCTGAACGTTAATGGCGCTTAACGGCTGGGCCTGGCCGTTAACTTTCTGGAAGCGAGCCGCTTCACGGTTGACGTTAATACGCAGAACCACGCGCAACAGCCACATGCTGAACAAAATACCGCAAATACCAAAAGGGTACGCCATGGCGTAGCTCATCCCCATTTCGTTACGCAGTGCCGCTGGTACACCCAGGTCAGTAAGAATTTGCTGCCCGGCACCGAGTGCCGGAGTGTTAGTCACTGCGCCTGAGAAAATACCCAGAACGACGGGTAAGGGGATATCGCATAACCAATACAGTAATGCAGTAACCAGCCCACCCAGCACCACAATTAACATGGCAAAAAGGTTAAGCCTTAGGCCGGAAACCCGCAGGGAAGAGAAGAAACCAGGCCCCACCTGAATACCGATGGTGTAAACAAACAGGATCAGGCCAAACTCCTGAACAAAATGCAAAATATCGCTGTTGATCTTCACACCAGCCATATCGAGAAAATGCCCGACGATTATTCCGCCGAATAGCACGCCACCAATGCCAAAACCAATGCCACGGATGCGAATATTGCCAATCCACAAACCAACGATGGCAACCAGTGCCAGTATGCTGACAGTTAGCGCGATATCACTCATCATTCAGCCCCTGTTGCTGCGTTGGTTTGATTGTGGCAGAGCACAGTAAAGATAACTGCCTGACAGCGCACAAAAGACCACGTATTAACCAAGGTTAAGCACGCTCTGCTACAGGCAAAAAAAACCGCACCGGATTAACCAGGTGCGGCAGGGACTACAAGTGCAAGAATTAGCTAATTAGCTATTGAGTGCCGGGCGCTCGCTAATGGCGATACGTTGCGGTACCAGAGCCTCGGGGACTTCGCGGGTTAAATCAATATGCAGTAACCCGTTATTGAAGGTTGCAGCAGAGACTTGCATATGGTCGGCCAGGGTAAAACTTAAGCTAAATGGCTCAGTTGCCAGACCATGGTGTAGCCAGGTGGTTTCTTGTTCGGGTTTGACCGGCGTTCCTTTTATGGAAAGGCGCTGCCCTTCAAGCTGAATATCCAGGTCTTCCTGGCGAAAACCTGCCAGTGCCAGTGTGATGCGGTAATGGTTATCGTCCGCTTTTTCGATGTTATAGGGAGGGAACGACTGGGCTTCGCTACTGTTCAGCATAGCGTTAGCCAGTTTGTCAAAACCAATCCACTGACGGAATAAGGGGGAAAAATCATAATTACGCATAATCAGTCTCCTTCTTTGAAGCGAGTGAATACTGCCGGTATACGTTTCCGGCCTGTGCTCCCTGACGGCAAGCACGTAACAGGCTGCACTACCCAACTGGCAGTACAGCACAAACAGAATTAGTTAATGGCGATGCGACGCGGTTTGTTAGCTTCGGGAATAACGCGTTCCAGTTCGATATACAGCAAGCCATTCACCAGGTTAGCCCCTTTGACGTGAATGTTGTCAGCCAGTTGGAATTTGCGCTCGAAGTTGCGTTCAGCAATGCCCTGGTAGAGATAGGTCCGTTCTTTTTCTTCCGTCGCGTGTGCGCCTTTTACCACCAGCAGGTTGTCCTGTGCGGTAATGTCCAGTTCACTTTCAGCAAAACCAGCAACAGCAATCGCTATGCGGTAGTGGTTTTCATCAACCAGTTCAACGTTGTAAGGAGGGTAACCTCCGTTGCTTTGGGTCTGGCTATTTTCCAGGTGGTTAAACAGGCGGTCAAAACCAATGGCAGAACGGTAAAGTGGAGAGAAATCAAAATTACGCATCGTTAGTAGCTCCTGAAATCAGCGAGAATGTTTTATGGCCTTCCTGTTGGACAGACCGCAGAACCCGGATACCCATCTGGCCTATCCGTTTTTGGCTCTGATGATTAGATGGTGACAGACTCGTTGTTTTCAAGTGTGCAAATTGCGCTTTTTTTGCACTTTATTTCACATCGCGTAGACTAAACGAAAATCATGTAGCACCTGGCGCAAATGAATGTGTCTTTTGCATGGAAGCAGGTGCGTTAAGGACTGGGCCACTGCGGTTTATTTTTTCCGCAATAGAAGCTTCGGCGAAAATGACGATAACACTATGAAAATACGCCAATTACAGCAAGTTTTTTTAGGGAGTGGGTTAGTCGCTTTATGCGGCTGTTCCAGTATGATGACGCACACTGGTGGCCAGGAAGGGTATTACCCAGGCACCAGAGCGAGTTATGCGTTACTGAAAGACGATGATACCAGTTGGGGGCTGAAGCCTTTTGTGGCACTGGATATGCCATTAACGGCTGTGGCAGACACACTGTTGCTGCCCTGGGATGCATTTCACACTAATGATTCTGTCCGGGCAAGGGTAGAAAAAAGTGAGCAGAAAAACCTCGCGACTAATTCAGTTATCCCCCCCGCGGCCCCCTGATATTATTGCCGGGTAGCGGTACCCGGCTCAGGTTCAACAACCGGTATGGCAGATAAATATCTGGCGGAAACCTTGTTCGTCAGGTTGCATCCAGGCAATAAACTGCCCATCAGGTGAGAAGACAACCGCATCACCAGAGATCTCTTTTTGTGGGCTGGTAAGTTCACGTATTTTCCCTTCCGGATAGCTGCACATCACCACTTTCTGCTCGCAGATAAAGCCCAGCCATTTGCCTGTTGGATGCCAGTTAATCGCCGACTGAACATCATGCTCAAGCTGGGTTAACTGCCGGCATTCGCCCCCGTTGGGTGAAACCAACCATACCTGAACGACTCCGCTATCATCACGCATCAGAAAAGCGATATTTTCCCCATCCGGGCTGGCGCGCACCCAATGACGCGGCTGGTTAACTAAGCCTGGATAAGTGCGGTGATGGGTGTAAGTCAGGCGTTTTTGGTTAATACCTGCTGGTGGTGCAGGCATAGTGCCGGGTGTACCGGCCAGGGGTGCGTCGCCCTGAGTTTTCCAGGCAGCTTCGTTATCGGGTAAGTCGGCAATAAACAATTCAGGTATTGTTTTGCCCTGTGCTGAGCGTGTGTCGCCAATAAAAGCGAGTGCATAACGCTGGCGTTCACCGTTTGATTTCAGGTAGCCCTTGCTACCCACCCAGCCTTCTTCATAAGCCCGGTTAATGTCATCACTTCCCGGTTGGGGCTCTGGCGTGGTACGGGAAACCAGCGTACACCAATGGCTACCAGCATATTCACGCGAATGGTGTAGTGGTGGATTTACCGGGCCGAAAGGCGCCGCGACACCCACATTGCGCAAATCCAGAGCAGGATCCCGTTCATGCAGCACATGGTCGTTATAAGTGAAGCTCAGGTATTGCCCATCCGGGCTCCAGACATGCACATGGCTGCCGCCACGCAGTGCGCCGGGGAAATAGGGTGCTGTAATGGAAAAAGCATCCAGGTTAGCGGCCATATCATCACAGACAGTGATACCCCGACGGTGATGAAAATCATACTGCCAGTTTTCATCCGGGTTTTCCGGGCCATGAATAAACACATAGCGCTCGGGCAATTGCGGGTTAACAGTAATAACCCCTACATGAGCACCCTGCTGCGCGCGCCAGATGACTTCGGTAGCACCAGTGTGAATATGGGTGCGCTCTACGGTTTCGCTGGTAAACGATGCGCCTGATGGGCGAACATCAAACACCAGCCATTGGCTGTCCGGTGTCCATGTATTGATATTGGTCAGCTGGTGGTGACGGGGGGAGAAGGTGACTTGTTTCACTGGATTACCCTGGCCTGAAGCAATAATGGCTCAGGGTAATCGATTCGGGCGCTTGCTGCCTGGTTTTCTCAGCCAGCAGCCAGGACAAATTGTTCTATTGCCCAGGCGACACCATCTTCAGCATTGGTTTTACTGATAAAATTCGCCATGGCTTTAACTGGCTCAATGGCATTTCCCATCGCCACGCCCACACCTGCGTACTCCAGCATAGCCATGTCGTTTTCCTGGTCGCCAATTGCCATCACATTTTCTGGTTGTAACTGCAAACGCTCGGCCAGTGCCTGTAAACCCGCACCTTTGTTTACCCGTTTATCGAGTAATTCGAGGTAAAACGGCGCGCTTTTCATAATGGTATAGCGGGATTTTGCTTCCTGGGGGATCCGGGCAATCGCTTCATCCAGCAATGCTGGCTCGTCAATCATCATCAGTTTTGGAAAGCGGATAGCCGGGTCCATACGGTCGACTTCGCAAAAGTGCAAAGGCATCCCTGTCAGTGCAGCTTCATGTACGGTATAACGGCTGATATCCCGGTTGGCGGTATACAGAATGTGGTGATCGAGCGCATGAAAGTGAACGCCCAATTCGCGGGAAAGCCCTTCAAGATAAAGGTAATCATCGTAACCTAATGTGGTTTGCGCAACACATTCACCACTGGCGGCTTTTTGCACCAACGCACCGTTATAGGTTATGCAGTAATCACCCACAGACTGCATATCCAGCTCTTCAAGGTAACGTTTTACGCCGATGTAGGGGCGGCCGGTTGCCAGCACAACCATGACACCTTTTGCCCGAGCCGCACTAATAGCCCGGTGGACGCCTGGAGTAATCACATTATCGGGGTTAAGCAGGGTGCCATCCATATCGATAGCAATCAGTTTTATCGCCATGACAGAAATCCATAATGGGTCAGGAGGGGCATCGTAACGCGACTTTGGTCACAAAAACAACGCGGAATAAGCTCACTTGCGTGAAGAATAAAAAAGCCAGTGCGTTATACACTGGCTTTTTCCCGGCAAACCGGTCATCAGATATCGATATTCGCCGCTTTCAGGGCGTTTTCTTCGATAAAGGCGCGGCGTGGTTCTACCGCATCGCCCATCAGCGTTGTAAACAACTGGTCGGCGGCAATGGCGTCTTTTACGGTGACGCGCAACATGCGGCGGCTGTCCGGATCCATGGTGGTTTCCCACAGCTGTTCCGGGTTCATTTCGCCCAGACCTTTGTAACGCTGTACAGAAAGGCCACGGCGGGACTCTTTCACCAGCCAGTCCAGCGCCTGCTCAAAGCTGGCTACCGGCTGACGGCGCTCACCACGCTCGATAAAGGCCCCTTCTTCAATCAGGCCGCGTAGTTTTTCACCCAACGTGAAGATACGTTTATATTCCCCACCCTGAACAAAATCCAGGTCCAGAATATAGTCAGTATCCACACCGTGTGTACGCACCCGAACAATCGGTTCAAACCGGGAATGTTCAGTGTTTTCACGAACATCGAATTTCCAGATGCTGCCGTGCTGTTCTTTCTCAGTCAGTTCCGCAACCAGCGAGGAAACCCAGCGGGTCACTTTCTGCTCGTCGGACAGGTCATCAGCTGCCAGTGTTGGGTGGTAAATTAACTCGCCCAGCAGTGCGCGGGGATAACGGCGTTCCATACGATGGATCATTTTCTGGGTACCGTTGAATTCGGCCACCAGTTTTTCCAGCGCTTCACCAGCCAAAGCCGGAGCACTGGCATTGGTGTGTAATGTGGCACCATCCAGCGCAATGGAAATCTGGTACTGATCCATGGCTTCGTCATCTTTAATATACTGTTCTTGCTTGCCTTTTTTCACTTTATACAGTGGAGGCTGAGCAATAAAGACGTGCCCACGTTCAACGATTTCCGGCATCTGGCGGTAGAAGAAAGTCAGAAGCAGTGTACGGATGTGCGAGCCATCGACGTCAGCATCAGTCATGATGATGATGTTGTGGTAACGCAGTTTATCCGGGTTATATTCATCGCGCCCAATACCACAGCCCAGTGCGGTAATCAGTGTTGCGACTTCCTGGGAAGAGAGCATTTTGTCGAAACGCGCTTTTTCGACGTTCAGGATTTTACCTTTCAGCGGCAAAATAGCCTGGTTCTTGCGGTTACGCCCCTGTTTTGCAGAGCCGCCCGCTGAGTCCCCTTCCACCAGGTAGAGTTCAGACAGAGCCGGATCACGCTCCTGGCAATCCGCCAGTTTGCCTGGCAAACCAGCCAGGTCCAGCGCACCTTTACGGCGGGTCATTTCACGGGCACGACGCGCAGCTTCACGGGCACGGGCCGCATCAATAATTTTGCTGACAACGGTTTTGGCATCGGCCGGGTTTTCCTGCAGATAATCAGCCAGACGCTCGTTCATCTGGGATTCCACTGCAGATTTCACTTCCGATGAAACCAGTTTGTCTTTGGTCTGAGAAGAGAATTTCGGGTCCGGAACTTTTACTGAGACCACAGCAATCAGGCCTTCACGGGCATCATCACCCGTCGCGCTGATTTTCGCTTTTTTGCTGTAGCCTTCGTTATCCATATAGGTGTTCAGGGTACGCGTCATTGCCGCACGGAAACCGGCAAGGTGGGTACCGCCATCACGCTGAGGAATGTTGTTGGTAAAGCAGTAAATGTTTTCCTGGAAACCATCGTTCCACTGCAGCGCAACTTCTACACCAATCCCGTCTTTTTCGGTAGAGAAATAGAAAACATTCGGGTGGATAGGCGTTTTGTTCTTGTTGAGGTATTCAACAAAGGCTTTGATACCGCCTTCGTAATGGAAGTGGTCCTGCTTACCATCAACACGCTTATCAATCAGGCGGATGGAGACACCTGAGTTCAGGAAGGAGAGTTCACGCAGGCGTTTTGCCAGAATTTCGTATTCAAATTCAACCACATTGGTGAAGGTTTCCAGGCTTGGCCAGAAACGCACCATGGTACCGGTTTTTTCGGTTTCACCGGTAACGGACAGTGGCGCAGTTGGCACACCATGCTGGTAAACCTGGTTATGGACTTTGCCATCGCGACGAATCACCAGTTCCAGTTTCTGGGACAGGGCGTTAACTACCGACACCCCCACGCCATGCAGACCACCGGAAACTTTATAGGAGTTGTCGTCGAACTTACCACCGGCATGCAGCACCGTCATGATAACTTCAGCGGCAGACACGCCTTCTTCCGGGTGAATACCGGTAGGGATACCACGCCCGTCATCCTGCACAGAGACAGAGTTATCTTCGTGGATAGTGACAACGATATCTTTACAGTAGCCTGCGAGCGCTTCGTCGATAGCGTTATCCACGACCTCGAATACCATATGGTGCAGGCCGGTGCCGTCATCCGTGTCGCCGATATACATACCCGGGCGCTTACGCACCGCATCCAGCCCTTTCAGGACTTTGATACTGGAGGAGTCATAAGAATTCGACATCAACGTTTCTCGCTCATTTAAACTAAGTTAATCCGTTATTTTACCCTGATCCACAGCGAACATCCTGGAATTTTTATCCGCCATGTCCATCACATGTTCTGCGCTAATGGCACTCACAAAAACTTGTGACTGTGTGGCTTTCAAACGGCTGGCAAGTAAACCCCGCCGACGGTCATCGAGCTCAGAAGCAAAATCATCTATTAAGTAGAGGCAGTGCCGCCCGCTACGCCGGGTGAGAAATTCACCTTGCGCAAGCCGCAGGGCACACATCAACAACTTTAACTGCCCCCTCGACAAGGTATCTTCCACAGGTGCGCCATCAGCACGAATGCGGAAATCAGCCTTGTGAGGGCCATGAGAGGTGTAGGTCAGCGCACGGTCGCGCTCAAAACTGCGTGCCAGCACCTCACTGTAAGGCGTCTCTTTTTCCCAGCCGCGCTGGAAAGAAAACGCCAGGTGAAACTCGGGTAAAAACTGGGCGCAGGTTTGTGCCATATCTTCGGCAATCGCTTCACTGTACTGCGCTCGCCACTGGCTGATTTGTTCAGCAAGCGGAGCCAGTTCCTTATCCCAGGGAAGTAACTGGTTGTAGTGAGTAACCTGGCGCAACGCGGCATTTCGCTGCCGGAGCAGACGTTTAAGGTTGCTCCATGCATTGAAAAACGCCGGTTCATCGTGGAAACAGCCCCAGTCGATAAATGCCCGACGAAACTTTGGCCCACCATTAAGCAGCGTAAAACCTTCTGGGGTAATCAACTGCATGGGCATTAAGTGCGCCAGTTCAGCAACTTTATGGCCATCAGTGCCATCAATTCTGACTTTGCTGTCGCCGAGGCGGTCTTTTGTTAGCCCGACTGCGATTTCCCGTGAATCACCCTGTAACCGGCCATGCAGCACAAAGTCGGGCTGATCATGGCGAATCACCCGGCCGGTTTGCAGGCTACGAAATGCCCGCCCGTGCCCCAGGGTGTATATCGCTTCCAGCACACTGGTTTTGCCGCTGCCATTGGCACCGACCAGGAAATTAAAGCCGGGAGATAACAGGAGATCCGCGCTTTCGATATTACGGAAATCTTTGATAAGTAAACGAGACAGCGACATGATTAACGCATCACCAGGGTGTTTTTGTTGCCGTTTCCCGGTAAATGCCTGGCTGCCCGCAACCAGCATGAACCGGGGGTAGATAAACAACTGGCCTGAAGCGCCAATAAAAGCCTGTATTGAACGTGCCAGAATAACAAATAAAATAACCCCAGGCTGATGAACCGTATTACCCTGCCGCTGATAAAGTTTCGAGTTTTTAACAAAAATTTATAAAAATCAGTTAATTGATTTTTATCTGTCGGCAATGAAAGAAGGCGGTTATCACAATGTAGCTCTTTGCCTTCGGACTGATTGCTCTATTCTGCCACAACCCACGCCGCTTTCTACAGGCGCATAGGCATAACAACGTAGGCCGCGGTCTGGCTGGCTGCGTCTTCAATCTGCACACTGGAAACAGAATCAGTAAGCAGGATGCGTACATTTTCGCACTTCAGTACGTTAAGCACATCCAGCACGTAACTCACGTTGAAGCCGATTTCCATTTCTGTGCCAGCATAGGTCACATCCAGAATCTCTTCCGCTTCTTCCTGTTCCGGGTTATTGGCCGTAATTTTAAGTTGGTTCTCACTCACATACAGGCGAACACCACGGAATTTTTCATTAGAAAGAATGGCCGCGCGCGCAAACGCCTGTTTTAGCAAATCACAGCCCGCTTCCAGAGTTTTATCCGGGTTCTTCGGCAATACGCGGCGGTAATCAGGGAAGCGCCCATCCACCAGTTTAGAGGTGAAGATGAAATCGCCGACATGGGCACGAATATTGTTGCTGCCAATTTGTACCTGTAACGGTGTATCACCGCCATCCAGCATACGCATTAACTCAATAACGCCTTTACGCGGCACAATCACTGAGTGAGCAGGCAGTGTTTGCCCAACGGGCATGGCACATACCGCAAGACGGTGACCATCCGTTGCCACAGTACGCAACTCTTCGCCTTCGGTTTCAAACAACATACCGTTCAGGTAGTAGCGCACATCCTGGTGAGCCATAGAAAATTGCGTAGCCTCAATCAGGCGTTTCATTGTGGCCTGAGGCAAGGTGAATTCCACTTCACTTTGCCAGTCGTCCAGGTTCGGAAAATCGGCCGCGGGCAGTGTAGACAGTGAAAAACGGCTACGCCCGGAACGCACCAGCATACGGTCGCCTTCCAACGTCACAGCGATTTCCGCACCTTCCGGCAGACCACGGCAAATATCAAAGAACTTACGGGCAGGCACAGTCGTTGCCCCCGGCTCATGAGGCTGAACCAGGCTAACACGCGCCACCATTTCCATTTCAAGGTCAGTACCAGTCAGCGACAGCGCCCCTTCCGTAACCTGCAACAGCAAGTTACCCAGGATAGGTAACGTCGGGCGACCACCTAAAGGACCGCTCACTTGTTGGAGCGGTTTTAATAAATGTTCACGTTCAACGGTAAATTTCATAGTGTCACGAAGATAGTGTTCTGATTAAATTGGAAAAGTCTTCTTTGATGTCATGACTTTCTTCACGTAACTGCTCGATTTTACGGCAGGCATGAAGCACTGTTGTATGGTCACGACCACCGAAGGCATCACCGATTTCCGGCAAGCTGTGGTTGGTTAATTCTTTTGCCAACGCCATTGCCATTTGCCGGGGACGCGCCACTGAGCGCGAACGCCGTTTGGACAGCAAATCGGCCACTTTGATCTTGTAGTACTCTGCCACTGTCTTTTGAATATTGTCGATAGTGACCAGTTTTTCCTGCAAGGCCAGTAAATCGCGCAGTGCTTCACGAACAAAATCGATAGTAATTGCCCGACCAGTAAAATTGGCATTGGCAATAACACGGTTCAGTGCCCCTTCCAACTCACGTACATTCGAGCGCAGGCGTTTAGCAATAAAAAAAGCTACCTCACCAGGCAGGCGAATATCGTTTTCATCCGCCTTTTTCATCAGAATAGCAACGCGGGTTTCCAGCTCTGGTGGCTCAATAGCAACCGTCAACCCCCAACCGAAGCGGGATTTCAGACGATCTTCAACGCCATTGATCTCTTTCGGGTAACGATCTGAGGTCAGGATTATTTGCTGGTTGCCTTCCAACAGTGCGTTAAATGTATGAAAGAACTCTTCCTGAGAACGCTCTTTATTGGCAAAGAACTGGATATCATCGATAAGCAGGGCATCAACAGAACGGTAATAGCGTTTGAACTCTTCAATCGCGTTATTCTGCAGTGCCTTAACCATATCCTGGACAAAACGCTCTGAGTGCATATACACCACTTTCGCATTGGGCTTACGCGCCACAATACCATTGCCAACAGCATGTAACAGGTGGGTTTTCCCTAAACCTGTACCGCCATAAAGGAAAAGCGGGTTGTATGCACCACCAGGATTATCCGCCACCTGGCGGGCCGCCGCACGAGCTAACTGGTTAGACTTACCTTCAACAAAGTTATCAAACGTATGTTTCAGGTTAACGTTAGAACGGTAAGAAGGCTCAGCAGGCGCAGGGACGTTATCCCAACTGGGGCGCACGGGTGCCGCCGCCGGGCGTGGCGCAACGGCAGGCGCTGCTGCCGCAGAAGCGACAACAGGCTGAACAACAGGACGGGCCCCAACTTCAAAGCGCAGCTGCGGCGCATCCGCACCACAGAAATCGTTTAACAATCCGTTGATATTATTCAGGTACTTATCCCGCACCCAGTCGAGCACAAAACGGTTTGGCGCATAAAGGGCCAGCGTGTTATCGCTCAGTTCCGCCTGTAGTGGACGTATCCACATGCTGAATTCTGTGGCGGGTAACTCATCCTGCAATCGGGCAAGACACTGCTGCCAAAGCGAAAGTGACACGGCGGACTCCACTCGAACAAAGTCGATAAATGACAAAGGCTGATACATTCATGATTGTTGACACACGCCGACAGCCCTGATTCTGGGTAGCGTGCGAACCGCTATTTGCGGTTTTCCCTTTTACAGGATCCCGATCCTGAGAAGGGACCGCGGATCATAGCGTAAAGTGGGCCAGAGATCTTCTGTTTCTCACAGTTTCTTCGTGATTTATCCACAGGCCCCGGTCTGACTGATCCAGTGTAATCGATCCCAGCTTAGTGGCGGCACTATTTCAGCTACAAATTGGAAAATTCAATGACCCGTAGCAAAATTTACCTTTAGTGATCTGATTAAAGATCCCAGTGATCCTTGCGCTTTATACCGGACTCCGTATAATTTGCGACCCGACGCGTCATTGCTCCGGTTTTTGTTGCAGGTAATTCGTTTGTTTTTCAAGCGAAAAGCTACTGTTACCTGTGTGCAATAAGGAAAGTGAATTGACTCTGGAGTGTACAATTATTACAATCCTGCCTCTTTATTTAGCCACACTGAGGCGTAAGTCGTTCGCAATTTGTCCGGGCATACGCAAAAGTAAGTGTTTTTTTCCCAAGCTTAGGTAGAAATCGCCATGAAACGCACTTTTCAACCGTCTGTACTGAAGCGCAACCGCTCTCACGGCTTCCGCGCTCGTATGGCAACTAAAAATGGTCGTCAGGTTCTGGCACGTCGTCGTGCTAAAGGCCGCGCTCGTCTGACCGTTTCTAAGTAATAGCTAACCCCTGAGTGGTTAAGCTCGCTTTTCCCAGGGAGTTACGTTTGTTAACTCCCAATCATTTCACTTTCGTCTTCCAGCAGCCACAACGGGCTGGCACGCCGCAAATCACCATCCTCGGCCGCCTGAATTCGCTGGGGCATCCCCGTATCGGTCTTACAGTCGCCAAAAAGAATGTTCGGCGCGCTCATGAGCGTAACCGTATCAAACGATTGACGCGTGAAAGTTTCCGTTTACGTCAGCATGAACTGCCTTCCATGGATTTTGTGGTGGTAGCGAAACGCGGGATTGCCGACCTCGATAACCGTACGCTAATGGAAATACTGGAAAAGTTATGGCGCCGTCATTGTCGCCAGGCTCCCGGCTCCTGATAGGCCTGATAAAGGTCTATCAGCGCCTGATTAGTCCGCTTCTCGGGCCGCATTGTCGTTTCACGCCAACCTGTTCGCAATACGGAATTGAGGCATTGCGCAGGTTTGGTTTAGTAAAAGGCAGTTGGTTGACAATAAAACGCGTATTAAAATGCCACCCTTTACACCCGGGTGGTGACGACCCCGTCCCGCCAGGACCTTTTGATACCAGAGAACACTAACGATGGATTCGCAACGCAATCTTCTTATCATCGCTTTGTTGTTCGTGTCTTTCATGATCTGGCAGGCCTGGGAGCAAGATAAAGCTCCGCAGACCCAACAGACCACGCAGACTACGACTACCGCAGCGGGTAGCGCCGCCGACCAGGGCGTACCGGCCAGTGGCCAGGGAAAACTCATTACAGTTAAAACGGATGTCCTCTCTCTGACCATCAACACGCGTGGTGGTGATGTTGAGCAGGCGCTGCTGTTAACTTATCCCAAAGAGCTGGGCTCTAACGAACCCTTCCAGTTACTGGAAACTACACCTGATTTCGTTTACCAGGCACAAAGTGGCTTAACCGGCCGCGATGGCCCGGATAACCCGTCTAACGGTGAACGTCCTCTGTACAGTGTGGATAGTGACAGCTTTGTTCTGGCTGATGGCCAGGATGAATTGTCTATTCCGATGACCTGGACCGATGCCGCAGGTAACGTTTTCACCAAAACCTTCGTTCTGAAACGGGGTTCATTTGCGGTGAAAGTGGATTACAGCGTGAAAAACGCCTCGGAGAAACCACTGGAACTCTCTGCATTTGGTCAGTTGAAACAATCTATCAACTTGCCAAAACACCGCGATACTGGCAGCAACAACTTTGCTCTGCACACGTTCCGCGGCGCGGCTTACTCCACGTCTGATGCGAAATACGAAAAATATAAATTCGATAAAATCGCAGATAACGAGAACCTGAACACCACATCTCAAGGCGGCTGGGTTGCTATGTTGCAGCAATATTTTGCTACTGCATGGGTGCCAGATACCAAAGGTGTAAACACCTTCTCGACGGCAGATCTCGGCAATGGTGTTGCGGCAATTAACTATAAATCCGCACCGGTTGTTGTTCAGCCAGGCCAGACTGGCACACTGGGTAGCACCCTGTGGGTTGGCCCGGAAATTCAGGATAAAATGGCTGCAGTTGCGCCTCACCTGGATTTAACCGTGGATTATGGCTGGTTATGGTTTATCTCTCAGCCGTTGTTCAAACTGCTGAAATTTATCCACAGCTTCTTGGGTAACTGGGGCTTCTCCATCATCGTTATTACCTTTATCGTTCGTGGCATCATGTACCCGCTGACCAAAGCGCAGTACACCTCCATGGCGAAAATGCGTATGCTGCAACCGAAAATTCAGGCAATGCGTGAGCGCCTGGGTGACGATAAACAGCGTATCAGCCAGGAAATGATGGCGATGTACAAGGCAGAGAAAGTTAACCCGCTTGGTGGTTGCTTCCCGCTTGTTATTCAGATGCCTATCTTCCTGGCGCTGTACTACATGTTGATGGGTTCCGTTGAGCTGCGCCATGCGCCATTTGCTCTGTGGATCCACGACTTGTCAGCACAGGACCCGTACTACATTCTGCCTATCCTGATGGGTGTGACGATGTTCTTCATTCAGAAGATGTCACCGACCACAGTGACCGACCCGATGCAGCAGAAGATAATGACCTTTATGCCGGTCATCTTCACAGTCTTCTTCCTGTGGTTCCCGTCTGGTCTGGTGCTGTACTATATCGTCAGCAACCTGGTTACCATCATCCAGCAGCAACTGATTTACCGTGGGCTGGAAAAACGTGGTTTGCATAGCCGCGAAAAGAAAAAATCCTGATAAAATTTAGCGCAGGATAACAGCACCACAGAAGGCGGTCAGATGACCGCCTTCTTTATTTTTATGCCGTGCCGCCACTGTGAACCAACAGTCTGGTGGGGAATAAACGAAACATCACAGAGAAAGACTTATGAGCCATAACGATACCATTGTTGCACAGGCAACGCCCCCTGGCCGGGGCGGTGTGGGTATTTTGCGGGTTTCCGGTAAACAAGCCCAGGACGTCGCCAAAATCGTGCTGGGTAAACTGCCTAAGCCCCGTTATGCCGATTATCTACCTTTCCGCGATGTGGATAATTCTCCGCTGGATCAAGGGATTGCTCTGTGGTTTCCTGGCCCAAATTCGTTTACTGGCGAAGATGTTCTGGAACTGCAAGGCCACGGCGGCCCGGTTATCCTCGATTTACTGTTGAAACGCATTCTGTCCATTCCCGGTGTACGCATTGCCAGGCCTGGTGAGTTTTCTGAACGGGCATTTTTGAACGACAAACTGGATCTTGCCCAGGCGGAAGCCATTGCAGATTTGATTGATGCCAGTTCCGAGCAAGCCGCCCGTTCTGCAGTCGGCTCGCTGCAAGGGGTGTTTTCCAGCCGGGTAAACCAACTGGTGGAAGCCCTGACGCATTTGCGTATTTATGTTGAAGCCGCCATTGATTTTCCGGATGAAGAAATTGATTTTCTGTCTGACGGGAAAATTGAAGCGGAATTAGCAGGTGTAATGAGCGACCTGGAGCAGGTACGCCGTGAAGCGCGCCAGGGTAGCCTGTTGCGTGAAGGCATGAAAGTGGTGATTGCCGGGCGCCCCAATGCCGGGAAATCCAGCTTGTTAAATGCGCTGGCAGGGCGTGAAGCCGCTATCGTTACAGATATTGCCGGTACCACCCGCGATGTACTGCGTGAACATATCCATATTGATGGCATGCCGTTGCATATTATTGATACCGCCGGGCTGCGCGAAGCCAGTGACGAAGTAGAGCGTATTGGTATTGAGCGTGCATGGCAGGAAATCGAGCAGGCGGACCGTGTGCTGTTTATGGTCGACAGCACCACCACAGATGCCACAGACCCGGCACAAATCTGGCCCGATTTTATTGCCCGTTTGCCAGCACATTTGCCCATTACTGTTGTGCGTAATAAAGCTGATATCACCGGTGAAACAGCAGGCCTCACAGAAGTGAATGGCCACTCACTTATCCGGCTTTCTGCCCGCAATGGTGAAGGTGTGGATGTGCTGCGCGACCACCTGAAACTCACAATGGGTTTCGATACCAGCACTGAAAGCGGTGGTTTCCTTGCACGCCGCCGCCATTTGCAGGCTCTGGAAACCGCGGCTCAACACCTGGAGCAAGGTAAAGAACAGTTACTTGGTGCCTGGGCGGGTGAGTTACTGGCAGAAGAGCTGCGCCTGGCACAACAGGCATTGAGCGAAATTACTGGCGAATTCACCTCCGATGACCTGCTGGGGCGGATTTTTTCGAGCTTTTGTATTGGGAAGTAAAAGAGTAAAACGCATCAAACCAAATCAAAACAACATTATGATTTTAAAATAATTTTGTTTTTTGGGATAGGAAGTGATTTGAAGGGTTTTGTCGATTCTTGCGCCCTGTGCGCACCACAGATAAATTCTGGCGCACACAGGGCACACAAGATGATAAAAACCAATTAAAATCAGCATGATATAACGAAATCCAGATAAGAATGGCCTACGCGCTAACAGCGCTTGTGTACTATTCTCTCCACCGTTGTCACTACCCACTTTTGAACAGATAGATAGCGGCTATTGGTCTTTTTTGAGTATAGCTTTGAGTGCTGCAATGTTGGCCCGTGCGCCTTCGGCTTCTTTTAAACAACGGCGCTGTTCTGCAAAGCGGTCAAACTCCAATTTCGCTTTTTCATCAGCGTCTTTCTTGGATATTTTTCCTGCTCCGCTTAATACATCCCGATCATTAAAACTTAAAAACTGGTCTAGCTTATCGGCCCAGTCCTGCAAGAATACCTGCTTGCGGCGCAGCGCCTGGTCCTCGGCAAAGTCGAGCCACATATTGACGATGCGATTAAGCTCTTTGATTTCGTCTTCATGCAGGTAGTTCTTGGCAACAGTAACGTCTGTCTTGCGTACTTCATCGCCTTTATAGCTGGTTAAGCCCATATCTGGCTTACTGGCATCCACACGGCTGGCAATAAGCTCAGCGGCGGTCATATGCGTACAAGCATAATGCAGCTTGTTCTGAATGATTTGGAAGAAGCGGTTGGTCTCTTGGTTAGATGGCTCGTAATCGGCAGCCATGGTAAAGATTTCTTTCACCCGCAGATAAACGCGACGCTCACTGGCGCGGATATCACGAATGCGTTCCAGCATTTCATCAAAGTAATCGGGCACCGCAGAATGGCCAACAGGGGGATTTTTCAACCGCTCGTCGTCCATGGCAAATCCTTTGATCAAATACTCTTCCAAGGTTTGTGTTGCCCATTGGCGGAATTGAGTACCACGGCTTGAACGGACGCGATAACCAACAGCCAATACTAGTGGTAAGCTGAAGTATTGAACGTTGTATGATTTACCATCAGCCGCAGTTGTTCGGTAAAACCGAACAACTGAATTTTCGTCCAATTCGCCTTCCGCAAAGATATTTTTTATATGCTCGCTAATAGTTGCTTTTGCCTTACCATAGAGCTCGCCAATCATTGCTTGTGAAAGCCACAAGGTATCTGACTCAAAGCGACACTCTACGCGAGTTCTACCATCGGCACTGGTAAACAGGACAAATTCACCATGCGGAGCTTGTGGGGTGTTATCAATCATTGAATCAACCTTCTTACTTTACTGATGGGTGGCTATTTTTATCCATAGAGGTGACAGAGTTTAAACTTCTGTTCACCACAGTAACCGTCGATGTAATCAAGCATGTTGGCTTTATCGTCTGCCGACATATCATCAAGTGTCGCCATAGCAAGGCCAATACGTTTTCTATTGGGTTTGGAGACGCTATCTACGTTGTAGTCTTTACCGAGCGCTATAAACTGTGCATCTAAAAACTGCTCAGCCTCTTCTTTTGTTGCTTCTGTGTACAGCTTATCAATACCGTTAAAAATGCTCGATATTGTTGCCAGATTTTTGAATATCAGGGTATCTGCTGCTTTGAAGTACAGCGCATCTGGTAAAGCGTTTATTACTAAACGCGTTTGGCTTTTCTTTATCTCTGCGACTTCACCAAAACGAGCATTCTACGTTTTACAAACAGGCTAGCGAATGCTTGTGCGTAAACGTTCACTAACTCGTACTAACTATTTGTTAATACTGGTTTTTAGTATTGATAAGCACCCATTGCCATGCAGTTACTCATCCACCAGCGGCCTGAGCAACATACCCAGCTTGGGGTGAACTACACGCCGTTGGGCGGAAACCGCATAGAAATTTTCGTACACATTAGGCAACAGCATATAGCTTTTCAGCTCGCCGGAATCCAGCTCATCCTTCACCACCACCGGTGGCATTACAGCCAGTGCGCCAGTGTCGCGGGTTAACAAACGCAGCATTGCCATGTCGTCAGACTCAGCCACTATTTCCGGTAACAAGTGATATTGTGCGGCAAAAGCATCAAATGCCGCACGCAGCGGGTTCTCACCATAGGGCAATACCCAACGCTGGTGGCGATAGCTTTCACCAAATTCTTTCGTTAACGCGAGCCCGGGTGGGCCAATAATCGCCACCGGCTGGCGCGCCAGAACCCGGCTTTGCCAGTTATTGGTGCTGGCACTTCTGACGGGAATATTGGTGAGCGCCAGGTCGAGTTGTAGCTCAGCCATTGCATTTAATAACCCCGTCTGGCTCATGGATTGCAGTGAAAAACGGCAGTCATTCTGCTGAATCAATGGCTGGATGAATTGATCAATAAAGTTACGTGAAATCGTAGAAAGAATACCAATACGCAGTGGCGCACTGGGTAACGCGGTACCCGTTGTCAGCAGTTGTTCCAGCTCTTCACCATTTTTAAAGATTTCATCGGCATAGTTCATGGCATGGTAGCCACTCTCCGTCAGAGTCAGTTTACGGCCTTCCCGAATAAATAAATCAACATTCAGGCTTTTCTCTAACTGCTTGATTTGCGAGGACAACGCAGATTGAGAAATGTGTAATTTCTGTGCAGCCTGAGTCAGGTTCCCTTGCCGGGCGACCTGCCAGAAGTAATAGAGGTGATGGTAATTGAGTCGGCTCATTAGATTCCAACCATTCTGTAAAACAGAACGCTTTTTTATTTAATATATATTTTACTTAATTTAAACAACAATCCAGAATACGGCTACTGTCAATTATGTGAGATCTATCATGTTTTCTTTATTCATGGTCACACCGCTCAAACTGATGCTGCTGGGATTGATAGCCATTTTGGGTATCACTATCGTGCGTTACAGTTGGGTGGCGTTCAGTGGAGAAAGTGAACGAGGCCGCTTCTTGCGCGCGTTACTGATGACCATCACCGCTGTCGTTCTGGTGATCATCAGTAACCACTTACTTCTGTTTTGGGCTGCATGGGTGAGTGTCAGCCTGTGCCTGCATCGACTGATTCTGTTCTACCCGGAGCGCCCCAGGGCACAACTGGCGGCACATAAAAAATTTCTGCTCGCCCGCCTGAGTGAAGTGTTACTGGCTGGGGCTTTTATTGCGCTCTACAGCCAGTTTCACACCGCCACCATTAGTGAAATTATACAACGCGCTGCAGGGACTGCAGGCAGTACGCAACTCACTATTGCCGCCGTGTTACTTGCTGCGGTGGCGCTGATCAAATGTGCACAACTTCCGGTTCATGGCTGGCTAATTCAGGTGGTGGAAGCGCCTACGCCAGTTTCCGCACTGTTGCACGCCGGTATCGTAAACCTTGGCGGTATCCTGCTGTTGTTTTTTTCCCCTGTGCTGGCGGCAAGCCCGGCTGCATGCTGGTTTCTGGTAATTCTGGCCGGAATCAGCACCACCATTACCGGACTGGTGAGCACTACACGCATCAGCATAAAGGTGAAGCTCGCCTGGTCTACCAGCTCACAAATGGGGCTGATGCTGGTGGAGATTGGCCTCGGGTTATATGAAATGGCGCTGTTACACCTGTTTGCACACTCGTTTTATAAATCGTTTTCCTTTCTTAACAGCGGAAATACCGTTAACCACTACCTGGCGGCAAAACTGGCGGGTGGCGTTAAGCCGCGTGTACGCCACTGGGCACTGGCACTCACTTTCGCTCTTATCATGATTGGTATTGCGCAGTGGCAATTCGCCATGATGACCAGCCTTGCGGCAACAGTGCTGATTTGGTTTGCACTCAGCGCGCTGCTCCTTCCAAGCCTTAGCCGATGGGACAGTGGCAGCCTGCCACGTATCGCCATCACTCTGGCATTCGCTGCAGGGCTGCTGGTGCTCTATACCACAGCAAAACACCATTTAAGTATTTTGATGGGAATGGATGCTCCGCTAAATATTTATGCTGACAGTTTTGTCGCCCTGCTGTTCTTCAGCCTGTTCGCCCTCTCCATGGCTTTGCAATACTGGCCTCATATTAGCTGGGTTAAGCGCTTGTTTATCTGGCTCAATGCCGGTGCTTACCTTGATGAATGGGCTACGCGGTTAACTCTGAAATTGTGGCCAAGCGCATCACTGATTGAACTACAACATGCACGTTGGCAGCAGATAAAAACGGAGGCCAAATAATGACTGAACAATCAACAGAACTGGCCTGGTCAGGTATCGCCCGGCAGGTTGCTGCATCTATTGCACCCGCGTGGCCACTAGACCAGTCTGTCGCCGTCAACCCCTGGTGGCAACAGCGCCACGAAAATATTGCGCAGGCTTTCGCGAAACAAGCCGTGATTTGTGGCATTACCGGGTTGATGAATAAAAGCTATTACCGCCAGTTGTGGGGTAAACAAATCACCCCGGAGCATTTATCAAAGGCGCTGGCAGAGCTGCACTGTTCACTGACACCCGCACAGATGGAAGAAGACCTGCAACATAACGATTCCAGCCTGATAACCCGCTGGGAAACGCTGGCGATGTTAATGGATGAGATTATCCCTTCAGATCAAGGCCACAGTTGGGCACAAGAGATAGTTCAGCAGGTAAGTCAGTTTATTGCACTTTACCATCAGTACCCGGAGCGGTTCGATTCAACAGGGAAAAATGGTGAACATCTTTACCAAAGTTGGTTAGAAGTCGTGGCAAGGGATAAGGGCATTAAAACCTTGTTAGGGGTGGATTTGCTGGCCTATTTCCGTGCGCTGCCGAAGACGATTAACGAGTTACTTGAGGAAGTGGGTAACCGCTGGCAAAACACCTGGGAAGATAGCGCAGGGGCGGAGGCCTTTATGCTGGCATCTCTGCACCAGTTATCAGGCTGGGCAGGCTGGCAGTCATGGCTCGACTGGCAGGCTGGCCTCGAAAACCAGCATATTGATGTGCCGCATACACTCGGGTTAAGTGCCATATTGCTGGCATGGGATACCGTATTAATGCAGTGGTTACGCCAACACCATGAGAAAACGGCCACAGAGATTCGCCAGGCGATTCACCACCAGGCAAGCCATGTTGAGGCATCTTACCACCTTGCCCAACAACAACTGACACCACTCTGGGTGTGGCAGCGAGCTCTGGAACTTAGTGTACAACGCCCATGGATAGCGCAAATTAAAGCGGCAAAACCGGTTCGTGAACTGGAGCGGCCAGAATTACAGGCGATTTTTTGTATTGATGTACGTTCAGAACCCATGCGTCGGGCACTGGAAAACCAAAATGACGGGATTGAAACATTAGGTTTTGCCGGGTTCTTTGGTATCCCCATCCGTTATCAAACCTGGGATGGAAGCCTTTCCCGGCCACAGTTGCCGGGTTTATTAGCACCCAATTTAGTCGCCCGGCAAACCCACAAGCAGCCAGAGCGTATTTTACGTCTGACCAAACTCGGCTGGCAAAATAGCCTGGAAAAACCGTCATCCAACCTGGGTATGGTTGAAGCGGGTGGTTTGCTGAAACTGATTAGTTTGTTTAAGCGTGTTGTGTTACAGCACGGTACTGAGAACCCCGTCAACCGCGATGTTCGCAATAACGAAGAATGGGAACTGGAACGCAATCAGCAACCATTAACGGCAACAGAAAAAGCCGAGTTGGGTGCTGGTATTCTGAAAGCGATGGGAATAAGCAAAAGGTTAGCAAAAGTGGTTCTGCTAAGCGGGCATGGTAGCCAAACCTGCAATAACCATACGTCATCCAGCCTTGATTGTGGTGCCTGTGGTGGCCAGACTGGCGAAGTGAATGTCAAAGTGCTGGCCTGGTTGTTAAATGACTCAGCAGTCAGAGCAGAGATGCCTGCATTTGGTGTGACAATACCTGATGATACGCATTTCTACGCAGCCATGCACAACACGACCACGGATGACCTCAATGTATTTGATGCACCTGATGCGCCGTGGTGCTTCTGGGTTAGCGAAGCTGGCAACCAGGCAAGAATCACCCGTGCGGCACAATTCGCCATTACTGATGTACCAGATGCCGATGCAGCCAGCAGGTTCTTTAAACAACGCGCAACCAACTGGGCACAAATGCGCCCAGAATGGGGTTTGTGTAATAACGCTGGGGTGTTTATTGCTCCCCGTAGCCTGACTCGCAACCTGAACTTTGCCGGGCGGGCGTTTTTGCACGAATACCATGCCAGCGAAGACCCGGAATTTACCCAGCTGGAAAAAATCATGACCGCGCCACTGTTGGTGATGAACTGGATCAACCTGCAATATTACGCCTCGGTTACAGCACCAGAGAAATATGGCAGTGGCAATAAGCTGCTGCACAATGTCGTTGGCGGCCATATTGGTGTGTTTGAAGGTAACGGTGGGGATTTGCGTATTGGTTTATCAAACCAGTCGATTCATGACGGGAAGCAGTATCGCCACCAACCCGTACGGTTAAGTGCTTTTATTCAGGCCCCACAAGCGGCAATTGAAGCGATTATGTTACGCCACCAGGATGTTGCGGACCTGGTAAATAACGGCTGGTTGTTTCTGTACCAGTTGGATGAACACCAGCAAGTGTGGCAGTACCACCAGCACCAGTGGGTTGAAGTGAAATAACATCCCTGTTATTAAGGCGCGTAAACCAGTGTGAATAACAGGTAAGTAAAAACCTGTTATTCCAAATGGTTACACCAGTGGATCTTCGCCATAAACGCCACTGCGCGTGATGAAACCCGCAGCCGAAAAATCACTTTGCATAAACAGTTGGCAAAATGCCTTTGCTAAATCAGGATTGTTTGCACCAACAGGAATTGTCACAGCATGGGCAATGGGTGCGCCTGTTACTATCGTGCCTGCATTAATAGCGAAAACCGCTGTAGCGTATGTTTCAGCCAGCGCTGGCGCGGATAAATCCATCTCAGGTGGTAATTCAGCAAAAGGCAAATTCCGGCTAACAGCCATGGAATAATAGCCAAAAGTATACATGGCTGGCTGTGGTTCTGGTTCAGCTAGCCGAGCCATACCTTTATGACCAGGGTGTTGCATCAGTTTATTACTCAGACCGGGATGTATTTTTTCTGCCAGTAACATAGCCATAACGGCGCGATAGCCTCCAGGGTCGCCCCACGGGCTGAAATGACCAAATGTCGCATCTGGTGCCAGTAATTTTTCCTGCCAGTCATCACGAGATATTGGGTTTTCCTCACTCCCCATAACCACCATTTTATTTCCGGCAAAAAGTCGGTAGCCCGTAACATAATCTGGCATCAGCATTGATTTAATTAGCGTTTCATCGGCCATAACCAACACATCACAAGGTGCTCCATCCTTGACCTGATGTATCAGGTCAACTGAACCGCCAATAATACATTCCGCAGGAAGTTCAGGATGTATGGCATTCCACAAACGAACCGCTTTTTTTACCACATTGGCAGCAACACCCGCAGACCGAATATGAAGAACCTTATCAGTCTTAAGCGTTAACCCTGAATACATGTCGCGCCCGTCACGTAACAAAAACAGTTCCTGGCGAATATCACACACTTTTTGCGCCAGTATTCCCAAAAAATTCCGTAGCATCTTACCCTGAGCCGGTGCTGATTCAGAACTGTAAAACGCCGTTATCATGTCTGGTGTAAACTCAAGAGTTTCAATCTCCTGAGTATGCTTCGGCCGCCCTGGAGCACCATGAGGCCTGCCGTGAGGTACAACATAATCCTGCATTCGCGATAAAGCGGGGATCTCAGCCATCAACATGCCAGGTTCACCAAACTTCGGCATATCGTATTTAAAGTAGCGCGGAGCGAGAGGTGTCACCGGATGGCTACGTAACACCATACGAAACGTATTCAGCTTTTCTTCACCATTTGCCATTTTTTGCTTTTGCGGAGGGCCTTTTTTGATGGGGGGTTGCATGGCATTCAGCACTAAAAGGATTTCAGCATCTGTCATATCGCAGAACAACGAAGCAGTCCGTAATTCTGGTAAGTACTCATCATAAGTTGCCATGTCATTTTCTCCTGGTGGTAGACATGAGCCTCGTTTAAAGGCAAGCGATGAGCCATTAAACCGCCATAACCACATTAAAATTATGGATAAATTATGTATTTTTCTGTAATGACAACATAGCTAACCAGGCAACACTGGTGTGGCATGTCATCCACAAAAAGAAACGCCATCCGGACCTGGATGGCGTAAAGAAAAGTGACTACATGAAAATCACGAGATAATTACTCTTTCGGGTCTTTACCCGCCAGCAATTTATCCAGCTCATCGCCGCCTACATGACGGAAATCCTGGCCTTTAACGAAATAGAAGATAAATTCACAAATATTCTGGCAACGGTCGCCAATACGCTCAATGGAGCGAGCACAGAACAATGCAGTCAGAACACTGGGAATAGTGCGTGAATCTTCCATCATGTAGGTCATCAGCTGGCGCACAATGCCTTCGTATTCCTGGTCCACTTTTTTATCTTCACGATAAATTCGTACCGCTTCGTCAATGTCCATACGGGCAAAGGCATCCAGAACATCGTGAAGCATTTGCACGGTATGGCGCCCTAACGACTCCAGGCTAACCAGCAATGGCTGGTGCTGCTGGGAAAATTTCTCCAGCGCCGTGCGGCAGATTTTATCCGCAACATCGCCAATACGTTCCAGTTCGGCGATAGTTTTAATAATGGCCATCACCAGGCGTAAATCACTGGCGGTTGGCTGGCGTTTGGCAATGATGCGCACACAGGCTTCATCTATATCAACTTCCATCATGTTGACCTTTTTATCGCCTTCTACCACGCTTTTTGCCAGTTCGCTGTCCTGGTTATGCATTGCGGTAATAGCATCGGAGAGCTGTTGTTCAACCAGCCCACCCATCGCCATCACCTGGGTGCGAATATGTTCCAGCTCGGCATTAAACTGACCAGAAATATGTTTGTTGAGATTGAGGTTATCCATTCAGAACTCCTTTATGCCCGACAGGCTTTGTCAGATTGCAACACACTTGCTTTACAGCAAAGCGGTGATAACACCGCCAAATGGGTTGCTTTTTCAGTTTCAACACTGCCAGACACATCAACCATAACGGCCAGTGATGTAGTCTTCGGTTTGTTTCTTCTGCGGTGTGGTAAACAGGTTATCGGTATTACTGAACTCAATAAGCTCACCCAGGTACATAAACGCAGTGTAGTCAGAGCAACGTGCAGCCTGCTGCATGTTGTGGGTAACAATTACCACGGTATAGTCCTGCTTGAGCTCTGTAATCAGCTCTTCAATGCGCCCTGTGGAGATAGGGTCCAGTGCGGAGCAGGGTTCATCCAGCAGCAGCACTTCCGGGCGAATAGCAATACCGCGGGCAATGCACAGACGTTGCTGTTGACCACCAGATAAAGAGTAGCCGCTCTGGTGCAGTTTATCTTTGGTTTCCGTCCACAGGGCCGCTTTGGTCAATGCCCACTGCACACGCTCGTCCATATCTGCACGGGATAATTTTTCAAACAGGCGCACACCAAACGCGATGTTATCGTAGATGGACATCGGGAACGGTGTAGGTTTCTGGAACACCATGCCGACTTTGGCGCGCAGCAATGCAATATCCTGCCGGTTAGTAAGAATATTGTCGCCATCCAGTAATATTTCCCCTTCAGCACGCTGTTCCGGATAAAGCTCGAACATTTTGTTGAAGGTACGCAGCAACGTGGATTTACCGCAACCAGACGGGCCGATAAATGCCGTTACCTGGTTCTGAGCTATGTCCAGGTTGATGTTTTTCAGGGCATGGAATTTCCCGTAATAGAAGTCCAGATTACGCACCTGAATTTTGCCCGGGTTGTTGTCAGCCATACTCATGTATCTCTTTTCCTTATTCGCCGCCGCAAAGTTGCCCCTGCGACAACGCTAAAAATGAATTAACCGTGTTTACGCTTCGCGAACAGCACGCGAGCCAAAATATTCAGTAACAGGACGCACAGTGTGATAATCAGAACCCCGGCCCAGGCCAGTTGCTGCCATTCAGCAAAGGGGCTCATGGCGAACTTAAAGATAGTGACAGGTAAGTTCGCCAGCGGTTGCATCATATCGGTGCTCCAGAACTGGTTGGACAGCGCGGTAAACAGCAATGGCGCGGTTTCACCAGCAATACGGGCTACGGCCAACAACACCCCGGTAATAATCCCGGAGACAGACGCTTTCAGGGTAATAGCCCCAATCATTTTCCACTTGGGTGTACCCAGAGCATAAGCCGCTTCACGCAGGCTGTCCGGCACCAGTTTCAGCATGTTTTCCGTAGTACGAATAACAATAGGCACTTGCAACAACGCCAGGGCAATCACCCCCGCCCAACCGGAGAAGTGCTGCATTTGTGCCACCACAATGGTGTAAACAAACAGGCCGACAACAATCGAAGGTGCAGAGAGCAGGATGTCGTTAATAAAGCGAATGATCTCAGCCAAAACAGACTTACGCCCATACTCCGCCAGGTAAACCCCCGCCAGAATGCCCAAAGGCGTACCAACGGCTGTTGCCCAGAGGATCAATAAGCCACTACCAGCAAGGGCGTTAGCTAGCCCACCGCCTGGTGTGTTAGGTGGCGGTGTCATCTCGGTAAACAGAGCCAGCGACATGCCGTCTATTCCGCGGGTAACGGTCGAGAACAAGATCCAGATAAGCCAGAACAAACCAAATGCCATGGTCGCCATAGACATGGTAAGGGCAATACGGT
This sequence comes from Mangrovibacter yixingensis, assembly GCF_020523985.1. Taxonomy (GTDB): domain Bacteria; phylum Pseudomonadota; class Gammaproteobacteria; order Enterobacterales; family Enterobacteriaceae; genus Mangrovibacter; species Mangrovibacter yixingensis. The sequence continues at coordinate 34,474 of NZ_JAIVKM010000007.1, read as the reverse complement.
TTTTCAGACGGCGGCGAGCCTGCATTTTCCGGCGAGTTTCTGCCAGTGCCTGGGCATTTTGCATTTCTAACGTTGCCATTAGCGTGCCCCCTCATTCTTAGACAGCCGCATAATCATCAGCTTAGATATTGCCAGTACGATAAAGGTGATAACAAACAGAATCAGGCCCAGTTCCATCAATGCTGCAACGTGCAGTCCTGATTCGGCTTCAGCAAATTCGTTTGCCAGAGCAGAGGTAATACTGTTTCCTGGCATGTACAGAGAAGCGCTGTCCAGTTGGTAGGTATTACCAATGATGAAGGTCACGGCCATGGTTTCACCCAGCGCACGCCCAAGCCCCAGCATCACCCCGCCAATTACCCCATTTTTGGTAAATGGCAGAACAATACGCCAGATAACTTCCCAGGTGGTGCAGCCAATACCATAGGCTGACTCTTTCATTAAGGTAGGTGTCTGCTCGAACACATCACGCATAACAGCCGCAATGTAGGGGATAATCATGATGGCCAGAATGACACCAGCAGCCAGAATCCCGATACCGAAAGCAGGGCCAGAAAACAGTGCGCCCACAAAAGGTATAGCAGAGAGGACATCGCCCACGGGTGCCTGGAAATAGGTCGCAAACAGGGGTGCGAAGATGAACAACCCCCACATGCCGTAAACGATACTGGGAATCGCGGCCAACAGTTCAATGGCTATCCCCAGTGGGCGGCGCAACCAGCCCGGAGCGAGTTCTGTAAGGAATAACGCAATACCGAAACTCACTGGCACCGCAATCAGCAGAGCAATAAACGATGTGACTAATGTGCCGTAAATAGGCACCAGCGCACCGTAAATATCATTCGGTGCATCCCAGTCTTTGGTCCACAGGAATGAAAAGCCGAACTTCTGGATACTTGGCCATGAGGAAAAGATAAGGGAGACAATAATGCCACCCAGCAGAAATAACACAATCAGCGCAGCCAGTCTGACCAGTGCGCTGAAGATCATATCGCCCTTTTTGCCTGGGGGATTAAACGCAGGCTTTGTTGCAGCCATATATTACTCTTCTGATTGAGCCCGGAAAGCCAGCTATTATGCTGATTTTCCGGGAAAGGTAACATCCAAATTACTGATACAACGGTTTACCGTCGCTGTCTTTTACACTGGTTTTCCATGCTGCGCGAACCTGCTCAACAACGCTGTCAGGTAAGGTTGCATAGTCCAGGTCTGTAGCCTCTTTGCCACCTTGCTTATAAGCCCAGTCAAAGAACTTCAGCACTTCGATACCGTTTTCAGGTTTCTTCTGCTCTTTGTGAACCAAAATAAAGGTGGTAGAAGTGACAGGCCACACATCAGCCCCTTTTTGATTAGTCAAATCCTGTGCAAAGGATTTGCTCCAGTCAGCCCCTTTTGCCGCATTGGAGAAACTTTCCTCCGTTGGGCTAACAGGCTGGCCATCTGCCGACACCAGTTTGGTGTAAGCCAGATTGTTCTGTTTGGCGTAGGCATATTCCACATAACCAATTGCGCCAGGCAAGCGCTGTACGAAAGCAGCAATGCCATCGTTACCTTTTCCGCCCAGGCCAGTAGGCCATTTCACGGTTGTTCCGGTACCAACTTTCTCTTTCCACTCAGCATTGACTTTTGCAAGGTAGCTGGTGAAAACAAAAGAAGTACCAGAACCATCAGCACGGCGAACCACAGCGATATTCTGAGCGGGTAATTTCAGGCCTGGGTTGAGTTTGGCAATAGCCGGGTCATCCCACTTTTTGATGTTACCCAGGTAGATATCACCCAGTGTTTTACCATCCAGCACCAGTTCGCCAGATTTCATGCCTGGCAGGTTTACTGCCAGAACAACACCACCAATCACTGTCGGGAACTGGAACAAACCTTCTTTTTCCAGCCTTTCATCAGACAGTGGGGCGTCAGATGCGCCAAAATCAACGGTATGAGCTGTTATCTGTTTTACACCACCAGAAGAACCAATCCCCTGGTAATTCACTTTATTGCCAGTTTCTTTCTGGTAAGTGTCAGCCCATTTCGCATAAACCGGTGCAGGAAACGTAGCCCCGGCTCCGGTCAGGCTGGCTGCTGCTAACGCAGAGAAAGCGCTCAGAGATAAGGTCGCGGCGACAACAGTTGCGACGGTGGTACGCATAATGTTCATAATGTCTCCTGCAGAGGTAATGAGTCTGTCTTCTATTAGAATGATTACGCTGTGCAAAATAGGACAAACAGATGACAGTAAAATGTATGAAATATTACAGTTTTATGACAGCAAGCGTTTTACCTGTTTTTATCCTTATAGATCAAGGATAAACGCTGTAATAAAAACATCATATTCTTGTCAGAGGAGTATAATTCATGCTCATTGCCCCTGCTGATTATCCTCGTAATTTTTGATTTAAGGACATAAACAGGGGCTAAAAAACAGGTGGCAGATCAGGCTTGTTTGATTTCCGGCTCACAGAAAACCGGAAAATTGAGCGAGTTAGCAATAAAGCAGTGTTGGTGCGCCTCGTGATGCAGGCTGCGGGCAAGTTCTGCATCATCTTGTGAACGAATCGTCACGCAAGGTTTTAACTGTATTTGAGTAAACCGCCCTTCCGGCTCTTCAACCATTGTGCCTTCCGGGTTATCTGTGTAGGACTGAACCACAATGCCGGCATCAGCACATAAATGCAGGTACCACAATTTATGGCAGGCAGATGTTGCCGCAACTAATAGTTCTTCTGGGTTCCAGCGGGTTGGGTCACCTAAAAAGGCAGGGTCTGCTGACCCGGCTATGGCGGCTTTATCTCCACCTCCAGTACTGATGATATGGTCACGGCTGTAGGTGCGGTAAGAGGATGTTCCTTCGCCGGTATTACCCGTCCATTCAACATTAACAGCGTAATGATGCTGTACACGTTTCATCACGTTCTCCTTTTCAGACTCTTTTTGTGTGTTTAAAAGATAGTGCCTGGCGCATAAAAAAGCCCATCTGAAGATGGGCTTTAATTTACAGGTAAGGCAGAACGAATAAATAATTATTCGACGGTAACGGATTTTGCCAGGTTACGCGGCTGATCCACATCGGTGCCTTTAATCAGGGCTACGTGGTAAGCCAACAGCTGCAACGGCACGGTGTAGAAGATAGGAGCAATCACCTCTTCAACATGTGGCAGAGAAATAATGTGCATGTTGTCGCTGCTGGCAAAACCAGCATCCTGATCAGCAAACACATACAACTGGCCGCCACGGGCACGCACTTCTTCGATGTTGGATTTTAATTTTTCCAACAGATCGTTGTTTGGTGCCACAACAATAACCGGCATATCTGCATCAATCAGTGCCAGTGGGCCATGTTTGAGTTCGCCAGCGGCATAAGCTTCAGCGTGAATATAGGAAATTTCTTTCAGTTTAAGCGCGCCTTCCAGCGCAATCGGGTACTGATCACCACGCCCAAGGAACAGCGCATGGTGCTTGTCTGAGAAATGCTCCGCCAGTGCTTCAATACGCTTGTCCTGGGAGAGCATTTGTTCAATGCGGTTTGGCAGTGCCTGCAAACCATGCACGATATCCTGCTCAACAGAAGCATCCAGGCCTTTCAGGCGGGAGAGTTTACCCACCAGCATCAGTAAAACTGTTAGCTGTGTAGTAAACGCTTTGGTGGATGCCACACCAATTTCGGTGCCTGCTTTGGTCATTAACGCCAGGTCAGACTCACGCACCAGAGAAGAGCCTGGTACGTTACAAATGGCCAGTGACCCCAGGTAGCCCAGTTCTTTTGACAAACGCAATGCAGCCAGCGTATCAGCAGTTTCACCAGACTGAGAAAGAGTGATCATCAGGCTGTTACGGCGTACAGCTGATTTGCGGTAACGGAATTCAGAGGCAATTTCGACATCGCAAGGAATACCTGCCAGCGACTCAAACCAGTAACGAGAAACCATCCCGGAGTTATAGGATGTGCCACAGGCGATGATTTGAATATGCTCAACCTGAGCAAGCAGTGCGTCACCCTGCGGCCCCAGTTCGCTGAAATCAATGGCATTATGCGCAATACGGCCAGTCAGTGTGCTTTTGATAGCATTGGGCTGTTCGTAGATCTCTTTTTGCATGTAATGGCGGTATACGCCTTTATCACCAGCGTCATATTGCAGGCTGGATTCGATATCCGGGCGGGTTACTTCTTTACCGGTGGTATCAAAAATCGTCACACTGCGGCGCGTTACTTCAGCAATATCGCCTTCTTCCAGGAAGATGAAACGGCGGGTCACCGGCAACAGTGCCAGTTGGTCTGAAGCGATAAAGTTTTCGCCCATGCCCAGGCCAATCACCAGCGGGCTGCCTGAACGTGCTGCCAGAAGGGTGTCAGGATGGCGAATATCCATAATGACCGTGCCATAAGCACCACGGAGCTGCGGAATTGCCCGCATAACTGCATCGCGCAATGACCCACCTTGTTGCATTTCCCAGTGAACCAGGTGAGCGATAACTTCGGTATCGGTTTCGGAGACAAAAACATAACCACGTGATACCAGTAATTCACGCAAAGGTTCGTGGTTTTCAATGATGCCGTTGTGAACTACAACAATGTAATCAGAAACATGCGGATGCGCATTGCTTTCTGAAGGTTCACCATGGGTTGCCCAACGGGTATGAGCAATACCGGTACCACCATGCAACGGGTGTTCTTCCGCTGCCTGTGCCAGCATTTGTACTTTCCCCAGGCGACGCAAACGCGTCATGTGCCCTTCTTTATCTACCACAGCCAGACCGGCTGAGTCATACCCGCGGTATTCGAGACGACGTAATCCTTCGAGAAGGATTTCAGCAATATCACGTTGCGCGACCGCGCCAACAATTCCACACATAGTTTTTAGTCCTGATAATGGCATTACGCCATGCGTTGTCGCTGACCTGTATATCCGGTTTCCCGGTCCCCGAGCCTTGTAGAGAGTGGGGGTATATTTTTATTGCACGCATTTTGCGTGCGGGCGGGTTGTTTTTTATCCTCGCCCTTCCACAATGAGCTGGTACCCACCGCGGAGAATACTGTTATTACTTCTTCTTAACCGGGCGAGACCAGCCAGCAATATGCCTTTGTGGTACCCGGGTTATAACCAGTTCATTTTCGCCTACATTACGCGTAACCGTAGTACCTGCGCCAATGGTAGCGCCTTTCGCGACACTGACAGGTGCCACCAGTTGCGTATCTGAACCGACAAACACATCATCGCCAATCTTTGTTTGGTGTTTATTGGCACCATCGTAATTACAGGTGATGGTACCTGCACCGATATTGACGTTGTTGCCGATATCCGCATCGCCAAGGTAAGTCAGATGGCCCGCTTTTGAGCCTTTACCCAGGCGCGCTTTTTTCATTTCAACAAAATTGCCGACATGCGCGCCTTCGCCCAGTTCAGCCCCTGGACGTAAGCGAGCAAATGGGCCAACAGTACAGGCTGGTGCAAGTTGCGCATCTTCTATCACCGTATACGGGCTGAGTTCGCAATCATCACCAATCACGCTGTTTTTAATAATACAACCCGCGCCAATTTTTACACGATCACCCAGTTTCACCTGGCCCTCGATGATAACCCCTGGGTCGATTTCTACATCACGCCCATGCTCCAGACTGCCACGCAAATCAAAACGAGCAGGATCCCGCAGCATCACCCCCGCCAACAGTAAGCGCTCTGCATTTTCAGTTTGGTATACCCGCTCAAGACGAGCCAGTTGCAGGCGGTTATTCACCCCTTCAACTTCACTCAAACGAGCCGGGTGCACTGCCGTAATCATGCGCCCTTCCGCCCACGCCATGGCGATAATATCGGTAATATAATATTCGCCCTGGGCATTGTTGTTGCTGAGATTTGCCAGCCAGCGTTTCAGGTCGCGGCCACTGGCAACCAGAATTCCGGTGTTTATTTCCTGAATTTTCAGTTGTTCTTCACTGGCATCTTTTTGCTCAACAATACCGGTTACGTTGCCGTTTTCGCGAGTAATCCGCCCATAACCGGTAGGGTCATCCAGGGTCACCGTTAACAGGCCAATCCCACCTTCTGGTTTTGCTTCACACAGTTTTTTCAGTGTATTCACACTAATCAGTGGGACATCCCCGTACAACATCAGGATATCTTCATCGTCCGCAAAAGCAGGGGCAGCCTGCTGCATTGCATGGCCTGTACCCAATTGCTCTGCTTGTAATACCCAATTTAACCGGGGTTCGGAGAGGGTTTGTTTCAGCAAATCACCACCATGGCCGTAGACCAAATGAATTTGATTTGCCCCTATTTGAGTAGCGGCGTCGATAACATGCTGCACCATGGGCTTTCCAGCCAGGTTATGCAGAACTTTTGGGAGGTCGGAATACATGCGGGTGCCTTTGCCAGCGGCAAGGATAACCACGCTCATCGAACGATTTAACATAGGCGTCCTGACTAGTTACGATGAAAGAAGTAAAACGATTTAGCGTTATAAATGCTACATATTTTGCATCATAAAACACATTGTTGCTAAATCCGCCATAGTTTTGCTTTTCTTGCGTAATATCAGCCTTTCCACCCGGTTAATTACGTTAAAACGCTGTAAAAATCAGAAGTAACATGATGGTTTAACACTTATTTTTAGTTTCAAAATAAACTATTAATATTGTGTATTAAAACATCATTTCAAAAATCAACCTTTGTGATAAACATAAAAGAAACAGCGTTTCATTTTGGCAATAATGCGGGCAAATCAATATGGAGAGACAACAGTGTCGAAACTTCCTTTTGCCCTAACACTCTGTGGAGCAGTACTTTCAGCTCCAGTTATCGCGCAACAACAACCGCATATCTGGCATGCCATCACTTTTGGACAATCCACGGATGTGAATTTTTCCTCTAATGTGCTGCCTGAAAAAGTGGGGGTTAACGATGTCACTATTGCTGGTAAAAAACTGGACTCCACCAGCAAAGCGGATTTATCCCAGCCGGTAACCATTGAAAGCAGAGGCGGAAAGATAGCCAACTCTCACGACGGGCTGACTTTTTTCTATACCCAACTCCCCGCAGACCAAAATTTCTCTTTGCAGGCAACTGTAACAGTTGATCAATTTGGCCCGGAGAATGGGGCAAAACCCGCGGCTCAGGAAGGTGCCGGGTTACTGGTACGCGATATTCTGGGTAATCCCAGGCAGAATCCATTAAAGCCAGGTTATGAAGAGTTTCCATCGGCATCCAATATGGTCATGAATGCAATTATGACACAGGACCGCAAAGATGCAGACCGGGTAAAAATACAAGCGATGTACCGACAGGGTGTGTCTCAGCCATGGGGTAATGCTGGTGCGGCTATCACCAAAAAGAGCTACAAAGAACAAATCAGCCTGGCGAAAAATGAGACTTTTCGCCTTAAATTACAGCGCACTAATGATGGCTATATCACCTCCTGGGCACCTGCAGGAACGGATGACTGGGTAAGCCAGCAGGTAAAAGGTGCAGACAGCGTAACAGTGCAGGATAAACAACATTATTATGTGGGGTTCTTTGCTTCACGTAATGCCAAAATCACTATTTCAGATGCCACGCTGACTACCACACCCGCAGAAACCAAAGCCTCTCCGGCCTGGGTGGCAAAACCCTGGCCTGTCGTAGCACAAATTGCATCTTCTGATAAATCTGCCAGTAATGACTATGTCGTTCAGGCCCGGGCAAATTACGACGGCACCTGGTCAGTCACACAAAACGAAGTGGTGATCGGGGCTAATAAAACCGTAAAAGCCGGGGAGATGATGACTCAACCTGCTTCTCTTGCGAACGGCAACCAGTTTTCCCTGAACTTCACGCCTGCAAATGCACCAGACAAATCCGTGGTCCAAAAGCTGGCGGTAGAAAAAATCGCAGCCAGTTCCAGTGAGCGTATTTATGCAAGCCCTCAAGGGAAAGCTGATAATACCGGGACATCAGCTTCACCATTGGATTTAACCTCTGCAGTGAATATGCTGCCGCCAGGCGGTACGCTTGTACTGTTGCCAGGTGATTATGCCGGTATCACTATTCCGCTTTCAGCCAGTGGGCTGGCAGATAAACACAAAACGCTGGTGGCGCAGGGTAAAGCGGTTATTCATGGTGTTTTGCTGGAGGCCAGTTACTGGGACATTAAAGGCATTGATGTGACGGACAAGAGCCTGCGTATTACCGGTAGCCATAACCTGGTTGAGAATGTAACGGCTTACCATAACGATGACACAGGTATTCAAATTTCCTCACCAGATAAGATTGGTCGCCCACTGTGGGCCAGTTATAACCGTATCGTTAACTCTGAATCATGGGGCAATGAAGACCCAGGAAAAATTAATGCCGATGGGTTCGCAGTGAAAATGCGTGTAGGGGAAGGGAACCGGCTGGAGGGTTGTTACGCCCACAATAACGTGGATGATGGTTTTGATTTATTTAACAAAATTGAAGACGGCCCGAATGGCGTTGTGGTGATCGAGAATTCCATTGCACGCAACAATACCAGTAACGGTTTCAAGCTCGGCGGTGAAGGCCAGCCTGTCGCTCACCAAATTCGCAATAGTATTGCTATTGGCAACCACCTGGATGGTTTCACCGATAACTTTAATCCTGGGCGCTTAGTTGTTGAAAACAATACCGCGGTAGATAACCAGCGTTTTAACTTTATCTTCCGACCAAGCCCTTACGGTGGACCTGAAACTCAAGGGATCTTTAAAGGCAACAAATCACTACGCACCACACCAGCTAAGTATGACGACGCAGTTACTGGTGACGTGGATAAATCAAATTACTTTATCCACCAGGGGAAAAGTGTGAACAGTGCGGGTAAGGAGATTAAGGCAACAGATTTTTCATCACTGACGATGCCTGAACCACTGTTACGTAAGACGGATGGTGCGTTTGATTTAGGGGTATTCCTGCAGAACAAATAAACCTGCTTAATACATGCAAAAGGTCGCCATCAGGGCGACCTTTTTTTATCCGGATATCTTCGCAGAGCTATGTTTCAGCGATCTAGCGAAGAACAACTATCACAGATGGAAAGTACCAAATGAGAAACTCATGTTATTAAAAATAGCGATGATTTTGTTAATCAGTTTCATGGTGGCATCCTAATCGGTGAATTAAATTTTGTGACTCAGCTCACAAAAAAGAAGTGTACGCTTCTTGTTCAGTCCGATCAAGATTTTTGAGATGTAGATCACATAAAAAATAAAAAGTGTTTTATTTTCAATATTCAACTAACTTCAGCTCGCAATAAAAAAGCCAGCCGGGTTGCCCAGGCTGGCTTTTTACGTGCTTCAAGCCGGTGTTACATCGCTTTTTTGGTCAATTCAATAACACGCAGTTTGGCGATGGCTTTCGCCAGCTCAGCAGAAGCTTGTGCGTAATCCACGTCACCGTGAGAATTACGAATGTGATCTTCTGCTCTGCGTTTCGATTCCATGGCTCTGGCTTCATCCAGATCCTGGCCGCGAATTGCCGTATCAGCCAGCACGGTTACCGTACCAGGCTGTACTTCCAGAATGCCGCCAGAAAGATAGATAAACTCTTCATGGCCATGCTGTTTAACGATGCGGATCATACCAGGCTTAATGGCAGTCAGCAGCGGAGCGTGACCCGGGTAAATACCCAGTTCACCTTCACTACCTGTAACCTGGATTTTCTCAACCAGACCAGTAAACATCTGCTGTTCTGCGCTGACGACATCCAGGTGGTAAGTCATAGCCATATCACCCTCCGATTACGGCGTTAAAGTTTCTTGGCTTTTTCCACGGCTTCGTCGATGGAACCAACCATGTAGAACGCTTGTTCCGGCAGGTGATCGTATTCACCGTCCATAATGCCTTTAAAGCCACGGATGGTATCTTTCAGCGAAACGTATTTACCCGGAGAACCAGTAAAGACTTCTGCCACGAAGAACGGCTGAGACAGGAAGCGCTGAATTTTACGAGCGCGAGCTACCACCAGCTTATCTTCTTCTGACAGTTCATCCATCCCCAGGATGGCGATGATGTCTTTCAGTTCCTGGTAACGTTGCAGGATAGACTGCACGCCACGGGCAACATCATAGTGTTCCTGACCAACAACCAGCGGGTCCAACTGACGGCTGGTGGAATCCAGCGGGTCAACGGCCGGGTAGATACCCAGAGAAGCAATCTGACGGCTCAGTACCACTGTTGCGTCAAGGTGCGCAAAGGTGGTGGCTGGTGATGGGTCAGTCAAGTCATCCGCAGGTACGTATACCGCCTGTACGGAGGTAATAGAACCGGTTTTGGTTGAAGTGATACGTTCCTGAAGAACCCCCATTTCTTCTGCCAGTGTTGGCTGATAACCTACCGCGGAAGGCATACGACCCAGCAGAGCAGATACTTCAGTACCGGCCAGGGTATAACGATAGATGTTATCGACGAACAGCAGAACGTCACGGCCTTCGTCACGGAATTTCTCAGCCATGGTCAAGCCAGTCAGTGCAACGCGCAGACGGTTTCCCGGCGGCTCGTTCATCTGGCCGTAAACCAGGGATACTTTATCCAGAACGTTGGAATCGGTCATTTCGTGGTAGAAGTCGTTACCTTCACGGGTACGTTCACCAACGCCCGCAAACACGGAGTAACCGGAGTGTTCGATCGCGATGTTACGGATCAGCTCCATCATGTTTACGGTCTTACCTACACCAGCACCACCGAACAGACCAACTTTACCGCCTTTTGCAAACGGGCAAATCAGGTCGATAACTTTGATACCGGTTTCCAGCAGATCCTGGGAGTTAGCCAGGTCTTCGTAACTCGGTGCTTCACGGTGAATAGCCCAACGTTCTTCTTCGCCGATGTCGCCTTTCATGTCGACCGGTTCACCCAGTACGTTCATGATACGGCCAAGCGTAGCTTTACCAACCGGGACTTCAATCGGGTGTTCCATGTCTTTCGCTTCCAGGCCACGACGCAGACCGTCGGAAGAACCCATTGCGATAGTACGAACAACACCACCACCCAGCTGCTGCTGAACTTCCAGCACCAGGCGCTCTTTACCATTCATTACCTCAAGGGCATCGTACACTCTTGGTACGGCATCCTGAGGAAACTCGACGTCCACCACGGCGCCGATTACCTGGATAATCTTTCCAGTTGCCATCTTGAATCCTCTACGTAATTCGTAAACCTGGTTAAACCGCGGCGGCCCCCGAGACAATCTCGGTGAGTTCCTGAGTAATGCTGGCCTGACGAGCTTTGTTGTATACCAACTGCAGCTCTTTGATCAGGTTGCCGCCATTATCGGTTGCAGCTTTCATCGCAACCATACGTGCGGCCTGTTCGCTGGCCAGGTTTTCTACCACGCCCTGATAAACCTGCGATTCGACATAACGGCGCAACAGGGTATCCAGCAGCGCTTTCGGATCGGGTTCATACAGGTAATCCCAGGATTTACGTTTTAAATCATCATCTTCTGATGCCGGTAAAGGCAGCAGCTGAGTGATGGTCGGAACCTGAGACATGGTGTTAATAAATTTGTTGCTGACAACGTAAAGCTTGTCCAGACGGCCTTCGTCGTAGGCCTGCAACATCACCTTAACCGGACCAATCAGTTCTGACAGAGCAGGGGAGTCCCCCATGCCTGTTACCTGTGCAACGACATTGCCGCCAACAGAATTAAAGAAAGAAACGCCTTTAGAGCCAATCAGAGCCAAATCACTCTGAACGCCTTTTTCAGACCACTCTTTCATTTCATTCAGCAGCCTTTTGAACAAGTTAATGTTCAGGCCGCCACACAGACCACGGTCAGTCGACACCACCAGAAAACCAACGTGTTTTACTTCGCGCTCTTCCAGGTAAGGGTGCTTGTATTCCAGATTACCGTTTGCAAGGTGACCAATCACTTTGCGCATGGTCTCTGCATAAGGACGGCTGGACGCCATGCGCTCCTGCGATTTACGCATTTTGGAAGCGGCGACCATCTCCATCGCTTTAGTGATCTTCTGCGTGTTCTGGACGCTTGCGATCTTACTACGTATCTCTTTTGCGCCGGCCATGAGCTTCTCCTCAATGCCTAACGGCTTGCCCCGAGAGACAAGCCGCAGACGTTACCAGGACTGGGTTGCTTTGAAGGAATCGAGGATGCCTTTCAGCTTGCCTTCGATTTCATCGTTGTAAGACCCAGATTGGTCGATTTCTTGCATCAGCGGAGCGTGCTCACGGTCAACGTATGCCAGCAGTGCAGCTTCGAAGCTACCGACTTTCGCCAGCTCGACATCACTGAGGTAACCACGTTCAGCCGCAAACAGAACCAGAGACTGCTGCGCAACAGACATCGGCGCATACTGTTTCTGTTTCAGCAACTCGGTTACTTTCTGGCCGTGATCCAACTGCTTACGCGTTGCATCATCAAGGTCAGAAGCAAACTGGGAGAACGCTGCCAGTTCACGATACTGTGCCAGAGCGGTACGGATACCACCGGACAGTTTTTTCATGATCTTGGTCTGCGCTGCACCACCCACACGGGATACGGAGATACCCGGGTTAACTGCCGGACGAATACCGGAGTTGAACAGGTTGGTTTCCAGGAAGATCTGACCATCGGTAATAGAAATTACGTTGGTCGGAACGAATGCGGAAACGTCACCCGCCTGGGTTTCGATAATCGGCAATGCGGTCAGTGAACCGGTTTTCCCTTTAACTTCACCTTTAGTGAAGGCTTCTACGTATTCAGCGTTTACACGCGCAGCACGTTCCAGCAGACGGGAGTGCAGATAGAATACGTCGCCAGGGAATGCTTCACGTCCAGGCGGACGACGAAGCAGCAGAGAAATCTGACGGTAAGCGACAGCCTGTTTGGACAGGTCATCATAAACAATCAGGGAGTCTTCACCACGGTCACGGAAGTATTCGCCCATTGCACAACCGGCATAAGGTGCCAGGTATTGCAGTGCGGCGGATTCAGACGCAGAAGCAACAACCACAACGGTGTTTTTCAGTGCGCCATGTTCTTCCAGTTTACGAACCACGTTTGCAATGGTGGACGCTTTCTGGCCGATAGCCACGTACACACATTTGATGCCGGAATCACGCTGGTTAATGATGGCATCGACAGCCAGAGCGGTTTTACCAGTCTGACGGTCACCGATGATCAATTCACGCTGACCACGACCGATTGGAATCATGGCATCGACAGATTTATAACCGGTCTGAACAGGCTGGTCGACGGACTGACGTTCAATAACGCCAGGCGCGATAGCTTCAACAGCAGAGAAGCCATCGTGCTCAACCGGGCCTTTACCATCAATAGGTTCACCCAAGGTGTTAACAACACGACCCAGCAGGCCATTACCTACCGGTACTTCAAGAATACGGCCAGTACACTTAACTTTCATGCCTTCGGCAAGGTCAGCATACGGACCCATCACAACTGCACCTACGGAGTCGCGCTCCAGGTTCAGTGCGATAGCGTAACGGTTACCCGGCAGAGAGATCATTTCACCCTGCATTACCTCGGCCAGGCCGTGGATACGGATAACACCGTCACTTACAGAAACAATAGTACCTTCGTTGTGAGCTTCACTCACCACGTTGAACTGAGCAATGCGCTGCTTGATCAGTTCGCTGATTTCGGTGGAATTCAGTTGCATGCTCCAGTCCCCTTAAGACTGCAAGACGTCTGCCAGGCGTTCAAGACGACCACGGACGCTACCGTCAATGACCATATCGCCCGCACGAATGACAATACCTGCCATTACAGACTTATCAATTTTGCAATTCAGCTTCACTTTGCGAGACAGACGTTTTTCCATCGCGGCGCTAATTTTCGAAAGCTGTTCTTCGCTTAACGCGCTGGCTGAAGTCACATCAACTTCAACGGTGGCCTCAAGGGCTGCGCGCAACAGAACAAACTGCTCAAGAACATCAGGAAGAACCGACAGACGCCCATTTTCAGCCATTACCTTAATCAGGTTCTGGGCATGAGTATCTACCTGGTCACCACAAATAGCGATAAACGACGCAGCCAACGTTTCAGGTGCCAATGCACCTGAAATCAGCTCAGCCACCTGTTCGTTCTTGGACACCTCAGCGGCAAACGCCAGCATTTCCTGCCAGCGATCCACATTCTGGTGTTCAACCGCAAAGTCAAAAGCTGCTTTGGCGTAGGGGCGAGCTACAGTAACAAATTCAGACATCAGCCCCTCCCTCCTTACAGTTCAGCGACCAGTTTATCAACGATGTCGCTGTTAGCAGCTTCATCCACGGAACGTTCAATAATCTTCTCGGCACCAACGATAGCCAGTTGAGCGACTTGCTTACGCAATTCCTCACGGGCACGTTTACGTTCAGCGTCGATTTCGGCCTGAGCCTGTGCCACGATTTTGTTACGTTCCTGTTCTGCTTCGGCTTTTGCTTCTTCCAGAATCTGAGAACGGCGCTTGTTCGCCTGCTCAACAATGACCTGAGCTTCAGCTTTCGCTTTTTTCAGCTGGTCGGTCGCGTTGGCCTGTGCAAGGTCAAGGTCCTTTTTAGCTCGTTCGGCTGAAGCAAGTCCGTCAGCAATTTCTTTTTGACGTTTTTCAATGGCAGCCATTAATGGCGGCCAGACATACTTCATGCAGAACAGAACAAACAGGACAAACGCGATGGCCTGGCCGAGGATTGTTGCGTTAAGATTCACAGCACAATGCCTCTTATCTAGTTAATGTTCTGATATTGCTTTATTTTTAAAGCAATGCTCACTACGCGACGGCGAACATCACGTACAGACCCAGACCCACAGCGATCATCGGGATAGCATCCACAAGACCCATAACGATAAAGAACTGTGTACGCAGCAGAGGAATCAGATCAGGCTGGCGTGCAGCGCCTTCCAGAAATTTACCCCCGAGGATGCCGATACCGATCGCAGCACCGATTGCCGCCAGACCCATCATCACAGCGGCAGCCATGTACAGCAGATCCATATTCAGGTTTTCCATGACAGTCTCCAGTTTGTTTCAGTTAAAACGCAGTAGTAGTGTTAGTAAAATTAATGCTCTTCAGATGCCATCGACAGATAGACAATCGTCAGAACCATGAAAATGAAGGCTTGCAGCGTAATGATCAGGATGTGGAAGATTGCCCATGGAACGTTAAGCAACCACTGTGACCACCACGGCAGCAGACCAGCAATCAGAATGAAAATCAGCTCACCCGCATACATGTTACCGAAGAGTCGCAAACCGAGAGAAACCGGTTTGGACAATAAGCTGACCCCTTCCAGAATCAGGTTCACGGGAATAAACACCGGATGATTGAACGGCTGAAGCGTCAGCTCTTTCGCAAAGCCACCAACGCCTTTCATTTTGATGCTGTAGAAAAGAATAAGTACGAAGACACCCAATGCCATGGACAAAGTGACGTTCACATCAGCAGACGGAACAACACGCAATGCAGGCAAACCAAGGATATGCTCAGCTATAAACGGCAGCAAGTCGATGGGCAGCAAGTCCATCAGGTTCATAAGGAAGACCCAAACAAAAATTGTCAGGGCTAACGGAGCGATAACCTTACTTTTGCCATGGTACATATCTTTGACACTACCATGAACAAAACCAACGATTAATTCGACCGCTGTCTGGAATTTGCCTGGTACTCCCGTCGTTGCACGCTTCGCAACACGATGGAAAACAACCAAGAACAACAGACCCAGAACCACTGAGAAAAACATGGAGTCAATATTCAGCGTCCAGAATGTGGCCGGGGGGTTTTGCGGATCCACCATTGAGAAAGTACGCAGGTCAATCTGTAAATTATGCAGATGGTGACCTATGTATTCCTGCGGTGTAGAGATTTCTCCTGCAGACATGATGCCTCTTACCCTTTGTTGTTAATTACAGCTGGCGCCAGTATCTGTACAACCAGCACCAATAACCATGTCACTATCAGCGGCAGCCAAACCGCCTTAAATACACCCAACGCCACAATCAGAATAGCAAACGTTGCCGCTACCTTAATGCCTTCGCCAATGGCGAACGACCAGGCCAGACGACTCTTAGAAAATGTTTGCGCCTGATGACGCCAGGCAAAAATCATAAAAACTACGTTAGGCAGCCAAACCGCCACGCCTCCACCAAAAGCAGAAGCTCCCCATACAGGGTCTTTGAGGCAAAAAAGCAATCCACTTGCTATCAAAGCCAAAAGTTGAACGAACAGAAGCTTAAGCGCTACGTTTCTACTCATAAGCGACACTGACATAACGTGAATAACTCCTGCTCCCTTTGAGGTATGTCGCGAGTCGTATAAAACTGTCTTTATGGCTCAGAGTCAAGTTCCAAAAAGCGAGCAAATTATACGGGGCGGACACGTGAATTCAAACAATAAGTAGCAAAAAGGTGAACAAATGTTTAAATAATTTTCTGTACACCTTTTTTCTAATGTTTTGTTCAAACCTCAGTCAGTTCACCAAAATTACCAATTAAGTGGTAACCACGTAGTTAAAAGCGTGTCTCCGATCACAAATCCAACAATTTCCTGCTTATCAATTTAAGAATAAACAGGAAAACAAAAAACATATCCTTATGAAAAACAAGTTCATTATTTAAATATTTTTAGAAAAGAGCCCCAAACACAATAAAAACCTTTTATTGACATTTAACTAAAAAATTTAACTTTCACTCTTTCCCGACAAACTATACCTTTTGTTCGCTCATATTTTCCATGTTTACTATTTATAAAGTTAACAAAAAGAGTGAAGTAAAAAATTAGAAAATAAAATGTTAATTTCGTGTGACTTGTAACTAACTATTACCCTGATTTAGCATGGCTTTTTTAACCATTAAGAAACAATCCTATTTCCACTTTTTTTGATAAATATTAATTTTTTTTTGGTCGAATAATCACCAGGTGACGCTCACCTTCCAGCTCAGGAACAGCCAGAGGAATAACCTTCTCCACAACCAAATGCTGTGGCAAGCTATCTATCTCATCCTGCGGTAACACACCTTTTAGAGCGTAGAAAAAGCCATTTTCAGCAGGAAGATGATGACACCAGGTCACCATATCAGTTAGCGATGCAAATGCCCGGCTAAGGACACCGTCAAATGCCGGGTCTGCAGGAAAATCTTCTACCCTGCTTTGCACCGGAGTGATGTTCTCCAGTTTTAGCTCATGCTGAACCTGCCGCAAAAACCTAACTCGCTTACCCAGACTGTCGAGCAAGGTAAAGTGTGAGTCCGGGCAAACAATCGCCAGAGGCACGCCAGGCAGCCCTGGACCGGTTCCTACATCGATAAAACGCTGACCTGACAGATGTGGGGCAACCACAATACTGTCCATAATATGGCGTACCAGCATTTCTTCAGGGTTACGCACGGAAGTCAGGTTATATGCCTTATTCCATTTGTTGAGCAGTTCAACATAAGCCAGCAACTGACTTTTCTGGTGAGAGGACAGAGTAATATCTGCATCATCCAACAGATGAGATAATTTGTTCAGCATATTCAGCACAACGTTACCTATAAAAAAATGGCCAGGTTAACCCTGGCCAGATGGTTATCTGTATCTTATCAGCATTAGGCAGTGCGACGAAGCAGCCCTTGTTTTTTCAGCCACACCAGCAAAATTGAGATTGCAGCAGGTGTAACACCTGAAATACGGGATGCCTGCCCAATGGATGACGGTTTATGGTCATTGAGTTTCGCAATAACTTCATTGGACAAACCGGAAACCTGACGGTAATCCAGCGTGGCAGGAAGTACCGTATTCTCATTGCGCAGTTGTTTTTCAATTTCATCCTGCTGACGAGCAATATAGCCTTCGTATTTAACCTGAATCTCAACTTGCTCAGCAGCCTGATCATTAACCAGTGCAGGAGCAAACTGAGAAAGCGAGGTTAATTGCTGGTAAGTCATTTCAGGGCGGCGCAACAAATCTTCGCCACTTGCTTCGCGTGTCAACGGCGTTTTGAGCAGTGAATTTACTTCAGCTGCGTGCTCAGATGCCGGGTGAACCCAGGTTTCTTTCAGGCGCTGGCGTTCACGCTCAATATGTTCCAATTTCTGGTTGAAGTGAGCCCAACGTTCATCATCCACCAGCCCAAGCTCGCGACCAGTCTCAGTTAAGCGTAAGTCCGCGTTGTCTTCTCTTAGCATCAGGCGATATTCAGCCCGAGAAGTGAACATACGGTAAGGCTCTTTAGTGCCCAGCGTGCACAAATCATCCACCAGCACACCTAAATAGGCCTGATCACGGCGTGGTGACCACCCTTCCAGGTCTGCAGAATATCTTCCGGCATTGAGACCTGCCAGCAACCCTTGAGCAGCGGCTTCTTCATAACCAGTTGTGCCATTGATTTGACCAGCAAAGAACAAGCCGTGAATATACTTACTTTCCAATGTCGGCTTGAGATCTCGTGGATCGAAGAAATCATACTCAATGGCATAACCAGGACGAACGATCTTCGCATTCGCCATACCTTCCATTGAGCGAACAATTTGCATTTGGACATCAAATGGCAGGCTGGTGGATATACCGTTAGGATAAATTTCGTTACTGGTCAGCCCTTCTGGCTCCAGGAAGATTTGGTGTGCGTTGCGATCAGCAAAACGCATAACTTTGTCTTCGATCGATGGGCAATAACGAGGGCCAATGCCTTCTATCACGCCAGCATACATTGGGCTGCGGTCCAGATTATTACGAATCACGTCATGAGTGCGTTCGTTGGTATGCGTGATATAGCAAGGAACTTGTTGTGGATGTTGACTTGCTGAACCCAGGAAAGAAAAGACCGGTACAGGGTTGTCCCCATGCTGTTGAGCCAGCACAGAGAAATCGATAGTCCGGGCATCAATACGTGGCGGAGTGCCTGTTTTCAGGCGGCTGACACGCAAGGGTAATTCACGCAGACGGCGAGAAAGAGGTATCGATGGCGGATCACCAGCACGGCCACCGCTATAGTTATCCAGACCAATATGGATTTTGCCGTCAAGGAATGTTCCGACAGTCAGCACGACTGCTTTGGCCCGGAATTTAAGGCCCATTTGTGTTACAGCACCAACCACCTGGTCGTTTTCGACTATCAGATCTTCAACGGCTTGTTGGAAGATCATCAGGTTTGGCTGGTTTTCCAGAGCAGTGCGTACCGCCTGGCGATAAAGAACCCGGTCGGCCTGAGCGCGGGTTGCTCTGACAGCAGGGCCTTTACTGGCGTTTAGTATCCTAAACTGGATACCAGCCTGATCGATCGCTTTTGCCATCAGGCCGCCAAGTGCATCCACTTCCTTAACCAAATGTCCTTTGCCAATACCGCCAATTGCCGGGTTACAGGACATCTGCCCCAGAGTGTCGATATTGTGTGTCAGTAAAAGGGTCTGTTGGCCCATACGGGCTGCAGCCATTGCTGCTTCAGTCCCTGCGTGACCCCCGCCAATGATGATGACGTCAAAAGGATCTGGATAAAACATGGTTACTAAGCCTCGCTGTTGCGAATTTGCGAAAGAGGATTCTTGCCCCGGGCTGGGGATTCTACTCAACTTTAGTCGATTGAGAAAGCACCAGGATCGAAGGTATTAAAAAGAAGATCTTTATATAGAGATCTGTTTTATTATGATCTCTTATTACGATCGCATGATGTTGTGGATAAGTGATTTTTCACCTTTTTATACAGGTGATTAGGTTAGATCATTAGCTGTGAATGATCGGTGATCCCATACCGTATAAGCTGGGATCAGTTTAATGACTTACTCACAACCCAAAAAACACACGATCGTTGTACATTGGATAACTACGGGTTGATCCAAGCTTTTACCCTGATTTATCCACAGCTAACTGCGCGATCTTTACACACTTGGGAGTAAATTTTTCCAGGAGAGCAGCCATTCTTCTGCCGGATCTTCCGGAATTTCATGTTCCAGGATGTTTATTTTCAGTAGTTCGCCAAGACGCTGAGCACCACATGACTGTAATAAGGTGTCCAGTTTATCTATCGCCCCACAGAATATGTCGTACTCACGGCTGCCAATACCTATTGCCCCGTACTGTACACCGCTTAAATCGGGTTTAGTTGCTTCTATGGCATCATATAAAGGCTGAAGGTTATCGGGTAGATCACCTGCACCATGAGTGGATGTTACGACTAGCCAGTAACCTGACTGATTGAGTTTACCCAGCTCCGGCCCATGGAGTGTCTGGGTGGTGAACCCGTCTGCATCCAGCAATGAAGCCAAATGTTCTGCGACATATTCAGCACTGCCCAGCGTACTGCCTGTTACCAACGTTATTTCTGCCATGGTTCCTGCCTTCAACAAACCGTGGCGTATTGTACGCTGTGAATCGCATGGGATCTACCTGTGGATAATATGGGTATTTGGCGTGTATGAATTAAGGGGTGATCGTCCGCATGATGGGATTCTGTAAGGAGATCAGAGTTTCCGTAGACTGTATCTCATCAATGGTCTGTATTTTGTTGATAAGTACTTGCTGCAGCGCATCAATAGATTTGCACATCACTTTGATGAAGATACTGTAATGGCCTGTGGTGTAATAAGCTTCAGTCACCTCTTCAAGGCTTTCCAGCCGGGCTAGCGCCGAGGGGTAGTCTTTAGCGCTCTTTAAAATAATGCCAATAAAACAGCATACATCGTAGCCTAACTGTTTTGGGCTGATATCAACCCGGGTTCCGGTGATAATCCCGGCCTGCTTCATTTTTTCAACTCGCACATGAATGGTTCCTGCGCTGACGCTAAATTGTTTGGCCAGCTCAGCATAAGCCGTACGGGCGTTAGCCATTAAGGCCTTGAGAATGTCGCGATCCAGATTATCGAGAGAGTAGTTTTCCATGAACAATTCCAGCCGGGATAAGCTTTATTGGTATTAGCTACAGGCATAATAAAGAAAGTAAAGAAGTTAGGGTATGCCTGCGCTATCAGAAATGGCGTTTAAACTGACGGGCCAGGCGGGTACCAGGGCCTGTGTCAAACTGCCAGATATGGTCAAAAATACGCATAATGCCGGGTTTGCCATGAGGCGACATTGCGACTGCGTGGAAGCGGTGGTGGTGCTGGTTTTGTAACTGACTGACTTTGTTTATGAGTTCTTCAGGCAGGCGCTGAGCAATAAAATCCGAGATGATCACTGCATCGGCATCAGCCCAGTGTGCAGTTTGCATATGTTTCACCACTTCTTCAAAACATCCTACAAGATCAGTACCTCCCCGGAACCGCTGGCTGAGAAAACGTATTGCCTGCTGCAAGCCATCTTCTGCGGTGAGTTCATAGCTGATGATTTCACTGGAAAATAGCATGACGTAGCATCGGCGGTCTTCTCTTAGCGCAATGCGCATCAACGCCAGACAGAATGCTTTTGCACATTGTTCATTAAACCCGCCCATAGAGCCTGAGGTATCGACACAGGCAATAAACGGCCCTTTGGGTTGCTCATCCATTTCTTGCTGGTGTGAAGGGCGTTGGACGATTTTTTCCCGCCATGCATCACCTTGAAGGCGGTAAGTCATCAATTGCTTTTCAAGTAACCGGCGGTAAAACTCATATTCCAGTTCGGAGATACCCAGTGCCGCCAATTCTGGCGGCAGTAACCGCAGGATATCATCGCTCTGGTGAAGCCCTTCTATTTGTTCTGGTACTGTAGCCGGTTCACGCACCATAACACGGGTCATTTCTGGTGGTGCATGATCTTTAGGGACACTTTTTGCGGCATTTGCCCGGCCTAGTTGTTCCGCCAGGCGCATTAATTCAGGCTGGGCATTTAAGAACTCACTGTATTGAATCAGCTGGCTGATATTCTCTGTGGCAAGATTACTGGTGCTCATATCCCATAAACGGCCTGATGTACGATCATTGTCGCTAAGTAATGGGTCCAGTTGCCGGGTGAGTTGCAGGCGTTTAAGCAACTCGGCCATGAGGCGATCTTGTTCTTCCGCCAGTAATTGGTGGTTCAGTGTTGTTGCCTGCATGATCAGGCTGACACGCCAGCGTTGTAAAAAGAGGGTATGCAATGCTGGTGTGACAGGCGGTGCTTCAGCTAAAAGACTCAGCCCTTGAGGCGCAAACGCCGAATCCACTTCAGTAAGTTGCCGGGTTATGTCATGAATTTGTTGGCTGAATTGCGCCGTAGAAAGTGGCTGAACCGCACGGAATAACATGACTTCCTGTTCGAGCTGTTTTGGCAGTAATGTGCTGTTCAACCGTGACTTAAGCTCATCCTTCCAACGGGGAAGATCGTTTTTAATCGCTTTTTTTAAACGCGGGTACTTTTCAAAAAATGCAACTAACTGTGGCGCTGCCAGGAGCGTCACTATTAATTCTTCCACCAGCCCTGTTTCACTAATGGCCAGCATGGTATCCAGTGCGGAAAGCGTCAGCATTGGCGAGCCTGTTTTATTTGCGCGCCTACATCCTGCAGGCTGGCCTCGATTTGCCCTAACCAGTCACTTTCAATGAACAGGCATTTTTGTTGCTCATTAAACAGCGCATGCTGCTTACGCCAACGGGTTTCGAGGTCATCCAGTTGTTGCCTGATATCATCGGGAAGCCCTTGTTGCGGTTTCCCCGGGAGAGCCAGCGTGCTGCCCTGCATGCTGACATCACGAATCACCAAGTGTTGTTTATTATCGACCTCAAGTTGTAAAGGTTGAGCAAAACCTATTCCATTCAGCTTGCCACGAATTTCACCGCCTTTCTGTAGCCACTGATCCATCGCCATTCGGTCCAGAGTAATATGAATGACATTCATATCATGCAGCCTGAGTGACTTTTGGAGCACCAGTGTCAGCGTGGTTGCTTCCAGCCCCTCGGGAAGTGAATAACTTTGGCGCCGTCCAAAAAAAGTATTCTGTTGTTTTATCAGGGTAAGCGCATTGTATTCACTTTGTTTTTGCTGCTGTGCCAGCCGTTGCTGTTGGATAGTGCTGAGTTCTCTCAGCAATGTGTTTTGTTGCCATGCTGCCCCGGTCATCAAAAGCGTTATTTGCTGTTGGACCATTTTGAGGCTGTCCATATCGTGCCACAGGCAATCTTTAAGCAGGATAAGGTCGATAGGGGCCAACTGTTCCCGCCCACTAAAGAAGGCACAGGCTTGCAATAAACGTAAGGCTTTTTTCCAGCGACGGTCTGAAATATAAGGGGATTCTGGTTGTTGTTCGAGCTGCTGGCGAAGCTGAAACAGCAACTCGAACACGTTATCCGGCAGGGGGATTTTAGTAATGGCTTTTTGCCATTCAGCAAACTCTTCGTCTGAGACTTGCAGGCCTTCTGTTACCGGATTTTCATGCTCATCCTGATGGCTTATCAGCATGGACCGGAAGTTGTTTTTTTCCTGTACTTTATCGAGCCACAGGCGAATAAGCATGCGGTCGTACAGTGCTTCCAGGCTGTTATCCGCTTCAGGTAGCTCGTTTGAGGCTGTAACCAGAAGGCGCATAGGAATGGCGGCTTCACTGGCACCATTACGAAACCGGCGTTCATTAATCGCAGTGAGTAATGTATTCAGTATCGCCGGCCCGGCTTTCCAAATTTCATCCAAAAAAACAATCTCTGCATCGGGCAGATACCCCTGAGTAAGGCGCTCATAGCGCCCTTCATCTTTCAATGCCTGGATTGATAACGGGCCAAAAACTTCTTCCGGGGTAGAAAAACGGGTCATCAGGTATTCAAAAGCGCGGGCATGACGGAATGCGAACTTCAGGCGGCGGGCAATCAGGCTTTTGGCAATACCCGGCGGGCCTAACAGAAAAACGCTTTCACCACTGAGCGCTGCGAGCAGGCACAACCTGATGGCATGCTGACGTTCATATAAGCCTTTTTCCAGTGCCTGGCTAAGGCGTGAAATTCTTTCTGCCAGTAAATGTGCTTGAGACATAATTTATCTGTTTCTCACCCGATTAATGCGATGTATCGGAAGTATATACGCTTCGTTCTGTATGCTGCAGTATTGCCAGGTTTTCGTTGTGTTATTCGTGATAAACGTTTTTCACTAAGACTGGGCTGAGACAGCGTGGTTTTTCTTCATGGTTGTTACGTCTGGCCCGGGTTATTCACTACATCATTCAGACCTTACTGAGATGATAGTGGCCTATAGCTGTTTCTTATAGATACTAAAATAAGCCTGGAATCAGTGTATAAGTTATTTGCGCTAAATTAACTGGATACGATTTAGGGGTACGATTTTTCTCACAATCGTGCATACTGAGCGCTTTTTGTGGGCCAAGGGACTAAGCGCACGAGTTAAATCTAAACGAAAAGATTAGTCTATGAGCACTGAAAATAAGCAGGCTTTGCCAGCGGTCACACTGGCGGCTATCGGGGTGGTTTACGGCGATATAGGTACCAGTCCGCTTTATACGCTGCGTGAATGTCTCTCCGGTCAGTTCGGTTTTGGCGTTGAATATGGCGCGGTATTGGGTTTTTTATCACTGATTTTTTGGTTATTGGTTTTTGTTGTTTCCATTAAGTATCTGACTTTTGTTATGCGTGCCGATAATGCAGGCGAAGGGGGGATACTGACATTAATGTCGCTTGCCGGGCGTAATACCACGGCTAAACTGACGTCAGTTCTGGTTATTATGGGGCTGATCGGCGGCAGTTTTTTCTATGGGGAAGTCGTTATCACCCCGGCAATTTCAGTTATGTCTGCCATTGAAGGCCTGGAAATTGCGGCTCCGTCACTGGATGCCTATATCGTTCCTCTTTCTATTATTGTTCTGACACTGCTGTTCATGATTCAAAAGCATGGGACAGGAATGGTTGGCAAACTTTTTGCGCCAATTATGCTGGCCTGGTTTGCTGTGCTCGCTGTGTTAGGTGCCAGAAGTATTATGGCTAATCCGGAAGTTCTTAATGCAATTAATCCCATTTGGGCTGTGCGTTTCTTTATGGAACATAAAGAAGTGTCGTTCCTGGCATTGGGAGCAGTTGTGCTTTCTATTACCGGTGTTGAAGCGCTGTATGCCGACATGGGGCATTTTGGCAAACTGCCGATTCGTATCGCCTGGTTTGCGGTGGTGTTACCGTCTTTGATATTGAACTATTTTGGTCAGGGGGCTTTATTACTGAAAAACCCTGAAACCATCAAGAACCCTTTCTTCTTGTTAGCGCCTGACTGGGCACTGATTCCGTTGTTGATCCTGGCAACGCTGGCAACGGTTATTGCCTCTCAGGCTGTTATTTCTGGGGTATTCTCGTTAACCCGGCAAGCTGTACGTTTGGGTTACCTGTCGCCCATGAAGATAATCCATACATCAGAACGGGAATCGGGGCAGATTTACATTCCGGTTATTAACTGGATGCTCTATTTTGCGGTTGTGCTGGTAATTATTGGGTTTGAACATTCCAGTAACCTGGCGGCTGCTTATGGGATAGCGGTGACCGGGACAATGGTACTGACTTCCATTCTTGCCTGTACCGTGGCGCGTAAAAACTGGCACTGGAACAAAGTTGTGGTGGGTATCATTTTGGTGACACTACTGTGTGTCGACATTCCTTTATTCTCCGCTAACTTGCAGAAGGTGTTGTCTGGTGGTTGGTTGCCGCTGACCCTTGGATTGCTGATGTTTATTGTCATGACAACCTGGAAAAGCGAGCGTTTTCGCCTGCTACGCCGGATGCATGAACATGGCAACTCTCTGGAAGCTATGATTGCCTCCCTGGAAAAATCGCCGCCAGTACGAGTACCAGGTACTGCGGTATATATGTCACGGGCGCTTAATGTTATTCCATTCGCCCTGCTGCATAATCTTAAACACAATAAGGTACTGCATGAACGCGTGATTTTACTTACCCTGCGTACCGAAGATGCACCTTATGTTCACAATGTGCGTCGTGTATCCATTGAACAGCTTTCCCCCACGTTTTGGCGGGTGGTCTCCAGTTATGGGTGGCGTGAAACGCCAAATGTTGAAGAAGTATTCCACCGTTGCGGCCTGGAAGGATTAACCTGCCGAATGATGGAAACCTCTTTCTTTATGTCTCATGAGTCTTTGATTATTGGCGGAAAACGCCCGTGGTATCTGCGGTTGCGTGGCAAGCTGTTTATTTTGTTGCAGCGTAATGCCTTGCGGGCACCAGACCAATTTGAAATTCCCCCTAACCGTGTTATCGAACTGGGTACTCAGGTCGAAATCTAACGCGCGTACTTTGATGCTGGCAAGGACGCCAGTGTTTGCCTTCCTTTTCCCGTCACTTGCTTCACTTTACGCCGTAGTTAAAATCAGCGAAACGTTTCGATAGCGATCACATTTCTTTAACTCATCTGTTGTTGAACCCGTTTTCAGGACGTTAAACTCTTTTCAGCGAAACGTTTCGCTGATGGAGTGTAAAGATGAAAAAAGGCACTGTACTGAACGCTGACATTTCTTCTGTTATTTCCCGTCTGGGGCATACAGATACTATCGCCATTGGTGATGCCGGGCTTCCCGTTCCAGCATCAACCCAACGTATTGATCTGGCATTGACTCATGGTGTGCCTGGCTTTTTGCAAGTTTTTGGCGTGGTAATACAAGAAATGCAGGTTGAGGCAGTGACTCTGGCTGAAGAAATTAAGCAACACAATCCCACTCTTCATGAAACGTTGCTTGAGCAAATCAGGCAGCTGCAGCAACACCAGGGGAATCAAATTGAAGTGACCTATGTCCTTCATGAAAAATTTAAAAAACAAACCGCAGACTGTAAGGCGGTCATTCGCAGTGGGGAGTGTTCTCCGTATGCGAATATTATTCTTCACGCAGGCGTGACCTTTTAGGGGTTTCTATGGACGCGTTACTGCAACTCAAAGGGATCGATAAAGCGTTCCCGGGCGTAAAAGCCTTATCAGGTGCTTCATTAAATGTCTGGCCGGGCCGAGTTATGGGGCTGGTGGGCGAAAATGGTGCGGGTAAATCCACCATGATGAAAGTGCTTACGGGTATCTATTCCCGCGATGCCGGAGAACTTCTTTGGCTGGGAAAAGAGACAACATTCAGCGGGCCTAAAGATTCCCAAGAAGCGGGTATTGGTATTATCC
The DNA here is from genome assembly GCF_020523985.1 of Mangrovibacter yixingensis. Classification (GTDB taxonomy): domain Bacteria; phylum Pseudomonadota; class Gammaproteobacteria; order Enterobacterales; family Enterobacteriaceae; genus Mangrovibacter; species Mangrovibacter yixingensis. The sequence continues at coordinate 7,533 of NZ_JAIVKM010000007.1, read as the reverse complement.
ACCAGGAACTTAACCTTATCCCGCAACTGACTGTAGCTGAGAATATTTTTCTTGGCCGCGAGTTTGTTAACCGGGTTGGGCGTATTGACTGGAAACGTATGTATCGCGAAGCCGATGCACTGCTTAAGCACCTGAATTTACGTTTTACCAGTGACTACCTGGTGGGTGACTTATCTATCGGCGACCAGCAAATGGTTGAAATCGCCAAGGTGCTGAGTTTTGAATCCCGAGTCATCATTATGGATGAACCAACGGATGCCCTGACTGATACCGAAACTGAGTCGTTGTTCCATGTCATTCGAGAGCTGAGAGCGCAAGGGCGTGGCATTGTATATATTTCACATCGCATGAAAGAGATTTTTGAAATCTGCGACGATGTGACCGTGTTTCGTGACGGGCAATTTATTGCCGAACGTGAAGTCAGCTCGCTTACAGAAGACAGCCTGATAGAAATGATGGTTGGTCGTAAACTCGAAGAGCAGTATCCGCATATTGATAATGCACCAGGCGATGTTCGCCTGAAAGTGGATAACCTGTGCGGGCCAGGTGTGCATGACATTAGTTTTACGTTACGTAAAGGCGAAATCCTGGGCGTTTCAGGGCTGATGGGCGCTGGCCGTACCGAGCTTATGAAAGTGCTGTATGGTGCGCTGCGGCGTACCAGTGGTTATGTCACGCTTGATGGGCATGAGGTGGTTACTCGCTCTCCACAAGATGGCCTGGCGAACGGCATCGTTTATATCTCGGAAGACCGGAAAAAAGATGGCCTGGTGCTGGGGATGTCCGTTAAAGAGAATATGTCTTTGACTGCCCTGCGCTACTTCAGCCATGGCGGTGGCAGCCTGAAACATAAAGATGAACAACAGGCCGTCAGTGATTTTATCCGCTTGTTTAATATCAAAACACCATCAATGAACCAGGTTATTGGTTTCTTATCCGGAGGGAATCAGCAAAAAGTAGCGATTGCCCGCGGCCTGATGACCCGCCCTAAAGTCCTTATCCTTGATGAACCGACTCGTGGTGTGGATGTCGGGGCAAAAAAAGAGATCTATCAGCTTATTAACCAGTTTAAGGCGGAAGGGCTGAGCATCATTCTGGTCTCATCTGAAATGCCTGAAGTGCTTGGTATGAGTGATCGCATTATGGTGATGCATGAAGGGCATCATGGTGGTGTATTTACACGCGAGCAGGCCACTCAGGAAGTCTTGATGGCAGCCGCCGTTGGCAAGCTTACCCGTGTGTAACAGGAGCAAAAAATGAGTACCCAGTCTATTCCATCCCGTCGTTGGTTCAGTAAGGCCTGGCTGATGGAGCAAAAATCGCTGATTGCGCTCCTGGTGCTGATTGCCATTGTATCTACAATGAGCCCTAATTTTTTCACAGTAAACAACCTGTTTAATATTCTCCAGCAAACCTCCGTGAACGCCATTATGGCCGTCGGGATGACGCTGGTTATCCTCACCTCTGGTATTGATTTGTCCGTTGGTTCGTTACTGGCGTTAACGGGGGCTGTGGCAGCATCCATTGTGGGGATTGAAGTCAATTCACTGGTTGCCATCGCTGCTGCTCTGGCGCTGGGTGCGGCTATTGGTGGCGTTACCGGGGTGATTGTTGCGAAAGGGCGGGTGCAGGCGTTTATTGCCACACTGGTCATGATGCTGTTACTGCGCGGGGTGACCATGGTGTACACCAATGGTAGCCCGGTTAACACAGGGTTTTCCGATAACGCAGACTTGTTTGGCTGGTTTGGTATTGGTCGCCCACTGGGTATCCCAACGCCAGTATGGATTATGGCAATCGTGTTCGCTGCTGCATGGTATATGTTGCACCATACGCGCCTGGGCCGTTACATCTATGCGCTGGGTGGTAATGAAGCCGCAACCCGTCTGTCCGGGATTAGTGTTGATAAAGTAAAGATTATTGTCTATTCCCTGTGTGGCCTTCTGGCTTCTCTGGCTGGCATTATTGAGGTCGCGCGTCTTTCTTCTGCTCAACCTACTGCCGGGACGGGGTATGAATTAGATGCGATTGCCGCTGTGGTGCTCGGTGGGACCAGCCTTGCTGGCGGGAAAGGGCGCATTATGGGAACGCTTATCGGCGCGCTGATTTTGGGCTTCCTGAATAATGGTTTGAATTTATTAGGTGTTTCTTCCTATTACCAGATGATCGTCAAAGCGGTTGTAATTTTGTTGGCGGTGCTGGTGGACAACAAAAAGCAGTAATTCATTACTCTACAGGACATCTTGATATGAATATGAAAAAACTGGCAACCCTCGTTTCTGCTGTTGCTTTGAGCGCGACAGTGAGTGCAAATGCCATGGCAAAAGATACCATCGCACTGGTTATTTCTACTCTGAATAATCCCTTCTTTGTTTCCCTGAAAGACGGTGCTCAAAAAGAGGCGAATAAACTGGGTTATAACCTGGTGATTCTGGATTCTCAAAACAATCCGGCGAAAGAGTTGGCTAACGTACAGGATCTGACAGTACGTGGCACTAAACTGATGCTGATTAACCCAACTGATTCCGATGCTGTGGGCAACGCAGTGAAAATGGCTAACCAGGCTAAAATCCCGGTTATCACCCTTGATCGTGTGGCAAACCAGGGCATTGTTGTTAGCCACATCGCTTCTGATAACGTTGCTGGTGGGAAAATGGCGGGTGACTTTATTGCGAAAAAACTTGGCGATAACGCCAAAGTTATTGAGTTACAGGGGATTGCCGGGACTTCTGCTGCGCGCGAACGTGGTGAAGGTTTTGCCCAGGCGGTTGCTGCTCATAAATTTAATGTTCTTGCCAGCCAGCCTGCAGACTTCGACCGTACAAAAGGCCTGAACGTTATGCAAAACCTGCTGACTGCGCATCCTGATGTGCAGGCCGTGTTTGCGCAGAATGATGAAATGGCATTGGGTGCGTTACGTGCTCTGCAAACCGCAGGGAAATCAGGTGTATTAGTTGTTGGCTTTGATGGCACCGATGACGGTATCAAAGCGGTTGAAAGTGGAAAAATGGGTGCCACAGTTGCCCAGCAGCCTGAGCAAATTGGCGTTATCGGCGTTGAAACGGCAGATAAAGTGCTTAAAGGCGAAAAAGTTGAAGCTAAAATTCCGGTGGATCTGAAACTGGTTACCAAATAACACGACATTAAGAAAAGCATGGCAGCGCCACCTGTAAGGTGGCGCAACTAAAAAGGACATCCTGATAATGAAGACCACTGAGAAGCTTGTTGTTCTGGGGAGTATCAACGCGGACCATATTCTTAACCTTGCGCAGTTCCCAACGCCTGGGGAAACAGTAACTGGTCAGCATTATCAGGTTGCCTTTGGTGGCAAAGGTGCCAACCAAGCCGTTGCTGCAGGCCGCAGTGGCGCGAATATTTCTTTTATCGCTTGTGTTGGGGGCGATGATATTGGTCAGCAAGTACGTCAGCAGTTAGCCAGCGACAACATTGATGTTTCGCCGGTTGATTCTGTTGATGGGGAATCTACTGGGGTAGCGCTTATTTTCGTAAACCAGGAGGGTGAGAACGTTATCGGTATTCATGCAGGTGCCAATAGCGCACTAACGCCTGAGCGGGTAGAAAAGCACAATACACTGATTGCCAGTGCATCAGCATTATTGATGCAACTGGAGTCCCCAGTGGAAAGTGTACTTACTGCTGCCCGTATTGCTCATCAGAACGATACCACTGTTATTCTTAACCCAGCTCCAGCCTGCCCACTTTCTGATGAATTACTGGCTCTGGTGGATATTATTACCCCTAATGAAACGGAAGCAGAGAAATTAACCGGTATTCGTGTTGAAACAGAAGCTGATGCCTCCAAAGCCGCACAAAAGCTACATGAAAAAGGCATTGGTATCGTCATGATAACCATGGGAAGCCGTGGTGTGTGGGTAAGTGACGGAAGTATTAATGAACGTATTGCCGGATTCAAAGTTAAAGCCGTAGATACGATTGCCGCTGGTGATACCTTTAATGGCGCGCTGGTTACTGCGTTGATTGAAGGGAAACAGTTGCAGGACGCCATTCGTTTTGGTCATGCCGCTGCCGCCATTGCGGTAACCCGCAAAGGGGCTCAGCCATCGGTACCATGGCGTGAAGAGATTGACCGTTTTCTTTCTGAGCAAGGATAGTTTTTGTGGCGACAATGAAAGATGTGGCGCGGCTGGCGGGGGTTTCCACATCAACGGTTTCTCATGTCATCAACAATGACCGCTATGTCAGTGACCCGGTGCGTGAAAAGGTCGAGTCGGCTGTCAAACAGCTTAACTACGCGCCTTCGGCTCTGGCCAGAAGCCTGAAGTTGAACCAGACCCGTACTATCGGAATGCTGATTACCGCCAGTACCAACCCGTTTTATTCGGAACTGGTTCGTGGCGTGGAACGGAGTTGTTTCGAACGGGGCTACAGTCTGGTGCTGTGTAATACCGAGGGCAATGAACAGCGTATGAACCGCAACCTGGAAACATTGCTGCAAAAGCGTGTCGATGGGTTACTGTTATTGTGTACTGAAACACACCAACCTTCCCCCGCTATTATTGCGCGTTACCCGGCAATTCCTATTGTGATGATGGACTGGGAGCCATTTAGTGGCCCCAGTGATCTGATTCAGGATAACTCATTACTGGGAGGCGACATGGCCACTCAGTACCTTATTGACAAAGGCTACCAGCGTATCGCTTGCATTACTGGTCCATTAGATAAAACACCTTCCCGCCTCCGTCTTGACGGTTACCGTGCTGCCATGTCCCGTGCTGGGTTAACTATCCCTGAAGGGTATGAAATTACCGGTGATTTTGAGTTTTCTGGTGGCTACCAGGCTATGCAGTCATTACTTGCGTTACCTGAGCGGCCTGACGCTGTTTTTGCCGGTAATGATGCGATGGCCGTTGGCGCATATCAGGCTCTGTATCAGGCAGGAGTGTCTGTGCCTCAGGATATGGCAGTTATTGGCTATGATGACATTGAACTGGCGCAGTATATGACTCCGCCACTCACCACTATTCATCAACCAAAAGATGAATTGGGTGAGCTGGCAATTGATGTGCTTATTCATCGTATGGCTGAACCAGCACAGCAGCAGCAGCGTTTACAGCTTACGCCAGAACTCATCATCAGAGGTTCCGCCTAGTCATGCATTTTTCTGGCAATTAAATTTCTCCCGTCTTTCTTCTTCAACATTAAAAAGACGGCGCCAGACAGCATTGTGATCAACCCCATCGTCATAAACGTATGGTGGAATTGTGCAATGGTATCAAGGTGCGGAAATCCGGCATAGAAGCGTAAAACTACAGCACTGACTGCCACGCCCAGGCTAATGGATAATTGTTGTGTAACGGCCAAAACGCTGTTCCCGCTACTGGCATCTTCATCAGACAGGTCGGCAAGTGTAATGGTGTTCATGGACGTAAACTGTGTGGACATTGCCATGCCTAAAATAAACAGTGGTAAAATCAGTTCCCATAGAGCCATACCGGGTGATTGCAGGGAGAACTGGGCAATCATCAAGCCAATAAAAATGGTAATTCCCACCAGTGTGGTGCGGTAGCCGAATTTCCTCAGCACTTGTGTCACTGTCGATTTTGCCAGAATAGACCCAACAGCTGTTGGAGCCATCATGCAACCAGCTATAAACGCCGGGAAACCAAACCCCACCTGAAGCATTAACGGCATCAGGAAAGGAATGCACCCGGTACCAAGGCGGGAGGCTATATTGCCCAAAATACCTACCGAGAATGTGCGTGTTCTGAATAGAGGCAAGGCAATCAGTGGTGCCGGATGGTTATGAGCATGAGTCACATACCCTAGCAGTAATGCGATTCCTCCCAGCGTAATACTGCCAGCCAGCCAGGGCTCAACAATCTTTTCACCAAATAACTCAACACCACTGGAGATAAGAACCAAACTCAGGCCAAATAACAAAAACCCTGGCAGATCAAAATGCCTTGGGGGTGTCGTGAAATTGGGCATGTACTTTCTGGCATAAAGCAGCCCCATAATTCCTATCGGGATATTGATGAGAAATATCCAGTGCCAGCTCGCCCATGTAACAAGAATCCCTCCCAGTAAAGGTCCTAAAATCGGGCCCACCAGACCGGGCATAGTGACAAAGTTTAAAACTGGAAGCAGTTCACTGCGTGGGTAAGCACGCAATAGTGCAAGCCTGGCTACAGGCATCATCATTGCCCCACCAACCCCTTGAATGACACGGAAGATGACCAGTTGGCCCAGAGATCCGGATAGCGCGCATGCCAGTGAACCCAGTGTAAACAAGGTGACAGCAATCATGAAAACCCGGCGTGTACCAAATCTGTCTGCCAGCCACCCACTAACAGGAATCAACATGGCGACAGTCAGCGTGTAACTGATAATCGCCGATTGCATTGCCAGGGGAGAACGATTCAGGCTGTGAGCAATAGCCGGAAGCGCTGTGTTTAAGATAGTTGCGTCAAGCGCCTGCATAAAGAAAGCCATCGCGGCTATCCATGGCAAGCCAGACATGCTTCGAGCTTTATGGAGCATACCAATCCTGCTGTTTGTACGCCTGGTGTATGGTTATTTATCTTCAGCCAGCAATGCCTGGCAGGCAATGAACGCCTGTTGACTGTCGCCTTTTATGATTGCGTCGACAATAGCCTGATGGCTGTCGAGTTTGATAACTTCATTGTTAGCAATAGAAGAAAAATAGTTGTAATAAACAGACCTGAACAGGTTCGCAAAAGAAGAAAGAAATGGATTTCCGCTCATGATGTAAATTTGTTCGTGGTAAGTAGTATCTATATCTACCCATGTTTCGCGATCATATTTAGTTCGTAGTGCTTTCATATCTTCCATTGTTGATGCCAGGCGGGCTTTTTGCTCACCGGTACCATTATTTGCCGCCAGCGCACAGGCCTGGGGTTCAAGGCTATTACGCATTATCAGGAAGTAATTAACTATTTCACTGAAGTTATCCTGGGTCATCCACCAGGTGAGTAACTCTTTATCGAGGAAGTTCCAGTTGCTGCGGGGCATAACCCGCGTACCAATACGTGGTCTGGGAAGCACCATACCTTTTGCAGCCAGGGTTTTTACAGCTTCACGCACCGCCGTTCGGCTGACGCTGTACAGTTCACCTAACTCCATTTCGCCAGGTAAAATAGATCCTGACTCATACTCACCAGTCAGTATTTTGCGGGCTAATTTCTCGGCCAGTACCCAGGAAAGGTTTTTTTGGGCCGCCAGTTGTTGTGCATTTAATGACATGCGGGGTAATCCTCAGGCATCTTGACTGCTTTAGTATGCCACTCGGCACTCTTTCATGGCGTTTAATTCAGCAAATAACAGCATATTTGCTGAATTTCTCATCGGGGTGGTGAAAAAAAGTGCGCTTAGTTAATTTTTTTAAATTTTTACTTGCCTGTCTGAGCAGAGTCCCTATAATGCGCCACCACTGACACGGCACAACGGCAAACAAACCGGCCTGTCAGGCAAAGTTAAGTGAAAATAAATGCTTGACTCTGCAGCGGGAAAGCGTAATATACGCAGCCCGCG
>NZ_JAIVKM010000006.1 GCF_020523985.1 Mangrovibacter yixingensis | reverse complement strand
GGCATGGATGCCGAGTCGAGCCGGCCGCAGGCTGACTGCCCGGAGGTGAACGCAGTGCGCAGCACCGGTTGCCCGCGAAAAACCGGATTGTTAAGGGGCGGGCCCCTTAACACGTTCACAGTCTGTGAAGCCACATTGACCACACCACTTCAGGTGAACGGAACAATCACACCAGCCTGGGTGAACGGAACTTTCACCGAACCAGCATCAGTGCAAAGTGAACGGAACTTTCACCGAACCAGCATCAGTGCAAAGTGAACGGAACTTTCACCGAACCAGCATCAGTGCAAAGTGAACGGAACTTTCACCAAACCAACATCAGCGCAAAGTGAACGGAACTTTCACCACACCGGCATCAGCGCAAAGTGAACGACACTCTCACCACCACACCCCCACCTTAAACCCCTGCTAACTAAATTCCTGTTGCAATCCTGCACCTGACAAGCGAGCCTTTATTCAGACCGCCCGTGCTTGCAAGGAGAGTAGTATGCGTTACCCCGTTCAGGTTTATACCGGCACCATCAAGGATTACCCCGGCAGCCGCCCCAGTGCGATTGCCAAATACCAGCGTGAAGGTGAACTATTACTGACTCCTTTGGGCCTGGAAGGCGATAGCCAGGCAGAGGTAGGTATTCATGGTGGTCCAGACCGTGCGCTGTGCCACTACCCCCGGGAACATTATGAAGCCTGGGCTCAAGCCTTCCCGGAACAGGCCGGTTTGTTTGCGCCACCGGCACTGGGCGAAAACCTTTCCACCATCGGGCTGACTGAGCGCAATGTGCACATTGGCGATATTTTTTGCTGGGGTGATACGCTGATCCAGGTCACGCAGCCCCGTTCGCCTTGTTTTAAGCTGAACTTTCACTTCGGCATTAGCGATTTTTCCCGGCAAATTCAGGAAACCGGGCGCTGTGGCTGGTTGTATCGTGTGGTCAGCCCTGGGAAAGTGTATACGGATAAGCCGCTGGAGCTGGTCTCTCGCGTGAGTGATATCTCGGTCTACCAGGCCGCAGCTATTGCCTGGCATATGCCGTTCGATGATGAACAGTACCACCTGTTGCTAAGTGCTGCCGGGTTGGCCGCCTCCTGGACGAACACCCTGCAAAAACGCCGCCTGACAGGAAAGATTGAAGACTTCTCGCGCCGTTTGTGGGGTAAGAAAAGCTGAAGTCAGTGGGGTGTGTTGTAGCTGATAAGCGCCCAGTGCGGGCGCTTTGGAAAAGGCAGCATATCAGGCGGCATCCGGGTGGTGGGGCACACTACTGAGCGTATGGCGAATTTCTGCACTGGCCTGCACCAGTGAATCGCGGCTGATATCCTTGACGGTGTTGGCGCCAGTCAGTGTCATGGCAACCCGCATCTCTTTTTCAATCAACTGCAACAGGTTTGCCACACCCGCTTCGCCGTGGGTTGCCAGCGCATAGAGATAAGCGCGCCCCAGCAAGGTACTGTCGGCACCCAGCGCAATCATGCGCACTACATCCAGCCCACTGCGAATGCCGCTGTCGGCCAGAATAGTGATATCCCCTTTTACCGCATCGGCAATGGCGGGCAGGGCGCGGGCTGAAGAGAGCACGCCATCCAGTTGGCGGCCACCATGGTTAGAAACCACAATACCGTCGGCACCAAAACGCACTGCGTCGCGGGCATCGTCCGGGTCGAGAATCCCTTTGATAACCATGGGGCCATCCCAGAACTCACGGATCCACTCCAGGTCTTTCCAGCAAATTGACGGGTCGAAATTTTTTGCCAGCCAGCCAATATAATCTTCCAGGCCCGTGGGTTTGCCCAAATAAGCGGAAATATTCCCTAAATCATGAGGGCGACCAAACAAGCCGACATCCCACGACCAGGACGGGTGTGTTACCGCCTGCCAGTAGCGGCGCAATGCAGCATGGGGGCCGCTCATACCTGAGTGGGCATCACGGTAGCGCGCGCCAGGTGTTGGCATATCTACGGTGAACACCAGTGTGGTGCAGCCTGCCGCTTTGGCGCGCTCAAGTGCGTTACGCATAAAGCCGCGGTCTTTTAACACATATAACTGGAACCACATTGGCCGGTTAATCGCAGGGGTGACTTCTTCAATAGGGCACACTGAAACGGTAGAAAGCGTAAACGGAATGCCGTGTGCCGCTGCCGCGCGCGCAGCCTGAACTTCGCCACGCCGGGCATACATGCCACACAAGCCCACCGGGCCAAGGGCAACCGGCATACTGAGGGTTTCGTTGAACAGTTTCGTTTCAAGGCTCAGTTCAGCCATATTGTTCAGTACCCGCTGGCGCAGGGCGACATCCGATAAGTCTGTGACATTACGTTTGAGTGTGTGTTCGGCATAGGCCCCACCATCAATATAGTGAAACAGAAATGGGGGTAGTTTGCGTTGCGCGGCGGCGCGATAGTCGCTGGCGGCAGAAATAATCATGCTTCATTCTCCCTGGGATAATCAGTGTCGGAATCAGGCAGGCGGGTAACCCGTGCCTGGCGGGCTTCGTCCTCATCCAGTCGTTTGATGGTGGTATGCACGAAACCTAAATGGTGAGTGGCGGCTTTGCGTGCAGCTTCCGCGTCACCCTGCAGAATGGCGTCCAGCATCATCTGATGCTGCTCTGTTAACTGGGCGAAAATCGGCGGGTGGGTGTACATCCGCTGGCGGCTTTGCATCACCGAAGATTGCAGTAAATCGAAAAAGCCCCGCATGGTTTGCAACAACACCACGTTGTGTGAAGCCTCTGCCACGGCAAGGTGAAAGCGCAGGTCTGCCTGGGCCGCAAGATTTGGGTCATCGCTCTCTTTAAATTGTAGCGTGGCGTCAAAACAGTATTGCAGGCGTTCTTTATCGGCAGGGGTTGCCCGCATTGCAGCGTGCCATGCGGTACTGGCTTCAATGGCGTAACGGGCTTCCAGAATATCGTAACGGTAGTCCGGGTCATCGGCCATCAGGTGGCGAATGGGTTGCACAATACGTTGCTCTGACCAGGGCTCTAACTGGTAGCGAATAAAGGTACCGCCTCCGCGTCTGCTTAACAGCAGGCCTTCACTAATCAGCATTTGCAGTGCTTCGCGCAGAGAATTGCGCGAAACACCCAGTTCAACAGCCAGTTGGCGTTCTGCGGGCAAACGCATGCCCGCTTCCAGTTTGTGTTCACGAATATAACCGCGCAGGCGTTCAACCAGTTGCTCGGCGCGGCGGGGTAAAACTAACGTCATGGAATCATCCAGGTTAAGACATAAGCCTGCAGTGTGGTAATCACGCCCACCATGCAGGTGAAAATCAGGCTGTGTTTCACTGTGAAACGGAACAGGTCCGCTTCTTTTCCTACCAGGCCCACCGCTGCACAGGCAATGGCGATGGATTGTGGCGAGATCATCTTGCCCGTGACACCGCCAGTGGTATTGGCGGTAACCATTAACAAGTCAGAGACGCCAATTTGCTGGGCTGCTGTTGCCTGTAATGCGGCAAACAGGGCATTGGATGAGGTATCTGAACCTGTCAGGAACACACCAAGCCAGCCTAAAAAGGGTGAGAAGAAGGTGAAGGCTGGCCCGGTATGGGCGAGTGCCAGCGCCAGGGTGGATGACAAGCCTGAATAATTGGAGATAAACGCGAAAGCCAGCACCATCCCAATGGAATAAATCGGGAGCAGCAAGTCGCGCACGGTTTCATTGAAAGTCGCCAGTGCTGCACGTGGCTTCATTTTCAGCCAAATAATAGAGAGCAACGCGGCGAACAGAATGGCAGTACCGGTGGCAGACAGGTAGTCAAATTTAAACACCGCCGGGTATGGGGTGCTGCTGGCCACAACGGGCGGCATACGTGCCACCAGATTATCCAGGAACGGGACAGAAACTTTGACCACCCAATGCGCCAGTGCGCCATCGGCTGCAAACAGGGCTTTAAAGGGTGGAATGCTCCACAGTGTTACGGTCGCGGTTAAAAACAGAAACGGGGTCCAGGCGCGAATCACCTGGCCGCGAGTGTAATTCTTGCGAGCCAGTGTCTGGTCGACAACAGCGGCAGACACATCGCCAAAACGGAAAATACGGGCAGGTTTCCAGCGGCGTAAAAACAGCGTCAGGCACACCAGTGATACTAGTGAAGAGATGATATCCGGCAATTCCGGGCCCAGCAGGTTAGAGCTCAGGAACTGGGCAACAGCAAATGACCCACCAGCCACCACAACTGCAGGCCAGGTCTCTTTAATACCGCGCCAGCCATCCATAATCGCCATAATCCAGAACAACACGATAATGGTCAGGAAGGGTAACTGGCGGCCCACCATCTGGCCAATATGGAAACTGTCCAGCCCGGTTACCTGGCCGGCAACCAGAATCGGAATGCCCATCGCGCCAAAGGCTACCGGGGCTGTGTTAACAATCAGGCACAGGCCTGCCGCATACAGTGGGTTAAACCCCAGCCCAACCAGCAGTGCCGCGGTAATGGCAACGGGCGCGCCAAACCCAGCAGCACCTTCCAGAAATGCACCGAAGGAGAAACCCACAATCAGCATTTGCAGGCGCTGGTCTGGTGTGATGGAGAGAATCGAAGCACGGATAATATCAAACTGGCCTGTTTTTTCAGAAATACGGTATACAAATACCGCGGCAATAATTATCCAGGCAATTGGCCACAAGCCATAGAAGAAGCCATATCCCACTGAGGCAAGTGCCCGGTCAACGGGCATCCGGTAGAAAAACAGTGCTACGAGTAAGGCAATCACCACAGTGAATGTTGCTGCCTGGTAGCCTTTCATTTTGAGTTTTATCAGGGCGAAGAAGAAAAACAGAATCGGCAGCGCGGCTATCAGGCTGGACAGCCAGATATTGCCTGCGGGGTCGTAGTTCTGATGCCAGAGATGCATAGCAGGTGTCTCCCGGGAACCCTTTTGTTGCCTTCAGGCTTGCGCTTACCCAGTGATGCTGGTTACGCTTTTTGTAAAAGTGGTCCCACCAATGTAGGGTTGTAGGTTAAATGCCAATAAATAGTTAACCTTGTGTTAACGAAAAGCAACGCTATTGCGACAGTTTTTTGGCTTATGTGAAGAGAGGAGAAAATTCAGGGAGGATTGGTAGGACCAAATAGCCCACTCCATGCAGGACCGAGTGGGCAGATAACTCAGAATTCAGTGCGGGAGAAACCGGTCATCGCTTTCAGGCCCATTTCACGGCCAAGTGCCGTCATTGGGTGCACAACCACCAGGCCTCGGGCACTTTTTTTGAGTTTGCCCATATCAGCCTGTTCTTTTTTGGTGATTTCACGGCGAAACGGCATACCCAGTAATTTCTGTGCTTCTTTGCTCAGCTTTTGGTTAACCACCTGGTGTAACCGGGCTATTTCGGTTTCCAGTGTCTCTTTTTCTGCCGCCAGTTCACTGTATTTCTCAGCATCGTTGACCAGAGAAAGGCTGGCCTGCTGGTGGTTAATGGCGTCGAGGCGGTCGCTCAGGCGCTTGATTTCATTTTTTTCTACATCTTTCATGTTGCTTACTCAGGGCTGTCTGGTTTGTGGCAAGAATACACTATTTCCGCACACACTGCCTGCTATGGCGCAAGGGAACGGGAGAACGGTGAAGTGGTGCGGCGTAGTTGGGCCGCAAAGAGATTACTTTTTTTGAAAGGCCTTTTTCAGGCTGATGGTGGAGATAAGCTCAGTTAACGACAGCACCATGGTGGAGCGCACCATTTGCTGGTAACGCTGGCGTTGCATGGCCAGCAGGCTGGCATCGGCACCTTCCAGTAACACTGGCGCGGGAGGCAGTGCGGCAACACAGTGTAACTGACCAAACGGACCGAGAATTTCGTCATCAGTAAAACTATACTCATTGCCATCGTGGTTCAGCTCTTCACGCAGGGCAATAAGCAGTTCGCAGTCTTCATACTCCAGGCGGTTCAGTACACCCAGACCATAAATCAGCTTTAACCGTACCGCGAGATCACCCAGCGGGCCATCGCCATGCAGCAAAGGTTCCACCGCGTATTTCACAGCATAATCGTCTTTGCGAAAGACCTGGAGTACCAGAATATTGACAGCGTCCGTTAATAACTCTACGGCCGCTATCAAGAAACTTCTTACGGTTTTGCCAGCATTCAGACGCTCAAGCACACGGTTTTCAAATGCCTGTGGTTCTTCCATCTTTGCCTGCATACCTGACAATTTTCCAGGGCGCGTGACCGCGCCCATTATTTCATCTTCAGGCGTTAAATGCGGCGACGATATCATTGGCGACATCGCTGTTCGCATCGAGCCCGGAAACGTCTGCCAGGGCAGCGCGTGGGCCTTTTTCCGCCAGTAATTTTGCCAATTCCTGAGCTTGCGGGTCCTGTTCACTGTGGTAGTGCATTGCGGCTGCAATACCTTTCACCAGGTTCGGGTGGGGCAAACCATATTCCATCGTTCCCAGCAACGGTTTGATCAGGCGGTCACCCGCACTTAATTTACGCAATGGCTGGCGGCCAACACGTTCCACATCATCTTTCAGATACGGGTTCTCAAAACGACCAAGGATTTTCTGGATATAGGCTGCGTGTTTCTCTGCATCAAAGCCGTAACGCTTGATGAGCACCGCGCCGCTCTCTTCCATTGCGCCTTTCACAACAGCGCGGATTGCCGGGTCAAGAATGGCATCACGAATAGTCTGGTGACCCGCCATTTGACCAAGGTACGCGGTTATAGCATGCCCGGTGTTCAGCGTGAAGAGCTTACGTTCAACAAATGCCATCAGGTTATCAGTTAACTCCATTCCTTTGATGGCAGGCAGCTCACCAACGAATTGGGTTTTGTCCACAATCCATTCGCTGAAGGTTTCAACTGTGACTTCCAGTGGGTCATTGGTGGCTTCGGAAGGGGGAACAATGCGGTCCACGGCAGAGTCAACAAAGCCGATGTGACTTTCTACCCAGGCTTTGTCCTCATCACCCAGCGCATTGAATACATGGCCTTTCAACTGTGTGGTGCCACGCACCATGTTTTCACAGGCAATAATGTTGAGCGGGGCGGCGTTCCCCTGGGTTTTACGTAACACCAGGCCTTTAGCGATAGCCGGTGCGATACGCTCCAGTATTTGTGGGCCTACCGCGGTAGTCACCAGGTCCACACTGGCAATCAGTTTCACCACATCGTCACCGATGCTACTGACGGCATCCACACCGGTAACGGTATCGATTTGCTTTTGTTCGCCAACAACATGCACCTGGTAGCTGTTGCGTGCGTTTAATGCATCCAGTACTACCTGGTTAACATCTGCGAATGTCAGGCTGATACCGGCATCTGCCAGAAGTTTGCCGATAAAGCCACGACCGATATTACCTGCGCCGAAATGTAATGCTTTCATGTGTAAACCTTCTCTAAATTATGGCTCCCGAAGAGGGCTAAGGTGAGTTACGTGGAACAAGCATCGCCTCACCGTAACCCTCTCCTGTAAAGGAGAGGGGAGATACGTTTTATTGCCACCGTAGCGTAACGCCACTTCAGGCTATTATGGTGCTTTGTGCTGGCGAAGGGGTGTGCCATAGCCAGCGGTGCATCTGTTGCGCGTTTACCTGGTGTTGGCTGTTGCGCGATGCGTACTGTATGCGGCGGCGAACCACCGCATACGAGTATTACGCAGCCTGTTTGCCAGACAGCAGATCCAATACTTCCTGGACACTGGTGGTGGCAGCAAGGCGCTCAATCACACTCTCATCATCCAGTGCGTTGGTGAGGCTGGTGATAACCTGAATGTGCTCGTTATTGCGGGCAGCAATACCGATAACCAGACGGGCGATATCATCTTCTTCTTCACCAAAACGTACACCTTCCGGATACTGGCAGAATACCACGCCGGTTTTCAACACGCGGTCTTTGGCTTCTACTGTACCGTGCGGCACCGCGATAGATTCGCCCAGGTAAGTCGGGGTCAGTTTTTCACGATCCAGCATGGCTTCAACGTACTCTGGCTGGACATAGCCCCCTTTCACCAGTTGTTCACCGGCAAAACGAATGGCTTCTTCTTTGGTGGCAGCTTTGCGGCCAAGGAACACGTTGTCGGCACCCAGGCGGAACAGACTTTCTTCACTGGAGGTGAAGCTGTCTTCCAGGCTGTGCATCACTTTGGTTTCTTTCTCACTCAGATTCTGGGATTCCAGCAAGCGGTCAGTGAGGTTGGCATACAGGCTGCTGTCCAGGAAGTTGGTCAGTGAAATATGCTGTGCCTGAGGAGCCTGGCGCATAGCGCGCTCTGTCAGGTCACGGTGCGTAATCACAATATCAACATCGTCTGGCAGGCTGTTGATTGCACAGTTGGTTACAGAAATATGGTTCAGGCCGGCATTCTGCACTTTTTTACGCAGCACGCCCGCACCCATTGCGCTGGAACCCATACCGGCGTCACAGGCAACAATGATTTTGCGTACATGGCTCAGGTCGTTGCTCAGGCCTGCACCCACAGCCTGCGGTGCGCCAGCACCTTTGGACTGTGCTTTCATATCATGCATACGTGCAGTTGCTGCTTCCAGGTCGTCTTCTTCTTTAACTTTGCTGGTTTTCAGCAAAATAGAAGCAACGACGAAGGAAACTGCCATGGCGGCGAAAATCGCAGCAATGTTAGCGAAGTATGCGCCTTTCGGAGTCATTGCCAGTACCGCCAGGATAGAACCCGGAGATGCCGGAGAAACCAGGCCGCCGTGCAGCACGGTCAGAGTAAACACGCCAGTCATACCACCGAGGATAACAGCCAGCAGCAGACGCGGGTTCATCAGAACATACGGGAAGTAAATTTCGTGGATACCACCCAGGAAGTGGATGATAGCCGCACCGCCAGCAGACTGTTTGGCACTACCGCGGCCGAAGAACATGTACGCCAGCAGGATACCCATACCCGGGCCCGGGTTGGCTTCAATCAGGAAGAAGATAGATTTCCCGATTTCATGAGATTGCTGGATACCCAACGGTGAGAAGATACCGTGGTTGATGGCGTTGTTGAGGAACAGGATTTTTGCCGGTTCAACAAAGATGGACGCCAGCGGCAGCATGTCGTGTACGACCATGAAGTTAACGCCCGCCGCCAGCACTTTAGACAGCACTTCAACAGCCGGGCCAATGCCGAGGAACGCCAGCATTGCCAGTAACATACCAATGATACCGGCAGAGAAGTTGTTCACCAGCATTTCGAAGCCGGAACGAACCTTACCATCTACCCAACCATCGAATTTTTTAATGCAGTAACCGCCCAACGGGCCGGCAATCATTGCACCAAGGAACATCGGAATATCGGCGCCAACAATCACGCCCATGGTGGTAATTGCACCCACCACGCCACCACGCTCATTACCTACCAAACGGCCACCGGTGTAACCAATCAACAATGGCAACAGGTAGGAGATCATTGGCCCTACCAGTTTTGCCATCGTTTCGTTAGGCAGCCAGCCTGTTGGAATAAACAACGCAGTGATAATACCCCAGGCGATAAATGCGCCAATGTTCGGCATTACCATATTGCTGAGAAAACGACCAAAGCTTTGCACCTTGATCTTGATATCGGATGACATAGAACACCCCTTCTTCTGTTTACGCGCTGGGATTCAACCCGGGTTTTATTGTTAACTGTGTCGGCAGAGGTAAGCGCCGAATTGATTCAGTGACGCGAATCTGGCACTTAACCGTGAATCTGTCCAGTCGGCCTGGATTTGTGTGATCAATATCACTATTTTCATAGGATTTCATGGGGTTATTGAGTGATCTTGATCACAAAATATCAGTGTAAAAAAAGCACAATGGGGATAAATTACGCAAAAGCGGCATGTAAATGTGATGTTAATCACATTTTAACATCCTATGTTTGTTTGTATTTTGTGATGCTGATCACAATCTATTTCTTGCGGTTTTTCCTGATTGTGATCAATAGCAACCTTGTAGTAGGGCCTCTCGGTGCTGGGTGAAAGTAAATTACATGTTAAATTTTTTCTGCAGGGCATGCCGTGCTGCAGGGGAATAGCGTATGATTTGAGATAACGCTCACTTTTCATGATGTACTGGCATTTCACAATGCTCATTCACTGATGAGGGTTCTGCGCATGAAACTGGTCGGGAGTTACACAAGCCCTTTTGTTCGAAAAATATCGGTGCTGTTGCTGGAGAAAGGCATAGCCTTCGACTTTGTCAATGACTCGCCCTGGAATGAAAATAACCATGTTGCGCAGTCTAACCCACTAGGGAAAGTACCCGTTCTGATAGCTGATGACGGTGCCTGCTGGTATGACTCACCGGTTATTGCTTCTTTTCTGGAGCTTACCCAAGGCGTGCCAGCCAGCATTCCATCAGACCCGTATGCGGCTTTGCAGGTACGCCAGCTCGAAGCACTGGCCGACGGTGTAATGGATGCCGCTATTCTTTCTTTTCGTGAACAGCAACGCCCGGCGGCGCACCAACTGGAAAGTGAACTGGTGCGCCAGCGGGAAAAAATATTGCGTGGGCTGGATGCACTTGATGACGCCGCAAAAAATGGGGCATTCAATACGCAACAACTGGATGTCGCCACTATTGCTGTGGGTTGTGCGATGGGCTACCTGAATTTTCGCCGTATCGCTCCCGGCTGGTGTGTGGACCGCCCGCATCTGGTTAAATTAGTAGAGCAACTCTTTCAGCGTGACAGTTTTGCCCGCACAGAACCGCGCGTCGCTTGATCTCCGCTCAGGAAACCGGGGCAATCCCCCGGTACACTTTACTTTTGTCTTTTCAATGGCACTGAACACACTATGACTCAGGATCACCGTCAGTTATTCAGCCAGATTCCGGCTATTGACCGCTTACTCCATGACCCGCAGATTATTCCGCTGGTGCAACAGTTTGGGCACACGCAAGTGGTGAATGCACTGCGTGAACGGGTACAGCAGGCCCGGCAATCCATTATTCAGGATCAGGTGTTACCTGCCTGGACACAAAATTGGTCCACTGCCGTGGCGCAACACCTGGAGCAAGCAGGCAGGCCAGCTATTCGCCGCGTATTTAACCTGACAGGCACGGTGTTGCACACCAACCTGGGGCGAGCTTTACAGGCTGAAGCGGCGGTACATGCCGTGTGCGATGCCATGCGCTACCCGGTAACTCTGGAATACAGCCTGGATGGTGCGGGCCGTGGGCACCGTGACCAGGCGGTGGCCGGTTTGCTCTGCCAGCTCACAGGCGCGGAAGATGCCTGCGTGGTGAATAATAACGCTGCAGCGGTGCTACTTATGCTGGCGGCGACCGCCGCAGGAAAAGAAGTGGTGGTGTCCCGTGGGGAGTTGGTCGAAATCGGCGGGGCTTTCCGTATCCCCGACGTTATGCGCCAGGCCGGATGTCAGTTGGTGGAAGTTGGGACAACCAACCGCACCCACTGCAAGGATTACCGCCAGGCTGTGACAGAAAACACCGCATTATTAATGAAAGTGCACACCAGTAACTACCAGGTAATGGGCTTTACTGCCAGTGTGAGTGAAGCGGAACTGGTGGCAGAAGCACAGGAGTACGGTATTCCGGTAGTAACTGACTTGGGCAGTGGTTCGCTGGTGGATATGCGTACTTGCGGTTTACCGCCAGAGCCAATGCCGCAACAACTGATTGCCGATGGGGTGAGCCTGGTGAGTTTCTCCGGTGATAAACTGCTCGGCGGGCCACAGGCCGGAATTATTGTCGGTAAGAAAGAACTGATTGCAAAAATCCAGCAACACCCACTTAAACGCGCCTTGCGTGCCGATAAAATGACCCTCGCTGCACTGGAAGCTACCCTGCGTTTGTATCTGCAACCCGAAACGCTGTTCGAGAATTTACCTACCTTGCGTTTGCTGCACCGTGACGCCGCGGCGATTCATGAACAAGCGCAGCGCTTGTTGCCTGCACTGGCGGCTCATTACAGCCCGGCGTTTACTGTGGCGGTGCAGCCTTGCCTGTCTCAGCCCGGCAGTGGTGCTTTGCCAGTCGATTCCCTGCCCAGTGCGGCACTGACTTTCACCCCGATTTCCGGGCAAGGCAGTGAGCTGGAAGCACTGGCTGCACGCTGGCGTGGGTTACCGGTGCCGGTGATTGGGCGCATTGCCGGTGGTGGGCTGTGGCTGGATTTACGTTGCCTGGAAGATGAAGCAGGATTACTGGAGATGTTACTGCAATGATTATTGCCACTGCGGGCCATGTTGACCATGGGAAAACCTCGCTGATTCAGGCGTTGACTGGGGTGAATGCAGACCGTCTGCCTGAAGAAAAACAGCGCGGCATGACAATAGACCTGGGTTTTGCCTACTGGCCGCAACCCGATGGCCGTGTGATTGGGTTTATTGATGTGCCGGGCCACGAAAAATTTCTGGCGAATATGCTGGCAGGTGTGGGCGGTATCGACCATGCCTTGCTGGTAGTTGCCTGCGATGATGGCGTAATGGCGCAAACCCGGGAGCACCTGGCAATTTTACAACTGACCGGGCAACCAGATTTAACCGTTGTGCTGACGAAATCAGACCGGGTCAGTGCTGAGCGTATTGAAGAAGTGCGTGAAAGTGTGCACCACTTGCTGTTGGCTTACGGCTGGCACGAAGCACAGTTTTTTGTTACTTCGGTGTCTGATGGTACCGGCATTGATGCGTTACGTGAGCATTTACTGGCTTGTGAAGAACAGTCTCACCGCACGGCCTGGCGTTTTCGCCTGGCCATCGACCGGGCGTTTACCGTGAAAGGTGCCGGGTTGGTCGTCACGGGCACTGCGTTATCGGGCACGGTACAAGTGGGTGATACGTTGTGGCTGGCAGGCGCAGATAAACCCATGCGTGTACGTGGGCTGCATGCACAAAACCAGCCGGTGCAACAAGCTACTGCCGGGCAACGTATTGCGCTGAACCTGAGTGGCGACGCGCAGAAAGCAGATATCAGCCGCGGCGACTGGTTATTGGAAAATAGCCCGCCCAGCCCGGGCGCTGAGCGTGTCATTGTTACGCTGAAGCGCCACAGCCCATTGCAACAGTGGCAGCCACTGCATATTTACCATGGAGCCAGCCATATCACCGGGCGGGTTTCGATACTGGAAGATGACCTGGCCGAACTGGTGCTCGACACACCGCTATTGCTGGCAGACAACGATGACCTGGTGTTGCGGGACATCAGCGCCCGGCAAACTCTGGCTGGTGCGCGCGTTGTGCTGCTTAATTCGCCCAAACGTGGTAAGCGCCAGCCTGAATTTCTTGCCTGGCTGAAGCAACTGGCTCGCTGCGAGGACGACGAATCCGTACTGAGGTGCCACCTGCAACGCCATGCTGTTTCACTGGCTGATTTCGCCTGGGCGCGGCAATTGCGCGAGCCTGAGATTACCCAACTGGCACAAGGTACGGCCTTGTGCGTGGAAGGACAGGCTGTGGGTGCCGGGCTTGCCCGCCGCTGGCAGGAAAAACTGCTGGCAACGCTTGCCGAATACCACCAAAACCATGACGACCAGCCCGGCCCCGGGCGTGAGCGTTTGCGCCGTATGGCACTGCCTGCAGAGCATGAAGGTTTGGTGCTGGGGCTGATTGAACAACTACGCCAGCAAGGCGAAGTAGTCAGCCGCCAGGGTTGGCTGCATTTACCGGGGCATGAACCTGGGTTTTCTCCGGCAGCCGAAGCTATTTGGCACAAGGTGGAAGGGTTGTTTGCTGACGACCCCTGGTGGGTGCGCGACCTGGCAAAAAAAGCGGGCGAGGATGAACAAACCATGCGCCAGGTATTGCGCCAGGCGGCACAATTCGGGCTGATCACAGCGATTGTAAAAGATCGTTACTATCGGCAGGAGCGTATTCAGCAGTTTGCTGATCTGATCCGTGCGCTTGACCCTGAAAACGGATCAACCAGTGCAGCGGATTTCCGCGATCAACTGGGCATTGGCCGCAAACTGGCAGTGCAAATCCTGGAATATTTCGACCGTACCGGTTTCACCCGCCGCCGGGGCAACGACCACTTGCTGCGTGACAGGAATTTGTTTCAGGCGTCTCTCACCAACTAATTTCCTCTCTCATATCACCAACCCACGGAATTTTTCCGTGGGAATTTTAGGACTGATTCCACGCAATTTCGGTTAAATTCCACCCGGTTTTCTGTGATGATTACGCCCAATTAACAACATGGAAAATAAGGGAATTATGAAATGGATATTCGTGAGCAGATCATGAGTACTATTGCTGCCTGTAAAGAAGCAGCAGCGGTACCAACCGGGTGCAAAGCCTGTGAGCGCAAAGGTATACCTATTTTTCCACTGCGTGTGGCCGCTGTACCAAAAGGCCTGGTGTCATCAAACTGGTCCCCGCCTGTTCTTCCTCAGCCAGTTGAGTTATCTGGGGGCGAATTTAAGTATGCCTTGCGGACATTGCGCATGGGTTTTTTGTATGTCCTGCTCGATAAATGCGCCTGGCAGGGGTATGAGGTAACAGCAGACTGCTGCATGCGCTATTTCAACCCCTATGATTCCCGCCCTTCTAACTGTGTTGAGCCCTTGTCACCACGGTGCCACACCATAAACCACGACATCAAAACCCGCTTTATCCACATCGATAACAGTTTGTTTAGTGAGGTCTGGCTGGCATTCAGTAGTGATCCATGGAGTAAAGAGGTGTTGGAAGACTATAAAAGTGGCCGCCTGCCGAGTGACCGTTTTACAAAGCTGACGGTGTCCAAAGACGGCAAAGTACAGGCTGAAGGTGGCCTGGTTGTGGACAGCTCACTCAGTGCACTGACAAACAATGTGGCAGAGTTTGCGACGGATTTTTTCCCTAATGTCGGCAGGGTAGGAGATAAAGTGACAGGGGGCGCTCATGGTTTTCATTCCCTGAAAAATAGAGAAAAACTCACCTGGATGGGGAAGTACATCAGTGCGTTGGGGTCTCAATACCGTTGTGAAGTCATGGCCGTCCCCATGAACGATCCGGTAGGTATCGTGGAAGAGCTGAACATTGGCCGGCTACATATTTCCGAAGTTCGCGATGTTTATCTGCAACAACCAGGCGTTTTTCATCAGGCGCTGGTATCCAACGCGATAGATGAGACGATGAAATCAATACGGAAAAATGCAGAGGCGAACAGCCAACCTCTGTTTGAACGGCCATCGTCTGGCTACCCCATGACATTTACCCAGACCAAAACCCAGCAGCAGATGGCTGATGACGCCATTGCCCGGCAATACAGCCGCCTGCAGCAAAGCTATGATGAAGAAAAACGTGCTCAGTTCCAGCAGGAACATGACGGAATCATGGGTAGTTTCAGCCAGAAGATTGAAGCTATTGGTAAAGATTTAGCTGCCTGGTACCGCAATACCCGCTGGCTGGCGGTTATTAATAATGATTACTCCCCTGATATCAGTACAGACAGTTGGGTCTGCCAGTTTGCGACTGTTGCCGCCTGTATTCAGGGGGGCGCAATGGACAGCTCAACAAGCGATGTATGGATTGAGTGGCTTGAAGATAAGAGTGGCACGGCACCTGCTTACTTAGGCATGACAGGCTTGCATCCTTCTGCTATTGCACAAATCTTGAGTGCCTCACCAGACAACCCATTCGATGCTTACGGGCATTTGAAAACAGTACTGGGTTCCAGAGAACTGGCCAGAGCTATGGAGTCTAAATCAGTTCAGGCATTATGGGTTTCCAGAATGGCAGCGCTTACCAGTAGTTCCATAAAGCTGTCTAAAAGTCTTAGCCAAGAGGCTCATGATCGTTATAGCAAGATGCTACAGGCAGGTATGTATAACTCTACAGGGAAAACCATCACTTTATTTGAAGCCAAAACCACCGTTGGCAAATTGCAGGAGATGATTCGCAGAAATGTAAATGCGATAAATGCTGCTTCTGCTGCAGTGAACTCCCAGGTATTGACCGGGGAATTACAGCGTTCTGCCAGCAAGGTAACGACTTCAACTACCGGTTATATCATGGGGTTTACTGATCCACATGATTTGGCGCGCGAAGTCACCGTGCGTATGAGCACCCTGAGAACACCAGAAGAACTGCGTGCTGCCATGGTAAGCACACCGGCATCGGGCCGGGTTCCTTCCACCATGACGATGCCGGGTAACCCCTTGGCGCAAAGCCATTATTCAAATGTCGTGGTATCTGATGTTTCTCTGCATGGCCAGGGCCAGCAACACCGCATGGTTGGCCATCTGAGCAGCGAGATGATTGACACGATTCTGGACGAAAATGCCCGGCGTTTTGCTGGCGGGCAGGCCATTGGGCTGGTGCTCTCGTTTTTTATGTTCGCCTTTCAGACACACAACTTGCGCAATAATTTAACCAGCCTGAACACGGCTTTTGGCGACCAACAATCAGCGCAATTCAAAGCTATCGCCAATGGGTTGATGATGATGGGGGCGGCCAGTGAAGTCGCTGGCTTTGGCCGGGTGCTGATGAATAAAAAAAGCTGGGCGATACTGAGCCCCAACTATGTGCATCCATTGGTGAGGATGGGCGGCATTTTTGCTGGGGTGGGAGCGGTAATAGAAGGGGGAGGGTTATATTTCAAAAGTGAATTGGTAGGGAAGTCGGGAGATAAAGATGCTTCTGAACGATTTCGAGAGGCTAGTTATTTAACTGTTGGGGGAGGAATTATTGCTGCTATTTCCGGATACTATGGAAGCACAGCTATCTTTGGCCCTGTCGGTATTGCCGCTCTGTTCGTTATTACCGGGGCGCTTATTACCCTGGAGGCAGAAAGTCAGCGTAGTAACCCACTGGAAGTCTGGCTACGGCGTTGCTGTTTTGGCCGCCCGCGGGGCAGCGATTATCGCTGGCATGCCCGCAGTGATCAGGATATGGCAGAGTGCATGGCCGCCTTTTACGCCATCGTCAAAGGTATGGTGGCAGAAGTGGGGTTTCGCGGGCTGCATGTTAACCAATATGGGGAACATCTCACCCGGCTGCAGGTCCGGCTGTTACTGCCTGGGGGGAGTGAAGAGCACTCTGCCTGGCAGGTTAACCTGGTGGCGAAAGAAAAAACCGGGCACGAGGTGGTTATGTTCACAGAAACCCACAACGTTCCAGACCAGACGAATACACGCCAGGCCGGGGGGATCCACCAGGATGGGGTATACCGGCGCAATCCTGGGAAAAATGGCCTGGCAATAGAAATACATTTGTGGGTGAACCCCGGGCGTTACCAACAGGCAATTCTGCGGGTGGCGTACTGGCCACATAAATATAACCTGCATGATCAGTTAGGGCTGGTTGTGGAAGCATAGTGATTACTCAATATGGCATACAGGAGGGAACCATGAGCCAGAAATCGCCGTCACGCCAGCGTCGCCGTAAGGCGCACCAACAACCACCAGGCCCGCCACCTGCCGCGCGGCCACCTTATACCCTCTATGACCCGGGCTTTTCGCGGTTAAAACCCCAGTCTGAGTGCTGGGAAGAAGACCTGCCGGAGCCGGGTGAGCCGCCAATGGCATCCCCCCGGCTGATCCGGCTCAGCGAGCTGAATGATACCTGGATGGAGATCCCCCGTTATGAGGATAGAATTTCCTGGTGGGGACTTTGGTTAATGCTACCGCTATCAATTTTACCGATCCCCTTCATTTATCGTGATATGACTCATCCTGAGTTTAATCCCAGCTTTAGTTTGATTATGTTGCTTTTCTTGAGTATTTCCTTACACCTATTTCGTGCCGTGATGTTTGCCCCCCGGGGCACGCCTGTCCGGCTTAACCGTAAGCGGCAGAAAGTGTATGTCTACGAGCATAAACGGGGCTGGCCCTGGTTCCCCTGGCGCACCACCATCAAAGTGTTTGACTGGGCGGATGTGCGCGGCGAACTGATACGGCGCAGCGATATCTATGCCTCGGGTTATGAGCTGTCCTGCGCAGTCTGTAAACCCGGTACTTACGAGGTGGTGGACCGGTTTTCACTGAATTTTCAGGGTGGCAGTATTCCGCTGAAAAGTGTGTGGAGCCACTGCTGCATGTACATGCAGGGCAGAAGAGTACCGGCAACACCGGTTATCAGGCATGTGCCGGCGAGCTGGACGCCGGTAAACACCATCCGCTGGCCAGAAGCGCTGGACCGCGAATCCACCACGGCACCGGGTGAATAACCGGCCGCCACAAATTGTCACCACAGGGATATTTCAGCATTAACCGGAGGGAACCATGAGCCAGAAATCGCCGTCACGCCAGCGTCGCCGTAAGGCGCACCAACCACCACCAGGCCCGCCACCTGCCGCGCGGCCACCTTATACCCTCTATGACCCGGGCTTTTCGCGGTTAAAACCTCAGTCTGAGTACTGGGAAGAAGACCTGCCGGAGCCGGGTGAGCCGCCAATGGCATCCCCCCGGCTGATCCGGCTCAGCGAGCTGAATGATACCTGGATGGAGATCCCCCGTTATGAGGATAGAATTTCCTGGTGGGGAGCATGGGTATTGCTTCCAGTATGTTTTGCGCTGATATGGTTTTTTCTTGACCTTATGATTAACTTCAGTGCAGAACCGAGTTTTGGTCTTATCATTTTTTTGGCATTTAGCTTTGGACTCTATCTTTTCCGAATGGCAGTGTTTGCCCCCCGGGGAAAACCTGTCCGGCTTAACCGTAAGCGGCAGAAAGTGTATGTCTACGAGCATAAACGGGGCTGGCCCTGGTTCCCCTGGCGTACCACCATCAAAGTGTTTGACTGGGCGGATGTGCGCGGCGAACTGATACGGCGCAGTGATATCTATGCTTCGGGTTATGAGCTGTCCTGCGCAGTCTGTAAACCCGGTACTTACGAGGTGGTGGACCGGTTTTCACTGAATTTTCAGGGTGGCAGTATTCCGCTGAAAAGTGTGTGGAGCCACTGCTGCATGTACATGCAGGGCAGAAGAGTACCGGCAACGCCGGTTATCAGGCATGTGCCGGCGAGCTGGACGCCGGTAAACACCATCCGCTGGCCAGAAGCGCTGGACCGCGAATCCACCACGGCACCGGGTGAATAACCGGCCGCCACAAGTTGTCACCACAGGGATATTTCAGCATTAACCGGAGGGAACCATGAGCCAGAAATCGCCGTCACGCCAGCGTCGCCGTAAAGCGCACCAACCACCACCAGGCCCGCCACCTGCTGCGCGGCCACCTTATACCCTCTATGACCCGGGCTTTTCGCGGTTAAAACCCCAGTCTGAGTGCTGGGAAGAAGACCTGCCGGAGCCGGGTGAGCAGCCAATGGCATCCCCCCGGCTGATCCGGCTCAGCGAGCTGAATGATACCTGGATGGAGATCCCCCGTTATGAGGATAGAATTTCCTGGTGGGGGGCATGGGTGCTACTACCAGTATCCTTGGCCCCAATATTTTATGCTCTATATATCTCGATTCAGTTTGGACCAAACTCTAGTTTTATATTTCTTTTTTTTGTTTTTTCTAGTATCGCATTATATATGTTCCGAATGGCCGTGTTTGCCCCCCGGGGCACGCCTGTCAGGCTTAACCGTAAGCGTCAAAAAGTGTATGTCTACGAGCATAAACGGGGCTGGCCCTGGTTCCCCTGGCGCACCACCATCAAAGTGTTTGACTGGGCGGATGTGCGCGGCGAACTGATACGGCGCAGCGATATCTATGCCTCGGGTTATGAACTGTCCTGCGCAGTCTGTAAACCCGGTACTTACGAGGTGGTGGACCGGTTTTCACTGAATTTTCAGGCTGGCAGTATTCCGCTGAAAAGTGTGTGGAGCCACTGCTGCATGTACATGCAGGGCAGAAGAGTACCGGCAACACCGGTTATCAGGCATGTGCCGGCGAGCTGGACGCCGGTAAACACCATCCGCTGGCCAGAAGCGCTGGACCGCGAATCCACCACGGCACCGGGTGAATAACCGGCCGCCACAAATTGTCACCACAGGGATATTTCAGCATTAACCGGAGGGAACCATGAGCCAGAAATCGCCGTCACGCCAGCGTCGCCGTAAGGCGCACCAACCACCACCAGGCCCGCCACCTGCTGCGCGGCCACCTTATACCCTCTATGACCCGGGCTTTTCGCGGTTAAAACCCCAGTCTGAGTACTGGGAAGAAGACCTGCCGGAGCCGGGTGAGCCGCCAATGGCATCCCCCCGGCTGATCCGGCTCAGCGAGCTGAATGATACCTGGATGGAGATCCCCCGTTATGAGGATAGAATTTCCTGGTGGGGGGCATGGCTGATGCTTCCTGTCTCCTTAATTCCTATCCCTTTTATTTACACATATGCGAGATTGCCAGAATTTGATAATCAGACCAGTTTAGGTTTTATGGTTGCTATCTTCATTTTTTTTAGCATCGCGTTATATCACTTCCGAATGGCAGTGTTTGCCCCCCGGGGAAAACCTGTCCGGCTTAACCGTAAGCGGCAGAAAGTGTATGTCTACGAGCATAAACGGGGCTGGCCCTGGTTCCCCTGGCGTACCACCATCAAAGTGTTTGACTGGGCGGATGTGCGCGGCGAACTGATACGGCGCAGTGATATCTATGCCTCGGGTTATGAGCTGTCCTGCGCAGTCTGTAAACCCGGTACTTACGAGGTGGTGGACCGGTTTTCACTGAATTTTCAGGGTGGCAGTATTCCGCTGAAAAGTGTGTGGAGCCACTGCTGCATGTACATGCAGGGCAGAAGAGTACCGGCAACGCCGGTTATCAGGCATGTGCCGGCGAGCTGGACGCCGGTAAACACCATCCGCTGGCCAGAAGCGCTGGACCGCGAATCCACCACGGCACCGGGTGAATAACCGGCCGCCACAAATTGTCACCACAGGGATATTTCAGCATTAACCGGAGGGAACCATGAGCAAGATAACTAAGGGGCAGAAAAAGCGCCTTAAGCCATACAGTGATCCAAACCGGAAACCTAACACATTATTTGACCCAGGGTTTTCGCGATTAAAACCGTCACTTGATTATTGGGAAGAGGACCTTCCGGATCCACGGGGTGAGATCCAGGATATCCCATGGGTTGTTCAGGTGGATGAGTTGAATGAAACATGGATGGAGCTGCCTCGTTACCAAACAAAAACCTGCCCGCGAGGTTTGTGTATTGCATTTTCTCTTATAGCCATTCCACTGTCAGGAATATTATGGCAACTAATCGGCACGGACTATAACCCCTTCGTGATGGTGGTGATGCTCGCTACGTTGGTTATTGTTGTATTTAACACGCGCACCATGGCCTTTCCTCTCAGGAGTACACCTGTCAGGTTCAACCGTAAACGCCAGAAAGTCTATATCTATGAATATGAGAATGATCATGATCTTACACGGATTTCAGGCCCTTCGACTATCCGGGTAGTTGACTGGGCAGATGTGCAAGGGGAACTGGTGTACCGGCAGGGGATTTTTTTCTCGGGTTATGAGCTTTCTTGTGCAATCTGTAAACCAAGAACCTTTCATGTAGTTGAACGTTTCCCGTTGAGATATCAGGGAGAAAAACATGAACTCCACCGTTTCTGGAGCTACTGCTGTTACTACATGCAAGGAAACGAATTACTGTATACGCAAGAGATACCCTCGGTAACACGCAAAGTGAAACCTATGGATAATATTCACTGGCCGGAAGATATGGAAAGAGAATCCACTACCGCACCAGACAATGAATGTTGAACCAAACAAAACCCCGCCAGCCAGTGCCTGCGGGGTTTTTATTGCGGCAATATTGCATAATCACGTACAAAATCACGCCGGGCCGGGAGCCTCATTTACCCAGACACGCATTTCCCCTTCGCCACGGTTAGCCCAGGCGAACCAGGGGATGAAGGTCAGTGTTTGGGGAACGGGTGTGGCCGGGTGTGCATCATAGCGCCACAGGGCCTGTTTCTCGGGTTGATTTGCCTGGTAGCGCAGCCCTTCAGCCTGCAAAAGCACTTTATGCGCCAGGCTCGCAGTGCCATCCAGCAGGCGCGGTACGGCGTTTTCTGGTAACCACAGGTTATGTAGTTGCGCGCCGTTATCCGCTTCCTCCAGGCAATACACGACTGGCCCGCGTTGCAGGGCAACTTTCCCGGCCTGGTGGCGCACCAGTGGGTTGCCGTACACACGCCGCACAGGCATGGGCAACGTAAGGCACAGCGTGTCGCCTTCCCGCCAGGTGCGTTGCAGGTGCAGGTAGCCGCGCACGACATCGCCCTGAACCGGTTGGCCGTTATGTGTTACTGAAGGTGACGGGCACCAGTCTGGCAGGCGCAAAGCAAGAGTATGCTTGACCGGTTCTGGAGATAACACAGACAAGGTTACCTGTTCATCCCACGGGTAGTTGCCGCTCATACGCAAGCGCAGCGCTCCTTCACCTGCAACCAGCTCTGCCTCATTGCCCACGTATAAATTCACATACAGCGCATCGCTGCGTGGTGTGTAGATATAATGGCCCAGCGAGGTTAACAGGCGGGCGATATTCGGCGGGCAACAGGCACATCCGAACCAGCGTTGGCGCACGGGTTTAATATGGTCGTAAACATGGTTAAACGGCACCGCTTTAGGTTGTACTTCCAGCGGGTTTACATAGAAAAAGTGTTTGCCATCCAGCGCCATACCGCCCAGCACCGTGTTATACAGCGCCCTCTCCATGGCATCGCCATACTGGCTGTCGGCTTCCATTTCCACCATCCGGCGGGCAAACATCATCAGGCCGATAGACGCACAGCTTTCGGCATAGACTGTATCGTTAGGTAAGTCGTAATCGCTGCTGAATGCTTCACCGCTGGACTGGGAACCAATACCGCCAGTGATATACATCTGGCGCTGTGCCATATCTTGCCACAGGCGCAGGCAGGACTGGCGCAGGGTTTCATCTTCACTCAGGCGCGCCAGGTGCGCGACACCGGTCATCAGGTAGACAAAGCGTACGGCGTGGCCGGTTGCCTGGTTTTGTTCCACCAGGGGAAGGTGCGCCTGGCTGTAGGCTTTATCTTTTACCATCCACGCCGGGCCATAGGTATGCCAGTACGATGTTTTGCCGCGCTTTTCATACTCTTCATCGTAATAGTGCGGTGACTGGCCGCGCTGAGTAACAAAAAAATGAGTCAACGCACGGTAGCGGGGCTCCTGGGTGACATCGAACAGGCGCATTAACGCCAGTTCAATTTCCGGGTGCCCTGGGTAACCTTGTAACTGGTTTTCGCCTGGGCCAAACACATGGTCGATATGGTCAGCAAGGCGGCAGACCACATCCAACAGGCGGCGCTTGCCTGTGGCCTGAAAGAAAGCCACGCCTGCTTCAATCATATGCCCGGCGCAATATAACTCATGGCATTCCGCCAGGTTAGTCCAGCGCTGTTCCGGCGCTTTGACGGTGAACCAGGTATTCAGGTAGCCATCTTCGCACTGGGCGGCGGCAACCAGTTCAATCACGCCATCGGCAATCTTTTCCAGCTCAGCATCGGGTTTTTGGCACAAAGACCAGGCAACGGCCTCCAGCCACTTAGCGACATCGCTGTCCTGAAACACCATGCCGTAAAACTCGCCGGTTTGTTGGCCTGCCGCAATGCGAAAGTTTTCAATAGCGTGGCTGGGTTCGGTATCCGGAATTCGGTCGTTCAGGGCATCCCACTGGTAAGGGATAACCACGTCACGTACCAGGCGCTGGTACTGGCCCAAAAACGTGTCCGTAATCTTCAGGCGGTGTAAATCGACATCAAAAACAACATGCTGAGTCATAACAACCTCTTCAGGATGTGTGTACATGGCGTTGGCGTAAATCGGTTGCGATAGTCGCCATCATGGGGTTATTGAGGCGGCACTTGCGCAGGGCGAGAGCCAGTAACAGGTGAAAAGCGGCGGGTAGCAGGCTTTCAAGGGCAGTAATGCCTTGCAGTGAGGCGGCAGTCTGGTTTTCCATGCCGGGTTTGTAAGCCACAAAAATAAACACCAGGCTGATGATACCGGCACTGGCAGCCCAGGCCAGCTTGATGAAAAACAGGTTGAAAGCGAAGTTCATACCCGAAGAACGCACACCGGTTTTCCACTCGCCGTAGTCATCGGCAAACGCCATGATGGAAAAGTGCAGGGGAAGCGTGAAACCAAGAATAATACCGTTACTGAGAATAATACCGAGCCACAATGTCTGCCATTGTGGGCCGGTGGGCAGAAACCACATGCCAGCGGCACAGGCGGCCAGCACCAGGTTGGTGTAGTAGTAGAGTTTTACGGTATCAATACGGCGGGCAAGTGGGTTCACCAGAATGGCACCGAGAATAGACGCCAGGGTCACCATAGTGAAAAACAGTGAAGCAAACGCGGCGCTGCCGTGCAGGACATAGGTAATAAAATACATATAGCCGCCGCCGCGCAGGTTAAACACGTTGATAAGCAGGAATGACATCACCAGCATCAGTAATAACTGGTCGTTTTTGCGTAAACCGGCCAGGTGTTCCCGCAGGCTGAATTTGCCCATCAACGCCAGTGGTACACGCTCACGCACCCAGAAAAAGCAGCACAGGAACATCACCACCGCAATACCACACAGCAGGCCCACACCGAGCTGGTAACCTTTGGCTGCATTGCCCTGGCCCAGTTCGGCAACCAGCCACGGCAGCCCGACGGACACCAGAAAACCTGCCACGCCGCACAGAATAAAGCGCCAGGACTGGCAAGAAATCACTTCATCATGGCGGGTGGTCATGGTGTTGATAAGCGCGCAGTACGGCACGTTAATGGCGGTGTAACCGACAGACAGCATAAGATAAGTGCCGAATGCCCAGGCGATTTTCATTGTCATGCTGACATCCGGTACGGTGAACGTCAGCACCCCAATAATGCCGATGGGCAGGGCAACCCACAGTTGCCACGGGCGGAAGCGGCCCCAGCGGCTTTGTGTGCGGTCTGCCAACACGCCCATAATGGGGTCGGAAACTGCATCGAACACCCGCAGGCCAATAAATAATGTGCCAACAATTGCCGGAGTCAGGCCGAAGACATCAGTGTAGAAAAAAGTCAGGAAGTTCATGATAAGGCAGGTAATAACTGTCCCGCCCGCATCACCCAGGCCATAACCGATTTTTTCCCGCAGGGATAATTTCGTGTCAGTGCGCTGAGTGACAATGTCTGTTTGTGATATAGGGGTAGAGGTCATGGTTAACGCCTCGCAGTTTTGCGTTGTCTGTACCCGAAACGAAACCGCTAATAAGCCGGGTTTTGGTTGTTGTTTGCGCAAACACTTTTTATTTTGCACAAGGTTTCATGACCAACAAGACAAGAGAAAAGTATAAAAAGATGACGATTCCGACCTGGTGAAAATTTTGTGAAGAGGATCGATTCTTGAGAAAAATAAACGCTGCTGACAGCGACGCCCTGCATAATCAGGTGTAATGCAGTAAGTGAGTGGTTATTTATATGATTGATTTTAATCTTTCTTTCCCTTTGTCTGTACAAAATGGTGGCGTGTTTATTTCCCGTGGAATAGGGATTCACCCGGAAAGAACGCTGACTTCCTGGGAAGTGATTTTTGTGGAAAAAGGGACACTTACGATTAAGGAAGACCACAAGGTTTTTGAGGTTGGCGAAGGTGAAAGCCTGGTGTTGTACCCGCACCGCCGTCACCAGGGCGTTGGCGTGTTTCCGCCTGATTTAAAATTCTATTGGGTGCATTTCGATGTCCATGATGTACCTGCTTCTGTAGGATTGCCTCAGGCAAAAATCTCGCTGCCTCAACACAGCCAGGTCCCCGACCCAGAACAAGTGATGACATTATTCCGCCAGTTTCTCACCGAGCAGGAAAATATCACCCGCAGTTGTGCTCTGGAATTGTTATTACTGCTGATTTTGCAAAAAATCTCACTGACAGCGCCAATCAGTGATGCGCAAACCCGCAGTGGCACTGCGCTTGCCTGGCGTGCACAACAGTGCATCCGTACCCAGTATCACCAGGCTATTTCCACTTCATCGCTGGCGCAAAACCTGCACTGTAGTGCTGATTATTTAGGGCGGGTTTACCGGCGCGTGTTTCACCTGACGATTACTGATGCTATCCACCGCCAGCGGGTGGTTGCCGCGCAAAAACTCCTGCTCAGTGATTCGTTAGCGCTGGTGGAGGTAGCTACACGTTGTGGGTTTCAGGATGTGGGGTATTTCCGGCAAATTTTTCGTAAGCAAACCGGCCTTACACCTGCAGCCTGGAAGCGCCGTTACTGCAAAGAACATATCAATTCAGACTGATTTTCCGGTATTCAGGCAATTGCCCGAATTTCACAGCCATTCTCAGTAAATCATGCCTTTACCTTGTGGGATCAAAGCAGTTGGCCGCCGGTTCCCTTAGGCTGTTACTTCCGCGTCTGGCGGGTAACGCATTATTAAGGGAAATCTCATGCACCGTTTTATTCTGGCCGATGCCACCAAATGTATTGGTTGCCGTACCTGTGAAGTGGCCTGTGCCGTTTCTCACCAGGCGCAGGCAGATTGCGCAGCGCTGTCGCCCGGTACGTTTCAGGCGCGGTTGCAGGTGGAGAAAACCGCACATGTATCAGTGCCAGTGATGTGCCGGCAGTGTGAAGATGCTCCCTGTGCCCGCGTTTGCCCGACAGGAGCACTGGCTCGCGGTGCGGATTATGTTACGGTTACTCAGGCGGCGTGTATTGGCTGCAAAACCTGCATGGTGGTGTGCCCTTACGGCGCGATACGCATTGCTACGGGCGGGGAGAGCCAAGCGCACCCACAAGTATTGAAATGTGATTTATGCCAGGGACGTGATGCCGGGCCTGCCTGTGTGGACGCTTGCCCAACGGGGGCGTTACGGTGTGTAAGTGGTGAAGCGTTGGAAGCGTTAACCCGCCAGCGCCGTTTGCAGGCAGCCGCCAGCCCTTTGCACTTGTAAGTGCGGCACTGGCGGTTGCTCCAGGTGACGCTTTACTGCACTTCGTGCCAGGCGCGATCCACTTCTTCCGCCAGGATTTTTACCCCAGCTTCAATTTTTTCTGGTTCCGGCACATAGTTCATCCGCATGCACTGTTGGGTATGCGGCCAGGGTTTATCGAGCCCTGGGAAGAAGAAGTGCCCCGGCACCATTAGCACACCACGTTTTTTCAGGCGCTGGTACAGCACTTCGGTGCTGATTGGCAGGTCTTTAAACCATAACCACAGGAAGATCGCCCCTTCCGGTTTATGGATCAGGCAGCGTTCTTCTGGTAAATAACGGCGAATGGTTGCAATTGTTTCGGTCACGCGTTGCAAATAGAACGGGCGAATCACCGTTTCTGACAAGCGCAGCAAATCGTTGCGCTTAATCATTTCACTCGCCATGGCAGGCCCGGTGCCGCCCGGAGCCAGGCTGATAATCCCGTTCATATTGCTGATGGCCGAGATGATTTTTTCGTTAGCAATGATGATGCCGCAACGGCTGCCGGGCAGGCCCAGTTTAGACAGGCTCATGCACAGCACAATATTGGGGTTCCATAGCGGGCGGGCTTCACTGAAGATAATGCCCGGGAAAGGCACGCCATACGCATTATCAATAACCAGTGGAATTCCGTTCTGGTTTGCCAGCATATCGAGCTTCATCAGCTCGTCATCTGTAATCACATTCCCGGTTGGGTTGGTTGGGCGCGATACACAAATCATGCCGGTATCTTCGCCAATATGCAGGTGTTCGAAGTCTACATGGTATTTAAACTGCCCTTCGGGGAGTAGTTCTATATTGGGGCGAGCAGAAACAAACAGGGATTCTTCCAGCCCTGCGTCAGCGTAACCCAGGTATTCTGGTGCCAGAGGGAAAAGGACCTTTTTGGTCCGGCCATCAGCACGACGCCCTGCGAATAAGTTGAATAAGTAGAAAAATGCACTTTGGCTGCCATTTGTTAGTGCAATATTCTGCGGTTCAATATCCCAACCCAACTCATCGCGCAGCATACCCGCCAGGGCATCGAGCAACTCGCTTTTGCCCTGTGGACCATCATAATTACAAAGCGCATCAGTGAGTTTGCCACTTTTCAGCATATCCGCGAGGAGTTGTTGAAAGTAATCCTGCATGGCGGGGATCTGTGCCGGGTTCCCGCCCCCTAACATGATGGCTCCGGGCGTTCTCAGGCCGTCGTTAAGGTCCTCCATCAGGCGTGTAATGCCGGAATGGCGGGTAAATTTGTCGCCGAAAAGTGAAAACGTCATAGCAGTAAAAGTGTTGTAGGTCTGTTAAAGATGCTAACCATAGCGCCACAGATATCGATGTGCAAACCAGATAACTCTGTTGTCTGGTGAAATAAATCCCGAGGGAATGTTAAAAATCAGCAGAATATATCGTTGAGTGTTTTGCTTAACAAACTTGCTATATCCGTGCGGGGAACGGTTGTTCGGACATGGCTGCCGCAGGAGAATACCGGGGCAGGAACGCTCCAGCCCCGGTATTGAGATGGGCGCGCAGTTATTGATTACCAGCCCACACCACCATCACTTTGTCATCGCCCAGCACACGGTTAAAACTGTAGCCCTGTGCCTGGTGAAGGGTCGTTTGCACCCCTGCACCAATTGCCGGGTGTCGGGCGCGAAATTGCCCCAATTTTTGCCAGTGCGCCAGGGTCAGCGCTTCTTTGCCGTTAATATCCTGCCAGTTCATTTGTGAGCGCGTGCCCTGTAGCGGATCTGAGCCTGTGGGGCCGAAGGGGCGTTCGGTTTCATCGCCATAGAAAATTTGAACGGCACCTGGGGCGAGCAGTAGCAGCTCTGCATTGCGCTGGCCTGCTTCACGGAACAGGCGGGTATCGTGGGATGACAGATAACTGAGCACATTGAAGCCCTGCAGTTTTTCGGCCATGTGTTGCCAGGCCATATCCATAAATGCCAGGCAGTCTTTGGCACTGGATGCCTGGTCCTGGTAGTCGAAGTTGATCATGGCATCAAAGCCGTTGCGGTAATAATCACTTTGCATGACGCCGTGGCCCCAGGCTTCACCGGTCATCCAGAAAGGGGCATCATCCAGTTTTTTGTCGGGATTGGCCTGTTTCCAGGCTTTGAGGGCATCGGTTGCCTGGTTTTTTAGTTGCTGCCAGGCCGCCATTTCTACGTGTTTCGCGGTATCGATACGAAAGCCATCAATACCATAATCACGTACCCACTGGCTGAGCCAGTGAGTCAGGTAATCACGTGGTGTGTAACCGGCTATGGCTTTGGCGTGGGTATCCGGCTTATGTGCATAGAAAACCGGTAGCCCGGAAGGCGTGGTAGATTCAGTTTTGATATCGGGCAGAAAAGCTAATGACATGGTCAGGTCGTCATAGCCTGGGCTGTCGTAATCGCCGATATCTGTGCGCACCCAGGCTTTACCCCACCATTTTTGCCAGGCGCTTTTGTCACTGAAATTGATGTAGTCGTTAAAGCTGTGCCAGGTCTGGCCTGGGCCGGGTGTCCAGTCGGTCCAGTTTTTGCCGAGGATTTTGTCCCGTTCTGCGCCCTTGAGGTACAGGGCGCCGAACTGGTATTGCTGCATATCCGCAAGTGTTGCGTAGCCGGTGTGGTTCATTACCACATCAAACAGTACCCGAATCCCACGCTGGTGAGCGCCATCTACCAGGTGGCGTAAGTCCTCTTCTGTGCCCATGTTGGCATCCAGCCGGGTCCAGTCCATGGTGTAGTAGCCGTGGTAGGCATAATGCGGGAAATCGCCTTTGGTCCCGCCCCCAACCCAGCCGTGGATTTGCTCCAGTGGTGAACTAATCCACAGGGCATTTACACCTAGCTGCTGCAAATAATCGAGCTTGCTGGCTAATCCTTTCAGGTCACCGCCGTGAAAGGTGCCAATCTCCTGCATGCCATCAGATTTGCGCCCATAACTGTGGTCATTGCTGGGGTCGCCATTAACGTAGCGGTCTGTTAGCACAAAGTAGACGGTTGCATTATGCCAGGAGAACGGCGCGGTCTTTTGGGTTTCTGCGCTTTCCAGCAGAAGCAGGCCGTTACTATTGGCCGCAGGCATCAGAGTGACATGGCCCTGATGGACCGTTGCGGTATCGCCACTGTAGAAATCACGCACAGTTGTGCCTTCCGGGAAGGTGCTGCTGACATCAACGCTAAGCGGTTTACCATCCCAGCGCGGGCATTGCCGGGTGACATTTTGCGGCGCTGTTGCTGTGCTGTCGACACTGAGTAACAAGGTTGGCGTGCCGGAGCGGGTATCTATTTGCACATGATAAGTGCCATCACGGAACAGCCGCCATTGTGGTGGTGTGCCTTTGCAAGGCTCCAGAGACAATGTTTGGTTGAGTTTGATATTTTCGGCGGGTTGCCAGCACTGGTCACCCAGGTGCAGGGCCAGAGGCAATGTGCCTTTTTTCAGTGGCCCCTGGCTCTGAAACTGTCCGGGGTGTGTTTCTTGAAATACAGGCAAACCGGGGGCGTTCCAGCCAGCCAGTGCGCTGGTGGCCGGGAAAAGCAGTAGGGCAAGGTATTTTATTTTCATAGGAATGTCCTGTTTTTCTGCTCAGTCTGGCATGGCGAAAAAAACAACGGTTCATCCTGAAGTAAACGTGAAGGGGGATGAGGCGCAGGGGGGAGAACTTCAGACACAATTTTTCGCTATTTATGCGAACTGCCGCCATTTTTTCCCTATTTTTTTCTGCGATAAGATTATTCCTCATAACAACCTTTCAGATTTGTACTATTCCCGAAAGGTGCAAAATTGCGCTATTTTTGCTACAATTTGCTGCTGATTGTTTATTTATTTTAAAAAATAAGGTGTTGGAGAGATGATATCCGACCTGGAGACCTGATGATGTCGACACGTATACGACGATACGGGGCGACGATTCTGATGTGTTTCACCCTGGGATTTTCCGGCGGGGTTTTGGCAAAGAAACATGAAACAACAACGAATCATAAGCCCCATGTAACAAAGGTTCATGGCAGTAAGCAGGCGGTTAGTAGTAAAAAAGAGTATTCTCGCAATAGTGCAAGCAGTTCACTTCCTGATTTGCGAAAATACCCTTCCGGAGCAGCAAGAAAGAAAGCATTTCTCCGGACTGTAATGCCGTATATCAACCGCCAGAATGACGTAATTCTTGCTGACCGTGAATGGTTACAGCAAAAACGCTATGCCGGTCACTGGACGGCTGCTGAACGCACTCGCCTGAAAGGGCTGGTTCGCCAGTACAATGTGTCATGGCGTGGTGATACGCGGCGTGTGCCGTGGAATACGCTGCTGGACCGCGTTGATATTATCCCGACCAATATGGTGGCAACCATGGCTGCGGCAGAAAGCGGCTGGGGGACATCAAAACTGGCGCGTGTGAATAATAACCTGTTCGGTATGAAGTGTGGTCGCAGTTGCTCAGGTGGCAAAGGGAAGGTGAAAGGGTATTCACAGTTTTCGTCTGTTGATGAATCCGTGCAGGCGTATGTGAATAATCTGAATACGCACCCGGCTTATGCCTCATTCCGTAAGTCCCGCTCGCAATTACGCCGGGCAGACCAGGAATTAACGGCCGCGAACATGATTCACAAACTGGAAGGTTACTCCACCAAGGGCAGCAGTTATAACAACTACCTGTTTGCTATGTTCCAGAGTAACAAGCAGTTGCTGAATACTTACTGATAACCAGTAAAAACGGCTCTGACAACGCCAGCCTCTCTGCAATGTGGGCTGGCGTTTTTTATTCCCGTTATCATTTCTTGTCAGCACATTTCGCTGTGCACATCCCGGTACTCTTTAGGTGTGGTGTCGTAGCCCTTTTTAAATACTGAATAGAAATACTGTAGTGACGGGTAACCACATACCTGGGATATTTCGTTAATCGACAGGCTGGTTGAAATCAGCAACGTCCGGGCTTTTTCCAACTTTTCACTGT
This sequence comes from Mangrovibacter yixingensis, assembly GCF_020523985.1. Taxonomy (GTDB): domain Bacteria; phylum Pseudomonadota; class Gammaproteobacteria; order Enterobacterales; family Enterobacteriaceae; genus Mangrovibacter; species Mangrovibacter yixingensis. The sequence goes on along the minus strand of NZ_JAIVKM010000006.1, from coordinate 258,016 downwards.
GAATCACTGCGTGGATAGTTTCCCCCACTTCTTCTTTAAAGCGTTTTTCCAGGTTCGAACGAGAAATGCCGACCGCATCCAGCACTTGCTCTACTTTGATTCCCTTGCAGGCATGGTTGCGAATGTAATGCATGGCCTGAATCACTGCCGGGTCATGCAGTGAACGGAAATCGGTTGAGCGGCGAGCAACCACCCGCACCGGGGGCACCAGAATACGTTGCAAGGGCGGTGTTTCGTGGGCGAGCAGGCGGTGAAGAACCCGGGCTGCCTGGTAACCCATTTGCCGGGTTCCCTGGGCAACGGAAGACAACCCCACACGCGACAAATAACGTGTCAGCTCTTCGTTATCAATGCCAATGACACACAATTTTTCCGGCACTGGAATATGCAGGTGTTCACAGGCCTGGAGAAGGTGGCGGGCGCGGGCGTCTGTAACAGCAATAATCCCGGTTTGTGGCGGCAGGGTTTGTAACCAGTCTGCCAGCCTGTTCTGTGCGTGTTGCCAGTTTTCTGGCGCAGTTTCCAGCCCCTGGTAAATCACACCGCGGTATTGCTCTTTTTGTACCAACTGGCGAAAGGCATATTCCCGCTCAACAGCCCAGCGCTTGCCGCTGGACGCAGGCAAACCATAAAAAGCAAAACGGTTCACCCCCCGTTCTTTAAGGTGCAGGAAAGCCTGTTCCACCAGTGCGTAGTTATCCGTGGCAATATAATGCACTGGCGGGTACTGCGCCGGGTCATGGTAAGAGCCACCCACGCCCACAATGGGTACCGTGGTTCCGGCCAGTAATGTTTCAATTTCCGGGTCGTCGAAGTCAGCGATGACACCATCGCCCAGGCAGTCTTTAATATTATCGATACGGGTACGGAAATCCTCTTCGATAAAAATATCCCATTCAGATTGAGAGGCCTGCAGATATTCGCCCACGCCTTCCACGACCTGGCGGTCGTAGGCCTTATTGGCATTGAATAACAACGTAATGCGATGACGTTTCTCAAACATGTTTGTTGTTCCTGGTGATAAGTCATTCCCTGAATACCACAAGACGCACAAAGCCGGGGGGAATGCCCAGGCTTTGTGTGATCTTTTGCAGATTAATAAATTTATGCCCGGCGTTTCGTTGCCGAATCCATCCAAACAGCCAGCAGTAAAATGGCCCCTTTGACGATGTACTGCCAGAATGTTGGCACATCCATCATGCTCATACCGTTATCGAGCGCAGACATAATAAATGCCCCCATCACCGCGCCTGCCACACTGCCAATCCCACCTGCCAGGCTGGTGCCGCCAATAACACAGGCTGCAATGGCATCAAGCTCAGCAATATTCCCGGCGGAGGGTGAGCCAGCTCCGAGCCTTGAGCTGAGGATAAGCCCTGCCACCGCCACCATCAGGCCATTAATGGCAAATACAGCCATTTTGGTGCGCTCAACATTGATACCGGACAGGCGTGCGGCTTCCAGGTTGCCGCCAATTGCGTAAATCCGGCGGCCAAAAGCCGTGCGGGTTGCCATAAACATGCCCGCCAGCAGTAGCAGGGTAAGTAACAGTACGGGCGTTGGCACGCCACGGTAATCGTTAAGCAGCCAAATGGCTCCCAGCACAATAATGGCGGTAAATGCCTGGCGGCCCACCGCAGAGGCCGATGCTGGCACGCCGAGGCCCATAGACTGGCGGCGCATACGCCCGCGCCACTGCCAGGCGATAAACGCCATCAGCCCCAGGGCTCCGCAGGTAAAGCCAATACCGTCGGGCAAATAGCTCTGGCCGATTTGCGACATGGCATGGCTGGTGGGGGCAACAGTTGTCCCGTTAGTGATACCAATCAGTATGCCGCGAAAAGCCAGCATACCGGCCAGGGTAACAATAAATGATGGCACTTTGCGGTAGGCCACCCACCACCCGTTCCATGCGCCCAGCAACAGGCCCAGCACCAGCGTAGTGATAATTGTCAGTGGCAGAGGCCAGCCCAACCAGACATCACAAATAGCTGCTACACCGCCCAGCAGGCCCATCATGGAGCCGACGGACAAATCAATTTCCGCCGAGATAATCACAAACACCATCCCGACCGCCAGGATACCGGTAATGGCAGTCTGGCGTAACAGGTTGGAGATATTACGGGCACTCAAATATGCGCCATCAGTCATGGCGGTAAAGAACAGCATGATGACGATAATGGCGGCAATCATGACAAAGACTTGCAGGTTCAGTGACTTCAGCCCCGAAAAAGGGGATGAACCCGGCGCCGTGAGTTTTATTTCAGACGAGTTGCTTTTCGACATGGTGGTCGCTCCTCAGTGCGGCTTCCATTACCTGCTCCTGCGTCAGGTTATGGTTAACCAGGTTAGCTTTGAGTTGCCCTTCATGCATGACCAGTACCCGGTCACTCAGGCCGAGCACTTCAGGCAGTTCAGATGAGATAACAATGACGGCGATACCCTGTTGCACCAGGTGGTTAATCAGCTTGTAGATTTCATATTTGGCGCCGATATCAATGCCGCGGGTGGGTTCATCCAGGATCAGGATTCGAGGGTTGAGCAGCAGGCAGCGGGCAATAATCGCCTTTTGTTGGTTACCACCGCTTAACCGGCCAATGGCTAATTCCGGGGACGAGGTTTTCACCTTAAGGCGTTGGATTGATTGCTCTACACAGTGTTGCTCCGCAGCATCATTCAGCGTAGTCAGCTTGCCTGAAAACTGGTTGAGAGCTGCCAGGGTAATGTTTTGCCCTACCGCCATGACCGGCACGATGCCATCTTTTTTCCGGTCTTCCGGCACCATTGCGATACCGTGGGCAATGGCCTGCTCGCAGCGGCGAATCGCCACTTTGTTCCCTTCAATAAAAATATCGCCCTGCCAGCGGCCGGGCCAGACACCAAACAGGCACTGCACGGCTTCGGTTCGCCCTGCGCCAACCAGCCCGGCGATACCCAGTATTTCGCCTTTGTGCAGGCTGAAGGAAATATCATTCACCCGCTTAATATGGCGGTTAACCGGGTGCCAGGCGGTAAGGTGTTCAACCCGTAAGACTTCTTCACCGGTTTGGTGAGGTTCACTGGGGTAAAGCGCCGTGAGTTCCCGGCCTACCATCATGGCAATAATGTCGTTTTCTTCTACCTGGCTGGCATCGCGGGTGGCAATATGCTGCCCGTCGCGAATCACACAAATGGTGTCAGATATCGCTTTGACTTCATTAAGTTTGTGGGAGATATAAATACAGGCGATACCGTGATTTTGCAGGTCGCGGATTATCCCCAGTAAAATGGCAGTTTCCTGCTCAGTCAGTGATGCTGTGGGTTCGTCCAGAATCAGCAGTCGCACTTGTTTGTTCAGGGCTTTGGCAATTTCGACCAGTTGTTGCTGGCCTAACCCCAAATCCCCTACTCGGGTATGTGGAGAGATAGCCAGGCTCACCTGGTTGAGTAATTTTTCACATTTGACCGTCATCGTGTCGTAATCCATTACGCCATGCTGAGTGATCTCATTCCCCAAAAAGATGTTTTCCAGTACGGTCAGGTGCTTAACCAGCGCCAGTTCCTGGTGAATGATGGCAATCCCTTTCTGTTCGGTGTCGCGGATATGGGCGGGTTTAAGTTGTTCGCCAGCAAACCAGATTTCACCCTGCCAGCCAGGGTGGGGATAAATGCCACACAACACTTTCATTAATGTGGATTTCCCGGAACCGTTTTCCCCGCACAACGACATAATTTCACCGGCGTTGAGTGCCAGGCTGACGTTATCCACGGCCTTTACCGTACCGAACGCCTTGGTAATATTTTTCATTTCCAGCAAATAAGGCATAACGCTGCTCCTCGATACACTTCTTCAGGCAAGAGCGGTTACCCGCGCAAGCGCGGGCCCGGCGTTCAGAGATCGCTTTGTTTGTGGAAACCGTCTTTTATGACTGTGTCTTCAATATTGCTTTTATTGACCGGGATTGGTGTTAATAAACGGGAAGGCACATCTTTTGTGCCGTTGTTTAATGTGGCGTTTGATTCTGGCTGTTTACCATTACCCAGCTCAACAGCAATTTCTGCCGCGGTATTTGCCAGTTGGGTGATAGGTTTGTAAACCGTCATAGTTTGTGTGCCAGCGACGATACGCTTCACTGCAGCCAGGTCTGCGTCCTGCCCGGAAATGGCGACTTTACCTGCCAGCCCCTGCGCGGCGAGAGCCTGAATGGCACCGCCTGCGGTAGCATCATTGGAGGCAACCACGGCATTAATATTGTTTTTGTTGGCTGTTAGCGCATTTTCCATAATTTTCAGGGCATTTTCCGGTAGCCAGCCATCCACCCACTGGTCGCCAACAATGTGAATTTTTCCACTATCAATAAAGGGTTTTAATACCTTCATCTGCCCGGCGCGGAACAATTTGGCATTATTATCTACTGGAGAACCACCCATCAGAAAATAATTACCTTGGGGCACTTTATCGACCAGGCTTTGTGCCTGTAGTTCTCCTACTTTTTCATTATCAAATGAAATATAAAAATCAATATCGGCATTATTAATCATACGGTCATAAGCCAAAACTTTAATGCCTTCTTGTTTGGCTTCGGCAACTACGTTGCTTAAGACTTGCCCGTTGTAAGGAATAATGACCAGGACATCCACACCGCGATTTATCATATTTTCAATTTGTGACATCTGTGTTTCTTCATTCCCATTAGCAGATTGAACAAATACAGATGCACCAAGAGATTCTGCTTTTTTAACAAAGATATCGCGATCTTTTTGCCAGCGTTCCAGGCGCAAATCGTCAATAGCCATGCCGATTTTTATCTCTTTTGCCAGGCTGTTAAGGCTGGTAGTGAGCAGTACGGAAGCACAGATTGTTAGTAAAATGTTCTTTATCTTCATGGTCTTGATGCCTGTTTGTTTATGTAGGATTGAGGGATTTAAAGAATAATTAACATCTGCAGACGAGGGGAATTGTTATCGTGCAGGCGCAACCTTGCAATTATCTATTTTTATCTTGCTATTATGTTTTTTGGTTTAATTGTTGGTTTTATGATGGAGATCCTGTTTCATATATTCGCCATAATTATGTTTTCATTTGAAAATAGAAAGTGATTCGAATGTTTTAACAAAGTGGTATTTTGAGAGGTGGCGCACAGTTGGGTATTCTCTTAATCGCAGTGTGAAATAACGTAATTGAGGAAGCGGCCTGGAGTAACCAGGATGAATGCATGGTTGTTAAACCTCCTTTACTTGATTACGGAGTTCACTATGCAAGCTTATTTCGACCAACTTGAACGGGTGCGTTACGAAGGCTCTAAAACCACTAATCCTCTGGCATTTCGCCACTATAACCCTGATGAGCTTGTATTAGGTAAGCGCATGGAAGATCACTTGCGCTTTGCTGCCTGCTACTGGCACACCTTCTGCTGGAATGGCGCAGATATGTTCGGCGTGGGCGCGTTTGACCGCCCGTGGCAGCATCCTGGCGATGCGCTGGCTGTGGCGCGCCAGAAAGCCGATGTTGCCTTTGAATTTTTCCAAAAACTGGGCGTGCCTTACTACTGCTTTCACGATGTGGATGTGGTGTCGGAAGGCGATTCGCTGAAAACCTACCAGAGTAATTTCCAGCAAATGGTTGACGTGCTGGCGGAAAAACAGCAACAGAGTGGCGTGAAATTGTTGTGGGGTACCGCAAACTGCTTTACCAACCCGCGTTACGGTGCAGGTGCGGCTACTAACCCGGACCCGGAAGTCTTCGCCTGGGCCGCCACACAGGTTGTTAATGCCATGAATGCCACGCACAAACTAGGCGGCGAAAACTATGTGTTGTGGGGTGGGCGTGAAGGTTACGAAACCCTGCTCAACACAGACTTACGCCAGGAGCGCGAACAAATTGGCCGCTTTATGCAAATGGTCGTGGAGCATAAACATAAAATCGGCTTCCAGGGCACATTGCTGATTGAACCCAAACCACAGGAACCTACCAAGCACCAGTACGACTACGACGTGGCGACGGTGTATGGCTTCCTCAAACAGTTTGGTCTGGAAAAAGAGATCAAAGTTAACATTGAAGCAAACCATGCCACGCTGGCTGGTCACAGTTTCCATCATGAAATCGCTTCAGCCATTGCGCTGGGGATTTTCGGTTCGGTGGATGCTAACCGTGGCGATGCCCAACTGGGCTGGGATACTGACCAATTCCCGAACAGTGTGGAAGAGAATGCGCTGGTGATGTATGAAATTATCAAAGCGGGTGGCTTTACCACGGGCGGCCTGAACTTTGATGCCAAAGTACGCCGCCAGAGCACCGATAAATATGATTTGTTCTATGGCCACATTGGTGCCATGGATACCATGGCGCTGGCACTGAAAGTAGCGGCGCGCATGGTGGAAGATGGTGAGCTGGATAAACGCGTTGCGAAACGCTACTCAGGCTGGAATAGCGAGTTCGGCCAGCAAGTATTGAAAGGCCAGCTTAGCCTTGAGCAAATTGCACAATATGCAACGCAGCATAACCTGGCACCACAGCATCAAAGCGGCCACCAGGAACTGCTGGAAAATCTGGTGAATACCTGGTTGTTTGACCGTTAAGGGCCAGGGCGGACAGAAAGCGCCCCGATAAACAGGTAAGAGGATACGCGGTGTGTGCTGGCGTATCCTCTGTGTTATCTGCCTGTCGGGGCTATGCACGCTGTTTATTGCCGGGAGGGTGTGGCGCAAATGTATATTGGTATTGATTTAGGTACATCCGGCGTTAAAGCCATTTTATTAAGTGAAGACGGAGCCCTGTTAGCAACCCAAACCGAGTCGCTGGCAGTGTCGCGGCCACACCCGTTGTGGTCGGAACAGGATCCCCTGCAATGGTGGGCGGCAACCGACCGGGCGATGAAAGCATTAGGCCGGCAGCACTCTTTGCAGGGTGTAAAAGCAATCGGCCTGACCGGGCAAATGCACGGCGCAACGTTGCTGGATAATCAACAAAACATCCTGCGCCCGGCAATTCTGTGGAACGATGGGCGTTGTGCTGCTGAGTGTATGCAACTGGAGCAGGCAGTGCCTGATTCCCGCAAAATCACCGGCAACCTGATGATGCCCGGCTTTACTGCACCCAAGCTGTTGTGGGTGAAAAATCACGAGCCGGAAATCTTCCGCCAGATAGACAAGGTACTGTTACCCAAAGATTATTTGCGCTTGTGTATGACTGGTGATTATGCCAGCGATATGTCTGATGCCGCAGGGACTATGTGGCTGGATGTTGCACGGCGCGACTGGAGTGATGAGCTGCTGGCTGCCTGCGGCCTGACACGCGATAACATGCCTGCACTGTATGAAGGCAATGAGATGACTGGTGAACTTCATGCTGGCCTCGCCGACGCCTGGCACATGCCGGTGGTACCGGTCGTTGCTGGTGGTGGTGACAACGCCGCAGGGGCTGTTGGGGTTGGTATGGTGGATGCCGGGCAGGCTATGTTGTCGTTAGGCACTTCCGGGGTTTACTTTGCTGTCAGTGACGGTTTCCTGAGTAAACCAGAAAGTGCGGTGCACAGTTTTTGCCACGCATTGCCGGAACGCTGGCACTTAATGTCAGTCATGCTGAGTGCTGCTTCCTGCCTGGACTGGGCGGCAAAATTAACCGGGCAGCCTTCAGTTCCTGCTTTGCTGGCTGCGGCAGAACAGGCCGATGGCACGGCAGGTGCGCTGTGGTTCTTACCTTATCTTTCCGGCGAACGTACCCCCCATAATAATCCTGCTGCCAAAGGTGTCTTTTTTGGCCTGACACACCAACATGGCCCGGCGGAGTTGGCGCGGGCGGTGCTGGAAGGTGTGGGGTATGCCCTGGCGGATGGTATGGATGTGGTGCACAGTTGCGGACTGCGCCCGGAAAGCATCACCCTGATTGGTGGTGGTGCCCGCAGCCCTTACTGGCGGCAGATGCTGGCAGATATCAGTGGCCAGGTGCTGGATTACCGCACTGGTGGGGATGTTGGCCCGGCTCTCGGGGCGGCACGGCTGGCGCAGGTGGCGTTAAGCCCTAATGCGCCGTTAACGGCATTATTGCCGCAGTTACCCCTGGAGCAGCGCCACCACCCGGATGTACCGCGTAACCAGCAGTATGCGGCGCGCAGGGAAACCTTCCGCCAGATTTACCAGCAGCTTGCGCCACTGATGGTGTGACTCTGCAAGCCTTCTGAGCATAACCGGCGGTGCCGGGCGAATTCAGCCCTGTGCCGCCGTTTTTTTATGCTGGCTCTGCTCCTGTTTCCCGTTTGTCCGCTCGTACCCCTGTTCTGTCCGTTTTTGGTATTCGCCGGGCAATTTTTTCTTGCCAGAATAGCGTCAGGTTTCCAAATGAGGCGAATGACCATGACACGCAGCGCATTACTGAATATCGATACCCAATGTTCCTTTTTCCAGCGTGATTTCTGGGAGGACAGCCATTTTGCTGATTTTTCCCGGAACATGAATATGCTGATTTCGGGTTGTACTGAACGCCAAATTCCGGTGGTAGATATTTTCCATGTCGATGAAAGCGGGCCATTCTCAATTAAGTCCGGTTTTGTCACACCGATGCCGTTTCTAACCCATAAACCCGCCGCAACTTTTCATAAACATGTGCATAATGCATTTACTGATACCGGGCTGGATAACTGGCTGCGTCGCCAGAATATTGGCCATGTGATTATCTGTGGTATGCGAACTGAACAGTGCTGTGAAACCACGGCCCGAGTAGCATCTGACCTTGGGTACCAGGTGACATTTGTCAGTGAAGCTACTCTGACATTTGCTATGACGTGGCAAGGGGTTACGCTGAGCAGCGATGTGTTACACCACCGAACTGAAACGGTGTTAACCGGCCGGTTTGCCACCATCAGCACCGTTGAACAGTGCCTGGCGGGTTTAACCAGGCAAGAGTGAGGGTAACTATGGCAGTGGATGTCTGGTTTGTGGTGCTACCTGGGGTGCTGGCTTTGGATTTAACTGGCCCGGCTGAAACCTTTGGGCTGGCGGGGGAAGCGTTCCGTTTGCACTATATCGGGCCGCAACCTGAAGTAGTCAGTTCCATTGGGCTGACACTGGGCGGTATTGCGCCATTGCCAGATACCCTGCCGCCTGGCAGCTTACTGGTGATACCCGGTGTGGCAGATTCGTCCCGCAATTTTTCTACCCCAGAGGCTGAACAAGTGCGCCGTTGGCTGACTCGCCAGCAACCGGCTATTCATCACCAGCAATTAGCGCTGTTATGTATTTGTTCCGGGGCATTAATGGCAGCCAGAGCCGGGTTATTGCACCAGCGCCAGTGCACCACTCACCATGATGTTATTGCGCGCCTGAAGCAGGCGGCACCGGATGCACAGGTTAAAACTAACCGGATTTTTGTTGTTGACCGGGGTGTCTGGACCAGTGCCGGAATTACCTCGGGTATTGATGTAAGCCTGCATTTAATCAGCCACCTGTGTGGCCCGCATCAGGCGTTGGAAGTCGCCCGTGAAATGGTGGTGTGGTTCCGGCGCGCCGGAGATGACCCACAACTTTCGCCCTGGTTGCGTTACCGCAACCACCTTCACCCGGCACTGCACCTGGCACAAGATTTATTGTCTTCAGCCCCTCAACAAGCCTGGTCGGTTTCCATTCTTGCGGAACAGGTTCATGTCAGCGCCCGCCATCTTGCGCGTTTATTTCATGAACACCTTGGCGTTACCGTGCGGGATTATATTGAACAATTACGCCTGGCGTTGGCAGATCAATACCTGCGCCAGGGGTTGCATGGTGAGCAGGTGGCGCTTAAGGCGGGTTTTTCGTCCCGCCGCCAATGGCAGCGGGCATTACTCCGTGTACCGGCTAACTCACCCACCGCTTACGGTCCACCCACTGAGTAACGGTTGCCAGAACCAGGCTGCCAGCCAGTGTCGCACTGAATATCCACAGCATGTCCAGCAGTGGATAACGGGTTATTTCGATATCCCGTGTGCGCAGAAAATGGATGAAAAAGGCGTGGAAACCATAAATACCCAGTGAATAGCGTGCAATGGTAGCAAGGCCAGGCACCGGGCCGCTGCTCAGGGTATTTTTTACCAGAATAAACAGGCTAATTGCGGCAAGCAGCACCAGCGGGCTGGCATAACGATACCAGGTGTCTGCGAAATCGCCATGAGTATGTAAGGCATGTTGTGTCCCTTTAATAATCCCGACGACGCAGGCGATAAAACCTGCCAGTGCCAGCAAGGTAACCCAACCCCGTTCAGTTTGTACCTGCCCGAGCGAATAACCCAGCACACCGTACAAAATGTAGTAGAACACATCTCCCTGAATATAGAGGTCGACAGGCAACAGGCGGGTATGCCAGCCATAAACGGACAGCATATTCGGGTTGGCAATAACACCTAGCACGGCAACCAGCAGAATCAGCACTGGTGCACTGACTTGCCGGGCGTTGATTAATGGAGACATCAGGTAAATCACGAACAGCGCGTAGAAAAACCATAAGTGATAGAACACGGGCTTTTGTAGAATATGCAGCCATGCCTGCCAGGCGTTAATGCGCGTGAGTGTGCTCATATAAAGAAGCGCAATGGCGCTGTAAAACACCAGGCACAAAAACAGGCGGGCAATATGCCTTGGTTGGGCGCTGCGTTCACCAAAGAACAGGTAACCCGAAATCATAAAAAATAACGGCACACATACCCTTGATGCAGAGTTCAGAACATTCGCGACATCCCAGGTCATCATGCTGACTTTATCTACATTGGTGAGATACCAGGTTGTGGTGTGAATAACAATAACCATCAGGCAGGCAATACCGCGCAAGTTGTCAATCCAGGCGACTTTTTGATTCATCCGGTCCTCAGTTTCTATGCATGTAGAGCCAGTGTGTTGGTTGAGGTGGGCTTTGCCTCCAGGAAAAAACCGAGTTTCTGGTGCAAGTCTTGCATCAGCCAACATCGCCCTGCAAACTGATAAGTTATTACTAACATATTGATGTGACTGGGTAGAAAACCCAGCCCGCGGCTAACTGTACCTAACGTTCCGGTATTTGCATGGTGGTATGCGGCGCGTCACACGCAAAAACATTTGATACAGAATTTATGATGATTGTTCCTTTTCGCTGGCATGTGGCAGGTTTGCTGCTGCCTGCTTGCCTGTTGTTAGCAGGATGCCAGAACGCCTCTCGCCCCCACCACACATCAGCTCGCCACTCTACGCCAGCTTCTGTAGAAGACATGACGTCACAGTGCCGTGACCAGGTAGCCTGGCGCTATAACACTCGGGTGGGTACTGTTACGTTCGATGCCCCGGAAGCCTTTCAGCGCAGCTATGAAATTCGTGGCGCTACCCAACGTCGTGAGCGTTTTACCTGCACCTTTGACGATACCGGAAAGTTTATGTCGTTATCTATGCGTTGATTGCGCAGTTAAGCAGGAAAAATGCGCATAAATGGTGTTATTTGCACGGCTCAAACGGTGTGTAAGGTTTTGTCGGAGGATTTGGGCTGTATATCTTGCGCCCAACGGGTATACTGACCGCTTCTTTATAAACCCACTCGTATCGCGTGCGAAATCAACATGCAAAAGTTTGATACCAGGACCTTTCAGGGCCTCATCCTTACATTACAGGATTACTGGGCTCGCCAGGGCTGTACCATTGTTCAACCGTTGGACATGGAAGTTGGTGCAGGCACTTCTCACCCAATGACTTGCCTGCGTGCACTGGGGCCAGAGCCCATTGCCGCCGCTTACGTACAGCCTTCTCGTCGCCCTACTGATGGGCGTTATGGCGAAAACCCGAACCGCTTACAGCACTATTATCAGTTCCAGGTGATAATCAAACCTTCACCGGACAACATTCAGGAACTCTACCTTGGCTCGCTGAAAGAGCTGGGTATGGATCCCACTATTCACGATATCCGCTTTGTTGAAGACAACTGGGAAAACCCGACACTGGGTGCCTGGGGGCTGGGCTGGGAAGTTTGGCTCAATGGGATGGAAGTGACTCAGTTCACTTACTTCCAACAAGTTGGCGGCCTTGAGTGTAAACCGGTTACTGGCGAAATCACTTACGGCCTGGAACGCCTGGCGATGTATATCCAGGGCGTTGACAGCGTATATGACCTGGTGTGGAGCGATGGCCCACTGGGGAAAACCACTTACGGCGATGTATTCCATCAGAACGAAGTAGAGCAATCTACCTACAACTTTGAATACGCTGATGTGGATTTCCTGTTCACCTGTTTTGAACAGTATGAAAAAGAAGCCCAGCAACTGCTGGCACTGGAAAAACCGCTGCCATTACCGGCCTATGAACGTATTCTTAAAGCGGCTCACAGCTTTAACTTGCTGGATGCCCGTAAGGCAATCTCGGTAACTGAGCGTCAGCGCTATATTCTGCGCATCCGTACCCTGACTAAAGCTGTGGCTGAAGCCTACTACGCTTCCCGTGAAGCGCTGGGTTTCCCTATGTGTAACAAGGACAAGTAAGAGGCTGCCATGTCTGAAAAAACCTTTCTGGTGGAACTTGGCACTGAAGAGCTGCCACCAAAAGCATTGCGCAGCCTGGCCGAGTCTTTTGCTGCGAATTTTACCGCTGAACTGGATGCGGCTAATTTAGCCCATGGCGAAGTTCAGTGGTTTGCTGCACCGCGTCGTCTGGCGCTGAAAGTATCTGCACTTGCTGCAACGCAACCTGATCGCGAGCTGGAAAAGCGTGGCCCGGCGATTGCTCAGGCTTTTGATGCCGAAGGTAAACCAAGTAAAGCCGCTGAAGGCTGGGCTCGGGGTTGCGGCATTACAGTGGATCAGGCTGAGCGCCTGGTGACTGATAAAGGTGAGTGGTTGTTATACCGTGCTCACGTGCAAGGCGAAACTGCCGAGAAGCTGTTGCCCGCTATGGTCAGCAATTCACTGTCTAAACTGCCGATTCCTAAACTGATGCGTTGGGGTGCTTCTGACGTGCAGTTTGTGCGCCCGGTACATACTCTTACGCTGCTGTTGGGCGATACCGTGGTGCCAGCCACCATTTTGGGTATCGACTCTGGCCGTGTGATTCGTGGTCACCGCTTTATGGGCGAGCCGGAATTCACCATTGATAATGCCGACCAGTATCCGCAAATTTTGCTGGAACGTGGCAAAGTCATGGCGGATTACGAGATGCGTAAAGCCAGAATTAAGCAAGATGCTCAGGCTGCAGCCAGCCAAATTGGTGGTAATGCCGATTTGAGCGAAAGCTTGCTGGAAGAAGTGGCTTCTCTGGTGGAATGGCCGGTAGTGCTGACCGCGAAGTTTGAAGAAAAATTCCTGGCGGTACCCGCTGAAGCGCTGGTTTACACCATGAAAGGCGACCAGAAGTATTTCCCGGTGTATGACAACGACGGGAAACTGTTGCCCAATTTCATTTTCGTGGCAAACATTGAATCCAAAGACCCGCAGCAAATTATCGCCGGTAACGAGAAGGTGGTTCGCCCTCGCCTGGCAGATGCGGAGTTCTTCTTCAATACTGACCGCAAAAAACGCCTTGAAGATAACCTGCCGCGCCTTGAAACCGTATTGTTCCAGAAACAACTGGGTACATTGCGTGACAAAACAGACCGCATTGAAGCGCTATCTGGCTGGATTGCCCGCCAAATTGGTGCCGATGTTACCCACGCTACTCGTGCGGGCTTGCTGTCCAAATGTGACCTGATGACCAACATGGTGTTCGAATTCACCGACACGCAAGGCGTTATGGGGATGCACTATGCACGCCATGACGGTGAAGCAGAAGACGTGGCCGTTGCTCTGAACGAGCAGTACATGCCGCGTTTTGCTGGTGATGACCTGCCTTCAAGCCTGGTTGCCTGTGCGGTGGCTATCGCCGACAAAATGGACACCCTGGCCGGTATCTTCGGTATTGGTCAGCACCCGAAAGGTGATAAAGACCCATTTGCTCTGCGCCGTGCTGCACTGGGCGTACTGCGTATTATCGTTGAGAAAAACTTGCCTCTTGACCTGCAAACCCTGGCAGAGGAAGCAGTGCGGTTGTATGGCGATAAGCTGACTAACGCGAAAGTGGTGGATGAAGTTATCGACTTTATGCTGGGCCGTTTCCGTACCTGGTACCAGGAAGAAGGCCATGCGGTTGATACCATTCAGGCTGTTCTGGCGCGCCGCCCGACACGCCCCGCTGATTTCGATGCCCGCATGAAAGCAGTTTCTCACTTCCGTACGTTGGACGCAGCACAAAGCCTGGCCGCGGCCAACAAGCGTGTGTCTAATATTCTGGCAAAATCCAACGAGACGCTGAATGAACGAGTGAATGCGTCGGTGTTGAAAGAAGACGAAGAAATTCGCCTGGCGATGCAGGTCACTGTATTGCGCGACAAGCTGGAACCGTATTTCGCAGAAGGTCGTTACCAGGATGCCCTGGTGGAACTGGCTGAACTGCGCGATACCGTTGACGCTTTCTTTGACAAGGTAATGGTTATGGATGAAGACCCAGCGCTTCGGGTTAACCGTTTGACACTGTTAGAGAAATTGCGCGAGCTTTTCCTGCAGGTTGCTGATATTTCCTTATTGCAGTAAGGTTCTGCTCTGCTAAAAATCAAAACCCGCCTCAAATGGCGGGTTTTTTTGTCACTGTATCAGGGGTTACAAGGAAAGATAAAAAAGTGCGGATTTATTGAAGCAAAGGGTTTTTTGCCTGAATCAGGCGCATTAATTTTAACTCTGTTGCGGAAGGTTGTGCCCGCCGCTCTTCCCACTCCTGCACATGGGCAAGAGTCACGCCCATTGCAGTGGCAAAGTCATCAAGTTTCAGGCCTGTCCCCTGACGTAATTGTTCATACTCAGAAAAAATGCTATTCGGGGTTGTCAGGTTGGCCTGCGGCATATCTTTAAAAATAATCTGCTCAAGGCTTGTCAGTAGTTCAGCTCCAGGGTCTTTTAATTCCATTGAGAACTCCTCAAATCTCACAGCGGAAATGGCATGCCTGTGGCACAGGGAATGAGCAAAAACAATGTGCATTTTCCGGGGCCGCATTTTTAATAATAGACGGAAAATTTCGCGCAACAGAACAATTCTTGAACGAAAAATGCGCCGTGGATTTGTGGCTTTCGGCGGGCCAGTTTTGCGAAGAAATTCGCCAGATTCATAAGGAAAGGCTATTAAGTGCGCGCCGACTGGACTATCCTTGTGTGCGTTGAATTTATGGTCGCGCTTGCGCGTTTTTCGGGTGTAAGGAGTAGAAAATGGCGACAGGAAAGTCCTGCTCTCGCTGGTTTGCGCCGTTTCTGGCGTTATTGATGGTGGTCAGTTTGAGTGGGTGTTTTGACAAAGAAGCTGATCAGCGTAAAGCATTCATTGATTTTCTGCAGAATACAGTGATGCGCAGTGGTGAGCATTTGCCCACGTTAACCACCGATCAGAAAAAACAGTTTGGCTCGTTTGTTTCTGATTATGCCATTCTGTATGGCTTCTCCCAACAAATGAACCAGGCAATGGATTCCGGTATTAAGCCCCTGGTGGACAGCATTAATGGGATTCGCTCACCGCAGGATTATATGACGAGCCGTGATACGTTACGCCAGATTAACGGTTCCCTAGGGGTATTAAGCCAGCAGGTCCAGAATGCCAAAATGCAGGCTGATTCAGCACGTTCTGGGTTGCAACTGGCGGATGACCTGAAGCCGGTATTTGACCAGGCTTACCAGAAGGTGGTGACTGCGCCGTCAAATGCGGTTACGCCACTGATTCCGGCAGCACAGGTATTGTCTCAGCAACTGGTGCAGGTAGGGGATTTTGTACAGCAGCAGGGCGATAAAGTGACTTTTGTGGCAGACGGTATTCAATTCCCAACCACAGAGCAAGCCAACCAGTACAACGCGCTGATTGGGCCGCTTACCGCACAACACCAGGCATTTAGCCAGGCTTACGCTAGCGCCATGAACACAATGCAGTAAACTCATTTTCCGCTCTGTGCCATAAACACAGAGCGGTTATTACCTGTTTCGCTTTCTTCAACCTTTCCTGGCAACAGCCGGATTCACACAGTTTTTCTCAACTTTTCCTTCCAGCGCATTAAGCAGATTTTCCACCGCCGTAGCTGCCATGTTGTAACGTGTTTCATGGGTTGCTGAGCCAATATGCGGCAGGGCAACAACATTTGGCATACTCAGAAGTGGAGAATCAACGGGCAGCGGTTCTTGCTCGAACACATCCAATCCGGCAGCGTGAATTTTGCCGTTTTTCAGGGCATCAATCAGCGCGGGTTCATCAATCACCGGGCCACGACCTGCATTGATCAGAATGGCTGAAGGTTTCATCAGCGCCAGTTTTTCTGCATTCAGCACATGGTATGTTTCATCGGTCAGCGGCAGAATGCTGCACACAAAATCCGCTTCGCTCAGCAGTGTATCCAGGTCACAGTAGCGGGCGCCAAAGCGCGATTCTGCTTCGGTGTGGTGGCGGCGAGCGTTATACAACACCGGCATACCAAACCCAAAGTGCGCGCGTTGTGCCAGCGCCATACCAATGCGACCCATGCCAATAATACCGATAGTTTTATGGTGCACATCCACGCCGTACCAGTCTGGCCCAATACTGCTGGTCCATTCACCTTTTTTTACCCGCTCAGCCACTTCCAGTGCTCTACGGGCTGTTGCCAGAATCAGTGTCATCAACGTGTCTGCCACGGTTTCTGTCAATTCGGTAGGGGTGTGCATGAGCAGGACATTGCGCTGAGTGAGGGCATCGACATCAAAGTTGTCGTAACCCACGGAAACGGTTGAAGCAGCGCGTAAAGCAGGCATGGCAGTTAACAGTGCTGCATCCACTTTTCCCCCCGCACCTAACAAACCTGCCGCGCTGGCAAAGGCATCCGCATTGGCCTGAACAGTTTCCGGGCTCAGGTTATTCACCTGGATAACGTCCACTTTTTCTTTCAGGCGGGCAACCAGGTTTTCGGGCAGTGTTTTATAGAGAATAATGGACGGCTTCATACAGGTCTCCGTAAATTCAACTGAATATTAACGGGCGGCAATTGCCGGCCACACGTTGTGATTTTGCCTGGAAAGGCTGATATGACATTACGATTCTACTACTAGAGTACAGTGTTTACTGAGCAGGAAAGTGCGAAAAAAGACAGATAATTACACTGTTTTTTGTGCAGGTGCCCATTTTGATGTGTTTATTCTTGGTGAGTGTTCTTGTTAACTGGCAGCAATAAAGGTAAAAACAGCATAACATAAGGGCAGATGAGCCACAGGAACCCGATAGCTCTACTCCTTTTTAACCCATTCAGGCAACGCAGACTGCTGGAAATAAGTGGTACAATGAATAGCCCGGTTAGAATTATTGACCAATAATCTCCAGATAATAAGAACAAATAGCTGAAGTACCAAGCGCATTGGAAAGATGCAGTTAATAGATACTCCAGTTTTGTATCTTTGCCATAACAATCAAGCGCCTGTGTATAAGCTTTAACTAATGTTCTTGGTATGTAATTCATAGATAACTTTTTTAATGATAAAATAGATAATACATCCGATTAAGCATAACAGAAAAACATTTCTATCGTATGTATTTAATACGATGTTATTTGATGGTGAGGATATAAGGTAACTAGCTACTTTAAATGTTAATGTTATGCTTAATATTAGAAGAATCACATTGCATGCTGTATTCACTATTGTAATTCTGAGCCTATTGCGTGATTCGATAGTGAATGTGATGAATGTGATGAATGTGATGAATGTGATGAATGTGATGAATGTGATGAATGCGAGTATAAAAATATTCCCCCATTTAACATTAATGATGTCAGAGCCAGGAAGCGGTATAATGGCAATCAATGATCCAGAGTAATCCAATTTGTAAATGAAGTTTTTAGTATCTTTTTACGACACATTTGCACCAAAGAGGTATTTAATTCTTTGCCATAAGGATATGTCACCTGCCTGAATTTTTATGCCATCCATGTAGAGATCTTGTTTAACCATAAGACGTATTACAGTTCTGTGTATTTGTATTGCTGACGGACTTATTTCACCAAAAGCTAACATTTCCGGTACTAAATTATCTCTCGGGAATAAGCGCTCAATGATGAAAAATATTTCGGTTGGCCTGGCGAGTGATATGTCCATCTTCCATTTCTTATATCAATATTCTTAAAACTCCATTTTTTCATGTTGTCAATGATAATGAAACTCTGGAAAATGGTAGGGCTAAAATAGAGGAGTGTCATTTTCTTTAAATAAGAATGTTCTTATTTATTGGCCGGGCTAATCTATAACCCGGACAATATGTGTTACTGCAGCGGCGACAACGTAATTTCTACCCGGCGGTTTTGGGCTTTACCTTGTTCGGTAGCGTTGCTGGCGACAGGGTTAGCCGGGCCCATACCAGAAGTGTGCACCCGGTTACCTGCAACACCCTGAGTAATCAGCGAACTACCAACGCTGTCTGCGCGTTGCTGTGACAAGCGCATATTCAGGTCGTGCCCGCCAGTGCTGTCGGTATAGCCCACCACATTAACGGCAGTTTTCGGGTACTCTTTCAGCACCATCGCGACACCCGTTAAGGTATTGGCCCCGGCAGGCTTCAGCACAGCGCTGCTGCTGTCAAAGGTGACATTATTGGGCATGTTCAGCACGATGTTATCGCCCTGGCGCGTTACACTCACCCCGGTTCCCTGCATTTTTTCCCGCAGCTTCGCTTCCTGGGCATCCATGTAGTAGCCAATGCCACCGCCTAATGCAGCACCGGCTGCCGCACCAATTAGCGCACCTTTACCCCGGTCGCTTTTTGAAGAAGACAGTACACCCACGCCAGCACCAACCAGCGAGCCAATACCTGCGCCAACGCCAGATTTTGCAGCCTGGCTTTCACCGGTATAAGGGTTTGTTGTACAACCAGAAATAACGAGTGTGGCGCATACTAAAGTCGCCAGCATAACCTTATGTTTTTGCATGTTATATCCTTATGCCGAAATTGAATTGTCGTAATGCGGATGGCGGTAGATTATGACGGCTTTACCGAAAGAAAATTTCGTTGAAAAGTCTGATTTTGTAAAATGCGCCAACAGAGCGCGGCAAAACAACAACACTTAACACCTGCAAAGATTCCGGAGCCCATTGTGGATAAAAAACGATACCAGGTACTGACAGCAGCCCACTGGGGGCCGGTATTGGTAGAAACTGATGGTGAAACCGTATTTTCGTCTCGCGGAGCACTCGACACGCCCCACGAAAATACGCTGCAAACCGTTGTTGCCGACCAGGTTCACAGCCCAACCCGTGTGCGTTACCCCATGGTGCGTAAGGGCTACCTGGCATCACCAGACAGCCCTCAGGGTGTGCGTGGGCAGGATGAATTTGTTCGGGTCAGCTGGGAAGATGCGCTGGCGCTGATTGACCGACAGCACCGCCGTATCCGCCAAACTTGGGGGGCTTCGTCAATTTTTGCGGGTTCATATGGCTGGCGCTCTAATGGCGTGATGCACAAAGCCGCCACACTGTTACAGCGCTATATGAGTCTGGCTGGCGGGTACACAGGGCATCTTGGCGATTACTCTACCGGGGCCGCTCAGGTGATCATGCCGTATGTCGTGGGTGGTAACGAAGTTTACCAGCAGCAAACCAGCTGGCCTTTGGTGCTGGAGCATAGCGATGTGGTGGTGATGTGGAGTGCCAACCCACTCAATACCCTGAAAATTGCCTGGAATGCCAGCGATGAGCAAGGCATGAAGTATTACGAGGCGCTGAAAAAGAGCGGCAAGCGCCTGATTTGTATTGACCCGATGCGTTCAGAAACCCTCGATTTCTTTGGCGAGCAGATGACCTGGCTGGCTCCGCATATGGGTACCGATGTCGCAATGATGTTAGGTATCGCCACAACATTGCTGGAAAATCAGTGGCATGACAGTGATTTTCTCGGCAAATACACCAGTGGGTTCGCGACTTTCCAGGATTACCTGTTGGGTGAGCAGGACGGCATTAGAAAAGACGCCGACTGGGCCGCGGAGATTTGTGGCATACCGGCGCACACGCTACGTGAACTGGCTGAGTTATTTAGCCACAACCGCACCATGCTGATGGCAGGGTGGGGCATGCAGCGCCAGCAATATGGTGAGCAGAAACACTGGATGCTGGTGACGCTGGCGGCCATGTTGGGGCAGATTGGCCTGCCAGGTGGTGGTTTTGGGTTGTCTTATCATTTTGCTAATGGCGGTAACCCAACCCGGCGTTCAGCCGTGCTGGCTTCCATGCAAGGGAGTGTGGCAGGCGGAATTGATGCGGTGGATAAAGTGCCGGTTGCCCGGATTGTCGAGGCACTGGAAAACCCCGGTGGCGCTTACCAGCACAATGGTGAAAACCGCATATTCCCGGACGTGAAAATGATTTGGTGGGCAGGTGGAGCCAATTTTACTCACCATCAGGACACCAACCGCCTGATTCGTGCCTGGCAAAAGCCCGAGCTTATTGTTATCTCGGAGTGTTTCTGGACGGGGGCTGCGAAGCATGCCGATATCGTGTTACCCGTTACCACAACCTACGAACGTAATGATATGACCATGACCGGGGATTACAGCCAGCAGCACCTGGTTCCCATGAAGCAGGTTGTCGCACCCCAATATGAAGCACGTGATGATTTCACTATTTTTGCCGACCTGAGCGAGTATTGGGAGAAAGGTGGAAAACAGCGCTTTACGGAAGGTAAAGATGAAATGGCCTGGCTGGAGACGTTTTATCAAATGGCAGCAACACGGGGAGCGGCAAACCAGGTAGCTCTGATCCCTTTTGCCACTTTCTGGGAGCAAAACCAGCTCATCGAAATGCCTGAAAACCCGGCGAACAGCCAGTTTGTGCGGTTTGGTGATTTCCGGGCAGACCCGCAGGCACATCCACTGAAAACCGAAACCGGTAAAATTGTGATTCATTCAGAGCGGATTGCCAGTTACGGTTACCCGGATTGCCCAGGGCACCCCACCTGGCTTGCACCTGATGAATGGCACGGCAATGCGCAACCGGAACAATTGCAGTTGTTGTCTGCCCACCCGGCTCATCGGTTGCACAGCCAGTTGAATTACAGCCGGTTGCGTGAGCGTTACCAGGTTGCCGGGCGGGAGCCTGTGACACTCAATGCCACTGATGCAGAAGCTCGCGGTATTCGCCATGGCGATGTGGTGCGGGTGTGGAATGATCGTGGGCAAGTGCTTGCTGGGGCGCATGTGACTGATGGCATTAAAGCTGGCGTAATTTGTATTCACCAGGGGGCCTGGCCAGATTTACAGAATGGGGAAGGCAGCCTGTGCAAGCACGGTGCAGTGAATGTGCTGACGAAAGATATTCCTTCGTCGCGCCTGGGGAATGGTTGTGCCGCGAATACATCACTGGTGTGGATGGAAAAATTTACTGGCGAGCTGCCAGTGGTGACGGCTTTTACCCCGCCTGCCAGCTCATGATCCAGGTGGGTTCCTGAGTATCGTCCTGCCAGGCGCTTTCAATAATACGAAAGCCCTGAGCATGGTAAAAACTCACTGCCCGGCTGTTTTTCTGGTATACCTCCAGGCTTAACAGCGGGTAGCGATTTTTAACGTGGCTGAGTAATTCTCGCCCAATCCCATGGCCTACTGAATGAGGCGCGATAAAAAGCGCCCCAATAAAGCGCGATTCCAGTACGCTGACAAAACCCTGTAACTCTCCCTGCTCATGGTAAACCCAGGTGGTGGCGTGGGGCAGGTAAATATCCCGGACAACAGGCACACTGGCCTGCCAGTAACTGACCGGAATAAATTCGTGGGCTGCCGTTGTGCTGGCAAGCCAGAGTGACAGCAGTTCAGGCATATCTCGTTTGCGACTGCGACGAATCATCTGCCAGCCCCTGAGTGGCAGGCGCAACCCACGACATGGTCATTCACCAGCCCGCAAGCTTGCATGAACGCATAGCAAATGGTCGAGCCAACAAATTTGAAACCCTTCTTCTTCAGTGCCTTAGACATCGCTTCCGATACAGGAGTGCTGGCAGGAACATCCGACAACGCAGCCGGGCTGTTAATCACTGGCTGGTGGTTCACAAAACCCCAGATAAAATCTGAAAATGACTCGCCATTTTGTTCCATTGCTACCCATGCTCGGGCATTGGTAATAATTGCTTCAATCTTGCCACGGTGGCGAATAATACCGGCATTTTGCAGCAGTTTTTCCACGTCATCTTCCTGCATTTGCGCGACTTTTCTTGGGGAAAACTGGTGGAACGCAGCGCGGTAATTCTCTCGCTTTTTCAATACGGTAATCCAGGACAACCCGGCCTGTTGCCCTTCAAGGCACAGCATTTCGAATAATTTTTCGCCTGATTTTTGCGGTATGCCCCATTCATTGTCATGATAATCAATATAAAGTGAATCCTGGGTAACCCAACCGCAACGTTGCATGGTGCCAGTCCTTATTGTGATGTGGTAAATCGTTATTATCGGCTATACGCTTAAAATATATACCCTGCGTTTTTAACATTATCTGGGTAACACGCAGGTAAGGGGGAAAACTGGACGGACATCACACCATCCTGTGAAGCACATGGCAATCTCAGCGCGTAAATAAATCCAGTTCTGCACTGTTGTACATAAAAAAAACACCGATAAAGAAAATATAAAACTGAATATTTGCAGGCATCCACAATGAACAACATTTCCTTTAGCAGTGGCAAAGCAGTCAGTTATGCAGCCTGTTGCGGGTTGTGTTTATTTTATTCGTCGGTGGCCCTGGCGTTGGATGCACGCGGTGATATAACTGCAGCCCCTGTTCCCGAGCAGTCTGGCTCCCCCAGCCGGGTGGACTACAACACCGTTCTCGCACAACATATCAAAGCGTCTCATGCACCGATGGGCAATATCGTCATGTGGCGTGACCCGTCGCTACCGGGTGAGCAGTCTGTGAATACTCACTGGCAATTCCCGTTAAACGATAATCTTGCAACCGGCCCTGTCGCGGGTTGGGATCAGTACCATGCGCCCTGGTCTGGCCTTTCTGCTGAAACGGTAAATGTGAGCCGTATTGGCTGGCGTTTGGATTATGCCTGGGGAGTGCTCCAGCCCTGGGCACAGGTGGATCTTATTTCTGGTTCATCTTTATGGTCTGAACCTTATACCTCTCAAAGTGGGCAAGAAGACGAAAAAATTGGCTTTTCAATGGGGGCAAACCTTCCACTAAATCAAAACGTTGCTGCTTATGCCCGCATGTCGCAGGGTAACACCCAGCCAGGCAATGACCTGACTACCTGGCAACTGGGGCTGGACGTCGCGTTTTAACTCTGGCCCGAAAATGGTGCAGCCTTATTTTGCCTCTGAACCCTGCGCACTAAAAAAGTGCATTTCCTGCTTGTTGCGTTTCAGCACCTTGCGTATTCCTGATTAACCCAGTGACTTTATGGGTATTTAAGACCTGGTACACACTTTGCAACACCTCCGCCAGTTGCGTTTATTTTTGATTAATTTTATGGCGAGGTCGTTATGTCTGAACAACCGACAACATTAAAACGCTCACTGGGGAGCTTCCGGTTATGGGGCATCGCTGTTGGGCTGGTGATATCAGGTGAATATTTTGGCTGGAGTTATGGCTGGTCTGCGGCAGGAACCCTGGGGTTCCTGATAGTCGCCGTGCTGATCGCCGCCATGTACTGCGCGTTTATTTTTAGTTTTACTGAACTGACAACCGCTATTCCGCACGCCGGTGGGCCGTTTGCGTACGCTTTTCGTGCTTTTGGGCCAACCGGTGGTTTTATTGCCGGGTTTGCAACTCTCGTGGAATTTGTCTTTGCTCCACCGGCCATTGCGATGGCGATTGGTGCCTACCTGAATGTGCAGTTCCCGTCTCTGGATCCCAAATGGGTAGCTTGTGGTGCCTATCTGGTATTTATGGCACTCAATATTTTGGGTGTGGGCATTGCGGCAACCTTTGAATTGTTCGTTACACTGCTGGCAATTTTTGAGTTGCTGGTGTTTATGGGCGTTGTAGCTCCAGGGTTCCAGTGGAGCAATTTTGTCAGCCATGGCTGGGCAGGCAGTGACACATTCTCTTCTGTGGCGCTTTCTGGCATGTTTGCCGCTATTCCTTTTGCGATTTGGTTCTTCCTGGCGATTGAAGGTGCTTCCATGGCGGCTGAAGAAGCAAAAGACCCGCGCCATACCATTCCTCGTGCACTGGGCGGCGGAATTATCACTCTAACTGTGCTGGCTGTGGGTGTGATGGTTTTTGCTGGTGGCGTAGGTGACTGGCGTGCATTGTCGAATATTAATGACCCATTACCACAAGCGATGAAGCTGCAGGTAGGTGGCAGCAGCGGCTGGTTACATATGCTGGTTTGGCTGGGGCTGTTCGGCCTGGTGGCTTCGTTCCATGGCATTATTATGGGCTATTCCCGCCAGATCTTCTCTTTGGCGCGGGCGGGTTACCTGCCTGCTTCTTTAGCGCGTGTTAATCGCCGCACACAAACGCCCATTCTGGCCATTCTTGCCGGTGGTGTGATTGGTATTGCCGCCATTTTTTCCGATTCACTGATTACGATTAACGGCATGCCGCTGACTGCCAGTATTGTCACCATGTCTGTATTTGGGGCGATTGTTATGTACATCACATCGATGGCGGCGCTGTTCAGGCTGCGCCGGACAGAGCCTGACCTGGAGCGACCTTTTAAAGCACCGGGTTTCCCGCTGGTTCCGGCGTTTGCACTGGCTGTGTCGGTACTCTGCCTGGTGGCGATGGTGTACTACAATTTTGAACTGGCGGTCATTTTCGCCGTGATGATGCTGGCGGGTTATGTGTGGTTCCGAATGACTGCTGCAGCGCGTGCCCGTGCTGCGCTGGACCCGCAACTCACAGTGATGTAATAAAGGTTATCCCATGTATAAAACCACTCTGGCGCACACCACATGGACATTCGCCAGTCTGAAAGAGGTTATGGCTAAAGCTTCCCCGGCGCGTTCCGGGGACCAGCTGGCTGGGGTTGCAGCGGCAAGTGCAGAAGAGCGCATGGCCGCGAAATTTGTGCTGGCGGATTTACCCTTAACCACATTTCTGAACCAGGCGCTGGTGCCTTATGAAGAAGATGAAGTCACCCGCCTAATCATGGACACCCACGACCATGACGCCTTCTCATCCATTAGCCACCTGACGGTGGGTGAATTTCGGGACTGGCTACTGGAAGATGGTACAGACCATACGGTGCTAACCCAGGTTGCGCCGGGGATTACGCCAGAAATGGCGGCGGCAGTCAGTAAACTTATGCGTAACCAGGATTTGATCCTGGCGGCCAGCAAGTGCCAGGTTATCACCCGTTTTCGTAACACGATTGGTTTGCCCGGCCATCTAAGCGTGCGCCTGCAACCGAACCACCCAACCGATGATTTACAAGGCATTGCCGCCAGCATGCTGGATGGCCTGTTATACGGCAGTGGCGATGCGGTGGTGGGGATCAACCCGGCCAGTGACAGCCTGCCCGTGCTTGAGCGGCTGAATTACATGCTGGACGATGTTATCAGCCGTTTCGAAATCCCCACACAGTCTTGTGTGCTGACTCATGTAACCAATACCCTGCAATTAATGGAGCGCGGAGCCCCGGTTGACCTGGTTTTCCAGTCAGTTGCAGGCACGCAGGCGGCGAATAGCGGTTTTGGTATTGACCTGGCGATGCTGGGTGAAGCGCGTGACGCCGCATTGTCACTTAAGCGCGGTACGCTGGGCGATAACGTGATGTATTTTGAAACCGGGCAGGGAAGTTGCCTGTCGGCAGATGCCCATCATGGGGTTGACCAGCAAACGTGCGAAGCCCGTGCTTATGCGGTTGCCCGCCACTTTAAACCTTTGCTGGTGAATACGGTGGTTGGGTTTATCGGCCCGGAATATCTGTACGATGGTAAGCAGATTATTCGCGCTGGTTTGGAAGACCACTTCTGCGGCAAATTACTTGGCCTGCCACTGGGGTGCGATGTGTGCTACACCAACCATGCCGAAGCCGACCAGGATGACATGGACACCTTGCTGACGCTGTTGGCGGCAGCCGGGCTGACCTTCCTGATTGGGGTGCCGGGTGCAGACGACATTATGCTTAATTACCAGAGCACATCATTCCATGATGCACTCTATATTCGCCGCTTACTGGGGCTTAAACATGCACCAGAGTTTGCTGCCTGGTTAGAGCGGATGCAGATTATTGATCGCGCAGGGCAATTACGCCTGACTGGCGCGAGCCACCCGCTGCTGAGTGCATTACCCAAAGGAGAAGTGGCATGACATTACCGGATGCCTGGCGCTCCCTCACGCAGTTTACCGATGCACGTATTGCGCTGGGGCGCAGTGGGGCGAGTTTACCTACCCGAGAAGTGCTGAAATTTGGCCTGGCCCATGCCCAGGCGCGGGATGCGATTCATCAGCCCTTTGATAGCGAAAAAGTAGCACAGAGCCTGGAATGCCTGGGGCTGAAAACCCTGACAGTGCAAAGTGCTGCGCCTGACAGGCACTGTTTTCTCCAGCGCCCGGATTTAGGCCGACAACTTAGCCTTGAAAGCAGAAGGCAGCTCACCCAACTGCGTAATGATGCACCTGACCTGGTGCTGGTGGTGGGCGATGGTCTGTCATCCTGGGCTGTACACCGCCAGGCCTGTGAGTTGATTCGCGCATTGTTACCTTACCTTTCTGAGTTGGGTATTTCCCTGGGGCCTGTGGTTCTGGCGCATCAGGCGCGTGTCGCGCTGGCTGATGATGTTGGTGAGTGCTTACATGCAAAGGCGGTCGCCATGTTGATTGGTGAGCGTCCGGGCCTCTCTTCACCGGACAGCCTTGGCGTGTACATGACCTGGTCACCCAGCCGTGGGCGGCGCGATGCTGAGCGAAATTGTATTTCTAACGTGCGCCCGGAAGGGCTTAACTGGGAAGCGGCCGCCTTTAAACTGGCCTGGTTACTTGAGCAGGCGTTTGTTCGCCGCCTGTCCGGGGTTAACCTGAAAGATGAAAGTGATAACCCGGCGCTGTATGGCCGTGTTAAACCGCATCTTACACAAGTTAATGCTTTACGCGAAAAGTGAAATTTGTGATCTTCTTCAAAGACAGGCTTTACATTTAATACACAGGAATGACGCGCAATACAGAGATAGTGAACACTTACATTAGTGGTTTGTGTTACGTGTCGTTCATGCATTTCAAGGCTGTTCATACCCCCTCAGATGCATTTCATTCCGCACTCAATGCATTTCATGCCGTTTTTACCCTGCAATTTCCACCCTGGGAGTATGGTTACAGGCAGATAAATACCTTTCCTTATTCAGTAATGCAGGACATCTGCCATGAAAACATCAATTTCAAACCAAACACGCTGGTTGACACTTGTGGGTACCATCGTAACTCAGTTTGCACTGGGTTCGGTTTATACCTGGAGCCTGTTTAATGGCCCGCTTTCTGAAAAGCTTAATGAACCTGTTAGCCAGGTGGCATTCTCTTTCGGCCTGTTAAGCCTTGGCCTGGCGCTGGCTTCTTCCGTTGCCGGTAAACTCCAGGAACGTTTTGGTGTCCGCCGTGTCACTATCGCTTCCGGGGTGCTATTAGGGTTGGGGCTGTTCCTGACTGCACATGCTAACAACCTGATGATGCTCTGGCTGAGCGCGGGTGTGCTGGTTGGCCTGGCGGACGGCGCAGGTTACTTGCTGACATTATCGAACTGTGTGAAATGGTTCCCGGAACGTAAAGGCCTGATCTCCGCCTTCTCTATTGGTGCTTATGGGCTGGGTAGCCTTGGGTTTAAATTTATTGATTCACAGTTACTGGCTTCCTGGGGCCTGGATAAAACATTCATGATTTGGGGCGGTATTGCTCTGGGCATGATTGTATTTGGCGCACTGTTAATGAAAGATGCCCCAGTTCAGGCGGTAACCCGCAGTAATGGCACCAGTAACAGCGACTTCACTCTGGCAGAATCCATGCGCAAACCTCAGTACTGGATGCTGGCACTGATGTTCCTGACCGCCTGTATGAGTGGCCTGTATGTGATTGGTGTGGCGAAAGATATTGCCCAAAGCCTGGCGCATCTGGATGTGATGACTGCAGCCAACGCTGTAACAGTGATAGCGATTGCCAACCTGAGTGGCCGCCTGGTTATGGGCATCTTGTCTGATAAAGTAACGCGTATCCGTGTGATTACGTTTGGCCAGGTGATTGCGTTGGTGGGTATGGCGGCATTGCTGTTCGCTCCACTGAATGCGGTGACTTTCTTTGTCGCCATTGCCTGCATCGCCTTTAACTTTGGTGGCACCATCACTGTTTACCCTTCACTGGTCAGTGACTTCTTTGGCCTGAACAACCTGGCGAAAAACTATGGCGTGATTTACCTTGGCTTCGGTATCGGCAGTATTTGTGGCTCCATCATTGCATCGCTGTTTGGTGGCTTCCATGTGACTTTCCTGGTGATTTTCGCACTGCTGATTGTATCCCTGGCGCTCTCTTCAACTATTCGCCAGCCTAAAGCAGATGAGTATGAAGGCGATGCAGCACATTCCCACGCCTGATGCGATGAACTAATTGTTATCGCTGAGAATTGTTATAGTTGAGAACAACGACAACCGCGGGTTTCCCCGGTTGTCGTTACATTTATTGAAGCCCGCTAATTCACACCAAAAGTTCCGCAGACTCACCTCTCACTACTCTTCTGGCTGCCAGACATCGTGGCAGAACAATCCGACTTTGTGGAGCAGGGTGTCTTTATGCACGGGTTATTATCAATTAGTGCTGAACTTCGCGACCCGTTCTCCTGTCTGACTCCTGATTATGGCTAGTCTGGATTGTTGAATGAAGATTTCTCGTCGTATTACTCAGGTACAACTTAGTTGCTTTCTGGCGCTTTATATTGGGTTATTCCTTAACTGTACGGTGTTTTGGCGGCGTCTGCATGAGCCTATGGATATCACACCGTTCTTCAAAGTTTTTGCGCTGACAACAGAAGTGGTAGCCACTGTTCTGGCGAGTTTTCTTGTATTGCGCCTTTTTTCCCTTGCTGGCCGGCGTGCCTGGCAGGTATTGGCGTCATTCTTGATTCTCTGTTCAGTTGCAGCCAGTTACTACATGGCGGTAATGAACATCACGATTGGTTACGGCATTATTGCGTCTGTAATGACGACCGACATCGATCTGACCAAAGAAGTGGTGGGCTTTCGTTTCTATTTATGGGTGTTGCTAATGGGGCTGCCGCCACTGTGGTTTATTTGGCGCAACCAGGGGCAGGATTCATTAATAAGGCAGCTTTCTCACCGGCAAACAGCTCTGCGTCAACTCGGTGTATTGCTGCTGGTTGCTCTGGTGGTGTGGGCACCCATTCGTTTTCTGGGAAACGTTCAAAAACATCACGAAAAAGGTTCCCGGGAAGATTTACCCAGTTACGGCGGTGTGGTGACCAGTGCTTATTTACCGGCGAACTGGCTGTCTTCTCTGGGGTTGTATGCCTGGGCTAAAGTAGATGAAACGTTGGATCACCGTTCGCTTATCAACCCGGCCACCCGCTACCATTGGAACGTACCATCAAACCTGAATGATGTGCAGGTGGTGTTTATTATTGGGGAAACTACGCGCTGGGACCATATGAGCCTGTTTGGTTACCCGCGTGAAACAACGCCAAAACTGGAACAGGAGAAAAACCTGGTGGCGTTTCGTGGTGAGTCTTGCGATACCGCAACCAAGTTGTCATTGCGTTGTATGTTTGTGGGTAAGGGCGGAGTGATGGATAACCCACAACGAACCTTACTGGAACAAAATGTCTTTGCGGTGTTGAAACAACTGGGGTTCACCAGTGATTTGTATGCGATGCAAAGCGAAATGTGGTTCTACAGCAACACGATGGCCGATACCATTGCCTGGCGGGAACAAATTGGTGCGGAAGGGCATAATCAGGGCAAAACCGTGGATGACATGTTGCTGGTGGATGAGATGGTCCGCTCACAGGCGCAGCATCCGCAGGGTAAGCACTTGGTTATTCTGCATACCAAAGGGTCACATTATTCGTATGTTCAGCGTTATCCCCGTGAGTTTGCTGTTTGGCAGCCAGAATGTATGGGGGTTAACAAGCACTGTTCGGCGCAAACGCTGATCAACGCTTACGATAACTCGGTGCGCTATGTGGACAGCTTTATCAGCACGGTGATAGACCAGTTGCGGGATAAAAACGCGATTGTGTTCTATGCCGCCGACCATGGTGAATCGATTAGCGACAGCCTGCATTTACACGGTACGCCGCGCAACATTGCACCGCCAGAACAATTCCGGGTGCCGTTACTGGTCTGGGCTTCTGATAAGTTCCTGGAAACGCCAGAAAACGAACAACGGTTTGCAATATTGCAGCAACAGGCAAAGGCGGAAGTGGTGCATAAACACAGCGAATTGTTTGATTCTGTTTTGGGATGCCTTGGGATCACATCTTCTGATGGGGGTGTAAACAATGCGCTTAACTGGTGCGCACCCCAGAAAGCGAGCACTTCAGCGCAGTAGTGCGGGTTATGCTGGCTTTTCAGGCGAACAGAAGTCTTTTTTAAATAAGGGATTGACGCGATGGAATGCCGGCAGTAATATGCGCCCCGCATTCGGCGAGTAGCGCAGCCTGGTAGCGCAACACGTTCGGGACGTGTGGGTCGGAGGTTCAAATCCTCTCTCGCCGACCAAATTCAAACCCGCAGTGTTATCACTGCGGGTTTTTTGTTTTTGAAACAATCTTAATGCATTAGAAAAGTTCTGAAATAATGACTTTGCCATAACACAACACACAAGCGCCCTATTTTCCCCGGTTTCCTATCACGTTTTGTTATCTTTACCGCGTGGTTATTTTTATTGTCTTATGGATAACGGCAGCATTTTTTACTGAAATGTCTGTTATTCGCCCTATATTTTGTTCATATATTCACCATTCAGCCAAAAAGTTGTCATAAATCACATTGGTTTATTGCACTGCCTGTGATTAATTTGTTGGGTTTTTGTTTTGGTTTTATTGTCGTAGCATAAATTTATGTGCTGTAAATAACACAATCTCCTTTTTTTCACCTTTGTTTTCACTTTCTCACATTCCGTGTAAATACCCGTTACGTATATTGACGTTTGGCTCATCAGTTGACAGATTGTAGGGCGTGAGAGGCCATTTACGGACAGTCTGTCCTGCGAGACAGTGGCCCTTGTGGAAGGATTCCCCATCCTCATCAAGCTTTACAGGCTTGCCCGAGCGAACCGGGTAACAAATAAGAAAGGTTCGCCGGTTTAACACAACACATATCACATTGGAGCAGAAGAATGAGTATTTCCTTGAAGAAGTCAGGGATGCTGAAGCTTGGTCTGAGCCTGGTGGCTCTGACGGTTGCAGCAAGTGTTCAGGCAAAAACCCTGGTTTACTGTTCAGAAGGCTCGCCAGAAGGCTTTAACCCACAGCTGTTCACTTCCGGTACGACTTACGATGCCAGCTCAGTGCCCATCTACAACCGCCTGGTTGAATTTAAGATTGGCACCACTGAAGTGATCCCGGGTCTCGCTGAAAAGTGGGATGTAAGCGCTGACGGGAAAGTGTATACCTTCCATTTGCGCAAAGGCGTTAAATGGCAGAGCAATAAAGAGTTCAAACCGACTCGTGACCTGAATGCCGACGACGTTGTATTCTCCTTCGACCGCCAGAAAAACCCCAAAAACCCTTACCACAATGTCTCTGGCGGCAGCTACGAGTACTTTGAAGGTATGGGCCTGCCGGACCTGATCACTGACATCAAGAAAGTTGATGACTACACCGTGCAGTTTGTACTGGCTCGCCCTGAAGCCCCTTTCCTTGCTGATATGGCAATGGACTTCGCCTCTATTATGTCTAAAGAATATGCTGACGACATGATGAAAGCGGGCACCCCGGAAAAAGTGGACCTGGACCCAATCGGTACCGGCCCGTTCCAACTGGTTCAGTACCAGAAAGATTCCCGTATTCTGTATAAAGCGTTCCCGGGCTACTGGGGCACCAAGCCGAAGATTGATCGCCTGGTCTTCTCTATCACGCCTGATGCTTCTGTTCGTTACGCAAAACTGCAAAAAGATGAATGCCAGGTTATGCCGTACCCGAACCCGGCTGATCTTGAACGCATGAAGAAAGACCCCAAAATCAATCTGATGGAACAGCCAGGCCTGAACGTTGGCTATCTGTCCTTCAACGTTGAGAAAAAACCGCTGGATAACGTGAAAGTACGCCAGGCATTGACCATGGCTGTTAACAAAGAAGCGATTATCAAAGCTGTTTACCAGGGGGCTGGCCAGGCTGCTAAAAACCTGATCCCGCCGACCATGTGGGGCTACAACGATGCGGTGAAAGATTACCCGTATGATCCGGCTAAAGCTAAAGAGCTGCTGAAAGAAGCGGGTCTGCCGGATGGCTTCAGCATCGATCTGTGGGCAATGCCGGTTCAGCGCCCGTATAACCCGAATGCCCGCCGTATGGCAGAAATGATCCAGGCTGACTGGGCGAAAATTGGCGTGAAAGCCAAAATCGTTACCTACGAATGGGGTGAGTACCTCAAACGTGCCAAAGCCGGTGAACACCAGACCGTTATGATGGGCTGGACCGGGGATAACGGGGATCCGGATAACTTCTTCGCCACGCTGTTCAGCTGTGATGCGGCGAAAGACGGTTCTAACTACTCTCGTTGGTGCTACAAGCCGTTTGAAGACTTGATCCAGCCAGCACGTGCTACAGAAGACCACAACAAGCGTGTGGAACTCTACAAGCAGGCTCAAGTTGTGATGCATGATCAGGCTCCTGCTCTGATTATTGCTCACTCCACGGTTTACGAGCCGGTGCGCAAAGAAGTTAAAGGCTATGTGGTGGATCCGTTGGGCAAACATCACTTCGAGAACGTATCCTTAGAGTGATATACCCGCGTGCCTTTCTGCAGAAATGGGTGCCAATGGCTTGTTCACCCGTTCCCAGAAAGGCCCGGATGTATTCCTGATATTTCAGCCAGCCAAACACGCATGTGCGCCAGCTTCCTGAAATATAAAGGGTATAAGACCGGACTTGTTCTGCCAGCACCCCTCTCCCGGTGGGAGGGGGTCAGGGTGAGGGAACATATATCATGTACCTCACCCTTGCTGTCTGTAATGTGGGCTGATTTCCCCGTTGCGGCAGAACCGATGTACGTTGTGAGCAATACATTTCGCTGCCCCGGTAGCGAAAGATGATAGAGAATCCGGCTAATGTTGCAGTTCATTCTCCGACGTCTGGGATTGGTTATCCCAACGTTTATAGGTATAACCCTTGTTACTTTCGCTTTCGTCCACATGATTCCGGGTGACCCGGTTATGATCATGGCGGGTGAACGTGGGATCTCCCCCGAACGCCACGCTCAACTGCTGGCTCAATTAGGGTTAAACAAACCACTCTGGCAGCAATATGTCACTTATATTTGGAACGTATTGCACGGGGATTTAGGTATTTCCCTGAAAAGCCGCCTGCCTGTCTGGCAAGAATTTGTTCCTCGTTTCCAGGCCACCCTTGAACTGGGTGTATGTGCCATGATTTTTGCTATCGCTGTGGGTATTCCTGTTGGGGTACTGGCGGCAGTAAAACGTGGCTCTATTTTTGACCACACTGCGATTGGCCTGGCACTAACAGGTTATTCCATGCCGATTTTCTGGTGGGGGATGATGCTGATTATGCTGGTGTCAGTGCACTGGAACCTGACGCCGGTTTCCGGGCGCATAGGCGACACAGTCTTTCTTGATGACTCGCTACCCCTGACCGGATTTATGCTGATAGATACCGCGATTTGGGGTGAACCGGGCGATTTCCTTGATGCCCTTGCGCATATCGTTCTGCCTGCCATTGTGTTGGGGACGATTCCACTGGCAGTGATTGTACGTATGACCCGTTCAGCCATGCTGGAAGTGCTGGGTGAAGACTATATCCGTACCGCCCGTGCTAAAGGCCTGAGCCGCCTGCGCGTGATTGTGGTCCATGCTTTGCGTAACGCCATGCTGCCGGTAGTGACCGTTATTGGTCTGCAGGTGGGTACTTTGCTGGCCGGGGCCATTCTGACTGAAACCATTTTCTCCTGGCCTGGGCTTGGCCGTTGGTTGATTGAAGCACTGCAACGACGGGATTACCCGGTGGTGCAGGGCGGTGTGTTGTTGGTCGCGACACTCATCATTCTGGTTAACCTGGTTGTCGACCTGTTGTACGGCGTGGTGAACCCGCGTATCCGGCATAAGAAGTAAGGGGTTATCATGACGCAAGTAACTGAAAACAACGTGGTGGCAGCCCCGGTGCCAATGACACCGTTCCAGGAGTTCTGGCACTACTTTAAACGTAACAAAGGTGCAGTGATTGGGTTGGTTTACGTCACCCTGATGCTGCTGATAGCGCTGTTCGCCAACTTTGTCGCCCCCCATGACCCGGCTATGCAGTTTCGCGATGCGCTGCTGCATCCGCCTGTCTGGGCTGATGGTGGTAGCTGGAAGTTTATTCTCGGCACCGATGATGTGGGCCGCGATATTCTTTCCCGCCTGATGTATGGCGCACGCTTATCCTTGCTGGTGGGCTGTATGGTGGTGGTACTGTCTCTGATTATGGGGATTGTACTGGGCCTGGTGGCTGGCTATTTCGGCGGCACGGTAGATACCATTATCATGCGTGTGGTGGATATTATGCTGGCCCTGCCGAGCCTGCTGTTGGCACTGGTGCTGGTGGCAATTTTCGGCCCCTCGATAGTTAACGCTTCCATGGCACTGGCCTTTGTGGCATTGCCACACTATGTGCGCTTAACCCGCGCGGCAGTGCTGGTTGAAGTGAACCGCGACTATGTAACCGCTTCGCGTGTTGCTGGTGCGGGTGCGGTGCGCCAAATGTTTGTCAATATTTTCCCTAACTGCCTGGCACCGTTAATTGTGCAGGCGTCTATGGGCTTCTCTAACGCCATTCTGGATATGGCTGCGTTGGGCTTCCTGGGTATGGGTGCGCAACCGCCAACACCAGAATGGGGCACCATGCTCGCTGACGTTTTGCAGTTTGCGCAAAGCGCCTGGTGGGTGGTGACCTTCCCGGGGCTGGCGATTTTGCTGGCCGTGCTGGCTTTCAACCTGATGGGTGATGGCCTGCGTGATGCACTTGACCCCAAACTCAAGCAGTAGAGGCACCCGATGGCGTTATTGAATGTAGACAGTTTATCGGTGCACTTCGGTGAAGAAGATGCGCCATTCCGTGCCGTTGACCGCATTAGTTATAGTGTGGACCAGGGGCAAGTCGTGGGGATTGTGGGTGAGTCCGGTTCGGGCAAATCCGTCAGTTCTCTGGCGATTATGGGCCTGATTGATTTCCCTGGCCGGGTAATGGCAGACAGCCTGGAGTTTAATGGCCGCGATTTACGGAAAATTTCCGAGCGCGAGCGCCGCCAGTTAGTAGGCTCTGAAGTGGCGATGATCTTCCAGGATCCGATGACCAGCCTGAACCCTTGCTACACCGTAGGCTACCAGATAATGGAAGCCATTAAGGTGCATCAAGGGGGTAATAAGAAAACCCGTCGCCAGCGGGCCATCGACCTGCTGGATCAGGTAGGGATCCCCGACCCGGCATCACGCCTGGATGTGTATCCGCACCAGCTTTCCGGGGGGATGAGCCAGCGTGTAATGATAGCCATGGCGATAGCCTGCCGGCCAAAACTGCTGATTGCAGATGAGCCAACAACGGCACTGGACGTGACTATTCAGGCACAGATTATTGAACTGCTTCTGGAATTGCAGCAACAGGAAAATATGGCGCTGGTGCTTATCACCCATGACCTGGCGTTGGTCGCAGAAGCGGCGCATAAAATCATTGTGATGTATGCCGGCCAGGTGGTGGAAGCGGCCAGTGCGCAGGATATTTTCCGTGCTCCCCGTCACCCATACACCCAGGCGTTATTACGCGCCTTACCTGAGTTTGCTCAGGATAAAGCGCGCCTTGAATCGCTCCCGGGTGTGGTGCCTGGCAAATATGACCGCCCGCAAGGCTGCCTGCTTAACCCGCGTTGCCCGTATGCCACGGACAAATGCCGGGCAGAAGAGCCTGCGTTACACGCGCTGGAGCATGGGCGTCAGTCTAAATGCCACTATCCCCTTGATGATGCCGGGAGGCCGACAGTATGAGTACCCATGAGGCCGACACGCAACAGCACTTGTTGCAGGCCATCGATTTGAAAAAACACTACCCGGTGAAGAAGGGGATGTTTGCTCAGGAGCAGCTGGTTAAAGCGCTTGATGGCGTCTCTTTCACATTGGAAAGAGGTAAAACGCTGGCAATTGTCGGCGAATCAGGCTGTGGGAAATCCACCCTTGGCCGCCTGCTGACCATGATAGAAACGCCTTCTGGCGGGCAGTTGTTCTATAAAGGGCAGGACTTACTTAAGCCAGACCCTCATGCGCAGAAGTTACGTCGCCAGAAAATTCAGATTGTGTTCCAGAACCCTTACGCATCGTTAAACCCGCGTAAGAAAGTAGGGCAGATTCTGGAAGAGCCTTTGCTTATCAATACTGATTTGTCAAAGCAGGAACGGCGTGAAAAAGCCCTGTCGATGATGGCGAAAGTGGGCCTGAAAACCGAACATTATGATCGTTACCCGCATATGTTCTCAGGGGGCCAGCGCCAGCGTATTGCGATTGCCCGTGGCCTGATGCTTGATCCAGATGTAGTGATTGCTGATGAACCTGTGTCTGCACTGGATGTTTCTGTGCGTGCGCAGGTACTGAACCTGATGATGGATTTGCAGCAGGAAATGGGGCTGTCTTATGTCTTTATTTCCCACGATTTATCCGTGGTTGAGCACATTGCTGATGAAGTGATGGTGATGTACCTTGGCCGTTGTGTGGAAAAAGGCAGTAAAGACGCCATTTTTGACAACCCGCTGCACCCTTATACTCAGGCATTACTGTCTGCGACACCGCGCCTTAACCCGGAATCACGGCGTGAGCGTATTAAGTTGACGGGTGAACTACCCAGCCCACTCAGCCCACCACCGGGCTGTGCGTTTAATGCGCGTTGCACCCGCCGCTTTGGGCAGTGCACACAGCTACAGCCACATCTGAAAGATTATCGTGGCCAGCTGGTTGCCTGTTTCGCAGTGGACCAGGATGAAAACGCGCAAGCAGTGTAAGCCCGCGCAACCTTCAGGCTCGCCGTACAGGCGGGCCTGAATATTCGAAGATAACCTCCCTTTATTACCCCAATTTCTTTTCTAACAACGCCTGCTTACGCCTGGTGGGTATGGAGCCACTTGCCTTCAAAAAATCTTCTTGCTCCTCTGGCATTTTGTGCTGCGGTTATCTATAGCTAACAGTAGGTTGTTATTTTTGCCATGCTTACCAAGGCAGGTTATGTGCTTTTATCGGCAATTGCTCTGGCAAATATACCTTTCTGAGGTTTATCTGAATTAGTACCTACGAAAACTGGTAGGTTAAGGTGTGCAATAGTAATTAAATTGTTACCCAATCCGCTCTGACATGTTTTATTGATAGAGAAAATATATTTCTAAATATTTCTCCGGGTAATAATTTATGTAAATAGCAGTAAATGATTATAGATAAATATATCGTTTAAAAAATAAAATCCAGTATTATTGGTTGGTTATTTGTGTTTTCATGAATTTATATTCATAAATATTTCAATTTTGTAGCTATAAATAATTTGTATGTTTTGTGCTAAAAAAAAGATAGCGTGATGACAGTGAGAGTCGATATATTAACAATAAATATCGGCGCAAATTTTGAGCAACGTGTTTTGATCAAAATAACGCGGGTTATTACGCATATTTCCTCTCTGCGCTTTACTCATAATCATAATATGTATGTCAGGTTTAGTTGTTATCCTGACATGAACACACTTGCAACTTAGAGTACTCCTATGAACAGCTATGATGATTTGCAGCGGTTTAAGGATAAAACCCATACCGGTTCTATCGAATTTAAAGATATGTCGGCTGAGAAACAGGGACTCGGCGTGGGAAGCAGTTTGATTTTTAGCCAGCTTAGCCAGGAGGGCGATGGCGATGAGCAAAATTCGCCGTTTCGCGGTGCCGCCCATACATCCGTGACTGCACCGGATGCAGTTAAGCCGGGTACATTTGATGTACCGCCTGGTACCAGCTCCGCAGCTGCACAGGCTAACTCATTACCGCCAGTAACATGGACAACAGAAGTTATCAAGACAACGCCCCAGCCGGTGGATGAAGCCGCACCCTCTTTACTGAAAGAGATGGCTATGATGCCTAAAGTCATTTCGGTAAAAGTGCCTGCTAACTCAACATCTTCGGTTGTACCAGCCAAACCTGCAGCACCCCCACAGGGCAACGCGCTTTTGCCGAATAGCACAAAAGCGGTTGAACCACTGGAAAATGCAGCCCCCATTATGGCTGCCCTGGCGGCCACACCACCGGGTAATACGGTGCTGGATATACCTGAAGCTGTGCCTGAGACCCAGGTTATACAGCAACCTGCCCGCCGCCCCGAACCGGTTTCTACTCCCCCTTCCTCTGATGGGAAGATTAACTTTGCTCAGCTGTTTGCTCCCTCTTCTGCGGGTAATGCACCACGCTCAGCGGTTAAAGAAATGCCATTAAAACCTTTGCTGGAAAGGATTGCCTCATGCCGTTAATTTGCGTCTGCTCACCTAAAGGCGGTGTCGGTAAGACCACCGTAGCAGCGAATTTGTCTTATGCCCTGGCACGTTCAGGCATCAAAGTTCTGGCTATTGATTTTGACGTACAAAATGCGCTGCGCCTGCATTTTGGCGTGCCATTGTCTGACGGGCGCGGTTATGTTGCCAAATCGATGGAAAACCCTGACTGGAGCCAGTATGTGCTTACTACGGGTGGAAACATTTTCGTGCTGCCTTATGGCGACAGTACAGAAGAGCAACGCGTTGCATTTGAAGACCGTCTGGCGAATGACGAACACTTTTTAGCACGCGGCCTTAGCACTCTGTTGAATTACCCAGGCCTTGTGGTCGTTGCCGATTTTCCGCCAGGCCCCGGGCCTGCATTGAAAGCGATTGCTTCTATCGCCGACCTTAACCTTGTCACCATGCTCGCGGATACCGCCTCATTGTCGCTGCTTCCTCAGGTTGAAAACCAGCGGATGATCGGCGGGCCGCTGAACCACCGTGCTGGCCACTATTTTTTAATTAACCAGGTAGATACTCGCCGCAATATTAGCCGTGATGTTACTGCGTTTATGGAAGAGCGCCTGGGTGAGCGTTTACTGGGTGTGGTCCACCGTGATGAGAGTGTTGTGGAAGCTCATGCAGCGCAAAAATCGATTTTTGATTTCAGCCCGGCATCGGCGGCAGCGTTTGATATCGAACTCATTAGTAAAAAAGTCGCCAGTATTTTGGGTGTCAAAGTCGGGGATGGTGAAGTCCACGCCAGCCCCAAATTATCGGGCTACTAATTACCCTCGGGATTTGCCATGAAAAAGCTCCAGTTTTATCTGCTGCTACTTGTGTTGGCACCAGTAGCGGTACTGATCATTATTACGCCTATGGATAGCCAGAAGCAGTATATCTTTGGCTTGATCAGTATGGCGTGCCTGTTTGTTTTAGGGTGGTTTAGCAAGAAACGCGGTATTTCTATTGTACTGGTTCTTGCATCTATCCTGATGTCCACCCGTTATATCTATTTCCGTGCGACGCAAACGTTGCACTTTAATTCTGAGATTGAAGCCATATTAGGGATTGGCCTGTTTTTGGCTGAACTTTATACCTGGGTTATGTTGCTGCTCAGCTATTTACAAACTATGTTCCCCCTTGAGCGCAAAATTGTGCCGTTGCCAGAAGATGAATCATTGTGGCCAACGGTTGATGTCTATGTTCCAACCTACAATGAAAGTCTGGATGTAGTACGCGATACCGTTCTGGCTGCGCAGTGCCTTGATTATCCGAAAGATAAAATAAAAATATATTTACTGGATGATGGGAAGCGTAGTGAGTTTGCGGTGTTTGCGGCAGATGTTGGTGTGGGCTATATCACCCGTACAAATAACGCACATGCAAAAGCGGGCAACCTGAACCATGCAATGAAGCTAACCAACGGTGAGCTGATTTGTGTATTTGACTGTGACCATGTTGCTACCCGTGTATTTTTGCAGGCAACAGTTGGCGCGTTCCTGCAGGATTCAAAATTGGCGCTGTTACAGACTCCACACTATTTTTACTCGCCCGATCCTTTTGAACGTAACCTGTCGCGCGGACTGAATATCCCGAACGAGGGATCACTATTTTATGGCCCTATCCAAAAAGGTAACGATAACTGGAACGCGACATTCTTCTGTGGTTCCTGTGCGGTTATTCGCCGCAGTGCGCTGGAAGAAATTGGTGGATTTGCTGTTGAAACCGTTACCGAAGATGCTCACACGGCACTGAAATTACAGCGGTTGGGTTGGAAATCAGCTTTTCTGGGTATTCCCCTTGCTGCAGGGTTAGCAACAGAGCGTCTGGTTCTGCATGTGATTCAGCGTACACGCTGGGCTAGAGGTATGACGCAGATTTTCCGGATGGATAACCCGCTGTGGGGGCGTGGGCTGCACTGGCAACAACGGTTGTGTTATTTGAGTGCAATGCTCTACTTCCAGTTTGCGCTTCCGCGTATTGCATTTCTCACGGCACCACTGGCTTATTTACTGTTTAACCTGAATATTATCCACTCTTCAGCCGGCCTTATTTTTGCCTATGCGCTGCCACATTTGCTGATTTCTATATTTGTCAGTTCACGTCTTAATGGCCGCTTCCGTTATAGCTTCTGGGGTGAAATTTACGACCTGGTGTTGGCGTTCCATATTGCCTTGCCCACGATGATAACCATGATTTTCCCCAAACGCGGCAAATTCAACGTAACGGATAAAGGCGGTTTGCTGAATGTCGGTTATTTCGATTTCAGCATTGTTCGCCCTCACGTAATTGTGGCTATTTTGCTGGCGATTGCTGTGGTAGCGGGTATTGTTCGCGCCGTGGCATTTAACTACTTTGCTGTTGATCCGAACGTTATCGCCCTGAACGTTGGGTGGGGTTTATACAGCTTGTTTTTCCTGATGGGGGCGATTGCCGTTGCGCGTGAAACACGCCAAACACGTAAAACTATTCGCCTGGATGTGGCTATTCCTGCAGTTATTCACTATGCCAGTGGTGTTTCTTCCCGTACTGAAACCCGTGATCTTTCCATGGGGGGCTGCCGCCTTGTTGCTCCAGATGACCGACATCTGAGTGATGAAATTGAGGAAGTTGAACTTCAGTTGAACTCTGGAGCGATAAGTATTCCGGTGAATATGATTTCGTCTGAAGACCACCAGGATAATGATATTCGCCTGATGTTTGATGATATTCCGCTATCGCGCCGTCGTGAGCTGGTGCGGGTTGTGCTTTCCCGTGCAGATGCCTGGGTACAGCCACCGAAACCGCAAGATAACCCCTTCCGCTCTTTGGCTACCATTGCCCGTTGTGTCTTCGATTTGTTCTGGTTCACGTGGAAAGACCGGCAAAAAATGCGCCGGGAGAAGAGACTGGCCAGAATGGCGGAACATGAGGAGGAGAGCGCAGTATGAAATGGATGCGATGGTATGCGCTTTCACTGTGTGTAGCGCTATCGGGTTCGTTGCGCGCGGCCGAACAAACGACCGCCCCTTCTGAGCCCTCATCAGCGGAGAGCACCCCAGCGACGGTTGAATCTGGCACCACCGATTCAGCTGCCTCTGATGCGGGGTCTCTACCACTGGATTTGCCTGCACCCCCGCCAGCCACAACGGATGCGCCTGATATGGTTGCCAGCAGTATTACTCAGGCGACAGCCAGCAGTATTACTCTTGCGCAAATGGGGCAGCCTTTGGGGCTGGCTTTGAGCGGTGGGCAGTTACAGGCCGGGATTAATTTCACACTTCCCAGTGATGAAGTGATTACTACGGCGCAGTTGGTGCTCAACCTGAAAGTATCGCCAGCTTTGGCTGCGCGTAACACCACTTTGCAACTGATGATGAATGGACAACCGCTGGGCACGGTGCCATTGGGTTCAGCACAGTCTG
The DNA here is from genome assembly GCF_020523985.1 of Mangrovibacter yixingensis. Taxonomy (GTDB): domain Bacteria; phylum Pseudomonadota; class Gammaproteobacteria; order Enterobacterales; family Enterobacteriaceae; genus Mangrovibacter; species Mangrovibacter yixingensis. The sequence goes on along the minus strand of NZ_JAIVKM010000006.1, from coordinate 216,005 downwards.
ATGACACAACATACCAGATGGAAGTTCCGGCTGCTCTGGTGGTGTCCAGTAACAACCTTAGCTTTAAAATCAATGATGGTGATGCACTGTTATGCCAGCGTGAGTTGACGGACAAGTATCAAGTCACAGTATTGCCAACAACGCGTCTGGAACTGGAAGGGCAGCAACTGAATATTGGTTCGGATTTAAGCCACTTCCCACGTCCTTTCTTCGATACGATGCAAATGACACCAGCCTCTATCTCTATTGCTTTTCCGGAGAAATTTACTCCGGATGAAGTGAGTGCGGCGGCATTGATTGCCTCCTGGATGGGGATTCAGGCGGATTATCGTGGTGTTTCTTTTGATGTTCAGACTAAAACTTTGCCAGAGAAAAACGGCATTCTGATTGGTGCGCCGGGGGATATTATCGCCGGGGTACAACTGCCGCAAAGTAACGGCCCGCTTCTGCAAATCATCGATAACCCAGGCAACCCGGTTTATAAACTGTTGCTGGTGGTGGGGAAAGACGATACACAATTACGAGCCGCCGCCTGGCGTCTGACTCGCGGGCAATTCAAACCGCAAACCGCATCGCTGGCTGTTAAACCCCAGGCGATTCCGGTCAGTAAGCCTTATGACGCACCACGCTGGATAACCACTGAACGCCCTGTGCGCCTGAGTGAACTGATTCGTAAAGATCAGAGCATGACAGTTACCGGTATTTGGCATGATGTGTTGCGGGTGGCTTTCCGTGCTGCTCCGGATTTATTCCTGTGGGATGGCGAGACCATTCCAATGCGCATCAGCTATCGTTTCCCATCCGAGAACTGGATTGATGAAGACAAGTCTTACCTGAACCTGACCTTCAACAACACGTTCCTGCATAATCTGCCAGTTAACAAGCAGGGGATCCTGGAAAGCTTGTGGCACAAACTGGGTGGGGATGCACGCCAGGAGCACGCTGATATTCCGCTGGAACCTTATATGATCTATGGGGATAACCAGCTATCGCTCTATTTTAATATCACCCCGAAAGCCAGTGCGCCTTGTGGTGTGTTGTTAAATAACAATATCAAGAGCCGTATTGACGAAGATTCATGGATTGATTTGAGCCATACTCGCCACTTCGCGCAGTTACCCAATCTTTCTTACTTCGTTGGTGCTTCCTTCCCGTTCACGCGTCTGGCGGATTATTCGCAAACAGCCCTATTGCTTCCCGCTCACCCGGATGATGCACAAATCGCAACACTTTTAGACCTGACTGCCCGTTCAGGGAATGCTACGGGTACGGCATTGAACCAGAACCGGGTTCTGTTTGGCCTGCCGGAAGGTGGTGCGAATAAAGCCTGGCTTGATTCCCGGGATATTCTGGCTGTTTCAACACTGGGTGAAGAGGCATTTAACCGTGCAATATTGACGGATTCACCCTTTACGACCAGTGAACATACCTTTGGTGTTCGTGAACCTTCCCACTGGCAAAAAATTAAGCGCTGGGTAGAAGGCAACTGGAATCTGAATGGCCTGGAAGCTGACCGCTATTTCTCTTCAAACGAAGCCTGGCGTGGGTTTGTGAGTTATCGCTCCCCCTGGAATGATAAGCGGGTTGTGGTGATGGCGATTGGCAGCAACGATGATCAACTTTCCCGTCTGCATACTGATTTGATGTCGGCAAAAATCAACGCTGCTATTCGTGGGGATGCGGCAGTGATTACCGATGAAAATGGCGTGCGCAGCTTCCGTGTCGGGCCTCAGTTCCCGAGCGGCCAGTTACCCTGGTACATGATGATTATCTGGTATGCCAACCAGCATAGCGCCATGTTGGCCATTTTGGGGTTGATTCTGAGTATGGTGGTGGGACTTGCGCTGTACAGCGTATTGAAACGCCGTGCTCGTAAACGTCTTAATCCGGAGTCAGAGTCGTGAAAACAGCGGGTAAAAAAATGAACCATAAAACAGCCCAGGTGCTATCGACCTTCTGCTTGTCCGGGGTGCTAAGCCTCGGTATGGCTGTAGGGCAGGCACAGGCTGATGCCGACAGCCCGGCGTTAAAAGCCTTGTTTGATCAAGCCAATTACTGGCATGAAAAATCCCATGATGAACTGGCAATGCAGTCGCTGAATAAAGTGTTGATGGTGGATGCCAACAACACTCAGGCACTGTATCTGATGGCATTATGGTCCCAGCAAAATGGCAACCTGAAAGAATCTGCGCAATGGCGTGCCCGGCTGGCGAAAGCCAACCCTGCTGCGCCACAACTGCAGTCGCTGGATAATGCCCGCCAGTTACAGCAAGTCCCTCAGGGGCAACTGGCATTAGCCCGCCAGCAGGCACGCAGCGGCAATATTTCTGCGGCTTTATCCACCTGGCGCGGCTTATTTAATGGGAGTGAACCGCCAGTAAGCCTTGCCCCAGAGTATTACCTGACAATGGCAGGGGACAAATCACTGTATCCGCAAGCTCTTAATGGTTTGCGCCAGCTCACTGCTGAGCACCCGCAGAACAACGCCGCACGTGTGGCGTTGGGTAAGGTGCTGACTTACCGTGATGATACACGCCGTAACGGGATTGATTTGCTCGAAGAGATGGCCAGCGGCAACAAAGACGCCGACAGTAGCCTGCGCCAGGCACTATTGTGGTTGGGGCCAAAACCTGGCGACGAACATTATTATCAAACCTGGATGCAGCGCCACCCGAAAGATGCCGACGTGCTGGCCTATTACCGCAAAAATGTTGGCGGTGCGGCGAAAGGCGCTGGCTTTACTGATTTGAACAGCGGAAATTTGGCCTCTGCGCAAAGCCAGTTTGAAAAAGTGCTGCAGGCCAACCCGGCTGATGCCGATGCACTGGCCGGGATGGGGTATGTTGCTCAGCGTAAAGGGGATTACCAGGCTGCGTCTCAATACCTCAAACGGGCCGCTGAACAAGGCGGAGATGCTTCTGCAGAACGCCAGAAGCAGGGTGAAGATGCGGCGTTTTATGGTCAACTTGCTGAAGCTCAGCAGGCGTTTAAACAGGGCGATACCTCCCGTGCGTTGGCACTGAGTGCGCCACTGGCACAACAGAGCGGTGACAAGGGGACTGCAGCGAAGCTTTTCCGTGCCGATGTTTTACGCCGTACTAAAGATTATGCTCAGGCTGAGCAGACACTGCGAGATATTCTCACCAGTGCGCCGGACAACACATCAGCCAGGGAAAATCTTTACTACGTTCTGCGTGATCAGAATAAAACCGATGAAGCGCAGGCGATGCTGCAAAGCCTGCCGGCATCACTTCAGGCGAAACTACAGCCTAAAGGTGGGTATGGCTCACCCGCAGACCCAATTCGCCGCCAGGCACAGCAGGCGCTGGCGCGGGGTGATACTACTCAGGCCATTTCTACTTTGCGCCAGGGTATCAACCGTTTGCCTTCTAACCCCTGGTTGCGGCTTGATCTGGCCAGAATTCTCAATAAACAAGGTAATAACGCGGCTGCAAGCGATGTGATGGCTCCATTATACCGTGCGGGATCCGGTACCGAGTCTCTGTATGCTGCTGCGTTATTTGCCAGCGATCAGGGGGCCTGGCAACAGGTGCAAACCTTGATAGGCCGTGTTCCGGCTTCGGCACGTAACCGCGAGATGCGGGATTTATCGCAGCGCGCTAACTTTAACCTGCAAATGGCGACCGCAGAAAGTTACCTGGCTTCAGGTAACCAGGTCGCCGCGGCTAACACCTTGAAAGCGCTTTCGGGGCAGGTACCAGACAGCCCGGCAGATGCCGGGAAACTGGCGCGTCTCATGGCTCAAAGTGGAGATATGAGTTCGGCCGTCGCGGTTGTGCGTGGCAACATTGCCCAGGGTATTAAAGGTAATGCGGGTGATTATGCCGATCAGGTTGCGGTATTAAACCAGGCGGGTTTGCGTAGCGAAGCCCAAACTCTGTTATCTAACCCTGAACTGCAGGCGAACAGTACACCAACGCAACTGGCCGGGATCCGCAATGGCTATGTTATCAACGAAGTAGATAAGCTACGTGAGCAGGGTAATTATGCTGCGGCTTATGACAAGCTGATCCGTGCCCTGCAACAGGATCCGCAGAACACCGATCTGATGTTCGCTATGGCGCGGTTATACCAGTCCGGCAAAATGAACAAAGAAGCGGGTGTGGTTTATGACTACCTGATGACCAGAGATACCCCGCAGCAGGATGCGCGTGTTGGTGCTATTGATGTCGCACTGAGCAGTGGCGATGTTAAAAAGGCACGTTCGCTGGCAAATGGATTACATGATACGCAAACACCTGACCGGTTGTTGTTAATGGCACGGCTGTCAGAAGCCGAAGGTAACCACCAACAAGCGCTGGCCTACCTGCGAAATGCCCGTGGGCAATTGGTTGGGTTACAGCCTGGTACGACGTCGACATCGCCAATGATAGGCGGTCTGGTACTGGCGGATAATCCGTTTAACGGGACTTCGCCAACCTCCTATTCCCGCACTTCTTCATTGCAGAATGGTTCAGTGATGCCATGGCAGGTCGCGCAGATGAGTCGCAATCCTCAGACTGCACCAGTGAATACTGTGCGCCCAGACTTACCCGTGGAGTCAGCACAAAGTAGTACACTGAGGCAAGTTGATGAAATGATGCGACGGCTTGATGAAAAAACTGCCACATGGGTTCAAGGTGAGCTGGCTGTTCGCGGGCGGGATGGGGAAAGCGGCCTGAGTAAACTGACTGAAGTGAAAGCTCCGCTTCAGTGGTCTACATCGCCTTTCGGCGATGCCCGTCTTGATTTGAACGTCACGCCGGTTTCTCTGAATGCAGGTAGCTCATCTGTTGATGCCAGCCGCCGATTTGGTACTGGTGCGTTAATTCAGGGGCAAGTTGCGAAAGCAAACGGGACATCATCCCTTGCCGGAGATACCCTGCCAGACGTGGCCTCTCAGGGCTCGCAGAGTGATTCTGGTGTAGAAGTGGGTATGGCGCTGAGTGGTGATAGCTATAAGCTGGATGTAGGCACTACTCCACTGGGGCCGGACCTGAATACGGTGGTGGGTGGTATTCAATGGTCGCCGCAATTGACGGATTATTTGAAAGTCATTTTTAAAGGCGAACGACGCGCCATGACAGACAGTCTGCTGTCTTATGTTGGGGTGGAGGATAAATATTCAGGTAAGCATTGGGGGCAGGTCACTAAAAATGGTGGCACGGTACAACTGAGCTACGATGACGGCGATGTGGGCTTCTATTTTGGTGGCGGTGGCTGGAGCTATATCGGTACCAATGTTGCCAGCAACACCAGTGTTGAAGGTTCTGCCGGTTTCTACTTGCGGCCACTGCGCGCAGATGACCGTGAGCTGAAAACAGGGATCAATATCGGGTATATGGATTTCTCCAAAAACCTGAGTTACTACACCTATGGTCAGGGCGGGTACTTCAGTCCGCAAAACTATATCAGTGTTTCTTTCCCAGTAGATTATTCCCAACGGTTCAGTAACTGGAAAATGTCCGTAGGGGCTGCTCTGGGTTATCAATCCTACAGCCAGGATGATAGCGCATACTTCCCGAATGACCCGGACTTGCAGTCTCAACTGGAAAGCTATGTGGCAGCAGGGGAGGCGAAAGAAGCTTACTACGGTGGTAAGAGCCAAAATGGCATGGGTTACAACCTGCATGCCAGTGTCGATTACAACATTAATAAAGATATGACCGTAGGCGGTCGTGTGGGTTACGACACCTTCGGCGATTACAACGAAAGCACCGCTAAGGTGTGGTTCCGCTATATGTTGGGAGACCGTTAACAATGGCGTTAAATGAGAACAACCCTGCTGTGCTGGGATATTTCCAGCAACAGCAGACACCGGCAGGCTGGTTCGACATGCTGACTATTATGGTTGATGGCATGGTGCGTAATGTTGGTGAGAAAGACAGCCATCCGTTCCTGACACAAATGGGCATCTCTTTTGGGCAGGCATTCCCCCTGCCTGAAGCGGAGACTGTTGGTGAGCTGGAAGCGCATATCAATAATCGCCTGGCGCAATTTAACTGGGGGATTGTTGACATCGATGTGGAGGATAACGCGATGGTTATCCACCACCAGGCGCTGCCGGTAGCACGTAACAATCGCGAACAGAACAGATGGTGTAACGCATTTTGCGCTATGATGGAAGGCGTATATGCGAGCTGGATGCGCCAGCAGGGTGGCAAAGATAGTGTAGCCTTGTGGCGTGACCAGTCCTGGTCATTGACCGATGTTCAGTTCCGTTATCAGGGACGCTTTTAAGGAAAACTATGTTACAACGGGGTTTAGCACTGGTGGCGCTGATGGCGTCACTGGTGATGTCGTCGTTCGCACACGCCGATGTGGACTGGGGGCATTTTAAAGCGCGTTTTTTAATGGCAGATGGTCGAATTATTGACACCGGAAATAACAATGTGAGCCATACCGAAGGCCAGGGCTTCGGTATGTTATTCGCTCTGGCAGGGAATGACCGGGACAGTTTCGATAAAATGTGGACCTGGACCGATACCCACCTTAAGAACACGAAAAACGGGTTATTTTACTGGCGTTATAACCCGGTGGCACCTGATCCCATTGAGGATAAAAACGATGCCTCTGATGGTGATGTTTTGATTGCATGGGCGTTATTGAAAGCCGGGGAAAAATGGGGTGATCCTAAGTACTTTAAAGCTTCTGATGCCATTACTAATGCACTGATTAAACATACCGTCATTGATTTTGCCGGAAAGAAAATCATGTTGCCCGGTGCCAGTGGCTTCAACCTCAATAGTTACGTCAACCTTAACCCGTCTTACTTCGTTTTCCCGGCCTGGCGCGCATTTGCCAAACGCAGCCATCTGGCGGTGTGGACTCAGCTTATTAATGATGGGCAAAGTCTGTTGAAAAAAATGGGTTGGGGTGAAGCTAACCTGCCTACAGACTGGGTTTCACTGTATGCCGATGGGCGAATGGAGCCTGCCAAACAGTGGCCTGCACGTATGAGCTACGATGCTATCCGTATCCCAATGTATATTGGCTGGGACCAGCCTAACAGTGTGTTACTGGAGCCATGGCGTACCTGGTTTGGCCGTTATGATCGTTTGCATACCCCAGCTTGGGTGAATGTGAATGATAACCAGGAGGCCACTTACAATATGCAAGGTGGATTACTGGCAATACGTGATCTGACAATGGGAACTCTCACTAGTATGGAAACAGAAGTCACCAGTCAGGATGATTACTACTCTGCCAGCCTGAAATTGCTGGCTGCAATGGCCGCGCAAGGGATGTAGCCACAAGGTAACCCGTTATTTTTAACTGGTTACCACCACCGCAAGTTTACGTGCCCGCTTAGCCGGGCACGACTCCTTAACCTACTCGCAGCCTGTGAAGCCGCACTGGCCATATCACTTCAAGTGAAGGGAATTTTCACCGAACCGGCATCCGGTTCAGCGAATGTAACCCGAACCACATTTTGCCAGTACAGCGCCGGTTGCGCGCCGTGTCAGCCACACAGGTTTCACTCACCAACAGCGCCCGGCGCACGCAGGGGGACCGTCCCCCCTGCACCCCCGTGGGTGGCTGGCAAAATCGCCGCTACGCGGACATTCGGCTTATCCCGGCAGGCTTATCGGGTACCGCTCCGAGTCGGCCTCCTGCCTCCCGTCGCTCTGCCTGCATCCCTGCAGGCAGCCCCGGCCCGCCAGACACGCCTCAACGATTTCGAGGCCACTAACCCCACCGCCTGTAAGCTCTTAGCAAATTACAAAGAAAACATACCGAATGACTTACTTACAGCCACTCCAGACAACACAAGCAATCCCGTTACTCGCAGCGCTGGCGGAGTCGCGTAAGACCGGTGAACCGCAGAAAGGAAGACAAGGTTATTCCGCCAGGACGGCGGAATAAGGCGAAACGAGGCATGGATGCCGAGTCGAGCCGGCCGCAGGCTGACTGCCCGGAGGTGAACGCAGTGCGGAGCACCGGTTGCCCGCGAAAACCGGATTGTTAAGGGGCGGGCCCCTTAACACGTTCACCGGCTGTGAAGCCACATTAACCACATCACTTCAAGTGAACGGAATTTTCACCAAACCGGCATCAGTGCAAAGTGAACGAAACTTTCACCACACTAACATCAGACTCAACGAACCAACCTCCCATCCACTTACTGCGGATAAGGCACCCAATCCCCACTATTCAACCTGACCCATGGCTTATCCTGGTACTCAACCACAACCGCATTCGCGTTTTCAGATACTGGCGCACTCTGTGGCAGCCCACTGGTTAGTGCATTCCAGTCAACCTGGTCAGCAACAAAGTTTTTGCCATCGACGGAACGTACCACCAGTTCGGAAATAGCCAAATAACTGCTGGGGCTGTTAATTTCGATTGGCGCACCCTGATGTGGCGCTTTCATTCCAATAAACTTCACGCCCACAGGCACATGGGTAATTGACGGGCTGGGAATGTCGCGTAACCCGGATACCTGCATTTTATCGCCTTTTAATGCAGCACCATGTTCGGGCACAACAACAACCATTACCCGGCGGTTTGATTTCTCTAATTGAGTGAGAAACGCATCCAGCTCATCAAACAGTTTCTTGGCACGGAGTTTATAGTCTGCAGTTTTGCTATTACCTGGGAAGTGGTTCCCATCGTGTAATGCCAGCAAGTTGAAGAAGGTGGCGTTACGCTCATTGCCGGGAACGGTATTCATCCAACGCTCCAGTACGGCGGTGTCATCGTAAATAGGCGAATTATCGAAAGAAAGCAGGTTGACCGGTAGTTTGCTTTGGTCCATCAATGGGACAGAAACCCCGCCATTTACCTGAACTTCTTTCAGGAAATCGCCAAATTGACCATTGTGGTCAAGCATCAGGTGCATTGGGAAACCCAGTTTCGCCAGGTTATCAAACAAGTAGCATTGTTCACCTGCTGGCTGGTACAGATTCTTATGGGAACTCTGCCCGCAACTGGCGCGTAATAGACGAATTGCGGCTGGCCCACTGTATGAAGTAGCAGAATTAAAGTTTTTAAACAGGATATCGAAATGCGACCACAACGGATGGGAAGTAAGCCCTGTCTCTTCAATATCTGACCATGCCAGAGAACAAATATTGATGATTAACACCTGGAAAGGTTCGGCGTCTTCTGGCAACGATTCCGGGAATGGTGTTTTCCGCTTTGATTCACTGCTATAAAACGTGCTGAGCCATTCGTTGATATTGGCAGAGTTGGCTGGTGCCGTTTGTGCCGGAATCTCGCCATTTAATATTGGCGCGCCGGAAGCTGCGGCACTGGCAGAGCCTGAAGCAGAAGGCGCTGCGGCGGTATTCGCTGTTGTTGCCGGTAATAATGAAATAGCAGGGCCGGCAATATTCAGCACATTCAGCCACACCATCGCCAGTACCACAAACACAGTGACGCGAACCCACTGGGAGAGGAAAAGCCAGCCAACAAACAACACAAAAATCGCGCCGACCATATCCCAGTTAATAAAGCGTGTCACCAGATCCAAAATATAATCGGTACTGAACCCTGCCAGTTGTGAGCCCTGGCTAAGAATACTATCCGGGCCTGGTAGCCAGGTATCATGCCAGAACAAACCAAACCCAATAGGAATGGCAACCCACTGGCGAATACGGTGCAGGCGTTCAGATTTAATGGGAAGCAATAGAAAAACAAGGAATGCCAGGTTTTTTAGTTCGTGGAAATTAAGGTAGCCCGCCCATAACAAACCGAATTTGACTAAAAAATAGAAATTCCAGGCACCCGGCCCTCGCCATGCTTGCCAGTAAGATGAAAAAGGGGACGATGGTATTTTATTTGTCATGTTTGTCTGCCCTGACAGATGCATTACGGCGTAAGACCCCAGCGGGTTTTACGTAACGCGGTTTACCAATAATCTGGCGCACGCGTAAATGAAGAACAGGTAACCAGCGCCTGGCACTATAGCCCAAAGGGAGAAAGATGATGGCGCACAGTACAATTAATTGAAGAATATCGGCGAGACTCATCACGGGTTCTGCCCCTCCGCATTGGGTTGCAACAGGGTCAATGGCACAGGAACCCGCCGCCATACACGGCCAGAGTGTTCTGCATTAACAGGCAGTGGGTCGTTGTCCTGAGGTGAAATTGGTGTTTGCCAGTCAGTTTCAGGGATAGTCCGCATTTGCGTCATTTCTGCGGCAATATCGTTATCTTCAAACCAAACCACACGGTTAGAGATAATATCGCCAACAGGTAACGGGAAAATATGTCGCAAGGCAACTTCCAGATCGTTGATACGGCAATAGGATAAAAACAACATTAGCCGGTTGTTTCCCAGAGTCACAAAATCGCCCATGCGGTTTGTTTTGCACAAAGTTAACAACTGCTCAACCCGCAACCCTGGAACTGGGCGCAGGGCAACCAACACCCCTTTGCTGTCTTTCGGTGCCATTGGGTTATTCAGGGCGGATTTTACTGCGTCACAGAATTTATCCCATGGTTGAAAGCCACGCAGGTTCAGCGGGCGCAGGCTTGCTGTTAGTAACGAAATGTCATCGGGTACATCGCGGGTGAAAAACTGCCCCTGAACACTTTCTATCATATTCAGGCAGCGGGAAAGCGGCGCATTGTAAGGCACGATTATATTCGCGCCACAGGCCATTAATAAGCGTTCATCGGTGGCACGCAAACCTGGCCGGGTTTCACGAACAACGAGTTTCATTACACTGCCACGTTGTTTGCGCAAGGTATGAATACAGTTCGCCAGGTGATCAATTTGCTGGTTGTTTTCCAGAGCAAAGATAGCAGTAGCAGCATGGTGCTGACGGGCTTCGGTGAATACCGCTTCGTTGTCTGCAAACAGTGACCAGTATTCGGATAATATGGGCGCACCTTCTAAAACTGCGCTATGGCTCAGAATCTGGCGCTCATCACTGCGCTGCTGTGGCTCATGTTTTTCTGTGAGTTTCACTGACCAGCCACGCTCGCCTTTATTCAGCGCAATACGTTGCCTGGCGCTCACACCCATCTTGTTTAGCCAAAAAGTGACATCAAGAATATATTCTCCTTGCTCCTGGCGAACAGATGCTATTCCTGAAAGGCTTTGATGTTGATTGGAAAGTAACGAAGTGGCTTTATCTGAATTATTGTCTGGGTTAATGATAAGGATTGTGCAATTATTGGTTTTTACCCAGCGTTTCATATTGGAAAGCCATTGCTTAATAGCATCGCCAGAAATACTTCGCCAAAAACCTTCTTTCACAAGGAAAATGAATAAGTAGTTATCAGGGGTAATCGAACAAAGCAGATCAGAAGATAATGAGTATAGACTATTCTTATTTTCTGGCATATTGAATAATTGAATTCTTTCAGGACCGTGATGTTGATCCAATTCAATAACTGACGACGCGTTTTCACCCATAGTGATAACGGCCGCAAGAGCTTGATCGCTTTGCGCAGCAAGGGTGCTATTGGCAAGAAGTTGCGCATCTTCTGCTTGATCAGTATTTACCCACCAGATTCCACCCGTGGTCATTTGTTGCAACTCATCCCAAAGTGCATGTATGCCAAATGAAAATATTGATTCCATGGCGTCTCTCTTGAATCGAAGTGGCTACCTTCAGAGTGTACTAGCGCAGGCCTGAAAATAAACCTAACATTGAAAATAAATGGCATCAGATTTAGCATTGTAATTCAATGTCTCTCTGTGGTCATTACCTAACACGTTTTCCAGAACATTCAATTGGGGAATACAAAAAGTGTGTCCAGGCAAACAAGGCCGTGAGGCAGAAGAAAAGTATCAGGTTAATGCGTTTCAAAATGATATTCAGTCGTTATGTAAAACTTTTTCATTACCTGAATTCGATTACGCTGATATATCCCAAAAGGAACGTTTAGCAGCAGCAATCAAGCGCTGGCCTTTGCTTGCGGAATTAGCGAAACAAACCGGGAGTGTTTGATGGCCATTATTGGCTTACAAGGTTTGCGTGGTGGCGTCGGTACAACCTCTGTGACTACAGGGCTTGCGTGGGCGTTACAACAACTTGAAGAATCTGTACTGGTGATCGATTGTTCACCGGACAATATGCTGCGCCTGTTTTTTAATGTGGAATTTACCCGTCCAGAAGGTTGGGCTCGTGCTTTATTGGAAAAAAGCGCGTGGACAAAAACGGCCTGGCGTTACACTTCCCATTTGGATATTTTGCCGTTTGGGCAATTATCACGTGAAGAACAACAACAACTGTTCGCGCATCCGGCTTATGCGCAGGCTGCCGGGCAGATTATTGACAGCCTGGTAAGCCAGAACGATTGGCGCTGGGTTTTGCTCGATTTACCGGCTACTGATACGCCATTCACTCAGGCGCTGACTGCGCGTGTTGATCACCACCTCGTTGTTGTTAACCCCGAAATGAACTGCCATGTGCGGCTGCACCAGCAGGCAGTGCCTGATGGTTCGCATATTTTGGTGAACAACTTACTGGTTGCCAGCCAGATACAGGATGACATTTGGCAGATGTGGCTGAAAAGCCAGTTGGCACTGGTCCCGATGGTGTTACACCGTGACGAAGCCATGGGGGAAACACTGGGGGCTAAACAGCCGGTGGGCGAATACCGCCAGGAAGCACTTATCACCGAAGAGTTAAACACCCTGGCGAACTGGTGCCTGCTGAATTTTTCCGGGAGCGCCTGATGAGCCGCCTGTTACGCTGCGTATTGACCACGCCTGTGGCAGGAGCCCTGAGCGCCCAGTATCGCCATTATCGCTTACATCGCTCATCACCTTTCAGTGCTTTTTTGGGATGTTGCTGGTTGAGCCTGGCGTGGTTTTTTTTACCGTTGGAAAATGCCAACTGGCAAGCGGTGCGCAGCAATTTTCGTCACTGGTTCCCACACATTAACCCAGATAAGCCCGGCCCACTGGATGTTATCCGTATCCTAATTCAGGGGTGTTGGTTGGTGGTGTTTTTGCCAAGGCACTTGTCAGGGAAAGTTGTTCAGAAATACCTGGGGCGGGCCGCTGCCTGGCGCAAAGACTATCATGACTGGCTAACGGCATTACCCAACCGAGTAAAGGCCAGAACTGAAGCTCAATCTCAGCGGCATGAGTTAAAGTATATTTCTCCGCGTATCCGTCGCATTGTGCTGGGCGTGGTGGTCGTATTGTCTCTGGCGCTGTCTATTATGTGTATCACCCAGCCCTTTACCCCAGAGGCCCAGTTTGTCTTTTTGTTATTGCTCTGGGGTATTGCTTTAGTGGTAAGGCGTATTCCGGGCCGTTTCCCATCACTGATGCTGATTGTGCTTTCATTAACGGTTTCGTGCCGGTACATCTGGTGGCGTTATACCTCAACACTTAACTGGAACGATCCGTTAAGCCTGATGTTCGGCCTGATTTTGTTGTTTGCCGAAACCTATGCCTGGGTAGTGCTGGTAATGGGGTATTTCCAGGTAGCCTGGCCGCTTAATCGCCACCCCGTTCCGTTACCGGAAGATGAAAGCCAGTGGCCGGTGGTGGATATTTTTGTCCCCACCTATAACGAAGACTTAAACGTAGTGGAAGGCACGATTTATGCCGCCCTGGGCATAGACTGGCCGAAAGATAAACTCAATATTTGGATTCTGGATGATGGCGGGCGGGAATCATTCCGGGCCTTTGCTCAGAAAGTGGGTGTAAGGTACATTGCCCGCACATCACATGAGCATGCTAAAGCCGGGAACATCAACAATGCACTGAAGTATGCCAAAGGCGACTTTGTGGCAATTTTTGACTGTGACCACGTACCGACCCGTTCTTTCCTGCAGCTAACCGTTGGCTGGTTCTTTAAAGACAAAAAACTCGCCATGATGCAGACCCCGCACCATTTCTTCTCGCCTGATCCGTTTGAACGTAACCTGGGCCGTTTCCGTAAAACGCCAAATGAAGGCACGTTGTTTTACGGGTTGGTGCAGGATGGTAACGATATGTGGGACGCGACGTTCTTCTGTGGTTCCTGTGCGGTGATCCGCCGTGGGCCACTGGATGAAATAGGTGGCATTGCTGTTGAAACAGTAACGGAAGATGCCCACACCTCATTGCGCCTGCACCGCCGGGGTTATACCTCCGCTTATATGCGTATACCTCAGGCAGCAGGCCTGGCAACTGAAAGTTTATCGGCGCATATCGGGCAACGTATTCGTTGGGCTCGGGGAATGATTCAAATCTTCCGTATGGATAACCCGTTGTTCGGTAAAGGCCTGAAATTGGCGCAACGGTTATGTTATGCCAATGCCATGTTGCACTTTTTATCGGGTATCCCCCGGTTAATCTTCCTTACGGCACCGCTGGCATTCCTGCTATTCCATGCTTACATCATTTTTGCGCCAGCGTTAATGATTGCACTTTTTGTTCTGCCCCACATGGTGCATGCCAGCCTGACTAACTCGCGTATCCAGGGGAAATATCGCCATTCTTTCTGGAGCGAAATCTATGAAACCGTTCTGGCCTGGTATATTGCGCCACCAACGGTGGTGGCATTGATTAACCCGCATAAAGGGAAGTTCAACGTCACCGCTAAAGGTGGTTTGGTGGAAGAAGAATATGTGGACTGGGTAATTACCCGGCCTTATCTCTGGTTAGTGATGGTTAACTTGCTGGGGGTGGCTGTCGGGATATGGCGTATGTTCTATGGCCCGGACCATGAGGTACTGACCGTGGTGGTCAGCCTGGCCTGGGTTTTCTATAACCTGATTATTTTGGGCGGAGCGGTAGCCGTATCGGTTGAAAGTAAGCAGATTCGCCGGGCGCATCGTGTTGAAATTGCCATGCCCGCGGCTATTGCCCGGGATGACGGGCATTTATTTTCCTGTACTGTACGCGATTATTCTGGCGGTGGGTTAGGTATTCACCTGCAAGGAACAGCTGCGTTTTTGAAAGACCAAAAAGTGAACCTGTTACTTAACCGTGGAGACCAGGAGTTTTTCTTCCCGGCTCGGGTAGTGCGGGTGAATGGTCAGGAGCTGGGGATACAGCTCAGCGACCTGACAACACAACAACATATCGATTTTATTCAATGCACATTTGCCCGCGCTGATACCTGGGCCCTCTGGCAAGATAGTTTTCCTCAGGACAAACCGATGGAAAGCTTGCTGGACATCCTCAAACTAGGGTTTCGCGGGTACAGGCATTTGGCGGAGTTTACTCCGTCAGGGATGAAGGTGGTATTTCGTTCTGTAACTACGCTGGTTGACTGGATTGTGTCGTTTATTCCACGTCGCCCCGACGCGATAAATGAGGACGCGCGTCAGGACTCTGCTGGCTCAACAATGATGACAATGCGATGAAAAGAAAACTATCGTGGCTGTATGCAGTGGCCGTCGGAATAGGGATGTTACCCGGGTTCACCGCACAGGCGGCTCCTGGTGAAACGCCTGTTCAGGCTGGTATTGAAGGTAACACTCCGGCAGTAATGGATAATGCCGGCCAGCCGGAAACAGTGGGTGTAGTTGAGCCTGGTGTTGACCATGCAGGCGCACCGGTTGTCGCAATTAATGCACCAACGAGAGACGTCAAACTGGATTTTGCGCGTATTGCACCGCCGCCGGGCAGCATGGTGCTCCGTGGCGTCAGCCCTGATGGCTCTGTCGAATTTGGTATGCGCAGTGACGAAGTGGTGAACAAGGCGATGTTACACCTTGAGTACACGCCATCACCGTCGCTGATTCCGGTTCAGTCACAGGTTAAGGTGTACCTGAATGATGAACTGATGGATGTTTTACCCATCACGAAAGAGCAGCTTGGTAAAAAGACCCAGGCTGTTGTGCCCGTCGACCCGTTGTTTATCACCGATTTTAACCGGGTACGTCTTGAGTTCATTGGTCATTACCGTGATGTGTGTGAAAACCCGGCGAATACCACCTTGTGGCTGGATGTTGCCAGAAGCAGCTATCTTGATCTGACGTTCCAAAAATTGGCTGTGCAAAACGATCTGTCACATTTCCCCGTGCCGTTCTTTGACCCGCGGGATAGCCGCCCTCTGAACTTGCCAATGGTATTTGCCCATACGCCGGATATTGCCCAACAGCAGGCCGCCGGGATTATCGCCAGTTGGTTTGGTACACGTGCAGCCTGGCGGGGAAATAACTTCCCGGTGCTGTATAACACATTGCCTGACAGAAACGCGATTGTGTTTGCCACCAATAAAGACCGGCCGGATTTCCTGAAAGATCACCCGCCAGTGAATGCGCCAGTGATTGAAATGATCAATCACCCAGATAACCCTTATGTCAAACTGCTGGTGGTGTTTGGCCGCGACGATAAAGACTTATTGCTGGCGGCGAAAGGTATTGCTCAGGGGAATCTCTTGTTCCGTGGCGAACATGTTGTGGTTGATGGCGTAACCCCGCTGCTACCGCGCAAACCCTATGACGCGCCTAACTGGGTGCGCACTGACAGCCCGGTCACATTTGGTGAACTGAAAAGCTACGATGAGCAACTGCAATCGACTGGCATTGAGCCTGGGCCGGTAACAGTTAATCTCAACCTGCCGCCTGATCTTTACTTGTTGCGTAGTACCGGTATTGATATGGATCTGAAATATCGTTATACCGCACCACCCATGCAGGACAGCTCACGGATGGATATCAGCCTGAATAACCAGTTCCTGCAGGCCTTTAACCTTGAGCCAAAAGATAAGAGCGGTAAGTTGCTGCTGCGTTTGCCCGTTGTTCAGGGGTTATTGGACCGTTCGCAAGATGTCTCTATTCCGGCGTTAAAACTGGGGGCGACTAACCAGTTGCGGTTTGACTTCCAGTACATGAACCCTATTCCTGGCGGGTCAGTTGAAAACTGTATTACCTTCCAGCCAGTGCGTAACAGCGTGGTTATCGATGATGACTCCACCATCGATTTCTCCCACTACTACCATTTTCTTGCGATGCCAGATTTACGAGCATTTGCTAATGCCAGCTTCCCGTTCAGCCGTATGGCTGACCTCTCGCAAACCCTGGTGTTTGTTCCTGCTAAGCCAACACCGGAACAGGTCACTACATTGTTGGATGCACTGGGTACAGTTGGTGCGCAAACCGGGTTGCCCGCAGTGAATGTGAGCCTGACTGATGATGCCAACACCCTGAGTAAGGCAGATGCTGATATTCTGCTGATTGGCCATTTGCCGGATAAATTCAATAACGATAAGCAGGTCGATTTGCTGGTCAAAGCCACCCAAAGCTGGGTGAAAACACCGCGGCGTAATAGCCGGGATGGCTTCATTTATAATGAAGATGACCGTGCGGCTGGTGTTAAAACCGATATTTCGTCGCCGGGGCCGATGGCTGCCATTATTGGGTTTGAATCACCATTTAACAAACAGCGTAGCGTGGTAGCAATGCTGGCCGATGGCCCACGCGGTTACACGCTTCTTAATAACGCGTTGAATGACAGTGGCAAACGTGGGGCAATGTTTGGCTCTGTTGCCGTGATTCGTGAATCTGGGGTGAACAGCCTGCGTGTGGGCGATGTCTATTATGTTGGCCATTTACCCTGGTTTGAACGCATTTGGTTTGCGCTGTCGAACCACCCGATCCTGTTGGCTATCTTTGCCGCAATCAGTGTGTTGTTACTCGGTTGGGTATTGTGGCGCTTGCTGCGCATTATGAGCCGTAAACGCCTGGAACCGGATAACGAATAATGTTCACCAGGCCATTCTTGGGATTATTGATGGCCAGTGTATTGTTCATCTGCAGGCCGCTTTATGCGGCCTGTGAGTGGCCAGCCTGGGAGCAATTTAAACAAGACTACATTCGTGCTGATGGGCGCGTTGTGGATCCCAGTGATGCCCGGAAAATTACCACTTCTGAGGGGCAAAGTTATGCACTTTTCTTTGCTCTGGTTGCTAATGATCACGCGACTTTTAGCCAGGTACTTAACTGGACACAAAATAACCTCTCTGACGGTGCATTAACGCGCCGTTTACCGGCCTGGCTATGGGGCAAAAAAGAGGATGGTAGTTGGGGCGTTCTGGACCGTAATGCAGCGTCTGACGCTGACCTCTGGATAGCCTGGGCATTACTTGAAGCGGGACGTCTCTGGAAACAACCCAGGTTTTCGGCAATGGGAAGAGCTTTGTTGCGTCGCATTGCCGATGACGAGGTCGCCTGGCTGCCCGGTTTTGGTTTTCTGTTATTACCCGGGAACGATGGTTTTACCAGTGATAATCGCTGGCGACTTAACCCCAGTTATCTTCCGCCGCAAGTGATTCAACGCTTCGCCCGTTATGGCGAACCATGGCGTTCGATGAGCGCCAGCATGGTGTCTTTTTTACAAGGAAGCTCACCAGCAGGTATCGCTCCAGACTGGGTTGACTGGGTGGTAGATAAAGGGTGGCAACCCGTTGGTGAACCAAAGGAAAACAGCGAATATAACGCGATTCGGGTTTATCTGTGGGTAGGTATGATGAGCGATGAAGACCCAAGGAAACAAAAGTTGCTCGCCCATTTCTCGCCCGTCGCTGACATCATGAAACAGCGCGCGTTACCCCCAGAAAGTATTAATACCCGTACAGGCAAGCCTTCGGGCAATGGGCCTGTCGGTTTTTCGGCGGCGTTGCTGCCATTTCTGTCTGGCGATGCTCAGGATGTACAGCGCCAGCGGACTGTATCCGCATTTCCAGGCGCGGATGCTTATTATAGTTATGTGCTGACGCTGTTCGGTCAGGGATGGGATCAGCACCGTTTCCGGTTTACTTCGCAAGGTGAGTTATCACCTGTTTGGGGGCGGTTATGCGCAACTTCTCACTAAATTTTCTTGCGCTGTCTTTAGGGATGGCGTTGACCTTTCAGGTTCAGGCGGCGGTATCTGCACAACAGCAACTGTTGGAACAAGTACGAATTGGCGAAGCGACAAACCGTGATGAACTGGTCCGCCAGTCACTTTACCGCCTTGAACTTATCGCCCCCGACGACCCACAAGTTATTGCGGCGAAAATGCGCTATGAATTGCGCCGGGGCGACAGCGCAGCGGCAAAAAAAGATCTGGACAGGCTGGAAAAATTATCACCAGGTTCTGATGTGTATTATCAGGCCGTGAATAGCATGACATTGGCCGGGAGTGTAGGGCGTCAGCAATTGCAAGAAGCCCGGTTGTTGGCAGTGGCTGGAAAAACCAGTGAAGCCATTGCCGCCTATAAAAAACTGTTTAATGGCCACCCACCACAAGGCGATATGGCCGTGGAATACTGGAGTGTCGTCTCTAGTGACCCAGCGCAACGTAACCAGGCTATCAAAGCGCTAAGTGCACTTAATCAGCAGTATCCCAGCACCCAACTGCGTAGCAAGCTGGCGCAACTGTTACTCGCCAATGGCCGCCGTGAAGAAGGCTTCAAAGTGCTGGAGCAGATGGCTCGCTCACGGGATGGGCGAAGTGAAGCTTCAGGCCTTTGGTACGACCAGATATCGTCACTTCCCCCATCGAACAGTACCGTGCAAGCACTACAACGTTACCTTTCCATTTTTACTGATGGTGATAACGCCGATAAAGCACGCAGCCAACTGGCGGATATGCAGCAAAAACTGGCAGACCCAGCTTTTCGCCAGCGAGCTAATGCGCTGGCTGCAGTGAACAGTGGCGATGCGGCGAAAGCATTGCCTGCACTACAGAAAGCCGCAGCGCAGCCACAATCTGATGGCGAAGTAATGGGAGCCCTGGGCGAAGCCTGGTCGCAAAAAGGCAACCGGGCAAGAGCGGTACAATCTTTCGAAAAGGCGCTGCGTTTGGAGCCCGATGGGCCAAATAGTGACCGTTGGAAAGGGTTGCTCTCTATGAACCGCTATTGGTTGTTGATTCAGCAAGGGGATGACGCCCTTAAGGCGCAGAACACCGACCTGGCGCAGCGTAAATACCAGCAAGCCCGTAATACCGACAATACAGACAGTTATGCTGTGCTGGGGTTGGGGGATGTTGCTGCTGCCCGTAAAGATGATGCCCTGGCGGAACGCTATTATCAGCAGGCGTTACGTATGGACAGAGGAAACAGTAACGCGGTGCGCGGCCTGGCAAATATCTACCGCCGCCAGTCGCCAGAAAAAGCCAGTGCCTTTCTCAATAGCCTGTCAGCGGCACAACGCCGTAGTGTGGATGACATTGAACGTAGCCTGCGCGATGAACAACTGGCTGGCCGTGCTCAGGCATTTGAAGAACAAGGCCAATGGAACCAGGCGGCGGAACTCCAGCGCCAGCGCCTGGCAATGGACCCTGAAAGTGTCTGGGTAACTTACCGCCTGGCGAAAGACTTGTATGCGGCAGGCCAGCACGAAGAAGCTGATACCCTGTTTCGTAACCTTGCTCGCCGCCACCCAAGTGACCCGGAGCAGGTTTATGCCATGGGGCTTTACTTGTCTGCCAACAACCAGGATAACGCGGCACTGGCTCACCTTGATACGCTGCCCCGTAGCCAGTGGACAGACAATATCCACGAACTGGCAGACAGGCTGAATACCAATAAAGTGATGGCGGATGCTAATCGCCTGCGGGATAACGGCCAGGAAAAACAGGCGGTAGCCCTACTTGAACAGCAAACACCTTCACCCCAAATTTCTTTGACTCTGGCCGAATGGGCGGCAGCCAGAGGAGACAAAGCAGAAGCGCAACGCCGCTATGAAAGCCTTATTCAGCAAGAGCCAGATAACCTGGATGTCCGCCTTGGCCTGGCAGAGTTGTTTATCAGTGAAGGTGAGAAAACAGCGGCACATCAACAAATTACTGCTGTAGAGCAAGCGAAACAAACGGCACCGTTATCTTTAAATACCCAGCGCCGCCTGGCTGGAGCGCTGGATGCGACGGATGAAACGGCGAAAGCCCGCGCACTGTGGCAAAAAATCATCCCAGAAGCAAAATCCCTGCCGCCTTCGATAGACAGTGCCCTGGTGCTGCGTGATGCTGCGCGTGCTCAGGCAAAAAATGGTGAGCCTGACCAGGCCCTTGATACCTGGGGTGATGCGATGGTGGCGGCGGATATAACGCCAGCCCGGCCTGAGGATAACGACACTTTCACCCGGCTCACTCGCAACAATGCCAGTGATGACTGGCTCAAGCGTGGTGTACGCAGTGACGCGGCGGACCTTTATCGCCAGCAGGATGTGAATGTTTCGCTGGATTATGACTATTGGGGTTCCAGTGGTACGCCCGGGTATTCAGACCTGACGGCACACACCACGATGTTGCAAGTGGATGCGCCCTTATCTGACGGGCGGATGCTGTTCCGTACCGATATGGTCCATATGGATGCCGGTAGTTTCCAGACGGATGAAAATGGTAACTATGACCCGCGCTGGGGGACTTGTGATACCCGCAGTAATGATTCTACTCTGAGTTATGCAGACAGCCTGCTGCCTTGCCATGGTAGCCGTAACCAAACAGCTACCGGTGTCAGTGTGGCTGTTGGCTGGCGTAACGATACCTGGGCGATGGATCTGGGGACAACGCCAATGGGCTTCCCTGTAGTGGATGTGGTTGGGAGCCTGAGTTACAGCAATAAAGTAGGCGTAATTGGCTATACAGTAGATGCGCACCGGCGTCCGATATCCAGCTCTTTGCTGGCATTTGCCGGGCAAAAAGACCCAAATACCGGCGTCACTTGGGGCGGTGTGCGTGCTAATGGCGGCGGCGTTAGCCTGAGCTACGACCAGGGGGAAGCGAACGGTGTCTGGTCCAGCCTGAGCACAGACCAGCTCACGGGTAAAAATGTCGCAGATAACTGGCGAGTTCGCTGGATGACAGGCTATTACTACAAACTTATCAATGAAGATAATCGCCGGGTCACAGTTGGCCTCACCAACATGCTCTGGCATTACGATAAAGACCTCAGTGCTTACACCCTGGGCCAGGGCGGCTACTACAGTCCTCAAAAATATGTGTCTTTTGCCCTGCCAGTTACCTGGCGCCAGCGTACTGAAAACTGGTCCTGGGAACTGGGTGGTTCAGTCTCCTGGTCCCATTCACAGTCTAATTCCCAACGGCGCTACCCCATCAGCGGCCTGATCCCCGATAATTATGCCGATAAATATGACGATATCAGTGGTGGCAGCAGTAACGGCATCGGGTACACCGCCCGGGCGGTTGTAGAGCGTCGCCTGACCTCTCACTGGTCACTGGGGCTAGGTGTCGACATTCAGGAAGCGAAAGATTACACCCCAAGCCACGCCATGCTCTTTGCACGTTACTCACTGGCCGGGTGGCAAGGCGATATGAATATGCCGCCGCAGGCTTTAGTGCCATATGCTGACTGGTAATCTGCGCGCCACTGCGCGTCATAATTCGCGCTGCAGCGGTGTTGGCCGCCTCAGCGCGCCCCGGTCACTTACTAGTGTAAGCTCCCGGGGACTTGCTTCGTTGCCGCTTTGCTGCAACACGAATTATTTAGCGCAGGCGGTGGGGTATTTTTGCGCTGCAGCGGTGTTGGCCGCCTCAGCGCGCCCCGGTCACTTACTAGTGTAAGCTCCCGGGGACTTGCTTCGTTGCCGCCTTGCTGCAACACGAATTATTTAGCGCAGGCGATGGGGTATTTTTGCAGTGCAGGGGCTGCCTGTCATGTATTTGTCAGCACAGCGCATGTTGCGCGCCGTGTCAGCCACACAGAACCACACAAAAAATTCGCTATTCACAGCGCTGGCTAACGGGTTGCCACGAAACTAAAACCTGTGCCTGTAAGTTCCAGCAAAACACAAAGAAAACATATCGAATGACTTACTCACAGCCACACCGAACAGCACAAGCATTCCCGCACCTGCAGCGCTGGCTGAGTCGCGTAAGACCGGTGAACCGCAGAAAGGAAGACAAGGTTATTCCGCCCGGACGGCGGAATAAGGCGAACCGAGGCATGGATGCCGAGTCGAGCCGGCCGCAGGCTGACTGCCCGGAGGTGAACGCAGTGCGCAGCACCGGTTGCCCGCGAAAAACCGGATTGTTAAGGGGCGGGCCCCTTAACACGTTCACCGGCTGTGAAACCACATTGAGCACATCACTTCAGGTGAACGGAACTTTCACCGAACCGGCATCAGTGCAAAGTGAACGGAACTTTCACCAAACCAACATCAGTGCAAAGTGAACGGAACTTTCACCAAACCGGCATCAGTGCAAAGTGTCACCACACTGACATCAGCGCAAAGTGAACAGAACCAACCACCCCATCCCCACCACTTTTCAGACTCAAACTCACCGAATACCCCTAAATCATCCACCAATGAGTAATTAAAAGTCACAACAATGCAGTATAATCTGCAAGCTAAATGAGAATAATCAGGTGGGAAAAATAAAGCGTGAATTTGCGAGTTAGCCGGTCATTAACAATAAAACAAATGGCGATGGTGGCCTCTGTCTCCATATTTTTTATTGCTGTTTTTACGCTTGTCTTACTGTTCCATCTGGTGCAGCAGCACCGGCATGATACCGTTATGCAAATGGAAAATATTGCCAGGTCCGTGCGCCAGCCATTGTCAGAGGCTATTCTCAGAGCAGATATTCCAGAAGCTGAGTCAATTCTTAAACATATAACGCCATCTGGCATTATTAGCCGAGCAGATGTGGTATTGCCTAACCGCTTTCAGGCATTACGGGTAGTATTTCAACCGGAAAAAAGCGTCCCCCTTTGGATTACCCGTGTCTTTGAGTTGCCAGCACAAATTTCGCTCCCACTTTATTCACTGGAGCGCCCGGCCAACCCACAACCCCTGGCTTATCTGGTGATACAGTCTGATGCCTGGCGAATGTATCGTTACATCATCAGTGTTATTTCAACACTGGTGACTACCTTTTTGCTCTTGTCGTTAATGCTGTCTGTCGCTGTAACCTGGTGTATCAATCGACTGGTTGTGCACCCGCTACGGGATATTGCCAGTTCATTGGCTTCTGCTGCTGAATCTGAATCTATTGAGCACCAACTGCCCGTGCCAACACGACATCTTGACGATGAAATCGGTTTGTTGGTTAAAACCTATAACCGTAATCAAAACAGAATAGTACAGCTTCACGAGCATATGAACCGGCTCAGTACACGTTTCCCGGTAAGTGAATTACCTAATAAAGACCTCTTCCTGGCGCTACTGGAAAATGAGATGAGCGACCCTCGCCCATGCTTTATTCTGGCTGTTTCCTGCCAAACACTGCAGGACTCCGATGGCGTGTTGCATGAGGCGCAGCGGGAAATGTTGTTGCTTATGTTGGTGAATAAACTTCGCAGTGCGCTGGGGCAACACGCTTTTCTGGCGCAAATTAATGCCACAGATTTTGTCGCTCTGGTTCAGGGTGTGGATAAGCCCTGGGTTGCGATGACGTTAAGCAACCAGGTGCTGAATGCGTTGAATGATACCCTCAACCTTGGCCCATTACAGTTACGCCCTTCAGCCAGTATTGGTATTGCCATGCAAAAAGAAGGTGAGCATGACGCGCAGTTATTTTACCAACGGGCGTTGTCTGCCAGCCAAAGTGCACGCCGTGCCGGGAAAAACCAGGTAGAGTTCTACGAACCAGGCCAGCATGCAATTGCGTTACAGCGCCTTACCGAGGAAAACGATATTCTCAATGCCATGGAAAACCGGCAGTTTGCTATTTGGTTGCAACCCCAGGTTGATATGCGCACCGGGGCTGTACTGAGTGCAGAAGTCTTGCTGCGGGTTCGCCAGCCTGATGGGAGCTGGGATTTGCCCGAAGGCCTGATTGAGCGCATTGAAGCCTGTGGTTTGATGGTGAAAGTTGGGCGCTGGGTAATGGAAGAATCACTGGCACTGCTTGCTCAATGGCAAAACCGTGGGATTAGTTTGCCATTAAGTGTGAACCTTTCGGCGCTGCAGTTACTCGACAGTAATATGATCCCCAATATGCTGTCTTTGCTGCGCCACTACAAAATTCAGCCTGGTACCCTGATTCTTGAGATAACAGAAAGCCGCCGTATTGATGACCCGCAAGAAGCAGTCAATATTCTGCGGCCTCTTCATGATGCAGGGCTCCAGATTGCGTTGGATGATTTTGGTATGGGCTATGCCAGCCTGAATCACTTACACCATATTAAAGCTGTACCGATTGATATCCTGAAGATTGATAAAGGATTTGTGAGTAGCTTGCCTGATGACAGCAATATGGTGTCCGTTATCCTTTCCCTGGCGAAGACATTGGGGTTAAAAATCGTAGCTGAAGGCGTGGAAACGGAAATACAGCGTCAGTGGCTGGAAGACGCAGGCGTTGCGGTGGGGCAAGGGTACCTGTTTGGTAAAGCCGTTACCCCAGAAGTATTTTCCCGTGACTATCTGGCGGCTAACGACGCCCGCTAATTATATTCAGTCCGTTTGACCATTCTGCCGGTTATTCCGGCAGTCAGACTATTCTCGCCAATAATTCCTTTCCTTGGGCTTTAATTTTTACTGTGCCTGAATGTTTGGTTACTGCCAGAAATGTGCAACAGGCCCTTATGTAACTATTGTTATTGCGTTTCGGCCCTTGTCTTGTTGAATGTGTGATGCGCATTAGTTTTTAAAATGTTTCTCTGGTGTTAATTTCCCTCGTCGGTTTTCCATCCCTCTGGCGGATTATATTTCAAGGACACCTTATGAAAACTTCGTTGTTTAAAAGCCTCTATTTTCAGGTTCTGGCCGCAATAGCCGTCGGGGTTATTCTGGGGCATTTCTGGCCCGAGCTGGGTGCGCAGATGAAACCTTTTGGTGACGCTTTTGTTAAATTAATCAAAATGGTCATCGCCCCAGTTATTTTTTGTACTGTGGTAACGGGAATCGCCGGGATGGAAAGCATGAAGTCTGTAGGCCGTACTGGCGCTGTGGCTTTGCTCTATTTTGAAGTGGTGAGCACCGTTGCATTAATCATTGGTCTGGTGGTGGTGAATATATTGCAGCCTGGTGCCGGTATGAATGTTGACCCGGCTACGCTTGATGCCAGTGCTGTCGCGGCCTGGACCCAGCAGGCGGAAAAAACCGGAGTGGTTCCTTTCTTGCTGGATGTTATCCCTCACAGTGTGATTGGCGCATTTGCCAGCGGCAATATTTTACAGGTGTTGTTATTTTCTGTGCTGTTTGGTTTTGCTTTGCACCGGCTGGGGCAAAAAGGTCAGTTGATTTTTAATGTAATTGAAAGCTTCTCAGGCGTGATTTTTGGCATTATCAATATGATTATGCGTCTGGCTCCTGTGGGCGCATTTGGTGCAATGGCATTTACTATTGGCAAATATGGCGTGGGGTCACTACTGCAATTAGGGCAGTTGATTCTCTGTTTTTATATCACTTGCCTGCTGTTTGTTTTTCTGGTGCTGGGAAGTATTGCCCGCTACACCGGGTTCAGCATCTTTAAATTTATTCGATATATTAAAGAAGAATTGTTGATTGTTCTGGGAACGTCATCGTCTGAGTCCGCATTGCCACGTATGCTGGATAAAATGGAAAAACTGGGATGCCGCAAGTCTGTTGTCGGCCTGGTTATTCCTACCGGTTACTCCTTCAACCTGGATGGAACCGCTATTTACCTGACAATGGCGGCGGTATTTATCGCCCAGGCAACAAACAGCCATATGGATATTATGCATCAGGTTACGTTACTGGTGGTGTTGTTGCTTTCATCCAAAGGGGCCGCTGGCGTAACAGGTAGTGGTTTTATCGTTCTGGCTGCCACTATTTCCGCGGTTGGCCATTTACCGGTTGCAGGGTTGGCATTAATTCTGGGGATTGACCGTTTTATGTCGGAGGCGAGGGCGCTGACCAACCTGGTCGGTAACGGTGTGGCAACCATTTTTGTTGCCAAACGCGTGAATGAATTGGATAAAAAACAGCTTGCTGATGTGCTCTCAGGTACGGTAACAGAGGTCAAAAAACAAAAAATCTCCTCCTGACAGGCTTAATTCCCCGCGGTGACTTGCCCTTGCCGCGGGCTCTTGCGCATAATTGGCTTTTAATTTCACATTATTGCGTGACGTTTGGCCTTTTTCGCTGTCTAAGCAACATGCCTGAACGTTATGTCTGGATGGCGAAGGCCATCAGTGTTTTTTACCAGGAATGTTGAGCAGGGGTATACATGCAGGGCACCAGAATTCGACTTTTAGCCAGTGGGTTGTTAATGATAACAGCCACTGGTTTTGCGCAGGCGGATGCACTACAGCCCGATCCCGCATGGCAGGAAGGAAAACTGCCTAATGGCCTGAAATGGCAAATTCTTCAGACACCTCAGCGTCCCAGCGACCGCATTGAAGTTCGTCTCTCAATCAATACGGGGTCTTTAACTGAAAACACTCAGCAGAGTGGCTTCACAGCATTTATCCCGCGTATTGCTCTGACTCAGAGTGGTAGCCTGCCAGCGCTTCAGGCTCGCTCTTTATGGCAACAAAGTATTGACCCAAATCGCCCCGCGCCCCCCGCGCTGGTGTCGTATAACTTCACGATGTACGACATGAGCCTGCCAAATAACCGCGACGATTTGCTGAAAGAAGCCTTATCCTGGCTGGCAGATGCCAGTGGTAAGCTGGCTATTACGCCGGAAAGTATTGATAAAGCGCTGGCAACAGAAGATATGGTTAAAACCTGGCCCGCTAACCCACAGGACTCTTGGTGGCGTTATCGTTTACAGGGTTCCGCTATGCTGGCTCATGCACCAGGTGCCTCATTAGCTCAGCCTGTTGATATGGCTGCGTTGAAAGCTTTTTATGCAAAGTGGTACACCCCGGATGCTATGACGCTGATCATTGTCGGTAATGTCGACAGTCGCAGTGTATCTGAGCAAATTGCCAAAATTTTTGGCTCTCTCACCGGGAAACGGACAACTCCGGCGACCCTGCCAACACTTCAACCGCTGAAGTCTGATGCGGTGAGCCTGATAAACAGCAATATGCAACAGGACCGGCTTTCTGTCATGTGGGATACCCCTTGGGAGCCTATTCGTGATTCAGCAGCACTGCTTCATTACTGGCGTGCTGACCTTGCCCGCGAAGCGCTGTTCTGGCATGTCCAGCAGGCAATGGAAAAGCGTAAAGTGAAAGATATTGGCCTTGGCTTTGATTGCCGTGTGCTTTATCAACGCGCTCAATGCGGGCTTAACATGGACTCACCAGGCGCCTCGTTGGATAAAAACATGGCGATTTTGAGTGAGGAACTGGCGCATGTTAAAGAAAAAGGGCTACCACAAGAAAGTGTGGATGCGCTGATAGAGCAAAAACGCAAAGAGCTGCAAACACTGTTTGCCACTTATGCCCGTACAGATACCGGGGTACTGATGAATCAGCGCTTGCGTTCACTTCAAAACCAGGTGGTGGATATTGCGCCGGAACAGTATCAAAAATTACGTGAAGGTTTTTTGAGTTCGGTAACCATTGGCGAGATAAACCAGGAGCTGCACCAGATGCTCTCTCAGGATATGGCGCTGGTATTACTGCAACCTCAAGGGGAAGCTGAGGTTAACCCGAAGACATTACGTGAAATCTGGGGTAAGCATATGCCGGTTGAAGTACCAGCTTCGTCTGCAGCGTCAGACACACCAGAAACGCCTGCTGCGGGCAGCACATCAGTGAAGTAAACTGCTGTGAAAACGGCTGGTCAGAGTTAAATGAAAGCTGGCTGAGAAAAGCTGGAAATGGTGTGATAACACTCTCCCGGGGCCCGGGAGAGTGTGCCAGTGTTAGTCTGGCATCGCATCACGAGGGATAATTGCCCCACGGTATTGAATAACCGTACTGGCTGTCAGGTGCCCACGTTTTGCTGCATCTTCCGCGCTGGCTCCCGTCAGGCGAACTGCAAGGTAGCCTGCACTGAAGGAGTCGCCAGCCGCAGTGGTATCAACCACTTTTTCTTTAGGAAGTTTCACTGCCGGGACATTAATCGTTGCCTGACCTTGAATAGCAACCAGGCAGCTATCTGCGCCACGTTTAATCACCACTTCACGTACCCCTGCCGCCTGGGTGCGGTGAATCACTTCTTCTACAGGTTTTTCACCCCATAAAGCGTCTTCATCGTCCAGTGTCAGGAAGGCGATATCTGTGCAGGTTAGCATTTGGTGGTAAACCTGCTGTGTTTCTTCTTTACTGCGCCACAAACGCGGGCGGTAGTTATTATCGAAAATAACTTTTCCGCCATTTTCACGGCACTGGCGTAGCAGATTCAGCAATTTATCACGGCTTTCTGGGCTAAGAATCGCCAGGCTGATACCGCTCAGGTACAGGTAGTCAAACTGCGCCAGTTGCTGGCAAATGGCATCTGCCTGGTCGCTCTCCAGCCAGTAACGGGCTGCGGCTTCGTTGCGCCAGTAGTAAAACGTGCGCTCGCCAGTCTCATCGGTTTCGATGTAATAGAGACCAGGCAGGCGGTTTTCCATTTGTTGGATCAGACTCGTTTTTACATTTTCCTGCTGCCATGCATTAAGCATTTGCTGGCTGAAGCTGTCTGTACCCAGCGCGGTGACATAGTGTACTGACAATGCTGCATCATCAACCTGGCGAGCAATATAAACAGACGTGTTCAGAGTGTCGCCGCCAAAACCGCGATGAACATCAGCGCCTTTTTGCGACAACTCAATCATACATTCGCCAATAACGGCAATTTTTGGGGTCGGCATAATTCTGGAACCTGATTGAAGGGACTGCCTTTAGTGTGCGGCCCGATTGAAAATCAGTCAAACGTTTTAAAACGACGTTTCGATAAAAATTTGACGTCGCACAGTATTGAGACTACTGCGCATCAGTGTCCTGTGTCACTTGCCTGGCAAACGCGCATAAAGTTATCCCATTGCCCGCCGATAACCGAGTGACAAGGCCTTGCCTTTATACTTGTCTATACAGGATGTCATTAGCAATGAATTTAAAGCAAATCACCCACCGGCTGTATACGCCTGAAGCGAATATAGAAAGCGGACAGGCTCAACGCTTGTGGTCGGCGTGTGAACGTGCTTACACCTTTCAACCGATTTACCGAACGTCCGGGCGGTTGATGGCGGTCGAAATGTTAACGGCAGTCACTGACCGGGAAGACATATCAAAGCGTGTGCGTCCTGACCACTATTTTGCTGCAATTACCATAGCACAGCGAGTTGAAGTCGTGCGGGAACAGTTGAGCCTGTTGGAACATCTGGAGAGCCTTTTCCTGCAATTTAATATTCTGGCTTCAGTTAACATTGATGGGCCTACCTTGCTGGCTCTTCGCCAGGAGCCCGTTATGCTGGCGCGCATAGCCCGCCTGCCGTGGATCCGTTTCGAGCTGGTTGAGCATATTCGTTTACCCAGTAATGCTTCTTTAGCCGGGATGTCGGAATTCGGCCCTTTGTGGCTCGATGATTTTGGCACCGGGATGGCAAACTTCTCTTCACTCAGTGAAGTCCGTTATGACTACATCAAAGTGGCGCGTGAGTTATTTATTATGTTGCGCAAAACAGCAGAAGGGCGTCACCTGTTTACGCTGTTGCTGCAATTGATGAATCGCTACTGCAATGGTGTCATTGTTGAAGGGGTCGAAACGGCAGAGGAGTGGCGTGCGGTACAGGCTTCACCAGCAATGGCAGCGCAAGGATATTTTCTTTCTCGCCCGCAATCCTTTAGCAATCTGGAACATGTATTGTTGCAACTAGTTTGATCAGCCGCAGCGTTGAACTGACTGCTGCGGCTGCCTGCTATCAGAGTGACTGGTGGCGTGTTTCCTTAGTCAGGATCAACGCGAGCAGTGTCAGAACGGCCATGGTCGCCAGGTAGAACCCCACATACAGCAAACCATAATTAGCCTGTAACCAGGTGGCAATATAAGGTGCAACCGATGCGCCAAGAATAGATGAGACGTTATAGGAAAACGAAGCGCCGGTATAACGTACTTCTGTTGGGAACAGCTCAGGCAACAATGCACCCATCGGCCCAAAGGTTAAGCCCATCAGGCTCAGCCCAAGGAACAAATACAGCATGACCAATGATTCGTTGCCAGAACCCAATAATTTCGGGAAAACAAACAGTGCGAACAGAATTATCAGGCTGGTAATGACAATCATGCTGTTCCGACGCCCGTATTTATCCGCAATAATGCCGGCAATGGGAATCATCAGGCCGAAACCAATTACTGCCATCATCAGCATCCACAAAACGTCGTTGCGTGGGAAACCAAGGCCTGTTGGTGCCGGTGAAGTGCTGAATGTCATTGAATACACTGTCATGATGTAAAACAGTGTGTAGGTTGCCAGCATGATGAAAGTACCAAGAATGGTTGCTTTCAAGTGTTTGCTCAGCAGGTGTCCCAGTGGAACTTTTACTTGCTTCCCGGCTTTGGCAATTTTTGAGAATACCGGCGTTTCATGTAATGAAACACGAACATACAGGCCAATCAGTACCAGTACGGCAGAGAAGATAAACGGAATACGCCAGCCCCAGGCCATGAATTGCTCATTGGTAAGCAACCAGGAAAGCAGCAGGAAAGTACCGTTGGCAAAAAAGAAGCCAATTGGCGCACCTAACTGGGGGAAAGAACCATAAAGTGCGCGTTTCTTCGCGGGGGCGTTTTCTGTCGCCAGCAGCGCAGCTCCTCCCCATTCCCCACCAAGCCCCAGGCCTTGCCCAAAGCGCGCTAAAGCAAGCAGCAGCGGTGCCATAACGCCAATGCTGGCATAGCTGGGTAGCAGGCCAATGAGCACCGTTGAAATACCCATAGTCAGTAGCGATGCAACCAGCGTTACTTTACGGCCTACACGGTCACCAAAGTGGCCAAACAAAGCGGAACCAATAGGACGGGCAATAAACGCAATGGCGAACGTTGCCAGTGATTGCAGTGTGGCTGCAGTCGGGTCGCCCTGTGGAAAGAAGATATGTGGGAAGACAATAACGGCTGCGGTGGCATAAATATAGAAATCAAAAAATTCGATTGCAGTACCAATTAGTGATGCGATGACCACTTTGCCGCGTGAGTTAACCGGAGTCTCCTGATTTTCAGTATCGATAGTTGTTGTGACGGAAGCTTGCATAATTTTTTCTTATTTACGACGTGTGAACCGCAATATTACGCACAGCAAAAGTGACATTTCAACGGCGTAAAGGGTGTGTTGTTGGTGAAAAACCAGGCGAAAAGTGGATAATGTTTAGGCTGGAAATAAAACTTATGTTACATGCTTATCATTTTGTAAAACTTGGAATAAAAAACTGGATTTTGGTTAAATAAAAGTTACGGACTGGAGTTATATGCTATTTTTCTGGCTGCCCGCCATTTTTTGCTAAAAATGGTGGGGAAAGCAGCATTAATTTCGTGATTTGTCCGGCATTTGAGGATCATCTTTGTATTGTGCTGTGGCTATCCATGCGGCACAGAACAGTGTCAGCCGGGCAAAGAAGTAGAAGAATGCCATTAAGCCCAGCACAGAACCAAATGCTGCTCCGGAAGGTGAACTGACCAGTTTTGGCAAGGTATAGGTCATAATAATCTTCAAGGCTTCAAAACCGATGGCTGCGATGAGCGTACCGCGAATCAAAGCCTTGCGGCGAGGGCGTTGGCGAGGTAAACGCCAGAATATCCAGAAAAATAACAAGTAGTTGGCGAAAATTGAAATGGCTAAACCAATCAAGTGCCATGCCGGTTTCAGCCAGGTGATCGCATCCAGGTGCAACAGGCGAATGATCAACGTTTGTGCTGAACCTGCAACGGATGTAATAAACAGTGTGATGACCAGCGCGATAATCAGCCCGGTCAATGCGGTGAAATCCCGTAAATACTTCACCCAGATTTTTTCTTTATCTTGCGGATTACGCTCCCAAACATCCCGCGACTGGGCCCTTACCGCTTCTCTCAGGTTACCCATCCAGTTAATCCCGGAATATAACGCAATCAACAACCCAACCAGACCCACGGTTGTGCGTTGTTGCACGGCGGTTCTGATGGTGTTTTTCAGCGTGCTGGCCAGCGTGGGGTCACTGACATTATTGAGGATACGGGTAAAAATATCCTCCAACAGTGTTGGATGAGAAGCCAGTACATACCCAGCGACTGCAAACGAGACCATCAGCACAGGAATCAGCGATAAAAAAGAAAAGTAGGTGATAGCAGCGCCAAACTGATTACCCATGCGGTCATTAAAGCGTTCTGCCGCACGCAGAAAGTGCGCCACCACCGGGTTGCGGCTCGCCTGGTTTACTGCCGACATCGCTTTATCGACAGCGCCATTTACCGCGTGCGTGGAAGATTGTTGGTGAGATGAATCGCCATTATTTGGGCGGTTTTCCGGTGCAGACATGCGTTTCCCTTCAATTAATCACTAAATGCGTGAACCCGGCCGGTCGGGCTCATTGGCTCTAGTATAGCTCAGGGCTGTTCCAGGTAGGTTTTCACAACTTCGCTTAACCAGTTCATAAACAAGTGTACCCGGCGTGAAAGGTTGCGCCGATGCGGGTAAATCAAGGACACTGGCATGGGTTCTGCCCGGTATTGTGGAAGAATCTCAATTAATTTCCCCTGGCGTAAAAACTCCCGGACCCCAACCCGTGGAACCTGAATAATTCCCAGACCAGCCAGGCAGGCATCTTTATATGCCTGGGTGCTGTTTACCGTCAAAATGCCGCCTGTTTTTACCTGATGCACCTGCTTATCATCAATGTATTCAAACCCGGTGGGGCGTGTGCCAAGGTTCACAGTGTAATGAATCAATGCATGGTTGCTCAGGTCTTCCAGCGCTGAAGGGTAGCCAAAACGCGTCAGGTAATCCGGGCTGGCACAGTTAACAACCACCATTTTTCCCAATGGGCGAGCGACCAGACCGGAATCTTTCAGCCCGCCAACCCGTAATACACAATCGAACCCTTCACGAATAACATCCACCAGACGGTCGCTACTACTGAGTTCCAGCTCAATACCGGGGTACTGTTGTAAAAACGCGGGCAGGCGAGGGATGACGACTTTACTGGCAATATCTGCGGGTAAATCCACGCGTAAGCGCCCGCTAATACTGCGTGGATCATGCTGGAACATGCCATCCATCTCATCGAGATTCGCCAGAATATCGCGGCAACGTTCGTAGTAAACCATGCCGTC
The DNA here is from genome assembly GCF_020523985.1 of Mangrovibacter yixingensis. Lineage (GTDB taxonomy): Bacteria > Pseudomonadota > Gammaproteobacteria > Enterobacterales > Enterobacteriaceae > Mangrovibacter > Mangrovibacter yixingensis. The sequence goes on along the minus strand of NZ_JAIVKM010000006.1, from coordinate 182,063 downwards.
CTGGGTCAGGCTCACACGGCGTGTTGTGCGGTGCAGCAATTGCGTGCCCAGTTGATTTTCCAGCGCCTGAATCTGGCGGGATACACTACCTTTAGGCAAACCCAGTGTGTCTGCGGCACGGGTAAAACTCTCGAGTTCTGCAACCCGCAGGAACAATTGCATTGCGTGAATTTTATCCATGTTTTTTCTCTATTGTTGTTATCAATGAAACAGTGATGTGTATTTCATTATCTTTATTGTTTTTATAGCAGCTAATAAGCTGTGTTTCGACACTATGACAGATAAAGATGAGGTTTATGATGACACAACGTATTGCTTTGATTACCGGTGGCAGCCGTGGGCTGGGGAAAAACGCTGCGCTGAAGCTTGCCAGTGCCGGAATTGATATTATTTTTACCTGGCACAGTAACCAACAGGCTGCTGAAGATACTTTGCAGGAAATAGCAGCAAAAGGCGTCAAAGTTAAAGCTATTCAATTAGATGTTGGCAAAAGTTCTCAATTCCCTGCCTTTGTTGACATCCTTAAAGAGGCGCTGAACTCACAGTGGCAGTGTTCACAAATCGATTATTTAATCAACAATGCCGGAACCGGCAGTAGCGCGCCCTTTGGTGAGTTTAGCGAAGCCGTTTTTGATGGGTTGATGGCACTGCATTTGAAAGGCCCTTTTTTCCTGAGCCAGGCGCTGTTACCGGTTATTCGTGATGGTGGCGCTATTTTGAATGTTTCCAGTGGGCTGGCACGTTTTTCCGTACCTGGCTATTCCGCTTATGCCACGATGAAAGGCGGGATAGAAGTGCTGACCCGCTATATGGCGAAAGAACTGGGGCCGCGCCGTATTCGTGTTAACTGTATTGCACCTGGTGCGATTGAAACCGACTTTGAAGGTGGCAGTGTGCGCGATAACAGCGATATGAACCGGTTTATTGCCAGCCAGACAGCGCTTGGCCGGGTAGGGTTGCCCGATGATATTGGTGATGCGATTGTTGCTCTACTGAGTGATTCATTAAGCTGGATGACTGCGCAACGCATTGAAGTTTCTGGCGGTATGTACTTGTAATTAATGGCACTGCCCTCTGGCGTAATACTCAGAGGGCTGCCTCTTGTGCCAGCAATCTAAAAAGCCAGTCATCCCGCCATTCACCACCTAGCCAGTAGCTTTCCCGCAAAGTGTCTTCAAGGTGAAATCCTGCTTTTTCTAATAATGCCCGGCTCCCCTGGTTACCCGCAGTAACCGTTGCGGTCAGCTTGTGTAACCGCAGAGTCGTAAACCCGTATTTCACCACTGCCAGAAGTGATTCATAGCCAAAACCCTGCCCATGCCAGTCCGGGCTTAGCATAAAACCCACCTCGGCCTGCGTTTCCCCACCAGGTAAAAAGCCGGTAAGCCCAATGGGTTGGCCTGACGCCTGATGCGTAATCACAAGGCACAACCAGTGTTGGCTGCCTGGTTGCCACACGGGCAGGCGGGATTCAAAACCTGCCCGAATATCTTCTTCAGCCCTGGGGTCACTAATAAATTTCATTACTGCCGGATGGGATTGCAGGGACAAGTAAAATGGCCAGTCGGCAGCATTTAATTGCCGCATCATTAGCCTGGGCGTAGTAAGTACCAGCGTTTCAGAAGGGGAATATGGCATAGCGAATGCACCTTTTTCCTGAGGGTTGGTGAAAGGCATGTTACTTCTTCTTCCATGTTTCTGGTGATATTTCAACACGGTGCTGCTCTGCCCATCACAAATAGTGCTCTTGGTGCCACAGTTTTTCCGTTTGAAGCTGAATAAACCTGAATAAATACCGATAACCCTTATTTAAGCCTCTCTTGGGCCATGGTTTTAAAATAAGGACGAATATGACAACCCCATCCCCACAAGCGCTGCAAAACACACTCGGAAGCTGCCTGGCAATTTCTGACGAAGCGGCGATGCAAATCCTCGCTTTGTTGAATTACACCCCCCAGGCTGGTAGTGGCCCTGAGTGGTTTTTTGAACAGCTGGAGCAGGCGCGCGCCAGCCTGGGGAGTTGGGCGGAAATCGGTAAGCGCCTGAAGCTTAACGATGCCGGGATGTCTCAGTTCACACTGCTACTGCGCCATTTCCAGCAGTTGGTGCCCAACAATGAAAGTGCGCAATCGGCCACTTCGCACCAGGTGATTGCTGCCCTGCGTTATGTTTCCTGGCTGGAGAAAATGCGCGAGAAGCAACCCGCATTGAAATGGACGGCGTCTTTACCTGCCAGCGATGCAGAAAGCCAGTTTAAGGGGAAGGCCCAGATTCGCGCAGTGGAACTCACATTACGCCAGCTAATAAACCGTGCCTGGCCGGACAAAGTGAAACTCTCCACGCATCTGACGACGTTGCTGGGTGTGAGTGCCGTGAAACGCAGCCAGTCACAGGGAGAAAAGGGCGATATTATTAGTGGGCTGATGTTCAGCGAACTGGCGTCTGTGTTGGTGGATAAACGGGAATTTAACCGGTTTTATGCCTCGGTTTTTAATGCATCTTCCCAGGGGTTTTTGGTGGACCAGCGCAAAACATTACAGGCATTTCTTGATGAAATCCGCCTGATGCGCAACCAGGTGGTCGCTCGCCAGCCTTTGTCAGCCGTCCAGCTTGCCTTGCTGGAAAATTATGTGCATGAAATTACTGAGCCGGTACAGAAGGCATACCGTGAAGGCCGTACAAAGGTGGACCCTTCCGCCTTTCAACATGCCGACCCGGCAGAGCTTGGGCAGTTCTTCCAAAAGAACGGAGAAGATACCGGAACAGTGCAGGACAGCCTGCAAAAAGAGCAATACAAAGCCCCGGATGTTGCATCTGAGCCAGTCAACTTGCTGGCGACAGTATTGTGGTCTGCTGTCGCGGTTGCGCTGGTGGCAATACTGGGGGTGGGGATTTATCTGCTTACCCATCTAAACCGTGATAACCCGAACGATGGCAAGCTGATGGGCGAGCGCTACGTGGGCTTTATGAAAAACGCGCCTTCTGGCGATGTCACCGGCCCACGTCTGGAGCTACAACACCAGGGTATAGACTGGACACGGGAAAACTTCCGTTCGGCTATTGTGCGCGGTGACCGCAAAGTTGTTCGGCGGTTTCTTGAAGGGGGGATGACCTGGCAGGCTTCATGGGCTGAGCAACCACTGGCAAAAGACCAGCGCGACATGTTGGAGCTGTTAATCAATTTTCGCTCGCAAATGGATGAGCCAGAACCGTGCCGCCGGATGATTAGCACCATCAGTGATGCGATGGCGCGGGGAGAATCGCTAACCTCTATGCGTAAAACCTTCCTGGAAACCTTCTGCTGGCAAAGTGATGTTGTAGAGCAGGAGCGCGAGGCATGGCTTCAGGCACTGCAACGTGAAAGATCAGGCGTGGGTGGTTCTGTTAAGTGGTCAGATATTCATGAACAAATTTACGATACCATTCGGTAATTTCTACTCTCTGGTGAGGCGTGTGAATAGCACGCTTCGCTGCTTACTGTGTTTCCACTTCCTTGAATGCTCATGATGTTCAGTTAACTCTGCTGGCAGGCCTCACTAAAAATGAATTGATTTGCTAAACCGGTTTAATTTAATGTTTAGCCAGCACAGTTTATGAGGATAAAACATGTCTGGAAAAGTATGGGTGCTGGGCGATGCGGTTGTAGACCTGTTGCCTGATGGAGCAGGGCATTTATTACAGTGCCCGGGTGGTGCGCCTGCCAACGTTGCGGTGGGCATTGCCAGGCTTGGCGGGCGCAGTGCTTTCATTGGCCGGGTAGGTGATGATCCCTTTGGCCATTTTATGGCGCAAACGCTGCAGGCAGAACAAGTTGATACCCAGTACCTCACATTCGACCCACAACAACGCACTTCAACCGTTGTAGTTGCTCTGGATGAGCAGGGCGAGCGCACTTTTACGTTTATGGTCAGGCCGAGCGCCGATCTTTTCCTCTTGCAGGGGAATTTACCGGTGATGGCTGGTGGTGAGTGGCTACACCTGTGTTCCATTGCACTTTCCGCTGAGCCCAGCCGTAGCACAGCATTTGCGGCAATGGCGCAAATTCGCCAGGCAGGAGGGAAAGTTAGCTTTGATCCCAATATTCGTGAAGACTTGTGGTCTGACCCGGCTTTATTACGCGACTGCCTGAGTAAAGCGTTAGCACTGGCCGATGTGGTTAAGCTTTCAGAAGAAGAACTGGCATTTATGCTGGGTTCACCCGGCGCACCTGCAAGCCTGGAAGCACTGGCTGAGTATTACCACATTCCGCTACTACTGGTGACTCAGGGCCGGGCTGGTGTTGTAGCCTGCCTCCGGGGGGAAGTTCAGCATTACCCTGCCCAGGTTGTGGACAGTATTGATACCACTGGTGCAGGTGATGCGTTTGTTGCCGGGCTACTGTGGGGGCTGGCACGCGATGGTTTCCCGCAACAGATGCCACAACTGGCACCACTAATGGCAACAGCGCAGCGTTGCGGCGCCCTGGCAACAACCGCCAAAGGGGCTATGACCGCATTACCCTTCCAGCAGAGCCTCTGATCCTGGTTTTCCTGAAAATGTTACGGGCTGCCAACCAGCCCGATTTGCGAGGCTTGTCACAATGACTAAAACGGTTTAGCAGAATTTGTTGCATGGCAAATTCTTACATGATTATGATTCAGGCCTAAACCGGTTTAGCAAGTTAGCAAAAAATGATGATACCTCTCTTTCAGGAAAGCCTCACCATGATGAAAAAAAGCATTCTTGCAATAAGCATTGGCTTGCTGATCGGCTCCCAGACCGCCTTTGCCGATACTGACTTAACCAGCATTGAAGCACGGCTTGCTGCAATGGAGCAGCGGTTACAAGCGGCAGAACACCGTGCAGATATTGCTGAACACCGGGCGGAAGCCGCAGAACAACAGGTGAAAAACCTGGCGGCAACCCAACAAAAAACCCAGGCAACAGTTGTGCAGGCTCAGGCGGTTGCTCAACAAACAGAGCAGCGTACCGCCCGGCTGGAAGAAAAAAACAATGCCAGTGATGGCTTTGAATTTCATGGTTATGCACGTTCCGGTTTGTTGATGAACGATTCGGCTGCGAAAACCCAGGGTGGCCCAACCTTTACGCCAGCCGGGGAAACGGGTGGGCATGTAGGGCGTCTTGGTAATGAACCAGACACCTACCTGGAAATGAACCTGGAACACAAGCAGACCCTGGCCAATGGCGCAACCACTCGCTTTAAAGTGATGCTGGCAGACGGGCAAAGAACCTATAACGACTGGACCGCCTCTTCCAGCGACCTCAACGTGCGCCAGGCCTTTACCGAACTCGGCCATTTGCCCACGTTCAGTGGTGCGTTCAAAGACAGCACGGTGTGGGCCGGTAAACGCTTTGACCGCGATAACTTTGACATCCACTGGATTGACTCAGATGTCGTGTTCCTGGCCGGGACCGGTGCCGGTATTTATGACATGGCATGGAGCGACAATGCGCGGAGTAACTTCTCGTTGTATGGCCGTACCTTCGGCGATATCGAGAACAGCGAAAACACCGCACAGAACTATATCCTGACCCTGAATAACTATATGGGCCCGGTGCAGTTAATGGTTAGCGGTATGCGGGCAAAAGACAATGATGAACGGCGCGATATTGACGATAACCTGGTGAAGAAAGACGCCGCCAATACCGGTGTCCACGCGTTACTGGGGTTGCATAACGACAGCTTCTACGGCCTGCGTGATGGCACATCCAAAACGGCATTGTTGTACGGCCACGGCCTGGGTGCGGAAGTGAAAACCATCGGGGCTGACGGTGCGTTGTTGCCAGAAGCCAATACCTGGCGGCTGGCAAGTTACGGGATGACACCTTTGGGTGATGGCTGGCATGTTGCGCCTGCGGTGCTGGCGCAAACCAGTAAAGACCGTTATGTCAAAGGCGACAGCTACCAGTGGGCCACACTGAACCTGCGCTTTATTCAGGAAATTACCCAAAACTTTGAAATGCAGTATGAAACGACTTACCAGTACATGGACTTACGCCCGCAAGGCTATAACAGCCGTAATGCAGTAAGTGGCAACTTCTACAAACTGACAGTGGCACCAACGCTGAAAGCCAGTGATGTGGGTGAGTTCCTCAAACGTCCTGAATTGCGCCTGTTCGCAACCTGGATGGACTGGGATCATCGCCTGGATAACTACTCCAGCAGCGACAGCTTTGGCAGCAATGGATTTACCGCCGGTGGTGAATGGAACTTCGGCGTACAGATGGAAACCTGGTTCTGACAGGCATGGGCCTTCGGGATGGCACTCAGCCTGAAGGCCTTAAACCACGATTAACAACAATAAACACAGAGGTCATCATGGACTTTGAACAGATTGCCCGGTCGTTATTACCCTTGATCGGCGGCAAGGAAAATATCGCCAGCGCGGCCCATTGCGCAACACGCCTGCGTCTGGTTCTGGCTGATGACGCCAAAGCAGATACATCCGCAATTGAAAAAATTGACGGTGTAAAAGGGTGTTTTCGCAATGCCGGTCAGTTGCAGATAATCTTTGGTACTGGGGTAGTCAACAAGGTTTATGCCGCATTTGTTGTCGTTGCCGGAGTCAGTGAATCCAGCAAATCGGAAGCCGCGACACTGGCCGCCAGAAAGTTGAATCCTTTCCAGCGTATTGCCCGCCTGTTATCCAATATTTTTGTGCCTATCATCCCGGCCATTGTCGCTTCAGGTTTGTTGATGGGGCTTCTGGGGATGGTGAAAACCTACGGCTGGGTACAGCCCGATAACGCGCTGTATATCATGCTGGATATGTTCAGCTCTGCCGCCTTTATCATTCTGCCGATTTTGATAGGTTTTACCGCAGCCCGTGAATTTGGCGGCAACCCGTATCTGGGGGCAACCCTTGGTGGGATACTGACTCACCCGGCGCTCACCAATGCCTGGGGTGTGGCTGCCGGTTTCCATACCATGAACTTCTTCGGCCTTGAAATTGCCATGATTGGCTACCAGGGCACCGTGTTCCCGGTACTGCTGGCAGTATGGTTTATGAGTATGCTGGAGAAACAGTTACGCCGGGTGATTCCAGATGCACTGGATCTCATTCTCACGCCCTTCCTGACCGTGATTATCTCGGGTTTTGTTGCGCTGTTGCTTATCGGCCCTGCAGGCCGCGCCCTGGGTGACGGTATTACTTTCGTCCTCAGTACCCTGATAACCCATGCCGGGTGGCTGGCCGGTTTACTGTTCGGTGGGCTCTATTCCATCATCGTTATTACCGGTATTCACCACAGTTTCCACGCGATTGAAGCTGGCCTGTTAGGCGACCCGTCTGTTGGGGTGAACTTCCTGTTGCCCATTTGGGCGATGTCCAATGTAGCTCAGGGCGGGGCGTGCCTTGCAGTGTGGTTTAAAACCCGCGATGCAAAAATTAAAGCCATCACACTTCCTTCTGCTTTTTCCGCTATCCTGGGGATTACCGAAGCGGCTATCTTTGGTATTAACCTGCGTTTTGTGAAGCCGTTTATTGCCGGGTTAATTGGCGGTGCGCTGGGTGGTGCCTGGGTAGTCTCCGTGCATGTTTATATGACCGCTGTAGGCCTGACCGGGCTGCCGGGGATGGCAATTGTGCAGGCTGGTTCTTTGCTCAATTACATTATTGGGATGGCTATCGCATTTGTTAGTGCATTCCTGGTGTCCTTGTTACTGAAATACAAAACGGACTCAAAATAATGACCTCTTCTTCTCTGCTGCCTGCATTTTTGCAGGCAGTTATGCAGGGCCAGCCCCGGGCACTGAAAGACCCGCATTACCCGGGCTGGCACCTTGCGCCAGTCACCGGGCTGATGAACGACCCAAACGGGTTTATCCATTTTCAGGGTGAATACCACCTGTTCTACCAGTGGAACCCTCTGGGTTGCAGCCACCAGAATAAAAGCTGGGGGCACTGGCGTTCACCGGATTTGCTGCACTGGCAGCATGCTCCCATCGCGCTGATGCCAGGTGAAGACTATGACCGCAGTGGCTGTTATTCCGGCAGTGCTGTGGATAACCAAGGCAAGTTAACCCTGTGCTACACCGGTAACGTGAAGTTTGACGACGGCAGCCGTACTGCCTGGCAGTGCCTGGCGGTAGAAAATGCCCAGGGTGGGTTTGATAAAACCGGCCCGGTACTGTCGTTGCCTGAAGGGTACACCGGCCATGTGCGAGACCCTAAAGTTTGGCGTCAGGGGGAAACCTGGTTCATGGTGCTGGGGGCCCAGGATAAACACAAGCAAGGCAAAGTGTTGTTATTCCGCTCCTGTAACCTCACTGACTGGGCTCTGGCCGGTGAAATTGCTGGCAGTGGCCTGGGTGGCCTGGGCGAAGCGGGTTATATGTGGGAATGCCCGGATCTGTTTCACCTCGATGGGCAGGATGTGTTAATCGCCTGTCCACAGGGTGTCGCAAAGCAGGAAAAGCGCTTTCTGAATACGTACCCAGCCGCATGGTTGTGCGGTACGTTGCATGCTGGCAGTGCATCTTTCCAGCATGGCCCGCTGGAAGAGCTGGATGCTGGTTTTGAGTTCTATGCCCCACAAACTGCACTGGCGGAAGACGGGCGGCGGTTGTTAATTGGCTGGATGGGCGTGCCGGACGGTGAAGAAATGCGCCAGCCCACCATAAAACAAGGGTGGATCCACCAGATGACCTGCCTGCGCCAGCTTTCTCTGAAGCAGGGGCGGTTATACCAACAGCCAGTCACTGAATTGCAGATGCTGCGTGAAACGGAACATAACTGGCACGGGCAGGCGTCGCAGGCCCCAGAAATTCCTGCAGAGCGGCTGGAAATGTTGTTGGCCCGTGCCCCAGGGAAGAGTGCCACCCTGCATTTTGGCAATGACGACCTGGTGCTGAGCTGGAATGATGTTGAATTGCGCCTGGCCCGGCGTAGCCTGGAAAATGGTGAGTGGCAGTACCGTTACTGGAATGGCGCAGCCACCGGGTTGCAGATTCTGTGTGACCATTCAAGCATTGAGATTTTTATTAACCAGGGTGAAGGCGTAATGAGTAGCCGTTATTTCCCTGCACAGCCTGCCACACTCTCTTTTTCCGGAGAAGCAGAACTGCAGGCTCGCTACTGGTCGTTACGCGCCTGCATGGTAGAATAGGGTTTTACATCAACCAATTCGCTGCCGTGAGAAAAACCAAACGCATTACCATTAGTGATATTGCCAGCCTGGCGGGTGTCTCGAAAGCGACCGCCAGCCTGGTACTCAATGGACGGGGCAAGGAGTTACGTGTTGCACAAGAAACGCGTGAACGTGTGCTGTCTGTTGCCCAACAACACCATTACCAGCCCAGCATCCATGCCCGCTTGCTACGTGACAGCCGCAGCCACACCCTGGGCCTGGTAGTACCGGAAATCACCAACTACGGCTTTGCTGTTTTTTCTTATGAACTGGAAACCTTGTGCCGTGAAGCCGGGTTACAGTTGCTTATCTCCTGTACCGATGAAAACCCTGGCCAGGAAGCGGTGGTGGTCAGCAACCTGGTGGCTCGCCAGGTGGATGGCATCATTGTGGCTTCCAGCATGCTCAACGATGCGGATTACCAAAAACTGAGTGAGCAGTTACCGGTTGTATTGTTTGACCGCCATATGAGTGACACCACCTTGCCACTGGTAATGACCGATTCAGTCTCGCCTACAGCAGAGTTGATTGGCCGGGTGGCAGGTAAGTATGCCGATGAGTTTTACTTCCTTGGCGGGCAGCCACGTTTATCGCCAACCAAAGACCGGCTTGAAGGTTTTTGCAAAGGGTTGGAACAGGCGGGTGTTGAATTACGCCCGGAATGGATTATTCACGGTAATTACCACCCCAGCAGCGGTTATGAAATGTTTGCCACGCTGTGTGCCCGGCTGGGAAGGCCACCGAAGGCCTTGTTCGTTGCCGCTTGTGGTTTGCTTGAAGGGGTACTTCGCTATATGAGCCAGCATAATTTGCTGGACAGCGATATTTACCTGGCCAGTTTCGATGACCACTACCTGTATGATTCCCTTTCCGTGCGCATCGATACCATTCAACAGGATTGCCGCCAACTGGCCGTTGACTGTTTTGAAATGATCACGCAGTTAGTGGATAGCCAGGAACCAACACCACACCAGCGACGCTTGCCAGCATCCATTCAGTGGCGGCACCGTTAGTAGCGATGCGCCCGGCAACCAATGGGCGCAGCATCGCGCCTCTTTTTATTTCTGGTATGAATAGAAAACCCGCTGGTCACTATTTCCGTGATAGACTACATTCAATATACCCCCATCCCGTATAGGAGTGCCTGTGCCACATTCACCTGAAGATAAAAAACGTGCTCTTAACCGTATTAAGCGTATTCAGGGGCAGTGCGAAGGCATTCAACGCTCACTGGAAGCAGGTACCGACTGCGCACCAATACTGATGCAGATGGCCGCTGTACGTGGTGCGATGAACAGCCTGATGGCTGAAATTCTGGACAGCTATATTCGTGAAGAGTTTGCCGGGAAACTGCGCGAAGAGAGTGAGAATGGGGCCGATATTGATGAGCTGGCAAAGCTGGTTCGCTCCTATTTTAAATAATATTCTTTTTAATATAAGTAGCTTGTATTCTTTTTGTTACTGCTTTTCTTGTAATGTATATACCCGGTAGGGGTATATGTTCTATACTCATCCCATCATGCGATAGCCTGGCTATCCTTTCTTGTGTCGCAGCCATTAATAACGACATCCGGGCTGCTTTGCAGCGCTACGCTGTGCCTTTTTGATAAGTGGAGTTCCTACATGAAATCTCGTGCCGCTGTTGCTTTTGGTCCTGGTAAACCGCTGGAAATTGTTGAGCTGGATGTTGCTCCACCGCGTGCAGGCGAAGTGATGATCAAAATTACCCATACCGGCGTTTGCCATACCGATGCCTTTACGCTTTCTGGTGATGATCCAGAAGGGGTTTTCCCGGTCGTGCTGGGCCACGAAGGTGCTGGTGTAGTGGTTGAAGTGGGTGAAGGGGTGACCAGTGTGCAGCCTGGCGACCACGTTATTCCACTGTACACCGCAGAATGTGGCGAGTGCCTATTCTGTAAATCCGGTAAAACCAACCTGTGTACCGCTGTGCGCGCCACTCAGGGGAAAGGGCTGATGCCAGATGGCACTACTCGTTTTTCCTACAACGGCGAACCGGTTTATCACTACATGGGGTGCTCCACATTCAGTGAGTACACTGTTGTGGCTGAAGTTTCCCTCGCAAAAATTAACCCGCAGGCCAACCATGAGCAGGTATGCCTGTTAGGTTGTGGTGTTACCACCGGGATTGGTGCCGTACATAACACGGCTAAAGTTCAGCCAGGTGATTCTGTGGCGGTGTTTGGCCTGGGCGGTATCGGCCTTGCGGTTCTGCAGGGTGCTCGTCAGGCGCAAGCAGGGCGGATTATCGCTATTGATACCAACCCGTCAAAATTCGAGCTGGCCAAAGAGTTCGGTGCTACTGAGTGCATCAACCCTAACGATTATGATAAGCCCATCCAGGAAGTGATCATTGAGATGACTGGCTGGGGTGTTGATCACTCTTTTGAATGTATTGGTAACGTGAAAGTGATGCGTGCTGCGCTGGAAAGTGCGCACCGTGGCTGGGGCCAGTCTGTGATTATTGGTGTGGCTGGCGCAGGCCAGGAGATCTCTACTCGCCCATTCCAGTTAGTTACTGGCCGTCAATGGAAAGGCTCAGCCTTTGGTGGTGTGAAAGGGCGCAGCCAGTTGCCTGGCATGGTTGAAGATGCCATGCGCGGTAAAATCGCACTGAAACCGTTTGTCACCCACACGATGCCGCTGGATGAAATCAACACGGCTTTCGACTTGATGCACGAAGGGAAATCCATCCGTTCTGTTATTCATTACGATTAATGCACCAGCCTTGCGGGCGGTGAACAGCCACCCGCTGGCTGCTGACATCACGGAAACAGGAGAAACCGGATGCAAAAAGTAGAAGAACACTGGGTGTGTGGCGGTTTACAGCAAGTGTGGCGCCATGAGTCAAACACACTGAGTTGTGCCATGCAGTTCGCGGTATTTGTGCCCCCACAGGCAAGCAAAGCCCCCTGCCCGGTGCTGTACTGGCTCTCCGGGCTGACATGCAATGAGCAGAATTTTATTACCAAGGCTGGCGCACAGCGTTATGCCGCTGAGCATGGCGTGGTGCTGGTGGCACCCGATACCAGCCCCCGCGGTGAAGACGTTGCCGATGATGCCGCCTGGGATTTAGGGCAAGGCGCCGGGTTTTACCTCAACGCGACCGAGTCACCCTGGAAGCCCCATTACCAGATGTATGACTATGTGCTGAATGAACTGCATGCTCTGGTGCTGGCTTCCTTCCCGGTAGTAGATAAACGCAGTGTGTTTGGTCACTCAATGGGTGGGCATGGTGCGTTAGTGCTGGCATTACGTAACCCGCAAGCCTTTTGCAGTGTGTCTGCTTTTGCGCCCATTGTTGCACCCACCCAGGTTCCCTGGGGTGAGAAAGCTTTCTCCGCCTACCTGGGGGAAGACCGGGCAGCCTGGCAACAGTATGACGCAGTGGCGTTAATCAACAGCGGCCACCGGGTGAAAGACCTACTGGTGGATCAGGGGCTGGGCGATAACTTCTATGAAGAGCAACTGAAAACCGGGCTGTTAAAAACCGCCTGTGAGCAGCAAAACCAGCCGCATACGATTCGCCTGCAGGGCGGGTATGACCATAGTTACTACTTTATCTCCACGTTTGTTGGTGAGCATATCGCCTGGCATGCGAAGCATTTGTGCCAGTAATGGGTGCGCATAGCGTGGGAAGTTTTCTCACGCGGGTTGTTGCGCAATAAAAACGCCAGGTAGCTGATGACCTGGCGTTTTATTTTTCAGTCCAGTGTGAAACTGGCGAGAATGCGAGATTAACGCATCGTCACAAACTCTTCCGACGCCGTTGGGTGAATCGCAACAGTGTTATCAAAGTCTTGCTTGGTGGCACCCATTTTCAGGGCGACGGCGAAGCCTTGCAGGATTTCATCCATACCAAAACCAATGCCATGAATACCCACGATTTTTTCTTCCGGGCCCACACAGACTAACTTCATGCGGCACGGCTGGCGGTGTTGTGTTACTGCGGTATACATGGCGGTGAAACCGGATTTATACACTTTCACCTGGTCGTCGCCATATTGCTCACGCGCCTGTGGCTCGGTTAAACCCACAGTACCAATTGGCGGGTGACTGAACACAACGGTAGGCACATTGGTGTAATCCAGGTGCTCATCGGGCTTGTTGTTAAACAAGCGCTCAGACAGGCGGCGGCCAGCGGCAACGGCAACGGGTGTCAGTTCGACATGGCCGGTGTTATCGCCCACAGCATAGATACCCGGCACATTGGTGTTCTGCCATTTATCCACTTTAATGTAGCCTTTAGCATCGGTTTCCACGCCAGTAACGGCCAGATTAAATGTATCTGTCGCTGGTTCACGGCCAATGGCCCAAATCAGGCAGTCAACTTCGCAACTGCGGCCATCTTCAAGGTGCAGTGTCAGGCTGCCATCGCTGTTTTTCTGTACCGATTTGGGAATGGCCTGGGTGTGCAGTTGCGGCCCTTCTGCGGCCATCACTTCAACTAAAGTTTCCACAATAGTCGGGTCAAAGCTGCGCAGTGGTGCGTGTTTACGTACAAACAGGTGGGTTTCAGCCCCCAGGCCGTTCAGCACACCGGCAATTTCCACGGCAATATAGCCGGCACCCACCACGGCAACCCGTTTTGGCAGGGCTTCAAGCTCAAAGAACCCGTTGGAATCAATACCGTATTCTACGCCTGGAATTTCTGGATAACTTGGGCGGCCACCTGTGGCAATCAGAATGTGGTCTGCCGTGTAAGTTTCGCCATTGACCTCGACGGTTTTGGCATCAACAAAACGGGCAAAGCCATGAATTACATCGACTTTGTTTTTTGATAAACCCGAGTCGTAAGCGGCATGAATACGGTCAATATAAGCACTACGGCTGGCAAGGAGTTTTTGCCAGTCGAAATTATTCACTGTGGTATCAAACCCATAATCCGGGCCGTACTGGTGAATGGCTTCTGCGATTTGCGCGGCGTGCCACATCACTTTTTTGGGAACACAACCCACGTTCACACATGTTCCGCCCAACGCTTTTGCTTCAATCAGTGCACATTTCTGGCCGTACATAGCGGCGCGGTTAATGGATGCGATACCGCCGCTGCCGCCGCCGATCGCGATGTAGTCGTAATGTTTGCTCATGGGGTTCCTTAGTTTAGTGCGCGGTTATGCCTGCGCAGTGAAAACAGGCCAACAGTATCCGTTTGGACCCGCAATGATGCCACCAATCACTCCAATCAGTGATTACTCGGGCACAATCCAGTTCAGTGCCGTGTGACCAGTCCCTTCCGGCACCAGTTTGCCATGAAGCCAGGGCAGAATTTCTGCCATTTGCGCTTCCAGTTTCCACGGCGGGTTTATCACTATCATACCTGAGGCTGTCATGCCACGATGATCGTTATCCGGGCGCACAGCCAGCTCGATTTGCAAAATACGGCGAATGCCGGTTTCTTCCAAAGCGTGAACCATGCGTTTAATTTGCTGGCGCAGTACTACCGGGTACCACAACGCGTACACCCCGGTGGCGAAGCGTTTGTAGCCTTCGGCAATACCTTCCACCACTGCCTGGTAATCCGTTTTAATTTCGTAAGGCGGGTCTATAAGTACCAGACCACGGCGCGAAACAGGTGGCAATTTTGCTTTCAGTTGCTGGTAACCATCGCTGCGTGCAACTCGCGCACGCTCATCTTTGCTGAATTCTGTGCGTAATAATGGGTAATCGCTGGGATGCAGCTCTGTCAGTTGCAGGCTGTCCTGTGGGCGCAGTAACTCACGGGCAATCAGTGGGGAGCCTGGGTAATAGCGCAGGTTGCCGTTGGTATTCAGCTGGCGTACCACGTTGATATAGGGTGCCATGGCTTCAGGCAAATCCGGGCAATCCCAAACGCGGGCAATCCCTTCCAGGTATTCACCTGTGCGCTCCGCCTGTTCACTGCTAAGCAAATAGCGCCCAGCTCCGGCGTGGGTATCCAGGTACAGGAAAGGTTTTTCTTTTTCTTTAAGCGATTCAATGATGAGGCTTTGAACCGTGTGTTTTAGCACATCGGCGTGGTTGCCAGCGTGAAAGCTGTGGCGGTAACTAAGCATGATTGCGGGAGTCCAGAATGTCTGACAATAATCGCTCAGTATACCGGAAAACGGGTAACGACGGGAAAGGTGCGAGCCAGCATTGAAATGAGCAGATCACGCCCCCATGCTATACCTTAATGTATATCCTGATAATACCAGTGATTTATGGCCTGTAAGGCTGCTGGGTTATTTGAGATGTGGACAATTCAGGAACACCAGAGTGCGCGTGGAAACGCGCCTCACTTTATTTGGGACTGCGCTATGACCAATCCATTACTTACCGATTTTACTCTTCCTCCGTTTTCTGCAATCAAACCCGAACATGTTGTACCGGCCGTGACCGACGCACTGAATGCCTGCCGCGCGGCAGTTGAGCAGGTGGTGGCGCAGGGTGCGCCATGGACTTGGGATAATTTGTGCCAGCCACTGGCGGAAACAGATGACAGGCTGGGGCGGATTTTCTCACCGGTAAGCCACCTCAACTCGGTCAAAAACAGCCCGGAATTGCGAGCAGCGTATGAACAAACTCTGCCATTGTTATCTGAATACAGCACCTGGGTTGGCCAGCACGAAGGCCTGTACCAGGCGTATCGCAACCTGCGCGATGGCGAACATTACGCCAGCCTGAGCGTGGCACAGAAAAAAGCGGTCGATAACGCACTGCGTGATTTTGAATTGTCAGGCATTGGCTTGCCGAAAGACAAACAGAAACGCTATGGCGAAATTGCGGCGCGGTTGTCTGAACTGGGCTCGGCTTACAGCAATAATGTGCTGGATGCCACCATGGGCTGGAGCAAACTGATTACCGATGAATCCCAACTGGCGGGGATGCCGGAAAGCGCACTGGCCGCGGCCAAAGCGCAGGCTGAAGCGAAAGAGCAGGATGGCTGGTTACTGACGCTGGATATCCCGAGTTACCTGCCGGTGATGACTTATTGCGATAACGCCGATTTGCGTGAAGAGATGTACCGCGCATACAGCACACGAGCTTCTGACCAGGGGCCAAATGCCGGTAAGTGGGATAACACGCCAATCATGGAAGAGATCCTGGCGTTGCGCCACGAACTGGCGGAGTTGCTGGGCTTTGGTAGTTATGCCGAAAAATCTCTGGCAACCAAAATGGCAGAAAACACTGGGCAGGTGCTGGATTTCCTGACCGATTTAGCCAAACGCGCACGCCCACAAGGGGAAGCCGAACTCGCTCAATTGCGCGCTTTCGCCCGCGAGCATTATGGTGTGGAAGAACTGAACCCGTGGGATCTCACCTGGTATGGCGAGAAACAAAAACAGCACCTGTACAGCATTAGCGACGAACAACTACGCCCGTATTTCCCGGAGAGCAAGGCAGTAAATGGCCTGTTCGAAGTGGTGAAACGCATTTACGGCATTACCGCGAAAGAACGCAATGACGTGGACGTATGGAACCCGGATGTGCGTTTCTTCGAACTCTATGATGAGCAGGGTGACCTGCGCGGTAGTTTCTATCTCGACTTGTATGCCCGTGAGCACAAGCGGGGCGGGGCGTGGATGGATGATTGCGTGGGCCAGTTGCGTAAAGCAGACGGTTCGTTGCAAAAACCCGTTGCTTACCTGACCTGTAACTTTAACCGCCCGGTGAATGGCAAACCGGCACTGTTTACTCATGATGAAGTTACTACGTTGTTCCATGAGTTCGGGCATGGCCTGCACCATATGCTGACACGTATTGATACCGCGGGTGTTTCCGGGATCAACGGTGTGCCCTGGGATGCAGTCGAACTGCCAAGCCAGTTTATGGAAAACTGGTGCTGGGAGCCGGAAGCGTTGGCATTTATTTCTGGCCATTACGAAACCGGTGAACCACTGCCACAGTCTCTGCTGGATAAAATGTTGGCGGCGAAAAATTACCAGGCAGCGATGTTTATTCTGCGCCAGCTTGAGTTCGGCCTGTTCGATTTCCGCCTGCATGCGGAATTTTCTCCGCAACAGGGCGCAAAAATTCTCGAAACCCTGGCAGAAATCAAAAAACAGGTGGCTGTGGTGCCTTCTCCTGCTTGGGGGCGCTTCCCGCATGCCTTCAGCCATATCTTTGCTGGCGGCTATGCTGCGGGCTATTACAGCTACCTGTGGGCTGATGTCCTGGCTGCGGATGCATTTTCCCGGTTCGAGGAAGAAGGCATTTTCAACCGTGAAACCGGCTTATCCTTCCTGGAAAACATCTTAAGCCGTGGCGGTTCCGAAGAGCCAATGACGTTGTTCAAACGTTTCCGTGGCCGTGAACCACAACTGGATGCCATGTTGCACCATTACGGTATTCAGGGCTGAGACTAACAGTGAACATTTGTTTGTTAGCTGAAACAGGCGCCGATTCCGGCGCCTTATCTGTTCTGGCGGCTCGCTGGGGGTTAACCCACGATGACGGCAACCCCATGGCGCTGGTACTGACTGCTTCTCACCTCGAATTACGCAAGCGGGATGAGCCAAAGCTCGGCGGTATTTATGTCGACTTTGTTGCTGGCGCGATGGCCCACCGGCGCAAATTTGGCGGTGGCCGAGGGGAAGCGGTGGCTAAAGCCGTTGGCGTGAAAGGCGATTATTTGCCTGATGTGGTGGATGCAACTGCAGGGCTTGGGCGTGATGCTTTTGTGCTGGCCTCTGTGGGTTGCCATGTAAGGATGCTCGAACGCCACCCGGTGGTGGCCGCTTTACTGGAAGATGGCCTGAACCGTGGTTACCAGGACCAGGAAATTGGTGGCTGGTTGCGGGAGCGGCTGGCGTTGATTCATGGTTCGAGCCTGACAGCACTGGAAGGGCTGGAACCCCGCCCTCAGGTGGTTTACCTCGACCCGATGTACCCCCATAAGCAAAAAAGCGCGTTAGTGAAAAAAGAGATGCGCGTGTTTCAGTCTCTGGTGGGGGCTGATGACGATGCTGATGCGTTACTGGCCCCCGCGCAGCGCCTGGCAACCAAACGTGTCGTCGTGAAAAGGCCGGATTATGCGCCAGCACTTGCTGGGGTTGAAACCCGTTCCGCTATCACCACTAAAAACCACCGTTTTGATATCTACCCCGGAACACCGCTTGCCTGAAATAACACACCCCTGCCATTTGGCAAGGGTGTACTTGTGTTACTGCATATTACCCACAGAGTACCTGTGCTTACGGGTTATGCTTCTTCTTCGTCGTCATCTTTGAGCGGCACAATCAGCATATCGACATGAACGGTATTGATAAGCTGGCGCGCTGAAGACATTAGCTTGCTCCAGAAGTCCTGATGATGACCGCATACCACCAGGTCCGCGTCGTATTTACGAATCGCATCCACCAGAACCTGGCCCAGGTCTCCACTGCCACTCAGGGTTTCAGTAATCGGGTAGTTTGCCCCAGTGGACAACTCCGTCAGTGCGTGATGCGTTTCTTCGGAAATCCGTTTTTGCATATCACCCAGATTCACATCAATAAGACCGGTATACAGGTCTGAATAGTTAACGTCGACGTGGATCAGAGAGATTTTCGCATTGTAGGGGCGAGCCATAGATACTGCTTTTTCAACCAGAACTTTGCTTTCCGGAGAAAGGTCTACCGCAATCAGAATATGTTTGTAAGCCATAATGTTATTCCTTCCATAAGCTGTCGATGAACACATGGACAGGAGAACAACCCAGGCAATTTTTGTCTCCTGTGCGCCCGTATCAGTTACGGGAGCGACTTCCAGCGTAATGACCTCAGGTACTGAATCCTTACCTACATTATAGCGCGACAGTCACGCAGTCAATTTGAGCCAGGTTGATATATAACAATCAATTAACTGTTTTGTGCGGTTGTTATCGGTTTGTTGTATGGAAAAAAAAACAACCTGAGACCTACACTATTTAATAAGGCATGCCGATAAACTTTTTATGGCTGAGCGTTTTTAGCTCACTGACACTTTTGCTGACTGTCTGTTTTTTGGGGAGCGATGGTATCCGGAGTGGCCGGAAAATCGCCGGGGAGGATGTATGATCAGCACCATTGCGTTGTTCTGGGCGTTGTGTGTCGTTTGTGTCATCAATATGGCGCGTTACTTCTCATCGTTACGTGCGTTGTTGGTGGTGCTACGAGGTTGTGATCCTTTGCTGTATCAGTACGTCGATGGTGGCGGTTTCTTCACCTCACATGGTCAACCCAGCAAGCAAATGCGCCTGGTAAGATACATCTATGCCAAACGGTATTCAGACCATCATGACGATGAATTTATTCGCCGTTGTGAGCGGGTTCGTCGCCAGTTTATCCTGACCAGTTCGCTGTGTGGTTTAGTGATTGTAAGCCTGGTGGGGTTGGCTATCTGGCACTGAGCTGAATGGAATATGCGCTGAAAGGGTAAGATTAAGCGGGCCAGGTAGCCCGCTTATTGCTCAATCTTAAAATCAGATCAGGTGCAGTGACAGCCAGTACAGGCAGCCGGAAAGCAGAATGGCAGCAGGAAGAGTAAAGATCCATGCCATCAAAATGCTTTTAACTGTGCGGCTTTGTAACCCACCGCCATCAACCAGCATGGTACCGGCAACAGAAGACGACAACACATGGGTGGTAGACACTGGCATGCCGGTGTAGCTGGCAATACCAATAGAAACCGCAGCAGTCATCTGTGCAGACATCCCTTGTGCGTAAGTCATGCCTTTCTTACCGATTTTCTCACCGATAGTGGTGGCAACACGGCGCCAGCCAATCATGGTACCGATACCCAGTGCCAGCGCTACCGCCATAATAATCCAGATAGGCGCGTACTCTATGGTACTCAGCATGTCGCCTTTGAGCTTCTTGAGGTAGCGCTTATCGTCGGCTTTGGTTTCCGGCAGATTAGCCACTTTGTCTGTCGTATCGGCAATACACAGCATCATACGGCGTAAATGGCTGCGTTGCTCCAGACTCAATTTCTCATAGCTGTCGAGGTTGGCTAACAAGCCTTTCGCTGTATCCAGAGCATACACAGCACGGCTGGCATCGCAATGGAACTCATGGGTTCCACCCGGGATGGGCTCAAGATTAGCCGGGGGAGCCATATCGATGACATGTTTAACCGCTTCACCATGCTGCTGGAAGTAGAGTTCGACGTTAGTGACGGCATCCCGGGTACGGGTAATGTCGTAACCTGTCGAATTCATGTTTACCACAAAACCGGCAGGGGCCACGCCAATCAGTACCAGCATAATCAGCCCGATACCTTTCTGCCCGTCGTTCGCACCATGGGAGAAACTCACGCCAATAGCGGAAACAATCAGTGCGATACGCGTCCAGAATGGTGGTCTTTTTTTACCATCCTGTTTTTCGCGCTCAGCCGGTGTTAAGTGGACGCGGCGACGCTTTTTGGTGCCGTTCCAGTAGCGGCGCAGTAAATACACCAGCCCGCCAGCCAGAACTAGGCCAACAATTGGGGAGATAATCAGCGAGCCAAAAATATTAATAACTTTTGGAATGTTGAGTGCATCCACAACGGACGTACCAGTCATCAGGGCGTTCGTCAGGGCAATACCGATGATAGCGCCAATCAGAGTATGGGAACTGGATGCTGGCAAGCCAAAATACCAGGTGCCAAGGTTCCAGATAATAGCGGCAAGCAACATGGAGAACACCATGGCAAGACCGTGTGCGGACCCCACATTCAGCAATAAGTCTGTTGGCAGCATGTGAACGATGGCATAAGCAACGCTCAGCCCGCCCAATAAGACGCCAAAGAAGTTAAATACCGCAGCCATCATAACAGCCAGTTGTGAGCGCATCGCACGCGTATAAATGACGGTAGCAACAGCGTTTGCGGTATCGTGAAAACCATTGATGGCTTCGTAGAACAGCACGAAAGCCAGTGCGAGAACCAATAACAACCCGGTATGCAAATCCAGGTCTGCAAAGAGATGTAGCATAGACGTTAAGCCATTCTGTGGACATGAACGCGGCGCATTATCAAGGACAACTGCGCCGGGGGCAAAGTGAAAATAGACTTTTTTTGATTTAAATTGCGTCGCTTTTCTCACTGATTGTCATTAATTTGTAATAATTCAATGGGATATCTGAAAGATTGTCTTTTGTACTGGTGTGATTAACGGACTATCTTTACAATTCGCCGCCAGACAAAATAGGGGGAAAGCGTGGAACAATTCGATGTGGTGGTGATTGGTGCGGGTGCGGCCGGGTTATTTTGTGCGGCTCAGGCCGGGCAGGCCGGTTTACGTGCCATAGTATTAGACAACGGAAAAAAACCGGGCAGAAAAATTCTTATGTCTGGTGGTGGCCGTTGTAACTTTACTAACCTTTATATCGAACCCGCAGCATATTTAAGCTCAAACCCCCATTTTTGCAAATCTGCCCTGGCACGCTATACCCAATGGGATTTTATCGACATGGTTTCCCGCCATGGTATTGCCTGGCATGAAAAGACGCTGGGGCAGTTATTTTGTGATGATTCAGCCGAACAAATTGTCACCATGCTGCTGGACGAGTGCCAAAAGGGTAACGTGGCATTGCGGTTGCGTAGCGAAGTGTTAAATATTGAACGCAATGAGCAAGGCTTTACGCTGCAAGTTAACGGCACAGAAATTCATGCCAACAAACTGGTGATTGCCAGTGGTGGGCTATCCATGCCTGGACTGGGCGCCTCGCCCTTTGGCTATAAAGTTGCCGAGCAGTTTGGCATTCCCGTCTTGCCCACCCGTGCGGGCCTGGTGCCGTTCACGCTGCATAAACCCTTGCTGGAACAGTTGCAAACCTTGTCTGGTGTATCGTTACCCACTGTTGTTACAGCCCTGGATGGCACGCAATTTCGTGAAAATATTTTGTTCACGCATCGGGGCATGTCTGGCCCGGCAGTGCTGCAAATTTCCAGTTACTGGCGGGCAGGGGAACCGGTTGTGGTCAACCTGACACCTGACGGTGGTGTGGACGCGCTACTTAATGAGCAGCGCCAGGCGCATCCGAACCAAAGTCTGAAAAATACCCTGGCTTTGTTACTGCCGAAGCGCTTGATTGAAGTGCTGATGTCGCTGGGGTTAGTGCCAGATGTCACTTTGAAGCAGCTTAATTCACGCCAGCAGGCAGACATGGTTGCACAGTTGTCGCAATGGGAAGTGGTGCCAAATGGCACAGAAGGCTACCGCACTGCTGAAGTGACGCTTGGCGGTGTCGATACCCATGCGCTTTCTTCCCGAACCATGGAGGCCCGCACGGTGCCAGGGCTCTATTTTATTGGTGAAGTGGTTGATGTCACGGGCTGGTTGGGTGGTTACAACTTCCAGTGGGCCTGGAGCTCCGCCTGGGCTTGTGCCCAGGCACTGGCCGCTTAATCGTCCGCTGAAGTTGGGGAATGATGGTAAATACGGTCAGTCAGAAAGTCAGGCCAGTTTTTTTCAAAGAACAGGGTGCTAAGGTCCTCCAGTGGCCGCAGGCCCTGCACTTTTACCCTGAAGCCGCCATTTGACCAGTGTACAACCAATTGTTGTTGCCGCTGCTGCGGGTTTTCCGCCAAAAAACGGTAGTCAGTCAGTACTCCGGCTCGGGTAGAGGGTACCTGGTCACCGTCAGGGGAACAAAGCACACGGGCCCCACGGCTGCCACCACCCTGTTCAATATAGAAATTCAACGCGGTTAATAATGCCTCGCAAGCCAGAGCCATTTGTTGCCACTGGAAGCGCTGTGCAGCTTGGTTGGGGTGTGTAATGGCGATGCCATGCTGAGTTATCTGTTCATTGAGGCGTCTGGTTGCCGCCAATGCTTCAGGGACTTGATTTATATGGCAAATGAATCCAGCAACGTCGCTCATTCGCTGTTGTATTTCTGCTTTAACGGCTTCAATAGTCGGTGCCTGTGACGATGTGCTGTCATGCCGGATAGTGCTGATTAGTGCCGACACTTCGGAAGCGAAACAGGAATCTGTTGTGTTCCGGCTTGTCGCCTTAATGTGTTTTGCACAGCGTAACCCAAAAACCTGGCCGGCATTCAGTGCTGCACCTCCAGGGCGAGTCACACCATGTGTTCCCGCAGCTTCTCCTATGGCATAGCACCCGGCTAATGATGTTTGCCCCCAAGTATCGACAGCAATACCACCGTTCATATGCTGGTGGTTAACGTTAAAAGCCAGAGGGGATTGTGTCAGGTCATGGCCATTGTGTTTGTATAATTCAATCGCCAGAGGGTTCATGTGTTGCAGGCGTTCGATGGGCAGTGCCAGATTGGCGTCATTGTTAGTCAGGTACGTCCGGACATCGTCATCCAGGTCTTCCAAAGAAAAATCCGGCGAACCTTCAACAGGCAACGGATTACGGTTAAAGTCCATGAAGATGGTATTGCCCTGTTGTGCTTCACTATAAATCGCAAGGTCGACCAGGCTGGAGCCAAAATCCAGCATCCGGCTGGCGTGGACAGGCCACTGGTAGCCTTTACGGAAAATATTGGAAGCGAGTTCCCTGGTGGTGCGGTAAAAGCGTGCAAGAAAGTTATGTTCCTGGCCATGAGCATCTACGGAATAGATGTAGGGCATGCTCTGCATATATGTGCCAGACAAGTTCCAGGGAAACTCATCACGGCGTGTTCCAATACCAAATTGATGTTCGGTGAGATTGACGGTTTCCAGCCCGGTTTCAAGAGCTAACCCCAGTGACCCAAAGCAGCGCTTCGGGTAAACACTATCACGAAACAGTTCACCTGGCCCACCAGCCGCAAGAACGACGGCGCTGGCACGTATTACACATAGTCCCCACGGGTTTTCCGGGCAGCGTGCTCCTTTTACTATGGCGACAGCACCCACAATGTGGCGGTATGCCCCTTCGCCTTCAGTCAGCAAGCGTATGACTGTTGCATGATCGATAAAGAGGGTATTCAGTAAAATAGCCTCTTCAGCTAATACCTTGACCATCAACCGTGAAGTTCGTGGTCCGCAGCTGGTGGCCCGGCCAGCTTCGTCGTGATCTGTTTGGTACCGTAAAACAGCACCGTAGCGGTCTTCCGGTAACGGTAATCCAATGCTTTTCAACCCAATAAATGCTTCGATGGAACCCACTGCTTCGACATAAGCAGTATCTGCATCCATTGCGCCACCCGCCCCTAAGGCACTTGCCAGCTTAACAAAGTCATCACCATGAAAACTGGTTGATGCCGTGTGCAGTGTCTGCTTATCTGAGCCTGAGCAGGCAGATGTTCCCCAAAATAAAGTTTGAGTGGCAACAACAACATCTATTCCTCTGCGGCGCAATTCCACTGCCGCCCGCAGGCCAGCTGCTCCACTACCTATAACCAATGCCTCGTGGTCATAAAGAGGAATGGAATAACCAGCAATATTTTGCGTGAGTGACGGACTGGCTGTTGCTACATGCCGTGGCATAGCGACATCTGTTAAGTGCGTCAGAATGGATTGAGGGATAGTTGTTGCCATATTTTCCTCTACTGTTTACTGGGACTGAGACCAGGCACTGCCGGGTTGGAATAAACTGCCGGGGATTTTTGTACACCGAGTAACATCATGGAGCTGAATACCATGACACAGGCTGCGACCCACCATACGGTACTCAAGGAATAGATATCAGCGAAGTACCCGGCTAACACTGGGGAAATACCACCGGCTGCCATACCTATATTCATAACAAAGCCAATAGCCGAACCGCGTAATGCCTGCGGAACCAATTCAGCGGTAAATGAAATTACCAGTGGGGTGACTGGGTAACCTAAGAAACCAAGTAAGAGAATGACAACTATCACGGCATATACGGGCATGTTTAGCACCATTGCCGCCATGAGCAAACTACTCAGTAAGGTGATACCAATCAGGATAGCGCGCTTACGGTTGAAGTTGCCTGTATCGCACAAGCGGCCTATCAGAAATCCCCCCAAGGCACCAGCAAGGCCCAGCAGGCTGGCGATAGTGCCTGCGACACTTATCGATAAGTGTTTAACATTCATTAAAAATGTTGGTGCCCACAACAGGACAATCCACCAGCCACTGAGGAGCAGGAAATAGTAGAGTGCCATCAGTAAAACGGAAGGGTTGCGGAATAGTTGTTTTAACGGCAACGACGTTTTTTGTGCCTGGTGTGTGTTTTTCTCTGTGGGTTTTACCAATAGTAAATAGGCCAGAGCTACCAGCAGACCCATGCTGCCAGCCACATAAAAAACCACTCGCCAGCCGAAGACAGGGCCAAGCATAGCGCCAAGCCAGGTACCCAAGAAGCCGCCAATCGGGTAGCCCATCCAGTAGAGAGACATCACTGTGGTGCGTTGTTTCTCGGTTGTGACGTTCGCGACTTCCAGAGAGGCGGCAGGCCAAAAGACACCTTCTCCTATTCCGGTCATTACTCGGTAAAATAGCAATGATGTCAGGCTGCCTGCGATTCCGGTAGACATGGTTGCCAGTGAGAAAATAACTAACCCCAGGATCAGAACCGGCTTTCCGCTGAGTTTGTCGGCGATAATGCCAGAAATAAACAAGAAGCCGATGAACCCATAAAAAAATGAGCTCATCAGAAAACCTGATTGTGCACGGTCCAGATGAAAATCACTGGCCATAAGGCTGATAGCTGACGAAACCGTCATACGATCAACGGAGTACATCATGTATCCCAGCCCGCATAACACGGACACCAGGATCATTTTTTTTGTATCTGTATGCATAATGCCCTCGACATATCGGATGTGACGAGAAATCAGATACCGCAAAACTCTGATTAACAGTGTTGCTGATGGCGCTCCTTGCAGGTGGATAAGACGTAGTTGGGATCCTGTTGCCACCAGTTCAGTTCCGAGAAAATTTCCACTTCATGCGCCCCCTGGTAGCCCAGTGACTCAACAGCGAGACGGGCGCGGCGAATATCGATAACTCCATCTCCCATCATTCCCCGGTCAGAGAGCAAATCGCGGGTTGGCACCAGCCAGTCGCAAATGTGGAACGCCAGAATACGGTTACGCCCTGCGCGTTCCAGTTGTAGGAAAAACTTCGGATCCCACCAGGTGTGATAGAGATCAACGGCAATGCCCAGCCCCTTATCGCCCAGTTCATCGCACAAATCATTTGCCTGTTCCAGAGTGTTCACACATGCGCGGTCAGCTGCATACATTGGGTGTAATGGCTCAATTGCCAGAGGCATGCCAACATTACGTGAGTAATCAAGTAACCGGGAAAGCCCTTCTTTGACTTGCTGACGGGCCCCCTCGATATCTTTCGAGGAGCCTGGCAGCCCTCCCACTACCAGTACCAGGCAGGCAGCACCCACCGCCAGCGCTTCATCCACAGCTTTGCGGTTATCATCATCCGCAGCACGTCTGGCAGCATCATCGATGCCTGGAAACATACCGCCTCGACAGTAGCCGCTGACGGTTAACTCATTGCTACGGATTAACCTGGCTGTTTTCTCCAGCCCCAGTGCCTGTACTTGATCTCGCCATGGCGAGATCCCTCGGATCTCGTGGCGGGCACAGCCGTCAATTATTTTATCGAGCGTCCACTGTTTACGAACGGTAGCGGTATTAATGGAAAGCCGCCGGGGATCGGGATGTTGCATATGCGCTCCTTATTTGATCAAAGACGGAACATCTAACCAGCGGCGTTCGCGCCAGCTTTGCAAAGCCAGTTCTACGAGCTGTACGCCTTTAGCACCCTCGAGCAGATTCCAGCGGAAATCGCCCTCACCATGAACATGGCGTAAAAAACCTTCCCATTGCACTTTGAAAGCGTTGTCATAGGTTGTGGTATCTGGTACCGGAACCCAGTCATTGAAAAAGTTATGGGTCTGGCGTTCATCAGGGTTCCAGACAGGTTTGGGGGTATTAACTCTGGACTGGGTAAGGCAATCGGTCAGCCCGGCTACAGCGGAACCGTTGACGCCATCGACCTGGAATGTCACCAGGTCGTCACGGCGAACCCGCACGCACCAGGAGCTGTTGATTTGTACGATGGTGCCATTATGAAGTTCGAAAGTGGCATATGCGGCATCATCTGCAGTTGCGGCGTAAGAATTACCTTGTTCATCGACACGTTGTGGGATGTGGGTGGCTCCCAGGCAGCTAATACTTTTGATTTCACCGAATAAATTGTCGATGACATACCGCCAGTGGCAGATCATGTCGAGAATAATGCCGCCACCATCTTCCTGACGGTAGTTCCAGGATGGGCGCTGTGCTGGCTGTAAATCACCTTCGAAGACCCAGTAGCCAAATTCACCACGAACAGACAGAACTTTGCCAAAAAAACCAGATTCATTGAGAAGCTGTAATTTGCGTAATCCGGGTAGCCATAATTTGTCTTGCACAACACCGTGGCAAACACCCTGTTGTTCTGCATAGTGGTACAGTTCCATGGCTTCAGACAAACTTACTGCCACGGGTTTTTCACAATAAATATGTTTGCCTGCCGCAATCGCTTTTTTTAGCAAAGTGGGGCGTGCCTGAGTGGTTGCTGCATCAAAAAAGATAGTGTCTTTGGGGTTTGCCAGTGCTGCGTCAAGGTCTGTCCCCCAACGCGTAATGCCTGTTTCTTTAGCCAAAGCTGCGATTTTTTCTTCATTGCGCCCAATCAAAATCGGGTCAGGCATCAGGTAGTCGCCATTAGCCAGTGCAACGCCACCCTGGTTACGGATAGCAACAATAGAGCGGATCAAATGCTGATTTTTCCCCATACGACCGGTGACGCCGTGCATGATAATGCCAACAGAAATAATGGCCATTGAAGTACCTCGTATTCAAAAATGGGATTTGTTCAGGCCACCATCAAGTTCGATGATCTGGCCGACAGTGAAAGGCAATTTACCGCTCGCCAGCGCATCAATAGCGATAGCGATGTCATCAGGTTGTCCCCAGCGTTTCATTGGAACTAACCCTTCTTCAATCAGTTGCGTGTATTTGGGTTTAACGGTACTGGTCATGTCCGTTTCGATAATGCCTGGTCGAACCTCATATACGCCAATACCGGATTCGGCGAGACGCATGGCAAAAAGTTGTGTGACCATACTGGCAGCTGCTTTAGATACGCAGTATTCGCCACGAGAAATATTCAGGCTTTGGGCACTGCAGGAAGTGATGTTAATAATGGCGCGATGCTGATTACCTAATTGCCCTTGTTCAAGCATGAACTTTGCGCTTTTTTGGCAGAAGAAGAACATGGCGCGTGTATTTATATCCTGACAATATTGATAATTCTCTGGTGTCACATCCAGTAAATCACCCCGCACACGGGCAGCGGTTCCGGCATTGTTAACAATGCAATCAAGCCTCCCCCAGCGCGCTGTTACAGCTTCCAGCATGGCAGACTGGCTCTCCAGTACGGCAACATCTCCGGGGACGGCCATGGCTTCTACGCCACTGGTTTGGAGCTCTGCTACGATCACTTCTTGCCGTGCCCGACTCTCTTCGGTATCGCGCCCATTAATCGCGACATTAAATCCGCTTTGTGCCAGTTGATACGCGCAGGCTTTGCCAATTCCACGCGTGGAGCCGGTAACGAAGGCCACCGGACGTTGTGCATAGGTCATTGTGCAGCTCCTTTTAAATCTTTCAACCAACTAGTTGATTTAATATAAACAGTATAGGAAGGACAAAAAAAGAAAAGGATGATCGACTTCTCAGATTCAACTAATTGGTTAATAATGATTGCAGAGAATTTAATTGAATGATTTTACGGGGGAAAAATGGTTAAGGAGAGTGTGTCTAAACGCCGGCATGATCCCGAACTGACCCAAAGTCTGATCCTTGGTGCAGCTAAAGCGGTCTTCGCAGATAAAGGATTTGATGGGGCCCGGGTTGACCAAATTGCCGCTCTGGCACAAGTCAATAAGCAACTGATTTATTATTATTTCGACAATAAAGACACTTTGTTCTCAAAGGTACTGGAAGCTGCATATCAGGACATTCGTACCAAAGAGGCTGCGCTTGATTTGGATGCCTTATCTGCGCGCGATGCTGTATTAAAATTGGTTGAGTTTACCTGGCATTATTATCTGGAAAATCCGGAGTTTATTCGTTTACTGAATAGCGAAAATCAGCTGCAGGCTCGTCACCTTAAAGCGCTGGATACTATTGTGCCCATCAACCGTAGCTGGTTGAGTATTACCGAAACTATCCTGTTGCGTGGCCAGGAAGATGGCAGTATCCGACCGGGTATTGATGCGATGCAATTAAATATCAGTATTTCTGCACTGGGTTTTTTCTACCTGATAAATCAATCAACATTGTCGATTCTGTATCAAAAAGATTTAAAACAGGTTGCTGAACTGGAGCAACGCCTGGCTGTCATGAAAGACACCATTTCATGCTGGCTAACGCCACACAGGTGAATATGTGGCTTTATATTCCCCAGTCCTGGTGCAGCAATTGTTATACGCTGGGGTTCAGTTCTGACATCAGGTAATCCACAAACGCAGTAATCCGGTTATGGGGTGTGCGTTGGGGAAGCCAGACTGCGTAAATGTTCCCGCCAGTAGCCTGCCATTCCGGTAATACATGTATCAGTTCACCGCTGGCAATACTGGGCTCTGCATCCCACCAGGAGCGCAGCAAAATCCCGTGCCCATCTATTGCCATTCTCATGGCAACTTCACCATCATTGGTCACCAGGTGCCCGTTCACTTTCTGGCTGATGGTCTGCTTTCCCCGGCTCATTCGCCACAAAGTAAAATCACTGTCAAATTGCTTAAGCAGAATACAACTGTGTTTTGCCAGGTCGTTTACACTGGCAGGCAAGCCATGTTGTGTGGCATAACCAGGCGAACAACACAGCACTCGCGGGTTATCGCGTAGCTTGCGGGCAACCAGACGGGCATCTGGTGGCTCACCAACACGGATGTCAATATCCATCTGAGCATCAAGGAAATTTAGCGGCTGGCTGGTGAGTTGCAGGGTGATATTCAGTTGCGGGTGAAGGGCGGCAAAGCGCGATAAACAGGGCGCGACAAAACGCCGCCCAAAACCAAATGACGCATTAATGTTGAGCGACCCACGCAACAGCGGATTTTGGCTGCTGATTCTGTCTTCCAGTTCGAGTAACTGGTCCAGCAAAGGCCGGGCACCTTCAAGGTAGCTTTTGCCTTCTGGCGTCAATTCTATACGGCGAGTGGTTCTGTGCAGCAATTGCACCCCAAGGCGTTCTTCGAGTAACCGCAGCCGCTTACTTACCGCAGGCAAAGATAACCCCATTTCCCGCGCAGCAACCGTCAGGCTTCCGGCAGAAGCCAGATGCATGAAAAACGCCATGTCGTCTGTTGAGGTTCTGGTTTCTTTACTTTTAAGAAACATTGGATTTCATTTTAAGCCAATTATTAACCTGAAATGAAAACATATACTGCAATACAGGCATAAACAACCCAAAGGTGCATGCAATGGCTGTTCATAAAATCGCAGTAATTCCCGGTGATGGTATAGGCAAGGAAGTGATGCCGGAGGGCGTTCGGGTGATGAACGCGGCTGCCAGTAAATTTTCAATCCCTCTGGAATGGCAATGGCATGACTTCGCCAGTGCAGAATACTGGCAGCAGCATGGCAAAATGTTGCCGGATAACTGGCGTGAACAGTTACAGGCCTGTGATGCCATCTATTTTGGTGCTGTTGGCTGGCCGGATGTCGTGCCGGATCACGTGTCGTTGTGGGAGTCGTTACTCCAGTTTCGCCGGGAATTCGACCAGTATGTTAATTTGCGGCCAGTGCGTTTAATGCCTGGCGTGAAAGCGCCCCTGGCAAACCGGCAACCAGGCGATATCGATTTTTATGTGGTGCGGGAGAACACCGAAGGGGAGTATTCCAGTGTCGGTGGCACGATGTTTCCTGGTACTGAACGGGAAGTGGTGATTCAGGAAACCGTAATGACGCGAACCGGCGTGGATCGCGTAGTGAAATTCGCGTTCGAGCTGGCTCAGCGACGCCCGAAAAAACACCTGACATCGGCCACTAAATCGAATGGTATCGCGATCACTATGCCCTACTGGGACAGCCGTGTGGCAGAGATAGCACAGCAGTACCCGTCTGTATCTGTAGATAAATTCCATATTGATATTCTTACTGCGAATTTCGTTTTACACCCTGACTGGTTTGATGTGGTGGTTGCCAGTAATCTGTTTGGCGATATTCTTTCAGACCTTGGCCCGGCCTGCACTGGCACTATCGGTATTGCCCCTTCTGCCAACATCAACCCAGAGCGCTGTTTCCCCAGCCTGTTTGAACCGGTGCATGGTTCTGCGCCAGATATTGCTGGTAAAGGTGTCGCCAACCCGATTGGCCAGATTTGGTGTGGCGCAATGATGCTGGAGCATTTGGGCTACGCTGAAGCGGGAGCCGCAGTTTTGCAGGCAGTAGAAAAAACGCTGGCAGAAGGGCATTGCCTGACCCGTGACCTGGGTGGAACAGCCAGCACCGCTGAGCTGGGGGAAGCGATAGCCGCGGCACTGTAATGTGAGGAATAAAATGGCCTGGTGTCATGTGCTGACACCAGGGCCGGACGGGTATTAATCAGAACAGCTGTTTGAACCGCAGGCTGACTGACTGGTTTGAATAATGCGGTGCTGCGCTAATATCGTAGTAAGCAGTAATGCTGGAGGTACCAGAGTGAACCAGTGTAGCCCCAACGCTGAAATCACCGGTGTCTTTTTCTGGAGATGCGCCACGGGTAGTAAATCCAGTTTCATCAATTGCCGCCGCATAGCTGGAGGAAATCTGCATCGGCTGGTTGTCATACTGGTGATACCAGAGCATTTGTAAGTAAGGAGTCAACTCACCGACTGGCGTTGACGTGGTGACCTCAAATTTGGCACCAAGCCCGGACTTAATGGCATCTGAGTGGGCGGCATCTACCCGTAATGCAGCACCATTACCGTTCGATTCGGTATAGCCATTTTGCTGCATAAAGCTATAGCTGAGATTGGCCAATGGCGTCACAGTGAATGCCTGAGTGACAGCTAAAGGGTAACCAAACTCGGCTTTTACCGCATACTGCTGTCCATCAAACTTGCCGTTGGCAATACCAGAATACCCGGTTAAATCTACGCTACGTTGTGTGTTGAAACGCTGAGTTACGGCGGTTGCATAAAGGTTGGTATACCAGTCCGGCGCGAGGTAACTGGCATAAGCCGTTAACCCCCAGGAGTTTACATAGGCATTTGAACCGTTAAAGCTACTGTTGCCTTTAATATTAGTTGAGGTGTAGCTGAGCGCGCCACCTAAACGCCAGTTATCATTTATCGCGCGGTCGGCACCCAAAACCAGTCCGCCATAAGTTGCCTTATACCCGGACATTTCACCGGTGTTACCCTGGTTGGCACGCCCACCAAAAGTTTGCCCCCATACCGCGTTATTGAGTGACTCATCCCCGGCGGCAATACCACTTTTCCCGTTACGCCAGGCAAACTGCGTTGCGCTGATTCTTGAACCAATGACATTGAGCATGTCAAAAGTCGCGGTGCTCGCCGCATTTGCTGCACTGGCATTCATTCCTGGGGAAAGCTGCTCTCCCACTCTATTAGCTTCACCAACAGAGTTAATTGCTAATGAAGCATTGTATAAATTCAACAACCCTGCATTCGAAACACCGGTATAATTTTGCAGGCCATTTAAGGATGAAATGGCATTACCGATAGTTGGTTCCCAGGACTGCGTGGTCGGCGTCGTCGGCGTCGTCGATGTGGTAGGCGTGGTAGGCGTGGTAGGCGTAGCTGGTATGGTTGGCGTGGTTGTTTGTGCAGCAGATAAATTAAGCACCAGCAATTTATCCCCTGAGCTGGAGTCTGTTGCTGCGCTGCCTTTTACCGTGCCTGTAAAGCCTGATGCGTTATATTTCAGGGTTCCTTCATTGTATTGTGTGTTGGCTGCATCTGAAGCATCGATAACCACATAACGCTGGCCTGCCGCGAACGCGTAACCCTGGCTTACCAGGTTGACAGATGATCCCGATGCCAGTGTGACTGCTCCATTGACAATCAACCGGCCATACCCGGAATCGGAAGACAGGCTACCTGTAGTAACGGCATCGCTGGCAACATTAAAATTCAGCGAAGAACTGGCAGACTGGGTGTAGTTTCCCGTAATAGTGATGGGATTGGAAATATACAGATTAGCGCTGGTGTTATTAAAAGAACCCGATGAAAGCGTGACATTATCGTTCAGCAGCATATTTCCGGAGCTGAGTGTCAGGTCGCCGCTGGACAAAGAAATAGTTCCAATTACTGGCGTTGATTCATCTGCGGTATAGCCAGTCAGAGTACCGATGGTGCTGCCCGTGCCGCCAATAAAATCCAGACTACTTGATGAAGTGATATCGCCTTTAATCGTCCCAGTATTGGTGATGCTGCCAATAGTACCCGTGTTATTCAGTACATTGGATGATGTGGTGCCAGCACTGATTGTTCCCGAGTTGTTGATACTGTTTATGGTGCCATTATTCAGGATCGTATAGCCCCATACTGCGCTTATTGTTCCACTGTTATTCAACGCATCAATAGTACCACTATTATAGAGAGCATAGGCGCGGTCAGAGCTGAGGGTCCCCAGGTTATTGATAGTTCCAATACTTCCGCTTGAGCGGATACCGTAGTACCCGGCCCCCAGAAGGTTATTGTTGGTAATAGTGGTGATGGTACCGTTATTGTAGATTCCGTCGTCGGCCCCTGCAATTACACCGGTATCCGTCACTGTAATTGAGGTGTAGCTTTCACCGGATAAAACCTGAATATCACTGGATGTGTTTGAAATAACCAGTGTGTCGGTTGTCGCACCAGCAGAGCCAGCTACCGTCATGGCCGACAACCCAGAGACAATGGCCACTATCAATGGTTTTACTTTAAACAGCTTGTTCATACTTTACCCTGTTAATTTTATTATGATTACTTACCTCCCTTGCCGCATTCAGGTTTCTGTTTGAGCAAGTGGAGCCACTGCGTTTCCCATGGGCCCTGATGCGTCATTCCGGGAACAAGCACAGCGCGCGCGCAACTGCCACCCGTTTGCTGAGTAAAACGCTGGGCAACTTCAGGGGGAATGAGCGTATCATGCGCACCACTAAAATGAATTTGAGGAATAAGCGCCAATTTATTCGCTTTATTGATGGGATTAAGCGAATCGGGCATTGGCGAAACATGGTGTAATTGATTCACATATTCAATATCAAGGTAACCCGCTACAGTACGCAGAGATAATATATCCTTACGTTGTTCAGCTAATAATGCGGCAACCGCACCGCCCCCCGAATAACCCACTAATTGAATCTGAGTTGCAAAAGCGCTTTGTTTAATCTTGTCTATCGCTTCGGACATCGCGTTAATCACATCCGCAGAAAACCGCTTGCTTGTCCAATAAGGTACCTGGCAGGTAGGGTTGCTGCCTACGCCGATGTACTGGCAGGGCCGGGCGATATACACCACATTGCTGCCAGGGTCCAGTGCAGCCAACCGCAGTGCGACGGGGTTTTTCGGCGTAGGGTCCGATGAAGGCTGGTAGCGTGAAATCCAGGCCAGGCCATCACCTTCAATATAAATGGTCAGTGGTTGTGAAGGGGCATTTATACGTTGCCAGGTAAGAAAACTAAACTCAGGGGTGACGACAACTTTTTCGGTTAGCTGTCCTTTTTTGGCTATGTCTTGCGCTGTAGTTAAATTGTTGGTAGTGCACCCTGTTATTAAAAAGGCATAGAGAAGAATCCAAAACTGGCCTTTTTGAAGTTTATAAATACCGAAATCTTTTTTTATCATTGATGAAATTAGCATGGTGAAATAAAAATTAAATAGTGTTACATCAAACCTAGCACGTATAACCAACGGGTGTCATATCATCATAATGACAATACGTGATGCGACAAGGTAACTGTTTTTTTCACGACTTTTATTGGTCGGTGGATTGCCACGGATCATTTTGCGCGGCGATTCGTTTGGCAATCATGTCGTGAAATAACTTTGTTGCCATGGCAAACATAAATCGACTTTAACCTTGCCCATGAGTGGGTCTGATATTGGTAGTTACGCCGACCATGTCGGGCGCAAATCTGCCACGTTGTTTACCATGGTCTTTATGACAATTGGCACCGGTGGTCTGGTGTTGGTGCCATCATATGAGTCGATAGGTATGGTAACACCCGTTCTGCTGGTGATAACCCGTATGCTGCACGGCGCCTGGCATGAGGTGGAGAGGCTGGTCCTGCTACAACCTACATTATGGAAGCAGCAACTCATGGCCGACGAGCCTGGTTTGCCAGTTGGCGAGTTGGGGCTGGCGTATTCCCTTTATGTTTGGGCTGTTAATTCTTCCTCTGGCTCTCTGGGTGCGGCGCAGCCTGCATGAGTCCTGACACAATCAGGCTCGGGTAATAGTGAAACCTTCCAGCGCTCCCCTCAATGAATAATCGGTGTTGCCATAGTGAAAACAGTAATGAGTTGGGATGAATGGGAGAAATGTGACGCGACAGCGCTGGCGGGGCATGTGGCTAACGGTAATGCCACACCAGAAGAACTGGCGTAAACCTGCTGTACATGTTGCTCACCATGCGTGACTAAAAAGGGCACCTATTGTCTATTACTCTGTCTGCGCGATTGTTTACCGTGCGGCTAAATCGCAAAAAGATGGGTGATAATATGGCAGCAATCAGGCGGGTGCTGGTAACGGGTGTTTCCGGCTACATTGGTGGCAGTGTCGCAGTGGCTTTACAGGCGGCGGGCTATCAGGTTTGTGGCGTTGTTCGGCGTGAAAAAGATGCCCTGGCGGTCAGGGCCGCGGGGATGGTGGCTGTACCCGGAGAACTTACGGCAGAATCTAACCCGGCACTGGATAGCGCAATACAGGGCTGTGATGCTGTGATTCATGCAGCAGAATGTGACAGCCCCGATATTGCTGCCCGTTTACTCAAGCGCCTACGAGGAAGTGGTAAAACCTTTATCTATACTTCAGGGGCTGGTTATCTGGCCAGTCCGGTTGTGGGTGGACACAGTGTCGGAGATTTTGTTTATACCGAAGATTTCCCTTGCGATGAAAGCCCATTTTTTCCTGAGCGGTTGTCCATAAACCGTATGGTGTTGCGGGCTGCCCGCGAGAATGTACGCTCAGTCGTCCTTGTGCCTGCGATGGTCTATGGTGAAGGGAAGCTCATTAACCGCGAGAGCAAGCAATTACCGATGCTAACGCATATGGCGCAAGAGCGTGGTTACGCTGAGTATCTGGGGGAAGGTGCGCATCGTTGGAGCCATGTGCATATCGATGACATGGTTGCCCTCTTTTTACTGGCGCTGGAACATGCGAAGCCGGGGTCACTGTTTTATGCCGAAAACGGCCAGGTAGCTTTCCGCGAACTGGCTCAGGCGATTCAGAGAGGCTCGAGGCTTGAAGGAGAACCCCGGTCACTCACATTTGAAACGGCGGTGGCCACCTGGGGAAACCTGATGGCTTCTGTGGCGTTTGGTTCAAATTGCCGAATTAATGCGGATAAAGCCAGACTTTTTTTGGGGTGGAACCCACAATATACTGATATTACTGAGTATATCCAGAAAGGCTGATTACCCTCTGGGGATTGCAAGCCGGTAACGTACATAGTCATCGGCCTGAATGAATGTGTCATACAATGCCCGGGCCGAGTTACCTTCCCGGGTATGCCAGTAGAGCTGGGACCAGTTGTTTTGTTCAGCCAGATGAATCAGGTCATCAATCAGTGCCCGCCCCAGCCCCTGCCCACGAGCAGCAGGGTCAACAAATAAGTCTTCGAGGTAACACACCGGGGTGGTGACCCATGAGCCTTCATGAAGCACATACAGGCTAAAACCGGCAATCTGTTCATTACAAACCGCCAGCCGAATCCCTAATGGGGAATCCGGGTTCAGCGCCCGTTGCCAGGTGTGGTGGGTAACCGGCTCAGGGATGTCGCTGGCATAAAATGTGGTGTAACCCTGCCATAACGCGCGCCAGGCGGCTTCATCTTCCGGGCGGGCATCCCGAATTGTGGTGGTCATGCTTGCTGCTCCTGTGGGTTTTGCTGCCACGCACGTAATACGCTCAGTGCCTGGCGTTGCTTCCCGTGCTCATCAAAGTTACCCGGTGATAACCAGGCGCTCAGGGCATCATGAACTTGTGGCCACTCGCCATCAAGCAGCGAAAACCAGGCGGTATCCCGGTTGCGCCCTTTGTAGACAATCGCCTGGCGGAAAATACCTTCAAACGTGAACCCCAACCGCTCTGCAGCCCGGCGGGATGGCGCGTTCAGGGAATCACACTTCCATTCATAGCGCCGGTAACCCAGTGTGTCGAACACGTACTGCATCAGTAGCGCGTGGGCTTCTGTTGCGGCGGTGGTGTGTTGCAGGCGGGGTGAAAAAATAACAGAGCCCACTTCGATAACGCCATTTTTCGGGTCCTGGCGCATTAAAGCCAGTGTGCCGGTTGCTTCGCCAGTGGTGTTGTCAATCACCGCATAGTGCAGTGGGTCCTGGCTTTCGGCTGCCTGAATAATAAATTGGTTAAATGAGGCGAAGTCTGTGAATGGCCCTGCGGGCAACCAGGTCCAGCCCCGGTCATCTTCAGCCTGAAGCCATGCGGCATAGAGTTGCTCACTGTGGCTTGCTGTATTCAGTGGGGCTAAGTGGCAGTAGTGGCCCTGCAGATTACAGCGCTGTGGTAACGGGCAACCTTGCCAGCCAGTGAGTGGAGCGCCAATGGGTTGATCAAACGAATTAAGCAGCACAGTCATATTCAGTTTCAGCCAGAGGAGTGTTAACCCTAACTTAACGCGGGAATACCCTGCTGTGAAGCGTCACTTCGGGTTCACCGGCAGGACCGCGGTTTTTAGCGCGTTTAACAGGGCATTCAAACCGTGATTCAGGGGTTTATCCTGACGTAAGGCCAGCGCCAGCGTACGTGAAAGCCGGGGCATTAACGGCCAACAGGTAATGCCAGGTTCTGGCTGTGTGATGGCCATTGCGGGAACAATGCTGTAACCCATACCGGCACGCACCAGGCTTTTTATGGCCTCGATACTGCCTAATTCCATGATGGGTTGCAGCTCATGGTCTGCTTCGGCAAACCAACTATCAATGCATTTGCGGGTACTGCTGCCTGGCTCAAAGATTATCAGTGGCTGCTTGCTCAATACCCCTGGAGTTAACGGCGCAGCCTGCACTTCTTCAGATGGGCCAATAGCGAAGAATTCATCGTCACACAGTGGAGCCAGTGAGATATTGCGGCTGTCGGCCGGAAGTGTCACTAACCCGGCATCCAGCCGGTTTTCCTCCACGGCGCGGATAATCTCTTGTGTATTACCGGTGCGGATACTGACGGTGAGTTGTGGGTGAGATTGGCGAAGTGCCTGCAGTAGCGGCGGCATCAGGTGAATACAGGCTGTGGCTCCCATACCCAGGGAGACAACGCCACGGGCAATACTGCTGCAATTGGTCACCTGGGTTTGGATATCGGCAACGATATGTTCCAGTTGCGGTGCTAACTCCAGTAAAAGCAGGCCTGCAGGCGTGGGCTTCATGCCTCTGGCTGTTCGTTCAAGCAGGCGCGTGGCAAACCACTGTTCCAGTTGGCGAATGTGTTGGCTTACCGCGGGCTGAGACAATCCCAGAATGTTGGCGGCTGAGGAAAAACTGCCGTAGCGGGCCACCAGGCAAAACGTATGCAGATGATCCAGGTTAAGGGCGGCCATCAAAGGTTTCCTTATAGCGTGCATAAGTAATACAGGCTGTCTGGAATACCCGAAACATGGCACTCTGAATGCCTGCATAATCCTTGTGAGCAAAACATGAAAATAATTCCCGCACAACAGCAACATGTCACGCAAATATGCGCAATATACGCCTGGCATGTTGAGCATGGCATCGCTTCATTTGAAACAACGCCGCCAGATGTTGCCGAAATGGCGGGCAGGCTGGCAAAAGTGCAGGCACATGGAACACCCTGGTTGGTGGCGCTGGAAGGTGAGCAGGTGCTCGGTTACTGCTACCTGGCGCCTTATCGCCCGCGTCACGCTTACCGTTTTACTCTGGAAGATTCTGTCTATATTCATCACCAACATGGTGGGCAGGGCCTTGGACGTGCGTTGTTATCCCATGCTATTAGCCTGGTTGAGCAAGCGGGATACCGGCAGTTATTGGCGGTGATTGGAAATAGCGAAAACCAGGCATCGCTGCGCTTACACCGGAGCCTTGGGTTTAACCTGGTAGGGACACTGCAATCTGTAGGGTTTAAACATGGGCGCTGGGTGGACACCGTGTTAATGCAGCGCACACTGGGCGACGGTGCAACACTGCCGCCCAGTGACGTTACTCTGCCTTAAAGGTGAAAACGCATTGCCAGCCACTGTGCTTGCTGTTGAGTGACCAGCACCGCGTTACCTTGTTCTTGCCATTGTATATCGCCCTGAGTAAGGCTCTGCCTGAGTTGGTTCAATGAGGCAACCTGGAAACACAGCGCCACCATTTTAGCGGGCGCATTCTGCCCGGCAGGCGGTAGCGCAAATTCCTGACTTGCCTGGTCATGGCTGATAACCCGCAGGCGGCAGGTACCTGAATCAAGAACATAGCCACCCTGCGCATCCATACGTGGCACACAGTTAAACAACTGGCGGTATAACGCCAACGTTTGTACTGGCTGAGGTGAGGCAATCACAAATGCAGTCAGTGCCTGCACTGTGTTTGGGTGAACCTGCCAGGCGGGTTGCCACACGGCTTCAGGTGTTTGCTGTTCACAGAAAAAACTGAAGCCATAATCCAGTGCACTGCCACGAATCCGGGTGATACAAAAACGGGCTTCAGTAGTACCGCCATCGGGCAGGGTGACTGGCCGGGAAAATGCTGTCGGTGGTTCTCCCTCCAGCCCACACTGCTGCAAGTGTTGCCAAACTTCATGAGCATCCGAGGTTTTCCATACCAGGCCAGCAAGGCCAGGTGCCACTTGCCATAAACCGCGCGACGCAGTTTGCCTGTCAACTTCATAACCCAGCAGCTCCAGGTAGTTATCTCTGAATATCGCCAGGTGGTTGCTGGAGCCCATAGAGTGATGGCCCCGCTCACTGAGCTGAAAGCCCATCCGTTGAAACAAGTGTTGTGCCTGATTCAGTTCGTCATCGACATTGATTACTGCGTGGTCGATAACCGGGGTAATCGGCATGATGTATTCCTTCTGTTTTGTTACTCTTCCTGTCAGGCGGCACGGCCGCCAAAGTACAGTTCCCGCATACGCGGATCGTTAAGCAGATCCCGAGCTTTACCCTGCATTGCCACTTTACCCAGCGCCAGCACATAAGCCCGGTCGGAAATATGCAGCGCTTCCATGGCGTTTTGCTCCACCATCAAAATAGTGACTTTTTCCTGGCGGCAAATGGTTTGTATGGCGCTGAATACTTCGGTAAGCATTTTCGGTGATAACCCGGCAGAGGGCTCATCAAGCAGCAGTACGGAAGGCGATGGCATCAATGCCCGGGCGAGTGCGAGAATTTGCCGTTCCCCACCAGAAAGCGCAGATGCCGGGGAATGCCATTTTTTGTGTAACACCGGGTAATGTTCTGCCAGTTGTGCCATTCGTTGCCTGCGCTGCCCCGG
The DNA here is from genome assembly GCF_020523985.1 of Mangrovibacter yixingensis. GTDB lineage: Bacteria > Pseudomonadota > Gammaproteobacteria > Enterobacterales > Enterobacteriaceae > Mangrovibacter > Mangrovibacter yixingensis. The sequence goes on along the minus strand of NZ_JAIVKM010000006.1, from coordinate 141,415 downwards.
TGGTAAAAACTGCCCACCCGTTTGCAGGTTTTCTGCGACACTCAGGTTGTTGAAGACATTATCCAGTTGCGGAACAAACCCCAGAGAACACTCACGAATTTTGCGGTGTACCGGAATTTTTGCTGTTTCTCGCCCATCAATTTCTACCCGCCCTTCGCGGGGGGAAACAAAACCGGCAATTGATTTAAGTAACGTAGATTTGCCGCAGCCATTTGGGCCAAGCAGTGTGACAATTTCGGCCTGTGCAACATGCAAGGAAATACCGTGGAGAATATCGATTCCTGGTGTGTAACCCGCAATCACGTTTTCCAGCGTTATCATACGGCCTCCTGCAGTGTTGTTGTGCTGCGCCCAAGGTACGCGTCCAGCACTTGCTGGTTTTCCGCCAGTTCGTCCGGGCGGCAACTGGCGACAATCTGCCCTCTGTCCAGCACAATACAGCGCTGGCACAAGGTGTTGATAAAGTGCATATCGTGTTCAATGACCAGTAAGGAAATCCCTTGCTGGCTCAGGCGAACCAGAGTTTCTACCAGTTCCTGGCGCAGCTTCGGATGAACACCTGCCATCGGTTCATCGAGCATCAGCAGCGCAGGGTTTCCCATGAGCGCGCAGGCAATCCCCAGCAGTTTTTTCTGCCCACCCGACAGCGCGGCGGCAGGCAGATCTTTGACTTTGGTTAGCAGCAATGTATTCAGCAATTCACTGGCGCGGGCTTTGTCTTCCTCTTCAGCCTTGCGCCCGGAAGCCAGGCCCAGTAATCCGTTCACCAGCCCGTGCTGGCGGGTTCCCGCTGCCATTACCACTTCCATGACGCTCATCTTCTCTGGCATGACCGGTAACTGGAATGTCCGGGCAATCCCTGCCTGAATAATGAGGTGGCTTGCCATGCGGGCAATGGGTTGCCCATTGAACGTGATGCTGCCGCCATCTGGCCGGGTAAACCCGGAAATTGTGTTAAGCAGGGTACTTTTCCCGGAGCCATTTGGCCCAAGCAGGCCGAGGATCTCACCTTTCGCCATACTAAATGAGACAGACGACAGCACCTGGTTGCCACCAAAGGCTTTGCTGACACCAGACACGTTGAGTAAATCGGTCATGACATAATCCTCAACTTTTCGGGTAACAGGCCGCCAGGTCTGGTCAGCAGGCACAATAACAATGCTAGCCCCACCAGACCCAGGCGCAGTGCACCAGTCAAATCAGAGCTAATATGGAAATAATCTTTTGCGAAGGGGATAAAGTTATACAAGCCTTCCACTAACAACACACCCAGCAGCACACCACGAACATTCCCGATTCCGCCAATCATCACCATGCTCCAGATAAGAAAGGTTTCTGAAGAAAGCAGGTAATCCGGGCTGACATAATCGGTGTACCAGGCCAGCAGCATACCGGCCAGGCAACACATCACTGCACTGCTCATCAATGCCCGGCATTTTAACCACGGCAGGGCATACCCCATGCACATGGCTAGCTGGGGTTGCTCGCGCATCAGGCGAAGCGCGCGGCCAAAGCGGCTGGAACCTATTCGCAGGCATGCCAGTGTGGCAAGGATAACGGCCACCAGAATAATAGCGGCGAAGATACGGGTATCCATCACGCTGCTACCGGTTGACCAGGGGGCAACCAGGCCGCCGATACCTTGTGCACCGCCCGTAAAAGTATCTTCATTGACCACCGCAATACGGATAATCTCCGCCAATGCCAGCGTGGCAATCCCCCAGTAGTCTGCGGTTAACTGGCGGCCCAACAGCGTCATCATGATGCTGATAACGATGGCGCAGGCTATTCCGGCAGGCATTACCACCCACAGAGGCAACCCAAACTGGCTGCCTAAACCGATGGCATACGCACCAGTACCCACGAACACGATATGGCCAAAGTTGAGCAACCCGGCATAGCCCGCCTGTAAATTCAGGGCAAGCGCGACAATGGCATAGATGCCCGCCAGACAAAAAATATGCAGTAAAAACTCAGACACGGCGCACCTCCCGGTTAAACAGGCCGTAAGGACGTAGCAACAGCGCCAATAACAGAATGACAAACGATGAGGCATTTACCCAGGTAACCGGAATAAACAGTAATTCCCCACCGAACAGCCAGCTCCAGTCGATATTGGTGACAAGGGTTTCGGTACTGGCAATAAGTAACGCGCCAAAAATGGCTCCCATGGGGTTGCCCAGCCCGCCCAGAATGGCTGCCGCCAGCACTGGCAGCATCAGGTCATTCCCCTGGTTGACCCAGGCACTGGCATTCATTGCCAGCATGCTTCCACCCACGGCCGCTAACATGCCAGCCACCAGGTTCACACTGTGGATAATGGCGCTGGCGTTTAAACCTGAAGCTGCCGCCAGGTCGCGGTTACTTGCCAGAGCGCGTATTGCACGGCCTTGTGGTGTTTTGAACATCAGCACGCTAAATACGGCGACCAGCACGGCAGTGACACCCAGGCTCCAGAGTTCATCTGAAGAGATGCGGGTATCGCCAATTTGCCACAGATCACCAATGGGCAGGGCGTAGTTGATGGGAGCCGATCCTTCGACCCCAAGAACCAGTGCAATCAGCACCATTGATACGGCCAGCGAACCAATCATGGCGTTAGCCGTACCGCTTTTTAACAGTGGCTGAAATACCCAGTGATGCAACACCATGGAGAGCATGCCGCAAACAACCGCGGAAAAGATGATAGCCAGTGATAACGGCATACCCAGGTGAAGCCCGGCTGCCGTAATAAATGCGCCAACCATGGCGTATTGCATATGGGCGATGTTGGCAAACCGCACCAGCCCATACACCAGGCTAAGCCCCAGCGCGACCAGTGATAAATCTGCCGTGCGAATCAATGTATCAATCAAAAACTGCAGCATGATTTTTCCCCAATGATGTAGCGTGAACAGGCAAAATAAACCGCCCGTTACCGGGGAACCGGAGCACCATTGCTCGCTTTGACTTTCAGGTATGGCTGGCTCTGGCGTTGGTTATCCGCATCCAGGTCCAGTTTCCCGGTAATGCCGGTAAAACCAGGCGCCACAGCTTTCATTGCGGTAATCATTGCAGCAGGTTCAGCACTGTGCGCTTTATCGATTGCTGTCGCAGCCAACATGATGCTGTCCCAGGCATAGCTGCCATAAACGGAGCGCGGTTTTTCATGGAATTTATTCTGGTAAAGCGAGGCGTAATTTTCGCCATTGCTGCCAGCGGCTTTTTGGTCGATACCTGCCACTTCCATTCCCATTTGGCCGTTAGTGTATTGTGCCGGAGAACCATCTATCGCCATGGTTAAATACATGCCGTACCAGGGGGTTTTACTCAGGCCAAGCTCCCAGGCTTCTCGGTTAAGCACAATGGCATCCTGGCCATAGCTGGTGTAAACGTAGGCTTGTGGGTGAGCACGGGAAATTTGCTCCAGTTCGCGGCGGTAAGAGGGTTGCCCGCTGGTGTAGAGCACTTTGGCAACAACTTTGCCGCCCGCTTTTTCAAATGCTTTAGTGAACTGTTCCGCCATACCCTGGCCGTAAGCGCCATCAGGTGCAATGAATGCCACTTTGTTGTAACCCAGTTGGTGTACATCTTCTGCGGAAAAACGGGCTGAAAGGGAATCAAGACCGATGACACTCCAGGACGTAGCGCCAATTTTACGCACATCAGTGCTGGTGCCTGAAATGTTGATATGCAGCAGGTGGTTTTTCACCAAATATTGCCCAATCGGAATGGTGACGCTGGAGGAAAAGCTGCCAACCACCAACGGGACATGGTTAACCTGGGTCAGTTTACGTACCGCATTCAGGCCGGTAACCGGGCTACCAGCAGAATCTTCAACGATAACGTGCAGCGGTTGCCCATCCACCCCGCCGTGGGCATTGATATTTTCCACGGCCAGTTCAATCCCCCTGCGCTGGTCTTCACCAATACTGGCACTGGTACCGGTTAAGGGCAAAATTGCACCAATGTTCACATCGGCCAGTGCCGTGTGCGCTAAACCTAACAACGTCATGCCTGTTAATGCTGACAGAGTCATGCTCTGCCCAAAACGACTTTTCATGTTGGTTCTCCGGTTGATCATTGCCGGCTCTTAAGGCCGGTGTTTTTCAGCCTCTGCAGCATTGCGAGGCTTCCCTGGTGAAGGCGAAAAGTAGTGCACTAAAGTGAATGTATAAGTGCATACACTTGTGTATTAAGCAAAGACAGTGCCAGGGAAGCATATTACTGGATCAAACCCATAGTATTTTTATGGGGTTCGGAAAAAATTAATGAATAAATACAACGGTGAGGATGGAAATAATAAATTTTTCCGCCAATGTAGTTTTAGGTTTCTTGTTGTAGGTTATGGAAAATATCTGTGTGCAAAAGTGAATACACTTTGAATCATTTTGGAGCAAGCTTGCTATAAAATGGTGCAGGTTAATGATTTAGCTAACAATTAAAAATACAAAACTCTTAATAATCAAAGGTTATTAGGTTATGAATAAGTGTATTCAATTTTGTGTTGAGTTGTTTTTTTTGCTGTGTTATCAATAAAAATATTCGGTGAAATAACCCGTGCTTCTGGTTTATTTATTTACGGTGTGCTGCGATGTTAAGGGAAAATGTAAGGGGATAATGTGGTTGCTATTAAAAAGAAATCCCGTAGCGCCGACAGCGTTGAAAAAGTCTACGAGAAAGTTAAAGGGCTGGCGATTGATTACCATTTTCGCCCTGGCGAAAGGGTGAATGAGGTTGAACTTGCCGCACAACTGGGGGTGTCTCGCACACCAGTGAGGGAAGCACTTAACCGGTTGTCTAAAGATGGTTTCATGAACTTTGTCCCGAACAAAGGGTTTTATTCACGCGATCTGACACCGGAAGGTGTTAGAGAGTTGTACGAAGTGCGCATGGTCATCGAACAATCCACTTTTCGCTTTGCCTGCCAACGGGCAACTGACGAAGAAATCGCGGCGACAACAGCTATCTGGGAAGAAGTAAGCCAGCATCGCCCGCCACAAAATGACCAGGACTGGGCCAAAATTGCCGAAATTGATGAGCGCTTCCATATGGAAATCGCCCGTATTTCTCATAACAGCCGGTTATACGAAATGCTCGACAGCCTCAATTCATTGAGCCGTTTCTTTCGGCGCATTGATTTAGAGACTCCCGTACGACGCAATAATGCGTATGACGAACATGTCGATATTATTGCCGCTCTACGCCAGCGCGATATTGAAAAAGGCGTTGCGCTGATTGAACAGCATATTTCATTGAGTGCTGAACATGCCATTGAAGTAACCAAAGAAGGTCTGGCCCGGATTTATTTCGGCAAACCCTGATACCTGAAGGGAAACTCACTGACCTGATAATTGAGCGAACTGACACTCGGTTCGCTGTAACGTTTTTTCCTGTGCAACGCGCTGGCGTTGTGCGGTGACAATGCAGAGGAAATATGCAGCCAATTCCCGAGGATATTATTCAGCAAGCCGTGACCTGGCGGCGTGAAATTCATGCCAACCCAGAAATCGGCCTGCAGGAGTTTCATACTTCAGCCAAAATCAGTGAATTGCTGGAAACATTCGGGCTCGAAGTACATACCGGCATGGCTGGCACCGGGATTATTGGGGTGCTGCGTAATGGCAAAGGGCCGGCCATTGGTATTCGTGCAGATATTGACGCACTGCCCATCCAGGAAAACAACACTGTGGCGTGGTGTTCGGCTTCCCCCGGTACGATGCATGCTTGTGGGCATGATGGGCACACAGCGATTTTGCTGGGGGCTGCTCGTTATTTAAGCCAGACCAGAGCGTTTACGGGAACGGTCTGTTTTATTTTCCAGCCAGCAGAAGAAAACGCTGGTGGTGGGCGCTTAATGGTGGAAGAAGGTTTGTTCGACCGCTTCCCGATGTCAGCGGTTTACGCACTGCATAACTGGCCCGGTTTGCCTGTGGGGGAAGTGGCGGTGAACCCTGGGCCGATGATGGCCTCACAAGATAACTTCTTTATTACTCTCACGGGCGTTGGTTGCCATGCGGCCATGCCAGAAAAAGGTGCCGACCCGGTACTCGCCGGTGCGCACTTGATTACGGCGCTGCAAACCATTGCCACCCGGCGTCTTTCCCCACTGGACAGTGCGGTGATTAGCGTGACCCAACTCCAGGCGGGCGAAGCGATTAATGTCGTTCCTGAAACGATGCAACTTTCCGGAACGCTGCGTTGCCTGAGCCAGCGTGCACGTGCGCAGTGCCAGGCGCTAATGGCGGAATATGTTGAACAACTGGCCGGGCCATTTGGTGTCCGTGGTGAAATTCAGTGGGAATATGGTTATCCCGTTACTGTCAACCATGCTGACCAGGCGGCAACCCTTGCCCATGCAGCGCGTAGCACGCCAGGTATCACTCAGGTGCATACCCAACTTCCTCCTTCAATGGCCGCGGAAGATTTCGCCTATTTGCTTGAAGCCTGCCCTGGCGCTTACCTCTGGTTAGGGGCTGATGGCCCAACGCCCGGCGCTTCATTACACAACCCTTATTACGATTTTAATGACCAACTTATTGCCCCCGGTATTGGTCTTTGGGTATCGCTGGTAGAGCAGTCATTAAATCCTGTTGCAGTGACTTCAGAGGATTAACGATGAGCCAGATTCACTTTATTGGTGCCGGCCAGATGACCGAAGCCATTATTCGCGCAGCCCTGAAACGCGAAGCGGTACAACCTGATGCGATTACGTTATCGGATATCGACCCGGAACGGGTGGCGACACTGAAAGCGCGTTACGCATTAAGTAATACGCACTTCGAGGTATTGCCCGATGCGCTGGCTGCGGCGGATTACATTGTGATAGGGGTGCGCCCACAAGATGATATCCCCGGTGTTGCCCAACTGATTAACCAGCATGCCAAACCCGGGGCTACTGTGGTGTCGATTATTGCGGGAGTGACGCTGGCCCGGCTGGCATCGCTATTGGGTGAAGACCGCCCGGTGGCACGAATTATCCCTAACACACTGACAGACACGGGTCTTGGATACAGCGGCGTGGCATTTAACGCGCACGTTGACAGTGTGCCGTTGATGCCCTTTCTGGAGAGTTTCGGCAAGGTCATGTTACTGGAAGAGCGCCTGATAGACACCTTTACTGGGTTTGCTGTCGCCGGGGTGAATTATGTTTATTACTTTGCCGAGGCACTGGCGGATGCAGGTGTGCTGGCCGGGTTAACCCGTGCTCAATCAACGCAAGTGGTGTGGGAAAACTTGGTGGGTGCTGTATCCATGCTGAAATTATCGGGTTTGCACCCACGCCAGCTAATGGATATCAATAACTCTCCTGCCGGGGTGGGAATTAATGGGTTGTATGAACTGAATAAGAGTGATTTTGCCGCGGGTTTGCAAAGCAGCGTGCTGGCGGCAGTTCGCCGTACTACCGAACTTTCTGGTCAATAATAATCTCGTTTTTAACAAGGTCGTGAATATGTCAGCAATTTCAACATCAAAAGCACCAGCCGCAATTGGGCCTTATGTTCAGGGTGTGGATCTTGGTTCACTGGTGATGACTTCCGGGCAAATCCCGCTTAACCCGTTAACAGGCGAAATGCCTGAAGATATACAGCAACAGACCCGCCAGTCTCTGGAAAACGTGCGGGCAATTGTTGAAGCCAGTGGTTTACAAGTGGCGGATATTATTAAAACCACGGTTTTTGTTAAGGATCTCAACCATTTTGCTTTAGTAAATGCTGAGTATGAATCCTTTTTCCGTGAGCATCAGGCGCCTTTCCCGGCGCGCTCCTGTGTGGAAGTGGCACGGTTGCCGAAAGATGCCGGTGTGGAAATAGAAGCGATTGCCGTGCGCCGTTAAATTACACCAGTGCCTTTTCCATAAACACACTTAAGGGATCGGGTTGGTAAGGGGCAAACGCTTCACGTATTTCGAACTGGCAGTTTTGGTACAGGCGAATTGCCGCGTGCTGGTGGATGCCGGTTTCCAGCCGTAGCCAGGGAAGGCTGTGCTGACGCGCTACATCTTCCAGGCATGCCAGTATTTTTTCACCCAGTTTATGGCCACGCCAGGCTGGCCGAATATACATTCGTTTTATCTCGCCCTTATTTTCCCCTTCCAGCACCACTGCGCCGCATCCTACCCTTTCCCCCTGCTCTGAACGGGCAATCAGGCAGTATATATGTGCTTCGGGCTGTGCCTGTAGATCCAGGCTGTGGCAACTGTCTGCGGGATACAACGCGTTTTGCCAGTTATCCAGTTCAGTAATGAGTTGTTGTAATTCGGGGTGGTTCGCCGGGGTGGGTTCAAGATAAAACATCGCAGGGCTCCTTTTTGGCTTATCTCACCGGGAAGACACTGTAAAAGCAAGACAAACCCGGCGGAATAAGAAAAGGATCTAGGGGTTATAACGAAAAAAGCCGCCCTTAGGCGACTTCTTCCGGCTGTTCCCTCAGCGACCATTTGGTGAAACAGGCCAGCCTGGCCCGGTGTTAAAATTGGGAAGGTTAACGCATGCGACAGAACAGGTTGTTTTTTAAACTTATACAAAAATATTGACTAATTTATGTACACGTTATCTGTCTTTGATTTGTTAACCATCGCATAAATTCTGGTTGAAGTGATCATAATAAAATTTTATGGAAATGAAAATGACATTTATTTGAGATTAGTCCTCAATAATTTTGAATGTGTTTCAGAATATTTGAAGCAGGAAATGAGCAGGCACTCGAAAGTGCCTGACAATATTTTAATCGGGGTTATTGAAGACGGGCTGACAGAGGAAACTACAGAATGTCGTCTACGACACCGCCATCGACGCGTAGTGCGGCACCCGATGTAGCGGAAGCCTGTGGTGAGCATATATACACTACCATATTGGCGACTTCTTCCACGCTGGCCGCACGCTGAATAACGGAAGAAGGGCGGTGAGCCATAACAAACTCTTTAGCCAGCGTTTCCAGCGATTTACCTGTCCGTTCTACTTCATCTTTCATCATGGTGGCAAAGCCATCAGAAATCGTCGGCCCTGGCAGAACACTGTTCACCGTGACGCCAGTCCCGGCTACGTATTTTGCCAGCCCGCGCGCCAGAGCGAGTAGTGCTGTTTTGGTTACGCCATAATGAATCATGTCTGCCGGAATATTACGGGCTGATTCGGACGAAATAAACACCACTCGCCCAAAGCCTTGTTTTGTCATGGCGGGTAACAGCGCGCGTGACAGGCGAACGCCAGACATCACGTTGGTTTGCCAGTAGTTTTCCCAGGTGGCGTCATCGGTGTCGTAAAAATCCTGTGGGCCATAAATTCCCGCGTTATTCACCAAAATATCAACCTTGGGGAGTTGCTTCAGTAATTGCTCAACCCCAGAGGCATCCTGCAAATTAGCAACCGCACCCTGTAATTTTGCGCCAGGAACTTCACCCTGCAGTTTACGGGTGGCTTTTGCGACGCTCTCTTCACTGCGACCATTCAGGATAACTACTGCACCGCTGGCAGCCAGTTCTTGGGCAATGGCAAAACCTATTCCGCCAGTTGAAGCGGTTACCAGTGCTGTTTTCCCGGAAAAATCAATTTTCATGGATTTATCTCCTGTGGTGAATGTAAGGGGTATCTGTCAGTTTGCGGCTTTGCTATATTTTTTCAATCATCAATTATAGATAATCATTCTTTCCATGAGGTTAATAATGGCGCTACTGGACGACCTGACTTCATTACGTATTTTTGAGCGCATCGTTGCAGGTGGCAGCCTTTCATCAGCAGCTCGTGATTTAGGCTTATCGCTTGCTGTGGTGAGTAAACGCCTGTCAGAGCTGGAGCGTCGCATGGCTATTCGGCTTATCAATCGCAGTACCCGCCAGTTATCGGTAACGGAAGAGGGGGCGCTGTTTTATGACCACTGCATGCGCATTTTGGCAGCGGCGGAGCAGGCCGAAGAAGCCATGACTGGCCGCAATGGCCGGGTGTTCGGCACATTACGGTTGTCTGCACCTCATGGGCTTGGCCGGCGGTATATTGTTCCGGCTTTGGCTGCCTTTACTGAACAGTACCCGGAAGTGAATGTGGATGTTTCTTTGAATGACGAAATCGTCGATTTAGTTGCTGGCGGCTATGACCTGGCCATTCGCTACGGTACACCGAATGATTCTCGCCTGTTTGTTCGCCCCCTGGCTCCAAACCGCCGGTTGTTGTGTGCTTCACCAGCCTATCTTGCCCGCAAAGGCATACCTGAAACGGTCCAGGATTTAACTCACCATGACTGCATTCTGATTGGTCATTCACCCGCAGTAGATTGGGCTTTCAATGAAGGTGATACGCGTATTTCGGTGAAAGTTCAGGGGCGTTATGTCTGTGATGATGGCGCAGCGGCGCATGAGCTGGCGTTGTGCGGAGCTGGAATCGTGATGAAATCAATTTGGGATGTAGGCGACGATGTATTGGCCGGGCGGTTAATTGAAGTTCTCCCTGGCGATAAAATCCCGGCGGCACCGTTAAATGCCGTGTACTTACACAGCCGGTTTTTAGCGCCTCGCGTGAGGTTATTCGTTGCTTTTCTTACAGAAAGAATGTCACAAGCCTGGAAATGGTAATTAAGAAAAGAGAATGACACAAAAATTAAATAGTAATGACAAATGAGAGTTTCGTCACATTTTATTGCCATTCAATAGGCTGCTTCTTACTTAACTTTTTACATTTCATTTAATGTCAGTTTATTAATTGTGAAATATTTAAAAATAATCATAAATAGACTGGCAACTTTCTGATTTATAACCAAACTTAATAATGGCTTTACGCCAAATTAGTCCGTTCGGGTGATAGCCCGCCTTAAGTCTTTTCTAAGAAACAGCTGTTAGTTTACAGCCGTTGAGGTGTGGTTGATACACGGATGCGCTTTGTTATAGCGCCATTTATCTTATTGAGAACAGAATAATAACAACGCATATCTTTCTGAAAGCGAAATTTATTATTTAGATGATAGTTAAAGGAAACATTGCATGAGTGAGTTTCTGCCGTTCTCACGCCCGGCATTAGGCGAATCTGAATTGAGCGCCATTGCTGATGTACTGTCTTCGGGGTGGATTACCACTGGCCCGAAAAACCAGGCCCTGGAATCCGCATTTTGCGAATTAACAGGCAACCAGCACGCAATTGCTGTCAGCTCGGCGACAGGGGGGATGCATGTCACGCTGATGGCGCTGGGCATTGGCCCGGGAGATGAGGTGATTACTCCCTCCATGACCTGGGTGTCCACAATCAATATGATCTGCCTGCTGGGCGCAGAACCCGTGATGATTGATGTTGATAAAGACACACTGATGGTTACGCCAGAAGCGATTGAGGCCGCACTGACACCCCGCACTAAAGCGATAATCCCTGTGCATTATGCCGGTGCTCCGGCAGACCTTAGCGCAATACGTGCGTTGGGGGCAAAGCACGGTGTCGCCGTCATTGAAGATGCGGCTCATGCCGCTGGCACATACTACCGGGGTGAACATGTAGGTAACTGTGGCACGGCAGTTTTCTCGTTTCACGCGATTAAAAACATGACCTGTGCCGAAGGCGGCCTGGTGGTGACTGACGACGAGCAGCTTGCCAAACAAATCCGCAGCCTCAAGTTTCACGGGCTGGGGGTTGATGCTTATGACCGTCAGACTCATGGGCGAGCGCCCCAGGCAGAAGTGATAACCCCTGGTTACAAATACAACCTCACCGATATCAACGCAGCGATAGCACTGGTTCAGCTTGGCAAACTGCCGCAACTAAACCTGCGGCGTAAAGCTATTGCTGAACGTTACGGGCGTGAACTGGCGGATACCCCTTATCTACCGCTTGCTCTGCCTGAATGGCCCCACGAGCATGCCTGGCACTTGTTTATTTTGCGTGTAGATGAAGCACGCTGTGGGCTTTCCCGCGATGCATTAATGACGGAACTAAAAGCCCGCAATATTGGCACCGGCTTGCACTTCCGTGCCGCTCACACCCAGAAATATTATCGCGAACGCTTTCCGGGCCTTGTATTACCCAATACTGAATGGAACAGCGACCGTATTTGCTCTATTCCGTTATTCCCGGATATGACTGATGACGATGTCACCCGGGTAATTACTGCACTGCGCGATATTGCAGGTTGTTGAGGTTTAGTTATGTCCACAATACAAAAAGTCTCGGTCGTTATACCTGTTTATAACGAGCAGGAAAGCCTTCCCGAGCTTATTCAGCGCACAACGGCAGCCTGCCAGCAGTTGCCCTGCGACTGGGAAATTTTATTAGTTGATGATGGTAGTAGTGATGACTCTGCCCGGTTAATGACCGAGGCCGCGCAGCAACCCGCAAGCCACCTGGTGGCGGTATTACTCAACCGTAATTACGGCCAGCATTCGGCGATTATGGCCGGTTTCAGCCATGTGAGCGGTGATTTGGTGATAACCCTGGATGCCGATTTGCAAAACCCCCCGGAAGAAATTCCCCGTCTGGTGGCAAAAGCCAGCGAAGGTTATGACGTGGTCGGGACGGTGCGGCAAAACCGTCAGGACAGCCTGTTTCGTAAAAGCGCATCACGCATGATTAACCGGCTTATCCAGCGCACCACTGGCAAGGCGATGGGGGATTACGGTTGCATGTTACGTGCTTACCGCCGCCATATTATTGATGCCATGCTGCACTGTCATGAGCGCAGTACCTTCATTCCTATTCTTGCCAACACTTTTGCCCGCAAGACCACGGAAATCCCGGTTCAGCACGCGGAACGTGAACACGGCGATTCTAAATACAGCTTTATGCGCCTGATTAACCTGATGTACGACCTGGTGACTTGCCTGACAACTACACCATTACGCTTGCTGAGTGTGTTTGGCAGCGTTATTGCGTTGCTCGGTTTCCTGTTCGCTGTGTTGTTAGTGGCATTGCGGCTGATCTTTGGCCCCGCATGGGGTGCCGAAGGGGTATTCACGTTGTTTGCCGTGTTGTTCATGTTTATTGGTGCCCAGTTTATTGGTATGGGACTGTTGGGTGAATATATCGGCCGAATCTACAACGATGTCCGTGCCCGCCCCCGCTATTTTATCCAGCAAGTTGTGAGCAGTAATCATCAAGAATCTCAAGAGGATGAGCAAGAATGAAAACCGTCGTGTTCGCTTACCATGATATGGGGTGTGTTGGGTTGACCGCTCTGCTAGAGGCGGGTTATGAAGTCAGCGCTATTTTCACCCACCAGGACAACGCCGGAGAAAACCCGTTTTTTGGCTCTGTAGCGCGTATTGGCGCAGAGCGCGGTATCCCCGTGTATGCGCCGGATGATGTGAACCATCCTCTGTGGGTTGACCGCATTCGTGCTCTGGCACCAGATGTAATTTTCTCTTTCTATTACCGCAACCTGATTTGCCAGGACATTCTTGAATGTGCTCCTGCTGGCGCATTCAATTTGCATGGTTCTTTATTGCCGAAATACCGTGGGCGCGCACCACTGAACTGGGTTCTGGTTAATGGTGAAAAAGAAACCGGCGTAACACTGCACAAAATGGTCAGCCGGGCGGATGCCGGGGATATTGTTGCTCAGGCAGCCGTTGCTATTGCGCCGGAAGATAACGCGCTGAGCCTGCACCACAAGCTGACGGCACAGGCGCGCACTCTGTTAAGTGATATTCTGCCAAAAATTCGCGCCGGGAATGCGCCGGGCCGTGCGCAGGATAATAGCCAGGCCAGTTATGTTGGCCGCCGTACGCCAGAAGATGGCCGCCTTGACTGGAGCCGGGATGCCAGAGATTTACACAACCTGGTGCGTGCTGTTGCACACCCCTGGCCTGGCGCTTTTGGCTATGCCGGGATAACCCGCTTTGTGGTCTGGTCATCTCGCCTGGTTGATGGCTACCCCGCAGCGCGTGCGGGCACGGTGGTATCCACTTCACCTCTGGTAGTTGCTTGTGGTTCGGGTGCTCTGGAAATTGTCACCGGCCAGGCAGACAACGGGGTGTATATGCAGGGTGGGCAACTGGCCCAAACCCTGGGTTTAGTTGAAGGTGCCATTTTAAGCCACGCGCCTGTTGTAGCCGCAAAACGCCGCACGCGGGTGCTGATTCTTGGGGTTAACGGGTTTATTGGTAACCACCTGACTGAACGCCTGTTGCAGGATGAAAACTACGAAATCTTCGGCCTGGATATTGGTTCTGATGCCATCAGCCGCTTCCTTGGTAACCCGCATTTCCACTTTGTGGAAGGGGATATCAGTATTCATTCTGAGTGGATCGAATACCACATTAAGAAGTGCGATGTAGTGCTGCCGCTGGTGGCGATTGCTACGCCAATTGAATACACCCGTAACCCACTGCGTGTATTTGAACTGGATTTTGAAGAGAACCTGAAAATTATCCGTGATTGCGTGAAATACAAAAAACGCATCATTTTCCCGTCTACTTCAGAAGTGTATGGCATGTGTACCGACCCGGTGTTCGATGAAGACCACTCGAACCTGATTGTTGGCCCAATTAACAAACAGCGCTGGATTTACTCGGTATCCAAACAATTACTCGACCGGGTAATTTGGGCTTACGGTGAAAAAGAAGGCCTGCGCTTTACCCTGTTCCGCCCGTTTAACTGGATGGGGCCGCGCCTGGATAACCTGAATGCTGCACGTATTGGCAGTTCACGAGCTATTACGCAGTTGATCCTGAACTTGGTGGAAGGTTCACCTATCAAGCTTATTGATGGTGGCCGCCAGAAGCGCTGCTTCACTGACATCAGCGATGGCATTGAAGCGTTGTTCCGGGTTATCCAGAATAAAAATGGCAAATGTGACGGGCAGATTATCAACATTGGTAACCCGGAAAACGAAGCAAGTATTAAAGAACTGGCAGAAATGTTGCTGGCAAGCTTTGAGCGCAATCCACTGCGCAAACATTTCCCGCCATTTGCTGGTTTCCGTGAGGTGGAAAGCAGCACCTATTACGGAAAAGGCTACCAGGATGTTGAGCACCGCAAACCCAGTATTCGTAATGCCCAGCGTTTGTTAGGCTGGACGCCAACAGTGGAAATGGAACGCACCATTGATGAAACGCTGGATTTCTTCCTGCGTACCGTGGAACTGCCGGAAGATAAGGCATGAAACGCGTAGGTTTGCGGATTGATGTCGATACCCTGCGAGGAACCCGTGACGGGGTTCCTCGTTTACTGGAAAGCCTGGCCCGTTACCAAATACAGGCCAGCTTTTTTTTCAGTGTGGGGCCGGACAACATGGGCCGCCATTTGTGGCGGCTGGTGAAGCCCAAATTTTTGTGGAAGATGCTGCGCTCACGCGCGGCTTCTTTGTATGGGCTGGATATTTTGCTGGCGGGTACGGCATGGCCGGGAAAGCTAATTGGTAAAGCGAACCAGGACGTCATTCGTGAAACCGCCCGGCACCATGAAGTGGGCTTGCATGCCTGGGATCATTTCGCCTGGCAAACCTGGGCGGGTGTTTGGCCACAGGAAAAACTCGCAGCTCATATTCGCCAGGGTAAAGACGCGCTGGAGCAGATTATTGGTGCGCCGGTTACTTGTTCCGCAGTGGCAGGCTGGCGTGCAGACCAGCGTGTTGTCGCTGCCAAACAGCCCTTTGGTTTCCAGTACAACAGTGATTGCCGTGGGCGGATGCCTTTCACGCCAGTGCTGGGTGATGGCTCCCGGGGGACAGTCCAAATTCCCGTAACCCTGCCAACCTGGGATGAAGTGGTTGGCCAGTCTGTGGATGCCGCGGGGTTTAACCGGTTTTTACTGGATAAAATTCACGCTGATTCTGGTGTGCCGGTTTACACCATCCATGCTGAGGTGGAAGGCATCATTTTTAACCCGCTTTTTGAACAGCTTCTCGAGCAGGCCCGGCGTGAAGATATTGAATTTTGTCCGCTTTCCGCACTGTTGCCTGAAGACCACTCGCTGTTGCCTGCCGGGCAAATCTACCGACATGAAATAGCTGGCCGTGAAGGCTGGCTGGGATGCCAACAACCTGTTTAACGGTAATCTTGATGAAATCAACAAAGACGCTGTTTGTGCTGCTGGCCTGCTATGCATTGTATTATTTGTTGCCCCTTGAGTTCCGCCTGTTATGGCAACCGGATGAAACGCGCTATGCCGAAATCAGCCGGGAATTACTGGCGGCTGGGAATTGGGTGGATCCCCATTTTCTGGGCGTGCGTTATTTCGAAAAACCGATAGCTGGCTACTGGATCAATAACCTGAGCCAGTTGTTGTTTGGACATAATAATTTTGCGGTACGGTTTGGTTCGGTTTTTTCCGTCACACTCAGTGCGCTGATGGTGGTTTGGCTGGCGAAACGTATCTGGAAAGATAACGCCACAGCCGTGATGTCTGGCGTTATCTTTCTCACCTGCTTTTTGGTGTATGGCATTGGGACATACGCGGTTCTCGACCCAATGATAACGTTGTGGCTAACCGCGGCAATGTGCAGTTTCTGGGTTGCCAGTGAAGCACAGACCACCAGAGGCAAAATCGGTGGCTACCTGCTGCTTGGTCTGGCCTGTGGAATGGGCGTGATGACTAAAGGCTTCCTCGCGTTGGCCGTGCCGGTTATCGGTGTTTTACCCTGGGTGGCCGTACATAAACGCTGGAAAGAAGTCCTGCTGTTTGGGCCCCTGGCGGTAATCAGTGCCACTCTAATTACACTGCCCTGGGCACTGGCGGTTGCGCGCCTGGAGCCTGATTTTTGGCACTATTTCTTCTGGGTGGAACATATTCAACGTTTTGCTGAGAGCAATGCCCAGCATAAAGCGCCGTTTTGGTATTACCTGCCTTTCTTGCTGGCTGGTACGCTACCCTGGCTTGCTTACCTGCCAGGCGCACTAAAATCCGGTTGGGTAAAGCGGCACAGCCATTCTGGCGCGGTTTATTTACTGGGTTGGGTGGTGATGCCCATTCTCTTTTTCAGTATCGCGAAAGGGAAGTTGCCTACCTATATTCTCCCTTGCTTCGCCCCGTTAGCCATTCTGCTGTCACATTATGCCCAGGCGGCTGGCTCAGGTATTCGCCGGTTGAATGGCTGGATTAATATCGGCTTTGGCTGCGTGTGTACGCTGGCCGTACTCTTTGTGCTGGCTCCCTTTGGCCTGGCCAAACATCCGCTCTACCAAACTACCGAGTTGTTTAAAGTCTTTTGCGCCGTGCTCGCCTTTGTGTGTTGGGCTGTGGTGGGCTGGGTTTCTTCCCGCGGTTGGCAACCACGCTGGCAACTTGCTGCATTGTGCCCATTAGGGTTGGCTTTATTAGTCGGGGCGGCAATTCCGGATCAAATTATCGATTCCAAACAACCCCAGGCCTTTGTGGAAAATGTGCAGGGCGAACTGGCGGGTAGCCGTTATATTTTGAGTAATAATGTGGGAACCGCTTCTGCGATCGCCTGGGCACTAAAACGCAGTGATATCAATATGTATGGCTCACCGGGGGAGTTGGCTTATGGCATGAGCTACCCGGATGCCAGGGGTAAATTGGTACCAACGGCAGAGTTCCCCACCTGGTTGAGCAAGCACCGCCAGCAAGGTAATGTTGCTCTGGTGCTGTTACTTTCGCGCCACGGGGTTGTTGATGAGCATGAGGTTCCCAAACCGGATGCTATTGTTCACCAGGGGCGATTTGTCCTTTACCTGTATCACCAAAAATAATGGGTATTAGTGGAATAATTATTGCCAGCCTGCTCAGTTGCCTGGGGCAATTGTGCCAAAAACAAGCAGCTTGTATGCCTGCAGGTTCAGCTGGGCGTCATCGCGCCTGGCGGTGGTTATTTCTTGCGTTGGTGGCAATGGGGCTTGGGCTGCTGGTGTGGCTGGTAGTACTGCAATCGGTGCCGGTTGGCCTGGCTTACCCGATGATGAGCCTGAACTTTATTTGGGTTTCTTTGGCGGCGCACTGGATTTGGGGCGAGCGTTTAACACGGCGGCACTGGTTGGGTATTATGCTGATTATTCTGGGGATTATTTTGCTGAGCGGTGGCGTGTAATGGGGTATTTGCTGGCGTTATCTAGCGTGTTATTAGTCACCGCAGCCCAACTGGCAATGAAGCTGGCAATGGGCCGTTTACCGGCAGTCTGGCCCTTACCAGATTTTATTCTGGCCATACTCCATATCGCTCCAGGCAGCCTGTGGCTGGTGGCAGGGGTTGGCGGCTACCTGGCCTCAATGGTGTGCTGGTACGGTGCACTGAAAAAACTACCACTGAGCAAAGCCTACTCTCTGTTAAGCCTGAGCTACATTTTAGTGTGGGCCGCGGCAATTTGGTTGCCCGGCTGGCACGACACTTTCTCCTGGCTGAATTTGCTGGGTGTGTTATCCATTATGGCAGGCGTTACGCTGGTTATCTGGCCGGGGAAAAACACGGTGCAGCGGCAGCAGTAATTCACACCGAATAATCGAAGAAACCCGCACATTTTCAGGGTATAGTGAATTATTTGGTAACTTATTATTTCTGGTAACCTCCCATGTCAGCCCCTGTTTCAGAAGCCCCGCTCAGTGGTGCGCGCCTGAATTTGCGCATCGGCTCCATCGTTATGTTCAACTTTGCCAGCTACCTTACGATTGGCCTGCCTCTGGCTGTGTTGCCGGGCTACGTCCATGACATTATGGGGTTCAGTGCATTCTGGGCAGGCCTGGTTATCAGTCTGCAATATTTTGCGACCTTATTAAGCCGCCCGTATTCTGGCCGTTCGGCTGACCGCTTTGGGCCCAAACGCGTGGTGATTCTTGGGTTATGCGGTTGCCTGCTTAGTGGCGGCTGCTACCTTTTGGCCGCCAGTCTTGAATACCTGCCTGTTGTGAGCCTTGCGGTATTGTGCCTGGGGCGGGTTATTCTCGGCCTGGGGCAAAGTTTTGCTGGTACAGGGTCAACGTTGTGGGGCGTGGGAGTGGTTGGTTCGGCGCAAATAGGAAAAGTGATTTCGTGGAATGGTATTGCCACTTACGGTGCCATGGCCTTGGGGGCCCCACTTGGTGTATGGATTTACCACCTGGGGGGATTGTTCCTGTTGGCGCTGGTTATTATGGGTGTGGCATTACTGGCAATTCTGCTGGCGCTTCCCCGCCCTCATGTGAAAGCCAGTAAAGGCAAGCCACTGCCGTTTCGTGCTGTATTGGGCAAAGTATGGGTGTATGGCCTGGTGCTGGCGCTGGGTTCAGCTGGTTTTGGGGTTATCGCCACCTTTATTACACTGTTTTTCCAGGCTAAAGGGTGGCCCGATGCTGCTTTCGCTCTGACGTTGTTCAGTGGCGCATTTGTCGGGACACGTCTGTTATTTCCTAATGCCATTAACCGCCGGGGTGGTGTGTTTGTGGCAATGTGCTGCCTGAGCATGGAGATTGTTGGCCTGGTGCTGGTGGGGTTCTCAATGTCTCCATGGGTGGCAAACATGGGCGCGTTACTGGCGGGTGCCGGTTTTTCGTTGGTCTTCCCCTCTTTGGGTGTGGTGGCTGTTAAAGCCGTGCCGCAACAAAACCAGGGCAGTGCACTGGCAACCTATACCGTATTTATGGATATGTCGCTGGGTATTACCGGGCCACTTGCCGGGTTAGTGATGGCATGGGTGGGTGTTCCGGCTATCTATTTTGGTGCTGCTGGGCTGGCGGGAATTGGGTTATTACTAACATGGTGGATGAAAAACCGGCCTGCATTACAGGCCGGCCAGGCATAATGCGTTATTTCACTTCAACACTGCCGATAATATTATTCGCGACAACCTGCGATTGCTGCTGATCGTTCGCTGGCAGAGTTACCTGCATGGTGACCAGTTTATTGTCTACGTTGCCCAGCAGAACAGAAGACCAGGCGGTGTGGCCTTTGGCTGAGATAATGCTGTCGAGTTGCTGGAAGGTGTGCCCGTGTAACTCAACAGATTTATTAGAAACTACCTGCAGTTGCGGGTCGCGGTCACGTTGTTCATCTTCCAGGCGCTTGCCCAGTACGTCCAGTGCATCCACACTCTTATCGCCCACAATAACAATCACTGCGGACTGGCCGGTTGGATCTGAGTACACATGCAGGTTATTTGCCTGCGTGCCCAGTTTCCCGCTCTGGTCGCTCATATCCGCCGGTAAGGTGAAGTTCAGCTTGCCTTCGAGTAACGAGACCGTGTTGCTCTGAGCTTTTTGACTCTGGTCAGCATTACTCGCTGTTGGCGTATTGCTGTCTTTATTGTCACAAGCTGCCAGCCCACAGACCAGCAGGCCGATACCGACATATTTTACCAGGTTGCGCATTGACATCTTCCTTTCAGTTAAACAGCCATAACGGCTATCCGGCCATTTTACCACAAGAAAAAAGCGCGTCCCTTAATGGACTTGCAACGCCGTTAAATCAGATTTGTCTGCCAGCTTTTTCAACACCACATTGAGCAGTACACCGTAGGCGGGCAGGAAGAAGACCATGCTGATAAGAACTTTAAAGCTGTAGTCTACCAGTGCGATTTCCACCCAGTGTTGTGCCATAAACGGATCCGGGCTGTGCCAGAACGCAATAAAGAAAAACGCCAGGGTATCGCTGATGTTGCCTAAAAAGGTGGATGCCGTGGGTGCCAGCCACCAGTAATGGCTCTGGCGCAGGCGGTTAAAGACGTGAACGTCCAGAATTTGCCCCAGTGCGTAAGCCATAAAACTGGCGGCTGCAATACGGGCAACGAACAGATTGAAATGCCCCAGCGCGCTAAACCCTTGCCAGGTGCCATCGGCAAATAGCGAGGAAATAACATAGGAAACCAACAATGAGGGAACCATTACGGCAAAAATTATCCGGCGGGCCAGTGGCGCGCCAAAAATACGCACAGTCAGGTCAGTTGCCAGGAAAATAAACGGGAATGTGAAGGCACCCCAGGTGGTGTGAAAACCAAACACGGAAACCGGGAGTTGTACCAGGTAGTTGCTGGAGGTAATCACCAGCAGGTGGAACAACGAAAGCCAAAAAAGCGCATGCATGCGCTGGATTGCGGTAAAACGAATCATCAATGTCACCTTTTTGTTTGCTGGGGTGAGGGAACCCAGTCACTGGTTTGCCTGACGCAACATGCACCATAGCAATGAAAACCGCCGCATAATACGCAGTTGAACAAGTTTTGCAATGGTTAATTTTAACGCAATCGTTCACGCGGCTTGCGCTGTTGCTCGGCCTGCGTAAACTAGAGCGGTTTAACTTACAGGCAAAGTCCTGCGCGGTTTTGCTGTAATGTACGGCCGTAATAAACTGAAAATCAGAACAGTGATTTTCTTTTCCATTCAGTTTCTTTTAAAAACCGATGATAGCCAGGTGATATTCACAGGATTATCATCCGCCAGGTTTTATGACTTTTTAGAGAAAACTATGTCAAATCTGTTTTCCAGCCCTGACCATATGCTTGATGCGCAGGGGCTGCGTTGCCCGGAACCGGTGATGATGGTGCGAAAAATGGTGCGCAGCATGCAAACCGGTGAAACACTGCTGATCCTGGCCGATGACCCGGCAACCACTCGTGACATCCCCGGTTTTTGCCGGTTTATGGAGCATGAGCTGGTTGCTCAGAGCACTGAGGCCTTGCCCTACCGCTACCTGCTGCGTAAACAACACTGATTCTGCTACCGGGCGCGTTGGCGCAACAGGCGCAAGGCATTTAATGTCACCAGCGCCGTGGCGCCGGAGTCTGCCAGTACTGCCAGCCATAACCCAGTTATTCCCAATAAACTGGTGACCAGAAAGATACCCTTCAGGCCAAGGGCGAGGGTGATGTTCTGGCGGATATTGTTGTGTGCAGCGCGTGCCAGGCGAATCATGTCGGGTAAAGTGCCCAGTTTGCTGTGCGTTATGGCTGCATCTGCGGCTTCCAGTGCGACATCGGTGCCATTACCCATGGCAATACCTGTCGTTGCGGCCTTCATTGCCGGAGCGTCATTGATACCATCTCCTACCATGGCGATTGGGCCTTGTTCACGCAAACGCGCTACGGCCGCCACTTTATCTGCAGGTAGTAAACCAGCCTGAAATTCAAGCCCGGTTTCCTGAGCAATAGCGGCTGCCGCCCGTGGGTTATCACCGGTTAACATTGTGCCACGGATCCCCATAGCCTGAAGCCTGGCAATGGCATCACGAGCATCCGGGCGCAATGTATCCTGCAGGGCAAAATACCCCAGTAATTGCTGGGTGCTGAGTGCCACCACCAGAATCAATGTTCTTCCAGCGGATTCCTGAGCGGTAATGGCTGTGCTTTGTTGCGGTGTGAGTACATCTTCGGGAGCGGCATCGGGTGCGCACAGGAAATAATCTTCCCCGTTAATCTGTGCCTGAATCCCTTTACCCGGAACCACTCGCTGATTCTGGGCTTCGGGAAGTACCAATTGTTTTTGTTGAGCGGCAGCAACAATCGCTTGAGCCAGTGGGTGTGTTGCCTCCTGTTCAACCGCCGCGGCCACTCTTAATAACGCATCTTCGCTGATTGCAGCACAGGTTTCAGTGTGAACAACAGATGGTTTACCCAGAGTTAATGTCCCGGTTTTATCAAAAGCGATATGGCGGATTGAACCCAGTTGCTCCAGTGCTGCCCCGCCTTTAATCAGAGCACCAAAACGTGCGCCAGCTGCCAGTGCTGAGGTAATAGCGGCCGGGGTGGAAATAACCAGCGCACAGGGGCAACCAATTAAGAGCAGAGTCAGCCCTTTATAAATCCATTCCTGCCAGGGTGCTGCAAACAGCAACGGTGGAAGTAATGTTGTCAGCAGTGCCAGCAGGATAACCAGAGGTGTGTAAATCTGGCTGAAACGGTCAATAAAGCGTTCAACCGGTGCTTTACGGCTCTCTGCCTGTTCAATCAGGTTGAGGATACGGTCGATGGCATTTTCTCCTGGGCGAGAGACCACGGTGAGAGTGACCCGACTTTCAACGCTGGTACTACCCGCTGGCACGACATCATGTTGCCGGTGAACGACAGGAACAGATTCGCCAGTGAGCGCACTTTCATCGAAGCTGGCGATGTCATCATTTAATGTGCCGTCGGCAGGAAGCCGCCCGCCTGCGGCGATTTCAATAATATCGCCGGGGCGTAAAGTATCTGCCGGAACGGTTTCACGCTGCCCGTCCTGCATGCGCGTAGCAGTATCGGGTTTTAATGCCATCAACGCACTGACACCGCTACGGGCACGTTGTGCAGCATAGCTTTCCAGGTGTTCACCCAATATAAACAGCAGCAGAACCATAGCTGCTTCGGCGGTAGCGCCAATAAATAGCGCCCCAAGTGCCGCAACAGTCATCAGCGTTTCAATACTAAATGGGCTGCCGGTTTTTATGGATTTCAGTGCCTGGCGGGCAATTGGCCACAGGCCAACCAGTGTGGTAAAGACAAACGCAACTTGCCCGGCTTCGGGTGAGAATGCACGAATTGCCCAACTACAGAGCATCATGGTGGTTAAGACCAACAGTGGCAGATAATCACGCCATGTGTGCGCGGCCACTACCTGGCGAGTATTACTGTGCAGGCGATAACCTGCATTCTTTACTGCGTGCTCAACCTGTTTGCGAATGTCGCTATCGGCATCCACAACCAGTTTTTCACTGGAAAACACAACCTGCACCTGTTTGGCCGCACTTAACTGGCGTACTGCGGTTTCTACTTTTCTGGCGCAAGCCGCACAGTCCATTCCCTCCACTCGCCATTGAAAACGCTGGTTGCCTGCTTGCACGTTGTTGGAATTGTGCTCAGCACGTGGCGTTGCTGTACAACACGCCGTTTCTCCCTGGCAACAGCTTGTTTTGGCCGCGGGTTCGGCAGATGGCGCAATGGGTTTAAGCCGGGCCGTACTCAGTGACGGAACCTGGCGTTGGGGTGTAGTGGGGGGTGATATACGCATACAGTCTCCGGTATAAAACAGGGCCTGTATTGATGTTAATCTCTGGAGCCCACTCCAGAGTCAAGCAAAAAGATGTGTTCGCTCTTGCTGACGGGAAAGGGAAATACGTATGTGTAACCCTTTCCCGCTGTTGTTTTTACAGATAGAGCGAGCGAACAATCAGGAAGTGCCCGGCAAAATAGAATGCGGCCGTTATTGCCCGGTCAGCAGTAAATCGCCGCCGGAAGTGGCTGAATAACCAGATGCTATGGCTGATTAATAACAGCGCAGTGCCGATAAAGGCCGAAAAGCGGGTATCTACAGGACGGGCAAAGTAGAGTTCTGCCGCCAGCCACACCATGACCAGAGTCATCCCAACAAATGCGCTGACCGGCCAGCGCAGTTCTCCTAATTTGCTCCAGACAATCGCCAGTAACAAGGCACCCAAAACCGCCAGCACTACCGGTACTGGCCACCAGAAGCCAAAGCTCATCTGGCTGGCGAACCAGACGGTATAAAGCAGGTGCGACAGGAAGAACGCACCCAGGGCATAAATAAAGCGCTGAGTAGGCAGCAGTAGTAAGGCATCTCCTGCCATGGATGCTACCACTCCGGCGAGTACCAGGTAGCTCATTAAATTAAACATAGGAGCCTGCCAGGCCAGCAGTAACAGCAGTAACAACGTGACCGGTTTAAACAGCCAGCGTTGCCACCCAGGGCCACGGTAGGACGCATCAACATAAAGCCAACCAGAAAAACACACTGCAATAAATGACCAAAGCATAGTCACTCTCCCTGTTTGGATTGATGAACTAAAAAAAGGGCTGGCGCATATACCTGTGCGACCTTTCCTTGTTAAAGTCTGAGCGGCAAAGTGGCTGGCTGACAACACCACTTTGCACAGAGTAGTCTGAAACTCGTTGTATCATTGGGGAAAGGTATGAGTAAACCGCCATTTTTTTTCGTTGTGGTTATTGCGGTAATCGTGGTTCTTGCCTCGTTACGTTACATGCAGCAGCGCCGCCAGGATGCAGCAAATGACAGAGCGCCAGTCAGTTTTAAAACGATGGCAGTCTCCAGTAAGCGGGAAGTGCCGGTGGCAAAGCGGCGTTCACGTGAGCAACAAGTCTCTTCGCCTGCAGATTCAATTCGCTATGAGATGGGGTTTAAAGCACCGCAAGGTGGGGTGGAAATGCGTTTTCGGGTAACGGCGCAGCAATACCACGCCGTGTCTGTTGGTGATCGGGGAACGTTACATTACCAGGGAACCCGATTTCTGGAATTTACGCCAACACCCTGAACCAAAACATCATGGTTTTTTCTGTTGTTTTTTTTGCCAGGCCATTAATTCGAATACGCCAAACAAAAAAATACGTGTTTGCTGCAATGTGCCGATTTTGGGGGAGTCTTTACCCTGGCTTGCTTTCAACAAAGTGACTTGCAGGCCATGCATAAAAAACGTGAAAACCATCGCCACATTCATAAAGTAGTTGAGTGGCTTAGGAAAGGGGTGGATCAAGTTCAATACCATAAACCCCCACACGCCGAGCATAAGCAGACGGCCCAGATTAATCAGCATTCTGTTCTCCTTGCGTCTTGCGCAAGTATAGGCGATAGGCCACTTGCCCGGCCGTTTTTTCGCGGTGTAACTCCCAGTTGCCCGGCACAGCGGGTAACCCATGTTCTGATTCACTTTCAATATAAATTACTGCATCTGGCGCCAACCAGTTATTGCGTTCCAGTAATTGCACTGTGTCTTCCAGTAGCCCTTTACGAAAGGGCGGATCCACAAACACGATATTGTGCGGTGAACCGGGTTGTGCAAGGTGAGCCAGGGTGTTGGTCGCCAGCACTTTACCCTTGCTGGCATTGAGCGTTGCCAGGTTTTTTTGCAACTGTGCCGCGACACTGCGTTCCAGCTCAAGCAATGTCGCGCTGGCCGCATAACGGGATAAAGCTTCCAGACCCAGAGCGCCACTTCCGGCAAAACAATCCAGGCAGTGCGCATCAACGAGATAAGGTGCCAGCCAGTTGAATACTGTTTCCCGGACCCGGTCAGTTGTGGGGCGCAGCCCTGGGCTGTCTGGCACCGGGAGTTTCCGCCCCCGCCATTGCCCGCCAATAATGCGTATCTGGCCGGCACTGTTAGTTTGTTTTTTCTTCATAAATCGCACTGAGCTTAAGGATGTTGCGGCTATTCTAACGGCGAGTGTGCAATGGGGAAACCTCCATCCATTCCGTGCACGTCATTAACTTGCCGCATTTTGCAGGCAGCTTTCTGGAAAGCATCTGCCGGAGTGCTCACTCGGCGGGAAAGTGATAGACTGTCTCATTCAATTATTTCCATTTTTGGTCCCTGCTGATGGCATGCGGGGCATCGCCATGAATCAGCAGCGAGGAGTGTAGTCGCCGATGGCAAAAGAAAAAAAACGTGGCTTGTTTTCCTGGCTGGGCTTTGGCCAGAAGGCTGCGGAAGAAGAACAAAAACAGGATGTTGCTGAACAGGATGCAACACGCCAGGAAGATGCTGCCGCGGCTGCGTTACAGGCCAGTGAAAGTGCGGTAGAAGCAGAGCCTGAAACGGCTGCATCAGTTGAAGATGAGCATACGCCAACTGAGGCGACGCCAGTTGAAGATAATGCCAAAGACAGTGAATACGGGGTGGCTGCCGATGAAGAAAGTGTTGCTCAAAATGATGTGGCTGATGCAAGTATTGAGCCCGTTGCGCCAGTAGCAACCACGGAGTTAGTAGAAAACACCGGCAGTGCTGTTATTGCTGAGACAGCCGGGATTGAACAGGCCCCGGAAAGCGAGCAGCCTCCTGCAGAAGCAGAAGCAGAAGCAGAAGCAGAAGCAGAAGCAGAAGCAGAAGCAGAAGCAGAAGCAGAAGCAGAAGCAGAAGCAGAAGCAGAAGCAGAAGCAGAAGCAGGCGATGTTGATGCTGATACTGAAGCGGCATCTGAACCCGTTGAGCAGGAGAAACCTACCAAAGAAGGTTTCTTTGCCCGGCTGAAACGCAGCCTGGTTAAAACGCGACAGAACCTGGGTTCCGGATTTATCTCCTTGTTCCGCGGCAAAAAAATCGATGATGATTTGTTCGAGGAACTGGAAGAACAACTGCTGATAGCCGATGTTGGGGTAGAAACTACCCGTAAAATTATCACCAATCTCACGGAAGGGGCTTCCCGTAAGCAACTGCGCGATGCCGAAGCTTTGTATGGGTTGCTGAAAGAAGAGATGGCGGAAATTCTGGTAAAAGTAGACCAGCCGCTGGATATCGAAGGGAAAACACCGTTTGTCATCCTGATGGTTGGGGTGAATGGCGTAGGCAAGACCACCACTATTGGTAAACTGGCTCGCCAGTTCCAGCAGCAGGGCAAATCAGTGATGTTGGCGGCCGGGGATACCTTCCGTGCAGCGGCCGTTGAGCAGTTACAGGTCTGGGGCCAGCGTAATGATATTCCGGTGATTGCGCAGCACACGGGCGCGGATTCTGCATCGGTGATTTTTGATGCCATTCAGGCAGCGAAGGCCCGTAATGTCGATGTGCTGATAGCCGACACTGCAGGTCGCTTGCAGAATAAAGCGCACCTGATGGAAGAACTGAAAAAGATTGTTCGGGTGATGAAAAAGCTCGATGAAAATGCCCCTCATGAAGTGATGCTGACAATTGATGCCAGTACCGGGCAAAATGCAGTCAGCCAGACGAAGCTATTCCATGAAGCAGTTGGTCTGAGCGGTATCACGCTCACGAAGTTGGATGGTACTGCGAAAGGGGGAGTTATCTTCTCGGTTGCTGACCAGTACAGCATTCCAATTCGCTATATTGGGGTGGGTGAACGTATTGAGGACTTGCGTCCGTTTAAAGCGGACGATTTTATTGAGGCATTATTTGCCCGAGAGGATTAAAGATGATTCGCTTTGAACATGTCAGCAAAGCTTATCTCGGAGGGAGGCAGGCGTTGCAGGGAGTGTCGCTCCATATGCAACCGGGCGAGATGGCGTTTCTGACCGGTCACTCTGGCGCGGGTAAAAGTACATTGCTCAAGCTGATTTGCGGCATTGAGCGGCCAAGTGCGGGGAAAATCTGGTTTAGCGGGCATGAGATCAGCAGGCTGAAGAACCGGGAGATCCCTTTTCTTCGCCGCCAGATTGGCATGATCTTCCAGGATCACCACTTGCTGATGGATCGCACTGTGTTTGACAACGTCGCTATCCCGCTGATTATTGCTGGTGCCGGGGTGGAAGATATTCGTCGCCGGGTCAGTGCAGCGCTGGATAAAGTTGGCCTGCTGGACAAAGCGAAAAGTTTTCCTATCCAGTTATCCGGTGGTGAACAGCAGCGTGTGGGCATTGCCCGGGCGGTGGTGAATAAGCCTGCTGTATTGCTGGCGGACGAACCGACCGGTAACCTGGATAATGCATTGTCAGAAGGCATTTTGCGCCTGTTCGAAGAATTTAACCGTGTTGGGGTAACAGTATTAATGGCAACCCATGATACGGCGTTGATTGACAGCCGCTCTTATCGGGTGCTGACGCTCAGCGACGGGCATTTGCATGGAGGCGTTGCGGGTGAATAAAAATGATGCACTGAAGCGTATACGCCGCTTCGGCAACAAATTGCAGGATTTTAAGGACCGTGCGACCAAAGGTTCCACACCGGCTTCCCGGAATGTGAAAGCCCGCCATAAAGGGGGCAACCAGCGCGGAAAGCCCGGTAGCCGTAATGTATTTAATGAACAGGTGCGTTACGCCTGGCAGGGGGCGCTTGCTGATCTGCGCAGTACACCTTTTGCCACATTTCTTACTGTAATGGTGATTGCTATTTCACTGACGCTGCCCAGCGTTTGCTACATCGTTTACAAAAATGTCAGTGAAGCGGCGAACCAGTATTACCCTTCGCCGCAAATCACCGTCTATTTCGAGAAAACACTGGACGATAACGCAGCACAGCAAGTCGTAGGGCAAATCCAGGCGGAGCCTGGCGTGGATAAGGTCAATTATCTGACGCGTGACGAAGCGCTGGGCGAGTTCCGTAACTGGTCTGGTTTTGGTGGCGCGCTGGATATGCTGGAAGAAAACCCATTGCCAGCAGTTGCTGTGGTGGTGCCCAAAATTGATTTTCAGAATACGCAATCGCTGACCACGCTTAAAGACCGTATTTCCCGTATCCATGGTATAGATGAAGTGCGCATGGACGATGGGTGGTTTACACGCCTGGTGGCGATTACTCAACTGGTGGGTAATGTCTCGGCCATGATTGGTATTCTAATGGTTGCGGCAGTATTCCTGGTCATTGGTAATAGCGTACGCCTGAGTATCTTTGCTCGTAGAGATACTATCAATGTACAAAAATTGATTGGTGCAACTGATGGCTTTATTCTGCGACCGTTTTTGTATGGCGGTGCTTTGCTGGGCTTCAGTGGCGCATTTTTATCGTTGATATTGTCTGAAGTATTAGTATTGCGTCTTGCATCTGCGGCCGGAGATGTGGCAAAAGTATTTGGCACGACATTCAGTATCAGCGGGTTTTCCTTCGATGAAGCCCTGCTACTGTTACTGGTGGCGGCAATGATTGGGTGGGCGGCAGCCTGGCTGGCAACGGTTCAGCATTTACGCCACTTTACTCCCGATTAAAAAATTTCTGTTATACTCTCCCATTGCCTGCGAGAAATCGCAGCTGGGAGAGAGACGTAATGAATAACCCGGCGTCACTTTTCTGGATGTTCATACCTGTGTCACACTTTGTGTGTAAAATATTCACAAATCATATGTGAACTTGTGGATAACTTTGTTGTCATAGCTAAGGTGTGAATGATAGTCTCGTTACTCAACACGCTTTGGTAAAAGCATGACTGCCTGATGGGGGTATGCTGAATACCAGGCGACAGGTGATGTGAGGATTTGAATGACCAAAGAAATGCAAAATTTAGCTTTAGCCCCGGTAGGCAATCTGGAGTCCTATATCCGGGCTGCCAATACCTGGCCGATGTTATCGGCAGATGAAGAGCGGGAGCTGGCTGAACGGCTGCATTACCAGGGTGATCTGGAAGCAGCTAAAAAGCTGATTCTGTCGCACCTGCGCTTTGTTGTTCATATTGCGCGTAACTACTCCGGTTATGGCCTGCCACAGGCGGACCTCATTCAGGAAGGTAATATCGGCTTGATGAAAGCTGTGCGCCGTTTCAACCCTGATGTCGGCGTGCGCCTGGTATCGTTTGCAGTTCACTGGATCAAAGCTGAGATCCATGAATATGTGCTGCGTAACTGGCGTATCGTGAAAGTGGCAACAACCAAAGCGCAACGTAAGTTGTTCTTTAACCTGCGAAAAACCAAACAGCGTTTAGGCTGGTTTAACCAGGATGAAGTTGAAATGGTTGCCCGCGAACTGGGTGTTACCAGCAAAGATGTGCGTGAAATGGAATCCAGGATGGCAGCGCAGGATATGACTTTCGATATGCCAACCGATGACGATTCCCATGACAGCCAGCCAATGGCTCCGGTCCTGTACCTGCAGGATAAATCGTCTAACTTTGCCGATGGCATTGAAGATGATAACTGGGAGTCTCATGCTGCTGACAAACTCACTCTGGCGCTGGAAGGCCTGGATGAACGTAGCCAGCAGATTATTCGTGCACGTTGGCTCGATGAAGACAACAAGAGCACGCTGCAGGAACTGGCAGATCATTATGGTGTCTCTGCTGAGCGTGTGCGCCAGCTTGAAAAAAACGCCATGAAAAAACTGCGAGCGGCTATCGAAGCCTGATTGCACAGAACACGAATACCCCGTTTGCCACCAGGCTGACGGGGTTTTTTATGCCTGTTATTCAGCCCTGGAAGGTAAAGCCAGTTCCGGGCAGCCTTGCTGTATGCAGGGCAGTAATTTCAAAAAAGCACGCTCCATATCTTCTTCGGGCACGCAGGCGAACCCCATCAACAGCCCTTTGTGTACCCGGGTGCCAAAGTAGTAACGGGAAAGTGGGCGCACCAAAATACCTCGTGCGCTGGCAGCCTGTGCAATCGCCACGTCATCGGCTGTTAAAGGCAGATTTAAAATCAGGTGCAACCCGGCATTGTTGTTGAAATCACCCAGCGCCTGCTCCCCTAAATAGCGGGTAATCAGCCCCGCCAGGAAAGCTCGCCTGCGTGCGTACAGTAAGCGCATCCGGCGAATATGCGCCGTGTAATGCCCTTGGGTAATAAATTGTGCCAGCGCGTTCTGGGCCAGCAAATGGCCCCCGCGGTACAACTCCCCATGTGCAGTTTTTAATTCACTGGCAATGGCTTTAGGAAGCACCACATAGCCAAGCCGTAAGGCCGGGTAGAGTGTTTTACTGAATGTCCCAATGTAAATAACGGGCGGATCACGGACCAGGCCCTGAAGGGCGGGAATTGGCTGCCCTGAAAAGCGAAACTCACTGTCGTAATCATCTTCCACAATCCAGCTGCCGCTATAGCGCGCCAGGGCCAGTAAACGCTGGCGGCGCTCCAGGCTCATTACTGACCCTAAAGGATACTGGTGGGATGGCGTGACGAAAATCAGGCGTGGTGGTCTTCCCGCGAGTGGGGCTTCCGGGGGATTCATGCCGTACTGGTCGACATTTATTGGTGTAATTCGGACATCATTCATACGCAAAATATTGCGAATCCCCCAGTAAGCAGGCTCTTCAACCCAGGCGTTGTCTCCTGGGTTGCACAGCATGCGGCTGATTAAATCGAAAGCCTGATGTATTCCTTCAGTAATCAGAATCTGGTCCGGGGTACAGTGCACAGAGCGTGCGACACGTAAATAATCTACCAGAGCGAGTTGCAGGTCCGGGCTGCCACCCTGGCAACTGTAAGTCAGTTGTTGAGCATTTGGCCGACGGCTAAGCCGGGCCTGAATTTTACTGAATAACGCATGGGGAAAGGCAGTCACATCCGGTACACCAGGAATAAATGCTCCCCACTGCTGTGGGCTTGCACTACTGTGGTTCAGTAAGGTCTGACCACGTAATGAAAAAGCCTGGGAGAGATCAGAGTCTTCTTCTGAGTTTAGTGTTTCTGTAGCGGTAAAAAATGAATCTGGCAGAGTTTGTGCGATATAAGTACCGCTCCCCTGGCGAGAAACAATATATCCCTCTGCAAGCAATTGATCATAAACTGTTAGTACAGTGTTACGAGAAAGGCCCAATTGCTGAGCCAAATCCCTGGAAGGGGGCAAACGGCTCATTGGTGCCAGGCTGCCATCAAGAATAGTCAGGCGTATTGCGTTGTATAACTGCTTGTGCAGCTTATCTTCTGGCTGTTCTGCCAAACGTAGTTGCAGTAAATCCCCAATTAGCGAGCGCAATTGGATCCCTCAATTTTTCTTAACTGGTACTAGATTATAGGGCCATACCCTGTGTAAATAAACGTCACTGTATAAGTTTTGTTGCACATACGTGAAAGGCTGCCAGCCTCAGTGACAGGAGAATTCAGGGTGAAAAATCAGCAATTAGATAAACGTCGTCAGGATGCCACACCGCGTGGTGTGGGTGTTATGTGTGGTTTTTATGCCGAGAAAGCTGAAAACGCCACGCTGTGGGATGTTGAAGGCAATGAATATATTGATTTCTCTGCCGGTATCGCGGTGCTTAACACTGGCCACCGCCATCCAAAAGTGATTGCTGCGGTAGAACGCCAGCTCCAGTCATTTACCCATACGGCATACCAGGTGGTGCCTTATGAAAGCTATGTTTCCCTGGCCGAACGTATTAACGAGCGGGTACCTGTAGAGAAACCAGCAAAAACCACTTTCTTCTCTACCGGGGCAGAAGCGGTAGAAAACGCCGTAAAAATTGCCCGCGCTTACACACGCCGCCCAGGCATTATTACCTTTTGTGGTGGGTTCCATGGCCGTACTTTCATGACCATGGCGCTGACTGGCAAAGTGGCTCCCTACAAAATTGGTTTTGGCCCGTTCCCAGGTTCTGTATTCCATGCGCAATACCCGAATGCACTGCATGGTGTGAGTGTTCAGGATGCAATGGACAGCATTGAGCGCCTGTTCAAATCCGACATCGAGCCAACCCAGGTGGCAGCCATTCTGCTGGAACCCGTTCAGGGCGAAGGTGGTTTTATCCCGGCTCCGGCTGAGTTTATGCAGGCGTTACGCGCACTGTGCGATGAGCATGGCATTTTACTGATTGCCGATGAAGTGCAGTCTGGTTTTGCTCGTACCGGCAAGCTGTTCTCCATGGAACACCACAGTGTAAAACCTGACCTGATGACTATGGCGAAAAGCCTGGCGGGTGGTTTCCCGCTGTCTGGTGTTGCCGGGCGTGCGGAAGTGATGGATGCACCAGGGCCGGGTGGGCTGGGCGGTACATATGCCGGTAACCCGCTGTCTGTTGCAGCCGCTCACGCAGTGCTGGACGTGATTGATGAAGAACAGCTGTGCCAGCGTGCCAACCAACTGGGCCAACACCTGGTGGAAGTGCTGACCAAAGCCCGCGCAACCTGCCCGCAGATTGCTGAAATCCGTGCTCAGGGCTCAATGGTCGCCGTGGAATTTTTGGATCCCAAAACAGGTAAACCGTCTGCTGATTTCACTCGTGGCGTAATGCAGCGCGCAATGAAAGAAGGCTTGCTGCTGCTTAGCTGTGGCGTGTACGGCAACGTAATCCGTTTCCTCTACCCGTTAACAATTCCGGAAGCGCAATTCAGCAAAGCGCTGGATATTCTGAGCCGTGCTCTGGAGCAGGAGGCTGCGGCGCAATGAAACTGAATAATCCTGGCTTACTGTGCCAGCAGGCGCTGGTCAATGGTCAGTGGTGCGACGCGCAGGACGGGAAAACAGAGGCTGTTACCAACCCGGCAACGGGCGAAGTGATAGCGCATGTTCCCCAACTGAGTGCTGCTGAAACAGAGCTGGCAATTACGGCTTCTCAACAGGCACAGGCTGAGTGGAAAGCGCTGACTGCCAAACAACGTGCCGGTTATATGCAGGCTTGGGCTGCCGCTATTCTTGACGCCCAGGAAGACCTGGCGCAGTTAATGACAGCAGAGCAGGGCAAGCCTCTGGCGGAATCCCGTGGCGAGGTGGCTTATGCGGCATCGTTCATCACCTGGTTTGCTGAAGAAGCCAAACGGATAGATGGCAGTGTATTGCAGGCTCCTCAGGCCAGCCAGCGCCTGGTGGTTATCAAGCAGCCCGTTGGTGTGTGTGCGGCGATTACTCCGTGGAACTTCCCGGCGGCAATGATTACCCGCAAGGCAGCCCCTGCACTGGCAGCGGGTTGCAGCATGATTGTCAAACCCGCAGAGCAAACACCGCTTACCGCACTGGCGCTGGGCAAACTGGCGCAGGATGCCGGTATTCCGGCGGGCGTGTTGCAAATCGTCACGGGCGATGCGGCCCAGGTGGGCAAAGTGCTGTGCGACAGCCCGGTAGTACGCAAACTGAGCTTTACGGGTTCCACGGAAGTGGGCCGTATTCTTATGGCCCAGTGCGCACCTACCATTAAAAAATTGTCGCTGGAACTGGGTGGTAATGCACCCATCATCGTGTTTGATGATGCAAATATTGATAGCGCCGTGGCTGGGATTATGGCGTCTAAATTCCGCAACAGCGGGCAAACCTGTGTATGCGCTAACCGTGTTTATGTGCAGGACGGGGTCTATGACCAGGTCATGGACAAGCTGGTACAGGAAGTTGAAAAGCTGAGTGTGGGCGAAGGCACCAAACCCGGAACCACTCAGGGGCCGCTGATTGATAGCCAGGCTATCGACAAAGTACAGCAACACATTGCCGATGCGGTGAGTAAAGGCGCACAAGTTGTGACTGGCGGTAAACCGCACGCACTGGGTGGCACTTTTTTTGAACCGACTGTGGTGCGCGATGTAAACAAAACCATGCGGTTTGCCACTGAAGAAACGTTCGGCCCGGTTGCGCCAGTCTTTCGGTTTACCAGTGAAGCGGAAGTGGTGCAGATGGCGAACGACACTATTTTCGGCCTTGCTGCCTACTTTTTCACCCTTGATGCCTCTCGGCAGTGGCGTGTATCTGAAGCACTGGAATACGGCATGGTCGGCGTGAATACCGGTCTTATCTCTAATGAAGTCGCGCCTTTTGGCGGCGTCAAACAATCTGGGCTCGGACGCGAAGGATCGCGCTAC
This sequence comes from Mangrovibacter yixingensis, assembly GCF_020523985.1. Taxonomy (GTDB): domain Bacteria; phylum Pseudomonadota; class Gammaproteobacteria; order Enterobacterales; family Enterobacteriaceae; genus Mangrovibacter; species Mangrovibacter yixingensis. Next base: position 106,505 of record NZ_JAIVKM010000006.1, on the reverse strand, counting down.
GGAATCGAGGAATATCTGGAGCTTAAGTACCTGTGTATCGATGTGAGCTGTTAATCACCGTTAAAACAACCTGGACCGGTGGGGGATGCCACCGGTTATTTAAGGAAGAATTATGTCTGAGAATACCTCTCTCTCCCGGGCCTGGGCGGCTCGAGAGCGGGTTTCTGCACCCTCCAAACCCTTAAGTTTCCTCGAAGGCGTTGCCATGATTGTTGGGACAAACATCGGCGCAGGCGTCTTGTCTATCGCTTATGCATCCAGCAAAGCGGGTTTCCTTTCTCTCTTGTTCTGGCTGGTGATTGTGGGAGTGTTGACCACGATTACTATGCTCTATGTTGCTGAATCTACGTTACGTACCCGTGCACATCTCCAGTTAAGCGGCTTGGCAAGACGCTATGTCGGCGGTGTTGGCTCGTGGCTGATGTTCCTCTCCGTGTGTGTCAACAGCGTTGGTGCGTTAACTGCGTATATGACCGGCAGTGGTAAACTCTTGCACTCCCTGTTAGGGATTTCGCCAGCACTGGGCAGCCTGTGTTTCTTCTTACCCGCTGCAGGTGTGCTCTGGCTGGGGCTGAAGGCGATTGGCCGTGGTGAAAAGTTTATCAGTGTCGGTATGGTCGTGATGATAACGGTGCTGGTGGTGGCAACGTTCCTGAAAGACACCACACAAACGCGTTTTCTGTTGGATGGCAACTGGCGCTATATGGTGCCGGTATTTAACGTCATTGCATTCTGTTTTTCTGCGCAATATATCGTGCCGGAAATGGCCCGCGGATTCAGTGATAAACCCGCTCAGTTGCCCAAAGCCATTATGGTGGGAATGGGGCTGACATTCGTTTTATTAACAGTGGTCCCGCTTTCGGTTATCTCACTAAATGGCCTTGATGCTATCAGCGATGTTGCCACCATTTCCTGGGGTAGAGCGTTGGGTGAATGGGCTTTCTTCTCGGCCAATATCTTTGCGTTATGCGCCATGCTGACTTCGTACTGGGGGCTGGGTGGTAGCTTTCTGACCAATATTTTCGATAAATTTTCACTTGGCAGTGACACCCAGCCGCTTCGCCGTCTTGGCGTCATGCTGCTGGTGGTTGTTCCGCCGTTTATTCTGGCTTACAGCGGCATGGTGTCTTTTGTGAATGCACTTTATTTTGCCGGAGTATTCAGTGGCGTTATTTTGTCGATTATGCCGATTCTTATCCTCAAAGGTGCCCGGAAAAAAGGGGATATCACCCCTGCCTGGCAATGTGCTGATGTGATTACACACCCGGTACTCAAAGGTGTGATTGTCCTGATGTACATACTGAGCGCTCTCTACGCTATCGCTTCTGCATTAGGTTATTTACCCGCCGGATGGTGATTTTCCGCTCTCCCACTTGCCGTGTAGTGCTGGCAAGTGGGCTTTTTGCATCACAAAAGTGTTGCAGTCTGTTGAAAAATGTTATTCCAAATCCATCAAAATAAGGTATGTTCAGGCAGAGTATGCTGCATGGGCACGGGCAGCTTTACCGACAATAAAACAAATGGTGTAACAGGCACACTTTAGTTGGCCGTTACAAAAAAGTGCCAAATACAACAAACTGCAATCACAACAAGAATGGGGAAACTCAGGATGAATATGAAGGGTAAAGCGTTACTGGCAGGGTGCATTGCTCTGGCGATGAGCGGCGTAGCAGTGGCTAAGGATATTAAAGTCGCTGTTGTGGGCGCCATGTCCGGGCCGGTAGCGCAGTACGGTGATCAGGAATTTACTGGGGCGCGCCAGGCTATTGCGGATATTAACGCAAAAGGCGGGATTAAAGGCGACAAACTGGTTGCCGTAGAATACGACGATGCCTGTGACCCGAAACAAGCCGTAGCCGTAGCAAACAAAGTGGTTAACGATGGCATCAAATATGTGATTGGTCACCTGTGTTCTTCTTCCACTCAGCCTGCATCTGATATCTATGAAGATGAAGGTGTGCTGATGATTACGCCTGCTGCAACCGCACCAGAACTCACTGCGCGTGGTTACAAACTGACTCTGCGTACCACCGGCCTGGATTCTGACCAGGGCCCAACTGCCGTGAAATATATTCTGGATCACGTTAAACCACAGCGTATTGCCGTGATTCACGACAAACAGCAGTACGGCGAAGGCCTGGCAACTTCAGTGCGTGATGGCCTGAAAAAAGCCGGGGCTAATGTGGTGTTCTTTGACGGTATCACCGCCGGTGAGAAAGATTTCTCCACACTGGTTGCCCGCCTGAAGAAAGAAAATATCGATTTCGTTTACTACGGTGGTTATCACCCGGAAATGGGGCAGATCCTGCGCCAGTCTCAGGCTGCTGGGTTGAAGATTCAGTTTATGGGCCCGGAAGGCGTGGCGAACGTTTCTTTGTCTAATATCGCCGGTAAAGCGGCTGAAGGCATGCTGGTTACCAAACCTAAAAACTACGACCAGTTGCCGGCAAACAAACCGATTGTTGACGCTATCAAAGCTAAAAAACAGGATCCAAGTGGTGCGTTTGTATGGACCACTTATGCTGCTGTTCAGTCACTGGCTACCGCACTGGAAAATACCGGTGGTGACGATACCGAAGCTATGGCCGATTACCTGAAAGCTCATGGTGCAAACACGGTTATGGGGCCATTGTCCTGGGACCAGAAAGGCGACCTGAAAGGCTTTGAATTCGGCGTGTTTACCTGGCATGCCAACGGTACAGCAACTGACGCCAAATAACGGTTATCAGTAAAAGCGCCCTCTTTATGAGGGCCTTGCGGGCAGGGGCAGGCCATGCACCTGCCCGTTCTTATTCGGGGATATGCCAGCCACCTTCGCGTTCGGTAAAACCCTGCGCCTGCATGAACGCATTCATTGTTGCGTAGTTTTCCACACCAACATCCGTTACCCACCAGTCTGAAACTTCCGGCAGCGCACCCAGCACTTCTTCGAGCATATATTTCCCGACACCGCGGCGACGGGTGACATCTCTGACCCGAAACGAATCCATTGTTCCCTGTGCCCCGCTGAGTGTTACCCGTGTCGCGCCAAGCAGGCGCTCATTAAAACGAGCGGCATAGATCCGGTTGTTCTCATCAACATTCAGAGAGGCTTCTGAGTATTCAGGCCAAATTTTCGCAAGATCGATTTTATCCTGTTCACTAAACGTCTCAAGACGAATGATAGTGAGTTTCATAAGCTGCATTTCCTGGAATGAAACAGTGAGTATGTAACGCTATTTTACTGGCCTGCGCTCAACATCAAAGCAGAATGCGTTTAGTTGATTAGTTTATTTAAATCATATCGAGTGGTTTTTAAACCGTATGGATAAAAATAATCCAGTTTATTTATCTACATTTTTTGTGTTTTAGTAACTTTTTATGTCAATATTTTGTGCTGTAGTGTATGGTTTTTTTTGTTTATCTCAGTATTAATACAGAATAAAATCTCCGGTTAATCACCTGAAATATAGAGTATTTGGTGGCTTTTTTGGAAAAAATGCCGCTAACTCATTACAGGGACAGGTAAAAATAGCATTGTTTATAAAAAAGACAGGTCTGTTTTTAACCATAACAAAACAAAATATTCACACACAACATCACGAATGGGGATTACAAAGGATGAAAATCAACGCGAAGACACTGCTCGCTGGCATAGTTGCGCTGGCGATGTCTCACGCGGCGCTGGCGAAAGAGATAAAAATTGCGGTAATTGGTGCCATGTCCGGGCCGGTAGCGCAATGGGGCGATATGGAATTCAATGGTGCCCGCCAGGCGGTTAAAGATATTAATGCAAAAGGTGGTATTAACGGCGACAAACTGGTTGCGGTGGAATACGACGATGCTTGCGACCCGAAACAAGCTGTTGCTGTGGCAAACAAAGTGGTTAACGAAGGCATCAAGTATGTCATTGGTCACCTCTGTTCTTCTTCCACTCAACCGGCATCTGATATTTATGAAGATGAAGGCATTCTGATGATAACCCCCGGGGCAACAAACCCGGAACTCACCATGCGTGGCTACCAGACTATCATGCGTACTGCCGGGCTGGATTCTTCCCAGGCACCAACTGCGGTGAAATATATTGTCGATAAGGTGAAACCCACACGTATTGCGGTTATCCACGATAAACAGCAGTACGGTGAAGGTCTGGCAACTTCAGTGCGCGATGGCCTGAAAAAAGCCGGGGCCAATGTGGTGTTCTTTGACGGTATTACTGCTGGTGAGAAAGATTTCTCCACCCTGGTGGCCCGCCTGCAGAAAGAAAATATCGACTTTGTTTACTACGGTGGTTACTACCCGGAGATGGGGCAGATCCTGCGCCAGGCAAGGGCGACCGGGCTGAAAACACAGTTTATGGGCCCGGAAGGTGTGGGTAATGCCTCATTGTCTAATATTGCTGGTAAAGCGGCTGAAGGCATGTTGGTAACTATGCCAAAACGCTACGACCAGGATCCGGCAAACCAGGCCATTGTGACGGCGCTGAAAGCTGAGAAAAAAGACCCGTCTGGCCCCTATGTTTGGATCACCTATGCTGCTGTGCAGTCACTGGCTAATGCACTGGCTCATGCGGGCAGTGACGAACCGCTGGCGCTGGCAAATTACCTGAAATCACACGGTGCCGACACCGTAATTGGGCCGCTGAACTGGGATGAAAAAGGCGATCTGAAGGGATTCGAATTCGGTGTTTTCCGCTGGCATGCTGATGGTTCGTCCTCTGTGGCGAAGTAAGGCTGACTAACTGTAATCCCGCCTTCCGGCTATCTGACCGCCGGAAGGACAGAAAAAGGCTATGTTATGTCTGAGCAGTTTCTCTATTTTTTACAGCAAATGTTTAATGGCGTGACACTGGGCAGCACTTATGCCCTTATCGCTATTGGCTACACAATGGTTTACGGCATTATCGGCATGATCAACTTCGCCCATGGTGAAGTGTATATGATTGGCAGTTATGTCTCGTTCATGATAATTGCCGCACTGATGATGATGGGGATTGATGCCAGCTGGATGCTGATTGGTGCCGGTTTTGTGGGCGCAATTGTTATTGCCAGTGCTTACGGCTGGTCCATTGAAAAAGTGGCGTATAAACCCGTGCGTAACTCCAAGCGCCTGATTGCGCTGATTTCCGCTATCGGGATGTCTATCTTCCTGCAAAACTATGTCAGCCTGACTCAGGGCTCCCGTGATGTTGCGTTGCCAAGCCTTATCAATGGGCAGTGGATCATCGGTGCCAGTGAGAACTTCTCGGCAACGATTACCACCATGCAGTTGGTCATTTGGGTGGTGACCTTTATTGCGATGCTGGCATTGTCGTTATTCATTCGTTACTCCCGCATGGGGCGCGCCTGCCGTGCCTGCGCCGAAGATTTGAAAATGGCGAGCCTGCTGGGTATTAACACCGACCGCGTAATTGCTTTGACCTTTGTTATCGGTGCTGCGATGGCGGCGGTTGCCGGTGTGCTGCTGGGGCAGTTCTACGGGGTAATTAACCCGTTTATTGGCTTTATGGCCGGGATGAAAGCTTTTACCGCTGCTGTATTGGGTGGGATTGGCAGTATTCCAGGTGCGATGATTGGTGGGCTTATCCTGGGCATCGCCGAAGCCCTGACGTCTGCTTACCTGAGCACTGAATATAAAGACGTGGTTTCTTTTGCCTTGTTAATTGTGGTGTTGCTGGTTATGCCTACCGGTATCCTTGGGCGCCCGGAGGTAGAAAAAGTATGAAACCGGTTACGTTTTTCTTTGCCATTTTATCTGCCGCCATTTTCTTTGTCCTGGCGTCGGTCTTTATGGGCGTGCAACTGAATTTGAGTGGAACTCGCCTGGTTGTTGGCAGTGCGGCAAATATCCGTTGGGAGTGGATCTACATCGGTACTGCGGTAGTCTTCCTGTTCCAAATCTTGCGGCCACTGTTCCAGCAAGCAATGAAGAAGGTCGCCGGGCCGCGCCTGACAATGCCTGCCATTGACGGTTCCAGCGTGAAACAGAAATTACTGCTGGGTGCTATTCTGGTGATTGCGGTTGTCTGGCCGTTCCTGGTATCTCGCGGTACGGTAGATATCGCCACCATGACCATGATTTATATCATTCTCGGCTTGGGGCTGAACGTGGTGGTTGGGCTGTCTGGCCTGTTGGTCCTGGGCTATGGCGGTTTTTATGCTATTGGCGCTTATACCTTCGCATTGCTGAGCCACTACTATGGGTTAGGCTTCTGGATCTGCCTGCCGTTATCCGGGCTGGTCGCTGCACTGGCCGGCTTCCTGCTGGGCTTCCCGGTTCTGCGCCTGCGGGGTGATTACCTGGCAATCGTCACCCTGGGGTTCGGTGAAATTGTGCGTATCTTATTACTGAACAATACCGCAATCACCGGTGGGCCGAATGGGATCAGCCAGATCCCGAAACCGACACTGTTTGGCCTGGAATTCAACCGCTCGCCACGTGAAGGTGGTTGGGATACGTTCAGCAACTTCTTCCATGTGAAGTATGATCCCAGCGATCGTATTATTTTCCTCTACCTGGTCGCTTTACTGTTAGTGGCGCTGACAGTATTCATTATTAACCGCCTGTTACGTATGCCCCTGGGGCGTGCGTGGGAAGCGCTGCGTGATGATGAAATCGCCTGCCGTTCTCTGGGCCTGAGCCCTACGCGTATCAAACTGACAGCCTTTACCATCAGCGCGGCTTTTGCCGGGTTTGCTGGCACGCTGTTCGCTGCGCGCCAGGGCTTTATCAGCCCGGAATCTTTCACCTTTGCTGAGTCTGCTTTTGTTCTGGCGATTGTGGTGCTGGGGGGAATGGGCTCGCAATTCGCCGTTATTCTGGCGGCCATTTTGCTGGTTGTGTCTCGTGAGCTGATGCGTGATTTCAATGAATACAGCATGTTAATGCTCGGTGCGCTGATGGTCCTGATGATGATCTGGCGCCCGCAGGGGTTATTACCAATGACCCGTGCTCAGGTGAAATTGAAAAAACGCAGTGAAGGAGAGCAGGCATGAGTCAGCCATTATTATCTGTCAGCGGCCTGATGATGCGTTTTGGCGGCTTGCTGGCGGTTAACGATGTTTCCCTGGATTTACATCCCCAGGAAATCGTTTCTTTGATTGGCCCTAATGGAGCCGGGAAAACCACAGTATTTAACTGCCTGACCGGTTTTTATCGCCCAACTGGCGGGCAGATTTTATTGCGAGATAAGCACCTGGAAGGTTTGCCAGGCCAGGAAATCGCCCGGTTGGGCGTGGTCCGTACTTTTCAGCATGTCCGCCTGTTCCGTGAAATGACGGTGATTGAAAACCTGCTGGTGGCACAACACCAGCATATGAAAAGTGGCCTGTTTTCCGGGCTGCTGAAAACTCCCGCATTCCGTAAAGCAGAAAGTGCAGCACTGGACCGCGCAGCCACCTGGCTTGAGCGTATTGGCCTGTTGGAGCATGCGAACCGCCTGGCGGGTAACCTGGCCTACGGCCAGCAGCGCCGCCTGGAAATTGCCCGGTGCATGGTAACCCAGCCGGAAATTCTGATGCTGGATGAACCTGCGGCTGGGCTGAACCCCAATGAAACCCATGAGCTTGATGAGTTGATCATGGAGTTACGCAACCACCACAACACCACGGTATTGCTGATTGAACATGATATGAAACTGGTGATGGGGATTTCTGACCGTATCTATGTAGTAAACCAGGGTACTCCGCTGGCTAACGGTACACCTGAGCAGATTCGTAACAACCCGGATGTGATTCGGGCCTACCTGGGAGAAGCGTAATATGGACAATGTAATGTTATCTTTCGACCAGGTGAGCACGCACTACGGGAAAATTCAGGCGTTGCATGAAGTCTCTTTGCACATCAACCAGGGTGAAATTGTTACCTTGATTGGCGCAAATGGTGCAGGGAAAACCACGTTGCTGGGAACCTTGTGTGGCGATCCCCGTGCCACTCAAGGAACCATTACCTTTGATGGTAAAGACATTACCCACTGGCACACCGCAAAAATCATGCGTGAAGCCGTGGCTATTGTACCGGAAGGGCGCCGGGTGTTTTCCCGCATGACGGTAGAAGAAAACCTGGCAATGGGTGGTTTCTTTGCAGACCGGCAACAGTACCAGGAACGTATTGAACGGGTTTATGACCTGTTCCCGCGCTTGAAAGAGCGCCGTATCCAGCGTGCGGGAACCATGTCTGGTGGTGAACAGCAGATGCTGGCCATTGGCCGGGCACTCATGAGCCAGCCGCGTTTATTGCTGCTGGATGAACCGTCTCTGGGCCTGGCACCCATCATTATTCAACAGATCTTCGACACCATTGAGCAGTTACGTGAAGAAGGCATGACAATCTTCCTGGTTGAACAAAACGCTAACCAGGCGCTGAAACTGGCCGACCGTGGTTATGTTCTGGAAAACGGCCATGTAGTGCTGGAGGATTCGGGGGATGCTCTGTTGGCAAACGAAGCGGTGCGTAGCGCTTATCTGGGCGGCTAACACTTTTTTCTTGTTTGTCCGCAACCTTCAAGGGGCCATTCTGGCCCCTCAGATTGATGAAAAAGAAGGGAAGAGCGTGGTTTCCCTTCTTTTTAGTTATCAGCCGAAAATCAATGAATTGATTTTCCAGGTTTTTTATTGGGTAGCATCCTCTCTTTCTGTGGGGACATGAGGTTTATCATCAGGCTCCGTGACCATTCAGGCCCCTTTTCATTTTCTCTCTTGTTTTGACTCGCCTTTCACCAAAGTGTCTTGTTACTGAAATCCCGTTATCACTCGCTCGTCATGATTACGTCATACAACAGTTATTTTTCTGTCATACGGGCGTGTCATGTTACTTCGCGAGCAAAAAACGCGTGATATCGCGCATTTCCCCATGGACACAAGAGAGATAACGGCATGAACGCTTTGCTACGACACACAGCTTTGGGCATTACGCTTGGTCTCGCTTTCAGCACCCAGGCGATGGCCGTCACAACTATTCAGTTTTGGCATTCCATGGAAGGTCAGTTGGGTAAAGAAGTGGATTCGTTAGCACAACGCTTTAACCAGACCCACCCGGATTACAAAATCGAGCCGGTGTATAAAGGCAACTACGAACAAAGTCTGGCTGCCGGAATTGCTGCATTCCGTACGGGAAATGCGCCCGCCATTTTGCAGGTGTATGAAGTGGGCACGGCAACCATGATGGCATCCAAAGCTATCAAACCGGTTTACCAGGTATTTGAAGAATCGGGTATTCCATATGATGAATCACAATTTGTGCCGACCGTTTCCGGTTACTACACCGACTCAAAAACCGGGCACCTGTTGTCCCAGCCTTTTAACAGCTCCACGCCGGTGCTGTATTACAACAAAGACGCATTCAAAAAAGCAGGCCTGAACCCGGACCAGCCACCCAAAACCTGGCAGGAACTGGCCGAAGACGCAGCGAAAGTCCGCGCAGCCGGTATGCAGTGTGGCTACGCCAGTGGCTGGCAGGGCTGGATCCAACTGGAAAACTTCAGTGCCTGGCACGGCCTGCCGTTTGCCACTGAAAACAACGGTTTTGATGGCACTGATGCCAAACTGGAATTTAACCAGCCAGTGCAGGTGCGCCATATCGCCATGCTGGAAGAGATGAACAAGAAAGGGACATTCAGCTATTTTGGCCGCAAAGATGAGTCTACCGAGAAGTTCTATAACGGTGACTGCGCTATGACTACGGCATCTTCTGGGTCTCTGGCTGATATTCGCCACTATGCGAAGTTTAATTACGGTGTGGGCATGATGCCGTACGACGATACCGTGCCAAATGCGCCGCAAAACGCCATTATTGGTGGTGCCAGCCTGTGGGTGATGCAGGGTAAAGACAAGCCGACCTATAAAGGTGTGGCTGAGTTTATGAAGTTCCTGATGCAGCCAGAAATTGCCGCTGAATGGCACCAGAAAACCGGCTACCTGCCGATTACCAAAGCGGCTTATGAACTGACACGCAAAGAAGGTTTCTACGATAAAAACCCCGGTGCAGACATTGCCACGCGACAGATGCTGAACAAACCGCCATTGCCGTTCACCAAAGGGCTGCGTCTGGGCAACATGCCACAGATTCGCACCATTGTTGATGAAGAGCTGGAAAGTGTCTGGACGGGTAAGAAAACACCTAAACAGGCGCTGGATGCTGCTGTTGAACGTGGTAACCAGTTGCTGCGCCGCTTTGAACAGTCGACGAAATCCTGATTCCCCTGAAAACTGGTGCGAGCCGTCGCACCAGTTTTCTCACGGGTAGCCGTTTACCCGCAATGGGACAGGCAACTTGTTTACTCTTTCACTGCCCGGATGGCAGTGAAGCATATTATCTTTGCCAGGTAATGCTATGTCATCATCACGCCCGGTTTTTCGCACTTCGTGGTTGCCCTATGCACTGGTACTGCCACAAGTGGTTATCACCATTATTTTTTTCATCTGGCCTGCCGGTGAAGCTTTGTGGTACTCGGTCCAGAACGTCGACCCCTTCGGGTTATCCAGCACTTTTGCTGGTATGAGTAACTTTATTCAACTGGCCCACGACAGTTATTACCTGGATGCCTTCTGGACCACCATCAAGTTCAGTGCTTTGGTGACAGGCTGTGGGTTGGCTATTTCTCTGTTTTTCGCCGCCCTGGTAGACCATGTTGTGCGGGGAAGCCGCCTTTACCAAACCCTGTTATTACTGCCTTATGCTGTTGCACCCGCAATTGCCGCTGTGTTGTGGATCTTCCTGTTTAACCCGGGGCGCGGGTTGTTGGTATGGGCGCTGGAACAACTGGGATACCACTGGAACCATGCACAAAATAGTGGGCAGGCCATGTTTTTGGTGGTATTTGCCTCTGTATGGCAACAAATTAGTTATAACTTCTTGTTTTTCTTCGCCGCACTTCAGTCTATTCCCCGCTCCCTGATGGAGGCCGCCGCCATAGATGGTGCCGGGCCAGTCAGGCGCTTTTTCCGTGTGTCATTACCGCTCATTACCCCGGTCAGTTTCTTCCTGCTGGTGGTTAACATCGTTTATGCCTTTTTTGACACATTCCCAGTGATTGATGCAGCGACAGGCGGTGGGCCGGTTCAGGCCACAACGACGCTGATTTACAAAATCTACCGGGAAGGCTTTGCCGGGTTGGATTTATCGGCCTCTGCTGCACAGTCCGTGGTGCTCATGGTGCTGGTTATTATTCTGACGGTGATTCAGTTCCGCTACGTGGAAAACAAGGTGCGTTACCAATGATAGAGAACCGACGCGGGCTGGATATCTTCAGCCATATCATGCTGATAGCGGGCATTATCGTTATTTTATTCCCGTTGTATGTGGCATTTGTGGCCGCCACTCTCGACAACAAAGCGGTATTCAATACCCCAATGACCCTATTACCCGGCGGCCATTTGTGGGAAAACCTGTCGCTTATTTGGCACCAGGGCGTGGGGGGCAACACTGCGCCGTTTGGGGTGTTATTACTGAACAGTTTTGTGATGGCGTTGGGCATTACGGTGGGCAAAATCTCGGTGTCCATGCTCTCTGCTTTCGCCATTGTCTGGTTTCGCTTCCCACTGCGTAACCTGTGCTTCTGGATGATCTTTATCACCCTGATGTTACCCGTAGAAGTGCGTATTTTTCCCACCGTTGAAGTGATTGCCAACCTGAAAATGCTCGACAGTTACACCGGGCTGACACTGCCACTGATGGCCTCTGCGACGGCAACATTTCTGTTTCGCCAGTTTTTTATGACCTTACCGGACGAGTTGCTGGAAGCTGCACGCATTGATGGCGCTTCCCCGATGCGCTTTTTCCGCGACATCGTACTGCCGCTTTCGCGAACCAACCTGGCTGCACTGTTCGTTATTACCTTTATTTATGGCTGGAACCAGTATCTGTGGCCGATTTTGATTACCAGTAAAGCGGATATGGGCACTGCTGTTGCCGGTATTAAAAGCATGATTTCAACGGGAGATGGCACAACACAGTGGAACCAGGTTATGGCAGCAATGCTACTGACCCTGGCACCGCCTTTAGTGGTGGTTTTGGTGATGCAAAGAGCGTTTGTTCGTGGTCTGGTGGATAGTGAGAAATAACATGGCAGGATTAAAATTACAGGCCGTCAGCAAAAGCTGGGATGGCAAAACACAAGTGATTCGCCCTTTGACGCTGGATGTCGCAGACGGCGAATTTATCGTCATGGTTGGCCCTTCTGGTTGTGGTAAATCCACTTTGTTACGCATGGTTGCGGGCCTTGAGCGGGTGACCAGTGGCGATATCTGGATTGACCGCCAGCGAGTAACAGAACTGGAACCCAGCGAGCGTGGTATTGCGATGGTATTCCAGAATTATGCGCTTTACCCGCACATGACAGTGGAAGAGAACATGGCCTGGGGCCTGAAAATACGTGGTATGGGCAAGCAACATATCGCCCATAAAGTCCAAGAAGCTGCGCGTATTCTGGAGCTGGATACATTGCTAAAACGCCGCCCACGTGAGCTGTCTGGCGGGCAACGCCAGCGGGTTGCCATGGGGCGGGCAATTGTGCGCGACCCGGCGGTATTTTTGTTCGATGAACCGCTTTCCAACCTGGATGCCAAGCTACGGGTACAAATGCGCCTGGAACTCCAGCAACTACACCGGCGGTTAAATACCACCAGTTTGTATGTGACCCATGACCAGGTTGAAGCCATGACCCTCGCACAGCGTGTGATGGTGCTCAATAAAGGCATTGCAGAGCAAATTGGCACACCGGTTGAGGTTTATGAAAAACCGGCCAGCCGCTTTGTTGCCAGTTTTATTGGCTCACCAGCCATGAACCTTTTGGGTGGGCAAGTGAGCAACGATGGGTACCGTTTTGAGTTACCCGGAGGCATGGCTGTTCCTGTCGGGCGAAACTTATCTTCGCTGGCAGGTAAACCGCTGACTCTGGGTATTCGCCCTGAGCATATTGCGTTAAGCTCTCAGGCTGAAGGTGGTCTGCCATTAGTGATGGATACGCTGGAAATGCTGGGTGCTGATAACCTGGCTCACGGGCGTTGGGGGGATCAAAAAATGATAATCCGCCTGGATCACCAAAACAGGCCGCAACGAGGCTCCATGTTGTGGCTACACCTGCCGGAAGACCGACTGCATTTCTTTGATGGCGAAACAGGACAACGGTTATGAGTCACTGGCCTTATCCCCGCATTGTTGCACACCGTGGTGGGGGAAAACTGGCTCCAGAAAATACCCTGGCGGCGATTGATTTAGGCATTGCTCGCGGGTTCAAAATGTTTGAGTGCGACGCAAAACTTTCCCACGATAGTGAAATTTTCCTGCTGCATGATGACACGCTCGAGCGCACCAGCAACGCCTGGGGCGTTGCCGGGGAGATGAACTGGGATGTGCTGAACAAGGTTGATGCCGGGAGTTGGTTTGGCAAAGCATTTGCCGGAGAGCCGTTGGCACTTTTGAGCGATGTCGCAGAGCGTTGCCGCCAGCAAAACGTCATGGTCAACATTGAAATCAAACCAACTACTGGTGTGGAAACCCGAACAGGTACAGAGGTTGCTCTGGCGGCACAACAACTGTGGGCGGGTATGGCGACTCCGTTGCTTTCCTCTTTCTCTGTTGAAGCGCTGGCTGCGGCTCAACTTGCTGCACCGGAGTTACCTCGCGGGTTATTACTGGATGAATGGGACGATAACTGGCAGGAACTGACTTCTCGCCTCGGGTGTGTATCTATTCATCTTAACCACCAGTTGCTGGATGAAGCTCGTGTTACTGCTCTGAAAAACGCCGGGTTGCGTATTCTGGTTTACACCGTAAACCACCCGGAGCGCGCCAGAACCCTGATGCAATGGGGTGTGGATTGTATCTGCACCGATAACCTGGAACAAATTGGCCCAGGTTTTGGTGCCTGAGCCAGGTAGCGCCAATTAACGCGGCTGTTGCTGGGTGCGTTGCTGCGCCTCATTTAACTGCTGGCGCAGTTTTTGTTGCTGCTGTTGCTGTTGAGCCGTTGCAGCCTGGTTTAACTGGCTTTTCTGCTGCATCTGCTGGGTACGCATTTCTTGTTGCACCCGTTGCTGGCTGGGGTTCACATACCCCGGCTGGTTGGGGTTATTGGTGGTGTTCAGCGGAACAGCCATTGCAGTAACAGGCAACAACAGCGCCAGAATCAGATAGCGTTTCATGGTGATTTCTCCTGAAAACAGACTATAAGTTTATCCTTTCTCTGGCCCTGCCGCTGGTTTTTCCGTGTTATCTGAATCACTCGGGTTTGTGGCGCACCATGAATAATGCATCAACATAAACGCCATTACGTAACCCGAACGCTTTAGCCCGGCCTTCCTGCTCGAACCCTGCACGCTGATATGCCCGAATGGCGGGCTGGTTATCGGCGAATACTGTCAATTCGATACGGGTGACTCGCAGCCAGTTATCGCATAACACTACGGCCTCCTGCATCAGTGCTCTGCCAATACCTTGCTGGCGAAAGGCGGGGTCAACACACAACCCTAATGTAGCGACATGGCTGCGGCGTGGGTTGGCGTTCACAGTGAGCCCCATATGCCCCACCACCTGGTTTTCGACCAGTGCCACCAGGTGCCTTTGCCCCGGCTGTGGGTGAGTAATGCGCTCAAGCCAGTAAGATGTGGAAGGGTGAGGAAGCTGAAGCAGGTTTTCATACACCTCTGGTTGGCGGTAAATACCCAGTAATGCTGCTACGTCGTTGGGTTCAGCCTGGCGTATTTCTGGCCTGTTCATCCTGTTCCTCTCCATTGTTAGTTGATTTCCGTTAGCATCATTGCGATTTCTTATGGGGTCAACTGCCATTTTTTGCAAAAAAAACTGGACAGATGCAAATGATAATGATTATTATTGCCTTGCGTTCAGGGGACACCTCAATGAAACCTGAAGCACGACATTGCTCACATTGCTTCCAGTATTACTTTAGCCAGCCGGGTGCTGGCTTTTTTTTATCTGTTTTTCACTGATTCAGCAAAATTGATGACAACCTGGTGCCTGGCGGGATTTTGTCTCGACCACTATCTTGCGTGACAAGGATTGTATTATTCATTTTTTTTGAACAGAGGCGTCAATTTTCACCCTCTATCTTCCCTGCAGCTTGCCCCCTAAACTGAATGCAACTGATGAGGAGGGCAACATGATCTATTTACGTAAAGCACAGGACCGTGGGCATGCAAACCATGGTTGGCTGGATTCCTGGCACACATTTTCGTTCGCAAATTACTACGATCCTGACTTTATGGGGTTCTCTGCTTTGCGGGTGATTAACGAAGATGTTATTGATGAAGGCCAGGGCTTTGGTACCCATCCCCACAAAGATATGGAAATTCTGACCTATGTTCTGGAAGGTGCCGTTGAACACCAGGACAGCATGGGCAACAAAGAACAAGTACCGGCGGGTGAGTTCCAGATTATGAGTGCGGGTACGGGTATTCGCCATTCTGAATACAACCCGAGTGCGACTGAAGCCCTGCGCTTGTACCAGATTTGGATTATCCCGGAAGTGACGGGAATTACCCCGCGTTATGAGCAGCGCCGCTTTGATGCCGCGCAGGGCCGCCAGTTGGTGTTGTCGCCGGATGCTCGCGACGGGTCGTTAAAAGTGTTCCAGGATATGGAATTGTGGCGCTGGGCACTGGTGAAAGATGAGCAATCTGTGTTTCAGGTTGCCGCTGACCGCCGCATCTGGATTCAGGTCGTGAAAGGTGAAGTCTCCATTAACGGCACTAAAGCGGTAACCAGTGACGGGTTGGCGATTTGGGATGAACAGGCACTTTCTGTGCATGCCAGCGAAGGCAGTGAAATTCTGCTGTTTGATTTACCGCCAGTCTGAATCTGATTCGTAGTTTTTGGCCCGCCCTGTTTACGCAAGGCGGGCTTTTTTCATGGTAAACTTCACTGTCAATAACAAATTGTGTGCACAGGACATGAAAAAGAAAAGACCGGTACTACAGGATGTGGCTGATAAAGTCGGCGTGACCAAAATGACGGTTAGCCGTTTTTTACGCAACCCGGAACAGGTTTCCGCGGCGCTACGCGTCAAGATTGCCGCAGCGCTGGATGAACTGGGGTATATACCCAACCGGGCACCGGATATCCTTTCGAATTCAACCAGCCGTGCCATTGGCGTGATGCTGCCTTCGCTAACTAACCAGGTTTTTGCGGAAGTCTTGCGCGGTATTGAAAGTGTGATTGATGCGCACGGCTACCAAACCATGCTGGCGCACTACGGTTATAAAGCCGAACTGGAAGAAGAACGCCTGGAGTCCATGCTGTCCTGGAATATCGACGGTCTGATTCTGACTGAGCGCAGGCACACGCCACGCACACTGAAAATGATTGAAGTGGCGGGTATTCCTGTGGTGGAAATGATGGACAGCATCAGCCCTTGCCTGGATATTGCAGTAGGGTTTGATAACTTCGAAGCGGCTCGCCAGATGACAGCGGCGATTATCCAGCGCGGCCATCAGCATGTTGCTTATCTCGGGGCGCGGCTTGATGAACGTACTTTAATGAAACAGCGTGGCTATGAGCAGGCTATGCAGGATGCCGGTCTTGTGCCTTACTGTGTGATGGTTGAGCAATCTTCTTCATATTCCACCGGGAGTGAGTTATTGCGCCAGGCGCGCCGCGAATACCCGAAGCTGGACAGTATTTTTTGTACTAACGATGACCTGGCTGTGGGGGCGGCATTTGAATGCCAGCGCCTGGGCCTGCGTATTCCTGAAGATATGGCCATAGCGGGTTTCCACGGCCATGATATTGGCCAGGTGATGGAACCCCGTTTGGCAAGTGTGTTGACTCCGCGTGAACGCATGGGCCGGATTGGTGCCGAGCGCCTGTTAGCACGAATTCGTGGCGAAATCGTGTCGCCGAAGATGCTGGATTTGGGCTTTACCTTGTCTCCTGGTGGATCAATCTGAAAAACTCAATATTTGACGTAGCTCACACTTATTAGCTTTCACTGATTGTGGTTATTGCTTATTGAACAGCCAACGTTGAAAATGTTACCGATAACAGTTACCCGTAACATTTTTAGCCTGTGCCAGTCGGAGTTACGCTATGAGCACTATTAATCCTGAAAACCGTGTCTATGTCCTGATGGGCGTTTCTGGCAGTGGTAAATCCGCCGTTGCCAGTGAAGTTGCCCATAAATTGCAGGCAGCCTTCCTTGATGGCGATTTTCTGCACCCTCGCTGCAATATCCTGAAAATGGCTTCTGGCGAACCATTAAATGACGATGACCGTACCCCATGGTTGCAAGCGCTTAATGACGCAGCCTTTGCCATGCAGAGAACCAACGCTGTTTCGCTGATTGTGTGTTCCGCACTGAAAAAACGCTACCGCGATATTTTACGCGAAGGTAACCCTAACCTGGCGTTTGTTTACCTCAAAGGGGATTACCAACTGATCGAAAGCCGTTTAAAAGCGCGCAAAGGTCATTTCTTCAAACCCCAAATGCTGGTGACTCAATTCGAGGCTCTGGAAGAGCCCCATGCCGAAGAACGCGATGTGCTGGTGGTTGATATCGATCAACCGCTGGATGGAGTAGTAGCCAGCACAATTGCACAAATCAATAAAGGCAGTGCCAAGTGAGTACATTAACACTCGTTTTAACCGCGGTTGGCGCGGTTCTTTTGCTTCTGTTCCTGGTTATGAAAGCGCGTATGCACGCGTTTTTGGCATTGATGGTTGTCTCTGTGGGTGCTGGCCTGTGTTCGGGTATGCCGCTGGATAAAATTGCGGCTACCATGGAAAAAGGGATGGGCGGTACCCTCGGGTTCCTGGCGGTTGTGGTTGCGCTGGGTGCGATGTTCGGGAAAATTTTGTTTGAAACCGGTGCGGTTGACCAGATTGCCGTCAAAATGTTGAAGTCGTTTGGTCATAACCGTGCGCATTTCGCTATTGGCCTTGCGGGCCTGGTATGCGCATTACCGCTCTTCTTCGAAGTCGCTATCGTTTTGCTTATCAGTGTGGCGTTTTCTATGGCGCGCCATACGGGCACTAACCTGGTGAAACTGGTTATTCCATTGTTTGCTGGTGTGGCGGCGGCTGCGGCATTTTTGGTGCCGGGGCCTGCGCCTATGCTGCTGGCATCACAGATGCACGCCGATTTTGGCTGGATGATCCTGATTGGCCTGTGTGCAGCTGTTCCGGGGATGCTGATTGCCGGGCCACTTTGGGGTAACTTCATCAGCCGTTATGTTGAGTTAAAAGTGCCTGATGATGTCTCTGAGCCGCACCTGGGTGAAGGTAAACTGCCTTCCTTTGGTTTCAGCCTGTCCTTGATTCTGTTACCGCTGGTACTGGTAGGCCTGAAAACTATTGCCGCACATTTTGTGGCGCAGGGTTCAACTGCCTATGAGTGGTTCGAATTTATCGGCCACCCGTTCACCGCAATTTTAGTTGCGTGCCTGGTTGCTATTTATGGCCTGGCAGTACGCCAGGGAATGCCGAAAGAGAAGGTGATGGATATCTGTGGCCAGGCTCTGCAGCCTGCCGGGATTATCCTGCTGGTGATTGGTGCTGGTGGTGTATTTAAACAGGTACTGGTTGATTCAGGCGTTGGCCCGGCATTGGGTGAAGCGCTGACCGGGATGGGTCTGCCCATTGCGGTAACCTGTTTTATCCTGGCTGCAGCAGTGCGTATTATTCAGGGCTCCGCGACAGTTGCCTGCCTGACAACAGTTGGCCTGGTTATGCCGGTTATCAGTCAGTTGAACTTCTCTGGCGCACAACTGGCAGCGCTGTCAATTTGTATTGGCGGTGGCTCAATTGTGGTCAGCCACGTAAACGACGCGGGTTTCTGGTTATTTGGCCGGTTTACCGGTGCATCTGAAGCACAAACCCTGAAAACCTGGACCATGATGGAAACCATCCTGGGAACCACTGGCGCAATTGTTGGTGCCATTGCTTTCACTTTGCTGTCGTAACGTGATGTGTGGCATGGCTGTCAGCCAGTATTGACTGGTTTTTTATAGGAGGGCCTTCTTTGAAGGCCCTTTTTAATGCTCAACATCTGTCTGTTTACCCTTCTGCTGTTTGTTCTGCCTGTTATTCCCGGTATGAATATTTCCCGCCATTGCGGGCAATGACCGCGTTGATCATTCGGAACACCCTGTTACAGCCTGATTACCGGCTACTGATCCGGATTAACTGACTATTGCTTCGTTATTTCCGCCTGACGGGTTAACGGATTTATGTTGTAGGCTGCACCCGGCTTAATGATTTTTGCAGATTTCCCTCAGTCCTGCCTCTGCCGCCCGGTGGTCCACAACCCGTTTACCGGATGGTGGGGTTCCAGGCCCTGCATCCTGCCGGGCCTTTAACGGAAAGGAGTTCCGGCGATGAATATCAAAGAACAGATTGCCCGTAATGCACTCGCAGCACGCCAGGCTGCGGCAGCGCCCTCTGGCTGTAAAGCCTGCAGCCGGCAGGGTGTGGCCATTTACCCGTTGCGGGTGGCGGCTGTGCCCGCTTTTCTGGTGCATCCTGCCTGGCGTCCGGCGGTGCCTGAGCAGGCGGTTCCCCTGGCCGGAGGGGAATTCAAGTATGCCCTGCGCACCCTGCGTGGCGGGTACGTCTATGTGCTGCTGGACGGGGAAATCTGGCAGGGGTACCAGGTGACCCCGGAAGGGTACCTGCGCCAGTTTAATGTGGAAGAGATGCCGGCCAGCCCGGACATCCCGCCCCTGAATACCGCCTGCCGGAGACAGCACCATGACATCCTGGCCAGTTTTATCACCATCGCACCCCATCACACGGATATTCGCATGGCATTCAGCAGCGACCCGTGGAGCATGGACGTCCTGGATGCCTGGCGCAGCAAAAACGGCCCGTCTGCGCGTTTTACCCAACTGACCCTGTCCGGGGGGCAGGTGAGCGCCACGCAGCCGCACCGGCACCGGGCGCTGGAGCCTTCCCTGGACACCCTGAAAGCCCAGGTTGCTGAGTTTGCCGTGGAATCCTTCCCGTCGGTGGCCGGTCGTGATGGCACCCCGGGCGGGGCGCACGGCTTTTATCCGCGCACGAACAGGGAAAAGCAGCGGGTGCTGGGGCTGCACCTTGCCCGTGCTGAGCAACAGTACGGTGCGCCGGTCAGTGCCGTGGTGCTGGATGACATTGTCGGGGTGGTACAGGAATTAAACCACAGCCGGCTGGACGTGACGGACGCGCTGGCGGCGTACACCGGGCAAAAGAAGGTGATTCACCAGTTGATGGTGTCGGAAAGCATTCTGGCACTCCGTGAAGGCACCCGGTTGCGGGTGCATAATGACCCGCAACTGAAAGGGTTTTCCACGCCGGGTTACCACGGCTCGTTTACCCTGAGCCGGGAGGCGGAGGTGGCCCTCAGAACGCATGAAGCGTTAAGACGGATGGAGCGGTTTTATCATGAGCCTGCCCGGGCGGAGTTTGCCCGTGAATATGAAAGCATGGTGGGCAGCCATCGCCGGCGTATTGCAGCCATCTGGCAGGACCTGGCGCAGCTGCAGGGCTCTGCCGCCTGGCAGGGCATAATGCAGGACGACTATGCACCGGAGCACAGTGTGCTCAGCTGGTCGTTTCTGTTGCGTACACTGGCCTGCTGCCTGCATGGCGGGCCGCATAAAGACGTGCCGGAAGAGCGGGCCGGGCAGGCGGAAGACAACGCGGATTTTTCCGGCTGGCGGGCCTGGCTGGAGAACCCGGCCAGCCCGCTGTTTGTGGCCATGCTGGGGGGGCAGAAAGTGTCTGCCGGGGTGTTCGGCGGGCTGTTTTCGTATGCCGACCTGAAATCAGCCCTCACCAGCAGCGAAGTCAGCCAGTTTGTGAACAGTGAGGTGTACCAGCGCCAGGCGGCGAGCCTGGTCACGGCGGTGAGCGGGGCGTTTGCTCACCTGCGCCATACCCTGCCTGAGAGGGTCAGAAACGGGGTGGAGCGGGTGGTGATGGCGGTGGGCAGTGCCACCACCGGTGGCCCGGGTGTGGGTGTCTTTACCGGGGAGATGACGGTGCGGGACTTTCAGTCACAGGTCCGCCGCCAGTTAACCGCCCACGGGCGGCCTTTATGGACCACCCGCACGTCCCCGGACGGGCAGTTTACCCGTACCACCAGTGCCCGGCACCCGCCACAGATAACGGATGCGGAGATACTGAACCGCAGAATCAGGGTGCGGCTGGCACTGCCGCTGAACAGCCCGGAGCTGCTGGCCGGGGTAACGGGGATGACCCCGGAGGCGATGAGCAGTGCGCTGAAAAACGGGGATATCGCCCTCAGTGATGCAGAGATAAAACGCGTGGCCCGGGCGCAGGCCCGGATTTCTCCGCACCTGCAGAGCGGGGTGCTGGGTCTGGTGCTGGCCGGGGTGATGGTCAGCACCACGGCCGATAATCTGGCAGCCCTGAAAAGTGCGATGCCCGGCGACACCCTGGCAGAAATGGCGCTGGCATCCGGTGTGCTGATACTGATGGCGTCAGCCGTGGAAATTGTGGGGCAGAGCGCGGCGGTACTGAACCTGTTTAACAAGGGAGATATCCTGCTGAGAGCCGCCGGGGTCATTGCCGGGCTGGCGGTGGTTATTCAGGGTGTGGCACTGGGATTACGGGCAGTTAATGCGTGGCAGTCAGGAGACTGGGCTGCCTCAGTGTTATATGGTATGGCTGCATTCATTACTTTAGGGGCTGGATTTATTGCGATTCATTATAGCGCTGCCGGCACTTTAACCCTGCTTGGCCCGGTAGGCTGGTGTATTGCCCTGGGTATTCTGGCCGCCACCCTGGTGGCATTAGGCAACCGCTATATCCGCTCCCCGCTGGAGCGCTGGCTGAGCCACTGCTGCTTTGGTAACCGTAACAGGTGCGATGAACGCGAACCGGTCTGGCACCCGCAAAGCCTGGAAGACCTGCAGGAGTGCCTGGACGCGCTGGCGATTATAACCAGCGGGGTGTCGGTGCAACTGCGTTATGACCGGCTGGCCGCGCTGAGCAAAGCGGCTCCATTACCGGGCACCCGTCTGCTGGCGGCCCGGGTCATTCTGGCAGACTGCCACCCGGAAAACTCCGCCTGGCGGGCGGAACTGGCGGGTATCACCCACGGGGGAATACGCCAGGTACTGGCATGCAGTGCCTCCGCAGACCAGCAGGGTAACCTGCCACCACTGCAGCCACAGACCTATGAAGCCCTGCGGGTACAGTATTCCCGCGCGTATGTCATGGTGCCGAATCCCCAACCGGTCAGGCAGGTCACTGCCGCCACCACGCTGGCAGAAACCTGGTTTACCCGGGAACAGGCACCGGAGCCGGGCCGGCAGGATGACACCGGGAGGGCACGGGCAGAACAGCCGCTTCAGGGCCTGGCATCAGGCAGCACCTTCCCGCAAGGCAATGCCACGACAGCGGGCTCACAGCCGGAAAAAAACGGTGAGCAGAAAAAGCCGGAGCCCCACGGGTTGCAACTGGACGGCACCTTTCCCCTTAACACCACCCGTTTTAAGCGTGCGGAACTGTCGGTGGTCTGGTGGCCGGATAAATCACTGCCGGACGAATACCTGCAACTGGCCACCCATATAGACTGATGCGCTAACAAGGATGAATAACCATGTCTTTTATGCAGTTTGATTACCCCAAACCCCGTTTGCACCCCAAACACAACAACTGGCGTGAAGACCTGCCGGAAAACCATGAGCCACAACTGGTGCCGCCGCAACTGCGCTGGCTGACGGAGCGGAATGATATTTACCTGGAAGTGCCCCGTTACCGGATTGAAGTGATGTGGTGGATGATAATCTTGGCAGCATCACAAGCCGTTTTTTCGATGTTTTTCTTACTATGGCTATTTATTTCAATACAAATATATAGTCTGGCAGTTATCTCTATAGTGGTCTTTTCCTCATTCACATTTCATTCTCTCAGAATGTTTTTTGTCGCTCCCCGCAGCCTGCCAATACGCCTGAACCGCAAGCGGCAAAAACTCTATGTCTATAACTATAAACAGCCCTGGCAGCCCTGGCGGAAAGCCATAATCCGTATCAGTGTGTATAACTGGGCAGATATCCACGGAGAAGTCCATTTTGAAAGCACCCCGGGGATCCGTGGCTACCACCTGTATGGGGCACAGTGTGAACCCGGCACCCACCAGGTGGTGGAACGTTTTGTGCTGGCGAAAGAGTGGGGGGAGCGGGAGCAACTGAACCAAATCTGGAGTTACCTGTGTATGTATATGCAGCACGACGATGAACTGCCACCGCCGCGCAATGCCGGAACTGCGGACTTCTGGCAACCCCGCAAGGCCGATGCCTGGCCGGAAGCCATGGAGCGGGAATCTACCAGCACACCGTAGACACACCGGCAACGGCCACCCATATGGACTGATGCGCTAACAAGGATGAATAACCATGTCTTTTATGCAGTTTGATTACCCCACACCCCGTTTGCACCCCAAACACAATAACTGGTGTGAAGACCTGCCGGAAAACCATGAGCCCCAGCTGGTGCCGCCGCAACTGCGCTGGCTGACAGAGCGGAATGATATTTACCTGGAAGTGCCCCGTTACCGGACTGAGGTGATGTGGGGAGGAATGATTTTTTTGGTAGTTATATTCACTTTTATTATTTTCTTTCTTGCCTTTTATAGTATCGCGATTGCTCATTATTTTTTTGTCATCACTGCCTTTTTAACCTCTATCGTCATTTTATGTTTAGTTTTTTTTGCCCTGAAAACTTATTTCATAGAACCTCGCAGCCTGCCAATACGCCTGAACCGCAAGCGGCAAAAACTCTATGTGTATAACTATAAACAGCCCTGGCAGCCCTGGCGGAAAGCCATAATCCGTATCAGTGTGTATAACTGGGCAGATATCCACGGAGAAGTCCATTTTGAAAGCACCCCGGGTATCCGTGGCTACCACCTGTATGGGGCGTTGTGTGAACCCGGCACCCACCAGGTGGTGGAGCGATTTGTGCTGGCGAAAGAGTGGGGGGAGCGGGAGCAACTGAACCAAATCTGGAGTTACCTGTGCATGTATATGCAGCACGACGATGAACTGCCACCGCCGCGCAATGCCGGAACCGCGGACTTCTGGCAACCCCGCAAGGCCGATGCCTGGCCGGAAACCATGGAGCGGGAATCCACCAGCACACCGTAGACACACCGGCAACTGGCCACCCATATGGACTGATACGCTAACAAGGATGAATAACCATGTCTTTTATGCAGTTTGAGTACCCCACACCCCGTTTGCACCCCAAACACAACAACTGGTGTGAAGACCTGCCGGAAAACCATGAGCCCCAGCTGGTGCCGCCACAACTGCGCTGGCTGACAGAGCGGAATGATATTTACCTGGAAGTGCCCCGTTACCGGATTGAGGTGATGTGGGGAGGAATGTTGCTTTCGGCATTCCTGTCGTTAGCCTGTGCTGTATTATCCTTGATATTGGCATTTGTCATGACAGCCGGACTTAAATGGTATGATTTATATGGAATATTGATATGGCTTTGGGCAGGGGGGTTTTTCCCTCCTTTGATACTTTATTGTTTAAAAATGTACTTTGTAGAGCCCCGCAGCCTGCCAATACGCCTGAACCGCAAGCGGCAAAAACTCTATGTGTATAACTATAAACAGCCCTGGCAGCCCTGGCGGAAGGCCATAACCCGTATCAGTGTGTATAACTGGGCAGATATCCACGGAGAAGTCCATTTTGAAAGCACCCCGGGTATCCGTGGCTACCACCTGTATGGAGCGTTGTGTGAACCCGGCACCCACCAGGTGGTGGAACGCTTTGTGCTGGCGAAAGAGTGGGGGGAGCGGGAGCAACTGAACCAAATCTGGAGTTACCTGTGTATGTATATGCAGCACGACGATGAACTGCCACCGCCGCGCAATGCCGGAACTGCGGATTTCTGGCAACCCCGCAAGGCCGATGCCTGGCCGGAAGCTATGGAGCGGGAATCTACCAGCACACCGTAACTATGGGACTGCAGATACTTTTATTTTCATATTGTAGCTGCAGACTTTCCGACAAGAGGGGTATTACCCATGCACCGGTATACCCTGCATCCAGGTACGAATACCGTCCAGAAACATCTGAGTGGCGATCATCACCAAAATAAGCCCCATCAACCTTTCCAGCGCATTAACGCCTTTTTCACCCAATAGCCGTAAAAACAGTGAAGACTGCAGCAAAATAATGAAGGTACCTCCCCATGCAACCAGAAGGGCAATCACTAAATGCCCCATTTGGTTGGGGTACTGGTGGGAAAGCAGCATTAGTGTTGCCAGCAGCGATGGCCCGGCAACCAGCGGAATCGCCAGCGGCACAATAAAAGGCTCTTCACCGGCTGGCAGGCCACTTGAACTTCCCGTGGGGGCAGGGAAAATCATCCGAATGGCAATCAGGAATAAAATTATCCCGCCTGAAATGGACACGGTTTCTGCGTGTAAATTAAGTAATGACAGGATTTTCTCACCTGCAAATAAGAAAATCAGCATAAACAACAACGCGATTAATAACTCCCTTATCATTATTCTGCGGCGTCGTTTTGGCTCGGTATGCTTCAGTACAGACATGAAAATGGGTAAATTTCCGAGAGGATCCATAATCAGGATCAACAAAACTGCTGCGGAAATGATTTCATTCATAAATAAATTTCCATAATAATGAATTCGGAATTTCTGCTAAATAAGTCGTGCTTCTGATGAGATGGTCATCATTGATTAATTTCACTTGCGACTTTAGCTGCTTTTTGTAAGGTGAAAGGATAAACCGGTTCCCTCACGGGTACACAAAAAACGCACACATCTTTGCAGGAAAGATAAGTTATGAAAAATGTTGGTTTTATCGGATGGCGTGGCATGGTTGGTTCCGTGCTCATGCAGCGCATGGTTGAAGAGCGCGATTTTGACGCCATTAACCCCATCTTCTTCTCTACCTCTCAAACTGGGCAGGCCGCACCTGCGTTCGGCGGGAAACCTGCTGGCACATTGCAGGATGCCGGGAACCTGGACGCATTGAAAGCCCTGGATATTATCGTGACCTGCCAGGGCGGCGATTATACCAATGAAATCTATCCAAAGCTGCGGGAAAGCGGCTGGAAAGGTTACTGGATAGATGCCGCATCTTCCCTGCGAATGAAAGATGATGCCATTATCATTCTGGACCCGGTTAACCAGAAGGTTATTGACGATGGCCTGAACAAAGGCATTAACACATTTGTTGGCGGTAACTGTACTGTCAGCCTGATGCTGATGTCCCTGGGCGGTTTGTTTGCCAATGACCTGGTTGAGTGGGCATCTGTTGCGACTTACCAGGCGGCTTCCGGTGGCGGTGCCCGACATATGCGCGAACTGCTGGCGCAAATGGGGCAGTTGCATCACGAAGTGGCGGCAGAACTGGCTGACCCGGCATCGGCTATTCTGGATATTGAACGCAAAGTAACCACGCTGACTCGCAGTGGTGCGTTGCCGGTTGATAACTTCGGTGTACCGCTGGCCGGTAGCCTGATCCCCTGGATTGATAAACAACTTGATAACGGCCAGAGCCGTGAAGAGTGGAAAGGCCAGGCAGAAACCAACAAAATTCTCGGAACCACATCAACAATTCCTGTGGATGGCCTGTGTGTGCGCGTTGGCGCATTACGCTGCCATAGCCAGGCTTTCACGCTGAAACTGAAAAAAGACGTGTCCGTTGCGACCATCGAATCAATGCTTGCTGCGCACAACGACTGGGTGAAAGTGGTTCCGAATGACCGGGAAATCAGCATGCGTGAACTGACACCTGCTGCGGTAACCGGCACATTGTCTACGCCGGTTGGGCGCCTGCGTAAACTTAACATGGGCCCAGAATACCTTTCTGCTTTTACTGTTGGCGACCAACTGCTGTGGGGCGCTGCTGAACCGTTGCGTCGTATGCTGCGCCAGCTTGCCTGATTAGCATTTTATCCTACGCGGGAGGGGATCCCCTCCCGTTTTCTTGCGCACTACATGGAGTAAACGCGATGTTCATTTTTTTCTCGGGAGTTAGCTAAACCATTGACTATGCTTAAAGAGAGCGTGCTTGCCACGTTTCTGCTTTTTGTGTGACAGAGTAGCAGGGAGAAAGACTGCACTGTCAGGTCGATAAAATAAGTGGGCATGCCTGCGCACATGCGTAAATCGGACAGGCATGACACATAAAAACAGGATGCTTACCATGTCTGTATGTATTGATAAGGACGTGATAACTGCGCTTTTTGCTGGCCAGAATTCGGACCCGTTTTCCGTGCTGGGCATGCATAAAACTGATGCCGGGCTGGAAGTTCGCGCATTGTTACCTGATGCCACGGATGTTTGGGTTATTGAACCGAAAACGGGCCGGAAAATCGGCCAGCTTACATGTCTTGATTCTCGCGGTTTCTTTGCCGCGGTGTTACCTCGCAGAAAAAATCCCTTTCGCTACCAATTAGCTGTGTCCTGGCATGGGCAACAGAACCTGATAGACGATCCGTATTGTTTCGGGCCTTTATTGCCGGAAATGGACGGCTGGTTATTGTCGGAAGGCACCCATATGCGCCCTTACGAAGCGATGGGCGCGCATGCTGCGACCATGGATGGCGTGACAGGAACGCGGTTTACTGTCTGGGCACCGAATGCCCGCCGGGTTTCCGTGGTTGGGGAGTTTAATTTTTGGGATGGGCGACGCCACCCTATGCGCTTACGCCGAGAATCGGGGATTTGGGAAATCTTCATTCCAGGGGCGCACAATGGGCAGCTCTACAAATTCGAGTTGCTGGATTGCCACGGCAACTTACGCATTAAATCAGACCCGTATGCGTTTGAAGCGCAAATGCGCCCTGATACGGCATCAATGATCTGCGGGTTACCACCAAAACAGACAATCAGTGAATCACGCCAGCGCGCGAACGACTTCGACGCCCCCATTTCAATTTATGAAGTGCATCTCGGTTCCTGGCGCCGCCATACCGATAACAACTTCTGGCTAAGTTACCGGGAGCTTGCGGAACAGCTCGTGCCGTATGTGAAAAGTATGGGGTTTACCCATATCGAACTGTTACCTATCAATGAGCACCCGTTTGATGGCAGTTGGGGTTACCAGCCTCAGGGGTTATATGCGCCAACCCGGCGTTTTGGTACACGTGATGATTTTCACTATTTTATTGACGCGGCCCATGCAGCCGGGTTGAACGTCATTCTTGACTGGGTGCCGGGCCATTTCCCGGTAGACGATGCCGGTTTAGCGCGTTTTGATGGCACAGCGTTGTATGAACACCAGGACCCACGTGAAGGTTACCATCAGGACTGGAACACCCTGATTTATAACTTTGGCCGCCGTGAAGTGCAGAACTTCCTGGTGGGTAATGCACTGTACTGGATGGAGCGGTTTGGTATTGATGGCCTGCGTGTAGATGCCGTCGCCTCAATGGTTTATCGCGATTACAGCCGTGCTGAAGGTGAATGGATCCCCAACGAGTTCGGTGGGCGTGAAAACCTCGAGGCTATCGCTTTCTTACGCCAGACTAACCAGATAATTGGTAAGGAAGTGCCTGGTGCCGTGACAATGGCGGAAGAATCCACCGATTTCCCCGGCGTTTCCCGGCCAGATGGCCTCGCATTCTGGTTTAAATGGAACATGGGCTGGATGCATGACACGCTGAATTACATGAAGCTGGACCCGGTACACCGGCAATATCACCACGACCAGATGACGTTCGGTATGCTGTACAACTACAGCGAAAACTTTGTACTCCCTCTTTCTCACGATGAAGTGGTTCACGGGAAACGGTCTATTCTTGATCGTATGCCCGGTGATGCCTGGCAAAAGTTTGCCAACTTACGCGCTTATTACGCCTGGATGTGGGCCTTTCCTGGTAAAAAATTGTTATTCATGGGGAATGAATTCGCGCAGGGGCGTGAGTGGAACCATGATACCAGCCTGGACTGGCATTTGCTGGAAGGTAAGGATAACTGGCATAACGGCGTACAGCGCCTGGTGCGCGACCTGAACCACACCTATCGCCACCACAAAGCGTTGCATCAACTAGACTTTGACTCTTATGGGTTTGAATGGCTGGTTGTTGACGATAAGGCCAACTCAGTATTCGCGTTTATCCGGCGTGACAAGCAGGGTAATGAAATCATTGTGGTGAGCAATTTCACCCCGGTTCCTCGCGAGCACTACCGTATAGGGGTTAACCAGCCTGGCCGTTGGCGCGAAGCCATTAATACCGATTCTCAGTACTACCATGGCAGTAATATGGGCAATGGCGGCATCATCCAAAGTGATGTTATCCAAAGCCATGGGCGTGAACACTCGTTGTGTTTAACCGTGCCGCCGTTGGCGACAATTTGGCTGGTACGTGAGGGGGATGTCGATGACGCAACTGCTGGCGGGTAATTCTGCGCCCCTTGGCGCGGTGTTTGATGGCCACGGTGTGAACTTCACTTTGTTCTCAGCTAATGCGGAGCAGGTTGTGTTGTGCCTGTTTGGCGAAGACGGCAACGAAGAGCGCCATTTATTACCCGCCCGTACTGGCGATATCTGGCATGGTTACCTACCCGGAGCCCGTCCTGGTTTGCAGTATGGTTACCGCGTGCATGGCCCCTGGTTGCCAGAACAAGGGCACCGGTTTAACCCGGAAAAGTTGCTACTGGATCCGTGTGCCCGCCTTGTCATTGGTGGTGTTCCTGATAACGCGTTGTTCCATGGTGGCCTGGATAACCCCGACCACCGGGATAACAGCGGCGTTATGCCGCGCTGCGTAGTTGTTCACTCTCATTTTGAATGGGAAGACGATGAACCGCTGCGTACTCCCTGGGGCGAAACGGTAATTTATGAAGCCCATGTGCGTGGCCTTACGCGCCTTCATCCGGGCATTCCCGCGGAGTTGCGCGGCACTTACCTCGCATTGGCTCACCCCGTTATGCTCGATTATTTCAGGCAACTGGGGATTACTGCACTGGAGTTAATGCCAGTGATTCAGTTTGCGACAGAACCACGTTTGCAGCAGATGGGGCTCAGCAATTATTGGGGCTATAACCCGCTGGCGATGTATTGCCCGGAGCCGGGGTATGCTTCACACCCTGAAGCCGCAAGGGCTGAGCTATGCACTGCAGTTAAAGCGTTACACCAGGCGGGGATAGAAGTTGTCCTGGATATTGTGCTCAATCACACAGCAGAAACTGATCTTTTTGGCCCAACATTTAGCTGGCGAGGAATTGATAACGCCAGCTATTACTGGCTACAGGGCAACGGGGATTACCACAACTGGACGGGGTGTGGTAACACGCTGAATCTGAGCCACCCGGCGGTGGTGGATATGGTGGTTGATAATCTGCGCTACTGGGTAGAGGAATTTCATGTTGATGGTTTCCGCTTTGATTTGGCGAGTGTGATGGGGCGTACCCCGGAATTTCGCCAGGATGCCCCCTTGTTTGAAGCGATTCGCCAGGACCCATTGTTATCGCAAGTGAAATTGATTGCTGAACCCTGGGATATTGGGCCGGGTGGTTATCAGGTGGGAAATTTCCCGCCACTGTTTGCTGAATGGAATGACCATTTTCGCGATGGTATGCGGCGTTTCTGGCTTGGTGATGGCTCAAATCCTGGTGAGTTTGCCTGCCGGTTTGCGGCCTCCAGCGATGTGTTTCGCCACCAGGGGCGCAGCCCTTCGGCCAGCATTAACCTGGTGACAGCTCACGATGGTTTTACGCTGCGTGATTGTGTCAGTTTCAACCACAAGCATAACGAAGCGAATGGCGAAGAAAACCGCGATGGAACCAGTGCGAATTTCAGTAATAACCATGGTGAGGAAGGCCCAACAGGCAATATTCATATTCAGGAACGCCGCCGCCATTCAGCTCATGGCTTACTGGCGACTTTGTTGCTTGCTCAGGGGACGCCAATGTTATTGGCAGGCGATGAGCACGGGCACACCCAGCACGGCAATAACAATGCCTACTGCCAGGATAATGAGCTGACCTGGCTGGATTGGGCGAATAAGAATGAAGGGTTGATGGCGTTTACTGCCGAATTACTCAAACTTAGAAAGCACATCCCTGCACTGGTCCGTAACCAGTGGTGGGATGAGGGGGATGGTAGCGTTGTCTGGCTTAACCGCCAGGCCAGGTCGCTTAGCCCTGATGAGTGGCAGTCAGAGATAAAGCAATTGCAGGTGCTGCTTTCAGGGCAGTGGCTGATAACCCTGAATGCTACGCAGTCTGTGAGTGAATTTGTTTTACCCGAAGGGGAATGGCGTGCTGTCCCCCCATTTGCCGGAGAGGACAACCCGGTTGTAATGGCTGTATGGCATGGGCCCGCGCACGGAGTGTGCGTTTTTACCGGTCATAAATAAAGGAGTCAGTCATGATAAAATTCGAGAAGAACGATTCGTTGATGTTGGCGCGTGAGCTGCCAATGAAGTCCGTTGCCCTTATTCTTGCGGGTGGGCGAGGAACGCGCTTAAAAGATTTAACCTCAATGCGCGCCAAGCCTGCGGTTCACTTCGGCGGTAAATTTCGCATTATTGATTTCGCCCTGTCTAATTGTATCAATTCTGGTATTCGCCGTATTGGCGTTATTACACAATATCAATCACATACACTGGTGCAGCATATTCAGCGAGGCTGGTCATTTTTCAATGAAGAAATGAATGAATTCGTTGATTTACTGCCCGCACAGCAGCGTGTGCACGGTGAAAACTGGTATCGCGGCACTGCCGATGCCGTAACGCAGAACCTGGATATTATTCGGCGCTATAAAGCGAGCTATGTGGTGATCCTTGCCGGTGATCATATCTATAAGCAGGATTACTCACGCATGTTGATTGACCATGTGGAGAAAGGGGCTAAATGTACTGTTGCTTGCATGCCTGTTCCTATTGATGAAGCCCGTGCATTTGGGGTAATGGCTGTCGACACAGAAGAGCGCATCATTGATTTTGTTGAAAAACCAGAGCAACCACCAGCGATGCCCAATGATGAAACCAAATCGCTGGCGAGTATGGGAATCTATGTGTTTGACGCAGAGTATCTTTATCAGTTGTTGGAAGAAGATGATAAAGATGAGCAGTCTAGCCATGACTTCGGTAAAGACATCATCCCCAAAATTACCAAAGCAGGTGAAGCGTTTGCTCACCCTTTCCCTTTGTCCTGCGTGCAGTCAGACCCCGAATCAGAGCCTTACTGGCGTGATGTAGGTACGCTGGAAGCCTACTGGAAAGCCAACCTGGATTTAGCTTCAGTCACCCCCGAACTGGATATGTATGACCAGAAATGGCCAATTCGTACCCATATGGAGCCACTTCCTCCGGCTAAGTTTGTGCAGGACCGCTCGGGTAGCCATGGCATGACACTGAACTCTTTGGTGTCTGGTGGTTGCATTATTTCGGGGTCAGTAGTGGTGCAGTCTGTGTTGTTCCCCCGTGTGCGGGTGAACTCATTTTGCAATATTGATTCCGCTGTGCTCTTGCCTGATGTGTGGATCGGCCGTTCGTGCCGTTTACGACGCTGCATTATTGACAGAGCTTGCGTCATTCCTGAAGGAATGGTGATTGGTGAGAATGCCGAAGAGGATGCCCGTCGTTTTTATCGCTCCGAAGAAGGCATTGTTCTGGTAACGCGTGAAATGCTGGCCCGCCTGGAGGCCTGAACAACAGGGAGCCTTCACTGACAAAGTGTGGGCCAAACATTGAACGGGAGCAACAATGCAGGTTTTACATGTATGTTCTGAAATGTTTCCGCTGCTGAAAACTGGTGGCCTGGCGGATGTAATTGGTGCGTTACCTGCTGCACAAATTGCGGGTGGAGTGGATACGCGTGTTCTGTTGCCTTCTTTTCCGGATATTCGTAAAGGCATCACTGACGCACAAGTGGTAACCCGGCGGGATACGTTTGCGGGCCCGATGACACTGCTGTATGGGCATTTTAATGGTGTGGGCATCTATTTGATTGATGCACCACACCTTTATGAGCGCCCTGGGAGCCCGTACCACGATACCAATTTGCATGCCTATACCGATAATGTGCTGCGGTTTGCCCTGTTGGGTTGGGTGGGCAGTGAGCTGGCTTGTGGCCTGGATTTGTTCTGGCAACCAGATGTGGTTCATGCCCATGACTGGCATGCTGGCCTGGCACCGGCATATCTCGCCGCGCGTGGGCGGCCAGCAAAATCGGTATTTACTGTGCATAACCTTGCCTACCAGGGGTTGTTCTATGCCAAACACATGGCAGAGATCCAGTTGCCAGGCGAGTTTTTCAATATGCATGGCCTGGAGTTCAACGGGCAAATTTCTTTCCTGAAAGCGGGTCTCTACTATTCTGATCACATTACCGCCGTGAGCCCTACCTATGCTCGCGAGATAACCGAGTCACAGTATGGCTATGGTATGGAAGGGTTGTTAACCCAGCGGCACAGGGAAGGGCGGTTGAGTGGGATCCTTAACGGTGTGGATGAAAAAATTTGGGATCCGGCCCATGATTTATTGCTCACTGCAGCCTACGATCGTGATTCTGTGGAAGCGAAAGCGGAAAACAAACGCCAGCTCCAGATAGCCATGGGGCTAAAGGTTAATGACAAAGTGCCGTTGTTTGCAGTAGTAAGCCGGCTGACCAGCCAGAAAGGGCTGGATTTGGTGCTTGAGGCACTGCCGGGCTTACTGGAGCAAGGTGGGCAACTGGCGCTGCTGGGAGCAGGAGACCCAGTTCTGCAAGAGGGTTTCCTTGCAGCCGCTGCAGAGCACCCCGGGCAGGTTGGGGTACAAATAGGTTATCACGAGGCGTTCTCCCACCGAATAATGGGCGGTGCAGATGTGATTCTGGTACCGAGCAGGTTCGAACCCTGTGGGTTAACGCAATTGTATGGGCTGAAATATGGCACGTT
Organism: Mangrovibacter yixingensis; assembly: GCF_020523985.1. Taxonomy (GTDB): domain Bacteria; phylum Pseudomonadota; class Gammaproteobacteria; order Enterobacterales; family Enterobacteriaceae; genus Mangrovibacter; species Mangrovibacter yixingensis. Next base: position 72,696 of record NZ_JAIVKM010000006.1, on the reverse strand, counting down.
GCCGTTGGTGCGACGTACGGGAGGTTTGGCGGATACCGTTTCAGATTGCTCGTTGGAAAACCTGGCTGATGGTCTCGCCAGTGGTTTTGTATTCGAAGACAGTAATGCCCTTTCGCTGCTACGGGCGATTCGTCGGGCTTTTGTGTTGTGGTCACGCCCATCGTTATGGCGCTATGTCCAGCGCCAGGCGATGAGTATGGACTTTGGCTGGCAGGTAGCGGCGCAGTCCTACCGCGAACTTTATCAACGCTTGATTTAGTCTCCAGGAATCACTGTTATGAACGCACCCTTTAGCTATGCATCACCTACACTCAGCGTCGAGGCGTTGAAATATTCCATTGCCTACAAACTGATGTTTACCATCGGTAAAGACCCGGCTATCGCCAATAAACATGAGTGGTTGAATGCTACGTTGTTTGCCGTAAGGGACAGAATGGTCGAGCGTTGGCTTCGTTCCAACCGGGCACAGCTCTCCCAGGAAGTTCGCCAGGTGTATTACTTGTCGATGGAGTTTCTTATCGGCCGCACGCTGTCAAATGCACTGTTGTCTTTGGGTATTTATGAAGATATTGACGGGGCATTGAAAGAGATGGGGCTCTCACTTGAAGAGCTGATTGAAGAGGAAAACGACCCGGGCCTGGGTAATGGTGGGTTAGGTCGCCTTGCGGCATGTTTTCTGGACTCACTGGCAACCCTTGGTTTACCAGGCCGTGGCTACGGAATCCGTTATGATTACGGCATGTTCAAACAGAACATAGTCGACGGCCGGCAGAAAGAGTCGCCAGATTACTGGCTGGAATACGGTAACCCATGGGAGTTCCGCCGCCATAATACGCGCTATAAGGTGCGGTTTGGTGGGCGTATTCAGCAAGAAGGTAAGAAAACGAACTGGGTGGAAACCGAAGAGATCCTGGCGGTTGCCACTGACCAAATTATTCCTGGCTATGATACGGACGCAACCAATACGTTACGGCTGTGGACCGCACAGGCCAGTAGCGAGATTAACCTGGGTAAATTTAACCAGGGGGACTATTTTGCCGCGGTGGAAGACAAGAACCATTCAGAAAACGTGTGCCGCGTTCTCTACCCTGATGATTCTACCTATTCAGGCCGGGAGTTGCGTTTGCGCCAGGAATACTTCCTGGTGTCCGCCACCATTCAGGATATCCTGAGCCGCCACTGGCAAATGCATAAAACCTTCGACAACCTGGCAGATAAAATTGCCATCCATCTGAATGATACGCACCCGGTATTGTCGATTCCTGAATTGATGCGCCTGCTAATAGACGAACACGGCTTTGGCTGGGATGAAGCCTTTGAGGTGACTTGCCAGGTCTTCTCTTATACCAACCACACCTTGATGAGCGAAGCGCTGGAAACCTGGGATGTGGATATGCTGGGCAAGATTTTGCCCCGTCATCTGCAGATTATTTTTGAAATAAACGACTATTTCCTGAAAACGTTGCAGGAACAATACCCGGAAGATGTGGGGCTGTTGAGTCGTGCTTCAATTATTGATGAATCCAATGGGCGCCGCGTGCGTATGGCGTGGCTTGCTGTGGTGGTCAGCCACAAAGTAAACGGTGTTTCCGAATTGCATTCAAACTTAATGGTGCAGTCACTGTTTGCTGATTTTGCAGCTATCTTCCCGATGCGTTTTTGTAATAAAACCAATGGGATTACCCCACGGCGCTGGCTGGCGCTGGCGAACCCTGGTTTGTCCAAAGTTCTGGACGATAACATCGACCATAACTGGCGTACTGACCTGGGGTTGTTGAGTGAGCTGAAACAACATATTGATTACCCTTCAGTAAACAATGATATTCAGCACGCTAAACTGGAAAATAAAAAACGCCTTGCGGACTGGGTCGCCCAGCAAATGGGGATTGTCCTGAACCCCCATGCGTTGTTTGATGTGCAGATAAAGCGTATTCATGAATACAAACGCCAGTTGATGAATGTATTGCATGTGATTACGCGCTATAACCAGATTAAAGCGAATCCGGATGCCGATTGGGTGCCGCGGGTCAATATCTTTGCCGGTAAAGCCGCTTCTGCTTATTACATGGCGAAGCACATTATTCACCTGATAAATGATGTTGCAACGGTCATTAATAATGATCCCCAGGTAAAAGATTTGCTGAAGGTGGTCTTTATTCCTAACTACAGTGTTAGCCTGGCACAGGTGATTATTCCTGCGGCTGATCTTTCGGAACAAATTTCACTGGCAGGTACAGAAGCATCGGGTACCAGTAATATGAAGTTTGCTCTGAATGGCGCACTGACTATTGGTACGCTGGATGGTGCAAACGTGGAGATGCTGGAGCATGTTGGCGAAGATAATATCTTTATTTTCGGCAACACTGCAGAACAAGTGGAAGCACTGCGCCGCAAGGGATATAACCCGCGTGAGTATTACGAGAAAGACAAAGCGTTGTATCAGGTGCTGACGCAAATCGCGACTGGGGTGTTCAGCCCACAGGAGCCAGGGCGTTACCGGGACCTGGTTGATTCACTGATAAACTTTGGCGACCACTACCAGGTGCTGGCAGATTACCGTAGCTATGTGGATTGCCAGAAAAAAGTGGATGAGCTGTACCGGACACCAGAAGAGTGGACCACAAGGGCAATGCACAATATTGCCAATATGGGGTATTTCTCGTCTGACCGAACCATTCAGGAATATGCCGATGAAATTTGGCATATTAAACCGGTAAGGCTTTAGTATAGCTAATGAAAAAGCGCCTCTGTGGGGGACTTCAGAGGCGCTTATTTCTTTGTACTCAGGATGCCAGTGAAAGCTTGCTGTCTGATGATTGTTGGTGTTCAGACAACCACTGTGCAACACGGGTTTGTTGGGCTTCAGTTAACCACATACCCTGCTTGGTGCGGCGCCAGATAGCGTCGTCCAGTTCACGTACCCACTCGTGAGCGACCAGATAACGCAGTTCTGCCTCATAAAACTCATGGCCAAAATCTTCACCTAAATCTGCCACGCTGCTGGCATTACCAATGATCTTCTCACTGTTGCTGCCGTACGTGCGGGCGAAATGGCGGGCGAGGGATTCAGTCAGGAAACTGAATTTACGCCGTAACTGCGCTGCATAATCATCCCGGTCACCAGAAAAATGGCCGCCCGGCAACACTGCACCTTTGGTCCAGGCGGGTTTGATATTGGGGTAATAGTGGCTGAGCTTATCCATCGCGTGTTCACCCAGCTTCCGGTAAGTCGTCAGCTTACCGCCAAATACCGATAACAGCGGCGCTTTGCCTTGTTCGTCGTGAATATCCAGCGTGTAATCACGGGTAATGGCTTGCGGTGAATCAGACTCATCATCACACAACGGACGTACCCCTGAATAACTCCAGACAATATCTTCTTGTGTGAGTGTCTTTTTAAAGTGCGCGTTATAGGCATTCAGCAAGTAACGAATTTCGTTGTCGTCAATCTGAACGCTTTTCGGGTCGCCCTTATATTCAACATCAGTAGTACCAATGATCGAAAACTCATCCATCCAGGGAATAACAAACACAATGCGTTTGTCTTCGTTTTGCAGAATATAGGCCTGCTTTTGTGTATGGACACGCGGTACCACTATATGGCTGCCTTTGATTAAGCGAATGCCGTAAGGCGATGGCAAGTGTAAGCCGTCATCAAAGAAGTGTTTCACCCAGGGGCCGGTTGCATTGACCAGCCCACGCGCTTGCCAGGTATGGCGCTTGCCGGTGTCGGCATCTTCAGCTTCAACCACCCACAGGCCATTTTCGCGGCGTGCAGAGGTGACACGAGTGCGGGTGAGAACTTGCCCACCTTTTTCTTCCACCATCTGAGCATTAGCCAGCACAAGCCTTGCATCATCCACCCAGCAGTCGGAATATTCGAAACCGCGCACAATTTCAGGTTTAAGCACTGAGTCTGCGCCAAAACGCAAACCGCCAGAGCCTGGCAAACTGGTGCGTTTCCCCAGGTGATCGTACATAAACAGACCAATGCGGATCATCCAGGCTGGGCGTAAATGCGGGCGGTGAGGTAAGCGGAAGCGCATAGGAAAGGCGATATGTGGTGCCATATTGAGCAGCACTTCACGTTCAGCCAGTGCTTCACTCACCAGGCGAAATTCGTAGTGTTCAAGGTATCTCAGCCCGCCATGAATCAGTTTTGAACTGGCCGATGATGTCGCACAGGCTAAATCCTGTGCTTCTAATAACAGAACAGACAAGCCTCTCCCGGCTGCATCTACAGCGATGCCGGCACCGTTGATGCCGCCACCGATCACAATCAGATCTTTGGTTTCCATTTTTCCCCCACGCACTTTCGTTAAAGCTCAAAAATGTTCGATATCGCTCATAATAGCAAGGGGACGCGCTTTTGGTAACAAGAAAAAAACAATTTCGCGTGATATGCATAACACAATGGCGCATTAACGCGCAGCCACGTACACTGGGTACCAGAGAATCAGGCCCCATTTTCCTTACCAGGAAACGGGTTTTATCCCCTATACAGAGAAGAGTAAGCGCAGATAATGGATAACTTTGAATGTATTAATGTTGAACAAGCTCACCAGAAATTACACATTGGTGGTGCGGTGTTAGTGGATATCCGTGATCCACAAAGTTATACCCTGGCGCATACCCCTGGCGCGTTTCACCTTACCAACGCTTCTTTACCGGCATTTATGCAAGATACGGATTTTGATACGCCTGTATTGGTGATGTGCTACCACGGCAACAGCAGTAAAGGGGCAGCTCAATACTTATTGCAACAAGGCTATGATGAGGTGTACAGCATTGATGGCGGTTTTGAGGCCTGGCATCGCCAGTTCCCAGCCGAAGTTGCTCAGGGTGAAGAGTAATTTTTGCCGGGATTATTTAATCGGTATACTGCTATGACTATTATGGATAAGCAGGTTGTTACCCTATGTTGATGGTTGCCTCATTTGAAAACCCGCGTATGGCCCAGGCGTTTGTCGATTATATGGCGACTCAGGGCGTACACCTGAGTTTGCAACACCGGGTGAATACAGATATCTGGCTGGAGGATGAAAGCCAGGAATCACAAGTCAGAGAAGCGCTGGAACATTTTCTGGCGAACCCCAATGATCCTCGTTATCTTGCGGCGAGTTGGTCCACTGGACATATCGGCAGTGGGCTGCATTATCGGCGCTATCCTTTCTTTGCAACGCTGCGCAGCAAAGCAGGCCCACTGACTTTGGGTATGCTGGTCTTGTGTGTCGCCGTGTATATTTTGATGCAGATAGTTGGGGATCAGCAGGTAATGCTGTGGCTGGCCTGGCCATTTGACCCTTCGCTCAAGTTCCAGGTCTGGCGTTACTTTTCGCATATCCTGTTGCACTTTTCGCTGCTGCATATCGCATTTAACCTTGTGTGGTGGTGGTACCTGGGCGGCCCGGTCGAAAAGCGCCTTGGCAGTGGTAAATTGCTGACTATCACCTTGATTTCCGCCTTACTCAGCGGCTTTATACAACACTATTTTGGCGGGCCATGGTTTGGTGGCTTATCGGGAGTGGTGTATGCCTTAATGGGTTATGTGTGGTTACGGGGCGAGCGCGACCCGGCTTGCGGTGTGATGTTACCCCGTGGGTTGATGGTGTTTGCGCTGCTCTGGCTGGTGATTGGCTGGTTTAATGTTATGGGGATGTCCATTGCCAATAGCGCACACCTGACTGGTTTACTGGTGGGGCTGGCTATGGCGCTGGTTGACAGCAGCCAAACGCGAAAACGCGCATAACTGGTTTGGTCGCGAAAACGGCTCTTGTGCCGCAACAATAACAACAGGAGAGCAGGGTGAAGCAAACACAGCGGCATGATGCCATTATTGAACTGGTCAAAAAACAAGGTTATGTCAGTACCGAAGAGTTGGTGGAACATTTTTCGGTTAGCCCGCAGACTATTCGCCGTGATCTGAATGACCTTGCTGACCAGAATATTATTATGCGCCACCATGGTGGTGCTGCCGTTCCATCAAGCTCAGTTAATACGTCATGGCACGACCGTCGGGCCACACTGGCTTCAGAAAAAGCGCGTATTGCGCAGAAAGTTGCCAGCCAGATCCCTGACGGGGCAACGTTGTTTATTGATATCGGTACTACACCAGAAGCCGTCGCTCATGCTTTGCTGAACCACAGCCATTTGCGGGTGGTGACCAATAATCTTAATGTGGCAAACACCCTGATGGTAAAAGACGATTTTCGGATAATCCTGGCAGGTGGTGAGTTACGCAGCCGCGATGGTGGAATTATTGGCGAAGCAACGCTGGATTTTATTTCACAGTTTCGTTTGGATTTTGGCATTCTGGGGATCAGTGGTATCGACAGTGATGGTTCGTTACTGGAGTTTGACTACCACGAAGTCCGCACCAAACGGGCAATCATTGATAATTCACGCCATGTGATGCTGGTGGTTGATCATACGAAATTTGGCCGTAATGCCATGGTTAATCTGGGCAGTATTGGCCTGGTTGATGCGTTGTATACGGACATTATGCCACCTGCTGGCGTCATGCAGGTGATTGCCGAAAATAACGTCCAGCTGGAGTTATGCTAAACCCGGTTAGCCTGGCCAATATCAGCCAGGCTGACAACAACAGGGCTTATACGCCGTACCCCATCATTTTTAATAATTCTTGCGCCTGCTGCACGGCTTCCCGGCGGTGAGCTACTCCCATCTTTTGGTACAAGTTACGAATATGGGTTTTGATTGTGGTTGCTGCCACATCCAGCTCACCCGCAATTTGGTCGTTACTGTAGCCTGAATAAATCAACCCAAGTACCTGCCATTCTCGCTGTGTGAGCGGGCTGGTGCGGATTAATTCTGGCACATCCGGGTGGTTCAATAAACGGTGTACAAAGCTTTCATCGAAGTGAGCAAATTTATGCCGGTGATGCTGGTTTATCTCTTTGAGAATACGTTGCGCACGGTGTTGCTCCAGCTCTGGCAATGTCGCCAGTTGGATTAGCTGGCGTAACTGCTGCGCCATTGGTTCACCCTCAATAACAAAGTGGCTGATAAAGCCAGTACGGTTTGCCAGAGAAAGTGCTTCAACCAGTACCTGGAGGGCATCGCTCTTACGGTCTGCCTGCCAATAAAGTTGATTGAGCAGTAACAAGTTACGGTTCAGGTCACTCATCAGGTGGAGCCGGCGAGCGTTCTCGTTCAACTCTTCCAGAATGGTTTCAGCTGTGCCAAACTCTTCCAACAGAATTTGTGCCCGGGCAATGTTACGCCACTGGCTTTGCAGGAAATGGTTACTGACTGTCGCCGGTCGTGGAGTCTGGCGTAACCAGTTTTCTGCCGCTTGTTTGTCATTGTTCATTTGCCAGTAAATGACGCGTACTTTATCGGCATTACTGACCCAGTCGATATGATATGAACCGTTGCCCAGCAAATTTTCCAGGCGGTTGAGCAAACCGCGGGCATTATCTAAATCCCCCCGAGCCAGCGAGTTTTGAATCAGTAACGACAGGCACTGAAGTTGCTGCTGTGGCTGGTAGTTAACCAGAACATCCATCCCCTGGCGTGCTGCCGCTTCCGATTCATCCAACCGGGCCCATGCCCAGAGTAATTGCGAACGAATACGCAGCAAGAATTCATGGAGTGGTAACTGCTCGAGGTGTTGGGTTTGAATTAACTGAAAGGCTTTCTCCTGAATTTCCCATGCAGATTGCAGGAATCCCTGTGCGAATAAAATCTCACTCTGCTGAATTTGGCTCCACAGAACGTAGTGCCATACCTCATTGATTTGTGCCATCTGCTCAGTCTGCTGCATTAAAGCCAGTGAACTGTTCAGTTCCCCTTTGCAATGCAGCACTTCTCCATGAACGGAGGTAGCGACGATGCGGCCGTAAAAGCTGGCAAATGGCAATGTTTCCAGCGCCAGCATCGCAAGGCGTTCTGCTTCATCGGGATTGCCAGCATTGATAGCAACTTGCGCTCGCAATGCATTGAACTCCCCATGTAGCGATTCATCTGGCTGACGTGTCATCTCTTCTTCTGCACGGGCCAGCAGGGTGTTCACCTCCTGAAAACGGTGCTGGCTTTGCATCAGCCAGGCTTTCAGTAACAGCAGGCGTGGGTTATCTAACAGCACCGCCCAGGGCAGTGCATTGAGGGATTCTTCCAGCAGTGACAGTTCGCTTTGGTTAAATAAATCCCAGGCATGTTGATGCAGAATATCGCGTAATAACGCGGTATCTCCTGCTGCCACACCGTGGTGAATAGCTTCGGCAGGGTAGCCCTGTGCCATCCAGCCTTCTGCTGCGGCACGGTGAATAGCTGGCAATTCTGTGGACATTTCCCACTGACAACGCTGGCGCAAGAAATTGCCAAACAATGGGTGGTAGTTAAACCACTCTCCATCGTCATCCATACGCTGTATGAATAGCCCCTGGCGCTCAAGGTCTTCCAACCACATTTGTCCGTTTTCTTCGCCCGTCACTCGCACAATTAACGCATCATTCATTGAGCGTAATAGAGACGTTTTTAGCAGAAACAGGCGGGTTGCTGGTGTAACAGTATCAAGCACTTCATCAACCAGGTAATCAGATAAGTGGCTGGCGTTGATGCCGGACAACCGCCGGGCCGAGTGTTGAGTGGCGGTATTTTTTTGCCGGGCAGAAAGTGCAATGAGTTGTAATGCAGTTACCCAACCGGCGACATCTTCACAAATCTGGTGGCTTTCCTGGTCATCCAGCGGTGAACTTAACCGGCAATCAAAAAATTGTTTTGTTTCACGTTGGGTAAAGGCCAGTTGATGGCTGCCAACTTCCAACAGTTGATCACGCACGCGCAGATTGGCTATCCCCAGTTGTGGCAGGTTGCGGGACAGAACGACCAACGTGAGATTGTCTGGCTGGTGGCGCAGGAAAAAGCGCATAGCGTCATGAATTACCGGGTTGGAGATGAGGTGGTAGTCATCAATAACCAATTTGAAGGCATGCTGGCATTCAGCCAGTTCAATAAAGAGCTGCCCAAAAAGTGAAATCAGGCTGGCATATTGCTTTTTTTGCACCATCATTTCGGTGGTAACGCAATGATTTCCAGTGGCCTGTTGAATTGCGGCTATCAGGTAGCTGGCAAAACGCTCAGGTTGGTTATCGCCTTCATCAAGTGAAAACCAACCCAGATGAGGCTGGCTGGCAGCCCACTGAGCGACGAGTGTCGTTTTCCCATAGCCAGCAGGGCTGGTAACCAGCACCAGACGGTAGTTTTTGGCCGAAGATAGTTTTGCCAACAGGCGATCACGCACGACAGTATTGTCGAGCCTCACCGGGCGGCTAAGTTTGGATGGAATTAACATAGTCATTCACTTCACTGTGTCGAAACTACTGGATTACGAATTTTTTCGCGCTTCGTAATTAATTCTTAAGATAAATTCAGTCAGATTAGTCTTTAATGCAAGTTAACCCTGTATAAAAGACCTTCAAAGGTGCACAGGGTCACATTTCTGAAACTTATTGGATGATTTGGGGGCGTAGCCAGGGTTAGCCATCCTCCTTTGTTTCGCCACGCTTATCTCCGATTCACTCTGCTCTTCCAAGTAAAAACAATGGGTTTGGTTTTATTTCCACATAATGTGCAGAAAATATGTCAGTCTTTATTTGCATCTAATAGTAATTATTTCAATTGATTAAAGTGTTTCTTAACCTGAAATTTCACCTGTTTCATTAATATTTCGCATTATGCTTTTACGTGGTTTCCGACTAATTTGAGTGTCATGGATCACAGTTTTCCCTACTCCCCGCTACTCCTCCCTGCCTAATCCTGGGCGGGATGAGGTATCCACTTTGGGGCCCAGGCACACTAACGTAAACTTTGTCTAATTACTTGAAGGACACCGATTACCTATGTCACAGCCTACATTCGATAAAGCACAATTTCAGGCTGCCCTGACACGTCAGTGGCAGCATTTTGGGTTACATGCGGCTACAGAAATGACGCAACACCAGTGGTGGCAGGCTGTTAGTGGGGCGCTGGCGGAGCTTTTGGCTGCGCAACCCCTGGCAAAGCCGGAAAAAAAACAACGCCATGTAAACTACATTTCAATGGAGTTTCTGATTGGCCGCCTGACCGGTAATAACTTATTGAATATGGGCTGGTATCAGTCGGTTAGCGAAACGCTGGCCGATTACGACATCGTCCTGAGTGATTTGCTGGAACAAGAAACAGACCCGGCCCTGGGGAATGGTGGGTTGGGGCGCCTTGCTGCCTGTTTCCTGGATTCCATGGCAACCGTTGGGCAGTCGGCAATGGGTTATGGCCTGAATTACCAGTACGGCTTATTCCGCCAGTCGTTTGTTGATGGCCAACAGCATGAAGCCCCGGATGACTGGTTGCGTGGCAGTTACCCATGGTTTCGCCATAACAGTGCCCTGGATGTGCAGGTTAGCATTGGTGGCAAAGTGGTGACCGTAGAAGGTAAACCGCACTGGGAACCCGCTTTTGTTATTCAAGGAGAAGCCTGGGACTTACCGGTTATTGGTTACCGTAATGGTGTATCTCAGCCTTTGCGTTTATGGCAGGCGAAACACGCTCATCCTTTCGATTTAGGTAAGTTTAACGACGGTGACTTTCTGCGCGCCGAAAAGCAGGGGATTGACGCGGAAAAACTGACGAAGGTGTTGTACCCCAATGACAACCACCTGGCGGGGAAAAAACTGCGCCTGATGCAGCAATATTTCCAGTGTGCCTGTTCCGTTGCGGATATTTTGCGCCGCCACCACCTGGCTGGGCGCAAGTTGTCACAATTGCCCGACTTTGAAGTTATTCAGTTGAACGATACCCATCCCACTATTGCCATTCCGGAATTACTGCGTGTGTTGATTGATGAACACCAGTTGAACTGGGATGACGCCTGGGCGATTACCAGCCGTACTTTTGCGTACACCAACCATACCCTGATGCCTGAAGCACTGGAATGTTGGGATGAGCGCTTAGTCAGAACATTGCTGCCACGCCATATGCAGTTAATCAAAGAGATTAATGCCCGCTTTAAAAAGCTGGTTGAAGCAACATGGCCTGGGGATGAAGCTGTGTGGGCGAAACTTGCAGTGGTGCATGACCACCAGGTTCGTATGGCGAACATGTGTGTGGTAAGTGGTTTTGCGGTGAACGGTGTGGCGGCGCTGCACTCTGAGCTGGTGGTGAAGGACTTGTTCCCGGAATACTACCAGTTATGGCCGAACAAGTTCCATAACGTGACTAATGGCATTACGCCTCGCCGCTGGATAAAACAGTGCAACCCGGATCTGGCAGAACTGCTGGATAAAACACTGAAAAAAGAGTGGGCGAATGACCTGGATGTACTGGAAGGTATCGAAAAATATGCTGATGATGCCAAATTCCGCAAAGCTTATCGGGAGATTAAACAGCAGAATAAAGTGCGCCTCGCGGAGTTCGTTAAGCAACGAACCGGGATTGAGATTAACCCCCACGCGCTATTTGATATCCAGATTAAGCGCTTGCACGAATACAAACGCCAGCATTTGAATCTGTTGCATATCCTTGCGCTTTACAAAGAGATCCGCGAAAACCCGAAAGCAGACAGAGTTCCGCGAGTGTTTCTGTTTGGGGCAAAAGCGGCTCCGGGTTATTACCTGGCGAAAAATATCATCTTTGCCATTAACAAAGTGGCTGAAGTTATCAACGCTGACCCGGTGGTTGGCGACAAACTGAAAGTGGTCTTCTTGCCGGATTATTGTGTGTCTGCCGCAGAAGTCATGATCCCTGCTGCGGATGTTTCTGAGCAAATATCAACAGCCGGTAAAGAGGCTTCAGGTACCGGGAATATGAAGCTGGCGCTGAATGGTGCTTTGACGGTCGGTACACTGGATGGTGCGAATGTTGAAATTGCTGAGAAAGTGGGTGCGGAAAATATCTTTATTTTTGGCCATACCGTAGAGCAAGTGAAAGCGCTGAAAGCCGCCGGTTATGAACCGCAAAAATGGCGTAAAAAAGACAAGCTGTTGGATGCAGTTATGAAAGAGCTGGAGCACGGTAAATACAGCAACGGCGATAAACATGCATTCGACCAAATGCTACACAGCATGGGGAAACAAGGGGGCGACCCATATCTGGTGATGGCTGACTTCCATGCTTATGTTGAAGCGCAGAAACAGGTTGATGAACTCTACCGCGATCAGGAGGCCTGGACGCGTGCGGCGATTCTGAATACAGCACGTTGCGGTATGTTCAGTTCAGACCGTTCCATTCGCGACTACCAGGCACGTATTTGGCAGGCAAAGCGCTAAGGACATCAAGGTAGGTGAAAGGATGATAGACAAAAAACGTCTTGAACAAGCCGCCCTGGAAGCAGGGATTGCATCAAGTTACATCAATGCACATGGTAAACCTGAGAGCATCGGAATGGACACCCGCCAGCGGCTGCTGGCGGCAATGGGTGATGCCCCAGCACTGGCATACCAACACAGCCAACGTGTATTGCCTCCTGTACATGTACTGGTTGCTGGTAAGCGCCTGTCTGTGCCAGTAAAAGGTGACGGGCGTTTCCAGTGGTTGCTGACAACAGAAAACGGTGAACAGCATCACGGCGCAATTCAGGGCGGTAAGCCCATGCGTTTACCCACCAGCCTGCAACCCGGATACCACTCACTGACTCTCACTCAGGATGAACAGCGCTGGCACTGCCAGGTCATTGTGGCTCCACCCCGTTGTTATGAACCCGCGTCACTCTTACAAGGGAAAAAACTCTGGGGAGCTTGTGTACAGCTATATACATTACGTTCAGCAACTAACTGGGGAATCGGTGATTTTGGTGACCTGAAGCGAATGCTGCCGGAAATTGCCGCACGAGGTGGGGCTTTTATTGGCCTGAACCCGGTGCATGCGTTGTACCCTGCCACGCCTGAAAGTGCCAGCCCGTACAGTCCGTCATCACGCCGCTGGCTGAATGTTTTGTATATCGATGTTCCCGCTGTAGCTGATTTTGCTGCCAGTGATGCCGCACAACACTGGTGGGAAAAAACAACAACACAACAAGCGATAGCCAAAGCCCGTAGCGCTGAATGGGTGGATTACACCACAGTAACGGAACTTAAAATTGCTGCACTGCGCCTGGCCTGGGATACCTTCTGTGCCCGGCCTCATGATGACGACACTGTTGCATTGTTTGAGGCCTTTGTGCGCGATGGCGGTGAAAGCCTTTATTGGCAAGGTGCGTATGATGCGGTGCACCACCATTTGCTGGCAGAAGATGCTCAGCATTGGGGGTGGCCGGCCTGGCCTGAAGCCTGGCAGGATACGCAAAGCCCTGTTGTGCTGCAGTTTTGTGAGCAAAATTCCCAGGAAGTGTGCTTCTGGATGTGGTTACAGTGGCTGGCAGCCACACAATTCTCGGCCTGTTGGGACGAATGTCTGAAAGCAGAAATGTCTGTAGGGCTTTATCGTGATCTGGCTGTGGGTGTGGCTGAGGGAGGTTCTGAGACCTGGAGTGATCGTTCACTATATAGCCTGCAAGCTTCCGTGGGTGCTCCACCAGATATACTTGGCCCACTTGGGCAAAACTGGGGCTTACCACCGATTAATCCCCATGTAATGTTCGAGCGTGCCTATGAGCCGTTTGTTGATTTATTACGAGCCAACATGACCCACTGCGGCGCGCTGCGTATTGACCATGTGATGTCGTTACTGCGTTTGTGGTGGATCCCTTATGGCGAAACGGCAGATAAAGGCGCGTATGTTCACTACCCGGTAGACGACCTGCTCGCCATTCTGGCACTGGAAAGCCAGCGCCATCAATGCATGGTGATTGGCGAAGATTTGGGGACAGTTCCAGCAGAAATCGTGGGTAAACTGCGAAGTAGCGGGGTGTATTCATACAAAGTGCTCTATTTTGAGCATGACAGCGACAAGCAGTTTAAAGCACCGGATATCTGGCCAGAACAATCCATGGCTGTTGCCACTACCCATGACCTGCCAACTTTACGGGGATACTGGGCATGTGGAGATTTGACGCTGGGTGAATCTTTAGGGTTGTATCCTGACAAGGTGATTCTTAAAGGCTTATATCAGGAACGTGAAGCGGCGAAACAAGGGTTACTTGATAGTTTGCACCAGTATGGTTGTGTGCCAAAACGAACGGGAAAGCAGGCGCGCCTTATGCACATGTCACCTGTTCTTAACCGTGGGCTACAGCGCTATATTGCCGACTCAAACAGCGCTCTGTTGGGGTTGCAGCCTGAAGACTGGCTGGATATGGCGGAGCCTGTGAATGTACCTGGCACCAGTACGCAGTACCCAAACTGGCGGCGTAAACTTAATCGTGAAATAGAAGATATTTTCTCTGATGAAGATATTACGCGGTTACTGAAGGATTTAACTTCCCGGCGTAAGAAAGCGGGCCAGCATAAATAACCTCACCGTATTACGGTTGTATAAACGCCCTGTACCAGTTGGCACAGGGCGTTTTTTATCGCTTACTGGCACACAAATAAAAAAAGGCGACAAGGAACTGTCGCCAAATAAGAGTCAGAATTCAAACACGTGTTTTGGTATGGCAATAAATAGCGATACATCAGAGGGTAACTATGGCCGATACGATTTATTTATTCAGTTCCGCAGTCATATGCACCTGGTTACCACTGAATGCTTCAGTGATGTTGTAAGACTCTGCTCCAGCTTGTTTTGCCTGTGCGGCGATTTTTGCTTCGGCGCCATCGAGAGTTGATGCAGTTGCGCTAACTGTTTGGGCAAATGCGCCAAATGAAGCCAGAGAAAGAGCGGTAACTACAACTAAATATTTGATGGATCTCATGGTCGTATTCCTTAATGTTTTTGGTCTGTTTCAAGGCTTATCGCCTTCGATGGAGTAATAATAGGCCGGGTGTGGAATAAGTAAAAGCTGAAGTATTTGGTTTTATTGGTCAAATAATTTGAATTAAAACTTGGTGTGATTAGACTACCTTTATATTACATAAAGCCACTGTGGTACCGGGTTATTAGTCGTGAGTTTTTTATTGCTGTATGAAACGGAACAGATTGGAATGAAGGCAAACAGAAAGGCCCGCCATTAATAGATAATTGGCGGGCCTTTGGAAAAGTCAGTGACGGAGGATTACACCTTGCCGTTTTTAATAGTAGGAGTGTTCACCGCGCTGGTGTTCAGTGAGGTCACGCACGCCTTTGAGTTCGGTAAACTCAGCCAGAAGCTGTTTTTCAATCCCTTCTTTCAGGGTGTAATCCACCATGGAACAACCGTTACAGCCACCACCAAACTGCAGAATGGCGAAACCTTCATCGGTAATTTCCATCAGGGAAACACGCCCACCGTGACCTGCCAGTTGTGGGTTAACTTGTGATTGCAGGAAATACTCTACACGTTCAACTAATGGCGCATCATCGGCCACTTTACGCATTTTGGCATTGGGTGCTTTCAGCGTTAACTGAGAACCTAATTGGTCAGTCACGAAATCAATTTCAGCGTCTTCCAGGTAAGGTGCGCTCAGTTCATCAACATAGGCAGTCAGTTGCTCAAACGGAAGGGCGGTGTCCGTAGCCTCAACCGCATCAGGCGGGCAGTATGAAACGCCGCACTCAGCATTTGGTGTGCCGGGATTGATAACGAACACACGAATTTGTGTCCCTTCCTCCTGATTTGCCAGCAATTTGGCAAAGTGTGCTTGCGCAGCATCGGAAATACGGATCATAACAAAGGCCTAATAGTTGACTATTTTAGTTGGTTATTATACGCCCATCATCGAGGCTCTACAAGGTTCGACACAGGCACCAGATCTGAATGCTTGCAGCACCAGCCTGTTTGAGCTGGCGGGCAATTTCACCGACAGTACTGCCGGTGGTTACGACATCATCCACTATAGCGATGTGGCGTTGCTTTACCGGAATTTCAAGCGTAAACGCATTATTGAGATTTTGCCTGCGTAACTGCGCTGAAAGCCGGTGTTGAGTTACTGTTGGTATTCTTCGCCGCAACCCTGCCGGTTCCCAGGCACACTTTAACCAGTGCGCCAGCGGCCGGGCTAACAGGTCACTTTGATTAAACCCCCGCAACCAGTGCCGCCGTTGAAACAGAGGCACACTTAGTATTGTGTCAGGTAATTGCCAGTTCGTTGTGTATTTCTGTGCCTGTAAACGCATAAACAGTAACCGGGCCAATCCCTGGCTGAGTGCCGGGGTGTTATGAAATTTCCAGCGCTGTATGAGTTTATCAAGGGGAGCGCAGTAATCACTGACAAATATCATACTTTGCCAGGGCGGTGGTTTTTGCAGGCAGCGGCCACACAGGCAGTCTGCCTGCCCTGCCGGCAAACCACAGCAGGGGCAGCAGACAGGTGGTTGGGGCAGGCTGGCGGTACAACAAGAACAAAAGCCCCAGTGAGGCAGAGTAAGTGGCATTTTGCATAGCCAACAATGACCGGGGATTGATAGCATACAGCCTCCTTGCTGGATAAATCAGAGAACTATAACCGATGACGGATTTGTGGTGGCAAACAAGCGGTGAAGGAAAAACACATCTTGTGCTGTTGCACGGATGGGGACTGAATGCGGCGGTCTGGCAAGGCATTACAGCCCAGCTTAGCCCGCATTTTACCTTACACCTGGTAGATCTGCCGGGGTTTGGGCGTAGCCAGAATTATGGCGCAATGACCCTTGAGGAAATGGCTAATGTGGTTTTGCAACAGGCCCCTGAACGTGCAGTTTGGATGGGGTGGAGCCTTGGTGGACTGGTCGCCAGCCAGGTGGCACTTGCTGAGCCTTCCCGGGTTGATGCGCTGGTAACAGTGGCGTCTTCTCCCTGCTTTCAGGCGAATGAGCATGAAGGGTGGCCTGGTATCAAAGGTTCAGTGCTACAAGGTTTTCAGCAGCAACTGAGCGAGGACTTTCGCAGAACCGTTGAGCGTTTCCTGGCATTGCAGACGTTAGGTACAGCAAGTGCCCGGCAGGATGCGCAGGCGCTCAAAGAGGTGGTGTTGTCGCAACCGTTCCCAACACCAGAAGTACTCAATGGTGGGCTGGCTATTTTGGAACAAGTGGATTTGCGAGAAGCGCTGGACAACCTGGATGTACCATTCTGGAGGCTCTATGGTTACCTTGATGGGCTGGTGCCCCGCAAAGCAGCACAGATTCTGGATAGCCGCTGGCAGCGTAGTGCTTCGGTTGTTTTCCCCAAGGCCGCTCATGCACCCTTTATTTCTCACCCTGATTTATTCTGTGAACAATTACTGGCGCTGACCAGTGGGTTACGCTGGTAACCTGGCATAAAAACCCGGCAAGCCAGTGGGTACTGTTCACCGGGGCTGGCTTCAAACTTGCTGGCTGAGAGTCCACACTTCTCTCAGGCAGGCCTTGCCCTCAGGGCAGCTTTTACACCCGCCACTCAGGCACTGGCTGGCATCTTCCGTACGGCGTTGCGCTTTACCCATTGCCTCCAGGCGGGCCAGCATGGCGTTCATCAGGGGAAGTGGTGTGGCAAGTTGCTGGCTGAGTTGCGAGGCATCCATAGAGCCCCGTAATGCCAGTAAATCACGTATTTCAATCAGACTTGCCATCGCTTACTTCCCCTTCTGTTATGTGTTGAGTATCAGTGGCAGTCATTGGCGCTGGCTGACTGGCAACATGATGCAACACTGCGTGGTTTCGCAACCAGGTGCACTTCCACACGGCTACGTGCCCGACGCAACGCGCCCAGCAACACCACATTGAATAGCACTACAGCCAGAATGCAGACCAGGCTGTATTGTGGGTGGTTGTGGAAAGAGACTGCCTGGTAATACACCGTAGACAGCGAGTAGGCAATATCCAGCCCCCACAGAATAGAGAATGTCATCCATCCACGGCCAGCTTCACGGGCTACGGCACCCATAACAGAGATGCAGGGGATATAAAGCAATACAAAGATTAAGTAGCTGTAAGCCGCAGCCTCACTACCAAACTTGCTGCTCATCACACCCATCGCACCGGTTGCCATTTCGCCATCACCTTTACTGGCTTCAATGGGGTTAGCCAGTACGCTAAGGCTGAAGGTGTCTTTCAGGCTACTCCAGGTATCATCAAACGCACCTCGCAGTTCATCCAGCAAGTTAAAGGATGACGGGTCAAACGCTTCATTGTGAATATCTTCGGCGGTATACAAGGTATTGAGTGTCCCGACGACAACCTCTTTTGCCATTGCGCCAGTAAACAGGCCGACCGTTGCCTGCCAGTTGTCCTGATGAACACCGATAGGTTGCAACAGCGGAGTCAGAACGCGGCTGACGGATGCCAGTGCCGAATCGTTAATGTTATCTGCTGCTTTACCGGTGAGCGTGAAACTATTCAGCGCACCAATAAAGATACTGACCAGCACAATCACTTTCCCTGCCCGGATAACAAACCCCTTCAGGCGCTGCCAGGTCTGAATTAGCAGGCTTTTCAGGTGCGGAACGTGGTAAACCGGCAACTCCATGATAAATGGAGTGGCTTCACCACGCATAATTGTGTGCTTGAGCATCAACCCAGTAAGTATTGCCATCACAATACCTAACAGATAAAGAGAGAATACAATCAACGCCCCTTGTTGCCCGAAAAACGCAGCAGAGAAAACGGCGAAAATAGCCAGGCGCGCACCACAGGACATAAAGGGTGCCATCATGATGGTTGTCAGGCGTTCGCGAGGCGCATCAAGAGTACGAGAACCCATCACTGAAGGGACGTTACAACCAAAACCGACAATCAATGGGACAAAAGATTTACCAGGCAGACCCAGGGATTGCATCAGACGGTCCATAACAAAGGCCGCCCGAGCCATATAACCTGAATCTTCAAGGAATGAGAGAAACAGGTACATCATGCCGATTTGCGGTACCAAGGGTAGTACGGTGTTTATCCCGCCACCAATCCCTTGGGCAAGCAGTAAAGTGAGCCAGTCTGGGAAATGTAATGTTGCGCCAACCCACTGCAAGCCGTGAATAAATATGGCGACAGAACCGGCATCAAAAATAGGTTGAAGCGCGCCACCAATGTTAATGGCCAGCAGGAACATCAGATACATCACAAATAGAAAGATCGGTAAACCGAGAAACCGGTTCAGGACAATTTTATCTACTTGCGTGGTGAGTTTATTTGGCTCAACGGTAATGCTGTTACTGACTGATTCACAAATAGTGGCGATAGTCTGGTAACGTGCGTCAGCAATATACAATGCCGGGTCATCAATCTTTTCAGTCAGCCCGGCTTTTACTGCATCGAGTTTGTCAGCTGCATCCCCGGCGTAGGCAAGGCTATAGATATCGCCTTCCAGCATCTGTATGCCCAACCACCGGCGATGGTTACCCGGCAGAGCGTCAGACATGGATTGAGCCAGTTGCTGTGCACTGTCGATAATAGGTTGTGGATAATGAACAAATTCACGCTCACTGTTTTTCTGGTGAGTATCCAACGCGCGTTTAAGGCCATCGATACCCCGCCCACGGGTAGATACCAGTGGCACGACAGGGCAACCAAGCCTTGCGGAAAGCGCATCAATATCAATACGCAGGTGCTGCTTCTCTGCAATATCCAGCATATTCAGCGCAACAACGCAGGGAATACCAAGTTCCAGCAGTTGTAATGTTAAATACAGATTGCGCTCAAGGTTGCTGGCATCAACCACGTTAATCAGCAAATCCGCGTCGCCGCTCAGAATATAATGACAAGCAATTTGTTCGTCGAGAGAGGTTTGTGCAGAAATAGTGGTCAGGGAGTAAGTGCCCGGCAGGTCAACAAGTGTGACCTGGTGTTCTGGCGTTGCAAACAGCCCTTCTTTACGTTCAACCGTAACGCCTGCCCAATTCCCTACACGCTGGCGAGCACCTGTTAATTGGTTGAATAATGTTGTTTTCCCAGAGTTGGGATTACCAATTAAACCAACAGTAATTGTTTTCATTTTATGACCCACTTACTTGCATTGCCATGACAAAACAACTGAGTAACTCAGCGTATTTCCTCGACATTTAATAACGCCAGGTCTTTTTTACGTACGACCAGGTTAACGCGACGGGTTGCAATATGAATAGGATCGCCAAGTGGTGCCACACGAACCACATCGAATGACGAACCAGGCAACATACCTAAGGAAAGTAACTTTTGGCGGTATGCCGGGCTGATTTCCCTTGAGAAACCAATGATTTTCCATGAGCTGGATGGTAAGAATTGCATAATGCCTGCCTGCCAGAACTTACAAATGAACGTTTACCAAGAGAACAGCCTGAAATGAGATTCAGAGGAGCCTCGCCAGAAAAATAGAGCAGAATAAAACAAGTAATACAATGATAATGAGAATGGTTTGCGTAATCAACTTGGTTTATTGCAAATGAATCTTATTTCATCCTTTATTCGTGCTAAGATTAATCTGCGTCATAAAGTGGGTATTTAGCATGAGTAGCAGGGTATTTCAAATAACTAAAAATGGTTATTTTTGTTAAATTAAAGGTGGTATTTTAAATATTTTAGTGAAGTGTTTTTTATTTATATTAAAAAATAATTATTTGCTAAAAATTAGCTCGCTAATAATTAACCTTTGTATGCGGGGAATATTCCGGAACCTACGAATTTTACAGGATTATTTCGGTATTATTGCGGCAGCGTTGTTACAACGTGAAACTGAGCAAGTTAGAAACGATAACCAGAAGTTTTTATGATTTTTTTTGCCAGCCTGCGCCACCAGGCTGGCAATTCGACTACTGGTTTAACGCTTTTTGCCAAATGCTGCAGCCAGAGCATCGCTCATCGCGCTGTTACCTGAAGACGCAGATTCACGTTTGCGCTGTTGCTGCTGTTGTTGCGGGCGCTGGCGTGTGTCACCACTTTTCGCCCGGCGAGGTTGGCTTTCCCCTGGTTGCTCATCAAGACGCATGGATAACGCAATGCGCTTACGAGCCAGGTCAACTTCCATCACTTTCACTTTGACGATATCGCCGGTTTTCACAACTTTGTGTGGGTCTTCAACGAATTTATCAGCCAATGAGGAGATGTGTACCAGCCCATCCTGGTGCACACCAATATCAACAAATGCGCCAAAGTTAGTGACGTTGGTGACAGCACCTTCCAGAATCATGCCTGGCTGGAGGTCATTGAGTGTTTCCACTCCGTCAGCAAATTGAGCCGTTTTAAATTCAGGACGTGGGTCGCGACCGGGTTTTTCCAGCTCTTTGATAATGTCAGTGACGGTGGGTACACCGAAACGCTCATCAGTGAAGTCCACTGCTTTCAGGTTACGTAGCGCACCATCATCACCCATCAGTTCCCGTAAGGCTTTCTGGGTTGCGGCAAGAATACGCTCAACAATAGGGTAAGCTTCAGGGTGGACGGTTGAGGCATCCAGTGGGTTATCCCCATGGTTGATACGCAAAAAGCCAGCGCATTGTTCAAAGGCTTTCGGCCCCAGACGGCTAACTTTCAGCAGTTGTTGGCGGTTCTGGAACTGACCATTCTGATCGCGCCAGTCGACAATGTTTTGCGCCATCATACGAGTCAGACCGGCTACACGGGTTAATAACGGCACGGATGCGGTATTCAAATCAACACCGACGGCGTTTACACAATCTTCAACCACGGCATCCAGTTTTTTCGCCAGTTGGTTTTGGCTTACATCGTGCTGGTATTGACCTACACCTATGGATTTCGGGTCGATCTTCACCAGCTCTGCGAGTGGGTCTTGCAGGCGGCGAGCAATGGAGACCGCGCCACGCAAAGAAACATCGAGTGATGGGAATTCTTGGGCAGCCAGTTCCGAAGCGGAATAGACCGAAGCTCCTGCTTCACTGACAATGACTTTCTGTGCTTTAAGGTGGGGGTACTGTTTTAGTACGTCCAGCCAGAAACGTTCTGTTTCGCGTGATGCCGTGCCGTTACCGATAGCGACCAATTCGACTTGATGCTTCTCACACAGCGCAGCCAGCACGATTGCCGCTTTAGCTGACTGGCCGGTATGTGGGTAAATAGTATCGGTGGCAACCAGTTTTCCGGTTGCGTCCACGACGGCAACTTTCACCCCAGTCCGCAGACCCGGATCCAGGCCCATTGTGGCGCGCATACCCGCAGGTGCAGCCATCAGCAAGTCATGCAGGTTACGGGCAAACACATTAATTGCTTCATCTTCTGCGCGTTCACGCAAGGTGGACATTAGCTCAGTTTCCAGATGCATTAGCACCTTGATACGCCATGTCCAGGAAACGACCGCACGCCGCCAGTTATCTGCTGGTGCGTTGTTCAGCCGTAACCCCAGGTGGTCAATAATCAGTTGTTCGCAGTAACTTTCTTTGGGGGGCTCATCAAACTGAGGATCCGGGTTAACCGCTAACTGAAGGACCCCTTCGTTACGCCCCCGGAACATAGCAAGGGCGCGGTGTGAAGGTACACCAGAGATGGCTTCGTGGTGGGCAAAATAGTCACGGAACTTCGCACCATCGTCTTCTTTGCCTGGTACCACGGTTGAAGCCAGGTGGGCGTTACGCCACAAGTAGTCACGTACTTTTGCCAGCAGAGCGGCATCTTCGGCGAAGCGTTCCATCAGAATATAACGAGCACCATCTAACACCGCTTTGGTGTCTGCCAGGCCTTTGTCTGCATCGATATACTGTTCTGCTTCTTGCTCTGGTGTGCGGGAGGCATCTTGCCAAAGTAAATCGGCAAGGGGTTCTAAACCGGCTTCAATCGCGATTTGACCACGTGTACGGCGTTTCGGTTTGTAAGGCAGGTATAGATCTTCGAGTTCAGTTTTGCTCAGTGTTGAATTAATGGCCCCGGCCAGTTCATCACTGAGTTTGCCCTGTTCGCTAATCGATTTAAGAATGGCCTGACGCCGTTCTTCCAGTTCACGCAGATAACCCAGACGGACTTCAAGTTGACGCAATTGGGTGTCATCCAGCCCACCTGTGACCTCTTTACGATAACGTGCGATAAATGGCACGGTGTTCCCTTCATCAAGCAAACGGATGGCAGCTTCAACCTGCTCATTCCGTGCCTTGAGTTCACTGGCAATAATGCCGTTAAGCGAATTGTTCATCATGGCTTTTGTTGTCTGTCTGTCGCGATAAAAAGTGAAGCACAGTTATACGGAGTCCGGAAATAAAATGCCAGTTATGGCGGCCTTTCAACTGGTTTTTTCAGTTTGTTCTTTAAATATTGTGAGCACCGCTGAAGCTCAGGTTTCTTCAGACCAGTCTGGTTGCGTATAGCTGATACTGTTTACATACCAGGTCGCAATGCCTGAAGGTGTGATGACAGTGGCGGTATCACCTTCTTCTTTTTTGAGCAGCGCCCGGGCCATGGGAGCATCAATAGAAATGTAGTCATTGCGGCCAAAAATTTCGTCATAGCCAACAATGCGAAAACGCCTGATGTCTCCATCGTCATTTTCTATTTCTACCCACGCACCGAAAAACACTTTGCCATCCTGTTGAGGCGAGTGGTCAACGATACGTAAATTCTCAAGGCATTTAGTGAGATAACGAACACGCCGGTCAATTTCGCGCAGGCGCTTTTTGTTGTACTGGTAGTCAGCATTTTCACTTCGGTCGCCAAGGCTTGCCGCCCAGGTAACTTTCTTGGTGACTTCAGGGCGTTCTTCGCGCCATAAATAATCCAGCTCTTTTTTCAGCTTTTCGTAACCCTCTCGGGTAACCAGAGGCGTTTTCATGCTATTTACCTGTTAGTTCTGCCAAATGGCGAAGCGTGCCTATTTTACAATAACTTGCCTGTCGCTTTACGCGTGCGTTTGTGATGTATTGTACATATAAGTCGCTGTTAAATATGCTTTGTAACAATTTCGACTAGAATATATACCAGTTTTATCTGGTCGTTAGCGCACACTTTTTTAGAATAGCCTACGTACAATCGAGCCTTTGGGAGTTAACAGTATGCAAGAGAATTATAAAATTCTGGTTGTTGATGACGATATGCGGTTGCGTGCACTGCTTGAACGTTATCTCACCGAACAAGGCTTCCAGGTTCGTAGCGTTGCTAACGCTGAACAAATGGACCGCCTGCTGACACGTGAGTCTTTTCACTTAATGGTTCTGGATTTAATGCTGCCGGGAGAAGATGGTTTATCTATTTGCCGACGTCTGCGTAGCCAGAGCAACCCTATGCCTATCATTATGGTAACGGCGAAAGGTGAAGAAGTGGACCGTATTGTTGGGCTGGAAATTGGTGCTGATGACTATATTCCCAAGCCCTTTAACCCGCGTGAGTTGTTGGCTCGTATTCGTGCAGTATTGCGCCGCCAGGCAAATGAGCTACCCGGCGCACCGTCTCAGGAAGAAGCTGTTATTGCTTTTGGCAAATTTAAACTGAACCTGGGTACACGTGAAATGTTCCGTGATGATGAGCCTATGCCTTTAACCAGCGGTGAATTCGCTGTGTTGAAAGCTCTGGTAAGCCACCCGCGTGAACCATTATCCCGCGATAAACTGATGAACCTCGCACGGGGCCGTGAATACAGTGCGATGGAACGTTCTATTGATGTTCAGATCTCCCGCCTGCGTCGGATGGTGGAAGAAGACCCGGCACATCCCCGTTATATTCAGACGGTATGGGGCCTGGGTTATGTGTTTGTGCCGGACGGCGCTAAAGCATGAGGCGACTGCGCTTCTCGCCAAGAAGTTCATTTGCACGCACCTTGTTACTGATTGTCACCTTGCTGTTTGCCAGCCTGGTGACAACGTACCTTGTTGTGCTGAACTTCGCGATTTTGCCGAGCCTCCAGCAGTTTAATAAAGTTCTGGCTTACGAAGTTCGTATGCTAATGACTGATAAGCTGCAACTGGAGGACGGTACTCAACTCGTCGTACCGCCTGCGTTTCGCCGCGAGATTTATCGTGAACTCGGAATTTCGTTGTATTCTGATGAAGCTGCGGAAGAGGCCGGTCTGCGTTGGGCGCAGCATTACGAATTTTTGAGCCAGCAAATGGCTCAACAACTTGGTGGGCCAACGGAAGTCCGTGTTGAAGTCAATAAAAGCTCACCGGTCGTTTGGCTGAAAACCTGGTTATCCCCCAATATTTGGGTGCGTGTACCACTGACTGAAATTCACCAGGGCGACTTCTCGCCGTTGTTCCGTTACACACTAGCGATTATGTTACTGGCTATTGGCGGGGCGTGGCTGTTTATTCGTATTCAAAACCGGCCTCTGGTAGACCTTGAGCACGCTGCTTTGCAAGTTGGTAAAGGGATTATTCCTCCTCCGTTGCGGGAATACGGTGCTTCAGAGGTGCGTTCGGTGACACGAGCGTTCAATCACATGGCATCGGGCGTGAAGCAACTGGCGGATGACCGTACATTGCTGATGGCCGGTGTTAGCCACGATCTGCGCACGCCACTCACACGTATTCGCCTGGCGACGGAAATGATGAGCGAGCAGGATGGTTACCTCGCAGAATCTATTAACAAAGATATCGAAGAATGTAATGCCATTATTGAGCAGTTTATTGATTACCTGCGTACTGGCCAGGAAATGCCGCTTGAAACGGCAGATCTTAACAGTGTGCTTGGGGAAGTAATTGCTGCCGAAAGTGGTTATGAGCGTGAAATAGATACAGATCTGCAGCCTGGTGAAATTACTGTCAATATCCACCCACTTTCTATCAAACGCGCGGTGGCTAATATGGTCGTTAATGCGGCGCGCTACGGTAATGGATGGATAAAAGTCAGTAGTGGTACTGAGCCGGGTAAGGCATGGTTCCAGGTGGAAGATGACGGGCCAGGTATTCCGCCTGAACAACTGAAACATTTACTGCAGCCATTCGTGCGTGGCGATAGTGCGCGTAGCACCAGTGGCACCGGTCTGGGCTTGGCTATTGTGCAACGTATCATTGATAACCATAACGGGCTTCTGGATATTGGCACGAGTGAGCATGGTGGGTTATGCATTCGGGCCTGGTTGCCTGTTATGCCTGGTTTGCTGGCAGAGAAAACAAAAGAGAGTTAGCCTGGGCTAGTCGTTATCATCCCGTTAGCTGTACACAGAAAAGCCCGTGCATTTCACAATGCGCGGGCTTTTTGCTGTTGAGTATTTTAGTGCTGGTTACTTGGTTTGTGGCCCGGCGCTGACCAGTGCTGCCCCTGCTTGTGTATCTGTGTACTTTTCGAAGTTCTCGGTAAACAGCGTAGCAAGGTGCTGCGCTTTGTCTTTCCATTGCGCGGCAGTGGCCCAGGTGTTGCGTGGGTCAAGTATTGCGGTATTCACACCCGTTAATGCGACGGGTACAGCGAGATTGAAGACGGGTAGTGTGGTGGTTTCAGCGTTATCCAGTTCTCCACTAAGAATGGCATCAATAATTGCCCGGGTATCTTTGATTGAAATCCGTTTACCTGAGCCATTCCAGCCCGTATTCACCAGATATGCTTGTGCACCAGCTGCCTGCATACGTTTCACCAACACTTCTGCATATTGTGTGGGATGCAGAGTCAGGAATGCTGCGCCAAAACAGGCAGAGAATGTGGGCGTTGGTTCATCCACACCGCATTCAGTCCCGGCCAGTTTTGCGGTGAAACCAGAGAGAAAGTGGTATTGCGTTTGCTCGGCGGTCAGACGTGAAACCGGCGGCAACACACCAAATGCATCTGCAGTGAGGAAAATCACTTTAGTAGCATGGCCTGCTTTGGATACCGGTTTAACAATATTATCAATATGATAAATCGGGTAAGACACGCGGGTGTTTTCGGTTTTGCTGCCATCATCGAAATCAATGGTTCCATCTGCAGCGACGGTGACATTTTCCAGCAGAGCATCCCGGCGAATGGCTCGGTAAATGTCCGGCTCGGCTGCTTCTGACAACCGGATCGTTTTTGCGTAGCAACCCCCTTCGAAGTTGAATACGCCATCGTTATCCCAGCCATGCTCATCATCACCAATCAGGCGGCGTTTCGGGTCCGTAGACAAGGTAGTTTTACCCGTTCCGGATAAACCGAAGAAGACTGCGACATCGCCTTTTTCACCGACATTGGCAGAACAGTGCATGGAGGCAATATTTTTCAGTGGCAGCAGGTAGTTCATGATGGCAAACATCCCTTTTTTCATTTCGCCGCCATACCAGGTGCCACCAATTAACTGCATGCGTTCTGTCAGGTTGAATGCAATAAAGTTTTCTGAGTTCAGGCCTTGTGCCTGCCAGTTCGGGTTAGTGCATTTTGCGCCGTTCATTACGATGAAATCAGGTTCAAAATCATCCAGTTCTTCATCGTCTGGGCGGATAAACATGTTCTTGACGAAATGT
Source organism: Mangrovibacter yixingensis (assembly GCF_020523985.1). Classification (GTDB taxonomy): domain Bacteria; phylum Pseudomonadota; class Gammaproteobacteria; order Enterobacterales; family Enterobacteriaceae; genus Mangrovibacter; species Mangrovibacter yixingensis. Next base: position 45,472 of record NZ_JAIVKM010000006.1, on the reverse strand, counting down.
GCCTGCCAGGCCACTTCAGTAATAAAGCGTACGCACAACCGGCTGTCCGGGTTGGCACCACAAAAGGCATCAACCACAAACAGGCGCTTTCCTGAAAGCTCTTCAGTAACGAGACCTTTCAGGTCTTGCCATACTTCGGGGGTGAGTGGATGGTTGTCATTTTTACCGTTGCCGTTATCAGACCACCATAACGTATCGCGGGTTGTATCGTCACGGACGATATATTTATCTTTTGGCGAGCGGCCAGTGAAAACACCGGTATCAACAGCGACGGCACCCAGATTTGTCAGTACGCCACGCTCGAATCCTTCCAGGGTTGGGTCGAGCTCTTCACGATACAAGGTATCGTAATCAGGGTTATACACCACTTCCACGACGTCATGAATACCATAAGCCTTCAGTTCTTGCGGGGTTAAAACGCGCATTTCACTTCTCCTTAGCCAGGATCTATTACTATAAATTGTAGGGTTATTAGCCGAATGTTGACCGCGACCAGCTTCATAGATTTACGTATCAACAGATTTGTTCGCAAATTATAAGATGTAGAGCAGGTATCGCTGTGGGGAGCATTATCGCAGGATTTTTTTATTAATGAATATAAGTGTTTTACAAATGTTATTGAAAAGTAGAAAAAAAAGCCTTTTTGGGATTGTAAACGCATACATCAATGTTGTCGCGGGGTGTTTTTTCGACAAAGTAGAGAAGCGGGCGACAGCAAAAAAGAAACAGCCCTGGAATTTTCCAGGGCTGCATTTACTTAGTGAATATGGGGATCTGCAGGATCAGCATTGGTGCGTATTTCTGCGATATCCATAGCGTTAAAGATGTAGTGGTTACCACAATAGTCACAGTGCATATCTATCTCACTATCTTCTTCAAGAATGGTATCGATTTCTTCCTGTGGCAATGTTTTGAGGGCCGCGGCACAGCGCTCACGGGAGCAACTGCAAGAGAAGCTGACATCCTGAGGTTCATACAGGGTGACTTCTTCTTCATGATACAAACGCCACAATACTTCCTGTGCAGGCAGTGACAGCAGCTCTTCGGCCTTGATTGTCTCGGTCAGTGTTGCCAGGTGAGTGAAGTCATCAGCCTGGGTATCCTGAGCCGGTAATACTTGCAGGAACATCCCACCAGCGGCTGGTTTGCCGTCTGATTCACCCAGGCGAATAAATAACCGAGTTGGCAATTGTTCCGAACGAACAAAATAGTCTTCCAGACACTCTGCGATGGTTTCGCCTTCCAGACCAACCACACCCTGATAGCGCTCACCTTCTTTCGGACTGATAGTAATCACCAGGTAACCATTACCTACCATTTCTTTCAGTGTAGCGCTGGCCGGGAAATCTTCGCTAAAGCGGGCGACACCACGCAGTTGCTGTTGGTTATTACCGTTGATAACAGCCAGGGACAACGGGCCATCACCTTGCAACTGAACGGTAATATCGCCTTCAAATTTCAGTGTGGCGGTAAGCAATGATGTGGCCACAAGCATCTCGCCGAGCAAATTTTGTACTGGTTGCGGGTAGTCGTGATTTGCCAGCATTTGCTGCCAGGTGTCTGAGACCGTTACCAGTTCGCCACGAACAGCGAAGTTTTCAAACAGGTAACGGTGCAATTGGTCGTGTTGAACCATACTTTCTCTCTCTTGCGTGCGGCGATTATTCATTGCCGCCGTATTTAAATTTCATCAAATCACGCCGCTCTTTTTTATCAGGGCGACGTTCAGGATGTGGCATCGTCAGTGAATTCATTTTACGAGCCAGTGCGATATTCTCGCGCTTCTCAATGCTTTCTGGTGTTTCTTCATACAACCCGGCAGCCTGCACTGCCGGGCCGCGCTTGTCTGTAATGCCTTTAATGATAACCGTACGCTGATCATTCCCTTGACGAATAACCAGGCAGGCATCCAGCTCGACAATTTTGCTCGGTTTGCTCCGCTGGCTGTTGTAGTGCACTTTCCCGCCTTCCACCATTTCCCTTGCAATAGCACGAGTTTTGTAAAAACGGGCAGCCCACAGCCATTTGTCCAGCCGCACACCTTCTGCGATTTTCTCTTTCATTTCACCCCCTTTCAGGATAGTGCCTGGAGTAGCTCCCGGTAGTCACTCGTTGCCGGATGACGGTGCCAGATTTTATCAGGTTGCCCTGAGTCAGGATTAATGACCCCAAGACAATAGCGAATGCCGAATTGTTTGGCGGCATCAAGGATAGGCTCGCTGTCATCAATGAACAGAGTACGCGCCGGGTCAAAACGGGTTTGCTCCTGGACTGCTTCCCACAGACGCTTGTCTTCTTTGGGATAACCAAATGTATGGGTGGAAAGTAATAAATCAAGCCAACGTTCTAAACCGGTATGCTCCAGTTTGACAGCAAGATTATACGGATGCGCATTGGTTAGCAGGATACGCCGCTTACCAGCCTCTTTTAGAGCCGATAAAAATGGCCCGGTATCATCCCTTAATGTTGCTCGTGGACCCATTTCCCTGGTCATGGCGCAAATATCGAGACCGAGTTCATTACTCCAGTAATCGAGACAATACCAGTTTAGCGTATGTTGTACGGCATGGTACTTCTGACGGATAAGTGCGTGTGCGTCTGCGAGAGGAATTCCCCTTTGTTGGCTGAGCGTTTCCGGCACCAGGTGTAACCAGAAATAGTTGTCAAATGCGAGGTCGAGTAAGGTGCCGTCCATATCCAACAGGACGGTATCGATATGTTGCCAGTCTATGTCGACGTGCATGGGGGCTCCCGAGTATTCACAATGGGCCACAGATTATCACAACCTGTGGCGTGAATACTCAGAACAAATGGGGAACGTCCGGGCCGGGAATAAGTTTCGGGTTAAGGCAGTTTTCGTACCAGGCCAGTATTTGAGCCAGACGACGACGGTGGCGGTAATAGCGAATTGCAGCCATGCTGCCGTTGTAGACTGAACTGATCACCATAGCGGCCAGTAATAACGACGTGAAAATATAACGCCACAGACTGGCACTGTCGGGCACGCTGTGAAGCATAACGTGCACCGTTCCATTCGCATCTGTCGACAACCCGGTAATAATGCCTTCTGCGTGGAATGGTGTGTGGGTCAGGGTTTCAGCCAGGTGTTGAAATACAGCCCACTGCTCTTGCGGCGGGTAATCATAGAGTGAAACGGGCGGATAAGGCTGGTCCACCAACTCAGAACCTTCATCGCTGATAATCAAAAAGCCACCTGGTGATGGGCTGTTAAGCGACAAGGCTGCCCGGGACGTTTCGCGCATGAAGAACGGTGCGGTGGATGTTGTCACCAGGTTTGACAGTGATTCTGCGCTGACCGGGCGAAGCAGAACATTAATTCCATCGAGTTTCCCGCTGTCTGCACGCTTAACCAGCGTTTCCCAGTCTTTAGTGTTCCCCAGATTTACTAGTGCATTTTTGAGACGAACACAATCATCATCCGAGGTACATAATGCCTGGGTTTTCTGCACGATATCAGCAAAATCGTCTACCAATACCATACCTGATTTTTGAATAGCAGAGGCCAGTTGCGGGTTTACCTTAGTATCGTCACCATCTTGTGGGTGAAGTTGGCGGTTGACTGTCTGCACCAGCGCACTGGCTTTTGTAACGATATCAGATTCTGGTGCTGGAAGCGGGGTGGCGTTGTTCCAGAAAATCTGTGAGCAATCAAATGGCCGGAAAGGCGTGTTATGGCGGGCTGACCAGTTATCGGTGGCCGAGACGCTACACATCCCGTCCCCAGAGAGTTGCACCGTATCGCCAACACGCAGATGGGCATTCTCCAGTTGAGACAATGTTGTCGCTTCCACGCTTTGTGCGCCTTTGAGCCAGGAAATCGTGAGCTTTATTGGCATGTCCAGGGGAACCCAGACAACCAGCATAATCACTACCACAAGAGCGCTGGCGCTAATTATCATGCTACGTAGCCAGTGCTGCAGAGGAAAGTTTTTAACTTCATCATGTAAAGATAAAAACCGCCCCTGGCGCACAACATGGCGGTCCAGGTAGATATCAATATCTGTTTTATGCCCCAGGTCCTGGCTGATAAAAGGCTGCCAGTGGGAAGGGTAAATCAGGTCAATGACACCGAGAGAAATATTATTTTGCTCCTGGTCGGATTCACCAAATAACCCCCAGCGTTTTGGGGTGCCGCGCAGGCAGTGAATTTCCCGCAAATTACTCTTGGCAGGTGGGATGCAAATACCATACAAACCACCCAATAGCAGGAGGGTGGCGCATCCTGCGAGCCAGGGAATAAACATTGATGGGATTAGCAAACACAGGTAGTACAGTAAAAATGCTGCACTGATCAGCAATGCTTCCCGTAAGTTATCCTGGTGCGACAGTGTGTACTCTTCACGTGTCTCTTCGCGGATATTTAATAACTCAATTTGTTCGCTCTCTTCGCCACGAATTGATGCTGTGCTACCAGAGAACTGATGTACCGCTCCACGGGATTCCTGACGGTAGTTTTTCAGTGTATGGCCATTGAGGCCAATCACCAGTGGCAGAGAGTCGGTAATAACTAAATCTACATTGTTATCATCGCTGATGTACTGTTCCCAAAAAGGCGGCAAGTGAACTTCAACGGAATCGAGATAGTAACGCCATTTGTTGGGGTCATCAGCAGTAAGCCCATAGCGAGTAATTGAGCGCACGACAGAATATACGGTGCGGCTTTTGGGGCCGAGCGACATGTTTACATGCCCGGTACTGGCACCACTGGGGCCTGGAAGTTGCTGATTGCGTGCCAGTGAGGAAAGATAATGCTCAATAGCTGAGCGTTCTTCTTCGCTGAGCTGGCGTGTTGTCGCACCACCCAATGCTTGCAACCAGGGGTAGCGAGAGTGCTGATGCTGCTTGTACCCGAACACCAACCCGACAATAGCCAGGCAGCCAAGTACTGCAGTGAAAAAAATCAACAAGGTGCTCATGCTATCCCCATCAAACCTTCAATTTCTGAATCAAGTACAGCAAACGGCAACCCTTCACTGATGATTTTAGTTAAGTGAATGATAATCGGCATTATTAATATATTTCTTTAGCTTTTTGGGTAGACATGCCGAAGGTAACTAAATGTTAGCAAAGCTTTATAAAGAGAAGTATCAGCAAATTCCTGGAAAGAATGCAATGCCTTGACATCATTCAAATCATCAAGATTTATGTTTTTCTGGTTGCACAATTGTGAAAAACAGGCAATTGGCAATTGCCCAAACATTGCCACGTGTCGCAAAATAGCATCAGGATTCCATATATGAAGCGTAGATTCATGAACAAACCACTACAAAAACCGCAAATACTGAATGTTGAAACCGTTGCCCGCTCCCGTTTATTTAATGTTGAGTCGGTTGATTTGGAATTCAGTAATGGGGTTCATCGTGTCTATGAACGCATGCGCCCATCTGAACGGGAAGCTGTGATGATAGTGCCTATCCTCGGCGATAAACTTGTGCTGATACGTGAGTATGCTGTTGGTACTGAATCTTACGAGCTGGGTTTCCCCAAAGGATTAATTGACCCTGGCGAAATGCCTTTTGATGCGGCAAACCGGGAATTGCAGGAAGAGGTGGGGTTTGGATCACACCAATTGAGCTTTCTTAAAAAAGTAACAATGGCTCCCTCTTATTTTTCCAGCAAAATGAATATTATTGTGGCGGAAAATTTATATGAATCATCACTGGAAGGTGATGAGCCGGAGCCTCTGGTACAAGAACTATGGCCGTTGGCTACGATGATGGATTTACTGAAGGATCCTGATTTCAGCGAAGCACGCAATATCAGTGCGTTATTTCTGGTGCGTGAATGGTTGAGTCAGCAGGGCCGCTTGTAATTGCCCCCTCCATCAGGAAGGGGCTGTGGTATCAGAAGAGTTCGTGAGTTTCACCATTATCAATGACGGTGGTGCCCACTTCATGTATTGCCTGGTGAGTGGGTTGTGTGCCATCAATAAAATATTCGTCCCGGCTATTACCACCACTGGCAAGCTGCCCTGTCGCGCGATCAATACGTACTGTAACAACGCCTGGCGGCGGAGTTAGAGGTTGTTCTGCTACGCCATCTAAAGCAGCTTTCATGTAATCATCCCAGGCCGGTTGGGCACTTTTAGCACCGCCTTCGTAACCAGAGATCTGATCTTTAATCGCACCAGATAGCGTCGTACGGCCAAGGTCACGGCGATGATCATCAAAGCCAATCCACACCGAGGTGACAACACCGGGGCCATAACCTGAGAACCAGGCATCTTTCGAGCTATTGGTTGTCCCTGTTTTCCCGCCAATATCATTACGTTTCAAGTCACGGGCTGCACGCCAGCCTGTTCCCATCCAACCGGGTTCACCGAAAATGTTAGAGTTCAGCGCACTTTTGATCAGGAAGGACAGCGGTGTACTGATGACATGAGGTGCATAAGCCTGAGACTCCACGGCTGATGCTTGCCCATTCACTTTTTCAAGCTCAGGCATGGGCACTGTGGCATTTTGCTGCTGAGCAGAAGTGGCGACATCTTCCATGTTCTGATTTTCCAGAACGTTCGATTTCGGTGTATCACCATAAATAACAGGTAGATTACAGTCGGCACAGGCAACCTGCGGCCTGGCTTCAAAAATCGTGTTGCCCTGTTCATCGTCGATTTTACTAATGAAGTAAGGATCAACCAGGAATCCACCGTTCGCCATCACGGCATAGCCACGAACCACCTGCAATGGCGTGAAAGAAGCTGAACCCAGTGCCAGAGATTCGGTGCGTACAATATTTTGTGAAGGGAAACCAAAGCGCTGCAGGTAATCGGCGGCGTAATCCACACCCATTGCACGCATAGCGCGAACCATCACTACGTTTTTCGACTGGCCTAAACCCTGGCGTAAACGAATTGGACCGTCATAAGTTGGTGGTGAGTTTTTTGGACTCCAGTCGGTACCAGCACCCGCGTCCCAACGAGAAATAGGCACATCGTTCAAAATACTGGCCAGCGTCAAACCCTTATCCATAGCAGCAGTGTACAGGAACGGCTTAATGTTCGAGCCTACCTGCCGTAGGGCCTGAGTAGCACGGTTGAATTTACTTTGGTAGAAATCAAACCCGCCAACCAGGGCCATTACTGCACCATCGTGTGGGTTGAGTGACACAAGAGCGGAGTTGACTGTGGGAACCTGAGCCAGCCACCAGTCATCACCCTGTTGCCGCACCCAGATTTGCTGGCCTGCTTGAAGAACATCCGTCACTTTACGTGGCGTGGCCCCTTGTTGGGTATCTGAACGCCAGGGTCTTGCCCAGCGAACCCCATCCATGGTTAAACGCACTGAGCTGCCATCTGCGAGCATCGCGACTGCCTCTGTTGGGGTGGCGCTGTTCACTATAGCCGGATGTAACGGGCCATAGTTAGGTAGCGTGCGCAGCAGTGTAATCTCTTTTTGGGTATCCCAGGGCGTTTCGCCAATACGCCACAACACTGTTTCTGGGCCACGGTAGCCATGGCGCATGTCGTAATTAATGACATTGGTGCGCAAAGCATCCTGGGCAGCTTGCTGTAAGCGACGGGTAACAGTGGTATAGACCTTGTAACCATCGGTATAGGCATTATCGCCATAGCGACGAACCATTTCCTGACGAACCATTTCAGACAAATAAGGCGCAGAAAAGGCAATTTTGGGGCCATGATAATTGGCTTCTATCGGCTGTGTGACGGCATCGTTATATTGTGCCTGGGTAATATACCCCTCACTCAGCATACGGCTCAAAACCACATTGCGACGGGCTGTCGCGCGATCTAAGGAATAAAGCGGGTTGAATGTGGAAGGGGCTTTAGGTAACCCGGCAATGACTGCCATTTCACTTAATGTTAGCTGGCTGACATTTTTACCAAAGTAAACCTGAGCCGCTGCACCCACCCCATAAGCACGGTAACCGAGATAAATCTTGTTGAGATAAAGTTCAAGGATTTCATCTTTACTCAGCAATTGTTCAATACGGATAGCCAAAAACGCTTCTTTTATTTTTCGGTCCAGCGTTTTTTCCGGGCTCAGGAAGAAGTTACGGGCAAGCTGCTGTGTAATAGTACTGGCCCCTTGGGATGCATGCCCAGAGAACAGCGCTACGCTTGCTGCACGAAAAATCCCCACAGGATCAATGCCGTGGTGCTCATAGAAGCGACTGTCTTCTGTCGCTATAAACGCTTTCACTAATTCCGGTGGAATTTGGTCCAGACGCAACGGTATACGCCGTTTTTCACCGAATTGTGCAATGAGTTCACCATCGGCGCTGTATACCTGCATAGGTGTCTGGAGTTTGACATCTTTGAGGGTCGCAACATCAGGCAACTGCGGCTCTATGTATTTGTATAAGCCATAAATCGAGCCAGCACCCAATAAAATGCAAGCAATAACAAAGAACAATAAATACTTTACGAACTTCACTGAGCTTTTCTCATCTGGTTTCTGTTGGGCAGTTTATAAACAACCGGGCGGTAGTATAAAGGCATCAAGAGCGGTTTGATATGCCATTTTTACTTTTAAGTCAGGGAGGAAGATGAGATGCGTCCAGCAGCGCGGTGGCAGGTGGGGGTCGATATTCAGCAAGACAGGCTCCTGGCAGTGGCGGTTCAACACCGGCGTTATGGTTGGCAATTGCGCGGTTGGTGGGAATGGCTTTTGCCCCATCATTCACAAGATGATGCGCAACTGCCGCCAGAATCTGATGTTGTCTCAGCATTAGTGGCATTACGGAAAACACTGCCTGGTGGCTACCGCTTGCGGGTTGGAATACCCACCGGGCGCACACTTCAACAGCAACTGGCATTACCTGCTATGGCACTGAGTGATGCAGAAACGCATCGTTATATAGGGCAAATGGCTGCCCAACAATTGGATATGCCTGTCAGTCAATTGTGTTGGGATTATGGTGTCCATTCTGGAAGCCAGCTTGCCTGTGTAACCACAGCTCCGGCAGAAGAAGTATCGCGTTTGCAGAGGTATTTCACCCAAAGCCGGTGTCAGCTTGCAGCAATCACTCCTGATGCGCTGGCGTTGGCCCCTTATCGAATTCAGCAGGCAGACAGCGTCTGGGTAATATACAGAGGACAGCAAGACTGGCTTTGGTATGGCCCACAGCAATGGGGAGCGCGGTGTTCTGATGTAGCGGGAATAGGAGGGTTATTGGAACGCTTAGGTTGCCCGATGACAAATGCCCTTGTGTGTGGGTCACAAACGGCGATATTGGTGCAACCCGAAGATCAACCACAAGAGAAACTGGATCCCTATAGTGTACTTCAGCTAGTTGCACCTCCTCTTCCTGAGGATATTGGCCCATTTGTCATCGCTCTTGGCCTTGCGTTGGGGAGTTATCCAGCATGAAAGACCCGGTCAACTTCTTGCCCTGGCGAGCACAACAGCGGAAATTTTTGCTATATCGGTGGGGGCGATACACGCTTATTGCATTGTGCTGTGAAGGTATTGCTCTCGCCCTCGTTGTTTTACCTTTGCATGCCAGACTCCGCATGCAAACGGATATAGTCACTCCATTCAGTATGTTATCTCACCACCAGCAACATGCCGTAGCTGAACTTGAAACAGCGCTTATGCAGTTAGAAAAAGCTCGAATCGGCCATGAGGTTGTGAAAAAGCGCAAGCAACAACTACAACACTGGCAGCAGAGCCTTGCATACCTGAGCGGCCAATTACCGGAGGATATCTGGCTAATTGGGCTGGGTATGCAACACAGTACCGTGTCGATTGAAGGGGTTGGTTTATCAGCAGAAGGTGCTTTGGCCAGTGAAACAGTCTTTGCGGCATGGCCAGGGTTTCACCAGTTAAAAGTTACTCATATCACTCAGCGTAATGGTGAGATTCACTTTGGTTTTACTTTGCAGGGTGAAAAGGATGACGTTGATAGTTGAACACTGGCTGGTACTTACCCGCTTCAGGAAGGCTGTGTTGTGGATTGTATTAATGGCCGTTTGTGCTGGGCTTGGTTGGCTGGTTTTGGTTGTGCCAGTAAAACAGAAAATCTCAGATTCTGGCGCTCAATTACATCTTATGCGCACCCAATGGCGGCAACAACAAGCTTATTGGGTTCAGCTGAGGCAGAAAGTCACTGCTCTGGAGGCTCTGCACTTGTGTATAAACCAGCCTGCGACTGCTTTTTCTGCCCAGAGATTTACCCGTGATGCAGGCGGGCAATTATTAGCCTGGGGAATGCAAGGGGATGACGGTAAAGCTGAGTTGAGTTTGTCTTTGCCATGGGAAGGCGTTTTGCACTTGTTTCCTGCACTAGCAGGTGAACCTGTTAGGTTATCAGGGTTTTATCTACAAGCGGGTGAAAATGAACATGTAAATGTGAAGCTTGAGTTGGAGATAATAGATGCGTCAGATAATGCTGTTGGTGTTATGGGTGCCTGCTCTGGTCAGCAGTGAGTTACGAAATCCATTTGTATCGTTATCAACAAAATGTACATCAGATTTAGCGGGTACCTGGCGTTTTATGGGCGTGGTGCATCAGGGACACATATTACAAGGAATTATCAATTCTGGGCGTGGGAAGTGGATGCGGGTAGTCGCTGGCGATGAACTTGAAGAGGGTTGGCTCATTGGCTCGGTTTCTGAGCATCAAATCGTATTGCGCCAGGTAGAAGGGTGCCCGGCTCAGGAACATATTTTATTACTTCCAGGGAGGGAGAAAGAATGAAAGCATGGTGGGTAGGCTTGTCATTTATGTGGTCAGCCTGGTGTTTTGCCAGGCCTGTTTCGTTGGTTGTTGATCAAGTACCCGTGGCACAGGTGTTACAAGCCCTTGCTGAGGGCAGGCAGCTTAACGTTGTTATTGCACAAGGAGGAGACCGGACGATTTCATTACGCCTGGTTGATGTTCCGTGGGAGCAGGCACTGGCTGTAGTGCTTGAAATAGCGGAGCTGGAAGGGAAAGTACAGGGAAATATTTTGCGTATCAATACGCTTGAGTGGGCGAATCAGCAGCGGCAGGCCGCGCTGGCAGAGAAAGCACAAAAGCAGGCTCGTCAGCCACAACAACAGGCGGTTGTTTCTGTACGGCATGCTGATGTTGAAGGGGTTGCGGCCGCCATCCGTGAGTTGGCGGATAACGGGCTGTCGGCTACCGGGTCAATGGTGGTAGATAAACGTACCAGCAGGCTGATGTTAAATGATACGCAGCTGGCTTTGGCCCGAATACTGGCGTTTGTTGAGTTACTGGATTTGCCCTTAGGGCAGGTTGAACTGGCGGCACATATTGTCACCATTAATCAGCAGAGTTTGCAGGAGCTGGGTGTTAAGTGGCAAGGGAATTCACGGCAGGTTTCCGGTACTGCGGAGTTAGGTGTTACGGGGAATAGCACTAGTCTGGGTTTTAATATAGGCCGGGTAGACAGTAATTTATTGGCTATGGAATTGTCTGCCCTGGAACAACGCCAGCAACTGGACATTATTGCCCGACCACGCCTGATTACAGCGCATCAGCAGCCAGCCAGTATTAAACAAGGAAGTGAAATTCCTTATCAGACCTCTGGTACCGATTCTTCAGCAGCCACTATTGAGTTTAAAGAGGCTGTGTTGGGGCTTGAGGTCACCCCTGTTGTTCTGCCGGATAAACGTGTACGCCTGAATTTACGTATCACTCAGAATGCCCCCGGCCAGGTTCTGCAGCGTGCTGAAGGTGACGTGATGGCTATTGATAAACAGGAAATAGAAACCAGGATTGATGTCCGTCACGGTGATACCATAGTGCTGGGCGGTATTTTTCAGCATAAACAACGTGATGGTGTAGCACAGGTTCCTTTTTTGGGGGCAATTCCATTGATTGGTAGTTTATTCCGCCATCAAATAAAAGAAGATGAGCGTCGGGAGTTGGTTGTTTTTATCACGACTCATCTGGCAGAAATCTGACAAATAAAAGATGTATACAAATAAGTTTAGTTAAACCTGTCATGGTGTTTGACCTGAGGCTGGAATTATCATACAAGATGTACCGGTTTTAGGTGGGGCCGGGCCGCTTCAGGCTCAGGGCTTGTTCTGGGGATATCCGCGAAGTAATAATTTATTCGGTTGCCAAACCACCTTGAGTGTTGAGATAATTTTTAGTCTGACTCTCGCACTATAGCATAAGAGGTTTCAGTTCATTTCCTGCCGTGCCCGGACGTTGCATGGTGGGTTTATCATTAACGAATTGTCTTAGTAGTACCGAAAAAATGGCAGAGAAACGCAATATCTTTCTGGTTGGGCCTATGGGTGCCGGCAAAAGCACTATTGGGCGGCAATTGGCTCAACAGCTCAATATGGAATTTTTCGATTCCGATCAAGAAATTGAGAAACGTACTGGAGCCGATGTCGGTTGGGTTTTTGACGTTGAAGGCGAACAGGGTTTTCGCGAGCGCGAAGAAAAAATTATCAATGAGCTGACCGAAAAGCAGGGTATTGTCCTGGCTACGGGCGGCGGGTCTGTGAAATCTCGTGAAACGCGTAATCGCCTCTCTGCGCGCGGTGTCGTGGTGTATTTGGAAACCACCATTGAAAAACAACTTGCGCGTACGCAACGTGACAAAAAACGTCCGTTACTCCAGGTGGACATGCCCCCTCGGGAAGTTCTCGAAGCTTTAGCGGATGAGCGCAATCCTCTGTATGAAGAGATTGCCGATGTTGTTATTCGTACAGATGATCAAAGTGCGAAGGTTGTTGCTAACCAAATAATTAATATGCTGGAAAGTAACTAATTTCAGCTTGATGTGAACGTAGCCCGTCTGGGGTAATACACGACAAAAGGTAACAGCGTCATGGAAAGGTTAACGGTGACATTAGGGGAGCGTAGCTACCCGATTACCATCGCATCAGGGTTATTTAATGAACCCGACTCCTTCTGGCCCCTGAAATCAGGTGAGCAAGTGATGCTTGTGACAAATGAAACCCTGGCGCCACTCTACCTTGAACGGGTTCGGCGTGTGCTTGAACAGTCTGGGGTGAAGGTTGATGTCGTTATTCTGCCAGATGGCGAGCAGTATAAAAGCCTGTCAGTACTCGACTCTGTATTTACGGCGTTACTTGAAAAACCCCATGGGCGAGATACCACTTTAGTGGCCCTGGGGGGCGGTGTAATTGGCGATTTAACCGGTTTTGCTGCTGCCAGTTATCAGCGTGGTGTCCGTTTTATTCAGGTACCTACAACGTTGCTTTCCCAGGTCGACTCATCAGTTGGTGGTAAAACGGCTGTAAACCATCCCCTTGGAAAAAATATGATTGGCGCGTTTTATCAGCCAGCGTCAGTTGTCATTGATATCGATTGCCTGAAAACTTTACCCCCCAGAGAGTTATCGTCCGGTCTCGCTGAAGTAATTAAATACGGGATTATTCTGGATGCTGATTTCTTCAACTGGCTGGAGAATAACCTGGATGCTTTAGTGGCTTTGGAGCCTGCGGCGATGTCTTACTGTATTCGCCGTTGCTGTGAGCTGAAAGCCGAGGTTGTTGCTGCTGATGAGCGTGAAAGCGGTCAGCGTGCTTTACTTAACCTTGGTCATACTTTCGGGCACGCCATTGAAGCAGAAATGGGGTACGGAAACTGGTTGCATGGTGAAGCAGTTTCTGCGGGAATGGTGATGGCTGCTCGTACAGCTCAGCGTTTAGGGCAGTTTAGTGAAACAGATACAGTACGCATCATTACACTCCTGAAGCGTGCAGGGTTGCCAGTAACAGGCCCGGAAAGCATGGAGCCGGCTGCATATATGCCGCATATGATGCGGGACAAGAAAGTTCTGGCGGGAGAATTACGCCTGGTTCTTCCGTTGGCTATTGGTAAAAGTGAAGTTCGGGCAGGCGTTTCGCACGACCTTGTTCTCAGTGCTATTACAGATTGCCTTCAGGCGTGATTACAAAGACATGAGATTAGCCACCTTGGGTGGCTTTTAACTTCGGGCGAATGGGGTATTAACACTCTTCGCCTTTGAATGGGGTGTTAAATGGATGAATTAAAACCGGAAGACGGTCTGAAACCAGATCCCAGCGACCGTCATCCTGGCCGCTCACGCCAGTCTGCAGACTACGACAATGAGCCAAGTTTCAACATGGATGATGTAGATATTGATGCAGACGAGCGCCGTCCATCGCGTTCACGCCGTGGTAACGATGAGCAGGAGTATGAAGAGGTTGGTGAAAGCGAGGAGCAATCCACGCGTCGTCCGCCTAAGCGTAAAAAAGTTAAATCTGCTCCTTCTAAAGGCCCGGTTTCACGCCAGCATATTATGATGGGGGTTGGGATACTGGTTCTGCTGGTGCTGATTTTGGGGATTGGTTCAGCATTGCAATCGCCTAAGTCACCTGGTGATTCATCCACTTCAGCCGCTTCTGGCGGTGAGAAAAGTATTGATCTTTCCGGTTCTGCTTCACAGGAAAATAATACGCCTGCTCCTGTAGCGGACAATAATGGTCAGGTTGCTCAAGGCAACAATGCGCCGCAAGAAATTTCAGTCCCGCCAGTTTCATCAACACCTTCTCAGGCTATTGAACCCGCTCAACCAGCCAATGATGCGGAACAACGTGTGAATGTGCCGGGCGACCTCAATACCGCTCTGACTCAACAACAAGGGCAAATTAATAATGTTGTTGAGAGTTCAACCCTGCCGACAGAGCCTGCAACTGTTGCTCCTGTGAACGGTAAATCTTCCACTGCGACCGCTCCGGAACACGCCTCTCGCCATAACGAACCGGCAAAAACACGCCGGGAGGTGGTGATTGCGCCTGCTCATCCGGCTAAAACAAAAACAGTAAGAACGGAAGAGCCTGCACCGGTGAAAACCCGTGAACCTGCTCCGGTCGTGAAGAAAACAGAGCCTGTTCGCTCTGCACCAGCTACACAGGAACCGGTTGCTACGGCAAAAACCACACCTGCGCCAGTTGTGTCTTCTGGTAGCTCTATTGGCAATATCAATGCCCTGAAGTCAGCGCCGGGCAGCCATTACACTTTGCAACTAAGCAGTTCGTCTAACGAGACAAACTTGTCAAACTGGGCTAAAAAAGAACAGCTTAAAGATTATGTGGTGTACAAAACAACGCGTAATGGCCAACCCTGGTATGTCCTGGTGAGTGGTATTTACGCTAATCGTGATGATGCGAAACGCGCAGTATCATCGCTCCCGGCTGATGTACAGGCGAAAAATCCCTGGACCAAACCCATTCATCAGGTTCAGGCTGATCTGAAATAGTGTATAAAGCGCAGGATGCTGTCGGAGCTTCTCCACAGCGGGAGAAGGTAATTTAGTCATACAGCATGAAAAAACATCGCGCTTTTTTGAAGTGGGCAGGGGGCAAATACCCCCTGCTCGATGACATTAAACGTCATCTCCCCGAAGGCGAATACCTGATTGAGCCCTTTGTCGGGGCTGGGTCTGTCTTCCTGAACACAGAGTATTCTCGCTATCTCCTCGCCGATATCAACAGCGATCTGATTAGTTTGTACAACATCGTTAAGACACGTACAGAGGAGTATGTCACTGAGGCAAAAGTTTTTTTTGTTCCAGAAAATAACTGTGCAGAACGTTATTACATGCTACGTGATACGTTTAACAACAGTACGGACCCATTCCAGCGGGCATTACTTTTTTTGTATCTGAACCGCCATGGGTACAATGGTTTATGTCGATACAATCTGCGCGGTGAATTTAACGTTCCCTTCGGTCGTTACCGGAAACCGTATTTTCCCGAAGAGGAATTGTTTCTGTTTGCGGAAAAAGCCCAGCGGGCTCAGTTTGTCTGCGAGTCTTATGACTGCAGCATGGCTAAGGCAGTAAAAGGTGCGGTAATCTATTGTGATCCGCCTTATGCACCTTTGTCAGAAACGGCAAACTTCACGGCATATCACACCAACAGTTTTAATGCGGAACAACAACAGCATTTGGCTTGTCTGGCTGAAAAGTTGCGGCAAAAACGCATTCCTGTGTTGATCTCTAATCATGACACAACATTGACGCGGGAATGGTACAGGCTGGCAAGTACGTTGTTGCCTGTAAAAGTCCGGCGCAGCATCAGCAGTAACGGCGGCACGCGCAAGAAAGTAGACGAACTTCTGGCACTCTATAACGTCTGAGCCATTTCGCTGCCGCATAATGCATTTTAAAAATGGAGACGCGGATGACACAGTATCTCATTGCCCCTTCAATTTTGTCGGCGGATTTTGCCCGTCTTGGCGAAGACACCGCAAGAGCCTTGTCTGCTGGCGCAGATGTGGTTCATTTTGACGTGATGGATAATCACTATGTGCCTAACCTGACTATTGGGCCGATGGTGTTGAAGTCACTGCGTCAGTACGGAATTACGGCTCCCATTGATGTCCATTTGATGGTGAAGCCTGTTGACCGGTTAATCCCGGATTTCGCGGCGGCAGGGGCCAGCATTATTACGTTTCACCCTGAAGCCTCAGAACACATCGATCGCACCTTACAACTTATCAAAGAACAGGGTTGTAAATCCGGGATGGTGTTTAATCCAGCCACACCGCTCAGTTACCTTGACTATGTAATGGATAAACTGGATGTCATCTTGTTGATGTCTGTGAATCCGGGGTTCGGCGGCCAGTCCTTTATTCCACAGACGCTGGATAAGTTGCGTGAGGTGCGCCAGCGTATTGATGCTTCTGGTTATGATATTCGCCTGGAAGTGGATGGTGGCGTTAAAGTCGATAATATTGGTGAGATAGCGGCAGCAGGCGCAGATATGTTTGTTGCTGGCTCTGCAATATTTGGGCAACCAGACTACAAGCAAGTTATTGACTTAATGCGTGAAGAACTGGGAAAAGTTAGCCATGGGTAAGCTTGAAGGTATTAAAGGTATCGCATTTGACCTTGATGGTACGTTGATAGACAGCGCACCTGGCCTGACTGACGCTATTGATAGCGCATTGTATGCGCTTGAGTTACCCGCAGCAGGTGAAGACCGCGTGACAACCTGGATTGGTAACGGCGCGGATATTCTGGTTGAACGTGCGCTTACCTGGGCTTTGAAAGATAAAGTACCTCAGCATGGGCAGAAAGGTATGCTGCGGCGCCTGTTTGATTCGTATTATGCGCAGTATGCAGAGGAAGGAAGTTATTTATTCCCGGCTGTTGCTGATACGTTGAAAACCTTGCATGCGAACGGAATTAAAATGGCGATAGTGACGAATAAACCTACGCCATTTGTCCGGCCTATTCTGGAAACGCTGGGTATTGCTGATTATTTTAGTCTGGTGATTGGTGGCGATGATGTCGCCGCTAAAAAACCGCACCCAGCACCACTTTACCTGGTTCTGGGTAAACTGGGTTTGTACCCTCATGAATTATTTTTTGTGGGGGATTCACGCAATGATATTCAGGCAGCAAAAGCCGCTAATGTCAGCGTCGCTGGCATGACATATGGTTACAACTATGGTGAATCGATCACGTTAAGTCAGCCGGACTTTGTTTGTGATCGTTTCAGTGATCTCCTGCCCATTATTGGGCTCCCGCACAATGACAATCAGGAATGAAAAAATGAGTAAGCCCATCGTTTTTAGTGGTGCGCAGCCATCAGGTGAATTGACTATTGGTAATTATATGGGTGCACTGCGTCAGTGGGTGAACATGCAGGATGATTACCACTGTATCTATTGTATTGTGGATCTGCACGCCATTACGGCTCGTCAGGATCCTGAGAAACTGCGCAAAGCGACACTCGATACCCTGGCTCTGTACCTTGCTTGTGGAATTGATCCGGAAAAAAGCACCATTTTTGTTCAGTCGCATGTGCCGGAACATGCACAGTTGGGTTGGGCATTGAACTGCTATACCTACTTTGGCGAACTGAGCCGTATGACGCAGTTTAAAGATAAATCTGCTCGTTATGCTGAAAACATCAATGCTGGTCTGTTTGATTATCCGGTACTGATGGCAGCTGATATTTTGCTTTACCAAACCAACCAGGTCCCGGTTGGTGAAGATCAGAAACAGCATCTCGAATTGAGCCGCGATATCGCGCAGCGCTTTAATGCGATTTATGGTGATGTGTTTAAAGTACCGGAACCTTTTATTCCTAAATCTGGCGCTCGTGTTATGTCACTGCTTGAGCCGGGCAAAAAAATGTCCAAGTCCGATGATAACCGCAACAATGTGATCGGATTGCTGGAAGATCCTAAATCAGTAGTTAAGAAGATCAAACGTGCGGTAACTGACTCTGACGAGCCGCCTGTTGTTCGTTATGACGTTGCCAACAAAGCTGGTGTATCTAACTTGCTGGATATTTTGTCTGCTGTCACCGGCCAAAGTATTCCTGAGCTGGAACAACACTTTGAAGGCAAAATGTATGGGCACCTCAAAGGTGAAGTTGCCGATGCCGTTTCAGGTATGTTGAGCGAGCTTCAGGAGCGTTTCCACCGTTATCGCAATGATGAAGCTTTCTTGCAGCAAATTATGAGAGATGGGGCGAAGAAAGCGCAGGCTCAGGCCGCTGAGACTCTGAAGAAAGTATACGAAGCGATTGGTTTCGTTGCTAAGCCTTGATTCTGCTGGTTTGGTGTTAAAAGCAGGCTGATTACATCACGATGGTGTTAAGCGGTTTGCTATCAGCCTGAAGCCCCCATTTTGGGGGCTTTTAATTGATGAAAAGCAGGAAAAGCGTGGTTCCCCTGCTTTTTAATTAGCAGCAGAAAACCAATGAATGGTTTTTATTGGGTAACATCCTCTCGCTTTGCGTGGCCATGGGGTTTGTCATCAGCCTCTGGCTCCCATAGCGAGGCCTTTGTTTAATGGTTGCTGAACCAGTTCAATTTTTCCCGTAACCCAACGACACGCCCAACAATAATCAGGCTTGGGCTCTGTACCTGTTGTGCCAGCTCAGCCAGTTGATCCAATGTGCCTTGTACAACTTTCTGCGTTGTTGCTGTCCCGTTCTCTACCAGAGCGCATGGGGTTTCGGCAGGCATACCGCAGGCACGCAAGTTTTGTTCAATAGCTGGAGCCTGATTCAGACCCATGTAAAAGACCAGTGTTTGTTTCTCTGCAGCAAGGCTTACCCAGTCCAGTTCTTCTCCACTGGATTTAAGGTGCCCGGTAACCAGGCGGACACTTTGCGCATAATTACGGTGAGTCAGTGGAATACCTGAGTAGGCAGAACAACCAGAGGCTGCTGTAATTCCCGGAACAACTGAAAAAGGAATACCTGCTTCACATAATGTTTCCAGCTCCTCGCCACCTCGCCCAAAAATAAACGGGTCGCCACCTTTTAATCTGACTACACGTTTGCCACTCTGTGCTTCCCTCAGCAATATTTGGTTAATTTCTTCCTGTGGAACGCAGTGGTAGCCTGCGCGTTTGCCTACAAACACTCGGTCTGCGTCACGGCGCACCAGTTTCATCACATCATCAGAAACCAGCCTGTCGTACACGACAATATCGGCTTGCTGAATTTGTTGTAATCCTTTGAGTGTGAGAAGCCCTGCATCACCAGGACCTGCACCCACCAGAACAACTTCACCTTGATTATCCAATGGGGTGGAGAACAGCGTTTCGGTTTGTGAATGAATAGCCGTATGGTCATTATTTGCTAAAGACTGTGCCAGGCGGTCATTGGCAAACAATTTTTCCCAAAAACGGCGCCGCTCAGCCATTGTTGCAAAGGTATCTTTGACTCGCTGGCGCAACTGACCGGCAAAGTGAGCAACTTTACCCAGGTGCTGAGGTAATACGGCCTCAAGTTTTTCACGCAGTAATCTGGCAAGTACAGGCGCTGTACCGCCGGAAGAGACGGCCACCATGATGGGGGAGCGGTCAATAATAGACGGCATAATAAAAGAGGCACGCTTAGGGGCATCAACAACATTACAAAAACGCTTACGCAGTTCAGCTTCATGGCTGACTTGCTGGTTTGTTTGGTCATCATCTGTTGCGGCAATGACTAACCAACAGTCGTCCATTAAGGCGGGGGAAAAATCGCCTTTAACCAGAGTTAACTGCTGGTGCTCTGCCCAGACGGTGAACTGTGGGGTAAATTCCCGAGCATTGACGATGACATTGGCACCTGCATCCATCAGTAGCCTGGCTTTCCGCTCAGCAACATCGCCTCCGCCAACCAGCAGGCAAGAGCGGTTTCTCAGCTCACAAAAAATAGGCAAATAATCCACAGCAGTTCCTCGTTCTTTCCGCTTGTGCGGGGCAGTGCGATAAGCATTTTTGACAGTCAGGCGAAGACTATCTCATAGCTGTACAAAAGCGTACAGATCCTTGCTCTTCCTGTTATCTTGCATGCAGGTTGCCTTGCCAGGTGTTTGGCAACTTGTTGCTGGCCTTTTCAGTAATAATCCTGTTTCGCATGAAGTTATAAGGATCCATGGTTGTGCGGCATAGCGAATATGTGTTGTGCCTGTAATCGCCAGGCATGATAACTTCATATCTACTATCTGTTTTTCAATATGCATTCATCCGGAGGGTATATGGCACCAGCCACGTTTTGGTTCATTCAGGATGTTCGACTACCCGGGCGAGACGGTTTGTGGCAAATCACTATTGAAAACGGACGGTTTGGGGCTATCACCCCCATGGTAGAAACCCGTGCGCATGAAAGCTACGATGTGCTGAACGCCCATGGTGGGCTTGCTCTGCCTCCTTTTGTGGAGCCACATATTCACCTCGATACAACGCAAACTGCAGGTGAGCCTTCCTGGAATATTTCTGGAACCTTATTTGAAGGTATTGAGCGCTGGGCCGAGCGCAAAGCGAGCTTGACCCACGAGGATGTAAAAGCTCGTGCGTGGAAGACATTGAAATGGCAGATGGCAAATGGGATCCAGTATGTTCGCAGCCATGTGGATGTCTCGGACCCTGGCCTGGTAGCGCTGAAAGCCATGTTGGAAGTGAAGCAAGAAGTTGCGCCCTGGATTGATTTGCAGTTAGTAGCATTCCCGCAAGAAGGTATTCTTTCTTATCCCAACGGTGCATCTTTGCTTGAAGAGGCGCTGGTAATGGGGGCTGATGTGGTTGGTGCTATTCCTCATTTTGAATTCACCCGTGAGTACGGCGTGGAGTCGTTACATATCGCCTTTGCGCTGGCAGAGAAGTATGACAGGAAACTGGATATTCATTGCGACGAAATCGATGATGAACAATCTCGTTTTGTGGAAACAGTGGCTGCTCTGGCACTCAAGATGGGGATGAAAGATCGCGTTACTGCAAGCCATACGACGGCGATGCACAGCTACAATGGCGCTTATACTTCCCGTTTGTTCCGATTGCTGAAGTTATCCGAAATTAATTTCGTGGCAAATCCGCTGGTAAATATTCATTTGCAGGGCCGTTTCGATAGTTACCCGCGTCGCCGTGGGATAACGCGAGTGAAAGAGATGCTTGAAGCGGGCATTAATGTTTGTTTCGGGCATGATGATGTGTTTGATCCATGGTACCCATTGGGGACAGGCAACATGTTGCAGGTGTTGCATATGGGGCTGCATGTTTGCCAGTTGATGGGGTACCCGCAAATTGATGAAGGTATTCGCCTGATTACGGAGAACAGTGCCCGAACAATGGGTATTGATGATTACGGTATCGTTGAAGGCAACCCTGCGAACATGATAATACTTCCTGCTCAAAGCGGTTTTGACGCACTGCGACGTCAGGTGCCGGTTCGCTGGTCTATTCGCCACGGCCGTATCATTACCACAACACAACCTGCTCAAACTTGGGTGCAAGTGGATAACGGTGGTGAACTGGTTGATTTTTCTCAGGTTGGTAAGCCAGCCGGGCCTGTCGATTAATCCTGGTTTTCATTTATTCAGAGTGGCAAAGCATGATGTTTTTATTGTGTACGCAATGTGCAGTCACCAGCAAGCCAGTTGTATTTATTATTAAATAAAATCAATGTATTGATTTTTATTGATGGAACAAACTTTACAAGCAAGACCCTGTTTTAGGCTAGCTCTGGGGTATGTATTCTGTTACGTAAAAAAGAGTAAATGGCTGGCTTGTCGGCAAGTGGCTCTTTAGAATCGTTCCATTGCATTTTTTATTGCTTGTAAAGGAAACCATTCATGCTGAAATCGACTCTGGCGGCTGTGACGGCTGTTTTTGCCCTGACTTCGATTTCCTCTTCCGCGCTCGCTGCGAAAGGGGATCCTCATGTGCTGCTGACAACATCGGCCGGGAATATCGAGCTAGTGCTGGATAGCGAAAAAGCGCCGGTGACGGTGAAAAATTTTGTGGATTATGTCAACAATGGCTTCTACAACAACACTATTTTCCATCGTGTTATTCCTGGATTTATGATTCAGGGCGGTGGGTTTAATGTAGATATGACACAAAAACCCACTAATCCGCCTATCAAGAACGAAGCAGACAATGGATTACGTAATACGCGTGGTTCTATCGCTATGGCGAGAACAGCAGATAAAGACAGCGCAACCAGCCAGTTTTTTATCAATGTGGCGGATAATGCATTTTTAAACCATGGCCAGCGTGATTACGGGTATGCTGTGTTTGGCAAGGTGGTGAAAGGCATGGATGTCGCGGATAAAATCGCTCAGGTACCCACCCATAATGTTGGCCCTTACCAAAATGTTCCTTCTAAGCCTGTTGTAATCCTCTCAGCTAAAGTGCTGCCATAACTTTTTGGTGCGAAGCGGGGGAAATGACCTGCTTCGCCTCTTCAATTTTTTTCTGCGTCATCGTGTTATTTTCCCCGGTCACAGTTGCAAACCCGTTAGAATATGCCCGTTTGTAGAACGGGAGTTGCTATGTTATTGCTGATTGATAACTATGATTCTTTTACCTGGAATTTGTACCAGTATTTTTGTGAACTGGGTGCCCAGGTACTGGTCAGGCGTAACGATGAAATAACCCTTGATGAAATAGACCATCTTGCTCCGGAAAGGCTGGTTATTTCTCCGGGGCCTTGCACGCCAGATGAAGCGGGTATTTCTTTGGCCGCTATTCGGCATTATGCGGGCCGGTGCCCTATTCTGGGAGTTTGCCTGGGCCATCAGGCAATTGGCCAGGTATTCGGTGGCAAAGTGGTTCGCGCTGCGAAGGTGATGCACGGGAAAACATCCGCGATCCTCCATAATGATCAAGGTGTTTTCCATGGGCTCAATAACCCACTTACTGTTACCCGCTACCATTCCTTATTGCTCGAACGTGAGAGTCTGCCTGCGGTATTTGAAGTGACAGCCTGGACCGAGCAGCAAGAGATTATGGGGGTCCGCCATAGGCTGCTGGATATTGAAGGCGTGCAGTTTCATCCGGAAAGTATTCTTAGCGAACAAGGCCATGCACTTCTGAATAATTTCCTGAAACGTTGATTTTTCATTGCCATTAAGTGATTTTTTATGCATATTTTGTGATTATAATTTCACTAAGCATTTCTGCTAAACATAGGTGGATATGAAATGGCAACTGAACAATCCGCAGTAACCCGCTCAACATTCGATGACGTTATCGTTCCGATTTTTGCACCCGCTAACTTTATCCCGGTGAAAGGTAAAGGGAGCCGAGTGTGGGACCAACAAGGTAATGAGTATGTTGATTTTGCTGGTGGTATTGCGGTTACAGCGTTAGGGCACTGCCATCCGGCTCTGGTTGAAGCGCTGAAAACACAGGGTGAAACTCTGTGGCATACCAGCAATGTGTTTACTAACGAACCGGCACTGAAATTGGGGCAAAAGTTGATAGCTTCAACATTTGCTGAGCGAGTTTTGTTTATGAACTCCGGTACTGAAGCTAATGAAACCGCATTCAAACTGGCTCGTTTTTATGCTTCTACACGTCACAGCCCTTATAAAACGAAAATCATTGCATTCCATAATGCTTTTCATGGCCGTTCTTTATTTACAGTTTCTGTAGGGGGCCAGCCTAAATATTCAGATGGTTTTGGGCCGAAACCTGCAGATATCGTTCATGTCCCTTTTAATGATTTACACGCTGTTAAAGCCGTTATGGATGACCACACATGTGCTGTAGTGGTTGAGCCTATTCAGGGTGAAGGTGGCGTGATGGCAGCCACACCAGAGTTTTTGAAAGGGCTGCGTGCGCTGTGTGACGAATATAAGGCGTTGTTAGTGTTTGATGAAGTTCAGTGTGGTATGGGCCGTGCGGGTAAGCTGTTTGCGTATATGCACTACAATGTTACTCCCGATATCCTGACAAGCGCCAAAGCGATTGGTGGTGGTTTCCCTATCAGTGCGATGCTAACCACAGAAGATATTGCATCGGCATTCCATGTTGGTTCCCATGGCTCAACTTATGGTGGTAATCCGTTGGCCTGTGCCGTTGCAGGTGCAGCTTTTGATATCATCAATACGCCAGAAGTGCTGGATGGCGTTATGGCGAAACGTGAGTTGTTTGTTAAACACCTGAACCAGATAAATGAGCAATATGCTGTTTTCAGTGATATCCGGGGAATGGGGTTACTGATTGGTGCCGAATTGAGTGCCGCATACAAAGGGCGGGCGCGTGATGTACTGAATGCGGCCGCAGCGAATGGTTTGATGATCCTCAATGCCGGGCCGGATGTAGTCCGTCTGGCTCCGTCTTTGGTTATTGATTATAAAGATATTGAAGATGGTATGGCTCGTTTTGTCGATGCAATAAAAGCGGTGGTTAAAGGGCTGTAACTGCACTCATGCAATCTCTGTATGCACTTAACTGATGGTGCCGGGGTTCAATGACAGCAATAAAAAGCCGGGCAATCCCGGCTTTTTACTTTTGAAGCAGAGTGTTCCATTCATCAAGATTAGTACAGGGCTTTACCTGAACTGTCTTTTACATTGGTTTTCCATGCAGCACGAATCTGTTCAGTAACGCTTGCAGGCAGTGGAGCGTAATCCAGGTTACCAGCGATAGCGTTGCCATTTTTGTAAGCCCAGTCAAAGAACTTCAGCACTTCAGCACCTTTCTCTGCATTTTCCTGCTTTTTGTAGACCAGGATAAAAGTAGTAGAAGAGATTGGCCATGCATCTGCGCCTTTCTGATAAGTCAGGTCCTGAGCAAAGGTTTTACTCCAGTCCGCTTCTTTCGCGCTGTTACTGAAGCTTTGTTGAGTTGGCGAAATGGCTTTGCCGTCCGCATCAAACAGTTTAGTCCAGGTCAGATTGTTCTGTTTGGCATAGGCATATTCAACATAACCAATAGAACCGGGCAGACGCTGTACGAATGCAGCTACGCCATCGTTTCCTTTGCCGCCGAGGCCAGTCGGCCATTTAACGGTGGTGCCTTTACCAACCTGGCTTGCCCAGTCTGGGCTCACTTTGGACAGGTAGCTGGTGAAGACGAAAGAAGTACCTGAACCATCTGCACGGCGCACCACATTGATGTTGGTATCCGGCAATTTGGCATTTGGGTTCAGCTTAGTGATAGCCGGGTCATTCCATTTTTTGATTTTACCCAGGTAAATATCACCCAGTGTTTTGCCATCCAGAGTCAGTTCACCAGATTTAATACCTGGGATATTAACTGCCAGGACAACACCACCGATAACTGTGGGGAATTGGAACAAACCATTTTTTTCCAGATCGGCATCGCTCATTGGGGCATCGGATGCACCGAAATCAACGGTTTTTGCAATGATTTGTTTGATACCACCTGAAGAACCAATTCCCTGGTAGTTTACCTGAGAACCTGTTTTCTGCTGGTATTCTGCAGCCCATTTTGCATAAACCGGCGCTGGGAATGTACCACCGGCACCTGTCAGGTTAGTGGCTGCAAATGCAGTTGTGGTGGACAGAGTCAGAGCGGCGATTACAAGACGGGCTGAAGAGCTAAGCATTGCCATAATTTCTCCCGGAAAAGGTTAGATCAAAAATAATTTTTTAATCGCTGTGTTTTCAGTACCCGGGAAGAATAAGGCGAATTTGTGACAGTTTTGTGTCATTCGTGAACAATTTTCAGAATTTGTTCGGTAAAGCCGAAGGGATATTGGGTTGAGCAAAACAAAAAGGCACGCTCTGGAGCGTGCCTCAATGTGTGATGAAATACAGTAAAATTAACGAGTACCGTATACCACAATGGTTTTACCGTGAGCAGAAATCAGGTTTTGATCTTCCAGCATTTTTAAAATGCGGCCCACAGTTTCACGGGAACAGCCAACAATTTGGCCAATTTCCTGACGGGTAATTTTGATTTGCATGCCATCCGGGTGGGTCATTGCATCAGGTTGTTTCGCCAGGTTAAGCAAAGTCTGTGCAATTCGGCCGGTTACATCAAGGAATGCCAGGTTCCCTACTTTTTCAGAAGTGACCTGTAAACGACGTGCCATCTGGGATGAAAGGCGCATCAGAATGTCCGGGTTTACCTGGATCAACTGGCGAAATTTTTTGTATGAAATTTCGGCTACTTCACAGGCTGTTTTTGCACGAACCCAGGCGCTACGCTCCTGGCCTTCTTCAAACAGCCCCAGTTCGCCAATAAAATCGCCTTGATTAAGATAAGAAAGGATCATCTCCTTGCCTTCTTCATCCTTGATAAGCACGGCCACAGAGCCTTTTACGATGTAATACAGCGTTTCTGCTTTCTCGCCCTGATGGATCAGGGTGCTCTTGGATGGATACTTATGAATGTGGCAATGTGACAAGAACCATTCGAGAGTCGGGTCTGTTTGGGGTTTGCCAAGCACCATGCGCGGTTATCCTCTATTATAAACTTGCTCAAAGACAGGGTAGGGCCCTGCTGGCGTTACAACGTTAATCGCCTCATACCTGAAGCGAGCCATAAGTCGTTTGGTCTGTAATCGCTTTTTCCTCTGTAACAGGTATGACGTCACTGTCAGTCTGTTACATCTTGTTTGTTTTAGCACAGGTTTCCTGAAGTGTCTTCTATTGTCTCGTTTCAGCATGACCTGTGTCGCCTTCCGTTGCCTGTTTTGTTAATGCCGCGTAATCTGTTGCAATACTACTTATGTTTGGAGTAATGAGAATGCAGGCGCGAGTTAAATGGGTTGAAGGTTTAACATTTTTGGGGGAGTCCGCTTCAGGTCATCAGGTTTTGATGGATGGTAACTCCGGTGATAAAGCGCCAAGTCCGATGGAAATGGTCCTTATGGCTGCGGGGGGATGTAGTGCAATTGATGTTGTCTCTATATTGCAAAAAGGCCGACATAATGTGACCGATTGTGAGGTCAAACTGACTTCTGAGCGCCGGGAAGAAGCACCACGTTTGTTTACCACTATTAACTTGCATTTCATCGTGACAGGGAAAGATCTGAAAGATAACGCTGTTGCCCGGGCCGTTGATTTGTCTGCAGAGAAATATTGCTCTGTGGCTTTAATGCTTGGCAAAGCTGCTACTATCACGCATTCGTGGGAAGTGGTTGAAGGCTAAGTTTACAGGCGGGGGGGGTGCATCTTGCTGCGCCCCGCCTATTTTGTTCAGGATCAGGCTTCTACGATTTTTTTCCCTTCAGCCAGGCGTTTCACCAGCGGCATCATGATCAACTCCATCGCAAGGCCCATCTTCCCGCCAGGGACAACGAGTGTATTGATATGTGAGATAAATGACCCTTGCAGCATGGCCAGAAGCCAAGGGAAATCGATGTTTTCCAGCCCGCGAAAATGAATGACAACGAAACTTTCATCAAGTGAAGGAATCGCTTTGGCAGCAAAAGGGTTGGATGTGTCTACTGTTGGTACACGCTGGAAGTTAAGATGGGTCCGTGAAAACTGAGGGGTGATGTAATTGATGTAATCTTCCATCGAGCGCACCACCGAATCCATCACAGCTTCCCGGGAATGACCACGTTCACTGGTATCCCTTACCAGTTTCTGGATCCATTCGAGGTTGACGATAGGCACCACGCCAACCAGAAGATCAACATGTTGAGCAACATCGTGGTCATTAGTTACGACACCCCCGTGCAGCCCTTCATAAAATAATACATCTGTGGGTTCAGGCAGCGGTTGCCATGGTGTAAATGTGCCAGGTACCTGGTTCCAGGGAACGGCTTCATCATAAGTGTGCAAGTATTTACGGGACTGACCATTGCCTTGCTCGCCGTATTGCCTGAAGGTTCGTTCCAGTAAGCCAAAATCATTAGCGTCCGGCCCAAAATAGCTGATATGGCGACCCAGGTCGCGGGATTTACGTATCGCCATATCCATTTCTGGCCGTGTATAGCGATGAAAGCTGTCGCCTTCAACTTCGGCTGCTCGCAAATTAAGTTGATTAAAAATTTTACGAAAGGCAATGCTGGTTGTCGTGGTTCCGGCTCCGCTGGAACCAGTAACCGCAATAACAGGGTGCTTGGCTGACATAAACAACCACTCCATCAATAAGAGGCAATGTAAAACGCACAGTACTGCAGGTTAAAGCAGTATAGTGGTGGATGCCAATACTGTATGTGGTGCCTGTGAATCAGCCCTTAAATTGGGTGCGGGGCATGATATTCACTGTCTCATGCAATTCAGACCAAACCAGTACGGCATCACCCTGTTTCAGTTGCCGCTTCACATCGGCAACTTTTTGAGCAAGTGAACGTTCTTGCTCTCCATAATCCGTGCCTTCACGTAGTACAAAAGATTCAATCAGGTTATCCAACGTTTCTGGGTCTATTTGTTGCCAGGGAATGATCATTTTAATTACTTAAATACCGGGTTAACCAACTGGGGATGCGCTTTTCGAGCCACATTTCCGGGTGAGTAATGCTACCACTGATAAACCCTACGTGGCCGCCATGGTCCGTGAGTTGGTATTCAATGTTTGACGGAAGCTGTGTGCTGTCTGGTATGACATGGTGATCCATAAAGGGATCATCCTTTGCGTGAATAATCAGTGTATTTACCGCTATATTCTGCAGATGAGGCATCGCGCTGCACTGGCGATAGTAATCCAGAGCATCGTCAAAACCGTGAATGCGGGAAGTAATTAAATCATCAAATTCTCTGATTCGTTTCACTTTACGTAACCGGGGTAAATCGATAGGTAGTGACCCTGGATATACGGCCAGTTTCCGGCTGGCATTGGCTTTCAGTAAGTTCAACAAATAGCGTTGATAGATGCGAGAAAACCCCCGCTCCATATGGTAGCAGCACTGTTCCAGCATAAATGGCGCCGAGACAATGACCGCGGCATTCAGTGAGCACTGGCGGCCTTGCTCTGCCAACAAGCAGGCAAGCATATTTCCGCCCAGTGAATAACCAACAGCTGCAGTTGGAGCAGAGCCATAACGCAGGTTCAACCAGTTAAGAAAGTAGCTGGCATCACCCGTGTCTCCGGAGTGATAAATCCGTTTCTGGCGATTTGGTGTCCCACTACAACCACGGAAATGCATTACGACACCCAGCCAGCCTTGTGCTTTTGCCGCTTCTATCATGCCGTGCGCGTAAGGGCTGTACAGGCTACCCTCAAGGCCATGAAATACGACCAGACGGGGTTTATGTATTGCCTGTTGTGGGTCTTCACTCCATGCGAGGTCGATGAAATCATCGTCCGGAAGCTCCAGCCGTTGCCAAAATGGTTTGAAATGCAGGCGGCGGCGAATAAGCCGGGGCAGCATAGTTTGTAAATGCGGATTAGAAAGCCCAGGCATAGGGTGAAAATCCCTCTGGCTGTTATTTTCTTCACTGGCATCAACGGGGGTAATTTGGGTCATAGTTGTAAAACAGGTATCAATTCATTATCGCGCTAATTACTGGCTACTATACCGTGAGTCATGCATCACGTTTATGTATTTCACGGCATTGATGCAAAATTCACCATTTCTGTTATCCATCGGCCAGCAGATTACGCGAAAATAAGTGAACCGGAATATGGGGCTTCCGCCGCCATAACCGGGCTTTTCTTGCGCCAGTGGCAACACTTATCCCAGTGTCTTCAAACATCCCTGAGGCTTCAAAGCGACGAATCAGGCTTTTGCGTTGTACAGGTTGCCCGAGAATGGCTTCGGTGGCTTCTTGTAGCTGGCTTTGGGTAAATGTGTCTGGCAAACAATAAACCGGTAAAAGGGAGTACATTGCCTTCTGCCGCAAGCGTTGCAAGGCTGCCGCGATAATCGTTTTATGGTCAAATGCCAATATTTCACTCTCCAGACTAACAACTGGAACCCATTGGACATCACTTACCGTTTCAATATGCGGTTGGCAGTCTTCCCAGGCTATAAGTGCAAACCAGGTTGTGGTGATACTCCAACCTCGTGGGTCTCTATTTGGCCCGGAAAAAGTTTCCAGTTGTTCAAGCCAGGATGGGGTAATCCCTGTTTTTTCTACAAGCTTACGTGTTGCAGTTGCTTGTGTGGAATCATCCTTGTGTAAGTCAATAAAACCACCAGGTAACCCCCATTGCCCGCGAAAAGGGTGCTGGTTGCGCTTTACCAGCAATACGCACAATTGCTTGTTATGCAGGGTAAATAATACGCTGTCTACTGTCACGATAGGCGAGGGGAAACGGCTGGCATCATAGTTGTCCAGGTATTGTTCTTCGCTTTCCATCTTCACTCACTCCAGTAACTGTCTCAAGGTCACATTTTACATGGTGGCAGTAAAGGGCGCGAAATTTTTTTTCTTCATTTTAATCAGTGTGTTATCTATAAATAGTGTCCTTGGGACAATATTTATCTTGCAATAAAGTGTCTTTGGGACAATATTATAAGTGTCTTAAGGACATTAATTGGAGGCTGTTATGGGTATGACACTGAATATTTGGCTTGATAATCAAGCAATCATGGTAGAAACCGGGCGTTTTCCTGATGGTGCTGTTTGGGCAAAAACACGTACTGAATTGCCAGGTTTTGCTGACAAAATGATCGTTCGGGCTACAGGGCTTGCCACTATGGATGACTGGATGCTGTTGGCTCAGTCTGTGGATGCTATTCGCCATCAGTGTGATATTCGTTTCAGCCACTTACAACTGGCCTGGCTGGCGTGTGCCCGGCAGGACCGTTATATGCAGCCAGGGGATAGCTTTGCATTACGTATTTTTGCTGATGCACTGAACAGCCTTAACTTCGATAAAGTTTTCGTTATTGACCCGCACAGTGAAGCCGCTGCTGCTGCTGTGCGCAATATGGTCATTATTCCGCAGGAAGCGGCATTATTGGCCCATGAGCCATTACGTACCCAATTAAAATCTGGTGAATTAATGCTGGTGGCCCCTGATGCTGGATCGTTGAAAAAGATCCATGCTGTGGCCACCGCTGCAGGGGCGCAGGAATTTGCCATTATGACCAAAAACAGGGATGTGGCTACGGGCAGGTTAACCGGGTTTGCACTGGCAAGCGGTGATGTCGCTGGGAAAGACCTCCTGATTGCCGATGATTTATGTGATGCCGGGGGAACCTTTATTGGGTCAGCCCAGGTGTTATTAGCGGCTGGTGCGCGCTCAGTGAGTTTGTATGTGACACACGGCATTTTTTCTAAAGGGGTGGAAAACCTGCTTAGCCAGGGCATTAAACATATTTATACCACCACTTCATTTTCTGCTCAGACTCAGGGCGATTCACGCCTTTCTGTTGTGGATGTTGACACGTTATTTGTGGCTTAAGGAGATACGGACATGATGATGAACCCTATTCTGGCAATTGATGGTTATAAAGTTTCACACCGTGAGCAGTACCCTGAAGGTACAACACGTGTTTACTCGAATTTTACACCGCGTAGCGACAGATTTTTCCGTTCACCAATGGCAGATAACAAACTGGTCTTCTTTGGTCTGCAAGGGTTCATTAAGTGGTTCCTGATAGACATGTTTAATAGCCAGTTTTTCGCACAACCCGAAGAGCAGGTGGTTGGCGAGTATAAAATGCTGATGGACAGCTACCTGGGTAAAGATGCCGTTGATGTTGAACATATTCGGGCATTGCACCAGCTGGGCTACTTGCCTTTACATATTAAAGGGCTGGATGAAGGCGATAAAATTCCGATGAAAGTGCCTGTGCTGACTATCACTAATACCCGTGATGAGTTTTTCTGGTTAGTGAATTACCTGGAAACTGTGCTCTCTGCTGAATTATGGAAAGCATCAACAAACGCGACTATTGCACACCACTATCACAAGATATGTACGGCCTGGGCAGAACAAACTTGCGATGATTTCGCTCACCTGGATTTTCAGTGCCATGACTTTTCTTTCCGGGGTATGGCGGGAATGCAGGATGTTGCTCAGGCAGGCTGCGGGCACTTATTGAGTTTTAAAGGGACTGACAGCATTCCGGCGGTTGTGTATGCCCGCCAGTACTATACTGGCAATGACGCTGATTACTTTATTGCAGGCAGTATTCCGGCAACAGAACACAGTGTGATGTGCATGGGTGAAAAAGAGCATGAAATAGCCACATTTCGTCGCCTGATTTGCGATTTGTATCCACACGGGTTTGTATCTATCGTCTCGGATACCTGGGATTACTGGCAGGTACTGACAAGTTATACCCGTGAACTTAAAGCTGCCATTATGGCACGCGAAGGCCGAGTGGTTTTCCGCCCGGATAGTGGTGACCCGGTAGAGATTTTATGTGGTACTGGTGCTGATGACGACCAAAGCGCTACGCGTTCTCCTCAGGAAAAGGGCTCGGTCGAAGTTTTGTGGGAGATCTTTGGCGGTACTGTGAACAGCAAAGGTTACAAAGTGCTCGATTCCCATGTCGGCCTGATTTATGGGGATTCAATCACCCTAGAGCGTGCCAATGAAATTTTACGCCGCCTTGAGGCAAAAGGTTTTGCCAGCTCCTGTGTCGTTTTTGGTGTTGGGTCTTACACCTATCAGTACAACACGCGTGATACATTCGGCTTTGCAATGAAAGCAACCTGGGGGGCGGTAAATGGAACGGGCCGTATGATCTTTAAAGAGCCGAAAACCGATAGTGGCCTGAAACGCTCAGCAAGAGGGTTGTTGAAAGTGGTGCGTAATGAACAGGGTGAGTTATGCCTTTTCGATGAGCAAACCCCAGAGCAGGAAAGTGAAGGAGAACTGAAAACCCGCTTTCTGGATGGCAAACAGTATAATGTTGAACACCTTGAAGTGCTGCGTCAGCGCCTTGCGTCTCAGCGATAAGGCAGTGGTGAATACAAGGCCATCACCCGCGCGTTCCTGAGTACAGTGCACATGAGGTTACCCTCATGTGCACATTTTTTTGGTTACTCCTGGCTACCAGACAACATATTTTCGAGTTGTTCCTGCGTATCCAGCCAGGCCATTTCACTCTCTTCCAGTGCGGCTTTCGCTTGTGCCTGTTGTTGCAGGCAGTCAGTGAGGTCCGCTTTACGGCTAATATCATAGATAGCGGTATCTGAAAGCCGGGTTTCCAGGTCACTCAGTTTGCTGTTGAGTTTTTCCATCTCTTTTTCCAGCCGTTCGAGTGTCTTACGTAAAGGTTGGGTTTGAGCACGGAGTTCTGCTTCACGCCGTTTCTGATCTTTACGCGCCTGGGCACTGTTCTGGTTATCTTTAACCGTTTCTTTCAGGTTGTTTTCTTGCCTTTCCTGCTTGTGTTGATCCAGAGACCATTGCTGGTAATCATCCAGGTCCCCATCAAATGGCTCAACGCTACCATCGTGTACCAGATACAAGTCATCAGTGGTAGTGCGCAATAAGTGGCGGTCATGGGAGACAACAACCAGTGCGCCTTCAAAGTCAATCAAGGCCTCAGTCAGCGCCTGGCGCATGTCCAAATCCAGGTGGTTGGTGGGTTCATCAAGCAGTAACAGGTTAGGGCGCTGCCAGACAATCAACGCGAGCACTAACCGCGCTTTTTCTCCGCCAGAAAAACGTAATGTTGGCTCATTAACCTTATCGCCCTGAAAACCAAAACCGCCCAGGTAATCACGCAGTGGTTGTTCAAGCACTCCGGGAGCCATGCGCGCCAGGTGTTGCAGTGGAGATTCGTCTGCACGCAAGTATTCAAGTTGGTGCTGGGCGAAATAACCGAGTTTGATGCCCTTCGCCAGGCCAATTTCACCTTGTTGCGGTTCCAGGTCGCCAGCAAGCAGTTTAATGAGTGTTGATTTCCCTGCGCCATTACGGCCCAGTAAACCAATCCGGGAGCCCGGAACCAGGTTGAGTTTGATCGACCGCAGAATTGTTTTGTCGCCATAACCTGCGCTCACATGCTCCATTTTGAGCAATGGTGTTGGCAGGCTTTCCGGTTCACGGAACTCAAAATGGAACGGGTTATCAACATGCGCGGGCGCAATTAATTCCATGCGCTCCAGCATTTTGATTCGGCTTTGGGCCTGTTTTGCTTTGGTAGCTTTAGCGCGAAAACGCTCAATGTAGCTTTGCAGATGTGCTACGCGCAGTTGCTGGCTTTCATATTGTGCTTGTTGCTGAGCCAGACGGGTGGCGCGCTGCACCTCAAATGAGGAATAGTTACCGGTATATTCAAATAGTGCTTGCTGTTCAATATGCAGGATTTTATCAACAACCGGGTCGAGAAAATCCCGGTCATGGGAAATAAGAATTAGTGTGCCGGTATAGCTTTTTAGCCAACGCTCCAGCCAGACAACTGCTTCCAGGTCCAGGTGGTTGGTAGGTTCATCAAGCAGCAGTAAATCTGAGCGGCAAATCAGTGCCTGAGCCAGGTTCAGGCGCATACGCCAGCCGCCAGAAAAATCGCTGACTGGCAGTTCGAGTTGTTCATTGGTAAAGCCCAGACCATGCAATAAGCTTGCTGCGCGAGCACGGATTGTCCAGGCATCAATGGCATCCAGTTTCCCGTGTACAGTGGCAATGGCATGCCCATCATCAGCTTCATTGGCGTGTTTTAACGCCTCCTCAAGCTGGCGGTACTCACGGTCGCCATCAATCACATACTCAATAGCCGGTTCCAGGAGTGCTGGTGTTTCCTGATTAACCCAGGCCATCGCCCAGTTACCAGGCCAGGTCACGCTACCTGCATCGGCACTTATTTCACTTTTCAACAGTGATAACAGCGTGGATTTCCCGCAACCATTTTTTCCAACAAGCCCGACTTTCTGCCCGGGGTTGATAGTAGCGGTAGCATTGTCGAGCAGCACGCGGGTGCCGCGACGAATTTGTAGTGAAGAGAAAACAATCATAGCGCGCCGTATGTTTAGACTATGTTAATTTGTCATTATAATCAGGTAACCTGGGCCGGTATTTGGCCAACCGCGCTGCATGTTAGCCCAAAACAGCATTCAAAACGATCCCCGGAGGGTAATGATGTCGCAGCCACCCAAGGTTTTGCTGTTGTATGCCCACCCTGAATTTAACAGTTCAGTGGCTAATCGGGTCCTGCTGGAGGGTGTTTTTCAACTGCCCAATGTTACTGTTCATGATCTTTATGCTCACTATCCTGATTTTTTTATTGATATCCAGCATGAACAGGCCCTTTTACGGGAGCATGACATCATTGTCTTCCAGCATCCTTTGTACACTTATAGCTGCCCAGCCCTACTCAAAGAGTGGCTGGACCGTGTGTTAAGCCGGGGGTTTGCCAGTGGGCAAGGAGGAAATGCTTTGGTGGGGAAATACTGGCGCAGTGTGATTACCACCGGTGAGCCTGAAGGGGCGTTCCAGTACGATGGACTGAACCGTTACCCTTTGAGTGAGATATTACGCCCCTTTGAACTGACAGCTGCATTATGCCGAATGCACTGGTTAAACCCTTTTATCATTTATTGGGCACGCCGCTTACCTGCTGACGAGCTGGCCAGCCATGCTCGGGCGTATGTTGAGTGGCTGTCATCGCCATTTCACCAGGGAGGAATTTGATGCATCAACCCGATCTCCTTGTTGCTGGTGTTGTGTTCCTTCTGGCTGCAGTTGTTGCTGTGCTACTGGCAGCTCGGTTAGGTATTGGTGCTGTACTGGGGTATTTATTAGCCGGAATTACTATTGGCCCTTGGGGGCTGGGGATGATTAGCGATGTCGATGAGATATTGCACTTCTCCGAACTGGGTGTGGTTTTCCTGATGTTTTTAGTCGGGCTAGAATTAAACCCGGCACAACTCTGGCGGTTACGGCGCTCCATTTTTGGTGTCGGAACTTTGCAGGTAGTGATTAGCGCAGTCATCCTTGGCGGTTTGTTAATGGTGAGCCACTTTTCTTTGCCTGCCGCGATTATTGGCGGCATAGGGCTCGCTATGTCATCAACAGCAATGGCATTGCAGTTGATGCGCGAAAAAGGCATGAAACGCAGCGAAGGGGGGCAACTGGGTTTTTCGGTGTTGCTCTTCCAGGATATGGCTGTTATTCCGGCTCTGGCGCTGGTTCCTTTACTGGCAGGCGGTGAAGGGCAGGCGCCTGACTGGTTCAAGTTCGGCATTAAAGTGGTGGCGTTTGCTGGCATGCTGGTGGGAGGACGTTATTTACTCCGCCCCGTTTTTCGCATTATTGCGGCATCAGGTGTTCGCGAAGTGTTTACTGCTGCGGCGTTGTTACTTGTTCTTGGTGCTGCGTTGTTTATGGATTTACTCGGGGCTTCTATGGCGCTGGGCACCTTTATTGCCGGAATATTGCTGGCGGAAAGTGAATACCGTCATGAACTCGAAAGCGCTATTGAGCCCTTCAAGGGATTGCTTTTAGGGCTGTTTTTCATTTCAGTAGGCATGGTACTTAACCTTGGCGTGCTTTATACCCACTGGTTATGGATATTAGTCAGTGTTGCACTGCTGGTCAGTATAAAAATGGCGGTGCTGTATGTGCTGGCTCACTGGAGAGGATTGCGTTCTTCCGAGAGGGCTCAGTTTGCAGGGGTTTTAAGCCAGGGAGGCGAGTTCGCTTTTGTGTTGTTTTCCGCGGCATCGGCACAGCATCTTTTTGCCGGTAATCAGTTGGCTTTGTTGCTGGTGACTGTAACGCTTTCCATGATGACAACACCTTTGCTCATGCGGGTTATTGATAGTGTGTTGGTACACCGTTTTAACCAACCCGTTACTGACAATGATGAACGCCCCTGGGTTGAAGATGACCATCCCCAGGTCATTATTGTTGGTTTTGGGCGGTTTGGGCAGGTGATTGGCCGCTTATTGATGGCCAATAAGATGCGTATCACTGTTCTGGAACGTGATATCAGCGCTGTTAATATCATGCGGAAATATGATTATAAAGTGTATTACGGCGACGCGACGGATGCTGACTTGTTACGGGCGGCGGGGGCTGAAAACGCACAGTCTATAGTTATTACCTGTAATGAGCCCGAAGACACGATGAAAATCGTACACCTGTGCCAGAAACATTTCCCACATTTAGCAATCCTGGCGAGG
This sequence comes from Mangrovibacter yixingensis, assembly GCF_020523985.1. Taxonomy (GTDB): domain Bacteria; phylum Pseudomonadota; class Gammaproteobacteria; order Enterobacterales; family Enterobacteriaceae; genus Mangrovibacter; species Mangrovibacter yixingensis. The sequence goes on along the minus strand of NZ_JAIVKM010000006.1, from coordinate 8,344 downwards.
GCCAGGGGCCGGGTTGAGGCCCATGAACTGTTACAGGCTGGAGTCACGCAATTTTCTCGTGAAACATTTTCCAGTGCGCTGGAGTTGGGGAGAAAAGCGTTGGTCTCCCTGGGAATGCATCCCCACCAGGCTTTGCGAGCGCAATTACATTTTCGTCGCCTGGATATGCGTATGTTACGAGAGCTGATGCCAGTGCATACCGATACTGCGCAAATCTCGCGCGTGAAAGAAGCGCGTAGGGAACTGGAAGAAATTTTTCAGCGTGAATTACAACGAGAACGTCATCAGCTGGATGGTTGGGACGAATTTGAATAACAAGGTGAGTGATGGTGGTACGTAAACGTTTTATCGCGGGTGCGATTTGCCCGCAGTGCCAGGCACAGGATTCATTGGCAATGTGGCGTGAAAATAATGTTGATATTGTTGCCTGTGTGAAATGTGGTCACCAGATGCGTGAAGCAGATAAACAGGTACGCGAGCAATTACGCAATCATGAGCAAGTCATAGGGATTTTTCATCCGGACTAGCGATACGCGTCAGCTTTCTTTAAGCTATTGGGTACACCGGCGTGAATTTCAGCTACAATTCGCGCCAGTTTTTTCCCCACGTTCAGGAGATATCATGAAAGTAGCAAAAGACCTGGTGGTCAGCCTGGCCTATCAGGTACGTACAGAAGACGGTGTGTTAGTTGATGAGTCTCCGGTAAGCGCGCCGCTTGACTATCTGCATGGTCATGGGTCGCTGATCTCTGGCCTGGAAAATGCGCTGGACGGCCATGAAGTGGGTGATCGCTTTGATGTCAGCGTTGGCGCAAACGACGCTTACGGTCAGTATGATGAAAACCTGGTACAACGTGTACCTAAAGATGTTTTCATGGGTGTTGATGAGCTTGAAGTTGGGATGCGTTTCCTGGCTGAAACCGATCAGGGCCCGGTACCGGTTGAAATCACTGGCGTGGAAGATGACCACGTGGTGGTTGACGGTAACCATATGCTGGCTGGCCAGAACCTGAAATTCAATGTGGAAGTTGTTGCTGTACGTGAAGCTACAGCGGAAGAACTTGCTCATGGTCACGTTCATGGCGCACATGATCACCATCATGACCATGATCACGAAGGTTGCTGCGGTGGTCATGGCCATGACCACGAACACGGCAAAGGTGGTTGTGGTAACGGCGGGTGTGGTTGCCACTAATCCGCTAAACAGCAAAAAAGGGCGCAATGGCGCCCTTTTTTAATATTGGTTTCGGAGACTTCTGCTAATAGTGTGGCGGCGGTGTTTCTTCTGCCTGTGATGCCAGCATTGATGGCTGGCTTGCCTTCAGTTTTTCTACCAGTAAACGAATTTGTTCACGCAACCTGGCAAGTTCCAGTTCATGGCTGGAAACCGCCTGGTTAAGAGCATCGATAGTGAATTCCTGAAATGCCAGCCGGCTTTCTAACTCCTCCAGGCGCTTTTCTGTTTCTGTGTTATGCATATGCTTTTTCCGGAATTTGAGCCCGTATGGGGCAACATGCGGGGGATTGTACTTGAATTATGGCGCAAATGCCGCCTGTGCCAGACATGACATGAATTTACACAAAAATAAGTCAGAATTTGGCGCAATAACCGTGTTAGAGATTGTGCTGCTTTCTTTCCCAACGTTATAGTACGTCGCTCTGCTAGTTTAATTTCTTAACCTTGGGGTGTGACGCCCTGCCCGGAGATAATGGATGAAATCACTGTTTAAAGCCACGCTGCTGGCAACCACCATGGCGATGGCACTGAATGCACCTCTGGTATCTGCTGCAACGACTGCTGCGGAACAAGGAGCTGCGGCGAAAGCAGACAAGAGTGCTGCAAAATTCAAAAATGACGATCAGCAAGCAGCATATGCGCTGGGCGCATCCCTGGGCCGCTACATGGATAACTCCCTTAAAGAGCAGGAAAAACTGGGTATCAAGCTGGATAAAGCGCAACTGATTGCTGGGGTACAGGATGCTTTCGCAGATAAGAGCAAACTGTCTGATCAGGAAATCGAAGAAACTCTGAAAGGGTTTGAAACCCGCGTGAAAACTGCCGCTCAGGCAAAAATGGAAAAAGATGCGAAAGAAAATGAAGACAAAGGTACGGCATACCGTACTGCTTTCGCAAAAGAAAAAGGGGTGAAAACCACCAAGTCTGGCCTGATGTATCTGGTTGAGAAAGCAGGTACTGGTGAAGCGCCGAAAGATAGCGATACCGTTGTGGTCAACTATAAAGGTACGTTGATTGATGGTAAAGAATTCGATAACTCCTATACCCGTGGTGAGCCGCTGTCTTTCCGTTTGGATGGTGTGATTCCGGGTTGGACCGAAGGCCTGAAGCACATCAAGAAAGGCGGTAAAATTAAACTGGTTATTCCGCCGGACCTGGCATACGGCAAAGCTGGCGTTCCGGGGATCCCGGCAAACTCTACGCTGGTATTTGACGTAGAACTGCTGGATATTAAGCCTGCGCCAAAGAATGATGATAAGGCAGCAGATGCGAAAGCAGACGATTCCAAGGCCGCTGCAAGCAAGTAATATTAAAACCGTCGCCATCCCGGCGGCGGTTTTTCATTGGAACCAGGATATAATAAAAACTGGCACAGGCGTGCTGCGCTGTATTACTTTATGGGCTTGCGCAATGTATTAAGAATGAGTCTGCCCTACGATAATAATGACCATCATCGCGACAGACTCCGTGGAAAAGGTGGTATTTCTTCATGTCCAACTCGCTTCTAACCAACGAAACCAGTGAACTCGATTTGCTGGATCAACGTCCTTTTGAGCAGACAGATCTTGATATCCTTAAGTCATATGAGGCTGTTGTTGACGGGTTGGCAATGCTCATCGGTTCCCATTGTGAAATAGTTCTGCACTCCCTTCAGGACCTAAAGTGTTCGGCGGTGCGCATTGCTAATGGTGAGCATACAGGGCGAAAAATCGGCTCGCCAATTACTGATCTGGCATTACGCATGTTGCACGACATGACGGGGGCAGACAGTAGTGTCTCGCGTTGCTACTTTACTCGGGCAAAAAGTGGCGTGCTGATGAAATCGGTCACGATTGCGATTCGTAATCGGGAACATCGCGTTATTGGGTTGCTGTGCATCAACATGAATCTGGATGTTCCATTTTCCCAGATAATGAGCACTTTCGTCCCGCCAGAGACACAAGAAGAATCGTCGTCGGTCAATTTTGCTTCTTCTGTTGAGGACCTGGTGACGCAAACCCTTGAGTTTACGATTGAAGAAGTCAATGCGGATCGCTCTGTCTCAAACAATGCTAAGAACCGGCAAATTGTACTTAATCTGTATGAGAAAGGAATTTTTGACATCAAAGATGCCATTAATCAGGTGGCAGAACGCCTGAATATTTCTAAACATACCGTCTATTTATACATCCGCCAGTTTAAAAGTGGCGATTTCCAGATTCAGGACAGGTAATGCGTTTTGCTTTGATGGTTACTGGACCTGCTTATGGAACACAGCAGGCAACGACAGCCTGGCGTTTTGCTAATGCGCTACTGGATTCCGGTCATGAGCTGGACAGTGTCTTTTTTTATCGGGAAGGTGTACTGAATGGCAATCAACTTGTGTCCCCTGCATCGGATGAATTTGATTTAGTTCGGGCCTGGCAAAAAATGGCAGTGCAACAGGGCGTAGCTCTGAACATTTGTGTCGCCGCGGCATTACGGCGTGGTGTGGTTGATGAGGCGGAGGCCGCTCGTCTTGGTCTGAGTTGCCATAATTTGCTCGACGGTTTTCAGTTGAGTGGCCTGGGGGCGTTAGCTGAAGCGGCATTAACCTGTGACCGCGTGGTGCAATTCTGATGAAGCGTATTGCTTTTGTGTTTACTCAGCCACCTCATGGTTCTTCGGCCGGACGAGAAGGGCTTGATGCTCTTTTGGCAACTTCCGCAGTCAGCGATGACCCGGGCGTGTTCTTTATCGGAGATGGTGTTCTGCAATTGCTGGTAGGGCAACAACCAGAGGCCATTCATTCGCGTGACTACATTTCAACATTTAGGGTGTTACCGCTCTATGACATTACATCTTGTTGGGTGTGCAGTGATTCGTTAAAGGCCCATGGGCTTACACTACAGAGTACGGAGTTTATACTTCCTGTTGCAATTGAGCCTGCTGATGTATTACGCACCTACCTTGAACAGTACGATGTTGTGCTGACTTTCTGAGACATTATGCTGCATACACTCTTTCATTCACCAAGCCAAATTGACCTTTCACTGCTAAAACGCAACCTTCGGGAGGGCGATGCTCTTCTGTTGTTGCAGGATGGAGTCTACGCAGCCATAGAAGGCAGCGCAGCTTTCTCTGAGCTACGAGCTTGCTCTGCCTCACTTTATGTGCTGGAAGATGATGTGCAGGCTCGCGGAATTTCTGGTCAAATATCAACCAGTATTGGCAGGGTTAGCTATAATGATTTTGTCACACTGGCAGTGAAACATAAGAATCAGATGGCCTGGTAATAACATAGTGACTGTATAATTCTTGACACCCTTTCTGCCGGGCCCTAAAATTCTGCGTCCTCATATTGTATGAGGCCGTTTTATTACGTGTTTACGAAGCAAAAGTTAAAACCAGGAGCTATTTAATGGCAACAGTTAACCAGCTGGTACGCAAACCACGTGCACGCAAAGTTGTTAAAAGCAACGTGCCTGCACTGGAAGCTTGCCCGCAAAAACGTGGTGTATGTACTCGCGTATATACCACCACTCCGAAAAAACCGAACTCCGCACTGCGTAAAGTATGCCGTGTTCGTCTGACTAACGGTTTCGAAGTGACTTCCTACATTGGTGGTGAAGGTCATAACCTGCAGGAACACTCTGTGATCCTGATTCGTGGTGGTCGTGTTAAAGACCTACCGGGTGTTCGTTACCACACCGTTCGCGGTGCGCTCGACTGCTCCGGCGTTAAAGACCGTAAGCAAGCGCGTTCCAAATACGGCGTTAAACGTCCTAAGGCTTAATGGATCTCCGTTAAGTAAGGCCAAACGTTTTATTTTAATGTCAAACTAAACTCGTAGAGTTTTGGACAATCCTGAATTAACAACGGAGTATTTCCATGCCACGTCGTCGCGTCATTGGTCAGCGTAAAATTCTGCCGGATCCGAAGTTCGGATCAGAACTGCTGGCTAAATTTGTAAATATCCTGATGGTAGATGGTAAAAAATCTACTGCAGAAACTATCGTATACAGCGCGCTGGAGACCCTGGCTCAGCGCTCTGGTAAAACTGAACTGGAAGCTTTCGAAGTAGCTCTCGAAAACGTGCGCCCGACTGTCGAAGTTAAGTCTCGCCGCGTTGGTGGTTCTACTTATCAGGTGCCAGTTGAAGTTCGCCCGGTTCGTCGTAATGCTCTGGCAATGCGTTGGATCGTTGAAGCTGCTCGTAAACGCGGTGATAAATCCATGGCTTTGCGTCTTGCAAACGAACTGTCTGATGCTGCAGAAAACAAAGGTACTGCAGTGAAAAAACGTGAAGACGTTCATCGCATGGCTGAAGCCAACAAGGCGTTCGCTCACTACCGCTGGTAATCCCGCGTTAGTGTTAGTTCCAGGTGGGCGCTATAACTTAATTGTTGCGCCCACTCTGGGTAACTTAACTTGAACGTCCCAGGATATAGAGGAATCAAATGGCTCGTACAACACCCATTGCACGCTACCGTAACATCGGTATCAGTGCACACATCGACGCCGGTAAAACTACCACTACCGAACGTATTCTGTTCTACACCGGTGTAAACCACAAAATCGGTGAAGTTCACGACGGCGCCGCTACTATGGACTGGATGGCGCAGGAGCAGGAACGTGGTATCACCATCACTTCCGCTGCTACTACCGCGTTCTGGTCTGGTATGGCGAAGCAGTATGAACCGCATCGTATCAACATCATTGATACCCCAGGGCACGTTGACTTCACCATCGAAGTAGAACGTTCCATGCGTGTTCTCGACGGTGCGGTAATGGTTTACTGCGCAGTTGGTGGTGTTCAGCCGCAGTCTGAAACCGTTTGGCGTCAGGCTAACAAATATAAAGTTCCGCGTATTGCGTTCGTTAACAAAATGGACCGTATGGGTGCGAACTATCTGAAAGTTGTTGATCAGATTAAAACCCGTCTGGGTGCTAACCCTGTTCCGTTGCAGCTGGCTATTGGTGCTGAAGAAGCATTCACTGGTGTTGTTGACCTGGTGAAAATGAAAGCTATCAACTGGAATGACGCAGACCAGGGCGTAACCTTCACCTATGAAGATATCCCGGCAGATATGCAGGACCTGGCTGACGAATGGCACCAGAACCTGCTGGAATCCGCAGCTGAAGCTTCTGAAGAGCTGATGGAAAAATACCTGGGTGGTGAAGATCTGACTGAAGAAGAGATTAAAGGTGCTCTTCGTCAGCGTGTTCTGAGCAACGAAATTATCCTGGTTACCTGTGGTTCTGCATTTAAGAACAAAGGTGTTCAGGCAATGCTGGATGCGGTAATTGATTACCTGCCTTCCCCGACTGATGTACCGGCTATTAACGGTATGCTGGACGACGGTAAAGATACTCCGGCTGAACGTCACGCAAGTGATGACGAACCGTTCTCTGCTCTGGCATTTAAAATTGCTACCGACCCATTTGTTGGTAACCTGACGTTCTTCCGCGTGTACTCTGGTGTGGTTAACTCCGGTGATACTGTACTGAACTCAGTTAAATCTCAGCGCGAACGTTTTGGCCGTATCGTTCAGATGCACGCCAACAAACGTGAAGAAATTAAAGAAGTACGTGCAGGTGACATTGCTGCGGCAATCGGCCTGAAAGACGTAATTACTGGTGACACCCTGTGTGACCTGGATAATGCAATTATCCTGGAACGTATGGAGTTCCCAGAACCGGTTATTTCTATCGCTGTAGAACCGAAAACCAAAGCTGACCAGGAAAAAATGAGTCTGGCTCTGGGCCGTCTGGCGAAAGAAGACCCGTCTTTCCGCGTATGGACTGATGAAGAATCTAACCAGACTATCATTGCTGGTATGGGTGAGTTGCACCTTGATATCATCGTTGACCGTATGAAACGTGAATTCAACGTTGAAGCGAATGTGGGTAAACCACAGGTTGCTTACCGTGAAGCGATTCGTCAAACCGTTAAAGATATCGAAGGTAAACACGCCAAACAGTCCGGTGGTCGTGGTCAGTATGGTCACGTTGTCATCGACCTGTACCCGCTGGAACCAGGCTCTAACCCGAAAGGTTACGAGTTCGTCAACGATATCAAAGGTGGTGTAATTCCTGGTGAATACATCCCTGCCGTTGACAAAGGTATTCAGGAACAGCTGAAGTCTGGTCCTCTGGCTGGTTACCCGGTAGTGGATATCGGTGTGCGTCTGCACTTCGGTTCTTACCACGACGTTGACTCCTCCGAGCTGGCGTTTAAACTGGCGGCATCTCTGGCCTTTAAAGATGGCTTTAAGAAAGCAAAACCTGTTCTGCTTGAGCCTATCATGAAGGTTGAAGTTGAATCGCCTGAAGAGAACACTGGTGACGTTATCGGTGACTTGAGCCGCCGCCGTGGTGTGCTGCGTGGTCAGGAATCTAACGCGACTGGCGTTATCATTCACGCTGAAGTTCCGCTGTCTGAAATGTTTGGATATGCAACTCAGCTGCGTTCTCTGACCAAAGGTCGTGCTTCATACTCTATGGAGTTCCTGAAGTACGATGATGCGCCGAACAACGTCGCTCAGGCCGTAATCGAAGCCCGTGGTAAATAAGCCTCAGGGTTAACACAAAGTCCAGCGCTCCTTCTGCGGGAGGAGCGCAATAGTAAGGAATATAGCCGTGTCTAAAGAAAAATTTGAACGTACAAAACCGCACGTCAACGTCGGTACTATCGGTCACGTTGACCATGGTAAAACAACCCTGACTGCTGCAATCACTACCGTTCTGGCCAAAACCTACGGTGGTTCCGCTCGCGCATTCGACCAGATCGATAACGCACCGGAAGAAAAAGCACGTGGTATCACCATCAACACTTCTCACGTTGAATACGATACCCCGACCCGTCACTACGCTCACGTAGACTGCCCGGGCCACGCCGACTATGTTAAAAACATGATCACCGGTGCTGCTCAGATGGACGGCGCTATCCTGGTTGTTGCTGCGACTGACGGCCCGATGCCGCAGACTCGTGAGCACATCCTGCTGGGTCGTCAGGTTGGCGTTCCTTACATCATCGTGTTCCTGAACAAATGTGACATGGTTGATGACGAAGAGCTGCTGGAACTGGTTGAAATGGAAGTACGTGAGCTGCTGTCTCAGTACGACTTCCCGGGTGACGACTGCCCGA
>NZ_JAIVKM010000005.1 GCF_020523985.1 Mangrovibacter yixingensis | reverse complement strand
GAAACGCCGTAGCGCCGATGGTAGTGTGGGGTCTCCCCATGCGAGAGTAGGGAACTGCCAGGCTTCAATTAAGAAGAACCCTCAGCGAAAGCTGGGGGTTTTTTGCATTCAGGCATCAGCAAAAGGCTGTTCACAGCCAGCCTGACAGAAAGCAGGACGTCACTGAGCTGAGTGCTGAACGCTGCGTGGCAACGGCACGAAGGGGGCGCCACACCGGCCTGTTCAGCCACAGTGCCACGCCGGGGAACACCTCCCTTCAGGTTATTCCTGTACCGTGCCCGGTGTATATCACTTGAAAGAGCGGGACAGAGCAGTGAACGTTGCGTGGACACTACACGGGGGCATTCATCAACAGTCTTCTCCGGTTAAGACGTGCTCACAGTGAAAACCGGAAGTTTTTTGTGCCCCGTATCCAGCAGCACACTACGCGATGTACTTCCTTCACGCCATTTGCAGACCTGGTTTTCCCCGTATTCCACCGTAACAATGCCCGGGCACCGGCCCGCAGACGAACCGCAATAGTTACCTTCGGGCTGCGTGTAACTGGTAAGCGACAAACCAAAGCCGACAATATATTTCCCTGGATTAGGTTAACTGAGCTAACTTCGTAGATTGGTTGTGAATGAACTGAAAAACACATAAATTATTCGGGTGTGGAAATAATGAGAGAAGATCGTAAGTTAATAATGGAAAAGGTCTGGTGAGAAGAAAGCCTTGCCTGAATTAGACAGGCAAGGAAAAGTGAATTACAGCATTCTGCTAATAAGCTTATCGATGCGAATCCGGCGTAAACGTCGAATGAGTTTACGAACCTTAACGGGGTAGTCTGCAATACTTTGCAGATCACGATAATGCTGAACGATGGTTGTGTGCTGGCGAATTAGCTGGAGTTCATGCTCTCGTGAAGACTCCAGTTCATTAAGCGGGTCGTGCACCAGAATGGCATTCTCAAGATCAAGCCGCCAGGCTCGAGGATTGAGGTTGTTACCCGTTAATAGCATCCACTCTGTATCTACCCACATACCTTTCAGGTGATAACTGTTATCGGCATCTTTCCATAACCGAACAATTAATTGACCACTGTTGACGTAGTATTGCAATCGGCTAATAAACCTGCGCAAATTTATCTCATAAAGATATGGCAGGGCACCAATAATTTTAAAAGGCTGATCTTCCGGAATATAGAAATCATTTGCAGTTTTATCACCTACAATAATTTCCACTTGTTTCCCAGAACGAAGTAACCCAATGATATTGCGTACCAAAATTGCGGGTAAATTAAAATAGGGTGTGCAGATGGTCAGTTTATGTTCAGTACACGGAATCAGGTGGCAAATTGTTCTATTGAGTAAACTGGATTTACCGAGACCAACTAATGGCGTTACCGATAATGTTTCGTTATCTGCATGCCCAGTATAGTGATAGCTACTTTCCCGTAGTTTCTGCCGGTATAAGCGAATATCGTTTTTGATATCCTGACTTTTAGGTCTTTCTTGGGCATCGAGCCGGTTTACAGCCATACCTGCCACCAGATTTTGTTTTACCCAAACGTAGAGTGTATCAGCCAGTGCAGCGTTACGAATTAGATGGTAGCGATCGTAGCGGTATTTCTCATGCTGATGGAGGTACACATCATTTAAACTGGCGCCGCTGTACAAGACAGCGTTATCGATAATGAAACCTTTGAAATGCAGCACGCCTAATGCTTCGCGTGTATTGATAGGAACACCATAGACTGGAATGACTGAATCAGGATGTTCAGACGCCATTCTGGCGTACCAATCTGCATTTGTATCAGAAGCAACAGCACCTATACGCCCGCGTTGTGCGCGGTGCCAGTCAACCAGCACTGTAACCTCTAACTCTGGGCGTAGTTTTTTAGCCTGATATAGAGCAGCAAGTACTGCTTGCCCGCCGTCATCCTGCTCCAAATACAGCGCAACAATACAGATACGCCGTGTCGCTGTTGCTATTTTTTCCAGCAGCGTTTCCCTGAAGTCTGCAGGGGAAAAAAAGAACTCAACATCATCAACTGATTGAGGAAGCTTTGGTAATTGGGCAAGGTGTTGTTGATGTTTATTTCGCTTAAGTCTGGACAACATCACAGTGCTAATCTTCTCTCTATTTAGGGCTGCCAGGATCTTGAACCTGGCGACTGAATCTGTCGATGATACCACTACAAGGCATGAATGTAGCTAACATATTCATAATTCAGACTCTGTTGACAGTGGCAGGGTCAGACTGACAATACCATCTTCCAGCATCGTCTCTATGCGAAACCCCAGTTTTTTGGCCAGCGTTATCATCCCCTGATTTCCAGGCATAGTGATCCCATTTAAATTATTGAGCCCATGATCCCGAGTATAGTTGATGAGTTTTTCCATCAATTTTCTCCCCAACCCCAAGCCCTTAAGATCAGAACGAACCAATACGGCAAACTCGGCATCTACATTATCGGGATCTGATATTGCTCTTGATACACCGATAATTTCATCGACACCGGATGTTGAACGAACGGCGACAAAAGCCATTTCACGATCGTAGTCTATCTGCGTCATGTTAGCTAAATCGTCATGGGTAAATTCATTGATTTCGCTGAAATAGCGGTAATAAAGATCTTCCTTCGTCACCTGGCTGATAAACAGTTGCAGCAAGGGTTCATCCTCGGGAAGAATAGGCCGAAATATACAGTTAGCACCACTTTTCAGTACAACTTGCTCTTCGAGCTCGTGGGGATAAGGGCGAATAACAAGCTGGTGTGGTGTTGTATTTTCTGGGGAAGTCAGTTGCAGTGTTACATCCAGTAAACTGAAATCACTTCCAGAGACCAGCAAGGGATGAATATCCAGTTTGCTGATTTCTGGGCAATCAATAATCAGGTTGGATACTTGTACCAGGATGTGGCTCAGTCCAGCAATATCCAGTGGTGATAAAGCACTTTGTCCGCGAATTTTTCCTAATTTAATTGCCTGAATGATCAAATAGCGCGCCAGATTCATATTCAGGGGAGGTAAGGCAACAACGGCTTGTTTATCTGGTTGCCAGTCCCGGCCTCCTTCACCCAGCATGATTAGCGGGCCAAACAGTGGATCGTTATCCACCTGAATACGGAGTTCCTGTGCTCCTGCTCGGTTAGCCATACTTTGAACCAGCAAACCATGGATACTTGCCTGAGGCCAGGTCAGCCTGACACGGTCAATAATCGCTTCTGCTGCATGCTCAACCTCTGCGGGAGTTCTGAGGTACAACATCACCCCTTGAACTTCTGATTTATGCGGAATGTCCGGTGAGCGTAATTTCAGGGCGACCGGGTAACCAATTTGCTCCGCAATATGGACAGCTTCAGCACTATCACCAGCAATCCATGTTGGCAATGTAACCAGACCATAAGCCTCCAAAATTGGGCGAACCTCATGGGTATCAAGGGTAGTGATGCCTTGCTCTAATGCCTGCTGCAATCTCCGGTGTGCTTCTGCTGTATTTTGTTGCAGGTTTGCGGGCAATGCTGGGGTTTCACGCAATTGCTTTTGGTTGCGCCGGTATTCAACCATATGCATAAAGGCAGTGATGGCACCTTCTGGTGTTCGGTAAGTAGGGATAGCCGCGTCACTGAATAACCGCCGGGCGTCAACCGAGGAATGCTCCCCACACCAGTTAGTCAGGATGGTAAGGCGTTTACCGCGCGGGTGTTGTTTCAATTGCTGGATAATCGCCTGAGCACACTCTGTTGCCGGGGCTGCGGCACTGGGGGCGTGAATAATCAGCAATGTATCGATATTGCTGTCATCAAGCATACAGCTTAGTGCCTGGCAATAGTGTTCGGGGGTAGCATCATCCCTTAAATCAAGCGGGTTACTGGCCTCCACACTGGCAGGCAGCTGCTTTGCCAGGTTGCTACAGGTTGCTTCAGTGAGTTCACTTAGCTTGCCATTTCTTAACCACAGCGCGTCAATTGCCAGGGCAGCAGGAGCCGCCCCGTTACTCATGATCATTATCTTCTCGCCCTTTAGCGGGCGCATGTGGCTGAGCGTTTCTACTGCGGAGAAAAGATCATGGGTATCCTGAACGCGCAGCATACCCGCGCGCTGAATGGCTGCATCCCACGCAATATCCAGCCCACCGTGGGTTTTGAGTAACATCCAGGCTTGTTCGCTACGGCCACTTTTGATAACAACGACAGGTTTGTTGCGGGAGGCACTTCTTCCGGCAGATACAAAACGGCGGGCATCAGAGAGGTGTTCAAGATACAGCAGAATAGCACTGGTCTTGCTGTCTCGGGCTAAAAAGTCGAGCAGTTCATCCACACTGATGTCCAGGCTGTCACCGAGAGCGATAAAATAAGAAAAGCCCATTTCACGCTGTTGAGCCCAGTCAAGGATAGTGTTCGATACCGCAGCAGACTGGGAAATAAATGCCAGTTTACCCTTACGAATAGGAACCGGAGAAAAGCTGGCATTCAACCCTTGCCAGGGAGCAAGTAACCCAAGGCTGTTAGGGCCAAGAATACGCATTTGCCATTGTTGAGCACAGGCGAGTAGCTCAGCCTGTTGCTCTGGGGGAGAAGAAAGCACAATGCACGTTTTGCAACCTTTTTTGCCCAGGGCTGCCAGTAATTCAATATTGCGTTTAGCATGGGTGCAAAGTACCGCGAGATCTGGCGAAAAAGGTAATGCACTTACTTCAGGCCATGCCAGAACACCACAAACAGCTTTCCATGCAGGTGTCACAGGCAATACAGGGCCTTTAAACCCGCCGGCCAGTAAGTTTTGCATCATCAGAAAACCTGCACGCCCTGGTTTCATTGACGCGCCAATAACGGCAATCGATGCAGGGCGTAATAGTGCTTCCAGTCCTCTCTGGCTCATCTTCCTCTCCCTAAGAGATATGACTCGCTGAGTTTAAATGCTTTCTTCCTGTTTTGCTGTGACCTTGTGTGAATGATGAGATTTTCCGGCGAGATAACGTTCGCGGAACAGCGTGAAATGCCGGGTTAATTGCCGGGATGCAACAACATCACCCGCGAGTTCCAGCAAGGCAATAGCAACTTCAGCTGTACAATATTGCCCTTCACCATGAGCTTCACGTAACTGGTAGGCGGAAGTAGCATTCAAATCAACAGAAATAACCGGTAGCGTGTCCAGCCAGGGGCTTTTGCGAAACATTTTTCGTGCTTCGCTCCATGTCCCATCCAACATAATAAAAAGTGGTGGTTTCCCGGTGGTAGGGGGGCGATGAAGTATCTCGCGTGACTCACCCGTATCATTGGCCGGAAATACGACCATAGGTTGCCAGTTACCTGATGATATTATTGATAATAGCTGCTCTGGTGGTTGGGTGCGTGACCACTGAAATGCGGTTGTCTCTGGCAGAATATCTGCAATCAGGCGGCCTGTATTACTCGGCTTTAATGGTTCAGTATCGTACATGAGTAAACTGAACTGGCTGCGTGAAGGTGCTGTAACCAGGGTGTCACACAAGCATTGTGCAAGTGCAAGCAGGCAGCGCTGGCAGCGACGAACCTTGTTACCACGGGCAAGAAATGGGCGAGTGGAAAGGGCGAGTCTTGCCTCGCGTAAACGGAGAACGGCGTTATCGTGCATGGAAGTGGCTTACAAGAAAAACGCCATTCTCTCAGAGTGGAGATATTGGAACAAGTTATTCAGGATTGTGGTTCCAAGCTTTCATTCAACCACTCATCAAACGGGGCTTTCGGCATAGCACCATTGAGCATATCCACCAGTTCACCTTGTTTAAACATCATGATAGTAGGGATACTACGGATACGAAAACGCGCACTTAGTTCCTGTTCGGCTTCGGTGTTGATTTTCACGAAACGTATATGTTCACGGCGTTCCTCGGCGACTTCTTCGAAAACAGGCGCGAAGTTACGGCACGGACCACACCAGGGAGCCCAAAAATCAATAACAACAGGCAGGTCATCTTTGAGGATAGTGTCCAGCGTTTTACTGGTAGCATTGATGATACTGCCATCGAACAGTGCGTGACCGCACCGGCCACATTTTGCGCCATCCTGGAGGCGTTCTTCGGGAAGGCGATTGATGGACTGGCAGGCGGTACATACTGTTTTCATAGTTAACCTCAACGATAATTCGTCACTGTGAAGTCACGGGTAAATGTTTAATATATGTTGCGTATTATTATTGTTAAGGTTGCTAACAGCAATGTGATTTATTCGATGGGTACAATAGTTGTTAGCTTTTGCGTAAAGGAAATAGATAACGCTTGCTACATCAGGTAATCTTCGCGCTTCGCGCAGCGCTGGTGGAGAAAGAGAATGAGCGACGAAATGAAAGGTAAGAGCGGTAAAGTTAAAGTGATGTATGTTCGTTCGGATGATGCCCCAAGTGAGCGAGGGCGTAATCCCCGCACGGGCAAAGGCGGTGGTCGTCCGGATAAGCCATCTCGGGGGCAGGGGAAAGGTCCACGTAAAGACACAGACAGCAAGGCGTCGCGCGAACGTTCTCCATGGCGTACTGTGTCCAGAGCGCCCGGCGAAGCAGAACAGCCTGAAGTGGATCATGGTGGTATTAGTGGTAAAAGCTTTATCGATCCGGAAGTTTTGCGTCGGCAACGGGCTGAAGAAACTCGCGTATATGGTATCAATGCTTGCCTGGCATTATTTCAAAATCGCCCCGAAGCGATTGTCCGTGGCTGGTTTGTTCAGAGCGTAACTCCACGCTTCAAAGAAGCATTACGCTGGATGGCTGCTAACCGCAAAGCCTACCATGTGGTTGATGATGAAGAACTGGCGAAAGCGTCAGGCACTGAACATCATGGCGGTGTGTGTTTCCTGATTAAAAAGCGCCGCGGTATTGAGGTGGATACCTGGGTAAGTCAGGCTGGTGAAACAGATTGTGTTCTCGCTCTTGAAGACGTCAGTAATCCTCATAACCTGGGGGGGATTGTTCGCTCCTGTGCGCATTTTGGCGTTAACGGGGTTTTGGTGAATGATGCCGGGTTACTGGAATCAGGTGCAGCAGTGAGAACAGCTGAAGGTGGGGCCGAGCATGTTAGCGCGATTACCTCCAGCAGCATTGAAGAAGCGCTGCGCCAGTTTAGGGCTGCAGGCTATACCATCGTTGGTACTTCCGGGAAAGGTGGTACACCTTTATTCTCAGCAGAGTTGCCTAAAAAGGTTGTTTTGCTGATTGGCCGTGAAGGCAGTGATGAGAAACATGAAGCGCTGCTCAATTCCGATTTGCATGTCTCGATTGATGGTACCGGCAACGCCAGCAGCCTGAATGTCTCCGTAGCCAGTGGGATTATTCTTGCTGAATGGTGGCGTCAGAATCACTAAGTATTATCAGGCGTAATAAAAAAGCCGGTGCATTGATTTTGCTCCGGCTTTTTTACAGCTGTTACGGTTGTGGTGCTTCAGGTAAATGAGGCACCCAGTCAATGGGGGACTGACCACGTTCAGCTAAATACTCATTGGCCTTGATAAAATGCCCACATCCAAAGAAACCACGGTGAGCAGATAACGGCGACGGGTGTGGGGCCTGTAAAACGAAGTGTCTTTGCCGGTCGATTATACTGCCTTTTTTCTGTGCATGTGCGCCCCACAACAGAAAGACGACACCTTCACAGTGCGCATTAATCAATGAAATTACTTTATCAGTGAATGTTTCCCAGCCAAAACTGGCATGAGAATGCGCTTTTCCTGCTTCAACGGTTAGTACGGTGTTGAGCAGCAATACCCCCTGGCGTGCCCAACTTTCAAGATAGCCATGGTTCGGGCGTTGAAAACCGGGTAATGAACCTTCCAGCTCTTTATACATATTCACTAGTGATGGTGGTGGTGCAATGCCTGGCAGGACAGAGAAAGCCAGCCCATGGGCTTGCCCCGGGCCATGATAAGGGTCCTGTCCCAGAATTACGACTTTGATATCGCCTAATTCGGTATAACGAAATGCATTAAACACATCTTTTGCTGGTGGGTAGACTGTAATACCAGCTCGGCGAACATCAGCCACTCTTTGCAGTGTTTCGATGAAATAAGGTTGCTGCTTTTCCTCTGCCAGCACATCGTGCCAGGTTAGTTTTCCTGCCATGCCTTTCTCCCACAATTTTGCTGGGGCTAGCTTACCGTGTTCACCCTGCGAAGCAAAATGCCACCTTCATTTTTGTTTATTTTGTTCAAATTTTTTTGAAAATTTACAAAACTTTTTTCCATCAGTGAAATGCATAAGTTGATGTAAAACAAATAGAACCATTAATGACCTTTTTATTCGAATGGTTTTTATTGATTAAAATCAAAGAATGCAGCCCTGGTGACTGGTATATAAACAATATCGCAACAATGGTTTTACCAATTGGCCAGGCACTGGCCATTAAAATCACGAACAACTGCTCTTAGGGAGACATAGCATGATTACTGGTATTCAGATTACAAAAGCTGCAAATGACAATTTGATGAATTCTTTCTGGCTGCTGGACAGCGAAAAAGGCGAAGCACGCTGCGTTTGTGCAAAAGCTGGTTTTGCCGAAGATGAAGTGGTTTCAGTAAGCAAACTGGGTGAAATCGAATATCGCGAAATTCCAATGGAAGTAAAACCGGAAGTCCGCGTTGAAGGTGGTCAACACCTTAACGTTAACGTGCTGCGTCGTGAAACACTGCAAGATGCAGTGAAACATCCAGAAAAATACCCGCAGCTGACTATCCGTGTTTCTGGCTACGCAGTGCGTTTTAACTCACTGACTCCGGAACAACAGCGTGATGTTATTGCCCGTACTTTCACAGAAAGTCTGTAATATCCGCACCAACAATTTATTCAGCGCCATACCTTCGGGTGTGGCGTTTTTTTGTATTCAGGGTGGGGGTAATTGAAATAAATAAGCCCACGCTTGAACATGGGCTTATATAGTGTTTGGCAGGTGTGCCAGGCCATTATGACTGTTTGTCAGTGCCTTCTGCTTCTGGTGCAGCCTGTTTGACTGAAGCTGGTTGGCGCCTTTTACCCACATTTTTGGTGTCACGGTGGCGCTGTTTCACTCTGCCTTTTGTTTTATTCTGCTCTTTTTTCTTGTCTTCACGGCGAGCTTTAACTTTCTTAGAGGGTTTCCCTTTCAGTTTGTCGCTCGGAGTTCTCGTGGTGGGCCGGAGCTCATCAATGACTCGCGATTTGAGTGGCTCCTGAATATAACGCCCAATTTTGCCCAGTAATAAATGGTCGTGGGCTTCAACTAACGAAATGGCTGTCCCTTTGCGCCCGGCACGGCCTGTTCTGCCAATACGGTGAAGATAAGTGTCTCCCCCACGCGGTAAGTCAAAGTTGAATACGTGGCTGACATCCGGAATATCAATACCACGGGCTGCGACATCCGTGGCAATAAGTACATTAACTCTGCCATCGGTCAGGCGCTTGATTGCTTCATTACGTTTAGCCTGAACCATTTCACCTTCAAGATAACAGGTTTGAATTCCGGCATCGCGCAGCCACCCGGCTAACTCATGAACACGTTCGCGCTTACGCACAAAAACAATGGAGCGCGTAACATCAGATTGACCAAGCAGATTTACCAGCAACGCAGTTTTATGCTCAACGTTGTCAGCACGGTAATACCACTGGTGGATTTTTTTACGCTCACGTACTGATGGCGTAGAAGACACTTCGGCCGGATCATCAAGCAGACGTTCGGCAAAATCTTTTATTGCTTGCCCTTCAAGGGTGGCGGAAAACAACATGGTTTGTTTACGCCAGCGAGTTTCACCTGATATATGCTCGATATCCTGGGCAAACCCCATATCCAGCATCCGATCCGCTTCATCAAGAATCAGCATTTCAACAGCACGGCAGTCGAAATTCTCTTCTTTTATGTATTGCAACAAGCGGCCTGTCGTTGCGACAACAATGTCCTGGTTCTCGCTGAATACTTCAGCATGGTTCATGTAAGCAACACCGCCAGTAATGGTGGCAATATCCAGCTTAGTATGGGCTGCCAGCTCTTTGGCATGCTCTGCAACTTGCATTGCCAGCTCGCGAGTCGGAGTAAGGATCAATACCCGAGGAGGCCCTGACTTTTTACGCGGAAAATCGAGCAGATGTTGCATCACCGGCAATAAGTAAGCCGCAGTCTTCCCGGTTCCGGTTGGTGCGGAGCCCAGAATATCGCGCCCCTCCAGTGCAGGAGGAATAGCTTCAGCCTGAATAGCCGTTGGGCGAGTAAAGCCTTTATCCTGAAGTGCATCCAGTAGGCTTTCATCAAGTTCGAGTTCGGAAAAAGTGGTTACAGTCATCATCTACCTCTGAGTGGGGGGGCGATTATAGACGTTTAGGCTAATATGTTCATCTCTAATATCATGAACCCCTTTTCCCTTAACGCCCTTTCTCCTATGCTACAACGGTTTCATGTAAAGGTGGCAAGTATGACCGGGCATAAAGCAGTACTTCGTCGGGGTGGTTTTACCTTCAAACAGTTTTTTGTGGCTCATGATCGTTGCGCGATGAAAGTCGGAACCGATGGTGTACTTCTGGGGGCCTGGGCACCGGTGGCCGGTGTAAAACGTATCCTGGATATTGGTACGGGTAGTGGCTTGCTGGCATTGATGCTTGCTCAGCGCACCCATGGCAATGCGTTCATTGATGCTGTTGAGCTTGATAGCGCCGCAGCAATTCAGGCTGGGGAAAATGTAGCTGCCTCGCCATGGGCCGATAAAATTACAGTTCATCAGGCGGATATCAAACAGTGGCATTTGCAGCATTCTGAGCGTTATGAACTCATTGTTAGCAACCCGCCGTACTTTGACAAAGGTGTATCCTGTGCCACACCTCAGCGGGAAGGTGCCCGTTATACTACGCAACTTGATCATGGCTCTCTTCTACAATGTGCAGCTGAACGCATCACTGAGCAGGGTTTTTTTTGTGTGGTGTTGCCAGAATCGATAGGGCAGGTTTTTGTATCGCAGGCAGAACAGCAAGGCTGGTATTGTCGTTTTCGTGCAGATATCACTGAGCATGAAGCGAAGCCGCCACACCGCGTGTTACTCGGTTTGTCTCCAACCTCAGGGGAATTCTTTGCGGAACGAATTGTTATCCGCGGGCCAGACCAGCATTACTCAGAAGCATACACCGGCCTGACCCAGGACTTCTATTTATTTATGTAGCTGGTGGGCGAGAGAATGCTCGGCCCGGATTCAGGTAATGTGTCTGGGTAATCCAGCGTATAGTGCAGACCACGGCTCTCTTTACGCATCAGTGCGCAGCGGACAATTAACTCAGCAACCTGAACCAGGTTACGCAGTTCCAGCAAATTATTGGAAACGCGGAAATTGGCGTAATATTCATGAATTTCTTGCTGCAGCATTGTAATACGCCGTAATGCCCGCTCCAGGCGTTTAGTGGTACGAACAATACCTACGTAATCCCACATCAACAAACGAAGCTCATGCCAGTTATGCTGAATGACAACACGTTCATCAGCATCATCGACGCGGCTTTCATCCCAGACAGGCAGTTTCTGAACATGCCTGATGGCCGGAAGGCGTTTGTTGATATCTTCAGCAGCAGACCAGCCATACACCAGACATTCCAGTAATGAGTTAGACGCCATACGGTTGGCGCCATGCAGCCCGGTATAGCTTACTTCTCCAATGGCATACAGCCCGTCAATGTCTGTTCTCCCATGCTCATCAATCATTACACCACCACAGGTATAATGTGCGGCTGGAACTACAGGTACGGGATCAGTAGTTAAATCAATACCCAGTTCTAACAGTTTTTCGTAAATCATGGGGAAGTGCTGGCGGATAAAAGGCGCGGGTTTGTGGCTGATATTGAGGTACATACAATCCGCGCCAAGGCGTTTCATTTCATGGTCAATGGCTCTGGCAACCACATCCCTTGGAGCCAGTTCTGCACGCTCATCTATCTCAGGCATGAAGCGGGAACCATCCGGGCGAGTCAGGTGTGCACCTTCGCCACGGAGTGCTTCAGTTAACAAGAAATTACGTGCCTGTGGGTGGAATAACGCAGTCGGGTGGAATTGATTAAACTCAAGATTAGCCACCCGGCAACCGGCTCGCCATGCCATGGCAACACCATCTCCAGAAGCAATGTCCGGGTTTGTCGTATACTGGTAGACCTTTGATGCTCCACCGGTTGCCAGCACAACAGAACGGGCTTTACAGGTCTCTACTTTTTCTTTTTCTCGGTTCCAAATCCAGGCACCGACCACGCGTCGGGTTCCGGATAACCCAATTTTGTCTGAAATAATCAGGTCGACGGCATTAAACCGTTCGAGAACCTGAATATTGGGGTGACTCAACGCCTGGCTGACCAGCGTGGTTTCAACCGCTTTCCCCGTAGTATCGGCAGAGTGAAGGATTCGGCGATGACTGTGCCCTCCCTCACGAGTCAGGTGATAGCCTGCTTCACCGTTGGGCTGAGTTTCAGTATCGAACATTACCCCTTGGTCTATCAGCCACTGCACACAATGACGGGCATTGCTGGCAACAAACTCAACGGCACTCTGTTCACAAATGCCTGCTCCGGCTACCAGCGTATCTTCCACATGCGCTGTAACACTGTCTGTCTCATCAAAAACAGCGGCAATTCCGCCTTGTGCATAAAAGGTAGAGCCTTCGCTGATAGGGCCTTTACTCAGTACAATCACCTTGTGGTTACTGGCAAGGCGTAACGCCAAAGACAAGCCAGCAGCTCCACTCCCTATAATCAGTACGTCACTAATATAATCAGATGAAGTTGTCATGATGTTGTGTTTAATTTACTAAACAAGATTAGCTGAGCATAGCACCAGGTTGCGAAAAAATGCACAATTTTTTTATTTTCGTAGCAAAGACTAAACAGCTTAAGCGGCGCAGGTCGGGATAAAGCGCAAACTTAAGTAAATATTTGCGAGGCTTGTCCTTAGTCTGTGATTTTGAGGTGAAAAAACATGATGCATGAGATACCCTGCACAAACTTGAACGCAAATTTCTGTTGCCAGAATTTGTGTTTAGCTGCGGCAAAAAAGAATGAAAATGATATTTGTCCGTAATCAATGAACAAAAACAATAGCGTAATGGAACTCTGGTTGTTTCTGCGTGTCTTAGCTGGTACTTGCTCATTGTGCGAAGACAGAGTGGCAGTTTGGTTACGCGTGGAAATTTGGGTTTGGGGAGAAATTACCTCGGATGAGCGAGCAGTTAGCGGATCAGGTTCTTGTCGAACGGGTCCAGAAGGGAGATCAAAAATCATTCAACTTACTGGTTGTTCGCTACCAGCATAAGGTTGCGAGTCTGGTTTCCCGTTATGTTCCTTCAGGTGATGTACCTGATGTGGTTCAGGAATCTTTCATCAAAGCATATCGCGCACTGGATTCTTTCCGGGGTGAAAGTGCTTTTTATACCTGGCTATATCGTATTGCGGTGAATACCGCGAAAAATTATTTGGTTGCTCAGGGGCGTCGCCCACCATCCAGTGATGTTGATGCAAATGATGCTGAAAATTTCGAAACGGGTGGGGCATTAAAAGAAATTTCGAACCCTGAGAACTTAATGTTGTCTGAGGAACTGAGACAAATTGTTTTCCGGACGATTGAGTCCCTCCCGGAAGATTTGCGCATGGCTATTACATTGCGTGAGATCGAAGGGATGAGCTATGAAGAAATAGCAGCCATCATGGACTGCCCTGTCGGTACGGTTCGTTCACGTATCTTCCGGGCCAGGGAAGCAATTGATAATAAAGTTCAACCGCTTATCCGGCGTTGACGATAGCGGCATACTGGAAAAAGGTATCTAGGCATGCAGAAAGAAAAACTTTCCGCTCTTATGGATGGTGAAACTCTGGACAATGAAACTATCAGCGAGTTATCGCGCGATAAATCATTGCTGCAGACGTGGGAAAGCTATCACCTTATCCGTGACACTCTTCGTGGCGATACAGGACCAGTCCTGGATTTTGATATTTCCGCCCGTGTTATGGAAGCCATAGAAAAAGAGCCCGCACGTAATCCGTCGCCTCTTATTACAGAATCTCAGCCAACGCCTCACCAATGGCAAAAAATGCCATTTTGGAAAAAGCTTCGCCCCTGGGCAAGCCAGCTTACTCAAATTGGTGTTGCCGCGTGTGTATCGCTTGCCGTGATAGTCGGCGTGCAGCAATATAATACCGGTGGCAGAGCAGCGGATTCTGTTGCTCAGCCTGAAACTCCGGTGTTCAATACCTTACCCATGATGGGGAAAGCCAGCCCGGTTAGCCTTGGTGTGCCATCTGACAGCATGAGTGTGGATGGTGGCCAGCAACAAATGCAGGAACAGCGTCGTCGGATTAATGCCATGCTGCAGGACTACGAACTGCAGCGCCGGTTGCACGCAGAGAAACTGCAATTTGAACAGGCGCAAACCAAGCAGGCGGGAATTGAAGTTCCCGGCAATCAAACTTTAGGAACGCAATCGCAGTAATGAAGCAGCTTTTGTGTGTTGTCTCTTTACTGGCTGGTAGTGTTTTTTTTACGCATAACGCCTCGGCAGATACTACATCGCCCGGGGCGTTGTTGCAGGAAATGAACCAGGCCAGTCAGTCTCTGAACTATGAGCTTTCTTTTATCAGCATCAATAAACAGGGTGTGGAATCGCTGCGTTATTCCCATGCCCGGCTGAACAATGAAACTCTGGCTCAACTCCTTCAGATGGATGGCCCTCGTCGCGAAGTCGTTCAGCGCGGCAATGAAATCAGCTATTTTGAGCCTGGCCTGGATCCTTTCACGCTTAATGGCGATTATATTGTCGATTCGTTACCTTCTCTGGTGTATAGCGATTTCAAACGTTTGGCTCCCTATTATGATTTTATTCCGGTAGGCCGCACGCGTGTAGCAGACAGGCTGTGCGAAGTGGTGCGTATTGTTGCCCGCGATGGCACGCGCTATAGCTATATTGTCTGGCTGGACAGTGAAACACACCTTCCTCTGCGGGTTGACTTACTAGACCGTGATGGTGAAACGCTTGAACAGTTTCGGGTTATCTCCTTTAGCGTAGAGCCACAAGTGCCGGAAAAAATTAAAAAACTGGAAAAAGCCAGTTTGCCGCCACTACTTTCCATTCCTGATACGGAAAAAAATAACTTCTCTTGGGCACCTACCTGGCTGCCACAGGGTTTTACTGAAGTGTCCAGTAGTAAGCGTCCGATACCAACTCTTGATGTTCCTGTAGAGTCACGCCTTTATTCTGATGGTTTGTTTAGTTTTTCGATTAATATTAACCGTGCTGAAGGCGTTACAGGAGATCAAGTATTACGCACTGGTCGTCGTACAGTAAGCAGTGAAGTGCGGAATAGCATGGAAATTACTGTCGTAGGTGAGTTACCGCCACAAACGGCAAAACGTATTGCAGACAGCGTAAAATTCAAGGCAACACAATGATCAAAGAGTGGGCAACCGTGATTTCCTGGCAAGATGGCACTGCGACAGTGCAGTGCGATGTGCAAAGTGGCTGTAGCCAGTGCTCATCTCGCAAAGGTTGTGGTAGCCGGGTATTAAACAAACTGGGGCCAGAAACGGTACACCAAATTTCGGTTTACTCAAAAGAGCCGCTCAGTGCCGGGCAGAAAGTTGAACTGGGTATTGCTGAAAGTAGTTTGCTGGGTTCGGCATTGTTGGTTTATATGGTGCCACTTATTGGCCTGTTTATCGTGTCCGGTATTTGTCAGGGTGTTTTTGCCAGTAACCTCTGGACGGGTATGGGGGCTGTGGTTGGTGGTCTGCTTGGGTTTTGTGTTGCGCGTTGGGCTGCTTCCCGCCTGAGTGCTCGTGCTTCAATGAACCCAGTTATTTTGAGCATTGGGTTGCCCCCCGGCACCTGGCGTACTGTTGATTCCTCTCCCGCTGCTTCCAGGTAATTCCTTCAAAAAACGATTGGCGCCTGCTGCTGTCTCTCAATAAATTAGTCAACCGCGGTGTAGGAGTGCATGAGCATTTCCTCGCTTTCTGGTTGTAGTGTAGAATGCAGCGTTTCAGGCACCAGTCGGCCATATAGATATCAGGCTTATACTGCGCGTAGCGCGGAGCCTCCCAGGATTTGAAAGGCATAAATCTCCAAATATGAAGAACATACGCAACTTTTCTATCATCGCACATATCGACCACGGTAAGTCGACCCTGTCGGACCGAATTATCCAGATTTGTGGCGGTTTGAGTGACCGGGAAATGGCCGCACAGGTGCTGGATTCCATGGATCTTGAGCGTGAGCGCGGTATTACCATCAAAGCGCAAAGCGTTACTCTCGACTACAAAGCAACTGATGGCCAGGTCTACCAGTTAAACTTTATTGATACCCCAGGCCACGTTGACTTCTCCTACGAAGTTTCACGTTCCCTGGCGGCTTGTGAAGGTGCATTGCTGGTGGTGGATGCAGGTCAAGGGGTTGAAGCCCAGACCCTGGCGAACTGCTATACCGCTATCGAGATGAATCTTGAAGTGGTGCCAGTACTGAACAAAATTGACTTACCTGCAGCAGACCCTGAGCGTGTCGCAGAAGAAATTGAAGACATTGTGGGTATTGATGCTGCTGATGCCGTGCGCTGTTCAGCCAAAACAGGTGTTGGTGTGCCTGAAGTGCTGGAACGACTGGTTCGGGATATCCCGGCGCCTGAAGGCAGCCCGGAAGCACCATTGCAGGCTCTGATTATCGACTCATGGTTCGATAATTACCTGGGTGTTGTCTCTTTGATTCGTATTAAAAACGGTAGCCTGCGTAAAGGCGATAAAGTCAAAGTGATGAGCACTGGGCAGGCATACAATGCAGACCGCTTGGGTATATTTACACCGAAACAAATAGATCGTGATGTTCTTAATTGTGGTGAAGTAGGTTGGTTAGTCTGCGCCATCAAAGATATTCATGGCGCGCCAGTGGGCGATACGCTTACTCTTGCTCGAGCACCCGCGGACAAAGCTCTGCCAGGTTTCAAAAAAGTGAAACCACAGGTATATGCAGGGTTATTCCCGGTCAGTTCCGATGACTATGAAGCGTTCCGCGATGCCTTGGGTAAACTCAGTTTAAATGATGCGTCTTTATTCTATGAACCGGAAACTTCCACTGCGCTGGGCTTTGGTTTCCGCTGCGGCTTCCTTGGCCTGCTCCATATGGAGATTATCCAGGAGCGCCTGGAACGTGAATACGATCTGGACCTGATAACAACAGCTCCAACCGTGGTTTATCAAATTGAAACCACGGCAGGTGAAGAGCTGTATGTTGACAGCCCTTCCAAATTACCCGCTATCAATAATATTGCAGAATTACGCGAACCTATTGCGGAATGTAACATGCTTCTGCCGCAGGAATACTTGGGTAACGTGATTACACTGTGTATCGAGAAACGTGGTGTACAGACGAACATGGTCTACCACGGCAACCAGGTCGCGCTGACTTACGAAATTCCAATGGCCGAAGTGGTTTTGGATTTCTTTGATCGTCTGAAGTCAACCTCGCGTGGTTATGCTTCTCTTGATTACAACTTCAAACGTTTCCAGGCTTCCGACATGGTGCGTGTAGATGTATTAATCAATAGTGAGCGCGTGGATGCACTGGCTATCATTACTCACCGGGATAACGCACCTTATCGTGGTCGTGAACTGGTTGAGAAAATGAAAGATTTGATTCCGCGCCAGCAATTTGACATTGCAATTCAGGCCGCGATTGGTAACCACATTATTGCCCGTTCTACGGTGAAACAGTTGCGTAAAAACGTACTGGCAAAATGCTATGGTGGCGATGTCAGCCGTAAGAAGAAACTGTTGCAGAAACAGAAAGAAGGTAAAAAACGCATGAAGCAGATCGGTAACGTAGAACTGCCTCAGGAAGCCTTCCTTGCAATTTTGCATGTGGGTAAAGATAGCAAATAATAAGGAGTTGGCATGGCAAATATGTTTGCCCTGGTCCTTGTCATTGCAACACTGGTGACGGGCGTATTATGGTGCATTGACAAGTTTATCTTTGCACCAAAACGACGTGAGAAGCAGGCCGCCGCACAGGCGGCCACAGACGGTGCACTTGATGCGAAAACATTGAAAAAAGTTGGGCCTAAGCCTGGCTGGATGGAAACCGGCGCATCAATTTTTCCGGTTCTTGCCATTGTTTTGATTGTCCGTTCATTTATCTTCGAACCCTTTCAAATACCATCGGGTTCTATGATGCCGACGTTGCTGATAGGCGATTTTATTCTGGTTGAAAAATTCGCTTATGGCATTAAAGATCCTATTTTCCAAAAAACACTGATTGAAACTGGGCACCCTAAACGTGGTGATATTGCTGTATTTAAATATCCCAAAGATCCAAGCCTTGATTACATTAAACGTGTTATTGGCTTGCCCGGTGATCGCATTACTTATGATCCCTCAACCAAGGAACTGACTATTCAGCCGAATTGCAGTTCAGGCCAGGCATGCGGCAGTGCGTTGCCGATTACTTATTCCAATGTTGAAGCCAGTGATTTCGTTCAGACATTTGAGCGGACCACGGGTGGTGAAGCTTCAAGTGGTTTCTGGCAACTGCCTCAAAATCAAACAAAAGATGGTGGTATTCGCCTGGCTGAACGTAAAGAGAGCCTGGGGAGTGTGACACATCGTATTCTCACCGTGCCTATTGCTCAGGATCAACTGGGAATGTATTACCAGCAACCGGGTCAACCACTTGCTACCTGGGTTGTGCCACCGGGTGAATATTTCATGATGGGTGACAACCGTGATAACAGCGCAGACAGCCGTTATTGGGGGTTTGTTCCTGAGGCTAATTTGGTAGGCAAAGCCACTGCAATTTGGATGAGTTTCGAAAAACAGGAAGGTGAGTGGCCTACTGGCGTTAGATTTAGCCGAATCGGTGGTATTCATTAATTAAAAGGTTAATCAGATAACGACATCCCTTGTCGTTGTGTATAGAATATCCCCCCGAGTTTTTAGGTTGGCTCTCTTAAATGGGAGCCACAGCACACGAAACAGGTTTGGAAATCAGCTCTGTTCCGTGTGCTGAATTGTTGACGCATTCATTAATTGGTATCACATGAACCCCATCTTAATTAATCGGCTTCAGCGGAAGCTGGGCTACACTTTTCATCATCAGGATCTTTTGCAGCAGGCATTAACTCACCGTAGTGCCAGTAGCAAGCATAATGAACGTCTGGAATTTCTTGGTGATTCTATTCTTAGCTATGTTATTGCTAATGCGCTCTATCACCGTTTTCCTCGGGTGGACGAAGGGGATATGAGCCGTATGCGTGCCACGTTGGTGCGTGGTAATACTCTGGCGGAAATTGCTCGTGAATTTGAACTGGGTGAATGCCTGCGTTTGGGGCCGGGTGAATTGAAAAGTGGGGGATTCCGTCGGGAATCTATTCTGGCGGACACGGTTGAAGCACTGATTGGCGGTGTTTTTCTCGATAGTGATATTCAGACGGTTGAACGTTTGATCCTCAGTTGGTATCAAACGCGCCTGGACGAAATAAGCCCGGGCGATAAGCAAAAAGATCCGAAAACGCGTTTACAAGAATTTCTGCAAGGGCGTCATTTACCGTTGCCTGGTTATCTGGTTGTTCAGGTACGGGGCGAAGCCCATGACCAGGAATTCACGATTCACTGCCAGGTTAGTGGCCTGAACGAACCCGTGGTTGGCACTGGTTCCAGCCGCCGCAAAGCGGAGCAGGCAGCCGCTGAACAGGCGCTAAAACAGCTGGAGCTGGAATGAGCGAAGAAAATACTTACTGCGGGTTTATTGCAATAGTAGGGCGTCCGAACGTGGGTAAATCCACGTTGTTGAACAAACTGCTGGGGCAAAAGATTTCCATCACCTCGCGCAAAGCGCAGACGACACGTCACCGTATCGTCGGCATCCATACCGAAGGCCCGTATCAGGCAATTTATGTCGATACTCCAGGCTTACATATGGAAGAGAAACGGGCGATTAACCGCCTGATGAACCGTGCTGCAAGTAGCTCGATTGGTGATGTTGAACTGGTCATTTTCGTCGTTGAAGGCACCCGCTGGACGCCAGATGACGAAATGGTGCTCAACAAGCTAAAAGATGGTAAAGCACCGGTCATCCTGGCTGTGAATAAAGTGGATAACGTGGCAGACAAAGCCGACCTGTTACCCCACTTACAGTTCCTTGGCCAGCAAATGAATTTCCTTGATATTGTGCCGATTTCCGCAGAAGACGGTACTAATGTTGACACCATCGCGAGTATTGTCCGTAAACACCTGCCGGAAGCTATTCACCATTTCCCGGAAGACTATATTACGGATCGCTCACAGCGCTTTATGGCTTCGGAAATTATTCGTGAAAAACTGATGCGTTTCCTGGGGGCTGAATTACCGTATTCCGTCACTGTTGAAATTGAGCGTTTTGTTACTAACGAACGTGGTGGATACGATATCAATGGCCTGATTCTGGTGGAGAGAGAAGGCCAGAAAAAAATGGTTATTGGCAACAAAGGTGCCAAAATAAAAACAATTGGTATTGAAGCCCGCAAAGACATGGAAGACATGTTCGAAGCCAAAGTGCATCTTGAACTGTGGGTGAAAGTTAAATCAGGCTGGGCTGATGACGAACGGGCGTTACGTAGCCTGGGTTATGTCGATGATCTCTGAGGCTTGATATTGTGGAAGGCTGGCAGCGGGCTTTTGTTTTGCATGGTCGCCCCTGGAGCGAAACCAGCCTTCTTCTTGATTTGTTCACAGAAGAACAAGGGCGCATACGCGTGATTGCGAAAGGTGCCCGCTCCCGCCGTTCCCACCTTAAAGGTACATTACAGCCTTTCACACCACTTCTGGTTCGCTGGGGCGGGCGTGGTGAGGTGAAAACCCTGCGCAGTGCTGAAGCCGTCTCACTGGCATTACCTCTTACCGGCATTGCACTGTACAGCGGTCTGTATATCAATGAGCTGCTTTCACGGGTACTTGAACAAGAGACCCGCTATTCCGCGCTTTTTTTCGATTATTTGCACTGTGTTCAGCATTTGGCAGGTGTTACCGGGTCGCCAGAGCCTGCATTACGCCAGTTTGAACTGGCGTTGCTATCTTGTTTGGGTTACGGCGTTGATTTTCTGCACTGTGCGGGTTCTGGTGCCGAGGTGGATGACACCATGACTTATCGCTACCGTGAGGAAAAAGGCTTTATTGCCAGCCTGGTTGTCGATAATACCAGTTTTACTGGTCGGCAACTTAGAGCGCTGGCCAGCCGCGATTTTCCCGATGCCGATACACTTCGTGCAGCCAAACGGTTTACCCGCATCGCACTCAAACCCTATTTAGGTGGCAAACCCCTGAAGAGCCGTGAGCTTTTCCGCCAATTCCTGCCGAAAAAAACACCGCTTACTCCTGATGGTGGTGGTGAACACTAACCGAACGTAGCCAGGCTTTCGTTGTGCGGTGTACACTCCATTAATATCGTATTCAAAACGGAGAGCTGTCATGGCTGATTTGCTGTTAGGCGTTAACATTGATCATATTGCAACGTTGCGTAATGCACGCGGTACCGCGTACCCAGACCCGGTTCAGGCCGCATTTATTGCTGAGCAGGCAGGAGCTGATGGTATTACGGTGCATTTGCGTGAAGATCGACGCCACATAACAGACCGTGATGTGCGTATTTTACGCCAGACACTGCATACCCGAATGAATCTCGAAATGGCGGTAACAGAAGAGATGGTTGGCATTGCCTGTGAAACCCGCCCGCATTTTTGCTGCCTTGTGCCGGAAAAACGCCAGGAAGTGACGACTGAAGGTGGCCTGGATGTCGCAGGGCAGCCTGAAAAACTCGCTGATGCCTGCAAGCGCCTGGCTGCTGCGGGTATTCAGGTTTCTTTGTTTATCGACCCGGAACATACCCAAATTGACGCGGCTGTTGCCGCTGGTGCGCCTTATATTGAACTGCACACCGGCTGCTATGCTGATGCACAAGATGAAACCACTCAGGCAAAAGAATTGGCTCGTATTCAAGAAGCCGCTCAGTACGCAGCAAGCAAAGGCCTGAAAGTGAATGCCGGCCACGGGCTGACTTATCACAATGTGCAGGCGATAGCGGCTATTCCTGAAATGCATGAACTGAACATTGGCCATGCAATCATTGGCCGTGCAGTGATGTCTGGTTTGAAAGAGGCAGTCAGTGAAATGAAACGCCTGATGCTGGAAGCTCGTGGTTAATGGCTATTGTCGGTATTGGTACGGATATTGTTGAAATTGCGCGTATCGAGGCCGTGATGGCGCGAACTGGTGAGCGTTTTGCAAAGCGTATTCTTCATGAAAACGAATGGAAACTCTTTGCCGCTCATCAGCAGCCAGCCCGCTTTCTGGCAAAGCGTTTTGCAGTGAAAGAAGCTGCATCAAAAGCAATGGGAACAGGTATTCGTAACGGTCTTGCATTTGAGCAGTTTGAGGTAGTCAACGATGCGCTTGGCAAACCACAGCTGTGCTTACACGGAGAGGCGGCAGTGCTGGCTGAAAAGCTGGGGGTGAGCTTTATGCATGTCACTATTGCTGACGAACGCCATTACGCCTGCGCTTCAGTGATATTTGAGCGTTAAATTTTATCCGCATGATGCAGCAGAACGAACTTATCCCATAACTGCTCTTCACTTTCCTGGTGTGCCGGGTCCGTAATAATCGTATTGGGGATGGGGCACACCTTCTGACAGGTGGGGGTTTCGTAGTGACCAATACACTCCGTGCACCGGTCTGCATCAATCTGGTAAATGTCTGCGCCCATAGAGATTGCCTGGTTTGGGCACTCTGGCTCACACATATCGCAGTTAATACATTTTTTGGTGATCAGTAGGGCCATGTCGCAATCTCGGTAACGCGGAAAAAATGGGCTGGCATTATACGCTTTAACTGAGTTTTTTTACCAGTTCCTCGCTGTGGCGGATACGATTAGGCGCATTATCGAGATCCTGTTGCACTAATCCCATAAATAATAGATCCGCCAGCATCATTTGAGCTGAATTTGCGGATATCGATGCACTGCGTGTCGCCTGTTCTTCGGCAATGGTGTACAGGCAGTGTGTAGCGCGTTGTTGCAGGCTATTGGGGGTAAAACCAGTAATCGCCAAAACTTTCGCGCCTACTCGCAAAGCTTCATCGGCGGCAAGATTAATTTCTCGTCGTTCTCCTGTGTAGGAGATAGCCAGAAATACATCTTCCTGGTTCATTGCCTGTATGCTGGATAATAACGCATGGGGGTCTAAAACCGGAGAAGCCCGCAAGCCTATCTTCATTAGTTTCCATGCCAGATTTTGTGCCACTAATCCCGAGGCACCAATACCGGTAAGAATGATTTGCCGCGCATTACGCAACAAAGTTACGCTGCTGGCCAGCTTTTCTTCTGTATTAACATCCAGCGAAGCATGCATCGCTGCAACATTGTCTTTAATCAGCTTTTCCCCGACCAGCCGTAAAGGGTCATCGCCCAGAATCTGGTTATGAACCGGTACTGAATGCGGGTTTGGCGAATTGGCAAGTGCATCACTTATTGCCAGTTTGAGTGCAGGGAAACCTTTATACCCCAATTTCTGAGCAAACTTCACTACGCTCGACTGGCTTACACCTGATTCCTGCGCCAGTTGCTGTGAGCTTAAATGGCGGGCATGATCAGGGTTAGCCAGTATAAAATCAGCAAGTTTGCGGTCACTCTGAGCCAGTATCGGGTAACGTTGGCGAATGCGAATCAGGCAATTCATGGTCATTCCATTTGTCAGTATGCGGGCCAGTTGGTTAGCATGCGGCCATTAATCTCGCAGAAATGAATTTAATATTCCATTATAACGCGATTGTTGTGAATTAAATATTCTGAGGTAAAGAAATGAATCTTGGCGCCCTGGTATCAGAAAGCCGCAACCCCGAAACCATGGATTTAGACGCGATCTCTACACTGGAAATGGTGACACGCTTTAATCAACAGGATGAACGTGTTGCCACGGCAGTCCGGCAAACATTGCCAGATGTGGCGAAAGCGGTTGATGCTGCGGCCACAACGCTGAAATCAGGTGGGCGAATTATCTATATGGGGGCAGGGACAAGTGGGCGTTTGGGGGTTCTGGATGCATCTGAATGCCCTCCAACCTTTGGCGTACCTCACGGGCTGGTTATAGGCCTGATAGCAGGCGGGCCATCGGCTTTACTGAAAGCAGTAGAAGGTGCCGAAGACTCCCCAGAATTAGGTGCAACTGATCTTAAAAACCTTAATCTGGTTGCAAACGATATCGTGATCGGGCTGGCGGCTTCAGGCCGTACGCCTTACGTGATTGGCGGCCTGAAATATGCTCGTAGTATAGGATGCTGCGCGGTGGCAATTTCATGCAACCCGGATTCCCCTATTGCGCAGGTGGCAGATATTGCTATCTCGCCTGTTGTCGGGCCTGAAGCACTAACGGGTTCAACCCGTCTGAAATCAGGTACTGCGCAAAAACTGGTACTGAACATGATCTCCACCGGTGCAATGGTGCGGTTTGGCAAAGTTTGGCAAAATTTAATGGTGGATGTGAAAGCCACCAACGTGAAACTGGTGGATCGTACATGCCGAATTGTTAGCGAAGCGACAGGCCTGAGTTATGAATCGGCAAAAGCCTTACTGGAGCAAACAGGATATGAAGCGAAACCCGCTATCCTGATGGCGCTTTCTGGTCTTGATGCATCAACGGCAAAAGCCAGGCTGGATCGTCACAACGGTTTTTTGCGTGAGGCGCTGAATGATAAAACCTGATAGAGACAAGCGACCAGTAACACCTGAATCCTCAGCGCGCCGCATTGTATTTTTTGATCTGGATGGCACATTGCACCGGGAAGATCTATTCGGTGAGTTCATGTTTTTTTTACTGCGCCAACAGCCATTAAATGCTCTTTTATTATTAGCGGTGTTGCCGCTGGTAGCTGCGGGGTTTTTGCTGCAGGGGCGGGCTGTGCGCTGGCCTGTAAGCTTGCTGCTATGGAGTTTAACCTTCGGGCGCAGGCAGTCGCGGTTGTTAGCGCTGGAACAACAGTTCACACAAACGTTCCGCAAGCGGGCTACAGTATTCAAACAGGTTCAGGCAAGGCTTGAGGACTATGCCTGCCAGGGCGATGTCGATATCTGGTTAATCACCGGCTCTCCGGAAACCCTGGTGCGCAAAGTTTATGGGCAAACCCCTTGGTTCTCATCAGTTAACTTGATAGGCAGTGAGATAACTCGGGGACGTGGTGCATGGTGTTTGTCCCGGCGCTGTTTTGGTCAAGAGAAAGTAGTGCAGCTTGGGTTGCGCATTGGTAAGCCATTAGCGTTATACAGTGGTTACAGTGACAGCGTTCAGGATAACCCTTTGCTGGCTTTGTGCCAGCATCGCTGGCGAGTTACTCCTGGCGGTGAATTAGAGCAATGGCGCTGAGTCTGTACTCTTTCTCTTATTCCACGTCTGTGTATAATGCGCGGCGTTTTGTTAATCTAACTCGCGGTCCAGTCTCTTGATGTTTCCCTGAGCTGGTATCGGGCTGAATCACGGTGACACCTTCTAACCTTACTTTAAGGTGCTGCCTGTAACGCGAACCATTTTTCTGTTAGTTGGAGATTGTTGTGACCGGAAGTGAAACTGACCATATTCGCTGGATGCGCCATGCACTCACTCTGGCTCAGCGGGCTTGGGATGAAGGCGAAGTTCCGGTTGGTGCAGTTCTGGTTCATCAGGGGCAGGTCATCGGCGAGGGCTGGAACCGGCCTATCGGCCATCATGACCCAACTGCACATGCTGAAATGATGGCCCTGCGCCAGGGCGGCTTAATACTGCAAAACTACCGCCTGTTGGAAACCACGCTATACGTTACGCTGGAACCCTGTGTGATGTGTGCAGGCGCTATGGTGCATAGCCGGATAGGGCAGCTGGTCTATGGCGCCAGTGATGAAAAAACCGGGGCGGCTGGCTCGCTGATGGATGTGCTGGGGCATCCGGGCATGAATCATAGAGTCGCTGTTACAGGTGGTATTCTGGCACAAGAGTGCGCCGGGTTACTGAGTGACTTTTTCCGTATGCGTCGCCAAATGCACAAGGCGAATAAGCAGGCATCCAGGCAGGTAACTAAACAACAGCCAGGAAGCCAATAATTATCAGCGCATCCGCATATCAGGCATGACTTCTGCCAGTTGTGTTTTGTCCTGTTCTTTTTCTGCCATTTTCTCTTTTTCGCGCAAATATCCGGCAAGGCTTAACTGATAACGCCGGATATTTTCAACATACTTATAAGCTTCATTACCACGCGCATAGCCATAAGTCGTTTTACTGTAATAGCGCTTCTGGCTAAGCAGTGGCAGGCGCTGCTTAACATCAGACCAGCTATCCGGGTTGCTTTTTTGGCGGGATGTAAGCGCTCTGGCATCCATCATATGTGCATACCCCATATTATAAGCTGCCAGCGCAAACCAAATGCGTTCATCTTCCGGAATAGTTTGTGGAATTTTGTCCATCAATTTATTCAGGTAACGAGCACCACCACTGATACTTTGCTCCGGGTCTAACCGGTCTGAAAGACCCAGACTTTGTGCTGTATTCCGGGTTAGCATCATTAGCCCACGAACACCTGTTGGCGAAGTTGCCAGTGGATCCCAGTGAGATTCCTGGTAAGAAATCGCGGCCAGTAACTCCCAGTTCATACTGGTTGCATATTTCTCAAATAGCGGGCGCAAATCTGGCAATACGTTATCAATAGCGCGCAGAAATGTCCGTGTATCGACATAATCGAAATCACCGACGTGGCCCAGATATTTTTCTTCAAGACGAGCGAGAGTGCCGTTTTCTCCCATACGGTTAAAGAAATCTAACATTGCAGCAGGAAGGCTGCCGTCATCCTCTTTGCGGCTAAACCAGGTGACGGGTTGTTCGTCTGTCACATCTTGCACAATCGCTAATTGTGGGTGGACCCGCTGAAATACACTGATTGCAACTGAATCAGCAATAGTGAAGTTAATTTTGCCTTCAACCACTTGCTGCATGAGCGTTGTCATGTTGTGTTTGGCATCGGTTTGCCAGGTCAGGTCTGGGTAACGGGTTTCTTTTAGTTTTTTTAAGTCATCAATTACCGCCTGTCCCGGAGAAAGCACCAGTTCGCCCGGTTTTACTCCCCCCAAAGAACGCGGATGAGGGCTGCCTATGCGATAAACCATTTGCTGTGAAACTGAATAGTAGGTTGGCCCGGCCTGGTAATTTTTAGTGCGCTGTGGGCTGTAAATAAGCCCGGCGGCAAGAATATCTGCTTTACCACTGTCCAGGTCATCAAACAGTTGATTCACGTTCTGGCGAACGGTGACTTCAAGCTTAACACCCAGGTAATGGGCAAACGCACTGGCAAGTTGGTAATCCAGACCATCGGGTTTGCCATTGACGGAGTTCCAGGTAAGTGGTGAGCTGATTGTGCTGACGCGCAAAACCCCCCGGGACTGAATTCCGGCGATTTCATTTTCGGCTTTGCCTAACCAGGAAATTGAGGGCCACAATGCCACTGCAAGCAACAAGGTTACGACACCGATGAGAAGATAATTAATTTTTAACTTTTTCAATTAGTTAAATCTTTACGGTGTAAAACAGTCAGCTAACAATAGTCATTCAGTAGTGGAATCCAGTGAGGAACTGAGCGGCATTTTGCTTAACAAAACGCCAGTTGGCAACCCGTCCGCACAAATTGCCACAATAGCTGTCATTGCTCATGAGGGATTTTATTTCTGCGCAAACGGTTTCGTCAGCGCCTGGTATTCTCTATAATGACGCCCGTTTTCCCCCGAAATACCTGGCTAAGCGTCTATTGGCCCTTCGAAGACGAGAGATTTAATGATGGAAATTCTGCGTGGTTCGCCTGCATTGTCGGCATTTCGTATTAACAAACTGCTGTCCCGCTTTAAGGATGCTCATCTGCCAGTGAGCAATATTTACGCCGAGTATGTTCACTTTGCTGACCTAAAAGCACCACTCAGTGCCGATGAACTCGCCCGCTTACAGCGCTTGCTGAAATATGGCCCAACCCTGACAGAAAACACACCGGAAGGGCAACTCATTCTGGTTACCCCGCGCCCGGGTACTATTTCTCCGTGGTCTTCTAAAGCGACTGATATCGCACATAACTGCTCTTTGGAGCAGATTAGCCGCCTGGAGCGTGGCGTTGCTTACTATTTACAGGGGACTCTGACTGAACAACAGTGGCTACAGGCTGCTGAATTAGTGCATGACCGCATGATGGAAACGGTGTTCAGCACTATGAATGATGCTGAGCGCTTGTTTGCACACCACGAACCGGCACCAGTTCAGTCTGTCGATATTCTTAATCAGGGGCGTCAGGCTCTGGTTGATGCCAATATCCGTCTGGGCCTTGCTCTGGCAGAAGATGAAATTGACTACCTGCAAGATGCATTTACTAAGCTTGCCCGCAACCCGAACGATATCGAACTGTATATGTTCGCCCAGGCGAACTCAGAACACTGCCGCCATAAAATCTTTAATGCCGATTGGGTCATTGATGGCGAAGAACAGCCTAAATCGCTGTTTAAAATGATTAAGAATACGTTTGAAACCACGCCAGACCATGTGTTGTCAGCCTATAAAGATAACGCCGCTGTTATGGAAGGTTCAACGGTTGGGCGTTTCTTCGCAGAGCGGGGCTCAGATCATTATGATTTTCACCAGGAAGAAGCGCATATCCTGATGAAAGTTGAAACCCATAACCACCCGACGGCTATTTCACCATGGCCAGGCGCTGCAACCGGTTCTGGCGGTGAAATTCGTGATGAAGGTGCCACCGGGCGTGGTGCAAAACCCAAGGCTGGCCTGGTAGGGTTCTCAGTATCTAACCTGCGTATCCCTGGGTTTGAGCAGCCGTGGGAAGAAGACTTCGGTAAACCTGACCGTATTGTTTCAGCACTGGATATTATGCTGGAAGGGCCGCTCGGTGGGGCTGCATTTAACAACGAATTTGGCCGCCCGGCACTGAATGGTTATTTCCGTACCTATGAAGAGCGGGTGACCAGCCACAACGGCGAAGAACTGCGTGGTTACCACAAGCCGATTATGCTGGCGGGTGGTATTGGTAATATTCGTGCCGATCACGTTCAGAAAGGGGAAATTCCACCGGGTGCCAAACTGATTGTGCTGGGTGGCCCGGCGATGAACATTGGCCTCGGTGGTGGTGCTGCATCTTCCATGACTTCCGGCCAGTCTGATGCCGATTTGGATTTTGCCTCTGTGCAGCGCGATAACCCAGAAATGGAACGCCGTTGCCAGGAAGTGATTGACCGTTGCTGGCAGCTGGGCTCCAACAACCCGATATTGTTTATCCATGATGTTGGCGCTGGTGGTTTGTCGAATGCGATGCCTGAACTGGTGAGTGATGGTGGGCGTGGCGGGCGTTTTGAACTGCGCGATATCCTGAATGATGAACCTGGTATGAGCCCGCTGGAAGTGTGGTGTAACGAATCCCAGGAGCGTTATGTCCTGGCAGTGGCACCAGAACAGTTGGCCTTGTTTGATGAACTATGCCGCCGTGAGCGTGCCCCTTATGCGGTCATTGGCGAAGCCACTCAGGAACAACATCTGACCTTGAATGACCGGCACTTTGATAACCAGCCAATTGATATGCCGCTGGATGTGTTGCTGGGCAAAACGCCGAAGATGACCCGTAATGTAACCCGCCTTAAAGCCGAAGGTAAGGCTCTGGATTGCTCAGCAATTAATCTTGCTGACGCGGTTAAACGCGTAATGCATTTACCCGTGGTTGCGGAGAAAACTTTCCTGGTCACAATTGGTGACCGTACTGTAACTGGGATGGTTGCTCGGGATCAGATGGTCGGCCCGTGGCAGGTTCCGGTGGCAAACTGTGCTGTGACCACCGCCAGCCTGGACAGCTACTATGGTGAAGCAATGTCTATGGGTGAACGTGCCCCCGTTGCATTGCTGGATTTCGGTGCCTCTGCTCGCCTCGCTGTAGGTGAAGCTCTGACTAACATTGCTGCCACACACATTGGTGATATCAAGCGTATTAAATTGTCGGCAAACTGGATGGCCGCTGCCGGGCACCCGGGCGAAGATGCCGGGTTATACGAAGCGGTGAAAGCGGTTGGCGAAACCTTGTGCCCACAATTGGGGCTTACCATTCCGGTGGGTAAAGACTCCATGTCAATGAAAACCCGTTGGCAGGAAGGCAGCGAACAGCGCGAAATGACTTCACCGTTGTCACTGGTTATTTCTGCCTTTGCCCGCGTGGAGGATGTGCGTGGCACGGTAACACCACAATTGCGTACTGGTGGCAACGCACTGTATCTGGTTGACCTTGGAGAAGGGGCAAATACTCTGGGCGCAACCGCTCTGGCTCAGGTTTACCGTGGTTTGGGGGATAAACCGGCCGATGTCCGTGATGCCGCTAAGCTGAAAGGTTTTTACGATGCCATGCAGGCACTGGTAGCTGAAGGTAAATTATTGGCTTACCACGACCGTTCAGACGGTGGCTTGTTGGTCACTTTGGCAGAAATGGCCTTTACGGGGCACTGTGGTATTCAGGCGGATATTTCAGGGCTGGGTGACACATTGCCTGCACTGTTCACTGAAGAACTGGGTGCAGTTATTCAGGTTGCAGAAGCTGACCGTGCTGTTGTTGAGCAATGCCTGAAAAGCTACGGCCTCGAAGCCTGTGTTCACTACCTCGGCCAGGCTGTTGAAGGTGACAGCTTTACTCTGACAGCCAACGGTGAAACGCTTTATAGCGAAAAACGTTCTCAGCTGCGCATGTGGTGGGCGGAAACAACCTGGCAGATGCAGCGCCTGCGTGATAACCCGGATTGTGCGGACCAGGAACATAACGCGAAAGCCAATGAGCAGGATTCCGGTCTGAATGTTGCATTGACCTTTGATATTAATGAAGACATTGCCGCGCCTTATATTGCTACTGGTGCTCGTCCGAAAGTGGCAGTATTGCGTGAGCAAGGGGTTAACTCGCATGTGGAAATGGCTGCAGCATTCCATCGCGCAGGTTTTGACGCCATCGATGTACACATGAGTGACTTACTGTCTGGCAAGCGTGATCTGGAAGCATTCCAGGCACTGGTTGCCTGCGGTGGCTTCTCTTATGGTGACGTACTGGGCGCCGGGGAAGGTTGGGCTAAATCCATCCTGTTTAACGAACGTGTTCGTGACACTTTCCAGGCGTTTTTCCACCGCCCACAAACTCTGGCTCTTGGTGTTTGTAACGGTTGCCAGATGATGTCCAACTTGCGGGAGTTAATCCCTGGCAGTGAGTTGTGGCCACGCTTTGTACGTAACCATTCTGATCGTTTTGAAGCGCGTTTCAGTCTGGTGGAAGTGGCTCAGAGCCCGTCTTTATGGCTTAACGGTATGGCTGGTTCTCATATGCCTATTGCTGTTTCCCATGGTGAAGGCCGTGTGGAAGTCCGTGATGCTGCACATCTGGCAGCACTGGAAAGCAAAGGGCTTGTGGCATTGCGTTATATTGATAACGCTGGCAGCGTCACTGAGAACTACCCTGCTAACCCTAATGGTTCACCAAATGGTATTACAGCTGTTACCAGTGAAAGTGGCCGGGCGACAATCATGATGCCGCACCCTGAACGTGTGTTCCGCACAGTCAGTAACTCCTGGCACCCGGAAAACTGGGGAGAAGATAGCCCCTGGATGCGTATTTTCCGTAATGCGCGTAAGCAGTTGGGGTGATATCGTTTCAGGCATAATCATTTCACAGAGCCTTCCTTTGGGAAGGCTTTTTTGTTTTTCAGGCACTGTCTGGCTTGCTGTGTTGCTGGTGTGTCTCTATTTGCCAACAGAGTGGTTATTATATTGTCGCTATTTGGTGACACTTAATTTACTGATTATTAGTGTATTTATTGTTTTCTATTTATAGTGTCTCTTTTTGGCGACGTCTTAGGTGTATGGTTACTCTGCTGTTTACCAGTGACCTGAAGTTAATCTCATAATAATCAGGTGATTACATTTTATTTTCATACTTGGCACGATCTGTGCATATACTTATTCAGTGGCTCATTCACCTCGTTATGTCAGCCCCATCTGGGCGCGCTACATAAAACTCCGAATGACGCACAAAAAGGTGCCTGCCGTCCAACTACTGATTATTGCAATGCTTTATCAGGCTCAGGGCGAAACGTTGAGTTAGGCACCGCCTGAATTTTGAACAAAGGCAGGGTTTTTATTCCCTGCCTTTGTTGTTTCTCTGCCTGGTACTTTTCACTGGCTTACGTGTCAGTTAGCATCGAATGATTCAGGATGATGTGAGACAACCATGCTACTACCCCGCCAGCTTATTCCCCGCTCACTACGCCAACTGGTTATTATGGCGTTTTTATTAGTGCTGGTTCCCTTATTGGTTCTGGCCTGGCAAGCCTGGCAGAGCCTGAATGCGTTGAGCGACCAGGCGGCACAAACCAACCGTAATACACTGGTGGATGCCCGCCGGAGTGAAGCAATGACCAGCCTGGCTCTTGAAATGGAGCGCAGCTACCGGCAGTTTTGCGTACTAGACGATAATACGTTGCGAAACGTGTACCAGACACAGCACAGCCGTTATCTGGCTTTACTTGATGCGTGGAACAGCGGGTTGCCAGATAGCACAATTTTGCAGCAACTGAGGGATAATCTGGATGCCCTGTCACATCTGCAATGTACCAACAGTGTGCCGGAGAAACGGTCAGCACAGAATCTGGAGATCTTTGCCGATAACAATGCATCACTGGTTCAGGCAACCAGAGCCATGGTTTATTCTCGTGGGCAGCAACTTCAGCAAGAAATTGCTGAGCGTGGGCAGTATTTTGGTTGGCAGGCATTAATTTTATTTATTGTCACTCTGGTGCTGGTGATGCTGTTTACCCGCACTATCATCGGCCCGGTAAAGGCGATAGAAGCCATGATCAACCGGCTGGGTGAAGGGCAATTTCTCTCCAGTGAAGAAAGTGTCAAAGGGCCGAAAGAACTCCAGGTAATAAGCCAGCGCATAGTCTGGTTAAGTGAGCGCCTGGCCTGGCTGGAATCCCAGCGCCACGAGTTTCTTCGGCATATTTCACATGAGTTAAAAACGCCTCTGGCAAGCTTGCGAGAAGGGACTGAATTACTTGCCGATGAAATCGCTGGGCCGCTCAACACAGATCAGCAGGACATAGTGCAAATACTGGATTCAAGTAGTATCCAGTTACAAAAGTTGATTGAGCAACTACTCGATTACAATCGGAAAATAGTGGAGAGTGCAATCGAACTGTTGCCAGTGGAGCTGGGAGTATTAATCGACCAGGTTGTCAGTGCTAATGCTTTGCCCGCAAGAGCAAAAATGATGCATACCGTGATTGAACTGGATGAGCCATACTGCCTGGCTGATCCTGCTCAACTCACTACCGCACTGGACAATCTCTATTCCAACGCCGTGCACTATGGTAATGAATCCGGTAGTATTTATCTGCATTCAGCCCGTTCTGGTCAGTACATCAGCATTGATATAGCAAATACCGGTACGCCCATTCCTGATTCTGAAAAGAATATGATTTTTGAACCCTTTTTTCAGGGGCGCCAGCAACGCAAAGGTGCCGTGAAAGGCAGTGGGCTAGGTCTCAGTATTGCCCGTGACTGTGTACACCGTATGCAGGGGGAACTGAGCATAGTGGAACATAAAAAAGGTGATGTCTGTTTTCGCATTACGTTGCCTGTAGCTAAAACGGAAGTTGAGACGGAACACTTAAAAAATGCCTAATCCTTTTAGTACCTGTAGCGCCGTCGCGCGCAGGTTTTCTTTGCGGGCTATGTTATACCGGGTTTTATCGGGGGGGCTCTTTCTGGTGCTTGCTGGTTGCCAGTCAGGCAGTGAAACTACCTCATTATCCGGAACATTCAAAGCTCCGCCGGTACCACAAACCGAGTTGACTGATTACCTGGCAATGCGTTGCTCTGATTTGCTACAAATGCGTACCAGGGAAACAAGCGCCACAGAAAACCCGCTTTACTGGGCAGCATTTATTTCTTGCGCACGTCAGACAGAACCGAATACTGCCCGTGTTATCGCCAGCCGCTGGGCAGAGTCCGGGTGGTATGACACACTGCGAAGCGCCATTATGCTGTCCCGTTCTTTGCCAGAAAATACAGTGCGCCAGCGTTATCTGAATCAGGTATTTCTGGTGCATAAAGAAATTCCCGCCAGTGTCGTCCCTTTATTCAATATGTGGTGGGATAATGAGCAGTTGGCTCTGAAACTGGCAACCCAGCAAAATCAGTATGCCCAGTTGAAAAATAGCACTGACCAGGAACTTGAAACGTTACGCCAACAACAGCAACTCCTGCATCAGCAACTGGAAACAACAACACGTAAACTGGAAAATTTAACGGATATTGAGCGTCAGCTTTCAACCCGTAAAGCGGGTGGCGTCTATACCCCTGATACAGGTGCAGGCCATTCAGGTACTTCGCACTCATCAGGTAGTGCATCAGGGCAGTCAGGCTCTGATGGAGAGGAAACACCATGACATTAGCGGTCAACGCACATTTATTATTAGTGGATGATGATCCGGGGCTATTGAAACTCCTGGGAATGCGGCTTGCCAGCGAAGGTTACCAGGTTTCGACAGCAGAAAGCGGGCAGGAAGGGCTGCGGGTACTGTCGCGTGAGAAGATTGATCTGGTGATAAGCGATCTGCGCATGGACGAAATGGACGGATTGCAATTATTCAGCGAGATCCAAAAACGTAGCCCTGGCATGCCTGTGATCATTCTGACTGCTCATGGATCAATCCCCGATGCTGTTTCAGCTACTCGCCAGGGCGTATTTAGCTTTTTGACGAAACCGGTTGACCGTGAAGCACTGTACAAAGCAATTGACGAAGCGTTATCCCAGAGTGGGAGCGCAGTGGATGAAGCATGGCGGGAAAATATCGTTACCCGTAGCCCGCTGATGCAACGCTTGCTTGAGCAGGCCAGAATGGTGGCGCAGTCTGATGTCAGTATTCTGATTCAAGGGCAAAGTGGTACCGGTAAAGAAGTACTGGCCAGAGCTATCCATGCTGCCAGCCCCCGGTCTGGAAAGCCTTTTGTCGCTATTAATTGTGGTGCGTTACCTGAACAACTCCTCGAATCGGAACTGTTTGGTCATGCCAGAGGTGCTTTCACTGGGGCAGTCAGTTCCCGTGAAGGGTTGTTTCAGGCCGCACAGGGTGGGTCACTGTTTCTTGATGAAATAGGTGATATGCCGCTGGCATTGCAGGTAAAATTACTGCGAGTGCTTCAGGAACGCCAGGTGCGCCCGTTAGGCAGTAACAGCGATATCGCTGTAGATGTGCGTATTATTTCTGCCACACACCGTGACCTGCCTAAAGCGATGGAGCTAGGGGAATTCCGGGAAGACTTGTT
The DNA here is from genome assembly GCF_020523985.1 of Mangrovibacter yixingensis. Taxonomy (GTDB): domain Bacteria; phylum Pseudomonadota; class Gammaproteobacteria; order Enterobacterales; family Enterobacteriaceae; genus Mangrovibacter; species Mangrovibacter yixingensis. The sequence goes on along the minus strand of NZ_JAIVKM010000005.1, from coordinate 202,870 downwards.
CTATCGGCTGAATGTTGTCAGCCTGAAAATACCTCCACTACAGGCTCGCCCTGAAGATATTCCCTTGTTGGCAAACCACCTGCTGCGTCAGGCTGCTGGTCGCAATAAACCTTTTGTTCGCCGTTTCTCAACCGAAGCCATGAAATTGCTGGTCGCGGCGGCCTGGCCTGGTAATGTGCGCCAGTTGGTGAATGTGATTGAGCAGTGCGTGGCGCTGACGGCAGCGCCGGTTATTAATGAAGCACTTGTAGCCCAGGCGCTGGAAGGGGAAAATACAGCACTGCCGACGTTTGCAGATGCCCGCAGCCAGTTCGAACTCAATTACTTGCGTAAGTTGCTGCAAATAACCAAAGGTAACGTTACTCAAGCCGCACGTATGGCCGGGCGTAACCGTACCGAGTTCTATAAGTTACTGGCCCGCCATGAATTGGACGCCAGCGATTTCAAAGGTGCATGATTTTTTTGGCGCATTTACGTACCGCTATCTACCCGGTATGTGGTACCGTTAGCGCCCGCTTATGCTGTTCGTTGTTGCCTCCCCTGCGTGGCGTTTTAAGGAACCACCATGAAAAAGATTGATGCGATTATTAAACCGTTCAAACTAGATGATGTTCGTGAAGCTCTGGCTGAAGTGGGCATTACAGGGATGACGGTCACCGAAGTGAAAGGTTTTGGCCGCCAGAAAGGTCACACAGAGCTCTACCGTGGCGCAGAATACATGGTGGATTTCCTGCCTAAAGTCAAAATTGAAATTGTTGTAACTGACGACCTGGTAGATATGTGTGTCGATACCATCACACAAACTGCTCAGACGGGTAAAATTGGTGATGGCAAGATTTTTGTTTTTGACGTTGCGCGTGTAGTGCGTATTCGTACTGGCGAAGAAGACGACGCTGCAATCTAATTAGCTGGCGCTGACGTTTCCAAAATCATCATTTCTCTGAGCCCTCGCATTAAGCGAGGGCTTTTGTATTTACAGCACTTTATGTGGGCCAAAGCATTCGTAGTGAATACGTTCGGCGTTAACACCGTTATCCACTAACTGCCGGGCAATAAACTGCATAAACCCAACCGGGCCGCACAGCCACCAGGTCATTTGTGGGTCGTTCAGGCTGGATGTGTACGGGGTCAGGTCCATACGGCCTGCTTTAATACTGCTCGTCTCTGTAATATCTGCCGGCTCAGGCTTGCTGTACCAAATCTGTTGGGTAAAGTGGCGAAGTTGTGCTCCGGTATGTTTTACCAGACTAGAAAATGCGTGCTGGTGGCTATTTTTCGCTGCATGGAACCAATTAACCTGGGCCTGGTGGCCGCATTGTGCCAGTGAGCCTAACATGGCGAGTAATGGTGTCATCCCGGTACCCGCAGAAATTAAGCTTACTGGTGTTTGTGGTGTGACATTCAGGTAAAAATCCCCTGCTGGTGGTGCAAGGCAGACAATATCACCGGGTTCAGCGCAATCATGCAACCAGCGCGAAACCAACCCCTTATTGTCTCGTTTAACGGCGATACAGTAGTGTTGCCCGTCTGGCTGGTGGGTAAGGGAATACTGGCGAATTTCCTGATGTTCAAAACCGTCTGGTTTGATCCATACAGCAGTATATTGACCCGGTTGGTAAGCTATGACACAGCCACCGTCTTCAGCGGCAAATTTAAAACTGGTAATGGTTTCACTTTCTCGTGTTTTGGCGATAAGGCGAAAACGGCGTGTACCTTGCCAGCCACCCTTCTTATTCAGGTTGTTTTGGTAGATTTCCGCTTCGCGGCGAATAAATATCTCAGCCAGCGCCTGATAAGCCTTTCCCCATGCATCCAGCACATCCTGCCTTGGGTTGAGCATCTCCTTGAGTGTTGCCAGTAAGTGATAGCCAACGATGTCATATTGTGCTGGCTGAATACTGAAACTGGTATGTTTTTGGGCGATTTTCTCAACAGCTTTGCTCAGAGCTTCTGGCGTTTCCAAATGGCTTGCCCAGGCACAAATCGCATTGAACAGTGCCTCACGCTGATCACCATTACGTTGATTACTCATATTGAATATTTCTTTGAGTTCAGGGTTATAGAGGAACATCCGTTCGTAAAAATGAGCCGTCAACGCCGGGCCGGTTTCCATAACCGCTGGAATAGTGGATTTCACCATAGCGATGGTTTTTGCCTCAATCATCAGACTGTCTCCATTTTATAACATGTATTTTATATACATCTTATAAAATAAGCCGAGATGCTGTAAACGACTATTTTTTGCTGGACAAAGCGAGGTGGAAGATGAAATAACATGCATGTCATGTTGAGAAAATATCCTATTCTTTACGCATGTAATTGTTTTGTTGAAAGCCTTGTCTGGCGCTGTGCCAATCGTTTGCGTAAAAACCTCCTTCAGCCTCTATCTTCCCTTTGTGAATCGGTTTAAACTGTTGCCCGTTGCCCACAAGGGTCCCCTAAAGCAGTATATTTTTTACCGTTAGCTGAGTCAGGAGATGCGGATGTTAAAGCGAGAAATGAACATTGCCGATTATGATGCCGAACTTTGGCAGGCGATGGAGCAAGAGAAAGTACGTCAGGAAGAACACATTGAGCTGATCGCCTCCGAAAACTACACCAGCCCACGCGTTATGCAGGCGCAGGGTTCCCAGTTAACCAATAAATATGCTGAAGGCTACCCTGGCAAACGTTATTACGGTGGTTGTGAATACGTTGATATCGTAGAACAACTGGCCATTGACCGTGCTAAAGAACTGTTTGGCGCAGATTACGCTAACGTTCAGCCTCATTCAGGTTCCCAGGCAAACTTTGCCGTTTACACAGCATTGCTGCAACCGGGCGACACAGTGCTGGGTATGAACCTGGCCCATGGTGGTCACCTGACTCACGGTTCACCAGTTAACTTCTCTGGCAAACTGTACAACATCGTGCCTTACGGCATCGATGAAACTGGCCATATTGATTACGCTGATTTAGCCAAACAGGCGGAAACCCACAAACCGAAAATGATCATCGGTGGCTTCTCTGCATATTCTGGTGTGGTTGATTGGGCGAAAATGCGTGAAATCGCTGACAGCATTGGTGCTTATCTGTTTGTTGATATGGCACACGTTGCAGGTCTGGTTGCTGCAGGTGTTTATCCGAACCCAGTTCCACACGCTCATGTTGTGACAACCACTACTCACAAAACGCTGGCTGGCCCGCGCGGTGGTTTGATTCTGGCGAAAGACGGCAGCGAAGATTTGTATAAAAAACTCAACTCTGCTGTGTTCCCTGGTGGGCAGGGCGGTCCGTTAATGCATGTGATTGCCGGTAAAGCGGTAGCATTGAAAGAAGCCATGGAACCTGCGTTCAAAACTTACCAACAGCAGGTTGCTAAAAACGCGAAAGAGATGGTGTCTGTATTCCTGTCTCGTGGTTATAAAGTCGTTTCTGGCGGCACTGATAACCATCTGTTCCTGCTGGACCTGGTTGATAAAGAAATCACCGGTAAAGATGCTGATGCAGCTCTGGGCCGTGCCAACATTACCGTAAACAAAAACAGCGTACCTAACGATCCTAAGAGCCCATTTGTGACTTCTGGTATTCGTGTCGGTACACCAGCGGTTACTCGTCGTGGCTTTAAAGAAGCTGAAGTACGTGAGCTGGCGGGTTGGATGTGTGATGTGCTGGATAATCTTAACGATGAAGCCACCATTGAGCGTATCAAACAAAACGTACTGGCAATCTGTGCACGTTTCCCGGTTTACGCATAATTTCGTTTTACTTTACTAAAACGTATAAAACAGGCCGCACATCCGGCCTGTTTTTTTATGTGTTATCACACTGTTAATTACCACTTGCATGCCAGATGCCCCTCGGCGAAACTATCGCCCTCGCACAGGGAGGCAGTATGGTTATGCAGTCTACGCGCTGGCTGGCGCTCAGTTATTTCACCTATTTTTTCAGTTACGGTATTTTCCTCCCTTTCTGGAGTGTCTGGCTTGAAGGCCGCGGGCTTAAGCCCGATACCATTGGTTTATTGTTGGGATGTGGCCTGGTCGCCCGTTTTTTGGGCAGCTTGTTATTGGCACCTCGTGTGAACGATCCTTCCCGTCTGGTTTTTGCTTTGCGGTTGCTGGCTTCGTTAGCTTTCCTTTGTGCGCTCGGTTTCTGGGTAGGGAACCAGGTAGTCTGGCTATTATTAGTCATGCTAGGGTTTAACGTTTTCTTCTCGCCTCTGGTTCCTCTTACTGATTCTCTTGCCGGAACATGGCAGCGGCAATTCCCTCTGGATTATGGGCGAGTACGTCTTTGGGGATCGCTGGCCTTTGTTATAGGCTCTGCCTTAACCGGAAAACTGGTTAGCCTGTACCAGTCAGATGTGATTCTGATTATGTTGATGCTGGGAACCGGAGCAATGGTCGCGGGGATGATGCTCCGCCCGTCTGTGATGCCGCAGGGAGTATTGCGCCAGCAGGATCATACCGGTTTGGCGGGATGGTGGGCTCTGGTTGTACGTTCGTGGCGTTTTATTGCCTGTGTGTCACTGTTGCAAGGTGCGCATGCGGCGTATTACGGTTTCAGTGCTATTTACTGGAAAGATGCAGGTTATTCTGCTGCGACTGTCGGGTATTTATGGTCTCTGGGCGTGGTGGCTGAAATTATTATATTTGCCCTAAGCAACCGCCTGTTTCGCCGCTGGAGTGCCAGCCAGTTGTTACTACTTTCGGCTGTTTGTGGCGTTATTCGTTGGTCAATTATTGCCGAAACCACGGCATTACCGTTTTTACTGGTGGCACAGGTACTGCATTGTGGCAGTTTTACCGTCTGCCACTTGGCGGCTATGCGGTATATTTCGGCACGTCAGGGGGCAGATGTTATTCGTTTGCAGGCTGTCTATTCGGCGGTGGCGATGGGTGGCAGTATTGCGTTAATGACGCTCTTTGCTGGTTTCTTGTACCAGCACCTGGGGGCTGGGATGTTTTGGGTCATGGCGGGTGTCGCTTTCCCTGCGATATTTATTCGCCCGGCTCGCCCGTTGGTCAAACAGCCTTAGCTTAGCCTTCGAGAATGGTGCGAATACGCTGCTGTTGGTGGAGCGTTAAAGGTTCCACCGCGTGAATCAGCGGGGGAGATACCAACGGAAAGTGTGTCTCATAAGGGCTTATCACCAGGTCAATATCTGCAGGTGTCCCTTCATGATGAAAGGCCTGCACTGTCTGGTACTGGATATTTAACGGTAATAACGTCAATTCCCGTACCTGTTTTTCCAGTTCCTTTTCTCGTGGTGGATTATCACCAGTTAATAACAATACTTGTTTCTCATGTAGCGCATCAGCCTGCATTAGCCATGCACCGAAAATTACGGCGATAAGCCCGGTTTCCTGGGCAGAAAAGTGGAGCTGATAGTGCCCGGACAAAGGTTGCAGCACCTGCTGTGTTGTGCCTATTAATCGTGGATAAAGCCGTACAATTTCTTCTGGCAGGCTGGTTTCAATCCCAATACCCAGCACCACTCTTTCCAGTGCCTGGAACAGATGGATATATAGCTGGCGATGCAGGCCTTCTTCATCACTAAAGTGCAGACCTGTTTGTGTACGAAAATCATGGGTCATTCGCCGAATTGAGAAATGCAATTGCTTCTCATGCTGATTAGCCGTGCTGTCAGGGTCAGGAGTTTTAAGTAATGAAAAAACAAACCCTAGCATATGTGAATGCTGGCCGTGCACGGGAGCAGATAACTGGCGGTTAAGGTGCCCGAATATTTCACAGGCTGCCGAAAACTCATTGCGATTTTCAATCCATTCACGCTGCAAACGATTAAATTCAGGTAAACAGTCTGCTAAATGATAATGCAGACTGTAGAGTAGCCAGAATCGTAGAAAACGAGCATCACGTTCACTGAACTGCCTGGACAGGCGACGGGCACTTAAAGAAACCAGAGCATGCAGGTTTGTTTCATCATATAAAGCACGTGGGATACTTTGCTGTTTTAGGGTCTGTTTTATACGAGGGATTATCTGTTGCTCCACGAAGTCTGGTGTAATCCGCAGTGCCCGCCTTAACCAGTGGAACAGGCACAGTTGCTTGTCCAGGTCGGTGCCTTCAATAATGTAATGGCCTTCGGTGTTTGGCCGGATTACTAAACGGTGGCATGCATGAATTTCTTCATGAGTATCAGCAATATCATTATTCAGTGTTTCCAGGTCAGTACCATTAATAGTACTAAGTAATTCCGGTGTGAAATGTTGTTCAGTGAGCAAAAGCAATAACAACAGATGGCACTGGCGTTGCTGACGCGTAAGCACTGTTTTTACTGGCGCTGGCGTCGTTGTTGTCATGCTGCCTCTCCTGGAGATACATTAAGTAAACTTAAGCATATACATTGTCAGACGGCCAGATATGTTTTTATCCGCGGAATTTTGACTGGCTCACAAAATTTTATGTTGAGGAATTTTAGTTTGGTAAAGGCCATGAATTATAAATGGATTTTTCTTGTGGCGCTGGCGTATGCCAGTACCGTGTTGGCACATCCCCATAGTTTTATTGATATTCAAACCAGTACACTGGGGGATTCGCATTTATCCGGTCTGCAAATGCGCTGGGAAATGGATGAAGTGACATCGGCAGATTTGCTCTACGATGCCGGGTCGGCACCTGAAGGCGATGCCGTGTGGCAGAAACTGGCTCAGGAGGTCATGCAAACTATTTCTTTACAGCACTATTTCACATCACTGTGGTATGACCAAAAACCGGTGAGGTTGCTGGCTGTGGGGGGGAGTGGCAAGTTGTATAAAATAGGGCATAAAGCCGTACTTTCTTTCACACTTGCACCAGCGTCTCCTCTTGAGTTGGCCGGGCATACCTTCCGCTTGCAGACCTATGACCCAACCTATTATGTCGACATGTCCTGGCAGAAAGACAGCGATGTTACCTGGCCCGCTAATTGCGACGTCAAGGTCAAGACTCCCAGCCCTGGTGCCGAAATCCAGGCGTATGCGTTGTCGCTGGATAACCAGTCAGCACCCGATGAAGACCTTGCTTTAGGCGAGCATTTTGCCCAAAAAGTGGAGGTGGTATGTCATTGATCTCCACCCCGCGCAAGCAAGGGCCCCGTATTAGTGATATGTGGCCGTTAGCTGTTTTTCTTATTTGCTTAGTCATTGTTTGTGGTTGGCTATGGGCTAACTGGTCACAGGTGCTGTTTCAAAGTGCTTCCTGGCAGCGTGAGCTGAATCAACAGGTAAGCCAATTATTGCGCGGTATTGCCAGTACGCCAGTGAAATCCGGCATTATGTTGGTTGGCGTGAGTTTTCTCTATGGCATTTTGCATGCGCTCGGGCCTGGGCATGGAAAAGTGATTATCGCAACATGGCTTGCAACAAACCCGGCAAAATTGAAAACCAGCCTGCGTATGACACTGGCGGCTTCTTTGCTGCAAGGCCTGGTTGCAGTAGTGCTGGTGTTTGTCGTGCTCTATATATTGGCACTACCTTCACGCCAGCTTCATTACAGCCATTATCTTCTGGAAAAAACGAGTTTTTTAGTCGTGACCGCGCTGGGAGTAATGCTCTGTTTTCGGGCCATTCGCCAGTTGTGGCGCACATTAAAACGCCCAATACGTTTTCAACGTATGCACCTGGCAGGCAGCGGTAAGCCTGCTCATATCCATTCCCCTCATTGTGGCTGCGGGCATCAGCATATCCCGCTACCTGAACAGGTTTCTGGCGCAGTCAGTTGGCGTGAGAAGGCAATGGTTATTGGTTCCATGGGGATGCGGCCTTGCTCCGGTGCCATTATGGTGTTGTTGTTCAGCAAGGTAGCAGGCGTATTTTTCTGGGGAATTGTTGCGGCGATGGCCATGGCTGCAGGCACTGCGATTACGATTTCATTGCTGGCTTTTTTAACGCACGGTTGCCGTGCTATGGCACAAAAGCTGGTACAAAACCGTGGTGTGGTTTACTGGCAACAAACTGCGTGGGCGACATTGGCACTGGCTGGGGGAGTGATACTTTGCGTGTGTGGCATTGTGTTGTGGCAAAGTACCGAATTGGTTTTGCCTGGCTTACGGGGCAGGGGGTAAATCTACAGTTCCCTTCTCTGCATAACAGAGAAGGGAACTGAGTGGCTTAGCGTTTCAGCGCTTCACTCAGCTCATCGCGCATAGTAGACAGCATGTTTTTCACTACACGCGGGTTACCAGCAACGATGTTACCGGTGGTCAGGTAGTTGTGGCCGCCAACAAAGTCGCAAACCAGACCGCCAGCTTCACGCACCAGCAATTCACCCGCCGCGAAATCCCACGGGCGCAGACCAATTTCAAAGTATCCATCCACGCGGCCAGCGGCAACGTATGCGAGATCCAGTGCTGCAGAACCAGTACGACGGAAGTCAGCACATTCAATGAACAGTTTGCCCATGATATTCATATAAGTAGTGGCGTACTGTTTGGCCTTGAATGGGAAGCCAGTTGCCAGAATGGTACCGTCCAGGTCGCGGGCAGTGCTGCCACGCAGACGGTAGCCATTGAGCTGTGCGCCCTGGCCACGAACGGCAGTGAAAAGTTCATTGCGCATTGGATCGTAAACAACAGCCACTTCGGTACGGCCTTTGATACGAACAGCAATAGAAACAGAGAAGTGCGGTAAACGCTTAATGAAGTTGGTGGTGCCATCCAGCGGATCGATAACCCATTGTACATCCTCGTCAGTACCGGCCAGTTCACCACTCTCTTCAGTAATAATGGTGTGCTGAGGGTAAGACTTTTGGATAACCTCAATAATCAGACTTTCGGCGGCTTTGTCCACGTTAGTCACGAAGTCGTTGGTACCTTTCTGGCTGGTTTCAACGCTATCCGGGGTTTCGTAATTTTTGGCAATTAAGTTACCCGCCTTGCGTGCAGCGCGCACGGCGATATTGAGCATTGGATGCATCAGGTTTCTCTCACTGGATGTTAAAGAACAGGAAAACGGGCGGAGTATAGCAGAGGGTTCGGAATATGTCTCAGGTTTATGCTAATATGGCGCGATATTCTTAATCTGCTGTGAACATTATGCTGCAAAACATACGTGTAGTACTGGTTGAAACGTCCCACACCGGCAATATGGGGTCTGTTGCCCGTGCCATGAAAACCATGGGGTTAACCAATCTTTGGCTGGTGAATCCATTGGTAAAACCTGATTCTCAGGCTATCGCACTTGCTGCAGGTGCCAGTGATGTCATTGGTGATGCTCAGATTGTAGATACACTGGATGAAGCGCTGGCAGGGTGCAGCCTGGTGGTTGGCACCAGTGCTCGTTCCAGAACGCTCCCCTGGCCAATGCTGGATCCGCGTGAATGTGGCCTGAAAGCGACAGAAGAAGCGCAACATGCACCTGTCGCTATTGTATTTGGCCGTGAGCGTGTTGGCCTGACGAACGATGAACTGCAAAAATGCCACTACCATGTTGCGATTGCGGCAAACCCAGACTATAGCTCCCTTAACCTGGCTATGGCTGTGCAGGTCATTGCCTATGAAGTGCGTATGGCATTTTTGGGCCAGAGTGACGCTCATAAAAGTGAGTCCGAACCTACTCCTTATCCCCTCGTGGATGACCTGGAACGTTTTTATACGCACCTGGAACAGGTGTTGCTCAATACCGGGTTTATTCGCGCTAACCATCCCGGCCAGGTCATGAATAAACTGCGCCGTTTGTTTACCCGTGCCCGTCCGGAAAGCCAGGAATTGAATATTCTGCGCGGCATTTTGGCGTCGATTGACCAGGGTGAGCATCCGCACCAAAAATAGTTGACTAAAATAGTCAGGTAAATAGTTGACCAATTTACTCAGGAATGTCAGACTTGTCTTCGCTGTGCAAAACTATTCTATGATAAACCCCCGGCTCGAGGGGCATTTTTGAGGTTAAGTAAGACATGAGACTGACATCAAAAGGGCGCTATGCCGTCACCGCAATGCTGGACGTTGCGCTTAACTCCGAAGCGGGCCCGGTTCCGTTGGCTGATATCTCTGAACGCCAGGGAATTTCGCTCTCTTACCTGGAGCAGTTATTCTCCCGCCTGCGTAAAAATGGCCTGGTTTCCAGTGTCCGTGGCCCTGGTGGCGGATACCTGCTAGGTAAAGATGCCACATCCATCGCTGTGGGGGAAGTGATTAGTGCAGTAGACGAATCGGTAGATGCCACCCGTTGTCAGGGTAAAGGCGGCTGCCAGGGCGGAGATAAATGCCTCACTCACGCTTTATGGCGTGACCTGAGTGACCGTCTGAGTGAATTCCTGAATGGTATTACGCTGGGTGAGCTGGTGAATAACCAGGAAGTGCTGGATGTTGCTGACCGCCAGCACGGCGATAACACCCTTCGCAGTTCGCGTCCGCAAGACGCCATCAATGTTAAATTACGCGCATAAAAACGTAATAATATAGTTATTTCGAATCAGGCCAGGGTTACCTGGCCGCTGATATTACGCCGATATTGGCCTGATTCGCCGCATTGAAGTGATGTACGGAGCTTAAGAGCGATGAAATTACCGATTTATCTTGATTACTCAGCCACAACGCCGGTTGACCCGCGTGTTGCTGAGAAGATGATGCAGTTTATGACAATGGATGGGACTTTCGGCAACCCGGCTTCCCGTTCTCACCGTTTTGGCTGGCAGGCAGAAGAAGCTGTGGATGTAGCTCGTAACCAGATTGCTGAACTGGTTGGTGCAGACCCACGCGAAATCGTCTTCACCTCAGGTGCCACAGAATCCGACAACCTGGCAATTAAAGGTGCTGCAAACTTCTATCAGAAAAAAGGCAAGCACATTATTACCAGTAAAACAGAACACAAAGCAGTTCTGGATACTTGCCGCCAGTTAGAGCGTGAAGGTTTTGACGTCACTTATCTGGCGCCGCAAAGCAACGGTATTATTGACTTAAAAGCTCTTGAAGCAGCAATGCGTGATGACACAATCCTGGTTTCTATCATGCATGTTAACAACGAAATCGGTGTGGTTCAGGATATCGAAGCTATCGGCGAATTATGCCGTGCGCGTGGCATTATCTACCATGTCGATGCGACCCAGAGCGTAGGTAAATTACCTATCGATCTGAGCAAGTTGAAAGTTGACCTGATGTCTTTCTCTGGCCACAAAATCTATGGCCCGAAAGGTATTGGTGCGTTGTATGTTCGCCGTAAACCGCGTGTGCGTATTGAAGCGCAAATGCATGGTGGTGGCCATGAACGTGGTATGCGTTCAGGTACTCTGCCAGTTCATCAGATTGTTGGGATGGGTGAAGCCTATCACATTGCTAAAGAAGAAATGGCAAGTGAATCTGCTCGCCTTGGCGCACTGCGTGCTCGCTTGTGGAATGGCATTAAAGACATTGAAGAAGTCTATCTTAATGGCTGCCCGGAACACACCGCACCAAACATCCTGAACGTCAGCTTTAACTATGTTGAAGGTGAGTCACTGATTATGGCGCTGAAAGACCTTGCGGTTTCTTCTGGTTCCGCCTGTACCTCAGCAAGCCTTGAACCTTCTTATGTGCTGCGTGCTCTTGGTATGAGCGATGAGCTGGCTCACAGCTCTATTCGCTTCTCATTAGGGCGTTTTACGACAGAAGAAGAAATTGATTACACCATCGAACTGGTTCGTAAATCTATTGGTCGCCTGCGTGAACTTTCTCCGCTGTGGGAAATGTTTAAACAGGGTGTTGATCTGACGACCATCGAATGGGCTGAACATTAATCAATAAGCAGGACATAAGGAGAATTCACCATGGCATATAGCGAAAAAGTGATTGATCACTACGAGAATCCCCGTAACGTGGGTTCCTTTGATAACAACGATGAAAACGTTGGTAGCGGTATGGTTGGCGCCCCGGCATGTGGCGACGTCATGAAACTGCAGATCAAAGTAAATGATAACGGCGTGATTGAAGACGCACGATTTAAAACCTATGGTTGCGGTTCCGCAATTGCATCCAGCTCACTGGTTACTGAGTGGGTAAAAGGGAAATCCCTGGATGAAGCACAGGCGATTAAAAATACTGACATCGCCGAAGAGCTTGAGCTGCCGCCAGTGAAAATTCACTGCTCAATTCTGGCAGAAGATGCTATTAAAGCCGCAATTGCTGATTATAAAAGTAAACGCGAATCAAAATAATGTCTTCCGGGCTTGCCCGGAAATCTGAAAGCTTATTGAGGTTGTTGTATGTCGATTACCCTTAGCGACAGTGCTGCTACTCGAGTTAACACTTTTTTAGCTAACCGCGGAAAAGGTTTTGGCTTGCGCCTTGGGGTTCGTACCTCGGGTTGCTCCGGCATGGCTTATGTACTGGAGTTTGTTGACGAGGCGGCCGCAGAAGATGTGGTGTTCGAAGACAAAGGCGTCAAAGTGGTTGTCGATGAGAAAAGCCTGCGTTTTCTTGATGGCACTCAGTTGGACTTCGTAAAAGAAGGCCTGAACGAAGGGTTTAAATTCACAAACCCTAACGTGAAAAATGAGTGTGGCTGCGGCGAAAGTTTTAACGTCTGACAGCGCACCCTCCACCGACCCCATAGCAACATGTTTGCTGTGGGGTATTGCTTTTAGTCTGCAAACTCCGGAACGTTTATGGATTACTTTACCCTGTTTGGGGTGCCGGTAAGTTATTCGCTCGACAGCAGTCAACTGGCGGACCGGTACCAGGAACTGCAGCGTCAGTTTCACCCCGATAAATTCGCCAGCCGCCCGCAAGCGGAACAATTACTGGCTGTTCAGCAGTCCGCCAACATCAATCAGGCGTGGCAGACCCTGCGTCATCCCCTTTCTCGTGCAGAATATATTTTGTCCTTGCATGGCTTCGACCTGGCAAGTGAACAGCATACGGTGCGTGATACCGCGTTTCTGATGGAACAACTGGAATTGCGTGAAGAACTGGATGGCATTGAGCAAAAACGTGATGAGGTTCGTCTGGAAGCATTTTTAGCGCGCGTCACGCAAATGTATAATGCGCGCCACAAAGATATGGTGTCGCTGCTGGATGCAGAACAGTGGGACAGTGCCGCAGACAGTGTGCGTAAGTTGCGTTTTTTGGACAAGTTACGCTCGCAGGCAGAACAATTCGAAGAAAAATTGCTCGATATTTGATGCTGGTGTTTTCCGGCAACCATCAACCACCTGGTAACCCAGGTGATGAATTTGGAAGCTTAACATGGCCTTATTACAAATCAGTGAGCCCGGCATGAGTGCTGCGCCGCATCAGCGCAAGCTGGCGGTGGGGATTGACCTGGGGACCACAAACTCGCTGGTGGCGACGGTCCGTAGTGGGCAAACCGAAACCCTGGCTGACCATGAAGGGCGTCATTTGTTGCCATCAGTTGTACATTACAATGCCACGCAACATCTGGTCGGGTGGGAAGCGCGTGCAAATGCCGCTCAAGACCCAGCTAATACCATCAGCTCGGTAAAACGCCTCATGGGCCGTTCACTGAGTGATATTCAGGCACGCTACCCGCATTTACCTTACCAATTCCAGTCCAGTGAAAATGGCTTGCCGCTTATCGTTACCCCGGCAGGTGCTTTGAACCCGGTGCGTGTTTCTGCTGACATTCTCAAAAATCTGGCGGCAAGAGCGGTTGAGACACTGAACGGTGAGCTGGATGGCGTAGTTATCACGGTTCCAGCTTATTTTGATGATGCTCAGCGTCAGGCAACTAAAGATGCTGCCCGTCTGGCGGGCTTGCATGTACTGCGTTTGCTGAATGAACCTACTGCTGCGGCGATTGCCTATGGGCTTGATTCCGGCCAGGAAGGCGTGATTGCCGTGTATGACCTGGGTGGTGGTACTTTTGATATTTCTGTCCTGCGTCTGAATCGCGGTGTGTTTGAAGTGTTGGCAACCGGAGGGGATTCCGCGCTGGGTGGTGATGATTTCGACCACCTGCTGGCAGACTGGCTCTGTGAGCAGGCAGGGCTGAATACTCCGCTGGATAGCCGCCTGCAACGCCAGGTGCTGGATACGGCGATTGCCACCAAAATTGCGCTGAGTGATGCACAACAAACTGAAGTGCGGATAGGCGACTGGCTGGGCACCGTTACGCGTTCACAATTCAATGAACTGATTGGCGCACTGGTTAAACGGACTTTACTCTCCTGCCGCCGCACTTTGAAAGATTCCGGTATCGATGCCAGTGAAGTGCTGGAAGTCGTGATGGTGGGGGGCTCTACTCGTGTACCTCTGGTGCGTGAACGGGTAGGTGAGTTTTTTGGCCGTACACCGCTGACGTCAATCGACCCGGATAAAGTTGTGGCAGTTGGCGCGGCGATTCAGGCAGATATTCTGGTGGGTAACAAACCTGACAGCGAAATGTTGTTGCTGGATGTCATCCCCTTGTCACTGGGCCTGGAAACGATGGGGGGCCTGGTGGAAAAAGTTATTCCACGGAACACGACTATTCCTGTGGCCCGCGCCCAAGAATTCACTACCTTTAAAGACGGCCAGACTGCAATGGCGATTCATGTCTTGCAGGGGGAACGTGAACTTGTTTCCGATTGCCGTTCACTGGCCCGTTTCTCTTTGCGTGGCATTCCGGCATTGCCTGCTGGTGGTGCGCATATCCGCGTTACTTTCCAGGTAGATGCGGATGGGCTGCTGAGCGTAACGGCTATGGAAAAATCAACCGGAGTAGAAGCCTCTATTCAGGTGAAACCCTCTTACGGCCTGTCAGATGGTGAAATTGCTTCCATGATCCAGGATTCCATCAGTTTTGCAGAGCAGGATGTTAGCGCTCGAATGCTGGCAGAACAAAAAGTTGAAGCGGCCCGTGTACTGGAAAGCCTGGCCGGAGCACTTGACGTTGATGGCGCCTTGCTGGACGACAATGAACGTCTGGCGATAGATACTGCAGCAGTACAACTGCAGGATGCCGCTCAGGGAAATTCCCCAGACGCCATTGAAAATGCAATAAAAAATGTTGATAAGCAAACTCAGGAATTCGCTGCGCGCCGGATGGATGCATCTATTCGTCGGGCGTTGAAAGGCCATTCCGTCGACGAGGTTTAATATGCCTAAGATTGTTTTTCTGCCCCATCAGGATCTTTGCCCGGATGGCGCAGTTTTGGAAGCACAGACGGGTGAGACGATTCTTGACGTTGCTCTGCGCAACGGCATCGAAATCGAACATGCCTGTGAGAAATCTTGTGCCTGCACTACGTGCCACTGCATTGTTCGTGAAGGTTTTGATTCCCTGCCTGAAAGCAGCGAAGATGAAGACGACATGCTGGATAAGGCCTGGGGTCTGGAGCCAGAAAGCCGCCTGGGTTGCCAGGCGAAAGTAACAGATGAAGACCTGGTGGTTGAGATCCCGCGCTATACCATTAACCATGCACGTGAACACTAACAGGAGAGCGACATGGGATTAAAATGGACAGATAGCCGTGAAATCGGTGAAGCACTCTACGACAGCCGCCCGGATGTTGATCCGAAGACGGTTCGTTTTACCGATATGCACCAATGGGTTTGCGAACTGGATGAATTCGACGATGATCCCAGCGCATCCAATGAAAAAATTCTTGAAGCCATCCTGCTGGTTTGGCTGGATGAAGCGGATTGATACCAGGTACGGGCTGCATTTAGCGGCCCGTTTTTGCGTCTGTTCGCAGCATATTTTTTGTGTGAATCGTTACACACAGTTTTAAGGATACTAACAATGACAACTGAAGTGATGAACATCACGCTTTCCAGCACACCCGCTGATGCGCGCTGGGGCGAAAAAGCACTGTACAGCATCAATAATGAAGGGATTACCCTGCATTTAACCGGCAACAATGATAATGCGTTGATCCAACGTGCTGGCCGCAAAATTGATGGCCTGGGGTTCAAACAGGTCGCTCTGGCTGGCGAAGGCTGGGATGTTGAAAAAAGTTGGGCGTTCTGGATGGGCTACCGCGCGCCAAAAGGCGTGCGCAATGTTGAGTGGCCGGTTCTTGAACAAGCAGAACAGCAAGAACTCAATAACCGCCTCAAGATTATTGACTGGGTACGAGACACTATAAATCTTCCCGCAGAAGACTTGAGCCCGGAACAACTGGCAACCCGTGCTATTGATTTATTAGTGGATGTCGCGGGTGACCAGGTGAGTTACCGCATCACTAAAGGCGAAGATTTGCGTGAACAAAACTATGCCGGTATTCATACCGTCGGGCGTGGTTCCTCGCGTTCACCGGTATTGCTGTCCCTTGATTTCAACCCAACAGGCGATGCAGAAGCACCGGTATATGCCTGCCTGGTAGGGAAAGGTATCACCTTTGATTCTGGTGGCTACAGCCTGAAACAAAGCAGCTTTATGGACTCCATGAAGTCTGATATGGGTGGCGCTGCGCTGGTGACGGGTTCACTGGCTTTTGCGATTACTCGTGGCCTGCAAAAGCGCGTCAAACTGCTGTTATGCTGTGCAGATAATATGGTGAGTGGCAACGCGTTTAAACTGGGTGACATCATTCGCTACCGCAACGGCAAAACCGTTGAAGTGATGAATACTGATGCTGAAGGCCGCCTGGTGCTGGCCGATGGCCTGATTGATGCCAGCGCATTAAAGCCAGAGCTGATTATTGATTGTGCGACATTAACTGGTGCGGCGAAAACGGCGTTGGGTAACGACTACCATGCACTGCTGAGCTTTGACGATGCACTGGTCAGCAAACTGATGACCAGTGCAACTGCGGAAAATGAAGCCTTCTGGCGCCTGCCGCTTGCGGAGATCCACCGCCATCAGTTGCCATCAAACTTTGCCGAGCTGAATAACACTGCCGGAGCCGTTTCCCCGGCAGGTGCGAGTACGGCTGCGGGCTTCTTGTCGCATTTTGTCGAAAACTACCAACAGGGTTGGTTGCATATCGACTGCTCGGCGACATACCGTAAGTCTGCCGTTGATCTGTGGTCCGCTGGTGCTACCGGGATTGGTGTGCGCACACTGGCTAATCTGCTGACCAACGACTGAGTTGCCTGTGTAATCCGGAGCCTGAAGGTAATCCCTCAGGCTCTTTTCTTACCTGTACTTGATGAAAAGCACGATGGCCGATAACCAACCTCAACCTATCTCTCAAAATAAACTGGAAACATTGCTGGAACAGGCTGCGACTGAACCAGCATGGCGCCCGGCATTTTTCCGTGAATTACTCGATGCCAGTGTTTGGGTGCCGGGTTCTTCACCTGGTGATGCAGCAATTACGGCAGATTCTGTCGTTGACCTGCAGCACTGGGAAAAAGAAGACGGCACATCCGTGATTCCATTTTTTACTTCTGTGCAGGCACTCGAACAGGTAGTAGAGCACGAGCAGGCGTTCATTGTTATGCCTGCCAGAGTGCTGTTTGAGATGACTCTGGGGGAAACGCTGTTTCTTAATGCCCGGTTACCAACCGGGAAAGAGTTCCTGCCCGGTGAAATCCGCCACTTGTTGAGTGAGCAAGGCTCGCCACTGGCAGAGCACACAGTGCTGGAAGGTGGCAGCCAGTTGCAACTCTCTGCTGTGGAAAACCCACCGGCACAATTAGTTGAGTCACTGACTACGTTATTTAAGAACCACAATCGGGTAAAACGCGCGTTTGTGTGCACGCTAAAAGAGTCACCTGAAGAGGCGGGTAATTACCTGATTGGTATTGAAGCCGAAGGGGATATTGAACCTCTTATCTATGAAACCGGGAATGTGGCTGCAGATATACTAACGGGCGATGAACCGGTAGACATTTGCCTGGTCGCAGAAGGCGAAGCAGGAATCAGCCACTTTATGCTGGCACACTTGACGCCCTTTTATGAACGGCGTTGGGGAAGTTTTCTGCGTGATTTAAAGACACAGCGCATTCTGTAAAATTACCCCGGCAGGGGGAGACTTGCCGGGGTAATTAATTCTCTCAGGGTTCAACAGGTAAATCAGTCCGGCTTCCCCATTCACTCCATGAACCGTCATACAGCGATACGCCGTTCACATCCAGTGAAGTGAGTGCCAGCACAATCACCGCAGCAGTAACACCAGAGCCACAACTGGCAATAACCGGTTTGTCGAAATCCACTCCTGCCTTGGTGAAGATAGTGGCTAGCTCTTCCGGTGCTTTTAATGTACCGCCCTCAACCAGGGTTGCCCAGGGCACATTTAACGAGCCCGGTATATGCCCACGGCGCAAACCAGCGCGGGGTTCATCCACTTGCGCATTGAAACGCGCTGCTGGCCGTGCATCAACAATCTGGGCAGTACCTTCATGGCTAACCAGCAACACATCTGTGACGTTTTTCATTACTAGTGGGTCGAAATGGACGTTAAAATCGCTTTCTGGAAGAGAAGGGACACCTGTTTCCAGTGGCAAATTTAGTTTGCGCCATGCAGCCAGGCCACCGGATAAAATTGAAACGGTTTCCACGCCAAATGCGCGCAGCATCCACCATGCGCGTGGGGCAGAATAGAGGTTGCCTTCATCATACACAACCAGGTGCTTATCTTGATGAATACCCCGCTCACGCATCGCGACTGCAAAAGTTTCCGGGCGCGGCATAGTGTGAGGTAACGGGCTGCTGTGGTCAGATAATGCCTCAATATCAAAAAAAGGCGCTTCAGGAAGATGGCCTTCCAGGTACTCTTGCTGCATATCCCGCTGTTCATCGCCTACTGTAGCCATGCGGGCATCAATAATTTGAACTTCCGGGTCGTCCAGGTGCTCAAGAAGCCACTCAGGGGTGACAAAAAAAGCAGTACTCATGTTGGCCTCCTTTAATCATTTATCGGTTAATTCTCGGCGTTTACGTGTTTAATTACAACTAACACACGCAGGACATCGACCCGGCTAACATACCGAATCCAGGGATATGGCAAAAAACGAATCTTTAGCATAATACTGGTTTATCTTTTTATCGGTCTTTTCGGCCAGGGATACCGCCATGAAATTTGCCCGCTATATTTGTGTGGCAGCCTTATTCTGCGCCCTCAGCGCACTGAGTGGCTGCGATGATAATACAACGCCAGCGTCAGGCTCGGCACCTCAGTCACAAGCTTCTGCCCCTCAAGAACAAAAAACGGATGCCGCACAACGGGAAAAACTGGCAAAAGCGAGTGCCGGGAAGCCGTTTACACTCCAGGATTCCTCTGAAATTCAGCTCGACGGTGCCAGCACACTGGCTCTGACATTCTCAGTTCCCCTCGATCCTGATCAAGATTTCTCCCGCGTTGCACATGTCGTGGATAAAGAAAAAGGGAAAGTGGACGGTGCCTGGGAGTTATCGGACAACTTAACGGAATTACGCCTGCGCCACCTTGAACCCCGCCGTGAATTAACGATTACTCTCGACCCAGGGCTTAAAGATATTAATGGCCAGGCATTTGGGAAAAAATGGCAATCCTCGCTGACTACGCGTGATATTGAGCCAGTAGTGGGTTTTGCCAGCCGTGGCTCACTGCTCCCAACAAAAGTGGTGAAAGGCCTGCCAGTCATGGCGCTTAATATCAGCCAGGTTGACGTCAATTTTTACCGGGTCAAACCCGAGTCTTTGGCGGCGTTTATCAGCCAGTGGGAATACCGCAACAGCCTGAGTAACTGGGAATCAGACACCCTGCTGAAAATGGCAGACCTTGTGTATACCGGGCGGTTTGAACTCAACCCGGCAGCCAATACTCGTGAAAAATTATTGCTACCGCTTGGGGATATTACCCCGCTACAGCAGCCTGGTGTTTACCTTGCAGTAATGAACCAGGCGGGCCATTACAACTACAGTAATCCGGCAACGTTATTTACCTTGAGTGATATCGGCCTGTCACTGCACCGTTACCACCAGCAAATGGATATTTTCACGCAAAGCCTGGAAAACGGTAGCGGGCAGGAATCCGTTGATATTCAGTTACTCAACGAGAAAGGCCAGGTGCTGGCGAATGCCACAACGGACAACCAGGGCCATGCCAGCCTGAAAACCCCTAAGGGTGCGGCACTGTTGCTGGCAAAACATGATGGGCAAACCACAATGCTGGATTTGAGCCAGCCAGCACTGGACCTGGCTGAATTCGATATTGGTGGCAAGCCAGGTTACAGCAAACAGTTTTTCATGTTTGGCCCACGGGACCTTTACCGCCCTGGAGAGACTGTTGTCATCAATGGTTTACTGCGTGACAGCGATGGTAAACCTGTGGCGGACCAGCCGGTAAAACTGGACGTGGTTCGCCCAGACGGGCAGGTAGCACGTACCACGGTTTTACAGCCGCAAAACGGCTTATACCAGTACCGTGTCACCCTGGATAAAAATGCACTAACCGGCCAGTGGCATCTGCGTGCCAATGTGGGCGATAACCAGGCGCGAAGCTGGGATTTCCAGGTTGAAGACTTTATGCCTGAACGCATGGCGCTGCACGTTGATGTTCAGCCAGAACCCTTGTCTCCGGGCGCAGACGCTGTATTCCGTGTTCAGGGGCGCTATTTGTATGGTGCTCCGGCTTCTGGCAACACCCTGCAGGGGAAACTTTTCTTGCGCCCATTACGGGATGCAGTACCCACATTGCCGGGGTTTGAGTTTGGCAACATCAGTGAAGCAAACCTTAGCCGCAGCCTTGATGAAGTCCAGACCACACTGGATAACACTGGCCGGGTGGATATTTCTGAAGCCAGCCAGTGGAGTGATACCACTTCACCAGTAAAAGTGATTTTCCAGGCAAGTTTGCTGGAATCAGGAGGCCGCCCGGTAACGCGCCAGCTTGAACAGGCTGTTTGGCCAGCAGAAGTGTTACCGGGTATTCGCCCGCAGTTCGCTAAAAAAAGCACTTACGATTACCGCACGGGGAGTGAATCCAGCCAGGCGGTGGTTGACGAAAACAGCCAGGCCGGGTTCGATATTGTTTATGCTCGCCCGGATGGCACACGCGTGGCAGTGAATGGGCTTACGGCACGGCTCATTCGGGAACGGCGCGATTATTACTGGAACTGGTCTGAAGATGATGGATGGACATCGCGCTACGATCAGAAAGACCTGGTCGAAGGGGAGCAAACCCTGAACCTTGCTGCTGGTGAAACCGGCAAAGTGAGTTTCCCGGTAAGCTGGGGATCTTACCGCCTTGAAGTAAAAGACCCGCAGGGGAACCTCAGTAGTGTACGCTTCTGGGCCGGTTACAGTTGGCAGGACAACAGTGACGGCACCGGTGCCCAGCGCCCGGACCGCGTGACGATGAAAATCGATAAACCCTCCTATCAACCGGGCGACACTATTCAGTTGCATCTGGCAGCACCACAAGCCGGGAAGGGATATATCATGGTGGAATCCAGTGATGGCCCATTATGGTGGCAGGCTATCGATGTTCCCGCTGATGGCATGGACCTGAGTATTCCGGTCGACAAAACCTGGCATCGTCACGACCTCTACCTCAGTGCTCTGGTTGTTCGCCCTGGTGACAAAACACAGGCGCTTACCCCGAAACGTGCTGTTGGCCTGCTTCACCTGCCATTAGGTGACCAAAGCCGTCGTCTGGATGTAGCGCTGCAGGCACCGGTTAAAATGCGCCCTAACCAGCCACTTACTGTGAAGGTTCAGGCCAAAGCAGCCGATGGCGCGCTGCCTGGCAAAGTTTACGTTTTACTCTCTGCTGTAGACAGCGGTGTGCTGAATATCACGGATTATGTTACGCCAGACCCGTGGCAAGCGTTCCTCGGCCGCAAGCGGTATGGCGCTGATATTTATGATATCTACGGCAATGTGATTGAAGGCCAGGGCCGTATGGCGGCACTGAAGTTTGGTGGCGATGGTGACGACCTGAAACGTGGCGGTAAGCCGCCCGTCAATCATGTCAATATTATTGCCCTGCAAGCTCAACCTGTAGTGCTGAATGCGCAAGGGGAAGGAACAGTCACATTACCTATTGGCGATTTTAATGGGGAACTGCGCCTGATGGCTCAGGTATGGTCAGCAGACCGCTTTGGCAGCAGTGAAAGCAAAGTGGTTGTTGCCGCACCGCTGGTAGCGGAACTCAGTACACCGCGCTTTCTGGCTGGTGGCGATCACTCCCGCCTGGTGCTTGATCTCTCTAACCTGACGGATAAACCACAGCATTTAGCTATCAATATGGCTGCCAGTGGGTTGCTCAGCCTTGATGCCGGTAATACACAAAGTGTGGCTCTGGCTCCTCAGCAACGTACTTCGCTGTCTATTCCTGTTCAGGCGGGGCAAGGCTATGGCGATGGTGTGCTGAATGTGACAATTAACGGCATTTCCCTGCCAGGGGAAACATTTAGTCCGCTGACCAAACAGTGGAAAATTGGGGTACGCCCGGCTTTCCCTGCACAAACTATCAGTGCAGGCACTCAGTTGATGCCCGGTGAACAGTGGCACTTGCCTGCCGGGTGGTTGGATGGTTTATCTGCATCAACACTGGAAGGTAAATTGCTGATAAGTGGACGTCCGCCATTGAATCTGGCCCGTTATATTAGCGAACTGTATGCCTGGCCTTATGGTTGCCTTGAACAAACCACCAGTGGGTTGTTCCCGTCGCTTTATACCAACCGGGCACAGTTACAGGCTTTGGGAATAAAAACGTCAAGTGATGAAAAACGCCGGGAAGCAGTAGAAAGCGGTATTGCGCATTTGCTCGAAATGCAGCTCGAAAATGGCGGTTTTGGCTTGTGGAGTAAAGACAGTGCAGAAGAATACTGGCTGACCGCGTACGCCACTGATTTCCTGATTCGCGCCAGTGAACAAGGCTACAGTGTGCCAGTCGCCGCACTGGAGAAAGCCAACAACCGGTTATTACGTTACTTGCAAGACCCCGGCATGATTAGTGTGCGCTATAGCGGGAACCCGGCAGCCAGCCGTTTCGTGGTGCAAAGCTATGCGGCTCTGGTGTTGTCCCGCCAGCAAAAAGCGCCGCTGGGCGCATTGCGTACTCTGTGGGAAAGACATGCCGTAGCACCATCCGGCTTGTCACTGGTGCAGTTGGGTATTGCGCTCAAACGCATGGGGGATACAGAACGGGGCAAGCAAGCACTGTTAAGCGGTATAGCGATGCCCCGTAAGGCGCACGCCTGGTTAGGTGATTACGGCAGCCCGGTACGCGATGAAGCCCTGGTATTAAGCCTGCTGGAAGAAAATAACCTGCTGCAAAACCAGCAGCCTGCCTTGCTGGCGGCGCTTTCCCAGGCTGTATGGGGCGAAGCCTGGTTGTCTACCCAGGAAAATAATGCACTGTTCCTGGCGGCCCATAATACCGCACAGCAAGGGGCTGAATGGCAGGTGCAAAACCAGAACGGAGATACCCTGTCGGGTAAAGCTGACCAGGTTTCTGTGCTGTCTGCAGAGCAGCAATCTGCCCTGAGTCTCACCAATACGGGAACGGGCCCTTTGTGGGTGCGTATGGATAGTACCGGCTACCCTGAACAGTCGCCTGCACCTTACAGCAATGTGGTGCACATTGAGCGCCATTACCTGGATACTGAGGGCAACACACGATCACTCAGTAACCTGCACAGTGGTGAATTAGTGCTGGTATGGCTTGATGTCTGGGCTGATAAACGTGTTCCTGACGCCCTGGTGGTTGATTTACTCCCCGCCGGACTGGAGCTGGAAAACCAGAACCTGGCAAGTAGCTCGGCCTCGCTCAGTGAGAATGGTTCAGAGGTGCAAAACCTGATTAACCAGATGCAACAGGAAGATATTCAGCATATTGAGTTTCGTGATGACCGTTTTGTTGCGGCAATGACGCTTAATGAAGGGCAACATTCAACACTGGTCTATCTTGCCCGTGCGGTAACGCCGGGAGTTTACCAGGTGCCCGTACCTCAGGTTGAATCTATGTATGTGCCACAGTGGCGCAGCACAGGAAACGCGATGGGCTTGTTACATGTGGTACCCTGATTAATGCGACAGGGGAAATATAAAATTTGCTGGAAACTGTGGGGCGGCTGCCTGGCCGCCTTTTTCTTGTTGATTGCTGGCTTGTTGCTTGCGGACAGGCTTTACCCTTTGCCATTACACAGTGTTCACCCAGCCCGTATTGTGGTGACAGAAGACGGAACGCCACTGTGGCGCTTTGCGGATGAGAACGGAGTCTGGCGTTATCCGGTTAAGCCCGAGGAAGTTTCCCCGCGTTACCTGGAAGCGTTAATTAATTATGAAGACCGCTGGTTCTGGCATCATCCCGGTGTGAACCCACTTAGCCTGGTTCGCGCAGCCTGGCAGTGGGTCCGCAATGGTGAAGTGGTGTCAGGGGGAAGCACGCTGACCATGCAAGTGGCGCGCCTGATAGACCCACAACCCCGTACAATCACGGGTAAGTTGATTCAAACCGCCCGGGCGTTGCAACTGGAATGGCATCTTTCCAAACAGCAAATTCTGACGCTTTACCTTAACCGTGCACCTTTTGGTGGCACGCTGGAAGGGGTGGGGGCGGCCAGTTGGGCCTATCTTGGCAAATCGCCTAAGCACCTTACAGATGCGGAAGCTGCGTTACTGGCTGTACTGCCGCAGGCTCCAAGCCGGTTGCGCCCGGACCGCTGGTCTGAGAGAGCGCAAAAAGCACGCGATAAAGTGCTGGCCCGGATGCTGGAAGAGCATATCTGGTCTGCTAAACGCGTGCGCGAAGCCATGCAAGAACCCGTATGGCTTGCTCCCCGGCAAAGCCCGCAACTGGCACCTTTACTGGCACGTTACCTGCTGACTCAAGATAACCACCAACGGATTGTCACCACGATCGATGCCACCTTGCAGAGCCAGTTGGAAACTTTGGCCCTCAACTGGAAACACCGCCTGCCACCGAAAACATCGCTGGCGATTCTGGTCGTTGACCACCAGACCATGAAGGTGCGTGGCTGGGTGGGTTCGGTCGATTTAAATGATGACAGCCGGTTTGGCCATGTTGATATGGTTCGGGCTGTCAGATCCCCTGGCTCATTGCTGAAACCTTTTCTGTATGGCCTGGCGCTGGATGAAGGGTTAATACACCCAGGTTCATTACTTCAGGATGTGCCGCGGCGCTTTGGTGATTATCGCCCAGGGAATTTTGACAGCGATTTTAATGGGCCGGTAAGTATGAGTGAAGCGCTGGTGCGCTCGCTTAACCTGCCCGCAGTGCAGGTTCTGGATGCACTGGGGCCGAAAAATTTCGCCGGTCATTTGCGTAACATAGGGTTAAACCTGCGCCTGCCTGCCGCGGCGGAACCCAATTTGTCATTAATTTTGGGTGGGGCGGGAACCCGGCTGGACGAACTGGTCTCTGCTTACAGTGCGTTTGCTCGCGAAGGAAAAGTGGCCCGCTTACGCCTGCAACCACAACAGCCGCTGGTTGAGCGGCGGTTACTGTCACCAGGTTCAGCCTGGATAATTCGCCGTATTTTGGGGGGTGAAGAACAACCGTTGCCGGATGGCGCACTCCCCGCTGTTGCGCCTTTTGCCTGGAAAACGGGCACCAGTTATGGTTACCGCGATGCCTGGGCAATTGGTGTTTCGCCCCGTTACCTGATTGGCGTCTGGACCGGGCGGCCAGATGCGACACCGGTTGCCGGGCAGTATGGTTTTGCCAGTGCAGTACCGGTGATGAACCAGGTTAACACGCTACTCAGAGCAAACACTGGCCTGGCACAAAACCGTGAGCCAGCAGACCCAAGACCTGGCAGTGTGACATCCGGTACGATTTGTTGGCCAGGTGGCCAGAGCCTGCCTGAAGGCGACAGCAATTGTCGCCGACGGGTGTTTACCTGGCTATTGAATGACAGCCAGCCCCCTACGTTATTGGCTCCGGGGCAGGAAGGCCCTTCGGGTATAGTGCAGCGCCTGTGGCTGAACTCCAAAGGGTTGCGTGTCGGTGCTGATTGCAAAAATGCACATCCGGCAACATTGCTGCTGTGGCCGTTACCACTGGAGCCCTGGCTACCAGCACAGGAGCGGCGTGACATGCGTTTACCCGGTGTATCCACCCAGTGCCCACCTGTGATGCAGACAAACCTCAGCCCACTATTATTGCTCGGTGTGCGTGATGGCGCTATGGTGAAACCACCTGCCGGGCAGACGGTATTGAATATGCCACTTTCCACGCAGGGTGGTGGGCATGATCAATGGTGGTTTTTGAATGGTGATGCTCTGCCACAATCGGGTAATCATGTGACGTTGTCCTTGATGCATTCAGGGGAATACCAAGTGTTAGTGATGGATGGTAGTGGGCAAATTGCTGCGGCACGCTTTACTTTGCTGCCAAGATAAATCGTAAAGTCATCATTTTTTATGGGTTTGTTGCTAAAACATGGCTTTTTTTAAAAAAATGTTACCTTTATCCATAGGCAAGGCGGTAGCAGCTCATTATAATCTGCGCCACTTTGTCGCCGGGTTCCCCTGGCATTTTTAGAGAACAAACAGAGGTAATCATGGCAATTGAACGTACTTTTTCTATCATCAAACCAAACGCTGTTGCGAAGAATGTTATTGGCGGTATTTTTGCGCGTTTTGAAACCGCTGGGCTGAAAATTGTTGCCACTAAAATGGTGCATTTGACTCAGGAGCAGGCTCGCGGTTTCTATGCTGAGCATGATGGTAAGCCGTTCTTTGATGGTCTGGTTGAGTTTATGACTTCTGGCCCTATCGTTGTTTCTGCACTGGAAGGTGAAGACGCAGTACGCCGTCACCGTGAAATCCTGGGTGCCACTAACCCGGCCAATGCACTGGCAGGAACGCTGCGCGCTGATTATGCAGACAGCCTGACTGAAAACGGTACTCACGGTTCTGATTCTGTCGAGTCTGCAGCCCGTGAAATCGCTTTCTTCTTTGCTGAAGGCGAAGTGTGCCCGCGCACCCGCTAATAACTGCCTTTATTTGTGCTGTGATGCGTTAAGGCGTAGCATCACTGACAGAGAATTTGTACAATGCTGCGCCCCGGATGAGCGAGCCTGCTCACCCGGGGCGTATCTATTTACTCATTTACCTGGGGCCATAACGTGTAACAACGAGGCCGGAAAACTTTATGTCACAACAGATTACCGCACCTGAGTCCGTCGTTACTTCTGACTCGTCAAATTCGAATGCAGGCAAAATCAACCTGCTGGATCTCAACCGTCAACAAATGCGCGCTTTTTTCAGCGAAATGGGAGAAAAACCGTTTCGCGCTGATCAAGTCATGAAGTGGATTTATCACTATTGCTGTGATGATTTTGACGAAATGACTGATATCAACAAAGTGCTGCGTGGGCGGCTTAAGGCTGTCGCTGAAATTCGTGCACCGGAAGTGGCGGAAGAACAACGCTCTTCTGATGGCACCATTAAATGGGCGATTCAGGTTGGCAGCCAGCGCGTTGAAACCGTTTATATCCCAGAAGATGACCGGGCCACACTGTGTGTTTCCTCACAGGTAGGGTGCGCGTTGGAGTGTAAATTCTGCTCTACTGCTCAGCAAGGTTTTAACCGTAATTTACGGGTGTCTGAAATTATCGGGCAGGTGTGGCGTGCCGCGAAAATTATTGGTGCGGCGAAAGTTACTGGCCAGCGCCCAATTACCAACGTGGTAATGATGGGGATGGGTGAGCCACTGCTCAACCTGACAAACGTTGTTCCGGCTATGGAAATCATGCTGGATGACTTCGGTTTTGGGTTATCCAAACGCCGGGTAACGTTATCTACATCTGGTGTGGTTCCTGCACTGGATAAACTGGGTGACATGATTGATGTTGCTTTGGCTATATCACTGCATGCACCAACAGATGAGATCCGTGACGAAATCGTCCCGATTAACAAAAAATACAATATTGAGACATTTCTCGCTGGTGTGCGCCGTTATCTGGAAAAATCAAATGCCAACCAGGGGCGCGTCACGATTGAATATGTCATGCTCGATCATGTGAATGACGGCACTGAACATGCACATCAATTGGCGGAATGTTTGAAAGATACGCCATGTAAAATTAACCTTATTCCCTGGAACCCGTTCCCGGGAGCACCTTATGGCCGTAGTTCCAACAGCCGAATCGACCGCTTTTCCAAAGTGCTGATGGAGTATGGCTTTACCACCATTGTGCGTAAAACACGTGGTGATGATATTGATGCTGCCTGTGGTCAGTTAGCCGGTGATGTTATTGACCGAACCAAGCGTACAATGCGTAAACGTATGCAGGGTGAACCGATTGCAGTGAAAAGTGTCTGACAGGCAGCAGAGCTGTGGGCGAAGCCTGAATATTCAGGTTTTCGCCCCGTGCTTGTGAGGTGTCATCAATTGTGACAACGAAAGTGTCTGCAGGCGCAATAATTACGGTGCGTTTTTTTGCACTTTGAGGCAGTATGTAGCGGCACAACAACAGTTTAGCCGCGTAGCTCACCAGGCAGGCGTTATTTGGTGAGAAAGTATCCAGGTAAGAGTATGGGCATATGTCCATAATCGTTGTAATTTGCCAGAAAGTTAGCTGGCTCTGGGTATGCTGGGTGTTTCGGGCGGGCGAGGTTTAACACTTCGCAATGGGTAATTTCGCGGCGCGGGTCCGTGATGTCGCTATTGGTGACAGGGCAGGCCGGAGCCAATTTTTTCATTCAAACAGTACCAGCAGTTGTAGCTAATGAATACTGAAGCCACTCACGAACAAAATATCGCACAAACCACGGGCGAACGCCTCCGGGCCGCACGTGAGCAACTTGGGCTCAGCCAACAGATAGTGGCTGAACGCCTGTGTTTGAAAGTCTCCACGGTCCGGGATATCGAGGCAGACAACGCACCTTCGGATTTAGCTGCGACTTTTCTTCGTGGTTACATCCGTTCTTATGCACGTCTTGTCCATGTTCCGGAAGAAGAGCTCTTGCCTGCTCTGGCAAAACAAGCCCCCATCAGAACTGCTAAAGTTCAGCCAATGAAAGGCTATTCCATCGGGAAGAGTCGTAAAAAACGTGATGGCTGGCTGATGGGCTTTACCTGGCTGGTATTACTGGTTGTTATTGGTCTGACTGGCGCCTGGTGGTGGCAAAACCACAAGGTGCAGCAGGCAGAAATCAATTCAATGGCGGACCAGTCGGCGGCCCCTGCGGATAATGGCCAGCTTGTGCCTTTGAATAATACGGGTAGTGATGACAACACCGCTGCCGTGCAGGATAACCCGGCCCCTTCTGATAACGGTGCCACCGATTCGGCGCAGGCGAATACGCCAGCTCCAACAGCAGATAACAGTGCTGCACCGGCCGATAATTCGGCTGCAGTGGTTTCTCCGGGTCAGGCGAACACCGATTCCTTAACCAATACTGCACCTGCCGCAACCACTCAGGACTCTGGGTCATTACCGGCAGAACAGGCAACCACTGCTCCTGCTGCCAGTGGTGATTTGGTGATGAATTTCTCTGCTGACTGCTGGCTGGAAGTGTCCGATTCTACGGGCAAAAAATTGTTCAGCGGCCTGCAACACAAAGACAGTACCTTAAACCTGACAGGCCAGGCGCCATATAAACTGAAAATTGGTGCACCTCGTGCAGTCACTATTCAGTTCCAGGGTAAACCCGTTGATATGAGCCGCTATGCCCGGTCCAACCAGGTTGCCCGCCTGACGCTAAATGCAGAGCCTTCTGCTACTCAGGTGCAGTAACGACGCGTTTTCGGAGATTTTTATGCATAACGAAGCGCCCATTCAACGCCGTAAATCTAAACGGATTTACGTAGGGAATGTGCCAATCGGCGATGGTGCGCCCATCGCCGTTCAGTCCATGACAAATACCCGCACCACAGATGTTGACGCCACAGTGCAGCAAATTAAGGCGCTGGAGCGAGTTGGTGCGGATATTGTCCGTGTATCTGTTCCCACCATGGATGCCGCAGAAGCCTTCCGGCTCATCAAGCAACAGGTTACCGTTCCTCTGGTTGCTGATATTCATTTCGATTACCGCATTGCGCTTAAAGTTGCCGAATATGGTGTGGATTGCTTGCGCATTAACCCCGGAAATATTGGCAATGAAGAGCGTATTCGCCAGGTAGTAGACTGTGCGAAAGATAAAAACATTCCGATTCGTATTGGTGTGAATGCCGGATCCCTTGAAAAAGATCTGCAGGAAAAATACGGCGAACCAACACCGCAAGCGCTGCTTGAATCCGCAATGCGCCACGTTGATTATCTGGACAGGCTCAATTTTGATCAGTTCAAAGTCAGCGTGAAAGCCTCTGATGTTTTCCTGGCGGTTGAAGCTTATCGCTTGTTGGCAAAAGCGATTGATCAGCCTCTGCACCTTGGAATAACTGAGGCGGGCGGCGCAAGAAGTGGCGCTGTAAAATCCGCTATTGGGCTCGGTCTGCTACTGTCAGAAGGGATCGGCGATACGTTGCGCGTTTCACTGGCAGCGGATCCCGTCGAAGAGATCAAAGTCGGCTTCGATATACTGAAATCTTTGCGTATTCGCTCGCGTGGGATCAACTTCATTGCCTGCCCAACCTGTTCACGCCAGGAGTTTGATGTTATCGGCACTGTGAATGCGCTGGAACAACGTCTGGAAGACATCATCACACCGATGGATGTTTCTATTATTGGTTGTGTGGTCAATGGGCCAGGAGAAGCACTGGCTTCAACGTTGGGTGTTGCTGGGGGGAGCCGCAAAAGTGGTTTCTACGAAGACGGTGTACGTAAAGACCGCCTGGATAACGACAATATGATAGACCAGCTCGAAGCGAAAATTCGTGCCAGAGCTTCGGTACTGGACGAAAGCCGGCGTATTGACGTACAGCAAGTTGAGAAATAACAAAACATGGGAAGCCTGATGCTTCCCGTGTATGATTGAACCCACAAAGCAGCCTGGCTAGATACAACCGGGTTGATTCGGGTTCATTTTTTTGTATTCAGGAACAGAGATAACGTGGCAAAGAATATTCAAGCCATTCGCGGCATGAACGATTATCTGCCTGCCGAAACGGCCATCTGGCAGCGCATTGAACGCACATTAAAGCAGGTGCTCGGCAGCTACGGTTATAGTGAAATCCGTTTGCCGATTGTAGAGCAGACACCGCTATTCAAACGCGCAATTGGTGAAGTGACCGACGTGGTTGAAAAAGAGATGTATACCTTTGAGGACCGTAATGGCGACAGCCTGACACTGCGTCCGGAAGGCACGGCGGGCTGTGTGCGTGCCGGTATCGAGCATGGTCTGCTGTACAATCAGGAACAGCGCTTATGGTACATCGGGCCGATGTTCCGCCATGAGCGTCCTCAAAAAGGGCGTTATCGTCAGTTTCATCAGCTGGGTGCTGAGGTATTTGGTCTTCAGGGGCCGGATATTGACGCTGAGCTGATTATGCTAACAGCGCGCTGGTGGCGCGCACTGGGTATCGACCAGCATGTCAGCCTTGAGCTGAATTCCATTGGTTCGCTGGAAGCTCGCGCAAACTACCGTGATGCACTGATCGCTTACCTGGAACAGCATAAAGAGAAGCTGGATGAAGACTGTAAGCGCCGCATGTATACCAACCCATTGCGTGTTCTTGATTCTAAAAACCCGGAAGTTCAGGCACTGCTAAATGATGCGCCAGCCCTGGGTGACTATTTAGATGACGAATCTCGCGAACATTTCGCGGGGTTGTGTGCTTTCCTGGAAGACGCCGGTATCAGCTACACCGTCAATCAGCGCCTGGTGCGCGGCCTTGATTACTACAACCGCACAGTTTTTGAATGGGTAACCAACAGTCTTGGTGCCCAGGGGACCGTTTGTGCTGGCGGGCGTTACGATGGCCTGGTTGAACAACTCGGTGGGCGTGCAACGCCAGCTGTTGGTTTCGCCATGGGGCTGGAACGCCTTGTTTTGCTGGTTCAGGCGGTTAACCCGGAATTTACTGCAGATTCTGTTGTCGATATTTACCTGGTAGCATCTGGTAACGGTACCCAGTCTCCTGCTATGCAACTGGCGGAGCAGGTTCGTGACAGCATACCGGGCTGTAAACTGATGACAAACTACGGTAGCGGTAACTTCAAAAAACAATTTGCCAGGGCTGATAAATGGGGCGCCCGTGTTGCCCTGGTGCTGGGTGAAAATGAAGTCGCAAACCAGCAAGTCGTAGTGAAAGATTTGCGTTCAGGCGAGCAGGAAACCGTTTCTCAACGTGACGTAGCTGGCCATTTGAAAACGCTGCTGGGCTAATTCCCGGTAACTTATCGTTAAGGAGAAGGATTGCGTGGAGATTTACGACAACGAGAACGAACAAGTTGAAGCAGTCAAACGCTTCTTCATCGAAAACGGCAAGGCGCTGGCTGTCGGCGTCGTGTTAGGTATTGGTGCACTGGTCGGCTGGCGTTACTGGGCAAGTCACCAGGTGGACTCCGCTCGTGAGTCATCTATGGTGTATCAGAACACGATTCAGGCACTGAAAGCGGACAAGCCTGGCAGCCTTGCTGCTGCGCAAAAGTTTGTTGCTGACAACAAAGGCACTTATGGTGCCCTCGCATCGCTTGATGTAGCAGAGCAACTCGTCAACAAGAAGGATTTTGCCAATGCCGCCGCTCAACTGAAAGCAGGGCTGGCTGATACTTCTGATGACAATCTTAAGGCACTGATTGGCTTGCGTCTGGCGCGTATTCAGGTGGAGTTAAAACAGGCCGATGATGCACTGGCTACGCTTGGCAACATTAAAGGTGATGGCTGGAGTGCCATGGTTGCTGACATCAAAGGCGATGCGTTGTTGAGTAAAGGCGATGCTAAATCTGCCCGCGAAGCGTGGAGCAAAGGTGTGGGCATTTCTGATGCCTCACCCGCACTGCGTAATATGATGCAAATGAAAATGAATAATTTGTCCAGCTGAGAGGGCACCGATGCAATTGCGTAAATTAGTTTTGCCAGGGCTGCTGTCTGTTACTTTACTGAGTGGGTGCTCACTGTTTAGCGGCGAAGAAGACGTAGTTAAAATGTCCCCACTGCCCACTGTTGAAAACCAGTTCACGCCATCGACTGCGTGGGATGTTTCAGTAGGAAGCGGTATTGGCAAGTATTACTCGAACCTTCACCCGACAGCAGAAGCTGGTGTGGTTTATGCCGCAGACCGTCGTGGTCGTGTAAAAGCGCTCAGCGAGTCTGATGGTAAAGAAGTTTGGTCGGTTGATTTGTCAGAAAAAACCGGCTTTTTCTCCAGCAACCTGCCAGCCTTGCTTTCTGGTGGCCTGACTGTTGCTGGTGGTCACGTTTATGTGGGCAGTGAAAAAGCCAAAGTTTATGCACTGAATACTTCCGACGGCAGTGTTGCATGGCAGACAACGGTAGCTGGTGAAGCCTTATCCCGCCCGGTTGTAAGTGATGGCGTGGTGCTGATCCACACAGGCAACGGTATGTTGCAGGCACTGGATGAAAACAGTGGTGCCATCAAATGGACTGTTAACCTTGATATGCCTTCACTGACATTGCGCGGTGAATCTGCACCTGCTACTGCTTATGGTGCTGCGATTGTTGGTGGCGATAATGGCCGTGTAACCGCAGTATTACTGCAACCTGGCCAGATGATTTGGCAACAACGTATCTCCCAGGCTACCGGTCCGACAGAGATCGATCGCCTGAGTGATGTTGATACCACGCCAGTTATCGTCAACGGGGTTATCTATGCGCTGGCATACAATGGTAACCTGACGGCACTTGACCTGCGTTCAGGCCAGATAATCTGGAAACGTGACCTGGGTTCAGTGAATGACATGGTAGTTGATGCCGGTCGTATTTACATGGTTGATCAGAATGACCGTGTTCTGGCTCTGAGCACTGACGGTGGGGTTACCCAGTGGACCCAAAGTGATTTACTGCACCGCCTGTTGACTGCGCCAGTGCTGTATAATGGCTACCTTGTCGTTGCCGATAGCGAAGGGTATATGCACTGGATAGACCCAGACAACGGCCACTTCGTTGCACAACAGAAAGTGGACAGCTCCGGCTTCCTGACCAACCCGATTGTTGCGGATGGTAAATTGCTGATTCAGGCTAAAGATGGCACGTTGTATGCCATAACCCGCTAAACTATCCGGGTGTGATATCAGCAAAACGGCTCCTGATTTCACCAGGGGCCGTTTCCTGTTTATAGTCAGGCGCACTTTTGCTGTGGTGCCTGGCTGATTTATTTTAAGTTATGAGGCTTTGAAAATGATACCTGTGGTCGCGCTGGTCGGGCGCCCGAATGTGGGAAAATCCACATTATTTAACCGTTTAACGCGCACCCGCGATGCACTGGTGGCGGACTTCCCAGGGTTAACCCGGGACCGTAAATATGGTCGCGCTGAAATTGAAGGCCGCGAGTACATTGTAATTGATACTGGCGGCATCGACGGCACTGAAGACGGCGTAGAGACGCTGATGGCAGAGCAATCACTGCAGGCAATTGAAGAGGCAGATGTTGTGTTATTTATGGTCGATGCCCGCGCAGGGTTGATGCCTGCCGATAAAGCCATCGCCAAACACTTGCGTAGCCGTGAAAAACCTACCTTCGTCGTCGCAAACAAAACAGACGGAATTGATCCGGACCACGCGGTTACGGATTTCTATGCTTTAGGCATGGGAGAAATCGTTCCTATTGCTGCTGCGCATGGCCGTGGTGTTACCAGCCTGCTCGAACAAGTACTGCTTCCCTGGATGGAAGATGTCAGCCCATCTGAACCGGTTGATGAAGACGCGGAATATTGGGCTGCATTGGAAGCGAAAGAATCCGGTGAGCCGGAAGAAGAACCTGAAGATGATTTTGACCCACAATCTTTGCCTATCAAACTGGCTATTGTCGGCCGCCCTAATGTGGGTAAGTCAACACTAACTAACCGTATTCTCGGTGAAGACCGTGTTGTGGTTTACGACATGCCGGGCACCACCCGCGACAGCATTTATATCCCAATGCAACGTGACGAGCGTGAATACGTATTGATAGACACCGCGGGTGTGCGTAAACGCGGAAAAATCACCGACACTGTTGAGAAATTCTCCGTAATTAAAACCTTGCAGGCGATTGAAGACGCGAACGTTGTGCTGCTGGTTATTGATGCCCGCGAAGGGATTTCAGACCAGGATCTTTCCCTGCTGGGCTTTATCCTCAATAGTGGGCGCTCACTGGTAATTGTTGTGAACAAGTGGGATGGCCTGAGCCAGGAAGTACGTGAGCAGGTAAAAGAGACACTGGATTACCGTTTGGGCTTTATTGACTTCGCTCGGGTTCACTTTATTTCCGCTCTGCATGGTAGCGGTGTAGGTAACTTGTTTGAATCAGTACGTGAAGCCTATGACAGCGCCACAAAACGTGTGAGCACCGCCATGCTGACCCGTATCATGACGATGGCAGTAGACGATCATCAGCCACCTCTGGTGCGTGGTCGCCGTGTGAAACTGAAATATGCCCACGCAGGTGGTTACAACCCACCTATCGTGGTAATTCACGGCAACCAGGTGAAAGACCTGCCGGATTCCTACAAACGCTACCTGATGAACTACTTCCGCAAGTCACTGGAAGTCATGGGCACGCCGATTCGTATTCAGTTTAAAGAAGGCGATAACCCGTATGCGAATAAGCGCAATACGCTGACCCCAACACAAATGCGTAAGCGTAAGCGCCTGATTAAGCACATTAAGAAAAGCAAATAAGCGGCCGAATATCGTTTATTTAACCAGAAAATACAGCGCCTGCGGGTGCTGTATTTTTTTAAGCATTTGCGGCGCAAAATGTTACTGAACAGGCAAGTTTTGGCGAGTAAACTACCCCCAGAAATACAAAATAACCAGGGAGTGAAAATGGAGTATCGTTGCCCCGAATGCCAGGGTGAATGCACCCAACAGGGTGAACAGTGGGTGTGTGAGAAATGCCATGAAACTATGGTGTTACAGCCTCTGTGCCCTGAATGCCATAAACCGCTTGAAGTCCTAAAAGCCTGCGGCGCAGTAGATTATTTCTGCCAGAATGGACATGGGCTGATTTCTAAAAAGCGTGTGGACTGGCAACCCGTAGCAGGTTAATCCTGCGATGTTTTACGTGCCCGCTGGCGGCCTTTTTTTACCGGCGAAATCGCAGTCACCTGGCTTTGTACCACGCCATCTTTCAGCCGAGTGGTTAAGGTTTCACCCGCCTGAATTTGGGTAACAGCTTTAACCACTTCGCCTTTCCCGGTTACGGTCACGCTGTAACCCCGTGCAAGAGTGGCCAATGGGCTGACTGCTTCCAGGTGCGTGACTGCCAGGCCAAACCGCTCACGAGTTTGCCCTAACTGGCTGCGAATTGCCTGAGTCATGCGGAAGTTTGTTTGTTGCAGGGTGGCACTGGCGCGCTGGATGCGCATGCCTGGGTGTTGTTGCTGTAAGCGCTGGGCAAGCCGTTGTTGTTGCGACTGCCCACGTTTCAAACGGGTTTCAAGAGCAGACGACAGACGTTGCCGTAGTGCCAGTAACCGGGTTTGTTGGCGTGCCAGGCGCAACTGTGGATGCTGTTGCTCCAGGCGGTGACGCAACTGGCTGAAACGCTGCTGGCGTTGTGCAATATAGTAATCCATTGCCATTTCCAGCCGTTGCTGTTGGCTGGTGAGCTGGCGCACCAGTTCCTGCTGGTTACGGCTGACTACTTCAGCGGCGGCAGAAGGGGTGGGTGCACGTAAATCAGCAACAAAATCGGCAATGGTGACGTCAGTTTCATGGCCGACAGCACTTACGACTGGGATTTTACTTGCCACGATAGCGCGTGCCACCGCTTCTTCGTTAAAACACCACAAATCTTCCAGTGAACCACCGCCACGGCCGACAATCAGCACATCACACTCAGCCCGCTTATTCGCCAGTTGTATCATTCGCACTATTTGCCCGGTTGCATCTGCGCCCTGAACGGCTGTGGGGTAAATGACTACCGGTAAAGCCGGATCCCGCCGTTTTAAAATGTGCAGAATATCCTGCAAAGCTGCCCCGGTTGCAGAAGTGACAATGCCAACACAAGTTGCCGGAGTAGGAAGCGGTTTTTTAAGTGCCGGGTCAAACAGGCCTTCATCGGCCAGGCGTTGTTTAAGCTGAGCAAATTTTTGCTGCAGCAAACCTTCACCGGCAGGCTGCATGCTTTCTGCAATAAGCTGGTAGTCACCACGGGGTTCATAGAGCGTTACGCTGGCGCGCACCAGTACTTGTTGCCCATGCTGTGGGCGGAAAGTGACTCGGCGGTTGCTGTTACGAAACATGGCGCAGCGCACTTGAGC
Source organism: Mangrovibacter yixingensis (assembly GCF_020523985.1). Classification (GTDB taxonomy): domain Bacteria; phylum Pseudomonadota; class Gammaproteobacteria; order Enterobacterales; family Enterobacteriaceae; genus Mangrovibacter; species Mangrovibacter yixingensis. The sequence continues at coordinate 165,819 of NZ_JAIVKM010000005.1, read as the reverse complement.
GTTGTCATCTTTAAGCGTGAAGTACCAGTGACCGGAAGAGGGCTGTGAAAGGTTGGAAATTTCACCGCTGACCCAAACTTGCCCAAGGTCCTGCTCCAGCAACAAACGTACTGCCTGATTCAGCCGGCTAACAGAAAAAATTGATGGGGAATTAAGCTGTGACATGTGACCTGGATCAAATTCTAAATCAGCAAGTTATTCAGTCGATAGTAACCTGCCTGTCAGTGAAGGCAAGACTTTTTAGTAAAAAAATGTAGCCGCCGTCGTTTATGCTCTGTATAATGCCGCGGCAATATTTTATCTGTTCTCATTCATCCCAGGTTGAGATATTGCCATGCTACGTATCGCTAAAGAAGCACTAACGTTTGACGACGTTCTCCTCGTTCCCGCTCATTCTACTGTCCTGCCGAATACCGCAGATCTCAGTACTCAATTGACGAAAACAATTCGCCTGAATATTCCTATGCTGTCTGCTGCCATGGACACCGTGACAGAAGCACGCCTTGCTATTGCTCTGGCTCAGGAAGGTGGGATTGGCTTTATCCACAAGAATATGTCCATTGAACGCCAGGCTGAAGAAGTTCGCCGGGTGAAAAAACACGAAAGTGGCATTGTGACTGACCCACAAACCGTTCTGCCAACCACTACATTGCGTGAAGTAAAAGAATTAACTGAACGTAACGGTTTCGCAGGCTACCCGGTTGTGGCAGCTGACAATGAACTGGTTGGGATTATCACCGGGCGCGATGTTCGCTTTGTGACTGACCTGAACCAGCCTGTCAGTGTGTATATGACACCGAAAGATCGCCTGGTAACAGTTCTTGAAGGCGAATCCCGCGATGTTGTGTTGTCTAAAATGCATGAAAAACGCGTAGAAAAAGCGCTGGTAGTAGATGAAACTTTCCATCTGCGCGGCATGATCACCGTTAAAGATTTCCAGAAAGCAGAACGTAAACCGAACGCCTGTAAAGACGAACATGGCCGTCTGCGTGTTGGCGCGGCTGTTGGTGCAGGCGCTGGCAATGAAGAGCGTGTTGATGCTCTGGTTGCTGCTGGTGTGGATATTCTGTTGATTGACTCCTCTCATGGTCACTCTGAAGGTGTGTTACAGCGTATTCGTGAAACCCGCGCTAAATACCCTAACCTGCAAATCATTGGTGGTAACGTGGCAACTGCTGCGGGTGCACGTGCGCTGGCAGATGCTGGTTGCAGCGCAGTGAAAGTAGGGATTGGTCCTGGTTCTATCTGTACTACCCGTATCGTAACTGGTGTGGGTGTACCGCAAATTACCGCTGTTTCTGATGCAGTAGAAGCGCTGGAAGGTACCGGTATTCCGGTTATTGCTGACGGTGGTATTCGCTTCTCTGGTGATATCGCGAAAGCGCTGGCTGCTGGTGCAAGTGCGGTAATGGTTGGTTCTATGCTGGCTGGTACCGAAGAATCTCCGGGTGAAATCGAACTTTATCAGGGCCGTTCATTTAAATCCTACCGTGGTATGGGTTCTCTGGGGGCGATGTCTAAAGGTTCTTCAGACCGCTATTTCCAGACCGACAACGCTGCCGACAAACTGGTACCAGAAGGGATTGAAGGCCGTGTTGCTTATAAAGGCTACCTGAAAGAAATCGTTCATCAGCAAATGGGCGGCCTGCGTTCCTGTATGGGGCTGACCGGCTGTGGTACTATTGATGAATTGCGTACTAAAGCGGAATTTGTACGTATCAGCGGTGCCGGGATTCAGGAAAGTCACGTTCACGATGTGACCATCACCAAAGAGTCTCCGAACTACCGTCTGGGCTCATGATTATTCACGCCCGGCAAATCGTGCCGGGCGACTCTTTATTCTCTGCCTCGGAATTAGCGTCAATGACGGAAAATATCCATAACCATCGCATCCTCATTCTTGATTTCGGTTCTCAGTACACTCAGCTTGTTGCGCGCCGCGTGCGTGAACTGGGTGTTTACTGTGAACTGTGGGCCTGGGATGTAACAGAAGAACAAATCCGTGCCTTCAATCCGAACGGGATAATCCTGTCTGGCGGCCCGGAGAGCACCACAGAAGAAAACAGCCCTCGTGCGCCGGAGTATGTCTTCACGGCAGGCGTACCGGTACTGGGCGTGTGCTACGGCATGCAAACCATGGCAATGCAGTTAGGCGGCCATGTAGAAGGTTCTAATCAGCGTGAGTTTGGTTATGCTCAAGTTGAAGTGATGACAGATTCTGCTTTGATTCACGGCATCGAAGACAGCCTGAGCGGCGAAAATCGCCCGTTGCTGGATGTCTGGATGAGCCATGGCGATAAAGTCACTGCAATCCCATCAGACTTTGTGACCGTCGCCAGCACAGAGACTTGTCCGTTCGCCATTATGGCTAACGAAGAAAAACGTTTTTATGGTGTGCAGTTCCACCCGGAAGTTACGCACACCCGCCAGGGGCAGCGTATTCTGGAACGTTTTATCCGCGATATCTGTAAATGCGAAGCTTTGTGGACACCAGCACGAATTATTGATGACGCTGTATCCCGTATTCGCGAGCAGGTAGGTTCCGATAAAGTCATCCTTGGCCTGTCTGGTGGGGTGGATTCATCTGTAACGGCAATGCTGCTGCACCGCGCTATTGGTGAGAACCTGACTTGTGTGTTTGTAGATAATGGCCTTCTGCGCCTCAACGAAGCTGACCAGGTAATGGAAATGTTCGGCGACCGTTTTGGTCTCAACATTGTTCATGTGAATGCAGAAGAGCGCTTCCTGACAGCTCTGGCTGGTATTGATGACCCAGAAGCCAAACGTAAAACCATTGGCCGTGTGTTTGTTGAAGTTTTTGATGAAGAAGCACTGCGCCTGGAAGATGTGAAATGGCTGGCCCAGGGCACTATCTACCCTGATGTTATTGAGTCTGCTGCTTCTGCTACTGGTAAAGCGCATGTGATTAAATCACACCACAATGTGGGCGGCTTGCCGAAAGAGATGAAAATGGGCCTGGTTGAACCGCTCAAAGAACTCTTTAAAGATGAAGTTCGCAAAATCGGGCTGGAGCTTGGCCTGCCATACGATATGCTCTACCGCCACCCGTTCCCGGGGCCGGGCCTTGGTGTTCGCGTTCTGGGCGAAGTGAAGAAAGAATACTGCGACCTGCTGCGTAGTGCCGATGCCATCTTTATTGAAGAACTGCGTAAAGCCGACCTCTACGATAAAGTGAGCCAGGCGTTCACTGTATTCCTGCCGGTACGTTCTGTTGGCGTGATGGGCGATGGCCGTAAGTACGACTGGGTAGTTTCCCTGCGTGCTGTCGAAACTATCGATTTCATGACAGCTCACTGGGCGCACCTGCCGTATGACTTCCTTGGCCGCGTTTCCAACCGGATCATTAACGAAGTGAACGGTATTTCCCGTGTGGTTTATGATATTTCCGGTAAACCGCCTGCTACGATTGAGTGGGAGTGAGGCTATTATTTAGCCTATTGTTTTATTTGATTTAGTGAGTGCCATTGATGATATTGACTGCATTATCAATGGCATTTTTTATGGTTTAAGGCCGACGCTGAATCGAAGATATAGCAAATACCATGTGACCGTATCAGCAAATGCCATGGTATCGACAACCGGGTGCATTGCAGCGCTGTGCTGATGCCATCGATGCTCGCTTTGATCAGAACCGCTCTCTCGACCCATGCCCCAGATCGTTAAATATGCGCCAGAGGAGCACCTCGTGATAGAAATTGTGAACAAGACAGCCGCCACTCGGAATCGAAGTATCCATATAGGTGAATAAAGTTTGCGGAAAATACGCTGAGAAAATAGAAAAGCGTCAATGAAGGGACATAGGAATGGCGATTAACGGAGAGAACGGTGTTAGTGCAGTCACCGTGGATGAACTACTCAAGCAAGGCCTTCGGATACCGAACTATCAACGCCCATACAGTTGGGATGTATCGACTGCTCTACAACTGGTGGATGATATCAGCGAAGCTCTTCGAGATACCGAACGAAAAGATATTCCCTATGTTTTGGGTGCAGTCATTCTTCACGATGATGGTGAGTATCTCAATGTAGTCGACGGGCAGCAGCGCCTGCTGACTTTGCGAATGATTCTTGCGGCCTTAGATCCGATAAATCATCAAATTTCGATGTCTGGTAACAGCGAAACTCCTGTCTCCCTAGTTTGGATAGAGCTTCAAAGGCGCCTGTCGCAGTTGGAAGATAAAAAAGAGTTTTTGGATTTTATCTGTCACAAATGTCAGTTGGTGCGTATTGTGACGGACGATATTGATGAGGCATTTCGTGTCTTTGATTCCCAGAACTATCGCGGCAAACCGCTTGCCCCTCACGACTTGCTCAAAGCACACCACCTGCGCGAAATGCACGATGAGTCCGCTGCTATGAAAGTGGCTGTCGTTGAGGCTTGGGAAGCCGTAAACGATGAGGATCTGGACAGGCTTTTTTCTACTTTTTTATACCGGATATCCAAGTGGTCACGAGGCGAAAGCTCGCTCGAATTTACTATTCGGGACATCGGCATGTTCAAGGGCATTTCATCACGATCCCACAGGTCATTTTCGCCAAATCTGCGATATCACCTTGCAGCACAAGCCGCTATGCCACTTCTAAGTGCATGGTCGGCATCCTCTACACATGATGCAAGAAATGCCGGGCGCAGCCGCTTTCAGCTTGATGCCCCGATAATCGCAGGACGCTCATTTTTCGAGATGGTGACATTCATGCTTGACGAATTGAAGATACTGGAACAAGAGGTTATTGACAGAGGTTTCAAAAACTTTGGCCCATCTCAAAGTCGCTACCGCTACGTGTACGAATTGTTCATTGCCGCGCTGCTTTGCTATACAAACAAGTTTGGCGATGAAGATGTAGATGAAGTGCGAAATAGGTTATTCGCATGGGCATATGCCTTGCGGGTCGAGTTACTTCGTGTGCAATTTGTATCTGCTGACAACCGAGCGCGAGGTAAAAACGATGCAAATAAATCGCCTTTTGTTTTGCTACGTAATGCGATGACTGGAAGTGTTGTCCGCAAACTTCCAATAGCAAGTAAGCCATACAGCGATAACCACGAAAAGGAACTCGTTGCTTTTATCAAGGGGCTGCAATGAGCAAGAAGGAGTTGAAACCTGAACTGTTAACAGTAGGCAAGTTATTCACTGACAATTATCTGATTCCTATTTATCAACGGAACTATGCTTGGCGGGCCGAACAGATTGAGCAACTTATTAGCGATATTCAAGACTCGGTGGTAGGGGGCCAGGACAACTATTTTCTTGGGAACCTTGTTGTAATCAAGCGGGGTAGAGAGGATGAGTTCGAGGTCATAGATGGACAACAACGACTTACAACCCTCTATCTGCTTCTGACCTTCCTGGAGCAAGACGGTGAGGGTGAGAAGCCGTCGGTTGGCCATGCAGGCCACTTGCAATATGAGTCGCGCGCACGGGCAACTGAGGCCCTGCTGCGAGTAGCACAGGAGGCGGCTAAGGAGCACGTTCGACCGCAGGGCTCCACGAGTAATGCAGATGCTGGCATTCATGAAGGCTACAGCATCATCAATCAGTTCTTCAAACAAAATGAAAACCTTAATCGCTCACGCGAAAAATTCTCCGATTTCTTGCTAACGAAGGTGACTGTCGTCCGTGCCTCGCTGCCACCCAATACCGACCTCAATCGCTACTTCGAGATCATGAACACTCGTGGGCAGCAACTCAAGCAGGTTGATATTGTTAAGGCTCGCCTGATGAGCAAACTGCCCAATCAATATGAACGCGAATGCTTTGCGTGGGTTTGGGATTCCTGTGCTGACATGGATTCTTATGTCCAGATGTCTCTGACCCGTGGTGACACAAGTTTGCGAAACAAAGTATTTGGTGATGAATGGTCCTGGCTGGAGGTGACCAGCTTCGCTTCGCTAATGGAAAGTCGTCCGCAATCCGGCATCAATTCATCAAGGCAATCCTCCGAAGGGGTATCGTTGTCCTTGGATGAGGCGTTGTCAAAATACGCTAAAGAGCTCGAGTCAAATTCCACTGAAGACGAGGGCAACGAGCGGTTTCGTTCGACTATTGAGTTTCCGGCCTTTCTGCTACACGTTCTAAGAATTATGAAAGGCGATGAGGTCGAAGACGAAGGCCTGCTTGACGACAAGCGCCTCATCAAGTCATTTGACGACGCCGTATATAATGTACCCGATGCTAAAGCCGATTGGGTGCGTAGTTTTGCATTTATGCTTCTCAAGTGCCGCAACCTCTTCGATGGCTTCATCTTGAAGCGTCAATTCACGGCAAACATCGGTGACGATGGCGATTGGTCTCTCCAGCGACTGAAAAAAGGAGGCGGGGACAAGAAGCCAACCCCGACGTACATCCATGTTTTCTCGGCCAGCAATGGAAGCTTAGAGGAGGACGGGAGTGCTGACCCACATACCCGAGATGTATTGCTGCTTCAGTCCATGCTTCGGGTTACCTACACTTCTCCGCGAACGATGCACTGGATTACCAAAGTTCTTCGCTGGCTCTCCGTTAAAGCCCCTCGAGACGTGAAACATGCGGATCTTGCCGATTTGTTGAAGGGATATGCCCGCAGCAAGGTTAAAGAGACATTCTCCTTTGAGAAAGATCAGCAACCACAAGGGTTTGGTATCAGCCGTATCGTCTTTTCGTATCTCGACTATCTTCTGTTGAGTGACTCCTCAAAACGAGATTTCAAATTTCAGTTCAGAACTTCCATTGAGCACTTCTATCCACAGCATCCTGACAAAGAACAGTCGGGCGCGGTTGTTTCAGGTTCTAGCCTTAACCTGCTTGGCAACCTCGCGCTCGTAAGCGTCAGCGCGAACTCAAAATTCAGCAATAGCCTCCCCAGAGCGAAGGCCGAAAACTTCAAGGATACAATTGAACTTCAAAGTCCCAAGCTCAAGAGAATGGCGGAAATCACCCGAAATACAAACTGGGACGATCAGCAGATAACAGCACATCATGAAGCGATGGTGACATTGCTTCGTGATGATGTAAGTCTGGTGGAGGCAAGCGGAAGATCCAACCCAGGGCGTTGACTTCTTTGAATAACCGCTTTTGGACGAATATCCTTTGTGGTGTGCAAGTTGTCAGTCTAAAAGCGTTTTGCGTCGGGCGACACGATCAGTACAGTCTCCAAGTTTTCTTACCATGGTATTTTGTATGGTATCGACATGCAGAGATAATGCTATTTTATTGATTTTATAGTGTTTTAAGACAGCATTAATCATCGAGTGGGAATGATTTCGCGTCTGGCAACAGCCTGCACGTAAAAGCAGTAAAGTACCTCTAAGTCCGCGTAACTGCGGGCTTTTTTGTTTTTGGCGTAGTTATGTTTGGCAATGTCTGGCAACGCCAGGCACGGTTTGACCGTGGTATGTAGTACTTGTCTTTCTTACTTTGAAGCCACTCATGCCCTTCAGGGGCTGGTATTAATGTGGTTCTACTTCCATCATAGTTCGCCCCCCGTACTTTTAGGTTTAGAGAACAAACCCATAAATTTTTCCTTCTCTCCATGATGCTCTGGAGGATGCTACTACCTTATACTCTCCATAGTTGTCGATATTGAATATTAAGATTTGTACCGCCGGAACCTGAACAATCATCTACATACAGGTCCCATTTGTTAGGCTCTTCAATATTTGTTACTCCAAACCCACCAACATAAAAAAAATCAGTATTCCGGTTTTTAAAGGCGTATCTGCCTATAATATATTCATAGTCGTGAAGATATTCGTAAAGTTTTATTAAGTGAGCAGGGGAAATTCCATCATTGTTACCGCACACCATGAGCTCCAGCTCCTCGGGGGTATCTATTTCAAACTGTTTGTTGTCCAGTTTATCTGATTTGATTAAGTACGCTGATACATCAACTGTAGCAAGCCAACACTCTTTAGGAAAATCATCTTTAACACTGAATGGAGAAAGAGAAAACTTGATTCCCAGTACGTCAATTAATTGAAATTTCACCCATTGGTGATATCTGGAGAATTTAATATTTCTGCTTTCTTTAAGGAACTTTTTAAGCCAATGTTTTTCACCTACAAAAACGAACTTCTTATCCTGCTCTAATTGTTCCAGTTCTGCAATTCTCTTTTCTATATCTGCCGAACTAAAAACACTGAGTGCAGTGCCAGTAAATGATATTGTTCTTTGTGAATTAAATATTTCCTCATAATGTTCTGGCTCTATGAAATCTCGATTTCTTTTATCATCTATAGTTAAAATCATCTGTATTTCCTGTATGTATAATAGTGCCTTTCCAGTAGAGGTGTTTTTATGGATTTTTTATAAAATACTGACGTTGGGAACACCATACACAGCCAGGGCCATAATCTACTATTTGCGTAAGTGGATCAAGGGCTGACAAGATAAAGAAGCCAGGATTGCAGGGATACTTACACCCGGTGTTGGATGAGCCTGGAGCAGAAGCCAGCTGGTTTTTCGGCAACCAGCAGTGTGGTGCCACAACTGCAACACCCAACCAGCATGCTACATGCTCACCAGTATGCTAAAAGCCGCTGTATTTGTACTGTTCTACTGGGTAGGATAATACAAACCTGTTGTTATCAGTGTAATTTTGTCCTGATCGCCACAGGTCTGATATGGTTTTGTGTGGCAGCCATTGCTTAGTTAGCCCTTTCAGTTATGCGAAAATATATAGGGAGTATCAGGTGGATTATAAAGATAAAGCACTGTGTAAAATACGGACTGTAACGGCATTTTTATCTTTAAATAATAATAAAAATAGCTGGAAATCTGAAATTAACAAAGCGTCAAAATTTTTATCAGAGTTAACGGCTGAGTTTAAAAATCACCACTATACGGTACAGTCTGTTCGTGTGGTAACAAATCCATTCGGGGAATACCTTGATTTAAGTAGTTTAGAGAGCGCCCGGTCTGATTTACGTTACATTAGTGATTTACTGGCTGAACATAGCCAGTCGGGAGTACGGGTCAGGTTTGCTGTTGGTGAAGCAAGAACAGCACGAGAAATTGAGTTACTTCCGGAACTCATTAGTGAGTTTGGCGATTTATGCAATGCGTGTGTGAATGTTCCCCTGGATGAGTTTGGTGTTCTCGATAATGAACTCATAAATACCGCTGCTATATGTGTGAAAAAAATCAGTGCGATAACGCCCCGTGGGGAAGGAAATTTTAATTTCACTGTTAACTTCAACTGTAAACCACTTATTCCTTATTTCCCTGCCGGGTATCATCAGAGTGAATTAGGGGATTGCTTTGTCATTGGCCTGGAAACACCAGATTTATTGGCCAGCACACTGAAAGCTTTTAATGCAGAAACAAAAAACATCAGCCATAACGAACAGTTCAGTAGTTATTACAAAATACTGAGTACAGCTCTTCAGTATCATATCTCTGCAATTCAACAGATCATGACTGATGCAAAAATGAATTTCCCTTTCAAATTTTCAGGTTTTGATAGCTCCGCCGCACCGTCAAAAAACTGTGCCAGTATGGCAGAAGTCTATGAACAGATGGGCGTGGAATATTTTGGTGCAGCAGGTACCGTCGAAGTATCCGCCTTATTGACGAAGGTATTCAAATCAGTCAAAGAAACCGAGTTAGTGGGTTTTTCCGGGTTAATGCTTGCGTTAACTGAAGATAAAGGATTAGCGGATGGCTCAGTGAAATCACACTTTGATATTCGCGCTCTGCTGACGTACAGCGCTGTTTGTGGAATTGGCCTGGATACCGTTCCCGTACCTGGTGATGTCTCGGTTGAAAAACTCGCCGCTTTGATGAGAGATACCGGGACGATGGCTTTTCGTTTAAATAAGCCACTTACCGTGCGTGTATTTCCGGTTCCTGGGTTGCAAGCGGGTGATATTACTCAATTTGAAAGTGATGATCTGTGTAATTGCGCGGTGCTTGCTGTACCCTAATATTTTTCGAAAAATAGATTTACTCATATAGCCGTTTTTAACGGGCTGACAGTGTTGCGAATATAACAATTACCAGCACAATAGCCGACAGGGTTAGGAGCAACCCACGCGGCACTATAAATGGTGGTAAAACGCTGTCAGCAGGCCTGGATGATATCGCCGCTAAGCCTGCGGCGATTGTCGCCAGGCCCAGCAGCATTCCTGCCCACTCCATTATTACCAGGGTAGTTGACATCGGTGAGTCTGATACCGGGAATATATGGAACAGGTCCAGGTAATAAACCAGCACATAAGCTACACCGGTCAGTACCGGTGTAATGCCTGTTCGTCGCAAACGCAGAACACGGTACGCCAAAGCAAAACTACCGAGCCCAAGTAGTGTTAAAAAAATATTGAATGCACTAAGGACTACAACACTGTAACCAGAGAAATGGCGATTTTCGACAAAACCACCTGGCACCATCAACGCTAAGTTTATGGCGCTCAGGATGAGAAGCACAGGGAGGAAGTAGGTGAGTGCCACGGTTTTTATGTTTGCAATCCAGGCCTTCATTTCCCCTCCAGCTACCTGCTTTTCTGCCGATGGAAGCTGTTGTTCATATCCTTATGCTTGCCAGAAAATGTGTGCTGTGTGGCTTCAGATACTTGTTGTTGTCAGGTTGATTCAGCACCCTAATCAGCACTCAATGTAATGTTACTGTTGTGATTGTTGCTGGGAGGAGGCACCAATACTCAAGCTGGATTGCTGAGACTGGAGTTTGTTCTGGTGGTGATACCATGCGCCAATGGCGGAATAAACAAAACGACCAAAGAAGAATAAAAAGCTGATTAACAACACTGTACGTGCTATTCGGCTGTTAAATCGGTGTCGTCTGCGCATAGTGGTGGCGTTTGTCACGTAATGGAACCTGTAGTAAACCCGAGTGGGCGATACGCTTATTTAGGCACAGCTCTCGGATAAGGTCAATTATTAATCACTAAAAAGGGCCTCTCAGTGGGGGTCGCTGCATATTATTTAGATGGAAATATCTGTATTTTCGTCAAAATCACGTATTCAGCCTTAGTGGTGGTTAACAATTCGTCATGAATTGATCTGAGTCAAATTGAAAGGGGGGAAGGGCACTAAAATTGCACGCCTTTCAAAGGTTCCGGCAGAGATAGCGGGGGCGTTTACCACCACAGATATTCGGGTGAGGTTATCCTGGCAATTATGAACAGCTGGTATCAACGTAATAAAAATCAATGGTGGGCATTGCCGGCTATTTTGCCATTGTTTTTATTACCATTTGCAGCGTGGTGCAATACTTTCACCATTCTTGATGATGGGCGCACCGTAATCTATTACCTGCCTCATGCTTTGTTTATGGCGTTGATGCTGATTTTTGACTGGGCTGCGTTACCGGGCATCGCGCTGGCTATCATCATTCGTTACTTTCCCGAATATGGTATTGCTTACACACTGAATGTCATTTTATTGATGATGGTTCCTTTGGTATTGTGCTGGTTTGGTTACCGGATATTTGTCTGGCGGCGCTACCGGGTTATATTTGGTTCGCTGAGCCTGACCTTTTCGCGTTGTTTATGGTTGGTGTTAATTTATTCCTCTACCTCTCTTGTGTGGTACCAACTTTCTGTTTTTCTCGGTTTTCTTGATGGGTATTATAGTCTTAATGGTGCTGAACCACTGAATATTCGCACGTTGATTAATTTTCAGTCATTAATGGTAGGCACAATCTCCGGGATGCCTTTGTGCTATTTCATTATTCGCGCCATTCGTAACCCGTCCTTTTGCCGTATTTTTTGGTTGCGGCTAAAAAAACAATTTCACCCCCATGTTAATTTTCCTGAAATACTTACCTGGTTTTTCCTGACAGGTTTACTGGTCGCTTTGATGGTTTCCAAACCGGGGCCTTCCAGTACAATTTTTAATACCAGCTACACTTTTACGCTGTTATTACCACTGATGTTGTGGGCGGCTATGCGCTTTGGGTATTTGTTTATCACTACAATATGGGGTGTTTCCCTTATTGTGCTGTGTCGATACTTTAACCACTATGTCCCTGATGGCGAAAATTTTGCTCTGCAACTGGCTATTACTTCTTCTTGCTGGATGGTTTTTTCTTTCACTATTGCGTTAATGGCTGCAATGACCACTCGTCAGCGTGCGGTATTTTCCAGGGTGCGCCAACTGGCATTGATCGACCCTGTTTTTCAACTCCATAACTTGCGTGCGCTGACACGTGATACCAGTCATTATGCCAGGTCTCTATTATGTTTTATCCGTATACCAGAACTGGAAATTCTTGGGCGTAATTATGGGTTGTTGTTTCGTATTCATTATAAACAGCATCTGGGGATGTATTTGCGCCAAAGCCTCAGGGAAAACGAAAATCTGTATAACCTTTCAGGGCATGATTTGGTGTTACGCCTGAATAATAGTGATGATGACGAGCAACGTCTGGCGCAACTGAATGAGGGGATTCAGCAGTTTCGTTTCTTGTGGGATGGAATGGTCTTTCAACCGCAAACTGGTATCAGTTATTGCATTGCCCTGCCGCCGGTGAATCACCTGCCTTTACTGTTAGGTGAACTGAGCACGATGGCTGAACTTTCACTCACCACGCAAAGAGTGGAAGGCTTATGGGACAACCAGTTTAACCCGCTGCAGGAAGATATGCGCAAAAAAGTGAAGATAATGCATACCTTACAGGAAGCTCTGGAGCATGATCATTTCCGTTTACTGGTACAACCCATTCAGGGCGGACGTGGGGATACCTGGTATGAAGTTCTACTACGTATGTCGGGGCCTGGCGGCAAAATGATAACCCCGGATGTGTTTATCCCTGTCGCCTGTGAGTTCGGTCTTTCTTCTCGTCTGGACTTTTGGGTACTGGAACATAGCCTGGCATTTATACAGCGCCATAAGGATTGCCACCGGGGTATACGGTTGTCGATTAATTTATCACCTGCATCAGTTTGCCATAACGGACTGGTGCGTGAAGTTTCTCAACAACTGACTCGTTTTGGCGTGGAGCCTTGGCAACTGGTGCTTGAGGTGACAGAGACTGATGAGTTAAGCAATGTAGAACAGGCAAGGCAGAATCTCGCCGGGTTGCAGAGCCTTGGGTGCAGTGTTGCGATTGATGACTTTGGTTCTGGGTACGCAAGCTATGCGCGCTTGAAAAAAATGAATGCTGATATTCTTAAAATCGACGGCAGTTTTATCCGTAATATATTGACCAGCAGCCTGGATTACCAAATTGTTGAGTCTATTTGTCAATTAGCCCGGGTTAAACGGATGCAAATCGTTGCGGAATATATTGAAAACGAGGCTATTTGTGAAGCTGTCAAACAAATAGGTGTCGATTACCTGCAAGGATATTATATTGGCCGCCCTGAGCCTATTGAGAAATTATTTGCCAATGATAGCCAGCAGCAAATCAGTGCTGTTGAACCAGCTTAATGCAATAGGGTAAAAAAAATAGCGGGCAAACATGATGTTGCCCGCTACTAATAAATGATATAGCCCGTGGGAATCAGGCCGCAGAAGCTTCTTCTGGTTGTGCTTCTTCTATGGTCAGCTTCCAACCTGCCACGCCTTCCCAATACTGCTGTTCTTTTTCTAAATCCAGCAATACCAGGGCATTCTGGCTGAACCAGTCATGAGGGAAGCACAGTGTCCAGTGGTTCTCATCAGTTGTCAGCACTAATGACGGAGGCGTGGTAGTTGCCTGGCGTTGGTTATTCAGCAAGACACCAAGGCGGAGTAACTGAATCAAGGGCAGGTACTGTTTCTTTTTAAACAGCGTAAACCGTGGCAACTCATCCAGTTTGATAGCTTTGCGATGGAAACGTACCAACAGCGCCATCAGTGTTTGTTGCTCCTGATTAAAACCAGGCAGGTTACTGTTTTGCAAGATATAAGCCGAGTGGCGGTGCATACCACTATGGTTAATATTCAGGCCTATCTCATGAAGCATGGAAGCCCATTTCAAGAGTGCTGCCAGTTGAGGATTGGATAATTTCGGGTTGGCGGCCTGCCATTGATCAAACAAATATGTGGTAGTTTCCAGTACGCGGCGTGCCTGATCATCATCAATATTGTATTGATTCGCCAGGCTCTGCGCTGTGCGAATACGAATATCCTGGTGGCGGAAACGGCCTTCCATTTCATACAGGACGCCTTCACGCAGAGCACCGTCAGATAAACGAAGTTCTTTAATTTTCAGCGCATCGAACACCCCGCACAGAATGGCGAGGCCAGGCAGGAAAACTTCCCGGCGCTCATCAGAAAGGCCGGGCAATGAAAGACTGAGTACATGGTTATACTTCAGCACTTCAGTGGTCAGTTTATCCAGGCGCTCCGGGGTTATCATGCCGTCTTTTTCACCCATGGCGAGTAAGACTTCGCAGGCTGCTTTAATGGTACCAGATGCCCCCATAGCTACATCCCAGCCTTTAAGGCGATATTGCCATGCGAGTGTTTCCAATTTCTGCACAGCAGCAAGCCTTGCCCGGTTAAATGCAGCTGGGCTGATAACACCATTGGGAAAGAACGTTTGACCAAAACTCACACATCCCATCCGGCGGCTTTCCACCAGAACTGGGTCGAAGTTTTCACCAATAACTAACTCAGTGGAGCCACCACCAATATCGACAACCAGTTTGCGGCCTTTTTCCGGCTGCGTATGTTCCACCCCCATAAATATCAGGCGGGCTTCTTCATTACCTGGAATAATTTCAATGGGGAAGGGGATAACTTTTTCTGCCTGCTTAAGAAATTCTGTGGCATTGCGTGCCTGGCGTAAGGTATGCGTGCCGACAATACAGACATTGTCCGGGCTGAACCCTTGCAGGCGCTCGGCAAATAGCGCCAGGCAGGATAACCCCCGCTCCATCGCCTCTTCGTTTAGCATACTGTTATCATCCAGGCCATCAGCCAGATGAACACGTTGCTTTAACCGGCCGATAATTTGCATCGCACCATCGACCACACGCGCTATGACCATATGGAAGCTGTTGGAGCCGAGGTCAACCGCCGCAAATTCTTCAGGGCGGGGAGTATGTTTGGTTATTGGCATAGATTAATCAGGTTGTTCCAGAGATTTGAGATAATCGTAAATCGCCAGTTGCGCCTGCACCTTACGGCGGTTACCGCGGGGAACATAACGATTGCTCAGTTCTTTATCAATAAAACGCGCTTTTACTGTATCACTAAATAGTATCTCAATAATATCCAGAACGCGCTGTTTCAACACCGGGTCCAACAACGCGACAGCCACTTCGATACGGTAGTCGATATTGCGCGTCATCCAGTCGGCAGAAGACAGGTAGACTTTTTTGTCACCGCCATTCTCAAAAATATAGACCCTGTCGTGCTCAAGGTAGCGGTCAACAATGCTGATAACCCGAATATTTTCACTAATCCCTTCCAAATCAGGTATTAATGAGCACATTCCGCGAATGAGCAAACTGACTTTCACCCCGGCTGAAGACGCTGCATATAGCCTGTCCACCAGGCCTTTATCAACCAGGTTGTTGATTTTCAGTGTAATGGCTGCAGGGATACCTTGCTGTGCATTGGCAATTTCCTGGTCAACCAGCTTGTAAAGCATGTTCCTGGAGTTTTGTGGTGACACAATCAAGTGCTCGAAATTCACCGGGCGGTAGGGGTTTTCGATAAAGTTAAATACGCGGCGCACTTCATTGGTTATTCGCTGGTCGGCAGTGAGCAGGGCATAGTCGGTATACAGCCTGGCCGTTTTTTCGTTGAAGTTACCTGTACCGATATGGGCATAGCGCACCACTTCATCACCTTCACGGCGAGAAATCAGGAACAGTTTGGAGTGAATTTTCAAACCGGGTGCCGAGAAAATAACGTGCACGCCTGCTTCAGTAAGCCTTTTGGCCCAGTGAATGTTAGCTTCTTCGTCAAAACGGGCCTGTAATTCCACCACTACGGTGACTTTTTTGCCGTTATGCGCTGCATGAATCATGGAATCAATCAGGCGTGAATCTTTGGCAACACGATAAATATTTATCTTGATTGCCAGAACATTAGGGTCAAACGATGCCTGGCGGAAAAGTTCAAGTACATGCTCAAAGGTATGATAAGGGTAGTAAAGCAGTACGTCCCGTTCACGAATAGCATCAAACCCATTACGGAATTTATCAAACCATAAATGCCGCAGGCGCGGCAGGGGTTTGTTGAGCAGGTTGGGTTTGCCAATATTCGGGAAGCCAATAAAGTCTTTAAAATTGTGGTAACGCCCACCAGGAATAATGGAGTCGTAGCGCGAGATAGAGAGTTTTTCGCGCAATAATTCCACCATTTCCGCGGGCATATCGCGCTGGTAAACAAAACGCACAGGCTCTGCGGTTAAGCGCTGCTTCAGGCTGGAGGACATCAATTCCAGTAAGCTGGATTCCATTTCTGTGACCAGGTCATATTCTGCATCACGGGTCATTTTCATGGAGTAGGCATTCAGCTCGTCATAATCAAAAAAGCCTTTAAAAATATCATCCAGGCAATAACGAAGAATGTTATCCAGCAAGATCATTGGCTTGCGCCTGCGGGGTGTTTCCGGCGGCAGGTTGACGAACCGTGGCGCTTTATCGGAAGGGATCTCCAGCAGTGCATAATTCACCACATCGCCATTGATTATTTCGACAGCAAGATAGGTGAAATCATCTTTAAGAAATTGCACCAGGTCGGTTTCGCGGGTGATAAGAATAGGTGCGATATAAGGGCGTAAATGTTGCCTGAAGTATTCTCGTAACCAAACTTGTTGGTTATCTGACAACTGACGTTCATTAATGAGAAATATTTGGTTGCGCGCCAGTTCCAGCAATAATTCATTGTACAGGCCATCAAACTCTTGGTCGGTTTTTAATACCTTCGACTGAATCTTGCCCATCAGGTGGCGGTAGTGGGCATTGCTGCCTTGTTCTTCGCTGATAAGAATGCGCCGTTTTAACTCAGCAAAACGCACTTTGTAAAATTCATCGAGGTTGTTGGAGTAGATACCAAGAAAGCGCATGCGCTCAATGAGTGGGTTGTTTTTGTCAGCAGCTTCCTGAAGAACACGTTCATTGAAAGCCAGCCAGCTCAGTTCTTTATCAATATATAGCTTTTCCAGACCCATGAATCCTTCAACTCCGGTAAATAAAACAGAGGACACGCCTGACCATCCAACAACCATTATGGCGAGCTTTGTCCGGGAATGTCCAATAATGTCATATCAGTATGACAAGAAAGCGAGCTGCCTGATTGGCTAATAAAAGCGCAAAAACAACACGTTGAGTAGGTAATGAACAGAAGAAAAAGAGTAACCTGACGAGAAAGCCTGGGGAACAGTAAAACTAAGCAGAGGTTAGAAACTGCACCCCTGCCAGAGATTATTCGTCACCAGCATAGCCATGAGCAGGCAGGCACTGGCCATCAAGCCATGCATGGTTACTACGCATTACCAGGCGTTCTGAAAGAAACCAGTTAATGACCAGTGGGTAAATGGCATGTTCCTGAACTTGCACCCGAGCGGTGACAATAGCTTCATCATCACCGTCGAAAACCGGCACCTTCGCCTGCAAAATAACCGGGCCGCCATCGAGTTGCTCAGTGACAAAATGCACTGACGTTCCATGTTCTTTATCGCCATTTTCCAATACCTGGCGGTGGGTGTGCAACCCTGGGTACTTAGGCAGTAATGACGGATGAATATTAATCATTCTGCCCATGTAGTGGCTCACAAAGGCTGGGCTCAAAATGCGCATATACCCGGCCAGAACAACCACATCAGGTTGATAAGCATCGATTTGTGCCATCAGTGCATTATCAAAAGATTCCCGGCTTTCAAACGATTTAGGGTCGAGAGATAAAGCCGGAATACCTGCTTCAGTTGCACGGGTTAACCCGTATGCACTGGCTTTATTGCTGAATACCGCGGAAAGGGTGCCGTTGATTTTGTTCTGGTTACAGGCATCAATAATGGCCTGCAAGTTACTGCCATTACCGGAAATCAGCACCACAATCTTTTTCATTACGCAATAACCACACGTTGTTCATCACTGGATGCTTTAATTGCCCCAATTTCCCAGGCGTTTTCGCCAAGGTTACGTAGCAGTTCCAGAGATTCCGCGACATCTTCGGCTGCAACAGCAATCACCATTCCCACGCCGCAGTTGAAAGTACGGTACATTTCATGACGGCTGACATTACCGGCTTGTTGCAACCAGCCGAACACAGCAGGCCACTGCCATGAAGCCTCATTGATAACGGCCTGAGTGTTGTCTGGCAACACACGCGGAATATTTTCCCAGAACCCGCCACCCGTTAAGTGGGCAATGGCATGTACGTCAACTTTGCTGATTAATTCCAGTACTTGTTTAACGTAGATACGGGTCGGTTCCAGCAAGTGATCGGCAAGGGGTTTCCCTTCCAGCTGAGTGGTTAATGGGTCGCAACCGCTGACTTCAACAATTTTACGTACCAGTGAGTAACCATTGGAGTGCGGGCCGCTTGAACCCAGCGCAATCAGAACGTCGCCGTCAGCCACTTTACTGCCATCAATGATTTCTGATTTTTCAACCACGCCAACACAGAAACCGGCAACATCGTAATCTTCACCGTGGTACATACCCGGCATTTCTGCCGTTTCGCCACCAACCAGGGCACAACCTGATTGCAGACACCCTTCGGCTATACCTGTGATAACGGAAGAAGCAGTTTCAACATCCAGCTTGCCTGTTGCGTAGTAATCAAGGAAGAACAAGGGTTCAGCACCTTGTACCACCAGGTCATTTACACACATAGCAACCAAATCGATACCAATGGCATCATGGCGTTTTAAATCCATCGCCAGACGCAGTTTGGTGCCAACACCATCAGTCCCGGAAACCAGTACAGGCTCACGATATTTCTGAGGAAGTGCGCACAGTGCGCCGAATCCGCCCAGGCCACCCATAACTTCAGGACGGCGGGTTTTTTTTACGACACCTTTGATTCGGTCGACCAGAGCGTTACCTGCGTCAATATCAACACCGGCATCTTTATAGCTGAGAGAGGTTTTGTCGGTCACTGCTAAGTCCCCACGCGGTTGCGGTTGGTGCGCTACCCAGGCCAGCATTCAGGCAAGCTTGCGCATACAAATGTGGCGTGTTCGGGTAGTGCGCTAAAAATCGCGGCAATTCTAACAGTGCAGGCAAACGTTTGCGAGCCTATTCTGAAACCTGAACGCAGAAATCTTTGCTAGTGGGCAATTCCACCGCAGTTGATCCCGATCAAGCCTTAACCGGGAGTGAAAGGTGGAACCATTCGGAAAAAGCGGTATAATCCGGCGATTTTTTTTGTGGCTGCTACCTGTCTGGGGGAGAAAGAGTATGAAGATTGTGGAAGTGAAACACCCACTCGTCAAACATAAGCTGGGTCTGATGCGTGAGCATGATATTAGCACCAAGCGCTTTCGGGAATTAGCCTCTGAGGTAGGTAGTTTGCTGACTTACGAAGCAACCGCCGATTTAGAGACAGAGAAAGTTACCATTGAAGGCTGGAATGGCCCGGTGACCGTTGATCAAATCAAAGGTAAGAAAATTACCGTGGTGCCAATTTTACGTGCAGGCCTTGGCATGATGGAAGGTGTGCTTGAGCATGTACCAAGCGCCCGAATCAGTGTTGTTGGGATCTACCGTAATGAAGAAACACTGGAACCCGTTCCTTATTTCCAGAAACTGGTGTCTAACATTGATGAACGTATGGCGCTGGTGGTTGACCCGATGTTGGCAACGGGTGGTTCGATGATTGCCACTATTGACCTGTTAAAGAAAGCGGGTTGCCACAGTATTAAAGTGCTGGTGCTGGTGGCGGCGCCAGAAGGCCTTGCGGCTTTGGAGAAAGCCCATCCGGATGTTGAGCTTTATACTGCATCTATTGACCAGGGGCTCAATGAGCACGGTTACATTATTCCCGGTCTTGGCGACGCGGGCGATAAGATTTTTGGAACGAAATAATTATTCAATAAGCCGACTAATGAGTCGGCTTTTTTTTGGTGAAATCACCAGGCAATTACACAACATAACATCACTGAGGAACACACTATGACGCGCCGCGCTATCGGGGTGAGCGAAAGACCACCGTTGTTGCAGACCATCCCCCTTAGTTTACAGCACTTGTTTGCCATGTTCGGTGCAACTGTGCTGGTGCCTATTCTGTTTCATATTAACCCGGCAACCGTTTTGCTCTTCAATGGTGTGGGGACACTGCTCTATATATTTATCTGTAAAGGAAAAATCCCAGCATATCTGGGTTCTAGCTTTGCATTTATTTCCCCTGTTCTGCTGTTGTTGCCTTTAGGCTATGAAGTGGCTTTGGGTGGCTTTATTATGTGCGGCGTGCTGTTTTGTATTGTTGGGCTGATTGTGAAAGAAGCCGGAACAAGGTGGCTGGACGTGATGTTCCCACCGGCCGCGATGGGGGCTATTGTTGCTGTTATCGGGCTGGAACTTGCTGGTGTGGCTGCAAATATGGCTGGGTTATTACCGGCAGATGGTAAACCCGCAGACAGCACCACTGTGATTATTTCGGTTACGACTCTGGCTGTAACTATCCTTGGGTCCGTGCTGTTTCGCGGTTTTTTCGCCATTATCCCAATTCTGATTGGTGTGCTTGCGGGTTACGCACTTTCATTTGCCATGGGGGTTGTGGATACCACTGCAATTCGTGAAGCCCACTGGTTTGCCTTACCAACTTTTTATACTCCCAAGTTTGAGTGGTTTGCGATTTTCACCATTTTACCTGCTGCGCTGGTAGTTATTGCTGAGCATGTTGGCCACCTTGTTGTGACGGCGAATATCGTCAAAAAGGATTTGATTCGTGACCCGGGTCTGCACCGTTCCATGCTGGCGAATGGGTTATCTACTATTCTTTCCGGTTTCTTTGGCTCAACGCCTAACACCACTTATGGTGAGAATATTGGTGTGATGGCTATTACCCGTGTTTACAGCACCTGGGTTATTGGCGGTGCTGCGGTGTTCGCAATCCTGTTGTCCTGCGTTGGTAAACTGGCTGCAGCGATTCAAATTATACCTGTGCCTGTAATGGGCGGTGTTTCACTGCTGTTATACGGCGTAATTGGCGCATCTGGTATCCGCGTGCTGATTGAATCTAAAGTGGATTACAGTAAAGCCCAAAACCTTATCCTGACTGCAGTAATTTTGATAATCGGGGTGAGTGGCGCGAAAGTGCATATTGGCGCGACTGAGCTAAAAGGTATGGCGCTGGCAACGATAGTAGGTGTCTGCCTGAGCCTGATTTTCAAAATAATCTCTGTGATACACCCGGAAGAAGTTTTTGAAGACGACAGTGGCGATGATAACGCCCCGGCGAAGTCCTGATAAGATAATGGGCAGCCCTGTGCTGCCCGGTTCATTCGGCACAGGGTTCTGTGTTACACTGCATCTGTTTTTTGGTAAGCCGAAACTGAGGTCCTTCTGAACACGCCGGCACAGCTCTCTTTGCCTCTCTATCTTCCTGACGACGAAACTTTTGCAAGTTTCTGGCCGGGCGATAATCCTTCTTTGTTAGCAGCGGTACAAAATGTGCTGCGGCAAGAGCATAGCGGGTATATCTATTTTTGGTCACGAGAAGGTGGTGGGCGCAGCCATTTGTTGCACGCTGCATGTGCGGAACTTTCTCAGCGTGGTGAAGCGGTGGGTTATGTACCACTGGATAAACGCACCTGGTTTGTGCCGGAAGTGCTGGATGGCATGGAGCAACTTTCACTGGTCTGCATTGATAATATTGAATGCATTGCTGGTGATGCTCTGTGGGAAATGGCTATTTTTAACCTGTATAACCGCATTCTGGAATCTGGCAAAACGCGTTTATTTATTACTGGTGACAGGCCTCCACGTCAACTTAACCTGCAACTGGCCGACCTTGCTTCGCGCCTGGATTGGGGGCAAATCTACAAGCTGCAACCCCTTTCTGATGAAGATAAACTGCAGGCTTTGCAATTGCGGGCGCGGTTGCGTGGTTTTGAACTACCTGAAGATGTAGGCCGTTTTCTGCTTAAACGGCTTGACCGGGAAATGCGCACTCTGTTCCAGACACTGGATCATCTGGATAAAGCCTCGATTACTGCTCAACGAAAATTGACAATTCCTTTCGTAAAAGAAATTCTCAATCTGTAGTTATGACTGGCCGTTCTGGAAAGGTTTTTTCAGTACCTGATTTGCGGTTAGTATTCCTGGCCTTGTCGAACGCCACATAGCTATCTATGCCAATGTAAAACGCAGCGCCATGCGCTGCGTTAATCTCTGTCAAATAATATCCAGCACTTGTTCTGGTGGCCTGCCCAGCCGAGCTTTCCCGTTGCTAATCACAATTGGGCGCTCAATTAACTTCGGATGCTTGACCATGGCGTCAATCAGCGCATCTTCACTGGTTTCATCAGCAAGATTAAGTTCTTTATATAGCGCTTCTTTCGTTCGCATTAGCTGGCGTGCACTGCCCATACCCAACTGGCCCAACAGCGTTTTTATTGTGCTGGCAGAGGGCGGCGAATCCAGATAAAGCACCACTTCTGGCTCAATCTGTTTTTCTTTCAGCAATGCCAGCGTTTCACGGCTTTTGGAACAACGTGGGTTGTGATAAATAGTGACTGCTGGTTTCATTGTGCTGTTTTACCTTTTCTCATATGTTTTAAAACGTTGCTGCAACTGGCGTAACTGGTCAATACGTGCGTCATAGCGCTGCTGTTGCAGGCTACCCAGTTTTACTTGTGAACTCGCCGAGCTGAGGGTCGTTATGGCCTGGTCTATTTTGCCGGTGAGGGCCAGGTTTTCAGCCCGAGCAGCCAGTTCCTGATCCCGGTTACCCAAGGCTGCTTCTGCCTGTGCGAGCAAATCCCAGCCATTGGTGTCGTTGGGGTTACTAAAGGTATAGCGGTTGAGTAGTTGAGCTGCCTGAGCATTTTGCCCGCCCTGAATCAGCGCGTTAGCCAGGTTAAGCTGAAGCACAGGATCATTACGTAAATCGGGTGTTTTTTGTAGCCGGGCTATAGCTTCTGATGTTTTCTTCAGCCCCAGATCAATATCAGTCGCGAGATCCAAATACCAAGGATCATTAGGTTGGGCTGCCAGTAACGGCTGCAGAAGCTTATTGGCATCAGCATATTTATTGGCTTCCAGCGCCAGAATAGCCCGGCCATACTGTGCTGCGTGCTGTTGGCGAATATTGCCTTTTGTCCAGTTGTCGAGCAGATCACTGGTCAACTGATTTTGTCCAGAATTATACATACCCAATACGCGGGCTTTTGCCATGTAGAAATCTTCTGATGAGTGCACTACGACATGCGGCATTTGGTTGGCACGGTTACGGGCATCGGCCAGGCGGCTTTCAGGTAATGGGTGTGTCAGCAAAATCTCTGGCGGACGGGATGCATAACGAGACTGGTCGAGCAATTTTTCCATAAAGGCAGGCATTGCCTGAGGGTCAAAACCTGAGCGTTGCAACACCTGAATACCGATACGGTCAGCTTCCTGTTCATTTTGTTGTGTGAAGCTGATAATGCCCTGCTGAGCGCCAGCGAGTGTACCGGTCAAGGCTGCCATACCGGCCTGAGGGTTTGCCATTGCCAGCAAAATAGAACCCAAAGCACCAACCCAGGTCAAGGGGGCATTGCGTTTTTGGTCTTCCATGGCACGCGCCAGGTGGCGTTGTGTGACGTGGGAAATTTCATGCGCCATGACAGAGGCTAACTGGCTTTCGTTATCTGAAAAACGAAATAAGGCAGAATGCAGAACAACGTTGCCACCAAAGAACGCGAAGGCGTTAAGTTCATCACTGTTGATTAAGTAGAAGTGGAACGGCGTTCTTACTGAGTTGGCATGTGAAACCAGGCGCATACCCAGTTTGTTAATGTACTGGCTTAATAGCGGATCGTTGATAAGCGGTGCACTGCCTCGCAACTGGCGGACATAGTAATCCCCCATCTCCATTTCCTGGCCGATTGATAATGTGCTACCTGCTGAGGTGCCCATATCAGGCAAATCATCGGTACCACTGGCAAATGCCGGAGCAACCTGCCCGGCAAGCATGCTAAGTATCAGCGATGCAACCAATGATTTTTTTAACACACTGAACATAACTCTCTTCCTGTTGTTATGGTGTAATCAGGTCTTCTACTCTACCTGTGCCACATGACAGATGGCGCTTGCAGTATCGCACAGTCATTTATGGGAACAAGCGCAATTACATAACACTACTGTATAGATATATAAAGAATATCGTGCAGAGCAAAAAAACAAAAAACGAAGTCTTTCTTGTGACATTTAGATACAATTCGCCAGATGCTTTGCTAATGAGGACAGGGAAGGAAGCTATGCTCGAAATGTTAATGCAGTGGTATCGGCGCCGGTTCAGTGACCCGGAAGCGATTGCATTGCTGGTAATTTTAGTTTTCGGTTTTGGGATCTTATTCTTTTTTCATAGTCTACTAGCCCCGCTACTGGTCGCTATTGTTCTGGCCTATTTGTTGGAGTGGCCCACTACACGCCTGGAACGGATGGGGTGCTCACGCCGTTTGGCAACATCGGTTGTGCTGATTCTGTTTGCCGGTATTTTGCTGCTTATGGTGTTTTTTGTTGGCCCGGTGGCGTGGCAGCAGGGTATTAACTTGATTCGAGATATGCCCGGCATGCTCAATAAGTTATCAGATTACGCTGCAACATTGCCCAAGCGTTATCCGGCATTGATGGATGCTGGCATTATTGATGCGATGGCGGAAAACCTGCGAGCCCGAATGATAACGGTTGGCGATTCTGTCGTGAAGTTTTCGCTGGCTTCCTTAGTGGGTTTACTCACTTTATCCATCTATCTGGTACTGGTGCCGTTAATGGTCTTTTTCCTGTTGAAGGATAAGGCACAGATGATTAACGCGGTGCGCCGTGTGCTGCCGAAAAACCGGGGGTTGGCAGGCCAGGTATGGATAGAGATGAACCAGCAAATCACCAATTACATTCGCGGTAAAGTGGTAGAAATGGTGATTGTTGGGGTTGTGTCGTATATCTGTTTCCTGCTATTTGGGCTGAACTATTCGCTGCTCCTCGCTGTGCTGGTTGGTGTATCTGTGCTGATCCCTTATATCGGCGCATTTGTGGTTACTGTGCCAGTGGTTGGGGTGGCGATGTTCCAGTTTGGCCTGGGTACCGAATTCTGGAGTTGTTTCGTGGCGTACCTGATTATTCAGGCGCTCGATGGCAACTTATTGGTGCCGGTATTATTCTCTGAGGCAGTGAACCTGCACCCATTAGTGATTATTCTTTCGGTAGTTATTTTTGGTGGGCTTTGGGGGTTCTGGGGTGTCTTCTTCGCCATTCCGCTGGCAACGTTAATTAAAGCGGTTGTCCATGCGTGGCCGGAGAGTGTGAACCGTGAAGACCGTCTTTCCTGAAAAACAATCCTAAATGAAGCAAAAGCCGGCTTAATGCCGGCTTTATTATGTATTCAGGCGCTGAGAGGATCAGCTATTGGCTTTCAACCAGCCCAGCACGATATCGTGGTGATTGCTGGTTTTAAAATCATCAAATACATGCTCAATAACACCGTCGGCATTAACCAGGAAACTGGTGCGATGTATGCCGTCGTAGGTTTTGCCCATGAAACTTTTCTCTCCCCAGATACCAAATTGCTCGCAAACCTGGTGGTCTTCATCAGAGAGCAGCGTAAAGTTCAGAAGTTCTTTCTCTGCGAAGCGTGAAAGCTTCTCTGGTTTATCTGTACTGATGCCCAAAATTTCAACATTGAATTGTTTTAATTCATCCATGTTATCGCGCAGGCCACAAGCCTGTACGGTGCATCCTGGTGTCATTGCTTTGGGGTAGAAGTAGACCAGAACACGCTGTCCCTGGAAGTCGGTCAAATTTACTTGTTCGCCATCCTGATCAAGCAAACTAAATTTCGGTGCGGTATCACCGGCTTTCAGTGGGTTCATTACGACTCTCCGTCTTTATTCATCTTGCTGTTGGTAATTCACCACGTTAATAGTGCCTTGTGCATCGAGTTCTGTACACAGGTCTTTGAATGCCTGCTCGATTTCTGATGCATTTTGCGACGCCGGACTGTGCGCCGTAATTTGAATATATAACTGTGGCGGCAAATTATCCTGTGCGGGTTGGGTTCGGGAGACTAATTCGGCAATATTCATGTGCCATTCATCAAATAAAGCGGTGAAGCGCTCAATGATATGCACTGAGTCTTCGACTTCCACCTGAACCCACACGGTTGATGGCATCGCTTCGCGGTCATGAGCCACTGTTCGCTTCATTACAATCAGTAAATCCAGCTCGGCTCCTTTCAACGGCAGGGTCGATTCAATAAGCGTAATTGCGTTCCAGGAGCCAGAAAGCAGCATGATGAACGTGAACTCTTCACCCAGCATCGCCAGACGGCTGTCCTCGATATTACAGCCGCAACTGCTGACATGGCGGGTAATTGTGTTCACGATCCCTGGGCGATCAGTGCCCAATGCTGTGATAACCAGATAGTGTTGTGATGAAGGCGTCAAACGGAATCTTCCTGCGAAACGATGGAGTTACATTAGGAAAGCACAAAAAAAACCTGTGTACAACCGCGCATAAGCCTTTGTGCGCTTGCTTTTCTGACATTACAAAACGTACCATTGACGCACTTGTTTGCGGAGAGGATGGGCAATGTTCACGGGAAGTCTTGTAGCGCTTATTACACCGATGGATGCTAAAGGTAATGTCTGTCGGTCAAGCCTGAAAAAACTGGTTGATTATCATGTCGATAACGGAACGTCGGCGATTGTTTCAGTAGGGACGACTGGCGAATCTGCCACACTGAGTCATGATGAGCATGGTGATGTCGTCATGTTGACACTGGAACTGGCTGATGGCCGAATACCGGTTATTGCAGGTACAGGTGCCAATGCCACTTCTGAAGCCATCTCTTTAACGCAACGCTTTAACGATTCTGGCGTTGTTGGTTGCCTGACTGTCACGCCATATTACAACCGTCCTACTCAGGAAGGTGTGTACCAGCATTTTAAAGCTATCGCAGAAAATACGAGTTTGCCGCAAATTCTGTATAATGTGCCGTCCCGTACCGGATGTGACATGTTGCCAGAGACGGTGGCGCGTTTGTCTGAAATAAAAAATATCATCGGGATTAAAGAAGCAACCGGGAACTTAAGTCGCGTTAACCAGATCAAAGACCTGGTTCAGGATGATTTCATCCTGTTAAGTGGTGATGACGCCAGCGCACTTGATTTTATGCAACTTGGTGGTGATGGTGTGATTTCCGTAACAGCTAACGTTGCGGCTCGCGAGATGGCAGAAGTATGCCGCCTTTCTGCCGCAGGGCATTTTGCGCAGGCGCGTGAAATCAATAAACGTTTAATGCCGTTGCACCATAAATTATTTGTAGAACCCAATCCAATCCCGGTGAAATGGGCCTGTAAGGAGTTGGGGCTTGTAGCAACCGACACGATGCGTTTACCAATGACACCACTGACAGATGCCAGTGTTCCGGTCATTACCAACGCACTCAAACATGCCGGTTTGCTGTAACGTTAGGGAGATTTGATGGCTTATTCAGTACAGAAATCACAGGTAGCCAAAGTAGTCAGCCTTTCGCTGGTCATGCTGTTGGCGGCCTGTAGTTCCGATTCCCGTTATAAACGCCAGGTAAATGGCAATGAGGTTTACCTCTCTGCCACACCACTTGCTGAATTGCACTCGCCATCGGGCATGATTTTGCCAATTGAAAGCGGTGATTACACAATTCCTGCAAGTAACAGCAAAGGTGCAGTAGGCCTGGCTCTGGATATTCGCCCACCAGCACAGCCATTGGCGTTGGTAAGTGGTGCGCGTACTCAGTTCACGGGTGACACAGCCTCATTATTAGTGGAACGCGGTAGCGATAACGCACTGTGGGCGCAGGTTGTCAGCGCGGTTCAGGCTCATAATTACCCGATTATGAAGCGTGATGATGCGAGCAAGACCCTGACCACTGACTGGGTTCAGTGGAATCGTGCCGATGAAGACGAACAATATCGTGGTCGCTATCAAATCAGTGTGAAACCGCAAGGTTACCAACAGGCTGTTGTTGTCCGCCTGCTTAACCTTGAACAAAATGAAAAGCCGGTTGCAGATGCCGCATCTATGCAGCGTTACAGCACCGAAATGCTGAACAATATCGCAGCGGGTGTTGATCAGTCTCAGAATGCGCAATTGAATGCCAACAACCATGGGATCCGGGAAATCGATGTCCAAAGCGGCGCTGATGATACCGGGTTGCCTATGTTGGTGGTGCGTGCGCCATTCAACATGGTCTGGGATAAACTGCCCGCTGCACTGGGGAAAATGGGGATGAAAGTAACAGACAGAACACGTTCCCAGGGGAACCTGTCTGTGACATACAAACCAGTTTCTGACAGTGCATGGCGTGAACTGGGTGCACGGGATCCAAACTTGCCTTCTGGGGATTACAAGCTCCAGGTGGGTGATTTAGACAACCGTAGCAGCCTGCAGTTTACTGACCCGAAAGGGCACATACTTACGCAGTCGCAAAACGATGCGTTGGTGGCGGTTTTCCAGGCCGCATTTAATAAGTAATAGAAAGGGCCGGTTTATCCGGCCCTTTGTATCTTGATTTCGCGTTAAGAGTCTGGCTACCTGGCTCAACATCATCAGGCCACTCAGTGGTCGTTAAACCTGGAGTAATTAAAGATGCAAAAGCAAGCTGAGTTGTATCGTGGCAAAGCGAAGACCGTATACAGCACCGAGAATCCGGATCTGTTGGTACTCGAGTTCCGCAATGATACGTCAGCAGGGGATGGCGCGCGTATTGAACAGTTTGATCGTAAAGGTATGGTGAATAACAAATTCAACCATTTCATTATGACCAAACTGGCAGAGGCGGGCATTCCAACCCAGATGGAAGCGCTGTTGTCCGACACTGAGTGTTTGGTGAAAAAACTGGATATGGTTCCTGTTGAATGTGTTGTGCGTAACCGTGCCGCTGGCTCTCTGGTAAAACGCCTTGGTATTGAAGAAGGCATTGAACTGAACCCGCCGCTGTTCGACATGTTTCTTAAGAATGACGCCATGCATGACCCGATGGTGAACGAATCTTACTGCGAAACCTTTGGCTGGGTGAGCAAAGAACATTTGGCTCAGATGAAAGCGTTGACTTACAAAGCCAACGACGTCCTGAAAAAACTGTTTGATGACGCAGGGTTGATTTTGGTCGATTTCAAACTGGAGTTCGGTTTGTTCAAAGGCCAGGTTGTACTGGGTGATGAATTCTCACCGGATGGTAGCCGTCTGTGGGACAAAAATACGCTGGATAAAATGGATAAAGACCGTTTCCGCCAAAGCCTTGGTGGTTTGATTGAAGCGTATGAAGAAGTCGCTCATCGTTTGGGTGTTAATTTAGACTAACCACGCAATCGTTTCCGTTGCAGGCTGGTACACGCTTTTGTGCCAGCCTGCTTTGCTACCCTCCGTTTCCCTGCCTTTCATTTCCTTTTCCTGGTCTATTTTAAGTGGTAATCACCGGCCAAATAATCCAGGATCTTGTTATCTCATACGCACCAAAAGAGGTTGTTATGCGTTGGCAAGGGCGTCGCGAGAGCGAGAATGTAGAAGACAGGCGTAATCAGCAACGCAG
Source organism: Mangrovibacter yixingensis (assembly GCF_020523985.1). Classification (GTDB taxonomy): domain Bacteria; phylum Pseudomonadota; class Gammaproteobacteria; order Enterobacterales; family Enterobacteriaceae; genus Mangrovibacter; species Mangrovibacter yixingensis. Next base: position 136,207 of record NZ_JAIVKM010000005.1, on the reverse strand, counting down.
TTCTGCGTACCAGAGCAGGGGCTTGCGTTTACCCCGGGGGAAAAGCGGCCTGATTATTTTGGTACTGGTTGCTGTGGCTGGGTATTACGGTGTCGATCTTACTGCGTTGATAACAGGTGAACCGGTGTATCAACCGGCTCAGCAGCAAACTGCGCGAACGGGCGCCAAACAGGATGAAGCCGCGAAATTTACCTCGATTATTTTGGCTACTACAGAAGACACCTGGCAAGGCCTGTTTAAGCAAATGGGCAAAAACTGGCAGCCGCCACGCCTTGTTATGTACCGGGGAGCCACTCATACCGGTTGTGGAACAGGGCAGTCGGTGATGGGGCCGTTTTACTGCCCGGCAGATACTACTGTTTATATTGACCTGTCATTTTATGACGATATGAAGCAGAAACTGGGTGCCGGTGGGGATTTTGCTCAAGGTTATGTCATTGCCCATGAAGTGGGGCACCATGTACAGAAACTACTGGGCGTGGAAGCTAAAGTGCGCCAGTTGCAGCAGCACGCCACAAAAGTTGAGGCAAACCGCCTGTCGGTGAAAATGGAATTGCAGGCAGACTGCTTTGCAGGCGTGTGGGGCCATGTAATGCAACAAGAAGGGGTACTGGAAGCAGGCGATTTGCAGGAAGCGCTAAATGCTGCACAAGCCATTGGCGATGACCGCTTACAGCAGCAAAATCAGGGGCGAGTTATTCCAGACAGCTTCACTCATGGTACTTCTGAGCAGCGTTATACCTGGTTTAACCGCGGTTTTAAAAGTGGTGACCCAGCTACATGTAATACATTTGGCAATACCCGGATATAATCTTTCGTGGTAGACCTTTCCCCCATTGAAAACTGTCTGGCTTTAACGCAACGCATGGCGCGAGCTGGCCAGCGCCGTTTACTGGTATTGGCTGGCGATGACACCTGGAGTGAAAACCAGGCGATACACCTGCAACACCACCTGCCAGGTGACTGGTTATGGCTTAGTGATAAAACCAGTCGGGCATGTAGCCCGCGTAACGCGCGAACGCTATTAGGCCGGGAGTTTCATCATGCAGTGTTTGATGCTCGCCGTGGTTTTGATGCCGAAGCGTTCGCCATTCTTGCTGGCACCTTGTGTGCTGGCAGTTGGCTGGTCATGTTGGTGCCGCCTTTTTCTCGTTGGCCGAATCTACCTGACAGCGACAGCCTCCGCTGGAACGACCAGCAGCAGCCCACTCCTTCTCCACAGTTTATTGCCCGTTTTCTTACTGTGCTGCAAAGCCAGTCGGCAGAGATGCTGGTGTGGCAGCAAGGGCAACCTTTAGTTTTCCCTGAGAATCATTCAGCGAATTTTTGGCACCCGGTAAAAGGTGAACCACTTCGCGAACAGGCAACTATTCGTGATGAACTATTGGCGATGAAATCCGGTGTCGCAGTGGTAACGGCTGGCCGGGGGCGAGGCAAATCGGCACTTGCCGGTATGTTGATTCGTGCCTGGCCAGGCTCCGTTTTGGTCAGCGCCCCAGCCAGAGTTGCAACTGATGTTATGGCTGAGCATGCTCATAAACCACTGGCGTTTATTGCCCCGGATGCCTTACTGGAACAAATTCATTCCGGTAAAACTCCGCATGCTGACTGGCTGGTGGTGGATGAAGCCGCCGCCATTCCCTTGCCACAACTGGCCGCAATGATTAAAGGTTTTTCACGGGTATTACTAATCAGTACGGTTCAGGGGTACGAAGGAACCGGGCAGGGATTTATCCTCAAGCTCTGTAGCCAGTTGCTGGTATCTCGCCGCTATGTGCTGAACACGCCGGTACGCTGGGCCCCTGATTGTCCTTTGGAGCAATTTGTCTCCAGCCTGTTGTTGTTTGATGAATCAGGCACAGATACAACGCCAGTTTCTGGCAATATGCTTTCTGGGCCAGATTTTTGCACTGTTTCACCTGACGAGCTGACAGATGTATACCGGTTATTGTCCAGTGCGCATTACCGTACTTCGCCACTGGATTTACGCCGCCTACTGGATGCGCCAGGCCAGCATGTTATTGCCGCGAACGTTGGGGGAAAACCCATCGGCGCAACCTGGCTGGTCAAAGAGGGTGGGTTATCTCAAAAGTTAAGCGAAGCAGTTTGGGCCGGATTTCGCCGCCCGCGAGGGAACCTTGTCGCCCAGTCCCTGGCTGCTCACGGGGGTTCACCTCAAGCCGCTATGTTAACGGGCTGGCGAGTATCACGTATTGCTGTTTATCCTGATGCTCAGCGTAACGGTGTAGGGCAGGCATTGATTGCTGAGGCAAAACGCCAGGTTCCGGCTGGTTGCGATTATATTTCTGTTAGCTTTGGTTTTACCCAAGAGTTGTGGCGCTTTTGGGCACGTTGCGGCTTCCGCTTAGCCCGCCTGGGAACCAGCCTTGAAGCCAGCAGTGGGTGCTATACGGCAATGGCGATTTTGCCAATTACTCTGGCGGGAGAAGAACTGGCTGCAAATGAATCCAGGCATCTTTCACGTAACCAGGCCTGGTTACAACCCTACTTGCCTTTCCCACTACCAGGTGAACCAGATACCGGCAGTGAGCTATTCGCCAACGACTGGCGTGAACTGGCCGGTTTTGCCTGGGGGCACCGGCCGTTAATGTCTTGCCTGGCTAGCCTGATGCGGGCGCTCAATATGTGCCCTGAATTATTACCAGCATTACGCGGTGAGTTGCAGGAACGTAAATCAGTCGCTGCACTTTGCCTGTCTTTGGGGCTTACCGGGCGTAAAGCTTTGCTTGTACAACAGCGGCAGGAAGCCGGGGAAATCCTCTTCTGGTACGATGAAAAGCAGGCACATGCTTTAAAAGCATGGCTGGCGCAATTGCAATTTTTCGACTAAGTCCTTCAATACAGAGCCATGGTCATCGTCTGTGAGTGGCGTAAACTCAGCTTATTGACGAAGGAGAACAGGATGAAACATCAACATGTCGTTGTACAAAGCCCCGCATTATCGGCAAAACAACTATTGCTGTTGTTTCATACTGCGGGTGATAACCCTGTATCCATGGCGGAAATCGGCCGCTGGTTTGCACCTGTTTTCCCCGAAGCATTGGTGGTTAGCCTGTCCGGGCCGTTAGCCTGTGGCCCGGCACCCGGCAGAGCATGGTATATACCAGCAAATGAGTTGGATGAACAGACATTACAGGACAAAATTGATGCGGTGATACCTGGAGTAGTCGATGAGGTGCAATACTGGCAACGTGAAAGTGGCGTTGATGCTGGAGCAACTGCGTTGATTGGTTTTTCCCAGGGGGCGACAATTGCTTTGGAAGCTATTAAAGCACGGCCGGGGCTTGCCAGCCGGGTTATCAGTTTTAGTGGTCGCTTCGCTTTACTCCCTGAACACGCGACTCGAGACACCACTATCCACCTTATTCATGGTGAATATGACGATGTGGTTGAAGTCCGTACGGCCCAGCGTGGGTATGTTGCATTACTGGATGCTGGTGGTGATGTAACGCTGGATATTGTTGATGAACTCGGGCATGCCATTGACGACCGCAGTATGAAGTTTGCACTGGATCATTTGCGCTATACCATCCCGCGCCGTTATTTTGATGACGCATTAAGCGTATCGCCTGGCAAAGGCGATATTATTGGTTTGCGTTAATCGCTGTTTGTTATCTGGAATAACATCAGCCCTTGCCTGAACAAGGGCTGATAGCCTTATTTGCTTTTTTTATCTGGCCAGTTATCGTCATCGTCCCACTTGTCATTACAATCACGATGTGGTGGCAAATCAGGTTTATTGGCGAGGAATTTTTTGTGATCAACACGCATCAAATCTTTGATAACGTTGATGAACACTCCAAGTAAAAATACCAGTACCAATATCCACCAGTATTTTGATAACCATTCCATTGCTTGTTCCTCTTTCAGTGCTGGTGCTGTCAGGCAACCAGATGCTCCATGATGCGTTGATACATGCGGGCAAGCAGCTGCAGATCCGAGGCTTTTACACATTCATTAATTTTATGAATGGTCGCGTTCACCGGCCCCAGCTCAACAACCTGGGCACCCATACGCGCAATAAAACGCCCGTCAGATGTACCGCCATTGGTCAGCAACTGCGGTTTAATTTCATTATAGTGCTCGACGGCATTAACTACCGCATCCACCAGTTTACCGCGTGAGGTAAGGAACGGCTGCCCAGACAACCACCACTCCATGGTGTAGCGCAACTGGTGTTTATCGAGCAACGCTGTTACCTGTTGCTTGATGTCTTCATCTGTCAGTTCAGTACTGAAACGGAAGTTAAACTGCACAAACAGATCACCCGGAATTACGTTGTTACTGCCTGTGCCTGCCTGAATATTGGCAATCTGCATACTGGTGGGCGGGAAAAACGCATTGCCTTCATCCCAATGAATATTTACCAGTTCATTGATCATGGGCGCTGCCCGGTGCACTGGGTTGTCCGCCAGATGTGGATAAGCAACATGCCCCTGAACGCCATGGATTGTCAGGTTGCAAGTCAGAGAGCCCCGTCGGCCATTTTTGACGACATCGCCCACCACTTCGCTGCTTGAAGGTTCACCTACCAGGCAGTAATCCAGGCGTTCATTGCGCGCCATTAACGCCTCAACGACTTTTACTGTGCCATTAGCGGCACTGGCCTCTTCATCAGACGTTATCATAAATGCCAGACGGCCTTTATGATTAGGATGCTGAGCAACAAAACGCTCAGCCGCAACAACCATTGCCGCCAGTGAACCTTTCATATCTGCCGCACCACGGCCAAACAGCATGCCATCACGAATGGTTGGTTCGAAGGGGGGATTTATCCAGCGGTCAAAATCACCTGCAGGCACGACATCGGTGTGCCCAGCAAAAGCCAGCGTTTCTCCTTCACCACGCCAGGCCCAAAAATTTTCGGTATCGCCAAAATTCATTGGCTCAATTGTAAAACCAATTGCCCGCAACCTTTCAGTCAGTAGCGCCTGGCAACCGGCATCATCCGGGCTCAGGGAAGGGCGACGAATAAGTTGCTGAGTCAGTTCAATAACCGGGCAAGACATAGCACTACACCTCACTTACAAACTGCTGATATTTTTCTTCACTAAAGCCCAGCAGCATAGGCTTACCGGGGGCGCAGAGCAATGGACGTTTAATGATGGCAGGCATTTCTTTCATCAATTGTTTTGCAGGCTCTGCAGATGTAATTGATGCCCGGCGCGCTTCATCCAACTTACGCCAGGTTGTGCCACGGGTATTCAGCAGTGCTTCCCACCCCAGTTCTGCTATAAAGCTATCCAACAGCGCATCGTCTAAACCATCAGTACGGTAATCATGAAACTGATAAGCCACCTGATGTGTTTCCAGCCAGTGGCGGGCTTTTTTAATCGTGTCGCAATTTTTAATGCCGTAAATTTTTAATGTTGTCGTGTTTGTCGGAGTTACCATGAATCTGTATCACCTGTTATATTGGATGTTCCTGCTTTGTTTTTATCCCATAGGTAAAAACCTAACCGCTGATAATGCCGTACACACCGCGACAGATCCATAGTTGAGCGATAAGTTGGTTAAATAATCACCTTGCGGGGTGCCGCTACAGCAGGGTATTCATCGAACAGTTACCAGTGAAAGCAACGTGTTAGCGCGCTGTGCTCGCTGCCCGGATTGTCTAAAGAATACATAAAAAATAGCCATTATATTTGTATTGGTATTGCGTGTTTTCTTCTGCTTTTGACTGATAATGGCAATCATCAATTATGCTGAAATACTTTCACTCGTCATCATCATCAAAATAATTAACCATGTTATTCAAATAACATGACAAATTATTTACCGAATATATCCATTTTCCCGCATGGTGAATAAGTTTTCACTCTTATCGCATACCATCCCAGTTAACAAAATACAAAAGCCATGCTTTTCATAAAAAGAAATTTTATCGGGTACTGCATAAATGAAAGTTTTACCGTAGGGATGTAGGGTTTCTTTAATAGTGAGCATAAGTTGTTTACCCAGCCCAATACCCTGATGTTCAGGAGAAACAACAACATCAGCCAGGTAACTGGCCCAGGTTAAGTCACTGATAGCACGGGCAGTCGCGACCAGTTTACCTGCTTCAAAACCAAACCAGGTGAAGGTACTGTTCATAAATGCTTGCTGTACCACATAAGGGTTACGCTTATTTAACCCTCCAGATTCAATAAGGTCTGCCACTTCTTGCCAATTAATTTTGGCATCATTTTTATCGGTCAAAATAATCATATCTGGATCACCTTTTTTTTCATTTCATACCGTAATTATTGCGTTACATCACATAATATTTCTCATCAAAAGCCGATATTATTAGCAAGACGCAAAGGTAATCACTGGCGAACAGAGAAAAATCTTATCACAGTAATTGGGTAAATTTTCTTCACATCATTGTTAGTTTTTTGTATTATTAAGTCAATTATAAGAGAGGTTGTTATGATTGAACGTGAACTGGGGAACTGGAAAGATTTTATTGAAGGCATGTTGCGTAAATAATCTTTCTGTTTTTAAGAAGAAGCAGTGTGGTGATCGTCCATCGCTGCTATAGCGAACAAACGATCAACTGAAAAAGGCGACTTGAATGTCGCCTTTTTGTTGTCAGCTTTAAACCACCTCCTGGGGAGGTGGTGATTGTTAAGTGCGCCGGTTACTACTTGTCAGTCCTCATAAGGTGCTGGTAGCGGAAAGCGGCGGCGGATAAGCGTAAAGAACAGAGGAACAAAGAAAATAGCCAGGATGGTAGCGGAAATCATACCTCCCATTACACCGGTGCCAACAGCGTGCTGGCTGGCAGAGCCAGCACCAGAACTGATAGCCATCGGTAATACTCCAAAAACGAAGGCCAGTGAGGTCATCAAAATAGGGCGTAAGCGCTGGCGGCAGGCTTCCAGAGTGGCATCCAACAACGTTGCTCCACTGGCATTGCGCTCATTGGCAAACTCCACAATAAGGATGGCATTTTTGGCTGATATTCCAATGACGGTCAACAGCCCCACCTGGAAATAGACATCGTTCTCAAGCCCACGGAGCCAGGTGGCAACCAGTGCGCCAATTACACCCAGTGGAACCACCAGCATAACCGAGAAAGGAACTGACCAGCTCTCATAAAGGGCAGCGAGGCACAGGAAGATAACCAGCAAGGATAAACCATACAGAGCGGGTGCTTGCGCACCAGACAGGCGTTCCTGATAAGACAAAGCAGTCCATTCAAAACCGAAATTTCCCGGCAATTTTCTTACCAGATCTTCCATGATATTCATGGCAGTGCCGTTACTGACACCGGGTGCGGCTTCACCAAGAATTTCTACCGCAGAATAGCCATTGTAGCGCTCAAGCCTGGGTGAGCCCGTTTCCCAACGGGAAGAGGCAAAAGCGGAGAAAGGCACCATACCGCCACTGCTGTTACGGACATACCACTGGTTAATGTCATCAGGCAGCATACGGTATTGGGCTTCAGCCTGGACATACACTTTTTTCACACGCCCCCGGTCCATAAAGTCATTCACATAGCTGGAACCCCAGGCCGTTTGCAAAATACTGTTTATATCATCGACAGAAACGCCCAGGGCCTGGGCCTTGCGTTGGTCAATATCAATACGCAGTTGTGGGCTGTCATCAAGCCCGTTGTGGCGTACACGCACCAGAGAAGGGTTATTGGCAGCCATTGCAAGAAGCTGGTCTCTGGCCTGCATTAGCGCATCGTGCCCGGCACCAGCATGATCTTGCAGTTCCATATCAAACCCGGCGGCACTTCCCAGCCCGCTGATCGGGGCAGGATTATTCACAAAAATTCGCGCCTCACGAATATGTGATAGCGCCCGTGTCGCACGTTGAATAATGGCTGACGCTGTATCTGCTTTGGAGTCCCGCGCATCCCAGTCTTTCAGGCGAATAAATAACCTGGCTACGTTTTGCCCATTCCCCCCCGGCCCGGCGCCGACGGTAGCGAAAACAGAAGTCACATTATTTTTTTCTTCGTGCAGGAAGTAGTGCTCTATCTTTTCAACCACTTTCAGTGTCTGGTTTTGGGTTGAGCCGCTGGGAAGCTGAACTGAAGTAAGAAACATCCCACGGTCTTCAATAGGCAAGAATGAAGTCGGTAAGCGTAAGAATAAGACTGCCATTGCGCCAATAAGCAAAACATAAAGCACCATCCAGCGCGCACTGTGTTGCAGAATACTACCCACAGCACATTCATAGCGCAGAGTGTTTTTGGTGAAGGTACGGTTGAACCAGCCAAAAAAACCTGTCTGCCCATGGGAATGCCCCTTAGTAAGTGGTTTAAGGAGCGTTGCACATAATGCGGGAGTCAGGATCATTGCGACCAGAACGGATAACACCATGGCGGTCACAATAGTGATGGAAAACTGCCGGTAGATAGCGCCAGTGGTACCGCCAAAAAATGCCATAGGAATGAAAACGGCGCTTAACACCATAGTTATTCCAACCAGAGCACTTTGGATTTGCTTCATCGATTTACGGGTCGCAGCCCGGGGGGATAAGCCTTCCTCCGCCATAATACGCTCGACGTTTTCCACCACCACAATGGCGTCATCAACGAGCAATCCAATAGCCAGTACCATGGCAAACATGGTGAGTGTGTTAATGCTGTAACCAAAGGCATATAACACTGCAAATGTACCCAGTAATACTACGGGGACGGCTATTGTGGGTATGAGCGTTGCGCGGAAGTTTTGCAAAAACAGGTACATGACTAAAAACACCAGGAAAACGGCTTCAACCAGCGTTTTTACAACATCGGTAATGGATGCTTTAACAAATGACGAAGTCTCGTAAGCGACCCGGTATTCCAGCCCATGAGGGAAATAAGGTGCCAGCTCATCGAGCTTAGCCAGCACCCTTTTTGCCGTTTCCATTTCATTGGCACCAGAGGCCAGTTTCACTCCTAACCCTGACGCGGCCTGCCCATTATAACGGCTCAGGTAGTTATAACTTTCAGCCCCCAGTTCGACATCGGCGACATCACCAAGCGTCACCATCGAACCATCCTGGTTAACTTTCAGCGTAATTGCTTTGAACTGATCCGGGGTTTGTAACAGTGACTGGGCATTGATAGTGGCATTCAGTGCCTGCGTGTCGAGGGAAGGTAACCCCCCTAATTGCCCGACTGCAATCTGGCTGTTTTGGGAAGTGATTGCACTGACTACATCTGAGGTCGTGAGCTGGTAACTGTTGAGTTTTACCGGGTTGAGCCAGATTCGCATGGAGTATTGAGAACCATAGGCATCCACATCACCCACGCCATCAACCCGGCTTACCGGGTCTTGAATATTACTGGCCACGTAGTCTGCAATATCTTGCTTACCCATGCTGCCATCCGTTGAGACAAACGCGATGGTCAGGATATTGGTATCGCCAGTCTTACGTACCGTTACTCCCTGGTTTTGTACTGCCTGGGGCAATTTACGCATCGCGGTTTGTAACTGATTCTGGACTTGCTGTACGGCTTCATCTGGATCGGTTCCAGCTTGAAAACTCAACGTAATAATTGCCTGGCCAGAACTGGTGCTTTGCGAAGACATGTACATCAGGTTATCAATACCCGTTAAGTTCTGCTCAATAACCTGCGTCACGGTATTTTCCATCGTTTGCGCAGACGCCCCCGGATAATTCGCAGTGATACGAACATTAGGCGGGGCTAAATCGGGGTATTGTTCAACAGGAAGGGAAATGATGGCCATTAGCCCTGTCAGGCACAACAGGATGGCGATAACCCAGGCAAAAATTGGGCGGTTAATAAAAAAATTCGCCATCTTGGCGGAGTCCTCAAAAAGGGCAATTCATTATTATCGGTTACCCGCCATGTTAACCTTCAGGGGAGAGGGCAACATGGAGAAAACAAGAAATGAGTGTATGTATTTTTTTAGAAATAACGTTTTATTTTTACAGTTATTTGCCAAAAGGCATTAAATACCATATTCAGTAAAAAGCAAAAAGTGATAAAAGTGCGATTTTTAACAAAGTGACAAATTCTTATTTTTTCTCGTTATGACGGCGCTCACGTCCTCTTGTTGCACCTATTTTAATGGCGGTAAGCAAGAGTTCTGGGTCGTTATCTTTTACCAGATAATCATCGGCACCTGCAGCCAGTGCTGCCTGCATATCTTCCGGCGCGTCTGAGATAGTAAGAATCAACACGTGAGCAATGGTTTGCTGGGCGCGTAAAATACGCAAAGCTTCCAGCCCGCTCATGCCGCTCATGTTCAAATCGAGAATGACCAAATCTGGCATGAGTTCAGCAACCTTTTCCAGTGTCTGTTGCCCGTTTTCCGCTTCACCAATGATAACCAGATCATCTTCCAGCTCGATAAGTTGGCGAACCCCTTTACGAATTAAGGGGTGATCATCAACGACTAAAATTCGGCATGGATCAGTGTGTGGCATAATTCCCCCGTGCGACAGTTACGATGCAGCAACACCCGTTGTGTTGCCAGCATCAGTTGAAAAACTCAGGCTTACCAGTGTTCCGCCCGTTACTGGGCATGAGATAGCCAATTTCCCACCCAGGCGATGTGCCCGTTCATGCATGATATTTAAGCCGTAATGCCCCGCAGGCTCTTCAAGGCTTTGAATCCCACGGCCATTATCACGAACATAAACGGCGTGCCCCCCATCAGGAGATGAAATACAGCTTACCGAGATTTCACTGGCATTCGCGTGTTTGATGGCATTGAGTACAGCTTCCCGTACCAGTTGCAGTAAATGGACTTGTTGCTGAGCATCCAGGGCCTGCGTAGGCATTCGGCAGTCAAGGTGGATTTGCGCCGTAGTTTGCGCACGTAAAGGCTCAATCATTTCATGCAGGGCTGCAGACAAATCGGCTTGTTGCAGTGTCAGGCGGAATGTTGACAGTAGTTCGCGTAATTGCCGGTAGGCATCATTCAACGCCTTAGAGAAATCCTCAATGATTTGCCGCGCCATTGGGTTTTCCTGAGGAATACTCCTGTTCAGCAGAGCCATCTGAATGCGCAAGTAAGAGAGCACCTGGGCCAGGGAGTCATGCAATTCGCGGGCAATAGTGGCTCGTTCTTCCATCAACAAAAGTTGCTGATAGTGTTTTTGCGCCTGGTTAAAAAACAACCCTCTGCCTAGCATGTTGGCTACACTCTTCATCATCTGAGCCGGTGGCGTTTCGGGTTCAGCCTGCCAACGTAATTGACCAAAAACAGTATCTTGCATAGTGACTGGAATGGTCTGCCAGTCTCTTTCTGGAGCTTCGTTACCTTCGCGAATAGACCAATTTTCACCCACCAGCATTTCAATACACTCAACATGCTCATGTTGGCGGATTATCTGCAATATATGGCGAAAACTCAGTGGATCCATCGAACTGGTGTTCATCGCCTGGGAGCAGTTATACAACACTTCAAGCATCCGGTTGGCTTGTTGTAAATCTTGTGTCTTCTCGGCGACCTTTTCTTCCAACGATCGGTAAAACTTGTGTAGCTCGTCTGTCATAGCAGTAAAACTGCGTGACAGCATACCCAGCTCATTCGGTAATTCCGTATGCAGCCGCGGAATTTGGAACACGCCGTCCTGCATTTTTTTACTTGCAGCAACCAGGGATTCCAGAGGAGACACGACATGCAGACGGATGCGTTCCAGCGTAAAAAAGATAACCAGTAAAATGGTCATGAAACCGAGAGCAGCAAATACTGCCACCAGCATCACTTTCTTCTCTGCATACCGCTGCAGTGCAAAAACGAATTCGTTGATGTTACCAACATAGTTGGCAATATTTTGCTGGTACCAGGTCTGGTTTCCTGCCTGCAGTTGGTTCCGCATTTCCTCCCAGGCAGTATGAATCTGAGCGTAGCGTTCGCGCACATTAGTGGGAACATACCAATGGTTAAGGGATTGAAAAACAGGGGAGTTTAGTGATGCTGTGTATTTTTTTTGGTGCTCGGGCAGCATGGACGGGTCAGTTTGTAAATCATAGCCCATTCGGTAACTTTGCATGCGTAATGAACCGGCGATATTCACGGCCTGTGCATCGCTCAGACTGCTGGAAAGTGTCACCAGAGCCAGACCAGTGGACAGCAGTGAAACCAGAACAATACACAGGAATGCGCGGGCAAGAGTTGAAGATACTGATTGCTTAACGATCACATGCCGTCCTTTTAACAAACGTATCAATGAAACGTTACCAGAAAGTAATTATGGCGGAAGAATCGCCACTTATGCAGAACCTTTTTTGATATCGCCACACATTATCAAGAAGCAGTATCCCAGGATAATTCCGTTTTAAATAAAACTCTGTTTTATAAAAAACGACAATTGTTTGATCCAACACAGTATAACTGCATTTTTCAGATAAACCTGGGCAACTGAACATTGCCTTACCACAAACAGGTCAGGTAATTAAATGAGTTTATACCCTTATTGCTTTTCGTGGAGGGTATCGTGACCTGCAAGGAGAAGGTGGCAGTCTGGTCTGCTGGTGGTTCTTCTTCTGAAGTGCGGGCGCTTATAAATACTGTACCTATTAATAATGGCCAGAATAAATGATGAATCGTTTTGTTATTGCTAACACCCAAAATTGCCTGGGATGCCATGCCTGTGAAGTTGCCTGTGTGATGTCCCATAATAATGAACACCATGTTGTCGCGCCGGAACAGTTTTTGCCGCGAATTCATGTGATTGCGCAAGGTGAGCAGCGCAGTGCGGTAACCTGCCGCCATTGTGAAGATGCCCCTTGCCTGCAAAGCTGCCCAAACGATGCGATTTATCGTGAAGCTGGCACTATCCAGTTGCGTAGCCAGAAGTGCATTGGTTGCAAGTCTTGTGTTGTTGCTTGTCCCTTCGGGGCGATGGACATCGTTGTTGATGCGCCAACAGCTTCCGGGCGTGGTATTGCTCAAAAATGTGATTTATGTGCAGAGCGGGAATCAGGCCCTGCCTGTGTGGAAAACTGCCCAAGCGGAGCATTAAAACTCATTACGCCGCAAACACTGGCATCGATTGCCAAACAACGCCGCCAGCAAGCTGCCGGGCGTGAGGCTGGCGGTAGCGCGCAGGTAAGCGTTGGCGTCAATCCTAAAGTGCAGCAAATGCGTACCACTGCGCGCCGTGAAGAGTCTGTCAAACTTGATGCAGAGCGGCGCAAGCGCTGTTTTGATGAAATTTACCTGACATATAACCGCGACCAGGCCAGTAATGCTGCCCGCCGCTGCCTGACTTGTGGTGAACACAGCATCTGTGAATGGTCTTGCCCGTTACATAACCATATTCCACAGTGGATAGAGTTAGTAAGAGAAGGCAAGGTGATGGAAGCCGTTGAACTTTCACACCAGACCAACAGCCTGCCTGAAATTACCGGGCGTGTTTGCCCGCAAGATCGTTTGTGTGAAAGCCAGTGTACATTGCGAGATAAATCCGGAGCCGTCACGATTGGTAATATCGAGCGTTATATTACCGACCAGGCCTTTTCTGCTGGCTGGAAACCGCAACTGGGCGATATTTCTCCAGTCAATAAATCTGTAGCTGTGATTGGTGCAGGCCCTGCTGGGCTTGCTTGCGCGGACGTGCTGACACGTAATGGTGTTTCGGTGACCGTTTTTGATCGCCACCCTGAAATTGGTGGGTTGCTCACGTTTGGTATTCCAGCGTTTAAACTCGAGAAAGCGCTGTTACAACGCCGCCGGGAGATCTTCACTGAGATGGGGGTAACATTCCATCTTAATTGTGAAGTGGGCGCTGACATTCCGTTAAAACAAATTCTTGAAGAGTATGATGCGGTTTTTGTTGGCGTGGGAACCTACCGTTCAATGAAAGCTGGGCTTGAAAATGAAGACGCACCTGGCGTTCATGATGCACTGCCGTACTTAATTGCCAATACGCGTAATGTTATGGGGCTGCCTGAATCCCCTAATGAACCTTATGCCAATCTGGCTGGCAAAGATGTTGTCGTGCTGGGTGGTGGTGATACAGCGATGGATTGTGTGCGTACCGCTTTGCGGCAGAATGCTGCCAATGTTACCTGTGCTTACCGGCGCGATGAAGCCAATATGCCAGGCTCGAAAAAAGAAGTAAAAAACGCCCGGGAAGAAGGGGCCGCATTTGAGTTTAATGTACAGCCACTGGAAATTGTGCTCAATGAGAAAGGGAGTGTGGCAGGCATTCGTATGCAGCGCACCCGTATGGGCGAACCTGATAGCGCCGGGCGACGGAGCCCGGTTCCTGTCGAAGGGAGCGAGTTTATATTACCGGCAGATGCAGTATTAATGGCTTTTGGTTTCCACCCACACAACTTACCGTGGCTGGAAGAACAAGGTGTCTCGCTGGATAACCGCGGGCGTATTCTGGCCTATGTCACCAGCACTTATCGTTTCCAGACCAGCCATCCTAAAATCTTTGCTGGCGGTGATGCAGTACGTGGTGCTGATCTGGTTGTAACGGCAATGGCGGAAGGGCGGCACGCAGCGCAGGGAATTATGAATTATCTCAGTATCGTGCCTCAACAGCCCTGGTTGCAATAGCGTTTTTAACGGTAATAAAACGGCAACGACAAATCGCCTTTGGCGGCGTAGTATGGTGACTCATGTCTTATTTCGGGAGCCGCTATGCCGCCAAAAATTACTATCATCAAAGACAAAGTCCTCTCTGATAATTACTTTATTCTGCGCAATATTACCTATGACTTGACCCGCCATGATGGTGAAGTAATTCGCCAAAAGCGTGAGGTTTATGACCGGGGAAATGGCGCGACAATCTTGCTGTATAACCGCGACCAGCGCAGTGTGGTATTAACCCGCCAGTTTCGTGTGGCAACCTGGGTGAATGGCAATGAGGATGGGCGGCTGATTGAGGCATGTGCCGGGTTACTGGATAACGATGCACCTGAAGCTTGCGCACGCAAAGAAGCGATGGAAGAGACGGGTTACCAGGTGGGTGAGGTCGAGAAAGTCTTTGAACTGTATATGTCTCCTGGTGGTGTAACTGAAGTTGTTTATTTCTTTATTGCACCCTATAGCGAGCAATTGAAGAAAAGTGCCGGGGGCGGTGTTGATGATGAAGCTATTGATGTCATTGAAATGGCTTTTGATGATGCGATAGAAAAAATGCGTAACGGCGAGATTTGTGATGGCAAAACAGTGATTTTACTGCAACATCTTAAGCTAAGTGGTTATATGGATTAACGACTACATATCATTTTGATATTGGTTTTTTTCAATCCGACAAATCTTATTGAGCCAGCCCGCAAGGGGAACGAAGATACGGCGACGTTATTTTGCTCATTCTGGTTTACAGGATTGTCTGTGCGCTTATCATCCGGTCGTCTCTTTTTTCTGGGTATTTTATTATCCGGTATGTTGCCGGGGCTCGCTTTTGCCGGCCCCGCGCAGCAGCAATTTGCTGACTGGCTGGTCACCTGTAATAACCAAAATTTTTGCCAGGCACGTAATGTCAGCCATCATCATGGGCTGATAATGGCGTTATCGCGCAGTGCTGGAGCCAAAGACGATATGTCTTTACGTATTGAACTGGGCTCACTTTATGCACCGCCTACAAAGTTACCGGCAATTAATGGCCGCCTGTTATGGCACGGTAAACCATTACAACTGGATAAAAAGGCCTGGCAAATTACACCTCATCGGGTAAAAACGACTAACCCGGCTGTGATAACGGCATTGGTACGCAGCCTGGTGGCAGAACCAGATAATTCATCTATAACCCTTGCTCATGCACAGGGTTCTATTTCTCTTGATGGCATGAAACGCGCAATGGCATTTATCGATGCTATGCAGAAACGGCAGGGCAACCAAAGTGCCTGGGTTGAACCTGGTGTTTTACCACCGCAGAGAACACCCCCGGCACCCGGCTTACTGGCAATTGATAAACCTGAACTTCCGATAAAACCACTCAGCGCAAAAGAGCTAAACGATCTGCTGGATTACGGATCATGGCGCATGGCAAACAGCCGCTGTTCAATGGATCCTTCGCAACGTGAGGTTCGTGTTGCTCCGCTGTCCGGTAATAAAGCCATTCTGATGGTGAGTTGTGAGTCTGGTGCCTATAACGTGGTGGACCTGGTCTGGGTTCTGAACCGTGAAAAGCCTTTTCATGCCCGGCGTATTCACTTGCGCCTGCCTTTTAACTGGGAAGACCACGACAGAGATGTGGAACTGATGAATACCCGTTTCGATGATCATGACCAGGTGTTTATTACCCTGAATAAAGGGCGTGGGTTTGCTGATTGTGGGGTGACGACCCGCTGGCGTTATACTGATGAACAGTTCAGGTTAGTGCGCCTGGCTTCTCAACCTGTGTGTGATGGCCAGGAAACCGCTGATGCCTGGCCGACGTTGTGGGTGGCGAACTGAAACCTTGGGTGGTTAAGGTAGCTGAGGCCAAATTTCACAATTTCACAATGGCCTCGCCACCCAATGAACCCGTTACTGCTGGTTTTTGGCTGCCAGTAAATCTTCCAGTTTCCGCTGGTCGGCGGCGAATAATCTTATCCCTTCTGCCAGTTTATCTGTCGCCATTTCATCCAGGTTTTGCTCCCAGCGGTATGCCGCTTCACTCAACGGTTGTGGTGTTGAGAACGTTTCAGAAGACGGGATCAATTTACGGATAACCGGCTCATCACTATTCTGCAGTTCTTCCAGCAATGCCGGTGAAATGGTTAACCGGTCACAACCGGCCAGCGCAAGAATTTGTTCAATACGACGGAAGCTGGCACCCATGATAATGGTTGGGTAACGGTGGCGTTTCATGTAATCGTAAATATTACGTACTGATTTCACACCGGGATCTTCTTCCACAACATAAGGCGACAACGGCGTACGGGCCTGAAACCAGTCATAAATACGCCCGACAAAAGGTGAGATAAGAAAAACACCCGCCTCAGCACAGGCTCTGGCCTGAGCCAGTGAAAACAACAAAGTGAGATTACAGTGAATACCATCGCGTTCCAGGTGTTCTGCTGCGCGGATCCCTTCCCAGGTTGCTGCCAGCTTGATAAGAATACGTGACGTATCAAACCCTTGAGCCGCATACATTTCCACTAACTCATGCGCCTTACGAATACTTTTTTGAGTATCGAAGGAGAGGTGCGCATCCACTTCTGTAGACACCCGGCCGGGGATGTTTTTCAGAATTTCTGCACCGACATTTACCGCCAGTTTGTCGCAAGCGGCTTTAATTTGGACTTCCTGGGTTGCACCTTGCTTGTTGCCCCAGGCCAAAGCGTCTTCAATCAAATGCTGATATTGCGGCAGGCTGGCAGCCTTGAGCAATAAAGACGGGTTGGTGGTCGCATCCTGAGGCTGGTAGTGCAGAATAGATGAGATATCGCCACTGTCGGCGACGACGGTCGTAAACTGTTTAATTGCATCAAGTTGGTTCATGTTGACTTCTCCTGTATTCAGAACCGGCGCTTTCTCCGCACGCCAGGTAAAAACGAGACCTGGTTAACAAAAAGAGTAGCAAACAACCCATGCAGTGGTTCCGCGTCCGGGTAACATACTATTTATAATTAGCTAACAAATATTTGACTATTTTCAGGAATCTAACTGCCTTCAAAGTTTAGGTTGCACCACCAGGTAATACTTGTCCTGCCTGGCGGATTACATCGTACCGCTTCTTTTCATCGCCTGCTTGAAACTAACAGGATTACAAAATGGACGAACAACTAAAGCAAAGTGCCCTCGATTTTCATGAATTCCCCGTTCCGGGGAAAATTCAGGTTTCACCAACCAAACCACTGGCAACTCAACGCGACCTTGCGCTGGCTTACTCACCGGGCGTTGCTGCACCTTGCCTGGAGATTGCTGAAAATCCACTTGCCGCGCATAAATATACAGCGCGTGGCAACCTGGTGGCAGTGGTTTCTAACGGTACTGCCGTTTTGGGGTTGGGAAATATAGGGGCACTGGCCGGAAAACCCGTAATGGAAGGTAAAGGGGTTCTGTTTAAAAAATTTGCGGGTATTGATGTGTTCGATATAGAAGTAGACGAACACGATCCTGATAAATTGATCGATGTGGTGGCAGCCCTGGAGCCAACATTTGGCGGGATCAACCTGGAAGATATTAAAGCGCCCGAGTGTTTCTACATTGAGAAGAAACTCCGCGAACGCATGAAGATCCCGGTGTTTCATGATGATCAGCACGGCACGGCGATCATCTGTACCGCTGCGGTATTAAACGGCTTGCGGGTAGTGAAAAAGCACATTGCTGATGTTCGTTTGGTTGTTTCTGGAGCAGGTGCCTCCGCGATTGCCTGTATGAACCTGCTGGTGGCGTTAGGAATGCAAAAACACAATATTGTGGTGTGCGATTCCAAAGGCGTTATCTACCAGGGGCGTGATGCCAACATGGTAGAAACCAAAGCTGCCTATGCCGTACTGGATGATGGGCGGCGCACACTGGATGATGTCATTTCCGGCGCTGATATTTTTCTTGGCTGTTCAGGCCCGAAAGTGCTGACACAAGACATGGTGAAAAAAATGGCCGATGCGCCATTAATTCTTGCTCTGGCGAACCCGGAACCAGAAATCCTCCCACCACTGGCTAAAGAAGTTCGCGCTGATGCCATTATTTGCACTGGCCGCTCTGATTACCCTAACCAGGTGAATAACGTTTTGTGCTTCCCGTTTATTTTCCGCGGTGCACTGGATGTGGGGGCCACCGCCATTAACGAAGAGATGAAGCTGGCTGCGGTACATGCTATTGCTGAACTGGCTCATGCTGAGCAAAGCGAAGTTGTGGCGTCGGCTTATGGTGACCAGGAACTGAGTTTTGGCCCGGATTACCTGATTCCGAAACCCTTCGACCCGCGCCTGATTGTCAAAATTGCCCCTGCGGTGGCGAAAGCTGCAATGGATTCTGGTGTGGCGACACGCCCTATTGAAGACATGGATGCCTACCGGGAAAAACTGACTGAGTTTGTGTATAAAACCAACCTGTTCATGAAGCCCATTTTCTCACAGGCGCGCAAAGACCCGAAACGCATTGTGCTGGCCGAAGGGGAAGAACCACGCGTGCTGCATGCTACGCAAGAGCTGGTTACCCTTGGCCTGGCCCGCCCGATTCTGATAGGTCGCCCAGGGGTTATCGACATGCGTATCAAAAAACTCGGTCTGCAAATTGAACTGGGTAAAGATTTCGATATTGTTAATAATGAATCCGACCCGCGTTTTAAAGCCTACTGGACGGAATACTACAACCTGATGAAACGCCGTGGCGTCACTCAGGAACAGGCTCAGCGTACCGTTATCAGCAACACAACCGTGATTGGTGCGATTATGGTGCACCGTGGTGAAGCCGATGGCCTGATTTGCGGAACTGTAGGGGAATACCACGAGCATTTCACCATTCTGGAAAAATTGTTTGGCTACCGTGATGAAGTAAAAGCAGCCGGCGCGATGAATGCGTTATTGCTGCCCAGTGGTAACACTTTTATTGCCGATACCTACGTCAATGATGACCCCAACCCGGAACAATTAACGGAAATTACTTTGCTGGCGGCAGAGACCGTACGCCGGTTTGGGATTGAGCCGCGAGTGGCGTTGTTGTCGCACTCAAATTACGGCTCTTCTGATGCACCTGCTGCGGTGAAAATGCGTGAAACCTTGCAACGAGTACGTGAGCGAGCACCAGACCTGATGATTGATGGTGAGATGCATGGTGATGCGGCGCTGACAGAAAGTATCCGCCAGGAGCGGATGCCAGACAGCCCGCTGAAAGGGGCGGCTAATATCCTCATTATGCCAAACATGGAAGCTGCACGTATTAGCTACAACCTGTTGCGGGTTTCCAGCTCTGAAGGTGTCACTGTGGGGCCCGTGCTGATGGGGATAGCCAAACCGGTGCATGTTCTGACGCCAATTGCCTCAGTGCGGCGAATTGTGAATATGGTGGCACTGGCCGTGGTGGAAGCACAGACCTCACCCATTTAACTGCTCTGGGGACACTTTTGTTGCGCTGCCTGCATGTGGCACCACACGGAGTATCCCTGCAGTTGGCTGTTACAGATCTGGTGTTTTAACAGGATTTTAGTATTACAACGTTGATGTCTGTTTGCCCCACTCTGCCGTGGGGCTTTTTTGGGCCTTAAACCCACTCTTTGATCGGCAGAAAATCCGTATAGAGTGCGGCTTCCGGGCTACCTTCTTCTGGTGACCAGTCGTACTCCCAGCGCACTAACGGTGGCATGGACATCAAGATAGACTCCGTGCGCCCGCCACTTTGCAAACCAAATAACGTGCCACGGTCCCAGACCAGGTTAAATTCAACATAACGCCCACGGCGGTATAACTGGAACTGGCGTTCCCGTTCCCCCCAGGGAATACCTTTGCGCCGTTCAACAATGGGCAGGTAAGCTTGAGAGAAACCTTCACCAACCGCCTGAGTAAAGCGGAAGCACTGGTCAAAGTTGGGTGCGTTCAGGTCATCAAAAAATAAGCCGCCAATACCCCGTGCTTCGTTACGGTGGCGCAGCCAGAAATACTCATCGCACCATTTTTTATAACGTGGATATACCTCTTCGCCAAAAGGCGCGCACAAGTCATGTGCTGTGCGGTGCCAGTGCACAGCATCTTCTTTAAAACCATAGAACGGTGTAAGGTCAAACCCGCCACCAAACCACCATACCGGGTCTGCTCCGGGTTTTTCTGCCATAAAAAAACGCACATTGGCATGGCTGGTGGGCACATAAGGGTTGTGGGGATGAATAACCAGTGAAACCCCCATAGCTTCAAAGCTACGCCCTGCCAGTTCCGGCCGGTGTGCCGTTGCTGAGCCAGGCATTGTGTCGCCATGAACATGGGAGAAATTCACACCAGCCTGTTCAAACACAGTGCCGCGCAGTACTCGGCTACGCCCACCGCCGCCGCCTTCTCGGGCCCAGTTGTCTTCACTAAATTCTGCCGTGTCCTGGGCACTTAATTGCTGGCACAGGCGGTCCTGTAAACCCAGCAGCCAGTCTTTAACAGCATTGAAATCAGGCTGTTCCATAAGTTATCCGTGTCGTGTGTGGGCTTTGTGGTTATCAAACCAGTTAAAGTAGCTGTCAACACCATCTGAAATGGCTGTAGCTATCTTTTTGCGAAACGCCGTGGTACCGAGCTGGCGCTCTTCAGCCGGGTTGGTAATAAAAGACGTTTCAACCAGCACTGAAGGAATAGACGGCGATTTTAACACGACAAATGCAGCCTGCTCGGTGTGGTTACTGTGCAGGTGGTGAATCGGTTTTATCTGGCGGATGATATGTGAGCCGAGCGTCAGGCTGTTTTTAATCGTATCGGTCTGCACCAGATCAAACAGCACCTGCTGCAAATAGTGGTCACGGTCTTTAACTTGCTTACCGGCTACATCATCTGCGGCGTTTTCACGATCAGACAAGTATTTCGCCATAGCACTACTGGCACCACGGTTGGAAAGCGCAAATACTGATGCACCAGCAGCCTGAGGGCTGGTAAAGCCATCGGCGTGGATCGATAAAAACAGATCAGCACCATGTTTATGGGCTATTTCAACCCGGTCATACAGAGGAATAAACATATCGGTAGTCCGGGTCAGGCGCGCGTCGAAACCTTTCTGGCGCAACATACCCCGTACATATTTGGCGATAGCCAGAACGACATGTTTCTCTTCTGAACCATGATGGCCAATAGCACCTGAATCAATACCGCCGTGGCCTGGGTCAATCATAACAATACGCCTGGCGCTTTTATGGCTGGTTTTTGCCTTACTGTGGGCATTGTGTGTTTTCAGTGGCTGAGCCGTTTCTTTCGCAAGTGCTTTCGTTGTGCTTGCTACGGTCAGCGCCGCCAGGCCCGTCAGAAGTAGCTGGCGGCGGGAAGTAAGTCGTTTAAGCAGTTTTAATTTACTCATGCGGCCTGAAATATATGCTAAGTGGATTCTGAATTATTGTTATATCGTATCGTCAACACATCAACGACAATCGCTGCATTAAAAAAGTTTTACGTTTCATTTCAATGGATGACAGCCAGGCATTATGCCATTTTTACAACATAGATGTGTCTGATATTGGCTATTGCTGCGCTAACGTTCATAATCATCCTTTTGGGTTAACTTAGTGAGGATAACCATGGAGATACGCGTTTTTCGCCAGGACGACTTCGAAGAGGTGATCACTCTGTGGGAACGTTGTGAACTTTTGCGCCCATGGAATGATCCGGAAATGGATATTGAACGTAAGATGAATCACGACCCGGAGCTATTTCTGGTAGCTGAAGTGGGCGGGGAAATTGTCGGTTCTGTCATGGGCGGTTACGACGGGCATCGCGGTGCAGCCTATTATCTGGGGGTTCATCCGGAGTTCCGTGGGCGCGGTATCGCGAATGCATTATTGAATCGCCTGGAGAAAAAGCTAATTGCCCGTGGTTGCCCAAAAATTAATCTGCTGGTGCGGGAAGAAAATGACAGTGTTCTGGCAATGTATGAACACCTGGGTTATGAAGTGCATGATTCTATTAGCATGGGGAAACGTCTGATAGAAGACCAGGAATATTAAGCAGGCCTGCGTTAAATATTGTTATATTTCGTGGCGCTTTCTTACATCTGTTAGCAGGTGAATTGCTCTTTTTATCCTTTGTTTTATTAAGGGTAAAGCCCGGCGACTTCGGCGCTTATTTATCCCTTCGGCCCCAAGTTGAGTACGATGAAAAATAAATATACCCGGGTTACGCCCGATGATTACGACTCAACAGGGCGTTTACGCTTACCTGTTCTATTTTGGGCTGTGTTACTGCTACAGGCTCGAACTTGGGTATTGTTTATTATGGCTGGCGCCTCCCGTCAGCAAGGTGATACCTTACTTACGGTTTTTTACCCCGAACATCAGGCATTCTGGGGCGGTTTGCTAACCGGCCTGCCAGCGCTTGCGGGGTTTTTCTTGTGTGCCTGGCGCCAGCATTTTCTAAGGCTTTGGCACTGTTCGTACTGGATTTTGCTGGTGGTTCAAGTGGTTATCATATGCCAGACAGCATTCCATTTTTTTCAGGACGATGCCAGTTCGCCGGTGTCGTTACTGTTTTGTGTTGCTGACGTTGTTGCGCTTTTCTGGTGGGTGACGAATCCTCGCTTACGGCAGTGCTTTTACGCCCCCATGGAGTAAAGCCACCAGTGCAGCAATACAATCAGGATAAGGAACCCTGTAGATGAATACACGACGCATTCTGATTTGTGCCATACCGCTGTTGTTAAGTGGTTGCGCTTCTTTCTCCTCCTTTCAGTGGTCTTCTCTTGCCCCCTGGAACTGGTTTGGCAGTGATTTATCAGTAACTGAGCAAGGGCTTGGTACTCTGACCACCCGCACACCGTTAACC
This sequence comes from Mangrovibacter yixingensis, assembly GCF_020523985.1. Taxonomy (GTDB): domain Bacteria; phylum Pseudomonadota; class Gammaproteobacteria; order Enterobacterales; family Enterobacteriaceae; genus Mangrovibacter; species Mangrovibacter yixingensis. The sequence goes on along the minus strand of NZ_JAIVKM010000005.1, from coordinate 112,893 downwards.
CGCGAAGGCATCAGTGCTGCGATTGGCAGCGGCTACCACTTGCGTGAAGGGATGAAAATGCAAAGTGGTGAAGTGGTTCGCTACTTTGAAGCGCTCAAAGATAACAAGGTGATGTTAGTCATTAGTGGTGACAAAGGATCCCTGGCGCGCATTGTGGTTACCGACCCGGAAGTTAGCAGCAATGCTGGTGTGCAAATTGGCGCGCCTTTTAGTGATATTTTTGATAAAGCACAGGGGCATTGCCTGGCCGGAACTGGAGATGAACGCGGTAATGTAGATTGCACGGCTCCCGGCAGCCAGCATATCCATTATGTCTTTAGTGGTGAGTGGCAAGGGCCGGAAGGGCTTATCCCACCGGATGAAACACTCAAAAACTGGACCGTTGCGCAAATTGTTTGGGTGCGTTGAACCCTGACTTGCGCAGCCGCAAAGAGTGTTATTCAAAAAAGAATATAATCATGCCCAAAAGTGCCGCATCAGGCGGCACAATTTTATTCAGGAGGCGTTATGTCTGAGGCACAAAGTGGTATTTTGCCTGAACATTGTCGGGCCGCAATCTGGCTGGAGGGCCGGGTTCAGGGAGAAGTTGGCGCATTACGTGAAGCAAGCAAGCGCTTTAGCGAAAAACTGAGTGAGCTGCAAGCGCAGTTCCCGGATGCGCATTTAGGTGCGGTTGTTGCGTTTGGGCATGATACCTGGCGTGAATTAAGTGGCGGCAAGGGTGCAGAAGAGCTGAAAAACTTTACCCCTTTAGGCAAAGGCCTGGCCCCGGCAACTCAGTACGATGTAATGATTCATATTATGTCATTGCGCCATGACGTGAACTTTACTGTGGCACAAACAGTTGTGTCTCTGTTTAGCTCTGTGGTTAATTTTGTCGAAGAAACACATGGTTTCCGGTGGGTTGAAGACCGTGACCTGAGTGGTTTTGTTGATGGCACAGAGAACCCGGAAGGTGATGCACTTCGCCGTGAGGTCGCTGTTATCAATGACGGCATTGATGCGGGTGGCAGTTATGTACTGGTACAACGCTGGGAACATAACCTGGAACAACTGAACCGTATGGCCGTTTCTGAGCAGGAAATGGTATTCGGGCGTACCAAGGTCGCGAATGAAGAAATTGACCCGGATGAGCGCCCGGTTACATCGCATCTGACCCGTGTTGATTTGAAAGAAAATGGCAAAAGCATGAAAATTGTGCGCCAGAGCCTGCCTTATGGTACTGCCAGCGGCACGCATGGCCTCTACTTTTGCGCTTACTGCGCACGGCTACATAACATTGAAGCACAGCTATTGAGTATGTTTGGCGAAGCAGATGGAAAACGCGATGCAATGCTGCGTTTTACCCGACCGGTCACCGGGGGCTATTATTTCGCACCTTCGCGTGAACGCCTGGTTAACCTGTAACTGTCATTAAATTGTATACCACACCAGCCGTGTGAAGTGCTGGTGTGGTATAGCGCCAATCTCTCTTAACCTCACATATGTAAGCCCGGACAAATCGCGCTTTCCCTACAGGTATGTCACCGGTGGTGGGTTTGTGCTTGTTTCGAGTCCCGTCATTGCCACATAAATCAACCTGCGGGCAAATACGCTTAACGTTTTCGAGGGCAATATTCCACCTGAACAGCCCGGCCTCTCAGCGCTGGCTTTTACACTCCCTTATTCCTTCACTCTTTCCCTTCACAACCCTGATGTGCATTTTTTAAGGCAGGGTATTGGGTCATGCCTGGTTTTTATTTGGCCGTCATTTTTAATTCCCTGAATTATTTTTAGGATTTATATCCTAAGAAATTCCTTATTTACAATATAAAGATCTAAATATTTGATCAAAAATATAATGTTGCTCTATTATCACTGCCGCTGTGTGAAAGCTATACACAGCTTCCAGCCCCGCCTGGTCAACAGACATCAGGCGTGACAGTAAGGTGAAGGAGAACAGGGATGAAGATTTATCGCCCGCTTTGGGAAGACGGGGCCGTACTGGCACCACAGCAGTTTCAACAGCAGGCTAACTGGCAAGAGTATCTGGTTGATTCGCTGGCTCGAATGGGGGTTTCGCACCCATGGGGTGTAGTGGCCGCTGAGTTTGATGACTCTGCGCTGGAGTTATCGCGCCTGAATATGACACGCCTGGTGGTACGGTTTCAGGATGGAACACTTGTGGACTCTGGGCTTGCAGATAATTTGCCGCCAGTCTGCGAGGTGCCTTCGGTAACCGGTAGTGAAGCCATTGAGGTTGTGGCCGCGTTACCGTTATTAAGTGCCAGTGGCGGTAATCTGGCAGCCGGGCAGGGCAATGAGCGACCGCAGCGCTGGAAAGCAGAGCGGGTTGTGGTTCAGGACCTGGCAGGCCATGAGCGCACAGAACTGGCCGTATTGCGCCATGCCATCACGCTGCGGTTGTCTGGCCAGGAAAATACCGCATACCTCACTTGCCCGGTTGCCCGTCTGGTGCGTAATGCTCAGGGGCAGTGGTGCCGTGATAGCGCATTTATCCCACCATTGCTTTCTGTTGCCGCAAGCCCCGGCCTGGTTTCAGCGCTGAATGAATTACTGGTGCGTTTGCAGGCTCGCCGCCGCCGTCTGATGGCGATGCGCCGTGAGAGCAATGCACGTATGGCTGATTTTGCGGTGGCGGATGTCTCCCTATTCTGGCTACTCAACGCTCTGAATAGTGCCGAACCTGTATTAACCGCATTACTACAAGCGCCATCGCATCATCCGGAGTTGTTTTACCGCGAACTGGTACGCCTTGCAGGCAGCCTGCTCACCTTCTCACTGGCACATGATGCCGCAGATATTCCCGCATACCAGCATAATGCGCCTGAACAGGTGTTTCCCCCGTTGCTGGCACTGCTCGACAAATTGCTCGAAGCCAGCCTGCCATCGCGGGTTGTCAGTATTCAACTTGAGCATGCCGACCAAATTTGGAAAGGCTCCCTGCACGATGCCCGCCTGCGTGAAGGTGCCGATTTTTACCTCTCGGTGCGTGCTTCTCTGCCCAATCATGAATTGCAGGTGAAATTCCCACAACTGTGCAAGGCAGGCAGTTTTGGCGATGTGTCTGATGTGGTGAACGTGGCGCTGAGCGGCATCGTCATTACTCCACTTTCCCATGTGCCCGCTGCTATTCCACTACGCCTGGAAAATCAGTATTTCTCGCTGGACCTGCACTCGGATGCCGCAAGAGAAATGCTGGTAACCGGCAACTGCTCTTTTTACACCTCGGCTTCGCTGGGAGACGTGCAACTTGAACTTTATGCGGTACTGCGCACATGAACAGAAAAGAACAACAGCAAATTGAGCGCATCTTCTACCCGGGCTGGCTGATGGCAAGCCAACTACGCAGCGGGCTGGTGGTGCATGATGGCAAAGGTCTCTATCGCCGGGCCTGCCAGGTGGTAGAAGAGGCGCGAACTGCGCTTACTGAAGCGGGTTACAGTGATGCCCGGCGTGACCATATGGTCTATGCCCTGTGCGCATTGCTTGATGAGAGCGTAATGAACAGGGGAACAACCGATGACGGCTACCAGGCCTGGTACCGCGACCCGTTACAAGCGCATTTCTTTGGCTCACTAAATGCGGGTGAGGCTGTGTGGGCGCTTATTCGTGAAAAACGCCATGATCCCGAGCCAGATACCGCAGTGCTTACCTGCCTGTATCGCACCTTACAGCTTGGGTTTGTTGGGCAATATCGCTCCCAGGATGATGAACAGCGTGAGGATGTGGTCAAAGCACTTGGCGAACAGGTTCCTGGTTTCACCCAGGCTCAGGATGCACCCATTGTGGTCATGCCTTCTCAACGGCACAGCGGCAGGCGGGGCTACGGACTGTTCTGGATAGCCGGGGCCGGGATGCTGGCTGCACTGTGGTTTGTGCTTTCCTCTTCTCTTACTGAACTGGTTAACCAGATAATCCTGCCGGGGTAAACGATGCGTGATTTTTACCCGCGGCTGTTAACCGCACTGGGTGCCGTGTTTGCATTGTGGCTTATTCTGGGTTTTTGGCCGCTTGCCGTAGCCAGCAAATCTGTGTTCAGCCTGTTGGTTGTACTGGTGTGTGGCACCATGGTCTGGCGCCAGGCAGGAAAACACCGGCTACTGGCAACCAGGGTTCAGGGCACCAGGCAGGAACACTTACCGCCGGAAGACTACCAGGGCGCTGTCATTCTGGTTTGTGGCGATAATACGGCCTTGTTCGCCCCTGATTCCTGGCAGCGTGAAACCTGCCACGGCTGGTATTTGCGTGTGGAGGATGCGCCACAATTACCATTGTTGGTACAACTCCTCAATCAGTACCGCCCTGCACTGGTACCACAACTCTCTATTTTGCTGGCAACGTTTCCAGAACAGCATGTATGCGAAGGTGATTTCACCCACCGCCTGCGCGGGTGGCAGCGCGCTGTGGGGCAGTGCCATTTAACTCTGGGCTGTGCACTTCCTTTATGGGGCGTAACCTGGGTATCGCCGCCAGTGGCTGGTACGGGGGCAGAGCCAGTCTGGTTTTCAGCCCTCAGCCGCCATCCGGAAATGCAGGTGCACCAGCCCGGCCAGGTGAACCTGCCGTTATCTCAGTGGGTGAATGATGCACACGGCCGTTCACGCCTGCCATGCGTGAGCATGGCGCTGTGGCTGGGCAGCCTGCTGGCCTGGCACGAACGTACTATCCAGCCGGTATTGTCGGTGCCAGCCGGGGATTTACCCGCACTGGAATTCTGCCAGCAAGGTGTTTGCCTGGCACCAGTGAAAGGTGAGCAGGGTAATTTGTGGCAGCAACACATCGCTTCATACACCGCACTGCCACCGGATGCCACCGCAACGGAAGCTTCATTACCTTTACCAGACTTATTTTTACCTGAGTTACCACACGGTTCCGGTATTAAGCCGCAGTGGGTTTTCTGGCGTTATGCCGGGTTCCTGGGCGGCGCTTTTCTTGCCCTGGCGATGCTGGCATCCTGGGTGAACAACCAGCAGCTTATCCGTAACATTGGGGACCACCTCGCGCTGTACCAACGCACTTCTGGTGAATGGGGTGAACCCAGGTTACACACACAGCAACGCCTGCAGGCCGATGCTACTCAGCTGGGCACCTGGCAACGCCTGGGTGTGCCACAGCGTTATAGCCTGGGTCTTTATCAAGGCGAGCGCCTGTTACCGCTACTGGAAGCGGCGCTTATCAGCCAGGCTCCACCGCCATTACCTCTCCCTGTTGCCACAACCACTATTCCGGTTCCAGAGACCCTCAACCTGGACAGCCTGTCGCTGTTCGATTCCGGGAAATACACACTCAAGCCTGGCTCCTCTTCTGTGCTGGAGAGTGCGCTGGTTGCTATCCGGGAAAGACCTGGCGGGTTGGTTGTTATTGCCGGGCACACAGATAACACCGGCAATCCGGCGCATAACCAGTTGCTCTCGCTCAAGCGTGCCGAAGCAGTACGTGACTGGATGCGCGATACCGGCGGGGTGCCGGAAAGCTGCTTTGCCGTGCAGGGCTATGGTGAAAGCCGCCCTGTAGCACCGAACGCCACACCGGAAGGGCGGGCACGCAACCGCCGGGTTGAAATCACGCTGTTACCCGGGGCTAACGCCTGCCAGGTTCCGGGTTCAAACACAAATACGGCTGCATAACGTACTACCCAACAGCTGCCATGTGCGGCACATAAACCGGAAACCACGCCTGATGTGCTTTGGCTCCCAGTGAAGGGGAAAGCAACGGGCGGTAGCGTGCCTGCAGGCCCGCCACGTAAATGAAACGTACAGATGCCCGCGCCATGTTACTTACCCGGCGGCTGGGTAGCGGCCCGCATCAAGAGCCGCCTTACTGATATAAAGGGAGTTAACACCATGAATCTGACAGGGATGCGCAACACCTTCACCCGCAACACCCTGAACCGCTACCGCCTCGCGATTCCTTCCTGCAGCGCCGACATTGATGTGGAAGATTTCCGTGGCGAAGAGGCGATGAGTGCGCTTTACCGCTACACCATCAGGTTTACCAGTACAAACAAAAACATTGATGCCAGCCAGCTTCTGGCCAAACCCGCAACGCTTACGATGGGCGCAGGCAACCTGCTTTCCCTGGCGGACCGTAAAGTGGTACACGGGGTTATCACGCATTTCACCCGTACCGGCGGCTCTGCAGATGAAGCGAAGTACAGCATTGTACTGGAGCCCTTTATCGCACTGCTGGCTAACCAGTTCCGTACTCACCGCTTTTTCGTCAATAAATCGGTGCCGGAAGTGGTGGCTGAAGTCCTGCGGGAGCACAACCTGAATGGCTGGGAGTATGAGTTTATCCTCAGCCACGACTACCCAAAACGTGAACAGATTAACCAGTACCAGGAAAATGACCTGGCGTTTATTGAGCGCCTGCTGGCTGAACTGGGGATTTTTTATTTCTTCAGCCTGCACCCGGAAACACAAACCGAAGTGGTGCACTTTGCCGACAGGCAGAGCGCCTGGTCATTCGGGAAAAAACTGCCATTAAACAGCCCGTCCGGCGCTAACGATAACGGCGCTGACTCGGTATGGGATGTCCAGGTTACGCAGAATGTGGCGGTGCGCTCGGTCACCGCTGGTGACTACAACCACCGTGAAGCACAACGGGTATTGCTCTCTGAGCCCGCCGACATGACCCGGGGTGATGGCGAGGGTGTCACCTGGGGGGATGTCTACCACCACCGGCCACGGCACCAGGCGCGCGGAGATAACATTAACCCGGAGCCTGAAACCGGCCACTTCTGGGCGCGCCTGGAGCACGAACGCTTTTTATCGGACCAGACCCGGGTAACGGGCAGCAGCACCGACCACAGTCTCGGCCCGGCGCAAGTTCTGGTTATCACTGAGGCGGCCATTCCACCCACACTGCCCAGGGAAACAGAAAACGGCGTGGTGATTACCCGCGCAGTTTACACTGCCAGCCGCCAGAATGCCCTGCAGGTGGCATGGTCGGCCATGCCTTTTTTTGAAAACCGCTGCTGGCGCCCGGCGGCCAGGCCACGCCCGGTTGTCAGTGGCACTCTGATGGCGCGGGTGACCAGCGCCAAACCAGACGATATCTACGCCTGGCAGGATGCCTCGGGCCTGTACCGGGTAAAGTTTGATGCCGACCGCGACGACAAACGCAAAGGTATGGAAAGTATGCCGGTGCGCCTGGCCAAACCTTATGGCGGGCACAAATATGGTTTCCATTTCCCGCTGGTTCAGGGCACCGAAGTGGCAATAGCCTTCCATGAAGGCGACCCGGACCGCCCGTACATCGCTCACGCCCTGCATGATTCCCGCCATATTGACCCGGTTACAGAACTGAACAGCACCCGCAATGTGGTGAGAACTGCTGGGCGGAATAAGCTGCGCATGGAAGACAAGCGCGGGGCAGAACACGTCAAACTCAGTACTGAATACGGCGGCAAGACCCAGCTGAACCTGGGCCACAATGTGAATGCTAAAAGAAAACTGCGTGGCGAAGGGGCGGAGTTGCGTACCGACCGGCATGTTGCCATCCGTGGCGGCGCCGGGGTGTTTATTACGGCAGATAAGCAGCCATCGGCCAGTGGAATGATGCTGGAGATGTCCGCAGCGCTGAGCCAGCTACAAAAAGCGCAGGACCTGGTGGAGTCATTAAACAGTGCAGCGCAGGCAGCAAGAGCAGAACTGGCAGATTTACAAACACAAAAACAGTTACTGAACGAGACGCTGGCAGAGCTTAAAAATGCAGCGTTGTTATTGTCTGCACCAGACGGGATAGCACAGGTAACGCCAAAAACATTGCAATTATCTGCCGGAGAAAATATCACGGCAGTCAGTGGCGGCAGTACTGATTTTAGTATTCTCAAAAAAATGACAGTGGCTGCCGGTGAGCGAATCAGCCTGTATGCCCAAAAGCTGGGAATAAAATTATTTTCCAGTAAAGGCAAAGTGGAAATTCAGGCACAGGGCGATGAAATGACGCTGGATGCACTGAAGGATGTGCGGGTGAGCAGCAGCGAAGGGAAAATAATCATCAGCGCGAAACAGGAAATTATTCTGACCAGTGGTGGCGGGTATATCCGTATTGCAGATGGAACGGTGGAATGTTCCGCGCCGGATAAAATTATCGAGCGTGGAGCCGTCTGGCAAAAATTCAGTGGGCAAAGTGCCAGCCAAATGTTTAACCAGTATCAACAAGGCAATTTTAAATTACAGCCCTTATTGGTGTGGGAAGGAACGGGCGACGCAGTAGTGAATCGCAAGGCAACAGTTAGTAGTGATATGGGAAGTAGTGTTGGAAAAACATCCGTAAATGGCAATGCCCCTATGCAAAATTTTAATGTGGCCGGGAGTATGGAACTTATCCTGAGTAAAGAGGACGAAGAATGAAACAGGCTGACAATATTGTAAATATATACCCAGAATATGATGGCGCCGGGAATGCCCATTATAAATTATTCAGCCAACCCAAAGGTGGAAAGCTTGTTCAGCAATGTGTTGTCTACCCGGAGCGGGTAATACCAATAATTTTTATTCCAGGTGTGATGGGCAGTAATCTTAAAAATAATCAGGGTGATGGTGAACAGATTTGGAATTTAGACAGTACATGGAATATTGCGCTCACTTGGTTTGGAGAGGAGGCTAAAGTAAGAAAAGAAAAACTGTCGCCATTAACTACTGAAGTGGATGACAGTGGAAAGGTCGATGAAAAAGCGGAACCATTTCTGCTGCTAACGCGTAAAGAGCGTGGCTGGGGGAGTGTGGCATACACCAGTTATGCCCCTTTTCTTTGTTGGTTGCAGGATGCACTGAATGATTTTGGCCCCATGGAGAACAGCGAGCGCGGGAAATTACTTAATAGTGTACAACCCATGGAAACGGGCGAAATTTCCCTGGGAAAAGAGGAGGTAGAGTTAACGTATCGCTATCTCTACCCGGTTTATGCCATGGGGTACAACTGGTTAAAGTCCAATGCTGATTCAGCGAATCAGTTAGGCAAAAAAATAAAAGAGATAACGGAGTTCTACCAGAGCAAAGGCAGAAAATGTGAAAAAGTGATCCTGGTAACCCACTCCATGGGGGGGCTGGTTGCGCGCCACTATACCCAAAACATGGGGGGAGAAGAACATGTGCTGGGCGTGGTGCATGGGGTTATGCCCGCACTGGGTGCCGCCGCCACCTACCGCAGGATGAAAGCAGGCACTGAATACCCGGCCGGCAGGGTGGACGGGTGGGTGGCCTCCCAGGTACTGGGGGGAGATGCCGAAGCCATGACGGCGGTATTAGCTCAGGCACCCGGCCCGTTACAGTTACTGCCAGGGCGGGATTATGGTATGCGCTGGTTAAAAATAATGGATGGTAAAGACGTCCTTTTTTTTCCTAAAGAAGACCCTTACCGTGAAATTTATCTGCAAAGAAATAAATGGTGGGGGTTATGTGATGAGCATTTTATCAATCCGGAAAATAGCAAGTATCGGAAAAATACAAATGAAGACTGGGCTGTCTTTACCAAAATAATAGAACGGACAGTTATGCCGTTTATAGAAGGACTATCAGGGCGGTATCACAATAACTCATATGCATTTTATAGTGCCGATAAATCATTTCTATCTTATGGCGATGTTTGCTGGCAATCAAAAACCCCGCTTATTGAACAGTGGGTGAATCAGGGGCGCAGCAGAAATATAGAGAATGGGCGCCCACTTGATAAAACCGAGAAGTCAACCAGGCGTACGGTATCTGCACCTCTTGCCGGGGAGGGGTGGGCTCAGGGGATCTACCAGTCCTGGCGGCTGCTGCCCCCGGGAGAGGCCGGTGATGGCACAGTGCCGGTGCGCTCCGGGCGTATAGCCGCACATTATTTACGGGCAAGTTACCAGGTTTCGGTTGGGCATGAACCCGCTTATAAGCATAAACAGACGCAGCAGTTTACCCTGCGGGCACTGGTAAAAATCATCCAGGATATACAACAGACGGCACTGGCTTATCAATGAAAATAAAAAAATTACCCTGGGTAGTGGCGGTACTGGTTGTGGCCTGCACCGGTTATTACCTGTTTAACAGCTACCCACCCAAAATCAGGTTAACAGCGCAGGAGGAAAACACAGTGAATACTTTTATGGAAGAAACCACCACCCGGTGTGTGGGGCGTTACCTGATAGACATGCCGGCCTCTTTTTCTGTAAAAAGCGACAATGTGCTGGCTTTTATCAATAAGGCGCCGGTTACCACAAAGCGGCTCTACCGCCCGGCATTTGAGCAGAAAATCCGGCGGCGGGAAATGGAATTAAAGCGCACCAAAACAGTCAACCCGCTGGATATGCCTTTTCTGAAAGCGGTACATGCACTGCCGGCAGGTATGGAGGGGGTAATATTTGAAAGAAATGTAAATAATTCAGAGCCTGACGTGGGCAGAATACTGGAAGCTCATCTGTATACTAATGGTGTGGCGGTGGAAATTGAGCTCAACGCAGATAATGGTTCTGCGGAACGCTACACTGAACGGCGGAATGAATACCCAGAGCTGTATCAGAATACGATTCAGGACAAAATGGCCGAACTGACTGCTTTATTAAAGCGTATTTCCGGAAAGACAGAAACGGGAATACCGTATCAGGCCGGTTTTTGCCTGCCGGATATTTTTATTGCTGACGGTTCATTTAGAAACAAAGAAAGTATTAATGTGATTTATACCTCTCAAAAGTATAAGGCGATTAAGCTTAATTTAGATACGGATAGTTTTACAAAATCAGATAGTGCCTTACTCAGTCGTGTTCTTGAAATGAATAAAGCAATAAAAGCTTCGGCGGGGAAAACCCTCCGGAAAGGACGAAGGGAAATAAATAGGATTTACACAGAAGAATGGCTGGTTGCCGGGAAAGTAGATGAAAATGATGAGGTGTTACGCTTTATTCTCCAGGCGAATGAGACCACTCCGGGAGAAAACAATCCCAAGATGTATATCAGTTTTTTACAGCGCAGCCTGTCGGAAGATAACGCGTTATCAGAAAATGAGGCAGTCAGTGTCTGGGAACAAATCACCGGCACACTGAGACTGCGCCCCGGTGCATTTGGGTGGTAGGCCACACCAGTCAGACCTCTCAAAGAAAGTATGTCAGATGTATGAGTAATTTATTATTGTGGTTTTTTCTTTGAGTGCACTAATAAATAGTGAAATGGATTGTTTTATAATTGAAGGAGATTTATATGGCAGCATTAGTCTGTTTGGGTGACTCAACCACACATGGTGGAAAAGTTATTTCGGCATCCTCTACAATGTATATTGATGGTATTCAGGTTGCATTGGTTGGCGACCTGGTTTCCTGCCCGATACCATTTCATGGCACCAACCGAATTATTGAAGGTGATCCAGGTGTTACTGAAGAAGGTATTCCCGTTGCAGTAGATGGTTGTCTTTGTGAATGCGGTTGCCGTGTTATCAGCTCTTTTGTTGAAAATACTATCGGGCCATAATTATGTTATGGCCTATTCCTGATATACCTGAAATACGACCACTCCCTCGGCCTGATAATAAAAAACTGAGTGTGATTCTTCTTGTAATGCTAACTCTGGGGGGCGGGGGAAGTCTCTTTTTTGGGGAAGTGACAAGCTATGGGCACATTTTTCTTTACGGTATATTGCCTGCTTTCTTTGTGTGGAGTTCCGTGTGTGGGTATATCTGGCTCCGTTATCAGCAATCAGTTAACAACATGTTGTTATGGAATAAAGAGTCTGAGCAAACAAAATTGCACTGGCGTCATTGGTGTATGCGGCAGTGGTGCATTGTGGGAAATGTTGTGCTGACTGCTGAGGAAAATGGTGTACAAGCGCTTCTGGGCGATTATGCAAAAATACCTGCTTATCCTCAAAAAACACGGCCATTACACACTCGTCTTCCTTACTTACATCACTGCTTTCAATATGTTGATGAACAGATGGAAAAACAATGCCTAGGTTACCGCCATTTTCTGTATACCGTAAAAATAATGTTAGCGGAGCCAAAACAGAAGACACAGGTGAGTATGGCTATTTATGCTCAATGGGATTTGTATCCTGAGTATATTACCTCAATAGATGAAGCCCTGTCTGATACTGATGATGGCAAAACAACGCTTGTTATTTGTCTTCAGGATTGGCAAAGTGCAAATAACACAAAATATAGCGAGTTTATTACTGCTCAGTTAATTTCACCTGCTGAACAGGTATCGCAATATGCGCTACCTGTTCAGGCTGGGTTGGGCAGGGTGCTGTCTTCTGATGACCTTAGTAACGCACTGAATATATTTTCTGAATATGTTTTGGTACCACCTGTTGAATTGCATCATATATGGTTGACTGGGCTAAATAGTGAAGACCGAATAACTGTTATCCAGCATGCCAGTGAACAACGGTGGCAATTACCTCATAAGCAACCATGCCATTTAATTGATCATTCTTTTGGCCCACCAGGCCCTTTGTCATTCTCCTTGTCTGTCGCACTCATGGTGGATGCAGCCATACATACAGAAGAAATACAACTGCTTATTTCCGGACAAAAAGAAAGCGGTTATTCACTTTGCCTGATTACACGGGGGCTATTTTCATGACAACAGGAAAAACCTCACCGGGAACTGCAACTCATTATAGTATAACCGGATACCTTATTCTTATCGTCGGGCTTGCGGGGATTAGTGCACTGTTGCTGTTTCTGAACCAGGATCGGGTTATTGCTAATGGAGCTCAAGTTCACATAGCCTGGATTATTTGGGGAAGTGTATTTTCAGCTTTGTTACTGGTGGTGGCCGTTTCACCCTTCTGGTTGAAACACAAATTCAAAAAAGAACAGCGAATATACCATCCTGATAATACTCATGCTAATCAGGTTAATGTGATCACTAACACGCGAAAAACTACACACCCTGCATTTTTCGCGCTGCGGCAGTATCTTCACAACCTCCACGGCCGTTTCTGGCAGCATAAAATCCGTATCCTGCTGGTAACCGGGACGGTTGCTGATGTGGAGCAACTGGCACCGGGCCTCACCCATGAATTCTGGCTGGAAGACGGCGGTACACTGCTGTTGTGGGGCGGTGACCCGGCTGAGCCTGCCGATAACGCCTGGCTGGCGGCACTGGGTAAGTTGCGTTACCGCCCGGCAGATGGCCTGGTGTGGGTGACTTCCGCTTTCGACCAGCTTGCCACGATCAACCCGGCCCCCCCGCACCCGCTACCTTCTGGCAGTGACATGAACGCGCTGGTGCATGCCCTGCGTGAACGCCTGGCGGTGTCGGGCTGGCAACTGCCGGTGTATGCCTGGTCGCTGCACCCGCGGGCCGGGAAGCCAGCGGGCCGCACCGTGCAGGCCACGGGTTGCCTGCTGCCTGCCGGGTGTGATGCGGACACCCTGGCGCAGGCACTGGCAGCCATGGTGCCGGAACTGGTTTCCCGGGGCGTGCAGCAGGTATGTTGCCGGATGCCGCACCCCTTTCTGCTGGCGCTGGCCGACCAGCTGACACGCCAGCCTGCCAGTATCACCGGGCCACTGTCGGCAATGACAGGCCCTTACCGCCCGTTCCCCCTGGCCGGAGTGGTCTTCAGCCAGCCCTTCTCCACAACGCAGCCATCCGGACAACACCACTGGGTTATGGACAAAAGCTGGGAGGTGTTACCGGCACATGTCCGGGTATTACCGCCGTTGTTGCGCCCCCGGAAGTCAGGTATACCCTGGCAAAAAGTGTTATCCCCCATGGCATTCGTACTGTTGCTGGCATCGGTGGCATGGATATGTGCGGCGTATGCCAGTAACCACAGCCATATTACCGGTGCCCGTGAACGGGTGGTTGCGGGCGCACAACAAAACCAGCCGCTGGCTGCCCGCCTGCAGGCCCTGGCTGAATTGCAGAAAACACTGGCCCGTTTACAGTACCGGGCTGCACAGGGTGCCCCCTGGTATACACGCGCCGGACTCAGCCAGAATGAGGCCCTGCTGGCCGCGCTGATGCCCCATTACCAGGCCGGGGCGCACGCACTGCTGCGTGATGCTGCGGCAGAACACCTGCGCTCGCAGCTTCAGGCTTTTACGGCTCTGCCACCCGGCAGCCCGATGCGTGAACAGCAGGCAGAGGCCACCTGGGACCAGCTGAAACTCTACCTGATGCTGGCCCGCCCGCAACATATGGATGCAGACTGGTTTGCGCGCACCCTGTTGCAGGGCTGGCCGGTGCGTGATGGCGTTAAAGACGGTGCCTGGCAGGGCCTGGCACCGTCACTGTTGTCGTTTTATGGCGCACAACTCGCCACCCACCCGGAAGGGGCGTTGCCAGAGGATAAACAGCTGGTCAGGCAGGTGCGCGCCCTGCTTATTCGCCTGATGGGGCAACGCAACAGCGAAGCCACCCTGTACCAGAATATGCTGGCGCAGGTGGCGCACCTGTACGCTGATATGCACCTGGAAGACATGACCGGCAATACGGATGTGTCCCGGCTGTTCACCACCGGCGAAACCGTACCGGGCGTGTTCACCCGCCAGGCCTGGGAGCAGGCAGTACAGCCCGCGATTGAAAGTGTGGTGTCAGCACGCCGGGATGAACTTGACTGGGTGCTGACAGACAGCCAGCAGTCCGTGCCGTTACAGGATGCCATTACGCCTGAAGCACTGAAACAACAGCTCACGGACCGCTATTTTGCAGATTTCAGCGGTGCGTGGCTGGCCTTTCTTAACAGCCTGCGACTACACCGTGCAGCCACGCTTTCAGATGCCATTGACCAGTTAACGCTGATGGCGGATGTGCGCCAGTCGCCGCTGGTCGCCCTGATGAACACCCTGAACGTACAGGGCCGCACCGGGCAGGCCCGGGAAGCCATCTCTGATTCTCTGGTGAAATCCGCCAGAAACCTGCTGGGTAGTGGCAGCCAGGGGGTTATTGACCAGAGCACAGGGGTTACCGGCCCGCTGGACAACACCTTCGGCCCGTTACTGGCGCTGACGGATACCCCCCGCACCGGGCAGCAGGAACACAGCCTGCAGGCGTACCTGACCCGGGTGACCCAGGTGCGCCTGCGCCTGCAACAGGTGACTCATGCGGCCGACCCGCAGGCCATGGCTCAGAGCCTTGCGCAGACTGTTTTTCAGGGCAAAACCGTGGACCTCACCCAAACCCGCGACTACGGCAGCCTGCTCGCTGCAGGCCTGGGGCAGGAGTGGCGTGGGTTGGGGGAAACCCTGTTTGTCAGCCCGATGGAGCAGGCCTGGCAACAGGTACTGGCACCTGCGGCAGGCAGCCTCAATGCACAGTGGCAGCAGGCGGTGGTCAGTGAATGGAACCGCGCTTTTGGCGGCCGCTATCCGTTCAACAACACCGGCAGCGATGTGTCACTGCCGTTGCTGGCAAAATACCTGAATGCCGATTCCGGGCGTATCACTCAGTTTCTGCAAACCCGCCTGCAGGGGGTGCTGAACCGCGAGGGAAGCCAGTGGGTGCCAGACAGCACCCATTCACAGGGGCTGGTTTTCAACCCGGAGTTTATCCGGGCCATCAATACCCTGAGCCATATTGCGGATGTGGCCTTTACAGAGGGGGCGGCCGGTATGCATTTTGAGCTGCGCCCGGGCACGGCAGGTGGCGTGATGCAAACCGACATGGTTATCGACAACCAGGCACTGATTTATATGAACCAGATGCCTGCCTGGAAACGTTTTGCCTGGCCTGCGGATACAGAGGCTGCCGGTGCCCGTTTAAGCTGGATGAGCACCACAGCCGGAACCCGGCTGTATGCGGATATCCCCGGCGCCTGGGGCTGGATACGCCTGCTGGATAAGGCAACGGTGAGTGCGTACCCGGGTGTTGGCAGCAGCTACAGCCTGAGCTGGCAGGCTCAGGACGGGCGGGCGCTGAACTATACCCTGCGTACCGAAGCCGGAGAGGGCCCGCTGGTGCTGCTGAAACTGCGTGGCTTCCGGTTGCCGGAGACCCTGTTTATTACTGAGGGTGCGTCATCCTCACCGAGCATTCATGATAGTGGTAGCACCATGATTGTAGACTAAGGCACCAGACTGGTTATCTTCACTGATGTGCTTAAGAAAACGAGTTTCGCCCCGGAATATCACCCTGCGTATTTGCTTACAAAGGAGGTTACTGTGTGATTTTGTAAGGCAGCGCGTTAGTAATAAACGCATTGTCTCTCTTCTGGAGAAATTAAACGCTATCCCATGAGGCTATTTTATTTGCTATTTCGGCCCAGGACAGTGCTCAGCATCCCTACGTACTCCGTGTACGCTGCGATATTTGCGCGCTGTCCGCGGCCAAAATCACTGCAACAATAACCTCTACTGGGATAGGTTCTAAGCCTGGTGGTGAGGAAATACCGCCGACTGTATTGTGATGTTTTGTCATAACGTAAAAAGGAAGTAAGATGAAAAAAATTTTTGGCCTGATGTTTTCTGTAAGCCTGATTCTGTTTTTAATTGCCGGCTACCTTGCTTATTCTAATCACCAATTTCAGCGTGATGCCATTCACGCCAAAGGACAAATAACCGATCTACGCTACAGCTATAACGCTGACTCATCTTCTGAAGTCTGGTTTCCTGAAGTTACCTTTACCGATAACACCGGGAAACGTATTGTTTTTGAGTCCTCTACCGGGCGTTCCAATTATCGTGACCGTATGGGGGATACCATTGATGTTATTTATAATCAGAATGATGTGACGAGTGCCAAAATTAATGACACGGTCGGGATTTATTTAGGTGCTTTTATTTGCGGTGGTATTGCGCTGGTCTTTCTGCTGATTGGGGGGGCTGGTTTATGGTTGATGAACAGTGGAAAACGGCATCAGCGATTAATCCAAAATGGTAAACCATTGGTAGCCACGATTGTGAGTGTGGAATTAAATGAGGCTATCCAAATTAATGGTCGCTCGCCCTGGCGGATTGTGTGTCAGTGGTTGGACCCCCAGTCCGGGAAAGTGTTTTTGTTTAACAGTGCTAACTTTTATTATGACCCTTCACCATATATTAAAGAGGAAAATATCACGGTGTATGTGGCACATAATAACGTAAAAAAATACCATGTGGATATTTCGGGTTTTCCTGAAAAGGCCTGATGCTCATCTTTTTTAATTGGTTTTTATTTTTGCCCCTGTGGCAGCGGATTATTTATCCGTTTCAGGGGCAATCACTTAATTTTCAGGATTCAGTTTGTTATGGATGATTTAACCCTGCGCTACTATGAAGCGGAAATGCGCTACCTGCGTGAAGCCGCAAAAGAATTTGCACAAGCGCATCCCGACAGAGCTGCCATGCTTGATTTAGATAAAGCAGGTACGCCGGACCCTTATGTTGAACGCTTGTTTGAGGGGTTCGCTTTTTCAATGGGGCGTTTGCGTGAAAAGATTGATGATGATTTACCAGAGCTGACTGAAGGGTTGGTCAGTATGCTCTGGCCTCACTATTTGCGGACCATTCCCTCTCTCGCCATTGTGGCCTTCACACCAGATGTGCACACCGTGAAAATGGCAGAGAATGTTCCTGCGGGGCTGGCAATTTATTCCCGCCCGGTGGGGCCGAAGAATACAGTCTGCCGCTATCGCACCACCCGGGATATGATGCTCAACCCTCTGAGTATATCTGCGGTGACTATGGCAACTGAGCCTGATGGCCGCTCTGTACTGCGCATGCGTTTTACCTGCAGCCAGCAGGCCGACTGGTCAAATGCCGATCTCAGCCAGCTAAGCCTTTACTTGGGGGCAGACGCGCCTGTTAGCAGCCAATTGCACCTGATGCTCACAAAACGCCAGGCTGCTATGTATGTGCGCTTGTCCGGCCAACAAGAACGTAAAGAACTGGATGGCTATTTTTCGCCAGGTGGTTTTCGCGCAGAAGACAGCCTGCTGCCGAAAACAGATACCGCATTCAGTGGTTACCAGTTACTGCTGGAGTATTTTGCTTTCCGCGACAAGTTTATGTTTGTCCATCTCCATGGGCTTGACTCTCAGCCTCTGCCGGAGGGAACCGAATATATTGATATCGACGTGGTATTCAGTAGCCTCTGGCCGGCAGATTTGCCCGTCACCAATGAGGATGTTCGCCTCCATTGCGTACCGGTGGTTAATCTGTTCACACTGGAAGCAGACCCACTCACTGTCTCTGGGCTGGAACAAGAATACCTGCTACGCCCCAAACGCCTGCAGGATGGGCATACTGAGATCTATTCTGTCGATAAAGTGACAGGTTCAAACCGAACTAACCAAGTGGAGTATGTGCCATTTTCGAGTTTTCGCCATAAAGGCGGAATGATGAGGCGTCACGCGCCACCACGTTATTACCATACTCGTGTGAAACGCAGCGTGACAGGGTTGTATGACACCTGGCTGATTCTTGGTGGGCATCAGTTGGAGGACGAACAGCACATAGAGCATGAGACAATATCGCTGCAAATCACCGGTACCAATGGCCAGCTACCGCGCCGGGCGCTGCAAAGCACGCTGCTTGAACGTTGTGAACAGGTGGTTCAAACGCCATTGCCGGTCATCAACCTGTGCAAACCTACACTGCCTGTTTATCCCCCTGTTGAAGACCGGTTTCACTGGCGAGTAATGAGCCATCTGGGAACCGGTTTTCTCAATATGATGAATAGCGCGGAGGTGTTGCGTGGTGCTCTGGCGCTCTACAACTGGCAGGAGGATGAATGTAATACCCGCCGCCTGGAAGCTATTCAGCATGTTGCGTATCAGCGCCTTCAGCGTTTTGAGCAGGGTTATCTTCTGCGCGGAATAGATATCGAAGTGACCCTCGACAGTAACGGCTTTACCGGGGAAGGGGACATCCATTTATTTGGGGAGTTGCTTAACCGCTTCTTCGCACTCTATTCCGATATGAATCAGTTTAACCAGCTTACCCTCATCGTTCAGCCAGAAGGAAAGTGCATCCGGTGGAAAGAGAATCACAATCCGCGCCTGCCAGGTTGATAAACAGCCTCGGTGACAGGTTACCTTTAGTTAATTTTTACCGCCTTTGCCAGCTACTGGAGCAAAGCCAGCCAGATAACCCTGTTATGGGCAGTACCTGGCAGGTGCGCCAGGAACCAGTGCGTTTTCGCCCTCATCCGGGAATGGGGTTTCCTGCCTCAGAAATAAAAACGTTTGAACCTGCGGAGCAGCCGCATTTACCTGCAACAGTTCGCATTACTTTTATGGGGTTGTACGGTGTGACGTCACCGTTGCCAACACAGTATATCAATGACATTGCCCAGCAGCGGGAAGGTTGTGACGCGACAGCTGACTTTCTCGATATCTTCAATCACCGGCTGATTACGCAGTATTACCGTATATGGCGCAAATACACTTATCCGGCCACCTTTGAAGCGGGCGGGAGAGACAAAACATCACAGTACCTTTTGGGGCTTATCGGCCTGGGGAACGATGGCTGTATGGCAAGTGTAACTGCGCCGTTATCACGCTTCCTGGCACTATTACCGGTGATGTTGCTGCCGGGAAGAACTGCAGAAGGTATGGCTTCTCTGGTGAACTTGCTGGCACCGGGTACACAAGCAAAAATTTGGCACCACGACAAAAAACGTGTGCGACTCAGTTCTCCTCTTACCCTGAGTACCCGCCATCCCGTTACGTTGGTAAACCGCCCGGTGATGGGAAACTATGCCACGGATGTGAACAGCCAGGTGCTGATGCAGCTCAGCACAGCGAACCTTGAGGAAGTGCAGGGCTGGCTTCCGGGCGGTGATCTTTACGCGGATTTAATGGCGCTACTGCATGTTTACCTGGGGTCACGCTTTGATGTGCGGTTGCAACTGTGTGTGAACAGTGATCTGCTTCCACAGGCGGTGATAAGCTGTAAACCCCAAACCGGAGCTGGGCAACTCGGCCGTACTGCAGTGATGCGTTTTCGTCACCCGCTACCAGGACAACAGCCAAAAAGAGTAACCATTAATTTAGGGCGTTATGTGGGCCTTCAGGAGAGTATGCAGCGTAAGGAGTGCGACGAATATGGCGATTATCGTGGGTAAAGTTCCTCAGTTTGTACTGGCGGCAGGTCTGTCGATATTACTGGCTGGTTGTGGTGTGACGCAGAAAGTGGCCGAGAGTTCGGCTGCTGTGACCAAATCTGTTTTTTATAAGCAGGTTAAAACCCTGCACCTTGATATTCGTGCCCGTGAAGCAGTGAATACGAATGACAGTGGTGTGGCCTTGTCCACGGTGGTACGCATCTACCAGCTTAAGGAGCGTAAAGTGTTTGACCGCACAGACTATTCATCACTGTTCACCGGTGGCGGTCAGGTGCTTAAAGCTGATTTGTTGGCAGAGAAAGAGGTGCGACTGCAACCGGGAAGCACTGCCATGGTTAATATGCCAATGAATGAAAGCACCCGCTATGTGGCCGTAGCGGGGATGTTTATCTCGCCCGATCAGGGCGATAATACCTGGCGAGTTGTGCTGAGCCGGGATGAACTCCACCCGGATAAATCACGGATTATTGAAGCAGGTAATAACCAGTTGGTCCTGAAGGGCCTGAGCGGTGAGTGATAAGTAGTGTTAGTGTGGAATAAATCAGTCCCGGTCAGCCGGATATTCGTTTGGCCTGATGCTAAAAAAACGCTGCCAGATACACGGTGCCAGAAGTATTGTAATGGATTGAAATTATTAGTGAACTGTGTAAATAAACGGGCTAAAACTAACCCTTTTAACTCTTTGGTAAAGACCGTAGCTACGTTTTTTTCGCCTGGTTCGTCTTATTCCCTTTTGCGCTTGAAAATCACGAAACGGTATATAAAACCGTTATAACTTTTGACTCGCTTCTCAATACACTGGAGTTCTATTTAATAAGGTCTGAGTGAAGGTGCAAAATGGCGGGTAAGTCAGTAAAACGTGTCTTGAGTGCAATGGCGCTGTCTCTGGTCCTGTCGGGCAGTGCGCATGCTACAGAGCTGCTGAACAGTTCCTATGATGTCGCGCGCGAGTTGTTCGCGTCATTGAACCCGCCATTTGAGAAACAGTGGGCTCAGGATAACAACGGCGACAAACTGACTATCAAGCAATCCCATGCGGGTTCATCACGCCAGGCGCTGGCTATTTTGCAAGGCTTGAAAGCCGACGTTGTTACCTACAACCAGGTAACCGATGTTCAGATCCTGCATGACAAAGGCAATCTGATCCCCGCAGACTGGCAAAGCCGCCTGCCAAACCACAGTTCGCCGTTTTACTCCACCATGGCGTTTCTGGTGCGCAAAGGTAACCCGAAAAACATTCACAACTGGAGCGACCTGGCCCGTAGTGATGTAAAACTGGTGTTCCCGAACCCGAAAACTTCAGGCAATGGACGTTACACCTATCTTGCCGCCTGGGGCGCAGCCGACCAGGCTGACGGCGGTGATGAAGCCAAAACCAAAGCTTTCATGACCCAGTTTCTGAAAAACGTCGAAGTATTTGATACCGGGGGCCGTGGGGCAACGACTTCATTTGCTGAACGAGGCCTCGGCGACGTGCTGATTAGCTTTGAATCTGAAGTGAACAATATCCGTAAACAGTACCCGAACGAGCAGTTCGAAGTTGTGGTTCCCAAAGTGGATATTCTTGCTGAATTCCCGGTGACCTGGGTTGATCGTAACGTGAAAGCCAATGGCACCGAAAAAGCCGCCAAAGCGTACCTGAATTATCTCTATAGCCCACAAGCGCAGGAAATTATTACCAGCTATTACTACCGGGTAAATAACCCTGAACTGATGGGCAAAATGAAAGACAAATTTCCGCAAACCAAACTGTTCCGCGTAGAAGACAAATTTGGTTCGTGGAAAGAAGCCATGAGCAAACATTTTGCCAGTGGCGGTGAACTGGATCAGTTGTTAGCAGCAGGGCGTAGCTAATGTTCGCTATCTCTTCCCGGCGTGTTTTGCCGGGTTTTACACTCAGCATGGGAACCAGCCTGCTTTTTATCTGCCTGGTGTTGTTATTACCGCTGAGTGCGCTTGTGATGCAGTTAAGCCAGATGACACTGGCGCAGTACTGGCAGGTTATTTCAAACCCGCAGATGGTTGCCGCGTATAAAGTGACAGTGCTGTCTGCTGGTGTGGCCGCCCTGTTTAACGGTGTGTTTGGCTTGTTGATGGCCTGGGTGCTAACCCGTTACCAATTTCCCGGGCGTAGCCTGCTGGATGCCTTAATGGATTTACCGTTTGCGTTGCCCACTGCGGTTGCTGGGTTGACGCTGGCCTCGCTGTTTTCAGTTAATGGCATCTATGGTGAATGGCTGGGGCATTTTGGCATCAAAGTTACCTATACCTGGTTGGGTATTGCGGTTGCTATGGCTTTTACCAGTATTCCTTTTGTTGTACGTACTGTGCAGCCAGTGCTGGAAGAGTTAGGGCCGGAATATGAAGAAGCGGCAGAAACCCTGGGCGCCACCCGCTGGCAGACTTTCCGCCGTGTAGTCATGCCTGAGTTATCACCGGCGTTAATTGCGGGTATCGCATTATCGTTCACCCGCAGCCTGGGTGAATTTGGCGCAGTCATTTTTATTGCTGGCAACATTGCCTGGAAAACAGAAGTGACATCATTAATGATTTTTGTGCGCTTACAAGAGTTTGATTACCCAGCAGCCAGTGCAATTGCTTCCGTTATTCTGGCAGCATCACTGATTTTGCTGTTTGGGATTAACACGTTACAGAGTCGCTTTGGTCGGCGTGTGGTAGGGCATTAATGGCAAATATTTCACAATTGCGTCCCCGGCGTGAACCCATCAACTGGGGGAAATGGTCGCTGATTGGCCTGGGTGTGGTGATTTCAGCCTTTATTCTTGTGGTGCCAATGGCATCTATTTTTGCCATCGCCTTTTCTAAAGGCATTATGCCGGTTCTGCAAAACCTGGTTGATCCCGATATGCGTAATGCTATCTGGTTAACGTTGTTGATTGCTGTTATCACCGTACCGGTCAACCTGGTGTTCGGTACATTGCTTGCCTGGCTGGTAACCCGTTTTACCTTCCCTGGCCGCCAGTTAATGCTGACACTGCTGGATATCCCTTTTGCGGTATCACCAGTCGTTGCGGGCCTGGTTTACTTGCTGTTCTACGGTGCGAACGGTATTGCAGGCAGCTGGCTTGAAGCACATAACCTGCAACTGATGTTCGCCTGGCCGGGCATGATTATGGTGACTGTGTTTGTTACCTGCCCGTTCGTGGTGCGTGAACTGGTGCCTGTGATGATGAGCCAGGGTAGCCAGGAAGATGAAGCCGCGATTCTGTTAGGTGCATCTGGCTGGCAAATGTTCCGCCGGGTAACACTGCCAAACATCCGCTGGGCCTTGCTGTATGGTGTTGTATTGACCAACGCACGAGCGATTGGTGAGTTTGGCGCGGTATCAGTGGTTTCCGGGTCTATTCGTGGCGAAACGCTGTCTTTGCCACTGCAAATAGAGATGCTGGAACAGGATTACAATACGGTGGGGGCATTTACTGCCGCCGCCTTACTGACATTAATTGCAATTTTGACTCTGTTTTTGAAAAGTGCAGTGCAGTGGCGCCTGAATAGCCAGGAAAAACACCTGCAACAGGAAGGTAATAGTGAGCATTGAGATAAACAACATCAAAAAATCTTTTGGCCGGACTCAGGTGCTGAATGATATCTCGCTGGATATTCCAGGCGGGCAAATGGTGGCGCTGCTTGGTCCTTCTGGTTCCGGGAAAACCACTCTGTTGCGGATAATTGCGGGCCTTGAACACCAGTCCAGTGGCCGTATCAGCTTTCATGGCAATGATGTCAGCAAGCTGCATGCGCGCGACCGGCGGGTTGGTTTTGTGTTCCAACATTATGCACTGTTTCGCCATATGACGGTGTTCGACAACATTGCATTCGGCTTATCGGTGTTGCCACGCCGTGAGCGTCCGTCAGCCGCCGTAATTAAACAAAAAGTGACTAATTTACTGGAAATGGTTCAGCTCTCTCACCTGGCTGACCGTTTCCCTGCTCAACTTTCCGGTGGGCAAAAACAGCGTGTAGCTTTGGCTCGTGCCCTGGCGGTAGAACCACAAATTCTGCTGCTCGATGAACCTTTTGGCGCACTGGATGCCCAGGTGCGTATGGAATTGCGCCGCTGGTTGCGCCAGTTGCATGAAGAACTGAAATTTACCAGCGTGTTTGTTACTCACGACCAGGAAGAAGCGATGGAAATTGCCGACCGGGTTGTTGTGATGAGCCAGGGGAATATTGAACAGGCTGATGCACCTCAGCAAGTCTGGCGTGAGCCGGCCACACGCTTTGTTCTCGAATTCCTTGGTGAAGTGAACCGCCTGAAAGGCTCGGTACAGGGTAGCCAATTTCATGTTGGCGCTCACCGTTGGCCGCTAGGCTTCACTCCTGGTTATCAAGGCCCGGTGGACTTGTTCCTGCGCCCGTGGGAAGTGGATGTCAGCCGCCGGACCAGCCTGGATTCTCCGTTACCGGTCCAGGTACTGGAAGTCAGCCCCAAAGGGCACTATATGCAATTAGTTGTGCAGCCGGTTGGCTGGTACACAGATCCTCTTACCGTTGTCATGCGTGATGACGTGGTGCCACAACGGGGTGAGCGTTTATTTGTGGGGCTGCAACATGCGCGTATTTACCACGGCGATTTGCGCATTGAGAGCCTTGCTCTGGCTCAATCAGCCTGATAGTTTTATAAGCATACCTTTAAGCGGCCGCAAGGCCGTTTTTTTATTGGGAAAAATCGCGCAATGATACTTGAACAGACCATTGGTCATACGCCGTTGGTGCGCTTGCAGCACACAAGGCTGAATAACGGCAGTGAAATTTGGGTAAAACTGGAAGGTAACAACCCGGCAGGCTCCGTAAAAGACCGTGCCGCGCTGTTTATGATTACCCAGGCTGAAAAACGTGGTGATATTGCACCTGGCGATACACTAATTGAAGCAACCAGTGGTAATACGGGTATTGCGCTGGCGATGATTGCCGCCATGAAAGGCTACAAAATGAAGCTGCTGATGCCAGCCAATATGAGCCAGGAACGCAAAGCAGCTATGCAGGCCTATGGCGCAGAGCTGATTCTGGTGAGCCGGGAGCAGGGCATGGAAGGTGCGCGGGAACTGGCTCAGAGCATGGCAGACAATGGCGAGGGGAAAATTCTCGACCAGTTTAATAATCCGGATAATCCGCTGGCACATTTCACCACCACCGGGCCGGAGATTTGGCAGCAGACTGAGGGGAAAATTACCCATTTTGTTTCCAGCATGGGTACCACTGGTACGATTACGGGAACGGCTCGTTATTTAAAAAGCCAGTCTGGTACTGTGCGTATTGTTGGCCTGCAACCGGAAGAAGGGAGCAGCATTCCCGGTATTCGCCGCTGGCCTGCCGCCTGGATGCCAGGCATTTTTGATGCGTCTCTGGTTGACCAGGTGCTGGATATAAACCAGATTGACGCGGAAAACACCATGCGTACACTGGCAGCAACAGAAGGCCTGTTCTGTGGTGTTAGCTCTGGCGGGGCAGTGGCTGGGGCATTGCGTGTGGCCAAAGAAAACCCCAATGCGCTGGTGGTGGCTATTATCTGCGACCGGGGGGATCGTTACTTGTCTACCGGGGTATTTGGCGAAGAGCACTACACACAAGGTGCCGGGATTTAAGTTACCTTTCCAGTTATAAAAAAAACGGCACCCTGAGGTGCCGTTTTTACAGAAAAGGTCTGGTTATTTTTTGATGCGGATAACCGGAGTTTCACCCACAGTTACAGAACCAGTCAGTTTCACCAGCTCTTTGATTTCATCCATATTAGAGATGACAACCGGAGTCAGTGTGGATTTTGCTTTTTCTTCCAGCAATGGCAAATCGAATTCGATGACAGTGTCACCGGCTTTCACGCGCTGACCTTCTTCAGCAATACGTTTGAAACCTTCGCCTTTCAGTTCGACAGTGTCGATACCGAAGTGAACGAACAGTTCGATGCCAGAGTCAGATTCAATAGAGAAGGCATGGTTAGTTTCAAAAATTTTGCCGATAGTGCCGTCAACCGGGGCAACCATTTTGTTACCATTCGGTTTGATAGCAATACCATCACCCACAATTTTTTCAGCAAACACCACATCCGGTACATCTTCGATGTTTACGATTTCACCAGACAGCGGAGCAATAATCTCAATAGTCCCGGTATCTTTTTTATCATCGGAAACCAGAGATTTCAGTTTATCAAACAAACCCATGATCTTCTCCTAAGCAGTAATTGGGCCGCATCTCGTGGATTAGCAGATAGTTTTTTCTTCAATGAACTTGTTAACCAGCTTCATTAACTCGTCCGTAGTCGGTTGAGCAA
The DNA here is from genome assembly GCF_020523985.1 of Mangrovibacter yixingensis. Lineage (GTDB taxonomy): Bacteria > Pseudomonadota > Gammaproteobacteria > Enterobacterales > Enterobacteriaceae > Mangrovibacter > Mangrovibacter yixingensis. The sequence continues at coordinate 86,635 of NZ_JAIVKM010000005.1, read as the reverse complement.
GAGCCTGCTCTGCTAAAACCTTGGCATCTTCGAAGTTCGTGTTACGAATAATCTTCTTGATGCGCGGGATAGAAATGGAACTCATACTGAATTCGTCGAGGCCCATCCCCAGCAACAGAAGTGTAGCACGTTCATCGCCAGCAAGCTCGCCACACATACCTGTCCACTTACCTTCTGCATGAGATGCATCAATAACTTGCTTGATCAGGTTCAGTACAGACGGTGACATCGGCTGGTAAAGATGTGAAATCATATCATTACCACGGTCAACCGCCAGAGTATACTGTGTTAAATCGTTGGTACCGATACTAAAGAAATCGACTTCTTTCGCCAGATGACGTGCGATTGTTGCCGCAGCAGGTGTTTCCACCATTACGCCGATTTCAATATTTTCATTAAATGCTTTGTCTTCAGCACGCAGCTCGTCTTTGTAAGACTCCAGAGCGGCACGCAGTTCGCGCACTTCCTCAACGGAAATAATCATTGGGAACATGATGCGCAGTTTGCCGAAAGCAGAAGCACGCAGAATGGCACGCAACTGGTCACGCAGAATTTCGCGACGATCCAGAGCGATACGTACTGCACGCCACCCAAGGAACGGGTTCTCTTCTTTCGGAAAGTTCATGTAAGGCAGCTCTTTATCGCCACCGATGTCCATGGTACGGACAATTACAGCCTGGTCGCCACATGCCAGAGCAACGGCTTTATAGGCTTCAAATTGTTCGTCTTCAGTGGGCAGTGCGTCACGGTCCATGAACAGGAATTCAGTACGGTACAGGCCAACACCTTCCGCGCCATTGCGTTCAGCACCAGCGACATCACGCACAGTACCGATGTTGGCACAGACTTCTACCTGGTGGCCATCAAGAGTGATAGCAGGCAGGTCTTTCAATTTTGCCAGCTCAGCTTTTTCTTCAGCAACCTGAGCCTGAGCTGCACGCAACGCTTCGATCTCTTCGTTGTCCGGGTTAACGTAAACTTTGTTGTTTACTGCATCCAGAACCAGATAATCGCCATTTTTAACCTGAGTGGTTACATCGCCAGTACCCACAATGGCAGGCAGTTCCAAAGAACGCGCCATGATAGAAGTATGGGAAGTACGGCCACCTAAATCGGTGATAAAGCCGAGCACTTTCTTCAGGTTTAACTGTGCTGTTTCTGACGGCGTCAGATCAGCGGCAACCAGGATGACTTCGTCCTGAATTGAACTTAAATCGATAATAGCCAGGCCCAGAATGTTACGCAGCAAACGCTTACCGATGTCACGAACGTCCGCGGCACGTTCTTTGAGGTATTCGTCGTCCAGCTCTTCCAGGGCGGTAGCCTGACCTTCGATAACTTCGTTAGCTGCTGCATCAGCAGTAACCAGTTTATCTTTAATCAGGGCTATGATTTCCTGCTCCAGCTCCTCATCTTCCAGCAACATAATGTGGCCTTCGAAGATGGCTTCTTTTTCTTCACCAAACGTTTCGCCAGCCTTGATTTTGATGGCTTCTAACTGTGCCGCAGCTTTTGCGCGGCCATTCAGAAAGCGCTCAACTTCCTGGTCGACTTTGTCGGCAGAAATCTTTTTCCGGTCGATGACAATCTCATCTTCTTTCAGAAGCAGCGCTTTACCAAAAGCAATACCCGGGGATGCTAAAATGCCTGAAATCATAACCCTACCTTACTTGTGACTGATATAGAGAATTCGCTCGAATAACAAAAAACTTATTCGAGTTCCGCCATCAGTTTAACCAGATGTTCAACTGCTTTTTGTTCGTCGTCGCCTTCAGCAGAGATAGTAACAACGGTGCCCTGAGTCAGACCCAGAGTTTGCAGTTTGAACAGGCTTTTAGCGCTGGCGCTTTTGCCATTGGAAGTCACAGTGATTTCGGCGTTAAAGCTTTTTGCTTCTTTAACAAACTGGGCGGCAGGGCGGGTGTGAAGACCGTTCGGAGCGGTAATGGTAACTTCTTGCTGGAACATTGTTTTTCCCCAACTTATAGGTTTAGTGTCTGGATCTAAAGTAGAGCCGTGTAGCATAACTTTAGCTTGTATCTGTCGCTTGCGCGTAGACAAACCGTGTCAAAAGCAGAAAAGCGCTAAATAGCGCTGGCTGGCTGCCCTGCACATCGCTCGTCTGAAACATTATGTATTATGCCGCTAATGTGTAACCTGTAACAAATCAGTAAATCGATTCAGCAAACCAGAACACGGATTAGCGATTAATTTCGAGCTTCGAAATAAAGTTGCAGGTTAAATACCAGACCAGGGCAAATGAAGCAATGCTGGTTAGCGTAAAAATTTGAACTGCGCCACAAAAAAGCACCCATCCAGGTGCTTTTTTATTCACTTTACCAGGGATGGCATCACTGTTGCAGTTCTTTCTCTGTGAACAAATCTGCAAACAATGCTGTGCTGAGATAACGTTCGCCGGATGAAGGAAGAATAACAACAATATTCTTATTGATAAAGGCTTCGTCTTCCTGAAGCTTCAATGCTGCTGCAACAGCCGCACCGGAAGATATGCCAGCAAGAATACCTTCTTCTTCCATCAGACGGCGTGCGGTGGAGATAGCTTCGTCGTTAGTGATGGTTACCACTTTATCGACCAGTTTCAGGTCGAGGTTGCCCGGAATAAAGCCAGCACCAATACCCTGGATTTTATGCGGACCTGGTTTGATTTCATCGCCAGCCAGCGCCTGGGTGATAACCGGGGAATCAGTTGGCTCTACCGCCACACTAATAAGGTCTTTCTTGCCTTTGGTGTTTTTGATGTAACGCGTTACGCCGGTCAGGGTACCGCCAGTACCGACACCTGCAATAAACACATCAACCTGGCCGTCGGTATCTTCCCAGATTTCAGGGCCGGTGGTTTTTTCATGAATTTCTGGGTTTGCCGGGTTACTGAATTGCTGAAGCAGCAGGTATTTTTCCGGGTTGCTGGCAACAATTTCTTCTGCTTTCTGAATCGCGCCCTTCATCCCTTTCGGGCCTTCGGTGAGTACCAAATTCGCGCCAAGTGCTTTGAGCAATTTGCGACGCTCAATACTCATGCTTTCAGGCATAGTCAGCGTTAACTTGTAACCGCGGGCGGCGGCAACATAAGCCAGCGCAATACCTGTATTACCGCTGGTAGGTTCAACCAGCTCCACGCCGGGTCTCAGTACGCCGCGTTTTTCGGCATCCCAAATCATATTGGCACCGATACGGCATTTCACGCTAAAGCTCGGGTTACGGGATTCGACTTTAGCCAGAATTTTACCGTTACCGATGCGGTTGAGGCGAACTAACGGCGTATGACCAATCGTCAGTGAGTTGTCTTCATAAATCTTACTCATAGCCAGTCCTTAACTGTATGAAATTTGGGAACCGTCCCAGCATACCTTCTCAGCATCGCGGGTGAAGGACGGATTTCGCATATCTATATTCAGATGAGAAATAATAACAAGCAGGATGGAATAAAGGATGGCATAAGTTGCCTTTAGTGCAAACCTGGCACAGGTAACGACAGGTTGAAACGAGGCCCACGTATGAGTGGGCCATAAAAACGTATTTATTGGGCTGAAGGCCAACGACCATGTTTGGCACGATACTGATCAACCCACATAGCCGTTGCGCCACATACAGCAACTGGCATGATGACCAGGTTAAGCACCGGAACTAAAGTACACAGGCTTACCAGCGCACCAAATTGCATATTCATTATTTTGCGGCTACGCAGAGCCACGCGCATCTCTTTAAAAGGCACTTTGTGGTTATCAAAAGGGTAATCACAGTACTGAATTGAAAGCATCCAGGCACTGAACAAAAACCACAATATTGGGGCCAGGGTTTGGCCTATCCCCGGAATCAGATAGAGTAATAACAGGACAATTGCTCTGGGCAAATACCAGGTCAGTTTTTGCCATTCACGCTTCATGATGCGCGGGACATCTTTTGCAATGTCTAACAAGCCGGCATCTGGTGGCGTATTGCCTGTCAGGCGTGCTTCCAGTTGTTCAGCCAGCAACCCATTAAAAGGTGCGGCTATCCAGTTGGCGATGGTTGAGAAAAAGTAGCCAAAGATAAGTAAAATAGAGATGACAGCCAGTGGCCAGAGTAAATAGCTCAGCCATTGTAACCAGTTGGGAACATGGCTCAGCAGGGCTGGTATCCACTGATCAAGCCGGGTAAACAGCCAACCAAATGCTGTGCCCATCAACACAATATTTACCAGTAAAGGCAGAAAAACGAACCTGCGAATGCCTGGTGCTGTAATGAGTTTCCATCCTTGGGAAAAATAAAAAATGCCGCTCCGCGAAGCAGCAGGGGATGATGAAACCATGTTGGGTGGTACTCCTTGAGTCATCCGGATTATATCGCCCGTGTATCATAACCCTGAAACCGGCCCAAACTTCAAGCCGTCGAAGTCCGAAGCTAATATGGACTATGCTGAAAAATTTGTTGGGTAGTTAGCATAAGGAATTGGGAAGTGGTCGAAAAATCAGCAAAAAACACGTTTTATTTCATCTTTCTGTCTGGAAAAACGCGCCCGCACTTGCACTTGTTGTGATGGACAAATACTCTTAGTGAGTAAATGTTTGCCGCTGTGGCAAGGTGTTAGAACAACCGAGAATATAATGATGCAGGATTTGCGTCTGATATTAATCATTGTTGGTGCGATTGCGATTATTGCGTTACTGGTCCATGGGTTGTGGACCAGCCGTAAAGAGCGCTCTTCCGTGTTCCGCGATCGCCCTTTAAAACGGATGAAGTCGTTGCATGACGACGAAGACAGTGAAAATTACGACGACGAGGAAGAAGGTGTTGGCGAAGTTCGTGTTCACCGGGTAACCCCTGAACACCACAACGAGACTGTAGCCCCACCCACACCTCAGCACAACTATCAGCCGCCTTATGAGTCGGCGCAACCTCGTCGCCAGCCTCCAGCGCAGCAGCCACCTGCGCCCCAGCCGGAAAGAGAACCTGAGCACCGCGAGCCTGTCGCGCGCCCGGCTCAGCCTGTAACTCATGCTCAGCCAGCGCCGGAGCCCGTGCGCCATCCGCAACCACAGAAACACGTTGATGTGGAAGTGTCGCATTATCGTGAGCCTGTTCATCGTGAGCCGGAACCGGCTCCTCAGGCAGAACCCGCACCGCAACCGGTTCAGCAGGAGCATACTGCTCCGCAAACCGAAGCCAAACCGCAAACGAAAGAGGCCGTCATCATTATGAACGTCTCTTCACATACCGGGGGGCAATTTGATGGTGAAGCGTTACTGAATAGTATTCAGCAGGCTGGGTTCCAGTTTGGCGAAATGAATATTTTCCACCGGCACCTCAGCCCGGATGGTAGTGGACCGGTTCTGTTCAGCCTGGCTAATATGGTTAAACCCGGCTCATTCAGCCTTGATGAAATGTCGACCTTCGTGACACCCGGTGTGACAATCTTTATGCAGGTTCCTTCTTATGGGGATGCCTCGCAAAACTTCAAGCTGATGCTCCAGTCTGCACAACACATTGCTGATGAAATGGGTGGTGTAGTGATGGATGATCAGCGCCGGATGATGACGCCACAGAAACTGCGTGAGTATCAGGATCTGATTCGCGAAGTGAAAGAGGCCAACGCGTAACATTTCTGCTTTTCTTAACAAGGCCCCCGCTAGTCGGGGGTTTTTTATATTGATGGTGTGCTATGGAACCTATCGAACAAAAACTTAATCAACTGCGAACCACACTTCGCCATCACGAATACCTTTATCACGTTATGGACGCACCGGAAATTCCGGATGCCGAATATGATCGGCTGATGCGCGAATTACGTGAGCTGGAAACCGCTCATCCAGAAATGGTGACCCCGGACTCTCCCACTCAGAGAGTCGGAGCAGCTCCTTTAACGGCCTTTACCCAGGTCACCCATGAAGTCCCCATGCTTTCGCTGGACAACGTGTTCGATGAAGAGAGCTTTCTTGCTTTCAATAAACGTATCCGTGACCGTCTGAGCGACACGCAGGAAGTAGTGTACTGTTGTGAGCTCAAGTTGGATGGGCTGGCAGTCAGTTTACTGTATGAAAATGGTGTGCTGGTTCAGGCCGCGACCCGTGGTGATGGCACTACAGGGGAAAATATTACCGCGAACGTGAAAACCATCCGGGCCATTCCATTGCGCTTGCAGGGAGATAACATCCCTGCACGTCTCGAGGTGCGTGGTGAAGTCTTTTTGCCGCAGGCTGGTTTCGAAAAAATTAATGATGACGCACGCCGCACTGGTGGGAAAGTTTTTGCAAACCCTCGTAATGCTGCCGCGGGCTCATTGCGCCAGCTTGATTCCCGTATTACTGCGAAGCGGCCACTCACTTTCTTCTGTTATGGTGTGGGTGTACTTGAAGGTGGTGAGCTTCCTGCGAGCCATATGGCGCGTTTGCAGCAGTTCAAAGCCTGGGGGTTACCTGTAAGCGACCGCATTCGTTTGTGCCATTCACCAGAGGCGGTGCTGGAGTTTTACCGCCACGTCGAAGAAACACGCCCTAAGCTCGGGTTCGACATCGATGGTGTTGTGATTAAAGTAGACTCACTGGCACAGCAAGAACAACTGGGGTTTGTGGCACGCGCACCGCGCTGGGCGGTGGCATTTAAATTCCCGGCCCAGGAACAGATGACGACGGTTCGGGATGTTGAATTTCAGGTCGGTCGTACAGGTGCAATCACTCCGGTGGCGCGTCTTGAACCGGTGCAGGTTGCCGGGGTGCTGGTCAGTAATGCTACGCTGCATAATGCCGATGAAATCGAGCGGCTCGGCCTGCGTATTGGTGATACCGTTGTTATTCGCCGTGCAGGTGATGTCATTCCACAGGTTGTGAACGTAGTGCTCTCTGAACGCCCGGAAGATACCCGTGTAATTGAATTCCCGGCGCATTGCCCGGTGTGCGGCTCAGATGTAGAACGGGTTGAAGGTGAAGCCGTAGCACGCTGCACCGGTGGTTTAATATGTGCAGCACAACGCAAAGAAGCACTGAAACATTTTGTCTCGCGCCGTGCATTGGATGTCGATGGTATGGGCGACAAAATCATCGACCAGTTGGTGGAAAAAGAGTACATCGATAACCCAGCGGACCTGTTTACTTTGTCTGCTGGCAAACTTACCGGCCTTGACCGCATGGGCCCGAAATCAGCTCAAAATGTAATTAATGCGCTGGAAAAGGCAAAGCAAACGACTTTTGCCCGTTTTCTCTATGCGCTGGGTATTCGTGAAGTAGGTGAAGCAACGGCAGCAGGTTTGGCAGCACATTTTGGCACACTGGAGGCCTTAATGGCGGCTTCGGTTGAGCAATTGCAACAAGTGCCTGACGTGGGCATTGTGGTTGCCACCCATGTACACAATTTCTTCCTGGAACAGCGCAACCGGGATGTCATTGAACAACTGATTCATAAAGCAGGAATTACCTGGCCTGCCCCAGTTGTGGTGAAGCCTGAAGAGATAGACAGCCCCTTTGCCGGGAAAACAGTGGTTCTGACTGGCTCCCTAAGCCAGATGTCCCGCGATGATGCCAAAGCACGCCTGGCTGCATTGGGTGCTAAAGTCAGTGGCAGTGTCTCGAAAAAAACTGATCTGGTTATTGCCGGAGAAGCGGCCGGTTCCAAATTGCAGAAAGCACAGGAACTGGGCATTGATGTAATAGATGAAGCAGAAATGCTCCGTTTATTAGGCGTGTAACTATGGATAAAGCCCAACTGGTTGAGGTTGCCAATACGGTGATGCCGTTTGGCAAATACAAAGGGCGGGTATTGATTGACCTGCCCGAGGATTATTTATTGTGGTTTGCCCGCAAGGAGGCTTTTCCTGCCGGGCAACTGGGTGAGCTTATGTCGCTGGCGCTGTTGATTAAAACCGAAGGGCTGACTTCTCTGGTGCAGCCCTTACGCCGTTCTCGCTAACCTTCTACTACCGAGCGGGCCGTTTTTTGGCTCGCCAGATGGGTTTCCTGTTCTGCTTTGCGTTTATACCGGCGTGCCAGCATAGCGCATGTCATAAGCTGAATCTGGTGAAACAACATCAATGGCAGCACCATGATCCCAACTGTTGCTGCCGGAAACAGAATATTCGCCATGGGAATACCATTTGCCAGGCTCTTTTTCGAACCACAGAACACAATAGTGATTTCATCTGCTTTATTAAACCCGGCACGGCGGGCAACCTGAATATTCACGAAGATAACAATAGCCAGTAATACCAGGCTGCTGCCGATAATAAACAGCAGGCTGCCCAACCCCACCTGGTGCCAGATACCGTGAGTCACGGCTTCGCTGAATGCGGTGTAAACCACCAGTAATATGGACGTCTGGTCTGTTTTGCCAATCCATTTTTTATGGCGGGTAACAAAGCCGGCTGTCAGTGGGCGAGACAAGTGTCCCAGAACAAAAGGCAGTAACAATTGCAGCATAATTGAACCCACCTGGTGCAGGGTGGAACCACTTGAGCCGTGTACATTCATCACCAAACCGACCAGTAACGGCGACAGGAATATCCCTAATAGACTGGATGCTGAAGCGGCACAGACTGCCGCAGCAACATTACCGCCAGCCAGCGAAGTAAACGCGATAGCGGATTGGACTGTGGCGGGCAGAATACACAGGTAGAGAAAACCGTTATACAGCTCTGGGCTGACAGGAAAGGGAGCCCACCAGGCAAATAACACACCCAGTATCGGGAATAAGACGAACGTGCTGCACATTACCCACAGATGCAACCGCCAGTGGCTACCACCCGCCATAATTGCTTCACGGGACAGTTTGGCTCCATGCATAAAAAACAGCAGGGCAATCGCCGCGTCAGTCAGTCCATCGAAAAAGCCAACATAGTGCCCTTGAGCAGGCAGAAAGGTAGCTAACAGCACTGTACATACCAGTGTCAGTGTAAAAGGATCGAGTATGCGCAGTATTTTCATCAGGAAAACCTTCTTTATATTTAATGCCTTGCGCGCAATGGCAGGGCAAAGAGAACGCAAAGTTAACAGTCAGGATTGTGCCCGGTTATCTTTAAGAAATAAAATTGATTGATTTCATGAATTCATGAGGAAGTTAAATGAATTATACATTGCGCCAGTTACGTATCTTTGTGGCTGTTGCCCGCACTCAGAGTTTTAGCCGTGCCGGGGAAGAAATTGGATTGAGCCAGTCAGCTGTAAGCCATAGTGTTAAAGAACTTGAACAAGCGCTTGAAGTTAAACTGCTGGACAGAACCACACGTGAAGTGGTGCTAACAGAAGCCGGGCAACAAATGGCAATGAGTCTGTCTCGCGTATTGGATGAGCTGCACAGTGTTTTACTCGACAGCCGGGCTCATAGCCACACATTAAGTGGCATTGTCAGAGTTGCCGCCAGCCAAACTATTTCTGCACATCTGATGCCACAATCTATTGCTCAAAGTCAGCAGCAATTTCCTGACATCACTTTTATGCTGCATGACCGCCCGCAACAGTGGGTTCTGGAAAGTGTTCGCCAGGGGGAGGTGGATTTTGGCATTGTTATCGACCCGGGATCAGTCACCGATTTGTTATGCACCACGGTATTGTCTGAACCGTTCTTTTTGCTGTGTCGCTGTGACAATTTCCTAAACCAGAAAACTGACATTTTTTGGCGTGATCTCGCCGGGCATAAGTTGGTGTTACAGGATTATGCTTCAGGTAGCAGGCCGCTTATTGATACGGCGTTTGCCGATCAAAATATTGAGCCGCATATTGTTCAGCAAATAGGCCACCCCGCGACACTGTTCCCAATGGTTGAAGCGGGTATTGGCATTAGTATTTTGCCTGCTCTGGCGTTGCCACTTCCAGGAGGTAACTCACTGGTTGTCAGGCAGCTGAAGCCGGTTATCGAGCGCAAAATAATGCTTATTCGCCGTAAAAACCGTTCACTTTCTGCTGCTGCAGAGGCTATTTGGTCTGTGATAGCAGAACAGGCCTGTCAACTTGACCAGGCCCGGGAAAATGATCCTTTGTATCAATCAGGACCGGGTTATACGTAAATATCAATCTTGTTTGTTGCAGAAGGATAGTTTACGCCTTCAGCCCTTTTCTCAGCCTGAACTTGGTATTGGCTTTGATTTTGGCTGGTTACTGATTTTTGAGCTTGTTGCTGCTCAAGCTGCGCCAGTTGAGCCTGCAACATTTCAATTTCGGACTGAATAAGCTCCTGTTGCTTCTCTTTGGTATCTGCATCTGCATCAGAACTTGACAGATCTTTCAGCTGTTGAGTGAGTTGAGTGATTTGCTGACGAATTCGGCTGATTTGCCCCGATACATCGCTACCGGATGAAACAGACGAACTGTAGCTACTCTGCACAGCTGACGTCACAGACGAGCTGATGGTTGCCATTATTTTCTCCTTTTTTCGTAATAACCAGAATGAATATCGGCATTCTGCCCCTGAGCTTGAGTGAAGGGGGAAAATGACTCATAAGAGAAGAATGGCCTGGCCTTGGTGGAGTGAGAGAATGTTGGCGGCCCGAGTTTCGGGCAAAAATGTTTTTCGTGTGAAAAGTGGTGCCAGCAAAGCGTGAAAAATCCCCTGAACAAAACATGACGCACGATTTCACGCACCGGCAACCGCTAGTGAATACGGGGCGCTCTGCTTGTATGCAGAGTTTAAATTACTGGCACCATTAATTTAACGCCAGGATTTCAGGTTGCGTTTTTTTACAACAGCTTATTCTGTGCTTTCTCCATCATCGCCGGATAAAACTGCCAGAATAATGTTTCCAGCTCCGCATAGTGTGTATCCAGGTCATGCCATGAATCACGCAAGCTCGCCAGGCGTGGGCGGCGATTTGCCATCCCGTTAAGTACAGAAGCAATAAATGCCATATCGCTGTAGCGCTCCAGCCAGCGCTCAGCCCAAAGGTACCTGTTAAGGTTTATAAAACGCTCTGGTGAATCCGGCAGTACGGGGGCAATGGTTTCCCTTGCGTGATCAATAAAATCAGGCAGTGAATGTTCGGGAGATAACTGAGCCCAGTTACGGGAAAGAAAATGATCCCACATTACGTCCAGGCTGACAGGTGCAACCCGCCTGGTTTGTGGACGAAACCAGGAACAGGCCAGCTTCACTTCAGGCAAATTATCGGTAAAAACATCAATACGCCGATGGAGGTGAATACCTGCTGATAATGCAGGCGGGTAGATACCATCTGGTTTACCGCGAACAAAATCAGCCATCAAATTACCAGGCAGCGAACTCTCAGCGAGGTGCGCCAGGTGCAAGTGTGCAAGAAAATTCATAAAACCACTCTGTAACGGATTTGCGGCTGGTGGTTGCAGGGAAACGCCCCTGGCACTAGACTAAGCCGCCTGTTTTTAAGTCTAAGTGAAGAGCCATGCGTGTTGCCGATTTTTCTTTTGAATTACCCGAATCCTTAATTGCCCACTACCCACAAGCTCAGCGCAGTGCCTGCCGGTTACTGTCCCTTGACGGGCCAACGGGTGCTCTCACGCACGGTACTTTCACCGACTTGCTCGATAAACTCAACCCCGGTGATTTACTGGTGTTCAATAACACCCGCGTGATCCCGGCACGTTTATTTGGCAAAAAAGCCAGTGGCGGCAAAATTGAATTGCTGGTTGAACGGATGCTGGATGAGCATCGTGTGCTGGCACATATTCGGGCATCCAAAGCCCCGAAACCTGGCGCTGAGCTGTTGCTGGGAGATGACGAAAGCATTAAAGCGACCATGGTGGCACGCCATGATGCGTTATTTGAAGTGGTATTTGAAGAAAGCCGACCTGTACTGGATATCTTAAACCAGATTGGTCACATGCCGTTGCCGCCATATATTGACCGGCCAGATGAAGAAGCAGATAAAGAACTTTATCAGACAGTATACAGTGAGCGCCCGGGGGCAGTAGCTGCTCCTACCGCAGGCCTGCATTTTGATGAACCACTGCTGGCGGCATTGCGTGAGAAAGGTGTGGAAATGGCTTTTGTCACGTTACATGTTGGCGCAGGGACTTTCCAGCCAGTGCGGGTGGACAGTATCGAAGACCACATTATGCATTCGGAATATGCAGAAGTGCCGCAAGAAGTCGTTGATGCCGTACTGGCCGCCAAAGCGCGTGGCAACCGAGTGATTGCGGTAGGAACCACCTCTGTACGCTCACTGGAAAGTGCGGCCACGGCAGCAAAAGATGCCCTGATAGCGCCTTTCTTCGGTGATACGCAAATCTTTATTTACCCGGGTTACCAGTATCAGGTCATCGATGCGCTGATTACCAACTTCCACTTACCCGAATCCACTCTGATTATGCTGGTCTCTGCTTTTGCCGGTTACCAGCACACCATGCATGCTTACCATGAGGCTGTAAAATCCGAGTATCGCTTTTTTAGCTATGGGGATGCGATGTTTATCACGTACAATCCCGAAGCCATTAATGAACGACCTGGGGAATAAGCTGTAGCAGCTTTATACCGGGTGTTTTACCAGCCAGACGCTTCGCGTAGTGCTATGCGGAGCGTTTTTGTCTCTGGCGGGTCTTGCCTGAAACCAGGTAAAAATGATAGCCCACAAGCAGTGGTACTGCTGTGGTTGATTAACCATCAGACTGTTTCTCTGATGCGGAGGATATGTGAAATTTGAATTAAAAAACACCGATGGCCTTGCCCGTCGCGGTAAATTGGTGTTCGAACGTGGGGTAGTGGAAACCCCTGCATTTATGCCTGTTGGTACGTATGGCACCGTAAAAGGTATGACTCCGGAAGAAGTCGAAGCCACTGGTGCACAAATTATTTTGGGCAATACCTTTCACCTGTGGCTGCGTCCTGGCCAGGAAATTATGAAGCTGCATGGCGATTTGCATGACTTCATGCAGTGGAAAGGCCCGATCCTGACGGATTCAGGTGGTTTCCAGGTATTCAGCCTTGGTGATATCCGCAAGATAACTGAAGACGGCGTGCATTTCCGCAACCCGATCAACGGCGATCCGATTTTCCTCGATCCTGAAAAATCCATGGAAATTCAGTATGATCTCGGTTCTGATATCGTGATGATCTTCGATGAATGTACACCTTACCCGGCCGACTGGGATTATGCGAAACGTTCTATGGAAATGTCATTACGTTGGGCGAAGCGTAGCCGTAATCGCTTTGATTCCCTTGGGAATAAAAACGCGTTATTTGGCATTATTCAGGGCAGTGTTTACGAAGATTTACGAGATATCTCTGTTAAAGGGCTGGTAGAGATAGGCTTTGATGGCTACGCTGTCGGCGGCCTGGCTGTGGGTGAGCCAAAAGCAGATATGCACCGTATTCTGGAACATGTTTGCCCACAAATTCCTGCGGATAAACCTCGCTACCTGATGGGTGTCGGGAAACCGGAAGACCTGGTGGAAGGCGTTCGTCGCGGTATTGATATGTTCGACTGTGTCATGCCTACACGTAATGCCCGTAACGGCCACTTATTTGTGACCAATGGTGTAGTGAAAATCCGCAACGCGAAGTACAAGAGTGATACCGGTCCGCTGGATGAAGAGTGTGATTGCTACACTTGTCGCAATTATTCACGTGCGTACTTGCATCATCTTGACCGTTGCAACGAAATACTGGGGGCTCGTCTCAATACGATTCATAACTTGCGATACTATCAGCGTTTAATGGCTGGTTTACGGCAGGCTATCGAAGAGGGTAAATTAGAGCACTTCGTTGTGGATTTTTACCAACGTCAGGGTAAGCCCGTTCCACCTTTGAATGTTGATTAATTAAATAAATGAGGGATTTTTAATGAGCTTTTTTATTTCTGATGCGGTAGCGGCAACTGGTGCGCCTGCTCAGGGCAGCCCGATGTCACTGATTCTGATGCTGGTGGTATTCGGCCTGATTTTTTACTTCATGATTCTGCGCCCACAGCAAAAACGTACTAAAGACCATAAAAAACTGATGGACTCTATTGCGAAAGGCGATGAAGTGCTGACTAACGGCGGGCTGGTAGGTCGTGTAAACAAAGTAGGCGAAAATGGTTATATTTCCATTGCGCTGAACGATACAACTGAAGTTGTTATCAAACGTGACTTTGTCGCAGCTGTCCTGCCGAAAGGCACTATGAAGGCGCTGTAATCTTCTGTTTTCCCAAAGGGAACTGCCGTGTTAAACCGTTATCCTTTGTGGAAGTATATTATGCTGGTCGTCGTACTTATCGTCGGCCTGCTGTATGCGCTTCCCAACCTTTATGGCGAGGATCCGGCTGTTCAGATCACTGGTGCGCGCGGTGCCGCCGCCAGTGAGAAAACGCTGGACCAGGTCCTGTCTGAATTCAAAAAAGATAATATCACCGCGAAATCTGTGGCGTTGGAACAAGGAGCGATTCTTGCGCGCTTTGATTCAACAGATACCCAGTTACGCGCCAGGGAAGCACTGGTAAGTGCATTAGGCGATCAATATGTTGTCGCGCTGAACCTTGCGCCAGCAACACCTCGCTGGCTGTCTGCTATTTCTGCAGAACCGATGAAACTCGGTCTTGATTTACGTGGTGGCGTACACTTCCTGATGGAAGTGGATATGGATACTGCGCTGGGCAAACTGCAGGAACAGAATATTGATACACTGCGTAGTGATTTGCGTACCAAAAATATTCCTTACTCCAGTGTACGCAAAACCGATAACTACGGGCTGAGTATTACCTTTCCTAACTCATCCGCACGCGATGATGCTATTTCTTACCTCACACCGCGCCACCGTGACTTAGTGATTTCCAGCCAGGGTGACAACGCGTTACGCGCAGTAATGAGCGATGACCGTCTGCGTGAAGCTCGTGAATATGCTGTTCAGCAGAACATTAATATTCTGCGTAATCGTGTAAACCAATTGGGTGTGGCAGAGCCGCTGGTTCAGCGCCAGGGTTCAGACCGCATTGTGGTTGAGTTACCAGGGATTCAGGATACTGCGCGCGCAAAAGAAATTTTGGGTGCAACAGCAACACTGGAATTCCGTCTGGTGAATACCAGTGTGGATCAGGCTGCTGCGGCTGCCGGGCGTATACCGGGTGATTCAGAAGTGAAATACACCCGTGAAGGCCAGCCAATTGTGCTGTACAAACGCGTTATTCTGACCGGTGACCATATCACTGACTCCACGTCGAGCATGGACGAATACAACCAACCGCAGGTGAATATTTCACTGGATAGCGCGGGTGGGAGCATTATGTCCAATTTCACAAAAGATAACATTGGCCGCCCAATGGCGACGCTGTTTGTGGAATATAAAGACAGTGGTAAGAAAGATGCGAATGGACGTGCCATTCTGGTGAAACAGGAAGAAGTTATCAACGTGGCTAACATTCAGTCGCGTCTGGGCAACAGTTTCCGTATCACCGGGATAAGCAACCCAACTGAAGCTCGCCAGCTTTCTCTGTTGCTGCGTGCTGGTGCGTTGATTGCGCCAATCCAGATTGTTGAAGAAAGAACCATTGGGCCAACCCTTGGGATGCAAAACATCCAACAGGGTCTGGAAGCGTGCCTGGCTGGTTTGGCAATTTCCATCATCTTCATGATCTTCTTCTACAAGAAGTTTGGCCTGATTGCGACATCTGCTCTGCTGGCTAACCTGGTGTTAGTTGTTGGGATTATGTCCTTGTTGCCGGGGGCAACTCTGACAATGCCTGGTATTGCGGGGATCGTGTTAACCCTTGCGGTGGCTGTCGATGCGAACGTTTTGATTAACGAACGTATCAAAGAAGAAATGAGTAACGGCCGTACGATACAACAGTCCATTGATGAAGGTTACAAAGGTGCGTTCAGCTCAATTTTTGACGCGAACATTACCACCCTTATCAAGGTTATTATCCTGTACGCCGTGGGCACCGGGGCAATCAAGGGCTTTGCAATTACCACTGGTATTGGTGTGGCAACGTCAATGTTTACCGCAATTGTCGGTACCCGCGCCATCGTGAACCTGCTGTATGGCGGCAAACGCGTCAAAAAGCTGTCTATCTGAGGAGTGCGTTGTGGCACAGGAATATACTGTTGAACAATTGAACCACGGCCGTAAAGTCTGGGACTTTATGCGCTGGGATTACCTGGCCTTCGGCATCTCTGGTTTGCTGCTGGTTATATCCCTGGTTGTAATGGGGGTTCGTGGGTTTAACTGGGGTCTGGATTTCACCGGTGGTACGGTGATTGAAATTAACCTCGAAAAACCTGCTGATATGGATCTGATGCGCGCTGCTCTGCAAAAAGCGGGTTTTGTTGACCCGTTACTGCAAAACTTCGGTAGCAGCCGCGACATCATGGTTCGTATGCCGCCAGTGCATAATGCTAATGGCAGCCAGGAACTGGGTAACAAAGTGGTTAGCGTAATTAATGAGACCACTCACCAACAGGCAACGGTAAAACGTATTGAGTTTGTTGGCCCAAGCGTCGGTGCGGATCTGGCACAAAAAGGCGGTATGGCGCTGTTTGCAGCGCTTATCTGTATCCTTATTTATGTCGGTTTTCGCTTTGAATGGCGTCTGGCTGCCGGGGTTGTTCTGGCACTGGCGCACGACGTGATTATCACCATGGGGGTTCTGTCTCTGTTCCATATTGAGATTGACCTGACTATTGTGGCCTCGTTGATGTCGGTTATTGGCTACTCACTGAACGACAGCATTGTGGTTTCTGACCGTATTCGTGAAAACTTCCGCAAGATTCGCCGCGGTACACCTTACGAAATCTTTAACGTGTCACTGACCCAGACGCTGCACCGTACTTTGATTACGTCCGGTACCACTTTGATGGTTATTTTGATGCTGTATCTCTTTGGCGGCCCGGTGCTGAAAGGCTTCTCGCTGACCATGTTGATTGGTGTCACCATCGGTACGGCATCATCTATTTATGTGGCTTCTGCGCTTGCTCTGAAACTGGGTATGCGTCGTGAGCATATGCTGCAACAGAAAGTTGAGAAAGAAGGGGCGGATCAGCCGCGTATTCTGCCTTAATCCTGTTTTGTTGGTGCTGATGAAAACCGCGGTGGTTAAACACCGTGGTTTTTTTTGCCTGTTATACACGCGTTTCGAAGGGACATAACAAGCAGTACATACCTGTTGGTAACGAGGAATACATCGCCTGGTAACAGCTATTGGCAAACAAAAAAACAGGTAAATATGGTGAGGTGAAGGGTGGACAGGAATTAACGCTCTGGAGGAAAATCTCACCCCATATCAGCCTGGCTGACACGGGGTGAGAGGGAATCACATTCTGTTATCAGAAGTTATAACCGACTACCAGGTAATAACCCCAGCCAGTTGATTTCACATTGAAATCACCTTTACCGAAGTTCAAACCTGCATCATCATCCCATTGGCCGCCGTTATGGAAATAACGGGCAACAACAGAATAATGCCAGTGGTCATAGTTCAGCGCCAGAATGTGGCTGGAAGCAATTGAGTTGCTGGTGCGGTTAGGTTCATCACCTAAATCGGAACCCCAGTCAAAGTTGGTGAAACCGATATAAGTCAGCTTACCGCCCCACAGGTCAGTAATCGGGACAAAGTATTTCACTTTGAAGCGATAACCATCCCATTCGTTCTCATTCGCTGCCAGGTAGTTCTGCCATTGGTATTTGGCATAAATGTTCAGAGACAGTCCCATTGGCAGGCCGGTATCGATATCGGTACCTAAACCCATATACCAGGTGCTCTGACGACCAGATTTATTCCGGCCCATATCGTAGATGTAGTTATTAGCAAAATACCACTCTTTGAACGGCCCAAAACTCAGGTCGGTTCCGGTCAGTTTGTCGATGGAAAAACGTGGTTCGATTTCCATAAACAGCGGGGAACCGTGGTTCCAGATACCCTGAGAAGTGGAGTTGCCACCAAAGAAGCGGGGTAAATCCACATAACCGTAGAAATCAAAGAAGTCTTTTTTGGCAAAAGCTTCATATTCCAGGTATGTGTCATTACGGAGTTGTGGCCCAAAGCGAGTGTGGTAACTGCCCACCACGTTAACACTCTGATGCCACCAGTCTGAGAGGTATTCACCACTGTTATCTGCCGCTTGAGCAGATACAGTGTAAGAAAGTGCGACAGCTGCGCCTGCCGCTAAAAGTGTTTTTTTCATGTAGTGACCACTGTTATAGATGTCGCAAATGCACGGGGAGTCAGTTGCTATTGCCAGATATGTTTGTTTTTAGCACGTCACAATTCTTATTCTGCCTCACAGATATATGTTTAGTTAATATATCTTGCACTAGCGAAATCGATTGCGTTCACATTTGTGCTAATAAAACAACGAAATTCTATCTGGTTTAATTTTACAGTCCAATACAAAATACTTTTTGCTGAAGCATTTCTGCAAATAGCTTAAATATTTGCGACAAAAACGTGACGTACATCTCATTGTTGTTGTGGGTGAGCAGTAGCCGAGTGGGGAGGTTGCAGCCAGCGGTATCAGTCCGCCAGTGGCTGCAAGAGAATGTGTGGTGCTCTATTGGGTGGTATCTGGCGTATCCATGCTGGTGTCAGACGATGACAATCCATGGATACGGATAAAGCCAACATCGCTGAGTTGGGTATCTGGCAAGTGAATGGCGAGATCAATGTCAACGGGGGCTGTCAGCGTGGCAGGTGCCTGAAATTGCAGTGAGTGGGTATTTACTTGCTGGTAATTCTCAAGTGTGCCAGAGAGTGTTCCCCATACCAGATTGCCGTTAAATGCCGGTAAACCTTTATTACCATCCCGGTGGACATGAATATAAACAGTCACTCCATTTCCTGTTGTTTCGGTGCGGGCCAATGAGAAGGTTAATAGCCCCAACTGGCTGGTAAGCCGCGCCGGTGTCTGAGCCCCCGGAATTAACCAAGCACCTTCTGTTGAACGGGCATTCAGCGCATTTTGCCAGGCGACATCTCTGGTTTCTTTTTGCAGTGTGCGCATTTCGTGACTTAACGTTTGTACATCCTGGTGCACACTGGTTACTTCGGCCTGTGGTGTGCAACCACTTACCATCAATGAAGTGAACAGTATAAATAGCCCTGACTGGTAACAGGTTTTCATATGAAAATGATCCATAATAACGAGATTACGTTCAGGGTAGCGGGCGTGTAATGAAAGGCATAGCGCCTTTATCTCAAATCATCTGGGTTTGTCGTCTGAAAACTCCAGGGTAAACTATGCAACTATTGCAACAACCAATCAGGAAACCTTATGCATTGCCCATTTTGTTCTGCAGTGGATACTAAAGTCATCGACTCGCGTTTGGTGAGTGAAGGCTCATCTGTGCGGCGTCGGCGGCAGTGTCTGGTATGTAATGAACGCTTCACTACCTTTGAGGTAGCAGAGCTGGTTATGCCGCGTGTGGTGAAAAGTGACAACGTGCGTGAACCCTTTAATGAAGATAAGTTACGCAGCGGTATGCAAAAAGCGCTGGAAAAGCGCCCGGTGAGTTCAGACGACATTGAAATGGCGCTGAATCATATCAAGTCACAACTCCGGGCTACAGGGGAGCGAGAAGTACCCAGTAAAATGATTGGTAACCTGGTGATGGAGCAGTTACGCAAGCTTGATAAAGTCGCTTATATCCGTTTTGCTTCTGTTTACCGCAGTTTTGAAGATATTCGCGAATTTGGCGAAGAGATTGCCCGCTTACAGGATTAAATAATGCACGATGAAGGCTACATGGCCAGAGCGTTAGAGCTGGCGCGCCGTGGTCGTTTTACCACCCATCCTAACCCTAATGTTGGCTGTGTTATTGTGCGTGATGGTGAAATCGTTGGTGAAGGTTTTCACTACCGCGCGGGTGAACCCCATGCCGAGGTGCATGCCTTGCGCATGGCGGGCGATAAAGCCCGTGGTGCTACGGCGTATGTTACGCTTGAACCTTGCAGCCATTACGGGCGTACACCACCTTGTTGTGAAGCTCTGGTCGCTGCAGGTGTTAGCCGGGTTGTTACCGCGATGCAAGACCCAAACCCGCAAGTTGCCGGGCGTGGTTTGTATCATTTGCAGCAGGCTGGTGTGGATGTTAGCCACGGTTTGATGAATAGCGAAGCCGAAGGCCTTAACCGTGGTTTTTTAAAACGAATGCGAACGGGTTTCCCCTGGATACAGGTGAAACTTGGGGCGTCACTGGACGGCCGCACAGCTATGTCCAGCGGCGAAAGCCAGTGGATCACCTCACCGCAATCACGCCGTGATGTACAGCGTTTACGTGCGCAGAGTGCCGCTATTCTTTCCAGTAGTTCAACGGTTCTGGCTGATGACCCTTCACTGACTGTACGCTGGCAAGAGCTTGACGCTGATACACAGCGTATTTATCCACAATCCTCCTTGCGCCAACCTGTGCGGGTTATCGTCGATAGCCAAAACCGTGTGACCCCGGCTCACCGGCTTATCAGCCAGCCAGGGCAAACCTGGCTTGCCAGAACAACTGCAGATACACAGCCATGGCCAGAGGCGGTTGAACAGTTAGTGTTACCCGAACATAACGGGCATCTGGATTTAGTTGCGTTGATGATGTTGCTGGGTCAGCGCCAAATTAATAGTGTGTGGGTGGAAGCTGGCGCACAACTTTCCGGCGCATTATTACAGGCAGGCCTGGTGGATGAGCTGATTGTCTATATGGCGCCAAAACTGCTGGGCAATGATGCCCGTGGGCTATGCGCTTTGCCTGGGTTGACAATGTTGGCCGATGCGCCGCAACTGGTTTTCAGCCAGGTTCGCCAGGTTGGGCCAGACCTCTGCTTGCATTTGGTACCTGATACCGGGTGCTGAGCCAGAGATGGTGTTCTTTTGCGCAAAGTCTGGAGAGTAACGCCATTCGGCGCAGAAGGCGTATAAAAGTAAGCAGTGCCTGAAAGATTATGATAAAATCCGCCCCCCTGCGGGGGCCACACAAAACTCGTAAGGAAGAGTATGAACATTATTGAAGCTACCGTTGCTACCCCGGACGCTCGCGTCGCCATCACAATCGCGCGTTTTAACAACTTCATCAATGACAGCCTGCTGAACGGTGCAATTGACGCGCTGAAACGTATTGGTCAGGTAAAAGATGAAAATATCACCGTGGTTTGGGTTCCGGGTGCGTATGAGCTGCCACTGGCTGCTGGCGCACTGGCGAAGACCGGCCGTTATGATGCAGTCGTTGCGCTCGGTACGGTTATCCGTGGCGGTACTGCCCATTTTGAATATGTCGCAGGTGGTGCAAGCACTGGCTTGTCTCATGTCGCACAGGATAGCGAAATACCGGTAGCCTTTGGTGTTCTGACCACCGAAAGTATTGAGCAGGCAATTGAGCGTGCTGGTACAAAAGCCGGTAATAAAGGTGCAGAAGCTGCCCTGACCGCGCTCGAAATGATCAATGTATTGAAAGCCATTAAGGCCTGATTTTAGTAAGGGGAATTCCGTGAAACCTGCTGCTCGTCACCGCGCCCGTGAGTGTGCCGTCCAGGCGCTTTACTCCTGGCAGTTGTCCCAGAACGACATCGCTGATGTTGAATACCAGTTCCTGGCGGAACAGGACGTGAAAGATGTCGACGTCATGTACTTCCGTGAACTGCTGGCCGGGGTGGCGAATAATAGCGCATATCTCGACGAGCTTATGAAGCCTGTGTTATCTCGCCAGCTTGAAGAGCTTGGCCAGGTGGAAAAAGCGGTGCTGCGTATCGCTTTGTTTGAACTGTCTAAACGTGATGATGTCCCATATAAAGTGGCCATCAACGAAGCAATTGAACTGGCCAAAACGTTTGGTGCAGAAGATAGCCATAAGTTTGTTAACGGTGTTCTCGACAAAGTAGCGCCTCAGGTGCGCCCACACCGGAAATAAGTTTGCTACATGGCGTGTTGTTTGTATAAGGCAGCACCAGAATTGTTGTCACTGGCCGGGTTTCCCGGCCTTTGTTTTTTTATCTGTTGAGGCTTTTTGTATGGCTTGCGGTGAATTTTCGTTAATAGACCGCTATTTCAATCGTGTCAGCAGTTCGCGGCGGGATGTAGAAACAGGTATTGGCGACGACTGTGCCTTACTGGTTGTACCGGAACGCCAAACCCTCGCGATAAGCACTGATACGCTGGTGAGTGGTATTCATTTTCTTCCTGATATGGCGCCTGCCGATATAGCCTGTAAAGCACTGGCCGTGAATATTAGTGACCTTGCAGCAATGGGGGCGGACCCAGCCTGGCTTACCCTGGCATTAACCCTACCTGATGTTGATGAGAGCTGGCTGGCTGCATTCAGTGACAGCCTGTTTGAACAGTTAAGTTACTATGATATGCAGTTAATCGGCGGGGATACTACAAAAGGCCCCCTCTCGATGACGCTGGGTATTCATGGTTTTATTCCCCAGGGTAGAGCATTAAAACGCAGTGGTGCACGGCCTGGAGACTGGATTTACGTGACGGGTACGCCCGGTGACAGCGCTGCAGGGCTGGCCATTCTTCAAGAACGCTTGCAGGTGGAAGATAAGGTGCACGCCGACTGGCTGGTAAGCCGCCATTTACGCCCTAAACCCCGTATTCTTCACGGCCAGGCATTACGGGATCTGGCCAGTAGTGCTATTGATCTTTCCGATGGGCTGATTTCTGACCTGGGTCATATCCTCAAAGCCAGTGGTTGTGGCGCAAGGCTTGACCTGGATAACCTGCCTTTTTCTGATGCATTGAAAGAAAGCACTTCAATGGAGCAGGCTCTGGAATGGGCGCTGGCTGGTGGGGAAGATTACGAACTATGCTTTACGGTACCAGAAGTTAACCGTGGGGCGCTGGATGTGGCTATTGGTCATTTAGGCATACCCTGGACTTGCGTTGGTCAAATGACTGTCGCCAGCGATGGCCTGACACTGATGCAACAAGGAAAGCCGGTAAAACTGGAGTTACATGGATATGACCACTTTACAACCGTCTGAGAAAGCCGCCGCCAAACGTCGTCTTCGGTTATCTAACCCCTGGCATTTATTGGCGACAGGGTTTGGCAGTGGTTTAAGCCCAATCGTTCCCGGCACCATGGGCTCCCTGGCATCTATTCCTTTCTGGTATTTGCTGAGTTTCCTGCCCTGGCAACTGTACGTACTGGTGCTAATGTTGGGAGTCTGCATCGGCGTCTATTTGTGCCATGTAACGGCTCGTGATATGGGGGTTCATGATCACGGGAGTATTGTGTGGGATGAATTTATCGGCATGTGGATAACCCTGATGGCCCTCCCGACCAATGACTGGCGATGGGTGGCAGTAGGGTTCGTTCTGTTCCGTATTTTCGATATGTGGAAACCCTGGCCTATCCGCTGGTTTGACAAAAATGTGCATGGTGGCATGGGCATCATGGTGGATGACATCGTTGCCGGGGTTATCGCTGCGGCTGCACTGTACTTATGTGGCCATTACTGGCCCATTGGTTTACTGAGCTGAGCTCTGAACCAGCCCTGTAAAAGGGGCAGGTTCAGATTGATGAAAAAGAAGGAAAAAGCGTGGTTTTCCTTCTTTTTAGTTAGCAGCTGAAAATCAATAAATTGATTTTCAGGGTTTTTTATTGGGTGACATCCTCTCGTTCCGTGCGGACATGAGGTTGTGCCGATAGTTAACGAAAGCCAACGACGTGATGCGGCTGGTAAGGCGTTTCAAGCTCGGCAATATCTCCATCGCTGAGTTTCAAATCTACTGCGTTCAGTAAGTCTTCAAGCTGTTCTTTGCGCGATGAGCCAATAATTGGTGCTGCAACACCTCGTTTGCTTAACAACCAGGCCAGCGCTACCTGAGCACGGCTGGCTTCTTTGTCGCGGGCGATTGCGGCCACTCTTTGCGCAATTTGTTCGTCATTCGCTTCACTGGACTGATACAGACTTTTACCGAACTCATCAGACACTGAACGGGCCGTGTTTTCACCCCAGGGGCGGGTTAAACGCCCACGAGCCAGTGGGCTCCATGGAATAACGGCAACGCCCTGGTCGTAGCATAACGGTAGCATATCCCGCTCTTCTTCACGCTGAATCAGGTTGTATTGGTCCTGCATGGTAACAAACTCGTTCCAGCCATGCTGGCGTTGGGTGAACAGTGCTTTGGCAAACTGCCAGGCATGCATGGATGACGCGCCAATAAAGCGCGCTTTGCCGGACTGTACAACATCGTGCAATGCTTCGAGGGTTTCTTCCAGTGGCGTGTTGTAGTCCCAACGGTGGATCTGCAATAAATCGACATATTCCATACCGAGGCGTTTCAGGCTGTCATCAATGGACCGCATAATTTGCTTGCGTGAAAGGCCTTCGGTTAAATCCCCTACGGGGAAATAGACCTTGGTTGCGACGACGACATCTTCCCGGCGGGCAAAGTCACGCAGTGCCCGGCCAACAATCTCTTCACTGCTGCCATCGGAGTAGCTGTTGGCAGTATCGAAAAAGTTAATTCCCCGGCCAAGGGCGTACTGAATCAGGTCACGGCTGCTTTCTTCTGGCAACGTCCAGGCGTGTCGCCCACGCTCTGGTTCGCCAAATGTCATGCAACCAAGGCACAAACGGGAAATGCGAAGGTGGGTTTTACCCAGCGTGGTATATTCCATGACTCCTCTCCTGCAATGAGAAAAAATTTGCTTTAAGCATAGCAGGAGAGGAAGGGGAGAAGTAAAAGACAGTTTTATCCGAGCCATTCACGGATGCGTTGTGTAATCCCCTGGGCATCAAGACCAAGAGCACTTCGGGCTTCATCCTGTGTTGCCTGTGGAATAAAGGTATCTGGTAGCCCCAGGTTCAGAACAGGAACCGGTTTGCGGTGTGCCATCAGAACGTCATTAACCCCACTGCCAGCACCACCCATCACCGCATTTTCCTCCAGTGTGACCAGTGCAGAATGGCGGCTTGCCAGCTCCAGAATCAGGCTTTCGTCCAAAGGTTTCACAAAGCGCATATCCACCAGGGTGGCATTCAATTCCTGTGCAGCCTGCTCAGCTTCTGGCAACAGCGTGCCAAAGTTCAGAATCGCAATATCCTTGCCTTCCTGTAACAAGCGGCCTTTACCTAAAGGCAGTACTTCCAGCGGTGTAAGTGGAACACCACGTGCATTACCGCGGGGGTAACGCACTGCCGATGGCCCTTCTTTGTAGTGGTAACCCGTGTGCAGCATCAGGCGGCATTCGTTTTCATCACTTGGCGTCATAATGACCATGCCTGGAATACAGCGCAGGAAACTCAGGTCAAATGCGCCCTGGTGAGTTGGGCCATCTGCACCAACAATACCGGCCCGGTCTATAGCGAACAGGACTGGCAGTTTCTGAATGGCAACATCATGAATCAACTGGTCGTAAGCGCGCTGTAAAAATGTTGAATAGATGGCGACGACCGGGTTATAGCCACCAATCGCCAGGCCTGCTGCAAAAGTAACGGCGTGCTGTTCTGCAATGGCGACATCAAAATACTGGTCAGGATACTGGCGGGAGAATTCGACCATACCGGAACCTTCCCGCATGGCTGGCGTAATCGCCATCAGCTTGTCATCCTGTTTCGCTGTTTCGCATAACCAGTTACCAAAAATTTTCGAATAACTGGGTTGAGTGGCCGTCGCTTTTGGCAGAGTGCCACTTTGCGGATCGAATTTAGGTACCGCATGAAATGAAATGGGATCTTTTTCAGCTGGTGCGTAACCACGGCCTTTCTTGGTCATGATATGCAAAAATTGCGGCCCTTTCAGGCTACGCATATTTTTCAGGGTGCTCACCAGCCCTGCCACATCATGGCCGTCAACCGGGCCAATATAGTTAAAGCCCAGTTCTTCAAACAACGTCCCGGGAACCACCATGCCTTTAATATGTTCTTCAGTGCGTTTCAGTAATTCTTTAATGGGGGGCACACCAGAGAACACTTTCTTACCGCCTTCACGCAGGCTGGAGTAGAGCTTGCCAGACAGCAATTGTGCAAGGTGGTTATTCAGCGCACCCACGTTTTCCGAAATCGACATTTCGTTATCATTGAGAATAACCAGCATGTCGGATTTGATGTCACCCGCGTGGTTCATCGCTTCAAACGCCATACCCGCAGTGATGGCACCATCACCAATAACACACACAGTACGGCGGCCTTTGCCTTCTTTTTCTGCGGCAACAGCAACGCCCAGACCGGCACTAATAGAGGTGGATGAGTGCCCGACGCTTAACACATCGTATTCACTTTCTTCACGCCACGGGAAAGGGTGCAGACCATCTTTCTGGCGAATGGTGCCAATGTTATCGCGGCGTCCGGTGAGAATTTTATGCGGATACGCCTGGTGCCCAACATCCCAAATCAGCTGGTCAAACGGCGTGTTATAGACATAGTGCAGGGCCACTGTCAGTTCAATGGTGCCCAGGCCCGAAGCAAAGTGCCCACTGGAACGGCTGACGCTGTCCAACAAATAACGACGTAGTTCATCGCACACTTTAGGCAGACTTTCGCGAGGTAACAGCCGTAACTCTTGCGGGGAGTCAACCAGCGCCAGGGTCGGGTATTTGGCAATATCAAAACTCATCAGAGACTCATATGGTAATAATGGGAAACAGGACACCGCCCGGCGGTATCCTCCCGGTAAGAGACATTATTCCGTATTTAGCATGTGTTTACATCATGCTAACCCGGTGTTTACTTATCCCTTTGAATTATAAAATGTGCAAGTGCTTCCAGCGGCTGTGTATCCAGGTGTTGTGCTCGTAACCCGGCAAGGGCCTCAAGTGCCTGAGAACACAGTTCATTTGCCCAGGCCTGTGCTTGTTCCAGCCCCAGTAAAGCCGGGTAGGTGCTTTTGCCCAAGTGAATATCTGCCCCCTGGCGTTTGCCAAGCGTAGCGGTATCACCAATGACATCCAGAATGTCATCCTGGACCTGGAAAGCAAGCCCGATATTGTCTGAAAACTGGCTCAGTAAAGGTAATGCGGCAAGCCCTTTTTCACCCGCACTCAGTGCACCCAGGTGTACAGCTGCGCGAATCAGCGCGCCAGTTTTATGGCGATGAATACGTTCAAGTGCCGCCAAATCAACATGCTTACCTTCTGCTTCAAGATCCAGCGCCTGGCCGGCGCACATTCCCGCGGCACCACTGGCACTGGCTAATTCACGGAGCATTGCCACCCGGGAGGAATCAGAGACGCCAGGCATATCCGTATCGCTCAAAATAGAAAAGGCCAGTGTTTGCAGGGCATCGCCTGCCAGAATAGCCGTTGCCTCACCAAAGCGAATATGGCAGGTTGGTTGCCCACGGCGCAGATCGTCATCATCCATAGCTGGCAGATCATCATGGATCAGTGAGTAAGCATGGATACATTCAATGGCCGCGGCAGGGGTGTCCAGTACACTGAGTGGCATTCCCAACATTTTTCCTGTGGCATAGACCAGGAAAGGGCGCAGGCGCTTACCCCCAAGTAATGCACCATATTCCATCGCACCAACCAGAGCTGAATCCTGAAAAGGCAATGTATTGATAAAACTGGCTATTGCCGTATTTGCCCGGGCCGCATACACAGTTAACAATTGATTGAAATCCATTGTTATTCGGCATCCGGCTTGAAAGGAGTCAGCAGAGCGCTCTCACTTTCTGACAGCAAAATTTGTACGCGTTGCTCGGCCTGTTGTAATTTCTGTTGGCCCTGGCGTGCCAGTTTTACACCGCGTTCAAATTCGTTGAGCGCATCTTCCAGCGGAAGATCACCATTTTCCAGGCGAGAAACAATGGTTTCCAGTTCTTGTAGCGCCGTTTCAAAGCTGGCGGGCTGTTCATTTTTCTTCGGCATAGCGAATACAGCTTCCTGATTAAGTCGTCTTTACTACGCCACATGGTAGCGGAGTAAAAATGATAAGCAAATAATGTATCCAGGCCAGGTTATGTGCGCAGTTTCACAATGATGATGCTATACTGTCGCGCTTTCGGATGCTGACATACTTGCCAGCAGTACTTCATTTTCCTGCCTGCTTATGCTGGCTGACCAACGAATCCTTGCCGCCATGAAGTTTATCATTAAATTGTTCCCGGAAATCACCATCAAAAGCCAATCTGTGCGATTGCGCTTCATTAAGATTCTTACCGGAAACATTCGTAACGTTCTTAAACATTACGATGAAGACCTTGCTGTTGTCCGCCACTGGGACCACATCATTGTACGCGCGAAAGACGAAACACAACGCGAAACAATCCGTGATGCACTGACCCGTATTCCTGGTATCCACCATATTCTTGAGGTGGAAGACCTGCCATTCACTGACATGCACAATATTT
Source organism: Mangrovibacter yixingensis (assembly GCF_020523985.1). Classification (GTDB taxonomy): domain Bacteria; phylum Pseudomonadota; class Gammaproteobacteria; order Enterobacterales; family Enterobacteriaceae; genus Mangrovibacter; species Mangrovibacter yixingensis. The sequence goes on along the minus strand of NZ_JAIVKM010000005.1, from coordinate 58,493 downwards.
TCGAGCAGACACTCGAGCGCTACCGTGCTCAGTTGGAAAATAAAACGTTTTGCGTTCGTGTTAAACGCCGTGGCAAACACCCATTCAGCTCTATTGAAGTTGAGCGCTATGTTGGTGGTGGTCTGAATCAGCACATCGAATCAGCCAAAGTGAAGTTGACGAAACCCGATGTGACGGTCAACCTGGAAATTGAAGACGACAGGCTGTTGGTTGTTGAAGGGCGCTATGAAGGGATTGGCGGCTTCCCCATTGGTACCCAGGAAGATGTGTTGTCACTGATTTCTGGTGGTTTTGATTCAGGTGTATCCAGCTATATGCTGATGCGCCGTGGTTGCCGGGTGCATTACTGCTTCTTTAACCTTGGTGGTGCCGCCCATGAAATCGGAGTTCGCCAGGTAGCTCACTACTTGTGGAACCGTTTTGGCAGTTCACACCGTGTGCGTTTTGTCGCGATTAACTTCGAACCTGTTGTGGGCGAAATCCTTGAAAAAGTGGATGACGGCCAAATGGGTGTGGTGCTGAAACGTATGATGGTACGCGCTGCATCCAAAGTAGCAGAACGCTACGGTGTCCAGGCAATTGTGACTGGTGAGGCGTTGGGCCAGGTATCAAGCCAGACGCTCACCAATTTACGCCTCATCGACAATGTGAGCGATACACTGGTACTGCGCCCACTGATTTCCTGGGACAAAGAACACATTATCGATTTGGCACGTGAAATTGGCACTGAAGATTTTGCCCGTACCATGCCGGAATACTGCGGTGTCATCTCCAAAAGCCCGACAGTAAAAGCCGTAAAAGCCAAAATCGAAGCAGAAGAAGCCCATTTTGATTTCAGCATCCTCGACCAGGTAGTAGAGAATGCAGTGAATATGGATATTCGCGATATCGCCACGCAAACCGATGAAGTAGTGGTTGAAGTCGAGACCGTAAATGGTTTCGGGCCAAACGATGTATTACTGGATATCCGTTCGGTTGATGAGCAGGAAGACAAACCTTTCGCGGTTGATGGGGTTGAGGTAGCGTCACTGCCATTTTACAAACTGAGCACCAAATTTGGTGACCTGGACCAGAGCAAAAACTATTTGTTGTGGTGCGAGCGCGGTGTAATGAGCCGTTTACAAGCCCTTTATCTGCGTGAGCAAGGGTTTGCGAACGTAAAAGTATACCGCCCGTAATCCCCTAATGTGTCCCCCTGAAGCTTGCTCCAGGGGGATTGTTTTACTTATAGTTTGGTACGTCATTCAGCAGCATGGCAATACGCTTGCCCCCTTCAGACTGTTCCAGCGCAATCTTCACCACAATAGTCAGAGGCACGGAGAGCAGCATCCCTACAGCTCCCAACAACCATCCCCAAAAGATCAATGACAGAAATACCACCAGAGTGGATAAACCTAACCCGCGTCCCATCATGCGCGGCTCAAGAATATTGCCAATAACCAGGTTAATCACCATATAGCCCGCCATTATTGTTAGCGCATCGTACACACCCCGGAAGACCAGCACCTGCAAAATCGGCGGAATGGCTGCCAGCACCGAGCCGATATTGGGAATGAAATTCAGTGCTACCGCCAGCAGGCCCCAAATAAAGGAGAACTGTACGCCAAGCACCAGTAGCATTATCCAGACGATTAATCCGGTCAGCAGGCTGATGGCAGTTTTCAACACCAGGTAACGGGACACACTGTCGATAGCCCGTTGCATAGCTGCCATACCGGCATTGGGACGCGACAAAGTGTATTGCAATTTTGTTGGTAACTGAGGTGCTTCAAGCAGCATAAACACCACGGTCAGTAGCAGTAGAAATATGCTGGTCATGGCACTGGATAACTTAGTCAGCAGCGTCGAGATCAAAGTCATAGCGGAATTGGGGTCAATATATTTGATCAATTCATCAACAGAGACTTTTATCCCGGCCCGCTGTAACCAGGGCTCAATAGTTTGTAGTGGGATAACTAATGAAGTGCGGTACTTAGGCAGGGTACTCGCTAAATCATTCAGTGTGGTGCCCAAATAAGCCAATAGCACGACAACCAAAAAAATGAGCAGTGAAATCAATGTTAAAATAGCCAGTGCACGAGGAACCCGCAAGCGCACCATATACTGGATAACGGGGTTAAGGATGACGGAGATAAATATTGCCAGAATGAAAGGGACTATTATTTCTGCTGCTATTCTCACTCCGGCGAGGATGATAACCATCATTCCCAGCATGATGACAATTTTTAGCCCGTTAAGTGTGATGATGGGTTTACTCATGGTTTTTCCTGACTGATTGAATCCTTTTTATTGATGATAATACGGATTATGCAGACTGGATGATATGGGATGAGTCCGGTGAGTATGATGGTTATACAAGCTGATAGGGCAGGTTCTCATTCTGCACTTTTTGCGCATAGCAAAAAGGCGCCCTCAGGTCCCCTTTCTGCATTTCTGGTGGGTCGTGCAGGATAATTCGGCCGTTGGCCTCACCCTGCGGGCCGTTGCCGTTGGCAACGTTGTCTCGCTTCGCTCGGCTCGAACCTGCTGCAGGTTCTCATTCTGCACTTTTTGCACATAGCAAAAAGGCGCCTTTAGGGCGCCTTTCTACACTGGTGGGTCGTGCAGGATTCGAACCTGCGACCAATTGATTAAAAGTCAACTGCTCTACCAACTGAGCTAACGACCCGAAGTGGTGGGTGATGACGGGATCGAACCGCCGACCCCCTCCTTGTAAGGGAGGTGCTCTCCCAGCTGAGCTAATCACCCACTTCGGTACTGCATTTACTTCATTGCAAGAAATCCAGCTGGTGAGATTGGTGGGTGATGACGGGATCGAACCGCCGACCCCCTCCTTGTAAGGGAGGTGCTCTCCCAGCTGAGCTAATCACCCAATCTCAATTTCTTGCTTCACACTGCGGGAACCACATTAAAGTGGTGGGTGATGACGGGATCGAACCGCCGACCCCCTCCTTGTAAGGGAGGTGCTCTCCCAGCTGAGCTAATCACCCCCGCTGTGTGGAGTCGCATTATAGGGAGAGAACGAAATGAGTCAACGCCTTTTCTAAAGTTTTTATTTGTTCGTCGTAAATTTAGCCATCATGGTGACGAAATGCCCGTTTTTATTAGATTAACCAGCAAAAAAACACCTTTCTGTTCACACAGACAGACTCAAGATTGAGGAATCAGCATACAGTGGTAGAATATTGCCCACTTTGTTTTCCCGGCATTTGCCGTGTTCCGGCATATCTACGTATTAAGGCCACTTAATGAAAATCAAAACCCGCTTTGCGCCAAGCCCAACTGGTTACCTGCATGTTGGTGGTGCCCGTACTGCCTTATATTCCTGGCTCTATGCCCGTAATCTGGGGGGCGAGTTCGTCCTGCGCATTGAAGATACCGACCTTGAACGCTCCACTCAGCCTGCTATCGATGCCATTATGGATGCAATGAACTGGCTGAGCCTGGATTGGGATGAAGGCCCGTACTACCAGACCAAACGTTTTGACCGTTATAACAAGGTCATTGATGAAATGCTGGAAGAGGGGACGGCATATAAATGCTACTGCTCTAAAGAACGTCTGGAAAAACTGCGCGAAGATCAGATGGCAAATGGTGATAAACCGCGTTATGACGGGCGTTGCCGCCATGACCACAGCCACCATGACGAAAATGAACCTTATGTTGTGCGTTTTGCCAACCCGCAGGAAGGTTCCGTTATCTTTAATGATAAAATTCGTGGCCCTATCGAGTTCAGTAACCAGGAACTTGATGATCTGATTATCCGCCGTACCGATGGTTCACCGACCTATAACTTCTGTGTAGTGGTGGATGACTGGGATATGGGTATTACGCACGTTATTCGTGGTGAAGATCATATCAACAATACTCCACGTCAGATAAACATCCTGAAAGCGTTGAAAGCACCAGTACCCGAATATGCCCACGTTTCGATGATTCTGGGTGATGACGGCAAAAAATTATCTAAACGCCACGGTGCAGTAAGCGTTATGCAGTACCGCGATGAAGGCTATTTGCCAGAAGCGTTGCTGAATTACTTGGTTCGTCTGGGCTGGGCGCACGGTGATCAGGAAATTTTCACCATTGATGAAATGAAACAACTGTTTACGTTGGAAGCGGTGAGTAAATCCGCCAGTGCTTTCAACACCGACAAATTGTTGTGGCTGAACCACCACTATATTAATACGTTGCCAGCTGAATATGTTGCTACTCATTTGCAGTGGCATATCGAACAGCAAAATATTAATACTCAAACAGGCCCACAACTGGCTGACCTGGTGAAACTGCTGGGTGAGCGCTGCAAGACTCTGAAAGAAATTGCGGAAAGCTGCCGTTACTTCTATGAAGACTTCAGCGAATTTGATGCTGATGCTGCGAAGAAACATTTGCGCCCTGTTGCTCGCCAGCCGCTGGAAGTCGTCAGCGATAAGCTGTCCGCTATTACAGAGTGGACACCAGAAAACATTCACCATGCTATTCAGTCAACAGCAGATGAACTGGAAGTGGGTATGGGGAAAGTAGGGATGCCTTTGCGTGTGGCAGTCACTGGTGCAGGGCAATCCCCAGCGCTGGATGTTACTGTTCATGCTATTGGTAAAACCCGCAGTCTCGCACGTATTCAGCAGGCCCTGGGTTTTATTGCACAGCGTGAAGCACAGCAATAAGCGTTTTTATCCAGTACTAACTGAAAGCCAGCTCTATGAGCTGGCTTGAGTCTGATGGCAAACCTCATGTCCGCACAGAACGAGAGGATGTCACCCAATAAAAAAACCGGAAAATCAATTCATTGATTTTCGGCTACTAACTAAAAAGAAGGAAAAACCACGCTTTTTCCTTCTTTTTCATCAATCCGAAGCCAGCTCTATGAGCTGGCTTTTTCTTTATAACCTTCAATTCCTTGGTGGAATGGTAAATATCATAGCAAGAGTAGCGTCAACGAAAAGCAACCTCTCCATCGCTGCGGGAGCATCACTTACCTGCTATTGGTGATTAGCTGATTGCCAGGCGTGATAACAAGCCCGAAATCCCTTCACGTGCCAATAATGCCAACAGGCCCCGCCTCTCTTCTTCACGCATTTGAAACAAAACAGACATCAACTGTGAACTGAAAAAATCATCATCCATCAGTGGTGATTCAACGCTAACCAGCGATAAAGGAATTGCCTTTGAGGAATCCGCTGCCTGGCGCAAATTACGGGTACTCAGCATAAAGTGGCGTACATCCGGAGTCATATGAATTACATGGGCTTTCCCGCCTTTTACTCCTTTAACTTGTGATGTCTGCCAGCCATGTTTTTTAATCCATTTATTAATGGTCTGTGGTTGGTAACCTACTATTTGTGCTAACTCTGCTGGTGTCATTTTGCTTTTGAATATATTCATGATCATTTCACCTGCATACCAGTTTCTGAGGGAACACTGCGCAATAAAAGGGTTCCCGAAGCAGAAATGCGCAAAAAAGACCCACTGAATGTTGGTTCATGTGAGGTTGTAATTTGCGGACAGGAATTTCCCTGCGCGAAGTGGTCTGTCTGGTAGAGGAACTACTCGTTTTATTGTTTATTTCAGGGCCAGAACTGGTCACCACAGCCAGCCTTTTGTAAGCCATCTGTTCCTTGAGCATCTCAATGTCCTTGTTTTTTCTATTAACTCGGTGCTGTGTGGAGATTTTATAGCATCCTTTAACGTGTTTTTGTGACTGGAACGCCTGGAACTGGGGCTACATCGAAAAAAATGGCTGATTTGCTGGCTTTTTCAGCGTTTGATTCAGGATGCCCCTTTTCACCGTTGACACCAGGCAAGGGGTTGCATATCATGCCGCCCGTCAACACGGAAACGTGTTCAGGATTGGGGCTATAGCTCAGCTGGGAGAGCGCTTGCATGGCATGCAAGAGGTCAGCGGTTCGATCCCGCTTAGCTCCACCAACATATGTTGGTATTTTGCTTAATTTGGCATAAATAACACAATCGTTGTTTCCTGAAATCGTGGGGCTATAGCTCAGCTGGGAGAGCGCTTGCATGGCATGCAAGAGGTCAGCGGTTCGATCCCGCTTAGCTCCACCAAAATTTGTCGGCTTCGTATCACGAAGCAAAAAAAGCACCTGGTCTCATAGAGATACAGGTGTTTTTTTATCTGCTAAATCGGGGCAATGTATTGCTGCCTGTCAATTTTCCTCATCCGGTTAATACGTTGTACTTCGTACCAGAGTCTCCTTGAGACTACCTTGTGCTGACAGATGAACAGGTTCCCGCCTTGTAACCAGAATGGCCAGACAATGCGCCAGAGCTTCATTTTTTCTTTTCAGGTTTGAGTTGCCTGTTAACAGGCAGTAAGAGTACACCTGAAAAATTTCTCCTATAAGGCGTAAATATTAATCATTTTCATTGGCAATCTTTTTATTTGTATTTTTGTGTCTTCTTTTCTCTTTTTTTATATTTTATTTATTGGTATCAGGGTAATTATGTATTATCACGAATGATTTATTGATCAAAACTATAATTAAAAATAATATGTCACTGTCGTCAGCAGCTAAAGGAAGTGCTAACTCCAGTTTAAAGCAGGCAGGCGAATCACAAGGATTGTAATGAGATATCTATTTGGCGGTATGCCGGTATGGGTAACTATACGGTAAAGGGACTTGTTAATGAATATGGAAGATTTATTTAAGAAAATACGGTGGCAATTGTTTATTTTTATAATAAGCACTGCCCTTATTGCAGTATCCCGCCATTTATCTCCTTCAACCTGGATTGATGGTGAGCCTAACTACCTAAGTTGGTTGCCATTAAGTATTATTATCTCTGTTTTATTACTCTGTGGGCGTGTTGCCGTTATTCCTCTTGCTGTAGCTACAGTTACAGTCTATCTCTGGGTTTTTTCAGCAGAATCACCCTGGCTGGTTTTGTTGTTTATTGGCTGCATATTGATTCCTGTTATCGTTGTCTGTGGCGTGTTGAGAAAGGTGGTAGGGCGGCGCTGGCGGCATGATATTATGGGGCGTAATGGGGCTGTACTGATTTGTGCTTTGGGTTTTGCTACCCCATGTTTAATAAAAGCACTGATGTATTTTTTAGGCATGTTTGTGTCTTTTCCTGACAACCTTTCACCTTATTTTGGCATGACATCATACTTGTTTAATGTCATTGATGTACAAAGCCTTATTATCTCTGCATTAGTATTTTCACCTCTGGCTTATTACTCATTGAGAATACTGTTAAGCCCGTCTTTTCGCCGGGCTGTGTGGTTAGTGCAGATTAAACCTTATTTCTCGCCTGCAGGCAGGGCTAAAACAGTTAGCTGGTTTGTAGCCCTTTGCTTATTGATGTGGGTGTTTTGTTCCCCCATAACCAGCGAGTTGTTCTCGGCTTATATGCTGCCGTTGCTGTTTTTCATCTTTACTGTGGGGGTACGTAGCCCTGGCGCTAATCTTATTGCCATTCTCTGGGCGTTTTCGGCATTTATTCTGCTTCAGTGCAACCGTAACTTTGTTCACAGTATCAATTATGGGCCAGTTCTGGCATTTACATTGTCAATCTTTATCGCATTTACTGTCTGTTTGTACTACATAATTCGCTCCTATAACCGTGGAGCACGTTTACAACGAGTGTGGCAAAGCCACGCACTGACAGACCCTATGACCTGGTTGCCTAATTTGAGGGCTCTGGATGTCCACATGAAATCACACCCTGGTGGAATACTTTGCTGTATACGGCTTAATAATCTGGAATTTCTGGGCCGCCATTATGGTTTTTTAATGCGGGCACACTGTAAGTCTCTATTAGGCCAAACACTATCCGTTCACCTGCGCCCAGATGAGCGAGTATTCCAGTTTATTGGCTGTGAAGTGCTGCTGTATTTACGGGAGGGAAACCATGAGAAACGCTTACATCAGATGGTAAGCAGCCTGAATGACCGGCGTGTTCCCTGGAAGGAACAGCAACTCACTATTGAGTATATGGCCTCCTGGGGCAAGATAATGCCAGTAGCTGGTGAGTTGAATCGGCTATTGGGGCAACTCAGTTATCTGGCAGAGCAGGCTAACGCACTGGAACCTGTTATTGGGCTGGATACGCAACCTGAAAGCGTGATGTCTGTGACGTCCGGGCAGGTTGAGTTATTTCAGAAAATAAAGCAGGCACTGGATAGCGGGCAACTTCTGCTAGTGGCGCAGCCTATTGTAGGGCGTTCCGGTGAACGGTATGACGAAATTCTCAGCCGTTTGATGGTGGATGGGCAAATTATGATGCCAGATACCTTTTTGCCCATTATTACTCAATGCGATTTAAGTGTGTATTTTGATATGCAGGTCATGGTGAAGTTACTGAACTACCTGTCTTCACCGGCGGCTGGTGGGGATAAACGTCGTTTCTCTGTCAACCTGATGCCGGTTACCTTGATGCAAAATGGTGTAGCCCAGCGCATTATTCGCCTGTTTGCCGACAGCCAGGTTGATGCCTGCCGTATTGTGATTGAGGTAACCGAAGAGCAGGCTTTTTCTACTGCAGAACATACAGCACGTAATATTCAGTTATTACGTCAGGCCGGTTTTATGATTGCGATTGATGACTTTGGTACCGGTTATTCCAATTATGAACGCCTTAAGCGTCTGGATGCGGATATCATTAAGATTGATGGCTGTTTTATCCGCAACATCACCAACAGTACTGAAGATGTGATAATTGTTCAGTCTATCTGCGCACTGGCAAAGTATCGCGGGCTGGATGTTGTGGCCGAATTTGTTGAAACAGCGGAACAACGTGAATTGCTGTTTAACCTGGGGGTTGATTACCTGCAGGGGTTCCTGGTGGGTAAGCCAGAGCTTTTGGCATGATGGGTTACATGTCGCGACGGGCGTCTAATTGTTGCAATAAAAAAAGGAAAAGCAGTGCTTTTCCTTTTTAGCCAGTTGGGATGGTAGTTCGTTTGCTACACCCAGGTTAATTTACAATACCAGCGCGGCGATAGAAGCAGATAAAACACTTACCAGCGTTGAGCCGTACACCAGCTTTAACCCAAAGCGTGAAACAACGTTTCCTTGCTCTTCATTCAGGCCTTTAATCGCCCCTGCAATAATCCCAATGGAGGAGAAGTTAGCAAAAGACACCAAAAATACAGACAGAATGCCTTCTGCGCGTGGTGTCAGCGAACCCGCCAGTTTTTGTAGATCCATCATGGCAACAAATTCGTTTGATACTAGTTTGGTCGCCATAATACTGCCTACCTGGAGAGCTTCGTTAGCCGGTACACCCATTACCCATGCGACAGGGTAGAAAATATAACCTAAAATCCCCTGGAACGAGATACCCAGAACCGTCGCAAATAATGCATTCAGTGCGGAAATCAGTGCAATAAAGCCAATCAGCATCGCCGCAACAATAATGGCCACTTTAAAACCCGCCAAAATGTATTCACCTAACATCTCGAAGAAACTTTGCCCTTCGTGCAAATTAGACATTTGCAGGTTTTCATCGTTTTTATCAACGCGATAAGGGTTTATCAGCGAAAGCACGATAAAGGTGCTGAACATGTTGAGCACCAGTGCGGCAACAACATATTTGGGCTGGAGCATCGTCATATAGGCGCCAACAATCGACATTGACACGGTGGACATCGCAGTTGCGGCCATGGTGTACATGCGATTACGTGACATTTTGCCGAGGATATCCTTATAAGCGATAAAGTTTTCTGATTGTCCCAGTATCAGTGAGCTTACAGCGTTAAAAGATTCCAGTTTCCCCATACCGTTAACTTTGGACAACAAAGTCCCCACCAGGCGAATAACAATAGGCAGTAAACGGATATGCTGCAAAATCCCGATCAGTGCAGAGATGAAGACGATTGGGCACAGAACTTTCAGGAAGAAGAAGGCCAGTCCCTGATCATTCATCTTCCCGAAGACAAAATCAGTACCCTGGTTGGCAAAACTGAGCAACTTTTCGAACAGTTCAGAAAAGCCTTTAACAAAACCCAGGCCTGCTTCTGAATGCAGGAAAAACCAGGCCAGTAAAACTTCGATAACCAGTAACTGAATAATGTACCGAAGCCGAATACTTTTACGGTCATGACTGACTAACAAAGCCAGTAGCGCGACAATCGCAAGCGCTAAAATAAAGTGCAGAACACGGGACATGGTTGCTCCAAATTTGAGGCAGGTTAAATTTCCGTGCACATTCTATGCAACGCAAAAGAATAAAACGAGACATAGAGCACATTATTAGGCGCTTGTTTGGTGGTAAGGCGAAATCGTGAGCTGTGATACCGAAATGTTATGTTAGGTAAAGAAGGTAAAAGTTGCGTATAGCAAGCAAAAAATTTACATTGTGTTAACCTGCTCTCACAGTGCTATTGGGTAATAGTGCTCGTGTTATCTTCTTTTTTCTATTGTTCCTGACTATCACAACAATCGCGATTATCTCTCTAAATGAACTTGATAATCATTATCGTTTTGCTAGCATGAAACATAGCAAAGGCTATATTTAGAGGCGTGATATGACCAACAGCAGTGTGCAAACAAAAGGACGGAGTGTGAGAAAGCTCAAGCTCGCCTTGCTGGGGCCTGCCTTCATAGCCGCGATTGGCTATATCGACCCGGGTAACTTTGCCACCAATATTCAGGCTGGAGCCAGTTTTGGTTACCAGTTACTGTGGGTTGTAGTCTGGGCCAACCTGATGGCGATGCTGATTCAGATTCTTTCTGCCAAATTGGGCATCGCAACCGGTAAAAACCTGGCGGAGCATATTCGAGACCACTACCCACGCCCGTTAGTTTGGTTTTGGTGGGTGCAGGCGGAAATCATCGCCATGGCAACGGACCTTGCGGAATTCATTGGTGCGGCAATCGGCTTTAAATTGATCTTTGGCGTGTCATTACTGCAAGGGGCCGTGCTGACAGGGATTGCAACCTGGCTTATTTTGATGTTGCAGCGGCGTGGGCAAAAGCCGCTTGAACGTGTTATTGGCGGGTTACTGTTATTCGTTGCTGCTGCGTATATTGTGGAACTTATCTTTTCCCAGCCAAAGGTAGCAGACCTGGCAAAAGGCATGATTATTCCTGCCCTGCCAACAGGGGAAGCTGTATTCCTTGCTGCCGGGGTGTTAGGTGCGACAATTATGCCCCATGTTATCTACCTGCATTCTTCACTGACCCAGTATCTGCATGATGGCAGCAAGCAAGAGCGCTACCGGGCTACCAAGTGGGATGTTGGTATCGCTATGGCGATAGCAGGGTTTGTTAACCTGGCTATGATGGCAACGGCGGCAGCGGCTTTCCATTTCAATGGGCATGCAGGGGTAGCAGACCTGGAACAGGCATACCTGACACTGCAACCGTTACTCAGCCATGGTGCTGCGACGGTCTTTGGATTGAGCCTGATTGCTGCCGGGTTATCTTCTACTGTGGTGGGTACCCTGGCCGGTCAGGTGGTTATGCAGGGTTTTATCCGATTCAGTATTCCATTGTGGGTCCGGCGTGCAGTTACCATGATCCCATCATTTGTTGTCATCTTGCTGGGTCTGGAACCCACCCGAATTTTGGTGATGAGCCAGGTACTTCTCAGTTTTGGTATCGCACTGGCCCTGATTCCGTTATTGGTGTTCACCAGCGACTCACGGTTAATGGGCGAACTGGTGAATAGCCGTAATACCAAACTATTGGGCTGGGGGATTGTGCTGGTGGTGGTGACATTAAATATCTGGTTGCTGCTGGGTGCTTTCCCTGGGATGTAAATCGATTAAATAAAAAAGCACCCGCCAAGGTTTTGCCGGGTGCTTTTCATATTGGTTGAGCGAAGATTAGTGGTGATGGCGTGGCGGTCCGCGCCGGTCATCGCCGTCATGCCAGCCATCCCGGTAGCCTTCTTTATAAGCCCTGCCTTTATCCCAACCACGATGGCGCCCATTGTCATGGTGACGCCAGCGGCCATCATGCCATTCATAATGACGGCGCCAGTAATCGCGGTCTCGCCAGTGGCCGCCATCCCAATAGTTGCCATAGTTATCGCGGTCGCCAATTTGCAATTTAATCGCTGGCAGAAGCGTAATCTCGGCGGCGCTTGCTGCCAGTGGCACTGCTGTCATAATTGCGGCAGCCAATATCAGTGACCTTAACATGGTTTACTCCTTCACTATCGTGACCTTCCGGTCTGATGGCTGCATCATGACTGAGATTTCATCACGAAGGGATCAGAGAAAACCTAATTTTTTGGTTGTTTCAGACCATTTCCACCAAGAATCGTCTCAATTTCAGTCTTTTCCTCCACAGAAAAAGTCAGGTTATTGACGATACCCGCCGCATCATCAAGCTGACTGGTCTTACTGGCACCAATCAGCACTGAGGTGACATTTTCATTTCTGAGCACCCATGCCAGTGCCATCTGCGCCAGTTTTTGTCCCCGACGTAGGGCTAAATCATTTAATTGACCAATAATGGCGAGTTTTTCAGGGGTAAGGTTGTCCTGAGTCAGGAAACGACTGGTACTGGCAACGCGTGAATCTGCAGGAATGCCATTCAAATAGCGGTCTGTCAGCAACCCTCCAGCCAAAGGCGAAAACGCAATACACCCGATCCCTTCTTCCCCCAGAACATCCAATAGCCCTTGTTCTGGTGAACGCTCAAACATGGAATAACGCGGTTGATGGATAAGGCAGGGTGTTCCCATTTCCCGCAACAGTTGGCTGGCTTTACGTGCCAATTCTGCCGGGTAATTGGAAATACCCACATACAGCGCTTTTCCCTGACGGACAATACTGTCCAGTGCGCCCATTGTTTCTTCCAGAGGAGTATTAGGGTCTGGGCGGTGGTGGTAAAAAATATCCACATAATCCAACCCCATGCGTTTCAGGCTCTGATTCAGGCTGGAGATAAGATACTTGCGTGAACCCCAGTCGCCATATGGGCCTGGCCACATGGTATAACCGGCTTTGGTCGAGATAACTAATTCGTCACGTAATGCCTTAAAATCACTGTGTAAAATGGTGCCAAATTGGGCTTCTGCTGAACCTGGAGGCGGGCCATAATTATTTGCCAAATCAAAGTGTGTAATACCCAGATTGAAGGCATGGCGCAGTAATCGGCGGCAATTTTCTGGCTGGCTGTTTTCACCAAAGTTGTGCCATAACCCCAGTGAAACCAGCGGTAATTGCAAACCACTTCGGCCACAGCGGCGCCAGAGCATCGCTTCGTAGCGGCCAGGATTCGGTTGGTAAACCATATTTTCCCATCCTTTGTGTATACGTTTACATTTGGTAACCAGCATAACTGAAGTCATTGTAAAGCGCGCGTTCCATGACTTTTTCCGGTTTTATCCTGGACATCGATCACACATCCACAATACTTACTAAAGGTAAATGTTATAAGGATCATTACTATGCAAGGCTCTTACACTGTGGCGGATTACCTTGTTGACAGGCTCAGCGAGTGTGGTATCGCCCATATTTTTGGGGTGCCGGGCGATTATAATTTGCAGTTACTTGACCATATTGTGGAGCACCCTCATTTAAGTTGGGTGGGGTGTGCAAATGAATTAAATGCGGCCTATGCCGCAGATGGTTATGCCCGTGCGCGTGGGGCTGCCGCACTGGTCACAACCTTTGGTGTTGGTGAATTAAGCGCGCTGAATGGTGTGGCCGGAAGCTGTGCTGAATACCTGCCAGTAATACATATTGTAGGGGCGCCTTGCCTGAAAACTCAACGAGCGGGTGATCTGGTACACCACACACTCGGAGACGGTGAATTTCAGCGCTTTCAACGTATGTCTGCGGAAATTACCTGTAGCCAGGCGTTGCTTACACCCGAAAATGCGTGCCGGGAAATTGACCGGGTATTGCATGATATGCTTGCGCAACGTAAACCTGGTTACCTGCAATTACCTGGCGATGTTGCAAAAATTTCTGTACAACCACCTGTAAACGTTATCACACCAACTCTCCCTCCTGTCCATCCTGACCAGCTTGATGCACTGCGTAATGCATTACGCGATAAAATCCGGGGCAGCCACAGGGTTGCGTTGCTGGCCGACTTTTTGGCCCAGCGCTTCGGCGCGCAACCTGTTTTGCAGGCCTGGATGGATGAAAACCCGCTTCCTCATGCCTGTCTGATGATGGGCAAAGGCCTGTTTGACGAAACCAACCCAGGCTTCGTTGGGCTGTATTGCGGTAAATCCAGTTCTTTACGTGTATTACACGGTATCGAAGAGGCCGACCTGGTGTTCTGTGTGGGGGTGAAGTTTATTGACACTATTACCTGTGGTTTCAGCCAGAATCTGTCGCAGGAACAGACCGTTGATATTCAACCCGATGCCGTACGTATTGACGACCAATGGTTCCACGGTATTCCCATGAGCACCACATTGACAATACTGCAACAACTTTGCCGAACTGACCTGCCAAGGCAACCTGTTATTCCCGCACCGGAACCACGAGTGCCACGGCAACTGGGGCTGCTTGACCAGGACGCATTATGGCGGGTGGTCCAGGATGCATTGAAACCCGGAGATATTATTGTCGCAGACCAGGGCACAGCCTCATTTGGGGCTGCTTCTTTAGTGCTGCCTCATGGCGCAAAAATGGTGGTGCAGCCATTATGGGGGTCCATTGGTTTTGCCTTGCCAGCGGCATATGGTGTACAGACAGCTTTGCCTGGACGCCGAGTAATAGTCATTATTGGCGATGGCGCTGCGCAACTTACGATTCAGGAATTAGGGTCTATGCTGCGCGATGGCCTGAAACCTATTATTTTATTGCTCAATAACCGTGGTTATACGGTTGAGCGAGCCATACACGGCGCTGAGCAGCCTTATAATGATATAGCTCAGTGGGACTGGACTCATCTGGCTCAGGCGATGAGTGAATCGTGCCAGGCGCAGAGTTGGCGAGTTAGCGAAGCCGTACAATTACAGAGCGTGCTGGAAACGGCATCTTGTGCGAGCCGGTTATCCTTTATTGAAGTGATGTTGCCGCAAAACGATATCCCCGCGCTGTTAAGCGCCGTCACCACTTCTCTTGAAGAACGCAATAACCAGCCTTAATCACTTATTCGCGTTTACGGCGGTCAGCCGTCATTAACGGCCTCCCGGCCAGCATCAGCCAGGCCGGGAGTGTTACTACACACAGAAGTGGTAACAAACGTAAATCAGGCACGACTGCGGCAGCAATAAATAAACTAAGCCAACCATCCCGGGTAACAACCAACATAATTCCCAGCACTGAGCAAGACAACGTCACTGCCAGGGGAACGGCGGCAACATGTTGGTGGAGCATTAACCCTAACGCAATACCAACAAAGATAGCCGGGAAAATGCGCCCGCCACGAAAGCCACAAGCGGCAGCAACAACCAGCGCCAGAAGCTTCACAATAACAAACAGCAAGTAGTCAGAAACAGTATAATGACCAGCAAAAAGGGTCGTAACCTCACGCAGCCCACTGAATAACGTAATGTCGCCACCAATCACACCTAACAAACCTAATACGAACCCTCCTGCTGTCAGCATTAAGATTGGGTTGTTTGCCTGGCGCATCAAATAGTGCAGTTTAGGAAACCCCCAAACGGCCATCATGCCTAAAGCAATCGCAATTATTGCCACCACACTGCCGCTTATCAGGTCGATAAAATGCAACCCAGGGTAAGGAGCCAGCGGAATGATAAACAGCGGGCCAGACATTAATTGTGTGCATACAGCCCCTGTAGCCGCGGCTAACAACGGGGCAAACAACCTGTCCCAAAGCGGTGCATCATTCCCGGCATTGAGTGTCTGGGCAAAAATCAGTGCTGCAGCAACAGGCGTACCAAACAGAGCGCCAACTGTGCCGGCTGCGGCCAGAATGGTCCAGTCGAAGGCACTGACTTTCGGCAACACGCGTGCGCCAAGTGCAACGGTAAGCGCAATATTGACAGACATAATAGGGTGTTCAGGCCCAAGGCTCACCCCACCGGCAAGCCCCAATAACATCGCCAGCAGTAACCCAGGCAAGGCTGCCAGAGTAATCGGAGGGCTTATTAAAGGCTCCAGCGCAGGGTCAGGACCACCTTCCCCAGGCATATAACGAATAATCAGGCCAACGGCAAAACCAGTAAGTGTCAAGATACTCAGCATCCAGAACGGTGCATCACCGGATGTACCAAAACTTTGCGGTAGCACAATCCACAGGAATTTTTCCAGCATCCAGGAGACATTCAAAACCAGATGCAGCACCAGACTGGTGGCAATACCAATCAGTATGGCGGGGCAGGAAAGAACCAGGAGCGTACGAGCACGCGGATGCAGCATAAGTAAAATCCTTACATGAAAAGTCTGGCAGACTGCCCCAGGCACACTGAGTCACTAAACTGGAACGGTAAACTGATTCTGAGACCCTGAAAAGGAAAATTCTTAAATTTTAATTAAATCAACCTGCTGAATGACGAAACCGGAGGTGGTGGATCACCGCTGGCTGGCAAAAACTATAAAGTAGTTAACTTTAGCATTAAGTGGGAATTCGCGGGGGCAGGGAGGTCAAAAAATACAATGCTTATCCTTACTTCCTGTTGGCACTCACCTGGACAAAAAATTCCCCCAAAAATCGGGGGATAAAATTACTCATTTCCAGGCAGTGAAAATCGTGGATTGACCATGTAAAAAAACAATAAAATTGTACTCATTTGCCTCGCTAAAAAGATACAAAAAAGAAAACCAATCCAGCAAGGGATGATTATTAATAACTGAATGTATTAAATGTAATTCAGCTATTCTTATTTGAATTTTAAGATTTTTATTTGTTCTTATTATTTGTGCTATTTGGCTGAATAAAATTTACCGGAAAAATTGTAGCCAACAGACTGATGCACTAAT
The DNA here is from genome assembly GCF_020523985.1 of Mangrovibacter yixingensis. Taxonomy (GTDB): domain Bacteria; phylum Pseudomonadota; class Gammaproteobacteria; order Enterobacterales; family Enterobacteriaceae; genus Mangrovibacter; species Mangrovibacter yixingensis. The sequence goes on along the minus strand of NZ_JAIVKM010000005.1, from coordinate 41,668 downwards.
ACAAAAGAGTGACCAGTAAATAAAGTAGGCTTTATCTTTTGGGGATAATTAATTTAGGCGGGCCCGTCAATGCCAGTATTGAAACAACACGCATTGATGCATTACTTGAAACAGAAGATAACCTGGTCAGGGTGTGCTTTGCGTTGGGGGAAGAAGTATGGCTTGCCGGTTTATTGTAGAAGCCCGAGAAAGCGGCGATGAGAACGGCGGTTGCCAGCAAAACATCAAACATGGCTGGCCTTGCTCTGGGTGTCTGCCAGGGCGGGCTGAAGAAGAATTCTCACGTTGCGAATCCAATGGGTGCGGCTGGTAAGTCGTGTAGCCGCGTGAATTGGAGCAGAGAGCAAATGAGATTATGTGATATGGCTCAATAATCGTGCCCTGGGTATGCTATGTTGTTTGTTGATATGACTTACTTGATTTTACTCTGTTATCAGGAAATTTTCTGACTTAAGTGGAGCGGACGGCAAATGACAAAATATGCTTTGGTGGGAGATGTTGGGGGCACCAATGCGCGGTTAGCCTTGTGTGATGTTGCTACAGGCGAGATCTCACAGGCGAAAACCTATTCGGGGCTGGATTACCCCGGTATTGAATCGGTCATTAAGGTGTACCTGAAAGAGCATAATGCCAGTGTCACGGATGGCTGTATCGCTATTGCCTGCCCGATTAATGGTGACTGGGTGGCAATGACCAACCATTCATGGGCCTTTTCTATTGAAGAAGTCAAAACCAATCTTGGTTTTGAACACCTTGAAATTATTAATGATTTCACCGCTGTTTCTATGGCTATTCCGGTGCTCAATCCTGAGCATCTGATCCAGTTTGGTGGTGACAGGCCAGTAGATAATAAACCCATTGCTGTTTACGGGGCGGGTACCGGTTTAGGGGTGGCGCACCTGGTTCATGTGGATAAGCGCTGGGTGAGTTTGCCTGGCGAAGGTGGGCATGTCGATTTTGCCCCCAACAGTGAAGAAGAAGGCATTATTCTTGAACACCTGCGTGAAGAGTTAGGCCATGTTTCTGCCGAACGTGTTTTGTCCGGCCCCGGTTTAGTTAACCTTTATCGGGCAATTGTGAAAGCGGATGGCCGCCTGCCGGAAAACCTGCAACCCAAAGATGTGACCGAAAAAGCTCTGGATGACAGTTGCACAGACTGCCGCCGCGCATTGTCGTTGTTTTGTGTAATTATGGGGCGTTTTGGTGGCAACCTGGCGCTCAATTTGGGCACTTTCGGTGGGGTGTACATTGCTGGTGGCATTGTGCCGCGTTTTCTGGATTTCTTTAAAGCGTCGGGGTTCCGCGGTGGTTTTGAAGACAAAGGGCGTTTTAAATCTTACGTTGAAGATATTCCCGTCTATTTGATTGTTCATGACCAACCCGGCTTGCTCGGTGCAGGCGCTTATCTGCGCCAGACTCTGGGGCAAATCATCTAATCTTCTTGCAGGCCAGCAAATGTAGTTTCAGCATTTGCTGGCCTGTGTCTGTATGTAAAGATCCAGTGCCTCACAGGCGCATTAACTGGCGAAACTCTTTCACTTTGCTGCGGCTGACAGGAACTTCGAAATCGAGATCTCGCAGGCGCAAAATATAGGTATTGTTAAACCAGGGTTCTATTTCGCGAATCTTATTCAGGTTGACACAATAGGAGCGGTGGCAGCGGAAAAAGTGGCTCTCTGGCAGGCGGCTGCAGAATTCCGTAATGTTCATGGGCATAACGTAGGATTCACGCCGGGTATAGACAAATGTCATTTTTTCATGGGCTTCAGCATAATAAATATCGTTGATATCAGTAACGATAATACGCTCATCTTTAATCAAATTAATGGTGATATTGCTACGAGCGGTTGCGCTGGCTGGGGCTGTCGTGTTGCGTTGCTGCCCGGCTGCTTCCAGTTTTTGCAGCATGCCAATGATGCGTGATTCCTGGTAAGGCTTAAGAATATAGTCGAAAGCCTCCAGCTCAAAGGCTTCTACTGCATGCTCTTTCCAGGCCGTAATGAAAATAATAAAAGGTTTATTGGCAAATTTACTGATATTTTGCGCCAATAACACGCCGTCCAGAGATGGAATGTTAATATCAAGAAAAATGGCATCAACATCATGGTGTTGCAGGTACTTCAATACATCCAGGCCATCTTCAAACGTGGCAACAATTTCAACTTTACTGTGTTCTTTTATTAGCCAGCTCAACTCCTGCTGTGCCAGCACTTCATCTTCCACAATAATAGCTTTCATTACGTCCTCTCAATCTGTCCAATGCCCACGGATGCAGGCAACGACGTTATGCCGCTATTCACATAAAAAGCAATTTCGGTGCCGGGCTCCAGGCGACGAATCTGCAACCCTTCGCCATACAATAATTTCACCCGATGGTGTACATTCAGTAAACCAATTTTATTCCCCGGCATTTCATTCGCTTCTACCCGGTCGATTACCGCCTGGTCTATCCCATTACCGGTATCGCGCACAGCAATACGCACACGGTTACCTTGCTCTGTGATACTAATTGTGACTACGCCTTTTCCCCTGCAGGGTTGAATACCATGCACAATGGCATTCTCAACCAACGGTTGAATTAACAGACTGGGGATGCGGCATTCGACTTCTTCGTCAATATCATAGATGACAGTGAGTTTGTCGCCGAAACGAGCCTGTTCAATGGCGATATAATCCTTAATTTGGTACAACTCTTTTTTAATATCAATCAGTTCGTCGTCCGTCAATTCCAGGTTATAACGCAGATAACGGGATAAATTAATAATTAACTGGCGTGCGGTATCAGGATTTAATCGAATTGATGATGAAATGGCATTCAGCGCATTAAATAAGAAATGTGGGTTAATTTTACTTTGCAGTGCTCGCAATTCTGCCTTATTTGCCATTTCTCGTAATTGTTCAGCACGAGATACTTCCAGTTGTGTCGAGATGATTTGCGACAGACCTATCGCCATTTCCTGTAATGAAGAGGTGATTTGGTGAGCATGGCAGTAATAAATTTTCAGCGTGCCGGTAACAACTCCTTTTTCCCATAGCGGGATAACGAGCATCGAATGAATTTCTGGTGTGCGGTAAGCTTCATCATTGTTTTTTATTATAATTTTTCCATAACGCATGGCTTGCCTGGTGGTTGGGCTGATTTGGTCATCATGTTCATGATAATTATTTTCCCCCACGCCAACATAAGCCAGTACCTGTTCTTTATTGGTGATGGCAACGGCATCGGCATTAATATCATTACGAATAATTTCACACACTTTGCGCAATGAGGCTTCATTCACATGGCGGAACAAAGGTAGTGTCTTGTTAGCAATTTCCAAAGCCAGTTTTGCCTGGCGCGCAGCAATAGCCTCTTTTTCCCCTTCAACACTTTGCACCAGCAGTACAATAAAACCGATACAGACATTCCCCAAAATCATTGGGATGCCTATTTTAGAAACAATATCCAGCCCCAGCGATACCGACGGGGCCCATAAGACCACCAGAATCATAGTGAGTGTTTCGCACAGCATTCCCCCCAGAATACCGATACGCCAGTGGCTTTTTTTGGGAAAACGAACATTGATCCAACTGGATATCAACCCGGCTAAAATACTGGTTATCAGGCAAGGAACAGAGGTAATTCCACCAATATCAATCAAGTAGCGGTGAACACCAGCAATAATACCGGTAATTATCCCCACCCAGGGGCCAAAGAGTAAGCCACTGGACATAACCGCAATAATACGCACATTCACCAGTGAACCTTCCACCGGCACACCTGACCAGGTGCTGAATAGTGCAAACATAGAAAAGAGCGCCGTCAGAGCCAGGCGTTCTTTTGGCGTGTGCGCTGTTTTATGTAATAACTCGCGGAACAATCGCAGGCGAATCAAGAAAAACAAGCAGATAAGCATCAGTGCTGCCCGGTCAAAAACCGCCAGCAACATAGTGAAAATTTCGTGCACGTAAAACTCGCGAATCCAGCAGGAGGAGCCTTCATGATAAAAAACCTGGCAGGGAATAACCAGTGCAGGTGCGCTGAGTGATATTTCGCCCGGATAAATTCAGGCTATTATGCTTGCGTATTAGTTTTATAATCTAATTTTTATGCAAAATCAGCGTTATATATAACGTAATGCCATGTGGTTACAGACAAACAGTGTTTTTTCCTGTGATGTATCGACAAGCCGGTAAGAGAAGCGCACTGTAAAAAGGCTGCATCAGCGGCAACGTCGCTCGGATGGTCCGGGCGCTTACGTCATCTCAGAGGTTACTATGGCTGATTTCAGTCCAAAACGGCGCTTTGCGCGCATCGACAGACTCCCCCCTTACGTTTTTAACATTACCGCTGAACTGAAGATGGCTGCGCGTCGGCGCGGCGAAGATATTATCGATTTCAGTATGGGTAACCCGGATGGTGCAACACCTGCGCATATCGTCGAAAAGTTATGTACTGTCGCCCAGCGCCCTGATACACACGGTTACTCTACCTCAAAAGGGATTCCACGTTTACGCCGTGCTATTTCTCGCTGGTACCAGGACAGATATCAGGTGGATATTGACCCGGAAACAGAAGCGATTGTCACTATTGGCTCAAAAGAAGGCCTGGCGCACTTAATGATGGCAACACTGGATCTTGGTGATACGGTGCTGGTGCCAAACCCGAGTTACCCCATTCATATCTATGGCGCGGTTATTGCCGGGGCGCAGGTGCGTTCAGTACCCCTGGTTGAAGGCGTTGATTTCTTTAATGAGCTGGAACGAGCCATTCGGGAAAGTTACCCTAAACCTAAGATGATTATTCTCGGTTTTCCCTCCAACCCAACAGCACAATGTGTTGAGCTGGATTTCTTCGAGAAAGTGGTGGCTCTGGCACGCCGTTACGATGTGCTGGTTGTGCATGATCTTGCCTATGCCGATATTGTTTATGATGGCTGGAAAGCGCCATCCATAATGCAGGTACCGGGTGCCCGGGAAGTGGCAGTAGAATTTTTCACACTGTCTAAAAGCTATAATATGGCTGGCTGGCGTATTGGTTTTATGGTCGGCAACCCAGAACTGGTACATGCCCTGGCTCGTATTAAAAGTTACCATGACTATGGTACTTTCACCCCTCTTCAGGTGGCCGCTATTGCTGCTCTGGAAGGGGATCAAACATGCGTACATGAGATTGCCGAAGAGTATAAACGCCGCCGTGATGTGCTGGTGAAAGGCCTGCATGAAGCAGGGTGGATGGTCGAGTGTCCGAAAGCATCCATGTATGTTTGGGCAAAAATTCCTGAACCCTATGCAGGAATGGGGTCGCTGGAGTTTGCTAAAAAATTACTGGCAGATGCCAAAGTGTGCGTATCACCTGGTATTGGCTTTGGGGACTATGGCGATACCCATGTGCGCTTCGCGTTGATTGAAAACAGTGACAGGATTCGCCAGGCTGTAAGAGGGATTAAAGCCATGTTTCGTGCAGATGGCTTGTTACCTTCCTCCCGGCATCCGGCAGCTGAAGGCGAAAAATAAGCGTTCATTCCCCCACATAAACAAAAAAGGCGCATTGCGCCTTTTTTGCTTCAAGTAACACAGTGAGAGTGTTATTCCACCATCAGTACAAATGTTCCTGCCCACACCAGGATAATGACTGAAATTCCCATAAAAAAGTATTTCACAGTAGACACTCCGCGTAGTTGTAACGCTAAACAACGTTGTTAAAACGTTCTGAGAAAAAGTATAAAAGACACCCAACGCCAGACTGAATATTGAGACTTTTCTTGTTGGTTCTGCTTACTGTCTTTGGCGAAAAAAGTTTCAGTGTGGCGTGCCATTTGCCCGTAATGTACTGCGTAAAATAGAGGGGGGCAAGGTGCTTTTGGTTGTTTTTTGTACACTTAAATTTGAACTGTAAAACTATATAAAAAACTATATTTATCAATATTTTAAATGTTACTTATTGGCGACACTTTTTAGTTCTGTCATGTAATTAATTGTTTTATTTTAGCGTTACCTATGGACAGCGGTGAATAATGACATCGGCTGGGCATTTGCACTGTGTGTTTCAGGCATTTGCCTGGTTGAAGTGGATTCAGCCCACAATCTATTAACCCTTTTTAAGTATCACTAAATAATCTGTTTGAGTGACCGATAACTGAGCTATTAGCGCAAAAAAAACACACAGGGGCGAGTATGAGCTTGGTCAGCGGATTAAAAAATATAAGAATTTCAAGGAAATTATATGCCGGGTTTGGCCTGGTACTATTGTTGGTAGCTATTGCTTCCGCCCTCAGCGTGATGCGTTTTCGGGATATCACGAATATCTACGATAAAACGAATCTTATCTACAACATCAATATTGAAGTATTCCAGGCAAAGATTAACCGCCTGAAGTATTTCTATTCTGGTGATGACAAAACCCGGGACATCATGGCGAAGTTTGTCAGCCATGCACAGGAATTGGTTCAGGAAGCCAAAGGCCGCCGTTGGTCAGCAAAAGAGGCGGCAATGGTTGATGACCTGGGCACGCAGTTGCAGGGCTTTCAGGATAATATTACTCAAATGGGGCAAGCCACCCAGGCGCTGCGCTCTGTAAAGCAAGCGTTAGAAGACCATAATGCACAAGATATGACTGGTCAGTTTGCCGAACTGATTCGTACACCTGTCAGTAATACTCAGGATGCTTACGCCATTTATGATTTTTTGTTACTGGTGGGGAGTGTAAATGATCAGGCGTTGTCTCTACGGCTGAGCGGCACTGAAAGCGCCCGTGCAAAATTAGAGCAAACCTGGAAGCGCGCGGGTGAGAAATATCAGCAATTATCAACAGTGCTGCCGCCAGAACAACTCGCTCCTTTCACCCGGCTATGGAAAAGCACGAGTGATTATAAGAGCGTAAACGACAACTATCTGGCGGCATTTAATGGCCTTAAGGCTGCTGAAGATAATGTCAAAACATCAGGTGATAAAAGTAGTGCCATCATCAAACAGTTAATTGCTACGGTAAAAATCCAGAACGATAAACTGGCATATGGTTCCGCCAGTATTACGGTGGTAATTGGCCTGGTCGCGATTTTGATTGGCATCTTTGTGACCTGGTATATCACGCGGCAGATAACACGCCCGGTTGTGCATAACCTGTCGCTGGCACAGCGTATTGCCAGCGGGGATCTCAGCGCAACCATTCAGTCCAGCAGCAACGACGAGCTGGGCAAATTAACCAGCGCAATGGGGCAAATGAATACCCGGCTGCGCACTATGATTAGTGAAGTGCGTAATAGTGTTCTGGCGGTAACTCGTTCGGCCAGTGCCATTGCTGAAGGCAATACTGACTTATCCGCCCGCACGGAACAACAGTCTGCTGCTGTAGTGGAAACTGCAGCGAGTATGGAGCAGTTAACTTCAACGGTGCGAAATAACGCAGACAATGCTCGCCATGCCAGCCAGATTGCGGCCGAAGCAACCAACAATGCGGTCCAGGGTGGGGAAGTTGTGCGTAACGTGGTCAGCACGATGGCAGATATCTCATCAAGCTCGAAGAAAATTTCTGATATCACCGCAGTCATTAACAGCATTGCTTTCCAGACCAACATCCTGGCGCTGAACGCTGCAGTGGAAGCGGCTCGTGCCGGTGAACAAGGGCGGGGGTTTGCAGTGGTGGCCAGCGAAGTACGTAGCTTGTCTCAGCGCAGTTCTCAGGCAGCGAAAGATATCGCCACACTGATTGATGAATCAGTAAGCCGGATTAATACCGGTAGTTCGTTAGTGGCACAAGCTGGGGAAAATATGGAGCAGATAGTGACATCAGTGCGCCGGGTTAATGACATCATGGGGGAAATCTCTTCTGCTTCGGAAGAGCAAAGCCGGGGCATAGCCCAAATTGCGCAGGCTATTTCAGAACTGGATACCACTACTCAACAAAATGCTTCTTTAGTAATGGAATCCTCCAGTGCTGCCAATGCGCTGGAAGAGCAAGCGACACTGCTTGAGCAGCTAGTGGCTAGTTTCCGCCTTGGTGACGCACCAGCCACCGTACCTTCACTGGCATTACCTGGCAAGGGAACAAAACATCTGCTCTCACCCGTAAAGCCCACGTCAACGCAAGATCAGGCCAATGATGAGGGCTGGACAACGTTCTGATAAGCATTAAACCTGATTAAGGCAGGGTAGTAAGGAACTTATTACTGCCCTGGCCGTTTATATTAAGGAAAATCTGTATCCTTCCTCACATCTCACCAGAGGTTAGCTTCTTGATGCCAGCATAATCTGCTATTGTCATCCCCTGCTATTTCTTTTTTTGCTTTTTACCTGGCTACCGGCTGCGTAGTAATTCTGTGAAAATTCCTATTAAACAGGTGGAAAGCCTGGTATTACCCAGAAGGCTTCAATGAAATTTACAACCTTGTCAGATGATGAAGTAGTGGCGGAGCTTTGCCGTCGCATCAAGGAAACTCGTATTGCCCAACGTTTGTCGCAAATTGAGCTTGCCAGCCGCGCACAAGTAGGGATTGCGACAATCAAACGTGTTGAACAGGGCGGAGCAGTCACCTTAACTACATTGATCGGCATTCTGCGGGCTCTGGACCGGCTTCACCAACTGGAATCAGTTCTGTTTGATTCAGAAGTTCGCGGGTTTAATGCAGATTTACATCCTTCACAGGCGCGCCCACCGCAGCGCATCCGGAAAAAAACGGTCTCCATTGCTGCGCCTGAAGTAAATGTGCCTGCCAGAGAAAAAGAAACCGGGAAAAAGATGAACGAATGGTATGCGACAGCGATGGAAAATAGTGTTGTCTGGCCGGTGCATTGGCCAGACGAAAAGAAATAGTTCTTGCGGTTATGCTTCGCAAAGTGCGACTTTTATTGCCAGCCCTCCCTGAGCTGTTTCCCGGTATTTTGCGTTCATATCTTTACCTGTTTCGTACATGGTTTCGATAACTTTATCCAACGATACCCGGGGAACACTGGTGCGCAGCATTGCCATACTGGCGGCGTTAATGGCTTTTACCGCAGCAATGGCGTTACGCTCAATACAGGGAACCTGCACCTGGCCCGCTACCGGGTCGCAGGTAAGCCCCAGGTTATGCTCCATGCCTATTTCCGCCGCATTACAAACTTTCTCCGGGCTGCCACCTAATAATTCCGCCAGCCCGGCAGAGGCCATAGAGCAGGCGACGCCAATCTCACCCTGGCAGCCAACTTCAGCACCGGAAATAGACGCATTCATTTTGTACAAAATCCCGACGGCTCCTGCTGCCAAAAAATAACGCAGCGTGAGTTCCGGCGTGAGTGGTTGAATAAAGTGGTCGTAGTACGCCAGCACGGCAGGGATAATGCCACATGCCCCATTGGTTGGAGCCGTAACAACGCGCCCGCCTGCAGCATTTTCCTCGCCCACCGCCATGGCAAACATATTCACCCAGTCCATTGCCCTTATGGCATCCGGGCGAATACTCTCACCCGGCGACAACACACGGTGTAAGGCCGAGGCTCGGCGAGGTACGCGCAAAGGCCCCGGTAAAACGCCTTCAGTGCGTATGCCTCGTTCTATCGCCTGGCGCATGGTGCCCCACAACTGTGTCACCCGTTCTTCCACGGCAGCACGCCCGTATAATGCGCTTTCGTTTTGCATCATAACGGCAGAAATGGACAGTCCATTAGCATGGCAGGTTTCCAGCAAATTATTTGCTGAGTAAAACGGAAATGGCACTATTACTTCATCCCGTTGTTGCTGGCCAAATTCCGCTTCACTGACCACGAACCCTCCGCCGACAGAGTACCAGGTTTTATGATACAACCGGTGCGGGCCGTCCCATGCCGTGAATGTCAGCCCATTTTCATGAAGCGGCAGGCGGCGGTCATGAAAATTGAGCACCAGTTCCGGGGTAAACTGCATACCTGTTTTGTCTGAAACGGGTAGTTTGCCCGTTTGATTAACCTCACGAATAAATAACGGGATGGCATCAATATCTACGGTTTCAGGTTTATTACCGGCAAGCCCCATAATGATGGCAATATCTGTATGGTGACCTTTCCCTGTCAGCGATAAAGACCCATAAATATCGACCTCTATTTTGCGAGTAAGCGGCATTAAGTCTTGTTCAATTATTTCACTAATAAACAAGTTGCCTGCCACCATTGGCCCGACAGTATGGGAGCTGGAAGGGCCAATACCCGGTTTGAATATACTGAAAATACTGATCATAAGGGGCCTCCAGCCAGTTATTTTACCAGGTCAAACAGAATGGCAGACATTGCAACCAACCCAACCAGGACAACAAAAATATTCGACAGCTTCCCGCTGTATTTACGCATTGCTGGCACTTTATGAATGGCATACATCGGCATCAGGAACAGCAGCATGGCAATAACTGGCCCGCCCAGTGTTTCTATCATGCCTAAAATACTGGGGTTCAGCGTAGCCACCGCCCAGGTACTCAGCAGCATAAACAGTGCCGTGAAACGAGAGAGCCGGGTTGGCTCAATAGTGCGGCCACGGCTGCGTAACTGTTTAATGACCAGGCCATTAAAACCTTCACTGGCACCAATATAATGACCTAAAAATGACTTGGTGATGGCAACGAATGCAATAACCGGTGCAGACCAGGCAATAACCGGATTATTAAAATGATTCGCCAGGTAGGAGAGAATGGATATATTTTGTGCTTTCGCCTGAGCCAGGTTTTCCGGGCTCAGGCTAAGTACACAACTGAACACAAAAAACATCACAGTAATAACCATCATAATATGTGCACAGCAAAGAATTTTGGCACATTTACTTTCAGCCTGGTCACCATATTCTTCACGCTTGGCAACGGCAAAAGCGGAAATAATCGGTGAATGGTTAAATGAGAACACCATAACCGGAATAGCCAGCCACATAGTCATCCATAAACCATGCCCGGATACACTGGATGTCATGCTATGGAAAATGGCTCCGTTCCAGCCTGGAACCAGGTAGAGGGCCAGTACCATCAAGGTTGCTACGAACGGGAATACCAGAATACTCATAGCACGAACAATAAACTTCTCCCCCAGGCGCACAATAGTCATTAACCCTATAATTAATATCAGGGCAAGCAGGGCACGCGGTGGCGAAGGTAAGTGAAGTTGGTGAACAATAAAGCTGTCTACCGTATTTGTAATCGCGACACTATAAACTAATAAAATAGGGTAAATCGCAAAAAAATAAAGCAGGGTGATGATTTTCCCAGCGCCAGTACCAAAATGCTCTTCAACCACTTCGGTAATATCTTCGCCAGGCTTTTTACCCGATAAAACGAAACGGCATAAACCACGGTGAGCAAAAAATGTCATCGGGAAAGCTAAAATTGCCATGAATATCAGCGGGAGAAGGCCACCAATCCCCGCATTAATTGGCAGAAACAGCACACCAGCACCAATTGCTGTGCCATATAATCCGAGCATCCAGATAGTGTCGGTTTTCCGCCATGTCCTGTTTTTATCTGTATGAATTGTCGCCGTTTGAATTGTGTCCATAATAATCCTCTGTGGATATTAATTATCCAATTTTTATAAGGTAAAGAAAAAAGATGTACTTCGTTTTTATGGCGGCAAATTTATAGTATTGCTACATCATGGTTAATGTGGGGGATCACATTATCCTGTATTGAAAAAAAATTTTAAAGGATGAAAAATGATGCGTTAGGGGAAGAGATATTTAAGGGATGAATCTTAATACTTAATATTGATGCGGTGAGGAAATTATTACTGGCTAAATAACGAATATCTTATAATAAAGCACAATGTATGCGCAGGATCAATATACCATTCCCGAGTAGTATGCCAGATGAATATTGCGGTTATGAAAAGTACAAAGGCCAACAGTGTGCATAGTGTTTATACACATACCCATATTGCTTATCAAATTCAGGCGGAGATGGAAGGGCAACGTCTGGCAGGAGTCGCATTTATCGGTTTTCTCCTTTGTTATGTGTGGATTTTTGCAGTGTTCGAAAAGTATGAGGCACTTCAATAGCGCCCCCATGTTGGTTTTCATGGAAGGAGGCGGTGAACAAACCTCTTTCAATGTACCTTGATTATCGCTTTGGCAACCAGGCTCAACATGCCTGACTGGTTCATCAGAAAACGCCATATGCTGTACACGAGATTACAAGTAGTGGCTGCCACCGCTGTTTCTGTTTTCTCGCTCAGCCTGCAACCATATGAAAGTTCCGTTTTATGGCCCAGTGCAGTGTGCCGTCACCATCCAAAGAGCACAACACCGGGTAGTAACTCACATGAAGCATCGGGGGGATGATGTCTCTTGAGTAACAACAAATCACTATCAACGCTTGCCAGCGACACTCTTTTGATAATCCGATTCTCCGATTCGCATCAGTTCCTGCTCCGGGTATAAGTGGGCGCTGTGCCTGAGCAGGTAACGAAATCGCGGCTGATCAAAACCACAAATTCTTGCACTACATGCATGGATGCCATGTTTTCACAAAGTGGATACCCGGAAGATTACTGTTAGCTCCGTCACTCTATTGATTGCGCTGATCCAGAAAGTAACATTTATTTTGAATAAAAAATGCATATTTATGCAGTTCTTGCCTTGGGAGGGCGTCAGCGTAGTGCCACGGTACTGATCATTATTTTATTGTTTCTCTATATATTTAATTGCATTTTTAATTACATCTAATGAATTATTTGTCATTTATTGTTGAGTTATTTATTGGATATTTTATTTTATTGAGTTCACAAATTATTTTTATTATATTGAGTTTTATTAACAATATTGAAACATAAAGCATAGAGATCTGTGATATGCATAAAAAGCGACTAATTATTTCTGGAATGATCTGTTTTTGTTGATGTGTATCACATAATGATGGTGTTTATTAGATAAAAATGTACACGCTTTCACTTTAAACAATGAAAGGTGTTTATTATGGAAAATAACAATAGATTCATGCCTCATATCAGGCGAATACTCCACATCATGATGTTTGCTAAACGCAATAGTTTTGACTTCCACTTCTTTAATTCAAAGTAAAATTCTCATCTTCATTAAAGCCAGGTACATACCTTTTTTAGCCTTGTTTAAATTCATGGTTGTATCTGTACGCTTGTCAAAAAATCTATAAATAATTATTTTTCCGGAGTTATTCTGGTAGGTTTGTCTACGCAAAAAACAAGCCTGAGCGTAACCTGGTTCAATGGTTTTTTATATATAAATTAATCTCTTCTTGTAGAGATTAATGGCATCCTTTTGCTTAAAATAAAGAGATTAAGATGAGAGAATTAAAAATTGCCGTAAGCCGTTCTTGCCCTGACTGCTTTTCTACACAACGTTCAATTGTAAATGTATTTGACGCAAATTTTGTCGATGTCGCTGCTGTAGTTTTGTCGATTAGTGATGTTGAAAATGGTGCTCTGGAAATTATCTCCTCTACCGGGTATGCAATTCCGGTATTTATTGCTATTCAGGATGGTGAAGTTGTGCCATCAGAATATCTCCCCCGCGTTCATGGTGTTTTTGAGCACGATGAGACCCGTAATGATTATTATGGGCGCCAGCTGGAAAATGCGGCTCAGAAATATGAAATGACTATACGTCCACCATTTTTCCGTGCTCTGGTTGACTACGTTAAGCAGGGGAATAGTGCCTTTGATTGCCCCGGGCATCAGGGGGGAGAGTTTTTCCGACGCCATCCCGCTGGTAACCAGTTTGTTGAGTTTTTTGGTGAAACGCTCTTCCGGGCTGATTTGTGCAATGCTGATGTGGCAATGGGCGATTTGTTAATCCATGAGGGGGCCCCCTGTCTTGCCCAACAACATGCCGCGAAGGTCTTTAATGCAGATAAAACCTATTTTGTACTAAATGGAACCTCAGCATCAAATAAAGTGGTGCTGAATGCCGTTCTGGCGCCAGGTGACCTGGTATTGTTTGACCGCAATAATCATAAATCAGTTCATCATGGTGCACTATTACAGGCAGGAGCTACTCCCATTTATTTGGAAACTGCACGTAACCCTTATGGTTTTATTGGCGGTATTGATGCGCACTGTTTTGATGAACGCTATTTACGTGAGCGTATTGAGGATGTTGCACCTAATAAAGCCAGAGATGCTCGGCCGTTCCGGCTGGCCGTTATTCAGTTAGGCACGTATGACGGAACAATTTATAATGCGCGGCAAGTGGTGGACAAAATAGGTCACTTGTGTGATTACATTTTGTTTGATTCCGCATGGGTGGGTTATGAGCAATTTATTCCTATGATGGCTGAGTGCTCTCCACTATTACTGACACTGAATGAAAATGATCCCGGGATTTTTGTCACTCAGTCTGTACATAAGCAGCAGGCCGGTTTTTCTCAGACATCACAAATCCATAAAAAAGACAGCCATATAAAAGGACAGGACCGTTATGTACCACATAAGCGATTGAATAATGCATATATGTTACATGCGTCTACTAGCCCATTTTACCCATTATTTGCTGCGCTGGATATTAATGCACAAATGCATGAAGGTGAGAGCGGGCGATATATGTGGCTGGATTGTGTCTTTAACGGAATAGAAGCCCGTAAGCTGATCCTGAGAAATTGCCATGCAATTCGACCATTTGTGCCTGAATCTGTTGATGGGAAATCCTGGGATATGTGGGATACACCAACAATTGCCAATGATCGGCGGTTCTTCCACTTTGTTCCTGGCGAGTCATGGCATGCATTTGGCGGTTATACTGCAGACCAGTATTTTGTCGACCCGTGCAAATTATTACTGACCACACCGGGTATCAACACGCGTAATGGCAGTTATGATGACTTCGGTGTGCCTGCTACAGTCCTGGCGCATTTCTTGCGTGAAAATGGTGTCGTTCCTGAAAAATGTGACCTTAATTCAATTCTGTTCTTGCTGACACCAGCCAGCGATATGGCGAAGTTACAGCAGTTGGTCGCGCTATTGGTTCGGTTTGAAGCACTTCTGGAAAGTGATGCACCTTTACAGGCGGTTCTGCCTTCTCTTTATCACCAGCATCAAACACGTTATGCCGGTTATACCCTGCGCCAACTCTGCCAGGAAATGCATGATTTTTATGCCAGCAATGATGTTAAACAACTGCAGAAAAATATGTTCCGTGAACAGTATTTCCCTCGCGTAGCAATGAATCCACAACAGGCAAATTATGCCAATGTCAGAGGCAATGTTGAGTTGGTCCGTTTGTCTGATGCTGAAGGGCGCATCGCCGCCGAAGGTGCACTTCCTTACCCGCCAGGAGTGATGTGTGTAGTGCCTGGTGAAGTATGGGGTGGGGCGGCCTTCCAGTATTTCACTGCACTGGAAGACGGTATCAACCAGTTGCCTGGGTTTGAGCCTGAGTTGCAAGGGGTTTATGTCAAGTCATGCGATAACCGCAAGCAGGTTTGGTGCTATGTCATCAAAAATTCTGACACTGAAAACCACCTGCTTAAAGGAGAAAAATTATGAAAAAGTCCAATAAGATGGGGGTGGTACAACTCACTATTCTGACAATGGTTAACATGATGGGGTCGGGGATTATTATGTTACCAACCAAGCTTGCGGAAGTGGGCACCATCTCTATTATTTCATGGTTAGTCACCGCGGTTGGGTCAACGGCACTGGCGTGGGCGTTTGCCAAATGTGGGATGTTTAGCCGGAAATCAGGCGGAATGGGCGGCTATGCCGAGTATGCCTTTGGTAAATCAGGCAACTTTATGGCGAACTACACCTACGGTGTGTCGTTATTGATTGCCAATGTCGCAATTGCCATTTCTGCCGTGGGGTATGGTACTGAATTACTCGGGGTTACACTCAGCCCGGTACAAATTGGCCTAGCGACCATTGCTGTATTGTGGATATGTACAGTAGCCAATTTTGGTGGTGCGCGTATCACCGGGAATATTAGCGGCATTACTGTATGGGGTGTCATTATTCCGGTTGTTGGTTTATGTGTTATTGGCTGGTTTTGGTTTGATCCGGCAATGTACATCTCTTCGTGGAACCCACATCATGTACCTTTTTTTACCGCTGTTGGTTCTTCAATTGCTATGACCTTATGGGCTTTCCTTGGTCTGGAATCTGCGTGCGCTAATACAGATGTTGTGGAGAATCCAGAACGCAATGTCCCCATCGCTGTATTGGGTGGGACGCTGGGGGCGGCGGTGATTTATATTGTCTCCACTAATGTCATCGCTGGTATTGTGCCAAATATGGATTTGGCTAATTCTACAGCACCCTTTGGGTTGGCCTTCGCGTCCATGTTTACACCTGCAATAGGGAAAGTGATCATGGGGCTGATGATTATGTCATGCTGTGGTTCATTACTGGGGTGGCAGTTCACCATTGCACAAGTATTTAAATCTTCTGCAGATGAGGGCTATTTCCCCAAAATATTCTCACAGATAACAGCATCGGAAACACCGGTCCGCGGTATGCTCGCCATTGTGATTTTCCAAAGTGGTTTGTCTTTAATGACTATCAGCCCATCGCTAAATAGCCAGTTTAACGTGCTGGTTAACCTTGCTGTCGTAACCAATATCATTCCTTATATTCTTTCTATGGCAGCACTGGTGATTATTCAGAAAGTCGCCAAAGTGGCTCCCAGGAAAGCAGCTATCGCCAACGGAGTTGCTTTTATTGGCGCGCTATACAGCTTTTATGCGCTTTATTCATCGGGCGAAGAAGCAATGCTATATGGTGCCATTGTGACTTTTATGGGGTGGACGCTGTACGGGATTGTGTCGCCACGTTTTGAATTACATAACAAACAGAGCTAATGACTTTATCTGGATAATGATACTGAACTGTATGAAGTGAAAGTATTATTAATGGTCATGGCGAGCTTTGCTGTGCAATACCCCGGAGATAAGTCTCCGGGGTATGCATGCGATTGACATCTCTTTTGCACAGGCTAAGAACACTTCCACCTTCGTCAATAAGCTTTATGCGCTTGCTCCAGGGGCCGGGGAAACAGTTATTTCGTTTCTGAAGTGAATTTCAGGAATGACAAAAGATGAAAAAATCTATGCCAGGGAAGCAACAGCAATTGTGCAGCCAAAAATTATCATATCCGTAGCGACCTAAAACCTCGTTTCAGGTCATTACGCCAGGCACTATTCTGTGTAAAATCAGAGCTAACCCAATTTCGTGGAGTGCTCTGCTATGGCTGGCGTGAACAAAACGCACCTGACTGAAACGGATATTATCAGCAAATTTATCCTTCCTGCGGTTAAGGCGGCAGGCTGGGATGATTTGGCGCAGATTCGCCAGGAAGTGAAACTGCGTGATGGCAAAATTGTCGTGCGTGGCAAATTGGCCTCACGTATCAAAGTTAAGTCTGCCGATATCGTGCTGTATCACAAACCTAACTTGCCATTGGCGGTTATCGAAGCCAAGGCTAACAAGCACGCCATCAGTAAAGGGATGCAGCAGGGGCTGGATTACGCCAGCCTGCTCGATGTTCCCTTTGTATTTGCCTCCAACGGTGATGGTTTTATCTTCCACGATAAAACCAACCCACAGCAGCTCGAATCCGAAATTGCTCTCAACGACTTCCCAACGCCTGAACAGCTCTGGCAAAAATATTGTGACTGGAAAGGGTTCACTCAGGAGCAGTTGCCGGTTATCAGCCAGGACTATTACGACGACGGCAGCGGTAAATCTCCCCGTTACTATCAGATGCAGGCGATCAACCGAACGGTAGATGCTGTATCGGCGGGCAAGAACCGTATTTTGCTGGTAATGGCCACGGGCACTGGCAAAACGTACACCGCATTCCAGATTATCTGGCGGTTGTGGAAAGCGAAAAACAAAAAGCGCGTTCTGTTCCTTGCTGATCGCAACATTCTGGTTGATCAAACTAAGCGTAACGACTTTCAGCCTTTCGGTAATGCGATGACTAAAGTCACCGGGCGCACTATCGACCCGGCTTATGAAGTGCATTTGGCGCTGTACCAGGCCATTACCGGCCCGGAAGAACATCAAAAAGCTTATAAGCAGGTGGCAGCGGATTTCTTTGACCTGATTGTAATCGACGAATGCCACCGTGGCAGTGCCTCTGAAGATTCTGCCTGGCGGGAAATTTTGGAGTATTTCGGCAGCGCCACCCAGATTGGCCTGACGGCAACGCCGAAAGAGACCGAAGAGGTGTCCAACATCGATTACTTCGGCGAGCCGGTTTACACCTACTCACTGAAAGAGGGCATTGAAGACGGTTTCCTCGCCCCTTACAAAGTGGTGCGCGTTGATATCGACGTTGATGTCCAGGGCTGGCGGCCCGTTAAAGGCCAACTGGATAAATACGGTGAAGAGATTGAAGACCGTATCTACAACCTGAAAGATTTTGACCGCACGCTGGTGATTGATGAGCGCACCATGCTGGTGGCGCAAACCATCACCGATTACCTGAAACGTACCAACCCGATGGATAAAACCATCGTCTTCTGCAACGACATCGATCACGCCGACCGTATGCGCCACGCGCTGGTGGTGCTCAACCCGGAAGAAGTGCTGAAAAACGAAAAGTACGTGATGAAAATCACCGGCGATGACGATTCCGGTAAGGCGCAACTGGATAACTTTATTAACCCCAAACGGTAAAACGTACAAAGTGACGACAAGAGCCAAAAAGGCAGGAACTTGGCAAACATCAACCCGCTACGGAATTGAAAGTGCTGTTGATAAAAATGGCAGTGAGTTTTGGGTGTTTATCGATCTGGGCCGGGAGCCTAATGCTTTCTATATCACGCCGCTCTCCTGGATCAGGAATGATATTCATCAGGCTCATCTGGAATATCTGGTTAAGCATGGTGGACACCGTGCTCAAAACGATGAGTCAACGCATCATGCCATTCCAGTAAAACGTATTGCTGGCTGGGAAGATAACTGGGAGCAGATGGGATTTTAGTAGCAAGAGTTGTTGTGAATGCATTTTATGCGAACAACTCAAAGCCCGCCTGTAATCCGCCCAACAAACCCAGTTCCGCCATCTGAGATCTTATAGCCGTCTCTGTGCGTTGCAGCCAGGAACTGACGCGTATTGAAGCACGTTGTACCGGATATAAACCGTTGGTGCCAGACGGGCAAATTTAAAGAATATCTACGTGTTTATAAAGGAATGATGATTTTGACAGGATTCAGAAGAGGCACATATGGCGTCCCCAGCAGGAATCGAACCTGCAACTAGCCCTTAGGAGGGGCTCGTTATATCCATTTAACTATGGGGACGGGCGGCAGTAGTATACCCGTTTTCGCCGCCACGTTAAGCGCTTAGCGGTTTGTTTGCTTAATAACTCGCCACTAAGCGGTTCAGCGCTGGGGTTTTTTAAACCGCCATGGCTCTTTCCCCCGTGGGTATTTGGCGGGTATTGCCGCACGGTCGTTGCGAATTTGTACATGGCTTAGCAAGGCAAAAATAAAGGTACCCCCCAGAATATTGCCAGCCAGCGTTGGCAGAGCAAACGGCCAGAAAAAGTCGTGCCAGGGAATCACATCGCGCATGGCAAGGTAGAGAATCTCTACCGAACCCACCACAATATGCGCGGTATGGCTTAAGGCCATCAGCCATGTCATCAAAATAATCACCACAATTTTGGCTGAGCCTGCGGCGGGTAACATCCAAACCATGGTGGCGATAATCCAGCCTGCCAGCATCGCGCTAACCAGCATTTCTCCTGGGGACTTATGCATAATCTCCAGGCCAGAAGTGAGAAACGCTTCTTGTGTTGGGGCATCGAAGCCGGGCATAACAGAAAACGTAAAGGCGACCACCACGGTACCAATTAAATTCCCGGCAAGGACAACACCCCACAGGCGTAGCAGCAGCAAAATATTACTGCGGGTGGGCAGTTGCATCACAGGTAAAACCGCTGTAACGGTATTTTCAGTAAATAATTGCTGGCGGGCTAAAATAACAATCATAAAGCCGAAGGAATAACCAAGATTTTCCAGTAAAAAATGCCCTGGAACACCTTCCAGATAGCGGGTGAATAACCCTCTGGCCAGAAAAGAAGCACCCATTGATAAGCCCGCAGCAACGCCAGACCAGAACAGAGCCAGCGGTTCCCGCTCCAGCTCTTTTTCCCCTTCCTGGCGAATACTCTCGTGGGTTGCCATGGCTCTGGAGGGCAGGTCTGCTTCATCCACTACAATATCTGAACCACGGGCCCGCTCTTTACTGTCTACTTGTAAACGGTCGTCTTCAGGTGGAGTAGATTTATCCTGCATCGGTTGGTACTCCCTTCAAAATGCTCAGAATATAAGCGTAGTGGCTCCGTTAAAATGGCGCAAAAATGCAGATTAATCGGACGGAACACAGCACCCGGTGCGTAGACTTAATAAGTAAGAATGTTACAATCGCAACATATTTTCATTCTGGTAACAGCAAAACGACATGCCCGGAGTGTGAATCACGGCTGTTATATCCGTATAAAATGAGTAATCAGTTTGGCTTTTTGCGGCTTTACTTTTCCGTAATCCCGGTATGATTTTTCTTATACGGCTACTATTAATGCAACAACCAGAATCCTTGGCTCAACACTGCCACCTTATAAGTGGTTGCGCTATTTAACAGGGAGACACCTATGAATTTTCGCCTGACCAGCCTGGCGATGGCGGTTACGATTCTGGCCGGGTGCGCCAGCCATCCTGATGAACAGGGGCGTTCAGACCCACTGGAAGGTTTCAACCGCACAATGTTTACCTTCAACTACGATGTGCTGGATCCTTACGTGGTTCGTCCTGTTGCTGTTGCCTGGCGTGATTATGTTCCTCAACCTGCCCGGAATGGGTTAAGCAACTTCACCAGTAACCTTGAAGAACCGGCAACCATGCTGAACTACTTCCTGCAAGGTGACCCATACAAAGGTTTCGTGCATTTTACGCGTTTCTTCCTGAATACCTTGTTGGGGATGGGCGGTTTCATGGATGTGGCCGGTATGGCTAACCCCAAACTCCAGCGTGAAGTGCCACACCGGTTCGGGAGCACTCTGGGGCATTACGGTGTGGGCTATGGGCCTTACGTAGAACTGCCTTTCTACGGGAGCTTTACATTGCGTGAAGATGGTGGGCAGTTTGTTGATGACCTCTACCCGGTACTTTCCTGGCTGACCTGGCCAATGTCCATTGGTAAGTGGACCATTGAGGGTATTGAAACCCGCGCGCAGTTACTGGATTCCGACGGCCTGTTGCGCCAGTCCAGCGACCCTTACGTGATGGTGCGTGAAGCCTACTTCCAGCGCTATGACTTTATTGCCCGTGGCGGCAAACTGAAGCCTGAAGTGAACCCGAATGCCGCAGCTATTCAGGATGACCTGAAGGATATCGATTCTCAGTAAGATCCTTGATGGCGGCAGAATTGCTATATAAAGCTATATAGAAATATATAAAGCTATATAATTGAAGAAAGGGTGAGCCAGTGCTCACCCTTTCTTGTTATATCAGGCTGGTAAATCAGAAACGGTAGTTGAAGTTAGCGCCATACAGCCAGGCCTTACCATCAGATTCAAACTTGTAAGGGCCTTCTTCAATTGTAACGTGCTGACCATGCATGTAAGACACGCCAACATCCACAGATGCATCCGGTGTGATGGCATAAGTTGCACCCGCGCTCAGCCACAAACGGTCCTGGTCAGGAATGGAGATGGAGCGGGTTGATGCGGGTACCGGGCTGTCATCAAAGGCAATACCGGTACGCAGCGTCCAGCTATCATCCAGGTAGTAGGTTGTGCCCAGAGCAATACGCCACGCATCTTTGAACTTCTCATCTTTCTGGAACAGAACATCGCCATTATTAGCCGTCGCTTTCAGCTCCTGGAACTGGCTCCAACTGGTATATGTCAGGCTGTAGTGAACCGCCCACTTCGGTGCGACACGGTTATAACCTGAAAGCTCCCACATTTCCGGCAGGTTCAGTGTTAAAGAACCATCGATAGTTTGCCCATTCGTTCCGGCGGGTAAGCCCATACCAGCGTAGATAGCCTGCAGGTTACTGGGCAGTGCGCTGGAAGGCGGCAGAGAACTCTTATAGTTACCATCGAAGTCGATTTTAACTTCAGAGCGGTATGTAAAACCGTAGCGGTTGTTTTTATCCAGCTCGTACAAAATACCGGCGTTCCAGCCAAATCCCCAGGCATCCCCTTTCAGGTGGGCAATCTGGGTATCTGCGGGAACATTTAAATATTGGGCGTAAGCCGGGTATTGTGCAGCAGCCATCAGGCCCGCATCCCCGGCATAACGTTCAATTTTTGCTTTGGCAAATACAGCATCAAACCCTAAACCGAAACTCCAGTGCTGGTTCAGGCGGTAGGCACCGCTCAAATTCAGGTTAAGCGTTTCCAGGTCTGTTTTCCCGCCCATGGTTCCGGCAGCGTAATCGTTACTGTATTCAGTCGCGAGACCATAATTAGAAGTAATTGATGCACCCCAGCCGAACTGGTCATTAATCGGTGCAACGAAATGGAAGTTGGGTACCCAGGCCGTTGGTGCAATGTTTTTAGCATTAAGGCTCTGGCCGCTGGGTGAAGTACCGGATATATCAACACCTGGGTCAACAAACACTGCACCCAAAGACATAGCCGGGCGATCAAACAGCATAATAGTTGCCGGGTTACGGCTGGCGGACCCTGCGTTGTCGCCAATAGCACCTTCACCGGAATAAGCCCGGCCAAGGCCAGAAGAAGAAAATTCATTTAACTGAAAGCCTGCAGACCAGGCCTGAGTTGATACGACAGCCACTGCAATTGCAAGAGCACATTTGGTAAAACGGGGTTTCTGACTCATACCCAAAACCTCATTCTCATCAATTATTGTTATTCAAACAATGTTACATATGGTAACAGGAGCGCGAAGTGTAGGGTCTGACGATGTACAGAGAAATCAGACCAGTGGCGAGAGTATAGGTCGGACCAGTAACTATGTTGCAAGTTTGTTTATAATATTTTTCAAATATGTTTAATGAAACGCGAACTCCATAGCAAAAAACAGGGCGTATTCCGTCAAGTGAATAACTCTGGTTTGTTTAGCATCAAAATGATGTGTGATTTTAATCACTATCAGTAACCAAAGCTTACAAGAACTGGAGGTGTTCTTGCTGGCTTCATAAACTATATACAGTGTTTCCCAGGCCAAAGAGAAAGGAGAGTGTAATGAGCCAGAATAAAGCGCAAGAAACGCCGGTATGTTGCTGTGTTGATGTAGGCACGATCATGGACAATACCGATTCTGTTGCCACGTGGAGCCGGGTTTTTGACTCCAAAGCAGAAGCTGAGCAGATGCGCGAAAGCCTGGAGGCCAAAGCGCGTGCAGTGGAATCGGAACCTTGCCAGATAACTTCATCCATGCAAGATGAAGCGGGCGGTGTGCGGCTGGATATGCAGTTTGTATTTAGCTGCCAGGCCGAATCACTCATATTCCAGCTGGGTTTACGTTGAACGGCCGCTTTTCAAAAACCGGGTATGCTGTTATTTCCAGTGATGAATACCGTAATCATGCCAGTTTGCACACTACTGCTGGGTAGTGTGCATATCCCTCGCGAGTTGCCCTCTGCGCAATTTCGTGTTTTGCCTCGCACTTTTCTCCCATTGCAGTTGGCGTAGTGTAAAATTTTGGTTAAAACTTTTATCAGGTCAGACCACTTTGCGCTAATTATTCTATTTGGGGAGCCTTATGAAACAGTCGCTGCCACTGGTTACACGCCAGGGGGATCGTGTTGCATTTATTGCCGGGTTAAGAACACCGTTCGCACGCCAGGCCACTGCATTTCATGGTATACCCGCTGTTGATCTGGGAAAAATGGCCGTGAGTGAACTGCTCACTCGCAATGAAATAGACCCGCAACTGGTTCAACAGTTGGTATTCGGCCAGGTTGTACAGATGCCGGAAGCACCCAATATCGCCCGGGAAATTGTACTGGGAACCGGGATGTCAGTTAATACGGATGCCTATAGCGTTAGCCGTGCCTGTGCAACCAGTTTCCAGGCCGTGGCTAATATTGCCGAAAGTATTATGGCTGGCACCATTCATACTGGTATTGCGGGCGGGGCGGATTCTTCTTCTGTTTTGCCGATTGGAGTAAGCCGCAAGCTGGCAAAAACCCTGGTTGATCTCACTAAAACACGTTCTGTTGCACAACGCCTGAAACTTTTCTCCCGCCTGCGCCTGCGCGACCTGATGCCTGTTCCCCCCGCTGTCGCGGAGTATTCCACTGGCTTACGTATGGGGGATACCGCGGAACAAATGGCTAAAACACACAGTATTTCACGTGAAGACCAGGATGCTCTGGCTTACCGTTCACACCAGCGTGCCGCACAAGCCTGGCAGGAAGGGAAGCTCAATGATGAGGTGATGACAGCCTACATTCCACCTTATAGAGCTGCTTTTCATCAGGATAATAATATTCGCCCGGAAACGTCACTGGCCGATTATGCCCGCCTGCGCCCGGCCTTTGATCGCAAGCATGGTAGTGTGACTGCGGCAAACAGCACGCCGCTGACTGACGGCGCATCGGCTGTCATTATGATGGCGGAATCACAAGCAAAATCTCTTGGTTTGCAGCCGTTGGGGTATTTGCGCAGCTATGCGTTTACCGCCATTGATGTTTGGCAGGACATGCTGCTGGGGCCGGCCTGGTCTACGCCGCTGGCATTATCCCGGGCAGGAATAACCCTTGCCGACCTGACGCTGTTTGATATGCACGAAGCCTTTGCAGCACAAACGTTGACGAATCTGAAATGCCTTGCCAGCGATAAATTTGGCCGGGAAGTGCTGGGGCAGAGTGGGGCAACCGGCGAAGTCGATATGGATAAATTTAATGTGCTGGGCGGTTCGCTGGCCTACGGGCACCCCTTTGCAGCCACAGGTACGCGAATGATTACGCAGACCCTCAATGAATTACGCCGCCGTGGTGGTGGGCTTGGGTTGGTCACCGCTTGTGCTGCGGGTGGGCTTGGTGCGGCAATGGTACTGGAGAGCGAATAATGGAACAGATTTCCGCATTTAACCTGGCGGTGGGCCCGGACAATATTGCCATTGTGACTATTGATGTCCCGGGCGAAAAAATGAATACCCTTCGGGCGGAGTTTGTTACTGAAGTAAAAAGCTTGCTGAGTGAACTGAATGCACTGAACGAACTGGAAGGTGTGGTGCTGGTTTCCGGGAAGCCGGATAACTTTGTTGCCGGGGCCGATATTCGCATGATTGAAGCCTGCCAGACTGCTGGTGAAGCCAGCCAGTTGGCCCGTTCCGGGCAGCAAGTTATGGCGGAATTAAGTAGCTTACGGGTTCCCGTGGTTGCGGCTATTCATGGCGCCTGCCTTGGTGGTGGGCTGGAACTGGCGCTGGCCTGCCACAGCCGGGTGTGTTCGGATTCCTCGCACACCCAGTTAGGCTTGCCTGAAGTGCAACTCGGTTTATTGCCGGGTTCAGGGGGGACACAACGCCTGCCGCGTTTGATAGGGTTGCCAGGTGCGCTGGACATGATCCTGACAGGAAAATCGTTGCGCCCACGGCAGGCCAAAAAATGTGGCCTGGTTGATGATGTCGTACCACAGAGTATTTTGTTGGCAACGGCAGTTTCTCTGGCAAAAAAAGGGCCGCAACCCGCTCAATCACTACCGTTGAAAACCCGTTTGTTAACGGGAAGATTGGCGCGAACACTTATCTTTAATACCGCCCGCAAAAAGACCCTGGCAAAGACTCAGGGCAACTACCCGGCGGCAGAGCGCATTCTTGATGTGATGGAAACCGGGTTATCTTCTGGTATGACGAACGGCCTGGCCGCGGAAGCGCAGGCATTTGGTGAACTCGCCATGACACCAGAATCAGCCGCGTTGCGCAGCCTGTTCTTTGCCAGCACAGACTTGAAAAAAGACCCCGGCAGCGATGAGAAACCTCTCACAGTTGAGAGAGTCGGTATTCTGGGAGGCGGGTTAATGGGGGGCGGTATTGCCAGTGTTACCGCGACCAAAGCCGGGCTTCCAGTACGTATAAAAGATATCAATGAAAAAGGTGTTAACCATGCGTTGCAATATGCCTGGTCAATGCTGGATAAAAAGGTCCGCCGTCGCCACCTGACGGCTTCTGAGCGGAACCTGCAAATGGCACGTATTTCCGGTGGTATTGATTACCGTGGGTTTGGTAAGTGCCAGCTGGTTATTGAGGCGGTATTTGAAGATTTGGCACTGAAGCAAAAAATGGTCAGTGAAATCGAAGAACACTGTGCACCAGGCACTATCTTTGCCTCAAATACATCGTCATTACCCATTGCAGAGATAGCCCGTGGAGCAGGTGCGCCAGGAAGAGTTATCGGGCTACACTACTTTAGCCCAGTAGATAAAATGCCACTGGTGGAAGTGATTCCCCACGATGGAACCGATGCGGAAGTGGTTTCCACTGTGGTAGCGCTGGCCAAAAAACAGGGAAAAACGCCGATTGTAGTAGGGGATTGTGCCGGTTTTTATGTGAACCGTATTCTCGCCCCTTATATTAACGAAGCGATACGTTGCCTGGCCGAAGGTGAACCCATCGAACATATTGATAATGCCCTGGTTAAAAAAGGGTTTCCGGTTGGGCCACTGCAGTTACTGGACGAAGTGGGCATTGATATTGGCACCAAAATAATGCCGGTTCTGGAAGCGGCTTACGGTGAACGTTTTGCGGCACCGCAGTCTGCAGTTAGCGCTATTTTAGGTGATGACCGTAAAGGGCGTAAAAATGGACGGGGTTTCTACCTGTATCAGGAAAAAACAAAAAATCCATTTAAAGCTAATAAAAAACAACCAGATACATCGATTTATTCTGTGTTGGGGGTCACACCCAGCGTGAATAAAACCGGCGAAGAAATTGCAGCGCGCTGTCTGTTTTTGATGCTGAATGAAGCCGCTCGTTGCCTGGATGAAAATGTGCTGCGTTCTGTGCGTGATGGCGATATTGGCGCAGTGTTTGGCATCGGCTTCCCGCCATTTTTGGGGGGGCCATTTCGCTACATGGATAGCCTGGGGGCAAGTGAAGTTGTTATCCGCCTGACTCAGCTTGCTGAACGTTATGGCGAAAGGTTTACTCCCTGTGGCCGGTTGCAACAAATGGCAAAAGACGGTGAGTTTTTTTGGCAGGAAAATGAACCTGTCCATTAACAGAGAACTCTAAGTTTTTGTAAAAGTGACTGCAAATAACGACAGTGTGGTTATTTTATAAACGGATATTGACTATCCTTACAGCAATGCGGTAAAACACACCGTTCAATTTGATGTATGGATAAGGCACAATGCCCGACCCCCTGTTAGCGCGTGCGAATTGCAGTTTGTTTCGTGCTGGGTGAGCAGGTGTTTCTGGTTAACAAAAGCGGTGCAATATGCAAGTTTTTATCATGCGTCATGGCGACGCGGCGCTCGATGCCGCCAGTGATGCGGTTCGTCCTCTCACTCAGGTGGGCATTGACGAAACGCAAATGATGGCGACCTGGTTAAAAGGTCAGCAGGTAGAAGTTGGACGTGTTCTGGTCAGTCCGTTTTTGCGTGCGGAGCAGACACTGGATGTTGTGAGTCAGCAACTTTCCCTGTCTGGCGAGAAAGAGACAATGCCTGAGTTAATGCCTTGCGGCGATGTAGGTCTGGTGGGTTGTTATCTCCAGGCGCTTGCTGAGCAAGGTGAAAAGTCTGTGCTGGTTATCTCTCACCTGCCATTGGTGGGTTACCTTGTGTCAGAACTTTGCCCGGAGGAAACGCCTCCGATGTTCTGCACTTCGGCGATTGCCTCAGTCACTATTGCGCCGGAATCGGGCAAAGGGACATTCGAGTGGCAAATCAGCCCGTGTAATTTGAAAGTCGCAAAAGCAATTTAATGACTGAACACTTAAGAGCCGCTTGCCGGCTCTACGTGTTTCTGGCCCTAGGGAATTTCTGGCGGCTGCCATTCATCCACTTCAATCAAAACCAGTAATGCTGCATCGCCACCCCACTCTTTAGGGGCCTGGTGGAAAGCCATTACGTGTGGGTGCTGCGCCAGCCATAACGGAGTTTGTTGTTTGAGAATATGTTTTCCGTGCCCGTGCATTACGCAGGCACAATACACATGTTCCCGGCGGCAGGCTGCGATTAGCGCACCCAGTTCTTGTTTGGCCTGCAGTTGTGTTAACCCATGTAAATCCAGCATCAGGTCTGGTGTGTAGTCACCGCGGCGTAGCTTCTTCAATTCAAAGTGGCTGACATCTTGACGTACATAACGCATTGGCCCTTCACTGGAAAGCAAAGGTTGAAATTCATCGGAAAAATAGTGGCTGGCGTCAACTTGTTCCTGGACCAGGCGTTTTACCGGCATTTCAGTGACTTTTTTGCGTACCGGGCGGTGAACAATCGTGTCCTGAGCCAGTTGCCGGGTGCCGCGCATTAACTCACGGAACAGAGCCTTATCTTCCGTACTCAGTTGCGCTTTTTTCTTCATATCATCCAATTCCTGTCATGCAATGCTCGCCAGTTTACCTGCTTTAGTGGTTGCAATTAAATAAAACCGCCAATTTCACCTCCGGGGCGCGCCCCGATGCTGATTTATCGCTGTGTTCGTGGCAAACTAGCGGCCGAAACAACAGCGCTAACGGCCTGCGGAGGGCATGTGGATAAAATTTTTGTCGAAGAGGCAGTCAGTGAACTGCACACTATTCAGGATATGCTGCGTTGGGCCGTCAGCCGTTTTAGCGCGGCAAATATTTGGTATGGGCACGGCACGGATAACCCGTGGGATGAAGCGGTACAACTGGTGCTCCCAACCCTCTATCTGCCACTGGATATCCCTGAAGATATGCGCCAGTGCCGCCTGACATCCAGCGAACGTCACCGCATTGTTGAGCGGGTGATTCGCCGGGTCAATGAACGTATTCCCGTTGCCTACCTCACCAACAAAGCCTGGTTTTGCGGCCACGAGTTTTATGTTGATGAACGGGTACTGGTGCCGCGCTCGCCAATTGGTGAACTGATTAATTCACATTTTGCCGGGCTGGCGGATGGTGAACCGGCACATATTCTGGATATGTGTACGGGGAGTGGGTGCATTGCCATTGCCTGCGCTTATGCATTCCCGGAAGCCGAAGTAGACGCTGTAGATATTTCACCTGATGCCCTTGCTGTGGCGGAAAGAAATATTGCAGAACATGGCCTGGAACATCAGGTAACCCCGATTCGTTCTGATCTTTTCCGTGATTTGCCCAAAGTGCAGTACGACATCATTGTGACTAACCCGCCGTATGTTGATGCGGAAGATATGTCGGATTTGCCGGGCGAATACCGCTTTGAACCTGAACTGGGGCTGGCTGCCGGCAGCGATGGCCTGAAACTGGCCCGCCGGATACTGGCCTGCTCCCCAGATTACCTGGCTGACGGCGGTATTCTGATTTGTGAAGTCGGTAACAGCATGGTACATCTGGCAGAACAATACCCGGATGTCCCTTTCACCTGGCTTGAATTTGATAACGGCGGTGATGGCGTCTTTATGCTGACTAAAACACAGCTTATTGCCGCTCGTGAGCATTTCAGTATTTATAAAGATTAATCTGCTGTGGGCCGTCTGGCCCACAATTGCCCCTTGAAACGATAACAACGGTAAGGAGCCGTGATGGCAGGGAACACTATTGGACAGATCTTCCGTGTAACCACTTTTGGTGAGTCACATGGGTTGGCGTTGGGCTGCATTGTTGATGGTGTCCCGCCGGGTATTTCGCTAACCGAAGCGGACTTACAACATGACCTGGACCGCCGCCGTCCAGGAACCTCGCGCTATACCACACAGCGCCGTGAACCAGACCAGGTGAAAATTTTATCTGGGGTATTTGAAGGTGTCACCACCGGAACCAGTATTGGGCTGCTTATTGAAAATACTGATCAGCGCTCTCAGGATTACAGCGCTATTAAAGATGTATTCCGCCCAGGCCATGCCGATTACACCTATGAGCAAAAATATGGCCTGCGTGATTACCGTGGTGGGGGCCGTTCATCGGCTCGTGAAACAGCAATGCGTGTTGCTGCTGGTGCGATTGCCAAAAAATATCTGGCTGAGAAATTCGGTATTGTAGTGCGTGCGTGCCTTTCTCAAATGGGGGATATCCCACTGGATATCGTTGACTGGGAGCAAGTTGAGCAAAATGCGTTCTTCTGCCCGGATCCCGAGAAAGTGACTGCGCTTGATGAACTGATGCGTGCGCTCAAGAAAGAGGGCGATTCAATCGGCGCGAAAGTGACAGTAGTTGCAGATAACGTCCCTCCTGGATTTGGAGAACCCGTTTTCGACCGCCTGGATGCGGATATTGCCCATGCATTGATGAGCATTAACGCAGTCAAAGGCGTTGAAATTGGTGATGGTTTTGGTGTTGTGGGGCTGCGCGGCAGCGAGAACCGCGATGAAATTACTCAATCCGGGTTTACCAGTAACCATGCCGGTGGTGTATTAGGCGGTATCAGTAGTGGTCAGCAAATTGTGGCGAATATTGCGCTGAAACCCACTTCCAGCATTATGGTGCCGGGGAAAACCATTAACCGCGCAGGCGAAGAAGTCGAAATGGTGACTCGTGGGCGGCACGACCCTTGCGTGGGTATTCGCGCCGTACCGATTGCCGAAGCGATGCTGGCTATTGTTCTGATGGACCACGCATTGCGCCAGCGTGCCCAGAATGGGGACGTAGCCTGCTCACTTCCGCGCTGGTAATGACATGACAATGAACAGAACTGTCTTAGCACTCTCTGGTTTGTTATTGTGCGGCCTTGCTCAGGCCGCCACACCCTGGCAGAAAATTACCCATCCCATCGCTGGCTCACCGCAATCAATTGGTGCTTATGCCAACGGTTGTATTATTGGTGCCGAGCCATTGCCGTTACAGTCGGATGATTACCAGGTGATGCGTACAGACCAGCGCCGTTACTTTGGTCACCCAGATTTGTTGGCTTTTATTGGCCGGTTGTCTGCCAGTGTGCACCAGCGTGGTATGGGAACACTGCTGATTGGTGATATGGGCATGGCGGCCGGTGGGCGCTTTAGTAGCGGCCATGCCAGCCATCAGAGTGGCCTTGATGTCGATATTTTCCTGCAACTACCCAAAACACGCTGGACCCGCGCACAATTGTTGAAACCTCAGGCACTGGACTTGGTCGCGCCGGGTGGAAAAAATGTAGTTGAATCGCTCTGGCAGCCGGAAATCGGGCAGTTGATAAAACTGGCGGCCGAAGACAGCGATGTCGCCCGGATTTTTGTAAACCCGGCAATCAAAGAAAAATTGTGTGAAACCGCTGGCACTGACCGCACCTGGTTGCGCAAAGTGCGCCCCTGGTTTGCTCACCGGGCACATATGCATGTACGCCTGAACTGCCCGGCAGGTAGCCTTGAGTGCATTGACCAGGCACCACCACCACCTGGTGATGGCTGTGGTGCGGAACTACAAAGTTGGTTTGAGCCGCCTAAACCAGGTGCTGTGAAACCCGGCAAAAAAACACCACCTCCAATACCTGCATCCTGCCAGGCATTGCTGGATAAAAAAATGCTATAAAGGACAAGTACATGGAGTGGTTCATGGTTTCACCACTGGTGCTGGTGGTGTTATTTTTTGTCGCAATGCTCGCTGGTTTTATTGATTCTTTGGCAGGTGGCGGCGGGTTGTTGACTGTTCCTGCGTTACTGGCCGCTGGCTTGCCACCGGCTCAGGCGCTGGCAACGAATAAGTTGCAGGCTTGTGGTGGCTCAGTTTCATCTTCACTCTATTTTATTCGCCGCAAAGTAGTGAGCCTCGCCGACCAAAAATTGAATGTGTTGATGACGTTCATTGGCGCCACATCTGGCGCATTACTGGTGCAGCATATGCATGCCGACATTCTGCGCCAGATCCTGCCCATACTGGTCATTGCCATTGGCTTATATTTTTTGTTAATGCCACGTCTTGGCGAAGCAGACAGGCAACGCCGTTTGTACGGGCTGCCTTTTGCCCTGGTCGCTGGTGGATGTGTGGGGTTTTATGATGGCTTTTTTGGCCCCGGAGCAGGCTCATTTTATGCGTTAGCGTTTGTTGCCCTGGCTGGTTTTAACCTTGCCAAAGCTACAGCTCATGCGAAATTGCTCAATGCCACTTCTAACCTTGGCGGGTTACTGTTGTTTATTATTGGCGGCAAAGTGGTATGGGGTACCGGGTTTGTCATGATGGCCGGGCAGTTTTGCGGTGCTCGTATGGGCTCACGCCTGGTGCTGAGTAAAGGCCACAAACTGATTCGCCCCATGATTGTGGTGGTGTCGGCGGTTATGAGCGCCAAATTACTGTTCGACAGCCACGGGCAAACAATTCTTCACTGGTTAGGTATGCAGTAATGGAAGTAATGGAAACACATCACTACGAACAACTGATTGAGATTTTTAATGGTTGTTTCGCCGAAGATTACAATACGCGCCTGGTTAAAGGCGATGACGAACCCATTTATTTGCCTGCAGACAGCGAAGCCCCTTACCATCGCGTTGTTTTTGCCCACGGTTACTATGCCAGTGCTCTGCACGAAATTGCCCACTGGTGTATTGCCGGTGACGAGCGGCGTAAACTGGTTGATTTTGGTTACTGGTATTGCCCGGATGGGCGCGATGAAGCAACACAGCACCAGTTCGAAGATGTGGAAGTGAAACCGCAGGCGCTGGAATGGATGTTCTGTGTTGCTGCCGGTTTTGCATTTAATGTCAGTTGCGACAACCTCAGTGGTGATTTTGAGCCTGACCGTATTGTGTTCCAGCGGCGGGTTCACCAGCAGGTGATGCACTGGTTATCTGCAGGTGTACCCTCACGCCCGGCGCGTTTTATTGCTGCCTTACAACAGTATTATCATTCTGCACCCTTTACGGCAGAATCTTTTCCATGGCCCGAAGATTTGTGCTGAGCGCCATACCAAGCAGGAGAGACATATGATTGAAGCGTTTGAAGCACGCATTCTGGGTTTAATTGATGGCATGGTCGAGCATGCCTCTGACGACGAATTGTTTGCCAGCGGCTATTTGCGTGGGCACCTGACCCTGGCGATTGCCGAAGTTGAGCAAGGTGATGACCACTCCTTTGAACGTGTGTATCAGCATGTTGGCCATAGCCTTGAAAAAGCCATCAGCGCTGGGGAACTGTCACCACCAGACCAGGTGCTGGTTCTGGAAATGTGGGACAAACTATGGAATCAGGCCATAGCATAATGCAGGCAGCCCGGCGGGTACGCCGGGCATAATTCTTCCGGTTATTTCTCTATTTTCCTGCCTTTTAGCCACTTACGCACCCATAACCTGGACGGTGTCATGGCTGCCAGTGTTTCCCTGTCCGATGGTAATGGCTCCGCACTCATTTGTGCTGCCAGTATCTCTGCTACCAGGGGAGCGCTACATAACCCACGTGAACCCAGAGCACCGAGCATAAACAAGTTTGGGTGAACCGGCAGCAAGCACTGTGCTGAGGCAATTTCTTCCGGTGACTGGTGGACATAATCATTCATAAATGCGCTGTAGTCCGGAACATTGCCAACCATCGGGATATGATCACGGGTAGCGCAGCGCACCCCACATCTTGCATCACCTGCGCTGGTATCGACTTCATGCGCCCATGCTGCTTGTGGCAGGCAATCAACCAGCCGTTGCCGGTTATGAACCTGGTCTTCTTCGCTGTAGGCTGTTTCTGTATGGCCCCGATGGTAACTGGCACCAATGCAGTGTTGCCCGCGAACAGGGTCAACGGGTGTCAGGTAACCGTCATAACACAGCACTTGTTTCAGTGCACCTAACCCTGGTGTGGTGGGAATATGGCTTACCTGGCCGGCAACCGGGTAGGCAGGGATATGAGCCGTTTGTTCAAACTGGGTGATATTGTGGCCATTTGCCAGTACCAGGCTGCAATGCTGCGCAGCCAGGCCACTGGCGAAGTGAATCTCCCAGCCTGTATCACTCTGGCTCAGGTTCATGGCCTGTTGGTTATAATGCACTTTCAGGCCTTGTTCACAGGCCAGTGTAATGACCAGGCTGGTGAGCGTTTCTGGGCAAAGCCAGCCACCTTGCGGAAAACAAATACCGGAAACGCCAGTTTCAACGCCACAGGTTGCCAGCATCGCTTCTTTGCTGACTGCATGAATCAGTGTTTCTGGTAGTGGCATATCCAGCATCTTTGCCAGTTTATCGGCACTTTTTTCGTTCCAGGCCAGCTGAGTAACACCACACCAGTCGTGGGCGAATGTGGCTGGCAGGCGGTCATACAACCGCCGAGCGAACCCAAAAGCGTGCGGAAAAAAAGCTGCCAGCGCCGGGTCATGCTGGTTAAGAAGGGGATACAGAGCACCCTGGCGGTTGCCTGATGCACCTTGTGCTGGCGCGCTATCGGCGCAGTACAGGGTCACATCCCAGCCACGTTGTAATAACGCAAGGCTTAATAATGCACTGGCGATACCACCACCTATGATGGCCGTTTCCCTGCCACTTGCTGCCTGGCGCGTATACCATGGCGCTGTGAGTGGCGTACTGGACGCTTCATTTCGCACCCCGGTTAGCATTTCCCGCTTGCGGCCAAAGCCCTTGCACTTTTCAACCTGAAAACCCGCCTGTTGTAACCCACGGCGAACAAAACCTGCAGAGGTGAATGTCGCCATGGTTCCACCGGGTTTTGCCAGGCGAGCCATTCCGTCAAACAATGCCTGATTCCACATATCAGGGTTACGTGAAGGGGCAAAGCCATCCAGAAACCAGGCATCAATTCGCTGATTCAGGGTGCAGTCAAGTTGGGTGAGGCTGGTATTAATATCGCCAAACCATAAATCTACTGTTACACGCCCATTATCCAGAACCAGGCGGTGGCAGCCAGCAACCGCATCAGGCCATTGCGCCTGCAATTGGGTGGCGAATGTAGCCAACTGTGGCCACTGTTGGTGAGCTTTGGTGAGGTCGTCCAGGCGTAACGGGAATTTTTCAAAACTAATAAAGTGCAGCCGCTGTAGCCCGGCCTGCGGGTTGCCGGCATGGAAGAGCGCGAATTGTTCCCACAGTGCCAGAAAATTCAACCCGGTCCCAAAACCGCTTTCAGCCACCACAAAAACAGGTTCCTGGTGGTTGAAAAACCGGTCTTTCAGCTTATTTCCATCGAGGAAAACGTAGCGAGTTTCTTCCAGCCCATTGTCATTTGAAAAGTAGACGTCATCAAATTGTCGGGAAACAGGTGTACCCTCAGCATTGAAGTCCAGTGTGGCAGTTTGTATACAGTTTTGTTTCACGTAAGTTGCTCGTATAACACGGTGTGCCACGATCTTAAGGGTTAGTCTGAGCTGGCGCAAATTATCTGCATAAAATGGCTGATCGGACTTGTTCGGCGTACAACTGTACGCTATTGTGCGACACGAAATCTAAAATATGCAGTGAAAGAGGTATTGAATGAAACGTGCAGTGATTACTGGCCTGGGTATCGTTTCCAGCATCGGTAATAACCAGCAGGAAGTCCTGGCATCTCTGCGTGAAGGGCGCTCAGGGATCACTTTCTCTCAAGAACTGAAAGATTCCGGTATGCGTAGCCACGTGTGGGGTAATGTCAAGCTGGATACCACAGGCTTAATCGATCGCAAGGTCGTTCGCTTTATGAGTGACGCCTCTATTTATGCTTACTTGTCCATGGATGAGGCAATTAAAGATGCCAAACTGGCTGACGAAGTTTACCAAAACAACCCACGCGTTGGGCTGATTGCTGGTTCTGGTGGCGGTTCGCCAAAATTCCAGGTCTTTGGTGCAGATGCCATGCGCAGCCCTCGTGGTCTGAAAGCTGTTGGCCCCTACGTTGTTACCAAAGCCATGGCCTCTGGTGTTTCTGCCTGCCTGGCTACGCCATTCAAAATTCATGGCGTGAACTACTCTATCAGCTCCGCCTGTGCAACATCAGCACACTGTATTGGTAATGCGGTTGAGCAAATTCAGCTCGGTAAGCAAGACATCGTGTTCGCTGGCGGCGGTGAAGAGCTGTGCTGGGAACTGGCTTGTGAGTTCGATGCCATGGGCGCGCTGTCTACCAAATACAATGAGACGCCGGAAAAAGCTTCCCGTACTTATGATACTCACCGTGATGGTTTTGTTATCGCGGGCGGTGGCGGTATGGTCGTGGTTGAAGAACTGGAGCATGCTCTGGCTCGTGGTGCTCATATCTATGCAGAAATCGTTGGTTACGGCGCAACGTCTGATGGTGCAGATATGGTTGCTCCGTCTGGCGAAGGTGCAGCACGTTGCATGAGAATGGCAATGGATGGTGTAGATACACCTATCGATTACCTGAATACTCATGGTACGTCTACTCCAGTTGGTGATGTAAAAGAACTGGGTGCGATTCGTGAAGTGTTTGGCGATAACACGCCTGCGCTGTCTGCTACTAAAGCCATGACCGGTCACTCACTGGGTGCGGCAGGGGTTCAGGAAGCAATTTACAGCCTGCTGATGCTGGAACACAGCTTTATCGCGCCAAGCATTAACATCGACGAACGTGATCCGCTGGCTGAAGGCATGAACATTGTCACTGAGCCTGTTGAGCGCGACCTGACGACTGTTATGTCTAACAGCTTCGGTTTTGGTGGCACCAACGCCACACTGGTAATGCGTAAATACAGCAAATGAAGACGTTTTAAGGTCTTTTGCATAAGGGGCGGGTGACTGCCCCTTTATTTTGTAGCCTTACTATTTTTACGATGCGTATCATTTTTTCTGCAATACTCTCTCGTAATTTCCTGCCTTTCTCTGAACAACCTGTTCCGCGCCAAAATGCTATTGCCCCGTTTATTCTGACTGTGATTAATCTCGCTTTTTTTCTCAGGGATGCTAAACACATGCAGGGTTACACTCTGTTAGATTGTATAAACGGTTAGCAGTGATACTGACACAATAAATTCAAGGCTATCTTGTTTTAAGAATAAAAAGGGTATCAGTTGGCTAATAATTAATTGGCTAACAATAAGAAAAAGTAATCTGATGTCTGCAAGATCGTCTTGCTGTCACGTTTTCTTTAATTATTACTAATAACCAGTTAAAGCAGCCATGAGCATTTCTCATTCATGCACATAAGTGATTATCGGCAGGCTTTCAAACTGAACAAACAGATGTTGCACTCTATTTTTGCGTCACCTATTCTGAGGACGAAGATATTACCAATAATTATTGGACACCATCCAGAATGGCGTCCAATTCAGACTGTGTTCCACGTTGAAGCGTCCGGGTAATAACCTGCTGCTTACAGACACAATCCAGCCAGTGGGGCCTTTATGACCGAGGAATATTTTGAGTAATAGCAACCCTGTTGATTCGCAACAATTGACGGTTCTTCAGGCCCTGGAGCTGGCGAATGCTCACTGGAATGCCGGGCAGGCCGCACAGGCAGAGCAGCTTTGCCTGCAGGTGCTGGAAGTCGCACCATTACAGCACGATGCCCTTAATCTCTTGGGCCTTATGATGCATGCCTACGGTATGCCGGACAAGGCTATCGACTATATACGTAAAGCCTGCCAGTCCCCTGGCGCTCCGGCAATAATCTATAGCAACCTGGCCGAGCTTTATCGCCAGAAAGGTTTGCTGATGGATGCCGAGCAAGCCGCACGGAGAGCAGTGGAACAAGAACCCGAACTTGTTGTGGCCTGGAGTAACCTTGGCATCATTCTGCAGGAGGCCGGAAAATTCACGGCCAGCCTGGAGTGCCTGGAATATGTTGTATCATTACAACCGGATAACGCTGAAGCGCATAACAACCTGGCCAATACTTATCAACGTCTTGGCGATTTGCCTCGTGCACAGGAATGCTACCAGCGAGCTTTGGTGTTGCGTCCCGAATATGCTGAGGTGTATAGCAACCTCACTTTGCTGTTAAGTGACCTCGGTTGTATTGATGATGCAGTGGCTTCTGCCCGCAAGGCGCTAGATATCAACCCGCAACTGGCGGATGCGTATTTAAACCTGGCGAATATCGAGTTGTCGCGTATGCGTTATGCTGATGCTCGCCATTGGGTCAATTCACTATTGGAATTTTCGCCACAACATGTGGGTGGGCTAACAGCACTCGCCCAAATTATGATTGCCGATGAACGTTATCAGGAAGCAGTTGCTGTTGCTCAAAAGTCACTGGCTATTGTACCGGGCAATGCGAATACGCATAAGGTTTTGGGTAAAGCGTTACAAGGGCTTGGGCAGTATGAAGAGGCGGAACAAGCCTATAACCATGCGGCGGAATTACCCGGTACGGTCGCCGAAGAAGCTCTTGTTGCACGAGCCGTTTTACTGATGGAAATAGGGAACAAAGAAGCAGCAGATACAGTGTTTGAACAGGCACTGAAACGTTTTCCTGATTCACATCGGGTGTTGGCTGCGCGATGTGATAATAAATTCTATCAGTCAGGCGATCCTGACATCGATGTTATGGAAAATGCGTTGGCGCGTGAGCCAGCGCTTCCGCTGAATGAACAAATGCTACTGCATTTCTCGCTGGGTAAAGCGTACCTGGATTGCCGAAATTCGGAGCGTGCATTTTCCCATCTTGACCGGGGTAATGCTTTTAAACGGGCTACTTTTAGTTATGATGCCGAACAGATTAGCACCTGGATGAAAAGTGTTGCTGACGTTTTCACTCCGGCATTAATGGAACGATTCAAAGGAGCTGGAGTGGCTTCTGACCGCCCTGTTTTTATCATCGGGATGCCACGCTCCGGTACCACTCTGGTTGAACAGATTCTCTCATCACATCCTGATGTCTACGGTGCTGGCGAATTAGGCGCGCTAGGTAGGGCAGTAGAGCGTGTGGGGCGCTTCCCGGATGCAGTAACGAATTGGAGCAATACCCAATTTATTAATATTGCGGCAGACTATCTTGAGCAGATAGATAACCTTGCACCAGATGCACCGAGAGTGATAGACAAACTGCCAGGAAACTTCCTCTATGCAGGGTTGATTCCACTGCTGCTGCCAGGTGCACGTATCATCCACTGCCGCCGTGATCCTGTCGATACGTGCCTTTCCTGTTACAGCAAACTTTTTTCCGGTGAACAGTTATTTGCTTACCAACTGGATGAGCTTGGGCAGTTTTATCTCGACTACCAGACTCTGATGGCTCATTTTCGCCAGATATTGCCACAGGAATGTTTTATTGAAGTTGATTATGAAGCGGTAGTTGACGATCTGGAAAGCCAGGCGCGGCGCCTGATTGACTTCATTAATCTTCCCTGGGATGGCGCCTGTCTGGCATTCTACGAAACGCGGCGTATTGTGCGCACGGCAAGCGTGGCCCAGGTGCGCCAACCCATCTATACATCTTCCCGGGGGCGCTGGCACAGGCACGCCGAACACCTCGGCCCACTCCTGGACGTGCTCGGTGTTAAACAAAAATGAACCCGGAACAGAGAGATCTTAACGCAGTCTGGCAGCAGGTTGATGCACTCCTGAAGGCTGAGTGCTGGGCCGAAGCAGAGGTGATGTTGTGTCAGACGCTGGCCTCCGGTACTGGGCCTGTCCCCTTGTGGCGTCAGTTGTATACGGCATTTCGCCAGCAAGGAAAATTCGCCGCTGCAACTCAGGTTATGGACATGATTGTGCAAACAGTGCCTGGCGATATGAGTGCGCGCTTCGACTTGTCCGAGATGCTGCTGCTACAAGGCGAGTTTACACGCGGCTGGCGTGAGTACCGTTTTCGCTACAAGCTTGACCATACCCGCATGTTTGAGCGGCATATGCAAAAACCGCGCTGGGAAGGGCAGTCTGTAAAAGGGAAGACATTGTTGATCCACGATGAACAAGGTTATGGCGATACTTTCCAGTTTTTGCGGCTGGTAGAGCAGGCTCAGGAACGCAGTGGGGCTCATATCGTGCTGGAGGTAAACCAGGAAGCCAGTAGCCTGGCACGAAGAGTAAGAGGGTATAACCAATTGATAGCACGGGGAACACTTCCTCCCCCTTTCGATTTTCACTGCGAACTGATGAGTCTGCCTGCGGCACTCGGTCTGCAACTGTCGCAACTACCGGGAAGAATGCCTTATTTGTTCGCCAATCCTGAGCGCGTGGAAAAATGGCGGGCACGGCTTGCTGGCCTGCCACGTCCGTTAGTGGGGTTGGTGTGGGCAGGGAGCCCCACTCATGCCAATGATAAGCGTCGTTCACTTATATTGGCTGACCTGGCACCGTTGGCTCTGGAGGGTATTACTTTTCTGGCGCTGCAGAAAGGGCCCGCGGCAGAGCAGGCTGTGACACCGCCACCGGGTATGTCGTTGTTGTCGTTGAGTGATGAAATCCATGATTTCGATGATACGGCCGCTATCCTTAGTATGGTAGATACCCTGGTTTCTGTAGACTCTTCGCCGGTTCACCTGGCTGGTGCGCTTGGCTGCCCAGCCTGGGTACTGTTGCCTTTTCTGAATGACTGGCGCTGGTTAATGCAACGTGAGGATTCTCCCTGGTATCCTGCTATGCGTTTGTTCCGCCAACCTGCCCCAGGGCAATGGGAAATCGTTCTGCGAAATGTTGCTGTGGCTTTAAGAGAGTTAAAGAGTGCAGTTAATGACGCGGGGGCTTCCATTACGCACGAAAAACACTAGAGACCCGAGCGCGTAATTCTTGCCACTTTTACCTGATTTATCTTCCTGGTAGGGGAAGTCATGTTTAGCAGCTATGGCAGAAATCTCTTAATATAATTCTATATGGTCTTTTTTTTCAGCGAATTGTAATTATTGGCCAGGCTCGGTTTGTCATTAATTTGTGTTAAGGATGGAGATAAGAAAAAAAATTAATACCGGTGCTTAAGCTATTTGTATCGCTATGAACATAAACTATGATGATTTATGTAGTGGTTGTTTATTGCAATTTGCATTAAATGCAATGCGCTTAATCTGAAAAAATATAATAAATAATAAGGTATGGAATGAGTAAATACAGAAAAAGTCCTGCCGATACAACACAACTCGACAGACGTAAGGTTCTTGGCTTGTCTCTGGGGTCTGCTATCGCATTGATGTCAACTACAGAAGCCTATGCATCTTGTATAAATGTGGGTGGCACGGTCACTGTGGTAGGGTCCACCGGATGCGTTAACTGGTCTGGTGGGAATATGACACTGACTAGCAATGGCACACTTAGTTCATCGAGTGCCGCAGCATTAACTGCATCTGCGTTAGCAGGAACATTAACTAATAGTGGGCTGCTTAGTGGTACATCATTTGCGGCCCTGGAAAACACCAGTAATAGCCTTGTCGCTATTAATAATACCGCAATGCTTAGTGATACTGTTGGCCTCCTCAACAACGGTACTATTTTATCGCTAACCAATAATACCGGAGCCACAATATCCGGTAATACCGCAGGTATTCAGAACAACACTGACATTATGTCGCTCATTAATAGCGGCATTATTACCGGTGGTGTTGGCATCAGCAGCGCGGGCAATATTGGTACGTTGTCGAATACGGGCAGCATAACCGGCACCACAGTCGGCCTGCAAAACAGCGGCACTATCACATCACTTAGTAACAGTACCGGAACGATTTCCGGTACAACAACAGGTATTCAGAACGATGGCGCGATTACATCGTTGATTAATAGCAGCATAATTACTGGTGGTGTTGGCATCAGCAGTGCGGGCAATATTGGTACGTTGTCGAATACGGGCAGCATAACCGGCACCACAGTCGGCCTGCAAAACAGCGGCACTATCACATCACTTAGTAACAGTACCGGAACGATTTCCGGTACAACA
>NZ_JAIVKM010000004.1 GCF_020523985.1 Mangrovibacter yixingensis | reverse complement strand
AACAGGTATTCAGAACGATGGCGCGATTACATCGTTGATTAATAGCAGCATAATTACTGGTGGTGTTGGCATCACCAGTGCGGGCAATCTTGGCACGTTGTCGAATACGGGCAGCATAACCGGCACCACAGTCGGTCTGCAAAACAGCGGCACTATCACATCACTTAATAACAGTACCGGAATGATTTCCGGTACTACGACAGGTATTCAGAACAGTGGCACCATCGACAGCCTGGTAAACAGCAGTACCATCACTGCGGCTCAGGCTATCAATAATAGCGGCACTCTGGGAACGTTGGTTAACAGCGGTACCCTTTCTGGCAGTGGGTATGCTATTTATAACGCGTCAACTGGCACGATGGGGCCTGTTACTAACAGTGGCCTTATTGCTGGTAATATTTCGAATCTGAGTACTTCAGCGTTGATAATTAACGGTGGCACAG
The DNA here is from genome assembly GCF_020523985.1 of Mangrovibacter yixingensis. Classification (GTDB taxonomy): domain Bacteria; phylum Pseudomonadota; class Gammaproteobacteria; order Enterobacterales; family Enterobacteriaceae; genus Mangrovibacter; species Mangrovibacter yixingensis. The sequence continues at coordinate 75,099 of NZ_JAIVKM010000004.1, read as the reverse complement.
GTACGAATTTCGGTACTCTAACTGGTTCCAGCGGTAGTATTGACAGTGCCAGCATGGGGACTATCGTAAGCAACGCATCAGATATCTATTTCAGTTCCGGTAATTTGCTGCTTAATGATAACGTCAATGTCGGTTCCTTTACTCTGCGCAATACAGGGTCGACGTTGCAGGTTAACAATCTCGTCAATATCACCGGAAATTACGCGCAAAGTTCATCTGCAACATTGTTACTTGGCGTTAGCGACTCGGCAGTGAGCAATGGGGTCACCGCTGACAGGGGTTATGGGCGTTTGATTGTCAGTGGTACTGCAACTATCAGTAGTGGTTCGACTGTTTCACTTAAGTCGCTCAACACCTGGCGCTTTGCTACTGGCCAGCGTTACGTGGTAGTAACAGCAGCAAAAAACGGCACCAGTTTTAATGCCAGCTCGTTAAATTATCTAATAACTACCTATGATGGGACCACTACAGGTTCGGTGGTTGATACGGGTAATACAAGTAATCTGGTGGTCACTCTTGGTGCTCAAACGCCATCAACGCCATCGGCACAGGGAGGAGATAACAATACTTCAACTCCCGAAAATACCAGTAATGGATTTGCCACTACCGACAATGCATTATCCTCATTGCGCGGGCTGCAGAATTATACCGGGATAGCCACAGGGCTACTGGATTTGTATAACGCCTCACTGGCTATCGATTCTACCAAGGAAGCAAACCGTGTTGGCGAACAGTTATCTCCTGTGCAGAACAGCAGTGCCAGCCAGGCGGCATCAGTGGCAACTTTTGGCGCAGTAAATGTGGTCAGTCAGCGGGTTGATTCAATACGTCTGGCACAATCACATGGCATGAGCGGTTTGGCTGCGGGGGATGCGCCTGACGACTGGTCAGCGTGGGGGCAGGTATTTGGTGGCCATGCTAATCAGGGAATGGTGGATAATGTCAGCGGTTATAAAGCAAATTACGGTGGGATGGTGCTGGGCGTTGACCGGCTGGTTGGGGAGGCCTGGCGTGCGGGTGGTGCTCTGACTTATAGCTACACCTCGGTACGCGGGCAGGATAATCTTTACGGTAACAAAACGGGGGTTGATTCCTGGGGGCTGATTGGCTATGCCAGTTACAATGGTGACCCGTGGTACGTAAATTTGTCTGCCAGTGCCTCTCAGCAACGCTATGACACTACGCGTAATGTGAGTATGACCGGTTACTCAGACAGGGCATCGGGCAAGTTTAATGGTCAGCAATATGTTACTAATGCCGAGTTTGGTTACCCGCTGAGTGTAGCTGATAACACCACGCTGACACCGTTGGCTAGTCTGAATTATAGTTATCAAACCATTGATAGATATAAAGAAAATAGCGAAAATGGTTCAGCCTTGTCAGTCGGTGGTAGCCACAATAACGCCCTTCGTAGTGGTTTGGGAGCACGTTTGGAACAATCATTCCAGACCGGTTTTGGTGATGTTGTACCGTTCGTACAGGCCATATGGACACATCAGTACAACCCACAACGCAGTACTACGACGGCAAGTTATATTGCTGCAACAGCGGGTGAAACCAACTTTACGACTTTTGGTGCCTCGCCTGTTGAAGACACTGCGGATTTGTCTGTTGGTGCCACCCTCGTCAAATCAGACACGCTAACACTGAACGCCCGTTATAACGTGCAACTCGGTGAACAGTATCAGGGGCAGACCGTTATTCTGCAGGTGCGCAAGCAGTTCTGATAAGCTACTCAATACCGCTTCTGAGCACTATCAGAAGCGGTATTTATCCCTCACTCACTTGCGAATGGCTATTACTGAATGGTGGATAGCGGGGCTTCACGTGCTGATTGCGTGTTTTATTTTTGCACCCACTAATTTAAAACCGTGATTGACATCTCGTTTTTGCTCCGGCAAGCTTAAGCCATACAGCTTTGTTTCTACCTAAGCTGCGTAAGCGTTTAACGTGAACCAACGCATTACTCAACCTGACAAACCAGGGGGAAGGTGCGTATGTGTTGTTCCGCTTACCCTTGCTCCGTTGGTTACCTGGAGCATATTCATGACATCCTCATCGGATCAATCTCTGCACACAGACTTTCCTGATTTTGCACTATTTCGTCTTACCTGCGCTGTTTTCCTGACTTACCTGTGTATCGGCATGCCGCTGCCAGTCATTTCTTTGTATGTTCATCATGAGCTGGGGTATGGCAATACTCTGGTGGGCATTGCTGTAGGTATTCAGTTTCTGGCAACGGTGCTGACTCGGGGGTACGCCGGACATATGGCAGACCAGCACGGAGCTAAACAGACCGCCATGAAAGGTATGATTGCCTGTGCACTGGCCGGATTCGCATGGTTATTTGCTGCTTTGCTACCTGTTCACCCGGCAGTTAAATACGGTCTTTTACTCTTGGGGCGTCTGTCGCTGGGGTTTGGTGAAAGCCAACTGCTTACCGGTACATTGACCTGGGGAATGGGCCTGTTAGGTCCAAACCGTTCGGGGAAAGTTATGTCATGGAATGGGATGGCAATTTATGGTGCACTCGCAATTGGCGCACCTTTAGGGCTGGCCATTTTTCAGCGCTGGGGATTCGTGGTACTGGGTGTGATTACGCTGGTATTACCTGCCATTGCCTGGTTGTTGAATGGTTCAGTTACCGGGGTTAAACCTCACGGCGGAGTACGTCAGCCGTTATGGAGTGTGGTTGGTCGTATCTGGCCTGCAGGATTGGCGCTGGCATTGCAAGGGGTTGGGTTTGCTGTAATTGGCACCTTTACCACACTCTATTTTGCCTCCCGTGGCTGGGGGATGGCGGGGTTCACCTTAAGCGGTTTTGGTGGGGCTTTTGTTCTGGTGCGTATCCTGTTTGGCTGGATGCCTGATCGCTATAGTAGTGTCACCGTTGCGTTAGTTTCGTTGCTGGTTGAGTGTTTGGGCTTGTTACTACTGTGGTTGGCTCCTGAAGCAACAATGGCATTAGTGGGTGCGGCTCTAACCGGAGCAGGATGTTCACTGATTTTCCCTGCGCTGGGAGTGGAAGTTGTGAAGCGTGTACCACCACAGTCGCGTGGTACAGCTCTGGGGGGATATTCTGCTTTCCAGGACATAGCTTACTGTGTTGCCGGACCTCTGACTGGTATTTTGGCTACAGCCATGGGCTATGAATCTGTGTACCTGGCAGGCGCGATTGCTGCATTACTTGGTATGGTTGTTATTACACTGGCTTTGCGCCCAGGGAAAACATCACAGCACCAATAATACCAGGCAGAAGACCAGCACTAATGCGAACAATGTCAGCCCCGGCCGCGCTGACATTACTTTCAGTGGCTCAGAAATGAAGGCAATGAAAGGGTTATAAATGGGTTGAACACTGCGGACATCCAACTGCACGGCCCCTCGCTCTGCACGCATAAAGAAAATTTGGCTGAGAACTTCCTGAACCTGAGCTGTGGTTAACACCGTCTGTGGCGTAGCCTGCCACTGCTGTTGCAGTGTATCGCTTACCCGTTGTAACTCGTGTGATTCCATCGGCTGTTTCAGGGCAGCCTGAATAACCTGCAGGGTGGGGGCTGGGTTATGAACCAGTGTCTCTCTTGCCTGCAACCAGGTCACCATCAACGGGAAATGGCGGGCAGGAATTTGTTCACTGGATTTGGCTCCACTCAGTTCAACCAGATTCTGCCAAATCGTTTTCACGGATTCACCCGAACTGGCGGCAAGTTTGCTGACCAGTTGATTGAGCGCACTATGCTCAGCAGGTAATAACGGCCGTTCTGTTGCCGGGCGTGTAGTGGGTTGCGGAACCACAATTTCGCCTTTTTGTAATACCGTTAACACTGTTTTTAGCTGGTCTGGCGAGAGTTGGCTGAGCGCGGTATGACCAAATTCCTGACGAATATAATTACTGACTGCCTGGCGGTTGTTGCCTTGCGAAAGTAAATTATTCAGTTGTTGCAGTACCTGGCGTGTTTCATGGGTTTGCTGGGCACCAGCCAGGCGCTGGTTCAGGTTTTGCTCTGCCGCCGGAAAGTGGCGGGACTGCATTGGTGTTGTGTTTTTCAACCCGAGATCATGCTTCATTGCGGCCCATACTTCTGCCGGTTGCTGCTGAGTCAACGCAATAATACGGGTTATCAGGCGCTCCAGTACCGTGCGCTGAATGGTGGAAAGCGGGGCTTCACCTGCTGGTGGCGTGACTTTGGGTGTGCCTGGCGGTTCGCCGGGAGGTTGCGGTGAATGGCCCACAATGGGTTGCATAATAACAAATCCTTAATCTTTCGGGTCGATGCAGCCAGACGGCATGTACAACAATAGGCCTGAGGTCAAGATTATGGCACACTTACGTGTTATTTCCCGCACATAAACAGGTACTGTAACGTGAAAATCCTCGTTGATGAAAATATGCCCTATGCCCAGGCGTTGTTCAGCCGGTTGGGGGAAGTTCTGTCTGTGCCAGGTCGCCCTATTCCAGAGGGTGAGCTGACTGGCGCCGATGCGTTAATGGTGCGTTCTGTCACCAAAGTCAACGCCGGGTTACTTGAAGGTACGCCAGTGAAATTCGTGGGCACAGCTACAGCTGGTACTGACCATGTGGATAGCGCATGGTTATCCAGCGCGGGTATCGGTTTTTCAGCCGCTCCAGGCTGCAATGCCATTGCTGTTGTCGAATATGTTTTTTCCGCATTACTGATGTTAGCTGAACGTGAAGGTTTTGCTTTGCAAGACAGGACAGTCGGTATTGTAGGGGTAGGCAATGTAGGCGGGCGGTTACAAAAACGCTTAGAGGCGATGGGGATTAAAACATTATTGTGTGACCCACCGCGTGCTGACCTGGGTGACAGTGAGCCTTTCCTGCCGCTGGAAACGTTGGTACAAGAAGCCGACATTCTCACCTTTCATACGCCGCTGTTTAAAGACGGCCCTTATAAAACCTGGCACCTGGCTGATGAAGCGTTATTGCGTCAGTTGAAACCGGGCACCATTTTAATTAATGCCTGCCGTGGCCCGGTGGTGGACAACGCCGCGTTGTTGTCCTGCCTGAATGAAGGGCAGTCATTATTTACTGTCCTGGATGTGTGGGAAGGCGAGCCAGAGCTGAATCTGGCCCTGCTTGCCCGTGTGGATATTGGCACACCGCATATTGCTGGTTATACCCTGGAAGGTAAAGCGCGTGGTACCACGCAAGTATTTGAAGCATTTAGCACATTTATCGGGAAACCTGAAACGGTGCCGCTGAATTCATTACTGCCACCGCCTGAGTTCAGTCGGGTTTTCCTGCATGGACCACTCGATCAAACTGCACTGAAAAGACTGGCGCATCTGGTGTATGATGTGCGCCGTGATGATGCCCCTCTGCGCAAAGTTGCAGGGCAGGCCGGGGAGTTTGACAAGCTGCGCAAATTTTACAAAGAGCGCAGAGAGTGGTCTTCCTTAATCGTGGAATGCGATGATCAGGATGCAGCGGCCTTACTGAATAAGTTAGGGTTTAACGCGCAATTTTCCCCTCATCAATAATCGTTATTACCGCTCCCTGCTGTTTACGGCAGGGAGTGCTTTTATTTTGTCTGGAGTAAACCACTATGTCAGAAGGTTGGAATATCGCCATCCTCGGGGCGACCGGCGCGGTCGGTGAAGCCCTGATTGAGTTACTTGGAGAGCGTCAGTTCCCTGTTGGTGAACTTCACTTGCTGGCGACAGCAGAAAGCGCTGGTACCACCGTGCGTTTTGCAGGCAAAACCCTCAAGGTACAGGATGCTGCTGAGTTTGACTGGGTGCAGGCTCAACTGGCGTTTTTTGTCGCTGGTGCACAAGCAACGGCTGCGTATGTTGAAGAAGCAACTAATGCGGGTTGTGTGGTGATTGACTCCAGTAGCTTGTTTGCTCTGGAGCCAGATGTGCCTTTAGTTGTACCGGATGTAAACCCGTTTGTTCTGGCAGATTACCGTAATCGTAATGTTGTTGCAGTGGCAGACAGCCTGACCTGCCAGTTACTTTCAGCAGTCAAACCCTTGATTGAAGAGGGTGGGCTGTCCCGCCTTCAGGTAACAAATCTGTTACCTGCGTCTGCTCACGGTAAAGTGGCTGTGGATGCCCTGGCCGGGCAGAGCGCCCGGCTGCTTAATGGCTTACCTTTAGAGGATGATGACCATTTCGGCCGCCAGCTGGCATTCAATATGTTACCTCTGGTGCCTGATGCACAAGGCAGTGTGCGTGAAGAGCGTCAGGTGGTCGATCAGGTGCGTAAAGTCTTGCAGGACGAAGGGCTGATGATTTCAGTCAGCTGCATCCAAAGCCCGGTGTTTTATGGGCACGCTCAAATGGTAGGAATGGAAGCATTACGCCCGCTCGCTGCGGAAGAAGCGCGTGATGCATTTACTCGCCAGGAAGACATTGCTTTGTCCGAAGAGCAAGACTTCCCGACTCAGGTGGCGGATGCCTCTGGCAGTGTGAACTTGTCTATTGGCTGTGTGCGCAATGATTACGGTTTGCCCGAACAAGTCCAGTTCTGGTCTGTTGCTGATAACGTCCGTTTCGGTGGCGCGTTAATGGCACTGAAAACAGCAGAAAAACTCCTGCAGGAGTACTTCTGGTAATGTCCGATGTGATGGTAACAAGCCGCAGCAAAATTGCGCTGGGCATTGAGTATGATGGCAGCCAGTATTATGGCTGGCAGCGTCAGCAGGAAGTGCGTAGTGTTCAGGAAAATCTGGAAAAAGCATTAAGCCAGGTTGCTAACGAACCTATCCATGTATTCTGTGCTGGCAGAACGGATGCGGGTGTGCACGCAACCGGGCAAGTAGTGCATTTTGAAACGCAGTCGGAACGCAAAGATGCAGCATGGACATTGGGTGCTAATGCGAATCTGCCTGGCGACATCGCAGTAAAATGGGTGAAACATGTGCCTGAGGCTTTTCATGCACGTTTCAGTGCGACAGCACGCCGTTATCGCTACGTGATTTATAACAATCGCCTGCGTCCGGCTATTTTGCAGCGTGGCGTGTCGCATTACCATTTACCGCTGGATGCTGAAAAGATGCAGCGGGCGGCTCAGAGCCTGTTAGGTGAAAATGATTTCACCTCGTTTCGTGCAGTACAGTGCCAGTCGCGTACACCCTGGCGTAATGTGTCGCATATTCGGGTAAACCGGTATGGCGAGTATCTGGTGGTGGATATTAAAGCCAATGCTTTTGTACATCATATGGTACGAAATATAGTCGGCAGCCTGCTTGAAGTAGGGTGCGGTAATCAGCCGGAAGAATGGATAGCCTGGTTGTTGGCGGCGAAAGACAGAACCCTGGCGGCAGCGACAGCTAAAGCTGAAGGGTTATATTTAGTCGCAGTGGATTATCCTGCTGAGTTTGCGTTGCCAGAACCGGTTATGGGGCCTTTGTTCCTGCCGTCTCTGAGCCTGGACTGTTGAGGACGTATTATGGAATTTATCCACTTTATCATTGATTTTATTTTACATATTGATGTGCACCTGGCTGAACTGGTAGCCAACTATGGTGTCTGGGTTTACGGGATATTATTCCTTATCCTGTTTTGTGAAACTGGCCTTGTGGTGACACCATTCCTGCCTGGCGATTCTTTGCTGTTTGTTGCCGGGGCGCTGTCAGCTTTGCCGGGTAATGACTTAAATGTGCATATTATGGTGGTCTTGTTGGTCGCAGCGGCCATTTTGGGCGATGCAGTCAACTATACTATTGGGCGTGTGTTTGGTGAGCGGTTATTCAGCAACCCGAACTCCAGGATTTTTCGGCGCAGCTATCTTGAAAAGACCCATTCGTTTTATGAGCGTCATGGTGGTAAAACGATAATTCTTGCGCGTTTTGTGCCTATTGTGCGGACTTTTGCTCCCTTTGTGGCGGGTATGGGGCACATGTCTTACCGGCATTTTGCATTGTTTAACGTCACTGGCGCACTCTTGTGGGTATTGCTGTTCAGCTATGCTGGTTACTTGTTCGGTGACTTGCCGGTAGTGCAGGACAACCTGAAATTGTTGATTGTGGCAATTATCGTGTTGTCGGTTTTACCTGGTGTTGTGGAAATTATTCGCCACAAACGCGCTGCAGCTCGCCAGATAAAAGAGTAAGCTACGGGGTTCGACCACTTTTTTATCCAAAGTCGGGCCCGGTTATGGTTTAATGAGCAACATTTATGGTCTGTGGGCGGAGAAAATGGCATTATGCGCCCCCACAGAAAAACTGGCATCGACCAGGTTCAGGCAGAAAGGTCATCAATGAGCTGGATTGAACGAATTCTCAATAAGAGCAACATTACCCCAACCCGCCGCGCTAACATCCCGGAAGGGGTGTGGACGAAATGTGACAGTTGCGGCCAGGTGCTGTACCGCGCTGAGTTGGAGCGCAACCTTGAGGTGTGCCCGAAGTGTGATCACCATATGCGCATGTCTGCGCGTGCACGCCTGCATACTCTGTTAGATGAAGATTCGCTGGTAGAGTTGGGAAGTGAACTTGAGCCTAAAGATGTGCTGAAGTTCAAAGATTCCAAGAAATACAAAGATCGCCTGGCAACTGCCCAGAAAGAGACTGGCGAGAAAGATGCGCTGGTGGTGATGAAAGGCACTCTGTTTGGTATGCCTGTTGTCGCGGTTGCATTTGAGTTTGCTTTTATGGGCGGCTCAATGGGCTCGGTTGTCGGTGCCCGCTTTATTCGTGCGGTTGAACAGGCTCTGGAAGATAACTGCCCGCTGGTTTGTTTTTCCGCATCAGGCGGTGCGCGTATGCAGGAAGCGCTGATGTCGCTGATGCAAATGGCAAAAACCAGTGCTGCACTGGCAAAAATGCAGGAACGCGGCTTGCCGTATATTTCTGTATTGACCGACCCAACTATGGGTGGTGTATCAGCCAGCTTCGCAATGCTCGGTGATTTAAACATTGCCGAACCAAAAGCACTGATTGGCTTTGCTGGTCCGCGTGTTATTGAGCAAACAGTGCGTGAGAAACTGCCACCAGGTTTTCAGCGCAGTGAGTTCCTGATTGAAAAAGGGGCTATAGATATGATTGTCCGTCGCCCGGAAATGCGCCTTAAACTGGCACAAATTCTGGCGAAACTGACTAATCAGCCAGCTCCAAACCCGGATGAAGCCACTGTTGTTACATCAGCGGTTGATTCTGATGAAGGCGAAGAAGCCTGACAGACCTACGGGCAGCGTGCACAGCGCGTGGCCCGTTTTACTTTTGAATACAGTTATGCAGAACGGCGTTTATGAAACACGAATTGCATCTTGAAGCCACGTCGCCTTTGGCAACGTGGCTTTCTTATCTGGAAAATCTTCACTCAAAAAATATTGATCTGGGGCTTGAACGTGTTGCCAAAGTCGCGGATATCATGGGTGTTCGCAAGCCAGCGCCTTTTGTCTTTACCGTTGCTGGAACCAATGGCAAAGGTACAACCTGCCGTACGCTGGAAACTACGTTAATTGCAGCCGGTTACCGGGTTGGTGTCTACAGCTCGCCACACTTGATACGCTACACCGAGCGTGTACGTATTCAGGGGCAGGAGCTGGATGCCGCGCAGCATACTGCTTCATTTGCGGAAATAGACACAGCGCGCGGAGAAACCTCTCTCACCTACTTTGAATTTGGCACGTTATCGGCGCTGTACTTGTTTAAACAGGCGGCGGTAGACGTGGCAATTTTAGAAGTTGGCCTGGGTGGCCGCCTCGATGCGACGAATATCGTTGACTGCGATGTTGGTTGTATTACCAGCATTGCGCTGGATCATACCGACTGGCTTGGCCCTGATCGCGAGAGCATTGGCCGCGAGAAAGCAGGGATTTTGCGTGGAGGAAAACCGGCGATTGTCGGTGAGCCTGACATGCCAGAAACCATCGCACAGGTGGCTCAGGAGAAAGGTGCACAATTAAGCCGGGTCGGGCAAGACTGGAACTATTCTGTTAGTGAAAACGTCTGGCGCTTCAGTGATAAGTTTGGTGAACTGGTTAATCTTCCACTGCCTCTGGTTCCACAGCCTAATGCTGCGACAGCTTTGGCGGCATTGCGTGCCAGTGGCCTGCGTGTTACCGAACAGCATATTCGGGACGGATTGCGTAATGCTACATTACCGGGTCGTTTCCAGATTGTGGCTCAATCTCCACAGGTTATTCTCGATGTAGCACATAACCCACATGCGGCTGGGTATCTTGCCAGCCGGTTAGCAGCACTGCCGAAAACCGGGCGAGTACTGGCGGTGGTGGGCATGCTGCATGATAAAGACATTCCTGGTACGCTGGCATGTTTGTCACCACAGGTCGATAGCTGGTATTGTGCTCCATTGGAAGGGCCGCGTGGTGCTACAGCTGAAACACTGGTGGCGCATCTTTCCGGAGCCAGCACCTGGCCTGATGTTGCTCATGCCTGGCAGGCGGCAATGGCTGATGCAGCGCCAGAAGATACCGTGCTGGTATGTGGCTCATTCCATACTGTGGCACATGTAATGGAAGAAATGGACGCGGGGACTACGGGTGGCAAGTAAGTTTCAAAACCGGTTAGTGGGAACAGTCGTGCTGGTTGCGCTGGCGGTTATTGTCCTGCCAGGGTTGCTTGACGGGCAGAAAAAGCATTACCAGGATGAATTTGCAGCAATTCCGCTAGTACCCAAAGCAGGCGACAAAGACGAAAACGACTTATTGCCGCCAGCCAGCCAACCTATTCCAGCTCAGCCACCAGAGGGCGCCGCTGAAGAGGTGAGGGCAAGCAATGCACCTAATTCATCAATTGATACGGCAAATTTGCCCGCCAATACGGGTGCCGGGCTGGATGCTATTCCCGTTGAAAGGGATTCCTCTGCCTCTGGCCGTAACACACAGGCGGTTGTAACTCACCACACCACTACAGATAAAACATCCACGCAACCTGTAGCACAACCAAAGACACCGGTGAAAGATGATACGCCAGTTCCTCAAGGAAAAGCGTATGTAGTTCAGTTAGGTGCGCTGAAAAATGCTGATAAGGTGAATGAAATAGTCAGCAAATTACGTGCTTCCGGTTACCGTGTTTATACTTCGCCAACCACACCGGTACAGGGGAAAATTACCCGGATTCTGGTAGGCCCGGAAGTCTCAAAAGATAAACTCAAAGCGTCTCTTGGGGACTTACACAGTTTGTCGGGGCTTAACGGGGTGGTAATGAATTACAGCGTTCATTAACACCTTGGCAGGTAAAGAATATCAGGGGGAAGTGTTACGCTTCCTGCCTGTATAAGTGCTCGTTACACGGGCTCAGGGTTGTGGCGTTGAGTGTTTTTTCAACGCCATTTTTATTTTTGCGCGGGAAGGAAATCCCTACGCAAACGTTTTCTTTTTCTGTTAGAATGCGCCCCGAATCGGATGTCAGGGCGGTTAATCGTGGGACTTGAAATGGTCTGGATAGATTACGCCATTATTGCGGTAATAGGTTTCTCCTGTCTGGTAAGCCTTATCCGTGGCTTTGTACGTGAAGCATTATCGTTGGTGACATGGGGGTGCGCTTTCTTTGTTGCCAGCCATTACTATACGTATTTGGCAGTCTGGTTCACTGGCTTTGAAGAAGAGCTGGTGCGAAATGGAATTGCGATTGGCATTTTGTTTGTCGCGACGCTGATAGTCGGTGCTATTGTCAACTATGTCATTGGTACGCTGGTCCAGAAAACGGGCCTGTCCGGTACAGACCGGGTGCTGGGTATCTGCTTTGGTGCCCTGCGTGGCGTATTAATTGTTGCCGCTATCCTGTTTTTTCTCGATACCTTCACGGGTATAGCGAAAAGCGAAGACTGGCAAAAATCGCAATTGGTTCCGCAGTTCAGTTTCATCATCAGGTGGTTTTTTGACTATCTGCAAAGCTCGTCGAGTTTCTTGCCCCGGTAATTGTATCGGGGGGTGTGGCAAAGAACACACAGGCGACCTTGCTTGTCGCATTCAGGCGGGTTAATGGCTGTGTGTTCATGATGAGGAAAAGACAACATGTGCGGTATTGTCGGTATCGCCGGTGTTATGCCGGTAAACCAGTCGATTTATGACGCGTTAACGGTGTTACAACACCGTGGGCAGGATGCCGCAGGCATCATCACCATTGATGAAAACAATCGTTTTCGCCTGCGTAAAGCAAATGGCCTGGTGAGTGATGTATTTGAAGCCCGGCACATGCAACGTTTGCAGGGCAATATGGGGATTGGCCATGTTCGTTACCCGACTGCTGGCAGTTCAAGCGCATCTGAAGCACAGCCGTTTTATGTGAATTCCCCTTATGGCATTACTCTGGCGCATAACGGTAACCTTACTAATGCTCATGAGTTGCGTAAAAAGCTGTTCGAAGAAAAACGTCGCCACATCAACACCACCTCAGATTCTGAAATCCTGCTGAATATTTTTGCCAGCGAACTGGATAACTACCGCCATTACCCTCTTGAAGCAGATAATATCTTTTCTGCTATTGCAGCAACTAACCGCCAGATTCGTGGTGCGTATGCTTGCGTTGCGATGATAATTGGTCACGGCATGGTAGCGTTCCGTGATCCTAACGGGATCCGTCCGTTGGTGCTGGGCAAGCGTGATGTCGCTGATGGGCGAACCGAGTACATGGTTGCTTCGGAAAGTGTTGCGCTGGATACCCTGGGCTTTGATTTCATTCGTGACGTCGCGCCGGGTGAAGCGGTGTACATCACCGAGAAAGGCCAGTTGTTTACCCGCCAGTGCGCAGATAACCCTACCAGCAATCCTTGCCTGTTTGAGTTTGTTTACTTTGCTCGCCCGGATTCTTTCATCGATAAAATTTCCGTGTACAGCGCTCGCGTGGGTATGGGGACTAAGCTGGGTGAGAAGATTGCCCGTGAATGGGAAGACCTGGATATTGATGTGGTGATTCCTATTCCGGAAACCTCCTGTGATATCGCACTGGAGATGGCCCGTATTCTGAACAAGCCATACCGTCAGGGGTTTGTGAAAAACCGCTATGTAGGCCGTACTTTTATTATGCCAGGCCAGCAATTACGCCGTAAATCAGTGCGCCGTAAGCTCAATGCCAACCGCGCTGAATTCCGTGATAAAAATGTTCTGTTGGTGGATGACTCCATCGTGCGTGGTACCACCTCAGAACAGATTATCGAAATGGCACGTGAAGCAGGGGCGAAAAAAGTTTATCTGGCCTCTGCAGCACCAGAAATTCGCTTCCCAAATGTGTACGGTATTGATATGCCGAGCGCGAACGAGCTTATCGCTCACGGGCGTGAAGTGGATGAGATCCGTGAGTTAATCGGTGCCGATGGCCTGATTTTCCAGGATCTCAATGATCTGATTGAGGCTGTGCGTGCTGAGAACCCAGATATTCAGCAATTCGAATGTTCGGTGTTTAATGGTGTTTATGTCACGAAAGATGTTGACCATAACTACCTCGAGTATTTGGAATCGTTGCGTAACGACGACGCCAAAGCAGTTCAGCGCCAGAATGAAGTAGAAAGTCTGGAAATGCATAACGAAGGCTGATGATAACAGCTTTATGTTCAGGCCCCGGTGCACAGGTTGTTGCACCGGGGCTTTTGTTTTTATGGTAAACAGTGACCTGTTAAGTGCGAAATGAGTGCAGGGTTGCTTACTACAGGCCAGACAATAAATACGCGCGCACTAAGATGGAGCAAAAGCCCAGGTTGTGCACACTTATAGCGCGTTTTTGCAGGCGCGATCAAAACCTCGATATTTACCCTTTGATAACACGCAAATTTAGCTTTTCCTCGTAAGCATTGCTGCTATCTTTCATTGGCAGGCTTTGATGCAACGTTTTTTTAACAAAATGGCAAATATGCCTGGAGTTAAAAAAGTGGCACGGTAAGTGCAAGCAATCAGAGTGCAAAATGCAAAACACAACACTACAAGACACAACACATCACATAAAACGTCTGAACTCTTGAGGGTAAAGTATGAAGAAGAAGGTTCTTGCACTGTCTTTGCTGTTAGGACTGACCGCAGCCAGCAGTGTTTTCGCAGCAATTCCTAAAGATATCCGTATTGGCACTGACCCAACTTACGCCCCTTTCTCTTCTAAGGATGCCAGCGGTAAACTCGTGGGCTTTGATATCGACCTTGGCGATGCAATGTGTGCCAAAATGCATGCTAAATGCACCTGGGTAAGCAGTGATTTTGATGCACTCATTCCGTCCCTGAAAGCAAAAAAAATCGACGCGATTATTTCTTCACTTTCCATTACTGAAAAACGCCAGCAGGAAATTGCTTTCTCCGAAAAGCTCTATGCAGCGGATTCTCGTCTGATCGCCGCCAAAGGCTCGCCGATTAAACCAACGCTTGCTTCACTGAAAGGCAAACATGTGGGTGTGCTGCAAGGTTCCACCCAGGAAGCGTATGCCAACGAAAAATGGCGTCCGGAAGGGGTTGATGTTATCTCCTACCAGACCCAGGACCTTATCTATTCTGACCTGGTTGCAGGCCGCCTGGACGCTGCATTTCAGGATGAAGTTGCTGCCAGCGAAGGTTTCCTGAAACAAGCCGCTGGTAAAGACTTTGCCTTTGCGGGCCCATCAGTAAAAGATAAGAAATACTTTGGTGATGGTACTGGTGTTGGGCTGCGTAAAGAAGATGCAGACCTGAAAGCGGCCTTTAATAAAGCGTTTGATGAAGTTCGCAAAGATGGTACTTACGACAAACTGGCTAAGAAATATTTTGATTTCAATGTTTACGGCGACTAAGCCAACCCTATAGTCTGTTGTCTGGCCAGTCACAACTGTGGCTGGCCGGGGAAGTGGGTAAGGTATGTGCTTTTTGGGTGCGCAATAAGCCTTGTTGTTCTGTATTGGTGCATTGCATGCACCAGTGTGGTGTGAGTGAATTACGGTGTCAGTTCACCATAATAATAACTTATTGTGGTAAATGAGATTATTCTTCACCGTTTTCTTCCATGCTGGCACAGAATCTGCTATTACCCCCTGACAAAAATTGTCATTCAGGACAAGTACAGTCTATTGAGGATGAGTATGAATAAGAAGGTTTTCGCCCTTTCACTGGCATTACTGTGTTCCAGTGTTTCCACAGCGTTCGCAGCATTCCCTGAAAGTATCCGTATTGGGACCGACCCAACCTATGCTCCCTTTGAGTCTAAAAGTGCGAGTGGGGAACTGGTTGGTTTTGATATCGACCTGGCGAAAGAGCTTTGTAAACGAATCCATACCAAGTGTACCTTTGTGGAAAGCCCTCTTGATGCACTGATCCCTTCCCTCAAGGCGAAAAAGATAGACGCCATCATGTCTTCACTTTCCATTACAGAAAAACGCCAGCAGCAGATTGCCTTTACAGACAAATTGTACGCGGCTGATTCTCGATTGGTGGTGGCAAAAGGTTCCCCAATTCAGCCAACGGTTGAATCCCTTAAAGGGAAACGTGTTGGCGTATTGCAGGGTACTGTTCAGGAAACTTATGGCAACACATACTGGGCACCGAAAGGTATTGAAATTGTCTCTTACCAGGGGCAAGACTCAATTTACGCTGACCTGATGGCCGGGCGTATCGATGCAGCATTCCAGGATGAAGTGGCTGCCAGTGAAGGTTTCCTGAAGCAGCCAGAAGGGAAAAATTACCAGTTTGGCGGCCCGTCTGTGAAAGACGACAAGCTATTCGGTGTTGGTACCGGGATGGGAATACGCAAAGAGGACAACGAGTTGCGGGAAGCGCTCAACAAAGCCTTCGCCGACATGCGTAAAGATGGTACTTACGACAAGCTGGCGAAGAAATATTTTGATTTTGATGTCTACGGTGGTTAACGGTCACCAGTGATGCAACCTGCTCCACGGGGGCAGGTTCGTATCGGAAAGACACTGACGGCAGGATACACACCATGTTGTATGGTTTTTCTCACGTTATTTTTCAAGGGGCGATTGTCACCCTCGAATTGGCAATCACTTCAGTACTCCTGTCAGTGATTATTGGGTTGGTTGGTGCCGGAGGGAAACTTTCAGGCAGCAAACCTCTGGCATTCTTCTTTGAATGCTATACCACATTGATTCGTGGTGTTCCTGATCTGGTATTGATGTTGTTGATCTTCTATGGTCTGCAAATTGCGCTGAATGCAGTAACTGATGCATTCGGTATGGCGCAGATCGATATCGATCCTATGGTTGCCGGGATTATCACGCTGGGCTTCATTTATGGTGCCTATTTTACGGAAACCTTCCGCGGTGCTTTTTTGGCGGTTCCCAAAGGCCAAATTGAAGCTGCTACGGCGTTTGGTTTCACTGGTTGGCAAATATTCAACCGTATTCTGTTCCCCTCGATGATGCGTTTTGCTCTGCCGGGTATTGGTAATAACTGGCAGGTAATTTTGAAAGCAACCGCACTGGTATCACTGCTTGGGCTGGAAGATGTGGTTAAAGCTACACAGCTTGCTGGTAAGAGCACCTGGCAGCCATTCTACTTTGCCATTGTTTGTGGGTTGATATATCTAGTGTTTACCACGGTATCAAATGGGGTCCTGCTGATGCTGGAACGCCGTTATTCAGTGGGCGTGAAGAGGGCAGACTTGTGATTGATATTATCCACGAATACTGGCAGCAACTGCTCTGGACCGACGGTTACCGTTTTACGGGTGTCGCCATTACATTATGGCTGCTCATTGCCTCAGTGGTGATGGGGGGGATCATGGCACTGTTTCTGTCGATAGCCCGCGTCTCCAGTAATAAATTTGTGGCGTTTCCGGTGTGGCTGTTTACCTATATTTTTCGCGGTACACCGCTGTATGTACAGTTACTGGTGTTCTATTCCGGGATGTACACGCTGGAAGTTGTCAAAGGCAACATGCTGCTCAATGAGTTTTTCCGCAGCGGCCTGAACTGTACAATACTGGCACTAACACTGAATACTTGTGCCTATACCACAGAAATCTTTGCCGGAGCGATTCGCTCAGTATCACATGGGGAAATTGAAGCAGCCCGTGCGTATGGTTTTTCCTCGGTTAAGCTATACCGCTGCATTATTTTGCCTTCTGCGCTGCGTATTGCGCTTCCTGCGTACAGCAATGAAGTGATTCTGATGCTGCACTCTACCGCACTGGCGTTTACCGCTACAGTGCCAGACCTGCTCAAAGTTGCCCGTGATATTAACTCGGCAACTTATGAACCTTTTACGGCGTTCGGTATTGCTGCCGTGCTTTATCTGGTGATTTCTTTCTGCCTGATAAGCTTGTTCCGCAAAGCTGAAAAACGCTGGCTCCAGCATGTTAAACCTGCCTCAACGCACTAAGTGATAGCTATGGCCGAAAATAAATTAAACGTATCTGATCTGCATAAACATTACGGTGAGCATGAAGTGCTTAAAGGGGTCTCATTAAAGGCTAATGCCGGTGATGTCATCAGTATTATTGGTTCATCTGGCTCAGGGAAAAGCACTTTCCTGCGCTGCATTAACTTCCTGGAAAAACCCAGCGAAGGCACGATTATCGTTAATAACGAGAACATTACGTTAGTACGCGACAAAGATGGTCAACTGAAAGTCGCCAATAAAAATCAACTGCGTCTGCTGCGCACCCGCCTGACCATGGTATTCCAGCACTTCAACCTGTGGGGGCACATGACTGTGCTGGAAAACGTCATGGAAGCGCCCGTGCAGGTACTGGGCTTAAGTAAAGCCGAAGCAAAAGCACGAGCCATTAACTACCTGGCAAAAGTGGGTATTGATGAGCGGGCACAGGCGAAATATCCGGTTCATTTGTCCGGTGGGCAGCAACAACGTGTCTCTATTGCCAGAGCCCTCGCGATGGAGCCAGAAGTGTTACTGTTTGATGAACCAACTTCTGCACTGGATCCGGAACTTGTGGGCGAAGTGCTACGCATTATGCAGCAACTGGCTGAAGAGGGGAAAACCATGGTGGTCGTTACCCATGAAATGGAATTTGCCCGCCATGTTTCCAGCCATGTTATCTTCCTGCACAAAGGGAAAATTGAAGAAGAAGGGCGGCCTGAGGATGTGTTTACTAATCCGCAAAGCCCTCGCTTGCAGCAATTCCTGAGTGGTGCATTGAAATAAACAGGTCTGTATCAGGTATGGCGCGCATAATGCTGTCTGTTCAGCCTTAAGCGCGCCTTTTCAGGTTACATCCTGTAAAGCATCTTCAAGTTGAAACCAGCGAAAACCAAACCCTGCCTGTTCCAGCCTGCGGGGTAGAGCATTTTGCCCACCCAGAACCAGTGCGGCGGATTCACCCATCATCAGGCTAATTACCCGGGCGGGTACGCGCAAAATTGCCGGGCGTTTCACTGCTTCCCCCAACAATTGCGTAAACCGGGCATTTCTTACCGGGTAAGGTGCCACCATATTAAACGGCCCTTGTAACGGGTTATCCAGCAACCAGATAATGGCATTGACCATATCGCCAATATGAATCCAGGCCAGGTACTGGCGCCCATTACCTAACGGACCACCAAGCCCCAGCCGAAAAAGAGGTAGCAATTTACTCAGCATTCCTCCATTGGGTGCCAGAACCACACCAGTGCGGAGTAAGCAGACTCGCGTATGAGAGCTTTGCGCTTGTAAAGCAATTTCCTCCCATTTGGCACAAAGTTCATGAGTAAATTCGTTATGAGGTGTGTCTTCTTCAGTTACAACTTCATCGCCAGTATCACCGTAGAAACCCACAGCAGAACCAGAAAGGAAAATAGCGGGAGGTTGGTTACTGTCATGAATCATTTCAACCAGGCGTTGGGTAATGCGCCAACGGCTTTGACACAAGCGTTGTTTTTGCGCGTTTGTCCAGCGTTTATCGGCAATGGGTTCGCCAGCAAGGTTAATCACCGCGTCAAACCCATCAAGCGTTGGGTGTTCATCCAGGCTTTGCCACAAAGTAACTCTGGGGTCGAGCAATTGGCGTGCCCGCTCAGGGGAACGGGTCACCACGGTAATAGTGTGCCCGATTTCTATCAGTGGAGGGATAAGGTGACGCCCAATCAGACCTGTACCACCTGTCAGCAAAATTTGCATATTCCCTCCAGTAAGCATTAATCAGGCATCACGCTTCCAGCTCATACTCATAGAAACTGAATCGGCATAACGCAACGCGTGTAGTTTATCGATTTCAACTTCAGCATAAGTGACCCAGTCATGCTGACGTGCGATATCAAGCACATCCTGAGTTAATTTTTCTAATAATGAAAAACGATGGTTCTCAACATGTTGGATAACCGCCTTGGTAATGGTTCGGTAATTTAGTGCATCGTTAATATCTTCACTATGCCGGGCCTTATCTGCCGGGTAATACAGTGTAATATTAATTACGATGTCCTGACGGTTAGCGATTTCTTCCTCTTTGATACCAATGAAAGTACGTAGTCTGAGGTTTTTAATTCGAATAATAGCATCCTGATACGACATGCAAGTGTGCCTCCTGATTATCTTTATCACTTCATAATACACGAGCTTATCCCGTCATGGGAGGCTCAAATCTGGAGTATATACTGGAATAAAAATAGGAAATTTCTTTACTGCGCAGTGAGTTGTATCGCAAGTTTAGTGGCGGGAAGAAAATCTGGCTTTACACGCAGGCTTGCTGGAATGGTGCCGGAATTCGTTGTATTTTTTCCATGGGTAAATGCGAATGGAGAAACTCATGAGTCAGCCAACAATTTGTCTGTGGTCCGATGCTCGCTTTCACAGCCCTTATGTCATGTCCGTATTTGTTGCTTTAAAAGAAAAGGGGCTGTCATTTACCCTCAAAACCATTGACCTGGGGGCGGGGCAGCATCACCAGCATGGCTGGGTGGGTTTTGATATAACGCAGCGTGTGCCAGTGTTGGATGTAGATGGGTTCGTGCTGGCGGAGTCATCCGCTATTACAGAGTACCTCGAAGAGGTGTTTGCACCCCCTATCCGGCAGCGGATCTACCCGGTTGATTTACAGCTGCGTGCGAAAGCGCGTGAAATTCAGGCCTGGTTACGTTCGGATTTACCAGCCCTGCGCCAGGAGCGCTCTACTGAAGTGATTTTCTCTGGGCAACATTTCTCCCCGTTGACCCCGCAAGGGGAGGCAGATGCACAGCGCTTAATACACCTGGCATCTTCTTTGATTGAACCGTCGCAGCACAATTTATTCGGCGAATGGTGTATTGCTGATACGGATTTGGCGCTGATGCTTAATCGCCTGATTATGCATGGTGACCCTGTGCCGGAAAAACTGGTTGAATATGCCACAGTTCAGTGGCAAAGATCCTCCGTCCAGCAATATGTCGCACTTTCCGCCAGGCAAACCGCCTGATGTACTGGCACTATGGCTCGCCACTCAGCTTGTCTGAGCACGATAAGTACAGGAGTGAGTAATGAAATTGATGTTTGCCTCAGATATCCATGGTGCGCTGCCAGCCTGCCAACGGGTACTGGATATTTTTGCTGATAGTGATGCACAGTGGCTTATAATTCTTGGCGATGTGCTCAATCATGGGCCGCGTAACGCATTGCCCGAAGGCTATGCGCCTGCTGAGGTCGCCGAACATCTGAATGCTGTGGCTTCACGTGTTATTGCGGTTCGTGGTAACTGCGACAGCGAAGTTGACCAAATGTTGTTATCATTTCCAATAACAGCGCCCTGGCAACAGGTACTGCTCCCGGAACAACGTCTTTTTCTGACTCACGGGCATCTGTATCATCCAGAAAAGCTACCACCTCTGGGGCTCAGCGATATACTGGTATTTGGCCATACGCATATTCCCGTTGCGGAACAGCGTGGGGATATTTTTCTGTTCAACCCCGGTTCTGTGAGTATTCCTAAAGGGGGATATCCGGCAAGTTATGGGATGTTGGATGGGGAACAGATGCGGGTACATAATCTGGTAAATCACGATGTTATTGCACAGGTTTGCATAACACCGTAATTTATTTCGACAAAACAAATGCGCCAATAGAGCGCCTGAACGAAAAGGTTACCAATAGTGGAACAGGACTCAAATTCCGGCACGGAGTGGGTGGACATTGTCAGCGAAGATAATGAAGTGATTGCTCAGGCCAGCCGTGCGCAAATGCGCGCGCAGCGGTTGCGGCATCGCGCCACTTATATCGTGGTACATGACGGTATGGGCAAAATTCTGGTGCAACGGCGCACAGACATTAAAGATTTTATGCCCGGAATGCTGGATGCGACTGCTGGTGGAGTTGTACAGGCTGACGAAGTGCTGCTGGACTCCGCACGCCGCGAAGCAGAAGAAGAGTTGGGTATTGCAGGTGTACCTTTTGCTGAGCACGGTCAGTTCTATTTTGAGGATGAGAACTGCCGGGTTTGGGGCGGGTTGTTCAGTTGTGTCTCCCATGGGCCATTTGCGCTTCAGGAAGAAGAAGTCAGCGAAGTGTGCTGGATGCTACCAGAAGAAATTACCGCACGGTGTGATGAATTTACGCCAGATTCACTCAAAGCGTTGGCACTGTGGATGAGCCGTAATGGCGGGGCAGAGAACAAATCTGCAGCCGGAAAAACGGCGGAAACAGAAGCTGATGAGCCTGCAAAGGTTGAGGCTTCGGGCGAAGAAGACTCCTCTGCTGCACAGTGAACCTAAGGGCCTGCATCAGGCCCTGATTAACAACTTTCCCGCATACACAATGTTGACTTGATGGGCTTCTGGCTTGGCTGAGTTTCTCCGTTAAGCCGTGCCAGTAATGCCTTACCTGCCTCAATACCGATTTCGCGGTGCGGCACTGACAACGTAGTCAGTGGCGGTTGGCATACTTTTGCAACATCGCTGTCACCGAACCCCACAATCGCCAGGTCATCTGGTACCTTAATTCTTCTGCGTTGGCATTCATATAATGCACCACAGGCCAGCTCATCCGAAACACACACCAGAGCATCCAGTTCCGGCCAGGCAAGTAAAAACTCAGGTAATTGCGCCGTACCAGTGGAAAACGTGGGGGCTGCCGCTGCGTTAATCACCCTGTTCGGTGAAATATGGTGGCGTAACATAGCCTTATACCAGCCCTGCAGATGCTGTTGGAAAATCCATTGCTCCTGGTTTGCGCACAACAAGCCAATATTTTGGTAGCCGCGTTCAATCAGCATACTGGTCAGTTCCAACATAGCGGCAACGTTATCAATGCCGATATTCATATCAATCGGATCTGCCCGAGTCGCGCCTATCTCAATCACAGGGATTCCGGCATTACCCAGCCAGGTGCGGACATTATCGCTGTGTTCAACACTCAGAAGAATGGCGGCGGCCAGGTTGGAGGCGAGCAGGGTTTCCAGTAATTTTTCTTCCTGTTCCAGACGGTGGCGCGATTCCGCCAGCATAATTTGGTAGCCCGCGGGTTGTAACACCTGCTGCAACCCGGCGAACATTTCTGTACAGCCAGACTCCGCTAAATTCGGTACCACCATAGCAATGGTATAAGACGATGCGGACGCAAGCGCGCTGGCCGCCAGGTTCGGTAAATACCCAAGTTCGTTTATTGCTGCGTTGATTTTTTCCCGTAATTTGTCAGAAACCTGATCGGGGGTACGCAGTGCGCGTGAAACAGTCATCGTGCCGACACCGGCTAACTGGGCTACATCGGCAAGGGTTACTTTGCCGGTGCTGCGTCTTTTTCGGGTTAAAGACATGCTTGTTCCTGTATTAAAGGTGTAGCACTTACCATTTTCTCACATAAAAATCGTAGGTTATTGTCCTGGTATTATAAGGGGTAACATTGCACGGATACTGTTTTTTTGTGCAACCTTTCCTTTTTTGATAGCGCTATCACATATTGGTGATGTTACCTTTGATAGCGCTATCTTTGAGATGTCTGTCACGGTCAGAACCCGTTGGCTTGCCTAAAGTTTGCGCATAACTGAAGGGACAGGAGCACATTATGCTTTCACAGTGGTTACATGCCGGGAACATACAGTGCCACAAACGCGCTGAAAACTGGCAACAGGCAATAACCTGGAGTGCTGAACCTCTGCTTAAAGAGGGCGTTATTACTCCTGATTATGTGCAGGCGGTAATAGCCCAACATAAAAAGCTGGGGCCGTATTATGTGCTGGCTCCAGGGCTTGCGATGCCACATACCCGGCCAGAGGATGGTGCTAAGGGAATGGGGTTATCACTACTGAAACTTGAACAAGGGGTACCATTCGGCTCTACTGATTTTGACCCAGTAACAACGATTATTATGTTGGCAGCACCCGACAGCCACAGCCATATCAATATGATATCTGCACTGGCAGAATTGTTTTCATGCGATGAAGATTTAAAGAAACTGCATCAGGCTAATTTGGTTGAGGATATTCAGGAGATTATTTCTCGCTATTAAATTAATAAGGATAAAATAGACGATAAATGTGATTTTGATTGTAGGTGAAATACATTGTTGCTTCGGGTATGTATCAGGATAAAACCTGAAAACCCCCGAGAGCTACATGGCTGATGTTTTGTATATAGCAAATATAAAAATTAACTTCCTGTTGTCCGAGCAGGACAGCTTCCCTGTACGCTACAAAAAGGTAAATATAATGAAGATAATGGCAATATGTGGATCAGGCCTCGGCAGTAGTTTTATGGTTGAGATGAATATTAAAAAGGTACTCAAGAAAATTAATGTTGAGGCAGAAGTTGAACATGCGGATTTATCCTCCGCAACGCCTGGGGCTGCAGACCTGTTTGTGATGGCGAAAGATATTGCAGACAGTGCCAGTGTGCCGGAAAACCAACTGTTAGTAATCAACAATATTATTGATATTAATGAACTTGAAACAAAACTCACTGCTTATTTTTCAAACCATTAGTAGACTGATATAAGCGAGGCAGATATGTTTCTTACTGGAATGCTAAGTTTTATTGTCGATATACTCAAGGTTCCTTCGGTGCTGGTCGGTGTCGTTGCATTAATCGGGTTATTGGCACAGAAGAAATCATTCTCAGATACAGTAAAAGGAACAATTAAAACTATTCTCGGGTTTATTGTTCTGGCTGGAGGTGCATCGGTATTATTAACGTCTTTAAATCCTCTTGGGGGGATGTTTGAACATGCTTTTAACATTCAGGGGATAATTCCTAATAATGAGGCTGTTGTCTCCATTGCTCTGGAAAAATATGGTGCTTCTACTGCGCTTATCATGGCTTTTGGCATGGTGGCAAATATTATCATTGCTCGTTTTACCCGGTTGAAATACATCTTCCTGACTGGTCATCATACATTTTATATGGCGTGTATGATTAGTGTGATTCTCACTGTAGCCGGGTTTGACGGTGTGGGGCTGGTATTTACTGGCGCATTGACGCTGGGGCTGGTAATGGCCTTTTTCCCGGCGCTGGCTCAACGTTATATGCAAAAGATCACCGGGAATGATGAAATTGCCTTCGGCCACTTTGGTACGTTGGGTTATGTGTTATCCGGGTGGATTGGCAGCAAATGCGGCAAGGGTTCACGCTCAACGGAAGAGATGAATTTGCCAAAAAACCTCAGCTTTTTACGTGACAGCTCCATCTCTATTTCTCTGACCATGATAGTGATTTACATGATCCTCGCTATTTGTGCCGGGCAGGGATATGTCGAAACGCAATTAAGTGGTGGCCAGCACTTCCTGGTGTACTCCATTATTCAGGCAATTACCTTCGCAGCAGGGGTTTTTATTATTCTGCAAGGTGTGCGTTTAATTCTTGCAGAGATAGTACCGGCGTTCACCGGGTTTTCTGAAAAACTGGTACCCAATGCCCGCCCTGCACTGGATTGCCCTGTCGTGTATCCCTATGCGCCTAATGCCGTACTGGTCGGCTTCTTGTTCAGCTTTCTTGGCGGCCTGGTGGGGTTGTTTTTACTTGGGCAGTTTAAGTTAGTGCTCATCCTGCCCGGAGTGGTGCCACATTTCTTTACTGGAGCCACTGCGGGTGTGTTTGGTAACGCTACTGGTGGGCGCCGTGGTGCCATGCTTGGCTCGTTTGCAAATGGTTTGTTGATTACTTTCTTGCCGGTGATGCTACTACCTGTGCTGGGCGCTCTTGGGTTTGCCAATACGACATTCTCCGATGCAGATTTTGGCGTGATAGGCATTCTGCTGGGTAACCTGGCGCGTTATTTTTCTCCGGGCATCATTATGGGCCTGGTTGTGGCGTTGTTTGCCTTGCTGGTGGCCTTCAACTACCTGGTGAAAAAGAAATCTCACGTAAGCGGTGCGGCCGATAACCAGGGAGGTTCGAATGGCTTCAGTAAATGAAATTGCAACGTTTGCCCGGCAAATTCGCATTGAAACGTTACGTGCATTGAATCACTTAGGTTTTGGGCACTATGGCGGCAGTTTGTCTGTGGTTGAAACATTGGCAGTGCTGTACGGTGATGTTATGCGTACAGACCCACAGCGCCCGGAATGGCCGGAGCGGGATTATTTCGTCTTATCAAAAGGGCATGCCGGGCCAGCGCTTTACAGTACGCTGGCACTGAAAGGTTATTTCCCGGTTTCGCAGTTACTGACGCTCAACGAAAATGGTACCCACTTGCCAAGCCACCCGGACAGGTTAAAAACGCGTGGTGTGGATGCAACGACAGGCTCACTGGGGCAGGGGGTTTCTATTGCCGGGGGGATTGCTCTGGCGCACCGCCTTGCTGGGAAACCTAATCGGGTGTTTTGCATCGTAGGTGATGGTGAGTTGAATGAAGGGCAATGCTGGGAAGCATTTCAGTTTATTGCACACCATAAGCTCAATAATTTGCTGTTGTTTGTGGACTGGAATAAGCAACAGTTGGATGGGCCACTAAGTGAAATCATCAACCCAGGGGATTTATGTGCGAAATTCAGGGCATTTGGTTTCGTGGTTTCTCTGGTGAAAGGGGATGACATTGCCGGAATACTGGCGGCTGTTGAGCCTGTATCCTCACCGGGTGACGCCCCCCGCGTGGTAATTCTTGACAGCAAGAAAGGGCAAGGCGTGCCATACCTGGAAGCCTTACCAAATTCACATCATTTGCGGTTAACCCCCGAAATGCGCGCAGAGCTTGAGTGTGAACTGGCTCAACTGGAGGTGATGCATGATTAACCTGGCTCCGTTGGGTGAGAAAGACACCATTGAAATGCGCAAAGTGTATGCCGGTTTTGTCCGTGAGCAAATTAACCAGAGTAGTGGCATTATCGCCCTGGAAGCAGATTTGATGAGTTCTATGGCAATGGATACCGTGCAGGCCGAATTTCCCCATGATGTGATTAACTGCGGGATTATGGAGGCCAATGTGATTGGTACTGCTGCAGGGCTATCTCTGGCCGGGCGTAAACCTTTTGTGCATACCTTTACGGCATTCGCCAGCCGCCGTTGTTTTGACCAGCTGTTTATGGCGCTGGATTACCAGCACAATAACGTGAAAGTGATTGCGTCCGATTCCGGGGTTACTGCGTGCCACAATGGGGGCACGCATATGTCATTTGAGGATATGGGCATTGTGCGTGGGCTGGCTCATGCCATCGTGCTGGAAGTAACAGACAGCGTGATGTTCAACGATATTCTGCACCAGCTTATCAATCTCGATGGGTTCTACTGGGTGCGAACCATTCGTAAGCAGGCCCGGCGCATTTATGAGCCAGGAACCACATTCACTATTGGCAAAGGAAATGTCCTGCGGGAAGGGAAAGATATTACGCTGATAGCGAACGGAATCATGGTTGCTGAAGCATTAGATGCAGCAACTATTTTGGCGCATCAGGGAGTGGATGCCGCCGTGATTGATATGTTTACTCTGAAACCTATAGATCGCATGTTGGTAAAAAACTATGCGGAAAAAACCGGCCGGGTGGTGACTTGTGAAAACCACAACATCCACAATGGGTTGGGCTCGGCAGTTGCCGAAGTGTTGGGCGAAACGTGCCCAGTGCCACTGAGGCGAGTCGGCGTGAAAGACCAGTACGGGCAGGTTGGCACGCAAGACTTTCTGCAGCGCACATACGGGCTGACTTGTTCTGATATTGTCGCTGCAGCTCAAGATCTGTTGGCGTAAAGCTGGCTGTTATCAAATAAAAAAGGCAGCCTTCGGGCTGCCTTTCAACACTGCTTTCAACAGTTATTAACTCTGTTGAGAAGACTGAATTGCCGTCAGTGCAATGGTGTAAACAATATCGTCTACCAGTGCACCACGGGACAAGTCGTTAACCGGTTTGCGCATACCTTGCAGCATCGGCCCAATGGAGATCAGGTCGGCAGAACGCTGTACCGCTTTATAGGTGGTGTTACCGGTGTTCAGATCCGGGAAGATGAACACAGTGGCACGGCCAGCAACCGGAGAATTCGGTGCTTTAGATTTTGCCACGTCAGCCATAACTGCTGCGTCATATTGCAGCGGGCCATCGATAACCAGATCCGGGCGTTTTTCTTGAGCAAGGCGAGTTGCTTCACGAACTTTCTCAACATCGCTACCAGCACCAGAGTTACCGGTAGAGTAGGAAAGCATTGCAACGCGCGGTTCAATACCGAAAGCAATAGCAGAATCAGCAGACTGAATTGCGATTTCAGCCAGTTGTTCAGCAGTCGGATCCGGGTTGATTGCACAGTCACCGTAAACGTAAACCTGTTCCGGCAGCAGCATGAAGAAAACAGAAGAAACCAGTGAGCTGCCTGGTGCAGTTTTAATCAACTGCAGCGGGGGGCGAATGGTGTTGGCAGTGGTGTGAACTGCACCAGATACCAGACCATCAACTTCATCTTGTTCCAGCATCAGGGTACCCAGAACAACGTTGTCTTCCAGTTGTTCGCGGGCAACCGCTTCGGTCATACCTTTGTTTTTACGCAGTTCAACCAGGCGAGGTACATAGCTTTCACGTACTACATCCGGGTCAACGATTTCGATACCTGCGCCCAGTTCTACACCCTGAGAGGCTGCAACACGGTTCACTTCTTCCGGGTTACCTAACAGGATACAGGTGGCAATGCCACGGTCAGCACAGATAGATGCTGCTTTAATGGTACGCGGTTCATCACCTTCTGGCAGCACGATACGTTTGCCAGCTTTGCGAGCCAGTTCAGTTAACTGGTAACGGAAGGCAGGCGGAGACAGGCGACGGCTGCGTTCAGACGTTGCAGTCAGAGACTCAACCCAGTCGCTGCTGATGTGGCTGGCAACATATTCCTGAACTTTTTCAACACGTTCATGGTCATCAGCCGGCACTTCCAGGTTGAAGCTCTGCAGGCTTAAAGAAGTCTGCCAGGTGTTGGTGCTAACCATAAATACTGGCAGACCAGTGGCGAAAGCACGTTCGCAGAGTTTACCAATGCGTTCGTCCATTTCGTAACCGCCAGTCAGCAGCAGTGCGCCAATTTCAACGCCGTTCATGGCGGCAAGGCAGGCTGCAACCAGAACGTCAGGGCGATCAGCAGAAGTCACCAGCAGTGAACCCGGACGGAAATGTTCCAGCATATGAGGAATGCTGCGCGCACAGAAAGTCACGGATTTCACACGACGGGTATTGATGTCACCTTCATTGATGATGGTGGCATTCAGGTGTTTCGCCATGTCGATAGCGCGAGTCGCAATCAGATCAAAGCTCCACGGAATACCGCCCAATACTGGCAGCGGGCTTTTCTCTGCCAGAACTTTAGCATCAATGCTGACTACTTTGGCTTTACTTGAATCATCAAAGATTTCAGACAGGTCAGGGCGAGTACGGCCTTGTTCATCAACCGGAGCATTCAGTTTGTTAACAATCACACCAGTGATGTTGGTATTTTTGCTGCCGCCGAAAGAGTTACGAGTCAGCTCGATACGTTCCTGAATTTGCTCAACAGTATCAGTACCCTGAGACATAACAAAAACAATCTCAGCATTCAAGGTTTTGGCAATTTCATAGTTCAGAGACTGCGCAAACTGATGTTTACGTGTTGGTACCAGGCCTTCAACCAGTACCACTTCCGCATCTTTGGTGTTTTCGTGGTAGCGGGCAATAATCTCTTCCATCAGCACGTCTTTCTGGTTGCTGGACAGCAAAGATTCTACATGGTGCATAGTCAGCGGTTCAGCAGCAGTCACGTTGGAGTTAGCACGCACGATAGTGGTGGTTTGATCCGGTGTGTTGCCGCCAGTACGAGGCTGAGCGATAGGTTTGAAGACGCTTAAGCGAACGCCTTTACGTTCCATAGCACGGATAACACCGAGGCTGACACTAGTCAGGCCTACGCTGGTTCCGGTAGGAATAAGCATAATAGTACGGGACACGTTGAATCCTCTTTACACACTGGCACCTGTAGGCAGGCGCATTGGGAGTGTCGTTAAAACAGCACCGCCAGCGGAGGCTGGCGGTGAAGATATTAAGCAGTCAGGCGAAGCGCATCTTGCGCAATAACCAGTTCTTCGTTGGTCGGAATGACCATCGCGAGAGTGGTGCCTTCTTTGTTGATGAAACCAGAGTTACCAAAACGGGCAGCCAGGTTACGTTCGTGGTCAACTTCAAAGCCCAGAACGCCCAGTTTAGCCAGAGACAGTTCACGAACCATTGCGGCGTTTTCACCAATACCACCGGTGAATACAACACCATCCAGGCGACCTTCCATCATTGCAGTATATGCGCCGATGTATTTTGCCAGGCGGTGGCAGTAAACGTCCATGGCGCGTTTTGCGTCATCTTTGGTTTGGTAGTTATCTTCAACATAACGGCAATCGCTGGTCACTTCAGTCAGACCAAGCAGGCCAGACTCTTTGGTCAGTAGCTTGTTGATATCTTCAATGCTCATACCCAGAGTGTCATGCAGGTGGAACACGATAGCCGGGTCGATATCACCAGAACGTGTACCCATTACCAGGCCTTCCAGCGGGGTCAGACCCATAGAGGTATCAACGCATTTCCCGTTACGGATTGCAGAAACAGAACCACCATTGCCCAGATGGCAGGTGATGATGTTCAGTTCTTCAACCGGCTTGTTCAGCATTTTGGCCGCTTCCTGAGTTACATAGAAGTGGCTGGTGCCGTGTGCGCCATAACGACGAATACCATGCTCTTTGTACAGACTGTAAGGCAGCGCGTACAGGTAAGATTCCTGCGGCATAGTCTGATGGAAAGCGGTGTCGAAAACGGCAACGTTTTTGTTGGTCAGATTCGGGAATGATTTCAGTGCTTCAGCGATACCAATCAGGTGCGCCGGGTTATGCAAAGGTGCAAAAGAGGACGCATCTTTGATACCCTGAATAACAGTATCATCAATGACAACAGAACTGGTGTATTTTTCGCCACCGTGAACAATACGGTGACCAATTGCGACCAGCTGGGCAGAAAGTTCAGGTTTTTGTGCCAGAATGGTATTAACGATGAAGCTCAGCGCTTCGCTGTGCGCAGCGCCAGCACCCAGTGCTGCTTCTTCTTTATTACCGCTCATTTTCCATTTGATACGCGCTTCTGGCAGATGGAAACATTCCGCTAAACCAGAGAGGTACTCGTCACCATTAGTTGCATCAATGATTGCGAATTTCAGTGAGGAGCTACCGCAGTTCAGAACCAGTACTAACTTACTCGACATGGAAGTACCTACTATTTGATACGTGGCTAAAAAAACGTCAGTGAGTCTCTCATCGTAGCGCAAGATGACGCTGACATTTATGATTAACGTCATGCCCGAAACGTTTTTTGGCACGACGAACAAATATTCATGAGTTTATGCCATTTTCACTTTTTTTTCGCCTGAGTTGGCGCTTGTGAAAGTGTGGCAACCAGCAGTTTTCCACTACGGCCTCATGGCCGGGACAGGATAACTGATCGCACCAGTAAATGACAAAATATTTTGAACCTTGTCATTGGAAGTTGGTATTTTGCACAAAAATTTGAATTTTTATATGTGAAGTTGAGGTGAAACCATGTCCACACCCGAAAAACGTTCTGTCAGTGGCCTCAGTCTATTTCGTAAGGGGCAGCATTATGCGAAAACGTGGCCCATGGAAAAGCGCCTCGCGCCGGTGTTCGTAGAGAACCGCATTATTCGCGCCACCCGGTTTGCTATCCGCTTCATGCCACCCATCGCGGTCTTTACTCTTACCTGGCAAATCGCACTTGGCGGCCAGTTGGGGCCAGCGGTGGCGACAGCACTGTTTGCCGTCAGCTTGCCAATGCAGGGCTTGTGGTGGCTGGGGAAACGTTCAGTCACGCCGTTACCGCCCTCCATCCTTAACTGGTTCTATGAAGTACGCAGCAAGCTGGAAGAAGCGGGCCAGGCATTGGCACCCGTTGAAGGCAAGCCCGATTACCAGGCGCTGGCTGACACGCTGAAACGTGCTTTCAGACAACTGGACAAAACATTCCTTGATGATTTGTAATCCCGGCTAATTACGCATATAAAAGAAGGCAGGTATTTTTTGTGGTTTAACAGAGTTATTTCAGTGCGTTAGCCTGATACAGGAGTTGTGAAATGGAAATGACCAATGCCCAACGGCTTATTCTTTCTAACCAATATAAAATGATGACCCTGCTGGACCCGGATAACGCAGAGCGTTATCGCCGCCTGCAAACAATTGTTGAGCGTGGTTTTGGCTTGCAAATGCGTGAACTTGACCGGGAGTTTGGCGAATTAACTGAAGAAACTTGCCGCATGATTATCGATATCATGGAAATGTACCATGCGTTGCAGGTCTCCAGGGGCAACCTGAAAGATGCGGAAAATATTGATGAGCGCCGCGTAATATTCCTCGGTTTTGATGCTGCAACAGAAGCGCGTTACTTAAGCTATGTTCGTTTTATGGTGAACACCGAGGGGCGTTATACCCACTTTGATGCTGGTACACATGGGTTCAATGCCCAAACGCCAATGTGGGAAAAATATATGCGTATGCTCAAGACCTGGCAAAGTTGCCCGCGTCAGTACCACCTGAGCAGCAACGAAATCAATCAGATTATTAATGCCTGACAGGAGAAACCGTAGTGCAGTGTAAAGGATTTTTGTTCGATTTGGATGGTACGCTGGTTGACTCACTACCCGCGGTCGAAAGGGCCTGGTGTAGTTGGGGCGACAGGTTTTCCATCCCACATAAGGATATTCTCGATTTTATTCACGGGAAACAGGCAATTACTTCACTGCGGCATTTTATGGCAGGGGCTTCTGAAGAGGATATTCAGCGGGAATTTTATGCGCTGGAAGCACTAGAAGCGTCGGATACCACAGGGATCACGGCATTACCAGGAGCCATTGCGTTATTGGAGTATTTAGACGCTAACGAAATCCCCTGGGCCATTGTTACATCAGGTTCCGTTCCCGTTGCCAGTGTTCGCCATAACGCAACCGGTTTGCCCACACCAAAGGTATTTGTTACTGCAGAGCAAGTGAGCAAAGGCAAGCCTGAGCCGGATCCTTACTTACTTGGTGCTAAATTACTCGGTTTGCCCGCATCAGAATGCCTTGTGGTGGAAGATGCAGCAGCAGGGGTGATATCCGGTCTGGCTGCGGGTTGCCATGTGGCGGCTGTCAATGTACCAGGCGATGCGCCAGGGCTTGAAAGTGTCGATTTTTGCCTGACCAGTCTTGAACAACTGGTGGTTGAGGTTGTCGCGCCTGGCGTGGTGGAGTTAAAACAACGCTAAACCCTGATTTAGCCCGCTATTTTTTGCACTTTTCTTTTGTACACTAAAACGCCTGAAACTTGTTTCGGGCGTTTTTTTACACTGATGTATTGCCAGCGGACTGGCAATATCCGTTTCACTTCAGCAAACAAGGATGGGTTGTGAACAGCGAACTGATTTGGGTAGTTTGTTTACTGGGCTTTGCTGTTTTTTTCTTCGCCACCGGGAAGATTCGTATGGATGCGGTGGCGTTGTTGGTTATCGTTGCTTTTGTGCTGAGCGGCACGTTGACGATAAGTGAAGCGCTCTCCGGTTTCAGCGACCCCAACGTGGTCCTGATAGCAGCCCTTTTCATTATTGGCGATGGCCTGGTGCGCACGGGTGTGGCTACAGCTCTGGGTGCCTGGTTGGTAAAAATGGCGGGTAGCAGCGAAACCAAAATGCTGGTGTTACTGATGCTCACTGTTACCGGGCTGGGCGCTTTTATGAGCTCAACTGGCGTGGTCGCAATTTTTATTCCGGTCGTACTAAGTGTTTCCGGTCGTATGCAAATTCCCCCCAGCCGTTTGATGATGCCACTAGCATTTGCTGGCCTAATCAGCGGCATGATGACGTTAGTCGCCACTCCCCCAAATTTGGTTATTAACAGTGAACTACTGCGCGAAGGCTTGCAGGGGTTTCAGTTTTTTAGTGTAACGCCCATTGGCCTGGCTGTGCTGGTGCTGGGTATCTTCTATATGCTACTGGTGCGCTTTGCGTTTCGTGGCGAAAGCGATGACGGCGATAAAGAGCGCTGGAAGCGCCGTACCTTTCGTGACCTGATAAAAGATTACCGGCTGAGCGGGCGTGCTCGTCGCCTGGCTATTCGCCCAGGATCTCCGCTTATGGGGCGTCGTCTGGATGACTTAAAACTGCGTGAGCACTATGGCGCCAATATTATTGGCGTTGAACGCTGGCGTAAATTCCGCCGGGTTATCGTGAACGTTAATGGGGTTACGGAGCTTCGCGACCGTGATGTCCTACTGATAGATATGTCTGCTTCTGATGTCGACCTGCGCCAGTTTTGTGCTGAGCAAATGCTGGAGCCCATGATTTTGCGTGGCGAATATTTTTCTGACCAGGCACAGGATGTCGGCATGGCTGAAGTGTCGTTATTGCCGGAATCAGAACTGGCGGCAAAAAGTATACGGGAGATAGGCTTTCGTTCACGCTATGGGCTGAATGTTGTTGGCCTGCGGCGTGGCGGAGAAGCAATGGAAGGTAATATTCTTGATGAGCCGGTGCAGTTGGGCGATATCTTGCTGGTGGTGGGCGACTGGAAGCTGATTCGCATTCTTGGCCAGAAAAAACGCGATTTTCTGGTGCTGAATTTACCCGTTGAAGAGAGTGTGGCTTCCCCCGCACACAGCCAGGCACCTCATGCTATTTTTTGCCTGGCGTTAATGGTTGCCATGATGCTGACGGATGAAATCCCTAACACGATAGCTGCAATCATAGCCTGCCTGCTTATGGGGAAATTTCGTTGTATTGATGCACAAAGCGCCTATAAAGCCATTCACTGGCCCAGCATTATTTTGATTGTCGGTATGATGCCATTCGCGCTGGCTTTACAGAAAACCGGCGGGGTGGATTTGATTGTGAAAGGCCTGATGGAAGTTGGGGGCGGCTACGGGCCATATATTATGCTGGTGTGTCTGTTTGTCATGTGCGCAGCGATTGGGTTATTTATCTCTAATACGGCTACAGCGGTACTGATGGCACCTATCGCGCTGGCTGCGGCCAAATCGATGGGGGTTTCGCCGTATCCTTTTGCCATGATTGTGGCAATGGCTGCATCAGCAGCATTTATGACGCCAGTATCATCGCCAGTGAATACGCTGGTATTAGGGCCGGGGAACTACCAGTTCAGTGACTTTGTGAAAATTGGGGTTCCCTTTACGTTGCTGGTCATGGTGGTGTGCGTGGTGCTTGTGCCTGTGCTATTTCCGTTTTAATGGCGAATTTTGCGCCCGGTAGCTGTTACCGGGCGTTGTAACGCACTATTCAGAGCGGGGTATCCTGGCTGATTTCATCAAGGGATAAATGAAAGCTGGGTACAAAAACCCGCATAAAGTATTCCATTTCTTCACTGTGGCGCTCACTGAGCGTCTTCTCGAGCCTGCCTTTCGCCAGTAAAAATTCATTGTTCCCGGCAGAAAGCTCTTCAAGGCACTTCAGATAAGCACACAGCGCATCAGCTTGCTTGACGATGTGTTTTTCATCATCGCTGTAGTATTGCTCGTCTAGTAAAGGGGTAAAAATATCCTGCAACTCATCCGGGATCATTTGCAGTAGTTTTTGCTGGGCGATTTTTTCTATCGCTTTATATTCATGGGCAATTTGCGAGTTAAAATATTTTACTGGTGTGGGCAGGTCGCCGGTCAGCACTTCGCTGGCATCGTGGTACATCGCCAGCAGTGCAACGCGTTCTTGATTAAGCGTTCCACCGAACTTACGGTTCTTGATAGCAGCCAGTGCGTGGGCCACCATGGCAACCTGCAAACTGTGCTCTGACACATTTTCGGTGCGAACATTGCGCATCAGCGGCCAGCGGTTAATTAACTTGAGGCGGGAGAGGTGGGCAAAAAAATGGCTCTGGCTCATGATTCACAATGACCTTCTGTACAAAAGAAGGCCATTGTGTCGCCGCACACCAGAAGATGCAACGCTTTCTGGCTTGTGGAGGTTACTGGTGGTAATGGCCCAGAAAACGGCCAAACTTCTCAACAGCCTGCTCCAGCTCATCTACCCGCGGCAGGGTGACAATACGCACATGGTCCGGCCAGGGCCAGTTAAATGCGGTTCCCTGAACCAGCAGCACTTTTTCTTGTAACAAGAAGTCCAGTACCATTTTTTGGTCATCGTGGATATTAAAGCGTTTTGCATCGATTTTCGGGAACATATACAGCGCGCCATTTGGCTTAACGCAACTTACACCCGGAATATCGTTAATTAATTCCCACGCTCTGTTGCGTTGCTCATATAAACGCCCACCGGGAACAATAAACTCGCTAATACTCTGGTATCCGCCCAGCGCGGTCTGAATTGCGTGTTGTGCCGGAACGTTAGCGCACAGGCGCATTGACGCCAGCATCTCCAGGCCTTCAATATAACCTTTAGCGTGTTTTTTCGGGCCATTCAGCACCATCCAGCCCTGGCGGAACCCAGCTACGCGGTAGGTTTTTGATAACCCATTAAAGGTGACCGTGAGCAGGTCCGGCGCCAGTGCGGCTATAGAGTGGTGTTGTGCATCGTCGTAAAGAATTTTGTCGTAAATCTCATCGGCGAAGATAACCAGATTATGCTGGCGGGCAATCTCAACGATTTCTTTGAGAACATCCAGTGAATACACAGCGCCCGTCGGGTTATTGGGGTTAATAATCACAATGCCGCGTGTCCGCGGAGTGATTTTGGCGCGGATATCGTCAAGGTCCGGGAACCAGTCAGAAGATTCATCACACAGGTAATGGACCGCTTTGCCGCTGGAAAGTGAGACAGCTGCCGTCCAGAGCGGGTAGTCAGGTGCTGGAACCAGCATTTCATCGCCGCTGTTCAGTAATGCCTGCATTGACTGAACAATCAGCTCAGATACCCCATTACCAATATAGATATCTTCAACAGTGACATCCCTCATTCCACGCTGCTGGTAGTGCTGCATGATGGCTTTACGGGCGGAATAAAGCCCTTTGGAATCTGAATAGCCCTGGGATGTAGGAAGGTTGCGGATAACATCAACCAATATTTCATCAGGCGCTTCAAAACCAAATGGGGCAGGGTTGCCAATGTTAAGCTTGAGAACTTTGTTGCCTTCTTCTTCGAGGCGTTTCGCTTCTTTGAGAACAGGCCCACGGATGTCGTAGCAGACGTTATCGAGTTTACTGGATTTTTCAATAATCGGGGACATGGAACACCTTAACTTTGTTTTCGGCGCTTCCTGCCGTGGAAGGCCGCTGGCGACAATGTACTCTTCGGCGTTGAACTTTTGAAGGGCAGTTGTGCACTGTTACGCAGTTTTTTGTATGTAACGTATTGATAAATAATAATCTTGGCAGGTTTATTGTGGCATGTGAATTGCTGTATATAGTTTTATATTTTGGTTTATTGGGTTTTTGTTGGTATTTTATGCTGTTATTTATTGTTTAAATGGTTTTAAATTTTAACGATAAAAAATAACAATTGTGTAAATGTTGTTTTTTGTTTATCAAATAACAGCAATAGTGGAAAATGGATAAACAAAAAGTTAAATGAAATTAATTAATCGCTATAGAAATGTATGTAATTAACAATCCCTGAGCGTAGTCGCGTAAAACGCGCCTCACTAGCCACAATCGCCTGACACATTATAATTAATTGATATCACGCTGGGTTCAATCTTGTTTATCAGAAACACCTGGATATGTTACGGTTATTGTTTGAAAAGGCGTTAAAAGAACTCATCTGGTTATTATTGGCAATTATTATTATGAATGCGTTGATCTCTAAATAGAATTCAGCAAAAGTCTTTCTATTGTTTGATTAGTCACTCAGGTAATTATAGGCCTCTTTAGTTTTTACCGTTGTGTTTTGACTGGGAATACAGCACTGCCTTTACAAACATTACCTTTATTTAATTATTTCCACTGGTACGATGACTGTGGGATCGGTATGTTGTATAGGGTGCTAAGCCTGGTATGGCAGTATAATCGCAGTGAGCAGTGGCAAGCTAATGTGACAGTTTTATTTAGCCAGCCTCCATGCAGAAAGAGCATTCATACATGGAACCTTTGTCGTAAAAACGAAACGTACTGGAAGCATTGCAAAATAGCGCCTGAAGCAGGTGTAGGAAAATCTTACCACTACCCGTAGTGTGATAGCTTCATAAATTCGTAATACACAAATAACTACGAAGTGAAAGCTTGACGGGTTTTTATCTGGCAGGAAGCCACGTTCAAATGGAATTGCTTTGTTGTTTCACTCACATAGCAATAGATAAGGGAAGCTCATTAATGGGTCCCAAATAGTGAATCATTATGATAAATTCTACTCGCACGATACTAAACCTTGACCTCGATCTTCTCAGGACGTTTGTTGCCGTAGCAGATTTAAATACCTTTGCTGCGGCTGCTATAGCTGTTTCGCGTACACAATCCGCTGTCAGCCAACAGATGCAGCGCCTGGAACAATTGGTGGGCAAAGAATTATTTGTCCGCCACGGGCGTAATAAACTCCTGACGGAACATGGTATTCAGCTCCTGGGCTACGCACGTAAAATATTACGTTTTAATGACGAAGCTTGTATGTCACTGTTATTCAGTAATATTCAGGGGAATCTCTCGCTGGGAGCATCGGATGAATCGGCTGACACATTGCTGTCATTTTTACTGGGCAGAATAAGCCAGGTTTATCCGAAACTTACTCTGGATATTTGTGTAAAAAGAAATCCTTATATCGTTGAGATGCTGAATAGCCAGAAACTGGATCTTATTCTGACTACCGCAGCACCGGAATGGGCTGAATCTTTTGTGATGCGGCGCTCACCAACACTTTGGTATTGTTCGGCCGATTTTATTTTTCCTAAAGGTGAACCCGTGCCACTGGTGGTGCTCGATGACCCCAGCCCTTACCGGGATATGATTTTCAAACACCTTGATCATGCACAAGTCGATTATCGTGTTGCCTATGTCGCTTCAACATTAGCAGCGGTGCGGGCAGCAGTAAAAGCGGGGCTTGGTGTAACCGCAAGACCTGTAGAGATGATGAGCCAGGAATTACGGGTGCTGGTTGATACAGACGGTTTGCCAGCATTGCCGGATACTGAGTACAGCTTATGCTATAACCCCTCACAGCAGAATGAATTGGTGCACACACTGTTCAGTACGCTCAAAGATTACCAGGACCCGTGGCACTACACACAACAGGTTACCAGAGAGAATCAGTGGCTGGATAACTCTCTTCCTGAATAAAATCCGTCCTTGTAATAAAAAGCTTTTAAGGCAAATTCTGCTTTGAAAGCTTTTTTTTTGCGCATCATTTTTTTCTGGCCTGGCAGCGGCTAATAAAAACCATTATAAAAACATGGCTGTTGTGTGTTTTTTGCTCAAATTAAATAGTTTCGTGCAGGTAGCAAAATCTGGGTCTATGTTAAATATTGGCAGGGTATTGTTGCTGGTTTATTGGTTAAATTAACAAAAGCGTGTCTCAGATCAAGAAAATACTCAGTCTTGGGGAGAGGAATCCCTCGAAAATCCTGCCAGAATAAAGGGACATCGCAGGCCATATCATGAACGGACTCGATTCAACAGTATGAATATTCATCAGTTAGCAGGGAAAAGTAGTTACTTAAGCACCAAATGTTAATGCTTATAGTTAAATGTAAACTAATGTGATGATACTTTTGTTAAAGTTGACAAAAGGTTATGAAAAGGAGTAAAAAACCACAGCATCAGGCTGGTCATAAGAAAATCATAGCGGCCGATGTCGGGTTTTCTGTTCCTCCCCATGAATCGATGTGGTGAATCTCTGTGAACCTGTGCAGAGGCTGGTTTACCACTTTTGATGAGTAAGCAATGAGTATGTCGACATCCACTGAAATCATCGCTCATCACTGGGCATTCGCAATTTTCTTTATCGTCGCATTAGGCCTGTGCGCCTTTATGCTGGTTGGTGGCTGGTTACTGGGCGGCAGAGCCCGGGCCCGTTACAAAAATACACCGTTCGAATCGGGTATTGATTCCGTTGGGTCGGCCCGGTTGCGCCTCTCAGCGAAGTTCTATCTGGTCGCCATGTTCTTCGTCATCTTTGATGTTGAAGCACTCTATCTTTATGCCTGGTCAACCTCGATTCGCGAGAGCGGATGGGTGGGGTTTGTCGAGGCTGCCATTTTCATTTTAGTGCTGCTGGCAGGTCTGGTTTATCTGGTGCGTATTGGCGCGCTGGACTGGACGCCTGCACGTTCCCGTCGCCAGATGGTTAACCCGGAAACTGACAGCCACACTAGTCAACGCTAACTGCGAGGCAATAAGATGGATTATACGCTCACCCGCATAGATCCCAACGGTGAGAACGACCGTTACCCCCTTCAAAAACAGGAGATTGTAACTGATCCCCTGGAGCAACATGTTCATCGCAGTGTCTATCTGGGCAAACTGGAAAATGCATTGCACGACATGGTCAACTGGGGGCGTAAAAACTCAATTTGGCCGTATAACTTTGGCCTTTCCTGCTGTTATGTAGAAATGGTGACCTCTTTCACCGCTGTGCATGACGTTGCGCGTTTCGGGGCGGAAGTATTACGTGCTTCTCCTCGCCAGGCGGACCTGATGGTGGTGGCTGGTACCTGCTTCACTAAAATGGCACCGGTTATTCAACGCCTGTATGACCAAATGCTCGAACCCAAATGGGTTATCTCCATGGGAGCCTGCGCCAACTCTGGTGGCATGTACGATATTTACTCGGTAGTGCAGGGCGTGGATAAATTTTTGCCCGTCGATGTGTATATTCCGGGTTGCCCGCCGCGTCCTGAAGCCTACATGCAGGCACTGATGCTGTTGCAGGAGTCCATTGGAAAAGAACGCCGCCCACTGTCCTGGGTTGTTGGTGACCAGGGTGTTTATCGCGCGAATATGCAATCTGAGCGTGAACGCAAACGCGGTGAGCGTATTGCGGTGAAAAACCTGCGTACACCGGACGAAATTTAAAAGAACAGCGAAATGTGGCATTTACTTGCATATCAATAATTAATAGCGCAACGCCACATTTCGGTCACCAAAAAACCATTTGCAATGGTGAACAATATGACCGATTTAACCACGCAAGAGGCGGTTTTACCCGTCTGGCAAACCAGGGATCACTTGGATGATCCGGTCATTGGCGAATTGCGTAACCGTTTTGGGCCAGATGCTTTTACTGTGCAGGCAACACGTACCGGTGTACCGGTAGTTTGGGTGAAGCGTGAACAGTTACTGGAAGTTGGCGATTTCCTGAAAAAACTGCCTCAACCTTATGTCATGCTGTTTGATCTGCATGGCATGGATGAGCGCCTCAGAACCCATCGTGAAGGCTTGCCTGCTGCTGATTTCTCCGTTTTCTATCACTTAATTTCCATTGATCGTAACCGCGACATCATGTTGAAAGTTGCGCTGGTGGAAAATGATATGACGGTGCCTACATTCACCAGCCTGTTCCCGAATGCCAACTGGTATGAACGGGAAACCTGGGAAATGTTTGGGATAACCTTCAGCGGTCACCCAAACCTGCGCCGTATTCTGATGCCACCAACCTGGTCTGGTCACCCGCTGCGTAAAGATTACCCGGCTCGTGCGACCGAGTTTGATCCGTTTGAACTGACCAAACAGAAAGAAGACCTGGAAATGGAAGCGCTGACCTTCAAACCCGAAGAGTGGGGAATGAAGCGCGGCACGGAAAATGAAGATTTCATGTTCCTGAACC
The DNA here is from genome assembly GCF_020523985.1 of Mangrovibacter yixingensis. GTDB lineage: Bacteria > Pseudomonadota > Gammaproteobacteria > Enterobacterales > Enterobacteriaceae > Mangrovibacter > Mangrovibacter yixingensis. The sequence goes on along the minus strand of NZ_JAIVKM010000004.1, from coordinate 34,189 downwards.
TCGGGCCGAACCACCCATCTGCGCATGGTGCGTTCCGCATTATTTTGCAGCTCGATGGCGAAGAAATCGTTAACTGTGTTCCTGACATTGGTTACCACCACCGCGGTGCGGAAAAAATGGGTGAACGTCAGTCATGGCACAGCTACATTCCCTACACCGACCGTATTGAATACCTGGGCGGTTGTGTTAACGAAATGCCTTATGTGCTGGCAGTAGAAAAACTTGCCGGTATTACGGTACCTGACCGCGTTAACGTGATTCGCGTTATGCTGTCTGAGCTGTTCCGCATTAACAGCCACTTACTGTATATCTCCACGTTTATTCAGGACGTGGGTGCGATGACGCCGGTGTTCTTCGCCTTTACTGACCGCCAGAAAATCTACGATCTGGTTGAAGCGATTACTGGTTTCCGTATGCACCCGGCCTGGTTCCGTATTGGCGGTGTGGCGCACGACCTGCCACGCGGCTGGGATCGTTTACTGCGTGAATTCCTCGACTGGATGCCAAAACGCCTGGCCAGCTATGAAAAAGCCGCGTTGCGTAACACCATCCTGAAAGGGCGTTCGCAGGGGGTTGCGGCCTACGGTGCGAAAGAAGCACTGGCCTGGGGCACAACCGGTGCCGGGTTACGTGCTACCGGTATTGATTTCGATGTGCGTAAAGCCCGCCCTTACTCCGGATACGAAAACTTCGACTTTGAAGTTCCGGTTGGTGGTGGCGTGAGTGATTGCTATACCCGTGTCATGCTCAAAGTCGAAGAGTTGCGCCAGAGTCTGCGCATTCTGGAACAGTGCCTGAACAACATGCCGGAAGGGCCGTTTAAAGCGGATCACCCGCTGACAACACCGCCGCCAAAAGAGCGCACGTTGCAACATATCGAAACCCTGATCACCCACTTCCTGCAGGTCTCTTGGGGCCCGGTTATGCCGGCCAATGAATCCTTCCAGATGATCGAAGCAACGAAGGGGATAAACAGTTACTACCTGACAAGTGATGGCAGCACGATGAGCTACCGTACTCGCGTACGTACGCCAAGTTTTGCACACTTGCAACAGATCCCGTCGGTTATCCGCGGCAGTCTGGTTTCCGACCTGATTGTGTATCTGGGGAGTATCGATTTTGTTATGTCAGATGTGGACCGCTAATTATGCACGATAATCAACAACCCCAAACGGGTGACTTTGCACTGAGTGCCGCAGAGCGTGAGGCGATTGAGCACGAAAAGCATCACTATGAAGACCCGCGTGCGGCGTCCATTGAAGCGCTGAAAATCGTCCAGAAACAACGTGGCTGGGTGCCAGATGGCGCAATTGGCGAAATCGCTGAATTGCTGGGTATTCCTGCCAGTGATGTTGAAGGTGTGGCGACATTCTACAGCCAAATCTTCCGCCAGCCTGTTGGCCGCCATGTTATTCGCTATTGCGATAGCGTGGTGTGCCATATCACGGGTTACCAGGGTATTCAGTCTGCCATTGAAAAACATCTGGAAATCAAACCGGGCCAAACCACGTTCGATGGCCGTTTTACACTGCTGCCGACCTGCTGTCTGGGTAACTGCGACAAAGGGCCGACCATGATGATTGATGAGGATACCCACAGCCATCTCACACCTGAGGCTATCCCGGAACTTCTGGAGCAGTATAAATGAAGACGATTATTCGTACTGCCGAAACCCATCCGCTGACCTGGCGGATGCGTGATGACAAACAACCCGTCTGGCTGGATGAATACCGCAGCAAGAATGGGTATGAAGGTGCGCGTAAAGCACTGACAGGAATGGCACCAGATGAAATCGTCAGCCTGGTAAAAGACGCCGGGCTGAAAGGCCGTGGTGGTGCAGGCTTTCTCACCGGGCTCAAATGGAGCCTGATGCCGAAAGACGAATCCATGAATATCCGTTACCTGCTGTGTAACGCCGATGAAATGGAACCGGGCACCTATAAAGACCGTATGCTGATGGAGCAACTTCCCCACTTGTTGGTGGAAGGGATGCTTATCGCGGCATTTGCGCTGAAAGCATACCGTGGCTACATCTTCCTGCGTGGCGAATATATTGAAGCCGCACAGCATTTACGCCGCGCCATTGCCGAAGCCACTGAGGCCGGGTTACTGGGGAAAAATATCCTCGGTTCTGGCTTTGATTTTGAGCTGTTCGTACATACCGGTGCCGGGCGTTATATCTGCGGTGAAGAAACAGCGTTGATCAACTCACTGGAAGGTCGCCGTGCTAACCCGCGTTCCAAACCGCCATTCCCGGCCAGTGCTGGTGTCTGGGGTAAGCCGACTTGTGTTAACAACGTCGAAACCCTGTGTAATGTACCGGCAATTCTGGCTAATGGCCTTGAATGGTATCAGGGCATTTCGGCGGGCAAGAGCAAAGATAATGGCACCAAACTGATGGGCTTCTCCGGTCGGGTAAAAAACCCCGGTGTTTGGGAACTGCCATTTGGTACCACTGCCCGTGAAATTCTTGAAGATTATGCCGGTGGTATGCGTGATGGCCTGAAGTTTAAAGCCTGGCAGCCAGGTGGCGCAGGTACTGACTTCCTGACTGATGCTCACCTTGATTTGCCAATGGAATTTGAAAGCATTGGCAAGGCGGGAAGCCGCCTGGGTACTGCACTGGCAATGGCTGTCGACCACGAAATCAACATGGTTTCCCTGGTGCGCAACCTGGAAGAGTTTTTTGCGCGGGAATCCTGTGGCTGGTGCACGCCATGCCGCGATGGTTTGCCGTGGAGTGTGAAAATCTTGCGTGCTATTGAAAAAGGGGAAGGGCAGCCTGGCGATATCGAAACGCTTGAGCAGTTGTGCCGTTCTCTGGGGCCGGGCAAAACCTTCTGTGCCCATGCGCCGGGTGCAGTCGAGCCTTTACAAAGCGCAATTAAATACTTCCGCGAAGAATTTGAAGCAGGTATTCAGCAGGACTTTAACAATACCCGACTAATAAACGGGATACAGCCAAACCTGTTGAAAGCGCGCTGGTAAGCCGCAACCCGCAAGCGGGTGAGCGCCGCAAACCGAATTTTGATTAACGCCTGACAGTGTGTCAGGCCTGATGGAAGCATGCTGACTATGGCAACGATTCATGTAGACGGCAAAGAGTATGAGGTAGATGGTGCAGACAACCTGTTGCAGGCATGTCTCTCCCTCGGCCTTGATATTCCGTACTTTTGCTGGCACCCGGCACTGGGGAGTGTGGGTGCCTGCCGCCAGTGTGCGGTGAAGCAATACCAAAATGCCGAAGATACCCGTGGTCGCCTGGTGATGTCCTGTATGACACCAGCGTCAGACGGTACCTTTATTTCAATTGCAGACGATGAAGCGAAGCAATTTCGTGAAAGCGTGGTGGAATGGTTGATGACCAACCACCCGCACGATTGTCCTGTTTGCGAAGAAGGGGGGAACTGCCACCTTCAGGATATGACAGTGATGACCGGCCACAGTTTCCGCCGTTATCGTTTTACTAAACGTACACATAAAAACCAGGAACTGGGGCCGTTTATTTCCCATGAAATGAACCGCTGCATCGCCTGCTACCGTTGTGTCCGTTACTACAAAGATTATGCTGATGGCACCGACCTGGGTGTTTATGGCGCACATGACAACGTCTATTTTGGCCGCCCGGAAGACGGCACGCTGGAAAGTGAATTTTCCGGTAACCTGGTAGAAGTGTGCCCAACCGGCGTATTTACCGACAAAACTCACTCAGAGCGTTATAACCGTAAATGGGATATGCAGTTTGCGCCGAGTATTTGCCAGCAGTGCAGCCTGGGGTGCAACACCAGCCCGGGTGAGCGCTATGGTGAGTTGCGCCGTATCGAAAACCGTTACAACGGTTCGGTAAACCATTATTTCCTGTGTGACCGTGGCCGTTTTGGTTACGGTTATGTCAACCGCGAAGACCGCCCTCACCAGCCATTGCAACGCCGTGGCGACGATATTATTGCGGTTAATGCGGAGCAGGCCTTGCAGGGCGCGGCAGATATTCTGCGCCAGTCAAAACGTGTAATTGGTATTGGCTCGCCGCGTGCCAGCGTCGAGAGCAACTTCGCACTGCGTGAACTGGTGGGTGAAAATAATTTCTATACCGGTATTGCTGCTGGTGAACAGTCCCGCCTGCAACGCATGTTGAGCATTCTGCGTGAAGGCGGTGTTCGTACACCATCACTGCGCGAAATTGAAAGCTATGACGCGGTGCTGATTTTGGGTGAAGACCTCACTCAAACCGGTGCCCGTGCTGCACTGGCTGTGCGCCAGGCAGTAAAAGGCAAAGCGCGCGAAATGGCAGCGGCACAAAAAGTGGCCGACTGGCAGATTGCCGCCATCCTCAACATTGGGCAGCATGCCAAACACCCGCTGTTTGTCACCAACGTTGACAGCACCCGCCTGGATGATATTGCCGCATGGACTTACCGTGCACCGGTTGAAGATCAGGCGCGCCTTGGCTTTGCTATTGCCAGTGCGCTGGATACCTCAGCACCTGCCGTTGAACTCACTGACAACGACCTGAAAAATAAAGTAGATGTTATTGTTCAGGCGCTGGCTGGTGCGAAAAAACCACTGATTATTTCCGGCACTAACGCTGGGAGTGAAGCATTGCTGGAAGCAGCAGGAAATGTGGCGACGGCACTGAAAAATCGCGGTGCCGATGTTGGTATTACCCTGGTAGCACGTTCAGTGAACAGTGTTGGCCTTGGTATGCTGGGTGGTGGTTCGCTTGATACTGCGCTTAGTGAACTGGAAAGCGGCAGTGCTGATGCAGTGATTGTGCTGGAAAATGATCTGCACCGCCACGCCAGTGCGTCACGGGTGGATGCAGCACTCAGTAAAGCACCGCTGGTGATGGTGATTGACCATCAGCGTACTCAAATTATGGACCATGCACATCTGGTCTTGTCTGCGGCAAGTTTCGCAGAAAGCGATGGCACCGTAGTGAATAACGAAGGCCGTGCACAGCGTTTCTTCCAGGTATTCGACCCGGCTTACTATCACAGTGACTGGGTGATGCTGGAAAGCTGGCGCTGGCTGCATTCGTTGCACAGCATGGTAGAAAACCGCGCTGTGGACTGGACTCAGCTTGACCACGTCATTGATGCCTGTATCGCGAAGTTCCCGCAACTGGCTGGTATGAAAGAAGCCGCGCCGGAAGCCAGCTTCCGTATCCGTGGGCAAAAACTGGCGCGTGAACCTCATCGTTACAGTGGCCGCACGGCGATGCGTGCCAATATCAGTGTCCATGAACCTCGCCAGCCACAAGACCAGGACACCATGTTCGCCTTCTCAATGGAAGGGAACAACCAACCTGGTGCACAGCGCCAGCAGGTACCTTTTGCCTGGGCTCCGGGCTGGAACTCACCGCAGGCCTGGAACAAATTCCAGGACGAAGTGGGCGGCCACTTACGCTTTGGCGACCCGGGTGTACGCCTGATTGAACCATCAGACAAAGAAGTTGCCTGGTTCACCACGGTGCCACAGCCATTCACTCCGGTTGCTGGTCAGTGGCGTGTTGCGCCTTACTATCATCTGTTTGGCAGCGATGAGTTATCGCAGCGCTCACCCGTTTTCCAAAAACGTATGCCGGTTGCCGTGTTGCGCCTGAACCCAACGGATGCCGCAAACCTTGGCATTAACGAAGGTGCGGTTGCAAGCTTTACTGTGGATGGGCAAACCTTGAGCTTGCCAGTTCAGTTGAGCGACGGGTTGGCTGCCGGGCAGGTTGGCCTGCCGATGGGGATGCCGGGTGTGGCACCTGTTTTGGCTGGTGCACCACTGAGTAATCTGCAGGAGGCACAAGCATGAGCTGGCTAACACCTGAAGTTCTCTCCGTCATTTTCAGCGTACTGAAAGCGGTGGTTATTATTTTGGTTGTGGTGGTATGCGGTGCCTTCATGAGTTTTGGTGAACGCCGTTTACTGGGCCTGTTCCAGAACCGTTACGGGCCAAACCGTGTGGGTTGGGGCGGGTCGCTGCAGTTGGCAGCCGACATGATCAAAATGTTCTTTAAAGAGGACTGGATCCCGCGCTTCTCCGACCGGGTTATTTTTACCCTGGCACCAATGATTGCGTTCACTTCATTGTTACTGGCGTTCGCAATTGTGCCGGTCAGCCCTACATGGGTGGTGGCTGATCTCAATATCGGGATTCTGTTTTTCCTGATGATGGCAGGGCTTGCGGTTTATGCAGTGTTATTTGCTGGCTGGTCCAGCAACAACAAATACTCACTGCTGGGCGCAATGCGTGCTTCTGCACAAACGTTGAGTTATGAAGTGTTCCTCGGTCTGTCCTTGATGGGTGTGGTTGCACAGGCGGGTTCATTCAATATGACCGACATTGTGAACAACCAGGCGCATTTGTGGAACATTGTGCCGCAGTTCTTCGGCTTTATTACCTTTGCGATTGCGGGCGTGGCGGTATGCCACCGTCACCCGTTTGACCAACCGGAAGCAGAACAGGAACTGGCGGATGGTTACCATATTGAATATTCCGGAATGAAATTCGGTCTGTTCTTTGTGGGGGAATACATCGGCATCGTGACGGTCTCCGCGTTGATTGTCACCCTGTTCTTTGGCGGCTGGAATGGTCCCTGGTTACCGCCATTCATCTGGTTCGCGCTGAAAACCGCGTTCTTCATGATGATGTTTATTCTGATTCGTGCCGCACTGCCGCGTCCACGTTATGACCAGGTGATGGCCTTTGGCTGGAAAGTGTGTCTGCCACTGACTCTGATTAATTTGTTGGTAACCGCTGCGGTTATCCTCTGGCAGGCATCTTAAGGGGTGAATAAACCATGACATTGAAAGAATTAGTGGTTGGTTTCGGCACCCAACTGCGCAGTATCTGGATGATAGGGTTACACGCTTTTGCTAAGCGTGAAACCCGGATGTATCCGGAAGAGCCGGTTTATCTGCCACCACGTTACCGTGGGCGTATTGTGCTCACCCGCGACCCGGATGGTGAAGAACGGTGCGTTGCCTGTAACTTATGTGCGGTAGCCTGCCCGGTAGGTTGTATCTCTTTGCAAAAAGCAGAGATGAAAGATGGCCGCTGGTATCCGGAGTTTTTCCGGATCAACTTTTCACGCTGCATCTTTTGCGGTCTGTGTGAAGAGGCTTGCCCTACAACTGCGATTCAGTTGACGCCGGATTTTGAACTGGGTGAATTCAAACGCCAGGACCTGGTGTACGAAAAAGAAGATTTGTTGATTTCCGGGCCAGGTAAATACCCGGAATATAACTTCTATCGTATGGCCGGCATGGCAATTGACGGAAAAGATAAGGGCCAGGCGGAAAACGAAGCCAAACCTATCGACGTCAAGAGCCTGTTACCTTAAGGAGTCGGGAATGGAATTTTCATTTTATCTTTGCGCCCTTGTGGCCATCCTGACCACCCTGAGGGTGATCACGCATACCAATCCGGTGCATGCATTGCTGTATTTGATTGTGTCGTTGTTGTCTATTGCCGGTGTCTTTTTCTCCATGGGCGCTTACTTTGCTGGTGCGCTGGAAATCATCGTTTACGCGGGCGCCATTATGGTGTTGTTCGTGTTCGTGGTGATGATGCTTAACCTCGGCAACTCGGTGGTAGAACAAGAACGCGCCTGGCTGAAGCCTCAATTGTGGATTGGCCCAGGCATCCTGAGTGCGGTGCTGTTGTTTGTCATCGTGAAAGGCATTGTGGGTCTGAACGACCAGGGTATCGATGGCACAGCCATTAATGCCAAAGAGGTCGGCATTGCTTTATTTGGCCCGTATGTTCTGGCTGTTGAGCTGGCATCCATGCTATTGCTGGCCGGGCTGGTTGTTGCCTTCCATATTGGCCGTGAAGAGCGCCAGGGCGAAGTCATCAGTAACCGCTCTGGCGATATGGCAACAAGAAAATCGGAGGAACGCGCATGATACCGCTACAACATGGGCTCATTCTTGCGGCCATTCTCTTTGTCCTTGGCCTGACCGGGCTAATGATTCGTCGCAATCTGCTGTTTATGCTGATTAGCCTTGAAGTAATGATCAACGCTGCTGCCCTGGCATTTGTTGTGGCAGGCAGTTATTGGGGGCAGCCGGAAGGGCAGGTAATGTACATCCTGGCGATTACCCTTGCTGCGGCGGAAGCCAGTATCGGTCTGGCGCTGCTGTTGCAGCTCCATCGTCGTCGCCAGAATCTGAATATCGATTCAGTAAGTGAGATGCGCGGATGAATCTGCTCTGGTTAACTTTTTTCCTGCCACTGCTTGGTTATGTATTACTGGCCTTTTCGCGTGGGCGCTGGTCAGAAAACTTGTCTGCGACGGTGGGAGTTGGCTCGGTAGGGCTGGCTGCTTTAGTCACCGCCTGGGCGGGGATGGATTTCTTCAACCACGGTAAGCAGGCGTTTACTTTACCGTTGTGGACCTGGATGTCGGTGGGTAACTTTACCGTCGCCTTCAACCTGGTGCTGGATGGTCTGTCACTGACGATGCTGTCTGTCGTGACAGGGGTTGGCTTCCTTATCCATATGTTCGCGTCCTGGTATATGCGCGGTGAAGAAGGCTATTCGCGCTTCTTTGCCTATACCAACCTGTTTATTGCCAGCATGGTGATTCTGGTGCTGGCCGATAACCTGATGCTGATGTATTTGGGTTGGGAAGGTGTGGGTCTGTGCTCTTACCTGCTGATTGGCTTCTATTATACCGACTCGAAAAATGGGGCGGCAGCCATGAAAGCCTTTATCGTTACCCGTGTGGGCGATGTATTCCTGGCTTTCGCGCTGTTCATTCTCTATAACGAACTCGGTACGCTGAACTTCCGTGAAATGGTAGAACTGGCACCACAGCACTTTGCTGCGGGCAACACCATGTTGCAGTGGGCGACACTGATGCTGCTGGGTGGCGCTGTGGGTAAATCAGCTCAATTGCCGTTGCAAACATGGCTGGCTGATGCCATGGCGGGCCCAACCCCAGTTTCTGCACTGATCCACGCGGCAACCATGGTAACCGCCGGGGTATATTTGATTGCCCGTACCCATGGCCTGTTCCTGATGACGCCAGAAGTGCTTCACCTGGTGGGTATCGTTGGTGCGGTTACTCTGGTGCTGGCAGGCTTTGCTGCATTGGTGCAGACGGATATCAAACGTGTGCTGGCTTATTCAACCATGAGCCAGATTGGTTATATGTTCCTGGCGCTTGGGGTGCAGGCTTGGGATGCAGCGATTTTCCACCTGATGACCCACGCGTTCTTCAAAGCGTTACTGTTCCTGTCTTCAGGTTCCGTTATCCTGGCATGCCACCACGAACAGAACATCTTCAAAATGGGCGGCTTGCGTAAGTCGATTCCACTGGTTTATGTCTGCTTCCTGGTGGGGGGCGCGGCGTTGTCTGCGTTGCCTGTGATTACTGCCGGTTTCTACAGTAAAGATGAAATCTTGTGGGGCGCACTTGCCAGTGGTCACCAGAACCTGATGCTGGCCGGTCTGGTTGGGGCATTCCTCACCTCGATTTACACCTTCCGTATGATCTTCATTGTGTTCCATGGCGAAGAAAAAATTCATGCTCATGCCGGAAAGGGCATTACCCACCACCTGCCGTTGCTGGTGTTGCTGGTGCTGTCTACTTTCGTGGGAGCATTAATTACGCCACCGCTGGCCGGTGTGTTGCCGGAAAGCGATTTGGGGCATGCAGGAAAAACAACACTGGAAATGACCTCCGGGGCCGTTGCAATTATCGGCATCCTGATTGCTGCCTGGCTGTGGCTGGGTAAACGCACTCTGGTGAGTGCGGTTGCCAAAAGCGCACCGGGTCGTTTCTTCAGCACATGGTGGTTCCATGCCTGGGGCTTCGACTGGTTATATGACGCCATTTTCGTCAAACCGTTTAAAGCGATTGGCTGGTTACTGCAACGTGACCCACTGAATGCACTGATGAACATCCCGGCAATCTTGTCGCGTTTTGCAGGCAGAGGTTTACTGCTAAGCGAAAGCGGTCATTTACGTTGGTATGTTGCGTCCATGAGCATCGGTGCTGTTGTGGTGCTGGCACTGCTGATGGTGTTGCGTTAATGGATATCAGGGGAGCGGCGAAACCTGTTTCCCTGAAAATTATGTTGTGCTGTTTTTCCTGTTCTTATGGTGTGGCTGGCGTGACGGTGTGCAACGCATGGCGTGTGGCAACAGTCTCACCATCAGATAGATCAATAAGGAAATAAATTGCCATGTTATTACCCTGGCTAATACTCATTCCCTTTATCGGCGGCTTCCTGTGCTGGCAGACCGAGCGTTTTGGCGTTCGTACACCGCGCTGGATAGCGCTGGTTACCATGGGGCTGACACTCGCGCTGTCGTTGCAACTCTGGCTGCAGGGCGATTATTCACTCACGCAGGCAACCGGCTTGCCGCAGTGGCAATCTGAATTTTCCATGCCGTGGATCCCACGCTTTGGCATTTCCATTCACCTTGCGCTGGATGGGCTGTCACTGCTGATGGTGGTGCTGACCTCACTGCTGGGTGTTCTGGCGGTACTGTGTTCCTGGAATGAAATTGAAAAATATCAGGGCTTCTTCCACCTCAACCTGATGTGGATCCTGGGCGGCGTTATCGGCGTCTTCCTGGCGATTGATATGTTCCTGTTCTTCTTCTTCTGGGAAATGATGCTGGTACCCATGTACTTCCTGATAGCGCTCTGGGGCCATAAAGCCTCCGATGGGAAGACGCGTATCAGTGCAGCAACCAAATTCTTCATTTATACCCAGGCAAGCGGCCTGGTGATGTTGATAGCGATTCTGGCGTTGGTGCTGGTGCACTACAATGCGACCGGCGTTTGGACATTCAACTACACCGAACTGTTGCACACGCCGATGTCGCACACCGTTGAATGGCTGTTGATGCTCGGCTTCTTCATTGCCTTTGCGGTTAAAATGCCTGTGGTTCCGCTGCATGGCTGGCTGCCGGATGCGCACTCTCAGGCACCAACTGCGGGTTCTGTTGACCTTGCGGGTATCTTGCTGAAAACCGCCGCTTACGGTTTACTGCGGTTCTCTCTGCCACTGTTCCCTAATGCATCGGCTGAGTTTGCACCTATCGCCATGTGGCTTGGGGTGATTGGTATTTTCTACGGTGCGTGGATGGCATTCACCCAGACAGATATCAAACGCCTTATCGCTTACACCTCGGTTTCCCATATGGGCTTCGTGATGATTGCTATCTATTCCGGCAGTCAACTGGCTTATCAGGGGGCGGTGATCCAGATGATTGCCCACGGTTTGTCTGCTGCCGGTTTGTTCATCCTGTGTGGCCAGATTTACGAAAGAATGCATACTCGTGACATGCGTTTGATGGGCGGGCTGTGGAGTAACATCCGCTGGTTGCCTGCATTGTCTATGTTCTTTGCAGTCGCCACCCTGGGGTTACCGGGCACCGGCAACTTCGTTGGCGAATTTATGATTCTGTTCGGTAGCTACCATGTGGTGCCGGTTATTACGGTCATTTCCACCTTTGGTCTGGTATTCGCCTCGGTTTACTCGCTGGCGATGCTGCATCGTGCCTATTTTGGCCAGGCGAAAAGTGAAGCGGCACGTAAGCCGATGCGTGGCCTGTCGATGCGGGAATTATTTATTATTTTGTTGCTGGTGGTGCTCCTGTTACTGCTTGGGTTCTTCCCGCAACCGGTTCTGGATACCTCACACGCTGCTGTGAGTAATATCCAGCAGTGGTTTACCAGTTCTATTTCAACTACAAGGCCGTAATTCGCCATGACAATAACTGCTCAACAACTGATCGCGCTGCTGCCGCTGTTGATCGTCGGATTGACAGTAGTGGTTGTGATGCTCTCCATTGCGTGGCGACGCGACCACTTTCTTAATGCCACGTTGTCTGTAATCGGGCTGAATGCCGCACTGGTCTCATTGTGGTTTTCTACTCAGGTTGGCGCGATGGATGTCACGCCACTGTTGCGTGTCGATGGTTACGCTGCGCTCTATACCGGGCTGGTGCTGGCGGCAAGTCTGGCAACCTGCACTTTCGCCTATCCATGGTTGCAGGGTTACCCAGACAACCGCGAAGAGTTTTACTTACTGGTGCTGATTGCCGCGATGGGTGGGATTTTGCTGTCCTGCGCCAATCATATGGCCTCACTGTTTATTGGTATCGAGCTGATTTCTTTGCCGCTGTTTGGCCTGGTTGGCTATGCATACCGGCAAAAACGCTCACTTGAAGCCAGTATCAAATACACCATTATGTCTGCTGCGGCATCGTCTTTCCTGTTGTTTGGGATTGCGCTGCTGTATGCGGAATCTGGCAGCCTGTCTTTTGTCAGTATTGGCAAGAGCCTCAACGACAGTATGCTCCATGAGCCGCTGTTGTTGGCCGGGCTGGGTATGATGATTGTTGGGTTAGGTTTCAAACTGTCGCTGGTGCCTTTCCACCTGTGGACGCCTGATGTGTATCAGGGCGCTCCGGCACCGGTATCAACCTTCCTGGCGACCGCCAGTAAAATCGCCATTTTTGGTGTGGTGATGAGGCTGTTTCTGTATGCGCCAATGGGCGACAGTGAAGCGGTGCGTATCGTACTGGGGATAATCGCATTTGCTTCTATCCTGTTCGGTAACCTGATGGCACTCAGCCAGACCAACATTAAACGCCTGCTCGGTTACTCTTCCATTTCTCACCTGGGGTATCTGCTGGTGGCGTTGATTGCGCTGCACAGTGGTGACGTCTCCATGGAGGCTGTGGGGGTTTACCTGGCCGGTTATCTGTTCAGCAGCCTGGGCGCGTTTGGTATTGTCAGCCTGATGTCCAGCCCTTACCGTGGCCCGGATGCGGATACCCTGTATTCCTACCGTGGTCTGTTCTGGCACCGTCCTGTTCTCGCGGCAGTGATGACTGTGATGATGCTTTCCCTGGCCGGGATCCCGATGACTCTGGGCTTTATCGGTAAGTTCTATATCCTTGCCGTGGGCGTGCACGCACACCTTTGGTGGCTGACAGGCGCTGTTGTGGTGGGGAGTGCGATTGGTCTTTACTACTACCTGCGTGTTACGGTCAGCCTCTACTTGTCTGCACCGCAGCAGCCTGCTCGTGATACCCCGTCTAACTGGGCATTTACCGCCGGTGGTATTGTGGTACTGATCTCTGCTGTGCTGGTCCTGCTGTTGGGTGTTTGGCCGCAGCCGTTAATTAGCCTTGTGCAACTGGCGCAGCCTTTGATGTAATCATTGCATTACCAACAGGTATACTCATATTAAACCGCCGGAAACGGCGGTTTTTTTATCGGAAATAATGTGGGAGAACAGCATGCTAATCTGGCAGGACTTACACCATTCAGAACTGACTGTACCGCAGTTATACGCGCTGTTGCACCTGCGCTGTGCGGTGTTTGTTGTCGAGCAAAACTGCCCGTATCTGGATGTTGATGGCGAGGATTTATCGGCTGAAAACCGCCATATTCTTGGCTGGCAAGGGGATACTCTGGCAGCATATGCCCGTATTCTTACCAGTGACAGGCACCACCCACTGGTGATTGGCCGCGTGATAGTTAACCCTGCCTGCCGGGGGCAAAAACTGGGGAACCAGCTTCTGGAACACGTCATGGCTGCCTGCCAGCGACACTGGCCGGGTGTTGCACCTTATCTCAGTGCCCAGGCGCATTTACAGCATTTCTACCAACAATTCGGGTTTGAGCCGGTCACCGAAGTGTATCTTGAAGATGATATTCCCCATCGCGGCATGGCATGGATAAAAAACACACAAAATAACGTAGGTTAACTATAGTAAGTAGACTCTGGGAAAAAACATAATAAGTGAGCGCGCCATGAGCGACGACCTTCAACGTCGGGTAATCCGTGCCCGTCAAAATATTACTGGCCTGAGCCAGTGCATTACTACTTTGTTGAATTATCCTGACAGCTGGTCTGAAACCGGGCATGCCTTGTTATTGGTTCGGGCTGACACGCAGTTTGGCCGCCTGCAACGGCAGCTACGTATTCGCAAAGTGGTTAACCTCCCACCGGATGTTCAGAATCTTCCTTTTAGCCACTATGTGTAACCCCTGAGCGGGAAACACCTTGTATCGTGCCAGGTTCGGGGGGGATCACGTTCCGATAAACCCGGCCCTGTAACCGCATTTTTTGGTGCTTTCAAACGCCGTGTTGGCATTCATTTTCTGTTCTTACCACGTATAATTTGGGGTTTTTACGTGGCGGGATAACAAATGGAATTTACACAGGCGGTAACTGCGCTGCAGCATGCGTTGCGCGAAGATATTCCTGATACTCCCGGAATGAGAGTGTTGTCGGCCTCTTTGAGCCTTGCCGATAACCAGGATGCGTTATGCTGGCTGAACAGCCAGCCTTGCTGGCCGCAGTTTTACTGGCAACACCGTGACGGCCATGAAGAATGTGCCGCACTGTGTGCGTTGCGTACCTTCACCTCACTGGCTGAAGGCCAGCGTTTCCTTTCCCGCTTCCCTGAATGTCCGGAACTACGCTTGTGGGGGCTGAACGCATTTGACCAGCAGCAAGGGCATTTTTTCCTTCCACGCCTTTCCTGGCTGCGGCAGGGAGCACGTGCCAGGTTAATCCTGAATTTATACAGTGAAACCAGCCTGCATGAAGCTGCGAAAGAAGCTCAACAGTGGCTGTCCGGCTTATCCCCTGAAACTGTCATACCTCCTGCGTCTGCGCGGGTGTGTGAGCAAGTACATTTGCCGGAAAAAGCACAGTGGCATGCCATTGTCACCCAGGCGACACAAGCTATCCGGCAGGGAGGTATAGACAAAGTCGTGCTGGCACGAGCAACGGATGTGCAACTCACCCAGCCCATGTCTCCCACCTGGCTGATGCATGCCAGCCGCCAGCATAATAGCCACTGCTACCACTTTTACATGGCATTTGACTCCCACCAGGCCTTTCTGGGGTCTTCCCCCGAACGTCTGTGGCACAGAGCAGGGCAGCAGTTATCAACCGAAGCCCTGGCCGGAACGGTTGGCCGTGCGGCAGATGACAACCAGGCCGAACAACAAAGCCAGTGGTTGCTTGAGGATAAAAAGAATCAACATGAAAACTGGTTGGTCGTTGAAGATATTTGCCAACGGTTGCAGGCCATTGCCGGGCAGATAGATGTGGAGCCTGTAAAGGTGGTTCGCCTGCGCAAAGTACAACACTTACACCGGGCCATCACTGCCACCCTCAACCATGCAGATGACACTACATGCCTGATGCAGCTACAACCTACAGCGGCAGTGGCCGGGTTGCCACGCAAAGATGCACTGGCTTTTATTCATGCACACGAACCCTTCAACCGTGGCTGGTATGCCGGGTCTGCAGGTTACCTAAGCCTGGCAACCGCCGAGTTCAGCGTGGCACTGCGTTCAGCTCAGGTTCAGCACGACAAAGTACGGCTTTATGCCGGTGCAGGTATTGTGGCGCAATCAAATCCGGCAGAAGAATGGCTGGAAATTGAAAATAAAGTGGCGGCATTACGTTCATTATTCAGCTGAAAGCGGATAAACCGATGTATATCAATGTCTGCCAGTTTGCCGACGCTATACTTTTTTGCAAATGCTATTGCGGGTCAAGTTATGTCGTTAAGCACGTTCAACAGGCGCTGGGCCGCCGTCATTTTGCAGGCATTACACCATAATGGAGTCCGGCATGTGTGTATTGCTCCGGGTTCCCGTTCCACACCACTGACACTGGCAGCAACGCAAACATCGGGGTTTGTTTTTCATACCCATTTTGATGAACGCGGCTTGGGCCACCTTGCGCTTGGCCTTGCTAAAGCCAGTGGTGAGCCAGTTGCGGTTATTGTGACTTCAGGTACTGCGGTCGCAAATATTTATCCTGCGGTAATTGAAGCGGGCCTGACTGGGGAAAAACTGGTGGTTCTGACCGCCGACCGCCCGCCGGAATTAATTGATTGTGGCGCCAACCAGGCTATTGTTCAGCCGGGTATTTATGGCGCACACCCGGCCGCCACGCTGAATTTACCTCGCCCCACAGAATCCATTCCGGCACGCTGGCTGGCAAGTGCTATTGACAGCCAAATGGGCGCATTGCGCCATGGTGCGCTGCATATCAACTGCCCATTTGCAGAGCCTTTATATGGCGAAATGGATGATACAGGACTTACCTGGCAGCAGGCCCTGGGCAACTGGTGGCAGGGCGAAAAACCCTGGCAAGTCTACACCGCTTCAGGTGGTATTACCCAACAGCTTGACTGGCATAGCTGGCGACAGAAAAAAGGGGTGGTTATTGCGGGCCGGTTGACTGCACAGGAAGGCGAGCGAGTCGCTGTCTGGGCCAGAACACTTGGCTGGCCATTAATTAGCGATATCCAGTCCCAAACGGGCCAGCCGTTACCTTATGCTGACCTCTGGCTTGCCAACCCTGGGGCACTGCAGGTACTGGAACAGGCCCATATTGTTGTGCAATTTGGTGCCAGCCTTACCAGTAAACGTTTGTTGCAATGGCAGGCTGCCAGCCACCAGGATAACTGGTGGCTGGTGGATCCTATACCCGGCCGGCTTGATCCGGGGCATCACCGTGGGCGGCGGATTCAGGCAACTGTTGAAGCCTGGCTTGATGTACACCCGGCGCACAAGCAGGTGAGTTGGGCAGACGCGCTCCAACCTTATGTGCAACAGGCCACTGAGGCAGTGAATAGCGAAATTCCGCCTGCGGGTGAAGCCGGGCTCGCGAAGTGCCTGCCTCAATTATTACCAGAAAAAGGTCAGTTATTTATTGGCAATAGTTTATCGGTACGCCTGGTTGATGCTCTGGCACAGCTACCTTGCGGATACCCGGTTTACGGTAACCGCGGCGCCAGTGGTATTGACGGCCTGGTGGCAACCCTTGCAGGCGTTTCACGGGCAACGTGCCGCCCAACACTGGCTGTTATGGGGGATTTATCCGCCCTGTACGATCTCAACTCACTGGCGTTGTTACGCGCTTGCCCCGCGCCGGTGGCTCTGGTGGTGGTGAATAACAACGGCGGGCAAATCTTTTCTCTGCTTCCCACTCCCGCAGACGTGAGAAGTGAATTCTATGCCATGCCGCAGAATGTTGATTTCCGCCATGGTGCCGCGTTGTTTGGCTTGCCATATATTGCACCACAGTCGCTTGAGGCGTTAGCCGGGAGCCTGGAGCAGTGCTGGTCCGGGCCCGCGGTCACGACAGTGATTGAACTGAAAGTACCAGAAGCTGAAGGGGCTGCGATGTTACAAAAACTGGTAGCCAGGGCCAGCCAGCAATGACGCTTGCCGGGCAGATTATACCGGGAGAACAGCCCCAGCTACCGTATCTGGTCTGGCTGCATGGCTTCCTTGGCTCAGCCGAAGACTGGTACGCAACCCGTAATGCGTTTACACGCTGGCCACAACTCTACCTCGACCTGCCGGGGCACGGTGCGTCCGAAGCGCTCTCCACACAAGGGTTTGATGAGTTCTTCACGCAACTTACCTTCACGCTGGCTGAGCTGAATATCACGCGGTACTGGCTTATAGGGTATTCACTCGGTGGCAGGCTGGCTATGTACACCGCCTGCCAGCGGCCAGCAGGCCTTCAGGGCATAATTATTGAGGGCGGTAACCCAGGCCTTAGAAACTCACAGGAACGGTTATTGCGTATTGAATCTGACCAACGCTGGGCTATGCGGTTTACAGCGGAGCCCCTGGAAAAGGTGCTGGATGCCTGGTACCGGCAGCCCGTATTTGCTTCGCTCTCTGATACAGCTCGCAGGCAATTAATCCAGGTGAGGGCTGGCAACCAGCCAGCCGCTCTTGGCAGCGTGCTGGGTAACCTTTCATTAGGTCTCCAGCCGTGGCTTGGTGATGCATTAGCCGCGTTACCTGTGCCATTCCATTACCTGTGTGGCGCACGGGACCAAAAATTTCAGGGCATTGCCCATGCACTGGACGTGCCTTTTCATCTGATTGAACATGCCGGGCACAATGCCCACCGGGAGAATCCGGCGGCATATTGCCAGTGTGTTATTGATATTTTGACTCACTATTCTGAGGAACAGCCATGATTTACCCCGATGAACAAGAACTGTATGCCCCTATCTCCTGGCAGGACTGCTCTGAAGGTTATGAAGATATTCGTTACCACAAATCGGCAGAGGGTATTGCGAAAATCACCATTAACCGCCCGCAAGTGCGTAATGCATTTCGCCCGCAAACCGTTAAAGAGATGATTCAGGCACTGTCTGATGCACGGTATGACGACAATATTGGCGTCATTGTGCTTACCGGGGAAGGTGATAAAGCATTCTGTTCCGGTGGCGACCAGAAAGTACGTGGCGATTACGGTGGCTATAAAGACGATTCTGGTGTTCACCACCTGAATGTGCTGGATTTCCAACGCCAAATTCGCACCTGCCCGAAACCTGTGGTGGCGATGGTTGCCGGTTACTCCATTGGTGGCGGGCATGTTTTACATCTGATGTGCGACCTTACCATTGCAGCTGAAAATGCCATTTTTGGCCAGACCGGGCCTAAAGTGGGGTCGTTTGATGGTGGCTGGGGCGCATCTTATATGGCGCGCATTGTCGGCCAGAAAAAAGCCCGTGAAATCTGGTTCCTGTGCCGCCAGTATGATGCGCAGCAGGCGCTGGATATGGGGCTGGTCAATACGGTTGTGCCACTGGCAAGCCTTGAAAAAGAAACGGTACGTTGGTGTCGCGAAATGCTGAAAAATAGCCCGATGGCACTGCGTTGCCTTAAAGCTGCGCTCAATGCTGATTGCGATGGGCAGGCCGGGTTACAGGAATTGGCCGGTAATGCCACGATGCTGTTCTATATGACAGAAGAAGGCCAGGAAGGGCGCAATGCATTCAACCAAAAACGCCAGCCTGATTTCACCAAATTTAAACGGAACCCGTAATGCGACAGGCACAACTCTGGCGTTATACCATCCCCATGGATACCGGGGTGGTCATTCGTGACCGCAGGCTGAAAATGCGTGAAGGATTCGTGGTTGAACTGTGTGAAGGCAATCAACGGGGCTGGGGGGAAATCGCCCCGCTACCCGGCTTGAGTACCGAAAGCCTGGAAGAAGCGCAGTCTGCTGCCCTGCACTGGTTATCTGGCTGGCAAGCAGGGCTGGTCGCTGCGTTCCCGGCACAACCTTCGGTGGCGTTTGGGCTGAGTTGTGCACTGGCGGAGCTGTCTGGTGAACTGCCACAAGAGGCGAATTACCACTCGGTACCACTGTGTACTGGTGACCCGGATGCGCTATTTGCGCTGTTGCAAGGGTTGCCAGGGCGCAAAGAAGCCAAAATAAAAGTGGGGCTCTATGAAGCCGTGCGTGATGGCATGGTAGTCAGCTTATTGCTGGATGCTATACCGGATCTCTGGCTGCGTCTGGATGCCAACCGGAGTTGGTCTGCACAAAAAGCGGCACAGTTTGCCCGCTATGTACCAGAAGCATTGCGCTCACGAATAGCGTTTTTTGAAGAGCCGTGTAAAACCCCAGAATTGTCACTGGCATTTGCCCGTGAAACCGGTATTAAACTGGCGTGGGATGAAAGCCTGCGCGATGGGCATGTGGTGATAAGCCAATGCCCGGAAGTCAACACGGTAGTGATTAAACCTTCACTGACTGGCAGTTTGCAGCAGGTGCAGGCATGGGTTAATCAGGCACATGCGTGTGGCAT
Source organism: Mangrovibacter yixingensis (assembly GCF_020523985.1). GTDB lineage: Bacteria > Pseudomonadota > Gammaproteobacteria > Enterobacterales > Enterobacteriaceae > Mangrovibacter > Mangrovibacter yixingensis. The sequence goes on along the minus strand of NZ_JAIVKM010000004.1, from coordinate 14,569 downwards.
GAATGTGGTAATCAGTTCGGCAATTGAATCGAGCCTTGGGTTAACGCAACTGGCGCGCATTGCTGCCTGGTTAACACCCCAAACAACGCCAGGCCTGGACACGCTTTCTCTGATGCAGGCACAGTTAATAAGGCCCTGGCCGGAAAGTTCCCTGCCGTTAATCAGCCAGAGTGAGCTGGAGCTGGTGCAATGATGCTTGCGAATTACCCCTGGCGGCACTGGGCAGGCCTTGCGCCTGCTAAAGTGGCACTCTATAGCCAAAATGGTGAAATAAGCTGGCAGCAGCTGGCAAACCGGGTTGATAGCCTGGCGGCCAGCTTTCATCGCCAGGGGGTGAATGCCGGAATGGGGGTTGCCCTGCGTGGGCGCAACAGTATGCCGTTATTACTGAGTTGGCTGGCGCTGTTGCAATGTGGTGCACGGGTGTTACCGCTCAACCCACAACTGCCTGATACCTTACTGGAAGCACTTATTCCGTCACTAACTATCCATTTTGCGCTCAGCTTCGATTGCGATGCGGTGCCTGGCCCTGCCGTTTTGCATTACCAACCGTTGGCTGGCGAATGGGCAGAGCCGTGGCAACCGGATCGCTTTGTCTCCATGACCCTGACATCCGGCTCCACTGGCTTGCCAAAAGCCGCTGTGCATACAGCCAGCGCGCAACTTGCCAGTGCCCGAGGGGTAACTGCACTGATGGCCTTTGGCTGCGATGACTGCTGGTTATTATCACTGCCACTGTTTCATGTCTCCGGCCAGGGTATTTTATGGCGTTGGCTGGTAACCGGAGCCGCGCTGGCGCTGCGCCCTGACCAGCCGCTACCTCTGGCATTGCAAGGGTGTACGCATGCTTCGTTGGTGCCGACGCAGTTATGGCGGTTACTGAGCGACAACCCAGTATCGTTAGGCAATTTAAAAGCAGTATTGTTAGGAGGGGCAGCGATTCCTGTCGCATTGACCGATACAGCACAACAACGTGGCATTGCTTGTTGGTGCGGCTACGGTATGACAGAAATGGCCTCCACAGTAACAGCGAAGCGCGCCAATGGCCTTGGGGATGTAGGGCAGCCATTAGCAGGCCGCCAGGTGCGAGTGGTGGATAATGAGGTCTGGTTACGGGGTGACAGCCTGGCGTCCGGCTACTGGCAACAGGGCCATTTGCTGCCATTACTCAATTCTGAAGGGTGGTTTGCCACCCGGGACCGGGGAACTTACACCAGCAATACACTCACCATACACGGGCGGCTCGACAATCTCTTTTTCAGTGGTGGCGAGAGTATTCAACCGGAAGAAGTCGAGCGGATTATTATGGCGCACCCACAAGTCCAACAAGTCATTGTGGTACCACGCGAAGATGAAGAGTTTGGGCACCGCCCGGTGGCAGTTGTTGAACTGGTTGATTCTGGCGCGTTGGCAACATTAAGTGACTGGATTCAGGATAAACTGGCGCGCTTCCAGCAGCCGGTTCAGTGGTTACTGTTGCCAGACACATTACGCCAGGGTGGGATTAAAATATCCCGTAACGCGGTAATGCATTGGGTTGCAGAACAACAATAACGTACCTGGGTATGCTTGTTACATTCTGTAGAGAAAGCACCATATTTCCGTATTGAATGTCAGCCCCCAGCGGGTAAAATCCGCTTTGTGCTTCAACGGGTTAATTACCAGGTATCAGTATTCAGGAAAACAAAATGAATAAGTATCTATTGTTGGCAGTCAGTGGGCTTGTTGCAGTATCTGGCTCAGCCAGTGCCGTGGGGATTTACGGCCAGGCCGGGCATAAATACACCAGCATTGGTGTGGGCATGGGTACGTCTACCAGCGGTGTGGCGCTCAGTGCAGACTGGACTCGTCATAATGACGATGGTTATATTGCGGACCTGGGGCTGGGCTACAATCTGCCTGTTGGCCCGGCGATGGTGACTCTGGGCGGTAAAGGGCTTTATATCAAGCCTGACCAGGGAAAAACTGGCTACGCACTGGGAATTGGCGGTGGTTTGAGTGTGCCGGTTGTGAGCCATGTTTCTGTCTTCGGTCAGTACTATTACGCGCCAGATGCTTTTGCTTCGGGTATTGATTCCTATCAGGAAGTGCAGGCCGGTGGCCGTTGGATGGTGTTCCGCCCATTAACGGTTGAAGCGGGTTATCGCTATATGAGCCTGAAAGACCGTAACGACAATAAAAACACGATTATTGATGGCCCGTACCTGGGTGTCAGTGCAGCTTTCTAAATCTCTCACCTCTTCTTTTCCCCTCAGCCTGGTGCTGCAATCACTGATTAACGGCATAAGGTGAAACAGTTATAGCCTCTGTATTTACCAGGCCACTGCGCTATAGTGGTGGCTTCTCTCCCAATGGAGTATATCGATGTTAAATGTGGAAATGCTCTCAACCGGCGATGAAGTGCTGTATGGGCAAATAGTCGATACCAATGCCTCCTGGCTCGCTGATTTTTTATTTGAACAGGGATTCCCCATGACTCGTCGCCAGACAGTCGGGGATAAATTTGCCGACCTGGTGGCGATATTGCAGGCGCGCAGCCATGAGGCGGATATTCTGATAGTCAACGGCGGCCTGGGGCCAACCAGTGACGACCTGAGTGCAGAAGCTGCCGCGAAAGCCGCGGGTACAGAATTGGTTATCCATGAAGAGTGGCTGGCGCATATGGCGCGTTTTTTCGAAGAGCGCGGCAGGCCTATGGCACCCAGTAACCGCAAGCAGGCGATGATCCCGGCGGGCAGTGAAATGATTGATAACCCGGTGGGGACAGCCTGTGGGTTTGCCATGCAACTTAACCGTTGCCTGATTTTTTTCACGCCAGGCGTTCCTTCTGAATTTAAACAGATGGTTGAGCTGGAAATTTTACCGCGCCTGCGCAAGCGTTATCCTGGCATTGAAATGCCGTTGTGCTTGCGCATGACCACATTTGGCCGTTCTGAAAGCGATCTCGCCCAACAACTCGATCCCCTGCCATTACCAGACGGTGTGGTACTGGGTTACCGTTCTTCTATGCCCATTATTGAACTGAAGCTGACTGGCCCATCGGTCCAGCGTGCAGGCATGCAGCACGCCTGGCAGAAAATTCGTGACGTGGTGGGTGAAAGCCTTATTTTTGAAGGAACTGAAGGGTTGCCTGCACAGCTTGCCACGCGGTTACAGGAGCAAAATCTGACTCTGGCGCTGAGTGAACAGTTTACCGCAGGTATGCTGTGCTGGCAGTTGACCAATGCTGGTGTACCGGTAGTTCAGGGGCAGGTTTTACCTTCTACCACACCAGAGAGCCTGGCGTGTTGTGTTCAGCGTGCCCGGCAACTGGCTGAACAGCAGGGCAGTTCACTGGCGCTGGTGGTGGGGGCAATTGATGATAGCAGCAAACAAACCCTGGCGTTGCACACACCGGGTAAAACTGTCGGTTTGCTGGTTAACTGGTCCGGGCGCCGCCATAGCGTGGAAACCCGCCAGGCGGTCTGTGCGATGCTGGCCATGAATATGCTGCGCCGTTGGTTAAATGGCTGGGATGTGAGCACAGAACATGGCTGGATCCATATTGAAGAGCAATTAACCTGTTCTGCCTGACGAGATACGCGAAATAAAAAAGGGAAAACATTGTTTTCCCTTTTTACTATTCGGCTAACGCGCCAGTGAGTTATGTGGGATTCAGCAATCCACTTCCACATCGCCCTGTGCTTTGCAACAACAGGGAAGAATCTCTCCCGGCTGAATAAAAGCCAGGGGCTGAGTCAGCCATTTGACCTGTCCTGCCAACAAGCGCATACGACACGAGCCGCAATACCCTTCCCGGCACTGATACTCTACAGCCACCTTGTGCGATTCCAGGGCGGCCAGCAGTGAAGGGTGGTCTTCCTGGCACTCTAACTGGCGGCCAGACTGATGTAAGGTAATACGGTTACTCATAGTTATAACTGGAAGTTACTCAAATCATCGGCATCAATTTGTGAATCTATCTGGCCAACCAGGTAAGAGCTGACTTCAACCTCCTGAGGCGCAACCTGCACGTTGTCAGATACCAGCCAGGTGTTGATCCACGGAATTGGGTTAGAGCGTGTCTTGAATGGTAAGTCCAGCCCAACAGCCTGCATGCGAATATTGGTTATATATTCAACATACTGGCACAAAATGTCTTTATTCAGGCCAATCATTGAGCCATCGCGGAACAGGTAGTTGGCCCAGTCTTTTTCTTGCTGCGCCGCCAAAACAAACAGGTCATAGCTTTCCTGCTGGCACTCTTCGGCAATTTCAGCCATTTCCGGGTCGTCTTCACCACTGCGCATCAGGTTCAACATATGTTGAGTACCGGTAAGGTGCAGGGCTTCGTCGCGGGCAATCAGACGAATAATCTTCGCATTGCCTTCCATCAATTCGCGTTCAGCAAAAGCGAAGGAACAGGCAAAACTGACATAAAAGCGAATGGCTTCCAGTGCGTTCACACTCATCAGGCACATATAAAGCTTTTTCTTCAATTCGCGCATGTTCACCGTAACGGTCTTGCCATTTACAGTGTGGGTGCCTTCGCCCAGCAAGTGCCAGTAGCTGGTCAGCTCAATCAGCCCGTCGTAATAGGTGGAGATGTCTTTGGCGCGCTTGATAATTTCTTCGTTTTCTACGATGTCATCAAACACCACCGCCGGATCATTGACGATATTACGAATGATGTGGGTGTATGAACGGGAATGGATAGTTTCAGAAAACGCCCAGGTTTCTACCCAGGTTTCCAGTTCAGGAATAGAAATCAGCGGCAGCAATGCCACATTAGGGCTGCGCCCCTGAATGGAATCCAGCAATGTCTGGTATTTCAGGTTGCTGATAAAAATGTGTTTTTCGTGTTCTGGTAACGCCTGGAAATCGATGCGGTCGCGTGACACATCCACTTCTTCTGGCCGCCAGAAAAATGACAGTTGTTTCTCAATCAGTTTTTCGAAAATGTCATATTTCTGCTGGTCATAGCGTGCAACGTTAACAGGCTGACCAAAAAACATGGGTTCGTTGAGCGGGTTATTTTTCTTCTGTGAAAATGTGGTGTATGCCATAAACATTGTCCTGTAAAACGCCACCATTGGCTGAGTGCCGTTTCGCTGTTCTTAACGGGCCCTTTACCGCGTGAAAAGGGAAACAGGCAGACCGGATTCCCGGCCTGCCTCTGGGTTAAATCTTACACGCGCCGCTTTCGCAACCGTCGTCCTGGATGCTGGGTGCCAGGTCATCCTGGGCATCTTCAGCACCGTCGCGGGTATTCTGATAGTAAAGGGTTTTGACACCAAATTTATAGGCGGTGAGCAAATCCTTCAGTAATTGCTGCATCGGCACTTTTCCTGACGGGAAGCGTGACGGGTCATAGTTGGTGTTGGCAGAAATCGACTGGTCGATAAATTTCTGCATTACGCCAACCAGTTGCAGGTAGCCATCGTTACCCGCCATTTCCCACAGCAATTCGTATTTGTCTTTCAGCAGTTCATAATCCGGCACCACCTGGCGCAGAATACCGTCTTTCGACGCTTTCACACTGATATGGCCACGAGGCGGCTCAATACCATTTGTGGCATTGGAAATCTGTGATGACGTTTCTGACGGCATCAGGGCAGACAGCGTTGAGTTACGCAGACCATGAGTTTTAATGGACTCACGCAAGCTTTCCCAGTCGTAGTGCAGCGGCTCGTTGCAAATCGCATCCAGGTCTTTTTTGTAGGTATCAACCGGCAGAATACCTTTGGCGTAGGTGGTTTCGTTGAACCACGGGCAAGCGCCTTGCTCTTTCGCCAGTTCATTCGATGCTTTCAGCAGGTAATACTGAATGGCTTCGAAGGTCTTGTGCGTCAGATTGTTGGCGCTGCCATCGGAGTAGCGCACGCCATGTTTTGCCAGGTAATATGCAAAGTTAATCACACCAATACCCAGGGTACGGCGGCCCATAGCACCACGTTTGGCTGCCAGAATAGGGTAATCCTGGTAATCCAGCAGGGCATCAAGTGCGCGAACGGCCAGAACCGCCAGCTCTTCCAAATCTTCCAGGCTCTCTATTGCGCCCAGGTTGAACGCAGACAATGTACACAGCGCAATTTCGCCGTTTTCATCATTGACGTCATTCAGTGGTTTGGTTGGCAGAGCGATTTCCAGGCACAGGTTAGACTGGCGCACTGGAGCAACTGTTGCATCAAACGGGCTGTGGGTGTTGCAGTGGTCAACGTTCTGGATGTAGATACGGCCAGTAGAAGCACGTTCCTGCATCATCAGTGAGAACAGTTCCGCTGCTTTAACACGCTGCTTACGGATGCTGTCGTCATTTTCGTACTGGGTGTACAGGCGTTCGAACTCATCCTGATCTGCAAAGAAGGCATCATACAGCCCCGGAACATCTGACGGGCTGAACAGAGTGATATCGCCACCTTTAAGCAGACGGGTATACATCAGTTTGTTGATTTGAACACCGTAATCCATATGACGAACACGGTTACCTTCCACACCACGGTTATTTTTCAACACCAACAGGCTTTCAACTTCCAGGTGCCACATGGGGTAGAACAGTGTTGCCGCACCACCACGTACACCACCCTGAGAACAGGATTTCACTGCTGTCTGGAAGTGCTTGTAGAAAGGAATGCACCCGGTATGGAATGCTTCACCACCACGAATCGGGCTACCCAGTGCGCGAATGCGGCCCGCGTTAATACCAATACCGGCACGCTGAGATACATATTTCACAATAGCGCTGGAAGTTGCGTTGATAGAATCAAGGCTGTCACCACACTCAATCAGCACACAAGAGCTGAACTGGCGTGTAGGAGTACGCACACCAGACATAATTGGCGTTGGCAGTGAAATCTTGAAAGTCGATACAGCATCATAAAAACGCTTTACGTAGTCCAGGCGAGTCGCACGCGGATAACGAGAGAACAGGCAAGCAGCAACCAGAATGTACAGGAACTGGGCGCTTTCATAAATTTCACCCGTAACGCGGTTTTGCGCCAGGTATTTCCCTTCCAGCTGTTTTACAGCCGCATAAGAGAAGGTCATATCGCGCCAGTGGTCGATAAAACCGTCCATCTGCTGGAACTCTTCTTCCGTGTAGTCTTCCAGCAGATGAGTGTCGTATTTACCCATTTCAACCATTTTAACTACATGATCGTAGAGTTTAGGCGGTTCAAACTGACCAAAAGCTTTCTTACGCAGGTGGAAAATGGCCAGACGAGCAGCGAGATACTGGTAGTCCGGGGCGTCGCGAGAAATCAGGTCCGCGGCTGCTTTGATAATCGTTTCATGGATATCCGAAGTGCGGATACCGTCATAAAACTGGATATGGGAACGCAGTTCAACTTGTGAAACTGAAACGTTGTGCAGGCCTTCTGCCGCCCAGTCGAGGACACGATGAATTTTGTCCAGATTGATGCGCTCTGTACGGCCATCACGTTTCGTTACCAGCAGACTCTGATTCATGTGGGGTTTACCTGTCCGTGAAATAAAAATATCCCCCGCTTATCCACAACGCCGCCTTGTGGCTAACTTTGTGGATAAATACTATATGTTGGGGGTATGAGATAACTGAATCACTATATGGTGAGTATTCTAGTAAGGAATCTTTCAATCTCAAGAGTTGATTTTGCCGAAAAATTGAGGTTCATCTCCCCGGAACAGGTAAGAATGCCCGAATGGTAAGGGCTGAAGGGGATGTCAAGCTGGAGTAACTTTTTTTAAAAAAATGACTAAATGTTGGTTTCTTGTTCGTGATGTAAATTGCGCAACTTGATGCTGCGCAATTTTTGATAGCAAAGAGATAGCGAAAACTTATCTCAGAGCGCGTTGCTTGAGGTTGTGTGCAACATATAATTAACATCAACACCCGGCGCGAGACGGAAATGATCAGTCAGCGGATTGTAATGCAGGCCAGTCATATGACGTTCACGTAAAGCGGTGTTACTCAGCCAGTGAATCAGTTCAGCGGGCTTAATGAATTTCTTTATATCGTGAGTGCCTTTAGGCACCATGCGCAGCACATATTCAGCACCGACCACCGCCATTAGCCAGGCCTTGCCATTACGGTTAATGGTGGAAAAGAAAACATGGCCACCCGGTTTGACCAGGCGCGCACAGGCCTGCACCACCGATTGTGGATCCGGAACATGTTCCAGCATTTCCATGCAAGTGACGACATCATAGGCACCAGGGTTTGCTGCCGCATGGTCTTCAACGGTTTCCTGGCGGTAATCAACCTGAAGGCCACTTTCCAGCGCGTGCAGGCGGGCCACTTGCAGGGGTTCTCCGCCCATATCCAGCCCGGTTACTGTTGCGCCTTCCCGTACCATACTTTCGGCCAGAATGCCGCCGCCGCAACCCACATCAAGCACCTTTTTACCAAAGACACCGCCACTGCGTTCATTGATATAGCCCAGGCGTAAAGGGTTAATCCGGTGAAGGGGTTTGAACTCGCCTTCCATATCCCACCAGCGCGAGGCGATGGCTTCAAATTTAGCAATTTCGTCGTGGTCAACATTGCGCGACACCGGGGTATTTTCGTCATTCATGGACGCCAGAACTCCTCATCAATAGATGCTGCCGAGTATAACAGCCTGGCGAGACGAATAAAGCGCTGCGCCCATCAGACAAGTTTCCCTGCCAGAGCGGGAGTGTGTTATAATTTGCGACCTTTGAATCCGGGATACAGTAGAGGGATAGCGGTCAGATGAGCGACCTTGCCAGAGAAATTACACCGGTCAATATTGAGGAAGAGCTGAAAAGCTCATATCTGGATTATGCCATGTCGGTTATTGTCGGCCGTGCATTGCCAGATGTCCGTGATGGCCTCAAGCCTGTACACCGTCGCGTATTGTTCGCGATGAACGTGTTGGGCAACGACTGGAATAAAGCCTATAAAAAATCCGCCCGTGTCGTCGGTGACGTTATCGGTAAATACCATCCCCATGGTGATTCTGCAGTGTATGACACCATTGTTCGTATGGCGCAGCCATTTTCATTGCGTTATATGCTGGTCGATGGCCAGGGGAACTTTGGTTCTATCGATGGCGATTCCGCCGCGGCCATGCGTTATACAGAAATTCGTCTGGCGAAAATTGCCCATGAGTTAATGGCTGATCTTGATAAAGAAACAGTCGACTTCGTGGACAACTATGACGGAACAGAAAAAATTCCCGATGTTATGCCAACCAAAATTCCGAACCTGCTGGTTAACGGCTCTTCCGGGATTGCAGTGGGGATGGCAACTAACATACCGCCCCATAACCTGACAGAAGTGATTAACGGCTGTCTGGCATATATTGAGGATGAAAACATCACCATTGAAGGGTTGATGGAACACATCCCTGGGCCAGATTTCCCGACAGCGGCAATTATTAATGGCCGTCGCGGTATTGAAGAAGCGTACCGTACAGGGCGCGGGAAGATTTATATTCGCGCCAAAGCAGAGGTGGAAACCGATGCAAAATCTGGCCGCGAAACCATTATCGTGCATGAAATTCCTTATCAGGTGAACAAAGCGCGCCTGATCGAGAAAATTGCCGAGCTGGTCAAAGAGAAACGTGTTGAAGGCATCAGTGCACTGCGCGACGAGTCTGATAAAGACGGGATGCGTATTGTTATTGAAGTTAAACGCGATGCGGTGGGTGAAGTGGTTCTCAACAACCTCTACTCACAAACTCAGTTGCAGGTATCTTTCGGGATCAACATGGTGGCATTGCACCATGGCCAACCGAAGATTATGCCGCTGAAAGATATTCTCGAAGCTTTTGTTCGCCACCGCCGTGAAGTGGTGACTCGCCGTACTATCTTTGAACTGCGTAAAGCGCGTGACCGTGCTCATATCCTTGAAGCATTGGCTGTTGCGCTGGCGAATATCGACCCGGTTATCGAGATGATTCGCCATGCACCGACACCTGCTGAAGCAAAAGCAGCGTTAGTCGCTCACGCATGGGACCTGGGTAATGTGGCTGCGATGCTGGAACGTGCTGGCGACGATGCTGCTCGTCCTGAGTGGCTGGAACCGCAGTTCGGCGTGCATGACGGTAAATATTACCTGACTGAGCAACAGGCTCAGGCAATTCTTGATTTGCGTCTGCAAAAACTGACCGGCCTTGAGCATGAAAAACTGCTCGATGAATACAAAGAGCTGCTGGAGCAGATTGCTGAGTTGCTGTATATCCTGTCCAGCGCAGAGCGCCTGATGGAAGTTATCCGTGAAGAGCTGGAAGCGATTCGCGACCAGTTTGGTGACGAACGTCGCACGGAAATCACTGCCAACAGTGCGGATATCAACATCGAAGATCTGATAAACCAGGAAGATGTTGTTGTTACGCTGTCGCATCAGGGCTATGTGAAATACCAGCCGCTGTCAGATTATGAAGCGCAGCGCCGTGGTGGTAAGGGTAAATCTGCTGCCCGCATTAAAGAAGAAGACTTTATTGATCGCCTGCTGGTCGCTAACACCCATGACACGATCCTGTGCTTCTCCAGCCGGGGGCGTCTGTACTGGATGAAGGTTTACCAGTTGCCGGAAGCAAGCCGTGGTGCGCGTGGCCGCCCAATCGTCAACCTGTTGCCACTGGAGCAGGATGAACGTATTACCGCCATTCTGCCTGTGCGTGAATACGAAGAAGGCGTGAATGTCTTTATGGCTACCGCAAGTGGTACTGTGAAGAAAACCGCGCTGACTGAGTTTAGCCGCCCACGTAGCGCCGGTATCATCGCTGTGAACCTTAATGAAGGCGATGAACTGATTGGCGTGAACCTGACTCAGAAAGACGACGAAGTTATGTTGTTCTCTGCGTTTGGTAAAGTGGTGCGCTTTAAAGAAGACGCAGTGCGCGCCATGGGCCGTACAGCCACCGGTGTGCGTGGTATCAAGCTGGCAGAAAAAGACAGCGTGGTTTCACTGATTGTTCCTCACGGTGAAGGCGCTATCCTGACAGTTACCCAGAACGGTTACGGTAAACGTACCGATGAGAAAGAGTACCCAACTAAGTCCCGTGCGACTCAGGGGGTTATCTCTATCAAAGTGACCGAACGTAACGGGGAAGTGGTAGGTGCTGTTCAGGTTGATGACGCTGACCAGATTATGATGATCACCGATGCCGGTACGCTGGTGCGTACACGCGTTTCTGAAATCAGCGTTGTGGGCCGTAACACCCAGGGCGTGATTCTGATTCGCACGGCGGAAGATGAGCACGTAGTGGGTCTGCAGCGTGTTGCTGAACCGGTAGACGACGAAGAACTCGACAGCATTGATGGCTCTGTAGCAGAAGGCGATGATGAAATCGCGCCGGAAGCGGAACAGGACGACGATATTGCCGATGACAGTGAAGATTAATCTGAAATCATCACGTTATGAAGGGCCGGGTAACCGGCCCTTTTTCTTTGCCATTGCGACCACTCACTTTTACCGTTAAGTTAACGCATTATTATCGATTGACTGACTCTTACCGGGCTTACATTGAAATACGCCGTCTCTTTCCGCAGCACACTTAAAGTCTCGCGCTATCTTTTCCGGGCGCTGGCGCTGTTACTATGGCTTCTGATAGCCCTGTTTTCGGTGTTTTACATCGTGGGTGCACTACACGATAAAGAAGCGGAAATACACCAGGAGCTTACGCTAAGCTTTGACCAGGCGCAGCGGTATATTCAACGCACCACCGATGTGGTGAAAGAACTCAAATACATTACAGAAAACCGCCCAACAGACAATGCTACGCCAGGCAGTAATCGGGGAGGGAATACGCCCGCATTTTTGCCACTGTCTAACAATGTGGATTGCAGTACGCTTGACCAGTCATGGCAAGGGTCCATGCAGTCGTTATCCGGTTTTTTGCGTTACTGGCGTGATAACTTTTCAGCAAACTATGACCTGAACCGGGTATTTCTGGTTGCTGGTGATAACCAGTGTATTGCCGATTTCTCCCTACGTAACACCTCACCAGGCCAGGACAAAGCACTGTCGTTGCTTAATGAACGGTTAAAGCACTACCGTGATGCGCCAATGGATGAACGGATTAACACCGTTTATTGGGTGGCTCCGGGCAGCCGTGCAGGAACCGGGTATTTTTACACATTAACGCCTGTTTTCCTCGCTAACCGGGTGCAGGCATTACTGGGTGTTGAGCAGAGTATTCGCCAGGAAAACTTTATGCTGCCGGGTAACTTACCGGTAGATATCACACTGATGGATGAAAATGGCCATTCGCTGGTATCACTGACCGGGGGAAGTGGGCATTTATCACTACAGCCTGACTGGTTTCAGGCGCGCACCTGGTTTGGTTACACCACAGGGTTTAAAGAACTGGCATTGAAGAAAAACCTGATGCCGTCATCGCTCAGTGTGGTGTACAGCGTGCCGGTTGATAAAGTGCTGGACGAAATTCGTATTCTTATTTTGAACGCCGTATTGCTGAATATCCTGGTCGGTGTGGTGTTGTTTACCCTGGCAAGAATGTATGAGCGGCGTATTTTCATCCCCGCGGAAACGGATGCCCAGCGCCTGGAAGAGCACGAACAGTTTAACCGTAAAATTGTGGCTTCAGCGCCAGTAGGTATTTGTATTCTGCGCACGCTGGATGGCACCAATATTCTCAGTAATGAACTGGCGCACAATTACCTGAATATGCTGACTCATGAAGACCGCCAGCGCCTGACGCAAATCATTTGTGGCCAGCAGGTGAACTTTGTTGATGTGCTCACCAGCGACAACACGAACTTGCAGATAAGTTTTGTGCATTCTCGTTATCGCAACGAGAACGTGGCAATTTGCGTGCTGGTGGATGTGAGCGCCCGTGTGAAGATGGAAGAATCGTTGCAGGATATGGCTCATGCTGCAGAACAGGCCAGCCAGTCTAAATCGATGTTCCTGGCAACAGTCAGCCATGAATTGCGCACGCCGCTGTATGGCATCATTGGTAACCTGGATCTGTTACAAACCCGTGAATTACCTGACGGCGTTGACCGTCTGGTGACGGCAATGAACAACTCATCCAGCCTGTTGCTGAAAATCATCAGTGATATTCTCGATTTCTCGAAAATTGAATCTGAACAGTTGAAGATTGAACCGCGGGAATTCTCGCCTCGTGAAGTGATGACCCATGTTACCGCAAACTACCAACCTCTGGTGGTGCGCAAACAAATGGGGCTTTACTGTTTTATCGCGCCTTCCGTGCCGTTAACCTTACGTGGCGACCCAATGCGTTTACAGCAGGTGATTTCGAACTTGTTGAGTAACGCGATTAAGTTCACCGATACTGGCTGCATTATTCTCGATGTGCGTTGTACGGATGATTACCTCTGCTTCCGGGTGCGAGATACCGGGGAAGGGATTGCTGCCAAAGAGGTTGTGCGCCTGTTTGATCCGTTTTTCCAGGTGGGAACAGGGGTTCAGCGTAACTTCCAGGGTACCGGGTTGGGGCTGGCGATTTGTGAGAAACTTATCACCATGATGGACGGTGATATTGCGGTAGATTCTGAACCAGGGATGGGGAGCCAGTTTACTATTCGTATACCTCTGTATGAAGCTAAACCGGTTCCGGTTATGTCGGCATCGGCACTGACTCATAAACATTGCTGGCTGGCTGTGAGTAATGCTTTTCTGAATGACTTTTTGGCGAATCTACTGGCAAGTAAAGGAATCAAAAACAGTTTCTGGCAGGGAGAAACGCCAGACCCGGATGATGTGTTAATCACTGATGAAGTGTTAAATGAGCCCTGGTCTGGCCGGGCTGTAATTCAGTTCTGCCGCAGGCATATTGGTATTCCGCTGGAAAGTGAGCCCGGTATCTGGGTGCACAGTGTGGCTTCCCCCCACGATCTGGTGACATTGCTGGCGAAAATTTACCGGGTGGATGTGAAGGTTCCGGGTAACGATGTGAATTTGCCAGAGCCTTCTGAAATCAGCGAGCAGAACGACGACATTACCGTGCTGATCGTTGATGATCACCCAATAAACCGCCGTCTGCTGGCGGATCAGCTCGCATCCCTTGGGTATCATCAGTGCAAGACTGCGGGTGATGGTGTAGAAGCGCTTGAAGTGCTCAGCAAACATCATATCGATATTGTTCTGAGTGATGTGAATATGCCGAATATGGATGGTTATCGCCTGACACAACGTATCCGCCAGTTAGGGCTGACGTTACCTGTGATAGGGGTGACGGCGAATGCACTGGCAGAAGAGAAGCAGCGTTGTTTTGAGTCGGGAATGGATAGTTGCTTGTCCAAACCTGTGACGCTGGATGTGTTGAAGCAGGCGCTGGCGGTGTTTGCGGAGCGGGTGAGGAATCACCGGGAGTAAAAGGGGCTTGTTCCTTTGTAATGATGGTTTTCGTGGGGAACTGGTTCCGTTCACTTTGCGCTGATGTTGGTTTGGTGAAAGTTCCGTTCACTTCCAGTGGAGTGGTTAATGTGGCTTCACAGCCGGTGAACGTGTTAAGGGGCCCGCCCCTTAACAATCCCCGTTTTCGCGGGCAACCGGTGCTGCGCACTGCGTTCACCTCCGGGCAGTCAGCCTGCGGCCGGCTCGACTCGGCGTCCTGCCTCGTTTCGCCTTATTCCGCCGTCCAGGCGGAATAACCTT
>NZ_JAIVKM010000003.1 GCF_020523985.1 Mangrovibacter yixingensis | reverse complement strand
TGGCTTGCGTCCTGCCGTCATTCCCAGGTATAGTTTTCCCGCTGTCGCAAAATCGGCAGCCGGGCGTAGGAACCCGTGTTACTCAATGGCGACACCAGACGCGCCATGCGTCTTTTTTTGTGTCTACGCCTTCGTGCGCCAGTTACTTGCACAATGGTTTTATTGCCGTTGTAGCTATCGAGTAATGGTGGCTCAGGCGGGGCCGACTTCGGTCGGGCCGGTATCCGTTAGAGCCGGTATTTCCACCCCCGTCTGGGCTACCACCAGTGAGCGTGGAAACTCCGGTGGTAGTGTTACCCGCTATCTAACGGAGGTTGCCCTTATGGCTACGATCCTCACCCCGTCACACCCGCAGTTTGTCTTTGTGTTTGCCGCCGTTCGTCGCGCAGACCGTAAACCCCGTATTTGTATGCTGCGCACTGTTGCCAGTAATGAACGCGCCGCACGCCTTTCCTTTGTTCGTGATTACGTTCTCGCCTTTGCCGGGCGTCTGCCGGTGGCGGAGGTGTGTGCGTGAAAGAACTGACCCTGACCATTTCCCTTGCTGACCTCCGGCACCTGGAGCATCTGCGTAATGTTGGCCTGCTTATTGGTGAACTCATGCAGGCACAGGACTGCGCATCTTCACGGCCTGACCCGGCGCAGCAGGCGCAGCTCACCTCTGTCATTCACCTGATGACCGCCCGGCTGGACGATATGGTCGAGCGCTGTAATGAGCGCTGGCTCACTGAGGATGTTCGCGCATGAAACAACCCTTACCGCCCGTATTACGTGCCGCACTGTACCGCCGTGCGGTGGCCTGTGCCTGGCTGACCCTGTGCGAACGCCAGCACCGTTACCCGACCCTCACCCTCGACACACTGGAAAGTGCCATTGCCGCCGAGCTGGAGGGCTTCTACCTGCGCCAGCACGGCGAGGAGAAAGGCCGCCAGATTGCCTGTGCCTTACTGGAAGATTTAATGGAAGCCGGCCCCCTGAAAGCCGCCCCGTCGCTGTCCTTTCTCGGGCTGGCCGTGATGGATGAACTCTGCGCCCGCCATATCACCGCACCGGTACTGCACTGAGGGAGACAAAACCATGAACATGAACGTAACGGAATCCGTAGAACGGGCTCGCGGCCACTGGCCGCGCATTCTCCCGGCACTGGGGGTAAAGGTGATTAAAAACCGCCATCAGGCCTGCCCGGTGTGTGGTGGTCATGACCGTTTCCGGTTTGACGATAAAGAGGGGCGCGGGACGTGGTACTGCAACCAGTGCGGCGCGGGTGACGGCCTGAAACTAATAGAGAAAGTGTTTGGCGTGACCCCGTCCGAAGCCGCCGGAAAAGTGAATGCCGTGACCGGTAATCTGCCACCGGTTACCCCGGAAGTGACTGCCGCCGCAGAAACCGGAACGGAGGCCGGGCGCAAAGCAGCGGCCGCGCTGGCCGTAAAGCTCATGGAGAAAACCCGCACGGCCACCGGCAACGCCTACCTGACCGGCAAGGGCTTCCCGGATTATGCCTGTGCCGTGCTGACAGGTGCGCACAAAGCCGGTGGTGTGTCTTACAGCGCCGGTGATGTGGTAGTGCCACTGTATGACGACACCGGCGCGCTGGTGAATGTCCAGCTAATCAGTGCTGACGGCCAGAAACGCACCCTGAAAGGCGGCCAGGTGAAAGGGACATGCCATATCTTCAACGGCCAGAAACAGGCCGGGAAACGCCTGTGGATTGCCGAAGGGTATGCCACGGCACTGACCGTGCATCACCTGACCGGGGAAACCGTCATGGTGGCGCTGTCGTCCGTGAACCTTCTTTCCCTGGCAAGCCTTGTCAGGCAGAAGCACCCGGCCTGCCAGATTGTTTTCGCCGCCGACCGCGACCTTAACGGTGACGGTCAGGGCAAAGCCGCCGCGGCCGCAAAAACCTGTGAGGGGACGGTCGTCCTGCCGCCGGTGTTCGGTGACTGGAATGATGCGTTCATGCAGCATGGCGAAGACACCACGCGTCAGGCCATTTACGACGCCCTGCGGCCACCGGTTCAGAGTCCGTTCGACACCATGAGTGAGGCGGAATTTACTGCAATGAGAGCCAGTGAAAAGGCGGCGCGGGTGCATGAGCATTATGGCGAGGCACTGGCGGTCGACACCGGCGGCCAGCTCCTGTCCCGCTATGAAAACGGTATCTGGAAAATCATTCCGCCACTGGATTTTGCCCGTGACGTGGCCGGGCTGTTTCAGCGTCTGCGCGCCCCGTTCTCGTCGGCCGCCATTAACGCGGTGGTGGACACCCTGAAACTGATTATTCCGCAGCAGAGTGCCCCCTCACGGCGCCTGATTGGTTTTCGTAACGGTGTGCTCGATACCGGCACCGGCCTGTTCAGCCCGCACCACAAATCACACTGGCTGCGCACCCTGTGTGATGTTGATTTCACCGCGCCGGTGGCCGGGGAAACGCTGGAAACCCATGCGCCGAACTTCTGGCACTGGCTCGACCGTGCCGCCGGTGGCCGCCCAGAAAAACGTGACGTGATACTGGCGGCGCTGTTTATGGTGCTGGCGAACCGCTACGACTGGCAGCTCTTTCTCGAAGTCACCGGCCCCGGTGGCAGCGGAAAAAGTATTATGACTGAAATTGCCACCATGCTCGCCGGGGCGGATAACGCCACGTCGGCCGACATTGACACACTGGAAGACCCGCGCAAACGTGCCTCCCTGACGGGGTTCTCGCTGATTCGCTTACCTGACCAGGAAAAGTGGAGCGGTGACGGTGCCGGGCTCAAGGCCATTACCGGCGGCGATGCGGTGTCCGTTGACCCGAAATACCAGAACCCGTACTCGACGCATATTCCGGCAGTGATTCTGGCGGTGAACAACAACCCGATGCGCTTCACTGACCGCAGCGGCGGTGTGTCCCGTCGCCGGGTGATAATCCATTTCCCGGAACAGATTGCGCCGGAAGACCGCGACCCGCAGCTTAAGGACAAAATCGCCCGTGAGCTGGCCGTTATTGTGCGCCAGCTTATGCAGAAGTTCAGCGACCCGATGAGCGCCCGCACGTTACTCCAGGCACAGCAGAACTCCGATGAAGCACTGAGCATCAAGCGTGACGCTGACCCGGCCTTTGATTTTTGTGGCTATCTGGAAGCCCTGCCGGACGCTGACGGGATGTATATGGGGAACGCCAACATTATCCCGCGTCAGCCGCGCCTGTACCTTTATCATGCCTATCTGGTGTACATGGAAGCGCACGGCTACAAAAACACCCTCAGCCTGACCATGTTCGGTAAGGGGCTGTCAACCATGCTGAAAGAGTACGGCCTGAATTACGACAAACGACGGACAAATCAGGGCATGCAGACCAACCTCACACTGAAAGAGGAAAGCAACGCCGACTGGCTGCCGAAGTGCGATGAACCCACAGCGAAATAAACTACCCTGACCGGCTGATGCCGGTCTTTTTTTACCTGAAAATCAGCCACAGTGAACAGTAAAGTGTTCACTGTTCACCAAGTGTTCACTCAGTAACACAATGAATATAATAGATAAAAATACAGAGTGAACACTGTGAACAGTTTTTCCCAAAAAAACTTTTTCCTTCAAAACTCATCAGACCGCTTAGTGCCAGAAGCGGACCTTCCAACAAGCTATATAGGAGCTAAACAATCCTCATTGATCCAGTCTTTGGGCTTGTAAATTACCATTCCTAAAAGTTACATAATAAGTTCTATAATGTGTAGCATGGGTGATTAACATAGTTGTTTTAAGTTAAGTTACTACAGGATATGGAGTTTTTGATGTTACAACAACTGGCCTGTGAGTTTTTTATCGAGTTTTCACGATATGAATATTGCCTCAAGGCATGTGGGATTTTAATCAATGGAGGCCATTTAAAAGCTGACTGGAATGGATATTCCGATCAGGTGCGTGACGTTATCGAAAACCCGTCTACCCCTAAACTTAGCGAAGCGATTCATTATTTCGAAGAGCATCCCCCTAAAAAACAGATTTACGGTGAAAAGGGGATCATGTGGTCGGAAAAACTACCGAGTTCCCGGCACCGGGCTGAACTGATTTTACTGCTGGTCTGTCGAGTAAGAAACAATCTCTTTCACGGCGGAAAATTCAATGGTAATTGGTTTGAACCAGAACGCAGTGAGCAGTTAATCCGGCACGCCCTCACCATCCTACGGGCCTGTGCGGAGAAACACGCCGGAGTGAAAGATGCCTATGAGAACAAACACTTCTGAACCGGATCACTGCTACAACCCAGCCCATAACGGCAACTCTGACAGAATCATTAAAGGTTACTAGTACATTAAAAGAAATCGCTAAAGCAGTCGGATTTATGTCTATGGGGAGCAGGTCAAGACGAAGCTAGCCCGGCTCCCCGTGATTTTTATATACCCACCACGGAGGCATTAGGCTCTATTGCCTTTTTTTCAGGTCATCAAGAATGCTCTGCTTTTCGGCAACCAACATTTTGTACACATCATCATCACTTTTAAGATTAAATTTGAAATGCGATCGTCCCACAGATATGCCGGATACGCCTTCAATCCACATATCCTTGGCTATTTTTTCATCTGAGTCATCTAGGGCATTTTCAGAAATCTTATCAAGGGATGAGAGGATATCCCCATGCAACTGTAACAATTTTTTATATGTGATTGATGGCGAATTTTCCTTCCTCCGAGAGATCAAGCTTAGATCATTAATCTGGGCGTTAACGCGATCAATAATACCAAAAACTCCTAAGCGAGCCTCAACTGACTTGCGCTCAGATTTATGTTTTGCGCCTGTTTGAAATAACAGCTCGGAGTTAATATACGAACCTAGATCATGTGCATCTTTCACCATGGTTCTAACACCCTCACTAAAGTGTGGGTATCCGATAACTAGCCCCCCCAGTAGTGGGATGATCTTACCGTAAGCGGTGATTTTCGCGATGATTGAGCCTTCAGAGAACTCAACTGTTATCTCTACCTCACTTCCAATAAAAAAAGGTATTCGGCTCTTCGCAAAGGCAGTTATTTGCTTCTCAATCTCATTGATTCTTAGTTTCTTATCTTGAGGGGTCGCATTTTTTAACCACTCAGGATTAACATGAACATACGATTGAGAAATGATATTCCCTGATACATAGTTTGCCATTCCTACTCCATTAACAAGTTACCTTAGCCACCTAGTAATACCCCTAATTTCAGGAGATATCGATATCATTCGCAACGATGTTCTAAGGGATTGAATTGAACATAGCATCTCACTATGGGGTTAAAAAAGCCGCCAGAACGCGGCTCTATTTTCATCTAAAGCTTTTAACTGTACTGGCCCTAGTTTCTGGCAATTACCCAGTTTGGGCGCCAGGAAATAAAAGAAGCAGGGGCAAAAACTGATCTTACCCAGAAAAAGTGAACAGTAAAGTGTTCACTGTTCATCAACTATTCACCTTGTAATGTATTGAATATTAATCATAAAAATGCTCAGTGAACACTGTGAACAGTTTTCTCTAAAAAAACTTTTTCTCCCACAACCAAAGGCATCAGTTTTGGCATGGAGTGAAGAGCGAGCATCCATATGATGTATTGTCCTGGTTAGGATTCGATGCACGGAACCTAACCAGGAGAGATTTGATAACTTACCATTAGGTGTCGGATTTTGTAGGGGCACAAAAAAGCATGGGGGCACAAAAAGGGGCATTTATCATTGATTGTTTTAAATTATCTATATTTTTCATATGATTAAATCATGATTTGAGTCCGGCCTTCGCACCAATCAAGTCTTTTTTTTCGTCTACTAAAGTCTATTTACGTATACAAAATCAATAAGTTAGATATTCTGCCTATTGTTTCAGGTCTATTAAAGTCTACTGTCGTATATCAACATCTACCAACAAATGATGGTATAACTGTTGGTAGCTTCGGTTCGATTGAAATTGATACCAACAAGGGGAGGGGGATCTATGGCTCTTACTGATATCAAAGTCAGAACAGTTAAGCCTGCAGACAAACCTTTCAAACTTACCGATGGTGAAGGGATGCACCTGTTGGTTAACCCCAATGGCTCAAAATACTGGCGTCTTCAATATCGTTTTAGTGGCAAACAGAAGATGCTGGCGTTAGGGGTTTATCCAATGGTTTCATTGGCAGAGGCTCGTAAGAGGCGCGATGCCGCGAAGAAACTGGTATCTGATGGTATCGATCCCTCTCAAAAGAAAAAAGAGGACAAGATTGAAGAAAGCGGAGCACTAACCTTTGAGGCTGTAGCAAGAGATTGGCATGCATCCTGTAGCAAAAAATGGTCTGAGTCCCATAGTGAGCGGGTGCTTAAAAGTTTAGTGGATAATCTTTTCTCTGCTTTAGGTAAACGTAAGATTTCGGAACTGAAGACTCGGGATCTACTCGCTCCAATTAAGGTAGTAGAGGCGAGTGGGCGATATGAAGTAGCTTCGCGTCTTCAACAGCGAACGACCGCAATCCTACGTTTTGCGGTACAAAATGGTCTACTTGATTATAATCCAGCTCAAGATATGGCTGGCGCAATAGCTGTAGCTAAACGAGTGCACCGCCCAGCGCTTGATTTCGAACGCCTTCCCGAATTGCTTGATCGTATCGAATGCTTTAAAGGTCGAAAGTTGACTAAATTAGCAGTGAAACTAACACTGTTGGTATTCATACGTTCAAGTGAACTGCGTTTTGCAAGATGGGAAGAAATCGATTTTAAAAATGCGCTTTGGACGATACCTGCAGAACGAGAACCTCTGAAGGGCGTAAAGCACTCACATCGTGGTTCTAAGATGCGTAGCCCTCATCTTGTACCTCTAAGCCGTCAGGCACTGAAAATATTAGAAGAGATAAAACAAATCAGTAGGGATTACGAGTTGGTCTTCATTGGTGATCACCAGCCGGATAGGCCGATGAGTGAGAACACTGTTAACAAGGCCCTGCGCTCAATGGGTTACGACACTAAAACGGAAGTTTGCGGACACGGGTTTAGGGCGATGGCCTGTAGTGCCTTGATCGAATCCGGCTTATGGTCAAAAGATGCAGTTGAACGTCAGATGAGCCATCAGGAGCGTAATAACGTTCGCGCTGCTTACATCCATCTTGCTGAACATCTCGATGAGCGGAGGCTAATGCTTCAGTGGTGGGCTGACTATCTTGATGCCAATCGAGAAAGAGCGGTCAGGCCGTTTGAGTTTGCCCACAGGTGATCGTTTGAGTTTGAAATCCAAGGCTAACCGCTTGATAAATCATCACATAGTCGCATGTAACCCCTTGTTTTGAATATATTTGAATAGCCATCATAGGTTGATGGCTATTACACCATTCTATTATGATTTTTCAGCAATATTTGATATCGTAGCAGTATTAAATACCGAGGAATAACCATGATATCAGGTCTTAATGGTGGAAATTTTATCCTTAGCTCGATGGCTAAGGAAAGAGTCAAATCAGGTCTACTTGATAGAGCAACAATAGAAGGCTCTAAAGGGGAGTACACGGTGATTTTTGATGGTTCAGAATGGGAAGGCAAGCCATTAGTCTTAAGTAGTTCCAGACAGCCTTACGAAGCACGAGTCTTCAAAAGCATAGATGGTGCAGCTGCAGAACTACTACGCATAGGCTTAAGTGAAGTTTCAATCAAAAACACCACTAAATCGAACAATAAATAATCAGGTTCAAAATGGATATGCAAAAAGAAACGATTTTTTCAGAAGTTGAAACTGCTAACAGTAAGCAGATTGCTGTTTTGAAGGCTAACTTTCCGCAGTGTTTTGATAAAAACGGAGCGTTTATTCAAGAAAAGCTGCTTGAGATCGTCAAATCATCAGATGTTGAACTCTCTAAAGAATCATACAGCTTAAACTGGCTGGGTAAGTCCTATGCCCGTCTGTTGGCTAACCTACCACCGAAATCCTTGCTGGCAGAAGATAAAAATCATAACCAACGTGAAGAGAACAAAAACAGTCAGAATCTTTTAATCAAAGGGGATAACCTCGAAGTATTAAAGCACATGGTTAATGCTTATGCTGAAAAGGTAAAGATAATTTATATTGACCCGCCATATAACACGGGTTCTGATGGGTTCGCCTATAACGATGATCGCAAGTTTACACCTGAACAGCTTTCCGAACTGGCAGGTATCGATCTTGATGAAGCTGCACGTATCCTCAATTTTACTGTCAAAGGTTCAAGTAGTCATAGTGCATGGCTGACATTCATTTACCCCCGTCTTTATATTGCTCGTGAGCTTCTCCGCGAAGATGGCGTTATCTTTATTTCGATTGATGACAATGAAATTAGTCAACTAAAAATAATTTGTGATGAAATTTTTGGTGAGGCTAACTCGTTGGGTATTATAATTCATAATAAACTTAACTCCAAAAGCGACACTCTAAATATACAAAAAAACCATGATTTTTTACTTTGCTACAGAAAATCCATAACCCCTGATGCATCTTTAATCAACTATTCCGTCAGTGAGCGAGAGGTATTTCAGGATAATGGTAGGTTTTATATTCTTAAAGATTCAATCACAACAAGAGGTGATGGTGGTACATTAAATAAAAGAAAGAATTTAGGTTATACTGTATATTACCATCCAGAAACAACAGACTTTATTGGCGTAAGTGATTACGATATAGAGTTGGCATCAAGCTCAAATAGTGAGGAGGAAATATATAGTGACAATGAGGAACTCATAGCTAATGGATATGTGAAAATACGTCCTCCAAAAGTGAGAGGTAAACTTGGAGTATGGACATGGGACATAAATAAATTTAACAATGAAAAGGAAAATATTGTTATAAGAAAAACAAACAATGGGTATCAAGTTAGAAAGAGAACATTTATTGAAGAAAAAGATGTATTTAAAAAGGCTGGTTCCCTCTATACAAAGGTAAAGACTGAGGGAAATTCAAGGAGCATTCTAGATTATTCAACGAATGATGGAACAAATCAATTATCCAGCATTCTTGGTCATCCTGATGTATTCAGCAATCCTAAGAATGTAAATTATTTAAAATATATTTTTAGCTTGGTGCCTGAAAATAATTATATCGCACTTGACTTTTTTGCTGGTTCTGGATCATCGCTGCAAGCTATATGTGAACTAAATATTGATGATGGTGGAATAAGAAAATTTATTGGAATACAGATAGATGAAAAATGTAAATCAGACTCAACTGCTTTTGATCTTGGTTATAAAAATATATTTGAAGTAACTAAAAAAAGAATCATCAAAGCGGGAGAAAAGTTAAAAAAAGAAAATCCAAACTATAATGGAGATCTTGGTTTCAAAATTTTCGAAACTGTTGATGATTTTCGAGCAAAAGATGAGTCTGAACTTACGCTGTCTAATCTTAGCTTCTTTGACGATGCGGTGTTGAAACCTGAACAGTATGACACCCTATTGACTACATGGTGTGTGTATGATGGCAGCTTGTTAACAACACCAATTGAAGATGTAGATCTTAACGGCTACAAAGCACACTTATGCGATGGTCGCCTGTATCTGATTGCGCCAAACTTTACCAGTGAAGCACTGAAAGCTTTACTTCAAAAGTTAGATACAGACAAAGACTTTGCGCCAAACAAAGTCGTATTTTATGGCTGCAACTTTGAAAGTGCGAAACAGATGGAACTCAATGAAGCATTAAAAAGTTATGCCAATAAAAAATCAATTGATTTGGATTTGGTGGTGAGGAACTAATCATGTCTAAAGGGTTCACATTCGAAAAGAACTTACCTCATCAAAAGGCTGGCGTTGATGCGGTGATGAATGTCTTTGTATCCGCCATACCTCATCAGACGGATCATGTTGCTATTCGCCTGTTAGCTAATCCAGAACTGAATCTATCTGAACAACAATATTACAACAACATAAAAAATGTTCAGGAGTTCAATGGTATTGAGCATTCAAAAGATAATTACGATGCTAGAAGCAACGTAATTGATGTTTCTATGGAGACAGGTACAGGTAAAACTTATACTTACACCAAAACCATTTTTGACCTGAACAAATCATTTGGTATTAACAAGTTTATCATCATTGTTCCTACCCTATCTATCAAAGCTGGAACAGTTAACTTTTTAAAAAGCGATGCTTTAAAAGAACACTTTAGAGACGATTACGAGCGTGAACTAAAGACTTACGTTGTTGAAAGCCAGAAAAGTTCGGGTAAAAATACAAAATCGTATATGCCTCAAGCTATCCATGATTTTGTTGAAGCAAGTAATTTCAATAAGAAATATATACACGTTCTTGTGATCAACTCAGGGATGATTAACTCTAAGTCTTTAACTGACACTTATGATGTTGGCTTGCTTGATAATCAGTTTGATACCCCATTTTCTGCACTTAGTGCGATAAAACCATTCATTATCATTGATGAGCCTCATAAATTTCCTACGGGTAAAAAGACATGGGAAAATATTGAAAAATTTAATGCTCAATATATCATCCGTTATGGCGCAACTTTTAGTGAAGGCTATAAGAACTTAGTTTATCGTCTTACAGCCGTGGATGCGTTCAATGAAGATCTTGTTAAAGGTATTGATGCATACATTGAGGATATTGTTGGTGATGGTAGTGCTAATCTTAAATTTGTTAAATCTGACGGAAAAGAGGCCACTTTTGAACTAAACGAAAATGGTAATAGAAAAAAATTCAAGTTAGCCAAAGGTGAATCACTATCTAAAACGCATAGTGCGATCCATGATTTAACACTGGATGCCTTAAACAAGAGCACTGCTGTATTGAGTAATGGTATTGAACTAAAAATTGGTAGTTCAATTAACCCCTACTCTTACGATCAGACACTTGCTGATAACATGATGCGTAAAGCTGTCAAAGAACACTTTAAGTTGGAAAAAGAGTATCTGACACAAAGGCCACGCATAAAGCCTCTTACTCTTTTCTTCATTGATGACATTGAAGGCTATCGTGATGGTAATAATATTGCCGGAAGCCTGAAAACTAAGTTCGAAGAATACGTTTTGGCAGAAGCTAATGAACTGTTAGAAACAGAGAAAGATGACTTTTTTAGAAACTACCTTGAAAAAACTGTTAGGGATATATCTTCTGTTCATGGTGGTTATTTTTCAAAAGATAATAGTGATAAAGATGATAAAATTGAGCAGGAAATCAACGAAATCCTTCATGATAAAGAGCTTCTATTATCTTTAGAAAATCCTCGCCGTTTCATTTTCTCTAAATGGACGTTGCGTGAGGGGTGGGATAACCCAAATGTCTTTCAGATTTGTAAGCTCCGTTCGAGTGGTAGCACCACATCTAAACTTCAAGAGGTAGGGCGTGGTTTACGTCTTCCAGTGAATGAATACATGTGCCGTGTGAAAGACCGCAATTTTACTCTCAACTATTATGTTGATTTTACGGAAAAAGATTTTGTCGATTCTCTTGTCAAAGAGGTCAACGATAGCTCTTTCAAAGAAACAGTTCCAAGTAAGTTTACTCAAGAACTTAAGGATAAAATACTATCTCAGTATCCTGAGCTTTCATCCAGAACACTCATGAATGAAATCTTTGATGATGGGATCATTGATGATAATGAAAACTTCAAAGGTTCAGATGCCTATAGCCGCTTAAAAGCTAAATATCCGGCAGCATTCCCTACAGGAGTGAAACCAAGCAAAATTAAAAAAGCCACTGATGGAAAAAGACGGACTAAAATGCGTGTTGGTAAGTTCAGTGAGCTGAAAGAATTATGGGATTTGATAAATCAAAAAGCAGTGATTGAGTATAAAATAAATAGCGAAAATGAATTCTTATCCATTTTCATGTCATTTATGCTCGAAGAAACAAAAAGATTCACTAAATCAGGCGTTCATACTCGCATTGATAGAATTTATATTCATAATGATACGGCAATGTCGAAAAGTATCGTCAGTGACGATGATAACTTTGCTAAACTAAACACAATGAGCTATCGGGAATTTCTTGATAACTTGTCACAAACTATTTTTGCTAAACACGATACCTTACATAAGGTTTTTTGTGATATAAAAGACACTATCAATATCACTGAATACCTGAACATTCAAACAATCAGAAAGATTAAATCTGGTTTTAGCAAGTATTTGTTGAACAATTCATTTAACAAATTCAGCCTTGGATATAATGTGATTTCAGGTTCAATTCATCCTACAAAGTTCACTAATGCAGACGGTGAGCCTGTGAGTGAGGTATTATCAAGTGATCTTGGTATATTGAATGACAACACAAAACCACCGTTGGATTCTTATCTTTTTGAAGAAGTCTTTTATGACTCAGAGCTTGAAAGGCTCAACATAACAGATGGAGAGATCCAGTCTGTAGCTGTTTTTACAAAGATACCGAAGAACTCCATTAAGATTCCGGTAGCAGGCGGATACACGTACTCCCCTGACTTTGCATATGTTGTCAAAACAAAAAAAGGTGATTACTTAAACTTTATTATCGAAACAAAAAATGTAGATGGGAAGGATAGTTTAAGACTTGAAGAAGAACGTAAGATAAAACATGCACAAGCACTATTCAGTCAAATAAGTAAATCTGTCAAAGTCGAGTTTAGAACACAATTTTCTGCAGACAGAATAGCCGAACTGATTAAACAAGTTGGATGATAACATTTTTTAAATGGAAAAGGGCCTTACGGCCCTTTCGTTTTCCCTTAAAGGGAACTCTCCATTGGAGAGAATACATATCCCCACACTTGGAGCAAATCAATCGGCCCATTGGGCTGTAAACTACTCCCCATATACGGGGCAATCAGACACTTCAATAAAGTGAATATTCTCAAGGAATACTTATCAAATACAATATTAAATATCGGTTGTCAAATATATTTTCTGTATTTGAAAGATTTTATCCATATCCACCAATCACAAATAAATTTAATACTCCATAAAATTTTTGGAGGATCAAACCAAATTCCTGATGCCTTATCTCTTTTATATCTTATGTTATATTTATGAATATGAGGAAAAGGTATATAACAACCAGAGAGCATTTGTATAGGCTGCTATTAGTTGACACTCCTTTCCCCGTTGCTGTAAACGCATCAAATTATATTGAGGTTTCTCACGGCTACAGGCACTTTGTAAGTATCCCAGCTTTAGTTCCACGTACTTTTTGAGAGTTCCGGTTTTTCAGCCATCAGCCGGTACTCTTCCGGCGTCAGGTTGTTCAGGGATTCATGAGGCCGCTCGTTGTTATATTCCATCAGCCAGCGCCAGTGAGACCAGTTCCGGTCCGTTGTCCATCCGCATCTTCAGCGGGTATCCGCGGTTTACCACGATCCTGTCCAGCACCCTGACGACTCGCTGAGCCGGGATATTCAAATCGATTTCTATCGCCAGAGCTTCACGGTTAAAATCATCCACCACATTGAAGGTCCGGAAGCGTCTGCCGCAGATCAGCGCGTCGTGCATAAAATCGATGGACCAGCTCTGGTTTAACGCATGCGGCGTCGCCAGTGGTGCTGGATTACGCACTGGCAGTCGCTGTTTTCCCTTGCGACGAAAGTTCAGTTTCAGCAGGCAGTAAATCCGGTGAACGCGTTTATGGTTCCAGGTATTGCCCTGCCTGCGCAGCAGCTGGAACAGCTTCTTAAAACCGTAGCGCGGATAGCGTTCTGCCAGTTCAGTCAGCGCATGGATCACCGGTTCATCACGCCGGGTATCGGGCTGATAAAAATACACTGTCCTGCTCAGCGATAACGTCCTGCAGGCCTGGCGTAAACTCATGGCAAATTGCGCGGTCAGATAGTTGACAAGTTCACGCTTTATCGCTGGTTTTAAAGCTTTTTTTCAATGACATCTTTAAGTGCCCGGCACTCAAGGCTGAGATCAGCAAACATCTGTTTGAGGCGTCGGTTTTCATCCTCCAGGTCTTTCATCTTTTTGATATCAGAGGCTTCCATACCGCCGAACTTCGCTTTCCAGTTGTAGTACGAGGCCTCAGAGATCCCGGCCTCGCGGCAGACGTCTTTAACGGTACGTCCGGCTTCGACGGACTTCAGCACGGCGATGATCTGATGTTCGGTGAATCGGGCTTTGCGCATGGCGATCTCCTTAAAAGACATATTCAGTATGTCGGAAGATCTCTAAAAGTGAATGGTCCGGATTGCAGGGATACTTACAAATGCACCGGACTGGGATGAAATCCTCTGGTTAGTAATTTTCTAAGGATTGATATTTTTTATCTCTGTAATCCTATTATTATTCATATTAATCAGACAACTCAACATCACTTCACCAAAAGCATGACCACCCTGCTCACTTGTTGTAAGCACTTGGCATAAATTATCTCTATATTGAATCCATTCATCTTGACTTTTTTTGAAAGCAGATAACATATTCTGTTTTTGCTCCTTAGTTCCCATCCACCATTTTGTATAATCAGTTTTCTCTAATTCATGATACTTCTCATTATATACGGTTAATAGTTCACTTTTGGTTTTATCATTCAAAGAACCAAGGCATTCATCATCTTCTTCACCATATTTTGTGATGCAACTTTCAACGGCTTTATTTTTCAAGATTGGTAGTGAGTCAGCAATAGCACTAAACTGAAACGCTAAAAGGGGTAATAATAAAAATATTGTTTTCATTTTAAGTAATTCAACCGTAAAGTTAGCCTGTGAGGATCATTCTTTTGATAAATAAATTATCAGCTTCACGTCCTGATAAATGTGATGCCAGAGCACAAATCTGTGCTTTATACTCTTCAATCCCGGCCTGTCTTAGTATCGAAAGTATTTCACCAGCACTTCGCTTTTTCATATCAAAACCACGCCCTAACGTTACACCAGAATTATTGGTAGGATGGTGTAAAATGCGTGAAAACCAAGGCATACGAGAGGGTTGTCGAAAAGGTTCCACCGCAGTGATATAATCGGCACCCTCATAGTCGAAAGTCAACTGCCCTTCCTTAACTGTCAAGATACCTCCACTATGCTTAGGTCGCCATTCAGAGCTTGAGGCATTGCGCATTGCCTCCATAAACCAGATGTCAGTGGGTTGTACAAGCCCTGTTGGAGACATTCTTAATAGCGATTGATACCAGCGTATTGCTTCAATAGTATCAGTTGAACACCGTCCCGTCACAGGTAAAGGCCGCCCTGTGCTCAAGGTATAACCTGCAGCATCTAACATTAACTGTAGATTTTTAACTTCTTTTACTTCGTTGGTACCACAAGCCCCCACTGAACTTGTCAGCCGAAATATATGTGGTTTTGTTCGATGGGATCGCAAAGTCCCTCCCGCTTCAGGCAACTGAATGCCACTTTATCATCATTGAGTAAAAAATTAGTGAGATAATTTATTATATTCCTTCACATTAGGACAGGAAAACAGTTAGTTATCCACAACTTATAATTAGGAGTAATCTTGGTTTAGTTATTGTATGCAGATCTAAATATTCGCCAGATTTTATTTAATGAATAATCATTTGTATAGTAATAAAAATAGTTAATTAAAGATTCAATACGGATAATATACCGCCATATAGATTTGATGATCATATGTATAAATCTTTTTGTGAAATACGATCACGTCCCATTTTCTCAAACAACTGTTGTAATCTCTTGGCTTTTAATTTCTGCGCTTTTTTCTCACAAATCTCCTGCCAGGCTCCGCCAAAATGATATTGAGTAGGGTGACTTGTCTTCCGCTCAGCCGCGATAAGCTTCCTGATTGATACAAAAATTGGTCAATCCGGGCAGCGCGGGCAACCAGTTCGTCAACATGCTTACAATCGCATACCTGTTTGAAAAATACTCTAATGCACCTTAAAATGAGCATTAAGTCTTTAGTGCGTGTTTTAAGGTGCAAAATGAAGCGTACACAGCAGGATTTATTACCTTCTGATTTAAGCCGCCAGCTATCTGACCTGGGCTATGTTCTGGCGCAAAGTCGTATTGCGCGAAAAATTCCACAGTCAGAAGTCGCGGTGCGCGCCAATATCAGTCGTAACACCGTTAGTCGTATAGAGAATGGTGATTCAGGCGTCGCTATCGGTCAGATTCTGCGTTATCTCAGTGTTGTTCGGCCTGGCGCAACGCTTAGTGATGTTATGGGGAAGAAGGATCACGCCGTACAGGCCGTTAAGAGTCTTCAACGTCCTCGGCGCGCACGGCCATTAAGCAACAAGGAGTTGGAAGAATATGATTTCTGAGAGCACGTTGCTGGTTCATGCATTTTTACCCGGAGCAACGGAGTCTGTTCCGGCCGGAAAATTGCATTTACAGGAAGAAGGCGCCGACCTTCTGGCTTCGCGTTTTATCTATGGTCTTAAATACCTGAAAAGAAACGGCGCAATTGAAATCGATCCTGTGGGGTTGGGTATGTTGCAGGGCCAGCAGGTAGCAAAACAGGAGCTATTTGCACAGGAGTCAACGCTGTTTGGCGGGATCAGGGATGCTGCGCCAGATGCCTGGGGACGACGGGTTATTGAAGCTAAAAAACGTGTGCCTGCGAATTCATTGCCTGAATCGGTATATCTGCTGGAGGCCGGGCCAAACCGGACAGGGGCTTTGGATCTCACTCCTGATGGGCAGCAATCCAGAGATCTTGATACCTCCGCGGATATAAAATCCCTGGGATACCTGTTTGATGCCGCGGAGAGAATCGAAAACGGTGCACCTTTGCCTGCCAACCTGCACGGGATATTTGATGCGGGTTCCAGTATGGGGGGGATGCGGCCAAAAGCGACGGTGGTCGTAGAGGATGGTAGTCATTGGCTTGCGAAGTTCTCTTCCCGTACCGACCGCGGGTTTTGTTACCCGGCAATTGAACACGCGACGTTGCGTCTTGCGGATGCGGCGGGACTCCACGTCCCTGAAACGCGTCTTGAAGAGATTGGACCGGGACGCTTCGCTATGCTGATCAAACGTTTTGACCGTGTGGGCCAGGGAGACAATACCGGCAGGCGTCATTTTGTCTCCGCGCTCACCTTGATGAATATTCACGAAATGGCTTCGGTCGAAAGCAGTTATGCGGAACTGGCGGATGCGATGCGTAGACATCTCGGCGCAGACAATCTTGCAGACGACCTGAAGGAACTGTTTTGCAGAATGGTATTTAATATCCTGGTTAACAATGATGATGATCATCTGCGTAACCATGGTTTTGTCCTGATGGAATCGCCAGTACAGAACCCTGCGAGAGGGGCCCTGGAGCCGCAGGACGATGTTGCTCTGGCGTGGAGAATCAGTCCGCTTTATGACGTGGTTCCTCGTCCGGTGCACTCTCATCATCGTCGGCTTCATCTGGGGGTTGGCAAATATGGTAAAGAGGCCACGCTCGGCAATGCCGTTTCCTGGTGTGAGCGCTTTGGACTAAGCCGTGCTGATGCTATTGCAGAGATTGATAGAATCTGGCGAGTGGTCAGGGAGTGGCGTAATCATTTTGAGGCATACGATGTGTCAGGAGGCGATATTGATGCTGTAAATTCTGCGTTTTTACACGCCCGGAATTTGGGAGGATCTGATGTTGGAATCACTTAATTGCACCTTAAAACGTACATTAACAAGATAGTGCCTGTTTTTAGGTGCATGAGGTGAGTTTAAAATAATCGCTAAAGTGACATTTATGGTTTAACTTTACTCAAAATTTTAAACCAGCGTGTGACACAAAAAGAAGTTTCTGAAAGGTTAGGAGTAACACAACAAACCTATGCCCGGCTGGAAGCGAATCCAGCCAGTGCCAGCATGGAGCGGCTATTCAGGGTATTCACCGTACTGGGTGTTGAAATGGTCCTCTCTTCTGGACCACAGATACTTTCTTCGATGTCATCTTCAACAATGAACGAGCCAGAACCGCAAAAAGATTCACCTGCCAGACGGGAAAAATGGTGACGATATGCGTCGAACACGGCAGCGTTTAGCAATATGGATGAATGGATTCGGGTCGGATTCTGGGAGAAGGTCAGCGGCGAGGATTTATTGCAATACTTTCCAGAATGGATAGTGGATGAGCAGGGAAGACCTTTATCGCTTTCTTTGCCTTTCACGCCTGGTAATCAGCTTTGGCGCGGTAATGTTGTTCGTGACTATTTTGATAATTTATTGCCTGAAATTCAGCATCCACAAGGCTTTCCGCGATCTTTTCATCACTTATGAGTTCAGAGTAAACCATAGGGCGCAGGTCAAAAGACATAAGGCATCGGTTTCCCTCTAAACAACGCAACAGTCAACAATTGAATTTCACCGCTTTTGCGAGCATGATCGCAACAACATCAGTCTGTTACCTGGTTAACTCCTATGATATCTCGCGCAGCGCTGCAATCGGCCATCTCCAACGTTTCTGTGTGGCGTCAGGGGGACGTATGCGCGCCGCATAAGCCGTTGCTGCTGTTGTATGTGTTGTCGCAGTACAAAGCAGGCCACCCGCGCCTGTTCAATTACGGCCTTGAGATCCACGAACAGCTTACTCACCTGCTAAAAGAGTTCGGCCCCAAACGGCGCACTGACTACCCCAATATGCCATTCTGGCGACTCAGAACCGACGGCTTCTGGGAAATCGCCAACGCTGAAGGCTGTAAACCCCGTACAGGCAACACCCAGCCAACAAAGAAAGAGTTGATAGATAATCAAGTGATGGGCGGTTTTGATGAAACGGCTTACCAGTCGCTACTGGCACATCCCGGGCAAATCGACCAACTGGCCCAGCAGATCCTGACAGATCGCTTCCCCGAAAGTATTCAGCGGATCCTCGCCAACCAACTGGGTTTTGATTTTATCGACAGGTCAAAAAACCGCGATCCGCGCTTCAGGGATATCGTCCTCCGGGCTTACCATTCCCGGTGTGCTTTCTGCGGTTACGACTTACGGCTGGATGGTGCGCTGGTTGGTATTGAAGCCGCCCATATTCACTGGAAAGCCTATGGCGGGCCTTGTGAAGTAAACAACGGTCTGGCGCTGTGTTCGCTGCACCATGATGCGTTTGACAGGGGCGCATTCGGGCTGGATGAAAATCTGGCTATCCGCATCTCCGGCGGCGTTAGCCGTAGCCCGGTGGTAGACAATCTGTTCTGGCAACGGAACGGCCAGTTGTTACACCTTCCTCACGATAAATCGCTGTGGCCCACTGAACAATACGTTGGCTGGCATCGTAAACAGGTATTCAAAACCTGAGTATTGGGTGCATGACCTGAAGCGCTGCGAAGCTCACCAAGCGTGTTTTTCCAGCAACCAGAGCTGGGGGGAACGAGTATTAAGCCGTTGCGGGATTATTTGATTCAGTTAGGTTATACCAGACGCTACGGTGGGGTGGTGTAGGCTGAGCTGACTAAAGAGCTAACTAATTAAATATGCTCTGGTTTACCAACATCGATGGTTCCGGTTCTGCCAGTCTTGCCGTTTGCACTTTCCCACCAACATCACTTATTGCCTGAATTCAGAATTTACCCGGCAAAAAACTTTCGTCAGCCCGATTACTCAAATAGTACGATAAGCATACAAAACACAGGGAGTGAAGGGTTACTGATGGATACAGTTGAGCAACTAAATGGAACATATTTTTATAAAGGTGTCTGTAACATTTCGTCAGGTGAACTATTTTCTGGATTTTTTTAGACAAAATAAATGATCAGTTTGGTGGGATTAAAGACGTTGTAGCAATGAGTTGCATTATTCTTGGCTTGCCTCTGTTAAAAACGAGAGGTAAACCATATGGAACAACAGCAGGTACTTCTATTGCCTCTAAATATCTTCGTCAACTACTGAATGTTGAAATGCCAATAAGATTGCCTACTATCACGGAAGCAAGCATTGCTACATTAAAGCCAAAGTATGTAACTAATTTAGGTGCATTTATTGGTAGGGGTTGCCAGTTGTTGGATGGGCGATTGTAGCAAGTGATGTTAGTCAGATCGTCTATAAAACAGTGAGAGATTATAACACCATCGCCCACGAGAAAGATCGCATATGGTAACTGAACAAGACGTATTAGCGTTTTTTCGTGATCAGCTTCCTGTGTTGGGCACGTTCACAGGAAAGCTAATACCATTACAGTTAGATGACATATTACAAGAATATTCAGAGGCCGATGATTTGGTTTTTTGCATGGATAAATATAGCGATAAGTTTAATATTGATCTTTCTATGATGACATATAATGTTTATTATCCATGGTTTAAGACATGGTTTTTTAGAAAGTGGTTTACATCTAAGCCTGTTGAACAAATATCGAAACCTCTCACTGTAAGAATGTTTGCGGAATCGGCTAAAGCCGGAAAATGGTTGTATGATTAATTAGCAAGGAGCGTTAAAAATGGCTGTACCAGTCCACTTGATTTTGAATGATGACGGCGGATCGCAGATTATGGGGTCTTGTGATATTCACGGGCGTGAAGGAAGCATTGAACTACGTAGCTTGCAACATTCTCTAATCATACCTACTGATATGTTAACCGGAAAAATTACAGGAAATCGCCAGCATACACCATTCAACTTCACAAAAGAGATAGATAAATCATCTCCTCATTTGTTCAAGGCGGTTGCAACAGGGCAGGTATTAAAAAGTGCTGAATTTAAGTTTTATCATATTAATTACAGCGGGCAGGAAGAAGAATATTATACAATCACTTTAGAGAATGTTCGGGTTGTTAGCGTTAGTCCTGTTATGCACTATACGCGCACAGTGACAGGTACGGGGCATATGGAAGATGTTTCATTAAGCTATGAAAAAATCACCCACTTACATAACCACGGAAATATAATGCACTCTGACTCATGGAATGAAAAGAATCAAGCATAAAAGAAAATGCGATTGATGTGCCATCAGGTGAAATGACCATCGGGTTGAGATAACTTCCTACAATGAGAAGCCCTATTTTTCTGGCTTCAATATAAATTGTTCCGGGTTCTGATATGAATAAAGAGCTTGAGCTGGATAACCTCATCATGAACTATTTTGGGCGTGACTATGACCTGATTGATGGCAGTGATGAAATCAGACCGAAAATTGATGCTTATCTCAGGCAATCCGGCAAAGGGATGCAAGCCAGGTTACTTGAGGATATTCGTTTTTTTCTCTCCCTGGGCTCACAGTTAGATCATGCGTTCAGAACTCGTTATGGCGAGTACTTCTTGCCTGAGTTGTGGGGAACAACGCCAGAAGATTTTTTACGGCAGGTTCAGAATGCTGTTATCCGATGAGCAGGAACTCTTAGACTATGTCACCGAGAAATACGGTGAACGAGAAAAACCTGCACAGAAGGAATGGTCGTTTCAAGAGCATTTTAACTTCATACAAGAGGATTTGGAGGAAATGCTATTTGACCTGTTTGCGCGGTACGGTATTACTCACGGCAACTTTAATTTAGATAACTATTTTATGCCGGAGTTCTACTGGTGGCAGTTTAGGCTTAAAAAAGATTGGCGTAACCACAGGTTTAAAATGCTAACTCTGGAAATGATAATTGAATCGGCTAAAGCCGGAAAATGGTTGTATGACTAATTTTATATATGGCTATTCCCCTTCTCTGTGTTTGCTGATAATACAAGTGAGGCTATCGATAATTCACTTTTAAAATTTACAACCAATGCAGAAAACGAGCTTGCATCATAAAGCACTTATTCGTGAGAGGGTGCCACTGGCAAACCAGGTCGTCAACAAAGCCAATAGCCACCCTGGTTTTAAGTGTTGGAAGGCAATTGATCCCAAGGAGAACTTTTCTGGTTTATAACAAATTATATAGTTTCACTATTCGTGTAACTATAGTGAATTTAATAAACTACCCCAGCCATTCTGTTATAACCTTTTCCAGTTTCTCCAGGGACTGCGTGCGCTTTTCGTCCGACATCCGTCCAATATTGCGCAGCTTCCATTGAACTGCTGGCAAATTCTGAATGTGGGGCTCTGATGCTAAATTCCAGTCAGGCTCGCCACGTTTAAATGACATCAGGAAGTCGAAATCCCGTTGAGTAAAATGCGCTTTCAACGCGCTGAGCATTCTTTCTGGGATCTCTCTTAGCTCTTCCAGTGAGACCTGCTCAAAGGTCATACCGCTGAATTCATTTTGAAAAGGTTCAGTAATATCCTTCCAGCGTGGGCTAAGCACTTCGGACAATGGGCGATTATGGCTTAGCAAGTAAGCGATAAAACCATTGAATATAGCGCGGTCGATTCCTTGTGTATCAAGTAGCATTTTGACGTCGTAAAAGTCTCTGGGATGCTGGCGATCTAACGCAGCACATAGCTTGCCGCCGTACAAGTCAGGCAGTGAGACAACTGGGATCGCGGCAAAACCAAATTCTTCCTCCACGGCTTCCACGACGTCGCGTTCTTGCGGTGGATATAATGTTCCCCGGGCAACTGGCGAGACTTCAATTTTAATTTGTGCGTTGTCAGTGGTGACAATGATGCGCATCTCATCGGGATTATGGGTTTGAAGCACTGCATGGATCCCGGCTTGCGCTTCCAGTTCAGCGGCGATGCGGGTGAGCGCTTCCCGCACGTTGGGCAACGCAACCTCTCTGCTTTCCAGCGGGATGTAGGCCAGATCGATATCAACAGACAATCGGGGGAAATCGCGAATGAATAAGTTGATCGCTGTACCCCCTTTCAGCGCAAAACAGGGCTCGTTAGCGACATAGGGTAATGCTCGCACCAGCAGGGCGACCTGGCGGTAGTAAGGGGAGGCTTTATCCATGGCTTATTCCCTTCTTAATAAAATTTTCGGGCACAGTAATCTGGTATTGCGTGTCCAGCTTGCCATTTACAGCGACTTGTCGCTTGCCGGATCCCTGGTCGATTTTGCTGGTATCCACACGTTTAAACCATGCATGTTCATAGAAACTGGCGAAAAACAGATACAGGCGTTTGGTTTGTACGGACTGGCTGAGTGTAAGCAGCTTCTCCACTTTACGTGGGTTGAGATTGACCAGCCCCTGAAAAAGCTCGGCGGCGTGCTCAAATGAGATTTCCTGAGGTACTGCGCTTAATAGCTCGTAGGCTGCCAGTTCTGGTGCACTGGCAGTTATTTTTTTCCCTTTTACTTCAAGCTCAGTTCGGTACTTCTCACCCAATTTAGGGAGCTTCAGGCTCGATACCATCAGCCAGTCAACGCCGGGAAATTCTTTAAACCATTTGGGTAATATCGTTTTATTTTCAACGCTAAGCCAGCATTGACTCTGCTTAAGTTGCAGGTAATGGGAACGGCCCTGCCAGGAAAGACTACTCAGCCCGGCCAAATGCACCGGCGCTTCAAGCTGGCTTTGCAGGCACCATAGCGCATCACTCCAGTCTGGTTCTCGCCCTGGGCGCGCATAAACGCCAGCCCGCAGTTTTTTCAGCCAGCCACTTTGTGCGTATTTAAAGGCCAGAGAAGGCGATATGTTGTTCCGGGTTAGCCAGGATTGCAAAACCAGGCTTCCCGGAGAGGTGTTTTGCAATAACCAGTTTATTTTTGATGCCATAGATTCACTCAGGGTGTAACTATAATAAAAAAAGTAAACAACCTGCCGAGTGAAAAGTCAATGTAAGGTATCTGTCGCAGCATAAATGTTGCCGACGATGGTGGCAGACAATCTGTTCTGGCAACGGAACGGCCAGTTGTTACACCTTCTTCATGACAAATCGTTGTGGCCCTCTGAACAATATGTTGGCTGGCATCGTAAACAGGTATTCAAAACCTGAGTATTGGGTGCATGACCTGAAGCGCAGCGAAGCTCACCAAGCGTGTTTTTCCAGCAACCAGAGCTGGGGGTAACGAGTATTAAGCCGTTGCGGGATTATTTGATTCAGTTAGGTTATACCAGAAGCTACGGTGGGGTGGTGCAGGCGCGAAGCCAGGTCAGGGTAATGGTGACTGCTTTTATCTGCATTTTAACACCGCCACTGGCGAGGCTGTGCTTAGTAAAGCGCTAACTAATTAAATATGCTCTGGTTTACCAACATCGATGGTTCCGGTTCTGCCAGTCTTGCCGTTTGCACTTTCCCACCAACATCACTTATTGCCTGAATTCAGAATTTACCCGGCAAAAAACTTTCGTCAGCCCGATTACTCAAATAGTACGATAAGCATACAAAACACAGGGAGTGAAGGGTTACTGATGGATACTACTGAAGAGCTAAATGGAACATATTTTTATAATGGTCACGCTAACGTTACACAACAAGAATTATTCTGGCTAATATTTCTCGAGGGCTTTGCTGATCGTACTGGTTGGGGAGTTGAAACAGCAGCAATGATTCTGGCCGGGCAACCTATTCTACCTAAGCGAGTTGTACTGGGGTCAAAGGTAAAACGTACTAGTATAGCCTCGAAGTTATCTCGTAGAATCCTCAAGAATGTCCGCCTTCCGTGGGGGATGAGGATCGAAACTAGTGTAATGGGCCATAGCCGGGCAACTAATAAGCTCGGGGCAATAGTTGGGAGGGCTGTTCCTCATATTGGCTACGCTCAAGCTGTGGTCATGCTTGCTGTAGTTGCCAGAGAAACGAGAAATAAATATAACATCATAGTCCGGCCTAAAGATCGGATTGAGTGGGCTTATTTCTGATGCTGTTACCCGATGAGCAGGAACTTTTAGATTATGTCACCGAGAAATACGGTGAACGAAAAAATCCTGCACAGAAAGAATGGTCGTTTCAAGAGCATTTTAACTTCATACAAGAGGATTTGGAGGAAATGTTATTTGACCTGTTTACGCGGTACGGTATTGCTCACGGAAATTTTAATTTAGATAACTATTTTATGCCGGAGTTCTATTGGTGGCAGTTTAGGCTTAAAAAAGATTGGCGTAACCACAGGTTTAAAATGCTAACTCTGGAAATGATAATTGAATCTGCTAAAGTAGGGTATTGGTTATATGATTAAGGAGCAACGCCCCTTAATCATTTCATGCTGTAACCCGATCATTCCATGAGTCAGTATAGATAATATTACCATCGCAATGTTTCCACGTTATCTTTTCATAGCGCATTTCGACAGTTTCCATATGGTTTTCATTTGGATTATCCACGGATGCCATTGTGGGTGAAATAGAGACAATACGGACACCTTCAAGTAGCATATTAAAATATTCCACCTCTTGTCCTGCGTCATTAATATTGTACCATTTTATCTCTGCTGATTTAAGATTTTGCCCGGTAGCTACGGCTTTATAAATATACGGGCTGGAATAGTCAAACTCTTTTACTACAAGCATCGGCGAGTGCATCCGCGTTCCGGTTACCTTGCCGGTAGCGTTATCAGTTGGAATCATTAGGTTGTGATGAAAGCCTTTTATCTCAATGCTGAATTCTCTATCCTGAACATCCACACCACCCTTGATAAGAGCACCGCCATCATCCCTTAGCCACATATACGCTGGTATCGCCATAATGTTACATCCTCTGTTTAATTAATTCCTATTAAGAGTGTACACTTGTTTGTGCTGGTTGGTAAACGCTGAGCTATGTACTACATATCATAATTGGGAAGTAGTTCAACCTCAATCAGTTGTGAAGTTATTTTAATAGCCGATGTAACTCAAATCACTTATTGCTCTGTACGTGATTACAACACCATAGCACGGGGTAATGATAAATTATGGTAGGTAATATTGAACAACGAGTAATCGAGCTTTTCACTATGCGTAGTGGTTGTTATATATTCCGAAAAAAAGAAATACGACACCTTTACTGCATCTTCAAATATTCATTTTGATGTAAAGCTGGACTAGGATGATATTGAGGAACTTATCGAGGATTACGCTAAAGAGTTCAATGTGGATATGTCAGCTTTCCACATTGAAACCTATTATCCCAGGTTTCAATTGTCATGGAATCCCTTTGCAAAAACTGAACCCGTGCATATTCCCGATTTCACTATTGATATGTTCATTCAATCAGCTAAAGCCAGGGAATGGCTGTACGACTAATCGCAAGGAGTTTAATCAATGGCTGTACCAGTCCACTTGATTTTGAATGATGACGGCGGTGTGCTGATCCGCGGTTCTTCTGATGTCACAGGCAGAGAAGGGAGTATTGAGTTGCGTGGCTTGCAGCACAGCCAGGTATTGGTTACCTGGTGATTTAACCCGGAAAATATCTACTATGGCCCTGGAATTTATGGCATTCGAAATGGGGAAAGCAGGAAAAAAATTATACGATATGGATAAAACATCCCATTCAGATAGCAGTGGGAAGTAAGAGCAAGGAGGTTACCCCTCCTTGTTCAGGAAACGGGTAGCTTTCCATGCAATTCCTATTGGTGTGGCAGCAAAAAGATAAATACATAAAATAATGATAGCCCCAAAGTACCAGTAACCATTCCCCGTGTTTCTGGCGAATGTTGCATACCCTGCCATTAAAAACATGAATATCACAATGGCAACAGAGATATAAAATCGTTTTCTTAGCTCACTCAGTAAAATGTGCAGTGTTTTGAGTTCGCCATCCGGCGTTTGTAACCTTTTCCTTAGAAGAATAATGTTCTTTTCTGAAAAGCCATTTGCACGCAATTTAATTTCCAATTGTGTGTCATCCATTATTCACTCCTGCAGACACTCAACGATATACTGGTTGAGAACCATAGCAGGTGTTTTTTTCAAAATACAGTAGCAATTCCCTGAAAATAATCTGGTATTACAGTTGAGTATGGTAAACGTCTTTATCAAGGGTACTCTTCACCAAACACGCCCTTTACGGGCTTGCGAGCCTGATGACAAACCTCATGTCTGCACAGAACAAGAGGGTGACACCCAATAAAAAACCAGGAAAATCAAGTTATTGATTTTCGGCTGCTAACTAAAAAGAAGGAAAAACCACGCATTTCCCTTCTTTTTCATCTATCTGACACGCCCTTTACCGGCGTGCCGAATAATCAAACCGCATTCTTTATGCGCATCATGGCTGCGCGGTCTATCCGCATTCCTTGCTTATCAAAATAACGGCTCGGCCAAATCTCGCTGGCATCCACGCCAATTGCCGTTGCAATCAGTATTTCGCCTCTGGGCCAGGGGCGGGTAAGTGCATTCGATAGCGTGGAAGATGCCAGCCCCGCTTCCCGGGAAACCGCGGCCATGGACGTCCCTTTCTTACGCAGTGCAGCAATAATATCTGCCGCATGCCAGTCTGTGTTGGTCATGATAATTGCTCCTTTTGTAGACTATCAGTCACTTTTTGAGAGGCTAACATGAATGAAATGTGACTTATAGTCCGTTTAACTATAATCAACATAACGACGTCAATTTTGATTGGAAACTCGTGGCAGGCTGAAAGAATATGTAATGAATGGCGTCAGTTACATTAGTTGTATTTGTTCAGTCGGCTTCTTGATGGTTTTGCACTGGTTTGCGATCTGTCTGGGGAATTGTGCGTTAATTGTGACTTATAGTCCGTGGTCTGATAAGCAACATCAGGCCATGTTAGCGGGATGAAAAAATCCTCGCACATTCAGGCGTTTTTTGGCGCACACATCAAGAAACTCAGATTACAGTCTGGTCTTTCTCAGGAAGCCTTTGCGGATAAATGCGGGCTGGACAGGACTTACGTCAGTGGCATTGAACGCGGAGTTCGTAATCCTACTTTGGAAGTGATCAACGTATTAGCCAAAGGGTTGAATGTTGATATCAGCGCACTGTTTGCGTTTGAGAAAGACGAGGTCGATGAGTGAGCGGTGTATCCATTTAATCACCCAGATTTGTGCTGTTTCTTAAACGATACAAGTCGAGCGCTTTGTCGCGAGTAATATTCATTATGCTCTCAGCAGCCACAAGCCCCCATATGGTGCCTTGTTCTTGTTGGTAATATGTTTTCATCGCCTCAATGTATGTATCCCGGTATTTAATCCATAACCGTTGTGAGTCACGTAGCGCGACACGTACATTTTCTGGTTGCCCGTTCATGAGTAATTTATATTGTTTCCCCAATTCAGCATCCCATTGTGTAATGGCGGTTTTATAGCAGAGTTGCGATGCAAGTGTATTTTCTGCGTTGTTTTTGCACTGTAGAAGCGCGTTATCAATACTCTCTCCTGGGCGCGCGGCAAAGACTGAAAAGGGGAGTAATAGCAGTAAAGCGCACGGGATGTGTTTTAAAGGCATTGTGGTATTCCCAAAGCAGGAACGGGATTAGTATTATAGCACTCGCTTTTGCTTAAGGTTTTCCCGGTCTGCCTTTACTCACCGAACCAGAACCGCTCAGGCATTAAGCACCTTGCCAGGCTTACAATCCCACCATCAATATGTCGATAAAACGCATTTTTTTAAACATATGGCCCAAACATGTTTACGGTATCGACACGTTCTGGCGATATGTCGATAAAACACGTTTTTTTAAACATATGTGTTGCCCCTCAGTTCCACCCACCCCCACACAATTTGCATTAAAGTGCCAAACCGCTAATGCCAAATAACCGAAAACCAGACATGATGAGCAAGAAAATAATTAGCATTCTGCCCGTGGTGTACGGCAAGGCCTGTGCGGGAGAGAAGAATAAGGAGTAACAGGGTGGCTTCTGAATCATCTGCAGCACTGGAGAAAACCCGTGGCGCACCGCCTGCGCGGCTGGTGGCCTTTTTTTTGTTTATTATCCCGCCTTTATTATGGGCCGGTAACTTTATTGTCGGGCGGGCCATTCGCAATGATATTCCCCCGGCAACATTAACCTTTTTTCGCTGGCTGGTGGCGCTGGTGGTGATTTTCCCCTTTGCCGCG
Source organism: Mangrovibacter yixingensis (assembly GCF_020523985.1). Lineage (GTDB taxonomy): Bacteria > Pseudomonadota > Gammaproteobacteria > Enterobacterales > Enterobacteriaceae > Mangrovibacter > Mangrovibacter yixingensis. The sequence continues at coordinate 349,024 of NZ_JAIVKM010000003.1, read as the reverse complement.
CCCTTTGTCCGGCGGGATTTTCGCCGCTATTTGCAGGTGCCGCTACGCATTATCGCGCTGTCGCTCAGTGGCATTACTGCGTTTAGTTTGCTGGTTTACTACGGCCTGCACCACACATCCGGCACTAATGCCTTGTTGCTGAACTCCTGCGTACCCATTCTGATTATGCTGTTTGGGGCGCTGTTTTATCAGCAACGCCTTGGCGGGTTACAGGTGGCTGGTATTGCGGTGTCATTTTGCGGTGTGCTGGTGATTATTTTTCGGGGCAGCCTGCAGGGGCTTATGCAACTGGCGTTTTCATCTGGTGATGTAATGCTGCTCGGGGCCATGGCAAGTTTCGCGTTATACACACTTTGGCTGCGTAAACTGCCAGCGGAAATTAACCGCATGGGGTTACTGTGGGTACAGGTGCTAATTACGTTACTGGTGGTGTCACCGCTCTGGCTCCATGAGCATATCAGCGGGTTGGCGGTGCAGTGGAATACCACCACGTTGTCGGCAGTGCTGTTTCTGGGTGTCTGCCCGTCGTTTATTTCTTACTGGTTTTATGGGCGCTGTGTGGAAACTATTGGGGCTGCCCGCGCCGGGTTGTGTATCCACCTGATTCCGGTATTCGGAGTGGTGCTTTCGCTGCTGTTTCTTGGCGAACCGTTCCGCCTGTTTCACCTGGCAGGTATTGCTGCCATTATTGCTGGCGTTACGCTGGCAAGCCGCAAAGTCTGAATAGGCTCAGAAACGCAAAAACCACCGGTTAAGGTGGTTTTTTTCGCCTGGGTACTGGCTTATTTGGTCAGTTCAGCCGTCATATGTACGCCGTTATTCACATTGGCTTCAGTAATGTGGTAAGAAGCGCCAGCCTGTTTAGCCTGGGCTGCAATCTGTGCTTCAGCACCGTCCAGGGTGGAAGCGGTGGCGGTTACGCTTTGAGCGAAAGCACCAAAAGACATAACAGAAAGAGCGGCAACTGCAACGAAAGTTTTGATAGATTTCATGGTCGTATTCCTTAAATGATTTTGTTCGGTAGGGGCTGTATTGCCCTGATGTGAACAATCATAGGCCTGCCATGTGGTGATTAAAATCAAAACAATTTGCGGATCTCTTTCAAAAAATATGAAGTATTTTGATGGAGCGACCGGCTCCTGTGTTTCGCGGCGGGTTGGCTATCTCTGCAAGAAAAAGCTGATGATGAACATCAGCACGGCAAGCAGGGAAAAAAACGCCGCACCCGTAGAGAAACCATACTGTATTGATTCTTCATCTTGTTTAATATCGCGAAAGCGGGCCAGTGCTTTTGCGGCATTGGGGGCGGTAATCTCCTCAAACTGCTGTTCATAACCTTGTGCTTTCAGGCGGGTTGCCTCAGTTGCATCGGCTTTCTCCACTACAGTAATCTGGTTGCCCTTTTTTAAGAAAATAAACACGGGCATTTGCGTCTCCTGGTAAGGCTTTTGTAAGTTCACCTTGTAGCGAACAAGTTGGCTGTCGCACCTATTCCTGGCATACCGAAGGCTGTGCTTTCCAGGAATAGACCAGTTTATTGTCCTGGTAGTAGTTATAAACAGCCCCGTCCGGGAAAAGTGAGCGGAAAACTTTTACCCGGTTATCCTTAGAACAATAATTTTTGATAATCACTTTTTGCATATTACTGCGCCATTCCTCATTCTTCGTAATACTGGCGGGGAGCCCTTTAATCACGAATTTATAAGTGAATGTATTTCCCTCTGCAGAGACATCCGCCATCATGGTGGCATCATCAATTAATAATGGCAGTTGCTTTTTAACTTCCGCAACGACAGATTTTTGCAGTAATTTGGGGTCGTTATCTTTTAACTGATTAAATTCTTGAATTTTTTCTGATGTAGACTGCGAGCGTATCTCTGCCAGCCGCTTATCCAGTTCGTTACCGCCAGGCGTAGTTTGGCTGTCCTTGGTGGTGTTCGGTGTTTCTGCGCTATCTGCTTTATCTTTGGGGGCATCGTCGCACCCGCTTGCCAGAAGTATTACCGGTAAAAGAGCGGCGAATGTTGCCCGTTTGATCATTTCTGTCACTCCATAACCCTGTGTAATTGTTGCCTCATGGTAATTAATTATATATATAAAGCACCTGGTTACTTTATTTATCGTTTTCATTGCGGCATTCAGTGCAATACAGCAAGTGCTGGTTGGCGTTGTGCCGTAAGCATGTGCCATTCAGTAAAAACAACGTTGTATTTTCGGCCTGAACATTACGCGTAATGGCAATCTGTTTTTGGTGATTTGTTTTTAAGATTAATCTTGTCTATGCATTATGGAGAGATGGCATGAAGGGCATTGTCCCGGTGGGAATACTGGCGATGGTATTTTTCAGCGTGCCAGCGCTGGCTCAGGAAAATGGGGTTTCGTTCAGCCACAAAAACTGGGAAGTGGTGTGCGATAACACGCTAACCTGCAGGGCGGCAGGTTACAGTCCGGAAGAGGGCAAGGGTGGATCGGTGCTGTTAACCCGTAAAGCCGGTGCGGGCAGTGCGGTTACCGGCAAAGTGATGCTGGCTGAAGTGGATGAGGGTGAAGACGCGCCAGTCAGCCAACTGGCACTGTGGATCAACGGCCAGCCTGCGGGGGCGTTAACATCAACTAAAAACGACGACTGGCAACTCTCACAACAACAAACCCAGCGCCTGGTTGCTGCCATTAAAGGCAGTGGCAAGGTTGAATTTAAAGGTGGGCCGGAGCCCTTTGTGCTCTCTGGCGATGGCGCTTATGCCGTATTACTGAAAATGGACGATGTACAAGGGCGCATTGGTACGCCCGGCGCATTAACGAAAAAAGGCGATAAGCCGGAAAGTACCGTGTTGGCCGCAATACCTGAGCCGGTTATTCAGCAAGCGAAAACTGTCACTGCCCCAACACGAGCGTTAACCGCGCCAGAAATGGCCGCACTTAAGCCAAAATTACTGGCGGCGTTGGGTAAATCAGAAGAGTGCGACCTTCTTGATGACCCCGGTGAAATGGGCGACATGCTCTCTTCTGAAGAAAAAGCAATAACACTCCAGCCAGTAGATAAATCTCATGTCCTTATATCGGCATTGTGCTGGCGGGCGGCTTATAACGAAGGCTATGGCTACTGGGTAATGGATAGCCAGCTTGCTGAAAAACCGCAACTGGTGACAACTTCCGGCACTGATTATAGCGATGGCGTTATTTCATTGGGCCAGAAAGGCCGTGGTTTGGGCGATTGCTGGTGGAGTGCCAGTTGGGTATGGGATGGCTCTGCTTTCCGTAAAAGCCATGAAGGTGGCACCGGCTCGTGCCGTTACCTGCGCCTGGGCGGCACCTGGGATTTACCGCTCTGGGTGGCACAGGTAAAACCGGTACAGTGAATCTACAGTTATAACGCTAATTGGCTCTGAGCCCCTGGCATGTTCAGCTTTAGCGCCAGCAATACAAGAAAAGGCCGGTTGCCCTGCTGGGTATACCGGCCTTGTTTTTACGGCTTACTGGCTGGCTAATGAATATCAGCGAGCCAGTAAGGCGAACACACCCAAGCCCAGGTATTCACGCGTGTATGTATGCCACATGGCGGAGTGGGGTTTCAGGCATAACGCCTGGCCAGGGGGGCATATTTCTCCGGGGTAAAGGGGTTATGGATCCGGTGAGCGGATTCGCTAATCGTGAAAATATGTGGAATATCCATAGTGCTCTCCTTAGCGGTTGTCCGGTTGGGCGCGAACGTTATTCAGCCCGGTGGTGTTAATTCGGTAGGGCTGCCCGTTTACGGACTTAATTAATTTTTTGGTTTTGAGTTTTTTGAAAACAGTGAGTGTGCAGTCGCTCAGCAACAACCCTTCCCGGCTGTAACATTCAACTGCGGTAACACGGCCAGAGGTATTACGGGTATGCACAATGCGCCCGCCTTTTGCGAGCACGTGTAAAGTCCGTTGTTCCTGACGGGATAAATTCATACTGAAACCTGTTAATCATCATGTGCAAAAACATGCCAACACCCGCAGGTGTTTGCGTAAGGTTTTAGCGCAGCGATAACCAGTGTGGCGGTAAAGCCAACAAGCTGATTATCTGATGATTACATTCTCCAGCATCAAAGCCTCGGTGAGATTGGGTAGGAATAAACGGGCGAATACTAACACCTGTTTTTTATATGGAAATGGTGCGGGGTAAATATTGTGATCCCGGTGCAGTAATCGTGCTGAGGTGGTTTAACATCATAAATGTGTGGGCCACCTCTGTTTGGGCTATAAACGGTGGGGTACCCGGTAATGGTCCATGATCCGGCCCATTAAATACAGGCGGGCTTCTGCTTCACTGGAAAATAAACCGTGCGTCATAATGGCGTGTTGCGCCACATTGATAGACATAATAATCAACTGCACAATATCTGCCCGGCTATGGAGTTGGGAGAGAATGTCGTTGCAATCCACGTGGTCATCATTGTGGCTGTGCCAGCGTAATTTGAGCATGGGGAAAACTTCCGCAGCATGCTGGCGGGCACTTTCCAGAGACATCCCCCCGCATTTGCTTAACGCAATATTGTCAAATTTCAAACGCCAGGAATCCAGCGCACGCGCTGCTCTGTGCGACTGCCCATCCAGGGTGCCGGTTTGCTCCTGGGGTTTGTCATTATTCAGCCGGTAATTACGTGTCGCCATGATGATGTTCCTTATAGCCGGGCTGTATGTAAAACGTGCAGTCCTCCATCAGGAAGATTAGTTCAGTTTGCGGCGTATTTTCGTCGCTGACTTCGCATATCGTGACAGCACTTCAGGGAAGCATTTCCCTTAGGGAGATCCTTACACATTATAACGATTTTTGCTTACCAACAATGGGCAACATAACGGGCCATTTACGCCATGATTCTGGCTATAGACCTACTATTTTTGGTGGGGGGCATTCTGTCGCTGTGCCAATTTATTATTAGCTGTGTTTGAATTCGCTGGCTCGGGATAAAGGAGAGCGGTAAATGTGGAATGTTATCAGTCTGTTAGTTGATGTTTCCTCCAGAGTTTGTGATTTTTTGTATCTGCGTGATCGCAAAAGAGCAGAGCGCAAAACATTGCGCGGTGCACCATTTCGTAAAATACCCGTTATCCAGATGCAACCCGGTGAAAAGGCTGTTCAGGAAGAGGAAGGCAATACCACCTGCAATACAAAAGAAGCAAAGTAACCGGTTTCTTTCCTCGCTTTTTTCTTGTGTTATCCCACCTTTCTGCCATTTTTTATTGGTTGTTGAGAAATATCTCATTTGAACTGGCGTAACCCCATTTCCCTGCATAAGCTCAAATTAATCAGGTTGTTGCCACCTGGCGAATAATTACACAACCTGAATAACCGGGCTGGTAGATAATATTTTGAAAAATAATTGAAAATGCTTTGTTCTGGTAATAACCAGCCAAGGCTATTGTTTGCTGGGAGCAAAACTCATGACGCTGGACTATGTTGCATTGGTAATGCTGGTGGTGGTGTTCTTGATTTTGTTTTACGGGATCATTGCTATCCACGATATTCCTTATGAAATAGCTAAAAAGCGAAATCATCCCCATCAGGATGCGATTCACTATGCAGGCTGGGTGAGCCTGTTTACCTTGCATGTGTTATGGCCGTTTCTGTGGATTTGGGCCACCTTGTGGCGCGAAGACAGAGGTTGGGGTATTCAAAAAATTGAGCAAGAACAGCATGATATCCAGCACCACCTCAGTGTGCTTACCACCCAAATAGAGCAGCTTCAGCAAGAGATTACCCAGTTAAAAAAAACTCCTGAGCCAGTGCCCGAAGTAGTACCCGTGGTGCAAGAAGTACCGGCCAGTTCACAGGAGGAAAAATAATGGAAACATTGTTACTGCTTTCTTATGCCGCACTTTGTGTTGCGGTGTTCAAGATTTTTCGCATACCGCTAAATAAATGGACAGTGCCCACGGCAGTATTAGGCGGTGGTATTTTCCTTGGCCTGGTTGTGCTTATTATGAATTACAACTACCCCTTCAGCGATATTGGCAAAGAAGCCTATCGCACTATTCCCATTGTTTCTCAGGTGCGTGGTCGGGTAACCGATGTGCCGGTAACGCCGAATGTGATGCTGCATAAAGGTGATGTGCTGTTTCGTATTGACCCGGTCCCCTTCCAGAACCGGGTGGACGATCTCCGGGCACAAATTAAAGACGCCAGCCAGAATGCCCTTTCGCTGGATTCCGGCCTGAACCAGGCAAAAGCCGATTTAAATAAAGCGATTGCCGACCGTGACCAGGCAAAACGCGAATATGCCCGTTATGCTCAGGGCCACAAAAAAGGCGCATTCTCAGATCAGGAAGTCGATACCCGCCTGCAAACCTGGAAAGCGGCAGAGGCAACAGTGGCTGCAGAGCAGGCCGCAGTACAGCAGGCAAAAAACTCACTCAATTCAGTGGTAGATGGCGAAAACTCGAAAGTCGCCTCACTGATGGCGCAGTTGCGTAACGCAGAATTTAACCTGGAAAGTACGGTGGTGCGTGCGCCTTCCGATGGCTATGTCACCATGGTAGGTTTGCGCCCCGGTACGATGTCCACTTCCCTTGGTATGGCCCCAGTAATGACATTTGTGCCTAAAGAACCGGGGGAATTACCCACGTATGTTGCCGCTTTCCGCCAGAACTCCATTCAGCGCATCAAACCCGGTTACGAAGCAGAGCTGCTGTTCCCTTCAATACCGGGCACAGTGTTCCATGGGGAAGTGCTTGGCGTATTGCCCGCGATGGGTGAAGGCCAGTTCCAGGGGCAGGGCCGCCTGCTAACCACCGCAGATTTACAAGGCCAGGGGCGTGTTCTGGTCACAGTCAGGGCAACAGACCCGCGGCTGGCGCAATATGACTTGCCACAGGGTTCCCAGGTGGAAGTGGCGGTGTATTCGGGCCATTTCGAGGAGTTATCACTAATGCGTAAAATCCTGATCCGTATGAAGAGTTGGGAAAATTACGTCTTTTTGGACCACTAATGGCTGCTAAAAAGTAAGCGCAAACAAGGAAAGAACAGACCGTTTATCTCCCGGAATGTTTGCGCTTACGTATTCAGAAACCAGCCGTTATACCTGTTGGGCCGCGGGTTCAGGCAGTGCTGCCAGCATCTCTGGCAATGAAAGATAGCGCCCGTCCGCCTCCAGAAAATTGGGGTTATGGCAATCAGGTGAGACCATAAACACCGCCATTCCAGCAGATTGCGCAGCCCGGAAGCCATTCAGGCTGTCTTCCACTACCAGGCAGTCTGTGGCGGGCAGTGCGAGTTTGCGAGCGGTAGAGAGGTAAACCGCCGGGTCTGGTTTGCCGCGGGGTTCGTTATCGGCGCTGGACACAATTTCAAAATAGTGGCGCAGTTGCAGTTTATCGAACACGGCATCAATCACCCGGTGCGAAGATGAAGTGGCTAAAGCGATACGGCAGTTTCTTTGTTGTAAGGCGCGTAATGTTGCCTCGACGCCAGGCAAAGGCTTTCCGTTTGCGGTAATTGATGTGGTGACATGGTGCAAAATTGCCTGTTCCAGTTGCCTGGGTTGTAAGGGCAAGTTGAAATGCTGGCACCACACCCTGGCGATTTCATCCAGTCGCTTGCCTTTAGTCAGGGATTCACATTGTTCAACCGTAGCCTGAACATTGTGTGCCGCAAGTGCCGTGATTTGCGCCTGTTGCCAGAACGGCTCAGAATCAATAATCACACCATCCATATCAAAAATAACCGCTTTCACCTTCATTTCTACCTCTCTTGCAGGCTGGCGGTTGCCCGCCAGCCCGGTGGTTTACGACAATTGCGCACTCTCTGCCGCACATTCCGGTTTAGTGCTAAATCCGGGCTGTTCAACGTGAATGAATGGGCAGATGAAAAACGCGACGATATACAGCACGGTGTAGGCAATCACCACGCCAATGGTACTGAAGTAGGGCAGCAGCAACACGGCGATGGCCGGGGCCAGGAAGTTAGATGTCCCGGCAGATAAGTTATAAACCGAAATGGCAGCACCTTTGTGGTTCGGCTCCAGTGCCGGGAATACCGCTGCCATGGGAACAAATGCCGCCACAAAAATGCCCAGTGCAATCGCCGGAATTAATGCCATGGCAAAGTTATGGCCAAAATGCTGGGGAATGTAATAAAACGCCAGGCTGGAAAGTGCCATACCAATGCAACCAAACCAGCGCACCACTTTTATCCAACCCATTTTTTCAGACACAACGCCCCAGAACACATTGGAGAAAATGGTGGTAAAGAAAAAGACGGCCCATACCTGGAGCCATTCAGACGTAGTAAAGCCGAGTTGGTCCACAAACATCATTGGCATGATCACAGCAAAACCAAACAGCGACAGGGTATTGATAATCCGCACTATGCAAGACAGCATAATATTGCGGTTACTGTAAATCAGCGTGACTGCACGGGTAAGTTCACTGAATTTTTCCCGCGTGGTGAGGTTTTGCATATGGCGCGGTGTGGCAATATGGCGCAGGGAAATCTGTGCGATAACACCGCCAGTGATACAAAATGCCAGTGCCAGCCACAATGTTCCCAGTTCGCCAATATGTGGGATGGTGAAGCTCGGAATATAACTGCCAAACACACCAATACCAATGGAATACACGGCCCAGAACCAGCCAATTGCCGAGCTGGCGCTGTCGCTCTTCACGTTATGAATAATGGCAACAATAAATGAATACAGGAACAGGGGATAAGCGAAACCACGAATACCGTAGAACAACAGAATCATGGCGTAATTCGCATGCCCCAGGCCAAATGTCAGGAACAAAACATGGAACACGCACCACATCAAAAAGCCAATCAGCATGGTTTTTTGTGGGGTAATAATTTCAGCCACCACGCCAGACACCCATGCAGCAAGCGCAGCCGCAAGGCCATAGAGAGTGAAAGCAAAAGAGGCTTCAGCCGGTGAAAAGCCTAATTCTTTAATATAGTGGGATAAAAACGCCAGTTCGAAGCCATCTCCCGTCATGAAGAAGGCGATAGCGATATAACCCCATATCAGGTTCAGAGGCAATCCCAGCCACTGCTTGTTGGTTACAGACATAATGACCTCGTATTCAGGGTACAGTGGAACCACTCCGGCGCAGGGCCGGAGGGTTTTGTTATAAAAATTAATGAGTACGGTAAGTAATGTCGTTTTGGTACAGAGCAGCGAATTGTTTATAGCGCTCCATCAGTGTCTGGTGGCGTTCAGGGTTCGCTTGCCAGGTTTTGTAGATTTCAGGTTTGCTGCACACCTCTGCCATAGGTTTACCTGCCGCAAGGCAGGCCAGCCGGGCAGCGCCCAGAGCCCCACCTGTTTCACCACCTTTGTGGGTGACAACGGGCATATCGAGAATGTCTGCCAGCAGTTGCGCCCAGAATGGGCTGCGGGCACCGCCGCCAACTAATGAGCATTGCGTAATATCGGTGCCGCTTTCTTGCAGCACTCGCAGGCCATCGGCAATTCCGAAGCTAACACCTTCCAAAACGGCATAGCCCATTTGCGCGCGCAGGCTGGCATGGGTTAGCCCCCAGAACAGGCCGCGTGCGTTCGGGTCGTTATGGGGGGTGCGCTCGCCAGAAAGGTAAGGCAGGAACAGCGGTGCATGGGCTTTTTCGCTATCGCTTAACTGTTCTATCTCTTCCAGCAGTGCCGTTTCAGTGGTGCCCGTCAGGCGGCAAAACCATTGCAGGCAACTGGCTGCACTCAGCATTACGCTCATCTGGTGCCATAAATTGGGCAGCACATGGCAAAAGGCGTGCACCGCCGATTGTGGCGCGGGGCGATAGGCGTCGGTTACCACAAACAGAACGCCGGAAGTGCCCAGGGAGATAAATGCATCCCCCGGGGAGACCGCGCCAACACCAATCGCGCTGACCGCGTTATCGCCACCACCACCGGCGACCACCACCGAAGCATTCAGCCCCCAGTGTTCTGCCACTTCAGGGCTGAGCGTTGCAGAGACCGCGCAACCTTCCACCAGTTCCGGCATATTGCTGCGCGATAACCCACATTTCTCCAGCAGGCTATCTGACCAGTCCCGTTTTGCCACATCCAGCCACAGGGTGCCTGCGGCGTCAGACATATCAGAGACCTTCTTACCTGTCATTTTGAAGCGCAGGTAATCTTTCGGCAGCAACACGGTGGCGATGCGGTTAAAGTTGTCGCTTTCATGGCGGCGTACCCAAAGCAGCTTGGGAGCGGTAAACCCCGGCATCGCCAGGTTACCGGCAATGGCGTGCAGTTCCGGCGCGATTTCTTCCAGCTCCGCGCACTCCTGTGCACAGCGCGTGTCGTTCCATAAAATGGCTGGCCGAATCACTTCTCCCTGGTTATCCATTAACACCGCACCATGCATTTGCCCGGAAAGACCGATCGCTTTAATGGCCGACCAGTGCTGGCCGCATTTCTCTTTCAGTGTTGCCATCAAATAGTCTGTGGCTTCCCACCATGCCTGGGGGGATTGTTCAGACCAGTGCGGGTGCGGCCGCTGGATGCTCAGGGGCGCACTGTGGGTGGCAACAACGTGGTAGTTGTCATCAATGACCAGTGCTTTCACTTCGGATGTGCCAAGATCAATGCCTAAGTACATAGTTAGCCCTCACTGAATCAGTGTGTATACAGCGGCAATTTTTGCGCGTAGCAGCGCGGCGAAGTCAGCGCGTGAGGCCAGTTCACCAAACAGTGCTTTGTTACTGGCGTAAACAGTAATGGGGTCGGCCGCGTTGAACATGGCATGCACGGCAGGGGCATCCAGAATGCCGTCCTGGTATTCATAGGGCAGCGTGCCGTTGTGCCATTGCTCCATAAACACGAAGAACAAGGCGGGCAGCATTGCGGTGGCATCCGGGGTGGCACCACGCTGGTAGCATTCCAGCAGCGTTGGCGTGATCATCGCCGGGATTTTTGAGAAACCGTCTGCGGCAACTCGCTGGTTGGTATCCTGAATATACGGGTTGGTAAAGCGGTTAAGCACCACATCGCGGTAGCTGGCAAGGTCAATGCCGTTATCGCCAAGGCAAGGGATGACATCTTCGGTGACATAACGATTGGCAATGGCATAGATAAAATCGGTCTGGGTACTTTCATGGATATATTGCTGGCCGATTAACGTACCTGCCCAGGCAATGCAGCTGTGGGATGAGTTAAGAATGCGGATTTTGGCTTCTTCATAAGGAATAACGGAAGACACCAGTTCAACCCCGACGTTTTCCAGCGCTGGCCGTGCATCGCGGAAGTTATCTTCCACCACCCACTGAATAAAGGTTTCACCCATTACCGGGGCTTTGTCATCAATGCCGGTTTTTTCTTTGATACGTGCCGGCAGGTCTGGTGCCGGGCGTGGTGTAATACGGTCTACCATGGTGTTCGGGCTGGTGGTATTCGCCGCCATCCAGTCAATCACCGCTTGCTTGCCCGTCTGTTGTAAAAATTCGACTAACCCACCATGAAAACGCTCGCCATTATGCCGGACGTTATCGCAGCACAGCAGGGTTAACGGGCCTGCCTGTTTCGCCATACGCGCTTCAAGAATGCGGGTAATGGTGCCGTAAATCGTCTTGCATGCGCCTTTCAGGTCTGCAGCCAAATCCGGGTTGCTGGCATCCAGTTGGTGCTGGGTATTCAGGTAGTACCCGCCTTCAGTGACAGTAAACGCGATCACTTTGGTTTCCGGCTTGGCCCCTTCGTCAATCAGTGGCTGGAGGTTTTCTTGCCAGGGAATGAGCTTTTGAATAGAGGTGATCTCTTCGTATTTTCTTTCCCCTTCCGGGCTAACGGTTTCCAGGACATAACGGCCATTCTGCGCTTTCAGTGCCTGAAGAACGTTTTCTGAATCAGGGCGGATGTTACCGGCGGCAATGTGCCAGCGGTTATCGCCTGCGGCAATCAGGCTGTGCAGGTACCAGGCCTGATGTGCACGGTGAAAAGAACCCAAACCGATATGAAGCCATGTGAATTGATTGTTCATGCTCTGTTCTCCATTAAGGTGTGGGCACACTCTATGAAATCATTTGATCAATTATAGAGCTATAGATCACAAAAGAGCAAAAGACCAATAAAAATACAAATGACCAATAATGTGCATTTAATTATTACAAGAGTACTTGCCTCACTATGATCTTCCCGCCAGAATGCGGTTATTACCGGGGGTAAAATGCCCACAGGTGCAGGAATAAGGCAGGGAAACATGAGCAAAGAAGATGATGCCAGGCTGGACCAAAAAGTGCGGGCGGCATGGATGTACTACATTGCCGGGCAGAATCAGAGTGAAATAGCTACCCAGTTAGGGACTTCAAGGCCGGTAGTCCAGCGGCTGATTGCGGCGGCGAAAGAAGAGGGGATTGTTTCAATTGGTTTGCACCACCCGGTGGCGAACTGCCTTGATTATGCGCAGTTGTTGCAGGAAAAATACCAACTGCATGAATGCAATATTGTGCCGGTCTACAGTGAAGACAGTATTCTCGATAGCGTGGCATTTGGCTGCTACCAGGTGATGTCCCGTTTTCTACGGGCCGATACACCGAAAATTATTGGTATTGGCTCAGGGTTTACCCTGAAAAAAACCATTCAACGCATCGATTTTAATTGCAAGAACGCCCGCTGTGTTGCGTTGATTAGTGCCATGGATGAAAACGGCCAGTGCAATTACTACGACGATGTGCCCTTGCTGTTAGCGCGTAAACTCGAAGCCAAATATTCTCAGTGGCCAGCACCGCGCTATGCACAAACCAATGATGAACACGCAATGTGGTGCTCAAGCCGCCTGTTTAATAACGTGACTGAGTTAGCGAATTTGTCTGACGTTATTTTTGTTGGCGTGGGGCCATTAGGTGAGCAAAGCCCAATTTATAAAGACGGGTTCATTAACCGGGAGCAACTGGATGAACTCACCGCGTGTGGCTCAGTGGGCGAAATTTTGGGGCGGTTTATTGATGTTGACGGTAATGTCGTTAACAGCGAAATCAACCAGTTGATAACCAGTTATGATATTCGCAAAAATGCCTGCCCGCGTATTGGTGTGGCCTGCGGCGATTACAAACGCCCGGCGATTTTAGCCGCGCTGAAAGGGGGCTGGATTAATGGCCTGGTTACCGATGAGCATACCGCTCGCTGGTTGTTGACGCGCTGAGTACATTACTTGCATCACTTTTTTGGTGCTGCCAGGTTGGTGTTTATGGTGCCTGTTTTCGCTATTACATCTGGCATTTTCCATGTGGGGTTATCCCGCTCAAAAATAAACAGGTGCCTTAATGGCACCTGTAGACGGGAAAAAATGCGGGAATGCTCACAAAATTATCATCGCATCTTTTGGCTATTATCGGCAGTTTCCAATACTGAATTCTTTTTCTCCGGCTATTCAATAACTCACTGTATTTCCGCAATAAAAATATCCGACGCCTGGGGTTTGTTAAATTTTAAATGTGATTTAATTCACAAATAAACTTTAACAAACCACCTTGTCAATGACCTGCAGTTATTCATTTATCCAGTTTTTGAGATCTCCGTTGCAAATACAGGGCTTGCACTCAGGGAAAAATGTGGGTGTCGCAAGCAATAAGGGCAAATGATGAAAATCGGTATTGTCGTAAGTGGCGGAGATGTTTCAGGGATAAATAATTTTATTTTCCAGATAGCCAGGCTGGCGAAGGCAGATATTACGCTATTTAATGGCGGGATCCCTGGATTGCTGGAGAAAAAACACCATGAGATTTTATGGCGTGATTTGGTGGATTTCTCAATTTCATCTATGCCAATAATTACATCCGGCAGGACGCAAAGAAAGTTAATGCGTGCTGAATACAGTGAAATCAGTAAAAAACTAAAATCACTGCATATTGATATATTAATCATGGCAGGTGGCGATGGTTCTTTACAATTTCTGAATACCCTTAGTGAATTTGATGTTAATTGTTTTGGTGTGGGTATGACGATTGATAATGATGTATTCGGCAGTGATTACACCATTGGTTTCTCAACGGCTTGTGAACAAATTCGCCAGGAAGTATCCAAATTACGTAATACCGGAAGGGCACTTCCTGGGCGAGTATTTATGATTGAAGTCCTTGGCGGTTACTGTGGAGAACTGACTTTGCAGGCCGCTATCAAGAGCAATGCAGATATTGCACTGATCCCGGAAAAACAACTGCCCGTTGCTGAACTAATATCCCGGATTCAGCATAAGTTGGCCGAGCAAAACAGCGTGATTATCCTTTGTTCGGAAGGTTATACACGTGAGTATTCGCCCGGTTTTCAGGGGGCGATAGACACCATGATAAAACAGTTGGAACCACAAATTGGCGTGCGTATCCGTAAGACCATTATCGGTTTTGGTTTACGTAGTGGCGACCCAACTTGTGAGGAGATTTATCAGGGAACGATTATGGCAAGCGAGATTGTTCGTTGTATTCAGTCTGGAATGCGTAATAAAGCCATTGTTATTAATTCGAGTAATAAACCTATTCCCATCGATTTAATTAGTATGCAGAAACGCCTGGTCGATACTGAAGGGCATCATTATAAACTTGCAAGGCAGCTCAATATCCTTTGAGGAGACCCTACATGTTAAAAGTACTTTGCGTATGTGGCTGCGGCCTCGGCTCAAGCTTTGCCATTGAAATGACCGCTAAAGCTGTTCTTAAAAAACTGGAGATCCCGGCTCAAATTGAGCACACCACTGTATCTGAAGCGGGAGCATTTAAATCCGATATTATTTTAACCTCCAAAACATTCGCGGATATTTTAACGGCCGATGCCAACGAAGAGGAAGCTAAACGCGTTATTATCCTTAATAAATTAACGGATAAAGAGGAGATAGAAACAAAAATAGTCGCATTTATGAAAGCACAAAATTTAATGGTGGCTGATCATGAATAGTATTATTTCATTTATTGTGAAAGACCTGCTTGGCCAGGCTTCTATCCTGGTGGCATTTATTGCCATGCTGGGGTTGATTCTGCAAAAGAAATCTCCCGGAAAGATAGCGGAAGGCACATTTAAAACATTGCTGGGCTTTCTGATAATGATGGCAGGCATCAACATTATTGTCGCCACACTGACTTTCCTGAACGACATTTTTACCCATGGCTTCGGCATGAAAGGGTATATCACCGATGTAGCCGCCATTGCCGGGCTGGCAAACCGCGAGCTGGGTTCAGAGGTTGCTTTAACACTGATGGTGATATTTGCCGTCAATATCCTGGTGGCGCGCCTTTCACCCTTTAAGTACATCTTCCTGACCGGGCAGGCGTTGCTCTGGATGGCAACGATTGGCACCGTTATTGGCTACAAAGCTGGCCTGACAGGTTTACCCCTCATCCTTACTGGTGGTGTCTTCGGTGGGATTATGGCTGTGCTGATGCCCGCGCTGGCACAACCTGTGGTGCGGCGAATTACCGGTTCAGATGACGTTGCTCTTGGGCATTTTTGTACTATTGGTTACCTGGTTCAGGCGGCGGTGGCAAAAGTTGTTGGCAAGGGTTCCCGTTCCACGGAAGACCTTGTCCTGCCAGATAATTTCAAGTTCCTGCAAGATACCTATTTGTCGATGGCTGTGGTGATGGTGCCAATGTACCTGATCCCGGCGCTGGCAGCAGGCCCTGCTTATATAGCTCAGTTTTCTGGTGGCATGAACTACCTGATGTATGCGTTTATGCAATCTATCCAGTTTGTCGCCGGGGTGTTTGTCCTCTATAGCGGGGTGCGTTTACTGCTTAACGAATTGGTGCCTGCATTCCGGGGGATCGCCATGCGTATTGTGCCGGATGCCAAGCCCGCACTGGATTGCCCGGTTCTTTTCCCTTATGCCCCAAATGCCGTCATCGTCGGCTTTTTAGCCACAACGGTGGGTTCTATTATCGGCATGCTGGTTTTCCCCATGTTCGGCATGGCAATGATTTTGCCTGGGTTATTAACAAACTTTTTTGCTGGCGGCACTGCGGGTGTTTTCGGCAATGCTCTCGGTGGGCGGCGTGGTGCCATGATTGGCGGTGTTGTCCATGGTCTGTTTATTACTTTCCTGCCGTCTATTTTGGTGCCAATGCTGGAAAGTTACGGTTTTAATGGCGTCACATTTAGTGACTCAGATGTAATCAGTTCTGGCCTGGTACTGGGGCATGCATTCCAAAATAACTGGCTATTTGTTGCCTTGTTTATTGTGTTTGTTGCCGCCCTTGCCTGGTTTGTAAATGGTAAGTCCGTTAATCCTAAAGGGGAGAAAGGTCATGAGCCTGCTTAATTTCAAAGATATTTTACATATTGCTCAAGAGCGAAAATTTAAAGCCATTGGTTCATTTAACTTACATTGTATTGAAATGTTACCTGCTTATTTTCGGGCTGCGCAAAAAAGTAATAGCCCATTAATGATTCAGATATCTACCGGAACAGCACAGTATTTGGGTTATAAATTATTGGTGGATTCTGTTTGCTCCCTGGCGGAAAGTGAAAACGTGCCAACTTGCCTGCATCTGGATCACTGCTCTGATATTACTTCGATTGAAACGGCAATGAATGCCGGTTTTTCATCAGTAATGTACGATGGCTCTCATCTTAATATTGATGACAATATTGCCAATACCCGTATTGTGGTAGAAATGGCTCGCCCGAAAAATATCACTGTAGAAGGAGAATTGGGGGCCATTGGTGGCTCGGAAGATGGCAAAGCCGTGGCAGATGAAGACATCACCATTACTACCGTGGAAGATGCCGTGCGTTTTGTGAATGAAACGCAGGTCGATATGTTGGCGGTCTCTGTTGGCACAGTGCACGGTTTGTATACCGGTAAAGCGCAAATCCGCCACGAACGTTTAAAAGCTATCAGTGAAGCAACGCGTACACCACTGGTATTACATGGTGGGACAGGTGTGAGCGATGAAGATATGCGCCTGGCGGTTACCGAAGGGATCAATAAAGTGAATGTGGGCACAGAAATGAATGTGCAGTGGGTGGGTCAGTGTAAAACCACCTTTGAAAAGGGCAAGGTGAACGATAGCGTGCGGAAATTTTTAATTCCGGCTAACGAAGCGGTTACCCAGGTATTAATGGAAAAGATGGCTCTGTTTAAATAAATATCCCTCTGTTCTTTATTTTTTATCACTCACCCTGGTGCCCCGGCACCCGTCGGGGCTGGAGTCAGCTATGTTTAATTCGCTTAAAGCATTATGGCAAAAGAAGCCCGTTGACCAGGAAGATAATAATCAGCAGGCACAGTTATTGTCGGAACAAATAGCGCAACTGGAGCAATGTTTGGCAACTCAGCCCAATAATAATGAAGCACAGAAAGCGTTAATGCTGGAATATAACCGTGCACTACGTATCTATGCGGCCAGCCCTGTTTACCGGTCTCAGGTTGATACGTTGTTTACACGAATTGATGAACTGCGAAATATTATTCGCCATAATATTTAGGGAGTGCGCATGTCCATTAAAGATTTGCTGTTAGAAGCCGATGCCATTCAGGTTGGGGTAGAAATTGATAACTGGCAGGATGTGATTCGCCAGGCAGCCAACCCATTAGTGAATAAAGGTTTTATTTCACAAAACTATGGGGAAGCTGTAATCAAAAACACGCTCGAACACGGCGCGTATTATGTTTTTGATGAAGGTATCGCCATACCTCACGCTCGCCCGGAAAACGGTGTTTCCCGCACCTGTTTTAGCCTGGTTCTGCTTAAACATCCGGTCAGCTTTGCAGGCAGTGAGGCTGCTGACATTGTTATTTTATTCGGCGCTCAGGATAGCAATAAGCATATTGAGGAAGGGATTCGCGCAATCGTCGATTTACTGGATAACGACGCCAGATTATCCAGCTTGCGGGCAGCGCGCAGCAAAGAGGAGGTGACAGCATTGCTATGAAACAATTAATGAGTGCTGAACGTAAAACGGTGATTTTGGTTAATGGTGTTCCGGCTTCCGGTAAAAGCACCATCACCCAGGCGCTTTCACAGCAATTCGGCCTGCCTTCACTCACACTTGATGACATTAAAGAACCCTTTATGGCGCAGTTCCCGGCAATTGACCGCCCACTTAACCGCCAGCTTGGGTGTGCGGCTTATTCGGTTATCTGGTCGGTTATTGCGTCGGCCCCGGTGAATTGTGTCTGGCTTGTTGATGCCTGGTTTGGGTTTCAGTCCCGCGAAAAATTACAGTTTTTTTTGCACCAGGCTCGGGTAGATGAGGTGTTGGAGGTTTGGAATCACGTTTCGCCGGAATTGGCTGTGGCCAGATATTCAAGCCGCCTTGAACACCGCAAACCGGGCCATCCTGGGGAGGAATATTTGCCTGAATTGGCTTTGTTAGCGCAATCAGCCTGTCCCATGGGAATTGGGCCGGTTTACACCCTGGAACAGAGTGAAGATGGTGGCGATTTGGGCGCATTATTTAACTGGGTTACACACCGTATGGTTAGTGAAGCAGTGGTTGGATGAGTGTACTGGCATACATGGTCAGGCGGGTTTTTACACTGGCGCCTGGCTTGTTTATGCTGCTGTTTACCAGAAATAAATTGATTACGCTATGTATGAACGGCGTTGCGTGTTTATTCGTACATTCAGTTCATGCTGGCATTAACTAATGAGTGTGATTCATTCAGCGCGTCCATTTGTTGGCCAATACCAGGCAGGTAAATAGCCAGGTGTTTGCGCTTATTGCGGTATATTTGAATAAGATTATTTGCGAATAATTATATCAGCCGGTCGGGTTCTGTTGTGAATATAAGCTGTGATTACGTTGGGGCTGTAAGCCAGCCCTCATCAGAATGTTACTGGCGTATTTACCCACAGAACTTTGGTCACGCTTTTCCCGGGGTTACTGTAACCATGTGGCAGGTGGCTCGGAAAATAGAAGGAATCACCCGCTTCCAGTTGCCAGGTTTCTTCACCAATACGCAATTCTAATACGCCTTCCAGCACATACCCCATTTCTTCGCCCTGGTGCTCAATCAAAGCATCGCTTTTTACACCAGGTTCAATGATATGAATATCACCCTGCAGTAATCCGCCTTTATGGTGCCAGGTGAGGTTTTCAAGCTCTATGCCGCCCTTTTTATTACGCTGCAGGAAGCGTTTACGGTGGCGTTGTTCGGGTTTCATCACCGGGGAATCCCCCGCCCAGTCTTCCGACATCAGGTCAGAAACACTGGTCTCCAGGGTTTTTGCCAGGTGGTGCAGCATGGTGAGTGAAGGGTTAGCGGCGTCATTTTCCAGTTTGGAGAGAAAACTTTCTGAGCAGTTTACCTGGCTTGCCAGTTGCTTGAGCGTCATTTCCCTGACCAGGCGGGCATGGCGTAACCGCATGCCAAGGCTGGCAGGGGTTCCGGTTGATTTCAGGTCTGTCTTTTTTTTCATGGGCGAATAGGTTGCCAGTTAATGAATAGGGCCTGCCCAGGCAGGCCAAAACAAAAAAATTATCCTGCTACTGTAAATTGGATTTCCTTCGGTGAACAGCCATTGATAGGCACAATGTCTTGCGGGCAGGCGGACATGACTGCCACACAGTCGCGTTCAGCACGGATTTCCACGTAATCGCCCGGTGCGCTAACAGTCGGCAGCCAGGAAATGGTGTAATCCGGGTTAACTGGCGTGTTCATCCACAGGTTCAGGGGCTGCGGTACTTCGCGGGCACGCAGGCCAATGGCGTTCAGCGCCATACGCATGTTATCTGCACAACTGTCGTGGTATTCCGTGATCCCCATGTTGGAATAACGGAACAGGTCACAGGCGGCAATCATGGTGTCATGTACGCCCGGTGAAGTATCGGTCAGCAGTGTCACAATGGCGCGGCGTTGGTTGGTTACCAGCACATCGCCCGGCTTGGGAATGATTTTGTCGATAAACGCGCGGGTGTGTTCCATGGAAGCGAATTCGCTCAGGTCATCGCTGTTAAAGAACCAGGTATCGCACACCTGGCTACCTGGGGTGTTGATAATTTTAATTACCTGGCCTTTCTTCAGTTTTACAGCCCGCCCACAGCGCGGAGGAATGGTGTATAACTCGCCCGGCACAGGCGTGCCATCAACAGAGATCGGGGAGGTTGCAGTGGCATTCATGCCAAGTGCATCGCCATTATCTTTGGCACAAGATTCTGGGTACTGGGTAGTGGTAGTCATTGGGTAACTCCTTAAATAGTATTAGAAAGCTCGGTAAGCGAGCCTGCCAGAGCACGGGCTCCGGTATGCAGCGCACGAGGTTCGGTATATTCAGCCGGGTTGTGGCTGATGCCACGGTGGCTGGGAACAAACAGCATGCTGGTGGGGCAGTGCCCGGCCAGATGCATTGCGTCATGGAATGCACCGGACAGCAGCCCGGTGCAGGGAATATCGAGTGCCTGGGCGGTGGCGTTCAGCACCTGGTTTATCTGTGCCGCGAACACCACGGGTTCACAGGATAACAGCGCTGCCACACTAACTTGGGCGCTGGCCAGTTGTGCCATGCGGGCATCAAACTGTGCCAGTACAGCCGGGTCCGGGTGGCGGAAATCCAGAGTGAAACTGGCCTGGGATGGAATGGTATTGACCGCGTTTGGGGTAACCTGCCAGCGGCCAAATGTCAGGCGCAGTGCGTCATCGTCGGGGTTGAGTGTGCTGGCTTCAATGGTACTGGCCACAGAACGGGCAAGCTGCATAGCATCCTGGCGCAAGGCCATGGGCGTGGTGCCAGCATGGGCAGATTCACCCAGGCATTGCACCTGGTACCAGCGAACGCCTTGAATGCCTGAAACCACCGCCAGCGGTAACTCAAGGTGTTCCAGCAACGGGCCCTGCTCAATATGTAACTCCACAAAACAGGCCATGTCCCGGTTTGGTCGGCGGGCCAGTGTGGAAAAACGCTGGTGGTGCAGCGCCAGTGCTTCGGCAAAACTTACGCCATCTTCCCCAACTACTGCCAAAAATGCCGCCAGGCTGTCTGGTTCAGTAAATGCACTGGAACCCATAGCGCCGGGGGCGAAACGGCTGCCTTCTTCGTTGGTCCAGATGGCAACTTCAACCGGGCGTTCGGTGGTGATACCGGCGTCATTCAGTGCTTTCAGGCAGGCGAGGCCCGCCAGTACACCATAGCAACCATCAAAGTTGCCGCCACCGGGTTGGGTGTCGATATGGCTTCCGGTGGTGACGGGTGGCAGGTTTTGCCTGCCTGGTCGGCGGAAAAACAGGTTTGCGGCATCATCTGTGTAAATTTCACAGCCCAGTGCGCGGGCTTCGTCAACCAGCCACTCACGGGCATCCAGTTCGGTATCGCTTAATGCCTGGCGGTCCACACCACCATTTTCCAGTGCGCCAAATTGTGAGAGCTTTTTCAACAGGCTGTCCAGCCATCCAGTATCAAGGTGTTGGGCAGCACTCAGGCTCGGGGAGGAAATCATAGCGACTCCAGTTCTTCAGGTTGCAAAGGGCGGCGAAACAGTGGAGCCAGAAAAGTGCGTAAGCGCTCACTTTCTGGTTGAGTAAACAGCTGGCGCGGGCTGCCGCTTTCCACAATGTAGCCATCAGCCATAAATACCAGGCGCGAGGAGATATGGGCGGCAAACCCCATTTCGTGGGTTACCATCACCATCGTCATACCTTGTTCAGCCAGGCTGCGGATAACATCCAGCACTTCTTCTACACGTTCCGGATCCAGCGCTGAGGTCGGCTCATCCAGAAGCAGCAGTTCAGGTTCAAGTGCCAGGGCGCGGGCGATACCCACTCGCTGTTGTTGACCACCAGATAACCGCACTGGCCAGTCGCTGGCTTTTTGCGCCATACCAACCCGGCCCAGAGCCGCCATCGCGGCTTGTTTGGCTGCGTGGCGTGGCATTTTTTTACCCAGCACCAGAGGGGCGGCGACATTCTCCAGTACAGTCATATGCGGCCACAGATTGAATTGCTGGAATACCATGGCCAGTGGGCGTTGCACCTCAGCAATCAGTGCCGGGCTGTCGGTGTGCGCTTTACCGCGCTGGTTACCGGAATAGCCAAGTAACTGGCCTTTAATCAGCACTTCGCCCTGGTCGTAAGCTTCCAGAAAGTTCATGCAGCGCAGGGCAGTGGTTTTCCCGGAGCCTGAAGGGCCAATCAGGGTGACGATTTCGCCTGGATGAACACTCAGGTTGATGTCGCGCAGCACAGGCTGCCCGGCGAACGCTTTCCCAACATGGCGCATTTCCAGAATAGGGACGGATGCATTACTCACGTTAATCTCCTGTACGTAGTGCATAGCCAAGGCCGCGCACGCAAAGGCTGACGCCTTGCGCCAGTAACCAGTAGCTGGCAATCAGCAGGGCGTACGGCAGTACATAGGTGTAGGTGTTGGCGACAATCTGGCTGGTGGTCATGGTGAGTTCCGGTACGGTAATCACCGAGGCAATCGCGCTTTCTTTAATGGTTAAAATGAACTGGTTACCCAGTAATGGCAGCGCGAAACGCAATGCCTGAGGAGCCTGGATATGCCAGAAGCACCGCACCCCGGAAATCGCATTAGCCAGTGCTGCCTCGCGCTGTCCGGGTGGGATACTGCGCCACGCAGCCCGGAAAATTTCACCAAAATAGGCGGCGCTGTAGAGCGTGAGCGACAATACTGTGGCCTGCACCGCGCTGAGCATAATGCCCACAGAAGGCAGCCCAAAATAGATAACCGCCAACTGAGCCAGGTAAGGTGTGCCGCGAATAATCCACACATATCCGCGCCACAATCGGTAGGCCAGCGGGTTATGCGGGCATAGCCCGTTAAACGCAAACCCCAGTGCCATTCCCAGCAGAGCGGCACACAGGCTTATCCATAATGTGGTGCCCATAGCCTGCAGGTAATCGGGCAGGTAATTGGCCAGTTCGCTCATCGTGATTCCCTCTGCCAGTAACGTTCTGCCTGGCGGCCAATCAGGGCCAGCAGGCTGGTCAGCGCCAGATAAATCAGCGCGACGGACAGGTAGACCTGTAATGGCTGGTAAGTGGATGAAGCCAGTTGCTGGCCCACACGCATCAGGTCAGTCAGTGCAATTACAGAAACCACGGCAGAAGCCTTCACCACATCAATCAGTTCAGATAACAGTGAAGGCAGTGTCAGGCGTAACACTTGTGGCACTTGAATACGCCACAGAATTTGCCGGGGGCTGAGGCCACAAATAGCCGCTGCTTCCAGTTGCCCAGGCGAAATGCTGGCAAACCCGCTTTTGAGAATTTGTGACTGGTAGGCCGCTGTGTTGAGCGTGAGGGCAATCGCGGCTGCCAGGAATACCGGCAGATTCAGCCCCAGTTGCGAAGGCAGGTAAAAGCACAATAACAACTGAGCCAGTACCGGCGTACCGCGAAACAGACTGACCCATCCATGGGCCACTCCACGCCAGGCTCGCGCCGGGCTGTCGGACATTTTCCAGACACCAATTCCCACCAGAAAGCCGGCAATCATGGCAACCAGGCAGAGTGCTGCGGTGGTCAGCGCGCCATGTAATAAGGCGGGTAGCCAGCTGGCGAAATGGGTGAAAAAAACAGACATCACTCAGTACTCACAGTGCCGGTGCAGGCATAGGTGTAGCCGGAACATTCATGGTGAAACCAAACCATTTCTGTTGCAGCGCTTTCATCGTGCCGTCTTTGTTGGCTTCGATAATGCCGTCCTGGAACAGTTTGACCAGTGAAGCGCTGTCGGCATCTTTACGCCCAACCCAACCAAAATAGGTTTTCGGCCCCAGCATTTCAGGCAGTGTGGCGAACACACCTGGACGGGCTTTGATCAGTGGCCCCAGGTTGGAGAGCGACTGGGCAACCCCATCCAGGCGGCCATTGGCCAGGTCAACGTAGGCTTCGTCGAAGGCGACATATTGTTTAATTTCTTTGATTCCCGGTTTACCGCTGGCTTTTAGCTTCTGATCAAAAGCCTGCAGCACCTGCAACTGGCCGGATCCAGTTTGTGTTCCCACCACTTTGCCGCTCAGGTCGTCAGGGGAGGTGATGCTGTTGTCGTTGGCACGTTTCAGTAACGCGACGGTGGATTCAGCAATGGGCGCGGTAAAAGCAAAATGATCCACACGCTGTTTATTCACAGTAACGGCGGTGATAACGAAATCGAATTTTTTAGCATCAAGACCGGGCAGGATCCCCTGGAAGGGAAGATCCAACTGATCCACTTTCACACCGGGCAAAGACTTCGCCAGAATGTGGTTCATCAGATCAACATCATAGCCAACGATTTTGTTGTTCTCGACGTATTCAAACGGGGCGTAACGGGCTTCAGTCGCGATGGTCATGACCTTCGCTTCTTTAATCCGCTCCAGTAAGTCTGCGCTGTGTGCTGTCGTAGAAAAGGCGCTGGCAGTCACCAACATGGCCCAACATGCTGCAAAGGAAAAACGCGTCAGTTTCATTATTTCGCTCTCTGAAAGTGATATTCATTTTAGGAAAGTTACTTGAACAAAATGACAGTTGCATGAAACGTGCCAGAACAAAAAATATCCACATAAAGAAGTACAGTGGCTTGAAATCTGGCTGTTTTTTGGGTTCAGAAGAAGAAAACAACCCGGTGTTGTATGTGGGGAAATTGCTGTGGGCGTGCACAATGGCGGGGCGAAGTGTGTGCCGAAATGGTGCGTGGAGGTAAGAAGAACACCGCCCGTTAGCCGGGCGGTGTCAGATTGATGAAAAAGAAGGAAAAAGCGTGGTTTTTCCTTCTTTTTAGTTAGCAGCCGAAAATCAATGAATTGATTTTCCAGGTTTTTTATTGGGTGACATCCTCTCGTTTTGTGCGGACATGAGGTTTGTCATCAGATTCACACCGCCCGTTAGCCGGGCGGTGTATTCAGGGTTACTGCCCGCTCAGTTTGCGGGATTTATCCATGCAACTCACTACTGCATCCATTACTGCGGCACGAAAACCCTGTGATTCCAGCGTTTTCACCGCTTCAATGGTGGTACCGCCAGGTGAGCACACCATATCTTTCAGGCGGCCTGGGTGTTCGCCGGTTTCCAGTACCATTTTGGCGGAACCCAGTACGGTTTGAGCTGCGAACTGGTAGGCCTGGTCGCGGGGGAGACCGCCCATAACACCGGCATCTGCCAGCGCTTCAATAAACATAAATACATAGGCGGGAGAAGAACCACTAATACCTGTTACGGCATGGATTTGGCTTTCCGGAACAACGGCAGAACGGCCAAAACTATTGAAAATCGCCGTGATATCTTGCATTTCTTCCGGCTGCACCAGGGCGTTCGGGGTTAATGAACTCATCCCCGCATTGACCATCGCCGGGGTATTCGGCATTACCCGCACCAGTTTTACATCATGCCCGGCCATAACAGCCAGTTGTGCAAGAGTAACGCCTGCGGCAATAGAAACCACGATTTGTGAAGCACTGATAGACGACGCTATCTCTTTCAATACTGCCGGGATGATATGCGGTTTAACCGCCAGGAACAGGATATCGCAGCCTTCAACAACCTGAGCGGCACTGTCAGCCACCTGAACGCCCGCTTCTGTATGAAGTGCTGCCGTTTTTGTGGTGTCGACGTCAAAGACAGTAATACTGCCAGCGGGGGCGACTTTGCTGTTAATAATGCCGTAGATAATGGCATTCGCCATATTGCCGCTACCGATAAAGCCAATCTTCTTTTCCATATTCTGTTCCTTAAGACGGTTCTTTTATTTTTGCTGCTGCCAGAGCGGCCTGGTCATTGTTTTCCGTTTTGCTCAGCATAAATTTCGGGGGTTTATTCACAATCACAATCCCTGCGCATACCAGTACCAGGCCAATAGTCAGGGGAAGAGTAAAGCTATCCTGGCCCATCATTACAGACAGGATACTGCCCGATAACGGCATGCAGAATTTGTAGATAGAGATTTCACCAATTTTGGCGTGCTGAACAATCCAGTACCACAGGCCGAACGCAACGCTGGCAATTAACGCCAGAATCAGCATCAGAATGGTGGCCATTGGTGTCCAGGTGATCGCACTCAGGCTGCCGCCCATAGTAAGGCCAATCACGAACAGAATGACAGAGCCAATAGTGAGGTTCCAGCCAGTCATTACGAAGGAGTTAAGCGATGAACCAATACGTTTGGCCTGCATCATGCCCAGTGCAGCGACCAGGCCATAGAGCACCATAAAGCCATCGCCCAGCCAGGAGAAGTTCAGCAACTCACCAATACCTGCGCCGGTATTCATCAGGTTAACCGCCAGCAGACCGGTGAGGCCTAAAATTAAGCCTATCGCTTTCGGTTTATTCAGTTTGTCATTTTTGTACGCAAAGTGCGCCAGCAGTACGGAGAAAAAGATGGAAGACTGCGCCAAAATCGTGGATTTAATGGTTGTGGTGTTCACCAGGCCAATATTGAAGAACAGGTAGGCTGCGGTGGTGCTGACAAGACCCATGGAAGTCACTTCATACCACTGCTTCCTGGTTACTTTGAACACCTTTTGCCCCATTAATTTTGCCATTAGCAAGGTGATCAGGCCGGCGAGGAAGAAGCGGATACTTATTGTGGTGAGTACCTGCCCGTTATAGTCATTGCCAAGAATGTCCGCAGAAATGTGCATTTGGCTGTACATTTCTTTGACCAGTGGGAAAGGGGTTCCCCATAAGATATTGACAAATATAGCGCACAGAGCAAGGAACAAAGCACTGGGCTTTGCGAGGCTGGTTTGGTTCATAAGTTAATCATCCTGATTTAAATAAACACTCCTACTGGCCTGCCGGTACGAGTAGCTACTTTATTGGGCACATGAGAATAAACCAGGGGGAATGCGTAAAAGAGGTAAGTTATATGCCGTTGAGTATTTATTTAGATTCTTAACAGGATAGAAAAAATAGATGCTGAATTAATTAATGGTTTGGTCACGGGCGGGTAAAGATTGCAACGAGAAGGCAGCAAATTTAGCAAGCTGAATTGTTTCAGCTGAAGGGATTTTTTTTATAGCGTTCCTGAACATTACCCGCCTGTTTACCCGTGGCAGGGAGAATATTAAGAAAAAGCCATAATTCAGCTAATATAAAGTTATCTGCCTGTAATGTAAATACACGCGCTTTGCTTCGATTGCCCGCACCTTAACACCTCAGGCCATTTTTCACGGATTATCGATGTCTTTTGTCGATGAGTTAGTGGGTTTCAGCCAGGAGTAAAGGGGTGGCCTGGTTGTGATGAAGCGCATTTAAAAACTGAGTGACCGCATTTTCAATAATCGGCGTGTTACCTGCACTATTTTTGGTATAGAAGGAAATAGCCAATTTTTCAGTGGTCGCTTTGGTAATATGCACAAAATAATATTCTGCCAAACCATAACTGGCTTTCATAATTGCATCTTTGTCGTACTGGTTTTTGTCCAGTAGCAAGGTAACATACTCACCCAATGAGTTAGAGCCTTGTACCACTGTTTCCATTATCGAAACCTCACATTAAATTCATCTTTAAGTTGCCTTGCAAAGTGGCGTAGCTAAGAACCAGAACCTGGCGCCAGAAAAAGTTTTAATAGTCTTTTATGGTATTTCTCCGCGTTTTGGGGGAGATGCATTTTGATTTAAATCACTATGTTGTTAATTAACCGCAGCAAAGGTTTTTGGGGCTTTTGTAGTATATTTTTCAGACAGCGATAATACCCGTACATCATGCTGAGTGTGGTTCTCTTTTCGGTTACTCTTTTCACGGCGAAAAGCGGTTGCAGCATTATCTGCCAGATAAATATTGTGCTGCTTGGTGCGGGGCGATCAGAGTTGGTTGGCCGTTATACGGCTTTCGGGGGCGTTGCTTCCCGGGGGAGCGGGAAGCAACAAAGGAAGGGTTAGTTTAATTCTGGCCAGTACGCTGTATTTACCTCAATAAGGTCATCAAGAATCGCTTTGGCAACACTGGCGCTGGGTACGGTTTTCGACAAGGTGATTGCTTGCCACAGTTTTTGGTAAGAATGCTGTTCCCAGGCATCCACCACCAGTTTTTCGACCGCCACTTGTTGGCTCATCATCCCTTTTTGGAAATGCGGAATTTCGCCAACAGTTAAGGGTTCCGGCCCGTTCTTACCTACCAGACAAGGGATCTCCACCATGGCGTCGGCATCAAAGTTGGCAATGGCACCGTTGTTAGGAACAATCAGCAACATGCGCTCCTGGGTGTTAAACGCAATAGCGGCAGCCAGGTCAACAATGTAAGAAGCATGTTCGTCTATTTCCAGTTCTCCCGCGCTGGAGTTGCCGGCTTCAATAATGGCACGGCAGGCGCTGAATACCTGTTTTTCACGGTGATCCATGACTTCGTTTGCCCTTGTTCTTTCTGGGTTGGAATGCGCCACCACATAATCCGGGAACAGGTAATACTTCAGGTAGGTGTTGGGCAAGGTTGCGCTGTCCAGAGCCTGGACATCTTTCGCTTTGGCAAAGGTATCGTTCCAGCTGGCTTCGGTGTGGGTGTCTTTTGCCGGGGGAACATAGCCGTGCTGTGCGACATATTCTTTCAACCGCGGCATTAAATCATTGCCAGCCAAATCTTCGATTTGGGTCCACCAACCGAAGTGGTTCAGGCCGTAGTAGCGCACACGCATCTGTTTGCGGTCTTTAAGCCCAACAATTTGCGCCATGCGCCCTTCAATGCCGATTGGCATATCGCAAATATTGAGGATTTTTGCATTTGGCCGCAGTCTGCGGGTGGCTTCCGCAACAATGGCGGCCGGGTTGGAGTAATTCAGCATCCAGGCATTGGGTGAATATTGCTCCATATAATCCACCAGTTCCAGTACGCCGCCAATAGAGCGCATGCCGTAGGCAATCCCCCCAGGCCCGCAGGTTTCCTGGCCCAGAACACCATGGCGCAGGGGGATCTTTTCATCCTGCTCGCGCATGGGGTATTTACCCACGCGGATATGTGCCATCACAAAGTCCACGTCAGTAAAGGCTTCTTTCGGGTCGGTGGTGTAGCTGAACGCAATATCAGGGGCCTGCTCCTGGAGAATCACCTTGCAGGCCTCAGCAATAACCTCCTGGCGAGCGCCATCGTTGTCATAGAATTTCAGTGCCCGTAATGGGAAACGGTCTTGGTTTGCCAGCAACATGAGAACAATGCCTGGGGTAAAGGTACTGCCGCCACCGGCGATTACCACTGAAAATTTATTTGTCATACTGCCTCCGTCATGGTGTTGGATTCATTCGTTAAAGCGGTTTTCATCAGGGTTTCAAGCTGGTCCCGAACTTGCGGGACATGCAGCCCGACAATCACCTGGATACTGTTGCCATGGCGCACCACGCCATGGGCGCCAAGGGCTTTGAAAACGTCGTCACTTTGGGTTTGCGCTATATCTACCAGGGCAATACGCAGGCGGGTGGCGCAGTTATTGATACTGTCGATATTGGTGGCTCCGCCAAGGGCTTCCAGGAACCCAATAGCCTGGCCGGTCCGGGTATCTTTGGTGGCTGGTGCCGGGGTTTTCCCGCGGGCGGCCTGGTAATCGGCCTTGCTGTACAGGCGCACTTCACTGGCTTCACGGCCGGGGGTTTTCAGGTTGAGCCGCAGAATCAGGGTGCGGAACACCACAAAATAGAGCGCGGTAAAGCACAGGCCGACGCCAATTTGGGTAAACATCATGCCGCTGTGGTGGTGGAACATGGGGATCCAGTTTTGGGGTAAAAACTGGTCCAGCAGGCCGCCGCCAAAGTTGCCAACCACACCAAACAGGTACATCACTGTTGCCATGGAAGCGGCCAGCACCGCATGAACCGCAAACAGCAGAGGGGAAATAAACAGGAAGGTAAATTCCAGCGGCTCGGTGATACCCACCAGAACCGCAGTTAGCGTAGCCGGAATGAGCAATCCGGCCACTTTTACCCGATTTTCTGGCGCGGCAGTAAAATAGAGTGCCAGGGCAATGCCGACTGAGCCAAACACTTTGGAATTACCGTGTAAGGCAAAACCGCCTTCAGGAAACAGCACCTTCAACGGCTCGCTGCTGTTGCTGAATGCCTGTAAATGTTGTGCCCAGTAAACCTGTATACCGCCCTCGACTGCTGCCGGGCCAAAGATAAACGGGCCGTAGATAAAGTGGTGCAGCCCGGTGGGGATAAGAATGCGTTCCAGGAAGGTATAGATCCACACGCCAGTGGCACCGGCAGTACGTAAAAATGCCTGTAATGATTCAATACCCATCTGGATTTTGGGCCAACCCAGTAATGTTAGCCAGGCGCAGGGAAGCATGATCAGAAATGCAATAATGACAACAAATGATGTTCCCTGAAAAATACCGAGAAAAACGGGTAAGGGTTTATCAAAAAAACGGTTATGTAATGCCGTAACTATGCCAGATATTGCAATTGCACCAATAATACTGGTGTCCAGCGTTTTAATTCCGGCTATCAGTGTCAGGCCACTTCCTGCAACTGGGTCTTGAGAAAAATCTACACCAAAAAAACTTCCCCAGGTCATTCCCATGGCGTTAATAAAATAGTTCCATGTAAGGAAGCTTATTAGTACAGCAAGGCACGCTCTGGCCTGAGCCTGCTTCGCCAGGCCTATAGGCAGGCCGACTGCGAAGATCAGCGGCATATTACGAAATACGCTCCAGCCACCTTCTTCGATAATATGAACAATTTGTGCAAATAAACTTTCAGGCGCGGTTAGTGATTCCCCGACAAAAAGCGGGTTACTTAGCATAATTGCTATACCAACAACCATTCCTGCAAACGGAAATAATAATACCGGGGTGAACATCGCACCGCCGAAACGTTGTATTTGACTGAGCATTGTAAAATCCTCACATAAACCAACCGGGTAAGAGGCCTTATTTCATTGTCGTGCTGGCCGGTATTGAGAATAAGAATTGGCGAATACAAAAGCGGGGTGAGAAAACAGGGTTTGTGATAGTTCTCAAGGTTTTATTTCCGTGTCTGATGTCTACTTTTTATCGAAAAACCAGACAAGTGCAGAAATGAACTGGAAATGGGTTACTGGTATTTAATTTAATTTATTGTTTTTAAATAAATTTATAACAGAAACGCTAGTTCATTTTACTCATGAATGAGGCAAAAAGAGGTCCAGTAGTGATCTACAAATTAATTGCAGAACGGTTGCGGGTGCGCCTTAATTCGTCGGATTATGCCGTGGGTAGCCCTTTGCCTGGTGAAAAAGCGCTGGCGCAGGAATTTGGTGTGGCGCGCATGACAATTCGTAATGCGCTGGATTTACTGGTGAGCTGGGGGCTGGTGGTGCGCCGCCATGGCAGTGGCACGTTTGTCGCCCGCAAAGATGTTCACCAAGAAACCAACAGTTTATGCGGCATGGTGGAAGTGCTGCGCCTGCAGGGCAAAGAGGTTGTCAGCCAGGTGCTGGAATTTTCTGTGATGCCCGCACCGCCTGCAATTGCCCGGCAACTGCGGGTGCAGGTTAATGACCGGATCTGGTTTTCTCGCCGCCTGCGTTACGTGGATGGCAAGCCTTTGATGCTGGAAGACAGTTATATGCCCGTCACCCTGTTTCCTTATTTATCGCTGGCGCATCTTGAAGGCTCGAAATTTGATTATATTGAAAAGGAGTGTGGGCTGACGATTAGTGGCAACTATGAAAGCCTTACGCCCGTGCTGGCAGACAGGCAATTGGCTGAACAGTTAAATGTTGCCGAGCACACGCCTTTGCTGCGCATCAGTTCGTTGTCCTACAACGACAGCGGGGTATTCCTTAATTATTCCGTGATGTACCGTAACACCCAGGAATACCAGGTTGATTACCATTTGCGCCGTAGCGCGCCTGAAATTGGGCGGGTATAAAACCAGCCAACACGGTGGGGATGACTTGTGTGGCAACCCGGTTGCCACCAACGTTGCCACCATGCTCACCCGTTTTACCTATTTTCTTTGAAACCCGGCCATGGTCGCAAAAATATGCCTGAATTGTCCGTTTATCACTGGCATGTTGCCGGTTTTAAACTACGTCGTATTTCACGGGTGCTAATTTTTCACGTAATTCCCCATTAATTTTGCATCAGGGCGTGAGTCTCATCACATAGAAAAATAACAGCGCGTTTATCCATATTTCCAGCAGGATATTTCCGGCGTGCCAACTATTTTCAAATCTGACTGTCGTTAAAAAACGTAACAAAATCATGATAAGCGGCAACATTTCGTTATCGGTTGTGGATGCCGCGTTCTCTTACCGCTGTCCTGACGAACAAATAATGAGGCTGAAAATGAGTAAGCAATTTATTGCCAGTATGTTGTCTGCATTACTGATGGGGGCTGCGGTGTTATCTGCGCCGTTGCACGCCGAAGAAAAAACCGTGGTGAATATTTCTAAAGTGGATGGTATGCCCTGGTTTAACCGCATGGGTGAAGGGGTGGTGCAGGCAGGTAAAGACTTTGGCGTAAATGCCTCCCAGGTTGGGCCCGCCAGTACCGATGCGCCACAGCAAGTTAAAATCATTGAAGACCTGATTGCCCGCAAAGTGAATGCCATCACCATCGTGCCGAACGATGCCAACGTGCTGGAGCCTGCATTCAAGAAAGCGCGCGATGCCGGTATTGTGGTGTTAACCAATGAATCCCCAGGGCAACCCAGTGCTAACTGGGATATCGAAATTATTGATAACCAGAAATTTGCCGCTGAATACGTTGAGCACATGGCGAAGCGTATGGGCGGTAAAGGTGGCTATGTTATCTATGTTGGCAGCCTGACTGTGCCGCAACATAACCTGTGGGCAGATTTGCTGGTGAAATACCAGAAAGAACATTACCCCCAGATGCACGAAGTCACCCGCCGTATGCCAGTTGCGGAAAGTGTGGATGATTCACGCCGCACCACGCTTGATCTGATGAAAACCTACCCGGATCTGAAAGCAATTGTCTCCTTTGGCTCTAATGGGCCGATTGGCGCAGGCCGTGCAGTGAAAGAAAAACGTGCGAAAAACAAAGTGGCGGTGTACGGCATGATGATCCCATCCCAGGCGGCTTCGCTGATCCGCAGTGGCGATATCACCGAAGGGATCACCTACGATCCGGCAACTGCCGGTTACGCACTGACGGCTGTCGCCAGTACGTTACTTAACGGCGGCACCATCAAACCGGATTTTGAAGTGAAGAACCTGGGGAAAGCGGAAGTGGATATGGATAAACACATCATTCGTTTCCACAAAGTGTTGTTGGTGAATAAAGACAATATCGATTCGCTGTATTGAGTTAGGTGTAAGGCCAGGGGGTATCACCTTCTGGCCTGTTTGCGCCAATACCAGGCCTTGGTGGATTAAGATTATGGAACCGTTTCTTTCTCTGCGTCATATCAGTAAAACCTTTCACGGCACCCGTGCGCTTAACGATGTGGCGCTCGATTTTCTGCCCGGCGAAGTGCACTGCCTTGCCGGGCAAAATGGTTGTGGCAAATCCACGCTTATCAAAATTATTTCCGGGGTTTACCGCCCTGATGACGGTGCGCAGATAACCCTTGGCGGCCAGCACTGGTCGCGCCTGACACCTTCGGCATCTGTTGCTCAGGGGATCCAGGTGATTTACCAGGATCTCTCGCTGTTTCCTAACCTGAGTGTGTGGGAAAACATTGCCGTTAACCACTACCACCACGGCTGGCTGGTGAAACGCCGCACGCTGCGTAAGGTGGCTGAACAGGCAATGGCGAGTATTCATGTTTCCCTGCCACTGGATGAGCCCGTGGAGTCGCTGTCTATTGCTCGTTGCCAGTTGGTGGCTATTTGCCGGGCGCTGGCTCAGGACGCCAGGCTGATAATTATGGATGAACCCACGGCTTCGCTAACTCACCAGGAAGTGGAAGGGTTGCTGGCGGTGGTGCGCCAACTTCGGGAAAAAGGGATTTGTGTGGTGTTTGTCAGCCACCGGCTCGAAGAAGTGCTGGCGGTGTCGGACAACATCACGGTTCTTAAGGATGGCGAACTTGTGGGTACTTACCCGGCCGCCGATATGACAACGCAACACCTCGGTTTCCTGATGACGGGGCAGCAGTTTGAATACCAGACCCGGGCGCTGCGCCAGAGTGCGGGCAGTACACCGGTGCTGGAGGTGGTTAATCTCTCCCGTGCCGGGGAATACCAGGATGTGTCGTTTCAGGTGGAGGCCGGAGAAGTGGTGTCTATTGTCGGGCTGTTAGGAGCCGGGCGCACAGAACTCTGCCTGAGCCTGTTCGGGCTCACCCGGCCAGACAGCGGTGAAATCCGTATTAATGGCCGCCCGGTGAAACTGCGCAGTAACCAGGATGCTATTAGCCAGGGGATTGGTTATGTCTCAGAAGACCGGATGAACCGTGGACTGGTGATGGCGCAGTCTATTGAGAATAACGTTATCAGCACGGTGTTCCCGCAGGTCACCAATACTGTGGGGCTGATTGATGAAACCCGCTGCCGGGGGCTGGTTTCCCGCCTGGTAAAAGCGCTGAGCATTAAAGTGCCTGATGTCCGTTTGCCCGTGAATACGCTATCGGGGGGGAACGCCCAGCGGGTGTCGATTGCTAAATGGCTGGCGATTACCCCGCGGTTATTGATTCTCGACAGCCCAACGGTGGGTGTGGATATCGCCAATAAAGCCGGGATTTACCAGATTATCAGTGACCTGGCGAACCATGGTATTGCGGTGGTGATGATTTGCGATGAAATCGAAGAGGCCTGGTACCAGAGCCACCGCATTTTGGTGATGCAGCAAGGGCGGTTAACCCACAGTTTCCTGCCGGAAAACAGTACCCAAGAGATGATAGCCGGGGTGGTCAATGGCTGATTTAATGAAACGCCACGAAACCTGGCTGGGGCTGCTGATCGTGGTGCTGTTTGCCGGGTTAGCCTGGAAAAGTGATGAGTTTTTTACCCTGGGTAACCTGTATGACCTGGTGAATAACTACGCCATGTTAACCATTCTGGCTTGCGGGCTGTTTATGGTGCTGATTTCTGGTGGCATCGATATTTCTTTTCCCGCCATGACCATTATTGCCCAGTACGGCATGGTTCTGTTGTTGCACCACATTGGCGGTAACTTTGCGGTAGCGTTTTTACTGGCTGGCGGCATTGGCGTGCTGCTGGGCCTGGTCAATGCTCTGCTGGTTAATCGCCTGAATGTGCCCTCTATCATCATTACTATTTCCACGTTGAATATCTTCTACGGCCTGCTGCTATGGCTGAGCAAAGGCGTGTGGCTGTACGATTTTCCCCCCTGGTTTGAAAAAGGCATCATGCTGTTCAAATACACTGATGCAGATGGCTATGACTATGGGTTGAGCCTGCCATTACTGGCGATGCTGTCGGTGGTGGGGCTGACGGCGCTTATCATGAATTTCACCACCACAGGCCGCAAGATCTACGCCATGGGCGGCAACCGGGAGTCTGCCAGCCGGATTGGCTTCAGTGTATTGCGGCTGCACCTGTTTGTTTATGGCTATATGGGTTTTCTTTCGGGTGTGGCAGGTGTGGTTCAGGCCTGGACAGTTCAAACCGTGGCACCCGATTCACTGCTGGGCTATGAGCTGACAGTGCTGGCGGCAGTGGTACTCGGCGGGACCAGCCTGGTGGGCGGGCGAGGCTCGCTTAGCGGTACTTTATTGGGGGTGATATTGCTGGCGGTAGTGCAAAACGGCCTGAATTTACTGGGCGTATCCTCTTACTGGCAAACGCTGATTACCGGCAGCATTATCGTTGTGAGTATCAGCGCGACCGCCTGGAGCCAGCACCAGAACCGGAGTCTGTTATGAAAATCGCCTGGCGTAATAACGTAGAGTTTTACCTGGTTGGGCTGTTACTGCTGGTGGTGGTGGCTTTCAGTGTACTGATGCCGGATATTTTCTGGTCAGTCAGTAACTTTCAGTCAGTGGCGTCACAAATGCCGGTGCTGGGGATTCTGGCGCTGGCCATGGCGATGACCATGTTATGCGGCGGGATCAATCTGTCGATTATTGGCACGGCCAACGCTTGTTCACTGGTTATGGCCTGGGTGGCAACCAGTTATCCGCCGGGTTGGCTTTCCGCACTGGGTGCGCTGGGGGCAGGGGCCGGTACTGCGGTGCTTATTGGCTTATGCAATGGCGTATTGATTGCCGGGATACGGGTATCGCCCATTCTGGCAACCCTTGGCATGATGACTCTGCTGAAAGGTATCAATATTTTGATAACCGGCGGCAGCGCCATCGCTAATTATCCGGGCTGGGTATTGTGGCTGAACCACGCGCAGTGGTTTGGTATCCCGTTGCCTTTATGGCTGTTTGCGCTGGTGGCGGTGGTGCTGTGGGTTCTGCTGGAGAAAAGCCCGTTGGGCCGCGCCATCTACCTGATTGGCTCCAACGAACGGGCAACACGCTATGCCGGGATTAATACCCGCCGGGTGCTGATTCAGGTGTATGTGATTTCTGCGCTGTTGTGTGCGGTTGCCGCATTTTTAATGATGTCCAAACTGAATTCTGCCAAAGCCTCTTATGGGGAATCTTACCTGCTGGTGTCTATTCTGGCGGCGGTTCTGGGCGGGGTGAACCCCGATGGCGGTAGCGGGCGCATTATTGGTATGGTGCTGGCGCTGTTTCTTCTGCAAACCATTGAAAGTGGCTTTAACATGATGGGCGTCAGCCCTTATCTCACCATGGCGTTGTGGGGCACATTACTGCTGTGCTTTATTCAGGTGCGCGGCATGATGGGGGTATCCCGATCTGGCTGAAACCCGTGTTCACCAAAAAATGAGCCTGCCCGGTTACTGGCAGGCTTTTTTGTATCTGTTAACAGGATGGTTACAAAATGATACGAAGGTAAACTACCAAGTTTTCCTTCGTAGTTGTAGACTGGTTGCATGGAGTAAGGAGTGCAGAAAATGAATGATTTAACTGTAACCGCCGCCAACCTGCGTAGCCTGGCTGGCAAGCTGTCACGCCGGTTGCGCGAATCTGCACCGCCAGGCGATTTGACCTGGTCTCAGGTTGCCGTACTGGGGTATTTGGTGCGCGACGGAGCCATGACGGTCACTGAACTGGCTGGCGCAGAAGGGGTGCGCACCCAGTCAATGGGCGCAACCGTTGCCAGTTTACAGGCCGCAGGCATGGTAACGGGCGAGCCAGACCCAAACGACGGGCGCAAAACCCGTTATCATGCCACTGAAGCCTGTCTGGCATTAGTATCAGCTAACCGTGCAATGCGCGATGACTGGTTATTGCAAGCCATGGAGAGCCAGCTTTCACAGGAAGAGCAGCAGCAATTAACGCAACTTGTGCCCTTACTCCAAAAACTGGCGGACTATTCATCCTGAGAGGTTATACATGGCTATTACAACCCTTGATGCCAACACGGCACTGATTGTTATCGACCTGCAACATGGCATTGTTTCTCTGCCCACCGCGCAGGATACTCGCCCGGTTATTGAAAAATGCACCCAGCTGGTTAGCGCTTTTCGCAAGGCCGAACTTCCTGTCGTGCTGGTGAATGTTGCTGGTGGTGCTCCTGGGCGTACCGAACAACCGCGCCACAGTGGGGAGCTGCCTGCCGGCTGGGCAACGCTTATCCCGGAGATGACCCCACAGGCTGGCGACATCACTGTTACCAAGCACTCCTGGGGCGCATTTAACAACACGCCACTGCATACTGAACTGCAACAACGGGGTGTGACCCAGGTTATTGTGGTGGGCGTGGCAACCAGTATTGGCGTGGAATCCACCGCTCGCCAGGCGTATGAACTGGGTTACAACGTGGCGCTGGCGGTAGATGCTATGGCAGATCTGGCAGCAGAAACCCACGTGAACAGTATTGAACGTATTTTCCCGCGTCTGGGGGAAACGGGCACAACAGCCGATGTACTGGCACAGGTTAACGCCAGATGATCAATACGCCGGTATCACTGGCCCGCTGGTGCGGGCTGGTACTGATTTCTGCTTTACTGGTTCTGGTTCTGGAAGCGGTACAGATACCGGCGGCTTTATTACTCGGGCCGATGTTTGCGGCTATTGGTTTTGCAGCATCCAGCCGCCCGGTGAGCATTTCCCGCCCGTTATTTCATAGTGCGCAGGCAGTGGTGGGGGCCATGATTGCCGCTGCCATTCCTCCCGATATTTTTAACGAAATAGCCCATCAGTGGCCGCTGTTTTTGGCGTGCGTGGTTTCGGTCATCGTTGCCAGTCTGGTGTTGGGTGGGTTGTTAGCCCGCTACCAGGTTCTGCCGGGTTCCACGGCGATTTGGGGTTCTTCACCTGGTGCTGCTACCGCCATGACGCTGATGGCGGAAAGCTTTGGTGCGGATGTGCGCCTGGTGGCGTTTATGCAGTATTTGCGGGTTATGGTAGTGGCGCTGGTTGCTACGCTGGTGACACGCCTGTGGGTGAGCGATATTCCGGATGGTGCCGCCGTCCATATAAACTGGTTTGTTGCTGTACCGTTATGGCCACTGTGTGCCACTTTACTGGTGATTGCCGGGAGTGTCCTGCTGGCTCGTTGTGTTAAGCTCCCCGCAGGGCCGATGCTACTGGCTCTGGTGCTGGCAACGGTCGCGCAAGATGCCGGTGGTTTGGTTATTACACTGCCAGAAACCTTGTTGGCACTGGCTTATGCGTTTGTTGGCTGGGGCATTGGTTTGCGCTTTTCCGCCGAGATCCTGCGGCATGCTGCTCATGCGCTGCCCCGCGTGCTGCTTTCCGTATTAACCCTGGTGGCTGTGTGTGCCGGGTTTGCCTGGCTGTTGGTTCGGTTTGCGGGTATCGACCCGTTAACTGCATACCTGGCAACCAGCCCGGGTGGGGCGGATTCTGTGGCAATCATTGCCTCTTCCAGTCATGTTGATTTACCCTTCGTTATGGCGATGCAAACCGGGCGATTTATTCTGGTGATGCTGACCGGGCCAGTGTTATCACGCTGGATAGCTAACTGGATGCAAAGGCGCGCTGTTGCCAGGTAAACCTGAATTGTTGGCTCAAGGTGCACAGAATACCAAGGCTGTGTGATACTGGGTGTTGGCTCAGTCGTTAACACAGAGGATGTCTGCATGGAACTGGCTATGTACCTGGTGGATGCATTCGCGCACCAGGCCTTCTCCGGAAACCCTGCCGGGGTGTGTATTACTCCCGAACCACTACCTGATGCTCTGCTGCAAAAAATTGCCGCTGAAATGGCTGTTTCCGAGACAGCATTTTATACCCCCGGCAGCCAGCAGTTACGCTGGTTTACCCCGCTTACCGAAGTTAACTTGTGTGGGCACGGTACGCTCGCCGCGGCGCATGTTTTACAGCAAACCGGCGCGCTTAATACTGGGGAAACATTAACGTTCACAACCCTTTCTGGCCCGTTGCATGTAACGGCAGGGCGGGATGCAATCACTATGGATTTCCCGCTGTTGCCACCCAATATGGCAGTGCCTGCCGGGCAGGCATATCTTGCCGCACTGGGGCTTACTGATGAGCAAGTAACAGCACAGGGCATGTTCGGT
Source organism: Mangrovibacter yixingensis (assembly GCF_020523985.1). GTDB lineage: Bacteria > Pseudomonadota > Gammaproteobacteria > Enterobacterales > Enterobacteriaceae > Mangrovibacter > Mangrovibacter yixingensis. The sequence continues at coordinate 309,734 of NZ_JAIVKM010000003.1, read as the reverse complement.
GAGAAGCATTTTATTGTGGTCAGTAGCGAAGCGGTTGTACGCCAGTTGTCACCAGATTTTGCGGCCTTACGGGCGTTACCCGGGCGCGGAATTGTTGTGAGCGCCCGTGGCGAAAATGGGTTCGATATTGTTTCGCGTTATTTTGCTCCCTGGGTGGGGGTGAATGAAGACCCGGTAACCGGCTCGGCACATTGCGCTCTGGCAGCTTACTGGTGCGCCGAGCTTGGGAAAACGCAATTGCATGCGTTCCAGGCTTCTGCGCGTGGTGGTGAGTTGTCGCTCGTGCTGGGTGAACCTGGCCGGGTGAGCATTGGCGGGCAGGCGCGCACTATGCTGGTAGGGGCTTTTACTCTGTAATCATTAAAATACGATGCGAAAGGGAAATTCTGAAACACTCAGAACAAACTGACACATAAAAAGTGGTTAAGCGCACAGAGTGTGAATGTTGAACCCGGTTCTGGTTACTACGCTGCCATAAGGTTCATCTCTTGGGGGGCGCAATCACAACAGGGCGGTGAGCCACTGGTTGTGGAGGAAGAACGGCCACACTACGGGATGGAAAAACATGTACAGGAGCCAGACATGAAGTTACGCACACTAGGTACAACAGGGTTACACATTCCGCCGTTGGTGTTTGGCGGCAATGTTTTTGGCTGGACAGCAGACGAAAAAACCAGTTTCTCTTTGCTCGATGCGCTGCTTGAACGTGGGTTCAATACGATTGATACCGCAGATGTCTATTCGGCCTGGGTACCAGGTAATAAAGGGGGCGAATCGGAAACCATTATTGGCAACTGGCTGGCGGCTCATCCTGGGGTTCGCGATAAGATTGTGCTGTTTACCAAAGTGGGTTCCGATATGGGCGGGCCGGATAAAAAAGGGTTGTCTGCACGCTGGATAACCCAAGCGGTTGAAGACTCATTACGCCGGTTGAAGACAGATTACATCGATCTCTATTTTTCCCACTGGGCAGATAATTCTACGCCTTATGAAGAGACATTGGGCGCTTACGAGACGTTGCTTAAAGCAGGGAAAATTCGTGCTATTGGGGCATCAAATCTCGATGCTGACCAGCTTAAAGCATCACTGACCGCGGCAGACAACGCCGGGGTTCCACGCTATCAGGTGTTACAACCTGAATATAATCTGTTTGACCGGCATTCGTTTGAAGGAGCCCGCCAGGCACTGTGTATTCAGGAAAATATTGGCGTAGTGACGTATTACAGCCTGGCATCGGGTTTCTTGTCCGGAAAGTACCGTAGCATGCAAGACCTGAGCAAAGGCAAGCGTGGCGACCGGGTTGCCAGGTACCTGACGCCGCGAGGTATGGCTATTCTGGAGGCTCTGGACAATGTGGCAAGCCGCCATGATGCGCAACCAGCCGAAGTGGCTCTTGCCTGGCTGAGCACCAGGGACGGGGTCACCGCCCCCATTGCCAGCGCCACGTCGGTGCCACAAGTCGATGCCTTTGTCCGTGCCATGAGCCTGGAATTAAACCCAGATGATCTCGCACAACTGAATGATGCAAGCCAGGAGTAATTCACTATTTTGAGTGTAAACAGGCCAGTAAGTATAGCTGGCCTGTTCCTGTGGCGGGTTTACCTGCCAGGCGTTATCCCTGGCGGTATTTAATCACCAGAATGGGCAGTGCAAACAGTAACGTTAACAAATTAGCCAGGCTTACCGCTGTATCGCCAATCAGTAGCCCATACGCCAGCCACATCACCAGCCCACACACAAACATCAGGTACATCAGCAAAGAGATCCCTTGCGTGTTGCGGGTGGTAATGACTTTTATTGCCTGGGGTAAAAAAGACAGCGTGGTCAGGCTGGCCGCCAGGTAACCTACGAATATGTGCCACTCCATGCTATACCTCGGCTTCAGGCTGCCCGGCTACAGGGCGGGCAAGCGGCGCTGTAGGGTTTACCGAGCCGGGTTTGCGGTATTTATCCAGTAAGTGAATCTGAATATGCCGCAACATGTCGCCATTAAGCTTGTAGTAGCGGAAATAGAGCCATAACGTGGCGAGGAAGAAAAATGCCGGTAATACAATCATGATGACCTGCATGCCTGCCAGGGTGCTGGCAGACTGGGCGACATTGGGAACATAGCCAATCACCCCCAGTACCAGCGCGATAAAGAATGCGGCAAATGCAGAGCCGCCTTTTACCACCAGGGTTTGTACTGAGTAAGCGATGCTTTCGCAGCGCACATTGAGTTTATATTCGCCGTAATCCACGGTGTCGGCCACCATAATCACCTGCAAAACCCAGAACAACGCGGTGCCAATGTTAAACAAAACGCCTGCCAGTAAAATGACCATCACCGGGTGGAACTGGCTCAGGGCGGCAACCAGTAATACGCCACTGCCCAGCAGGGGCATTAATGAAGCGCCAGCCCACAGTATGCGCCGGGAAAGCCGCCTGGCCAGCCGGGGGAACAGAATGAGCGTAACAAGGTTAGCCGCGCCAGCATAAGACATATACCAGGGAAATAAACTGGCATCGCCAATGACATACGTGAAGTAATAGATGGCAAAGCCATTCACGATATTAGCGGCAATGTTGTAAGCCAGCGCCATGGCCAACAGGCAACGTAACTGGTCGTTGTTATACAGCAGCCCCAAAATCGCTTTCAGGCTGGTTGTTGAGGAAGACGAGCTACCAGAGCTGTCAGATGAGTACACTTCGCGCACGTTACGCAGCGTGACAAGCGTAGAAGCAATAAAAAAAGCAATCAACACCAGAGTAAACAACTGGAATCCATCACCACGGTTTGCGCCACCAACGGCTTCTACAAACGGCAGGGTGACACCGGCTGTTACAAACCCGGCAAGGCTTGCAAAAAAGCGTGGGTAAGGCACCAGTTGCTCACGTTCACGTTTATCCAGCGTAATGGTTGGCACCAGTGACCAGAATGGAATATCCATGATGGTGTAGGTCATTCCCCAGAGAATATACGTCACCGCGGCATAGATGAGTTGCGCATTGCCATCCAGCTTGTGTGCACTGAAGAGTAAAAAAAGAACTGCAGAGTTCGCCAGTGTACCGACCAGTATCCACGGCTTAAATTTGCCCCAGCGGGTGCGTGTGGCGTTGACTATCCAGCCCATAATGGGGTCGTTAATGGCATCCCAGATACGGGCGACTAAAAACAGTGTCCCGACCGCGCCAACGGACAGGCCAACCACATCGGTGTAGTAATACATCAGGTACATGTAAACAATGCCGATAGCGAAATCCTTACCGAATGCACCGAAACCGTAGCTGAGCTTTGTTGTCATTGAAATACTCATAGGGTACCAGCCTCTGTTCCCAGGGCTGCCTCATGTAGAGTGATACGGTTACCTGCCAGTGCGGGAGACGGGTGCTCCCGCGTGTTTATTTGTGTACTGCTTGTTTACGTGCTTAGTTGTGGAGCCAGCCAGGTAACCAGCTCCCGTGAGCGGCAATCAGGTCATCAATCAGTGCATAAATCTCGTCAATGCTCAACACGGCAGCAGTGTGCGGGTCGAGCAGGGCGGCATAGTACACATCGTTTTTGTTTTCATTCAGCACGGCCTGTGAAACTAACGTCTGAACGTTAATATTGGTTTGCATCAACGCCGCCAGGTGGGCTGGCAGCCTGCCAATATGGGTTGGCTGAATGCCGTTGGCATCCACCAGGCAAGGCACTTCCACGCAGCAGCCTTCAGGCAGGTTGTCGATAAGCCCGTCATTACGCACATTGCCGTAAACCACTTCGGGTGTGCCAGTCCAGACGGCATTCATGATGGCGCTGGCGTATTCACGTGACGGTGACACATCAATACGTTCCGCTTGCTGGTAAGCCGCCAGGTCTTTATGCCAGTTATCCAGTTGCTCAACGCAACGTTTGGGGTATTCATCTAATGGGATCTGATACTTGTCGATAAGATCCTGGCGACCAGGTTTAATGAACCAGGGGGTGTATTCGGCAAAGTGCTCTGAGGATTCAGTGACGAAATGGCCCAATTTTTTAAACATTTCATAACGCACGATATTTGGGCAGCGTGCGTTGCCATGAATGTTGGCTTTCGGCGCACGGCCTTGTTCATAAGCCGCCAGTAATTCGGGGTAAATAGAGGTGTAATCACCCTGAGCCGTTTTCTTTTCCAGTGACAGGTAAAACGCCATATGGTTAATGCCAGCACAGCGGTAGCGCAGGTCTGCCGGGGCTATATCCAGGTCACGTGCAAGTTCTTCAGCCGTTCCCTGAACCGAGTGGCACAACCCTATTTGTTTGATGTGCGGGTAACGGGCATAGATTGCCCAGGTGTTCATCGCCATGGGGTTGACGTAATTCAGCAAGGTCGCTTCAGGACATAACTCGGTCATATCCTCACAAATTCGCCATAAATGAGGAATGGTGCGCAATGCCCGCATGATGCCGCCAGGCCCGAGAGTGTCGGCAATGGTCTGTTCCAGCCCATGGCGTTTACAGATTTCAAAATCGGTGACGGTGCAGGGCTGGTAGCCGCCAATCTGAAATGCCACCACCACAAAATCAGCGTCGCTCAGCGCTTCTCGTTGATCTGTATGGCAGGTGATATTGCCTGTCGCACCCGTAGATTCCATTAGTTTGCGCACGACAATATGTGATTCTTCCAGGCGAACCGGGTCGATATCCATTAGTGCGATGTGTGCGGCTTTTAATGCCGGGCGTTGAAATACATCGCCCAGAATATTTTTAACGAAAATAGTGGAACCGGCGCCAATAAAAGCAATTTTAGGGGCGGTCATCATCATGTTTCTCCTTCAGGCTGGTTAATGATGCCAGCATGGCATTGGAGGCAAGGGATTCTCGTCCCTGAAACCAGATGAGCTGTCCCGAAAACTCAGAACTTACGCGTTACACCAATAAAAATGAGTAAATGGGAGAAGAAAGCTATTTTTGCAGAGTTTTTGGGGGAGATTCTGTTCCATTATTACTGTGTCTTAACCCAGAGTGGGGGGAGTATCGCGGTTTTTTGCTCAGGCTTAGGCCATCATTCTTACTTTCCAGAACAAGGAGCGCCCATGGGATCCCCCGCGTTTTCAGCACTGCCAGCCGACCCCTTTATGTGTAGTAGCGATGAACGGGAAACACGCAGCCCGTTGTCGCTCTATTCTGAATACCAAAAAATGGAAATTGAGCTGCGAGCACCCCATGCGATGGCAGCCAGCCACTGGCACGGGCAGGTGGAAATCAATGTACCGTTCGATGGGGATGTGGAATATGTCATTAACAACGATATTGTGCGCATTAAACAAGGCCACATTACCTTGTTTTGGGCCTGTACTCCGCACCAACTCACTAATCCGGGCCACTGCCAAAGTATGGCCATCTTCAATCTGCCAATGCACCTCTTTTTAGGGTGGCCGCTGGATAAAGAACTGATTAACTACGTCACTCACGGCATGGTCATCAACTCGCTTGCCAGCCAGCAACTCAGTGAGTTTGAAGTCCGGCGCTGGCAACAGGAGCTGAGTAGCCATGATGAACAACTTCGCCAGGTTGCCATTGACGAAATTGGCCTGATGCTCAAACGCTTTAGTTTATCTGGATGGCAGCCGCTGGTGGTGAATCAAACCCGGCCAACACATAAAAACCGGATATCTCGCCATGCACAATTTTATGTCAGCCAGATGTTGGAGTTTATTGCCCGCCATTACGACCAGGCGCTAACGATTAATGACGTGGCGGAGCACGTGAAACTCAACCCTAATTATGCGATGGGGATTTTCCAGCGTGTGATGCAACTGACTCTGAAACAATACATTACCGCGATGCGCATCAACCACGTGCGGGCATTATTAAGCGACACGGATAAAACGGTACTGGATGTTGCGCTGACGGCCGGTTTCCGTTCGAGCAGCCGTTTTTACAGTGCATTTAACCGTTATGTAGGAATGTCACCCCAGCAATACCGCAAATTAAGCCAGCAGCGGCGGTTGATGGGGCGTGAAGAAAACGCTTAACTGCGTGATTTTTGTGTTTTCTGGCGGCGTAATACCCAGGCCTTACGCCATGCGCGGTTGTGCAGGAAGCCATTTACCGCCTGGCTAAAAACAGGTGTATTGAGGCTGGTGAAACTGAGCGCGCTGAAAGCAACCCCTGCAACAGACATCGCCACAAACAACGGGTGTGGTGCATGGCCCAGAAACAATTGGGCCAGCGTAAAGAGGAGATACCCGGTTGAGATGGCCGCCACGCACCGTAACAAAACCAGGTAGCCCCTGAGTGCCAGGTAGTAACCTCTGGCAGCCAACGAGCCCAGAGTGAACAGCACCAGGCAAAAGAGCAGTACACCAGGAACTATACCGGCGAACACTGCATTGCCCGGCCAGCCAGCCAGATAAAATACCCCCATCCACAGCGCTGGTTGCGGCATGGCAAAGCTGCATAACGCGCACAGCATACTCAGCGCCAGAGGCAGGCTAAATTTAAATGGGTTAAGCACACCCGGGAAAACCAGTTCCTGCATTACGGCTTCCAGTTCTGTTTCACTGGCCTGGCGTATGCGGGCATCCAACAATTTCATCCGGGCAAGGCTCGCTGTAATTTGCTTCATTTCACGCAGTACACATTAAAGAGAGAAAGACTGAAGAAGGCCGATAACATACTGGCCGGATTGTACCGCATTTCCCGGGTGGCGAATGGTGCCGGTCATCGCACTGCCTGCAAATGCCGAGGTATTCACCATTGCATTGGCCAGTTCGCGTTGCAGGCTGTGTTGCAGTGCTTCTGCCGGGAAGCGTTTCGGGTACACACCAGCTTTCATGGCGGCTTTGATTCCGGCACCGGATATCCCCGGGTTCTGGGCACGGATAATTTCTTCTGTGAGGCGTTTGCGTTCAGCCCGGCTCAGGCCTTTGAGCCACTCAACGGCTTTGGCAGAGGAAACGCCTTTCATCAGTTTCCAGGTTTCGAGAGTGCTTTTCAGGCCTGCCCCGGCACCCGCCAGAGAAATGACATCCAGCACGGTGCTGGTGGTGTTGTACCAACCCTGGCTGTCTAACCAGGCTACCTCATCACTGTGGCCCGTGCCGATAAACGCCAGGCGGCCAACGCCAATTGCGCACTGGGCTGCTGTTGCCAAACCACCAGCCACAATCATTGCGGCGATAACACCGGAACCACCTGCAGTAAACGGCACGGCAGCAGACGCGCCAACGGCCAGCACCACGGTGGCAACGGTTGCGCCACAGGCAATAGCAGTAGATGTGATTTCATTGGTCAGTGAAGGGGCCTGAAGGGTGTTGACCACCGCTTTGGTTGCCTGTTCTGCAGAAACAGCACGGACTTTGGTCACAATGACATGGCTGACTTCACTTTTGACCATGGATTTCGCCCGCCGCGAAGGGCGCACCAGCCAGCGCTGTTTCCCGTCATCATAAATAATCCCGACCTGGTAGAAATTGCGGGAACAATCCAGCGTATCGGCCAGTTTTTGAAAATCGATATCTGCTGCACCGCTTGCGCCAAACAACCGCGCACCGGCATAGTCAGGCATGCCTGCTTCTATGTTATTGCCAGGGTATTGCATGTTGAAACTCCTCTCTCCAGAACCATGCGTTGTATTGAGTAACAAGAAAACAAAGCAAAAAATTCAGATTGATGAAAAAGAAGGAAAAAGCGTGGTTTTTCCTTCTTTTTAGTTAGCAGTTGAAAATCAATGAATTGATTTTTCTGGTTTTTATTGGGTGACATCCTCTCGTTCTGTGCGGACATGAGGTTTGTCATCAGACTCATAAATTGTGAATGATGTGGTAATTCATTGTTATTTATCGCAACAGGTTAAAGGGCTGCCGGAACAGGGTATTTAAGATTGTTCTTATTATGCCGGGCAAAAAATGGGGATCCTGCGGGAAAATCATGGTTGAAATTCGCTGAATCGAGTAACGAACCAATGATACCGACACTGACCTGGCTGACAGTTTATCTGAGCATGAATAGCTGGAACATTAGCCGGGTTCTGTGAGCTGTCATGGGTTGGCACCATTGCCCACAAACGTATTGGTCTGGTGCCTGTCCTGCCAGCAATGCGCTGCTGGCCAGGTGAAACTAAGAATAGAAGCTTTGCCAGAGTGATTAAAATAAAGAGCGAGGATAAACGTCATCACTCATCCGGTAAAACTCCAGTTTTACCTTGTAGATTTTATCCCGATGGATGTTACTGCTAATTTGCGAGACATTGTTAACAAGAAACATTGCTCCAGGGACGACCAGAATTTCTTTGTATTTTGAACCAATACCTTGAACATCTTTGTCACTCCTACCTAATTTTTTGAGGTCACTTTTTACACCGGAATACAATTCTGTACTCATTATCCCCTCTTTTAGATAACGCTGCTCAGGTGAATTTTTATGTGTGAGTTGAAATAAAATGGCAACCTTGTTCTTGTTTGAAGATGAGTCAATAAACTTACGGGCAACCAGATCACTTTCACTAAAGAAGGAAATTTGGTGGGTTTGCAGAAGTGCTCCTGCATGCAGTTCTTCAAAGAAGGCTCGGTCAACCATGGTTCCTCTATATAGTTTCGAATTTCCAGAGTAATTTGGTAATTCATTTATTGCATGAAGGTAGTTTGCTAAAAAAACTGAATTTTCAGGCTTGTTACCAGGAGAAAAAAGACCTTCACCATAGTTTTCTGGGTCTGGCAAATCGGTATTTCCTCGTTGGAAATTATAACGCACCATAGCTTGAGGGTAATCACCTTCAGAGATAGCCCTTTGGTAGGATTTTATTTCTCGTGTAGATGAAAGCGAGTTTTTTTCTGCAGTGATCCGGTTATCAGGACATTTTGTGTACTCATATATTTCTTGAGGTTCTGGTGATGCTTTTTGGACTCTCATACTTGATCTGATGCTTTTAGCAATTTTAAACATTTTATCTCGCCCTTATTTTAGAGTTTGGCAAGGTTACATGTTTTTTTTAAATTAATCCTGAACGAGATAATGGTTAATTTTTTAATAAAATCAGAGGTGAGGTATTTTTTACTTTTGTTTGTTTTTATTATTTTTGTATAGAAGATTCATTTTTCCTTATTAATTTCCCTTGTAAATTAATTCTGTTCATTTCTATTTTTCATTTATTAAAATCCTTTATTTGTGATTATTTTAGTGTTTTATTCTGTATTGTGTATTTTTATCACTATAATCTTTCATTTGGTTTCGGTGTGGGTATGATGCTGCGGCTAGTTAGAAAACTATGTACTACCTGAATGATGACCTGGCCCACTCGAGTGACAACAGCAACTATTGATGACCCAGTGACGCCCCAGTGGTTCTGTAACTGGAATACAGAGTGGTGTGGTTGATAAATGGAATAGTTGCTGGTGAATAAAAGATTTTACTCTTTTTTTCCTTGAAAAAGAGCGGGAGTACATGTTGTAAATTTTGCTTTTTTAATCGTCAGGCCGGAGCCGCCGATGATAAATTCAATTGGATGATAATATGAGTCACACCCAACATAAACTGGATAAAGCACGTCCTCCTCGTGTTCAAATTACCTATGATGTTGAAGTCGGCGATGCGCAGGCAGCGAAAGAATTACCATTAGTTGTCGGTGTTATGGGCGATTTTACTCAATCGGATGAAGAGCTTCGTGAGCGAAAATTTCTGAATATTGATAAAGATAATTTCAACGAAATTATGTCATCAATGAAGCCGAGTGCTGAGTTTTTGGTAGACAGTGCATTACCTGATCAGGAAGGTAAACTGGCTGTTTCACTGACATTCGAAAATATGGATGACTTCACTCCAGATAATATTGTTCGCCAGGTTGAGCCGCTGCGGAAATTAATGGCATTACGCGAGCAATTAAGTGATTTGCGTAATCGTGCGGCCAGTAATGAACGTTTAAAAGAACAATTAGCCGAGATGGCGTATCAACAAAGTGCGGCAAAAAGCTCAGCGGCAAATGGCCAGGAAGAGGGTGAAGAATGAGTGGTGAACTCGCACAATTGAATGCCGCTGAACCGGCATACAGTGATGATTTTCTCGATCAGGTTATCAACAATACGCAGGCTATTCGCAGGGAATCTGACCGCGGCAGGATGAAGTCGCAGTTAAATAACTTCATGTCTGAAGTGCTTTCTGGCGCGGTAGTGATTTCAAGCGATTTGATTGGCAGTATTGAACAGCGTATTGCAGCGATTGATGAGCTGTTGTCTCGCCAGGTCAGCCTGATTGTTCATGCACCTGAGTTCCAGAAAAAAGAGTCTTCCTGGCGTGGGCTGCATAAACTCGTGCAAACCAGTGTGACTGAAAATACGCAAATTCGGCTGTTGCAATGCACTAAACAGGATCTTATTAAAGATTTTAAATCATCCAGTGACTTTGATCAGTCCATGTTGTTTAAGTGCGTCTACGAAAGTGAGTACGGCACTTTTGGTGGTACGCCGTTTTCCGCTTTTGTCGGCGATTTTCAGTTTGATAATACGCCTCAGGATATTGCTTTACTCGAGCAGATCTCCCATGTTGCGGCTGCCGCTCATGCTCCATTCCTCAGTGCTATAGCGCCTGGAATGCTCTCCATGAATGATTTCTCAGAACTGCCACGCCCGCGTGATTTGGCGAAGATGTTCGAAACCACCGATTATGCCCGCTGGCGTTCATTCCGTCAGAATGATGACAGCCGTTACATTGGTTTGACTCTGCCACGGGTATTGGGCCGTTTACCTTATGGTGCTGAAACTATTCCTGCGGAAACCTTCAATTTTGAAGAGTATGTTGGGGAAAATGAAGCCGGGACGGATTATTTGTGGATTAACTCTGCGTGGGAACTGGCCGGGCGTATTATTGAATCGTTCGAAGAATATGGCTGGTGTGCTTCTATTCGCGGTGTTGAAGGTGGTGGATTAGTGAAGTCGCTTCCGGCGTATAATTATACGTCCGGTCGTGGTGAGCGCGTTATGCAATGCCCTACCCAAATAGCGATTTCTGACCGCCGTGAAAAAGAGCTTTCCGACCTTGGATTTATTCCGTTAGTTCACTGTAAAGGTACAGACTACGCGGCGTTTTTTGCTGTTCAGTCTATCAATAAACCACGGCTATATAATTCTGACCAGGCGAATGCAAATGCGCGTTTGTCCAGCCAGTTACCTTATATTCTTGCCACATCACGTTTTGCTCATTATTTAAAATCCATTGTGCGGGATAAAGTCGGTAGTTTTATGTCCCGTACCGAATGTGAAGAATATTTGCAGAAATGGATAATGCAATATGTGGTCGCGTCTGATAACGCGGGCCCGGAAACAAAGGCACGTTATCCATTACGTGAGGCAAAAGTTGAAGTGGTGGAAGTTCCTGGTGCACCTGGAACTTACCGTGCTATCGCCTGGTTAAAACCGCACTTCCAATTGGAAGGTTTGAGCATGTCACTGCGTTTAGTTGCTGATTTACCAACTTCCTCTGGCGCTTAATATTCAATATAAACAGGATGTTTTAAAATGGCTAAGTTAAAAGATTGTCAATTTATTGAAATTAAAATTGATGGTAAGGTTATTTCTGGTTCTTCTGAAGAGAAGAAATACAGTAAGTGGATGGAAGGTTACGCCTCTGGTGGTATTAATACGGTGTCGGGGCAGGATGGTGCTTATTTCGACCATGTAAATATGTCTCTTTTAATGACTAAAGATACCAGTAGCTTCTATGAGTATTACCTGAAACGTGGGTATAAAGAAATTATCATTACTATTGTTCATCGTGGTTCTGATCAGTTTGATCAGGATTACGAAGTTCAGCGTACCGTTTACTCCAAGTGTAAAATTAACTCATTGAGTATTCAACGGCGTGATAATTTGTTTATGGATATTATTTTCACTCTTGAGGGAATGATTGAAGTGACATTTAACGTACCTAACGCTACCGGAAGTGGCCTGGATAAGATTGGGCCAATTAAGTACGATATTCCGGAAAAAGCACTTAAGTAAGTTACGTTGTGATGCCCCCGGTAGCGTTGTGCTACCGGGTTCAGGAGCCTGTACTTGTGACTACGTCATTACTTGTTCGCCTCAGCGATAATGATCCTCATCAGGATAAGGATGAGGATGATTATCCCTGGGATTTACTACCGTGCGAGTTATTGGTTGATGAATTAAAAATGGTATTAACTTCGCGTGTTCGGATGCCTGATATTGATAATATGCCAGAAATTAATGCTTCTGTTTTAAATTATGGTATCAATGATTCATTTGTTTCTGATGATGAAACAATGTCTCGTTACATCGTGCTGGAAGAAAGAATAACAAAAGCGATGCAACGTTTTGAACCCCGTTTGGCGAATTTCTCCGTTTCTCGTGCTGCAGATGAAAGTGAGCCTGAAATAATGATCTTTACCATTACAGCTCATTATGAAGGTGCCCTTATTACTGTTGCATTAAAATGGAATGATATGACGGGGCAGTTTTATATCTATGAATAGATTACTTGCTTATTATCAGAAAGAAATTCACTTTCTGAAAAATCACGGTAAGAAATTTGCCCAGCGGTTTCCTAAAATATCCCGTCGGCTTGGTTTTGTCGATGGAGAAACCGAAGACCCGCATATAAGCCGCCTTATTGAGTCTTTTGCCTTATTAACTTCGCGTATTCATCAACGTCTTGATGATGATATGCCCGAGGTAACAGAAGCACTTTTATCGGTTCTGGCCCCCCAATTTTTGCGCCCATTGCCTTCATGCTGCATCGTGATGGTAGAGCCTGACAGGCAACGCAGTGGGATAACCGGAAGAAATGAGTTAGCTGCGGGCATGGCGTTATTTTCTCGCCAACGGGATCCATTACCTTGCCAGTTCCATACCGTGTATCCGGTAACTTTACTGCCTCTTGCCGTAGACAGCGCGCTATTGCACTTCGACAGTGATGAATTACGCTGGCAATTGCAGCTCCAGTTTCAGGTCTGGCCGGGGGCGGTTTTGGGTGATGAAGTTATCCGGCTCTATTTGCATGGCCCAGGTAATGCGGTAAATACCCTGTATACGTTGCTGTGCTCAGAAGTCAGTAGCCTGATGTTGCACCACGACGGTATTGCGACTGAACTGGAACCTGGCGTTATTACTGCTGTGGGGTTCAATTCAGAGGAAGCACTTATTGCCCAGGATTCACTTATTGCGCCTGTGCATATTCTGTTGCTGGACTACTTTTGGTTCCCACAAAAATTTTCGTTTATTGATATAGCTCTGCCCACCGGATTCCAGGCCAGTGGTAATAGTGTTTTTACCTTACAGGTTGTCTTTCGGCGTAACCCCCTGACGGAGCGGCTCGAAAAATTAGCCGATTTGATTGATGGCAGCTTTTTCCGTTTGCATTGTTCTCCAGCCATTAATCTCTTTGCCCAGCGGGCAGAGCCTATAAGCCTGACAGATTCCAGTGCTGAATATCCGGTGATACCGGACACCCGCCATCAGCGCCATATTGAGGTGTGGTCTATTGAAACGGTATCAGTGCAACGTAAAGTGGATGATCGTATTCAGCATTACCGCGTCTCACCACTTCTGGAAAGTCACTATGGCTCACTGCAAGGCGAAGATGCAGGGATAGCATGGCAGGGTTTTCGCCGTGAGACTCAGCATGCCGATGGGCCACAGACTCACTTCAGTATTGGGTTCAGTACACGCGCCAGACAACAGCCTTCTTCGGTACCGGAAGTCGTCACGCTCAGCTTAATGTGCACCAACCATGCGCTCGCGCATCACATGCCTTATGGGCAACCAAAAGGGGATTTTGATACCGATGCCCCGGTCGCCGGGCTGAAAATTTCCGCACTGACTCAACCAACCCGGCCCATTTCCGCACCTGAAAAGGCGGATATGCGCTGGCGTTTTTTGTCGCAACTTTCATTAAACTTCCAGTTACTCTCTGGAGAGCATGGGGTGCAACACCTGAAATCCATGCTGGCGCTGTACAATTTTACAGACCAGCCCGGAAAGGCCCAGCTCTATCACTTAATACAGTCACTGGATTGCCAGCCGGTAACCGCAAGGCTTATCAGTAATGATCCGCACTCTCTGGCCCGTGGTATTGAATTAACCGTTACGTTTGACGGGAAGGCGCTACAGGAACCTGAGTATTACCTGCTGTGTAGTTTGCTGGACCGGTTACTGGCTCTGTATGCGCCGGTGAATAGTTTTACGCGCCTTACCACACGCATTGAACATGAAACGTCAACTCACCGCGTGTGGCCGGTTCGGGCGGGGAAACTTTCATGGATCTGATCCCAGTGGTGAGTAAGTTTAACTTTTACCAACAAATTCGCTTGTTGCTGCGCAAGTTACGTGATGGCCACACACCGGAAGAGACGCTGCTGGATGAGCAACTGCATATCACATCCTCTCTTTCTATGGATGCTCCGTGCGGGCAAATAGAGAGTATTACGCACGAAAAAGCAGGCGCGCCAGTAGAGGTGACGGCCTGTTATAACGGTTTAACCGGGTCGTTAGGTGCGTTGCCAACCGTATACAGCGAATGGATGATTACCCGCTATTACCGCTACGGTGACAGAAGTGCAAAAGCATTTATTGACATGTTTGGCCACCGTTTATATTGCCTGGACTACCTGGCCTGGCAGAAACATAACCTTTGTGCTTTAGCGGAGTCACGGGCTGAACCACCACTGCATACCGCGATCCTTGCTCTGACCGGAAGGTTTACCTCGCAGTCGCATCAGGAAAATACCCGATACGCATCGTTATTTGCAGCCCCAGTACGTTCAATGGTGAATCTTGAACAGTTGTTGCGCCAGATGTTCGGGGTTTCGGCACAGATAATTCCTTTTACTGGGGGTTGGCAACCTGTTCCGGCACAAGAGTGTTGCCAGCTCGGCAACCCACATCACACCCTTGCAACAGCGCCTATGATGGGTTTGTCACGCCTGGAGTTACATGCCAGTTTTGACGTTGTTTTAGGGCCAATGACTCCGGAAATGTCACGCAGATTCACCCCCCAGGGGGCTGCCTGGCGTGCGGTATGGAAAGCCATTCGCGATTATGTTGGCCCTGTTGTGAATTTCTCCGTTTCCCTGTCTATCCAGAGTACTGATTCTGCACCTCGCCCTTTGGGGCAGCAAGTTCTCGGTCTCAATCTCTGCCTTGGCACTAATGCTGCAGCGCACCTTTATCAGGTGCGTCTGGTTGCCCCTACAGACTAAACAGGATGTTTTTATGTCACTGCTTGATCAACCGAAACGATCCCAGCAACAGCACCTATTGAGCTGGAATGGCGCGATCGCGGATGCGCTGTTACTGGTCTCTTTACAAGGACAGGAGTCTTTATCTTCACCTTATTGTTACCAGGTGCGTTCTATGACACGCCAGACAGAGGCACAGATTGCCCAGTGGCATGGGCGGGAGGTGTCCTGCCGCATAGGCGAAGGGAATATGCCAGGCCCGGTGCGCTATGTCCACGGCGTGGTAACACGCATTCAATATGCCCGTCAGGGGAAGGATGAAGCATCGTGTATTTTTACTCTGGAACCTGCACTGGCACTGCTCAACATGGGGCGGATGATGCGGGTCTGGCAAAATATCAGTGTACCGGATTTAGTGAGCGAATTGCTGCGTACTCACGGGATTAGCAACCTGGATCTGCAGTTACATGGTTCCTACCCGGAACGGGAATATTGCATACAGTACCGCGAATCTGCGTTTGATTTTATCCAGCGTCTGTTGGAAGAAGAGGGGGTTTACTACTTCTTCCGTCACAGTGAATCGGGTCATCAGCTTGTCCTTGCTGACCACCCCGCCAGCCATATTGCCATTAGTGGTGGCTCCCTGGCCTGGCATGATGCCGGGCGTTTATTGTCTGGCGGTGTCATCGATAGTTGGGTTTCGGGGGCTTCGTTATTACCTGGGGGAGTTGAATACCATGGGTACTCTATGCCGCAGGCAACAGCTATTGATGTGGGTCACCGTGCGGGCAA
Source organism: Mangrovibacter yixingensis (assembly GCF_020523985.1). Taxonomy (GTDB): domain Bacteria; phylum Pseudomonadota; class Gammaproteobacteria; order Enterobacterales; family Enterobacteriaceae; genus Mangrovibacter; species Mangrovibacter yixingensis. The sequence continues at coordinate 293,811 of NZ_JAIVKM010000003.1, read as the reverse complement.
AAAGGGCGCAAAGATTGATGACGTCTCATATACCGATATTACCCCGGTTGGTGAACGAGCATTGATTACACGTCAGGCTGAACATGCCATGGCTGCACGGGAAGCGAATACCCAGAGGTATCAGGCAGCATCGGCAGTTCACTGGTTATCAAGCGGGGAAACGTTCAAGCTCACCGATCATCCTTCTGGTGAAAGTGAATACCGCGTTCAGGGGTTACATCTGGATATAGCCAATCACACTGAGGGGCCCGGCTACTGCCATTGCCAGTTTGAAGCAATGAGTAATGACTCGCCATGGGCTCCTCCCATTGAACATTTCCCGCCAGAAATTCCCGGCGTGTTGCTCGCCACTGTGGTCGGTCCTGCATCGGAAGAAATCCATACCGATGAATATGGGCGTATCAAGATTCAGTTCCCATGGGACCAGGAAAACCCGGCAGATGACACCAGCTCTTGCTGGGTTCAGGTTGCCCAGTCATGGGTTGGCGGAAAGTTTGGCGCACAGTTTATTCCTCGTGTGGGTAGTGAAGTCTTGGTGAGTTTTGTTCAGGGCCACCCGGATTTCCCTGTGGTGACGGGCTCGGTCTACAACGGCCAGAATAACCCCCCTTTTGCGTTGCCGGGTGAAAAGAATGAGAGCGGTTTTGTGACACGCAGTTCAACTGGCGGAAGTGTTGATGACGGTCACCGGCTGAGCTTTAACGATAAAAAGGGCGAAGAACGGTTGACTATCGTGGCACAAAAGGATCTTGAGCTGACGGTAAAAAATGAGGTGAAAAATACCATTGCGACGAACCGAACAACGGAGCTGACCAAAGGTAATGACCAGTTATTGCTCCGCCAGGGTGATATGAAGCTGGTGCTGGAGAAAGGGAACTGGCAGCAAAATATCACCGGAAATATGGCGACAGAGCTGAAAAATGGCGATTACGCGCTGAAAGTCGCGGGTGGTGGCGGTCAGGTAAAAACCGACAAAGCGTTGAGCCTTGAATCCACTCAATCCATTGAACTCAAGGTGGGGGCTAACAAAATCACCTTGTCGGCCAGTGGTATCTCTATAAATGGCGCAACCCTCAAATTACAGGCCAGCAGCACAGCGGAAATGAAGGGCGCAATCCTCAAGCTGGAAGGCAGTGGCACTGCGGAGCTTAAAGGTGCAATGGCGACAGTCTCCGGTAGTGGTATGGCCCGGGTATCAGGCGGCATAACCAATATAGGTTAAGGAAATAACATGCACGAACAGGGATTTTCACACCAGCAATGGCTTGAGCGTGGTGACTGGGAAATGGCGTTACAGCAATGGGTGGATACCCACTCATCGCAAGTGGCTGGCTTATGCCTGGCTGCTGTGTTGCGGGAGGAAACGCCACCCGAACAACACGCCGTGTTGGACGATATTGCCCGGTGCTATCAGGAACATGATAACGCGCTACGGTGGCGTATTTTTAATCACTTTGCCGAGGATGGTTTCGGCTCACCTGTCGGTGCCCTGGCCCTGGCGCTGTTTTGGTCAAAGGGCAGCCTGGCACCGGAAGGGGTGGATCCTGTTTACCCAGACCCGGCACTGGTTCCGCAGATGTTGCACACCACAATGTTGCTACTGGCGGCTCAACTGAATACATCGCCCGTTGAAGGGGCTCGTTTGTTATTAAACCGTTGCATGACATGGGAGGTTAGCCAATGAAACCTGCAGCCAGGGTATCTGATATGCATGTCTGCCCCATGGTTACACCAGGGCTCCCGCCAATTCCACACGTTGGGGGGCCAATTCTGCCTCCGGGCGTACCCACGGTACTGATTGGTGGTTTACCTGCCGCCACAGTTGGCTCCATGGCGGTGTGTGTTGGCCCTGTGGATACGATTGTGATGGGAAGTACCAAGGTCTTGATTGGTAATAAGCCTGCAGCCCGGATGGGCGACAACTGTGCCCATGGCGGCACAATTGTTAGTGGGTGCCCTACGGTGTTGATTGGATAAATTAAGAATGACTATGCAACCTGAAATCGCGGCGCTTTTAGTGCCAATTAGCCCCGAAAAGCCTGCGGGCGACAATCTGGAGTATGAACCCCTGTTCGATGTGATTAGGGATGCGCGTGAAAGCGATCCTTTAGATGTATCACAAGGCGAGTGGGCACTCAGGGAACCCAAAAAGGCAGACTGGCAGAAGGTCAACACGCTTTGCTGTGAGGCTCTTAACCTGCAAAGCAAAGACCTGCAGCTTGCATGTTGGTTCGTTGAATCACGTTGCCAGTTGTTGGGCCCGGCAGGGCTAATTTCTGGTGTTGATTTCCTGAGCGAGTTCATTACCCGCTTTTGGTTTCAGTGCTGGCCATCGTTGGAAGAGGATGGTGTGGCTATACGTCGTGGCCGTCTGATGCGCCTGGACAGAGATCTCAGCCAGCATTTATTCACTCTTCCTTTGTTGAGCCATACACAGTCCTCTTTGTCACACTGGCTGCAGGTGCTGGCGTTTGAACACAAGATCAACTCTCATCCGGATTCACGCGATATGCTGATAGAGGAAGAGGGTGATCTTACTGCTGAAACCTTCGAAAAAATTTCTGCGCATTTTTCCTCCTTCGAAATTAGCCAACAGGCCAATTTAACCGCTCAACTCACCAGCGCATTAACACAGATGGATGCCCGTTATGTGTCCATCAGCCAGGATACGGAAGGTAGTGTATTCACCAAAACACTGACCACGCTTAAGGAAATTGATGAGTATTTGCAACGCCTGGCGCAACGTGTGGTACCCCAGGCTTTCGAAGAAACGGCAGTGTTGAAAGCTTGTGAAGTTGTTGAAGAACATAGTGAAATACCCTTCATTACCACTGAGCGCACGGTTGCCCCTCCCTCAGTTATGACTCGTGAGCTGGCGGTTAGCCAAATGCTGGCGATTGCCGATCATTTTCGCAGACATGAGCCTTCCAGCCCGGTGCCGTACTTAATGGAACGTGCTGCACGTTGGGCAGGGATGACCCTGACAGAGTGGTTGGAAGAGATGCTGAATGACACCAACAGCCTCAATGATATCAACAAAGTATTGGGGCAAAACCACGAATGAAAAACCAATATTTAGTCGGCCTGATGGTAATGATGGCAGCGTTGGTAACCGGGTGCGCCACAGATAAAACAGCAGCAGTAACGGAACCGCAGGCTATTGAGCAGGCAAATACCCCTTTTGCTCAGGGGGCAATCACGCTCGCAATTCAAACTGATCCGGATCTTAATGCGCTTAATGGTATTGCCAACAGCTGTACCTTGTTGGTGATTCAGGCAGAACAGGTCAGTACCTTGAATAAGTTGCTCTCTAACCCAGTGATGTTGAAAGGGGTATTTAGTGGCGCAGGTGCTCAGGGCGATATCCTGAAAATAGACCGTTACGCAGCCATGCCCGGGCAAAGTGTCACTCTGCACATCGATCGCAGCGAAAACACACGCTATATGGCAATTGTTGCGGGCTATTACCCATTCCCACAAAAACAACATATGGCTGCTATTGCTATTCCGGTACAGACGGAAAAAACCGGATGGTGGTGGCGGCGTACCTGGCAGGCTGAACTACAACCTGCCGCACTGAGTATGCGGTTGGGCAGCCAGAGAATCAGCCAGTTTCAGGGTGCCAAACTGGTGCCGATTACATTTATGAATAATAGCGCTGAGGCTGCACCGGTATCGGAATCAGAAGTCATACCAGAATCGGAAAACAAGGAAGGTTAATATGCTGCCACAACTCCAGCAGGTGTATTGGTATTCGGGCGTTTACCTGCAACCACAGCATTTGCAGTCTACGGATCTGCACCATAATTTTATGCTTTCCCGGCAGCGCCAACTGGCTCAGCCATGGAATACAGGCATCATTCACTGCGATTTCAACCCTGAACCGCTGGTTGATTTTTCGATAAAAATGACACGATTGCAGGCGATTTTGCCTTCAGGCGATTACCTCGAATTTCCTGGCAATTGTGTGCTACAACCCCGTCAGTTTCGCGACGCCTGGAAGCAACTGGAGAAGCCATTCACTTTGTGGCTTGCTTTGCGGCGCTTTGATCCCGGGCATGCCAATGTGGGCGATACATCCAACAGCCGCTGGGTAAAGGCACCAGAAGAGGGAGCCATGAAAGACGTTTATTTCAATGGCCCGGAATGCAGCGTTGCCCGTATTGTCTACAACGTGCAAATCCTCAGTGATGAAGAAAAAGCCTCTGTTGTGGATTGTGAGTTTCTGCCATTTCTGCGCCTGCGTTATGACAACGACCGTGTGATTGTTGACCCGGACTTTTGCCCCCCGCTGGTGAGCATTAATGGTTGTGCAATGCTGAAAAACTTACTGGCAGGGTTGTATGCTGAATTGGCCAGTCGCATGCACAAATTTGAAGAATACAAACGCCCGAAACAGAGCAAGCATGCTGACAAGGGCGATATCACCCAGTTACTTGCTATGCGTTCGTTAAGCCGAACACTACCTCTGCTGAACCACTTCTGCCGCACGCCCAATATGCATCCCTGGCCTGTTTTTGGCTTATTAACTCAACTGGTGGGGGAGTTGTCCTGTTTCAGTGAACAGTGCTCATTTACGGGAGAATGGGGCGGCGAAAGCATGTTGTTACCCTATGACCATTTTGACCCGGCAGCCTGTTTTATCAGTGCCAGGCGAGTGTTGATATCCTTATTAAAAAATTTAACGCTGCAAGATAACACCTGGGTTCATCTGGTGGCAGACGAACAGCATGTGTTTCGTGGTGATTTGCAGTCATTGCCGTGGCAGAACACAGGCAATGTACTGCTGCTGTTGCGTTCAGAAATGCTGGCGGCAACCTCACCAGTGGAAAGCGCTGGGTTTAAAGTTGCATCCGCGTGCGCTATTACCCGGCTGATTCAGCATGCTTTGCCCGGCGTTAACGCCACCTTGCTGACTCCGACACCGCGAGGCGTGCCAGACAGTAAAGACGCTTTCTACTTCAGTCTTAATTCACAAGACAGCTTGTGGCAGGGTATTGAGCAGGATAAAGACATCGCTTTTTATTGGGACGATGCGCCAGAGGACCTCGAGGTTCAGGTTATCTTCATGGAGGATAACTAATGGCACTGCTCGATTGTTACCTTCCCGTGTTCAAAAAAGTCATCCTGATGTCTGGTGAACATGAATCCTGTCCGGACTATGCCGTGGCACGGGAAGATTGCATTGATACTCTTGAGATGGCGATGCAAAACGCGGCTCAACAAGATGCCTGTGAACAAGAAAAAGAAGCGGCCAGATTGGCTGTAATAGCCTGGATGGATGAAACCATTCTTTGCTCGTTATTGCCCTGGCGGCAGCAATGGCAAAGTGAGCTACTGCAGCGTAAGTACCTGAATATAACCGTTGCCGGAGAGCGCTTTTTCAGCGAGCTTGAGCAACTTGAGGCAACCTTTCAGCAAGCGCGTAAAGTTTTCTTATTCTGTTTACATAATGGCTTTCATGGTCAGTACGGGTCACCCGATGATAAAACGGCATTAGTCGGTGTAATTGCACAACAACGCCAACTCTTATTGCCGGAAGCCTGGCATCAGTGGCCTTGCCTTGCCGCTATAACGCCATGTTCCACTGAGCCACCGGCAGTGATGTCGTTACATAAACGGCCATTATTCAACCTCACCATCGCAGTTACGCTGTTATACGGTGCGGTATTCCTCTCGTTCTCCCTCTATATTAATTGAACGCTATGCTCAAAAAATTAGCCTGTTTTACCGGCTGGCTATTAGTCATATGCCTGTCGCTACTGTTTTGTTTCACACTGGGCTTGTGGCAAAACTGGAGTACGCCAGTGATTCTGTTGTGCTGGTTACTGATGTTATTGATTACGGCCGTGATTTGGGCCGGTTCTCAAAGCCTGGTATCTGTTTTTAAAGGGAAAAAGGGGCAACGGTTCTTGCGCCGATACCGTCTGTCACGCCGCGAAGGTGTACTGCTGAGTCACTGGAATCCCGGAGCCAGCGTTATCAAGCGTATTAAGCGTAAGCGCACCCGCCTTCCTTGGTATATTTTGCTCGGCGAGCAAAGTGGTAAAAGCACATTACTGGCCAGTGCCGGGTTACCACGTTTTTATGATGACGGTGATAATGCCGTCATTGGCCCTACCCGTACTCTGCGCTGGTGGTTTTTCCGCAACTTATGCGTCCTTGATCTGTCCAGTAACTTCCTGAAAGGCAGTGCACCTTTTCATTATGCCTGGGGGAAAATTGCACACTGGTGTGCGCGTATGCCTGCTCCGGCGGGAGTGATTGTGACAATCCCAATGCGCGCACTGATACAAGGGGATTTCAATGCCCTGCATGCCAGTGCTCGCCGCCAGCGGGCATTAATTGAACCGCTTATGCGCCGTTTTTCATCACGTTTGCCGCTGTATGTGTTGGTTACGCAATGTGATGAGTTTCCTGGTTTTAGCTTGTGGCACAATCAGTTATCTCCAGAACAGCGCCAGCAAACCCTGGGTTATAACTGGCGTACTCCTTTGCCTGTTGATGGCCAGGATGAACAAACGTTACATGCATTGTTTGCGGCCCTGCACCATGGCATGTCTCAGATACGCATCAGTATGGGGCGCCCTGAACACCTGAGTGCTCAGGATTACGCGACATTGCTGGATTTTCCTGAAGCATTCGGCAGCCTGGAGCCATCTTTGCGCTATGCATTGGCTGCGCTCTGTGAGCCTAATGCCTATTTCAGCCACACCATGCTCAGTGGCGTGTGGTTTGGTGCTGCTGAAATTCAGGCCGACAATACCGGGCGGCGGGAAAGCGTATTTATGCATGATTTGCTGACACAACACTTGCATGCACTGAGCCTGCACCGCCACAGCTCAGGCTGGTTTCATCGCTCATGGCGCCGCGTTGCATGCCATGTCGGTCTTGGCGTGTGTGCTTTCTGGATTATCGTTAGTGCGGTGTTCAGTACCGGCCGGTTACACACGGAACTTCAGCAATTATCGCCTAAGGCGCGGGCTGCCTTTCTTGCAGATGAAGAACAGTATTCAGCATTTTCATTACGTTACCTTCCGTTTTTACCGTTACTTAACTGGCAGCACTCGAAGGCAGAAAACAGGTTATTGAGTCAGTCAGACAGCCTGCCCCGCCAGGCTGGGGCCACCTTTGCCACCTGGCAGCAACGGGTTTTGTCTGCCGAACCTGCCGAACAACGTGAGCTTATCTTGCAACTGGCGGATGCCCTGCAAATTTGGCAGCACATGCAGCAAGGGACTGGGTTGGCTGTTCTTGAACAATTAGCACCTGTCACGGAAGCGTTGCAACCCCGCACCTGGTTGGGTGAGCGATCTTCACTGGAGAAGCTGGCTTTTGAGCGGCATTACATGCAAAGCCCGGCAGGTGTGCAGTGGTATCAAACTGCGCAACAGTTATTGATAAGCCTGGTTAACCATGACCCGGCACTGGAATGGTTGATTGCGCCGGGAGAAGCGTTGATCCCTTTGCAGGCATCTGCATTCTGGCCTTCGCTACCGGGTGATATTGCGCTGGCTGGTGCGCGGACACGGGCTGGTGAAACCACGATGAATGAATGGGTAGCCTTGCTGGAGAAGAGTGCCGGGCAGCCACTTCCCTTATTGCAGCAGGCTAAAGCGCGCTGGCAAGTGGAAAGGCAGGATGCCTGGCACCAGTATCTGGCTGACATCTCTGCACATCTGGTTTTACCGCTTCCGGCCATGTTGCCACGTGAGCAGTTAATCGCCATTGGGCAAAATAAGAGCCAGGCGGTACATTTTACCGCCAATGCGGTGGAAGAACTGAGTGATATCCCGTCTTCACTTGCACAACCCTGGCTAGTTACGTTGCGCCAGTTGCAGCGGTTATCTCATGAGAATGATATGGCAACGCTACTGCGCCGGGCTGCACAGACAGACAACCGCATGCGCCAGTCGCTTGGCTCATGGTTGAAAGGATTCCCGGATGTTAAACCCACCTGGAATTTGCAACAGTCGGAGCAGGCCTGGCGTAAATGGCTGGATATCCGTAACAAATCTGTACAGGATGCGGTAGCGCAGAGCCAGTCGGGTGGCCGGTTAACCCGGGGGTTGTTTTCAGGTAACGAAGACAATGACACCAGTAATCCATTGGCAGAACTAATGCCTGCCATGAAAGTGCTACAAGGGCATTTCCCATCCGCAAGTGATGACACAACGGTGGCCGCTGTTTGGGCTATTTTCGAAGATGATGCCCGCCGCCTGTTGGGGAATGCCATGGCACACAGTGCATGTTGGCTGAATTCACAGTGGAAGACCTCGGTCATCAGGCCGCTGGGTAATCAGGTTGAGGTTCGCAGCTATGCAGACCAACAATCATTAAGCCATCAGATTGTCAGTGATTTCTTGAGTGGGCCAGCAAAGGCTTTGTTAATTCTCGGGCCACAGGGCGCGGATGCGGCTGAGTACGCAGATATGCGCGTTCCCCTTGAAGACGACTTTCTGTACCTGGTGCGTCATGCTTTCCCGGCAGAGATTTTTCTGGATATGCCTGAGCGGCCAACCACGCGTGAAGGGGACTTACGCGCCTCTTTACAGGCTCAGGTTGATGGTCTGGTAGCCCAGCAGCAGGCACTGGAGAAAGATGCGCTGAAACTACAAGTGACCAGCCACCCGGCGACTATTCCGGGCGGTGCCGCTGTGATGCCAACAGGTACCCAACTGACATTGCATTGCCAAAAAAGCAGCCAGCAATTAGCCAACATGAATTTCACTGAGCAGGCCGATTTTTCCTGGCAACCAGGGCGATGCAATAGTGTCAGTCTGGATGTCAATTTTCCTGATTTTTCAGTTAAATATGCCTTGAATGGCGATGACGCCTGGCCCTGGTTTGTACAGCGTTTAGCTTCTGGAGAAACGTATTTTGAAAGCCATGAGTTTGGTGATGATGAATCATTGCTTAATCAGCTTGGCATTAAGCAAATCCTCGTACGTTTGAGTATTTCTGACCCCCATATACTGGATGAAGGCTGGCAGCGCTGGCTGGAACTGGCCGGTTATTTGAGTGATACCCGCGAACAACTCGCTAATCTTGATGCACATTCTGCTCGCCAGCAGTCTCGTACTGCGCTGGCTAGCCCCATTTCAGCACTGCCGGGTGATATCGCTCAGTGCCTGAAAATATGACAAGGACCGTTATGAGCCGTTATCTGAAATCCATTATGAGTAAACTCAGCAATGAAGGGCGCAGTGCACTGGATGCCGCTGTATGCCATGCCGCATCACGCCGCCAGGTTGAGGTTATGCCAGAGCATGTGTTGCTGGCGCTAATTCAGCAGGAAAGTGTGTTGCTTGAATCCCTTGGTTTGCAGGCGGGGTTGCTGGCAAATACGTTGCTGGATGAGACACAAAAAGTTCTCGACGGAATCAATGGCGGGAAAGCCTCCATGCCGGTGTTTTCCCCGGAACTGGAAAAATGGCTGACCAATAGCTGGTTACTTGCCAGTGCATCCTGGGGGCAGGTGCAGATTAACCCAGCCGTGTTACTGGCAAGCCTGTTGCAGGATGACGGTGAGCATGTGCGCGCGCCAGGGGTGCAGCATGCACTGAACTGTGAGCGGGAGATGGCACTTCAGGTGCTGCGAACCCAGGGAATGACACAGCCGTCGCCACCGTCAGGTAAAGAGGTGTCTGGCGCAAGTGGTGCTCTGGCGAAATATACCCGTAACCTGAGTGAACTGGCGCGCACAGGGAGCCTGGATCCGGTTCTGGGGCGGGAAGCTGAAATTCGCCAGATGGTGGATATCTTGCTGCGCCGCAGGCAAAACAACCCCATTCTTACCGGGGAGCCTGGCGTCGGGAAAACTGCGCTGGTCGAAGGGCTGGCGCTGCGTATTGCCGCAGGTACCGTACCGCCCCGGTTGAAAAATATGGAAGTGATGACCCTTGATTTGGGGTTGTTGCAGGCCGGAGCAAGTGTCAAAGGCGAATTTGAAAATCGCCTCCAGTCTCTACTCAAAGAGGTTGCCAGTGCACCGCAGCCGATCATTTTATTTATCGATGAAGCTCATACGCTGATTGGTGCGGGTGGGCAGACAGGGCAGAATGATGCCGCTAACCTGTTGAAGCCTGCACTGGCAAGGGGCGAGTTACGGGTCGTCGCTGCAACTACATGGGCGGAATATAAAAAATATTTCGAAAAAGATGCCGCTCTGACACGGCGGTTCCAGGTGGTGAAAGTCGCCGAGCCGGATATTGAGAGTGCGACCACCATGTTACGCGCCATGGCCCCGGCGATGTCTGCCCATCATGGTATTCCTGTACTGGAAAATGCCATTCACGCGGCTGTTCATCTTTCCAGCCGCTATATTGGCGGGCGGCAACTGCCAGATAAATCGGTCAGCCTGCTGGATACAGCCTGTGCCAGGGTTGCCGTTTCGCAGACACATGAACCGAAAGAAATCGAAGCCATTAATGTCCAGCTGCGTGCTATTGAGAGTGAGCACAAGGCTTTGGTGCGGGAGCAATCAGGTGCCGAACGCCAGGCGAAGCTGGCAAATCAGACGGTTGTTCTGCAAAAGCAACGGGAGAGTTTACTGGCTGAATGGCAACGCCAGCGGGAACTGGTGCAACAATTACTGTGTTGCGAAGATGCCGCTGAACAGGCTCAGGGGCGTGCTACGCTTGCCGACTGGCACCAACACCATGCAATGGTGTTTGAATGTGTGGATGCCACCTGTGTTGCCGATGTGGTTGCCGACTGGACCGGCATCCCTCTGGGCCGCATGCTGGAGAAAGAACATCAGCAATCCGAGGCATTGTTCGGGCACCTTGCAGAACGCATCATCGGCCAGCCTTATGCGCTGGAGCAAATAACCCAACAAATCCGCATCAACCGCGCTGGCCTGGGTGACCCATTAAAGCCTGCCGGTGTTTATCTGTTGGCCGGACCATCAGGCACAGGGAAAACCGAAACCGCACTGGCGCTGGCTGAATTACTGTTTGGTGGCGAGCGTAGTCTGGTCACAATTAATATGTCTGAATACCAGGAAGCACACTCTGTCTCCGGGTTGAAAGGGTCGCCTCCTGGCTATGTAGGGTACGGGCAGGGCGGGATCCTGACAGAAGCTGTACGCCGTAACCCCTATAGTGTGGTTTTGCTCGATGAAGTAGAAAAAGCGCATCCCGATGTAATGGAGTTGTTCTACCAAATTTTTGATAAAGGGCTGATTGAAGATGCTGAAGGCCAGGTTATTAACTTCCGTAATACCCTGATTCTGATGACGTCCAACCTTGCCAGTGCCACGCTTACTGAGGCGTGTGACAGCGGCGAACAATCACCACTGGCGCTGGCGCAACTTATTCGGCCTGAGTTTGACCGTGTTTTTACGCCTGCGCTAATGGGAAGAATGGTGCTTATCCCCTACCTGCCTCTGCAACCAGAGACGTTGGGAAAAATTATTGACCTGAAATTACAGTGCCTGTGCCAGCGTTACCAGCAGGCCACAGAAGGCCAGATATTACCTGTTTATACCCGTCGAGTGGTGGGCTGGGTGGCGGAACGCTGCCAGGTGAAACAGAGTGGCGGGCGGGATATTGACCAGGTTCTTACTCAGCACTTGTTACCGCGGCTGGCTGGTAACATTGGTAAACGTGGTTCTTCAGGTTCACTGAAAATTGACGCGGGAAAAAATGGGATAACCTTGCGTTTTGGCCGGGGGGGCAAATGCGCTCAGCCATAATTGATGAGAGTTTGACGGCCATCCGGTTTAATTGTTTCGACCCGCGCTGCCATCAGGTTTTTCTTCAGCTCAGCCATAATATGAGCCGCTGGCAACAGCATGCCAGTGAACGGGCATGGTGGCTGGAACAGGAAAAACAGTGCCACACGCTGTTTCGCCAGCACGGCTATGATCTGCAAAGTGGTGCCTGGTACTGCATGATTGCCTGCCAGTGCCATAGCTGGCAAGGCCTGACACATGCGCTCCAGTTACTGGTAAAAGGGCTGGTGAGCCAACAAAATCCTTGCTGGCCTCCACTGGCGGCAAAGGATTTGCGGCGTAATTTGCTGGAGTGGTGTTGTTTGCATCTGTTGCCTGTGATTTATGCCTTACCAGGGGAAAAACGCAGTGCGGCTTCGCGTATCCAGTTGCTGGAAGTGGTGGATCAGTTATACCACCAGGCAGTGGCTCACCAGCTGGTGTCTGCTGGCGAATTTAAAGTGCTGTTTCGCTGGCTGGAAAATGCAGGGTCGTCAGAAAAGGTAGGTCAACCTCGCCCGCCAGTTGAGCCCGTTGAACCTGTCGTGCAGCCTGACCATAGCGCGGCCAGCAAACCGTTACTGACATGGCGGGCGCGTTGTCTATGGGGAGCGCTGGGTGGGCTGGTTGCGGTGATCTTTACCGGGGGGATTTGGGGGCTGGGTCATCCCCGTGCAGCACACTATTCTCACCAACTGTGGCCCGATAACGCATGGTATATGAAATGGCGCACCCAGGCCGAAAAGCAGGTGGCCCTTTATCCTGCAAACCACGCTTATGAACGGCTAAACCAGCAGTTAATTGACCTGGAGCAGCGCTTACTGGATGCAGAGCATAAACGTACGCCGTATATGACGATTTCTGCACTGAAAACCCATGTTTACCAGATGCGTGAAACCTTAAAAATGCAGGATACCCTGCTCGAAAATCAACTGAACCAGTTACAGGTACAGCGTGATAACCAGCAGCCTGTTTCACCGGCAGTGATACAGGCGTTAGCGCTGCAACTGGAAGCCCTGCAACACCGTTTGTTATTCCTCTCCCAGTAGCAGTGGTTTGGCCCGGATATGGGACTGGCCTTAACAGGAGAAAACGTATCCTGTTAAGGCTATTTTGTTTTCTTTTGCCCCTTGCTGCTACGCCGCACGCTGGCGCGCTGGCTGTATAATTGCTTTGCATGGCGTGCCTGAATACCCAGTTCAGTTTGTTTCCGCATAGCCCGGTTATACAACGCCATACTTGCAACAGTGCGGAAACGGCGAGCATTTAGCATGGCGTAACTAAAAGTAATCCCACCCAGAGCGATAACTGCAGTGAGCAGATAAGAATGCGCACTGTCACTTTGCCCTGCCAGTGAATACAGGCAGGCGAAAATAACATACCCGGCCACTATCACCACCGTCACACCAAACTGAATTAAATAGCCTTTCATTGCCTGGTAGTACCCCCGGACACAAAAGCTGAGTAATGTTATTAAGCTGGCAATAAACAAGGCAGGGAGCGCAAGCATACCAACAACCTGTATGTGAACAGGCCAGTTAAACAGATGGCATAGCCATTGCCAGAACATCCCATGTGCAAGGAGATAACTCAGCAAGGCAAACCCGGCATTCAAGGCCAGGTTATAGGGAGCATCTGGGTGCTTACTGCTGGAATCCAGTGAGTGAGTGCCAACCAATGCAGCTAATTCCTGAGTGTTGGCCTGCCTGATTTGCGCCTCGGTCTGCTTCATCCAGGCCAGAGTGGTGGAGAAGTGTTTCAGGCTGATTTTCTTAACCTGCGCGGTTTTCTGCATCAGTTTTTTCGCTGGAATTGAAGCCTGTTGTGCCTGTTTAAACTCTGCATGGTGATACAGAACCACTTGTGCCAGCGTGCGAAAACGCCGGGCGCTGAGTAGCCAGAGGCTTAGCACGGTAAACCCTGCACCTGATGTTGAGGCGACTAATTCCCAGACTTGAATATTCCCCCCATACAAAAATATTCCCCATGTGCAGGTAAAAAATCCGGTGGCAATCATGGCGATACCCGCAGCCATAAAAAGGGCACTTTTCAGCACGCCAATATATCCACGCACGCCAGCAATACCCATAGCAATGAGCAACACCAGAAAGCCGCTACCGAACGGCAGAATATGGGTAAAAAAAGCAGATACAGGCCAACCAGCAAAGTTAAAAATTGCCAACCACAGCTTAAGTTGCAAGATAACGAAGGTGTATAAAACCAGACACACAGCCAGCATGTTTGCCAGACCGGGGGGGCTGGGCCAGAAAGTTTTGAGTGTAAGCCAGATACCTGGTGGTGCCAGGTGTTGCATAATTGCCTTCAGCGCTGAGGCATCGGCCTGCCTGATTTGCGCCTCGGTCTGCTTCATCCAGGACAGAGTGGTGGAGAAGTGTTTCATTGCAAGGGGTATCACTCAAGGGTAAATGAATCAGTGGAGAAAGACTGCAGGAAGCCCACAGCATAACGCCCGGAATGGAACGGGTTTACCAGATGGCGCAATGTACCTTCAGTGGCACTTGCAATAAATGAGGATGAGTTTATGAACATTTGCGCAAGCTCTTTATTTAAAGATATCTGTAATACTTCAGTTGGATAACGTTTGGGATATAAGCCAGCCTGTATTGCTGATTTGATACCTCTATTGGAGATCCCTGGGTTACGATTACGGATGATTTCTTCTGTCAGTCGTTTACGGTCAGCTCTGGGCATTGTTTTCAACCAGTTATGAACTTTGATTGAAGAAACTTTTTTCATGGATTGATAGAGAAGGATGGACTGTTTTAAAGCAACACTTGCACTTGCTATGGAAATGATGTCCAACAATGTAATGGTTGCCTGGTACCATCCTTGGCTATCCAGCCATTCAAGTGTCTCATTGCTACCTTTTTGGAGCACCATAATGCGCATTACTGCATTAGCACACTGAAGAGCTGTTGCTGCGCCTCCTGCAGATAGTAGAGCCGCAGGGATCCCAGAAACTCCGGCTGTCAAAGGGATCGCAGACGACGCAAAAATAATTAATGCAAGGGTCGCAATAGCTGCACCACAAGGCAGAGCCGCAGATGATAGTTCTCTAGTTAATGAGGTTGACTGCAATGGTTGGATGAAGGCTTCCTGGGCGTCATTTTCAGAGCCGTTTTCTAATGCTGTAATTACTATATGACTGACTTCACCTGGCAGCAAAGGGGGGGGACGGCGTGCTGGGCGAACTAGCCAACTTTGCCGTCCGTCATAATAGATAATCCCTGCATGCCAGAAGTTTTTTCGGCAATCCATAGCTTGTGCCAGATGATTAAAATCAATATGAGCACCGGTTAGCATACCTAGTTGCCATCCCATCTCATAATTTGGTAAACGTGATTCATCTCGGTTAGTAAATTGCATAAGCGACTCCCTGTTGCTCAAAGCTATACCGGGCAAATATGACAAAACGTAGTCATTATTTAGTGGCGCAATGTACCTGTCAGCCAAGGGCTGGGGCAACCTTTTGGGGTAAAAATCAGACCAGGTATTCAGGCCATTCTGATAAATGGCCTGTGTGTTGGGATTGGGGGGCGGGAGGCGTCTTTATGCTGGGGATGCCATGCGGTCTTTCATCCAGCCCGCAATGATTTCACCATACAGGCTTTGTGCCTGTTCCAGCTTATTCACTTCACAATATTCATCCGTTTGGTGCGCCATGGCGGGTTCTCCTGGCCCGAGAATAATACAGGGGGGATTTCCCAATGCAGGAAGCAACAAAGACGCATCAGTAAAGTAAGGCACAATGCGCGGCGTAAGTGGTGTGTCATGCAGCGGTTGGCAGAGTGCGAAAACTGCCTGAATCCACGGGTCTTTTGGGTCTGTCAGAACCGCAGGCAGGTCAACCTGCGCTTCCAGGTGAATATGCTCGCCAATATGGTGATGCAGACGCTGGCAAATATCACTGTGATTCAAATTGGGGGCAGTGCGAATATCCACATCAAACACAGCGTGGTCGGGAACTGAATTAATGTTCAGCCCACCGTGAATGCGGCCCACATTCAGCGTGGGATGGCGCATTAACGGGTGATCCGGGCCGGGGGAAAAATGCTGGATTTTTTGCAGTGCGTCTGCCGCCAGGTAAATGGCATTGATACCCAGTTCAGGCATGGCTCCATGGGCTGTCTTGCCGGTTGCTTCTGCCCGCAGCCAGAGTGCGCCTTTGTGCCCAATTACCGGGTAATTGGCTGTTGGTTCGCCCACAATCAATGCCCCTGGAGCGGCACCCACCAGGCCGGATTCCAGCAATGCTCGCGCACCATCACACCCGGTTTCTTCGCCCCCGGTCAACCACAAGGTGACACCTGTTCCGGCACGAATGGCGGCCCGTTGTGTATCACAAGCACAAACAAATGCGGCAATGGCGGCTTTCATATCGCTGCTGCCACGGCCATACAAGCGGCCGCCCACAATATCCTTACCGAACGGGTTATATTGCCACTGTTGCTGGCCCAGCGGCACGGTATCCAGATGCCCGGTAAACCCAAGTGGCGCACCTGGAGTATTGCCCGGTAACCGGGCAACCAGGTTGGTACGGTTTTCACCAAAGGGGAACAGGCTTACCTCAAACCCACGATCTTCCAGATAGTTGGCAAGAAACGCCAGGCAGGCGTATTCATTACCTGGCGGGTTAATGGTGTCGAACCCGAGTAACTGCTGGGCAAGGGTAATGAGCGGCTTAATCATGAGCGAGCCTGAGTGAGCCAGTCCAGCGCATTGACCCACAGGCGGCGGTAACCATCCCACTGGCAAAACTCATCTGGCAACCAGTGAGCAGACATATCACTGGTCCATGCCAGCGTACGGCCTTTTTGGTATTCCCGCACCGCTAAAAGTGGGTGCCCGGTACCAGATACCGTAGCAAGCAACTGGCCTTCCGGGTGCATTTCCACTTCGTTATAGCCCAGCAGCCACGGCCATTCGCCTGCCAGCCCGTCCAGCACCGGGTGTTGGGTAATGCACTCTGCGCTGGCACCTTCTGGCACTTCTACCCGGTCATCCCAGGGTAAGCAGCGTACTGGCAATACTTTCTCGACTGCAGTATTACGGTAGCGTGCGCCGCCGTTGATGCCCTGAAAGCTGAAGTAACCACCAATCATCATCAGGTTACCGCCTTTAGCAACATAATCATGCAGTAACGTTAAGCGGTTGGGGGTACGGCGGCTTTTCAGCCAGGTATCCGGGTGCAGTAATAACGTGTTCGCGCCAATGTCGGACAAAATAATCACATCCCAGGCCTGCAATGCTTCAAGGGTGGTGGGGAAATGAGCTTGCGCTTCATGGGCTGGCATGTGGGTGACCTGGTAGTCACTCTCTTTCAGTGCCGCGAGAAAGGCGTCCGCCCCGGTGTGGTAAGTCGCGGTATAAAACTGGTCAAAACCTTTTACATGTGTGGCACTACTGGTCCAGGATTCGCCGACCAGTAAAACAGACTTTTGCATGGATAAACTCCTGTTACCCGCCAAATACGCGTTGCGGGTTGGTTATCATTAGTGTTTCCAGTTGTTCGCCAGTAACGCCGTGGCGGCGTAAGCGGGGCACGAAATGTTTGAGGATGTAGCCGTAACCATGGCCGCCATAACGGGTGAGCATGGTTTTCAAAAACACATCCTGGGAAAGCAGCACCTGGTGAATAAAACCGGCGTCAATCAGTTCGCGGATTGCGCGGGCATTTTCTTCATCGGAAGGCGACTGGGCAGACTCATCGGCGTAGTAGTAGCTCATGCCAATCATGTCGTACTCCAGAAACGCGCCGCGTTTAGCCAGGCTGTGTTGGTAGGCTTTGTCGGCAAAACTGGGGTTCATGTGGCACAGCACGGTATGGCGCAGGTCTGCCCCTTCTTCTTCCAGAATATCCAGCACCTTGTGGCCCAGCCGTTCCCAACCCGGCAAGTGGACTTCAATAGGAACCTGGGTTGCGGCATTGGCGCGTCCGGCAGCCCGCAGCGATTTCTCTTCTTCCGGTGTGAAGCGGCTGGAGATGCCAATTTCGCCAATTAACCCGGCAACCACTTCTGGTTTTTCATCCATGCCGCCCAGGTCGTAAATCAGTTTGTCGGCCAGTGTCTGGATATCCAGGGTTTTGGCCCAGCCCGGATGAGATGGCTCCAGGTATAACCCCGTCCCCATCACAATATTCAGGCCAGTGAGCCGCGAGATACGCTGCAACGCTTTTGGATCCCGGCCAATGCCAAGGTTAGTTGGGTCGACCACGGTTTCTCCGCCCAGCGCGCGGTATTTCATTAACTCTTCAATGGCAACATCTACATCGAACAACTGGCAGTTATCGCGGCTCATTAACGGGTTGAGCGACAACTCCCCAAGGTTTTCTATGCTGACCGGCGCTTCGGCGATATGGCGGTCGCTACAACAGCACGGGGGAACCCACTTACCAGCGGCGTCCAGCAAAATATGTTCATGCATCAGCGTGACGCCCATTTCCCCAACAGGCATTGGCCCGAGCACGGTCATTACACTGCCACTATTCACACCAACGGGCAGCGGCGTGGGGTGGCGAAAAATTGAACCCTTCATGAGCTATCCTTTTGCGGCAGAACGGGTGGGGTTAAGAATGCGGGTGTTCAGCCAGATGGCGAGCAGGATGATGCAGCCCGTGGCAATCTGGGTATAGAACGGTGAAATATGGGACAGGATCAGGCCATTCTGGATAACCGCAATGGAGAGCGCGCCCAACAAGGTACCGATGATAGTGCCAAACCCGCCGAACAGGCTGGTACTGCCCAACACCACTGCGGCAATAACCTGGAGTTCAAACCCTTCGCCCTGGTTGGATGAGCCACTACCGAGGCGGGCGGTGATTATCATGCCAGCCAGTGCGGCGGCCATACCACTGAGCATGTAAACACGCATCGTCACAGACTGGGTTTTGATCCCGCTGCGGCGGGCACCTTCGTTATTTGCGCCAATTGCGGTGACATAACGGCCAAAACGCATATGGTTCAGGGCAATATGGGCAATGATCAACACCGCGATGCCGATCAGTGCGGGCATTGGAATACCCACTACCCACGCCCGGCCCATAAAAGTAAAACCACTCCCGGCCGGAACCGGTATGGAATAGCCCTGGGTTATCAACAGTGCTACACCACGAACCACCGCCAGTGTTGCCAGCGTGACAATAAACGCGGGGATCCCCTCACGGGCGATGAAAAAGCCATTGATGAGGCCGATCAGTGCGCCAACCGCCAGGCCACCAATAAACACGACAGGCCAGGGCAGGCCCCAGTGATTCAGTGCGATAGCCGACAGTGCGCCCACCAGGGCCAGTGTGGATCCTACGGAAAGATCAATACCGCCAGTGGTAATCACAAAGGTCATGGCGCTGGCGACAATCAGTAGCGGTGCAGTCTGGCGGATAATATTCAGCCAGTTATTGCCAGTGAGAAAGTAGCTGGTTATCAGTGAGAATACCAGGCAGCAGAACACGAAAAATAGCGCAATACTCACCACGCCAGAGTGGTTGTGCAAAATGCGTTTGGGCAGGCTGTGCTGCAGGACGCGGGGGCTGGACATATTGATTGTACTCATGGTTATCCCCTCAATGAGCCTGGGCTGAGTGGGCAGTGAATTTCTCGCCAACAATCAAGTTGACGATATCGCTCAGGCTGGTATCGGCAACGCGACGGTCGGCAACGTTGGTGCCTTCGTACATCACCATGATGCGGTCACAGACCAGGAACAGATCTTGTAAGCGGTGGGTTATCAGGATCACGCTCACGCCACGGGCGCTGACACGTTTGATCAACTCCAGTACGGCTTCTACCTCTGCAACCGCCAGGGCGGCAGTAGGTTCATCCATAATGAGCACTTTAGGGTTGAATGCTGCTGCACGGGCAATGGCAATAGCCTGGCGTTGCCCTCCAGACAGGTTACGTACCATCAGCCGGGTATCAGGAATGGAAATCCCCAGGCCTTTGAGCATCTCCTGGGCTTCTTTGTGCATGCGCTGTTCATCCAGAAAAGGAATGCCAAGGACTTGTTTCATCGGCTCGCGGCCCATAAACAGGTTGCCGGCAACATCAACCGTGTCGCACAGCGATAAGTCCTGGTAAACCATTTCTATTTGGCAACGCCGGGCATCTGCCGGGGTTTGGAAACTGAGTTCTTCACCATCAATGCGAATCGCCCCGCTGGTGGGAACTACTGCCCCTGACAGGATTTTGGTGAGTGTGGATTTGCCCGCACCATTGTCGCCGACCAACCCAAGAACCTCTCCGGGGGCCAGGCGCAGGTTTACGCCACGTAATGAACGTATAGAGCCGTAAGTTTTGGTGATATTCACCATCTCGACTCTGGCCGGGACTGCCTGTTGTTGCATGCCATTACTCCCAATGTCGTGTGACGGTAGATGACGTTGCGTATTCGGATGGTCGCCACACCGGCCCACTTCTTGTAAACCGGTTTACTTAATGATGACGACCATCCGTCAGGTTTGCTGTGTTCGTTACTTGTTCGCCGTGTCCACTCAAGCAGTAACCATGCCAGGTTAAAAAATACCCAACTGATGTCTTTTTAATACTTTGAAATATATAGATTAAATTTATATTTTTTTAGTAAACCGGTTTACTAATCTGGTTGCTTACGTGGTGTCTTTGCAGGGCGAGTTGCGCTAAAACTGCGCAGCCATTGCACACAATTAGCGCAGGCAAGGGGGCGGCATGATGGAATCGCGGGCAACCCATTCAACAGGAAAACGAGTCTGTTCCGGCACGGTTTCGCCGTTAAGCAGACGCAGCATCAATTGCACTGCTGTGCGCCCCATTTGGTGAGCAGGTTGGCGGATAGTGGAAATGCGTGGTTGGGTGAAATTGGCGTAACTGGCATCATCGAACCCTACCAGTGACAGGGCTTCAGGCGCCTGAAGTTGGCGTGAGCGCAACCCATCAAGAATGCCTAATACCAGGTAATCACTGGCGGCGAAAATGGCGGTGGGGCGCAGTGGCCCACGGAATAACTGGTCCAGCGCTTTGCTGCCATAATCACGCTGGTATTCGCCATACAGCACCCATTCCGGGGGGCATGACAGGCCAGCGGTCGCCATTGCTTCACAAAAACCCTGGTAACGTTCACGCACGCTCATCAGGGCATCAGGCCCACCCACAAAAGCGATGTGGCGGTGCCCGGCACGGATTAATTGTTCTGTCGCAAGGCGGCCACCTTGCTGGTTGTCGGCAAATACTTTGGGAACATGGCTGCCAGGGATATCTTCATCGAGCAAAATGATCCGCTGGTGGTGCTGTACCTCGCGGCGTAGCAGGCCATCATCCGGGCGGTTGGTGGTAAATAACAGGCCATCGACCTGGCAGGTATCCAGCCAGCGAATAAACTGGCGTTCTTTTTCGGGATTATTGCGTGTGACACACAGCACCAGGCTGTAACCTTGCGCAGAAGCGGCTTCTTCGGCGGCATCCGCCAGTTCAGCAAAAAAGGGGTTGGTAATATCCGGTAGCACCAGACCGAGTGTTTCACTGCCACCTTTGCTCAGGCGGCGGGCCAGGCTGTTGCGCTGGTAATCCAGCTTACTAATGGCTGCCTCAATCCGGGCGGCCGTTTCCTGGGGCAACACCAGATTATGGTTGAGATAGCGTGAGACAGTGGCTTTCGACAGCCCTGCCAGGTTTGCAACGTCTGAAAGAACAACCCGTTTTTTGGTCATGATCGCCATTATCGTATTGACTGCTCATATCAGTAACACAGATAGCGCTCAGGAATATAGCGTTTTGTCACCTTTTCCCGGCGATGAAAATTAGCACTTGACAAGAGATGCTAAAACGCGAATTTTAATAACCTGTTCCCGACGTTGCCTTTGCTGCATTTTCTCTGGTTATGGAATACCTGAGAAAATATGTTTCGTTTCTCTCGCAGGCCCCATTTTTGGCGTCTGTGTTCTTTATTTGTCCCGCCAAAATACACCTTGTTGCTCTGTAACAAGCTCATAATTTTTCTGACGAGGGCATGACCTATGTTATTCAACACCAGCAAAAAAAATGTTATTTCTGGCGCACTGATACTTTCTGCACTCTTGTTCGGTAAAGCAATGGCGGCAACGCCAGGCTATGCATTGGTGCAAATTAACCAGCAGGCGCTTTTTTTCAATTTAATGAATAAAGGTGCGCAAGAAGAAGCAAAAGCTACAGGGAAAAACTTAGTTATCTTTAATGCTAACGATAACCCTGTATCGCAAAATGATGCTATTGAAAACTATATTGAACAGGGCGTTAAAGGCATTATGGTTGATGCCATTGATGTGAATGGCATTATGCCCGCCATTAAAGAAGCTGCGGCGAAAAATATACCAGTCATTGCCATTGATGCGGTATTGCCTGCCGGGCCACAGGCGGCTCAGGTTGGGGTGGATAATGAAGAAGGCGGCAAAATTTTAGGTAAATTCTTTGTCGACTACATCAATAAAAATGCCGATGGAAAAGCACGCCTTGGCATTGTTGGGGCACTTAATTCCGCTATTCAGAACCAGCGCCAGAAGGGGTTTGAAGAAACACTGAAAGGCCATAAAGGTATCACTGTTGCGGATGTGGTCGATGGCCGAAATATCCAGGATGACGCAATGACTGCCGCCGAAAACCTGATAACCGGCAACCCAGACCTCACCGCTATTTATGCCACGGGTGAACCGGCATTATTAGGGGCGATTGCAGCAGTGGAAAACCAGGGTAAACAAGACCAAATCAAAGTGTTTGGCTGGGATCTGACCGCTCGCGCCATTAGCGGTATTGATGCCGGTTATGTGACCGCAGTATTGCAGCAGGACCCGGAAAAAATGGGCCAGGAAGCAGTGAAAGCACTGAATGCGATTAACAGTGGTAAGACTGTTAGCAAGAACATCCTTGTTCCGGCAACTGTGGTAACAAAAGCGAACGTTGATTCGTTCCGCTCACTGTTTAAATAACCCATTCGCAGGCGCTACCGGGTTTGTGCCAGTAGCGCCGCCAGTGTTTCTTTGCTCGGGAAGGCCTGGCGTGTTCCGGCGCGGCTGATGGTGATGGCCGCTGCCTGGCTCGCATGATGCAGCGCAAGGGCATCAGGTTGGGTGTTGCGCAGCAGTGCAGAGGCCAGCATTACAGCCAAAAATGTATCGCCCGCGCCGGTGGTATCAACCACGGTGGCAGGCACCGCAGGCACATGTTCCGTGTGGCCGTGGGCATGTAACCGCGCGCCCTGGCTACCCAGTGTTTCCACCACCAGGGTGTGAGCGCTGTCGGGCTGGAGTAAACGGGATTCATGCTCGTTTACCACCGCGATGTCCACCAGCGGCCACAGTTGGCGAAAATCTTCATGGACAGGCGAAGGGTTAAAAACAGTCAGCATCTGCTTGCTTCGTGCACAGGTAAATAATGCCCGGGTTTTTTCCGGGGTGAAATTACCTTGCTGTACCAGCACATCACCGGGGCGGGCAGTTTCCAGCAATGCAGTAATGGTTGCTGTTTCCAATGCACTGGCGGCATCGCAACTGGTAATAATTGCGTTGTCGTCATCAGTGGTAGTGAAAATAATTGAGGTGTCGGTATGAACAGGTAAAGGTGTTTCAGGAAATAGCTGTAATGTTTCGGCCTGAAGTTGTTGGTTAATCCATTCTCCGTAGTGGTCATTACCCCTTCCGGCAATTAATGTTACAGGTAAGCCACAGCGGGATAAAACAATGGCCTGGTTTGCACCTTTGCCTCCAGTGTCGGCCATTATTTTCTTTCCATGCAGCGATTCGCCTTTATTTGGCAAGGCAGTGCATTGCCATGTTTCATCGACAGTAATATTCCCGGCAACATAGATATGCATAGCCGATTCCTTTTTTAGAGGTTTAACATGGGTTCTATATCAGCAACAAAAACGAGTGCAATTCAAGATATTTTTTCACGCGATAAAGTAGTAATTGGTGTTATTCATTGTGAAGCCTTTCCTGGTGCACCGAAATATAATGGGAAATCTTTTTTTGATATTGTTGAACGCGCTTTGCGTGATGCAGAAAATTATATTGCAGGTGGTGTTCATGGTTTGATTGTGGAAAATCATGGCGATATTCCTTTTTCCAAACCCGAAGATATTGGCCCGGAAACGGCGGCATTTATGGCAGTGATTACCGATAATATCCGCCAACGTTTTTCTGTTCCCCTGGGGATTAATGTGCTGGCTAATGCTGCTATTCCCGCGCTGGCAACAGCGCTGGCGGGCGGGGCCGATTTTGTTCGGGTAAACCAGTGGGCCAATGCCTATATCGCCAATGAAGGTTTTGTGGAAGGGGCGGCGGCAAAAGCACTGCGCTACCGCAACCAACTTCAGGCGAGCCACATTCGTGTTTTTGCTGACAGCCACGTTAAGCATGGTAGCCATGCCATTGTGGCGGACCGCTCCGTTGCTGAGCTAACCCGCGACGTAGAATTTTTTGAGGCCGACGCGGTGATTGCCACCGGGCAACGTACTGGTGACAGCGCCACATTGAGTGAAATTGACGATATTCGCAGTGCCACGTCGTTGCCTTTGTTAGTGGGCTCTGGCGTGACGCCGGATAACGTGGCGACTATTTTAGGCCGTACTCAGGGGGTGATTGTCGCCAGTGCGCTAAAAGAAGGTGGTGTTTGGTGGAACCCGGTAGAACGTGAGCGCGTAGTGAAGTTTATGGCGGCTGCCCGCCCGGCACTGGAGGCCTGATGACAGCATTCAGTGACCAACTGCTGGCAGACCATATTGATGTATGGAATGCGATGCAACAGCATCCCTTTGTGCAGGCTATTGAACAGGGAACCTTGCCGGAAACCGCGTTCCATCGTTATCTGGTCTTCGAAGGGGAGTTTGTGTTTAGCGCCGTTGAAATTCTGGCTCAGGGACTAAGCCATGCGCCAGATGTGGCGCGCCAGCGCTGGTTAATCCAGGGGCTGAATGGCCTGGTGGATACCCAACTTGGCTGGTTTGAGCGCGTAATGGCAAAGCGCGGTGTGGTTGCTGGTAACTGGCAACCGGCGCCTGCCGGGTTTATCCGGTTTCGTGATGGCATGTTACACGCCGCCCGCTCTGGCGGGTACGCCGACATCATGGTTCTGATGTTTGGTGCCGAGTGGATGTATTACCACTGGTGCGCACGTGCTGCTGCCCAACCACAGCACGATGAAGACCTGCGCGACTGGTTGTCTATGCATGCGGATAATGCTTTTTACCAGCAGGCGTGCTGGTTAAAACAGGAAGTGGACCAGTGCGGTTTAACGCTTTCCGGGCAAGAAAAGCAGCGGCTCAGCCAGTTATATGGTGATGTCCTGACGTGGGAAATCGATTTTCACCAGGCGATGCTGGGTTAAAAATAATACCCTGTCGCGCATGTTTAAATAGGTGATGGGGTATTTGTAATCTTCTGGTTAATATTTTATGGGATTTTTTTATCGAGGTGTTTATTGCTTTTAACATATGTTTATTTTGGCTAAAGTATAATCATTAATATGTAATTATATTTCCGTGAAATATATTTAACTGATTGATTTATGCTTGTTTTTTTGCATAACATGCTGTTATTTTGTGATTTTTATTTATAGTGTTTTCAGATTTTTCATATAGTTACAGTGATTTTCTCTGTTGTAGGTAAATGAAGTAGGTATATTACAGTCGTTGGTTTAATGTCGTTATTATTTTGTCCGGGTAAAATGGCACTCTCTGATTAAAAATCTGTTCAGGTATTTTCGTTATTTACTGCGGCTTTCTGTCGTAGTGAAAGCGTTTTTTGTTGTTTGTTTTTTATAAATTTTGCAAGGGTACTGAATCTTTTACCTGGAAATAGATGTATGAAATTATTACCGACAAAAAATAAATTAGCAGCTGGTATTATGCTGTCGTTAGTCTGTTCTGGCGCATGGGCTGCCGATCCTTTTGCAGTTGATTCACCGTGGATGCTGGGAGACTGGGGCGGTACGCGTAGTGAGCTTCACGATAAGGGCATAGATTTCAATGTAAATTATGTCATGGAGGCGGCGACGAACCTTGATGGTTACCAGAAACACACTACGGCACGTTATACCGATCAGTGGATGTTTAATACTCATCTGGATCTGGACAAACTGTTGTGCTGGAAGGACACGGAGTTTCAGGCAACTATCACGGATCGCAACGGGCAGAATCTTTCAGATAATTTGAGTGATTCACGCACTCCAATGTTGTCTTCTGTTCAGGAGGTTTATGGACGGGGGCAGACCTGGCGTTTAACCCAGTTATGGTTGAAAAAAGGGTTCTGGGATGACCGCCTGGATATTAAAGTTGGCCGAGCCACTGTGGGTGAAGACTTTGGGTCTATCGAAACTCACTTCCAGAATTTAGCACTTGGCCCTGGCATACCCGGAAAATCTCGTGGTAACTATTGGATGAACTGGCCAGTTTCCCAGTGGATGGCCAGGGCTAAAATCAATTTTACGCCAGAAGTTTATTTCCAGGTCGGGTTATATAATGAAAATCCGTATAACTACGACAAAGGGGATGGTTTCCGTTTTGAATTTACTGATTCCGATGGAAATCTGGTTCCCTTTGAGCTTGGCTGGCAACCTGAACTGGGGCCGGACCATCTGAAAGGCAATTATCGGCTGGGCGGTTATTATACTTCTGCACATGGGTCGGTATACCATACCTGGCAAGATGGCAGTTATTCATCTGAAGCCCATGGATATGGCGGTTACCTTATCATCCAGCAACAACTGTTTGCTCAAGGGCATGATAACCACCGTGGTTTGACGCTTACGCTGAGTAATATTATGAACGACAAACGCACGTCAAAACTGGATAACACTCAGACGGTAGCGCTGGCCTGGAAAGGGATGTTTGAGTCCCGGCCGAAAGACGAAATTGGCCTGGGTGCGGCTCGGTTACATGTTAATTCCGCCTATAGCCGGATGCTGGAGCGTGAAAATGAATATAACGGGGTCAGCGACTATAACGACGCCACTTACCTGCCAGTGATTCATGGCGCGGAATATGATTACGAACTCTACTATTCAATTAATGCGACAAACTGGCTGACTATTCGTCCTAACATTCAATATGTCGCTGCTCCCGGAGCAAACAGCGCTGTGAAAAATGCCGTTGTGGCAGGGTTGGGTGCCAGCCTTAATTTCTGACGCAGCAGCAGGTTTGCACTTTGGCAAGCCATGAATAAAACCAGCCGGGAGGATTCCTGGCCGGTTTCATTATCTCCTCTTGATAAACAATACCGGTAAAACCGCATAATCACCTGCCGGGCGCATTCCTTGCCGCCACGCGCCTGAAGTGTTAAAAGATGCGCCTTTACGAAACATGACAGGGGAAAACCGTGGCAAATACGTCACAACATACCGGTGAGTTGCTAACGGAGGAGACATCCGGGCACCACCAGGAACTGCACCGGGGGCTGAAAAACCGCCATATTCAATTGATAGCGCTGGGTGGGGCAATTGGTACCGGGCTGTTTTTAGGCATTGGGCCAGCGATTCAAATGGCAGGGCCTGCCGTGATTTTGGGTTATGCACTGGCCGGGGTTATTGCCTTTCTGATTATGCGCCAGTTGGGTGAAATGGTGGTGGCAGAACCGGTATCAGGTTCTTTCGCTCACTTTGCCAATAAATACTGGGGCCCTTTCGCCGGGTTTTTATCTGGCTGGAACTACTGGGTTATGTTTGTGCTGGTGGGTATGGCTGAACTTACCGCCGCAGGCATTTATATGCAGTACTGGTTCCCTCATGTGCCTACCTGGATTTGGGCGGCAGTGTTCTTCATTGCTATTAATGCCGTAAACCTGGCGAATGTTCGCCTGTATGGAGAAATGGAATTCTGGTTTTCCATTATTAAAGTGCTGGCAATTATTGGGATGATTGCTTTTGGCTTGTGGTTGCTGTTTTCTGGCCATGGTGGCAAGCAGGCCAGTTTCAGCAATCTGTGGCGTTTCGACGGCTTTTTTGCCACCGGAGCCCACGGGCTTATCATGTCTCTGGCGGTCATTATGTTCTCCTTTGGTGGCCTGGAATTGATTGGGATTACCGCCGCGGAAGCGCATAGCCCGGAAACCACTATTCCTAAAGCGATTAACCAGGTCGTTTACCGTATTCTGCTGTTTTATATCGGATCACTGATTGTTCTGTTGTCGCTCTATCCCTGGTTGAATGTGAAAGCAGACAGCAGCCCATTCGTGATGATCTTCCATGAACTGGATAGCAACCTGGTGGCTTCTGTACTGAATGTCATCATTCTGGTTGCCTCGCTTTCGGTCTATAACAGTGGTGTCTATTCCAATAGCCGTATGCTGTTTGGTCTGTCAGTGCAGAAAAATGCCCCGGCTTTCCTGGCCCGTGTGAATAAACGAGGGGTGCCGGTATATGCATTATTGCTGTCTGGGATTATTACATCGCTGGTGATAGTGATTAACTACCTGTTGCCTGAAAAAGCATTTGGTTTGCTGATGGCGTTGGTGGTGGCAACACTGTTGCTCAACTGGCTTATGATAAGCCTGGCGCATTTGAAATTCCGTGCCGCCATGCGGCGCAAAGGCCGTGACAGCCGCTTCCCAGCGCTGTGTTACCCGGTGGGTAATTATCTGTGTATTGCCTTTATGTTACTGATTCTTGGGTTAATGTGCACCATGGATTCCATGCGCCTGTCGGCCATTCTGTTGCCTGTCTGGGTGCTGGTGTTATTTGCTGCCTTTTGGCTGCAGAGGCGTAACAGGGCGGTGTCCTAATCAGGCTGGTGAGGGTTAAGGTCTGTTAACGGGAATGAATCAGCTAACTCTGGCGGTAAGCCAGGTACAACGCAGCAGGATTTTTTACCCGTTCGACCAGTAACTTGAAACATACAAGGGCAGGTGGATACCGGTAGGTGCTCTTCATTAAAAAGTGAGAAAGCTTGCGCATAGTGACAATTCGGGTGGGTGAAAGATGGTCGGCTTTGACTTATGCTCACCTCTATATTCCACTCAAAGGAACTGACTTATGCAGCCGGAATTCAGCCCTGCCAGTACCTGGACCAGCACACAGCTTTGTGATTTGCTGAATGCCTGCTTTGTGGGGTATTCCGTTCCTGTTTCGTTTTCCGAACCGGTGTTTACGCGCCGTTTCAGCGCTGAAAGTGTTTGCCTTGCTGATTCGGGAGTCTGGCTTGCGAATGGTGAACCGGTTGCTGTTGGGTTGGTAGCACGCCGTGGGTGGCATGCCAGACTGGCGGCTTTTGCGGTAGCAGAGCCGTGGCGTGGCAAAAAAATTGCGAAGCCGTGCCTGGAAAAATTATTTGATGGCATTCGGGAACAAGGTGCTCGTACTTTGTGCCTGGAGGTGCTGGCTAACAATATGCCCGCCATTCGCCTGTATCAATCCTTTGGGTTTCAGATTACACAACGGCTGATGGGGTTTATTGCTCCGCATGAAGGCAATAATGCAGGGGCTCAACAGCTGGATGAAACTTGTGACCCCCGTTTGTTGCTGGTGAAAGTGTATGCTGATGGGCTAGTTAGTCTTCCCTGGATGCTCGCCCCGGAAACGTTATGCGGCCTGCCTTGCAAAGTCTGGGTTCTTGGCCATTCGGTTGCTGTGGTGAGTGAATTGGGTGGCGTTCCACAACTCCGGTTTATCTTTACGGATCCTGCTTTTCGTGGGCAAGGGGAAGCCTGCGCATTGTTGCTCTCCCTCGCCTGGCATTATCCACACCTCACCTCGGTTGTTTCTGTGCCTGAATATTTGGCTGCGTTGTTTGTGCGTGCCGGATATCGCCCGCTACCTATTGTGCAGTATGAAATGTCCGTTGATTGAGTCGGTACCCGGCAGTTATGCCACAGCGTAATTGAATAAAAACCTTTTTAATCAAGTGGTTTTTGTTTTGGTGAGAAATTTCTTATAGGTCTCAGTGGGTTACTCTGGCACTATACGGCGCGGCAATCATAAATCGCCCGGTGTTTTCGGTTTTCAGTGGCAGGGTAACCACGGGCATAAAGCCACCATGGTGTAAACACAACGTGCTGGCGGTATAACAAAACAGGGAAAATTATGCGTTTCAGGGGATTACAACTGGGGGCGGTTTTACTGGTATTGGTTGGCAGCCTGCCAACAGCATGGGCATCTTCAGATGAGGGGACTTGCCCCTGGGGCGTGGCGTACTGCCCGTTGCAGGGATTACCTTTTTTGGATGTAGATAACGATACCAATGATAACTTGCTGCGCCTGGTGAGTGCCGAGAAGCATTTTGCCTTGCCAGTGTATGCTTTCCCTCTGGATGCCAGCCGTGTGCGCAACGTCCATTTCGGTTACCACTATGATGCATCAGTGGGTGTGCCAACTGCCGCACCAGAAGATACCGCGCTTTCTGCATTAAAAAACCAGTTGGCCGCGTTGGGTATACCTGGTCAAACACTCAATGTGCCAGAAGCGGACGAGCTGGATACCCGCTTCGTGTCTAACTCAATTGCATCTACTGTCTCATTCATTGCGGCTTTACAGTCAGAAAGCGCATTGACGGCAGAGCAGCGCAAAGCACTGGCCCAAATTCGCCTGGCATTGCTGGCAGAAGGGAATGCTGTAGACAGCAATGACCATGTGGGGAGTGCCACCTGGGCACCAGACTCTGCCGCCGGGGCTTTTTACCGTTATTTATCTGCTGCCCGCGCTTTTTACTACGGGAATTATTCTGTTGCCCTGAACACGTTCAGCCAGTTAGCGAAAAACCCGCAGCAGTGGGTTGCGCAGGCGGCCAGCTACATGCTAATTCGCACAGCATTAAATATGAGTACCCAGTCTGCACAAGATGAATACGACATGTTTGATGCCCGAAGTGTGAATAAGCAACAGGTTCACCAGGCTCTGGAGTATGTTCAGGCCTACCTCGCGGCATGGCCGAATGGGGTGTATAGAGATTCCGCTGTGGGGTTACAACGGCGTATTGCATGGTACTTACAAGACTGGCCAGTGCTTGGCCCACAGTATGAAACAGCACTCATGCATGCTCCGGATGCCACTTCTCTGAAGAACCTTGTCGCCGAAACAGACAGCAAGTTTTTGAGCCGTGACAGCTATGGTTTGGGGTTTGACAACGATTTTGTGTCGGATGCCAAAATGCCATTACTCTCTTTCACTCAGTCGCTGCGTTTTTTGCGTGAGTACTATCGTACAAGTAGCTCTGGCCCGAAAATTACCGCCGATTCTCTTAAAGAACTGCAACTATTGTTTAACCAGGCTGGCAGGCAACCTCTGGGCGACTATTTGCATATTGCCTGGTTGTACTGGCAGCAGCAGGATTACCAGGCAGTGTTAGCAGCGGTAACACCGCAGGCTGAGGTCAGTGATGATGATTTGCCCGGCTTCAGCCAGCAGGTGTTGTATGGCTATGCGCAAATGGCGTTAAAACAGTGGCCCCAGGCATTGGCGCACTGGAAAAGCTTGCTGGCGCATACCCAAAATGGGGAACGTCGGGCATTTTTGCAAGCACAGGTGGCTGCGGTTGAAGTGGAACAACAAAATGTCGGCCGCCTGTTTGCTGCAGGTAGCCCGGTAACGAACCTGCGCTACCGTTCACTGGTGCTAAAAACCCTGGCCTCACCGGATTTACTTCGCCAACAAGTCAGCAAAGGAATGAATGATGATGAGCGCACTATTGCGTTACATACTTTGCTGATGCGTGATTTGATGGCCCATGATTATTCTGCCTGGCTGGCAGATATCGCGCTGAAAAATAACATTGCTCACCCGGCTGGAGGCGACGATTTCAGTGATGTTTCGCTGGCTCAATTTGGCTGGGATGGGAAAACAGCAGAAACGGGCTATTACTGCCACCCTTTGCACGATACGGTTCAGTCGCTGGCTCAATCCCCGTCGGGTAGTCACAGCCTGAACTGCCTGGGGGAATTTATCCGTTCCACAAACGCCCAAATTAATACCTGGCCAGAAAGTGGTGGTAATGCAGGGCTCGATACTGCAATAGAACGCCAAAAACCCGTCATCCAGCCTGACCGTATGGCGCTTTACCGCCAGGTGATTAACAACCCAAACAGTGAGCCGGAAGATAAAAGCTTTGCGCTTTACCGGGCGGTGATGTGTTACGCCCCTTCAGGGTATAACGATTGTGGCGGCCAGGATGTGAGTAAAGCCCAGCGCAGGCAGTGGTTTAATCAGCTTCATCGTGATTACCCTGGGAATATATGGGCAAAACAGCTGCGCTATTACTGGTAACCGGGCTTCTGCTGGGGGCTCTCCCTGTGGCTCAGTCCTCAGCAGCACCAGACACAGTTGCCCCCAGCCACTATGATGCATTCTGGTTGTGGTCGGGCAGGCGTTTACCGGGTGGGTTACCTGCCATTCGCACCTTGTATCTCCACCAGGGCGAGGTATTAAACCTGCACGGAAACGCGGTTTTTATGCGCCAGGGGCAGCCTGTCTCCCACCTGAAAGTGCCAAATATTTGGCTGACTGTCCGCCTGGAAACACTGGCGGTGCCTGATGCACAAATTGGCCGCATGGTTAACTTGTTGGTGCGCTGGCAGAAGGCCGGGAATACTGTCGTGGGCTTGCAACTGGATTTTGATGCCGCAACCGGGCGTTTAGCTGAATATGGCGAATTTTTGCAGCGTGTTCGCAACCAAATGCCCGCGAATTTTTCTTTAGGCGTTACCGGTCTGCTGGACTGGGCTCAAACGGGAAGCGTGGCACAACTAAACCAGTTACCGATTGATGAAATTGTGGTGCAGACATATCAGGGAAGGCGCACGGTGCCTGGCTATCAACGCTATTTACCCGCATTGCAAGGGCTGCATATTCCTTTCCGCATTGGCCTGGTTGAAAACGGGCGCTGGGGAAGTGTGCCTGGTGAGGTTCGCGATTCAGCATGGTTTCGGGGATATGTGGTTTTCCTGGTTCGCTGAGCCGTTATTATTAACATATAAGCCTGTAACCGCACAGGGTGCTAATGCCTGAATAATTATAAATAACTTTAAATTAATAATGCTGGGTGGATTAATCCTGGTGATTTTAAAATGAAAAAATAATATAGCTTTATTATGATAGTAACCTGTTATTTCAGGTGCTAATTATGTCTATTATTCATCCCTCCTGCCAATACGCAACAAAATGCGCTCTTGGTGAAATATGCTCAGTGAATAGCTCTCGTCACGAGCCGCTGTTTGTTGATAGCCTTAAGGCAGCAGTTGTAGCACGAAGGAATACTTATATTTTTGAGTATAAACAAAAATTTAAATCACTTTCTGTGCTGAAAAAAGGTGTGGTTAAACTGTGCGATGAAAATAGCAATATTCGTGGTGTGGTTTTTCCTGGTCAGTTATTGTCTGGTGGGGATTTTTCTCAAGGGTATTATTCTTACTCGGCGGTTTGTGCAACAGAAGTAGAATATTGCCAGTTAGCAATTGGCCGAGTATATGATTTGAGCCAGATTATTCCAGATTTCACACTGCAAATACTTAAGGTTTTTTCTCGCACTATTTCCAGCAAGCAACACTGGGAAGAGTGCCTGATGGTACCTGAGGCAAAATTACGCCTGGCTGCATTTTTAAAAATGTGGTGGCAGTCTTGTGGTATAGCACCAACAGGCAATGGTTATGTACGCCTGCCGCTTATCAAGAAAGAACTTGCTGCACTGCTTGGCATGTCTTTGTCTACGCTTAACCGTGCGTTTCAGTTGCTCTGTGATGAACGGCAGATTGATTTGCATAAGAAGTTTATCCGCATATTGCCGGGCGGGAATTTATTTTCCGATATTTCATTATCCTGATTACCCAAACCCGACCCTACTTCAACAATCACTCAACAGATAATGAGACTTTCCTTAAGTTTCTTTACGGTTATGCACTCATTGTGATAACACTTCTCATTCTAATTTGTATTTCCCAGCTAATGGGGTTACAGGTGTGAGTACACCTTTTTAAGGGATGAGTGACTGAATATGATTAAACAATGGGCTGGCCGGCTACTGCGCAGTAGCTTTGTGGCGATATTGTTGCTTCCTGCTGCGGCGATTGCCACGCAATATCCGCTCACCGTAAAAGATATTGATGGCCGTACAGTGGTACTGAACCATGAACCGCAACATATTATTTTGCAGGATGGGCGCGACCTGATGGCGCTGGCTTTGCTGGACCGGGATAACCCGTTTCACCGGGTCATCGCTTGGAATAACTTGTTAAAAAAACAGGATGAACAAACCTGGGATATTCTGCGTAAGGCCTGGCCTGCTGCAGAAAAAATTCCGGATATGGGTTTTTCTGACCAGGGTGAAGTCAATAATGAAACGGTAATTGCCAGTGAGCCGGATCTGATGATTGCTCAGTTGCGGGCAAAGCCTGCACTGGAACAAACCGGTGTGCTGGGGCGTTTAAAAGAGCTGCATATTCCGGTGTTGTTTGTGGATTACGAATTGCACCCGGTGCAAAACACACTGCCCAGTATTACGTTGCTAGGCAAGGTGCTGAACCGGGAATCACAGGCGAAAGCCTATACTGACTTCTACCAACAGCGCCTGGCTAAACTCCAGCAGATTGTTGCCGTACAAAAGAAGAAACCCGAAGTCTTTATTGAACCTATTGCCGGTATTGGCGGCACATCCGGAGCTTGCTGCTTTACCCATGGGCACAATGGCTGGGGTGGGCTGGTGGAAGCTGCGGGTGGGCGTAACATTGGCTCGTCGTTGTTAACGGGAGCCAGTGGGTATATTAACCCGGAAAAAATTATTGCCATGAAACCGGATTTTTACCTGATGACGGGTTCCAAACGTGGTAATGCGCAGAACCCGCTAATCCCGTTTGGTTACAATACAGACCGGGCAGCTATTAAAACCAAGTTTGATGCTTTACTGGCACGCAATGCCGTTGCCGGTATTCCGGCTGTGCAGGCCGGGCATGTGGCAGGGATTTACCACCACTTCTATAACCACCCATGGAACATTATTGGGCTGGAGATCCTGGGTAAGATTTTCTACCCGGAAGCGATGAAAGGTATCGACCCAACAGCCGATTACCACTATATCGTGACTCACTTTACGCACCTGCCTGATGCGCCGATTAACCTGATTTACCAGCCCTGATAACCTAACCCGCCACCGGTATGCCGGTAGCGGGTTTTCTTCTCTTATTCCTTCAATGCTTCGTTTTCTGGCGAAAAATCGCTGCCATCAATAAAACGGATTCTGCCCAGTAACCACTGGTGTGCAATGCCATAGGCTGCACGAAGGCCTCCCAGCCCGGCCCGCCCAAACGGGTGTGAATAAAGCAGTGGGAGTTGCTTAATACCGGGTTGGTGCTGCACTGATACTCAAGAATGCAGGGCTTGCCTGGTATTCGTTTCGTTCTGAATTAACAGGGATGAAAACAGCCGTTTTTCGCCATTGGGGCAGGCGTGTAATTCTGATTTTGTATAGTCTGTATTCTGTATTTTTTTAGAATAAAACCCTTAATTTAATAGGGTGTTTAAGATTGCACTGATTTTTAGTAATAAAAATCAGCTGAAGTCAGTTTTTTGCTTTTGAGATATGATTTTATATT
This sequence comes from Mangrovibacter yixingensis, assembly GCF_020523985.1. Classification (GTDB taxonomy): domain Bacteria; phylum Pseudomonadota; class Gammaproteobacteria; order Enterobacterales; family Enterobacteriaceae; genus Mangrovibacter; species Mangrovibacter yixingensis. The sequence goes on along the minus strand of NZ_JAIVKM010000003.1, from coordinate 258,571 downwards.
ACTGTTTTAATTGTTTATTTTTGTTGGTTGTTAATTGTTTTGTTTACATAATAAGCAGAAAAATGTAAATCGATGAATCTGCTATTCTATAACACATCCACTTGTATGTGTGATGCCAGGGATAAGCGAGTAATCGTTCCCGAATACAGGTTTTTAAAACCTGCCTTTAAGAGGAAAATAGTTAATAAAAAAAAGAGGATGTCAATGATTCGAGCAAGGAAAAAAATTAAGCCAATCGCCCTGAGTGATGTCACTATTATTGATGACGTTAAATTACGTAAAGCCATTACCGCCGCTTCTTTAGGAAATGCTATGGAGTGGTTTGATTTTGGTGTTTACGGCTTTGTTGCTTATGCGCTGGGTAAGGTCTTTTTCCCGGATGCCAGCCCCGGTATACAGATGATAGCAGCGTTAGCGACATTTTCTGTTCCGTTCTTAATTCGCCCACTCGGTGGGTTGTTCTTCGGGATGCTGGGCGATAAATATGGCCGCCAGAAGATTCTCTCAATTACGATTGTGATTATGTCGCTCAGTACTTTCGGGATTGGCTTAATTCCGGGTTATGAAACGATTGGTATCTGGGCTCCTGTGCTGTTGTTAGTGTGCAAAATGGCTCAAGGCTTTTCGGTTGGTGGAGAATATACCGGGGCTTCCATATTTGTTGCCGAATATTCACCTGACCGGCGGCGTGGTTTTATGGGGAGCTGGCTGGATTTTGGGTCGATAGCCGGGTTTGTGTTGGGCGCTGGTTTGGTGGTACTTATCTCCGCAGTTGTTGGCCAGGATAATTTTATGGCCTGGGGTTGGCGTTTGCCCTTTTTCCTGGCATTGCCTCTTGGAATCATCGGTTTGTATCTGAGAAATGCCCTGGAAGAAACCCCCGCGTTTCAGCAACACGTCGATAAGCTTGAACAAGGGGATCGCCAGGGATTGCAGGAAGGGCCGAAGATTTCATTTAAAGAAATAGCAACACAACACTGGCGCAGTCTGTTGGCGTGTATTGGGTTAGTTATTGCGACCAACGTGACGTATTACATGTTGCTGACCTATATGCCGAGCTATTTGTCCCACAACCTGCATTATTCAGAAGACCATGGTGTGTTGATTATTATCGCCATCATGATTGGGATGCTGTTTGTACAGCCTGTAATGGGGTTACTCAGCGACCGGTTTGGGCGCCGCCCGTTTGTAATTTGCGGCAGTGTTGCCTTATTAGTCCTGGCGATTCCGGCGTTTAAACTGATTAATAGTGATGTGATTGGGTTAATTTTTGCCGGGTTGTTGATTTTGGCCGTTATCCTGAATGCGTTTACCGGGGTGATGGCTTCTTCACTACCTGCAATGTTTCCCACCCATATTCGTTACAGCGCCCTTGCCAGCGCCTTTAATATCTCGGTATTGATTGCTGGCCTGACTCCCACACTTGCCGCCTGGCTGGTGGAAACGTCAGGTAACCTGATGATGCCAGCATGGTATTTGATGGTGATCGCTGTGATTGGGCTTATTACCGGGCTGGCAATGAAAGAAACGGCGAATTTGCCACTGAAAGGCGCAACGCCTGCGGCATCGGATATTCAGGAAGCAAAAGAGATCCTCAAAGAGCACCACGATAACATTGAGCAGAAAATTGAGGAAATCGATGCAGAAATCGCTGAACTCCAGCTTAAACGGACAAAACTGGTTCAGCAGCACCCGCGGATTAATGAGTAAGTTGGTGTGTTTACTGTTCACCGCCGGTTCGCCCGGCGGTGAAGTTATGGTTAGCGCAACGCCGGGTTGCTTGCCACGCTGAAGCGCCCTCCGCCCAGCAGGGCAATGGTTACCCCGCCGAAAAAGAAGAACGCAATCTCCTCAAGTCCCCATCCCCCCACTTTTGTGATAGTGAAAATCAGCCCGGGGTCTGTACTCAGCCAGGCGAACAACATGGTAAAGCACATCACCAGAGCAGCCGGGCGGACCAACAGACCCATTATCAGCAGCACCGGTGCGACAACTTCTCCCAGGTAAACTCCCCAGGCCACGAAGCCTGGCATCCCGTGGCTTTCCACAATACTGATAATTGGCCCAATACCATCCATCACTTTGTGGACACCGTGAAACAACATCATAAAGCCGATAGCCAGGCGTAACAGGAGTTTGCCGGTATCGGGTTTGTCCAGAAATGCATTGAGTTGCCTGAGCATGATGTGCCTCCTCCCGTGTTGATGAGAACGCTAAATAATTAGCAAATTAATTATGAGCTTGATTTTTATTTTGCATGCAAACTGTTCGTGAAAAACTGCGCTATATCAACCTGGCAAAGAGAACATTTAGTATTTGGCGGGCGGGAGTGAAGCGGTTTCATGGTGTTCACTGAAACCGCAAAGGGGTGGTGTTGGCGCTAAAAATTATAAATTGGCTGTCAAAAAGTTACTGACAGTTTTCATGCACTGCTCACGTTCTTCGACATGAGGCATGTGGCTTGAATCTTCAAAAATTACCCACTGTGCACCGGCAATGTTGTCGGCGAAGGGTTGTACCACTTCAGGGGCGGCTTCGTCGTAACGCCCGGAAATTAATAGAGTTGGAACAGTAATGGCGCTTAACCGGTCAATAATGGTCCAGTCTTTCATTGTACCAATAACATGAAATTCTGTTGGTCCGTTCATGGCATGGTAAACCGTTGGGTCTTCATCCATGGCATCAAAGGTACGGCGTACTTCCACCGGCCAGGGATCAAGGCGGCAAACATGGCGCTGGTAAAATACCTGGCTGGCGGCTTTATAGGCTTCGCTGTTCAGTGTACCTGCGGTTTCGTGCTCCAGCAGGGTAGCCTGAACCTCTGGTGGTAATTCAGAACGCAGTTTGGCCGCCGCCGACAACCAGAGTGCCATGGATGCCGGTGAGTTGGCGATGACCAGTGCTTTCAGTCCGGCAGGCTGGCGTACTGCATGCTCGGCTGCCAGCATTCCTCCCCAGGATTGCCCAAGAAGCGCGTAGTCCTGTTCAATACCTAAATGCTTCAGCAGGTTATCCAGTTCTTCCAGAAACAACGCAGGTGTCCAGAAATCTGTAGGCATGCCGGGCAAGTGCGTGGAGTTGCCATTGCCGAGTTGATCGTAGTGGATCACGGGCCGCCCGGTGCGGGCGATATCACGAAAAGCATCAACATAGTCGTGGGTACAACCCGGGCCACCATGGGCGACCACCAGAGGCGTTCGCCCCGTATGGAGATTGCCGCAAATACGAAACCAGGTCTGGTATTCCCGAAACGGAGCATAGCCCTCTTGGATGGTATACATGGCTGCTGTTTACCCTGTGATGTGAATGTTTACTCAGGGTAGAACGCAGTTGCATGCAGTGAATACTAGTAAAAATGCTAGTTCTTAACTGTCCAGTAAACGGTAGTGCAGTGCACGTACCACTGCCTGAACCCGGTTATTGGCACCCAGCTTCTTCGCCGCGGTGTTCAGGTGCAATGTTACGGTGGCGACTGAGCGGTGTAACTTGCGGGCGATTTCTTTGGCAGTTAGCCCTTCTGCGGACCAGGCCAGGCATTCGCGTTCGCGGTTGCTGAGTTTGACATGGCGGCAAGTCAGCATTGATGCATCGAATAGCGGAAATGCGCTTTCCTGAAAACGGTGGGCGATAAAGGTCAGTTGCGCCAGGCTGTCCATGACATCCCGTTCCTGATGAGGTGCCGTCAGAATCCCGGTCAGGGTAACAAAACCCCCCTGAGGCAAGTGAAGCGGTACAGTCGCCCCACAAGGCATATCGTGGTCGCGCATGTAATGGGTAACCGGTTCATGCTGGTCGTTAAGCCGCCCGCGCAAAGATGTGTAATCCGGGCGTTGATAAGACCACACAAAAGGCGCGCAGCTTTCCAGTGCGCAGTGTTGTACTGGGTCAACCTGGTAATAACCCTGGTCGCACCAGCGTTGGCGCATATCTTCCGGTACGTTGTGCATCCGTAACAATGATGGCGTGATCAGATCCCCTTCCAGTGAACGGGGGACCGGTGTGTAGTCATAAATAACAGCGTCAAAACCCAGCGTCTGTGTCTGGTCGAAAAGTGCAGTGAACGCATCATCCAGTCCATTGGGAAATGATGAGCCAGGGTGCTGAATAGCTGGTTGCATGTTCCCCTCCATTTCCTGCCTGTGCCGTGAGCGGCATGGTTTGTGCAAAACCTTTTCAGTCTGTAACGCTTTATATGCAAATACAGTGCCATGAGTTGCATGTTTTTTGTACTGGCGCGACAGGCAAAACTAGTATTTTTGCTAACTGTTCAGTGGCGGGAGAAGCCGTTAGCGTAAGAAAAACACCCGCAAATTGAATGACGGGCACCGGAGGAAAAGATGTGGAGCGAAATTCAGCCAGATAAACGCCATGATATTACGGTTAATGGCTACAACGTGGTTGCCTGGGAGTTTGGGGAAGGTGACGACGTGGTACTTTGCCTGAATGGTGGGCCTGGGTTGCCCTGCGATTACTTACGTGAAGCACATTCCTGCCTGAAACAACAAGGTTACCGGGTGGTGGCTTTTGACCAATTGGGTACCGGACAATCAGACCGCCCAGAGGACCCGCGTTTCTGGACAATGGAGCGCTATGTTCAAGAGGTTGAAACGGTACGCCGTGCGCTGAATCTTGGCAAAGTCCATTTGTTGGGGCATTCGTGGGGCGGTTGGCTGGCGATTGAAGTGGCCTTGCACCATCCCGGTGCAATTCGTAGCCTGATTCTCGAAAATACCGTGGCGGATATGCCCCATTTGGTGCAAGAGCTAAATCGCTTGCGCGAAGCTCTGGGGCCAGAAACGGTTGCAATGATGCAGCGTTATGAAGCGCTGGGCTGGTTGGATCACCCGCAATACCAGGCTGCGGTCACTTTGCTGAATTACCGCCATGTTTGCCGTCTTGATGTCTGGCCCGCACCAATAAAACGCTCGCTGGATAACTGGAATATGGGGCCCTACGAAACCATGCAGGGGCCGAATGAGTTTCTTTATACCGGTAATTTAAAAGACTGGGACCGCAGTGCTGATTTGCACATGATTAAGGTTCCAACCCTTATTACCACCGGCCAGCATGATGAACTGACTCCCGCCTGTGCAATGAAAATGAAACAGGGCTTGCCCCAGGCGGAGATCCATGTGTTCCCCAATAGCAGCCATATGCCGTTTTATGAAGAACCCCAGGCCTATTACCCGGTCCTGCTGGATTTTCTTGAGCGCCAGCGTAACAGCGGAGGTGATTGATGCACCGTTACCGGTTCCTGCTGTTTCGCCCCCTGCAACTGCTGCCTGTGCTGTTGGGGATAAGCATTATCACCTTTGCCATGGTGCGCGCCATTCCGGGTGACCCGGCACGAATTTTATTAGGTGTGCGCAGTACCCCCGCAGCACTGGCCCGTATTCGTGCCCAGTTTGGTCTGGATGAACCTTTATGGGTGCAGTATCTCTATTTTTTGCGCAACTTGCTTCATGGTGAGCTGGGCAAATCCATTGTTTACCGGGTTGATACCCTGAAGTTGATTGGCTCCCGACTGGAACCGACAGTCTGGCTGGTGGCAGGGAGTGTCCTGTTGGCAATCATTATTACTGTTCCACTGGCTGCCATGGCTGCGCGCCACCGTGGCGGCGTGTGGGATCAATGCATTCGCTTGTTTACCACCGCCGGGCTGGGCTTTCCCGCCTTCTGGCTGGGAATAATGATGATAATCGTGTTCAGCGTAACGCTGGGCTGGTTTCCGGTTTCAGGTTATGGCGATGAACTGACTGAGCGTTTGCACCACATGGCATTACCGTGTTTTACGGTTGCGCTGGCGTTATCGGCAGTGCTGATTCGTAATCTTCGTGCCAGTTTGTTGATGGAGATGGGCAGTGATTATGTGGTGGCAGCCAGAGCCCGCGGCCAGCGGGAATCACGCATCTTCTGGCGGCATGTGTTACCGAATTCGCTGGTACCGACCATCAACCTGTTAGCTGTCAATATTGGCTGGCTGATTGGCAGCACGGTAGTCATCGAAAGTGTGTTTGCCATACCCGGAATGGGGCAGTTGCTTATTAAAGCGATTTTCAGCCGCGACTACATGGTGGTGCAGGGTGTGGTGATTGTCTTTGCTCTGGCAACCGTCACCGTTAACTTGCTGGCGGATGTGCTTACCGTTGCACTGGATCCGAGGGTGAAACTATGAACCTGACTTTGCCTGCAAGTGTGGCTCAGTGGCGCCGCCGGTTTATTCCCCGCCAGCATGCACTGGTGGCGGGTGCCTGTATTATCGGGTTGTGGTTGCTGGCGGCAATTCTGGCCCCGTGGCTTGCTCCCTTTGACCCGATTAACCAGGACCCATCTGTAAGCCTGGTTCCCCCTGGCAGTGCCCATTTGTTTGGTACCGATAACTTCGGGCGCGATATTTTTTCCCGCGTGGTGTGGGGCGCGCGCGTGGATCTGCAAATCTGCCTGCTGGGGGTGATTTTCCCATTCTCGCTGGGAACGATACTGGGGGCGCTTTCTGGCTACCTGGGCGGTGTGGTGGATGCAGTAGTAATGCGTGTCATTGATATCGTCCTGGCTTTTCCCTTCCTGGTTCTGATGCTGGCAATCATCGCCATTCTGGGGCCGGGGCTTGGCAGTTTTTATATTGCGATGGCAATGGTGGGCTGGGTGTCTTATGCCCGCCTGGTGAGGGCGCAGGTGTTAACCATGAAACAGCGTGATTTTATTCTCGCCGCACGCAGCCTGGGATACAGCCACACCCGTATTCTGTTTCGCCACTTATTACCCAACGCGCTGACAGGCGCACTGGTGTTCTCCATGTCTGATTGTGTGCTGGTTCTGCTTAATGGCGCTGCGGTGAGTTATCTCGGGTTAGGCGTTCAGCCGCCAACAGCCGAATGGGGCGTGATGGTGGCAGAAGGGCAGAGTTTTATGACTACTGCCTGGTGGATAACGACATTCCCTGGGCTGGCAATTGTGTTACTGGCTATGGGGTTCAGCCTGCTGGCAGATGGGTTAGGTGACCGGTTAGGAGAACGCGTATGACGTTACTGGATGTCTCACAACTGACCGTGACAACCGCAAACCAGGTAACACTGGTGGATGGCATTAGCTTTCGTCTGGCGGAAGGGGAAATGTTAGGCCTTGTTGGGGAAAGTGGGTCGGGTAAAACGGTGACCTGCCGTGCGCTGATGCGCTTGTTACCTGGGCAGGGGCTGCGCATTAGCGGGGGGAGTATCACCCTTGCCGGGCGTGATCTTGTTGCTCTGAATGAGGCGCAGATGGCGGGTGTTCGTGGGCGGGAAATCGGTATGATTTTCCAAAACCCGACCAGCCACCTCAACCCGGTGATGACAGTCGGTGAACAAATTGCTGAGAGCCGCCGTTTGCACTTTGGTGCCAGCCGCAAGCAGGCGCGGGCGGATTCACTGGATTTTCTGCGCCAGGTGGGCATTCCTGACCCACAAAACCGGGCAAAAAATTACCCACATGAGTTTTCTGGCGGTATGCGGCAACGGGCAATGATAGCGGTTGCGCTGGCGGCTGAGCCACGCCTGCTGATTGCCGATGAACCGACTACCGCGCTGGATGTTACTGTCCAGATGCAGATCCTGCGTTTGTTGAGTGACTTACGCAGCGAGCTGGGTGTGGCAGTGATAATGATTACTCACGACCTTGGGGTGGTGGCGCAAACCTGTGACCGTATTGCTGTGATGTATGGCGGGCGGCTGTGTGAGGTTGGAGGAAAGCGCGAAGTGCTCCACCATGCGGCGCACCCATACACACAAGGGCTGATTGATTGCCAGCCACAAAGTGAAGGCAGTGCCGGGCACTTGAAAACCATTCCTGGCCAGCCACCGGTTGCTAATCATTTTCCCGAAGGGTGCCGGTTTCACCCGCGTTGTCAGGCTGCCAGTGAAGCCTGCCGCCATCAACAACCTGCACTGCACTATACACAGAATAGCCTTGCTCATGCCGCGGCCTGTTTTCACCCATATCAACCATTAACACAGCGGGAGGGGTAATGGCGAAACAGGAAAGCTGGCCGCTTTTGGAAGCGGAAAACCTGAGCGTAACTTTTCCTGCCGGAGGCGGTTGGGGCCGTGCGCGTCGTGTTGTACATGCGGTGAATCAGGTGAGCCTGACGATTTCGCCAGGTGAAACACTGGGGCTGGTGGGCGAATCAGGTAGCGGTAAAAGCACTTTAGGCCGGGCGCTGCTGCAACTGGAACGCCCGGCAAGCGGCGAAGTACGGTTTGACGGTATGCGTATTACCCATGGGTTACGTAGCGATGTTGCCCGGCTGCGCCAGCAAACAGCCATGATTTTTCAGGATCCTTTTTCATCACTGAACCCACGACAGACTATTGGCGAAAGCATTGCTGAAGTGTTGCGGGTACACCGGAAGGTTCCCACAGAGGATATTGTCGGTCGAGTGGATGAACTACTGACATTAGTGGGATTAAGCCCCATGCAGGCGGCATCCAAACCCGCCCAACTTAGCGGTGGGCAGTGCCAGCGAGCGGGTATTGCCAGGGCGCTGGCCATAGAGCCGCGCTTAATTGTGGCAGATGAATGTGTGGCTGCGCTGGATGTCTCTATTCAGGGGCAAATCATTAATTTGCTGATGAGTTTGCGCGAGAAAATGGGGCTGGCGATTCTGTTTATCGCCCATGATCTGGCTATTGTCCGCCACCTGTGTGACCGCGTGGCGGTGATGTATTTGGGGCGCATTGTTGAGCAGGGGCCGTCTGAAACGGTGTTCTCTCAACCGCGCCACCCGTATACCGCTGCTCTGGTAGCGGCGATTCCCGAAATCGACCCGGATAAACCGCTCCCTGCCCAGCCACTGGGCGGTGAGCCACCCAGCCCAATAGCTATTCCGGCTGGGTGTGCGTTTCATCCGCGTTGTCCGTATGCCCAGGCACAATGTTGCACTGGCGCACCACCACAGACCCGGCATGTTGCCGACCATAGCTGGACCTGCGTGTTAGCCCATGCAGGCGAAGAGACTGTATTTCCGTTGACTGGGGGAGTGTTGAATGAAGCGCAAGCACGTTAAATTGGCAGCAGCAGGGTTATTGTTGGCGTTGAGCGCCGTGAGTGAACTGGCGCAGGCTGCCGGTATCTTAACCATTGGCCGCCGTGAAGACAGTACAACGTTCGACCCGATTAAATCGGCGCAGAACGCGGATAACTGGGTGTTCTCTAATGTGTTCGACCCACTTATTCGGGTAGATAAAACCGGCACCAAACTTGAGCCAGGTGTGGCGGAAAGCTGGACGATTTCACCCGATGGTAAGGTGTATACGTTTAAAATCCGTGATACCAAGTTTTCCGATGGCTCACCTCTGACTTCTCACGATGCGGCTTTCAGCCTGTTGCGTATTCGTGATAACGAAGGGTCACTGTGGCGCGATTCCTACAGTAATATCGCCAAAGTGGAAACCCCGGATGACCGCACGCTGGTGATTACCCTGAAAGCGCCTGCCGCACCTTTCTTGTCGCAACTGGCATTACCGAATGCATCCGTTATTTCAGAAAAAGCACTGAAAACGGAAGGGGAAGACGAGTTTGCTGAAAAACCTGTTGGTTCCGGTGCATTCCGGGTGAAAGAGTGGGTGCGCGGCGAGAAAGTGGTTCTGGAGAAAAACCCACTATTCTGGCAGGCGAAAGATGTCAGCCTGGATGGGGTCGAGTGGCTGACCATTCCGGATGATAATACCCGTATGCTGAAAGTGCAGGCTGGTGAACTGGATGCCGCACTCACCGTGCCATTCTCGCGTATTGCTTCATTGCAGAAAGATAAAAATCTGACTGTCGAGTTGGATCCTTCCACTCGTGAAGATCACTTGCTGATCAACCATTCACACGGCGCGCTCGGTAAAGTTGCTGTGCGCCAGGCGCTGGATTTCGCTATTGATAAAGACGCGATTGTTAAAACGGTGACCTTTGGTTACGGCCAGGTGGCGAACTCCTATATTCCTGCCGGTGCGTTGTACCACTACAGCGATAATCTGCGTCGCCCTTATGATCCGGAAAAAGCCAAAGCAATGCTGAAAGCTGCCGGGGCTTCAGATTTGACGCTGAATTATGTCGTGAATGCCGGTGATGAAGTGGATGAGCAAATCGCTATTCTGCTGCAACAGCAACTGGCGAAGGCTGGGGTGAAAGTGAACTTGCAGAAAGTGGATCCAAGCCAAAGTTGGGACATGCTGGTGGCCGGTGAATACGATATTTCTGTAATGTACTGGACTAACGACATTCTGGATCCTGACCAAAAAACCACATTTGTGTTAGGCCATGACGCCAACATGAACTACATGACCCGCTATCACAACGAGAAAGTGAAAGCGCTGGTTGCTGCAGCTCGTTTGGAAATGGATCCGAAAAAACGTGAGCAGATGTATATCGATCTGCAAAAAATGGCGAAAGCCGATGTGAACTGGATTGATCTGTATTACAGCCCGTACCGTAATGTCAGCCGTAAGAACATTAAGGGTTTCTACCAGAACCCGTTAGGCCGTTTCTTCCTGGAAAATACAGTTAAAGAGTAACGGTTTTATCCTTAAATGGCGCCGTAATGGCGCCATTTTGAGTCTGATGACAAACTTCATGTCTGCACAGAACGATAGGATGTCACCCAATGAAAAACCAGGAAAATCAAATCATTGATTTTCGGCTGCTAACTAAAAAGAAGGAAAAACCACGCTTTTCCCTTCTTTTTCATCAATCTGAAAATGGCGCCGCGATGGCGCCATTTTACAAGGTATCACCCATATAAATTTGGTAGCCCAAATCAACACTGTCACCCACGATTTCGTCATCCACTATTTTCTTCAACAGCATTTGCGCTGCAGTGCGCCCAATGTCAAACCGTGGAGTAATCACACTGGCAAGGCTTGGTATCATGCGCTTACCCATTTCCAGCCCGTGAAAGCCAGCAATTGACAGGGTTTGTGGTACACGAATATTTTGCATGTGGCACCACAGTAATGCGCCCATTGCAATGTCGTCGTTGGTGCAAAATACACCGTCCAGATCAGGATATTGTGCCAGTGCATCTTGCAGCATCTGGGAACCAAGGTGAATTGATGAAATAGAGTGCGGGTTGATGCGCAGGCAAGGTAACCCGGCCTCGACCATGGCTTCACTGTACCCTTGAAAACGTTGTTCATCCCTGACATCGTCTTTGGAACCAAGGTAGGCTATTTTTTTCCGTTGGCGCTTTTCCAGCATGGTATTTACCATATCGTAAGCGGCCTGTTTATTGTTAAAACCCACTTCCATATCCAGCCTGTTACCCTGGGTATCCATTACTTCAACTACTGGAATTTGCGCCGCTCGCAGGAACTTGCTGGTACGCACTGTGTGGTGTTTTTCACTGAGAATGATACCGTCAATATTGTAAGAGAGCAGGTTGATAACCTGCTCTTCTTCTGAGTGTTGGCAGTAATTGTAGTTAGCTATCAGTGTCTGGTAATTATGGCCTGATGTGACAGATTCTATACCGGCCAGAATGTCGGAAAACAGTTGATTTTGAAAGGAAGGAATCAGGATGCCAACAGTATAACTCTTGGCATTAAGCAGCATTTCTGGTGCCCGGTTAGGCACGTAGTTTATTTCTTCAATGATGCTGGCAATCTTTTCTCCGGTCTCGCGTGAGACTTTGTGCGGCGTACGCAGATAGCGGCTGATGGTCATCTTGGTGACACCTGCCAGCGTAGCAATATCCTGCAATGAAATGCGATGGTTTCTCATGATGTTTGAATAACATTCGCCTGCCAGTGGAATGAGCCGGGTGGCAAAATCAGGCTACCGGATACGGTGCGTGCCATAACCACCCGTTGTCTGTATCAGTGGATTATTGCATTAATGGCCAGAACTCCGGCCAGGCCCATCAATGAAATCAGGGTTTCCATGACGGTCCAGGTTTTCAATGTTTCTGTCACACTCAGGTTAAAATAACCTTTAAATAACCAAAAACCTGGATCATTCACATGAGAGGCGATAACGCTGCCTGAACCGGTTGCCAGCACCATGAGCGCTGGGTCTGCGTGTGTGACACCAATAATAGGCAGCACAACACCTGCAGTTGTAATTGCTGCAACCGTTGCCGAGCCCAGAGCAATACGCAGTACAGCCGCTACCGCCCAGCACATCAATAATGGCGAGAGTGTGGTGCCACTCATCAGATCAGCAATATATTTCCCCACACCGCTATCTACCAGGACCTGCTTAAATGCGCCACCGCCAGCAATAATGAATACAATCATCGCGATAGCGCCAATAGAATCGCTGGTGATGTTCATCACCTGTTCCAGCGTTCGGCCATTGCGTAAACCCAGGGTAAAAACAGCAATCACAATAGCAATAAATAAGGCGACAGCTGGGTTACCAACAAACTCAAAGAATACACGGACGGGATGCTCTTTGGGCAGGGTAATCTCACAAATAGCGGCAATCGCCATCAGTACTACAGGGATAATCGCGGCAAAAATACTGCTCCAAAAACCCGGCATTTCTTCTTCGGTGAAAATATGTGGGTTGAACAATCCTTCCGGGGGCGTTTTTTCATATTTGGTAAGAAAACGTGAAAAAATAGGACCAGCAATGATTACGGTTGGGATAGTGATAATTATGCCGTACAGCAGGGTTGTGCCCAGGTTTGCATTATAAATAGCGGCAATGGCTGTTGGGCCGGGATGGGGCGGTAAGAAACAATGGGTGACGGACAGAGCGGTTACCATCGGCACGCCGACATAGAGCAAGGGCAAACGCGATGCTGCAACAACGGTGAATACCAGCGGCAACAAAAGCACAAATCCTACTTCGAAAAACATGGCCAGCCCGACGACTAACCCGGTAATCACCAGGGCCCACTGAACGCGTTCACGGCCAAATGCGTGGATGAGTGTTGTTGCAATACGTTGTGCCGCGCCTGTATCTGAAATCAGGCGTCCCAACATTGCACCAAACCCTAAAATCATGGCTAAACCACCAAGGGTGCCGCCAATCCCGGATTGAATAGAATGAATGACATCGTGAGCAGGCATTCCTTCGGCAAAACCCACAACGGTCGCAACAAGTATCAGGGCGATAAAGCCGTTGATTTTAAAACCAATCATAAGCAGTAACAGCAGCGCTACGCCTATGGCGATAATAATCAGTGGCATGATGTTTTATCTCTTTTATGGTTAACCGGGCGGTGAGTAAGGCCGCCCGTAAAAATGGGGAACGGGTGGAAAAGTAAAATCAGACAGCGACCAACATGCCGCCATCGACAAACAGCAGGTGGCCGTTTACAAAGTCGGAGGCTTTTGCTGACAGGAAAACCGCAGCACCGATTAACTCTTCAGGGTCGCCCCAGCGTGCCGCAGGTGTGCGTTTGCATAACCAATCGGTGAACGCCTGGTCATCAACCAGTGCCTTGGTCATTTCAGTTTTGAAGTAGCCTGGTGCTATGCCATTGACTTGAATGTTGTAGCGGGCCAGCTCGACGCACATTCCGCGAGTGAGCATTTTTACTGCGCCCTTGGATGCCGCATAAGGGGTGATGGTGTCCCGGCCTAATTCGCTCTGCATAGAACAGATATTGATAACTTTGCCTGCTTTGCGTTCCATCATGTGGCGAGTGACTGCCTGAGAAACCAGAAAAACAGCAGTTTGGTTAACGGCGATAACATCATTCCATTCCTGTTCCGGAAATTCAGTGAATGGGTGGCGACGCTGAATACCGGCGTTATTAATCAGTACATCAATGGGGCCAATATCTTGCTCAATCTTGCTGATGGCATTATCAATATCGGTTTTATTAGTGACATTAAAGGCAACCGCATTGGCTGTATAACCGGCTTGTTTTAGTTTATTCGCCGCCGCCTCTGCACGTTCCTGAGTAGTATCATTAACGATAATTTGTGCGCCATATTTCGCCAGGCCATTTGCCAGTAAGAAACCAATGCCCTGGGCCGAACCAGTAATAAGAATACGTTTTCCCTGTAGAGAAAATAAATCGTTCATTATGTCATGTCCTGTATCGGTGTTAGAAAACAAGTTGGACTTTTGCTGCTCTGGTTTTGTCGCCTGCAAATTTCAGGGCATTTTCCAGATCAGTGAAGGGATATTCCGCAGACAGCAGCGGGAGTGGGTTAATTGTCTTATTGCTCAGCCAGTTGACGGCAGTGGCAAATTCAGTGGTGAAGCGAAACGAGCCTTTCAGTGACAGTTCTTTGGCAATAATATTCATCAGTGGGAAGTCTGGAATATTACTGCCCATACCGACTTGCACTAACGTGCCGCGGGCACGGGTAACGGCAATACAGCGTTGTACCGATGCAGCATTGCCTGAAACTTCAAAGGCGATATCGAAATACCCTTTATCTTCTTCCCAGGCGGTGAAATCACCTGTTTTGGCATCGATAGCTTGTGTGGCACCCATCTCTTGCGCCAGATGACGGGAACGTTCACTGATGTCAGCGCATACCACTTCAGCCGCGCCAAGAGTACGGACAGCAGCGGTAATCAGGCACCCGATTGGCCCTACGCCCGAGATAAATACGCGTTTACCTTCTAAATCACCAGCCTGGTGAGCGGCATGAATAGCCACAGCAAGGGGTTCAGCAAAAGCGACGACTTTATCGTCGGCTTCTTCGGAATAAGGTATACACTGCGCAGTATCAACGACTTTATATTGTGTGAACCCACCATCAACATGAGGAAAATACATAGCACTGCCGAAGAAACGCATGGTGGTGCACTGGTTTTCTTCATGGTTAAGGCAATATTTACACTTCCCGCAAGGGCGAGATGGATTAATGGCAACTCGTTGCCCTTTTTTTAATACAGGTGAGTCTGTTGCAACGACCCGGCCAATAACTTCATGCCCAAGGATCATAGGTTGTTTAACCTGAAAATTACCCACTTTGCCTTCTTGGTAATAATGAAGGTCTGACCCACAAATACCCCCGCGTACTATTTCGACTAATGTTTCGTTGTTATTCCAAATAACATTCTGCTGAATAACAGATACATCTTCTTTGCCTGAAACGACACAGGACTTGGTCGTAATTTCCATGATGTTCATTCTCTGGTTGGTTTTGACGCAAATCATTAAAACGCGAATTTTTGGTGTTTATTTGTGACTGTCGTCACGTTACATGGTTGTTACAAAACTATGTTACGCATAACGTGATGAAGCCATAACTTCTGAAATACGAATAAAAAAACGGTGCACGGTAGTGGATGAGGTGAGTTAATATTCGGGTAATTCAATCGCTGGGAGTGAAATAATGGCGGGGAAAAGTATTATTTTAATGGGTGTTTCTGGTAGTGGTAAATCCTTGGTAGGGACAAAATTAGCACAGCAGTTACCAGCAAAGTTTATTGATGGCGACGATCTTCACCCCCGGAATAATATTGATAAAATGTCGCGTGGTGAATCGTTAAATGATGATGATCGTTTCCCTTGGTTAGCAAGGCTAAACGATGTTTCTTATAGTCTTTATAAGAAAAATGAAGTGGGTATTATTGTTTGTTCATCGTTAAAAAGAATTTACCGCGATAAATTACGTGAAGGCAGCCCGAATATTATCTTCCTGTGGCTTAAAGGCGATTATGAAACCATTCGCTCGCGCATGGCTGGCAGGGCAGGGCATTTTATGCCAGTTGCTTTATTGCAAAGCCAGTTTGCCACGCTGGAAGAGCCCCAGGATGATGAACCTGATGTGTTTGCTGTAGAGGTGAATGCGCCTGTTGAAGAGGTGACTGCACGTTGCATTGCTGTGTTGCAGAACCTTAACCCAGCCTGAGTTCAGGCCCGCAGATACGCGGGCCTGCGGTTATTTATTGCCCGGACTGGAGTAGCAACGTTTCGCGTTCCGCTTGTGGAACCATGCCGCCGCCTGTCGCCCAAAGAATATGGGTGGCACCTGCCAGTTGTTGCGCACTGAAAGATTTTGCACTTTCAGCTGCGGTCACCCATGGGCCAGAAACGCTTGCTGCAGCGGAAGGTTCGAGAAAAATATTTTCATGGCGGAAGACATCACCTAGCAGAGCGAGCAGCGTTTCGTCAGACTGGGTGTAATACCCTGAAATCATGCGAGCCATGGTTTTGCCAACAAAACCAGATGCACGGCCAACAGCCAGCCCATCAGCGACGGTATGGTTATCAAGGCCGATATCTTGCACACTTATTTGGTCATGCAAGCCGCTATATACGCCAAGAAACATGCAGGGTGAATGTGTGGGTTCGGCAAAAAAACAGTGAACGTTATCGCCAAATGCCAGTTTCAACCCAAAGCTGATACCGCCCGGTGCGCCACCTACACCACATGGCAGGTAGACAAACAGTGGATGGTCCTGGTCCACAATAATGCCTTGTTCATCACACTGTTTCTTCAAGCGTTCGCCAGCGACGGCATAACCCAAAAACAGTGTGCGTGAGTGTTCATCATCAACAAATAACGTGTGCTCGTGGAGTTTGGCCGCTTCCCGGCCCTTGCTGACTGCCACGCTGTAATCATCCTGGTATTCGATAACGTTGGCACCACATTCACGCAGCCGCGCTTTTTTCCATGCTTTTGCATCGGCAGACATATGAACGGTGACACGGAACCCCAGTTTTTTCCCCATCAGCCCAATCGACAGCCCGAGGTTTCCCGTGGAGCCGACGGCGATTTCATAATCGCTGAAACACTGCCGGGCTACGTCGCTGTCGAGTTTACTGTAGTCGTCATGAGGGTTGAGCAAGCCTGTGCGGAAAGCCAGGTGTTCTGCCCAGGTGAGCACTTCATAAATGCCACCTCGTGCTTTCACTGAACCGGCTATGGGCAGGTCGCAGTCTTTTTTTAGCATGACTTTGCCGGGAATGGCGTGGCCATATTTCTGGTTAAGAGCAGCCTGAAGTGCGGGTGTGGCAACCAATTCTGATTCAATAATACCTGCGGAGGCTGCCGTTTCCGGGAATAACTGCTTCAGGCAGGGAGCAAAACGCGCCAGCCGTTGTTCTGCACCCTGTACATCTCTGCGGGCAAGTCCGCTGTAATGCAGGCCTTCTTCTGCCGTGACTATCTCCGGGTTGTACCAAACGGTCTCTTTCATTGCGGCAAGGTCATCCAGCAATGGGCGGGTTTCACGTAACATTGCAATCGTTGTTGTCATGACGGTTTTCTCATGGCTCAAAGATAAAATGAGCATAGCAGTTATCATCTTATTCATTCACCTTGCAGGTGTATATGAATGCCCTGACTCTGTTGCACTGACTTTCCGGCATAGTCAACGTGCCGGGCAGAGCCCGAGAGAATGAGATTGTTTTTTAATAAAACAGACAAAGTGGCACGAATA
Organism: Mangrovibacter yixingensis; assembly: GCF_020523985.1. Lineage (GTDB taxonomy): Bacteria > Pseudomonadota > Gammaproteobacteria > Enterobacterales > Enterobacteriaceae > Mangrovibacter > Mangrovibacter yixingensis. The sequence continues at coordinate 241,252 of NZ_JAIVKM010000003.1, read as the reverse complement.
CAATTTTAAACCATACTCAATTAAAAATGCCCGGTGAAAGAAAAATAACCCTTTATGGGTAATGAGCCTTGAACCTGTTTATTTTGCTTAAGTAATACTTTTAGGCATAACAATGATGACTACACAGCATTCCAGCTTTGAACAACATATTGTTTCCTTTGGGGAATCAAGACAGCTATTGCTTGATGGTGGCTGGGCAATGGCTGAATTTGATTTGTCTGGTAATGTTATTTCAGCGAATCAACAGTTTGCTCTTTTAATGGGTTTTTCTCATGCTGGCGAACTGGTGAATATTAACCATTCGCAATTTGTATTAAGTCATGGCCGTGGTGATGTTTTCTGGCAGGACGTACTGGACGGAAATATTACTTGTGGGGAATTTAAACGTTGCCATCATGATGATTGTGTCGTGTGGCTGCATGCATCTTATTCACCTGTACTTAATCAAGATAATGAATTGCAAAGTATTCTGATGATGGCAATGGACATCACTCAGGAAAAACTGATGTATGTGGAATACCATGCCCGCCTGCAGGCACTGGACAGTGCTCAGGGAGTCATTGAATTTGATAGTAACGGTTTTATTTTGTGCGCCAATGACAATTATCTGGCAATGACCGGGTACAGTGAACGCGAGTTAGTTGGCCGGCATCATGCTTTTTTGTGTGCCAAAGATGAAGTGTCAACTAATGGCTACCAGCGTTTCTGGAAAGCGTTACGCCGTGGAGAGTGCTGGAAAGGGCGGTTTCAACGGATTTGTAAGAACGGCCAGCCACTATGGATTCAGGCTAACTATAACCCTATCTTTGATTCCGAAGGGCGGTTGTGCCGGATAGTGAAGTATGCGCACGACATTACTGAATATGTCTCGAATGAGAAGAAAATGGTTCAGCAACGTGCGCTACTGGATATTTTACTGGATGCACAGAACCGTTTTTTGCACGATCACGACCTGGCTTCTGCTTGTGACCATGTTTTTACCCCACTACTGGATATGACGCAGTGTGAATTTGGTTTTATTGGCATTGTGCAGGACACCGAGGGCGTATTATCTTTACACATTCCGGCGATTTCGAATATTTCGTGGGATGACTCTGTTACCCAGTGGTTTAATGAACAGATGCAGGCGAATAACGCCTTGATTTTTCACCGGCTGGATAACATCTTTGGCCGGGTCATTACGCACAATAAAACCATGTGTGTTAATGATATTCCTGCTTATCCGGGCAAACGGCGTTTTCCTCCCGGACATCCTCCTTTGCATAATTTCCTCGGGATTCCCATTGTGTTCAATCAGCAACCTATTGGCATGATTGCTCTGGCTAACCGCCCACAGGGAATGGACGATGAACTGATTGCTCAATTAACTCCGATAGTGACTACCCTGGGTACGCTTATCCATGCCCGCAGCCTTGAGGATAAACGTTCTGAGATGGAATCCATGTTGCGGTTTAATGCCACTCACGATGGGTTAACCAGGCTGCCAAACCGTAATGCTTTCTTTGAGTCATTACATGCCTTGCCCGAGCTTGGTTTGCCCTCACAAGGGATGTCGCGACATTGTCTTGCCCTGGTTGATGTGGATTTCTTCAAGCGGATAAATGATAAGTATGGCCACCTGGCAGGTGATGCGTTATTGCAGGAGTTGGCTCGTTTGCTGGAAACCCATACACGGGGAACGGACCTGGTGGCTCGCCTGGGGGGAGAAGAGTTTATCGTGTTGCTGCGAGATGTGACCACACGGGAAGCCTGCCAGGCGATGGAGCGGTTACGCGCCGCAATTGCAGCTTATACCTTCACTTGGGATACGGTTTCCATTTCATTTACGGTCAGTATTGGTGTGGCACCCTGGAGGCCAGAGTACGCCTCTATGGATGACTGGGTACAGCAGGCGGATACCAACCTGTACCAGGCTAAATCCGCCGGGCGGAACCAGATTTGTGGGCCGTGACACAGGCAATAAAAGAAGGGAATACCACGCTTTTCCCTTCTTTTTTATCAATTTCATCAATCTGACAAGGGCCCAAGGCCCTTGCTCAGCCTGTTCAGGATAACGGTGGCGTGGAAACCGGGACAATTTCCACGCTTATCAGACCAACCCCTAATTTACGCGGCGAGTGCCCCAGAATATTGTCCATGTTGGATTCCTGTGGCGCAGGCGGTGTAATGGTTAACGTATTGCTGTTGCCTGGGTTATCAAACCTTAACGTGGTGGTGACAGGCGTATTGCCAACTGTCAGCATTTGTTCCTGGTTACCAACGCGCACCGGAATTGGCTGGTTGATATTTGGTCCAAACGCTTTGGCCTTAATGACTACATCAAAGTGGGATGGCAGTGGCTGGGTATATTCAATTTTTACCTCAGGGGAAATATTGGCATTAGACCAGCGCCCCCATGATTCCGGGCGAGAGATACCCGTGAAGCTTTTTACTTCTTCTGGCGCACCTGCAACATTGAAGATAAAACTGTCGGCTTTGTAGCGGATATCGTTATCGACAATTTTTAGTTTATCGACATTTTGCTGGTAACGAGCCATATCGATGACTGTTTCTGAGAAATGGGCCTTGCCTTGCCAGGCCTGGGTGTTTACCGCCTGAACTTGTTGTTTGCCCCCCAGTTGGCCCTGAGCTACGCACAAGTCGCTGGAGAGCGCGAGCGGTTGGTCCCACAGCCGCGCCATTTTGTAACAGGTGTCCACCCAAATAAAGTTATCCCGCGGTGCGAAGTCGGCCAGTTGGTAACGCAATGGTGCCGAATACTCACTTTCAGGTAAGGGTTCGATTTTCTTGTCGGAAACACGCAGCAGTAAAGGCAGGCGGAAAGTGCTGCCAGAAAAGCTTATCGTGTTTTTTTCTTTATCAATATTGAATGTGTCGATATGTGTTGGGAAATTCCACAAGCGGATAACATCCGGTTTCCAGGCAAGAACTTTATCTTTCATGTTTAAAAAGACAGAAGAGAGCGACTGCCCGGAAAGACTGCTACGCCCTAAGCCGAGGTAATTGTCACCACCTAAAATATCCAACACGGTTGCGCCGTTATCCATGGGATTACGTTTCACGGAAACCAGTTGTTGCGTGGGTTTATCACCCCGAATAATGAAAAACAGATCTTCTCTGTCTTGCTTATTGAGATAAGGCCAGGCGGTATTCTTCATTGCCAGATGGTCTGAAGACACCACGATTACCGTGTTTTTGAACCAGGGAGAAGCTTTGATTTTTTCAATTAACGCGGCGACATGTTGTTGGCTGCAGGTAACCGCACTGAAAGACTGGTTTTCTTTGCCATCTATTTTATAGCTGCGGCGTGTGCATGAGCGGGAAATAAACCCATCGGGGTGATGTGTATCTACTGTCAGAGTAAACAGGGAGAAGCGTTTGTTTTGGCTGGATAGCGTGACAAACTGCTTCCACACTTCATCCAGGACAGTATCGTCGTAGTAACCCCAGTCATTTTTATAAGCCGGATCACTGACTCTCTGCTTGAGTTCTTCAGAGCCGTAGAGGTGGTCGAAACCGTGAGACTTGAGGAAAACGTCTTTGCCAGCAAAACGTAAATTAGCACCCTGCATGAAGTAGTTTTCATAGCCAGAGTTTTTCAGAATGTCGCCAAGGCAGATATTTTGCGGGAAAAAAGTGGACATTGAGGCCGATGAGTTGCCTTCAAACGGTGCAAAAAGTGGAATGCCGCATTGTGAGGCCACCATGCCCGCAATGGTGTAATCCATACCCGGTAACTGCCCTGTTTTGCTGAAATCAATGGCATCTTGTTTGATTGCACCCAGTTCAGGTGTCAGGTTGGGGAAGGCTTCGTTGTCAAAATACGTGCGCTCAAGGCTTTCACCATAGATGTACACCAAATTCAGGTGAGGTGCGGGAATCGTTTTGTTGGGTTCTTTGTAGTAGACATCAAAATCAGGATCCCCCTGACGGGATTGTGATTTCACCAGTTCGGATAATTGGTGAAATGCCGGGCTGGCATCAACGGAGGCCAGCGCCAGTATTAACGCCAGCAGGCTGTAACCGCGATGGTGTGGGGCGTATTTACGCCTGCGTAATAGCCAGGATAACCCGAAAAATACGCAGGCGAGTAGCGCAACTAGCGCAATACCCGGCAGGATGTATTTGTGTATGCCCGCCCCGGTGAGGCTGCTGGTAAGTGTGTACAGTACAGCGTCGTTGATCCCTTCACCGGTGAAATAATTACTGGCATAGAGAACAATATTCAGCAAAACAAAGACAATGAGTACCACTAGCGTACAGATAAACCACCATGTATGGCGGCCTGCTTTCCACGCATAAATAGTAATAGATGCAATAAACAGAAAAAACGAGATTACTTCTGACACTACGTGTTCCTCATCTGAATACCCCAGCGCTCTTAAAGCGAGCAACAATCTTGGGCAGACTAATCTAGCTTGAGTTAATACGCCGTGCAATTTTTCTGCAACAAAAATGTGCTGTTGTAATAGGTTTTTTCAATGCGTGTGCGGAGTTGTCATGAAATAGGAAAACTTCAGACTTCCCTTAGTGATTTACCCAAGAAACTTTATTGCGATGCAGTGCTTTATTCTGGATTCATCCACCAAAAGACGTGGTTTTTTAGCGATTAATACTGATTTGTGCGACTTTGTCTGATCTTTTGTAGCAATATATCATGTTAATTTTTAATGATTTTCAGAATTTCCTCAGGATAATCTGAAAGGTGTCCATGCTACATTACTGCAAATTTCTTGGGGAAATTTGCCCTTCCTTCCGCACAGCAATCGTGGATACCTTTATGTGGTTATATATTATTAGCCTTGCGGGGCTATTGGCTTTGGTAATGTTTTGTTTTTTCAAACATTACCGAGAAATTAGCAAGAGAACGCTGGACACGGATCGCGTGCGGCATCGTGTGAAACGACGCTGATGCTTCAGGGAAAATAGCTTTCAGGTAGAAAAAAAGCGCAGATTTCTGCGCTTCAGATTGATGAAAAAGAAGGAAAAAGCGTGGTTTTTCCTTCTTTTTAGTGAGCAGCCGAAAATCAATTCATTGATTTTCCTGTTTTTTATTGGGCGACATCCTCTTGTTCTGTGCAGGCATGAGGTTTGTCATCAGACTCAAAGCGCAGATTTCTGCGCTTTTTTATTATTTTACAAATAGTTAAGAGATAAAGCTGTTGCCTTGTTTTAGTACCAAATCACAGGCTTTTGTTTTCACCTTTTTACCCAGTTCCGAGTTGCCTAGCGAATCCAGGTTAACTTGTTGACCATCTTTGCTGTTCAGCAGGCCAGCCAGCCCTTGTTGGTAATCCTGTGAAGTGCTGGTACTGCTCTGGTTTTCCAACCCGAGTTTATTAAGCAACTGATTTTTAACATTATCTGCTGAGGTTACATTCACCAGTTTTTGTTTCATACAATACTGAAGTATTCCCGCCGCATTGTTCATATTCCCCGCACTCAGGGCGTTACTGCTACCCAGAAGGCTGGTGAGTGAAGACGTGCTGCTGGTGCTTGTGTTGCTGCCCATCATTTGCTCGGCAGAGCTGGAGAGTTGCTGCAGATTTACTGCGCTGGCGGCCGTGGATGCCAGCCCACAGATTAGGGCAAGAGAGATAACGAAAGGTTGTTTTACGCTCATAAGAAAGGCCTGTCAGGTAAATCGAGTAATAAACTGTGGCCTTAGTATAAACCTGATTTCGGGCAGTACCGCTGGCTGCCCGATAATTCGGATTTTAGTACTCTTTACCGGTTACCCGGCTGCGGTGGCTGTCCCAATTAAAAATAACCCACAGGCTGTTGCCAAGGCGCATACGGTCCATGACACGCTCACCAAGTAGCTGGTTCATCTCGTTTATATTCAGGTTAGTCAGCATACCCGTTGGCCTTTTTGATGAAGAACGGCGGTCAACGATTTGGTTAATAATGACTTTTTCGTAACGTGATTCTGTCTGGACACCAATTTCATCAATAACCAGTAAGTCAACCCGGCTTAAGTCTTCTATCAGGCGTTCTTCGGTTGTTTCAGCCCCTTCACTGAAGGTGCCTTTCATGGCCGACATAATATCTGCAACGGTGATAATGAGTACTGATTTACCGTGTAATAACAATGCATTACAAATCGCCGCTGCCAGGTGATTTTTCCCCGTGCCCGGTTTGCCAGAAAAAACAAAACTGGCTATGTTTCCCTCGAATTCATCGGCATATTTACGTGCACGCATTAGTGCCAGTGCCTGCCCTTCGCACTCGACAAGGTAATTATCAAATGAGCAATTAATATGTAGTTCGCGAATGCCCGAGCGTTTGAATGTGCGTTGCATCTTCATTGCCTGGTTTTCACGGGCAAGTGCTTGTGAGCGCAGGCGTCCTTGCTCTAGTTGCCACTGGTGCCACTCTTGGGCCGTAGTAAATGCCGGGCGAACACCATCAGGGATATGACGCTTTACCCGGGAGAGAATGTCGGTTGCTTTTTTCACCATCATTACCCCCGGAAACCGTCAGGAATGCTTTCATCTGGGCGCGATATTTGCGAAATATCACGCCGTGACTGGCTGCCGTTAGCCTGGCGGCTGATTTGCAGGTGCCGGGCCAGTTTTTGCTGCCATTGAATATGGTGGAACACTTTCCCTTCTGCCTGCCAGTATGATGTGAACGCAGCCAGCTCTTCTGCCGCTACAGGTGTGGCTAAAATAATGCCCCACAATGCAGCCTGGCGGAGAAAGTCGGTATCCGGAGCCCAGCCTGAATACATGGCAAATTTCCCAAGGGGAACCGGGCCTGCGGGTAAAGGTGTGTCACTGAACAGTGAGTCATCTAAAGCAATATCAGCCCCGGTTGCTGGTTGTTGCTGAGCCGCTTCAATGGCCAGCAGCGCAGCGAGTCTTTCCGGTGTCAGCGCATAGAAAGCAGGGCGGTTGTTATGAAAAACAGCAATCGCGCCGTTTTCCGCCTGCTTCAGAGCAGAAAGCGGGTCATCATTAAATTGATCAAGACCGATAACATCCTGGGTAAGCGTTCTGGAAGACATAACACCATCTCAAAGCTGAATTTGACTGTGCCTTTTCAGGCAAAAAAGAACGGGAACATACCAGCAGATAGTAGCATAACCTGCGGGACAGATTGAAAGGAAAGCAGTGGGGATATCAGCATGGCGAGCAAAACGGGTAGCACCAGACCGCATAGCGGCCTGGTTGCCGGGGCAACAACGCTTAGTTAATGATATTCAGCGTGACATCAATGTTACCGCGAGTGGCATTAGAATAAGGGCAGACGATATGTGCGGCATCAACCAGTTTTTTGGCTTCAGCGCTGTCCATGCCCGGCAGGTGGATATTCAGCTTTGCTTCAATCCCAAAACCATCAGGAATTGGACCAATACCGACTTCACCTTCAATAAAAGCTTCTTTGGGCAGGGCGATTTTATCGCGGCCAGCGACGAATTTCATGGCACCCAAAAAGCATGCAGAGTAACCGGCAGCAAAAAGCTGCTCAGGGTTGGTAACTTCACCACCGAGCCCGCCCATCTCTTTTGGCACACCCAGTTTGACATCCAGTACACCATCAGATGAAACAGCGCGGCCGTCACGGCCCCCGGTGGCTTTTGCTTTTGCCCGGTAAACCACTTGTTCTAAAGACATGTCGACTCCTTTGTGTGTTTCACGATTAAGTCGCGAGCGACTTAATCGGTGGTAATTAAATTGAGACTGAAATGGCGCAGGAGATTACCTATAAGAATAGGTGCCTTAAGGCGCAATGGTGACGTTCTGCGTGTGGCAGTTCAGTCTTGCTCTGTGACTAATTTAAATAGTGCACTATTTAATTGCAAGTTATTTTTTATTTCACTCAAGCCACATACAGCGTAGTTCAATTTTGTAGCTTGTGGCGGGAGCCGAAAACGCGGGTTACAGGGTTACACCCGCGGGCGTTTACGGTACAGCCATAGGCCTGGCAGGGATAAGCCAATCGATAACGCACCTACAATAAATGCAGCTTTCAGGAAATTGGTTACCAGCATTATCATCAGTGGTTCTGTGTAACCGAAGTGGCTCAGTTTTACGGCGGATATCATCGCCGTGTAGGCATAAATCCCTGGAAACATAGGGATGACGGCTGCAACCGTAAAGACTTTGGGGTGGGCCAAATACCAGCGCGACCACTGGATCCCAATGCAACCAACAAGAATGGATGCAAGAAATGTACTCCACTCAATGTTGCCACCAAAGTGCATCAGTACAAACCTGGCTCCATGGCCAATTGCACCCAGTAAAGCGCAGTAAGGTAATGCCCGCAAAGGCACATTGAACACCATGGCAAAGCCGACTGCCGGAATGGAGGCCAGCGCCATATCCTGAAGCAGGTTCAGTAAAAATGTCACTATGCCCATCCGCGTAACCCCCATAGTGCCAGCGCCGTGACCACACCAATACAGGTCGCAAGTGTAAGCAGGCTTGCCATGGCCCAGCGAGCCAGGCCGGTATTGATATGGCCTTTGAACATATCAGCAACAGCATTAATCAGAGGAAATCCCGGTACTAACAATAAAACACTGGCAGCCATGGCAATGGTGGATGTGTGGCGAAAAAGCGGCGTGGACAGCAACAACCCGGAAAGCGTTGTCGCAACAAAAGCGGTGATGCAAAAGTTAATCTGTGGGTGAAAATGGCGGTGAGTGAGAACCTGGCGAACAAACATGGCTACACTGCTGGCAATGAAGGCGATAAAAGCCCCATCCCACCCGCCATTGTTAAGTTTGCAAAAACACCCACAGGAGAGCCCCACCATCAGGACCACTAGCCACCGGGGGTAACGTAATGGGCGGATATGTGCAAACCGGCGCCTGACGTCTTTATCATCCAGCAGCTTGTGTTCCGCCATAATGACAATGTGTTGTACCTGGGTAACAACGTGCATATTGATCCCACGGTCAATATTTTTACGTGTTGATGTCAGGCAGTGATCATCAACAATAGTCGTCAGGACAATCGCATTGGCAGAGATTGCGCTTTCCACGCTATCCATCCCCAGGGCTTTACCCAGACGACCGGACAGTTCTTCAACCAGTGCGCTTTCAGCGCCATGCTGGAGCAGGAACAGTGCACACTGAATACACAAGCGAGTGACTTCACGCTGTTTTACCGCTATTGCTTCCATTTTCAGACCTGCCAAAAATAAACGTAGAGATAAAAGCGCGCAGCAAATGCGCACGCAGTACATCATGCTTTCTGTGGTGAACGGCATACCGCGCAAGATGTCGAGGGTGTTATCTGGCTTATGTCGCAGAAGCGCTTTTAGTGAGAAGGGACCCCGTTCAACCTTTATCCAATTTAAAATATTTACTCATCAATAGGAAATAGCCAGGTGAACATTTTTCAGACGGAGTCATAGGCAGGATAGATAAAAAGGGAGAGGTCTAACGTGCCAGATAAGGCACTTTGTTGCATGAATGTTTGATTTCTTTAACTTTGCATTAACGATTGCTTTGCTTTTTAATGTTGATAGCCAGGAATATTCCATCAATATTTTTTTCATCCTGGCTATTAATTATTTGCGTAATCTTGCCGTGTTATAATTATGGTACGTTCTGGTTGTATTCACTTGCTACATATTGCCTGATGTTTAGGATTTATTCATGTATAGCATGAAACTATAACCGTAATGTTCATCTGAACAGGTTTTTTATTTGAATGTACCTTTAGTTTTTTAAATTTTTGTATTTTCTATTCAATGTATATAGGTCTGCACTTAGCGTAATTCGGTTTCCAGAGAGATTCCCCCTCTGGATTACCCTAAATCCAACTTAATTTATTGATTATAAGAGTTAACTACCATCGGTTTTTGCCAGTAAAACGTGGGAAAATCCGTGTGCCAGCCCAGACAATCCCGAAGGGTATAGCGGTCAGATTTTAACAGGAGCAAAAGATGACAGCAGGAAGCTATAAAGAAGGTGCCATTATCAGCCGTTCAGCGATAATCGCTTCTGGAATTGAAACGTTAATTTTAAGAAATTTCAATAATATTAACCTGAGAGTCTGTGATGTTACACGTGATACTCAGGCGAGTATTGCTGTTAATAATGATGTTATTTTTTGTGATCTTTCCGATGAAAACTACAGTGATGATATTTATTATCATTATCTGGAAAGTGTGCACAGCGGGCAAAAATGTCAGTGGGTTATGTTGATCTCTGCTGACGAACAACAATATGAAAAATGGCATGGTTTACCTAATATCCATTTAATCCCTCTACTTGTTCCTGAAACTGAACTGGTCAATTTGCTGCACCCATTTATGGATTGTATGTATTTCTCGGCGGATTCCAGGGTTGCTGCTGAAATGGATGCTGTTGCACAACCTCCACAGGAGCAGCATAAGCTGACAGCATCTGAAAAACGTGTTTTGCGCTTGCTTGGGCGTGGGCTTGGGGTGAACCAGGTGGCAAATGTCCTGCAAAAAAGCAATAAAACGATTAGTGCTCAGAAACGGAGTGCATTACGCCGTTTATCCCTGAGAAGTAATGCCGATATGTATGCATGGATTAACAGTGACGCAGGAAAAGGGGAGCTTTCTACTGAATTGTGAGGCCTTGCGGTTGTCTGCATTCAAGCGTTCTGTGGCTGTTTTTCTGTAAATGGGCCTTCGTGGCCCATTTTTGCTGGTGCCAGGTTTGTGCCACGGGTTATTCAGCAGCAGGTGTTTCACTTTGGCAGACATCCACCCAGGTAGCCTGAGTCAGGTCAGCAAGGCGTTCAGGGGAAATGCGTACCGCGCTGTGAATGGCACCTGCAGCAGGTAATACCTCGGTATAGGCTTTCAGTGACACGTCGCAATAAACAGGGAGTGGGTGTTCCAGCCCAAATGGGCAGACACCGCCAACGGGATGGCCTGTCCAGGTGACCACTTCATCGCTGTTAAGCATTTTGGCTTTAGCAACGAATGCAGCTTTAAGTTTTTTGTTATCCAGGCGGGCATCGCCTTTTGCCACAATTAAAATCACATCCTGTTTGACTTTCAGTGACAATGTTTTGGCTATCTGCCCGGGTTCAACCTGATGTGCGGCGGCGGCAAGTGCAACCGTTGCTGTACTTTGGTCCAGCTCAATGATGCTAATATCCGGGGCATTATCTGCAAAAAATTGCCGTACTGACTGCAAGCTCATTATTTTCTCCTGGCTGAAATTTTTAATGCGATAAATACGCAAGAGAGAGTCGTTCCCCAACAGTGTGCTGTTGCACAATCACTATGCCACCCGATATGGCTTTGAGAAACGGGAATATGCCTGGAGTAAAAAATGTACACAGCGCTCACCTGAATCTGTGCGGTTACTTAAGTGTGCAATCCCCACATTGTTGCACGCCTGGCAGACGGTTACGTTGGCAGCATGTACGGCGAACCCACTGTTTTTCGCGTTCCAGCATGGTGCGAAACAGCGGGTTCGCGCGGCCGCTACGCAATTGAGGCGAGAGGAAACAGTGTTGGTGTAATTCTGCCAACTCACCCAAGGGGTGGAATTGGCTCATTTGGTTAAGAAACCAGTTAACGATGTAACCCAGGTTGCTCCAGATTAACTTACCGTTGATATGGCCAGTTGATTCCAGAGTGGAAACCACTGGAGTAATCGCGGTTTCTATCAGGTCTTCTATGCGGGCAATGGCATCTTGTGGTGCATCGTTATGAGTGGGCTGAACATCCAACCAAAATTTTTCTGCCCGGCCTGTTTCATGAAAGCGCACAGATACCCGTTCAGGGGAGAGATCAATAGGTTGTGGCATGGTGAGTTGTGCCAGCATTAAAGGGGGAACCAACAGGCCGGTGTACCACTGGGCCCATAGGGAGAGCAGGGGTTTATTTTCTTGTTTTCGCTCTGGTTCGTCGCGGTAACAATGTGTCGCATAGCGGGCCAGTAGTATGGACAGTTCCGCTGGTTGTGACCACTGAGCCAGTGTCAGTGTATCCGCCGGTGGAGGGGACGCCGGAAAAATAAAGTCATTAAACCATGGGCTATGGCGTGTAAACGTTGCCTTTACCTTGTCTGACAAGGTGCGGGGGAAAAAACGGGGAACCTGTTCCCACTCTTTTTCTGGTTGGCGGAACGCGAAATAGGCCATAGTGACAAGAAATGCAAATATTAATGATAATGATTGCCAATACTAACCGTGAAGCGTAATGCACACAAGCACAGCCATTATGTGCATCAGGCTGCGCTCCAAACGTCAAAGGACAATATATTGTTTCGCCCAAGGTTTTTAGCGCTGTAGAGCGCCTGATCAGCCTGGCTCAGGGCTGTTTCCATATCGTTATTTTTGACTTGTGACGAACCAATACTGATAGTCACATTGGTGGCGACACTTTCATTAAACATATGCGGTATGGAGAGATCGTAAACCCGCTGGCGAATGCGCTCTGCTGTTTCGTTGGCTTGCTGTGGCGTTGTATTAACCAGCAACACCATAAATTCCTCACCACCATAGCGCCCCACAATATCTCTGGAACGAACGGCATCGCGAATGGCTGCAGAAACTCGAGTTAGCGCCTGATCCCCCATCATATGACCGTAATGGTCGTTATAGGCTTTGAAGTGGTCGATATCCAGCAGTAATAACGTGTGCACAGAAGAGGTGTCTGTTAAGGCGTTTTCTGTGCGGTTTTCAAAACCACGCCGGTTATACAACCCAGTTAGAGGGTCTATCATACTGAGGTCGATCAGGGTTTCTTTTTCTGCTTCCAGGGTATTGAGCAGGCTCAGAATAAAACGGTCATTACGCTGCTTAATAACCTGGTGAATGGCAATACCCATTGTTGGCAATGCGAAGGAAAACAAAACGGGTACCCAGTATTCCCCTTTGGAAAGAATCAATATAGTCAATGTTGTGGGCAGACAATGTAGCAGGAAACTGATTAAGTTATTGATGAACGCAAGCGCCCCAATAAATAAGACGGCCAGCAATGTAACCATAAACCATTCAAGATCTGTGGATTGTAATGCATGTTGTGTCAGTACGGCATTCCACGCCCAAAAAACGCCAAATATCAGTGAGATGATATTTATATGAATGTATAATTTTTTGTTTTTTAAATTTGTTATAAGCAAAAAGACACTGCCAATGAAAATCATTGCAACTGGGGTGCGCACAATAATATGCACTTTGTTGGCTACTGGGTTGAGCATGCAATAAAGTGAGCTCAGCGAGTTCAGAAGCAAAAACAGGCGTAATGAAAGTTGATATTTTTCTTTCATCAGGCCTTGCCATGATGGTGTCGTCATATAAATCAGTGGTAAGAATAAAATATATTGCAATATCAATGATATTGCTTGAGTTATATCCCAACATTTTCTGAGAGATAAGCACTGCCAGAATGAGGTCGGATGAGTGTTATGTACAATCGTTCAATTTATCATCTTAAGAATAATCTGTCACCCCGGCCTGGTTTGCCATTTTCACAATACAGTATTTTGATTTTAGAAACATAAGATTTAATTGAAAATAATAATCATTAGCATATGATATTCTTTATCAATTGTCTGTCTGAATTGGGGAAGTGATGCACAAGCGTTTTGAAGGCGCCTGGGGCGTGATATTGGTGGGGGGAGTGATTCTCTGCCTGGCATTTATTGGCCTGTCATTTTCGTTATGGCGAGTGTTAACCGTTGTGGCTTTATTGAGCACGGCGGCAATGTTGTGGCATCCGCGCCTGCGGCATTTTATTTTGATCTCTTCTGCTTTGGCTTTGGGAAGTGGTGTTATGTTGTTGCTAAAAGCTATGATGGTCTGGCCGGTTTTGCCTTGAGCAGCATGTATAAAATATCGTGAGTGATACGCTTTGCTACAGAACGAAACGGGCTGGAGAGTGGAAACAAATAAGAAGAAATAAAACAGAAAAGGGGATACAAGGAACTGGTGCGAGGGGAGGGACTTGAACCCTCACGTCCGAAAGGACACTAACACCTGAAGCTAGCGCGTCTACCAATTCCGCCACCTTCGCACAGTAAGAGAGATATCGTTTTCGCATTGGTGCGAGGGGAGGGACTTGAACCCTCACGTCCGTAAGAACACTAACACCTGAAGCTAGCGCGTCTACCAATTCCGCCACCTTCGCGCAGTGCGAACGATATATGTGATTATTGGTGCGAGGGGAGGGACTTGAACCCTCACGTCCGAAAGGACACTAACACCTGAAGCTAGCGCGTCTACCAATTCCGCCACCTTCGCATACCATCAACACATGAAAGTGTTGTAACCACGGAGGCGCATTCTAGTGGTTTTCTGCTATTCGTCAACTGTTAATTACATGCCGCTTTTCTGAATGATGTAAAAAACGGCACCAGTAATCCCCGCACTTTGCGTTATTTTTTACCAGGACGCCGCAGTATGGCGCTATAGACTTTAAAACGCCCGGTTTGCGCAATGACTTCATGGCTGCCAAAAGTCTCATCCAGCACCTTGGGGTAAGGCAGAAAAGCGTTGGCAACAATGCGCAACTCTCCACCGATATTCAGGTGGCGCGCTGCGCCGCGGATTAACTGTTGCGCTGCATCCAGACTGGTTTGAATGCCATCATGAAATGGTGGGTTAGAGATTATCATGTCGAACCGACCCTGGATGTCACTAAAAACATTACTGGCCAGAACCTGGCCTTCCACTTCATTAGCAAGCAACGTGGCTTTAGTGGCTTCAATTGCTGCAGCGCTGACATCACATAATGTCAGGCGTACTTTCGGTGAATGTTCCGCCAGTGATACGGCCAGTACACCCGCACCACAGCCGACATCAAGCACTTTGCCTTTCGTGTGCGGAGTAAAGGTGGACAGTAGCAGTTGGCTGCCTGAGTCCAGCCCGTCACGGCTGAACACGCCCGGCAGGGTTTTCACCGTAATACCATCGGCCTGGTACTCGCCCCACCAGGTATCAGGAGAGAATGCCGGCTGCTTTTCCAACTGGCCATGGTAAAGACCGCAACGGCGAGCACTGTCAACTTTGGTTAATGGGCAAAATGCGGCAATCATTTGTTCCGCACTGCGGATTCCGCTACGGTTTTCACCCACAACAAAAACATGACTGCCAACGGGAAGCAGTGCCAGCAAGTTCATTAACTGGTAATGTGCTTCTGGCTTATTTTTCGGCCAGTAATAAATCAGCGTATCGCAGCCAGCAACCTGTTCGGCTTCGGCATACATCCCCCAGCTCGCTTGCTCGCCCATCTGTGCATTTAGCTGTTGCCAGTGATGATATTGTTGAGTAAATACCCTGGCAGAGGCACAGGGAAGCTGCGCGGGCAACATGTCTTGCAGATCACCTGCAAACAAAATATGGCTGTCCTGAAAATCATCACTGTTGCGCAGCAGAACTTCGCTGGCAGGGGTATACGCTGGCATTAACTGTCTCCTTAATATTCTGAGGCGTGATTATAGTGGTTTGTTGGCGCAGATACGACGGATTTGCTATATTTGCGCCCTTCTGACGAGAAACAAGGCTACGCATGACATCCCGACGAGACTGGCAACTTCAGCAACTGGGCATTACCCAATGGGTGCTACGCCGCCCCGGTGTGCTGCAAGGTGAGGTTGCTATCACAGTACCGTCTGCGGTGCGATTATTGATAGTTGCCCGGCCATTGCCGGAATTGCACAACCCTTTTATTCAGGATGTTCTGCGTGGTTTGCAACTCTCTGCAGAACAGGTCATGTTGTTATCCCCAGAAAAGGTAGACATGTTGCCGTCTGGTAGCTGCTGCCATATCTGGTGGTTGGGCGCTCCGTGCCCTGCCGCGCAGCCTGGCGTCAACTTATCCTCTCCCGGGTTGGATGAACTTTATCAGGACCACCAGGCGCGCCGGGCGCTGTGGAAACAAATTTGCCAACATGAACACGATCTCTTCCCTGACGCCAACTGACCTCGCAGCCGCCTGGGCGATAGAACAACGCAGCCACGCTTTCCCATGGAGTGAAAAAACGCTTATCAGTAACCAGGGTGAGCGGTATCGCAACTATGGCTTATGGGTGGATGGGCAACTGGCGGCCTTTGCCATCACGCAGGTTGTGCTGGACGAAGCAACACTGTTCAATATTGCTGTTGACCCTTCCATGCAACGTAAAGGGCTGGGGCGTGAATTGCTTGAGCACCTGATTGCAGCGCTGGAAAAAAGTGATGTACTCACGCTGTGGCTGGAGGTTCGGGCATCAAACCAGGGCGCCCGCGCTTTATATGAGCAATTAGGTTTTAACGAAGTCACCGTGCGCAGTAATTACTATCCTTGCGCCACCGGGCGTGAGGATGCCATTGTTATGGCGCTGCCGCTTGGGTGAATAAAAAAGAGAAACAACGGAGCGAAGCCATGCAGTGGGACTGGATTCTTTTTGATGCCGATGAAACGCTGTTTACGTTTGATGCGTTCAGCGGTTTGCAAAGAATGTTTCTGGATTATAGCGTTACGTTTACATCCGAAGATTTCCAGGATTATCAGGCTGTAAATAAGCCGTTGTGGGTGGATTACCAAAACGGCGCGATTAGTGCGTTACAATTGCAGCATCAACGCTTTCAAGGCTGGGCGGATAAATTGCGTGTACCGCCAGCTGAATTAAATGATGCGTTTTTAAATGCTATGGCGGAGATATGTTCGCCTTTACCTGGTGCTATGTCTCTGCTCAACGCTCTGCATGGCAAGGTAAAAATGGGCATCATCACTAATGGCTTTACTGCACTGCAGGAACGCCGCCTGGCACGCACAGGCACGGCGCATTTGTTCGATCTGTTGGTGATTTCTGAACAAGTAGGCGTGGCGAAGCCGGATGCTTCCATCTTTGATTATGCATTGAATAAAATGGGAAACCCTTCCCGTGCCCGTGTGTTAATGGTTGGAGATACACCTGAGTCCGATATTTTGGGTGGAATCAATGCTGGCCTGGCAACTTGCTGGGTCAACAGCCATCAGCGCACCCTGCCCGAAGGGATTACACCAGACTGGCAGGTAGCTTCGTTAAGCGAACTGGAGCAACGCCTGTGTAAACAATGATTGTCTGGCCCGGACTGTTGGGTAAAATAGCGCACATTTTTACCAATCCTTGAGGCGTGAACAGCGTTTGCGCCCTGACACAGAAGACTGAATTATGACGTTGTCTCCTTTCGAGCAAGAGGTGGCCCGCCGCCGCACTTTTGCCATCATTTCTCACCCGGATGCGGGTAAAACAACGATTACTGAAAAAGTGTTGTTGTTCGGACAGGCTATTCAAACCGCGGGAACAGTGAAAGGCCGCGGTTCCAGCCATCATGCCAAATCCGACTGGATGGAGATGGAAAAACAGCGTGGGATTTCTATTACCACATCTGTGATGCAGTTTCCGTATCATGATTGCCTGGTTAACCTGCTGGATACCCCAGGGCACGAAGACTTCTCTGAAGATACCTACCGTACACTGACCGCAGTTGACTGCTGCCTGATGGTGATTGACGCGGCGAAAGGTGTAGAAGACCGTACCCGTAAACTGATGGAAGTCACACGCTTGCGTGATACGCCTATCCTGACGTTTATGAACAAGCTTGACCGTGATATCCGCGACCCAATGGAGTTGCTGGATGAAGTGGAAAACGAACTGAATATTTCCTGCGCGCCTATCACCTGGCCTATTGGTTGTGGCAAATTATTTAAAGGCGTTTATCACCTGTACAAAGATGAAACCTATTTGTATCAGAGTGGCCAGGGGCACACCATTCAGGAAGTTCGTATTGTTAAAGGCCTGGATAACCCTGAGCTGGATAAAGCTGTAGGTGAGGATCTGGCCGGGCAATTGCGCGATGAGTTGGAGCTGGTGAAAGGGGCTTCCAATGAGTTTGATGAAGACTTGTTCCTGAGTGGCGATATTACACCTGTATTCTTCGGTACCGCGCTGGGTAACTTTGGTGTAGACCATATGCTTGATGGCCTTGTTGCCTGGGCACCGAAACCCATGCCACGCCAGACTGACGCGCGTACAGTTGAAGCTAAAGAAGATAAATTCACCGGCTTTGTTTTCAAAATTCAGGCCAATATGGACCCGAAACACCGTGACCGTGTTGCGTTTATGCGTGTTGTTTCCGGTAAATATGAAAAAGGGATGAAACTACGCCAGGTACGTACTGGCAAAGATGTTGTTATCTCTGATGCCCTGACTTTTATGGCTGGCGACCGTGCTCATGTTGAAGAAGCCTATCCTGGCGATATCCTTGGTCTGCATAACCACGGCACTATCCAGATTGGCGATACCTTCACGCAGGGTGAAAACATGAAGTTTACCGGGATCCCGAACTTCGCCCCAGAATTGTTCCGCCGTATTCGCCTGCGCGACCCGCTGAAGCAAAAACAGTTGCTCAAAGGGCTGGTGCAGTTATCTGAAGAAGGTGCGGTGCAAGTCTTCCGCCCGTTGATTAACAATGACTTGATTGTTGGTGCTGTTGGTGTGCTGCAGTTTGATGTCGTTGTTGCCCGCCTGAAAAGTGAATACAACGTTGAAGCAATTTATGAGTCAGTCAACGTTGCCACTGCCCGTTGGGTAGAATGCTCAGACGTGAAAAAATTCGAAGAATTTAAACGTAAAAATGAAGTACAACTGGCGCTGGATGGGGGAGATAACCTTGCGTATATCGCACCAACCATGGTTAACCTCAACCTGACTCAGGAACGCTACCCTGACGTGACATTCCGCAAAACGCGCGAACACTAACAGGGCATTTTGCCAACCGGCGAGTGCTGGTTTTGCCAGAGCCTGGCCTGCGAAATTAACGCGGGCCAGGCTTTTTTATATCCTTTCTTTCATTGTGCTTTTTGCGCAGAATGTTCTTAAAAACCCCCAAAATTAGGCCGATTTAGCGGTTTCTTCCGTTTATCCGATCGTTTTTTAAAGTCAGTGAACTATAGTGACTTCTGACAGCAACTTCTGGTTTAAAACGCTAACAAATACATACTATGTGGTTTTAAATGCGGATTATTTGTTCTTTTATTGAATTTATTCACCGTTAGTTGGTTTTTTTTAGACAGGGTGAATAACGGCTGGTTACTACCAGCACAGGCTCAAATACTGAGCAAACATAAGGAAAGAATCGATGAACATGACAAACAAGATTTCTCACTCTCTGCTGGCAATTGCGTTGGGTTCTGTTCTGGTTAGTGGTGCCGCTTTTGCTGAAAGCACTACAGCCGCTAAAGCACAGACTATGGCGGATTCTGCGGGACAAAAAATCGACAGCTCTGTCACTAAAGTCGGTAATTTCATGGATGATAGTGCGATAACAGCAAAAGTTAAATCGGCTTTAATGAATAACGACTCGGTCAAGAGTACCGATATCTCCGTCGACACAGACAAAGGCGTTGTGACCCTAAGTGGGTTTGTCACCAGCCAGAAACTGGCTGAAACGGCAGTGAATGTCGCCCAGCGTGTTGATGGCGTGAAGTCAGTCAGCGACAAATTGCAGGTGAAAGACAGTGATTCGCAGAGCCTGAAAGGTTATGCCGGTGATACCGCCACAACCAGCGAGATTAAGGCGAAGTTCCTTGCCGATGACATTGTTCCGTCGCGCAAAATAAAAGTGGAAACCACCCAGGGCGTGGTGCTGCTGACGGGGACCGTGAATAACAATGCACAGGCACAACGGGCAGAAACCATCGCTAAAGCCATTGATGGCGTGAAAAGTGTCAAAAATGAACTAAAAGTTAAAGCGTAAGAGTAATCAGACGGACCCGGGCTTGCCTCAGGCAAGCCCGACGCGAACCAACCAGGTGTTACTGGTGCACTGGCCGGTGGCAATCATTATTCACTTTGGGTAAGGAGCGTTTATGTTTCGTTGGGGAATTATCTTCTTAATTGTGGCAGTGATTGCGGCGGCGTTAGGCTTCGGCGGCCTGGCGGGGACTGCGGCAGGGGCTGCGAAAATTGTCTTTGTTGTCGGGATTGTGCTCTTTCTGGTCAGCCTTTTTACAGGGCGTCGGCGTCCATAGCTGGAAAGTGTGGTACAACATGGGTTGAGTAAGAGCCAGTCCGGGCGACTGGCTTTTTACTGTCTGGACCATTCCTTTTGTATAGCTAATCAGGCAGACCGCCCATGGGACAATATATTCCGGTGACACTTGGGGATCTCTCTCCACTCTCGTTAACACCTTTTGAACCAGGAAAAATGGCACTGGTTTGTGAAGGGGGCGGGCAGCGCGGCATTTTTACAGCCGGTGTGCTCGATGAGTTTTTACGTGCCAGTTTTAATCCATTTGATGATTTCTTTGGTACTTCTGCAGGTGCACAGAATTTATCGTCCTGGTTATGTGGGCAACGGGGCTATGCATGGCGTGTTATTACCCGCTATACCACGCAAAGAGAATTTTTTGACCCGGTACGCTTTGTGCGTGGCGGGCACCTGATTGATCTTGACTGGCTGGTGGATTCCACCGCGCAAACCATGCCACTGGCAATGGACCAGGCGGCAAAATTGTTTGACCAGGGAAAAAGGTTTTACCTGTGTGCCTGCCGCAGTGATGATTACACCCCAGAATATTTTTCTCCTGCCGCAGATACCTGGTTGGATCTGATTCGTGCCTCCAGCGCGATACCTGGTTTTTACCGTAATGGCGTAACATTGAATGGCATTAGTTATCAGGACGGGGGAATTAGTGATGCTATCCCGGTACAGGAAGCTGTGCGCCGTGGAGCAAAAACGGTAGTGGTTATCCGCACTGTTCCTTCGCAAATGTATTACACGCCACAGTGGTTTCAACGGATGCAGCGCTGGTTAGGTGAAAGCAGCTTACAGCCTTTGGTAAACCTGGTGCAGCACCATGAGGCCTGTTACAGCGCCACCCAGCAATTTATTGAATCGCCACCGGATGGGGTGAATGTGATTGAAATATACCCGCCAGTCGCGCTGAAAAGTATGGCCCTGGGGAGCCGTCTGCCTGCATTACGTGCTGATTATAAGATGGGGCGTCTGTGTGGACGCTATTTCCTGGCGACCGTCGCCAAATGGTTAGTTGCAGCACCACCGGTTGCAGCAGCGTTACCTGTTTCCCAAAAAATTATTATTCCAGGCCAGGCAGCTAACGATGTGGTGCCGGTTCGCCAGGCGAATGATGATACTTTTGGCAGCGATGGCCGCCTGGAGCAGGGAGATAGCGCCTGATGTACCGCTTTATTGATACCCACTGCCATTTTGATTTTCCCCCGTTTACTGGCGATGAAAAAAGCAGCCTGGCGCGTGCGGCGAACGCAGGAGTGGAGAAGATTATTGTTCCGGCAATTAGCGCCGGGCAATTTAACGCGGTGCTTGCTTTGGCGCGGGACTACCCGGCTGTCTATGCTGCTCTGGGTCTGCACCCCATGTATATCGAACAGCATGATGATGCCGCTTTACAGGCATTGGATAACGCCTTAGCCAGCCAACCGGAAAAAGTGGTCGCGGTGGGTGAAACCGGCCTGGATGCTTACCGTGAAACACCTGACTTACCGAAGCAGGTTGCTATGCTCCAAGCGCAATTTGCAATAGCAAAACGCTGGCAGTTACCTGTTATTCTTCATTCCCGGCGTACTCACGACAAGCTGGCTATGTTATTACGCCAGGCCTCATTGCCCAAAACCGGTGTGGTTCATGGGTTTTCTGGTAGTTTTGAACAGGCGATGCGGTTTGTCGATCTCGGTTATTACATTGGTGTGGGGGGAACCATCACCTATCCCCGTGCGGCAAAAACGCGTAAAGCCATTGCCCGGTTACCGCTTGAAGCACTGGTGCTCGAAACGGATTCACCAGATATGCCGCTCAATGGTTGGCAAGGGCAGGCAAACCGTCCAGAACGGGTCGCGCTAGTTTTTGACATACTTTGCCAGTTGCGTAGTGAGAATCCAGACGAAATAGCCTCTGCAATCATGCGAAATACTTGCGCACTTTTTCCTGCCGTTGCGCAAACCAATTGAAAATGTGACGTAGATCACTGTATAAGATTAACGTTTGTATTTGTTGCGTAGATAACGTGATTCATATATCAATTTAGTGATTTCCTACCGTTATAATGCCTGCGTTTTCGACCAATAATTCTGTTAATGAATATTTCTCTTGGCGCAGGAATCCATCTATGCAAATCCTCATGGGGTTAGTGGGCATGATCGTGTTGTTACTGATCGGCGTGCTCCTTTCAAGTAACCGTAAAGCTATTAATTTTCGAACCGTAATCGGTGCCTGGGTGATTCAGGTATTGATTGGCGCACTGGTGCTTTATGTGCCTATCGGCCGTAAAGTGCTGTTGGCAATGTCGGAAGGCGTTGCGAAAGTGATTGCCTACGGCAATGACGGGATTTCGTTCCTGTTTGGTGGCCTGGCTTCTGACAAAATGTTCGAAGTGTTCGGTAACCAGGGCTTTGTTTTCGCTTTGCGTGTCCTGCCTATTATTGTTTTCTTCTCATCTCTGATTGCTGTGCTGTATTACCTGGGGATCATGCAACTGATCATTCGTATCCTCGGGGGTGGCCTGCGTTATGTGTTGAAAACCTCACGTACTGAGTCACTTTCTGCCACAGCGAATATTTTTGTTGGGCAGACTGAAGCGCCTCTGGTTGTACGGCCCTATATTGCCACGATGACCCGTTCAGAACTGTTTGCCGTTATGTGTGGTGGTCTGGCATCTGTAGCGGGTTCTGTTCTGGCAGGTTATGCGCAGATGGGGGTTCCGCTGGAGTATTTGATTGCTGCTTCTTTCATGGCAGCACCTGGCGGCTTGTTGTTTGCCAAGCTTATCGTGCCGGAAACAGAAACACCTCATGATGCGCCAGATTTGAAAATTGGTGAAAACGACCCTGATCGCCCAAGTAATGTGCTGGATGCCGCTGCTTCTGGTGCCTCTTCTGGTATGCAACTGGCACTGAATGTCGGGGCCATGTTGCTGGCATTTGTTGCGTTGATTGCTTTGCTCAACGGTATTTTGTCTGGTGTAGGTGGCTGGTTTAATCACCCGGAACTTTCTATGCAGTTGATTCTGGGCTGGGTATTTTCTCCTCTTGCCTGGATTATTGGCGTTCCGTGGAATGAAGCAACGGTTGCCGGTTCCTTTATTGGTCAGAAGCTGATTATCAATGAGTTTGTTGCCTACCTGAACTTTGGCGCTTACCTGAAAGATGATGCGACCGTGGCTGCGGCTGGCTTGCAAGTGTTATCTGCTCACACCAAAGCGATTATCTCTTTTGCATTGTGTGGGTTTGCTAACCTCTCCTCCATTGCCATTTTGATTGGTGGGTTAGGCAGTATGGCACCAGGCCGCCGTCATGATGTCGCCCGTATGGGGTTAAAAGCGGTTGCCGCCGGGACATTATCTAACCTGATGAGTGCAACAATTGCCGGGATATTCCTGTCAATGTAGAGCGGTTTGTTATTTTTATAACATTTTGCAATGTGAGAAAGGCCGGGGGGGAACCGGCCTTTCTTATTTTGGGTGAGCGTGATTTTATCTTGTCTGTCGCATATAATTGTTGCAGGAATATCACCAGAGTTGTCTGTTTTGCGAAACTATGCACAAAACATGGCTGGTGATGAATGTTATAATTTTAACATTACATATACTGCGAAACTGAATAGCGTGGTGGGTTTAAGCTCTGCTTGTGGGTGCCTGTACCACGCTTTTCGTTGGAGACGATGATGAATGATTTAACCAGTAGCAGCCTGCGCGCACTGCACTTAATGGATTTAACCACGCTGAATGAAGATGACACGGATGAAAAAGTTATCGCTCTGTGTCGCCAGGCCAAAACCCCCGTGGGAACACCCGCGGCTATTTGCATTTATCCTCGCTTTATCCCTGTCGCTCGTAAGGCGCTCAAATCCCAGGGTACGCCGGAAGTTCGAATTGCAACAGTGACCAATTTCCCCCATGGCAACGATGACATCGAGATTGCGTTGGCAGAAACCCGTGCAGCCATTGCTTATGGTGCAGATGAAGTGGATGTTGTGTTTCCTTACCGGGCATTAATGGCTGGTGATGAAGAGATTGGTTTTGCGCTGGTCAGTGCCTGTAAAGCCGCCTGTACGGCTGCAAATGTGCTGCTGAAAGTCATTATTGAAACCGGTGAGTTAAAAACGGAAGCACTGATTCGTAAGGCTTCTACTATTGCCATTAATGCTGGTGCCGATTTTATTAAGACATCTACCGGGAAAGTGCCAGTTAACGCGACGCCGGAAAGCGCACGCCTGATGATGGAAGTTATTCGGAATATGGGCGTTCAGGAAACCGTGGGGTTTAAACCCGCAGGTGGTGTGCGTACTGCCGAAGATGCACAGCAGTATTTGCAAATGGCTGGTGACATCCTTGGCGAAAATTGGGCTGATACCCGCCACTTCCGCTTTGGCGCATCCAGCCTGCTTGCCAGTTTATTGAAGGCCCTTGGCCACGGTGACGGCCAGAGCAACAGCCAATATTGATCTTCCCAGGGAAGAGGGGCTTTCCCTTATTCCCTGATACCTTCAGGAGGCGACAGTGTTTCTTGCCCAGGAAATTATCCGTAAAAAACGTGATGGACACCCGCTGAGTGACGAAGAGATCCGTTTTTTTGTCAATGGGATCCGTGATAACACCGTTTCAGAAGGGCAAATTGCAGCCCTGGCAATGACGATTTTTTTCCACGATATGACGATGCCTGAACGCGTTTCGTTGACGATGGCGATGCGTGATTCTGGGACAGTTTTGGACTGGTCATCCCTCAATTTACATGGCCCGATAGTGGATAAGCACTCGACTGGCGGTGTAGGCGATGTGACTTCTCTGATGCTCGGGCCGATGGTGGCAGCCTGTGGTGGGTATGTACCGATGATTTCGGGGCGTGGGTTGGGCCACACGGGGGGGACTCTGGATAAACTGGAGTCCATTCCGGGCTTTGATATTTACCCGGACGATACGCATTTTCGCCATATTATTTCGTCTGTTGGCGTGGCAATCATTGGGCAAACGAATTCTCTGGCCCCGGCAGATCGCCGCTTTTATGCCACACGCGATATCACCGCAACGGTAGATTCTATTCCACTGATAACCGCCTCTATTCTGGCGAAAAAACTGGCTGAAGGGCTGGATGCGCTGGTGATGGACATCAAAGTCGGTAGCGGCGCATTTATGCCAACGTATGAACAATCTGAAGCACTGGCCCGGGCAATTGTTTCTGTTGCAAATGGTGCCGGTGTGCGTACCACGGCTTTGCTCACTGATATGAACCAGGTGCTGGCTTCATCGGCGGGGAATGCGCTGGAAGTGCGTGAAGCTGTGCGCTTCCTAACGGGTG
Organism: Mangrovibacter yixingensis; assembly: GCF_020523985.1. GTDB lineage: Bacteria > Pseudomonadota > Gammaproteobacteria > Enterobacterales > Enterobacteriaceae > Mangrovibacter > Mangrovibacter yixingensis. The sequence continues at coordinate 216,009 of NZ_JAIVKM010000003.1, read as the reverse complement.
AGCAGCGTAACCCTCGCCTGGAGGCTGTCACCATGGCCTTGAGCGTTGAAATGCTGTTGTCGGGCAAACTGGCTGCCGATGAAGCAACCGCCCGGAAGATGCTGAATGATGTGCTGGATAACGGCAAAGCTGCAGAGTGTTTTGGCCGCATGGTTGCCGCACAGCACGGGCCAACCGATTTTGTTGAACACTATGACCGTTACCTGCCTGAAGCCATGCTCAGCAAAGCGGTGTTTGCTGATACGAGTGGTTATGTCACCGCAATGGATACCCGCATGCTTGGTATGGCTGTGGTGTCTTTGGGCGGCGGACGCCACCAGGCCAGCGATGAGATTGATTACAGCGTAGGGCTGTCTGATGTCGTGCGTTTGGGGGAAAAGTTGGATACCCAGCGGCCTCTGGCTGTTATCCATGCCCGCGGCGAAGCTGAGTGGTTGGCTGCGGCGCAAATGGTGAAAACTGCCATCACCATCGGCAGCGCCCCTGTGGCTGACACTCCGGTGGTATATAGCACTATCACCCAATAACTGGCATACTTTTCTGATCACTTTCTTTTAGCGCCGTCGGTTGCCACCCGCTGGCAACGATGCAGGAGAAATTATGAAACGTGCATTCATTATGGTGCTGGACTCGTTTGGCATTGGCGCAACTGAAGATGCCGATAAATTCGGTGATGCAGGCTCAGATACACTGGGCCATATTGCTCAGGCTTGTGCTAACGGCGAGGCAGACAAAGGCCGCCATGGCCCTCTCAACTTGCCTAATCTCACTCAACTTGGCCTGGCGAAAGCCCACGAAGGTTCCACCGGGAGCCTTCCGGCTGGTATGGACGGTAATGCAGTAATTACTGGTGCGTATGGCTGGGCACATGAACTCTCTTCGGGTAAAGACACGCCTTCCGGCCACTGGGAAATAGCTGGTGTACCTGTGTTGTTTGACTGGGGGTATTTCAGCGACGTAGAGAACAGTTTCCCCCAAGAGTTGTTGGATGAACTGGTGCAACGCGCTGACCTGCCCGGTTACCTGGGTAACTGCCACTCTTCGGGCACCGTTATTCTCGATAAACTGGGCGAAGAGCATATGAAAACCGGAAAACCGATTTTCTATACCTCTGCTGACTCTGTTTTCCAGATTGCCTGCCATGAAGAAACCTTCGGCCTGCAACGCCTTTACGATTTATGCGAAATTGCGCGTGAGGTGCTCACTAACGGTGGCTATAACATTGGCCGTGTCATTGCGCGTCCTTTTGTGGGTGAAAAAGCTGGAGCCTTTGAACGAACTGGAAATCGCCATGATCTGGCTGTTGAACCGCCGTCAGCGACAGTGTTGAAAAAGCTGGTGGATGAAAAGCAAGGCCAGGTCGTCTCTGTTGGCAAAATTGCCGATATCTACGCCAATGTGGGTATTACCAAAAAGGTGAAAGCAACCGGGTTGGATGCGTTATTTGACGCGACGCTGGCAGAAGTGAAAGCGGCAGGGGATAACACCATTGTGTTTACCAACTTCGTTGATTTTGACTCTTCCTGGGGGCACCGCCGTGATGTGGCCGGGTATGCTGCTGGTCTGGAGTTGTTCGACCGCCGTCTGCCTGAGTTGCTGGCTTTGCTGGAAGGTGATGATCTCCTGATTCTGACTGCAGACCACGGTTGTGATCCAACCTGGAGTGGTACTGATCATACCCGCGAGCACATTCCGGTATTAATTGCTGGCCCGCGTGTACAGCCAGGCTCTTTGGGGCATCGCGAAACCTTTGCGGATATTGGCCAGACACTGGCTCACTATTTTGGTACCTCTGCCATGGACTATGGCAAAAATATGTTGTGAGTGACGGTAGCCATGGGCGGGGAACCCTCATGGCAGAATACTGTGCCAGTGCAGCCGTTGAGCTTTGTGCCCGGTATTTGAAAAGTGACCTTCTAAAAGCCGACTATTAATTAAGGAATATAACCATGGCAACGCCACACATTAATGCAGAAATGGGCGATTTCGCTGACGTCGTTTTAATGCCAGGCGACCCGCTGCGCGCTAAACACATTGCTGAAACTTTCCTGGAAAATGCGCGGGAAGTGAATAATGTTCGCGGCATGTTGGGTTTCACCGGTACCTATAAGGGCCGCAAAATTTCAGTAATGGGCCATGGCATGGGGATCCCCTCCTGCTCTATTTACACCAAAGAGCTGATAACAGAGTTTGGTGTGAAGAAAATTATCCGCGTGGGGTCATGTGGCGCTGTGCGTCAGGACGTGCATTTACGCGATGTCGTCATTGGTATGGGCGCCAGTACAGACTCCAAAGTTAACCGCATTCGTTTTAAAGACCATGATTTTGCAGCGCTGGCCGATTTTGACATGGTGCGTAATGCAGTTGATGCCGCAAAAGCATTGGGGGTGGATGCCCGTGTTGGCAACCTGTTCTCGGCTGACCTGTTCTACTCTCCGGACGTTTCCATGTTTGATGTAATGGAACAATACGGCATTTTGGGCGTGGAAATGGAAGCGGCTGGTATTTACGGTGTTGCGGCAGAGTTCGGTGCGAAAGCGCTGGCGATTTGCACGGTATCGGACCATATCCGTACCCATGAGCAAACTACTGCAGAAGAACGCCAGACCACCTTTAACGACATGATAAAAATTGCCCTGGAATCGGTATTGTTGGGCGATAAAGCCTGATAACGCACCGTTTTTCTTGTTGTGCCAGCTTGTCTGGCACAACAGGTTTCTTCTCCCACCGCCTTCTGTCTGCCTGGCTAATACCGGATACTGTAGTGTTGCAATGGCTCAGGGCTTATCTTTGTCTTCGGGCGTATCGTTATCTTCTTCTTTTACGGACTTACTGGCTGTGAGCAGGAATGGCGATTGCTGCCAGCGTGTGCGTTTACCCTGTAACAAGGTACGAGCGAGGATAATGCCAATAGCGACACTCAACAGCATCATCAGGCGCAAAATATTGGTCGTGTTATCCACCTGGCGGGCGTCCGTTGGTAGCGTGTGTGTGTCGAGCGTTAAACGCAAATAACCCAGCAGCGTATTTTTCTCTTCAACGGGCTGGACAATTTGCTGGTTGAAATAGCTGCCGGCTTTTTTTCCATCCAACGCCAGCCTGTCTCGCACATTGACATTTTCGCCTGCCTTGACGATTAAATTTCCTTGCGAATCGTAGACACTCGCATCAAGAATACGCCCTTGTTGAGTTAAATTGCGCAGAATGATTGCAATGTGCTTTTCATCAGGGGTATCCCCTTTGAGTAGGGGAACCAGGCGGTAACTGACTTGTACTGCCAGGGTGTTGGCCAGTTCTTCAAACTGCAAATTACGGGTTTTTTGGTGGCTTTGGCTGAACCACGAGGCGCCTTGCATTAATGCAACCAGCAATGCCAGGCAAATTAAGATAATTAATGTACGATGCACACGGAATTTCAGTTTAGCCAGTGCCATAACTCACCTATTGAAAAATTGCTGCCTGCATGTTGCCAGAAGCAGGCATCACAGGGTAGCCTCATGCGTTGTTTTATTCCGGCATGAATTCGATTTTTACAGGAGCTGTAATGCCAAATAGCCTGACATGGTGCGATTTGCCCAACGATGTTTCCTTGTGGCCCGGATTGCCGCTTTCGCTTAGTGGTGATGAAGTAATGCCACTGGATTACCGTGCTGGCCGGACTGGCTGGCTCCTGTATGGGCGCGGTCTGGATAAAAATAGCCTGACCAAATATCAGCGTAAGCTGGGCGCAGCTATGGTGATTGTTTCCGCCTGGGATGTGGAAGAATATCAGGTGGTTCGCCTTGCGGGTTCACTGACACCAAGAGCGACCAAACTGGCGCATGATGCTGGTTTGGATGTCGCGCCTTTGGGGAAACTACCTAACCTGCGCAAGCCCGGCTTGCTGGTCATGGATATGGATTCAACGGCCATCCAGATAGAGTGTATTGATGAAATAGCCAAACTGGCTGGCACTGGTGAACAAGTTGCGGCAGTGACAGAGCGCGCCATGCGGGGTGAACTGGATTTTGCTGCCAGCCTCCGCGAGCGTGTAGGCACATTGAAAGGCGCGGATGCAGGTATCCTTCAGCAGGTACTGGATACCCTGCCGTTGATGCCGGGGCTGATAGCCATGGTAGCGAAATTGCACGCCTTTGGCTGGCAGGTTGCTATTGCTTCAGGTGGTTTTACTTTCTTTGCCGATCATTTGAAAAACCAACTGAATTTATGTGCTGCAGTGGCAAACCAGATGGGGATTGAGCAGGGTAAACTCACCGGGGAAGTTGTTGGGCCGATTGTGGATGCTCGCTATAAAGCCGATACTCTCAAGCAGCTCGCCGATACCTGGGATATCGACCCTGCGCAAACTGTAGCCATTGGCGATGGCGCGAACGATTTGTTAATGATAAAAGCCGCCGGGTTAGGGATTGCCTACCATGCGAAGCCAAAAGTGAATGAGAAAACGGAAGTGACTATCCGCCATGCGGATCTTCTCGGGGTCTTCTGTATTCTTTCTGGCAGCCTGAAGCAGGAATAACCCGGCAGCAATAAGAGCGAGGTAATGTGGTGGCGAAAGCACCTAAAAGAGCGTTTGTCTGTAATGAGTGTGGTGCGGATTACCCGCGCTGGCAGGGGCAGTGCAGTGCATGCCATGCATGGAATACCATTACTGAGGTGCGAATAGCGGCATCCCCACAGGTCGCCCGCAATGAGAAACTGTCTGGCTATGCGGGTAATGCTGGCATTAGCAAAGTTCAAAAGCTGTCAGAAATTAGCCTTGAGGAATTACCCCGTTTTTCTACTGGCTTTAAAGAGTTCGACCGGGTTCTGGGCGGCGGAGTGGTGCCAGGAAGCGCCATTTTAATCGGGGGTAACCCTGGGGCGGGTAAATCCACCCTGTTGCTGCAAACTTTGTGCAAACTCGCCGAACAAATGAAAACGTTGTATGTCACTGGGGAAGAGTCGCTCCAGCAGGTTGCTATGCGTGCCCACCGCCTGGGGTTACCGGGTAGCAATCTGAATATGTTGTCAGAAACCAGCATTGAACAGATTTGCCTGGTGGCTGACCAGGAACAGCCGAAACTGATGGTTATCGATTCCATTCAGGTCATGCATATGGCGGATATTCAGTCTTCACCGGGCAGTGTGGCACAGGTGCGGGAAACGGCTGCCTACTTAACACGTTACGCGAAGATGCGCGGTGTGGCTGTGATTATGGTGGGCCATGTAACGAAAGATGGCTCACTGGCTGGCCCGAAAGTACTTGAACACTGCATTGACTGCTCTGTGCTGCTGGATGGTGATGCCGATTCGCGTTTTCGCACATTGCGTAGCCATAAAAACCGCTTTGGTGCTGTGAATGAACTGGGCGTTTTTGCTATGACTGAGCAGGGAATGCGCGAAGTGAGTAATCCCTCGGCTATTTTCTTGAGCCGGGGCGATGAACTGACATCTGGCAGCTCTGTAATGGTGGTTTGGGAAGGCACCCGGCCTTTGCTGGTAGAAATACAGGCACTTGTGGACCAGTCTATGATGTCTAACCCAAGGCGTGTTGCTGTTGGGCTTGAACAGAACCGCCTGGCTATTTTGCTGGCTGTGCTGCACCGCCATGGTGGGTTACAAATGGCCGACCAGGATGTGTTTGTTAATGTTGTAGGTGGTGTAAAAGTTGCCGAAACCAGTGTGGACTTAGCGCTGTTACTGGCTATTGTCTCCAGCCTGAGAGATCGCCCATTACCGCAAGACCTGGTGGTGTTTGGCGAAGTTGGCCTTTCCGGGGAGATTCGTCCGGTGCCCAGCGGGCAGGAGCGTATCACGGAAGCGTCTAAACATGGTTTTCGCCGGGCGATTGTTCCCCATGCCAATGTGCCAAAGCGCCCACCAGCAGGGATGGAGATCTTCGGTGTAAAAAAACTGGCGGACGCACTGGCTGTATTTGATGATTTATTTGTCTCATAACGACATCGATGGCTGCAATTTCCTGTCGCTGGTTGGCCCTGGTGCCTTCAATTAATGTCGCCTGGAATTCAACCGTACCCCGTTTATTCTTACTATGCCTGCGTCTATTACACAGGCATAGTTATTCCCCAGAGATTGCAGGAGGCAACGCTTGTCAGCATTTGAATATTTAAAACACGCTATTCGCCAGAAAGGCTGCACACTCCAGCAAGTCGCTGATGCCAGTGGCATGACGAAAGGCTATCTGAGCCAATTATTAAACGCCAAAATCAAAAGCCCCAGCGCACAAAAACTAGAGGCGTTGCACCGTTTCCTTGACCTGGAGTTTCCTCGTGTGGAAAAGCGTGTCGGGGTGGTATTTGGTAAGTTTTACCCGCTGCATACTGGGCATATCTATTTAATTCAGCGTGCTTGCAGCCAGGTTGATGAACTGCATATCATCATGGGTTACGACGAGACACGAGATCGTGAGTTGTTTGAAGCCAGCGCAATGTCGCAACAGCCGACTATCAGTGACCGTTTGCGTTGGTTACTGCAAACTTTTAAGTACCAGAAAAATATACATATTCATGCTTTCAACGAAGAGGGAATGGAACCTTATCCCTGGGGTTGGGATGTTTGGAGTAAGGGCATTAATGCTTTTATGGACAGTAAAGGCATTTACCCGGACCAGATTTATACATCTGAAGCCTCTGATGCGCCACAGTACCTGGAACATTTAGGGATCCAGACCGTACTGGTGGATCCTGACCGCACATTTATGAATATCAGTGGCGGGCAAATTCGTGAGAATCCATTCCGCTTCTGGGATTACATTCCCACAGAAGTTAAGCCCTTTTTTGTGCGAACTGTTGCTATTTTAGGGGGGGAATCTAGTGGTAAATCCACTATGGTGAATAAACTGGCAAATATCTTCAATACCACCAGTGCCTGGGAGTTTGGCCGCGAGTATGTCTTTTCTCATTTGGGGGGAGACGGCAGAGCATTGCAATATACTGACTATGATAAAATTGCGATTGGCCATTCTCAATATATTGATTTTGCAGTTAAATATGCGAATAAAGTGGTGTTTATTGATACGGATTTTGTCACTATTCAGGCCTTCTGCAAGGCGAATGAAGGGCGTGAACATCCTTTTGTGCAGGCGATGATAGATGAGTATCGTTTTGATCTGGTCATTTTGCTGGAAAACAACATGCCCTGGGTCGCTGGGGATTTTCGCCGTTCGGGAAGCGGTAGTGAACGTGAGCGCAAGGCTTTTCAGGCGCAATTAGTTTCAATGCTACAGGCAAACGGTATTGATTATGCCCGCGTTGATGATAAAGACTACGATACACGCTTTTTGCGTTGTGTCAGCCTGGTGCGCCAGTTGATGGGTGAAGAGAGTTCCGGGCAATAAAACACACGGCTGTTTCTGAGCCAGTATCCCGGTGTCAGCCATACTCTGAACTTACTCACAACGAAAACCAACGGTGACAACAAAGAAAACAGCCACCTGTATAAGGTGGCTGAGAAGAGATAAGCAGTAAACTATTTAGTAATACGCTTATATTTGATGCGTTTTGGTTCAAGAGCTTCAGCACCCAGAGTGCGTTTTTTGTATTCTTCGTATTCAGTAAAGTTACCTTCGAAGAATTCAACTTTGCCCTCATCCTGGTAGTCCAGAATATGCGTCGCGATACGGTCCAGGAACCAACGGTCATGGGAAATAACCATGGCGCAACCCGGGAACTCCAGCAGGGCGTTTTCCAGGGCTCGCAGGGTTTCTACATCCAGGTCGTTGGTCGGTTCATCGAGCAGTAACATGTTGCCGCCTACCTGCAACAGTTTTGCCAGATGCAGACGCCCACGTTCACCACCAGACAGTTCACCAACGCGTTTGCCCTGATCAGTGCCCTTGAAGTTAAAGCGCCCCACGTAAGCACGGCTGGGGATTTCAAAGTTACCAATCTTCATAATATCCAGACCACCGGAGACTTCTTCCCAGACAGTCTTCTTGTTGTCCATGGCATCACGGAACTGTTCTACCGCTGCAATTTTAACTGTATCGCCGAGGGTAATATTCCCGCCGTTCGGTTGCTCCTGACCAGTTATCATACGGAACAGTGTTGATTTGCCCGCACCGTTCGGCCCGATAATCCCCACGATAGCGCCTTTTGGAATAGCGAAAGAGAGGTCATCAATCAGAACACGGTCACCGTAAGACTTGGTGAGGTTTTCCACTTCCAGCACTTTGTCACCCAAACGAGGGCCTGGTGGAATAAACAGTTCGCTGGTTTCGTTACGTTTCTGGTATTCCACGTTGTTGAGTTCTTCAAAACGTGCCAGACGTGCTTTGCCTTTCGACTGGCGGCCACGTGCGCCCTGGCGAACCCATTCCAATTCTTTTTCAATGGATTTCCGACGTGCGGCTTCAGCAGAGGCTTCCTGAGCCAGGCGCTGATCTTTCTGTTCCAGCCAGGAGGAGTAATTACCTTCCCATGGAATGCCTTCACCACGGTCAAGTTCGAGGATCCATCCTGCAACGTTATCAAGGAAGTAACGGTCGTGGGTAATCGCCACTACGGTTCCTTCGAAATCATGCAGGAAGCGTTCCAGCCAGGCCACGGACTCAGCATCCAGGTGGTTGGTCGGTTCATCCAGCAGCAGCATGTCAGGTTTTTCTAACAGCAGGCGGCACAGTGCCACACGGCGACGTTCACCCCCGGATAAGTTAGCGATTTTTGCTTCCCAGTCCGGTAAGCGAAGTGCATCAGCGGCACGTTCTAACTGGTTATTCAGGTTGTGACCGTCATGGGCTTGAATTATCTCTTCTAACTTGCCTTGTTCGGCAGCCAGCTTGTCAAAGTCAGCATCAGGAGCGGCATACAAGGCATAGACTTCATCCAGCCTTTTAAGTGCCCCGACAACTTCTGCGACGGCTTCTTCAATTGATTCGCGAACGGTGTGTTCCGGGTTGAGCTGAGGTTCCTGCGGCAGGTAACCAATTTTGAGCCCAGGCTGAGGGCGTGCCTCGCCTTCAATATCGGTATCAATGCCTGCCATGATGCGCAGCAGTGTTGATTTACCAGCACCATTAAGGCCCAGCACACCGATTTTGGCGCCGGGGAAGAAGCTCAGAGAAATATTCTTAAGAATGTGCCGTTTCGGCGGAACCACTTTGCCGACACGATGCATGGTATATACGAATTGAGCCACGTTGCGACTTCGCCTCTTTAATCGTGAATTAGGGTATTGGGTGACAATGGCGAAGTTTAGCCTTTTTCTTGCCTTAATCCCAGCCATCGGCATGTAAGGGCGATATCCGTTTTGGTAAAAGAATTACGTAAAAAAGTGTTTGTGGCATGGCAGATTACTTTTTGCCTGGTTAGCATGAGATTTCCTGAGGGATGTTTCTGGCATCCTGATGCACAAGAAGACTAAGGAGTTGTTGTGGGGAAAGCAAAACAGAGTACCTGGCGCTTTGCGGCTGCAAGCCTCTGCCTGCTTACCGCCAGCCATGCGGTTTGGGCAGATTCACTGGATGAACAGCGTCAGCGCTACAGCGCAATAAAACAGGCGTGGGATAAACAGCAGATGGATGTTGTTCAGCAAATGATGCCTGGCTTGAAGGATTACCCACTATATCCTTATCTTGAATATCGCGAACTGACATCAGATTTGCAGAATGAAACCGCTGTTGCGGTGACACAGTTTGTCCATCAATACCCCACAATGCCCATTAGCAGGACGCTGACAACACGTTTTATTAATGAACTGGCTCGCCGTAGTGACTGGAAAGGTCTGCTGGCATTCAGCCCAACAGAGCCGTCAACTACTGAAGCAAAGTGTAATTATTACAATGCTAAATGGCAGACCGGGCAGACCAGTGCGGCATGGGTTGGGGCACATAAGCTCTGGCAAACGGGCCGTACTTTGCCGTTAGCTTGTGAAAATTTATTCACTGCCTGGCTGGCTTCTGGCCAGCAATCGGCCGATGACTATTTATCCCGCATCGTGCTGGCGATGAAATCAGGTAACACCTCTTTGGTCAATTCACTGGCAGGTCAGTTGCCTGATAATGACCTGACGTTGTCTTCTTCGGTAATAAGCCTTGCGGATGATCCGCAGACGGTGCTCTCATTCTCACGCACAGTTAAACCTTCTGATTTTACTCGCCGCCTGGTTGAACTGGCCTTTGCCAGTGTAGCGCGCCAGGATGTGGAAAATGCGCGGGCAATGATTCCTGCCCTGGTGCAGTCTGCCGGGCTGGATGATAGCCAGGCTCAAAGTTTGAAAGATATCGTGGCCTGGCGCTTGTTTGGCAATGATGTTACTGATGAACAGGCGCGCTGGCGCGATGACATCATTATGCGCTCTGGCTCGGATTCATTAATTGAGCGCCGTATTCGTATGGCGTTGGGGGAAGGTGACAGGGCCGGGTTAAATACCTGGTTGTCTCGCCTCTCCATGGAAGCAAAGCAAGAAGATGAGTGGCGTTACTGGCAGGCTGATCTTTTATTGGAGCGTGGCCGAGAAGCGGAAGGCCGCGATATCCTGCGGGATTTGATGAAATCCCGTGGTTTTTATCCAATGGTTGCGGCGCAACGTCTTGGTGTGCCTTACCAGTTAACGATCAATGATGCACCTGAAGCCAGTGGGGCATTAGTCCGTGGGCCAGAGCTGGCGCGCATTCGTGAACTGATGTACTGGAACCTTGATAATACGGCACGCGGTGAATGGGCAAGCTATATTGCCAGCCGCCCACCAGAAGAACAGGCGGCTTTAGCGCATTATGCCTTGAAGCAAGGCTGGTGGGATTTGAGTGTCCAGGCGACGATTGCTGGTAAATTATGGGATAACCTGACTGAACGTTTCCCTCCGGCCTGGAAGGCTACATTTGATCGTTATGTGAGTAGCAAGGACATTTCGCGGACTTATGCCATGGCGATTGCCCGCCAGGAAAGTGCCTGGAACCCGAAAGTACGTTCGCCGGTTGGTGCAACAGGTTTGATGCAATTAATGCCTGCAACGGCTACGCATACGGTGAAGATGTTTAATATTCCGGGGTATACCAGTAGCAACCAGTTACTTGACCCGGACACTAACATTAATATCGGTACGCAATATCTGCAGTATGTTTATCAGCAATTTGGTGATAACCGCATTTATGCTTCTGCTGCATACAATGCAGGCCCAGGCCGTGTGCGGAGCTGGCAAGGAAACAGCTCTGGGAGAATTGACGCCGTTGCTTTCATTGAGAGCATTCCTTTCTCAGAAACGCGTCGTTATGTGAAGAATGTTCTTGCCTATGATGCCTATTACCGCTATTTCGATGGTGATCATTCCCCCTTGCTGACACAGCAAGAGTGGCAGCAGCGTTACTGATTTTTTCAGGAGTATGTTATGCTGCTGTACTAGTTAAATAGTATGGTGGCATAACATGACTCAGCAGACGCCGTTCTCTTCTCCACAGGAAGATAACGCTAATCAGGAATGGCTACGTTTCGTGGAATTACTGCAGGCCTCTTTTGATGAAGAGCTACACCTTCCACTTTTGACCTTGCTCCTTACTCCTGATGAACGCACGGCATTAGGCACTCGTGTGCGTATTATTGAAGAGTTGCTGCGTGGGAAAATGAGCCAGCGTGAGCTGAAAAGTGAACTGGGTGCAGGTATTGCTACGATTACACGTGGTTCAAACAGCCTGAAAACAGCGCCACTCGCATTGCGCCAGTGGCTGGAGGAGAAATTACTCGATGGAGAGTGAGTATTTTTAATAAGCCGGGTGGTGGAAAGGGCTGAGTGCCAACACAACCGCCTGGCTGTAAACACGGCTTCTGGTCAGTGCGCCTTTCGTAAAAATTCCTATTGCCCCTTCTTTCCGCCCGAGTTGTTCAATGCCCGTTGACCTGCTGATAACGTCTCCCAACGTTTCCCCCTGTGCTACAGCTTCCCGGATGGATGCGGGTAATGGCAGAGAGGCTGAGCGCGCTTCTCCGCGCTTGTCTGAATTTTCAATCACCACCCAACTGAACGTGCTACCCTCATCTATACCTGCTTCAATAGCGACCCAGAAATCTGCTTGCGGGTAAACCTTGCGGGCATTAAGAATTCGCTGGCGTGCACCAGTCAAAGTTTCAGCACTGCCCATGGGTTGTTCCGGGACGCCGCTCTCGACGTCTACGGCAATAATGTGGCAAGATCCTTCGCCGAAGATGATTTCAAATGCTTGTAAAATTGCGTTAATTTTGGCTGGATTTTTGGTAGCTGTGACAACCTGGTACATAATTTAGTCAACGCCTAATGAAAACATCAAAGCAGTATAACGGATAAAGTACATGTTACAGGTCTATCTTGTTCGCCATGGCGAAACGCAGTGGAATGTGGAACGGCGCATTCAGGGGCAGTCTGACAGTGGGCTGACCAAGAAAGGTATCCAGCAGGCTCAACAGGTTGCACAACGTGTCAGGCAACTGGGAATTACACATGTTATCTCCAGTGATCTGGGGAGAACACAGCAGACAGCACGCATTATCGCACAAAGTATTGGGTGTGATTACGTTGTTGATGCCAGATTGCGCGAGCTGGATATGGGGGTGCTGGAAGAGCGCCATCTTGACAGCCTCTCTGAAGAGGAAGAGTCCTGGCGGCGGCGTCTGGTTAATGGCACTCCTGACGGGCGGATCCCCCAAGGTGAGTCAATGACTGAACTGAGTCAGCGTATGCATGCGGCATTGAGTGCCTGCCTTGAATTACCAGCCGAAAGCCGCCCGTTATTAGTGAGCCATGGTATGGCTCTGGGGTGCCTGGTAAGCACTATTCTCGGTTTGCCGCCTTATGCTGAGCGCCGCTTGCGGTTGCGTAACTGCTCGATTTCGCGGGTGGATTACCAGCAAAGTCCGTGGCTGGCTTCGGGGTGGGTGGTTGAAACTGCCGGGGATGTTTCTCACCTTGATGCCCCGGCGATGGATGAGTTACAGCGCTGAGTGGCTGTTAGCGGCGAATTGGAATCAAGTAATCGCAACGGATGCGAGAAGGCGGTTGGTCAGAACCATTGGTGAATTCTGGTTGCAGCCGCTCAATATCCTGCCCCTCACGGCGAATCAGGCCAAGTGTTGGCATGCAGGTGCCATACACTGTCAGGATAAATGATTGCAGTTCGTCGGGCTCACCTTCATAAACAAATTTCACGTAATCACCGCCAGCCAGTAATACGGGATGTGCATTCTGCACATAGCTTTTAGCAATTTCAGGCGGTAATGCTGTGGTGTAAAAGACTTCCTGCTCATCGTCCTTTTCTGCATTGGGGCGAGGTTCAGCGAGGCCATAAAGCACTTGTGGAATATTCGTTGTATTAGCAAGAAATGCGCGCCAGAACTGGATACGCATTTCGTGGCGATATTGAGTGATTTGCTCCAAAGTACAGCTGTAACTTTGAGTCACCCCAACCAGTTCAGTATCTGGCAGGGTTATAAATGTGGCTTCAGGAAGCGGCGTATCATCAAGACGAATAGGAGGGCGTATACCTGAAGCATTCCATTCAGGCGAGCGGCGATATAATGCAGGGGTCAGTGCAAACTGCTTTTTAAATGCTCGGGTAAAAGTTTGTTGGGAATCAAATCGATATTGCAATGCAATATCCAGTATTGGCCGGGCGGTTAGTTTGAGTGCGACTGCTGATTTAGATAAACGACGTGCGCGGATATAGGCGCCAATTGCCTGGCCGGTCACATCTTTGAACATCCGTTGCAAATGCCACTTGGAATACCCTGCTTTAGCCGCCACATTGTCGAGCGACAAAGGTTGGTCCAGATGGCTTTCAAGCCAGTTAAGCAAATCACTAATGATCCCAACCTGATCCATATAATATCCTCATCCTGATAAGCGCGGGGTCTAACGACGCGGAATAATAGCATTTTTTATTTTCTTATGGTGTGCAGTTTTCTTTTGCATAATGGCTCTACTAAAGGGAAATTGTAGGGTTTTCCCTACAAAATCATGATCTTCAAGAAAAAATTCTCGAATGTTAAATAATCACATATCGTTAATTTCAGAATTGGTAACAATATGAAATATTTTATTCTCTTTTTAACCACCGTTTTGAGCGCCCTGAGTGTTGCACATGCGGAAGAAATTGGCTCGGTTGATACGGTATTTAAATTGATTGGGCCAGATCATAAAATTGTTGTAGAAGCATTTGATGACCCAGATGTAAAAAATGTGACTTGTTACCTTAGCCGGGCGAAAACCGGAGGGATAAAAGGTGGGTTGGGGTTGGCCGAAGATACTTCTGATGCGGCTATTTCCTGCCAGCAAACTGGCCCGGTTGAATTAAGTGAGGATATTCGCAAGGGTAAGAAAGAAGGTGAGGTGGTCTTTAAGAAACGGACATCGCTGGTGTTCAAAAAGCTACAGGTAGTTCGCTTCTATGATAAGAAACGCAATACGCTGGCTTACCTTGCCTATTCGGATAAGTTAGTCGACGGCTCGCCGAAAAACGCAATTAGCGCAGTACCCATTATGCCGTGGAAATAAGCAAGAAACTAAAAAAGGGCGTTAAGCCCTTTTTTACATATTAGCTACTGTATCGCGTGTTATTCCTGAAGATCGCCACAGAAGCGGTAACCTTCACCGTGAATGGTCGCAATGATTTCAGGCGTATCTGGTGTGGATTCGAAATGTTTACGAATGCGGCGAATCGTCACATCTACAGTACGATCATGTGGCTTAAGCTCGCGGCCAGTCATTTTTTTCAGCAATTCTGCACGAGTCTGGATTTTCCCTGGATTTTCACAGAAGTGCAGCATGGCACGAAATTCACTACGTGGCAGTTTATACTGCTCGCCGTTAGGGCTAATCAAAGAACGGCTATTGATATCCAGTTCCCAGCCATTGAATTTGTAGGTTTCCACGGCACGGCGTTCTTCCGTTGTGGTTCCAAGGTTCATGGTGCGGGATAACAGGTTACGTGCACGGATTGTCAGTTCACGAGGGTTAAAAGGTTTGGTGATGTAATCATCAGCACCAATTTCCAGCCCAAGGATTTTATCGACTTCGTTGTCACGGCCAGTCAGGAACATCAGTGCCACATTTGCTTGTTCACGCAATTCGCGGGCGAGCAGCAGGCCGTTCTTGCCTGGCAGGTTGATGTCCATGATAACCAGGTTAACGTCATTTTCAGACAGAATCTGATGCATCTCAGCGCCATCTGTCGCTTCGAAAACATCGTAACCTTCTGCTTCGAAAATACTTTTTAATGTGTTACGTGTAACTAATTCGTCTTCGACGATAAGGATGTGCGGGGTCTGCATGTTTGCTACCTAAAATTGCCAACTAAATCGAAACAGGAGTACAAAAGTCCCGAGCCTGCCTGAAAGTGCATGTGAAAAATTAACATGCCGGCGTAACATGACTAGAGTACATAATTGTGTTCTTGATGCATAATCTATCAACGTCAACAACATCATTAGCTTGGTCATGGGTACTTTTCCCTTGCGACCCTGCGGTGTCGAAAACGGCCACCATGGTAGCGATTTTAACAGCGACATAACAGAGTCATACGACGGCAACACCCAATAAAACTACGCTTCGTTGACATATATCAAATTCAATTGTAGCACGTTAACACTCTGATGATATCGCCAGCCAGCGTGACTAAACTAAGCAACATTTGCGTAAACACCGGTATAATCAGGCATTATAATTAATAAACAATTGAAATGAAATTGACAAGTCTTATTTTTATGTAATTTTTTTATATTAAACATAAGGATATGAATGTTTTTCTTATCGATAAGATAAGTCTGTTGTGACTTCTATGGTTAAGACTTTTAATCTGATAACTCCAATTAAGCCCGCTAAAATGTTGCGATAAAGTAAATTTTTGATGCGTAATATGTTTGACTGGCAATGTTAAAACATTCGAAAAACACGAAAAGAGAAGAACATGCACTTTGTCATCATTCTGGTGTCTCCCGCTCGTCCTGAAAATATTGGTGCAGCCGCCAGAGCAATGAAAACGATGGGATTTACCAAGCTACGTATTGTTGACAGCCAGGCTCACCTTGAACCGGCAACAAGGTGGGTTGCACATGGTTCCGGGGATATTATTGATAACATTGAACTTTTCTCTAGCCTGGAAGACGCTGTCGCTGATGTCGATTTAACTATTGCCACGACAGCCAGAAGCCGGGCACGTTTTCATTACTATGCTACGCCACAAGAACTTGTGCCGGTGCTGGAAGAAAAACAGCAGTGGCTGCGTTCTGCCGCAATCGTATTTGGCCGTGAAGATAGTGGGTTGACCAATGAGGAACTGGCCCTGGCTGACATCCTTTCGGGTGTTCCTATGGTTGCGGATTACCCTTCTCTGAACCTTGGCCAGGCTGTGATGGTGTACTGTTACCAATTAGCATCGCTAATCAATACGCCCACAGTAACCAGACCTGATACTGACCCTGGGCAGCTGGAAGCATTACGATACCGGCTTGCAAACCTGCTGGAGAAACTGGATGTTGCGGATGACCATAAGCTGAGTGACTGGTTACAACAACGGCTCGGCGGGTTAACTCAACGGGATATCGCAATGTTGCACCAACTGGCTCATGATATTGAAAAAAAACTACCAGATTAACCTGTTGATATACATCCTCTTGTCAAATTAATGGTTTGTCTAATGTGTTTTTGGCAGTGTTTTATCAAGGTTAAATAGAAAATAACGGGATCTGTTGGTAATGTCACAGAATGTGGTAAAAATAAAAAAATATTGACTTAACCTGCATAATACTTTAACCAATATAGGCAATTCATATTAAGAATTCGAGCACACAACATCCATGATGCATTTCAGCCTGGTGACAACCATTATTATTACCACCATTACAACAGGTAACGGTGCGGGCTGACGCGTACAGGAAATACAGAAAAAGCCCGCACCTGAACAGTGCGGGCTTTTTTTTCGGCTTATGTTCAAGGGGTAACAACCATGCGAGTGTTGAAATTCGGCGGTACTTCAGTAGCAAACGCACAACGTTTTTTGTGCGTTGCTGAAATTTTAGAAAGTAAGGCGAAACAGGAGCAGGTCGCCACCGTGCTTTCTGCGCCGGCGAAAATTACGAACCATCTGGTCGCTATGATAGAAAAAACAATCAGCGGTCAGGACGCCATGCCGAATATCAGTGATGCAGGGCAAATCTTTACGGATTTGCTTAATGGGTTGTCTCAACTTCAGCCGGGTTTCCCCTTGGCTGAAATGAAAAGCGTTGTTGAACATGAATTCGCGCAGATTAAGCATGTTCTGCATGGTATTAGCCTGCTGGGTCAGTGCCCTGACAGCATCAATGCGGCGTTTATTTCCCGTGGGGAGAAGTTGTCCATTGCTATTATGGCGGCTCTGCTCACCGCTCGCGGCCATCAGGTATCAGTGATTGACCCGGTTGAGAAACTGCTGGCTAACGGACATTACCTGGAATCCACCGTCGATATCCCTGAATCCACTCGCCGTATTGAGGCCAGCCGGATCCCCGCAGAGAATATGATTCTGATGGCGGGCTTCACCGCAGGAAACGAAAAAAATGAATTGGTGGTGTTAGGCCGTAATGGTTCTGATTATTCTGCGGCTGTTCTGGCTGCCTGCCTGAGAGCAGACTGTTGCGAAATCTGGACTGATGTCGATGGTGTTTATACTTGTGACCCGCGGCAGGTACCTGATGCGAGGTTATTGAAATCGATGTCGTATCAGGAGGCCATGGAGCTTTCTTACTTCGGCGCTAAAGTTCTTCATCCCCGCACGATTACCCCCATCGCCCAGTTCCAAATTCCTTGCCTGATTAAAAATACCGGAAACCCTGATGCGCCTGGCACTTTAATTGGGGCCAGTGAGGATGATGATAACCTGCCTGTTAAGGGTATCAGTAATCTTAATAATATGGCGATGTTCAGCGTATCAGGCCCGGGGATGAAAGGCATGGTCGGGATGGCTGCCCGTGTTTTTGCTGCCATGTCGCGTAATGGCATTTCGGTGGTATTGATAACCCAGTCTTCCTCTGAATACAGCATCAGTTTTTGCGTGCCGCAGTCTGAATGTGTACGGGCTACCAAGGCGCTTGAAGATGAGTTTTATCTGGAGCTGAAAGAAGGGCTGCTGGAGCCGTTTATGATAATGGAGCGGTTAGCAATCATCTCGGCAGTGGGTGACGGCATGCGCACCTTGCGCGGTATTTCCGCTAAATTCTTTGCGGCACTTGCCCGCGCTAATATTAACATTGTTGCCATTGCTCAAGGGTCTTCTGAGCGGTCCATTTCTGTTGTAGTCAGCAATGATGATGCAATGACTGGGGTGCGTGTTACCCACCAGATGTTATTCAATACCGATCAGGTTGTAGAAGTGTTTGTGATTGGTGTGGGTGGTGTGGGCAGCGCGTTGATCGAGCAGATCAAGCGCCAGCAACCTTGGCTCAAGCGCAAACATATTGATTTGCGTGTTTGTGGTGTTGCCAACTCTCGTGCTCTTTTGACTAATGTGCATGGTCTGGATTTAGAAAATTGGCAGACCATGTTAGGTGAAGCCAAAGAACCCTTTAATTTGGGCCGCCTGATTCGCCTGGTAAAAGAATATCACCTGTTGAACCCGGTGATTGTGGACTGTACTTCGAACCAGTCAGTGGCAGATCAGTATGTTGATTTCTTGAGGGAAGGTTTTCATGTGGTTACGCCTAACAAGAAGGCGAACACTTCGTCCATGGCTTATTACCATGAGTTGCGACAGGCCGCAGAAAAATCACGCCGTAAGTTCCTTTATGATACCAACGTAGGTGCCGGGTTGCCTGTTATTGAAAACTTGCAGAACTTACTGGATGCGGGTGATGAATTACAGCATTTCTCTGGTATTTTGTCCGGCTCGCTCTCTTTTATCTTTGGCAAACTGGATGAAGGTGTGTCACTGTCAGAAGCCACAAGTGTTGCGCGTGAGTTGGGGTATACCGAACCAGACCCGCGTGATGATTTGTCGGGTATGGATGTAGCGCGTAAGTTATTGATTCTCGCCAGGGAAAATGGCCATGAACTGGAACTTGACGATATTGTCGTTGAACCTGTACTGCCTCCTGAATTTGATTCTTCTGGTGATGTCACCCAATTTATGGCGCGTTTACCTGAACTGGATGATGCTTTTGCCGCACGAGTTGCAACGGCTCGTGATGAAGGTAAGGTGCTGCGTTATGTCGGGCTGATTCAGGAAGATGGGCGTTGCGTAGTAAAAATTGATGCCGTTGATGGCAACGATCCTTTGTTCAAAGTGAAAAATGGTGAGAATGCTCTTGCATTTTACAGCCATTATTATCACCCGTTACCTTTGGTATTACGTGGATATGGCGCAGGAAATGATGTGACGGCTGCAGGTGTATTTGCCGACCTGCTGCGCACCTTGTCATGGAAGTTGGGAGTTTAAGAATGGTTACTGTGTATGCACCTGCCTCCATTGGCAATGTGAGTGTTGGGTTTGATGTATTAGGCGCGGCGGTGTCTCCAGTTGATGGCGCACTATTGGGCGACTGCGTTTCGGTAGAAGCAGCCGATAAATTCTCGCTTAAAAATGTAGGGCGGTTTGTCAGTAAATTACCGTCCCGGCCAGAAGATAATATTGTCTGGCAGTGCTGGGAGCGCTTTTGTGAAGCTTTAGGGAAACCGGTCCCTGTCGCTATGACCCTGGAAAAAAACATGCCTATTGGTTCCGGGCTGGGCTCCAGTGCTTGTTCTGTCGTTGCTGCGTTAATGGCAATGAACGAATTTTGTGGAAAGCCTTTGGATGACACAACACTGCTTGGCCTGATGGGTGAAATGGAAGGGCGCATTTCCGGCAGTGTTCATTACGATAATGTTGCTCCCTGTTTTCTTGGCGGCATGCAACTTATGCTGGAAGAAAAAGGGATAATCAGCCAGTCTGTACCTGGTTTTGACGACTGGCAGTGGGTGATGGCTTACCCTGGCATTAAAGTGTCTACAGCACAGGCCCGGGCGATTCTTCCTGCTGAATATCGCCGCCAGGATTGTATCCGCCATGGCCGCTATTTGGGCGGGTTTATTCATGCCTGCCATACCGGCCAGCCAGAGTTGGCAGCCGCGTTAATGAAGGATGTGATTGCTGAACCTTACCGCACTCAGTTATTGCCTGGCTTTGAAGCTGCACGCCAGGCTGCAACAGAAATGGGGGCACTGGCATGTGGCATTTCTGGCTCAGGGCCAACGATGTTTGCCGTATGCAACCGGGCTGATGCTGCTCAACAGGTAGCAAACTGGTTAAGCCAGAATTACGTCCAGAATCAGGAAGGCTTTGTACATATCTGTCGTCTCGATACGGCAGGTGCACGAGTAATGGGATAAGTAATGAAACTCTACAATCTGAAAGATCACAACGAGCAGGTCAGTTTCTCACAGGCCGTGACCCAAGGGCTTGGTCGCAATCAGGGGCTATTCTTTCCTCATGAGCTTCCTGAATTCAGCCTCACAGAAATTGATGAAATGCTGGAACTGGACTTTGTTACGCGTAGTAGCAAAATTTTATCAGCATTTATTGGTGATGAAATTCCTGAAGCACAACTGGCGGCACTGGTGAAGGCTGCGTTTACTTTCCCGGCGCCGGTCAAGCCCGTCGAAAGTGATGTGGGTTGCCTTGAGTTGTTCCATGGACCCACACTGGCGTTCAAAGACTTTGGCGGCCGCTTTATGGCGCAGATCCTTGCATATATCAGTGGAGATAAGCCGGTCACCATTCTGACCGCAACCTCCGGTGATACCGGAGCAGCTGTTGCCCATGCTTTCTTTGGCTTGCCGAATGTGCGCGTGGTGATTCTTTACCCGGAAGGGAAAATCAGTCCGTTGCAGGAAAAATTGTTCTGCACCCTCGGTGGCAATATCGAAACGGTTGCAGTTAAAGGCGATTTCGACGCGTGCCAAGCTTTGGTTAAACAGGCTTTTGATGACGAAGAATTGAAAGTTGCCCTGGGCCTGAACTCAGCTAACTCGATTAACATCAGCCGGTTACTGGCGCAAATCTGTTACTACTTTGAAGCGGTAGCACAACTGCCACAAGAAGCCCGTAACCAACTGGTTGTGTCTGTGCCCAGCGGTAATTTTGGTGACCTGACTGCCGGGTTGCTGGCTAAATCACTGGGTTTGCCTATTAAGCGTTTTATTGCTGCAACTAATGTGAATGACACTGTTCCGCGTTATCTTGCTGAAGGCGAATGGTTGCCTAATAAGACTGTGGCTACACTTTCTAATGCGATGGATGTCAGCCAGCCAAACAACTGGCCACGTGTGGAAGAGTTATTCCGCCGTAAGATTTGGCGCCTGAATGAGCTGGGGTATGCATCTGTTGATGATGATACAACCAAAGCATCTATGCGTGATTTAGATAAACTCGGTTATGTTTCAGAGCCGCATGCGGCTGTTGCTTACCGGGCATTACGTGATCAGTTGCATGCTGGGGAATATGGGTTGTTCCTTGGTACAGCGCACCCGGCTAAATTTAAAGAAAGTGTTGAGGTTATCCTGGATAAAACGTTGCCACTGCCTGAAGAACTGGCTGCAAGGGCTGACCTGGAATTGTTGTCTCACTTCTTACCAGCCGATTATGATCAACTGCGTGCGTTTATGTTGCGTGGTAAATAATTAAGCTTAAACATCCTGTAAATACACGAATGGCCACTTCATCGAAGTGGCCATTTTTATATCTAATTGATATTTATTGGTAAATTATGTTTTTTAGGGCGCCGGATATGTATAAGGAGCGGCCAGGCCCAGTGGCATGCCTAATCCCCACCAAAGTAGCAGGAACAGGCTCCAGACCACAAAGAGCACGACTGAATAAGGTAACATCATAGAGACCAGTGTCCCAACACCCGCATTTTTGACATAGCGCTGGCAGTAGACCACTACTAATGGGAAGAAGACCATTAACGGCGTAATAATGTTGGTAGTGGAGTCCCCTATACGGAACGCGGCCTGAGTTAATTCAGGTGAGATCCCAACGGCCATCAGCATCGGAACCATGATCGGTGAAAGCAGTGCCCATTTCGCTGAAGCTGAACCAATCAGAATGTTTACAATCGCAGTCAAGACGATCATGCCAACAATCGTTACGCCCCCAGGTAATGACATCGCTTTCAGGGCATCTGCACCCGCCAGAGCTAACAGCGTACCAATATTTGAATCACCAAACGCTTTGATAAACATGGCACAAAAGAAAGCCATTACCATGTAAGAGCCCATTTTGCTCATGGTGTCATTCATGGCATCAATGACATCCTTGCCTTTACTGAATGTTCCCGACGCATAGCCGTAGACAATGCCAGGAATGATAAATACGAGGAAAATAAGCGGCACAATCGCTTTCATTATTGGGGCGCTATAACTCGTCAGTGAACCATCTTCACCACGCATGATAGAGTCGGCAGGCCAGGATACTGTGGCCAGCATACCTAACCCAAGAAACATAACCAGCGTAGCCAAAATAAATGCTTTGCTCTCTTTTGGCGAATAGCTGGACATATCTTCATCATGAACGTAATCGCCGTCTATTGGCATTTTAGATACGCGAGGTTCAACAATGCGCTCAGTTACCCACCAACCTGTGAGGGTTATAACAATAGATGATGCAATACCAAAAAACAGGTTACACAGCGTGTTAACGGTATAGGTGTTGTCCAGAAGTTGCGCTGCAGCCTGGGTGAATCCTTGCAATAGCGCGTCATTGCCTGTTGGCACCATGTTAGCGGCAAAACCACCAGAAACACCAGAAAATGCGGCAGCAATACCGACAAGTGGATGGCGCCCTGCGGACATAAAAATAATGGCGCCCAGTGGAATAACCAACACGTAACCTGCATCGGCGGCGACATGGCTGAACATGGCCACAAAGATAAGCATCGGGGTTAATAACCGGCGCGGGGTAACATTCAGCATCTTTTTCAGCGCGGTATTGATAAAACCTGAGCGTTCTGCAACCCCGACACCCATCATAGCAACCAGAACAATCCCCAGAGGTGCAAACGTAGTGAAGGTGGTAATCATATTGGTGAGTGAGCTAACCAGTGCTTCTGGAGCTAACAGGTTGTTCACCTGAACGGCTTCACTGGTTACTGGATTAACAATGCCGAAATCAACCCAGGAGAGAATGAGAGACAGCCCCATAACCCCCAGCAGCATGTAAAAAAAGATCAGTGCCGGTTCGGGTAATCTATTTCCAGCTTTTTCAACTGCGTTAAGAAAGCCTGATAACAAACGCCCTTCCTTGTTCCTTGTTGTGCTTTGCATGATATTCCTCTGTTATGCATAACCCCCTTCAGTTTTGCAGAGATAACGCAGTGAGCCGCTCGCCCTGCTACTGACTGCGCCAGATGGTCCTTCCACCGGAATTATTGGCTTGTATTACACCTGGCATCTGTTGGGGATAGTCCGTTGTGTGTCTTTATAGCCATTTAAAATACGTGGCTTTTATAGTGGATAATATGAGTGAAAGCGAATTATAAAATATAAATATTGAACGTAAGCCAAATGGCAGGGGAATATAATGCTAAGTGTGAGAGGTAAGTCGTGTGGCTGGCAGGCTGCCAGCCTGTTAGTTTTATTGTTCCTTGCGGCGGAAGACCAGTTCCAGGTCGGTCGATGATGCGCTATCGAAGGTATAGCCTTCTTCATTAAATGTAGCGAGCTGCTCTGGTTTGGTCAGGCGGTGCTGAATGATAAACCGGCTCATCAACCCACGGGCTTTTTTTGCATAAAAACTGATAACTTTGTATTTGCCATTTTTCTCATCAAGGAACACGGGTTTGATGATGGGGGCTTTGAGTTTGGGGGTTTTTACAGACTTAAAGTATTCATCTGACGCAAGATTTACCACTGCCTGTTCTTGCTGTTCCTCGATGTGCTGATTCAGTTTATTCGTAATGATATCGCCCCAAAACTGGTAGAGATCTTTGCCTTTTGCGTTAGCCAGGCGAATACCCATTTCAAGACGATAAGGTTGCATAAGATCCAGTGGACGCAGAACTCCATAAAGCCCGGACAGCATTCTTAAATGGGACTGGGCAAAATCAAAATCAGTTTCTGAAAAGGATTCGGCCTGCAAACCTGTGTAAACATCTCCTTTGAAAGCCAGAATGGCCTGGCGGGCATTTTCTGGGGTGAAATTTGCCTGCCAGTCGTGAAAACGTGTGGCGTTTAGCGAAGCCAGTTTGTCGCTTATCCCCATTAATGAGGCTATTTGCGATTCACTCAACTTGCGGGCTTCTGTAATTAACTGCTGGCTGTAATCCAGCAACTCTGGTTGCGTGAAACGGGTGGTTGCCAGTGGGCTTTGGTAATCCAGTGTCTTTGCAGGTGAAATTAAAATCAGCATAACAGTGCTCCTTGTTACTTTTTTATTTGCACCCACTGTAGCAAATTTTCAGTGGCGGATTATCAATGGTTATGATTGGTCAGCGGTTTTATTTTGGTGTCTTCCATGCGCCAGGTGAAAGTTGCCCACTTATATCAGGAAAACGTTGAGGATCGAAGACGGGTGTTACCCCAAGCTTTAGTTGCCGATGGTAATCTAAAGTTACATCACGGACGACGGGGGAAAGGAGCAATATTGCGGTCAGGTTGGTAATTGCCATGAAGGCCATAATGATATCAGCCAGGGACCACACAAGGTCGATACTGGAAAGAGCCCCAGCCAGTAAAGTCAGGCTGACTATTACCCGAAGTACCGCGACCACTCGGGGGGTATCCAGGCGCAAGAATGACAGATTATTTTCTGCATAGCTGTAGTTGGCCAGTACCGAAGTAAATGAAAATAGCACGGTGATAAACGCGACAAAGCTGCCTCCCCATGAGCCGGAAAGTGTGCTGAGTGCGTTTTGTAGCAGATTAATACTGTTTGCCCTGTCAATAACATCGCTACTGGTATCGGCAAGAAGAATAATGGCCGCTGTTGCTGTACAGATACCGAAGGTATCAAACATCACTCCTGCCATTTGTACGATTCCTTGAGATGCCGGATGTGCGGGTATGGCTTCTGCGGCTGCGGCTGCATTAGGTGTCGAGCCCATGCCTGCTTCATTGGAAAACATGGCGCGCTGCAGTCCACTGGCAATTGCCTGGCTCAGGGTATAACCCAGTGCACCAGATGTGACTTGTTGCCAGCCAAAAGCATATTTAATAACCCGCCGAATCACGCCTGGGACCAGTTCAATATGGGTAAACACCACACTCAGGCTGACACCAATCCACAGTATTGCCATGAGTGGGACCAGCCATTGCAGTATTCTGGCGATTCCGGGTAATCCCTGAGTAAATACCAGGCAGGCAATAACAGCCAGTACAGTGCCGCTGATTATTGGCGCAACAGAAAATGAGCCGGACATCGCCACGGCGATAGCATTTGCCTGAACGGTATTAAATACCAGGCCGAAGGCGACCAGCAAAAAAAACGAAAACGCAATGCCCATCCAGCGCATACCCAGCCCATGAGCCATATACCAGGCAGGCCCGCCACGAAATCCACCGTCTTTATTAGGTGTTTTATATAATTGTGCCAGTGTGCATTCCGCGAAGGTTGTCGCCATCCCTATTAAGGCTGCAAACCACATCCAGAACAAAGCCCCCGGGCCCCCTCCTGCCAACGCAATAACGACACCCGCCAGATTTCCGCTCCCAACGCGGGCCGCCATACTGGTACAAATTGACTGAAAAGGCGTGATATTTTTATTTGCGGTACGAAAGGTTATTTTCAGACTTTTTACAGCCGGAACAAAGTAACGAAACTGAACAAAACTACAACGCAACGTAAACCAGACGCCGGTAGCCGGAACCAGGTAGAGTAATATCGCTCCCCACAGTACTTGGTTGATAAATGCCAGAAAGTCCTGCATTTTTTCCTTTTAAAACATCTGTTTTCTGGAGTGTTTCACGCCAGTGCGGCTGAATTCAACCGGGGGCGTACATTAGGTATATGGAGTTTACCATAATGAGCCCGTGTCGTTTGCCGCGGGTTGCACCTGAAACGCACCGTGTTATCATCGAGTCAGACCGGTTACATCTCCCTAACAAGCAGTTTTGATGAGTGAATAATCATGACGGATAAATTGACCTCCTTGCGTCAGCTGACTACGGTTGTTGCTGATACCGGAGACATCGCGGCAATGAAACTTTACCAGCCGCAGGATGCCACCACTAACCCATCTCTGATTCTTAATGCTGCTCAGATCCCGGAATACCGCAAATTAATCGATGAAGCCGTAGCCTGGGCTCGCGACCAAAGCAGTGACCGTGAACAGCAACTGGTTGATGCAACAGACAAACTGGCTGTAAACATTGGTCTGGAAATTCTTAAATTAATCCCTGGTCGTATTTCAACGGAAGTGGATGCTCGCCTGTCTTACGATACCGATGCCAGCATTGCTAAGGCAAAACGCCTGATCAAGCTGTATAACGATGCTGGTATTAGCAATGATCGTATTCTGATCAAGCTGGCATCAACCTGGCAGGGTATTCGCGCGGCAGAACAACTGGAAAAAGAAGGTATCAACTGTAACCTGACGTTGCTGTTCTCTTTTGCTCAGGCTCGGGCCTGCGCTGAAGCAGGTGTGTACCTGATTTCTCCTTTCGTTGGCCGTATTCTTGATTGGTATAAAGCGAACACCGATAAAAAAGAGTATGCCGCGCACGAAGATCCAGGTGTGGTTTCAGTTTCTGAAATTTACGAATATTACAAACAACATGGCTATGAAACTGTAGTTATGGGTGCGAGCTTCCGTAATGCGGGTGAAATTTTGGAACTGGCTGGCTGCGATCGCCTGACCATTGCACCGGCATTATTGAAAGAGCTTTCTGAAGCGCAGGGCGCTGTTGAGCGTAAACTGTCTTACACTGGCGAGGTGAAAGCCCGCCCTGAACGTATGACAGAATCCCAGTTCCTGTGGCAGCACAATCAGGATCCAATGGCTGTTGATAAACTTGCCGAAGGTATCCGTAAGTTTGCTGTTGACCAGGGTAAACTGGAAACCATGGTGGGTGATTTACTGTAATTGCCTTGAATACGGCCGGCTTCCCGGCCGTATTATTTTTCACTTCTTATTCTACCGTCCTGTTCTTTCTTACCTGCATTTTTGTCTGCGCTCGGCATCACGGTGTATCATCAGAAAATTACGTTTACTGACCGGAATTGATTATGAGCACACTCCGTATTGGCCTTGTTTCTGTTTCTGACCGCGCTTCTAGTGGTATTTACCAGGATAAAGGTATTCCTGCACTGGAAAGCTGGCTGGCAAACGCTTTAACTACACCGTTCATGTTTGAAACCCGGCTGATTCCTGATGAGCAGGCAATTATTGAGCAGACGTTGTGTGAGTTGGTTGATGAAATGGGCTGCCATTTAGTTTTCACTACCGGAGGCACCGGACCGGCCCGGCGGGATGTCACGCCAGATGCCACCATCGCTATTGCAGACCGGCAAATGCCCGGGTTTGGTGAGCAAATGCGCCAAATTAGCCTGCATTTTGTTCCTACAGCGATTTTGTCTCGCCAGGTGGGAGTAATTCGTAAACAGGCACTTATCCTCAACTTGCCCGGGCAGCCAAAGTCCATTCAGGAAACGCTGGAAGGTGTGAAGTCAGCAGATGGAAAAGTGTTGATACCCGGTATTTTTGCAAGTGTACCGTATTGTGTACAGTTGCTGGATGGCCCTTATATAGAAACTAACCCCATTGTGGTAGCAGCTTTTCGCCCAAAAAACGCCATTCGTAGCAGTGAATCCTGATTTTAAAGTCTGTGTGGCATAAAAGCTATTTGTAGTGGGCGTTATATTTTTTTGACGATATAGTAATTTTTACTTTACGTTTATGAAAAGTAAATTTTCCTCCCGCATATTTACAAGTGGCTTTTTATGTCTGATGCAAACAGATCTCTGAACCGTCAGGATTACAAAACGTTGTCTCTGGCTGCGCTGGGTGGCGCACTGGAGTTTTATGATTTCATCATTTTTGTCTTCTTTGCTGCTGTCGTAGGGGAGCTGTTTTTCCCGGCAGACATGCCAGACTGGCTACGCCAGGTGCAAACATTCGGCATTTTTGCTGCCGGGTATCTTGCCCGGCCATTAGGCGGCATTGTGATGGCGCACTTCGGCGATAAAGTTGGCCGTAAGAAGATGTTTACTCTAAGCATCTTACTCATGGCTCTCCCCACGCTTGCTATTGGCTTATTGCCCACATACAACTCGCTGGGCATTGCGGCTCCTTTGCTGTTGTTACTGATGCGCGTTTTGCAAGGTGCTGCCATTGGCGGTGAAGTTCCCGGTGCCTGGGTTTTTGTTGCCGAGCATGTTCCTTCTAAACGCATTGGTATTGCCTGCGGCACATTGACTGCAGGCCTTACTGTGGGGATTCTGCTGGGCTCTATTGTCGCGACTATCATTAATACCGCATTTACTAAAGCTGCCATTCATGATGGAGCATGGCGTATTCCTTTCTTTATTGGAGGGGGATTTGGCCTGGTCGCTATGTATTTGCGCCGCTGGTTGCAGGAAACCCCTGTCTTCATTGAAATGCAGCGCCAAAAAGTATTAGCTGAAGAATTACCTCTGAAAGCGGTTGTGGTTCATCACAAGAAAGCCGTTGCGATTTCTATGTTGCTTACTTGGTTATTATCGGCCGGTATTGTTGTGGTGATTTTGATGTCGCCCGTATGGCTGCAAAAGCAGCTTGGACTGGCACCAGCACTGACATTGCAGGCGAATAGTGTGGCAACCGTAATGCTGTGTGTGGGGTGCCTGGTTTCCGGGATGGCGGCAGACCGCTTCGGTGCCAGCCGGACATTCACCTTCGGCGGGATCTTGCTGGCTGTATCGTCCTGGTGCTTCTATCACTTAACTGCTGTTCTGCCTGATTACTTGTTTGAATTATATGGGCTGGCCGGTTTTAGTGTCGGTGTTGTGGGTGCCGTGCCTTTTGTTATGGTGCGGGCGTTTCCGGCTGAAGTTAGGTTTACCGGGATCTCTTTTTCATACAATGTTGCATACGCCATTTTTGGTGGGCTGACGCCAGTGCTGGTTACCGTATTAATGGGTGTCTCGCCAATGGCTCCTGCGTGGTATGTGCTGGCGCTGTCATTACTAGGTATCGGTATTGGACTGGTGTTGCGTAATGCTCTTGATGAGACAAGTGTGCATGCAACGGAAAAAGCGGGGACAACCGCCTGATGAAGCAAAGTGGCACTTAGCTGTGCCACTTTACTGATTTTTTCTGGGTTAATCAGTGATGTGACGATGCACCGATTGGCAGAATGGTGCGGCCAAACTGCTCGTTCAGTACTTCCCCCATAGCCAGATAAATTGCACTTGCGCCACATACCAGGCCAATCCAGCCTGCCACATGCACAATGCCTTCGTTATCAACCAAATGCCCCAAGCATAACAGCATGAACAGTACAGTCAGGCTCAGGAACACAAATTGTAGAGCGCGTGCGCCTTTCAAGGTGCCGAAGAACATAAACAGAGTGAATACGCCCCATAACCCCAAGTAAACGCCGAGGAAATGCGGGTTGGCTGCTTCAGCAACACCGAAGTGAGGCAGCATAAGAATTGCCACAAGGGTCAGCCAGAAACTGCCATAAGACGTGAAAGCAGTGAGCCCGAATGTATTGCCTTTCTTAAATTCCAACAGTCCTGCGAAAATTTGCGCAATACCGCCGTAAAAAATGCCCATGGCAAGAATAATGCTATCCAGGGGATAAAACCCAATGTTGTGCAGATTAAGCAGAATGGTTGTCATGCCGAAGCCCATTAAGCCAAGTGGTGCGGGGTTAGCCAACGTAGTGTTGCCCATAATTCCTCTGAAAAAATAAAGAGACAGGTTTATATGTTTAGCCCTTTCAAACCGATAAAGGCTGAAAGGGCGCGGCATCGTAATCAGCTTTGCAGGCGCAGTCCATGATCTGAAAAGGTAAGAATTAAAATTTTTTTTGTTTCCCCCCTTGATGGATGGCTGCACGCCCCCATCTTCTGGTTATCGAAAAGTTGTTGAATCTGAAAAAAAGACGACAAAAGCGGTTGAAACACTGTTTTTTGGCCGCATAACAGGTTCACAACCACATGAAGACGAATTTTTAGTGGAGACGTTTAGATGGGTAAAATTATTGGTATCGACCTGGGTACAACCAACTCTTGTGTAGCGATTATGGACGGCACCCAGGCGCGAGTTCTGGAAAACGCTGAAGGTGATCGTACTACGCCTTCAATCATTGCTTATACTCAGGATGGTGAAACCCTGGTTGGTCAGCCGGCTAAACGTCAGGCAGTGACTAACCCGCAGAACACCCTGTTTGCGATTAAACGCCTGATTGGCCGCCGCTTCCAGGATGAAGAAGTTCAGCGCGATGTGGCTATTATGCCGTACAAAATCCTGGCTGCTGATAATGGTGATGCGTGGCTGGACGTGAAAGGCCAGAAAATGGCTCCGCCGCAGATTTCTGCTGAAGTTTTGAAAAAAATGAAAAAGACAGCAGAAGACTACCTGGGTGAGACAGTAACTGAAGCTGTTATTACTGTTCCGGCGTACTTCAACGATGCTCAGCGTCAGGCAACTAAAGATGCTGGCCGTATCGCAGGCCTGGAAGTAAAACGTATTATCAACGAACCTACTGCTGCTGCACTGGCTTACGGCCTGGATAAAGAAACCGGTAACCGTACTATCGCTGTGTATGACTTGGGTGGTGGTACTTTCGATATCTCTATCATCGAAATTGATGAAGTTGATGGCGAAAAAACCTTCGAAGTACTGGCAACCAACGGTGATACTCACTTGGGTGGTGAAGACTTCGACAGCCGTCTTATCAACTATCTGGTTGACGAATTTAAGAAAGATCAGGGTATCGACCTGCGTAATGACCCGCTGGCAATGCAGCGTCTGAAAGAAGCGGCAGAAAAAGCGAAAATTGAGCTGTCTTCTGCACAACAGACTGACGTGAACCTGCCGTATATTACTGCGGATGCCACTGGCCCGAAACACATGAACATCAAAGTGACTCGCGCCAAACTGGAATCGCTGGTGGAAGACCTGGTTACGCGTTCAATCGAGCCGCTGAAAGTTGCACTGCAGGATGCTGGTTTGTCTGTATCCGAAGTCAACGACGTTATTCTGGTTGGTGGTCAGACTCGTATGCCAATGGTTCAGAAAAAAGTTTCTGAATTCTTTGGTAAAGAGCCACGTAAAGATGTGAACCCGGATGAAGCTGTTGCTATTGGTGCTGCGGTTCAGGGTGGTGTTCTGACTGGTGATGTTAAAGACGTTCTGCTACTGGATGTTACACCGCTGTCTCTGGGTATCGAAACCATGGGTGGTGTGATGACTGCGCTTATCACTAAAAACACCACTATCCCGACTAAACACAGCCAGGTGTTCTCTACCGCAGAGGATAACCAGTCTGCAGTGACCATCCATGTTCTGCAGGGTGAACGTAAACGTGCGGGTGATAACAAATCACTGGGTCAGTTTAACCTGGATGGTATTAACCCGGCGCCGCGCGGTATGCCACAAATCGAAGTTACTTTCGATATCGATGCTGATGGCATTCTGCACGTTTCTGCGAAAGACAAAAACACGGGTCGTGAGCAGCAGATCACTATCAAAGCCTCTTCTGGTTTGAATGAAGATGAAATCCAGAAAATGGTACGTGAAGCAGAAGCTAACGCAGAATCTGACCGTAAGTTTGAAGAGCTGGTTCAGACCCGTAACCAGGGCGATCACTTGCTGCACAGCACTCGCAAACAAGTGGAAGAAGCAGGCGACAAACTGCCGGCAGAAGACAAAACTGCAATCGAAGCTGCACTGAACGACCTGGATAAGGCGCTGAAAGGTGAAGATAAAGCTGAGATTGAAGCGAAAATGCAGGCTCTGGCTCAGGTTTCTGCAAAATTGATGGAAATCGCTCAGCAACAGCATGCTCAGCAGCAGGCTGATACAGGTTCCGCTGATAACAATGCTGCAAAAGACGACGACGTTGTTGATGCAGAGTTTGAAGAAGTCAAAGATAAAAAATAATCGCCCTGATTGCGGGCGCGGTCATACAAACATTTATGATCGGTAACCAGCACGGGCGTAGAGGTAACTCCACGCCCGTGTACGTATGTCAGGCGACTTAATTCTGCAGTTTATTTCCATATTCAGATTAGGTATGAGCCGTTCCCGGCAATGTTTTCTGGCTGCCTGCTCACTGGGTAGTGAGGCATTTGCCTGATGTAGCGATAACTGTAGTGCCTGTGGAACAGGCTCTAAGGGCAGACACACAATGGCGAAGAAAGACTATTACGAGGTTTTGGGCGTTCCGAAAACAGCGGAAGAGCGTGAAATCAAAAAGGCTTACAAGCGCCTGGCAATGAAATATCACCCTGACCGTAATCAGGGCGATAAAGACGCCGAAGCAAAATTTAAAGAAGTAAAAGAAGCTTACGAAATCCTCACTGATGCGCAGAAACGTGCCGCATATGACCAGTATGGTCATGCTGCTTTTGAGCAGGGCGGAATGGGTGGCGGCGGTTACGGTGGTGGCGGCTTTGGCGGCGGCGGTGCTGATTTCAGCGATATCTTTGGTGATGTATTCGGCGATATCTTTGGTGGTGGCCGCAGAACGCGGGCAGCTCGTGGCGCTGATTTGCGTTACAACATGGAGTTAACGCTGGAAGAAGCTGTCCGTGGCGTGACAAAAGAAATCCGCATTCCAACGCTGGAAGAGTGTGATGTTTGCCATGGTAGTGGTGCAAAACCTGGCTCCACTCCACAAAACTGCCCAACCTGCCATGGTTCTGGCCAGGTCCAAATGCGTCAGGGTTTTTTCACTGTGCAACAAACCTGCCCGCATTGCCAGGGGCGCGGAACGATTATTAAAGATCCCTGCAACAATTGCCATGGCCAAGGCCGTGTCGAAGAGAGCAAAACCTTGTCTGTTAAAATTCCGGCAGGGGTGGACACCGGTGACAGAATTCGTCTGTCAGGCGAAGGCGAAGCAGGGGAGCATGGTGCACCGGCCGGGGACCTGTATGTTCAGGTTCAGGTGAAACAGCACCCTATATTCGAACGTGAAGGTAACAACCTGTATTGCGAAGTTCCCATTAATTTTGCGATGGCTGCATTGGGAGGCGAAATTGAAGTGCCAACCCTGGATGGCCGGGTGAAATTGAAAGTGCCAGGGGAAACCCAAACCGGTAAGCTCTTCCGGATGCGCGGTAAAGGTGTTAAATCTGTGCGTGGCGGGGCACAAGGTGATTTATTGTGCCGGGTTGTAGTAGAAACCCCTGTAGGCCTTAATGATCGCCAGAAACAGTTATTGCAAGAATTGCAGGAAAGCTTTGGTGGGCCAACGGGTGAGAAAAATAGCCCACGTTCCAAAAGCTTTTTCGATGGTGTGAAAAAGTTCTTTGATGACTTAACCCGCTAATTGTCATAATAATTTGACGTATGTCATCTGAAAAAACCCGAGTCGGTTTAAACTGATTCGGGTTTTTCTTTTTTGTATTTCGTATCACACTAAATATGGTACAGAAGTAAACAATACGAGAAATACAGCCTCATCTCTATCTATTGATCGTAAAAACCGAAGTTACTACCTTATATAACCTACTTTTTACGATGAGTTTCTCCCGCTATCCTTATTAACAGTTCCATTAAACCGAAATGTATAACAGTGAATGTTAGGTTGTAATTCATGACGAAACTCATAAAACGTTTTTTTAGTAGTGATGCGTCTGGAGGGGTGATTCTTATCATTGCGGCGGCTCTGGCCATGTTAATGGCTAACCTGGGCGCAACCAGCCAGGCTTACCAGTCTTTCTTATCTATGCCTGTGGAGTTCCGGTTTGGCTTACTGGAAATTAACAAGAACCTACTGCTGTGGGTGAACGATTTTCTGATGGCTATCTTCTTCCTGGTCATTGGGCTTGAAGTTAAGCGTGAAATGATGGTGGGATCGCTGGCCAGTTTACGCCAGTCTTCCTTCCCGGCTATTGCTGCTGTGGGGGGGATGGTTGTACCAGCTCTGGTTTATCTGTTGTTCAATGGCTCGGACCCGGTGACCCGTGAGGGCTGGGCGATTCCTGCCGCCACAGATATTGCATTCGCCCTGGGGATTTTAGCGTTACTGGGTAATCGCGTCCCTGCATCATTGAAAATATTTTTGATGGCGTTAGCTATCATTGATGATCTGGGTGCAATCATTATTATCGCGCTGTTTTACACCAGTGACCTTTCTGTGATGTCTTTGCTGGTAGCAGCAGCAGCTGTGGCTGTGTTGGTTGTAATGAATCTGCTCAATATTCGTCGTACCGGAATTTATATTTTGGTGGGGGCGGTGCTGTGGGCTGCGGTCCTGAAGTCTGGTGTTCATGCCACCCTGGCTGGGGTGATTGTCGGCTTCCTGATTCCGTTGAAAGAAAAAGATGGGCACTCGCCAGCTCGTGAGCTTGAGCATGTGTTGCACCCGTGGGTCGCTTATTTGATTTTGCCCTTGTTTGCGTTTGCCAATGCTGGGGTGTCGTTAGCCGGTGTGGATGCAAATGGCATGTTCTCTGTTCTGCCGCTTGGCATTATTGCAGGTTTGTTTATTGGTAAACCTGTAGGTATTGCTCTGTTCAGCTGGCTGGCAATTAAACTGAAACTAGCCACTTTGCCAGAAGGTACAACCGGCAAGGATATTCTGGCAATTGGTGTGCTGTGCGGAATCGGTTTCACCATGTCTATTTTTATCGCTTCATTAGCGTTTGGCGAACTGGACCCGATGCTTATCAATCTTGCTAAGTTGGGGATTCTGGTTGGGTCAGTCGTTGCAGCAATTACAGGATATGCCTTGTTACGTTACAGGACTGCCGTAC
The DNA here is from genome assembly GCF_020523985.1 of Mangrovibacter yixingensis. Lineage (GTDB taxonomy): Bacteria > Pseudomonadota > Gammaproteobacteria > Enterobacterales > Enterobacteriaceae > Mangrovibacter > Mangrovibacter yixingensis. Next base: position 181,193 of record NZ_JAIVKM010000003.1, on the reverse strand, counting down.
GTACCTGACATATCATTTTTAAATGAGCAATGCCCACTGCCACCAGGAGGTGGCAGTGGTGTAATCATTATCAGGGAGTGACAAAATGTCTCATGTAAACTTTAACCATTTGTATTATTTCTGGCATGTCTACAAGGAAGGATCTGTTGTAGGTGCTGCTGAGGCTCTGTATTTGACGCCTCAAACCATTACCGGGCAAATCAAAGCGTTGGAGGAACGTCTACAAGGAAAGTTATTTAAACGAAAAGGGCGCGGCCTGGAACCTAGTGAACTGGGTGAACTGGTATTCCGCTATGCGGACCGTATGTTCACATTAAGCCAGGAAATGCTGGATATCATCAATTATCGCAAAGAATCGCATCTGTTGTTTGATGTGGGTGTAGCAGATGCGTTGTCCAAGCGTCTGGTTAGCGGGGTTCTTGATGCTGTTGTCGTAGAGGATGAGCAAATCCATTTACGTTGCTTTGAATCCACCCATGAAATGCTGCTGGAACAACTTGGTCAGCACAAACTGGATATGATTATTTCTGATTGCCCTATCGATTCCACCCAACAAGAGGGGTTGTTCTCGGTTAAAATTGGCGAGTGCAGTGTCAGCTTTTGGGGTCAACATCCGTTACCACAGCAAGCTTTCCCTGCCTGTCTTGAAGAGCGTAAGCTGTTAATACCCGGGCGGCGCTCTATGCTCGGGCGGCAAATTCTTAACTGGATTAATTCCCAGGGCCTGAAGGTAGAAATTCTCGGCGAGTTCGATGACGCTGCATTAATGAAAGCCTTTGGTGCAGCACATAACGCAATTTTTGTGGCTCCAACACTGTATGGCCAGGACTTTTATCAGGACGAGAATATTACCGAGATAGGGCGTATCGACAACGTGATGGAAGAGTACCACGCTATTTTTGCTGAGCGTATGATTCAGCACCCCGCAGTGCAGCGTATCTGTAACCGTGATTACAGTGAATTGTTTCGCTTGCCTGAAAAAGTGGTTTGAAGATTTATTGAGGACTAATAAAAAAACCGGCTTGCGCCGGTTTTTTTATAAAGCAACAACAAACAGGATTAAGCCAGTTTGTTGATCTGCGCAGTCAAGTTTGCTTTATGACGCGCTGCTTTGTTTTTGTGGATCAGACCTTTGCTGGCCTGACGATCCACGATCGGTTGCATTTCGTTAAATGCTTTTTGTGCAGCTTCTTTGTCGCCAGCTGCAATTGCCGCGTATACCCTTTTAATAAAGGTGCGCATCATAGAGCGACGGCTTGCATTGTGCTTGCGGCGCTTCTCAGATTGTACGGCGCGTTTCTTAGCTGATTTGATATTAGCCAAGGTCCAACTCCCAAATATAATCTATGTGGACGATTCAAAGGCCGAGGAATATGCCCTCTTAGCCTTCTTTTGTCAATGGATTTGTGCAAATAAGCGCCGTTATTGAAGCGGCACCTGTTACCTGATTGTGGCGCAAGATTCTATCAGTTTGCGTGCTGCGAATATAGTCCTGTTGTGAGAAAATGTACTCTGTAAGGTGCTTTTTACATAAAAGAAGAGCGGGCTTGCTCCTGAAGGCAGGCAGTTTATCGCTTACCAGCATCAATCGCGGGTTAACCTTAACCGCTGTACAAGGTATAATCCGCCAATTTCCACAGTCTTGAGCCAGTCATGAAGCTGATACGCGGCATACATAATCTCAGTCAGATACCTCGCGGATGTGTATTAACCATCGGAAATTTCGATGGTGTACATCGTGGTCACCAGGCTTTACTGCAAGGGTTGTGTGCGGAAGGGGTAAAACGTCAACTACCCGTTGTCGTTATGATCTTTGAACCGCAGCCGCTTGAGTTATTTGCCGGGGAAAATGCGCCAGCACGTTTAACGCGTTTGCGGGAAAAATTACATTATCTGTCTGACAGTGCTGTTGATTATGTCCTGTGTGTTCGCTTTGACAGGCGTTTTGCCGCACTGACAGCACAGCAATTTATCACCGATCTGTTGGTTGACAAGCTTGATGTCAAATTACTGGCTGTAGGGGATGATTTCCGTTTTGGTGCTGGTCGCCAGGGCGATTTCCTGTTATTACAGCAGGCGGGTAAAGAGTACGGGTTTGATGTTACCAGTGCACAAACTTATTGCCACGATGGGCTGCGTATCAGCAGTACCTCTGTGCGCCAGGCTCTAAAAGAGGATGATCTTACCCGTGCGGAAAACCTGCTGGGGCATCCGTTTGTGATTTCTGGGCGTGTTGTGCATGGCGATGAACTGGGCAGAACGATTGGTTTCCCCACGGCGAATTTGCCGTTGCGACGCTTGGTATCTCCAGTTAAAGGTGTGTTCGCGGTAGAAGTTTATGGGTTGGGGGACAATCCTATTCCCGGGGTAGCGAACATTGGTACGCGTCCTACGGTTGCTGGCGTGCGTCAGCAGTTGGAAGTACATCTACTGGATACAAACATGAATTTATATGGGCGCCATATTGATGTGGTGTTGCGCCATAAAATTCGTAATGAACAGCGGTTTGCATCACTTGACGCATTGAAAGAGCAAATCGCAAAAGATGAAAGTACGGCCCGTGAATTGTTGGGGCTAAATGTTGAATAACAGGGGCTCGTATGACAGACGCGATGCCCCGGTGGCGGTGAGTATCTAAGCACCGGCGTAATCCCAGAGCGGGTTATTAATCAAACCGAAGACGGAATAGAAAATCTAATGAGTGACTATAAATCTACCCTGAATTTGCCGGAAACAGGGTTCCCGATGCGCGGTGATCTTGCAAAACGCGAGCCGGGTATGCTGGCGCGTTGGACTGATGACGGTCTGTATGACCTCATCCGTAATGCGAAAAAAGGCAAAAAAACATTCATTCTGCATGATGGCCCTCCATATGCGAACGGTAGCATTCATATTGGTCACGCTGTAAACAAGATTCTCAAAGACATTATTATTAAATCCAAAGGGTTGTCTGGCTATGATTCCCCTTATGTTCCTGGCTGGGACTGCCACGGCTTGCCTATCGAATTAAAAGTTGAACAACTGGTGGGTAAACCGGGTGAAAAAGTGTCTGCCAGTGAGTTTCGTGCCGAGTGCCGTAAATATGCCACTGAACAGGTAAACGGCCAGCGTCAGGACTTTATCCGTCTGGGCGTGTTGGGCGACTGGCAGCACCCTTACCTGACGATGAACTATGATACTGAAGCCAATATTATTCGTGCATTAGGTAAAATCATTGGCAACGGTCATTTGCTCAAAGGTGCCAAGCCAGTGCATTGGTGCGTCGACTGCCGCTCTGCCCTGGCAGAGGCTGAAGTTGAGTATTACGACAAAACGTCGCCATCTATTGATGTCGCATTTAATGCTGTCGATGTTGAAGCAGTAAAAGCTGCATTCTCTGTTGAGCAGGTAGCAGGCCCTGTGGCACTGGTTATCTGGACAACGACGCCATGGACCTTGCCTGCAAACCGGGCAATTTCTTTGCATCCTGAATTTGAATATGCGCTGGTTCAGACCGAAGACCGGGCTTTGATTCTGGCAACCGAGTTGGTTGAGAGTGTCATGAAACGCGCCTGTATCACTGAATGGCGCGTTCTGGGTACCGCTAAAGGCGCTGCGCTGGAGTTACTGCGTTTCACACATCCTTTCATGGGCTTTGATGTACCTGCAATCATGGGTGAACACGTCACTCTGGATGCCGGTACTGGTGCCGTTCACACCGCAGGTGGTCATGGCCCTGACGACTATGTCATCAGCCAGAAATATGGCCTGGAAATCGCTAACCCAGTAGGGCCGGATGGTTGCTATCTGCCGGGTACTTATCCGGGGCTGGATGGCGTGCAGGTATTTAAGGCCAATGATCTGGTCGTTAACCTGCTGCGTGATAAAGGTGCATTGCTGCATGTTGAGAAAATGCTGCACAGCTACCCGCATTGCTGGCGCCACAAAACCCCGATTATTTTCCGTGCAACACCGCAGTGGTTTATCAGCATGGATAAACAAGGGCTGCGGATTAAATCCCTGAAAGAAATCGACCGTATCGAACAGGAAGGGCTGGAAAAAGAGCACCTGAGCGGTTGGGTGCCGGCATGGGGTAAGGCACGTATTGAATCAATGGTTGCGAACCGCCCAGACTGGTGTATCTCCCGCCAGCGTACCTGGGGCGTACCGATGGCTTTATTCGTCCATAAACAAACGGAAGAATTGCACCCACGCACTGAAGAGCTGATTGAAGCCGTTGCCCAGCGTGTTGAAAAAGGTGGTATTCAGGCCTGGTGGGATCTGGACCCGCACGAGATCATGGGCAACGAAGCTGATGACTATGTCAAAGTGCCAGATACCCTGGATGTGTGGTTCGATTCCGGTTCAACCAGTTATTCCGTGGTTGATGCCCGCCCTGAGTTTGGCGGCCACACCGCTGATATGTACCTGGAAGGTTCCGACCAGCATCGTGGCTGGTTTATGTCTTCCATGATGATTGGCGTGGCAATGAAAGGCAAAGCGCCTTACCGCCAGGTGTTAACTCACGGGTTCACTGTCGATGGGCAAGGGCGCAAAATGTCCAAATCCATCGGTAATACTGTTAGCCCGCAGGACGTCATGAATAAACTGGGTGCAGATATTCTTCGCCTTTGGGTGGCTTCTACAGATTACACCAGTGAGATGGCGGTTTCTGATGAGATCCTCAAACGTGCCGCTGACGCCTATCGCCGTATTCGTAACACAGCGCGCTTCTTGCTGGCAAACCTGAACGGTTTTGATCCTGCGAAAGATATGGTTCAGCCAGAAGATATGGTGGTGCTGGATCGTTGGGCGGTCGGTTGTGCCCAGGCGGCGCAAGCCGATATTATCGCAGCGTATGAATCCTATGACTTCCATGAAGTGGTACAACGCCTGATGCGTTTCTGCTCCATCGAAATGGGGTCTTTCTACCTCGATATCATTAAAGATCGCCAGTACACGGCTAAACCTGACAGTGTGGCGCGCCGTAGTTGCCAGACTGCGCTTTATCATATTGCTCAGGCTTTGGTTCGCTGGATGGCACCAATCCTTTCTTTCACCGCTGATGAAGTCTGGGGTTATTTACCTGGCGAGCACGAGAAATATGTGTTTACTGGCGAATGGTACCAGGGGCTGTTTGGTCTTGCCGAAGATGAGCCGATGAATGATGCTTTCTGGGATACCCTGTTGAAAGTTCGCGGTGAAGTGAACAAGGTGATTGAACAGGCTCGTGCGGAAAAACGTGTCGGTGGTTCACTGGAAGCCGCTGTGATTCTCTACTCTGACAGCGAACTGGCAAGCAAACTGACAAGCCTTGGCGATGAATTACGATTCGTCCTGTTGACCTCAGGTGCCCATGTTGTCGATTATGCAGCAGCAACAGATGATGCCCAGCAGAGTGAACTGCTCAAAGGGCTGAAAATTGCGCTCCACAAAGCTGAAGGTGATAAATGCCCGCGTTGCTGGCATTACACTTTAGATGTGGGCAAGGTAGCGGAACACGCAGAACTCTGCGGCCGCTGTGTCAGCAATGTCGCCGGTGACGGCGAGCAACGTAAGTTTGCCTGATGAGTAAACCGGTATTTTCAACAGGTCTGCGCTGGCTATGGCTGGCGCTTCTGCTTCTCGTGGTGGATTTGGGTTTTAAACAGTGGATCATGGATAACTTCCAGTTGTTTGAGACCCGTCCGCTAATTCCTTTTTTAAACCTGCATTATGCTCACAACCCGGGTGCGGCATTTAGCTTCCTGGCAGATAAAGACGGCTGGCAACGTTGGTTTTTTGCTGGTATCGCTATCGGTATTTGTGTGGTTCTGGCGGTACTTATGTATCGTGCTAAGGCCTCACAGAAACTGACTAATATTGCCTATGCATTAATTATTGGCGGGGCGCTGGGTAATTTGTTCGATCGTGTCTGGCACGGGTTTGTGGTTGATATGATCGACTTCTATGTTGGCGACTGGCATTTTGCCACCTTTAATATTGCGGATGCCGGTATTTGTATTGGTGCTGCGCTGATTGTACTGGAAGGTTTCTTCGTACAAGGGAAAAACGCAAATCAGAAGGAAAGCTCATGACTGATGTTGTTCAACATGACAGTGCCGTTCTGGTGCATTTTACTCTAACACTGGATGACGGCTCACTGGCTGAATCAACCCGTGATAGCGGTAAGCCTGCGTTATTTCGTTTGGGCGACGGTTCCTTATCTGCCGCACTGGAAGAACAACTTCTCGGGCTGGCTGTTGGGGATAACAAAGCCTTTTCTCTGGCGCCAGACGCCGGGTTTGGCCCGGCAAATCCGGACCTGATTCAGTATTTTTCCCGCCGGGAATTTGTGGACGCAGGCGAACCGGAAGTTGGGATGATTATCGCATTTACTGGTATGGACGGAAATGAAATGCCGGGCATTATTCGTGAAGTTAATGGTGACTCAGTAACCGTGGATTTTAATCATCCCCTGGCTGGGCAAACCGTTAATTTTACGATTGATGTATTAGCGATTAACCCTCAACAGGAGGCAATGAATGCGGATTCTGTTGGCTAATCCTCGTGGTTTTTGTGCCGGGGTTGACCGTGCGATCAGCATTGTTGAAAACGCGCTGGAAATCTACGGCGCGCCAATTTATGTGCGCCACGAAGTGGTACATAACCGCTATGTTGTTGACAGCCTGCGTGAGCGCGGAGCTGTGTTTATTGAACAAATTAGTGAAGTACCCGATGGCTCTATTCTGATATTTTCCGCTCATGGTGTTTCTCAGGCTGTCAGGAATGAAGCCAAAAGCCGTGAGCTGACAGTATTTGATGCAACTTGCCCGTTGGTCACCAAAGTGCATATGGAAGTTGCCAGGGCCAGCCGTCGTGGGGAAGAAGCGATCCTAATCGGCCATGCCGGGCATCCTGAAGTTGAAGGGACGATGGGGCAATACAGTAACCCGCAAGGTGGCATGTATCTTGTTGAGTCCCCCGAAGACGTGATGACTTTACAGGTAAAAGCCCCAGGCCGGCTTTCCTTTATGACTCAAACGACGTTGTCTGTGGATGATACTTCGGATGTTATTGACGCACTTCGCGTACGTTTCCCGGAAATTGTTGGCCCGCGTAAAGACGATATTTGCTACGCCACGACGAACCGCCAGGAGGCTGTTCGTTCACTTGCTCTGGAAGCTGATGTCGTTCTGGTTGTCGGGTCGAAAAATTCATCTAACTCTAACCGCCTTGCTGAACTGGCCCGGCGTATGGGAAAACAGGCCTACCTTATTGATGATGCGAGTGACATCCAGGAAGCCTGGGTACAGAAGATAGCCTGTGTAGGTGTTACGGCAGGTGCTTCAGCACCGGATATTCTGGTACAAAATGTTCTTCAACGCCTGAAAGAGTTGGGTGGGGAAGAGGCTGTCGAATTGACGGGTCGTGAAGAAAATATTGTTTTTGAAGTCCCTAAAGAATTGCGGCTGGATGTGCGTGAAGTGAAATAACGCTACGGTTGCCAGGATTTGCAGAATGCCAGATGATGTCAATCATCTGGCATTTTTTATACACGCTGCAAAGGAGCAGGTATGCAAACCATTCCGGTTATTCTGGATACGGACCCAGGTATTGATGACGCGGTCGCCCTGGCTGCTGCTATCTTTAGCCCGCATATTGACCTCAAACTTATTACTACGGTGGCAGGCAATGTTGGCGTGATGCAAACCACCCGTAATGCCTTGCAACTTTTGGATTTCTGGGGTGAAGATATTCCCGTTGCCCAGGGGGCCATTCGCCCATTGTGCCGTCCACCCGCTGACGCTGCCCATATTCATGGCGAAAGTGGTATGGATGGTTATGCCTTTGCTGCTCCCAGTCAGTCGCCCTTAATTCGCCCGGCATTCATGGCGATGGCTGAATGCCTTCAGGACAGTGCTCGTCCCGTCACGTTGGTGACTATTGGGCCATTGACTAATGTTGCGCTCCTGCTGGCACATTACCCGGACTGTAAAACCAATATTGCACGTATTGTCATGATGGGGGGCTCGGCGGGGCGCGGCAACTTCACTCCCAATGCTGAATTCAATATTGCTATTGATCCGGAAGCGGCTGCACAGGTCATGGAAAGTGGCGTTGAAATAGTAATGTGTGGCCTGGACGTTACCAACCGGGCGGTTCTCACGCCTGACTACATGGCACGTCTAAAAACACAAAGTAAAACCGGGGAAATGCTGTACGCACTATTCAGCCATTACCGTAGTGGCAGCCTTACAACCGGGCTGAGAATGCATGATTTGTGTGCCATTGCCTGGCTTGTTAATCCTGCTCTCTTCCAATTGGTCGATTGCTATGTAGGGGTGGAAACACAGGGTACGTTAACATCAGGGACAACAGTGGTTGATCTGGAAAACCGTTTTAACCGGCCAGCGAATGTGCGTGTTGCACTGGATATTGATGTAGAAGGGTTCCGTCATTGGGTGGATGAAACACTGGCAATGGCGCCTTAATGCACAAATCTGCACCGAGCTGCACATAACCATGATATTAGTGTGGGATTAATGTCTCTTACTGATATTACGAAGCGTTTGTCATAAATTTCTAATTATAGGTGTTTTCGGGTGGCGGCTTGCTTACAGGCTGGTTAACCTGAGAGCGTTTTTATGCATATCAACAAGAGCCTCAATATGGAAGAAGTACAAATTCGCGTCGCTATTGTAGGCGCCGGTGGCCGTATGGGCCGACAGTTAATCCAGGCAGTACAGCAAATGGAAGGTGTAGTTCTCGGGGCTGCACTGGAGCGCAATGGGTCTTCTCTGGTGGGAAGCGATGCGGGGGAACTGGCGGGTGTCGGGCATTCTGGTATTACCGTTCAGGACTCACTGGACAGTATTGCAAATGATTTTGATGTGTTAATCGATTTTACTCGCCCGGAAGGCACGCTGGCACATTTGGCATTTTGCCGTGATCACGGCAAAGGCATGGTGATAGGCACCACAGGCTTTGATGATGCAGGTAAACAGGCCATTAAAGACGCCAGTGCGTCTATTCCTGTTGTTTTCGCAGCTAATTTCAGTGTTGGTGTGAATGTGATGCTGAAACTGCTGGAAAAGGCCGCAACAGTGATGGGTGATTACACTGACATCGAGATTGTTGAAGCACACCACCGCCATAAAGTTGATGCACCTTCGGGGACGGCACTGGCAATGGGCGAGTCAATTGCCAGTGCTTTAGGTAAGGACCTGAAGGAGTGTGCGGTGTACAGCCGGGAAGGCTATACCGGCGAACGAGTTGCGGGCACCATTGGTTTTGCCACCGTGAGGGCCGGGGATATTGTTGGGGAGCACACCGCGATGTTTGCAGATATTGGTGAGCGCCTTGAGGTAACCCATAAAGCATCCAGCCGCATGACATTTGCTAATGGTGCTGTTCGTTCAGCCATGTGGTTAAAAGGCAAAAAAAATGGCCTTTATGATATGCGGGATGTCCTTAATTTAAATGAATTATAGTTTTATTACCCAATCGTGATGTGGTTATTGCAATCTTAACTTTTTGATTGGCAGGGCAATATTTTTGTTGCCCTTTTTATTTTTGTTTTTTTGTCTGTCTTATTTGATTTTATCTCCATAACTCATGAAATCATCAGTTTTCTCTTGTTTTTTCTCCTTTTGATAACAATTTTGACCATGTGGTCCACTTTTACGTGAGGAAGTTTTATTTTTCACAGTTAAATCTGATGATTTGGGTTTTTTACACCAGTTTTATTACTTGTTTTAAGCTAAAGGGAGGTGTTATTGCCCAGGTTGGCTAAAATGAAAAGAAAAATCCCCCTCTCGCTGGACTTTTGGCAATGTTGTCTTTAGAATGCCGCCGTTTGCCAAAAATTCGCCAGACAGGCGTTTTTGCGTTGATTCATACACTATTTATGAATTAATATGCAAATATACTGATTTTTTATTCCCTGGAGGACGTTTTGATTAAGTCAGCGCTGTTGGTTCTGGAAGACGGAACCCAATTCCACGGTCGGGCCATTGGGGCTACAGGACAGGCCGTTGGGGAAGTCGTTTTCAATACTTCAATGACCGGTTATCAAGAAATCCTCACTGATCCTTCCTACTCTCGCCAAATTGTCACTCTTACTTATCCTCATATCGGTAACGTTGGTACCAATGAAGCCGATGAAGAGTCGTCACAAGTGCATGCTCAAGGGTTAGTGATCCGCGACCTGCCATTGATTGCCAGCAACTTCAGGGACACTGAAGACCTGTCGTCTTATCTGAAGCGTAACAACATTGTCGCGATTGCTGATATTGACACGCGTAAACTGACTCGTCTGTTACGTGAGAAAGGCGCACAGAACGGCTGCATCATTACTGGTGATAACCCAGATGCTGCATTGGCGCTGGAGAAAGCCAAAGCGTTCCCTGGCCTGAGTGGTATGGACCTGGCTAAAGAAGTTACTGCAAAAGAAGCCTGGAGCTGGACACAAGGCTCATGGTCGTTAACCAACGGCTTGCCAGAAGCGGCACAAGACGGTGACTTACCCTTCCACGTTGTTGCATACGATTTTGGCGTTAAACGCAATATCCTGCGAATGCTGGTTGACCGTGGTTGCCGTATTACCGTGGTGCCAGCCCAGACTTCGGCAGATGACGTGCTGAAGCTGAATCCGGATGGCATTTTCCTGTCTAACGGCCCTGGTGATCCGGCACCTTGTGATTACGCTATTCGCGCTATTGAGCAATTCCTGACTACCGATATCCCGGTCTTTGGTATCTGCCTGGGGCACCAGTTGCTGGCGCTGGCAAGCGGTGCAAAAACTGTAAAAATGAAATTTGGCCACCATGGTGGTAACCATCCGGTAAAAGATCTCGAACATAACCGTGTAATGATTACTGCTCAGAACCATGGCTTCGCAGTTGACGAAGCGAGCCTGCCAGGTCACTTGCGTATCACCCATAAATCCTTGTTCGATGGCACTCTCCAGGGTATTCACCGCACAGATAAGCCAGCTTTTAGTTTCCAGGGGCACCCTGAGGCAAGCCCGGGCCCACATGATGCGGCACCGCTGTTTGACCACTTTATCGATTTGATTAAGCAATACCGTTCAGTAGCGAAATAATCAGGAGCCTGAAACCATGCCAAAACGTACAGATATTAAAAGCATCCTGATTCTTGGTGCTGGTCCAATTGTGATTGGCCAGGCTTGCGAATTCGACTATTCCGGTGCACAGGCGTGTAAAGCGCTGCGCGAAGAAGGTTACCGGGTTGTTCTGGTTAACTCGAACCCGGCAACCATCATGACTGACCCCAACATGGCTGATGCAACATACATCGAGCCTATTCACTGGGAAGTCGTTCGCAAAATTATTGAAAAAGAGCGCCCGGATGCGGTGTTGCCTACCATGGGTGGGCAAACTGCACTGAACTGTGCTCTGGAACTGGAACGCCAGGGTGTGCTGGAAGAGTTCGGTGTCACCATGATTGGTGCAACCGCCGATGCCATTGATAAAGCCGAAGATCGCCAGCGCTTTGATAAAGCGATGAAGAAAATTGGTCTGGAAACCGCGCGCTCTGGTATTGCTCATACCATGGAAGAGGCACTGGCTGTTGCTGCAGATGTGGGTTACCCCTGTATCATTCGTCCTTCCTTTACTATGGGCGGCACTGGTGGCGGTATTGCTTATAACCGCGAAGAGTTTGAAGATATTTGCCAGCGTGGTCTGGACCTTTCCCCAACCCGTGAACTGCTGATTGATGAATCACTGATTGGCTGGAAAGAGTACGAAATGGAAGTGGTGCGTGACAAAAATGATAACTGCATTATTGTCTGCTCAATCGAAAACTTCGATGCCATGGGGATTCACACCGGGGATTCCATTACAGTCGCCCCGGCTCAAACGCTGACGGATAAAGAATACCAAATCATGCGTAACGCTTCGATGGCGGTGCTGCGTGAGATTGGTGTTGAAACGGGTGGTTCCAACGTACAGTTTTCTGTAAACCCGAAAAACGGGCGTCTTATTGTTATCGAAATGAACCCGCGTGTTTCCCGTTCTTCTGCACTGGCTTCTAAAGCAACAGGTTTCCCGATTGCCAAAGTGGCTGCCAAACTGGCGGTGGGTTACACCCTGGATGAGTTGATGAATGATATCACCGGGGGCCGTACTCCTGCTTCCTTTGAGCCATCCATCGACTATGTCGTCACTAAAATTCCTCGCTTTAACTTCGAAAAATTCGCAGGGGCGAATGACCGCCTGACCACGCAAATGAAATCCGTGGGTGAAGTAATGGCGATTGGCCGTACTCAACAGGAATCACTGCAAAAAGCGCTGCGTGGACTGGAAGTGGGCGCGACAGGCTTTGATCCTAAAGTTAGCCTGGATGATCCGGAAGCTTTGACCAAAATTCGCCGTGAACTGAAAGATGCCGGTTCAGACCGTATTTGGTATATCGCGGATGCTTTCCGTGCAGGTTTGTCTGTTGATGGTGTCTTCAACCTGACGAATATTGATCGCTGGTTCTTGGTACAAATTGAAGAGTTGGTGCGTCTGGAAGAACAGGTTGCCGATGTGGGTATCAATGGCCTGGATGCAGAGTTCCTGCACCAGTTGAAACGCAAAGGCTTTGCCGATGCACGGCTGGCTAAACTGGCTGGTGTGCGTGAAGGGGAAGTGCGTAAGCTGCGTGAGCAATATGGCTTGCACCCGGTTTACAAACGGGTTGATACCTGTGCGGCAGAGTTCGCCACTGATACGGCGTATATGTACTCAACCTACGATGAAGAGTGTGAGTCGAACCCACATCAGGACCGCGATAAAATCATGGTGCTGGGCGGTGGGCCAAACCGTATCGGGCAGGGGATCGAGTTCGACTACTGCTGTGTGCATGCATCACTTGCGCTGCGCGAAGATGGTTACGAAACCATTATGGTGAACTGTAACCCGGAAACAGTATCAACCGATTATGACACATCAGACCGTCTCTACTTCGAACCGGTTACGCTGGAAGATGTTCTGGAAATCGTGCGTATCGAAAAACCGAAGGGTGTGATTGTTCAGTATGGCGGTCAAACTCCGCTGAAACTGGCTCGTGACCTTGAAGCTGCAGGTGTACCTGTGATTGGTACCAGCCCGGATGCGATTGACCGTGCAGAAGACCGCGAACGTTTCCAGCATGCGGTTGAACGCCTGAAACTGAAACAGCCTGCGAATGCGACAGTAACCGCAATTGAGCAGGCAGTGGAAAAAGCAGTGCAGATTGGCTACCCGCTGGTTGTGCGCCCGTCTTACGTACTGGGTGGCCGGGCAATGGAAATTGTCTACGACGAAACAGACTTGCGCCGTTACTTTGCTACAGCTGTGAGTGTATCTAACGATGCACCGGTACTGCTTGACCACTTCCTGGATGATGCTGTTGAAGTAGACGTGGATGCTATCTGTGATGGTGAAACGGTATTAATCGGCGGCATCATGGAGCACATCGAACAGGCTGGCGTTCACTCTGGTGACTCTGCCTGCTCACTGCCTGCTTACACTTTGAGCAAAGAAATTCAGGATGTAATGCGCCAGCAGGTTCAAAAACTGGCCTTCGAATTGCAGGTTCGTGGCCTGATGAACGTACAGTTCGCCGTGAAAGACAATGAAGTGTACCTGATTGAAGTTAACCCGCGTGCAGCGCGTACGGTTCCGTTCGTGTCGAAAGCAACGGGTGTCTCGCTGGCGAAAGTCGCTGCCCGTGTAATGACTGGCAAAACGCTGGTTGAGCAGGGTTATACCAAGGAAGTGATTCCACCTTACTACTCCGTTAAAGAAGTGGTTCTGCCGTTCAACAAATTCCCGGGTGTTGACCCGCTGTTGGGGCCAGAAATGCGTTCTACTGGTGAAGTGATGGGGGTTGGGCGCACGTTTGCGGAAGCCTTTGCTAAAGCACAATTGGGCAGTAACTCCAATATGCAAAAGTCTGGCCGCGCACTGCTTTCTGTTCGCGAAGGTGATAAAGAACGTGTGGTTGACCTGGCTGCTAAATTGCAGAAACAGGGCTTTGAACTGGATGCAACACACGGTACTGCCATTGTGTTGGGCGAGGCGGGTATTAACCCCCGCCTGGTGAACAAGGTGCATGAAGGTCGTCCGCATATTCAGGATCGTATCAAGAATGGCGAATATACCTATATCATTAACACCACCGCTGGGCGTCAGGCTATTGAGGATTCCAAACTCATTCGCCGCAGTGCTTTGCAATATAAAGTGCATTATGACACCACACTGAATGGTGGTTTTGCGACAGCAATGGCTCTCAACGCCGATGCTAAAGAGAAAGTTATCTCTGTGCAGGAAATGCACGCGCAAATTAATAAATAACCCCGGTTTGCCAGTGTAATGTTGAAAGCCCGCTTTTGCGGGCTTTTTTGTCCCATCAATTTATTTGCACTTTTTCATCAATCTATCCCTGTCTTTATACAGCAGTATTCAGGCTACAATGCTTACTGTAGCTGTTACGGAATATACAAGCTGAATCCTATGATTTTGATTATTTATGCACATCCCTATCCCCATATTTCCCACGCGAATAAAGCAATGCTGGCACATGTGGCTGATTTAAAAGGGGTTGAAGTGCGCTCGCTTTATGAGTTGTACCCGGATTTCAATATTGATGTCGCTGCTGAACAACAGGCTTTGAGCAAGGCCGACTTGATTATCTGGCAGCACCCTATGCAATGGTACAGCATGCCTCCGCTGATGAAGCTTTGGGTAGATAAAGTGCTGTCCCATGGCTGGGCTTATGGGCGTAATGGGTCTGCTCTGCATGGTAAAGATATGCTCTGGGCTGTGACCACTGGAGGTGGGGAGCACCACTTCAGCCTGGGAGACCATCCGGGCTTTGAGGTGCTGGCACAACCCATTCAGGCAACGGCGCTCTATTGTGGTTTGTCGTGGCTGGAGCCTTATGTTATGCACAGCACGTTTATCTGTGATGATGAAACGCTGGCACAGCATGCTGATTTATACCGGCAGCGTTTGTTAGCCTGGATGGAGTCATTTAATGGATAGCCATAACCTTATACAAGCTCTGATTTTTCTTGGAGCTGCTGCTTTCATCGTCCCACTGGCTGTACGCCTGGGGCTGGGCTCTGTGTTGGGTTATCTGATTGCGGGTTGCCTTATTGGCCCCTGGGGATTACGCCTGGTCACTGACGCACATACCATTATTGCTTTTGCTGAAATTGGTGTGGTGCTGATGCTGTTTGTGATTGGCCTGGAGCTGGACCCTCGCCGCTTGTGGACATTACGCGCTTCAGTGTTTGGCGGCGGTGTATTACAAATGCTGGCGTGTGGGCTATGCCTGGCGGCATTTTGCTTCGCGCTTGGGTTAAGCTGGCAGGTTGCGGTACTGATTGGTCTTACTCTGGCATTGTCATCCACCGCAATAGCCATGCAGGCAATGAATGAGCGTAACCTGTCCCTTTCTCCGATGGGGCGAAGTGCCTTTGCAGTGCTGCTTTTCCAGGATATTGCGGCAATCCCTCTGGTCGCCATGATTCCGCTGCTGGCGAACAGTGGCGCATCAACCACGCTGGAAGCCTTCTTAATTTCAGCAGCTAAAGTGGTCGCAGCCCTTGCGCTGGTTGTGGTGCTGGGGCGCTATGTTACACGGCCATTACTACGTTTTGTTGCCCGCTCAGGTCTGCGTGAAGTATTCAGTGCAATGGCATTATTTCTGGTCTTTGGGTTTGGTGTATTACTTGAAGAAGCCGGGCTTTCAATGGCAATGGGGGCATTTCTGGCCGGGGTTTTACTTGCCAGCTCTGAATACCGCCATGCGCTGGAAAGCGACATAGAGCCTTTCAAAGGGTTACTGCTGGGGCTGTTTTTTATTGGTGTCGGAATGTCCGTTGATTTCGGCACCCTGGCGCATTACCCCCTGCGTATTTTACTTTTACTGGTTGGTTTCTTGCTGATAAAAGCGTTGGTGTTGTGGTTGGTAGCCCGGCCACTCCAGGTCCCTCGTCGGCAATGGCGTTGGTTTGCTGTGCTGCTGGGGCAGGGGAGTGAGTTTGCATTTGTCGTGTTTTCTGCCGCGCAAAATGCCCATGTGCTGGATGATAGTTGGGCGCGTTCATTAACACTTGCCGTTGCGTTGTCTATGGCTGCAACACCTTTGCTGCTGGTGCTGTTGAACCGGCTGGAATGCGCTGAAACCGCCAGTGAGCAGGAAGCCGATGTTATTGACGACCAGCATCCCAGTGTCATTATTGCCGGGTTTGGGCGTTTTGGCCAAATCGCCGGGCGCTTGTTGCTGGCGAGTGGGGTACCAGTAGTGGTTCTCGACCATGACCCGGATCATATTGAAATTCTGCGTAAGTTTGGTACCCAGGTGTTTTATGGTGATGCCACGCGGGAAGATTTATTGCGTTCTGCCGGAGCGGAAAAAGCATCGGTTCTGATTAACGCTATTGATGACCCAGATGTCAGCTTACTGCTAACGGAAATGGTCCATGAACATTTTCCTGATTTGCATATTATTGCCAGAGCACGTGACTTAGAGCATTACATTCACTTGCGACAGAATGGTGTACAGGCAGAGCGTGAAACATTTGAAAGTGCCATTTTGGTTGGTCGTCATGCACTTGAAGCGCTGGGCGTTGGCCGCTATGAAGCCCGAGAGCGGGCTGATCATTTCCGGCGTTTTAATACCCGAATGGTGGAAGAAATGGTGTCAGCGAGTGACGACATGCAGGCCAGGGCTGCAGCGTTGAAGCGAGCCAGTGCCATGCTGAGCGAAAGCATTGAGCAAGACCGCAATCAACTTGATGTAATGCAACGCCACGGCTGGCAGGGAACAGATCAAGGTAAGCATGATGGGAACATACAAGATGACCCAGATAAGCTAAGCGAGAAATAACATAGTAACAGTTGTTCCCCTCTTGTGAGCAGAGGGGAACGATATCAGCTCAGCGCAACTTTTATACCCAATGCAAGCAGCATTCCGCCAAGTAATTTATCAACCACTTTCTGAGCCTTCGCCAGCCCACGGCGTACAGGTGCGCTTTGGATTAAGACCACCAGTAACGGCCACCAGATAACCGTCAACCCCACAATAATACCGGCATACCACAACTTCTCTCCTAACCCAGAATGCACATTAAGTACCTGAGTAAACATGGCGAGAAAGAATAACGTCGCTTTGGGGTTGAGCAGGTTACACAAATACCCTTGAATAAACGCTTTGTGCAAAGACGTCGTTTGTGGGGTTAATTGGTTAAGGTCCATTTTGCTGCCGCCACGGGAAAACAGTGCCTGAAGGCCAACCCAGATCAGGTAGGCAGCACCGGCATATTTCAGTAAACCGAAGAGCCAGGGCGTTGTAGTAATGACCACAGCCAGACCAGCAACACAATAAGTCATATGTGTCACCACACCCAAAATCACCCCGAGCGCAGTCATTAATGCGGTTTTGCGTGGGTAGCGGGCAGCATTTTTAATCACCAGGAAAAAATCAGGGCCGGGGGAAAGCATACCCAGAGCGGCAATTGTTATCACAAACAGTGTTGTTTCAAGCATAAGAGATCCTGGTTAGAAATAGCGGCAGCACTATATCCGCCCCGGCTCAAAAAAGGTAGCCCCTTGTGGTTTTCTGCCTTAATACATAGCACAGGTAAGACTTTTGGCTGGATTGTGGGATAACGCTCAGGCGTAAAATATTTCTGCTTTTTTGGGCGGGTCTCCTGGTGACGAAATACCCGGCTTTCCGTATAGTGGCGACAATTTTGAATATTCAGGATGCACTGCATGATTAGTTTGATTGCTGCGCTGGCTGTAGACCGCGTAATTGGTATGGAAAATGCCATGCCCTGGAACTTGCCAGCTGATCTGGCCTGGTTTAAACGCAATACATTAAATAAACCCGTTATTATGGGTCGTTTAACCTGGGAGTCTATTGGCAGGCCATTGCCCGGTCGCAAGAACATTGTTCTCAGCCGTACTCCGGGTAATGATGACCGTGTACTGTGGGTGAGTTCAGTAGAAGAAGCACTTGCGCTGTGCGCTGAAGACCCTGAAGTGATGGTGATTGGTGGCGGGCATGTTTACCAGCAGTTCCTGCCAATGGCCAATCGCCTGTATCTGACCCATATTGATGCCGAAGTGGAAGGTGATACACACTTCCCTGAATATGAAACGGACGAATGGCAGTCGGTGTTCAGTGAGTTTCACGATGCTGACGACAAAAACAGCCACAGTTACTGCTTTGAGATTCTGGATAGGAATTAATCAGTAGTGTATCAAGTGGTTAGAAACGCTTAACCAGGCGCCTGTCTGATTGTTCAGCCAGGCGTTTGTGTCATTTATCGTTCGTATCTTCCGGGCGTAATGAGGCCTGATGGAACCAGGCTTTATCTTCCCAGCGCAGGCAGGTTAATGCGCCCCCCCAACAGCAGCCAGTATCCAGTGCATACACACCTTCTGGGGTACCTTGCCCTTCAAGTGATGCCCAGTGCCCGAAAACGATACTGTATTCCTCCCGAACCGGCCCAGGTAATGAAAACCAGGGTTTCAACAGGGAAGGGGCATTTCCCGGAGCATCTTTGCAGTACATATCCAGTTGCCCGTTGGCAAAGCAATAACGCATCCTGGTCAACGCATTGGTTGAAAAACGCAGGCGTGCTAACCCGGTAAGTTGGGGTGACCAGTTGTTGGGCATATCACCGTACATGGCGTCAAGGAATAGCGGGTAGCTATCACTGGACAGAACGGCAGAAACTTCTCCAGCACAGGTTATTGCTGTAGCCAAATCCCATTGTGGCGTAATCCCCGCATGTGCCATGACCAGCCGGTTTTTTTCATCGACCTGGAGCAATGGCTGGCGGCGAAGCCAGTTAATCAATGTATCAACATCGGGAGCGTCGAGAAGGGGGGTGACCAGGTCTTTGGGTTTATTACGGCTGATACCGGCGTAGACAGCCAATAAATGCAAATCGTGATTACCCAGCACAATGCGAACACTATCGCCCAGGCTGTGTACGTAGCGCAAAACATCTAAAGACTTCGGGCCACGGGCAACCAGGTCTCCCGTCAGCCATAACGTATCTGTTTCTGGTCTGAAGCTCACCTGGTTAAGCAAGGCTATGAGTTCATCATAACAGCCGTGAACATCACCGATTAAATATGTGGACATAGGCGCTTAATGTATGAGAGTTGGGACGGCCAGGCGGAACACTGGAATGGCAAGACGGAATGCATTGCCATTGGCATCAATCATTTCATAATGCCCTTCCATGGTGCCCAAAGGCGTTTCGATAACAGCGCCGCTGGTGTACTGGTATTCCCCACCGGGCTCAATGTGTGGTTGTTCACCTACGACACCTTCGCCCTGCACTTCAGTTTCGCGGCCATGTCCATTAGTGATTAACCAGTAACGGCCAAGCAGCTGTACCGGCTCTCGCCCCAAATTACGGATGGTAACGGTATATGCAAAAACAAAGCGCTCACCTTCTGGCGACGATTGTGATTCAACATAAACACTCTGTACCTGCACACAAACACGGGGCGATGCTGTCATAGCTTAACTCTCCTGCAATGGGGGATTTTCAGCTAAAAAATTGGCCATCAGGCAATATTGTGCAACCGAGACATTTTCAGCCCGCAGTGCAGAGTCCACACCCAGTTGAGCTAAGGTTTCTGGGGTGAACAAGTTGCCCAAACTGTTGCGTAATGTCTTCCTTCTTTGGTTGAAGGCCGCAGTAGTAATACGGTTCAGGATATTCAGCGCCTTGACGGGGTGTGGCAATGTTGCATGAGGAACAAGCCGAACCACAGCCGAATCCACTTTAGGTGGCGGAGTGAATGCACTTGGTGGTACTTCCAGCACCGGAATAACCTTGCAGTAATATTGCGCCATTACACTTAACCGACCATACGCTTTCGTGCCAGGGCCTGCAACCAGGCGGTTGACCACCTCTTTTTGCAACATAAAGTGCATGTCAGCAATGGCATCAGTATAGCTAAACAGGTGGAACATGAGCGGCGTAGAAATGTTATAAGGCAAGTTGCCAAATACGCGTAAGGCCTGGCCTTGTTTTTTGGCCAGTTCAGCAAAATCCATAGTCATGGCATCTTGCTGGTAAATGGTCAGTTTTGGCGCAAGGAAAGGGTGAGTTTGCAGACGGGCTGCAAGATCCCTGTCCAGCTCAACAACAGTCAGTGCATCCAGCCGCTCACCAACGGGCTCAGTCAGTGCGCCCAAACCCGGGCCGATTTCGACCAGTGCCTGGCCTTTTTGTGGATTGATGGCAGAGACAATACTTTCAATAACAAATTGATCATTAAGGAAGTTTTGCCCAAAACGTTTACGGGCTAAATGCCCCTGATGGACGCGATTATTCATTGACTCTTTGTAATCATGGTAATGGCGAGATTAAGCGCCGTAATAAAACTGCCGACATCTGCTTTACCCGTACCGGCCAAATCCAGCGCGGTCCCGTGGTCAACAGAAGTGCGAATAAAAGGTAAGCCCAGGGTGATGTTCACCGCACGGCCAAATCCCTGATATTTTAGCACGGGTAAGCCCTGATCGTGATACATAGCCAGGACAGCATCTGCATTATCGAGGTATTTGGGCTGAAAAAGTGTGTCTGCGGGGAGTGGGCCTTCCAGTTTCATTCCTTGTGCACGCAGGCTATTGAGCACGGGCGTGATGGTATCTATTTCTTCTGTGCCCATGTGCCCGCCTTCGCCAGCGTGAGGGTTAAGCCCACAAACCAGAATACGCGGCTGAGCGATACCAAATTTGGTACGCAGGTCATGGTGCAGAATGGCAATGACCTGGTTGAGTGAATCAACCGTGATAGCATCACTGACATCTTTAAGTGGCAAGTGGGTGGTTGCCAGAGCAACACGTAATGACTCTGTTGCCAGCATCATTACCACTTTTTCACAGCCAGCCTGCATCTGGAAGAACTCTGTATGCCCTGTGAAAGGGATACCAGCTTCATTGATAATGCCTTTATGTACCGGGCCAGTTACCAGTGCAGAGAACTCACCATCAATGCATCCTTGAGCAGCCCGGGCCAGAGTCTCAGTGACATAAAGGCCATTAGCTTTAGCCAGTTGCCCTGGAAGAGAAGGGGTATGCAATGTGACAGGCAAACAAGTCAGTGAACCAGCCTGTTGGGGCTGCGGGGCTGCGTGGGCCTGATAATCGTGTAATACCAGTGGCAGGTTGAGTGCACGAGCCCGTGACAGTAACAGTTCTGGGTCTGCACAAACAACCAGTTCAACCGGCCAGGCCCGTTGTGCCAATTCGGCAACTAAATCAGGGCCAATCCCGGCAGGTTCGCCGGGAGTGATCACTACTCGTTGTGTTTTCACTTAAATATCCAGATTAATTATCCAGGATTTTCACATACGCGCTGGCACGTTGTTCCTGCATCCAGGTTGCCGCTTCCTCTGAGAACTTCCGGTTGAACAGCATGCGGTAAGCTCTGTCTTTTTGTGCTTCATCGGTTTTATCTACACGACGGGTATCCAGCAACTCAATCAGGTGCCAGCCGAAAGATGAGTGGACGGGTTGGCTCATCTGCCCTTTTTGCAGGTGCATCAGCGCATCGCGGAAAGCCGGGTCGTAAACATCCGGTGAAGACCAGCCCAGGTCACCACCCTGGTTTGCTGAGCCAGGATCATCAGAATTAGCACGAGCAGCAGCGGCAAAAGTGGTTTTCCCGCTACGGATATCTGCCGCAATCTGTTCCAGTTTTGCACGTGCCTGAGAATCGCTCATGATTGGGGACGTTTTAATCAAAATATGGCGTGCATGAACTTCCGTGACGGAAATATTCTGTGACTGCCCACGGATGTCATTCACTTTCAGGATATGGAAACCGACACCGGAACGAATCGGGCCAATGATATCGCCTTTTTTCGCGGTGCTAAGTGCCTGAGCGAAGATAGAAGGCAGCTCCTGAATACGGCCCCAACCCATTTGCCCACCCTTCAGAGCCTGTTGATCGGCTGAATAGGTAATTGCCAGTTTGGCAAAGTCAGTGCCGCTACGGGCCTGGCTGATAATATCTTCTGCCTGGCTTTGTGCCTGGCTGACTTGCTCGGCAGTTGGGTTTTCGGGTAATGGGATCAGAATGTGGCTCAGATTGAGTTCGGTACTGGCATCATTCTGGTTGCCAATCTGTTTTGCCAGTGCATCGACTTCCTGAGGAAGGATAGTGACACGGCGCCGAACTTCGTTATTGCGCACTTCTGAGATAAGCATTTCTTTGCGAATCTGTGCTCGGTATGTGTTGTAGTTCATACCATCATAAGCCAAACGGCTGCGCAGCTGGTCCATGGTCATATGGTTTTGCTGAGCGATATTGGCAATGGCGTGATCCAACTGATCATCGCTGATTTTGACGCCCATTTTCTGGCCCATCTGCAGCACTATCTGATCCATGATGAGTCTTTCGAGGATCTGGTGGCGTAGGGTGTTATCGTCAGGAAGTTGTTGCCCGGCTTCGCCTGCGTTCATTTTAACGGACTGCATCAGTCCATCAACATCACTTTCCAGTACTACGCCGTTATTGACGACGGCCGCCACTTTATCAACAACTTGTGGAGCTGCGAAACCGGTATTCACTAACAGGGCCAGCGCGATACCAGGAAGCAACTTTCTCCAGTTCATCATAGGTTTTCCATTTCTGATTAACCGCAATGCGGATTATGTTTCAAATCAATCAAGACTACAGTGAGCTTTGATACGGCAGAATGTTGGAGCGCAACATTTGATGCGTGCCAAGGCCATAGTTAGAACTCAGCCCGCGCAATTCAATGTTGAAACCAATCACGTTGTCATACTTACTTTGGTCGTTCTGCCAACCATTAATTTTCCTTTCATAGCCAACACGAATCGCGTAGCAACAGGAGTTATATTGCAAGGCCAGCATTTGGTTAGCCGGTTGGTTTGCTTTGGTATCGTAATAGTACGCTCCAACAACAGACCAGCGGTCCACAATCGGCCAGCTTGCGACCATTCCCACCTGGGAAATCCCGTTTTCGTACTGCTCACGTGTGGAATAGGATGGCAGTGTCGCCTGAATATATTCCGGGCTGGCGTAGCGGTAAGTAAACTGCACCATCCGGTCAGCATCACGGCGGTATTCCAGTGAGCCGCTACCGGTCGCTACGTTTTCCAGGCGTGTATCATACTCTACGCCCCCCCGTAATCCCCAACGGTTTGAGATCCGCCAGTAGGAGTCACCCGCCCAGACTACAGCACCAGTCTGGTGGTCATTATTTTCCCAGTTGATGTTGTCATCGCCTGTACGGGACCGGGTGAAATAGTAGATTTGACCAACGGAAGCGTTAAAACGTTCCACTGAATTTTCATCATAAATACGAGTCGTAACACCCGTAGATACCTGGTTTGCTGATGCAATACGGTCCAGACCACCATAAGTGCGGTCACGGAACAGGCCTGTATAGTCCGATTGCAGGAAGGCGGAATCGTAGTTGTAGATATGGCTTTGATCGCGATAGGGAACATACAAATACTGAGCACGAGGTTCCAGTGTTTGGGTATAGCCCGGGCTCCAGTTCATATCGCGCTCAAAGACCATCTTGCCGTCAACTTTAAACTGTGGCATCACCCGGTTAACGCTGTCTTTGAGTGCCAAAGATGATGCGCTGTTATTCACATAATCACGGTATTCATCAAGGTTGGTCTGCTGGTAGTGGGTCGCCAGCAGTTTCGCTTCGGTATTAAGGCTTCCCCAGTTATTGGACAACGGCAGGTTGATAGTCGGTTCAATATGTAAGCGTGTCGCTTCCGGGTAGTTGTTGTTCACGTTGGTGAACTTCACCGCCTGGGCATACACGTGAGTATCAAACGGCCCAATGTCATTTTGGTAGAAGTTAAGGTCTAACTGTGGCGCTGCGCGGTAAGAGCTACTGTTTGATGTGTCGAAGACCTGAAACTGTTTCGTTGATAATGTGGCATCAAAATTCTGTACTGCATAGCCCACGCTGAATTTCTGCGTGGCGTAACCGTCGGTACTTGAACCATATTTGGAATCGAAATCGTTAAAGTAGTGTGAGTCGCTCACTTTGGTGTAATCGACGTTAAAGCGCCACACCTGGTCCAGCACACCTGAGTGTTTCCAGTAGAATAACCAACGGTGCTTGTTATCTTCACTGGGGTAATCATCTTGGTAAACACTATCGGATGGCAGGTAGTCAAATTCGACTAACCCGGCACCGGCGCGTGTTAAGTAACGGAATTCATTCTGCCACTGGATACCGCCACGCTTATCCATGTAATGCGGCGTAATGGTGGCATCAAAGTTAGGGGCAATATTCCAGTAATAGGGGAGTGAAAACTCAAACCCGTTGGTAGAGCTATATTTCGCATTTGGGATAAGGAAACCCGAACGGCGTTTATCGCCAATAGGAAGCTGCAGATACGGGCTGTAAAATATTGGAACCGGGCCCAGTTTAAAGCGGGCGTTCCAAATTTCAGCAACTTGTTCCTCGCGGTCCTGGATAACTTCGCTACCTTGAATGCTCCAGGTGTTAGAACCTGGCAGACAAGAGGTGAAAGTACCATTTTCCAGAATGGTATAGCGATTATTGTCACGCTGTTTCATCAGGTCGGCTTTACCACGGCCTTGCCGCCCGACCATCTGATAATCGCCATCCCACACATTTGTGTCTTTAGTATTGAGGTTAGACCACGCTTTCGGACCTTTCAGGATGATCTGATTGTCATCATAGTGCACATTACCCAGTGCATCGACAGTCCTGACCGGTGTAGTTTGACCCTCTGCCTGTTTCTGGTGAAGTTGTACTTCGTCAGATTGCAGACGGCTGTTACCCTGTGTAATGTCCACGTTTCCGGTGAAAGTCGCGTTGTCAGGATAATTACCTTTTGCATGATCAGCATTGATTGTTACGGGCAGATCATTAGTATCGCCCTGAACCAACGGGCGATTGTAGCTGGGCACACCCAGCATGCATTGTGATGCGAGATCGGCGGTAAATCCTTGTTGGCTGTACAAAGCCGAACCGATAAGGGTTGCCAGCAAGGTGGGAATACGTTTTTTCATACGTGTTTTTCGTTGTTCTGTCATCAGGGACTAAGCGTAGGCAAACGGAGAGAGACTAACGTAGTCGTTATCATAGTGCCAGTGTTAATCCAGCCTGTTTACACGCCTGTTATTAGGCTCAGTTATGAATGACAGGTATGATAAATGAATTTCGGTCTGACAGCATGACCATTTGGGGAGTATATGCAGTATTGGGGAAAAGTGATTGGTATTGCGCTGGGAATTATCTTTGGCGGCGGGTTTTGGGGCGCAATTGGCGGTTTGCTGATTGGTCACTTATTTGACCGCATGCGCATGCGCTCTGCCTGGTTTACCAGTCAACAACAGCGGCAGACGATGTTCTTCAATACCACGTTTGAGGTGATGGGGCATCTGACCAAGGCAAAAGGGCGCGTAACAGAAGCGGATATCCATGTTGCTTCGCAATTGATGGAGCGGATGCAATTACATGGTGACTCGCGGGTGGCGGCGCAGCATGCATTTCGTGTCGGCAAAGAGGCTTCTTACCCACTACGCGATAAAATGACACAGTTACGCAGTGTGTGTTTTGGCCGTTTTGACTTGATTCGGATGTTTCTGGAAATTCAGATTCAGGCGGCATTTGCCGATGGTTCATTGCACCCTAAAGAGCGTGATGTTCTGTATGTGATTGCTGAAGAACTGGGAATTTCACGGCTACAGTTTGACCAGTTTTTGCGCATGATGCAGGGTGGAGCACAATTTGGCGGTGGTTATCAACACTCTTCCTCCGGCCAGCAAAGCGGCTACCAGCAAACGCAACGCGGGCCAACATTGCAGGATGCCTGTAATGTGTTAGGGGTAAAATCGTCCGATGACGCCACAACCATCAAGCGGGCATATCGCAAACTAATGAGTGAACACCATCCTGACAAGCTGGTGGCAAAAGGCTTGCCGAAGCAAATGATGCAAATGGCTAAACAGAAAGCCCAGGAAATCCAGCAGGCTTATGATCTGATTAAAAAAGAGAAAGGATTTCGCTAGTCTGGCGGTTTTCCTGCCCAGGCAGAAGTAAAACAGCCCGGTGGTTAACCGGGCTGTGGGTCAGAAATCCGCAAGTGCCCGGAAGGTCATGCTGTTACCAAAGGCCGGGTGTGTAATGGTCAGTGATTCTGCATGTAGCAATAATCGCGTCGCTATTGCCCGTGCTTCGGGAGTAGCATAGAACTTATCACCCAAAATCGGGTGCCCCAGCGCTTGCATATGAACACGCAATTGATGTGAGCGCCCGGTAATGGGGCGCAGAATCACTCTGGCTGTCATATCTGGCGCATACTCCACCACTTCGTATTCAGTTTGTGCGGGCTTACCCGTCTCAAAACAGACTTTTTGTTTGGGACGGTTTGGCCAGTCACAAATCAGTGGTAAATCAACGATCCCTTCCGCTTTTTCCGGGTGCCCCCAGATTCGTGCTACATATTGCTTCTTTGGCTCACGCTCACGAAACTGCCGCTTGAGTTCACGCTCTGCCGCCTTGGTCAACGCTACAGCAATGACACCACTGGTCGCCATATCGAGCCGGTGAACAGATTCCGCCGTGGGATAATCGCGCTGAATACGCGTCATCACACTGTCTTTATGTTCTTCCAGCCGCCCAGGTACAGACAGCAGGCCGGACGGCTTATTCACCACCATAATATGCTCATCCTGATACAGAATGACCAGCCACGGGTCTTGTGGCGGAGAGTAAAACTCCAGCATCGTTTTCAGTTCCTTACTGGTGCGTAACCACAATCAAGCGCAGCGCATCAAGCCGCCATGAAGCCTCTGATAAACTCTCAAGTACCTGCTGGCGGTTATCTTCAATGGCACTCAGTTCGTCATCGCGGATATTGGGGTTAATTGCCTTCAACGCTTCAAGGCGTGATAACTCGGCAGACAATTTCTCATCGGCCTCGTTTCTTGCCGACTCAATTAACGCCTGAGCTGCTTTCCCTACTTGTTCCTCACCATGTTGCAAGATCTCGTGAACATCCTGCTGTACGGCATTGATAAGCTTACTGCTGGTGTGGCGGTTTACCGCACTTAACTGGCGGTTGAAGCTTTCAAATTCCACCTGTGCTGCCAGGTTAGTGCCATTTTTATCCAGCAGCATACGTACTGGTGTTGGTGGTAAGAAGCGTTGTAGCTGGAGCTGTTTAGGTGCTTTGGCTTCAACGACATACACCATTTCTACCAGTAATGTGCCAACGGGCAGCGCTTTGTTTTTGAGTAAAGAAAGCGCGCAGCTACCCGTATCGCCCGACAGAATCAGATCAAGGCCATTACGAATTAAAGGGTGTTCCCAGGTGATGAACTGGGTATCTTCACGTGAAAGAGCGACATCGCGGCTGAAAGTAATTGTGCAGCCATCTTCCGGCAAACCTGGAAAATCCGGCACCAGCATATGGTCGGATGGCGTCAGGATAATCATGTTATCGCCTTTGTCATCCTGGTTGATGCCGATAATGTCAAACAGGTTCATGGCAAAATTCACCAGTGCCGTATCATCATCCTGTTCCGCGATTTCATTAGCCAGCGCCTGAGCTTTTTCACCGCCATTGGAGTGAATTTCCAGCAGGCGGTCACGGCCCTGTTCTAACTGGGTTTTCAGTGCATCATGCTGGGTGCGGCAGCGGTGAATCAGCTCAGCAAACCCTTCTTCATTTTCGGGTGCCGCCAGGTAGCCAATCAGGGACTCATAGACATCATCGTAGATTGCCCGGCCTGTGGGGCAAGTATGTTCAAAAGCATCCAGACCTTCGTGATACCAACGGACCAGAATCGACTGCGCAGTATTTTCCAGGTAAGGCACATGAATCTGGATATCGTGAGCCTGGCCGATACGATCCAGTCGCCCAATTCGTTGTTCAAGCAAATCAGGATTAAAGGGCAGGTCAAACATCACCATATTGCTGGCAAACTGGAAGTTACGCCCTTCCGAACCAATTTCTGAGCACAACAGAACCTGTGCACCAGTGTCTTCTTCGGCAAACCAGGCGGCAGCACGGTCACGCTCAATAATCGACATGCCTTCATGGAAGACGGCTGCGCGGATCCCTTCACGTTCGCGTAATACCTGCTCCAGTTGCAGTGCTGTCGTCGCCTTAGCACAAATAACCAGAACCTTTTGTGAGCGGTGGCTGGTCAGGTAGCCCATCAACCAGTCAACACGTGGGTCGAAGTTCCACCAGGTACCGCTGTCGCCTTCAAATTCCTGGTAAATCTGCTCTGGATAGAGCATGTCACGGGCACGCTCTTCCGCCGTTTTACGCGCACTCATAATGCCAGAAACTTTAATGGCGGTTTGATACTGGGTAGGTAAAGGCAGGCGAATCGTATGGAGTTCGCGTTGAGGGAAACCTTTTACACTGCTGCGGGTATTACGGAACAGAACACGGCTGGTGCCATGGCGGTCAGTCAGCATAGAAACCAGTTCCTGACGGGCGGCTTCGCTGTTGTCGTTACCACTATTAGCCGCTTTCAGTAACGGTTCGATATCCTGTTCGCCAATCAGCTCGCTGAGCGTATTCAGTGTTTCATCGCTCAGATGGTTACCTTCCAATAGCAGAGAAACCGCGTCGGCAACTGGTCGGAAGTTATTTTGCTCGGCAACAAATGCTTCATAATCATGAAAGCGGCTGGGGTCTAACAGGCGCAGTCGTGCAAAATGGCTCTGCATACCAAGTTGTTCCGGGGTTGCAGTTAACAACAGCACGCCTGGAACTTTTTCTGCAAGTTGCTCAATTACCTGATATTCACGGCTGGGGGCCTCTTCACTCCATACCAGGTGGTGCGCTTCATCCACCACCATTAAATCCCACTCGGCTTCGCACAGGTTTTCCAGACGCTGCTTGTTACGGCGCACAAAGTCCAGTGAGCAAATAATCAGTTGTTCGGTATAAAACGGGTTATCGCTGTCGTGCTGAGCTTCTGCGTAACGTTCATCGTCAAACAACGCAAAACGCAGGTTAAAGCGGCGCAACATTTCAACCAGCCACTGGTGTTGCAGGGTTTCCGGGACAATAATCAAAACACGCTCAGCCGCACCACTCAGCAGCTGTTGGTGAATTATCATGCCAGCTTCAATGGTTTTACCCAGACCGACTTCATCGGCAAGTAACACGCGGGGGGCATGGCGACGGCCGACGTCGTTAGCAATATGCAATTGGTGTGGGATCAGGCTGGTACGCATACCACGCAAGCCACTCCAGGGCATACGGTATTGCTCGCTCTGGTATTTCCGTGCACGGAAGCGCAGTGCAAAGCGGTCCATACGGTCAATCTGGCCAGCGAACAGGCGATCCTGTGGCTTGCTGAACACCAGCTTACTATCCAGCAGTACCTCACGCAGTATGACGCCACTCTCCTGAGTGTCTTCACGGGTACCCAGGTACGCGAGTAATCCGTTCTCTTCCTTGACTTCATCCACTTTTAACTGCCAGCCCTCATGGCTGGTAATGGTATCCCCGGGGTTAAACATCACGCGGGTGATAGGGGAGTCATTCCTGGCATACAGACGATTTTCTCCAGTTGCCGGGAACAGCAATGTCACCATGCGGGCATCAATTGCTACTACTGTTCCAAGTCCCAGTTCGCTTTCCGTATCGCTGATCCAGCGCTGACCAAGTGTAAAAGGCATAAATATTCGGCTCTGTTGTATATCTAAAAGTTGCAGGCAATAGCATTACGGCCGTCGGCAAAAAGCGGCGGCGCGTTGAAGAATTCGGTTATGAGTTTTGGGATATGACCCGGAAAGGGCGCTATGGTAATGGAAGGCAACGCATTCGTCACCTGTCAAAATAACCCAAGTTGCCCCGTAACCAGTGTAGCAAACTCCTTACCAAGGAAGGGTAAAATTCCTTCAGCAATAGGTTGTAACTGCCGGGTAAGGTAGTGTTCATAGTCCAGTGGCGATTGCGCAAGCCCGGCAGGCTCCGGCCCTTGTAATGTCCAGACATATTTTACGGTGCCGCGCCCGCTATAGCGAGGAGGCCGGCCAGCCTTGCGGTCAAATTCGTTTGCGAGCCGGGCCGCGCGGGCGTGAGGGGGAATATTCCGTTGGTAATCATCCAATGGGCGACGCAGGCGCTTACGGTAAACCAGTTGATCGTCCAGTTCACCGGCCATCAGGCTGGCAATGGTCTCGCGAATATAATCTTCATAAGGTTCGTGCAGAAAAACACGTTGATAGAGATTTTTTTGGAAGGTTTGCGCAAGCGGCGTCCAGTCTGTGCGTACGGTTTCCAGCCCTTTAAACACCAGTTGTTGTTTACCCTCGCGTATAACCAGCCCGGCATAACGCTTTTTACTGCCCGTTTCGGCACCGCGAATCGTAGGCATCAGAAAACGGCTGTAATGGGTTTCGTATTCCAGCTCCAGCACACTCTCCAGTTGTTGTGTCTCACGCAGGTGATCACGCCACCACTGATTAACCAGGCTCACCAGGCGTCGGCCCGCTGCATCGGCATCTTCTTCGCTGTGCGCTTGCTTCAACCAGACAAAAGTGGAGTCTGTATCGCCATAAATGACATCAAACCCTTGAGCCTCAATAAGTTCACGAGTCTGGCGCATAATGGCATGGCCGCGCATGGTAATCGACGAAGCCAGTTGTGGGTTAAAAAAGCGGCAGGCAGAGGTTCCTAATACGCCATAAAATGCATTCATCAGGATTTTTAGCGCCTGCGATAGCGGGGCATTTTTTTGCTGTTTGGCCCGCTCCCTACCTTGCCATATCTGTCTGACGATTTCAGGCAGGCAATGTTTTCCACGGGAAAACCAGGCACCGAGAAACCCCTCAACGGCGTGCTGGTTATCGGCGTGCAGTTGGCCTTCCACCAGACCAACCGGGTCGATAAGAAATGTGCGGATAATCGACGGATAAAGGCTTTTGAAATCCAGTACCAGCACTGAGTCATACAGGCCAGGCCTTGAGTCCATTACATAACCGCCAGGGCTTGCCTGAGGCGGAATTTCCCCCAGATTGGGTGCCACATAACCAGCCCGGTGCATCCGTGGAAAATAGAGATGGCAAAAAGCGGCAACAGAACCACCATGCCTGTCTGCCTGAAGCCCGTTAACCGCGGCCCGTTCCAGTAAAAATGGCATGATGTCGGTGTGCCTGAAAATACGGGTGACCAGCTCGCAGTCTTTTAAATTGTATTGTGCCAGCGCCACTTTATCCTGATGGAAGCGCCGGTCTATTTCCGCCATACGATCCCAGGGATCGTCAATGTCTTTGCCTTCGCCCAGTAATTCCTGGGCAACTGCTTCGAGGGAAAACGAAGGGAAACTCCAGAAAGCGGATTTCAATGCTTCAATACCATCAACCACCAGGCGCCCGGGAATTTGAGCAAAAAAATACCCTTGATTATACCCATGCTCGCGCCACTCAATTTCATGATTTTCTCTACCAATTAGCAGACGAACGCCGAATTTGTCTGCCTGTTTTTGCAAGATACGTAAATCGAACTGAATCACGTTCCAGCCAATAATGACATCCGGATCATGCTCGGCAATCCACTGGTTCAGACTGTGTATGAGGCCTGCTCTGTCAGGAACAAAGGTAAGTTGAAAATCAGTTGGGGCTAGTGGTTCTGGTGGGTTGCCCAGCATAAATACCTGGCGTTGCCCACACCCTTCCAGACCAATGCAGTAGAGCTCACCATGGCGGTTAGTTTCGATATCCAGAGAAACCCAGCGTAAATCTGGGCGGTAATCCGGGTGCGGCTTCATCTTTGCCTGGTGAATTCTCAGTGACTGGTGTTCGCCATCGACCCAAACCGGGGCAGTAATAAAGCGCTCCATCAGGTAACGTTCAGGGGGGCGAATATCTGCTTCGTAGACTGTAATACCGGCTTCGCGCAGCACTTTTTCAATGCGTAACAACTGCCGGTACTGTTGGCAATAAAGAGCACATACTGGCTGGTGGTGGAAATCATTTAATGGCAGTGTTACCCAACGCAGATGTGGCTCGTTGTTGAGTAGAGCCTGGGCGCGTGACATCTGTGATTCTGGAATGAAAGCGGTAGATTGCTGGAGTGGAAGACGTGCACAGACTGGCCCGGCATCTGTTGCCAGCCAGAATTCAATCTCCGTACCTTGCGGGGTATCCCGCCAGTGCCGGGTTAAAACAAAACCGGCTCTTGCCTGTGACACTCAGGTTTCCCTCAAAATAAACGGTCTTCAGTATACCCTGAAAACCGTTGTGTCACTGCATTTATGTACAGTATTCCTGTCTGGAAGTATGTTTACTGGCCGTAATAAGCTTTAGCACCGTGTTTACGCAGATAGTGTTTATCAAGCAGAGTTTGCTGCATATCTGGCAGTTGTGGGGCCAACTGACGGCAAAAAATGCCCATATACGCAACTTCTTCCATCACTATGGCGTTGTGTACGGCATCAAGCGCGTTTTTACCCCAGGCGAAAGGCCCATGGGAATGCACCAGTACACCAGGCATCTGGTTTGGGTCAGTATCGCGTTGACGGAAGGTTTCTACAATAACTTCACCTGTTTGCCACTCATAGTCGCCATTGATTTCGGCGTCGGTCATTTTACGGGTGCAGGGAATGGAACCGTAAAAATAGTCCGCATGAGTGGTACCTGTCGCCGGAATGCTTTGGCCAGCTTGTGCCCAAATAGTGGCATGGCGTGAGTGAGTATGCACAATGCCGCCAATATCTGGAAATTGTTGATACAGGATACGGTGGGTGGGGGTATCTGAAGAAGGTTTTTTATCCCCTTCAACCACTTCGCCTGTTTCCAGGCTAACGACCACCATATCTTCAGCCGTCATTACGGTGTAATCCACCCCAGAGGGTTTAATGATAAAAACACCGGCTTCTCGATCAACCGCACTGACATTACCCCAAGTCAGGGTGACCAGATTGTGTTCAGGCAAAGCCAGGTTGGCTTCGAGTACCTGACGTTTTAATTCTTCAAGCATCGTTATCCTCCAGAGAAAAGAAGGGCCAGCCATGAAAGACTGGCCAAAGTTCCCCTGTTACTACCGTTTAAAGCTGTAATACATTTCGTTCCAGCGCAGTGCATCTTTAAAGGCAGGAAGACGTGTATCGTTATCAATTACAGCCAGCTCAATGTCGTGCATTTCTGCAAACTGGCGCATATCGTCCAGGTTGAGAGCCTGGCTGAATACGGTATGGTGAGCGCCACCAGCCAGAATCCAGGCTTCAGACGCCGTATTCAGGTCTGGTTGTGCTTTCCAGAGTGCATTGGCAACGGGCAGTTTTGGCAGTGCATGAGGTGCTTCTACTGCATCAACACAGTTAACCAGCAGGCGGAAACGGTCGCCCATGTCTATCAGGCTGGCATTAATGGCTGGGCCAGTTTTGGTTGAGAAAATCAGACGGGCCGGGTCTTCTTTACCGCCAATGCCCAGATGCTGTACATCCAGAAGCGGTTTTTCCGCGGTCGCAATGGAAGGGCAGACTTCCAACATATGTGAGCCAAGCACCATGTCGTTGCCTGCTTCAAAGTTGTAAGTGTAATCTTCCATAAATGAGGTGCCGCCCTGCAGACCGGTTGACATCACTTTCATAATGCGAAGCAGGGCGGCGGTTTTCCAGTCGCCTTCACCAGCAAAGCCATAACCTTGCTGCATCAGGCGTTGAACTGCCAGACCGGGCAGTTGTTTCAGGCCGTAGAGGTCTTCAAATGTAGTAGTAAATGCGTGGAAGCCGCCTTGTTCCAGGAAGCGTTTCATACCCAGTTCAATACGTGCAGCATCAATAACATTTTGGCGTTTATCGCCATTTACCTGGGCCGCTGCACTCAAGCGGTAACTGCTTTCATACTCATCAACCAGTGCGTTGATATCCCCCTGGCTGACTGCATTAACCACACTCACCAGGTCACCAACCGCGTAGTAGTTCACGGAAAAACCGAATTTGATTTGTGCGGCGACTTTGTCACCGTCGGTCACTGCAACTTCACGCATGTTGTCGCCGAAACGGGCAACTTTAATATGGCGAGTGTTCTGTTTGGATACAGCCTGGCGCATCCATGAGCCAATGCGTTTATGGGCTTCACTGTCCTGCCAGTGGCCTGTCACAACACTGTGTTGCTGGCGCATTCTGGCACCAATAAACCCAAATTCACGGCCGCCGTGAGCAGTCTGGTTCAGGTTCATGAAGTCCATATCCATGGTGTCCCACGGAATTTGCGCATTAAACTGGGTGTGGAATTGCAGTAAAGGCTTGGTCAGGATTGCCAGACCATTGATCCACATTTTGGCTGGAGAGAAAGTATGCAGCCAAACCACCATCCCGGCGCATTTTTCGTCGTGATTCGCTTCACGGCAAATTGCAGTGATTTCATCTGGTGTGGTACCCAGTGGTTTCAGTACCAGTTTGCAAGGGAGTTTTGCCTCTGCATTTAGCGAGTTAACAACATGTTCTGCATGCTGTGTTACCTGACGTAAGGTTTCCGGGCCATATAAATGCTGGCTACCAATAACAAACCACACTTCATATTGTTCAAAAATATTCATTATTCTGTCCTTAATGTGTCAGGGCGGTTTCATCTGTCTTTTTGGCAGAGGATGACGCCGTTACAGAGGGGAGATAGTGCTGTTCTGCGCTGGAGGCCCAGGCCAGGTAGCGCTGATATAACTGTTCAAAGCGCTCAGCGCTGACAGGTTTTGGCTGTAGGGTTTTTTCAACGTTGCTGGCCATGACTTGTTGCGCGGCCGGGATATCGCTATGTACACCAGCGGCGACGGCCGCGAAGATAGCTGCGCCCAGAGCACAACACTGGTCGGAAGCAACGATTTGCAGTGGGCGATTAAGCACATCACAGCAAACTTGCATAATGACGGGGTTTTTACGGGCAATACCGCCCAGTGCCATTACGCCGTTAACCGGAAT
Source organism: Mangrovibacter yixingensis (assembly GCF_020523985.1). Lineage (GTDB taxonomy): Bacteria > Pseudomonadota > Gammaproteobacteria > Enterobacterales > Enterobacteriaceae > Mangrovibacter > Mangrovibacter yixingensis. The sequence goes on along the minus strand of NZ_JAIVKM010000003.1, from coordinate 146,278 downwards.
ACCTTGTTCTGTGAAGCACTCCATAATTGCGCGGGCGCCAAATGCCGTCGCTGCAATAAGGCCACCAAACAGCGCTGGAGCATCAGTACCCAGGTTCAGGTCAGTAATTACACCTTTCAGCCGTTGGTTGGCATTTGGGGTACGCCGGCCATTAAACCAGTCGAGGACTACAGGGAGGTGATCCAGTGCTGGTTCTTTTGCCCATGCTTCGGTAAGTGCAGGAAGTAATTGTTTTTTACTGGCCTGTAAGGTTTCTTTTAATTCCGGGTGTTGAACTGCTAATTGATCCAAAGGCCAGCCAAGGACCCGGCCAAACCAGGCATAAATATCACCAAAAGCTGATTGCCCAGCTTCCAGACCAATAAAGTGTGGCACTACACTGCCATCTACCTGGCCACAAATGCCTTTTACTGCCCTGTTTCCTACTGTGGGTTTATCGGCAATCAGAATATCGCAGGTAGAAGTCCCGATGACTTTTACCAGTGTATTGGCCTGAGCGCCGGCACCTACAGCTCCCATATGGCAGTCAAAAGCACCACCAGAAATCACCACTGTTTGTGGTAACCCAAGGCGTTCAGCCCATTCTGCCGAAAGCGTTCCAACAGGAATATCGGCAGTCCAGGTATCAGTAAATAACGGGTGAGGCAGGTGTTTATTGATGATGGGATCCAGTTCGTCGAAGAAACTGGCTGGTGGCAACCCGCCCCAGCTTTCATGCCACAGGGATTTGTGCCCGGCACTGCAGCGGCCACGGCGAATCGCTTCCGGCTTGATGGTGTCGGAAAGTAATGCAGGGATCCAGTCGCACAACTCAATCCATGAGGCAGCCGCTTTGGCAACGCCCTGATCCGCACGGGTTACATGCAGTATTTTGGCCCAGAACCATTCACTGGAATAAATACCACCGATATAGCGCGAGTAATCCACATTACCTGGTGCATGGCAAAGACGGGTGATGGCTTCAGCTTCTTCAACCGCTGTATGGTCCTTCCAGAGAACAAACATCGCATTGGGGTTCTCTGCGAATTCTGGGTTCAACGCCAGCACATTGCCGTCTTTGTCGATCGGTGCGGGTGTTGAACCGGTACTGTCAACGCCAATCCCGACAACGGCAGCCCGTTGTTCAGAAGACAGATCAGCCAGTACAGTTTTTAACGCCTTTTCCATTGATTCGATGTAATCAAGGGGATGGTGGCGGAATTGGTTTTTTGGGGCATTGCAGTAGCGCCCTTCTTGCCAGCGTGGATACCACTCCACACTGGTTGCCAACTCGCTACCTGTGGTGGTATCGACTGCCAGTGCACGAACTGAGTCGCTACCAAAATCGAGTCCCAGCGCTATAGCCATTTTTAATACTCCGTGGATCTGTAAAAAACATATCCAGAACATTAGTTTTCATAGCTAAAAACAGTCAGGGTGTATTCGCTGATCTTATGGATAAAAATGCTATCAGTCTTTAAATTGTGACCGCACGCAAAAATTTGATGTGGATATTTCTGCCATGCTTATAGACACTTTGGTTATCTGCTAAATGGGTTGTTAATTCAGGTTTATTCGGGTAATAGTTGATCCGAAGCGGTTTTTGGCTGTTTGATGCTTTCTTTATGGTTTCATGGGTTTACTGTTCCGGATAGTAACAGTGAATATGGACAAATGGTTTCTCAACTCTTCTGCGGGAGTCAAATTCGGTATGGCTGAAACACAAAATGATCCCCTGCTGCCGGGGTATTCATTTAACGCGCATCTGGTTGCCGGGTTAACCCCCATAGAGGCGGGGGGACCACTGGATTTCTTTATTGACCGTCCACTGGGCATGAAGGGCTTTATTTTGAACCTGACGGTCAAAGGTGAAGGTATTATCAACAATAATCACCAGCAGTTTATTTGCAAACCGGGTGATATGTTGTTGTTTCCTCCCGGCGAGATTCACCACTATGGCCGCCACCCTGATTGCAGCGGCTGGTACCATCAATGGGTGTACTTTCGCCCCCGCGCATACTGGCTGGAATGGCTGAACTGGCCAACAATTTTTGCGCATACTGGTTTTTACCGGCCAGATGAACAGCATATTGAAGAGTTTTCCTCCCTGATACAGCAGGTGATTGATGCGGGTCAGTCTCAGGGGCGCTATGCCGAACTGTTGGCGATAAATCTGCTGGAACAATTATTGTTGAAGCGTATGGCGGCTATCAGTGAGTCAATGAATCCACCGCTGGATAACCGGGTGCGTGAGGCTTGCCAGTATATCAGCGACCATTTGTCCGACAGCCAGTTTGATATTGCAGGTGTCGCACAACATGTCTGTCTTTCTCCTTCGCGTCTGTCTCATCTATTCCGCCAGCAATTGGGGGTAAGTGTGCTGAGCTGGCGAGAAGATCAGCGCATTAGCCAGGCAAAACTGTTGCTCAGTACCACGCGTATGCCTATCGCCAGTGTTGGGCGCAATGTCGGGTTCGAAGACCAGCTCTATTTTTCGCGGGTATTCAAAAAATGCACCGGGGCCAGCCCGAGCGAGTTTCGGGCGGGTTACGAGCAGTAAGTGGCCCGGTAAGCAGGCTTTGTTACAACCGCTTAATCTTTCGCGGGGCAGGAATCTTGACCTTATGCATCATGCCCCGCAAAATCGCCGTTCGTAAGTCTGACGGACGTTTTATGTACGCCTTTGTTGAACAGCTGATAGCCCACTCACTCACCTTCGCACTGATAGTCGTGTTGCTGGTCGCTTTTTTTGAATCCCTTGCCCTGGTTGGCTTGTTATTGCCTGGTACGGTCTTTATGGCGGCACTGGGTGCACTGATAGGCAGTGGTAACTTACCGTTCTGGTGGGCGTGGGGCGTGGGTATTATTGGTTGCCTGGCTGGCGACTGGGTCTCTTTCTGGATTGGCTGGCGCTTTAAACAGCCTCTGCGTAACTGGTCTTTTCTGAAGAAATATAAAACGTTGGTGGATAAAACTGAGATAGCGTTGCACCGGCACAGTACGGTAACTATCCTGATTGGCCGTTTTGTTGGGCCTACTCGCCCTTTAGTTCCTATGCTGGCAGGTATGCTGGATTTGTCTGTTACCCGGTTTGCCAAGGCCAATATTCCTGGATGCCTGTTCTGGCCGCCAGTTTATTTTCTGCCGGGAATATTGGCTGGCGCGGCCATAGATATTCCCGCAGGGGAGAACGCCGGGCACTTTCAGTGGTTATTGCTGGCGGCCGCTGCCGTAATCTGGCTTGCATTATGGCTTAACTGGCGTTTGTGGCGTAGTGAGCGTAAGGCCGCGGGTGAACAGCCTGAGGGCCGGTTAACCCGTGCACGGTTAATGTGGCTTGCGCCCCTGGCATCGGTTTGCTGCCTGGCGCTCGTGTTTATCCTGCTTCGCCACCCACTGATGCCGGTTTATGCCCGCATATTACACCAGGTGGTTTTAGGTTAGTGCCTGGCAATCCCCAGTAAACTGGCGGCAGGGGACGAGCCGTCGCTCAGTGACTGCGTGGGGCCATCCCAGGCAATTCGCCCGTCAGCCACTACCAGGCTGCGTGGTGTAATGCGTAAAGCATCATCCAGGTTATGTGAAACCATCATTAGCGTGATTTTCTGGCTCTCACAGACTGATTCCACCAGTGCAAGCATTTCCTGGCGTAATGCCGGGTCCAGGGCTGAAAAAGGTTCATCCAGAAGCAGAACCGGCTGAGCACGCAATAAACAACGTGCAAGGGCGGCGCGCTGGCGTTGCCCTCCGGATAACTGCGCTGGCTGGCGGTCCAATAAATCAGTAATCGCCATTTTGTGGGCTATCTCTTCCAGTGCTGTTTTTTGCTCTGCAGTGAGTTTCATTCCTGGGTGCAGGCCCAGACTGATATTTTGCCGAATGCTAAGGTGGCTGAATAAGTTGTTGTCCTGAAAAAGCATCGAGACAGGGCGATGCGCGGGCGGGGTCAATGTATGGTTATTCTGGTTCAGGGTAATGGTGCCACTGTCTGGCCTGAGAAAGCCTGCAATCAAGTTTAGCAACGTACTTTTCCCGGCACCGCTTGGTCCTAACACTGCAACTCTTTCTCCTGGGGAAAGATCCACGTTAAAACGCATGGGCAGGTGCTGGTAAATCCAGGTTACGTCAGTGAGTTTTAGCATGGCGTTTAGCGGTATTCTCTATCAGAGTGAACAGCAAGAAACAGAGTAAAAGCATCAACATGGCCGTAACCGCACCATCATTACTCCGGTAAGCCCCTATTTGTTGGTAGAGGTAAAAAGGCAGGGTGCGGAAATCGTCGCTGCCGAACAATGCCACAACCCCAAAATCCCCTAATGATAATACGCAGGCAAAAGCCAGTGCCTGGGCGCAGGGGCGTTTAAGTGCTCGCAGTTCTACCCAACGCAGTCGGTTAATGCCCCGGATATCCAGGTGCTGGCATAAGCGGTTATAACGGCTGGCAATATCATAAAACGGGCTTTCCAACACTTTCATTGCATAAGGTATTGCCATCAACGCATTTGTAAAAATAACAATACCATCGGCGCGTTCAGGCAACCCGGTTGTACTGTTCAATAACAAGAAAAAACCTGTAGCCAGCACGATTCCGGGCATGGCAAGAATCAGTAACCCACTCAGTTCCATTGCTTGAGCCGGGCGTTGATACTGACGTAAACGGAGTTCCCGGCTACTCCATAGCAGCATTGTGGTCAGGCACACGCACACAATGCCTGCTGCGAAGGCAATGCGCACCGAGGTGATTAGTGCTGACCATAACGCTGGTTGGTGAAAAATAACCATCGGGTTGTTGACCAGCCCGTCGGCAATAACTGCCATAAGCGGTGGCAACAGTAGCAGTAATGCCAGAATGATCACCGCGCTATCCAGTATCCGGGCAGCAATGTTGTCTTGTGGATCCCGCCAGGTGGCATTCTGGCTCTCTCCGGGAGAAAAAGCTTGAGTCAATTTTTGGCTCAGTAAGACAAGACCAAAACAGCACAGCATTTGGATAAGTGCCAGGCAAGCGGCTTTGGCAGGGTCAAAGTCATAACTTAACGCCTGGTAAACTGCCAGTTCGATGGTTGTGGCTCGTGGCCCGCCACCCAAGGCGAGTACCGTAGCAAAACTGGCGAAGCACAGCATAAAGATCAATGCGCTTGCCGGGAAGATTTGGCGTTGCATCCATGGCCATTCTACAAAACGGAAAAAGAACCAGCCACGCATATTCAGTTGTGCGGCAAGTAACCGCTGCTCCACGGGGATATTTTCCAAAGATTGCAGAAGCAGGCGTGTGGCTAAAGGCAGGTTAAAGAAGACATGTGCGAGCAAAATGCCCTGCAGTCCGTAAGGTGTGAATGACCATTTCAGGCCCAGAAACACAAAAATACTACTTAACCAGCCTTCACGCCCGTAAACACTCAGAATACCAAAGACGGCTACCAGAACGGGCAGAACAAGTGTCATGGCACATAAACGCAGCAGGAATTGCCTGCCAGGGAAATGGCGGCGGTAGAGTGCCCGGGCAAGTAAAATGGCGGGTAGTACAGACAGTAACGCAGACAATGCGGCCTGAAAGAACGAAAAGCGTACAACGTGCCACAGCCAGGGGTCGTGAAACAGTGTGCTGTAGTCCGTTTGTGGAGCATGTAGCCATAAAGCGGCAAAAGCCGCCAGAGCGACAATGCAAATCGCTCCGGCGGCTATCAGCCCAGGCCATAACCAGCCCGGAATTAATGGCTGACGGCTTGCTGCCATTGGCTAATCCAGGCCGCTCTGTGTTGTTCTACCTGCTCAGGTGTAAATGACAGGCTGCTGGTGGGTTTAACCAGTTGGTTGAAAGCTTCAGGAACCGCTACATGGCTTATTGGATACATCCAGTTGCCTGTAGGAATCGTTTTTTGGAATGCATCAGAAACCATAAACTGCATAAACTGCTTTGCCAGTTCCGGATGTGGGCTGTTGGCAAGCCGGGCTGCAACTTCTACCTGCATATAATGCCCTTCGCTGAAATCAGCAGCGGCATAATTATCTTTTTTCTCTTCGATAATATGGTAGGCCGGTGAGGTGGTATAGCTTAACACCAGGTCGCTTTCGCCTTTGAGAAATAACCCGTAAGCTTCACTCCAGCCTTTTGTTACCGTTACTGTCTTTTTCGCCAGTTTCTGCCAGGCTTCTGGTGCCTTGTCGCCATAGACTTTTTCCATCCACAGTAACAGCCCCAGGCCCGGTGTACTGGTCCGCGGGTCTTCATAAATCACTTTCCATTGCTGCGGGCTTTCAACCAGTTCTTTCAGGCTGTGTGGTGGGTTGTGCAGTTTGTTCTTGTCGTAGACAAAGGCAAAATAGCCGTAATCGAAGGGAATAAACGTATCGTCTGACCAACCGCCTGGGAGCGCGAGTGGTGGCAGCGTAATATCAGCTTTGGCAAATAACCCGGTGCGGCGGGCAGCGGTTATCAGGTTATTATCAAGCCCGAGAACAATGTCTGCTTTGCTTTTTTTCCCTTCCATACGCACGCGGTTGAGCAGTGATACGCCGTCTTCCAGCGCAACATATTTCAGCTCACAACCGCACTGTGCTTCAAAGGCCTTCTTGATAGCCGGGCCAGGGCCCCAGTCAGCAGAGAATGAATCGTAGGTATAAACGGTGAGAGTAGGTTTGGCGAGGACGGGCGCAGCAACCAGTACCAGTAAAGCCAGTAATTTTTTTAACACTTTGCACTCCTGAAAAAGGGTGGCAAAGGATTTTGAGAACGGCCTCAAATCCCTTCGCCGGCGTTATCCGGATCAGGTTCGACGGGTATTATCTCAGCGCCTGGAATACAGGGCACCCCGTTGAGAACGGCTCATTGTAATGATTTGCCTGGCATTATTAAAGAACATGTTGGGTTAGTTTTCAGGGGGAGAAAACCAGGCGGATTTGAAGTCGAACCATCCCAGCGTATTCATACGCAACCCCCGCATGCTGCGCTGGCCCTGAATAGTGAGCCAGTGGTGAATGAGTGGCAGTATATGTTGCTGTTCGACGCACTGGCGTGCCCATTGCGCCGCATTCAGTTTGCCAGCGCGCCATTGAGGGTGAGCCTCCTCCATGGAGATTCCAAGCCCTTTGTTCAGCAACGGGATTTCATACAAGTGAGCAAAAACAGAATAATCCAGCGGTAGGGTGAAGTTAGCGCTGTTAAGCCAAATATCACTGTGTGCATCGCCATTAAACCAGGCGTTATAGCTGATTTCTTGTATTACAAGGTGTATGCCGTGTTGCGCCAGGCGTTTACTGATAATGTCACTCAGTGTTCGGTGTTCTATGTGGTCAGCATAAAATGTGAGAGTAAGGCTGGTCAGGCCCTCTGGTTTGCCACACTCTGTGCTGGCGGGCGTGTGATGCCAACGGGGCAGTAACCCCCAGGCGGGAAACCACAAGCGATGATACTGAGGGTCGCTGTCAGCCAGAATATTTACTGGTGAGAGAACCTTGCTCAGCCATGCCCTGACTTGCGGGTTTGCACCGTGTTTTGAGCGTTGGTCAAATAACAAGTAATAGCAGCCTTCTTCAAGACGGCTTTCTTCCGCTTTTTCACTTTGGCTGCCATCTTCCAGAAAGACGCCACAACTTATGTCTTCGCCGATTTCGGGTAAGACCCATATATTGACTTCATCAATCAGCGCACGAAAGCCAAAGTAATCATCAAAAGCGTGAATACTGAGCTGGCTGGTATTATTACGTGCTACAGCATAAGGCCCGGTTCCTGTTGGATGGGTTGCGTAGTGTGGTAGCGATTCCCATTCGCGAGGCAAAATCATGGCAGAAACACTTGCCATCAACCAGGGTAGCCAGGTATCCGGTTCGTGCAGCTCAATATCCAGAGTCCAGTTAGTTGGCGACGATATACTGGCAATATGCGCATACAAGGGTTGTTGATTAACGCGGTTTAGTGAATACAGGACATCGGCCATTTCGAGTTCACGCCCGTGGTGGAAATGCACCCCAGGGCGTAAAAAAAAGCGCCAGTGGCAAGGGGATAATTGCTGCCAGTGGTGAGCAATATCCGCTTCCAGTTCCCCATTTTCCTCATTTATCCGCGTCAGACCATTGAATATTTGCCGCACAATATGGGTTTCGGAGCGGCGTAGTGGCGTGCCGGGTAATAAATTCAGCAGTGGGCGATAATAAAGTACCCGCAGTATATGGCGCCCCTGGCGGAAGCTGCGCCCCAGGTGTGAGAGCAGCATCTTTTTAACTTCATCTTTGTCGCCAACAATTTGTACCAGCTGGTCAACCCGGTCCTGCTCAAGTAGGTCTTCTGCGCGTTGCTGCTGAAGCGACAAGCCAGTATAGATAAAGGTTAATTGTGAACGCTTGCCGCGCCCGGCCTCGGCTTCCCACGTCAGCCAGCCTTTTTCCTGCATGGCATTAAGCAGGGTACGCATATGGCGCCGGGAACAATTAAGTAGAGCAGAAAGGTCATGCAGAGTGGTTGATTGAGGCTGGCCATCACAGCATTGCCATAACCGGATGAACTGCTGCTGTAAGCGTGTTGATGCCATAAAAGAGGAACTCCGGGCGAAAACTCATCAATTTATCTTTCCCTATATTACGCCAATACTGTTTCGTGATGAAAGCGAGGTGGTTTTATGAAGCGTACCTTTGCAGAACAGTTTTATTTGGCGTTTTTTACCGCGACACGGCGTGTTTCTGGCTCATGGCTGGCCTGCTTTGAACCTCAGCAGCGTGTGCAGATGCTTGATGAACTTGTGCAGTGGCGCTGTTCGTACCCTTGTGCCTGGCGCAAAAATCGCTCTCATCAAGTGTGACTGAGTATTGGTGCTTTTAACCAACCAGCGGCAATCGTGCTGCTGGTTTTTTTCGTTTAAAATCTACCCAGCTATGAGCGTGTTGTTCAGAGGCGATAATAAAGGGACCTATGAGATGCATTGGCTGATTACGCAGGGAAGACATTTAAACATGGTGTTACTGGCATTTATGGCAGTCGCCTTCATGATTGGCGTGGCAGGCGCACTGCAGGCTCCTACTCTCAGTTTGTTCTTGAGCAAAGAAGTGGGCGTGACCTCATTCTGGGTTGGTCTGTTTTACACGGTGAATGCCGTGGCGGGTATTGCTGTAAGTATGATTCTGGCTAAACGTTCAGACCGGACAGGCGATCGCCGCAAGCTCATTATTTTCTGTTGCCTGATGGCAGTGGCCAACAGCCTGGTTTTCGCATTCAATCGCCATTACCTTACCTTGATAACCCTTGGTGTTTTTTTGGCCGCGCTGGCCAATACCACCATGCCGCAAATTTTTGCTCTGGCACGTGAGTACGCGGATAACTCTGCCAGAGAAGTGGTGATGTTCAGCTCTATTATGCGTGCTCAACTTTCTCTGGCCTGGGTGATTGGCCCGCCACTGTCATTTATGCTGGCGTTGAAATTTGGCTTTACCACCATGTTTTTATGTGCCGCAGGTATTTTTGTTGTTGGAGCACTACTGGTGGCATTTTGCCTGCCTTCTGTTCCCCGGATTTTTGGCCCAGAGAACCAGGCTGTTGCAGCCGTCAGTGGCTGGAAAAATCCCAATGTACGGCGGTTATTTATAGCCTCCATGCTGATGTGGACCTGCAACACGATGTATATCATCGATATGCCTTTATGGATAACCAGTGTCCTTGGGTTGCCCGAATCTCTGGCCGGTGCGCTGATGGGGACTGCGGCTGGCCTTGAAATACCGGCGATGATCCTTGCCGGTATGGTTGTGAAGCGTATTGGTAAACGCCGGATGATGGTGTTTGCTGTTGCTGCCGGGGTTGTGTTTTATGGCGGGTTATTACTGTTCCCTACACGTAATGCCCTGATTGTATTGCAACTGTTTAACGCGATTTTTATTGGGATTGTGGCGGGTATCGGTATGCTCTGGTTTCAGGACCTGATGCCTGGGAAAGCGGGGTCAGCCACGACACTGTTCACCAACAGTATCTCCACTGGTGTCATTCTTGCTGGGGTATTGCAAGGCTCTTTGGCACAACAGTTTGGTCATGGCAGTGTGTACTGGGGCATTCTGGTGTTAAGTATTCTGGCGCTGGGGCTGACCTGCCGGGTGAAGGATGTGTGAAGGAGGGGACCCGGTAACAACAGGCAATAGCCCATTAAAGGCCATTGCCTGTACCGTGTTTTACCAGCAGTAAAACTTAGCGCATAAACGCAGGCTGGTTAGTTTCGTAAGCCGCGATAGCATCTTCATGCTGTAACGTCAGGCCAATGCTGTCCAGCCCGTTCAGCATGCAGTGACGGCGGAACCCATCAATGCTGAATGACCAGGTTTTATCTCCGGCCTGAACAGTCTGGGCTTCCAGGTCTACCGTGAAAGTCATGCCTGGGTTTTCCTGCACCATAGTGAACAGAGTATCGACATCCTGTTCACTCAGGGCAACGGGCAACAGTTGGTTATTAAACGAGTTACCGTAAAAAATATCGGCAAAGCTCGGTGCGATAACAACTTTGAAGCCGTAATCGGTCAGTGCCCAGGGCGCATGTTCACGGGACGAGCCGCAACCAAAGTTCTCACGAGCCAGCAGAATAGACGCGCCTTTATAGACTGGTTTATTCAGCACGAAGTCCGGGTTGGGTTCCTGGCCTTTATCATCCAGAAAACGCCAGTCATTAAACAGGTGTGCACCGAAGCCGGTACGGGTAACTTTTTGCAAAAATTGCTTGGGAATGATTGCATCAGTATCGACATTCGCCGCGTCTAACGGGACAACAATGCCTGTGTGACAAACAAATTTTTCAGCCATGGTTTTTCCCTTATTTCAGTGTGCGGATATCAGCAAAGTGACCAGCAATTGCAGCGGCAGCAGCCATTGCCGGGCTAACCAGGTGAGTACGCCCACCGCGGCCCTGGCGGCCTTCAAAGTTACGGTTGCTGGTAGAGGCACAACGTTCGCCAGGGTTCAGGCGGTCATTGTTCATCGCCAGGCACATTGAGCAGCCTGGCAGACGCCATTCGAAACCGGCTTCCAGGAAGATTTTGTCCAGGCCTTCGGCTTCAGCCTGCGCTTTAACCGGACCTGAGCCAGGCACAACCATAGCTACAACACCAGGTGCAACCTTGCGGCCCTCCGCGATAGCAGCTGCAGCGCGCAAGTCTTCAATGCGTGAGTTAGTACAGGAGCCAATAAAGACTTTATCAATGGCAACTTCAGTCAGAGGAATACCAGATTTCAGGCCCATATAAGCCAGTGCTTTTTCAGCTGAAGCTCGCTCTACCGGGTCGGTAAAACTTTCTGGTGACGGGATGTTATCGGTAATAGAAATAACCTGGCCTGGGTTGGTACCCCAGGTAACCTGAGGTGCAATTTCAGCGGCATCGAGTGTTACCACTGTGTCAAATTGCGCGCCATCGTCGGTTTTCAGGGTGCTCCAGTATGCTACGGCTGCATCCCAATCTTGTTCTTTAGGCGCAAACTGGCGGCCTTTAACATAGTTGAATGTGGTTGCATCTGGAGCAACCAGCCCGGCTTTGGCTCCCATTTCAATTGCCATATTACACAGCGTCATGCGGCCTTCCATGCTCAGTGCTTCGATGGCAGGGCCACAAAACTCGACAACATGCCCGGTACCACCGGCACTGCCAGTTTTACCGATTATCGCCAGTACGATATCTTTTGCGGTGATGCCAGGTGCCGCCTGACCAGTGACCTCAATTTTCATGGTCTTGGCCCGGCCTTGTTTCAACGTTTGTGTCGCCAAAACGTGCTCAACTTCTGAGGTGCCAATACCAAATGCCAGCGCACCAAACGCACCGTGGGTAGCTGTATGGGAGTCACCACAAACAATGGTCATCCCTGGCAGCGTAATCCCTTGTTCAGGCCCCATTACGTGGACAATACCCTGGAAGGCATGATTCAGGTCGTACAGTTCCACACCAAATTCTTTACAGTTTTTCATCAACTCCTGCATCTGGATGCGGGCCATTTCGCCGCTGGCGTTGATATCTTTCGTTTGTGTGGAAACGTTGTGATCCATTGTGGCAAATGTTTTACCCGGCTGTCGTACCGGGCGGCCATGGGCGCGCAAGCCGTCAAAAGCTTGCGGTGAAGTGACTTCATGCACCAGGTGGCGATCAATATACAGTAATGGTGTTTCACCCTGGGCTTCGTAAACGATGTGTGCATCGAATAACTTTTGATATAACGTCTTTGCCATGATTACACCCCCTGGGCCACGTAGTGGGCAATTTTGTCGCCCATTTCATCGGTACCCAGCGCAATAGTATCCCGAGCCAGGTCTGCTGTGCGGAAGCCTTCTTCCAGCACGCGATTGACTGCATTTTCAATTGCTGTTGCTGCATCGTTCGCATCCAGGCTGTAGCGGAGCAGTAACGACAATGAGAGGATCTGGGCAACCGGGTTGGCGATATTTTTGCCAGCAATGTCTGGTGCAGAGCCCCCGGCGGGTTCGTATAAACCAAACCCTTCTTCGTTCAGGCTGGCGGAGGGCAGCATACCCATAGACCCGGTTATCATGGCGCATTCATCAGACAGAATGTCACCAAACAGGTTTGAGCACAGCAGTACGTCGAATTGCGCCGGGTCTTTGATTAACTGCATGGTGGCGTTATCGATATACATATGGGACAGTTTCACATCCGGATAAGACTGTGCAATTTCTGTCACGATTTCACGCCACATTACAGAGGTCTGCAATACGTTAGCTTTATCAATGGATGTAACGATACCGCGGCGCTTGCGAGCAGATTCAAAAGCAATGCGGGCAATACGCTCAATTTCAAAGCGATAATACACTTCGGTATCAAACGCTTTTTCATGAACACCGCTACCTTCACGGCCTTTTGGCTGACCAAAGTAGATCCCGCCAGTTAATTCACGCACACACAGGATATCAAAACCTTTTTGCGCAATGTCTTCACGCAGCGGGCAAAAACTTTCCAGCCCTGCATATAATTTTGCCGGGCGCAGGTTGCTGAATAATTTGAAGTGCTTACGCAGGGGCAACAATGCGCCGCGTTCAGGTTGCTCAGCCGGGGGCAGATGTTCCCATTTGGGGCCACCAACTGAACCAAATAAAACGGCATCAGCCTGTTCGCAACCCTCAATCGTTGCGGCAGGGAGCGGGGTACCGTGGCGGTCAATCGCCGCACCGCCGACATCATATTCACTGGTAGTAATCTGTAAATCGAAACGATGGCGGACAGCTTCCAGTACCTTCATTGCCTGAGCCATGACCTCAGGGCCGATACCGTCTCCGGGTAATACTGCAATATGATGATTCTTTGACATGTCACATGGTTTCCTGGTTGTGTTCTTTATTCTGTGCTTTGCGTTGCAATTCTTTTTCGACTTCACCGGCGCGCCAGATACTGTTCAGTACATGGACCATCGCTTTTGCTGAGGATTCAACAATATCAGTCGCCAGGCCGACACCGTGGAAACGACGGCCGTTATGATTAACAACAATATCCACCTGGCCCAGCGCGTCTTTACCCTGGCCTTTGGCGCTTAACTGGTATTTCACCAGTTCGATATCGTATTCAGAAATACGGTTGATTGCCTGATAAACAGCATCTACTGGGCCATTGCCCGTTGCTGCTTCCGCTTTTTCTTCTTCGCCACAGAACAATTTGACTGAGGCGGTGGCCATTACACTGGAGCCAGACTGAACACTGAAGTAATCCAGACGGAAGTGTTCAGGCTCTTCTTGTTGTTTATTAATGAATGCCAGTGCTTCCAGGTCGTAATCAAATACCTGGCCTTTTTTATCAGCCAGTTTCAGGAAGGCGGAGTACAGGTTATCCAGGTTGTAATCTGTTTCCTTGTAGCCCATTTCTTCCATGCGGTGTTTTACCGCTGCCCGGCCAGAGCGTGAGGTCAGATTTAACTGGATTTGGTTCAGGCCGATGGATTCCGGCGTCATGATTTCGTAGTTTTCGCGATTCTTCAGTACGCCATCCTGGTGGATGCCTGAAGAGTGTGCGAAAGCATTGGTGCCAACCACCGCTTTATTCGCCGGAACTGGCATGTTGCACAGCTGGCTGACAGTCTGGCTGGTGCGCCAGATCTCCTGATGATTAACATTGGTATGCAGGTTGAGCATTTTTTGGCGCACTTTAATCGCCATAATGACTTCTTCCAGCGCGCAGTTACCGGCACGTTCACCGATGCCATTAATGGTACCTTCAACCTGGCGGGCACCTGCGTGCACGGCTGCCATTGCATTACCTACAGCCAGACCCAGATCATCATGGGTATGTACAGAAATAATTGCTTTGTCGATATTCGGCACGCGCTCATACAGTGAGCTGATGATATTGCCAAACTCATGGGGCAGTGTATAACCCACAGTGTCAGGAATATTAATCGTACGGGCTCCGGCATTAATCGCTGCTTCTACAACGCGCGCCAGGTCTTCAATTGGGGTACGACCGGCATCTTCACAGGAAAATTCCACGTCATCGGTATAATTACGTGCACGTTTGACCATATATACCGCACGTTCGATCACTTCATCCAGTGTGCTACGCAGCTTTGTAGCGATATGCATGGGCGATGTGGCGATGAACGTGTGAATACGGAAGGCTTCTGCCACTTTCAGTGCTTCTGCCGCAACATCAATATCTTTTTCAACACAGCGCGCCAGTCCACATACTCTGCTGTTCTTAATGTTACGAGCAATGGTCTGTACTGATTCAAAATCGCCCGGTGAAGAAACCGGAAAACCAACTTCCATCACATCGATGCCCATACGCTCCAGAGCGAAGGCGATTTGCAGTTTCTCTTTTACACTCAGACTGGCCTGTAACGCCTGTTCACCGTCACGTAAAGTTGTATCGAAAATAACGACTTGCTGGTTCATTGATTCCATCCTGTCTGATTTATTTCGCCATTACGCCGGATATAAAAAAACCCGCGCATTGGCGCGGGTTTAGTTCTTATGGGGCTTGATTAACCTTAAGCAGCGCCCACCAGTCTACCGCGCACAGTATCTGCGAGAAGTAGTAGACCTAGTAGACGAGCAGAACGAGTCATGTAATCAAACCTCCGTAATCGAATGCATTTAGTGGTAACCGATATAAAACGCTATGTCAACTTTTTGTCTCTGGGTTACGGATTGTTGATGGAAAGTATTAAGGAATTTCCTGGGTAATAATTCTGCTTTTTATCTAATGTTGTATGTGGTTGTGCTAAGAATGACGTTGCACGTGATAGTTTATATTTTTTACCTCCCTCGAAGTAATGCACGGTAATTTCGTGCCATTAGTTCGGTAATAAATGCTTAGCCACCGAGTGAATACCATGCATGCACTGGTGGGGATGTTGAGTCATTAATTCAACAAGGAAGCTGAACAGAAGCAAGGGAGGTCACATTATGGGCCGGCTTTTGCCACAAAGCGTGAACGTTAATTCATGGAGTGAACAATGACAGAGGAAATAACAGCCAAGCGACGACCTGAGGAAGGTGATAATGTTTGGCTAAAAGAGAAGCTGGATCTGAATTTAATTCCAATTTTTTTGACCGTTATGCAGCACCGTAATATTACTAAAGCCGCAAAGGTTTTAGGTATCTCACAGCCTGCTGTAAGTAATTCTGTATCAAGGTTAAAAAAAGTGTTTGACGACCCACTATTTGTTCGCCGGGGGCGGGGGGTTGAGCCAACGCGTCAGGCATGCCAATTAGAAATGGAGCTCAGGCATGCTATTTCTTTGATTAATAATGTGTTCCCACCCTTTTGTTTTGACCCGCAGACGTGCTCTCGCTCATTTACATTGGCGATATCGAGTCCGTTCGATACTTTATTTTTCCCAAGGATTTATCAATACATTCGCCATCATGCACCTGGTATTCGGTTGAATGTGTGTTCCAATAAAAGCAACCACACTCTGGGCCGTGAGCATGTCGATTTTATTATTAGTTACGAATCGACATCAGGGGAAAACATGTTTAATCGGTTGTTGTTTGAGGATGACATGGTTGTCGTGGCAAAAAAAATATGGGGGCATAACTTATCTTTGATGGATGAATCAGCCTTTTATGGTGAAAAACATGCCGTAGTATCTTTAAAAAGTAGCGATTCGTTCAGTGCTATTTGGTATGACACGCCGTTTAAACGGAATGCAATTACTTATCAAGGGCAGTGCCTGTTTAGCTTACTTGAAGTTGTTTCCCGAACCAACCTGATTGCTATTATGCCAGCCTGGGTTACCCGGAGTTGGCGTAATGGGCCAGAAGTAACCCAGCAATCTCTTCCTCTGCCAGTAAAAAAACGAGCCTGTTATTTAACAGGTTATACAACAAATCCAGAAGATGCGGGGTTTCTCTGGATGTTGGATACATTAACCCAAATTTGCCAAAAACCCTGAAGTATGAAGAAGGGCCGGTGCCCTTCTTTTACAGTTTGAAATCACTCACTTCGTTAACATTTCTTTTATCATGGTATTGATAACATAATTAATCATAACTTCATCTTATGTTTAGAGTAATAATCCATAAGAGTGCCGTTTTATGGTGACTTGTTATTTTTGTACTGTGGGGGAAAGTGAATGGGGATTTGCCTGCTTAATTTTCTCCAGTTATGTTAGAAGGTCTGATAATTATTTCTTGTAGGTGCAGTGTGCTGCGCCCAATGACGAACAGAAATGAATTCTGGCGTCGTGGCATTAACCACAGCCTGGAGGCAAACCATGGAGATGTTGTCTGGAGCCGAGATGCTCGTTCGATCGCTTATTGATCAGGGCGTAAAGCAAGTATTCGGCTACCCTGGTGGAGCAGTGTTAGATATTTATGATGCACTGCATACCGTTGGTGGAATTGAGCATGTATTAGTCCGCCACGAGCAGGCTGCTGTTCATATGGCTGATGGTCTGGCGAGAGCGACGGGGGAAGTGGGCGTGGTATTGGTTACCTCAGGCCCTGGCGCGACAAATGCTATCACCGGCATCGCTACTGCATATATGGATTCCATCCCTCTGGTCGTGCTTTCAGGTCAGGTGGCGAGTTCTCTGATAGGTTATGATGCCTTCCAGGAATGCGATATGGTGGGGATATCCCGCCCTGTGGTTAAACACAGTTTCCTGGTTAAACAAACCGAAGATATCCCCGGTATTCTGAAAAAGGCGTTCTGGCTGGCCGCTTCTGGTCGCCCGGGGCCTGTGGTGGTTGATTTACCAAAAGATATTCTTAACCCAGCTAAAAAGCTACCCTATGTGTGGCCAGATAGCGTCAGTATGCGTTCGTATAATCCAACGACTCAGGGGCACAAAGGGCAAATTAAGCGTGCGCTACATACGCTACTTGCCGCAAAAAAACCGGTGTTTTATATCGGTGGTGGCGCGATCACTGCGGGCTGCTCTGATGAACTTAAAACGCTGTCTGAAAGCTTAAACGTGCCTGTCGTTTCTTCTTTGATGGGGCTGGGGGCATTTCCGGGTACGCACCGACAGGCGCTGGGTATGCTAGGCATGCATGGTACCTATGAAGCGAATATGGCAATGCATAATGCCGATGTGATTTTCGCTGTTGGGGTACGTTTTGATGACCGTACTACTAACAATCTTGAAAAGTATTGCCCTAATGCTACCGTTTTGCATATTGATATCGATCCGGCTTCTATATCAAAAACAGTTCCTGCAGATATTCCAATTGTCGGTGATGCGAAAACCGTTCTTCAGCAAATGATTGAGCTGAGTGTGGGCGAGAAACAGAGCCAGCCACTGGATGATATCCGTGACTGGTGGCAACAGATTGAACTTTGGCGGTCCAGACATTGCCTGGAATATGACAAAACCAGTGGCACCATCAAACCTCAAGCGGTGGTTGAAGCTGTTTACCAACTGACGCAAGGAGATGCATATGTCACTTCAGACGTCGGTCAACACCAGATGTTTGCTGCACTGTATTACACCTTCGATAAACCTCGGCACTGGATTAACTCTGGTGGGCTTGGGACCATGGGCTTTGGTTTACCGGCCGCTTTGGGTGTGAAGATGGCATTACCGGATGAAACCGTGGTCTGTATCACTGGTGATGGCAGTATTCAGATGAACATTCAGGAGTTATCTACTGCGCTGCAATACAATTTGCCTGTGTTGGTGGTCAACCTGAACAACCGCTTTTTGGGCATGGTGAAACAGTGGCAGGATATGATCTACTCCGGGCGCCATTCTCAGTCTTATATGGCATCGTTGCCTGACTTTGTTCGTCTGGCAGAAGCTTATGGGCATGTTGGTATTCAGATAACTAAACCCGAAGAGTTGACCAGTCAATTACAGGTGGCGTTGGAGCAAGTGAAGCAAGGGCGGTTAGTCTTTGTTGATGTTACCGTCGATGGAACAGAACACGTTTATCCAATGCAAATCCGCGGTGGTGGCATGGATGAAATGTGGTTGAGCAAAACGGAGAGAACCTGATTATGCGCCGAATCATATCTGTATTACTTGAAAATGAATCTGGTGCGCTGTCACGGGTCATCGGGCTATTTTCTCAGCGTGGTTATAACATCGAAAGCCTGACTGTTGCACCAACAGAAGACCCGACATTATCCCGTATGACAATACAAACAGTGGGTGATGAAAAAGTCCTGGAGCAAATTGAAAAGCAATTGCACAAGCTGATAGATGTTTTGCGTGTCAACGAATTAAGCCAGGGGCCCTGTGTTGAACGTGAAATTATGTTGGTGAAAGTGCAGGCAACAGGTTATGGGCGTGAAGAGGTGAAGCGCAATGCAGAAATCTTCCGTGGTCAAATTATTGATGTCACGCCTTCGCTGTACACCGTTCAGCTTGCTGGTACCAGTGATAAGCTGGACGCATTCCTCGCGACTATTCGTGATGTGGCAAAAATCGTCGAGGTTGTGCGCTCGGGGGTGGTTGGTTTGTCTCGTGGCGATAAAATCATGCGCTAATGTGGCGACTATTGTCACTGTAACCCGGCCTGAGTGCCGGGTTTTTCATTTTTTTAACACAGGAATGTGAGCCAGAAAAACAATTGAAGGTGTTATTATTGTATGTGCAACCTTAACCGGATTAATCTATAACCCTGAATTCGGTGTGATATTGTTGTATCAGGCTCTGTGGAACGTACAATCACGGGTATTGGTTGGCTGTTCTGTCTGGGGTGTTGGTAGTGAGGTATCACCCAGCTATTCAGGCTTCAGGGTGTTGAAGTATCTAAATCGTTAAGGGGCAAGAGTGAAACTGGACGAAATTGCACGCCTTGCGGGTGTGTCGCGTACCACTGCAAGCTATGTAATCAATGGTAAGGCTCGTCAGTACAGGGTGAGTGAAAAAACCGTTGAGAAAGTGATGGCAGTGGTCAGGGAATATAATTACCACCCTAATGCGGTTGCTGCAGGTTTGCGGGCTGGGCGTACCCGTTCTATTGGCCTGGTGATTCCTGATTTGGAAAACACCAGTTATACGCGTATTGCCAATTATCTTGAGCGCCAGGCACGCCAGCGTGGTTATCAATTACTTATTGCCTGCTCAGAAGATCAGCCTGATAACGAAATGCGTTGCATTGAACACTTACTGCAACGGCAAGTCGACGCCATTATTGTCTCTACTTCTTTACCGCCAGAACATCCGTTTTACCAGCGTTGGGTAAACAGTGATTTTCCTATTGTGGCCCTGGACAGGGCGCTGGATCGTGAGCATTTCACCAGTGTTGTGGGTGCTGACCAGGATGATGCTGAAATGCTGGCGCGTGAATTACGTAAGTTTCCCGCTAATAAAGTGCTTTATTTGGGGGCTCTGCCGGAGTTATCTGTCAGCTTCCTTCGTGAACAAGGATTTCGTACAGCCTGGGCAGATGACCCACGGCAGGTAGATTTTTTGTATGCTGACAGCTACGAACGTGAAAATGCTGCACAACTGTTTGAGAAATGGCTGGAAACCCATGATATGCCGGAAGCTTTGTTCACTACTTCATTTGCGCTCCTGCAAGGCGTAATGGATGTAACTTTGCGCCGGGAAGGAAAACTCCCTTCCGAACTGGCTATTGCCACTTTTGGCGATAATGAATTACTGGATTTTCTGCAGTGTCCTGTACTGGCTGTTGCGCAGCGTCATCGTGATGTTGCCGAGCGCGTGTTGGAATTAGTGCTTGCAAGCCTTGACGAGCCGCGTAAACCGAAACCTGGATTAACGCGTATTCGTCGTAACCTTTATCGCCGCGGTAGCCTCAGCCGATACTAATTAAAAAAGAGCGACCATTCTCTGGTTGCTCTTTTTATAAGAAAAATCCTGGTCTTTTTTTTGTTATTCCTTTTTTCTGGCGTTTTGGAACAATCCGAATATTGATATTGTATTAATTTGTTACAGCCATTTTGTTTGTTGAGTGTATAAGATTATTCCATCAGCACTTTTAAGCTGTTTTGGTGACGTTTTTTTTACCCCGTGGCACTTAACTCCTGCTGTTAACCTCCCGCTATTTGCCGTAAAATGCCGCCCGAGTCGCAAACTGAATAGTTTATTTTGCAGTTTGGTTGTATTTGTTGGTGTTAACGTTCTGCATGCATATTCGTCACTTTTCTTACAAATATTCATAACGTTATTTCGTGTCACCGTTACAGCCTGTTACTCCATATCCTCTTTATTCACTGTTTTTGGCGAAATGTTTCGTCTGGTCGGCACTGGCGCTGGCTTGACAAGCTTTTCCTCTGCTCCGTAAACTCCTTATAGTGGGAATTTGTGGAACAATGTGGTGAAAAAGGTAATTTAAGGGGCGACTCGATATGTTTCGTGGTGCGACGGTAGTTAATCTCGATAGCAAAGGGCGATTATCCGTCCCGACTCGCTATCGCGAAAAACTGCTCGAACTGGCTACCGGACATATGGTTTGCACCATTGATATCCATAACCCATGTCTATTGCTTTATACCTTGCCTGAGTGGGAAGTCATTGAGCAGAAGCTGGCCCGTTTATCCGGGATGAACCCAGATGAACGGCGTGTGCAACGCTTATTGTTGGGGCACGCCAGTGAGTGTCAGATGGATAGTGCAGGCCGATTACTGTTAGCTCCTGTGTTGCGTCAGCATGCCGGGCTAACAAAAGAAGTGATGCTGGTTGGGCAGTTCAATAAGTTTGAGCTGTGGGATGAAGCAACCTGGTATCAACAAGTTAAGGAGGACATTGACGCTGAGCGGTCTTCGTCAGGTACATTGTCCGAAAGACTGCAGGATTTGTCTCTCTAAATGATGGAAAGTTACAAACATACAACAGTGCTGCTTGACGAAGCGGTAAATGGGTTAAACATTCGTCAGGATGGCATCTACATTGATGGCACCTTCGGCCGCGGGGGGCATTCTCGTTTGATTCTGTCTAAGTTAGGGGCAGAAGGACGTCTATTGGCTATAGACAGGGATCCTCAGGCGATCGAAGCTGCCAGCCAAATTAATGACGCGCGTTTTTCTATTGTTCATGGTCCATTTTCTCACCTTGCAGATTATGTCGAAGAGCTGGGTCTCACTGGCAAAATAGACGGGATCCTGCTTGATCTTGGCGTTTCTTCTCCACAACTTGATGACCCTGAACGGGGTTTTTCGTTTATGCGTGACGGGCCACTGGATATGCGTATGGACCCGACGCGAGGCCAGTCGGCATCAGAATGGTTACTTGGTGCAGAAGAACAAGATATTGCCTGGGTATTGAAAACCTACGGTGAAGAACGTTTTGCAAAACGTATTGCCAGGGCAATTGTTGAACGCAATAAAGAAACGCCAATGACACGAACCAAAGAGTTGGCAGAGGTGGTTGCGGCAGCGACCCCAGTGAAAGACAAATTCAAACATCCGGCTACCCGGACGTTTCAGGCCGTGCGCATTTGGGTCAATAGCGAACTTGAAGAAATAGAACAGGCGCTGAAAGGAGCCGTGACAGTTTTGGCACCTGGCGGACGCCTGTCCGTGATCAGTTTCCACTCCCTTGAAGACCGGTTGGTTAAACGGTTTATGCGTGAGCAAAGCCGTGGGCCACAAGTTCCTGCCGGGTTACCAATGACTGAAGAGCAGCTACGTGCGTTAGGCGGCAGGCAACTTAAAGCGCTGGGGAAATTAATGCCTGGTGAGGAAGAAGTTGCGGGCAACCCGCGGGCGCGAAGCTCTGTATTGCGTATTGCCCAAAGGAGCGCGAATGATTAATCGTGTGACAGAAACCTTAAGCAAAATGACGGCGCTTGGTAGTAATGAACGCCACTCGCTACCGGGAATTATCGGTGGTGATATTTTGCGCTTTGGGAAACTGCCACTCATTTTGTTCGTCGCGATTGTGGTGTCAGCAGTGATGGTTGTCACTACTGTTCATTACACTCGTTTACTGACTGCGCAACGTGAGCAACTGGTCGTTGAACGTGATGCGCTGGATATAGAATGGCGAAATCTCATTCTGGAAGAGAACGCACTCGGTGATCACAGCCGTGTGGAGCGTATCGCAACCGATAAGCTCAAAATGCAGCATGTTGATCCTTCACAAGAAAATATCGTAGTGCAGCAATAAGGGACCAGCAACGATGAAGGCAGCGAATAAATCGCTAAAACCGAAACGTCAGGAAGAACAAGCCAACTTTATAAGTTGGCGTTTTGCGTTGCTTTGCGGCTGTATTCTGATGGCTCTCACTTTTCTGTTAGGGCGTGTTGCCTGGTTGCAAGTAATTAATCCCGATATGCTGGTGCGCCAGGGCGATATGCGTTCTCTGCGTGTTCAGGAAGTTTCCACGTCTCGCGGTATGATAACTGACCGTGGAGGCCGCCCGTTGGCCGTCAGTGTGCCAGTAAAAGCGATTTGGGCAGATCCAAAAGAATTGCATGATGCAGGTGGTGTTACCCTGGATTCACGCTGGAAGGCTCTGGCTGATGCGTTAAAAATGCCACTCGACCAAATGGCTACCCGGGTTAATGCAAATCCACGCGGTCGCTTTATCTATTTGGCTCGTCAGGTTAATCCTGACATTGCAGATTACATCAAAAAGTTAAAGCTTCCCGGTATTCACCTGCGGGAAGAATCCCGCCGTTATTATCCCTCTGGTGAAGTGACTGCTCACTTAATCGGTTTTACGAACATTGATAGCCAGGGCATTGAAGGGATTGAAAAAAGCTTCGATAAATGGCTAACCGGGCAACCGGGTGAGCGTGTCGTGCGTAAAGACCGCTATGGTCGCGTGATTGAAGATATTTCCTCTACTGACAGCCAGGCCGCCCATAACCTGGCTTTAAGCATTGATGAGCGTTTACAGGCACTGGTTTACCGTGAGCTGAATAACGCCGTCGCTTTTAACAAGGCTGAATCTGGTAGTGCGGTACTGGTGGATGTAAATACGGGTGAAGTTCTGGCAATGGCGAATAGCCCTTCCTACAACCCTAATAACCTGACTGGTACTCCCAAAGATGTCATGCGTAACCGCACGATTACTGACGTTTTTGAGCCCGGGTCAACTGTTAAACCGATGGTGGTAATGACAGCTTTACAACGGGGAGTGGTGCAGGAAAACAGTGTGCTGAACACGGTTCCTTACTACATCAATGGCCATGAGATTAAAGATGTTGGCCGCTACAGCGAACTGACTGTAACGGGCATATTGCAGAAGTCGAGTAACGTTGGCGTATCCCGGCTGGCGTTAGCGATGCCGTCCTCAGCGTTAGTAGATACTTACTCACGTTTTGGGCTTGGTAAATCGACCAATTTGGGGTTGGTCGGAGAACGCAGTGGCTTATTCCCAACAAAACAACGGTGGTCTGACATAGAGAGGGCCACCTTTTCTTTCGGATACGGGCTAATGGTAACACCGTTACAGTTAGCGCGGGTCTACGCAACTATCGGCAGCTTCGGCATTTATCGTCCACTTTCCATCACTAAAGTTGACCCGCCAGTACCAGGTGAACGTGTGTTTCCTGAGTCAACGGTGCGTACTGTGGTGCACATGATGGAAAGTGTTGCACTCCCGGGTGGGGGCGGCGTGAAAGCTGCAATCAAAGGCTATCGTATTGCCATTAAAACGGGCACGGCAAAGAAAGTCGGTCCTGATGGCCGTTATATCAACAAATATATTGCTTACACCGCAGGTGTCGCACCCGCCAGCAACCCGCGTTTTGCGTTGGTAGTGGTGATAAACGACCCGCAGGCGGGTAAGTATTATGGTGGTGCCGTGTCAGCGCCAGTTTTCGGGGCAATTATGGGTGGTGTTTTACGCACCATGAATATTGAACCGGATGCGCTCCCTACGGGAGATAAAAACGATTTTGTAATTAATCAGAAAGAGGGTACAGGTGGCAGATCGTAATTTGCGCGACCTTCTCGTGCCATGGGTGTCAGATGCACCGGCGCGAGCACTGCGAGAGATGACACTCGACAGCCGTGGGGCTGCCGCGGGGGATCTTTTTGTGGCGGTGGTCGGTCATCAGGCGGACGGGCGTCGGTATATCCCGCAGGCGATAGCGCAAGGTGTTGCTGCTGTAATAGCGGAAGCAGAAGGCGAAGCTGCTGACGGTGAGATTCGTGAAATGCATGGTGTTCCGGTGGTTTATCTTAGCCAATTGGACCAGCGTTTATCCGCATTAGCGGGGCGTTTTTACCATGAACCCTCTCATTCATTGCGCCTGGTGGGCGTAACCGGAACGAACGGTAAAACCACTACTACGCAGTTGCTTGCTCAGTGGGCACAGATTTTGGGTGATGTCAGCGCCGTGATGGGCACCGTCGGTAACGGTTTGCTGGGGAGCGTGGCTCCAACGGCAAATACCACGGGTTCCGCGGTTGATGTTCAGCATATGTTATCTGGCTTTGTTGAGCAGGGTGCTAACTTTGCCGCCATGGAAGTCTCTTCCCATGGTTTGGTTCAGCACCGGGTTGCAGCGGTTAAATTTGCGGCCTCAGTGTTCACTAATCTCAGCCGTGATCACCTTGATTACCATGGTGATATGGCGCATTACGAAGCGGCAAAATGGTTGCTGTTTTCCGAACATCAGTGTGGTGTCGCCATCATTAATGCGGACGACGAAGTAGGCCGCCGCTGGCTGGAAAAACTCCCGGATGCCGTGGCTGTTGCCGTTGATGCTCCACTCAACCCAGACAACCATAATCGCTGGCTGAAAGCGACGCATGTCTCTTATCACGACCGTGGCGCGACGGTGCAGTTCGCTTCTTCTTGGGGTAATGGCGAGATAGAAAGCGGGCTAATGGGGGCATTCAACGTCAGTAATTTATTACTCGCTCTGGCGACGTTGTTGTCACAAGGCTATTCCTTCGAATCACTGATGGCGACAGCCTCTCAGTTACAACCAGTGTGCGGCCGTATGGAAGTTTTCAGCGCACCGGGTAAACCGACAGTTGTGGTCGATTACGCACATACACCTGACGCACTGGAAAAAGCACTGATGGCGGCGCGTTTGCACTGCCCTGGTAAGCTGTGGTGTGTCTTCGGGTGTGGTGGCGACCGCGATAAAGGCAAGCGGCCTTTGATGGGCGCTATCGCTGAAGAGTTTGCGGACGTGGCTGTCGTGACTGACGATAATCCCCGTACTGAAGAACCCGGCGCCATTATTGAAGATATTCTTGCGGGGATGTTGGACGCCGGTCGTGCTCGTGTCATGCCCGGGCGTGCGGAAGCAGTGACCAGTGTCATTATTCAGGCGCAACAAGGCGATGTGGTGTTACTGGCAGGCAAAGGCCATGAGGATTATCAAATAGTGGGTACGCGTCGCCTGGATTACTCTGACCGCGTAACAGCGGCACGTTTGCTGGGGGTGGTTGCATGATCCCGGTAACGCTTGAGCAACTGGCTGTTGTCCTCAACGGGCGACATATTGGTGCCAACTGCCAAATAAATGATGTCACCACAGATACGCGGAAATTAACGCCGGGCTGCCTGTTCGTTGCCCTTAAGGGTGAACGTTTTGACGCTCATGACTTCGCGCAGAAAGCTATTGACGGTGGTGCGGGGGCGTTACTGGTCAGTCGCCAGTTACCAGTAAATGTACCGCAACTGGTTGTGGAAGACACCCGCATTGCGTTTGGCCAACTTGGTGCCTGGATTCGCCAACAAGTCCCTGCCCGGGTTGTTGCCCTGACAGGCTCCTCCGGCAAGACCTCGGTCAAAGAAATGACTGCGGCCATTCTTGGGCGTTGTGGAAACACCCTCTATACCGCGGGCAATCTCAATAATGATATCGGCGTTCCCATGACGTTGCTGCGTCTGACGCCAGAATATCAGTATGCGGTGATTGAGCTGGGTGCCAATCACCAGGGTGAAATTGCCTGGACCGTGAGCCTGACTCAACCTGAGGCCGCACTGGTTAATAACCTGGCAGCAGCCCACCTGGAAGGTTTTGGGTCGCTGGCTGGAGTCGCAAAAGCTAAAGGTGAGATTTTTGGCGGGTTGTCGCCAAATGGCATCGCTATTGTGAATGCGGATAACAATGACTTGCCTGGTTGGCAGTCAGTGATCGGCAATCGAAAAATTTGGCGCTTTTCACCGGAACAGCCTGGCTGTGATTTTCAGGCGCGTGATGTGCGCATTACTACACAAGGTACAGTTTTCACTTTGTGTTCGCCCGAAGGGGAATGTGAGGTAGTTCTGCCCTTACCGGGGCGTCATAACATCGCCAATGCTCTGGCTGCAACGGCGCTGTCAATGGCGGTTGGCGCACCGTTGAGTGCGGTTAAAGCCGGTTTGGCGGAATTAAAGGCAGTTCCAGGGCGTTTATTCCCCATAGCTTTATCCACAACCCAGTTATTGTTGGATGATAGCTACAACGCCAATGTCGGGTCGATGACTGCAGCAGTTAGCGTGTTGTCTGAAATGCCGGGTTATCGGGTACTGGTTGTAGGTGATATGGCTGAACTGGGCGATGAAGCACAAGCGTGCCATCGCCAAATTGGTGAGGCGGCTAAGGCGGCAGGGTTGGATAAAGTCCTGAGCGTGGGAAGCCTGAGCCAGTCAATCAGTTTAGCCAGCGGTGTGGGTGAACATTACAGCAATAAAACGTTATTAATTGAACGTTTACGTGAATTAGTAGCACAAAACTTAACAATAACAATGCTAGTGAAAGGGTCACGAAGTTCTGCCATGGAAGAGGTGGTACATGCATTACAGGAGAACAGGACATGCTAGTCTGGCTGGCCGAACATTTGGTCAAATACTATTCCGGTTTTAACGTCTTCTCATATTTGACGTTCCGCGCCATCGTGAGCCTGTTGACCGCGTTGTTTATCTCGTTGTGGATGGGGCCGCGGATGATTGCCCGCCTGCAACAGCTATCGTTTGGGCAAGTTGTGCGTAACGATGGCCCAGAAAGCCATTTCAGCAAGCGTGGCACCCCCACAATGGGTGGCATCATGATTCTGACTGCCATTGTGGTTTCTGTTTTATTGTGGGCGTATCCATCAAACCCTTATGTTTGGTGCGTATTAACAGTGTTGATAGGTTTTGGCATTGTCGGGTTTGTGGATGATTACCGCAAAGTCGTTCGCAAAGATACCAAAGGGTTGGTTGCGCGCTGGAAGTATTTCTGGATGTCCGTGATTTCTCTGGGTGTTGCTTTCGCATTATATGCCGCCGGGCACGGTACGCCAGCCACGCAGCTTGTGGTGCCTTTCTTTAAAGACATCATGCCGCAGCTTGGCTTGTTCTATGTTGTGCTGGCGTATTTTGTGATTGTCGGTACGGGTAACGCCGTTAACCTGACCGATGGCCTGGATGGTCTGGCTATTATGCCAACTGTGTTTGTTGCAGCAGGTTTTGCATTAGTGGCCTGGGCTACGGGTAACATGAATTTTGCTAACTACCTGCATATTCCTTACCTGCGCCACGCTGGTGAGCTGGTTATCGTGTGTACTGCAATTGTTGGGGCCGGTTTGGGCTTCTTGTGGTTTAACACTTATCCGGCTCAGGTTTTTATGGGCGATGTGGGTTCTCTGGCACTGGGTGGAGCACTTGGCGTGATTGCCGTATTGCTGCGCCAGGAATTTTTGCTGGTGATTATGGGCGGTGTGTTTGTGGTGGAAACCCTGTCGGTCATCTTACAGGTCGGGTCGTTTAAACTGCGCGGTCAGCGCATTTTCCGTATGGCGCCTATCCACCATCACTATGAATTAAAAGGCTGGCCAGAACCGCGCGTGATTGTGCGCTTCTGGATTATCTCGCTGATGCTGGTCCTGATTGGGCTGGCTACGCTTAAGGTGCGTTAATCATGGCAGATTACCAGGGCAAAAATGTTGTTATTATCGGCCTGGGTTTAACCGGACTTTCCTGCGTTAATTTCTTCCTTGCGCGGGGGGTCACTCCGCGTGTAATGGACACTCGGGCAACACCTCCGGGAATCGATAAGCTTCCGGAGAATGTTGAACGTTATGTAGGCAGTCTTAATGAAGACTGGCTGCTTGCGGCAGATTTGATAATCGCAAGCCCTGGTATCGCTCTGGCGACACCTGCACTAAGCGCTGCAGCCGATGCGGGTGTGGAAATTATCGGTGATATAGAGCTTTTTTGCCGTGAAGCACAGGCTCCTGTGGTCGCTATTACTGGGTCGAATGGCAAAAGTACCGTTACGACCCTGGTCGGGGAAATGGCAAAAGCGGCTGGGATCTCCGTTGGTGTAGGTGGGAATATTGGCCTGCCAGCGTTGATGCTTCTGGATTCTCCTCATGAATTGTATGTGCTTGAGCTTTCAAGTTTTCAGCTGGAAACCACTTACAGCCTGAATGCTGCGGCGGCGACAATCCTTAATGTCACTGAAGATCATATGGATCGATATCCTTTTGGCCTTCAGCAATATCGTGCTGCCAAGTTACGTATTTATGAAAATGCTCGTGTCTGCGTTGTGAATGCCGATGACGCATTGACGATGCCAGTGCGCGGTGCTGATGAGCGTTGTGTCAGTTTTGGTGTGGATGTCGGTGATTACCACCTGAACCGCCAACAGGGTGAAACCTGGTTGCGAGTAAAAGGTGAAAAAGTGCTCAATGTGAAAGAGATGAAACTGGTTGGGCGGCATAACTATACCAATGCGCTGGCAGCACTGGCGCTGGCAGATGCAGTGGGCTTACCACGAGCCAGTAGCCTGAAAGCACTGACCACGTTTACCGGTTTGGCTCATCGTTTTGAGTTGGTGCTGGAAAGTAAAGGTGTGCGCTGGATTAATGACTCCAAGGCCACCAATGTCGGCAGTACAGAAGCCGCGCTCAACGGCTTGCATTGTGATGGCATATTGCATCTGTTGCTGGGTGGAGATGGTAAATCAGCCGATTTCTCACCTTTGCGTCCCTTCCTTCAGGGAGACAACATTCGCCTTTATTGCTTTGGGCGGGATGGTGCACAACTGGCTGAACTTCGCCCGGATGTCGCTCAGCAAACCGAAACGATGGAAGAAGCCATGCAACTCGTTGCTGTACAGGTTAAGCCGGGCGATATGGTGTTGCTATCACCTGCCTGTGCCAGCCTGGATCAGTTCAAAAACTTTGAACAGCGTGGCGATGTATTCGCGCAACTGGCGAAGGAGTTGGGCTGATGCGTTTATCTCTCCCTCGTCTTCGTATGCCGCGGCTACCCGGATTTTTTATCCTGGGGTGGTTGTTTGCTGCGTTGAAAGGCTGGGTGATGGGCTCCCGTGAGAAAGATGCCAACAGTATGGTGCTGTATGACCGTACTTTATTCTGGCTAACACTGGGCCTGGCGGCAATTGGCTTTGTCATGGTGACCTCAGCATCAATGCCGGTAGGGCAACGCCTGGCGGGAGATCCTTTTTTATTCTCTAAACGCGATGGACTGTACCTGGTGCTGGCATTTGTCCTTGCATTGGTCACTCTACGTTTGCCGATGACGTTTTGGCAAAAATACAGTGCACCTATGCTGCTGGCCTCAATTGTAATGCTGCTGATTGTGCTAGTGGTCGGGAGTTCAGTAAACGGGGCATCACGCTGGATTTCGCTAGGGCCTCTGCGTATTCAGCCTGCGGAATTTTCGAAGCTTTCGTTGTTTTGTTATCTGTCCAACTACCTGGTTCGCAAAGTGGACGAAGTCCGTAACAACTTGCGGGGCTTCCTGAAACCCATGGGTGTAATCCTGGTGATGGCCGTGCTGTTACTGGCTCAGCCAGACTTGGGAACCGTGGTTGTGCTGTTTGTGACGACCCTTGCGATGCTGTTCCTGGCTGGCGCTAAGCTTTGGCAATTTATTGCCATTATCGGCATGGGTATTTCCGCTGTGGTATTGCTGATTTTGGCCGAACCTTATCGTATCCGGCGTGTAACATCGTTCTGGAACCCCTGGCAAGATCCCTTTGGTAGCGGCTACCAGTTAACACAATCACTGATGGCTTTTGGGCGAGGTGAGCTGTGGGGGCAAGGGCTCGGGAATTCAGTACAAAAACTCGAATATTTGCCCGAAGCACATACCGATTTTATCTTCTCGATTATCGGTGAAGAGCTGGGATATATCGGTGTGGTACTGGCACTTTTGATGGTATTCTTCGTCGCTTTTCGCGCCATGTCGATTGGCAAACGTGCTTTGGAAATAGATCAGCGTTTCTCCGGTTTTCTGGCATGTTCAATTGGGATCTGGTTTAGCTTCCAGGCACTGGTAAACGTTGGGGCTGCCGCCGGTATGCTGCCAACGAAAGGGCTGACCCTGCCACTTATTAGTTACGGTGGTTCCAGTCTGCTGATTATGTCTACAGCAATCATATTATTGCTGCGAATTGATTATGAAACACGCCTGGCAAAGGCACAGGCGTTTACACGAGGTGCACGATGAGTAGTGGACCTAAGCGATTAATGGTGATGGCAGGCGGGACCGGCGGGCATGTTTTCCCGGGGCTTGCTGTTGCCCACTATTTGATGGCTCAGGGCTGGCAGGTTCGCTGGCTGGGTACTGCCGATCGCATGGAAGCAGATTTGGTTCCGGCTCGGGGTATCGAAATTGATTTTATTCGTATCTCAGGGATTCGAGGTAAAGGGCTGAAAGCCAAATTACTGGCACCATGGCGGATTTTTAACGCCTGGCGCCAGGCTCGAACCATTATGAAGAATTTTCGCCCTGATGTGGTGTTAGGCATGGGCGGGTATGTTTCCGGCCCTGGTGGTTTGGCCGCGTGGTCACTGGGTATCCCGGTGGTTTTGCATGAGCAAAATGGTATTGCCGGGTTAACCAATAAGTGGTTGTCACGTATTGCCAGTAAGGTGATGCAGGCTTTTCCAGGTGCTTTCCCGAAAGCGGATGTTGTGGGTAACCCCGTTCGTGAGGATGTGTTGGCACTGCCATTACCGCAAGACAGGTTATCTGGGCGTACCGGGCCAGTTAGGGTATTAGTGGTTGGCGGTTCGCAAGGGGCTCGGGTTCTCAACCAGACAATGCCTGGCGTGGCTGCGCAGTTAGGGGAGCATGTCACCATTTGGCACCAGTGCGGTAAAGGGGCCGGGGATGAGGTAGCTCAAGCTTATACAGCCGCAACGTCAGTCAGACATAAAGTTACTGAGTTTATTGACGATATGGCTCAGGCATATGCCTGGGCTGATGTGGTGGTTTGCCGTTCCGGGGCACTAACGGTGAGTGAAATTGCCGCTGCGGGGTTGCCAGCGATTTTCGTGCCTTTTCAGCATAAAGATCGCCAGCAGTACTGGAATGCCGCGCCATTGGAAAAAGCCGGGGCTGCACGCATTCTGGAACAACCACAATTCACGGCTCAGGCCGTGGCAGATATTCTGCGTGGTTGGGATCGTCAGGTTCTGCTCTCTATGGCAAACCTGGCACGGGCTGCAGCAATTCCCGATGCCACACAACGTGTAGCGAATGAGATTGTGCATCAGGCCAGAGCCTGATGTGTCGGGTTGCGACAGGCAACCGCATGTTTTTGATGTGAAGGCATTAAGCCTCAGGTTTAGAGAATGAATACACAAGAACTGGCAAAAC
The DNA here is from genome assembly GCF_020523985.1 of Mangrovibacter yixingensis. Classification (GTDB taxonomy): domain Bacteria; phylum Pseudomonadota; class Gammaproteobacteria; order Enterobacterales; family Enterobacteriaceae; genus Mangrovibacter; species Mangrovibacter yixingensis. The sequence goes on along the minus strand of NZ_JAIVKM010000003.1, from coordinate 114,413 downwards.
TGCGTTCAATCGTTCCCGAAATGCGCCGCGTGCGGCACATTCACTTTGTTGGCATCGGTGGTGCTGGCATGGGAGGGATTGCCGAAGTGCTGGCGAATGAAGGTTATCAAATCAGTGGTTCTGATTTAGCGCCAAACCCGGTTACGCAGCAACTGTCAGCGCTGGGCGCGACGATTTACTTTAATCACCGTCCTGAAAATGTCCGTGATGCCAGTGTTGTTGTCGTATCCACTGCCATTCGGGCCGATAACCCGGAAATTATTGCAGCTCACGAAGCTCGCATTCCAGTTATTCGCCGTGCCGAAATGCTGGCGGAATTGATGCGCTTTCGTCATGGCATTGCTATTGCCGGGACACACGGTAAAACCACAACCACAGCGATGGTGGCGAGTATTTACGCAGAAGCTGGCCTTGATCCGACATTCGTGAATGGTGGTCTGGTGAAAGCGGCAGGCACCCATGCGCGTTTAGGGCACAGCCGTTACCTGATAGCTGAAGCAGATGAAAGCGATGCCTCTTTTCTGCACTTGCAACCCATGGTCGCTGTAGTCACGAATATCGAAGCCGATCATATGGATACCTACCATGGCGACTTTGAAAACCTGAAACAGACATTCATTAATTTTCTTCACAACCTGCCATTTTATGGTAGAGCCGTAATGTGTGTGGATGACCCGGTTATTAAAGAGTTATTGCCACGGGTTGGGCGTCAATTGACCACCTATGGTTTTAGTGAAGATGCGGATGTTCGTATTGAAAACTACCGGCAATCAGGTGCGCAAGGGCATTTCGATATCCTGCGCCAGGATAAACCCGTACTGCATGTCATGTTGAATGCCCCTGGCCGCCACAATGCTTTGAATGCAGCTGCTGCTGTTGCGGTGGCAACCGAAGAAGGTATTGAGGACAGCGCAATTTTACGTGCGCTTGAAAGTTTTGCTGGTACAGGGCGACGTTTCGATTTTCTCGGCGAGTTTCCCCTTGATGCCATTAATGGCAAAGAAGGCAAAGCGTTGTTGGTTGATGACTACGGCCATCACCCGACAGAAGTTGACGCGACTATCAAGGCGGCACGTGCAGGATGGCCGGATAAACACCTGGTAATGGTGTTCCAGCCCCACCGTTACACACGTACCCGCGATTTGTACGACGACTTTGCCAACGTGTTATCGCAGGTTGATGCGCTAATTATGCTGGATGTTTACCCGGCTGGAGAAGCACCGATCCCGGGCGCTGATAGCCGTTCTTTGTGCCGAACGATTCGCGGGCGTGGCAAGGTTGACCCGATTCTGGTTTCCGATCATGCACAGGTAGCCCAAATGTTGGCTCCGATCCTGTCCGGGAATGATTTAGTGTTGGTTCAGGGGGCGGGCAATATTGGCAAGATAGCGCGTACGCTGGCAGAAACACGTCTTGTTCCTCAGTTACAAGAGGAAGACAGTCATGGCTGAGAAATTCGCATCTGTGCCGGGCAGCAACGCAGGTAAGTTGCTTGTTGTGTACCGGCCAGGAATGAAAATTTTTGGGCAGTTTGTTGTAAATATACTGGAACTGGCGGAGTGATATGTCCCAGGCGGCGTTGAATGCACGTACTCAACAGGAAGAAAAAGCCTTTTCTGGGCGCAGTAATGGTACGCGCCTTGCGGGTATTATCTTCTTGATGGCGGTACTACTGACAATCTTTATCGGCGGCTGGATGGTTGTGCGCTGGATGGAAGATGCTCAGCGCTTGCCTCTATCACGTCTTGTTGTGACGGGTGAGCGCCATTACACACGTAATGACGATATTCGCCAGGCAATACTGGCTTTGGGTGCGCCAGGAACGTTCATGACGCAGGATGTAGACATCATCCAGCAGCAAATTGAACGGCTTCCCTGGATAAAACAGGCCAGTGTCAGAAAACAGTGGCCAGACGAATTGAAGATTCATCTGGTTGAATATGTGCCGATTGCACGCTGGAATGACCAGCACATGATTGATGCACAAGGTAATTCATTCAGTGCACCTTCGGACAGAACGGCAAAACAAGTATTGCCAGGTCTGTCCGGCCCAGAAGGAAGTGAAGTTGAAGTGCTTGAAGGGTACCGGGCAATGAGTGAAGTGCTGGCGAAATCCAGGTTTACGTTGAAGGATGCGGCCATGACGGCCAGACGCTCGTGGGTTTTAACCCTGAATGACGGGATTAAACTCAACCTTGGTCGTGGCGATACGATGAAACGCCTGAACCGCTTTATCGAACTTTACCCAGTTCTTTTAAAGCAGGCGCAGACGGACAACAAGCTTATTAGTTATGTTGACCTGCGCTATGACTCAGGTGCTGCGGTGGGTTGGGCCCCGGCCCCAGCTCCCGCTGAAGGAACTAATCAACAACAGAATCAGGCACAGGCAAAACAACAATGATTAAGTCGACGGACAGAAAACTGGTGGTTGGACTGGAGATTGGCACTGCAAAAGTTGCCGCTTTAGTAGGGGAAGTTCTGCCCGACGGAGTGATTAACATTATCGGTGTGGGAAGTTGCCCGTCACGGGGTATGGATAAGGGCGGCGTTAATGACCTGGAATCTGTGGTGAAGTGCGTTCAGCGCGCCATTGATCAGGCTGAATTAATGGCCGACTGCCAAATATCTTCTGTGTACCTGGCGCTTTCAGGCAAACATATTAGCTGCCAGAACGAAATTGGTATGGTGCCAATTTCAGAAGAGGAAGTAACACAAGAAGATGTGGAAAATGTGGTTCATACGGCGAAATCTGTTCGTGTAAGAGATGAACATCGGGTATTGCATGTGATTCCACAAGAATACGCCATTGATTACCAGGAAGGGATTAAAAACCCGGTTGGTTTATCAGGTGTACGTATGCAGGCGAAAGTACACCTCATTACCTGCCATAACGATATGGCGAAGAACATTGTCAAAGCGGTAGAACGTTGCGGCCTGAAAGTTGACCAACTGATCTTTGCGGGTCTGGCTTCAAGTTATGCCGTGCTGACAGAAGATGAGCGTGAACTTGGCGTCTGTGTCGTCGATATCGGCGGTGGTACAATGGATATGGCGGTTTACACTGGCGGTGCGTTGCGCCACACCAAAGTCATTCCCTACGCAGGGAATGTGGTCACTAGTGATATTGCATATGCCTTCGGTACGCCGCCCAGCGATGCAGAAGCTATTAAAGTTCGCCACGGTTGTGCGCTTGGTTCACTGGTTGGTAAAGATGAAAGTGTTGAAGTGCCCAGCGTGGGTGGCAGGCCGCCGCGCAGTCTTCAACGCCAGACTTTGGCTGAGGTTATCGAACCTCGCTATACCGAATTGTTGAATTTGGTGAATGAAGAGATTCTGCAATTGCAGGAACAGTTACGCCAGCAAGGTGTCAAACACCATCTTGCTGCTGGGATTGTGCTGACAGGTGGCGCAGCCCAAATGGAAGGTTTGGCCGCGTGTGCTCAACGAGTATTCCATACTCAGGTACGCATTGGTCAGCCTTTAAATATAACAGGCCTTACCGATTATGCTCAGGAGCCGTATTATTCAACCGCAGTAGGGTTATTACATTACGGCAAGGAATCGCATTTAACTGGTGAAGCTGAAGTGGAAAAGCACACATCAGTCACTTCGTGGTTTAAACGAATTAATAGCTGGCTGAGAAAAGAGTTTTAATTTTATTAAGAGACTATGACAATAAGTAGTCTCAGGCGACAGGCACAAAACGGAGAGAAACTATGTTTGAACCTATGGAACTGACCAATGACGCGGTGATTAAAGTCATCGGCGTCGGTGGTGGCGGCGGTAATGCCGTAGAACACATGGTGCGCGAACGTATTGAAGGCGTTGAATTTTTTGCCGTCAATACGGATGCACAGGCACTGCGTAAAACAGCCGTTGGCCAGACAATTCAGATCGGTAGTGGCATCACTAAAGGTCTGGGTGCTGGTGCGAACCCGGAAGTAGGCCGTAATGCAGCGGAAGAAGACCGTGAAGCGTTGCGTTCTGCACTGGAAGGTGCTGATATGGTCTTTATCGCAGCTGGTATGGGCGGCGGTACCGGAACCGGTGCAGCGCCAGTTGTTGCTGAAGTTGCAAAAGATTTAGGTATTCTGACCGTTGCTGTGGTGACCAAGCCTTTTAATTTCGAAGGCAAAAAGCGCATGGCATTCGCGGAGCAGGGTATCACTGAGCTGTCCAAACATGTCGATTCATTGATTACGATTCCGAACGACAAACTGCTGAAGGTACTTGGCCGTGGCATCTCTTTGCTGGATGCATTTGGTGCAGCAAACGATGTTCTGAAAGGCGCAGTGCAGGGGATTGCCGAGCTGATTACTCGCCCTGGTCTGATGAACGTCGACTTTGCTGACGTACGTACTGTGATGTCTGAAATGGGTTATGCCATGATGGGCTCCGGTGTCGCTACCGGTGAAGACCGCGCTGAAGAAGCTGCTGAAATGGCGATTTCCAGCCCATTGTTGGAAGATATCGATCTGTCTGGTGCTCGTGGCGTTCTGGTCAACATTACTGCTGGCTTTGACCTGCGTCTGGATGAGTTTGAAACCGTGGGTAATACTATCCGTGCTTTCGCTTCTGATAATGCTACAGTGGTTATCGGTACTTCTCTGGATCCAGAAATGAATGACGAGCTGCGTGTTACCGTTGTTGCTACCGGGATTGGTATGGATAAGCGTCCAGAAATCACCCTGGTAACGAATAAGCAACAGCAGCAGCCGGTTATGGGTTACCAGAATGGAATGACCCAGCTGCAGCCAGAGCAGAAAAACGTGGCGAAAGTCGTGAATGATACGGCTTCCCAGAGCAATAAAGAGCCCGATTATCTGGATATTCCAGCCTTCCTGCGTAAGCAGGCAGACTAAGAATTAGCCGGAATTTGGGTATCTAAGCTCTTTGTGCTACTATGGCCTGCCGATAGTGATGTACACTTTCGGTTGGATCAGTAACAGGCGAGATAATACGATGATCAAACAAAGGACATTAAAACGTATTGTTCAGGCGACAGGTGTCGGTTTGCATACCGGCAAGAAAGTCACACTGACGTTACGCCCTGCGCCGGCTAACACCGGGGTCATCTATCGTCGCACCGACTTGAATCCACCGGTAGATTTCCCGGCTGATGCCAAATCTGTGCGTGATACCATGCTCTGTACGTGCCTGGTGAATGAGCATGACGTGCGGATATCAACTGTGGAGCACCTGAACGCAGCGTTGGCTGGTTTAGGCATCGACAACATTATTGTTGAAGTAGATGCGCCGGAAATTCCAATTATGGACGGCAGTGCTGCTCCCTTTGTTTATCTGTTGATGGATGCAGGGGTTGATGAGCTGAATGTTGCGAAGAAATTCGTGCGCATTAAAGATGTTGTTCGGGTTGAAGATGGTGATAAATGGGCAGAGTTCAGGCCGCATAATGGCTTTACTCTGGATTTCACTATTGATTTTAATCACCCGGCAATTGATGCCAGCACTCAGCGTTACAGCATGAACTTCTCGGCCGATGCGTTTATGCGCCAAATCAGCCGGGCGCGTACTTTTGGTTTTATGCGTGACATCGAATATCTTCAGTCTCGTGGTCTGTGCCTTGGCGGTAGCTTTGATTGTGCTATTGTCGTGGATGACTACCGTGTACTGAATGAAGATGGCCTGCGTTTTGAAGACGAGTTTGTGCGTCACAAAATGCTGGATGCCATTGGTGACTTGTTTATGTGTGGTCACAATATTATCGGTGCGTTTACTGCGTATAAATCCGGCCATGCGCTGAATAATAAACTGTTGCAGGCTGTGCTTGCTAAACAGGAAGCATGGGAATACGTGACGTTCGAAGACGAAGCTGAACTGCCACTGGCTTTCAAGGCACCGTCGACAGTCCTTGCATAAGGGCGAGATACGTATAAAGCGACTGGTTAATCAGGCACTCTCTCCGGCCTGGTGAATCAGTCGTTTTTTATTTTTTAGTAGTCCACCCTGTTATTCTTTTCTGTTCATCTTTTTTGATTTAATTGGTTTGTTTGCTCACTTGTTACGCGTTTTTTCGGGATTCATCGCAGGGATTAAGCTGATGAGCGGCGCGTTTGGTGATACTATTTGGTCGCTAAAATGTGGCTTGTTAGTTTGAATAGCCAAAATGGTTCAATTCCTTTGGTGAAATAGAGTGTCCGGTATATTTGCGCGTTGGCGACAATTGGGTAGGCGATATTTCTGGCCCCATCTGCTTTTAGGGATGGTTGCGGCCAGTTTTGGGCTACCTGTTTTAGCGAGCAGCAACGCGGGCGCGACCACGCCTGCAGAAACCACTGCGAATTATAATCGTTTCAATCCCGCATTTTCGTTGGCGCAATTACAGGAAAGCAATCGTCGCCAGTCAACCTTTAGTGTTGATTACTGGCACCAACACGCTATTCGTACTGTTATCCGCCACCTGACTTTTGTGATGTCACCTCAGGTGATGACTGGGGCAGCGGTGCCCGATGATTCCCCTTTGGAAGGGCAACACATTGCATTGCTCGATACGCTCAGTGCACTGCTTACTCAGGAAAGCAAACCGCCGTCTGTTGTACGCCAGGAGCCTTGGCCAGCAACGGCACCCTCACTCTCTTTTACCTTCACGAACTGGCTGGGCACTGCTCAGGGGATTCGGGCAGGCCCGCAGTCTCGCTGCTGATAAACACTACTACTCTTATCATTATGTTTTATCGCTCAGCGAAGCGTTTGGGAATTTATTATGTTAGTCAAACTGTTAACTAAAGTATTCGGAAGCCGTAACGACCGCACATTGCGTCGTATGCGTAAACTTGTTACGCAAATTAATGCTATGGAACCTGCAATTGAAAAATTGTCAGATGATGAACTCAAAGGCAAAACAGGCGAGTTCCGTGCCCGTCTTGAAAAAGGCGATGCTCTGGAAAGTATCCTGCCTGAAGCATTCGCAGTAGTTCGGGAAGCCAGTAAACGTGTGTTTGGCATGCGTCACTTCGATGTTCAGTTACTCGGTGGTATGGTACTTAATGAACGTTGCATTGCGGAAATGCGAACTGGTGAAGGTAAAACACTGACTGCAACACTACCGGCTTACCTGAATGCTCTGAGCGGTAAAGGTGTGCACGTGGTAACGGTGAACGACTATCTTGCCCAGCGTGATGCTGAGAATAACCGCCCATTGTTTGAATTCCTGGGCCTGAGTGTGGGTATCAACCTGCCAGGTATGCCAGCGCCAGCGAAGCGTGAAGCTTATGCTGCGGATATTACATACGGCACCAACAATGAGTACGGGTTCGATTACCTGCGTGACAACATGGCATTCAGCCCGGAAGAGCGTGTACAACGTAAACTGCATTACGCGCTGGTGGATGAAGTTGACTCCATTCTTATCGACGAAGCCCGTACTCCATTGATCATTTCTGGCCCGGCAGAAGACAGCTCAGAAATGTACCGCCGTGTGAACACCATTATCCCTCACCTGGTACGCCAGGAAAAAGAAGACTCCGACACCTTCCAGGGCGAAGGTCACTTCTCCGTGGATGAGAAAGCACGCCAGGTTAACCTGACTGAACGTGGTCTGGTACTGATAGAAGAGTTACTGGTACAAGAAGGTATTATGGATGAAGGTGAATCGTTGTATTCACCGACCAATATTATGCTGATGCACCATGTAACGGCGGCGCTGCGTGCACATGCCTTGTTTACCCGCGATGTTGATTACATTGTGAAAGACGGCGAAGTCATCATTGTCGATGAACATACTGGCCGTACCATGCAAGGGCGTCGTTGGTCTGACGGTCTCCACCAGGCTGTGGAAGCAAAAGAAGGGGTTGATATTCAGAATGAAAACCAGACCCTGGCTTCTATTACCTTCCAGAACTACTTCCGCTTGTATGACAAACTTGCCGGTATGACTGGTACAGCAGATACCGAAGCCTTTGAATTCAGCTCTATCTATAAACTGGATACCGTTGTTGTACCAACGAACCGCCCTATGGTTCGTAAAGACATGGCCGATCTGGTCTACATGACCGAAGCAGAGAAAATTGCTGCGATTATCGAAGATATCCGTGAACGTACTGCAAAAGGCCAGCCAGTACTGGTTGGTACTATCTCCATTGAGAAATCTGAACTGGTTGCTCAGGAACTGACGAAAGCAGGCATCAAACACAATGTACTGAATGCGAAGTTCCATGCGCGCGAAGCAGACATTGTTGCTCAGGCTGGTTATCCGGGGGCTGTTACTATTGCTACCAACATGGCTGGCCGTGGTACCGATATTGTGTTGGGTGGTAGCTGGCAGACTGAGTTAGCTGAGCTTGAAGCCCCAACAGATGAACAAGTTGCTGAAATTAAAAGTAACTGGCAACAACGCCACGATGCGGTACTGGCGTCTGGTGGTCTGCATATTATTGGTACTGAACGCCATGAGTCGCGCCGTATTGATAACCAGTTGCGTGGTCGTTCAGGCCGTCAGGGCGATCCGGGGTCATCACGTTTCTATCTGTCAATGGAAGATGCCTTGATGCGTATTTTCGCATCAGATCGTGTATCTAACATGATGCGTAAGCTGGGGATGAAACCCGGTGAAGCCATTGAACACCCTTGGGTGACTAAAGCCATCGCCAATGCGCAGCGTAAAGTAGAAAGCCGCAACTTTGATATTCGTAAGCAATTGCTGGAATATGATGATGTGGCGAATGACCAGCGTCGTGCAATTTATACTCAGCGTAATGAATTGCTGGATGCCAGTGATGTCAGCGAGACTATCAACAGCATTCGTGAAGATGTGTTCAAAACCACGATTGATGCCCATATTCCGCCTCAGTCTCTGGAAGAAATGTGGGATATTCCAGGTTTAGAAGAGCGCCTGAAAAATGATTTCGACCTCGAACTGCCGATTTCTGAATGGCTGGACAAAGAGCCTGAACTGCACGAAGAAACATTGCGTGAGCGCATCCTGAAGATGGCTGTTGAAGTCTATCAGCGTAAAGAAGAAATTGTTGGCACAGAAATGATGCGCAATTTCGAAAAAGGTGTGATGTTGCAGACGCTGGATAGCCTCTGGAAAGAGCACCTGGCGGCGATGGATTACCTGCGTCAAGGGATTCACTTGCGCGGTTATGCGCAAAAAGATCCTAAGCAAGAATATAAACGTGAATCTTTCTCTATGTTCGCGGCTATGCTGGAATCGCTGAAGTACGAAGTAATCAGTACGCTGAGCAAAGTTCAGGTGCGTTTACCGGAAGAAGTTGAAGCCATGGAACAGCAACGCCGCGAAGAAGCTGAACGCCTGGCGCAAATGCAGCAATTGAGCCATCAAAGTGATGAGCTGCAGGCGGCACAGTCTCTTGCTGAACAAACAGGTGATCGTAAAGTAGGGCGTAATGATCCTTGCCCTTGCGGTTCAGGTAAAAAATACAAGCAGTGCCACGGGCGTTTAAGTTAAGCCGCATACATATCACAGCTTAAAGTTTGACGTTAATTAATTGGGCCAGAGGGAAACCTCTGGCCTGGTCATATCCGGGGGTGCAGGTTACTGCGCCTCTTTTTCAGGAGATTCCCATGAAAAGATTTGAGATAGCGGTTGGCATTATCCGCAATCAGCACGAGGAGATTTTTCTGGCCCAACGAAGTGCTGATTCGCATATGGCGAATATGTGGGAGTTTCCCGGTGGGAAAATTGAGCAAGGTGAAACCCCTGAACAGGCACTGGTACGAGAGTTAATGGAAGAAGTTGGCATTACGCCCACGGGCTTCACACTATTTGAAAAACAGGAGCACCAGTTCCCGGACAGGCATGTCAGCCTTTGGTTTTTCCTGGTTGATAAGTGGGATGGTGAACCTTGGGGAAAAGAAGGGCAACCTTCGCGTTGGGTGGCTCAACAGGCGCTGGAGCCGGAACACTTTCCGCCAGCCAATGCGCCTGTTATTGCCAAACTGCAGAAAACTAATTAATCCTGCTTTTCACTCCAGTCATCGCTATCAGATAAGGTGTTTTGGCTGGGGATACGTTTCTCTTCGGCGGCCCATTCGCCTAAATCAATCAGTTGGCAGCGTTTGGAGCAAAATGGCCGCCATGGGCTTTGCTCATTCCAGATAACGGTTTTGCCACAGGTTGGGCAGCTCACTTCTGTTGTCTCAGACATCATACTTCCTTAGCAACAAGCCAAATTGAAATCAATACGCTCTGGTATCACCCCATGCTCGCTATCCAGAGGCAGGAAACGAATGGCAAAACGACTTTTGTGCCCGGAAACTTGCGGGTAGATAGCATCCTCAAGATTCATCTCCAGGCGTAACAAATCGGCATCATCGCCATTGTCCTGATAAAACCCGTTGAGGCTGGTTTGCTTGCGAAAGGGTGAAGAGTGGCGAATCAGGTCAAGGATCAAAGTAAGTGTTTCGCGCAGAGATTCCAGACTATCAAGCCAGTGACTCACCAGATTGCTGCGTGCGCTTTCACTGGCTTTCAGCCAGACATGTAAAGTGGGCAAGTCAAAACTACAGCACCCGCCTGGAATACTTAAACGCTGACGAACCAGGCTTATTAGTTTATCTTCGCGCAATGTTTGCCCTAAACGCGCCCCTGACATCAGGCGGGTACCCATACTCTTTAGTTGCTCTTTTAGCGACGTTATACGTTGCATATCGACACCAGGCACTTCAACCCATGCCTGAAGTTTCCGTTGTTGCCGTTCCAGTTCTTTAAGTAACTCTGTACGAATATCACCACGCTCGAAAATATCTAGTAAATCACTGATATTTCTTAAGAAATAAAGCGCGGATGGATAGTCATTTAAAGGCAGCTGAGAAGAAAGTTGTTGCAGCAAGAACTCAATACGCAGCCAGGTGCGCATTTTCTCGCTCAAAGGATGTTCAAAAAGTATTTGCGAGCTCATTCTTCATCATTCCTGTCTGACGGACTGCACAGCCAGTGCCATGTATTGTTGGTTCAGGCGAGCCACATCATGAGTTAATGCTTGTGGTAAACCATCATTATTAATAATGTCATCCGCGACGGCAAGACGTGCCTCCCGGCTAACCTGCGCTGCGATAATATGTTGTGCAAGTTCACGGCTGATATTATCGCGAGCCATGGTTCGGTGAAGCTGCGTTTCAGGGCTGACATCAACAACTAATACTCGGTCAGCTAGTCGCTGAAGTTGGTTTTCAACCAATAGAGGCACAACCCACAAGACATAAGGTGATGACGCCTGGTTAATAGCTTGCTGTGTCCGTTGGTGAATTAATGGGTGTAATAAAGCATTAAGCCACTGCTTTTCTTTGGGATTAGTAAAAATATGTTCACGCAGTGCTGTACGGTTGAGTAACCCTTCGGGGGTGAGGATCTGTTCACCAAAATGCTCAGCGATTTTTTGCAGAGCTGGTTGGCCCGGCGCCACAACTTCTCTGGCGATAATGTCTGCATCAACAAGCGATACACCATGGGCGGCAAACATAGTAGCAACAGTACTTTTGCCACTACCAATCCCTCCGGTAAGCGCAACAGTGAAGACCATAAACAACGAAACCCCGATGTGATGAGTGTGCTTATAACAAAAGAAAAATGCCCTTTCCCTTTCGAAACCATGCCAGAGCTCAACATGCCGCCATTAGCTGCCTGCGCACTTTTTTGTAAAACAAAGCAACCGTACCTGAAAATATTTGCCTCCAGCTCGGTTTAACCAAGGGCTGGTTTAATCATATTTTCGAAAAAAACGAGCAATACATGGTAATAAATAAGCTTTTAATACAGGTTATTCCTTAACACCATACTTACGCTAAATTTATAGGATTGTAGCGTAAAAAAGTCGTTTTTCGCAGTCTTGCGCTGCCTTTATTAGTGCGTAAGATAACGTCACTGGAGCTGGCAGTTGTATCGCCTCTTACCCTTTTTATTACATCGCCACGACCAGGAAAATCGCATATGCGCATTGAAGAAGATATCAAGTTAGGTTTTAAAGATGTTCTTATCCGCCCTAAACGTTCCACACTGAAAAGCCGCTCTGATGTAGAACTTGAACGCCAGTATACTTTTAAACATTCTGGTGTGAACTGGACTGGCGTGCCTGTTATTGCTGCAAATATGGATACAGTAGGAACCTTCAGCATGGCGAGTGCCCTTGCTGCTTTTGATATTTTGACCGCAGTACATAAACATTATTCCGTTGAAGAATGGCGCCAGTTTGTTGAGCAATCTCCAGCCTCTCTCCTGCGTCATGTTATGGTTTCCACGGGGACATCCGCTGCCGATTTTGAAAAGACCAAACAGATTCTGGCGTTGAGCTCGTCTCTGGCTTTTGTGTGTATCGATGTTGCTAATGGTTATTCTGAGCATTTCGTTCAGTTTGTAGCGAAAGCGCGTGAAGCATGGCCCGATAAAGTGATTTGTGCAGGGAATGTGGTAACTGGCGAAATGTGTGAAGAGTTGATCCTGTCAGGGGCCGATATTGTGAAAGTTGGCATTGGGCCTGGTTCTGTTTGTACAACGCGTGTAAAAACAGGGGTCGGTTACCCACAGTTGTCGGCAGTAATTGAATGTGCTGATGCTGCTCATGGCTTGGGTGGGCAAATCGTGAGCGATGGTGGTTGTACTGTACCTGGCGATGTAGCCAAAGCATTTGGCGGTGGTGCTGATTTTGTCATGCTTGGCGGTATGCTGGCAGGGCATGAAGAAAGTGGTGGCTCGATAGTTGAGGAAAATGGCGAAAAATTTATGCTGTTCTATGGCATGAGTTCTGCGTCTGCCATGAACCGCCATGTCGGTGGTGTGGCAGAATACCGGGCTGCCGAAGGCAAAACAGTGAAGCTTCCTTTGCGTGGCCCGGTTGAAAATACCGCACGGGATATTCTGGGGGGGTTACGTTCAGCCTGTACTTATGTAGGCGCCTCTCGGCTGAAAGAATTAACTAAACGCACGACATTTATTCGTGTACAGGAACAGGAAAACCGGGTATTTAACAGCCTGTAATTCTACCAGCAGGGTAAGGTATGCTTACCCTGCTTCTCTACTTTGTTAACCTGCTCCCATTGCCTCTCCCAGACCGAAAATCGGTAAATACATCGCCAATACAAGCAAACCAGTGATCAGCCCTGTTATCACCATTAATAAAGGCTCCATTAATTGAGTTAACTGGCTGGCCTGCAACTGTGTGTTTTCTCTGTGCCAGCTGGCAAGCTTATCCAACATAGTATCCAGTGCACCAGATTGTTCCCCAGTTGAAACCAGCTGGTAGCATAGCGCTGTAAAACAGCTATGTTGGCGCATGGCTTCCCCCAAAGTTATACCCTGGGTAACATCCACAGATAATTGCGCCATAACCTGCCTCCAGCGGCTTGCTTTGGGCAATGTATCTTCAACAAGTTGTAATCCATGCAAAATATTGACACCAGATTGTTGCGTCAGGGAGAGCATCATAAAAATCTGGCTGCGTATTAGTGCCTCGTAAAGTCGGCTCATGACGGGGGCATGTTGTAAAAGGTATTGGGTAAATCTGCGCCATATATTTCTGCCAGGTCCAACCACCAGAATGAATACAGAAGCCGCAGTAAAAGTCAGTATGTATATTTGCTGGTTAAGCCAGTCGGAAACAGACATCAAAATACGCGTCACAGCGGGTAGTGGTGTATTAAATGCCTGGTAGATATCCGCGAACGTTGGCAGGACAAACAGTAGCATGCCCAGTGTGACGGCAAGTGCCATACACAGTGTCACTAATGGGTAACGCAGCGCTTTTGAGACAGTACGTTGCAAGGCACGTTGTTGCTCTTGTTGCACTGACAGGTGTTCAAAGCACAAATCAAGCTTCCCGGTCATTTCACCCGTACGGCTCATGGCAACGACCAGCGGCGGGAAAAGTTCTGGCCAGCTTTGCACAATGTACGAAAATGCCTCACCTTCGTTAAGCCGTAATATCATTTGTTGTAATACAGCTTGCCAAAGAGGAGAAGCATGTTGTTGGTTGAGTAACACGAGTGCATCCGGCAAGCTAATACCCGCTTTCAGTAGTGCCGATAACTGTTGTAAAAAATGGATTCGGTGATCCATATGGCGGGATTTACTTTCATATGCTCGTGCCCTTTGGATACGTACTGGAAATAACGCCTGGTTACATAGCCGAGTCATGATATCGATTTTACCAGTGGCAAAACTGATACCCATGTGCGAGTTGCCTTTTAGGTCAAGTGCAGACCAACGCCAGAGTGATAATTTAGTTGCCATGGGGTAATCCCAATACTCGGTACAGCTCATTCACGGTGGTTTCCCCCCGGCTGACGGCCTGGAAGCCATGTTCAAAAAGCGCGATACAACCTTGCTTACTGGCAAGTTCAGCAATTTGTGTGGCTGTATCGCCACGCAATAAGGCATCGTGAATTTCAGGTGTGATAGTCAGCACTTCAAAGAGGGCTACTCGCCCATAGAATCCGCTATAGCATTGTTCACACCCAACTGGCAGCCAGTCAGGCAAAGGTAACCGGCTTATGCTACGTGGCAAAACAACGGGTTTTGGTTGCTGTTGTCGGCAATGTGGGCATAATTTTCTTACCAGACGTTGTGCAATGACCAGTTTGAGAGCTGAAGCAATCATCCATCGGGGAATGCCCATTTGTTCCAGGCGAATAAGTGTATCTGTCGTGGAGTTGGTGTGTAGTGTGGATAACACCAGATGCCCGGTTTGTGCGGCTTTTATGGCAATTTCGGCTGTTTCGTTGTCGCGAATTTCTCCCACCATAATGACATCAGGATCCTGGCGCAGGAGTGCCCGGAGAACCCGCTGGAATGTTAAACCCGCTTTCAGGTTCACTTGCGCCTGGTTCAGCCCACTTAACGGGATTTCTACAGGGTCTTCAACACTACTGATATTAATTCCAGGTCGGTTCAGGGCATTGAGGGCACTATACAAGGAGACAGTTTTTCCGCTGCCCGTTGGGCCTGTTACCAAAATTAGTCCTTGGGGGGCATTGAGCGCCTTTTGGAATTCATCCAGCTGCCGGGGGGCCAGACCCAGTGCATCAAGTGAGAGTTGTTCATCTTGCTTATGTAAAACCCGTAATACGATTTTTTCTCCAGCCCGGCAGGGCAGAGTTGCCAGGCGAAACGAAATATTCCCAGGGAGTTCCGGAAGTGTAAATTGCCCATCCTGGGGAAGGCGTTTCTCTGCAATGTCCATATCGCTGAGCACTTTCAACCGGGCAACAAGAGCCGGGTAGGCGTCTGCACTTCCTTGGTACTGTGTATGTAACACACCATCAATACGAAAACGCACACGGAATTGTGGGGTATCTGGCTCAAAATGAATATCTGAAGCTCGTTGGTTTAATGCCTGTTGTAATGTTTTTTCAATATGTACGACCGTGTTATTGGTTGTGCCTGGTGTGGGGACAAGAGGTTCTGTTATGGGGCGCTGTGAACGGTATCGTTCAATTTGTGCGGGAGACCAGTGCTCGACCACTACGCGTTTATGGGAAATAAAGCGCAGGGCGCTGAGCAATTCATCGGAAGGGGTATGCGCAACTGCAATAACAATTTCTGGATCATGGCGTAGAAGCAGGGCTTGATGACGGGCGCACAGGGCGAAGAGCTTTTCATTACTCATTTTTTCTCTCTCCAGTTTACTCATCAGCGAAGCGGAAAATATCGTTACATGCTTGTTCAAGGCCTGTATTGCCCGGTGCTGAACAGGTTTTTCGCCAGCCAGTGATACCCTGGTTGTTATCCCATTGAGGGATCAGTGTTAATGAGAGCCCGTTCAGATTGTCTTGCCCGCCAGCCTGAATACTTCCGGCAGTAACCGACAGGTTGGCGATATAACGTGAGGTACGTAAGGCTGGAATGCCCTGGCTATCAGCATGGCAGGATGTTATCCCGCCGCGTTCAATGGCACAGAGTTCAACTGCGCTGCGGTAGGGCAATATGTGTTGTAAGACGTCAGTTAATGCCGCTTTACGTAAATAGTTTTGATAAGCAGGAACAGCAGTAGCGCTTAGAATGGCGATAATGCCAACTACCACCATTAATTCAATCAGTGTGAAGCCACGTTGCCTGTGCATAGTTGTCTCCTTTGTAATGCGGAGCATGACTATGGCAGGTTACGTAAGATGCCTCGACAGGCCGTTCTTTATTCTGGAGCATCTATTCCAGAGATAATCTGTACACTGAAAAAAAGAAGAGCAAATTGCGAGTAGGGCCGAAAATACGGGCAGAGTATCTGCCCGTAACGGATAGCGTTAGCTAAGTGTTTAGCGAAACCGCATAGAGAGATCCAGTGCTCTGATATGTTTGGTGAGAGCGCCGACTGAAATAAAATCCACACCAGTTTCGGCACAAGCTCGAAGTGTATCCAGCGTCACGTTGCCAGACACTTCTAACTGAGCGTTGCCTTGGGTTATCCCAACCGCCTTGCGCATCATTTCGGTATCAAAGTTGTCCAGCATGATGATATCTGCACCAGCACGTAAGGCATCCTGCAATTCCTCAAGGCTTTCAACTTCGACTTCAATAGGGACATCAGGATGGATCCAGCTCGCTTTTTCGATTGCCTGGCGAACAGAACCGGCGGCAATAATATGGTTTTCCTTTATCAGGAATGCATCTGACAACCCCAGGCGGTGGTTGCTACCGCCACCACACAGTACGGCATATTTCAGCGCGGTGCGCAGGCCGGGCACGGTTTTACGCGTATCCAATAATTGGGTATGTGTGCCAGCCAGTTGTGTAACATACCTGTGAACTTCGCTGGCAACACCAGAAAGCGTCTGGACAAAGTTCAGTGCAGTTCTTTCACCCGTAAGCAAAATTCGTGAAGACCCGGTTAGTTCAAACAATGGCTGGTTTGCCGTAATTTCATCGCCATCATTGACATGCCATTCAACTTGTATGTTTCCACCAAGTTGGATGAACACTTCTTCAACCCACCGTTTACCACAAAAAATACCGTCTTCGCGGGTGATAACAACAGCATGAGATGTGCTTTCCGGCGGGAGTAATTGCGCAGTAATATCATTATTGACATCAATACTACCGCCAAGGTCTTCTTTTAGCGCAACAGAAACTGTGCCGGGAATATCGGTATTAATCCGTTCCAACAGTGCTTCACGTCGGTGGTCTGGATTATAACGGCGTGGTGGCATTATTAACTCCGAAATGGCTGATATAAATTGGAAACATGCTACTCTGAAGCGACCTTTAGTACCACACCAAGGAGAACCATAATGAAGCTTCAGGATGGCTGGTTAAGCGAAGCAAGGCATGCGCCTTCACCACATTGTGATGATCGCCCGGAAGGTGAGTCGCCTTCATTACTGGTTGTACATAATATCAGTTTACCACCCGGTGAATTTGGAGGCCCCTGGATTGATGCGTTGTTTGCCGGCACGCTGGATGCCAAAGCTCACCCCTATTTTGAAGGGATCGCTCAATTGCGGGTATCGGCGCATTGCCTGATACGCCGTGATGGAGAAGTGGTGCAGTACGTCCCATTTAATAAACGGGCGTGGCATGCTGGTGTTTCTTCCTGGCAGGGGCGAGAAAAATGTAATGATTTTTCTATCGGGATTGAACTGGAAGGCACCGATGTCTTGCCCTATACCGATGCACAATATCAACGCCTTGCTGAGATAACACAAGTTTTGATGACGGTCTGGCCGGATATTGCCAGCAATATGGCAGGGCATTGTGATATTGCTCCTTCCAGAAAAACTGACCCCGGTGACGTTTTTGACTGGCCGCGCTTTCGTGCACTGATTTCAGTTTCTGGTAAGGAGAAGGTATGACGTTATTTACCTTATTGTTGGTGTTAATTTCTGAGCGTTTATTTAAGTTTGGAGAACACTGGCAATTAGAAAGCCGCCTGGAAGTTGTGTTCCGCCGAACTCGCTATTTCTCTCTGGGTTACACGTTGATGATGTCTGTCGTCGCGATGGTGGCTATTGCTGTGTGCCTGTCTTTGTTGAAAGGGATTCTGTTTAATGTGCCCCTGTTGGTGTTTTGGATCCTGCTAGGCGTTTTGTGTATTGGTGCCGGGCAGGTACGCCAGCATTACCATTCTTACCTTAAAGCAGCCAGCCGCGGGGATTCACGTGCCTGCGATGAGATGGTTGCTGAGTTAACGATGATCCACGGCGTTGCTGCGGGTTGCGATGACCGTGAGTTTTTACGAGAGTTACAAAATGCCCTGTTGTGGATTAATTACCGCTATTACCTGGCTCCACTCTTCTGGTTTGTTGTGGGGGGAAGTTTTGGGCCGGTCACCTTAGTTGGGTATGCAGTTCTCCGGGCCTGGCAAACATGGCTTGCACGTCATCACACGCCCCACCAGCGTTTACATTCTGGTATTGATGCTATTTTGCATGTTCTGGATTGGGTGCCGGTCAGGTTGGTTGGGCTGGCTTATGCGTTACTGGGGCATGGTGAGAAAGCATTACCGGCCTGGTTTGCGTCGTTGGGCGACCGAGGGACTTCTCAATACCAGGTGTTGACGCAACTGGCGCAATTTTCTCTGGCGCGCGAGCCGCATTCAGACAAAGTCAGAACCCCGAAAGCTGCTGTATCCATGGCGAAGAAAACAGCGCTGGTGGTGGTAGTGGTGGTTGCCTTATTAACGATTTACGGCGCACTGGTTTAAGCACGCCGTTTTCTGCCTGCTACGGGTGGTCTGCGGGTGGTATACCGAAGTTTGGCATGCCATCCTGGCCCCATTCGATCAATTTAATCCGTGTATGGCGGCCTGGGTCATAAAGCGGGTCGCCTTCTATTTCTGTGTAGTTTCGTGCGTGATAAACCAGTACATCCTGGCCGTCTGGGGTAGTTGTGAAACTGTTATGTCCGGGGCCAAATTGGCGGTTGGCTTCACAGGTGGTAAACACCGGGCCAGGGGATTTATGCCAGTTTTTCGGGTCAAGAAGATTGGCATCTTTATTGGCCCACAACAGACCCATGCAGTAGTTCTCATCAGTAGCGCTGGCTGAGTAAGTAATGAAAATACGCTCTCCATGAAAAATAACGGCTGGCCCTTCATTTACCAGAAAACCCCGGCATTCCCAATCAAATTCAGGCTTGCTTAGCATGACGGCTTCCCCTTTCAGGGTCCACGGGTTTGCCATTTCACTTAAATATAAATTTGAATTTCCAGGAATATCCGGCGCTTTTTGCGCCCACAGGTACCACTGTTTGCCCTGGTGTGAAAAGGTAGTGGCATCAAGGCAGAAGGTATCGAACTGCGTGGTTAACTGGCCTTTTTCAACCCAGCAACCGGTTAACGGGCAGCTATCTGTGCATTCGAGAACATACATGCGGTGCTGGAACATGTTGTCGCGCAGTGCTTTGGTATGCGCTGCGGCATAATAGATATACCACTTGCCATCTATGCGGTGGAGTTCGGGTGCCCAAATCAACTCGCTCATTGGGCCAGCTTCGGGTTTACGCCAGACAACTACAGCCTCTGCCTGGGCCAGCCCGGAAAGCGACGAAGCCCGGCGAATTTCCAGCCTGTCATATTCAGGAACTGAAGCAATAAAATAGTAATCTGAACCTTCATGCAAAATAAAAGGGTCTGCACGCTGTTCAATTAATGGATTAGGCCATTGCAACATAACGTCTTTCCTTATCGTTTCGTTTGGCACCTAAACAGGTTTCTCAACGTGTTTGTCGGCAGTATTGCCAATGTGAGACACAGGGGCTTCGCTTTCTTGTTTACCTTCCTGGTAGTCAACCAGCTCCTGGTAATTTTTACGGCGTTTTTCCAGGTCAATCTGAATTTGCTTCATAGTTTCACGGTCCACTTTGAGCAGGCGTACCACCCCGGCGGTAATTAAATAACCCACACCAGGAATCACAGTGAACAGTAATATAATGCCGTTGATGGCACTGGCGGACTGCTGCTTCAGGGATGCGTCGTAGCCATACCAGGACAGCAAGAAACCACACATAGAACCGGCGATTGCCAGGCCTAACTTCAAGAAAAACAGGTTGCCAGAGAAGCTAATCCCGGTAATGCGTTTACCTGTTTTCCACTCGCCATAATCGTCGACGTCTGCCATCAGTGACCAGTGTAGAGGCGAGGGGATTTGATGCAGAATATTAAGCAGGAAGTACATGACGATGATGAGCACAGTGGCATGGGGATCGAGGAAATAGAACCCGCTGGAAAAGATTGCCAGAACAATGTTTGTCCAAAAGAAGACTTTCAGCTTACACCATTTATCGGTCAACACCTTGGCGAGTGTGCTGCCAATCATCATGCCGATAACACCTAGGCTGATAAACATCGTGGCAAAACCAGTGCTTTGTTGCATAACCCAGGTGACGTAATACATGGTGGCTGCCATGCGAATAAAACCGGGGCAGACATTGCACAATGTCAGCAGCAAAATACGCACCCACTGGTCGTTCTTCCATACATCACGTAAGTCAGATTTCAGATCGTCGTTTGTGGGAACTGCCGGGCGAATACGTTCGCGTACGGTTGCAAAACAATACAGGAACATAAATAGCGCGATGATAGCCAGGGTGCCCATTGCCATCTGGTACCCTTTCGCTTTATCTGCACCGCCGTACCATTCGGCCAGAGGGAGAAGTGACAGGGACAAAATTAGCGTAGCGATCCCAACCATTACGAAGCGGTAAGACTGGCAGGAAACCCGTTCATGGGGATCATTGGTAATGACACCTCCCAATGAGCAATAGGGGATATTGATGGCCGTGTAGGTTAACGACATCAAAAAATAGGTGATAAACGCATAGATAACCTTGCTGTTATAACTCCATTCCGGCGTGGTGAACATCAGCACGCTGAAAAGTACGTAAGGCAGTGAAATCCAGAGTAACCATGGACGAAAACGCCCCCAGCGGCTTTTTGTGCGGTCAGCAATAGCGCCCATTATCGGGTCAGTTACTGCATCAACTACACGTACAGATAGAAGTAGCGTGCCCACCAGTGCAGGAGCAAGGCCGAAGATATCAGTATAAAAAAAGTTTAAAAACAGCATGATAGCGCCGCCAATGATATTACAACCGGCATCGCCCATCCCGTAGCCTATCTTTTCCTTCATTGTTAGCTTATTGCTTTGCATCTGCCTCACTCCATTCAGAAGATATGGACAGAATTATTGGTGCTAAAGTGAAATTTTTCGCAGCAGGAATCAGCCGGAGAAATGGACAATCATGTCATCGGATGGGAAGTGTGAAGCAGGTAACAATACTCTGTACCCGTAAAACACGGGCACAGAGAGAAAGGGAAATTATTTGGTTTTCACTGTGTTGCTATTTTTCTGCTTACACATATAGCCCACTCCGAGAACCGCAACCCAAACCGGGATCAGGTAAACAGAAATCGCCATACCAGGGGTGAGCAACATGATAACCAGCACAGCGGCCATGAACAGCAGACAGACCCAGTTACCCAGTGGGTACAGCAGCGCAGGGAAGCGCGTGGTCACACCTTGCTGTTGTTTGGTACGGCGAAACTTCATGTGCGCCAGGCTAATCATTGCCCAGTTGATAACCAGAGCAGAAACGACAAGTGCCATCAACATACCGAAAGCTGATTCCGGAGCCAGGTAGTTAATCAACACACAGAGTGCTGTCACCACCGCTGACACGATAATGGTATTTACCGGAACGCCACGTTTATCAACGGTAAGGAGTGCTTTCGGGGCATTACCCTGTTTGGCCAGGCCAAACAGCATGCGGCTATTACAGTACACACAACTGTTATACACAGATAATGCTGCGGTCAGCACCACAATGTTCAGGGCATTGGCTACAAAACTGTCACCCAGTTCGTGGAAGATGAGTACAAATGGGCTGGTATCTGCAGTAACGCGCGTCCATGGCAGCAGGGAGAGCAGAACTGCCAGTGAACCAATATAGAAAATCAGAATACGCCAGATAACCTGGTTGGTTGCTTTCGGGATGCTCTGCTCGGGGTTATCCGCTTCTGCTGCGGTAATACCCACCAATTCCAACCCGCCGAAGGAGAACATAATGATAGCCATCATCATGACCAGGCCAGTCATACCGTTCGGCAGAAAACCGCCCTGATCCCATAGGTTGCGTACAGTTGCCTGAGGGCCACCGTTACCACTGAACAGCAACCAGCCACCAAAAATTATCATTGCCACAACCGCAAACACTTTGATGATGGCAAACCAGAATTCCATCTCACCAAACACTTTTACGTTGGTCAGGTTAATGGCATTGATGATGACAAAGAAGGCTGCAGCAGAAACCCAGGTTGGAATTTCCGGGTACCAGAACTGAATATACTTACCAACAGCTGTCAGCTCCGCCATAGCAACCAGTACGTACAGCACCCAGTAGTTCCAGCCAGAGGCAAAACCCGCAAAACTACCCCAGTATTTGTAGGCAAAGTGGCTGAACGAACCTGCTACAGGTTCTTCAACCACCATTTCACCTAACTGACGCATAATCAGAAAAGCGATGAAGCCCGCAATAGCATAGCCCAAAATAATCCCTGGGCCGGTTGACTGTATAACGGATGCGCTTCCCAGAAACAGACCTGTACCGATAGCGCCGCCCAGAGCGATTAGCTGTATATGGCGGTTTTTAAGGCCGCGCTTTAGCGAGTCGCCTTGTTGTTGACCTTCCATCTTACAAACCTCGTGTGTGGTGATATTGTTGGTGTAAATAGCACCGTATGTAATTGATACATTCCATATGCTGTAGTGTTTTTTTTACGGTAACAAAGCGCGTTTTTTTATTCGTCTACTACCGAAGCGCAAAGAATAGTGTTAAGAGCAGCGAGTTGCACCTGGTTTCTGCATCCCTCTTCCCGGACTGAGCAAAATCTCACCATTCCTGTTAGCTGTATTTTTCTATGGATAATTTTCATTTTGATTTTTCATTTAAAATTAATGAATTTTTATTCATTAAATCCCGTGTTGAATCGGTTCAATTTGAGAAATAATTGGTTTCAAATTGGTTAAATGTGCGACACGGCAGGTAACGTTATGATTTGTGCAAAGTTACATTTCTGAAACACTATTTCTGTAATGTTGTTAAAATGTGTGGTGTTTAATGATTTCAATCAAAACCAATATGGACATAAGGTGAATACTTTGTTACTTTAGCGTCACGAATATGAAATTGGTCTTACCAATTGACTCCGGGCGTAAGGCAGAGAAAATAACGAATGGCCTACAGCAAAATCCGCCAACCTAAGCTATCCGATGTAATCGAGCAGCAACTGGAGTACCTCATTCTTGAAGGGACACTGCGCCCGGGGGAAAAATTGCCGCCGGAGCGTGAATTAGCACGTCAATTTGATGTTTCACGCCCTTCATTACGCGAAGCAATCCAGCGCCTGGAGGCCAAAGGGTTGTTATTGCGTCGTCAGGGTGGCGGCACTTTTATCCAGAATAATCTCTGGAAAAGTTTTAGTGATCCTCTTGCTGCTTTGCTGTCAGACCATCCCGAATCTCAGTTTGATCTTCTCGAAACACGCCACGCACTTGAAGGCGTTGCAGCTTATTACGCTGCATTGCGCGGTACAGACGAAGATCTTGCACGTATTCGTGAATGTCACGAAAGCATAGAAAACGCCAAGCAGGTGGGTGACCTGGACGCTGAATCGGAAGCTGTGCTCCAGTATCAGATAGCGGTCACAGAAGCTGCACATAATGTGGTTCTGCTTCACTTGCTTCGCTGTATGGAGCCTATGCTTGCCCAGAATGTTCGACAGAATTTTGAATTGCTCTACACACGAAGAGATATGCACCCCCTCGTGAGTAGTCATCGCGCCAGTATTTTCGAAGCGATCATGGCACGTAAGCCGGAACAGGCCCGTGAAGCATCGCACCGGCATCTGGCGTTTATTGAGGAAATATTGCTGGACCGCAGCCGTGAGCAAAGTCGAAGAGAACGTTCATTGCGCCGCTTACAGCAACGAAAGGACTAGCGTTTTTTCAGGTTTTTTTGCCGGAATAAAACGCAAAAGCGCCCAATCATAGAGCGCGGCAACTAAACGCAGAACCTGTCTTATTGTGTTTTTACCCCAGGCTAAGAATGCAATGGGACAGGTTCCAGACAATCAACGATTAAAAGATAAGGAATACCCCATGTCAGAACGTTTGCAAAATGACGTGGATCCGATCGAAACTCGCGACTGGCTACAGGCGATCGAATCGGTCATCCGTGAAGAAGGTGTTGAACGCGCGCAGTTCCTGGTTGATCAGTTACTGAGCGAAGCCCGTAAAGGCGGTGTTAAAGTTGCCGCTGGCGCAGGTGCTGGCAGCTACGTCAATACCATTGCCGTTGAAGATGAGCCGGAATACCCGGGTAATCTGGACCTGGAACGTCGTATTCGTTCTGCGATTCGCTGGAACGCCATCATGACTGTGCTGCATGCGTCTAAAAAAGACCTGGAGCTGGGCGGTCACATGGCGTCTTACCAGTCTTCTGCCACGTTTTATGAAGTGTGCTTTAACCACTTCTTCCGTGCGCGCAATGAAAAAGATGGCGGTGATCTGGTCTACTTCCAGGGCCACATCTCCCCAGGCGTCTATGCCCGTGCTTTCCTTGAAGGCCGCCTGACTGAAGACCAGATGAATAACTTCCGCCAGGAAGTTCATGGTAATGGCCTGTCTTCTTATCCACACCCGAAACTGATGCCAGAATTCTGGCAGTTCCCGACTGTTTCCATGGGTCTGGGCCCAATCGGTGCCATTTATCAGGCTAAGTTCCTGAAATACCTGGAACACCGTGGCCTGAAAGATACCGCTGCACAGACTGTGTACGCATTCCTTGGCGATGGCGAAATGGATGAACCTGAATCCAAAGGTGCTATCACTATCGCGACTCGTGAAAAACTGGATAACCTGGTTTTCGTCATCAACTGTAACCTGCAGCGTCTTGACGGCCCGGTAACGGGTAACGGCAAAATCATTAACGAACTGGAAGGCATCTTTGGTGGTGCTGGCTGGAACGTGGTTAAAGTGATTTGGGGTGGTCGTTGGGATGAACTGCTGCGTAAAGACACCAGCGGTAAACTGATCCAACTGATGAATGAAACCGTTGATGGTGACTACCAGACCTTTAAATCTAAAGATGGTGCTTACGTTCGCGAACACTTCTTCGGTAAATACCCGGAAACTGCTGCTCTGGTTGCTGACTGGACTGATGACCAGATTTGGGCACTGAACCGTGGTGGTCACGATCCGAAGAAAGTCTATGCTGCACTGAAAAAAGCGCAGGAAACCAAAGGCCAGCCGACTGTTATTCTTGCTCACACCATTAAAGGTTATGGTATGGGTGACGCTGCCGAAGGTAAAAACATCGCCCACCAGGTTAAGAAAATGAACATGGACGGCGTCCGCTATGTGCGTGACCGTTTCAATGTGCCTGTTGCCGATGAAGATATCGAAAAACTGCCGTATGTTACTTTTGCTCCGGATTCCGAAGAAGCGAAATACCTGCATGCCCAGCGTGAAAAACTGAACGGCTACCTGCCGACTCGTCAGCCTAAGTTCACTGAAAAACTGGAACTGCCGACGCTGGAAGATTTTGGCCCGCTGCTGGAAGAGCAAAACAAAGAAATCTCCACCACTATTGCGTTTGTGCGTGCACTGAACGTGATGCTGAAAAACAAATCTATCAAAGACCGCCTGGTGCCGATTATCGCCGATGAAGCGCGTACCTTTGGTATGGAAGGTTTGTTCCGTCAGATTGGTATTTACAGCCCGAACGGCCAGCAGTACACCCCGCAGGACCGTGAACAGGTTGCATATTACAAAGAAGACGAAAAAGGCCAGATTCTGCAGGAAGGGATCAACGAGCTGGGTGCCGGTGCATCCTGGCTGGCTGCTGCGACTTCTTACAGTACCAACAACCTGCCGATGATTCCGTTCTACATCTACTACTCTATGTTCGGGTTCCAGCGTATTGGCGACCTGTGCTGGGCAGCAGGCGATCAGCAGGCTCGTGGCTTCCTGATTGGCGGGACTTCAGGCCGTACTACGCTTAACGGTGAAGGTCTGCAGCACGAAGATGGCCACAGCCATATTCAGTCTCTGACTATCCCTAACTGTATCTCTTACGACCCGTCTTACGCATACGAAGTTGCGGTTATCATGCATGATGGCCTGGAACGTATGTACGGTGAAAAACAAGAGAACGTTTATTACTACATCACCACACTGAACGAAAACTACCACATGCCAGCTATGCCGGCAGGTGCCGAGGAAGGTATCCGAAAAGGTATCTACAAACTCGAAACTGTAGAAGGTAGCAAAGGCAAAGTTCAGTTGCTGGGCTCCGGCTCTATTCTGCGCCATGTTCGTGAAGCCGCACAAATTCTGGCTAACGACTACGGTGTGGGCTCTGATGTGTACAGCGTAACCTCCTTCACTGAACTGGCTCGTGATGGCCAGGATTGTGAGCGCTGGAACATGCTGCACCCGATGGAAACCCCGCGTGTACCGTACATTGCTCAGGTAATGAACGATGCACCGGCAGTTGCATCTACTGACTATATGAAACTGTTTGCTGAACAGGTTCGTACTTATGTACCGGCTGATGACTACCGTGTACTTGGTACTGACGGCTTTGGTCGCTCTGACAGCCGTGAAAACCTGCGCCACCACTTCGAAGTTGATGCTTCCTACGTGGTTGTAGCGGCACTTGGCGAACTGGCTAAACGTGGCGAAATCGATAAGAAAGTGGTTGCTGATGCAATTGCTAAATTCAACATCGACGCAGAAAAAGTTAACCCACGTCTGGCGTAAGAGGTAAAAGAATAATGTCTATCGAAATCAATGTACCGGACATCGGGGCTGATGAAGTTGAAATCACCGAGATTCTGGTCAAAGTGGGCGACAAAGTAGAAGCAGAACAGTCGCTTATTACCGTAGAAGGCGATAAAGCTTCTATGGAAGTTCCCTCGCCGCAGGCTGGCGTGGTGAAAGAAATCAAAGTTGCGGTGGGTGATAAAACCGAAACCGGCAAACTGATCATGATTTTCGATTCCGCCGATGGTGCAGCTGCTGCTGCACCCGCGCAAGAAGAGAAACAAGCTGCAGCTCCGGCGGCTGCACCTGCCGCTGCCGCCGCTAAAGAAGTACATGTTCCCGATATCGGCAGCGACGAAGTAGAAGTCACTGAACTGCTGGTTAAAGTGGGCGATACCGTTGAAGCCGAGCAGTCTCTGATTACGGTTGAAGGTGACAAAGCTTCAATGGAAGTACCTGCACCATTTGCGGGTACCGTTAAAGAGATCAAAGTTAACACCGGTGACAAAGTGTCTACTGGCTCACTGATCATGATCTTCGAAGTTGCAGGCGCAGCGGGTGCTGCGGCACCTGCACAGGCGGCGGCTCCGGCTGCCGCTGCCCCAGCTGTTGCTGGTGGTGCGAAAGATGTGCATGTTCCGGATATCGGTGGTGACGAAGTTGAAGTCACTGAAGTGATGGTGAAAGTTGGCGATAAAGTTGCTGCTGAACAGTCACTGATCACTGTAGAAGGTGACAAGGCTTCAATGGAAGTACCTGCACCGTTTGCCGGTACGGTTAAAGAGATCAAAATCAGCACTGGCGACAAAGTGTCTACCGGTTCATTGATTATGGTTTTTGAAGTAGAAGGCGCTGCACCGGCAGCAGCCCCGGCTTCAGCTCCGGCACCTGCAGCAGCACCGGCTCCAGCACAAAAAGCGGCAGCACCTGCAGCGAAAGCGGAAGGTAAATCTGAGTTTGCTGAAAATGATGCTTACGTTCACGCAACCCCGCTGATTCGCCGCCTGGCGCGTGAATTTGGCGTTAACCTGGCGAAAGTGAAAGGGACAGGTCGTAAAGGCCGTATCCTGCGCGAAGACGTTCAGGCTTACGTGAAAGATGCCGTTAAACGTGCAGAAGCAGCTCCGGCTGCCGCCGCGGGCGGTGGTCTGCCAGGCATGCTGCCATGGCCGAAAGTTGACTTCAGCAAGTTTGGTGAAGTTGAAGAAGTGGAACTGGGCCGTATCCAGAAAATTTCTGGTGCTAACCTGAGCCGTAACTGGGTAATGATCCCGCATGTTACGCACTTCGACAAAACAGATATCACCGATCTGGAAGCATTCCGTAAACAGCAGAATGCCGAAGCAGAGAAACGTAAACTGGACGTGAAATTCACGCCAGTGGTCTTCATCATGAAAGCTGTTGCTGCAGCACTTGAACAAATGCCGCGTTTCAACAGCTCTCTGTCTGAAGATGCACAGCGCCTGACTCTGAAAAAATACATCAATATTGGTGTGGCTGTTGATACGCCGAATGGTCTGGTTGTTCCAGTCTTCAAAGACGTGAACAAGAAGAGCATCACCGAGCTGTCTCGTGAACTGACTACCATCTCCAAAAAAGCGCGTGATGGTAAACTGACTGCCGGCGAAATGCAGGGCGGCTGTTTTACTATCTCCAGCATCGGCGGCTTGGGTACCACTCACTTTGCTCCGATCGTTAACGCGCCGGAAGTTGCTATCCTTGGTGTGTCTAAATCAGCGATGGAGCCGGTCTGGAATGGTAAAGAGTTTGTACCGCGTCTGATGATGCCTATCTCTTTATCTTTCGACCACCGTGTGATTGACGGTGCTGATGGTGCGCGTTTCATTACCATCATTAACAACACTCTGAGCGACATTCGCCGCCTGGTGATGTAATTAGAGAGAGCCGGCCTGACGGTCGGCTTTTTTCTGGTAACCTCATACCTGTTGTGAGGTTATGCGAGCCAAATTGATTCGTTACCCGTTTGTTGTTTCAAAATTGTTAACAATTTTGTAGAATGCGGACGGATAGAACGTCCCGGTGGATGATGGGCGTAAAGACCAGGGACCGCCGGAAATAAATTAAGAGGTCATGATGAGTACTGAAATTAAAACTCAGGTCGTGGTACTTGGGGCGGGCCCGGCAGGTTACTCTGCGGCCTTTCGTTGCGCTGATTTAGGTCTGGAAACCGTACTGGTTGAGCGCTACAACACCCTGGGCGGTGTTTGCCTTAACGTCGGCTGTATCCCTTCAAAAGCTCTCCTGCACGTTGCTAAAGTTATCGAAGAAGCAAAAGCTCTGGCTCAGCACGGCATTGTATTCGGCGAGCCGCAGACTGATATCGATAAAATCCGTACCTGGAAAGAAAAAGTCATCACTCAGTTAACGGGTGGCCTGGCAGGTATGGCTAAAGGCCGTAAAGTCAAAGTAGTTAATGGTCTGGGTAAATTTACCGGTGCTAACACGCTGGAAGTTGACGGTGAGAATGGCAAAACCGTTATCAATTTTGATAACGCAATTATTGCTGCTGGTTCTCGTCCGGTTCAGTTGCCGTTTATTCCTCATGAAGACCCGCGTATTTGGGATTCCACCGACGCGCTGGAGCTGAAATCTGTACCGAAACGTATGCTGCTGATGGGCGGTGGTATTATCGGTCTGGAAATGGGTACGGTTTACCATGCGTTGGGTTCACAGATTGACGTGGTCGAAATGTTCGATCAGGTTATTCCTGCGGCAGATAAAGACGTGGTTAAAGTCTTTACTAAACGTATCAGCCAGAAATTCAACCTGATGCTGGAAACGAAAGTGACTGCTGTCGAAGCGAAAGAAGACGGCATCTACGTTTCTATGGAAGGTAAAAAAGCGCCTGCTGAAGCACAGCGTTATGACGCCGTTCTGGTCGCAATTGGTCGTGTACCAAATGGTAAGCTGGTTGATGCCGGTATGGCGGGTGTTGAAGTTGATGAACGTGGCTTCATCCATGTTGATAAACAAATGCGCACCAACGTGCCGCACATCTACGCTATCGGTGACATCGTTGGTCAACCAATGCTGGCACACAAAGGCGTACATGAAGGCCATGTAGCGGCTGAAGTTATCGCGGGTATGAAACACTACTTCGACCCGAAAGTGATTCCGTCCATTGCTTACACTGAACCTGAAGTGGCATGGGTTGGGATGACAGAAAAAGAAGCGAAAGAGAAGGGTGTTAGCTATGAAACTGCAACCTTCCCGTGGGCGGCATCTGGCCGTGCAATTGCTTCTGATTGTGCCGACGGTATGACCAAACTGATTTTCGATAAAGAAACGCATCGTGTTATTGGTGGCGCTATTGTTGGTACCAACGGCGGTGAGTTACTGGGTGAAATCGGTCTGGCAATCGAAATGGGTTGTGATGCAGAAGATATCGCACTGACTATTCATGCTCACCCAACTCTGCACGAATCTGTTGGCCTTGCGGCTGAAGTATTCGAAGGCAGCATTACCGACTTGCCGAACGCGAAAGCGAAGAAAAAGAAATAAGTCGTGTAGACGCGAAACAAAGACAAAGCGGCCCTCAGGGGCCGTTTTTTTGTCTATAAAAAATCTCCAGCCAGGCTGGAGGTTCAGTAAAGCTTTCAGCTTTAATCCAGTTATCAAAAGGGGGTCCCAATGGGGGGCGAAAAGAGCTTAGCGCACACCCGATGGAACTGCAAATATCACACAGTATTTGCGTTGAAATATAGATGACAGGTGTTCTACGGAGATAACTGGCCGTAAGTAAGGAAGTCTGATGTGAATGTCAGAACATATACGCCAAAAATCACTAAAAATAAATTAATCAGTGTTACTGACGAAATAATCAACTACCTGAATTGGTGGTGAAATAATGCATATGTTATTTCCATTTCTGCCGATAACTCCTTTGCTAAATATACCCTTTACAGATAACTAAATGTGTTGTGGTGCAACGTAATATGGTTAAGCCGTATTACACGTGTATTGCATTTATTTATCTGTCTATTTTTCATTTTTCATTCTTAAGCAGGATGATAAACAAATTGCAAGGAATACACATGGCATTAAAACGCATTGCTGTTCTTGGTTTGATAGCGGCCGCTCTGGCTCTTTCTGGGTGTGGTGCAATGACTACAGCCATTAAAAAGCGTAACCTGGAAGTGAAAACACAAATGAGCCAGACTGTTTGGTTGGAACCCTCTAACGAACGAACCATTTACATTCAGGTCAAAAATACCTCTGATAAAGATATGAGTGAATTACCGTCATTACTGGCGAAAGACCTGGTCAGTAAGGGATACAAGATCACCTCTTCACCTAACGATGCATATTATTGGGTGCAAGCAAACGTTCTGAAAGCCGATAAGATGGATTTACGTGATGCTCAAGGATATCTGAGGAGTGGATACGAAGGTGCGGCAATGGGGGCTGCTCTTGGCGCAGGGATCACTGCTTACAACAGTAACTCTTCAGGCGCTGCCTTAGGGGTCGGTTTAGCCGCTGGTATTATTGGTATGGCGGCTGACGCTATGGTTGAGGATGTCAACTACACCATGATAACTGATTTGCAGATTTCAGAACGAAGTAAAGCGAAAGTGACCACTGACAATATTGCCGCGTTACGTCAGGGGACTTCAGGCGTTAAATTACAAACAAGTAGCGAAGATGGTAACCGTATGAAATACCAAACTCGCGTTGTATCGAACGCTAATAAAGTCAACCTGAAGTTCACTGAGGCCAAACCTGTCCTTGAAGCACAGTTAGCAAAATCAGTTGCAAATATTTTCTAACTAATCTTATTGTTTGATGGCTACATAACACAAAAATGGGCCCTAGAGACAAATGCCGACCAGTTAAGGTTCGGTTGACCAATACAGTGGCTCTGTAAAAAACCGGAAATGCTCACACATTTCCGTTTTTTTGCACGGTGGACAGGCTATTGATATCGTTTCACGTTACAGCTCTCTATATAACTATCTGACTTTTCTTGTGAATTATCTTAGCCCAGAACTTATCTCTCGCTGCCTGACCTACGCTGGCACCGCCACATTGCGTAAAGGTCGCCTCCCACTTGAGGTGATGGCCTGATGATGAGAATGCTGATGACACTTACAGTGTGTGTCACCCGGCTGATCCCGCAACTGATGTGGGATATGCAGAGCACGGGACACATGGTGAAGCAGCCAACAAGAAGAGAAAGGGACTTCCCGCGAGTGGTAAAGGAAAGGCCTTGTAAATACTGAAAAGCTATATAAAACAGCTGGGCAGTTGCTTAACTAACTGGCATTAGCACCTCTGGTGCCATTTTTTTTTGCGCCAAAAATAGTAAACAAGACAGTAATCTACCGTACTTAACGATTCAGCAAATATTTAATGTTGCTTTTTTGTAAACAGATTAACAGCCCACCGAAATCCTGATATGCTCCCAGTGCGGGACTGGGCTCTTTACCCTACATTCTGAGGTCTCATCGGAAAGTGAAGAGGAGCCTCCGGTGCCGATATGACAATGAGAGCGAGGAGAACCGTCGTGCTAGAAGAATACCGTAAGCACGTAGCTGAGCGTGCTGCAGAAGGTGTTGTACCGAAACCGCTGGATGCAACCCAGATGGCCGCACTGGTAGAGCTGCTGAAGACCCCGCCTGCGGGCGAAGAAGAATTTCTGTTAGATTTACTGACCAACCGAGTCCCTCCGGGTGTTGATGAAGCCGCCTACGTCAAAGCAGGTTTCCTTGCTGCTGTTACTAAAGGCGAAACGACCTCTCCACTGATTACTCCTGAAAAAGCTGTTGAGCTCCTTGGCACAATGCAAGGGGGGTATAACATCCATCCGTTGGTGGAAGCGCTGGACGATAACAAACTGGCACCCGTTGCCGCTAAAGCGCTGTCTCACACCCTGTTGATGTTTGATAATTTTTACGACGTTGAAGAAAAAGCGAAAAATGGCAACGTCTTCGCCAAACAGGTTGTACAGTCCTGGGCTGATGCCGAATGGTTCCTGTCCCGCCCGAAACTGGCCGATAAAATCACCGTTACTGTATTTAAAGTAACGGGTGAAACCAACACTGATGACCTGTCTCCGGCACCTGATGCCTGGTCCCGCCCGGATATTCCGTTGCATGCACTGGCTATGCTCAAGAACGCCCGTGATGGCATTGAGCCAGATCAGCCTGGTAGCGTCGGCCCGATTAAACAGATTGAAGCGTTGCAACAAAAAGGCTTCCCGCTGGCGTATGTTGGGGATGTTGTAGGTACCGGTTCATCGCGTAAATCTGCAACCAACTCTGTTTTGTGGTTCATGGGGGATGATATCCCTGGTGTGCCTAACAAACGCGGTGGTGGGGTTGTTCTGGGTGGCAAAATTGCGCCAATCTTCTTCAACACGATGGAAGATGCCGGTGCGCTGCCTGTTGAGGTTGACGTATCAAACCTGAATATGGGCGATGTCATTGATATCTACCCGTATAAAGGTGAGGTTTGCCGCCACGATTCCAATGAAGTGCTGGCAACCTTTGAACTGAAAACTGATGTTCTGCTGGATGAAGTCCGTGCTGGTGGGCGTATTCCGCTGATCATTGGCCGTGGGCTGACCAGTAAAGCGCGTGAGTCTCTTGGCCTTGAGCACAGCGATGTGTTCCGTAAAGCGAAAGATGTTGCCGACAGCAACCGTGGCTTCTCCCTGGCGCAAAAAATGGTTGGCCGTGCTTGTGGTGTCGACGGTATCCGTCCGGGGCAGTATTGCGAACCGAAAATGACATCTGTCGGTTCGCAAGATACCACCGGGCCGATGACCCGTGATGAGCTGAAAGACCTGGCATGTCTGGGCTTTTCGGCTGACTTGGTGATGCAGTCATTCTGCCACACTGCTGCTTATCCAAAACCGGTTGACGTACAAACTCACCATACCCTGCCAGATTTTATTATGAACCGTGGCGGTGTGTCCCTGCGTCCGGGCGACGGTATTATTCACTCCTGGCTGAACCGTATGCTGCTGCCGGATACCGTTGGTACCGGTGGGGATTCCCATACCCGTTTCCCTATTGGGATCTCGTTCCCGGCGGGATCCGGGCTGGTGGCTTTCGCGGCTGCCACTGGTGTTATGCCGCTGGATATGCCTGAATCTGTGCTGGTGCGTTTCTCCGGAAAAATGCAGCCGGGTATCACACTGCGTGATCTGGTGCATGCCATTCCGCTGTACGCTATCCGCCAGGGCTTGTTAACGGTTGAGAAGAAAGGTAAGAAAAACATCTTCTCTGGTCGTATCTTGGAAATTGAAGGTCTGCCCACACTCAAAGTTGAGCAGGCCTTTGAACTGGCAGATGCTTCTGCAGAACGTTCTGCGGCGGGCTGTACTATCAAGCTGGACAAAGACCCGATCACTGAATACCTCAATTCCAACATTGTTCTGCTGAAATGGATGATTGCGGAAGGTTATGGCGATCGCCGTACTCTGGAACGCCGTGTTCAGGGGATGGAAAAATGGTTGGCTGACCCTCAGTTGCTGGAAGGTGACGCCGATGCGGAATACGCCGCTGTAATCGACATTAATCTGGATGAGATTAAAGAGCCGATTCTGTGTGCACCGAATGACCCTGATGATGCGCGTTTGTTGTCTGATGTTGCTGGCAGCAAAATTGATGAAGTCTTTATCGGCTCCTGTATGACCAACATCGGCCACTTCCGTGCTGCCGGTAAGTTGCTCGACAGCCATAAAGGCCAGTTGCCAACGCGTTTGTGGGTTGCTCCGCCGACACGTATGGATGCCGCACAGCTGACGGAAGAAGGTTATTACAGCGTATTCGGTAAGAGTGGCGCTCGTATTGAAATTCCAGGCTGTTCACTGTGTATGGGTAACCAGGCGCGCGTTGCGGACGGGGCGACAGTTGTATCGACTTCCACCCGTAACTTCCCGAACCGTTTAGGTACTGGGGCTAATGTTTACCTGGCTTCTGCAGAACTGGCCGCGGTTGCATCATTGCTCGGTAAATTACCGACTCCTCAGGAATACCAGGCATTTATGGAGCAAGTCGATAAGACAGCGACAGATACCTACCGTTATCTGAACTTTGACCGCCTTAATCAGTATACGGAAAAAGCAGATGGCGTGATTTTCCAGACCGCAGTCTGACTTTCAACCCTGCCATACTGTAGAATCCCTTTCCCTTCGGGGGGAGGGATTCTTTTTTTTAAGTTGTCACCTTCCCCGCTTTTTTTCTGGTGTTTGACTGAGATAATAGCGTTGTCAAAGCCCGCCTGCAGGTTGGGGCACGCATAGAGAGGAATACATTATGGATTATGAATTTATGCGGGATGTTACTGGCGTGGTAAAAGTGCGTATGTCGATGGGGCATGAGGCAATCGGTCACTGGTTTAACGAAGAAGTGAAAGAGAACCTGGAACTGCTGGATGAAGTGGAGCAGGCTGCACGCACAGTAAAAGGGAGTGAGCGCCACTGGCAACGGACCGGGCATGAATATACGCTGTGGTTGGATGGCGAAGAAGTCATGGTGCGTGCGAACCAACTGGATTTTTCAGGTGATGAAATCGAAGAAGGGATGAGCTATTACGACGAAGAAAGCCTGGCGATGTGTGGAGTTGAAGACTTCTTACAGGTGGTTGCCGCGTATAAGCGCTTTTTAGCGGGAAAATAAGCAGCGAGTCCCCCGCTTTAGCTACGGCTGGGGAAATAGTCTGGATTACTATGATGTTCCACCGAATGGGGAAGTCTGATGCCGTCAGGTTAATCTGTCCACCAGATTGCGGCTTTGCTCAATCATTTTCATCCCTTCGCTTTCGTTACACTGGAGCAGGCCCATAAACAGAAGGTCAGTCACGCACTGCTGTGCCGAACGCGAGGAAATGGACGAACTACGCCAGCGCTGCTCATCAGAAACGGTATCCAGCGTGTAGTCGGCAAGTTTTCGCAGGCTGCTATCCTGTAGGGAAGTTATGGCTACTACCACCGCGCCTT
Source organism: Mangrovibacter yixingensis (assembly GCF_020523985.1). Taxonomy (GTDB): domain Bacteria; phylum Pseudomonadota; class Gammaproteobacteria; order Enterobacterales; family Enterobacteriaceae; genus Mangrovibacter; species Mangrovibacter yixingensis. The sequence goes on along the minus strand of NZ_JAIVKM010000003.1, from coordinate 78,721 downwards.
TAGATTTTGCGATCTCAGCCGCCAGCAGCACTTCCTTGCGTTGTCCGGAAAATGAAATTGCCAACATCACATCCTGTTCGGTTAGCGTCTGTGCGATGGTCAACTGCACATGGCTGTCGTATTCCGAAAGGATGTGAAAGCCAATTTTCATCAGTTTCCAAGAGAGGTCTTTCCCCACCAATGACGAACCTCCGATGGCTGCAATCTGAATACGGTTGGCGGCCTGTAGCAGGTTAATGACCTTTTCCAGTAGGTTAAAATCGAGGTTGTCCGTCGTTTTCCGTGCGGCGTTCATTTTTTCATTCAGCAGCTTTTTGGCAACGTCGTGCAAAGGGTCGTGGCTGCTGATGTCGTTATGTAAATGAGGCGATTGCTGCTTGCGGTCACTGACCTGTTTGCCCCATTCTTCAACCAACGTCATTTTGAAATTGGTGAAACCCTGGAGCCCAAGCTTCTGCGCAAATTTGACGATAGCCGACTGGCTGACGCTCAGCATTTCAGCTAACTGTTGTGAAGAGAGTTCTTTCAGTTTTTCGGGGCTGTTGATGATAAAACTCGCAATCTTGCGTTCACCCGGGGTAAAACGCTCCAGATTTTCTATCAGCTTTTGACGATACAGCACGGGATATTCCTCCATAACTCGCTTTTTTGTGAGTCGCTTTCTGGAACCTGAAAGACACTATTCATCCTTCAAAACCGACAAGATTTCATAGCTTATTTGTCATACAAAATTATGATTTTGGTCACAATTACACATGTTAGAATAGAATATTCCTTTTTTAATTAAAATAAATAATTGATTATTCTCTTGGTGCCTGCCAACGAAAGCGTCGGGTACAGCCGTGGCCATATCACGTAATGAATATCAGGCATCGGTAGAAAAAAGCCCCCTTCAATCAGATGCAAAGTGAATCTTTGGCATTAGATGCGAATTAGCACCGGGCCTTTTTGCGCTGGGTTCAAGGGGGTAACGCCGCCAGTCAGTACGAACAAAATGACGAGACAATGATGAAGATCGATTTATCTGCCCTGTCCACCGAGGACCGTAATACTCGCAGTGAAAATATTGACATGCTGTCGACCGAAGAGATGCTGCAGGTGATTAATCAGGAAGACCAAAAGATAGCGGTTTGCGTAGAAAAGGTGATCCCGGAGATTACACGGGCTGTCGATGCCATAGTTGCGGCTTTCCAGAAAGGGGGGCGCCTGATCTACTGCGGCGCAGGAACTTCAGGGCGCCTGGGTATCCTGGATGCCAGTGAATGCCCGCCAACGTATGGCACGCCGCGCGAGCAGGTTGTAGCACTGATTGCCGGGGGGCATCAGGCCATTTTGCAGGCCGTTGAAAATGCTGAAGACAGCCTGACTATGGGGGTGGACGACCTGAAAAGCATTCAGTTCAACGAAAACGATGTTCTCGTCGGAATTGCGGCCAGCGGGCGTACACCTTACGTAGTGGCCGCGCTTAACTATGCTAACAGTTTAGGCGCAACTACCGTGGCACTGACCTGCAACGCGGGCAGTGAAATCACTCAGATCGCGAAAATTGCTATCCAGCCAGTTGTCGGTGCAGAAGTGGTCACTGGCTCTTCACGTATGAAGGCAGGCACCGCTCAAAAGCTGGTACTGAACATGCTTACCACAGGGGCAATGATTCGCAGCGGCAAGGTTTACGGTAACCTGATGGTCGATGTCGAAGCGACCAACCAGAAGTTGGTTCAGCGGCAGATCAATATCGTAATGCAGGCAACAGACTGTGATCAGCAGACAGCCTCGCAGGCTCTTTCTGCCTGTGAAAGCCACTGCAAAACGGCCATCGTCATGGTGCTGGGCAAACTGAGTGCGCAGCAGGCCAAACAGCTATTGAACGATAACCACGGATTTATTCGCAACGCTTTAGCCAATACGGAGAGCTGCTAATGGCCAGGATTACAGACCAATTAATTGCCACTATCCTGGAACTGGTTGGCAATAAAGAGAATATCCAAAACTGCGGCCATTGCATGACTCGCCTGCGCCTGACGCTCGTTAACGATCAGCTTATCCAACACAGCAAGCTTAAAGCACTGGAGGGAGTGCTGGGAGTAATTAACTCCGACGACCAGTTGCAAATTATTCTTGGTCCGGGCAAAGCACAAAGCGCTGCCGAGATAATGAGCACGATGCTGGCCAATGGCGGAGATTCCGCTTCTGCCGCTCAGCCGAGTGTCGGCTCTGTTGCCAGCGACACGAAACAAAAGATGAAAGCAAAGCAAAACAGCGTGGTGCACCAGTTCCTCGCCAGGTTTGCCACTATCTTTACCCCGTTGATCCCGGGCTTTATCGCAGCCGGAATGTTGTTAGGTTTTGCGACCTTAATCGAACAAATTCTGTTGGCGGACGCTGAGGTAAAAAATGCAACCACCGTGCAAATCGTTGGTTACATGAAAATCTTTGGCAAGGGCCTGTTTACCTTCCTGCCAATCCTGATTGGATATAACGCACAAAAAGCGTTCGGCGGCTCGGGGGTCAATGGGGCGATCATTGCCTCTCTGTTCCTGTTGGGTTACCAACCGGAAGCGACTGTTGGTTATTTCTCCGGGATCGATAACTTCTTTGGCATGGGGATCGACCCAAGAGGTAATATTATCGGTGTGCTGATCGCCACGATTCTGGGAGCGTGGATAGAACGGCAACTCCGCAAGATTATCCCGGATAATCTGGATATGATCGTGACTTCTCTACTGACGCTGCTTATTACCGGTGCGTTGACCTTTACGCTGATTATGCCGTTTGGCGGTGAGTTGTTTAAAGGCATGTCCTGGTTGTTCCTGCATCTCAACGGCAACCCGTTTGGCTGCGCGGTGCTGTCTGGCCTGTTCCTTATTGCGGTGGTTTTCGGCGTGCACCAGGGCTTTATTCCGGTGTATTTCGCGTTGATGGACGTGCAGGGCTTCAACTCTCTATTCCCGATTCTCGCTATGGCTGGTGGTGGACAAGTTGGCGCGGCACTGGGGTTGTATTTCCGTGCAGGAAAAAATTCCGTCACGCGTAATCAGGTTAAGGGTGCAATTATCCCTGGCCTGCTTGGTGTGGGAGAACCACTGATCTATGCTGTAACGCTGCCTCGCGTCAAACCGTTTGTGACTGCCTGTCTTGGCGGTGCCTGCGGCGGCTTCTTTATTGGTCTGGTTGCCTGGTTGGGATTGCCGATTGGTCTGAACACCGTATTCGGTCCGTCAGGTTTAGTTTCGCTGCCGCTGATGACATCCAGTCAGGGTATTTATGCGGGAATGGGGGTTTACGCCGTTGGCGTATTAATCTCCTACACATGTGGTTTTATCCTCACATGGTTCTTTGGCCACAAAGGCGTTGATCTGACTTAAGAGAGAGGGCTGGAGGCTTGTTACTGCTCAGGCTGTGCCAGAAACTAAAAGCCCTGCATTTGCAGGGCCTGAACCTGTTACCGTTACATTGCTGGAATATTGCGCCCGTAATAAATTTCGCGCATCTCTTTCCATAACAGATCCGTTATCACTTTACGTTCTGCGGCGGTTAAATCTTCTGGCCGGGTATGGAACATATAGTGTTTAAGATCGAACTCTTTCAGCAGCATTTTGGTGTGAAAGATATTCTCCTGGTAAACATTCACATCCACCATGTCGTATAGTGATTTCATATCTTCAGACATAAAATTCTGAATAGAATTTATCTCATGGTCGATGAAGTGTTTCATTCCATTAATATCCCGTGTAAAGCCCCTGACACGGTAGTCGATGGTGACAATATCGGACTCTAACTGGTGGATCAGGTAATTCAGCGCTTTCAGCGGTGAAATAACCCCACAGGTGGAAACTTCAATATCTGCGCGGAAAGTACATAAATCACCTTCAGGGTGACTTTCCGGGTAGGTGTGTACGCAAATATGGCTTTTATCAAGGTGAGCTACGACAGCCTCAGGCAGCGGCCCTGGGTTTTCGGATTTATCAATGTGCAGTGGGTCAATGGGTTCTTCACTGACCAAAATTGTCACGCTTGCACCCTGAGGTTCATAATCCTGGCGGGCGATATTGAGAATATTGGCGCCGATAATTGAACATGTTTCGCTGAGAATTTCCGTCAAGCGGTTGGCGTTATACAGCTCGTCAATATAAGCAATATAACCATCACGCTCTGCTGGTGTCTTGGCATAACAGATATCGTAGATACAAAAACTCAGGCTTTTAGTCAGGTTATTAAAGCCATGTAGTTTCAGCTTTTTCAATTTCGCTCACCTCCTCAGGAATCGGGGCCGGAAAGGGCATTAAGTAAATACTGGGGCAGGGCGAATGCCGCAGTGTGAATCGCCGGGTTGTAATAACGGCAAGTCAGGCTGGCCTGGCGGAAACGTGCCTGAATGATTTCGGTACGCAGATGGCGAAGTGCAGTGTTATCTGTCGCCCAGGCAAAGGTCATTACTCCACCGTAATAGGTGGGAATAGCAGCCTGGTAAAAACTGACATCACCAAAGTAATGGCTCAGTTTACGGTGGCTATCGATAGCTTCATCCTGCTGCAGGAAGCACACACCATTTTGGGCAACAAAAACACCGCCTGGTGTGAGGCAACGTTTACAGCCTTCGTAAAACGCGGAAGTAAACAGGCTTTCACCGGGACCAATCGGGTCTGTGCAGTCAGAAATAATGACGTCAAACGTTTGCGTGGTTTGGTTAACAAAATTCACGCCATCGTCGATCACCAGCTTAAAGCGTGGGTCGTCATAGGCACCGGCGTTGTGATGTGGCAGATACTGGCGGCAAAAGGACACAACACCTGCATCTATCTCCACCATCGTAATGGTTTCAACATTTTTATGGCGGCAGACTTCACGCAACATCGCACCATCACCACCACCGATGATTAGCACGTGTTTTGCCTGGCCGTGAGCCAGCAAAGGTACGTGGGTCATCATTTCGTGGTAAATAAACTCATCGCGTTCGGTGGTTTGTACCACGCCATCCAGCGCCATTACGCGCCCAAATGCGCTATTTTCGAAGATTATCAGATCCTGATGATCTGTCTTCTCATGGTACAGAACATTATCAACAGTAAAGTACTGACCAAATTGATCATGTAGCGTTTCATGCCACTGGCGATTTTCAGCCATATGTTGACACCTCCTTCATTAACACCCGGATAAAATGGGCGCAACATCATATCGAACAATGACCGCGCATGCACGGTCATTATTTCAACGAAGGGGCCAGAGGTAGGTTATTTTACGTAGGCCAGTAAGCTTAATGAGTCACGGGCCAGCGATTTGCATTTTTTAGCAGTGGGAATGGCAATACCACTTAAATCGCGGTAACTTTCTTCCCCCATTTTTTTCATGTTAAAGCTGTCGTAATTACTCAGGTCCCACTGATTTTGCTGTGCAAAGAAAATCAGAGCATGACGAATTTGGTCATTAGGTAAATCCTGATAACCGCAATCATTCTTCAGGTACACAAAAACGGCTGTTAAATCAGCCATATCCTCAGCCTCAGCCTCATTTAACGCCTGGCTGGCAGAGGAGAAACCTAACAAGCTTCCCAAGAGTGTTATTTTAACAAACGTCTTCATTGCGTTAACCACGTGATTGCGGAAATAAAACGTTAGCATATTTCCAGTTTTCGGAAAGCGATTTTCTTATTTTAACGTTGATTGACCTTCCTGTTAGGTCAGGGTTTAGACTGCGTTCATTATGCCATCACCTGCAATGGAGAAAATAATGCGACGTCGTGAGTTTATTAAGTATTCAGTTGCCTTGGGGGCGATGAGTGCAATACCGGCCTGGGCCAGAATGCCTGTCCTTTCTGAACGCCCGGCATTACCGGTTCCAGACCTCCTCAAGGCGGATATAAAGGGTAAAATTCGCTTACGGATTCAGGCCGGGAAAACACTTTTTAATGGGAAGCAGGTAACCACATGGGGTTACAACGGCAACCTTCTGGGGCCAGCATTGGCACTGGAGAAAGGGAAGACAGTGACAGTCGAAATGCACAATGCACTCCCACAACCGACGACCGTACATTGGCATGGTCTGGCCATCCCTGGCAGTGTGGATGGTGGCCCGCAAGGTATTATTGCACCCGGTGCAACTCGAACCGTGACTTTTACGCCAGATCAACCCGCGTCAACTTGCTGGTTTCATCCCCATTACCACAAGCATACAGGCCAGCAGGTCGCAATGGGGCTTGCCGGGTTGGTACTTATTGATGATGCCGCACAAGGTGCATTGCGGTTGCCGAAGCAATGGGGGATTGATGATGTCCCACTGATTATTCAGGACAAACGTTTTACGGCTTCTGGGGAAATAGATTATCAACTGGACGTGATGACAGCAGCCGTAGGCTGGTTTGGCGATACATTATTATGTAACGGTGTCGAGTACCCGCAACATGCGCCACCACGAGGCTGGTTACGGCTGCGTTTGTTAAATGGCTGTAATGCACGTTCGTTGACGATTGCCGCCAGCGATAACCGCCCTTTGTACGTTATAGCCAGCGATGGTGGCTTATTACCAGAACCTGTCAAAGTCACTTCATTGCCATTATTGATGGGGGAACGCTTTGAGATCATGGTCGATACCCGCGACGGCACGCCTTTCGATTTGGTGACTCTCCCTGTCAGTCAAATGGGGATGACATTACCGCCCTTTGATAAACCCTGCCCGGTCGTTGGTATTCGCCCACTACGTATTCCGGCATCGGGGATTTTGCCCGATACGCTGGTTGCATTGCCTGCGCTTCCCGCCCTTGAAGGCCTGGAGCAGCGTGTACTGACATTAAGTATGGATCACCGCCTGGATCACCAGGGTATGCAAGCCTTGAAAGACAAATATGGTCAGCAGGCGATGGGCAGTATGAACATGTCAGGCATGAATATGCATCATGCCAGTGAAATGAATAATATGCCTGGGATGTCGGGCATGCATGGAATGCAGGGGGGGAATCATATGAGTGATTCGCCAATGGAGCAGGGCGCTTTCGATCTCTATACCGCCAACCGGATTAATGGTAAAGCCTTTGATATGAACCATCCTGCGTTTCATGTACCTCTTGGGCGTTATGAACGCTGGGTTATCTCCGGGGAAGGCGACATGATGCTGCATCCTTTCCATATTCACGGTATGCAATTCCGGATATTGACAGAAAATGGCCAGCCACCGGCTGAGCATCGCCGAGGATGGAAGGATACGGTACGGGTAGAAGGTGGACGCAGTGAAGTGCTGGTGCGTTTTGATTATGTTGCCAGTGCTGAACATGCTTATATGGCTCATTGCCACCTGTTAGAACACGAAGATACAGGCATGATGCTGGGCTTTACTGTTGGCGAGGCCTGAGTAAAACAGCATTAAAGTTAATATTTAAAAAGGGCCGGTTGCCTTGAGATAGCAACTGGCCCTTTTTTTGACTGCTGAATGGTATTACGCCTTAAAATTGCCTGGCGTCAGTCATTCATGCCACGGGTTATTTCTGGTCTGGCAGTGCCCAGGCAATAATATAATCACCCAGTTTGGTGCCAAACGAGCCATGCCCGCCAGCGGCTATCAGTACATACTGCTTACCGTTGACTTCATATGTCATCGGTGTTGCCTGGCCGCCTGCTGGCAAACGCGCTTCCCAGAGTTTTTTCCCGTTACTCATGTTGTAAGCACGCAGGTAGTTATCTGCGGTTGCACCAATAAACAGAACATTACCCGCTGTTGAAATTGGTGCTCCCAGCATTGGCATACCCATCCGGAAAGGTAACGGTACAGGTGAGCTGTCGCGTACGGTACCAATACGTTTTTTCCACACAACTTTGTTGGTCTTCAGATCCAGGGCAGAAATATAGCCCCAGGCGGGTTGTTTACAGGGGAAACCTAACGGCGACAAGAAAGCGTTCAGTGTTACGCCATAAGGTACACCGTATTGGGGCTGAATACCGGATTCAGTACCTGAACCTTTCGCATCTTTCGGCGGTTCCATTGGGTTACCTGGACCACGTGGAACCAGACGGGAGACGAAAGGCAGCGCCATTGGGTTAGCAATCGCTACCTGGCGCTGTGGATCAATGGAGATACCACCCCATTCAAACATGCCAAGGTTACCCGGGAAGACCAGAGTACCTTGCTCTGATGGCGGAGTGAAAATGCCATCATAGCGCAGGCGGTGGAACATCACGCGGCAAATTAATTGGTCATACATTGTCGCGCCCCACATATCCGCACCCGTCAATTTTTTGGCCGGGCGGAACGTCAGGTCAGAGAACGGCTGAGTGGGTGAAACATGGTCACCTTTAGCTGCACCCTGGGGAACCGGTTTTTCCGGTGCAGGCACAATAGGTTTACCTGTGCGGCGGTCGAGCACAAAGATATTACCGGTTTTCGCCGGGGCATAAATTGCCGGAATGGTATTCCCATTTTTATCTTTGATATCAGCCAGAGTCGGCTGGGCAGGCATGTCCATATCCCACAGGTCGTGGTGAACAGTTTGATATGACCAGACAAGCTTACCGGTAGACGCATTCAGCGCAACAATGCTGCTGGCGTAACGCTCTTGCTCCGGTGTACGGTTACCACCCCAAATATCAGGCGTGGTGACCCCCATCGGCAAATAGACCAGGTCCAGTTTGGCATCGTAAGATGCAGGTGCCCAGGAGTTAGGTGAATTCAGCGTAAAGTGATGTTCATCCGCCGGAATAGCGTTGGGGTCTTTGGCGCCTGGGTCAAACGCCCAGACCAGTTTCCCAGTATTTACGTCAAAACCACGAATGACACCAGACGGTTCACGGGTTGAGAAGTTGTCGGTTACCGCCCCCGCAATCACAATCACTTTATCAGTAACTACTGGAGGCGAAGTGGGTTCGTACATACCCGGTGTGGTAACCGGCATGTTGGTTTGCAGGTTCAGCACACCTTTGTTGGCGAAGGTTTCGCACAACTTACCGGTGTCTGCATTCAGGGCAAATAACCGCCCGTCATTCACAGGCAAAAGGATCCGATGTGGGCAGTCGGCAACAACATCTGCTGGTGCGTTCTCCGGGGTTGCCTCATGGTAAGACACACCACGACAGGTCACATGCTGGAATGACGGGTCAGTTTTCAAGTGTGGGTCAAACGACCATTTTTCTTTCCCGGTTGCGGCATCCAGTGCAAACAGGCGTTGATGGGGAGTACACAGATAAAGCGTGTCGCGAATTTTAATTGGGGTGACTTCATCAGTAATTTCTACCGGGTCACTGGCCGTCTTCAGATCACCAGTTCGAAAACGCCAGGCTTCTTTTAACTGATTAACGTTTTTGTCGTTAATTTGTTTTAGCGGGGAGTAACGCTGCCCCTCTTGAGTACGCCCGTAAGCCGGCCAGTCCCCATCTGCCACGGTGCTGGTTTGTTCTGTGGTCGAAGCAGTGTCGTTACTCAGCGTACCATTGATTTCTTGTGGGTCATTAAAAATTGCCCATCCAAGGATAATTCCACTTACCACCAGGCTGATGCCTAAAGTGGGAATGGCCAGCGACGAAGGTGTGGCAAGGCGACGCCAGATAAAGGGCAAAATCAACCAAATACCGAAGAACACCAGAATATCGCAGCGTGGTGTCAGTGCCCAGAAATCGAAACCGACTTCCCAGACAGACCATATCATGGTGCAAAGTAAGAATGCCCCGTACAACACAAGGGCTGAGCGCTTGCCACGCCATACCAGTGCTGCGGTGAGCAACATTACGATACCCGCAATCGGGTAGTACCAGGAGCCGCCGATGGCGACGAGCCAAATCCCGCCAATCAATAAATACAGCCCTGTTACTAATGCAAACAAGGCTGTAATGATCACAAGCCAGCGTGACTGTATAGCTTTTTTATTCACAAACATAAACACTCTTTTAATGATTAATATGCATTTAATTATAGTCATTAACAAATGTGATGTGTATCACAAAATTTGCTTTTCCATCCGGCAGAGCGTTGAACACCGTTTGCTGTTATACTTGCCGGGCAAATTCATGATGCTGGCTAATAAGTGACCAGTGTTTGATGATTTATATTTAAATCATATGGTTATAGAAATGAAACATACTGTTGAAGTGATGATTCCGACGGCGGAAATCAAGGCGCGTGTTGAGGCGTTAGGGCGTCAGATCACTGAGCATTACCGCGACCGGGGTAATGAAATGGTGCTGGTTGGGTTGCTGCGTGGGTCATTTATGTTTATGGCGGATTTATGCCGTGAGATTCATGTCCCGCATGAGGTTGATTTTATGACTGCCTCCAGTTATGGCAGCGGAATGTCCAGTACACGTGATGTCAAAATTCTCAAAGACCTGGATGAAGATATCCGCGGTAAAGATATTTTGATTGTTGAGGACATTATTGACTCTGGCAATACTCTCAGCAAAGTGCGCGAAATTTTAAGCCTGCGCGAACCGAAGTCTCTGGCTATTTGTACTTTGCTGGACAAACCATCTCGCCGTGAAGTGAATGTAAATGTTGAGTATGTAGGCTTTTCTATTCCGGATGAGTTTGTGGTGGGTTACGGCATTGATTATGCGCAAAATTACCGCCATCTACCTTACATCGGTAAAGTTACACTGTTGGATGAGTGATGCTCCACGGAGCTGGCCACAGATTTAGCACAAATAGAAAAGGGGCGAATGGTGCCCCTTTTGCTATTATTTGTGGCTCTGATGTGTGAGCTTCAAGTTAGAAATACCGTTACGGTATTGCTGCTCAAGGACAGAACGGCTGGTGGCGGAAACGTCCAGATCTCGCAGTAAGCCGTCATGGATACCGTAGACCCAGCCATGAAGGGCGACTTTTTGCCCGCGTTTCCAGGCTGACTGCATAATGGTTGAGTGGCCCAGGTTATAGACTTGTTCCATTACATTCAGTTCGCACAATGTATCCATACGGCGCTCCTGCGGGAGTTCTCCCAACAGTGTGCTGTGTTTAAACCAGATATCACGAATGTGCAGTAACCAGTTATCTATTAACCCCAACTCCGGGTTTTCAACAGCAGCCTGAACGCCCCCACAGCCATAGTGGCCACAAATAATAATGTGTTCGACTTCCAGCACATCGACTGCGTACTGGACAACAGAGAGGCAGTTCAAATCAGTATGAATGACCAGATTTGCAACATTGCGATGCACAAATATTTCCCCGGGCTCCAGCCCGGTCAGGCGTTCAGCAGGAACGCGGCTGTCGGAGCAACCTATCCATAGAAAGCGCGGCTTTTGAGACAGTGCCAGTTGTTCAAAAAAACCAGGTTCTTCTTCTTTTAATAACCTGGACCAGACACGGTTATTGCTGATGAGTGTTTCAATATCTTTCATGGAGGTTTCTGACCTGTCAACAGATAGACGCATTGGACTACAATAAGCAATTCGATTTTATGTTAAACCACACAGACAGTGTAATAATCAAGGTAATTGGTAACCTATGACGTATGCACTTGAGTTAGAACAACTCAAAAAAATCTACCCGGGTGGTGTTCAGGCACTGCGTGGAATTGATTTAACCGTAGAAGCCGGTGATTTTTATGCGCTACTCGGGCCGAATGGCGCGGGTAAATCAACAACTATTGGTATTATCAGCTCCCTCGTAAATAAAACATCAGGCCAGGTGCGGGTTTTTGGTTATGACCTGGATCGGGACATTGTGAACGCAAAACGCCAATTGGGCCTGGTGCCGCAAGAATTTAACTTCAATCCCTTTGAAACTGTCCAGCAAATTGTGGTTAACCAGGCAGGGTATTATGGGGTTGAACGCCACGAAGCCATCAGGCGCAGTGAGAAATATCTCAACCAATTGGATCTGTGGGAAAAACGCAACGAGCGCGCAAGAATGCTATCTGGCGGGATGAAACGGCGCCTGATGATTGCCCGAGCTTTGATGCATGAGCCGCGTTTGCTGATTCTGGATGAGCCGACTGCTGGCGTAGATATTGAATTACGTCGCTCTATGTGGGGGTTCCTGAAAGATCTTAACGATCAGGGAACAACCATTATCCTGACCACGCACTACCTTGAAGAAGCTGAAATGCTGTGTCGCAATATCGGCATTATTCAGAGCGGCGAGTTGGTAGAAAATACTTCGATGAAAGCGCTACTCTCTAAGCTGAAGTCTGAGACATTCCTGCTGGATCTAGCTCCTAAAAGTCCGTTGCCTGTGCTGGATGGTTATAACTACCGTCTGGTAGACACGTCGACCCTTGAAGTTGAAATTTTGCGTGAACAAGGAATAAACAGCGTATTCAGCCAATTAAGTAAACAAGGTGTTCAGGTTTTGAGTATGCGTAACAAGGCAAACCGCCTGGAAGAGCTGTTTGTTACGCTGGTGCATGAGAAGAAAGGAGGCAGGGAATGATGCAACTGTACTGGGTTGCGCTGAAAAGTATCTGGACTAAAGAGATCCATCGTTTTATGCGTATTTGGGTTCAGACACTGGTGCCACCTGTTATCACCATGACGCTCTATTTTATTATTTTCGGTAACCTGATTGGTTCGCGTATTGGTGAAATGCATGGGTTCACTTACATGCAGTTTATTGTGCCCGGGTTGATTATGATGTCGGTAATCACCAACTCCTACGCGAATGTGGCCTCATCATTTTTCAGTGCCAAATTTCAGCGTAATATTGAGGAGTTACTCGTTGCACCGGTACCGACTCATGTCGTAATTGCCGGGTTTATTGGTGGTGGCGTGGCGCGTGGTTTGTGTGTTGGGGTGTTGGTAACGGCTGTGTCGTTATTCTTTGTTCCTTTCCAGGTGCATTCATGGCTGTTTGTTGCCCTGACGTTACTACTGACGACTATTCTGTTTTCACTTGCAGGTTTGCTGAACGCCATTTTCGCCAAAACCTTTGATGATATCAGCCTGATACCAACATTTGTGCTGACACCTTTGACCTATTTGGGCGGGGTATTTTATTCCCTTACCTTATTACCGCCGTTCTGGCGTGCGCTGTCTCATTTGAACCCTATTGTTTATATGATAAGTGGCTTCCGCTTTGGGTTCCTGGGGATTGCGGATGTCTCATTGAGTTTTACAGTGGCAGTATTAGTCGGCTTTATTGCCGTATTTTATGCCTTGTGCTGGTTTTTAATTCAGCGTGGGCGTGGTCTTCGTAGTTAATGTCACTCGTTTCCCGGCAGTATTCTGCCGGGAATACCGCCATTGTTGATAAACGTCACAACATCATTATTCCCTTCTGGCACACTGGTATGGTACTTCAGGAGGATTGATGATGCTGGGTTGGGTAATTGCCTGCCACAATAATATGGCACTGGATATTCGCGATGCGCTCGAGGCGCAGGCGGGGGTATTGCCGCAATGTTGCACGGTCAATTTTTGGCCTGAAATGAGCAATAATATGTTAAGCCGCGCAATGTGTGATGCACTGCATTATACCGATAGCGGAGATGGCGTTATTTTTTTAACGGATATTCCAGCGGCACCACCTTACCGAGCAGCTGCGTTATTAAGCCATAAGCACCCTGAATGTGAAGTGATATGTGGCATTTCTCTGTTGCTACTACAAGCCATGTTGCCTGCCAGGGAGAATCTGAGCAGTGAGCAATTTCGTCAGCAAATCGTGGAGTTGGGCGGGGAGAGTGTCACCAGCTTATGGCACCAGCAGCAGAAGAACCCACCCTTTGTTCTTATTAAGCCGGTTGCCCGCCAGTAGCGTTTTTACAGAAGCGGGCTGGCTTCCTGCCAGCCCAGGGAGCGAGAATCAGGCAACCTGAACAGGTACGGCTTTCGCCTTGCGTTTCATTTCATTCTCACCATCAAAATAGGCAACTTTCGGATGCCAGTCACGGGCCTGTTCATCAGGCACATCAACATAATTGGCAATAATGAGTATGTCGCCAACATCCGCACAGTGTGCAGCTGCACCGTTTACGGAAATGATTTTTGAACCGCGTTCACCTGCAATCGCGTAGGTAGAAAAACGTTTCCCGTTGGTGACGTTATAGATATCAATGGCTTCGTACTCAAGAATCCCGGCAGCCTCAAGGAAATTTTTGTCGATGGCGCAGGACCCTTCGTAATGTAAGTCTGCCAGAGTCACTTTGACACGATGGAGTTTGCCTTGCAGCATTTTGCGAATCATAGTTTAAACCTTTGTGGCATGGACTGACGGTGTGCTTTCACACACCAGAACCAGGGCAGTATTGCCCGTTTTCTATACACTGTCTAGCTGGCCAGTGAGACGACCATATTATCAATCAGGCGCGCCTGGCCGAGCCATGCAGCCATCAGGATAACGGCAGCTTTGCTTTGCTCATTCAGCGCTTCAAGCGAAGTGGCATCGCGGATTTGCAGGTCATCACTACGCAAACCTTTCTCATTCAATTCTGTGGCAGCCAGTGCCAGAATTTCATCCAGGTCTCGCTCTCCCTGCCGTAGCTTCTCTGCAACAGTGGTCATTACCTGGTAAAGCCCCGGCGCAAGTTTACGCTGCTCTGAGGTGAGATAACCATTGCGTGAACTGAGTGCCAGACCATCTTTAGCCCGCACAATTGGCACACCAACAATGTCTGTGCCATAGCCCATGTCCGCAACCATTTTGCGAATCAGAGCCAGCTGTTGGTAGTCTTTTTCACCAAAGCAGGCAACATCGGGTTGAACCAGGTTTAATAACTTGCTGACAATGGTCGCCACACCGCGAAAGTGGCCGGGACGACTTGCCCCTTCCAGCATAGTGGACAGGCCAGGAACGTCGACATAAGTCTGTGTTTCCATCCCTTGGGGATAGATTTCGGACGGAGCTGGCGCAAAGACCAAATCCACATGGCGGCGGTTAAGCTTTTCGCAATCTTCCTGTAGCGTGCGCGGATAACGCGCCAGGTCATCTACCCGGTCAAATTGCATCGGATTAACAAAAACTGAAACAACAACAATATCGGCATGGCGACGGGCTTCATCAACCAGTGTCATATGGCCATCGTGCAGGTTGCCCATGGTGGGAACCAACGCAATGCGCTTACCTGCCTGCCGCCATTCACGAATGTGTTGGCGCAGGACGTTGAGCGATTCAACAATTAACACAATGTACTCCCGTTACTGAAAACTATGTTCTTCACCCGGATAAATGCCGGTTTCTACTTCGTGGACATAAGCCCGAACGGCTGCACGGATGTTACCTGCTTCACTAAGAAAATCTTTGGCAAATTTAGGTATATGGCCACCCGTTATTCCAAATGCATCGTGCATAACAAGAATTTGCCCATCAGTGACATTCCCCGCACCAATGCCGATAACCGGAATAGATAATGCTTGTGTGATGCGCTCTGCCAAAGCAACTGGCACACATTCCAGTACCAGCATTTGTGCACCTGCGGCCTCAAGGGCCCTGGCATCCTCAAGTAAGGTTGTTGCGGCAGCGGCATCGCGGCCCTGAACTTTATAACCACCGAAGATATTGACTGACTGTGGTGTCAGCCCCAGATGGCCACAAACAGGTACAGCACGCTCGGTGAGCATACGAACGGTGTCAACAAGCCAGCTTCCCCCTTCGATTTTTACCATATTGGCTCCGGCACGCATAACGGTTGCCGCATTCTCGAAGGCTTGTTCCGGCGTGGCATACGCCATAAAAGGTAAATCAGCCAGTAGCAGGCATTCTGGTGCACCACGGCGTACAGCCGTTGTGTGATAGCTAATGTCTGCAACTGTTACAGGCAAAGTGGAATCGTGCCCCTGAACGGTCATCCCCAGAGAGTCGCCGACCAGCATTACCCGAATCCCTTCGTCAAAAAAGAGTTTTGCAAAGCTAAAATCGTAAGCAGTGATAGTCGCAAATTTCTTTTTTTGGTCTTTTAGCTGGCGCAGGTGAGTCATGGTGGTTGGTTTCATGGTTACCCCGTCGCGTCATAGGAAAAAAATAGGACAGGGCATTCTAGAAGAATGTCGTGGCAGGTGTTAGTTATTTTGCGCAGAATCCAGTTGACGGCTGTCTGGAAAAACAGCGCTTAAGTAACTGAAATGATCCAGCTCGAAAAAAACGCTTACCAGCGCTGTGGGGGTGCGTCTTTCAGGCTAGACAAGCAGTCACGCAGGCTTTGCCCATCAGGGAAGGTTAAATCAGGTGCAAGCTGGAATAAAGGCCAGAGCATGAACATACGGTGCTTCATATCATAATGCGGTATGGTCAGGCGATCATTCTCAATGGTGTCATTGCCATACAGCATGATATCCAGATCCAGGGTGCGTGGCCCCCAGCGTTCTGCTTTACGTACCCGGCCTTGTTGGCGTTCAATTTCCTGAGTGTTATTCAGCAACTCAAGAGGCGAGAGAGTTGTATCCAGCGCTACTGCGGCATTTAGATAATCAGGTTGATCCTGCGGGCCAAGGGGCGGGGTACGAAAAAAAGGTGAGACAGCAACTACCTTGCTTTCAGGTAGTTGTTTTAATGCACCAATGGCAGATTCGACCTGATTCAGTGGTGAGGCCAGGTTGCTGCCAATGGCAATATAAACGCGGGTCATGAATTGCCTTCACGTTTCGGTGCCCGACGGCGGGGACGGTGACGGCGGCGGCGAGCCGGGCTGTCATCACCTAACTGGTTCAGCATATCTTTTTGTGCCGGAGGTGTTGCTGCCTGGAACTCACCCCACCATTGCGTAAGGCGCTGCAATTCAGGGTTACGTTCTGCTTCAGCACGCATTTCCAGCAAATCATATGCGGCACGGAATTTCGGGTGTTCCATCAATTTCCATGCTCGTTTACCCTGGCGACGTGACAGACGTAATTGTAATTGCCAGATATCGCGAATAATAGTGGTTATTCTTTTAGGAATAGCCAGTGAACGGCAGGCTTCATCCAGCACATCGTTCATTGCCAGTGAGAAAGCATCAAACCAAGTCAAACCACCTTCGTGAGCGATTTTTTGCGCCATTTCCTGTTGGGGGTACCAATAAACCGCTGCAAATAAAAATGCCGGGTTCACGCGCAGATCATTTTGCAAACGAGAATCGGTATTTTTGAGTACACGGGTGATAATCCGCTCCATTGGGCTATCACCTTGTTCGGTGAAATAGCGCGCAATAGCTGGGAACAGGGGCTGAAAAAGTTGGTATTGACAGAGTAACTGATAAGTCCGGTACCCATAACCCGCTTGTAACATTTTCAGCGATTCTTCAAACAGGCGTGCAGGAGGAACATCATTAATCAGAGAGGCGAGACGCGGAATTGGCTCGGCTGTTTCCGGGCTGATTGTCATATTCAGCTTGGCGGCAAAACGAACTGCACGCAGCATGCGCACCGGGTCTTCACGGTAACGTGTTTCCGGATCGCCAATCAGGCGAATAATGCCTTCCTGTAAATCTTGCAGGCCGCCGACATAATCCCGAATAGTAAAGTCAGCCGCATTGTAATAGAGGCTGTTAATCGTAAAGTCGCGCCGTTGAGCGTCTTCTTCAATTGACCCGAAGATGTTATCCCGCAGCAGCATCCCGTTCTGACCCAGCTGGGAAGTGGTTCTGTCACTGTCATGTAATTCGTGATGACCACGGAAAGTAGCAACCTCGATAATTTCCGGGCCGAACATAACATGAGCCAGACGAAACCGACGCCCGACCAGGCGACAATTACGGAACAACTTACGTACCTGTTCCGGCGTGGCGCTTGTTGTGACATCAAAATCTTTTGGGCGAGCGCCGAGTAGTAAATCTCGGACACCACCGCCTACCAGCAGCGCTTCATAGCCTGCTTTATTCAGCCGGTAAAGTACCTTGAGGGCATTTTCACTGATATCTTTGCGGGAGATCGTATGCTGTTCTCGCGGGATAATAGTTATCTTCGGCTGCATAAGCACCTCAGGAGTTTCTGACTCCTCGCGGTTTAGCACCTTACGGCAAAAATTAGCGACTCGGGTAAAAATGTTGCACCTCTGTGTATCGTGGTCGGGATAAAACAGCGGCTAATCATAGCTCAGTGTTCATCATTTGAGAATGCCGGATTCGTGCTGACCGTTGCTGGAACACGACTTAATTGCCAGTTTTTTACTGCAAAAGCCAACAACTCCCCGGTATTCAGGTCTTGCCAGCCTGGTGGAATGGGTTGGTTAAGAAATGCTAAAGCCCTCACAAGAACTGGTCTCGGGTCGCCTTGTGGCAAGGCGGGAGCATGGTTTTGCTTGGATAATTTATCCCCATGGGAATTACAGGCAAGGGGCAAATGAATATAGCCTGGCTCATCCCAACCAAAATAACGGTATAACGCGATTTGGCGCACTGTCGGCTCTATCAGGTCGGCACCACGCACGATTTCCGTGACACCCTGAAAATGGTCATCAACCACGACAGCCAAATTGTAGGCGAACAGCCCATCACGGCGGTGAATGATAAAATCTTCTCGAGCCATTCCATCACTGGCATAGAGAACGCCACGCAATTTGTCGTGGAAATGGGTAACCGGGTGGGTTTGCCGTAAGCGAATAGCAGCATGCTCACCACTATGGTTTTTATCCCGGCACCAGCCTGGGTAAAAACCGCCCCCGGCTTGAATCTGGCTGCGAGTGCAAGTGCAAAAGTAGCTCATGTTCTGGCTTGCCAGCCATTGTAAAGCATCGCGATATGCCTGGTGGCGTTGTGACTGCCATAATATTTCGCCATCCCAGTGGAGCTCATAATGTTCGAGTTGGCGCAAAATAGTGTCGGCGGCTCCTGCGACTTCGCGTGGTGGGTCGATATCTTCGATACGCACAAGCCAGACCCCCTGGCAGGAACGAGCCTGTAAGTAACTGCCCAGAGCAGCTATCAGGGAGCCGAAATGTAACTCGCCAGAAGGTGAGGGAGCGAAACGCCCAATATAACTGTTTGCAGACATGATTCAGCGTGGAAAGTTGCTTCGGCGGGAAGACCCGCCGAAGAAAAGGAGATTTACCGCGGGCGGGTTAACCAGCCATCTGTTTTTCGCGGATTTCTGCCAGTGTTTTGCAGTCAATGCATAAGTCAGCGGTTGGACGAGCTTCCAGACGACGGATGCCAATTTCAACACCGCAAGATTCACAGTAGCCGAAATCTTCGTCTTCCACTTTCTTAAGCGTTTTTTCGATTTTTTTGATCAGCTTACGTTCACGGTCACGGTTACGCAGTTCGAGGCTGAATTCTTCTTCCTGGGCCGCACGATCAACCGGATCAGGAAAGTTTGCTGCCTCATCCCGCATGTGTGTTACGGTACGGTCTACTTCATCCCTGAGCTGATTACGCCATGCTTCAAGAATGCGCCTGAAGTGCGCTAATTGGGCGTCGTTCATATACTCTTCGCCCGGTTTTTCTTGATATGGTTCCACCCCAGCGATGGCGAGAATACTCAGGGACGATGTTTTACGGTTTTGCCCTTCTTGCATGTTGCTTCTCCTTAACACGCACTATCGATCCCCTGTCGGGGGAAAATCAGGTCGCTATAAATAACAGAAGCTTTTCCGGATAGCAATTATATAAACACACCTCTTGACAACCCTGTGAGGAAAAGCGTATTCACGCGCGCAGCATTTATCCAACAACATACTGACACGAAACAATCTGTTAGACCACAACATTGAGCGGGCGGTTCAGTACCATTTTTTCAGGGCTGATTGAGGCCCCCCAGGCATAAACCTCTACGCCGCTGTGCAGTGCTTTTTTGAGCAACTGCGCATAGGCTGCATCAATGTGGATGGCGGGCGAAACACAGGTAATGGCTGTGTGTAACGCCGCAAACAGTAATACCGCGCGTTCCCCCTGTTCCGCAATTGCTATCAGTTCACGCAAATGCTTTTGACCACGGGTCGTCACTGCATCAGGAAAATAGCCCTGACCCTCGTCCGAGAGCGTGACAGACTTAACTTCAATATAGCAGTTAACCTGTTTACATGCCTGTAACATAAAATCGCACCGGCTGTTTTCGTGCCCATATTTTACTTCACGTTTAACATTTTCATAGCCAGCTAAGGCCGGAATACGCTCGGCCCGCAAGGCTTCTTCTGTGAGTTGATTGGCACGCTGTGTGTTAACACAGATGACATCCCCACGGTGAGTTTCTGTCAGTTCCCAGGTACAGGCATACTTCCTTTTCGGGTTATTTGAGGTGGAATACCAGACTTTGTCGCCCGGGCTGCCACACCCGGTCATTGCACCGGTATTGGGGCAATGCAGTGTCAGGGCTTCTCCTTGCTCAGTAATAACATCAGCCAGAAAACGTTTATAGCGGCGCACCAGGGTGGCGGAATGTAATACAGGGGAAAAATCCATTAACTCTCCGGTTTCTCAAGAGGAAATTCAGCCAGTGGGGTATAGCGTGTTCGGCCCCGGGTGAATTGCGACTCGTAGAGGGCAAAATTGCTGACGGTGAAAGACCAGCTAAAACCTGGTGCCGGAAGCCGGGCATCGCGTGCTGCATTTCTCCATAACGTAATATGAGGATGGAAAGGTTGCGGGCTTTGGTGGCACCCATTTCGAGCGGCTTGTGCTCGTAGCATGTCGGCCAGAGAAAGTAACCCTCTTGCCGGGCTACGAGTTCCCAGCCAAATCACCTGTGATCGTACCCATAACCCAGCATCGTCCAGAGTCAGAGAAAAAGTACGTTGGCGAATTCTGCGGGCCAGTTGCATCAATACTTGTTGTTTCTCCGGAGTAACATCACCAAGAAATGCCAGCGTCAGATGAAGGTTTGCCGCCGCGACTGGCCGCCCGGTTGTTTCAGGAAAGTGCGTTGCGCGCCAGTTGATAATTTCCTGTTGCAGAGCGGTTGGCAAGGCTATAGCAAAAAAGAGCCGTTTGGTTTCAGGCATAGTCGTCTGTTGGTGTGGTAAAGGTTTCGGGCCGTGCATAATCACAGCTTACAGCCTACAATGCTGCTCTTTTTATGTTAACCCACTGGAGTGCTCTGTGTCGTTATTACCTGTTGCGGAAGTTGTGGAAGAGCTGGTTTGTGCGTTAAGCACGGCACCACAGGTTTTGCTGAATGCGCCCACTGGTGCGGGTAAATCGACATGGTTACCGCTGCAATTACTGGCGCACTTTCGTGATAAAGGGCGGATTATCTTGCTGGAGCCCCGCCGCTTGGCTGCGCGTAATGTTGCGCAGCGCCTTGCTGAGTTGCTGGGGGAGGAGCCTGGGGAAACCGTTGGTTACCGTATGCGAGCACAAACCTGTGTTGGCCCACGTACAGTGCTTGAAGTCGTAACCGAAGGGATCCTTACGCGCATGATTCAACAGGATCCTGAGCTGAATGGAGTGGCGCTGGTGATCCTGGATGAATTCCACGAGCGCAGTTTACAGGCCGATATGGCTCTGGCTTTATTGCTGGATGTACAAATGGGGTTACGTGACGATCTGCGGTTACTAATTATGTCGGCAACCCTTGATAACGAACGTCTGAGCGCCTGTTTACCTGATGCTCCGGTGGTGGTTTCACGTGGGCGTGCGTTTCCTGTCGAACGCCGTTACCAGGCGCTGGCAAGCCATATCCCGTTTGATGTGGCGGTAGCGCGTTCTGTAAGCCAGTTATTACGCGAAGAGATGGGGTCGCTGTTATTGTTCTTGCCCGGAGTGGGCGAAATTCAGCGTGTGCAGGAGGCGTTGTCATCCCTTATTAGTGATGACGTGGTGCTCTGCCCGCTGTATGGCGCATTGCCACTTGTTGAACAACGCAAAGCGATTCTGCCCGCCGGGGATGGCTTAAGAAAAGTGGTGTTGGCAACCAATATTGCTGAAACCAGCCTGACCATTGAAGGTATACGGCTGGTTGTGGATAGCACTCTGGAACGTGCTGCACAGTTTGATATCCGTAGCGGATTAACACGCCTGGCGACACAGCGGATTAGCCAGGCATCTATGACACAACGCGCTGGTCGTGCCGGGCGGCTTGAACCTGGAATCTGTGTCCATTTGGTAGGTAAAGAGCAGGCAGAGCGTGCGCCACTGCAAAGCGATCCTGATATTTTACATAGCGATATGAGCAGTCTGCTATTGGAGCTTGCGCAATGGGGTTGCCAGGATGTCACAGCACTGACATGGCTGGATACACCTCCTCAGGCAGCAGTAAAAGCGGCGCAGTCCTTGTTACAACAGTTGGGCGTTATGGATGCTCAATGGCGGCTCACGGAGTTGGGTCGCCGGGTTGCTGCATATGGTATTGAGCCCCGTGCAGGTGTGATGCTGGCTAATGCCCGTAATGCCGATGAGCGGGCCACGGCAGCAAAACTGGCCGCCATCATAGAAGAGCCCCCAAGAGGCAGTGACGGAGATTTGAACTCCCTACTGTTTCGCAATATGCCACAGTGGCAACAACGTGCCAGGCAACTGTTACAACGCACCCAAGTAAAAGAAAAAACCGGGGAAGTGAATAGCCAGTGCGCAATCCGGTTATTAACACTGGCTTATGCTGACCGTATCGCCCGGCGCCGGGGGCAGAGTGGGCGCTATCAACTGGCGAATGGTATGGGGGCCATGCTTAATCAGGATAATGCACTTCACCGCTATGACTGGTTGGTTGCCGTGAGTTTATTGCAAGGCAACCAGTCACCCGATGCCCGTATTTTGCTTGCGTTACCGCTGGATATTGACGTTTTACAGGCCGAAATGGGGCACTTGGTTGCTGTGCGCGACAGTGTGGAATGGCATGAAGAACAGGGAACATTGCGCGCTATTCGCCGTTGGCAAATTGGTGAGTTGGTGGTGAAGAGCCAACCACTAGCGAAACCTTCTCAAGCGGATATGGCTCAGGCCATTTTGAACGGCATACGTGATAAAGGCTTGTCTGTCCTGAACTGGACGGAAGCATCACAACAAATGCGGGTGCGCATTGCCTGTGCGGCGAACTGGTTACCTGAGTACAACTGGCCTTGTGTGGATGATGGCGCATTATTGGCAAATATCGACACCTGGCTGGCACCTGAAATTCAACAGGTTAGTTCTCGTCAGGCTTTGCTGAATGTGGATTTAGTTAAAGCTCTTTGCAATTTACTGGACTGGTCATTACGCCAACGTCTGGATAGTGAGCTACCAACTCATTACACTGTGCCCACCGGGAGTCGGGTTGCCATTCGTTATTTTAGTGATAAACCCCCTGTACTCTCGGTAAGAATGCAGGAAATGTACGGCGAGGCCGTGACTCCGTGTATTGCACAGAACCGTGTTCCGCTTACACTGGAACTGCTTTCACCGGCAATGCGCCCGCTGCAGGTAACCAGTGATCTGAGCGGGTTTTGGCAAGGGGCGTATCGGGAGGTTCAAAAAGAGATGAAAGGGCGTTATCCCAAACATGTCTGGCCGGACTCACCCGCGACAACCGCACCGACCCGCAGGACGAAAAAGTACCAGCCGCCAGTCTGAATCAGGCGGTAATCTGTTTTTTTGAGAGATTTCTTGTTTCAGAATTGGCGCAAGCAATGAGAATCAAACGCCTGCGCCTGGCGTTTTTTGGAGAAAAAGCATGGCGGGGAATGACCGCGAACCAATCGGACGTAAACCCAAATCTGGCCGTCCTTCAAAACCGAAAGCAAGCCGTCGCGGGCATCGTGATGATGATTACGATGACGAGTACGACGATTACGACGATGAGTATGAGGACGAAGACGAGGAGCCCATGCCGAGTAAACGGAAA
This sequence comes from Mangrovibacter yixingensis, assembly GCF_020523985.1. Classification (GTDB taxonomy): domain Bacteria; phylum Pseudomonadota; class Gammaproteobacteria; order Enterobacterales; family Enterobacteriaceae; genus Mangrovibacter; species Mangrovibacter yixingensis. The sequence continues at coordinate 55,148 of NZ_JAIVKM010000003.1, read as the reverse complement.
GGAAAGAAAAAGAGCCCACCAGGTAAAAAACGCTGGTTGCTGTGGCTACTGGTAAAACTGTTCATTATTTTTGCAGTGATTGTCGCTGCATATGGGGTTTACCTCGACCAGAAAATCCGCAGCCGTATTGACGGGCAGGTTTGGCAATTACCGGCAGCCGTTTATGGCCGTATGGTAAACCTGGAACCGGATATGCCTACCAGCAAAAAAGAGATGATCAATTTGCTGGAAGCAACGCAGTACCGCCAGGTGACGCGGATGACGCGTCCAGGTGAGTTTACCGTCCAGGCGAACAGTATTGAGATGATCCGCCGTCCATTTGATTTCCCGGATGGCAAAGAAGGCCAGGTTCGAGCGCGCCTGGTGTTTGATGGTGACCACCTTGATTCCATCCAGAACATGGACAATGGCCGCAGCTTTGGCCTGTTACGCCTCGACCCACGTCTGATAACCATGCTTTCTTCGCCCAATGGTGAAGAACGCTTGTTTGTGAAACGTTCGGGTTTCCCTGACTTGCTGGTAGACACGCTGATTGCCACTGAAGACCGGCATTTCTATGAGCACGATGGAATAAGCTTGTACTCCATTGGCCGTGCATTTATCGCAAATATCACCGCAGGGCGCGCAGTTCAGGGTGGGAGTACTCTGACCCAGCAGTTGGTCAAGAACCTCTTTTTATCCAATGAGCGTTCTTTGTGGCGTAAGGCCAATGAAGCCTATATGGCGCTAATTATGGACGCCCGCTACAGCAAAGACCGTATTCTTGAACTCTACCTGAATGAAGTCTACCTGGGGCAGAGTGGCAATAATGAGATTCGTGGTTTCCCGCTTGCCAGCCTGTATTACTTTGGCCGTCCGGTAGAAGAGCTGAGCCTGGATCAACAGGCGTTGCTGGTTGGTATGGTGAAAGGGGCGTCATTGTATAACCCGTGGAGCCGGCCAAAACTGGCACTGGAGCGGCGTAATATCGTATTGCGCTTGTTGCAGGAACAGAAGGTGATTGACCAGGATCTCTATGACACGCTAAGTGCGCGCCCGTTAGGTGTGCAGCCACGTGGCGGCGTGATTTCACCACAGCCTGCGTTTATGCAACTGGTTAAACAGGAATTGCAGCAGAAACTTGGCGATAAAATCAAAGATCTTTCCGGGGTAAAAATCTTCACAACGTTTGACCCGGTTTCCCAGGATGCGGCAGAAAAAGCAGTGACTGAAGGGATCCCGCAATTACGTAAACAGCGTAAATTGAGCGATCTGGAAACGGCAATGGTTGTTGTTGACCGCTTTACCGGGGAAGTTCGGGCGATTGTCGGTGGGGCTAATCCTCAGTTTGCCGGGTATAACCGTGCGCTGCAGGCTCGTCGCTCCATTGGTTCTTTGGCAAAACCGGCAACCTACCTGACAGCACTGAGCCAGCCTAACCAGTATCGTCTGAATACCTGGATTGCTGATGCGCCCATTACGTTGCGCTTGTCCAATGGTCAAACCTGGTCACCACAAAACGATGATAAGCGTTTCAGTGGGCAGGTGATGCTGGTCGATGCCCTGACGCATTCCATGAACGTGCCTACGGTTAACCTGGGTATGACGTTGGGCTTGTCCTCTATTGTTGATACCTGGCAAAAACTGGGGGTTTCTAAAGATCAACTGACGCCAGTACCTGCAATGTTGCTGGGTGCATTGAACCTTACCCCGATTGAAGTGGCTCAGGCATTCCAGACTATTGCCAGTGGCGGAAACCGGGCAAAATTATCGGTCTTGCGTTCAGTGATTGGCGAAGATGGTACCGTGCTGTACCAGAGCTTCCCGCAGGCGGAACGGGCAGTGCCTGCTCAGGCTGCTTACCTGACGCTTTACACCATGCAACAGGTGGTGAACCGTGGTACCGGTCATGCACTGAGTGTGAAGTTCCCGAAACTGCATTTGGCCGGGAAAACCGGGACCACGAACAATCTGGTAGATAGCTGGTTTGCGGGGATTGATGGCCGTGAAGTCGTCATTACCTGGCTTGGGCGCGATAATAACCAGCCAACACGTTTTTATGGTTCGAGTGGGGCAATGACCCTGTATCAGCGCTATCTCTCTAACGAGTCACCAATGCCGTTGGACCTGGTACCACCGGAAGACATTGTTGATATGAGCGTGGATGATATGGGGCAGTTCCAGTGTAACGGTGGTGGTGTTCGCACATTACCCGTTTGGACCACAGATCCATCGGTGTTGTGCCAGCAGTCTCAACCTATGTCTCAACAACCTTCCGAGACTGATGGGCAGCAAGGTCAACCGTCCCAGCAACCACAGCAACAACCTCAGCAGCAAGAGAAAAGTGATGGTGTTGCTGGCTGGATAAAAGAGATGTTTGGTAGTAATTAACAAACCGCCATAGCCCCTGAGCAAAGGCGTACCGTTTCCCTCAAAACCCTTGGGAGAAGCGGGCGCTGTCAGGGGCTTTTTCTTGCCTGTTCCACGGAATGCAATATGTTTTCCGGCCCGAGGGAAATTTCCGACAATACGTAAACCCACCTCTCAGGCTTGCTTCACATAGCCCAGTTCGCATATTATTCATCGATTATAATAATTATTCTCGTTTACGTTCCTGTTATCTCCTGTCTGGGCGTAATACTCGCTGGGAATGCATTATGTTACCAAGTGCTATTGCACCGGTTTTTTCTATTCACACTCCGCCAGGGCGATGTTGGCACCATGCAGGATACACAGAACAATACAACTCCTATCACCTTCAGCCTTGATAATGTTACGTTTCGGGTTCCTGGGCGTACGTTACTTCACCCTTTAAGCCTGACTTTCCCGCCAGGTAAAGTTACCGGCCTGATCGGCCATAATGGTTCAGGAAAATCCACATTGTTGAAAATGTTGGGTCGCCACCAGATGCCCAGTGATGGGCTGATAAAATTGGGTGAAGCTCCACTAGAAACATGGAACAGTAAAGCGTGTGCACGGCGTGTAGCGTATTTGCCGCAACAGTTACCACCCGCTGAAGGTATGACTGTTCGTGAACTGGTTGCTATTGGGCGCTACCCCTGGCATGGCGCTTTAGGGCGCTTTAGTGCCGAGGACCGGCAGCATGTAGAAGATGCTATTGCTTTGGTTGGTTTGAAGCCCTTTGCCCAACGTCTGGTAGACAGCTTATCCGGTGGGGAACGCCAACGTGCATGGATAGCAATGATGGTTGCGCAGAATAGCCAGTGCTTGCTGCTTGATGAACCGACATCAGCATTGGATATCGCTCACCAGGTTGAGGTACTGGCGCTGATTCATCGGCTCAGTGAGCAACGTGGTTTAACTGTGATAGCGGTGCTGCATGACATCAATATGGCTGCCCGCTATTGTGACTATTTGGTGGCACTCCGTGGTGGGCAGATGATTGCCCAGGGGGAACCTAAGCATATCATGCAGCCTGATATTTTGGGCGGGATCTACGGTATTCCTATGGGAACCTTGCCTCATCCGGCGGGTGGTGCGCCTGTGAGTTTTGTTTGCTGATGAAATCGCTATTCCCTTCTATATCACGCCGCCAGTTACTCACGCTGTTGGCTTCATCACCGTTATGGCTGAAATCGCATAATGCACTGGCGGAGAGGATAAACCCTCAACGTGTAGCTGCGCTGGAATGGCTACCAGTTGAATTATTAATTGCTCTGGGTGTCACCCCTTACGGTGTGGCGGATATTCCCAACTATCGCCGTTGGGTCAATGAGCCGACACTGCCAGATTCTGTTATTGATTTGGGATTGCGTACTGAACCTAATCTTGAATTATTGGCCAGTATGAAACCCTCGCTGATTGTCTGGTCTGCGGGTTATGGCCCATCAGCTTCCAAACTGGCCCGCATCGCACCAGGGCAGGGGTTTACCTTCACCGATGGTAAACGCCCTCTGGATATGGCCCGCCACTCTTTAGTTCAAATGGCAGAATTGCTCGATATGCAACAGGCTGCTCAAACTCATCTTGAAAATTACGACAAATTTATCGGTAGCCTGAAACCGCGGTTTGCACACCGTGGCAAACGCCCGGTATTGCTGATGAGTTTACTTGAGTCGCACCACGCTCTGGTGCTGGGCAATAACAGTCTATTCCAACAAGTATTGGAACCATTGGGGATTGAAAACGCCTGGCATGGCGAGATGACATTTTGGGGCAGCGCGATTGTTGGTATAGAGCGCCTGGCTGATATCCGTGATGCCGACGTGTTGTGTTTCGGGCATGGCGACGATGCAACAGCGCAAGCCATCATCAATACGCCGTTATGGAAGTCGATGCCTTTTGTTCGCCAGAACCGTTTTCATCTCGTTCCGGCAGTCTGGTTCTATGGTGCCACACTCTCAGCCATGCATTTTGGCCGTGTCCTGAGCCAAACGCTGGGGGGACATAAATGAAGCGCACTTTGCTTGTTCCTCTTGGGGGATTCGTCGCCATTTTGTTATGTAGCACAGGGCTGACACTGTTTAATTTACAAGCTTTATTACCTGCCTCTGCGTGGTCTGCTGCATTTTGGTCACCATCCCCTGACGCTGTAAACCAGATGTTATTCCACTACAGCGCATTACCCCGTTTGGCTATGTCATTGATGGTGGGTGCAGGCCTTGGGCTGGTCGGTGTGTTATTTCAGCAGGTATTGCGTAACCCTCTTGCCGAACCTACTACATTAGGTGTGGCGACTGGGGCACAACTGGGTATTACGGTATCCACATTGTGGGCTGTGCCGGGCGGTATTTTTGCCCAGCAATTTTCCGCCCTGGTTGGAGCCTGTTTGGTAGGGGCACTGGTTTTTGGTGTCGCCTGGGGCAAGCGCTTGTCACCGGTTACGCTTATTCTGGCGGGGCTGGTGGTCAGCCTGTATTGCGGTGCAGTGAACCAGCTTTTGGTTATTTTTCACCATGATGACTTACAGAGTATGTTTTTGTGGAGCACAGGTGCGCTGAACCAGACCGACTGGCTGGGCGTTACCCGATTATGGCCAGTTCTTGCCGTTGGGATATTACTGACCTTGTTATTGCTACGCCCGTTAACCTTATTGGGGTTGGATGATGGTGTTGCCCGTAATTTGGGGTTGATGTTATCACTGGCCCGTTTTTGCACATTGATTCTGGCGATTGGCATTAGTGCAATGCTTGTGAATGCCGTCGGGATTATTGGCTTTATTGGGTTGTTTGCGCCGTTGCTGGCAAAACTGTTGGGTGCCCGCAGGCTGACCAGTCGCCTGTTGCTTGCACCATTGATCGGTGCGTTGATTTTATGGTTATCAGACCAGGTTATTGTGTTATTGACCCGGGAATGGCGTGAAATATCAACCGGTACCATTACGTCGTTGATTGGCGCACCATTGTTATTATGGCTACTGCCACGCCTGCGTTCACTGAACGCACCGTCTTTAGCTCAGGGCGACAGTGTGACCCCGGAGCGCCAACATGTTGTGTGGTTTGCTCTGGTTGGCGCTGGCATCTTGTTATTACTGGCGGGGGTGGCGTTATCTTTGGGGCGCGACAGCCATGGCTGGTTCTTTGCCACAGGGCATGAGCTGGACACACTGTTGTTCTGGCGCTGGCCCCGAGTGTTATCTGCCCTGAGTGCCGGGTGTATGCTGGCTGTTGCTGGTTGTATTATTCAGCGTCTTACGGGGAATGGCATGGCAAGCCCCGAGGTACTGGGTATCAGCTCTGGGGCCGCATTCGGCGTGGTGTTAATGCTGTTCTTTGTTCCAGGAGATGCGTTTGCCTGGTTGTTGCCAGCCGGGTGCCTTGGCGCAGCAGCTACATTGGTGGTGATTTTGTTAGTTGCCGGGAAAGGGGGCTTTTCCCCGCAACGTATGCTGCTGGCTGGGATGGCGCTCAGCACTGCTTTTACAATGCTGTTGATGATGCTTCAGGCAAGCGGTGACCCCCGTATGGCACAAGTTCTTACATGGCTTTCTGGTTCAACTTATAATGTCTCTGCAGAGCAGGCTGTCCGGGCAACTGTAATCATGGTTGTGCTTTTAGCATTTACACCACTGTGCAGGCGCTGGTTGACTGTACTCCCGCTGGGAAGTGAAATGTCACGCTCGGTAGGGTTGGCTCTGACACCTGTGCGTATTGGGTTGCTATTGTTGGCAGCAGCGCTGACTGCAGCAGCAACGCTGACCATAGGGCCATTAAGTTTTGTCGGGTTGATGGCTCCGCATATCACTCGCATGATGGGATTTCGCAGAACATTCCCGCAACTGGTCATTGCAGCACTGTTAGGTGGGTTGTTGATGATGTCTGCTGACTGGCTGGGCCGAATGTTATTGTTCCCTTATCAGGTTCCCGCCGGGTTGCTTGCGACTTTCATTGGGGCTCCCTATTTTGTTTACTTACTACGCAAGCAAACTCATTAACCAGTGGAGACAGCCCGGCCAGTGAGCCGGGCTGTCTGTTCGCACTGTGCTTTACGAGGTTACAAAAAACGGCAATCAGGCGAGTTGTGCAAATGCATTACGGGCAACATCAATGGTGGCATTAATGTCTTCCGGTGTGTGAGCTACAGACATGAAGCCCGCTTCAAACGCAGAAGGCGCCAGATAAATCCCGCCTTCAAGCATCAGATGGAAGAAACGTTTAAATCGTTCAACATCACAAGCCATTACATCCTGGTAGCAGGTGACAGCTGGCGCATCCGTGAAGAACAGGCCAAACATACCCCCTACGTGGTTTACTACAAAAGGAATACCAGCCTGGTCCGCCGCCTCTTTGAGGCCTTCAGCCAGTTGTGTTGTTAGGGCATCCAGTGTTTCATGTACGCCGGGTTGTGCTACTTCAGTCAGACAGGCATAACCTGCTGCCATCGCAATAGGGTTACCAGAAAGTGTTCCTGCCTGGTATACCGGCCCGGTTGGTGCCAGCGCTTCCATAATTTCTCGCCGCCCCCCAAACGCACCGACAGGCATACCGCCACCAATGATTTTACCAAGGCAGGTTAAGTCTGGTTCTACATTGTAGTAAGACTGAGCGCCTGCCAGCGCAACACGGAATCCTGTCATCACTTCATCAATTATCAGTAATGCGCCAAACTCATCGCACAGTGCGCGCAGGCCGGGTAGAAACTCAGGCAGAGGCGGGACACAGTTCATATTGCCAGCGACAGGCTCAACGATAATACAGGCGATTTCGTTGGGATATTGCTCAAATGTAGCGCGTACTGAGTCCAGCGAATTATAAGTACAGGTCAGTGTATGACGTGCAAAATCAGCCGGAACACCAGGGGAATTAGGCTGCCCGAGGGTGAGTGCCCCAGATCCTGCTTTTACCAACAGGCAGTCTGCATGCCCATGATAACAACCTTCAAACTTGATTAGCTTATCGCGTCCGGTGTACCCTCGAGCAAGGCGGATTGCGCTCATTGTTGCTTCCGTTCCTGAGTTAACCATACGAACCATATCCATGGTTGGGACTAACTCAGTCACCAGTTGCGCCATCTTAACTTCCATTTCGGTTGGCGCACCAAAGCTCAATCCTCGTTGAGCTGCTTCGATCACCGCATTACGGATAGCCGGGTGATTATGGCCAAGCACCATTGGCCCCCAGGAACCCACGTAGTCAATATAGGCTTTGCCATCGGCGTCGTAGAGTCTGGCCCCGTCAGCACGTTCGATAAACAGCGGTACACCGCCTACGCCTGTAAAAGCGCGGACGGGGGAATTGACGCCACCAGGGATCAATTCTCTGGCTGTGGCATATAAGTTTTCTGACTTACTCATCAACGGACTCCTGAAGGGTATATGTAAGCGTGCGGGTCATTCTAAGTGATTCGGTCAACGTTATGAAAGTTTTGCCCGATTAAAACAACACATTATGTATTGATTTTGGACAGGACTAACCTGAGCGGGGCAGGTAAAATGCTGCCTCATTTGTATTACTAATCGCACTGATAACTCATGAAACCTGAAACACCTTCTTTTGAAGCACAACAGATTATTCGGTTACGGCGCGGCGACATGGTTCGCCGTCTGGTAAGGCGGGACAAAACGCCACTTGCAGTTCTCATTATGGCCGCTGTTGTAGGTACCCTGGCTGGTCTTGCCGGGGTTGGTTTTGAGAAAGCTGTTAATTGGGTATTACATTACCGGGTTAGCATGCTACTCAATTTTGCTGATTCTCATTTTCTGGTATGGCCGCTGGCGTTTATTGCCTCAGCATTACTGGCGATGGTGGGGTATTGGCTGGTTCGTCGTTTTGCCCAGGAAGCCGGTGGTTCAGGTATTCCGGAAATAGAAGGTGCGCTTGAGGAGTTGCGTCCAGTGCGCTGGTGGCGAGTCATTCCAGTGAAATTTATTGGTGGCCTGGGTACGCTGGGTGCCGGTATGGTGCTTGGGCGTGAAGGGCCGACTGTGCAACTGGGTGGGAATATTGGGCGCATGGTGCTCGATATATTCCGTATTCGTGGTGCTGAGTCTCGCCATACATTGCTGGCAACTGGGGCAGCAGCCGGGTTATCAGCAGCCTTTAATGCGCCACTGGCGGGGATCTTATTCATTATTGAAGAGATGCGTCCGCAATTCCGTTACAGCCTGATTTCGATTAAAGCCGTATTTATTGGCGTGATTATGTCCACGATTGTTTTCCGTTATTTCAATGGAGAAGTATCGGTAATCGAAGTGGGTAAGCTCAGTGTGGCGCCGGTCAATACATTATGGCTATACCTCATTCTGGGCATGGTCTTCGGGATTGTTGGCCCGATTTTTAACTCACTTATTTTTCGTACTCAGGATATGTTTCAACGCTTACATGGTGGTGAAACAAAAAAATGGGTACTGATCGGTGGGATACTGGGTGGTGTGTGTGGTGTCCTGGGGTTTATTGAACCTGAAGCAGCTGGTGGCGGCTTTAATCTAATCCCTATTGCTGCAGCAGGAAACTATGCCGTAGGAACTCTGTTATTTATCTTTATTGCCCGCATTATTACCACGTTATTGTGTTTTAGCTCTGGTGCGCCTGGTGGTATTTTTGCTCCGATGCTGGCATTGGGCACACTCTTTGGTACAGCATATGGCATGGCCTGTACCGCCTGGTTCCCTGGCTACCATCTGGAAGCAGGTACATTTGCCATTGCTGGAATGGGGGCGCTGTTTGCTGCTTCAGTGCGTGCACCACTGACAGGTATCGTGCTGGTGCTGGAGATGACAGATAATTATCAGCTCATTTTGCCAATGATTATCACTTGTCTTGGCGCTACGCTATTAGCACAATTTTTAGGCGGAAAACCGCTGTATTCTTCTATTTTGGCGCGTACATTAGCAAAACAGGATGCACAGGCTAAATCGGCTCAACCACAGGCCGCTTCGCTGGAGAATACTTGAACGATTCACCAGGGTATTAGATAATCACCAATAAGTACTGGCGCAAGGCTGGTGTATTTACGCTTTGTGTGAAGCCATTGGCCAGTTTAGGCTGTGTTTTGCGTCAGTTGTTTCTTCGTTGGGAGCAGAAAATGAGTGATGATGTCGCGCTGCCGTTGCAGTTTACTGATGCAGCAGCAAATAAAGTAAAAAGTCTGATCGCGGATGAAGAGAACCCGAATCTGAAGTTGCGTGTGTATATAACCGGCGGTGGTTGCAGTGGTTTTCAATATGGCTTTACCTTTGATGACCAGATAAACGAAGGCGATATGACCATCGAGAAACAAGGCGTAGCGTTGGTTGTTGACCCAATGAGTCTGCAGTATCTGGTTGGTGGGTCAGTAGACTATACCGAAGGGCTGGAAGGTTCCCGTTTTGTGGTGAACAACCCCAATGCAAAAAGCACCTGTGGCTGTGGTTCTTCTTTCAGTATCTGATAATCAGCTTAATTTTGCTTTGCCTGACGCCGTGCGCTTGCACGGCGTTATTGTTTTGGTTGGCTCGAAACCATGCAGGTTGGTCAGGGGTTTTTATCGTTCAGGGCAAAGGTGGGTAGCTTCAGGTGCCAGCGAATGGCGGCAAGGCGTATAGCCAGTGTGATAACCATTCCTGACGTACTGGCAATTTCAAGGGGAACGCCAAAAGTGTAATAGGCGGTCGCATGGACAATCCCGCCAACAATACAGGCTGTTGCATAGATTTCAGTTCTCAGGATCATCGGTACTTCCCGTGCCAGAACATCGCGAATAATCCCACCGCCTACGCCAGTTACCACGCCCATACAAATGGCAACCAGTGGGCCAGTATTTGCTGCGAAAGCTTTATTCACGCCAATCCCTACGAAAACGGCCAGGCCAACGGCATCAAGCACTGGCAGGATCCACTTAGGTAAACGCCGGGGCTGGCGAACTAACAAAATGGTCAGCATGCACGTAACCATCGCCACGACCAGGTCCGTTGGGTCTTTTACCCAAAAGACAGGTCCGTTATTCAGCGCCATGTCACGTATTGTGCCGCCCCCAATGGCTGTTACCACCCCGAGTACCAGTACACCAAAAGGGTCCATACGCAGTTTGCCTGCCAACAAAACACCTGAAATAGCAAAAACAGCGGTGCCGATGATATCCAGCCAGTACACCAACATGGTTTTCCTCTTAATGCCTAAGCAAAAACATTTTCCAGTGGGCCACCCCACAGGAGAGTTTAATGTGCTGGCTTGCTTTCATCTGGCAGACCAGCCAGCGCAGTGCATATCTGCTGCGCGGCGAGGATAATACGTGGCCCTGCACGTTCAAACCAGTCGTTATTTACCGCAATTACCGACGCTGAAAGTTGATTGTGCCAAAATTGTTCAACTTTTGGGATTTGTGCCTCATTGCCGGTAATCAGGATAACCTGAGGTTTACGAACCAGAACCTGTTCACGGCTAACTTGCGGCCAGGGAACGGCACTGTCGGCGAAAATATTTTCACCCCCACATACCTGCAGAACCTGGTTCTGAATTGAGTGCCGGCCTGTGGTAAACAAGGGTTGGCCGCCGAACTGGAGAAACACTCGCTTGTGTGGTGTCCCTGCGTATTGCTTCTTCAGTATTGTAAATTCTGACATCAACGTATTTGCCGCTTTTGATGCCTGTTCCGGGTGGGGGCTCCACGCTGCTAACTGACGAATGGCATCTGCAACCTGAGAGACATTCTGCGGGTCAAGCCACAGAACATGAATGCCCAATGATGACAACTGATCTACCTGCCTTTGGGCATTGGCTCCCTGCCAGGCAACCACCAGGTCAGGTTTTAATGCAACAATACGTTCGATATTGATGCCTTGCCAGTTTGCAACCTGTTCAATGGACCTTGATGCTGGCGGGTAATCAGACCAGGCGCTGACTGCGACAGGCGTTATCCCAGCGGCAAAAGCCAGTTCGGTGTTGCCGGGTGAGAGCGTAACAACACGCGGCGCGGCCATAAGCCACGCCGGGAAGAGCAATAAAAAGAATACACGTAGAAGCAGGTGATTAACCCTGAGCAAGTTTTTGCACCAGACGCTCAACCAGCAAAGTAGATTGTTTCGCTGCAACAGTCAGAAACTCGTCAAAGCTCAGGTGCGATTGTTGATCCGCCACATCAGAAATAGCGCGCACGACAACAAAAGGTACGGAGAATTTATGGCAGACATGGCCAATAGCTGTCGCTTCCATTTCTACAGCAATTGCTTTCGGGAAGTTATGGCGAATTTTTGCAAGACCAACGGAACCATTGATGAAGGCATCGCCACTGACAACCAGACCGCGTACCGCGTGGAGAGACAACTCAGTGATGCATTGTTCTGCAGCTTCAACCAGCTTTTCATCCGCTTTAAAGCCAGCTGGGCAACCAGGAAGTTGGCCATATTCATAGCCAAATGCTGTCACATCGGCGTCGTGATAACGAACTTCGTCTGAAACCACGATATCGCCCACTTTCAACGTAGGTGCCAGGCCGCCTGCTGAACCGGTATTAATAATGATATCAGGCTTGCAGTGTTCCAGCAGCAATGTTGCGCCAACAGCGGCAGATACTTTACCAATACCGGATTTCAACAGCGCGACTTCGGTGCCGTTCAGTGTACCGGTATAGATTTCACAACCAGCCAGTTCAACTGTCTGGCGGTTTTCGATTTTGTCACGCAATAGCGTAACTTCTTCTTCCATTGCACCAATGATGCCTGCTTTCATAGCTATACCTGTTTAAATGATGTATTCAGAGACATAGTCTATCATGGCAGACAAACAGGATTTAACCGGATTATTTTTCCCTTTTAAGGCGGTGATATGGGTGAGTTCAATTTCCAAAAGAAAATAAACTGGCATCGTCAATTCCGTTCCCCGGAAGGGACAAAAAATGAACACGAAATCCAACGGATTTTTGAAAGTGACCGTGGGCGAATTATCAATTCAGCGGCCATTCGGCGGTTACAACAAAAAACACAGGTATTTCCTTTGGAGCGTAATGCGGCGGTGCGCACCCGTCTTACCCATTCTATGGAAGTGCAGCAGGTGGGACGCTACATCGCTAAAGAAGTGATCAGCCGCCTGAAAGAGGCCCGGTTGCTGGATCAATACGGGTTAAGTGAACTGACAGGGCCGTTCGAAAGTATTGTTGAAATGGCGTGCCTGATGCATGACGTCGGTAATCCCCCGTTTGGTCATTTTGGTGAAGCCGCCATCAATGACTGGTTCAGGCAACGACTGCTTCCTGGTACTGAAACTGATATACCGAGAAAAGAAGCGCGTGCTGCTGAGGTTTTGTGCCTGAGGGAAGGCGAGACAGCACTGAATACGCTGCGTCAGCATGTAATAACCGACTTGTGCCATTTCGAAGGAAATGCTCAAGGTATTCGTCTGGTTAATACATTAATGCGCATGAATCTCACTTGGGCACAAATGGGGTGTATTTTAAAATACACCCGGCCAGCCTGGGAAAGCAGCCCGGCACCAGAAGGTTTCCATTATTTAATGAAGAAGCCGGGGTTTTATCTTTCAGAAGCGAATTATATTGTACGGTTACGTAAAGAACTTTCACTTCAGGAAAATTGTCGTTTCCCGCTCACATGGATAATGGAAGCCGCCGATGATATTTCTTATTGTGTCGCTGATTTAGAAGATGCTGTAGAAAAGCGTATTTTTAGCCTCGAACAACTTTACCAGCACCTGTCTACTGCCTGGGGAGCCCATGACACTGGCGATTTATTTTCGTTGGTTGTGGAAGACGCCTGGGAGAAATCACAGGCAGGGAAAGTGCGAAGTGGAGCCGAAGACGTATTTTTTATGTATTTACGCGTTAATACTCTCAGCAAACTGGTGCCACATGCTGCCCGTCGGTTTATTGATAACTTGCCAGAAATATACCCTGGACATTTTAATCATGCATTATTAGAAGATGATAGCCCGTACAGCCGTTTACTTGGCATGTTTAAACACGTTGCCATGCGGCACGTTTTTTCTCACCCGGATGTTGAACAACTTGAATTACAGGGTTACCGAGTGATCAGTGGGTTGCTGGATATTTACCGGCCATTACTTCTGTTACCCCTTGCTGATTTCCATTTATTGGTTTCTGGGGGAAATGTACGCCATTTGCCAATAGAAAGCAGGTTATTTCATAAGCTTTCCAGCAAGCATTGTATGGCGTATCAGGAAGCAATTGAGAAACTGGATAAGACACAGCCAGAATATCCTGTTTGGGAGTTCTATTACCGTTGCCGGCTTATTCAGGACTATATCAGTGGCATGACAGATTTGTATGCGTGGGATGAATACCGGCGTCTGATGGCCGTGGAATAATAGCAGTGAGTTTTGTAAAGATGCACAATACTTTTTTACTTTTGTGAAAACGCTGTCGTGGAACTTAACGCTATAAATATGACTCTGATAACCACGACACAGCAACGTTGTATTACCTGCTTAATTTGAGAATGAGCCATATGAAAAAAACGACACTAGCATTGAGCGCCCTGGCGCTGAGCCTCGGCCTGGCATTAAATCCGGTAACTGCGCTGGCAGCGGAAACCTCTTCTGCATCTACTTCGCAAGAAATGCCCAGTCTGGCACCTATGCTGGAAAAAATTATGCCTTCTGTCGTCAGTATTAATGTTGAAGGCAGCACCACGGTGAATACACCACGTATGTCACGTAACTTCCAGCAATTCTTTGGCGATAACTCGCCGTTCTGCCAGGATGGTTCGCCATTCCAGAACTCACCTTTCTGCCAGGGTGGTGGAGATGGCGGTGGTGCAGATAGTGGCCAGCAGCAGAAATTTATGGCGCTGGGTTCCGGTGTCATTATTGATGCAGCTAAAGGCTATGTAGTAACCAATAACCATGTTGTTGAAAATGCAACGTCAATTAAAGTACAACTGAGCGATGGCCGCCGGTTTGACGCAAAAGTGGTTGGGAAAGATCCGCGCTCAGATATTGCCTTAATCCAACTGAAGGATCCGAAAAACCTGACAGCAATTAAAATTGCTGATTCCGATAATTTACGGGTTGGTGATTACACCGTGGCAATCGGTAACCCTTATGGCTTGGGCGAGACTGTAACGTCAGGTATTGTTTCTGCACTGGGGCGTAGTGGGTTGAATGTCGAAAATTATGAAAACTTCATTCAGACTGATGCTGCCATTAACCGTGGGAACTCTGGTGGTGCGCTGGTTAACCTGAAGGGCGAGTTAATTGGTATTAACACCGCTATTCTGGCGCCAGATGGCGGTAACATCGGTATTGGTTTTGCCATCCCGAGTAATATGGTGAAAAACCTGACAGCTCAAATGATTCAGTACGGGCAAGTGCGCCGTGGTGAACTGGGTATTATGGGGACAGAGCTGAATTCTGAACTGGCCAAGGCAATGAAAGTCGACGCGCAGCGTGGTGCCTTCGTAAGCCAGGTCTTGCCGAACTCCTCTGCAGCTAAAGCAGGTATTAAAGCCGGAGACGTGATTGTCTCTATGAACGATAAACCGATTAACAGTTTCGCTGCGTTGCGTGCTGAAATTGGCTCTATGCCAGTAGGCAGTAAAATGAAGCTGGGCTTGCTGCGTGAAGGTAAGCGCATTGACGTGAATGTTGAACTACAGCAAAGCAGCCAAAATCAGGTGGATTCCTCAAGTATCTTCAGTGGTATTGAAGGTGCGGAGATGAGCAATCGGGCTGGTAAAGATAAAGGTGTTGTGGTCAACAGTGTGAAAGCTGGCTCTCAGGCAGCACGTATTGGCCTGAAGAAAGGCGATATCATCGTTGGTGCTAATCAGCAACCAGTCAACAATATTGCTGAATTACGTAAGATTCTGGAAAGCAAACCGAGCGTGCTGGCGTTGAATATTCAGCGTGGAGACAGCTCCATCTATCTGCTTCTCCAGTAACAGCTCTACTTTTCCGAGTGAAAGGCCGCTTATGCGGCCTTTTTTTGTGAGCTTTTACACAACTCTGTATTATTTCCTGGTGAATTGGTCATTTGCCCAATGCAAGGCGTTACTGTCTTCATTATGCTGTGCCGATGACGTACAGGAGGCGGCGAAAATGGCAGGCTGGCACTTTGATACGAGAATGGCGCAAGAGATAGTCGCTCGCACCATGAAAATAATTGATACAAATATCAACGTGATGGATGCGCGTGGGCGAATCATTGGTAGTGGCGACCAGGAGCGTATTGGGGAATTGCACGAAGGGGCTTTATTAGTATTGTCCCAGGGGCGCGTTGTCGATATTGATAATGCCGTTGCCCGCCATTTACATGGTGTCCGGGAGGGGATCAATTTACCTCTGCGCCTTGAGGGTGAGATAGTCGGAGTAATCGGCCTGACAGGTGAGCCAGAAAACCTGCGTAAGTATGGCGAGCTGGTGTGCATGACGGCAGAGATGATGCTGGAGCAGTCACGCCTGATGCACCTTTTGGCACAAGACAGCCGTTTGCGTGAAGAACTGGTGATGAATTTGGTTCAGGCAGAAACCATTACGCCTGCATTAAGCGAGTGGGCGCAGCGGTTGGGTATTGACCTGACTATGCCCAGAGTGGTGGCTGTCGTTGAAGTTGATAGTGGGCAGTTGGGAGTGGACTCTGCAATGGATGAGCTACAACAACTGCAAACTGCATTAACCACACCAGAGCGGAATAACCTGGTGGCGATTGTCTCGCTGAGTGAAATGGTGGTACTAAAACCGGCACTGAATCAGTTTGGCCGTTGGGATGCTGATGATCACCGGCGTCGGGTTGATGTACTACTATCGCGAATGAAAGAAAATGGCCAACTTCGTTTTCGCGTCGCTCTGGGAAACTATTTTACCGGAGAAGGTAGCATTGCCCGCTCTTATCGGACTGCGCGCACCACCATGATGGTGGGTAAACAGCGTATGCCAGACAGCCGCAGCTATTTCTACCAGGATTTGATGCTGCCAGTGTTGCTCGACAGTTTGCGTGGTGGCTGGCAGGCAAATGAACTTGCCCGCCCGTTGGAAAAGCTTAGAGCAATGGATAATAACGGGTTGTTACGTCGCACGTTAACTGCCTGGTTTCGCCATAACGTACAGCCGCTGGCAACATCCAAATCTCTGTTTATTCACCGTAATACGTTAGAGTACCGGCTTAACAGGATTGCGGAACTTACTGGGCTTGATTTAAGTAGTTTTGACGACCGGTTACTGTTGTATATTGCATTGCAGCTGGATGAACAGCATGGCTAAAAAGGCTGGCATAGCGCCAGCCCGGAAGGTTATTTACGGGTGAGTTTGTCCAGATCTGCTTCGATTTCGCTGATCTTATTGGCAACAACATTCTCAAGATGGCGCAGATCGTCAAGAATTTTTCTTTTCAGATCGACTTCACTGCGATCACGCTGGCAAATTTGATCCAACTCATCAATAACGTAGCGGAGATTTGGGCTGATTTCCTGAATCTCTTTATAACCCTGACCCACACTGTCTGACACAACTGTTTTACGCTGGCGCGGGTATTTAAATTTAACGCTTTTAGCGAAGAACTCGCCTTTGTCCTTATGAAAATAGATCTTCAAAATATCATTATTCGCTTCCTGCCGGAGGCTGTAACGATCAATTTCATCAGGATTGGTAATACCCAGGCTTTTCAGATTATCGTACATAGCGGTACCCTCAGCGAATAAATAACTATTAGATAATTAACGAAAAAAAGTATTTCCGCCAGTGCCAGACACAAAAAAGGCAGGTTCCCCTGCCTTTTTATTACCGCAATTAGTCGATAGTACGCAGTAACTCGTTAATACCCACTTTGCCACGGGTTTTAGCGTCTACTTTCTTCACGATAACCGCACAGTACAGGCTGTATTTACCATCTTTGGATGGCAGGTTGCCTGAAACTACTACGGAGCCAGCAGGCACGCGTCCATAGTGAACTTCACCGGTTTCACGATCATAAATACGCGTGCTTTGACCAATAAAGACGCCCATAGAAATCACTGAGCCTTCTTCAACGATAACCCCTTCAACAACTTCTGAACGGGCACCGATAAAGCAGTTATCTTCAATAATAGTTGGGTTTGCTTGCAAAGGTTCCAGAACGCCACCAATACCCACACCACCAGACAGGTGCACGTTTTTACCAATTTGCGCACAAGAGCCAACAGTGGCCCAGGTATCTACCATAGTGCCTTCATCAACATAAGCACCGATATTGACATAAGAAGGCATCAGTACAGTGTTGCGGGCGATAAATGCACCCTGGCGAACGGCTGCCGGCGGCACAACACGGAAACCTTCTTTCTGGAAGCGCGCTTCGTCGTAATCGGCGAATTTCATCGGCACTTTGTCATAGAAGCGCGTTTCGGCACCCTCGATGACCTGGTTGTCGTTAATACGGAAAGAAAGCAGCACAGCTTTCTTGAGCCATTGGTGTGTTACCCACTGGCCGTCAATCTTTTCCGCAACGCGCAGCGCGCCGCTGTCGAGCAGTGAAATCACCTGGTTAATTGCTTCACGGGTAACCGTATCTACATTTACCGGCGTAATATCTGCACGGCGCTCAAACGCGGACTCAATAATGTTCTGTAGCTGCTGCATTGTTAATCATTTCCTGATGTTTTATGTGAATGACATGAAAAAAATTTCACTACACTTTATCGTTTGGATTGAGGCCTTCTGTCAACCGTTGTTGCACTTCTTGTTGCAGACTGGCGTCCAGTGCCCGCCGCTCACTGGTGGCAACAATAAATAAATCTTCGACACGTTCGCCGATAGTGGTGATGCGTGCACCATGTAGTGAAATACCTAAATCGGCAAAGACCTGGCCCACAATGGCTAACAAACCGGGTTGGTCTAACGCGATGAGTTCAATAAATGTGCGCCTGTCTGTATGGGTTGGCAAAAAGTTTACTTCTGTATCTACAGTAAAATGGCGCAGACGGGCTGGCTGGCGGCGCGGTTGAGGGGGCTGCCAGGTACGCTGATTAACAGTTTGCTCCAGCCCTAAATGAATGGCTTCGTGTCTGTCAGGTGACAGCGGGGTGCCATCGGGTTCCAGCACGATAAAACTGTCCATTGCCATACCATCGCGTGTGGTGAAAATTTGTGCATCGTGAACACTGAGGTTGCGCCGGTCAAGTTCGGCGCACACCGCGGCAAACAGATACGGGCGGTCCGGGCTCCAGATAAAGATTTCAGTGCCCCCGCGTGTTGCCTGTGGGCTGAGTAAAATCATCGGCTGGGTTAAATCGTGTTGAAGCAAATGGCGTGCATGCCATGCCAGTTGATTTGGGGAGTGGCGAACAAAATAACTGGCCCGGCAACGCGCCCAAATCTTATGTAATGCTTCTTCGTCGATATTTTCCATGCGCAATAGAGCCAATGCCTGAGCCTGGTGGTTACGTACCCGCTCACGCATATCAGGAGTATTTTGCATACCCCTGCGCAGTTGTTTTTCGGTGGCAAAATAGAGTTCACGAATCAGACTCTGCTTCCAACTATTCCACAGTGTTTCGTTGGTGGCACAGATATCGGCGACAGTAAGACAAACCAGGTAACGTAAGCGGTTTTCTGTCTGGACTTCTTCGGCAAACTGAATAATGACTTCTGGGTCCTGGATATCCCGGCGCTGTGCAGTAACGGACATCAACAAATGCTGGCGCACCAGCCAGGCGATTAGCTGGCTCTCCCTTGAGTTAAGCCCATGGAGTTCAGCGAATTTGATAACATCCTGCGCACCCAGTATGGAGTGGTCACCGCCCCGGCCTTTGGCGATATCGTGAAACAGTGCGGCAATCAGAATAAGTTCAGGATGGGAGAGCCGTGGCCATAATTCAACACATAATGGGTGGCGCTGGCGAGTCTCTTCTTGGGAAAAACTCTCCAGTTTTTGCAGTACACGAAGTGTGTGTTCATCAACTGTATAGGCATGGAACAAGTCGAACTGCATTTGCCCAACAATATGTGACCACTGTGGCATATAAGCGGACAAAACACTGTAACGATGCATGGGAACCAACCCGCGACTGACAGCACCGGGATGACGGAGCATTACCAGAAATAGTTCACGCGCTTCTGCTTTATAGCACAAGGGTTCATTCAGGTGGCGTCGGGCATGGCGCAAATGGCGCAAAGTGGTTGAATAGATACCGGTAATTTCCCGGTTACGCACCATGGTATAAAACATGCGCAGAATAGCGCAGGGGTCTTTTAGAAAAAGGGTGTCGTCGCGTAAATCAATCAGAGTACCGCGTAGTTGAAAATCATCATCCAGAGGGCGCGGTTTTTCATTTGCATCAAGCGCAAGGATTGCTTCATCAAACAGTTGTAAAAGCATCTGGTTAAGTTCGCTGACATGCCGGGTTGCACGATAAAAATCTTTCATCATGTGCTCGACTGGCTCATTGCCTTCGCCTTGGTATTTTAATCGCTGGGCAACACTGAGCTGACGATCGAACAGCAGCCGGTTATCGTAGCGGTTCAGTTCCAGATGTAGCGCAAAACGGATACGCCACAGAATGTGCTGGCATTCATTCAGTTCGTCACGTTCGGCTTCAGTCAGAAAACCAAACCCGAGCATTTCATTCATGGATGTGGCACCAAAATGGCGGCGTGCTACCCATTGCAGCGTTTGGATATCTCGCAAACCACCAGGGCTGCTTTTAATATCAGGCTCCAGGTTATAACTGGTGCCATGGTAACGTTGATGGCGTTCATTTTGTTCATCAATTTTAGCCGCGAAAAACTTTTCCGATGGCCAGAATCCATCACTGAAGACTTGTTTTTGCAATTCGAGAAACAGAGCTACATCGCCTGTCAGCAGCCGTGATTCAATCAGGTTTGTGGCAATAGTCAGGTCGGACAGCCCTTCGAGCAGACACTCTTCAAGGCTGCGTACGCTATGGCCCACTTCGAGCTTGATATCCCAGAGCAGTGTCAGCAGTTCACCGATTTTTTGCGACTGCTCTTCAGGAAGACGTTCACGGCTCAATACCAACAGGTCGATATCCGATAGTGGATGCAATTCACCTCGCCCATAACCCCCCACAGCAACCAGTGCTGTATTGGCGATAGTATCAAAACCAAAATGGGACCAGAGGCGTTCCAGAAGTTGATCAATGAATTCAGTACGGGCGGCAACCAGATTTTCGACAGATACGCCTTCGTCAAACGCGCTGCCTAACCATTGCTGAAAAGTATCTAAAGCACTTTTTATGGGCTGGCATTCCAGTTGCTCACCGGGCCAGGATGAAGGGTAATCAGGTTGACCTGGGAGTAAAGGGAGGTTTGGCTCGATATACTGCTCGGGAAAACTATTGGTCATATGTGGTGCCCATAAAAAAGCCGGCGAGTGCGCCGGCCTGAGAGTAATGAAAAGCGGCTTATGCCGGTTAATCACTTATTCATCGTGCGAAATAATGTTGGGGATGGTGTCATCTTTACGCAACGTAAGAATTTCGCAGCCGTTATCTGTCACCACAATAGTATGCTCATATTGGGCAGACAAGCTTCTGTCTTTGGTTTTTACTGTCCAGCCATCTTTCATGGTCCGGATACGGTAATCACCTGCATTCACCATCGGTTCAATGGTAAAGGTCATACCGGTTTTCAGCACTACACCACCGTCATCTGCATCATAGTGCAGTACCTGGGGTTCTTCGTGGAAAACACGCCCGATACCATGACCACAGTATTCACGCACAACGGAGTAACCTTCCGCTTCAACAAATTTCTGGATTGCTGCGCCGATGGTACGCAGGCGAATACCGGGTTTAACCATGCGCAAGCCCAGATACAAACTCTCTTGGGTAATACGGCACAGGCGTTCACCCAGGATGGTCGGTTTCCCGACAATAAACATTTTGGATGTATCGCCGTGGAATTCATCTTTAATTACGGTTACGTCAATATTAACAATATCCCCATCTTTTAATGTTTTGTCTTCACTTGGGATGCCGTGGCATACCACTTCATTGACAGAGATACAGACAGATTTTGGGTAGCCGTGGTAGCCCAGACAAGCTGATATCGCTTTTTGATGATTGACGATGTAATCATCGCAGATACGATCCAGTTCCCCTGTAGTAATACCCGGTTTTACATGAGGTTCAATCATTTCAAGAACGTCGGCAGCCAGTCGGCCGGCAACGCGCATTTTTTCGATGTCTTCAGGAGTCTTAATTGAAATAGCCATTAATCAGGTCCGCAGATGCCGGAATTTCGGCAATAATTAAAGAAAGTAACGTTAATGTTATCAGGGCAGGCGAGGGAGTGCCAAATCGGGAATGACGAAGTAAAGAACCAGGCAACAACTATTGGAGTCCTTGCCCCATTTATGGTATAAAGCGCGCCGGACTTCCGTGTCAAAAATGGGCTACGGAAGATTTCAATCTCACTTTGTGTATAACACACACGTATCGGCACATATTCCGGGGTGCTCTTCGGGGTCGGTAATATGGGATACGTGGAGGCATAACCCCAACTTTAATATAGAGGTTTTAAAACATGGCAACTGTTTCCATGCGCGACATGCTCAAGGCTGGTGTTCACTTCGGTCACCAGACCCGTTACTGGAACCCGAAAATGAAACCGTTCATCTTCGGTGCGCGTAACAAAGTTCACATCATCAACCTTGAGAAAACTGTACCGATGTTCAACGAAGCTTTGGCTGAGCTGAGCAAAATTTCTTCCCGTAAAGGTAAGATTCTGTTCGTTGGTACAAAACGCGCTGCAAGCGAAGCGGTAAAAGACTCTGCTCTGAGCTGCGACCAGTTCTTCGTGAACCATCGCTGGCTGGGCGGTATGCTGACTAACTGGAAAACTGTTCGTCAGTCCATCAAACGTCTGAAAGACCTGGAAACTCAGTCTCAAGACGGTACCTTCGACAAGCTGACCAAAAAAGAAGCGCTGATGCGTACTCGTGAACTGGACAAGCTGGAAAACAGCCTGGGCGGTATCAAAGATATGGGCGGCCTGCCGGACGCACTGTTTGTTATCGACGCTGATCACGAACACATCGCTATCAAAGAAGCAAACAACCTGGGCATTCCGGTATTTGCTATCGTTGATACCAACTCTGATCCGGATGGTGTTGATTTCGTTATCCCGGGTAACGACGATGCAATCCGTGCTGTCAGCCTGTACCTGGGCGCAGTAGCTGCAACCGTACGTGAAGGCCGTTCTCAGGATCTGGCTACTCAGGCGGAAGAAAGCTTCGTAGAAGCTGAATAATAAGGTTCGCTCTTTAAGAGCCCTTATTAACCAGGTATGAATAGTTTGGTTAGGGGGCCTGTCTCAGGCTCCCTTTTTTGTTTGAGTCCGGCCTGTCCGGCTTTATAAAGCCAGATAAGCTGAACGCTATACCCATTTGCATTGGTGTCACAGTGGTGTGTTAAAACACATCGGAACGCGCCTGTTACAGGTGCCGGGTGTGGCTTCAACATGCAGGGTATATCTCCCCGCACGAGATAACCGAGGATTAGAAAATGGCAGAAATTACTGCTTCTCTGGTAAAAGAGCTGCGCGAACGTACTGGCGCAGGCATGATGGAATGTAAAAAAGCGCTGGTCGAAGCTAATGGCGACATCGAACTGGCAATCGATAACATGCGTAAATCTGGTCAGGCAAAAGCCGCTAAAAAAGCAGGTCGTGTTGCTGCTGAAGGCGTTATCCTGACTGCTATCGATGGCAAATTTGGTCTCGTTCTGGAACTGAACTGCGAAACTGACTTCGTTGCTAAAGATGCTGGCTTTAAAGCATTCGGCGAAGAAGTTCTGGCAGCAGCCCTGGCTGGCCGTGTTTCCGATGTTGAAGTTCTGAAAGCGCAGTTCGAAGAACAGCGTACTGCACTGGTTGCTAAAATTGGTGAAAACATCAACATCCGCCGTGTTTCTGTTATCGAAGGTGATGTTCTGGGTTCTTACCTGCACGGTGCCCGTATCGGTGTTATGGTTGCAGCAACTGGTGCGGATGACGAACTGGTTAAACACATTGCTATGCACGTTGCTGCCAGCAAACCAGAATACGTTAAACCAGAAGATGTACCTGCTGACGTAGTAAGCCATGAACATCAGATTCAGCTGGATATTGCCATGCAGTCTGGCAAACCGCGTGAAATCGCTGAGAAAATGGTTGAAGGCCGTATGCGTAAGTTCACCGGTGAGATCTCTCTGACTGGTCAGCACTTCGTAATGGATCCGAGCAAAACTGTTGGTCAGTTGCTGAAAGAGCACAACGCTGACGTAACAGGTTTCATCCGCTTTGAAGTGGGTGAAGGCATTGAGAAAGCAGAAGTTGACTTCGCTGCTGAAGTTGCAGCAATGTCCAAAAGCTCATAATGCCAGGAGGAGCCGCCTTAGTGCGGCTCCTTTTTGTATCTGTCATTTTCAGAACTAAGCCACCCTAAAAAAATGTGATAATGCCTGCAACCGGCAGGGAAAAGCATGACAGCAGGATGGCACTTGTCCGGCGAAATAGCAGAATATTGATGTGGCTGGTAAAAATCGGCCTGCTCTGATGTCCGCCGTCCTGAAATATGGCAAATATTGTCACCATATTATCCATTCCATTTGTTTACTGTCCCAGGAAAGAAACATGGCTACCAACGCAAAACCTGTCTATAAGCGCATTCTGCTCAAATTGAGCGGGGAAGCACTGCAAGGAGCGGAAGGCTTCGGTATTGACGCGAGCATACTGGATCGTATGGCTCAGGAGATCAAAGAATTGGTTGAACTGGGGATCCAGGTCGGGGTAGTCATCGGCGGCGGTAACTTATTCCGCGGTGCCGGACTGGCGCAGGCTGGAATGAACCGTGTGGTTGGTGACCATATGGGGATGCTGGCGACAGTAATGAATGGCCTGGCTATGCGTGACGCTTTGCATCGTGCTTATGTTAATGCCCGTTTAATGTCAGCTATTCCGCTCAATGGTGTGTGTGATAACTATAGCTGGGCAGAAGCAATCAGCTTGTTACGCAATAACCGCGTGGTAATTTTTTCCGCAGGTACCGGGAATCCTTTCTTTACTACTGACTCAGCCGCATGCTTGCGTGGTATTGAAATTGAAGCCGATGTGGTATTGAAAGCGACTAAAGTTGATGGCGTTTTCTCTGCGGACCCGGTTAAAGACCCTTCCGCGACGCTTTATGAACAATTGTCTTATCATGATGTTCTCGACCGGGAACTGAAAGTGATGGACCTTGCGGCATTTACACTTGCGCGCGATCACAAATTACCCATCCGTGTTTTCAACATGAACAAGCCGGGCGCCTTACGTCGGGTGGTTATGGGTGAAAAAGAAGGCACTTTGATTACAGACTAATGTTCCTGGGGCCGGAATCAAGGTACCATTCAGTCCAGAAAAGTTTGTTTGACGACAGGCAGCCATACGGGTGCCATGAATTTTACGAGACTATACTTAGCTCAACCACAGTAGCTGTGGGAGGAAACAGAAGTGTGGTCTGCCTGACAACCAGTTTTCAAGGATTCGTAACGTGATTAACGACATCAGAAAAGATGCTGAAGTGCGTATGGAAAAATGCGTTGAAGCATTTAAAAATCAAATTAGTAAAGTCCGTACAGGCCGTGCTTCTCCCAGCCTGCTGGACGGTATCATGGTTGAATACTATGGTACACCGACCCCGTTGCGCCAGTTGGCAAACGTGGTGGCGGAAGATTCCCGCACTCTGGCTCTGACTGTATTTGACCGTACTATGGGCCCGGCAGTGGAAAAAGCGATTATGGCTTCAGATTTGGGGCTGAATCCGAACTCAGCTGGGAGCGTTATTCGCGTGCCATTGCCGCCATTGACAGAAGAACGCCGTAAAGACTTGATCAAAGTCGTGCGTGGTGACGCTGAACAGGCACGTGTTGCTGTGCGTAACGTGCGTCGTGATGCTAACGATAAAGTTAAGGCATTGCTGAAAGAGAAAGAGATCAGTGAAGATGATGATCGTCGTTCTCAAGACGATGTTCAGAAACTGACTGATGCAGCAATCAAGAAAGTTGATGCAGCACTGGCTGACAAAGAAGCTGAACTGATGCAGTTCTGATTTAATGACTTAGCGCTGCAAGAAAAAGCCGTGTCTGACTCACGGCTTTTTTGTCAGTATCGCTTTGTTTCTGGGCACTGACTGCCTTTGCCGACAGGCAATCTGGCTGATAAGCCAGCATCGTTTTAGGGCAATTCAGTGATTTTCTCTTTTCAGCCTGTGAGCCGGAAAGAGAGGGTACTGCAGGTTTGCTGCAGTCAGGAGTAGGTCAGGTAACGATGTATCTGGTCACTCGGTTCTACAACAGGCAACGCATGAAGCAATTGACTATTCTCGGGTCCACCGGGTCAGTGGGTAGTAGCACCCTCGATGTCATCCGCCATAATCCCCAACATTTTTCTGTTACTGCGCTTGTTGCTGGCAAGAACGTCGCACGTATGTTTGAACAATGTCTGGAATTTACCCCGCGCTTTGCAGTAATGAGCGATGAAGATAGTGCCAGAACACTGCGCCAGCAACTGCAGGATGCGGGAATAAAAACAGATGTTTTGTCCGGGCAGCAGGCAGCATGTGAAATGGCGGCCCTTGATGATGTTGACCAGGTTATGGCTGCAATTGTTGGGGCTGCTGGGTTGCTACCAACGCTTGCTGCAATAAAAGCAGGTAAGCAGATTTTGCTCGCCAACAAAGAATCTTTGGTCACATGTGGTCGGCTCTTCATGAATGCGGTGCAACAATATGGTGCGCAATTGTTGCCTGTGGACAGTGAGCATAATGCTATTTTTCAGAGTTTACCGGAACCAATACAACAAAATCTGGGATACGCTGAACTGGAGGAGTATGGTGTTTCGTCCATCCTTCTCACCGGGTCTGGTGGGCCTTTTCGTGAAACCGCGCTGAATGACCTTGAAATAATGACGCCTGACCAGGCTTGTCGTCATCCTAATTGGTCTATGGGGCGTAAGATTTCAGTCGATTCGGCCACAATGATGAATAAGGGACTCGAGTATATTGAAGCCCGCTGGCTTTTTAATGCCTCAGCACAGCAAATGGAAGTTTTGATTCACCCTCAGTCGGTGATTCATTCAATGGTGCGTTACCGTGATGGTAGTGTACTGGCACAATTGGGCGAGCCGGATATGCGTACACCCATAGCCCATACGATGGGGTGGCCAGGCCGTGTAAATGCGGGCGTGAAACCCCTCGATTTTTGCCGCCTGAGCCAACTGACTTTCAGCCAGCCAGATTATTCGCGTTATCCTTGCTTGCGCCTGGCTATTGATGCGTCACAACAAGGCCAGGCAGCGACAACAGCACTGAATGCAGCAAATGAAGTTGCAGTAGCTGCATTTCTTGCAAACCGTATTCGGTTTACAGATATTGCTCAGGTTAACCGGGCGGTGCTGGATAATCTGAATGCCAGAGAGCCGTTATCGGTTGATGAAGTGCTGGATATTGATGCAAGTGCCCGTGAACTGGCTGGTAAACAGGTTAACCATATTGGGTTGTCAGGAGGTGGAATATCCACGCGCTAAATTCAGTGCCATTTGTGGGCATCAGGCTGAGGTGATATAGTCTGCGCCACCCGATAAACGTCTGTACTTGTTTTTTTATCGGGTAAGCCGTGATTGAGCACGGCTTTTTTACGTAAAGGCATCAGTATTCCTGAGAACCGCTTAATCCGATTAGGGAATGAAACGCGTTATGTTGTCTGCTAACCAACCATTAAGCGAAAGTTTGCCTGCACATGGTGCCCGTCATGTCGCCATCATTATGGATGGTAACGGGCGCTGGGCGAAACGTCAGGGTAAAATGAGGGCCTTTGGCCATAAAGCCGGTGCCAAATCGGTTCGTCGGGCTGTTACATTCGCTGCAAATAGCGGTCTGGATGCATTGACGCTTTACGCGTTCAGTAGTGAAAACTGGAACCGCCCAGCACAAGAAGTCAGTGCATTAATGGAATTGTTCATCTGGGCACTTGATAGCGAGGTGAAAAACCTGCACCGCAACAATGTTCGTTTGCGGGTTATCGGTGACACCAGTCGATTTAATGCGCGGCTACAGGAACGAATCAGGAAAGCGGAAGCGTTAACCGCTCAGAATTCTGGGCTAACGTTGAACATTGCTGCTAATTATGGTGGCCGCTGGGATATCATTCAGGGAGTGAAAGCGCTTGCTGCGCGCGTTCAGTCAGGTGAGGTTCTCCCTGAGCAAATTGATGAAGCCATGCTGGGACAGCAGATTTGTATGAATGAGTTGTCCCCCGTGGATTTAGTGATTAGGACAGGTGGAGAACACCGGATCAGTAATTTTTTGCTGTGGCAGATAGCCTATGCTGAACTTTACTTTACCGAAGTGCTTTGGCCTGATTTCGATGAACAAGATTTTGAAGGTGCACTGAATGCCTTTGCGAGCAGGGAACGTCGTTATGGCGGTACAGCACCGGATGGCGAAAAGGCCTGATGGGGGTTGCTTTTGCTGAAGTATCGCCTGATTTCCGCATTTATTTTAATACCGGTCGTCATTGCTGCGCTATTCTGGCTACCGCCAGCAGGTTTTGCCATTGTAACGCTAGTTGTTTGTATGCTTGCTGCCTGGGAGTGGGGGCAATTGAGTGGTTTTAAAAGCCGCTCACAGCGTGTCTGGTTGGCGGTATTATGTGGGCTGCTTTTAGCCCTGATGTTGTTTCTTTTACCGGAATATCGACATAATACGCATATCCCGTTGATTGAAGGGTGGCTTTGGCTTTCCCTGGGCTGGTGGTGTGTTGCATTGCTATTGGTATTAAGTTACCCAGCTTCGGCTTCTGTCTGGCGGCGCTCACACATATTGCGCCTGTGCTTCGGGGTTGCCACCATCGTCCCATTTTTCTGGGGCATGGTAGTTCTGCGTTCCTGGCATTATGATGACAACCATTATGCTGGTTCTGTCTGGTTGCTGTATGTCATGTTCCTGGTTTGGGGCGCAGACTCAGGGGCTTATATGTTTGGCAAACTGTTTGGCAAACATAAGCTGGCACCCAAAGTGTCCCCTGGAAAAACGTGGCAAGGGTTTATTGGTGGTTTGCTGACATCTGCTGTGATTGCGTGGGTATTCGGTGCACTTGCCCATCTGGACGTTGCGCCGGTCACTTTGCTAACGTGTTCTGTAATCGCTGCGCTGGCTTCTGTGCTGGGTGATTTAACAGAAAGTATGTTTAAACGCGAAGCGGGTATCAAAGACAGTGGGTCATTGATTCCCGGTCATGGCGGTATTCTCGACCGTATCGACAGTTTGACGGCGGCAGTTCCTGTTTTTGCCTGTCTCCTGTTGTTAGTATTCAGGACGATTTAACGGAAGGTCTTATGCTCAGCATACTCTGGAATCTGGCTGCTTTTATCGTTGCACTTGGGGTTTTAATTACGGTGCACGAGTTTGGCCATTTTTGGGTTGCCCGGCGTTGTGGCGTCCGTGTTGACCGCTTCTCTATTGGTTTCGGCAAGGCATTGTGGAAACGAACAGATAAGCAGGGTACAGAGTTTGTCATCGCACTTATCCCCTTGGGGGGATATGTCAAAATGCTGGATGAGCGCATCGAACCTGTTGCGCCAGAACAGCGTCATCAGGCTTTCAATAACAAAACCATTGCTCAGCGTGCTGCAATTATTGCTGCAGGCCCGGTAGCGAACTTTATTTTTGCCATCTTTGCATACTGGATGGTTTTCATTATTGGTATCCCCAGCGTTTATCCGGTTGTAAGCGGTGTTACGCCTGGTTCTGTTGCTGCTCAGGCACAAATTTCACCTGGTACGGAACTAAAAGCGGTGGATGGCATCGAAACGCCTGACTGGGATGCAGTTCGTCTTGCGTTTATCAGTAAGATTGGTGATAGCAGCACAACGCTGCGTGTGGCACCTTTCGGTACAGATAAGCAACGTGATATCACACTGGATTTACGTCAGTGGCACTTTGAACCAGATAAGCAGGATCCTGTTCTTTCGCTGGGCTTTTTACCCGTGTCACCGCAAGTCGAACCGGTTCTTGCTGAGGTCCAACCTCATTCAGCAGCAAGCAATGCGGGTTTGCAAGCTGGGGACAGGATCGTTAAAGTCGATGGTCAGCCATTGGAACAGTGGGTTGATTTTGTTAACCAGGTTCGGGATAACCCGGGTAAACCACTTCGGCTGGATATCGAACGCAAAGGAAATTTGCTTTCTCTGACGCTTACTCCCGCAGTGAAAGAGAACAGTAGAACTAAACAGGCTGAGGGATTCGCGGGTGTTGTACCACATGTTATCCCTTTGCCTGATGAGTATAAAACAGTGCGTCAGTATGGGCCGTTTGCGGCAGTCATTGAAGCCACGGGAAAAACATGGCAATTGATGAAGCTTACGGTTGATATGCTGGGCAAATTAGTAATCGGCGACGTTAAGCTGAACAACCTGAGTGGACCAATTTCTATTGCTCAGGGCGCCGGAATGTCAGCAGAGTTTGGGTTGATCTATTACCTGATGTTTCTTGCTCTCATCAGTGTGAATCTTGGGATAATCAACCTGTTTCCTCTTCCCGTGCTGGATGGGGGACACTTGCTGTTTCTGGCTATTGAGAAGCTTAAAGGCGCGCCGGTTTCCGAGCGAGTTCAAGACCTCAGTTATCGGGTTGGTTCTGTTCTACTGATGCTGTTAATGGGGCTTGCACTTTTTAATGATTTCTCTCGGTTATAGAGAGACTCAGGTTAGGAAGAACGCATAATAACGATGGCGATAAAAAAGTTGCTCATAGCGTCGCTGCTGTTTAGCAGCGCTACCGTATACGGCGCAGACGGTTTCGTGGTGAAGGATATTCATTTCGAAGGCCTGCAGCGAGTCGCCGTTGGTGCGGCCCTTCTCAGTATGCCGGTGCGTCCAGGGGACACCGTAACTGACGAGGATATCAGTAATACCATCCGTTCACTGTTCGCCACCGGTAACTTTGAAGATGTTCGTGTTCTGCGTGACGGCGATTCTTTGTTAGTTCAAGTCAAAGAACGCCCGACGATTGCCAGCATCACGTTTGCTGGTAATAAGTCAGTGAAAGACGACATGCTCAAGCAGAACCTTGAAGCTTCAGGTGTACGGGTCGGCGAAGCACTGGACCGGACAACACTGTCTGATATCGAAAAAGGGCTGGAAGATTTCTACTATAGCGTTGGTAAATACAGTGCCAGCGTTAAAGCTGTGGTCACACCGCTTCCCCGTAACCGTGTTGACTTGAAACTGGTTTTCCAGGAAGGGATGTCCGCAAAAATCCAACAGATCAATATTGTTGGCAACCATGCTTACAGCACCGATAGCCTGGTCTCCCGTTTTCAGTTACGTGATGAAGTGCCTTGGTGGAACGTTGTTGCTGACCAAAAATACCAGAAACAAAAACTGTCTGGTGACTTGGAAACGCTGCGCAGTTTCTACCTTGATCATGGTTATGCGCGTTTCAATATTGACTCAACTCAGGTCAGCCTCACTCCAGACAAAAAAGGCATCTATATCACCATCAACATCACTGAAGGCGATCAATATAAGCTTTCAGGCGTAACCGTTCGTGGCAACCTGGCAGGTCATTCCGCTGAAATTGAGAACTTGACTAAGATTGAACCGGGTGAGCTCTATAACGGCACGAAAGTGACGAAGATGGAAGACAACATCAAAAAATTATTGGGGAAATACGGCTATGCATACCCACGTGTGCAGACTGTACCTGAAATTGATGATGCGAATAAAACCGTTAAACTGAATATCAACGTAGATGCTGGTAACCGTTTCTATGTTCGTCGTATTCGGTTCGAAGGCAACGATATCACCAAAGATTCTGTTTTACGCCGTGAAATGCGTCAGATGGAAGGTGCGTGGCTGGGAAGCGATTTGGTAGAACAAGGTAAAGAGCGTTTAAACCGCCTTGGCTATTTTGAAACGGTAGATACTGATACACAACGTGTACCGGGTAACCCGGACGAAGTTGATGTGGTGTACAAAGTTAAAGAACGTAACACCGGTAGCTTCAACTTTGGTGTCGGTTACGGTACAGAGAGTGGTGTCAGCTTCCAGGTTGGTGTTCAGCAGGATAACTGGTTGGGTACCGGTTATTCAGTGGGTATCAACGGTACCAAAAACGATTACCAGACCTATTCTGAACTTTCTGTCACCAACCCGTATTTCACCGTAGATGGTGTTAGCCTCGGTGGTCGTATTTTCTATAACGACTTTAAAGCTGATGATGCAGACCTGTCTGACTATACCAACAAAAGTTATGGTCTGGACGGCACGCTTGGCTTCCCTATCAACGAATACAATACGTTGCGTGCAGGCTTAGGCTATGTGCACAACGATTTGTCAAATATGCAGCCTCAGGTGGCGATGTGGCGTTATCTGGATTCTGTTGGCCAGAATGCCGACATGACTTCAACGGATAACGATTACAGCGCGGATGATTTCACCTTTAACTATGGCTGGACATACAACCGCCTTGACCGTGGTTTCTTCCCAACCTCCGGTACGCGCGTTAACCTGAATGGTAAAGTGACCATTCCTGGCTCTGATAACGAGTTCTACAAAGTTACGTTGGATACGCAAAGTTATCTGCCGATTAACGACGACCACACTTGGGTGCTGTTAGGCCGTACTCGTTGGGGTTATGGTGATGGATTGGGTGGCAAAGAGATGCCATTCTATGAAAACTTCTACGCGGGTGGTTCAAGCACTGTGCGTGGCTTCCAGTCTAACAACATCGGTCCGAAAGCAGTTTACTACGGCCCGGATCAGGATAACTGCAGCTCCGCTTCAGTTTGTAGTTCCGATGATGCTGTCGGTGGTAATGCCATGGGTGTGGCAAGCCTTGAGCTGATCACGCCAACCCCATTTGTCAGCGAGAAGTATGCTAACTCACTGCGGACATCTCTGTTTGTTGATGCGGGTAGTGTCTGGGACACTCACTGGCACGATACAGCAGAAATGCGTGCGTTAGGTATCCCTGACTATAGTGATCCAACTAATATCCGTATGTCTGCGGGTGTGTCCTTACAATGGATGTCTCCATTAGGCCCACTGGTCTTTTCTTATGCGCAGCCATTTAAGAAATACGATGGAGACAAAGCGGAACAGTTCCAGTTTAACATTGGTAAAACCTGGTAATTGTTTCGGGCCCTGGATGGCCTCGTAGTGCAAAGTTCAGCCAGTCAGTTCATTTTGGGTGACTGCTGGCTGGCAAAAGCGTACCTTCGGGTATATTTGGGACGGTAAGGAGTTTTATTGTGAAAAAGTGGTTAGTTGCAGCAGGTTTGGGTCTGGTCATGGCTGCATCTGCTCAGGCAGCAGATAAAATCGCTGTAGTCAACATGGGGAACTTGTTCCAGCAAGTTGCACAGAGCTCAGGTGTTTCTAAATCTCTTGAAAACGAGTTCAAAGGCCGCGCCAGTGAATTGCAAAGCATGGAAAACAGCCTGCAATCCCAAATGCAACGTCTGCAACGTGATGGTTCAACCATGAAAGCCAGCGAGCGTAGCAAGCTGGAAAAAGATGTTATGGCGAAACGTGAAACCTTCCAGAGCAAAGCTCAGGCTTTTGAACAGGATCGTGCCCGCCGTTCTAATGAAGAACGTGGCAAACTGGTTACACGTATCGAATCTGCAGTGAAAAAAGTCGCTGCTGATGAAGGTTACGATGTAGTGCTGGATGCAAACACTGTTGCTTATACCAGCAGTGACGTTAAAGACATCACTGCAGATGTACTGAAACAGGTTAAATAAGTCTCATGCCTTCAATTCGACTGGCCGATTTAGCCCAGCAATTGGATGCCGAGTTACACGGTGATGGCGATATCGTCATCACCGGTGTGGCGTCGATGCAATCTGCCGGGGAAGGCCAAATAACCTTTATGGTTAATCCACGTTATCGCGAGCACCTGGCACAATGCCTGGCTTCAGCTGTTGTGATGACACCGGATGATTTACCTTACGCCAAAAGTGCCGCATTAGTGGTTAAAAATCCCTATGTGACTTATGCGCGTATGGCTCAAATTCTGGATACAACACCGCAACCTGCAAAAAATATTGCGCCAAGTGCTGTTGTCGATGCCACCGCGAAATTAGGCGAAAATGTGGCTATCGGCGCAAATGCGGTTATTGAGTCTGGCGTTGAACTGGGCGATAACGTCGTCATTGGTGCTGGTTGCTTCGTGGGGAAAAATACTCACATTGGTGCAGGTACACGTTTGTGGGCCAATGTCACTATTTACCATGAAATTCAGATTGGCCAGTCTTGTCTTATCCAGGCTGGTACTGTGATTGGGTCTGACGGCTTTGGTTACGCTAATGAACGCGGTAACTGGATCAAAATTCCCCAGCTTGGACGGGTAATTATTGGCGATAATGTTGAGATTGGCGCATGTACCACTATAGACCGTGGTGCACTTGACGATACTGTCATTGGGCAGGGTGTCATTATTGATAACCAGTGCCAGATTGCACATAACGTTGTGATTGGCGACAATACTGCTGTTGCTGGTGGCGTGATAATGGCTGGTAGCCTGAAAATTGGCCGCTACTGTATGATTGGTGGTGCCAGCGTTATCAATGGTCACATGGAAATTTGCGATAAGGTTACAGTAACAGGTATGGGGATGGTTATGCGTCCTATTACTGAGCCTGGCGTGTATTCGTCTGGTATTCCTTTGCAACCCAATAAAGTCTGGCGCAAAACAGCTGCGTTGGTGATGAATATCGATGACCTGACAAAACGTCTTAAAGCCATCGAGCGCAAAGTTAATAAACAAGACTGACGTCACCCGCGCTGACACGGATGTTGCCCGATTATCGGCCTGCAAGCGATCTATTTAGGTTGCCGCAGGCCGTGTTATTATTGCTTTTTAGTATATTGAACAGGAAGAGTATTTTGACTACTGACACTCATACTCTGCACATTGAAGAGATTTTAGAGTTACTGCCGCATCGTTTTCCTTTTTTGCTGGTAGATCGTGTGCTGGATTTTGAAGAAGGCCATTTTCTCCGTGCCGTGAAGAACGTTTCCGTCAATGAGCCGTTTTTCCAGGGACATTTCCCCGGTAAACCGATTTTTCCAGGTGTACTGATCCTGGAAGCGATGGCGCAGGCAACGGGTATTTTGGCATTTAAAAGCGTTGGTAAACTGGAGCCAGGTGAGCTTTACTATTTTGCAGGTATTGATGAAGCGCGTTTCAAACGCCCAGTCGTGCCTGGAGACCAAATGGTCATGGAAGTGACTTTCGAGAAAACACGTCGTGGACTGACCCGCTTTAAAGGTGTGGCTCTGGTTGACGGCAAAGTGGTTTGCGAAGCCACAATGATGTGTGCACGGAGCCGGGAGGCATAATACGTGATTGATAAATCCGCCTTTATTCATCCTACTGCCATTGTTGAAGACGGCGCTGTTATTGGTGCTGGCGCTAACATTGGTCCCTTTTGTATTGTCGGCCCCCATGTGGAAATTGGTTCTGGTACGGTTCTGAAATCCCATGTAGTTGTTAACGGTCATACGAAGATTGGCTGTGACAATGAGATTTATCAGTTTGCTTCTATTGGCGAAGTGAATCAGGACCTCAAATACGCAGGTGAACCAACGCGTGTGGAAATTGGTGATCGTAATCGCATTCGTGAGAGTGTCACCATTCACCGCGGAACAGCGCAGGGTGGGGGATTGACAAAGGTGGGCAGCGATAACCTGTTGATGATCAATGCGCATATTGCCCATGATTGCACTGTAGGAAATCGCTGTATCCTTGCAAATAATGCAACACTTGCCGGGCATGTATCCGTTGATGATTTCGCGATTATCGGCGGGATGACGGCAGTGCACCAATTCTGCATTATTGGCGCTCACGTCATGGTCGGTGGTTGTTCTGGTGTTGCACAGGACGTACCACCGTATGTGATAGCGCAGGGTAACCATGCATCACCATTTGGTGTGAATATTGAAGGCCTCAAACGTCGCGGTTTTAGCCGTGAAGCGATTATGGCTATTCGTAATGCATACAAATTATTGTATCGCAGTGGAAAAACACTGGATGAAGTGAAGCCAGAAATTACTGAACTGGCTGCTAAAGTTCCTGAAGTTGCACTATTCACCGAATTTTTTGAACGCTCGACACGTGGTTTAATTCGTTAAATGAAACCCGCTCGTCCCCTCACTATTGCACTGGTCGCCGGAGAAACCTCCGGCGATATTCTTGGTGCTGGCCTGATAAAAGCCTTAAAAGCACGGATCCCTGATGCTCATTTTGTTGGTGTTGCTGGGCCGCGAATGCAGGCTGAAGGGTGCGAAGTTTGGTTTGAAATGGAAGAACTGGCGGTTATGGGCATTGTTGAAGTATTGGGGCGTTTACCGCGCCTGCTTCATGTTCGCTCTGAGCTGACCCGGCGTTTCAGTGAACTCAAACCGGATGTGTTTGTGGGTATTGATGCGCCAGATTTCAATCTTACCCTTGAAGAACGCCTCAAGCAGCGCGGAATTCGCACCGTTCATTATGTCAGCCCTTCAGTATGGGCGTGGCGGCAAAAGCGCGTATTCAAAATAGGGCGGGCAACAGATATCGTTCTGGCGTTTTTGCCATTTGAAAAAGCCTTTTATGACCGTTATTCGGTGCCATGCCGGTTTATTGGGCACACAATGGCAGATGCAATGCCGTTAGACCCGGATAAACTGGCCGCGCGCAAAACGCTGGGGTTGGATCCGCAGGCACGATGTCTTGCGTTACTGCCGGGAAGCCGGCATGCCGAAGTGTCGATGCTGAGTGCTGATTTTATTGCTACAGCCCAGTTACTTCGTAAGCGTTGGCCGGACCTTGAAGTCGTTGTGCCGCTAGTCAATGCCAAGCGCCGGGCTGAGTTTGAAGAAATTAAACAGCGTGTTGCTCCTGATCTCCCGCTCCATTTGCTGGACGGGCAAGCACGTGAAGCCATGGTCGCCAGTGATGCCGCATTACTGGCCTCGGGTACGGCTGCTCTTGAGTGTATGTTGGCCAAATGCCCTATGGTTGTGGGGTATCGCATGAAACCATTTACTTTTTGGTTAGCTAAACGCCTGGTGAAAACACAGTATGTCTCACTGCCTAATTTGTTGGCCGGGCGCGAGCTGGTGCCGGAATTACTGCAGGATGAATGCCAGCCAGAAAAACTGGCGCAGGCATTAATTCCCATGCTGGAAGGCGGTGATGAGAGCCAGCATTTACATGACACCTTCCGGGCGTTACATGAGCAAATCCGGTGTAATGCGGATGAACAGGCAGCACAGGCTGTACTGGAGTTAGTACAATGAGTGAGTTTATCTACCCGCATACACACAGAGTGGCGGGGGTTGATGAAGTTGGGCGGGGGCCACTCGTTGGTGCAGTAGTTACCGCTGCTGTTATCCTCGACCCAAACCGCCCAATATCAGGTCTGGCTGATTCGAAAAAATTATCAGAAAAGCGCCGCTTGTCACTGTACGATGAGATTGTTGATAAGGCTCTCGCCTGGAGTCTTGGTCGTGCTGAACCGGCAGAAATAGATTCACTAAATATTCTTCATGCTACCATGCTTGCGATGCAGCGAGCTGTTGCAGGTTTGAGCATTTCACCTGAATATGTATTGATAGATGGCAACCGTTGCCCTGTGTTGCCAGTGCCTTCAATGGCTGTTGTCAAAGGTGACAGTCTGGTGGCGGAAATCAGTGCTGCTTCCATTTTGGCAAAAGTCACCCGCGATAAAGAAATGGTCGAGCTGGATTTACAATATCCAGAATATGGGTTTGCTCAACACAAAGGCTACCCGACAGCTTATCACCTTGAAAAACTGGCGGCCTTGGGTGCGACAGAGCATCACCGCCGTAGTTTTGCCCCAGTCAAACGGGCTCTGGGCCTGGCCTGAAACACGGCTGGCTCATTGAGACCATTAACCGGATAGAGAGATGGCTGAACCGCGTTTTGTCCACTTACGGATACACAGTGATTATTCAATGATCGATGGTCTGGCGAAAGTCGGGCCTTTGGTAAAAAAAGCTGCGTCACTCAACATGCCAGCAATGGCCATTACGGATTTCACTAATTTGTGTGGGCTGGTGAAATTTTATGGTGGCGCGCATGGCGTTGGCATGAAGCCTATTGTTGGCGCTGACCTGCAAATGACCAGTGAGATCAGTGGCGATGAAATGACGCAACTGACTGTGCTGGCTGTCAACAATACCGGTTATCAAAACCTGACATTGCTTATTTCTCATGCTTACCAGCGTGGTTATGGTGATGCAGGCCCATGGATTGACCGTGAGTGGTTGGTTGAGTTGAGTGAAGGGCTGATAATTCTCTCTGGCGGTCGCATGGGAGAGGTGGGTAAAGCGATATTGCGTGGCAACGATGTGCAGGTTGAGCAGAGCCTGGCTTTCTGGGAGAAACATTTCCCGGACCGCTTTTATCTTGAGCTGATTCGTACCGGTCGCCCCGATGAAGAAAGCTATTTGCATGCAGCGGTAAAGCTCGCAGAGCAGCATGGTTTGCCTGTTGTCGCAACCAATGATGTCCGTTTCCTGGAAGCGTCAGACTTTGATGCCCATGAGATTCGTGTCGCCATTCATGATGGTTTTACCCTCGACGACCCTAAACGCCCGCGTCTCTATTCTTCGCAGCAGTACATGCGCAGTGAAGACGAAATGTGCGAATTGTTCGCCGATATTCCGGAAGCGTTGGAAAACAGCGTAGAAATTGCGAAGCGCTGCAATGTCACTGTGCGCCTTGGCGAATATTTCCTGCCTCAGTTCCCAACCGGTGATATGTCCACTGAGGATTTCCTGGTTAAAAAATCTCACGAAGGTCTTGAAGAACGCCTTGCTTTCTTGTTCCCGGATGAAGAAGAACGCCAGAAACTCCGACCTCCCTATGATGAACGTCTGGAAACAGAACTCAAGGTTATCAACCAAATGGGGTTTCCGGGCTACTTCCTGATAGTCATGGAGTTTATCCAGTGGTCTAAAGATAATGGTGTTCCTGTTGGCCCGGGCCGTGGTTCAGGTGCGGGCTCACTGGTAGCATATTCACTGAAGATTACTGACCTCGACCCGTTGGCGCTGGATTTACTGTTTGAACGTTTTCTGAACCCAGAACGTGTTTCTATGCCTGACTTCGACGTCGATTTCTGCATGGAAAAACGTGACCGAGTTATTGATCACGTAGCGGATATGTACGGGCGTGATGCTGTTTCCCAGATAATCACATTCGGTACCATGGCTGCCAAG
Source organism: Mangrovibacter yixingensis (assembly GCF_020523985.1). Lineage (GTDB taxonomy): Bacteria > Pseudomonadota > Gammaproteobacteria > Enterobacterales > Enterobacteriaceae > Mangrovibacter > Mangrovibacter yixingensis. Next base: position 16,581 of record NZ_JAIVKM010000003.1, on the reverse strand, counting down.
GCGGTTATTCGCGACGTTGGCCGTGTACTTGGGCACCCGTATGGCTTTGTTGACCGTATTTCGAAACTGGTTCCTCCAGACCCGGGGATGACCCTTGCCAAAGCGTTCGAGGCAGAACCCCAGCTACCAGAAATCTATGAAGCGGATGAAGAGGTTCGTGCGCTGATTGATATGGCACGTAAGCTGGAAGGCGTCACGCGTAATGCCGGGAAGCATGCGGGGGGCGTGGTTATCTCGCCCACGAAAATTACTGATTTTGCACCATTATATTGTGATGAACTGGGTGGCCACCCGGTTACTCAATTTGATAAAAGCGATGTTGAATATGCCGGTCTGGTGAAGTTCGACTTCCTGGGCTTGCGCACACTGACCATCATCAACTGGGCGATGGAAATGATCAACGCCCGTCGGGAGCGTGAAGGCCAGCCGCCGTTAGATATTGCGGCGATTCCGCTTGATGATAAAAAAAGTTTCGATATGCTGCAGCGCTCCGAAACAACTGCGGTATTCCAGTTGGAATCCCGTGGTATGAAAGATCTGATCAAGCGACTGCAGCCTGACTGCTTCGAAGACATGATAGCCCTGGTGGCACTGTTCCGGCCCGGGCCATTACAGTCTGGCATGGTGGATAACTTCATTGACCGTAAACACGGCAGGGAAGAAATTTCCTATCCTGATGTTCAGTGGCAGCATGAAAGCCTGAAACCCGTTCTGGAACCGACTTATGGCATCATCCTGTATCAGGAACAGGTGATGCAGATAGCGCAGGTTCTCTCTGGGTATACCCTGGGCGGTGCAGATATGCTGCGGCGTGCCATGGGTAAGAAAAAGCCAGAAGAGATGGCCAAGCAGCGCGGTACCTTCGAAGACGGTGCCAAGAAGAATGGCGTTGACGGCGAACTGGCAATGAAAATCTTTGACCTGGTGGAGAAATTCGCCGGTTATGGGTTTAACAAGTCTCACTCAGCGGCTTATGCACTGGTGTCGTATCAGACGCTCTGGCTCAAGGCTCATTATCCTGCTGAGTTTATGGCAGCAGTGATGACCGCTGATATGGACAATACCGATAAAATTGTCGGGCTGGTGGATGAATGCTGGCGCATGGGGCTCAAAATTCTGCCACCAGATATAAACTCTGGTCTTTATCACTTCCATGTGAATAATGACGGGGAAATTGTGTATGGCATTGGCGCTATCAAAGGTGTGGGTGAAGGCCCGATTGAAGCCATTATTGAAGCGCGCAATGAAGGGGGCTATTTCCGCGAGTTGTTCGACTTGTGTGCCCGCACCGATACTAAGAAGTTAAACCGGCGAGTGCTGGAGAAACTGATTATGTCGGGGGCGTTCGATCGGCTGGGCCCACACCGGGCCGCGCTGATGAACTCTCTTGCCGATGCCCTTAAGGCCGCAGACCAGCATGCCAAAGCTGAAGCCATTGGTCAGGCCGATATGTTTGGTGTACTGGCGGAAGAGCCTGAGCAGGTAGAGCAATCCTACGCCAGTGTAACACCCTGGCCTGAACAGGTTGTTTTGGATGGCGAGCGTGAAACCCTTGGGCTATACCTTACCGGGCATCCCATTAACCAATATTTAAAAGAAATTGAGAGATATGTTGGGGGAATGCGCCTAAAAGATATGCACCCGACCGAGCGGGGTAAAGTTACTACTGCTGCCGGTTTGGTGCTTGCAGCGCGGGTTATGGTCACCAAGCGAGGCAATCGTATTGGTATTTGTACTCTGGATGACCGTTCAGGTCGGCTGGAAGTGATGTTATTTACCGATGCTTTGGACAAATACCAGCAACTGCTGGAAAAAGACCGTATTTTGATCGTCAGTGGACAGGTCAGCTTTGATGACTTCAGTGGGGGGCTTAAAATGACCGCCCGCGAAGTCATTGATATTGACGAAGCCCGGGAAAAATATGCTCGTGGGCTTGCTATCTCGCTGACGGACAGGCAAATTGATGACCAGCTATTAAACCGTCTCCGCCAGTCACTGGAACCCCACCGTTCGGGGACCATTCCGGTACATCTCTACTATCAGAGGGCGGACGCACGTGCGCGGTTACGCTTTGGAGCAACGTGGCGTGTATCTCCGAGTGATCGTTTACTTAACGATTTGCGCAGCCTTATTGGCTCGGAGCAGGTGGAACTGGAGTTTGACTAAAACAGGAATATTATGAGTCTGAATTTCCTTGATTTTGAACAGCCTATTGCAGAGCTGGAAGCGAAAATCGATTCCTTGACCAGCGTAGGCCGTCAGGATGAAAAACTGGATATAAATATCGACGAAGAAGTTCACCGTTTGCGCGAAAAAAGCGTGGAACTGACGCGTAAAATCTTCGCTGATTTGGGGGCCTGGCAAATAGCACAGCTCGCCCGTCATCCTCTGCGTCCTTATACTCTGGATTATGTTCGCCTGGCGTTCGATGAGTTTGATGAGCTGGCAGGAGACCGTGCTTATGCTGACGACAAAGCTATTGTTGGCGGTATCGCACGTTTAGATGGCCGCCCGGTGATGATCATTGGTCACCAGAAAGGCCGTGAAACCAAAGAGAAGATCCGCCGTAACTTTGGTATGCCGGCACCTGAAGGTTATCGCAAAGCATTGCGCCTGATGGAAATGGCTGAACGTTTCAATATGCCAATTATTACCTTCATTGATACCCCCGGTGCTTACCCTGGTGTTGGTGCAGAGGAGCGTGGTCAGTCTGAAGCGATTGCCCGTAACCTGCGTGAAATGTCTCGCCTGAAAGTACCTGTTATCTGCACTGTCATTGGTGAAGGCGGTTCCGGTGGTGCGTTAGCAATTGGTGTTGGCGATAAAGTCAACATGTTGCAGTACAGTACTTATTCTGTGATTTCACCGGAAGGTTGTGCCTCTATTTTGTGGAAAAGCGCTGATAAAGCGCCATTGGCTGCAGAAGCGATGGGGATTACCGCTCCACGTCTTAAAGAGCTGAAGTTAATAGATAGCGTGGTTGCTGAACCGTTAGGGGGCGCTCATCGCAATCCTGAAACCATGGCTGAATCACTGAAAGCACAACTGATTGCAGACCTTGCTGATTTAGATGTGTTAAGCAAAGATGAGTTGCTTGACCGGCGTTATCAGCGTCTGATGACTTACGGTTACGCATAATTAACCGTTTGTCTTAAAGGGCCGCTTAGCGGCCCTTTGTGTTATTGACAACCAAAGGATAAAACGTGGTTTTTCCTTCGGTTGTAGTCATAAGTCGAAAATCAATGCATTGATTTTCCTTGTCTTTTTTTTGGTGTTACCATGATAACACAACGGCGTTAATGGCCTGGTTATCTGTCTTAAAGGGCCGCTTAGCGGCCCTTTTTCGTTTCAGGAATTTGGCAGCCTGGTTATGCTTACCCAAAGGAATAAGTAAAGAGGTAACTGTGAATATTATCGCTATCATGGAAACGCATGGTGTGTTTTATAAAGAAGGCCCATTGCGTGAACTGGCCGATGCCCTGCGCCAGCAGAACTTTCAACTTATCTTCCCAGGAAGCAGTGCCGATTTACTGAAATTGCTTGAGCATAATCCGCGAATTTGCGGCGTGGTGTTTGACTGGGATGACTACGGCCTTGAGTTGTGCCCGGAAATCAACCAACTGAACGAACATTTGCCTTTATATGCGTTCATCAATACGCACTCTACGTTAGATGTCAGTAACAATGAGATGCGTATGGCTCTGTGCTTTTTTGAATACACACTCGGGGTGGCTCATGATATTGCTCAGCGTATTGTTCAGTACACTGATGAATATCTTGATGCCATTACGCCCCCTTTTACCAAGGCCTTGTTTACATATGTTAAAGAAGGGAAGTACACATTCTGTACCCCAGGTCATATGGGGGGAACGGCCTATCAAAAAAGCCCGGTAGGGTGTCTGTTTTACGATTTCTTTGGTGAGAATACCTTAAAGGCAGATGTCTCCATCTCTGTGACTGAACTGGGGTCTTTATTAGACCATTCCGGTCCGCATCTAGAGGCGGAAGAGTATATTGCTCGCACCTTTGGTGCCGAGCAGAGTTATATGGTCACAAACGGGACATCCACTTCGAACAAAATTGTCGGCATGTATGCGGCACCTGCTGGTAGCACAGTGCTGGTTGATCGTAACTGCCATAAATCCCTGACGCATTTGCTGATGATGAGCGATATCGTGCCACTCTGGCTAAAACCGACACGTAATGCTCTGGGAATTTTGGGCGGTATTCCACAATCACAATTTTTACATGAGAGTATTCAGGACAAAGTAGCGTTAACGCCTGGAGCAAGCTGGCCTGTCCATGCTGTGATAACCAACTCTACTTACGATGGTTTGCTATACAACACTAATTGGATCAAGCAAACACTGGATGTCCCGTCCATTCATTTTGATTCCGCCTGGGTGCCTTATACCCAGTTTCATCCTATTTACAGTGGCAAAAGTGGGATGAGTGGTGAGCGGGTGCCGGGGAAGGTGTTTTTTGAAACACAGTCCACACACAAAATGCTGGCCGCACTTTCTCAGGCATCGCTGATTCACATTAAAGGTGACTATGACGAGGAAACCTTTAACGAAGCCTATATGATGCATACTTCCACATCACCCAGTTACCCACTGGTGGCTTCCATTGAAACAGCCGCGGCAATGTTGCGGGGAAATCCCGGTCGGCGGTTGATTAACCGCTCTGTTGAACGGGCTCTGCATTTTCGCAAAGAGATTAAGCGCCTGCGGGAAGAGGCGGATGGGTGGTTTTTTGATATCTGGCAGCCAGAAGATATCGATGAAGCAGACTGTTGGCCTATAGAACCTGGGGATAACTGGCACGGTTTTCACGATGCCTGTCATGCTCATATGTACCTTGATCCTGTAAAGGTCACGATCCTCACTCCTGGTATGGATCAACAGGGTACGATGGCGAGCGAAGGGATCCCTGCTGCACTGGTCGCCAAATTTCTTGATGAACGCGGCGTGGTGGTGGAAAAAACCGGGCCGTATAATCTGCTGTTCCTGTTCAGTATTGGTATTGATAAAACCCGCGCGATGAGTTTGTTGCGTGGCCTGATGGAATTCAAGCGTGCTTATGACCTGAATTTGCGGGTGCGTAACATGCTGCCAGATCTCTATGCAGAGGCACCTGATTTTTATCGCAATATGCGTATCCAAACACTGGCTCAAGGGATCCATGGTCTCATTCAACAGCATGAGTTACCCCGCCTGATGTTAAATGCGTTTGATGTCCTGCCCGAAATGGCGTTGACACCTCATCAAATGTACCAGCAACAGTTACGCGGTAATGTAGAAACTGTAGAGATTGAGAAACTTGCCGGTCGAATTTCGGCGAATATGATCCTACCTTATCCCCCAGGCGTCCCTGTTGTTATGCCCGGTGAACGTATTACTGACGAAAGTAGGGGAGTGCTCGACTTTCTGCTAATGCTCTGTTCCATAGGGAAACATTACCCGGGATTTGAAACAGATATTCATGGGGCGAGGCTTGGAGAAGACGGTGTCTACCGGGTACGGGTGCTAAAAGAATAACGAGCATTTTCATGCGAAAAGAAAAGGATAATGACATTATGCTGGCCATTAAACACATCCATCATATTGCGATAATTGCATCTGACTATGCAGTCAGTAAGGAATTCTACTGCGATATTCTGGGTTTTAGTCTGCTTGCGGAAGTTTACCGTGAAGCGCGGGACTCATGGAAGGCCGATCTCGGTTTGAACGGGCAGTATGTTATTGAGCTTTTCTCTTTCCCTTTTCCACCTGCCCGTCCCTCAAGGCCAGAAGCTTGTGGATTGCGCCACCTGGCATTTGCTGTAGATGATATTCAGGCGGCCGTTGGTGTGCTGCAGAACAAAGGGGTAACCTGCGAACCAGTGAGAACCGATGAGTTCACCGGGAAACAGTTCACTTTTTTCAGTGACCCGGATGGGTTACCCCTCGAACTTTATCAGAGTTAATTACTGTGACGAATGACAGTATGACAGCCATGTTACCTGGCCCTTTATTTTCCTTGTCTGACCTTGGATCTCACCGCCACTTCCTGGTCGGTTTCAGTGGCGGGCTGGATTCTACAGTGTTGCTTCATCAACTGGTTGCACTGCGTGCTGAAAACCCGGCGTTATCTGTTCGGGCGGTACATGTACATCATGGCTTAAGCGTTCACGCTGATGCCTGGCTGGCGCATTGCAGGCAATTATGTCAGTTGTGGAATGTTGAGTTCATCGCCTGCCATGTGGTTGTATCTCCGGATGGCAAAGGGGTTGAAGCTTCAGCACGGGAAGCGCGGTATCAGGCGATTGAAACAGTTCTGGCCCCTGATGAAGCGTTACTTACCGCCCAGCACCTTGACGACCAAAGCGAGACTTTCTTATTGGCATTAAAGCGCGGTAGCGGGCCTGCTGGTCTTTCTGCCATGCCGCGTGAAATGCAGTTTTCCGGCCATGCACTACTGCGCCCATTATTATCACTTTCGCGCACAGAGCTGGAGCATTATGCGCAGGCTGCGAAGCTCCACTGGATTGACGATGACAGTAACACCGATACCAGGTATGACCGGAATTTTTTGCGCCTGGCTATATTACCTGAACTGAAACAGCGCTGGCCCCATTTCCCCCGGGCTGTGGCCAGAAGTGCGCAGTTGTGCGCTGAACAGGAACAACTGCTGGATGAACTGCTTGCTGAAGAGCTTGAAAAACTGGTACAGCCGGGTGGTTCATTACTAATTGCACCTCTGAACACCATGAGCGAAGTTCGGCGTGCTGCAATTTTACGGCGCTGGCTGGCATATCTGGGCGCAAAAATGCCTTCTCGGGAGCAATTAAAACGGCTGTGGGATGAAGTGGCCGCGAGTCGGGACGATGCTATGCCTTGCCTTCATCTGGCACCTTGGGAAGTACGGCGTTTCCAGGGGGCATTATATTTGGTGAACCCTGTAATGGTCCCCAGGAATACTTGCCTGCTATGGGCGTTCCCCCTGGAGCCTTTGCAATTACCAGCAGGGCTTGGGCTGGTTTGTTGTTGTGAAACATCTGGAAAGGGTTTGGTGGTACGGCCACCATCTGCAGATGAAAAAGTGTCTGTCCGTTTTACAGCCCCTGGGGTATTGCATATTGTGGGGAGAGACAAAGGACGGACACTGAAAAAAATATGGCAGGAGCAAGGGGTTCCACCATGGAAAAGGGGAGGAGTTCCGCTGCTGTTTTATAATGAAGAACTTATTGCCGCGGCTGGCTATTTTATCACTCAGCAGGGGGAGCCCAAATCCCAAAAATGGTATTTTGACTGGCGGCAAGAATAAGACAGGGCAGCTTTGCTGCCCTGTGAAATTATGAATCACTGACTACTACAGTGCCAATCTCTGGGTGGCTGAAGCTGGCGATTTTATCAAGACGCAGTTCATGGCTGTTTCCCTTATCATCCAGCACCAGATATTCAACATTTTTACGCGAAATCAAATCCTGTGCTTTTGCTTTTATTACATCACCTGTCTTTAACTCTACAGTCAGCATCAGGTGATGTTGGCAGGCAAGCTCCAGGTTGTCATAGTCATCGCAATTGATAGGTTGGTACGCATCATTCATTGACATAATCGCTCACCAGTAAGTTAGCGGCAGCATAAGCTGCAGGTTCCCTGACAGAATCAGAAAGCGTTTCATCTGAGGCAATGTTATTCAACGTTTTCAACACACAACCCAGCGCATCAGGCACATAGCCCAGGTCGCCACTGGCAATTTCTGAGTAACGTTTGCGAATCAAATCACAATATTTTTCCACATACCCTCCAGTCAGCTTTTGGCTACAGACTTATACATGGGATGCCAGTTAAGCCTACGAAGATAAATGCTGTTTCGCAAGGTGACTATAGCATACTCATCTAATTGATATTACCGCGGGCTTATGTAAAGTCACGCACAAATTCATTAGTTTACCTGCGCAAACTAGTGCTTTTCGTTACAATGCGCATCAGGCGTTTTTGTGGGGGATTTATGGCATTAAAAGCAACGGTTTATAAAGCAACGGTGAATGTAGCGGACCTGGATCGGCACGTTTACCTCGAGCAAAACCTTACTCTGGCTCAGCACCCGTCTGAGACACAGGAAAGAATGATGCTTCGCCTGCTCGCCTGGATAATGTATGCCAGCGAGTCTTTGCATTTTACGCGTGGTTTATGTGCGGATGATGAGCCAGAGCTCTGGATACGTAATGACTTCGGCGGAATTGAACTTTGGGTTGATTTAGGACTCCCAGAAGAGAAGCGCCTTAAGAAAGCCAATAGTCTTTCGGAGAAAGTGGTTTTATTTGCTTATAATTCACGGGCTGCACAAGTGTGGTATGAGCAAATGCGTGGCGTAATCAATGGGTATGCTGATTTGACAGTATGGTATCTGGATGATCAACAACTGGCGCAACTTACAGCGTTGATATCCCGTACGATGTCGCTCCAGGCAACACTTCAGGAAGGTGTTATCTGGTTGTCTGACGGCAGCAATAATCTGGAAATACAACCTCTTCAATGGTGAATCAGGGATGATTAGACTATCAAATAATGTTGTTTTAGAAGACGAAGAGCTGGAGATAACAGCGATTCGAGCGCAGGGAGCGGGTGGGCAACATGTTAATAAAACATCAACGGCAATCCATTTACGTTTTGATATTCGAAAATCTTCATTACCTGAACACTACAAGTCGCGCTTACTGTCTGCTACACATCATTTAATTACTGAAGATGGAATTATTGTTATTAAATCACAATCGTATCGTAGCCAGCATATGAATAAAGATGCCGCAATCTCGCGCCTGGTGAAGTTGATTCGTGAACTGACCAAGGAAGAAAAGGTCCGAAAAAATACGAAGCCAACACGGAACAGTGTTGTGCGACGCCTGGATAATAAGAATAAACACAGTATTGTGAAAACGTTACGCAGTAAGGTTCGTCGTTTTTTTGAGTGAGGCCTGAATGTTTTTTCAAACAAATTGAGAATTGTCAGGCGGTTACCACATCGCTTTTAAGGTATAACGATAATAAAAGACTAATAAGTTCCACTTTTTGGGTGAGTTTAATGCCTGGCTTAAGCCGAAGAAATACTGGATAAGGAATGAGACATTGAGAAACATTATTATAGCTGTAACTGTTGTGCTCAGTAGCATGCTGGCACTTTCAGGCTGTAATAACCGAGCGGAGGGAGTCTCTGTCGTACCTGCAGAGTTCAAACCTATGCAGCAGAGTTACAAGGGGGTTTTACCCTGCGCTGATTGCGGGGGAATTGAAACCGGCCTGTTCTTAGAAAAAGATGGTACATGGGTTATGCAACAAAAATATCAGGGGTACGGTGAAGGTGCGACAATGGCATCTTGGGGAACCTGGGCGAGAACGGCGAATAAACTGATATTAACCGCAACTGATGGTGAAAAATGGTACTTCCATCCTCAGGGCGATACGCTGGTGATGCTGGATAAACAGGGTAATGCCATTCAGTCTTCGTTGAACTATACATTGAAACCGGCACAGCAGCCGCTACCAGTGCACCCGATGACAATGCGTGGGTTGTATAAATATATGGCAGATGCCGCAATTTTTACTGATTGCGCAACAGGTAAGCGGTTCTCCGTTGCCAGTAACGCAGCATTGGAAAGAGGATACCGGGAAAATCGTAATCCTGATATGAAGCCTGTCTTGGTGGTTTTTGAAGCACATTTTACGCGTGAGCCTAACCCTGACACTGGTGTAATGCATATTGCGCTGGTGGCAGATTCTGAGGGTGTTTTTAACGCTGAAACAACTTGTACTACGCAGCAGAAGTAACCAGAAAGCAGACTTTCGTTTATAAAAGAAAAGCCCTGTGTTTTACCAACAGGGCTTTTTAGTCAGTAATGTGGTGTTAACCTTTGATTTGGCTAACGAGGTAATTGAGAACCTCGCCAACTTTAATCATTTTCTTCTCACCTTCACGGCGGTATTTGTATTCGATATCGTCGCTGTCCAGATTACGGTCACCGATAACAACGGTGTGCGGAATTCCAATTAATTCCATATCGGCAAACATAACACCAGGGCGTTCTTTACGGTCATCCAGAAGAACTTCGATACCTTGAGCGCGAAGTTCGTTATACAGGCGCTCAGCCACTTCCTGAACCCGGAAAGATTTGTGCATGTTCATTGGCAGAATAGCAACCTGGAAAGGCGCGATGGCTTCAGGCCAGACAATACCCCGGTCATCATTGTTCTGTTCAATCGCGGCTGCGACTACACGAGTTACGCCAATACCGTAGCAACCCATTGTCAGCGTCTGGTTACGGCCATCTTCACCCTGCACAGTAGCTTTTAACGCTGCCGAGTATTTGGTACCTAACTGGAAGATATGCCCCACTTCGATACCGCGCTTGATAAGCAAAGTACCCTGGCCATCTGGGCTTGGGTCACCTTCAACAACATTGCGGATATCTGCAACAGCAGGCAGTGCAATATCACGTTCCCAGTTGATACCGAAGAAGTGTTTGCCATCAATGTTCGCACCAGCAGCAAAGTCACTCATAGCAGCGACGGTACGGTCAATTACAACCGGTACCGGCATGTTAACTGGACCGAGAGAACCCGGGCCTGCATTAACAACAGCACGAATTTCTTCTTCCGTGGCAAATGTCAGTGGACTGGCAACCAGCGGTAATTTTTCTGCTTTAACTTCGTTCAGCTCATGATCACCACGAACCAGCAGAGCAACAAGAGGATGCTCGCTATCTTCTACGGCTTTTACCAAGAGTGTTTTGACTGTTTTTTCTACAGGCAGATTAAACTGCTCTACCAGTTCTGCGATAGTTTTGGCATTCGGTGTATCAACGGTACTCATTGTCAGTGAAGGCGCTGCACGTTCTGTCGCTGGAGCTACGGCTTCTGCCAGTTCAATGTTAGCAGCGAAATCAGACGCAGTAGAGAAGACAATATCGTCTTCACCGCTTTGTGCCAGTACCTGAAACTCATGGGAAGCACTGCCGCCAATCGAGCCAGTATCAGCCTGAACAGCACGGAAATCCAGACCCATACGGGAGAAAATCTTGCTGTAAGCCTGGTACATGGTGTCGTAAGTTTCTTGCAGTGATTCCTGGCTGGTATGGAAAGAGTACGCATCTTTCATGATAAATTCGCGTGAGCGCATAACACCAAAGCGAGGGCGAACTTCATCACGAAACTTCGTTTGGATCTGGAAAAAATTGAGTGGTAATTGTTTATAGGAACTCAACTCGTTACGAACCAAATCTGTAATAACTTCTTCATGCGTTGGGCCTAATACAAACGGGCGCTCACCACGGTCAACAAAACGCAGTAATTCCGGGCCATATTGTTCCCAGCGCCCACTTTCCTGCCACAAGTCAGCGGGCTGAACAACGGGCATAGACACTTCGATAGCACCGGCATTATTCATTTCTTCACGCACGATGTTTTCGACTTTTTTCAGAACGCGTAAACCGGTAGGCAACCAGGTGTACAAACCGGAGGCCAGCTTACGAATCATACCAGCTCGGAGCATCAACTGATGGCTGATGACTTCGGCGTCGGCGGGTGTCTCCTTAAGAGTGGAGAGCATGTATTGGCTAGTACGCATGTTGTTACGGTTCCAGTTGAACAAAGGTTTCAGGCACAATGCCCGATATAAAAAAGTGGTTTAGTTTACCAGCGTGGGACAGATGTCAAAAGGGTGAACAGTGAAATTAGCATGGCTCCAGCGCGAAGACTTCAGCACCTTGCCCGGTTATTCGCCAGCGAACGTTGAAGTCTGCCAGTAAAACAGCATAGGTTTTACCTGGTGTTTCTGTTTTTCGGTAAGCCGGGCGAGGGTCTTGGGACAAAACTTCGACAATAAACCGTTCTAAGTCAGGGTAGTGTGATGCCTGGTGGTGCAACTGCTCCCTGACCTGGGGGGTAAATGTTATGGAAAGAGCAGCCGGTGGCTCCGTCTGCGCATAACCGGCACGGGCATCCGGTATGGATTCAGCAAAAGGCAGATAGGGTTTGATATCAATAACGGGGGTTCCATCAACCAGATCCAGCCCACCGAGGTGCAAAATCACTTTCTGACCCTGGCACTCTATACGTTTAAGAGCCACCAGTGACTGCCCTACAGGGTTTGGCCTGAAGGTTGATCTTGTGGCGAACACCCCCATTCGCGCATTCCCCCCCAGCCGGGGAGGACGCACTGTGGGACGCCAACCGTTTTCCATTGTTTGGTGAAAAACGAATATCACCCATAAATGGCTAAAGTTCTCCAGGCCGCGAACTGCTTCTGCCTGATTATAAGGCGGGAGAAGGTGCAATTCCCCCCCTATGGCATTAACCAAACCTGGTTGGCGAGGAACAGCAAATTTTTCTTTATAGGGGGAACGGATTACCCCTATCTGATTAAACTCAAAAACGCTCATGGGGCGTTATTTCTCAGAAACCTGTAGAGCAGACCCCTGACATACAGCCTGCCGGTAGCACCCGGGCGTACCACTGGTGACTTCGCAGCTATGCAGCAAAACCGCGTTGGCTTTCATTTTTGATGCATTGATTTGCATGCGTTTGCGTGCTGTGGGGATATTGGGGGGGGAATCCTGGTTACTTGACTGACAAGATTCGCCAGAGACTTCACCTAAATCACGAAAAGGTTTACCCACCAGAGCTGTTGCGTCTGTATATATTTGAACAGGCGCTGTATGGGTCACTTTGGGTTGAGTATGCTCTGTTTTCGGCGGCGTTACGGTGCTTTCAACAGGTTCTACAGGGGATCTATTTAACAATGAGCAGCCGCTGAGAGTACTCGCAAGCGCAATTAAACAGACCGGTAAAGCACGCATAATAATTCCTCGGTAAAAGTGAAAACGGAATAGTTAAAACGGCTGTTATTGAAGCAAGCTATGGCACAAATAACAAGACGGGCTTGCGCCCGTCCTGTAATTATTTGTGCGTTACTAAGGAAAGTTTTACCAACCTTTCACTGCGCCACCGTTAAAAATCTTGTTCGCTGCTTCAGCAACTTCATCAGATTCATATGCTTTGACGAAATTCTTCACGTTCTCAGCATCTTTATTATCTTCACGAGCCACAATCAGGTTTACATACGGGGAATCTTTATCTTCAACAAAGATACCGTCTTTTTCCGGTGTTAAACCAATCTGGCTGGCATAAGTTGTATTGATAACTGCGAGTGCAATTTGTGCATCATCCAAAGAACGCGGTAATTGTGGCGCTTCCAGCTGAACAATCTTCAGGTTTTTCGGGTTTTCGGTGATATCCAGTACGGTCGGCAACAGGCCAACACCATCTTTAAGTTTAATCAGACCCACTTTTTGCAATAACAGTAAGGAGCGGCCCAGGTTAGTCGGGTCGTTCGGTACGGCAATTTGAGCGCCATCTTGCAGTTCGCTAAGAGATTTAATTTTCTTGGAATAACCTGCAATTGGGTAAACAAAGGTGTTACCAACTGGCACAAGTTTATAACCACGGTCTTTAATTTGTTGATCAAGATAGGGTTTATGCTGGAAAGCATTCACGTCAATGTCGCCTTTGCTTAGCGCTTCATTAGGCAGGACATAATCGTTGAAGGTAACCAGTTCGACATCCAGTCCATATTTTTCTTTCGCGACTTTCTGTGCAACTTCGGCAACTTGCTGTTCAGCCCCGACGATAACGCCAACTTTAATGTGGTTAGGATCTTTTTCTTCCTGACCACAACCCACCAGAGCTAAAGAACCGATTAATGCGCCAAGTGCTGCAAAGGTTCTGAATTTAAAAGACATATCCTTTCCTTACTTATATACAGTCGTGTTGATTATGTAATTACTTGTGAGTTACAGCCCGGACGATACGATCGCCACAGAATTGAATCAGGTATACCAACAGTACCAGCAATACCAATACGGTATTCATAACAGTAGCATCATAACCGATATAGCCGTACTGATAACCAATCTGCCCAAGGCCGCCCGCACCCACAGCACCACCCATTGCCGAATAACCGACCAGGGTTATTAGAGTGATAGTAGCGGCATTAACCAGCCCTGCCAGTGCTTCAGGGAGTAAAACTTTGCGAATAATTTGCAGCGGCGTTGCTCCCATTGCGCGTGAAGCTTCAATTAGCCCTGATGGGATTTCCAATAAAGCGTTTTCAACCATACGGGCAATAAATGGTGCAGCCCCTACAGTCAGTGGGACAATGGCAGCCTGAAGCCCGATTGATGTTCCAACAATCAGGCGAGTGAAGGGAATCATCCATACCAATAAAATAATAAAAGGAATGGAGCGAAAAATATTCACCAGTGCAGAAATAGAACGATAGAGTTTCCCGTTCTCAAGGATTTGTCCTGGACGTGTAATATAAAGCAATACCCCTACAGGTAGCCCAAGCACAAAGCCAAAAAAGCCAGAGACAAATGTCATCGCGAGGGTTTCCCAGACACCGCGAACCATCAACCACATCATTGCTTCAGACATAACCCAGTACCTCAATTTTCACATGATGTTGTTGCAAATAAGCGATGGCGGCAGCGGTATCGGCACTCTCCCCATGCATTTCCGCCAGCATAATGCCGAACTTAACTCCACCGGCATAATCCATCTGTGCACTGATAATGTTGTTGTTCACATTAAAGCGTCGGGCTGTTTCCGATAATAGTGGTGCATCTACAGACTGGCCTGTGAATTCAAGCCGAAGTAGCGGGACGGTATCGCCATTGCTGGTGGGGGACAGCCGCTGCACATAATCATCAGGAATATCTAAATGCAGTGTGGATTGGATAAACTGTTGTGCCAGAGGCGTTTTGGGGTGAGAGAACACTTCGCTGACCGTGTCTTGCTCAATGAGTTCGCCATTACTGATGACCGCAACACAATCGCAAATGCGCTTCACCACATCCATTTCATGAGTGATGAGCAAAATGGTTAGCCCCAGGCGACGGTTGATATCTTTCAACAGCTCCAGGATAGCCCGTGTTGTTGCCGGATCGAGTGCACTGGTTGCTTCATCACACAACAGAACTTTAGGGTTACTGGCAAGGGCCCTGGCAATAGCAACTCGCTGTTTTTGACCGCCAGATAAATTGCCGGGGTAAACATCTTTCTTCTCACTCAGTCCAACAAGCTCCAATAGCTCTGTTACGCGTGTATTAATTGCATCGCGCGATATGCCATCCAGCTCAAGGGGTAATGCAATATTCCCAAAAACAGTACGGGAGGAGAGCAGGTTAAAGTGCTGGAAGATCATGCCGATCTGGCGGCGAGCTTTAGTTAATTGTGTGGCAGATAAGGCAGTTAAATCCTGGCCATCAACCAGAACGCTACCTTGCGTTGGGCGTTCGAGCAGGTTAACGCACCGTATTAAGGTACTTTTACCCGCACCGGACGCACCGATTACGCCATAAATTTGCCCAGCAGGAACATGCAGAGACACATCTTTCAGTGCCTGTATTATGCGGTTCCCCTGTTGGAACTCTTTGGTGATGTTAGAAAGTTTAATCATTAGTGCAATTGTTTTCTTATAAAAGTAAGCCGTGGCATTTTATTCTGCCTGATACACCCTCAGGCATCGATGGATATGGATGTTAAGGCATCCAGACGTCTAAATCAATCTAAGTCATCAGGCAAATGTTGTCTGGACGGAAACGTGCGATAATAGCGCCACTTTATTTCGTCAGGAGTCTTCAGGTGGCCCAAACTGTACCCGCTATTTTTCTGGATCGTGATGGCACGATTAATGTCGACCACGGCTATGTCCATGAAATTGATAAATTTGAATTCATTGATGGTGTTATTGAGGCACTGCGTGAGTTAAAAACAATGGGGTTTGCCCTTGTGTTGGTAACTAATCAGTCTGGTATTGCCCGGGGCATATTCAGCGAAGAGCAGTTTGAACAACTGACTGAATGGATGGACTGGTCATTAGCAGACAGAGGTGTTGACCTTGATGGCATCTATTATTGCCCGCATCACCCGGAAGGGACTGTCGATGAATATCGCCAGCAGTGTGATTGCCGTAAACCTCAACCTGGTATGCTGATTTCTGCCCGCGACTATCTACATATAGATATGGCAGCGTCTTATATGGTAGGCGATAAAGCAGAAGATATGCAGGCGGCTCAGGCGGCGGGGGTCGGGACGAAGGTTCTGGTGCGTACAGGCAAACCTGTCACACCGGAAGCACAGGCTATGGCAGATATCGTGGCAGACAGCCTTGCGGACTTACCAAAACTGATAAAAAAGCGCTGAACTGACTAAAAGGTGAGCGGTTGAGTTTTTTTTTGTTTTTTCTGCTTGCCATCCCAAATCATCTCCCTATAATGCGCCTCCATCGACACGGCGGCACGCTTCACTGAGTGCAGTAAGCCGGGAAGATGAAGAGAAAAAATCCTGAAAAATTGGGTTGACTCTGAAAGAGGAAAGCGTAATATACGCCACCTCGCGACAGCAGGCAGAATGCCGGGTCGCACTGCTCTTTAACAATTTATCAGACAATCTGTGTGGGCACTCATAAGCACTGATATCTTAACGTCGAAAGACGCTAAAAATTATCAAGTCTTAAAGAGTGACTAACAGTTAATTCAT
>NZ_JAIVKM010000002.1 GCF_020523985.1 Mangrovibacter yixingensis | reverse complement strand
GGCAAGAGCGCGGTGGTCCCACCTGACCCCATGCCGAACTCAGAAGTGAAACGCCGTAGCGCCGATGGTAGTGTGGGGTCTCCCCATGCGAGAGTAGGGAACTGCCAGGCTTCAATTAAGAAGAACCCTCAGCGAAAGCTGGGGGTTTTTTGCATTCAGGCATCAGTAAACAGCTGTTCACAGCCTGACAGAAAGTAAAGCAGGACGGCGCAGGGCGCTGACGTACGTGGCAATGTGCCAAAGGGTGTGCCACACCGGCCTGTTCAGCCACAGTGCCACGCCGGGGAACACTTCCCGTCAGGTTATTCCTGTCACCGCGCCCGGTGTAATCACTTGAAAGAGCGGGACAAAGCAGTGAGCGTTGCGTGGCCACTACACGGGGGCATTCATCAACAGCCACTCTCCGGTTAAGACGTGCTCACAGTGAAAACCGGAAGTTCTTTGTGCCCCGTATCCAGCAGCACACTACGCGATGGACTTCCTTCACGCCATTTGCAGACCTGGTTTTCCCTGTATTCCACCGTAACAATGCCCGGGCAATGGCCCGCAGACGAACCGCAATAGTTACCTTCGGGCTCCGAGAGACTTATTGCTTCATCCTGCTGGCAATAAACTGTACAACTGAAGATATCTGAGAAATAAAATATTCTTGTTACTTTTTCTTATCTTTTTTTGCACAAAAAATGCCCTGCGATAAACAGGGCATAGTAAAGATCGCATTATATATTAATGGATTACTTGTGAAAGGAACGCGCGAGTACGCTCAGAACGGGGATTTGAGAAGAATTCTTCAGGTGGGGCTTCTTCTACGATTTCACCTCTGTCCATGAAAATAACACGGTTAGCGACTGTGCGTGCAAAGCCCATTTCATGAGTAACGCAAAGCATTGTCATTCCATCTTCTGCCAGACCAATCATAGTATCCAGGACCTCTTTAACCATTTCTGGATCCAGTGCCGAAGTGGGCTCATCAAACAGCATAATTTTAGGTTTCATACACAAAGAGCGAGCAATCGCAACACGCTGTTGCTGCCCTCCGGATATTTGGCCGGGGAACTTATTAGCATGTTCTGCAATACGTACACGTTCCAGGTAATGCATGGCCAGTGCTTCCGCTTCACGTTTAGGCATTTTTTTTACCCAAATCGGGGCGAGAGTACAGTTCTGCAGTACGGTAAGGTGCGGAAATAGGTTGAAATGTTGGAATACCATTCCTACTTCATTACGTACCCGTTCAATATTACGAATATCATCATTGAGCTCGATGCCATCAACAACAATACGACCTTGCTGATGTTCTTCCAGATGATTGATACAACGAATCGTTGTTGATTTGCCAGAACCAGAAGGGCCACATAATACAATTCGCTCGCCTTGCTGAACGTTAAGGTTAATATCTTTCAATACATGAAACTGCCCGTACCACTTGTTAACATCTTCCAGCGTAATCATCGCGTCGGCAGGTTGAATAGTATTTTGACTCATGATTTTCCTTAGTGCGGTGTGCGCCCGGTATGGAAGCGCTTTTCCAGATACTGGCTATAGCGCGACATGCTGAAACAGAAGATCCAGTAGACCATTGCGGCAAAAACATAGCCTTCGGTTGACATCCCAAGCCATGCCGGGTCAACGGTGGCCTGCTGGACGCTACTGAACAAATCAAACAAGCCGATAATGATGACCAGGCTGGTATCTTTGAATAATGCAATGATCGTGTTAACCAGTCCAGGGATCACCAGTTTTAAGGCTTGCGGAAGAATGACTAAAATATGGGTTTTCCAGTAACCCAGAGCAAGGGATTCGGCTGCTTCGTATTGCCCTTTTGGCAAAGCTTGTAAACCGCCTCTGACCACTTCGGCAACATATGACGACTGGAAAAGAACAACACCAACCAACGCCCTGATTAATTTATCTATTGTTGTCCCTTCCGACATAAAGAGCGGCAGCATCACTGAGGACATAAACAGAACAGTAATCAGTGGTACACCACGCCAGAATTCAATAAAAATAACAGACAGAATTCTGACTACAGGCATGCGCGAACGGCGCCCCAATGCCAAAAGAATCCCCAGAGGAAGTGCACCGGCAATCCCAATAGACGCGATAATTAAGGTTAGAGTCAGTCCACCCCAC
Organism: Mangrovibacter yixingensis; assembly: GCF_020523985.1. Classification (GTDB taxonomy): domain Bacteria; phylum Pseudomonadota; class Gammaproteobacteria; order Enterobacterales; family Enterobacteriaceae; genus Mangrovibacter; species Mangrovibacter yixingensis. The sequence goes on along the minus strand of NZ_JAIVKM010000002.1, from coordinate 681,993 downwards.
TGGCGAGTTTCAATACGGCTGAGCCCGAAGAATCCTCCATACATTAACCACCACACGATCAACGGATAAACGATTACCCATCCGGTGATATAGCGGCCCCGTTGCGGCATGTTCTTCCAGAACATGGGAAGAATACTCAATAAGCCAATAACCAGTGCGGTGTTAATCCGCCAGCGTTGCTCATGTGGATAGAGCCCATACATAAACTGCCCGAAGCGGGCATGGATGAACACCCAACAGGCGCCTTCTTTTGTGCAGTCTCCACGCGTTGAACCTACCCAGTTAGCGTGAAAAATAGCCCAGTTAAGCAGTGGTGGAATTAACTGCCACATTAGCCACAGACAGATAACCGTCAGCAGGCTGTTACCCCAGGATGAAAACAGATTCTTACGCATCCATAGCAACGTACGTCCAGACCAGGATGCATCAGGACGAGTGTCTTTGGATAAAATAGCTTTACTCATCATGTGTCCTTAGCGTTCCACCAGGGCAATACGGCGGTTATAAATATTCATTAACAACGAAATGCTCAGGCTAATGATCAGATAGACAGACATTGTGATGGCAATCGTTTCGATGGCTTGTCCGGTTTGGTTGAGCACAGTCCCTGCAAAGAGCGATACCATGTCCGGGTAGCCAATAGCTGCTGCCAGTGAGGAGTTTTTCACAATGTTAAGGTATTGACTGGTCAGTGGAGGAATAATGACGCGCAATGCCTGAGGAATAATGACCTGGCGTAGGGTTATGGGGTTAGGTAACCCAAGGCTACGGGCTGCTTCATGTTGGCCAAAGGGTACGGATTGGATACCCGAGCGAATAATCTCGGCAATAAATGCTGAGGTATAAACGGATAAAGCCAGAGTCAGAGCGGCTAATTCAGGAATTAAAACCATCCCTCCACGGAAGTTGAATCCCCGTAATGCAGGAATATCCCAATGAATTGCAGCGCCAAAGAAAAGATGGGTTAAAAGCGGTAGACCTAATATCAGCACGATAGCCACAGGCCAGGTACGGCGAAGTTGTCCCGTTTTGATTTGGTGTGCACGATTGAACCGAAACAGCCCATAACTGATAAGCAGTGCAATCAGTATAGCCAGGCCTGTAGCAATAAGGCCTTCTCCAATAATTGGGGAAGGCAAGTAAAGGCCGCGGTTACTTAAGAACACCAGATCAAACAGATCAAGCGCTTGTCTGGGGCCGGGCAAATTGCGTAGTACCGCGAAATACCAGAAGAATATTTGCAGCAGCGGTGGAATATTGCGGAAGGTTTCGATATAGATTGTCGAGATTTTCCGTAACAGCCAGTTATCTGAAAGGCGGGCCAGGCCCAGGAAGAAACCCAGAAAAGAAGCAAAAAGAATACACAGTGCGGAAACCAGCAGTGTGTTGAGCAACCCAACGACAAAGACTCTGCCGTATGTATCTCCCTGCTCATAATCAATAAGATGCTGGACAATACCGAACCCGGCGCTTCTGTCCAGAAAGGCAAATCCGGAAGTGATTCCACGGTTATTCAGGTTTGTGATGGTGTTGTGTATCAGATAAATCGCGGCAGTTGCTACGAGTACAATTGCGATAATCTGGTACAGCCAGGCACGCACCGCAGGGTTAGAAAAGGAGAGTTCTCCTTTCGTTTTAAGGCGGCGATGAGACATAAACGAACCTCAGTAATACTATGCGACAGGCGTGTGGGCACTACATATGTAGTGCCCATTACTGCAAAAATTAACGTACTGGCGGGGCGTACTGGATACCGCCATTGTTCCAGAGGTTGTTAAGACCACGTTTAATTTTCAGCGGGCTGCCTTCACCGACATTGCGATCGAAGACTTCGCCGTAGTTACCGACCTGTTTAACGATATTAAACGCCCATTTGTTGTCGAGCTTCAGATCCTTACCGAAGTCACCCTCAGCACCTAACAGGTGTGCCATATCTGGCGTTGAAGGATGCGCTGCTTTTTCATCAACGTTTTTGGAGCTGACACCCATTTCTTCAGCGTCCAACATAGCAAACAGTGTCCAGCGAACGATGGCAAACCAGTCGTCGTCACCACGACGAACAACAGGCCCCAGCGGTTCTTTAGAGATAACTTCAGGCAGAACAATCCATTCACCAGGATTGCTGAGCTTAATGCGCAGTGCATAAAGCTGTGACTGGTCAGAAGCCAGCGTATCGCAGCGGCCAGACTCAAGTGCTTTTGCTGATTCATCGGAGCGGTCAAATGTTACTGGCGTATATTTCATTTTGTTGGCTTTGAAATAGTCAGCAACGTTCAACTCTGTATCGGTCCCGGCCTGAATACAGACAGTTGCGCCATCGAGCTCTTTCGCGCTTTTTAATCCGGCTTTAGAGTGTGTAAGGAAGCCAATGCCGTCGTAGTAGTTGACACCGGCGAAAACCATCCCCATGCCACCGTCACGAGAAGATGTCCAGGTCGTATTACGTGAAAGCAGATCCACTTCGCCAGATTGCAAAGCAGTAAAACGTTCTTTCGCTGTGAGTGGGGTATATTTTACTTTTGAAGCGTCACCGAATACGGCGGCAGCAATACCACGGCAAACATCCACATCAATACCCGTGAACTTGCCGCTTGCATCAGCATATGAAAAGCCCGGTAAGCCATCGCTGATACCGCACTGTACGAATCCTTTCTTTTTAACGGCATCCAGGGTTGACCCTGCATGTGCCTGGTTGGCGATACCAAACAGCGCTCCTGCTGCTACCAGAGTGGCTAACGTCAATTTTTTCATAGTGGATCCTGTGTGGCTAAATTATCGTTATAAATAAAGTGGCATCCATATTGATGCCATCATCCTGTCTGTGGCGATTGCCGAACTTAATAAAGCAAAGGTGATGCCAGGTTTTTAATTATTCAAAATGTGACAAAGCAATCACCCAGCGTTGAGTGTAGGCATTAAATACAAAAAACAGTGCCCTTAAATGGTGCAGAAATGAAACATGCGCCACATAATGGAGCGAAAAAGTTTCAGTGATGTGATGTGATTAACGTAGAGAAACAACTTCTAATAAAATTAATGTATTTCACTAGTTAATTTTAATAAACACTTCTTTATATGGTGAATTATTTCTATTTGGTAATAAAAAGTAACCAAATGCTCTATTATTAGCAAAATAGCTGAAAGCTTACTGCATCCATATAAACATCTGATGATAAAAAATGCCCTCCCTTGAGGCAGTGGTACTTCTATGTAGCCAGTAACTGATGCCCTATGGGCTGCAACCGTCACATCGTCATAATTCCTGCTGTTATCCAGTGTGTTTATTTTTTTTGATTTCTTATTTTTGAATTATCATGCTGTTTATTTTGTACATTCCATTCTTATATATAGAAGAATGGCAATCCGGATGGTTAATAAGTCTTATTTTTCGGGCTGAGTTTTTTACCACAAAGGAAAATATTTACCTGGGAGGATAGCTAACCCTTTAACCTTAATAAATAAAAGGTTAATTCAGCTAAGAGGTTGAGTGTGATTAGATTATTTTGGGAAAGGCGTTATTAACAAATAAAAAGGCACCACCCCGTGAAGGGTAGTACCTTTTAAAACAACGGATTAACTGATTAGAATCAGTTCATGCCATATTTTTTCAGTTTTTTACGCAGGGTGCCGCGGTTGATACCCATCATCAGTGCCGCACGGGTCTGATTACCACGGGTGTATTGCATCACCATGTCCAACAATGGCTGTTCAACTTCAGCCAGTACCAGCTCATACAGGTCATTAACATCCTGACCATTCAGTTGAGCAAAATAGTTCTTCAGTGCCTGTTTAACCGAGTCACGCAGGGGTTTTTGAGTTACCTGATCCTGAGAGTTAACGGTAGAAACGGTCAGTACGTCAGAATTTACGCGTTGTTCGAACATAGTTCTGTCAGCTCTTTATTTCTGTTTACGCAAAATTTTCGAAGTATGCCTCCAACGCCTCCAGCTGTTCGCTGGCATCCTCTATGGCGTTGAATGTGCGCCGAAACTGGTCATTTGGAGCGTGCTCCTGGAGATACCAGGAAACGTGCTTACGTGCAATTCGGTAACCTTTCACATGGCCATAAAAGCCGTGTAATGCCCTAACATGCTCGCATAACAAGCGCTTTACCTCAGCCAGAGGCAGTGGCGCAAGCAACTCTCCAGTGTCCAGATAATGCTGGATTTCCCGAAAGATCCAGGGTCTTCCCTGAGCAGCTCGGCCTATCATCAGGGCATCAGCCCCTGTATAGTCCAGAACCGCTCTGGCTTTAAGCGGGTTTGTAATGTCACCATTCGCGATAACGGGAATGGAAACTGTCTGCTTAACCAGCCGAATATTGTCGTACTCTGCTTCGCCTTCAAACCTGCAGGCGCGCGTGCGTCCATGTATCGTCAGAGCCTGAATACCACAGTGCTCAGCCAGTTGGGCAATTTCTACACAGTTCTGGTGGTCTTTATCCCACCCAGTACGAATCTTTAACGTTACAGGCGCATCAACCGCATTAACCACTGCGGATAAGATGCTTTTAACCAGCTCCGGATACTGCAGTAGTGCTGAGCCTGCAAGCTTACGATTCACTTTTTTCGCCGGGCACCCCATATTGATATCAATAATCTGGGCACCGTTTTGCACGTTAATGCGTGCGGCTTCAGCCATCTCCTCTGGCACGCTGCCGGCAATTTGCACGGTCCGAATGCCGGGTTCATCAATGTGAACCATACGTAGCCGCGACTTGTCACTCGCCCACACTTCCGGGTTAGACGACATCATCTCGGATACGGTAAGTCCGGCACCCATTTCGTAACACAGCGTTCTGAATGGTCGGTCTGTTATCCCCGCCATTGGTGCGGCGATTAACCGGTTTCGAAGCTGATATTGTCCGATTTGCATGAGTGAAGAAATGACCATACTGTGACTGCAAGGCGGCGTATATTACGCATTTTTTACGCGAGATGAAAGGCCAAACTTTGAACAATCCGCTGTTGTAGATCAATGAATCTGTTTCTGGACATGAATGCTTGTTAAATTAATCCTAATAATCATGCAATTACATTTTTATGGTTAAATTGTGCGCTTTAAATTTTTCTTAAAACTTCTTAAAAAGAGGGTATGAAAAGCGCTTCTGGCCGGGATAATATGCTGGAAAAGTGGGTGTGTAAGGCGAATTGCCATAGATAAATTGATTGATAATCAAACAGAAAAGCGCGGTGCGAAAGCACCACGCTGTTGCTTTTTACAAGCAGGTTCCTGTGATTCGGCACCACTCTTCTTTCTCAACGACCGGGTCAAGGGAAAAACGGTCAGTATAGGCATCGCAAACCGAGCTTGCCTGGCTGGCAAGTATACCTGAAAGCCCCAGTACGCCCCCTGTAACGGGCAGGACGCCAATAAGTGGGGCAAGCTCACGTAATGGGCCAGCAAGAATGTTTGCGACCACGACATCCGCTTTCATGTCTTCTGGTTGTTCAGCTGGCAGGTAAAGGGATAAACGGTCGGAAACGCCATTTCGTTCCGCATTGTCCCGGCTGGCTTGAATCGCTTGTGGATCTATATCAATACCGATCGCTTTTGCCGCACCCAGTTTGAGTGCAGCAATTGCCAGGATTCCAGAGCCACAACCAAAATCGATGACTGTTTTCCCTGCCAAATCCAGCCCATCCAGCCATTGCAGGCATAGTGATGTTGTTGGGTGGGTGCCGGTACCGAATGCGAGACCAGGATCCAGCAATACATTAACTGCGCCAGGATCCGGAATATCGCGCCAGCTTGGGCAAATCCATAAACGGTTACCAAATTTCATTGGGTGGAAGTTTTCCATCCACTCACGTTCCCAATCTTTGTCTTCCAGTTGCTCAATTTTATGGTGAAAACCAGATGCCAGCAGTGGATGAACTGACAACTGTGTAATGACATCATTCATATCTGCTTCGGCATCAAACAACCCGATGACATCTGTATCGCCCCACAGGCGTGTTTCACCCGGTAAGGGTTCAAACACCGGGGTGTCATGGGTGTCCTGAAAAGTGACCGAGACTGCGCCCGTTTCCATGATGGCGTCACCGAGATCTTCAGCGGTTTCACCGGTAGCATTAATTTTTAGTTGAATCCATGGCATGGCGTAACTCTTTATTTTTCAAAGTGGGTATTCATACTGGCGATGATGGCAGGGCGCCCAAAGCAATTACCTGCAAGAAAAGCCAGCAAACTCAATAATAGTGACGGGACAATCGGGTGAAAGCCCAAAAACTGTATCTTCAACGTGGCCAGCACAGCATAAAGCACACCACCAACGATCATGGCTGATAACGCGCCTGCAGCATTGGCCTTCTCCCAGTAAAGCCCGAGAACCAGGGGCCAAAGAAATACAGCTTCCAGCCCACCAAAGGCCAGGAGATTCAGCCAGATGATCATCTCCGGTGGATTCCAGGCGGCCAGTAACAGCAAAACACTGAGTATCAGTGTAATCCCGGTTGAGAGCATTTTCAGGCGAGATTCGTTTTGCGACTGATCAGGGCGGCTTCTTAACCAGAGATCTTTAATGATCGTTGCTGATGATTGCAGGAGTTGAGCGTTGATGGTCGACATAATTGCAGCCATCGGTGCAGCCAGAAAGATCCCAGCCAAAACGGGCGGCAAGACGGTGATCATCAATGTTGGGATCACCAGGTCGGGTACCGTCAGGTCAGGCAAAATGGCTCTCCCCAACGCGCCTGCGAGGTGCATACCGAACATCAGTACTGCGACAACGATGGTACCGATAATTATCCCGCTATGGACAGCCTTGCTGTCTTTATAAGAAATACAACGTACAGCAGTGTGGGGCAAACCGATAACGCCGAAACAGACTAACACCCAGAATGAAGCCATAAATGTGGGTGACAGAATATTGTCTGCTCCTTTTGGAGAGACCAACTGAGGATTGATATGCGACAACTTATCCACTGCCATGTGAAGCCCACCAGCCTGGTGAATTATGCCCACAAGCAATAAGATGGTCCCCAGTAGCATGACGACCCCTTGCATTGCGTCATTTAATACACTGGCCCGGAACCCACCAAATGCAGTATAGAGCGCAATTGTTACACCAAATATGAGCAACCCTGTGTCATAAGGAATGCCTGCTGCGGTTTCCAGTAAACGGGCTCCACCAATAAACTGAACCGTCATTGCGCCTAAAAACGCGACAATCAGGCTGAGGCTTGCCAGCCATACCAGCAGGCGGCTTTGGTAACGGGCATACAGCATGTCATTGAGAGTCACGGCGTTGTAGCGGCGTGCAAGAATCGCAAATTTCTTACCAAGAATCCCCAGAGACAACCAGATAGCTGGCAACTGAATCATGGCCAGAAGCACCCAGCCAAGCCCATATTTATAGGCGGCACCGGGGCCTCCGATAAATGAGCTGGCACTGACATAAGTGGTTGTGAGTGTCATGGCGAGGACAAACCCCCCCATAGAACGGCCACCCAGGAAATATTCATTCAAAAAGTTTCCCTGTTTACGCCTGCGGAATGCATAAATAGAAATAGCGAAAACCAGTACTAAGTAGCCGACAAGTGGGAGCAGAACTTCAGTCTTCATGGTTCTCCTCCAACGGAATATCACGGAAGATACGGGTGACCATCACCTTGCATAAAAAAATAAATACCACGGGTACCACCAGGCAGGCAGCTTCAAACCAGTGTGGTAAGCCCGTCACACCCTGAACGGAGTCGGGTAAATATCCCGCAGCAATCCATGCAATTAAATAAAGAAGGGTTAGCCAGAGTGCCCAGCGGGCTTCTCTATGGGCCTGAACAAAGCGCGTGTCCATCGTTATCCCTTGTAAAAGATCAAAGCCGGGATTGTACCTTATGGACGATGAGAGGAAATAAAAAAAGAAAAGGGCCGGTAACCGGCCCCTTTAGATTCCTGCAGAATATTATTTTTCCTGCAGGCCGAGTTTTTTCTCCAGGTAGTGGATATTGGTACCACCATGCTGGAAGTTCTCGTCGCTCATAATACGTGATTGCAGATCAACGTTGGTTTTGATGCCATCAATGATCAGTTCCTGCAACGCATTGCGCATACGGGCAATCGCAACATCGCGAGTTTCACCAAAGCAGATAAGCTTACCTATCATTGAATCGTAATAGGGTGGAACGGTGTAACCTGCGTAAATGTGAGATTCCCAACGAACCCCAAAACCGCCAGGGGCATGGAAACGCGTGATTTTACCTGGGCTTGGCAGGAATGTATTAGGATCTTCGGCGTTAATACGGCATTCAACCGCATGGCCCCGAACCACAACTTCTTCCTGTTTAATAGACAACGGCTGGCCTGCAGCGATACGTAACTGCTCTTTGATCAAGTCAACACCAGTGATCATCTCGGTAACTGGGTGTTCAACCTGAATACGGGTATTCATTTCAATGAAGTAGAACTCACCGTTTTCGAACAGAAACTCGAATGTGCCTGCACCACGATAACCGATGTCCACACAAGCTTTTGCACAGCGTTCGCCAATGTAGCGACGCAGTTCAGGAGTGATTCCCGGCGCTGGTGCTTCTTCCACGACTTTCTGGTGACGGCGTTGCATGGAGCAATCGCGTTCAGCCAGGTAAATGGCATTACCCTGGCCATCAGCCAGTACCTGAATTTCCACGTGACGCGGGTTTTCCAGGTATTTCTCCATGTATACCATGTCGTTGTTGAAAGCAGCTTTTGCTTCCGCACGGGTCATGGTGATGGATTGGGATAAGTCAGCTTCTTTGCGTACAACGCGCATCCCACGGCCACCGCCGCCGCCAGATGCTTTGATAATCACCGGGTAACCAATGCGTTTTGCAATGGCGCGGTTTTTATCCATGTCGTCACCCAGAGGGCCATCAGAACCCGGTACACAAGGAACACCCGTTTTTTTCATCGCGGTAATTGCAGAAACTTTATCACCCATCAGGCGAATCGTTTCTGCTTTCGGGCCGATGAAGATAAAGCCAGACTGCTCAACCTGCTCAGCAAAGTTAGCGTTTTCAGACAGGAAACCATACCCCGGGTGAATAGCGACTGCGCCAGTAATTTCAGCAGCAGCGATAATTGCCGGGATATTCAGGTAACTTTTCACTGATGGCGCCGGTCCAATACAAACCGTTTCATCTGCCAACAGTACGTGTTTTAAATCGCGGTCTGCGGTGGAATGCACAGCAACCGTTTTGATGCCCAACTCTTTGCAGGCACGCAGGATGCGCAATGCAATTTCACCACGGTTGGCGATGACAATTTTATCCAGCATGTTCGCCTCGTTATTCGATGACGACCAGCGGCTCGTCAAATTCAACCGGTTGACCATTTTCTACCAGAATGGCTTTCACAACGCCTGATTTATCCGCTTCAATCTGGTTCATCATTTTCATTGCTTCAACGATACATAAGGTATCGCCAGCACTGACTTTCTGACCCACTTCGATGAAGTTTTTTGCATCCGGGCTTGGCGTGCGATAGAACGTCCCAACCATTGGGGAGCGTACGATGTGACCACTGATCTCAGCAGATGCTTCTTTTACCGGCTCAGCAACAGGAGCTACGGCTGATGAAAGTGCCGGTTGAGGTTGAGCGGCAGGCATGACAGCAGGGGCTGCGTAAGCCTGCTGCATCATGGGGGCCGGGTTCACCACTGCGCGGCTGATGCGAACAGACTCTTCGCCTTCAGAAATTTCCAATTCAGCGATGCCAGACTCTTCAACCAGCTCGATCAGTTTTTTAATCTTACGAATATCCATGAGTGCGTTCCGTACTCTTGTTAGTTTGATTGTGACAGACGTTTTACCGCTGTCTGTAGTGCATATGAATAGCCATCGGCGCCTAAACCACAAATGACGCCAGAAGCAATATCAGATAGATATGAATGATGGCGGAAAGGTTCCCGTGCATGCACATTGCTGAGATGTATTTCTATGAACGGAATGTTCACAGCAAGTAATGCATCACGCAATGCAACGCTGGTGTGCGTATATGCAGCCGGATTTATCAGGATATAGTCAACAATGTCTTTAGCCTGATGAATCCGCTCAATCAGCACATGTTCAGCGTTAGATTGCAGATGATCTAGCTCTATGCCTAAACTTTCTGCTTCTGCTTCCAAATCGGTCACAATCTCGAGTAACGTTTGTGAACCATACTTTTCAGGCTCACGCGTCCCAAGCATATTGAGATTAGGGCCATTCAAAAGCAAAATGTGAAAATTGTCCGCCATCGTGCTGCTATCTCCAGCAATTTTCCAGGTAATTTACAAAATATACCTTAAGGCTGTTATTGTCACCTGAGAGCGCTAAAATAACGCTCCAGAGCGAACCAAAGTCGCACATTATAATGATTTCGTGGCATTTGGCAGCTAAATACTGGTCTTATCAGGGAAGATAATCAACATAGTATGAGTATGGATACTGGTGAGGGGCCTGTGGCATCAGGCCCGTAGGGCTTATCGGCGGCGAAACCACTGGCGAAATGTTTTGTATCGCCATATTAACAGCAAGATGGATGCACCTGCATACAGCAAGGGCAGTGGTGACAAAATTTTCACAGACCAGATATAGTGAACCGGGGCAAGGATCGCAACCAGATACACGCCGTTGTGTAATGTTTGCCAGCGTCGGCCCATCCATTGCTGTATTTTTCGTGTAGACGTTGCTGCCAGCGCCAACAAAATCACCCAACATGCCATACCCAGCGTCAAATAGGGGCGATTAAGGATTTCTTCGCCAAGCAACCGGAATTGTGTTATCCCCAGTTCCAGAAAAAGATAGCTTAATAAATGTAATGATGCCCAGGCAAAACACCATAGCCCGGTTAGCCGTCTTACCCGGATGAGCAGAGGTTGTCTGAGAGATTTCGCCAGTGGCGAAACCAGTAACGTCACCAGTAAACATTTCAGGGCCATTCGGCCAGTAAAATGCTGAATATCCTTCGCCGGGTCTGCACTTAGCCAACCGTAGTGTAATGCAAAAAATAGCCATACCAGTGGTAAAACAGCCAGCAGGTGCAACAGGGCTTTTATGATACGAATATGTTGAAGCGTCAGGCGCACTTAAAAGTTCTCCCGCAGGTTCAGTCCACGGTACAGTGAAGCAACCTGGTCCGCATAACCATTGAACAACAGTGTGGGCTGGCGTTTTACATCGAGAATACCGCCACTACCAATAAACCGCTCTGTTGCCTGTGACCATCGAGGGTGATCAACATGGGGGTTCACATTGGCATAAAAGCCATATTCATCTGGTGCCGCCAGGTTCCAGGTGCAGGGCGGCCTTTCACGCGTCAGTTTGATACTGACTATTGATTTTATGCCTTTGAAACCGTACTTCCACGGAACAATTAAACGCACCGGAGCCCCATTTTGCGGTGGTAAGGCTTTGCCATAAACCCCCGTTGTCAGCAATGTCAGAGGGTGCATCGCTTCATCAATACGTAACCCTTCAACGTAAGGGTATGCCAGCCCTCCCCCAATAAACCTGTCTTTTTGTCCCGGCATCTGGTCTGGGGCGTAACGTGTCGTGAAGGCAACATACTTAGCATTGCTGGTGGGTTCAGCCAAAGCCAGTAGTTTGGCTAAAGGGAAGCCAATCCAGGGAACCACCATCGACCAGGCTTCTACACATCGCATACGGTAAATTCGCTCTTCCAATGGTAATTTTTTATATAAGTCATCGTGGTCAAGAGTGATTTTTTTTGCGACCTCTCCACTTATAGTCAACGTCCACGGGTCGGTAACCAGTGTTCCTGCATTCGCAGCCGGGTCAGCTTTATCCAGGCCAAACTCATAGAAGTTATTATAACCAGTGACTTTATCTTCCGGGGTTAATGTCAATTTTGCTTGCCAGGCCTCTGGGCGGGTAAAGGTCAGCGGTTTGCCTGAAGGGGCGGCAGGTCTGTCATTACCTTTAAACCACGAGAGTACATCTGCCTGTGCTTTTGCCTGCAAGCCAGCACTGGCTACGCCAATGCCCAGCATCTTCAGAACCTGTCGACGCTGCATAAAAAATACGCTTTCATGCGTCACATCATTTTCATTGAGGTGTTTTTTCATTTTCATTATTGATTGCCTTTGTTGCCATGCAGATGTGTCGTTCTTAAGCATGGCGGGCAGAATCAGATGAAGCCAGTTTCAAATATTCAACTTTCTGTTAAGACTTATGTGACCAGAGCAAATTTTAAGAGGGCAGACTTGTCTGTGCTGCTTGCAGAGGTGTGCTGAGAAAAACCCTGGAGAGCGCAGTTATATTTGCTAGTATGCAGTGTGTTTTACGTGCATCTGTTTTTCATGGCTGGCTCTGCTCATTTCGAACGAGTCTGCATATTATCCAATTAACGAGGTGCCCGACGGAGTTCACACAAGGATGCGACTGACAACAAAATTTTCTGCCATTGTGACGTTACTGTCAGGGCTGGCTATGCTGGCTGTCCTGATCGGGTGTTCATGGAGTTTTTATACCGCGGTTCAGGTGAAGCTGGATCAGCGGGTGCGGGCGATCGCCACGATTGTTGATAATCGTCTGCTCGAGTACCCACCGGAAACCCAGTCTCGTTTTTTCGATGAAATAATGACGCCGGTCGATGTGGTACGGATGGTTATCCGTCAGGACGGCGTGCCTATTTTTCTGCATGACCAGCCTGAAGGATATAATCCTGCGGGTCTTGCACAGCAGTACAAATCACTGAATGTTCCCCTGGTCAAACATCCGGGTATGACACTGACACTGGTCTGGATGGATCCGATGGCCAATTACTTTCATTCTATATTGGCAACCACGCCATTATCTCTTGCCGTTTTATTTATCGTAATAATGGTGTTGCTTGCTGTTTGGTGGACCAAAAGGCAGTTCCAGGGGCTGGAGCATCTGGAGGCCCGGGCTATTCGTATTCTTAAAGGTGAGCGTCGGGCCGGGATTCGCGGAACGATGGATGAATGGCCCCATAATCTAAGTAGTGCGCTGGATGTCCTTCTGGCAGATATTCACAATGCTGGTGAGCAAAAAGGCCGGGTGGAGAACCTGATTCGTGCTTATGCAGCCCAGGACTCCAGAACAGGCCTGAATAATCGTCTGTTTTTTGATAACCAGCTGGCAACCTTGCTCGAAGGGCAGGATAACGTACAGAGTCACGGTGTCGTCATGATGATTCGGCTGCCTGACTTTGACATGTTACATGAAACCTGGGGCCGAAATGTTGTCGATGATTATCTCTACAGCCTGGTGAACATGCTTTCAACATTTATAATGCGTTACCCAGGGGCATTGTTGGCGCGTTACTACCACAGTGATTTTGCCGTACTACTGCCACACCGCTCATTAAAAGAAGCCGGAAGTATTGCCAGCCAGCTACTCAATGCTGTCGATGCACTTCCGCCAACGCCCATGCTGGACAGGAACGACATGTTACATATTGGTGTAACGGCATGGCGTAGTGGGCAAACAACTGAGCAGGTGATGGAACAGGTTGAGGTGGCTACCCGGGAAGCGATGCTTCACGGTGGTAATGGCTGGTCAACATGGGATGAAACAACGCCAGAAAAAGTACGAGGTAATGTGCGTTGGCGTACCTTGCTGGAAGGTGTTTTACAACGAGGTGGCCCGCGAATTTACCAAAAGCCAGCCGTTATGCGAGATGGAGTGGTGCACCACCGGGAGCTATTGTGTCGGATATTTGACGGCCAGCAGGAGGTTCTGGCGGCTGAGTATATGCCAGTAGTGCAACAGTTTGGCCTTGCTGATTCCTGGGACAGGCAAATGATTAGCAGAGGCATTCAGTTACTCCAGTTCTGGCCTGAAGAAACCTTCGCATTCTCAATTACAGTGGATTCTCTGCTGCGTCCTCCCTTTCAGCGTTGGTTGCGTGACACCCTCATGCAATGTGAGAAATCGTTAAGGCGACGAATTATTTTGGAACTCCCAGAGGCTGATGTGTGTCAACATATCGGTCGTCTGCAATCTGTTATTCGGTTAATCAAGGCATTGGGTAGTAGAGTTGCTGTTAACCAGGCTGGTCTGACCTTGGTCAGCACTTCCTATATAAAGGAACTGAATGTTGAGCTGATCAAACTTCATCCCGGCCTTGTGCGTAACATTGAAAAACGCACAGAAAACCAGTTGCTGATACGGAGCCTTGTTGAGGCGTGTACCGGCATGCAGACACGCGTCTTTGCCACTGGCGTTAGGGCTCGTGGTGAATGGCAAACGTTAATAGATCGTGGTGTCAGTGGTGCGCAAGGTGATTTTATCGCGGCAACACAGGCACTGGATACTAACGTAAAAAAATATTTGCAAAGATACTCGGTTTAACCTGCCGTTTGTGATGTTTTCACGTAGAATAACGTCCGCTGAATCCTATGGGAGCCTCGGCTTGCCGGACGGAGTATCTCAGCAAACCGGACAATTTATGGCCAGCCATGTAACAAATTATAAAGTTGCTTAGTGGCATTTTACTGGTACACCGGGCGCCAGATAGCAACTTTGTAAAGCTGGAAATGAATTGCACTATTTTTCACTGATGCAGAACGTTTTTGCGCCTTGTCGCTGCATTGAGTGGTTGGTAAAGTAAGCGGATTTTGTTTCCGCCCCAGCTTGCAGGATTATCCCTTAGTATGTTGAAAAAATTTCGTGGCATGTTTTCCAACGACCTGTCCATTGACCTGGGTACCGCGAATACCCTCATTTATGTAAAAGGACAGGGCATTGTGTTGAATGAGCCTTCTGTTGTGGCCATTCGCCAGGACCGCGCAGGTTCACCGAAAAGTGTGGCTGCAGTAGGCCATGATGCAAAACAAATGCTTGGCCGTACACCTGGCAACATTGCTGCTATTCGCCCTATGAAAGATGGCGTAATTGCTGACTTTTTCGTGACCGAAAAAATGTTGCAGCACTTTATCAAACAAGTGCATAGCAATAGCTTTATGCGCCCAAGCCCGCGTGTACTGGTTTGTGTACCTGTTGGTGCTACTCAGGTTGAACGCCGGGCTATCCGTGAATCCGCACAAGGTGCTGGTGCACGTGAAGTCTTTCTGATTGAAGAGCCGATGGCTGCTGCGATTGGTGCAGGTTTGCCAGTTTCTGAAGCAACAGGTTCTATGGTTGTGGATATTGGTGGTGGTACGACTGAAGTTGCCGTCATCTCCCTTAATGGTGTGGTGTATTCTTCTTCTGTGCGTATTGGCGGTGACCGTTTTGATGAAGCTATTATCAACTATGTGCGTCGCAACTATGGCTCGCTGATTGGTGAAGCCACAGCAGAACGTATTAAGCATGAGATTGGTTCTGCTTACCCGGGCGATGAAGTTCGTGAAATTGAAGTCCGTGGGCGTAACCTTGCCGAAGGTGTACCTCGTGGGTTCACGCTGAACTCAAATGAAATCCTTGAAGCCTTGCAGGAACCTTTGACTGGTATTGTTAGTGCAGTTATGGTCGCGCTTGAACAGTGTCCACCAGAACTGGCTTCTGATATCTCTGAACGCGGCATGGTTCTGACAGGTGGTGGTGCGTTGTTGCGCAATTTGGACCGCTTGTTAATGGAAGAAACGGGCATTCCTGTTGTTGTTGCTGAAGATCCTCTGACGTGTGTTGCTCGTGGCGGTGGTAAAGCGCTGGAAATGATCGATATGCACGGCGGTGATTTGTTCAGCGAAGAGTAATTAATGCTGAAAGGGGCAATCGCCAGATTGCCCTTGTTGCCAGCCCAGGAATACGCATAGCCTATGAAGCCTATTTTTAGCCGTGGCCCTTCGCTACAGATTCGCCTTTTTCTGGCCGTAGCGGTGGCGCTGGGCGTCATTGTTGCGGACAGCCGCCTGGGTATGTTTAGTCAGATCCGGGCCTATATGGATACGGCTGTCAGCCCTTTCTATTTTATCTCCAATGGTCCACGTGCATTGCTGGACAGTGTGTCACAGACCCTGGCGTCGCGAGATCAGCTTGAGCTGGAAAATCGTGCTCTTCGTCGTGAGTTATTGTTAAAGAACAGTGATTTGCTTCTTCTTGGCCAGTACCGCCAAGAAAATGCACGTTTACGTGAATTACTGGGCTCTCCATTGCGTCAGGATGAGCAAAAAATGGTGACTCAGGTGATTTCGGCGGGGACTGATCCTTACAGTGACCAGGTCGTTATTGATAAAGGCAGCGTGAATGGTGTTTATGAAGGCCAGCCAGTTATCAGTGACAAAGGTGTTGTCGGGCAGGTTGTTGCTGTCGCTAAATTTACCAGTCGGGTGTTGTTAATTTGCGATGCTACACACGCTTTACCTATTCAGGTATTGCGTAATGACATCCGTGTTATTGCCGCAGGTAACGGTTGCTCAGATGATCTCCAGCTTGAACATTTACCGGCCAATACGGATATCCGGGTAGGGGATGTGTTAGTAACATCGGGCCTGGGTGGGCGCTTCCCAGAAGGTTACCCAGTGGCTGTCGTTTCTTCTGTCAAACTGGATACACAACGTGCTTATACAGTTATCCAGGCTCGCCCTACTGCAGGCTTACAGCGATTACGCTATTTGTTATTGCTGTGGGGAGCAGATCGTCAAGGGTTACATCCAATGACACCGGACGAAGTCCACCGTGTCGCTAATGAACGTCTGATGCAAATGATGCCGCAAGTGTTGCCCGCTCCTGGTCAAATGGGCCCACCCGCGCCAATGCCCGCACCGGCAACTGGCCTGTCGCAGCCGCCAGTTTCCACCGAGCCTCAAAACAGAACACCATCCTTGCAGGGAGGTCAGTAGTGGCGAGCTATCGTAGTCAGGGGCGCTGGGTAATTGTTTTATCTTTTATCATTGCGTTGATACTGCAGGTTATGCCATGGCCGGAACAAATCATTGTTTTCCGTCCTGATTGGGTATTGCTGATCCTGATTTACTGGATACTGGCATTGCCGCACAGGGTAAATGTTGGCACCGGATTTATAATGGGAGCCATACTTGATCTGATCAGTGGCTCAACTTTGGGTATCAGAGCACTATCACTTAGCATTATTGCTTACCTGGTTGCTTTAAAGTTTCAACTATTACGCAACCTGGCTTTATGGCAACAGGCATTAGTGATTGTCGTGCTCTCTCTGGCTGCTGAGTTACTTGTTTTCTGGGCTGAGTTTTTGGTGATTGACGTAACATTCCATCCAGAGATTTACTGGAGCAGTGTTGTCAACGGCGTGCTTTGGCCTTGGATCTTTTTACTTATGCGCAAAGTGCGCCAGCAATTTGCCGTGCAGTAGCAGGTAATGATGACTACATTGTATCTCGCTTCAGGTTCACCTCGTCGGCAGGAATTGCTGACTCAGCTTGGCGTCTCATTTGAACGTATTGTTACGGGTGTTGATGAAGTCCGCCAACAAGGGGAAACTGCACAGCAGTACGTCTCCCGCCTCGCCAGGGATAAAGCTAATGCTGGGGTTGCTATGGCTGGGCAGGATTTGCCGGTTTTAGGAGCCGATACCATTGTGGTATTAAATGGAGAAGTTCTTGAAAAACCGCAGGATCAAGCTCATGCCTGTGCTATGTTACAGTTACTCTCCGGAAAAACGCATCAGGTTATGACTGCGGTTGCTATTGCCGATAGCATCCATTTGCTTGATTGCCTGGTGGTGACTGAAGTGACATTTCGCCCGTTATCAGAGCGTGATATTGCGGAGTATGTTGCATCAGGAGAACCGATGGATAAAGCCGGAGCGTATGGAATTCAGGGGATAGGAGGGCGTTTTGTGAGGAAAATTAATGGTAGTTATCACGCCGTTGTTGGCCTGCCTCTGGTTGAAACTGATGCATTAATAGCAACGTTTAGTGCGTTACGCGAAGGAAAAAGCAATCATGACGGCTGAGTTATTAGTCAATATTACCCCTTCTGAAACTCGAGTGGCTTACATTGATGGTGGAATTCTGCAAGAGATCCACATCGAACGTGAAGCTCGACGGGGAATTGTAGGCAATATCTACAAAGGTCGCGTGAGTCGCGTACTTCCGGGCATGCAGGCGGCATTTGTAGATATTGGCCTTGATAAAGCAGCATTCTTACATGCCTCCGATATCATGCCGCACACTGAATGTGTTGCAGGTGAAGAACAGAAAAACTTCACAGTTCGGGATATTTCTGAGCTGGTTCGCCAGGGGCAAGATTTAGTTGTTCAAGTGGTGAAAGACCCTCTCGGCACCAAAGGTGCCCGTTTGACGACTGATATTACACTCCCTTCTCGCTATTTGGTTTTTATGCCAGGCGCATCCCATGTTGGTGTGTCTCAACGAATTGAAAGTGAGGAAGAGCGCGAGCGTCTCAAACACGTCGTGAGTGTTTATTGCGATGAAATGGGCGGCTTTATCATTCGTACAGCAGCGGAAGGTGTGTGTGAGAAAGACCTGGCCTCCGATGCTGCGTATCTTAAGCGCGTCTGGCGCAAGGTGATTGAGCGTCGTAAACGCCATCAGACCCGGTGCCAACTTTATGGTGAGTTAGCACTGGCTCAGCGTGTACTACGTGATTTTGCCGATGCCTCATTGGATAGAATCCGTGTTGATTCCCGGCTCACATATGAAATGCTGCTGGAGTTTACTGCTGAATATATCCCGGATATGACAACCAAACTGGAGCATT
Organism: Mangrovibacter yixingensis; assembly: GCF_020523985.1. Lineage (GTDB taxonomy): Bacteria > Pseudomonadota > Gammaproteobacteria > Enterobacterales > Enterobacteriaceae > Mangrovibacter > Mangrovibacter yixingensis. The sequence goes on along the minus strand of NZ_JAIVKM010000002.1, from coordinate 663,406 downwards.
ACAGTGGTCGTCAACCTATCTTCGATCTCTACGATGTCGAAAATGAAATCCAGCGGGCTCTTGAACGCAAGGTCGAACTAAAATCTGGTGGGTATTTAATAATCGACCAGACAGAAGCAATGACCACCATTGATATCAATACGGGTGCTTTTGTTGGGCATCGGAATCTTGATGACACCATTTTTAACACCAACATTGAAGCGACTCAGGCTGTCGCCCGGCAGTTACGCCTGCGTAACCTGGGCGGGATTATTATCATCGATTTCATTGATATGAGTAACGATGATCATCGCCGTCGGGTATTACACTCCCTGGAACAGGCACTGAGCAAAGATCGTGTAAAAACCAGTGTTAATGGTTTTTCCGCCCTTGGGTTGGTGGAAATGACCCGTAAACGTACACGTGAAAGCGTGGAACATGTTCTGTGCAGTGAGTGCCCAACGTGCCATGGGCGTGGAACTGTAAAAACAGTCGAAACCGTCTGCTACGAAATCATGCGTGAAATTGTGCGTGTTCATCATGCTTATGATTCTGATCGTTTCCTGGTTTATGCTTCTCAGGCAGTTGCTGAAGCATTGAAAAGCGAAGAATCTCATGCGCTGGCTGAAGTAGAAATTTTCGTAGGTAAACAAGTTAAAGTTCAGATAGAGCCGCTCTATAATCAGGAGCAGTTTGATGTGGTCATGATGTAGCACTGCCGCCAGCAGACAAGGAGAGAAATGTGAAGCGACTGCCGGGCATTTTGCTGCTCATCTTTGCTGCATTGGTTGTCGCTATTGCGCTACTGGTCAGTGGGTTGCGCCTTGCCTTACCGCATCTGAATAGTTGGCGAGAACCTGTTCTGGCGAAAGTAGAGCAGCTTACAGGTATACCTGTTGAGGTTAGTGAAGTACACGCCTCCTGGCAGTCGTTTGGACCTACTCTGGATATTCGGGATGTGAATGTCCTTCTTAAAGACAGAGGTACACTCACAATAAAGAGGGTAACTCTGGCGCTGGATATCTGGCAAAGCCTGTTGCACTCTCGCTGGCAATTCCGTGATCTTACCTTTTATCAACTTAATGCAGTGACCAATACTGCCATTTCTCATAATGGTGAAACGACCGATTTTGAGGCCAGTAAACTCAATGACCTGTTTTTACGGCAGTTTGACCACTTCGATTTACGCGACAGCAACATTAGCTTCTTAACGTTATCAGGCCAGAGGGCGAACTTACATATTCCACATTTAACTTGGCTGAATGGTAATAAGCGCCATCGTGCTGAAGGGGAGATAAGTCTGTCCAGCTTTAACGGGCAGCATGGGCTGGTTAATGTGCGGATGGATTTACGTGATCAAAACGGTACGCTGAACTCCGGGCAAATTTGGATGCAGGCCGATGATGTGGATGTTAAACCCTGGTTCAGTGAATGGATGCAGGACAATATCAAACTGAACCGTGCGCGTTTCAGCATGGCCACTTGGGTGAATATTAAAGATGGTGGCCTTGAGAGTGCGGATATCTGGCTACAAAAAGGTGGCGCTGAGTGGTCTGGCGCAAAATTCCAACATCAGCTTTCTGTACAGAACCTACTTACTCATGTTAGCAAGCTGGGTAATGGCTGGCAGGTGCAATTTCCATTATCAGGGCTGAAACTGGATGATCAGTCCTGGTCGCAGGGAAATATGGTGCTTGCCTGGCTTCCGGATGCAACAAAAAAACTGGCAGAGCCCACATTATCTGGGGGAGAAGTTAGAATTCGGGCAAATCAGTTAACTCCAGATTACCTGGCACCTTTACTCCCATTAGCTGAAACATTCGCCCCAAAATTTGTCGATGTCTGGCGAACCCTGCACCCGGCAGGAAATATAGACTCATTGGCTTTGGATATTCCTTTACAGCACCCAGAAACACTGCGTATGCAGGCTCAATGGCATGATCTTTCATGGAATCAGTGGAAATTACTGCCCGGCGCACAACATGTTTCCGGCAATATTATGGGAAGTCTGCGCAATGGTCGTCTGAATATGAATATTCACGATGCCAGTATGCCCTATGAGCATGTGTTTCGTGCCCCATTAGAAATAGCGCAAGGTAATGCCACTGTGCGCTGGCAGGATGATGCTCAAGGCTTGCGTATTGATGGTAGTAATATCAATGTGCAGGCTAATGGCGTACAGGCACATGGCGATTTTAGTTTTCAACACCCGGAAGGCGACCAACCCTGGCTTAAAATACTTGCCGGGATCACGGCAACTGATGGGGGGCAGGCGTGGCGCTATTTCCCAGAAAACCTGATGGGTAAACCACTGGTGGATTATCTCAGTGGTGCGATTAAAGCCGGTAAAGCGCAAAATGCGACCTTGGTTTACTCAGGAAACCCACATTTCTTCCCCTACCAGCATAATGAAGGCCAGTTCCAGGTCTTTGTTCCGCTTAAAGACGCGACCTTTGCTTTCCAGCCTGACTGGCCCGCATTGCAACACCTCGATATTGACCTTGATTTCCGCAATGATGGTTTGTGGATGAAGTCACCAAAAGTGGCTCTGGGTGGTGTTACCGCCAGTAATCTGGATGCTGTCATTCCTGATTATGCCAAAGAAAAACTGTTTATTGATGCCGATATCAAAGGGCCTGGTGAGGCTGTTGGGCCCTATTTTAAACAAACACCTTTAGCACAAACCCTTGGTACAACACTGGATGAACTAAAACTAAAGGGGGATGTAAGTGCTCGCTTACATTTAGCTATCCCTCTGGATGGTGAAATGACGACAGCACAAGGGAATGTCTCTCTGAGCAATAACACGTTGTCTGTGGTTCCCCTCAACACGACATTGCACCACTTGAATGGCGAATTTAGCTTTAATAACGGTAATTTAAAGAGTGGGCCACTGCAGGCGACCTGGTTCAATCAGCCTCTCATGGTCGATTTCACGACAGAAGAGCAGGAAAAAGCGTATCAAGTCAATATTAACCTGAATGGTAACTGGCAGGCGGCCAGTACAGGTGTATTGCCTGCGGCGCTCAGCCAGAATCTGAAAGGTGCTTTCGGCTGGAAAGGGAGTGTTGGTGTGACGCTGCCGTATCATGGCGATACAACCTGGCAGGTTGGACTTACCGGCGATCTGAAGAATGTAAGTAGTCACTTACCTGCGCCAGCTTCCAAACCAGCCGGGCAATCTCTGCCGCTGGTCATCAACACCAAAGGTGATATGCGCGGCTTTTCACTGACAGGAAGTCTTGGGCAAACCACACATTTTAATAGCCACTGGTTACTCAATAAAAAACTAACACTGGACCGGGCTATCTGGGTTTCTGATTCGCACAGTATTCCTCCATTACCTCAAGAGCCAGTGGTTGAACTTAACCTTCCACCATTGGATGGTGCTCAGTGGTTGTCCGTTTTGCAAGCGGGTACTGCCGAGACAGTGAGCCACAGTGCTAGTTTCCCCGAAGCGTTAACATTACGAACACCCTCACTCCAGTTTGCCGGACAAACTTGGAACAACCTCAGTTTGGTCACGCACAAAGTTGCTGACAGCACGGTTGTAGAAGTGAATGGACGTGAGATCAATGGCAAGTTAACCCGCCGTGAAAATACGCCATGGGATGTATCGTTGAGCTACCTTTACTATAACCCGGCTTTATCTGAGTTAACTGCTGATAAGAAAGTAGAAAGTGCGTCGTCGGTTCCAGATAGTGCTGTTGATTTTAGTCAGTGGCCAGATTTGAATATTCGCTGTGCAGAGTGTTGGTTGATGGGGCAGAAATATGGCCGTATTAACGCAGACTTGGCGATTAAGGGTAACACGCTTACTTTAACTCAGGGCCTTATCGATACTGGCTTTGCCCGGTTGACGGCGAGTGGTGAGTGGGTTAACCAACCGGGTGGTGAAAGAACATCCCTTAAAGGCGTATTGAGTGGTAAATCGCTCGATAAAGCGACAGGCTTTTTTGGTGTCGGTACACCGTTGCAGGGGGCTTCTTTTCATAGTGATTATGACCTGCACTGGCGAGATCTCCCCTGGCGCCCTGATGTGGCTTCACTGAATGGGGTGATCAAAACCCAGTTGGGTAAAGGCAAAATATCGGAACTGGAAACCGGCCATGCCGGCCAGTTACTGCGCCTGGTTAGTTTTGATGCCTTATTGCGTAAGTTGCGCTTTGATTTCAGTGATACTTTCGGCAGTGGTTTTTATTTTGACTCCATTCGCAGCACTGCCTGGATTAAAGACGGCATGTTACACACCGATGATACATTGGTGGATGGGCTGGAAGCCGATATCGCAATGAAAGGCACAATAGATTTGGTCAACCGGCAGCTGAACATTGAAGCGGCTGTTGCACCTGAAATTTCCGCGACAGTGGGTGTGGCAACGGCTTTTGCGGTAAACCCAATTGTTGGTGCGGCAGTATTCGCTGCCAGCAAAGTTCTGGGGCCATTGTGGAGCAAAATTGCATTACTACGCTACCAAATTACTGGCCCGATAGATAAGCCACGCATCAACGAAGTATTGCGGCAACCTCGTAAAACAGCCACGCAATGATTTGACGTTAGCGATGAATTACCGCAAGCTCAATAGATAAAACATTTCACCACCAGTTAGGTGGTCAGCATAAGAGTAATGAGCACGATGAGTCTGAATCTGGTAACCGAGCAGTTATTGTCCGCGAATGGATTAAGTCATCAAGACTTGTTTTCTATCCTGGGTCAATTATCACAGCGTCGCCTCGATTATGGCGATCTCTACTTCCAGTCCAGCTATCATGAATCCTGGGTGTTGGAAGACCGTATTATTAAAGATGGTTCATGGAATATTGACCAGGGTGTCGGTATTCGTGCAATAAGCGGTGAAAAAACCGGGTTTGCTTATGCAGACCAGATTAGCCTGGAAGCATTGCAACAGAGTGCGCAAGCCGCACGTAGTATTGTTCAAGAGCAAGGAGAAGGGCAAACCAAAGCGTTTAGTGCCATAGAAACCCCCGCACGTTATATGCAGCTCGACCCACTTCAAGGTATGAGCCGCGAAGAGAAACTGGATATTTTACGCCGTGTAGATAACGTGGCGCGTTCTGCTGATGCCCGCGTGAAAGAAGTGAATGCCAGCCTGACGGGTGTGTACGAGTTAATACTGGTTGCAGCTACTGATGGCACCCTGGCAGCCGATGTTCGTCCGCTGGTACGTTTATCGGTAAGTGTGCAGGTTGAAGAGGATGGCAAACGCGAGCGCGGCTCAAGTGGCGGTGGCGGGCGGTTTGATTATGCCTGGTTCCTTGAAGAAGAAGATGGTGCTGCCAGGGCTGATGCATGGGCACGCGAAGCCGTGCGTATGGCGCTGATCAATTTATCTGCTGTTGCTGCCCCTGCAGGTACGCTGCCGGTTGTATTAGGCGCTGGGTGGCCAGGTGTACTGTTGCATGAAGCAGTAGGCCATGGGCTGGAAGGTGATTTTAACCGCCGTGGAACCTCTGTATTTAGTGGGCAGATGGGTAAGCTGGTGGCATCTGAGCTTTGCACTGTTGTTGACGATGGCACTTTGGCAAATCGCCGCGGTTCGGTTGCGATTGATGATGAAGGTGTTCCAGGCCAGTACAACGTGCTGATTGAAAACGGCGTACTCAAAGGATTTATGCAGGATAAAATGAACGCCCGCCTGATGAATTTGCCACCAACAGGTAATGGCCGCCGCGAATCTTATGCCCACTTGCCCATGCCACGTATGACAAACACCTATATGTTGGCGGGTAAATCTACACCAGAAGACATTATTGCATCCGTTGAGTATGGCTTGTATGCCCCAAATTTTGGCGGCGGTCAGGTTGATATTACATCCGGAAAATTCGTTTTCTCCACATCAGAAGCCTATTTAATTGAAAAAGGGAAAGTGACCAAGCCGGTGAAAGGGGCAACGCTTATCGGTTCTGGTATCGAAACGATGCAACAGATTTCAATGGTTGGTAATGATCTGCGTTTAGATAACGGTGTCGGCGTCTGCGGTAAAGAGGGGCAAAGTGTCCCCGTTGGTGTAGGGCAACCAACGCTTAAAGTGGATAACTTAACGGTTGGCGGAACAGCCTGATTAAGAAAAAACTGCAAAACCGAGTTGCACACCAGGCCGCCGTTTTTAACGGCGGCTTATTTTTACCCTTAAAGGTTATGGCGACCATGCATTTTCTGGTAAGTCTCTGCAACGTTTACAAAATATTCTGTCAGCCAGTTAATGCAGACCTGCACTTTCAGCGGTAACTTATCTTTTTGAGTATACAGCGCATAAACCGGACGAGGATCCGACTGGTAGCGGGGCAACAATATTTCCAGCGTTCCCTGTTTTATTTCATCCAGTACCCACATAAGTGGCACATAGGCAATTCCTGCTCCTTCACTCAACCAACGCGATAGCGTCATGGGGTCGTTCGTTACAAAACGCCCTTGAGGTGTCATGCGGATAGTAATGCCTTCGGGGGCGATTAAGTCAAACTCATTATCCGGGCGAACACTGTATTCCAGCCAGGAGTGATTACTCATGTCCGCGGGTTTTTCCGGGATACCGTATTGGTTTAGGTAGGACTTTGCTGCACAGATAACCATAGGCATGGCACCCAATCGGCGGGAAAACAGGCTGGAGTCACTCAGTGCACCAACCCGAATAACCACATCCAGCCCATCTGAAATCAGATCTGGTGCCGGTATACCTGTTACCAGGTTAACAGACAGGCCTGGATACTCTTTAAGCATATCGGCTGTCATTACGGCCAGAATGTTGTGTGCCATTGTCGAAGAACACCCAATGCGCAGCGTTCCTATTGGTGTGTTGTTAAACGCGTACAGCTGTTCATGCACTTCACGTGCCTCGTGCAACATGCGCCGACAGCCCTGGTAGTAAATTTTCCCCGCTTCAGTCAGGCCCAGGCTGCGAGTGCTGCGGTTCAGGAGTTTTACCTGGAGTTCATTTTCCAGTTTGGCAATAGTCTGGCTTATCGACGAGACACTCATTTGTAATTGCCTTGCCGCGGCAGTGAAACTCCCCAGTTCAACTACTTTGGCAAAGACGGACATCCGTTTAAGTCGTTCCATTATTCACTCTGGCTTAAAAGTGATTTAGATCACAGATTATAGATAACAGCATAACAGTTACGTTAATATATTATTATTAGATTGAGCACTGCGTAGTCTTCCTGCCTACAAAATCTTCGTTTGATGTGGCTGCGGAGTGTTAACAACATATTAATTATATCGCCTGCTCCGTTCATATCAGGACAAAAATGACTCTATTTCCGGTTATTGTAGTATTCGGCCTTTCTTTTCCGCCGATTTTTTTCGAGCTGTTATTATCGCTCGCCTTATTTTGGGGGCTACGTAAAGTGTTGGTGCCTACTGGCATCTATGATTTTGTTTGGCACCCTGCATTATTCAATACAGCTCTGTATTGTTGTCTATTCTGGTTGATAACCCGCCTGTTTGTTTGAGGTAGAAGTGAAAACACTAACAAAAAATCTGACCCGTACGACCATTACCGTAGTGTTGGTTATTCTGGCCTTTATCGCTGTGTTCCGGGTTTGGTCATTTTATACCGAGTCGCCATGGACAAGAGATGCTCGCTTTAGTGCTGATATTGTGGCTATTGCGCCGGATGTTTCCGGTTTGATTGACCATGTTGATGTGCATGATAACCAACTGGTGAAAAAGGGCCAGGTGCTCTTCGTCATTGATCAGCCACGTTATAAAGAGGCTTTAGCAGAGGCTCAGGCGGATGTTGCATATTACCAGGCTCAGGTAGAAGAAAAACGGCGTGAAGCTATTCGCCGTAACCGCCTGGGGGTTGGGGCAGTTGCCAAAGAACAAATTGAGCAAGCGAATAATAGCCTGCAGACCATGGAACACCAACTGGCTAAAGCTCGGGCTGCAAGGGACGTGGCACAGCTGGATCTTAACCGAACGGTTGTTTATGCGCCCGCAGATGGCTGGGTAACTAACCTTAACGTTTATGCTGGTGAGTTCATTACGCGTGGTTCAACATCCGTAGCGCTGGTCAAAGAGAACTCTTTCTATGTTTTGGCTTATATGGAAGAAACTAAATTGGATGGTGTCCGGCCTGGGTATCGTGTCGAAATAACCCCACTGGGAAGTAATCGGATTTTACATGGCTCGGTGAACAGTATCGCCGCTGGGGTGACCAATGCCAGTAGCAGCCAGGATACCAAAGGTATGGCAAGCGTTGACTCAAATCTTGAGTGGGTGCGCCTGGCACAGCGGGTTCCGGTGCGTATTCATCTGGATAAACAGTATGGTAATTTGTTCCCGGCAGGAACTACGGCAACGGTTGTTGTTACCGGAAAGCATGACCGGAATACTGAAAATATGTCATTCATTGGCAAGTTTTTCCGCCGTTTTCGTGAGTTCGGTTAATTATCATGGGCTTTTTCTCCATCTCTCAGATTCATTTACGCTTTGCCATCAAACTGGCTACGGCTATTGTGTTGGCGCTATTCGTGGGGTTTCATTTCCAGCTTGAAACCCCACGTTGGGCTGTGTTAACTGCGGCCATTGTTGCGGCTGGCCCAGCATTTGCTGCAGGTGGAGAGCCTTACTCCGGGGCTATTCGCTACCGGGGTATGTTACGTATTATCGGGACATTTATTGGCTGTTTTGCTGCGCTGGCCATTATCATTTTACTGATTCGCGCCCCATTGCTCATGCTGATTGTCTGCTGCATATGGGCCGGGTTCTGTACCTGGGTTTCATCGCTGGTTCGTGTTGAAAACTCATATGCCTGGGGGTTGTCTGGTTATACTGCTCTGATAATTGTTATTACTATTCAGAAAGCCCCGCTGTTGACTCCGCAATTTGCTGTTGAGCGTTGCAGTGAAATTGTCATTGGGATCATGTGTGCTATTGTTGCTGACTTGATCTTTTCTCCTCGCTCGATAAAACAAGAGATTGATAAAGAACTGGAAGAGATAGTCGTTGACCATTACCGGTTGATGCAACTGTGTATTGCTCACAGTTCCCGTGAAGAGGTTGATAAAGCCTGGAGTGGCTTACTAAGGCGCACCAATGCGTTAAACGGGATGAGAAGTAATCTAAAAATGGAGTCTTCTCGTTGGGACAAAGCCACTCGCCGTTTGAGTGTTATCCATTCCTTATCGCTGACCATGATAACTCAGGCGGCTGAAACTTTTCTTATTCAAAATACCCGCCCGGAAGCAGTACCCCCGGAGTTCCGTTACTTATTTGAATTACCGGTTGATTCAGCAGCAGATGTACACCGGCGGTTGAAGCTGATGCGCCGGGTTATTTCAATCAGTGGCGATGATACTCCAGTAACGATTTATACCTGGGTCGGCTCTGCAACTCGGTTTTTGTTGTTGAAACGTGGTGTCAACGCGAACACCAAAATCAGTGCTGTTGAAGAAGACGTACTTAATGGTGAGCCGGTTGTTAAACCCGTATCTGCAGAGCGCCACCATGCGATGATTAACTTCTGGCGCACGTCGGTGTCCTGTATTCTGGGCACACTGTTCTGGTTGTGGACGGGCTGGACATCAGGTAGTGGCGCGATGGTGATGATAGCCGTTGTCACTTCACTGGCGATGCGTTTGCCTAACCCGCGTATGGTGTGCCTTGATTTTGTCTATGGCATGCTTATGGCTCTACCGCTCGGAGCACTCTATTTCCTGTTTATTATCCCATCAACACAGCAAAGTATGTTACTGCTATGCTTGAGTCTGGCTATTCTTGGGTTCTTTATTGGGATTCAGGTGCAAAAACGGCAGTTGGGTTCGATGGCGACTCTGGCCGGGACTATCAACATTATTGTGTTGGATAACCCCATGAAGTTTGACTTCAATTTTTTCCTGGATAATGCATTGGGGCAACTGGTGGGAGTTGTTCTGGCAATGATAGTGATTTCTGTCATTCGTGATAATTCGCGTGAGCGAACCGGCCAAAATATTTTGAACCAGTTAATGTCGGCTGCGGTGTCGTCACTTACCACTAACGTAGTGCGCCGTAAAGAAAACCATTTGCCAGCACTGTACCAGCAATTGTTCTTGCTGTTGAATAAGTTCCCCGGAGATATTCCCCGTTTTCGGCTTGCGCTTAACTTGATTATCGCTCATCAGCGCCTGCGCGATGCCCCCGTTCCAGTGAATGATGAATTGTCTGCTTTCCACCGGCAATTACGGCGTACTGCAGACCGAATTACGTCATCATCAAATAATTTCCGGCGGCGTGAGTATTTCCAACGGTTGTTACGCGAGTTAGCTGTTTACCAGCAAAAACTGGAAAAATGGGATGCCCCGCTTAGTGTGACGGAACCGGTACGTCGGCTGACAGAAATGTTGAACAAGTACCAGCATGCGCTAACAGAAAGTCACTCATGATTGCAAAAAAAGAAACCGGCATTATGCTGGTTTCTTTTTATAAATCACGCCAGATAGGGCTGTCAGGGCCCTGGCAACTATAGCTTATTTGTATAACTCCGCTGTTGCATGCCAACTGTCGCCTGAGCGTGCTTCAATAATATGGTAAGCGGAAGCACCTTGTTCGGTAGCTTTCTTATTCAGCATCTGGTTCATATCCATCGGCGAACTGGCTACACCATCGACACTGATTGTACCCATTGGTTGGCGTGAGTCGGCCTGTTCATCATTGATTTGCGTTGCGGCAAAAGCGCCAAACGACAACATGGAAAGCAGGCTGGCTGTAGTAAGAGTTTTTGTCATGTTCATATCAGGTACCTCTGTTATCTTTTTTGTGTTACTCATCATTCGTGAGCAGTGTCACAAAAAACAGTATAGTCCGGCGAGAATAAAAAGATAACAGGCTAATTATTTCATAATGAACATTTATTGTATAAGAAAATCCTTTTAGATTATTAAGTCATAAAAATGTGTTTTAAATAAGCAGTACTTCATTAAAGATGATTAAAATCAATGGGATGATAATATTTGACCATTGGTGCTGTTTAAGGCTTAAGAATGCTCTGGTGGACAAAGCATGAAGTGCCACATAGTGGCAGAAGAATCACCAGAAAGTGGGGGAGGAAGTGTTGAAGGTTTACCCATCCAGGAACAAGCCCGAATGGCGTAAACCTATATCCCAGGCTTAGAGTTCCTGTTCGAAAAGAACCAGAATGGCGTCGTAAAGTTCTTTCACTGTAAAGTTGCTGGCTGGAGTGGTGAAAATCGTGTCATCACCAGCAATGGTACCCAAAATACCTTCCGCTTTACCCAGAGAATCGAGCAGGCGGGCAATTAATTGTGCGGCACCGGGACTTGTGTGAATAACTACCACAGCATCGTTGTAGTCGATATCCAGCACTAAATTTTTGAGCGGGCTGGAGGTTGTAGGTACTCCCAATTCTGCCGGTAAGCAGTAAACCATTTCCATTTTGGCATTACGTGTTCTTACCGCGCCGAATTTAGTTAGCATTCGTGACACTTTCGACTGGTTAATGTTTTCAAAGCCTTGCTCCTGGAGAGCCTGAACGATCTCTCCTTGAGAGCTAAACTTCTCTTCTTTAAGAAGCGCCTTAAAAGCTTTAACTAATTCTTCTTGTTTAGCAGAGGCTCGCATAATTTACCTTCATTCAGGCCAATAAGTGGCATCATTATGCAATTAACTGAATTTTTATGCAAATGTATCACGGGCAACTGAATTAAATTGATGAAAGCCGCGGATTCTATCAAAAAATGTTATCCAGAAATATACCTGCATCACGTCTTAAAAATGCGCTATAAGGTAAAGTAAATGTTATCAAAATGATGTTGTTTTGATTCATTTAACACGAGTACAGAAACCAGTATTGGAGTGCCTGTTTAGGTAGTGACTTACCGTCCACCCCGGAAAAGTATACGGAGTAAGCAAAACTTCGTAATACTTTGCAAACTGGCGGCGTGAAGATTGTATTTACTTCATCTCTGGATTATGGTCGCACCCCCTATGGAGTTAAGGCACTTATTGCTAACCATAATAAGGAGTTTCGGATGAAAGTTGCAGTCCTCGGCGCGGCAGGTGGTATCGGCCAGGCGCTAGCCCTTCTGCTTAAGACCCAACTGCCTTCTGGTTCAGAGCTGACTTTGTATGATATTGCTCCGGTTACTCCGGGGGTAGCAGTTGATTTAAGCCATATCCCTACCGATGTGAAAATCACAGGTTTTGCTGGTGAGGATGCAACCCCCGCACTGGAAGGCGCAGACATCGTATTAATTTCCGCGGGTGTTGCCCGTAAACCCGGTATGGATCGTTCTGATCTGTTTAATGTGAACGCCGGGATTGTGAAGAATTTAGTACAGCAAATAGCGAAAACCTGCCCAACAGCATGTATTGGCGTTATTACTAACCCAGTTAATACAACAGTTGCAATTGCAGCGGAAGTGCTGAAGAAGGCCGGGGTGTATAACAAAGATAAGCTCTTTGGTGTCAGTACACTGGATATTATTCGTTCCAATACATTTGTTGCTGAACTGAAAGGTAAAAGTGCAACGGATGTGAATGTTCCGGTTATTGGTGGGCATTCTGGTGTCACCATTCTTCCATTACTTTCCCATGTTCCTGGCGTCAGCTTCACTGATGACGAAGTTTCGGCATTGACAACCCGGATTCAGAATGCCGGAACCGAGGTTGTTGAAGCCAAAGCTGGTGGTGGCTCCGCTACACTCTCTATGGGCCTGGCTGCTGCGCGTTTTTGTTTATCACTGGTGCGGGCTATGGAAGGTGAAAAAGGGGTTGTGGAATGCGCATATGTGGAAGGCGATGGTGAGTATGCCCGTTTCTTTGCTCAGCCACTGTTGCTTGGCAAAGATGGCATTGTAGAACGCCAATCCACGGGGGCTTTGAGTGCGTTTGAAAAGCAGGCGCTGGAAGGGTTAATTGATACGCTGAAGAAAGATATTGAACTGGGCGTGGATTTTGTAAACCGCTAATGCAATCACATGGGCCGTCTCCCGGCCCATGTTCGTTTTTGTCAATTCGTTGCCGGGTATTCCTGGATTGTCACCATCAACGTCATTTTCTGTTCACCACGCATGATTTCTACAGGGATGACAGAGCCTGGGCGTATTTCAGCCACCTGGTCCATTGTCTCTAGCGCAGAAAGCGCAGGCTTGTGGTTTACGGATAAAATCACATCATTAATTTGGAGACCCGCTTTTGCCGCCGGCCCATCAGGGGCAACATCATTAACGACAATGCCTTGTATCTGGTCCAACCCGGATGTTGTATTTGTATGCATTGGCGTCACTTCTCTTCCCGTGATACCAATATAACCACGAATGACCCGCCCATCCCGAATTAGCTTATCCATGATGCGGGTTGCCAGGCGAGTAGGAATAGCAAAACCTAAGCCTTCGGGGGTTTCACCGTCATTACTTTTATCGAAAGAGAGTGTATTGATTCCCATTAGTTCACCCAATGAATTCACCAGTGCGCCACCGGAATTACCATGGTTAATTGATGCATCGGTTTGCAGGAAATTTTGCCGGCCACTTGGGTTCAAGCCAATGCGCCCGGTTGCGCTGATAATTCCCTGAGTAATGGTCTGCCCCAGGTTGTAAGGGTTCCCAATCGCTAAAACAACATCACCAATATGTGGCACTCTGTGGGGATTGATAGGAATAACAGGCAGATTAGTCGCGTTAATTTTGAGTACAGCCAAATCGGTCAGGCTATCAGAACCAACTAACAGTGCCTCAAAAACTCTGCCATCTTGCAAAGCGACTATGATTTGGTCTGCATTATTAATCACATGTTTATTGGTGAGAATGTACCCACGGGCATCCATTATGACCCCTGAACCCAGAGTCCTGATCTCTAACTGATTATGGGTATTACCGTTACTACTGCGGTTGTAAACGTTTACCACAGCCGGTGCCGCCCGGCGTACAGCCTGGTTATAACTGACCGGTGATTCATCTGCACTGGTGAACTTGCTCACCGATACAGGCACTATTGTGCGCAGCGAAGGCACGGCAAGCACCAGAATGCCACCGACAAATAAACCAATTAGTGCTGACCGCAATAGCTTCAGAATCATGGATGTATATTGTGATTAATGGAGTAAACAGGAAGGGAGCATACCATGAGTTTACCAGCCACCGCATTGCGGAGGCTGGTAATTATGTTACTTAGCGCAAAAGCAGATAAAGATTGGTATCGCCACGTAAGATATTCAGTGCAATAACAGATGGCTTATTTTCCATAACCTTGCGCATCTCAGCAATTGAGCGAACCCGTTCGCGGTTAACACCAACGATTAGATCATCTTTGTTCAGACCTGCTCTTGCTGCAGCACTACCTTTATCAACTGCATCAATATGTACACCTTTGGTTCCGTCTTTTAACTGACCATCGCTGAGTGTAGCGCCTTGTAATGCTGGAGATATTAATTCAGCACTGGCAGAAGACGAGGTGCTCTTATCCAGAACAACTTCGACAGATAGTGTTTTCCCTGCCCGTAACAACCCCAGTTTTACTTTGGTCCCAGGCACTGTAGTTGCAATTTTTGCCCGAAGTTCCGCAAAACTGTTGAGGGGTTTGCCATTCAGGCTGGTTATAACGTCACCCGCTTTAATACCGGCTTTTGCTGAACCAGACCCCGGCAGCACCTCGTTCACAAACGCACCTCGCTGGACGTTCAGGTTGAAGGCTTTTGCCAGGTCTGCATTCAGTTCAGTGCCACGGATCCCCAGTAACCCTCGTTGGATTTCACCAGAGTGAATAAGCTGAGTTGCCAATGTAATAGCCATATTGCCTGGAATGGCAAAACCAATACCAATACTGCCGCCCCCTGGAGCAAGAATGGCTGTGTTAATACCTATCAGTTCACCTTTCAGGTTAAGCAGTGCACCGCCTGAGTTACCTCGGTTAATCGAGGCATCAGTCTGAATGAAGTTTTCCAGGCCTTCTATATTCAGCCCGCTGCGCCCGAGCGCTGAGATGATCCCTGATGTTACCGTTTGTCCCAGCCCGAAAGGGTTACCTACTGCAACGGCAAAATCACCCACCTGCAAGGCATCTGAATCAGCAACTTTGATTTGAGTGAGTTTTTCAGGGTGCTGGATTTGCACCACTGCGATATCACTTTGTGAATCGCTACCAATCAGTTTGGCATCAAACGTGCGGCCATCGTTTAGCTGAACACTGATTTTATCTGCATGCTCAATAACGTGATTGTTGGTGAGAACATAGCCTTTTTGTGCATCAATAATCACACCGGAACCTAAGCCTTCGAAAGGCTGGGCTTGTGGGTCTGAACCGTCATCACCAAAGAATTTTTTCAGCTCATCAGGAATTTGTGGGCTTTCTACTGCACTGCCTTCAACTTGAATGCTGACAACAGCCGGAAGCACTTTTTCCAGCATTGGCGCAAGGCTTGGAGTAGCTGGTTGCCCGGGAACCTGTGAAGGCAAGGCGGCCTGCGATGTAGCTGGAACAGAGAATCCGATGCTAAGGGCTAATGCGATGGCATAAAAAAGTGGAGTTGTTTTTTTCATTAATACAGGCTCCCATGACTTACTTGAAAACATCTATCCTGAATGGATTGATAGTATTGAATATACCCGGAATGGACAATTTGTATAACGAGTAGTTGCAGCGCCGCAAAAAAATAGGGTGCCGAAGCACCCCACAGTTTGTAACGCCTTAGTTGCGTTTTACTTTTTCGTTGCGTAGCAGCCCTGATGCGCCTTCTGAGTAATCTCGTGGCATTTGCACCGGAGCCTGGTCGTTGTTGGCTTCGGAATCTTCAAGGCGATTGCGGAATGGGTTGGTTTCATCACTCATTTCCGGTAACAAACTGGAAGAGCTTTTTGCCATATGTTGATACAGCTGGCGGTAATCATGTGCCATGTTATCCAGCAGCTCGGCACTTTGGGCAAAATGGTTCACCAATTCTTCCCGGTATTCTTCCAGTTCTGCTTTATTTTTCTCCAGCTCATACTGTAATGCTTGTTGCTGGCGGAGCTTACGGTTTCCAAAACGCATAGCGACGGCGCCAATAATGATACCGACGACTAACCCAATCAGCGCGTATTCCCAGGTCATGAACATCTCCCATTTATTGTGTGGTCGTAGGGTTAACTGCGAGGCTTACCTTCTGTTATATCCGTGCCATCGCCTGATAACTGCCACTATAACCGTTAATTCATGAGAAGTGGAATCCTGCTGGTGTATCGCGTAGTGTAGAACGGCCTTTTTTTAAACAAAAGAGTAATGGCAACCCACTAATTAGATTGCTAAGGAAGTAAGAATAACACCATGCAAACCCTCTCTCCGGCATCGCGCTACGAAATCGCACTACGCGATGGGCAGTTTCAGCCTGACCATGTCCAACTGGCTGCAATTACACAACTGGACGCTATTTACCAGGCATTGGTTGCACGGCAGACAACGCCTAATAATGCTGTGCCGAAAGGCCTGACAGGTAAAATTACCAAATGGTTTAATCGCCAGCCTGATAGTCCTCCGCCTGTCAAAGGGCTCTATATGTGGGGGGGAGTGGGGCGAGGGAAAACCTGGCTAATGGATATGTTTTTCCAGAGTATTCCCGGGGAAAGAAAGCTTCGCCTGCATTTCCACCGTTTTATGTTGCGTGTACACGAAGAACTCACACGGTTACAGGGCCACAGTGATCCGCTGGAAATTGTGGCTGACAGCTTCAAAGCGCAAACGGATTTACTCTGCTTTGATGAGTTTTTTGTTTCCGATATTACCGATGCAATGTTACTGGGCGGGTTGATGCAGGCTCTGTTTTCCAGGGGGATTACGCTGGTGGCAACATCAAATATCCCACCGGAGAACCTGTATCACAATGGATTACAGCGTTCGCGATTTTTGCCTGCTATTGCCGCAATTCAAGCGCACTGTGATGTGATGAATGTGGACGCCGGGGTGGATTACCGTTTGCGAGCTCTGACACAGGCACATTTGTGGCTTTCACCTTGTAATGCGGACAACCAGAGGCGGATGGAGCAGTTATTTCAAGCGCTTTCAGGTTCTCCATGGCATGAAGGACAAGGGGAGGTTCTTGAAGTAAACCATCGTTCATTGGCGACGCTTGGTAGTGCAAACCAAACACTGGCTGTGACGTTCGATACTCTGTGTGTGGATGCTCGCAGCCAGCATGATTACATTGCCCTGTCGCATTTGTTTCATACAGTGATGCTGTACAACGTGCCAGTGATGGATTCACGTATTGAGAATGCTGCCCGGCGTTTTATTGCACTGGTGGACGAGTTTTATGAACGCCAGGTGAAGCTGGTGGTTCTTGCGCAGGTGCCCTTGTTCGAGATTTATCAAGGGGAACACCTGAAGTTTGAATTTCAGCGCTGCCTTTCCCGGTTACAAGAAATGCAAAGCGAAGCATATCTGCAGGCACCGCACCGGCCATGAACGGTGCTGTCCGCTGTTGAAAATGAGAAAAAAGGGTCGATCTTTACTAGTGACTTCTCTATAATCTTGCGACCCCACGTTACAACAAAGTTTTTTTCCCGAAACTTTAGAGTGCCGGTGAAAACTATCCGAGGGGGTAGGTTTACTGGACAATGTCGTGTGAACCTCAACTGATTTTAAGCGTTTGGGTGTTCACCAACGTGTAACTATTTATTGGGTAAGCTTTTAATGAAAACTTTTACAGCTAAACCAGAAACCGTAAAACGCGACTGGTATGTTGTCGACGCGACCGGTAAAACCCTGGGCCGTCTGGCTACCGAACTGGCTCGTCGCCTGCGCGGTAAGCATAAAGCGGAATACACTCCGCACGTTGATACTGGTGACTACATCATCGTTCTGAATGCAGATAAAGTTGCTGTTACTGGCAACAAGCGTTCTGACAAAATGTATTACCATCACACCGGTCACATCGGTGGTATCAAAGAAGCGACCTTCGAAGAAATGATTGCCCGCCGTCCTGAGCGTGTGATTGAAATCGCGGTTAAAGGCATGTTGCCGAAAGGCCCGTTGGGCCGTGCTATGTACCGTAAACTGAAAGTTTACGCAGGTAACGAGCACAACCACGCGGCGCAGCAACCGCAAGTTCTGGACATTTAATCGGGATATCAGGCAATGGCTGAAAATCAATACTACGGCACTGGTCGCCGCAAAAGCTCCGCCGCTCGTGTGTTTATCAAACCGGGCAACGGTAAAATCGTTATCAACCAACGTTCTCTGGAACAGTACTTTGGCCGTGAAACTGCCCGCATGGTAGTTCGTCAGCCGCTGGAACTGGTCGACATGGTTGAGAAACTGGATCTGTACATCACTGTTAAAGGTGGTGGTATCTCTGGTCAGGCAGGTGCAATCCGTCACGGTATCACCCGCGCTCTGATGGAGTACGATGAATCTCTGCGCTCCGAACTGCGTAAAGCTGGCTTCGTCACTCGTGATGCTCGTCAGGTTGAACGTAAAAAAGTGGGTCTGCGCAAAGCACGTCGTCGTCCGCAGTTCTCCAAACGTTAATTGCTCTCTGCTCTGCAGATTGCATTGGCGAAAAACCCGGCTTGGCCGGGTTTTTTTATATCTGTGTAATGTTGTATTTGCATACCAAACATGTGTGTTTTTCTGTTAATTCCCACAGCCCTTCACCACAAGTACAACAAAATCTGGTAAACTATCATCCAATTTTATGCCCCAAAGCTGGTATCTGTTTACGTTTTAGCCGGGTTGCCTGGTGCAAGTGACTACAACAACAGACTCAGGGCGCCCATAATCTGGCTGGCCGCTCCGCTGTAGCGGTTAGTGGCAGTAATTTTCTGAATATACTTGGAGGTTTTCATGGCTGTCGCTGCCAACAAACGTTCGGTGATGACGCTGTTTTCCGGTCCTACTGACATCTATAGCCATCAGGTGCGTATTGTCCTGGCGGAAAAAGGTGTAAGTTTCGAAATCGAGAATGTGGAAACGGATGATCTGCCTCAGGATCTGATTGACCTCAACCCGAACCAAAGCGTTCCTACTCTGGTTGATCGTGAATTGACGCTGTGGGAATCCCGTATCATCATGGAATATCTGGATGAGCGTTTTCCTCACCCGCCATTAATGCCGGTTTACCCGGTTGCTCGTGGTGAAAGCCGCTTGTACATGCATCGTATCGAAAAGGACTGGTACAGCCTGATGAACATCATCATGGCTGGTGGTACGGGGCCGGAAGTAGAAACTGCACGTAAACAGTTACGTGAAGAGTTAATGGCTATTGCACCTGTGTTTGGTCAAAAACCTTACTTCCTGAGCGATGAATTCAGTCTGGTGGATTGCTATTTGGCGCCGTTGTTATGGCGTTTACCGCTGATGGGCATCGAGATAGCCGGTGCTGGTGCTAAAGAGCTTAAGGGTTATATGACCCGAGTGTTTGAGCGTGATGCATTCCTGGCTTCTTTAACGGAAGCAGAGCGTGAAATTCGCCTGCATACCCGGGGCTAATACCGATGGAAATGTCTCAGTTGTCACCTCGCCGTCCATATCTGCTGCGTGCCTTTTATGATTGGTTGCTGGATAACCAGTTGACGCCGCACTTGGTAGTAGATGTGACGCTGCCGGGTGTGAACGTACCTATGGAGTATGCCCGGGACGGACAAATCGTGCTTAATATTGCGCCTCGTGCTGTGGGTAACCTGGAACTGGGGAACGACGAGGTTCAGTTTAATGCTCGTTTTGGCGGTATCCCTCGTACGGTTTCTGTACCTATGTCTGCTGTTTTGGCTATCTATGCCCGCGAGAATGGTGCCGGCACGATGTTTGAGCCTGAACCGGCTTACGATTCGGATGACGAAGGTGCAGTTCAGGTGGCAGAGCCTGAGAGTGAATCGCCCGATAACACGATGATGTCAGTGATTGATGGCGATAAACCCGATACACCAGAAGATGGTGATAACCCGGATAACGATCCGCCGCCACCACGTGGTGGCCGCCCAGCATTAAGGGTTGTGAAGTAATCGCACTGTATTGTGATAGTAAAAACCGGGGATGATACCCCGGTTTTTTTATCCTTGTTTTCTCTTAATACTTAAGCGTAAAAAAAGCCAGTCAGCGTGGACTGACTGGCTTTGACGGATGAGCTAATGCTCATTTGTTGCCGTGTTCGTTATACTTCCAAAAAGTTCATAATCCCATCAGCGGCTTTACGGCCTTCTGCAATTGCAGTAACAACCAGATCGGAACCTCGCACAGCATCACCGCCAGCAAAGATTTTCGGGTTGGTTGTTTGGTATGGGTTGTCTGTTTGCTCTGGTGCCAGAATACGCCCCTGGTTATCCAGTTCAACGCTATGTTTTTCCAGCCATTCCATACGGTGTGGGCGGAAACCAAATGCCATGATTACTGCATCTGCCGGAACTACGTGTTCTGAACCGGCGATGATTTCAGCGCGACGGCGCCCTTTGGCATCAGGCTCGCCCATTTCTGTGCGTACCATCTTCACGCCACTCACTTTGCCATTGCCATTCACTTCAATGCCTAATGGCTGAACGTTGAACTGAAACTCAACACCTTCCTCTCGGGCATTTTTAACTTCACGCCTTGAGCCGGGCATGTTTTCTTCATCGCGGCGATAAGCACAGGTGACATGCGTGGCACTTTGGCGAATAGACGTACGTACGCAATCCATTGCAGTGTCACCGCCACCGAGAACAACCACACGCTTACTTTGCAGATTAATGTAAGGTTGCTCGGAATCTTCTTCGAAGCCCATCAGTTTTCTGGTGTTGGCAATCAGGAATGGTAATGCATCAAATACACCCATGGCATCTTCATTTTCGAGCCCACCACGCATTGATTGATAAGTTCCCACGCCCAGGAAGACGGCATCATACTCATTCAGTAAAGTATCCATTTGGATATCTTTGCCTACTTCTGTATTCAGATGGAACTCAACACCCATACCCGTAAAGATTTCCCGACGAGTGCTCATAACTTCTTTGCCCAGTTTGAATGCCGGGATACCAAAAGTGAGCAGACCACCGATTTCTGGATGGCGGTCGAAGACAACGGCTTTCACACCGTTACGTGTCAACACATCGGCACATGCCAGGCCCGCAGGACCGGCACCAATGATAGCAACCCGTTTACCCGTGGGTTTAACCCCACTCATATCTGGCCGCCACCCCATTTCAATGGCTTTATCATTGATATAGCGCTCAATATTACCGATGGTTACCGCACCAAACTCATCATTCAGTGTACAGGAACCTTCACACAGGCGGTCTTGTGGGCAAACGCGGCCACAAACTTCCGGGAGGCTGTTGGTTTGGTGTGACAACTCAGCTGCTTCAACAATACGCCCTTCATTGGCCAGCTTCAGCCAGTTTGGAATGTAGTTATGTACTGGGCATTTCCATTCGCAGTAAGGGTTGCCGCAGGACAGGCAGCGATCTGCCTGTGCTTTAGCCTGGCCTTCTGAGAAGGTTTCATAAATTTCTACAAACTCAATTTTTCGAATCTTGAGCGGTTTTTTCGGCGGATCAACGCGCTGCAGGTCGATAAATTGATAAACGTTTTGACTCATTGTATGACCTCTTACTGCGCCTGCACCCGCAGCTCAGCTGCGGAACGACTACGGTGACCCAATAATGCTTTTACATCACTGGATTTCGGTTTAACCAGAGCAAATTTTGCTGACCATACCGGCCAGTTCGCCAGAATCTCTTCACCACGGTGAGAGCCGGTAAACTGAACATGTTCAGTAATCATGCCACGCAGGTGTTCTTCGTGAATGGCAAGCTCATCAACATTCAGTACTTCAACCAGTTCAGGGTTAACACGTTTACGGAACTCGCCATCTTCATCAAGAACATAGGCGAAGCCACCAGTCATACCGGCACCAAAGTTCACACCCGTTTTACCCAGAATGCAGACAATACCGCCAGTCATGTATTCACAGCCATTATCACCAATACCTTCTACAACAGTGATGGCCCCTGAATTACGTACAGCGAAACGTTCACCCGCTCGCCCGGCGGCGTATAACCGGCCGCCTGTTGCACCATACAGACAGGTGTTACCAATAATGCTGGCTTCATGACTGCGATAAGCAGAACCGACTGGTGGGCGAATGGCAATCAAACCACCAGCCATACCTTTACCGACATAGTCGTTCGCATCACCTGTTAGGTGCAATTCAACGCCACCTGCATTCCAGACACCAAAGCTCTGGCCAGCGGTCCCGGTAAAATGCGCTACGATAGGGTCTGCAGCCAGGCCCTGGTCACCATGATGGCTGGCGATATGGCCAGACAACAATGCACCAACAGAGCGGTCTGTGTTGCGAATATCGAACCAGAAGGTTTTGCTCTGTTTATTTTCGACATAAGGCATCGCCTGGTTAAGCAACTGAGCGTTTAACTCGCCTTTATCGAATGGCGGGTTCTGCTCCGTGCAGTACAGCGCTTTTCCTGGCAATGGCTCAGCCGTTTCCAACAGACGTGATAAATCCAGTTTTTGCTGTTTGGCAGTAAACCCATTCAGTACGCTGAGCAAATCAGTACGACCAATCAAATCTACCAAGCGTGTCACACCTAAAGACGCCATAATTTCACGGGTTTCGCGGGCGATGAACTCGAAATAGTTGGTCACTTTCCACGGCAGACCATGATAGTGATTACGGCGCAGTTTCTCATCCTGAGTCGCAACACCGGTTGCACAGTTGTTCAGGTGGCAAATACGCAGGTATTTACAACCCAGGGCAACCATAGGACCAGTACCGAAACCAAAGCTTTCCGCACCCAGAATCGCGGCTTTAACGATATCGACGCCTGTTTTTAATCCGCCATCGATCTGCAGGCGAATTTTGTGGCGTAACCCATTCGCGACCAGAGCCTGTTGGGTTTCTACCAGACCCAGCTCCCATGGGCAGCCAGCATATTTCACAGAAGATAGTGGGCTTGCACCTGTACCACCATCATAACCAGCAATGGTGATAAGGTCGGCGTAAGCTTTTGCCACCCCTGTTGCGATGGTACCGACACCTGGTTCAGAAACCAGTTTTACGGAAATCATCGCCTTCGGATTGACCTGTTTCAGGTCAAAAATAAGCTGGGCCAAATCTTCGATAGAATAAATATCATGGTGTGGTGGTGGAGAAATTAATGTTACGCCAGGTACCGAGTAACGTAGACGTGCGATATAAGGTGTGACTTTATCGCCAGGTAACTGCCCGCCTTCACCAGGCTTGGCACCTTGTGCTACCTTAATCTGGATAACATCTGCATTCACCAGGTAAGCTGGAGTGACCCCGAAACGGCCGGAGGCAACTTGTTTGATACGGGAAACCTTGTTCGTTCCATAACGTGCAGGGTCTTCACCACCTTCACCGGAGTTAGAGAAGCCACCCAGGCTGTTCATTGCTTCCGCCAGGGATTCGTGAGCTTCCGGGCTCAGTGCGCCAATCGACATAGCCGCTGTATCAAAGCGTTTGAACAGCTCGGTTGCTGGCTCCACATGCTCAATATTGACGGCTTCACCTTTCGGGGTGATTGACAGTAAATCACGCAAAGTGGCAGCGGGGCGCTCATTAACCAGTTTGGCATAGGCCTGGTAATCTGAGAATTCACCACTCTGTACAGCCTGTTGCAGTGTACGAACCACGTCCGGGTTGTATGCGTGGTACTCGCCACCATGGACATACTTCAGTAAACCGCCCTGTTCCAGTGGTTTACGGGCCAGCCAGGCACGTTTGGATAAGTTAACAAGGTCTTGCTGGAAGTCGCTGAAACCGGCACCGCCAATACGGCTGACTACACCTTGGAAACATTGGCTGGCAACGTCATCATGCAGGCCTACAGCTTCAAACAGTTTTGAGCAACGGTAAGAGGCGATAGTCGAAATGCCCATTTTGGACATGATCTTGTACAGGCCTTTGTTGATCCCGTTACGATAGTTAAGCATCGCTGTGCGGTAATCTTTCTCAAGCGCGCCACCATCAACCAGTTTCGCCAGTGATTCATAGGCCAGATACGGGTAGATAGCGGTGGCACCAAAACCTAGCAGGACAGCAAAATGGTGTGGGTCACGTGCGCTGGCTGTTTCCACAATAATGTTGGCATCACAGCGCAGGCTCTGGTCGACCAGGCGAGTCTGGATAGCACCCACAGCCATTGGTGCCGGGACTGGCAAACGTCCTTTAGAGATATTCCTGTCCGAAAGAACCAGCAACACAGTACCTTCGCGAACCATTTGTTCTGCCTGGTCGCACAAGGTTCTAATTGTCTCTTCCAAAGAGGCTTGCGCCGGATCAAACGTAATATCCAGCGTGTCTGCGCGGTAGTGTTCTTCATCCAGCGAAGTCAGTTGCCGGAAGTCAGAGTAAAGCAGAATAGGTGACTTAAAGCTCAGGCGGTGTGCCTGACCTTCCGCTTCACAAAAGACATTCATCTCGCGGCCAATGCTGGTCGCCAGTGACATGACATGGGCTTCACGCAGTGGATCGATAGGTGGGTTGGTCACCTGTGCGAATTGTTGGCGGAAATAGTCATAGATAATGCGCGGCTTACTGGACAGTACGGCAAATGGCGTATCATCGCCCATAGAGCCGACAGCTTCCTGGCCATTCTCACCCAATACGCGAATCACCTGATCCAGTTCTTCGCTGCTGTAGTTAAATTGTTTTTGGTAGCTACCCAACAGGTCATCGCTTAATTCACGAGCACCAACCTGGTCATCAGGTAAGTCTTCGAATGGTACCAGGCGACGTACGTTGCGCTCCATCCACTCTTTGTACGGATGGCGGCTTTTCAGATCATCATCGGTTTCAGCTGAGTGCAGGATACGCCCAATACGCGTATCGATAACCATCAGTTCACCGGGGCCGACACGCCCTTTTTCTACCACTTCATCAGGCTGATAATCCCAAATGCCCACTTCTGAGGCACAAGTTATCAACTTGTCAGTGGTGATCACATAACGCGCCGGACGCAGGCCATTACGGTCCAGGTTACAGGCAGCGAAACGCCCATCAGACATGACAATCCCTGCAGGGCCATCCCATGGCTCCATATGCATGGAGTTAAAGTCAAAGAATGCACGCAGTTCAGGATCCATATCTGGGTTGTTTTGCCAGGCTGGCGGAACCAGTAAACGCATGGCACGAATAATATCCATCCCACCGCTGAGCAGAAGTTCCAACATGTTATCCAGTGAACTGGAGTCGGAGCCCGTTTCGTTTACAAAAGGAGCGGCATCTTGCAGGTCGGGGATCAGTGGTGTTTTAAATTTGTAAGTACGTGCTTTTGCCCACTGACGGTTGCCTGTAATGGTATTGATTTCACCATTGTGTGCAAGGTAACGGAATGGCTGAGCCAGAGGCCAGCGCGGTACGGTGTTAGTTGAGAAACGTTGGTGGAACAGGCAAATAGCCGATTCCAGACGTAAATCAGCCAGGTCCAGGTAAAAGCGCGGCAAATCAGCCGGCATACACAGACCTTTATAAATATTCACCAGGTTAGACAGGCTGCAAACGTAGAATTCTTTATCATTAAGCAGACGCTGTTCAATACGGCGACGAGCAACAAACAGGCGGCGTTCCATATCACGTGGGCGCCAGCCCGCAGGAGCATTAACAAAAATTTGCTCAATACGTGGTAATGAGGAGAGGGCAATTTCACCGAGCACACCTTCATTGGTCGGCACATCGCGCCAGCCAACAATTGACAGTGTTTCCCGCTGCAATTCTTCTTCTACTACCTGGCGGCTTGCCTGAGCCAGGGTATCGTCCTGGTTAAGGAATAACATGCCAACAGCGTAGTTTTTCGCCAAACGCCATCCACGTTCTTCGGCTACGAGACGGAAGAAGCGATCGGGTTTTTGGAGTAGCAAACCGCAGCCATCACCGGTTTTACCATCGGCAAGTATTGCGCCACGGTGCTGCATCCGTGCCAGTGCGTGGATCGCGGTACGCACTACCTTGTGGCTAGGTTCGCCTTCTATGTGGGCGATCAGGCCGAAACCACAGTTATCCCGTTCGAGGGATTTATCGTACAACATATCAGTGAACCTCCCCAGGCTCTACGGGATTCCCGAGACCGATAGCGTTAAGGCGTAACAAGGGACAGGCGACGGGGTGTGCATACTCTGTATGCGTGCCTCGCATGTCGCCCTCTTATCGACTCGACGTTTTACATCGGTGCACAAGTGTTGAGGACTTGCTTCAGAGGGAATCTCAATTACTGCATAAATATGATGAGCAGAGAACTCATCGAGAAAGCTTCCAGCGGACTCCCAAGTTAGCGAGAATCGCTACTCAGGTCAAATGGCATTCTTATTTGTACAAAAAAGAACGAAGTTCAATGTAATTAATTGAAATAAAATAACAAAACAAGTTTTTTACATTCATTTTACCCAAAATGGGTTGTTAAGGTAATGTGACCTGTATCACTGTGTAATATAGGAATGAAAGCGATTTGTATCTGGTATTTTCTAAACTCCCAGTATTTTTTACCTGGCGATGGCTTTTTTGTAATGGATGAAACTGTTTTTGGCTTATGAAGAATTTTTGTCGATAAATTAAATTTACATAAGGAAAAGTAATCGCGCAGAGAGTGAGTGAAAAAACGTTTATTGTGAATTGTTATTCATATGAATAAGCGTGCCCGGGGCGCTTGATCCAGGTCATCGCCGTCGGTTGAGGAAAGTGGCAGTCTGTTGCCCTTACTAAGGGCGGCCTAACAGAATTATGCAGTTACAGAATTTAGTCAATATGTTTGGTGGTGATCTTTTTCACCGCTACGGGCAAAAGGTACATAAACTGACTTTGCATGGTGGGTTTAGTTGCCCTAACCGTGATGGAACCATTGGGCGCGGGGGCTGCACGTTTTGTAACGTCGCCTCGTTTGCTGATGAGGCGCAACAATATCACTCCATTGCAGAGCAACTTGCTGAACAAGCGCACCTCGTGAACCGTGCAAAACGTTATCTTGCTTATTTCCAGGCTTACACCAGTACCTGGGCTGAGGTGGAAGTGCTGCGTAATATGTATCAGCAGGCAGTCGCACAGGCGAGCATTGTGGGTTTATGTGTGGGAACCCGGCCGGACTGTGTACCTGAAGCTGTGTTGGATTTACTGAGTGATTATGCGGCTCAGGGATATGAAGTCTGGCTGGAACTAGGGTTACAGACGGCACATGATAAAACATTGCACCGCATTAATCGTGGCCATGATTTTGCCTGCTACCAGCGAACGGCTCGCCTGGCACGCCAGCGTGGGCTGAAAGTTTGCTGCCACTTGATTGTGGGTTTACCTGGTGAACATCATCAACATTGTATGGAGACACTCGATAGTGTGGTGAGCACCGGGGTGGATGGTATTAAGTTACACCCGTTACATATTGTGAAAGGCAGTATTATGGCAAAAAGCTGGCAGTCGGGCAGGCTGGCTGGCATTAGTCTTGAAGACTATACCCATACCGCCAGTGAAATGATTCGCCATACACCACTTGATGTTGTCTACCACCGTATCTCAGCCAGTGCTCGTCGCCCGACGCTTCTGGCCCCTTTGTGGTGTGAAAACCGCTGGACCGGAATGGTGGAAATCAACCGCTATTTACTTGAACATGGCCCGCAAGGGGATGCATTAGGAACCCCCTGGAAACCAGTGCTTGCCTGAAAACATACTGTTATGTCATTTTTCGGTATCATGGTGGTAATTCTCAGTTAAGGAATGTTCCATGAATCAAATCCGTAAGCTGGCGCAATATTATGTAGACCTGATGATGAAATTGGGTCTGGTGCGTTTTTCTCTGTTGTTAGCGTTTGCGTTAGTGGTCCTGGCCATTGTTGTTCAAATGGCCGTCACTATGGTGTTGCGCGGTCAGGTAGAGAGTATTGATGTTATTCGCTCCATTTTTTTCGGGTTATTGATTACGCCATGGGCGGTCTATTTCCTTTCGGTTGTGGTTGAGCAAATTGAAGAGTCCAGACAACGATTGACCCGGTTAGTTGAAAAACTCGAAGAAATGCGTGAGCGTGATTTGTCGCTTAATGTTCAGCTAAAAAACAATATTACACAGCTTAATCAGGAGATTGCTGACCGTGAACGGGCAGAGAAGGAGCGGCAATCTGTTCTTGATCAGCTCACACTGGAAATAAAAGAGCGTGAACAAACGCAGATCCAGCTCGCACAGCAATCCTCATTTTTGCGATCGTTTCTCGACGCATCGCCCGACCTGGTGTTTTATCGCAATGAAGATCAGGAATTCTCAGGCTGTAACCGGGCTATGGAACTATTAACCGGAAAAAGTGAAAAACAATTAATTGGCCTGTGCCCTTCCGATGTTTATTCGACCGAAGCCGCAGAAAAAGTGATTGAAACCGACGAAAAGGTTTTTCGCCACAACGTTTCGCTTACATACGAACAATGGCTTGACTACCCTGATGGCCGTAAAGCCTGCTTTGAAATTCGTAAAGTGCCTTACGATGACCGTGTTGGCAAAAGGCATGGGCTGATGGGATTTGGGCGCGATATTACTGAGCGTAAGCGTTATCAGGATGCGCTCGAGCGTGCAAGCCGTGATAAAACAACATTTATTTCAACCATCAGCCATGAACTACGCACGCCGCTGAACGGCATTGTTGGGTTGAGCCGTATTCTGCTGGATACTGACTTGACCCCAGAACAAGAAAAGTACCTGAAAACTGTACATGTTTCTGCTGTAACTTTGGGTAATATCTTCAATGATATTATTGATATGGATAAAATCGAGCGCCGTAAAGTCCAGTTGGATAATCAGCCAATTGATTTTACTGGCTTCCTCTCTGATCTCGAAAACCTCTCAGGTCTGCAGGCCCAGCAAAAAGGGCTACGCTTTGTTATGGAAACCGCCCAGCCTCTGCCTCATAAGATAATTGCAGATGGGACACGCCTGCGGCAAATACTGTGGAATCTGATTAGCAATGCGGTGAAGTTTACTCGTAAAGGTGAAGTGCGAGTGCAAGTCAGCTATCAGGATGACCAGATAATGCGGTTTGAGGTTCAGGATTCGGGTATTGGTATTCCTCAAAGCGAGCAGGATAAAATTTTTGCCATGTATTATCAGGTAAAAGATGATAAAGGTGGGAAACCTGCAACCGGGACTGGAATTGGCCTTGCGGTATCTCGTCGCCTGGCGAAAAGCATGGGTGGGGACATTACTGTTTCCAGTAATCCAGGAGAGGGGGCATTGTTCACTCTCACAGTACATGCTCCTTCTGTTCATGATGAAGTGGATGAAGAAGATGATGATGAGTTGCCACTGCCAGCTCTCCATGTTCTGTTGGTGGAAGATATTGAGCTGAATGTGATTGTCGCTCGTTCTGTGCTAGAAAAAATGGGGAACTCGGTCGATGTCGCAATGACCGGTAAAGAGGCCCTGGCGACATTTATTCCTGGTGAATACGATTTAGTTTTATTGGATATTCAGTTGCCGGATATGACCGGGCTGGATATTGCTCGTAAATTGACGCAGACATTTACCCGGGATGAATTACCCCCGTTAGTTGCGTTAACCGCCAACGTACTTAAAGATAAAAAAGAGTATCTGGATGCGGGCATGGACGATGTATTGAGTAAGCCGTTATCTGTGTCTGCTTTAACTGCGATGATCAAGAAATTTTGGGACGGACATACCGTACAGGGGGATGGGGTGAACAAAGTTGAAGCTGATGATAAAAAGCAAGCTATCCTGGATTTGCCCATGCTCGAACAGTATATGGAGTTAGTGGGACCAAAATTGATTCGTGACGGACTGGCTATGTTTGAGAAAATGATGCCGGGCTATTTAAGTGTGCTGGAATCAAACTGGACCGCACGTGACCAGAAAGGCATTGTCGAAGAAGGCCATAAAATCAAGGGCGCTGCAGGCTCTGTAGGATTACGGCATATTCAGCAATTGGCGCAGCAAGTGCAGTCTCCAGATTTACCCGCCTGGTGGGATAATGCAGGTGAATGGATAGATGAGATTCGGCACGAATGGCGCAATGATATTGCTGCGCTGGAAAAATGGGTGGCAGATGCTGAAAAAAAATGACCCCGGATTAACCGGGGTGCGCGAATACTGCGCCAACACCAGGGAAACTGACGTCCCGCAGAGTATTGGTTTATGTTTTAACGAGGCGAGACGAGAAATTCCTCACACAACTCAGCCATAAGATAGCAAAACTTAAATTACTTGTTACATGAATCAGTAAAATGTGTGAAGCATAGCGCCTTAATAGCATTTTATTTAACGATTTGACAGCGGTACAAAGAGAATTTGTATGAAAAAAATTGGTGTAGTCCTGTGTGGTGCTGGTGTCTATGACGGCTCAGAAATTCATGAAGCGGTTCTCACTTTACTGGCTATAGCCAGAGCTGGAGCTGAGGCCGTTTGTTTTGCTCCTGATAAACCACAACATGATGTGATTAATCACCTCACAGGTGAGTTGATGCACGAAACGCGAAATTGTTTGGTTGAAGCCGCGCGTATCACCCGAGGAAATGTGAGCCCTTTGAGCCTGGCTCAGGCTGCAGAGTTGGACGCACTAATTGTTCCTGGCGGGTTTGGCGCAGCCAAGAACCTCAGTAATTTTGCTGTTGCAGGGGCTGAATGCTCGATTGACCCTTCTTTGAAAACACTGGCAAAAGAGTGCCATGCGGCTGGTAAGCCACTGGGTTTTATCTGTATTGCACCCGCCATGCTCCCCCATATTCTTGAAACGCCCGTCCGTCTGACTATTGGCACGGATGTTGACACCGCTGAATTAGTGGAAGAGATGGGCGGTGAGCACGTTCCTTGCCCGGTAGAGGATATTGTGGTGGATGAAGACCAAAAAGTAGTAACCACTCCGGCCTATATGTTGGCAAACAGTATTGATGAAGCTGCTCAGGGCATTGAGAAACTGGTCTCCCGTGTTCTGGTTCTTTGCCAATGAGTAGAAGCCGTAACGGGCTGTTAGCACGAGTGAAACGTTATATCCTGTTTGTTGTTCTGGGAATTGCGGGTTTTTGGCTGTCATTAATACTGCTGTTTCGCATGTTACCTGTACCGTTTAGCGCGGTGATGGTGGAACGCCAGGTCTCTGCCTGGTGTTCTGGCGATTTTCACTATGTAGCGCATTCAACATGGGAATCCATGGATAACATATCGCCCTGGATGGCGATTGCGGTTATTGCAGCAGAAGATCAAAAGTTCCCGGAACACTGGGGGTTTGATGTCGGAGCCATTCAGAAAGCGTTGGCTCATAACGAGCGCCATGAAAACCGAATACGTGGTGCATCGACATTATCTCAGCAAACAGCCAAAAATATGTTTTTGTGGGATGGGCGTTCCTGGGTGCGTAAAGGCCTGGAGGCCGGGTTAACGGTTGGCATTGAATTGCTGTGGGGTAAGCGCCGAATTTTAACGGTTTACCTGAATGTGGCAGAGTTTGGTGACGGCATCTTTGGGGTTGAAGCGGCTGCAAAACATTACTTCCATAAGCCCGCCAGCCGCCTGACACCAGCGGAAGCCGCTCTGTTAGCCGCGGTATTGCCCAACCCCATTCTTTATAAAGCCAGTGCGCCTTCAGGGTATGTTCGTGCCAGGCAACAATGGATACTCCGCCAGATGAGGCAACTGGGTGGGGAAGGCTTTTTGGCTGAACACAAGCTGGATTAACAGGTAGTCAATCTTCGTCGAATCCCGCATTAAATAGCGCGATAACGGCGGCAAGGGCTTCTTCTTCCTGAGGACCTGTTGCTTCCACTTCAATGTGTCCACCTTTGGCAGAATCCAGCATAAGGAGAGCTATTACGCTGCTGGCTTCAGCTTCAGTTCCACTTTCATTGCGTAACAGCACTTCCGCATTGAAACTTTGTACCAGTTCAAAGAGCTTCATAGCCGGTCGGGCGTGCATTCCTAAACGGTTAGTTAGCTCAACAGTTTGTTTTACGGTCATGTTTTGCGTTTTTCCAACGTGCGATGACGAGACTGGACGTTTTTGCCGCGTGAGCGGAAATAGTCGGCCAATTGTTCTGCAACATAAACAGAGCGGTGCTTACCACCCGTACAACCAATAGCAACCGTGAGGTAGCTACGATTATTTGTTTCCAGCATTGGCAGCCATAACTCAAGGTAGCTGCGTGTCTGGTAAATAAAGTTATGCACTTCGGTATGCCTGTCTAAAAAAGCAGCGACAGGTTTATCCAGACCGGTCATTGGGCGCAGTTTGGGATCCCAATGCGGGTTAGGCAGAAAACGAACATCAAACACATAGTCTGCATCAATCGGAATACCGTGTTTAAAGCCGAATGATTCAAATACCATAGTGAGTTCACGTTCGCGTTTGCCCAACAGACGGGTTCGCAGCATTTCTGCCAGCTCGTGAACGGACATTTCTGAAGTATCAACAATCAGATCAGCTCTGGATCGCAATGGTTCCAGCAGATCGTTCTCTTCATCAATCGCGCTTTCCAGAGACAGATTTTTACTGGACAGAGGATGAAGACGTCTGGTGTCGCTGTAGCGGCGAATTAGGGTGTTACGGTCAGCATCAAGAAACAGGAGTTGTGGTGAAAAGCTATCAGGCAGGTTACGCATTGCCTGTTCAAAAATTTCCGGTGATTCGGGCATGTTGCGCACATCAATGCTCACTGCCGCAGATGTTTGCCGGTCAGATAATGTTCGGGCCAAATCAGGTAGCAACACGACTGGTAGGTTGTCTACACAGTAAAACCCCATATCTTCCAGTGCGCGCAAGGCTACGGATTTCCCTGAACCTGAGCGGCCGCTGACAATCATCAGCACCATGAACAGTCTCTCCCCAGTCTGAATATACCCGTTAGAGGTTTGCACAAGGCGTTGAAATTATTTCTCTCATCCTTGAGAGATGCCTTAAAAGCTGGCGCTGGTAATGTTTTTCGTGGCTTTACTGACAGATGAAGCCAGTGAAATTAACGATGCCTTTGCCTGCCTGCAACCCCAATTTCTATGGGTATCTTGTGATGTTATTGCATGATTACTGCGCCGGAGTCAGGCTCCTGCATTTCCTGCGTCAGTAATAATGTTAAATAACTCTTCATCCGTTTGCGCCATACGGAGTTGGCGGCAAATGGTTTTGTCGGCCAGCTTTTTAGCAACCAGCGACAAAGTATGTAAGTGCGTTTTCGTTTGGTCTGCCGGGACCAGCAAAGCGAACAAAAGATCAACGGGCTGATTATCAATAGCATCGAAAGCTATGGGTGTTTCCAGGCGGATAAATACACCAACAGCACGTAATGTGTCTTCTTCCAGTTTACCGTGCGGGATAGCGATACCATTGCCAATGCCAGTACTCCCCATGCGCTCACGGGTTAATACCGCATCAAAAACGGATTGTGGCGGAAGGCCTAACTGCTTAGCCGCCAGCTCACTGACGATTTCCAGAGCACGTTTTTTGCTCTGACAATGTACGTTATTACGTGTACATTCCTGGTTCAGGACAGCGCTGAGTTGCAGCGCAGAATCATTATTCATCATAGCTCCACCTGGCATCCTCTGGGCCAGCGGCCCGCTATCCTGCGATAACGGGCCGCTGAGATTCAGGGAAATACCTGGGTCATCAATGCTGTTTCAGTTTATCTTTGTGTTTGGTTAATTGACGGGCGAGTTTATCTATCAAACCGTCAATTGCGGCATACATATCCTGGCCTTCGGCACTGGCATGCAACTCACCGCCATTTACATGAAGCGTTGCATCCGCTGTTTGAGTGACTTTTTCCACTTTCAACACAATATAGACTTGGTTGATCCTTTCGAAATACTGCTCCAGTTTGGCGAATTTTGTGTTCACGAATTCGCGCATAGCTTCAGTAATCTCGACATTCTGTCCTGTGATATTGAGTTGCATATTGTCTTCCTTATCGGTTGAGTCAAACCAATTGTTTACGCTGGTTCGACGGCGGTATGGATAAAGACTCGCGGTATTTTGCGACAGTGCGCCGGGCCACCATGATACCTTGATCAGATAACATAGAAGTCAGTTTACTATCACTAAGTGGTTTTGCCGGGTTTTCTGCGGCAATTAACTTCTTCACCAGTGCACGAATTGCTGTAGAGGAGGCTTCACCCCCGCCTTCTGTATTTACGTGGCTGGAGAAGAAATATTTCAGCTCAAAAATGCCCCGTGGGCTGTGCAGATATTTTTGCGTGGTAACACGTGAAATCGTTGATTCATGCATTTCCACTGCCTGAGCGATATCCGCCAGCACCATTGGCTTCATGTATTCTTCGCCATTTTCAAAAAAAGCCTGTTGTTGCTCAACAATGCACTGGCTGACCTTAAGTAGCGTGTCGTTGCGGCTTTCGAGGCTTTTTATCAGCCATTTCGCTTCTTGCAGATTACTGCGGATGAATTGGCTGTCACTGTCATTACGCGCATTGTTGCACATAGAAGCGTAATGCTGGTTGATGGACAAGCGGGGAATACTGTCGGAATTCAGTTCGACTGTCCAGCGCCCTTTATGTTTGCGGACCAGAACATCGGGAATAACGTATTCAGGTTCACTATTGTGAATAGATTGGCCTGGGCGAGGGTCGAGAGACAGGATCAGCATCATCGCATCTTTCAGCACATCTTCTTTGAGACGCGTAACTTTCATCAATGTACGAAAGTCATGGTTTGCCAGAAGATCGAGATGGCCGTTGATTATCTGCCGGGCTTCTTCAATAAAAGGGGTTTCACGGGAAAATTGCGAAAGCTGTATAAGCAAACAATCACGCAAATCACGAGCCGCAACGCCTACAGGATCAAACCGCTGTACCCGTTTGAGTACGGCCTCAACTTCATCCAGTGTGACAGTTTCATCACCCATACTTTCCAGAATATCTTCAACAGGAACGGTGAGATAACCTGTTTCATCAACGGCATCGACGATTGAAGTAGCAATTGCGCGGTCGGTATCGGAAAAAGGGGTTAGTTCAACCTGCCACATCAAGTAATCCTGCAGCGTTTGTGTTGTCTCACCCTGATAAACCGGCAGCTCATCATCAATGTAATCAGCACCTGTTCCTGATGGTGTCCCGGCGGTATAGATTTCATCCCAGCTAGCATCCAGAGGAAGCTCTTCAGGCATATCTTTTTGCTCAAGCGCTTCTCGGGTATCCAGCGATTCACTATCCTGGGCATCCTGAGTTTCCACTTCTTCATGAAAATCGGTTTGCTCAAGCAGCGGATTATTTTCCAGCGCTTGCTGGAGTTCTTGCTGCAGTTCCAGCGTAGACAGTTGCAACAGGCGAATGGCCTGTTGTAGCTGAGGCGTCATGGCAAGCTGTTGGCTAAGCTTTAGTTGCAAACCTTGCTTCATATTCAGAGCATACTTCCTCAGGTCAATACGTTAATAATACCTGCCCTGGCAAAAAGAAAAACTCTCCTGATAAAGTGAAACGGTGACAGTGATAACGAATAGAGAACAAACCTGATATGAGGTGTACTCACTCTTTTTTACATCCTGTCACGCTTACCCTATCAGAGTCTGAACTCTTCCCCAAGATATACCCGCTTCACATGCTCGTCTTCGAGAATTTCACTGGGTGTACCATGCGCGATAAGGTGTCCCTGACTGACAATGTAAGCTCGTTCACAAACAGCCAGCGTTTCACGGACGTTATGGTCGGTAATCAATACACCCAGGCCACTGTCACGCAGATGTTCAATAATACGTTTTATGTCGATAACTGAGATGGGGTCAACCCCTGCGAAGGGTTCATCCAGCAGAATGAATTTCGGATTAGCGGCCAGTGCTCGTGCAATTTCTACACGGCGGCGTTCACCACCAGACAGTGATTGCCCGAGGCTGTCACGTAGATGTTCGATGTGAAACTCTTCCATCAACTCATTTGCCCGATCGACACGTTGTTCACTGGAAAGGTCATCTCGAATTTGTAAAACAGCCATCAGGTTATCGTACACGCTTAGCCGACGGAAAATAGAGGCTTCTTGTGGCAGATAACCGATCCCTCTGCGAGCTCGGGCATGGAGCGGTAACAGGCTGATGTCTTCATCGTCAATGGTGATATTGCCAGCGTCACGAGGAACGATACCCACGACCATGTAAAATGTGGTGGTTTTCCCTGCACCATTTGGCCCCAACAGGCCAACAATTTCGCCAGAGTTCACAGTTAAACTGACATCTTCAACGACCCGACGTCCTTTATAGGCCTTCGCCAGGTTTTTCGCGGTAAGTGTTGCCATACTGAATTAGTTACTCTTTTTAGGGGCAGTTTTCTGGTCTTTTTTGTCCTGAAGTTGGGACGGAACCAGAACGGTCGTCACGCGTTTACCTTTATCGCTAAACGCCTGCATTTTCTGTTCTTTAACCAGATAGGTAATTTTATCGCCGGTGATATTACTATCAAGTTGCTCCAGGTAAGCTTTGCCAGTCAGCACGACAAAGTCATTTTGCAGCTCATAATGCATATGGCTGGCATGGCCTTTAACCGGCTTACCATTATCTTGCATTTGGTAGAATGTGGCCGGGTTACCGTAACCATCAATCACTTCTTTACCTTTTTCGCCACCCGGACGTGTCACAACGACTTTGTCTGCGTTGATCTTGATGCTTCCCTGGGTGACAACAACATTACCAGTAAAGGTAACGATATTACCCTGCATATCCAGAGACTGCTGATCCGATTCAATATGGATAGGCTGGTCCGTATCGCCAGTTAAAGCAAATGCCGGGAGGCTGGCGGCAAACAATGCACCGGCTACCAGAACGTTAAGGCTGAGTTTGTTTATTTTGAATTTCATAGGAAGTTCTAACCTTTTCAATCAGCTTGGCCGTTTTACTGCGTAAGTTGCCGCGCATTTTCAAACCACTGGAATTAAATGTGGTGCCATATAGCGTCACCAGATCGTCGGAGGCAACATCCTGAGTTATCAGGTTTACCTGCGCGTTATCGGTGGTGATTTTACGTAATTGTGAGTCAGGCGTCAGTGCATCCAACTCTACATGCCCGTAAAGATAAAGCATCCGGTCATTGGTCAGTTTTGCTTTGTCTGCCCGGATAGACCAGGTGGCGACTTTATTCTTATCGTATGAAGTTACTACAGGGTCAGTAAACCAGGTTAGCTCTTGATCTGAATAGTATTCAACATGCCTGGCTATCAGGCGATAATTGAGTGCGCCTTCTGGATTATAAACAACTGTATCAGAGTGCTCACTCTGATATGTTGGCTCGTTGTTATTGACCTGCACTTGCGAATTATTGTCGTTATCTGCGAGGTTTATCCCCAGTAGAATCAAAACAACCAAGGCAAGCAGGATAATGACCCAACGTCTGGTTTTACTCATATTGATTGCCCTGTAGCCTGCTCGAGTTTGCCCTGTGACTGTAGCAGGATATCGCAAATCTCCCTTACTGCGCCGCGCCCACCAGAAATTGTCGTGACATAATCTGCACGGGGAAGAAGCATTGGGTGGGCGTCAGCAACAGCCACACTCAAACCGACTTGTGACATCACAGGCCAGTCAATCAGGTCATCACCAATATAAGCGACGTCTTCTGGTTGTAACGAAAGATGAGAAAGCAACGATTGGTAAGCTATTCGCTTATCACTTTGCCCTTGCCAAAGATGAGTGATGCCCAGTGTCTGGCAACGGTCTTCAAGTAACTTTGCTTTACGCCCGGTAATAATGGCAACTTCAATACCTGATGTCAGCGCGCAACGAATTCCATAGCCATCTCGCACATTGAACGCTTTTAACTCTTCACCATTGTTGCCCATATAAATGAGACCGTCAGACATCACGCCATCAACATCAAGAATCAGCAGCTTAATTCGCGCAGCCTTTTCTATCACGGAATTATCGACCAGACCGTAGCACGTTTCAGTTACCGCTTGGGGGGTACTCATTACTTCATATCCTATTCAGACTACGCCTGCGCGCAGCAGATCATGCATATGTATCACACCTGCCAGATGGTCGCCATCTGCAACCATAACAGCCGTAATATGGCGTGATTGCATTAAATTCAGAGCGTCCACAGCCAGTGTACCGGGTTTAACCCGAATACCGCCCTTGGTCATTACGTCTTTAATCGCCAGACTATGCAGGTCTACGCCCATATCAAACACCCGACGTAAGTCGCCATCGGTGAAAATACCATGAATTGTCATCTGGTCATCACAGATAACCGTCATCCCCAGGTTTTTTCGGGTGATTTCCAATAAAGCATCGCGTAATGAGGCATGTTCACTTACACGGGGAATCTCATCACCAGTGTGCATAATATCATTAACACGCAGTAATAACTTGCGCCCAAGAGCTCCACCAGGATGCGACAGTGCAAAATCTTCTGCCGTGAACCCTCTGGCTTCCAACAGCGCAACGGCCAGGGCATCCCCCATTACTAATGTAGCGGTTGTGCTGGTGGTTGGTGCCAAACCCAGCGGACAAGCTTCTTGTGGTACGTGAATGCACAAATGTATATCTGCCGCTTTTGCCATCGTGCTTTGTGGCCGCCCGGTCATACTGATAAGGGATACGTTCAGGCGTTTAAGTACAGGAATGAGCGCCAGTATCTCGTTGGATTCACCTGAATTGGAAATGGCGATCACAACATCTTTATCCGTGACCATTCCTAAATCACCATGGCTTGCTTCCCCCGGGTGGACAAAAAATGCGGGGGTTCCTGTACTGGCGAATGTTGCCGCCATTTTACGCCCTATATGCCCGGACTTGCCCATTCCCATTACTACGACTTTGCCCTGGCACCCGAAGATTTTCTTGCAGGCCAGAGTAAAATCGCCATTGATATATTGGTCTAATTGGGCAAGACCTGCTCGTTCAACCGCAAGAACAGTTTTCCCGGCGTGTTGGAAATCAAAACCTGCATCCACGTTTTTGTGTGACATACCGTGTCCGTATTACTCGACGAAAGGAAAAAAACCGGCGAGGCGCATAATTAGCCAGAGAATAAAACCAGCTAATAATAAAGCGCCCGCACATTTACTGATTTCACCTGAACGGCGCCAGCAAAGCAGCGCGAATACAAAGCTAACCAGTAATAACACCCCATAATCATACCGGATCATGAGTGGATCGAGGTCGCTATGGTACCCGAGAGCAGGTAAACCCAGAACAATTGTGATGTTGAAAATATTGGCACCGATTAAATTACCAATAGCGATATTGTCTTCACCTTTCCTTGACCCGGCGATTGCCGTTGCCAACTCAGGCAAACTGGTGCCAATGGCCAGCACTGTGACACCAACCAGGAACTCGCTGATGTTAAAAGCGTTGGCAAGTACTGTAGCATTATCAATCACCATATGAGTGGCTATTGGCATAATGATAAGCGCGACACCCAACCACAAAAAAGCAACTGGCAGTGAGCCTTCGCAGGGCAGTTCTGCCAATTGTTCTCTGGTCAGATTATCGTTTTCTTTGTGATGGGCGTGTTGGGCAAATTTGACTGTTAGCAGCAAGTAAATGGCGGCCATGATCAGCAATGTAACGCCTTCGCCACGAGTTAATTCGCCGTCCCAAAGGATATACCCGGCAACAAGTGTAACCAGCAGCATTAGTGGGATTTCCCGGCGTAACAATCCTGAATGGACTTTTAAGGGATGTAAAGTTGCTGCCAGGCCAAGGATAAGCAGAATATTGGTGATATTTGAACCAATGGCTGTGCCTACAGCCAAGTCTCCCTGGTCACGTAGTGTTGCTGATAACGCGACGATAATTTCGGGCAAAGATGTGCCGACAGTCACGACAGTCATGCCGATGATTAGTGGTGAAAGCCCAAGCCGATGACAAAGAAGAGAAGCAGAAAAGACCAGTCGGTCGGCGCTGTAAACCACCAATAGTAAACCGATGATTAACAGAGACGTCGCTACAAACATGAAAAATCCTTTATTCAGTTACAATGACTGGTTCACTGATCTTGCTTATGCGGGAACAGCACAGCACGAACACTTGCCTAATTTTGACTATATGGCACCGAAAAGTAAAACGATGCCAGTTTTCGCTAACTGAACTGCGCAATATTCTGTAAGAATATCGCGCACTGCAGGAACCGACGCCGTGTTTAAATGTACAGGTGTATCTGAAGCTAAGAGTTTAAGGACATCAGATGAGCCAGATAGTGGATAACCTGGTCGATATTCGAGACGTGACCTTTTCACGCGGAAGTCGGCGTATTTTCGACAATATCTCGTTGACAGTACCGCGTGGAAAGATCACGGCCATCATGGGGCCATCCGGGATTGGTAAGACAACCCTGCTACGCCTGATCGGTGGGCAGATAAAACCTGATGCCGGCCAAATTTTATTTGATGGTGACAATATTCCGTCACTGTCCCGTTCTCGGCTGTTCACAGTCCGTAAACGGATGAGTATGCTTTTTCAATCAGGTGCGTTATTTACGGACCTGAACGTGTTTGAAAATGTGGCTTATCCATTACGCGAGCATACTCATTTGCCTGAGCCATTACTGGTCAGCACAGTCATGATGAAGCTGGAAGCCGTGGGATTACGCGGTGCTGCAGATCTTATGCCATCAGAGCTTTCTGGCGGGATGGCCCGTAGAGCTGCACTGGCGCGCGCTATCGCACTGGAACCTGAACTCATCATGTTTGATGAACCTTTTGTGGGGCAGGATCCTATCACTATGGGCGTATTGGTTAAGTTAATTTCTGAGTTAAATCGTTCATTAGGCGTGACTTGCATTGTGGTATCCCACGATGTACCAGAAGTTCTTAGTATTGCCGATGAAGCATGGATCGTCGCTGATCAACAGATTATCGCGCAGGGCAGCCCGGAGGGGTTACGCAGTAATCCGGATCCACGGGTTCGCCAGTTTTTGGATGGTATTGCCGACGGTCCTGTGCCGTTCCGTTTTCCGGCTGGGGAATATCAACGGGATTTATTTGCAGGAGCGGAGGAGTAATCACGTGGTATTTCTGGATGCGCTGGCATCTCTCGGGCACAAGGGCATTAAGTTTTGTGCGACATTCGGTCGGGCAGGGGTACTGCTCTTTAATGCACTGGTTGGTAAACCCGAGTTTCGCAAACATGCGCCGTTATTGATGCGCCAACTCTACAGCGTTGGTGTTTTGTCTATGATAATCATCATCGTCTCCGGATTGTTTATCGGTATGGTGTTGGGCCTGCAGGGATATTTGGTTTTAACCACATATAGCGCAGAAACTAGTCTGGGCATGCTGGTGGCTTTGTCGCTACTGCGTGAGCTGGGGCCGGTTGTTGCTGCATTGTTGTTTGCCGGGCGGGCCGGTTCTGCTCTTACAGCAGAGATTGGCCTGATGAAAGCCACGGAGCAACTTTCCAGTATGGAAATGATGGCTGTTGACCCTTTGCGCCGTGTGATTTCCCCGCGTTTCTGGGCTGGTGTCATCTCACTGCCGTTACTGACATTAATTTTTGTCGCGGTTGGTGTTTGGGGTGGCTCACTGGTTGGGGTTAATTGGAAAGGGATCGATTCCGGCTTTTTCTGGTCAGCCATGCAAAATGCTGTCGACTGGCGCCTGGACCTGGTCAACTGTGTTATCAAAAGTGTAGTGTTCGCCATTACTGTAACGTGGATTGCGTTATTTAATGGCTATGATGCTATCCCAACATCTGCAGGGATTAGCCGGGCGACTACACGTACTGTTGTGCACGCTTCTCTGGCTGTTTTGGGGCTGGATTTTGTGCTTACTGCACTGATGTTTGGGAATTAAGTTCATGCAAACGAAGAAATTTGAAATCTGGGTTGGCGCATTTATGCTGGTTGCGTTTGCCGCTATTCTTTTTATCTGCCTGCGTGTGGCGAATGTCACCTCTTTTCATACTGAGCCTACTTATCGTCTGTATGCCACTTTCGACAACATTGGTGGCCTTAAAGCGCGTTCACCAGTGCGTATCGGTGGGGTAGTAATTGGCCGGGTGGCAGATATTTCACTGGATCCAAAAACTTATTTACCCCGT
Organism: Mangrovibacter yixingensis; assembly: GCF_020523985.1. GTDB lineage: Bacteria > Pseudomonadota > Gammaproteobacteria > Enterobacterales > Enterobacteriaceae > Mangrovibacter > Mangrovibacter yixingensis. The sequence continues at coordinate 621,540 of NZ_JAIVKM010000002.1, read as the reverse complement.
GTGGCCATGGATATCGAACAGCGCTACAACCACATTCCAGATACCAGTTCGCTGGCAGTGCGTACTTCTGGCTTATTGGGGGAACAGTATCTGGCACTGAATGTGGGTTTTGAAGATCCTGAATTAGGCACTGGTATTCTGAAGGATGGTGACACCATGCAGGATACCAAGTCAGCAATGGTACTTGAGGATCTGATTGGCCAGTTCCTGTATAAGAGCAACAACGGTGACAACAAAACGAGTGGCGATGCACAAGGAACGTCACAAGGGAATAATGAGACATCCCCGTCCGGGAAAACGAACTAAGTTTGGAGATATGTCATGTTTAAACGGCTGTTAATGGTTGCCATGTTGGTGATCGCACCTTTAGCGGTAGCAGCGGATCAATCTAATCCGTATGTGTTAATGAACCAAGCGGCGGAAAAAACGTTTTCCAGGCTAAAAAATGAACAGGCGAAAATTCGTCAGAATCCTGATTATCTGCGTGAGATAGTCGATCAGGAATTGCTGCCTTATGTCCAGGTTAAGTACGCAGGGGCATTAGTTCTGGGTCGCTATTATCGTGAAGCCACGCCAGCGCAACGGGAAGCCTATTTCGCAGCTTTCCGTGAATACCTGAAACAGGCTTATGGGCAGGCACTGGCAATGTATCATGGTCAGACTTACCAGATTGCACCTGAGCAGCCCATTGGTGACGCAACTATCGTGGCAATTCGCGTGACTATCATTGACCCGAATGGGCGGCCACCAGTACGCCTGGATTTCCAGTGGCGTAAAAATAGCCAAACGGGTAATTGGCAGGCGTATGACATGATTGCTGAAGGCGTCAGCATGATAACGACAAAACAAAATGAGTGGAGTGATTTGTTGCGCCAAAAAGGGATTGATGGGTTAACAGCAGAGCTGAAAACAATTTCTCGTCATCCGATTACCCTGGATGCGCAGAAATAATGGCGGGTGATTTGCAGTGGCAACTGGATAACGGCACTCTGTCTCTGTCCGGTACCCTGGACCAGGGGACTTTATTGCCACTATGGTCACAGCGCCAGTCTGTTTGCCAGTCGTTGTCTGAGATAGCGGTAGGCGGCCTGATAAGGGTGGATACTGGCGGGTTGGCTATTTTACTGCATCTGGTGGAAGCATCCCGTTCTCAGGGGCATAAGGTTGTGCTCACTGGCATGAATGAAAAGCTGGTTATGCTGAGCAGGCTTTATAATTTACCTGAATCAGTATTTCCTTATACTCACTAGTATTTTCAGTGGGTTAGTCTGAAAGCCTTGCATTTTCTAGCTGCAAGGCTTTTTTGCTTATTTCAGCGGCGAACACTTTCCTCTAAGATGTTTGGCTGTTTTGATTAATCGACGATGATGAAGAGCCCATGGAAAATCATGAAATTCAGACGGTGCTGATGAATGCACTGCCCCTTCAGGAAGTACACGTCACTGGTGATGGTAGCCATTTTCAGGTTACTGCAGTGGGTGAACTCTTCGCCGACATGAGTCGTGTGAAAAAACAACAAACGATTTATGGGCCCCTAATGGAATATATTTCGGATAACCGCATCCATGCTTTATCCATCAAAGCCTATACACCGACAGAATGGGAACGCGACCGTAAATTAAACGGATTCTGAGCTGCAACAACGCTGCAGCACTTGTGATTTTGAATATGTAGAGAGCAGTCCTGATGGATAAATTCCGCGTACAAGGGCCGACATGCCTGAGCGGCGAAGTGACTATATCGGGGGCGAAGAACGCCGCATTGCCGATTTTATTTGCCGCATTACTGGCTGAAGAGCCAGTTGAGATTCAGAATGTCCCCAAACTGAAAGACATTGATACTACAATGAAATTGTTGAGCCAACTAGGTACAAAGGTTGAGCGCAACGGATCTGTCTGGATTGATGCCAGTAAAGTTAACATTTACTGTGCACCTTACGAGCTGGTCAAAACAATGCGAGCGTCCATTTGGGCATTAGGTCCTTTGGTTGCCCGTTTTGGCCAGGGTCAGGTGTCTTTACCCGGTGGTTGTGCTATTGGTGCTCGTCCCGTTGATTTGCATATTTCTGGTCTGGAACAATTAGGGGCAGAAATTAAGCTGGAAGAAGGGTACGTTAAAGCCAGCGTCAATGGCCGCCTGAAAGGGGCGCACATTGTTATGGATAAGGTCAGTGTTGGCGCAACAGTAACCATTATGTCTGCTGCAACACTGGCTGAAGGTACTACGGTTATTGAGAATGCAGCCCGCGAACCCGAAATTGTTGATACTGCCAATTTCCTGAATACGCTGGGAGCAAAAATAACAGGCATGGGTACAGACAGCATTACTATCACGGGTGTTGAACGCCTTGGTGGTGGAGTGTATCGCGTGTTACCAGACCGTATTGAAACAGGCACGTTCCTGGTGGCTGCTGCTATTTCTGGCGGAAAAGTGATGTGCCGTAATACCCGCCCGGACACACTGGATGCGGTATTAGCCAAATTGCGTGAAGCGGGTGCAGATATTGAGACTGGGGAAGACTGGATATCTCTTGATATGCACGGTCAGCGCCCTAAAGCTGTAAATGTTCGTACTGCACCGCACCCTGGTTTCCCGACCGATATGCAGGCTCAGTTTACATTGCTCAATTTAGTAGCCGAAGGCACTGGTGTTATCACTGAGACCATTTTCGAAAACCGGTTTATGCATGTTCCTGAGTTAATTCGCATGGGCGCACATGCAGAAATTGAGAGTAATACTGCGATTTGCCATGGTGTTGCCACCTTATCAGGAGCCCAGGTTATGGCGACTGATTTGCGTGCTTCGGCAAGCCTGGTGCTTGCCGGGTGTATTGCTGAAGGTGTTACGGTTGTTGACCGCATTTACCACATAGACCGTGGTTATGAGCGTATTGAAGACAAACTTCAGGCGCTGGGTGCGAAAATTGAACGTATTCACGCAGAATAATGTAAAAAACCGGGGAATTCCCCGGTTTTTTTAACGCTGGCGAATGAGCCGGGTTCTGTCAATGAATTGTGCTGTGTGCGGGTCATAGTAACGAGATGGCCAAATCTCCCATGGGTTTACATCAAGCGCATCGGCTATCAGCCTTTCACCTCGAGGCCAGGGGCGCGTCAGTGCGTTGGCGAGGGTTGAAGAACTCAGCCCCGCTTTACGTGATTCTGCGGCCATTGATGTTCCTCTTTTGCGCAACGCGGCAATAATATCCGCCGGATGCCAGTCAACAAATTTACTTTCCATGTTTTCTTCCTGTTGCTAATGGGGTGCATTGGTTACTCTGTGGAAACCTGAGTTGTATAGCACAGGGAATTCTCGAAAGTTCTTAATATAGTAGGTTGTGGTTTGTTTTGTGTTCCCGCACTCAGCTTTGTGTAATGCGTTGCAGAAAGGAGCTGAAAAGAAAAGGATCCACACCACATGGCGTAGATCCCTTAAGCTAAGCAAATATCAGGTGTGTTTAGTGGTTACGTTGAACGGCTATATGGGCAAGACCTGTCAGTGCATCTTTCCAGACCGAATCAGGAAGTATTGCCAGCGCTGCAATGGCCTTATCAGCTTCCTGTTCGGCGCGCAGTCGTGTCCAGGCGAGTGAACCACACATTTCCATTGCTTCCAGAACTGGCTCCAGAAGGTGCCGACCATTACCTTGTTCAATTGCCTGGCGAATCAAACTGGCCTGCTCAGGTGTGCCGTGCTGCATGGCATGCAACAGTGGGAGAGTGGGCTTCCCTTCGTTCAGGTCATCCCCGACATTTTTGCCAAGCGTTGCACCATCTGCACTGTAGTCAAGCAAGTCATCAATAAGCTGGAAAGCTGTGCCAATGTAGCGACCATAATCTTGTAGAGCGAGTTCTTGTTCCTGTGTTGCTCCAGCAAGAATGCCGGAGCATTGAGAAGCTGCTTCAAACAGGCGTGCAGTTTTACTGTAGATAACCCGCATGTAGCTTTCTTCTGTGATATTGGGGTCGTTAACATTCATCAACTGAAGAACTTCACCTTCGGCAATCACGTTCACTGCCGCCGACATTACCTCCAGTATTTTGAGTGAACCCAGTTGAGTCATCATCTGGAATGCCCGGGTGTAGATAAAATCCCCTACCAGCACACTTGCTGCATTACCAAAGGCAGCGTTGGCTGTCGCTTTACCACGGCGCATATCTGATTCATCTACAACATCATCATGCAGCAATGTCGCGGTATGAATAAACTCGATTAAGGCTGCAATAGTGACATGTGCGTTGCCGTCATAACCCAAAGCTCGGGCAGAAAGCACAGCAATCATTGGACGAATCCGTTTCCCGCCACCACTGACTATGTAGTATCCCAACTGATTGATTAGCTGAACGTCAGAGTTGAGCTGATCCAGAATTGTCGCGTTTACGCCCGCCATATCTTGCGCGGTTAACTCGGTTATTTTCTCTAAATTCATCGCAAAAGTCTGGCTGTTGCCCGGTTTATCCCGTTCGACGGAACATGTTATTGGGTATCTGTCTGGTCATCAAATACAGATTGTACTGAAAAAATGCGCTTAATAAATGGAACATTGTGCGTAGTGTTTTTTTTCTACACGAATTGATGATGGTACTTGTCAAATGTCCTGGATTTGCGTAATATTCGCGCCCTATTGTGATTATTTATAGCGCGCACTGAAAACACATAAGGTGTGTGCGGAAAGCGGAGTTTTTTATGTACGCGGTTTTCCAAAGTGGTGGTAAACAACACCGAGTAAGCGAAGGTCAGACCGTTCGCCTGGAAAAGCTGGACATCGCAACTGGCGAAGCAGTTCAATTCGACCAGGTTCTGATGATTGCCAATGGCGAAGAAGTTAAAATCGGCGTTCCTTTTGTTGAGGGCGGCGTAATCAAAGCTGAAGTTGTTGCTCATGGTCGTGGCGAGAAAGTTAAAATTGTTAAGTTTCGTCGTCGTAAACACTATCGTAAGCAGCAGGGCCACCGTCAGTGGTTCACTGATGTGAAAATTACTGGCATCAGCGCTTAACAGGGGAGCAGATTAAATGGCACACAAAAAGGCTGGCGGCTCAACACGTAACGGTCGCGATTCTGAAGCTAAACGTCTGGGCGTAAAACGTTTCGGCGGTGAAGCAGTTCTTGCTGGCAGCATCATCGTTCGTCAGCGTGGCACCAAATTCCACGCAGGCAGCAATGTAGGTTGCGGTAAAGATCATACTCTGTTCGCTTTGTCTGACGGTAAAGTCAAGTTCGAAGTTAAAGGTCCGAAAAACCGTAAATTCGTAAGCATTGTTGCTGAATAAGTTTTTCGCGTCCCGGTAACGGATTGAAGCCCCGCAACGTGTTGCGGGGCTTTTTACATTCTGACACTGGGTAAAGCTCCGGGAGCTTTAAATGAAACAGCAGGCAGGAATTGGTCTCGCTTTAGCCCTGACAACAGCGATGTGCTGGGGCGCATTACCTATTGCTATGAAACAGGTATTGGAGGTGATGTCTCCTCCTACTGTTGTGTTTTATCGTTTCCTGATGGCTGGTGCCGGGCTGGGCTTAATTTTGACACTGAGAGGAAATTTACCTCCGCTCAGAATTTTTAAAAGCCCCCGTTGGTTAGTCTTACTGGCCATTGCTACGGGTGGGTTATTTGGGAACTTTATCTTTTTTAGTTCCTCTTTGCAGTATCTTAGCCCCACAGCATCGCAGGTCATTGGCCAACTATCTCCGGTGGGTATGATGGTTGCCAGTGTTCTCATACTGAAAGAAAAGATGCGTGGTACGCAGATTGTCGGTGCGCTAATGCTCCTTTCCGGGTTGATTATGTTTTTTAACACCAGCCTGGTTGAGATATTTACCCGCCTGACTGATTACACATGGGGCGTCATATTTGGTGTTTCTGCCGCTTGTGTTTGGGTAAGTTACGGTGTGGCGCAGAAAGTATTACTACGGCGTCTGGCATCACAACAGATTCTGTTTTTGTTGTACACTTTATGTACATTGGCGTTACTTCCATTGGCTGACCCAATGGTTATAAAACAACTGAGTGGGTGGCAACTGGGTTGTTTGGTGTTTTGTGGCCTGAATACTCTGGTGGGTTACGGTGCGCTGGCAGAAGCAATGGCGCGCTGGCAGGCAGCACAGGTGAGTGCATTTATTACACTGACACCTTTATTTACGTTGTTGTTTTCAGATTTATTAGCACTGGCATGGCCGGATTTCTTTGCTGTGCCAATGTTGAATGTCATGGGTTATATCGGCGCATTTGTCGTTGTGGCGGGCGCAATGTATTCCGCGATTGGGCATCGCCTTTGGGGGCGCTGGCGTAAGCGCCAGCCGGCAATACCTGTGCCCCGTTCGGGCGAATGATCTACGGAGAAGTAAAATGAAGTTTGTTGATGAAGCAACGATCCTCGTGGTCGCAGGTGATGGCGGCAACGGGTGTGTTAGCTTCCGTCGTGAAAAGTACATCCCGAAAGGCGGCCCGGATGGTGGCGATGGCGGTGATGGTGGTGATGTTTGGCTGGAAGCTGACGAGAACTTGAATACCCTCATTGATTATCGCTTTGAAAAGTCATTCCGTGCTGAACGGGGACAGAATGGTCAAAGCCGTGACTGTACTGGTAAACGAGGCAAAGATGTCTCTATTCGTGTCCCTGTTGGCACCCGGGTTATCGATAAAGGCACTGGGGAAACTATGGGAGATATGGTTTCTCATGGGCAACGTTTGTTGGTCGGGAAAGGTGGCTGGCACGGTCTGGGTAACTCACGCTTTAAGTCTTCAGTAAATCGTACACCACGCCAGAAAACCAATGGTACGCCAGGTGAGAAGCGTGAAATCGATCTCGAGCTGATGTTGTTGGCTGATGTTGGTATGCTTGGTTTACCTAACGCAGGTAAATCCACGTTTATACGTGCCGTTTCTGCCGCAAAACCGAAAGTAGCTGATTATCCCTTCACTACTCTGGTTCCAAGCCTGGGTGTTGTCCGAATGGATAACGAAAAGAGCTTTGTGGTTGCCGATATTCCAGGTTTGATTGAAGGTGCTGCGGATGGCGCAGGGCTGGGGATTCGTTTCCTCAAACACCTTGAACGTTGCCGTGTTTTATTGCACCTGATTGACCTGGCACCTATTGATGGCTCTGATCCCGTTGAGAATGCGCGCATTATTATTGGTGAGCTTGAGAAATATAGCACTACCCTGGCAGCAAAACCTCGCTGGTTGGTGTTCAATAAAGTCGACTTGCTTGATAGTGAAGATGCTAAGCAGCGTGCTCAAGAAATTGCTACCGCGCTGGGCTGGGAAGAAAAACATTACCTGATATCTGCTGCGACGCGTGATGGTGTCAATGCGTTATGCTGGGATGTAATGAACTTTATTATCGAAAACCCTGTGGTTCATGAAGAAGCGGTTCAGGAAGCAGAGAAAGTTGAGTTTATGTGGGACGAGTACCATCGTAAACAACTGGAAGAAATGCAGTCTGAAGCAGAAGAACCCTGGGACGACGACGATGACGACTGGGATGAAGATGACGACGAAGGCGTAGAGATAATCTACGAGCGTTAATTTCAGCGCATCAGTACACATGCATCAGTACACATAAGGCCGGATACCTCCGGCCTTTTGCTTTTTAGAAATATCACTGTCAGTTTAAATCAATGCGAGACGGGAACCAGCAACCAGCATCCAGACCCTGCCTGTCCGTGCGGTTATCAATCAGTAACTTTCCCCGGTGTAATTGCACAATACGCCGAACGATATTTAGCCCAAGCCCACTACCACCATAACGTTGGTCAAGGCGCCGGAATGGCTCTGTAATAGTTTTCCTGTGTGCCTCATCAATTCCTGGCCCTTCATCCAGAACCTGAAGATGTGCTCCATTGTCTTCTTCACACAAACGTACTTCAATGCAACTACCTTGCGGGCTGTAGCGCCAGGCATTTTCGAGTAAATTGCGTAACAACAGGCGTAATAACACTGGGTCGCCCTGTACTGAAAGAGAACGGTCTTCCGGCCAAATAATTCGCTGATTATGCCGTTCAGCCATTTCTGTCATTTCTTCCTGGAGTGGTTCAATAATATCTTTCCACCACTGATGTGTATCGTAATGCCCGCTGGCCAGGGCCTGTCCCGCCCGGGATAACATTAGCAACTGTTCAATAACATGCATCAGTTGGTCCAGGCGTTGAATTAACGAATCAGCCTGCTTATTTCCAGACTGAGCCATGAGTTCAAGATGAAGGCGGATACCGGCCAGTGGCGTCCGTAATTCATGGGCGGCATCGGCGGTAAATAATCGCTCTTGCTGGATGGTACTTTCCAATCGGGAGAGCAGTTGGTTGAGGGCCGTGGTGACCGCGACCATCTCTTCCATCCCGGAAAACATCGGCAATGGACTAAGGTTGTCGGCGGAGCGGTTCACCAGACTGCGGCTCAGTTTATTGAGTGGCTGGATAATCCAGGTGACAGCCAGAAATGAAAAAAACAGTGTAAAGCCAACCATGACTAGCGAAGGGACTAACAACGAGGCTATCGCTTCATGAATTTCTTTTTCAACATGTTGGTTACGTGCTCGGGCGGACAGTGTTTCATTCACCAGGAAACCAATTTGTTCCTGGCTTTCGTGCCACAGCCATAACACGCTGACAAGTTGAAAGAAAAGAAAAATCAACGCCAGCATTGCCATTAACCGCCGGCGCATACTGTTCATACACGATTCTCCAAACGATAACCGACACCTCTAACGGTTTTTATTCGTTCTTTACCCAGTTTACGCCGGAGGTTGTGAATGTGAACCTCAAGGGTATTTGAACCCGGATCATCTTGCCAACTATAGAGATCTTGCTGAAGTGTTTCCCGGTGAACTGTTTGACCAACCCGCATAATCAGCCGGGTCAGCAAAGCGAACTCTTTGGGGGTGACTTCAATTGCGTTACCTTGCAGCAACACCTGCTGGGTTTGGAGATTTAACGTGAGGTCATCATGTTGTAAAAGGTTGTCGCTGTGGCCCTGGTACCGGCGAATAAGCGCCCGTGCACGGGCTTGTAATTCAGCCAGAGCGAAGGGTTTAACCAGGTAGTCATCTGCCCCTGCATCAAGACCACTGACACGATCTTCGAGTGCATCCCGAGCAGTAAGAATTAATACAGGGGTTTTTAGCCCTCGCCGCCGCCATTGACTAAGTAATGTTGCACCATCTTTATCTGGCAATCCAAGATCCAGTATTACCAGACTGTATTCGCCACTTTGAATCAGTGCGTCTGCATCGCTGGCTGTCGCAGCAGTATCAACAGCGTACCCGTCGCCATTAAGCGCCAGAGCCAGCCCCTCTTGTAGCAGTAAATCGTCTTCAACAATGAGTAGTTTCATAATTAGTTATTCTGATAAAGATCTTTGTAGAGTCGGCTTTCAAAGCGTACCAGAGGTATCCTTCTGTTGCGCTGTTCGCTGGGTTCGACTGCATAACCAGAAAGATACTGAACGAATGCGAACTTTTGCCCAGATGCCGTTGTAATAAACCCTGCAAGGTTATAAACGCCTTGCAATGATCCTGTTTTGGCTGAGACTTTCCCATCCACCCCTGCTTCATGCAACCCGGCCCGGTATTGCAGCGAGCCATCATGGCCTGCCAGTGGCAGCATTGAGATAAAGTTTAGCTGATTATCATTTTTGGCAATAAATTGTAGCACTTGCATCATGGTTGACGGCGAAATCAGGTCATGACGTGATAAACCGGACCCATCCACCAGAATAGTGTTACCTAAATCAATGCCTGCCTTCTGCTTCAGAATTTGGCGAACAGCATCTGCTCCCGCACGCCAGGTACCCTGAACCCCCAGCGTTTCCCGCCCAATAGTGCGAAAAACAGTATCAGCAATCATGTTGTCAGATTTTTTCAGCATCACGCGAAGTAAATCATGAAGGGGGGCTGACTGCGTTGAGGCTAAAACCCGGCCGGGTTGGTTGACACGAGTTTGGCGAATCAGCGTGCCGCTCACTGCTATGCCCGCGCTATTCAGCTCATCTTTGAGTATTTCACCTGCATAACTGGCCCCATCCTGTATGGCGAACGCCAGAGGTAATGGGTCTTTACGCTGAGTCAGACAACCTGTCAACGTGTAGCGATTCAGGTCACCTGTGACAACATCCAATTCACAATATTTGGCATCTGCAGAGCCAGGGGCTAGTGTGCGTACATTGGAAAATACATGAACAGGGTAATATGACGCCAGCCGTACAGTTGCTGTTTCATCGGGTTTGGTACTCGAAAGCGATACGGAAAAACAATTTTTATCGACGATAGCCGCAGACGGCGGTGCACTGAAACATTGCGTTATATCATTCCAGGGCCAGCCAGGGGCTTTATCGTGGCTGGCGAATACCGAAGTATCAATTAAGATATTTCCCTGAATTTTTTCAATTCCTGCTTTTTTCAGGCTGGCTACCATATTGCGCAATTGCTGGCGCTTTAGTGTCGGGTCACCGGTAAACCTCGCTATAAGGTCTCCTTGCAAAATCCCGTTATTGATGTTTCCATGACTTTCAAGGGTTGTAGTGAAATGGTAATCAGGGCCGAGTGATAACAGGGCTGCCAGAGCCGTTATCACTTTCTGAGTACTGGCGGGCAGCGCCATTTGTTGGCCATGGTAATCAATAAGTGGTGTATCTGAACCAGCTTTTTGCACCAGAAGCGCGAGGTTAGCGCCTGGTGGGAGTTGTTTGACGTATTCGTCAACATTTGCCGCCTGTGCCTCTAAGGCGAAGGATAAAACCAGTCCAACAGCTAAACGTAAAAATCGCATAATTTTTGGCATTAAAACCTGGAAACGTGCCGTCATACTACGGTGCAATCCCCTGTAAAGTAAACGATGACCCTTAGGGAACTCCAGGTTAAAATACGTATCAAAATGCGAAATACGACTAGCCTGAAGCTTTGCTTCGGGGTAGTTTTCTTTTGTTTCTGGCCCGGTGAATGCAGAGTTTCTTCGGGCAGTACTCCGGTTGAGCGGCCAATTGTGGCCCTTGTGTCCGGGGCGTTTTTTTATAATGAGGTATAATATGCAAGCTATTCCGATGACTTTACGTGGCGCCGAAAAATTGCGCGAAGAGCTTGAGTTTCTGAAGGGCGTTCGCCGTCCGGAGATCATCGCAGCTATCGCCGAAGCGCGTGAGCACGGTGATTTAAAGGAAAATGCCGAATACCATGCCGCGCGTGAGCAACAAGGCTTTTGTGAAGGGCGTATCAAGGATATTGAAGGTAAGCTGTCTAATGCACAGGTTATCGATGTGACCAAGTTGCCTAACAATGGGCGGGTTATCTTTGGTTCAACGGTAACAGTACTGAATCTTGATACCGAAGAAGAGCTGACTTACCGCATTGTTGGTGACGACGAAGCAGATTTTAAAAAGAATCTTATCTCCGTTAACTCACCCATTGCCCGTGGGCTGATTGGTAAAGAAGCCGATGATATCGTAGGAATTAATACCCCTGGTGGGTTAGTTGAATTTGAAATCGTCAAGGTAGAATACCTCTGATTTCTGCTACGCTGGATAGAACGGTTTTGTAAAGAATGGAAAAGGCCGCACTGCGGCCTTTTAACCATGAAGGGAGCGTGTCATTTTGCACGGCCTGCGTTATAAAAATGCTTAAAACCTTTGCACTTTTGTTAGCGGGGCAGCGAAATTTTACGTTCCTGGGATGGGCGATAAAGCACCAGCGTTTTACCGATGACCTGTACATTACAGGCTCCGGTTTCCCGCACGATGGCTTCCACTATCAAAGTTTTCGTTTCACGATCTTCTGTGGCAACTTTAACCTTGATCAGTTCGTGGTGCTCCAGCGCTTGTTCAATCTCGGCCAGCACCCCTTCGGTCAGACCGTTATTGCCAAGCAGGACTACCGGCTTGAGCGGATGCGCGAGACCTTTCAGGTGCTGTTTTTGTTTTGTACTCAGATTCATCGTTTTTTGCTTACGTTGGGATTGAAAACGGGACATTCTACCGCCATCTCCTGATTATAGCCAAATCGCCGTGCGCTTTTTGATATTGCTCGCGGAAGATGAACCCGACTGGATTATAAAATGACAGGTAAAAAGCGTTCTGCCAGCTCTAGCCGCTGGTTGCAGGAACACTTTAGCGACAAATATGTTCAGAAGGCACAGAAAAAGGGGTTACGATCCCGTGCCTGGTTTAAACTTGATGAAATACAGCAAGGTGACAAACTTTTTAAACCGGGAATGACGGTTGTTGACCTTGGTGCAGCTCCCGGTGGTTGGTCGCAATATGTGGTAAGTCAAATCGGCGGAAAAGGTCGTATTATTGCCTGCGATCTTTTACCTATGGATCCAATCGTTGGTGTGGACTTCCTTCAGGGCGATTTTCGTGATGAATTAGTTCTGAAAGCACTTCTTGAACGAGTAGGCGATAAAAAAGTTCAGGTTGTCATGTCCGATATGGCACCCAATATGAGCGGAACACCTGCTGTCGATATTCCCCGTGCTATGTATTTGGTGGAACTGGCGTTAGAAATGTGTCGTGATATTCTGGCACCAGGTGGTAGTTTTGTAGTGAAGGTATTTCAGGGCGAAGGTTTCGATGAGTACCTACGGGAAATTCGCTCCCTGTTTACGAGTGTTAAAGTTCGTAAGCCGGACGCTTCACGTGCTCGCTCACGTGAAGTGTACATTGTAGCGACCGGGCGTAAACTATAGTACCCTGACGCTGTTTGTTAACACAGTTGTAATATGAGGTTAATCCCTTGAGTGACATGGCGAAAAACCTAATACTCTGGCTGGTCATTGCCGTTGTGCTGATGTCAGTATTCCAGAGCTTTGGGCCCAGCGAGTCTAATGGCCGCAGGGTGGATTACTCTACCTTCCTGTCTGAGGTCAATCAGGATCAGATTCGTGAAGCGCGTATCAACGGACGTGAGATTACCGTTACCAAGAAAGATAGTAACCGATACACGACTTATATCCCCGTAAACGATCCCAAACTTCTTGATAACCTGCTTACCAAGAACGTGAAGGTTGTTGGCGAACCACCAGAAGAACAAAGCCTGCTGGCAACCATCTTTATTTCATGGTTCCCAATGCTTTTACTTATTGGGGTATGGATATTTTTTATGCGCCAAATGCAGGGCGGTGGTGGCAAAGGAGCCATGTCGTTCGGTAAAAGTAAGGCGCGAATGCTGACGGAAGATCAGATTAAAACCACCTTTGCCGATGTCGCGGGTTGTGACGAAGCGAAAGAAGAGGTCGGTGAACTGGTGGAATATCTCCGTGAGCCGAGCCGCTTCCAGAAGTTAGGCGGTAAAATTCCGAAAGGTGTGCTGATGGTTGGCCCGCCAGGTACAGGTAAAACGTTGCTTGCCAAGGCTATCGCTGGTGAGGCAAAAGTACCGTTTTTCACCATCTCGGGTTCTGACTTCGTCGAAATGTTCGTGGGTGTGGGGGCTTCCCGTGTTCGTGATATGTTCGAACAGGCTAAAAAAGCTGCTCCCTGCATAATCTTTATTGATGAAATCGATGCCGTCGGCCGCCAGCGTGGTGCGGGTCTGGGTGGTGGTCACGATGAACGTGAACAGACACTGAACCAGATGCTGGTCGAAATGGATGGTTTCGAAGGCAATGAAGGCATTATTGTCATTGCGGCAACTAACCGTCCTGATGTGCTGGACCCCGCATTGTTGCGTCCAGGTCGTTTTGACCGTCAGGTTGTAGTTGGGCTGCCTGATGTGCGTGGCCGTGAGCAAATCCTCAAAGTACATATGCGCCGTGTGCCGCTGGCTCCGGATATCGATGCAGCGATTATTGCCCGTGGTACGCCTGGTTTTTCCGGTGCGGACCTGGCAAACCTTGTGAACGAAGCCGCCTTGTTTGCTGCTCGTGGCAATAAACGTGTTGTGTCTATGGTTGAGTTTGAAAAAGCGAAAGACAAAATCATGATGGGCGCAGAACGTCGCTCAATGGTGATGACTGAAGCTCAGAAAGAATCAACTGCATATCATGAAGCGGGCCACGCCATTATCGGGCGTCTGGTGCCGGAACATGACCCGGTACATAAAGTAACGATTATTCCGCGTGGTCGTGCTTTGGGTGTGACGTTCTTCCTGCCTGAAGGTGATGCAATAAGTGCAAGCCGTCAGAAATTGGAAAGCCAGATCTCGACACTGTACGGTGGTCGCCTGGCAGAAGAGATAATTTATGGCGTTGAACATGTTTCAACCGGTGCGTCTAACGACATTAAAGTCGCGACCAACCTGGCTCGTAACATGGTTACTCAGTGGGGCTTCTCAGAAAAACTGGGGCCATTGCTGTATGCGGAAGAAGATGGTGAGGTGTTCCTTGGCCGCAGTGTGGCTAAAGCGAAACACATGTCAGACGAAACAGCTCGTATTATCGACCAGGAAGTGAAATCACTGATTGAGCGTAATTACAATCGTGCCCGTCAAATTCTTAACGATAACATGGATATCCTCCATGCTATGAAAGATGCGTTAATGAAATATGAAACTATTGATTTACCGCAGATTGATGATTTGATGGCCCGGCGTGATGTTCGTCCACCTGCTGGTTGGGAAGACCCGAATGCCAGCAACAACACTGACAATACTTCTGGTACGCCAACAGCGCCAAAACCTGTGGACGATCCGGATATCAATAAACCCGGAAATCCCATGTCAGAGCAGACTGGTGATAAATAATCCCATTTTGCTGTAATCTGCAAACCCCGGCATGTCCGGGGTTTTTCTCATCCGTAACGCGTTTTCTGAAGGTAATCACATGAAACTCTTTGCTCAGGGGACTTCACTTGATCTCTCGCATCCTCATGTCATGGGGATTTTAAATGTCACGCCTGATTCATTTTCCGATGGCGGCCAGCACAACACCCTGAATGAAGCAGTAAAACATGCCAACCTGATGATCAACGCGGGAGCGACGATTGTTGATGTGGGCGGAGAGTCTACCAGGCCCGGTGCAGCTTTGGTTAGTGTGGAAGAAGAACTTGCCCGCGTTATTCCGGTTGTTGAGGCGCTGGCACAGCGGTTTGAAGTGTGGGTTTCGGTGGACACTTCTCGCCCTGAGGTCATTCGGGAATCTGCACGCGTAGGTGCACATCTGATTAATGATATCCGCTCACTTACAATGCCGGGGGCAATAGAAGCTGCGGCAGAAACTGAGCTGCCAGTTTGCCTGATGCATATGCAGGGTGAACCACGCACAATGCAGGAAGCACCGCGTTATGATGATGTTTTCAAGGATGTAGAGCATTTTCTGACAGAGCAAATTGTACGCTGTGAAGCCGCTGGGATCGCGAAAGAAAAATTGTTACTCGACCCCGGCTTCGGTTTCGGTAAAAATCTTAGCCACAATTATCAGCTGCTGGCGCGTTTATCTGAACTTCATCACTTCGGCTTGCCATTGTTGGTCGGGATGTCCCGTAAATCGATGGTCGGGCAACTTCTGAATGTGGGGCCGGATCAGCGTCTGAGCGGCAGCCTGGCATGTGCGGTTATCGCTGCGATGCAAGGGGCACATATTATTCGTGTTCACGATGTAAAAGAAACCGTTGAGGCGATGCGTGTTGTGGAAGCGACGTTGTCAGCGAAGGAAAATAGACGCTATGAGTAACCGTAAATATTTTGGTACCGATGGGATTCGCGGCTGTGTTGGTCAGGCCCCTATTACACCTGATTTTGTGCTTAAACTGGGCTGGGCTGCGGGCAAAGTGCTGGCACGTCACGGTTCTCGAAAAGTAATTATTGGCAAAGATACCCGTATTTCAGGTTATATGCTGGAATCCGCGCTGGAAGCCGGGCTGGCGGCAGCTGGTTTGTCAGCCTCGTTTACCGGCCCTATGCCAACACCTGCAGTAGCCTATTTAACCCGTACTTTTCGGGCTGAAGCTGGCATTGTCATTTCGGCATCTCATAACCCGTATTATGACAATGGCATCAAGTTTTTCTCTACAGAAGGCACCAAGTTGCCGGATGAAGTAGAAGAAGCTATTGAAGCCGAACTGGAAAAAGAGATTACTTGTGCAGAATCGGCCATGCTGGGTAAAGCCAGCCGTATTGTTGATGCTGCCGGGCGTTATATTGAGTTCTGTAAAGGTACTTTCCCGAACGAATTGAACTTGAACGGCCTTAAAGTGGTTGTTGATTGTGCTAATGGCGCAACTTACCACATTGCACCGAATGTTTTCCGTGAATTGGGAGCCGATGTAATTGCTATAGGCTGTGAACCCAACGGGCTGAATATCAATGAAAAATGTGGTGCAACAGATGTTGCAGCGCTTCAGGCCCGAGTGATCGCGGAAAACGCAGACCTTGGGCTGGCTTTTGATGGTGACGGCGATCGCGTGATCATGGTTGACCACCTGGGGAACCGTGTTGACGGTGACCAAATTCTCTACATTATTGCCCGGGAAGGCTTACGCCAGGGCAAACTGCAGGGAGGGGTGGTCGGCACGTTAATGAGCAATATGGGCCTCGAACTGGCACTGAAACAGTTGGGTATTCCTTTCGCCCGAGCGAAAGTTGGAGACCGCTATGTGCTGGAGAAAATGCAAGAAAAAGGCTGGCGCATTGGGGCTGAGAACTCAGGGCACGTTATTCTGTTAGATAAAAGCACCACGGGGGACGGCATTCTTGCCGGTCTTCAGGTTCTGGCCGCTGTTGTGCGCAATCATATGAGCCTGCATGATCTTTGCAGTGGTATGTCACTGTTCCCGCAGATTCTGGTTAATGTCCGTTATACCGCGGGGAGCGGTGATCCTCTGGAGCACGATAGCGTGAAACAAATTACAGCAGAAGTTGAGCGTACTTTGGGTAAACGTGGGCGTGTCCTGTTGCGTAAGTCGGGTACAGAACCTCTGATTCGCGTAATGGTGGAAGGCGAAGATGAAGCACAGGTTACTCAACTGGCTAACCAAATAGCCGATTCAGTGAAAGCAGTCTGAAAATAAACGGTGGGTAAGGTGAGATTCTCACCTTACCGGCTGAAATCCACGCGTGTTGCCGCTTTTTTCTGCAATTGAATCGTTGCGAAGAAAATGGTCTTGCACAGTGCATTCGCTTTAGTTAGTATTCACACCCGCTTCAGTGGGGAATGACAAATACCCACGTCTTTTTGGTTAGAAGCATTGGCATGCGGAAATCCGCAAGGAACAGGTTAATTATGTACGAAGCTCTTTTAGTCGTTTTCCTTATTGTAGCCATCGGCCTTGTTGGCTTGATTATGCTGCAGCAAGGTAAAGGTGCTGATATGGGTGCCTCCTTTGGCGCAGGCGCTTCTGCAACTCTGTTTGGTTCAAACGGTTCTGGTAACTTCATGACCCGGATGACTGCCGTGCTGGCAACACTGTTTTTTATTATCAGCCTGGCGCTGGGTAATATCAACAGTAACAAAACCACTAAGGGGAGCAGTTGGGATAATCTGAGCCAGCCTGCCCAAACTGAGCAGACTACTCAACCGGCAGCGCCAGCGCAGCCGAGTAGCGATATCCCGCATTAATTTGTCGTATCATCGCACGTTTTGTGCGAATTAAGTGCCGAGGTGGTGGAATTGGTAGACACGCTACCTTGAGGTGGTAGTGCCCGATTGGGCTTACGGGTTCAAGTCCCGTCCTCGGTACCAAATCCCAGCAAAATTTGCTTTTTTTGTGTTAAAGGCGTAGTATTTGCCACGTTTTCGGACGCGGGGTGGAGCAGCCTGGTAGCTCGTCGGGCTCATAACCCGAAGGTCGTCGGTTCAAATCCGGCCCCCGCAACCAATTTCCCTGAGAGTTGTTTTTCAAATATACTGTGAAGAGCGACAGTTCTTTTCACGATGGAATTTTGAAAAAAATTCTCATGGAAATAGTTCCAGGTCGCATTCGCGGCTTGTAGGGTTCAGTTATACAAAGCCCCGATTTATCGGGGTTTTTTGTTATCTGACGAGAGAATAACTGGGCTTAACGCCCTTTTTTTATGTCTTGGGGGTGGGCTTGTCCACATTAGAGCAAAAGTTAACAGAGATGATTACTGCACCAGTAGAGGCTCTGGGCTACGAACTGGTTGGTATTGAGTTTGTTCGCGGTCGTACATCTACGTTGCGCATCTACATTGATAGTCCGAATGGTATCACTGTTGATGATTGTGCTGATGTCAGTCATCAGGTAAGTGCAGTAATGGATGTAGAAGATCCAATCACTGTTGCTTATAACCTCGAAGTCTCCTCTCCTGGCCTTGACCGTCCAATGTTTACTGCTGCGCATTACACGCGTTTTCTTGGTGAGGAAGTAGCGTTGGTGTTGCGCATGGCGGTACAGAACCGTCGTAAATGGCAGGGCATCATCAAACAGGTTGATGGTGAAATGGTTACCGTTACGGTCGATGGCAATGATGAAGTGTTCGCACTGAGTAATATCCAGAAAGCGAACCTGGTCCCCCACTTTTAACAGTCTGGCTTGAGGCGAACCCAGGATGAACAAAGAAATTTTAGCTGTTGTCGAAGCGGTTTCTAATGAAAAAGCGGTTCCGCGCGAAAAAATTTTTGAAGCGCTGGAAACAGCCCTTGCAACGGCGACTAAGAAAAAATATGAACAGGAAATCGACGTTCGCGTCAGCATTGACCGGAAAAGTGGTGATTTTGACACTTTCCGCCGCTGGCTGATCGTTGAGGAAGTTACTCAGCCTACGCGTGAAATAACGCTGGAAGCAGCGCAGTTTGAAGATCCTGCGTTGAATCTGGGTGACTATGTAGAAGACCAGATCGAGTCAGTGACCTTTGACCGTATCACCACGCAAACTGCAAAACAGGTTATCGTTCAGAAAGTGCGTGAAGCAGAGCGGGCAATGGTTGTTGATCAGTTCCGTGAGCACGAAGGCGAAATTATCACCGGTATGGTGAAAAAAGTGAATCGTGAAAATATCACACTGGATCTGGGTAATAACGCAGAAGCCGTCATTCTTCGTGAAGATATGTTACCGCGTGAAAACTTCCGCCCGGGTGACCGTGTGCGTGGGGTGTTGTATTCCGTGCGTCCTGAATCACGTGGTGCGCAGTTATTTGTGACTCGCGCTAAGCCGGAAATGCTGATTGAGTTGTTCCGCATTGAAGTACCGGAAATTGGCGAAGAAGTTATCGAAATCAAAGCTGCGGCTCGTGACCCGGGCTCTCGCGCAAAAATTGCTGTGAAAACCAATGATAAACGCATCGACCCTGTTGGTGCATGCGTTGGGATGCGTGGGGCACGCGTGCAGGCTGTATCAACGGAACTTGGCGGCGAGCGTATTGATATCGTGCTGTGGGATGATAATCCTGCACAGTTCGTTATCAATGCAATGGCGCCTGCTGACGTCGCTTCCATCGTGGTTGATGAAGATAAACACACGATGGATATTGCGGTAGAAGCAGGTAACCTGGCGCAAGCTATTGGTCGTAACGGTCAAAACGTTCGTCTGGCTTCTCAACTGAGTGGCTGGGAGCTGAATGTCATGACGGTAGATGACTTGCAGGCTAAGCACCAGGCTGAAGCGCATGCCGCCATTGATACGTTCACCAAGTATCTCGATATTGATGAAGATTTCGCGACCGTTCTGGTAGAAGAAGGCTTTTCCTCGCTGGAAGAGTTAGCGTATGTCCCAATGAAAGAGTTGCTTGAAATCGATGGGCTTGATGAACCTACTGTAGAAGCATTACGTGAACGTGCGAAAAATGCACTTACCACGCTGGCGTTGGCGCAGGAAGAAAGCCTGGGTGATAAGAAACCTACCGACGATCTGATTAACCTTGAGGGTATGGATCGTGCGCTGGCCTTTAAACTGGCTACGCGTGGTATTAGTACGCTGGAAGATCTCGCCGAGCAGGGCATTGATGACCTGTCAGATATTGAAGGCTTAACTGATGAAAAAGCCGGGGCGCTGATTATGGCCGCCCGAAATATTTGCTGGTTCGGCGACGAAGCGTAATAAACTGTAGCAGGAAGGAACAGCATGACAGATGTGACTATTAAATCGCTGGCCGCGGAGATTCAAACTCCAGTGGATCGCCTGATACAGCAATTTGCTGATGCCGGGATCCGCAAATCGTCTGAAGATTCAGTGACAGCACAAGAAAAACAAACTTTGCTGGCGTTTTTGAACCGTGAACATGGTTCAGGGCCAGACAAGTTAACATTGCAGCGCAAAACGCGCAGCACTTTGAGTATTCAGGGTACCGGTGGTAAAAGTAAATCGGTACAAGTGGAAGTCCGCAAAAAGCGCACCTTTGTAAAACGTGATCCGCAAGAAGCTGAGCGTCTTGCCGCGGAAGAGCAAGCGCAGCGTGAGGCGGAAGAGCTGGCCAGTCGTGAGGCAGAACAATCTGCTAAACGTGAGGCTGAAGAAAAGGCCAAACGCGAAGCGGAAGAGAAAGCCAAACGCGATGCCGATGAACAAGCGAAGCGTGAGGCCGCGGAACAAGCGAAACGTGAAGCTGCGGAAAATAGCAAAGTGAGCAATCAACAATCCGAACAACAGAAAGCCGTACAGGCTGAGAAAGCCCGTCGTGAAGCAGAAGCTGCAGAGCTGAAACGTAAGGCTGAAGAAGAAGCCCGCCGCAAAATTGAAGAAGAGGCTCGCCGCGTTGCAGACGAAGCGCGCCGCATGGCGGAAGAGAATGCTGAACGTTGGCGTAATACTGACGAAGAAACGGAAAGCAGCGACTATCACGTTACTACGTCTCAGCATGCTCGTCAGGCTGAAGATGATAACGACCGTGAAGTTGAAGGCGGTCGTGGCCGTGGTCGCAATGCTAAAGCTTCACGTCCTAAGAAAGGTAACAAACACGCTGAATCCAAAGCTGACCGTGAAGAAGCGCGCGCCGCTATTCGCGGGGGTAAAGGTGGAAGACAGCGTAAAGGCAGTGCCTTGCAGCAAGGTTTCCAGAAACCCGCTCAAGCGGTTAACCGTGATGTCATGATTGGTGAAACGATCTCCGTTGCGGAACTGGCAAACAAAATGGCAGTGAAAGGTTCTCAGGTCATCAAAGCAATGATGAAGATGGGTGCTATGGCAACCATCAACCAGGTGATTGACCAGGAAACTGCGCAGCTTGTTGCTGAGGAAATGGGCCACAAAGTTATCCTGCGTCGTGAAAACGAGCTGGAAGAAGCAGTAATGAGCGACCGTGATACCGGTGCTCAGGCAGAACCGCGTGCGCCTGTTGTGACTATCATGGGTCACGTCGACCACGGTAAAACGTCTCTGCTGGACTACATTCGTTCTACAAAAGTTGCCTCTGGTGAAGCCGGTGGTATTACCCAGCATATCGGTGCTTATCACGTCCAAACCGACAACGGCATGATTACTTTCCTTGATACCCCAGGCCACGCAGCGTTTACCGCAATGCGTGCTCGAGGTGCTCAGGCGACAGATATCGTGGTGCTGGTTGTTGCAGCAGACGATGGCGTGATGCCACAAACCATTGAGGCTGTCCAGCACGCTAAAGCGGCGAAAGTACCTGTCGTTGTTGCTGTGAACAAGATTGATAAGCCTGAAGCTGATCCAGATCGTGTTAAAAATGAACTGGCTCAGTATGGCATCATTCCGGAAGAATGGGGTGGCGATTGCCAGTTCGTTCACGTTTCTGCAAAAGCAGGTACCGGGGTTGATGAACTGTTAGACGCTATCTTGCTGCAATCTGAAGTTCTGGAACTGAAAGCTGTACGTAATGGTATGGCAAGCGGTGTGGTTATCGAATCCTTCCTGGATAAAGGCCGTGGCCCGGTAGCAACAGTACTGGTACGTGAAGGTACGTTGCATCGTGGCGATATCGTCCTGTGCGGTTTCGAATATGGCCGTGTTCGTGCGATGCGCAACGAACTTGGCAAAGATGTAGAAGAAGCGGGTCCGTCAATTCCAGTAGAAATTCTGGGTTTGTCTGGTGTACCTGCAGCGGGTGATGAAGCTACCGTTGTCCGTGACGAGAAAAAAGCGCGTGAAGTGGCGCTGTATCGTCAGGGTAAATTCCGTGAAGTCAAACTGGCTCGTCAGCAGAAATCTAAACTGGAAAACATGTTTGCTAACATGACTGAAGGTGAAGTTTCTGAGGTTAACATCGTACTGAAAGCTGACGTTCAGGGTTCTGTTGAAGCTATTACCGATTCTCTGGTTAAACTGTCCACAGATGAAGTGAAAGTGAAAATTGTTGGCTCTGGTGTTGGTGGGATTACTGAAACCGATGCGACACTGGCTGCTGCTTCCAACGCGATTGTTGTGGGCTTTAACGTCCGTGCTGATGCCTCTGCTCGCCGTGTTATTGAAGCTGAAAGCATCGACCTGCGTTACTATTCCGTTATCTATAACCTGATTGACGAAGTTAAACAGGCGATGAGCGGTATGTTGGCTCCGGAATACAAACAGCAAATTATCGGCCTGGCTGAAGTTCGTGATGTGTTCAAATCACCGAAGTTTGGCGCGATTGCGGGTTGTATGGTTACGGAAGGTGTTGTTAAACGTCACAACCCAATTCGTGTGCTGCGTGATAACGTGGTTATCTATGAAGGCGAGCTGGAATCTCTGCGTCGCTTTAAAGATGACGTTAACGAAGTCCGTAATGGTATGGAATGTGGTATCGGCGTTAAGAACTACAATGATGTTCGCACTGGCGACATGATTGAAGTCTTCGAAATTATCGAAATTCAACGTACCATTTCCTAATCCCTTTTGGGGCTCGGTAAGATTATTAAGGGGGGCCTGGTGCCCCCCTGATTTGTCTGGAGAAACTATTATGGCGAAAGAGTTTGGTCGCCCACAGCGTGTATCACAGGAAATGCAGAAAGAAATCGCTATCATTCTGCAGCGTGAAATTAAAGATCCGCGCGTAGGTCTGATGACGACAGTCTCAGGTGTTGAAGTGTCCCGTGATTTAGCTTATGCAAAAGTTTACGTCACCTTCCTGAATGATCAGGATGAAGGTGCAGTAAAAGCTGGTGTTAAAGCTCTACAGGATGCATCTGGTTATATTCGCATGTTGCTTGGTAAAGCAATGCGTTTGCGCATTGTTCCTGAACTGACATTCATCTACGACAACTCTCTGGTTGAAGGGATGCGGATGTCAAATCTGGTCAGCAGTGTGGTTAAACAGGATGAAGAGCGCCGTTCCCATTCGGAAACGGATGACAGCAACAAGGAGGATTGATGAGTCGTCCTCGTCGGCGTGGGCGCGATGTCCATGGCGTTTTATTGTTGGATAAACCACTTGGCCTGTCATCAAATGATGCACTGCAAAAAGTAAAACGCCTCTTTAATGCTAATCGGGCTGGGCATACCGGGGCTCTCGACCCACTGGCAACCGGTATGCTGCCTATTTGCCTGGGTGAAGCAACCAAGTTTTCCCGTTACCTGCTGGATTCAGATAAACGATACCGTGTTATTGCCCGCCTGGGGCAACGTACCGATACATCCGATGCGGATGGAACTGTTGTTCAGGAACGCGCGGTTACCTTCAGCGAAGCTGATCTTGCTCGGGCTTTAGATAGTTTTCGAGGCGAAACGCAGCAAGTGCCATCTATGTTTTCTGCGCTCAAGTACCAAGGGCGGCCTTTGTATGAGTACGCTCGCCAGGGAATTGAAGTTCCTCGGGAAGCGCGTGCAATTACTGTGTATGAGTTGCTGTTTATTCGCCACGAAGGAAACGAGCTGGAACTGGAAGTTCATTGCTCCAAAGGTACTTACATTCGCACCATCATTGATGACCTGGGGGAAAAACTGGGTTGTGGTGCTCATGTAACCTTTTTGCGTCGTTTAGCTGTGAGTAAATATCCGGTAGAACGCATGGTGACCCTTGAGCACTTGAATACATTGGTTACGCAAGCGCAGGAAGAGGGTATCGGTATCGAGGTAGTACTGGATCCTTTACTGATGCCAATGGACAGCCCGGCAGCTGATTTCCCTCAAGTGAATCTGCAGTCAGCTGTAGCCGCATATTTCAAACAAGGGCAACCCGTTAGGGTTGCTGGTGTACCTTCTGATGGTTTGGTTCGTGTAACAGAAGGTGAAGAAGGTGAGTTTATTGGTATGGGTGAAATTGACGACGAAGGCCGTGTTGCTCCGCGTCGTTTGGTTGTTCATTATCCAGCTTAGTCTTACCTTGCGATAACCCGTCCGCGCAGGTAGAATAGCGCGGCTCTGGGGCTGCTGAATTAGAGATTGGCGCCCTGTTTTCTTATTTAATTACTGGAGTTCAAAATGTCTCTAAGTGTTGAAGCTAAAGCTAAAATCGTTTCTGAGTTCGGTCGTGGTGCTAACGACAGCGGTTCAACTGAAGTTCAGGTTGCCCTGCTGACTGCACAGATCAACCACCTGCAAGGTCACTTTGCAGAGCACAAAAAAGATCACCACAGCCGTCGTGGTCTGCTGCGCATGGTTTCTCAGCGTCGTAAGCTGCTTGACTACCTGAAACGTAAAGATGTTGCACGCTATTCTTCCCTGATCGAACGTCTGGGTCTGCGTCGCTAATATTTGCGAGTTTCTGAAAAAGGGGCCTCTGGAGGCCCCTTTTTTCAACTCAAAAGCAGCAATTAACCAGAAAGTAATGTATTGTTGCTTTTAATAGTCTTTATTGCTGAGGTTCGCGCGGCTAATGAAAACACATAAAATTTTTCTGTGTTTTCATTAGTCGCGAGGGAGCATAAAGGCTGGTAATCACAACAGCACTTTGTTGTGCTGTCACTCGTCTAAAGAAAGGATACTATTTTGCTTAATCCGATCATTCGTCAATTCCAGTATGGTCAACATACCGTCACTATCGAAACCGGCATGATGGCTCGCCAGGCAACTGCGGCCGTGATGGTCAGCATGGATGACACCGCCGTTTTCGTTACCGTTGTTGGTGCTAAAAAAGCGAAACCCGGCCAGGATTTCTTCCCTCTTACAGTAAACTACCAGGAACGTACTTACGCAGCTGGCCGTATCCCTGGCGGTTTTTTCCGCCGTGAAGGCCGCCCAAGTGAAGGCGAAACGCTGATCGCGCGTCTGATTGACCGCCCGGTTCGTCCGCTGTTCCCGGAAGGTTTTGTTAACGAAGTCCAGGTTATTGCAACGGTTGTGTCTGTTAACCCACAGGTTCACCCTGATATCGTTGCTATGATTGGTGCTTCTGCCGCTCTGTCTCTGTCTGGTATTCCATTCAATGGCCCAATTGGTGCTGCGCGCGTTGGTTATATCAATGATCAATATGTTCTGAACCCAACAGCCGATGAGCTGAAAAACAGCCAACTGGATTTAGTAGTTGCGGGTACTGATAACGCCGTGCTGATGGTTGAATCTGAAGCTGAACTTCTGAGTGAAGACCAAATGCTGGGTGCTGTGGTATTTGGTCACGACCAACAACAGGTTGTTATCGAAAATATCAAAGCGCTGGTTGCTGAAGCGGGCAAACCGCGTTGGGATTGGCAGCCAGAAGCAGTTAACGAAGCATTGAATGCGCGTGTTGCTGCTCTTGCTGAAACGCGTCTGAGCGATGCATACCGCATTACTGACAAACAAGAGCGTTATGCTCAGGTTGATGTCATTAAATCTGAAGTCATTGCTGCTCTGTTGGCAGAAGATGAAGCCCTGGACGAAAACGAACTGGGTGAAATTCTGCATGCGCTGGAAAAAACAATTGTCCGTAGCCGCGTACTGGCTGGGGAACCGCGCATTGATGGCCGTGAAAAAGACATGATTCGTGGCCTGGATGTGCGCACAGGCGTTCTGCCGCGTACTCACGGTTCAGCACTGTTTACCCGCGGCGAAACTCAGGCTCTGGTTACTGCAACCTTAGGGACCGAGCGTGACGCGCAAAACATCGATGAATTGATGGGCGAGCGTACTGATCGCTTCCTGTTCCACTATAACTTCCCTCCATACTCTGTGGGTGAAACCGGGATGGTGGGTTCGCCAAAACGCCGTGAAATTGGTCATGGCCGTCTGGCTAAACGTGGTGTGGCGGCTGTTATGCCAGCTGCAGATCGTTTCCCATACACTGTGCGTGTTGTTTCTGAAATCACTGAGTCCAATGGTTCTTCTTCCATGGCTTCTGTCTGCGGTGCGTCTTTAGCACTGATGGATGCGGGTGTGCCGGTGAAAGCTGCCGTTGCGGGTATCGCAATGGGCCTGGTTAAAGAAGGCGATAACTTTGTTGTCCTTTCTGATATTCTGGGCGATGAAGATCATCTTGGCGATATGGACTTTAAAGTAGCGGGTTCACGTGAAGGTATCACTGCTTTGCAGATGGATATCAAAATCGAGGGTATCACTCGCGAAATCATGCAGGTTGCTTTGAACCAGGCTAAAGGTGCACGTCTGCACATTCTGGGTGTGATGGAACAGGCAATCAATGCACCGCGTGGTGACATTTCTGAATTTGCACCGCGTATCCATACGATTAAGATCAACCCTGATAAGATCAAAGACGTTATCGGTAAAGGTGGTTCTGTAATCCGTGCTCTGACCGAAGAAACCGGTACAACCATTGAAATTGAAGATGACGGTACTGTGAAAATCGCAGCAACTGATGGCGATAAAGCAAAACATGCTATTCGTCGCATCGAAGAAATTACTGCTGAGATTGAAGTTGGTCGCATCTATAATGGTAAAGTTACGCGTATCGTTGATTTCGGTGCGTTTGTAGCGATTGGCGGTGGTAAAGAAGGTCTGGTGCATATTTCTCAGATTGCCGACAAGCGTGTAGAAAAAGTGACAGACTATCTGCATATGGGCCAGGAAGTTCCGGTTAAAGTACTGGAAGTTGACCGCCAGGGCCGTGTACGTCTGAGCATGAAAGAAGCTGTTGAGCAGCCAAAAGCACAGGAGCAGGAAGAAAAATCAGCTCCAGATGCAGCAGTTGATACTCAGGCTGAGTAATCTCGCTCTATGGCATATTAATACCCGATACCGTCTGAAACGTGTTGCCAGCTAGTGCCGCACTGGCGGGCAACAAAAAAACAGTATCTGGAATGCGGAGTTGGCTCTTCATGGTGACATGAAGAGCTGTTTCATTCAGGGCAGGAAGCCATGTTATACAGCCGGGTAACAGGACGTTCATCCATTTGTTGTCTTCGGGAGTAGGAAATGAAGCCTTTTTTGCGCTGGTGTTTCGTTGCGACAGCTCTGACGCTGGCGGGATGCAGCAACTCTGCCTGGCGTAAGGATGAAGTGCTTGCTGTTCCTTTACAGCCAACACTGCAACAGGAAGTTATCCTGGCGAGGATGGAACAAATTCTTGCCAGTCGGGCTTTAACCGAGGATGAACGCGCACAGCTTTTATATGAGCGCGGAGTGTTGTATGATAGTCTCGGTCTGAGGGCCTTAGCGCGGAATGATTTTTCACAAGCGCTGGCAATCAGGCCTGATATGCCTGAGGTTTTTAATTATCTCGGGATTTATTTAACGCAGGCGGGCAATTTTGATGCCGCTTATGAAGCGTTTGATTCTGTACTTGAGCTTGATCCAACTTACAACTATGCGTATTTAAACCGAGGTATCGCGCTGTATTACGGCGGTAGGTACCGGTTAGCGCAAGATGATCTGCTGGCGTTTTATCATGACGATCCTAACGATCCTTTCCGTAGCCTGTGGCTTTACCTTGACGAAAGCAAGTTAAACGAACAGCAGGCAAAAGACGCGTTAAGACAACGCTTCAATAAATCGGATAGAGAACAATGGGGATGGAATATTGTCGAATTCTACCTTGGTGATATCAGTGAAAGCACACTGATGGAAAGACTCAAGGCAGATGCAACGGATAACACCTCGCTCGCTGAGCATCTCAGTGAAACCAACTTCTATTTAGGTAAGCATTACCTAAGTCTGGGGGATAAGGACAGTGCTGAGGCATTGTTCAAATTAGCGCTTGCTAACAACGTTCATAACTTTGTCGAGCATCGCTATGCATTGTTGGAATTATCGCTCTTGGGCCAGGAGCAAGATGACCTGGCAGAATCGGACCAGCAATAGCTGACGAATTTTTTCAGCCCTTTTTATCGAGTCTTCACCTTCCGGGGTGAGGGCTGTTTTGTTCGTCAATTCAACAAATTTGAGCCGGTTCACACTTTTCAATGAAAATTGCAGATCGTTTTCACGATGAGTTATGTAGACTGGCCGCCATTGACACTGAGGCACTTGTACTACATGGCTGATATTGAAACCACCTTTTCCGAACTGGGCCTGAAAGCCCCTATCCTTGAAGCACTGAGCGACCTGGGTTATGAAAAACCTTCGCCGATTCAGTCTGCTTGCATTCCGCACTTATTGGAAGGGCGTGATGTGTTGGGGATGGCCCAAACCGGGAGTGGCAAAACCGCAGCGTTTTCGCTGCCGTTACTGAACAATATTGATCCTGAGTTGCGTGCTCCGCAGATCCTGGTTCTGGCTCCAACCCGCGAGTTGGCCGTTCAGGTTGCAGAAGCATGTAATGACTTTTCTAAACATATGCGTGGCGTAAACGTTCTGGCCCTTTACGGCGGCCAGCGTTATGACGTACAGCTGCGCGCTTTGCGCCAGGGACCGCAAATCGTTGTTGGTACCCCAGGCCGTCTGCTGGACCACCTGAAACGTGGTACCCTTGATCTTTCTCAACTGAAAGGTCTGGTTCTGGATGAAGCAGATGAAATGCTGCGCATGGGTTTCATCGAAGATGTTGAAACCATCATGGCAGAAATTCCTGCAGGTCATCAGACCGCGCTGTTTTCTGCAACTATGCCGGAAGCGATTCGCCGTATTACGCGTCGCTTTATGCAAGACCCGCAGGAAGTGCGGATCCAGACCAGCATCAACACGCGTCCTGATATCAGCCAGAGCTACTGGACTGTATATGGCATGCGTAAAAACGAAGCACTGGTTCGTTTCCTTGAAGCTGAAGACTTTGATGCGGCGATTATTTTCGTACGTACCAAAAATGCGACTCTTGAAGTGGCTGAAGCTCTGGAACGTAATGGTTACAACAGTGCAGCACTGAATGGTGATATGAACCAGGCTCTGCGTGAACAAACACTGGAGCGCCTGAAAGATGGTCGTTTGGACATTCTGATTGCAACCGATGTTGCTGCACGTGGTCTGGATGTTGAGCGTATCAGCCTGGTCGTTAACTACGACATCCCAATGGATGCTGAATCTTACGTTCACCGTATCGGCCGTACTGGCCGTGCTGGTCGAGCTGGCCGTGCTTTGTTGTTCGTTGATAACCGTGAACGCCGTCTGCTGCGTAACATTGAACGTACGATGAAGCTGACCATTCCAGAAGTGGAATTGCCGAATGCTGAGTTACTGGGCGAACGCCGTCTGGCTAAATTCTCTGCAAGCGTTCAGCAACAACTGGAAAGCAGTGATCTTGATCTGTACCGTGCGCTGTTAAGCAAACTGCAGCCGGGTGAAGAAGCTGATATGGAAACACTGGCTGCAGCATTGCTGAAAATGGCTCAGGGTGAACGTCCGCTGATTCTGCCGCCGGATCCGGTTATTGAACGCCGTCCGCGCCGTGAATTCCGTGACCGTGACGATCGTGGTGATCGCCGTGGCGAGCGCGGTGACCGTGCTGAGCGTGGTGATCGTCCGCGTCGTGAACGCCGCGATGCAGGTGAAATGGAACTCTACCGTATCGAAGTGGGTCGTGACGATGGTGTTGAAGTTCGCCATATCGTTGGTGCAATCGCAAACGAAGGTGATATCAGCAGCCGTTACATCGGTAACATTAAACTGTTTGGTACACATTCCACTATCGAGCTGCCAAAAGGTATGCCTGGCGAAGTGTTACAGCACTTCACCCGTACACGTATTCTCAACAAACCGATGAATATGCAGTTACTGGGTGACGCACAGCCGCGCGGTGAACGTCGTGGTGGTGGACGTAGCTTCGGTGGCGAACGCCGTGAAGGTGGTCGTGGTGAAGGCCGTCGTTTCGGTGGTGGTGAACGCCGCGAAGGTGGTGGTCGTCAGTTTAATGGTGAACGTCGTGATAACCGCGACAGCCGTGCACCGCGCCGTGACCGTGATGATTCAACAGGTCGCCGCCGCTTCAGTGAAGCATAATTTAGTGTAACAACTGCTATTCAAGCCCTGCGTAAGCGGGGCTTTTTTCTTCTGTTCGACTCCTTTCTTTCTGTACCTGCTTTAGTGGCACAATTAGCTGTAAACTATATTTTACGCTTTACACAACACTGCTTTTGGGCTATTTCAGGCTCAGTTATTTTAGGGTGTACTCATGTACTGGTACAATGTTCCATATGATTACTGGCCCGAAAAATGGGTTCAATGGAGCTTGTATGGCAACACTCACAACATCATCTTCCGCCTCTGTATCAGTTTGGGGAGGCGTGATGCTTATAGCCGGCACTATTATTGGTGCTGGTATGTTTTCTCTGCCCGTTGTGATGTCTGGTGCCTGGTTTTTTTGGTCTCTGGCGGGGCTGGCCTTTACCTGGTTCTGTATGTTGCATTCTGGGTTAATGATCCTTGAAGCAAACCTCAATTATCGCCCGGGAGCTAGCTTCGATACCCTGACGCGAGACTTGCTGGGGAAAAAGTGGAATTTACTCAATGGGCTGTCTATTGCGTTTGTCTTGTATATCCTGACCTATGCATATATTTCCGCAAGCGGTTCAATTCTGCAGCATACTTTTTCTTCTTTTTCCATGAATGTCTCAGCAAGATTTGCTGGAACCGGGTTTGCACTGTTAATCGCTTTTATTGTCTGGCTGAGCACAAAAGCGGTGAACCGGGTAACTGCCATTGTATTGGGAGCAAAAGTGATTACGTTCTTTCTCACTTTTGGCACACTGCTGGGGCATGTCCAGCCAGCAATATTGCTTAACACCACAGACAGCAACCCACATTATGCGCCGTATTTATTGATGACCCTGCCATTCTGCCTGGCTTCATTTGGCTATCACGGCAATGTCCCCAGCCTTGTAAAGTATTATGGGAAAAACCCGGCGGCTATTGTGCGTTGCATTGTGGGGGGAACCCTTATTGCGCTTGGTTTGTACGCTATATGGTTGTTAGGAACCATGGGGAATATTGCTCGCCATGACTTTATCGATATCGCTGCTAAAGGTGGCAATATTGATGCGCTGGTTCAGGCATTGAGCAGCGTTCTGAACAGTAAAAGTTTGGGATTGCTATTAGTGGCATTTTCTAACTTTGCTGTGGCAAGTTCGTTTCTTGGTGTAACTCTGGGGTTGTTCGATTACCTGGCTGACCTGTTTGGCTTCGATGATACGGCTTTAGGGCGCCTGAAAACTGCCGGGCTGACTTTTATGCCCCCGATAGCCGGAGCGTTATTCTGGCCAAATGGTTTTCTTTATGCAATTGGTTATGCTGGCCTGGCTGCAACCGTTTGGGCCGCAATAGTACCAGCGTTATTGGCTCGAAAATCACGCAAGCGTTTCCCGGATGCATCCTTTCGTGTGTGGGGAGGAACCCCTCTCATTGTTCTGGTTCTCTGTTTTGGCATTGTGAATGCCGTAGCCCACATTCTTTCCAGTTTTAACTTGTTACCTGCCTACCAATAAATCAAAAACGCAGGGTTGTACCCCTGCGTGAGTCTGATGACAAACCTTATGTCCGCACAGAACGAGAAGATGTCACCCAATAAAAAACTGGGAAAATCAATTCATTGATTTTCGCCCGCTAACTAAAAAGAAGGAAAAACCACGTTTTTTCCTTCTTTTTCATCAATCTGACGCAGGGTTGCACCCCTGCGTAAATCCATTATCCCAGAGACGCTTTGACTTCCATAGCCAGTTCGAAGGAATGCAGACGAGCCTGGTTATCAAAGATTTGCCCATTAACCATAATTTCATCGGCCTGAGTTTCCCGCAGCAAACTTAACAGGCCATGGCGCACTTTAGCTTTATCGCCAACCAGAGACATACTCAGTGCCTGCTGAACACCATATTGCTCTGCCGGGCTCCAGAAATTAGCAATATTTTGGATTGGTTGGGGTAGCTTCCCTGTTTCGCCACGGCGTAATTTCACAAATGCCTGTTGCATCGAAGTAAATAAAAATTCTGCGTCACGGTTACTGTCGGCGGCAATAATATTAATACACACCATAGCATAAGGTTTCTCAAGGCGAGCTGAAGGTACGAAGTGGCTGCGGTAAAGTTGCAGGGCCTGAAACAGCATATCGGGAGCAAAATGCGATGCGAAGGCAAACGGTAGACCAAGCTTTGCCGCCAGTTGTGCGCTATACAGGCTGGAGCCTAACAACCACACAGGAATGTGTAACCCATAGCCTGGTACTGGTCGCACAGCAGAAGCCCCATCATTACCGTCAAACCAGTTCAATAGTTCACTGACATCTTCTGGGAAGCTATCCAGTTCGCTATTCATATGACGACGTAATGCTGCCATTGTACGATGGTCGCTGCCAGGGGCTCTGCCTAACCCCAGGTCTATACGCCCCGGAAAGAGCGTTTCAAGCGTACCAAACTGCTCTGCAATAACCAGAGGAGAGTGGTTAGGCAACATAATTCCGCCAGAGCCCAGATGAAGGGTGCTGGTATTTGCCGCCAGGTAGCCAATAAGCACGGATGTTGCTGCGCTGGCTATACCCGACATATTGTGGTGTTCTGCCAGCCAGTAGCGGTGGTAGCCGAGTTTCTCAGCAAGCTTTGCCAACTCAAGGGAGTGGCTAAAGGCTGTGTCTGCCTCAGCACCTTCTGGTACAGGAGCAAGGTCAAGAACAGAAAACGGTACACTGGCGTAATCAGACATAAGCGCTCGCTTTTATCGCATCGTTGAGAAAAAAATAGCTTCTGTCGGGCAGATGACTTTACCATCTGCCCGTTCATGCAATTTTAATACTGCATTAAAGATTGTTGATGCGCGTTAACAATGCGAGCTGTTTCAGACTTCGAGGTTAAGACCGGCGAGGCGTTTCCAGTAACCATTGCAATCGTGGTGGTTTTCCAGTGTCAGTGGTTTTTCACCTTGCTCATTGGCGCGAAAGTGTTTGAGCACATCCAGCGTTCCCAGTCCCATTGGTGACAACCGGACAATATCCACCAGCCCTTGCATACCGGATAATTCATTACCAAGGTTGTACACATAACCACTCATGGTTTGGATACCATTGAGCACGAAAACTTGCTGGTCTTCCTGTGAACGCATATTTCGGCCAACAGGGTATTTAATACAGCATGTCTCGCACTCATCCTTTGCCCGGTTTTCTGAGCGCGCAGTAAAGCAGCGTGCGGAATATGCCAGAGGCAGGTGGCCATAGCTGAGCACTTCCACTTCGAACTGATTACGAATACCCAACGTGTCGCACTGTTCCAGTAATTTAATTAGCCAGTCACGGGAGAGTTCGACTGGCATGCACCAGCGTATCATCCCCTGATTGTGTAAAATACGCAGCGTAACGGCGTTATAACAGTTGAGTGCATGCCCGGCGACAAAAGGCAGTTTGTGTTCTGCCGCAAGGCTGACTGTACCAAAATCATTGGCTTCAATCAGAAACTCACCGTTATCGACATAGCGCTTCAATTCGCCCAGTTCAGAAGGAGCCTGAACGAGAGCGAGCGTGGATAAAACCACTTGCTTCCCGCTACCTGCCAGCATTTTTGCCAGCGCCATCCAGTCACCTTGCTTTGTCGCCCGACGTTTACTGCAAACGGCTTCGCCCAGATAAATAATATCCGCTTCACTTTGCTGCGCTGCGGTATAAAACGTTTCCAGTGTTTCTTTCGGCCAGTAATAGAGCACAGGCCCTAATGAATATTTCATCTTTGCTCCTGTCACTGCCATTTCCGGTGATAAGCACCTAATGTGGTTTGGGTACCTTCGGCCATTGCACCCAGCGCCTGCATCCATGCATCCTGCGGCACGAAGCTTTCGGGGGCTGCAATACAACGGTCAATTGCCTGACGCCACACTTTAGCTACCTGGGTAACATAAGCTGGGCTGCGCTGACGGCCTTCGATTTTGACGGAAGCAATCCCCATAGACATCAATTCAGGCAGGAGCGATAAAGTGTTGAGGCTGGTTGGCTCTTCCAGCGCATGATACAAATCGCCATCGACTCGGTAACGCCCTTTGCACAGCGTTGGGTAGCCTGCATTTTCGTTTGCTTGATAGCGATCGATCAATACGTCATTCAGGCGAGATTCCAGTCCTTGTGGTGTTTGTTGCCAGCGAACAAAACGCGCAGGTGAGCATGCACCTACGGTATTAGGCGATTCACCTGTCAGGTAGGAGGAAAGGTAGCAGCGCCCTTCAGCCATAATACACAGGCTGCCAAATGCGAAAACTTCTAGTGGAACTGGGGTGACGCGAGCTAATTGTTTTACTTGATGAATAGATAACACACGGGGTAAAACAACGCGGCCAACAGCAAAGTTGTTATGATAAAAGCGAATAGCTGCTTCATTGGTGGCTGATGCCTGAACAGAAACATGACGTTCAACGTCAGGATAACGGCGTGCTGCATAATCCAGCATAGCCAGGTCGGCCAGGATGAGTGCGTCTGCACCTAGTTGGGCCGCCATATCTATCGCTTTTTCCCAGCGGGCATATCCATCAGGATGCGCAAAGGTATTGATAGCGATATGCAGCTTACGTTTATGGCGATGCACAAAGTCTACCGCTTCTTGTAACCGTTTTTCGGTAAAGTTTAACCCGGCAAAATGGCGGGCATTAGTATCATCTTTCAGGCCAATATAGACCGCGTCGGCACCATTCTCGATGGCCGCCTTCAGAGCCGGTAAATTCCCAGCTGGACAAAGCAACTCCATAGCGTTTCCTGGGTTGTCTGGTAACCATGAACGTTACCGGGCTGGCCGTGAATGGACAGCCAGAATTGTTAATGAAGTGCGATTCTAGTTAACCTTTACACGATACATTTTGATTTAAGGCAGCTAAAGTCGTATTCATAGCTCCTGACGCGAGTAATGAAACCTGTGTAATAGTTGATTTGGGCCGCTATATCGCCAGCCTGATGTGGCAGAATAAGCGGTAATATTGTGTGAAGGAGTGAAAGCCCGTGTTGGAAAAATTACGTACAAATCTGGTGCGTCTTGGTCCCGCTTTGTTGCGCCAGCCGGTAAAACTGACGCCGTTTGCGTTAAAACGTAAAGTGCTGGAGCAAGTACTTAGCTGGCAGTTTCGTCAGGCGCTGGAAGAAGGCGAGTTGGACTTCCTGGAAGGTCGCTGGCTGAGTATTGAGGTGCGTGATATCGGGCTGCAGTGGTTTACTTCGTTGCAGGCGAATCAACTGGTGGTTCGTGAACAAGCAGAAGCGGATGTCAGTTTTATTGCTGATGCTAACGATCTGTTGATGGTCGCAGCACGTAAACAGGATCCAGATACTCTCTTTTTCCAGCGTCGCCTGGTGATTGAAGGTGATACGGAACTTGGGTTGTATGTTAAGAACTTAATGGATGCGATAGAGCTGGATGCCATGCCTAAGCCGTTGAGGGTACTTCTACTTCAACTCGCTGACTTTGTAGAAGCTGGTCTTGAAAATGCACCAGCAATTAAACAGACCTCAGTAGGTGAGACATGTTAATTCGTGTGGAAATCCCCATTGATGCTCCAGGCATTGATGCTCTGCTTCGCCGTGCGTTTGAAGGTGATGCAGAAGCGCAACTGGTTCACTCCCTGCGTGAAGACGGTTTACTCACATTAGGGCTGGTTGCAACCGATGACGAAGGCCAGGTGGTTGGCTATATCGCGTTTAGTCCTGTGGATATTGCGGGTGAAGACCGGCAATGGGTAGGTTTGGCACCACTGGCAGTTGATGCGCCTTTTCGTGGCCAGGGGCTGGGTAAACAATTGGTCTACGAAGGGCTGGACTCTTTGAATGAATTTGGTTACGCCGCCGCAGTTGTGCTCGGTAATCCTGAGTTTTACTCACACCTGGGCTTTAAGAAAGCCGCACAGTTCGACCTTTACTGTCGTTGGCCTGAAACCGAAAATGCTTTCTTGATTTATCCACTGGCTGAAGATGCTCTGGCGGGTGTTTCTGGCCGGGTCGATTATCACGAACACTTTGACAGATTTTAATCCTTGGGCGTTTGCAGGCTCGCCAACAGACTAATCAGTTGCGTATTGTCGGTAAGCAGGCGTTCTTTTTCAACCCGGGTAAATTGTTTTACCCGGTATTCAGCACGCAGTGCCAGTGATTTATCGCCTATCGGGTAACTGAACACCAGCGTTAACTCACCGGCACCACGCAACGCTTTTGCACCTTTGCCTTGTTGGTGTTGGTTAAAACGGCGCTCAACATTCGTTGTTATGCCGGTGTAGAGGCGGTTATTTTGCGTGTGAATAAGATACAGGAACCAGTCAGACATAATTACAAGATATAAGGGAATATCAGGCTACCTTACCACGAAATCCTACAAAGTTGGGCGACCCGTTCGTGGTCGTCAGAGTTACGTCGCAGGTTAAACAAACAGGAGTCGTGATGGAATCCCTGAGTGTTATCAGCCGATGGCTGAAGAAGCAGAATGTTGTCACCTTTTGTGTCTCAAATGAAAGCAGTATCTGGTGCGCTAATGCATTTTTTTATTTTGATCAACAACGTGTTGCATTTTATTTGCTGAGTGACCCAAACTCCCGTCATGGTAAAATGATTGGCCAAATTAGCCCGGTAGCGGGCACCGTGAATGGTCAAACAAAAACAGTTGCACTGATTCGTGGATTACAATACAGCGGCACTATTCGTCTGGTTGATGAAGCTGAATCAGGCCCGTTTCGCGAGCCTTATTACCGTCGTTTCCCCATTGCCAGAGTTCACAAATCCCCGATTTGGGAAATTCTGGTTGATGAACTTAAATTCACAGATAACACGTTGGGGTTTGGCAAGAAATTATTCTGGTTCCGTGACCCTCAGGCCGCACATCAGGCTGGTCTTGACCAGTGAATGTATTACTCTCTGGGGCTAGTGGTTTAGTTGGCAGCCATTTACTTGAGCTACTGGTTGCCAACCCACAAATCTCTCATATCATCATTGCTTCACGCCGTTCACTACCCAGCCACCCGAAAGTGACTTGCATTGTCGCTCCTGAGTTATCAGATGCTCTGAATCAGGTATCTACGCCTGTCGACCTGGTATTTTGTTGCCTTGGCACCACCCGCCATGATGCTGGTAGCGCTGAGGCGTTCTTCTCAGTTGACCATGACCTGGTATTACTTACCGGGAAAACGGGGCTGCGCCTGGGGGCTGAAAAAATGCTGGTGGTGAGTGCGATGGGGGCCAACCCTCGTTCACGGATATTCTATAATCGAACAAAAGGTCTCGCAGAATTTGCGTTGATTGAACAGGCATGGCCAGTGCTGGTCATTACCCGTCCGTCTATGTTACTTGGCGAAAGACCTAAAAAACGCTGGGCAGAAACGCTGAGCGCGCCATTTTTTAAATGCCTGCCCGGTTCCTTGCGGGCTATCAACGCCACCGATGTTGCCCGTGCTCTGATGTTTAACGCGTTATCTGATAACCAGCCTTCTGTCGTTGTCAGGGATTCAGCTCAACTCAGCCAGGACGCAAAGCGCTACACAGTTTAAACAGATTGTTCCGGCCTGGTATCCTGGCATAGCAGGTTGCGGGACTTTTCAATCACTACATATCTTTTGAGGTTTTTATGGCAACGCAATCCGCGCCTGCTGAACGGGTGTCTTCTTTTGCATGGTGGAAGCCCGTCCTGTTTTTCTTGGTAATGGCAGTCGGTCTTTGGTACGTAAAATGGCAACCCTATTATTTTAAAGCGTTTACTGCGGCTGAAACCCACAGTATTGGTCACTCCATTATTGCTCAGCCTGAAACACACCCCTTTCAGTCAGCCATTGATTACTCCGTAGTGTACTTTCTGGCAGTGTGGAAAGCGGCAGTGCTGGGCGTATTGCTGGGTTCATTGATTCAGGTTTTACTTCCCCGCAACTGGCTATTGAAAACAATGGGGCAAACACGTTTTGGGGGGACCTTATTTGGGGCATTATTTGCCTTACCCGGCATGATGTGTACCTGTTGTGCGGCACCAGTAGCAGCAGGAATGAGACGACAGTCAGTCTCTATGGGGGGCGCTTTGGCTTTCTGGATGGGTAATCCGCTGCTTAATCCCGCTACGCTGGTGTTTATGGGGTTTGTGCTGGGCTGGCAATTCGCACTGATACGTATTGTTGCCGGGTTGGTAACGGTACTGGGCGTGGCATGGCTGGTTCAGCGCTGGGTTAAGGAGCCTGATATGCGCAGTGCCCGTGCTCAAGCAAATGTGTTGCTTGATAACTTACCCAACCAACAAACTGGTGGTTTTTTGCGCCGTTGGGCGTCTGCATTATGGTGGCTGTTCTGGAGCACCATTCCGGTGTATATCCTGGCCGTATTTATTCTTGGGGCCGCTCGAGTTTGGTTGTTCCCTCATACTGAAGGCATTATTGAAAATAACCTGTTCTGGGTTGTGGCAATGGCCGTTGCCGGGTGCCTGTTTGTGATTCCTACTGCGGCTGAAATTCCAATTATCCAAACGCTGATGGCTGCTGGAATGGGAACAGGTCCGGCGATGGCGTTGTTGATAACGTTACCTGCTGTCAGTGTGCCATCACTGGTTATGTTGCATAAAACGTTCCCTGCGAAAGCACTCTGGCTGACAGGGCTGATGGTTATTGTCTGCGGGAGTGTGCTGGGGGGCCTGGCACTGATGTTCTGAGCTGTTTCTGGTCAGTAACCGGTACTTTCAAAACAATAAAGCCCTGCACATGTGCAGGGCTTTATTTTCAGGCCGTAGCCAGGCGTACAAAATACCAGAATGTGGTGGCGCTTATTATTTCAAGGGGGTAAACGCAGTTGTGACATGTTTGACGCCACTGACCCGGCTGGCAATATCGGCAGCCGCTTTAGCTTCTGTATCTGTTACCAGACCCATCAGGAAGACTTCACCATTCTCAGTAGTTACTTTCACATTAGATGATTTCACTGTGTCGCTTGCCAGCAACTGCGAGCGAACTTTGGTGGTTATCCATGTATCCATGGAAACCGTGCCGAGGCTTATAGGCTGCATAATTCGGATTTCATTATAGACTTCCGTTACACCGTCCACGCCCATAGCAATTTTCTTCGCTTCTTCAGACAAGGCTTGAGTAGGGGCCTGGCCCGTCAGCAATAGTTTCCCCTGGTAAGCCATTACATTTACCCGAGCATCTTTTTTCAATTGCTCATTTTTGCTTAAGGCATTACTGGCACGTAATTCCAGTGTGCCATCATCCACTTGTGTGCCTACAGTTCGCGGATCGGTAGCGGTTTTTGTTGCGACGGCTGCGCTTCCCACGACTACAGCGCCAACACAGCCTTGTAGCAGTAGTGC
This sequence comes from Mangrovibacter yixingensis, assembly GCF_020523985.1. Classification (GTDB taxonomy): domain Bacteria; phylum Pseudomonadota; class Gammaproteobacteria; order Enterobacterales; family Enterobacteriaceae; genus Mangrovibacter; species Mangrovibacter yixingensis. Next base: position 582,273 of record NZ_JAIVKM010000002.1, on the reverse strand, counting down.
GGAAATAAGGACTGCCAGCGGCGTTAATGCCTTCATGAGTACTCCTTAGTCGTCCTGGTGAGGAAATAATGTGTTATCGATCAGATCACATAAGCAATTCACCGTCAGCATATGCATTTCCTGAATGCGTGCGCTGCGGTGAGAGGGAATACGAATTTCGACGTCTTGCGGGCCCAGCAGACCAGCAAGTTCACCACCGTCATAACCGGTTAATGCCACAATTGACATATCACGGGTGACGGCTGCTTCCACTGCTTTAACGATGTCTCTACTGTTGCCGCGTGTCGAAATCGCCAATAAAACATCGCCATGATGGCCTAAAGCGCGAACCTGTTTGGCATATATTTCATCATGCGAACGATCATTGCTTATGGCGGTTAAGACCACATTATCAGCATTTAGTGCAATAGCAGGTAAACTGGGGCGCTCCGTTTCAAAGCGGTTTATCATACTGGCGGCAAAATGCTGGGCATTCGCTGCAGATGTGCCATTGCCGCAGCACAGCACTTTATTGCCGTTCAGTAAACACTGCACGATGGAGAGTGCGGCGCGTGAAATTGCATCTGGCAGCGCTTCTGCGGCCGCAATCTGTGTTTGAATACTTTCGGTAAAACAGGCTTTAATTCTGTCCAGCACAATAGATCCTGATGCAATGGCTTTAATTGTCGCAGGCGGAGAATGCATTGGGTATCCATTCCGCCCGGTCATTCGTGAAGGCTAGCACATCAAAACGGCAATCCACAGTATCAAAACTCTGGTTTTGTTGCGCCAGCCATAAGTTGGCAGTTTGTAACAGTTTACGCCTTTTTTGGCGAGTGATACTGGCTTGTGCACCACCATATTGCTCCGACTGGCGATAGCGCACTTCAATAAACACCAGGCACCCGTTCTGTTTCATAATGAGGTCTATCTCACCCCTGCCAAAGCGTACATTGGCTGCAATAAAATGTAACCCTTGTTGCTCCAGCCAACGGCGCGCCCTCTGTTCCCAGAGCGCGCCTTTTTGTTGTGTGGCACTTAATTGACGGGAACCACGTTGCCTTGTTGGTACATAAGCCATGGCAATTTCCGTTTGATTACACAGTCGGTGTTGGCGGTCAGATCGCCGGTATTCCCCATAATCTGGTAGCCAGGTACCTGGCGTATCTGGGAGAAATGGCTGGCAAGCGTCCAGGCATCAACCCCCATAGCGTAGAGGCGGGCAAGTGAGTAATCGTTATTCACACTGCCGAGTGCCTGCTGCATCAAGGTGTTGTTACCGCCGGAAAGCATAGGAATGTCACTGAATTGCAGACCACTCATTTCCAGGCGGAAGTCTGGCCCGGTACCACCCTGGGCACTGCGTGAACTGGCGTACAGCACAGCACCGCCACTATGGCTGCCTGAGCGCATGGTTATCATTGGTTTGATAAGCGCCAGTTCTGGTTGGGTAGCAACAATGTATACCGCATCAACTTTGCCCGATGTTCCTGCTGTAATATCGGTATCCGAAGGCGGGGCCGGAATGGTCAACCCACCAATGGTGACACTCTGCTGCTGTGGCAGGCTGGCCTGAACGGGGCGGCCCGTCAGAGCAATACCCGAGTTGCGGTTAATGCTCATTTTCAGCTCATTTACTGAACCGAATTGTTGCTCCAGAACAACACCACCACCCAGTTCTTGCCATGCAGTGGCAAACGCTTTACTGATGCGCGAGCCAAAACTATTGCGGGGAATCAGAACCAGAGGGTTACGTTCCCCAGATTGCCATATATGGCGTGCTGCATCTGCGGCTTCATTTTCTGGAGACAACGCGAAGTAACATACGTTTGCCTGGTTCTGCACTTCTTCCGGTTGATTGAGAGCCAGCATGTTTATGGTTGTATTGATTTTAACCGCGGCTCTAACATTTTCCTTCAACAACGGCCCGATAACGATGCTGGCACCGTCTTTTTGCACCTGAGCCATAATCTGATCAATAGATTGCGTGCTGGTGTCGTACACTTTTAATTCAGCAGATGGATTAGCCGGAGTGCTATTAATGGCTTGAGTATCGGCAGATGCTGTTGTATTGGCTACTTCGGGCGTTTCTGGCGTGGTCGAGGCGTCAGTTGCAGTGGCATCTGTTGGGGTGGCTGCAGCCGTATCACCTGCCAGATTATCAACGGAAGCCGCTGACGGGCTAACAACATCCCCGTTAGCACTATCCTCCGTTGTGCTTGTAGCTTCATCTGGGTTGGCCTGCCCGACACCTGCTTCAGTATTACTGTCTGACGCGGTGCTGCCCGGCACGGATTGCGGCGCAATCTGGCTAACCGGCGTGGTACCCGCATTTTTCGCAGCCTCAAACCCTTGCTCAATCGTGCGTCCAAAAATCGCCGCCTGGCCGCTCAATGGCAGCAACAGGGCGATTTTTTGGACTGACGTGGGCTGGAATGACTGAACATTTGCCAGTTGAGTCGGTAACATTTTGGCTGCAGGGTTGTCCGGATAACGTGTCTGCCAGTCTTTGATAGCCGCTTTTAGCATGGTGGCATCATTACGGTTATCGAACCACATATGCTGTAAATCGAGCCAGCCCCGTAGCGTTTGTTCACCCGTATTGATAACCAGTGCATTTGCCTGGTCCTGGGTCATGGAAGAGAGCGCTTGCCAGGTAGCATCAATATTTTGCTGTTTTGCCGTACCTTGCAGGCCGGGTTCCTGAGCGATTAATGCCCGGAGTAACTCAATAGATGGTGTGCCCTGATTGAGCGCAATTTGTGCCTGCCAGTAACGTTGTGCCTGAGCAGGGGTCAGGGTATCCGGGTTAATACTTGCCAACAGTGTTTTTGCGCTGGCTGGGTCTTGTTGTACTAATTTCATTTCAACAGCCAACAATGCCTGTTCATCACGTTGTTGTGCTGTAACCTGTTGCGGTAGTGCCTGGAAGAGTTGCACTGCCTGGTTGGTTTTCCCTTCCTGGAGTAATGAACGAATGGCAAGTAATTGCCAGTTGGTCTTGGTATCATTCGTACTTTGCTGCATTTGCTGCAAGTAGAAGGCGGAGTCGGCCTTTACCTGGCCTTGCATGTAAGGTGCACTTTGGTCTGGTTCATGTGCGACGCACCCGGCGAACAAAATCGTGGCCAGAATCACTGGCAGGCTGCGTGAGGCTTTAGAACGAAAACGGTTTGACGGTACCATACTGTATCCAGAGTTTTTTTGCTTAATGCTCAATATTAAATCGGCAATACGGATGAAACAATGAAACAAGACGAATCAGTGCTGAATTCTGATGGTCAGCTTTATATAGTTCCTACACCTATCGGAAATTTGGGTGATATTACCCAGCGTGCGCTTTCCGTATTGCAGTCTGTTGATCTTATTGCTGCCGAGGATACCCGTCATACCGGGTTACTTTTACAGCATTTTGCCATAAATGCGCGTCTTTTCGCACTTCATGACCATAACGAACAACAAAAAGCAGAAACGTTGCTGGCTAAGCTGCAAGAAGGGCAAAACATTGCTCTGGTTTCCGATGCGGGTACTCCACTGATTAATGATCCGGGTTACCACCTGGTACGTACCTGCCGTGAAGCGGGGATTCGCGTGGTGCCATTACCTGGCCCGTGCGCTGCTATTGCTGCCTTAAGTGCGGCAGGTTTGCCTTCTGACAGGTTTTGTTACGAGGGCTTTTTGCCAGCTAAACCAAAAGGGCGGCGTGATGCACTAACCGCATTGTTGCAAGAGCCTCGCACGCTGATTTTCTATGAATCGACTCACCGTCTGCTGGACAGCCTTGCAGATATAAATGCCGTGCTGGGGTCTGAACGCTATGTGGTTCTGGCTCGTGAACTCACCAAAACCTGGGAGTCTGTATATGGTGCCCCGATAGGTGAATTGTTGGCCTGGGTTCAGGAAGATGATAACCGGCGTAAAGGGGAAATGGTGCTGATAGTGGAAGGTTACAAAGCACAAGAAGAGGCACTGCCGCCGGATGCATTGCGCACGCTGGCTTTATTACAGGCCGAGCTACCACTAAAAAAAGCTGCCGCACTGGCGGCAGAAATTCATGGTGTTAAAAAAAATGCGCTCTATAAATATGCGCTGGATGCACAGGATAACGGCTGACGTTATCCTGGCAAAGCAGGCATGAACGTGCGTGGCGTGTTCATGCCTTGCTGGTGGATCAGGTAACAGGTGCGGGGTTGAATACAGCCAGTTGGTTGTGCAGCCCCCACTGGTCTGAGAAGGTTTTTTTCCGCCCACTGGCTACATCAAGAATAAAGTGGAACAACTTCCAGCCCACATCTTCAATGGTCTCTTCACCTGTAGCAATGGTGCCGGCATTAATATCCATCAAATCAAACCAGCGGTTAGCCAGCTCGGTACGCGTTGCCATTTTAATTACTGGAACAGCCATCAGGCCATAAGGTGTCCCGCGGCCAGTTGTGAAGACCTGAACGGTTATCCCTGATGAAACCTGTTGCGTGCCACAAACGAAGTCGCTGGCAGGGGTTGCGGCATAAATCAGCCCACGTTTTGTTGGGCGTTGGCCGGGCGATAACACTTCTACAATTGCACTTTTCCCGGATTTGGCAATGGAGCCCAGGGCTTTTTCCACAATATTTGCCAGCCCGCCTTTCTTATTCCCGGGAGATGGGTTGGCACTGCGGTCTGTTTTCCCCATGTCCAGGTAATTGTCATACCAGGCCATCTCTTCAAGCAGTCGTTTACCCACATCTTCATTAACAGCGCGTGGTGTGAGCAAATGAATGGCATCACGGACTTCGGTCACTTCAGAAAACATCACGGTTGCACCACAGCGAACCAGCAAATCAGAAGCAAAACCTACAGCCGGGTTTGCTGTCACGCCAGAGAAAGCATCACTCCCACCACATTGTGTGCCCACTACCAGTTCAGAAGCAGGGCAGGTTTCACGTTTGCGCTGGTTGAGTTTATCCAAATGCCGGGCTGCAACCCGTAAAATATCTTCCACCATTGACTGGAAACCAACGTGCTGTTCATCTTGCAAGCGCACAATACTGGCTTCGTCGACGTTTATTGGCTGGACATCTTCTGTACCCTGCAACAGGCGTTCAGGTTGCAGTTTTTCACAGCCCAACCCAATTACCATCACCTCACCACCAAAATTGGGGTTAAGCGCGATGTTATGAATAGTACGAATTGGAACCACCGCAGCGGGAGCATTGATAGCCACACCACAACCATACAAGTGGTTCAACCCAACAACACCATCAACATTAGGGTAGTTTGGCAGTAAGTCTCGTTCTATTAGTTTGACAACATAATCCACCACTCCGGCGACACAGTGTACGCTGGTGGTGATACCCAACAGGTTTTTGGTACCAACACTGCCATCTGCGTTGCGGTAACCTTCGAAGGTATAGCCTTCCAGCGGTGGTAAAGACTCAGGAACGCGGGTAGCCAGCGGGAGTGTGTTCAACGGTGGCGCTTTTGGTAACTCAACCATGGATTCATCAATCCAGGCTCCGGCCGGGACATCACGTACCGCATAGCCGATAACTTCGCCATAGCGAATTATTTCCCCTTTTTTTGGAATATCAATCAAGGCAACTTTATGCCCTTGGGGAATATGTTCAATTAATGTCAGCCCATCAGGAAAACGAGTACCAGCTTTTAAACCATTATCGTTAACAATAATAGCGACATTATCTGTTTCATGAACTTTTATATAAAACGCCTGAGGCGAATGCTGTTTAACTTCTATCGTTGCCATTTCCAGTATTCTCCAGGTACGCTGTCTGGTGATTTTTGAAAAAGAGAAAAGTCTAAATAAATATATTGTGGAGTTAGCATGTCAGGTTCATTGGGAACAAAATGTGATCTGCATCACCTAATGTGCTGAAGCCAGAGCTGGCAAGGTGGGAAACAGTAAAAATTGTGCATTATCGCCCATGTTATTGTGCATTTGCTCATGAGATAATTTAAATTTAAACTTTCAATTGTGCGTTTGCATGGTGCGTACTATTTGTACTGTGCTTATACTGAAGAAAATTAAAAAACACCTGCTAGTTATTTTTTAGTGTATTTAAAAGTGTTCATTAAATTATTTAAAATTTACTTATCTGTACCCTACTTAGAGGCTGGAAAAATGATTTTGGATGAAACCGTGGAAGCTAAACGGGGAATGCATACCCGATACCTTATATTGTTAGTGATATTTATTGTTACAGCAATAAATTATGCAGACCGAGCCACTCTCTCCATTGCCGGTGCTGAAGTGGGTAAAGAACTACAACTTAGTTCAATTTCTTTAGGTTATATATTTTCAGCCTTCGGGTGGGCCTATTTGTTAATGCAAATCCCCGGTGGCTGGTTACTGGATAAATTTGGTTCACGTAAAGTTTATACATACAGTTTGTTTTTCTGGTCATTGTTTACTTTCCTGCAAGGGTTTGTTGGCATGTTTCCCCTTGCATGGGCCGGGATCTCGATGTTCGTGATGCGCTTTATGTTGGGCTTTTCTGAAGCACCTTCATTTCCCGCAAATGCGCGCATTGTGGCTGCATGGTTCCCGACGAAAGAGCGTGGCACAGCTTCTGCTTTGTTTAATGCTGCGCAGTATTTTTCATTAGCTATCTTTTCCCCGTTACTGGGTTGGCTCACTTTTACCTGGGGCTGGGAACATGTGTTCACCGTGATGGGGGTTATTGGCTTTATCCTGACCTGGGTCTGGACCCGCACTATTCATAACCCAACAGACCACCCGCGTATGTCTAAAGCAGAGCTGGACTTCATCCGTAAAGGTGGGGCAGTTGTTGATATGGACCAACGCAAGAATGATGGCCTTACTGGTCCAAAACTTAACTATATCAAACAGCTGTTAACTAGCCGGATGATGCTGGGTGTGTTCTTTGGGCAGTATTTTATTAATACCATCACCTGGTTCTTCCTGACCTGGTTCCCAATCTACCTGGTCCAGGCGCGTGGCATGTCCATTTTGAAAGTTGGCCTGGTAGCCTCTATACCGGCACTGTGTGGTTTCGCTGGTGGGGTATTGGGTGGCGTGTTCTCCGATTACCTGATTCGCCGTGGTGTGTCGCTTACTGTTGCCCGTAAGTTACCAATAGTTCTGGGCATGTTACTGGCCTCAACCATCATTCTGTGTAACTACGTTGATAACACCGCACTGGTTGTGACACTGATGGCGCTGGCGTTCTTTGGTAAAGGCTTTGGGGCGCTGGGCTGGCCGGTAATTTCCGATACCGCACCGAAAGAGATCGTTGGGTTATGCGGTGGGGTGTTTAATGTCTTCGGTAACGTAGCATCAATAGTGACTCCACTGGTGATTGGTTATCTGGTCAGTGAACTTCACTCTTTTAATGCTGCTCTGATCTTTGTCGGCTGTTCAGCACTGATGGCGATGATTTGCTACCTGCTGGTTGTTGGCGATATCAAACGTATGGAACTTCAAAAATAAGCAACGATGAAGGCAAGACAATGAATAACGAATTTTTTCCCAATGCATTCAAAGCGGCGCTGGCGGCTCACCAGACACAAATAGGCTGCTGGTCCGCTCTTGCAAGCCCTATCACTACAGAAGTGCTTGGCCTGGCAGGTTTCGACTGGTTGGTGCTGGATGGCGAACATGCGCCGAATGATATCTCTACTTTCATTCCCCAGCTTATGGCTCTGAAGGGGAGCCACAGCGCGCCGGTGGTTCGTGTCCCGACCAATGAGCCCGTCATCATCAAGCGGTTTTTGGATATCGGTTTTTATAACTTCCTGATTCCGTTTGTTGAATCAGAAGAAGATGCCGTTCGTGCTGTGGCATCAACACGTTATCCGCCGCAAGGCATTCGCGGTGTCTCCGTTTCTCACCGTAGTAATGGCTACGGCACTGTTAAAGATTATTTCAAAACAGTAAACGACAACATCACGATTCTGGTGCAAATCGAAAGTCAGGAAGGGTTGGATAACCTGGATGCGATTGCAGCGACAGAAGGTGTGGATGGCATCTTCGTGGGGCCGGGCGATTTGTCGGCAGCACTGGGTTACCTGGGAAATCCTTCACATCCTGAAGTGCAACGTGCAATTGCACATGTTTTTGAACGCGCAAAAGCGCATGGCAAACCCGCCGGTATCCTGGCGCCAGTTGAAGCTGATGCCCGCCGTTACCTGGAATGGGGCGCAACCTTTGTTGCTGTGGGCAGTGACCTTGGGGTTTTCCGCGGTGCTACCCAAAAACTGTGTGATGCATTCAAAAAGTAACGACCACCTGTAAATAGCGAGAGAGAGCAAATTATGACGATGAAAGTTGGTTTTATTGGCCTGGGTATCATGGGTAAACCAATGAGTAAAAACCTCATTAAGGCTGGTTATTCCCTGGTGGTTTCAGACCGTAATCCTGAAGCCATTGCTGATGTCATTGCCGCAGGCGCAGAAACCGCAGCAACACCGAAAGCCATTGCTGAACAGTGTGATGTCATTATCACGATGCTGCCTAACTCCCCACATGTGAAAGAAGTGGCATTGGGTGAAAACGGCATTATCGAAGGTGCACGGCAGGGCCTGATCTTAATTGATATGAGTTCCATTGCACCACTTGCCAGCCGTGAAATCGCTGAAGCGTTGAAAGCGAAAGGCGTATCCATGCTTGATGCACCGGTAAGCGGTGGCGAACCCAAAGCTGTGGATGGCACATTGTCTGTAATGGTGGGCGGTGATAAAGCCGTATTCGATAAATACTACGACCTGATGAAAGCCATGGCAGGTTCTGTGGTTCATACCGGTGACATTGGTGCGGGTAACGTAACCAAACTGGCTAACCAGGTCATTGTTGCCCTGAACATCGCTGCAATGTCTGAAGCACTGGTTCTGGCAACGAAAGCAGGTGTTAACCCGGACCTGGTTTATCAGGCAATCCGTGGTGGGTTGGCAGGAAGTACAGTGCTGGATGCCAAAGCGCCAATGGTAATGGACCGCAACTTCAAACCCGGTTTCCGTATTGAACTGCATATTAAAGATCTGGCGAATGCGCTGGATACCTCGCATGGCGTAGGTGCGCAATTACCTCTGACTGCAGCGGTAATGGAAATGATGCAGGCATTACGTGCTGATGGTCTTGGCTCTGCCGACCACAGTGCGCTGGCATGCTACTACGAAAAACTGGCTAAGACTGAAGTCAGCCGATAAGGAAAAGGGCGCGAGGCTGCGCCCTGATGTTTTCGCCCTGAGTGGCATGACCAGGCAACAACCTTATGAAAATCGTAATTGCACCCGACTCATACAAAGAGAGCCTTTCTGCCACTCAGGTAGCACAGGCAATCGAAAAAGGATTTCGTGAAATTTTCCCTGATGCTGAATATGTCTCAGTACCCGTTGCTGATGGTGGCGAAGGAACTGTTGATGCCATGATAACGGCGACACAGGGAATCAGAATGAATTCCCCAGTCACCGGGCCTTTAGGGCAGCAGGTTATGGCGGAATGGGGCATTTCTGGTGACGGGAAAACCGCATTTATCGAAATGGCCCAGGCCAGTGGACTTGCTCTGGTTCCACCAGAACAGCGTAACCCACTACTGACCACATCGCGCGGTACGGGTGAATTGATTCTCCATGCACTGGAAAAAGGTGCACAAAACATCATTATTGGCATTGGTGGCAGTGCAACCAATGATGGTGGTGCTGGCATGGTCCAGGCACTGGGTGCCCGCCTTACTGATGAATTCGGTGATGAAATTGGTTTTGGTGGTGGCAGCCTGTTACAACTGCGTAATATTGATATCAGCAATATGGATTCCCGCCTCGCACATTGCGTTATTAATGTTGCTTGTGATGTAACAAATCCATTATTGGGTGAATATGGTGCGTCCCGAATTTTTGGTCCTCAGAAAGGGGCGACGGAAAGCATGATTCGCACACTGGATTGTAACCTTGGCCACTTTGCAGATGTCATTAAAGACACACTGAATGTGGATGTGAAGAATGTCCCGGGAGCCGGTGCTGCTGGTGGTATGGGAGCGGCATTAATGTCGTTTCTGGGCGCTGAGCTGCGCAGTGGTATTGAAATTGTTACTGAAGCCCTGAATCTGGAAGAACATATTCACGATTGTACTTTGGTGGTGACTGGTGAAGGTCGGCTGGATAGCCAAAGCATTCATGGCAAAGTGCCCGTTGGTGTTGCCAGTGTTGCGAAAAAATACCATAAGCCCGTCATTGGTATCGCGGGTTCTTTGACGAAAGATGTTTCTGTTGTGCATCAATATGGTATCGATGCCGTATTCAGTGTATTAAGCAGTATCAGCTCGCTGGAAGAAGCGTTTCGGGGCGCGTTTGATAATATCTACCGTGAATCGCGTAATATTGCGGCCACGTTAATGGTAGGTATGTGCACCGCAAGGTGACAGACGGCGCGAAACCCTCTATACTGCGCGCCGAAGCTGACCAGACAGTCGCTGCTTCGTCGTCGTCCTTTTCGAAGGAGACGGGCGGAGGAGAGGAAAGTCCGGGCTCCATAGGGCAGGGTGCCAGGTAACGCCTGGGGGGTGCAAACCCACGACCAGTGCAACAGAGAGTAAACCGCCGATGGCCTGCGCAAGCAGGATCAGGTAAGGGTGAAAGGGTGCGGTAAGAGCGCACCGCGCGGCTGGCAACAGTTCGTGGCACGGTAAACTCCACCCGGAGCAAGGCCAAATAGGGGTTCATAAGGTACGGCCCGTACTGAACCCGGGTAGGCTGCTTGAGCCAGTGAGCGATTGCTGGCCTAGATGAATGACTGTCCAAGACAGAACCCGGCTTACCGGTCAGCTTCACACTTTTCAGGTCCCGCCAGCAATGGCGGGGCTTTTCTTTTTTCACCCGATATTTACCCGATATTCACCCGAGATGAATGACTGTCCAAGACGCTATATAACAAAGAACGCGGCTTACCGGTCAACTTCACACTTTTCAGGCCCCGCCAGCAATGGCGGGGCTTTTCTTTTTTCACCCGATATTCACCCGAGATGAATGACTGTCCAAGACGCTATATAACAAAGAGCGCGGCTTACCGGTCAACTTCACACTTTTCAGGCCCCGCCAGTAATGGCGGGGCTTTTCTTTTTTCACCCGATATTCACCCGAGATGAATGACTGTCCAAGACGCTATATAACAAAGAACGCGGCTTACCGGTCAGCCTCACACTTTTCAGGCCCCGCCAGCAATGGCGGGGCTTTTCTTTTTTCACCCGATATTCACCCGAGATGAATGACTGTCCAAGACGCTATATAACAAAGAACGCGGCTTACCGGTCAGCCTCACACCTTTCAGGCCCCGCCAGCAATGGCGGGGCTTTTCTTTTGTGAGATTTCTGGGACTCAACAACCACACTCGCTCAGGCTGGGGTGGCTATCCGGGCGCCTGCCCAAAGGCCAAAAGAACAGGCGTTCAGTGTGTGAAATGGGGAGATCGTTAATACAGGCAAATCGCCTTATCATCAGGCCTTGCTCATTAAATTCCCAGTTTTCGTTACCATAACTGCGAAACCAGTTCCCTGAATCATCGTGCCATTCATAGGCAAATCGAACAGCAATTCTGTTCTCATTTACCGCCCATAATTCTTTGATTAACCGGTAATCCAGTTCTTTTTGCCATTTGCGTTGTAAAAATTTCACTACAGCTTCACGCCCGGTAACAAATTCGGCCCGGTTGCGCCACACAGTCTCCGGCGCATACACCCGCGAGACTGTTTCAGGGTCACGGCTATTCCAGGCATCTTCTGCCATTCGTACTTTTAATGTGGCGCTTTCATAAGTAAAAGGGGGTACTGGTGGTCGCGTTTCCATGATAGCTCCTGTAGTCTGTAGACAGACTTGTCTACATAACCTATCTGATGTAGACAGCTCTGTCTACTTATTGGCGAAAATCAGGGAGAGTGAAGTGACTGCAACTGAAAAAAATAGTGCCAAAGAGCGCATTATTCACACCGCTCATGAATTGTTTTATAAAGATGGAATCAGGGCTACCGGCGTAGACCGGATAATCAAAGAAGCGGGTGTGACAAAAGTAACTTTTTATCGCCATTTCCCGGCTAAAAATGATCTTATTCTTGCCTTTCTTCATTACCGGCACGGCTTATGGATAACGTGGTTTGCCATGGCGTTGAAAGAGGAAATGGCACAGAGTGGCAAGCTTCACCTGGCTCTGCCACAGGTGCTATCCCGGTGGTTTCTGTCACCCGAATTCCACGGCTGTGCTTTCATTAATGCCACCAGTGAAATTACTGGCGTATTACCAGAGGCGCTGCCAGTGATTCGGGAGCATAAGCAGGATATGGCCGAGACTATCGCGCAATGCCTGCCAGATACCCCGCAGCGCATCCAGGCAGCGCAAAAATGTGCTTTATTAGTGGATGGCGCTATTGTTCAGGCGCAGCGGGAAGAAGACCGGGAGGCAATAGTAGCGCTATTGCAGGACTGTCTCGCCGATTTCATACACTAAGTTATTTTTCCACTTTACGTTTTATTGTGACTGGCACCAGGAGCAAAAATGGCACATCTGTTTGTCTATGGATCTCTCTGCCCAGGGGAGGAAAACGCTGGGTTGTTGATGGGAATGGAGGGAAAGTGGGAACCCGCACAGGTAAAAGGCCATGTGGTCAATTCAGGGTGGCGTACATTGGGAGGTTACCCGGCATTAGTGTTGGATTCGCAAGGCGGGATTGTTGACGGCTACCTTTTTACATCCCAAAAATTGGATGAGCACTGGGCAATGCTGGATGATTTCGAAGGCGCTGACTACCTGCGGGTAACCGTGGACGTGACTACACAACAGGGGCAAAAAATGAGTGCTTTTGTCTATAGTCTGAAGGCCTGATGCAACAGGCCATGCAGACGAAGTCGTGTGTCAGGCATAGATTTCTTCAGCCAGGCGCACTTGAGCTTCCACGACAATGGCTTCTAGCTCATCCAGCATATGAGTAAAAACATCATCAAGTGAAGCAGGTTGCGTTACCCATGTTGTAGCGCTGTCTGCGGGCATGTCTTCGTGTTGCATAACAGTCTCTCTCATAGAGCGGGGGTTATACTGGCAAGTCTACCAGCAACCCTTCCAGGTCGGTATCCGCCACAAGGGTTAGGTGTGCCTCATCCTTAATAAACGCACCATCACCGCAAGTCATATGGGCTTTTTCCTGGGCGCCTGTCTGTGCATGAAAAGTGCCATGAATAGATTGCAAATATGCCCGAGGCCCATGAAGCTGAAACTCCGCCTGTTCGCCTGCTTTCAGGTTCACATAGTGGAGCCAGACTTGTTGGCGCAGAATCAGGCTGTTTTGGCTGCCATCTGGTGAGGCGATTAACTGCCGTTTATCGCCTGCCAGGGTTATTTTCTGGATTAATGGATTTTCGCATTCCGGGCAGGCATCCAGCCACAGTTGCATCCGGGTAAGTGATTTGTCTTTGCTGGTATTAAGCTCGCTGTAACTACAACCCTGCTGTGTAGATAACAGCAATGCCTCACCCGCTTTAACCCGAATATGGTTACCCTCGCTGTCACGGTATTCTGCTTCACCATCCAGAATTAAATTCAGAATATCCACTTTAGGATAAGTGCGTGGCTGAAATGCCGATCCCGGAGACAGAACTTCCTGATTCAGCACACGTAACGACGCATAACCGAGTAAGTCTGGGTCAAAGTAATGCCCAAATGAGAAAGTATAGCGAGCCTGTAACCAGCCAAAATCTGCCTGGCCGCACTGTTTTGCTGTTCTTGTCGTAATCATGTTTTAACCTCTTTTTGCTCTCTCCATGTTAAGTAACTGGACGCTGCATTGTTAGCCAGTTAATCTGCTTGGTATATTCAAATTTCCTGAAAGAGAAGAGGATGGCAAAAGAACGCGCACTCACGCTGGAGTCATTAAGGGTTATGGATGCTATTGACCGGCGTGGAAGCTTTGCTGCAGCGGCAGACGAACTGGGCAGAGTACCTTCTGCACTGAGTTACACCATGCAAAAACTTGAAGAAGAGTTGGATGTGGTGTTGTTTGATCGCTCAGGTCATCGAACAAAGTTCACCAATGTAGGTAGAATGCTGCTGGAGCGAGGCAGGGTATTGCTGGAGGCCGCAGACAAACTCACGACAGATGCTGAAGCCCTGGCTCGCGGGTGGGAAACACACCTGACGATTGTGACCGAGGCGCTGGTGCCTACTTTCGCGTTGTTCCCGTTGGTAGAACGCCTGGCGGAAAAAGCCAATACACAGCTTTCACTGCTTACCGAGGTACTGGCCGGTGCCTGGGAACGTCTGGAGCAAGGGCGGGCAGATATCGTTGTTGCTCCTGACATGCATTTTCGCTCTTCAACGGAGATTAACTCCCGCAAGCTGTATTCCATGAAGAACGTGTATGTCGCTGCGTCTGACCATCCCATTCACAATGAACCAGAACCACTTTCTGAGGTGACGCGTGTGAAATACCGGGGGATTGCGGTAGCAGATACCGCGCGCGAACGCCCGGTTTTAACCGTTCAGCTTTTGGATAAACAGCCACGGCTTACAGTAAGCACCATTCATGATAAACGTCAGGCACTGCTGGATGGCATGGGTGTGGCAACGATGCCCTGGCCGTTGGTGAAACAAGATATTGAGGAAGGGCGTTTACGCGTAGTGAGCCCTGAATCGACCAGTGAGGTTGATATTATCATGGCCTGGCGGCGTGACAGCATGGGAGAAGCCAAGTCATGGTGCCTGCGTGAAATACCGAAGCTGTTCGCACATATGAAATAACCCTGCTTGTTTCACATCTGAACCCGGGGCTTTACCGGGTTCAGTGCTGTCAGTTAATCGCTATTTTAGGGTCGTTGCCAAAACGGTTGGCACCACGGTTACCTTCCTGGCAATAGAATACCAGCAAGACCAGTGCGCCAATCAGTGGAATGAGCATGAGTAGCAGCCACCAGGCGGAACGGTCGGTATCGTGCAGGCGGCGAAATTGCAGCGCCAGTGAGGGAATTAACACAAACAGGCTATACAAAGATGATAATACACCCTGCTCATGAATACGCAGGTGTAACATGTTATCCAGCACCGACAGAACTGCTGCAAAAATGATATTAACCAGGGTAAACATCCAAAATTCTTTGCGACGAGCCCGTCCCTGAAAATCAAAGTAATTGCGCAGTGCGCTTAAATACCAGTCCATTTGCACTCTCCTTTCCAGTCAGAAAATCTTTTTAATCACCAGATAAAGCATAGGACTGAAAATAAAACTGGCAAATGGCAGGCACAGAGAATGGCTGAGTTCTCATCGCTTTGAGTATGAATGGCGGGGGAGCTTGTGGAAGTGGTGCAAACCGGGCGCTGGCCTGGTTTGCATCTCGTTATTTAACCTGGAAACTGCAGTTCGCGCCCATGAGGTTGCATTAAATCCTGCACAGGACCAGTGGAAATGATACCTGTCGGGTTAATCGTTTTATGGCTGCAAAAATAGTGGTGGCGAATATGGTCAAAGTTGACGGTATTCGCAATTCCCGGTATTTGGTAAATATCGCGTAAGTAGGCAAACAAGTTCGAATAATCACTGATGCGCTTGCGGTCACATTTAAAATGGGTGACATACACCGGATCGAAACGGATTAGCGTGGTCCACAGGCGGATATCTGCTTCTGTCAATTGGTTACCAACCAGCCAGCGTTGTTGCCCCAGCAAGTCTTCCAGTTTATCCAGCGCAGTAAACACACCGGCTACCGCTTCATCATACGCTTCCTGAGATGTCGCAAACCCTGCTTTATACACGCCGTTATTCACAGAATCATAGACCCAGGCGTTAGTCTCATCTATTTGTTCACGTAACGATTCTGGATAGTAATCTCCCGTTGTTGCGCCCAGTGCATCAAATGCACTGTTGAACATACGGATAATTTCAGCAGATTCGTTGCTGACAATCGTCTGGTTTTGTTTATCCCAAAGCACGGGAACAGTAACACGGCCAGAGTATTGTTCATCGGCATGTAAATAGAGCTGGTACAAATACTCATGCTGATAAAGGCCATCGCCCGTTGCGCCCGGGAAATCCTGAGCCAGTGTCCAGCCGTGTTCAAACATCAAAGGGTGAACTACCGAAACGGAAATGAAATCGGAAAGTCCTTTCAGCTGCCGCATAATCAGTGTGCGGTGGGCCCAGGGGCAGGCAAGAGAGACATACAAATGGTAGCGGGATTTTGATGCTTCAAACCCACCCTTTCCGGTTGGGCCTGGTGTGCCATCTGGTGTTATCCAGTTGCGAAAAGCGGAGACAGAGCGCTTGAATCGCCCACCCGTTGCTTTCGTATCATACCAGGTATCGTGCCAGACCCCGTCAATAAGTTGTCCCATGTCTGTTTCCTCTGTTCTGTTTCTTTAGCCCGGCTTCCCAACAGACGACTGTTATAGCGAGAAACAAGTGAAAGGGCTGATTGTCAGTTGCCGTGATAAAGCAATAGCGGAGATATTCTCCGCTTTTTGCTTTGAACCATTACCAACTCTTTTTCAGGATACGGTCCAGGCTGATAGCACCAGGGCCGGTGATGAAAAGCAGCAGATAACCGCCAGCAATCGTCAGGTTTTTCATGAACATCAGTGAGTTCACGCCTTCTGCGAAATTACTGTGGAAGATAAATGCAGTAATTAACGTGAAGATTGCAGTAATGATAGCTGTTGTTCGGGTCAGGAAGCCAAACAGGATAGCCAGACCACCGCCGAACTCCAGTAAGATGGTCAGTGGCAGTAACGCTCCTGGAACCCCCATCGCCTGCATGTATTGCTGCGTTGCTCCGTAGGCGTTGATTTTTCCCCAACCGGCATAAATAAACAGAATTGGCATCAGGATGCGTGCAACCAGAAAACCAATATTTTCGAATTTTTTCATCTTACTCTCTCCAGAAAACCAGATTATTTTTATTGAGTGACAGCAGGTAATTAGCGTGCCTTGCTGTCCATGGCTGAATAGTAAAGAGACTGAGGGGAGATTGTTAGCAAGTAAAATTGTCAGAAAAATTCAAAAAAATTGATAGTGTCGCAAATGGGGGATCCCACGAATGAACCGTGGGATTTTATCGGTTAACGCAGCATGCTACGAACTAAACGCAAAGTACTCCAGACAACTGGCCCACGGCGCAGTAGCCGCACCAGCCGACCAGGGCGGCGTAATTGCCAGGTTGCCAGCACACCGCTTGCAGCTATGGCCGCCCATTTGTAGCGTGCCAGATGCCGCCAGCCAGCATCTACTGGTGCCATTGCAGATAGCCACTCACGTTCTGCACTGAGCAAGTCAAGACGTTGCTGCTGAATACGCAATGTCAGCCGCGCCTTTCGTTCTGCAAGTGATTCACTCATTGTGGGTATCCTCCAGCGCCTGCCGGTCTCTTGATAACTCTTTACGGGTTTGGCGCAGCAGGGTAGATGCACGTGATTTATGCAATGCCACAAGGCCACAGAAGAGTGCCAGCAGAAGCAATACCACGGTTGTCGCTGCTAACGTATAGAGCCGGTATTGCGGGTCAATAACCCAAACAATTAACACGAGCAAGCTGGCAAGGCCAAACAGAGCGAAAAGCAGTGTCAGTGACAGCAGGAGAAGTAACTGAAACAGGCGTGCTTTTTCCTCTTCCAGTTCGACTACAGCTAACTGAAGCCGGGTCTCCACCATGGAGACCAGCAGCGACAGAATACGCTTTCCCGAACCAAGAATACGCCCTCCCGGCCCTTGTGTCGGAGAATTATCCATCATTAACGACGCGCCAGCAGCATACCCAATACCAGGCCTGCAGCCGCACCAATTCCGATGCCGGCCCAGGGATTTTCATGAACATAGTTATCTGCTTTGCAGGCTGCTTCCTTAGTTTGGCGCAGTACTGCTTCGCTGGTTTCACTTACACGGACCCGGCTCTGTTTGAGCATACGTTCAGCTTTAGCGCGTACTTTCTCAACTTCCTCTTTAGACTTCTCTCCAGAAGAGTTCAGCACTTCTTCAAGGGTATCGGCCAGGGATTTCAGTTCGTCACGCAATTGTTCAGTATCTTTGGACATACAGGCTTCTCCAGTTTATTCACAGTTCCATGAATCAGGCTCCGCTACCCGGTCAGGGTGGTGCCTGCTGTAACTCTGGTTTTCCGCCAGGGATTAACCCTTATCTCGTGTAGGTGGTTTTATGTTTTTCACCCGATAAACTATTGCGGTGGGATTCCTCCCTGCACCGGGACCTTACCTCAGTCAGTGCCTTATTCAGGCCATCAATACGGCGCTGATTGTGGTGCTTTTTCGCGTAGTTTATCTCACGCAATATACCTTGTTGCTTATCCTGACAGGCGGTGGAAGCCTGTATCTGAGGGGAGAGAAGCAGCAAGGTAAACGTACATACCAGCAAGGTGCGATAATTCATCATTAACACGTCCGTTCGTTTCTGGTAGCAGCAACAAGGGGGCACCAGTCCGTTGAAGATGCTATCAGTGTAGCGATTTTGTATTTTTAAATCGCCTGGTAAGCATAGTCAGGATGAAGCTAAACGGCAAAGTAAGTGAAAATATTCAGAATATTCGGTAATGCGACTTACCCGATTCTGGAAGGTGAAACACCAAGGCGTGCCAGCCAATGGTCAAATGGGGTCGGTTCCTGACGGGGGGTAATTACGTACCCGTGCGGGAGTGTTGCTGAAAGCACTCGGGCAGCCGCTTCGCTTTGCACATTTGAATCAAATTTAATCACGAGCTTGTTGTCATCCGGCGTAATGCTTTTTACCCGAATGCCATTGGCATCCAGGTGGTGCCACACAAAGAAACCATCGGGAATCGTTGCGCCTGCACGTGCAGGACGAATCTCTAGTGTCGTATCGGGTTGGCGGGTTGCTGCCCAGAATACGGTGCTGGCACAAATCAGTAACAGGGCCACTAAGCCAAGATGGGCTCGTCGGTTGGTTAAACGATGAAACAGTTTCATCCTTTGCTCCCGTTGCGTTTTTTCCACAACATCACCAGGGAACCCAGCAGGCCGAAGACCAGCAGCACCACCGGGATAAGCATCAGGCAGGACATCAACGCATCTTCATATTTGGCAAACACGGGGGTTTTGCCCAGCAAATAACCCAGCGCTGTTAGAATCAGAACCCATAGCAACCCACTCATCCAGTTGAAAAACTGGAAGCGTGAACTGCTAAGGCCCGAAAGCCCTGCAATCGTTGGTAACAGAGTACGAACAAAAGCGATAAACCTGCCCACCAATAGCGCAGAAAGACCGTGTTTATGGAACAAGTGATGGGCACGTTGATGATAATGAGTTGGCAGGTGAGATAACCATTTCTGTACCAGGCGGGCATTGCCAAGCCAGCGGCCCTGAATAAAGCCAACCCAAGAGCCGAGGCTTGCTGCGGCAGTGAGCAAAATTAATGTAGGGATGGCGGCGAGTGCGCCTTTGGCAATCAGCACGCCGATTAAAATCAGCAAACTGTCTCCGGGAAGAAATGCTGCCGGAAGTAAGCCATTTTCCAGGAACAAAATCATAAATAAAACAAAATACAGCATGCCAATCATGGAAGGATTGGCAAGGGTTTCAAAATCCTGACTCCAAAGAGCATTAAGGAGTTGTGTAAAAAGTTCCATTCAGAGGTCCTGGCACATCAGTCAAAGCCAATCACGAGAGAAGGGGCTAACGGAGGGATTTGTTTTCCGCTTGTATATCACCGTACAAAACCATACCAGCGTACAACACTATGCTACCGTACAAAAAACAGCCTTTTCTGACGTGTCACATACGTGGCAAAAGGCAGCAAAAAGGAAGGCTGGCCACGAAAAATGCGTCCAATTGTAACAAATGTAGATGTTATGCGTCACAATATTTAGCAATAAGTCGGGCTGATTTTGCGCGGTAAAATGCAGGCATGCGAGAGTATTTACAAAGGCTGACACTAACGCCCTGAATATCTCTCGCTCATTGCCGGATTATTTGTGTGGGATACCGGGGGCTTCAAGGTGAACAACCGGGTTTTCAGCAAACAAGTAGCGATCTGCATTGAACTCAAAGTCATCACTGGTTTCATTGAACAACATCTGCTTGGTGTTTTCCAAATGCTGCCACATCGCCAGCTTTGCCGCATGGGGATCTTTTCGGACCAGCGCGCGCATAATCTGGTCATGATCATCACACCAGTGATCGACTGTTCTGAGATCGATATGATCGTGTAATTTTTTCCAGTAAGGGTTATGAACACGTTGTGTCCACATCCTTTCTACGATGGCGGCTAAAGCGCTGTTTTGGGTTGCCAGTGCAACCTGCACATGAAACTGTAAATCCCATTCTGAATCCCGAAAACACTTTTCATGCCGCGCTTGTTCCTGGATTTCCATCAACTTCATGATGTCTTGTTTGGTAACCTGCGTGGCCGCGAATTCGGCAATATTGCTTTCAATTAGCTGTCGTGCCTGGAGTAGTTCGAAAGGGCCATAATTAGCAAATTCAAACCGCTCATCGGGCTGTGCACTGTAGCGGGCCTGGTTTGCAATAACGTGAATGCCCGAGCCTTTACGAACTTCAACGTAACCTTCCACTTCGAGCATGATGATTGCTTCACGCACCACAGTACGGCTTACATTTTTTTCATCAGCGATAAAACGTTCCGCGGGTAATTTGTCTCCGACAAGATAAACGCCGCTTTCTATTCGGTGTTTTAGCTCAGCGGCAAGTTGCTGATATAAGCGACGAGAATCCGATATCTCCATAAGCGGCTCCAGGATGGGGTCTGATACATAATGAAACTAATTTGTTATACCACTTATATCTCCCTGGCTCTACTTGATGCTAACAAAAAGCCGCCTGGAGGCGGCTTTTTGAGAACCAGGTTTAACTTTGCGCCGCAGTGTGACCGACGCTTTCATCATCCACAACATCTTCAGCGGATTTATTTTTCAGTACCGTCCAGATAACCAGCGCACCGAGCAAGTCGAAAACGGCCAGCACAGCAAACAGTGGGCTGAAACCAATTTTATCAGCCAACGCACCGACAACCAGGGCGAACAGTGTACTGGCGGTCCAGGCTGCCATACCGGTCATCCCGTTAGCGGTCGCCACTTCATTACGGCCAAACACATCGGAAGACAACGTAATCAGTGCACCGGACAGAGCCTGGTGAGCGAAGCCACCTACACACAGCAGGGCGATAGCAACATATGGGCTGGTGAACAAACCAATAGTACCAGGGCCAATCATCAGGAATGCGCCCATGGTTACAACCAGTTTACGAGAAACAATCAGGTTAACACCGAACCAGCGTTGGAACAGCGGAGGTAAATACCCACCAATGACACAACCCAGGTCAGCAAACAGCATTGGCATCCAGGCAAACATAGCAATTTCTTTCAGGTTAAAGCCATAAGCTTTGAACATGAACAGTGGGATCCAGGCGTTAAATGTACCCCAGGCTGGTTCTGCGAGGAAACGCGGTAACGCAATACCCCAGAACTGGCGGTTACGCAGTATCTGCCAGGCAGATAATTTTTTGCTGTTATTAGTCTGGTGTTGGGCTTCCTGACCACTGATGATGTATTCACGTTCTTCATCAGACAGTTTTTTCTGGTCTTTCGGGTGTTTATAGAAGAACAACCACATCATCGCCCAGGCAAAACTCAGTACCCCGGTGATAACAAACGCCATTTCCCAGCTGTGGATCATAATTGCCCACACAACCAGAGGCGGTGCAATCATGGCGCCAATAGAGGAACCCACGTTGAAGTAACCAACAGCAATAGAACGTTCTTTTGCCGGGAACCATTCACTACTGGCTTTCAGGCCTGCAGGGATCATTGCTGCTTCTGCAGCACCAACTGCACCACGGGCAATAGCCAGACCACCCCAGCTGCCTGCCAGCGCGGTTGCGCCACAGAAAACAGCCCAGAAGATAGCAAATACGGCGTAGCCAACTTTTGTACCAAGAATATCAAGGATATAGCCAGCAACAGGCTGCATCACTGTGTAGCATGCAGAATAAGCGGCAATAATATAAGAGTATTGCTGAGTAGTGATATGAAGCTGTTCTTGCAGAGTCGGCGCAGCCACAGCGACAGTGTTACGGGTTAAATACCCCAACACGGTCCCCAGCGTGACCAGTGCAATCATATACCAGCGTAAGCCTTTGATCTTTCGCATTTCAAACCTCAGTATTTGTTTTCAACCGCGCCACACGGTTGCATTGCAGGATGTATCCTGCATATGAGTTTTATTCAGGAGGGTTCTACCAGTGCAACTAAGGTATGGCCCATGCCTTGCTAGTTAGAATGTGTAAAGCATCCGGCATCCATACCCACTGAAGCGATAAAAGTGCATCGCAAAATATTCCGTAATATTTACTGTTCTTGACGAGGCAAAAGATAACTTGTCATACAGCTTTAAAAGTTGAGAGCCATCACAAAAGTGCATTAAAGACAGGGTTATTAAACGAAGATAAGCTACGCCACGTCTGGCGCGGCTTGAGGTATATTTTTTAACTTTAAATAAACATAATTTGTATGGTTTATGTGATCCAGAACACAAAATTCTACTCGGTCGCAATGAATTGGTGTGATAACTTTATAGCCATACTGATTAGGTATCCGATAACGTGTCCAGAGGAACAACGATAATGACTCGGTTTATGACTGAAGACTTTCTGCTTGATACTGAATTTGCCCGTCGCTTGTACCACGACTACGCAGCGGATGAGCCGATTTTCGACTTCCATTGCCATCTTCCCCCGCAGCAAGTCGCAGAAAACTATCGTTTTAAAAACTTGTATGACATCTGGCTGAAAGGTGATCACTACAAGTGGCGTGCGATGCGCTCCAACGGTGTTGCTGAGCGTCTGTGTACTGGCGATGCTACTGACCACGAAAAATTCAATGCCTGGGCAGAAACCGTGCCCCACACCATTGGTAACCCGCTTTACCACTGGACGCATCTGGAACTGCGTCGCCCATTTGGTATTACAGGTAAGCTGCTGTCACCAAAAACTGCAGATGAAATTTGGGAACAGTGCAATTCACTGCTTGCCGAAGATGCCTTCTCTGCTCGCGGTATCATGAAGCAGATGAATGTGAAAATGGTTGGGACGACTGATGACCCGATCGATGCGCTGAACCACCACAGTGCGATTGCAGCCGATACCAGCTTTGACATTAAAGTATTGCCGAGCTGGCGTCCGGATAAAGCATTTAACATTGAGCTGGCGACATTTGTTGATTACATGGGCAAGCTGGCTGAAGTGTCCGACACCGATATTCGCCGTTTCAGCGATCTGCAAACTGCACTGAAAAAACGTCTGGATCACTTTGAAGCTCATGGCTGCAAGGTGTCTGACCATGCGTTGGATGTTGTGATGTATGCCGATGCAGACGAAGCAACGCTGGATGGCATCCTTGCTCGCCGCCTGACTGGCGCGACTCCGTCCTCGCTGGAAGTTGCTCAATTCAAAACAGCAGTGCTGGTTTGGTTGGGTGCAGAGTATGCTCGTCGCGGTTGGGTTCAGCAGTACCACATTGGTGCGCTGCGCAACAACAACACTCGCCAGTTTAAACTGCTGGGGCCAGATGTGGGCTTCGACTCCATCAACGACCGCCCGCTGGCAGAAGAACTGGCACGTCTGTTGGACAAACAGAACGAAAATAATCAACTGCCGAAAACTATCCTTTACTGCCTGAACCCGCGTGATAACGAAGTCCTGGGTACCATGATTGGTAACTATCAGGGCGAAGGTATTGCCGGGAAAATGCAGTTCGGTTCAGGCTGGTGGTTTAATGACCAGAAAGACGGTATGGAACGTCAGATGACACAACTGGCGCAATTGGGTCTGTTAAGCCGTTTTGTTGGGATGCTGACCGACAGCCGTAGCTTCCTGTCATACACCCGCCATGAATATTTCCGCCGTATCCTGTGCCAGATGATTGGTCACTGGGTTGAAGCGGGCGAAGCTCCGGCAGATATCGAGTTGTTAGGCCAGATGGTGAAAAACATCTGCTTTAACAATGCGCGTGATTATTTTGGTATTGAACTGAACTAAGTCTCAACTGAGGTTGATATGCAATACATTAAGATCCATTCGCAAGATAATGTCGCTGTTGCGCTAGTGGACCAGGCCGAAGGGGCCATCGTCAATGTCGATGGGCAGGAAATAACCCTGCATCAACCTGTTGCGCGTGGGCACAAGTTCGCCATCCGGGCTATTGCGAAGGATGAGAACGTTGTTAAGTATGGTCTGCCTATTGGCCATGCACTGGTTGATATCCAGCCTGGTGAGCACCTTCACTCGCATAATATGCGCACCAATCTGAGCGATCTGGACGAGTACAGCTATCAACCTGAAACGCTGGGATCCATGGCGCAGGCGGGGGATCGCGATGTTCAGATCTACCGCCGCGCTAATGGTGAAGTGGGTGTGCGTAATGAGTTGTGGATCCTGCCCACAGTTGGATGTGTTAACGGGATAGCCCGCCAAATTCAACAGCGTTTTTTGAAAGAAAACGATGATGCGTCTGATATTGACGGTGTTTACCTGTTCAGCCATAACTACGGTTGTTCTCAGTTGGGCGATGATCACATCAATACGCGTACTATGCTGCAAAACATGGTTCGCCACCCGAATGCCGGTGCCGTGCTGGTTATTGGCCTGGGGTGTGAAAACAACCAGATCAGCGCATTTCGTGAAACCCTGGGTGAGTTCGATGAAGAACGCGTTCACTTCATGATTTGCCAGCAGCAAGAAGATGAAGTGGAAGCAGGGATTGAACACCTTCAGGCGTTATATGAAGTGATGCGTAATGACAAACGCCAACCAGGCAAGCTGAGTGAACTTAAATTTGGCCTGGAGTGTGGTGGTTCTGACGGGTTGTCCGGGATTACCGCTAACCCAATGCTTGGGCGTTTCTCAGACTTTATGGTTGCCAATGGTGGTACAACCGTACTGACTGAAGTACCTGAAATGTTTGGTGCGGAACGTATCCTTATGAGCCACTGCCGTGACGAAAGTACGTTTGAAAAAACCGTCACTATGGTGAATGACTTCAAACAGTATTTCATTGCCCATAACCAGCCTATCTACGAAAATCCATCACCTGGTAACAAAGCGGGTGGGATTACTACGCTGGAAGAGAAGTCTTTGGGATGCACTCAAAAAGCGGGTTCCAGCCAGGTTGTTGATGTGCTTCGTTATGGTGAGCGCCTTAAAAACCATGGTGTTAACTTGTTAAGTGCGCCTGGCAACGATGCTGTTGCAACCAGTGCGCTGGCAGGTGCGGGTTGCCATATGGTGCTGTTCAGCACCGGGCGTGGCACACCTTACGGCGGGTTTGTTCCTACTGTTAAGATTGCCACGAACAGTGAACTGGCGGCGAAAAAACCACACTGGATAGATTTCGATGCTGGTCAATTGCTGCATGGAACGTTAATGCCGCAATTACTGGAAAAATTCATCGATCTTATTGTTGATATTGCTGACGGCAAACAAACCTGCAATGAGAAGAATGATTTCCGTGAACTGGCTATCTTCAAGAGCGGTGTCACATTGTAAAATGCTGTCACCAGCGTAAAATAAAACGGCGTTCCACTTAGTGGTGCGCCGTTTCTTTTTGGCTTTATTCCTTTCCACTGTTAAGGGTTTCCCATGTCAGTATATTGGCTTGCTCAGGGCATCGGGGTCATCGCATTTCTGATTGGTATAACGACTTTTCTTAATCGCGATGAACGGCGTTTTAAAGTACAGCTATCAATATACAGCGCTGTTATTGGTATCCAATTCTTTCTGATGGGTGCATTCCCGGCGGGTGCCAGTGCCGAACTGAATGCCATTCGCACCTTAATCACGTTGCGAACCCGCAGTTTGTGGGTGATGGTTATTTTTATCGTTTTGACGTTGTTATCAGGGTCAATCCATGTTGAATACTGGTTTGAAATTCTGCCAGTGATAGGGACGGTTGCCAGTACCTGGGCGTTATTTCGCTGCAAGGGCCTTACCACCCGTTGTGTCATGTGGTGCTCAACAGCATGTTGGTTGACACACAACGTGTTACTGGGTTCGATAGGCGGGACACTGATAGAAGGGAGTTTTTTAATCGTTAATGGCGTAACAATTATTCGCTTCTGGAAGATGCAGAAACGCGGGATTGACCCATTTCTGGTAGAAAAAACACGCTAATCCCCCCGGTATGCCGGAGGGATTGACTGGGTAATATTAGCCGCGTAATGGGTCACGGTCGGCCAGCCGTGCATCTTCTGCCTGGCATGCAGCGGCAGTGAACAGAGCATCGGTCGATGAGTTCAGCGCTGTTTCACAAGAATCCTGCAGTACGCCAATGATAAAGCCAACAGCCACAACCTGCATGGCAACATCATTCTGAATACCAAACATCCCACAAGCCAGCGGAATCAGCAGCAGAGAGCCACCCGCCACGCCAGAGGCACCACAGGCACACAGCGATGCCACAATGCTCAGCAGCAAAGCAGTGGGTAAATCAACTGCGATACCCAGAGTGTGTACTGCTGCCAGTGTCAGCACAGTAACGGTGATAGCAGCCCCTGCCATATTAATGGTAGCCCCCAAAGGGATGGACACCGAGTAAGTGTCTTTATCCAGGTTCAGCTTCTCACACAGCGCCATATTCACTGGGATATTTGCCGCGGAACTGCGGGTGAAGAACGCCGTAACACCACTTTCACGCAGGCAGGTAAATACAAGAGGATAAGGGTTGCGGCGAATTTTCAGAAATACCAGCAGGGGGTTAACCACCAGAGCAACCAGGAACATACAACCAACTAACGCTATCAGTAACTGGCCATAACCCAACAAAGTGCTGAACCCTGTTTCCGCCAACGTGGAAGAGACAAGGCCAAAAATACCCAGAGGAGCGAAACGGATAACGACACGAACCATGAACGTAACGGCATGAGAGAAGTCTGATACCAGGTTTTTGGTTCCTTCACTGGCATGACGCAGAGCAAAACCTAAACCAACGGCCCACACGAGAATACCAATATAGTTGCCTTTCAGCAGGGCATCGACAGGGTTGGAGACCATGCTCATCAGCAGGCCTTTTAATACTTCAACAATACCAGAAGGCGGTGTGACGTCGGTGGCGGCAGCGGTCAGGTGCAGGGTGGAAGGGAACACAAAACTTACCACTACCGCACACAGTGCTGCGCTGAAGGTTCCCAATAAATAGAGCACCAGAATAGGGCGGATATTTGTCTTACGCCCTTTTGTATGGCTGGCAATAGACGACATAACCAGCATCAGCACCAGCACTGGGGCAACAGCTTTCAGTGCGCTGACGAATAATGTGCCGAGCAGGCCAACTGCCAAAGCGGCAGGTTTCGATGCCCACGCCAGCAGAATGCCCAGAACTAAACCTACAAGGATTTGTTTAACCAGACTGCCCTGCGCAATACGCTGGAACAGGCCAGGAGAAGAGTGTGTAGCCATTGATATTTCCTGTCTGAGATGATGCGAAACATCCCGGCTGCCGTATTATTTGTGACATTTATAGCGGGATGTAACAATGTGTTTGCATGAGTGAGTATAAGGATATTCTGTCGCGGTGGAAGTGATATGCTCTAATTCTTTTCTGTTCATCCAGAATTAATAACTAAGACATAACAATTTTGTGATAATTGCAGCAAATGTGCAGCCTGCTGCTTTACCAAATAATAAAGGGGCAAATGCCCCTTTGCTCAGATGATTATTTCACCTTGTTTTGTTTGTCATTTCGCCAGTTAACCCAGCTATTAATCAGTAATGTTAGTGCCAGGATTGCACCAACAACCCCCAACGAAATACCAACCGGGATATGGAAAAAGTCCACGATAAGCATTTTCACACCAATAAATATCAGAATGACTGCCAGCCCGTACTTCAACATGGAGAAGCGCTCAGCAACACCCGCCAGCAGGAAATACATGGCGCGTAAACCCAGAATGGCAAATAAGTTTGACGTAAGGACAATAAAGGGGTCAGTGGTGACGGCAAAAATAGCCGGAATACTATCTACAGCAAAAATGACATCACTCAGCTCCACCAGGATCAGCACCAACAACAGCGGAGTGGCAAACAACAAACCATTTTTACGCACCACAAAGTGTTCATTTTCAATGGTATCAGTCATGCGCAAATGGCCTTTCAGCCAGCGAACCAACGGCTTATTTTCCAGACTACCGTCATCTTCTTTTGCCACTGCCATTTTAATCCCGGTGAAGAGCAGGAACGCGCCAAACAGGTACAGCAACCAGGAAAACTGCGCAATAAGCCAACTACCGGTGAAAATCATGATAGTTCTCAGGACAATCGCCCCCAGGACTCCATAAATAAGCACTCTGCGCTGTAATGCCGCGGGTACAGCAAAATAGCTGAACAGCATCAACCAGACAAAAACGTTATCAACCGCCAGCGCTTTTTCAATCAGGTAACCGGTCAGGAAAGCCAGTGCCTGCGTGTCAGCGACCGAACGGCCTTGTGTTTCGGTGAGATACCACCAAAAAGCGAGGTTAAAAAGCAGAGAAAGTGAGACCCAGATAACCGACCAGATGGCGGCTTGCTTCATTGACATGGCATGGACGCCACGACGGCCCTGCAACAGCAGATCAATTGCCAGCATAATGGCGACGACAACGGCAAAACTGCCCCACAGCAACGGAGTGCCAACACTATTCATGGAGAGATTCCTTAAAACAAAAACGGCCAGTGTCGGAAGACGCCAGCCGCATCGCTACATTGCAAGCACCTCGCCTTCCGGCAAGGTCTCACTTACAATGCGTTATGGAACCCAGTGTTATGGAACCCCATCCACATTGCCCGGTGACCGGAAGCTTGTGCTTCGTAATGACGACCAGCCGGCAATGAAGTTACTCCCCTTTGCGCGTAACAAAATATGTCAGCGGCCTGATATATACAAGCTCCCGAGGCCGATGATTTACGAAAGTTTACGCAATGAGCGACTCCGTTGTTGCGTCTGCCGGGAATATAACGCCTGTTTGCTGGCGAATCTCGGTTTGCCAGCGAGCAATGCCCAGGCTGCAGGCCAGGTGAGGGTGCTCGACCAGGTTCTGTTCCACATAGTCGGCAAACACCAGAGCCTCATACAGCATAGTATTAATATGCTGGGGAACCGTAAGGGTTTGTGCTGAACCATCACGCGGCAAAAATGTAACTGCCAGGCATTCAGACAACTTTTCTATTTGCAGCGCCCCTGATTCGCCCTGGATTTCACTGGGTAGCGATGAGTCACTCACCTTTGAGTGCCGCAGTGTTACATCGAAATCGCCATAATCCATGACAACAGTGCCATGTGCGTCCACACCACTGTCCAGCAAGCTGGCTTGTGCTTTTACCTCACAAGGCTCACCAAACAATGCGATTGCGGCCCCCAGGCAATAGAACCCAATATCCATAATGGAACCATTAGAGAACGCCGGGTTAAACGTGTTGGGATTCTCACCATCCAGGTAGCGCTGATAGCGCGAAGAATATTGGCAGTAATTCAGCAGAACTTTACGCAACTTGCCCACTTTAGGCAGGGCGTTTTGTAATACCTGAAAATTAGGCAGTGAAGGGGTTTTGAATGCTTCAAAGAGCACCACCCGGTTTTCTTTGGCACAGGCAATTGCCGCTTGCGCTTCATCAAAGTTAGATGCCAGCGGCTTCTCACAGATCACATGCTTTTTATGGCTGAGAAACAACTGTGTCTGGGAAAAATGCAAGGCGTTTGGGCTGGCGATATATACGGCGTCGATTTCATCGTGGCAGGCCATTTGTTCAAGGGAAGTAAACAAATGGGATACCGGGTAGTCACGGGCAAAGGCTTCCGCCTGCTCAAGTGTACGTGAATAAACGGCAACGAGTTGATATTTACCGCTTTCATGGGCCGCATCAACAAACTGGCGGGTTATCCAGTTAGTTCCAACTACAGCGAAGCGTATCATAGACAGGTACTGTCTCCAGTAGGGGATGTCATCTCAGGTTAGCACGTTTTTTGGCGGGTAAAATGCATCAGGAGGCCGTTTTTTGTAGCGAAAGGTGCGTAAGCCACAACCGGGTATCGAATTCCAACTGGTGGTAATCTGGCGCCATATGGCAGCAAAGTTGGTAAAACGCTTTGTTGTGCTCTTTCTCTTTCAGATGCGCCAGTTCGTGGACCACAATCATGCGTAAGAAAGCTTCAGGTGCTTCACGAAATAGCGTTGCCACGCGAATTTCTGCTTTTGCCTTGAGTTTATTGCCCTGTACCCGGGAAATAGCTGTGTGCAGGCCAAGTGCATGCTTAACCACATGAATTTTGTTATCCCATAGCACCTTATTAATAGGTGGTGCGCTACGCAAATACTGGCTTTTCATCTCCTGAACGTAAGACCACAGCGCTTTATCCGTAACAATCTCATGGCTGTCCGGGTAGCGTTTTTCAATGAGTTTCCCGAGCTGGCCTTGGGCAATTAACGTCTCAACCTGCTCCAGTAACGATGCCGGATAACCCTGCAAAAACGGGCGTGTAGTCATATTCTCTCCGCGGGTCAGGAAAAAG
Organism: Mangrovibacter yixingensis; assembly: GCF_020523985.1. GTDB lineage: Bacteria > Pseudomonadota > Gammaproteobacteria > Enterobacterales > Enterobacteriaceae > Mangrovibacter > Mangrovibacter yixingensis. The sequence goes on along the minus strand of NZ_JAIVKM010000002.1, from coordinate 551,793 downwards.
GTTTACTCTGAGGTCAAATTAAGGGATAAAACGCGCAGATTTTAGCACTGTGGAGAACCAATGAGCCAGGTAGAGTTAGCCGGGCGCGTATTCGCGCTGGAACGTTTCCCTGTTACTGACGACGTCAACCCGCTCCAGGCGTGGGACGCTGCCGATGAATATTTACTGCAACAGGTTAATGGGGATATCGACGGGCCGCTGGTCATTCTCAACGACAACTTTGGCGCATTGACCTGCGCTTTGGCTGAGCATAATCCCGTTTTTGCCAGTGACTCTTTGCTCGCGCAAATCGCCACGGAGCGTAACCTGCAAAATAACGGGATTGATGGCAGCGCCATAACCTTTCAGGGCAGCCTTACCGCTCTGCCAGAAAAGCCTGCGTTGGTCGTTATTAAAGTACCCAAACAATTAGCGTTGTTGGCTCATCAACTGGAGCAAATCCGCCAGGTCGCCACACCGCAAACGCGTATTATTGCCGCGGGTAAAACGAAAGAGATCCACAACTCCACCCTTGCGCTCTTCGAACGTATTCTTGGGCCAACAACCACGTCTCTGGCCTGGAAAAAAGCCCGCCTGATTCACTGCACTTTTACTGCTCCTGCATACCAACCAGCCAGCCAGACTGAGCAGTGGGCAGTGCCGGAAACTGGCTGGACTATTCATAACCACGCCAATGTTTTTTCCCGTAGTTCCCTGGATATTGGCGCGCGTTTCTTTATGCAGCACTTGCCTGAAAACCTGGAAGGCAGCCTGGTCGATTTAGGTTGCGGAAATGGCGTGATTGGCCTGTCTTTGCTGCACAAAAACCCGCAGGCGCAAGTGACATTCATTGACGAGTCCTCAATGGCGGTGGCTTCCAGCCGTATAAATGTGCAAGAAAACCTGCCCGGTGATATGGAGCGCTCTGTTTACCTGGTGAATAACTCGCTGGCGGGGCTGGAAGCTAATCAGTTTGATGCAGTGCTGTGCAACCCGCCGTTTCACCAACAAAATGCGATTACAGATAATATTGCCTGGCAGATGTTTAATGATGCCCGCCGTTGCCTGAAATATGGCGGCGAATTGCGCATTGTAGGCAACCGCCACCTGGATTATTACGTCAAACTGAAGCGTGTGTTCGGTAATTGCACCACGCTGGCTACCAACAAAAAATTTGTTGTATTGCGGGCTGTGAAAACCCGCAAACAATACTGATCACAAGCTCAGCGCGAGGCGGGTGCCTTGCGCTATGGCCCGCCGGGCATCAAGCTCGGTTGCCACATCACATCCGCCAATCAGGTGTACTTGTTTTCCCTGCTCTTTTAATGGTTCGGATAATGCCCGCAGTGGCTCCTGCCCCGCGCAGATAATCACATTATCCACTGCCAGTATTTGTTCTTCTTCTCCGCAACGGATATGTAAACCCGCATCGTTAATCCGCAGATATTGCACACCAGCCAGCATTTTGACGCCGCGCTGCTGCAAAGTCGTTCTGTGGATCCAGCCGGTTGTCTTTCCCAACCCCTCGCCAGGCTTGCTGTTTTTGCGTTGCAGCATAATGATTTCACGTGGGTTCTCTGGTTGGTAAGCTGCATCTGGAATCACTCCGCCTGCATGCTGGAGTGATGTATCTATTCCCCATTCCTGGCAAAAACGCGCCACATCAAGGCTGGTGGCTGCCCCGTTTTGGCTTAAGTACATAGCGGTATCAAAGCCAATACCTCCGCTACCAATAATAGCGACACGCCGCCCAACAGGTTTCTTGTCTCTCAGTACCTCAAGGTAACTCAACACGCAAGGGTGGTTAATGCCATCAATATCTGGTGTGCGTGGTGCCACTCCTGTCGCCAGTACAACCTCTTGCCATTCGGTTAACAGCTCTGGCGTAACCCGTTCCCCCAGGCGTACATCAACATGATGCAGTGCCAGCATACGTTGGTAGTAACGTAATGTTTCCCGGAACTCCTCTTTACCGGGGATTTCTTTAGCTATATTGAATTGCCCACCAATGGCGTGAGCCTGGTCAAATAACGTGACATGGTGCCCGCGCATCGCGGCATTTACCGCGAAGGCCATTCCTGCGGGGCCCGCACCAACAACAGCAAGCCTGCGTTTCCCGGCTGCCGGACGCAGAGGCAACTCCGTTTCGTGGCAGGCGCGAGGGTTGACCAGGCAAGAGGTGATTTTCCCCATGAAGATTTGGTCAAGGCAGGCCTGATTACAGGCAATACAAGTATTAATTTCATCACTGCGCCCACTTGCTGCTTTTGAAATAAATTCAGCATCTGCAAGGAATGGGCGTGCCATCGAAACCATATCTGCGTCGCCATCGCGTATAACGGCCTCTGCAACATCCGGGTCATTAATACGGTTGGTGGTTATCAGTGGAATGGCAACTTTACCTTTGAGTTTACGCGTCACCCAGGTAAAGGCGGCACGAGGAACCGATGTTGCGATAGTGGGAATACGCGCTTCATGCCAGCCAATACCGGTGTTAAGCAGCGTTGCGCCCGCCTGTTCAATGGCGCGGGCAAGCGCACATGTTTCATCAAAGGTGCTGCCACCTTCCACCAGGTCGAGCATCGAAAGCCGGTAAATAATAATAAACTTATCCCCGGCAGCCTTGCGCACAGCAGAGACAACCTCTGTTGCAAAGCGCATACGGCGGGGCCAGTCACCACCCCATTCATCGTCACGTTGATTGGTGCGGGCTGCAAGAAATTCATTAATTAAATACCCTTCAGAACCCATTATTTCCACGCCGTCATAGCCCGCTTTTTGTGCCAGTTCAGCACAGTGTGCAAAATCATTAATCAGCGCCAATATCTCTTCATGGGTTAACGCATGGGGTTTAAAGCGGTTAATGGGTGCCTGAATGGCCGACGGAGCCACCGGGTGTGGTTGGTAGCTATAACGCCCAGTATGCAGAATCTGTAAAGCAATTTTCCCACCCTGCTGGTGGACGGCATCGGTAATGGCCTGGTGATCCTTGAGGTGGTGTTCAGTATCAAGCGTGGCACCTTGCGCCATAGCGACCCCGGAAGGGCAGGGCGCGACACCACCAGTCACAATCAGTGCCACGCCGTGCTTTGCCCGCTCGGCATAAAAAGCAGCCAGCCTTGCAGGGCCATCAGGGTGTTCTTCCAACCCCGTATGCATTGACCCCATAAGCACCCGGTTTTTTAGTGTAGTGAAACCCAAATTAAGGGGGGACAGCAGCGATGGATAGCTCATCATTTTTTCCGTTTTTGTTATGTGGTCGGATGAGTTATTAATTTAGCTGGCAAATGCCTGATGCACAGTGTCAGGTAAAACGATTGTGATGGGATTCAAATAACTGGTGGGGAAAAAGAAATGTCCGGGCACATCATGCGTGTGCCCGGAGGCATATTATGCTGCGTCGTCTTCTGGCTCTTGTAACACCGACAGGTGCTCCAGCGCCACTTTCGCGGCTTTAAGAACTTGTTCACACTGCGACAGTTCCAGTGTCAGTGGTGGCTCAACACGAATAGTTTTCGCATTATTAAGCGTACCGGCGACCAGAATGTGTTGGCGGAACATTTCACTGGCGAAGTTATAGCCAATATCGTTATGGGTAAACTCAATGGCCATCAACATCCCTTTACCGCGGACCTCGGTAATGAGTTCCGGGTAGTCCGCTGCCAGCGCCTGGAAGCCTTCCAGTAATAACGCACCTTTTTCAGCAGACTGACGAGGCAGGTTTTCTTCCAGCAAAACATTAATGGTTGCTAACGCCGCAGCACAGGCCAGCGGGTTACCACCAAATGTTGTGGTATGCAGGAAGGGGTTTTCAAACAGTACAGAGAACACTTCTTCCGTGGCAACGGTTGCCCCAATAGGCATAACACCACCGCCAAGCGCTTTAGCCAGGCATAAAATGTCAGGTTGCACATTTTCATGTTCGCAGGCGAACATTTTGCCAGTCCGGCCCATACCGGTTTGCACTTCGTCCAGAATCATCAGTGCCCCGAATTCATCACACAGCTTACGCACTGCGCTCAGATAGCCCTCAGGTGGCAGAATAACACCGCCTTCACCCTGAACAGGCTCCAGAATCACGGCAGCAACATCGTCACCGGTTTTCTGGCATTCGCTCAGTAAGGTACGCATGGCGTCAATGTCACCAAACGGCACATGACGGAAACCTGGCACTAATGGCATAAATGGCTTACGGAAAGTGGATTTCGCTGTGGCGGAGAGCGCACCCAAAGATTTGCCATGGAAAGCGCCACTGGTTGCCACAAACGTGTATTTACCACGTTTACCCTGATACGCTTTTGCCAGCTTCAGTGCGGCTTCAACAGATTCCGTTCCACTGTTGGAGAAAAAGCTGTATTTGAGTTTTCCAGGGGTCAGTGCAGCAAGAGTTTTTGCCAGTAATGCACGCAGGGGATCAAGTAATTCCTGGCTATGCAGTGGCTGTTTTGCGAGCTGTTGCTCAACGGCGGAAACAACGACTGGATTACGGTGCCCTACATTAAAGATTCCGAACCCACCAAGACAGTCGATAAATTCCTGTCCCTGGGTGTCGACAAGCGTATTCAAACTTCCCGCCTGCCATTCTACGGCCCCGTAATCCCCGCCGGCTGTAACTGATTTGCGATACTCCAGAAAACCGGGGTTTACATGCTCTTTAAAGTATTCTCTTACCTCTCGATTAAGTGCTTTCATTTCCTCGTGATCGAGGGTGGTCTTTTCAATGATGTTCAATGCGTGCGCTGAGCAAGCGAGTGCCGACGCGCTGGAAGGTAACCTGTTCAAAATGTGCTCCTTTGGTGCGGCGTATCACACGATACTGGATTAAGTATTGCAGGGTTTACGCCATATCGTCGCGCACAATAAAAATCACGATTTTGCACTGATAAACAGAGAGAGGGCGGTTTTAAATCTCTAGTTGTAGAGTATTGCCTGGTGTTAATACTGTGTTACGTACGGTATCTGTAAAATAAAAAATGGTAAAAAATCTTTAATACATGTTTTTTTCCCTGTTTCAGAGCAATTTGAACCATTTTGGTGCAACCGATACTTGGGCATGTAATTTGATGACTGGCAGAGAATTGTGTTAAAGCCGCCAGGAACGGGAGGCCATTTAACTTCAGTTAATATTGCCGTTTGTCATGAATGCTATTTTTTAGAAAATTTATCGAGTGTGGAAATAACTGTAGTATCTTTATTCTGCTTTTGTTGCCCTGGATAGGCATAGGTAAAGTTAAGGGAATCCGTATGCAGATGATTTTTAAAATAGATAATGATTTAATTGCGTTGAATCAGGCGATAAAAAGCCATTATGAATGGGCAGGTAAACTGCTTGAGTTAGCGCTGTTAGGGGGGCAAGCGGATGAAGCCATTCTGCACCCCTCAGCTCACCAGCATTGTCACTTCAGCGGCTGGATCAACAGCAATCTCCAGGAAAACCAGCCAGCTGCTGAACTGGTATCACGTATCTATTATGCCCATGTGATTATGCATGACAGAGCCCGTGACTTGCTTCAGGCAATACTTAATAAAACCGTTAGCCCGGTAATATTGAGTAATTATCATCATGCACAGCAATTGTTTATTAATAGCATCGATAAATATAAAGAATATTTGTTCGAAAGCCGTAATCATTTGGATACGCTTACCGGTCTTCCTTTGCGGCATTTACTTTATAGCGACTTTGCATTAATGCAGAAAAGAAATCAGCATGGTGGGAAAACAATATTCATTTTATTAATGGATATAGACAGATTTAAATCGATTAATGATAACTGGGGCCATAATGCCGGCGATGAAGTATTACGCCGTGTAGCGGATATTTTACGCAGTGGTGCACGGAGTCATGAGTCTGTTTACCGTTTTGGCGGTGAAGAGTTCATTATGCTGATTGAAGCGTCATCGGGCAAAGAAGCCTGCCAGTGTGCAGCAAGGCTGTGCCGCTATTTGGAAAGCCAGCCAGTTATCCTGGGAGAGGAGCCTCTGAGTGTCACCGCGACGGGCGGAATAGTGGGGCTGAAAGAAGGGGAATCACTGCACGACGCAATTGGCCGTGCAGATAAAGCAATGTACCACGGGAAAAACACAGGGCGTAACCGTTGTATTTATATGTCAGAGATGGGGCAATTGATTAATATCACGCACCAACCTGCTGGTGAATGCCCTGGCTTAGGTCCTGGCGTGAGTACAAACGCTGAATTTTCCCCTCACTAATAAATGCGGCACGGTCTGACATATGAGCAATAACGTCGGCATCATGGCTGACCAGCACATAAGTCATGCCGTGTTCTGCTTTCAGGCGGTTTAACAAATTAAGAATCTCTGCCTGAACAGACATATCCAGTGCCGAAGTAGGCTCATCAAGTAACAAAATCCGTGGGCGCAACAGCAAAGCCCTGGCAATAGCAACGCGTTGCCGTTGCCCGCCAGATAGCTGGTGTGGGTAACGGTCTATAGCACTGGCTGGCAGCCCGACTTCTTCCAGCATACCTAACACTTGCTTACGGTTTACCGGCTCGCCATGAATAGTTAATGGCTCAGACAACGTGCGCCACAGCGTATGGTTTGGGTGAAGTGAGGCGTACGGGTCCTGAAATACCATTTGGACATTACGCCGCAAATCACCACGAAATACCTGTCCTGGCGTAAGTGAATTCCCCATCAACGACACAGCCCCCTGCCATTCACGCTGCAAACCTGCCAGAACACGCAAAATGGTGGATTTCCCGCAACCTGAAGCGCCAATCAAAGAAAATGTTTCACCTTCTTCAATTGCAAATGTTGCACCGGAGACGGCAGTTTTAACGCCGCCTTTTATCGGAAACACAACCTTAAGCTGGTCAACATTAATCATTGCCATGAGGAATTCCTTGCCAGATTTGGCTGCGGTCCAGAGTGGGAAGTGAATGGCCCCAGCTTTCTGCACTTGGGCGGCAAGTCCAGAGCGTACGAGTGTAAGGATGAGTCGCCTTCGGGAGTTCGGCAGCAGGCATGGTGTCTATCAGGTGGCCCTGGAACATCACCATCACCCGATGGCAGTGCGCTGCCACTAATGGCAAATCGTGACTTATCAGTAACATTCCCATTTTACGTTGCTCACATTGTTCAACCAGCAGCGTGAGAATTTGATCGCGCAGGCGGGCATCCAGGGCGGAAGTTGGTTCATCTGCAATAAGCACGCGGGGAGAGTTCATCAGTGCGATGGCAATCATGACGCGTTGCCCCATCCCGCCAGATAATTCCCCTGGGTAGCGTGACAAAACCGTCTGAGGAAGGCCAACAGCATCAATCAGTGCTTTGATATGCTCCAGGCGGGCTTTGCGAGGAAGTTTTTGGTGCAATGTCAGGGCTTCCTGGGTTTGCTGTAATACCGTTTGTACCGGGTTGAGCGCATAACGCGGGTCTTGCAGCACCATAGAAACCTGGTTGCCACGCAGTTGTTGCCATTGTTTTGGTGAGAGAGACAGCGCGTCCTGGTTGAGTACCTGTAAAGACTGGGCACTGACCTGGCCTGGTTTACGTACCAGCCCCATTAGTGCTCTTGCTGTCATGGATTTTCCCGAGCCTGATTCTCCCACTAAAGCAAGCCGCTCCTGGCCGAGAGAAAATGACAGAGAACTGACAACCCGGGCACCCGGATAATCAACATTAAGCTTGTCGACATGAATAAACTGTTCAGTCATGTTGTGGCTCCAGAACGTCACGTAAGCCATCGCCCAGTAAGTTGAATGCCAGGCTGGCGATAAGAATGATCGCGCCAGGGGCTGCGGCTATCCACCATTGATCGAAAATAACCTGCATACCATCGGCTATCATTGCGCCCCATTCAGCCATAGGAGGGCGGGCACCCAGCCCAAGAAACCCTAACCCTGCGGCGGCCAGAATGATCCCGGCCAGATCCAACGCCAGGCGTACAATAGCGGAAGGCAGGCACAGAGGTAAAATATGGCCAGCCAGCAGGCGTCTTCCCCGCACGCCCATCATCTCTGCGGCGGCAAGGTAATCACTGTTACGTAAACGCTGTATTTCACTGCGAGCCTGGCGGGCATAAGCAGGCCAGGTAGTGAGCGCCAGTGCCAGTGCACCATTGACCAGGCCAGGCCCGAGCATAGCAACAAAAGCAAAAGCCAGAATAAGGCGTGGCATGGACATAACGATATCGGTAATCCGCATCAACACACGTTCCAACCAGCCACCATAGTAGCCAGAAACAATGCCGACTATCAGACCAAGCGGCAAAGTGATAATGCTGACCAGTAACACCAGGCCAAGCGCCGGACGTGCGCCATACAACAGGCGGGAAAGCATATCTCGGCCATAGCTGTCAGTGCCCAGCCAGTGGTGTAAGCCAGGTGCGGCCAGGCGGTCGGCGGCATTTTGCCAATTTGGGTCTGTCGGTGCCAGCCAGGGGGCAAAGAGAGCAATAGCCACCAGTAGCACCACAACCACCAGCCCGGCAATCGCAGAAGGGGAGCGCAATAAACGGCGCCAAAATAGTGAAGCAGGCATTAGTGTGTCCTCGGGTCGGTGACGCGAACCAGCACGTCAGTCAGATTATTGATAAGGACAAAACAAACGCCGATAACCAGCGTGCCACCCATAATCGCTTTGGTGTCTCCGGCAAACAGAGCTGTTGTCAGGTAGCGGCCAATACCGGGCCAGGAAAAGACCGTTTCGGTCAGGACTGCGCCTTCTAACTGGCTGGTCCATACCAGGGCGAGCACTGTCAGTAATGTACCGCGAATATTGGGGAGTACATGTCGCCACAGAATCGTCATCTCGCTGGCGCCTTTTGCTCTGGCAAGCGTGATGTATTCTTTCCCCAGCTCACTTAAACAGGCGGCACGGGTCAGGCGGGTAATGCTGGCCAGTGCGTAATACCCTAACAGACTGACAGGTAGCACCAGGTGGCTGAGCGCATTGCGAAAGGCTTCAGGGTCACCGGAAAGCCAGGTATCAATCAGAGCGAACCCTGTGCGGGGTTCAACACTGTACTGGTAAATATCATCCAACCGGCCAGGACCTGCGCTCCATTGCAGGCGCGCGTAAAACAGTGACAGCATCAGCAACCCCAGCCAAAAAATGGGAACGGAGTTACCCAGTAACGTGAGGGTACGAATCACGGTATCAAAAAACGAACCGGCATAACGGGCGCACAAGACTCCGCATATAATCCCAGCCACCGCACCAACAATTAGTGACAGCGTAGCCAGTTCCAGCGTCGCCGGAAATGCCGATAATAGATCCTGCAGCACAGGCTGCCCGGTTGCACTGGCTGTGCCCAGGTCACCATGCAGTAAATTGACAAAGTAGTGCCAGAATTGCATGACCAGCGGCTGGTCCAGCCCTAACTGATGGCGTACTTGCTGATAAGTCGAAACACTGGCGTGGTCACCCACTATCTGTAACACCGGGTCAACGGGGGAAAGAGCAGAAAGTGAAAAGGTAATAACCAGCAGGCCCAGTAACGTCAAGACCAATGTGAATCCACTTTGCGCGAGGGTTAACAACATCTGGCGCAGTCGTCTCGCGCCTGGAGAAAATGGTGTCGCTGACATGAAAAAACTCTATTCGGGTAAGCCAGAACCAAAGATAAACCCGCACAGAGTGGAGTGCCGCTCTGTGCGGGTAAAGAGACCAGAATTATTTAGTTACGCGGTCGTAATACACCATATCGGCGTTAAGCCCTTGCTGGTAGCCTTTCACGTTATCGCGTACCACCACCTGGGTTTTCCCCTGGTCAACAAATACATAAGGTGAATTGTGCTGTAACTTTTCCTGCATCTGTTGGTACATAGACAGCCGTTTGGCAGGGTCAGCTTCAGCGACAGCAGCCAGTGTCTGCTTATTCAGTTCAGGGTTCATCCAGCCATTCAAACCGGCGACAGTGCTGGATTTGCCATCATTGTAGGCAAATGCACTGGCATTGGAGTGTGCATCAAAGTAATCCGGGATCCACAAACGAATGGCGGCCTGGTGTTGTTTGGCCCGCACTCGCGCATACACCTGGCTACCCGCGGCAGGCAGTAAATCTACTTTTACCCCACCCTGAGCAAAACTGGCCTGCATAGATTGGGCAATAGTAATAAATGGCGGTTTGTTTTCTACATCCAACGTAAAGTGGGCGTCTTTAATCCCTGCTTTGCTCAAAATAGCTTTGGCTTTTTCCGGATCAAAATGGAAGGGGTTAGTTTCGATGGCGCCAGGTAAACCAACTGGCAGGAAGCTCTGGTGAATAAAATACTGGCCTTTCAGCAAGTCTTGAGTAATGCCTTTATAGTCAACCAGCCAACGAGCCGCCTCCCAGAATGCCGGGTTCTTCAGTAGTGGATTGGCGCTGTTACCGGTATTAAAGACCAGGTAGTTCTGTTCTGCAGAAGGAATGCTCAGCACTTTCACGCCCGGTTTACCTTGCAGCGCGCTGGTCTGGTCTGCGCCCAGGTCACGGGCAATGTCGGCATCACCTTGCTGGATTAACAGACGGCGAGCGGCTGGGTCTGGAACATTCTTGATAATAATGTGCGCCATTTTAGCTTTATCGCCAGGCGAGGAAGCATTGGCATCCAGAACGATCGCCTGATGAGGCTGGTAAACCCTCATGCTGTACGGGCCACTCCCTGCTGAATGCATTTTCAGCCATGCATTACCGAAATCACTATTTTTGGCGTGAGAGGCCACTTGTTTCTCATCCACAATAGAAGCAATCGGCGTGGACAGAATATTTAAGGCAACGGCCGGGCTGACATCTGCAGTCCAGTGAATCTGCAGCGTGTGGTCGTCGACTTTCTTAAATTGTTTGGCAATATTCTCCGGCGACCAGCCCAGAACATTCAGAATAAAAGCCGGGGATTTATTCAGAGTAATAGCCCGGGTATATGACCAAATAACATCTTCAGGGCGAACCGGGTTGCCGGAGGCAAATACCGCACCATCACGCAGCGCTATCGTCAGTGTTTTGCTGGCCGCATCAGCTTTCCAACTTTCAGCCAGCACTGGAATGACTTTTTCTGGGTTATCCCGGTCAGCCTGTACCAGGCGTTGGTATAAAGATGGAATGGTTTGAATACTCGACAATTCGTTGGCTTCAGCAGGGTCAAGACTGACAAGGTCATCAAGCCCCTGGGCAACAACCAGGGTATTGGGGGGTGTGGCAGCCTGAACAGAAAAAATACTGGCAGAGAGTGCTGCCAGCAATACAGCAGGAAGGTATTTCTTGCGCATAATCATCCCAATTAACGTTTTGACATTATTGTTCACATAACGTTAGGGCTTTTAGCTCTTGAGATAAAGTCATAATGAACAAGTAATCTATGAAAATAAGTAATATCCATATAGTTAATTATTACTACAGCTACATAGTAACTTAATGAAATTATTCTATTCTTTAAATAACTGGTGGATATGCCGGTTACAGCCATGTCTATGGGAGTAACCCGATCTTATTAGTAGATAAATGAGATGGTTGTCACACAATAAACCTAAAGATAAATTTTTCAGCGCCGAAATAACAATTCATTGGAATGTTTTTAACAAACAGGCAACTGTTTTTTCGGAGCTGAACATGACTTCTCGCCCCCCAGTAACCCAGACAGAAAAAAATCTGGAAAGCTCAGCCACACTGATGTCGACCACAGACCTCAATAGCTACATTACTCATGCTAATGATGATTTTGTGAATATCAGTGGTTACCAGTTGGATGAGCTTACGGGCAGCCCACACAATATTTTGCGCCATCCTGATATGCCCAAAGCGGCATTCGCCGATATGTGGGCGACACTACGTAAAGGTGAACCCTGGACCGGAATAGTGAAAAACCGCTGTAAAGATGGCGACCATTACTGGGTTCGCGCCAATGTCTGCCCAATGAAAAGAGGCGGTAAGGTAACCGGATATATGTCGATACGAGTCGCTGCTGGCCGTGATGAAATCGCCGGGGCTGAATCTTTGTATCGCTCACTCAATCAGGGCAATAGTAAAAAGCGGATTTTCAAAGGCCTGGTGCTGGGAAAAGGTTTGTCGGGAATATTGCCACGCCTTTCAATACGCCAGCGCATAAGCGGGGTATTCGCTTCATTGTGGGCCTTATTTGCACTGCTGACCGTCTTGCAAGGTGAGCGGGGTATGATGTTGCTGGCTGAATTAGTGACTGCGGCACTGGTTATGCTGGCGGGAATGGGAATGATGGTCTGGCAGGTGGCCCGGCCAGTAGAAGATGTGGCTAACCAGGCACTGGAGGTCGCCACCGGGGATCGGCAATCAATACGCCATATGCACCGTGCAGATGAAATAGGCCGTACTTTGCGTGCTATTGGCCAACTTGGGCTAATGTGCCGTTGGTTAATGAATGATGTTACCCAGCAAATCAACACCGTGCGTCAGGGCAGTGAAGATCTTGCAAAGAGCAATGAAGACCTGAACCAGCGTACACAGCAATCGATAGACAATGTTCAGACTACAGTCACGACAATGAACCAGATGGCAGAGACAGTGCAGTCAAACTCACACACCGCAGAGCAGGCAAACCAACTCTCTTCAGATGCAAGCCAGGTTGCACAAAGCGGTGGGCAGGCAATGAAAACCGTGATCACTACCATGGATGATATTGCCGACAGCACTCAGCAAATCGGTACCATCACTTCATTAATTAACGACATCGCGTTTCAGACAAATATTCTGGCACTGAATGCGGCTGTTGAAGCCGCTCGGGCAGGTGAGCAGGGTAAAGGGTTTGCAGTTGTGGCACAGGAAGTACGCCATTTGGCGCAACGTAGCGCGTCTGCAGCCAATGAAATTCGCCAATTGATTGAAGAAAGTTCCAGTAAAGTTGAATCCGGTGCCGTACAGGTTCACCAGGCAGGGAAAACCATTCAGGATATTGTGGACCGGGTACAAAACGTTACCCAATTGATTACCCGCATCAGCCAGGCAACTCGCGAACAAGCTTCAGGGTTATCCGGGCTGACCGAAGTGGTGACGGCACTGGATGGCATTACCGCCAGCAATGCACAACTGGTGGAAAGTAACGCGCAAATTGCTGACATGGTGAAATACCGGGCAGAACGGTTGCAGGATGCTGTCGGGGTGCTATCCCCAGAGTGCTGAGTATTCATGTACCGGAAATACCCGAGTCGCCAGTTTATCGACTTCCCCCGGCCAATTCACTGCCAGGCGGTCGGGTGACGGGCAATATTATGAATGATTTTATTATTATATGTTTTCTATAAATAACATATATTTACTTTTTTAATACTGGCTATTGGTGCAACGAGTTCACTGCGATAGTGCGCTTGCACAACCCTGCCATAAGTTGCCGTTATCTGTTGCAGCCGTTAATTATTTGTAAACATAAGACAATGATCTTATTTCATTGTTTTATGAGTTATTTCTCGATTTTTCACCATTTGGTACATATTTTGCTCGATGTTTCCTGTCATTTATTTAACAGGGACATCAACATGCTGAAATTATCTTTTCCGGGCCGTAAAAGTAAGTTCGCACTGGCGCTGGGCTCTCTGGCGCTTTTGAGTAGTTCACTGGTAAATGCGTCAACGCTGCGGATTGCTATGACCGCAGCGGATATTCCCCTGACTCTGGGCCAGCCAGATCAGGGCTATGAAGGTAACCGTTTTACCGGGATCCCTTTATACGATTCACTGGTTGAGTGGGATCTGTCGCAAGGCGAAAAACCCAGTGGTTTGGTGCCAGGGCTTGCAACCGAATGGCATGTTGACCCGGATGATCACACGCGGTGGATCTTTACTCTGCGCCACGATGCTTCCTTCCATGATGGTACACCAGTTAATGCAGATGCTATTGTCTGGAACGTTAACAAGGTGCTGGATAAAACCGCGGTGCAATACGCACCAGGCCAGATTGGCAATACTTTATCGCGTATGCCAACGCTGCGTGGGGCCACTAAAATTGATGATTACACCGTCGCCCTCACCACATCAGAACCGGATGCGCTCCTGCCTTACAACCTCACGAATCTGTTTATTGTTTCGCCCACTGCCTGGCAGAAAATCTATGCGGCTATCCCGGCTTCTGATGGCGATGTTGCCACACGTAGCAAAACGGCCTGGACTGAGTTTGCCGCACATGCTGTCGGTAGCGGCCCGTTTGAACTGGAAAAACTGGTTCCCCGCCAGCAGTTGATCCTGAAAAAGAACCCCAACTACTGGAACAAAGCACGTATTCCAAAAGTGGATAAAGTTGTGCTGATCCCGCTGCCGGAAGCCAATGCGCGTACCGCAGCACTGCTGTCAAAACAGGTAGACTGGATAGAAGCGCCAGCACCAGATGCGCTCGACCAAATAAAAGCTCAGGGCTACAAAATTTACGCCAATATTCAGCCCCATGTCTGGCCCTGGCAGTTCTCATTCCTGAAAGGCTCCCCCTGGCTGGATATTCGGGTGCGCAAGGCGGCTAACCTGTGTATCAACCGTGCGGAGCTAAAAAATTATCTCGGTGGCTACATGGAAGCGGCGACTGGCGTTTACGAACCCGGCAACCCCTGGCATGGCAACCCCACCTTCAAAATCAAATATGACCCCGATACTGCACGTAAGTTGATGGAAGAAGCTGGCTACAGCGCCAGTAAACCACTGCATGTGACTGTCGCGACTTCTGCATCGGGTTCTGGGCAGATGCAACCGCTCCCCATGAACGAATACATCCAGCAAAGCCTGAAAAGTTGCTATTTCAACGTGGATATCAAAGTTCAGGAGTGGAATACCTTGTTTACCAACTGGCGGTTGGGGGCAAAAGATCCGGCAGCCAAAGGTATTGATGCGATCAACGTCAGCGCCGCTGCACTCGATCCTTACTTTGGCATGATCCGTTTCTCAACGGCGAAAGCCTTCCCACCTGTTGCCACTAACTGGGGTTATTTCGCCACACCTGAAACTGAAAAACTGGCAACGGCGGTGAAAAATGCCTTCAGTGCGGATGAAATGAATAAAGCCGCTGCTGCGCTACACACCGAGCTGGTGGATCAGGTTCCGTTCCTGTTTGTTGCCCATGATGTTGGCCCGCGGGCAATTTCACCTGCTGTGACCGGGGTTGTACAGCCGCAAAGCTGGTTTATCGACCTCGCGCTGGTGAGCAAAAAAGAGTAACTGAAAATTCAGGAGGGAAGCATGTTTCGGTCTGTCTTTTACCGAGTATTGCTGGCGGTTCCCACCATGCTGGGGGTGGCGATTATCTGTTTCCTGTTGGTACAGATTGCCCCCGGCGACCCGCTGGTTTCCGTTATGCCGCCAGACGCTTCAGAAGCACTACGTCGTAGTCTGATGCAGGCTTATGGGTTTGATAAACCACTACCGGTTCAGTTTGTCCACTGGCTGTGGCGGGCATTACATGGCGATTTAGGTATGTCCGTTGCCACCGGGCGGCCAGTATTCAGCGAGGTAATGACGGCGGTAACGTACTCGCTGCGCCTGGCTGTGCTGGCAACGCTGGTTGGTTTTTTGCTGGGAAGCCTGTTTGGGTTTGTCGCCGGTTATTACCGTAACAGCCTGGTCGACCGGTTTGCCTCGGTGTTATCGGTGTTTGGGGTCAGCGTTCCGCACTATTGGTTGGGCATGCTGCTGGTGATTATTTTCAGCGTAAAACTGTCGATGTTACCAGCCACTGGCGGTGGGCCAATTGGTGAAGTGGGCTGGGCGTGGGACTGGGAACATCTGCAATTTATGTTGCTACCGGCCATTACGTTATCTGTTATCCCCACAGGAATTATTGCCCGCACTGTGCGTTCCCAGGTCGCAGACTTGCTGAGCCAGGAGTTTATTACTGGGTTACGGGCAAGAGGGTTGAGCGAAGCGAGTATTTTTTGCCACGTAGTGAAAAATGCTGCGCCAACCGCCCTGGCTGTGATGGGGTTGCAAGTCGGTTACCTGATGGGCGGTTCAATCCTGGTTGAGACGGTATTCTCATGGCCCGGCACGGGGATGTTGCTCAACACGGCAATTTTCCAGCGTGATTTACCGCTGTTACAGGGAACTATCTGGGTTCTGGCGCTGTTTTTTGTGTTGCTGAACTTGCTGGTGGACATGCTCCAGTCTGCACTTGATCCGCGAATTAAAAGGAGCTGAGGATGGTTGATTCTGTGACACCAAAAGCACCTGATTCATTGCCTGTTGTGCCAGCTTCAGATGGTTACTGGTCTGGTGTTGCCCTAAGGCTGGCAAAAGACCCCGGCGGTATGTTTGTCGCTGCCATCATTGTGGCCTTGCTCTTTTTAGCCCTGGCTGGCCCCTGGCTGATAACCAAAGACCCTTACCAAACATCCATGTTTTTGCGCCTTAAACCCATTGGGACTGATGGTTTCCCCCTGGGTTCTGATGAACTGGGGCGAGACATGCTGTCACGGTTGATTCTGGGTACGCGGTTATCGCTGTTTATGGGGATTATGCCGGTAATCCTGGCATTTTTTATCGGCGGTACGATAGGCATCGTGGCCGGGTATGCCGGAGGCTGGGTCAACAGTGCCATTATGCGCACTGTGGATGTCTTTTATGCTTTTCCCTCCGTTTTGCTGGCCATTGCGTTATCTGGCGCGTTGGGGGCCGGGATTGGGAATGCGTTGTTATCCCTGACCCTGGTGTTTGTGCCCCAGGTTGCCCGTATTGCTGAAAGTGTTACCGCGCAAGTGCGCAATATGGATTATATCGATGCGGCAAGGGCTACTGGGGCGAGCGCCTTTACCATTATTCGCGTTCAGGTGCTGGGCAATGTCCTCGGGCCGGTATTTGTGTTCTCTACCGGGTTAATTTCAGTGTGCATGATTCTGGCATCTGGCCTCTCTTTTCTCGGCCTGGGAGTACGGCCACCAGAACCCGAATGGGGGCTGATGCTCAATACATTGCGCACGGCAATTTATACCCAGCCCTGGGTAGCGGCTTTACCAGGCATGATGATTTTCATCACGTCTATCTCCTTCAATATTCTTGCTGATCGCCTGCGTTCAGCCATGGCCATTAAGGAGTAACGGATGCAACCTTTTCATAATCAGGACATCGGCGGGCCAGCACAGCCCCTGTTACGTGTTTCCGGGTTGGTGAAGTATTTCCCGGTTCGCAGCGCAAAAGGTCGTGTGCAGGTTCAGGCTGTTGATGACGTTAATTTTGAAGTCAAAAAAGGGGAAACACTGGGTGTGGTGGGGGAGTCTGGTTGTGGTAAATCTACTACTGCCCGGCTATTAATGCAGTTGCTCACCCAGGATAAAGGCGAACTGGTGTTTGACGGGCAGAGTGTTGGTTCTGCGGCACTGTCCATGAAAGCATACCGCCGGCAGGTACAAATGGTTTTTCAGGACAGTTACGCTTCGCTTAACCCCCGTATGACCATGGAAGAGAGCATTGCATTTGGGCAGCGGGTACATGGTGTTTCTGCGCGTGAAGCCCGTGAATATGCCCATTATTTATTGGCCCATGTTGGGCTGGAGCCTGCGCGCTTCGCCGGGCGCTATCCCCATGAGTTATCTGGTGGCCAGCGACAGCGTGTGAACATCGCCCGTGCTCTCGCAATGAAGCCGCGCATGGTGATTCTTGATGAAGCTGTCTCGGCGCTGGATAAATCCGTGGAAGCACAGGTGCTGACACTATTGCAGGATTTAAAACGCACCCTGGATTTGACCTATGTGTTTATCAGCCATGATTTGCATGTTGTCCGCTGGTTATCCGACCGGATTTTGGTGATGTACCTTGGGGAAGTGGTGGAAGTGGGGCCTGCTGAGGCATTGTTTACCGGCGCGGCTCACCCTTATACCCAGGCGCTGCTGAGTTCCATGCCATCAATGGATCCTAACCAAAGAACCCTGGCTTCGCCTTTATCCGGTGATCCTCCCAGCCCCATTTCACCTCCGGCAGGTTGCCGGTTTCATACCCGTTGCCCACAGGCAAAACCCGTTTGCCAACAAGTAAAACCCCGGTTGACTGCGGTGAGTGAAGGCCACCAGGCCGCCTGCCTGATGGCTCAGCCTGGCTCACCCTGGTATGGCGAAATTTCAGTTCGGGAGGTGCACAGTGCCGCATGAAGCCTTTGTTGAAGTGAATGATTTACATGTGACTTTTACACGTGGCGGGCAAACCATCCAGGCGGTAAACGGCGTCTCTTTTGATGTTCAAAAAGGCGAGGTGATGGCGCTGATTGGGGAATCTGGCTCGGGCAAGAGCGTTACATTACGCGCGCTGATGCGCCTGCACCCACCAGATAGCACACGCATAAACGGCAAGATTCATGTCGGGGGCGAAGATGTGCTGAACATGTCTTCAGCGGCATTGCGCCAGTACCGTGGTGCAAAAACCGCGATGATTTTCCAGGAGCCTCTGCTGGCTTTCGACCCGGTGTATACCGTGGGGCAACAAATTATTGAAGGGTTACGCCGCCACGAAGGTTTGTCACGTTCGCAGGCGCGGGAAAGGGCGCTGTCTGCATTGCAACAAGTGAAGATCCCAAGCCCTGAAAGCCGCCTTGATGCCTGGCCCCATGAAATGTCTGGTGGGATGCGCCAGCGCGCCATGATTGCACTGGCTTTGTCCTGCAACCCAAACCTGTTACTGGCTGATGAGCCCACAACGGCACTGGATGCTACCGTGCAAATTCAGATCCTGATTTTGTTGCGTGAACTGCAAAAGGCGAAAGGGCTGTCCATTATTTTTGTCACCCATGATATGGGCGCGGCAGTCGAAATCGCCGACCGGGTTGCTGTGATGTATGCCGGGCGCATTGTTGAAGAGGCTTCTCTGGAGGACATCCTCGCACATCCCCGCCACCCATACACCCAGGTGTTGCTTGGCAGCCGCCCAAGAGCAGGTTTGAAAAAAGGCGATGCGCTGTATTGCATCCCGGGCGCTCCACCTGATTTAGCTCATTTACCTGAAGGTTGCGCATTCGCCAGCCGTTGCCCCCATGCCAATGCTACCTGTTCACAAACGGTGCCTGAAACTGAATATGCCGCGCAGCGCCATCGGGTAAGTTGCCACCGTTGGCGCTCACTGGTGCAGGAATCGGAAATAGAAACGGCAACTCAGTTGGCATAAACCTAAAAAAGAGGTGATAAACCATGTTGGAAAAAAGCATACGGGCTTTTATGCCTTACCCGTTTGTTGCAGTGAAATCAGCATCCAGTGGGCCACTGGCAGGGTTAACTTTTGCGGTGAAAGACTTGTTTGATGTTGAGGGCTACCCCACCGGTGGGGGCAATCCCCATATTCTGGCTATGTCCGGTATTCGTAAACAAACTGCGCCAGCCGTACAACAGTTGCTGGATAACGGTGCTCAATTTATTGGTAAAACTCATACCAACGAAATGGCGTTCTCGATGAGTGGCCATAATTACCACTATGGCACGCCGGTAAATGGCGCGGCACCAGAGCGTATTCCCGGTGGGTCATCTTCCGGTTCGGCTTCTGCTGTTTCTAACCAGTGCTGCGACTTTGCTTTAGGGACAGATACGGGTGGATCAGTGCGTACACCGGCAAGTTACTGCGGCTTGTTTGGTATTCGCCCGACACATGGGCGTATTTCTCTGGCTGGTTGCCAACCGTTGGCGGAATCAATGGATACCTGTGGGTGGTTTGCCCGTGAAGCCGCTGTATTTGCGGCGGTAGGTGATGTGCTGTTGCCAGAAGATACGGTTGATTTAAGTTCACCGTCACTGGCTATCCATCCTGCTTTATTCTCTCGCCTGCCTCCCGCCAGCCAGCAATGTTTGTTGCCCTTAATTGATGCAATTCGCTCGACTTTGGGTGGAATGCACCAAATTAGTGCGGAATTACCTGATATTGACAGTGCCTATCTGGCTTTCCGGGTTATTCAGGGGCGGGAATCCTGGCTGGCGCAGGGGGAAACCATTGAGCGTGAAGGGCTGGTTTTGGGCCCCGATGTTGCCGCCCGGTTTACCTGGGGAAAACAGGTTACTGATAACCAGGTGAGTGAAGCTGTTATGGTGCGTGAACAGGTGACTCAATGGTGGAATGAACAACTGGGAAACCGGGTATTGATTATGCCGACAGTCCCGGATATTGCCCCTTTGCTGACAACCAGTGACAGTGAAATCGAGCATATTCGCCGTATCTCTCATGATTTACTCAGTATTGCCGTGCTGACTCGTCGGCCTCAGGTGACTTTACCTCTGGCAACTTTGCAGGGGGCACCATTGGGGCTTTCATTAATGGGGCCATGTGGCAGTGACAGGCAACTTATCCGGCTCGCCGGGGAAATTGAGTCGTTAATCAAGGCGGGTAAGTAAATAGCGGTTATATTTTCTCTGTCACTTATAGTTGCGCGAGTTGCTCGTGCAACACTTCCACTCCGGGGGCAATTTTCTCCGGTGAAATGGCGTGAAAACCCATCCGAAAGAAAGTTTCTGGTGGGTTGGCATCCAGAAAATGCCGGGCACCAGGTTCAATTAATACCCCCGCGTGGGCAGCGCGCCAGGTAAGCTGCTGTGTATTAATTCCGCCGGGCGTTTTTAACCAGAAGGCGTTCGCGTGTTCACTTCCGGGAATAGGGCGGCACTCTGGCAGCCAGGTTTCCAGCGACCGGTTCAGCAATTCCCAACGGCGTGCAGAATCTTCATGGTAACGGCGTAAATGTGTTTCGTAATACCCTTGCGCCAGGAAATGCGCCATTTGGTACTGAATATTGGTTGGCGCATGGCGAACCACCAGGCGGCGTAATGCCCGTGCTTCATCAATTAATTCAGGGTCGGCTACCATAAATCCCAGGCGTAACCCCGGTGACAGTGCTTTGGACAGGCTGCTGACATAAACCACACGGCCATGTTTATCACTGGCTTTCAGTGCGGGCGGTGGGTTGAGTGTGAAGTTACTTTCTGAGTCGTAATCATCTTCGATAATTACCGCGTCATGGCGGGTCACATGCTCAAGCAATGCCTTGCGGCGCTGGCTACTCAATGTAACGCCTGTCGGTACCTGGTGGCCTGGCGTCACGTAGTAGTAATCGCAGGGGGGCTGGCTCAGGGTAATACCTTCTTCATCTACATCATGGGGAATTATTTGCGCATCACCCAGCAAAAAGGTGTTGATGGCTTCGCGGTAGCCCGGGTTTTCCACTGCTACGCGGGTTGACGACGACATCAACAAACGGGTCAGCAAATAGAGTGCGTTCTGCGAGCCAATGGTTATCAGAATTTCATCCGGCGCCGCCAGTATTCCGCGTTTTGGCAGTACACGAGTGCGAATTTGCTCAATCAGCATGGGGACATCCTGATCGATATGATCAATTATCCAACGCTGGTCTGCCACGCCACTGTTGAGCCAGCGTGAAGCCGCCCGCCACTGGCTTAACGGAAACTGAGCAGTGTTAGGCTGGCCATAGATAAACGGGTAGCGATAATGCATCCAGCCCGAGGGTTTCATGATGGATTCTTGCTGGCTGGGGGCGACTTTAAATCGGTTGCTCCAAAGTGGTGCGGTGTTATCTGTGGGAAGTGCTGTCGCTGTGGTTTTGTACTGGCATGCCTGGTAATCCGGGTGCAGGAAATAGCCGCTACGTGGCCGGCTAATCAGGTAACCATCGTTCACCAACCCTTCAAAAACCAGGGCTGTTGTATTTCGTGACACCTTGAGTTGGCAGGCTAGCTGGCGGCAGGAAGGCAGAGGTTGGTCGGCCGGGAAAATACCACTCAAAATGGCATTAACCAGGGTTTCTCTGACTTGTTCTTGCAACCCACGTGACCGGTCAAATTCTATGTGAAGATAATGACGATTCATCGTGTTTGTCCTCAGGCGGCTTAATAGGTAATGAATTAAGCAATCTTCGTACCATGTTCTGTTTATCTGACACATCGGCACAGCCAAACTGTCACTGTTCAGGTGATAAACAACCTTCCTAGAGTAAAACGTAACCCGGTCGTAAATATTCTTGTAAGGATATTTCTTTTCCGGCACATATTTTGCTTCGTATTCGGGTGACGCTTTCCCGTAATCCATCAAGCTTCAGAAAATATAAAAGGTGGCGCTATGAAGAGTAAGTTGGGCATTTTGACTTTATCCGCAGTGCTGGCAATGGCTTTTAGCTGGCAGGCTGTAGCTCGTGATTTACCGGAAATTGAAAAAGCAGGTACATTGAAAGTTGTTACGGAAGACGATTACGCGCCGTTTAACTTTATCAAAGATGGTAAAGCCGAAGGCTTTAACAAGGACATGTTGGATGAATTACGTAAATACGCAAAATTCCATGTAGACCAAAGTATTTTACCCTGGACAGGTTTATTGGCATCTGTTTCTACCGGGCAGTATGACATGGCTCTGACAGGCGCAGTTGTTACCGATGAACGCCTGAATGTCTTTAATTTCACGCCACCATGGGCTTCTGCCCAGCATTATTTTGTGAAGCGTGCAGGGGATACTTCACTGAATACCATTAAAGATTTGTCTGGTAAAAAAGTTGGTGTTCAGGCTGGCAGTGCATTATTAGCTCGTTTGCCTGAATTGAAAGCCATGTTGGAAAAACAGGGGGGCGAACTGGGGCCAGTTGTTCAATATCAGTCTTACCCAGAAGCCTTCGCAGATTTGGCTAACAAACGTCTGGATTATGTGATTGACGTGGTTATTGCGGTTAATGACCTGGTGAAAACTAAACCGAAAGTTTTTGCTAAAGGCCTGGCTGTTTCCGGCCCCGGTTATATGGCCTGGCCAATCCCGAAAGATTCACCCGAGCTGATGAAATATATGACCAAATTTATGGATCATATGCGTGAGACCGGCCGTCTGGCTGAGTTGCAGAAAAAATGGTTTGGTGAAACCTACCCGGATCTGCCAACTGTACCAATCACCAGTGCTGAGCAGTTCCATAAGTTAGCAGGTCTGTAATACTTGGGGCGCAGCCTGCAGGGTTGCGCCTTGTTTAGTATCAAGGAGCGTTAAATGGACGCGATATCGTGGCAGTTATTATTTGAAGGCGCCTGGGCGACATTGTGGATTTCCGGCATCGCTATCCTGTTCGGGGTGTCGATTGGTCTGGTCATCGCGTTTATCCGAATGATGAAGATCCCTGTCGTGGACACTATTCTGGTGCTGTATATCAGCCTGGCGCGTGCCACACCGTTGGTGACGTTAGTCTTGTTTTTGTTTCTCTCATTGCCAGTGGTCGGTATTAATCTGGATAAAAGCATTGCCGCTATTGTGGCGCTGACACTGAATACATCTGCGTTCAATGCAGAAATCTGGCGTAACGCCTTTACCCATTTTCCTAAAGAGCAAAAAGAAGCGGCGGAAGCGGTGGGGATGCAACGCTGGACTTACTTTCGCTATATCATGTTGCCCCAAATGTGGATTGAAAGCCTGCCTGCGCTGGTGAATGAAATGTCCTTTTTAATTAAAGGTAGCCCAGCAGTTGCCGTTATCGGCGTGGTGGATTTAACCCGGGTAACGAACCGTATTTCCGCAGTAACCTATGAGCCGTTGTCACCTATTTTAGCGGCGGGTTTACTGTACGTGGTCATTATTGGCGTGCTGCTTAAATTACAAAATTTGGCGGAACGTAAAGCGAAACGCCTGGCGCGGTAAAGCAGAGTATTTGGAGACGCTATGAACCAATGGGCGATTGTCTGGTCAGCACGAGAGTTGTTTCTCCAGGGGTTTATTTCAACCCTTGAGTTGTTCGTTATTACTGCGGTTGCAGGAATTATCATCGGTACAACAGTGTTGTACTTAACCGAGCTGCAATCAAAAGTGCTGAATAATATTATTCACTACTTTGTAAGCCTGATGCGGGCAGTACCTTTCCTGATTCTGGCTTATTTACTTTATTACGGATTACCTGAAATTGGCATTAGTATGGATGCCTGGACTGCCGGGTTAGTTTCACTGATTATTTATCACAGTGCATACTTTTATGAGATTTTACGTAGCCAGCGAAGGATTTTTTCTACTGGGTACATAGAAGCGGCGACTGCGCAAGGTTTTTCTCGTTATAAAACGTTTACCCGGATTATTACACCGAATATTTTTTCCGGGGCACTGCCTTTGATGGGTAACCAGTTGATTATCTGCCTGAAAGATACGGCTTTCCTGTGCATTATTACTGTTCAGGAAATTACGGCTGCAGCAAACAGTGTCCAGGCGACTTATTTTATTCCATTTAATGCATTTATTGTTGCCATTGGCCTGTATTGGGGTGTCAGTGTGCTGCTTGAGTTATTGATTAAACGCCTGAATACCTATGGCGCGAAACGAGGAATTACCCATGCCTGAGAATGCGGCAGTCAGTGTTAAAAATCTCTCGAAGCAATTCGATAACGTGGAAGTGTTACGTGATATCAATCTGGATGTGCAAAAAGGGGAAGTCGTTAGCATTCTGGGCTCATCGGGTTCTGGTAAATCGACGCTGTTGCGTTGCATGAATTGGCTGGAACAGCCGGATCGCGGTGAAATTCGTATTTCTGGTAGCCGTATCGGGGTGGATGACAGTGGCAAACACATGTCTCACCGTGAGCTGTCAAAAGTGCGTGAACGTGTAGGTATGGTGTTCCAGAGCTTTAATTTGTGGCCGCATCTGACCGTGCTGCAAAACGTGACAGAGGCATTACTGCACGTCAAAGGCCTTAAACGTACTGAAGCAAATGAGATTGCCCATAAACAACTGGAAAAAGTGGGCATGAACCATAAAGCAGACAGCTACCCCATCACGTTGTCTGGTGGGCAGAAGCAGCGTGTGGCTATTGCCCGCTCATTAGCGATGTCACCAGAAGTGATTTTGTTTGATGAACCGACATCCGCACTGGACCCGGAACTGGTTGGGGAAGTTCTGGCGGTTATGAAATCCCTGGCTGCGGAAGGGTACACCATGGTGGTGGTTACCCACGAGATGGATTTTGCCCGCCAGGTATCAGACCAGGTGGTGTTTTTGGAAAAAGGTGTGCTGATTGAGAAAGCCGCACCTGAGAAGTTCTTCACCAATCCGGATTCTGAACGTGTGCAGCGCTTTTTGGCGACCACGCGCTAAGATGAGTGACATTGCCATGTAGCTACTCATAACGCCCACTGTTTCAGCGGGCGTTATTTTATTAATCACGGTCAATAGCAAACGGGTTCCATGCCTGGCGCACTGGCATCACTTCGATACGGTTGATATTCATGTGGTCCGGCAATGTAGCGATGTAATACATCTGTTCGGCAATATCCTGCGCACTCAGCGGGGTTGTACCACGATAAAGGTTATCTGATGCCGCCTGGTCCCCTTTAGTACGCACCAGCGTAAATTCTGTTTCCGCAATTCCTGGTGCGAGGTCGGTTACACGCACACCGGTTCCCAGCAAATCACAACGCAGGTTATAACTGAACTGCTTCACAAATGCTTTGGTTGCGCCATATACATGGCTGCCTGGGTAGGGCCACTGGCCAGCAATAGAGCCAATATTAATAATACTGGCACCGGCACCGTGTTTAATCAGTGTTGGCAGCAATGCATGGGTAACGCTCACCAGACCTTTCACATTGGTATCAATCATGGTTTGCCAGTCTTCCAGATCAACTTTCTGAGACGGCATGGGTGAAAGCGCCAGCCCGGCGTTATTAATGAGTGCTTTCACATCGGCAAATTCTTCAGGCAGGCTGGCTACTGCGCTTTTCACTGCATCTGAATCTCGCACATCAAGCTCAATAATATGTACAGGTACTTTTCCCGCCAGGGCATCTTTTAATGCTTCGAGCCGGGATAAGCGGCGTCCGCTGAGCACCAGTGACCAGCCATGTTCTGCAAAATAATGGGCAGCTGCTTCACCAAAACCTGATGTTGCTCCAGTAATAAAGGCAACCTGCTTTTCGGACATTTTCCACTCCTTAAAGAAGACTAAATAACGCAAGGGTCAGTCCGCACTATAAGAAGCGGTGAAGGCATGAGACAGAGCCAGATGGCTGACTGGCTTGTGACACCTCTTGTCACAGTAAAAATCTGCTTCTGGCTCTACCTGGTCTGGTTGCTACGGGGTCAGGATGAATTCAAGGGTTTTGACCGAAATGTTGAGCGTAAGATTCAGGAGGGCAGGTATGAAACTGGCATTACAGGGCGAGAATTTTCTAACAAATAACGATGTGCGTCAGCTGGACCGTTCTTATGTATTTCACTCATGGTCTGCACAGGGCAACCTGAACCCATTAGTTATTGCTGGCGCAAAAGGCTGCCAGTTATGGGATTACGATGGTAAAAATTACCTCGATTTCAGCAGCCAGTTAGTTAACGTAAATATTGGTTATCAGCACCCGAAAGTGTTGGCTGCCATGAAAGCGCAGCTTGAAGAACTGGTGACGATTGCCCCGGCAACAGCTAACCTGGCGCGTGGTGAAGCTGCAAAACGCATTGTAGAACTGGCACCCGCGGGTTTCCATAAAGTCTTCTTTACTAACGCTGGAGCCGATGCCAACGAAAACGCGATT
This sequence comes from Mangrovibacter yixingensis, assembly GCF_020523985.1. Classification (GTDB taxonomy): domain Bacteria; phylum Pseudomonadota; class Gammaproteobacteria; order Enterobacterales; family Enterobacteriaceae; genus Mangrovibacter; species Mangrovibacter yixingensis. The sequence goes on along the minus strand of NZ_JAIVKM010000002.1, from coordinate 525,414 downwards.
CGTATGGCGCGTTTATACACCGGGCGCGATAAAGTACTGTCAGCCTACCGCTCTTATCACGGTAATACCGGTAGCTCTATTGCTGCGACCGGTGACTGGCGCCGTGTACCAAACGAATATTCTCGCGGCCATGTGCATTTCTTCAACCCGTATTTGTATCGCTCTGAGTTCAATGCCACCAATGAACAAGAAGAGTGCGCGCGTGCGTTACAGCATTTGCGCCGTATTATTGAGTGCGAAGGCCCTGCTTCTATTGCCGCTATTTTGCTGGAAAGTATTCCAGGTACAGCAGGCATTCTGGTACCGCCAGCAGGGTACATGAAAGGTGTGCGTGCTCTGGCAGATGAATTTGGCATTGTGATGATTCTGGACGAAGTCATGGCCGGGTTTGGCCGAACTGGCCGCTGGTTTGCTTTTGAACATGATGATGTGGTGCCTGATCTTATCACCTTCGCAAAAGGGGTGAATGCAGGCTATGTACCGGCAGGTGGTGTACTGATTTCTGAAGCCATTTCTCACTACTTTGATGACCATTTCTTTGCTGGCGGCCTGACTTATTCTGGCCATCCGCTGGCGATGGCAGCGATTGTCGCCACGCTGGACGCAATGAAAGAAGAAAACGTTGTGGAAAATGCGGCACAGGTTGGTGATGGCGTATTGCGCGCTGGCCTGAATGCGCTTGCAGAAAAATATGCGTTGATAGGTGAAGTGCGCGGGGTCGGGGTATTCCAGGCTCTGGAACTGGTGACCAACCCTGAAACCAAAACGCCAGTCGCCGCAGCCGATATGGCCGCTATCAAACTGGCATTGACCGAAGCCGGGTTACTGAGCTTTGTGGTGGAAAACCGCATTCATGTGGTTCCCCCATGCACAGTTACCGCAGAAGAAGTGAAACAAGGCCTGGCAATCATTGACCAGGTTCTGGGCCAGTTCAGCGGCCTGGTCCGTTAACCACTCCCCAGGTAAGCGGCCAGCCTGCGGGCTGGTTGCTTGCTTTTTAATCCAGTTGTGAAATATCCAGTGCAGCTTTATCAATAATGCCGATAATTTGTTTGAGTGTGTCAGCCTCTGCGCCTTGCTGATTCACTTTTAAATCCAGTACTGCTTTGATGTTGTCCAGTGCTCGTTTCATCTCTGGATTAGTGCGCAGTTTCCTGCCTACTGCTTTAGCTGCAATGCGTTCTTTAATCTGGGCGAGTTCTTCATTGTGTGCCGTTAACCATTGACGGCCCAATTCAGTAATGGTGATTTTTTTACGCCCGTTTTCTTCGTCTTCCAGGTGAATCAGTTTGTTGGACTCAAGAAAATCCAGCGTAGGGTAAATAACACCCGCGCTCGGCACATAATGGCCTTCCGTCATGTTTTCGATAGACTTGATAAGTTCATAACCGTGGCTGGAATCCTGCGACAGAATATCGAGCACGACGATACGCAGTTCGCCATGGCCAAAGAAACGTTTACGGCGATGCCCACCACGTTCATTCATGTCGCACTCACGCACGCCACGGCTGTGCTCACCACGCCCGTGTTCGCCACGGCTGCGTTCCCCGTGCCCACGTTCTGCGCGGCCACGCATTTCGCGGCGTTGTTCTTTACCTTCCATACGGCTGTGGCGGCCCCTGCCATGGCGGCGTCCTTCGCCTTCTTCTCCGCGCCCGTCATCATTGCGCATCTGTAAACGGAAAAAATCTCTCATAGGGTATAACCTCATTGTTGTGTTTAATTTGCGCACCTGCTGTTGCATTCAGTTTCTTAACAGTAGGTACTGTATAGATATATCTAAACTATATCTAATTTTATTTTTTAGCAAATCTCAGATCTGATTTTTTGTTTTTTTTATTTTAATTTGTTGATTTTTAATAATTTAAAATTTATTTGTAGCTGGTGTTGATAGCGATGGCTGATATATCAAATTTTTACTTGCATAAATTACAGATAACAATCATTATCATTAGTGAATGATTAGATATATCTAAAACTAGACGACACTGGAATCCCTATGACACAACCCCGCTCCGCAACAACAAATTACCCTCGTCGTGCCCGTAACGCATTACGCTTTCGAAAACTGACTGTGCTGCGCACTGAACAGGTCGCTGGCCACTTTCAGCGTATCGTTGCCGGTGGTGCTGAACTGGAAGGTTTTGAATCAAAAGGTTTTGACGACCATATCAAACTCTTTTTCCCTGAGCCTGATAGTGGTTTTGTGCCGCCCATTGCAGGTGAAGATGGCATTGTCTGGCAGAATGATGTTCGCCCACCAGCTCGTGATTACACGCCAATTTATGACCCTTCCACGCAAGAGCTGACAGTGGATTTTTATATCCATAATGGCGGCGTGGCAAGTAACTGGGCTGTGCAGGCCAAACCTGGCGATACGCTGTATATAGGCGGGCCTCGGGGTTCATTGATTGTTCCCACAGAGTATCACTGGCAACTTTATGTTTGTGATGAATCAGGCATGCCTGCATTACGCCGCCGCCTGGCCGAACTGAAAGCCCGCCAGTTTCAGGGGCAGGTGACAGCACTGGTTTCTGTACACAGCCAGCAAGCTTGTGAATATTTAACCACTGAACCGGGTGTGAATATCGAATGGTTTGTTGACGAAAGCCCTGAAACCGTGGCGCGCCATGCACTGGCCCTGACTATTCCTGAAGAGGATTATTTCATTTGGGTTACTGGTGAAGGTAAGGTTGCGAAGCAACTCGGTGATCAATTAAGTGAAGGGCGGGATGGGCAATTAGTTCGTACAGTGGCTTACTGGCACGATAAAGCATAAAACCCCCGCCCGTATGTGGCGTTAACTCAGGTAGCGTTCAAACCAGGCTAATGTGCGCTGCCAGGCAAGGTCTGCGGCTGCCTGGTCATAGCGAGGTGTGGAATCATTGTGAAAACCATGGTTTACATCCGGATACACCCAGGCTTCATAGATTTTGTTGTTGGCTTTTAGCGCCGCTTCATAAGCGGGCCACCCTTCGTTAATGCGAGTATCCCGCCCGGCGTAATGTAACAACAGCGGTGCCCGGATGTTTGGGACGCTCTCTGCGGGTGGCTGCTTGCCATAAAAAGGCACTGCTGCTGCCAGTTCGGGGAAGGCCACAGCAGCAGCATTGGCAACCCCCCCGCCATAACAAAACCCCGTTATGCCCACTTTCCCTGTGCCCTGTGGGTGTGACAGCATAAAATTCACGGCAGCAAAAAAATCGTTCATCAGCTTTGTTGGATCAACCTGCGCCTGTAATTCACGCCCTTTATCATCATTGCCAGGGTAGCCACCCACAGAACTCAAGCCATCAGGTGCCAGCGCCAGGTAACCAGCTTTCGCCACCCGCCGCGCGACATCTTCTATATACGGGTTTAACCCGCGGTTTTCATGCACGACAACAACAGCCGGGCGTTTGCTATCTATTTTTGCCGGGCGAACGAAATAGGCGCGAACTTCTCCATGGCCCTGTGGGGATGGGTAGTGTATGTATTCGGGCAGAATATCCGGGTCAGTAAATTCAACTTGAGTTGCCAGCGCATAGTTGGGGCTTAGTGCATTAAGCAGGCTGAGTGCTGTTGCCCCGCCTACTGCGAATCGTGCTGCTTTAGCGAGAAATTCTCGTTTGGTGATACGCCCATGGGCATAGTAATCGTAGTAATCCAGTAATTCCTGAGGAAAATCTTTGGCGCTGAGGCGAGGCATTGGCTGTCTCCTGGTTAACCTGTAAGGAAAGGACACCATAAAGGTTAATACAGTATTGCCATTTTTTGCGCTGGTGCTGCATGAGCGGGAAATATCCGGCAGATTTGGCTCTGCCGGACTGAAAAAATACTTAGCTGAGTTTGCCTTTAAACAGTGAGTATTTACCTGCGCCCAGCAACATAATAAAAATACCACCGAAGAAATACAGCGCTTCTGTTTCCAGTGCCCATGCGCCAACTTGAGTGCGCACAAAGAAGTTGCCCATCCCAACCAGCAACACAGCAACAACCAGGTTAAAGGCATAAACCAGGCCAGCAACGCGGGTGAACAGACCGACGATAATCAGCACCGGTGCAATGACCTCACCAATATAAGCGCCATAGGCGACAAAACCTGGTACGCCATGGGCTGCGAGCATGGGTTTTATCCACTCAACACCGTTATGCATTTTGGCTGTTCCGTGAAATAACATCAGAATGCCAAAAACAAGGCGCAGCAACAGGCGGGCGAAGTCCGGGTGATCTACCGCGCTGGAAAAACGAGAATAAAGGCTGGTTAACATAATATATCCCTGAATATGTACTAAGAGTAATTGCTACCTGCGCAGCATAACCGCCTATTTTCTGGAGAGAAATCTAAAAAATTGCAACGATACTTCAAAAAAATTGAATAAGATTTATTGATAAAGTGTTTATTTATCAATTGGTTGATTGAATTTTTTTGTCGATTGGTGCTACGTTTCTGCTGTGAGGCTCCGGGTAATGGCCAGGGCATAACTTTCCCTGGCCATTGTTACTAATTAATGAACAAGCTGGCGAAATTGATCCAGCTCTTGCTGCGGCATACCTGCTTCCAGTGCGGCTTCACAAATAGCCTGCCAGCTTCCGTTATCCAGCGGGATCCCTTCTGCTCTGCGTATTGCACGGTTAGTTGCTTCCCATTCACCAGGAACCAGAATGGGCTCGTCTGTTGCTCGTGGTGAGGCTTTCACCCAATTGATAAAGGCATCCGCTTCTGCTTCCATGTCAGGGGCACCGAACATTTCCGGGTTAAGAATAATGGTGGTCATACCATTAAAAATCGCGTCAACGCTGTCGTGCAGTGTTTCTTTATGGGTCGTTTTCCCGCCAGATAACGCACCGCCCATAATTTCACACATGGTTGCCAGCGCATACCCTTTATGCTGTGCGAAGGTGAGCAGCGCGCCTAAAGGCGGGGTCTGCATGACTGCCGGGTCGGTGGTGGGTACGCCTTGTGAATCGATCAGGCAGCCTTCCGGCACCTGCTGGCCTTTATGCCAGGCAACACGAGTTTTACCAAACGCAATGGCGCTGGTGGCGAAATCCAGCAAGAGCGGATCCTGATCTTTGCGTGGGAATACCACGCAGAAAGGGTTGGTGCCAAAACGGCTGTCGGTGCCACGGAAAGGGGCGACCATTGGGTCGCCGGGGACATTCACAAAATGGATGGAGATAAACCCGGCAGCGGCGCAATGTTCAGCCCAGTAACCAATACGGCCAATATGGTGTGCGTTATGTAATGCCACGGCGGCAATACCAAACTGGCGTGCCTTTTCGATCCCCATATTGATGGCTTCCAGTGCCGCAACCTGGCCAAAGGCGGCATTGCCATCAACCGTGACGATGGCACCGGCATCACGCACAACTTTTGCGTGCTGGTTCAGTTGTAAATAACCCAATTTCAGGGAGTTGATATAGCTTGGAATCATGCCGACACCGTGGGAGTCGTGCCCGGATAAGTTTGCCGCGACCAGGTGGTCAGCTACCCGGCTGGCTTCTTCCGCTTCACTTCCCGCGTGGCGAAAGAGCGCTTCAATAAACTGATGAAGGTGTTGAGCTTGTATGCGTATTCCTGTTTTCACGTTGTGTTCATCCTCTTGCGTGCCCCTTGTCGCTCACGTTTCACGCACAAGGCTCCACTGTCCGTTGGATGCGGATGAAAAGGCGTAGCCTGGGGTACGGCAACGTGTAATCGATGGGGTTATTGGTTTTTTTATCTGTCCGGGTTTTATACTGCGCCAATGGTGGGAAGAGCTCAAGGCGTGAATCGATGATGAGAAGACTTTAAAATGTTTGTGGTTTTTTTGACATGATTTGACACATTTATCCTGATTTGTGCCGCAAATTACTCACAATTTTTGGTGGGTATGGGGCCAGAATAAGCAAAAAACTTCTGGGACAAGATTATGCGTAAATTTGCGATAGTGTTACTGGCTGCGGCCAGTGCCATGTTTACTTTTGCCAGTGTTCAGGCTGCTGAAACGGCATCCAGCACTCACCAGGTGGATTGCAAAAAGCCACCTGAGCCACCAAAAGGTAGTGACGGTAAACCACTTCCTCCGCCAGAGGGTAAAAAACCACCCATGGGCAAAGATGGTAAGCCGTTACCCCCACCAGATGGATGCAAGCCACCGAAAGAGGGTGTAGCACCAGGGAAGTAAGCTTTATCTTAGACACACAACGGAAACGCTTTGCCGTTGTGTGTTTCTGTGATTATTGATTTTGCTGGTTACATCCTCGGAAATATTGAGAAGTGCCGGGTGATAAAAAATTGTGCTCACAATGGTTTTTATGGGATCAATAACCTTTAATTTTGTTGCGACTGGTGTGTTTTTTACCCTGTGAATGTTGAACACTCTTCATCTGGGATAACGCATCCTGAACCGCAATGAATGCTTTTATAAACGCATCATTAGGGGGGGCTTCATTAGCTAAAATAGTGAATTGCTTTTCTGTGTCACTTAATGATTTATGGTTTTTCACCCTCATCCTCATCTTTTCCTAAGTTAATGAGCAGTTCGCCATTGATACCACTTTCCCCTGAAGCCAGTTCTTTAGGCTCAGTTGATTTGTATTCGCCCATTTCCTTGATGAGATTTTCCAAACCAGCTTTTATTTTCTCCTCTTGCTCTCGGGTATTAGACTCTTCATGGTGCACTGACGCTGGTTTCTTTGCCTTATTATTCATCAGACAATTCTCCGAATACAGCTATTGGATTTCTCATCATAACAAAAGCCTTTTCTTTCGTAATAATCCCGAACGTCACTGTTTATTGGATTCATTATTTTTACATGGGTGGCACCTAATAGCGTAGCATAAGCATAGAGAGCAAGATACGTCAGGTCTAAATGTGGCTCGCTTGCTTCTGGCGATTTTTCTATGTAATCAAGCCTGAGCCCAGAAGACTGGTAAGTGGGACGCCCCATCGAAAATCCGATAAGACGATTACCATTCCAGGTTGCGCATTCAAATCGTTTTGGATAGTTCTTTTTCCATGCAGGCTATGCACCCGGCCAATCCCAGTCCACAACCCTGGCGGGGTGATGCCGCCATTGTTCAAAAGCTGCATAAGCAGTACTGTCGACAGTCGATATTCGGATGTCAGGCGTTCTTAGTGCCTGATTTGCCATATAAATTGACTGCCGCCTTAATTCACCATACCTGCGTTCTAACAGTTCACGCATCCTGAGCCTGTTCCCTGGCATATATTCTCCTTTTTTATAGTGATATCAGGTATCTGTATTCATGCTGTGTCTATATATGAGGTTACTTTGATAGAAGCATCATTATGAAGTTGATGTCATGGTTGTATCTATTTTTACGGTGTAAATCTTATTCTGTAATATATATTTTACAACACAGTAATACTGGTTGTGATATGTAATTATTCCCGTTGTTTAAATGTAATTGTATACGCTATATGTTCATGTCTTTTAGCTCGGGTTCTGTGATGAATATTTCGGTTTTTGGCGTATAGCAACGGAACAGATTATAGTGCAGGCCGCTTTCATTATCCTGGTAGCCATGAGCCATAATACAGCCACTGTAACTGGCAGGGCCAGGACAGCAGATTACCTGCGCTGGCGTCGTGCCGTTGCACGCGGTCTGGCTCAATACCCTGCTCAGTACCTGCAGCAGTGGGGGGGGGGGGCGCGAAACTTCGTTCAGGCGTCTGGTTGCCCCTTCAACTGAAACAATAAAGCCCGCAGCGCGGGCTTTGAGTCTGATGACAAACCTCATATCCGCACAGAACGAGAGGATGTCACCCAATAAAAAACCAGGAAAATCAATTTATTGATTTTCGGCTGCTAACTAAAAAGAAGGAAAAACCACGCTTTTTCCTTCTTTTTCATCAATCTGAAAGCCCGCAGCGCGGGCTTTATTCGTAAGGGCATTCCTGATGTTCGTCGTCTTCATCGTCGTCAACAAACAGGTGGCACCACACATAACCGACCAGACACCACAAGACCACCCAGAATCCAGAGTAATAACATCATGTTTTTCACCCTCATTGAGGGCAAAACCATAACGACGATAACCATGTAATAATAATGGTTATTAGCGATCAATATAATGCTATTGATCGTTACGGGCTACCAATCTGACTGGCAGTTAGTGGCTGTGCTGATGTCACTGAACAGGCTGGCCCACAGGGATGTTAAGTATCTTTAAGCAGGCATCCCGTTTTTCTTTCAGCGCCGGTGTTGTCACCTTGTTGAGTACCGCTTTTGTTTTACGCATGTACACATCCAACTCCTGACGGTCTATGTCGATAAACGGCGCACTGCACACACGTTTTGCCGAAAGTGGATAATTATCTTCGTCGATAACGGATAATACAGCGACAGGGTTCAGGGGTAATGCGGTGGCAAGGCTGATGCTCATATCTTCGGAATATCCTGCGTCCGTGTATTTTGCCAGTGCCGGAGTGGTCTTAATCCACGTGGTTTCACCTTTCTCAACGTGATCCAGATAGGCATCATAATCACTCTGGGATAAGGACATTATCGGGGCTTTACCTTCAGAGACGGCCTGTACTTTATCCATCAGCGTGGGATTACCCGCCAGTGCGCTCACTGAAAATAAAGCAACAGCACCCGCCAGCAACATATTCAGAAACTTTTTCATTGTACGACCTTAATAACATGATCCTGGCTGTTCCAGATTTGCTGGCGAACGGACAGGTCAGTGATAATACAACCGTCCGATGCCTCACCTGGGTGACTCACTGAATCACCGTGTATGCGGAACAGATTGCGCCCGTACATGACGTTACCCGCGGCCGGGGTGAGGTTGAGTGTATACAGCCCGGTGTGCCGGTTATGATAAGGCGCACCGATGGTATAGGTACCAACAGGCAACGGCCCTTTATTCGAAACACTGATTTTTGATGCGTCATTCTTGAAGCCCGGCGCACCGGCATAGGCGTGTGAAGTGATGGGCTTGCCGTTATGTTTTATGGTGTGGCTGTTAATATCATATTCCCACATAAATAATCCCTGTAAAAAAGATAGTGGCAACATGATCCCCCTTAACTGTGTGTTTTCAATCAGTTAATTCCTGGAGTTGTCCGGCATAACGTCTTTCAGTGCCCGTTACTCGACGCTGAGATCAGCAAACATCTGTTTCTGTCTCCGGTTTTCATCTTTTTGATATCAGACGCTTCCAGTTGTAATGGCTGGCTTCAGAAATACCGGCTTCACGGCAGACATCCTTAACAGTTCGTCCGGCTTCGACAGACTTCAGAACGGCAATGACGTGGTGTTCGGGAAATAGGGCTTTACGCATGATTTTCTCCTCAGAAGGAGATAATTATTATGTTGAAAGCTCTATAAAAGTGAATGGTTCATTTTGCGGTGATGTTTACACAGGCGGCTGTATGGGTATGGGGGCATGATGGTGGCGAACTTTCTGATGGTGTGGAAGGTGGCCAGAGGGTTGAGGCTGCAGCCACTGAGCTGGGTTTTGATATTCAACACGAACCTGATGAACAATTACTCATTTTGTTTCGACTGGATGAAGAAACCCACAGCTTTTATGGCAAAGACCGTGTGGCAGGCGCTTTACGTTTCCTCCGTTCTGAGCTGGCTTACGTTGCCACAATTCATCCGGATACACCGGACGACTGGAATGAACCGTGCCTGCGGACATTATGTCTGCTGAAAGGCGAAAAACTGTAAACCTCCGTTTAAACTAAACCCGCCATCAACACACCAGCTTGACACTTTTTCGGGTAAAAACGGGAAAAGTGTCAACTTCGTCTAACGAATCCTGACGCCACTGAACAACAGTTACAGACTGCCTGTAAAGGCCATGTACTGAGTTTTGGTGAACGTAGCAGGGGGAATCAGGTTGTCAGTTGACATCCTTCAGGGCAGCCAGTGGCAGATTTTGGGCTGAGTGTGCCCTAAGTTACAGTTGCTTCAGTCTGTTGCGTTTCCGGAAAAAGCTAAGTATTTACGCTGATGAAATTCCTTTTTATACATTAAAATAACTTCTCTGCTATTCCCAAATATGGTTTTGCATGAGGCGTTAGCTATCTTTGTGTTAAGCATATGTACATCATTATCATTTAATTGATGACTCGAAAAATAACTTTCACTACTTGTGAGTATTAAAACTGCTTTACGGCTAGAAATTGGGTAGTAATAATCAACAAATTCGCCTTCGCTACCTTCAGGATTTAAGTTTATTAATGGATGGTCAGATGTTATGAAATCAATAGTTGATCTATTCTCAAGGAGAATTAGTTTTTTATTGCTATTTAACGACATATCATAAGAGAGATTTGTTGCGAAAAATGAACACATAAACCACCAGTTTCTTTCATAGAAATCTTTAAATCGCTCTCGTACATGGTTTTCTGCAGGGGTTTTATCCAATGAAAGAAATAGTGATTTTTTTATTTTTAATGTCCTGGAAAACTGATGGCCTAAAAAATAGCAAAAATCGTAGTAAGTTTTTTTGTCCTCTAAATGTAGTAAATTACCTTTCCTTAATTCATCTAATATTTCTATGGTTCTTGATTCTTGTTGGGATAGGTAGTTCTCAAAAAGATTGCTTTGCATTATTTCCTCTAGGCTAAAACCAATTTTAGCATTAATTCTAGATGAAAATTGTGAGATGGTATTTTGTGCTTCAAATATCATATTTACAAAATCCCAATGAATTTTTTTTAATGTATCATTGGTGTTTTTTATTAAGAGAGTAATTAGTTCTTTATCGCTTTCTTTGAGTTTGCCCATTTTGTAGAAGTTTTTTTCGAAACCTAACCCCCTGACACTGTCACAGGCAGTACCAGACTTCTTTGTAATGTACCAAATGTTGGTCCCATCAATTGTCCAATCTCTAAGATAATGAGCCCATACATAGTGATGTTTAGTTTTTTTCTCAAAAATTTTCATTGGATTCCCTTCTGTGACAGCGTTTGTGAGTATTCAAAATCAATATGACACTTTATGTCATCTGTCAATTTGCAATCGCTGTCTATCAGGTCTCGCTGGTAAAGGACTATGGAAGGGCGAACGAGCATGAATGTGGATGTTTTTGTCGAGCACTACAAAATGGAAGGTAGATAACCGTTCTCTATTTTGGCAGGACACGGTAAATGCAGCACAACTTGCAACAACATGCGATTGGGCGAGGTGTAATGATTTACTCATTCATACCTTTCGAGGTATCCCCTGAGTATCCCTGAAAAAGACGAAGGGCTTATGTTTTTACATAAGCCCTTGTTTTATTTGGTGGCCCCTCCCCGGCTTGAACGGGGGACCAAGCGATTATGAGTCGCCTGCTCTAACCACTGAGCTAAGGGGCCGTGGCGGACGATTATAATGGAACTGACTGGCTCAATCCAGCCATTATAATGCGTATGCTGATTTTATAAGCAGTGTTAACCCGTTAGAAAATCAACAAGAATTAGAAATGCTCGCTTGTTAGTCGCCCGGTGGCGGATGCTCTGGAGGAATAAACGCATTAAGAGTATCTGTATGGGCTGCATAGCTATTGCAGGAGAAAAGGACAGGGGGCAGGTTTGGGGCTGGCTGTTAAGGTCCCTTGTTACGGTATGCACGCCAGTATAAAAGCGAAAGGGCCACTACCCAAAGGTAGTAGCCCATAAACGCTAATCAGAACACCAATCAGGCACTCAGCCAACCCAGTTTGATAACAAACAGGATGGACATGATAATCAGTGCAGCGTTCACTTCTTTAGTACGGCCACTCAGCAGTTTCACCACAGTCCAGGTAATAAACCCGAAAGCGATACCGTTAGCGATGGAATAAGTCAGCGGCATGGTCAGCGCGGTTACGGTAACCGGTGCTGCAGTGGTGACATCTTTCCAGTCAATTTCAGCAAGACCCGAGGTCATCAACACAGCAACGAACAGCAGTGCCGGTGCAGTAGCATAAACCGGTACGCTGCCAGCCAGTGGTGAGAAGAACAGGCTCAGCAGGAACAGAATTGCAACGACAATGGCTGTCAGGCCAGTGCGGCCACCGGCGCTTACGCCTGCGGCAGATTCCACATAACTGGTGGTGGTGGAAGTACCCAGGAGTGAACCAAACAGTGCTGCGGCGCTGTCGGCAATCAGTGCGCGGCCCATCTTCGGCAGGTTACCGTCTTCATCAGCAAGACCGGCGCGTTTGGTTACACCCAGCAGTGTGCCGGTGTTATCAAATACATCGACAAACAGGAAGGCAAAAATAACGCTTACCAGGCCCACATTAAACGCACCGGCAATATCCAGTTGCAGGAAAGTCGGCGCGAGTGACGGCGGAGCAGAGAAAACACCACCGAACGGTGTCAGGCCAATACCCATAGACAGGAAGGTAACAATCAGAATACCGATCAGTACAGCACCCGTTACGCGGCGGGCTTCCAGTACCACAATGATGATAAAGCCTAACAGTGCCAGCAGCGGGCCAGGTTTAGTCAGGTCGCCCAGGCCAACCAGCGTTGCTGGGTTATCAACAACAATCCCGGCGCCTTCCAGTGCGATAAGCGCAAGGAACAAGCCAATGCCTGCGGCAATCCCGGAACGTAGCGGTAACGGAATACTGTTGATAATCCACTCACGGATTTTGAATATCGACAGCGCGAAGAAGATACAGGCTGACAGAAATACAGCACCCAACGCGATTTGCCAGGTGTAGCCCATGTGCAATACCACGGTGTAAGTAAAGAAGGCATTCAGCCCCATACCCGGAGCCAGAGCGATTGGGTAGTTGGCGATAAGGCCCATTAGCATACAGCCGATTGCCGCAGCCAGACAGGTGGCGACAAACACCGCACCTTTATCCATGCCGGTGGCACCGAGGATGCTGGGGTTAACAAACAGGATATAGGCCATTGCCAGGAAGGTAGTGATACCCGCGATAACTTCGGTGCGAACCGTTGTATTGTGCGCTTTTAGCTTGAATAGTTTTTCTAACATCATCATCTCTCGTGATGGGGAGACGTCACTGACGTGCGTTCTCTTGCCAATAATGGGTTGCATGCGCGTTATTGTTTCGGGAAAAGGCTGATAGCTGCATGCTCGGCTATCAATTTGGCGGTTTTACGCCAGCGCCTTGTATACCAACTCCTTTCCCTGAATTCACATAGCAATTGCTATGCCATGCCTGGACGCAATCGTTTACCTTCTTCGTTGCGTTACCGGCTAAGACTATTCTGAACCAGAATGAGGCGTGATTATGGTGCATTGCACTGTGTGTGCGCAATCGTTTTCCCACACGAAAAGTGTATGGCGGGCTCTGGTTATGCGGGTTTATTTGGCGAATGGTACAAAAGACGAGGTGTTGAAGGAGTAAGGCAGGTTTTCGTGTATGTTTTCCGTGCTGCGGGCGATTACCGTACAAAATAAAAAAGGCCCATAAAGGGCCTTTTCACGTTGGAGGATTAAAATATTAATCGTCCAGGAAGCTGCGCAACACTTCCGAACGGCTCGGATGGCGCAGTTTACGCAGTGCTTTCGCTTCAATCTGACGAATACGTTCACGGGTTACGTCAAACTGTTTGCCCACTTCTTCCAGGGTATGGTCAGTATTCATATCAATACCAAAACGCATACGCAGGACTTTTGCTTCACGGGCTGTCAGGCCAGCAAGCACATCGTGGGTTGCGGCACGCAGGCTTTCCGTTGTTGCGGAATCCAGCGGCAGCTCGAGGGTGGTATCCTCGATAAAATCACCCAGATGCGAATCTTCATCATCACCGATTGGTGTTTCCATGGAGATTGGCTCTTTGGCGATTTTCAGCACCTTACGGATTTTATCTTCTGGCATCAGCATGCGCTCAGCCAGTTCTTCCGGTGTTGGTTCACGGCCCATTTCTTGCAGCATCTGGCGTGAAATACGGTTGAGTTTGTTGATTGTCTCAATCATATGTACCGGAATACGGATGGTACGCGCCTGGTCAGCGATAGAACGCGTGATAGCCTGACGAATCCACCAGGTGGCGTAAGTTGAGAACTTGTAGCCACGGCGGTATTCGAACTTATCTACGGCTTTCATCAGGCCGATGTTACCTTCCTGAATCAGGTCGAGGAACTGCAGACCACGGTTGGTGTATTTCTTGGCAATAGAAATAACCAGACGCAGGTTTGCTTCAACCATTTCTTTTTTGGCGCGGCGAGCTTTCGCTTCACCAATCGACATACGACGGTTGATGTCTTTAACCTGCTCGATGGTCAGGCCGGTTTCTTCTTCAATCTGACGCAGTTTTTGCAGGCAACGCTGAACATCCTCAGTAACATCGTTCAGCTTTTCAGACCATGGCTTGTTCATCGCGATAGCCGCGTTGAACCAGGTTTCGCTGGTTTCATTGCCAGTAAACAGTGTGATGAAGTTTTTCTTCGGCATTTTGCACTGTTCAACACACAGTTTCATGATAAGACGTTCCTGGGTACGTACGCGGTCCATCATGGTGCGCATGTTGTTTACCAGGTAATCAAACTGTTTTGGCACCAGGCGGAACTGTTTGAATACTTCAGACAGTTTCAGGATTTCTTCCTGTGCAGTCGCGTGGCTACGGCCTTTCAGTTTGATGGTGTCACGAGTAACAATGTATTGATCACGCAGTTCTGCGAATTTCTCGCGCGCCAGTTCCGGGTCGATACTGTTATCGTCGTCGCTGTCGTCGTCATCGTCATCATCGTCGTCATCGTCATCGTCCATATCTTCCTGGGACAATTCAGAACCAACGTGAGTGGCGGTTGGGGCAAGGTCTTCTTCTGCGTTCGGGTCAACAAAACCGGTAATCAGGTCGGACAGACGTGCTTCTTCTGCTTCGACGCGGTCATATTGTTCTAACAGATAGGTGATAGCTTCCGGGTATTCGGCAACGGAGCACTGAACCTGGTTGATCCCATCTTCAATACGTTTGGCGATGTCGATTTCGCCTTCGCGGGTCAGCAGTTCAACGGTGCCCATTTCACGCATGTACATACGTACGGGATCGGTAGTGCGGCCGATTTCGGATTCAACACTCGAAAGCACTTGTGCAGCGGCTTCTGCTGCATCTTCGTCAGTATCATTCGTGTTTTCAGCCAGCAACAGGTCATCGGCATCCGGCGCATGTTCCATCACCTGGATGCCCATGTCGTTGATCATTTGGATGATGTCTTCGATCTGGTCGGAGTCGACGATATCCTCCGGCAGATGGTCATTGACCTCGGCATAGGTCAGGTAGCCTTGCTCCTTACCACGAGTGACAAGAAGCTTGAGCTGTGACTGCGGGTTTTGCTCCATAAGACGGTATCCACACTTAAGTCATGAGAGTTGGTGTTGGTCGGCGAAACTGCCAACAATAACGTATACCCGGTTCTTTCAAACTGCGGCGTTATATGACCTGGTCTGTGTTTACCCGGCGGTTTCTTTCCGCCCGGGCCACGCCATTACTGTCATGCTGCACCCTGAAAAATCTCAGGTACGGCGGGCTGGTTTATTTTCTGGCCGCTGCCCGTCTTCGCGGCATTCGGGGTCTTCCCGAGGTATATTCGGCAGTTAAGCCGCTTAAATTCTTTCTCGTCATACTTCGCGCCGCAGGTGCGTTGGCTGCCTCGCTCGCACCAGTCACTTACTGATGTAAGCTCCCGGCGTCTCACTGCGTTGCCGCCTTCCTGCAACACGAATTATTTAGAGCAATCTCGTCATACTTCGCGCCGCAGGTGTGTTGGCTGCCTCGCTCGCACCGGTCACTTACTGATGTAAGCTCGAGGCCGTTCACTGCGTTGCCGCCTTCCTGCAGCACGAATTATTTAGAGCAAATTCGCTGCTCCGGGTTGCAGGTGCATTTTCACTTCCCTCACAACACAAAGCATGTTAATTCTGTAGTGCCACACGCCTATTTCTTTGCGCGTTTTAACGCTTCGGTAATCACGCGAACTTCTTCACGCTCCGCAGCGTTTAAACCTTCTGTTCTTGACCGAGCGATAAGCTCAGAGAGCCGTAGATCCAGCACCGTATCAAACATATGGCTGAGCGCATCGGTGAAGGTTTGTTCTGCAATGTCCTTATCTGCTATATCGTCCCATGTTGCCAATTTTTCAAGGGTTGGGGCTTCTTTTCTGCCACGATAAAGCTCAAGTAGCTGCCCGGTGTTCAATCCTGGCTGCGCCAAACATGCGGCAACCAACTCAGAGAACAACCCAAGACCCGGCAATTTTGCCTGCTCAAGCCCAGCCAATGAAGGAACCAGCGGCGCAAGCTGCGGATTTTGTATTAACAACCCTATCAGTATACGCATGGTTGTCCGTTTTAGCCCGGCTGGCTGCGGATTTACAGGTGTTTCCGCCTGGCGCGGCATCAACCGTTCCAGTTGTGTTTCATCCAGAATACCGAGTTTGTTACCCAATTCCTGGCGCAAAAAAATGCGTAAAGTTTCGCCCGGCACCTGGCTGATTAATGGTAAAGCCAGTGTGCTTAGCTGTGCTCGCCCATCTGGCGAACTCAGGTCTACCTGAGGCAGCAAACTATTAAACAGAAACGCGGAGAGTGGCTGAGCCTGCTCAATCCGGGTTTCAAATGCTGCTTTGCCTTCTTTGCGAACCAGTGTATCCGGGTCTTCGCCATCAGGCAGAAACATAAAGCGTAGCTGACGACCGTCAGTCATGAAAGGCAGCGCTGTTTCCAGTGCGCGCCATGCTGCATCACGACCGGCCCGGTCGCCGTCATAACAACAAACAACAGTGTTTGTTGCCCGAAACAGCAATTGAATATGGTCTGCTGTTGTCGACGTACCCAGCGAGGCAACGGCATAGTTAATGCCATACTGCGCCAGCGCGACAACATCCATATAACCTTCAACCACCAGTAACCGTGCAGGAGAAGGCTGGTTTTGCTGTGCTTCATAAAGGCCATATAACTGGCGGCCTTTATGGAAAATATCGGTTTCCGGTGAGTTGAGGTATTTGGGAAGCCCATCACCCAACACGCGTCCGCCAAAGCCAATCACTCTGCCGCGCTTATCCCGGATGGGGAACATAACGCGTTCCCTGAAACGGTCATAACTGCGACCGTTATCATTTGTTACCAGCATCCCGGCATCAATCAGTGCCTGCTTGTTTTCGGCATGCTGACCAAAACGTTTAAGCACATTATCCCAACCCTGCGGCGCATAACCGATAGCGAAATGCGCAATAACTTCCTGGCTGAGACCACGTTTTTCCAGATACTGGCGTGCGTTTTCAGCAACAGGTTGAGTCAGAGATTGTTGGTAAAATGTATTCAGCCCATCAAGCAACTGGTACAGATTTTGCCGCTGATGACGTTCAATTTGCCCCGGACCGTTACCGGCTTCGTAGGGAACTTCCAGATTGTGCATGGCGGCGAGCTCTTCAACGGTTTCGACAAATTCAAGCTTGTCGTAATTCATTAAAAAGTCGATGGCATTACCATGGGCGCCACACCCAAAACAGTGATAAAACTGCTTCTCGCCATTCACCGTAAAAGAAGGGGTTTTTTCATTATGGAATGGGCAACACGCGTGGTAATTCTTGCCTTGCTTTTTCAGCTTTACACGCGCATCGATCAGGTCGACGATGTCGGTGCGAGCAAGCAAGTCATTGATAAAAACGCGTGGGATACGTCCAGCCATAGGCCCCGGTTTTTCAGCTCTTAAACGAGAATAAGCCGCGCATTCCTTTCGGAAGCACGGCCTTTACAACTAAAACTCAGTCTGTGTGACTGTTATATTGCGGATAACCCGCAACCAACAATTAGTACAGACGAGTACGGCGTGCGTTTTCGCGAGCCAGTTTCTTCGCGTGACGTTTTACCGCAGAAGCTTTAGCGCGTTTACGTTCAGTGGTCGGTTTTTCATAGAATTCACGACGACGAACTTCCGCCAGAACACCCGCTTTTTCACAGGAACGTTTGAAGCGACGCAGAGCTACGTCGAACGGCTCGTTTTCACGTACTTTAATTACCGGCATGTGCCTCTCACCTTTACTAAATTCGGTTTGCCACTGGCATCAACGCCAGCATATTTCAAAATGGTGCGGAATTTTACTTCAACTATTGCTGCTTTGTAAAGCACCTACTGCAAGCTGAAGAGGGCTTTTCTGTCAGGCCTTTCCAAAAGTCCGGCATTATACACTACGATGCGCCAGAATGAGCAAAGTTTTACAAGCTGCGCGTCTGGGCATACACTTCGCGCTGACAAAAGAGGGTGAAGTATGCGTGTACTGGGTATCGAAACATCCTGTGATGAAACAGGAATAGCCATCTATGATGATGAAAAAGGGTTGTTAGCCAACGAGTTATACAGCCAGGTTAAATTACATGCCGACTACGGTGGAGTGGTGCCTGAACTGGCATCACGGGATCATGTCCGTAAAACGGTGCCTCTTATTCAGGCGGCGCTGGCATCTTCCGGGTTATCTGCGAAGGATATCGACGCCGTTGCGTATACCGCAGGGCCTGGTCTGGTAGGTGCATTATTAGTTGGTGCAACCGTTGGCCGCTCGCTGGCATTCGCCTGGAATGTTCCTGCTGTGCCTGTTCATCATATGGAAGGGCATTTGTTAGCTCCGATGCTGGAAGATAACCCACCTGATTTTCCTTTTGTTGCGCTACTGGTGTCCGGTGGTCATACCCAACTGATTAGTGTGACAGGCATTGGCGAATATGCCTTGTTGGGTGAATCTATTGATGACGCGGCCGGTGAAGCATTTGATAAAACGGCGAAACTGCTTGGCCTGGATTACCCTGGCGGCCCGTTGCTTTCGCGTATGGCGCAGCAAGGGCAGGAGGGGCGCTTTGTGTTCCCCCGCCCAATGACAGACAGACCCGGCCTGGATTTCAGCTTCTCAGGTTTGAAAACATTTGCGGCAAACACCATTCGTAGTAATAGCGATGATGACCAGACTCGTGCCGATATTGCCCGTGCCTTCGAAGATGCGGTTGTTGATACGCTGGCAATAAAATGTAAGCGTGCGCTGGAACAAACCGGGTTCCGCCGTCTGGTGATGGCAGGTGGCGTCAGTGCTAACCGGGCATTACGTGCGAAACTGGCGCAGATGATGGAAAAACGCGGCGGTGAGGTTTTTTATGCGCGCCCGGAATTTTGTACGGATAATGGCGCGATGATTGCCTACGCAGGTATGGTGCGTTTTAAAGCGGGTGGTGTATCTGATTTGGGCGTGCGGGTTCGGCCACGCTGGCCACTGGCTGAATTACCGCCAGCGCAATAGTTGCCCTTGTTTGTCTGCTAATGCTATGCCGTGCTGTGTCACGGCATTATTTTTTGCATTCGTCTGTCTTCTTTTTACGCCGCAGCTTTTCCCAAATCTTTGTCTCCTGCCCACGCCACAACCTCTGAATATTATCGTGATGGCGCAACAGAATCAGGCATGAAAGCATGGCGACGGGGAAGGTGAACTGGGGTTTAAACCACCAAACATAGAAAGGCGCAATCAGGGCACTGATAATAGCACCCAACGAAGAATAACCGCTTAGCAGCACGGAAAGAAGCCAGGTCCCAGCCATTACGCCAGTCAGATCCCAGCCTATGGGGGCTATAGCGCCAAACGCTGTTGCCACGCCTTTACCACCACGAAACCCAAAAAAAACAGGCCAGATATGCCCAATACAGGCGGCAATGGCGATAAAACCAAGCCACATCGGGCTGACACCCAATGCCCATGCGCCCCAGACGGGTAACATACCTTTCAGAACGTCAAAAACCAGCACCGCCGCGGCAGCACCTTTCCCCCCGATACGCAACACATTGGTTGCTCCGGGGTTGCCGGAGCCTTGCCCGCGAGGGTCAGGAAGGCCGATAAGCCGACAGACAAGAATGGCGCTGGATATCGAGCCACAAAGGTACGCGAGGAGCACTATTCCGGGCGCGATTGCACTCATAACGCTGTTCCGTTTTGAAAATGTCGTTTTATTCTCTGCATCCGTGGATAATACGCATATTTCGCCGGAAGTGGTATCCGGCTGGGCTAAAAAGCGGCGGGACGTGATGGATATTGTATTTATAGAGCAACTTTCGGTAATCACCACAATCGGTGTTTACGACTGGGAACAGACTATTAAACAAAAGTTGGTGTTCGATATCGAAATGGGCTGGGACAACCAAAAAGCAGCGCAAAGCGATGATGTTAATGATTGTCTGAGTTATGCCGATGTTAGCGAAGCAATATTAGCCCATGTTTCTGGCGGGCGTTTTGCGTTGGTAGAGCGCGTGGCAGAAGAAGTGGCCACTTTATTGTTGGCTCGTTTTCCCATTCCCTGGTTGCGTCTGAAGGTCAGTAAGCCAGGTGCAGTGGCCGAAGCAACCAATGTCGGTGTGATAATTGAGCGTAGGCAAAGTCTGAAAAGCGAATAACTTCATCTAAACTAAATTATTTCCGGTTAAGCTGGTCATACAGATAATCATTTGCGGCAGTGCGAAGTGTCTGCCGTTTTTTTATGTCTTTTTTAGGGGTAACGTTGTCATGAGCGATCTGCATTCGCTTGGTGTTGCGGGCATTCTGGGGGTGGTCGAGGGGTTGACTGAGTTCCTCCCGGTATCCAGCACCGGCCATCTGATAATTGTCGGCCATTTACTGGGTTTTGAAGGTGAAAAAGCCGATACCTTTGAAGTTGTGATTCAGTTGGGGTCTATTCTTGCTGTGGTCGTGATGTTCTGGCGGCGTTTATTTGGCCTGATTGGTATTCATTTTGGCTCTGTGCCACATGAAGGCACGGGTACTGGGAAACTGACACTGCTGCACATTATTGCTGGCATGGTGCCTGCGGTTGTCCTGGGGCTGGTGTTTCATGATTTCATCAAGACATTGTTTAACCCGGTGACAGTCATGTATGCGCTCATTGTGGGTGGCTTCTTATTGATTGCCGCTGAGTGCCTGAAGCCCAAAAAGCCACGTGCTGAAGGGGTGGATGATATGACAATCCGCCAGGCCTTTGTGATTGGTTGTTTTCAGTGCCTTGCGTTATGGCCGGGTTTTTCCCGCTCAGGTTCAACGATTTCTGGCGGGATGTTAATGGGCGTAAGCCGTTATGCAGCCTCTGAGTTTTCGTTTCTTCTGGCCGTGCCGATGATGATCGGTGCAACGATACTGGATCTTTATAAAAGTATTGGCTTTCTGACCCTGGCTGATGCACCGATGTTCGCGACAGGCTTCGTGATGGCGTTTGTCGTTGCGTTGATTGCGATTAAAACCTTTCTGGAATTAATCAAACGCATTTCGTTTATTCCGTTCGCTATTTACCGGTTTATTGTCGCAGCAGCCGTTTACCTGGTCTTTGTGCATTAATCCCTTCCCTTAGTGCCCTTAACTCTCGGGTTGAGGGCAGTGCTCTTGTTTCCAGTCTGCTACCGCTTGTATTCGGCGACGGGTCAATTCTTCCCTAATCTCTGCTCCCTGAAAACCGGCCGCCACCACCGATTTACTGTCAACCGCGCGGGCAACCTGCCAGGCTGCGCGTAATAACCTTCCTTGTGGATAATCGCTGGATTCAAACCCGGTTCGCCCGCGTGCATCGGCTTCACTGGTTAAAGCCAGTTGTTCAACACGTTCCGGTTTACGCCAGGCGTCCAGGTTATCGAACAATTTCACCAACGTTTTTGGTTGCAGTATTTGAATGGTGTGAATCAAGTCGTGGAACTCAGCTACCAGTTTTGCCAGGTCGCGGATAGCAACCGGCACTTTATAGCGCTCACATAACCGGACTACCAGTTTTACCCCAGCGGGCCCATGCCCATGATGGCGGGGCCATAGTTCAGGTGGTGTCAGCCCTTTCCCCAGGTCGTGGCACAGTGTGGCAAAGCGAACATCCAGTGCCGGGCTGAGTTGAGCCGCGATAGTTAGCGTCATTAATGTGTGAATGCCGGTATCTATTTCAGGGTGCCATTTTGCAGGGGCGGGAACACCAAACAGGGCATCCACTTCCGGGAACAAAACGCTCAGTGCATCACAGTCGCGCAATACCTGGAAAAACACCTGTGGATTGCGTGTTAACAGTGCCGATTCAGTTTCTTTCCAGACCCGCTCTGGCGTCAGGTGCGACAACTCACCTGCCTGAGCCATTTGTTGCATGAGCGCTTGTGTTTCCGGCGCAATACGAAAGCCAAGATGGGCATAACGGGCAGCGAAGCGAGCCACGCGTAACACGCGTAACGGGTCTTCACAAAAAGCAGGGGAGATGTGGCGCAATATACGTTGTTCAATATCTTGTTGCCCGTTCCATGGGTCAATAAATTCACCCTCTTCACTTTGGGCAATGGCATTGATGGTTAAATCACGTCGCAGCAGGTCCTGATCAAGTGTGACGTCTGGCTCAGCATGGCAAATAAAACCAGTATAGCCGTGGCCATTTTTTCTTTCCGTGCGGGCCAGTGCATATTCTTCGTGGGTATCCGGGTGCAAAAATACAGGAAAGTCACGACCAACCTGCTGGAAGCCTTCACTCAGCATTTCTGCTTGTGTGGCGCCAACAACAACCCAGTCCCGATCTTTTATCGGCAAACCTAACAAGGCATCCCGTACTGCACCACCCACCAGAAAAATCTTCACCCGCTACCTCATTTATGGTCACTTTGCCCAACATCATACGTTAAGTGTAACCATAATGGAGCAACAACGAGAAGAGAACGCCCTGTTTACCGGGGTGGCAGAACATGGGCATTTTCATAATAAGGATTAGTTCATCCAGCGGTCTTTACGGCGGCGGCCCGGAATAATATGGGGCAGAATCAGGCCCAGCAACAAGCCAATACCCGCGACACCGCCGCCATACATGAACCATTGCATGATGATGGTACGCTGCTTATCATCCAGTTGCAGGTTAGCCATGTTGACCTTTTTCTGGGCAACAATCAGTTCATTTTTCAGCTTCTGGTTTTCGCTTTTCAGGCCATTAATGATGCCATCACTTTCGGCTACTTTTTTCTGCATATCTGCAGTGCGCTGGTTCCAGGTAGCATCAATATTATTGAGCTTATCGGTCAGGGTTTTTACCTGTGTTTCCAGAGCAGGCACGCGAGTACGCATGCTGGGGTCTGTATTCAGCTCTTTTAGCGGTATCCAGGCAGTTCGCCCGTCTTTGTCACGAATCTCACCATAATGTGTGTTTTCATTGGTTTGTAGCAACGTGACGGCTTCACCCGCAGAAAGGGTGCCGACCAGACGGTAGTTGTCGCCAGGCCCACTACGCAGCCAGGTGGTGAGGTCATCGGAAACATAACGTGTTTCATCCGCAACAGCCGTAGCGGAAACGCTTAAAGCGAATAAAGAGAGACAAATCAGGCGTAATTTCTGCATTAGTAAGTCATTATGGTCATAAATGGTAGAAAGATAGTAATGGCAACAGTCTGACGACGCAAAAACTAAACCTGAATGGGAATCGTCCTGGTGTGATTTTCACCGGCAAAAAGTCAGGTTGCGCCGAAGCCAGCTACCCTTAACAGCGTAATTGAGTGTTACTCACCCTTCTTCAGGTTTCCTAAGCCGTTACAGTGTTATCTGTCTTTCTGGCTATGGGGGAATGTTGCTACCCTGAAACCCGAATTATTTAGAGTATACTGACAGTTAAATGGTTTTGAAGTTCATTTCCCAATTGGTGGGGCGACAGTAAGTAGAGACTATGGCACAAGAAATCGAATTAAAGTTCATTGTTCAACCGCAAAGCCGTGATGCGCTATGCGCTTTCCTCAATACGCTTCCGGGCCAGCACTGTGAGCCACGAAAACTGAGCAATATCTATTATGAAACGCAGGATAACTACCTGCGGCGCCATGATGCCGGTTTACGTATCCGCGGCGTGAATGGCCGGTATGAAATGACGATAAAAATGGCCGGGCATGTTGTGGGCGGGTTACATCAGCGCCCTGAATACAACGTTGAGTTAGATGCTCCTTCGTTAGCGCTGGGTAAGTTCCCGGCAGATATTTGGCCGCAAGGTTGTGATGTTGCCGAGTTGGAAAAAGCGTTGCACCCGCTGTTCAGTACCGATTTTTTGCGCGAAAAGTGGGTGGTTACTCACGGTGAAAGCGAGGTTGAGATAGCCTTTGACCAGGGGGAAGTGAAAGCGGGTGAGTACAGCGAAGTTATTCATGAGCTGGAACTGGAGCTGATTAAAGGTAATACGGAAGATGTACTGAGTCTGGCGGGTGTGCTGGCTTCTCGTCCGGGTATTCGCCAGGGGTTGCTTAGTAAAGCCGCTCGGGGTTATCACCTT
Organism: Mangrovibacter yixingensis; assembly: GCF_020523985.1. GTDB lineage: Bacteria > Pseudomonadota > Gammaproteobacteria > Enterobacterales > Enterobacteriaceae > Mangrovibacter > Mangrovibacter yixingensis. The sequence goes on along the minus strand of NZ_JAIVKM010000002.1, from coordinate 501,236 downwards.
GCGAAGGGAAACCCTGAACGTACCCATCAGGCATTGCCAATTATGCAGCTCCCGCTGAAGTCCAGTATTGAGAAAGGGCTGGAAACTGCACTGGATATTGCGCTTAACCATTGGCTATACCATGAAGAGTTGTGGGTGCGTGGCGACCAGAAAGCGAAAAACGAAATTCTTGAAAGTATTGGGCTTATTCGAGCAACGCTGGTGCTGTTCGGTGGCATTATCCCCAGAAAAGCGAGTACACACTTACGTGATATGCTGACCAATGCCGAAAGTGACCTGGCGCTGGATGTATCAGCAGAAAGTGTGGTGTGGGAAACGCGTTTTACACAAACGAAACTGGCATTAACACAATGGCTGGTTACTCAGGGGTGGCGTTCATTTCTGGATGAAAAAGCACAACGTAGCCTTAACGAAGGGTTTAAGCGCTTTGCTGATATCAATTTGTCGCGCCACAACGCAGAACTGAAGCGTACATTTGCTCATGTAACTGGCGACAACCTGCAGGACCAGCTAACGCGGCTGAGCCGTGAAGTCCATATTTTACGTCTGTTATCTGGCTACTATGATCAAACTCTGGCCAGCCACTGGCTGGATAATTGGCAGGAGCTCTGCCTGGCTATTAGCAAGGGTAGCCGCCACGAAGCTGAGCACTTCCGCCATGAAGCACTGGCTCAGGCTCCCTTCTGGTTAAACAGCGGGCAATCAGGGAAACACTAATTAAGGAACAATGGCGATGATTCCTCTCTCTCCTGTTTTACAGCAACACTGGCAGACGCGCCTGGCTTGCTTGCCAGAATCTTTTGTAGATCAGGCTTTTTCTCAGCAAGCACAAAGTGTGTTGGCTTTCAGTGATTTTGTGTGTGACAGCATGCAGGCATACCCACAATGGTTGGAGGAGTTACAAGCTGAAGATCCCCATCCAGACGAATGGCGAAGCTATGCATCATCGCTGAAGGTGTTACTGGGCAGCATTGAGAGCGAAGCAGAGCTGATGCGTGCGCTGCGCATTTTCCGACGCCGGGAAATGGTACGCATTGCCTGGGGGCAGGTGGCCGGAAGCAGCAGCACTGAACAAACGTTGGTGCAATTAAGTGAATTAGCTGAGGCTTTAATTGTTGCTGCCCGCGACTGGGTGTACCAGGCATGCTGCCGGGAATGGGGAACGCCTTCTAATAAAGAGGGGGTTCCTCAGTCGTTATTTATCCTCGGGATGGGAAAATTGGGCGGCGGAGAGCTTAATTTTTCTTCGGATATCGACCTTATTTTCGCCTGGCCAGAAAGCGGCGTAACACAAGGTGGGCGCAGGGAGCTGGATAATGCACAGTTCTTTACGCGTATGGGCCAGCGTTTAATTAAGGTACTGGACCAGCCAACACAGGATGGTTTTGTCTACCGGGTGGATATGCGCTTACGCCCGTTTGGTGAAAGCGGCCCGTTGGTAATGAGTTTTGCCGCCCTTGAAGATTATTACCAGGAACAAGGGCGTGACTGGGAACGTTACGCCATGGTTAAAGCGAAAATACTTGGCCCGCAAGACAATTCGTGGAGCAAAGAATTACACGAGATGCTAAGGCCATTTGTTTTTCGCCGCTACATTGATTTCAGCGTGATTCAGTCGCTGCGTACCATGAAAAGTATGATTGCCCGTGAAGTGCGACGGCGGGGGCTGAAAGATAACATCAAGCTTGGGGCTGGCGGTATACGAGAAGCGGAGTTTATTGTTCAGGTTTTTCAGCTTATTCGTGGCGGGCGTGAACCCGCTTTGCAAGCGCGCTCATTGCTACAAACTTTGAATGTTATCAATGAACTGAATTTACTGCCTGACAGCGATGTCGTTGCGTTGCGTGAGGCTTACTTGTGGTTGCGGCGTTTGGAGAATTTGCTGCAAAGTATTCATGATGAACAAACCCAAACACTGCCTGGCGATGAACTGAATCGCGCACGCCTTGCCTGGGCGATGAACTCATCCGACTGGAGTGCGCTGGAAGCAACATTGCAGCACCATATGCAAGCGGTGCGTACTATTTTTAATGCGCTTATTGGTGATGAAGAGAGCGCGGAAGCGCAGCATGCGGTGGATGATGGCTGGAGCGAATTATGGCACGACACGCTGGATGTCCAGGATACCCCGGAAGTGCTGGCTCACCTTACTGATGCTGACCGCCAGCAAATATTGCGCCTGATTACTGATTTTCGTAACGATACTAACCGCCGAACTATTGGCCCGCGTGGCCGGCAGGTGCTTGATCAGCTAATGCCGCATTTGTTGCAGGCTGTTTGTAGCCGGGATGATGCGCCAGTCCCGTTCTCGCGTATGGTGCCCCTGCTTACAGGTATCCTCACCCGCACAACTTATTTGGAACTGCTTAGCGAGTTCCCCGGTGCGTTACAGCACCTGGTGCGTTTATGTGCTGCTTCGCCAATGGTGGCGGAGCAATTGGCACAATACCCTTTGTTGCTTGATGAACTGCTCGACCCTTCCACGCTCTACCAACCTACTGCACCAGACGCCTACCGTGATGAATTACGCCAGTATTTGTTGCGTGTACCCGAAGATGACGAAGAGCAGCAACTGGAAGCACTACGCCAGTTTAAGCAAACGCAATTATTACGTATTGCTGCAGCCGACATCGCTGGTACGTTGCCTGTAATGAAAGTGAGTGATCACTTAACCTGGCTGGCAGAAGCAATCATTGATGCGGTCGTGCAACGGGCATGGGCGCAAATGGTGGCTCGTTTTGGTATGCCGGGGCATTTAGCTGGCCGCGAAGGGTACGGGTTTGCTGTGGTCGGTTACGGTAAGTTAGGTGGATGGGAGCTGGGTTACAGCTCAGACCTGGATCTGGTGTTCCTGCATGACTGCCCGGCTGATGCGGTTACGGATGGTGAAAAGGAAATTGATGGACGCCAGTTTTACTTGCGCCTTGCTCAGCGCATTATGCATTTGTTCAGTACACGCACCTCTTCGGGGATTCTGTATGAAGTGGATGCGCGCTTGCGCCCATCGGGTGAAGCCGGGATGCTGGTCACCACTGATAGTGCTTTTGAAGACTACCAACGCAATGAGGCCTGGACATGGGAGCACCAGGCGTTGGTGCGTGCCAGAATAGTCTATGGCGATGGTCAAATTCTCACCCGGTTTAATGCTATTCGCCAAAAGATTTTGTGTACTGAACGTAATGAAGACCAGCTGCGTACTGAAGTGCGTGAAATGCGTGAAAAAATGCGCACGCATCTTGGTAATAAACACCGTGGCCGGTTTGACATCAAAGCGGATCAGGGGGGAATTACTGACATTGAATTTATCACGCAATACCTGGTGTTGCGCGATGCAGCCAAAGTCCCCGGTCTGACCCGCTGGTCTGATAACGTGCGCATTCTGGCGTTGCTGGCCCAGCATGGAATTATGCCTGAAGAAGAAGCTCACGCACTCACGTCAGCTTATGTGACGTTGCGTGATGCCTTGCATCACCTGGCTTTGCAGGCTCAGCCTGGGCACGTGGAGCCGGATGCCTTTGAAGTTGAGCGCCAACAAGTGATAACCAGCTGGAATACCTGGCTGGAGCAGGCCTGAACAGTGCGATTAATCTCAGTTGTGGTATTATCGCGCGCAAATTTGCTATCTCTGCTGGAGAATAAGGAATGAAAGTAACGCTGCCCGAATACAACCGTGCTGGCGTCCTGGTGGTAGGCGATGTCATGCTGGACCGCTATTGGTATGGCCCTACCAGCCGAATTTCCCCTGAAGCGCCTGTTCCTGTGGTGAAAGTGGATACCATTGAAGAGCGCCCGGGTGGCGCAGCTAACGTTGCGATGAACATTGCTTCTCTGGGGGCCAGTTCACGTTTGGTGGGCCTCACAGGGATTGATGATGCTGCACGGGCGCTGAGCCAGTCTCTGGCGGATGTGCATGTTAAATGTGATTTCGTTTCCGTACCAACTCACCCGACAATCACCAAATTACGTGTATTGTCACGTAACCAGCAGCTGATTCGCCTCGATTTTGAAGAAGGTTTCGAAGGTGTTGACCCGGCTCCATTGCATGAACGTATCCAGCAGGCGTTGCCTGAGATGGGCGCGATTGTGCTGTCTGATTATGCCAAGGGAGCACTGGCTTCTGTTCAGCAAATGATTACACTGGCCCGCGAGGCGGGAGTACCGGTATTAATCGACCCGAAAGGTACCGATTTTGAACGTTACCGTGGGGCGACTTTGCTGACGCCAAACTTATCTGAATTTGAAGCTGTAGTGGGTAAATGCGCTACAGAAGAACAAATTGTTGAGCGCGGTTTGAAACTCATTGCGGATTACGATTTGAGTGCTTTGCTGGTAACGCGTTCAGAACAAGGTATGAGCTTATTGCAGCCGGGTAAGGCTCCTCTTCACATGCCAACCCAGGCACAAGAAGTTTACGATGTAACAGGGGCCGGGGACACAGTTATTGGCGTGCTGGCTGCGACCCTGGCGGCAGGTAACTCAATGGAAGAGGCCTGTTATTTTGCTAATGCTGCAGCTGGGGTTGTTGTCGGAAAACTGGGTACATCCACAGTTTCGCCGATTGAACTGGAAAATGCGGTGCGTGGCCGGGCTGAAACTGGGTTCGGCGTGATGAGCGAAGCAGCGCTGAAACAGGCTGTCAGTGATGCCCGTAAGCGGGGCGAAAAAGTGGTCATGACGAACGGTGTGTTCGACATACTGCATGCCGGGCATGTTTCCTATCTGGCAAATGCCCGTAAGCTGGGCGACAGGCTGATTGTGGCGGTAAACAGCGATGCCTCTACGCGGCGTTTGAAAGGGGAAACCCGTCCGGTCAATGCGCTTGAACAACGTATGATCGTGCTGGCAGCACTGGAATCAGTCGACTGGGTGGTCGGGTTTGAAGAAGATACCCCACAGCGTTTAATCGCTGATATTTTGCCTGATTTACTGGTAAAAGGCGGCGATTACAAACCGGAAGATATCGCCGGGAGTAAAGAAGTTTGGGCAAATGGCGGAGATGTGCTGGTGCTCAATTTCGAAGATGGCTGCTCAACCACCAATATTATTCGTAAAATTCAGAATCAGTGATCCTGAACTGAACCCTGTGAGCCACCAACGGTTGGCAGTCAGTTAATGTTACCAGCCGTTGGTTTTTCAGGGTTATGCCTGTTCGTCACCTTCTTGTTTCTGCGCACTTTCAAGTGCGGCAAGGCGTTGTTCCAGCACAGCAAGTTTTTCGCGAGTCCGCAGTAAAACTTGTGTCTGAACATCAAACTCTTCACGGCTCACCATGTCCAGGCGCGTCAGTTGTGATTGCAGGGTCTGGCGGATTTTTTTCTCAACATCTTCACCAAAATCACGCATGCCTTTGGGCATTGATTCGTGAATCTGACGGGCTATCTGCTCAATTTTTTTTGGATCAATCATTGTCTTTTCCGGCAATAAAGTGAGGTGATTCTTCTATTGTAATCGCTGAATCCGGGGGGATAAACCAGAAATATTTTTAAGCCCGTTGCCGGGTTAGCGGATTGGCGTTATAGTAACAGCGTTTATTCTCAGGGCGGGGCGAAATTCCCCACCGGCGGTAAATCAGCACCTTGCTGAAAGCCCGCGAGCGCTCCGTTGTCATGACGGAGGTCAGCAGACTCGGTGTAATTCCGGGGCCGACGGTTAGAGTCCGGATGGGAGAGGATAGCGATCCAGTCGGGTGAAAACCCGCTCGCGTTATTTTATTTGCCTTTTGGCACTCCTAAGACTGCCCTGGTTCTGGTAATCCATAAGTTTAATGAGGTTTCTTACCATGAATCAGACGCTGCTTTCTTCTTTTGGCACGCCTACTGAACGCGTTGAACAAGCGCTCGCTGCACTACGCGAGGGCCGTGGTGTAATGGTCCTTGATGACGAAGATCGTGAAAACGAAGGTGACATGATTTTCGCCGCCGAAAACATGACGGTTGAACAAATGGCACTCACCATTCGTCATGGGAGCGGGATTGTTTGTTTGTGCATTACAGATGAACGCCGTAAGCAACTTGACCTGCCGATGATGGTAGAAAATAACACCAGTGCGTTCGGTACCGGTTTTACTGTTACCATTGAAGCGGCTCACGGTGTAACTACTGGTGTTTCTGCGGCTGACAGGCTGACTACGGTGCGTGCCGCAATTGCTGACGGCGCAAAACCCAGTGATTTAAACCGTCCGGGGCATGTTTTCCCGTTGCGTGCTCAGGCTGGTGGTGTGCTTACCCGCGGTGGCCACACTGAAGCAACTGTAGATTTGGTTACACTGGCCGGTTTCAAACCGATGGGTGTGCTGTGTGAACTGACCAACGATGATGGCACTATGGCACGTGCTCCGGGTTGTATCGAATTTGCAGGTAAACACAACTTAGCTGTTGTCACCATCGAAGACATCGTAGCTTACCGCCAGGCTACTGAGCGCAAAGCCAGCTAACAACTAACTGGCCATTACCTCTTTATTTTCTGTGGCAGCCAAATGGCTGCCACATTGCTTTTGGCATCTTCAGGATACCAAATAAATCATGATGCCCTCGGTCACAATTCCCAGTGCGGTCCCCAATAAAATGGATGATGAGGCCGATTCCACATAAGTATCGCTACGTATGGCAAACATACCTGCAGCAATGGCTGAAGGCGTTGCACCGATAATTACCACCTGCTGCATAAATGTGTGGCTCAAGCCAACAGCAAGCCCGGCTGCAACCATTAATGCTGGTTGGATCAGGTTCTTAATACTGATATTGGTGAGCGTATGTACATTAAAAGATGGGCGTTCGCCATAGAACAATAACCCCAGAGCAAACAACGAAATCCCTCCCGCAGTTTTCCCCATCATCTCAATAGGTGATTCCAGTAGTGCCGGGATTTTAAGGCCACTCAGGCTCAGCAGCACCCCCAGAATCGGGATCCAGACAATAGGGTTACGAACAGCTTTAAAAAGATTTGTGGCTATCATGCTGCCCAGGCTAACAGCTTCCGATTCGCTACCTTTCAGGTTACCTATCAGAACACCCAGAAAACCCTCCGGGCCAATCAATACCGCCAGTACCGGTGCACCAAAGTAAGCCATATCCGGGAAGGCACAAACCAGTGACTGAATAGCGCTGGTTTTAATATCATGGCGAAAAATAAAACGTGAAATAAGTAATGCCAGTAACCACGACCCCATCAAACCAAATACCAGTACAGCCATGAATGGTAGGTTTTGAATTTTATCAGGGTCTGTTTTGAGTGCCCCCATAAATAAATGTAAAGGCAGAGCGAAACGGATAACGACAGTTGCTAATACAGAAGCATCTTCACGACGAGTATAACCCAATTTACCACTTAGCCAGCCAAGAACCATAATAAATACAAGTGGAAATAATGAAGATAGGAGTAGCGTCGGCATAATATTACCTTGTAATAGTATTGAGCGAATAAATAGCCTTTTTATCTTTTTAGTGATGCTGTCTCATACTGAGGTTTCCTGATTAACTCTATGAATAAAAGGTCTATTACTCTGATTTTGTAATATTAAATAATTTTTATGGTGCGTTGAATATATAGTTGTTAGTGTGCTTTGTGAGTGATGTTAGTCACAGCAAGGGGCTAACATTAATTACTAAAGGCTGTTTAAATTTAATAAAGCAATTATTGTGTAATCCTGTGCTAAGAAGAATATATTTCTGGTTATATCTCGGCAGGGAAATAGGTGTGAAAAATAAAAGATGCGCCAGTAACTGGCGCATCTTTTATAAGCGGGGAAATAACTTAAAATGCAGCGTGTTTATAAGGTTGGTATTCGGCTTTCCAGAAGGTTTTTTCGATAGCGGCAAGAATCGCATCGTCATCCATTTGTGGGGCAACACCATCCTGTTGTGCGGCTTTTGCTACAGAAAGTGCGATTGCCTGGGAAACCTGTTCGATCTCTTCAATTGGTGGCAGTAACTTACCGCGCTCTGTCTGCACCAGTGGTGAGTGGTCAGCCAGTGTTTGGCTGGCAGCCAGTAACATACCATCCGTCACACGGCGTGCTTTTGCAGCCAGGATCCCCAGCCCCAGGCCTGGGAAAATATAGGCATTGTTACATTGAGCAATGTCGTAAATATTATCCTGATAGCATACTGGTGGGAACGGGCTTCCCGTAGCAACCAGTGCTGCACCTTCAGTCCAGGCAATCAAGTCTTGTGGCTTGGCTTCTGCACGGGATGTGGGGTTGGACAATGGCATAATAATCGGATGAGGGCAGTGACGATGCATCTCTTTGATAATTTCTTCACTGAATAACCCAGGTTGCCCGGATACGCCGATTAACACTGTGGGTTTTGCATGGCGTACCACATCCATTAAGGAAATCGTTCCGGCTTCGTTACCCCAGTCCTGCACTTTTTCCCGGCTGGTGACCAGGCGGTGTTGGAAGTCTCGCAGGTTTGGCATGTCATCGGTTAACAGGCCAAAACGATCCACCATGAAGACTCGTGAGCGTGCTTCCTCTTCACTGGCGCCATCTGCCACCATTCTCGCGATAATAGTTTCAGCAATACCGCACCCGGCAGAGCCTGCACCCAGGAATGCAATCCGCTGGTCGCGAAGTTTTGACCCTTTAGCTTGTGAACCCGCAATCAGTGTGCCCAATGCAACAGCGGCGGTTCCCTGAATATCATCGTTGAAGCAGCACAGTTCATCACGGTAACGGTTCAGTAGTTGCGTTGCATTATTCTGTGCAAAATCTTCAAATTGCAGCAGGACATTCGGCCAGCGTTCTTTAACTGCATTGATAAACATATCCATAAATTCACGGTATTCACCATCCGTGATACGAGGGTGGCGCCAGCCCATATACAGAGGGTCATCCAGGCGTTGCGCATTATTAGTGCCCACATCCAGCATAATGGGTAAAGTGGATGCCGGGTTGATACCGCCGCAAGCTGTGTAGAGTGATAATTTACCAATAGGGATCCCCATACCACCAATCCCCTGGTCACCCAGGCCAAGAATACGTTCCCCATCTGTAACAACAATGACTTTGATGTCATTACGGGAAAAGTTTTGCAGCATGTCATCAATACGATGGCGATCGGGCCAGGAAATAAATAACCCTCGGGCCCGGCGGTAGATATCAGAAAAGTGTTCGCAAGCCTCACCTACCGTTGGGGTATAGATGATGGGCATCATCTCTTCCATGTGCGCACGCAACAAGTTATAGAATAATGTTTCGTTAGTGTCCTGGATATTTCGTAAATAAATATGGCGGGAGAGGTCGCGTTTAAAGTGATTAAACTGGGACCATGCACGGTCGGTTTGTTCTGTGATAGTTTCGACTTGTTCAGGTAACAGGCCAATTAAATTTAGAGCAATACGCTCTTCATGAGAAAATGCCAGTCCTTTATTCAGTAAAGGATTTTCCAGCAGCATAGCCCCAGTGTATGGGGTATAAACAGAATTTTTTTTTAACATCTTAATGCTCCATGGACGATCATACTGCCACGGCGCATGAGAAAATAAGCATCACCATGTAAATATACGTCTGGCGTATGATGTAGAGGTGTAACGGTTTAATTTAGTCCCGATTGTAAACCTCATTTTTACAGAATTTTAATTACTTTAATTGCATTAAAGTTTAATTAGTTTTTTTAGCGTTTTTTGTTTGATTGTTATCCATGGATAGGATGAAGGGGAAGTATGAATAGAAAAAAACACTACGTTATGTAACCGCATATAACACGTTATATAATACTAAGTGTTTAATTTTATGTGATGGGGTTAAATATTTCAATAAATGATTGTGGAAAAATAAAGTCAGATATGTATTAAAGCTCCTGTTTTAAGTTCTGCTTTTTGTGCGATTGCCAGATATTCATTACCCGCGAATACCAGGCCCATCGCGTGCAGAGTCAATGCCTGGTATTAACCCAACCCCATACCTTGTAATGCACTCAGGCTTAACCCCATAACCGCCATTCCGCACAGTACGCCATAACTGGGGTTGTTTTGTGGGTCGATTTCTTTTGCTAACGGCATCAGTTCATCAACAGACAGTGCTACCATAATCCCGGCAACCGCAGCCATTACTGCTGCCATCACAATTGGGGAAACCATACTGCCGAGCAACAACCAGGCAAGAATCCCCCCCAGTATTTCTGCCATACCAGATAAGCCAGCCCAGAGTAATGCTTTACGCTTTGAACCCGTTGCTGCATAAACCGGTGCAGAAACCGCCAACCCTTCCGGAATATTGTGTAGTGCAACAGCGAGCGCAATACCCAGCCCCAATTCAATGTTACTGCTCGCGGTAACAAAGGTCGCTATCCCTTCCGGGAAGTTATGCAGACTAATCCCCAGAGTAAGTAATAATGCAGTACGCCTTAGTTTACTGGTATTGATACTGCCATCCATCAGGTCCTGTGGATGGGCATGAGGCAGGGCGCGGTCCAGAGCAAAGTACCCAATCAGGCCAGCGATGAACATACCGTAACCCAATAATGGGGACATATCGGGAGTATCAAGTGCCGCAGGCAGCATTTCCATCAAAGAGATTAACAGCATAATGCCTGCTGCAAATCCCAAAGCAAATGCCAGAAGTCGGTTAGAAGGTTTTTGGCCTATTATCCCTAAAAATGCGCCAATAAATGTCGAACTACCAGCTAACAGGGTTAGGAGCAGCGGTACGGACATAATTCCCTCCTTTGATAATGATTATCATTTATATCTTCAGCTCAACATGGTGTCGAGGATTACCTCTGCGTTTTACATAACAATACATTCAAAATTTCTGATGATCATCATCATGGTTATCTGCGTTTATTTGCACGGTAAAAGCCGTAATCTGGCTATCAGTAATCTGACACGCTAATTAAGGATATTATGATGAAAACCTCACGTATGCCTGCACTTTTTATTGGCCATGGCAGCCCAATGAATGTGCTTGAAGATAACGTGTACACCCAGTCCTGGCAGCAGTTGGGCAAGACACTGACTCGCCCGAAAGCAATAGTAGTGGTTTCAGCTCACTGGTATACACGGGGCACTGGCGTGACGGCGATGCCCCATCCCAAAACCATTCACGATTTTGGTGGATTCCCGCAGGCACTGTTCGATACACAGTACCCAGCTCCTGGTGCACCAGATTTGGCACAGCACTTAGTTGATTTACTGGCGCCTGCCGCAGTGATTAAAGATGACAGTGCCTGGGGGTTCGACCATGGTTCATGGGGTGTGGTTATCAAAATGTACCCTGACGCAGACATTCCTATGGTACAGCTAAGTATTGATGCCACCCAGACACCAGCCTGGCATTATGAAATGGGGCGTAAGCTGGCAGCATTGCGGGACGAGGGTATTTTACTGATTGGCAGTGGCAACGTTGTGCATAACCTGCGCACCGTGCGTTGGCAGGGCGGGAGTGAAGCTTACCCTTGGGCAACCGCTTTCGACCAGTATGTTCGCGATAACCTGACCTGGAAAGGTGATGCGCAGAACCACCCATTGGTTAACTTTATGGAGCACTCTGGTGCGCAACTTTCATGTCCTACCCCAGATCATTATTTGCCACTGTTGTATGTTCTGGGCGCATGGGATGGTGAAGAGCCAGTGAGTATTGTCACTGAAGGTATCGAAATGGGCTCTCTTAGTATGCTGTCAGTGCAGGTTGGTGCATAAAGCCGTTGCTGCAAGTTGCCGTGTCAGAGCCAGATGAATGCCGTAAAAGAACTGCGCCTGTTTAAACAGGCGCGGAAGGCATTATTCAGGGGTGAAGCTGTGTGGGTAAAAACGGGAAAGATCTTGTGTGATCAGAGCTCTGTCTTCCCGAATACCGATCCCTGCAGGTTGATCATTAATAAGCCACGATCCAATGAGTGTATAGCTGTCACCAAATTTGGGTAATGGATGATATTGCTGAACAATCATACCCTCTTCACCATAGGGCCCATCAGCCCGGGCTATTTCTTTCCCTTGTTCGATAATCTGAATATTGGCACCTTCACGGGAGAAAATGGGTTTTACTACGTAGCTCTCCATGACGGGATGATCGTCCCCGGCAAACCAGGCGGGTAAAAGATTCGGATGGTCCGGAAACATTTCCCACAGCAACGGCAGCAGTGCTTTGTTCGATAAAATACTCTTCCAGGCTGGTTCCAGCCAGCGCACTCCGGCATCTTCAAGCTTCGTCGAAAACATCTCCCGCAGCATGAACTCCCAAGGATAGAGCTTAAACAAGTTGCTGATAACCTGATCCTGCATATCGGTAAACTGGCCTTTTTCACCAAGACCAATTTGATCCATAAACAGAAACTCAGTTGCGAGCCCTGCTTCTGCGGCACAGTCCTGCAAATACTGCACTGTACCGCGGTCTTCAATACTGTCCTGGCAGCAGGCCATATGCAGCAAATTAAAACCATGCTGCTCGCGCAATACACTAAAACGCTCGATTAACTGTTCCTGCAGGCTGTTGAACTGATCACTTCCCGCTGGCAGGTTACCGGCATTGATTTGCTCTTCCAGCCAGATCCATTGAAAGAACGCGGCTTCGTATAATGAGGTGGGCGTATCGGCATTGTTTTCCAGCAGTTTGGGTTCCCCGGTTCCACCCCAGGCCAGATCCAGACGGGAATAGAGAGACGGCTGGCGGGTTTCCCAACTTTGTCGCACGAAATCACGGGTATGGCGTGGGATACAAAATTTATCCATCAGCGCATCACTGGCGACCACGCGTTCTACGGCTTTCAGGCATAACTGATGCAATTCAGCGGTAACATCTTCCAGCTTTTCAATTTCCGCCAGTGAGAACTGGTAATACGCGTCCTCACACCAGTAAGGCTCGCCATACATGGTGTGAAAGTTGAAACCAAATTCGCGCGCTTTATCTTGCCAACCAGGGCGTTCAGTAATAGGCAGACGTTTCATGACTTAACCACCCATTGTACGGCGCGTTGTGCCACTGGTACTGGAGCGTTGCATGGATGTTTGTTTAGCCACACTTTCACCAAAACCACCACGGGTAATTGTGCTGGTCGTTGCTGGTTTAGGTGCCATTGCAGTCTTAGGAACCGTCATGGTACGCCCAGGGGTTGCGGCACCATAGTTTTTACCGCTGGCATCGGTATAACGGCCATAAGCCGGGCTGGAGGGGTTTTTCGAACTGAACAGTGGCTGTTGAGCATAAGAGCCACCCATCATACGGCCCATCATGTAACCGGCCATTAATGGCATCCAGAAACTTCCACTTGACTGAGTCTGTGCCTGATTATCCCCGGCGATACTGGCTTGGGAAGGCGCAGGTTGGCATTGCCCTTCACCAAACTCAGCAACACAGTCTTCACGAGTGGCATATTTAGGTGCTGTACGCTCAGCTTCTTTCAGAGCGTTGTTGTAGGCCGTAGTACATTGCTGGCTTTCGCCAGGGTTAGCTGCGCTACAGTCATCTGCATTCTGATAAAGCTTTACGGTTTCATCGCTTTTTTCACATCCCGCAAGTAAAAATGCCGCCGTGACAGCCAGAGCAACGGGTGTCAAATGGCGGGCATCCCAGCTTTTGCGAAAGGCTGCGAGTTGTATTGTTTTGGTCCTTTTCATCATTCTTTTCCTGGCCCAGTGGTATGCATTACTTGGAGTGCCAAGAATAGAGGAACACTGATTATATTTGAAGCAATGTGCAGAACTGTGGAGGCTTCTTTACGAAGCCTTACGTTTAGCAAAAAAAGAGAGCCAAAAGGCTCTCTGCAGATTGATGAAAAAGATGGATTTCACCAGGTCGTTAATGAAACTGCCAGTAGAAAACTAATTTATTGGTTTTCAGCTGCTGGCAGCTCCACAACAAAACAGAAATCAGTGGCTCAGCATTTTTTTGCTGCTGGTGGTTCTGCTGGCCGTTTTCTGCACGGAAGCATCGTTGTAGCCATCGGCTCGAGCGTCCTGTTGCATGTTATCTGGCGCAATGCTTTCGGGTGAAGTTGGAACGGGTTTGCTCAGTTCACTGTTCAGTGCGACTAAATCCTGTTCGTTCAGCGTACCCAGGGCAGATTTCAGTGTCAGGGTATTAATCAGGTAGTTATAACGTGCGCTGGAGAGTTCCTGCTTGGCGCTATACAGAGTTGATGTTGCATCCAGAACATCAACAATCGTACGGGTACCGACAGAGTAACCAGCTTCCATGGCATCCAGTGAGCTTTGCGCAGACACTACAGCCTGTTTGTAGGCGTTGATACTGCTAATGGATGCATTGATGTTGTTCCAGGCTGAACGGGTCGTTTGCACAACACTGCGGTGAGCGCTTTCCAGTGATTCGCTGGCCCCCACAAAGTTATATTGCGCCTGTTTTACCTGCGAAGTAACAGACCCGCCGCTGTAGAGCGGCAAAGAGAAACTCAGGCCAACAGAGTTTTGCCCGATATCTTTATCTGAATAACTTGAGCCTACTGCATTGTGGCCGTCATAAGAGGTGTTGGAAACACTGCTGGAAGCTGTCAAATTCAGTGTTGGCATATGGCCCGTTTGGTAGTAACGGATTTGCTCGCGAGCCAGATCCTGGTTCAAACGTGCCTGCAGTAATGACAGGTTGCGGTTTTCCGCTTCTTTTAGCAGGTTTTGAACTGCCTGAGGCTTTGTTACTTTCATATCAGCAACGTTGACTGATGCCAGCTCAGGGTAGAAATTACCGGTAATTTGGCGCAATGATTCCAGCGCATTATCCAAATTGTTACGGGCGGTAACTTCATTTGCCAAAACGCTGTCATATTGAGCCCGGGCATTTTGGACGTCAGTAATTGCTACCAGGCCCACGTTAAAACGCTGAGTGGTCTGGTCAAGCTGGCGGTAAATTGATTGTTTCTCCGCCTCAACGTAAGACAGCGAGTCAATAGCGCTCAGTACATTAAAATAAGCTGTGGCAGTATTCAGAATCAGTGTTTGTTCGTCAGACTGGTAGGAGACATCCTGTATTCCTGCCGTTTTTTCCTGAAGAGTCAGTGCACGCCATTTTGACATATCGAAAATAACTTGCGTAAGCTGTAAGGACGCGCTGGTGACATTGGAGTTAATACCATTGCTGTCGCGGTAACCGTTATTGTAGGTATAGTCGGCCCCCAGGCCCAATTGAGGCAATAATGGGCTGCGAGATTCATTGATTTTCTCAAATGCAGCGTCGCGATCAGCTGCGGATTTACGCAGGTCAGGATTACTGATACGTGCCTGCTGATAAACCTGCAACAGGTTTTCTGCCTGGCTCATGGTGCTGAACGCGACAAGGCTCAGACCGATAAGTGTGGGGAGCAGTTTCTTCATTTGCATTCCTTGTTGTGAAGCAGAAATTGTGTGTAAGAGCGCTGACTGATGCCAAAAAGGATCGCCGATTTTAGCAGGTTCAGCTTTGACAACGTCTTGGCGTTAAGTGCCATCTGCCCTGAAAATTCATCAATCTACCATAGAGTGGTTGAAACAACATTCCTGATGGATTGAAATCAATAAATCAATCACTGTTCGAGCAGGTTTACGGATGTCTACAGAAAACAAAAACATCACAACGTTTACAAAAAGCGATGTAGAAATTATTGCACGGGAAACAGTTTGGCGTGGTTTTTTTTCGCTCGATGTCTGGCGTTTTCGTCATCGTATGTTCAACGGAGGAATGAGCGAAGAAGTTCGTCGGGAAATTTTCGAACGCGGCCACGCTGCGGTACTGTTGCCCTATGATCCCGTGCGCGATGAAGTGGTGATTATCGAGCAAATTCGAATCGCTGCTTTTGATACCAGTGAAACTCCATGGTTGCTGGAGATGGTTGCTGGCATGATTGAACCTGGCGAGTCGCCGGAAGATGTTGTGCGCCGTGAAGCAGAAGAAGAGGCCGGGTTGCATGTGAAACGTACCCGCCCAGTATTAAGTTACCTGGCAAGCCCTGGCGGAACCAGTGAACGTTTGTCTATTCTGGTCGGGGAAGTAGATGCAACGACTGCTAGCGGAATTCACGGCCTGGCGGAAGAAAATGAAGATATCCGGGTTCATGTGGTTAGCCGTGAAACAGCATATCAATTAGTAGAAGAAGGGAAAATCGACAACGCCGCATCTGTCATCGCCTTGCAATGGCTGCAGCTGCATTATCAACTATTACGACAAGAGTGGAACGCATGACAATGAAGCGCTATACACCTGATTTCCCTGAAATGATGCGCTTGTGCGAAACGAATTTTGCCCAGTTGCGCCGGTTGCTGCCGCCTGTTGACGCTATCGGTGAAAAAATCAGCTACCAGGTCAATAGTGCTCAGTATCGGTTAACGATTCTTGAATCAACTCGCTACACTACGCTTGTTGAGATTGAACAAACGCTGCCCTCTGTAACATACTGGAGTCTTCCTTCCATGTCCGTCAGGCTCTATCATGACGCCATGGTTGCTGAAGTGTGTTCGAGTCAGCAGATCTTCCGTTTTAAAGCACGTTATGATTATCCTAATAAAAAGTTGCATCAACGCGATGAAAAACATCAAATTAACCAGTTCCTTGCCGATTGGCTACGTTACTGTTTAGCGCATGGAGCGATGGCGATTCCGGTTTGTTAGCGTCGTGAAACCTAAGGACACCATTTGGAAAGCCTGTTGACAATACCTGCTGCTGATGAAGCCAGTATCAGGATACTACAAATTACTGACACCCATTTATTTGCCGGGAAAGATGAAACGCTGTTGGGCGTTAACACCTGGTCAAGCTACCGGGCAGTGCTGGCGGCTATTCACAAAGAGAACCGCCCGTGTGACCTGATAGTTGCTACAGGTGATTTAGCACAGGACCAAAGCAACGAAGCTTATCAGCACTTCGCTGAAGGCGTTTCTTCGTTGGCGGCGCCTTGCGTCTGGCTGCCCGGTAATCATGATTTTCAACCCGCTATGTTCAGTTCACTGAAAGAATCGGGTATTTCGTCTTCAAAGCAAGTTGTTGCAGGGAAAAGCTGGCAGATTTTGTTGCTCGATAGCCAGGTTTTTGGTGTGCCTCATGGTGAATTGAGCGAGTACCAGCTTGAATGGTTGGAAAAAAAACTGGCTGAAAACCCTGACCGGCAAACCCTGTTGCTGTTGCACCACCATCCACTGCCCGCAGGGTGCAGTTGGCTGGATCAACACAGCTTGCGTAATGCTCAGGCGTTGGATGATGTGTTGCAACGTTATACTGGAGTGAAGCACTTGCTGTGTGGGCATATCCACCAGGAAATGGATGTGGACTGGAATGGGCGCAGGATGATGGCCACGCCTTCCACCTGCGTTCAGTTCAAACCGCATTGTGCCAACTTTACTTTGGACACCATTGCACCTGGCTGGCGCTGGATAACATTGCACCCTGATGGTTCGTTGACAACTGAAGTCTGTCGTTTGTCGGGCACCGCATTTAGCCCCGATACTGATTCCGAAGGTTATTAATGGCCACTCTTCTATATCTCCATGGTTTTAACAGTTCACCGCGTTCTGCTAAAGCCACCAGCATGAAAAACTGGTTGGCTGAGCACCATCCTGATATCACTATGGTCATCCCTCAGTTACCTCCTTACCCGGCTGATGCAGCAGAAATGCTTGAATCTATTGTCATGGCCAGAGGAGGGGAACATATGGGGATAGTGGGTTCATCATTAGGTGGATACTACGCGACCTGGTTGTCGCAATGTTTCATGCTACCCGCTGTGGTTGTGAATCCGGCTGTACGCCCTTTTGAATTACTGGCAGATTTTCTCGGAAACAATGAGAACCCATACACCGGGCAGCAATATGTGCTAGAGTCTCGCCATATTTACGATCTCAAAGTCATGCAAGTCGACCCGCTGGAAGCACCAGATTTACTTTGGTTGTTGCAGCAAACGGGTGATGAAGTGCTGGATTACCGCCAGGCAGTGGCTTATTACGCACCTTGCCGCCAGCATATTGAAGAAGGTGGTAATCATGCTTTCACTGGCTTTGAGCATCATTTCACACAGATTATTGATTTCCTGGGGCTGAGCTAGTACCAGGTATCTTCTTCCTTAGTTGAGCAGCGAAAAACCATGACGCAATCCTATAACGCTGATGCCATTGAGGTACTTACCGGGCTTGAGCCGGTTCGCCGTCGCCCGGGAATGTACACTGACACCACGCGCCCTAACCACCTTGGTCAGGAGGTTATTGATAACAGCGTGGATGAAGCGCTGGCAGGCCATGCCAAAAAAGTTGACGTTATTCTCCATGCAGATCAGTCACTGGAAGTGATTGATGACGGGCGTGGTATGCCTGTCGATATCCACCCGGAAGAAGGTGTTCCGGCCGTTGAGCTTATCCTGTGCCGTTTACACGCCGGGGGAAAATTCTCCAATAAAAACTACCAGTTCTCTGGTGGGTTACATGGTGTGGGTATCTCGGTTGTCAACG
Source organism: Mangrovibacter yixingensis (assembly GCF_020523985.1). Lineage (GTDB taxonomy): Bacteria > Pseudomonadota > Gammaproteobacteria > Enterobacterales > Enterobacteriaceae > Mangrovibacter > Mangrovibacter yixingensis. The sequence goes on along the minus strand of NZ_JAIVKM010000002.1, from coordinate 482,879 downwards.
CATTATCCAAACGGGTTGAAGTCACAGTTAAACGCGATGGCCAGGTGTATGGCATTGCGTTTGAAAATGGCGATAAAGTTGAAGATCTGCATGTGACAGGGACCTGCGGTAAACGCAATACTGGTACCAGTGTGCATTTCTGGCCAGATGAACAATTTTTTGACAGTCCGCGTTTCTCTGTTTCTCGCCTGTCGCATTTGCTGAAAGCGAAAGCAGTACTGTGCCCGGGAGTTGAAATCACTTTCCGCGATGAAGTGAACAACACTGAACAGCGCTGGTGCTACCAGGATGGCCTGACAGACTACCTGTGTGAAGCCGTGAATGGCCTGGTGACACTTCCGGAAAAACCATTTGTAGGTAACTTTTCCGGTGAAGCCGAAGCTGTCGACTGGGCACTGCTGTGGTTGCCGGAAGGTGGTGAGTTGCTCACTGAAAGCTATGTCAACCTGATCCCGACCATGCTGGGTGGGACTCATGTTAACGGTCTGCGTCAGGGGCTACTGGATGGTATCCGCGAGTTTTGTGAATTCCGCAATATTCTTCCGCGTGGTGTGAAATTATCTGCTGACGATATTTGGGAACGCTGCGCTTACGTATTGTCTGTCAAAATGCAGGATCCACAGTTTGCCGGGCAGACCAAAGAACGCCTGTCATCTCGCCAGTGTGCGGCATTTGTTTCTGGTGTGGTCAAAGATGCTTTCAGCCTGTGGCTGAACCAGAACGTGCAAGCCGCAGAGCAATTGGCCGAATTGGCGATTGCCAGTGCCCAGCGACGCCTTAGAGCTGCCAAGAAAGTTGTGCGTAAGAAACTGACCAGTGGCCCGGCACTGCCTGGCAAACTGGCAGACTGTACCGCCCAGGATTTGCATCGTACCGAGCTTTTCCTGGTGGAAGGGGATTCCGCAGGCGGTTCAGCCAAACAGGCCCGCGACCGTGAGTACCAGGCCATCATGCCATTGAAGGGCAAGATCCTGAATACCTGGGAGGTTTCCTCGGACGAAGTGCTGGGCTCCCAGGAAGTGCATGATATTTCCGTCGCCATTGGTATTGACCCTGATAGCGATGATTTAACCCAACTGCGCTACGGTAAGATTTGTATCCTGGCGGATGCAGACTCCGATGGGCTGCACATTGCTACATTGCTGTGCGCGCTGTTTGTGCGCCATTTCCGCCCGCTGGTGAAAGCAGGCCATGTGTATGTGGCTATGCCACCGCTTTATCGTATCGACTTGGGTAAAGAGGTTTATTACGCCCTGACTGACGAAGAAAAAGATGGTGTCATGGAGCAGCTTAAGCGTAAACGCGGTAAACCAAACGTTCAGCGCTTTAAAGGGCTGGGGGAAATGAACCCGCTACAGTTACGTGAAACGACACTGGATCCCAATACCCGCCGCCTGGTGCAGTTAACCATTAGCGATGACGATGAAGAACGCACCCAGTCGATGATGGATATGCTATTGGCGAAAAAACGTTCTGAAGACCGCCGCAACTGGTTGCAGGAAAAAGGCGATATGGTGGATATCGAAGTCTGATTTACTGCCGTTTAACAACCCTGATGGTGGAGGCGTATAGCCCGAATCACAGGGTTTTTTTATGCCCTTGCCATGGCTTTTGCCCATCTTTATAAATGGATTGCCTCATAATGATGCAACAGCAGATTCATTGATGGATAACGCCTGCATAAATAAATTAATCACTGGGTTAATTTTTTTCCCCTTCTTTAGCATCAGGTAAAATGGCGTTTTTGTCACAAGTTGCTCATTACTTAGTGCTTGCAATAACCCTTGGTTAATATAACTCTGAGCGTAGTGTTCAGGGAGGTAACCAATAAAGTGCCCGGTTAATATTAGCATCGCGACAGACTCCACCTGAACAGCCTGTATTTTAGTGTTATGAACAGGCAGGAGACCACTGGTATCGCGGTGTGAAACATACATGTGATTAACCATTTTTTGTTGTTTTACTGTATCAATAGTAACGTCACTATGTGTTTTCCCATTAAATAAAGGGTGTTTGGAGGAACAATAGATTTTCGATATTTCGTGATATAAAAGAAAATACTCAAAGGCTTCTTTTTTTTCATATACGGGGCCAATTCCACAATGAAAACGCCCTTCGCTAATACCTCTTTCAATATCTTCTAATTGTGATGTCTGCAGGCGGATATTTACTTTTGGTGCATTCTGGTGCAATTGCTGCACCGCTTTGGTGACGGGTGATTGAGTATCTGAAATAGTATTATCAACCACACTAATTGCGATGTCGCCGAGAATTTCGTTGCGGCTGCTGTGAACTCTCTCGCGGAAAGTATCAAGTGAAACAAAGAGTTCGAGTGTTGCCTGGTAAACATTTACCCCATATTCGGTTAGTTCAAAACCTTCACGTCCACGGCTGCATAATGTCATCCCAAGGCGAATTTCCAGGTCGGAAACCTGTTTGCTAATCGCGGCAAGGCCAATATTAAGCTCATGGCTGGCTGCCGTCATCCCTCCTGCTTCAACGACACATTTAAAAACGCGCAGTAATTTAAGGTCAATGTTATTTAACGAAAGTGTGGTTCCGTCATTACGATTCATTGCACTATTTCCATTGCCATGATTTGCCATGTTTCCATAATGAGAAACTTTACTTTCCATCTTTACTATTTAACTCCGTAAATATTGCGGTAAAAGTACAGTGAACATGAAATGAATTAAGTTTTCCAGTGGTTGTAGAAATAAGTTTTTATTATTACTGGAAAAGAAATCATTTATCGTCGTATTGAAAGGGAAACAGCATGTCTGAAAATGCAGAGCGCCTTTGGGGAGCGCGTTTTAAATCCGCCCCAGCCGCTAGCCTGAGTGCTTTATCACGTAGTCCTGAGCACTATTTCTCACTGGCTCCTTACGATCTTGCCGGGTGCCGCGCCCATGCCCGAGAACTAGAAAGAGCCGGGCTGCTTACATCCTCAGAATTATCAGCCATGCTGGCGGCGATTGATAAGCTGGACCAGGATTTTCGCGCTGGTCTGGTGTCACCGATTATTGATGATGAAGACGTTCATACGTTTATTGAGCGTGTATTGGTTGAACGCCTGGGGGAATTAGGTGGAAAGCTGCGCGCAGGCCGTTCTCGTAATGACCAGACTGTGAATGATTTACGCCTTTACTTGCGTGACAACGGGCGGCGTGTTGCCAGTGCATTGCTGGAATTGCAGCAGGCGCTTATGGGGCAGGCTGCTCAGCATATTCACAGTGTTGCTCCTGGTTTTACCCACCTTCAACAAGCACAACCTATTGTGCTGGGGCACCAGTTACTGGCTCATGCTCAGGCTTTTGCTCGGGATATTTCACGTATGCAGGACTGGGACCAGCGCAGTGCTTTTTGCCCACTGGGGGCAGCAGCAATGGCTGGTTCAGCTATTGCCCGCCAGCCAGAACTTGCAGCGCAGGAACTGGGGTATATCGCGGCCTGTGAAAACTCAATTGATGCCGTTGCCAGCCGTGATTTTGCCGCTGAATTCTTGTTTGTGACTGCCATGATAGCCGTCAACCTGTCGCGTTTGTGCGAAGAAGTGTGCCTCTGGTCTTCTCGCCAGTTTCGCTGGGTAGAGCTGGACGACAGCTATGCAACAGGCAGTTCAATTATGCCGCAAAAGAAAAACCCGGACATTGCCGAGCTGACTCGTGGGCGCAGTGGCCGCCTGGTCGGCAACCTGATGGCATTGCTGACCACCATGAAAGCAATGCCCTTGTCGTATAACCGAGATTTGAGTGATGACAAGCGTAATGTCATTGATGCGGTGGAAACCCTGTTGCTGGTATTGCCTGCTATGTCCGGCATGATCGCTACCCTGAAATTCGATACACAAAGAATGGCTCAGCAGGCGCCTGAAGGTTTCACACTGGCGACAGAAGTGGCTGACTGGCTGGCGATGCGCGGGGTGCCATTTAAGCATGCCCATGAAATTACCGGCCAACTGGTTCAGTTGTGCGAACAGCAGCAATGCGGGCTGGATGCACTCAGCGATGCCCAACTGCAATCGGTAGATACACGCCTGACACCTGATGTGCGAGACGCCCTGACTCTGGAATCGGCATTAGCGGCCCGTCACGGTTTTGGGGGCACTGCACCGCATTGTGTTGAACAGCAATTAACCCGCCTGCAAACACTAACCGAATCCCAGTTGCGCTGGACCCGTGATTACACAGGGCCACGGGCCTGAAGGAGGCAGGATGGAACAATTAACCCCGCTTTCAACATCATCACCGGCGAACAATAACCGCATGCAGTATGACCTGGATAAATACCAGGTCGTCCCACGCCGTTATTACGGGCGAATTACAGCCTCGGTTGTGATTTTGCTGCTGGTGGCAATGCTGGTGAATGCTTTTGCGCACGGCAATATTGAATGGCGTTATGTCGGGCAGTTTTTTACTGCTCAGGCCATTCTTCAGGGGGTAATGAACACCCTGATTATGTCGATTTTAGCCATGATGCTGGGCGTGGTTTTTGGTGTGGTGGCGGCAATTATGTATATGTCGCCCAACCCGGTGTTGCATTACATTGCTGTTGTTTACGCCTGGATTTTCCGCGGCACCCCACTGATTCTGCAATTACTACTGTGGTTCAACCTCGCGCTGGTATTTCCGGTGATTTCTATTCCTGGCTTGTTCAGTGTGCAGACTGTGCATGTGATGACACCTTTTTTAGCGGCTCTGCTGGGGCTGAGTATCAACCAGGGTGCATACACCTCTGAAGTGGTGCGTGCCGGGTTGCTGTCTGTTGATATTGGCCAGTATGAAGCGGCCAAATCCATTGGTATGCCTCGCCTGCAGGCTTTACGCCGCATTATTTTGCCCCAGGCGATGCGGGTCATTCTGCCGCCCATTGGTAATGAATTTATCAGCATGATCAAAACAACCAGCCTGGCGAGCATGATTCAGTATTCCGAATTGCTCTACAACACCCAGAACATCTACTTCGCTAACGCACGTGTGATGGAGCTGCTGTTTGTGGCCGGTATTTGGTACCTGATGATTGTCACGGTGCTCTCTTTTGGCCAAAGCCAACTGGAGCGTTATTTCTCCCGCGGTCACCGCCGCCGCCAGTAACTGGAGAGCCTCATGAGAAACATTGTTCGTGCCATGAAGGTGAACAAATATTTTGACCAGTTCCATGCGCTAAAAGATGTCAGCCTGGAGGTGAATTACGGCGAAGTGATGTGCATCCTCGGACCATCTGGTTCAGGGAAAAGTACTTTTTTGCGCTGTATTAACCAACTTGAAAAAGTGGACCGGGGTGGGATCTGGATAGACAACGAACTGGCTGGTTATCGCATTGCGGGCGATAAGCTGTACCCACTCAGTGACAAACAAATTGCCCGTCAGCGCCTGCATACCGGCATGGTTTTCCAGCGTTTTAACTTATTTCCCCATAAAACTGCGCTAGAGAATATCACTGAAGGCCCATGCAATGTGTTATTGCGCCCAAAGCGTGAAGCAACGGAAGAGGCGATGGCATTGCTGGAGCGGGTTGGCTTAGCGAATAAAGCACACGCTTACCCTCAGTCGCTTTCCGGCGGGCAACAACAGCGTGTTGCTATTGCCCGTGCACTGGCGATGAAACCGAAACTGATGCTGTTTGATGAACCCACTTCGGCACTGGATCCCGAAATGGTGGGGGAAGTGTTGGCTGTCATGCGTCAACTGGCGCAGGAGGGCACAACAATGCTGGTGGTGACCCATGAAATGGGTTTTGCCCGCGAAGTCGCCAACCAGGTGGTGTTTATGGATGAAGGCCAAATTATTGAGCAGGGCGCACCAGAAGAGATTCTGCTCAACCCGCGTAACCCGCGGATGAAAAATTTCATTAATGCCATTCTCCTTTAAATTAACCGGGGTAAACCATGAAGAATCTGTTTCTGAGCGTGATAGCAACTGCACTCGTCGCCCAGGCATCTACCAGCTGGGCGGCAACTGAATTGCCTGCATCCATTAAGGCAAAAGGCGAAATTACTGTGGCAATTATGCCGAACTACCCGCCAATGGATTTTAAAGACCCGGGCAGCAACCAGTTAACTGGCGTGGATTACGACCTGGGCGTTGCCATTGGCAAAGAGCTGGGTATCAAAGTGAACTGGCAGGAAATCGCTTTTGAGCAGATGGTCAATGCTGTGGTAACCAAGCGAGTCGATATGGTGATGTCAGGTATGACCGATACCAAAGAGCGCCAGAAAGTGGTCGATTTTATTGACTACTTCAAAACCGGCCCACAGTTTTACACGCTGACCGCCCGTCAGGATCTCCAACATGATATTGATTTGTGTGGCAAACATGTCGGTACCAGCCGCCGCACCACATTCCCGCAGGAAATTGCTAACTGGAGTAAAGCTCATTGCGAAGCCGCGGGCAAACCAGCCGTTGTGGTTGTGGGAACCGAAGGTAGCGCAGACGCTCGCACACAGTTACGCCAGCGCCGCCTGGATGCTGCTGTGCAGGGGAGTGAAACGCTGCCTTATATCATGGGCCTTGAAAAAGGAACCTTTAAGCCACTGGATAAAGCCTTTGCCTTCCAGTACACCGGGATGGCGATTGGCAAGGACAACACCGCATTACGTGATGCCATTCAGGGGGCGTTGAATGACATGATTGCCGATGGTACCTATCAAAAAATCCTCACGAAATGGGGCTTGTCAGATAACGGTGTTGCTAAAGCCACCGTCAACCAGGGCTAAAGCAGGAGCAGATGATGCAATCACCGGGTGAATTGCGTTGGCCTGAGGGAAAACGCGGTTGTATGGCACTGGCGTTTGATTTAGATGGGCCAACAGGCGATGCCATGCTTAATGGCAGTATCTGGTCTTCGCCGGAGTACTTTACCTTTGGCTCGTATGGGCCATTTCGGGCACTCGGTCGTTTGCTCGATTTACTGCACGACTTTCAGTTACCTGCCACGTTTTTTGTTCCGGCCTGGGTTGTTGAACAGTGGCCGGAACAATGCCGTGCCATCGTGGAACGGGGGCATGAAGTTGCGTTTCATGGTTATCGGCACGAATCGTTTTTTGCCCTGAGCCCTGATGAACAGCATGCAGTGATGGAGAAATCCACTGAAATTTTTCAACGCTATTTAGGTATTACCGCACGGGGGTTTCGTACTCCGTCAGGAGACTGGCATGCCAGTACCCCTGAAGTGCTCAAAGCCGCAGGTGTTCTCTATTCGAGCAGTATGCGAGGCGATGATCGCCCTTATTGCATTGAGGTCGCGGGGTTCCCTCCACTGGTGGAAATTCCTGGTAAGTGGGAAATGGATGACTACGCCTCACTGGCTTATACCCGAAACCCGGATTTTCCCAAAGGGGGAGACCGCACTGCCAGTTACGCGCTGACGCTGGATAACTGGCAACGGGAGTTTGATGGCGCCATGGATGAAGGCTTATGCCTGACAACCTTGTTTCATCCCAAAATCTCCGGGCAACCTGGGCGCATTTTGCTGCTGGAAAAATTCTTTGCCCATATGACTTCCCGTGACGACGTGTGGTTTGCCCGTTGCGATGCTGTCGCTGAGTGGTATATGCAGGAGTATCAACATGCCAGATAAAAACACCACATCTGCGGGGATTGCCGCACACTGGCCAGAGGGATACCGTTCAGCTGCTGTTATCACCATTGATTTTAATGACATCTACGGCATTTTGACTCAGGCACCAGCGGTAGAAGGCCGGGATAAAACTTTGTCGGTCTGGCGCTATGGTACGCTGCGCGGTGTTGAACGCTTACTCAATCTGCTGGCGAAAAAACAGGTTAAAGCCACATGGTGCCTGCCTGCCATTGTGGCACAAGAACAACCATTGCTGCTGGAGCGGATTTTGGCAGAAGGGCATGAAGTTGCCTGTGGCGGTGACCAGCACGAAGATTTTTCCGCGATGAGCCTGGAAGAGCAGGTTGCCTGCGCGCGCCGCGCTACAGAGAAACTGACTGCGTTATGTGGCCGCGCACCACGGGGTTTTCGTACTCCCGCCGGGCAGTGGAAACCAGGGTTTGCTCAGGCACTGAGCAGCATGGGGTTTCAGTGGTCTTCATGCTGGCGGGGCGATGACCTGCCGTATTTCCATCCGGGCACATCTCTGGTTGAGTTACCGCTGCATTATGAACTGGAAGATGAACCCTATTTCGCGTTTAACCTTAGCCCGGCAGTACCACCAGGCCAGTCACGTATTGCGTCTTACCAGGAAACACTGGCGAACATGACCCAGGATTTTTACGGTTATCACCGGTTTGGTTTATGTTACTTACTCCGCCTGCATCCAGAAATTATCGGTACGGCAGGCCGCATTTCATTACTGGAAGCGTTGATTGATACATTGCAACGGCAACCTGTCTGGTTAACTAGCGCGGAATCTGTGGCTGAACACTGGCGTTCACAGCCAGCAAATACGCCAGACCATCCGGCAGAAGTGTTCCATCGGTTATGGGAGCAAAACCATGGCTGATGCTTTAGCTGATTATGCATATGTGCACACTTTGGGTGAGTTCATCTCTACGACGCGTTATAGCGATTTCCCGCCACATATTGTCGAAAAAGCCAAACGCCATTTTTTGGACACCCTGGGGGCTATGCTTGCAGGAACAGACAGTGACATTTGGCGCCAGTGCGCGGCCTTAACCAGAGAAGAAGGTGGGCATGCGCTGTCTCCTCTTGTTGGGCAATCATGGCGGGTAACCCCGCGCCAGTCGGCCTGGTTAAATGGTGTTGCTGCACATATGTATGAACTGGATGACACCGGTGGCTGTGATCACTCGGGTGCGGTTGTTTTGCCTGCCATTCTCGCGGCATTACCGCTGGTGGGGGAAGTCGTTGACGGGCAGCGCTTGCTGAGCGCGTTTATTGTCGGTTACGACATCGGCCGTCGGGTTCTGGAAGCGTGTGGCGGTTACAACGCCCATAACGAAGCAGGCTGGCACTCGACGGCAACTTGTGGGGTATTTGGTGCAACTGCCGCAGTATGCAACTTGCTCAGGCTCTCTCCTGCACAGTGCAGTGCAGCACTCGGTATTGCAGGCAGTTTCAGTAGTGGCTTGTGGGCCTTTATTCATGATGGCTCACAAACTAAAAAACTGCATGCTGGCCGTGCTGCAGAAAGTGGGTTGTTTGCCGCGCAACTGGCGCAGAAAGGTATTCAGGGGCCGGGTGCTATTTTCGCTGAAAAATGGGGGGGCTTTCTGCAAACCATTGCACCTCACAGCCAGCTACCTGAGGCACTGGTGACATCGCTCGGGCAAGTCTGGAAACTGGCGCGTTGCTCAATCAAACCTTATGCCTCATGCCGGGGAACCCACTCTGCTGTTGATGCACTGAAACAATTGTTATCGGTACAGCCTTTGGCTCAGGTGCAACGTGTACACGTCAGGCTTAACCCGTTTTTAATGGAGATGTGCGGTGGCCGGTCAATTGATAGCCTTGCAGCCGCACAAATGAGCCTGCCTTATGCGCTGGCGGCATGTCTGTGTTATGGCAGTGCAGGGCTTGAAAGTTACAGTGAAGAGAAACGGCTTTCGCCACAAGTGAGCGATATGATGGCGCGTATTATTCTGGAAGTTGATGCGTCTCAACAAGGTGACGAAGAGCCCGTTGTTATTTTACATACCACCAGTGGCAGTGTGGCGCAGGTACAGGTACCAGTGCCTTCCGGTTCTCCGGGAAACCCCCTGAGTGATGAGGCATTGCTGGCAAAATTCCACCAGATTGCCAGCCGGGTGTTACCGGAGGCGCTTTGCCACGAACTGGAGCAGATTTGCCTGCATCTGGATGGTTACCCGGATACTGCTGCGTTACTCAATATACTTAGCCGGGAGGAAGTTCAAACAGGGGAAGTGGCTGTGCGGTGAAACGGATGAAAGTTGCTTAAAAAAGCAGAATAAAACAGAAACAAAAAAGAAGGAAAACCGGGTTTTCCTTCTTTTTAGAAACACCAGCTTAGAAACGCCAGCACAGTGATGTTGTGCCAGGCCACTGGAGTAAACTCAGGCAATGCCGGGTTTCAGAATGCGGATACGCATATCCAGCACATCATTCTTTGTTTTTTCACCAAACGCTTTCATATGCGGCGTTTCCAGGTGAGCTTTGAGATGTGCGGCACTTTCCCACATTTCAATCATCACAATGGAATCGGGTGCTGTCGCCTGAAAATCCAGACTGGTGCTTTCATCGACCATTGGGGTGTAACCATGGCAACCCTCTTCCTGAAGGACTACAGGTGCCAATGTTTTAAATTCATCTAACACGGCCTGGCGATGATGAGCACCAGGGCGAGTACGAATTTCAGCGATCACTGTCAGCATAAATTCACTCCTTTTTAAATGTGCTAACAGTTAAGCAAAAATTGACCGCAGATGCTCGCGATATTGTGCAATATAATGTGGCACATCCGGTTGTTTAATGACGTCATTAGCAATATAAGTTGGCAGGCTTTCGAGGCCAATAAACTGATTTGCTTTGTGAAACGCCAGGTAGACGCCATCAACCCCTACGCCGTGGAAGAACTGTTCTTTGTCCGTAAATGCTTCCAGCGGGGCGTTCCAGGTCAGTGACAGCATATATTTCTTGCCTTGCAGCAGGCCCCCGGAGCCATATTTTTTGCTGGCGTCTGAGCGGGTACGTCCGTCACTGGCATACAGGCTGCCGTGTCCTGCGGTGAACACGTCATCGATGTATTTTTTCACGGTCCAGGGCGCGCCCATCCACCAACCGGGCATTTGCCAGATAATGGCATCAGCTGCCAGGAAGCGGGCAACTTCATCGTCAACATTGTAATCGCTGTCGGCAACGCTAACCGTCACCTCGTGGCCCAGCTCACGTAATTGCGCTACAGCTTCTTCGGTCAGTGTATTATTCAGTTGGCCGGCGGAATGCCCAAATGACTTGGCACCATTAACAATCAGTATGTTACTCATGGTCTCTTTCCGATAAGTTAAGATGCAGAGGATTTTATCGTTATGTGAGTCACGCCTGTAGTGGAAAGACAGGCAAAGACTTTTGCTCTGGGGGCAATAATGCGCTTCTTGTGACTCTCTACGCCAGATAGGGTACTATCGGCCACAATAGTGCCATTCAACTTTGCTTCGGCCAGTCAGTTTGAGGGTTAAGAATTAATGAGTGAGATTACTCATGACGGCGTAGAGCGCCGTGCTCTACATGAATTTACGGAAAGTGCGTATCTCAATTATTCCATGTACGTCATCATGGATCGCGCATTACCATTTATTGGCGATGGGCTGAAACCCGTTCAGCGGCGCATTGTGTACTCCATGTCTGAACTGGGGCTCAATGCAGCGGCGAAATTCAAAAAGTCGGCACGTACCGTCGGTGATGTCCTGGGTAAATACCACCCACACGGCGACAGCGCCTGCTACGAAGCAATGGTGCTTATGGCGCAACCTTTCTCCTACCGCTATCCATTGGTAGATGGCCAGGGGAACTGGGGGGCACCGGATGATCCGAAGTCTTTTGCAGCGATGCGTTATACCGAATCTCGCCTGTCGCGTTATGCCGAAGTGCTGCTCAGTGAGTTGGGCCAGGGAACTGTTGATTATGTCCCTAATTTTGACGGCACGCTCAGCGAACCGAAGATGCTGCCAGCCCGTTTGCCGAATATTCTGTTAAACGGCACCACAGGCATCGCTGTGGGGATGGCGACAGATATTCCGCCCCATAACCTGCGTGAAGTGGCTCAGGCAGCAGTCACCCTGATTGAAAACCCAAAAACCACGCTGGATGCCTTGCTGGATATTATTCAAGGGCCGGATTACCCCACGGAAGCTGAAATCATTACTTCCCGTGAAGATATCCGTAAGATTTACCAGAACGGGCGTGGCTCAGTGCGTATGCGTGCTGTCTGGAATAAAGAAGACGGTGCTGTGGTTATTACTGCGCTGCCTTACCAGGTTTCTGGTGCGCGGGTTCTTGAGCAAATCGCCAGCCAAATGCGGGCGAAAAAACTGCCGATGGTTGATGACCTGCGCGATGAATCCGACCACGAAAACCCAACTCGCCTGGTGATTGTGCCGCGTTCTAACCGCGTAGATATGGAACAGGTGATGAACCACCTGTTTGCCACTACCGACCTTGAGAAAAGCTACCGCGTTAACCTGAACATGATTGGTTTAGATGGCCGCCCGGCGGTTAAAAACCTGCATGAAATTATCAGCGAGTGGTTAGTTTTCCGCCGTGACACGGTGCGCCGCCGGTTGAGTTTCCGGCTTGAGAAAGTGTTGAAACGCCTGCATATCCTCGAAGGCTTGTTGGTTGCGTTCCTCAACATCGATGAAGTTATTGAAATCATCCGTACTGAAGATGAACCCAAGCCAGCGCTGATGTCGCGCTTTGGGATTTCAGATACCCAGGCGGAAGCAATTCTTGAATTGAAATTACGCCACCTTGCCCGCCTGGAAGAAGTGAAAATCCGTGGTGAGCAAAGTGATCTGGAAAAAGAGCGCGATACATTGCAGGGAATTCTCGCATCAGAGCGGAAAATGAATAACCTGCTGAAAAAAGAGTTACAGGCAGATGCGCAGGCTTATGGCGATGATCGCCGTTCTCCGCTCCACGAACGGAGTGAAGCGAAGGCAATGAGCGACCATGAGATGATGCCGTCTGAACCGGTTACGATTGTGTTGTCGCAAATGGGTTGGGTGCGCAGTGCCAAAGGCCATGATATTGATGCCGCCGGGTTAAATTATAAAGCGGGCGACAGCTTTATGGCGGAGGCTAAAGGCAAATCTAACCAGCCCGTCGTGTTTATTGATTCCACCGGGCGCAGTTATGCACTGGATCCAGTGAACCTGCCATCTGCCCGTGGGCAAGGGGAGCCATTAACCGGTAAACTGACATTGCCACCGGGTGCGGTTGTCGAACAGGTTTTGATGGCACCAGATGAGCAGAAACTGCTGATGGCTTCAGATGCGGGTTACGGTTTCGTGTGTACCTTTAACGACCTTGTTGCGCGTAACCGTGCGGGTAAGGCTATGATTAGCCTGCCGGAAAATGCCAGAGCATTGCCACCGTTATGGGTAAATCATGATGACGATATGTTACTGGCGATTACTGCCGCCGGGCGTATGCTGATGTTCCCGGTCAGTGATTTACCGCAACTCTCCAAAGGTAAAGGGAATAAAATTATCTCCATCTCTGCAGCTGATGCGGCGAGCGGGAAAGATAAACTGGCCTGGTTGCGTGTTCTGCCGCCACAAAGTACGGTAACAATTCATGTTGGCAAGCGGAAACTGAAACTGCGTCCTGAAGAGTTGCAAAAAGTCCATGCAGAACGCGGGCGTCGGGGAACAGTTATGCGCGGCCTGCAACGGATTGATAATATCGAGATAGACTCGCCAGCCCGCTCTGACGATGAGAGCGAAGCGTAAGCAGAACAGGGGAGTGGTGCCTCACTCCCCTGAATTCGTAAGATTTTTTTCACTTCGCCATTGTTTGTTATGGAGAAGCGCCTGACAATGCTTTCTCCGGTTATGATTGATAACTGGTCTGCAAACGGTGGTTGTTTATGTTATTCAGGGGACAGGATAAAAGGCGTTGAAACCTGCCTGAAACTGAAATTATACCAGGGCTCTGGTGAACATCGCCTGTGTCTTCAGAGGTTGCTATGCTTTTGATTATTCGTTTTATTATTGTCGTACTCTACAGTATTTTGGTGTGTGTCTTCGGTTCAATTTATTGCCTCTTCAGCCCCAGAAACCCGCGCCATGTTGCCACGTTCGGCCACCTTTTTGCTCGCCTGTCGTCCGTATTTGGGTTAAAGGTGGAAATCCGCAAACCGTCTGGTGCAGAAAATTTTGGTAATGCTATTTATATTGCCAACCACCAGAACAACTACGATATGGTAACGGCGTCTTATATTGTTCAGCCATCCACCGTAACAGTGGGTAAGAAAAGCCTGGCGTGGATTCCTTTTTTTGGTCAGCTTTACTGGCTGACAGGCAATCTACTGATAGATCGCAATAACCGCGCAAAAGCACATGGTACGATTGCTCAGGTTGTTCAGCAGATTCGCGAGCGTAATATCTCTATTTGGATGTTTCCGGAAGGAACGCGCAGCCGTGGTCGTGGCTTGTTGCCTTTTAAAGCCGGGGCGTTTCATGCTGCGCTGGCTGCTGGGGTGCCTGTCATTCCCATTTGTGTTTCAAATACCAACAATAAAATTAAACTCAATCGTTGGCGTAATGGGCTGGTGATCGTTGAAATGTTACCTCCCGTTGATACCAGCAGTTTTGGTAAAGATCAGGTCCGTGAGCTGTCTGCACATTGCCGCCAGTTGATGGAAGAAAAAATTCGCGCACTGGATGAAGAAGTTGCCTTGCGTGAAGCGGGAAAAGTTACGTCAGAAAAAAACGTACAACGTTAAGCCTCTTTCCGGCCATTTTTAGGCGGGAAAGGTTTCCCGCCAACTTTATTCAGTTTACATGGAGCAATTATGTCACTCAGCCGGCGGCAATTTATTCAGGCATCTGGCATTGCACTGGGCGCTGGGGCGTTGCCGCTAAAAGCGAATGCGGCCACCCAGTTACCTCTTCCTGTTCCACCCTTGCTGGAATCCCGCCGTGGGCAACCTTTGTTTCTTACTATGCAAAGTGCTCACTGGTCTTTCGCGGCCGGAACGCGAGCCCAGGTTTGGGGGTTTAACGGGCGTTATATGGGCCCGACCATTCGTGTGTGGAGTGGTGATGATGTCAAAATGATTTATAGCAACCGGTTAACGGAAAATGTCGCGATGACGATTTCCGGGTTGCAGGTACCGGGGCCATTGATGGGTGGCGCGGCGCGAATGATGACACCTAACGCAGACTGGGCACCAGTGCTACCCATTCGCCAGCAGGCAGCCACACTGTGGTACCGCGCAAATACGCCAAACCGTTCGGCAGAACAGGTCTACAAAGGGTTGGCGGGGATGTGGCTGGTAGAAGACGACGTGAGTAAATCGTTGCCAGTGCCTAACCACTACGGAGTGGATGATTTTCCGGTTATTTTGCAAGATAAACGGCTGGATAACTTTGGCGCGCCAACCTACAGCGAACCTTCCGATGGCGGGTTTATTGGGGATACTCTGCTGGTAAATGGTGTGCAGGGCCCTTATGTCGAAGTCTCTCGTGGCTGGGTGCGGTTGCGTTTACTTAATGCGTCGAATGCCCGGCGTTACCTGTTGCGTATGTCGGATGGCCGGCCTCTGCATGTTATTTCCAGTGATCAGGGCTTTTTACCGGCTCCGGTATCTGTATCTCAGCTTTCTCTTGCTCCGGGTGAACGCCGTGAAGTATTAGTGGATATGAGCAATGGCGATGCAGTGTCCATTACTTGCGGGGAGTCAGCCGGCATAATGGAACGTATTCGCGGCTTTTTTGAGCCTTCGAGCATCCTGATTTCAACCTTGGTATTAACGTTACGTCCAACAGGGTTATTGCCCCTGGTTACCAGCCCACTTCCTGCTCGTCTGTTACCCGAAGATATTGTTGCCGGTGCCTCAACGCGCAGCCGTGACATTTCCTTGGGTGATGACCCGGGGATTAATGGCCAGTTGTGGGACGTGAACCGTATTGATATTGAAACGCTGCAAGGAACCTGGGAGCGCTGGACAGTGCATGCCGACACACCCCAGTCTTTCCATATCGAAGGCGTCATGTTCCAGGTGCGTAATGTGAATGGTGCCGCGCCTTTCCCGGAAGACAGAGGCTGGAAAGATACCGTATGGATTGACGGGCAGGTAGAGTTGTTAGTGTATTTCGGCCAGCCTTCATGGCCACATTTCCCTTTCCTGTATGCCAGCCAGACACTGGAATTGGCCGACCGGGGTTCAATTGGGCAGTTATTAGTTCAACCTGCATCCTGATACTTATCCACCTGATATTACTGAGTGTTCAAGGGTATCAGGTGGTAGCTAAGTGAACATAATTTGTTCAGCCCTCTTCTTTTCCTGCACCAACCGGGCGTATAATCGCGACCCTTTGATATCTTTTTACCTTTTTTCGGAAGCAATATGAGCCGTACCAGCCTGATTCAGCCCGAGCGCGACCTCTTTTCATGGCCCCAATACTGGGCTGCCTGCTTTGGCCCTGCCCCTTTTCTGCCCATGTCCCGTGAGGAGATGGATCAATTAGGCTGGGACAGCTGCGACATTATTCTGGTTACTGGTGATGCCTATGTCGACCACCCGAGTTTTGGGATGGCGATTTGTGGCCGTATGCTTGAAGCGCAGGGGTTTCGGGTTGGAATTATTTCTCAGCCAGACTGGACCAGCAAAGACGCGTTTATGGCGTTGGGTAAACCCAACCTGTTCTTCGGTGTGACTGCCGGGAACATGGACTCCATGATTAACCGCTATACCGCAGACCGGAAGTTGCGCCACGATGATGCTTACACACCCGATAACGTCGCGGGTAAACGCCCGGACCGGGCCACCCTGGTCTACACCCAGCGTTGCAAAGAAGCCTGGAGCGATGTGCCTGTCATCCTTGGCGGTATTGAAGCGAGCCTGCGCCGTACTGCGCATTATGATTACTGGTCTGATACCGTTCGCCGTTCCGTATTGATTGATGCCAAAGCAGATATGCTCATGTTTGGCAATGGCGAGCGCCCGCTGGTGGAAGTGGCACACCGTTTATCCCAGGGTGAACCCATTAGCGAAATTAAAGATGTGCGCAATACTGCAATCATCGTTCGTGAAGCACTTCCCGGCTGGGAAGGCGTTGACTCCACTCGCCTGGACACGCCCGGAAAAATTGACCCGATCCCGCATCCCTATGGCGAGGATTTACCCTGTGCGGATAATAACAAAGCTGTTGAAGTAGGCGCGGGGGCAAAAGCAGAAGCCATCGTGGTACAGCCGCCAAAACTGAAGCAAAAGCCCTGGGAAAAGACATACATTTTGTTGCCCTCTTATGAAAAAGTAAAAGGCGACAAGGTGTTGTATGCTCATGCTTCGCGTATTCTGCATCATGAAACCAACCCTGGTTGTGCGCGTGCATTAATGCAAAAGCAGGGTGATCGTTATATCTGGATCAACCCACCAGCAATTCCGTTATCCACTGAAGAAATGGACAGCGTGTTCGCACTGCCTTACAAACGCGTTCCGCATCCATCATATGGCGACAGCCGTATCCCCGCGTATGAAATGATCCGCTTCTCAGTAAATATTATGCGTGGCTGTTTCGGTGGCTGTACGTTCTGTTCTATTACCGAACATGAAGGGCGTATTATTCAAAGCCGCTCAGAAGATTCGATCATCAATGAAATTGAAGCGATCCGCGATACTGTACCTGGCTTTACAGGTGTGATTTCCGACCTGGGCGGGCCAACAGCCAATATGTATATGTTGCGCTGTAAATCCCCGCGTGCTGAGCAAACCTGCCGCCGTTTATCCTGCGTCTACCCGGATATTTGCCCGCATATGGATACCGATCACCAGCCGACAATTGACTTGTATCGCCGGGCTCGTGACCTGAGCGGGATTAAAAAGATCCTGATAGCTTCTGGTGTGCGTTACGATCTGGCGGTAGAGGATCCACGTTACATCAAAGAGTTGGCAACCCACCACGTGGGCGGTTATTTGAAGATTGCGCCGGAACATACTGAAGAAGGCCCATTGTCGAAGATGATGAAGCCGGGTATGGGAAGCTATCATCGCTTCAAAGAGCTGTTTGACAGCTATTCCAAACAGGCCGGTAAAGAGCAGTACCTGATCCCTTACTTTATTTCCGCGCACCCAGGTACGCGGGATGAAGATATGGTCAACCTTGCATTGTGGCTGAAGCAACACCGTTTCCGCCTGGACCAGGTGCAAAACTTCTACCCGTCGCCGCTGGCAAATGCCACTACGATGTATTACACCGGTAAAAACCCGTTATCCAAAGTGAATTACAAGAGTGAGGATATTGTGGTGCCGCGTGGTGACAAGCAACGCCGCCTGCATAAAGCCTTGCTGCGTTACCATGATCCTGCCAACTGGCCGTTGATTCGCTCTGCACTGGAAGCGATGGGGAAAAAGCACCTGATAGGCCCGCGGCGCGAGTGCCTGGTGCCGTCACCAACGATGGAAGAGATGCGTGAAGCGCGCCGCCAGAACCGTAAGAGCCAGACAGCACTGACACGCCATACACCAATGGCTCATCAGCGCAGGTCTCCTCAGCCAGCGGCTGGCCGGGCTCCTCAGGCTGCAACGACAGGCCGGGCACCCCAGGCTGTACCGGGGCGGTCACCTCAAGCGGGGCAAAAACGCCGTAAACCTCAGGCCAAACAAGGCTAAAAGCAGGTTAACTTAACAAGTAAAGAAAACGCGAGTTTGGTGACAAACCTCATGTCCGCACAGAACGAGAGGATGCCACCTAATAAAAAACCAGGAAAATCAATTCATTGATTTTCGGCTGCTAACTAAAAAGCAGGGGAAACCACACTTTTCCCTTCTTTTTCATCAATCTGACGCCCTTCGTAATGAAGGGCGTTTGTTTTTGCGATGCGCTTATACCGCCTTGCATTGGTAAGACGCCATGGCAGTCTTATGCCCCAAATTTATCCGGGTCGGGCCCAATACGCTTTCCGCAATCCAGTTTTGCCATCTCTGCCAGTTCTTCTTTATCCAGGCGGAAATCCCAGACATTGAAGTTTTCGGCAATACGCGCTGGGGTTACCGATTTTGGTATCACGACCAGTCCGTTATCCAAATGCCAGCGGATAATAATTTGTGCGGGCGATTTTCCATATTTGTCGGCCAGGTGGTGAATTATCTTCTGCTCAAAAATACCTTCACCGGCCCGAGCCAGTGGGCTCCAGGACTCCGTTTGAATTTGGTGGGTGGCATTCCATGCATGCAACGCACGTTGCTGGAACAACGGGTGCAGTTCAATCTGGTTGATAACCGGATGCACGCCCGTTTCATCAATAATGTGCTGCAGGTGATCAATATTGAAGTTGCAGACACCGATACTCTTCACCAGCCCTTGCTGTTGAAGATCAATCATACTTTTCCAGGCTTCAACGTAGTGGCCTTTCGCCGGGACGGGCCAGTGCATCAGCCACAGGTCGATATAATCAAGCTGCAGTTTTTCGAGACTTGCCTGGAGTGCCTGCGCTGGTTGCAGGTGGTCACTGTTCCAGAGTTTGGTGGTGATAAATAAGTCTTCGCGGGGGACATGACTATTTTTTAATGCCTGGCCAACGCCTTCTTCGTTGTGGTAGGCGGCTGCTGTATCTATTGCCCGGTAACCCACATTCAGTGCGCTACTTATAGCGGTTTGCACTTCTTCATTACTGGCCTGCCAGACGCCCAGACCAAGTTGTGGCATCAGGTTACCATCATGCAGCTTTATCACACTTGCATTCGCCATTCTCTCCTCCTTTATTGAGCTGCCACCTTGTTACAGGTGGCAGCGAAGGGTAGAAATCAGGATTGATGCTAACTGGTTAGCGGGCCGCCTCATAAATACGGCGGCTTACTTCCAGGGTAATATCCTGATGCTCACCCAGGTTGGTCATGCCGTGTTCTTCCAGTTTAGACAATAAGGCCGGAATAGTGCTGCCATCCAGACCATAATCGGATAAATGTGTTGGAATTCCCATGCTTTCAAAGAACTGGCGAGTGGCATTAATGGCCGCATCAATGCGCACATCTTCACTGCCTTCAGTGATGTTCCACACGCGTTCAGCATATTGCAGCAATTTTTCGCGTTTTTGTTCGCGCTTTTCATTCAGCAACGCCGGCAGAACAATAGCCAGGGTTTGCCCGTGATCCAGTCCATGCATCGCAGTCAGTTCGTGACCAAGCATGTGTGTTGCCCAGTCTTGTGGTACACCAGCGCCAATCAGGCCATTTAGCGCCATGGTTGCCGCCCACATGATATTCGCACGGACATCGTAGTTTTCAGGCTCTTTCAGTGCGATGGGGCCTTCTTCTTTCAGGGTCAGTAACAGCCCTTCAGCAAAGCGGTCCTGGACTTTCGCATTGACCGGGTAAGTGATGTATTGCTCAACGGTGTGAATAAATGCATCAACCACACCGTTTGCTACCTGACGGGCTGGTAACGTGTAGGTATAAACCGGGTCAAGAACAGCAAACAGTGGCTGAACATGTGGCGACATAAATGCGCGTTTGTCACCTGTTGTACGGCGGGAAACCACAGCACCATTGTTGGATTCAGAACCAGTCGCAGGCAGTGTCAGTACGGAGCCCAGTGGCAGAGCGTCTTTAATATTGCTACCCCAGGTCTCCAGAATTTCCCAGGGATCCACGCCATCCTGGTATTTTGCTGCCGCAGCAATAAACTTCGTGCCATCCAGTACGGAACCACCACCCACAGCCAGTAAGAAAGTAATATTTTCTTGCTTAACCACCTCTACGGCTTTCATCAGGGTTTCATACGCTGGGTTCGGTTCAATGCCACCAAAAGTTTGTACATTTAAACCATCCAGCGCGGTGAGCACCTGGTCGAGCACACCTGTTTTTTTCACACTGCCGCCACCGTAGGTGATAAGAATGCGGGCATCAGCCGGGATATTTTCGCGCAATGAAGACAGCGCGCCTTTACCAAATAAAATGCGAGTAGGGGTATGTAAATCGAAATTGTTCATGGGATGTACCCTTAGATAATTAATTATGCCCTGTGGGGCGTTGATGGTTATTGTCCGACTCTACGCGCCATTGCTCAATGCTCATTTCTGCAATTGATTTGCCTATTTCTCCAAAGTAATGGAGAAAGAACCCATTTCAGGTACACTGTTTATTGTCAAAATATCCTCAGCCTGGTAAGTGATTATGAGCCGTAATGAAATTTGTTTAGCGCTAAAAGATAAGATTAACAATCTGATAAATATAAAAAATACATCGAATTTCTTCGGCGGTGAAATTAGTCTGCTTTATGGGGAATCTCCTTATCCCCGTACTCCGGTGATGTATGAGCCAGGTGTTGTTTTTCTCTTTTCCGGCAATAAAACGGGTTATCTCAATGATCGGGTTTTTCGTTATGATGTGAACGAATATTTGTTGCTGACAGTTCCTCTGCCCTTTGAATGTGAAACCAGGGCGACACCAGAAGAGCCACTTGCCGGGCTACGTATCAATATCAATATTATGCAGTTACAGGCGCTGCTAATGGATATTGGCGAAGACCCCGTGTTCCAGCCGCGTCCGGTTTCCAGCGGTATTCATTCTGCACCTCTGTCGGAACCCATTTTGTGCGCTGTTGAGCGCCTGCTTGATGTGTTAGATAACCCGCTGGATGCACGCATTTTGGGAAAGGGAATTATTCGGGAAATTCTCTATTTTTTGCTCACCGGGCCGGTGGGCGGAGCATTGCTGGCACTGGTTAGCCGGCATACCCATTTCAGCCTGATTAGCCGGGCATTGCGGCGCATTGAAACTCAGTACCGCGATAATCTGACAGTCGACCAGTTGGCTATGGAGGCCAATATGAGCGTGTCGGCGTTTCATCATAATTTTAAATCTGTCACCAGCACCTCACCTTTACAGTATTTGAAAACATACCGGTTACACAAAGCGCGGTTATTGATGTTACATGATGGGATGAAGGCGGGGGCGGCGGCTATTCATGTAGGCTACGAAAGCCCTTCTCAATTTAGCCGGGAATTCAAACGTTATTTCGGGTTGACGCCAGGGGAAGATATTTTGAGAATGCGGGCGACACAAACGAGCACCCACAATCTGTTGAACACTACCGCTCGCCAGTAATTTTCCTGGCGGCAGGCTAGTTAACAGGGCGGTTATTGTTTGTCACAACGCCGCCCATAGGCTTTTTTTTAACTGCCACAATAATGGCACCAAGTAACCCGGCAACCAGAAGAATAATCGGTAAAATCATCAACCCGGTCATTACCTGGTCTTCATGGCGTTTTACAAACGGAATCATACTCAGTGCATAGCCCAGACCGGTAACGGTGCCCACCCACAATACGGCACTTAGCCAGTTAAAAAACTGAAACCGGCGGTTAGACAACCCGGATAACCCGGCAATGATGGGCAGAATGGTACGCACAAATGCCAGAAAACGGCCCACCAGAAGTGCCAACAAGCCATGGCGGTCAAACAGGCAGGTTGCACGCTGGTGGTATTGCGAAGGCAGGTGATGTAACCACCCTTTCACCATGCGTGTATTACCTAACCAGCGGCCCTGCAGGTAACTCAGCCAGCAACCAAGGCTGGCAGCGGCGGTGAGCAACAATAAGGTAGACGTGAAATCCATTACTCCCCGGCCAATCATTGCGCCAGCGAGTAACAGCAGACTGTCCCCGGGAAGAAAAGCAGCAGGCAGCAGGCCGTTCTCAAGGAACAACGTTGCAAACATAATGCAATATACGATACCGATAACATGTGGATTAGTCAGTGCCACAAAATCATGATGCCAAAGAGCAGCGATGATATTTTCGATAACAACCATGAAACATCCCGTGGAACAGCATAAATTATAGTAATTGTACCTGACGGATACAGTTTAACACCTTGATCCGGCGCTCAACATGGCGCATCCCATGCGCATGTATGACAACTTTTTCAGACTTAAACCAAACTGAGTTAACCAATACGCTCCAGCCCGGCAGCAAGGTCGTCAATCAGGTCTGACACATTTTCAAGACCAATATGAACGCGTACCAGAGTGCCTGTAAAGTCTACCTCACTCTCTGGCCTGATGGCGGCAATTTCTTCAGGTTGATTCGCTAAAATCAACGACTCAAACCCGCCCCAGGAGTAGGCCATGCTGAAATGGCTAAAATTGTCCAGAAAATGGGCATATTCAGTATCACTAAGACGCTTTTTCAAAATAAAGGAAAAGAGCCCACTACAACCGCTAAAATCACGTTTCCAGTATTCATGCCCTTTACTGCCTGGCAGTGCCGGGTGGTTAACGCGCTCCACTGCGGGATGTTGTTGCAACCAGGTGGCAATAGCAATGCTACTTTCCTGGTGCTGTTTCAGGCGTACACCCAGGGTCCGTAATCCGCGGCTGGTCATGTATGCAGTATCGGCATCTACCATTTGTCCCATCAGGTAGGCATTTTCACGCAATTGTTCCCAGCAACGGGTATTAGCAACAGCAGTACCTACCATGGCATCTGAATGCCCAATCAAGTATTTTGTGCCAGCCTGAATCGAGATATCAACACCAAACTCCAGTGCCTTAAACAGCACACCCGCAGACCAGGTATTATCTATCATGATGATTGCATTAGGTGCTTTTTCACGCACGGCTTTCACGATGGCCGGGACATCCTGAACTTCCATTGTGATGGAGCCAGGTGATTCCAAAAAAACAATACGCGTTTCCGGCCTGACCAGCTTGGCGATATCTGCGCCAATTAGTGGGTCAAACCAGGATGTGGTAACGCCTAACCGAGAGAGAATTTTGGTGCACAAATCTTGAGTCGGTTCATAAGCAGTGCGGGTTACCAGAATATGGTCGCCCTGTTCAACGAAGGCCAGAATAGTATTAGCGACAGCGGCAGCGCCACAAGGGAACAGCGCGCAACCTGCACCACCTTCCAGTTCACACATGGCTTCCTGTAAGGAAAAATGGGTAAGCGTGCCGCGGCGACCGTAAAATAACTCACCTGTTGCACGGCCAGCAGTTGCCTGTTTTTTGGCACTGACGGACTCAAATACCAGCGAGGATGCACGCTGAATAACACTGTTCACTGAACCCTGGGTATAGCGCTTGTTACGGCCAGCAGTAATCAGTGCGGTTTCAAGATGTTTCTCTGACATTGCCTGTCCCTTTATACGTCTGGATGTCTAAATAAGTTACCACGCTTCTGTCAGAACAGGCACCGGGAAATCACCTTCATAAGAAAAAACGAGGTAAAAAGTGGTGGTTTTCTGTTCTGGCGCAAAGAATCAGAGTGTGATCCAGGTCATTATGTAAATAGTAATGAGAACGACTATCAATTCGGTGGGGTTTTGATATGATACCGCCAATATTCGTCTTTTTTCATGTTGGTCCTGGAGATTCACTGTGGCAGAAAATTTGATGCAGGCGGATTTATCCGTCTGGGGTATGTATCATCATGCCGATATTGTGGTGAAACTGGTCATGATTGGCCTGTTGCTCGCCTCCGTGGTCACTTGGGCGCTGTTCTTTCGCAAATTTACAGAACTGCTTGCCTGGAAACGCCGCCTCAACGTTGAGCATGCAGCGCTCTCAAGTGCCCGTTCTTTAAATGAAGCCAGTGAAACCGCATCCGGTTTCCACACCCGCAGTCTCAGTGCTCAACTGATTAATGAAGCGCAGGACGAATTAGTTCTTTCCGAAGGCAGTGACGATAACGAAGGTATCAAGTCTCGTACCAGTTTCCGTCTGGAACGGCGTGTTGCGGCAACCGGGCGTTATCTGGGGCGCGGTAATGGCTTTTTGGCAACTATTGGTGCAATTTCACCGTTTGTCGGGTTGTTTGGTACTGTCTGGGGCATCATGAACAGTTTTATCGGTATTGCTCATTCACAAACGACAAACCTGGCCGTTGTCGCTCCTGGTATTGCAGAAGCGCTGCTGGCTACCGCAATCGGTCTTGTTGCTGCGATTCCTGCTGTAGTGATTTACAACGTTTTCGCCCGCCTGATCGGCAATTATAAAGCCTCTCTGGGGGATGTTGCGGCGCAAGTGTTGTTACTGCAAAGCCGTGATTTGGATTTGGCCGCGAGCCGTGACGCACGTAATATCCAGCCCGCTCAGAAACTGCGTGTAGGTTGATGCCTTATGGCTATGCATTTTAACGAGAATGCTGGTGACAGCGCCGAGATGCACGATATCAATGTCACTCCCTTTATTGATGTGATGTTGGTGTTGCTGATTATCTTTATGGTTGCGGCACCACTGGCAACAGTGGATGTAAAGGTGAACTTACCGGGTTCATCCAGTGAACCACAACCACGCCCTGAAAAACCGTTATATCTGTCAGTCAAAGCAGACAAGACATTGTTCATTGGTAATGAACCTGTGACAGAGCAGAACATGGTTGATGTCCTGAACACAATGACTGAAGGGAAAAAAGATACCACTATCTTTTTCCGGGCAGATAAGTCGGTTGATTACGAAACCCTGATGCATGTGATGGATATGCTGCAAAAGGCTGGTTATCTCAAGATTGGCCTGGTCGCGCAGGAAAGTAACCCTGGTGCTGCTGGCGCACCTGTACAACCAGGGGCGCAACCAACTCAACCCGCAGAGACATCGAAGTAACACCAGTGCAGTGGGCTAAGCCAGTCTGATTACAGCACTGTTAGCGCTATAGTTTAGTGCCAGATATCGGGCTAAAAATGTGGAAGACCAGGGTATTGGTTTTCGGCAGATAGATTATGGAAAAGCGTGGCGATGGCCACGCTTTTTTTATGCGCGAAAGAATGTCTCGAAAACAGAGGGAAGTGTGGGGTTAGTTAGTTATCGCCGACGAGGTCTTAAACTGCCCATCAACCAACTTGCGGGACACTTCCAGGGTTTGGGCTTCATGGGTACGAAACTGTTGGTAGTGTGCTTCAATGCGTGCCATAACCTTTTCTTTTAACTCTGGGTTATTAGCCAGTAATTGACACAACACACTGCCATAGACTTCTTCTTTTACCTGGAACGCGTACAGCGATTTGCGGTTTTGCCACTTCAGCTCCACCAGTGCCGCCGGAATACTGGAAATTTTACGTGTATAACGGTCAACCACTTCGTTCTTATAAAGCCGCAGTGACTGTAAATTTCTACTTAAGATAAATTGATGTTTATTTTCATTATTTAAAGCGAAATTTTTATTAATTGGTTGAGCTTGTTCAGACATAGTCTAATCCTCAAGCCGGTAAAACAAAGGTGATTTAATTTCACTGGTAATTAAATTAAGCCAAATTTTTTCACCCTGTTCATTTATTTCTACAGTTTTTTGTGTGATTAACTCAGAGAGGGCTTCTTGAGTAATTTCATTTTCTGCGACTAATTCTTTTAGCACCCGGGCAAAGGTTTCTATTT
Source organism: Mangrovibacter yixingensis (assembly GCF_020523985.1). Lineage (GTDB taxonomy): Bacteria > Pseudomonadota > Gammaproteobacteria > Enterobacterales > Enterobacteriaceae > Mangrovibacter > Mangrovibacter yixingensis. The sequence continues at coordinate 456,894 of NZ_JAIVKM010000002.1, read as the reverse complement.
TTGCGACGCTAAATAATCTCTCTTTAAAATAGCGGTCGTGCTCTTCCAGAAGTGCGTTTTTGGGTAAGCCAATACGCCCCGGTTGCGAGACGCTGCTGAGAATTTCAACTTCAAGTTCCTGAAGCTTTTCAGTGACTAAAGTGAAATCAGATGGGGTGTCTGAACTGTCTTGCGGTGATTCCGGAACTATATAGTGATACCGCCCGGGCACCAGGTTATCTGGCAGCATAACTAATAAGCCTTTAATATCAAAAAGATAAAATTATTCAGGGCGTGTGTAGCGTTGACAATAACATGTTGTAAAATTAAAATCAAAAAAAAGGAGTGTAAATGTGAGCCTCACTATTTATCTCGTCTTTATATTATTAATACTACTGGGTGGTGTACTTGTTTTAATGCGCGATAATAAAAAGAGCGCAAATCAGGTACAGCAACAGCCTTTATATTCGCAACCCGCATTAACAGCTGAGCAAGGGGAAGATCAATTCGCACGCCTGATCAACCACATTACACCTCCCTGGTACTGGCGGGTGAATAACGAATACATTGATTTTGTACGCATAACAGTCAAGCAAATGGGGATTGATAAAATCACCTCTACACCAGGGTTGTTTGATGCCCAACGGCGTTGCAGTGACCTCAACTCCGCAGTGTACAAATACTATGACAACCTGAAAAAACGCTGCATGAACGGGGAAGTCATTAGTTACTCAGATATCGAAGTGCTGAACCTGCGCCAGTGTTTCTACGAATTCAGCCTGAGTGCTTACCCTGATTTGGTTGCCATTGTATGGCCTGCATACCAGCGGCCCATGGTTTCTCTCGGGGATGTATGACGCTTATAGAAGAAAGGAACCATGCCAGGCGAAGGAAAAATGCCTGGCATGGGCAAGTATTACATCAGCCCCAACAGTTTCGGTATGAACAGCGAAATTTCAGGGATATAGGTTATCATCATCAGTGAAATAAACAGGGCGGCATAGAACGGTAGTAACGGTTTTATCAGGTTCTGCAGTTTCACGCCTGAAATAGAGCACCCGACAAACAGCGCACTCCCCACTGGCGGTGTCAGCAAACCAATACACAGGTTAGCAACCATCATTATCCCGAAATGCACCGGGTCCATGCCAAGTGTCTGTGCAATTGGCAGGAAAATGGGGGTGAAAATAAGTACTGCGGGTGTCATATCCATAAAGATTCCCACAACCAGCAGCACAACGTTAATCATTAGCAAAATAATTAACGGATTATCAGATATGCCCATCATGGCATCGCTAATCATGTAGGGAATATCGGCGTTGGTCATTGCCCATGACATACCTACAGAAACGCCTATCAACAACAACACGATGGATGTAGTGACGACAGACTCAAGGATAAGCTTGGGTAAATCACGCCATTTCACTTCCCGGTAAACCAGCACCGACAAGATAAAGGTGTACACCACCGCGATGGCTGAAGCTTCGGTGGCAGTAAATACTCCACCTAAAATCCCCCCCATAACGATAAACACTAATAACAGGCTGGGAAGGGCATCCCAAAGCGCTTTCAATGCCTGGCTGGCTGTAGGGCGTGGGGACAATGGATAGTTGCGTTTACGCGCCAAAAACCAACAAACCAGCATGATGGAGAAACCCATCAGAATACCCGGCAGGTAACCGGCCATAAACAGCGATGCTACAGAAACACCGCCAGCAGTCAGTGAAAAGACAATCAGCACGTTCGAAGGCGGAATCAATAACCCGGTGATACAAGATGAAACGTTAATCGCTGTTGAGAATTCGGGGGCGTACCCTTCTTTTTTCTGTATGGGATCCAGTGTGCCGCCTACCGCGGCAGCCGCGGCAACAGCTGAGCCTGAAATGGAACCAAACATCATGTTTGCCAGCACATTGACATGGCCTAATGAACCCGGCACCCGGCCAACCATTACTTGCGCCAGATTAATCAACCTGATGGCTATCCCACCACTGTTCATCAAAATGCCCGCAAAAATAAAAAAAGGAATGGCGAGTAATGCGAAGTTATCTAACCCATTAGCCAGGCGCTGGGTTACGGTAATGATGGCGATATCCCATGGGAACATCAGTGCCATTGATGCGACAGTGGCAATCCCAATAGAAAATGAGATAGGTACGCCAATAAAAACCAGAATAAAGAAACTACCAAACAGTGCGAGAGCAATATAACTTTCCATTACGGGGCAACCTCATCCGGATGACGTAAACGGCGAACATCATGTGCAATAAACCATAAGGAATAGAACATCATGACGGCGCCACTTAACGGCAGAACAAAATAGACATAACCCATAGGAATTTGCATGGCTGCAGACACTTGCGCAGTGGCAAGGGTTTTTTCAATTAATTTCAGGCCGCCGGAAATAATCACGCCACCCGCAAACAGAAAAATAAACAGGTTGATGAAGATATTGAGAAACTGTTTTTTCCTCTCACTCAGGCTGAGTGCCAGAATATCAATTGATAAATGGCGTTGCGCACCAACGGTATAGGCTGCACCCAGTAAACCCACCCATATCATCAGAAAGCGAGCAAGTTCATCCGTCATTGTGCTGGGTTGGCCCAACACATAACGGCTGAATACCTGCCAGACTACACAGACAACCAGGGCTACCATTACCAGGATAGAAAAGGTCGCAATAATCCGGTCAACCACCCATTTAATACGGTCGAAGATCATTTTTGTTTTCCTGATTAAAAAAGGCGGGCTTCAAGCCCGCCAGAGGTCCGTCACTGTGGCGCGGCGGCTTCAAACTTGGCAAGCAGGGCTGCTTGTTTTGGATCTTTAGCGAAATCGTCATACAGCGGTTTTACTGCTGCTCGGAACGGTGCTTTGTCTACTTTTACAAAAGTTGCACCCATCGAAATGGCTTTTTCACGAGACTCTTTGTCTACTTCATCCCACAGTTTCTGCTCATAAACTTCAGAATCAGTGGCGGCTTTAGCCAGGATCTGCTGCTGTTCTGGTGTCAGTTTGTTCCAGGTTTTGGTCGACATCACCAGAAAGTCAGGGATAGAGGTGTGTTCATCTTCAGAGAATACTTTGGCAATTTCTATATGGCGAGTCTGTACCCAGGACGGCACGTTGTTTTCTGCTCCATCCACCACACCCTGTTGCATGGCTGTGTACACTTCCCCGAAGGAGATAGGTGTAGGTGAACCGCCCATCAACTCAATCATCTTCAATGTGGTTGGGCTTGCCTGAACACGAATTTTCAGGCCTTTCAGGTCTTCAGGTTTAGTAATGGGTTTTTTCGCGTAGAAACTGCGGGTTCCTGCCACATAGGCTGCCATGGTGAAGAAGCCTTTATCCTTGGTGGAGTTCATTATCTCTTTGCCCACTTCACCGTAAACAACATTGTTAAAGTGCTGCTGGTTTTTAAATAGATAAGGCAGGTTGTAGATAGCGTATACGTTGTCGAATGATTCCAGATCGCTGGCAGAACCTTTTGTCATATCCAGCGCACCATTTTGTAATAACTCCATGGTTTCCCTGGCACTGCCCATTTGGCTGCTGGGATAAATACGAATCTGCATATTACCGTGGGAAAGTTCTTTCACTTCTTTTGCCATCTGTTCAAAGGCCTTATGAACCACATGGCTGCGCTCAAGGTTATGAGCCAGTTTGAGGGTAACTTTTTCTGCAGCGCTGGCATTGCCGGCACAGAGGGCCAAAATTGCTGCGCCCAGCAGGCTACGGGAAAAAGAGGTCAGTTTCATAACACATTCTCCGAAGGATAATTAAGGCGTAACGTTGGTGTAATAAAATGTAATTATTGGTTTTGATGTATGACATCTTATCTTACTTGTCGGATAGCATTTCTTAGTGTGGTTCACATTTTTCCGGATGAAAGCCGTGAATCATCATTTCTGTGAATGAGATCACCTGAATTAACTTCATCAGGTTATTCAGTTTTTAACATAAGGCTCAGAAAAATAGTTGCCGTGGATACTTATCAGCACGCAATATTTCCCTGCGTCACTCATATGAATGCGTGTTTTAATTCGTTACTTAATAGTGTTAGTTGAAATAGGTATAACAACTTCGCGTATTGGTCTGTTTATTACGAGAAGTTGGCGTGTTGACGGCTCTCTCACTCTTTGCATAAAAATGAAACGTTGGTTTATTTTTATAAATGGAATTGCTTTAATAAAAAAAACTCCGACAGGGATGTAGAGATGATTCAGTTCAGTGACCCCGCTTTTTCTATATGCAAGGCTCGCATTGATGAGCACCCCGATTTTATTAAGGCTATTCGTGAAGATAATCACGATATTCTGGCCTCGCCGGTCCTGGTGCCTGAAACCGGAATAGCAACATGGAACCTTTACTATTTCTGCCCGGAACACAGCGTTCGGCTTAACTGGAACCGGCAGTCACCAGATGCACATTGTTGCCCGGTAGATGGCAAAATGTGGCGTGGAGAGCCCTGGGATGGCGCATGGTGGCGGGGGTTGAATGGCCTTAACGCAAAAGCCTGCTATCAGTTGGGGCTGCTTTGGCAACTTACTGGAGAAAAAGAATACTACGACAAAGTACGCCAGATTTTGCTCGGTTATGCCAAATTTTACCCGGGCTATGAAGTGCACGGTGGAATTCCTTGTAATGGGCCGGGAAAAGCCAATGCACAAACATTGTGCGAAGCGAATTGTCACCTGGATTTTGCCCTGGGCTATGACTTGATTCGTGATGCACTGAGCGCCGAAGAGCGCCACTATATTGAGCAGCGCTTGTTGCGAGAAGGTGCTGATTTTCTGATAGCGCACAGAGCCCGGCAGTTACATAACCACGAAGTAAAAATCAGTGCCACAGTCGGGGTTATTGGTTTGATTCTGGAAGATACAGACTACCTGGAGTTCGCGGTTAATAGCGAGTATGGCCTGCGTTATCAGCTCGAACATGGTCTGCTGGATGAAGGGCTGTGGTTTGAGGGTTCAGTCCATTATCATTTTTATGCACTGCAGGGTTTCTGTGCGTTTGAAAAACTGGCTCGCGGCACCCGCTGGAGCCTATTGCCATTACCTGGCTACCACAAAATGCTCGATTTCCCGCTTGATTTACTGCTGCCAGATGGCACTTTCCCGCCCATTAATGATTGTATTACCGGCCAGCAAGCGTTAACTCATTCCCATATTTACGAATTCTTCTATGGGGAATACGGCACTACGCGTTATGGCGATGTGCTTAACACGATTTACCTCAGTCAGCCCCGCACGAGTTTGGATGCCTTGTTATATGGGGCAAACAAATTACCTGGTGACTCCAGGGCTCTTGTGCCTTGTGAGACTCTTCATGCACCAGGTGCGGGGCTGACAGTTTTTCGCAAGCCAGATGGTGACCAGACCATATTGTTGAAACACTCTCCGTTTGGCGGCGAGCATGATCACCATGACCGGCTGGGCATCATGCTATTTAACCAGGGGCATCACTGGCTGCCAGACTTGGGAACAACCGGTTATGGTGCGCCTGCGCACTATCAGTATTATAAAAACAGCGCCACGCACAATACGTTAAGCATTGGGCGTACTAACCAGCCTCCTGCCGTTCCTGAAGTAATCTATTGGGAACAAAATCCTGGTTATTGTTGGCTACAAACCAAAGTGGATTGGTCTGGGGCGTTGCCGCAGTTGGACAGCCACTACCCACCGGCAGAGAATACCGAAATTTGGCAGGATGTGGTTTTTCGCCGCAGCATACTGTGGTTGCCAGATATGGCTGTGGATGTGGTGGAAGTGGAGAACCCTCACCAGCAAGCACTGGATTTCACCTTACATGTGGACGGTAATCTGGCTGAATGCCTCCCAGGTAAGGCAAGTGAATGGCCAAATCATGGAGTGGATGCATATTTTCATTCGGTGACTTGTCGCCAATTAAATGGAGTGATGCCGCTAAGTTTTCATCATGAAAACAAAAAGCTACCTTTATGGATTGCTACCGGGCAGGAAGCCTGTTTATTTACGGCCCTTGCGCCTGCAAACCCGGCTACCCGGGATATCAGTTACCTGGTGGTGCGTAGCAACCAGGCGTGTTTTCACCTGGTCACTCTGTATGATTTAAGTACGAGAGACGCGGTTTCACTTGCTAACGTTGATTGGCAACCAGATAGCGCAATACTTCATATTGATATGGAGGGGGAACGCCGGATTATTACACTCCCATGGAAGAAGGGCATACCTCTGTTTAGTGATTAACACTTCTAAATACGGGCGGTAACAGCAATTCTGCATACCGCCTTGTTATTCCTGGACGCATTTTATTTACCGTTTTATTCCCTGTCTGCACTGATGTGCATTTATACGCCCATCCTATTTTTAACTCGGAAATAACGAAAAATAGCGAATGAAAAATCCTAAAAATAACCATCTCACTAATCATTTTCCCGCTAACCGTTTCTTTTAATGAAGTGTATCTGTATGGAATACAAGGATTTGTAATTATTTTCATTTCAATAATGATTTTTCATCATAACTGAAACCATTCAGCAGGCATTAAATGTGATTAAGATCATAAATACTTCCGTAGCGTTTCATAATAATTCCACAAACAAAAACTGCGTCACATTATTTTTAAAACACTGTTTTATAATTATGGAAGATTTCATGGATTGGGTGATGTTTTCAGTGAGAATGCGTTTGCCAGAGCAAATGCAGGTAGCTCAGAGGTAATTAAATGAGTATAGATATCCTGGTAATTGCAGGCTATTTCGTCCTGATGGTCGTAATCAGCCTCGCTTTCAAAAAAATGGCCAGTCAGTCGGCCAGTGATTATTTCCGTGGCGGTGGCCGCATGTTGTGGTGGATGGTCGGGGCGACAGCCTTTATGACACAGTTCTCAGCATGGACATTTACTGGTGCTGCAGGTAAAGCATTTACCGATGGCTTTGCTGTTACCTTCGTATTCTTCGGTAATATTTTGGGTTACATGGCTTCCTGGTGGTGGTTCAGCCAGCGTTTTCGTCAAATGCGTGTTGATACGCCTACAGAAGGTGTCCGTGCTCGCTTTGGCAAAGGCAATGAGCAGTTCTTCACTTGGGCGATTATCCCCCTGAGTGTATTAAGTGGTGGTGTATGGCTTAATGGCCTGGCTATTTTTGTTGGCGCGGTATTTGGCTACGACATGGCAACCACCATTTGGGTTACCGGGATTTCTGTGCTGTTGATTTCCATGCTTAGCGGCGCCTGGGGCGTGGTTGCCAGTGACTTTGTGCAGACACTGGTCGTCGCTGTGATTTCTGTGGCATGTGCAATTGTCGCGCTGGTGGCCGTAGGCGGCCCGACTAACATGATTGAACAGTTCCCAAGCGACTTTATGATGGGTCCAGATATGAACTACGGCCTGTTGCTGGTGGGTTCGTTCATTTTCTTCCTGGTTAAGCAGCTGCAAAGTATCAACAATATGCAGGATTCTTATCGCTTCCTGAATGCGAAAGATTCTGGCAACGCCCGTAAAGCCGCTTTGTTGGCGATGGGGCTGATGGTGGTTGGTACGATAATTTGGTTTATCCCGCCATGGGCGAGTGCTGTTCTGTTACCCGATGCTGCCGCGTCTCACTCAGAGTTGGGCAATAAAGCGTCTGATGCTGTGTACCTGGTGTTTGCAGAGAAACTGATGCCTGCAGGGACTGTCGGATTACTGGTCGCTGGTCTGTTCGCTGCCACTATGTCTTCTATGGATTCTGCCTTGTGCCGTAACTCCGGTATCTTTGTGCGTAGCTTCTGGTCGCCGATTGTATGCCGTAATAAAGTGTTGTCTGAGAAACAATTGCTGCGCACCAGCCAGGTTGTCACTGTTGTTAACGGTATCCTGGTCATCCTGATTGCCCAGCTGTTTGCCCAGCTTAAAGGCCTGAGCCTGTTCGAACTGATGATGCGTGTGGCAACACTGCTGCAATCACCGATTCTGGTTCCGCTGTTCTTCGGTATGTTTATTCGTAAAACGCCGCGTTGGGCTGCATGGTCAACGGTTTGCTTCGGTATGGTGGTTTCCTGGCTGGTAATGAATGTCTTTACTGCCCAGTGGTGTGCTGACTTGTTTGGTATCACACTGACTGCTCGTGAGCGTTCCGAACTGACCACCACATTGACGGTTGCGGCACACCTGGTATTGACTGGCGGCTTCTTTGTCCTGACGACACTGTTCTATAAAGAGTCTTCATTGACAGAAGAAGAAAAAGAAAACGTCGATACTTTCTTCAAAAATGTGGATACGCCAGTTGTTGCTTCAGAAGGTCAGGACGAATTTGACCGCATGCAGCGTAGCAAACTGGGCCGTATTACTCTGATGATGGGTGGCGGTTTACTATTGATGGTGTTACTGCCAAACCCAATGTGGGGCAGGATGTTATTCCTCGGTTGTGCATTAGCCGTATTGTTGGTGGGGTACTTACTTAAACGTAGCGGTGAAGCTCAGCAACCTGAAGCACAATTGGAAAAACAAATTTCATAAAATAATCAATTTGTTAAATTTCAAGGCCAGTCACCAAAGACTGGCCTTTTTCATTACTGATGGGTTCGGAAAAAACTGCTTTTAGAGCCTTAAAACCTGGCGGGCTGGATCTGGCAACTATACTTATGCGCTAACTTCACATTTCAGCTATGGAGTCTGCATGGAGATACTTCAACGAACAAACTACCTGCAGTTGCTGATGTCGTTGCCTTTTTGGGCTGATGTAGCATTAGTGATTGTTATAACCCTGGTGACCTATTTTCTGGTTAACCGCCTGATTAAGTTTATTCACCGCCGGGTTGATGTCTGGTCGCAAAACACCACTCACAAAACGCAATTTCACTTCATTTTTTTTGAAGTGTTACAACAAACCAAAAAATTACTGATCCTGTTTGCCTCCTTTCTCTTCAGCCTGCAATTCGTGGCTTTACCGGATATGCTGCACAGTACAATCTCCCATGCCTGGTTTCTGGTCCTGGCATTGCAGATTGCAATTTGGTTTGACCAGGGGGTTCAGTCCTGGCTAAAAAAATTACTCTTCATGCCGGGCACCAACCGTAACCCTGTCACACTGGTCATTTTGGGGTTGATATTACGGGCGCTGGTCTGGTCCATCATGTTGCTCTCTATTCTCGCCAACGCCGGGGTTGATATTACCGCACTGGTTGCCAGCTTGGGGGTTGGGGGTATTGCTATTGCTCTGGCGGTACAAACTGTATTGAGTGATGTGTTTGCTTCACTGGCGATTGGGTTTGATAAACCCTTTGAGATTGGTGATTTTATTGTGTTCAACAATGTTGCGGGCAGTATTGAGCATATTGGTTTGAAAACTACGCGAATACGTAGCCTCAGTGGTGAGCAAATTGTTTGCGCCAATGCAATTTTGTTGCAGCAGATAATTCACAACTACAAGCGTATGAACACCCGGCGCATTGTTTTTACTTTTGGTGTCTCTTACTCCACCACAGCAGCGCAATTACGCAAAATTGGCCCGTTACTTAAAGAGGTTATTGAGCAGGTCGATGGGACGACATTTGACCGTGGGCATTTTCTGTCGTTTGACCAGGACAGGCTGACCTTTGAAGTGGTCCATATTGTTGGTACGGCCGACTACAACAAGTATATGGACATTCAGCAAGAGATTAATATTCGCCTGATTGAGCGGCTCGATGAAATCAATGTCAGCCTTGCCGTACCTTGCCGGGTGATTATCCCTCAGGATAATCAAGACCGTGCTGCCGCAGCTTAATCCGGCGGTATATGGCAAATAAAGCAGTCCACATCAAGGTGATTAATAAAGGCCATTGAGCGTGAGGTTAGTACACCGAACAACCGGTTGTGGTGGCCAATAATCACCAGGTCGACTTCTTGTTTGCGGATAAACGTGGCCAGAGCCCGGACTTTATCTAACGAAATAATGACCCGGGTCGTTACTGGGTAAGGGCTGCTGGCTGCCAGGTGGTTAAGCAGCGCTTTGATTTCAATTACCTGGCTGGAACCCGCATCGTTCATCATGCTGTCGGAAATATAATTCATCGCCCGGTAATCAATCAGGATATGCGCCAGGGTTATTCTGGCATCCTGCTGAATCATTTGATTTGCCCGGTGTAACAGCAGGCGTCCATCCTGTTCATCATTAACCAGCACCAGAATATGTTGATAGTGTTTCATACAGCCCCCCTGTGCTTTCCCTCTGATGGTAACTATAGCCACCACTTTCTGGTCGTCGCTGTGCGCTAAAGCGCATTTCTGTTTGTTGCATCAATGTTGTGCAAAAGAGTGGTTTGTGGTGTTTTTGGTGAAACGAAAGTAACAATATGGTGCATGAGTGATTTTATGGTTTCACCATGTGAATGAAAATAAAACCGACAAACTTACGTTTAGCCTGCTTTGGTTGTGAAAAATCTGGCTCTGCCACACTTGGCCTGCTTTATGCATTTTACTTTGGTACTCAACGGACCAGGATGCTTACCATGTCAGACACTAACCAAAAAGAATTGATCTATGGGCTCGAGGAACGCATTTCTCCAGGGGCTGCACTATTGGCGGCGGTTCAGCATGTGCTGGCCAGTGTGGTGGGGATAATCACACCGCCTCTGATTATTGGTTCAGTGCTGGGGCTGAATGCTTATTTGCCGTATTTAATCAGCATGTCATTGCTTGCTTCCGGCATTGGTACTTTTTTGCAGGCTAAACGTGTGTTGGGCGTTGGGGCTGGCATGATTAGCCTGCAAGGCACCAGCTTTGCTTTCCTTGGCGTAATACTGTCTGGCGGCTTTTTAGTCAAAAGCCAGGGTGGCAGCCCTGAAGATGTATTGGCGATGATCTTTGGCGTGAACTTTGTTGCAGCCTTTATTCCGCTACTGGTCAGCCGCTTTTTTGATTCCCTACGTCGGGTACTGACGCCTTTGGTTACCGGTACTGTTATTGCGTTGATTGGCATCAGCCTGATCAAAGTTAGTATCACTGACTGGGGCGGCGGCCACGGTGTAGCGAACTTTGGTTCACCCGCTAACCTTGGCCTGGGCGCGTTGACTTTGCTGGTTATTATTGCACTAAACCGTTCCCGTAACCGGGCATTGCGTTTGTCTGCCATTGTGATTGGTATTGGGGTTGGCTGTGTCGCAGCGGCGTTGACCGGGCACCTTGCAATCCAGCCTTTGCCAGCTCAGTGGTTCGCTTTACCGCAGCCATTCCGTTTTGGTTTCAACTTCAGTTGGTCCATTTTTATTCCCATTGCACTGGTTTCATTTATTTCCATCCTTGAAGCTGTAGGGGACCTGACTGCGAATTGCATGATTTCGCAACAACCGATTGAAGGGGAGTCATTCCGTAAACGCCTGAAAGGCGGGATCATGGCTGATGGCGTTAGTTGTATGGTGGCCGCCATGTTCTCGTCATTTCCCAATACGACTTTTGCACAGAATAACGGTGTTATCCAAATGACCGGTGTCGCCAGCCGTTATGTGGGTATGTATATCGGTGTGATTTTATTACTGTTAGGGCTATTCCCAGTTGTAGGCGGATTGCTGCAACAAATTCCGGCACCCGTGTTAGGCGGTGCCACACTGGTGATGTTTGGTAGTGTGGTTGCAGCAGGCATCCGGATTATGACGCAAAACCCTTTGGGGCGCAGAGAAATGCTGATCATTGCTATTTCGTTTGGAATTGGTCTGGGGATTGAAGCTGTACCTGAAATTCTTGGCCAGTTTCCGAAAATTATTGGCAATATCTTCGGCCATGCTGTTACCAGTGGTGGGATTGCCGCAATGGTATTGAACCTGTTAATGCCACATGACGGGCCGGAAACAGTGAAGGCCAGTACAGCAACCTCAACCTCTGCGCGCTGATTTATGCACAGATTTACTTCTGGCTCCAAAATGTTGGAGCCATACTCTTGTTGAATGGTGCGGCTTAGCCTGCACCATTTTCTTTTTCTGAAACGGACTGTTTTTCGTTTACTGGATCAGGGCGGTAAAGCTTGCGGTACCATGCCAGGCGCTGGGCAAAAAAATCGGCATATTCAGGGGGAATATCATGAGCCAGCGCATTGGGATTACCTTGTTTATTCAGGTATTCCAGAAAAGCCTGGGTGGATGCCATGAAGTCAATTGCTTTATCAACATGAACAATATGTTGGCTGAATTTACGTGGCATAGTCAGTTCCTGTTTTAAAAAATTATTGGGGACTGCCCGTAAAGCGTAGCAAAGCAATTTATCTTTTGAGGCGATGGATTTCTCATAAGGCAGGACAGAACACTAAAATTTCTTCTTAAGCGGGGGGTTCTCCGTATTGGCTCTTTCGCATCTCCACACTACTGCCACGGCCTTCCGGCCACATTTTCCCCTTGTTATTGTGATTATCAGTTTTATCTATTGTCTGTTGTGATTATTTCCTGTCATTCTGTGAGGGTATTCTTTTTTTGTGCGGTTCATCACATACAGGAGTGAGATATGGCTGTTTCAGCACGTAACCAGCTAGCTGGTGTTGTCTCTTTGGTTGCCGATGGCGCGGTAAACGACGAAGTTGAATTGACCCTTGAAAGCGGTGCAAAACTTGTCGCAGTTGTCACGCATGCCAGTAAAACAGCAATGGGATTGGCCGCAGGGAAAAATGCCGTTGCTCTGGTTAAAGCTCCCTGGGTTATTTTGGCCTCAGAAGATAGCGGGTTAATTTTCTCCGCACGTAACCAGTTTGCCGGAGTAGTGGATACTCTACAAACAGGTGCGGTGAATACCACGGTGCATGTTAAAACTGATGCGGGTTTTTCTCTGATTTCGGTTATCACCAATGAAGGGGCCGATGACATGGGGCTGGCGGCGGGGAGCCGAGTTATTGCCCTGGTAAAAGCCTCCAGCGTAGTGCTGGCGGTTAAAGGTTAATAGCGTTATCGGCCGATTTTGCCCACCGTTGAGCGCGAGTGCTTTTGGGTGGGCAGCCCTGTAACAGGTTGTTATAACTGGTCGTTAGCGGAGGCTTTGCCACGCGGCTCTTTGGGCGTGGGTTTACCCAGTTTCTGGCTGAACCACGTGACGACTTTATTGATAATTTCTGGCTGGAACCAGTGAATATCACCGTGTTCTTCACCATCAACCAGAAGATATTCTACCGGGGCGCCTGCTTTTTTGAGTGCGGTATAAAGTTGCGCACTTTGTTGTGGTGATACCAGTGTGTCGGCGCTGCCATGCATAATCAGGAACGGGGGTTTCTTCCCAGTTAAATACCCCATAGGGCTTGCTTTCAGTGCTTTTTCCGGGTCATCGTTAATTCTGGCGCCTGCAAAATGACGAAATGCCGGGCCATTAACCTTATTTCAGGTTATTGGGGAAATCTTTTGGCAGTTCGCTGGCTGCACAGGCGATAACACTTTCATTGTTTTCACCACAGTCACGGATAAAGGTAATTGTCGCGAATTCATCAATCACTTCGGTAGGGTAAGCCGGGCCTGCCGCGCGGTAAGCTTCCATTTCCGGAATATGATCATTCTGGAAACAGATAGTTTTTTCCGGGTTATTGATTATCCAGCGTGGGAAGAAGATGGTGCCATGGAACAGGCGATCAGCCAGGTTAACGATCAGGCTGACATCGGTGCCGGTCGGTTCGGTCCAGGAGATCTTATAAATACTTTCCCCTACACGGGCAATAAATACACGTTGATCTTTAACCCAGCGGTTAGCAACGATCCCGCTGTGAATGCGGTAATCCATGGTGCGATCATTTTTAACGTAAATTTCGTAATTCCAGCCATTATCATAAGTATAAACCAGGTGTTTACCTACCAGGCCTTGCAAATCGTGTTTATCAAAGGTGCTCATTTTGTCTCTCCTCTGTGGAATGAACACAGCTTAGATCTTCATTTTTTGAATGAATAGCGCTAATTTTGCATTAAATTGATTTAAAAATTGGATTGATTATGCATAAAACGACGCTTGAACAGTGGGGTTTGCTGGACCAAGTGGTACGGCTTGGTAGTTTTGCTAAAGCAGCAGAGGCAACCAACCGTAGCCAGTCTTCTGTCAGTTATAACCTTGGCTTGTTGCAAAGCCGTCTGGGGGTTGAGTTACTGCGACAAGTGGGAAGACGGGCAGAGCTTACCCCTTCCGGGCAAGTGTTGCTGACCCAGGTACGCCCGCTACTTAGTGCCTTTGATTATGTTGAAACGCGTGCTCAGTCGATGCGTGGTGGTGTCAGAAGCCGTTTAGATTTGGTGGTAGACAGCATTTTTCCCCGGGCATTGTTGTTTTCAGTATTACGCCAGTTCCAGCAACGCCACCCTTATACCCAGGTTAACCTCACCGAAGTGCTGGAAAACCATGTTGATATCAACACAGATGCCGACGTGATGATCCTTTCTCGCCGCCAGGATATAACTGGCCGCGGTGAATGGTTGATGAATATCGATTTCGTTGCCGTGGCTCACCGCGACCATCCGTTACACCAAATAATCCCTTTTCCTGGGGAAGATGCGTTGTCGCGCTACCCGCAGGTGCGAATCGCAGAACTCGACGGAGCCCTGGATACGCACCAAATTTCAGCAACTGAATTCTGGACATTTTCCACTTTCGAAGCCGCTATAGAAGCTGTGCTGTACCAGGTCGGTTATGGCTGGTTGCCGCAAGAGCGGATCGCCGGGCACCTGGCTGCCGGGATCCTGAAAATATTGCCATTACCTCATGGTGTAAAACGCGCTACCCCGTTGCATTTGATCGTTAAAAAAGATCTTACCTCACCGGATCAAGTGGTACAGACATTAACCACATTGTTCAAACAGGCTACCTCTGGAGCGGAATGTTAAAAGCAGTACAGTTTGTCTGTTCATCGGCAATCTATTCGTTATATAATTTTTTATATAACGAATAAGGGGTAATGATGAAACACGTCACTATTACAGGCTGGCTGGCAGCCTTATTTTTCTGCTGCCTGGCATTTACTGTACAGGCTTCGCGCACAGTAACTGATCAGTTGGGCAGGCAGGTGACAATTCCTGACCAGGTGGACCGGGTTGTGGTGCTTCAACACCAAACACTTAACTTATTGGTGCAAATGCATGCCGGTAACAAAATTGTTGGCGTGTTGGCAAACTGGAAACAACAACTGGGGGATAATTATTTGCGCCTGGCCCCCTTTTTGGCAAACACCCCAGGGCTTGGTGACCTGACGCATGTTGATACTGAAAAGCTGGTGGCACTTCATCCACAAGTCGTGTTTGTGACGAATTACGCCCCAGCAGCAATGATAGACAGCATTACCCAACTGGGAATCCCTGTTGTTGCTATTTCGCTGCGCCATGATGCGACACCAGGCGATGCTGCCAGGTTAAATCCCACGTTAGCCAATGATGAACAGGCGTATGATCAGGGGCTACGTGAAGGTATCACTCTTATTGGGGAAATTGTTAACCACCAGGCGGATGCTCGGGCACTGAATGAGGCAGCGTTTGCCTACCGCAAAGAAGTGGCTACCCGGTTGAAAGATATTCCGGCGAGCGAGAAGGTCCGGGCGTATATGGCTAACCCGGATTTAACCACCTATGGTCGGGGGAAATATACCGGGCTGATGATGTCCCGCGCCGGGGCGGTTAACGTCGCGGCCAGCTCGGTAAAAGGCTATAAGCAGGTTTCCATGGAGCAGATTATCAATTGGGATCCACAGGTCATTTTTGTTCAGGCCCGCTACCCAAAAGTGGTGTCCGAAATTAATGGCTCTCCACAGTGGCAGGTGATTGACGCAGTGAAGCATCACCGCGTCTATTTAATGCCTGAATATGCCAAAGCGTGGGGTTACCCAATGCCAGAAGCGGTAGGCCTGGGTGAGTTATGGATGGCGAAAAAACTCTATCCACAACGCTTTAGCGATATTGATATCAATAAAGAAGTTAACCGTTGGTATCAAAGGTTTTATGGCACTAATTACCAGGGTGAAGACTAACATGAAAGCACTTGTCGCTGGGAGTTTGAGGGCTGTCTGGCAGCCGCTAATGGCTGCTTTTTATGAACTAAGTGGTGAGCGTGTAGAAACCGAATTTGGCCCGGCAGGTCTTCTGCGTGCGCGCATTGAACAAGGTGAAACTTGTGATTTGTTCGCTTCAGCAAACCTTGACCATCCGCTCTCCTTGTTTATGGCTGGCAGAGCGAGCCAGGTGATGCCCTTTGCCACAAACCGCTTATGCCTGACCGTGAAAACCGAGTGTCTGGCTCCCGGCGATACCTGGCTGTCTGTGCTCTCAAGGCCGGAATTACGCCTGGGGACATCAACACCGGTCAGCGACCCCTCTGGTGACTATACCTGGCAGTTATTCCGCCAAATCGAATGGCGTTATCCGGGGCAGGGAATGGCGATTCAACAGCGTGCGCAATGCCTGGTTGGCGGGAGTGAAACGCTAGCCGTTCCCCCAGGAGAAACCGCCGCGGGGTGGCTGATAAACCAGGGGCGCGTTGATATGTTTATCGGCTATGCCAGCTACGCGGCCAGACTGCGCCGTATTACTGGGCTAACAGTTCTGGATATTCCTGAAGATATGGGAGTACAGGCGCAATATACCTTAGCGCTGTTAGATATGCAGGCGGAACGTTTGGCTGTATTCCTGGGCTCGCCCCTGGCTCAAAAAATTCTGATTGCCGCCGGGTTTGGCCCGGGTGGCGATGAAATTTTTGCGAACTTACCGGCGGCGGTTGGGTGCCGGTGACGGCGGAGGGCTGCCAACAGCAATACCCGATTTACCATTGTGCTTAATAGAGTACATGGCTTCGTCTGCACGTAAAATTGCATCGGCAAATGATTCTCGCCCACCAACATCAACTAAACCAATCGATGCACCAATTACAGCCTCACCGTTATCCAGTTCAAATGGCACCATAACAATATCAAGTAGTTGCCGGGCAAGGCTCATGGTTTCTGGCTGGTCCACCGTCCAGGGGAAAATCAGCAAAAACTCATCTCCACCCAGTCGGCCTGTGATTGCGTCCGCTGGGCAAACTTCATTAAATCGTTGAGCCAGTTGAACTAACAAGTTATCACCGCTGCGGTGCCCCAGTGTATCATTGACGGTTTTGAAATTATCCAGGTCGATAAAAGCGATGGAAAACGCTGATTGTTTTTGTCGCTTTTTATAATAGTTGATCAGCGCGTGGCGGTTCGCCAGACCAGTAAGCGGGTCGTGGTTTGCAAGGCTTGCAAGTTGCTGTTCATAATTTTTTTCTTTCGTCATATCAATATGCGTACCTGTCACTTTCAGTGGACGGCCTTCATCATCCCACTGCGTGACTCTGCCCCTGTCCAGCACCCAGGTGACAGAACCATTTTTCGCTTCCATACGGTGTAATGCTTCATAGAACGGGGTTTTGCCTTCAATGTGGTTATAAAAGGCAGCCAGCACAAAATCGCGGTCATCAGGGTGCAGATGATCGCGCCAGACATCAAAATGAGCATTTAACTCTTTTGGCTGAAACCCCAGCATGGCCCCCCAACGGCGGTTAAAAATAACCAGTTTTCCGGAGGGAATATCCAGTTGCCATAAACATAACCCTGTGCCATCCAGTGCCGCACTTAATTTATCTCTGGCATCGTGGGCAATACGCTTTAATCTGGCATTATGTTTTTTGAGATTTTGTATTTGTTGCTTTAATGTTTCTTCCGACATAAGTCAGCTATCTCAGGTGCGCAGTTTTAATTCTGTGTCTTGAGATAAATCTCAAACAGAAGGTAATTTACTCGAAAGGTATCTTAATAAGATATCAACCATTCGGACTAGATAGATAACATAATTTATGTTGATCCTTAAGGTTTCAGGGCGGGTAAGTAAAAAAACAGTGATGAGAGAATGAGATGGATCGTCTGGACTGTGATCGTATGTTTGTAATGGTGCTGGAACTGGGCAGTTTTGCACGAGCAGCACAACGGCTGAATACCAGCCATGGCCAGGCATCCCGGTTGATTTCACGGCTGGAAAAAGATCTGGGTATCCAGTTATTTAAGCGCTCCACACGCTCTCTGGTTCCAACAGATGTTGGGTTGGCTTATTACGAACGCGTTAAAGTGCTCATTGATGCTTTTGACGCTCTGGACGCCGATGTGCGCCATACGGCACGTGATCCTTCTGGTAAGTTGCGGGTTTCCGCGCCAGTGACCTTTGGTACACGCCAACTGACGCCAGTGATGGTAAATTTTGCCCGCGAATACCCCAATATTGAACTGGATGTCAGCTTTTCGGACCGGAGGGTGAATATTGTTGAAGAAGGGTTTGACCTGGCGTTACGCATTGGCAACCTGGAAGACAGTAGCCTGATTGCCCGCAAACTGTGTGATATACATGTCATCACTGTATCATCACCCGCCTATCTCACTGATGCCGGTACACCGGAACACTGGAAGTCACTCTCTGAGTTTGACTGCATTGTGGATACTAACTTTCGCGACCCAAATCACTGGCATTTTCATGAAGATGGCCGTCTGATTCCCTTTCCAGTAAAAGGGCGATTACGTTTTTCAAACGCAGAAGCCTGCCTGAGTGCAGTAGTGGCGGGTTTAGGTATCGCCAGGTTACCCACTTTTGTTGCCAGTGATGCTATTCGCCGCGGAGAAGTCGTGAAGCTACTCACGCAGTGGGACACACCACCACTTGGTTTGTACGCCATTTATCCACCATCTCGCCATCTTGCCCATAAATCCCGGACGTTTATTGATTTTCTGGTCGAAGCCTTCACAGGGCAGGCATGGCTTGATTAGTGCAGAAATGGAAATAAATAATCTCACTTTGGACGGATAATCATTCAATCAGAAATAACGTAGTCTTGCCTTATCGACAATATATGACCTGATGAGGAAAAGACCATGATTGATAACCGCACTGCACCCTGGGCTGCTTTGGTAATGCGCATCGCGCTGGGTATTCTGTTTTTGGCACACTTTGGTTTAAAAGCTTTTGTATTTACTCCTGCCGGGACTGCAAAGTTCTTTATTTCCCTTGGGCTTCCCGGTGGGCTGGCTTATATCACCATGGCCTGGGAATTAGTGGGTGCCATTGCGCTGATTCTGGGTGTTTGGCCACGTGTTGCGGCTGTTGCACTAATTCCGATTCTACTGGGTGCGATTTTTACCGTGCATGGCCCGGCCGGGTTCTTCTTTACCAACCCTAACGGTGGCTGGGAATTCCCAGGGTTCTGGATAATCGGCCTGGTTGTGCTGGCTCTGACTGGTGATGGCGCACTGGCACTAAAACCAACCCCCTTTGGCCGTAAATAAACGTATTACTGTAATCAGGAGGTAACTATGCTGGTAGATGGCAAATGGACCACCGAATGGCATCCGGTTCAGGCAACCGATGAGAAAGGCGGCTTTGTCCGGCAAACCTCCAGCTTCCGCCACTGGGTTACGCCGGATGGTACTCCCGGCGTAACCGGAGGCGGGGGATTTAAGGCCGAAGCGGGGCGCTACCACTTATACGTTGCGTATATTTGCCCCTGGGCGTCCAGGGTGCTGATGGCGCGTAAACTGAAAGGGCTGGAGTCTGCTATTTCAGTGAGTGTGGTGGAACCACAATTATTTGACCAGGGTTGGCACTTTGGGCATTTCCCTGGCGCGAACATTGATGAACTGAATGGGGCAGAGTGGTTACATGAACTCTATACCCGGGCTGATCCACATTTTACTGGGCGGGCAACGGTTCCTGTTCTGTGGGACAAACATACCGGCACCATCGTTAACAATGAATCCGCCGATATTCTGCGCATGCTAAATAGCGGCTTTGGTGACTTAGCCAGTCACGAATGGGATTTATATCCAGAACCATTACGTGAAGAGATTGATAAGCTGAACGCAGTTATCTATCCACGGCTTAATAATGGCGTTTATCGCGCCGGATTTGCGACGACACAAGAAAGCTATGAAGAGGCATTTAATGATGTCTTTACTATGCTGGAGCAACTGGAATTACGTCTGAGCGATGGCCGCCAGTTCTTATGTGGTTCACACCTAACAGAAGCGGATATTCGCCTGTTCGTGACATTAATTCGTTTTGATGTGGCTTACTACGGGCTGTTTAAATGCAATCTGAAGCCAGTACGCGAATATCCATTTCTTAACCCGTATATGCAGCGAGTGCTTGATATCCCAGGTGTGCGCAATACGGTGAATATCGCCCATATTAAACATGGGTATTATTCAATTAAGGCTCTGAATCCACCGGGAATTGTTCCTGTAGGGCCAGATATGAGTGCTTACGGGCTATAAGGAGCAAAATATGACGAAAAAACTGGTGATTTTTCTGCACGGTGTGGGCAGCAGTGGTGCGGATTTAGCCGTACTTGGGCAGTTATGGCAAGAACGCTTACCCGACACCCACTTCAGCGCACCAAATGCCCCGCAGGCTTTTGGGCAAGGAGGTGGCTGGCAATGGTTCAGCCTGAATGGCATTACTGAAGCGAACCGGCCACAGCGGATTATTGAGGCTCGCGCCGAATTTGACCAGACAATTCAGGCCATTTGCCAGCAACAAGGCGTAGATCCTTCACAGGATAAACTGGTGTTTGTGGGGTTCTCTCAGGGCTCAATTATGGCGCTGGATGCATTGGTATCTGGCCGTTGGCCACTGGCCGCAGTCGTTGCGTTTTCCGGGAGGCTGGCAACGCTTCAGGGTAAACCAGGCAAAGCGGTACCCACATTACTCGTTCATGGGCAGCGCGACCCGGTTATTCCCTGGCAAGAAAGCCAGCAGGCGCAGGAGAAACTACAGGCGTTGGGTATTCCGGTACAAGTTAGCTGGGATGCCACTGCGGGCCACACAATAACGCAACAAGGTGCAGAAAACGCAGGGGAATTTCTGAAAAAGCACCTCGCCTGATTCGCCAGTTATTGTACCCGAATCCAAGTTCCGTTGGCCGTAACATTGTGACCAAAACCACATTGTTGCGGCTTATCAGTCGTCACCGTTAATTGGTCTGGTGTGAACTTCAGGTGAATATTACAGTGAATGCTGTCATCACTATCCGTATCATCATCGGTGACGTCATCGTTATCGCGTAATTTCACCGTTGCATTGTGGCCTGAAAGGGCGACTGTGCGAATAAAATGCCCCATATTCGGCCCGTTATACAGCCCCATCAGCCCAAAGGCATAGCCTTCAAAATCCACTTTTATCTTGCTATCCCCAGCATCCGAAACCTGAATGCTTTGCCAAATCCCCCGCCCGGCATATTTCCACCACACACCGTCCGGTGAATCAGAAAAAGGTTCAGCAGCCAGTTTGTCTTTAATTAATGCCAGGTTTTGCACAGATTCAGCGTAGCCAGGAGCAAGCATCAGCCATGCCCAGGCCCGGTGGTAATCTTTCTGCTGTATATAAGTACGAGCTACAGCATTATAAGCCGCAGCAATCTGGTTATCAGGCAAGTCACACTGCTCGCTCCAGCTCACCTGCTCTTCAAATGCAGCACGCGCCGCCGCAAACTTATTCTCAGACCAGGCCGCCTCGCCATCAGCAGCATAATGGCTGATTTTTGCACAGTCAGCAGTGATTCTGGCCTCAGTAATATCCGCCTGTACACCAGCCGACACCACAACCGCCAAAGCGACTAAATATTTAGGATGAAAACACATAACACAAGGCTCACACTACATTATCGCCTCCACATAATACGGCATTCTGTAAGCCCTCCACAGTCAGCAGAGTGCAAAGTTCGGGTTTCAGGCTAAGGCTAAGGGTAAACAAATGTGTTCAGGCGCGTCATTCTTCGCACTACAGGTGTGTTGGCTGCCTCGCTCACACCGGTCACTTACTAATGTAAGCTCCCGGCGATTCGCTGCGTTGCCGCCTTCCTGTAGCACGAATAATTTAGCGCCTGGCGGGATGTCTTTTGCACTAACAGGTGTGTTGGCTGCCCCGCTCACACCGGTCACTTACTAATGTAAGCTCCCGGCGATTCTCTGCGTTGCCGCCTTCCTGTAGCACGAATAATTTAGCGCCTGGCGGGATGTCTTTTGCACTAACAGGTGTGTTGGCTGCCTCGCTCACACCGGTCACTTACTAATGTAAGCTCCCGGCGATTCGCTGCGTTGGGTGGGGAAACAGCCTCATCCCTGAGGTGGGTTCGGGAATCAGAACGTTTCCCAGTTATTGTCGCTGCCAGCAGGTGGCAAGGCATGAGTGGCTGCCCGTGCAGTGGGGGGAGAGCTGCGGGAAGAGGTCGTTGGCGTCTGCATACCGTTAATCCGGAACACATCAACCACCTGGTGGAGTTTGCCCGCCAGCGCTTCCAGTGCCGCAGCGGCGGTAGCAGATTCTTCAACCAGGGAGGCGTTTTGCTGGGTGACACCATCCATTTGTGTGACTGCCAGGCCAACTTGCTCAATGCCACGGCTTTGCTCGTCTGATGCAGAGGCTATTTCACCCATAATATCCGTTACTCGGGTGACTGCCTGCACAATATCCTGCATGGTGGAGCCTGCAGTCTGCACCTGGCCGGAACCAGTATTCACGCGAGAGACTGCGTTGTCGATAAGTTCCTTAATCTCTTTTGCTGCCTGCGCACTGCGTTGCGCCAGGGTGCGCACTTCTCCGGCGACGACTGCAAAACCGCGACCCTGTTCTCCTGCTCTGGCCGCTTCAACGGCAGCATTGAGCGCCAGAATATTGGTCTGGAAAGCAATACTGTCAATAACGCTGGTTATATGGGCTATTTGCTGCGAACTGTCGGCAATGGCGCTCATCGTATGCACCACAGTATTCACCACTTCGCCACCTTTGAGTGCTGTCTCCGAAGCTGTTTTCGCTAATTGCGCAGCCTGGCGTGCGTTGTCGGTATTCTGTTTAACTGTTGCTGTAAGTTCTTCCATACTGGCTGCAGTTTCCACCAGAGAGGCGGCTTGTTCTTCAGTACGGGAAGACAAATCGTGGCTACCGGAAGAGATTTCACTGGCACCAGTGAAAATGGAATTTGACGTTTCACGCACAGCACTGACAGTGCGAACCAACGACCCCTGCATGGCCTTAACCCCGGCAGAGAGTTGTCCCATTTCATTATTGCCTGTTGCGTCAATATTATGTGTCAGGTCACCATCCGCGATGGCACGGATATGCTCCATCACTTTACGTAATGGGTGCAACAGGATTACCTGGAGTCCACGCCACAAAATGACAATAGTGACTACAACCAATAACAGAATTACGCCCAGCGTCCATTTCATACTGTTATAGCTGTTCAGGTTTTCCTGCCCGGCATTTTGTAGCAGGCTGGCGTTCTGTTTACGCCACTGGTTGTACATCCCTTCCAGGTCATCCTGCGCCTGCTGAGCATCCAGATTTCCATATGCCGGGTAGTTACCTTCACCCAGATACTGAATGGACATCTTCATCACGTCATGCATGGCCTGGTACTTTTGATCCAACTGGCTGGCAAGAGCTGTGTCCTGCCCACTGATATCTTGCGCATCTTTGTATTTGGCAAAATAACCCTCTGCCTGGACCAGTGATTTCCCGGCGCTGTCCAGCAACCGCTTCATTCCGTCGATAGCGGCCTGGTCTTTTTGGTTTTTCAGAAAACGAATGGCGACCCGGTTAATGGTGACACGGGTTTTAATAAGAGTAAGAAAGCTGTCAGTAAGTTGTGACTGTTGGTAGTTCAGTACATCAGAGTTTTGAAAGTTACGGCGATCATTATTAACGGCGGAGTAGAAAAAACCGCTGGTAACCAATTGTAGTACCGAAAATATCACCAGTACTGCGATGATACCTGTTATGACTTTCAGGTTCTTTATCATGTTCATCATCCAATGTGAGAAAAATGAGCCGGGGATGATAAATTTATCGGTAAAAGGCGTTAAAACTTTATCCAGCGAAACGGAGCTGGCAGAGTAAGGTTATGATTTTAATATATATTAATTAATTGGCTATTTATCTGTTTTGGTATTTGAGAACAGGTCAGAAAGAACGGCATATTTTTCTGGTACTTTATTATTAGAATTTTTATTTATTTAGTTTTTAGAATAAAAAGTGAAAGTATTTTTCTTTATTTTTAAATGCTACTTTTGAATAGCATAATTGCCGGGAGGAAGTGTACACGAACGGCCTGAATCAGGATGTCAGCCGTTGACAACTCAGTACAGTATGATGAAAATTTGCCTTATGGGTAAAAATTAACCATTACATGATTAACTATAAAAAAACAATAGGATTTTTACCTGTTTATATCGATCAAATTGCATGAATTGATAGGCATTAACACGTATTTTATCGATCAAAAATGATGTATTAATTGGTTTTTTCGATTATTTAGGTGATGTTAAACAAGGATGTCAGTTATGGAACAATACAATGCAGCACTTGCCCTGCTGGGGCAGGTTTCTGTGCCTGGTGGTTCTGCCGCCATTATTGGTGAAACCGGGAAATTATGGGGGATCATGTCAGGTGAACCTCCGGAGCATTATTTGCCTGCGGTCTTTTCTCCAAAAGAGAATGCCAATATAAACTGGTTTGAGAATCAACTGAGCTTTATTAGCCGGGCTGCCCACGTGTTTCAGCACAGAGGGTTGTGTTATCTGCTACATATGGATTTTGAACAGGCTGCGTACCTGGCGTCTTCGCCAGAACACCTGCGCCAGCTCGCGTTAGCGCCGTTTGTGACTTTAATGGTGAATGAGTCTTTCCCGAATCTGGCTGATGCTCAGCATAACCCGCTATTGAGTGCGTTAATGGCTGATGTGAATCTGGGGCTGAGCGATGCAGGTGCTGGTATCATTCCATTTTCTGTTGTGTGTAGTGGAATGTTTGCTGTAACGGTGCTCGCTCCTGCATTTTTTCACCAGTACGTCATGTCCCCAATGCTGCCTGTTGTAGCCGAAAAGATAACAGACTGTGGTAGCACGCTGGTGCTCAATGGTGTTGATACACCTCAGCTATGGCAATTGGGGCAAACCGTTCCAGAAGCGAAAATGATAGGAAAATGTTTCGATTGTTCAAAACCCGTAGGAAAGTCTCACTGACGTATTTTTAGTAAAAAGTGCCATTATCTTAATGTATTTATTCTATTTTATTTTTTATGTTGTTCAGGCGCGCTCATAATCAGGCGACACATTTAAAAAAATAGAAACAAAATCAGGAACAGAAGATACAGCTTCAGGGTAGGCGTGCCAGACCCTGTGTGCTAGTTTCCCCACGAAAGCAACTTCCTTGCTTGCAGAGAGCAGGTTTTAACCTGCCTGGATATTCATTTTTCAATTGCAGGTATGTTAGCTGTCCTCGCTTACTCCGGTCACTTACCCGTGTAAGCCCCGGTATCCACTGCGTTGCCGCCTGGCTGCAACTCGAATTATCTTGAGCATATGAGCATTTCTGTACTGTAAATTGATATGCAAAAAACACCCATTCGTGATTTTGACGCAGAGAGAAAACTCTTTGTCTACAGGGTTTCCATTGCGTTCGCACTGGTGATCGTCTGTTTTTGTATTCTGATTTTTAATTTATACCGCCTGCAGATTTTGGATCATAGCTACTACAGCGAGCGATCCAGCCAGAACGACATTAAATTGCTGCCAATAGCACCTACCCGCGGGATAATTTATGACCGTAACAACACGCCGCTGGTCAAAAATGTTACCCGCTATGATATTCAGCTTACGCCATACAAAATCAAAAACTTAAAAACCACGATTGCTGAATTAACGCCTGTGGTGGGGCTGACCCCGGACGATATCGATAACTTCTGGCATACGCTGCACAATAGTAGCCGTTATAAACCCGTTATCCTGAAAGATGAACTGTCGGATAGGGATGTGGCGCGGTTTTCGGTTGAACAATACCGTTTCCCCGGCGTAGGGATAGATACTTACCAGGAGCGCCAGTACCCTTGGGGGGCATCACTGGCACATGTTATAGGCTATGTCTCGAAAATTAATGACAATGACCTCAAGCGACTGAGTGAAGAAGGGGAAGCTGAGAATTATGCTGCTGACCACGATATTGGTAAGCAGGGTATTGAAAGTTATTACGAATCACAATTGCATGGCAAAACGGGTTACCAGGAAGTCGAAGTGGATAACCACGGGCGTATTGTCCGGGTCTTGAAACAGATACCGCCCGTTGCGGGGAAAAATATCTGGCTGACACTCGATCTTCCCTTGCAACAATTTATCGAAAAACAACTGGTGGGTCAGCGCGCCGCGGTGCTGGTGGAAAACCCCCATGATGGCTCAGTGCTGGCGATGGTCTCAACACCCTCTTATGATCCGAACCCGTTTGTCGAAGGTATTAGCGCAAAGGGTTATGCCGCACTACTCCATAACCAGAACCTGCCGCTAATAAACCGGGTTACACAAGGGCTTTATCCTCCGGCATCAACAGTTAAACCTTATATGGCGATGTCGGCACTGATTAATCATATCATCACACCTGAAACCCACTTGTTTAGTGGATCCAGTTGGACATTACCGGGCACCAGCCGCCGTTACCGCGACTGGAAAAAATCGGGGCATGGCAACATCACGGTTACGCAGGCCATAGAAGAGTCGTCGGATACGTTTTTTTACCAGGTGGCGAACATGATGGGGATCGATTTGATCCATAAAATGCTTAGCCAGTTTGGCTATGGTAAATACACCGGTATCGACTTACATGAAGAGTACCAGGGGTTGTTACCCAGCCGTGAATGGAAACGCAAAGTCCACAAAAAACAGTGGTATCGCGGCGATACTATCTCGGTTGGAATCGGGCAGGGATACTGGGTTGCTACTCCCATTCAGATGGAAAAAGCACTGGTAACCCTGTTAAACAACGGGCATGTGATTATCCCCCATTTGATGGCGAAAATGGCGCTGGGCAAAGCCGTCTCTTTCTACCGAACGCCCAAAGAGCAGCAACAGGTTGGTGACCCGGCGTCACCATTCTGGGGCGTGGTTCGCCGGGCTATGTTTGGGATGGCGAATGCGCCAAATGGGACCGGGTATAAATACTTCCATACGGCAGCTTACGGCATTGCGGCGAAGAGTGGGACATCACAGGTGTTTAGCCTGAAAGAGAACCAGGTGTATAACGCGAAGGCCATTCCGTTACGCCTGCGAGACCACGTGTTCTATACGGCTTTTGCACCTTATAACGACCCGCAGGTTGCCGTAACACTTATCCTGGAAAATGGTGGCGACGAAGGCGTAACAGCGGCACCCATTATGCGTAATATTATGGATTACCTGTTCGCCGGGAAGAGGGATACGCCAGCACCCACAGCCCCCGGCAATTCTCCCCAGGCCGTTACCAGCACGGCGGCACAGGGAGGTTAATCGAGCAACAAAGGCGATAACCGCTGCCAAACTTGCGGTGTCGCCGCCCACATAACATTACCTTGTGTCAGGCCGTTGTGAGCCAAAAATGCGTTTGCCTGGCCACCGGCTTCCAAAATCAGTAGTAAACCGGCCAGTGCATCCCAGCTATTAAGGTGGGCCTCAAAATACCCGTGCACCTGCCCGGCGGCGACATGCGCCAGCATCAGCGCGCCTGCACCAAATCGGCGGTATTCTACGCCCTGGTCCGTTAACAACTGTAATGTTTTCAGGTAGCCATCCAGAGGGGTACGCCCGGAACGCCCAAGGCCAATAACCACTTGTTCCGGGTCGGGTTCTCTCAGGCGCAGGGCTTGCCCGTTTAATGTGGCACCTTTCCCTGCTTCAGCTACAAAAAATTCATTGCGGTCAGGTGCATAAATAATACCAAGAACGACCTGTTCCCCTTCGACACAGGCTACAGATATGCACCAGTAATCCATCCCCAAAATATAGTTTGTGGTGCCATCTATCGGGTCTATCACCCAGGTGCGCCCGTTACCGGTTTGTAACCCGCTTTCTTCACCTAAAAAACCGTCTTCGGGAAAGTGTTGCCCCAGCCAGTAACGTAATTGTTGTTCCACCCAAACATCGGCTTCGGAAACAAAGTCTTGTTGGCCTTTACTGTCAACCTTCAGCCCCTGGTTTCGCAAGGTCTGTGCATGCTGCCCGGCTTGTTTAATCAGGGTAAATAACGCCTGTTTTTGCTCAGTTGTCATAACGTGCCTGTTTGTTCTGTTGTACAAGGTGAAGTACGGCGATGGACAAGTTCCACCGCCACCGGGATGACCCTGGCGGCAAGTTCGGGGTGCTTTGCCCGTTCATGCAGGCAATCCAGCGCTTTTGCTGCCAGAACATCCACTTGTTGGTGAATCGTGGTGAGTTGGTAACTTTCCCATGCAGTCTGGGGTGTGTTATCAAACCCTATCAAATGAAAATCTGTCGGTGCGTTTTTCCCTTGCTGGCGCATGCCATCCAGGAAACCACAAGCCAGCAGCGCATTGGCACAAAACACACCGGTGGTGGCCTGCCGGGGCAATAAATCATGGCGTTGTGCTGCCAGAAACCCACCTTCATAGCCGTCCTGTGTCGCCTGCAACTCCCTTAGTGCGATACCCTTTTCTGCAAGTGCATGGTGAAACGCTTCTCCACGCGCCCGGCCTGCCCAGGTTGATCCCTGGTAGTTAAGCCAGATAAACGACTGGCACCCGGCCTTACGGAGTTGTGATGCTGCCAGCATAGCGCCAGCCTGGTTATCTGAACAGACAACATCCATGGACGGACCACTTTGCGCCCGGTTAATTCCTACCACGGGGATATGGTGCTCAATACACTCCCGCACAATGGATTCCGGGGGCTGCCCGGACGTTACTATCACCCCAGATACCCGAAATTGGACAAAACGGCGTAGTGACAGGCCAGTTTCTTGCTCATCAGTAATTTCAGTGACCAGCGCCTGGTACCCCCTGGCCTGAATGGCTGATAACAAGGCATTGACCAGGGTACTACGAAACGGGTCAGTTAACCGGGCAACCACCACGCCAATTAACTGGCTACGCTGCCGGTTAAGCCCCTGGGCAAGAAAGTTAACCTGGTAGCCCAATTGGCGTGCTGCGGCTTCCACTCTGGCGCGGGATTGCGGGGAAACGCTGCCATTGTTGCTGAGTGCTCTGGAAACCACGGCACGGGAAACCCCCGCCAGGCGAGCAACATCTTGCGCCGTCACTGTCGGTTTATTGGATATTTTCACAGAACCGCCAGCGTCGGGCTCAGGGCTTCAAGGTCAAAAGTGAGCCCATCTTCACTGAGCATGACATGCGGATGAGTAGCACAATCGCTACTAATGGCAGGCCGAAAAGCATCCTGGCTGTGGTACAACACCATCAGGTTTAATGCCAGTTTTTCACATAATGCCAGGCAGGCAGGATAATCGCCATGGGAAGCATCTGCAGCCAGAGGAGGCCAGGATGCACACTCCTGAAAAGCCAGAGTACAGCCAGCCATCAGGGCCTGGGTTGCATCTGTTGGCCTGCCATCGCCACTGTAAAACAGCACATGGTTATC
Organism: Mangrovibacter yixingensis; assembly: GCF_020523985.1. Lineage (GTDB taxonomy): Bacteria > Pseudomonadota > Gammaproteobacteria > Enterobacterales > Enterobacteriaceae > Mangrovibacter > Mangrovibacter yixingensis. Next base: position 427,562 of record NZ_JAIVKM010000002.1, on the reverse strand, counting down.
GGCTTCGATACGTATGGCCTGGCTTGGGATTTCATGTTGCGCGAAGGCCGTGTGAATCTGCCAGCCGCGCCATTGCCAGGCAGGCTGGCTGGCAAGGATTTCAATGGGAAAGGTCAACTCTGTGTGTGGCCAGTTTGCCAGTGCAATTTGGTTAACCAGCATGGCTTGTTGTTCTGCCTGGCAATAAATTTGCAGGGGTTTTACGCGCCCGAAACTTTTCCACTGGTTCAGTAATACAGCAAGGCCCGCACAGTGATCCGGGTGAATGTGCGTGAAAAAAATAACGTCAATCGTATTAATATCCAGATTGCGTTGCCATAAGGCACGGGGAACCGTAGGGCCACAATCAATTAGCCACTGCGACTGCTGGTTATCAATAATACGAATAGCTGATGTGGTGTGATTTAAAGAAAATGCACTGCCGCAACCCAGAACATCAATTTTCATTCTGCCTCGCTAAATTTCTTCCCGACTTAATTAAAGTGTCACAAACGCACGACAAAGTAGGCTCATATCATGTCGACTCAAGGTTGCATTTTTTTTACAGGTAAATGAACACGTGTTCACTGTGGAAAAAAAGCAGCTGTAATCAGGTTAAAAGACGATGAGCTATTTACAAATCAGGCAGTTAACGTCCGGCTACGGAAAACAGGTTATTTTGCGGGACATTGATTTGTCGGTGAAAAAAGGCGAAATGCTTGCATTGCTGGGGCCTTCTGGCTGTGGAAAAACCACATTGCTGAATACCTTGTGTGGGTTTATTCCCACGTTATCTGGTGAGGTTTCTGTTGCTGGTCGCAATATTACATTGCTGCCTGCTGAACAACGTAATATCACCATGGTTTTTCAAAGTTATGCGCTGTGGCCCCATTTAACGGTGGCGCAAAATATTGGTTTTGGGTTGAAAGTGCGCAAAGTTGGCAAGGTAGAAAGCCAGCGCCGAATAAATGATTTGCTGGCGATGGTCAACCTGGAAGGAATGGCTGATAAAAATGTGGCGGCATTATCTGGCGGGCAGCGGCAACGAGTGGCTTTAGCTCGGGCGCTGGCTATTGAACCCGATGTATTAGTGCTGGATGAACCACTGTCAAATTTGGATGCCAAAGTGCGCCTGAGTGTGCGCCATGAAATAAAAACATTGCAGGAAAAACTGGGTTTCACCTCGTTAATTGTTACCCACGACCAGGAGGAAGCACTGGTCATGGCCGACCGTGTTGCGGTAATGAACCAGGGTAGCATCGAGCAACTTGATACCCCGGAAAATGTTTACCAACACCCGGCAACAGCATTTGTTGCCGACTTTATGGGTTCAGATAACCGGTTGGTTTGGTTATCTGCCCAGTTGCCTGACTGTATCAGGCCGCAACGGGAAAGCAGGGAAAGCGAAATTTATTTTCGCAGCACGGATGTTGCCATCACCAGTGAACACACTGAGCAAACCACCCCAGGGCTGTTTCTGCGCGGGGTTGTTGAGCAATCTGCTTTTCTCGGCCACCACTACCGCCACGGTGTGCGGGTCAACAATCAAATGCTGTTTGCTGATGCCCCCAATTGTTGGGCGCAGCAAACCCCAGTAACACTCCATATTCCAGCGCCAGCCTTGCACATTTTTGCACGTGCAATGTAACGGCTTATTGTTCGTTAATATTTTGGGGATAACTATGTTTTCCATGAAAAAATTGGCAGTAATGGCGTCACTTTCCTGCGGGCTGCTCACACCCTTAGCCTGGGGGGATACGGTACTTAATGTAGCAACGGCCGGTGACCAGAACATGGTGGATTACGTGAAAACGTTTTTAGCGCCGAAATTCGAAGCGGCACATCCTGGCGTTAAAGTGAACGTTATCGGAACCGGGCCTGGGGATGCCGGTTCGAACAAAATTATGGAGAAGCTATCGGCACAGCAGGCGAGTGGCGTAAAACAGTGGGACATGGATGTGGCGGTAGTACACCAGAAAGCGGGTGGTGAGTTAGTAGAAAAAGGCTTGCTGGCACGTTACCGGGATTCTATTCCTGAAGGCAAAATGGTCAGCGCCCAGAATGCGAAAAATGCGCTGGGCGTGAATGTTGATGGTTATGTTATGCCGATGTTTTTAAGCCAGACTGCCATCGCCTGGAATAGTGACCTGGTAAAAAAACCACCACAAAGTTATAGCGAATTAGTGCAGTGGGTAGAAAAACACCCAAAAGCCTTCGGGTATAACGGCATCAAAAACGGGATGTCCGGCGTCAGTTTTGTGGTGGGGTGGATCTATGCATGGGGCGGAACGGATGCCAATCGTTTGTCAGCCGGAAAGTATGATAAATCCATTGAGCAAAGCTGGGGTCCGGCGTTCAAAAAGCTTAAAGACTTTAACCAGAACGTGACATTTACGCCAGGTAATGCTGGCACGCTGGATATGCTGAGCCGCGGTGAAATTGCCATGGGCCCGGTATGGGTAGATATGTTTTATAGCTGGAAAGACCAGGGAAAACTACCGCCCTCAATTAAGCTTTCGCTGTTGTCTCCGGGTATGCCTGGGCAACCAATGTATTACGTCTTGCCAGCCAAAGCTGCGCACCCTGAACTGGCGCGAGATTTTATTAGCCTGGCAACCAGCCCGTCTGTTCAGGCTCAGGGAATCGTGAAGCAATTTAACTGGTACCCGGGGATTGACGCAAAATATGTAAAACCGGAGCTAGATACTGCGACCTGGACAAAACTGTTTGCTGAAATTACGCCTCAGGCGCTGGCTGACTACGGCAAAAGTTTCCCCATTGCACCTTACTTTGATGACATCAAAGAAGGCTATGAAAGCCAGGTATCAAATTAATTATTCAGCCCAGGCACTCGCCTGGGTACTTTTTGGGTCACTAATCTTGTAGCCGGACAGACTGGTATGAGAAATAAAAACGTTCATTTATATCTGTTAGTCGCGCCTGCAGCACTGATGATAAGCCTGTTGTTTATCTGGCCGATGGGGTCTTCACTGATTACTGCCTTCACCGGTAAATATGCGCAATTCAGCCTTGAGCCTATGCGTAAAGTATTCTCACTTTATTCGCAGGATATTGTTTTTTCGGTTGTTATTGTGTTGATTTCTTTGGTGCTGCTGGCGGTGATTTCGGTAACAGTTTCTTCGGTAGTCGTGTTGTCTCCCTGGCAAAAAGTAACCCGGTTACTGGGCTTGTTGTATCGGTTGCCGTTGTTTATTCCTTTTATTGTCACTGCACAGATGATGCGCACTTTCCTGGCGAAAAATGGGTTAATGAACAATGCCCTGGTGGCAACTGGCCTGGCTAACCCACTGGAAACTGTGTCATTTTTAGGGTGGAAAGGCATCATTATTACCTTTGTCTGGAAGCAATTTGCTTTTGTGACTTTATTGGTTGCCGGGGCGATGGCGGCAGTAGAACCGGCACAAATTCAGGCCGCACGTAATCTTGGGGCATCCAGAATACGTATTTTGTTCACTATTATCCTGCCGCAAGTTATGCCCACACTGGGCGTGGCACTGGTGTTGTCCACGGTGATGATGCTGTCTGTGCTTTCTGTCCCTTTAATGATTGGCACCGGTTCACCCGGCATGCTGACAGTTGATATGGCATTTCGTGTGAACTCTTATGGCGATTACCCGGTTGCCAGTGCGTTGGGAATAGTCTCCTGGGGAATCTGCGTTGTGTTGTCCTGGTTTTATTTACGCTACAGCCTGAAAGAAAAAGGGGGCCAGTAATGGCATCTGCAATGTTACCTGTTACGGCATCGGCCAAATTATCACGGCGTATTTTGCAGATTCCTGGCGGGCGGTTTTGGCAAACGCTACTGGTTATTTTTCTGGTGTTAGTCCTGCTGGGGCCGGTTCTTAATTTACTGATCTGGAGTGTGGCAGAAAGCTGGTTTTTCCCCCACGCACTGCCCAGCCAGTGGGGGCTAAAATACTGGTTTCAGGTATTCAGCCCTTATAGTGATGTTTCTGGTTCTTTATTTACCAGCCTTGGGATTGCGCTACTCAGCGTGCTGGTTTGCCTGGTTGTTTCTGTACCGGCAGGTTACGCTTTAGCACAACGTGCAATGCCATTGCGGCTGGTATTCATGTTGTTATTTCTTATTCCACAGGCTTTCCCAAACCTCACGGTGTATATGAATGTTGCGCGTTTATTTTACCAGTGGGGGCTTAATGGCACGGTGCTGGGAGTGGTGTTGGTGCACAGTGTGCATGGGCTGATGTATTCCGTATGGATAAGTGTTGCTGCGTTCTCTGCCACTGATCCACTACAGGCCAGAGCAGCCCGCAACCTGGGAGCAGGGCCGGTATACACTTTTTTCACCATTATTTTGCCCCAGGCGGCACCTGGGATTATCGCGGCCAGTATCTTTGTGTTTCTGGAGTCAATGGATGAATTCACCGGCACTTTTTTCGTTGGCGCACCGGATATTTCGACATTGCCGATTATGCTCTATACCGCCAGCATGTCAGGTAACTACCAGGTATCGTCGATAACCGCGTTAATTCTGTTATTGCCTTCGGTGCTGTTTATGCTGGTCATCCATAAATTTATGCGCCCGGAAATGTTATCCCGTTTGGGGAAATAGTTTGCACCTACGGTGTGCAGAGTCTTTTTACTTTATGTAAAAGCATAAAGAATATGTGGGTAAGGTATTTGCGGTGGAGAATATATCCTTCTGTTTTATAAATAATTAAATAAACATTACACCTAAATCTGCCTATAGTTAAACTGGCCTGCCTCTTGCACGGAATTGAAAACAATTCCTGCAAGGTTGCAGGTTTTTTTACATAACAGGCAAGGAGTAAAAATGCTAATAAGAAAATGGCAAGGTGCGCTTTCCATCGCAGCGTTACTGGTCAGTAGCCAGATTTATGCGGCTTCGGCACCAGCAACAGAAGCACAACATGGGATGGTCGTAACATCTCAGGACCTGGCGACCAAAGTTGGGTTGGCCATTTTAAAGCAAGGGGGGAATGCCATTGATGCGGCGGTAGCGGTAGGTTATGCCGAAGCCGTAGTAAACCCTTGCTGCGGAAATATTGGCGGGGGAGGATTTATGACAATCCACCTGGCCGATGGCAAAGATACCTTCATTAATTTTCGCGAGATGGCTCCGGCTGCTGCCAGCGCCAACATGTATCAGGATGCAAAGGGTAACCTGGTCAAAGGGGCCAGCCTTTATGGTTGGTTGGCTTCTGGTGTACCAGGTACGGTACTGGGTATGGAAACAGCACGTAAAAAGTACGGTAAGTTGACACGTGAGCAAGTTATGGCGCCGGCCATTAAGTTGGCTCGTGAAGGGTATATTCTCACCCGGGCTGATACCGATGTCCTTGATACGACGGTTGCGCGTTTCAAACAGGATCCCTATATCGCCAGTATTTTCCTGCGCCCGGATGGCTCGCCATTACAGCCCGGTGATCGTCTGGTTCAGCGCGACCTGGCAAAAACGTTGGAAGCAATAGCGAAGCACGGTACGGATGCGTTTTATAAAGGCCGCATCCCACAAGCGGTGGCTGCTGCTGCAAAAAAAGGTGGTGGAGTTATCACTGCCGCCGATTTTGCAAATTACCGGGTGACGGAAACTGCCCCCGTGACCTGCACATACCGGGGTTACCGTTTTGTTTCGGCGCCACCGCCCAGTTCTGGGGGCGTCACGCTGTGCGAAACACTGAATATACTCGAAGGTTATGATTTGAAATCTATGGGGTTTAACTCTGCAGCGGCTATCCATACCCTGACAGAAGCGATGCGCCATGCCTACCTTGATCGTAATACTTATCTTGGCGACCCGGCGTTTGTTAAAAACCCTTTAGACAGGCTGCTTAGTAAAGATTATGCAGCAAAAATCCGGGCAACCATTCCAACAGATAAAGCTACCCCTTCATCATCCCTGAAGCCTGGAGTTGCCCCCCATGAGAAACCGGAAACTACCCACTATTCCATTGTGGATAGCGCGGGCAATGCTGTCTCCACAACCTATACCATCAATGGGCGCTTTGGAGCAGTGGTGATGGCACCGGGTACCGGCTTTTTTATGAATGATGAAATGGATGACTTCACCACTAAAGTGGGGGCAAAAAACATGTATGGGCTGGTTCAGGGAACGGCAAACAGTATTGCGCCGGGGAAAAGGCCGCTCTCTTCCATGAGCCCAAGTCTGGTAACAAAAGACGGGAAAATCTTCCTGGTGCTGGGCTCGCCCGGTGGTTCACGCATCATCACCATTACCCTGGAAACCGCACTCAATATTATTGATTTTGGTATGGCACCCCAGGAAGCGGTTAATGCGCCGCGTATTCATCACCAATGGTTGCCAGATGAAGTCTATTACGAGCAACGTGGTGTCTCAGCCGATACGTTAAAAATTTTGTCCGGGATGGGATACAAAATGGTGGAGCAAACCCCTTGGGGGGCGGCCGAGTTGATTATGGTTGGGCTACCTGGTGCCGCGGGTGTCAGTACCGCCAGTTCAGGGAATGATGGTGCGGTATCGGGGAAAGTTCGTGAAGGGTATTTATACGGAGCGAATGATGTACGCCGCCCTGCGGGTTCAGCGAGAGGTTATTAATAAGGCATCGGTCGGTTAACCACCGAAAGAAAAATAACTTTTTTCACCAGTAATAATAAAATCCGGCCACATAATTATGTTGGCCGGATTAATAATATTCTACGGGAATATTATTTTGCAGTATCGCCACAACCACCAATGACTTTAGAGATGGAGATAGCAGGATGCAGCAAGTAATCGTAGCTGCAGTCTTTCTCTTTGTTCTGAATGGAGCCGCTGCATGCGGTTAAGGTAGAAACAACAGCTAATAAAGCAAATACTTTTACTGCTTTTTTCATTTTAAAAAATCCATATTGATTGATAAATATTCATCCATTGTTGAAATTACTTTTCTCAACGGCGACAAAAATAGATATGCATGATTTATTTGTCAATTAACTAAGGGGGTATTTGCCATGAGTTGTGAGTATTTAGGAAATTTTCCTTGAGTTATTTAATATTCTTATGAGAATGGCTAACAATTCATTGTAAATATAAATAGTAATAGTCAGCCTTGTTGTGGCATTTTTTTGTGCTGTGCCGGGGAAAGATCCCCCTGGTTCTTGCTTTGCATATCTTTGCCGGAATTATTTATAGTGTAACCACATGGCAAAGTGGATTTTGTCAGTTATCGCACGGCGAACGAAGGCACTGTTTGCCAGGTTTATTGTCAGTAACTGTCTGACACCAGCTACTGGCTGGCGAATAATGGTTGGTTTAATGGAAAATGTATCTTTTACTGCACCCAGAGCGGCGCTCAAAATTATTGCCACCGGGGTGGCATTACCTGAAAACTGTGTGACTTCACGCGAACTGGATAACCGCCTGGGGAAAAAGCCTGGCTATGTGGAGAAGCGTGCAGGCATCGCCCGGCGTTATCACGCTGGAGCACAGGAAAGCCAGGCAGAATTGGGTGCCAGGGCACTGCATGATGCTCTGGCACATGCTGCTCTGCCCGCTGAGTCAGTAGACCTGGTGATATGTGCCTCAGCTATCGCTGTTCAGGCACTACCTTGTACCGCCGTCCATATTATGAAAGCCGCCCGCCTGCCTGCCGGTGTGGCCGGGTTCGATGTCAATAGTAGTTGTGTCAGCTTTATTGCTGCACTCGATGTCGCCGCAGGCTTACTGAATACCGGCGCTTACCGGTGTATTGCTATTGTTTCATCTGACCTTGCCTCGCGTGGTATCGACTGGTCCCACGAAGAAGCTTCGTTGATTTTTGGCGATGGTGCGGCTTGCGCCATTGTTGAGAAAGGCGACGGGCGCAGCGGTATTATCGCCAGCCTGTCTGAAACCTACCCGGCAGGCAGTACGTTATGTGAAATCCGGGCCGGGGGAACCCGCCGTAACCCGCGCTCTGGCATGGAAGACACCGATTTCTTATTTCATATGCAAGGCAAGGCACTGTTTCGCCAGGCCGCCTCATTGATTGAAGGGTATTTTGCCCGTCTGCTTGCCAGAAGCGGAATGACGCTGGCTGATATCGCTACGCTGGTGCCCCATCAGGCAAGCCATCTGGCGCTGGAACATATGCGTAAGCGCCTGAATGTTCCGGAAACTGTGCTGGTGGATATTTACCGCGATTATGGTAATCAGGTGTCGGCATCCATTCCCACAGCGTTGCATAAAGCGATGACTTCCGGGCGTTGTATCCCTGGGCAACCGCTGATGTTGATGGGCACCGCCGCCGGTCTCACCTTTGCAGGCATGGTGTTACTGCCATGAGAGTACTGGTCACAGGCGCAACCAGTGGGCTGGGGCGCAATGCTGTCGATTTTCTGCTGGCGGCAGGCATGGATGTGGTTGCGACAGGCCGTAACCCGGTTGCCGGCCAGCAACTTGCACAGACCGGGGCGCGTTTTGTCGCTATGGACCTTACGCTGGCTGATGAATCTGCGATTAAAGCCTTAATGGCCGGTTGCGATGCTGTCTGGCATTGTGCGGCAAAATCATCCCCGTGGGGTAAGGTGGAAGACTTCTTTCAGGCTAACGTTACGGTAACGCAAAAGCTGGTAAATACCGCCACCCACCTGAGTATTCCACGGTTTGTTCATATCTCAACACCAGCAATTTATTTTGATTTTCAACACCATCATGCATTACCAGAAACATACCTCGCCCAGCGTTTTGCCTGCCACTACGCCCGAACGAAATACCTGGCTGAGCAGGTGGTAGCTCAGGCAGTACCTCAAAATCCGGCAACAACGTTTGTTATTCTGCGCCCGCGAGGGCTATTTGGCCCACACGATAATGTCATTGTGCCCAGGGTGTTACGCCAGTTGCACCAGCGAAGGGGCGTGTTACATTTGCCACGCGGTGGTCGTGCTTTGCTTGATCTCACGTATGTTGAAAACGTGGTTCATGCCATGTGGCTGGCGACCAGTGCTTCTCTGGCCCAGTCTGGTGAATGTTTTAATATCACTAACCAGCAACCTTCAACCCTTGCCGACATGCTGTATGCCTTGCTGAATCAGCAGCTGGGCTTAAATTACCGCATCAAATCAGTGCTCTGGCCGTTGGTATCTCTCGTCGCCAGTGGCATGGAGATAGCTGGTACATGGCGGAATCAAGAACCGGCTCTGACCCGTTACAGTGCAGGCACTGCCAGCTTTGATATGACACTCTGTAACGAAAAAGCACAACGTATTCTGGGTTACCAACCCCGGTTCTCAATGGATGCAGGTATTGCCCGTACAGGAGAGTGGTGGCTGGCTCATGGCAACAATAACGGAATTTGAAGTAGGGTATTGCACCCACATTGGTTGTATGGCGCTGAAAGGCGCAGGGGTGAAAGTGTGCAAATTTCCGGCTCGCGCCTGGCTGCTGGAAGTGGGAGACAAACGCTGGTTATGGGATACCGGTTATTCAGACTGGTTTGGCAGTGCCACCCGCCAGGGTGTGTTCCGTATATACCGCCATATGACCCCGGTGCATTTTTCTTCACACCAGGCGCTGGTTAGCCAGCTACAAGCTTGTGGCCTGAATGCCAGGGATCTTACCGGCATCATTTTGTCGCATTTTCATGCAGACCATGTTGCCGGCCTGCGTGATTTCCCGGGAGTAACCTCTATTTGTAGTGGTGAAGGGTGGCAGCAGGTCCGTGCGTTACGTGGTTTTCGGGCATTGCGCCAGGCTTTTATTCCGGCGCTGATCCCGCCTGAATTTGAATCTTCCCTGCAGTTTATTGAAGCATTTCGACTGGTTGAACTACCCGGTGAACTGAGTCCATTTACCCAAGGGTACGTATTGCCAGGCAGTGAAGGGCAGATCTTTCTGGTACCACTGCCTGGTCATGCTCCCGGACATATTGGGGCGTTTGTGAAGACCGACGATAGCTGGGTGTTGTTAGCCAGTGATGCCGCCTGGTCTGCCACCAGTTACCGTGAGCTTCGTGGTCCTGCGCGGCTGGCGCATCTGGTCATGGGCAACCCACAACAGTTCTACCAGACACTACAAAGGCTGCATACGTTGTCGCAATGCGGGCAGGTTACTATTCGCCTGTGCCATGAGGGAGACTTATGAATCTGGTGGCATTACTGTGGCACTACGTGCGTACCAGGCGGCTACGCTTTACTCACCGCGAAGCGCTGGAAACCTGGCAGGCAAAGCGGCTGGCTCATTTTAGCCGCTATACTTTGCGCCACAGCCCATGGTTCAGGCCATATCTTCACCAGCCCTTCAAAAAGTGGCCGCAAATGGATAAAGCACAAATGATGGCCCATTTCGACCAAATGAATACGGCCGGGCTCAACCGGGATGAACTCCTGGCCTGTGCTTTACAAAGCGAACAAAGCCGTGACTTCACACCAAAAGTAGGGCGCTTTAGCGTAGGGTTGTCTTCTGGTACATCTGGCCAGCGCGGCGTGTTCGTGGTCAGCCCGCAAGAACAAAGCACCTGGGCGGGAGCTGTGCTGGCAAAAATGTTGCCAGATGGCCTGTTTGCTGGCGAACGGGTGGCACTGTTCCTGCGGGCAGACAATCACTTATACCAGAGCGTTAATAACCGCTGGCTCACACTGGCATATTTTGATTTGTTGATGCCGCTCCAGGAACAGTTACCGAGCCTTACTGATTTCTCGCCAACCATCATTGTGGCACCAGCCCAGGTATTGTGCTCGCTGGCAGAAAGGGTGCTGAGTGGCGCATTGTCATTAAAGGTTAAAAAAGTGATTTCAGTAGCCGAAGTGCTGGATGCACATGATAAAGCGCTGTTGGTTCGTGTGTTTGGTGATGTGGGGGAAATTTACCAGGCAACGGAAGGTTTTCTGGCCGCCACCTGCTCACATGGCACATTACACTTGAATGAAGAATTTTTGCATGTGGAACCACAGTGGCTGGATGCGCACCGTTTTGTTCCAGTAATTACTGATTTTACCCGTTCGACGCAGCCAATTGTGCGATACCGGCTGGATGACGTTCTGGTGGCACAGGAGGAAGCCTGCCCTTGTGGCAGCGCAACCCGAGCCATTGCCCGCATTGAAGGCCGCCATGATGATCAATTGCTGCTGCCGGGCTTGGGAGAACGTCCGGTAACAGTGTTTGCTGATGCCTGCAGCCGGGTTATCGCTCAGTCTTTGCCACTGGCTGCAGATTACCAGTTACGCCAGACCGACCACAACGCTCTGACTCTGGTCGCAGAGGGGGCTTTAGCTGAATTGCAGCTGTGTCAGGACGCACTTAACTGCTTTTTTCAGCGCCAGGGGGTTGTAAGCCAGAATTTGGTCTGGTCTCTGGTTTGTGGTGAACCGGTGCTTACTGCGGGAACAAAACGGCGGCGCATTGTGCGCCAGTGGCGGGCGTTGCAATCCGTAATACAGGGAGTGAATGGGTGAATATTCTTGTTACTGGCGCATCCGGGTTTATTGGCGGGCGTTTTTTGCAGCGCTTTGCCGCAAACAGCGGCTGTGTGTTGTATGGCGTTGGCCGCCGTTCCCGGCAGGATTTACCCACAGGTGTACAATATGCTGCTATCCCCCTGGACAGGCTGAGCCAACTGGACTTTGCACCTGATGTGGTTATTCATGCGGCTGGCAGAGCGTCTCCATGGGGTACCCAAAAAGAGTACTGGCACGATAATGTCCAGTCCACACAACAGGTGGTTTCGTTTTGCCTGCAGCGCGGTTTACCACGCCTGATTTTTATCTCCACTGCGGCGGTATATTACCGCTTTGCTCATCAGCACAATTTACTGGAAAGCCAGCCAGTTGGCCCCGAATTTACCAGTGAGTACGGGCGCACAAAATATCAGGCGGAAATGTGTGTTGCCGGTTACCCGGGGGAGAAAACGGTACTGCGTCCTTGTGCGGTATTTGGTGAGGGAGATAATCTCCTGTTCCCGCCACTGTTGGCCGCGGCGCGTAAAAAGCGGTTGTGCTGGCTGGCAGATGAAGGGGAACCTGCACAGGCGGAATTGATGCATGTGGATGTGCTGTGTGATTACCTGTTGCGGGCGGCAATGGCTCCAAAACTTCGCCCTTGCTATAACCTGTCTGCCGGGCATCCGGTTCTTACGCGTGATGCCCTGCACCGTTTGTTGATGCAACTAAACCTTCCTGTTCCAGATGCAACGGTCCCATTACGCCGGGCAATGTGGCTTGCCCGTGCTCTTGAATGCATGTGGCGTATTGCGCGCCTGCCGGGAATTCCGCCTGTCACCCGTTTTGGAGTGGCCGTGTTTGGCTACAGTGCAACCCTGAATGTGGATGCAATGCGGGCTGATTTTGGCGAACCGTCCATACCTTTTACTCACAGTTTCGACAGTTTTTTACACCATGCGAAAGGGAATATTACATGCTAATACTGGCTACGCTATGGCTGTTTATTTTGCTGGTGAAGTACCTTCCTGCCCGGGTAGTACTGGCAGCGCATGACACGCCATGTGATTTACCCGCTTCGTTCAGTAATGTGGTGGTTATGCAGCCGGTGCTGAGTGGTGACCCCGCTCTGGAAAGTGTGCTGGCTGCCAACCTGTGCCAACTTAACGGCGCACAATTTCTGTGGCTGATTGATAACGACGACCAGGAAGCTGGGTATGTGGCCCGGCGCCTGCAACAGCGTTATCCCCATGCTGCCATTCATATTCACTGCTGCCCACCAGCACCTGAAGGCGTTAACCCCAAAGCGTATAAACTGGCGCTGGGTTATGAAATGGTTCAGGCCGAAGCTCTGTTGGTGCTGGATGACGATGCCATACTCAGTGCACCTTCGCTTGCCAGAATGCTTGGCGAAATGGGGGATAACACACTGGTTACTGCGCTGCCCTGGTACCAGGCAGGTGCAGATACACCATCGCGCCTGTTAGCGCAGTTTGTGAATGATAATTCCGCACTGACTTATTTACCGCTTCTCCCCGTTGCCCGGCCTTTATCCATCAATGGCATGTGTTATGTGCTGGCACGTACAACACTGGCGCGGGCGGGGGGCTTTCAACCCATACAACACCAACTGACGGATGACCTGGCACTGGCCAGCCACCTGGCAGCACAGCAAGTTACCCTGGTACAATCCACTGCCACAGTCCAGGTGCAGACCAGCCTGAGCAACGCACATCACTACTGGCGGCAAATGCACCGGTGGTTTGTGTTCGCTATTTTACTTATGCGTGAGAAAAATGGGGTGACACGGCTGGCGATAGGTTTGCTTCAGGGCTTACACCCACTCTTGCTTTGGGCCATGCTGGTGCTGGCATTTGGCAGTATGGTGAATGCGGGCATTTTTGTTGCCGTACTGGTTGCCCGCCATTTAGTGTTACGTAATATTCAACGAGCCGTGCTACCGGTTATTCCCTCGCGCCCATTGTATTCGCTGCTTTCTGAACTATTGCAGCCGCTACATCTGCTGCATGCCCTGGTTAACCGCACTATTACCTGGCGCTCCCGGCGTTACCGCATCTACAGCAATGAACGGTTTATTGCGCAATGAGCATTCCCTTATTACAGGTCGCTTTTATTACCGGGCGCAGTATGCCTGGCAACCAGGCTCTCAGCCCGGAGCAACAGGCCTTTCTGGAGCAAGTCACGCCACCGGGGGCGTTGCCTGTTTCTGCCAATTTTCCCTGGGAAAACAGCCGGGCAGGTTGGCAGCCCTGCGGATTGCTGCGAGCCAGCCTGAATAATGCCCGTGAGTATTTAAATGCCAGAAAACCAGAGTTTACCCGTCGTTATCAACCCGTTGCACTGGCGCTGCTGGAATCTGCTGAACACACGGTATTGTTGGCTGGCAGCTGTGGGCTGGCGTTATTCAACCAACTGGCGTTGCCCCCGGCATTGCTTGAGCGAGTGAGCGTTTTTGCCTGGGGCCCTGTTGCGCACCAACGGCCGGGCTGCCGCCATTTTCTGGTTCAGGGAAGCCAGGATCTCATTTCCCGCCTGTGGTTGCGTGATGTTGATGCCTATATTCACTCGGGGCATATGGGGTATTTATCGCACCCGGAACTGGTACCATTATGCCGTAATTTTATCGCTCCACTGATTGCCAGGAGTAGTACATGCAACGTTTACTGGCCTTGATTCCCCCAGGGACATCCCGCATCGATCTACTGGCGCCGCCGTTTGCCGGGCACCTACACCCGGTGCTGGCTATGGGCAGGGCTCTGGCTGAACACTACCAGGTGCGTATTCTCAGCACCCAAAAAGCGCTGCCACGTATTCATGCTGCCGGGCTGACTGGCGTTGCAATTGAAGGTGAATACGATGATGCGTTATGCGCTGTGGCAAACCCACAGTATGCGGTGAAAACCCATCCGGTTCGGTTATACCGCCAGTTTCGGGAAGTTGTGGGGTTACTGGTTAACTTTTCCCATGCGTTGGCGCAATACTGGCGCGATGAAGGTACGCCTGATTTAGTTATCAGTGATTTCACATTACCTGTGGTGGGTGAGGTTTGCCGCCAGTTTTCGGTTCCCTGGTGGACCAGCCTGCCATCACCTTGTGCACTCGAAACCGCCGATGGTGTGCCGGGGTATTGTGGTGGGTTGCTGCCTCCGCGCAATGGGGTTGCGCGGGTGGTGCAATTCCTTCATCGCAAAAAAGTGCGGGGGTTCAAACGGTTTATATTCTGGTTATTTCGCGAAACTATTCGCCCCACCGGTATTCATCGGTTATACCGTGAAGATGGTTCCGAAAGCGCTTATTCAGCTCACTGTATTCTGGCCTTAAGTGAAGAGAACTTTGAATTTCCTCGTACCTGGCCTGCCGCTGTTCATTTTATCGGCCCGGCGTTATACACACCGCCAGTAATAGTACCGCAGCCACCATTCGAGACTGGTAAGCGCCATGTTCTGGTGACACTGGGCACACACTTGGACTGGCATAAAGCTGAGGTGACCCGGGCGGTGGCAAAACTGGCGCAAACTCTGCCGGACTGGGTTTTCCACTTAACCCTGGGTAACCCGGATACTGCCAGTGTGGCGCACCAAAGCAACCTGTATTGCCTGCCCTGGGTTGATTATGATCGCTGGATTGCTGAGTACGATGCCGTGATTCACCATGGCGGCGCAGGCATTATGTGGCACTGCCTGAAAGCAGAGCGTCCGGCACTGGTTTACCCGGTTGATTACGACCAGTTTGACCATGCTGCACGCCTTGCCTGGCACGGTAAAGGCATTTGGCTGAAAGGGGGTATTCACGCTCTGGAACAGGCAAAGCCGCTGCTGTTGCACCTGGTCCAATCCACAGTGAAAAATGAAAAATAGTCACTTTGGCCTGCTTTTTGTACAAAACTACTGCTTTTCTTACCATTTGGCATACAGCCTGCTAACCATCACATTAATTGATAATACTTTCCGTTAGTTTGCCTGGTAAAAATGGCGGTATCGGCGACGGCGGTAATACGATTTGGCTGGCTAACTCTTACTGGTCTGATTTCAATGGCGAGGACGAGCGCTCCTGGCAAGTGGCTTACTCCGTTGACCTTGGCGGGTTGGGTGTACCCGGTCTGAGCTACGATGTGGCTTATGTTCGTGGTGATAACATTAAAACCTCTGCCAGCAGCAACGGCCATGAACATGAGTTCTTTAACCAGCTGCAGTACAAAGTGCCGAATGGCATCGCCAAAGACTTGAAACTGAAACTGCGCTATTCCGTACTGCGCGTCTCTTCCGATGCGGCGGATTACAACATTGGTGGTAATGAAATCCGCGTGTTTGTTGAGTATCCGTTCTCTATTATGTAACCCCGTTTGGGTGGCGGCAAAAATATGCAGCCACCCAGATTTCTCCCTGGATTCAATACTCCCAGCGGTTACGCCCAGACTGTTTTGCACGGTAAAGTGCGGCATCAGCCGTAGCAATAATCTCATGGGCACTCTTCCCGTTCTCTGAATTTGCCAGCCCCATACTCACTGTTACCCAGACACTCACTTCTGATTTTTCGTGGGGCAATGCTTTTTCTGCCAGGCATTGTTGGATACGTTGCGCAACACGTTCAGTGTCCTGTTTGCTGGCATGGGGCAGCATAATGACAAACTCTTCGCCACCATAACGGGCAACCAGGTCCTCTGACGTGCGCACTGCACTTTTTAAAGCATCTGCAACATTTGCCAGGCATTTATCGCCCGCCTGGTGGCCATAATTATCGTTGTAACGTTTGAAGTAATCGACATCAAGAATGATGATGCTGAATGGAATTTGTTGTGCAACAGCGTGTTGCAGGTGGACTTCCAGAGCCCGTCTGTTTGCTGTCTGAGTTAACCCATCCTGGTGTGCCAGTGTGTCCAGCCGGGAAATTAATAACAAATTTTCGTCATAGCGCAGCCAGGCTTCATTGAACCAGCGCACCAACAACCAGCGGCTGTAGATAAAAATTAGAGTACAACCACCCCAAATCAGCGCTATACGCGCGTTTACCCCGTGGTTTAGATACAAGCTGGCACTAAAGGACACCAACCATAACGGCACAACAAAACACAACAGGAAGCTGAGCTGAAAATAGAGTGCAATCACATTACTCAGCAGCAAGGTGACACTGACAGGGAAAGCGAAGGGCAGCCGCCATAAAGCAATAAACACAAAAATACTGAACGACCAGACAGCGCTGAGTAGCAGTAATACGACCTGGCAGCACAATCTAAAATGCTGAGCATGCAGCATATAACGGCGTGAAAGCAGCAGTAACACGACTGCACCCGCCAGAATGACCCACATCAACTGGTCAATAATGGGGATCAGTTCGCGATTCGTCAGGATATCATTGTCGTTATAAGCCATTAAGCTGGAACGCAATAACACCATTAATGAAAAAATTGCGTGAACACAGGCGAGAAAAGGCAAAGCACGAGCCAAAGCATGATTGATTCTGTCGTGCTTGCTTACCGCTGGTGGATGCTGGTGTTGGCCATGTGGGTGTGGTGTTGTCACGGATAACTCCCGGCAGTATTGCCCCTGCTAAGTGTAATCTGTGCCAATAAATTTGCTGTTCTATTTCCATATTTGGCGTTAGTTCAGGCAATAACAGTATGTAATTACATCAAATATGTTTATTATTGGTGCTCATTGCTTGTACGATAAGTGTATTCGGCCAGAGAAATCTGTTATCTGGCTAGTTTATTTTTTGTTTTTCCCCTCATTTTATCAGCGGGTACCGGGCACATATTTGCAGGTTTTGTTCGCAAGTGAATACATTATTTTGAATAAATGGCAGGAGCCACAACGTGACGTTGTATGACATAAAACCGCAGTTCCAAAAATTGTTAAGGCCATTTGTTGCCAGGCTTTATTCCCGGGGTGTTACTGCCAACCAGGTTACACTTTTGGCTATGGTGTCGTCACTGTTGCTTGGGGGGCTTCTGATTTGTTTGCCGTACACATCTTTATTTGCCTTACTTCCTGTCTTTTTATTCTTCCGTATGGCTCTTAATGCCATCGACGGCATGTTGGCCCGAGAATTTAACCAGCAATCGGTTATGGGGGCGGTATTGAATGAAGTGGGCGATATTGTGTCAGATGCCGGGCTGTATCTGGCATTTGCTTTTCTTGCCGGTGTATCGCCAGTTGTCGTTGTGCTGGTGGTGTTGCTGTCATGGTTGACGGAGTTTTGCGGGGTACTGGCACAGGTTTTAACAGGCGTGCGTAATTATCGTGGGCCATTGGGGAAAAGTGACCGTGCATTTTTCTTCGGTGCTATTGGGTTGGGGGTGGCTATCTGGCCTGAATATATTCAGTGGGTGAATTACGCACTTATTCTGGCGGCAGTGCTTCTGGTTTGGACTTGTATTAACCGCAGCCGTAGTGCGATGGAGGTGCCGCATGCCTGATTCAACTCACCTTCTTTATCTTTGCCTTGGGAGCATATTCGGCATTTTAATTTTGGCAACGCTGATTACCCTTGGGCTAAAACTCTTACGCCCACAGAAGAACTGGCTGGAGTTACAACAGAGAGTGACCAGTTGGTGGGTGATTATCGTTTTATTCTCTCTGGCGATGCTGTCACCAAAATGGCTGGCACTGACTTTCTTCGGTTTTATTAGTTTTCTGGCTCTTAAAGAGTACCTGACACTTTCTCCTACACGGCGCTCCGACAGTATTCCATTGTTGTGGATGTATGCCGCTATTCCAGTTCAGTACCTCTGGACAGGGATGTCATGGTACGGCATGTTTATTATCTTTATTCCGGTTTATGTTTTTTTATTTTTGCCTGCCAGAATGGTTGTTGTCGGAGATACTAAAGGTTTTCTGCATTCAGCCAGTGTAATGCACTGGGGCATGATGACCACTGTATTTGCGTTAAGCCATATTGCTTATTTACTAACTCTGCCTGGTTCAGAAACAAAGGCGGGAGCGTTGTTAGTGATTTTTCTCGTCGCCCTGACCGAACTGAATGATATTGCCCAATACTTATGGGGTAAATCGCTGGGTAAAATAAAAGTCACCCCGAAGGTCAGCCCAAATAAAACGCTTGCCGGGTTGTTGGGCGGGGTTTTTACAACCATGTTGCTGGCGGTTATTTTGGGGCCAGTTTTGACGCCAATGAACGTGGGGTACTCCCTTGCTGCCGGGCTTATTATTGGGCTAAGTGGTTTTTGTGGTGATGTGGTGATGTCGGCCATTAAACGGGATTTCGGTGTTAAAGACTCAGGGAAATTATTACCCGGACACGGCGGAATTCTCGACCGGCTTGATTCGCTGATTTATACCGCGCCGCTGTTTTTCCATTTCTATTACTATTTCTATGTGTAGAGGGCGCGTATGAATCGCCTGTTACGCTGGATTTTTACATTGTGTATTGCTTACCCGGTTGTCTGGGTATGGCTGGGAGTGTCTGTTGCAGGCCGTAAGAAACTCCCGGTTAACGGCCCGGCTATTATTGTCGCCAACCATAATAGCCACCTGGATATTTTAACTTTATTTACCCTGTTTCCTCTTTCAACACTGGTTAATGTTCAACCGGTTGCCGCCGCAGATTATTTTCTCAAAAATAAGCTGATAAGTTGGTTCGCCTTAAAGGTGATTGGCATTATTCCGGTACACCGGGGGGCTCACCAGGCGAACCCTTTGCAGGCCTGTGCGGATGCGCTGGCAAACAACAAAATTGTGATTATTTTCCCGGAAGGCACACGCGGTGAACCGGGTAAATTTTCATCCATTAAGTCGGGAATTTGGCATTTAAGCCAGCAGTGCCCGGATGTACTTATTACACCGGTGTATTTGCACGGGCTTGATCGCTCCATGGGGAAAGGCCAAAAAATTCCGGTCCCCTTTTTTATTGATATCTACGTAGATAACCCACTTCACTCTGACGCGGATAAAAATCGCTTCAAGCAGGATTTATTAAACCGCTTTATTGCATTACAACAACTCGCAACAAGGAAACTACATGAGTAAGGATACCCGCCACTTTAATGAGCGTGAGTTTTCAACCAGCGATGGTACTGAATTGTTCTTCCGCCACTGGCCTGCACCCGAGGCAAACAGCCATAAAGTGGTAGTGATGTTTCATCGCGGGCATGAGCATTCCGGCCGCTTACAACATATTGTTGATGAGCTAATGATGCCGGATACCCACTTTTATGCCTGGGATGCCCGCGGGCACGGAAAATCGCCAGGAGAGCGTGGGTATAGCCCAAGCCTTGCACGTTCAGTGCGGGATGTAGATGAGTTCGTGCGCTTTGTGGCACAAGATGCACAGGTAGGCATTGAGCAAATTGTGGTGGTTGCCCAGAGTGTTGGGGCCGTTCTGGTTGCCAGTTGGGTTCATGACTATGCCCCCAAAATTCGCGGTATGGTGCTGGCTTCACCCGCGTTTAAAGTTAAATTGTATGTGCCTTTTGCCCGGGCTGGCCTGGGGCTGTTACAGCGTATCCGTGGCTTGTTCTATGTGAACTCGTATGTCAAAGGGAAGTTCCTGAGCCACGATGAAGAGCGTATTGCCAGTTTTGAGCAGGATAAGCTTATAACCCGCCAGATTGCCGTTAACATTCTTCTGGATCTCTACCAAACAGCGGAACGTATTGTTGCTGATTCCGCTGCCATTACTGTTCCCACCCAATTACTGATCTCAGGGAATGACTATGTGGTGCATCAAAAACCGCAACTGCAGTTTTATGCTGGACTGCGTAGTGCGGTAAAAGAGCAGCACATCATGCCTGGTTTTTATCACGATACGTTGGGGGAAAAAGAGCGTGCGCGGGCGTTCGGGCATATGCGTCGTTTCATTGGTGAACTGTATTCTCAGCAACCCAGCCAGTTTGATTACAGCCGTGAAGATTGCTGGAGCCCCAGCGCAGATGCATATCGGGCATTGCAGGCACCACCTAAACGCTTTTCACTGGAAGGTGCCGGGTATGCGGCATTGAGCCTGGGCATGAAAACACTTGGCCGCCAGTCCAAGGGGATGCGTCTTGGCTATGAAACGGGTTTTGATTCCGGTAGCACTCTGGATTATGTCTACCGCAATGAGCCTGAAGGTAATGGCATTCTGGGTCGTATCATCGACCGCCAGTATCTTAACAGTATTGGCTGGCAGGGCATTCGTGTGCGCAAGGAGCATCTGCAACAGATGATTGCTCTGGCCGTTGCCAGGTTGCACGGCATTGGGCAGCCGGTTCGGGTGGTTGATATTGCCGCCGGGCATGGCCGCTATGTGCTGGATGCACTGGAAAAACAGTCGGGTATCGAAAGCATTTTACTGCGCGATTACAGTGAGCTGAATGTGGAGAAAGGCCGTGCCATGATAGAAGCGCGTGGTTTGGGCCAACTGGCACAGTTCACAACCGGCGATGCATTTGACTACGGTTCACTGGCGGCGCTTGCTCCTTCTCCAACCCTGGGGATTGTTTCCGGGCTTTATGAATTATTCCAGGACAACAGCGCTGTCAGCACATCTTTAGCTGGCCTGGCAGCCGCCATTCCTCCCGGCGGAATATTGATTTATACCGGCCAGCCCTGGCACCCACAACTAAAAACTATCGCGTATACCTTAACCAGCCACCGCAATGGTATTCCATGGATGATGCGTGTGCGCAGCCAGGGTGAAATGGACTCACTGGTTGCACAAGCAGGTTTTGAAAAGTGCCATCAACTGATTGATGAATTTGGTATTTTCACAGTATCGATGGCGGTGAGAAAACACCATGAATGAGCCTGCCCTGGCGGTGAACCGCGCTATGCTGTACCGGCGTGGGGTCTGCTGGTTGTTGTTACTGGCTCCACTCTTTTTCCTGACTTACGGGCAGGTGAATCAGTTCACCGCGAGCCGTGCTAGTGTGGGGAGCATGGTGTTTAGCTGGGAGCGCTCTATCCCTTTCTTGCCCTGGACTATTGTGCCTTACTGGAGCATAGATCTGTTATACGGCCTTTCTCTGTTTATCTGCACAGCGCGGCAAGAACAGACACGTCACGCCTGGCGCCTGGTTGCCGCTTCTTTGGTTGCTTGCACTGGTTTCCTGCTATTCCCGCTGAAATTTACTTTTATTCGCCCGGATGTTGAGGGGGCTTTTGGTTGGTTGTTTCACCAACTGGAGCAGTTCGATTTGCCTTATAACCAGGCGCCTTCGCTGCATATCATCCTTGCCTGGCTGTTGTGGCTACGGTTCCGGGAACACCTGCACGGTTCAATGCGCTTTGTATGCGCCGGGTGGTTTCTGTTAATTGGCGTATCCGTTCTTACAACCTGGCAGCATCATTTTATTGATGTTATTAGTGGGCTGATAGTGGGTGTGGTGGTTAGCTACCTGGTGCCGGTTTCAGGCCGTTGGTGCTGGCAGCGCCCGAGTAAGCAGGCGTTGCGCCTGGCAGCGAAATATTGTGCTGCCAGCATATTGTTTGCTCTGGCGGGAGCCGTTATCCCTTACGGGTATTTTTTGTTATGGCCGGCACTGGCGTTGTTGGTGGTCGCGCTGGGGTATGCCGGGCTGGGTACGGCGATATTCCAGAAGAGCAGTTCAGGAGCGCTGTCGTTGCCTGCTCGCCTCGTGTTGTGGCCTTACTTAATGGGAGCCGCACTTTCTAAGGCCTGGTTTTCCCGCCATCTTGCTCACAGTAATGTGGTTTGCGATGGGGTGGTATTGGGTGGTTTCCCTGCCAGGGGCAGGGAGGTTTCGCAGACCGCTGTGTTAGACCTTACTGCTGAATTTCACAAGTGCTGCAGGCAGCCACAACACTGGCTGTCTTATCCTTTGATGGACTTGGTCGCACCAGAAGAACCCGCTCTGCACCATGCAGTGATCTGCCTTGAACAGTTGCGCCAGGCACATGGCAATGTGCTGGTGTGCTGTGCATTAGGGTTATCGCGCAGCGCAACAGTTGTTGCTGCCTGGTTGCTCACAAAAGCTCATGTGTCTTCAGTGGAGCAGGCTATTAATTTGATTAAGTGCCAGCGCCCACAAGTGGTTTTTACCCCGGCACATACCGCGTTACTGGAGCAATTCAGGGAAACTCAACTCAGGGAAACACCATGCCGGACATCATGCTAACTCACCGAATTATGCGCATTCATTTGTCTTCATGGCGTTATTTTGCCGCATTGACGTTGCCGCCACTAGTGGTGGGATTTCTGCATTCGGCTTCATGGGGAAGCTTGGTTTCGTTGGTGCTGTTTATTACCACCCACTATTACTGTTGGCGGTTGTGGCTTGATGAGCGGCTATTTCAGTTAATTGAACGTGATGAAAATCTTGTGTCATTTGACGCTGGGATGGCGTGCATATGGGGAAAACGTACTGGTGTAACGCGGAATATAGCCCAACGTTGGCAGGGTGCCACAAGGCTATTTTACCGGGCAATCGTCTCACTGGTTTTATTGTGGCTGGTGGTGTTGGTGAATATGATTTATTGGCTTAGCACCAGCCAATAACTATTGGTAATCAAAGAAGTTGTTATTTAAAAAAGGATTACGCAGATACTACGTTTTTGTCACAAACGGAGTTCGATGGAGAGTCCGGCTTCAGAAAAGCAAAAAACCAGCCATAGGCTGGGTTCTCTGAATAAGTGGTGCCCGGACTCGGACTAACGCCTTTAGGCGTTGAACAGTGCGCTTGTCGCGCTGGCCCCGAAGGGGTGAGCCGTTTACGGCGAATAATCGAACGGAGTTCGATGGAGAGTCCTGTCTCAGAAAAGCAAAAACCCAGCCATAGGCTGGGTTCTCTGAATAAGTGGTGCCCGGACTCGGAATCGAACCAAGGACACGGGGATTTTCAATCCCCTGCTCTACCGACTGAGCTATCCGGGCAACGGGGCGCATTAAACCGTAAAGGCCTGCTGTCGTCAAATAGTTTGTTATGCCCTATGGTGTGTTTGCCTGATTTGTGTGCATTCTGTTACAGGCAACCGCTTGCACCCCTGCCAGAAAGGTGCCAGAATTGCGCGGATTTTTTCCACGACTACCTTAACGAGGTCGCTGCAATGTTCGGATTCTCATCGACATTTCTGGCACATCACAGCCATTGCTTAATGGCGTGTTCTCGTTATGTCCGCTATTTATCTATTCAAGACATTCAAACTTTCACCATGCGGTGAGGGCAGTGCAGGCTCGCACCGGAGCATCAGTAAACTCAGGCAGGCCCTGGTTTTACTGATGTCTGGTGGTCGCAGCTGGTTATCAGTTCAGGCCCCTTATCATTTTCGCCGGGAGAACACTCCCTTTTGTTGTGCCTCTGGCACTCACTCATCCTTGACCCCTGGGGATTTGTGCTTATGAAAGCGTTGAAAATTGCCGCAAGCCATGATGTTGTCGCCTGTTTGTCCACGCACCGTGAAGTTGTGACACTGGATAACACTGATTTTACTGATGTGGCCGTTGTGGTGGTTTCGGTTGCCGACAGCCGTAGCGGTATTCTGACTTTGCTTAAACGTACCGGGTTTAATTTACCGGTGTTCCTTTTCAGCCCTGAACTGGTTGCACCGCTTCCGGGTACTGAAGGTGTGATTACGGGAAAAGCACAAGATTTTCTTGAGCTTGAAGCGGCTGCATGCCGCTATGAAGAAAATCTGTTACCCCCGTTTTTCGACACGCTGAGCCAGTACGTTGAAATGGGCAACAGCACGTTTGCTTGTCCGGGGCATCAGCATGGTGCGTTTTTCCGTAAGCATCCGGCTGGGCGCCAGTTTTATGATTTCTTCGGCGAAAACGTTTTTCGTGCGGATATGTGCAATGCCGATGTCAAATTGGGTGACTTGCTTATCCATGAAGGCTCGGCGAAAGATGCGCAGAAATTCGCCGCTAAAGTGTTCCACGCAGATAAAACCTACTTTGTCCTGAATGGAACTTCTGCGGCAAATAAAGTGGTAACAAATGCGCTGCTGACCAGGGGAGACCTGGTGCTGTTTGACCGCAATAACCATAAATCCAACCACCATGGTGCGTTAATTCAGGCAGGGGCGACCCCGGTTTACCTGGAGGCGGCACGTAACCCGTTTGGGTTTATTGGCGGGGTGGATGCTCACTGCTTTAACGAAGCGTACCTGCGTGAATCTATTCGTGAAGTGGCCCCAGAACGCGCAGACTCGCCGCGCCCATTCCGCCTGGCGATTATCCAGTTAGGTACTTACGATGGCACGGTATATAACGCCCGCCATGTAGTAGACACTATCGGCCACCTGTGTGATTACATTCTGTTTGACTCAGCCTGGGTTGGCTATGAGCAGTTCCTGCCGATGATGGCAGATTGCTCGCCATTGCGGCTGGAACTCAAACCGGAAGACCCGGGTATTTTTGTCACGCAGTCTGTCCACAAACAACAGGCCGGGTTTTCTCAAACCTCGCAAATCCATAAAAAAGACGATCATATCCGTGGCCAGTCGCGTTTCTGCCCGCATAAACGCCTGAACAATGCATTTATGTTGCATGCATCAACCAGCCCGTTTTACCCGCTGTTTGCGGCACTGGATGTGAATGCCAAAATTCATGAAGGGGAAAGTGGCCGCCGCTTATGGGCTGAGTGTGTGGATATGGGGATTGAAGCGCGCAAACAGATCCTTGCGCAGTGCAAAATGATCCGCCCGTTTATTCCACCAGAAATCGATGGACGCCAGTGGCAGGATTACCCCACAGACACCATTGCCCATGACCGGCGCTTCTTCAGCTTTGAGCCAGGAGCAAACTGGCACGGTTTTGAAGGGTACGCCAAAGATGAATACCTGGTGGACCCGTGCAAATTATTGCTGACCACGCCAGGAATTAATGCAGCAACAGGGAAATACAGTGAGTTCGGTGTCCCTGCTGCGATCCTGGCGCACTATTTGCGCGAAAATGGCATTGTGCCGGAAAAATCAGATCTCAATTCGATTCTGTTCCTGCTCACACCGGCCGAAAGCCCGGAGAAGCTGGCTCAACTGGTGGCTATGCTTGCTCAGTTTGAACACCATATTGAAGACAATACACCGCTGGCAGATGTGTTACCTACCATCTACCAGAAATACCCGGTGCGCTACAAAGGCTATACACTGCGCCAACTCTGCCAGGAAATGCACGATCTTTATGTCAGCTTTGATGTGAAAGACCTGCAAAAAGCGATGTTCCGTAGAGACTGCTTCCCTGAAGTGGTAATGAACCCACAGGATGCCAACAGTGCATTTATTCGTGGTGACGTGGAACTGGTGCGCCTGAGTGAAGCTCAGGGGCGTATTGCTGCTGAAGGTGCATTACCGTACCCACCAGGTGTGCTGTGTGTTGTACCTGGTGAAATCTGGGGTGGTGCTGCATTGCGTTACTTCCTGGCGCTGGAAGAAGGTGTCAACCTGTTACCGGGGTTTTCGCCGGAACTCCAGGGGGTTTACAGCGAGACAGACCCGGATGGCATTAAACGCCTGTATGGCTATGTGATTAATACTCATCCGGCCTGATGACAAACCTCATCTGCGCACAGAGCAAGAGGATGCAACTCAATAAAAAACCAGTAAAATCAATTTATTGACTTTCGGTTGCTAACTAAAAAAAGGGAAAAGCGTGCTTTTCCCTTTTTTGTATCGCTTGTTTGGTGCGGGTTTAAAACTTAATGTACCCGCCGGTAGCCTCTTTGCGCCGTATTTACTTTATATAAATAGCGGCGAGATTCTGAAGACGGGTGCCGGGTGGTTAGTGTTTCATAAACATCATCAGGCGACAGGCTGTTGATAATCGAAACCGCCTGGTCTTTGTCACTGGAGAAAACACGCAGCACACTGCCTGCACCGCCGTTATACGCGGTAATAACGGCATAACGCCGCGATGTTGGGTTATCAATGCCAGCAAGGTAAACATTGTTCAGCATCGCCAGGTAGGCTGTGCCGGTATCAATATTGTTTCTTGGGTCGAAGAGATAGTTTCTGCTGGGAATGCCACTGCGCCCTTGGGAACGGAACACATCTTTCCCCGCACTGTGCTGCACCACCTGCATTAACCCCAGTGCATCGGCATTACTCACCGCATAAGGGTTAAAACTGGATTCTGTTTGCATGATTGCCAGAATCAGCGATTCATCCACCCCGTATTTATGCGATGCGCTGCGCACCATGCCAAGATATTTATGCGCACGCTTATCAAGGTGGTTTGCCACCAGGTTAATGGTCACACTGTAGATGATGTGCAGCCCATTGCTACGGCTTTGCAGGCGGGTTTGCAGCAGGTAGTCAGCAAACTCTTCCGCACGCCATTTCCAGCGGATGGGCTGTCCACGGTTATCGACTACCTGCCCATATAAGAAAGGTTGTTTGGACAGTGCAATATCATCGCTGTCAGAGTAGAGATCAATCGAGCCTGGGTTGTCACCCATCAACAGGGTTGTGACAATCGCCCGGCGCAAGTGAGCCGCCGGGTCTGTACCGGAGATGGTTTCTACGGTAATTGTCCCGTCATCAAAGTTGATGTGGCTACGGGTCTGATATTGGTCCGTATACTTAACATAGTCTTTCGGCCCGGCAATCAATACCTCGTTATAACCCCACAGGTTCTCAATATTATTGGCAAACTGCCCCATTAAAATATCGAAACCGTTGGTGTCTTTTACCCACTCTTCGTGATACGCCGAATCCTTTTTACTGGAGCAGGACACCAAAAGTGGTGCAACAAGGGCCAGCGCAATAAGTCTCTTCTTCATTGATGTGTGCAGTTTTATCCATCGAAGGGCACAAGCCCTTATTGTTTTTCTTCGGGTGTAAAACCTTCAATGTGTACATCTTTACCTTCAAACAGGAAGTTCACCATTTCCTGTTCCAGTAATTTACGGTGTTCCTGGTTCATCATGTTGAGTTTCTTTTCATTGATCAACATGGTCTGTTTGGCTTGCCACAGCGCCCAGGCTTCTTTAGAAATTTCATTATAGATACGTTTACCCAGCTCACCGGGGTACAGCTGGAAATCCTGGCCTTCAGCATCACGCTGCAGGTAAGTACAAAAAATCGTTCTGCTCATGTCTCATCCTCATTATTTGGCGGGCCTTAAACAACCGACCCTGCACGCAATTGCTGCAACAGGCGCTCTACCGGCGCCGCTAAACCGACAGCAGGTGGCTGCGGTAAGTTATACCAGAGACCGGTATCTTCCTCCATGCGAAGAGGCCATGTTTCTGCCCGGACTAATACTGGCACAATATCCAGATGGAAATGGCTGAATGTATGGCGAAAAGCCGTAAGTTGTTGGCAATTATCTGCTGGAATTTGTTTTTCTTCCAGCCACTGATGCAAGGCGTTTTGCGTTTCAAATTGTGGGAAACAATAAAGCCCACCCCACAAACCAACTGGCGGGCGCTGGCTGAGGTAAACGTCGTCACCATGTTGTATCAGCGCAAACCAGCTTGTGCGTTCAGGGAGTGTTTGCTTCGGTTTTTTCCCCGGAAAGCTGGACCAG
Organism: Mangrovibacter yixingensis; assembly: GCF_020523985.1. Taxonomy (GTDB): domain Bacteria; phylum Pseudomonadota; class Gammaproteobacteria; order Enterobacterales; family Enterobacteriaceae; genus Mangrovibacter; species Mangrovibacter yixingensis. The sequence goes on along the minus strand of NZ_JAIVKM010000002.1, from coordinate 399,767 downwards.
TTGCCAGACTGTTTCGCAAGGCAACCCTTGCTGAGGGGGCAAATCTCACATTTGGGCCGTGAACGAGTACAAACCATGGCTCCCAAATCCATCATGGCCTGGTTGAACTGGCTGACACCATTTTCTGGCGTGACTTGTTCGCTCAGGCTCCATAAGCGTTTTTCGACCTCTTTTTTGCCCGGCCAGCCGTCAACGGCATAACACCGCGCCAGCACCCGTTTTACATTGCCATCCAGAATAGGGTAGTGCTGGCCACAGGCAAGAGACAGCACTGCACCAGCGGTAGAGCGCCCCACACCAGGTAGAGCGGCAACATCATCGAAACGTTCAGGGAATTTACCGCCATGCTGCTGCACAACGGTTTGTGCGGCTTTATGTAAGTTACGGGCGCGGGCGTAATAGCCAAGGCCAGTCCATAAGTGCAGCACTTCATCCAGTGGTGCAGCCGCCAGGTCACGGATGTCCGGGTACTTTTCCATAAAACGCTGGAAATAAGGGATAACCGTTGCCACCTGGGTTTGTTGTAACATCACCTCAGACAGCCACACTTTATACGGCGTTTTTGCTTGCTGCCAGGGTAAGGTTTTTCGGCCATACTTTTCATACCAGTCGAGCACCTGGCGAGAGAATTGAAGCGCTTGTATCATTTACGCACAGTATCCGACTCTGTCAAATTAGGTGTCAGATTCCAGCACAGCACAGGCCCGCTGTAAACAGCTGGTATCCGGTGCTTGCATCGGCGGAGTAACTTTGGATAATGCCCGTTTCCTGAACATTAATAACTCAAGCAGAGTTTCTACCCATGATTAACGACGTGATTTCACCGGAATTTGATGAGAATGGTCGCGCACTACGCCGCATTCGTAGTTTTGTCCGCCGCCAGGGCCGCCTGACAAAAGGGCAACAACATGCGCTGGACCACTACTGGCCGGTGATGGGCGTTGAATTTGATGGTCAGCCCATCGATTTTGCTGCGCTGTTTGGGCGGGAAGCGCCTGTTACTCTGGAAATTGGTTTTGGGATGGGGGCATCACTGGTCGCGATGGCCGCAGCTAATCCACACCAGAATTTTCTGGGAATTGAGGTGCATGCTCCGGGCGTTGGGGCGTGTCTGAGTTCAGCTCATGAAGCTGGCCTGACTAATCTGCGCGTAATGTGCCATGATGCCATTGAAGTGCTGGATATGATGATCCCGGAAAATAGCCTGACCATGGTGCAACTTTTCTTCCCGGATCCCTGGCATAAAGCGCGCCATAATAAGCGCCGAATTGTTCAGGTGCCGTTTGCTGAAAAGGTAAAAGGCAAACTAAAATTGGGCGGTGTTTTCCATATGGCGACAGACTGGGAACCTTATGCAGAACATATGCTCGAAGTAATGTCATCGGTGGACGGTTATCAAAACTTGTCGGAGAACGGCGATTACGTACCACGCCCGCAATCCCGTCCGGTCACCAAATTTGAACAACGCGGCCAGCGTCTTGGCCACGGTGTATGGGACTTAATGTTCGAGAGGAACAAGTAATGGCAACAAACCGCAGCCGTCGTTTACGCAAAAAAATGCATATCGAGGAGTTTCAGGAAGTAGGTTTTTCGGTGGCATGGCGTTTCCCGGAAGGTACCCCGGAAGAACAGATTGATAAAACCGTTGATGACTTAATTAATGAAGTGATTGAGCCAAATGGCCTGGCCTTTGATGGTAGTGGTTACCTTGCCTGGGAAGGGCTGATTTGCATGCAGCAGATTGGCAAATGTACCGAAGAACATCAGGCGCTGGTAAAAAACTGGCTGGAAGCACGCCAGTTGTCTGAAATTCGCACCAGCGACTTGTTCGACGTTTGGTGGGATTAAGCGCAGGATGTTCAACGGGTCGGTTTTTACCGGCCCGTTTTTTCTTTATGGAGTAGCAAATGCAGAAGTTATCCCTTGCGCTGGCTGCGTTACTGGCTGTCAGCACGGCGGCGAAAGCTGATTACCAGTGCAGTGTCAGCCCCAAAGATGATGTGGTTATCAACCCTCAACAAGTGCAGGTAGTTGGGCAACATGGCGACCTGGTTATTTCACCTCAGGGCGCAGTTCAGTTTAATGGTAAAGCGCAATCGCTTTCTGCCAGCCAGCAACAACAGGCTGTAAATTACCAACAGGCACTGCGTAACGACCTGCCGTGGATTGATAACGGCGCCAGGGCACGGGTTGAAAAAGGCCGCGCGGCACTGGACAAAATCATCACCGAGCAAGTGGGAGAAAGCAGCAGCATGCACGGGCGGTTGGAAAAGCTTGATGCACAGTTGAAAGCACAGATGAACCGCATTATAGAACACCGTAGTGATGGCCTGGCTTTTCACTACAAAGCCATTGATCAGGTGCGGGCAGATGGCCAGCAACTGGTTAACCAGGCCATGGGCGGCATTCTGCAAGACAGCATCAATGAGATGGGGGCTAAAGCGCTCACTGGCGGAAACAGCAAAGGCGGTTTACAAGGGATTCTGGGTAACCTTGGTGGGATGCAAAATGCCATTCAGCAAGAGTGGAATAACCAACAGGCTGATTTCAAACAGTTTGGCAAAGATGTTTGTTCCCGTGTTATTTCCCTGGAAGACCAGCGCAAGGCACTGGTAAAAGGCCTGAAGTAAGTCAGTTACGCAAAAGAATAACAGGCTCGAGTCTGATGACAAACCTCATGTCTGCACAGAACGAGAGGATGTCACCCAAGAAAAAACCAGGAAAATCAATCCATTGATTTTCGTCTGCTAACTAAAAAGAAGGAAAAACCACGCTTTTTCCTTCTTTTTCATCAATCTGAGGCTCCCCTTTTTGCTACAAGGGAGCTTTATTCAATCATCCACCAGAAACAGCCCCAGTAGCGAGTTCAGAAACAGTTTCCCGTGTTGCGTGATTTGCCACTCCGATGCTGTTTCGGTGAGGTAGCCTTGGGCAATGGCTTCATCCAGTTGCGGGCGCACCACAGTTTCGCTAAGACCGGTTAATTGCAGAAAGTCGTTCCGGGGAACGGGTTCTAACAGCCGGAAGCGGTTCATGAAAAATTCAAATGGCTTGTCTGCCACAGCCACTTCATGCTCTCGGTCCAGGTACTTTCCTGCCATGTAACCGCGCGGGTGGCGAGTTTTTGCCCGGCGAACAATCCGGTTATCCGGCCAGGTGATTTTGCCGTGCGCACCGCAACCAATCCCCAGGTAGTCCCCAAAGCGCCAGTAATTGAGATTATGCTGGCACTGGTAGCCCGGCTTGGCATAAGCGGATGTTTCGTATTGCTGGTAACCGGCAGCGCTTAGCAGTTTGTCGCCCTGTTCGAAAATATCCCATAAGGTATCGTCATCGGGCAGTACTGGTGGGCGCGAGCCAAATAGCGTATTGGGTTCGATAGTGAGCTGGTACCAGGATAAATGCGGTGGATTCAGTGCTATCGCCTGGCGCAAATCGCCCAGTGCTTCTTCCAGCGATTGGTCAGGCAATCCGTGCATCAGGTCCAGGTTAAAACTCCGCAAGCCAAGTGAAGACGCCAGTTGCGCGGCGCGTTTTGCTTCATCCGGGCCATGAATACGCCCCAGACGTTGTAGCTTTTTCTGGCTAAAACTTTGGACACCAATGGAAATCCGGTTAACACCGGCTGCCTGGTAAGCGGCAAAACGGCCAGCTTCAACGGTACCCGGGTTCGCTTCCATGGTGATTTCTGCACCGGCTGCCAGCGGTAAACGTGTGCGTACACCATCGAGTAGCTTTTGCATCGCTTCGCCAGAAAGCAGGCTTGGTGTCCCACCACCGATAAATATTGTGCTGACGGCCCGGCCCTGAGCGGCAGGTACTTCGTTGTCTAAATCTCTCAGCAGGTGGCTGACATATTCATCATGAGGCACATCGCCTTTCAGTGCATGAGAGTTAAAGTCGCAGTATGGGCATTTCTGCACACACCACGGAATATGGATGTACAGACTCAGTGGCGGCAAATCAGCCATTGCGCATTGCTTCCAGTAGTAATGCCAGTGCCTGGCCGCGGTGTGAAATAGCGCGTTTCTCTTCTTTGGTTAACTCCGCTGCAGTTTTACCTTCAGAAGCAACATAGAAAATGGGATCATAACCAAAACCGCCCTGGCCTGCGGGAGCGCGAGTGATTTCCCCTTCCCATGAGCCATGGCACACCAGTGGTGTTGGGTCTTCAGCATGGCGCAAATACACCAGTACGCAATGGAAACGTGCTTTACGCAGGTTATCTGGCACATCTTCCATGGAGTGCAATAACTTTTCCAGGTTCTGTTGGTCTGTTGCCTCTTCGCCCGCATAGCGTGCGGAATAAATACCTGGCGCACCGCCCAGCGCATCGACAGCCAGCCCTGAATCATCGGCAATGGCAGGCAGGCCGGTTATCTGTGAAGCATGGCGAGCTTTAAGAATCGCATTCTCGATAAAGGTACTGCCTGTTTCTTCCGCTGAATCAACGCCCAGCTCGGTTTGCGCAACAATATCCAGACCAAAATTTTCCAGCAAGTCAGCCAGTTCGCGAACTTTCCCCGCATTACCGGTCGCCAGTACGACTTTTTGCATAACGAATACCACAGATTAATTAAGACAGGCCGCAACAACCGGCGGAATAGTTTTCGGTGAACTGATTAGCACTGATTTATGGCGGCCAAGTTCACCTTTGGTGAGTGACACCTGGCTTTTGGCAACCCGAAATTGTTTTGCCAGAAATTTAACCAGGTGAGCGTTGGCCTGGCCGTCAACCGGCGGCGCGGTGATGGCGATTTTTAGCTCATCGCCATGCAGGCCAACAATGGCATCCCGGCTGGCTTTGGGCTGAATAAACAGGTTCAGCGCCAGCCCGGATTCAGTCAGGGTTACTGCACTCAAAGCTGGTACCACAGCCCCGGGAACAGGTCCATACCCAGGTAATTGAGCAGGTACAGAATAATAATTACACCCATGGCAGAAAAATCAATGCCGCCCATAGCAGGGATAAAACGGCGAATTGGTGCCATCAAGGGTTCAGTGAGCTGCATCAGTACAAACTCCATCGGGCTACGCCCCTGGCTTACCCAGCTCATAATAGAACGCACAATGATGACCCAAAATACCAGTGAGCCAGCACTTTTAAGTAACGACAACAGGCCAACCAACAGGTTAACCGGGCCAATTGCCAGCACACCTGCCTGAATGAGTAGCAGCAGTGGGAATTTCAGCGTGGTAAGAATAAACGCGACCAGCAAAGAAGCGGTATCCACCGGGCCAATTGACGGAATGATCCGGCGCAGTGGGCCAATGATGGGCTGGGTAATCTTCACAATAAATTGTGAGAGCGGGTTATAAAAATCACAACGTGACCACTGCATCCAGATACGGAGCAGTAACACCATCACATACAATTCAATGATGGTTTTGGCCAGGAAAGTCAACGTCAGCATGGCGTTCCTCTGTAGTTATTGTCCCTGGCGCGCAGAGTAATCCCGTGCGCCAAAAATTGCTGTACCAATTCGAACCATGGTGGAACCTGCGGCAATGGCTGCTTCCATATCATCCGTCATGCCCAGCGAAAGTGTATCAATACCAGAATAGCGGCGTTGTAGCGCGCTAAATGCTACAGCCATTTGTTGGCAGACAGCAAATTGCTTGTCGTAATCCTGTTCTGGCGCAGGAATTGCCATCAGCCCGCGTAAGCGTAACCCTGGCAGGCTGCTTATCAGGTCTGCCAGTGTGTCCACCTCAGATAAAGCGATACCAGATTTGCTGGTCTCATCGCTGATATTAACTTGAATCAGCACATTCAGCGGCGCTAATTCGCCAGGGCGTTGCTCACTGAGACGCGTGGCGATTTTCTGCCGGTCAATGGTATGGCACCAGTCAAAATTTTCGGCAACCAGACGGCTTTTATTGGACTGTAACGGGCCAATAAAGTGCCATGTCAGGCCGGTAACACCTTGCTCACGGAACAGGGCTATTTTATCGGCGCCTTCCTGAACATAGTTCTCACCAAACTCCCGTTGCCCGGCGGCAATGGCTTGTGCGATATCACTCGCAGGTTTGGTTTTACTTACGGCAAGAAGGGAAACTTCTTCTGGAGCACGGCCGCAACGTTCTGCAGCTGCTGAGATTCTCTGCTGAACCTGCGCTAAGTTGTGGGCAATGTCGTTCATGAGTTTCAGGATAAGCCAAAATGGAAGAAATCGTGGCCCTTAGTGTAAAGCATAATGTCTCTGATCTACACCTGTGTAGCAGTGGGCATTTTTACTGGCGTAAAGATGGCGTGCTGGAACCGGCCCCATGTGCTTCACCCGATATATCTGCATTGTTGGATTTGTGGCTAACACCAGAGCAGCACGGCCAGTTTAAACACCATGGCCAACTGGATTTTGCGGTAGAGCTGGCAAGTGGCCAGCGTTTAAGAGCCAATGCATTTCTTCAGGTAGAAGGGGTGTCTGTGGCGTTACGTATTTTACCGCAGGTGTGCCCAGCGTTAACCGCATTACAGGTTCCTGATGCCTTAATGACATTGTTGCAGGAACAGTCTGGGTTGGTATTAGTGTGTGGTGCTACGGGCAGCGGCAAGTCCACTACTCTGGCGGCTATGGTTGGGGAGCTGAACCGGCAAACCCAGGCACATATTATTACCCTTGAAGACCCGGTTGAGTTTGTTCACAAACCTCCTCAGGGGGTTATCCAGCAGCGTGAAGTTGGGCTGCATTGTGATTCTTTTGCTGCCGGGCTGAAGGGCGCTTTACGCCAGGACCCGGATGTTATCCTGCTGGGTGAGTTGCGGGACAGCGAAACTATTCGCCTTGCCCTTACCGCAGCTGAAACAGGGCACCTGGTACTGGCAACACTGCATACCCGTGGGGCTGCTCAGGCTGTAGAGCGGCTGGTGGATGTCTTCCCGGCGGAAGAGAAAAGTATGGTTCGGACCCAACTGGCAGGCAGCCTGAAAGGTGTTTTAGCCCAACAATTGGTTACATGTAAAGAGAGTGGGCGGGTGGCTCTGTTTGAACTGTTGGTAGCCACGCCAGCAGTTTCTAGCCTGATTAGGGAAGGGAAAACACACCAGTTACCAGGGGTGTTACAAACGGGGAAACAGTTTGGCATGCAAACTTTTGAGCAAAGCCGGGCTGAGCGCGTTGCTGCGGGGGTGCTTGCATAAGTGGTTTCGGCTGCCATTTTGTGTGGAGCAGCATAAGAGGCACCATACAAAAATATACATGAATTGCTGGCACTGAACGTGCTTCTACTGGGGCTAATTTCCGGATGTTTGTAGGTAATCAATAAGTGGGAAGGAAATTTATTATCTAAATAATTATTATGAAGTTTTACCTTATTTCTTGCGCTGGATTATCGTTAGTAGTGATTCAGAAGAGTGCTATCGCAGAAGTGATATTGTTTACAGCATTGTAGATATGATTGAGCCCAGTACAGTGACTGGGCTCAATATGATTGTTCAGTACCGGAAACTGGGGGATAAAAGCACTCCGGTTCCAGAACATTTACTCTTATTTATTCAGTTCAGCAGTCATGTGAACCTGGTTGCCAGAGTATGCTTCAGTGATTTGGTATGAAGCAGCACCTGCTTGTTTAGCCTGAGTTGCTATCTGTGCTTCTGCACCATCCAGAGTGCTGGCGGTAGCGGTTACAGTTTGAGCGAAGCTTGCAAAAGAAACCAGAGAGAGAGCAGCAGCAGCGAACAGAGTTTTTACGTTTTTCATGGTCTTTTCCTTAATTAATTCAATTCGTTATATTTAAAGGTGTATGCCTTTGATGTGAGTTATAGTAACGCATGAAATTATATCCTAGGTAACAAAAAGTGCGATCTGGATCACGTTATTCGGTGAGGATGTCTGGAGAAATGGCATTCAGGAAAGCCGGTTTTTAGTTAACTTATTGAAATTCTAATATGTTATTTGTTGGCTAGTATCAGGTGTTAATCACTGGCTGGTTGATTATTTTTGGCACGAAAAGCTAAATTTTGTTCCGCCAGTAGTTCAGGTGAAGTGTGTTTTTATGCAGGCAAATGGTGCTAGCAAAAGATGTTGCATAACAAGGGAACTGGAAATTGGCAGGCTCAGAAAGAAGGATGGCTGGCTGTGTAGCACAGCCAGAGTTGGAATCAGAAGTGTTGCTCAAACCAGCTTTCCAGAATAACAACAGCGGAAGCTGAATCTACGCTGCCTTTATCCAGTGCTTTGAAACCACCTTGTTCAAATAAACCCGCACGGGCTTCAACTGTACTCAGCCGCTCATCATGGAGTTCTACAGTAATGCCAAACCTGCCATGCAGGCGGTTAGCGAATTTTTTCGCTCTGGTGGTCAGGGGTTGCTCCGTGCCGTCCATATTCAGCGGCAAACCAACAACTAAAAAATCGGGTTGCCACTCTTTGAGAAGACGGCCGATTTGTTCCCAATCAGGAACGCCATCTTTTGCTTTCAGCGCAGCTAAAGGGCGGGCTGTTCCGGTAATTTTTTGCCCAATGGCGACACCAATGCTGCGAGTACCAAAGTCAAAAGACAGTATTGTTCCTGTTGCCATCATGCATGCCCTGCTTCACTAGGCAGATTGTGAATATCAATGCCAATTAATCTTGCAGCTTCGCGCCAGCGTTCACTAATTAAAGTGTGGAACAGAATCTGATTATTGGCTGGTGCTGTAAGCCATGCATTGTCCAGGATCTCTTGTTCCAGTTGGCCTTTATCCCAAGAGGAATAACCCAGAGCAACCAGCACATCCGGTGGTTGGTTTGGCGTACCTAATGTTTCCAGTACATCTTTGGAAGTAGTAATAATTGTGTTGTCAGCAATACGAATACTGGAGCTGAACATCTCTGGGGGAGTATGCAAAATAAAACCCCTGTCTTCCGCGAGTGGCCCGCCGACAAACACCGGCTTATCCAGGCGAATCGCCGGATCACGTGGTTCTGGGGTAATCTTGAGCTTCTCAAGCACTTCGGCAACTTTCAGGTTATCAAGAGGTTTATTAATAATAATCCCCATTGCGCCTTCGTCGTTGTGCTCGCAGATATACACGACAGAACGCCTGAACAGCGGATCCTGTAACCCTGGCATGGCAATAAGAAAGTGATGCTGTAAATTCATTGTCAGAGGTCTGTTCCCGGTTGAGTCTTTGGCAGTTGTTATAACCTGCCTGATAAGGAATGTATTCTACCGGCATTCCCGAGAGGCTGGCGGGATCCTTCCCGCCATGGTCGTTATTTTGCCAGACGCTTCTCAATGGCGTCCATTAACATTCCCGTAATTGATATCGGGAACTGTGCTTCAATTTCACGCACACAAGTTGGACTGGTGACATTAATTTCAGTGAGCTTATCACCAATAATATCCAGCCCAACAAAGATCAGGCCTTTTTCTTTTAATGTCGGTGCAATACGGCGGGCAATAGCCCAGTCACTTTCAGTTAATGGGCGAGGTTCACCCCGTCCACCCGCAGCCAGGTTACCGCGAGTTTCACCATTCGGAGGAATACGCGCAAGGCAATAAGGCACTGGTTCACCGTCTACCACCAGTACACGTTTATCACCATCTTTAATTTCAGGCAGATAGTTTTGTGCCATGCAGTAGCGGTTGCCCAATTCCGTGAGTGTTTCTGTAATTACAGATAAGTTTGGATCACCTGCTTTTACGCGGAAGATTGAGGTGCCGCCCATCCCGTCCAGCGGTTTCATGATGATGTCACCATGTTTTTCCCAAAACGCTTTCAACTGGGCTTTGTTACGCGTTACCAGCGTATCTGGCGTTAAATCGGCGAACCAGGCAGTGAAGAGTTTTTCGTTACAATCACGCAGGCTTTGGGGTTTGTTAACAATTAATGTGCCTTGTTCTTCAGCCCGTTCCAGAATATAGGTGGCATAGATAAATTCTGTATCAAACGGCGGGTCTTTGCGCATTAAAATGACATCAAGTTCCGACAGCGGAATATCCTGTTCACTGCCAAAGGTGTACCATTTTTCATAGTTATACTCGACACTGACGGTACGCGTGCGCGCACGTGCTTCACCATTTATCAGGTACAAATCCGCCATTTCCATATAATGTATCTGGTAACCACGTTTCTGTGCTTCCAGTAACATTGCAAAGCTGGTGTCTTTTTTAAGATTAATTGACGCGATGGGGTCCATCACGATGCCGAGCTTGATCATTCTTGTCTCCTTTAGCCCAAATCACCAAATCGCACTTGAAGCGCTGTTATAGCAGTGAGGGCGGTGGTTTCTGTACGCAGCACACGGGGTCCTAACAGAATATCAGTAAACTGATAACGCGCAGTCATGGCAATCTCTTCTGCCGATAATCCGCCTTCAGGGCCAATAAGCAACCGCACCCGTTCAACAGGTAAGGGAAGCGTATTGATACTGGCACTGGCGCGCGGGTGCAGGTTGAGCCTAAGTGCATCATCTTGTTCCTGACACCAGGCTTCGAGGTTCATTGCGGGGCGTATTTCAGGAACCTGGTTGCGGCCACACTGTTCACAGGCTCCAATGGCAATTTTTTGCCATTGAAGCAGTTTTTTATTCAGGCGTTCAGCGTCTAGTTTTACGCCACAACGTTCCGAGAACAAAGGTGTAATAACATTGACGCCCAGTTCTATGGATTTCTGTATCGTAAATTCCATTTTTTCACCACGGGACATTACCTGGCCCAGGTGTAAGAACAGTGGTGACTCGCGGTTATCTGTTTGACAACCCAGCAACCTGACCTGAACCTGTTTTTTATCTGCCTGAACGATTTCTGCAGAAAAAACCTGGTTGGAGCCATCGAATAACTCCAGCGCTTGCCCGGCAGACATGCGCAATACGCGGCCAACATGCCCTGCGGCGTCATCACTTAGCGCAATAGTCTGGCCAGCAGTAAGTGGCGAGGGGTGATAAATGCGAGGAATACGCATCGTTTATATCATCCATAAAAAGGTGTGATGGTGGTTATAACAAATTCTTCGCTAAGAGCAGAGTGCAGAAGTTGCCGTCATTAGTGTGCCCCGTAAATGGGGCACCGGCACATCACAGTGTTAATTGTTGTTGGGTAGTGTAGGTTAGCCTTTTTGCGCCATGCAAGCCCGCTGTACATAAGGGTTATGATTTCCCTGTATTTTGGCTATACGTTCATCACGAGTACATTCCCATTGAGTAACCGGATACGTTTTATCCCAGGCTTCAAATAGCTGGGTTTGCTGGCGAGAAAGAGGCAGTTGATACTGGTCGCGCATATAAAAATATGTGCGGGCAATCGCACCACGGGCGCGGGCTGGTGGCTCAGCACGCTTATTGGCAAAATCGACTTTCATCGAACACTGCCCATATTTGCTTTCTCCACCATTCCACTGGCTGTACATAAAGTTGCCTCGGTCGGCGTTGACTTCCCCCACCGCGGGTTCCAGGTTGTGCATATCGCTTTCAATTTTGCGGTACACCGGATCTTTTGCGCAGTTTTTACGTCCACCGTCTTGCCAGCACTGGCGCAAGTGGCCGAATTGCCAGGCAGGCATAACATGTTCCCATTCGATTCGATTAGCGCGGACTGTATTTTTTCTGACGTGGTAACCGCATGAGTTTAAGTCTGGAATACCCTTTTTCCCTTCCCATGTGATTTTACAACCACAATAAAAACTGCCGGGCGCATCGGCATTCACTTTTACACCAGCCGTTTTGGCTTGAGAAAAACTGTTAATACCGGCGGCTTGTACACCAGCACTTATAACAAGGGCAGCCAGGGCAATAGCTGCAGAAGATAATTTGCGGGACATATCGAAGTTCTCTGACAAAGTATGCCCGCACACTAACTGATCATTTATCCAGTTTCAATCAGTTGGATTCTAAAGTTTCCAGTTAACTTGTTGTGATTACAGGGGAGAAGTGCCGGGTTTCAGTATTTCGCCACAATGAATACAGCGATACTCCGCCTGTTTACGTAATACCCTGTTATGGCGGCGCACCGTTAGCTGATGTTGCTGGCAACGGCAGTAATAAGGGAAGGTATTGGAACGCACGGTGCTGAGTTCGAATTGATGAGTGCGCTTAGCCGGAACACCCAACACAGTTTCCATCATCCATTTCCATTCTTTGCCATGGGGGGCAACCCGGCCAAAATGCTTCCAGACCAATAGATGAGCCAGTTCGTGTGGCACGACTTGCTCGGTAAATGCTTGCTGGTTTTCCATCAATAATAATGGGTTAAGCCGGATTTCATAGGATTCTAACCAGGCGGTCCCTGCCGATGTACCGCGCTGTTGCCAGGTGACTTTAGGCTCAGCGTACTGCGTATTCAGGTACTGATTAGCCCGAACCAGGTTAGTGCGCAGGCTGCGCATAATAGCTTGTTGTATTGCAATGGGGATGCGGCGTGTATTCATAAGCTGGCAGCATAGAGCCAGAAATTGTTTACTGCAAGTATGTGTCGGGGAGCTATAACTGCCCCCCGAAAGGTGTGGGCAAATTACTGAGCACCAATCTCACGCAAGGGTCGGCCTTTCATAAGATTGCGTTCAATGTGCTCAAGGGAGACGTGCTTGGTTTCCGGTATCAGAACTAACGTCAGGATAATAAAGAACACATTCAGCCCGGCATAAACCCAGAAGGTATTCGCATTCCCCAAACTGTTGAGCATGGTCAGGAATGTTGCGCCAACAATCATGTTGGCAATCCAGTTGGTAGCTGTTGAGCAGGTTATGCCAAAATCACGCCCTTTAAGCGGCTGAATTTCAGAGCACAGCACCCAGATCAACGGGCCGGCACTCATTGCAAAACCAACAATAAACATCAGTAACATCGCAACAGCAAAGTATTGTGCGTTGCTAGAGTGAATGCCCACATGCAGCATCGTGCCCAAAACTCCCATACCTGCTGCCATAACGAGGAAGCCAAGGATCAGCGTTGGTTTACGTCCCCAACGGTCAACCAGACCAATTGCAATAAACGTTGCCAGCACGTTGGTGAGACCGACGATAACCGTTCCCCACATTTGTTCCGTGGTATTGGTAAAACCGGCTATTTCGAAAATTTTTGGTGCGTAATACATGATGACGTTCATCCCGGTGAATTGCTGCATTACTTGTAGCAGTACACCCAGGAATACGGCCCGACGGAAATTGCTGTTTTCACGGAACAGTGACCAGCCACTCTGTTTCACCTTCAGGCTGTCACGGATTTCTTCCAGTTCACGTTTAGCTTCTTCACTGGAGTCACGCAGGTACATCAGCACACGTTCAGCGTCATGGAAGCGGCGTTTGGCAGCAAACCAGCGTGGGCTGTCTGGTAGAAAGAATACACCAATTAGCAGCAGGGCGGCCGGGATGGTGATAACACCCAGCATCCAGCGCCATTCACCACTGTAACTGAAGGCTGTATCTGATAAGTAGGCACCGAGAATACCGATAGTTATCATCAACTGATACATGGAGATCATACTGCCGCGAATTTTTTCCGGCGCGATTTCTGAAAGGTACAATGGTGCAGTGTAGGAGGCTACCCCCACCGCCAACCCTAACAATACGCGGGAAATAATCAGAATTTCGGCATTGGGCGCCAGGGCTGAGCACAGTGACCCGGCAACGAAAAGTATCGCACCAATCATCAGGCTGTATTTTCGCCCCAGCCGGAAAGAGAGCCAGCCACTACCTACAGCCCCAACTGCGGCACCGAACATCATGGAGCTTACCACCCACTCTTGTTGGTGTGGCGTAATTTGGAACTCATGAGCAATAAAGGGTAGTGCTCCAGCAATTACGCCGATATCAAGGCCAAACAGTAATCCTGCCAGTGCAGCCAGAAAGCAGACAAAGAATGTCATTGCTTTATTGGAAAGCCCCGTTTTTTTAGTGTCAGGCATGATGCCCTCCATTTGGGTTATTAATTATGCAAATGTTAATAATAGGTTGTGTTTAGGTTGTTAAGTGTGACCCTTATCACGCTAATGTAATCGGTTACAATGCTTCTGATTTGCAATTATAAAATTTAACTATTTAAATCATTAAGTTACTAACTATCTCATCTTATTTTATGTTGGGTTATTAGATGAATCTGATAGTTTATGTAACAAAAATATCAAATTTGTGTTTTTTAAAGTGGATTCTGAAAAAGTATGTTGCATAGTGAAGTGTAATCGTTTCCACCCTTTCCAAAGGTTGCAAGAAATGGACAGAAAGCGGCTATTCGGGGGGCGGCACAGAATGATTGAGCGTTGTACAAAAACGTGTTGGTTGCAGGTGCCTGGGGAGTGGCGTGGTCTCGCAGAGAGAAAAAGTTAGCCAGTAAACCACAGGGAAAGTCTATAAAGAGGGCCAGCAAATACTGGCCCTGAGTCCGATGACTAACCTCATGTTCGCAGAGAACGAGAGGATGTCATCCAATAAAAAAACAGCAAAATCAATTTATTGATTTTCGGCTACTAACTAAAAAGAAGGAAAAACCACGATTTTTCCTTCTTTTTCACCAATCTGAGGGCCAGCAAATACTGGCCCTGAGACAGTTTATTACAGGCCGGCAGCTGCGCGCAGGTCGGCAGCTTTGTCCGTTTTTTCCCACGGGAAGTGGTCACGGCCGAAGTGGCCATAAGCCGCTGTTTCGCGGTAGATCGGATGTAACAGATCCAGCATTTTGATAAGGCCATAAGGGCGAAGGTCAAAATGTTCGCGAACCAGTGCAGTCAGCAATTCAGGAGCAACCTTTTCTGTACCAAAGGTTTCTACCATGATGGAGGTGGGTTCAGCCACACCAATGGCATAGGACACCTGGATTTCACAGCGGTCTGCCAGGCCTGCAGCAACGATGTTTTTCGCCACATAGCGGGCGGCATAAGCTGCAGAGCGGTCAACTTTAGAAGGATCTTTACCAGAGAATGCCCCACCGCCATGGCGAGCCATACCGCCGTAGGTATCCACGATAATTTTACGCCCGGTCAGGCCGCAATCGCCCATTGGGCCACCAATAACAAAACGGCCTGTTGGGTTAATAAAGAACTTGGTGGAAGCACTCAGCCATTCTGCAGGCAGAACAGGCTTGATGATTTCTTCCATTACGCCTTCTTGCAGATCTTTTTGCGCGACTGATTCTGAATGCTGAGTAGACAGCACTACCGCATCGATGCCGACAATTTTACCGTCATCATACTGGAAGGTTACCTGGCTTTTCGCATCCGGGCGCAACCATGGCAGTGTGCCATTTTTACGCACTTCAGACTGGCGCTGAACCAGACGATGAGCATAAGTGATTGGCGCAGGCATCAGTACATCGGTTTCATTGGTTGCATAACCAAACATTAAACCCTGGTCGCCAGCACCTTGTTCCAGTGGATCTGCGCGGTCAACACCCTGGTTGATATCCGGAGACTGTTTGCCGATAGCGCTGAGAACGGCGCAAGAGTTTGCGTCAAAGCCCATATCGGAATGAATGTAACCAATATCGCGTACGGTATTGCGAGTAATTTCTTCAATATCAACCCAAGCGCTGGTCGTGATTTCACCACCAACCAGAACCATGCCCGTTTTTACGTAAGTCTCACAGGCAACACGTGCTTTAGGGTCTTGTTCCAGAATTGCGTCAAGAACGGCGTCTGAAATCTGGTCTGCGATTTTATCGGGATGCCCTTCGGATACTGACTCGGACGTAAAAAGGTGTTTTGCCATATTATCTTCACCCTGGAGTAAATCGATTATCAGGGACTGCTGATAACCCACATCCTTTATCAAGGATTATGCTGACAAACGTCATTTGGGCGGTAATCAACACCAGCAGTCTTAGTGTTAATCAGTATAGATGGATTAACTTCTGGATGGCTATTCTAGGTTATACCTTAAGCAGATTTCCAGTGGTTTTTTGATCGGGTTCACGATGCTGTCGTTTTGTTACAAAACACTTGAAGAAAGGACAGGCTAAATAGCACATTTTTGTTTTGCTTTTTGGTGGTGATGTGGGTATAAAACGGCGCGCGCGGCTTATATCGTCAGGTAACCGGTTTTGCACTGTGTTACTCACTTCCAGCCGGGTTGAGCAAATTCTCAGTAGCGTGGTTTTCGTCCCTGTGACCTGGCCGCGGGCTTTACTTATCGCATACATGTGTATGTGTGGAGGTGATAGCAAGCAATGACAATGAATCGCCATTTTCAACTAATTCCGTTGTTACGCCATTTCTCAGGTGTATCTACGCGCCTCTCCACCTGTTTTTCACTTCTGTTTTCCAGCCGATGTCATACCCATTTCGGCACGTCTCAGGATTCTCGAGCGGGTTTTCGCCACCTGAACTGAGCAAGGGCTCTTCTGGTTTCCAGAAGGATTTTTCCAGGTTTCGCCGAACTGTCATGTGGCGTTCGGAATCGTGTCTTACAATGTTATGAAAATGAAACCGGTCACGCGGTTAGCAACCCCGTATGTTCTGCTAACTCCGTGTGTTGCTTATGGGTTGTTATCTCAGGTATGCCCTGCGATAGTAGTCAACTGTTTTACTCTTTCGACAAAAATTGAGGTTCGCAATGTCTGACGACATTTCTTTTGTTCCGGGTTCGTCAGCAGGCGAACAGGGTGTACTCCGTTCCATGCAGGAGGTTGCAATGAACTCCCAGGAAGCCAGCAAGATGCTGCGTACATACAATATTGCCTGGTGGGGCAATAACTATTATGACGTCAATGAACTGGGGCACATCAGTGTTTGCCCGGATCCGGACGTACCGCAAGCCCGGGTTGATCTGGCAAAACTGGTAAAGGAGCGTGAAGCTCAAGGTCAACGCCTTCCTGCGCTGTTTTGTTTCCCACAAATTCTCCAGCACCGCCTGCGCTCTATTAATGGTGCATTCAAGCGCGCCCGTGAATCTTACGGCTATAACGGTGACTATTTCCTGGTTTACCCTATCAAGGTAAACCAGCATCGCCGCGTGATTGAGTCACTGATTCACTCCGGTGAGCCGCTGGGGCTTGAAGCTGGTTCTAAGGCCGAGTTGATGGCGGTACTGGCTCATGCTGGCATGACCCGTTCCGTGATTGTGTGTAATGGCTACAAAGACCGTGAATACATTCGCCTGGCGATGATTGGTGAAAAGATGGGCCACAAAGTCTATCTGGTCATCGAAAAAATGACGGAAATTAATATCGTCCTGGAAGAGGCTGCGCGCCTGAATGTTGTGCCACGTTTGGGCGTTCGCGCTCGCCTGGCTTCACAAGGCTCAGGCAAATGGCAGTCTTCCGGTGGTGAAAAATCAAAATTTGGCCTTGCCGCAACTCAGGTATTGCAACTGGTTGAAATGTTGCGTGAGGCTAACCGCCTGGAAAGCCTGCAACTGCTGCACTTCCACCTGGGTTCGCAGATGGCGAATATCCGCGATATCGCAACCGGTGTTCGTGAGTCGGCACGTTTCTATGTCGAACTGCATAAACTGGGTGTGAATATTCAGTGCTTCGATGTAGGCGGCGGTCTTGGTGTGGATTATGAAGGAACACGCTCTCAGTCTGACTGCTCGGTGAACTACGGCCTGAACGAATATGCCAACAACATAATCTGGGCCATTGGTGATGCTTGTGAGGAACATGGGTTGCCGCACCCGACGGTTATCACTGAATCTGGCCGCGCAGTAACCGCGCACCACACGGTTCTGGTTTCCAATATTATTGGGGTAGAGCGCAACGAATTCTCCAACCCAACGCCCCCGGCAGAAGGTGCCTCCCGCGCATTGCAGAGCATGTGGGAGACATGGGAAGAAATGCATGAGCCTGGTAACCGCCGGTCTTTGCGTGAATGGTTGCACGACAGCCAGATGGATTTGCATGATATTCATGTCGGTTATTCATCCGGTACGTTCAATCTTCAGGAACGCGCCTGGGCGGAGCAACTCTATTTGAGTATGTGCCATGAGGTGCAAAAGCAACTTGATCCGCAAAACCGTGCTCACCGGCCAATTATTGATGAACTGCAAGAACGTATGGCCGATAAACTGTACGTCAACTTCTCGCTGTTCCAATCCATGCCTGATGCCTGGGGGATAGATCAGTTGTTCCCGGTTCTGCCACTTGAAGGGCTGAATCATGCGCCGGAACGCCGTGCTGTATTGCTGGATATCACCTGTGACTCAGATGGTGCTATTGACCATTATGTAGATGGCGACGGTATCGCGACCACAATGCCAATGCCGGAATATGATCCTGAAAACCCACCGTTACTCGGTTTCTTTATGGTGGGTGCATACCAGGAAATTTTGGGCAACATGCATAACCTGTTTGGTGATACTGAAGCTGTGGATGTGTTTGTCTTCCCGGACGGAACGGTGGAAGTAGAACTCTCCGATGAGGGCGATACCGTTGCTGATATGCTGCAGTATGTTCAGTTGGACCCCAACACATTGCTGACACATTTCCGCGACCAGGTTAAGCAAACTGGCCTGGACCCTGTATTGCAGCAGCAATTTATGGAAGAGTTCGAAGCGGGCCTTTACGGTTATACTTATCTCGAAGACGAATAACTTATCGTTCGTAGCCTGGAAAACGGTGCGCTGGTTGTCAGCGTGCCGTTTTTTTTATTGCTCATTTACTACAAACCTGTAAGCAAAAAGTCTTAAAATCCGTTTCCAGGGCGCATAAGTATAAATTGTCACGCCCAGCCTGTGCGATACTCAAGCCTGGAACCTAAGGGCTGTTGCGCATATTTATCTGTGGACAAAAGGATGTTCCATGTACATGACAGGCCGCTTAGGTTAAATTGATGGACAACTTTTTGGAGCCCTAACGGCCAGAGATATGTGCCCACTTATTTTGGTGAATCAATAGCCTGAAAATAACACTACCTGAATACAGTTTACTGTAGTGGGATGTTTTTCTTTGGGTTATACGCCATAAGGGCACTAACTTGAAACCGTTATTAAGGCCTGGTCTTCAACTATCCGATCTGGAGTCAAAATGTCTTCTCGTAAAGAGCTTGCCAACGCCATTCGTGCGCTCAGCATGGACGCAGTACAAAAAGCCAAATCCGGTCACCCCGGAGCCCCTATGGGGATGGCTGACATTGCTGAGGTCCTGTGGCGTGATTACCTGAATCATAACCCGAAGAACCCGCACTGGGCTGACCGTGACCGCTTTGTTCTGTCTAACGGCCATGGCTCCATGCTGCTTTACAGCCTGTTGCACCTTTCCGGCTACGACCTGCCGATTGAAGAACTGAAAAACTTCCGCCAACTGCACTCCAAAACTCCTGGTCACCCGGAAGTGGGGTACACCGCAGGTGTTGAAACCACCACTGGCCCGCTGGGGCAAGGGATTGCTAACGCCGTAGGTATGGCGATTGCTGAGAAAACAATGGCTGCGCAGTTTAACCGTCCGGGCCATGAAATCGTTGACCACCACACCTATGCCTTTATGGGCGATGGCTGCATGATGGAAGGGATTTCTCATGAAGTCTGCTCGCTGGCGGGTACCCTGAAACTGGGTAAACTGGTTGCGTTTTATGACGACAACGGTATTTCCATCGATGGTCACGTAGATGGCTGGTTCACTGATGACACCGCCAAACGCTTTGAAGCCTATGGCTGGCATGTGGTGCGTGCTGTTGACGGCCATGATGCGGATTCTATCAAACGCGCCATCGACGAAGCGCGCAGCGTAACAGACAAACCGTCGCTGCTGATGTGCAAAACCATCATTGGTTTCGGTTCGCCGAACAAAGCCGGTACCCACGACTCCCATGGTGCACCGTTGGGTGATGCCGAAGTCGCAGCTACCCGTGAGCAGTTGGGCTGGAAATACGAACCTTTTGTTATTCCACAGGATATTTATGGTCAGTGGGATGCCTCTGAAGCGGGCAAAGCAAAAGAATCTGCCTGGGATGAAAAATTTGCGGCCTATAGCAAAGCCTTCCCGCAGGAAGCGGCTGAATTCACCCGTCGTATGAACGGTGAAATGCCCGCTGATTTTGCAGCAAACTCACAGGCCTTTATTGAAAAATTGCAGGCCAACCCGGCGAAAATCGCCAGCCGTAAAGCATCTCAGAATGCCATTGAAGCCTTCGGGCCGTGGTTACCGGAATTCCTTGGCGGCTCTGCTGACCTGGCACCAAGTAACCTGACTATCTGGTCTGGCTCCAAATCCATTAACGAAGACACCGCTGGTAACTACATTCATTACGGTGTGCGTGAATTCGGGATGACAGCGATTGCCAACGGTATCGCGCTGCACGGCGGTTTTCTGCCATATACCTCCACTTTCCTGATGTTTGTGGAATATGCTCGTAACGCGGTGCGTATGGCTGCACTGATGAAACAGCGCCAGGTGATGGTGTATACCCATGACTCCATCGGTCTGGGCGAAGATGGCCCGACTCACCAGCCTGTAGAGCAGTTGGCTTCTCTGCGTGTGACGCCAAACATGAGCACCTGGCGCCCTTGTGACCAGGTAGAAAGTGCGATTGCCTGGAAAGCAGCAGTTGAACGTCATGATGGCCCTACCGCGTTAATTTTGTCTCGTCAGAACTTGGCACAGCAGGAGCGTAGTGCACAGCAATTGGCCGATGCCGCTCGCGGTGGTTATGTGCTGAAAGACTGTGAAGGCCAGCCACAAGTGATCTTCATTGCTACCGGTTCTGAAGTGGAACTGGCTGTTGCTGCCTGGGAACAACTGTCTGGCGAAGGCGTCAAAGCGCGTGTAGTTTCTATGCCGTCAACTGATGTGTTTGAGAAACAGGACGCCGCTTACCGTGAAGCGGTATTGCCTAAAGCAGTTGCTGCCCGTGTGGCAATCGAAGCTGGCATTGCTGACTACTGGTACAAATACACCGGCCTGAATGGTGCCATTGTAGGCATGACTTCTTTCGGTGAATCTGCACCAGCAGAACTGCTGTTTAAAGAGTTCGGTTTCACTGTAGAAAACGTAGTGAAACAGGCGAAATCTTTGCTGTAATCGTATTATTAGCGTTCATTTATATCAGCCGGGCACATGCCCGGCTTTTTTACGCACGTGGTTTCACCTCAGGCAATAAATTATTCCATTATTCCTGGTGGTTATTCTTATCTGGATTATTGTCTGGCGTCTGAAATGGCAAAAAAGTGTGACGCATGTCAGAAGAATGAGTGATAACGTGGAGGGAATATTCCCTTTATTCCTTATTTCTAATATGCTGGCTGAAGCGTTTCAGTAGTTTTAAATGTTCGACATTTAATCAAACAGTCGTGATTTATGGCTGGCGAGGATTCCCCTGAGGCGGTGGCTGCATTACCCTGTTTGCCACAACATTGCACAGAATCCTGGCAGGAGAGATATGACCGTACGCATCGCGATAAATGGCTTTGGTCGCATCGGGCGGAACGTGGTTCGGGCACTTTACGAATCCGGTCGCCGTGCGGAAATCACCGTTGTGGCAATCAACGAACTGGCTGATGCCGCTGGTATGGCGCATTTGCTTAAATACGATACCAGCCATGGCCGTTTTGCCTGGGAAGTTCGCCATGACCGCGAACAGCTCTTTATTGGCGATGACACTGTCCGCATTTTGCATCAACGGGATATTGCCTCATTGCCGTGGCAGGCACTGGATGTAGATATCGTGCTGGATTGTACTGGGGTCTATGGTAGCCGTGAGGATGGCCTTGCTCACATTGAGGCTGGGGCCAAAAAAGTGCTGTTTTCACATCCTGGTGGCAACACGCTGGATGCCACCGTTGTTTACGGTGTCAATCATGAACAACTTCGCCCCACAGACCGCATTGTTTCCAACGCATCCTGCACCACGAACTGTATTATTCCCGTGATTAAGCTGCTTGATGAAGCATGGGAAATTGAATCAGGAACGGTCACAACTATTCACTCTGCGATGCATGACCAGCAAGTGATCGATGCTTACCACCCGGACCTGCGCCGCACCCGGGCAGCCAGCCAGTCTATTATCCCGGTTGATACCCGGCTGGCTGCAGGCATCACCCGTATTTTTCCGAAATTTTGTGACCGCTTTGAAGCTATCGCTGTACGTGTACCAGTAATTAATGTGACTGCCATTGATTTGAGCGTCACTGTGTCACACAAGGTAACAGCGCAAGAGGTTAACCTGTTGCTGCAAAAAGCGGCACAGGGGGCATTTCATGGTATAGTTGACTATACGGAATTACCGTTAGTCTCGACAGATTTCAACCACGATCCGCATAGCGCTATTGTGGATGGCACCCAAACCCGGGTAAGTGGTGGGCACCTGATCAAAACGTTGGTCTGGTGTGATAATGAGTGGGGCTTCGCCAACCGAATGCTGGATACCACGTTGGCGATGTCTGCAACACAGATATCAGGTAAGGCGTAATTTGCGCCTGCAAAACTTTTAGAATCAACGAGAGGATTCACCATGTCTGTAATTAAGATGTCCGATCTGGATCTGGCTGGTAAACGCGTTCTTATCCGTGCGGATCTGAACGTACCGGTTAAAGAAGGGAAAGTGACTTCTGATGCGCGTATCCGTGCATCTCTGCCGACCATTGAAATTGCCCTGAAACAAGGTGCGAAAGTGATGGTGACTTCCCATCTGGGTCGTCCGACTGAAGGCGAGTACAACGAAGAATTCTCTCTGCTGCCAGTTGTGAATTACCTGAAAGACAAACTCTCTGCGCCAGTTCGTTTAGCAAAAGACTACCTGGATGGCGTTGAAGTGGCGGCTGGTGAACTGGTTGTTCTGGAAAACGTTCGCTTTAACAAAGGCGAGAAGAAAGACGACGAAGCACTGTCCAAAAAATACGCAGCACTGTGTGATGTTTTCGTTATGGACGCTTTCGGTACTGCTCACCGTGCTCAGGCATCAACTCACGGTGTTGGAAAATTTGCTGAAATCGCTTGCGCAGGCCCGCTGCTGGCAGCTGAACTGGACGCTCTGGGTAAAGCACTGAAAGAACCTGCTCGCCCGATGGTTGCTATCGTTGGTGGTTCTAAAGTTTCCACTAAACTGACAGTTCTTGACTCCCTGTCTAAAATCGCTGACCAGCTGATCGTTGGTGGCGGTATTGCTAACACCTTCGTTGCTGCACAAGGCAACAAAGTGGGCAAATCTCTGTATGAACCAGACTTGGTTGAAGAAGCAAAACGTCTGCTGACTATTTGCGACATCCCGGTACCGACTGATGTTCGCGTAGCGACTGAGTTCTCTGAAACTGCACCGGCTACACTGAAGTCTGTAACTGAAGTGAAAGACGAAGAGCAAATCCTGGATATGGGCGATGTTTCTGCTGAGAAACTGGCTGAAATCCTGAAAAACGCTAAAACTATTCTGTGGAATGGCCCGGTTGGTGTGTTTGAGTTCCCGAACTTCCGTAAAGGCACCGAAATTGTTGCTAAAGCTATTGCTGAAAGCGATGCGTTCTCTATCGCAGGCGGTGGTGATACTCTGGCGGCAATCGATCTGTTCGGTATCTCAGACAAAATCTCTTACATCTCCACCGGTGGTGGCGCTTTCCTTGAATTCGTAGAAGGTAAAGTTCTGCCAGCTGTTGCTATGCTCGAAGAGCGTGCTAAGAAGTAATACATTCGGGCAGGGATTCCTGCCCATCGTTTTCTGTGTGCCTGGTTAACCAGGCCACATCCCCTTTTCCAAGGCCGAAGATACAGGACAACGTAATATGTCTAAAATTTTTGATTTCGTGAAACCTGGCGTTATCACTGGTGATGATGTTCAGAAAGTTTTCCAGGTAGCAAAAGAAAATAACTTTGCTTTACCGGCAGTTAACTGCGTCGGTACTGATTCTATTAACGCTGTTCTGGAAACTGCTGCCAAAGTTAAAGCGCCAGTAATCGTTCAGTTCTCTAACGGTGGTGCTGCATTTATCGCTGGTAAAGGCTACAAAGGCGAAGGCCAACAGGCAGCAATTCTGGGTGCTATCTCTGGTGCGCTTCACGTTCATCATATGGCTGAACATTATGGTGTTCCGGTTATTCTGCATACTGACCACTGCGCTAAAAAACTGCTGCCGTGGATTGATGGCCTGCTGGACGCTGGTGAAAAACACTTTGCTGCCACTGGTAAACCGCTGTTCTCTTCCCACATGATCGACCTGTCTGAAGAGTCTCTGGAAGAAAACATCGAGCTTTGCTCTAAATACCTGGCTCGTATGTCCAAAATGGATATGACCCTGGAAATCGAGCTGGGTTGTACTGGTGGTGAAGAAGATGGTGTGGATAACAGCCACATGGACGCTTCTGCTCTGTACACTCAGCCAGAAGACGTTGATTATGCATACACCAAACTGAACGCAATCAGCCCGCGTTTCACCATCGCAGCTTCTTTCGGTAACGTACATGGTGTTTACAAACCAGGTAACGTTAAACTGACCCCGACTATTCTGCGCGATTCTCAAGAATATGTGTGCAAAAAACACAACCTGCCGCACAACAGCCTGAACTTCGTATTCCACGGTGGTTCTGGTTCAACTGCCCAGGAAATCAAAGACTCCGTAAGCTACGGTGTGATTAAAATGAACATCGATACCGATACCCAGTGGGCAACCTGGGAAGGTATCCTGAACTACTACAAAGAAAACGAAGCTTACCTGCAAGGCCAGTTGGGTAACCCGAAAGGCGACGACCAGCCGAACAAAAAATACTATGACCCGCGTGTATGGCTGCGTGCTGGTCAGCAGTCAATGGTAGCTCGTCTGGAGCAGGCGTTCACTGAACTGAACGCAATTAACGTTCTGTAAGTAGTTCGTTTCTGTTTCCACTAAAAACCCGCCTCTGAGGCGGGTTTTTTTACGCCTTTTTCTTGGTTTAAAGCATAAAAATGTGAGCTGTCTGGCATAAGGCAAACTTTTTGTTTACCCTTTAGAAACATCTTTGCGGTGTAAATTTGCTTTTTACTAACGGAGACAAGGAACCCAGATGGAAGACATACATGTTGTGGACAGCATAAATGATGCAGGCACCTGGTTGATGCGCAATCAGGCTTTGCTGGTTGATTACGCCGTTAATATTGTCTCGGCCGTAGTCATTATTATTATCGGCTTTGTGGTTGCCCGATTAATTTCGAATGCGCTCAACCGTGTTATGCAGGCCCGAAAAATTGATGCCACCGTAGCAGATTTTCTTTCTGCGCTGGTTCGCTATGGCATTATCGCGTTCACTCTGATTGCTGCGTTAGGCAGGGTTGGAGTGCAAACAGCCTCTGTTATTGCCGTATTGGGTGCAGCTGGTTTAGCTGTTGGTCTTGCGTTGCAAGGGTCGTTGTCTAACCTTGCGGCAGGCGTATTACTGGTGACATTCCGCCCATTCCGTAGTGGTGAATATGTTGATCTGGGTGGTGCCGCGGGTACTGTTCTGAATGTACAGATCTTCTCTACCACCTTGCGCAGTGTGGACGGCAAAATTATCGTAGTCCCGAACGGCAAAATTATCTCAGGCGATATTATTAACTATTCACGTGAACCTATGCGTCGTAACGAGTTCATTATTGGTGTCTCCTACGATGCGGATATCGATCTGGTTAAGCAGCTCATTACGGATATTCTGATGGCAGATGATCGTGTCATTAAAGATAAAGGGATCACCGTAAGGCTGAATGCTCTGGGAGACTCATCGCTAAACTTTGTAGTACGAGCCTGGAGCAACAGCGCGGATCTCTTTGAAGTGTACTGGGATACACTGGAGAAAATTAAGAAGACACTGGATGCCAATGGTATCGGTATTCCTTACCCGCAAATGGATGTTCATATGATTCGCGAGCAAGAGAAATAACCTTGTTGTTTCGAGGTTGTTGTATTGCTGAGGGTAAATGAGTATTTCCTGAATGCGTGAAATGAGCCAGTGGCGATAGTTGTCATCGGTTTTAATGGCCAGCACAGACTGGCCATTATTTTATCCACCATCATTAGATATTCTTATTAATAATTAAAAATATCAATTTCCACTAATAACACAAACTACGTAGACTGCGCGCCATTCCCAAAAGAAAAGGATGAACTATGTTTAGCTGGTATCTACAAGGGTTGATGTTGGGCGCAGCGATGATCTTACCCCTTGGGCCACAGAATGCGTTTGTGATGAACCAGGGGGTTCGTCGCCAGTATCACCTGATGATTGCAGCACTGTGTTCCTTCAGTGATTTAGTGCTGATTTGTGGTGGGATCTTTGGTGGTAGTGCATTGTTAATGCGCTCCCCCTGGCTTCTGGGTCTTGTTACCTGGGGCGGTGTGGCATTTTTATTGTGGTATGGATGGGGGGCGCTCAAAACAGCGTTCAGCAGCAACATAGAACTGGATGAAGCGCAGATATCAGGACAGGGGCGTTGGCGTATTATTACAACAATGCTGGCTGTGACCTGGCTCAATCCTCATGTGTATCTGGATACCTTTGTGGTATTGGGCAGCCTGGGAGGGCAACTGGCAACAGAACCCAAACGCTGGTTTGCGTTGGGTACGGTAAGCGCCTCGTTCATGTGGTTTTTTGGCCTGGCACTGCTCGCCGCCTGGTTTGCCCCGCGTCTGCGCACTCAACGTGCGCAACGAGTGATCAATTTTATAGTTGGCAGCGTGATGTGGGTTATTGCACTAAGGCTGGCACAGGAAGGCGTTCATCATCTTCAAGTGTTGTTTTGATTAACAGGTGGGCGTAATTATCCTATAGACATCTGGTGATTAATCGTTACTCTTGCTGGCAGGATGTAACGAGAAGTACTTCCTGTTAGGTTTAAAATTGCATGGAGGATAATAAATGAAGTTTAACGTGTTGTTATTGGCTGGTGTTTTAGGATTGGTCTCTTTTTCTGGTGTTGCTAATGAGTTGCCAAATGGTCCTCATATTGTCACATCAGGAAGTGCCAGTGTAGACGCAGTGCCGGATATTGCGACGCTATCCATCGAGGTGAGTGTTACTGCGAAGGATGCAGCCAGCGCCAAAAAACAGGCTGATGAGCGTGTTGCGCGTTACTTCTCTTTCCTGCAGGAAAAAGGTGTCGATAAAAAGGATATTGATGCGGCGAATTTGCGCACCCAGCCTGAATATGAATACCTGAAAGAAGGGAAGCGCGAACTCAAAGGCTACCGTGCGGTGCGCAACGTTGCTGTTACCGTGCGCAAACTCGATGCACTTAGCGGGTTGCTTGATGGCGCGCTTAAGGCCGGGTTAAATGAGATTCGCTCAGTGTCACTGGGGGTCTCCAGCCCGAACGCGTATAAAGAACAGGCTCGTGAAGCGGCAATCAATGACGCCATTGCACAGGCAAAATCGCTTGCGCAAGGTTTCCACGCCAAACTGGGCCCGGTATACAGTGTGCGTTACCACGTTGCTAATTATCAGCCTTCACCTATGGTGCGAATGATGAAAGCCGATGCGGCTCCGGTTTCCGCTGAAGATACCTACGACCAGCAAACGATTCAGTTTAGTGACCAGGTAGATGTGGTATTCGAAATGAGCCCACAGGCTGCTTCCGCTCAGTGATAGCTGTTGCGGTTAACACAAGCAAAAAAGGCTTCCTGATGGAAGCCTTTTTCATAAATGCGTGATTGGGTCAGTACCAAATGGGCTGCCGACGAGGGAATAAATTTACCGCACCAGTGATAATCAGCGCAATAATCGCCGCAGCTACAACATAGCCATAAACAGAAAAATCACTTAGTGGTACATGGCTTAATCGGTTGGCATTGAGTGGTTCGAAAAATGTACTCTTCACTTGCAGTAATGCCATGAGCACCAGCAGGTTACTGGTTGCCAGCCCTAATGTGCAAGCCAGCGCTTTCAGTAAAGATGCCATTGCGAATATACGCTGCAGAATGATGGTGCCGAGTGTACCGGAAATCGCGAATACCAGGGTGTGCCACATCTGGCATTCAGCTGTTGCCGCGACGCTGGAAATAAATAGTGTCTGTCCGTGAAAGTACATCACCGCGGCCGGAAGATAGAGGCTGTAACCTAATAAGCCAAACAGCCCGAGAGAAAAAATCGTGATAAATAACGTTTTCATGCCAGTCTGTAACACCCGCCTGTGCGAATTAACCGACGCATTGTCTAACATTCTGATGCCGACGGATAATAACCAGTTTTATCTATTTGTTATTAAATCTTACAGAGAACACTCGCTTGGGTTCGCGCGATAAACAGGCAAAAAAGACCGTTATTCCTGGCGTAATACTTTATGACCATAAGCCAGAAGTGCATCCGTCACTTTACGCATCATGCGGCTTTCTGGCGCAAATCTGTGCCAATAAAGCATACGGCGCTGGAACAGCCCTGGCGTCAAATCAATAAGCTCACCGCTGTCTAACTCTTTTTCAATTTGCAGGTGTGGAATCATACAGCAGGTTGTTCCCTGGCGTGCAAGTTGAACAAAAGCCTCAGACGAGTTCACGATATGGCAAGGCACGCTGCCAGGAGAAAGATCGAAGTTCTGCTGTAAGAATGCCTGATGCATATCATCAAGGTGGTCAAACGCAACTGCAGGGGCTTTAAGCAATGAAGTGCGGTTTACGCCATTAGGGAAATAGCGATCGGCAAACGCTTTGGAACCGACAAACAAGTAGTCCAGTGCACCGAGCTTATTAACCAGGCAACTGGGCAGTGCCTGAGCCTGTATACTGACGGCCCCAACCACTTCACCACGGCGCAAACGTTCCTGGGTACGGGTTTCGTCTTCCACTTGCAGGTTGAGACGAATTGGCGAATCAGCCAGTACTGGAGCGAGTGCAGGAAGCAACCAGGTTGCCAGGCTGTCGGCGTTGACAGCTAACGATAATAACAGCGGTGTTGACCCGGTTTGCTCATCGCCCAACCACTCTTCTTCAAGCAATTCTACCTGGCGGAGTAGGGCGAGAAGTTTTTGCCCTTGCTCTGTAGGGCGGGGTGGTACGGTTCTTACCAACAATGGCTGGCCGAATAAATTTTCCAACTGTTTGATTCGTTGAGACACCGCAGACTGGGTGATACAAAGCTTTTGTGCTGCTCGTTCAAACCCGCGTTCGCGGATAACTGAGTCCAGCGCCTGTAGTGTTTTGTAGTCCGGGCGTTTCATTATTTCGATGTGCTCCTGTTTTTTTGGCTTTTGGCACTATGACATAAAACCAGACATGATCCAGCGAAAATCCTTACATATGGCACGTAATTTGCCTTTTCATTCAGCGTATTTTTGCCTCAGACACGGTATTTTTAGTCGTGCTGTTCTATAATGCGTCCCCGGTTTTTTCATCTTTTCTATCACAGGCAAAAAACACCATGACGCAGGATGAACTGAAGAAAGCAGTGGGATGGGCCGCTTTACAGTATGTGCAACCCGGAACTATCGTTGGTGTGGGCACTGGGTCCACTGCTGCACATTTTATTGATGCCCTGGGCACCGTTAAGCATCAAATCGAAGGTGCGGTATCCAGTTCCGATGCATCGACCGCCAAGCTCAAAGCGTTGGGCATCCCCGTGTTTGACCTTAACAATGTTGACTCTCTGGGCATCTACGTTGATGGTGCAGATGAAATCAACGGGCAGATGCAAATGATCAAAGGTGGTGGTGCTGCTTTAACCCGTGAAAAAATCATTGCCTCTGTAGCGGAAAAATTTATCTGTATTGCCGATGCCTCCAAACAGGTTGATATTTTGGGTAACTTCCCTTTGCCTGTTGAAGTTATCCCTATGGCCCGCAGTTGCGTTGCGCGTAGCCTGGTTAAATTAGGCGGACGCCCGGAATATCGCCAGGGCGTATTGACTGATAACGGTAACGTGATTTTGGATGTTTATGGTTTATCCATCATCGACCCCGTTGCCACAGAAAATGCTATCAACGCCATTCCAGGTGTGGTTACGGTTGGGTTGTTTGCCAACCGTGGTGCGGATATCGCGCTTATTGGTACGGCTGACGGCGTCAAAACTATTGTGAAATGATCTGGCTGGAGGGCTGAACTGCCCTCCTGAAGTCGTTTTACTGAAAAATTTTAAGAAATTTTAAATTCAGTGATAATGTTCACATTTAATTTCTATTGTGGTTTTTATTGCTGCCATTTCTTGGTTTTCTGGATGGAACGCCCAGCATCCCTCCTGACTTGCGTTTTGCTCAGCATAAGTGACAAAACATCGTTATTGCCGGAGGCGTAATTTTTGATATGTTGACAGAAGGCTGGCTTATTTCACGCAGCGTATTCTTTCAGATAACACAGGGTCGGGAAATGGCAAAAGTATCACTGGAGAAAGACAAGATTAAATTCCTGCTGGTGGAAGGGGTGCATCAAAAAGCAATCGATAACCTTCGCGCAGCAGGCTACAACAATATTGAATATCATAAAGGCGCACTGGACACTGAATCTCTTAAAGAGTCCATCCGTGATGCTCATTTTATCGGTTTACGATCCCGTACCCATCTGACCGAAGACGTTTTTGCTGCGGCTGAAAAATTGGTTGCGGTAGGGTGTTTCTGTATTGGCACAAACCAGGTTGACCTCGATGCAGCAGGTAAACGTGGCATTCCGGTATTTAACGCGCCGTTCTCAAATACCCGTTCTGTTGCAGAACTGGTTATTGGCGAACTGTTGTTATTGTTGCGTGGCGTTCCGGCATCGAATGCGAAAGCGCACCGTGGTATCTGGCACAAACAGGCCGTGGGTAGTTTTGAAGCGCGTGGTAAAAAACTGGGGATCATTGGTTACGGCCATATCGGTACTCAGTTGGGGATTCTGGCGGAATCTCTGGGGATGCACGTTTATTTCTATGATATTGAAAGCAAATTGCCGTTGGGTAACGCTACACAGGTTCAGCATTTATCAGACTTACTGAATATGAGTGATGTTGTCAGCCTGCATGTTCCTGAAAATGCATCTACCAAAGATATGATGGGTGCAGAGCAGATTGCCATGATGAAGCCTGGCTCCCTGCTTATTAACGCTTCCCGCGGTACTGTTGTTGATATTGAAGCGTTGTGTGATGCACTGGCAAGCCAACATCTGGCTGGCGCAGCCATCGACGTCTACCCAACAGAACCTGCCACCAATAGCGATCCTTTCACTTCGCCTCTGTGTGAGTTTGATAACGTGCTACTGACACCTCATATTGGTGGCTCCACGCAAGAAGCGCAGGAAAATATTGGTATTGAAGTTGCCGGGAAGTTGGTGAAATATTCTGATAACGGTTCAACACTCTCTGCGGTGAATTTCCCTGAAGTGTCGCTGCCTCAGCACACCAGCAGCACCAGCCGTTTGTTGCATATCCATGAAAACCGCCCAGGCATCCTGACTGCAATTAACCATATTTTTGCAGACCAGGGGATCAACATTGCAGCTCAGTACCTGCAAACTTCTCCGCATATGGGCTATGTGGTTATTGATATCAATGCGGCGGAAGATGTGGCTGATGCAGCACTACAAAGCATGAAAGCCATTCCTGGGACAGTTCGTGCACGTCTGCTTTACTGATTGGTGGTAATACACCCGGGCAAAGATGTTTTGCCCGTAAAAAGCCTTCCCTTGGGAAGGCTTTTTTATGCGCCAGGCAGAGTAGCTGTTAGCCCGGAGTGTTCCAGACCCAACGTTTTGATGGTGTGACAATAGCGGGTAATGGAATATCCCAGCGCTCGGCAGGGAGTCTCTCCACTTGCTGGCAGTCATGAGCATAACCTACGGGTATAAAGCCATGTTCGCGCCAGTTTTGTAGGGTCCGGTCATAAAACCCACCACCCATTCCCAGGCGTTGCCCGGTGCTATCAAAAGCCACCAAAGGTGTTACCAGAATATCCAGGTGCTGCAAGGGCAGAATATGGCGTACATCCAGGCGAGGCTCGGGAATTCTCAGACGGTTGACTACCAGTTCTGTATCTGGCGAATAGCGCACCATAATTAGCCCGCCCGTGCTGAACGGGTGTAGTACGGGAAGGTAAACCGCTCGGTTCATCGCCCACAATCGTTCAATCAGTGGACGTGTGTCAAGCTCGCCATCTACCGAGAGAAATAACCCAATATGCTGTGCGTTAGCTGCAGGTTCCCAGGCCAGAAAGCGTTCAGCCGCTTCATTGGCAGAGATTTGCTGTTGGTGAGGAGTTAGAGCCCGCCGAACCTGGCGAATGTGCTGACGAATATGTTGCCGGGAAGCTGATACATCCGGAGAGTGCGACATAGACAATGGCTGATGAAAAGAAAGAGGGAATCTCCGAGATGCCGCCGCAGGCTGTAACCCTTGAACCCGTGGTTCAAGGTGAATGTGTCGTCACGACCTTAAGGCTTCCCGGACTGACCGGGCATGCTCACCGGTCGTGGAGCGTCACATTCTGTTTGTTTGAAATATCGGCTCAGGGGACTGGCCCGCTTGCGAACATCTCAGAGAAATTTTTAATTCATGGTTACTGTATCACAGCCAACCCTGAATTGTTATTCAAACTTCGTTTCCGGCTTTTCAGTTATGCGACCTTGCTCAAGTAATGCTTGTTCGATGGTCTGCTGTAACATCCGGATTCGTTGCTCCATACTGGCAGCATAGTCACGGGTTTTCGATTTTTCTTGTGACAGCTCGTAACAGATATTGAGCGCCGCAATGAAAACCAGTTGCTCTGTATTGGTGACTCTAGTGCGAACTTTAAGATCTTGCAACCGTTGATTTAACTCATCAGCGGCCAGATTCAGCGCATCACGTTGTTCAGGCGGACAATTCACGCGCAGTGAACGACCAAAAATTTGAATGTCGACTGGTTCTGCAGACATGACACCTTCCTGCTGTTTACTCGCCTGCCTTATCGCAGCCCTGGGGCGGCGAAGGGGCGCTACTATAGCTACCCTTATATGAAGATACAAGCCCTTTTCTGGTATCTCCTGGGGCCGAAGTGGTAGCATAACACGAACTTAGCTTCCCAACGACGAAGAATGCGTATGTCTATACAAAATGAGATGCCTGGCTATGCCAGCATAAACCAGTTACTAAACCAACAAAATGTTGGTTTAACGCCGTCGGAAATGCACGGATTGATTAGCGGAATCTTATGTGGCGGGAACAATGACAGTTCCTGGCAACCGCTTGTCCACGATTTGACTAACGAAGGCCTGGCGTTCAGCCAGAACCTTGCTGATAGC
The DNA here is from genome assembly GCF_020523985.1 of Mangrovibacter yixingensis. Taxonomy (GTDB): domain Bacteria; phylum Pseudomonadota; class Gammaproteobacteria; order Enterobacterales; family Enterobacteriaceae; genus Mangrovibacter; species Mangrovibacter yixingensis. Next base: position 366,814 of record NZ_JAIVKM010000002.1, on the reverse strand, counting down.
CTGCGCCAAATGCACAGTGCCACCAGTGATGCACTGGAGGATGAAGGCTTTCAGTTCCAGCTTTTCATGCCAGAAGGTGAAGATGTGTCGGTTTTTGACCGCGCAGATGCTCTTTCTGGCTGGGTGAATCACTTCCTGCTGGGCTTGGGGGTGACACAGCCTCGTCTGGATAAAGTGAAAGGTGACCTTGGTGAAGCAATTGCTGATTTACGCAATATCGCCCAACTGGGTTACGACGAAGACGAAGACATCGAAGAGCTGGAAATGTCTTTGGAAGAAATTGTTGAGTATGTGCGTGTTGCTGCATTGCTGTGCTACGAAACATTCAACCGGCAGCAACCAACAGCGCCAGAAGTACAACAAAAACCCACACTGCATTAAGCAAACTGGGTTCAGTAACGGAAGGAGGGGTGATGATTCAACAGGAATTTCTTCGCCGCCGCCAGGCAATGCTGGCAAAAATGGCACCAGCCAGTGCGGCACTGTTTTTTGCGGCCCCCGAAGCGCCGCGTAGTGCAGACAGTGAGTATCCCTATCGGCAAAATAGTGATTTCTGGTACTTCACGGGTTTTAACGAGCCGGAAGCATTGCTGGTATTAATCAAGAGCGATGACAAGCACAATCACAGTGTGTTGTTTAACCGAGTGCGGGATAAAACGGCAGAGATTTGGTTTGGACGCCGCCTGGGCCAGGAAGCCGCACCGGAAAAGTTAGGGGTGGACAGGGCTCTGGCTTTTGACGAGGTGAATGACAACCTCGCTCAACTGCTCAATGGGCTCGACTGCGTTTACCACGCACAAGGCCTCTATGGCTATGCAGACAGCATTGTTTTTGGCGCGCTGGATAAATTACGCAAAGGCAGTCGCCAAAACCTGAAAGCGCCTTCCACACTGACTGACTGGCGGCCCTGGGTGCATGATATGCGCCTGTTTAAATCACCAGAGGAAATTGCAGTGTTGCGCCGTGCTGGGGAGATAACAGCATTGGGTCACACACGGGCAATGATGCAGTGTCGTCCTGGGATGTATGAATACCAACTGGAAGGCGAAATCCTCCACGAATTTAACCACCATGGTGCACGTTACCCCTCTTACAACACGATTGTTGGTGGGGGCGAAAATGGCTGTATTCTTCATTACACCGAAAATGAGAGCCTGCTGCGTGACGGCGACCTGGTATTAATTGATGCCGGGTGCGAGTTAGAAGGATATGCAGGGGATATTACCCGTACTTTCCCCGTCAATGGGCGCTTTACTCCGGCCCAGCGGGCGATTTATGACATCGTACTGGAATCGTTGGAAACAGCGCTTTCGCTGTACGGCCCAGGCAAAACTATGCAGGAAGTGACCGAAGCCATTGTCCGTGTGATGGTCACTGGCCTTGTGCGTCTGGATATTCTGCAAGGCGATATTGACACCCTGATAACTCAGAATGCTCACCGGCAATTTTTCATGCATGGTCTGAGCCACTGGTTGGGGCTTGATGTCCATGATGTTGGGGAATATGGGCCGGATCGCTCACGCCCGCTTGAACCCGGCATGGTGCTGACAGTAGAGCCTGGCTTATATATCGCCCCGGATGCAGATGTACCGGAAATCTACCGCGGCATTGGTATTCGTATCGAAGATGACATTGTGATTACTGCCAACGGGAACGAGAACCTGACTGCCAGCGTGGTGAAATCTGCTGATGATATTGAAGCGTTGATGGCGGCATCACACTCATGAGCATTGTGATCGCAGGGGGGGGAATGACCGGTGCTACACTCGCGCTGGCTATCTCCACTCTGACTAAGGGCAAGTTGCCGGTTCATCTGATAGAGGCCCGCTCCCCGGATGCCACTCACCACCCGGGGTTTGATGCCAGGGCTATCGCCCTGGCAAAAGGGACGTCTACTCAGTTAGAAAAACTTGGGGTGTGGCAGGCACTGCAAGACTGCGCAACGCCACTAACACAAGTTCAGGTTAGTGACCGTGGTCATGCAGGGTTTGTAACACTACAGGCAGAAGATTATGGCATTAATGCCCTGGGCCATGTTGTTGAACTGCATGATGCCGGGGTTCGCCTGTTTGGGCTGTTACGCAATGCACCGGGCGTTACGTTGCATTGCCCGGCACGAGTTGAGTCTGTCACCCGCAGCACTGACAACGTGACAGTGGTACTGGATAACCAAACAACTGTTGTGGGCAAAGCACTGGTTGCAGCAGATGGCACATTGTCAGCCGTTGGCCAGGCTTGTGGCCTTGCCTGGCAACAAGCTGACTACCAACAGGTGGCAGTTATCGCCAACGTAACAACCGCTTGTTCACCAGATGGCCGGGCGTTTGAGCGCTTCACTGACAATGGGCCACTGGCGATGCTGCCGATGTCTGGTGGGCGTAGCTCGCTGGTTTGGTGCCATCCGTTATCACAACATGCGGATGTTATGAACTGGAATGATGAAAAGTTTTGCGCACAACTTCAGCAAGCATTTGGCTGGCGGCTGGGGCGTATTTGCCATGTGGGCGCACGCAGCGCATACCCACTTCGGTTAACAACCGCAGTTACCGCGACTTCACACCGAGTCGTAGCAGTGGGCAACGCAGCGCAAACTATGCATCCCATTGCCGGGCAGGGTTTTAATCTTGGCATACGCGATGTGATGTCACTGGCCGAAGAATTCGCCAGTGCGTTTAATCAGCAGCAGGATCCTGGCTCATATGCGGTACTGGCACGCTATAATGCGCGCCGTTCTCCTGACCGGGCAGCGACAATTGGTGTCACTGACGGATTGGTTCACTTGTTTGCCAACCAATGGGGGCCGCTGGTTGTTGGGCGCAACATAGGTTTAATGGCGATGGATATCCTGGCGCCAGTGCGTGAGGCACTGGCAAAACGCACCCTGGGCTGGGTGATTCGGTAAGGAATATTATGGTTCAGAGTGTGGATGTCGCCATTATTGGCGGCGGAATGGTGGGGCTGGCTGTGGCTTGTGGCCTTCAGGGCAGCGGGTTACGGGTTGCTGTAGTGGAAAACCAGCCATGCCAGCCAGTTGATACGTCTGCGCCTCCTGCGCTGCGCGTTTCGGCAATCAATGCGGCCAGTGAAAAATTACTGCGCCGTTTGGGGGCCTGGGAGCGAATGGCACCGCAGCGCACCAGTGAATGGCATGGCATGGAAGTATGGGAAAAAGACAGCTTTGGTCGTATTGCCTTTGATGACCGAACGGCGGGTGAAAATGCACTGGGTTATATCATTGAAAATAACGTGATAAACCAGGCCTTGTGGCAACAAGCTGAGCAATCAGCAGATGTGTCGCTCTATGCGCCAGCGGAAGTGAATTCCGTTGCCTGGGGTGAAAATGAAGCATTCATCACGCTCAAAGATGGCGAGATGCTCACTGCACGTCTGGTTGTTGGTGCTGATGGCGCACACTCCTGGTTGCGTAACCAGGCGAATATCCCGCTGACTTTCTGGGACTACCAGCATCATGCCCTGGTCGCCACTATTCGAACCCAAAATCCTCACCAGGCTGTTGCCCGTCAGGTGTTTCATGGTGATGGTATCCTGGCTTTTCTACCGCTTAACGATCCTCACTTGTGTTCTATTGTTTGGTCATTACCGCCCGATAAAGCCCGTGAAATGCAGGATGTGGCCCCTGAAGTGTTTAACAGGGAACTGAGTATTGCATTTGATTTACGTCTGGGCCGCTGTGAGCTAGTCAGTGAGCGCCAGTGTTTTCCTCTGACAGGGCGTTATGCGCGGCAGTTTGCCGCTCAACGGCTGGCTTTGGTGGGCGATGCTGCGCACACCATTCACCCACTTGCAGGGCAGGGCGTGAACCTGGGCTTTATGGATGCGGCTGAGCTGGTGGGCGAATTACGGCGCTTGCACCAGCAGTGCAAAGATATTGGTCAGTACCTGTATCTGCGCCGCTATGAGCGCCGGCGTAAGCATAATGCCGCACTGATGCTGGCTGGCATGCAATCCTTCAGGGAATTATTCGCAGGCACTAACCCGGCACTGAAGCTGGTGCGTGATGTTGGCCTGAAACTCGCCGACACATTACCCGGCGTTAAACCCCGCATTATTCGCCAGGCCATGGGGCTTGATAATTTACCCCAATGGCTGCGTGACTGATCTCCTGCGTCGTGTTTACGGTTTGTAAACCGGCGCACCGTTCATTTGAAATATTCTAATTTCACTACTTTTTTCAGATTAGTTTTATTTATCCGAATTTTTTTCTGGTTTTCGAGTTTCCCTGAGTATTTGGAGATTAATATCATTTAAATCGGAAACGGGGATGCAAAAGCTGGAGAAAATTTTATGTTTTTGTGGTTAATCCAGTTTAATTAACTAGTGATGTTGTTGCTAAAAACAGCCATAAGATAAAGTGATGACTCATTTTACCTTATGGTTAAGCAGGCTTTTCGGTGGTAAGTTCAGGCAAAAGATAACGTTTGCGTCGTGGTAAGCCGGAATGTTTTTTTCCGTCGCCAGACTGGAACGTTCCGCAAATTGCGGGCTATTACTGAAGAGGAAAGCATGACTCAGCAAACTCCGTTGTTTGAGCAGCATAAGCAGTGCGGCGCGCGCATGGTAGATTTCCATGGCTGGATGATGCCGTTGCATTATGGCTCGCAAATTGATGAACACCACGCCGTACGCACGGACGCCGGTATGTTTGATGTGTCGCATATGACGATTGTTGATCTTCATGGCGAACGTACTCGCGAATTCCTGCGCTATTTGCTGGCAAATGATGTTGCGAAGTTAACTCTGCCGGGTAAAGCACTCTACACCGGTATGCTTAATGCTTCGGCTGGTGTTATCGACGATCTGATAGTTTACTTTCTCTCCGACACCTGGTTCCGCCTGGTCGTCAATTCTGCAACCCGTGAAAAAGATCTTGCCTGGATCAATCAACAAGCCAGCGCCTACCACATTGATATCAGTGTGCGTGATGACTTGTCACTGATTGCAGTACAAGGCCCTAATGCACAGCAAAAAGCGGCAACCTTGTTTACTGCGCAGCAGCAACAGGCTGTTGAGGGTATGAAACCTTTCTTTGGCGTTCAGTCCGGGGATTTTTTCATTGCTACGACCGGGTATACCGGAGAAGCCGGTTACGAAATCGCACTGCCAGCCGGGCAGGCAGCAGATTTTTGGGCTCAACTGGTTAAGGCTGGGGTGAAACCTTGCGGTCTGGGAGCCAGGGATACTCTGCGCCTTGAAGCCGGAATGAATTTATACGGTCAGGAGATGGACGAAAGTGTGTCTCCCCTGGCTGCAAATATGGGCTGGACTATTGCCTGGCAACCGGAAGAGCGTGACTTTATTGGGCGCGATGCTCTTGAAGCACAACGCCTGCACGGAACCGAACAATTGGTTGGCCTGGTGATGACCGAGAAAGGTGTACTCCGCGGTGGTCTGCCTGTTCGTTTCACCGACACCGAAGGCACAGCTCGCGAGGGTGTTATCACCAGCGGATCTTTTTCTCCAACCCTGGGCTACAGTATTGCACTGGCGCGTGTGCCAGCAGGTATTGGCAGTACAGCGGTTGTTCAGATTCGTAACCGGGAAATGCCAGTGCATGTTACTAAACCGATTTTTGTTCGCGCCGGCAAACCGGTGGCGCAGTAAATTTTTATCAGGAGAGAACCATGAGCAATGTGCCTAACGAGCTGAAATACACCAAAGAGCATGAGTGGCTGCGTAAAGAAGACGATGGTACTTACACTGTAGGTATTACCGAACACGCGCAAGAACTGCTGGGCGATATGGTGTTTGTTGACCTGCCGGAAGTCGGTGCCACTGTTGGTGCCGGTGATGATTGCGCTGTTGCGGAATCTGTTAAAGCTGCTTCAGATATCTACGCACCGGTAAGCGGTGAGATTGTTGCTGTTAATGAAGAACTGAATGACAGCCCGGAACAGGTTAACAGCGAGCCTTATGGCAATGGCTGGATTTTCAAAATCAAAGCCAGCGATGCCTCCGAGATTGATGCGTTGCTGGATGCAGAAGCCTATGAAGCGCTGCTAGAAGACGAATAAAACCCTGTGGGCTGGTAACCTGCCAGCCCTGTAGCTATCTACTTATCGTAAGTTTCGTTTCAGGAAATACCGCCCATGACCCAGACTTTAAGCCAACTGGAAAACAATGAAGCGTTTATCGGTCGCCATATTGGCCCGTCGCCTGATCAACAGCAGGCCATGCTCGCTGCAGTTGGTGCCGATTCACTGGATGCGCTGACCGGGCAGATTGTGCCCAAAGATATTCAACTGGCACAACCACCTTATATTGGTGAAGCGGCTACCGAAGCGCAGGCGCTGGCTGAATTAAAAGCGATTGCAAGCCGCAACAAGCGTTTCCGTTCGTTTATCGGTATGGGGTATACGGCGGTTCACACGCCACCTGTTATTTTACGTAACATGCTGGAAAACCCAGGCTGGTATACGGCATACACTCCGTATCAGCCAGAAGTTTCTCAGGGGCGCCTGGAAGCATTGCTGAATTTCCAGCAAGTGACTCTGGACCTCACCGGGATGGACATGGCGTCTGCTTCTCTGCTGGATGAAGCGACAGCGGCTGCAGAAGCCATGGCGATGGCCAAACGTGTTAGTAAGCTCAAAAATGCGAACCGCTTTTTTGTAGCAAATGACGTTCATCCACAGACTCTGGATGTTGTTCGTACTCGCGCCGAAACCTTTGGTTTTGAGGTTGTGGTCGATGACGCCGAAAAAGTGCTGGAATTACCGGATATCTTTGGCGTGTTGTTACAGCAGGTAGGGACAACCGGTGAAGTACATAATTACGGCGATTTAATCGCGCAACTGAAACAGCGTAATATCGTGGTGAGTGTTGCTGCGGATATTATGGCGCTGGTCATGCTGACGGCACCAGGTAAACAAGGGGCTGATATTGTCTTCGGTTCCGCACAACGTTTTGGGGTGCCGATGGGCTATGGCGGCCCGCACGCCGCTTTCTTTGCTGCACGCGACGCACATAAACGTGCGATGCCAGGGCGGCTGATTGGTGTATCCCGCGATGCAGCCGGTAACATAGCATTGCGTATGGCAATGCAAACCCGCGAACAACATATCCGCCGTGAAAAGGCGAACTCCAATATTTGTACTTCCCAGGTGTTACTGGCCAATATTGCCAGCCTGTATGCTGTATGGCACGGCCCGGTTGGCCTGAAACGTATTGCTGGGCGTATCCATCGCTTTACCGATATTCTGGCTTGCGGCCTGAAGCAAAAAGGGTTTTCACTGCGTCACCAGCACTGGTTTGATACGCTTTGTGTGGAAGTCAGCGACAAAGCCAGTGTTCTGGCGCGTGCTCAGGCACAAGGTATCAACCTGCGTAGCGATATTCATAATGCAGTGGGTATTACCCTGGATGAAACCACGACTCGTGAAGATGTTCTCAACCTGTTTAGTGTGCTGGTGGGGGACGACCATGGTCTGGATATCGCCCAGCTGGATCAAGAAACTGCACTGGACAGCCGCTCCATTCAGGCTGAAATGCTGCGTGATGACGCCATTCTGACGCATCCGGTTTTCAACCGTTATCACAGTGAAACTGAGATGATGCGTTATATGCACAGCCTGGAGCGTAAAGACCTGGCACTGAACCAGGCTATGATCCCACTGGGGTCTTGCACAATGAAGCTCAATGCTGCGGCAGAAATGATCCCCATCACCTGGCCCGAATTTGCTGAACTGCACCCGTTCTGCCCGGTTGATCAGGCTGAAGGTTATCACTACATGATTAACCAATTGTCTGAGTGGCTGGTGAAACTGACCGGCTATGATGCATTGTGTATGCAGCCTAACTCCGGTGCCCAAGGGGAATATGCTGGTCTGCTGGCGATTCGCCGTTACCACGAAAGCTGCAACCAGGGGCAGCGCGATATCTGCCTTATCCCAAGTTCAGCACACGGTACCAACCCGGCGTCTGCGCAAATGGCGGGCATGCAGGTAGTCGTGGTTGCCTGTGATAAGCAAGGCAATATCGACCTCAATGACTTGCGTGCCAAAGCAGAAGCAGCAGGTGACAAGCTCTCCTGCATCATGGTGACATACCCGTCAACCCATGGTGTGTATGAAGAAACTATTCGCTCCGTGTGTGACATTGTCCATCAGGCGGGTGGCCAGGTTTACCTGGATGGCGCGAACATGAATGCCCAGGTTGGTATTACTTCGCCAGGGTTTATTGGTTCGGATGTGTCGCATCTTAACCTGCACAAAACCTTCTGTATTCCTCACGGCGGTGGCGGCCCGGGCATGGGGCCGATTGGTGTGAAAGCACATCTGGCTCCGTTTGTTCCTGGCCACAGCGTGGTGCAAATTGAAGAAATGCTGACCCAGCAGGGCGCTGTGTCTGCCGCACCATTTGGCAGTGCTTCCATTCTGCCTATTAGCTGGATGTATATCCGCATGATGGGTTCACAAGGCCTGAAACAGGCAAGCCAGACGGCAATTCTGAATGCCAACTATATTGCCACACGCCTTAAAGATGCCTATCCGGTGTTGTATACCGGCCGGGATGGCCGCGTGGCTCACGAATGTATTCTGGATATTCGCCCGCTTAAAGAGCAAACCGGTATCAGCGAACTTGATATCGCAAAACGCCTGATTGATTACGGGTTCCATGCTCCAACCATGTCTTTCCCGGTTGCAGGTACTCTGATGGTTGAACCAACGGAATCGGAAAGCAAAGTGGAACTGGATCGCTTTATTGATGCCATGCTGGCTATTCGTGGTGAAATTGCCAAAGTTGGTGCAGGTGAATGGGCTCTTGGCGATAATCCACTGGTGAATGCACCTCATACACAGCAAGAACTGGCTCAGGCTGACTGGCCGCACAGCTACACCCGTGAACTTGCCGCGTTCCCGGCAGGCTACGGTAATAAATACTGGCCGACTGTTAAACGCCTGGATGATGTGTATGGTGACCGCAACCTGTTCTGCTCCTGCGTTCCGATGAGCGAATACGACTAGTCAGATTTTGCTTTTAGTTAATTTGATGTTAAGGGTGCTTCAGCACCCTTTTTATTTTGGAGTAAAGCAAAGGATGAAAATAGCACTGGTGACTGGTGAAGCCGGTAAAAGAAAAAACCCCGCAGTTACGCGGGGCCTGAGAAACCGGCTGGTTTGGTTATCAGAGTTCTTCACCATTGCTGGCAATTACACCCTGATACCACCAGAAGCTTTTCTTCCGTGAGCGGGACATATCGCCTGTGCCATCATCGTGTTTATTCACATAAATAAACCCGTAGCGCTTGCTGTATTGCCCGGTAGTGAAAGAGACGCAGTCAATGCAGCCCCATGGTGTATAGCCCATCAGATCCACACCATCATAAGTGACCGCTTTCACCATTTGTTCGACATGTGCGCGCAGGTACTCAATGCGGTAGTCATCATTGATACTGCCATCGTCTTCAACTTTGTCGTAAGCGCCAAAGCCATTTTCAACAATAAACAGCGGTTTCTGATAGCGTTCATACAATTCACACAGCGCATAACGCAGGCCCACTGGGTCAATCTGCCAGCCCCAGTCAGACGCTTTAACATGTGGGTTCGGTACGCTGCCTTCAAAACCGGAAATGGCATCGCCACTACCACCTTCAGCTTTTACCGCATTGGTCATGTAATAGCTGAAGCCCAGGTAATCACAGCACCCTTCACGCAGAATTTGCTCGTCACCTTCTTCCATGTGGATGGTAAACCCGCGGCGTTCCCATTCGTTGAGTACATAAGCCGGGTAGTAGCCGCGCAATTGCACATCGGTAAAGACATAACGTTCACGCATGGATTCCTGCGCATACATCACATCATCCGGGTTACAGGTAAACGGATACAAAGGCACCATGGCAAGCATGCAGCCAATTTTCATTTCCGGGTTAATTTGGTGGCCTGCTTTAACCGCCATTGCGCTGGCAACAAACTGGTGATGCAGCACCTGGTACATGGTTTCTTCAGGGTTCTCATGGTCGGTATACACCACACCCGAGCAGCAATAACCAAATAACGGCGCGCGCCAGTTACGCTGGTTATTGATTTCGTTGAACGTCATCCAGTATTTCACCTTGGATTTATAACGCTCAAACACCACTTCGGCGAAGCGAACGAAGAAATCGACAACTTTACGGTTAGCCCAGCCGCCGTATTCCTGCACCAGGTGTAAAGGCATTTCAAAATGCGACAGGGTAATGACCGGCTCAATATTGTATTTGAGCATTTCATCAAACATCTCGTCGTAAAATTTCAGGCCTTCTTCATTTGGCTGGGTCTCGTCCCCTTTGGGGAAGATACGGGTCCAGGCAATGGATGTACGGAAGCATTTGAAGCCCATTTCAGCAAACAGCTTAATGTCTTCTTTGTAGTGACCATAGAAGTCGACAGCTTCATGGTTAGGGTAGTATTTACCTGCTTCTGGTTGCTGGGTAATCACGCGTGGCACACCGTGAGCGCCACCGGTCAGCACATCACAAATGCTGGAGCCTTTTCCGCCTTTATCCCAGCCGCCTTCAACCTGGTGCGCTGCAACAGCACCACCCCACAAAAAATCCTTTGGCAGTGTGAGTTTTTTCATAACGTCCTCTGAGTGTGCACGCGATATCCTGGTTTTACCGCCCGGAAATTGGGCGCAAAACAGAACGGATATTCAGCAGTTAAATGTCATACTTCAGAGTCTGGCAAAAGCAGGCGAAAATGTCACGATATAACAAAATCAGTAAGTTGTGACTAGTTACATGAAAAAAACAGGGCGTTTTTTAGGCCAGTTTTCGGGCGAGTTTCCGGCCTAATGTTTCCAGAATATAGACGACAGGTAACTGGCTGGTAATATCGTGATTGCCGGAAATACGCATCTGGGGAATATGCCAGGAGATATTAAAATCCGCCATGCGTGCAAGTGACGAGTTGTCGTTGCTGGTGATTGACATCACTTTGCAGTGATGCAGGCTGAACTGGCTGGCAAACCGCAAAATTTCTGGCGTCTCCCCGGAAACGGAAAGCACAATCGCCAGCGCATTTTTCGCCATGTCGTTATTGACCGGAAAATAAGGGTCATCAATGTGGTTACTGAATTTTCCCATGTTGGAAAAAAAACGTGCGCCGTATTTCGCCATAGAGCCTGATGTGCTGGCGCCAACAAAAATAATACGCTCTGAATGGCAGATAATATCAACCGCCTGGTTCAGTAGCGCATCAAACTCCGGGTTATTCACACTGTTAAAGAAACTGATGATTTCACCGGTACCAAAATTGGCGGGCAGTGGTTCAGCCTGAGATAAATAGAGCTTGAAACGCACACGAAACTCAGAATAACCATCACAACCCAGCTTGCGGCAGAAGCGTAATACCGTGGTTGTGGAAACCCCGGCAGCTTCTGCCAGTTCCCGAATGGTCATATACATTACAGCATCGTGGTTCTTGATGGCGTAGTTGTAGACCAGTAATTCCAGGTTGTTCAGTCCGGCGATTGCCGCATGGTTAAATAAGGTCACTGCGGGTATCCTGAGTCATCAAGCCTATAGTCGTTAGCGTAACCAGCCTTTTTCCTGAGCGGCATATAACTGTGTTTTGACATATTCCCATAAGTCAGGCCAAACCTCGCCAACACAGGTATTACGGCTGAGAACTTGCTCAAGTCTGACCTGGTTCTCCTGCCAGCTCTGCCCTTCATTATGCAGGTTTTGCAGCACCGGTAACACTCTGTCCAGCGCGCCAGCAAATTGGGCGTCTGGGGTGATGCCCTCTTCATATTCCTGCCAGAGTGCCAAAAACTGGCTGTTTTGTGGGGTGGGCAACAGGCCAAACAGGCGCTCAGCCGCCTGGGCTTCCTGGTTGGCTATGGCAGCGCGGGCTTCCAGGTCGTACACCAGTACATCACCGGTGTCTATTTCGACAATATCATGCAGCAGCGCCATTTTTATTACCCGGTCAATATCCACCTTGCTGCCTGCAAAAGGTGCCATGCTCATTGCGGCTACGGCAAAATGCCAGCTGTGCTCAGCACTGTTCTCGGGGCGCCCTCCACCTAACAACCGGGTTCGGCGCTCAACTCGCTTGAGCTTATCAATTTCCATAAGAAAATTAATGATATCGGCGAATTTACCAAAAGTGGGTGTGCTACAAGTCATCGTTACTACCCTGTGGTTATGTGCCCGCGCAAATTGTAAAACAAATTCTGTGTACCTGCGATCAGCCAGGAAATACCTGTACACATATTAAATTTCAGTGAACATGTGTTCACTGAAATCATTCTCAGTTAGGCTATACATGCAGTGACCTTATTTATTCCCAGGAGTTGACCTTATGGCTCGAACAAAACGTTTTGCACAGGGATATTCGCTGGCAGAGGAGATAGCCAACAGTATCAGCCATGGGATAGGCCTGGTGTTTGGCATCGTTGGGCTGGTGTTATTATTGATTCAGGCCGTGGATACACGGGCGGGTGCGACAGCCATAACCAGTTACAGCCTGTATGGCGGCAGCATGATATTGCTGTTCCTTGCGTCCACGTTGTACCACGCCATTCCCCATGAGCGTGTTAAACCGCTGCTGAAGAAATTTGACCACTGTGCTATCTACCTGCTGATTGCTGGTACTTATACTCCATTTTTGCTGGTGGGGTTGGGTTCGCCACTGGCGCATACTTTAATGGTTATTATCTGGAGCCTGGCACTGGCGGGGATCCTGTTTAAGCTCACCATTGCCCACCGGTTTAAAGTGCTCTCACTGGTAACCTACCTTGCTATGGGCTGGCTTTCATTACTGGTGGTGTACCAACTGGCAATGCGTATCGCTCCAGGTGGGGTTACTTTACTGGCTGCTGGCGGGGTAGTGTATTCTCTGGGGGTTATTTTTTATGTCTGCCGCCGTATCCCTTTTAACCACGCTATTTGGCACGGTTTTGTGCTGGGTGGGAGCGTGTGCCACTTCCTGGCGATTTACTTTTATGTAGGGTAAAGCAGGCAGAAAAAACGGGCAGGTTAACGCACTCATTTACCTAACTGCGCCAGGCAGAACATGTTTATCCTGGCCTGGCGCTGAAGAACTATGGGGATCAGGCTTCTTCTTCAAGTGAATAGGGCAGTGGCTCAATACCGAGTTCGCTGCTTTCGTCGCCCAAAACACGGAATACGGTGCCTGGTTCGATGTCGTTATTCATTACAGCCTGAACCAGTATTCTGCCATCTTCCAGCGATACTGAAGCCAGAACACGCCCGGTACGCCGCCAGTTGTCACCCATTTTCATTTCCAGTGCATCTGCCGGGGCGGGGATATGCCCGGCTTTACCAGATAACAACCACATTGCGCGCTTATTGGCACCCCTGAATTTAGCCCTCGCCACCATCTCTTGCCCGGTATAACAGCCTTTTTTAAAGCTGATCCCCCCCAGTGCCTGCAAATTTGCCGCCTGTGGGATGAACTCATTGGTGTTGGCTAAATCAATAACGGGGTAGCCTGCTTCAATATCCAACGCCAGCCATTGTTGGCTGTTATTGCGTTGAGCTTCACCTTTGAGTTTATCGGCAACTAACTGAGCCTGATCTGCGTCAGTGACCAGTAAAAAACGCTCAGCAGGCAAAGGCAGCCAGAGCAGTGTGGTGTTGCCCTTCCGGACAACTGGCTGGCTGGAATCTGGCAGAGTGGAAAAAACCGAAGCCAGTGCAGCACGAGCCTGAAAACCAGCCAGACCGAGCAGTACAGCGCCGTCATCTGGCGCGATGGTGACTTTGGAAAAAACAGCGTACTTTTTCAGTTCACTCAACTGTCCTTCACACACACTGCGGCGCAGCAACCAACTGAAACCCTGCTCAGTGGAAAATAACCGCAGGTCACTCCACATTTTCCCTTTGGCGTCGCAATGCGCGGTCAGAACATGGTCATGTTCCGTCAACTGAGCAATATCTGCAGTAAGTTGCCCCTGAAGATATGTTTTACTGTCAGGACCGCTGATAGAGGCTACGGCCCAGTCATCCAGTGTCATTAATGTCAAGGGAAGGCGGGCTGCGTTAACCGCCTGGCGAGGCGCAAACGGATTGAAAGACATAGTTTTAGTCCCGTTTAAATGAGTGCGATATGCCAACTATGGTAAAAGAGACGCAAGCCATTGCAAGGGCTTTCACCATACCTTTTGTGCCTTTGCGCACAAGGCTGCACGCTAATGTAATGGCCTGCAACATTAAGAGTAAAGTTAGAAGGATAAAGGAAAATCGCATATTCCGATGAAGAGTGGCGATAAAACAAGGTAAACTAGCCCGGTACCCGCTTGTGTATTACAGGAAAGAATGTATGGATATCAATAATAAAGCTCGTATTCATTGGGCATGCCGCCGCGGTATGCGCGAGTTAGACATTTCCATCATGCCTTTTTTTGAGCATGAATATGACACATTGAGTGACGCAGACAAACAAGCGTTTGTTCGGTTGCTTACCTGTGATGACCCTGATCTCTTTAACTGGCTTATGAACCATGGTTCGCCAGAGGACCCTGATTTGGCCCGAATGGTTGCACTTATTCAGTCACGGAATATGGCTCGTGGTCCTGTGGCACTCTGACCTGCGGGTTTCCTGGCAAACGCAATGGCTTTCACTGCTGCTGCACGGTTTAGTCGCTGCGGCAGTGTTGTTTTTGCCCTGGCCACTGGCATGGACACCGGTATGGTTATTGCTGGTTTCGCTGGTGGTTTTCGACTGTGTAAGAAGCCAGCGGCGTATCAACTCCCGCCATGGTGAATTGCAGCTGTTAACCGAAAACCGGGTTAAATGGCAAGATGCTGAGTGGTTCCTGGCAGGCCAGCCCTGGATGCTGAAATATGGGGTTTTGCTGAGTTTGCGCCGCACTTCAGGTGGGCGCAAACACCATTTATGGCTGGCGGCAGACAGCATGGATAAAAAGGCCTGGCGCGATTTGCACCGCTTACTGAGCCAACACGCCGGGACATGAGTATTGCCGGGCTGGTCAGCCAAATGCCTGCGCCATTTCACCAAGAATTTGTTCGCACCAATTTTCCAGGCGTTCGTCACTCAGGTCATACTGGCTGGTTTCATCCAGAGCCAGGCCAACAAACAGTTTCCCATCTGCTGTTACGGGTTTCTGGCTGGTAAAGGTGTAGCCTTCAGTTGGCCAGTAACCAATAAAGTGAACACCCAGTGGTTGTAATTTGTCGTGCAGCATACCCAGCGCATCAAGGAACCACTCACTGTACCCTTCCTGGTCACCCATGCCGTACAATGCGACAATTTTCCCTTTAAGGTTAAGGTCACCCAGTTTGTCCCATATGGCTTCCCAGTCTTCCTGGAGTTCACCAAAATCCCAGGTCGGTATCCCCATGATTAGCACATCATAGCTTTCCATTAATGCGGGGGAGTCATCTTTCAGGTTGTGCAGCTCCACCAGGTCCGGCCCAATGATGTCGCGAATTTTTTCCGCAGCCATTTCGGTGTAGCAGGTGCTGGAGCCATAAAAAAGGCCGATTTTCATTATGTTAACCATTCATTTCTTATACCAACCGGCATAGTGTACCAGATCCCTCACGGGTTAAGGCATAATGCGCATATCTGGACAAATACGAGGTGAAAATGGACGACAATCTTGCACTGATTGAGCAATTCCTCGATACGTTGTGGCTGGAGCGTAACCTGGCGGAAAATACGCTCAGTGCGTACCGGCGTGATTTACACATGGTAGTGGAATGGCTCCACCACCGGCAAAAAACGGTGTTATCCGCAACCGGTGACGATTTACAGGCACTGCTGGCAGAACGGGTTGAAGGTGGATATAAGGCGACCAGTTCCGCACGTTTGTTGAGTGCCCTGCGGCGTTTTTTCCAGTATTTGTACAATGAGAAAATGCGCACCGATGACCCTTGCGCCAGGCTTGCATCGCCCAAACTCCCCCAGCGTTTACCCAAAGACTTGAGCGAAATTCAGGTTGAGCACCTGTTGCAGGCTCCCGTTGTAGATATCCCTCTTGAATTGCGCGATAAAGCCATGCTCGAAGTCCTCTATGCGACCGGGTTGCGTGTGTCTGAACTGGTGGGTTTGAGTATGAGCGATGTCAGCCTGCGCCAGGGAGTGGTTCGCGTGATTGGTAAAGGTGATAAAGAGCGCCTGGTACCACTAGGTGAAGAGGCTGTTTACTGGCTCGAACAGTACCTGACTCACAGTCGCCCATGGTTACTCAATGGTGTGGCATCTGATGTGCTTTTCCCCAGCCAGCGGGCAAGGCAGATGACTCGCCAGACTTTCTGGCATCGTATTAAACATTACGCTACGCTGGCGGGCATCGACAGTGAGAAGCTTTCACCTCACGTTTTGCGACACGCATTTGCCACGCATTTGTTAAACCATGGCGCTGACTTGCGTGTGGTGCAAATGCTGCTGGGGCATAGCTCGCTCTCTACAACGCAAATTTATACACATGTGGCCACGGAACGACTGCGCCAACTTCATCAACAGCACCACCCTCGCGCGTGAGTGCCGAAGCAAAAGGATGTTTTATGAAAAAAGGGTTTGTATTGCTCTCTTTAATGGCGGGGATGTTGCCAGGCCTTGTGCATGCAGATGATAACGCCATCAAAACGTCGCTGGGTAAGCTGGGTGTCAGCCAGATGACCATCAAACCTTCACCAGTGCCGGGCATGAAAACAGTGCTAACACCTGCCGGTGTGTTGTATGTCACCGAAGATGGCAAACATGTCATTCAGGGGCCGTTGTATGATGTCAGTGGCGCGCGCCCGGTTAACGTGACTAACGCGCTGCTCGTCAGTTCGATGGAGGCGCTGAAAGGTGAAATGATTGAATACAAAGCCGCTCAGGAAAAACACGTGATTACTGTGTTTACGGATATCACCTGCGGTTATTGCCACAAACTCCATGAGCAAATGAAAGACTACAACAGCCTGGGTATCACCGTGCGTTACCTGGCATTCCCTCGCCAGGGCATGCAAAGTGAAACGGCGGTTGCCATGAAAAATATCTGGTGTGCCAAAGACCCTAAAAAGGCTTTCGATACCGCCATGGCTGGCACGCAAGCGCCTGCGGCGAATTGCAAGGTTGATATCGCAAAACACTACAACCTTGGGCTGCAGTTTGGTATTCAGGGCACACCGGCCGTGGTGCTGCAAAATGGCAGCGTGATCCCAGGTTACCAGGGGCCTGAAGAAATGAAAAACTTCCTGGATCAACATGACAGTTAAAGTTCAGCAAAGCGTGGTCAGTTTCGGGTGAAAAAACAGTTACAACTCCGCCGTCGGGTCGTTGATGACAAGGCGGTACTTCCAGAGTCTCTCCCGCCGTTATTGCGGCGTATTTATGCCAGCCGTGGGGTTCAGGGGGAAGAGGATTTAGCACGCAGCGTCAAAGGGTTGCTGCCCTGGCAGCAACTGAGCGGTATGGATGGCGCAGTGGCCTTTTTACACCAGGCTCTGGTTAAGCAACAGCGGATTGTGGTCGTCGGGGATTTTGATGCCGATGGTGCAACCAGCACCGCACTCAGTGTGCTGGCACTGAAGCAGTTCGGTGCCAACGTGGATTACCTGGTGCCTAACCGTTTTGAAGATGGCTATGGCCTGAGCCCGGAAGTCGTGGAGCAGGCACACCAGCGTGGTGCCCAGGTTATCATGACGGTTGATAACGGTGTCTCGTCCCATGCGGGGGTGGACAGGGCTCATGCGCTGGGGATCCCGGTGCTGGTTACCGATCATCATCTGCCAGGCGAGACATTACCTGCGGCAGATGCCATGGTGAACCCCAACTTACATGGTTGCGATTTTCCTTCCAAATCACTGGCTGGTGTGGGCGTAGCGTTCTATTTAATGATGGCGCTGCGCAGCCATTTGCGCGCTGTTGGCTGGTTCACTGAAACGGGCAGGGCAGAACCTAACCTTGCGGAGTTTCTGGATCTGGTGGCACTGGGCACAGTGGCTGATGTGGTGGCGCTGGATACCAATAACCGGATCCTGGTCTGGCAGGGGTTAAGCCGTATTCGCGCCGGGCGTTGTCGGCCCGGAATTCGCGCACTGTTAGAAGTGGCTAACCGTGATGCATCACGCCTGGTAGCAACTGATTTAGGGTTTGCCATTGGCCCACGCCTGAATGCCGCCGGGCGGCTGGATGATATGTCTGTCGGCGTGGCGTTGCTTATGTGCAATAACCCAGGCGAAGCGCGCATGTTAGCCAGTGAACTGGATGCCTTGAACCAGACCCGCAAGGAGATAGAACAGGGCATGCAGCAGGAAGCGCTGGTATTGTGCGACAAACTGGAGCGCAGCAGTGAAACATTGCCTTCCGGGCTGGCAATGTACCACCCGGAGTGGCATCAGGGCGTGGTTGGTATACTGGCCTCGCGCATGAAAGAGCGTTTCCATCGCCCGGTAATTGCTTTCGCGCCTGCTGGCGATGGCAGCCTGAAAGGTTCCGGGCGTTCTGTTCAGGGCTTCCATATGCGTGATGCCCTGGAGCGCCTGGATACGCGTTTCCCCGGGCTAATGCTGAAGTTTGGCGGGCACGCTATGGCTGCCGGGCTGTCTTTAGAAGAAGCACAGTTTGAAACATTCCGTGAGCGTTTTGCCGCGCTGGTGGATGAATGGCTGGATCCTGCCATGCTGCAAGGTGAAATTTGGTCGGATGGCTTGCTGGAACCCCAGGACATGACGCTGAACGTCGCCGAAATGCTGCGTGATGCAGGCCCCTGGGGGCAGATGTTCCCGGAACCACAGTTTGACGGGCGTTTTCGCTTGTTGCAGCAACGGCTGGTGGGCGAACGCCATTTGAAAGTGATGCTGGAGCCTGTTGGTGGCGGCCCGTTGCTGGATGGCATCGCTTTTAATGTGGACACACAATGCTGGCCCGATATGGGCGTCAAAGAAGTCGAACTGGCTTACCGGCTTGATATTAATGAGTTTCGAGGTAACCGCAATTTGCAGTTAATTATCGAAAACCTCTGGCCTGTATAATTACCCCAAAATTTCCCACCCGTTATCCCGTATAACGCCCCAGGTGAAATAACCGCCAGGGGCGTAAATTTTTAAGGTATAAAATGTTCAGTAAATCCGGTAGACTTCCCGGTCTGTAACCGCATATGTCTTCTCTTAATTCAACGTAAGATTCGCAACCATGTTTGAAATTAACCCGGTAAAAAACCGCATCCAGGACCTCACCGAGCGCACTGACGTTCTTAGGGGGTATCTTTGACTATGATGCGAAGAAAGAGCGTCTTGAAGAAGTAAACGCCGAGCTGGAACAGCCCGATGTGTGGAACGAACCTGAACGCGCGCAGGCGCTGGGTAAAGAACGTTCTTCACTGGAAGCCATTGTTGGCACGCTGGACCAAATGCAGCAAGGCCTGGACGATGTCAATGGCCTGTTAGAGCTGGCGGTGGAAGCTGACGACGAAGAAACGTTCAACGAAACGATCGTCGAGCTGGATCAACTGGACGCGAAACTGGGTCAGCTTGAGTTCCGCCGTATGTTCTCTGGCGAATACGACAGCGCAGATTGTTATATCGATATTCAGGCCGGTTCCGGTGGTACTGAAGCGCAGGACTGGGCGAGCATGTTGCTGCGTATGTATCTGCGTTGGGCGGAAGACAAAGGTTTTAAAACCGAAATTATTGAAGAGTCTGAAGGTGAAGTCGCTGGCCTGAAATCCGCCACAGTGAAAGTGATGGGTGATTATGCCTATGGCTGGCTGCGCACTGAAACCGGCGTTCACCGCCTGGTGCGTAAGAGCCCATTTGACTCAGGTGGCCGTCGCCATACGTCATTCAGTTCCGCGTTTGTGTACCCGGAAGTAGATGACGACATTGATATTGAAATTAACCCGGCTGATTTACGTATTGACGTATATCGTGCATCCGGGGCGGGTGGCCAGCACGTAAACCGGACAGAATCGGCGGTTCGTATTACGCACGTTCCTACCGGGCTGGTTACTCAGTGCCAGAATGACCGTTCTCAGCATAAGAACAAAGATCAGGCAATGAAGCAGTTGAAGGCGAAGCTGTACGAGCTTGAAATGCAGAAGAAAAATGCTGAGAAACAGGCAGTGGAAGAAACCAAGTCTGATATTGGTTGGGGTAGCCAGATTCGTTCTTATGTACTGGATGATTCCCGTATCAAAGATTTGCGTACTGGCGTGGAAACACGTAACACGCAAGCGGTACTGGACGGCAGTCTGGATAAATTCATCGAAGCAAGTTTGAAAGCAGGGTTATGAGGAACCAACATGTCTGAACAACAATCACAGGGCACTGAAGTCGATCTTAATAATGAAATGAAAAACCGCCGTGAAAAGCTTTCCGCGCTGCGTAAGCAGGGCGTGGCTTTCCCGAACGACTTCCGACGTGATAACACTGCTGACAAACTGCACGCTGAATTTGATGGCAAAGAAAATGAAGAACTGGAAGCGCTGGGCATTGAAGTCAGCGTAGCTGGGCGCATGATGACCCGCCGTATCATGGGTAAAGCCTCTTTTGTTACGTTACAGGATATGGGCGGCCGTATTCAGCTGTACGTTTCCCGTGACGACTTAGCGGAAGGCATTTATAACGAACAGTTCAAAAAGTGGGACCTGGGCGATATCCTCGGCGCTCGCGGTAAACTGTTCAAAACCAAAACCGGTGAATTGACCATTCATTGCACCGAAATGCGCCTGCTGACCAAAGCGCTGCGCCCATTGCCAGATAAATTCCACGGTCTTTCTGACCAGGAAATGCGTTATCGCCAGCGTTATCTTGACCTGATCGCCAACGAAGAATCCCGCCATACTTTCCAGGTGCGTTCACGTATTCTGGCTGGTATCCGTAAATTCATGGTAGGCCGCGGGTTTATGGAAGTCGAAACGCCGATGATGCAGGTGATTCCGGGTGGGGCTTCTGCGCGCCCGTTCGTGACTCACCACAATGCGCTGGATATCGACATGTATCTGCGTATTGCGCCTGAACTGTACCTGAAACGTTTGGTTGTGGGTGGTTTTGAACGGGTGTTCGAAATCAACCGTAACTTCCGTAACGAAGGTATCTCTGTGCGCCATAACCCTGAGTTCACCATGATGGAACTCTATATGGCGTATGCGGACTATAAAGACCTGATTGAACTGACCGAATCCCTGTTCCGCACCATGGCGCAAGAAGTTCTGGGCCAGACTCAGGTGCCTTATGGTGATGAAACCTTTGATTTCGGCAAACCTTTTGAAAAACTCACCATGCGTGAAGCTATCAAAAAATATCGCCCGGAAACTGATATGGCGGATCTGGACGATATGGCGAAAGCGGTGGCAATTGCTGAGTCTGTCGGTGTTAAAGTTGAGAAAAGCTGGGGTCTGGGCCGCGTAGTGACCGAGATCTTCGAAGAAGTGGCAGAAAGCCATTTGATCCAGCCAACGTTTATTACCGAATACCCGGCAGAAGTTTCGCCACTGGCGCGTCGTAACGATCAAAACCCGGAAATTACCGATCGTTTTGAATTCTTTATTGGCGGTCGCGAAATTGGTAATGGCTTCTCCGAGTTAAATGATGCTGAAGATCAGGCTGATCGTTTTGCTCAGCAGGTTGCTGCGAAAGACGCCGGTGATGACGAAGCCATGTTCTACGATGAAGACTATGTCACTGCGCTGGAACATGGTCTGCCACCAACTGCAGGTTTGGGTATCGGGATTGACCGTATGGTTATGCTGTTCACCAACAGCCATACCATTCGTGACGTTATCCTGTTCCCGGCTATGCGCCCGGTGAAATAATCCGCTAACGCTCCCCATTTGGGGAGCGTTTTCTCGCTATCGTTCGGCCTGGTTTACCGTCTTGCCATCAGCATCGGAAGCTATCTGAATAGATCCAGAGGAGAGTGCGTGAGTTCGGGAATAACTTTTTCACATTGGCTCCGGCCAATTATCTGTCTGTTTTTAGCCCTGTCTCTGGCTGCCTGTTCCGGGAGTGCATCCCGCAACAATACGCCAATTTCTGGTTCAACTTACACCGTCCAGCGTGGTGATACGCTGTATCGCATCGCACTGCGTTCAGGCAATTCAGTGGGTACGCTTGCCCGTCTTAATGGCATTTCATCGCCTTATACCATCCAGGTTGGGCAACGTTTGCGCCTGAGCGGCTCATCATCCAGTAAAACGGTGACGCCGAAGGCATCAACCAAAGCCACCACAACTGCACGTAACAGCAGCGCGTCGCAACCGGAAAGACTGGCCCCTGCCAACTGGCCTTCCCCCGGTAATAAATGCTGGCGCTGGCCTACACAGGGTAAAGTGGTTGATGGCTGGTCCAGTAAAGATGGCGGCAATAAAGGCATTGATATCGCAGGTACTCGTGGGCAACCAATCTATGCGGCGGCGGCTGGGCGTGTGGTCTATGCCGGCGACCAGTTGCGGGGTTACGGCAACCTGATTCTGATTAAGCATGATGAAAACTACATTACTGCTTATGGTCATAATCAGAGCATGCTGGTTACCAATGGCCAGCAGGTGAAGGCCGGGCAGAAGATAGCCACTATGGGCAGCACAGGTACCAACTCAGTAAAACTGCATTTCCAGATACGCTACAAAGCGACAGCACTGGATCCACTGCGTTACTTGCCCCCTCAAGGGAAATCACCGTCCTGCTAAGCAGGGCGGTTGCTTAAAATGCCAGCACTCAGTTCGTGCGGCTCTTGTTAATCAATTTCAAATGTCTATAATGCGTTACGCACTTCAGATGCGGGCGTAGTTCAATGGTAGAACGAGAGCTTCCCAAGCTCTATACGAGGGTTCGATTCCCTTCGCCCGCTCCAAGAATTTCTACTGCCAGTTAAACTTCGCAACTATTACTCATCCAGCTTTTACCTCGTGATTGCGCCTCTGCAACAATACATCCACTGCATCACATCCACTGCATCGCCATTCGTTTTTCAAACAGCGCTCGGGTTGTTCCTGCCAAACACTGGCGCACGATAAAGAATGTTGAGCTACAACTGGAAAGCAAAAATCGATGGGGGGAAGCGCCAACTTACAAAATAAAGGGCCTGAGAATAAAAGCAGATGACGCTAACCTCTGTTTACCTATCATTTTAAATTCGCCAGGAATATGCCATTGTTGCCGCTATCCTATTAAAAAGAAAAATACTCCCGATTGGCTCAATTGCATGGAATAGACCGGTAAAAGGTTTCTCTGATGATGCTATCTGTCCCACTCCCATTCATTATTGCAGGTGTTCTTGCCCTTCTGTTTGTTCATCTCCTGAGAAATCAGGGAGGCTTGTGGTTTTTGCTCTTTGTTGGAGCATGCGCGGTCCAGGCGGGGCTGATTGGGTTGAGATGGAGCGAAGGCTTTGCCTGGGTACATTACCTACAGCCAGTATTGGCGGCTTGCCTGCCCGGTATTGCTTTAACGGCCTTTGAGTCCCTTGGAGATAAACCCCCTTCGTATTGGCATCTGTTTTGGCCCGTCGCGGTTGTTATTGTCTGGTTGCTACACCCCGCTCTGATTGACTCGCTGCTGGTGTGGTTGTGCTTAACGCTCAAAAACCTATACACATTCAGGTACCAGAGTTGCTCAGTGTACACTTCCCAAATGCTTATCTTCTTCCTGCCCTTCAATAAGCCGGGTGAGTTCCTGGCAACCACTAATTCGCCCGTTATCCACCGTGAAACAGGCAAATACTTCTGTTATGGCATGCCCACCACTTTTTTTTGAAACCCCGACAATATGGTGAGTCAGCACCTTATTCCCTTGTTGTGCAATGGCCAGAATGTGGAGTTCCATGGTTTTGCCGAGTTGCTTTAGCTGAGCCATATGTGCAACAAACAAAGGGTAATCAAGCTCAATTCCGTTCACTTTCTGTTGGTAGTTTGGGGCAAAAAAAGACTCAATTGTCTTTGCGTTATGCTCAGGGCTGCAAATTACCGCTTCAAGTGCCTGAGTTATTAATGGGATATGATTTGTCATATGCGCTACCTCATGTGTTTTACTGTTACCGAAGGGTATGCCAGGCCTGTTCAGCCAGGGTAACCCCAAGGTGACAATCAATAACGCAAATCGGCCAACATGATAGAAAGCACAGAGCCCCTGAACCATACAGCGAAACACCATACCCCCAGCCACCGGCATTCAACCGGGCAACTGTACTGGGTTACAAGGGGTATTATCATGATTGAGTCTGAACACATGCAGTGGGCGGTAACACCCGGGGCTATAGGGTGGATCCCGGCAGAAATACCACACAGTGCCTGGGTGCCTGTGGATGCCCGTGGAGAGATTCTGTACTGCAACCCTGCAGGAACATTACTGCTTCCCTTGTTGCCCTGTATCCGCACCGCTTCCCCTTTTTTGCAGTTGTTATTACAGAGGGTCAGTGAACGGGCTCAGGCTGGTGTTCATTCACCACACTTAATGCACCTGGAACAGGTTCTGGTGGATGAACTCGAACTGGCCACACCCGCGTTGTCGCAACTTTCTCTTCCTGCAGATACACGGGCAAAACAGGTTGCGCAGCTTGTATTAGCGGGCTCCGGGGATGTTTTATCTCAGCCAGACCTTGCTAAACAGGCTGGGTTAAGTGTGCGGACATTAAGCCGGCTTTTTATGCAGCAGACAGGGTTAACATTCAGCCAGTGGAAGCAAAAGGCGCGGGTGCTCCGGTCGTTGGAATATTTACAGCGTGGTACACCGGTTTCTCAGGCTGCTTTATTGGTGGGCTATGAGAATGTGAGCGCATTTATTATGGTTTTCAGGCGGTTTATGGGGATGACACCGGGGCAGTTCCAGTCAGTGGTGCGTTGTTAGGGAGGTTGTTTTGATTTGCTGGCAAACGTAATCCTTCTGCAAATTCTCCGCTTTGCCCGCAAACAACGGGTGTCTGATTAATGAGTTCTGCTCACAAGTCATATCGTATTTTGCATATTAATTGCATGGGTACTTTTATTCTAGAATGTTACTTTGACATGGCAGAGGAACACACTGTGGAATATTCAGTATTAAGCAACAACCTTAAAATGCCGATGGCAGGTTTTGGTGTGTTTAAGGTCACCGATAAAGAAGAATGCAAACAGTCCGTGCTGAGTGCTATTCGGGCAGGCTATCGTCTTATTGATACCGCAGCTGTTTACGGCAATGAAGATGCTGTTGGTGATGCTGTGCGTGAAGCTATCGCAGAAGGTCTGTGTACCCGTGAGGAGTTATTTATTACTTCAAAACTGTGGGTACAAGATATGGCTAACTACGATATGGCGAAAGCCGGTATCGGGGCATCGCTAAAA
Organism: Mangrovibacter yixingensis; assembly: GCF_020523985.1. Lineage (GTDB taxonomy): Bacteria > Pseudomonadota > Gammaproteobacteria > Enterobacterales > Enterobacteriaceae > Mangrovibacter > Mangrovibacter yixingensis. Next base: position 341,578 of record NZ_JAIVKM010000002.1, on the reverse strand, counting down.
AAATCGGGGTTAGAATATTTTGACCTCTACTTGCTGCACCAGGCAATGGGGGATTATTTCAGTGCGTGGCGCGCTCTGGAAGACGCATATGATGCCGGGAAACTGAAAGCGATTGGGGTATCCAATTTTTATGCGCATGTATTAGCAAACTTCTGCGAAACAGTCAGAATCAAACCCATGGTGAACCAGGTTGAATTACATCCTTACTTTGCACAACCTGATGCACTTGAAACCATGAAGCACTACAACGTTCAGCCTGAAGCCTGGGCTCCGTTAGCGGGTGGTCGGCATAACCCTTATGAAAACGAAATGCTGCAAAGCATTGCCAGGGCCCATAACAAAACCATTGCTCAGGTTATTTTGCGTTGGAATGTGCAACGTGGTGTAACGGTTATCCCGAAATCCACTCGTCAGGAACGTATTGAAGAGAATTTTGCTATTTGGGATTTCAAACTGGCGAATAACGAAATGGCTCAAATCGCTTCACTTGATTTAGGCTATGTCGGCGAAGCAGTAAAACACTTTAATCCTGAATTTGTTCGTGGCTGCCTGGGTGTAAAAATCCATGACTAAGCATAGCAATCATTGATGCCCGGCTATTTGCTTTCTTCAATAGTGATCTGCTGAGTGCTGCTTCTATATTTCACCTCTGCCGGGGGTGAAATATCGCCATTTCTCATGCATGCCTGCGGCAGGCATGGGCCAGAGCATTTCAGGCCTTCTCGTTTATCCGGGACTGTTATTAACCGCTTACCTTGTCGCTTTCTACTTCGTACCTTTCCTTTCGCACAAACCATGACTGGTTTGTGTTTGTCTGGCATTAAACACTATTTAAGCCTGGGTAAAACAGCAAATCAGTATCTTTTTTCATCGCTATTCCTGTGATTGGCTGGCGCTTAATTTTGGTTAAATCTTACTGTCAGTCTGTTTTTTTCCAGCCTGACAAAAGGGAAATGATAAAAATTACCTGGGGGTGGGAAGGAGCCAGTTATCTCTCTCAGGTTATAAATACTGCCATAACGTATTTATTCTTATTGGGTTTATTTTTATTGGGTTTGTTGTCCTTTGTTCAATGAAACAGAAGCTGTAACTGGCTATTTCACCTTTGGGTGATTTGCCTTAAGGCTGTGCAATGCATACCTGCAACGCACATGTGCTAAACCAGTCCACCAGGCTGTATCACTCGCGGCTTTGTGCCCGGCTTAATGCAAACAACCTTCCCGCACAGTTGTTCGTGTTGGTTGCATGTATTGGCTGGGGCAATATACATGCCTGAAAGGACTTGCTTCTGGCACTCCTCCGTTCGTTCATGAACATATCTGGAGATTTGACAATGGTCTCATCACTATCGGGGTACACGACTTATCCCTTGTCGTATATCCCTTCAGTCAGTAGTACCAGTAGTGTTTTGGCAACAACTGATCTGTCTGAAGTGCAACAGGCTACCACACGCCATTCCGGCAGTGGTGGCATCTACAGTGCACTGGCTAATGCACTTTCTGAGTCTGGCATCACACTCAGTAGTGCAGATACCACTACTACTGATACTTCCAGTACCATATCAACAGCAGATACAGAACAGGCTGTGGGGCAGTTTATCCAGGTTTTGATGGCTGCTATGCACAGTATGTCCGCACCTGCCGCTCAGGAGGCAGATACGGATGCACCACCGCCACCACCACCTGCAGCCATATCTGATTCGTCATCAGAAAACCCGATGCAGACTGACCTGAATGCGCTGATTAGCCAGCTGGCCTCTTCTTCCAGCTCCTCTACCAGTTCATCATCAGGCACTGAAATTAGTGATCTGCAAAGTGCTTTCAGCTCTATGCTCGCCAGCCTGGGGCAAAGTAGCAGCAATGCCACGCTCAGTTCTGTTTTGCAGAATTTTGCCTCAACATTGTCAGCGAATCAGGGCAGTAATATGGTTGATGAAGTTGCCTGATATTTGGTTATGAATTAACGGGTTAGTAAAGCTAAAACAGAAAGGCACTTCGGTGCCTTTCTTTTTGTCCGTAAAAAAACCGGTAAAGATGGTTAAGGTTATATCGCCAGGCAAGTTTTGGTGCGAACAACAAAAACACAACACGTAATGGAATAATTGGAACTGCACTGATGACCAGCCTTATATACCCATCCTGTAGCATAATCTGTTTATTTCGTACTGATTCCGGCACTATTCTTCAGGGTGTTTGTGATAATGACTATATTTTGATGTATGCCCAATCCCTGGATTAAAACAGTTACAGGGATCCAATGTCTGGTAATGATTTTTCAGTGCATCCTTGGCGACGTATAAGTGTCCAACATTATGCTCGGCAGGGTACTCCGCTCCACGGATATCTAACAGTTTCCACATTTTGTGTTCGAGAGCCAGACAATCATGGCCTTTACTCACAATATAATCCTGGTGAAACACATGGCACAGGAAGTGACCGTAATAGAGTTTCAGTAAAATCGGTTTTTCAATTTCATCAGGCAGCGTTTCACACCATTGCTGAGTATTTCTTGGCAGTGCGATGTCCAGTGCAAGTATGTTTTCTACTGTCTGAGTATGTACCGCACGGTAACGGTTTGCAGCACCGGCAGCGGCGAAGCGATGTAAAAAAGCTTTGGTGCCTTCTTCCTTGGTGCATTCAAAAAAATCACTGCTTCTGTTGGCAAAATAATGGGATAAAAAATCCCGGGCTTCCTCTTTACCTGAGGCTGAGACTTTAAGCAGCAAATGGTGCTCAAACTTATCCCGATACTCGCGCATTCTTAATGGCAAATGTTTAGGAAATAATGAACTGGCGAACTGCATGATTCTGTCTGTAAAATTGGACGGAAAAAATTTTAGTTTATTAAAAATATTGTCCATCTTCGCTTTTAAGGCGAAGAGTTTCGGTAAGCGTGAAGTCCCCAAATAGTGGATCATTAAAAAGGTATCTTTACCATATTTTTCAGCAATATCGAAAGCGACACGATGCAAGTATTCACCTGAAATAGGGAGTTGTTTAAACTCTGAGAGGATATGACGGCGTATATCCGTCAACTCCTGCGGATCGTTGGTGCCTATGTAAAAAACCTGTGGATCTTTCTCTATAGGAAAAGTATCAAGACGTACCGCAAACACCATAACTTTCCCGGCAGAGCCAGATGATTCATACAGACGATGTGGATCGGCATTAAATCGAGCTGGCGTATTTTCATCGATTTGGCGTACGTAGGTTTCGTAATCGTGATCGGAACAATTCCCCAGGTCATTTTCAACATCTGCGTCGCTAAAATCTCTTTGTTCAATACGCTGAAGAACATCTTCTTCTGAACCACTTAATGAGATACCTAAGTGGTTGACTAAATGCAGTTCGCCCTGCTCATCAACCTGCGCAAATAGCGACATTTGAGTATAGGCTGGGCCACGGCGTACCAATGCGCCACCAGAATTATTACAAACCCCACCGAAGACTGATGCGCCAATACAGCTTGAACCAATAACGGAGTGAGGTTCCCTTCCTTGTGGGCGTAGTACAGTTTCTAATTGATCCAGGGTGGAACCTGGCAAACAGATAACTTGTCGGCCGTCTTCGATAACATGAATAGTTTTCATCCTGGTCATACTGACAATCACAATATCCCTGTCATAATCATCACCATCAGGTGTTGAACCACCGGTTAGGCCAGTATTTGATGCCTGAGAAATAACAATTACACCTGCGTTTATACAGGCTTTCAGAACACGCCATTGCTCAATGAGTGACCCAGGGCAAACAACGGCAAGGGCGTTCCCACTCCCAAAGCGAATACCTGTACGGTACTGTCTGGTACTTTCAGCATCCGTTAAGACATATTTATTACCAACAATTTGATTTAATACTGAAATTAATTCATTACTATTTTGCTGTGAATTAACAGATGCAGCAGTAGGCCATGTAACCATGATGTCATTCCGAAGATAGTCAAAAGTATCAATAAGCAGTTGAACCTAATCCCTGTTCTTTGGAGGGAGCAGAAAGCCGTGTTTGATATGGCTTTCTGCTACTGGCACTTATCTGCGCCAGTTGGTTTTGCTCAGCTCAATAATTTCATCGCCACGGCCATTGAGCAGCGCTTTCATCATATACAGGCTGAAGCCTTTCGCTTGCTCCATCTTAATTTGTGGCGGCATAGCCAGTTCTTGTTTAGCTGTATCCACTTCCAGAACTACAGGGCCCGGATGTGCCAGGGTTTCTTTCAGTGCGCCAGGCAACTCTTCAGGTTTCCCAACATGAATACCTTTTACGCCGCAGGCTTCGGCAATGGCGGCAAAGCTTGGGTTTTCCAGGTTGGTATCATCGGAAAGGTAACCGCCAGCTTTCATTTCCATGGCAACAAAGCCCAAAGAACGGTTATTGAACACCACAATTTTTACCGGGAGTTTCAACTGGTTAAGGGACAACAAATCCCCCATTAACATGGAGAAGCCCCCATCGCCACACAGTGCGACAACCTGGCGCTTTCTGTCGACAGATTGTGCTCCCATTGCCTGTGACAACGCGTTAGCCATTGAGCCGTGGTTAAACGAACCAATTAAACGGCGCTTCCCATTCATTTTCAGGTAACGTGCTGCCCATAATGTCGGAGTACCCACATCGCAAGTAAATACCGCATCGTCGGCCGCTTCTTCACTCACCAGGCGCGCTAGGTACTGCGGGTGAATCAGGTCATAGGCGGTTTTCCCGTTAGCCAGCTCATCCAGGCCTTTACGCGCTTCGGTGTAATTTGCCACACACTGTTCCAGGTGGGAGGAACCGTGATTACTGTTAATCATAGGCAGAAGTGCCTTCAGTGTGGACTTGATGTCACCCAATACACCGAGGTCTATCTGGGTATGCCGGCCCAAAGATGCCGGGTTGTTATCGATTTGCAGTATGCTGGCATTTTCCGGGTAGAACGCACGGTATGGGAAACTGGTGCCAAGCAGTAAAACGGTATCGGCCTGGCGCATTGCGTGGTAGCCCGATGAAAACCCGATTAAACCAGTCATGCCAACGTCATAAGGGTTGTCATATTCGATATATTCTTTACCGCGCATGGCATGAACGATTGGTGCCTGTAATTTTTCAGCCAGTGCGACCACTTCCTCATGGGATTCAGCACAGCCGGCACCACACATTAAGGTGATTTTGGCACTGTTATTGAGTTTTTCGGCCAGTTCAGCAAGATCTGACTGCTGAGGCTGGTAATAGGCAGGTTTAGGTACATTCCATTTCGGTTCAACTCCTTCAGGAACTGCTTTTAATGCAATATCGCCCGGCAAGACTAATACGCTGACATCACGGTGAAGAATAGCCTGGCGCATAGCCGTTTCCAGCAAATAAGGCATTTGTTCCGGGTTGGAAACTAATTCGCAATAAACACTGCATTCTTTAAAGAGTTCTTGCGGATGAGTTTCCTGGAAATAATTTGTGCCAATTTCTGCAGAAGGAATATGTGCGGCAATAGCCAGCACCGGAACACGGTTACGGTGGCAATCAAATAGTCCGTTGATTAAGTGCATATTACCCGGGCCACAAGAACCAGCACATACAGACAATTCGCCTGTGATATGGGCTTCAGCACCTGCGGCAAATGCAGCTGTTTCTTCGTGGCGGGTACCCAGCCACTCAATTGTACCTAATTTTCTCAGGCTGTCGCTGATGCCATTTAATGAATCGCCTGTCACGCCCCAAATACGTTTAACACCTGCTTTATCAAGTGTTTCGGTAATAAAGTTTGCAATGCTTTTCGACATAAAAAACTCCCTAAAAAGAGAATGGCAATAACATGAAGTAAACAAAATGTTATCAGATTGGAGGTATTATCAACCCATTGAGGCTAAATGTTCAAGGTATAAACATCATTTGTATTACAAATATTTTATTATATTAATATGGTTTTATATTTTATTTTGTAATATGTGGTTTATATTTTTTTTATATATAACAGTAAGTTATGTTGTTTATTGCGCGTGGCGAGTAATGGTGTTTACAGATTTTTCTGCTGCTTTATAGAGGATGGATATAAATAAAAACAGGTCATAAAGGGCGCGAATAATAAATGAGGTAAACCATTTATGTGAATATTCAATAATTCTGAGTAACACCAACAAAACTTCTGGATTTCTCTTATGATACATACTGGCTACTATTTTTACATTATGTGTGGTGCTCCCGGTTACATACGGTGATTTGTGCCATGCTGATACAGTGCGAGTTAAGTTTGGCCAGCGATTGTTACTTGCCGGGCCCGGAAACGCTCAATGAGATAAAAAAGGGTGCCACTTTATGTGGCTTATTATTTTTTTAAGGAGAATTTCCATGGCATATGCAACAACCAACCCCTTCACCGGGGAAGTTATTAAAACATTCCCAGACGCTACTGATGCAGAAGTCACAGATGCTATTGCCAGGGCGCATAATACCTTCACCACATGGCGTAATGTTTCATTTTCACAGCGCGGTGAAATCTTACAAAATGCAGCCAATTTACTGCGTAAACAAAAAGACGAATTTGCGCGTTTATTAACGCTTGAAATGGGCAAACTGTATAGCGAAGCGCTGGCTGAAGTAGAGCTGTCTGCCCAGATTTTTGAATATTACGTTAAAAATGCGGAAAAACTACTGGCACCGGAAATCTTACCAGTAGCTAACCCCCAGGAAGCCACAGCGAAAATTGTTCATGAACCGTTAGGTGTGCTGCTGGCAATTGAGCCCTGGAATTTCCCGTACTACCAGATTGCTCGTATCATTGCACCACAACTTTCCGCCGGGAATACCATTCTTCTTAAACACGCATCGAATGTTCCGCAAAGTGCGGCTCGTTTTGAAAAACTCATGCATGATGCTGGCCTGCCTGATGGTGGGTTTATCAACCTGTACGCAGCCCGTCACCATATTGAGCAAATCCTCAATGATCCACATGTACAAGGGGTGGCGCTCACGGGTTCTGAAGGGGCCGGTGCCACTGTGGCGGCACAGGCTGCAAAAGCACTGAAAAAATCCACCCTTGAATTAGGTGGGGCAGATGCCTTTGTTGTGCTGGCAGATGCTGATTTGGAAAAAACAGCAAAATGGGCTGTATTTGGCCGCCACTGGAATGGTGGTCAGGTTTGTGTTTCTTCCAAGCGGATGATTATTGTTGATGACGTCTATGATGCGTTCCTTGAACGCTACACGGCGGGTGTGGCGGCGCTGAAAGCGGGTGATCCTTTGGATTCGGCAACAACATTGGCACCGCTTTCCTCACAACAGGCGGCAGATGAAGTTAAAGAAAAAATCCAACTGGCGATTTCCCATGGCGCACATGCACTGGAAGTAGGGCCAAAAGTACCCACCCAGGGCGCGTTTGTTCAACCCACCATTCTCACTGATGTAACACCGGATAACCCGGCTTATTACATGGAGTTTTTTGGCCCGGTATCAATGATACTGCGTGCGAAAGATGAAGCTGACGCTGTGCGGATCGCCAATGATTCTCCGTTTGGCCTTGGTGGCTCTATTTTCACACGCGATACATCGCGTGGTGCGGAACTGGCTACTAAAATATCCACCGGGATGGTTTACATTAATCACCCAACACGTGTGAAAGCTGATCTGCCCTTTGGTGGTGTACGCCGCTCAGGCTATGGACGTGAACTAACCGGGTTGGGTATTAAAGAATTTGTGAATCACAAATTGATTTCTGTTGTAGATATTGACGCAGAATTCTAAAGCAATGACAGGAAGCCTTTGAGTTTTGGCTTCCTGTCATTCCCTTTCTTTCGCGCGCAGGTTTGACCCACAGCAAAGAGCCCCACGACCACACCTCTTTATAATCAGCCCCCATTTCCCTTGCGTGGTACACATGAATGGCTTACCAACTCAATCTTAACTGGCCGGAATTTCTGGAAACTTACTGGCAGAAAAAACCGGTTATCTTAAAAAATGCTTTGCCGGGCTTTGTCGATCCTATTACGCCAGATGAACTGGCAGGCCTTGCAATGGAAGCTGAAGTCGACAGCCGTATTGTGAGCCTGCAGAATGGGGAATGGCAGGCCTGGAACGGTCCTTTCGAACAGTTTGACCACCTGGGTGAAACGGGTTGGTCTTTACTGGCACAGGCAGTGAACCACTGGCATGCGCCATCGGCAGAATTAGTTCGCCCGTTTCGGGTGCTGCCGGACTGGCGGCTTGATGATTTGATGATCTCCTTTTCAGTCCCTGGTGGTGGCGTTGGCCCGCATATCGATCAGTACGATGTCTTTATCATTCAGGGGATGGGCAGCCGCCGCTGGCGGGTAGGGGATAAACTGCCACTGAAGCAGTTCTGCCCGCATCCGGCTTTACTGCATGTTGAGCCGTTTGAACCAATCATTGATGAAGACCTGGCACCTGGCGATATCCTTTACATCCCACCCGGATTCCCCCATGACGGTTTTACCCACGAGACAGCATTAAATTACTCCGTTGGTTTTCGTGGCCCTAATGGGCGCGATCTGATCAGCAGTTTTGCGGATTATGCGCTGGAAAATGATCTGGGTGGTGAACATTACAGTGATCCGGATCTGACATGCCGCGAGCACCCCGGAAGAGTAGAAAACTATGAACTGGATCGGGTGCGCAAGATGATGCTCGATGTGATCAACCAGCCCGAAGACTTTGCGCAATGGTTTGGCCGTTTTGCCACCACACCGCGCCATGAACTGGATATTGCACCGCCAGAACCGGCCTACCAGGCTGATGAAGTGGTGAATGCCTTGCGTTCCGGTGAAGTTCTGACAAGGCTTAGTGGGCTGCGGGTTTTACATATTGGCGATCAGTTCTTTGTTCACAGTGAAGCGCTGAACACCAGTGATGATAAGGCCGCAGACGCGTTGTGCCGTTACACAACTGTTGGCGAGCAGGAACTGGGCAACGGGTTGGATAACCCGGCATTTGTAACCGAGCTGACTGCTCTGGTAAATCAGGGGTATTGGTTCTTCGGCGAAGAAGAATAATCTTCATCAACCAGTGAGCAGGGCGCTTACCTTGCTCACTGTTAAGTGCTCATCAGGCAGAACTCCGGCGGCACCTTCTGTTTTACTCTGGTTAACATCATTTAATGAATTGATTTTAAATCATATTCCTTCATTACTTCTTTCTTATATACCCCATAATTTTTATTAATATGTGCGATTGAAAATTATAAGCGCACTTTTAGTTACCATAAATATAATTTCAATGGTTACTATATATGCATCGACGATAAGACATCGTTCAACCAAATCACACGTATTAGTTAATTGAAAAAATGAAGGAATATGACCATGAAAAATATTAAAACCATCGCTGCCGCCGCTGCTCTTACTCTGGTTTCATTTGCAAGCTTTGCGCAATCAGTCAGTGTGACTGCGGATACGCTGGATGGCGCTGAAGCAAAAATTGCTGCAAAAGCACAGCAAGAAGGCGCTTCTTACCACATCACAGAAGCGAATATGAACAACAGAGTTCATATGACTGCCGATCTGACCAAATAATGGCCCGGAACTGACAGTACAGCCAGAAAAATCTGAACTGTGGTTTTTCTGGTTTAATCTCCATGGCTTACCTCCCCACAACGAAAACCCGCCTGCTTCTGTTAATCCAAAAACCTCTTCAAATGTTGATGCCCACAATAAATTAATTCCTATTAAAAACAGGGGTTTTTGATATTTTTTAGCCATTTCCTAATTCAGCTATGAGAATCAGAATACCATTGAAAATGAAAATTATTATCAATACTATAATGTGCGATTTCTGTTACAGTTAGAAAAACCATTTTATCGATGAGGTTATTGTGCAATGGAACTGGCACCTGGCAGCCACGCGTGGTGGCAATACAAACAAAGCCCGGAGTGGGTGTCTGAAGGTACGGATAAGTGCCGGGTAACATTTTGGTGGCGCGATCCCCAGGGAGATGAGTCCACTTCGCCTGTCCGCCGGGTATGGCTCTACATTACGGGTGTCACTGATCACCATCAGCGTGCAGTCCCACAATCCCTGCAACGTATTCCGGGAACAGATGCCTGGACATGGTCTACCTCATTGAGTTCAAGCTGGCGTGGCAGCTATTGCTTTATCCCTTCAATAAGCGACAACGACTTTAGTGAAGCCGTAATGCAAGGGGATATGAGCGATAAAATGGCGCTGCGTGAAGGCTGGCGGCGGTTATTGCCCCAGGCGATTGCCGACCCGTTAAACCCGTTATTTTGGCGTGGTGGCCGCGGCCATCCTGTTTCTGGCCTGGAACTCCCGAATGCCCCGGAACAGCCGGGTTGGAAGAACACGCAAGTGGCTTATACCGAGCCACTGTGTATTAACTGGCACAGCGAACATTTGCACAATACCCGCCGGGTTTGGGTGTACACCACTGGTGAGGCATCTGATCCTGCCGAACGGCCACTTGCAATATTGCTGGATGGCGAGTTTTGGGCGCAGAGCATGCCTGTCTGGCCTGTACTGCAATCACTGACTCTGGCCGGGCAACTGCCTGCTGCGGTCTATGTGCTGATCGATGCGATAGACACCGCTCATCGCAGCCGTGAATTACCCTGCAATCAGGATTTCTGGTTGGCAGTGAAAAACGAATTATTACCTCATATTGCGCAACTCGAACCCTTCCATCCTGGCCCACAAAATACCGTGGTTGCCGGACAAAGTTTTGGTGGCCTGGCATCTCTCTATGCCGCACTACACTGGCCTGATCATTTTGGCTGCGCGCTTAGTCTCTCTGGTTCTTACTGGTGGCCCAACCGGGGGGAAAATATGGATGGCGAACTTATTCGCCAGATTAAAAGCGGACAGATCCCTGTGGGCCACCCTCGCATAATCCTTGAAGCAGGTTTGCGTGAGCCCCTTATCTTTCGGGCTAACCAGGCTATGTATACACAACTACAACACACACAGCACGAAGTTTTGTGGCGTCAATTTGATGGCGGACATGATGCGCTTTGCTGGCGCGGTGGGCTAACCCGTGGATTAAAAACCCTCTGGTCATCGCTTTTGGTCAGTAAACCGTGTTTTTCATGACAGGAGCTTGGTATGGAATTCAGCAACCCCTTCGATAACCCGCAAGGGCTGTTTTTGATTTTGTGTAACGCACAACAACAATACTGTTTGTGGCCGCAGCAATGTGTGCTGCCACAGGGTTGGCACGTTGCCTGTAATGCGCAGACACAGGCAGACTGCGACACCTGGCTGCGAGCACAATGGCAGTCCCTTCATCCTCATAATCAGGTGAGTTGTGAAGGGGTGAATGCATGAATTTACCTTTAGTGGCGGCACAACCCGGCATCTGGATGGCGGAAAAGCTCTCTTCACAGAAAAGCGAATGGAGTGTTGCACATTATGTCGAGTTAGAAGGGGAACTGGATGCTGCATTGCTATCCAGGGCCATTGAGAATGGGCTGGCACAGGTAGATACCCTGCACCTGCGCTTCCATGAGTCTGAAGGCGAAGTCTGGCAGTCTGTGGATGATTCACTGGTTTTCCCAGCCCCGAGCCTGACTGATTTACGCCATAACTCTGAGCCCCACAACGCGGCGTTGGCGTTAATGCAGCAAGATTTAAACCAGGATCTGCGCGTAGATAGCGGTAGCCCGCTAGTTTGCCACCATATTTATCGCGTGGGCGACAACCGCTGGTACTGGTATCAGCGCTATCACCATTTGCTGGTGGATGGTTTCAGCTTTGTGGCCATAACTCAGCACATTACCGCGATTTACCGCGCATTGTTGCGTGGTGAATCTCTTCCTGCTTCGCCCTTTACCCCCTTTGCTGATGTTGTGGAAGAGTACCAGCATTACCAGCGAAGTGAGGCCCGTGTCCGGGATAACGCATTTTGGGGCCATGAAGCACAGCAACTTCCTCCTGCTGTTTCATTGTCTGAGGTCCCATTACAGGGGAACGCGTCTGGTGCCGGGATTTTAAAACTGGTTCAGCAAGCTGATGCAGAGGTATTTAACCAACTGATGCGAGCTGTACCGGGGTGTCGCCGGGAAGATATGGTTCTGGCTTTGGTGGCATTGTGGCTGGGGCGTTTATCCGGGCGGCGTGATTATACCGCCGGGTTTATTTTTATGCGGCGTATGGGATCGGCCGCGTTGAGTTCGACCGGGCCGGTACTCAATGTGCTGCCACTGGCGGTCACGATTGACCCTAACCAAACCTTGGCTGAACTGGCGCAATCACTGGCGGGTAAATTAAAGCAAATGCGCCGCCACCAGCGCTACGACACCGAACAGATCCTGCGGGATACCGGGCGTGTAGTGAGCCATGAACCGCTGTATGGCCCGGTGTTTAACGTAAAAGTCTTTGATTACCAGGTTGATATGGACGGCCTGCGCGGCAAAACACATATCCTGGCAACCGGCCCGGTCAATGATCTGGAACTGGTGCTGTTACCTGGTGAAGCGGGTGGTGCGTTCGGCATTGAATTACTGGCTAATGCCCGCCGCTACCAGGCAGAAAGCCTCTCCCGTCATATGCAACGCCTGCCATTGTTGCTCAGTCAGTTTGCTGCCAACCCGGATTTGCGCTGTGGTGACAGCCAGATGCTGCTCGAAGAAGAACAGACTCAACTGGCCTGCATTAACCAGACTGAGGCACCCATCCCACTCACCACATTAAGCGAACTGCTGGTGCGCCAGGCGAACAAAACGCCAAATGCGACTGCGCTGGTTGATGCCCGTACCAGCCTGAGTTACCGGGAAATGCGTGAGCAGGTGGTTGCTCTGGCGCATCTGTTACGCCAACAGGGGGTTCGCCCGGGGGATTGTGTTGCTGTCGCTTTGCCACGTTCCGTCTTCCTGACACTGGCCTTGCATGCCATTGTGGAAGTTGGGGCAGCCTGGCTCCCGCTGGATACCGGCTACCCGGACGAACGCCTGCATATGATGCTGGAAGATGCCCGGCCCGCGGTACTGATTACCACCAGACAACAACAAGAACGTTTCCAGCATAGCGGCGTGCCAGTATCTCTTTGCTATGACACACTTTTGCCTGCGCAGGGAACCAAGCCTTTGGCACTCTCTCGCCCGGAACATACGGCCTACATTATCTTTACCTCCGGGTCTACCGGCAGGCCGAAGGGCGTTATGGTGGGGCAAACGGCAATTGTTAACCGCCTGCTCTGGATGCAGGACCACTATGTCCTGACGGCGAATGATGTTGTTGCACAGAAAACACCCTGCAGTTTTGATGTCTCGGTGTGGGAGTTCTTCTGGCCGTTTATCGCCGGGGCAAAACTGGTGATGGCTGAGCCTGATGCTCACCGTGACCCGGAAATGATGCTGCAGTTTTTCCGCCATTATGGGGTGACAACCACCCACTTTGTGCCTTCCATGCTGGCGGCGTTTGTTGCCACGCTTTCTACCAAAGAGAGTTGCCAGGATTGTGAGTCATTACGCCAGGTCTTTTGCAGTGGAGAGGCGCTTCCCACGGGGCTATGCCGTGAGTGGGAACAGCTGACTGGTGTGGCGCTCCATAACTTGTACGGGCCAACAGAAGCTGCAGTAGATGTCTCCTGGTACCCGGCTTATGGCGAAACGCTGGCGGCAGTGACAACACCGAGTGTGCCAATCGGTTTTCCGGTCTGGAATACCGGGTTACGAATACTGGATGACATGATGCAGCCCGTTCCCGTTGGTGTGGCCGGAGACCTTTATCTGACAGGGATACAACTGGCGCAGGGGTATATGCATCGCCCTGATTTAACTGCCAGCCGGTTTATTGCCGACCCATTTGAACCTGGTGAGCGAATGTACCGCACGGGGGATGTGGCTCGCTGGCTGGACAATGGCGCAGTCGAATACCTGGGGCGCAGTGACTTCCAGTTGAAAATCCGTGGCCAGCGTATTGAGCTGGGTGAAATAGACGCGGTATTACAGGGCTTACCTGGTGTTGCCCAGGCTGTTTCCCATGCCTGTGTTTTCAACCATGCCGCAGATGTGGGTGGCGATGCCCGCCAGTTAGTGGGTTACCTGGTGGCGGAAGAGGGCTGCGTGCCAGATGAAGCCCTGTTACTGGAACGGGTACGCCAACAACTGCCACCGCACCTGGTGCCCGTTGTCCTGATTACGCTTGATGCCTTGCCATTGAGTGCTAACGGCAAGCTGGACCGTAAAGCACTGCCGCTCCCACAACTGCACCAGCCATCTCATGGGCGCGCACCTTTGCCGGGTACTGAAAGCCTGGTCGCGGGGGCGTTTGCACAATTGCTGGGGTGTGAAATCAATGATGTCAGCGCCGATTTCTTTGCCCTTGGTGGGCATTCCCTGCTGGCGATGCGCCTTGCAGCCATACTGAGCCGCGAGCTTGGGCAAACGGTACGTCCCGGGCAAATCATGGCAGCCTCCACTGTTGAAAAACTCAGCGAAGCGCTTGGGCAGGGCAACTCAGCCTCATCTCAGCCCGCCGGTTTTGAGCCGTTACTGACATTGAGGGAAGGCAACGGGCCTGCGCTGTTTTGCTTCCATCCGGCTTCTGGTTTTGCCTGGCAGTTCAGCGTGCTATCCCGCTACCTGGCGCCATGCTGGTCTGTGGTCGGTGTTCAGGCAGCAGGCCCGGAAGGGCCAATGCAGTCGGCGGCAACCCTTGAAGAACTGTGTGAGCACCATCTTACAGTGCTAACTGCGCACCAACCTCATGGGCCTTATTACCTGCTCGGTTATTCATTAGGGGGAACCCTTGCTCATGCGCTGGCCTCCCGGCTGGAAGCACGGGGAGAAACCGTGGCTTTCCTTGGGTTGCTCGACACCTGGCCACCAGAGACACAAAACTGGTCAGGCAAGGACCACCAGCAACTCGACCCGGAAGTGCTCGAGAAAATCGCCCATGAACGTGAAGCCTTTATCGCGGCACAGCAGGGGCAAAATGCGGGCGATGAATTGTTCAGCGCTATCGAAACTAACTATGCCGATGCCGTTCGCTTACTGGCAACGGCGCAAAGCCAGCGTTTTAACGGGCATGCCACGCTGTTTGTGGCGGACCAGACACTCGCCAGTGGGCTTGAGCCGCACAGTGCCTGGACACCCTGGACAGGGACATTGTCGGTATATCACCAGCCGTGTGCTCATGCCGAGATTATTGCGCCGGATGCCTTTGCCACCATTGGCCCGCAAATCAGTCAATTGTTGGGGGAGCCCTCATGAATAAGCAGCCGTCACGGTGGCTCAACCTCAGCTTGCTGAAAACACACCCGGCTTTTCGCGCCGTGTTTCTTGCCCGGTTTATTTCAATCCTTTCCCTTGGGTTGTTAGGGGTGGCGGTGCCGGTACAAATTCAAACATTAACCCAGTCAACCTGGATGGTTGGCCTGGCAGTGACACTGACCGGTGGGGCGATGTTTATTGGCCTGATGACGGGCGGCGTGCTGGCTGACCGCTACGAGCGTAAACAGCTGATTCTTTTTGCGCGAGCCACCTGTGGTGTTGGGTTCATTGGGTTGTGCATTAATGCGTTATTGCCAGCGCCATCGTTGGTGGCGATTTATCTGCTGGGGATCTGGGATGGTTTCTTTGCTTCGCTGGGCGTCACGGCTTTACTGGCAGCAACACCGGCTCTGGTGGGCCGTGAAAACCTGATGCAGGCCGGGGCGATAACCATGCTGACGGTTCGCCTTGGGTCTGTTATTTCGCCAATGCTGGGTGGATTGTTACTGGCGAGTGGCGGTGTGGAGTGGAACTATGGCCTGGCGGCGCTGGGTACATTTATCACCCTGGTGCCTTTGCTGTTTCTGCCCCGTTTACCGCCTCCGCCTCAGCAGCGGGAAAACCCGCTTAAATCCCTGCTTGGTGCCGGACATTACCTGGTGAAAAACCCGCTGATTGGCGGCATCGCATTGCTAGGTGGGTTGGTGACAATGGCGAGTGCCGTGAGGGTGTTGTACCCCTCTCTGGCGGAAGGCTGGCAAATGTCAGCTTCGCATATCGGTTTGTTGTATGCGGCTATTCCACTCGGTGCCGCGGTGGGGGCATTAACCAGTGGTAACCTGGCTCATCACCCACGGCCGGGGTTATTGATGCTTCTGACCACTTTGGGTGCATTTCTTGCCATTGCATTGTTTGGCGTAATGCCCGCCTGGTTGCCCGGCATAGTGTGCCTGGTAGGGTTTGGCTGGCTCAGCGCTATCAGTGCGCTACTCCAGTACACGCTGCTACAAACACAAACACCGGAGCACATGCTGGGCCGGATAAACGGCTTATGGACCGCGCAAAACGTCACTGGTGATGCCATTGGTGCTGCTGTACTGGGTGGGTTGGGCGCCGTTGTTTCGCCAGCACACTCGGCAAGTGTCAGTGGAGTGGTGTTGTGCATTATTGGGGTAATACTGTTGTTGTCCCTTGGGCAGTTGCGCCGTTTTCGCCAGGAAACGGTATCTTCTGCATCGGGTACGCCTGGCCAGGCATAAATACTGTGTAAGGAAAGTCTGAAAGCGGGTTGCCGCAGGTAACCCGGAATGACGTCAGCAGATGTCTCCCGGTGATTAATGGGCTGATTTTGCAAGAAACGCCACGGTGTGAAATTGCGCCAGCCCACGGTTCATGCGGTTTGTGTGGTTGACATCCCTGGTCATTGCTTTTAGGGTAGCAAACCAGAATATGTAAATGATAATTGTTATTAAAGTGTTTATCATTTCTACTAAAGCCCAAAGATAGTTCTGACACAACGCAAAATGACAGCAGTCAGAACTATTGAGGATGAGTGACTCTGATGTTTTTGAGGGTGGGGATTCAGTCTATGACTGCAACACTGAGATCCGATAGCTTCTTTTTTATGTCGCCATTTCGCAGCCTGGTGACGCAGGGATGTTTTTCCCGAATTACCCTGCCTTTGGCTGGTGGAGAGGCGGTTGACAGCCCGTTTCAACAGGCATTATCCGGCGCGTTTAGTCAGGCGCGTAATGCTGGGGTGACCCGGCCTGTTGTCGTAGGGGCAATACCTTTTGATACCCGCAAACCTTGTGCGTTATTTATTCCTGAAACCTGGTCGGCATTCTCGCGTGAAGACTGGTTACAGCAGATGAATGAGCCTGGAAAGAATCCCCTGGCTGTGGTGCATCGTAACGCCATCCCGGAAAAAGAGACGTTTGAGCAGATGGTCGCCCGTGCGGCTGCATTAACCGATACGCCACAGGTGGACAAAATTGTCTTATCCCGGCTGATAGATATTACTGCGCAATCACCACTGGATAGCACTGTGCTACTCCAGCAACTTATTGCACAAAACCCAGGCAGTTTTAATTTCCATGTACCGCTGGCTGACGGGCGTGTTTTGCTGGGTGCCAGCCCAGAATTACTGGTTCGTAAAGACGGTGAAGAATTTGCTTCCTTACCCCTTGCCGGTTCAGCGCACCGCCACAGTGATGCCGGGTTGGATAAGGTTGCCGGGCAGCAACTGCTGGCTTCACAAAAAGACCAGTATGAACATGCACTGGTGGTGCAGGCAATGAAAAGCGTACTTGCGCCGCACTGCCAGCAACTGGAAATTCCTGCCACGCCACAGCTGATTTCTACGCCTACTTTGTGGCACCTGGCCTCTCCCATCAAAGGCATAGCCAAACCTGGTGACAACGTTTTGTCACTGGCAAGCCGCCTGCACCCAACACCGGCATTAAGCGGTTTCCCTCATGAAATCGCCACAACACTGATACGCGAACTGGAACCATTTGACCGTGAACTGTTCGGCGGCATTGTTGGCTGGTGTGACGAACAGGGCAACGGTGAGTGGGCGGTAACTATTCGCTGTGCTGCGCTGAACGGTAACCAGGTACGCTTGTTTGCTGGCGCCGGAATTGTGCCTGCTTCGTCGCCTGAAAAGGAATGGCAGGAAACTGGCGTTAAGCTCTCCACCATGCTGAATGTTTTCGGGCTGCATTAATTAACAAGGACATACTGATGGCAATTCCTTTTACACCCTGGCCGGATGAATTTGCCCGGCGTTACCGGGAAAAGGGGTACTGGCTGGACCGGCCCCTGACAGACATTATTGAAAACCAGCGTGAAAACCCGTCTGTTGCATTGGTTGATGGCACACGGTCGTTCAGTTACGAGCAACTCGACCAGCTCGCCAGCAACCTGGCTGCCAGCCTGTTAGCCCGTGGAGTCAAACCGGGTGACACCGCGCTGGTGCATCTGGGCAATAACGCTGAATTTTTTATCACCTTCTTCGCGTTACTGAAAATTGGCGTGGTACCGGTTAATGCGTTGTTCAGCCATCAGCGTAATGAAGTGGATGCGTACGCAGTACAAATTTCGCCAACATTGTTGATTGCCGACCAGCAACACAGCCTGTACCAGAATGCCGAAGCCGTGGATCATTTTGTGAGCCGGCACGCTTCTATTCGAACCGTTTTACTGTTGGGGGCTCAGGGCCCGCAAAGCCTGGCTGACGCGATAGAACAACCGGCTGGTGGTACTGAACTGGCCCCCGGACCGGCAGACCAGGTGGCGTTTTTCCAGTTATCCGGCGGCAGTACCGGAACGCCGAAACTTATTCCCCGCACGCACAACGATTATTACTACAGCATTCGCCGTAGTAATGAAGTGTGTGGGTTCAGCGCACAAACCCGTTACCTGTGTGCGCTGCCAGCAGCCCATAACTATTCCATGAGTTCACCGGGAACTTTGGGTGTCTTCATTGCTGGTGGATGTGTGGTACTGGCTTCAGACCCGGATGCTACTCTGTGTTTCCCGTTAATTGAACAACACCAAATCAATGTCACGGCCCTGGTTCCACCCGCAGTCAGCTTGTGGCTGCAGGCGATTGCGGAATGTGGCAATAACCAGCAGTTGGCTTCACTGCAGTTATTGCAGGTTGGTGGTGCTCGTTTGTCTCCCGCCCTTGCTGCACGTATTCCGGCAGAAATGGGCTGCCAGTTACAGCAGGTATTTGGCATGGCTGAAGGCTTGGTGAACTACACCCAGCTGGATGACACGCCAGAACGCATTATCAACACTCAGGGCAAACCTATGTGCCCTGATGACGAAGTCTGGGTGGCAGATGAAAACGGTAACCCGTTAGCGCGAGGCCAGGTGGGGCGGCTGATGACCCGAGGCCCCTATACCTTCCGTGGGTATTTCAACAGCCCGGAGCACAATGCCAGTGCTTTCGACCAGGACGGTTTTTACTGCTCTGGCGACCTGATTGCCATTGATGAAGCGGGCTATATCACCGTGCAGGGGCGTGAGAAAGACCAGATAAACCGAGGTGGTGAAAAAATTGCGGCAGAAGAAATTGAAAACCTGCTACAGCGCCATGAATCAGTGGTGCATGCCGGGCTGGTCAGCATTGACGACCCTTTAATGGGCGAGAAGAGCTGCGCTTATCTGGTTACCTCAGCACCGCTACGGGCAGTAGATATTCGGCGTTTTCTGCGTGGCCTGGGTGTGGCGGATTATAAATTACCTGACCGGGTGGTGTGTGTGGATGCCCTGCCGCTGACAGCAGTTGGCAAAGTGGATAAAAAGGCGCTTCGCCGCTGGATGGCTGAACGCGATGCAACCTGAGGAGTAATGAAATGGCAATTCCAAAATTAACGGCTTACGCATTGCCTGAAGCCAGCGAGTTACCGGTTAGCAAAGTGAATTGGGAAGTTGACCCTGCCCGTGCAGCATTGCTGATTCACGATATGCAGGAGTATTTCGTGGGGTTCTGGGGGGAAAATAACCCTATGATCAACCTGGTGGTGAATAACATTGCTGCGCTTCGCGAGTACTGTAAGCAGCAGGGGATTCCGGTTTATTACACCGCGCAGCCAAAAGACCAGCCTGCTGAAGACCGGGCCTTACTGAATGATATGTGGGGGCCGGGGCTGACCAAATCGCCGGAACAACAGGCGGTGGTGGCTGCACTTGCGCCAGATGAAGATGACACCGTATTAGTGAAGTGGCGATACAGCGCGTTTCACCGTTCCCCATTGGAACAGCAACTCAAAGAAAGTGGACGCGACCAGTTAATCATCACTGGCGTGTATGCCCATATCGGTTGCATGACAACCGCCACCGATGCCTTTATGCGTGATATTCAGCCGTTTATGGTGTCTGATGCGCTGGCGGATTTCAGCCGTGAAAAACACCTGATGGCGCTCAATTATGTGGCTGGCTGTGCCGGGCAGGTGGTAATGACTCAGGATTTGGTGCCATTACCTGCCAGTAAAGGGCACCTGCGGGAGATTATCCGCCCATTGATTGATGAAGAAGATGAACCCATGGATGATGAAAACCTGGTGGATTTCGGCCTGGATTCTGTGCGCATGATGGCGCTGGCTGCGCGTTGGCGTAAGGTTCACCATGATATCGACTTCGTGATGCTGGCGAAAAACCCCACTATCGATGCCTGGTGGGCGCTGTTATCCCGTGAGGTTCGGGTATGAATCTGGGGTTTCAGGGCAAAACCGTATGGGTGACCGGCGCGGGCAAAGGGATTGGCTATGCTACGGCGCAGGCTTTTGCCGCCGCAGGTGCGAATGTCACCGGGTTCGACCTCGCTTTCCCGCTGGATAACTATGCCTTTTCAACGGTGAAAATGGATATAGCGGATGACCAGCAGGTCTGTGAGATTTGCCAGGGGCAACTGGCATCAATCCAGAGGCTTGATGTGCTGGTGAATGCTGCTGGAATTCTGACAATGGGCACAACCGATGAGCTTACCCCTGAAGCGTGGCATCGCACTTTTGCGGTGAACGTGGGCGGCGCGTTCAACCTGTTTCGCCACACGATGGCACAGTTTCGCCACCAGAAAGGCGGGGCGATTGTGACCGTTGCTTCAGATGCGGCGCATACACCGCGTATTGGTATGAGTGCCTATGGTGCTTCTAAAGCAGCTCTGAAAAGCCTGGCTCAAACGGTGGGGCTGGAGTTAGCCCCATTTGGTGTGCGCTGTAACCTGGTCTCACCCGGTTCAACGGATACCGACATGCAGCGCACATTATGGGTAAGCGATGATGCTGAACAACAGCGTATTCGGGGATTTGCTGAGCAATTCAAACTGGGCATCCCTTTGGGGAAAATCGCCCAGCCTCAGGAAGTCGCCAATACGGTTCTGTTTCTGGCCTCTGAACTCGCCAGCCACATCACATTGCAGGATATTGTGGTGGACGGCGGCTCAACACTTGGGGCATAGGCTATGTGGAGGCGCCAACTGTCTCTTGAGGCACTGAATGCCACCAGCGCAGATACTCTGGTGGCGCAGCTTGGAATTGTGTATACCGAATTAGGCGAAGATTACCTTGAAGCTGAAATGCCGGTAGACAGCCGGACATTTCAACCTTTTGGTTTATTGCACGGTGGGGCATCTGCAGCACTGGCGGAAACGCTGGGGTCAATGGCCTGTTTCCTGACCACACGAGAAGGGCAATGCGCGGTGGGTACGGAATTAAATGCCACTCACCACCGCCCGGTGTCTCAGGGCAAGGTTCGTGGCCGCTGTACGGTACTGCACCTTGGTCGGCAAAGCCAAAGCTGGGAAATTGTGGTGTTTGATGAACAAGGGCGGCGTTGTTGTACCTGCCGTTTGAGTACTGCTGTTCTGGGGTAGCCTTTATTCACACCGTTAATTTGCACGGATTATACGTCACTGTGTGAGCCGTTTTCCCTTCATATTTGCCAGACCAGGCAGTCCTGAACCAGCGGGTATCTTTCCGGTGCCTCTGGGCGCAACATTCAAATTCGGGAATATGAAATGCAGACAATGCCCGGGCAGGGCATTGCCTGTATCAATTAATTCAGCGCGATGCGCACGATATCATCCGGTGCAGTTGCCGGTTTGGTGCGGGTTGCTTCCTGCTTAACGGTGACATACAGAGTATTACCGTCTGGTGAAACCGCCAGGCTGTTTGGGTGAACCGGTAACTTAATGGTTTTGGTCACTGCCAGGGTTTTGCCATCGATGATGCTGACTGAACCGTCTGTGCGGTGTGTGGCATAAATTTCGTCACGCTTCGCGTTAAACAGCACAGCAACGGATGTTGGCGTGGCGATATGGTTAACCACTTTATTGGTTTTCAGATCCACCACAAATAAACCTGGCTCTTTGCCATCAGAAATAAAGGCGCGCTGGCCCTGGGTATCCAGGCTGATATTCAGCAGCATATGGTCTTTGCCATCATCAACAATTTTATGGCGTTCCAGAACTTTGTTGTTGGTGGTGTCGATAATAATCAACTCGCCATCTGCGTTGGTGGTGTACAGGCGGTTAGTCTGGCTGTCCAGCGCCAGTCCGGTATTCAGTTTACCCAGGTGAGTAATGGTGTGTTTCAGTGTGAGGTTTTTGCCATCCACTACCCAAATCACACTGTCGGCCCGGCCAATACCACCAACGTAAATGGTGTTGGTTGCTTCATTGACTGCCAGCTCACGTGGTGCAGGTGGGCGTTTTTTTTCTGCACCGGGTTTTTTATCTTTAGCTGCGGCCTCGGGTACCAGAGCCAGAGTACCGGCAACTTTACCCGTAGCGGCATCAACAGCCATTAATGAACTGGTAAAGGTATCGCCGAAATAAAGCATATTGGTTTTGCTGTTTAGCGTGGCACCAAAAGCTTTATTCGGTGTATCAATAACATGGGTTGTATCCAGTGTACTGGCATTTAACTGATAAACAGCACCACCGGGTTCACTACGTTGTTTGGTCGTCGCAGCATACACTGCGTTGTTATTCGGGTTATAAACAATTTCGTATTCCCCAAAACCAACAGGTTTGCGCAAAACAGAGCTTGCCGCCAGGGTAGAAAATGCCATACCGCTGAGCATGACAGCCAGCGCCAGATGAGAGAAATGCCGTTTAAAAGATGTGTTTTGCAGAGCCATGATGACAACCTTTTTGAGATGAGTTATTATTTGCTTATGTTAATGATAATTGTTCCGATTATCATGTAAGCATGTTGCTGAGTCAAACAGTTATCAGTACAAAATCGGGGCTGGATTATTGGTAGTTGTGTCGCGGGGTTTAATCCCACAGGCACATTTAACTCTGTGTTTTATTGCAGGTTGTCAGTGTTGTTCACCTAACCGGGTGTAATGAGCCAATGCCCCGGTCATTACTGCCAGGTGCTGTTTCAGGTTACTGTGCAGAGTGCGGATTGCCGGTGAGAACTGTTTACGATGCGGGCAAATCAAGTTTAATGGCGCGGCTTCTCCTGCCTGCTCCGGCAGAACAACTTCGAGCCTGTTGTTCTCAACATCGCGGCAAACATCCAGCCATGATTTGTACACGATACCCATCCCTTCAATTGCCCAGCGCCGGGCTACATCGGCATCATCACAAAGCAATCTGGCTGCCACTGGCAGCTCTTGCATTGCTCCGTTTACCGGAAATGACCACTTATCCACAAACGTGTTGTTGAGCGTAAATGCCAGGCATGGATGGTTGAGGAGATCTTCCAGTGATTCAGGCCTGCCGTGTTCATTGAGGTATGCAGGTGACGCAACGAGCACCCGGCGATTTCCCGGGGCTATCGGCAGAGCAACATAGTCGCGGTTGCGCAGTACGCCATAGCGAATGGCGATATCCACTGGGTCGCGGAAGATATCGCTGACGTGGTCGGATAAAAATAAGCGCAGGCTGATACGCGGGTGGCTCCGGCAAAAATCAGTAATAACCGGAAGTAACACATTGCGCCCTACATCGGAGGGCATCGCTATTTTTAATTCTCCCTGGAAATCCTGCTCGCTGGTACGCAGGCTTTCAGCACCAGCCTGCATTGCGCTGAGCATCTCCCGCGCAAAGGGCAAGTATTTTTCACCTTCAGCGGTCAGGCGCAGGCTGCGGGTGGAGCGGGCAAACAGGCGAGTATCCAAATCCCTTTCCAGGCGGCGAATAGCCGCGCTGACCTGGGCTGGCAGCAGGCTGGCTTCGCGAGCGGCGGCGGAAAAACTCCCAAGCAGCGCTGAGCGAATAAACAAATGAACATCTTCAAGGCGAATCATAGGCAGAGTCTCACAGCGGATTCGATTTACACTCCTGGAGTGTAAGTGTTGCTCATTTTAGCTAATTTTTCTGGTTATCTGCCAGGCGTAGACTGCGTTAACCAACTTTAATTAAGTTATTAATTGCCCTTTGCCACTAACAGGAGGCAGGTTGTGAAAGCGATTGTTTATAGCCAGCACGGTTTACCGATTACCGATGAACAGGCGTTATATGAAACGGAACTCCCCATGCCAGTGCCAGGCCCCCATGATCTACGGGTAAAAATCCAGGCGATTGCAGTCAACCCGGTAGATATGAAAGTCCGCCAAAGTGCTGCTGTGGATGAGCCGTGTATTCTCGGCTGGGATGCAGTTGGTGTAGTGGATGCAGTAGGTGAGGCCGTTACACTGTTTAAACCGGGTGATGAAGTGTATTACGCAGGTGACATTACCCGCCCGGGGGCTTATGCCGAATATGGGCTGGTGGATGAATTTATTGCCGGGCACAAACCGGCGTCGCTGAGTGTGGCGGATGCCGCGGCATTACCTTTAACTTCACTTACTGCATGGGAACTGTTGTTTGACCGGCTGAATGCCGCGAAAGATGAACAGGCCGCGTTGTTGATCATTGGTGCCGCCGGTGGCGTGGGCACCATGCTGACCCAACTGGCAAGAAAATTGACCAACCTGACGGTGATTGGCACGGCTTCCCGCCCGGAAACAGCGGAGTGGGTAAAAAGTTTTGGCGCACACCATGTTATTGACCACAGCCGACCACTGCGTGAAGGCTTACAGGAAGCCGGGATTGAGTCTGTGCGCTATGTCGCAAGCCTTACCCACACAGAACAGCATTTTGCTGATATCGTGGATGTGCTGGCGCCACAGGGGCGTTTCGGGGTGATTGATGACCCGGCCATTCTTGATGTTATGCCATTAAAAAAGAAAGCAATTTCTTTGCACTGGGAACTGATGTTCACACGTTCCATGTTTGCCACACCAGACCGTATTCGCCAGCATGAAATCCTCGACCATGTCAGCCATCTTATTGATGCCGGAACACTGAAAACAACGGTGGGCGAACACTACGGAGCGATTAATGCGGCAAACTTGCGCCGGGCGCATGCCATGCTGGAAAGTGGCCGGGCAAAAGGCAAAATTGTGCTGTCTGGTTTTTGATACCTCAGGCAGTACTCACTCATTTCTCTGTCCCCCTGCTTACCCGGTATTATGCCGGGTAAGGCTTGCTGACTATTGCTGGTACGTATATCGTACTTCACCCTCCATGGGCTGAAATGTCTCTTTTCGTTTTTTAACACCCACCGTAACCAGAATGTGGCAGAAATTATGAAGTTAAATGCGAGATATTCTGAAGCCTTTGTCAGTCAATAGTGCCGGAACGTGACATTTTATGAATTGGCACAAAAAGCTACAAAATGAGAATGAAAATTCTCATAATTAGCAACGCCGTGAAAATAAGCGAGATGAGAATGGTCTCAATGGTGAAGCTATTGCCAGCAATCCCTGAATACCAAAACAGGTAATGGCTTCGTGAGTGGCTATTTTTTTGATCTATGGGGTGTTTTTGCCTGACTGCTGGCAAGCAGTTCTCACTGTAAAGACGCACTAAAAGTAATGGCTATTTAATAACAGCGGGGTACACCCCTTTGCTGAATAATATTTTTCCCCTGAGAAGGGATTTCTCTGTTGGTATTGTACTGGCAGAGGTGGCGAAAGCCGGTTTAATGATTTGATTTATCTGATTTTAAATAGGGTTCCTTTTTGCTGTTTGCGCCTTTGGGTGTGAGTTAGAGGAATTATGAAAATTCGTGGTATTTACCTTTTATCCGTATGTTTATTGTTCGGATGTGATAACAAGGATAACACCAGTAAACCCTCCGCAGTAACGGAAGTGGGGGTGGTCACGTTACAACAACAACCTTACACCCTGAAAAGCGAACTCACCGGGCGTACTACTGCGACGCTCAGTGCTGAAGTGAGGCCTCAGGTTGGCGGTATCATTGAAAAAAGGTTGTTTACCGAAGGCCAGGATGTAAAAGCCGGGCAGGCTTTGTACCAGATAGACCCGTCCAGTTATCGCGCCGCTTATGATGAAGCCGTTGCGGCGCAAAAAACGGCACAGGCGCAAATGGTAGGCGATTGCCAAAAAGCACGCCGTTATTCACAACTGGTGAAAGTTGACGGGGTATCAAAGCAGGATGCCGATGATGCCGTGGCAACCTGCGGTGTGGATAAAGCAACGCTTGAAGAGAAAAAAGCAGCGGCAGAAGCCGCACGTATTGACCTGAACTGGACAACCGTCACCGCGCCAATTAGCGGGCGTATCGGTATTTCGTCGGTCACACCTGGCGCACTGGTCAGTGCCTCTCAGGATACTGCGCTGACGACAATATATAGCCTGGATAAGATGTATGTTGATCTTACGCGCTCCAGTGCGGATTTGCTGCGCCTGCGCAAAGAGGCCCTGGCGCAAAACAGCAATACACTGGAAGTGACTCTTACGCTGGAAGATGGCAGCACTTATCCCTTGAAAGGGCGCCTTGAACTCACTGAAGTGGCGGTGGATACCTCTACAGGCTCTGTCACGCTGCGTGCTGTCTTCCCTAATCCCCAGCATATTTTGCTCCCCGGCATGTTCGTTCGCGCCAGCATCAATGAAGGTGTTGTTGAGAAAGCAATTCTTGCGCCACAGAAAGGTGTTAGCCGTGATGCAAAAGGGAACGCAACTGCCTATATTGTTGATTCAAACAACAAAGTTGAATTGCGAACCCTGAAAACAGGTGAGGCTGACGGGACCAATTGGGTTGTTCTCAGTGGCCTTAAATCTGGCGACCGGATAGTGGTAGAAGGCAGCGATAAGGTCGTCTCTGGGCAAACCGTGAAGCCAGTTGATGTACAGCCGAACGGGGAGACGAACTGATGTTTTCGCGTTTCTTTGTCAATCGCCCAGTCTTTGCCTGGGTGATAGCCATCTTAATTATGATGGCTGGTGCTATTGCCATCCGAACATTGCCCGTTGCGCAATACCCGGATGTCGCACCGCCTTCCGTGCAGATAAAAGCCACGTATACCGGGGCCTCAGCTGAAACACTGGAAAACAGTGTTACTAAGGTTATTGAACAACAACTGACCGGGCTGGATAACCTGCTCTATTTCTCATCTACCAGTAGCTCAGACGGTAGTGTGAAGATTACGGTGACGTTCGCTCAGGGAACGAACCCGGATACAGCGCAAGTGCAGGTGCAAAATAAAGTACAACAGGCTGAGTCGCGCTTACCAACGGAAGTCCAGGAGCAGGGGATAACCGTAACCAAAACCCAAAGTGACTTCCTGATGATTGCTGCGGTTTACGATAAAACCGATAAGGCCAGTAGCTCTGATGTTTCAGACTGGTTGGTCAGTAACCTTCAGGATCCACTCTCCCGCCTCAACGGGGTGGGCAGCGTGCAGGTGTTTGGTGCCGAATATGCCATGCGCATATGGCTGGATCCTGCAAAACTGGCTTCTTACGCATTAATGCCGTCTGATGTTGAAACGGCAATTGAAGCGCAAAACGTCCAGGTTACTGCCGGGAAAATAGGGAGCATGCCTTCCGCAGACAGCCAGCAGTTTACCGCGACTGTGCGGGCACAATCCCGACTGCAAACGCCAGATCAATTTCGCAATATTATTGTGAAAAGCGAATCCGACGGTTCAGTGGTGCGCATTAAAGACATTGCCCGGGTAGAGATGGGTAGTGAAGATTATACCGCTCAGGGGCGGCTGAATGGCCACCCGGCTGCTGGGATGGCGGTGATGTTGGCACCGGGCGCTAACGCACTGAACACGGCTGCACTGGTCAAAGCCAAAATTCAGGAATACCAGCGCAATATGCCGGAAGGCTACGCGGTGGCATACCCGAAAGACAGCACTGAGTTTATTCGCCTGTCCATTCATGATGTGGTGGTAACCCTGTTTGAAGCCATCATCCTGGTGGTCGCCGTTATGTACCTGTTTTTACAAAACTTCCGTGCAACGCTGATCCCAGCGATTGCGGTACCGGTGGTTTTGCTGGGTACATTCGGTGTTCTCTCCATGTTTGGTTACTCTATCAACACCCTGACCCTATTTGGGATGGTGCTCGCCATCGGGTTGCTGGTGGATGATGCCATTGTGGTGGTGGAAAACGTCGAGCGAATAATGCGCGATGAGGGGCTTTCTGCGAAGGCAGCAACTGAAAAGTCCATGGGAGAGATCTCTGGCGCACTAGTCGCTATTGCTCTGGTGCTGTCAGCTGTGTTCTTGCCTATGGCATTTTTCGGCGGGGCAACCGGGGTTATTTACCGTCAGTTTTCCGTCACGATTATTTCTGCTATGGCGTTGTCTGTGGTGGTGGCGCTCACACTTACCCCTGCGTTGTGCGGGAGTATCCTGCAACACAGCCGCCCGCATACTAAAGGCTTCTTCGCTGGCTTCAACCGCTTTTACCAGTCTACTGAAGGCAAATACCGCCATCGCGTTCTGGGTGTATTGCGCAAACCTGTACGCCTGATGGTGGTTTACGGTGTTTTGGCCGGGGTGATGGCTCTGTTGATGCTGAAATTGCCCGGTGGTTTCCTCCCGTTGGAAGACCAGGGGGAGGTTATGGTGCAGTACACACTGCCAGCTGGTGCCAGTGCTCACCGTACAGATGAAGTCAACCAGGCTGTGACCAATTGGTTCCTTCACCAGGAAAAAGCCAATACCGATGTCATTTTTACCGTTACCGGCTTCAGTTTCGCTGGCAGTGGCGAAAATACCGGGATGGCGTTTGTGGCCCTGAAAAACTGGGACCAGCGCAAGGGAGAGGCGAATACTGCACAGAATATCGCATTGCGTGCGATGGGTGGATTATCACGCTTGCGTGATGCACATGTTTTTGCAATGACGCCGCCTTCTGTATCCGGGATGGGGCACAGTAGTGGCTTTACCTTTGAGCTAATGGCATCCGGCAGTACCGACCGTACTGAACTGGCAAAACTGCGCGATACACTGATTAGTGAAGCGAACAAAAGCCCTGAATTATCGTCTGTACGCGCCAATGAATTGCCGGAAATGCCTCAATTGCAGGTGGATATCGATAACAACAAAGCAGTGGCTCTGGGTCTGACGCTTAGTGATGTCACTGATACGTTATCCAGTGCATGGGGTGGTACCTATGTAAATGATTTTATTGACCGTGGCCGTGTCAAAGAGGTGTTTATTGAAGGTGATAAACAGTTCCGCTCTAAACCGTCAGATCTCTACAAATGGTATGTGCGTAATAGTAGCGACACAATGACACCTTTCTCCGCATTTGCCACCACGAAATGGACTTATGGCCCGGAAGCGTTGTCGCGTTATAACGGTGCGGCGGCTTATGAAATTCAGGGGGATAACAGCACGGGTTATAGCTCAGGTGCCGCTATGGATAAACTGGCGCAGTTGGCGAATAACCTGCCTAAAGGTTCGACCTGGGCCTGGAGTGGATTGTCATTACAGCAACAGATGGCAAGTGGCCAGGCAACCAGTTTGTATGCCATTTCTATTCTGGTGGTGTTCTTGTGCCTGGCTGCATTGTACGAGAGCTGGTCTGTGCCATTCTCTGTCATCCTGGTGATTCCTTTAGGGGTATTGGGAGCCACACTGGCGGCAACGCTGCGTGGTTTGGACAATGATGTCTATTTCCAGGTGGGTTTGCTGACAACCATCGGCCTGTCGTCTAAAAACGCCATTTTGATAGTGGAATTTGCTGAAGCTGGTGTGAAACGGGGTATGTCATTGAGTGCTGCGGCCATTCAGGCAGCGCGCACCCGCTTACGCCCAATCATTATGACATCACTGGCCTTTATTGCCGGGGTCTTCCCACTGGCTATTGCGAGCGGGGCCGGGGCGAACAGCCGTATAGCAATCGGGACCGGTATTATTGGCGGAACACTGACCGCAACGTTACTGGCTATTTTCTTTGTGCCTTTGTTCTTTGTGTTGGTGAAACACCTGTTTGCCAACCGCCGTTCCGTTCAGGAGTAACCCATGTTACCGCGAATTACCGTAATTGCTTTATCGTTGTTGTTAACCGGGTGTATTTCACTGGACCCGAAATATGAACGCCCGGCATCTGCGGTGCCGGGCACCTGGCCGGGAGCCAGCCAGCACGGCGCGGCGCCAGTGGTTTTGAAAGACTGGCAGCATATTGTGAATGACCCACGTTTGAAACAAGTGGTAGAACGCGCCCTTGCCAGCAACCGTGATTTACAAAAAGCTATAACCGATATTGACGCAGCCCGGGCGCTGTATATTGAACAGCGTGCTTCACTTTTCCCTTCACTGGATGCGGGGCTTGATGTTACCCGTAGCCGGACGACGAGCAATGGTGTCTCTACCAGTGCCAGTGCAGAAGGAACCGTGTCGAGCTTCGAACTGGATTTATTCGGTTATAACCAGAGCCTGAGCCGGGCGGAAAAAGAAACCTGGCTTGCCAGTAAATACACCGCGGAAGATACCCGGCTGACGTTAATCTCTGAAACCACCACCGCCTGGGTTACGCTGGCGGCAGATAAAGATAATCTGGCGCTGGCGCAAAGCACGATGGACAGTGCAGCAAAATCACTGGCAATCACCCGCAAACAGCATGATGTTGGCACGGCTGCTGCAACCGATGTTTCGGAAGCGATGGAGGTGTGGCAGGAAGCCCGCGCCAGCGTCGCCAGTTACAAAACGCTGGTGATGCAGGATAAAAATGCGCTGGATTTGTTGGTTGGTGAACCGGTTCCGGACACATTATTGCCCGACGAACTGAGTAAGCTTGCCAAAAACAGCATTGAACTGGTGCCTGCCGGAGTCTCTTCTGATGTCCTGTTACGCCGCCCGGATGTACAGGAAGCTGAGCATAACCTGCTGAGTGCCAATGCGGATATCGGTGCCGCCAGGGCCAACTTCTTCCCCACCATTTCGCTGACATCCAGTGCGGGTGTGGGCAGTGACAGCTTATCTGGGTTGTTTAACCATGGGATGAAAGTGTGGAGTTTTGCTCCATCAATCAGCCTGCCCATTTTCACCGGGGGCAGCAACCTGGCGCAGTTGCATTATGCTGAGGCTGAGAAAAAAGGCCTGGTGGCGACCTACCAGAAAACGATTCAGAGTGCGTTTAAAGATGTAGCGGATGCACTGGCGCGCCGTGAAACGCTGGATGAGCAAATGGATGCCCAACGCGGCTATGTTGCTGCAGCACAGAAAACGCTGGATCTGGCGCAAAAAAGTTACCAAATCGGTAGCGGTGATTATCTCACCGTGCTGACGGCACAACGGACATTATGGTCCGCTCAGGAATCGTTAATTGCGTTGGAACAAACCGACTTTGAAAACCGTATCACGCTGTGGGAATCTTTGGGAGGTGGGCTGAATAATAGTTCACACTAAGCGCTGACCCCGTTATTTTCGAGACAGCACCACCCGGTTTTTGACCGGGTGGTAGCCATTTACCGTTTTAGCTGTATCTCTTTGATCTACTTACCATAGACTACTCTCCATAGATCTACTTGCCATGGAGCAACCGGTTCACGCTGTAAGACTCCAGCGTCTGGCGGATATGCTCTGCTTCATTCCGTTCAGGAAAGCTAAAGTAGCTGGGGGCAAGTACGCGAGAAACGGATTCAATTGCTACAACAATAAGATTTTGTACTCTGAATTCGCCTTTGATTCGAGCCAGTACGTCATGCCCCACTCCGGCAAAGTCTGGGTTTCCAGCCGGTATTATGTGGGCTTGCCCGGTAATTTTGAAGCCACGCTGGCGGAACACATCAATAAAACTCAGGCACACTTGGTTGTTCTGGCGGATATTCTCAACTGAGCGGGCTGAGGCAATATCAGCGATGATAATTTGCTGGTTGCCATCCCATGAAAACATCTCTTTGGGTGAGACATTGGGGGCACCACTGGCATCAACTGTTGCCAGCCAGCACAGTACCGCATTCGTCAGGTCCTTGCGAAAAGCCTGAATGTCCGTAATGGGTGTCATGATTTTCCTCCTGAATCTGGCCGGTTTGGGGGGCTTTCCTCATAAAATCATCGGTCTGAATATCACCAGAAAAAGCGAACTGCTTCATAAAACGGATTAAGTCATATCCCCATTACGGTTTTCTTTGACCGGAAATAATATTTTGGGCGGCAAGAAGGTGAGGGAAATTGATGCATTTGTAACCGTGATGTTGTTCACTTTTTAAGTAGATTTTAAAAATAACCGGGCCTGGTTGCTTTACCATAAAACAGGATCTTACTTTTGGAGTGCTCAACTATGCGGGATGTGGTGATTACAGGTGCGGTTCGAACCCCCATTGGCAGTTTCCAGGGTGCTTTATCTCACCTCTCAGCCGTTGAGCTTGGTAGCCTGGTTGTTAACGCATTGTTAGCTCGCAGCGGCATTCCAGCAGGGCGAGTGGACGAAGTTATTATGGGGCAGGTGCTTACAGCTGGTGCCGGGCAAAATCCCGCACGGCAAACAGCCTTGAAAAGCGGCCTGCCTTGTACTGTTTCCGCTATTACCATCAATGATGTTTGTGGCTCTGGCCTGAAGGCTCTGCACCTGGCAACCCAGGCAATTCAGTGCGGTGAAGCGGATGTGGTGATTGCGGGTGGCCAGGAGAATATGAGCCGGGCCCCCCATCTCCTTCTGGAAGGGCCAGTTGCTGGTGCGATGGAGCGTGGGCAGGTTGTAGAGAGCCTGGTGCATGACGGGTTGTGGGACGCTTTTAATGATTATCACATTGGTGTGACCGCGGAAAACCTTGCACGTGAGTTTGGTATCAGCCGGCAAGAGCAGGATGACTGGGCACTGGCTTCACACCAGAAAGCATTATCCGCTATCCATGGCGGCCGTTTTCGGGATGAGATAGTCCCTGTATCTTCAGCGCCAGGGAGTGCAGTTGCAGAAGTCGATACTGATGAGCAACCATTGCGGCAATCAAGCGCAGAGTTGTTGGCCGCGCTTTCACCGTCTTTTGATGCAAAAGGCAGTGTCACTGCAGGAAATGCATCGTCAATTAATGATGGGGCTGCCGCTGTGATGATGATGAGTGCGGAATGTGCTTATCAGTTAGGTGTTCCTGTTTTAGCACGAATCAAAGCATTTGCCAGTGTGGGCGTTGACCCCGCGTTTATGGGCATTGCCCCTGTGCATGCTACTCGCCGTTGCCTGGACAGGGCTGGCTGGGCGCTTGATGAACTTGATCTTATTGAAGCCAACGAGGCGTTTGCGGCGCAAATGATCTCTGTTAGCCGCCATTTGGAGTGGGATACCCGCAAGGTGAATGTTAATGGTGGTGCTTTGGCGCTGGGGCATCCCATTGGTGCGTCTGGCTGCCGTATTCTGGTTTCTCTTTTGCATGAGATGAAAAAACGTGAAGCGCGTAAAGGGCTGGCTACCTTGTGTATTGGTGGCGGGCAGGGCGTTGCGCTTGCTGTAGAACGTTAATTTCGAAGGGTGTTTTCAGTTGCTCTCGTGGCGTGTACCACGCTGAGAATCAATGTTTTCACCTTTTAGTATGGATGTGATTGGCCGCATCGTAATACTTCATCTTTAATACTTCACAAAAATAATAAAATCTGGAAAGGCTGAGCCTGATGACAAACCTCATGCCCTCATAGAACGAGAGGATGTCACCCAATAAAAAACCAGGAAAATCGATTCATTGATTTTCGGCTGCTAACTAAAAAGAAGGAAAAACCACGTTTTTTCCTTCTTTTTTATCAATCTGAGCTGGGAAGGCTTTTATTATTCCTTTTTTATCCACCAGGCAGAACGGTAATGTTGCCTGTACCAGGTGGTGGTTAATCGTTTTAATCCTCTCTGATGTGCCAGGTTAGCCTGAACCAACCCTGCCAGCCTCCCGGTAACAGCCCCTCTTTTAGCGTGTTTCTTGGTTTATGTAAAAAACTAAGAGTTAGCATGCTAAATATTTATTTGTTTACTAAAAAAATGAGAATTAGATCGATGTGTTTTAATTGAAATATTGTTTCATTTGTGTTTTCGGTTTTTTATTGTGACCAAATAACGGTTTTTGTACGTTTCATGACTGGGGTTTATGACTCATGTCACGAAGGTGAAATGAGTTCATTATCCAAATTATTAATTCTGACCTGGATCACTAAAATAATGTTCGTTTAAAAATAAAATCATATTCCATAAAAATGAAACAGCTTTTCAATAGGGGATATAGCATGTTAAAAAAAGCTCTGGGTTTGGCAGTGTTATGTGGGGCGAGCTTTGCTGCTTCTGCTGTTACTGTAGATTTGCGTCATGAATATCGTGATGACGGCCGTAATGCTGACCGTGTGTCAGTTTCACACCGTTTTGACAATGGTTTTGGGTTTAGTGTTGAAGCTAAATGGAAATCTGGCGGCACCCACCAGGACCAGCCTTTTACCGATATCGTGGCGAATGGTCATGAAGAACAAATCAGCTGGCGCTGGCGTGCAAATAAGAACTTTGCGCTGACACCTGGTATGAACCTTGACAGTAATGACAGTAAGTCAACTTATAAGCCTTTCCTGCATGCACAATATAGTTTTGATAGTGGAGTGTATGTAGCTGCGCGTTATCGCTTTGAATATACACGTTATCCGGATACTGCCGATAAAGATGATGATAAGGTAAACCGTGGTGACGTCTGGGTCGGTTATGTTCTGGGTGACTGGCGTGCCGAGCTGAACTATTTGTATGCACGTAGCGAACATAATATTCGCTCTAACAACAATAAATACTCTGAAGAGTATAACCTGAAAGTAGCGTATAAACTGGATAAAAATTGGGCACCATATGCTGAGTTGGGCAATATTTCCGGTAGCTCAAGCACAGATGAACGCCAGACGCGTTACCGTGTAGGGGTTGCTTACTCCTTCTGATAAAGCGCAGCAGATAAAGGTGTTTATCTGCTGCTATTTTTGTTGTTTGTGAATGCGTAATGCGCTATCTCGCAGCAGGTTGTGCCATTATGCAGAAAATAAATACTCCCTGTAATTGGGGGAGGGTGACGACTTGTTATTACCCTTTATTCTTTTATGCTGCAATTTTAAATTATTGACTGTCATGCCGGTCTTGCGAGTAAACTTGTAATGCAGACTCAGGGTACAAATATCTGACTTTACTTTCTTGACGCCACATAGTGATTCCGGGTATTCAGCTAAGCACTCCATATGGAGTGCTTTTTTTATGTTTAATTTAAATAACGCTTTATTTATTTTTTCAGGATTGGAACCAGGCGA
Source organism: Mangrovibacter yixingensis (assembly GCF_020523985.1). Lineage (GTDB taxonomy): Bacteria > Pseudomonadota > Gammaproteobacteria > Enterobacterales > Enterobacteriaceae > Mangrovibacter > Mangrovibacter yixingensis. Next base: position 306,408 of record NZ_JAIVKM010000002.1, on the reverse strand, counting down.
AGCACTGTTTTTCATTATGTGGCTTACGTTGGTTTGGCCTGTGCGCAAGTAAAACCTCAGCCCGACTATTATAAAATTAGGGAATTAATATAAAAAAGCCCCCATGAAATGGGGGCAGAGTCTGATGACAAACCTCAAATCCTCACAGAACCAGGGGGCAAGGCCAGTACATATTTTAGAACACAACTATTACGCAGCTTTAATTACGCAGGTAAATACTCACGGTTCTGTGGTAGCTTCGCGATATACAGTGCAGGCTTACCATCTTTATCTGAGCTGAACAGTATGGCTTTATCATCCGGTGTAAACGACGGGTGTGGGTGGGTGACCTGGCGGCTGTTTTCGAAGGTATCCCAAGAGGTATCATGGCGGGCAACCCGGAAGCAGGCTTTTTTCGCCACATCGAAAACATATAAATAGGGGTCATTTTCAATGGTGTAACCGCTGGTGTCTTTTACATCGACCGGTGTACCTGAACCATCACCCACCATCAGGGTGCCATCAAAGTTACTCATCAGGTGAGAACATGCCGGCATCTGCATCAGTGCAACATTGGCGCCCGTATCCGGGTTGTAGCTGAAAATGGTGCGACCTTGTTTGCCTTTCAGGTAGGAAACGTAAACCAGTGCAGAGCCATCCGGCACCCAAAATTCATGTGTGCAGCTTTCGCCAGGCGCATGCTCTTTTACTTTACGTACGTTGCTGCCGTCTTCATTAACCATCCACATGCGGGCATCAACCAGGTCATGCGGGCCTTCATGGCAGAATGCCACGGTTTTATCGTTAAACGGGCGGTAAATGGGGTGGCCAAGCCAGATCTTCTCTTCATGAATGACTGCGCTTTCGCCGGTTGCTAAATCAACGCGCAGCAGACGGCAGTGTGGGCCTTTATGGAAGAAGTCATGGAAAATTTTCCAGTCATTCAATGGTACCCAGTCACTTTTCGCGATTTCGATTCCAACGAGTTTAGTGCAGTCACTATTGGCAACCCAGGTACCATAACCAACCCACTCATCCGGAACCCGGTAAACTTCCCGCTCAGCCAGTGTGTCCAGGTTAACCTGCAGCAATGTCCGTTCGTTTTTCACGTAGTAGAGGAATTTATCATCAGGAGACAGGAAGCCACCGAAGGTGTTGTCACCTGCGCCTTCGGTTAATTGAGTGGCGACTGCTTTGCCAATATCCAGTAAATAGTAGTTCCAGTTACCATCAAAAGCGCCGGCAAAGAGTAAGCGGTTACCATCGTTTGTGAAGCATTTTTGGTAAAAATAGTTGCGGTGGCAAGTGACTTCAGGTGGTGTTAACCGGGTGATTTCTGCACCGGTATCGGGGTCGAGATAAACATCATACTGAAGCTTAATCTGCATGCCCTTAGCCATAATTTACTCCTTAAATTCCAGTTTTATACCCTGCAGTCATCAAGTCACCAAATACGTTAGCTATCTGCTCTAGCCCTAAAGCCTGTGGGTATACCAATAAAGTAGTTCAGTTCAAAAACAAGGTGGTAATTTATCAAAACATCGTTTCATTTTATGTGATTGCTGGCGCAAATTGCCAGTGAAATAGCAGAATTGTTGCTGGCCAATATGCCCACTTTGCCTGTTGCACCGTGCCCACTCAACGCGAGAATCCCTTGGTGTCAGTCCTAATCGTGATCCGAATATCAAAAATGAAAATAACTGCATTAAAAATTGAAACGATGTTTCAATAAGAATTGAAATGGTATTTCAAGCCGTCTAAGATGAGCGTACAAACTAAACGGTATTAAGGGAATACGGGGCTTCAGCTTCTTTAGGTAGCCGTTAATGCTCACAAGCCTGAAAGTACCGTTTATGGTAATCGACTGTTTAATCACGCTTTCATACTTGCTGACGCGTTATGTGCCCGTTTGCAACATGCGCTCTAAAAGGAAACTTATTTATGATTCTCAATTCATTCTCCCTGGAAGGTAAAGTCGCTCTGGTTACTGGGTGTGACACTGGGCTTGGGCAAGGCATGGCGATTGGCCTGGCTGAAGCTGGCTGCGATATCGTTGGTATCAATATTGTTGAGCCGACAGAAACCATCCAGCGTGTTACCGCTCTGGGGCGTCGCTTTCTGAGCCTGACTGCAGACCTGCGCCAAATTGAGGGGATCCCGGCCTTGTTGGAGCGCGCGGTTGCTGAATTTGGCCATATCGATATTTTAGTAAACAACGCGGGTCTGATCCGCCGCCAGGACGCTATTGAATTTAGCGAAAAAGACTGGGATGACGTGATGAACCTGAACATCAAAACTGTTTTCTTTATTTCTCAGGCTGTTGCAAAACAATTTATTGCTCAGGGCAAAGGCGGCAAGATTATCAACATCGCTTCCATGCTTTCTTTCCAGGGTGGGATCCGTGTACCGTCTTACACTGCATCAAAAAGTGGTGTTATGGGCATAACCCGTCTGATGGCGAACGAATGGGCAAAACACAATATCAATGTGAATGCTATCGCACCGGGTTATATGGCAACCAACAATACCCAGCAGTTGCGTAGCGATGAGCAGCGCAGTGCAGAAATTCTTGACCGTATTCCTGCTGGCCGCTGGGGGCTGCCAAGTGATCTGATGGGGCCGGTTGTATTCCTGGCGTCTGAAGCATCGGATTATATCAACGGCTATACCGTTGCTGTTGACGGTGGGTGGCTGGCACGTTAATTCGCCTCATACCTCTAAAAAACCTCTGCCAGGTAAACTGGGCAGAGGTTTTTTATTACCAGTAATCACCCCGTAATGGCGTGGTGAGCTAAAGCGTTATGTATGTGCTAACCACAGGGCAGGCATACCTTCGACATCTGAGGTAAATAAGACCCACTGGTTATCAGGTGAAAAAGATGGATGCGGATGAGTAACCTGGCGATTGCCCTCCAGAACTTCCCATGATGAATCGTGGCGGCAAATAGCCTTTTGGCTGCCTTTATGCAGATCGAATACCCATATAAAGGGATCATTGAGTTCAGGTGCGCCGGTTTTATGAGGTGAACCATCTCCCACAACCCAACGCCCATCATGGCTGCTCATTAAATGGGAGCAGGGCGGGATAGTTCTCAGTCGGCGGTTTTCCAGCGAGTTTGGGTCAGCACTACACAAATAACGGTGGGCATCATCTTCATGATGAGTGACATAATAGAGTGCTGAACCATCAGGAACCCAAAACTCATGGGTCATACTTTCACCGGGCTGAGGCTGGCATATTTTGCGTACCTTTTTCCCTTGTGGGTCAGTTAACCACATGCGAGCGCTGACCAGATCCCGTGGCCCTTCATGGCAAAATGCTATTGTCTGGTCGTCATTTGGCCGCCAAATGGGGTGACCAAGCCAGTTTTTTTCCTGTAGCACCACCTGGTGTTCACCTGTGTGTAAATCCACCCGAATCAACCGGCATTCAGGGCGGGTGTACCAGAAATCACGGAATTTTTGCCAGTCGGTTAATGGCCGCCAGTCAGACTTACGAATTTCAATACCAACAAGCTGGCTGCAGTCGCTGTTGGCAACCCAGGTCCCGTAGCCAACCCAGTCTGGAGCAACCTCGTATATACAATGTTCTTCCCATGTCTCAAGGCACACTTTACGCAGTTCGCGTTTATTTTTGACGTACCATAAGTGGCGGTCATCATGGGATAAAAATCCCCCAAAAGTGTTGTCGCCATTGCCTTCGGTTAGTTGCGTGGCAATTTCACGTTTAAGATCCAGAAGGTAGTAGTTCCAATGGCCATCAAATGCACCACCAAAAATAATTTTTTGCCCGTCATGGGTAAAACACTTTTGGTAAAAATAGTTACGATGACAAATAACATGCGGGGGGGTTAAGCGTATAACCTCGTGGCCTGTTTCACGGTCAATGTGGCGGCGAAATGAAAGATGTACTTTTCTTCCTTTAGCCATAGTCTCTCCTTACAGATAAAAAAATACCCTGCCCATGTGAGGCAGGGTAATTCGACATTAAGTTATCCTGACCATAGCCTGGTAACAGGCCATGGTGAGTGGATAGCTATCGGTAAGCATCAGTCAGCAAGAGATTAACGCATGGCACGCCGCAAAATGCGGTCCGACTGGCGTTCAAAATCCGCTGCTGCTTCTGCAACTGTTTTTTGCCCATAATCGATGTACTGCAGAGTGGTGCCAAACTGCGCCACAATCTGCGGGTCATCAAAATAAGGTGATACAGAGAGTTTGGTTGGCAGTGATTGCGCCAGTTTCAGCCCGGCAACAGCCGGATCGTTGTCTTTGATTGAACCGTCTGCCGTGAGGATCTCTACTGCAGCATGGCTTAGTGGAACACCACGCTCTAGCCCCAGCGCTTCCACACCTTCTTTGCTGTTCAGCAGGAAGTTAATCAGCATGGCTGATTCTTTTGGATGCTTACTGGATTTGCCAATTGAGAACATTTGCGCGGGTTTAAAGAACAGGCCAGCATCCGTTGCACCTTCCAGCATGGGGTAGCTACCCAGTTCCAGTTTGGCTGGTGGCTGGAGGTTGTCGGAATATTTATTGATAGTGGAGTTCCACATATAAGTGCCACCCCATTCGCCCTGGATCCATGGGCGCATTTCGTACATGTTACTCTTGCCGAAAGAGGCATAGTACTTGGTGTCCGGCATCACATGGCTATCAATCAGCTTCTTATACATCTCAAAAAACTCTACCCACTGTGCTTTGGTGTACGCGAATTTTTTGGTTTTCTCATCAACAGCGGCAATATTGTATTTTTGCACCATATACGAGTTGAGCAGAGCCAGAATATCCTGGTGTTCCATGACTACTGGGTAATATTGTTTACCCAACTTAGCCTCAAATGTTTTCCCCGCAGCCATCAGCTCATCCCAGGTTTTCGGGTAGGCGATACCGGCTTTTTTCCATGTCTGGTCATTAAAATAGAAGACGCGTGCCGTCACCGATGTTGGGATCCCATTGAGCTTGCCGTTAACGGTGGTGGATTGCAGTTCCTTTGCAGAGAACTGGCTCAGGTCCAGTACATCTTTTTGTTGGGTGAGGTCATAAAAACCGGTGCCATCTTTAGAGAAAATAGGCAGCCAGTTCCAGTTTGTCTGCATGACATCGGGTTCGGTGCGCCCGGCTATCTGAGTCGTCAGCCTGGATAAATGCCCGTCCCAGCCAGTGTATTCCGCTTTAACATTGATATCCGGGTGCAGTTTATGAAACTCGTCGAGTGCCTTAAGCGTGGCCTGATGGCGGCTGTTACCCCCCCACCAGGACATACGTAAATTCACCTGTTCAGCAAAAGCCTGGCCGGTGGTCATCGCCAGTGTGGTCGTAATCAGGGCACTCAATAACATTTTTTTCATTATCATGACTCCTGTCAGAGAGAGAGGTTTTGTTCTGTTTTTGCATCAAAGATATGGCATTTATTCATGTCGAATTTGAAATAGACCTGGCGATGCAGGCCTTTTTCAATAATCGGTTTAGCTTCATCGGAAGGAATACGGGCAGTGAGCTCGAATTCACCCACTTTCAGGTAGACGAAGAATTCATGCCCCATATTTTCTACACGCACCATTTGGCCGGTTGTGTGGCTGCCAGCAAAGGGCTCGTCGGCAATAGAGACAAACTCAGGGCGGATACCGAAGAACACATCCTGATTTTTATGGTCGGCAAGTTTCTTTTGCTGTGTGTCGTTCAGTTCCAGTAAATCTTCGCCGACACGAATATGTAGCTTGCCATTTTGGTCCAGCAGTTTTGATGGCTTGATATTCATTTCTGGCGCACCAATAAAGCCCGCGACAAACATGTTTTTCGGGTAGTGGTACAGGTTATCTGGCGTATCTACCTGCATTATGTGACCGAGCTTCATGACACAAATACGGTCACCCATGGTCATCGCTTCTGTCTGGTCGTGTGTTACGTAGACGGTGGTTGCTGGTTTTCCGCTTTTCTTTAACTGCTTATGCAGGTCGGAAATGCGAATACGCATGGAGGCGCGTAATTTGGCATCAAGGTTGGACAAGGGTTCGTCAAACAAGAACACATCGGGTTTTTTGACGATGGCGCGGCCAACTGCAACACGTTGAGCCTGGCCGCCTGATAACTGGCGCGGCAACCGGTCGAGAAGATCTTCAAGCTCAAGAATTTTGGCTGCTTCGTCGACATGAGCATTAATCTGTTCTTTTGGTAATTTGCTTAACTTCAGGCCAAATGCCAGATTTTCGCGCACTGTCATATGTGGGTAGAGCGCATAGTTCTGGAACACCATAGCGATGCCACGCGATTTGGGCGCCAGGTTGTTCACCACTTTTTCACCAATACGAATCTCTCCGCCACTGATGGTTTCCAGCCCAGCAAGCATGCGCAAGGTAGTCGATTTCGCACAACCTGACGGGCCGACGATAACCATGAATTCCCCGTCTGCGATTTTCAGGTCGATACCATGTACCGCTTTGAAGCCGTTGGAGTAGACTTTTTCGAGTTTATTAAAAATAACTTCAGCCATGATATTCCCTCGTTAACCTTTAATTCCGCTGCTGGTAACGCCTTGCACGAAGTAGCGTTGAGCCAGGAAGAAAACAATAATTGACGGCAGAATGGAGATACTCGCCATTGCCAAAATCTCATTCCACGGTGCGCCTTCGGTAACATCGATAGACATTTTCAGCGCCAGTGCAATGGGGTATTTATCCACGCTGTAGACGTAAATCAGTGGGCCGATAAAGTCATTCATTGACCACATAAACTGGAACAGAGCGACGGAGATAATGGCGGGTTTAAGAATCGGAACCACCACATACCACAGCACCTGGAAGGAGTTACACCCATCAATTTGTGCAGCTTCTTCCATATCGCGCGGGACACCACGCAGAAACTGAATCAGCATGAAGACAAAGAACCCCTGAGTTGCGAATGCCAAAGGCAGATACAGCGGCAAATAGCTATTCAGCATGCCCATTTCGCGGAACATCAGGTACTGCGGGATCAGCAATACAGTGCTTGGCAGCAACATGGTGGCAATCAATGTGGCGAACCAGAATTTCTTCCAGGGAATTTCGAAGCGAGCAAAGCCGTACGCAACCACAGTAGAAGAGATAATGGTCAGTAACACTTTGGGAATAACATACTTAAAAGTATTAAGCATGTAATGACCAAAGGTGTATTCCGTACCGGTTTTCCAGCCATTAATAAACCCATCAGACGTTGGATTTGAAGGCCATAAACCCAGAGTAGTAAAGATCTCATGGTTCGGTTTAAATGAAGCCGAGAACATCCATGCCAATGGATAAAGCATTAATAAACCGACAAATAGCAGAATCACATAACGGATCCACGCATTAATTTTTTCCCGTCGCAGGGTGCGCTGAACTTCCCGTTCAGCATTAGAGAGTTTTTGCGACGACATCGGGCTATGCTGAATATCAGCCATTTTTGCCTCCCTTATCGGCAGAGTAGAACACCCAATATTTCGAAGACTTGAATGCAATAGAGGCGAATAATGCAACGACCAGGAACAATACCCAGGCCAGTGCTGCGCCGTAGCCCATATCGAAGTATTTAAACGCGGTATCGTAGATATAGAGTGAGAACAAATAAGTGTAATAGGTTGGCCCACCACCGGTAATAACATAAGGGCCAGTAAACTCCTGGAATGCCTGAGTGGTTTGCATGATGAAGTTAAAGAAAATAACCGGTGTAATTAGCGGCACGGTTACCTTCATAAACATCTGCCATTTAGACGCGCCGTCTATCATGGCGGCTTCATATTGAGATTGTGGAACGTTTTGCAATGCAGCCAGGAAGATGACCATTGCTGAGCCGAACTGCCACACACGCAGCAACGTAACCGACATCAGAGCCAGTGAGGGCTCGCCCAGCCAGTTGATGGGGTCCATACCAAAGAAGCCGATAAAGCTATTGAGCAGCCCATCAATCGCAAACAGTGCCCGCCACAAAACAGCAATAGCGACAGAACTACCAAGGATGGACGGTATATAGTAGGCCGTACGGAAAAAGCCAATTCCGCGTAATTTAAAGTTAAGAACAAACGCAATGCCCAGTGCGAAAGCTAACTTTAATGGAATAGTTATAAATACATAGGCAAAGGTAACGCCCATTGATTTCCAAAAGAGGCCATCTTCCAAAAACATGTAACGGTAATTCTCAATGCCGTTAAATGTGGGCGGGTTCATTAAATCATAATCGGTAAAGCTTAGAAAAAACGATGAAACAAATGGAAAGGCCGTAAAGACTATCAGCCCTATTATATAGGGTGATATCCAGGCCAGCCCCAGAAGCTTGTTTTCATTCATAATAATACCTACCTGGCAGACAATTGGAGAAACGGCTGCTTGTGCTGCATAACACGCTCTCAGGTGCGATGCCGCGATGAGCGCTGGCATGGGCCAGCACCGTGCAAAACAAATTCGATTTAGTGCCCTGTTACAAGAAATACAATGCGAATGAACTCAAATGAACCGTTATTTCAAGTTTGTAAAACGGTGTTTTATTTTATTCTATTGCTATTTTATTTGCCGTCATTCGCTGTTTAATGGAAATGTGATCAAAGTCGAAACGATGTTTTGAAAATTTGATGTGACAGAGGTTTTAGTCTCTAAGTGAAGGGGGGGAGAGAACGTTGTTCGATACTACAAATTTTGGTAGTGTGGGCGAAATTCCCCTGTCTTCACTGTGCTGAGTAAAGTAAAGTGCTACCTAGTGGAAAATTGGCAGTATTGTATTGTTAAAGAAAGTTTTTTTAATGTTATAAAATTGTCCTGCAGGATGCATGTACGCTAGTAGCAAAGACATTTAGAGGGAATGATGGCCGAGCAAAAAGTTTTGAGGCATCAGGTGAAAACTGATGTTTTTGATGGGAATAATGTATCGCTTGCTTTATCACGTTCAAATAATGAAATTGACTTAATTGCTCTGCTTTCTCTGCTTGGACAGGTAAAAAAACAGTTAATTATGTTCACTTTTCTGTGTGCGCTTATTGGTGTGGCAGTGAGTTTTCTGCTACCTCAAAAGTGGACTAGTGAAGCCGTTGTTACACCCGCCGAAAGCTTTCAACTTGAAGCATTGAAAAGCCAGCTCATCTCTATGAATGTACTGGGGGTTGTTTACCATGCTGACTCGCACACGTTGTTCCAATCCTTTTTGAAGAGATTTGACTCCCAGTCGCTGAAAGCGAGTTATTTGTCCCATTCTCCTTTTATTTTGTCCCAATTAAATGGGGCGAAATATACGGCTAATGACTTACATCGCTCTGTGGTACAGGTATCAGACAAGTTAACCTCAGAGTCTAATGTGGATGTTAAACACCCTGAGAAAAGCCCTTATGAATCCTGGACACTGAAATTTACCGCTCCTGATGCACAAGATGCACAACAAGTGCTCGACGGGTACATCGAATATGTGACGCGTGAGGTTGTCGCTGAAGAAATGAAAATTATTCAGAGCAATTTGGCGCTTAGTATTAGCAATAAGCAACGCAAACTCTCTCTGGAACGCGCGCGCCTTGAAAATGCCCGCAATGTGGCGATTCAGCGCCTGAATTATTCTCTGGCTATCGCGAATGCTGCAGGCATTAAAGATCCTGTCTATAGCAATGGGCAGGCTGTGAAAGATGACCCGGATTTCAGTATCGCCCTGGGGGCTCGTGGCCTGGCGGAAAAACTGAGTATAGAGAAGTCGATTCATGATGTTGCAGAACTTAATGCTGACCTGCTTAACCAGCAACATGTATTGTCACAGTTGAAGGCTATAGAAATCAAGGATATAGACTTCTCACCATTCCGCTATCAGATGCCTCCTTCTTTACCCATCAAGCGTGACGGTATTTCAAGGATCTTCCTGGTTGTGCTTGCTGCTTTGTTTGGGGCGTGTGCTTTCTGTATATGGGTATTCGGGAAAGAAGCTATGCAAAACCAGGCGCGTTTGATTGGCGGGAGACCGCATCCAGCAGAAGAATCCAGTCTTTAATTCTGGCTTTTCACAGGCTGGGCGATAGTGCTACGCCCAGCCTGTGAGACAAATCATTTCAGAAAATCTTCCCGAATTGGCGTAAAGGTATCCAGCAACTTACCCGCTTTCAGGCACACACAACCGTGCATAATATTGGGTTGTTTGTAGAGGGTATCACCAGCCGTGACAACATGGGTTTCATCACCAATAGTGAACTCAAACTCACCAGCCAGTACATAAGTTAATTGCTCGTGCGGGTGGTTATGCATTGGCCCGACAGCCCCGGTTTCAAAATGCACTTCAACTGCCATCATATTGCCATCATGCGCCAGAATACGGCGGGAAACACCCGCGCCCAGATCTTCAAGTTCGGTTTCTTTGATAAACGTAAACATGTGTGGATTCCATAATAGTGAAACATTGTTTCAATTATTTTATAGCACACAGATAAGAAAAGAAATGATGTCCCAGGAATTTGGAAGTGGGATCACGTTTTCTTACTTATCTGAACAAGGTAGTCTGGGAGGATTGAACCGGAGGTAAAGGATGAAAACACTTGGCCTGATTGGTGGTATGAGCTGGGAATCTACTCTGCCTTATTATCAATTACTGAATGAAGGCGTAAAAACACGACTGGGTGGGCTGCATTCTGCAAAAATCGTTTTACATAGTGTTGATTTTTATGAAATTGAAGCCTGCCAGGCATCAGGGCAGTGGACGAAAGCCGGAGAAATACTTGCCCGTGCAGCACTGGGCCTGCAAGCGGCGGGCGCACAAGGTATTGTGCTGTGTACAAACACCATGCACCGGGTTGCAGACCAGATTGAGGGTGCCTGTGCGTTGCCATTTTTACATATTGCCGATGCAACAGGGCGCAGCATTGCTCAGGCAGGTATTCAACGATTGGGGTTGTTGGGTACGCGCTACACCATGGAGCAGGATTTTCTGACAGGCCGCCTGGCACAAAACTTTGGCCTGGAGTGCCTGGTTCCGCCAGCAGTTCAACGGCAGGACATCAATCGGATAATCTTTGATGAACTGTGTATGGGCCAAATCACTCCAGAGGCGAAAACCGCTTTCCTGGACGCCATCAAAGGCCTGATTGCCCGCGGTGCGCAAGGAATTATTCTCGGCTGTACGGAAATAGGGTTATTGATAAAGCAGGAAGATGTTCCCCTGCCTGTCTTTGATACCACTGCGATTCATGTTGAAGATGCCCTGGCATTTATGCTGGCGGATTGCCCTGCTTAAGTAAGGCTGCAAGTGGCTGTGTGACGGTTGTTATTGCCCGTGACATATGTTCACTGAACGCATCAACCAAAGCAGATGCAGGGCGGTGTAGTGGGCGAATCAGGCTGACTGTGAAAGGGACTTCAACACTAAAAGGCCGGACGATGATATCGCGCCCGGCATAATCCAGAGCGGTAAAAGGATTCACGACCGAAACCCCCACGCCTGCTTTCACCATGGCACAAATTGACGCCGCACTGTGGGTTTCCACCACCATGCGGCGTTTCACTTTATGCTCCTGAAACAATGCATCCAGCAACTGGCGGTAGCTATCCTGGCGGGACAAGCTAATAAAGTTTTCGCCGCTAAAATCAGCAGGCTCCAGGCAACGCTTGTGCCCCAGAGGGTGGCCCGCCGGTAGTACACAAACTTCATTGAGCGTTGCCAGTGTCTGGCGTGATGTACCTGCCGGTGTACTGGTTGTTTCTGTGAGGCCCAGATCGTGGCGCTGGGCAGACAACCACTCCTCCAGCATGGGCGACTCCTGAGGAACAATAGTCAGGCTTAGTTCAGGGTAACGCGCTAAAAAAGGTTGAATTAATGGCGGTAACAGAGACTGGGAGAACACAGGCAAACACACCAGAGACAGCTCACCCTGGCGAAATTCGCGCAAACTCTCGGCTGCATCAATGATACGGTCAAGCCCGTACCAGGAACGCTGAACTTCTTCAAACAACCGCAGCCCCTGCGCAGTGGGATGCAACCGCCCACGTACGCGGGTAAATAATTGCAGGCCAGTCACTTTCTCAAAACGTGCCAGTTCCCGGCTGACTGTCGGTTGAGACGTATTGAGCAGTGATGCCGCCTCTGTCAGGTTACCGGTTGTCATTACCGCATGGAAAATCTCTATCTGGCGTAAATTGATTGCTGGCATATTATTCCCCTCCGTAATCCATATCATTTTTGCATAGAGTTAAGAAAAAACGATATTTTTTATTTTTATCCAGATATGGCGTAATGCTGTCATTACCTTTTGTCTTGCCGGGAGAATCCGTTATGCCACGTCCGCTGAACACCACAGAAACTGCGTTAAATGCCACCCATTTGCTTCCATTGGTGGAAAAGTTCGGGTGCCCGGTATGGGCTTATGATGCAGGCGTTATTACCCGGCAGATTGCGCAACTTACCCAGTTTGATGTGATTCGTTTTGCCCAAAAAGCCTGCTCTAACATTCATATCCTGCGCCTGATGCGTGAACATGGGGTTCGGGTGGATGCCGTTTCTCTTGGGGAAATTGAGCGTGCTCTGGTAGCGGGGTTTGATCCACTTTCCCATAGTGATGATATGGTCTTTACGGCAGATGTGATTGATGAGGCAACTTTGGCTCGTGTAAGTGAGTTGCTCATTCCTGTTAATGCCGGTTCGGTGGATATGCTGGAACAGGTCGGCCAGCGTTCTCCCGGTCACCGAGTCTGGTTGCGTATTAACCCCGGATTTGGTCATGGTCACAGCCAGAAAACCAATACGGGTGGGGAAAACAGCAAGCACGGTATTTGGTATGCCGATTTACCAGAAGCATTGCGCGTGATTCAGCGTTACCAACTGAAGCTGGTGGGGTTGCATATGCATATTGGTTCTGGCGTCGATTATGGTCACCTGGAACAAGTGTGTGATGCCATGGTAAGCCAGGTGATTAAGTTCGGGCAGGATCTTGAAGCCATTTCAGCCGGTGGTGGTTTGTCTATTCCCTATCACTATGATGAGGAATCTATTAATACCGAGCATTATTTTGGCCTGTGGAATGCAGCACGCGAGAAAATTGCTGCACATTTGGGCCATCCGGTAAAACTGGAAATTGAACCCGGCCGTTTTCTGGTCGCTGAATCGGGGGTACTGGTTACCCAAGTGCGTAGCGTTAAGGATATGGGAAATCGCCATTTTGTTTTGGTGGATGCAGGGTTTAATGACCTGATGCGCCCGGCCATGTACGGCAGCTATCATCATATTTCTGTTTTGCCCGCAGTGGGGCGTAATATTGAACAAGCCTCAACCCGTGACACGGTTGTCGCTGGCCCGTTGTGTGAATCTGGCGATGTCTTTACTCAACTGGAAGGTGGCATGGTCGAGCCACGCCAGTTACCTGAAGTGCATGTTGGTGACTACCTGGTACTGCATGATACCGGGGCATATGGTGCTTCTATGTCTTCTAATTACAACAGCCGCCCATTACTGCCGGAAGTGTTATTCGAGCAAGGCGTTCCGCGCCTGATTCGCCGCCGACAAACCATTGATGAATTGCTGCAACTTGAACAATGTTAAACAGAATCTCAGTGGTTATTCGTATCACAATCGATTAAGCGGCCTGCCGGCTTGATGGAGTCAGTTCATGATTATTCAACCGCTATACCAGGCCCCGAACTTTGCGCCGCAGGTTACCCGCTGGCTTACCGAATCTTTCGGTGGGGCAGGCTATGCTGATTTTTACGCCAGCATTGTGCAGCACAGCCAGCGGCCTGGCGCTTTGCCCGTGACTTTTGTAGCCAGTGAACAAGAGCAACTTTGCGGGACGGTGGGGTTATGGCGGTGTGATTTGATAAGCCGCCAGGATTTATGGCCCTGGCTGGCAGCCCTGTATGTCGATACCCCGTGGCGTGGGCAAGGGTTGGGGGAAGCGTTACAGCGCCATGTGATGCAGTACGCCCGCAAACAAGGGTTTAGTGACCTGTATCTTTACTCAGCCTGTAAAGATTACTATGAACGTTTTGGCTGGCACTACATTGGTGACGGGCTGGATGCGCCGGACAAACCCGTCCACCTTTACCATCAGTCGTTATGAGGCTCCGCAGGTGCCGTGACAGAATGGCGCCGCACCAGAGTTGGGCTGAACATATGTGTTATTTCCGGAATAGGGCGATTTTCCGCAAGGGCGAGTGCCAATTCTGCCGCTTGTGTCGCCATGGTGACAATAGGGTAGCGCACAGTAGTTAACTGTGGGCGCATATACCTGGAAATGAGAATGTCGTCGAAACCAATCAGTGAGATTTCCCGGGGGACTTCAATACTATTATCGCTCAAGACCCCCATAGCTCCGGCGGCCATTGAGTCATTGTAACAGGCTACGGCAGTAAAATTCCGCCCTCTACCCAAAAGCTCTGTCATTGCCTGCTCACCACCGCTTTCATCCGGCTCAGCAAAGGCTACAAGGCGATCATTAGCCGGGATATCATGGGCTTTCAGCGCGTCGTAATAGCCTTGCAGGCGGTCTGTCGCATCTGAAATCTGGTGGTTAGAGCACAGGTAGCCAATCTCGGTGTGCCCTTGCTGAATAAGGTGCCGGGTGGCAATAAATGCACCATAGCGGTCGTCCAGTGCCACACAGCGTGTTTCATAGCCTGGAAGCGTGCGGTTGATTAACACCATACCGGGGATTTGCCGCATCAATGGCACCAGTTCGCTGTCCGGAATCATCTTGGCATGCACTACCAGTGCGGCGCAGCGGTGGCGAATCAGTTGCTCAATGGCCTGATGTTCTTTTTTTTCAATATGGTAGCCATTGCCTATCAGCAAAAAATTACCGGTATTGTAAGCCACTTGTTCCACGGCTTTTACCATTGCACCAAAAAAAGGATCAGAGACATCGCCAACAACCAGGCCAATCGTTTCGGTATTTTGTTGTGCCAGAGCCCGGGCATTTGCATTAGGATGGTAGTTCAGTTCCAGCATCGCGTTAGTCACTGCTATGCGTGATGCCTCGCTGGCTTTGGGGGAATCATTGATGACTCGCGAAACAGTGGCGACAGAAACACCTGCCAACCGAGCCACATCCTTTATTGTCGCCATAGCGGACCTTTATTTTAGGGAAACGATTACACTTCCTTTAGTGTTGCGGAAAACCCCCGTCACATCAAGTAAATGCCTTGCGCTCTGCCTGGCTGCCTCACAAAAAAAAGCAAATTAATGTAATCGGTTTATCAGGGCTGAGCTAAAAGCATGTCAGGGCAAATCTTTGCTTACACTTTGCGAAAGCCTGTTGCGATTCCCGGGTGGCGGGATAAAGGAGCAGGCTGGTACATTGAATATCCCAGAGGTATTGATAGGTGATGTCAGCTGATTTTCAGTTGAACACATGAGTTACACCAGCCTGCGCGGATGCGCAGGTTTTTTTTTGTTTTTTTTCAAGGTTGTAACATAAACCTGGAAAGGACATACCTGGTTTCAATTCGCCCAATTTACTTGCTTTTTAAAGGTGGTGTATTGCCTGTTAACCCGTCAGGATAAGAGTCCCAGAGGTATTGATAGGTGATGTCAGCCAATTTTTAGCTGAACTCAAGCATTACACCAACCTGCGCGGATGCGCAGGTTTTTTTTTGCCCTGCAGATATTCAGTCGCCCCCGTTTAGTAAGTCGTGTACTCTCTTTCTGATTATTCATGTATGACTGTACAGGTTTCCGACTACAAAGGGAGTTGATATGCTTTTTGGTCTTTTTCGCACAGTGTTCAGAATACTGTTTCGCGTTACGGTCTGTGGGGATAAAACAGCACTATCCAATAAGCGGGTGCTTATTACACCTAACCATGTTTCTTTTTTGGACGGCGTACTGTTAGCGCTTTTTCTTCCTGTTCGGCCCGTTTTTGCTGTTTACACATCAATCAGTGATCAATGGTTTATGCGTTGGTTACGCCCCATAATAGATTTTGTTCCACTGGACCCAACAAAACCGATGTCAATTAAGCATCTGGTTCGTTTAGTTGAGCAAGGGCGTCCAGTTGTGATATTTCCTGAAGGGCGAATTAGCACGACGGGTTCGCTGATGAAAATATACGATGGTGCTGGCTTTGTTGCTGCAAAAACACAAGCGACAGTTGTACCGTTGCGTATTGATGGTGCTGAACTGACATTTTTCAGCCGTCTTAAAGGTGTAGTTAAACGCCGCCTGTTTCCGCGTATTACACTGCATATTCTTCCCCCCACCTCATTGCCGATGCCGCAGGCGCCTAAAGCGCGCGACCGCCGCCGCATGGCCGGGGAAATGTTGCATCAAATCATGATGGAAGCGCGCATGGCTGTTCGCCCGCGTGAGACGTTATTTGAAGCACTTCTCTCAGCACAATACCGCTATGGTTCCCGCAAAAACTGCATTGAAGATATTAATTTCAAACCAGATACTTACCGCAAATTACTGACGAAAATTCTTTTCGTGGGGCGAGTGCTCGAAAAATACAGCCATAAAGGTGAGCGAATTGGTCTGATGCTGCCCAATGCCGCGATTTCAGCCGCCGTTATTTTTGGAGCCGTTTCCCGGGGACGAATCCCCGCTATGATGAATTACACTGCCGGTGTTAAAGGGCTGACCAGCGCGATTACTGCCGCCGAGATTAAAACTGTATTCACGTCCAGGCAGTTTCTCGACAAAGGCAAACTATGGCACCTGCCAGAACAACTGACTCAGGTTAAATGGGTATTTCTGGAGGATTTAAAAGCCGATATTACATTCAGCGATAAAGTTTGGATCTTTGCGCATCTTCTGGTGCCTCGTTGTGCGCAGGTATCTCAGTTACCTGAAGACGAAGCTCTGGTTCTGTTTACTTCTGGTTCTGAAGGCCACCCAAAAGGCGTGGTGCACAGCCACAAAAGCCTGCTGGCAAACGTTGAGCAAATCCGCACAATAGCCGACTTTACCGCACATGATCGCTTTATGTCGGCATTACCCCTGTTCCATTCATTTGGGCTGACAGTGGGTTTATTTACCCCCTTGATGACAGGGGCCGAGGTATTTCTCTACCCCAGCCCATTGCATTACCGCGTTGTCCCTGAGCTGGTTTATGACCGCAACTGCACGGTGCTATTTGGTACGCCAACATTCCTTGCCAACTATGGGCGCTTTGCTAACCCTTACGACTTCTTCAAAGTTCGCTATGTTGTAGCCGGCGCCGAAAAACTACAGGAAACAACCCGCGCATTGTGGCAGGAGAAATTTGGCTTACGTGTGCTGGAAGGTTATGGCGTGACGGAGTGCGCTCCAGTGGTGTCAATTAATGTGCCCATGGCGGCAAAAAGTGCGACGGTGGGGCGTATTCTTCCAGGAATGGATGCTCGCTTGTTGGCCGTGCCCGGTATTAGCGAAGGTGGCCGCTTGCAGCTCAAAGGGCCTAATATCATGAAAGGCTACTTACGGGTAGAAAACCCAGGCTATCTCGAAACCCCTTGTGCAGAAAATCAGCATGGTGAGTCCGAAGAGGGCTGGTACGACACTGGCGACATTGTCGCGTTTGATAACCAGGGGTTCTGCGTTATTCAAGGGCGTGCCAAGCGTTTTGCCAAAATTGCCGGGGAAATGGTTTCGCTGGAAGCCGTTGAGCAACTGGCACTGGGCATTTCACCTGAAAAATTACATGCCACGGTAATCCGCCAGGATGCCAGTAAAGGTGAGGCCCTTGTGTTGTACACGACAGACAGTGAACTGACCCGCGAACGCCTGTTGCGCCAGGCGCGTGAACAGGGCATGCCAGAACTGGCTGTTCCCCGTGATATCCGTTTCCTTAAACAATTACCGCTGTTGGGCAGTGGCAAACCAGATTTTGTGACCCTGAGCAGTATGGTTGCTGAAGGAGAAAACGCGAATGGCTAAGGCTCCAGAGGTTCAGCAAGGCTTGTATTCACGTGGCATGATGGCGGTGATGGTCGCGCAGTTTCTGTCCGCATTTGGCGATAATGCATTGCTGTTTGCCACGCTGGCGGTACTGAAACAGCAGTTTTACCCAGACTGGAGCCAGCCTGTACTGCAAATGGTGTTTGTTGGCGCATACATTTTGTTTGCTCCATTTGTGGGGCAATTTGCTGACAGCCTTGCCAAAGGGCGTGTAATGATGGTTGCCAACGCCCTGAAACTGGTTGGTGCAGCGGTGATTTGCGCCGGGCTGAACCCGTTTGTTGGGTATACCCTGGTAGGCATTGGGGCTGCCGCATACTCGCCAGCCAAATATGGCATCCTTGGTGAACTCACTACTGGCGACCGTTTGGTTAAAGCTAATGGTTTAATGGAGTCCTCTACCATTGCTGCCATTCTTATGGGGTCGGTGGCTGGTGGTGTGCTGGCGGACTGGCACATACTGGCAGCCCTGGGTTTGTGTGTTCTGGTTTATGGCGGCGCAGTGGCCGCAAACTTTTTGATTCCCCGCCTGCAACCCGCCCGTACCGGCCTGTCCTGGCGTCCAGGGAAAATGGCCGCACATTTTTCTCTGGCCTGCCGCACGCTCTGGCATATGGGAGAAACCCGCTTTTCACTGGTGGGTACCAGCATGTTTTGGGGCGCAGGGGTAACACTGCGTTTCTTGTTGGTGTTGTGGGTGCCCGCCGCGTTAGGCCTGACAGATAACGCCACTCCGACCTATCTTAATGCGATGGTTGCGATTGGTATTGTGGCCGGGGCGGGCGCTGCAGCGCGCCTGGTAACACTCAAAACGGTTGCTCGTTGCATGCCAGCCGGTGTACTGATTGGTGTTGGCGTGGCTTTTTTCGCCGTACAACACAGTCTGTTACCTGCTTATGTTTTACTGATGGTAATAGGCATGCTGGGGGGCTTTTTTGTGGTTCCCCTGAATGCGCTGCTGCAGGACAGAGGTAAGCATACGGTGGGAGCGGGTAATGCCATCGCCGTCCAAAACCTGGGTGAAAACATCGCCATGTTGCTGATGCTTGGCCTTTACTCACTGGCCGTGAAAGTGGGTGTGCCGGTGATTGGCATTGGTGTTGGGTTTGGTGTGCTGTTTGCTGTGGCTATCAGTGGCCTTTGGATGTGGAAGCGTGGGCAAGATAAAAAAGCCCGCCAGCGCTCTGTGCCATAACGGGCCGGGAGTAACGTTGCCTGTGAACACAGGCAACGCGGTGGTTATGGTGCCGGGTAGGTATAGCGTTTATGTACAGCTTCCAGTTCCGCCAGCACGTCATCAGACAGTGTCAGATTATAGCTGCCAATATTAGTTTCTAACTGTTCAATACTGGTTGCGCCGAGCAGGGTGCTGGCAACAAACGCTTGCTGGCGAACAAATGCCAGCGCCATTTGTGCCGGGTCCAGATTATGGCGTTTTGCAACGTCAACATAAGCGGCCACTGCCTGCTCTGCCTGTTCACTACTGTAACGGGTAAAACGGCTGAATAACGTATTTCTGGCACCAGCCGGACGGGCCCCGTTGAGATATTTGCCTGTCAGTGTGCCAAATGCCAGGCAGGAATAAGCCAGCAATTCAACGCCTTCATATTGGCTCACTTCTGCCAGGCCCACTTCAAAGCTACGGTTGAGCAAACTGTACGGGTTTTGGATTGTGACAATACGTGGCAGGTCGTGTTTTTCGGCCAGATTCAGGTAGCGCATCACGCCCCAGGCGGTTTCGTTAGAAACACCGATATAGCGAATTTTCCCAGCGCGTTGTAATTCCGTTAAGGCTTCCAGCGTTTCCAGTAACGTCACTGCGGGCTTGTTTTCAGTCCAGGTATAGCCCAGCTTACCAAAACAGTTGGTGGCACGTTGCGGCCAGTGTACCTGGTACAGATCAAGGTAGTCGGTTTGCAGACGTTTCAGGCTGGCATCCAACGCTGCACGAATATTTTTACGGTCAAGGCACTGATCTGGCCGGATGCCACTGTCATTATTGCGTGAAGGGCCACTCACTTTTGAAGCTATAACCAGTTTTTCACGGTTACCACGTTTATGTAACCAGTTACCCACATAGGTTTCTGTCAGCCCTTGGGTTTCTGGGCGAGGTGGTACCGGGTACATTTCTGCGACATCTATCAGGTTAATGCCCTGGTTTACGGCATAGTCGAGCTGAAGATGTGCCTCAGCTTCGCTGTTTTGCTCACCAAATGTCATGGTCCCAAGGCCCAGGGCGCTGACTTCAAGTGAGCTGTGGGGAATACGGTGATAATGCATAGCCGGTTTCCTTTTTTTGTTGTTTACAACGATAGTCGCTTCCCGACAACACTTTCCTGCAAATCAATTGCAAAGGCTGGGCAGGCATGGGCAACCTGATTTATGGCGCCAGGGGGTACAAGCCCGCCGCAATTTAATTGTTGGGGGTCTAACAAAATGGCAGAGCGGAAGGCAAAGGGGAAGCAAAAATTGTTGGCTGGCGTAGAGCCAGCCCAGATGAGGTTTAACGTTTGATAATCTGTGAAACTTCGCTGCGGTTGATTTGTAACTGATTCCCTTTCTGGTCTTCATAGCTGATCATGCCTGTGTCATTATCAACCTGAGGTTTACCATCAGTAAGAATCATTCGGCCATCTTTGGTTGCCATAACGTAATCACTGCTACAACCAGAAACAGTAAAAACCAGACCCACGGCGGAAATGGCTACAGCCCATTTATTCATCATTATTTTCCTCTTAGGGTTGTGAAGTTATACTAGTAATAACGAATTGAGATGAATTCAGGAAGCAGTATATTCTGAAAAAATGTAAATAAGTGCGCGTTGCTCACGCGCACTGGCAAATTAATGCGAATTTTTTTTATTTCGTAACAAGTTGAGGCTTTCTACCGCAATTGAGAAAAACATAGCGAAGTAAATGTAGCCCTTAGGTATATGAATACCAACGCTTTCCAATATAAGGGTGAAACCTACCAGGATCAGAAAAGACAACGCCAGCATTTTTACTGAAGGATGGCGGCTAACAAATTCACCTATAGGCCGTGCAGCAAACATCATAATACCAACCGCGATGACGACCGCTGCCATCATAATAAACAGGTGATCAGATAAACCTACAGCAGTAATCACTGAATCCAGGCTGAAGATAATATCGAGCAACATGATTTGAATAATGGCACCGAAGAAAGAATGAACATTGCTACGTAAATTCTCTTCATCGCCTTCTATCGTTTCATGAATTTCCTTACTGGCTTTCCAGATAAGGAATAACCCACCAGCCATGAGAATGACATCGCGCAATGAAACTGCATGGCCAGCCAGAGAGAAAAGGGGATTTGTTAAGCGTGTTACCCAGGCTATAGAGGCCAGTAACAGTAAGCGCATAACCATTGCACCCATCAAACCCATACGACGGGCTTTGTTTTGTTGTGCTTTGGGAAGTTTGGCAACCACCAGAGAGAGAAAAATAATATTATCGATACCCAGGACAATTTCCAGTAGCGTTAGTGTTCCAAGCGCCAACCAGGCATTGGGGTCGGTTATCCATGCAAATAACATCAAAAAACCCTGAAAATAAAAGAAAGGGCGTATTATATACCCAAAACTGAATGAGTTGCAGGACTGCCTAATACAACAAAAGCGCATGGGCATACAGCCCGAGTTGTACGCCAGTATAATTATGGGCAGATTGGTCTGATACCGGTTGATTACTGTGAACTACAACATGAAGTGCCGGGCAAGAATGGCACTGGTGAAATTTTTCTTTAAATAGAACCCGCGAGGGAGGGTCATTATAGGTTGCCCGTTTTCCCCAATGGCTTCGGTCAAAGCCTTGCTATTAGCGGCCTTTGGGCGAATTTGCATCACTTCACCGTGACGTGCGGTGATTCGCTCAACCTGGCCCAGCACAATCATATCCATTAATTCTTCCCAGTCACGGCGTAGCTGGTCATCTTCTTCTTCTGAAGGCGACCACAGTAATGGTGTACCTACCCGGCGTTCACCTGGGGGAATACTGCGTTCGCCTTCGACTGGGACCCACAATACCCGGTGAAGTTTATGGCGCACATGGCTGGTTTCCCATACCACGCCCGTATTACCTGTAAGTGGGGCAACACACACGAATGTGGTTTCCAGCGGGTGCCCTTCTGCATCAATAGGGATTGTTTTCAGTTCAATTCCCAGTTCAGCAAAATCTTGCTCCGGTTTACTTCCCGCACTGGCACCTAACCAGCGTTCTAGCAAAATGCCTGTCCAGCCTTTGTCGCGTTTCAGGTTTTGTGGCGTGTTCATGCCAGCCAGGGTAGCCAATTCACCTAAAGTCATGCCCGCGATATGTTGGGCCTGATTAACCAGTTCCAACTCGTTTTTCGGGGGGAGTGACAATGGACGAAGAACCGACATAAATATATTCACCTGAGTGATTAAAAAATGAACGCACCAGAGCGAGGTTATCCACTCAGTTTACCGTTGCGCTAAAAGAAATTACAGTTTTATGATTTTTAAGCTATTTTTTATTATTCATCCACAGGGTTATTTGGTGCTCAGAAGGTTTTCCAATTCTGGTCACTGGGAATAAACAGGATCTTACACCGGGTTATCCACAGAAAAGTGGGATAACCGGGAAAAGTGGCAACTACTGGTTTGATTTACAGCCTTGACTTGCGAGTAAAATCCAATTTTCAGACAAATTGTGTCTAAGTTATTGGCATAATCTGTGGATAAAATCGACGCTGGTCGATCTTTCATCAATATGTGGATCCTTAATGTGATGAACATCACTTTTTATGGTTATGTTGTGGTGATTTTGTTTTTAATATAATGATAAATATGAATTTAATTTCAACTGTTACGTTATGGTTGAATTGTCAGTCACTAGTTTTCCCTGAGTAATACGGTACTTCTTCACAATGATATCCACAGAAAAAGTGAATAAAACCGCTGTTATGGCTGGCTGACTGTTTATAACTGTGGCGTGTTCTGTGAGTTATTCAATTGTTATTCGTTTGTACTTGCCCACATACAGTGGTTTACCGCCATACAGGAGTATGAAACAATCAAACGTATCCAGGTTTATTTTGAGGTAGTCCAGTGATCGATGATGATGGCTACCGCCCGAATGTAGGTATTGTGATCTGTAATCGCCAGGGGCAGGTTATGTGGGCCAGGCGTTTTGGCCAGCACTCCTGGCAATTCCCTCAGGGAGGTATAAACCCCGGTGAATCGCCCGAACAGGCGATGTACCGTGAGCTTTTTGAAGAAGTCGGATTACAGCGTAAAGATGTCCGGATTCTTGCCTCTACCCGAAACTGGTTACGTTACAAATTACCGAAACGTTTGGTGCGTTGGGATACAAAACCCGTCTGTATTGGCCAAAAGCAGAAGTGGTTTCTTTTACAGTTGATGAGCAATGATACTGATATCAATATGCAAACCAGCAGTACACCGGAGTTTGACGGTTGGCGCTGGGTAAGTTACTGGTATCCGGTTCGCCAGGTGGTTTCCTTTAAACGGGATGTCTACCGGCGTGTAATGAAAGAGTTCGCCAGCGTTGTGATGGCTTTGCAGGATATCGCACCGCAACGCAGCACGGCTGCTAATGCTAACTATCGGCGTAAAAGAGGTTAATACAGGCGATATATGTTAACGCGGTTGCGAGAAATCGTAGAGAAGGTTGCCAGCGCGCCTCGTGTAAGCGAGGCGCTGGATATTCTGGTTACTGATATCTGCCAGGCGATGCACACTGAGGTTTGCTCGGTATATCTGGCAGACCAGGACAGGCGTTGCTACTACTTAATGGCAACCCGCGGGCTGAAAAAACCACGTGGGCGTACCATCACTCTGGCATATGACGAAGGCCTGGTTGGGCTCGTCGGGCGCCTTGCAGAGCCTATTAACCTGGCCGATGCGCAAAAACACCCCAGCTTTAAGTATATTCCTGCCGTTAAAGAAGAACGCTTCAAAGCCTTTCTTGGTGTTCCTATTATCCAACGCCGTCAGTTATTGGGCGTGCTGGTCGTACAGCAAAGAGAACTTCGCCAGTTTGATGAAAGTGAAGAATCTTTTTTGGTTACGCTGGCCACGCAAATGGCCGCTATTCTTTCTCAATCTCAACTGACATCACTATTCGGGCAATACCGGCAAACCCGTATCCGTGCGTTGGCAGCATCCCCTGGTGTGGCAATTGGCCCTGGGTGGATGGACACCACATCGCCACTGATTGAGCAGGTCTCAGAAGCTTCGGCATTGGATAAAAGCCTTGAGCGTGAGCGCCTGACCGGAGCACTGGAAGAAGCCGCGAGTGAATTTCGCCGCTACAGCAAGCGTTTCTCTGCTGGTGCGCAAAAAGAAACGGCGGCAATTTTTGATCTCTATTCGCATCTATTGAGCGATGCCCGTCTGCGCCGTGAGTTGTTTGACGAAGTGGATGGTGGGTCTGTTGCTGAATGGGCAGTAAAAAAAATCATCGAAAAATTTGCCGCTCAGTTTGCGGAGCTTACCGATGGCTACCTGAAAGAGCGAGCGGGGGATTTACGCACACTTGGGCAGCGTATTCTTTTTCATCTCGATGACACTATTCAAAGCCCGGATACCTGGCCTGAACGGTTTGTTCTGGTGGCTGATGAGCTATCTGCGGCTACTCTGGCTGAATTGCCCACGGACAGGCTGGTGGGGGTTGTAGTACGCGATGGTGCGGCCAACTCACACGCCGCAATTATGGTTCGTGCGCTGGGTATCCCTACGGTTATGGGGGCGGATATGCAACCCGGCTTGTTGCATAACCGAACCCTGGTGGTCGATGGTTACCGAGGTGAAGTACTGGTCGATCCTGAACCGGTACTGGAGCAAGAATATCAGCGGCTGATAACCGAAGAGCTTGAGCTGAGTAAACTGGCTGAAGGCGAAGTTGAGCAACCCGCGCAACTGAAAAGTGGCGAACGTATCCAGGTGATGCTCAATGCCGGGCTTAGCCCACAACATGAAGATAAGCTGGGCGACCGCATTGACGGGATTGGTTTATACCGCACCGAGATCCCCTTTATGTTGCAGGCGGGCTTCCCTTCAGAAGATGAGCAGGTGGCGCAGTATCAAGGCATGTTGCAAATGTTTAACGGTAAACCTGTTACTTTGCGAACACTGGATGTCGGGGCTGATAAGCAACTGCCTTATATGCCTATCAGTGAAGAAAACCCGTGTCTTGGCTGGCGCGGGATTCGTATCACGCTCGATCAACCTGAGATATTTCTGGTACAGATGCGCGCAATGTTGCGAGCCAACGTCGCCAGCGAAAACCTGAATATTTTGCTGCCAATGATAACCAGCCTCGATGAAATTGACGAAGCACGGCGTCTTATTGAGCGAGCAGGGCGTGAAGTGGAAGAGATGCTGGGGTACGACATTCCCCGGCCGCGTATCGGCATTATGGTTGAAGTACCTTCTATGGTCTTCCTGCTCCCAGATCTTGCCGGTCGGGTCGATTTTATTTCTGTCGGTACCAACGACCTGACCCAGTATTTACTGGCGGTTGACCGGAACAATACACGGGTGGCAAGCCTGTATGACAGTTTACATCCGGCTGTATTACGCGCTCTGAAAATGATTGCAGAGCAAGCAACGCAAGTTGGCCTGGATTTGTGTGTCTGTGGCGAAATGGCTGGAGACCCAATGTGTGTTGCGATTCTGGTTGGCCTTGGGTATCACCATTTATCCATGAATGGCCGTTCTGTGCCACGTATTAAATACCTGTTACGCCATATTGAAATCGAAGAAGCACAGGCGTTGGCAACGCGAGCGCTGGAACTGCAAATAACCACGGAAATTCGCCATCAGGTCGCGGCATTCATGGAGCGCCGATCCATGGGGGGGCTTATTCGTGGTGGCCGCTAATTCGCTATAGCCGCGGAATAGTTCTTTACAACTCCACAACCCGATGTCTGTTGCCTTTGTGATATGATGCGCGCTTTCTGGCGCGTATGCCCTGCATACGCAGGACCAACAGTCTGCTTTTTGGCAGAAAAATAAGCGTTTATATGGTGACTATGAACACTGGCTATCTGCATTTTCCTGACTTTGACCCAGTTATTTTCTCTCTCGGCCCTGTCTCCCTTCACTGGTACGGTGTTATGTACCTGGTTGGGTTTATTTTCGCAATGTGGCTGGCAACACGTCGAGCTAATCGGCCAGGAAGTGGCTGGACAAAAAACGAGGTGGAAAACTTACTGTATGCAGGTTTTCTCGGTGTCTTTTTAGGCGGGCGTATTGGCTATGTCCTGTTTTATAATCTGCCCTCGTTCCTTAATAACCCATTGTATTTATTCAAAGTGTGGGATGGCGGTATGTCATTTCATGGTGGGTTGATTGGTGTTATTTGTGTGATGTTGTGGTTTGCCCGCCGTACGAAGCGGACCTTTTTCCAGGTGTCTGACTTTATCGCGCCATTAATTCCGTTTGGCCTTGGAGCCGGGCGTTTGGGCAACTTTATCAACGGTGAATTGTGGGGGCGTGTCGACCCGAATTTCCGCTTTGCCATGCTGTTCCCTGGGTCTCGTAGTGAAGATATTGCCTTGTTACCTTCTCACCCACAATGGCAGGCACTGTTTGATAAATATGGCATGTTGCCCCGCCACCCGTCACAACTGTATGAACTCTTCCTCGAAGGGATCGTGCTGTTTATTATTCTGAATGTGTTTATTCGTAAGCCCCGTCCTATGGGAGCTGTATCCGGGTTATTCCTGATTGGTTATGGCGCGTTTCGTATTATTGTCGAATTTTTCCGCCAACCTGACGCGCAGTTTACTGGTGCCTGGGTTCAGTACATCAGCATGGGGCAAATTCTCTCCATCCCAATGATCCTGGCTGGCGTGGCGATGATGGTCTGGGCATATCGCCGTAAAAACCAGCCGCAGTTATCGTGAGAAAACATGAAACAGTATCTTGATTTGATGAAAAAAGTGCTGGATGAAGGCACGTTTAAGAATGACCGTACCGGCACCGGTACACGGTCAATCTTTGGTCACCAAATGCGTTTTAATCTGCAGGAAGGATTCCCGCTGGTGACAACCAAACGTTGCCATTTGCGCTCAATCATCCATGAACTGTTGTGGTTCCTGAAAGGGGACACCAACATCGCTTACCTGCGTGAAAATAATGTCACGATTTGGGACGAATGGGCTGATGAAAACGGTGACCTGGGGCCGGTATACGGCAAGCAATGGCGCGCGTGGCCAACACCAAATGGCGAGCACATTGATCAGATAACCCGTGTTATTGAGCAGCTAAAAAACGACCCCGATTCACGCCGTATTATCGTTTCCGCGTGGAATGTGTCTGAACTGGACAAAATGGCACTGGCACCTTGCCACGCCTTCTTCCAGTTCTATGTTGCTGATGGCAAATTGTCTTGCCAGCTTTACCAGCGTTCTTGCGATATATTCCTGGGTTTGCCGTTCAATATTGCCAGTTATGCGCTGTTGGTACATATGGTTGCACAACAGTGTGACTTAATTCCTGGCGATTTTGTTTGGACTGGCGGTGATACTCACCTGTATATGAATCACCTTGAACAAGCTAATCTGCAACTGACCAGGGAGCCGCGCCCACTGCCGAAATTGGTGATTAAACGTAAACCAGAATCCGTATTTGATTACCAGTTTGATGACTTTGAAATCGAAGGGTACGACCCACATCCGGCAATTAAAGCACCTGTGGCCATCTAACGCTGTTCATTTAATTGCCCACTGCAAATAGCTTTCTTGTTTGCCAGTAACCTGAGCCTGCATCTCGCGATGCGGGCTTTTTTTGCTGCGTTAAAAGTGCGAGCGCAGGTTTTTTCAGCCCTGCCTGCAACTCCCTGTAACGATTACATTCCCCCTTAAGTTTTCATCGAGCCGCCTTCCAAAATTACCGCATCAGCCTTCACTACTTCTCAGGCTTTCTGGCAAATTGCTCGCCATGAAAAAACGAAGCAGTGCAGGCTTTACACTTTTGGAAATGCTGGTCGTTATGGCGATTGTCGCGGGGTTGTCGGTTGGTGGGTTTAACCAATGGGTTCAGTGGCAACAACAACAGAGGTTGGCACAAAGCATTCATCTGTTACGCGCTTTTTTAATGTCATGGCGCGATGATTCCGCCTGGAAAAATCTGGACGTTCGCCTGTATGTCCATCGTGAAGATGGTTTGTGGTGTATCAGTACGACTGAACATCTTGCGGGGGGATGCAGGTCATTGCCACGCCAGGTTTATTCCCCGGTTGCTGCTGAAATTCAGTTGGTGAGCATGACAGATGGGCTGGGGTTTTATGGTGCTCGTAACACAGCCCGTAGCGGCCGCATTGTTATACGCAGCCCGGCAGGTGAAGGGCAATTAATTGTATCTGCGTGGGGGCGCATTCGAGTATGTGGGCCTGGAGAAATAACATGCGAATAGCCAGCCAGAGTGGATTTACTCTTATGGAGATGATGGTTGCTCTCGCGATTAGCGCAGTTTTATTGCCTTCTGTGCTTAAAGTATTGCCCTTTCTCACCTTGCAGGTGAGCCGGGAAACACAGCGTATGCAACTGGATGACGAACTCTGGCAACTGGCCTTTACTGTCGGCAAGCATATTCAGCGTGCTGGTTACTGTAATGGTGAGTGTGTTGGCGCACCAATATACCTGCAATCGGGTTGTCTGGTGGTGCAATGGGATAGCGAAAGCACCGGAAAGTGGCCCGTGTTACCTGCCGCGCAACCCGCTCAGTTTGGGTTTCGTATTAATGGGGAAAGCCTGCAAACCAGCAGGGGGGCCCAGAATTGCCAGCAAGGCAATTGGGAACGCATAACTGATCCTGAATGGATGGTACTGACCCTTTTTACCATTGTGCCATCACCACATGACCCGGCGGTTTTTGAAGTCTCGTTGGCAGGTTACTTACGCCGTTACCCTCAGGTTAGCCTGTCTGTGCTTCACAGTGTGGCGGGGTATAATCTGCCATGAAAATGCAAAAGGGTGCGTCGTCGTTGGTGGTCGTCATCATGCTGTTTTTGTTGGGGTTGCTCGTGTTGGTTGGGCAGGCTCAGCAGTATGAAATACGTTTTCGCCGGGTTCACCAGGAGCGAAAGGCCCTGGAACAATGGAACATGGCGCTTACGCTCCTGGCATGGGGAACACAGCAGCAATGGTCCCTGGCAGCAGGTTGGGTCTGCCAGATACCGGCAAATGGTGCGGGCCGCGCTTGCTTACGCCAGGTTTCTCAGGACCGTGTATTGCTTGCTGCAAGTCCTGGAATGTCTTCTGATGAAGATAACGGTGGAAATCCATTGGTGTTGTGGCGTTGGGGAATGCCTGTTGGTACCAGCATTACCTGGTTACCGCATGGGTGGGTCGATTTTTGTCCATTAACAGAGAGCAAAGCATGCATATTACCCTAGTGCGCTACCAGCAAGGGTTCAGCCTGGTTGAAAGCCTGGCTGCGGTAGTGGTGTCTGCTGTGATGTTGTCGGCACTACTCGCCATGCAGCATTCCCTGTCGCAGGGTATGCAGGTTCAGCGTGACTTCTTGTTACTTGGGCGTTTTGCCAGCCAGCAGGTTGGTATTGTTGCCCCCGCTTTACCAGAAGGCTGGTTTGTTAGCCGTACACGGCGGGAAGAAGGGGCATGTGTCTCCATCCAGGTTATGTTGGTAAGCCCTGGTGGCAGACAGGGCGAACTATCTCGTTTACATTGTCCACTGGCACGGTAGTCAGGAGTTTTTATGTTAAGGGTCTATCACTCAAATCGCCTTGATGTTCTGGAAGAAATAATGGCGTTTATTATTGAGCAACAACCATTACCCGATCCTTTCGCTGAAGAAGTGGTGTTGGTGCAAAGCACTGGGATGGCGCAATGGTTGCAAATGACTCTGGCGCAGAAATTCGGCATTGCCGCTAATATGTCATTCCCGTTACCAGCCCGTTTTATCTGGGAAATGTTTGTCACGGTTTTGCCTGGTATCCCACAGGAAAGCGCCTTCAGTAAACCAGGAATGACCTGGAAGCTTATGTCGCTGCTACCAGCCATGATAGAAGCGCCGGAGTTTGAGGCACTGCGTCACTATCTGGATGATGATATCGACCAGCGTAAGTGCTTTCAGCTTGCCTCCCGGGTTGCCGACCTCTATGACCAGTACCTGGTTTATCGTCCTGAATGGCTTACGGCCTGGGAAGAAGGGCAGTTACTTAGTGAGTTAGGTGATGCTCAGGTTTGGCAGGCACCGTTATGGCGGGCACTGGTTAAACACACCGCAGAACTCGGCCAGCCTGGCTGGCACCGCGCAGGGTTATACACCCGTTTTATCCATACCCTTGAAACCAGCGAAAAGGTGCCACAAGGCCTGCCTGCACGTGTTTTTATTTGTGGGATTTCTGCCTTACCACCGGTTTATCTCCAGGCGCTGGAAGCATTGGGAAGGCATATTGATGTTCATTTGTTATTTACCAACCCGTGTCGTTATTACTGGGGGGATATAAAAGACCAGGCCTGGCTCGCCCGTCTGGTTACCCGCCCACGTAAACGACACCAGTCGGAAGAATCCCGCCCATTGTTCAGAGATGAAGTAGCGCTGGATTCCTTGTTTGATGATAACGGTGAACAGGAGTTGCCTAACGCGTTACTGGCATCATGGGGGAAATTGGGGCGCGATTACACCTGGCTGTTGGCGGATCTAGAGCATATCAATGATTTGGATGTGTTCGTTGATGGTGAGCGTGACACGCTGTTGCACCGCCTGCAAGATGATGTGTTAACACTCAGCAATAGGGCGGAAGAAGGGCTGAGCCTGGAACGCTTCGAGCACAGCACTTATAAGCAGTGCCTGGCACCGGATGACGCCAGCCTGACTTTCCACCTGTGCCACAGCCCGCAGCGTGAAGTGGAAGTGTTGCATGATTATTTGCTGGCATTGCTGACAAGCCAGCCTGAATTATCGGCGCGTGACATCATCGTGATGGTTGCTGATATCGACAGTTATAGCCCTTATATTCAGGCCGTATTTGGTAGTGCGCAGGGTGATCGTTATGTCCCGTTTGCTATTTCCGACCGCCGTGCGAGCCAGGCTCACCCTGCAATGCAGGCTTTTTTGGCACTACTGGCACTGCCCGTTAGTCGTTTCACCTCGGAAGATGTACTGGCGTTACTTGAAGTTCCTGCAGTAGCTTCCCGGTTTGGCATTGATGAAGACGGGTTGGGTTATTTACGTCAGTGGGTGAATGAATCTGGGATTCGCTGGGGGTTGGACGATGACAATGTTCACGATCTTGGCTTACCTGTAACAGGCCAACATACCTGGCAATTCGGCCTGACACGTATGTTATTGGGCTATGCTATGGACAGTGCTGAAGGTGAGTGGCGGGATATACTGCCCTATGATGAATCCAGTGGTTTAGTCGCGGAACTTGCGGGCCAACTGGCAACATTGTTGTCTCGCCTGAAAACCTGGCGTGAAACACTTAATACCGCCCGCACACCACTGGAATGGTCGCCTGTATGCCATGAACTCCTGGCAGATTTTTTTGCACCTGACCCGGATGCAGAAGCCGCACTCGCGTTGGTTGAAAAACAGTGGCAAACCATCATCGACCAGGCGCTTGAGGCACAATATCAGCAACCTGTGCCGTTAAGTTTATTGTGTGATGAACTGACAGGCCGTTTGGACCAGGAACGCATCAGCCAACGTTTTCTTGCCGGGCCTGTTAATTTTTGTACGCTGATGCCCATGCGTTCTATTCCTTTTAAAGTCGTGTGCCTGCTGGGCATGAATGATGGCGTTTACCCCAGAACACTCTCGCCTTTGGGGTTTGATCTTATGAGCGAAAAACCGCGCAGGGGAGATCGCAGCAGGCGTGATGATGACAGGTATTTGTTCCTTGAAGCACTCATCTCTGCCAGGGAAAAACTCTATATCAGTTATGTAGGCCGTTCTGTGCAGGACAACAGCCTTCGTTACCCATCAGTTCTGGTTGAAGAGTTGATTGACTATGTCGCTCAAAGCCACTATTTGCCTGGTGATGAACAACTGGATATTGATACCAGCGCACATAAGGTGCGTGAGTATTTATTGCAGGTATACCCCCGCACCCCTTTCGATGCAGGAAACTTTATTCCCGGCGCTGTGCAACAGAGTTTTGCTCACGAATGGTTGCCCGCTGCTTCTGGCGTAGGGCAGCCCCAACCGCATTTTATTCGCCAACCCTTGGAAATGTTGCCAACTGAAGAGTTGTCGCTTGAAGCGTTACAACGTTTCTGGCGCCATCCCGTGAGAGCGTTTTTCCAGATGCGGTTGAGGATTAGTAATCATCTGGATGAAACAGAAATTCCTGATACTGAGCCCTTTGAGCTTGATAGCCTTGATCGTTTTCAGGTAAATCAGCAACTGCTTAATACGCTGGTAAACGGTGAAGACTCCTCCCGGCTATATCGCCGTTTCCGTGCGGCTGGCGC
Source organism: Mangrovibacter yixingensis (assembly GCF_020523985.1). Lineage (GTDB taxonomy): Bacteria > Pseudomonadota > Gammaproteobacteria > Enterobacterales > Enterobacteriaceae > Mangrovibacter > Mangrovibacter yixingensis. The sequence goes on along the minus strand of NZ_JAIVKM010000002.1, from coordinate 274,143 downwards.
TTTACCTTATGGGCCATTTGGTGAGATTTTTTGGGCTCAGCAGCAAGGCGAGATGCAGGAAATTGCCAGCCTGGTATTGTCACAGCGCACACCTGATTCGGCTCAGGAAGTGAATATCTCATTGGCTGGCGTTAAGTTAACGGGCTGGTTACAGCATGTTCAGCCTGATGGTTTGTTACGCTGGCGGCCATCGGTGCTCAGTGTTGCGCATGGTCTGCAACTTTGGATTGAACACCTTGTCTATTGTGTTGGTGGCGGTACGGGGGAAAGCCGTTTATATGGGCGTAATGACTCTCATTGGGTGTTCCCACCATTGGAAAAGGATCTTGCTGAAAAGTATCTTGCCCAACTTATTGAAGGGTATCGTGAAGGATTGTCTCAGCCACTGGTTTTGCTGCCACTAAGTGGTGGGGCATGGATAAAAGCCTGTTACGATGCAGAGAATAGTGCCATTTTGTGGGATGAAGATACGCAAAAAAATGCCCGCCGTAAGCTGACTCAGGCATGGGAAGGTAACCAAATGGTGGCTGGCGAAGGTGAGGATATGTGGTTGCAGCGCCTGTGGCGTACCCTTGAGCCTGAATATTACCAGGCAATACTGCGTGAAGCAGAGCGTTTTTTGTTACCCCTGTTCAGGTACAACCAACCGAAATGAGATAAAAGAAAAGCCTGTAACGTTGCGAAAATGGGCAAGCAGGCATCGGTACTGAACAGTTCCAGATGATGAATAGCAAAGTTGTTAAAGGTGAGGTTTGTGAATGCCTAAGAGCAGTACCTGGTTTTATGCGCTGTTTGTTTATGTTGTGCTCTTTTGGGCTCCTTTAAGCCAGGCCGGTACAGGTTGGCAACCCATCCAGCAGACTATCCATAAAAGTGCGAACGACACTCGTCTGTATCAGGCTATAAAGCTTGATAATAATATGACGGTACTATTAGTTTCCGACCCACAGGCAGTGAAATCACTGTCAGCCCTCGTTGTTCCGGTGGGTTCACTACAGGACCCGGATAGCCACCTTGGGCTCGCGCATTATCTTGAGCATATGACGCTGATGGGATCAAAAAAATACCCGCAACCTGATTGCCTTGCCGAGTACCTCAAATTACATGGTGGCAGCCATAACGCCAGCACTGCACCCTACCGCACTGCATTTTACCTCGAGGTGGAGAACGATGCGCTCGCTGGTGCGGTTGACCGCCTGGCTGATGCCATTGAGCAGCCACTATTAGCGCCAGAATATGCAGAACGCGAGCGTAATGCGGTCAATGCTGAACTGACTCTTGCCCGTGAGCGTGATGGTATGCGTATGGCCCAGGTTAGTGCCGAAACCATTAATCCTGCACACCCGGCGGCACGTTTCTCTGGGGGCAACCTGGAAACACTGCGCGATAAACCCGGCAGTAAGTTGCTGGATGCATTGCACCATTTTCACGACAAGTACTACTCGGCAAATATCATGAAAGCGGTTATTTACAGTAATAAACCGCTGGCCGAATTAGCTGAACTGGCAGTGAAAACCTACGGGCGTGTTCCCGACAGGCATATTCAACGCCCTGAGGTAACCATCCCAGTTGTCACTAACGCACAAACTGGCATTGTTATCCATTATGTGCCGGCATTACCACGTAAAGTGGTGCGGGTTGAATTTCGCATCGCCAATAATAGCGATAAGTTTCGCAGTAAAACGGATGAACTTATTGGTTACCTGATTAGCAGCCGCAGTAAAAATACGTTATCTGACTGGCTACAAACCCAGGGCCTGGCGGACAGCATCCGTGCTGATTCTGATCCGGTGGTTGCTGGTAATAGCGGTGTTTTCGCTATTTCAGTTTCTCTCACAGATAAAGGCCTTGCTCACCGGGATGAAGTTGTGGCCGCTATTTTCCGCTACATCGACACCCTGAAAACGCAAGGTATCAGCAAGCGTTATTTTGATGAAATGGCGCACGTCCTTGCTTTAGATTTCCGCTTCCCCTCCATTACTCGCGATATGGATTATGTACAGTGGTTAGCCGATACCATGATTCGCGTGCCAGTCAGCCATGTTCTGGATGCTGGTAATATTGCGGACAAATATGACCCGCAGGCTATTGCCGCCCGGCTGGCCGAGATGACGCCACAGCATGCCCGTATCTGGTATATCAGCCCGAATGAGCCCCATAACAAGCTGGCATATTTTGTTCACGCGCCATATCAGGTCGATAACATCAGTGCGGAGAAATTTTCTGAATGGGTGAAATTTGGGCAGTCGCTCACGTTCACTTTGCCTGAGCTGAACCCCTATATTCCTGATGATTTCTCATTGATCAAACAGGATAAAAAATGGACGAAGCCTGAGCTTATTGTCAATGATCCAGGTTTGCGTGTGGTGTATCAGCCCAGCCGCTATTTTGCCAATGAGCCAAAGGCCAATGTGACATTAGTTCTGCGTAATCCACACGCAATGGATAGCGTGAAAAACCAGGTTATGTTCGCACTTAATGACTATATGGCGGGCCTGGCATTGGACCAGCTGAGCCAGCAGGCTGCGGTGGGGGGGATCCATTTTTCTACTAATGCCAACAGTGGGCTGATGGTTAGCGCTAATGGGTATACTCAGCGCCTGGCACCACTTTACCTTGATTTGTTGAAAGGCTATTTCAGCTATCAGCCAACGCAAGGGCAGCTTGAACAGGCTAAATCCTGGTATAAACAAATGCTGGCGTCGGCGGAAAAAGGTAAAGCCTATGAACTGGCTATTATGCCTGTACAGATGATGTCTCAGGTGCCGTATTTCGAGCGCCAGGCGCGGCGGGAACTCTTACCTTCCATTACAGTGCAGGATATTCTGGATTATCGCGAACAATTGAAAACGGGCAGCCGACCTGAATTTCTTGTGGTTGGTAACCTGACTACTGATGCTGCCCACCATCTGGCTACTCAGGTTCAACAGCTACTGGGCACAAAAGGCACTGAATGGACTCGTAACCGCTCTGTAGTGGTTGATCAACCACGGCACATTGTGTTTGAAAAAAACATATCCGGGAGTGATTCAGCACTGGCTGCAGTATTTGTACCATCAGGGTTTAACGAAAACACCAGTGCGGCATACAGTGAAGTGTTGGGGCAAATCATTCAGCCCTGGTTCTACAACCAACTGCGTACTCAGGAACAACTAGGCTATGCCGTTTTTGCCTTCCCTATGAGCGTTGGGCGTCAGTGGGGGCTGGGTTTCCTGTTGCAAAGTAATACCCGGCAACCGGCTCAATTGTGGCAACGCTATAACGCATTCTTTGCTGGAACGGAAAAACGGCTACGTGAAATGCCTGAACAGGAATTTGCTCAGGTTCAGCAAGCTGTAATTAGCCAGATACAGCAGGCGCCTCAGACTCTCGGAGACGAAGTGGCGAAAGTCAGCATGGATTTCGACCGGGCAAATATGGCGTTTGATAGTGATGATGCTGTTATCAGTGCTGTTCGCAGTTTAACACCTGCCAAAGTTGCAAACTTCTTCCGGCGGGCCGTTATTGAACATGATGGTATGGCGGTTATTTCCGAGGTTAGTGGAAACCAAAACGGGAAGGCTGAGTTTGCCGCACCTCAGGGTTGGAAACATTGGGATAGCGTTGAGGCGCTACAAAAGACGTTGCCTCAGTCGGGAGCTGAGTAATGCCAGAGCATAATAAGCCGACCACCCTTGAGCCTTTGCGTTTACCTTTGTCGGGGGCACGCTTAATTGAAGCGTCAGCCGGTACTGGCAAGACGTATACCATTGCTGCTCTTTATTTACGCCTGCTGTTAGGGTTAGGTGGCAATGCGGCTTTTGTGCGTCCGCTACCGGTGGAATCTATCCTGGTGGTGACATTTACCGAAGCGGCTACCGAAGAGTTACGTGGGCGTATACGCAGTAACATTCATGAATTGCGTATTGCCTGTGTGCGTGAAAATAGCACCAACCCGTTGTATCAACAGCTACTGGCTGAAATCAGCGACAAAAAACAGGCCGCCCGAATATTACTCCTTGCTGAACGGCAGATGGATGAAGCAGCCATTTTCACCATCCATGGGTTTTGCCAGCGGATGTTGAGCCTGAATGCATTTGAATCAGGTATGCCGTTTGAGCAGCAATTGATTGAAGATGAAACGGAATTACGCCAGAGAGCTTGTGCTGATTTCTGGCGGCGTCATTGTTATCCATTGAATAAGCCAGTTGCTCAGGCGGTCAGTGAATTATGGCCTGGCCCGCTGGCGCTATTACGCGACATTGGGCGTTACTTGTCTGGTGATGCTCCAGTGTTGAAGCAGCCAGTGGGCGAAGATGAAACGCTACAGGCACGCCACGATGCAATTATTCAGGCTATTGATACCCTGAAAAAACAGTGGCGGGGGTCTTCCGGCAACATTCCCGATATTATTGAAAACTCGGCTATTGACCGGCGTAAATATAACCGTAAGAACCAGGGCATCTGGTTCGATGCTGTTGAAGCGTGGGCGCAAAGCCCAACAGAAAATTATACATTTCCCGATGCGCTGAGCCGTTTTTCCCAGTCATTTCTTTACGAGCGCACTAAAGCAGAAGGCAATCCTCCCGAACATGCTCTTTTTGCTGCCATTGATGTGTTTCTTTCTCAGCCTCTGACCCTGCGCGATTTAGTTATTGCCCGGGCTCTTGCCGATATTCGTTACACCATAACCCAGGAAAAGCGTTACCGGGGTGAATTGGGGTTTGACGATATGTTAAGTCGCCTTGATCAGGCGTTGGCACAACCAGAAGGTGACAGCCTTGCCGCGGCAATCCGTGGGCGTTTCCCGGTTGCAATGATTGATGAGTTTCAGGATACAGACCCTCAGCAATATCGCATCTTCCGCCATATTTGGTTGGGCCAGGCTGAAACAGCCTTGTTACTGATTGGCGACCCTAAACAGGCCATTTACGCGTTTCGTGGCGCAGACATTTTTACTTATATGAAAGCGCGGGGCGAAGTTAGTGCTCACTATACGCTGGAGACTAACTGGCGCTCATCTCCGGCGATGGTTAGTAGTGTGAACCAACTGTTCAGCCACCTTGAAAATCCGTTTATGTTCGAGGAGATTCCCTTTCTGCCAGTGAACTCGGCACCGCGTAACCAGGGGCTGCGTTTTGTGCTTAATGGTGAGCCGCAGCCTGCAATGTCTGTTTGGTTAATGCCTGGGGAAGGTTGTGGTGTGATGGAGTACCAGCAAACCATGGCCCGCCAGTGTGCCAGCCAGATTCGTGACTGGCTTGTGGCTGGTGTGGCGGGTAACGCCGTGCTGGAACGTGAGGGAAAAACGCGCTCAGTATCAGCAGCCGATATGACGGTTCTGGTTCGTAGCCGCCAGGAAGCATCCTTGATGCGAGAAGCACTGAGTTTGCTGGGAATCCAATCTGTTTATCTCTCTAACCGCGATAGTGTTTTCAGTACCCAGGAAGCGCAGGATATTTTACGTGTCCTGCAAGCAGTGCTGAACCCGGAAAATGAATCCGGTATGCGTAGTGCGCTGGCAACCAGCCTGTTTGGGCTGGATGCCGCAACCCTTGAACAGTTATCCCAGAATGAAACGGCCTGGGACAACCTGGTTGATGAATTTGTTGGTTACCGCCAGCGCTGGCTGAAGCGAGGGGTATTGCCTATGTTGCGCACATTGCTCTCTCAGCGAAATCTGGCAGAAAACATCCTTGCAAGCCAGGATGGCGAACGGCGTCTGACAGATATTTTGCATGTAAGTGAATTATTACAGGAGGCGTCGGCTACCGCTGATAGTGAGCATGCGCTGGTTCGTTGGTTATCGCAACGCATTGCCGAACCGGACGATAATGCGAGTAGCCAGCAACTTCGCCTGGAAAGCGACAGGCACCTGGTTAAGATTGTGACAATTCATAAATCAAAAGGCCTTGAGTATCCTTTGGTGTGGCTGCCGTTTATTGCTAATTACCGGGCACAGGCGGAGGGGTTATACCACGACCGCCAGTCATTCCAGGCGGTACTGGATTTGCACAAAGAAAAAGCCAGCCTTGAATTGGCAGAAGCTGAACGGCTGGCCGAAGATTTGCGTTTACTCTATGTTGCGGTCACCCGGGCGATATGGCACTGCAGCTTAGGAATTGGCCCTTTATTCCGCGGTAACCGTGCCAAAAAAGGCGCGACTGATTTTCATTTAAGCGCGCCAGGGCACCTGATTCAGCAGGGGCAATCTTGTGATGCTGAGGGGCTCCGGCAGTGGCTGGCACAATTGTGTCAGGGAGATATTGCCTTAAAAGATATTGACCTTAGTGATGAAACCCCATGGTACCCGCCGTTATTGCCAGCAGATAACCTGGCTGCCCGTGAAGTACCACGGACACTGACTGATTTCTGGCGGGTAACCAGTTATTCCGGATTACAGCAACATGGTTCATCTGCTGGGCAGGTGTTATTACCCCGGCTGGATATTGATGCCATAGGCGCGGTCTCTTCTCCTAGTGAGCAAGCACTTACTATTCACACTTTCCCTCGTGGAGCCGTACCGGGCACATTTCTTCATAGCCTGTTTGAACAACTGGATTTTACTCAACCCGTTGATGCTGAATGGCTTCTGCAGCAACTACTTTCGGCAGGCTATGGCGCTGAATGGCTACCAGTTTTATTGCCCTGGTTTGAGGCCTTGCTCTGTGCACCTCTGGCGGAAAATGGCTTAACTCTGAATGCGTTATCAGAACAGGATAAACGGGTTGAAATGGAGTTTTACCTGCCGGTAGATACGCTTCTGGCTCCTGGCGAACTGGATACATTAATTCGCCAGCATGACCCATTGTCGGCACGTTCTCCGGCCCTGGATTTTCAGCAGGTGCGCGGCATGTTGAAGGGCTTTATTGATCTGACATTCCGCTGGCAGGGCCGCTATTATTTGCTGGACTACAAATCCAACTGGTTAGGCAGCACAAGCGAGGCATATACCCCCGAGGCTATGGCCAGGGCGATGTGTGAACATCGCTATGATCTCCAGTACCAGTTGTATACGCTGGCTCTGCATCGGTATTTGCGCCACCGGATGCCTGACTATGAATATCAGCATCATTTTGGTGGGGTCATTTACCTTTTTTTGCGTGGTGTGGAGCCCGGTTTACTCGGTAACGGTATCTTTACCACGCGGCCAGATGAAAAACTGGTATCAGCTATGGATGCACTATTTGCAGGACGCGACGTGGAGGCAGTGAAATGACGGCACCTTTGCTGGCGTTATTAGAACGGGCTGCTGCAGAGGGGCACTTTCGTTATCTCGATGTCCAGTTTGCCCAAATGGTTGCGGCGGGTGACCCTGCGGTTATGCTTGCTGCCGCAATTCTAAGCAGAGATACCGGTGAAGGGCACGTTTGTGTACCACTTGACCGTCTGACCCCGGAACGTAGCTTCTCTGGGCAGGCAGTCAGTTTAATCGGTGAGCCGCTGTTTGCTTGTGTCGGCCCGGTTGGCGACTGGCAGGAAAAACTGTTGCATAGTGATGCAGTCAGTAGCGAAGACGATGCCACACCGATAAAACTGTCAGCAGGGCGTTTGTATCTTGACCGATTGTGGCGCAATGAGCAGCGTGTTGCGCAGTTTTTCCGTGATGCCAATAAACTTTTACTTGTTGATGAATCTATTCTCTCTGGGGTATTGAATACTTTGTTCCCAGGAGACACGCCAGGGCCGGACTGGCAAAAAGTGGCTGCAGCTGTTGCTCTTACACGGCGCATTGCGGTGATCTCTGGGGGGCCAGGAACGGGCAAAACAACCACCGTAGCAAAACTGTTGGCTGCGCTGGTGCAGCTTTCAGAACCACCTTTGCCACGTATTCACCTTGCAGCACCCACAGGGAAAGCTGCTGCCCGCCTTACAGAATCTTTGGGGGCTGCGTTACAACGGTTGAATATGGATGCGTCTTTGAAGGCAGCAATGCCAGATGAAGCCAGTACATTGCACCGTTTATTAGGGGCAGTGCCGGGTAGCCAGTCGGTTCGTTATCACCAGGGGAATCCACTCCATCTTGATGTGCTGGTGGTTGATGAGGCATCCATGGTTGATTTGCCCATGATGTCCCGGTTACTGGCTGCTTTGCCACAACATGCACGTGTTATTTTTCTGGGTGACCGCGACCAGCTTGCTTCGGTGGAGGCAGGGGCTGTACTTGGGGATATTTGCCATTTTGTTGGTGAAGGTTTCAGCCCGCAACGTGCTGCTGAGCTATCGCGTCTGTGCCAGTGCTCTGTGCCTGCAGGCCAGGCGCAAGGGGTTGATGCTCTGCGTGATGCGATTTGCCTGTTACAGGAAAGCTACCGTTTTGGGAAAGACTCCGGTATTGGTTTCCTCGCTCGTGCGGTGAATGGTAACCAGGCTGCGGCTGTAAAGGCTGCATTTGAAGGGCGGTTTAATGATATTGCGCTATTCCCGATGGCGACGACGGACGATTACGCCAGTATGCTGGAGCAGATTGTCACTGCTCATCAGCCATTTCTTTCAGCCCTGAAGCAAGACAATGAACCACACAGTATTTTGCAGGCATTCGCAACCAGCCAGGTGCTGTGTGCGTTACGGGAAGGCTCCTTCGGCGTATCTGGTTTAAATACTCGAATCGAACAGGCTTTTTTTACAAAAAATTTGCTACAGCACCCAGTCAGAGAGTCTCGCTGGTATCACGGCCGCCCTGTAATGATTAACCGTAATGACAGTGGATTGGGGTTATTTAATGGCGATATTGGTATTACGTTAAATACGCCTGTTGGTTTGCGGGTATGGTTTTCTATGCCTGATGGTTCAGTTAAGTCTGTGCTGCCTGGGCGTTTACCTCCTCATGAAACAGCCTGGGCCATGACAGTTCATAAATCTCAGGGCTCGGAGTTTGACCATGCAGTGCTTGTCTTGCCGCCTGGCTGGAACCCGGTGATTTCACGCGAACTGGTCTACACCGCAGTTACGCGGGCAAAAAAACAACTCTCTGTATTTGCTGATATGCCTGTTTTGTTGCAGGCGGTGAAAAACCGCACGACAAGGCGTAGTGGTTTGCCCGAGGCGTTTAAAGCAGGTTAGTGGGGAAGCAAGACACTACTGGTGGCAGGCAGGTCCGCCACCAGCATGCAATGAGCTGTCAGGTCAGGTCGGCCATCAGCACTTTAGAGCGCCGCTGGTAGTTGTACATTTTCTTTTTGCTTTCGGGTAACGAGTCGATATCAACAGGTGTAAACCCACGCTCCTGAAACCAGTGAATACTCCGGGTTGTGAGCACAAACAGTTTATCCAGCCCAATTTGTTTTGCCTGGCTGGCAATCCGCTCCAGCAGTATTTCTCCTCGGGCAGAACTGCGATAGTCAGGATGCACAGCTACACAGGCCATCTCACCGATTTTTTCTTCCGGGAAGGGGTAGAGTGCTGCACAGGCTATTGTCAGGTTGTCTCGCTGAATAATGGTGAATTTATCAATTTCCATTTCTAATTGTTCGCGAGAGCGACGTACCAGAATACCTTGTTGTTCCAACGGGTGGATTAACTCAAGGATCCCACCAATATCGTTAATGGTTGCACGGCGAATCTGCTCCGCACTTTCCATAACAATCTGGGTACCGATACCATCGCGGGAGAACAATTCTTGTAGCAATGCGCCATCTTCCTGGTAGCTGATCAGATGGCTGCGGCGTACTCCACTGCGGCAGGCTTTTACTGCTCCACGCAGGAAGCGCACTGTACCTGAATAATAATCACCTTCTGCTTCAAGCGCATCCACGCGTTGCTGTGCTTCATTTGGGAAGAGTTCAGAAATAATATTTCCTTCTGCGTCTGTCACACCTTGTGAGGAGCAAAAGCCAATCATTTTTTCTGCTTTCAATTTAATTGCCAGTTGTGTGGCAATTTCTTCCGATGTCAGGTTAAAACTTTCCCCAGTAACGGATACGGCAACTGGGCCCATCAGCACAATGGCACCGCTATCAAGTTGGCGATGAATAGCTTCTTCATCAATCCGGCGAATACGGCCGCTGTGGCAATAATCAATACCATCGTCCACACCCAGGGGTTGAGCGATAATAAAGTTACCACTGACGACATTAATATGTGCCCCTTGCAAAGGCGTATTGTTCAGGCTCATCGACAGGCGAGCGGTGATATCCAGTTGCAACAGGCCAGCCGCCTGTTTCACCAGTTCCAACGTTTTACTGTCTGTGACACGAGTATTCTTATGATAAACAGGTTCGTGGTGGTGCTCGGCAAGGTTGGCATCAATTTGTGGGCGCGCACCATATACCACAACCAGGCGAATACCCAGGCTGTGTAGTAAACCAATATCATTGACAATACTGGAGAAATTCTCATGCTCAATGGCTTCTCCGCCCAACATGATGACAAAGGTTTTCCCTCTGTGTGCGTTAATATAGGGGACAGAATGGCGGAATCCCTGCACCAACTCGATTCTACGCTCCTTTACCACGGCAACACCCTCAATGCATGATTATTCGAAATAAGTGTATTTTTATTCTTTTATGGGGTTGGGTGCAAGCCTAAATTTTCCCTTGCGAATTGTATGGTTTTTTTGCCGAAGCCTTATTTGTTGAGGTTTGTTTACCCTTTTATAGATGACAGGCGCACAACCTTTCGTTAAAGTTCCAATTTAATATTTACCGTTGTGGCACATTTCGGCCTGGCAACGTAGCGTTTTTAAATGCTCAGGAGAAGCATGTCAGACTCTCATTCATTGTTTAGCCGTCGAAATTTACTTAAAGGCGCTGGCGCGATGTGGCTACTGAGCGTTAGCCCGTTGAGTTTTGCCGCTGCAAGCCATGTTATTGCTATTCGCGTCTGGCCAGCATCAAGTTATACGCGTGTGACTGTTGAATCCAATCATCAGCTTCAATATAAGCAGTTTGCGCTGAGTAACCCATCTCGCCTTGTTCTGGATATCGAAGGTGTACAGTTAAATTCAGTGCTGAAAGGGCTGGGTAATCTTATCCATGCCGATGATCCTTATATTCGTTCCGCTCGTGTTGGTCAGTTCGATCCCCATACTGTGCGCCTGGTATTTGAGCTGAAACAAAATGTCACGCCTCATTTATTTGCGTTGGCACCTGTTGCTGAATTCAAAGAACGCCTTGTTATGGATCTTTACCCGGCTAATGCGTCCAATGAGCAGGATCCGTTGTTGGCATTGCTGGAAGATTACAATAATGGCGATCTGGATAAAAAAATGCCCGCACAACCACAGGGCCCACAACCAGGTAAAGCTGGGCGCGATCGTCCTATTGTTATCATGATAGATCCCGGGCATGGCGGTGAGGATCCGGGGGCCATTGGGAAATATAAAACACGCGAAAAAGATATTGTGCTGAAAATTGCTCGCCGTTTACGGTCACTGATTGATAAGCAGGCCAATATGAAGGCCTACATGACCCGTAATGAAGATGTCTTTATTCCACTGAAAGTTCGGGTAGCAAAAGCGCAGAAACAACGGGCAGATTTGTTTGTTTCGATACACGCAGATGCATTTACCAGCCGTGAAGCTCGTGGTTCGTCTGTGTTCGCATTATCAACAAAAGGCGCGACCAGCACCGCCGCTAAATACCTGGCACAGACTCAGAATGCCGCCGACTTAATTGGTGGTGTCAGTAAAAGTGGTGATCGCTATTTGGATCACACCATGTTCGATATGGTGCAGTCGTTGACTATCACTGACAGCCTGAAGTTTGGCAAAGAAGTGCTGAATAAATTAGGGCGAGTGAATCGTCTGCATAAAAATCGGGTGGACCAGGCCGGTTTTGCTGTTTTGAAAGCACCTGAAATTCCTTCTATCCTGGTTGAAACCGCATTTATCAGTAATGTGGAAGAAGAGCGTAAACTCAAAACGGCCAAGTTCCAGCAGGAAGTGGCTGAATCTATTTTCTCCGGAATACAGGCTTATTTCTCAGACAGTTCTAAACTGGCTCGCCGAAGTTAACCCACAGTGACAACACCAGTAAAGAAGAGCTAACCATGTTCTTCTTTGCTGTCGTCTACATAAAATATGGGGTAGTGCCTGGTGAATACTGCCGGTGGGTGCGTTTCAGGTAATGAAGTGTTGTAAGGATTTTTTGGGCGCTGAAAACAAAAAAACACCCATCTGGGTGTTAATTTATTGGTTGCGGGGGCCGGATTTGAACCGACGACCTTCGGGTTATGAGCCCGACGAGCTACCAGGCTGCTCCACCCCGCGTCCGTCTTTCTTTTTCACTTTTTTATTTTGTAAACAGCGTATAACGCTTAATCTACAAAATTGGTTGCGGGGGCCGGATTTGAACCGACGACCTTCGGGTTATGAGCCCGACGAGCTACCAGGCTGCTCCACCCCGCGTCTGTGGAAGCGCACTATACACTCATCATGTTGTGATGCAACCTTTTTTTAAATCAACATGCTGATTCGTACCAGCGCTGGCGAAATATTCATCTTTATGCTGGATTTTTGCTCATATCATAGGTTGGCGCGAGTCAGCTGATTTTATTCAGGCACCGGGTTTGTTATCTTCGCGAAGCGAACGTAGTTATAACGAAGGGAAAATCATGAAATCTTATTGGGGGAAGGTGTTAATTGCAGGCTGTCTGGCGACCATGCTGGCGGCGTGTTCCTCAAAACCGACGGACCGTGGTCAACAATATAAAGACGGTGAGCTTACTCAACCTTTTTCACTGGTGAACCAACCGGATGCGGTGGGGGCTCCAATTAACGCTGGTGATTTTGCGAAGCAGGTGGGGCTTATTCAGGGGGCTTCGCCCCGGTTGTATAGTTCTCAGAGCGCTATCTATGATGCAGTAGAACGGTGGTTGCGCTCAGGTGGCGATACCCGCACATTGCGCCAGTTTGGTATTGATGCCTGGCAAATGCAGGGCGTTGATAATTACGGCAACGTGCAGTTCACTGGTTATTACACACCGGTTATTCAGGCCCGCCATACCCGGCAGGGCGCTTTCCAGTACCCCATTTACCGTATGCCACCAAAACGGGGGCGGTTACCGTCTCGTGCCCAGATATACGCTGGTGCGTTGAGCGACAACTATGTGCTTGCCTGGAGCAATTCCCTGATGGACAACTTCATTATGGATGTCCAGGGAAGTGGTTATGTTGATTTCGGCGATGGCGAACCCCTAACATTCTTTGGTTATGCCGGTAAAAATGGCCATGCCTATGTGAGTATCGGTAAGGTGTTAATCGACCGGGGTGAAGTGAAGCGTGAAGATATGTCTATGCAGGCTATTCGTGAATGGGGCCAGCAACACAGTGAAGCAGAAGTCCGCGAACTGCTTGAGCAGAACCCTTCTTTTGTTTTCTTTAAACCAGAAAAAATGGCCCCGGTAAAAGGTGCCAGCGCGGTGCCGTTAGTAGGCCGGGCATCCGTGGCTTCCGACCGTTCGATTGTACCGGCTGGCAGCACGATTCTGGCAGAGGTGCCCGTGCTGGATGACAACGGCAAATTCGCAGGCCAGTATGAGTTGCGGGTGATGGTCGCGCTTGATGTTGGTGGGGCGATTAAAGGCCAGCATTTCGATATTTATCAGGGGATTGGCGATGCAGCAGGTCATCGTGCTGGCTGGTTTAACCATTATGGCCGTGTTTGGGTGCTGAAAACAGCGCCAGGAACCGGTATATTTAGTGGCTGACTCTCTTCCTTGCGGGCTGGATAATCCAGCCCGTTTTATTTGTAGAATATCTGAGGTTTTTCATGGCTGTCGTACTGACGGATGCCTGGCTGCAACGCTTTGGCGGTACTGCAAGGCTTTATGGGCGCGGGGCTCTGCAGTGTTTTGCTGATGCACATATTTGCGTTGTTGGCATTGGTGGCGTGGGCTCGTGGGTTGCGGAAGCACTGGCGCGAACTGGTGTGGGTGCGATTACGCTGATTGATATGGATGATGTTTGTGTCACCAACACCAACCGGCAGATACACGCATTGCAGGGGAATGTCGGGCTGGCAAAAGCTGAAGTAATGGCGCAACGTATTGCGGCAATCAACCCGGAATGCCAGGTGACGGTTGTGGATGATTTTGTGACCCAGGATAACGTGGCGCAATTGCTGGATAAAGGCTTTAGCTACGTCATTGATGCAATCGACAGTGTGCGCCCTAAAGCTGCACTGATAGCCTGGTGCCGGCGCAATAAAGTCCCTTTGGTTACAACGGGGGGCGCGGGTGGCCAAATTGATCCGACCCAGATTCAGGTGGCGGATCTGGCTAAAACTATCCAGGATCCTCTGGCTGCAAAAGTCCGCGAGCGCCTGAAAAGTGATTTCGGCGTGGTGAAAAACAGCAAAGGAAAGCTGGGTGTAGACTGTGTTTTCTCTACCGAAGCGTTGGTGTACCCACAACTGGATGGCACCGTTTGTGCGGCTAAAAGCACTGCTGAAGGGCCTAAACGCATGGATTGTGCTTCCGGATTTGGTGCGGCAACGATGGTTACCGCAACGTTCGGTTTTATCGCCGTATCTCATGCATTGAAAAAGATGCTGGCGAAAGCCGCCCGCCAGGCTCAGGGCTAACTTAACTGAGTGCCGCTTCTCTCACCGCTGCTTCCAGTGCATTAAGCCCCTGGTTGCGGCTGGCGCTTAATTGTGCTCGCAGCCCTAAGGTTTCAAACAGTTCCAGCGGGCTGGTAGTTTGAAGTTGTGTGCGGGTTTTGCCTTCAATACTGGTTAACAAGATTGCCAGTAAACCGCGCACTATTCGCCCTTCGCTGTCACCAAAGAAATGAAACTGCCCATTTTCAGCCTGCTCCCACCCAAGCCATAAACGGTTTTCACACCCACTGATTTCGTGTGCCTGTTCCCGTTCAGCACCGGGCAGTGGTGGGAGTTTTTTACCCAGCAGAATTAACTGGCGGTATTTTTCTTCCCAGGTTGTGAGATGAGTAAACTCGTTTTGCAAAGACTCTGGCGTTATCAGTGTTCCGAAAGGGTGCTGCCCGGTTAAAGTCATATGGCTTAGTCCAACAAGATTGACAGCGCCTGGTCAAACGCTGCGACCAGTGCGGCAACATCGTCTGGCGTATTATAAGGCGCAAATGAAACCCGTAGTGTACCTGACACACCCAGAGCAGCAAGCAGGGGTTGTGCGCAGTGCTGGCCAGCACGTAAAGCGATACCCGCGCTACTAAGCAGTGTTGCTATGTCACTGTGGTGCAGGCCATCAACCGTGAAAGCGAACAGGCTGGCGTGGGGAGCCCGGAACAGCCGGACACCGGGCCTTTGTGCTAACTGCTGTGCTGCGCTGTCGGCTAACTGGCAAGCCCAGGCTTCCGCCTGAGTAGTATCAAGGTGTTCCAGCCATTGCAGTGCCGCATTCAGGCCTGCAACACCCGCTATGTTCGGGGTGCCTGCTTCGAAGCGCCAGGGGGCCGGTTGTGTGGTAAACCCGGCAAAGGAAACGTCAGTAATCATTTTCCCACCACCCAGCAATGGTGACATATCTGCCAACAGTTCTGCTTTCCCGTACAGTACGCCAAGACCTGTCGGGCCATACAGTTTGTGGGCTGAGAATGCATAAAAATCGCAATCCAGTGCGGTGAGGTCTGGCGGGTTGTGCACAATGCCTTGTGCGCCATCGACGACAACATATGCTCCGGCCTGGTGGGCCAGTTTGATCGCCCGAGCAAGGTCTGGCTGGCCACCCGTAACATTAGACATTTGGCCAACCGCCAAAAGTTTACTGCGGGAGGTCAGCAGACCTGGCAATAAGTGAATATCGGGCAAACCTTCACTGTTGACGGGCCATTTCACCACCCTGGCTCCGGTTTGTTCAGCCACCATGAGCCAGGGCACCAGGTTAGCGTGGTGCTCTGCTTCACTGACGATAATTTCATCTTCGGCATGCAAGCGATAGCGGGCAAACCCCTGGGCTACAAGGTTAATTGCTTCCGTTGTTCCTCGTGTCCATACCATGGTTTTAGGGTCTGCAACATTCAGGTATTGGGCCACCAGATTGCGGGTGTTTTCATATTGCTCTGTTTGCTTTTGAGCCTGTGCGGAATGGCTACGGTGAACATTACCACCGCTGCTTTTATAGAATGTTGTTGTCGCGTCAATAACTGCATCAGGTTTCAAGGCCGTTGCTGCGCTATCGAGATAAATAGTGCCATCATTCAGCGCGGGGAATTGGGCGCGAAACTGGCTGGGATTAAATGATTTCATGCTTTTCCTCATTTCATGGCGTTGATCGTGGCGTATTTTGAACCGTTGTACAAGCCATGGCGGGGATTCAGATTCCTCCAGGAATAAAAATGGCTATCCAGGAGTTTGTTATGCTGAATAGTGTTAGTAAATTTCTTTTCAATAGTGTGGCTGCGTTATAAAGCAGCATCTCATACTGAAGGAGGCGAGAATGACAAAGGTTTATGCAATGCTGTGTGCGGGGATGATGACACTGGCACTTTCAGCCTGCTCCGGAACCAATTATGTGATGCACACCAATGATGGCAGAACGATTGTCACTCAAGGGAAACCCTCAACTGATGATGAAACCGGCATGATTAAATATGAAGATGCCAGTGGGGCTCACCAGCAGATAAACCGTTCAGATGTAAAAGAAATGACGGCGCTGGATGACTGATATACGCTGGTATTGAGGCAAAAAAAAGCACCGCAAATTGCGGTGCTATACAAATCACTATGGACAGACAGGGTAAATGTACAGGAAGTGAAAAAGGCAGCCTTTGCCGCCGGGGTCTGAATAGCAGACCAATGCAAACACAACAACACAACATCACAACCGTAAGCCAAAAGCCCCTCTAAAACCTTCATTTCAGAATAGCTTTTCGTTCCGGCTCAGGAAGTGACGCCACTATAGGTATTTGCTGGTGCAACCTCAACGGACAATTTATAATGGCTCAGATAAAAAAAACTAATAGGTTAAACTCTGTTTCCTGTTTGTTATTATTGGTTAACATAAAAGCCAGGCAAAGATGTCAAAGCGACTTCCTCCTCTTAATGCATTACGTGTGTTTGATGCTGCAGCACGCCATTTGAGCTTTACTAAAGCGGCTGAAGAATTGTTCGTTACTCAGGCTGCGGTAAGCCACCAAATAAAGTCTCTGGAGGATTTCCTGGGGCTTAAATTATTCCGGCGTCGTAATCGTTCCCTCCTGCTTACAGAAGAAGGGCAGAGTTATTTTCTCGATATCAAAGAGATTTTCTCTCAGTTAACTGAGGCCACGCGGAAATTACAGGCGCGCAGTGCGAAAGGGGCGTTGACGGTCAGTTTACTGCCCAGTTTTGCTATACAGTGGCTGGTGCCGCGGTTATCCAGTTTTAACGCTGATTACCCGGGTATTGACGTGCGTATTCAGGCTGTGGACAGGCAGGAAGATAAATTGGCAGATGACGTCGATGTGGCTATTTTTTATGGCCGGGGAAACTGGCCGGGCCTGCGCGTCGAAAAGCTTTATGCCGAGTATTTACTTCCTGTGTGCTCGCCGTTGTTGTTAACCGGAGATAAACCGTTAAAATCCCCTGAGGATTTAATTCAGCATACGCTTTTGCATGATGCGTCGCGCCGTGACTGGCAAGCCTATACCCGGCAATTGGGGCTGGCGCATATTAATGTGCAACAGGGACCGATATTTAGCCACAGCTCAATGGTGTTGCAGGCTGCTATCCATGGGCAAGGGATTGCGTTAGCCAATAATGTTATGGCGCAATCTGAGATTGAAGCAGGCCGCCTGGTCTGTCCTTTCAATGATGTGCTGGTAAGTAAAAATGCGTTCTATCTGGTTTGTCATGACAGCCAGGCGGAACTGGGAAAAATCGCAGCCTTCCGGCAGTGGATCCTTGCGAAAGCGGCCAGTGAACAAGAAAAATTCCGTTTTCGTTATGATCATTAATCCGTGCCGTTGGGCGGGCACAATTTAGGGTAATACCATGACCAGCCGTTTTATGCTGATTTTTGCCGCAATGAGCGGTTTTGTTTATGTCGCCTTTGGCGCATTCGGCGCACATGTTCTCAGTAAGTCCATTGGCGCAGCTGAACTGGGATGGATACATACCGGGCTTCAGTATCAGGCTTTTCATACGCTGGCAATTTTAGGCCTGGCGGTGGCGATGCAACGCCGTATCAGTATCTGGTTTTACTGGAGTAGTGTTTTTCTGGCATTAGGGACAGTCTTGTTCAGCGGTAGTTTGTACTGCCTGGCTTTGTCCCAACTCCGTTTATGGGCGTTTGTCACTCCGGTTGGCGGAGTGAGTTTTTTAGCCGGTTGGGTATTGATGCTGATTGGCGCAATTCGATTGAAACGCAAAGGTGTAACGCATGAATAAGGTAGTACTTTACTGCCGGCAGGGTTTTGAAAAAGAGTGTGCCGCAGAAATAACAGATAAAGCGGCGCAATTAGAAGTGTACGGTTTTGCCCGGGTAAAAGAGCATTCTGCCTGGGTTTTATTTGAATGCTATCAGGATGGCGATGCCGAAAAACTGATAAAAAACCTGCCATTTATGTCGCTGATTTTTGCCCGGCAAATGTTTATCACGGGTGAGTTGCTTAAAGATTTACCCCCAGAAAACCGTATCACACCGGTTGTTGCTGCACTTACCGGCCAGGTGGATAAAGGTGGCGATTTGCGTGTTGAGGTTGCCGATACCAACGAAAGTAAAGAGCTGATGAAGTTCTGCCGCAAATTTACGGTACCGTTGCGCGGTGCGTTGCGCTCTGCTGGAGTGTTATCAAAAGTTGAAAATAACCGCCGCCCGGTGGTTCATGTCTTTTTTATCGCTCCGGGTTGTTGTTATGTGGGTTACTCTCTGAGCACAAATAATTCGCCATTTTATATGGGGATCCCCCGCCTTAAGTTTCCTTCCGATGCGCCAAGCCGCTCAACGCTCAAGCTGGAAGAGGCTTTCCATGTGTTTATCCCTGAAGATGAATGGGATGAACGCCTGGCAAATGGTATGTATGCCGTGGACTTGGGTGCCTGCCCGGGTGGTTGGACGTATCAATTGGTGAAACGCAACATGTGGGTTTCCTCAGTTGATAACGGCCCTATGGCACAAAGCCTGATGGATACCGGGCAGGTGACCTGGTTGCGGGAAGATGGTTTCCGCTTTCGCCCTAATCGCAACAACATTTCATGGATGGTGTGCGACATGGTGGAAAAGCCCGCCAAAGTAACGGCACTGATGGTGCAGTGGCTGGTAAATGGCTGGTGCCGGGAAACTATTTTTAACCTCAAACTGCCGATGAAAAAGCGTTATGAAGAGGTGTCACAAAACCTGGCATTTATTCGTAACGCACTGGATGAACAAGGTATTAACGCAACTATTCAGGCACGGCAGTTGTACCATGACCGCGAGGAAGTTACCGTGCATGTTCGCCGCTGGTGGGCGGCTGTAGGTGGGCGGCGAGACGAGCGCTAAGCGTACCTGTGGTTGCTGGTTTTACACGCCAACAACCCGTTATAGCTTATTAAGGCGCAGTTGTTGCAGGTTGCCTGATAACACTAACCCGGTTTCCAGAGTAACCAGTTGTCGGCTAAGCAGGGCATTATCATATTGCCCTGCGAGTTTCTTCTTCCACTTATCCGGAACGTCATCCAGGTGTTGCCAGAGGTTTTCCAGTGTCTGGTACTGGCTGATTAACTGGCTGGCCGTTTTGGGGCCAATACCTGCAACGCCTGGAATTTTACTGCTACTTACCCCTGTCAGCCCCCAATAATGGGGTAATGCTTCTGGCGCTACGCCAAACTCTTCTGCAATAAACGGGGCATCCAGCCAGCGTTTTTGGAAATAGTCACGAATACGAATAGTAGGTGACAGAAGTTGGCAATAGCCTTTATCTGTAGAGATTATGGTTGCTAACTGCCCGGCAGCGGCAACTTTTGCCGCTAGTGTTGCCGCCAGGTCATCGGCCTCGCAGTTTTCCAGTGACCAGCAAGCAACGCCCTGTTCAGCGAAAGCCTGGCGAATCAGTGGCATCTCATTTTGTAAATCTTCCGGTACTGCTGAGCGTCCTGCTTTGTATGACGGGAACAGGCGATAGCGCCAGCCATTATGTCGGTTCTCGTCATCGAACACAGCAACAGCGTGGGTTGGGCTGGAGTGGCTGAGTAACTGCCTGAGTGCATGTATACAGGTATCCCGGCAGGGTGATCCTGATACGGCATGAATGCGCCGGATAAGATTCAGCGCGTCAATTATCAGTAAGTGTGATGACATAACAGTATTTTTCAGCAGGTTACTATAAATAAACCCTACCATTTTATGGCTTTTGCTACCAGGCCGGGGGAAAACACTGCGAGGTGGTTTCCAGGTTTTTCTGGGAAACGAAAAAAAGGGCAGTAAATGCTGCCCTTTTAGGATTTGTTATTGATTAACCCGATGCCAACTCACCATCAGCTACAAATTTCGTAGCAGGGAATGTAGGTTGACCCGGGGAGTTTCATACGGTGTTGAGCGACAAAACCCTGAAGTAAATCGTCCATCCGTTGCATTATCTGGCTGTCACCATGGATTTTATACGGGCCAAAGGTTTCTATCGCTTTGATACCCACCTCTTTCACATTACCCGCCACAATACCGGAGAATGCTCTGCGCAGGTCTGCTGCCAGTTTTTCTGCTGGCTGTTCAGTGTGCAGGTTAAGGTTTGCCATATTTTCATGGGTAGGTTCGAAAGGAAGTTGCAGGTCAGGTGCAATGCGTAATGACCAGTTAAAGCTGTAAGCATCTCCGCTTTCACGGCGATTTTCTTTTACCAGAGGCATCGCTTTTTTCATTTGGCGCGCCACTTCAGCCGCATCATCAACAATGATGGTGTAATGTTTGCGGGCTTCTTCACCCAGGGTGTTAACAATAAACTCATCCAGCACCCGGAAGTAATCCGCACTGCCTTTCGGACCGGTCAGGATCAACGGCAATACCTGGTTCTGGTTTTCCGGATTCATCAGAATGCCGAGCAGGTATAACAGTTCTTCTGCGGTGCCGACGCCACCAGGGAAGATGATAATGCCATGAGCGATACGCACAAACGCTTCGAGGCGTTTTTCAATATCTGGCATGATTATCAGTTCATTAACCAGCGGGTTAGGTGGCTCTGCAGCAATGATAGAAGGCTCAGTCATACCAATAAACCGGCCATCTTTGTAGCGTTGCTGAGCGTGCCCAACTGCTGCACCTTTCATGGGGGCTTCCATTGCACCAGGCCCGCAGCCAGTACAGATATTCAATTCCCGCAAGCCGAGCTGGTTACCTACGCTGCGGCCATACAAATATTCAGCTTCATTAATTGAGTGACCACCCCAGCAAACAACCAGGTTAGGGGCTTCACCAACATGCAATGCCCGGGCATTGCGCAAAATCGAAAACACCAGGTTAGTGATATGTGCAGAGGCTTCCAAATTCAGGTGCTGTACACGGCTGGCAAGATTAATTTGCCCGTTAACGAACAGAATATCGCGCAACACGGCAAACAAGTTGGCTTGCAGGGAGCGAATAATATGCCCATCGACAAAGGCATCTTCCGGCGGGTTAATCAGCTCAAGTTTCACGCCACGTTCCCGGCGCAATACGTTGATATCAAAATTCTGAAACCGGGCTAACAGCTCTTTACTGCTGTCAGTCTGGCTACCGGAATTCAGAACGGCAAGTGAACAGTTACGAAATAGTTGATAAAGATCGCTACTGGCCGTGCGCTTAAGCATGTCGACTTCCAGTTGCGACAACAAATCCATTGAACCAAGTGGGCTGATATGTGTAATCAAGTAGACTCCTTATGGGGCTAAATGCACAGCTCCCTATGCTTACAATAGCCCTGGCTTGTGTGTTTTAACAACCCACCTAAGTGCAACAGGGTGCATTATTGTGTTGATTCGCGTGTTGGTTCGCATTGCAAAAAACGCTTTTGGTAGCACTCATCCATGAGTCTCTGTGGTTATTGGCGGGGCAGGCGGCCCGTAGCAGGAGTGAATGCATAATTGCTGCGCCACGGGTTGATATCCAGCCCACCACGGCGTGTATAACGGGCATATACGCTCAGCGCTTTAGGTTGGCAGTAACGCTGAATATCATTGAAGATGCGTTCAACACACTGTTCATGGAACTCATTATGATGGCGAAAAGAGACCAGGTAACGCAGCAGTTTTTCGCGATCAATACGCCTGCCCTGATAGGCGATTTGTACTGAGCCCCAATCTGGTTGGTGGGTAATCAGGCAGTTTGATTTCAGTAAATGACTGACCAGTATTTCTTCAACCGCCGGTCCGGTGCTTGCCGCACCATCGAGCAATGTGTCATCAAACTGGTAATCATCAATAGTGATATCCTGGTTATCAATGCACACTCCGTTAAAAGCGGCGATGGGTTGTCCTTCTAAATCACTGACGCTATACAACGTGACGGCAACCTGGCCTTTTGCACACTGGCTAAGATCGCGAATTAGTGTCTGGCGTACATCATCCCAGGTTTCAAAATGGGTTTGGTTAAAACTGTTGAGGTAAAGTTTAAAACTTTTTGACTCAATCAAATTGACGCTGCGCGCCTCCAGTTCGACATGCCCGACCGCAACCTGTGGCAGCCCTTTGCTGTTAAGCCAGGAGAGTTCATATAATGTCCAAATGTCGCAACCGTGAAACGGCAAGCTATCAGCGTGTAACCCGAGTGGATCACGGTTCAGGCTGCGGGGAACGGGTTGCAATAAATTAGCGTCATAGCGATCCCGGTAATCCGTGGTTTTGCCCAGTGTCAGGCCACTGAGTGCTTTATGGTTATCGTAAACAGTCATACTCTACCTTTTAATAGGATGCCGAGAAGGTGGTGTTTATTTCCCTTGCGTAAATTTTGCGGCTGGAAGTTAGCAAGCTACGCTACCATCCTGTATGGTGTCCGCTTTGGTCGTCAACGGTATCTGGCATTTTCCCGCCAGGCAGTGACATTTTCGGAGAAAAGAGTGGATAGCGCTGTCCAAAATGCTTTGCAGGATTTTACCACACGATACAGCCGTGTGTGGGAGCAACTCTGTGGGACTCACCCCGCGAGCGGTGAACTGTTTGGTGTGCCATCGCCCTGTATCACTAAAACCGGTGAGGATGTGGTGTTCTGGCAACCTCAACCATTTGGCTTGCCGGGGGATTTAACGGCGGTTGAACGGGCCATGGGAATTACCTTACAAGCAGCGGTTCATCAATTTTATACCACGCAATTTGCCGGAGATATGTTGGCAACGTTTGGTGATATGCCATTTACTCTATTGCAGGTTTGGAGCGAAACAGACTTCACTCGTGTGCAGGAAAATGTGATTGGCCATCTTGTTACCCAGCGGCGCTTAAAGCTTTCGCCTACGGTCTTTATTGGCACGGTAGAAAGCGACTCTCAGGTGGTGGCTGTGTGCAACCTGAGCGGTGAAGTTGTGCTCGAAACACTGGGCCGTAAGGTGCGCCAGGTGTTGTCCCCTTCTCTTGCTCAGTTCCTTCAAGATGCCCGTCCTCGTACTTTGTAGTCCTTTTGGCTTACTTTCTTGTGAGAGATCTCCTACAAAGTTGTAGGAAAATAGCCAGAGAAAATGCATTACATTATTGAGGGATATTTTAAAAAAGTATTTATTATCATATTGTTAAATGTACGCTATACATTAGCAGATGAAACTTTACGTAGGGTTTATCTGACACCATCTTGTAACTGTCTGCTGAATCAGCGATTCTAATGTCATCGACAGGGAGTTGATAAAGAAGCAGATATCAGGATGATGTCTCTTCAAACAGGACACACCAGAAGGTGCAACAGGGAAGGCTTCAGGATGAAGCAAAGAGGATAGCGCAAGGTTGCGTAAAAGGACACCTCCAGGATGGAGAATGAGAGCCAGACAGGAGTCAGGTGGGTCAGGATGACTTAAGGACAGATGCGTCGGGGGGCGCTTGTAGCATCGGGAAGACGCGTGCAGGAAGCACTAACATGGATTGTTAATCACAGGAAAAGTTGTCATGGATGAGCAGGGAGCACAATGAGTAGCCGGATAGCTGCTAAACGAACCGGGAGCACTGTTTAACAGTGCTCCCTTTTTTATTGCTGTTTTCTACTCGCCATTTTTCTCATTACAGCCAGCAATGGTATGCTTGCGCCGACTGATTTCCCCGGAGAAAACCATGGACCACCACCAGGCGGTACGTCGCCATTTGCTGTTGCTCGAGCAGCAGCTACGCAATTGTGGGCAGTGGCAGGCAGAACCGCCCCATGCCAGTGCCTTTGAAAGCTCACAACCCTTTTTTCTTGATACCTTACAGCCTTATGAATGGTTGCAATGGGTGCTTATTCCCCGTATGCATGCATTGCTGGATGGGCAACATGAATTACCTGCGAGCTTTGCCGTTGCGCCTTATTATGAACAGGCTCTTGCCCCAGGACATGATGGCCGGGAAGCAGTTCTGGCTGTACTGGTGGCGCTGGACGCCTTATTTTCAGGTGATAATTCGTGACACTGGAAATTCTCTATCAGGATGACTGGCTGGTTGCGGTCAACAAACCCTCGGGCTGGTTAGTGCATCGCAGTTGGCTGGATCGGGACGAAAAAGTCGTGGTAATGCAGACTGTGCGGGATCAAATCGGCCAGCATGTATTTACAGTACACCGCCTGGACAGGCCAACTTCCGGCGTATTGCTGCTTGGGCTAAGCAGTGAAGCGGGGCGCAGGTTATCACAGCAATTTGAACAGCATGAAATTCAAAAACGTTACCATGCAATTACGCGTGGCTGGCTGGAAGGCGCTGACGTACTGGATTACCCGCTGGTGGAAGAGCTGGATAAAATCGCGGACAAATTTTCTCGGCAAGATAAAGTGGCCCAGCCAGCTGTAACACAATACCGTGGTCTGGCTACAGTGGAAATGCCGGTGGCGATTGGCCGCTACGAAACAGCGCGTTACAGCCTGGTTGAACTGTTACCTAAAACTGGGCGTAAACACCAGTTACGTCGGCATATGGTGCATTTGCGTCATCCCATTATTGGCGATACAAAACATGGTGATTTGCGCCAGAACCGTGGCGCAGCAGCTCATTTCGGGTGTAACCGGCTTATGCTTCACGCAAGCCAACTGACGTTAACACACCCTTTTACCGGTGAACCGTTGGTGATTAATGCCGGGCTTGATGATTGCTGGATGCAGGCATTGTCACATTTTGGCTGGCAAGGGCTCCTGAAAGAGAATGAAAGGGTTGAGTTTGTCTCTGGTGGCAGTCAGGATGGGTTGTGATTGCGTAATGATAAGAGGTTAACAGGATGGCAGAAGTCGGTATTTTTGTTGGCACCGTGTATGGAAACGCATTGTTAGTTGCCGAAGAAGCAGAGGCGTTATTAACGCAGCAGGGGCATCATGTCACCATTTTTGAAGACCCTGAAATCGCTGACTGGTCGCGTTACCAGGGGCATTATTCCCTGGTCATTACTTCCACTACCGGCCAGGGGGATTTACCCGATAACATTCGTTCACTCTTTCACGCTATTAAGGATGCCGGGTATTTCCCGCAACACCGTTATGGTCTGGTAGCCCTTGGTGATAGTGGCTATGAACACTTTTGTGGCGGTGGTAAGCAGTTTGATGCCCTGCTGCAGGATGTAGCGGCTCAGCGTGTTGGTGATATATTGCTGGTTGATGCAGCAGAAAACCCGGAACCAGAACAAGTGACCAATGCCTGGGTTGAGCGGTGGGGTAAATTGATTTAATTGCCTGATGTTACTGAAGTTTCCCTTTCTTTAGTGTGTCTTTTCTCTGCGGCATGGCTGTCAAGTGATGCCGCTCACGTCTCAAAATAATTCAGTGCCAAACTCGCTATCTTTGGTGGCTAATCAGGCAATTCGTGAAGACGTATGCAGCACTTTGGTCTGATGCTTAAATTTCTTATTCCTCGCTTCCTTAATCTTGTGCGGTTGCACGGTGAGCGGTGTGTTGGGCATTTTTATACTGCTGAAGTACAGTCATCTTCCGTTGGCTAATGCTCTTTTTGAGCGCTCAGCGGTGCCATTTATGTAGCGTAACGGCCATGGGATGCCATGAACTTAAAACATTGTCTGCTGATGCGCAGAATGACGCCAGCGCAATGCAGTATTTGGTGTCAGGCTGGACATTTGATCGTAAACGCCCTGCTTTTGGTCGTGACTATATGAACAAAAGGACAAGCTAAATGAGTAACGTAACTTCTACCCCTGTTGTAGCCGCTATGCAGGTTATTCCCGTAGCAGGGCAAGACAGCATGCTGATGAACCTGAGTGGTGCTCACGCCCCTTTCTTCACCCGCAATATCGTCGTTATTAAAGATAACTCTGGCCATACTGGTGTGGGTGAAATTCCCGGTGGCGAAAAAATCCGTAAAACGCTGGAAGATGCCGCAGAGTTGGTTAAAGGAAAAACGCTGGGTGAATATAAAAATGTGCTTAGCCTGGTCCGCCAAACCTTTGCAGACCGGGACGCAAGTGGCCGTGGGTTACAAACTTTTGATTTACGTACCACGATTCATGTTGTGACCGGCATCGAAGCGGCATTACTGGATCTACTGGGTCAACACTTGGGCGTTAACGTTGCATCACTACTTGGCGACGGGCAGCAACGTAGTGAAGTTGAAATGCTGGGCTATCTGTTTTTCGTCGGCGACCGGACACAAACGCCGTTACCTTACCAAAGTCAGGCGGATGATAAATGCGACTGGTACCGGTTGCGCCATGAAAAAGCGATGACACCAGAAAGCGTGGTGCGCCTGGCTGAAGCCTCTTATGAAAAATATGGTTTTAATGATTTTAAACTCAAAGGTGGCGTTCTTGCTGGTGAAGAAGAAGCCGAAGCAGTTACCGCTCTGGCAAAACGTTTCCCGAAAGCACGAGTTACACTGGACCCTAACGGTGCCTGGTCGCTGAATGAAGCAATTGCATTGGGCAAACAGCTTAAAGATGTGCTGGCATACGCTGAAGACCCTTGCGGTGCAGAACAAGGGTTCTCTGGCCGCGAAGTGATGTCTGAGTTCCGCCGTGCCACCGGGCTGCCAACAGCAACCAATATGATTGCCACAGACTGGCGTCAGATGGGCCATACTTTATCGCTACAGTCTGTAGATATCCCGCTGGCTGACCCGCATTTTTGGACGATGCAGGGCTCTGTGCGCGTAGCCCAAATGTGCCATGATTTTGGACTGACCTGGGGTTCTCATTCCAATAACCATTTTGATGTTTCTCTGGCGATGTTTACCCATGTAGCTGCTGCGGCTCCGGGTAAAGTTACTGCTATTGATACACACTGGATCTGGCAGGAAGGTAACCAGCGTCTGACGCGTGAACCGTTGCAGATTAAAGGCGGTATGGTTCAGGTTCCGGCCAAACCAGGTCTGGGTATTGAGCTGGATATGGATCAAGTCATGAAAGCTCACGAGTTGTATCAAAAACATGGACTTGGCGCACGTGATGATGCCATGGCTATGAAGTATCTTATCCCAGACTGGACGTTTGATAACAAACGCCCGTGCATGGTGCGTTAACCGGTCATTTTTACCGGAGTACGACCAGGTTTGCAGCAGTTGCAAGCCTGGCAATGCCAGTCAATATGTAACCAAAAGGTCACCATTAAGCAGAGGGATGGCATATGAAAATCGTGATTGCGCCTGATTCATTTAAAGAGAGCTTGAGTGCACAAGACGTTGCCGAGCACATCAGGACTGGATTTCAAGAAATCTACCCTGAGGCTGAGTATGTTTGCGTACCCGTTGCTGATGGCGGGGAAGGAACCGTTGACGCAATGGTTGCGGCAACACAAGGGCGCATCATTGAAGTCAGTGTGTCAGGCCCTCTGGATGAAAGCTGCAACAGCTTCTACGGTATTTCCGGCGATGGCAATGTGGCTTTTATTGAAATGGCTGCGGCCAGTGGTCTTGAGCTGCTTGCACCTGAACAGCGTAACCCATTACTGACGACATCCTGGGGAACCGGGGAACTGATTCGCCATGCTCTTGATCAGGGCGTGAAACATATCATCATTGGATTGGGTGGTAGTGCGACCAACGATGGTGGTGCGGGGATGATTCAGGCATTGGGGGCGCATTTGCTGGATAGCCAGGGTCAGCAACTTCCTGCTGGTGGAGCGGCATTACAGAAACTGGACCGCATTGATATTAGCGGTCTGGACCCACGCCTCGCACAATGCCAGATTGATGCAGCATGCGATGTGACTAACCCACTGACTGGCCCACAGGGCGCCTCAGCTGTGTTTGGCCCGCAAAAAGGCGCATCTGCTGACATGGTCGAACAACTGGACAAGGCTCTGGAACACTATGCTGGTATTATCGCCAAAACGCTGGATAAAGATGTCTTGAATCTGCCTGGCGCAGGTGCCGCAGGGGGAATGGGCGCTGCGCTGTACGCATTTTGCCAGGCGCGCTTGCGACCAGGGATTGAGATAGTAACAGAAGCCTTATCTCTGGCGGACGTAATCAAAGACGCTGACCTGGTTATCACCGGTGAAGGGCGTATCGACAGCCAGAGTATTCACGGTAAAGTGCCAGTGGGTGTTGCCAGTATTGCAGTACGGCTTAATAAGCCTGTTATCGGGATTGGTGGAAGTCTTTCCAGTGATGTATCTGTCGTGTACCAGCATGGCCTGAATGCAGTATTCAGTGTGCTGAGCCGTGTGTGTTCACTTGAAGAAGCTCTGAATGATGCAGGTGAAAACCTGGAAAACACAGCACGTAATATTGCGGCCATTCTCCAGGTTGGCCAAAAAATGGCGCAATAACCGGTTTTATTGTTGTCTCAGACGGGATGCCCGTTTTGGTGTAACGGGCATCATGCGTTATCCAAGGATTTTCTTTGCAGCTTTGGCAACATTATCCATTTCATCCAGTAACTCGAGTAACTCTGGCTCAATGTCACTGGCTTGAGTGTCGTTACGTAATGCTTGTTCTATAAGAAAACAGAGATTTTTCAGCCGTGGAACACCACTATAGCCACAGCTACCATGCAATTTGTGAATATTATCCAGTAATTCCCCAGGCGCTTCCCCAACCAGTTGCTCTTCAACGGTGTTGCGCACCTCCGGTAAGAAATCAATCAACATCTGGAGCATATCTCGTGCCAGGTCCACCTTATTTGCAGCCTGACGTATTGCCAGTTGCCAGTCGAGAGAGACATCACTGTCAGGTAATGGGGTGTCTGGTTGCTGGAACGAAGCCGTAGCAGGTAACACATTGTTTGTGGAAGAGTGGTAACGCAATAACAGGCTGC
The DNA here is from genome assembly GCF_020523985.1 of Mangrovibacter yixingensis. Taxonomy (GTDB): domain Bacteria; phylum Pseudomonadota; class Gammaproteobacteria; order Enterobacterales; family Enterobacteriaceae; genus Mangrovibacter; species Mangrovibacter yixingensis. Next base: position 244,956 of record NZ_JAIVKM010000002.1, on the reverse strand, counting down.
GCAGTTTATCTTCCTCAATGGGTTTTGCCAGGTAGTCATTCATACCTGCTCGTAGCATTTTCTCTTTCTGCCCGGCTATAGCATGCGCAGTGACTGCCACTACAGGCGTTTTGTGCAGATGAGGCATTTGGCGAATTAACTCACAGGCATGAATACCATCCATATCAGGCATCTGGATATCCATTAGAATAATGTCGTAATGCCCATTGCGGGCTTTTTCCACAGCTTTGCGCCCACTGCTGCACAGCACCACTTGTTGCACCAAGTCTTCAAGCAAAACGCCAATCAGCTTCAAATTAGCCGGGTTATCATCGACAGCCATAACCGTTATCGGTAGTGGGCTGTAAGGATGAATATCATCATGGTGTTCCGGGTGGTTACCACAACATTCAGCCAGCAACGGTAACAGGCGGGTTGGTGTAATAGGTTTCAGAATACAGGCAGAGGCACCGCCTTTCTTTAAGCCTTCAGCATCAATTTGTGCGTAACAAGGCAGTGCGATAATCAGGCTGGCACAGCGTTTCAGGGCCTGGGCAAAAAAGTCCTGTTCCATCGATAAAGGTTCGTGGGATGTCACTGATACCCCAAGAATCAACACATCAATTTTTTCTGCTTTTAAATCATCCAATTTTGCACGCCATGAAACTTGCGCGGGCGTAGATTCCAGCCATTCGAGCGTACTTTGTGCTGCAGTATGGTTTGGTTCGATATAAGCAATGTGTTTGCCCGCCAGGAACTCGGTGATATGTACGTCTCTGATGGCATTCGGGTTCAGGTCGATATTAATCGTGAACCAGAAGGTTGAACCCTGGCCTGGCTGGCTGTGGAACGAGATATCTCCACCCATTGAATTAACCAGTTTTTGCGTAATAACCAGACCCAGGCCAGTACCACCATGGCGGCGTGAAATGCTGGCGTCAGCCTGGCGGAATGCCTGAAATAGCCGTGATTGATCGCGTTCAGGAATACCGATGCCTGTATCATGAATACGAATTTCAATCTGTGCTTTCTGGTTGGCGCGTGAACGGCACTCAACCACAATATCAATGTTACCTTGCTCCGTGAACTTTATGGCATTGCCAACCAGATTGGTGATGATTTGCTGTAAGCGCAATGGATCGCCAATGACACTATCAGGCACATCATTTTTTACGCTGAGCGTGAGCTCCAGGCCCTTATCATGGGCTGAATGAGCCAGCAATGTGACCACATCATCCATCGTGTTATGGAGTAAAAACGGGATACTTTCCAGAATCAATTTACCGGCTTCTAACTTGGAGAAATCCAGAACGTCATTGATGATGGCCAGTAAGTTGTTGGCAGATCGTTCTATGGTTTGCAGGTGATCGCGTTGTGTGTCATTAAGCTCGGTTTTGAGGGTCAGACGTGTAAATCCAATGACACCATTAAGTGGCGTTCTCAGCTCATGGGACATGTTCGCCAGAAACTCTGATTTAATCCGGGCAGCCTCCTGAGCGCGTTTTTTCGCAAGATCCAACTCGACGTTCTGGATTTCCATCTGCTCCAGCGTTTCTCGCAAATCTGATGTCGCCTGGTCAACGTTATGCTGCATTTCTTCGTGGTAAGCCGTTATCGACATTGCCATGGCGTTAATACCATTTTTCAGCATATCGAGTTCGCCGAGCATAAAGCCTTCCACGCGCGTGTCGAGTTGGCCACGGCGAATCTGGTCTACGGTATTGACCATATTGCGAATAGGGCGGGTGACATCTTTCATTAAACGCCAGGCAAACCCAAGGGCAATAGCGACACAAAGAAGCAACATAAGCGAAGCCATAAAAATTTCTTTGTATTGCTGTAACCGTACTGAACGCAGATCCAGCTCAAGCGCTACGTAACCCAGTGTATTATGTGGCTGTTTTGCTCCAGCTATCGGTGATTCATCAGGTTGATAATCTTCCGAAATAATCGGGGTACGCAGTATCAGGCTATTACTGTTTTGCTGAGTAATCGACAGTTGCCGGGGAATCGGTTGGCCGGGGGCAAGGCGTAAATTATCGGGTGAAAGATGGTAATTAGATGTAACAAACAGGTTGTTATTGTCATCATAAACTGCGATGGCGCGTACAATATCAGAATGGCGGCGATGCAACACACTGACTAACTGGCGTATAGATTCGCGGTTATTCAGGTCCATGCCGTATTCGCTGGAAACTGCCAGTGGTTCAATAATACTGGCCCCGGCATCTTCCAGTTGGCGTTGTAAATCGGTATAGCGATGCACAACAAAAAAGATACTCAACAACAAACCGATCAACACCGTGGGTGCCAGGATCAGTACCATCATTCGGGCTCTGAGGCTGTAGTTGGTCATGACGTTCCAGTATGGGACAATATGTCGCAGTAATTATTAAGTAAAAACGAGCACATGGCGCAATTCTACTCTGCAAAAAGACGCGTGGCGACGCGTCAATCACTCACCGTTACTATTGACGACCTGGACACCTTTGGACAAGGGGTGGCACGCCACAACGGTAAAGCACTGTTTATTCCTGGCGCGTTACCAGGTGAACGCGTTGATGCCACAATTACAGAAGATAAGCGCCAGTATTCCAAGGGAAAACTACTACGCAGGCTGAATGACAGCCCGGAACGGGTATCACCTATTTGCCCTCATTTTGGCGTATGTGGCGGCTGCCAACAACAACATGCTTCAGTTGTCTTGCAACAGCAAAGTAAATCACAGGCTCTTACCAGGATGTTAAAACACGCTGTGGATGATGTGATTACCGGCACCCCCTGGGCGTATCGACGTCGTGCACGGCTTAGCCTGAATTTTATTGCAAAAACACAGTCTTTGCAGATGGGGTTTCGCAAAAGTGCCAGCAATGACCTGGTGACAATACAACAATGCCCGGTTTTGGTGCGTCGCCTTGAGGCATTATTAAAACCATTGCAGGCTTGTTTGCAACAACTGCAGGGGGCTCGCCATCTTGGTCATGTGGAGTTAGTGGATGCTGAAAATGGTCCCGTCATGGTGCTGCGCCATACTCGCCCGTTAAATTCACAAGATCAGGAAAAACTGGAACACTTTTCGCATTTACACCTGGTAACGCTGTTCCTTGCCCCGGAAAGTGACGTATTAACAAGAATCAGCGGTGACATGCCCTGGTATCTGTCGGACGGTCTACGCTTAAGCTTTAGCCCGCGAGATTTTATCCAGGTGAACGACCAGGTGAATCAGCAGATGGTGGCCAGGGCATGCGAATGGCTGGATATCACCTCACAGGACCGTATTTTGGACCTGTTTTGCGGTATGGGTAATTTTACCCTGCCACTAGCAAAACGCGCAGCTCAGGTTGTTGGGGTTGAAGGGGTTCCGGCTTTAGTGGAAAAAGCGCAACAAAATGCCCTTGATAATGGTTGCCAGAACGCCACGTTCTACCATGAAAATCTGGAATCGGATGTCACCCGGCAACCCTGGGCCAGGCAAGGCTTTACCAAAGTATTGCTGGACCCTGCCCGTGCTGGTGCCTCGGTGGCGATACCCCAGGTTATTCGCCTCAGGCCGGAAAAGGTTGTTTATGTATCCTGTAACCCGGCAACATTGGCGCGTGACAGTGAAGTGTTACAGGCTGCGGGTTACCAGATTACACGGCTGGTAATGTTGGACATGTTCCCGCACACTGGTCACCTGGAATCGATGGCGTTGTTCGAAAAATCAAAAGATTGAAACTGGCCTCCATCTGCCAGATGAGTCCCTAAAGGAGAGGACAATGGTTGCGGTAAGAAGTGCACATATCAATAACGTTGGCGAGTTTGCCCCTGAAAAATGGATAAAAAGTCTGGGTATAGCGAGCCAGCAGTCGTGCGCCCGCCTAGCGGCTACTGTGCGCTATTGTCAGAAGCAAATCGAAGGCCATGATGACGCCAACCTGATTTTGTGGCGTGGTGTGGAAATGGTTGAAATCCTCACTACGTTAAGTATGGACACAGACACGCTGTGTGCTGCATTGCTCTTCCCGCTGGCAGACAGCCGGGTGGTCAGCGAAGGTGACATCCAGGAAGCGATTGGGAAGTCGGTGGCCTCGCTGATTCATGGCGTGCGTGATATGGATGCTATTCGCCAGTTGAAAGCAACCCATACGGACTCCGTTTCTTCTGAACAGGTTGATAACGTCCGCCGTATGCTACTGGCTATGGTGGATGATTTCCGCTGCGTAGTTATCAAACTGGCTGAACGCATTGTGCATTTGCGCGAAGTGAAGGATGCGCCGGAAGATGAGCGCGTGCTGGCCGCAAAAGAATGTACCAATATATATGCGCCGCTGGCGAACCGCCTGGGTATAGGGCAGTTGAAATGGGAGCTTGAAGATTATTGCTTCCGCTACCTGCACCCTGATGAGTACAAGCGCATTGCGAAGTTACTGCATGAACGGCGCCTTGATCGTGAACACTACATTGAAGAGTTCGTTGGGCAATTACGCGGCGCTATAAAAGAAGAAGGGGTGAAGGCTGAAGTTTATGGCCGCCCGAAACATATTTACAGCATCTGGCGCAAGATGCAGAAAAAACATCTGGCGTTTGATGAATTGTTTGATGTTCGTGCTGTGCGTATTGTGGCCGAACGCTTGCAGGATTGCTATGCCGCACTGGGTATTGTGCATACCCATTATCGCCATTTACCCGATGAATTTGATGATTATGTGGCGAACCCAAAACCCAATGGCTACCAGTCAATCCATACTGTGGTTCTGGGGCCGGGGGGCAAAACGGTAGAGATCCAGATTCGTACCAAACAGATGCATGAAGATGCCGAACTGGGTGTTGCTGCACACTGGAAGTACAAAGAAGGAACGGCATCAGCCAGTGGTCGATCCGGCCATGAAGACCGCATAGCCTGGCTACGTAAACTGATTACGTGGCAAGAAGAAATGGCGGATACTGGTGAAATGCTGGATGAAGTGCGCAGCCAGGTATTTGATGACAGAGTCTATGTCTTTACACCAAAAGGCGATGTCGTTGACCTGCCAGCCGGCTCTACACCGCTCGATTTTGCCTACCACATCCACAGTGATGTGGGCCACCGGTGCATTGGTGCGAAAATCGGAGGGCGCATTGTCCCGTTTACTTACCAACTGCAGATGGGTGACCAGATTGACATCATCACTCAGAAGCAACCCAATCCAAGCCGTGACTGGTTAAACCCCAACCTGGGGTATGTGGCGACCAGCCGGGCCAGGGCCAAGATCCACGCATGGTTCCGTAAGCAAGACCGCGATAAAAATATCCTTGCCGGGCGGCAGATTCTTGATGATGAGCTGGCGCACTTGGGTATCAGCCTGAAAGACGCCGAAAAACACCTGTTGCCACGTTATAACTTCAATGAAGTAGATGAATTGCTGGCAGCAATTGGTGGGGGCGATATTCGCCTGAACCAAATGGTGAATTTCCTGCAATCGCAGTTCAACAAGCCTAGTGCAGAAGAACAGGATGCTCAGGCGCTCAAGCAGCTCCAGCAAAAAACCTACACACCACAAAGCCAAAGCCGTAAAGATAATGGCCGGGTAGTGGTGGAAGGAGTTGGCAACCTGATGCACCACATTGCACGTTGCTGCCAGCCGATTCCGGGGGATGATATTGTTGGCTATATCACCCAGGGGCGCGGTATCTCCATTCATCGCGCGGACTGCGAACAACTGGCCGAGTTACAGGCTAATGCACCGGAACGCGTGGTTGATGCGGTATGGGGCGAAAGCTATTCCAGTGGTTATTCGTTGGTGGTGCGGGTAACGGCAAATGACCGTAGTGGCCTGTTGCGTGATATCACGACTATTCTGGCAAACGAAAAAGTTAACGTGCTGGGCGTTGCCAGCCGCAGTGATGTGAAGCAGCAATTGGCAACCATTGATATGGATATCGAAATCTACAACCAGCAGGTGTTGGGGCGTGTCTTGAGCAAGCTAAACCAACTGCCGGATGTGATTGATGCGCGTCGTCTGCATGGCTAATTAAAACCATTTTAGTAATTATTTATCAGCTAGTTATGCACTCCCGGTTGGGTTCTCCTGCCCGGGAGTGGTGTTTTCCAGAGCCATGCCAGTTGGTAGTCATCCCTCATGGTTTGTTTCTCGCTGTAATCTTTAAGGAACCGAAATGACCGAAATAGAACGCCTGTTGGGCATTATGCGGCGCTTACGTGACCCGCAAAGTGGTTGTCCGTGGGATAAAGAGCAAACATTCTCCAGTATCGCCCCTTATACCCTGGAGGAAACTTACGAAGTGCTGGATGCGATTTCACGGGAAGATTTTGACGATTTGCGTGGCGAACTGGGGGACTTATTATTCCAGGTTGTGTTTTACGCGCAGATGGCGCAAGAAGCTGGGCATTTCGATTTTACCAGTGTTTGTGCAGCAATCAGCGATAAGCTGGAGCGCCGACACCCGCATATTTTCGGTGATGCCACACTGAATGACAGCGCGGCAGTGCTCGCCAATTGGGAAAAAACTAAACGCGAAGAGCGTGCAGAAAAAGAACAATTCTCGGTGCTTGATGATATCCCTCATTCACTTCCTGCGCTGATGCGGGCACACAAAATACAAAAACGTTGTTCGGCAGTCGGGTTCGACTGGACAACCCTGGGCCCGGTGCTGGAAAAAGTGCATGAAGAAATTGATGAAGTTATGCATGAAGCCAGCCAGGCGGTGATAGATGAAGATAAACTGGAAGAGGAAGTAGGCGATTTGCTGTTTGCCACCGTCAATTTATCGCGCCATTTGGGGAAAAAAGCCGAAACAGCACTCCAAAAAGCGAATCTGAAATTTGAGCGTCGTTTTCGCCAGGTTGAGTCGATTATCCGTGAACAAGGGCTGACACTCGAAAAGGCTACACTGGCGCAGATGGAGCGCGCATGGCAACAAGTTAAGTGCCAGGAAATTGATATTTAAATGGTTTTTACGATCAAGCGCGAGTTAGCAGGAAAATTAAATAACAAGCGCTTGATTTACGTCAAAAACATTTATGGCTAACAAGCTATTTTCTTCCGTCGTATAACGTTCGGTGTCCGGCCAGAGAGTGAAGAATGAAAGTTTGTGAGCAATGCGCTGTTCAGGTATACTACTTTCCCGTCCTGGTTATTCCATCGTCTTTTAAACCTAACTTCTCAGGTTCAGCATGACAACGAACTATATTTTTGTTACCGGCGGGGTTGTTTCCTCTCTGGGTAAAGGCATTGCCGCAGCCTCCCTTGCCGCTATTCTCGAAGCCCGCGGGCTCAATGTATCCATGATGAAACTGGATCCGTACATAAACGTCGATCCGGGTACGATGAGTCCAATCCAGCATGGGGAAGTGTTCGTTACTGAAGACGGCGCTGAGACCGATCTGGACCTGGGCCACTACGAACGCTTCATCCGCACCAAGATGACTCGTCGTAATAACTTCACCACCGGGCGTATTTACTCCGATGTTCTGCGCAAAGAACGTCGTGGTGATTACCTTGGCGCTACGGTTCAGGTTATCCCTCATATCACTAACGCTATCAAAGAGCGCATCATTGAAGGTGGCGAAGGCCACGATGTAGTGCTGGTTGAAATTGGTGGTACCGTTGGCGATATCGAATCTTTACCATTCCTGGAAGCTATTCGCCAGATGGCAGCCGAAGTAGGGCGTGAACGTACTCTGTACATGCACCTGACGCTGGTTCCATACCTGGGCGCTTCTGGTGAAGTGAAAACCAAACCGACACAGCATTCTGTAAAAGAGCTGCTGTCTATTGGTATCCAGCCAGATATCCTGATTTGCCGTTCAGACCGTGCTGTTCCAGCCAACGAACGTGCGAAAATTGCTTTGTTCTGTAACGTCCCGGAAAAAGCAGTTATTTCTCTGAAAGATGTCGATTCTATCTATAAAATTCCAGGCCTGTTGAAATCACAGGGGCTGGACGATTATATTTGTAAACGATTCAGCTTAACCTGCCCGGAAGCCAATCTCTCCGAGTGGGAGCAAGTTTTATACGAAGAAGCGAACCCGGCTGGTGAAGTGACCATCGGTATGGTGGGCAAGTACATCGAACTGCCTGATGCATATAAATCGGTAATTGAAGCACTGAAACACGGCGGCTTGAAAAACCGTTTAACAGTGAACATCAAGCTTATTGATTCACAGGATGTTGAAACGCGTGGCACCGAGCTGCTTAAAGGCCTCGATGCGATTCTTATCCCCGGCGGCTTTGGCTACCGTGGTGTTGAAGGCAAAATTGCCACTGCGCGTTATGCCCGTGAGAACAAAATCCCTTACCTGGGTATCTGCCTGGGGATGCAGGTCGCGTTGATTGAATACGCACGCGATGTGGTGGGGATGGCGGATGCTAACTCAACTGAATTTGTGCCAGACTGTAAGTACCCGGTGGTTGCGCTGATCACCGAATGGCGTGATGAAGAAGGTAACGTTGAAGTTCGTACCGAGAAAAGTGATCTTGGTGGTACGATGCGCTTAGGTGGCCAGCAATGCCAGCTGAGCGACGACAGCCTGGTGCGTAAAATGTATGGTGCACCAGTGATTGTTGAGCGTCACCGTCACCGTTATGAAGTCAACAACATGTTGTTGAAACAAATTGAAGCCGCAGGGCTGCGTATTGCGGGTCGTTCCGGTGATGACCAACTGGTTGAAATTATTGAAGTGCCTGACCATCCGTGGTTTGTGGCCTGCCAGTTCCACCCGGAATTCACTTCAACTCCGCGTGATGGGCATCCGCTGTTTGCAGGCTTTGTGAAAGCTGCTGGTGAATACCAGAAACGGCAAGAGAAGTAATATTAGTACAGCAATGCAACAGGGCTTACAGCCACTGCCACGCTGGTAACGTAGCCCGCGAACGTATCCGGGACCTGGTGATTGTGCCGGGTTACCTGGAACGCTTGCGGGCTAAAGCAGTTGTAATAGGCTACACTGGCGCGTTGTTGTCTGGAGTTTTAGTTTAACTTGTACTGAGGAAAACCTAATGTCCAAAATCGTTAAAGTCATCGGTCGTGAAATCATCGACTCTCGTGGTAACCCGACTGTTGAAGCCGAAGTTCACCTGGAAGGCGGTTTCGTAGGCATGGCTGCAGCCCCGTCAGGTGCTTCCACTGGTTCCCGCGAAGCGCTGGAACTGCGCGATGGCGACAAATCCCGTTTCATGGGTAAAGGCGTAACCAAAGCTGTTGCTGCGGTAAATGGCCCGATTGCTCAGGCTGTTCTGGGTAAAGACGCTAAAGATCAAGCTGCTATCGACCAGATCATGATCGATCTGGATGGTACTGAAAACAAATCTAACTTCGGTGCTAACGCAATCCTGGCTGTGTCTCTGGCTAACGCCAAAGCTGCCGCTGCTGCTAAAGGCATGCCGTTGTACGAACACATCTCTGAACTGAACGGCACTCCGGGTAAATACTCCATGCCGCTGCCAATGATGAACATCATCAACGGTGGTGAACACGCTGATAACAACGTGGACATCCAGGAATTCATGATTCAGCCTGTTGGCGCTAAAACTGTTAAAGAAGCGATCCGTATCGGTTCTGAAGTTTTCCACAACCTGGCTAAAGTTCTGAAATCCAAAGGCATGAACACTGCTGTTGGTGACGAAGGTGGCTATGCGCCTAACCTGGGTTCTAACGCAGAAGCACTGGCTGTTATTGCTGAAGCTGTTAAAGCTGCTGGCTATGAGCTGGGCAAAGACGTTACTCTGGCTATGGACTGTGCTGCTTCTGAATTCTACAAAGACGGCAAATATGTTCTGGCTGGCGAAGGTAACAAAGCGTTCACTTCTGAAGAGTTCACTCACTTCCTGGAAGACCTGACCAAACAGTACCCGATCGTATCTATCGAAGACGGTCTGGACGAATCTGACTGGGATGGTTTTGCATACCAGACTAAAGCTCTGGGCAACAAAATCCAGCTGGTTGGTGACGATCTGTTCGTAACCAACACCAAAATCCTGAAAGAAGGTATCGAAAAAGGTATCGCTAACTCCATCCTGATCAAATTCAACCAGATCGGTTCTCTGACCGAAACTCTGGCTGCTATCAAGATGGCGAAAGATGCTGGCTACACTGCCGTTATCTCTCACCGTTCAGGCGAAACTGAAGATGCAACCATCGCTGACCTGGCGGTAGGTACTGCTGCAGGCCAGATCAAAACTGGTTCTATGAGCCGTTCTGACCGTGTTGCTAAATACAACCAGCTGATTCGTATTGAAGAAGCTCTGGGTGACCGCGCACCGTTCAACGGTCTGAAAGAAGTGAAAGGCCAGGCTTAATCGTCTGCTCTTTTACTGAAAAAACCCGCTTCGGCGGGTTTTTTTGTGTCTGAATTTGAGCTGGCACCTATTCCCGGTGGCGTTTAGCCACAACGGTGAAACGGTATTCATCGGGCCGGAAGTAATTTCGGCTGTATTCAAACACAACATCGCCTTGCAGATAACCGCGGGTTCTTTTTTCAATAATTGGCCGTCCGGCATCAATTTGCAACAACGCTGCAATATCTGGCTCCGGTAATACCGGCAATAACTCCTGTTCACTACGATCGATGATAAGCCCTTTATGCTGTTCAATAAATTCGTATTTGGAGCCTTTCATCACCTGGTAGGTTAAATCGGGAAACATTTCTGCGGGCAGCCAGGTCTCTTCAACTGTGATTGGTGTGGTATCTAAAAATCGCACCCGTTTGACATAAAAAATCTTCTCACCTTTGGTTAGGTTCAGTTGCTCGGCCTGCGTAATACTAGCTTGCTGGATTTCAAATGCCAGAACTTCACTGTGAGTGACGCCTTTCAGGTGCGTCCATTTCTCAGCAAAGCTACTTTGCTGGTCAATATCGTAATTGACTTTAGGGGCCTTCACATAGGTACCGCTACCCTGAATACTTTCGAGTTCGTTGTTTTCAATGAGCAACTTGAGAGCCTGCCGTACAGTAACTCTGCTGACAGAAAACACTTCACGCAACTGCGCTTCAGTCGGCAACGCTTCATTCACGGGATACTCACCAGTGTGAATCTTTGCACGAATATCATTGGCGATACGGCGGTAGAGCGGAAGTCTGGTCATGGTTTTCAGTGGTTATCATTTTGGTGAAGTCATCGTTTTCGTGTTCACCGGGGCTGAAGGCATATTTGTATAGTACAAATATCATTAATTGAAACAAGTCGTGCCGTCTCGTTTGCTGTACTTTTCTTAAATTTAATACAAAAACAATACCAATTTCTGATTTTGAGATCATCATCAAGACGTATTTGTATTTTAAATGTATTATTTTGGAAACTTGATTACCTCAATGGATGCAGGGATATCTGTTATGAATCTGACCTCACTGACTTGCCCTGAGCTGATAACGCTACAAACAACGTTTCTGAGCCGTGAAGACGCAATCAATGCGATGGCTGAACAGCTCGATCAGCAAGGGAAATTGCACGATAAAAACGCATTTTTACAGGCAGTATTTGCCAGGGAAGAACAAGGCCCGACCGCTTTAGGTGAAGGGCTGGCAGTACCGCACGGTAAAACAGATGCCGTAAAGGAAGCGGCCTTTGCAGTAGCAACATTACGTGAGCCCCTTACCTGGCAAGGGATTGATGAAGATGAAGAGGTTAATCTCATCTTTCTTCTTGCCATTCCCAATGCAGAGGCTGGCTCTACACATATGCAACTTCTGACCGCGCTTACTACGGCACTGGTTGATGACGATATTCGGGCTGGCGTCTCCAGCGCCACGTCTGCTGAAACATTGCTCGCATTGCTCAGTCAGGAGGCAACAGATACCCAGCCTGTAGTTGAAAGTGAGGTTGTGTCAGCAGCGGGCAATGCGCCAGTTATTGTGTGTGTTACTGCTTGTCCGGCCGGTATTGCTCATACTTACATGGCTGCAGAATACCTGGAAAAAACCGGCAAAAAGCTGGGCTATCGGGTGTTTGTGGAAAAACAAGGCGCCAACGGCATTGAAGACAGACTGAGTGCGGAACAAATCCAGCAAGCCCGGGCTGTGGTGTTTGCCACTGAGGTGGCCGTGAAAGAGATTGAGCGCTTCGAAGGGTTGCCACGTATTGAAGTCCCGGTGGCTGAGCCAATCAAACATGCTGAACGCATACTCAAAGAAGCGGCGCAACAAGAGCGTGGTCAGGCGGCACAACCAGTAGCAACCAGCACTTCAGCTCGTAAGCCTTCAGTGAAAACAGAATTGAAGCAGGCACTTCTCTCTGGCATCTCTTATGCGGTACCGCTGATTGTTGCTGGCGGTACTGTACTGGCCGTTGCCGTCCTGATTGCTCAAATGTTTGACCTTCAGTCTGTGTATGGTGAAGAAGGCTCATGGCTGTGGATGTACCGGCAATTGGGTGGTGGATTACTGGGTACATTGATGGTTCCCGTACTCGCCGCCTATACCGCTTATTCTCTGGCTGATAAACCTGCTTTGGGGCCAGGGTTTGCGGCTGGCGTTGCTGCAAACCTGATTGGTTCAGGCTTTCTTGGCGGTGTCGTCGGTGGGTTGATAGCAGGCTATGTGATGCGCTGGATTAAACAGCATATCCGCCTCAACCCCGCGTTTAATGGTTTTCTGACATTCTATCTCTATCCGGTGCTTGGCACTCTGGTTACCGGTTCCTTAATGCTGTTTGTCATTGGCAAACCTGTCGCAATGCTCAACCACGGTTTAACGGAATGGTTGAATAGTTTGTCTGGCACCAATGCATTGTTGTTAGGGGCATTGATTGGCCTCTTCGTTTCCTTTGACCTGGGTGGGCCGGTCAACAAGGCAGCCTATGCCTTTTGCCTGGGGGCGATGGCAAATGGTGTTTTTGGGCCTTACGCCATCTTTGGTTCAGTAAAAATGGTCTCCGCATTTACGGTAACCGCATCAACATTACTTGCTCCTCGCCTGTTTAAAGATTTTGAAATTGAAACGGGCAAGTCAACCTGGTTATTGGGGCTGGCCGGAATCACTGAAGGTGCCATTCCTATGGCAATTGAAGACCCGGTACGAGTCATTGGTTCCTTTTTGCTGGGGTCTGTGGTCACCGGGGCAATGATAGGTGCTGCTGGTATTGGGCTTTCAACACCAGGTGCCGGGATCTTCTCACTGTTTTTGCTCCACGATGCCGGGATAGGCAAGTTGGCGGCGGCTGCAATTTGGTTGGGTGCTGCGTTAGTAGGAACGGTGATTTCCACACTGACCCTTATTCTGTGGCGCGGGCATGCAATGAAGAACGGTAAGTTCAAAACCAACGTTTCCACGCAATCGTAATTGAGAAACAAAGGTGCCGCCTGCATATTCCAGGCGTGCGCCTTTGTACTGGAACAATTTTCGTTATTCAACAGGTGTAAAGGATTCACTTATGGCACTCTCTCGCGTTCACATCACTCCACATATGCACTGGGATCGGGAGTGGTATTTCACTACTGAAGAATCTCGTATTTTGCTGATCAACAATATGGAAGAAATTCTTGGTCGGCTGGAAACAGACACTGATTACCGTTATTACGTCCTCGATGGGCAAACTGCTATTCTGGAAGATTATTTCGCTATCAAACCGGAAAATAAAACCCGGGTAAAAGCGCTGGTTGAGGCCGGGAAATTAATTATCGGCCCGTGGTATACGCAAACGGATACCATGCAAGTCTCTGGTGAGTCGATTGTGCGTAATATGATGTATGGCATGCGAGATTGCCTGTCATTTGGCGAACCGATGAAAATAGGCTATTTGCCTGATTCTTTTTCCATGAGTGCTCAGTTACCCATGATTTACAATGGGTTTGGTATTCAGAATGCCATGTTTTGGCGTGGGTGTTCAGAGCGCCATGGCACCAACAAAACCGAATTTATCTGGCAATCCAGAGATGGTTCGTCAGTACTGGCACAGGTGTTACCACTGGGCTATGCCATTGGAAAGTATCTGCCGCAAGACAGTGTAGCTTTACGTGCGCGCCTGGATAAATACCTGCCTGTACTGGAAAATGCCAGCGTCACCCGCGATATTTTACTCCCCAATGGCCATGATCAAATGCCGTTGCAGCAGGATATATTTACGGTGATGGATGCATTACGCAAAACCTATCCAGACAGGCAGTTTGTTATGAGCCGCTTTGAGGATATTTTTGCCAGAATTGATGCTGTGCGCCATGAGCTGGATACTGTTCAGGGGGAGTTCAATGACGGCAAGTATATGCGTGTCCACCGGACAATCTCTTCTACGCGCATGGATATAAAACTTCTGCATGCTGTAGTAGAAAATAAAATAGTCAATATTCTGGAGCCACTGGCCGCCATTGCCTGGACGCTGGGATTCGACTATCACCATGGCCTTATCGAGAAAATGTGGAAAGAGAGCATGAAGAACCATGCCCATGACTCCATTGGCTGCTGCTGCTCAGACAAGGTACATGCTGAAATTCTGAATCGGTATATTCTTGCCGATGATATGGCGACCAATCTTATCAATTTCTATCAGCGTAAAATTGCCGACCACATGCCGCAACAGGAAGGGAATGACACACTGGTGTTATTCAATTTGCTACCGTATAGCCGGGAAACGGTCATTAATACTACGGTCACCTTACGGGCGAAAAAATTCAATATTGTTGATGGCGATGGGAATCCGGTGCCTTATTTCATTCGCTCACAGCGCGAAATAGACCCAGGGCAGATTGACCGCCAGATAGTGCATTACGGCAACTATGACCCGTTTGTTGAATATGACATCCAGTTGGTTCACGCTGTTCCGTCCATGGGGTTCACCACCCTGTATATTGAAGCAGATAAACAGCCTGCGCTGCAGTCACCTCAGTCAACTGATAACTGCCTGGAGAATGCCTGGTGCCGCATCACTGTAAACCCCAATGGCACACTCAAAATTGAAGATAAAGCAACGGGTAAGGTCTATGACCAGGCACTGCGCATAGAAGATGGTTCAGATGATGGTGATGAGTACGATTACTCACCATCGCGCCAGGAATGGTTGATTTATTCTGATGAATTTCCTGCAACCACCACCCTCTGTCATGAAGGGTTCCAGTCTGTTGCCACCATTTCACTGCGTATGGCAATCCCTACGAACCTGGCTGCACGCAATACTCGCGCTAACCAGGATGGTTATCTTGATGTGCAATATGAAGTTGTGCTCAAACAGCATTCTCCGCGCATTGAAGTTTCCGTCACGCTGGATAACCAGGCGGATGACCACCGTGTTCGCGTACTAATCCCTTGCCCATTTGCGGCAACGACCGTAACAGCAGATAACCAGTTTGGCTTTATTACCCGCCCAACAGAAGACCCTGCAATGCAGGTGTGGGAACAGGAAGGGTGGAAGGAAGCACCAGTACCTGTCTACCAAATGATGAATGTCGCGGCAGTAGAACATTCAACGGGGGGGATGGCAGTAATGACGAATGGCCTGCGCGAATTCGAAGTGATTGCCAGCCAGGCCGATAGCCCACGCGACACACTGGCGTTAACACTCTTGCGCGGTGTTGGCGTATTAGGCAAAGAGAACTTACTGCTGCGCCCTGGGCGTCCGTCTGGTATCAAAATTCCAACACCTGATTCCCAGACACGTGGAAAACTGGTGTGCCAGTTCACCCTGATGCCTTTTGCCGGAACTATCATCGAAGCGGGTGTTATGGCGCAAGCGCGTGAAAATAACACACCGATACAGTGCTACAACAAAATCCCTTATAACGCGATGAAGCTCAACGTAGCGGAGCGGAATATTCCGGCTACATACAGCCTGCTGCAAAAATCCCCCGAAGGCACCGTGCTCAGTGTATTGAAAAAAGCAGAGGATGCAGACGCACTGATTTTACGTGTGTACAACCCTTCGGAACAGGATGTACTTCAGGACGATCTTGTGACTTTCAACCACCCTATTTCCGGCTGGCAGGAAACGGGCCTGGATGAAATACCACGCGCAACTTCTGGCGCACAGAGCCATACAGGAGCACTGAAGCCCTGCCAGGTGAAAAGCTACCAGATTACGCTCTGACCTAAGTTCACAACGCATTCAGCAGGGAAGGAATAAGGATATCAGCATGAAAATTGTGATTGCGCCAGATTCGTTCAAAGAATCGCTCAGTGCAACTGAGGTATGCCAGTGTATTGAAACCGGTTTTCGTGACGTATACCCCAATGCACATTACCACCATTTGCCGTTGGCTGATGGTGGTGAGGGAACCCTGGATGTAATACTTGCAGGGGTACAAGGAGAAAAGCGGTTTAATACAGTCAAAGGGCCGATGGGGCAGCCAGTAAAGGCCAGTTGGGCCTTGCTGGAGCAGGGCAAAACGGCCGTGATCGAAGTGGCCGAGGCAGCCGGGCTGCATTTAGTCCCTCAATTGGAGAGAAACCCTGAACTGGCAACAACCTTTGGGGTCGGCGAGCTGATTAACACTGCACTCAATGAAGGTGTGAGCAAGATAATTATCGGGTTGGGTGGCAGTGCAACAAATGATGGTGGAGCCGGAATTATTCAGGCTCTGGGGGGGCGTTTATTGGATGCCAGCGGCCAGGATTTAGCGCCGGGAGCATTGGCGCTTCATGCTTTACATTCCCTGGATTTAAGTGCGGTAAACCCCCGGAGTGCCAGCGTTGAAATTGTACTTATGTGTGATGTAAACAACCCACTGACAGGTGCCCAGGGTGCCAGTCAGGTGTTTGCACCGCAAAAAGGTGCCAACCCACAACAAGTATCAATTCTTGATGATGCCTTGGTGCATTTTGCCAGAGTGGTTGAACGAGTGTCAGGGGTGGATTATACCGGGCGCACCGGGTTTGGTGCCGCCGGGGGGATCCCCCTTGGCCTCTCGGTGTTGTTTGCTACTCAGCTTCATTCGGGAATCGGCATGGTGCTGGATTTATTGCATGCTGAGCATGTGCTGACAGATGCAGATTTGGTGATTACCGGCGAAGGCAAAATGGATAACCAGACTCTTCAGGGAAAAGCGCCATTTGGTATCGCACAGCGAGCAAAAATGGCAGGGATACCCGTTATTGGTCTGGCGGGTAGCCTGGGGGAGTCGGTTGACGCACTTGATGAATATATGGATGCGTTGTTTGGCACAGTTCGTGCGCCTCAGGAATTAGCGGTGGCACTAAAAGAAGCACGCCACAATCTTATTCGCACGGCCCGAAATCTTGCCAGGATGCTGAAATTAGGGGAAACCCTTGCAGGGAGGCACGGATAATATGCTCTTTAAACTCAACAATGTAATACAACCCTTTGCATGGGGAAGTAAAACCATGCTGTCTCAATGGGCTGGGATCCCTAACCGGGATAATCAGCCGCAGGCAGAACTGTGGATGGGGGTTCATCCCTCGGGAGAATCCCGCGTAGCACAGACCAATGAACGCTTATCTGAGGTGATAGCGCGTGATATTCCTGGTGCTCTGGGCGACTATACCGCCAGGCATTTTGGGCAGCTCCCCTTTTTATTTAAGGTGCTGGCAGTAGACCAGCCTTTGTCGATTCAGGTACACCCTGATCTTGCCAGTGCTCGGGCTGGTTACCAGCAGGAAAGTGCCATGGGGTTAGCGCAAGATGCCCCAGAACGGCATTTCCACGATCCTAACCATAAACCGGAACTGGTGTATGCATTAACGCCCTTTAGCGCGCTGAATGGCTTTCGTACCTGGGAAGAGATTCAGTTACTGCTGGCTGATTTTAATTTGCCTTTTGTATCGTCACTGGCTTTGGCTGAACACAACGAAGGCTGCAATCGCCTGGAGAACCTGTTTAAAGCCGTGATGGCGTTGGATAGCGAACAGAAACAGCAGGTATTCCTGGCGCTGGATGCGTTCCTGGCAAAATCAGGCGGTTCCCATTTAGTGGAACAGGCCCGGGAGTTCATCAAGCCGCTACGGCAACTGCATCCGGATGATATCGGGGTTCTGGCTCCACTGTTTTTGAATATCGTGTTTCTTGAACCCGGTGAGGCGATGTTCCTGTATCCGCGCACGTTACATGCTTATGTCAGTGGGCTTGCATTAGAGGTGATGGCTAATTCCGATAACGTGTTACGCGCCGGGTTGACGCCGAAATA
Source organism: Mangrovibacter yixingensis (assembly GCF_020523985.1). Lineage (GTDB taxonomy): Bacteria > Pseudomonadota > Gammaproteobacteria > Enterobacterales > Enterobacteriaceae > Mangrovibacter > Mangrovibacter yixingensis. Next base: position 226,932 of record NZ_JAIVKM010000002.1, on the reverse strand, counting down.
TGTGGATGTCTCACAAGTGGTTGCCCATACCGACTTCCACTCATCCCCCGCTGAAAGCCTTAAGCTGGTGGCGCAAGAACAGGATGGCGTGAGGTTGTTCCCTGTTCCAGTGGAAGATTTCCGCTTCGCGGTTATCGCTCCGTCTCAGGACTGGCGTACACGATTTTTACGTGGCCCAGAAATCTTATTGTGCCTGGAAGGTGAGGTGACAATTCGCCACCAAAACACCCATATCTCACTGAGCGCCGGTGAATCGTTATTTGTTGGCAACAAGACTCTCACTTACGATTATCAGGGGAATGGCACCCTGGCCCGCGCTTATAATTAACCTGTAACCCGGTAGCTATTCGTGCGGCTACCGGAGTAATCAGCAATCACACATGATCTGCCCACCAGGATCTGCGATAATAACGGTTTATTCCTTTACTGAGTTGACTATGCAGTACCCGATTAATGAGATTTTCCAGACCTTGCAAGGCGAGGGTTACTTTACTGGCGTGCCAGCCATTTTTATTCGCTTACAGGGTTGCCCGGTTGGTTGCGCCTGGTGTGATACTAAACACACCTGGGATAAGCTCGCGGAACGGGAAGTCTCACTGTTTTCGGTCATGGCGAAAACGAAAGAGAGTGATAAGTGGGCGGCTTCAACGCCAGAAGAGTTGCTTGCAGTTGTTAACCGCCAGGGCTACACCGCACGCCATGTGGTGATAACCGGTGGTGAGCCTTGTATTCACGATTTAACGCCGCTTACTCAGTTACTGGAGCAACATGGTTACCAGTGCCAGATTGAAACCAGTGGTACGCATGAGGTGCTGGCAACGGAAAATACCTGGGTTACTGTCTCACCCAAAGTGAATATGCGCGGTGGTTATGATGTGTTGGGGCAGGCGCTGGTTCGGGCCGATGAAATCAAACACCCGGTAGGCCGGGGGCGTGATATCGAAGCGCTGGATGCCCTGCTTGCAACGCTCACTGATGAGAAACCGCGTATTATTGCGCTCCAGCCCATCAGCCAGAAAGAAGACGCCACTCGTTTATGTATTGAAACCTGCATTGAGCGTAACTGGCGGTTATCTATGCAGACGCATAAATACCTGAACATAGCCTGAGATGGGGGATGTGCCCCGTTTGGGGACACAAGGGGAAGGCTTAATCTTCGCCGCGGTAAACACAACCAGCGGTGCAAGTCTCTTTCACCATTACAGCACTCAACAAAGGTAACTGAGGCTTGAGTTGATCCCATACCCATTTTGCCAGCACTTCACTGGTGGGGTTTTCAAGCCCGGGAATGTCATTGAGATAATGGTGATCAAGGCGCTCCCAGGTCGGCTTAAATACGGCTTTGAGTTCGGCAAAATCAATAATCCAGCCGGTGTAAGGGTCAACTTCGCCGGTCACTTCCAGGCGCACCACAAAGGAATGCCCGTGTAAACGGCCGCATTTGTGGCCTTGCGGAACATGGGGGAGGCGGTGCGCCGCTTCAAATGTAAAATCTTTAAATAAGCTGGTAGCCATAGATAATCCTGGTAAAGCAAAAAAACCGCCGCATAGTACATTAAATGGCTGTTTTGCGCACTAACAATACTCGCCTTTATGCCAGTATTGAATCAGTGAATTTTTCTAATGTAGCGCAACAGGTGCTGATAAATTATTTTCCCCCCAATTCCGGGCACCAAACCTTGCCGGGCAGGCTATGGCACTTTGTTTAATTTTCATAAATAAAATCAAAGTATTAATCTACCAGTTTTACCGTTATTCATTACCTTAAAAAGTGATTAGTCAATTTGGTTATTTATTATTTCTATCACTTATTTAATTGTTATTATGCCCGCCGTTACCCTTATCGACATTGTCTTTATCAATAATGTCATTATCCGCCCCGGCTCTGCGCGGGTGCATACCTTCGGCAGCTTCACGCTGTGGCACCACGCGGAAGATAAGGCGACGGCTTTGAGCCAGTCAGCCTGAGTGATTTGGGGTTATTGACTGTTTATTTAAAACAGCCTCATTGTGCTACTGGAACATAACGACGCATGACAAAACAGGTCCCACCGACAGCGCTGCTTCCGCTTAGTCCGGAGCAACTGGCCCGCCTGCAGGCGGCAACGACAGATTTCACCCCAACCCAACTAGCATGGTTATCTGGCTATTTCTGGGGTCAGGTTAACCAGACTGGTGCTGCGGGCACTGTGGCAACTGCACCCGCGGCGGTACAAGCGCCTGCTGTGACTGTGCTCAGTGCTTCCCAAACCGGGAATGCCCGCCGCATAGCAGAGCAACTGCGTGACGACCTGCTGGCAGAAAAGATTAATGTGAAATTGGTCAGTGCGGGCGACTACAAATTCAAACAAATTGCCCAGGAAAAACTCTTACTGGTTGTTACCTCCACACAAGGTGAAGGCGAACCACCGGAAGAAGCTGTTGCACTGCATAAGTATTTATTCTCCAAAAAAGCCCCTAAATTGCCGGAAACGGCTTTTGCTGTTTTGGGCCTTGGCGATACCTCTTATGAGTTCTTTTGCCAGTCCGGGAAAGATTTCGACAGCAAATTGGCTGAGTTGGGCGCAGAGCGCCTGCTTGCGCGGGTTGATGCCGATGTTGAATACCAGCCTGCTGCAGAAGCCTGGCGTAAAGAAGTGGTCGCACTGCTGAAAGACCGTGTACCGGTTTCCAACGCAACCCCTTCAGCTGTGCTTGCCAGTGGTGCCGTCAATGAGGTTTACACCAGCCCTTACACCAAAGAAAACCCTCTCAGCGCTGCGCTGTCAGTAAACCAAAAAATCACCGGGCGCAATTCAGATAAAGACGTGCGCCACGTGGAAATCGACCTGGGTGAATCTGGCCTGCGTTATCAGCCTGGTGATGCACTGGGTGTGTGGTATCAGAATGACCCGGCACTGGTCAAAGAGTTGGTGGAACTGCTGTGGCTTAAAGGTGATGAGCCGGTAACTGTAGGCGATAACACCCTGCCACTGGCCGAAGCCCTGGAATGGCATTTTGAACTGACAGTGAATACCGCGGCGATTGTTGAAAAATATGCCACTTTAACCCGTAACGACGTTCTGCTGGATAAAGTGGGCGATAAAGCCAGCTTGCAGGCCTATGCCGCCAGTACACCTATTGTAGATATGGTTCGTTTTGCCCCGGCACAACTTGATGCTCAGGCTCTGATAAGCCTGCTGCGCCCATTGACGCCTCGCCTGTACTCCATTGCTTCTTCTCAGGCTGAAGTGGACACCGAAGTGCATATCACTGTTGGTGTTGTGCGTTACGACATCGAAGGCCGTGAGCGTACTGGTGGTGCATCTGGCTTCCTGGCAGACCGCCTTGAAGAAGATGGCGAAGTTCGTGTATTCATTGAACATAACGACAATTTCCGTTTGCCAGAAGACAACCAAACACCGGTTATTATGATTGGCCCAGGCACGGGGATTGCGCCTTTCCGCGCCTTTATGCAGCAACGTGCTGCGGACGGGGCTGAAGGGAAAAACTGGTTGTTCTTTGGCAACCCACATTTTACTGAAGATTTCCTGTACCAGGTTGAATGGCAGGCGCTGGTGAAAGAAGGCGTCCTGAATCAGATAGACCTGGCCTGGTCACGCGACCAGGACCATAAAATTTACGTACAAGATAAACTGCGTGAACAGGGCGCAGAACTGTGGCGCTGGATTAACGAAGGCGCACACATTTATGTCTGTGGCGATGCATCCCGTATGGCAAAGGATGTTGAACAGGCTTTACTGGACGTGATTGCCACTTATGGTGATATGGACACCGAAGCGGCAGACGAATATTTAAGTGAGCTGCGCCTGGCGCGCCGTTATCAGCGAGATGTCTACTAATGAGTGAAAAACATCCTGGACCCTTGGTGGTTGAAGGCAAACTGGCCGATGCAGAACGCCTGAAACTTGACAGCAACTTCCTGCGCGGAACTATTGCTGAAGATTTGAATGATGGCCTGACGGGCGGTTTCCATGGCGACAACTTCCTGCTGATCCGCTTTCACGGCATGTATCAGCAGGATGACCGCGATATCCGTGCTGAGCGTGCTGAACAGAAACTGGAACCACGCCATGCCATGATGCTGCGCTGCCGCCTGCCTGGTGGTGTGATGTCGCCACAACAGTGGCTGGCAATTGAAGAGTTTGCTGGTGAAGAAACCCTGTATGGCAGCGTTCGCCTCACCAACCGACAGACTTTTCAGTTCCATGGCATTCTGAAAAAAGATCTGAAATCTGCGCACCAGTTGTTGCACAAAGTTGGCCTGGATTCCCTGGCGACGGCTAACGATGTTAACCGTAATGTGTTGTGTACTTCCAACCCGGTGGAATCCCGCTTGCATGAGCAAGCCTATGCCTGGGCGAAGAAAATTTCTGAACACTTGCTGCCGCGCACCCGTGCTTATGCAGAAATCTGGCTGGATCAGGAAAAAGTTGCTACTACCGATGAAGAGCCGATTTTAGGTGCCACTTACTTGCCACGTAAATTCAAAACAACCGTGGTAGTTCCACCGCAAAACGACGTTGACCTTCATGCCAACGACATGAACTTTATTGCGATTGCGGAAAACGGTGAGTTGGTTGGCTTTAACTTGTTAGTTGGCGGTGGCTTGTCTATCGACCACGGTAACAAGAAAACCTATGCGCGCACCGCAAGTGAATTTGGTTTTATCCCACTGGAGCACACTCTGGCTGTTGCAGAAGCCGTTGTGACCACGCAGCGCGACTGGGGTAACCGTACAGACCGTAAAAACGCGAAAACTAAGTACACCCTGGAACGTGTGGGTGTCGATGTGTTTAAAGCAGAAGTTGAGCGCCGTGCCGGTATCACCTTTGCGCCAATTCGCCCGTATGAATTTACTGGCCGTGGCGACCGTATTGGCTGGGTGAAAGGCATTGACGACAAATGGCACCTGACTCTGTTTATCGAAAATGGTCGAATCCTGGATTATCCGGGCCGCCCACTGAAAACAGGGCTGCGTGAAATTGCCCGTATTCATAAAGGTGACTTCCGCCTGACTGCCAACCAGAACCTGATTGTTGCAGGCGTGCCGGAAAGCGACAAAGCAGCGATTGAGAAACTGGCGCGTGACCATGGCCTGATGAACAGCGTAACCCCCCAGCGCGAAAACGCGATGGCGTGTGTATCGTTCCCAACCTGCCCACTGGCAATGGCCGAAGCAGAACGCTTCCTGCCAGGCTTTGTAGACCAGGTGGATGACATCATGGCGAAACATGGTATGAGCGAAGAGCATATCGTATTGCGTGTAACCGGGTGCCCGAATGGCTGTGGCCGTGCACTGCTGGCCGAAGTGGGGTTAATTGGTAAAGCACCTGGCCGTTATAACCTGTACATTGGCGGTAACCGTAACGGCACACGTATTCCACGTATGTACCGTGAAAATATCACTGATGCTGAAATCGTTGGCATCATTGATACCCTGGTTGGCCAGTGGGCGGAACAGCGTGAACCTGATGAAGGGTTTGGTGATTTTGCGGTGCGTACTGGTATTGTGCGCCCGGTACTGGACCCGGCTCGGGATTTCTGGGAATAACCTGGAGGTAAATATGGCTACGTTTGACAGAGATGCGCTGAATGCGCTGCCCAAAGCTGAGCGCATAATGGAGCTGGCTGAAACTAATAATCAACTGGAAAAGCTGACCGCTGAGCAGCGCGTCACCTGGGCGCTGGAAAACCTGAGTGGTGAGTTTGTGCTCTCTTCCAGCTTTGGTATTCAGGCGGCGATGTGCCTGCATCTGGTCACGCAGCAATATCCGGATATCCCGGTTATCCTTACGGATACCGGTTATTTGTTTCCGGAAACCTACCAGTTTATTGATGAGCTGACGGACAAGCTCAAACTTAACCTGAAAGTATACCGGGCTGAACAAAGCCCGGCCTGGCAGGAAGCGCGTTACGGTAAATTGTGGGAGCAGGGTGTTGAAGGCATTGAGAAATACAATACTCTCAACAAAGTAGAACCCATGAACCGTGCGCTCAAAGAGCTGGACGCAGGCACCTGGTTTGCCGGGTTGCGCCGTGAGCAGTCTGGCAGCCGTGCCGGGTTGCCGGTGCTGGCTATCCAGCGTGAAGTGTTTAAGATCCTGCCGATAATCGACTGGGATAACCGCCAGGTTTACCAGTACCTGACGGAACATGGCCTGAAATATCATCCACTGTGGGACCAGGGTTACCTCTCTGTAGGTGATACCCATACCACCCGCAAATGGGAGCCGGGCATGGCAGAAGAAGAAACACGTTTCTTCGGCCTGAAACGGGAATGTGGCCTGCACGAAGGTTAATAGCTGTAAACCGCACTGGGTAGCATTTCCGGTGCGGTTTTGTTTTACATCAACCACTCTACTGACTCCCAGCCACTGACCTCTCGCCGCATTCGCTTACCCCTTGGTGTTGTTAACTGTTAGAAAATCTGTATCTCAATGATTAATTAGTCATACTAATAAATGGATTGGTGTCACAATTTTTTGATGCTTATGGTTTTATTATCGCAATCCACTGTATGTGCCGTTATAAATAGTATGACTAATTAAAAGGAGCGAATGATGCTTAACGGCTTACATGGAAAGCGGGTTTTGATTACAGGCAGCACGGCGGATGTTGGCCTGGCAACTGCCCATTTTGCCAGCCCCTGTGCTACACTGCGCCCCTTCCTGAATCAGGTATAAGAGTCAGATGCAATTTACCGCCATAAGCACGACACAACGCGGCCTTGACGGGCTGATCGCACGAGATATCGCCCGCCGGATCCTGTCTGGCGAATTACCTCCTGGTACGGTTTTACCCAGTGAAGTTGAATTGGGCGAACAACTGGGTGTCAGCCGCACTGCGCTGCGGGAAGCGTTAAAACAACTCACTTCAAAGGGCCTGATTGAATCACGCCCGAAAACCGGTACACGGGTCAGGCCCAGAATCAGTTGGAATATTCTGGATGCGCAATTACTGGACTGGATGTCGGGTATGGATGGCACACTGGAAATGTACCACCAGTTCCTGGATTTCCGCCGGGTGATTGAACCCCATGCCACCAAACTCGCGGCGGAAAATGCCACTACTGAGCAGCGTATTGAGTTATCTCGCGTTTATGATGAGCTTTGCCAACGTGCCCGTGATTTTTCCCCAGAAGAGTGGGTGGAAGTGGACACGCGTTTTCACAGCCTGATCTTCCAGGCCTCTGGTAACTGTTTTTATCTGCCGTTTGGAAATTTGCTGACTACGGTATTTAAATGGTTTATCAGCCATTCTTCCCGTGATGGTGGCATGTGCCTTGCTGAACATCACCAGATTTATAAAGCGATTATGATGGCCGATGGAGAAGCAGCGTATCAGGCCTCACTTGCGTTGATGAATGCGAAAAGGCACCGCCTGTAACGGATGTTAACCAGTTTCCAGGGTTTTGGCACTGGTTACGTCTGTTTTCAGGCAGTGAACAGTTGGGTATCAAACCCGAAGTGGCTTGCTTTCCAACACTATGTTGCTGGCAACACGCTGCCCATGTAGATGCAGGCAACATTCATTCATTGCGTTTTATCTGCCATTTCCCCAGTTGTTGGTAATCATCCTCATACTTTTCTCTTTTTATTGGTATGGCTGATGTGCGGGTTTGCCAAATCTTCAACCAGTGGCAACATCACTTTCATCACTGCCCGTGTTCGCTTTTCAACCTGTCCGGGTAGCCAGTGATCCAGATATTGTTGGTTATCTCTGGTAATATCGTGGCGGCTGGTACCTGCCGGGAATGCTTTACTCCGGGGGCGTTGCTGTTTCCCGTCGTGCTGGCCGAGCGACCAGTCTGTTGCCTCAACGGCCAATACAGGAATACCTGCTTTATCAAAGACACTGGCATCATGAGCCGGGCCGGTACCTTTTGGCCATGAGGGAGAAAGACCGGGGCTGGTTAATGCACGAATACCAAGCTGGCGTGCCAGAGTAAGTGCCCGGTCGCGGGTGAGTTTACGCACAGCAACCGGCGTGTTCTTCCCACTGTTAAAGTAGATATGTTCACCGACAATCAGGTTACTGAGGTTAATCACTAACAGCGTGTTGCGCTTTTCTTTTGCGCTCATGCGAGACAGGTAATCTTCTGCGCCTGAATGGCTGGTGTATTCACCACTGGTGGCAATAAATCGCAGCGTATAACGGGTCTTCACATGCTGTAAACGTTGAGCCAGCTCCAGCATTACCCCCAGCCCGGAAGCATTATCGTCTATTCCCTGCAATGTGAGCCCACCCAGGTTATTGTCGCTGTCGCTGTCGCTGTGTGGTGCGTAGGTGTCGAGGTGCGCCATAATAATTATCTGCTCGGGCAGTTCACCTTCACGCGCGGCAATTACCGTACTACCCGTGACATTTTGCCAGGTCTTATTCCCTTCTTTGCTGGTGTAGGTATAGCGGCTATGGAACTGGCGAACATTGCTCTGGTAGCCCCATTGCTGAAATTGTTGCTGAAGGTACTCTGCCGAAAGCATTTCGGCCGGGGAGCCGGTCATGCGGCCGGGAAAAACAGTAGCGAGGTGGCGGGCTTGCAAACTGGCGGTTTCACCCAGAGCAGGCTCTTTGGCGAAGACAGCAAACGAGCAGCATACGCCCAGGGCGATAACTATCGCTGAATGGCGCAATGCGGAAAGCATAGTAGTTCCTTTATCCTGTTCAATTTAACTTACATACAACTGGCGAATATAGTATGAAACTGTTGGTGGCAGGTGACAATTTCATTTATGCCGAAAAGCACTGAAACCTTTTTTTGAGCACTTTTTGTTGTTATTCCAGCGCGGCGTTATTCCATTGTGGAACTACTCATTCCAATTCGTCATTTCATTCATTTTTAGCTGACCCCTATAGTCCTTCTATCACCCGGTTGTATTGGAGTTTGACGTTTGCGGAATCTTCCTGCCCCGGTGGCTGGTACATCCTGGCCTGCCATCACGTTCTGACCCTGCATACAGCTTAGCGGTATAAAACTCGCGCTCCCGGAAACACAGCCTGTCGGGCGCATTTTTGCATTCACCTGGCAACACAATACAGACGAAAGCCCCTGTACTTTCGCCTTGAATCTGTCTTAAGGAAGGGTTATGGACCAAAAACGACTTACCCATTTGCGGTTACTGGAAGCGGAAAGCATCCATATTATCCGTGAAGTGGCTGCTGAATTCGCCAATCCGGTCATGCTGTATTCTATCGGTAAGGATTCATCGGTGATGCTGCACCTGGCTCGTAAGGCGTTCTTCCCCGGAACCCTGCCGTTTCCTCTGCTGCATGTCGATACCGGCTGGAAATTCCGTGAAATGTATGAATTCCGCGATCGCACAGCGAAAGAATATGGTTTTGAATTGCTGGTGCACCGTAACCCGGAAGGCCTGGCCATGGGGATTAACCCCTTTGTTCACGGTAGCGCCAAACATACCGATATCATGAAAACCGAGGGCCTGAAGCAGGCACTGAACAAATACGGTTTTGATGCCGCGTTCGGTGGCGCACGCCGCGATGAAGAAAAATCCCGCGCCAAAGAGCGTATCTACTCTTTCCGTGACCGCTTCCACCGTTGGGATCCGAAAAACCAGCGCCCGGAATTGTGGCATAACTACAATGGCCAGGTTAACAAAGGCGAGAGTATTCGTGTGTTCCCGTTATCCAACTGGACTGAGCTGGATATCTGGCAGTATATCTACCTGGAAAATATTGAAATTGTCCCGCTTTACCTGGCTGCAGAACGCCCGGTGCTGGAGCGCGACGGCATGCTGATGATGATTGACGATGACCGGATCGATTTACAGCCGGGAGAAGTTATCAAACAGCGTATGGTACGTTTCCGTACTCTCGGATGCTGGCCTCTGACAGGCGCGGTTGACTCAACGGCTGCCACACTGCCTGAAATTATCGAAGAAATGCTGGTGTCCACCACCAGTGAACGGCAGGGGCGTGTAATTGACCGCGACCAGGCGGGCTCAATGGAGCTCAAAAAACGTCAGGGTTATTTCTAAGGAGTCATGATGAATACTACGATTGCCCGCCAGATTGCAGACCAGGGCGGTGTTGAAGCTTACCTGCAGGCCCAACAACACAAAAGCCTGCTGCGTTTCTTAACCTGCGGCAGTGTTGATGATGGCAAAAGCACCCTGATTGGTCGCTTGCTTCACGACACCCGCCAGATTTATGAAGACCAGCTGTCTTCCTTGCATAACGACAGCAAACGCCACGGCACTCAGGGCGAAAAACTGGACCTCGCACTGCTGGTGGATGGTTTACAGGCTGAGCGTGAGCAAGGCATCACCATTGATGTGGCTTACCGCTATTTCTCGACGGAAAAACGTAAATTTATTATCGCCGACACCCCGGGGCACGAGCAGTACACCCGCAATATGGCGACTGGCGCTTCTACGTGTGACCTGGCTATTTTGCTGATAGACGCTCGTAAAGGCGTGCTGGACCAGACTCGTCGCCACAGTTTCATCTCCACTTTGCTGGGTATTCGCCACCTGATTGTTGCCGTCAACAAAATGGATTTGATGGAATACAGCGAAGACACTTTCGAGTCCATCCGCGAGGCTTATCTGGATTTTGCAGCACAGTTACCCGGTGAGCTGGATATTCGCTTTGTGCCGCTGTCTGCGCTGGAAGGCGACAACGTGGCGTCACAAAGTAGCAAAATGCCATGGTACACAGGCCCGACTTTGCTCGAAGTGCTGGAAACAGTTGAAATTAAACGTGTCGTGGACAGCCAGCCAATGCGCTTCCCTGTGCAGTATGTGAACCGCCCGAATCTGGATTTTCGTGGTTATGCAGGCACCCTGGCATCAGGCACGTTGCGCCCTGGCGCCCGTGTAAAAGTTCTACCTTCGGGTGTTGAGTCAACAGTCAGCCGTATTGTGACTTTTGATGGTGACCTGGATGAAGCGATTGCGGGTGAAGCCATTACGCTGGTACTGGAAGATGAAATTGATATCAGCCGTGGCGATTTACTGGTTGAAGCCGATACCGTGCTGCCTTCGGCACAGCGCGCCAGCCTGAATGTGGTATGGATGGCAGAGCAGCCACTGGAAGTGGGTAACAGCTACGATGTGAAAATCGCTGGCAAGAAAACCCGTGCGCGTATCGACAAAATCGACTACCAGGTGGATATCAATAACCTCAGCCATCGTGAAGTTGCCAGCCTGCCGCTGAATGGCATTGGTCTGGTTGAAGTCACCTTTGATGAGCCACTGGTGCTGGACAGCTACCAGCAAAACCCGGTGACGGGCGGGATGATCTTTATTGATCGCCTGAGCAATGTCACGGTGGGTGCCGGGCTGGTGGTTGAAACGCTGGGCCAGCAGGCTGTGCCATCAGAATTTAGTGCCTTTGAGCTGGAACTAAATGCTTTGGTTCGCCGCCATTTCCCTCACTGGGGCGCGCGTGATTTGTTGGGAGGCAAGTAATGGCCGACCATGACGAAAACGTCGTCTGGCATAGCCACGTTGTTACGCGAGAGCAACGGGAACAACACCACGGCCACCGTGGTGTTGTGCTGTGGTTCACGGGGTTATCGGGCTCGGGTAAATCAACAGTGGCTGGCGCTTTGGAAGTGGCGCTGAGCCAACTGGGCGTCAATACCTATTTGCTTGATGGCGATAATGTACGCCATGGCTTATGCAGTGACTTAGGGTTTAGCGATGCCGACCGCAAAGAAAACATCCGCCGGGTAGGTGAAGTTGCCCGCCTGATGGTGGACGCCGGTTTGGTTGTGTTAACCGCATTTATCTCCCCCCACCGCAGTGAACGGGCGATGGTGCGTGAACGCCTGGGGGAAGGGCGGTTTATCGAAGTATTTGTTGATACCCCGCTTGAGGTGTGTGAAACCCGCGACCCGAAAGGTTTGTATAAAAAAGCTCGTGCGGGGGAGTTGCGTAATTTCACCGGAATCGATGGGGTATATGAACCACCAGAAACCCCGGAAATTCACCTCGACGGTCAACAATTGGTAACAAATTTGACAGCCCAATTATTAGACCTGTTGCGCAGGGAAGATATTATCAAATCCTGAGACCATGCCGGATAAAACCCACTGGAATATCCGGCAAGGCATAAGACAGGATAGGTTATGCGCAACACGACTCAATTAATTGTTTCCCGGGCAGATACGGTTCCTCCGCCTGCCAGCAATACGGAAAGTACCTGGTCACTTCCCGGTGGTATCATCGGTTTTGTGGCCTGGTTACTGGCGCTCGCCGTCCCTTTTTTGATTTATGGCTCTAACACGCTGTTTTTCTTTCTGTATACCTGGCCTTTCTTTCTGGCTCTGATGCCTGTCGCCATTGTTGTTGGTATTGCGGTTCACTCATTGTTGCATGGGCGTCTATGGCTGAGTTGCCCACTCACCTGCCTTGTTGTTATGGTTATGTTCGGCTGCTTATTTATGTGGTTGCTGGGCTAATCTGAGCGTGTGTGTAATGAGGAATGGCGCATCCCGGATGGTTTTGTGGTAAATTCTGCCGCCTGCGTCGGCAATAACTCGTATACCCTGCTTTTCAGGCTGGACACACGGTGGTGTCTGTCGGCAAGTTGTGGGATGATGTTTGCCGTTTTTCAGGGGGCGGAATGGGTAAACTAACGCTGCTATTATTGGCTTTGCTGGTCTGGCTACAGTATTCACTGTGGTTCGGAAAAAATGGCGTGCACGATTATTCGCGTGTAAAAAGCGATGTCGAAACGCAACAGGCCACGAATGCCAAACTGAAATCAAGAAACGACCAGCTGTTTGCTGAAATAGACGATTTAAACGGCGGGCAGGAAGCAATTGAAGAGCGTGCCCGCAACGAGCTGAGCATGATTAAACCCGGCGAAACATTTTACCGCCTGGTACCGGATGCGTCTAAACGTAACGGGAACATGTCACGACCAAATAATCAATAACCACTCAGGTTCTACTACACATGGCAGTTTCCTTCCCGGATGTCATTGCCGTGGTGCCGGCTGCGGGTATCGGCAGCCGGATGCAGGCAGAATGTCCCAAACAATACCTTCGTATCGGCCACAAGACGATTCTGGAGCATGCTGTTGACTGCGTGTTACAGCATCCCTGGGTCTCAAAAGCCATTATTGCTATCAGCCCCGCAGACCAGTGGTTTAAACATTTACCCCTTGCCAGCCACCCACAAATTGAAGTGGTTTGTGGCGGCGACCAGCGCGCCGATTCGGTTCTGGCAGGGTTGAATGCCGCGGGGAAAGCCGATTGGGCACTGGTGCATGATGCCGCTCGCCCTTGTCTTCACCCTGATGATCTCAACCGCTTGCTGGCCCTGACTCAGACCAGCCAGGTAGGCGGTATTCTGGCTGCACCAGTGCGGGATACCATGAAACGTGCTGAACCTGGTATGCAGGTGATTGCACATACTGTTGAGCGCCAGGCACTCTGGCACGCGCTGACACCCCAACTTTTCCCCCTTGAGCTGTTGCGTAGTAGCTTGCAGCGCGCCCTGCGTGAAGGTGCTGCTATCACTGATGAAGCCTCTGCGCTGGAATATTGCGGTTACCATCCTGAACTGGTGGATGGGCGGGCTGATAATATTAAAGTTACCCGCCCGGAAGACCTCAGTTTGGCGGCTTTTTACCTCTCTTGCTTAACCCCTACGGAGAATTCCTGATGCGGATTGGACACGGTTTTGACGTGCATGCGTTCGGCGGCGAAGGCCCAATTATTATTGGCGGCGTTCGCATTCCTTATGAAAAAGGTTTACTGGCTCATTCCGATGGCGATGTGGCATTACACGCGCTGACGGATGCCCTGCTCGGTGCTGCCGCCCTGGGCGATATCGGTAAATTATTTCCGGATACCGACCCGGCATTTAAAGGTGCAGACAGCCGTGAACTGTTGCGTGAAGCCTGGCGGCGTATACAGGCCAAAGGCTTTACTCTGGGTAACGTCGATATCACGTTGATAGCACAGGCACCCAAAATGGCTCCCCATATCCCACAAATGCGGGTGTTTATTGCTGAAGACCTGGGGTGCCACATGGATGACGTTAATGTGAAAGCCACCACCACAGAAAAACTGGGTTTTACTGGCCGCGGTGAAGGCATCGCCTGTGAAGCGGTGGCATTGTTAATCAGGGCAGAAAAATGAGTGAGATATTGGCGCCATTATGCTGGCGTTATGGCAAGCCCGCGGGCAGCGGCACGTTAAAAGCCAGCCCGGAAGATTTTGTGGTTATCGAAGACCTGGGGTTTGCGCCAGATGGTGAAGGCGAGCATCTGTTGGTGCGCATTCGCAAAGAAGGCTGTAACACGCGTTTTGTGGCCGATGCACTGGCCAAATTCCTTAAAGTGCATGGGCGCGAAGTGAGTTTTGCCGGGCAAAAGGACAAACATGCTGTTGCAGAACAGTGGTTCTGCGTCCGTCTGCCAGGCAAAACGATGCCGGATTTGAGCGCCTTTAAGCTGGAGGGCTGTACCGTTCTTGAAGCCAGCCGTCATCGTCGTAAATTGCGCACAGGTTATCTCAAGGGTAATCACTTCCGGGTGGTATTGCGAAATGTTACTAATCGTGAGGATGTCGAAACACGCTTGCAGGCCATCCGCGACACGGGTGTGCCTAATTACTTCGGCACTCAGCGTTTCGGCATTAATGGCAGCAACCTGGAAATGGCACGGCGCTGGTTCAGCCAGCAAACCCCACCTCGAGACAGAAATAAACGCAGTTTTGCCTTGTCAGCTGCCCGCAGTGCGTTATTTAATCAGGTAGCCAGCGAACGTCTGAAAAAACCAGAATTTAATCAGGTTGTTGAAGGAGACGCGCTACAATTAGCGGGGAGCGGAAGCTGGTTTGTTGCTACGGCGGAGGAATTACCGGCCTTACAGCAGCGGGTGAATGATGGCGACTTGTGGATTACCGCTACCTTACCGGGCCGTGGTGACTGGGGTACGCAGGGGAGTGCGCTTGCGGCAGAACAGGCTGCCATTGCCAGTGAGCCAGATTTACAGGCGCTGTTAGTTCAGGAACGTGTTGATGCCGCTCGTCGTGCTATTTTTTTGTTTCCTAAAGAATTAAATTGGGACTGGTGGGATGAGGTCACTGTTGCCCTGAGTTTCTGGCTCCCTGCCGGAAGTTTTGCCACCAGTGTTGTAAGGGAACTGATTAACCAACCTGATGACTATGCGCATATTGCTGAGTAATGACGATGGCGTTCACGCGCCGGGGATCCAGACACTGGCTAAAGCACTACGGGAATTTGCCACTGTTCAGGTTGTTGCTCCTGACCGCAACCGGAGTGGGGCATCCAACTCTCTCACTCTGGAAACCCCACTTCGGGCGCTGAATTTACCTGGTGGTGACATTGCGGTTCAAATGGGTACACCAACTGACTGCGTTTATCTGGGCGTAAATGCGCTGATGCGACCGCGCCCGGATATCGTGGTTTCTGGCATTAACGCCGGGCCGAACCTGGGCGATGATGTTATCTATTCGGGTACAGTGGCTGCCGCCATGGAAGGGCGCCATTTGGGGTTTCCGGCACTGGCTGTTTCGCTCAATGGGCTAACGCATTATGAAACGGCGGCAAAAGTGACCTGTGCGATTCTGCGCGCGTTGACACAAGAACCGCTGCGCACCAGCCGGATCCTGAACATTAATGTGCCTGACTTACCCATTGAACAGATAAAAGGTATACGTATTACCCGCTGCGGCAGCCGCCATCCGGCAGACCAGGTCATTGCTCAACAAGACCCGCGTGGTAACCCGGTTTACTGGATAGGCCCGCCAGGGGAAAAGTGCGATGCCGGGCCAGATACTGATTTCGCAGCAGTGGATGCAGGCTACGTTTCAGTCACACCGTTACAGGTGGATTTAACGGCTTACAACGCGCATGATGTTGTTTCCGGGTGGTTATCCCGGGCAGGAGTGGAGAACCAATGGTAAGCAATCGCGTACAAACTCTTCTTAAGCAGTTGCGTATGCAGGGTATCAGCGATGAGCATGTGCTCGACGCTATAGCCAGCGTACCCAGGGAGAAATTTGTCGATGAAGCGTTTGAACACAAAGCCTGGGAGAACGTTGCTTTACCTATTGGTTCCGGTCAGACTATTTCGCAACCTTATATGGTTGCCCGCATGACTGAATTGCTTGAGTTGTCGCCAGAATCCCGCGTATTAGAAGTGGGAACTGGGTCGGGGTATCAAACGGCCATTCTGGCGCATCTTGTACAGCATGTTTGTTCAGTTGAACGCATAAAAAGTTTACAGTGGCATGCCAGGCGCCGCCTGAAACAACTTGATTTACATAATGTTTCAACACGACATGGCGATGGCTGGCAGGGTTGGCGTGTACGAGCACCTTTTGATGCCATTATCGTGACCGCCGCACCACCGGAAATACCTGTTGCATTGCTTTCCCAGTTAGATGAAGGTGGCGTACTGGTGTTGCCTGTAGGCGATGAACAACAACTGCTTAAGCGGGTTCGTCGTCGGGGGGCAGATTTTGTTATCGAAACAATAGAAGCAGTACGCTTTGTACCGCTGGTAAAAGGCGAACTGTCCTGAATCCAGATTTATCCCCGTATTTTTTTAGAGGGGCGAGCGTATTGTAAGGCAGGCCGAAGTGTGGATGACCTCTACGGCTCTGATTTGACTATTTTCTTATTTTTTGGGGGATAAATGAGCGCGGGAAGCCCACATTTCACCTTACGCCGTGTTGCGGCACTTTCACTGGTTAGTCTGTGGCTTGCTGGTTGTTCCAGCAATAATAACAGCCAGGCACCGATCAGTTCCGTCAATGGCGGCGGTTCTTCGGCTTCGTCCAGTACTAACAGCGGCATGTTAATCACGCCAAACACATCTTCACCGGTACAGCAGCCGCAAATACAACCTGTACATCCGGTACAAACAACTCAGACTCGAACTGCTGTGGTACAGCAACCACCTTCACAGCCCGTGCGCACAGTGAACGGTAAAATTGTTTATGAACGCCATTATGATTCGATTCCTAAAGGCAGTTACTCAGGGCAAACCTACACTGTTAAACGCGGCGATACACTGTTTTATATTGCCTGGCTGACAGGTAACGATTTCCGGGATCTGGCTCAGCGCAATAATATTTCAGCGCCCTATGGGTTGAATGTCGGGCAAACACTGCAAGTGGGTAATGGTTCAGGCGCACCAATTACTGGTGGCAATGCGATAACTACCGCAGATGCCAGTGCTCAGGGGCTGGTAACTAAACCTGCACAAAATTCAGGCGCAGTGGTTGCAACGCAACCAACAATTACGTATTCTGAAACTTCAGGTGAACAAAGTGCTAACAAGATGTTGCCTGGTAATCGCCCGTCAACTGGCGCAGTAGCAGCCACGACGACGACTACCGCACCGGTTGTTAGTACCCCAGAACCGACTGTCAGCAGTACGTCAAGCAGTTCGCCGATTTCATCATGGCGCTGGCCGACTGATGGCAAGATTATTGAAAACTTTTCTGCTGCCGATGGTGGTAATAAAGGTATCGATATTGCAGGAACGCGTGGCCAGGCTATCTATGCGACCGCCCCAGGGCGAGTTGTCTATGCCGGTAACGCACTGCGCGGTTACGGGAATCTTATCATTATAAAACATAACGATGATTACCTGAGTGCCTACGCTCATAACGACACTATGCTGGTTCGGGAGCAACAAGAAATAAAAGCGGGGCAGAAAATAGCTACTATGGGTAGCACCGGAACCAGTTCTACACGTTTGCATTTTGAAATTCGTTACAAGGGGAAATCCGTCAACCCGCTGCGTTATTTACCGCAGCGATAAACCGGCAAAGTACGTTGTAACAGGTGCTTTGCCCAGGGATCACGGGTAGGAGGCACCTTAAGATGAGTCAGAATACGCTGAAGGTTCATGAAGTAACTGAAGATGCGGAATTTGATGAGAATGGAACAGAGTCCTTTGATGAAAAGGCCTTTGTGGAAGAGGAACCCGGTGATACAGAGCTGGCAGAAGAAGAGTTGTTGTCGCAAGGTGCCACTCAACGTGTGCTCGATGCAACGCAACTCTATCTTGGGGAAATTGGTTATTCACCACTGCTAACTGCTGAAGAAGAAGTGCACTTTGCACGCCGGGCATTGCGTGGTGATGTGGCTTCGCGCCGTCGGATGATCGAAAGTAACCTTCGTCTGGTGGTGAAAATAGCGCGGCGTTATGGTAATCGAGGTCTGGCGTTATTGGATCTCATTGAGGAAGGAAACCTCGGCCTGATCCGTGCTGTTGAGAAATTCGATCCGGAAAGAGGGTTCCGTTTCTCAACCTATGCAACCTGGTGGATCCGTCAAACTATCGAGCGTGCGATCATGAATCAAACGCGTACGATCCGTTTGCCAATCCACATTGTTAAAGAGCTGAACGTCTATTTGCGCACTGCCCGTGAACTTTCTCATAAGCTGGATCATGAGCCCAGCGCAGAAGAAATAGCGGAACAACTGGATAAACCGGTAGATGACGTCAGCCGTATGTTGCGGCTCAACGAACGCATCACCTCAGTGGACACACCATTGGGTGGTGATTCGGAAAAAGCGTTGCTCGATATCCTGGCCGATGAAAAAGACAACGGCCCGGAAGACACCACACAAGATGATGACATGAAACACAGCATCGTGAAGTGGTTGTTTGAACTCAATGCGAAGCAACGTGAAGTGCTGGCACGCCGTTTTGGTTTGCTAGGCTATGAGGCTGCCACACTGGAAGATGTTGGTCATGAAATTGGTTTGACACGTGAACGTGTACGCCAGATTCAGGTTGAAGGCCTGCGTCGCCTCAGAGAGATCCTGCAAACACAGGGTTTGAATATTGAGGCCCTGTTCCAGGAATAATTCCTTTTCCGTCAAAAAAGCCAGTCGTATGACTGGCTTTTTTTATGCCAGCGTGTTGCCGTCCGGCTCGAGCATTTTTTCAATCATTGCGTTAAATGCTTGCTGCTCTTGCGGGCTTAGCCGGGTTAAAAATGCCTGGTCCACCGTTGTTGCTCTGGACTGGCTGAGGGTGAGTAGTACCTGCCCATCTGGTGTTAGTGAAACAAACCTCCGCCGTTTATCTGCCGGGTCGCAAGCCCGGCTGACCCAGCCTTTTTTCTCCATTCTGCTCAGCATTTCCGCCAGTGTCGCCTTGGTACACACAGCCGCTTCAGTCAGGCGCACTTGTTCAATACCTGGATGCTCCGCCACAGCACGCAACACCGAATACTGCGGTTTGGTCAGTTCGGGGAAAGTGTGTTGCCACTTTGCAGTATGCTGCTGAAATAAAAGGCGTAAAAGGTGAAACGTTTCCTGGTGTAAATGCATCCTGAACCCATTTGGCATGAAGGTAAAAAGCATCAGTTAGTATCATACCCTGTAATTCCACCCGACTCATATCTTTCCTGGTTATTAGCAATGTGTGCTGTTTTCATGCGCGGCAGTGACTTTACCTTGCGTAAATTCCACCCAATCCTTAATGTTATTTATAATGTTCGTACACGAACGATTTAGCGGAGGATGTGTGAGACTCATTGTTGGAATGACTGGCGCAACAGGTGCCCCGTTGGGAGTAGCGCTGCTACAGGCACTACAGAAACTACCGGAGGTGGAAACACACCTGGTCATGTCTAAGTGGGCCAAAACAACCATTGAACTGGAAACCCCTTATCAGGTGGCTGATATACAGGCACTGGCCGATGTAGTTCACAGCCCGGCAAATCAGGGGGCAACGATTTCGTCGGGGTCTTTTAAAACCGATGGCATGATTATCATTCCCTGCAGCATGAAAACTCTGGCGGGGATCCGCGCGGGTTACGCAGAAGGCCTGGTTGGGCGCGCTGCTGATGTCATCATTAAAGAAGGGCGCAAACTGGTGCTCGTCCCTCGTGAAACCCCGTTAAGCCCAATTCACCTGGAAAATATGCTGGCGTTATCCCGCCTTGGTGTGGTGATGGTGCCGCCCATGCCCGCGTACTACAACCACCCAGAAACTATTCAGGATGTAACCCACCATGTGGTGGCCCGGGTACTGGATCAGTTTGGCCTGGAATCCCCTTTTGCACGCCGCTGGGAAGGATTAAGCGACGGGAAAAAACGTTCTTAATTTCATTAACAGGAGACGCATATGGCGTTTGACGATTTGCGCAGTTTTTTACGTGCGCTGGATGAACAAGGGCAGTTACTGAAAATTGAAGAGCAAGTAATGCCGGAACCCGACATCGCTGCTGCGGCCAACGCAACCGGGCGTATTGGTGAAGGGGCTCCTGCACTGTGGTTTGACAACATAGCCGGTTTTACGGATGCCCGGGTAGTTATGAATACTATTGGCTCCTGGCAGAACCATGCTATTTCGATTGGCATGCCGCCGAACACACCGCTTAAACAGCAGGTGGATGAGTTTATTCGCCGCTGGGATACGTTCCCGGTAGCCCCGGAACGCCGTGATAATCCGCCCTGGGCTGAAAATAGTGTCGATGGAGAAGACATCAACCTGTTTGATATTCTGCCTTTATTTCGCCTGAATGATGGCGATGGCGGGTTCTACCTGGATAAAGCCTGTGTTGTCTCGCGCGACCCACAGGACCCGGAACATTTCGGTAAACAAAACGTCGGTATTTACCGGATGGAAGTAAAAGGCAAGCGTAAGCTGGGCCTGCAACCGGTGCCAATGCATGATATTGCCCTGCATTTACATAAAGCCGAAGAGCGTGGTGAAGACCTGCCCATCGCCATTACGTTGGGTAACGACCCGGTGATAACCCTGATGGGGGCTACGCCACTCAAATATGACCAGTCTGAATACGAAATGGCTGGCGCGTTACGCGAGTCTCCTTACCCAATCGCCACTGCACCGCTAACTGGCTTTGATGTGCCCTGGGGCTCGGAAGTGATTCTGGAAGGTGTGATAGAAGGGCGCAAACGGGAAATCGAAGGCCCGTTTGGTGAGTTTACCGGCCACTATTCCGGTGGGCGCAACATGACTGTCGTGCGCATAGATAAAGTGTCTTACCGCACCAAACCGATTTTCGAATCCCTCTACCTTGGGATGCCGTGGACCGAAATTGACTACCTGATTGGCCCGGCAACCTGCGTGCCGCTGTACCAGCAACTGAAAGCGGAGTTCCCGGAAGTACAGGCAGTTAACGCCATGTACACACATGGTTTGCTCGCTATTATTTCCACCAAAAAACGTTATGGCGGGTTCGCCAGAGCGGTTGGCCTGCGGGCAATGACAACACCACATGGTCTGGGTTATGTAAAAATGGTGATTATGGTGGACGAAGATGTTGATCCGTTCGATCTGCCACAAGTGATGTGGGCGCTTTCATCCAAAGTGAATGCCGCAGGCGATCTGGTGCAATTACCGAATATGTCGGTACTGGAACTGGATCCGGGATCAAGCCCTGCCGGGATCACCGACAAGCTTATCATTGATGCCACCACCCCGGTTGCGCCGGATAACCGTGGCCACTACAGCCAGCCGGTCAAAGATTTACCAGAAACGGCACTGTGGGTTGAAAAACTGACAGCCATGCTGGCTAACCGGAAATAAGGAGAAGAGCTATGATTTGCCCACGTTGTGCTGATGAACATATTGAAGTATTGGCAACATCACCGGTAGCCGGTGTCTGGACAGTGCACCAATGCCAGCATTGCCTGTACACCTGGCGGGATACAGAACCGCTGCGCCGCACCAGCCGGGAACATTACCCCGAAGCGTTTATGATGACCCAGGCCGATATTGATAATGCGCCGCAGGTGCCCACCATTCCGCCTTTGTTGCCGGAAAACCAGCGTTAATTACCAAGCCTGTAACTAAAAAGAAGGAAAAACGACGTTTTTCCCTTCTTTTTCATCACTCTGAAACGCCCCAAACGGGGCGTTTTTAACGGCATTAAACCAGTGATTTCAGCCGGTAGATCCACTCCAGTGCCTGACGTGGAGTCAGGCTGTCCGGGTCGAGATTTTCCAGCGCTTCAACTGCCGGGCTGGGTTCTTCTGAGGCAACCAGCAAAGACATCTGCGTGCCGTCGACCTGGCTTGCTGCTGCATTGCCAGACAAACTTTCCAGTTCACGCAGCTTCTGGCGTGCGCGTTTAATCACATCTTTCGGTACGCCAGCCAGTGCCGCAACCGCCAGCCCATAGCTCTTGCTCGCTGCACCATCCTGCACGCTGTGCATAAACGCGATAGTATCGCCGTGCTCCAGTGCATCGAGATGCACGTTGGCAACGCCTTCCATTTTCTCTGGCAGTGTTGTCAGCTCAAAATAGTGGGTGGCGAACAGTGTCAGCGCTTTGATGCGGTTTGCCAGGTTTTCAGCACAGGCCCAGGCCAGAGACAGGCCATCGTAAGTTGAAGTACCCCGGCCAATTTCGTCCATCAACACCAGGCTTTGTGCTGTAGCGTTATGCAGAATATTGGCGGTTTCTGTCATCTCAACCATGAATGTAGAACGCCCGGAAGCCAGGTCATCCGCCGCACCAACACGCGTGAAAATACGGTCTACCGGGCCAATTTCCGCGCTGTCTGCTGGCACAAAGCTGCCAATATAAGCCATCAGCACAATCAGAGCTGCCTGGCGCATATAGGTACTTTTACCGCCCATGTTCGGGCCAGTAATAATCAGCATCCGCCGTTGCGGCGACAGGTTCAGCGGGTTGGCAATAAACGGGTCACTTAATACTTGTTCTACCACCGGGTGGCGGCCGCCCTGTATCGCAATACCGGGTTTATCAGTAAGTGTCGGGCAGACATAGTTATAGCGCAGGGCGCGTTCAGCCAGGTTTGCCAGCACATCCAGTTCCGCCAGTGCTGCGGCACTGTTTTGCAGTGCTTCAAGGTGTGGCAACAACTTGTCGAACAGTTCATCGTAGAGCTGTTTTTCCAGTGCCAGCGCTTTCCCTTTGGAAGTGAGGACTTTGTCTTCGTACTCTTTCAGTTCAGGAATAATATAGCGCTCGGCGTTTTTCAGTGTCTGGCGGCGCACATAGTTAATTGGCACCATATGGCTCTGCCCACGGCTTACCTGAATATAGTAGCCATGTACTGCATTAAACCCGACTTTCAGGGTATCGATACCCAGTTTTTCCCGCTCGCGGATTTCCAGTTTGTCGAGGTAATCCGTTGCGCCATCTGCCAGCGCGCGCCACTCATCCAGTTCTTCATGGTAACCTGGTGCAATCACGCCACCGTCACGCACCAGCACTGGCGGGCTTTCAATAATGGCGTGCTCCAATAGTTCGCGCAGCTCGCTAAATTCGCCACTGGTTTCACGCAGGCTCTGAACCGCAGGCGCATCCACTTCCGCCAGCACATCGCGCAGTAGTGGCAGTTGCTGGAAAGCATGGCGCATTCTTGCCAGGTCACGCGGGCGGGCAGTGCGAAGTGCCAGGCGGGCCAGAATGCGCTCCAGGTCGCCCACCTGGCGCAAAATAGGCTGCAGCTCGCTGGTTAAATCCTGTAATGCACTGATAGCTTGCTGGCGACGGCTCAGCACGCTGGTATCTCGCACTGGCATATGCAGCCAGCGTTTCAGCATGCGGCTGCCCATCGGCGTAACCGTGCCATCCAGAACAGCGGCAACCGTGTTGTCGGTTCCACCCGCCAGGTTGAGGGTGATTTCCAGGTTACGGCGCGTGGCGGCATCCATAATAATGCCATCCTGCTGGCGCTCCATGGTGATACCACGAATATGAGGCAGCGCGGTGCGCTGGGTGTCTTTCACATACTGTAACAGGCAGCCTGCGGCGCACAGGCCACGATACGCCTGTTCCACACCAAAGCCAGTTAAGTCACGGGTACCGAATTGCAGATTCAGTTGCTGGCGTGCGGTATCAATCTCAAATTCCCATAATGGGCGGCGGCGCAACCCCCGGCGGTGTTCAACCAGGCGCATATCGGCAAAATCTTCGGCATAGAGTAATTCTGCCGGATTGGTACGCTGCAGTTCAGCGGCCATATCTTCGGCATCTTCCGGCTCAGAAAGGCGAAACCGGCCAGAGCTGATATCCAGGGTAGCGTAGCCAAAACCTTTGCTGTCCTGCCAGATAGCGGCCAGCAGGTTATCCTGGCGCTCTTCAAGTAAAGCCTCATCACTGATGGTTCCAGGCGTGACGATACGCACCACTTTGCGTTCAACCGGGCCTTTGGTGGTTGCCGGGTCGCCAATTTGTTCACAAATAGCGACGGACTCCCCAAGGTTCACCAGCTTTGCCAGGTAGTTTTCAACCGCATGATGTGGCACACCCGCCATGGGGATAGGTTCCCCGGCAGAAGCACCACGCTTGGTCAGGGAAATATCCAGTAACTGGGAAGCCCGCTTTGCGTCGTCGTAAAACAACTCGTAAAAATCGCCCATCCGGTAAAACAGTAAGATCTCCGGATGCTGTGCCTTCAAGCGCAGGTACTGCTGCATCATGGGCGTATGGGCGTCAAAATTTTCAGTTGTACTCATCAGTTTATGATGTCCATTTTCTTAAATTTTAATGAGTTAGTGGTTTTATTTTGTTGTTACGTGTTACACAGGCTCATTGGATAAGGTAAAGACCAGTAAGGGGTCATAAAAGCGCAGAGGGTATGATAACTAACTCTTGGTGGCAGGCAAATAAGCGGTGAGGGCTCTGGGGGTTAAAACAGCAGAAACCAAGGAAATTAACGAACTCTGTACGGGATGAGGGGGCAAAAATTGCCCTCTGTGCTGGAAGCGGGGGAAACTGATTTATAAGTACCCCGTTCTGCTTTTTTGATATCCTCCAGGCCGTGTTGTTTCGAAATTTTGGTATACTGTCACTTCGTGTCGTTGGTTGAACTGCATCGCTGGGTGCTAAGCAGGCTTCATGATCAATAACAGAAAAAAAGAGCATTCAACTTATGCTAAACCTTCTCGCGCTGACATCGTTCGCTCAGTAGCGACATCAACAGCGGTTGAAACCGGGCAGTCCTCAGCGAAGATCGAAGCATCCTTTGAAGCCACACGCAAAAAATTTGCTCATTTACGTCTTGCTGTTTAATTCCTTCTTAATGCTTCCTTGCCCCAGTATTTCATCGGCCCGTAGTTCATTGACATGCCTGCATGAATAGTCGAGATATATTGGTTTTTGTTTTGTGAGCCTGCCCACGTAATGTGGACACAGCTCTAAGCAAGGTTTTCGTTTTCAAACTGTTCCGGGCTGAGACCGCCACAGGCACTGTGACGCCGCCACCAGTTGTAATCACACCCGATATAATTAAACACCGTCGTCCGCATAATTTCACGGTTGGTAAAACGCTCTCCGTGGATTCATTCCACTTTCAGTGAATAAAAGAAGCTTTCCGCGCACGCATTATCGTAGCAACAACCTTTTGCGCTCATGCTGCCGTGCAGGCTGTGCCGCATTCAGCAATGCCTGATAATCTGCTGAGTAATACTGTCCGCCACGATCCGTGTGGACGATGACATTTTCCGGACATTTACGCCGCCAGAGCGTCATCTGTAACGCATCGCAGGCCAGTTTCGCCGTCATTCGTGAGGACACCGGCCAACCAATAACGGCACGGGACCACAGATCAATCACCACCGCCAGATACAGCCAGCCTTCATCCGTGCGAAGGTACGTGATGTCTCCGGACCACTGGCATAAAAATCCTGTTTCAGCAGGTTCTCTGACACCGGCAGGCTGTGTTCACGGTAACTGACCGGGCTGAACTTTCGGCTGGCTTTCGCCCGCAGTCCCTGACGGCGCAGGCTGGCGGTGATGGTTTTGATATTGTATTCAGGCAGTTCTTCGGCGAGACGAGGCGCGCCCTAATCCCGGGTAGGATCAATTAGTACATTAATATTAATGATACTTAATTTTAGTAGAGTTTTCGTTGTCGTTAATATTGTTATATTCGCCTGCATGTTTTAGGTTCTGAGCATAATAGTATCATATGGATATATATTACTATCATGCTGTTAGTTATTTTATTCAGTGTGGGAAAAGTGGCTGTATGAATTGGTGCAATAATTGCATGATATAGATCACCTATGTAATGGCTTATCTTGCAATTGTGAAAAGGTGCCAGAAATCGTGTTTAAGGATTCTTATCTGTATACAGATTCCAATACAGTATCATCACGCTACAGTGAACAGCCCTGGTTTGTCCTTGGTACATCAGGGCATTACCATCGGCAGGGTGATAGTAACCCAGTGATTTCTCAATACTATAGTTTTGAGGCTAATGAACAAGGCGAACAGGTAGTCGCTGTTCCAGATGGTTGTATCGATATCGTTTTTGGGGGAGGAATAGATAATCCTTGCGCACTGGTGTGTGGTTCGAAACTGGAAGCCTGTATTGCTGGTTTGAAGTATAAAGAGCGCTATTTTGGAGTGCGCTTTGCACCAGGAATGATCCCTTCTTTTCTGAATATTGATGCCCAGGACATACTGGCTAAGAATATTCCATTAAATGAGCTTGTACCTGGCGCTGAAATGTTAATAGAACATATCGTAAATGCTGAGTCAATAACTGACCAGGTAAGCTCTTTCAGCCATTTTTTTCATACGATAGTCGGGCGAAAGTTTACTGCACTGACATTACATACATTACATGTTATTGAACGTACAGCGGGATGTATCCAGATAAATGATTTGGCCAGTGAGACAGGTTATACTGCCAGAACCTTACAACGCCAGTTCCGGAAAGAAACGGGGATGACGCCTAAAATGCTCTGCCGCATTATGCGTTGTCAGGCTGCACTTCATGCGATTAATCATCGGGGAACAGTTTTATTTTCAGCCCTATCACAAGATTTGGGCTTCAGTGATCAGGCTCATTTTACCCGTGAATTCAGCCAGTTAATACATTCCACTCCGGCGAATTATCGCCAGCAAGTGGCTATTAAACCCTATTCATCATATATTTTTCAGCATTAAGGGTATTATCCAAGTATAGGCTTTAACTTACTATATTATATAATTTTTTATAGCCAAATAACTCTATTTCCAAAGTGTGAATCCTTTGATAATGACTTCAATGTCTGTGATGGGAGTTCACCAAAAAAATCACGGTAATACTGGGAAAACCGACTTACATGTGAAAAACCTGACTCAATCGCAATCTGATTTATTTGATCTGTTTTTGTACTTAGTAATGATGCTCGAGCAACGTTAAGGCGAATATAGCGCAAATAAGTTGATGGATTCATACCAAGAATATCCTGGAAACTGTATTGAACTGAACGCCGGCTGGTGCGTAATAATGGAATAAGATCACCAATACTGAATTCGGAGTCAGTAAAGTGCTTCATGATAGTTTTACAACTTTTATTAACAATGAATCCTCGTGTTGATGCATCATCGGCAGAGCATAGTTTAAGATCGGGTGAAAATATAAGAGAAAAAAGTTGTAATGAAAAGCTCTCTTCATTAAAAGAATCACTGGGGTTAAAAGCTAACATTTCATCCAGGTAATATTTTAGTTTTAAAAATGCTTCGGGAGATAGCTGTAAATAACGTTCAAAATTTTTACCACACACTCCTATAGCACTCCCTGAATTATGAAGCTGTTGATTGAAATGTTTTTTATCAATAGAGATAACATATCCGGAGACATAATTTCTGGCAACCAGTTGAATGGTTTCTCCTGAACAAACATGTAACATGCCTTTACGGAACATGCGGCCATCATAAAAAATCGGGTCTGGCGAATCAATAAGCGTAATGCATACTCGATTTTCTGGAATACCTGACAGGTTTTCTGCAATACGTGTGAAACCATGATCCCGCATGATCTGTATTTGGGGGGTAATCATTTTCATAGATACGTGACCAGTAAACTGACCACACGGAGAAAGTAAATTGATTTTATTGGAGTCATAGCAGTTGAATGCACTTGCATGCCTGACTGCATCAGATGTATCAATACCCTGCGACCTGACAACTTGATGAGAATGCATATAACCCCCGAAAGTAATCAGAATGTATATTTATTGTTAATGCAGTATTCATGCCAGTTGCCAGGAGTAAATTCAAAAAAGAACTGTGTTTATCATATTGAAAATAAAGTGTTTTTATTGAGTTAACATGTAAGGCTATGAGCGCTGCACTAAAGATGAACAGAGGTGTTCAATGGTGGTGAAGACGTAGTGTTAACATTTGAACAAGATGATAACTAAACACATGCTATGGCACAAATCCGGGAGAGTACCGTTGGGTAAGGTCAGAGGAAATGAAGGAGAGTTCAGCTCGATTCGGGGCAACACGGTAGCATTACCCCGATGTGAAAAAGATTATTCAGCATGCTCCAGGTAATTCGCCAGTTCTTCAAAATTCACAGTCCATAAGCTTCCGCCTTCCAGACAGGTGTGATGAAACGAGCGAAAGCCAAGTAACTGTTGTGCACGTTGACTGAGCCCTTTCACCATTTCCCATTTCATGTACATTGGGAACGCTTCTTCAGGAGTTAACCACCCTGCATTAAAAGCCATTGCCATTGCCCTGCGGGGTTTGCCAGATACATTAGCACCTGCGCCATGGATCACTTTACCACTAAATAAAAAACCATCGCCTTTTTTAAGTTCGAGAGGAAAAGTCTCCTCATAGGCGGCTTGACGATCAAAATCGTCCCACAGATGACTTCCTGCAACAACTCGGGTTGCCCCCATGTCTTCGGTTATATCATCAAGTGCGACAATACAGTTACTGGTAACTTCGGGCGCTGATTTCCCCATACGGCGGATAATCTGGTAGTTTTCTGAATCCCGATGCAAAAATTGAGCTTTCTCACCTGGCTCAACTTGCATGATTTGCGTTGTGTTCATCCAGGTCGCATCACAGATATTTTCGAAAATTTTATCAATACATCCCATCAGATAAGGATGGTCTATCATCGATTCGCGAAAGGTTTTACTTATCAGGGGAACTTGTGTCAGCCGTTTTGTTTTACGGCCAGCAAAATCTTTCATATGTTCCGGGAGGCTGTCTATACCAGGATGACGGGCAGAAATGTAAGGCTCAAGTTCGTTATTTAGCGCGTCTATGTAGTCTGTAAATAAGCCTTTTATCAGTACTCCGCCATACTCACAATAGACTTGGTAGGCTTTTTCTACCGGTTGGTCAAGTGTGACAGTCAAGACTGAGAGGTCGAATTTGGCCATTCTTGGTTCTCCTGACAATATTTGAATAATTACTTTCTTGTTAAGTAATACTGTTCTCAGGGCTTGCTTTTTGGTCACTCCGATGATCATTCTCACCAACAACAAAACCAAGGTGCTACCTGAGATACCTCGATTCATTCTGTTACCTTAACAATTTTGTGTATCTCTCTCTGTCCACTTTTGGCAATTCAAACGCTTTATTTGAATTTTAAAATACTTTCCACACATTAGTTTCGGAGCATTACTATCCATTTTTGGCAATTTAATTCTGATTCTCTTTTCAATAAAACTACCATTTAGTAGGGTTTGTTACGCAAAGTTATGAATGGAATACCTGATAATAATTAAGCCTGCGTGTATTAAATAATCACTGGAAGGATATATGAAGAAACTGATTAGCGTTATTAGCTCACTAACTTTGGGTGTGTGTTTATCTCTTCAGCCATTTTCAGTTAATGCATGGGAAGTAAATGATAGCCTGCATCTTGATACATCCATCAGTGTGTTGAGTGACTACCGGGCATTTGGTGTGTCGTCAACACAGAATAAACCAACTGCACAATTAAGCTCAGTATTGACTCATTCTTCCGGGATATTGGCTGGTATATGGGCTTCAAATGTTGATTATGGCACCGCAGCACGTCTTGAGTCAGGGTATTATGCGGGCTATACACGCCAACTTCCTTATGGCTTTGGCTTTACCACAACACTCGGACAGTACAAATATCCGAACCAAAAGGATTTAGACACCAATGAGTTTGTGGCTAATATCACCTATAAGAATTTGTTGTATGGGTTTGTATATGACTATGATATGGAAGGCATACCAAATGAGAAATATCATTATGTCGGATATACTTTCAATTTGCCTGCAGATATAGGCCTCTATCTTGAGTACGGCTATGATGATATGGGATTCAAAATCTATAATGATGCTGGTAATAATCGTAAAGGATATAACCACTGGATAGCCAGGTTGAGTAAAACATGGTGGGGCATTCAGTGGTCACTGGCTTACACGGATTCAAACTTGTCCAAAACAGAATGCGTTTACGTCATTGGTGACAGAAATTCATGTGGTGCAACTGTAGTAGCAGGCATCACAAAAAATTTCTGAGTGAATTTTTTCACCTCCCATTGAAATAAATAGTAATGGGAGGTGAAGTTCTGTCAAATAGTAAAACTCTATATGGAGATAGATTCCACCTTATTAACATTAATAAAATCCGCTCTAAACTCACCACCAACAATACAACGACGCATCAAAGGATCTATATGTCTGGTGTTTTCCGCACTGGCACTTTCTTCCATCTTTTCTTTGCTTGACCAGCGTTCTATTGCAACGAAATTATCACCATCGATATAACATTCAAAAAAATCACAGTCAGGCTCTTTAGGTATAACATGAAACTGAAGGTAATCAGATAATTCTCGCATCTCGGTATGCATTCCGGGAGCTATTTTTGCTTTTATTACTGCCATAAACATAACTTTCTCCTATTAGACAAAAGGTAATGAAAAAGGGTAAGTGACATCTTTATTCATTGACAAGTTAAAGTAAAACCATAAAGACATTATAATTTGAGATGAAAATAATAAAGCCCGAAAAGGCATAATGTGCCAAATCTGGATATTTAACTGTTAATGAAGCTGCTAGTCTCTGAACACTGGCTGTTTGCAATACTCACTACTTACCTTATCAAGGAATGATATGCGTAAGGTGTTGATAACAATGTTGTCTCTCAGTGTAATCTGACTGGAGTTGAAAATGGCAGAAGAGTTAAAAGGGTTGTCACGTTGGGCATTACTTATTGTGAGTCCCGTAGCATGGCTGAGCTTCGCCATGATGCCCTACGAAGTAGTATCACTCGCACAGCGGTTGAGTATTACAGAAGCTCAATCAGCTAATATTACTTCATGTGAAATGTTGGCGTTGTCGGTATTAACCTGGGTGAGTGGCCGGTATGTAACCCGGTTTGAAAAACGGCAAATGGCATTGATGGGAATTCTGGTTGCACTGGCTGGTATTGCTGTGTCATTTTTTGGCCATGATTATTATACCATCCTGGTTGGGAAAATTATTCTTGGGGCTGGTGGTGGGATCATTACTGCTGCCACTAATGCTATTCCGGCCCTGTTTAAAGGGCCAGAGCGTTTATTTGCAGAAATGTTTGCCTCGATGGCAGTAATGATTGCTGCGATTATGTATATCACCCCATCACTGGCACCTTATTTTGGTCAAAGAGATGTGGAGATCGTGGAAGCCTCACTCATGGTGATTGCGCTCAGTTTTACGTTATACCTTCCCCGCGAGCGCCGTAGGGCTTCTGAGCAATACAGGGATGGTGTTACATCGACTCAATCTGTAAAACTCCCGAGAAAAATTTATTTTGCTATCAGTGCATTGTTAATCAGCATTTTCATGCAGTTTATTTTCCAGGGGGTTGGCTGGTCGTTCTCTATGGTGGCGGCAACACCTTTTCATTTAAGTGAATCAACTATTAGTAATGCCCTGACAATTTCTGCAGTTTTACAGTTACCTTGTGCACTTATTGTTGCCTGGTTGGGAGTAAAAGCGGGTATTGCAAAACCCTTAATTATATCGACAATTCTGGTATTGCTAATGATTTGGGGATTGTTTTTCACCGCAAACAGTACTGTTTTTGTTATTGCGCTGGCACTTTCCGCTGTACCGGGAACCATTGCGTATCCTTATCTATTAGGGCTGCTGTCAGACGTTGATACGACTGGACGCAGTGCCGCTTTAGCTGGCGGATTTGTCAACTTTGGCGGTGCCGCTGGTCCGGCAATTGGTGGCGTTTTCTTCTCTATGGCTGGTTTGGCCGGAGTTGGTTGGAGCTGTTTTGCACTGATTGGTTTCTATAGTTTATTTTTGATTATTGGTGCATCGACTATTTTCAGAAAAGCCAAACTTGAAGCAGCACTTATAAACTGACTCCTTCTTTTATTCTGGTATGCAATTCATCTTGCATACCAATTTTATTGCTGAAAACTCTGTATAAATATTGAAAGGGCACACCCGGAGGTATGCTATGAGTGTTAATTTGTCTGAGATTACTATTACACCTGATGAAGGTGTGAAGCATGCGTTGTCCATATATAACCAATATGGTGGTGTACTGATTAAAGGACTGTTTAAGAATGAGGTCGATAAATTAAATGATGATCTGGAACCCCACATGTGCCAACGTGAACCAGGTATTGAGCATGAGTGGGAGTTTATGAAGGAGTTCGCTGGTAAAAAAACAAAACGTCTTACCCGTGTACCTCTGTTAAGCCAAACATTTCGTGAAGATATGATTAATAATCCGCTTTTGTTAGAGTGCATAAATGGTATCTTTGATGAAGTATCTGATTCTGCATGGCTTAGTACCGCACAAGTAATCGAAATTCAACCAGAAGAAAAATCGCAATATTTACATCGTGATTGTGACAACTATCCATTATTTCGCCGTTTTGGGTGCAAAATGCCTGATATCATGTGTAACTGTATTGTCGCTTTATCTGAATATACGGAAGAAATGGGGGCGACCCGCGCTATTCCAGGCAGCCACATTTGGGATGACTTTTCTTATCAACCCACCCAGGAAGAAACCATTGCCATTGTAATGGAAAAAGGGGATGCATTTTTGTTCAGTGGCAAAACCATTCATGGAGGAGGAACCAATATCTCTAACAAACCACGCAGGGCAATGGCGATGGCGTTCAACGCGGGTTGGTTAGTGCCTGAAGAAGCTCTGCCTCTTGTGATTCCCATTGAGATGGCAAAAACACTCACACCTCAGGCCCAACAACTGATGGGGTTCCGTTCTTTTCATAATACCAAACTGGAAGGTGGGAGTGTCTGGACTGTAAATTTCGAAGAGTTAGGTAAGTACCTGGAAAAAAACACTTAAAGAAATTTCCCACTTACTGAGCCAGCGATCTTCGCTGGCTTTTTGATTTAAATTCTTTATGTTTCACTTTATTGTCTTGACTCTCTACATCTACAATAAAAAAACGCGGGAAAACCCGCGTCTGGTGCTGAGGTGAATATATATTAATTCGCGGCTGTCTCAGTACGTTTGAAATATTCACCCAGTTCTTCAAAATCGACTGTCCAGAGGCTACCGCCTTCAAGTACTGTGTTGTGGAAAGACCGAAATCCCAGCATTTGTTGTGCACGTTGCGTCATGGTTTTTGCCATTTCTAATGGCATAATCAGGGGCAGTGCTTCTTCAGGGGTAAGCCAGCCAACATTAAACCCCATAGCCATTGCTCTGCGAGGTTTATTCATTGTGATATTGGCTCCCGCGCCATGGATCGTTTTGCCACTCATTAAGAATGCATCACCTTTCTCCATTTCGATAGGGTAAGTGTCTTCAGGATTTCCAGGTTGGAAATAATCATCCCATAAGTGACTACCTGGTATAGCGCGGGTCGCACCCATTTCTTCTGTGTAATCAGATAGCGCAACAATGCAATTCATAATAACCTCCGGGGCCTCTTTCCCGTAACGTTTGAAAATAGGGTAGACTTCCAGGTCACGGTGAAGTATTTGTGCCTTTTCACCTGGTTGTACTTCCATAATTTGTGCTGTACATAACCAATATGAATCACTTACCTCTTTGAAAATGGTATCAAGGCAAGAGAGTAATAATGAATTATTTAAAAATTCATCGCGGAATGTTTGACTTAAAATTGGAACTCGAGTAAGCCTTTTTGTGTTTCTTCCGGCAAACTCACGCATGGATTCAGGCATGTGTTCGACCCCAACACCTTTTGTCGCGATATAGGGCTCGAGGTCATTATTCAGGGCATCAACATCATCTTTGAATAAGCCTTTAATAAGAACATACCCATGTTTTTTGTACATGGCATAAGCTAATTCAGCACTATCAGTTGCATAAATAGTTGCATCGTCAAGATTGAAACGCATGGCGGCTCCTTATCAATAATGGTTTGTTAGATACTCGGTATTAAAAAGAGTCCTGTGACAAAAAATTATAACCTGTTACTGCAAATGGACTATCCAGTTATGGCAATACAAGGCGACATGAATTAACAAAAATAGGCAGGAATAACAAGGAATACGCCAGGGGTGTTATTTGACGGATTCCTTTCATCATAAATGGTGATAATTAATGAAATCGAGTAAAACGGTAAGGTGCCGGGTCGACAATTGGTGTATCCTGGCAAATTAAGTCCGCAGCTAGTTGCCCGGCAGCCGGGCCTGTGCCAAATCCGTGTCCTGAAAAGCCACATGCAATGGTCAAACCAGGGAGCGAATCTACATAGTCGATAACAGGCAAGGAATCGGGCGTGACATCAATGACACCAGCCCAGTCTTCGGCTATACACGCACCAGAAAAAATTGGCCAGGCACGCCCCAGGTTGTTTAATGCATCCTGATTAAGTTGTCTGTTTGGTTCAGGGTTCAGTGTGCGGACAGATTCAAACGGTGTTTGCTGCTGGCTGTTCCAGCGGCGGGCCAGGCGTAAGTCATTGAAAAAATGCGAACCAAAACGAACATTCAGATACTGCCGCCCGGTGCGAAATTGTTGCCGGTGTTGCCAGCCGATTTTCAGATGGTCTAACGTAATTGGTGCATCTACTTTTCCCCGTTGTGTGATGATAAATCCCCCATCCCGATGTCGCCGGAAAGAAAAATCAGGTGCACCAACTGCAATTTCCGTTGGACCATCCATAGGCGTTGTGCGTAAGACGGAACATATGACCGGCAATGTCGGTAGTGAAACGCCGGTATTACCAAGAAACCGTCTCGACCAGGCTCCGCCAGCCAACAATACCTGACGACAATGAATTTCCCCCCGTTCGGTCACCACCCCTGAAATCTTACCTGCAGAAAATGACAGTGTTCGGGCTGCACACTGTTGTATTATCGTCGCACCTTTATTCATTGCCGCAATGCTAATTGCACTGCAGGCAATGTCAGGTTCGGCACGGCCATCAGAAGGGGTGTAGAGTGCTCCTGCCCACTTTTCTCTACCACCGGGAATGCGTTCCTCTATTTCTCGATTGCTGAGTAACCGGGAGCCAGGAGCGAGGGTAGCGGTAGCATTAAGCCAGGATTCGTGCCATGCCAGCAAGGATTCAGTATTCGCCAGGAACATAATTCCTTGCTGGCGATACCCAACATCCAGTCCAACGCGTTTAGCCATATTTTGCCAAAGTTCGTCGGCTGCCTGGGCCAGTGGGAGATCCTGAGCATGGCGACTGGTCTTGCGGATCCACCCCAGATTACGTGAGGACTGCTCCGCACCAATGCTGCCTTTTTCTATCAAAACTACAGGGATATTTCGTTCTGCCAGTGTCAGTGCTGCCGTGACACCAATAATGCCACCACCGATAACAACCACTTCTGTCGATGACGGGAGTTGATCATGGGTTGTTACGCGCATTAACTGTTTCGTCATAATCTTGTCCGGGTCAGCCAAAAAAATAAATGGCCCCTTAACCACCGGGGCCGGGTTGTTACGACGTGGTTTCAGTTCAACATGATGGTGGTGGTTTCCGCTTTGCCTGCACCGAGCCAGGCCGTGACTTCAATTTCTACTTTATAAATGGTCGAGCCTAATGGCGGGCATGTCATTGTCATTGCGGGGTTAATACCCCGAAAACGTTCACCAACACAGGTCATAACAGCCCGTGTATCCTCTGGATTTTGAATAAAAATCCGTGATGCGACCACGTCGGCAAGTGTGGCATCAACTGCAGTAAGTGCACGGGCAATGTTATTGATAACTTGCATCGTTTGTTCCGCCGGGTCTTCGGGAATCTCCTGGGTTTCAGGATTACGCCCTGCAGTATTGGATACATAAATCCAGTTATCGACTTTCACCAAACGTGAATAGCTGAGTAATGATTCATACTGGTTCCCGGTACTCACTTTAGTCACAATGGCCATATATATTTCTCTCTTGTTGCGATTGCAGGGAATTAACGCAGTTCAGGGGTTTGCCACAGGTTGAGTGTCACACCTATCTGGTTCTCTACCGCGTTGTGATAGATTTTTGTCGCCCAGGCAACGTCTTCAACTGGCATACCACCAACGGATAAGACAATAATTTCATTGTTATTTTTTCTCCCTGGTTGCTCGCCAGCTACAATTGCACCCAAGTCTTCAATTTCATCACGGGACATTTCACCGTCGTGGATCATGTCCATAAATTGCATGCCGACCATGGGCACATAGTTATGAGTGGGTTTGGGGATTTCAGCGAACCAGGCTTCATATAGCCCTGTATTATCGAGAACTTTGCGGACTTCAGGTGTTTTCATATCGTCGTCAAGGGTGCAACCGGCGGGCATGGCAAGAAATGCACCTGGCTTGAGCCAGGTACGTTTCACTTTCGGGTAGTTATGTGCGCCAATCGGGCCTGAGGTGCAATAAGCGATAATATCGGCATCATGAACCAGAGACTCCAGTGTGTCGGTGACCTCCAGTTTTTTGATTTGTGGGTAATGAGTACGCACCCAACTGATAAATTCACTAAGGCTTTTATCTCCACGGCCTTTGACTTTGATGGTATCGATTTCTGGGCGTGCCGCAATAAATGCGGCTACCGCTGTTTTTCCCATCACTCCGGGGCCAAGCAGGGCAATTACGCGGGAATCTTTACGTGCTAAATAACGTGCACCCACGCCAGGAACTGCTCCTGTCCTGTATGCTGAAAGGAGATTAGCTGACATGAAGGCCAAAGGTGCTCCGGTATCGATATCGCTCAGAATCATCATCAGTACCGAGCGTGGCAATCCCTTTTCTTTATTTTCTATGTTTGAGCCATACCATTTCACTCCGCATGTCTGAAAGTTTCCGCCGAGATAGGCCGGCATAGCCATCAGGCGTCGATCCGTGGTTGGCTTAGGCATACCAGGAAAAGGTGAGTTTTCCGGAAAAATAACCATAGCGCCATGGGAGTCATTATTGACTCCTGACATGCGGTAATCCCCTTTATGGAGTAAGGTAAACATCTCCTCCATTGCATCCACACAGGCTGGCATATTGGTGACACCTGCTTTAATCATGTCTTGCTCTGACAAGTAAATAAAATCGATCTTCGGGTTATACATAATCAAACCTCGGCATTATCAGGAATAACGGGTAGTGATAACGGGGATACAATCGCTTCAGTCTTTTCAGATGCTGTACGGAACACATGAATTAATGCGGCAAGATCATCATTTCCATGGCCGGCTTTGATTGCCTGGCGGAATATTTGCTGGGCAAAACGAGGGAATTGAGTAGATATTTGTGCGGATTCAGCCTGCTCAACCAGGCGATCCACTGCCCCTGAATAGGTAAAAATAGATGCAAGAGTATGAGAGAAGTCACCGTTAATCATGGTATTGGCAACATCGTTCAGTTGCCCGGTGATCATAGGGATCCCACCAATCAGCATCTCTTTGTAGGCATGGAGGCTGATACCTTCTGATTCGCAGATACGCACTCCATGGGTGAGACCGAGTACCGCTGCAATCCAGAAACAATAATTCGCTTCATCCATTGCTGATGCCGTACCAGGATCCTCACCCAGATGAATAATTTCACCAGCCAGAGCCGCAAGCTGTTTTTGTGCTTTTTCATATGCAGTGACGGAACCTGACACCAGAATGAATGCATCTTTGGTTCCAATCGAGTCGGGCCAGCACATAATCGAGCCATCGAGGTAATGCCCCCCGTGCTGTTGTACCCACGTTGATAACTGCCGGGCCTCTTCTGGCGTACCTGTTGCCAGTTGGATAATCACTTTACCTTGTAGCCCTGCCGGCAAGTCAGCCTGAGCGAGCACCTTATGTGTGACTTCATAGTTAGTCAGATTTAAAAGGATCACTGGGCTGGTGAGAAGTGCCTGTGAAACGTTTTCTGCTAACCATGCTCCTTGTTGCATGAGTTGGCGGGATTTAGCCTGTGTGCGATTCCAAACAGCAACGCAGGCACCGGTGTTAAGTAAGGTTTTCGCCAGAGCACGTCCCATGGGGCCGAGTCCTATAACCGAAATATCTGTTTGCTTAAGACCAAACATCGTAATCCTCCAAAACGCACAACCTGTTAATGAGAAGTGATGGATGCGATAGTAAGCAAAGCAAAAATGAGGGTATTGAAGATTTGCGACATGATAGTGATTTAATGAATTTAGCTGACTTAATGAGGGAGACCCCCTCAGTGACAATCAAATTCATTAGATCTATATTGCGGGCCACAACCAGAAGCCGTGATATATATTTGCCAGCACGCTTAAAATTTTATTTCATATCAAGAGAAAAGCAGACCCCTCAGCCATACCGACTGTTTTCACAACTTGCCGACGGGGAATGGAGGCCAGGTTTTTTATTTGGTTTGCAATATGCTCACATAACCACTTATGCGCGGAGTAACAGTGAATCCGTTCAGGACAAAGCTGGATTATTCCCCTGATATGCTCTTAGCCAGACTATTTCCCCCAGAGGGAACGAGGCTTATTATTATTCCAGTCAGCGTGTTGTAACACTCCCTGCACTCTGGTAGTTGCAGATATTGCCATTACACCTCTGCAGAACCCCTGAGAATGACAAATCAAGTATCGACGGGTTGGCCAGAGTTTACACCGCTCAACAGGCTATTTCACATCATCCCAACTGAGCCCAAAGCGCGCCAGGTATTTGCGTAACCGGTCGGCATCATTCGGGTTGGCTTTTTTCTGCCGGGACACGGCAAATAATTCTCGCCCTGCCTGGGAAAGGGTTGAAGAACGCTGGCAAACCTCAATCACAGTTTCTAACTGGCGCTGGTCGAATAAATCCAGTTGGCTGATATCGACAGGTAAGGGTGGTACTGAATGTGCAGGAGGGTTCCAGTTTGCCTGCAAACGGGCAATTTCTTCGTCTACCAGTGATTCCGTAATACGCCCTTGTTCTGCAAGCGTTGCCATGCGTGCGATTGAACTGCCCAGTTCGCGGAAGTTACCGCGCCACTGTGCGCCGGCAGAACAGGCAAAATCCTGGTAGCGGGCGAGCGCTTCTTTATCAAAACGAATTTGTGCCTGGTGGTCGCGGGCATAGCGGCCCAGCTCATAGTGAATATTTGGCGCGATATCTTCCCGGCGTTCAGCAAGGCCTGGTAAGCGGAACGTCCACATATTAATACGGGCGAATAAATCCTCCCGAAAGTGACCTTGCGCCACCCACTCATGCATATTGCGGTGCGTACCGGCAATCAGTTGGAAATCACTGTGGACTTCTTTATCTGAACCAAAAGGGAAAAACGTTTTTTCTTCGATAGCCTTCAGGAGCATCGCCTGCTCATCCAGCCCCAGTTCGGCAATTTCATCCAGAAACAGCACGCCGCCATCGGCCTCGCGCAGCAAGCCGCTTCGGGCCTGCAAAGCGCCAGTAAAAGCACCTTTCACATGGCCAAATAGCGTAGACATGGCGTTATCGCCCCGCAAAGTTGCGCAGTTCACAGCAACCAGTTGCCCGGTTACCAAATGGCGGGCCTGGCGCAATTGATAAATACGCCTGGCCAGAAACGACTTCCCGGCACCTGTTGGCCCGGTCAGCAACACCGGTGCAGATGAACGCAGTGCCACTCGCTCAATCTGGTCGATGGTGCGGTTAAAGCCTGGGTTGCGGGTTTCAATGCCAGATTTCAGAAACGAAACTGACTCTTGCTGTTCATGCTGAAAGCGGCTGGTGAGTTTAGCGTAACGGCTCAGGTCGAGATCAATCGTGGAACAGGTGCCTGCGGGGGAAACGGGTTCATCTCCCTGGCGTTTGGCCGGGCTGGTTTGCAACAGGTTGGCGGGCAGGTAGCGGGCTTCGGTTAACAAAAACCAGCAAATCTGCGCCACATGGGTACCTGTGGTGATATGCACCAGGTACTCTTCATGCTCGGTGTCGAACGGGTAGTGTGTGGCGAAATCGAGGAAAGCGGCATACACCTCTTCAAAATCCCACGGGTCATTAATCGCAATAGCGTGAGTGTTTACCGTCGTCTCTGGTGAAACCTGTTGAATATCCTGCTGCACCGCAGATACCAGGTTGATATCTGTGGGCTGGTGTAATAACTCCAGGCGGTCAACCGGCATGCCTTCCTGCATGCATAACCCAACGGTCGGGCGCCACTTTTTCATCCGGTTGGCGCGTTTACCACGCCTGTCCAGTTCAGTTCCCAGTACACCTATCACAACCCGGCGTTTATTCATGTTTATCCTAAAAGATAAAAAACGATAAATAAGGATATAAAAATGCCAGGTGGTGAACAAGTGACACTCATTCCATTTATAATAAATGCATTATATTTCAGTTAGTTATTAGTTTATTTTGCGCTTTTATGGTTTTTGGCACGGAACTGGCAATGTTATCTACGTCAGCATGTTGGAATTGCCGGAGTTAACAACTCTCCGCCAGCGCACCAGGAGCGATACGGTCGTTATCCGGGGTGTGTTCCGCCAGCAGAACGACATTAGCGAAAAGTCGGTTATGCCAGGTTCGATTCCTGGGTTCGCACCTCTTATGGGAAGAGTTAATAAACAGATGTAGTACAACGGGTTGCTGCCAGTCTGGAGTGGCCCCCTGGCAACCACCGGTAATGGTGCCGGGCCGTGGGCAAAACAACGTTTCCCCTGCGGTTTCGCCCCTGCATCCGTGGTTGCACTGGTATTCAAAAATGAGGAAAACAACATGGCTAAAAAAATCACAATACGGAAAGGTCAGATTGGTTTGCTGGCGCAACACGAAGAAATTGAAAAAATTCTGGAAGCGGGCCAGCACCATTTACCCTGGTTTTCGGCAGCCGAAGTGCAGTTGATAAAACTGGATGGCAGCATTGTGGATGACGAACTCAGTGGCTATTTGCGCCACTACAAACCCGAGT
This sequence comes from Mangrovibacter yixingensis, assembly GCF_020523985.1. Taxonomy (GTDB): domain Bacteria; phylum Pseudomonadota; class Gammaproteobacteria; order Enterobacterales; family Enterobacteriaceae; genus Mangrovibacter; species Mangrovibacter yixingensis. The sequence continues at coordinate 185,966 of NZ_JAIVKM010000002.1, read as the reverse complement.
GGGTGGCGCGGTATTGCCTGGAAGCAGACACCAGTCAAGAGGAAGTGGGGGTGTTGTATTGCGATGGTGTGTTGCAGGCATTGATTCCCCCTTCAACGCGCCGTCTGTACTGGCAGAACCAGGGGGCATTACGCCTGGAACGCGTAGCGGTTCAGGACGTGAAGTTACCCGAAGCGCTGCAAAACCTGCTGGTGAAATCTCGCACCGGAAGTGCGGCGGTTAAAGGCCGGGACATTGTGGTGAGCGTACAAGTCCCTGCCTGGCATACCGGGGTGCTGAAAATAGATGGCGTAACCCAGGAACTGTTACCGCCCGGCGTGCATGCGTACTGGAAGGTAAACCACCTGGTGGAAGCGGAAGTGGTTGATTTGCGCTTACAGGCACTGGAAGTGAGCGGCCAGGAGATCCTGACCAAAGACAAAGTCAGCATTCGCCTGAATATGGCGGTGAACTGGCGCTACCAGGATGTATTGAGCGCATTTGCACAACTGACTAAGCCACTGGAATACCTGTACCGGGAAGTGCAGTTCGCGCTGCGCCAGGCTGTGGGAACCCGCTCGCTGGACGAATTGCTGGAAGACAAACTGGTGCTGGATGGCATCGTGGGTGAGCAAGTAACACAGCGCCTGGCGCCCTTTGGTATTGAAATTGCGTCTGTCGGCGTGAAAGACATTATCTTGCCTGGCGATATGAAGGCGATTTTAACCCGGCTGGTTGAAGCGGAAAAATCAGCGCAGGCAAATGTTATCCGTCGCCGTGAAGAAACGGCAGCAACCCGCTCTTTGCTGAATACAGCCAAAGTGATGGAAAACAACCCGGTTGCGTTGCGGCTCAAAGAAATGGAAACCCTGGAAAAAGTGGCTGAACGTATTGATAAAATTTCAGTATTTGGTGGGCTGGACCAGGTACTACAGGGATTAGTGAAAATTAATGTGTAACCCGGCAACAGGCCAAAAAAGGAGAAGAAAATGGCAACATTAGCAGTGGACGCCGCCATGCAGAGCCGTGTGCGGCACACATTACAATCTGTAGAAAGTCGGTTTGGGGTGAAGGTGCTTTATGCCTGTGAATCCGGGAGCCGTGGGTGGGGCTTTGCCTCACCAGACAGCGACTACGATGTACGGTTTTTATATGTTCACCCGGCCGAGTGGTACTTGCGGGTTGAACCGCAACGCGATGTCATCGAACTCCCTATCGATGATGAGCTGGATGTCAGTGGCTGGGAGTGGCGCAAAGCCCTGGGGCTATTAAAAGCTGCCAACCCTACGTTGCTCGAATGGCTGAACTCCCCGGTGGTTTACCTGCAGGATGACTGTGTGATGGCTGAGTTGCGCGCACAGCAACCCGACTGGTTCTCACCTGTCAGGGCTCGCTGGCACTATTACTCAATGGCGCGCAAAAACTTTCGTGGTTATTTGCAGGGCGACACGGTGCGGCTGAAGAAATACTTTTATGTGCTGAGGCCTTTGCTGGCAGTGCGCTGGATTGAGGCCGGGCTGGGGCAGCCACCAGTACTGTTTCAGGAATTACTGGCAAAAACAGTTACTGATGCCTGCCTTCTGGCGGAAATCGAACAGTTACTGGAAATCAAACAGCGCACCGGGGAGGCCGGGTATGGCCCGCGCAGGGAGCACCTGCACGCGTTTATTGAACACGAGCTGGAAAGAGGGGAAATCCCACCGGAATTACCTTTGAGCGCCACAGGGAAAACAGGGGCGCTCGACAGCCTGCTGTACCGCACGGTAATGGGGTAACGGTGCTGGTCGGTTTTTTTATCTGGCTGGCGGAGAATATCAGCACATTTATGGGCGTGTGGCGTTACCCCAACCAACTGGGTGCCTGGTCAGTGGTGCATGTGGGCAAACGGAGTTCATGGAGTTTACTGGTATTAATGAGTTTCACACTGAGTTCACGGCCTGCAATAACAGCAGGCCGTGTATTTCCTGCCTGACTCACCGCAAATAGCACGTTTTTCCCCTGTCACTTAACTGAAACCGTTATACCTGGTGCCTGGTTTTTATATGGAGGTGGATAATGGGAATACGTGTTTTACCTGCAGCTTTACTGTCGCTTTGTTGTGCTTTTCCTGTATGGGCACAAACGCAAACCCCCAGCTATGGGTTACAACTGGAAGGTTTTAACTACGCCTGGCCTGCCCGGCATTTTACCTTTACTTCACAGGGGCAGTCCCTGGAGATGGCGTATCTGGATATTCGCCCGGAAAAGGCGAATGGGCAGGTTGCGGTGCTGATGCATGGCAAAAACTTTTGCTCAGATACCTGGGAAGGCACTATTCGCTTGCTGTCATCACAGGGTTACCGGGTAATAGCACCGGACCAAATCGGTTTTTGCAAATCCAGCAAACCGGCAGCTTACCAGTTTAGCTTTCAGCAACTGGCAGAAAATACCCACCAGTTGCTGAGTCACCTGGGAATAACCCGCTTTCGCCTGATGGGGCACTCCACCGGTGGGATGCTGGCGACGCGTTTTGCACTGATGTACCCGGAATCCGTGTCGCAACTGATTCTGGTGGACCCGGTTGGCCTGGAAGACCTGAAACGCAAAGGCGTGCCTTACCGCACTATCGACCAGTGGTACCAAAAAGAGCTGAAAACCACTGCTGCTTCTATTCGCAAATATGAACAGCACACTTACTATGCCGGTGAGTGGAAACCCGCATGGGATAAATGGGTGAACATGCTGGCGGGTATGTATAACGGCCCGGGCAAACAGCGTATAGCCTGGAACTCTGCACAACTGTACGACATGATTTACACCCAGCCCGTTATGTATGAATGGGGTGATTTACACATGCCGGTGCTGCTTATGGTGGGTAAGAAAGACAATACCGCGCCGGGGAAAGATGGTGTGCCGCCTGCGGTGCAGGCCACACTGGGTAACTATGCTGTTCTGGGTAAAGAAGCGGCCAGCAAAATGCCGCATGCCACGCTGGTTGAATTCGATAACCTGGGCCACGCCCCACAAATTCAGGACCCTGCGGTGTTTAATGCTGCGTTATTAAAAGGTATGGCTGCCGTCAGCGGAAAATAACAGCCTGAAATAACTGCCCCATCTGGTTAAGCATGGGGCAGTTGTCTTTTGGTGGTTAGTGGACTTTCTGCCGCACATCCAGCACAGCCTGCTGGTTGGCGCTCAGGGTTTCATCCACCGTCAGTTTGCCGGTTAACAGGTTAGCGATGTTCTGCGCTACCTGGCTGCCCATCTGGTCGAACCCGGGAATACTGACATACTGAATTCCCTGGTAGGGTACCGGGTTCAGTGTCGGTGTTTCCGGTGAAGCCGTTTCCATGGCAGCCAGCACTTGCCTGGCGTAAGGAGCCAGTGCCTGGTAGCCTGCTTCAGCATAGGTCGATTGCCTGCTGCCAGGAGGAACAGAGCCCCAGCCCACCACTTTGGCAACCTCCTGGATATACCCACGGGAAGTGGCCCAGGCAATGAAATCCATCGCCTGTTCCCGCTGTGAACTGTTAGCCGGTACCGCCAGCGCCCACGCCCACAACCAGTGAGAGCCATTACGGGTAATGTCATGAGGTGCTGAGGTAAACCCCAGTTTGTCGGCGACCAGTGAAATCTGCGGGTTGGTCAGCAGCCCGGCGGCAACGGTGCTGTCTACCCACATGGCGCATTCCCCTTGAGCCGTCAGGCGCAGGATCTGCCCAAAACTGTTGTCTACGGTATCGGGCGGGCCGTACTCATGCACCATTGCCACATAGTCAGTCAGAACCCGCCGCCATTCTGGTGTGTTCATGGTGGGGGCCCAGCTTTCATCGAACCACTGTGCGCCATAGGAATTAGCCATGGTGTTGATGAGGGCAACGTTATCGCCCCAGCCCGGTTGCCCGCGCAGGCATAAACCATAAATACCTTTGCTCTTATCCGTTAGTTCGGCCGCAAAATGCTGAATATCCTGCCAGGTGGGCTCTGCTGGCATGCTGAGCCCTTTTGCTGCAAACAAGTCTTTGCGGTAATACGTCATACTGCTTTCACCATAAAATGGCAGGGCATACAGCGTGTTATGCCATGAAAGCGCTTTGCGCAGTGGGGGCAGTAAATCATTCACATCATAACTGTCGGGTAAATTATTCAGTGGCGCGAGCCAGCCTTTTTCTCCCCATAACGGTGCTTCGTATGTGCCGACGGTAATCACATCAAAACGTTCTCCGTTACCTTCCATTGAGGAATAAATGGTTTTTCTGAGTGCACCATCGTCCATAACATGCCATTGCAAATGGACACCAGGGTGAGACTGCTCATACTGGTTTGAGAGCTGCTGCATAATCGTCATATCGCCATTACTGATGGTGGCGATTTTCAGCGTTGTGTCGGCCCAGCTGAGCGCCGGGAATACCAGGCAAAGTGTAGCCAGTAACTTGCGCATCATGCCTCCTTGTATTCAATCGCGGTGTGAGTTGCCGTTCCAGGCAGCGCTTTTTCACTATTTTGCGTGTGGAAAAAGGCCATTTTTTCCACTAATAAATCAGCATGCTGGCGTACTGTTTGGCTGGCGTGGCTTGCTTCCTGCACCAGTGAAGCATTTTGTTGAATAGCGGTATCCATCAGGTTCACCGCCGCATTGACTTGCTCAATGCCGCTTGATTGTTCCCGGCTGGCAACGGCAATTTCACCCACAATATGAACCACGCGTTCAACGCCCTGGTTAATTTCATTCAGCATGTCACCAGAGCGGCTGACCAGGTCACTCCCGGTATTAATTTTGCTTACGCTTGCGTCTATCAGGGTTTTGATTTCAGCCGCTGCTTTTGCCGAACGCTGGGCTAACTGTCGCACTTCGGTGGCAACTACGGCAAAACCACGCCCTTGTTCACCCGCTCTTGCGGCTTCCACCGCAGCGTTCAGTGCCAGTAAGTTAGTCTGGAAGGCCAGTTCATCAATCACCCGGTTGATATCGGCAATTTGGTTACTGGCTTCTTCAATTTCACGCATGGCGCTTACCGCGCTGTTTAAAACATCGCTACCACGTTGTGCCTGTTCACGCACCGTGGTTGCCAGTGCATCTGCCTGTGAAGCGTTTTCCGCGTTGTGTTTCACAGTGGCAGTCATTTGCTCCATGCTGGCAGCGGTTTCTTCAAGGGAGCTCGCCTGGGAGTGCGTGCGCTCAGAAAGGTCGTCGTTGCCCTGAGCCATTTGGCGTGCCGCATCACGCAGAATGTCGGCACTGCTGCTGACATCCTGCACGATATCTGACAGGCGCACATCCATTGTGGAGAGTGACTGCATCAGTTCCCCCAGTTCATCGCGTGTGCTGGCAGTGACCTGGTGGTTCAGTTCACCATTGGCAATGGATTCCGCCAGGTTACGGGCGCGGGAAAGTGTCTGGTGCAGCGAGCGAATCAGCAGCCAGCCTGCAATAATGCCTGCCAGTAACCCGACAATCAGCATGACTACAAGGCTGTTACGTGTCAGCAGATAGGCGCTGTGACTTTGCTGGTAAGTGTTCTCCGCCAACGTGCGCATTTGGGCATCGAGGTCATCAATATTCTTTGCCATCGCCCTTGAGTGGACTCGCAGGCGGGTTTCAATCACCACCAGGGCTGCGGAAGGGTTGCCTTGCTTGAGCAGGCTCCCCGCTTCATTCAGCGCCTGCTGGTAATTGTCGAGGTCCTGGAAAAAACTGTCGCGCAGCCCGGCAATGTCTTTATGGGTATCCAGGCCTGCCCAGGCTTTACGAGCGGTGGCAATTTTTTCACTGTCGTCCTGAATAATGGCGAGCCGGGTTTCGACTTCACTTGCGCTGGTCCAGTAACGTAACGCTTCAAATAATGTAGAAGACTGGTTTTGCACCATGCGGTACAAACGGGAAGAGTATTGCAGTGGCAGCAGTTCAGTACGGTAAGTGCTTTCTGCCCGTTGTTCTGCACTGTGCAGGCCAAAGATCCCCCAAACAGAGGTGATCACTAATAAGATACAGAGAAAACCAATTATACCGATTAAACGCGCCCGAACGGTCATTTTCATTCTGAACTCCCGGTGAGTAACAAGTTGTAGGAGGAAAGTTATTTTTATCTATCTGCTATCGACTAATCGGGGAATAACTTGAAGGGAATACACAGAATATGTGCGGTTGCTGCTGATTTATGTGTATTAAAGCCGGGCAAAGCGGGAAGCCCGGCTTCATTTCGGGATTTGAGCTTAACAGGGTATATCAAAAAAACAGTCGTTATCTAACTGAATAGTAGCAACTTTCTGTACCGGGCCACGCATTCTGACCTGGAAATCTTTATTCAGCGTAATGGTGAGCTGCCCGCCTGGCATATGCACAGTGACTTGTTCATCCACTAACCCCAGTTTGTACATGGCACTGGCGGCGGCACAACTGCTGCTGCCGGAAGCCAGGGTATAACCGGCTCCCCGTTCCCAAATACCAATATTGATATTATTGCGGTCCAGCACTTCCACAAACTGCACATTGGTGCGCCGGGGGAATAAGGGCAAGGTTTCCACTTGCCCACCCAATTGTTGTACCAGGTTCAGGTCGAGCTTTTCCACACGGATAACGCAATGTGGGTTGCCCATGGAAACCAGGGTGGCCTGCCAGGATTTACCGCCCAGCATTAATGGCAGAGCCAGTGCTTCTGTGCCTTCTACTAATGCTGGCAGGGCGGCAGGGTTAAAACGGGCTTCGCCCATATCCACAACCACTTGATGTGCCCCTTCTTCCACCAGGCAGGAAACCTGGCCGCCAAGGGTATTTACTTTAAAAGGCGTGTGCGCCACGCGGCCGCAATCGAACAGATAACGGGCATAGATCCTCAGCCCATTGCCGCTTTTTTCAGCTTCTGAAGCATCGGGGTTAATAATACGCAATGTGGGGGTATCGCCGTCATCGCCATCCACCAACAGGCCATCGGAGCCAATGCCATAATGGCGGTCACAAATGCGCTGGATCTGCTGGTTAGTCAGTTGTGCCGCCACACTGTGGTGGCAGACCAGGTAGTCGTTGCCAAGCCCGTGGTAGCGGTGGAAGGTAAGCGGGTTTTCCATGGTGAGTTCCTGAAAGTCATTAACAATTTTCATCAGCAAACCATACCGTTTTTTGCCGGTTATGCCAGTGTTGCTGTTCTGGCAGAAAGAATGTTCAGTATCGGGCAGCAGATATTAGTCATTCTGATAGCCATGACGGTATTTTTGCTGGTTTTTCCGCCAACTGCCACAAAGGTGGTGGGTATCTGTCACTAACAGCAACTGCGCCCCTTTTATAGGATGGCAGTTGCTGTCTTTTTCATCACCTTTTCAGCGCGCTTACCCTGGTTTTTATCGTTCTCACTTCTTTCTTGCCCCATCACAAAGCAATTCTGTTGTTTTTTGCACCACATCTGGTCAATAAAAGTTCATATCTTGCTGCCAATTGCTGCAAACATGCTGTGTACTTGCGATTTTTCACTCTGGCACAGAAATGGCATAACCAAGAGAAACTTAACCAACCAGTCAAAAATTGACAGGGGAGCAGGGGAATGAGCCAGCTAATGTATGAGGAAGAATCTGCAGTGGTGTCTTTAAAACCCGCCACTGCACGGCCAGCCATTACGGTACGTGATGTGAATGTCATCTACCCGGCGGCTGACCAGCCAGTACATGCACTTAAAGATGTCAGGCTGACAATTCGCCAGGGTGAGTTTGTCTCTTTCATTGGGCCATCCGGTTGCGGAAAAACAACCTTACTGCGTGCCATTGCCGATCTCGAACAGGTCAGTTCAGGTGAGTTACTGGTCAACGATATGTCTCCTTCTGAAGCCCGCCAGTCCGGGGCTTATGGTTATGTCTTCCAGGCACCTGTGTTGCTCCCGTGGCGCACGGTGCTGGCGAATGTCATGTTGCCATTACAGATTCAGGGTGTGCCGCCAGGCCGGTGTGATGAAATTGCCCGTGAGCAACTGGCGCGTGTTGGGCTAAAAGGGTTTGAGAAAAAGTACCCCTGGCAGTTATCCGGTGGGATGCAACAGCGTGTCTCCATTGCCCGTGCTTTAGGTTTTGAACCCAAAATATTGATGATGGATGAACCTTTCGGCGCGCTGGATGAGCTGACCCGCGATAACCTCAACCAGCAACTGCAACAACTGTGGTATCACGAACAACGCACGATGGTGTTTGTGACGCACTCCATTTCTGAAGCGGTATACCTGTCCACCAAAATCGTCATTATGTCTCCCCGGCCTGGGCGCATTATTAAAGTGATTGATTCGCCTCTGCCTGCTGAACGTGACCTTGCGATCCGCGATACAGCTGCATTTATGCAGCTATCCCAGGAAGTAAGGGAAGCGCTGGTGGAGGGGCATCATGACCACTAAAACGCTCACCTGGGGGCGGCGTTTAACGTTCCATACTCTGCCTGTCAGTGTGGTGCTGCTGGCGGTGATTGTATTGTGGTATGCCCTGGCTGTGGCGCTGAATGCCCATGGCACCATTGACCGGGTGTTGTCCCACCGTGCATCCTGGAATACGGCAGACCTGATTGTTGCCTCGCTAAATGCCACTCGCCCGTTACTGCCCGCACCCCACCAAATTGTTGCCGATATTTGGAACAGCCTGACTCAATGGCCGGTGACATCACCACGTAACCTGCTATTGCACACCTGGGTGACGGCCAGTGCAGCACTAACCGGTTTCGCTATGGGGGTGGTGCTGGGGATTTTGCTGGCGGTGTGTATTGTTCATTCGCGCACACTGGATAAAGCATTGTTGCCGTGGATTGTGGCCTCACAAACCATTCCGGTGCTGGCTATTGCACCCATCGTGCTGATAATCCTCGGCAGCATGGGGATAACCGGTATGTTGCCCAAGGCGACGATCGCCATGTACTTGTGCTTTTTCCCGGTCACGATAGCCACCGTTCAGGGGCTGCGTTCCCCGCAAAAAATGGAGATGGAGCTGGTACACACCTGGGCGGCCAGCCGGATCCATATCTTCTGGATGGTGCGCCTGCCTTCTGCCTTGCCGTATCTGTTCCCCGCTTTTCGTGTCGCTATTGCCAGTGGGCTGGTGGGCACCATGGTAGCAGAGCTGCCGACAGGCGCGCAGGCCGGGTTAGGGGCTCGCCTGCTGACCGGTTCTTATTACGGCAACACAGTGCAAATTTGGTCGGCGCTGGTTATGGCGTCGCTACTGGGCCTGGCATTAACCGGCATGGTCACACTGGCTGAGCGCCTGGTCATGCGTAAGCGTAAGGGGGTGTGATGAAAGGTAAAACTATTCCGGGGGTTATCCCACTGCTGCTGGCTCTGCTGTTACTGGTTTTATCCCTGGTTCAACTCTCCGTTACCCCGCAGGCAAACGGTGTGCTGGTGGCGGTAAACCTGGTGCTGATCATCAGTGCGCTTCTGGCCTGTTCACCCACATTGCCGGTCTGGCGCATGGCGGCTTTTGCCATCACCCTGGCAGCGGGCACCGTTTGGCTGGCATGGCTGCCGTTCAGTGGGTTAACTCTGGCGGCGGTAGCATTACTGGCGGTGGTCAGTGTGCAGCGCCTTGCCCGCACGCCACTACCCGCAAGCCTGGTCGCCAGCTTGTTGGGGCTGTGGATTCTGGTGTTTTGGCAAATTCTGGTCACGGCGTTTGATGTGCCACAGGTCATTTTACCTGCGCCACTGGCGATTGTTTCAGCGCTGGTGAGCAGCTTAGGTATGCTGATGGGCGATGTCCTGCAAACGGTGATTAAGTCTGTGCTGGCGGGTTATGTACTGGGAAGCGGGCTGGGTATTGTGGTTGCTTTATTGATAGACCGCCTGCCTTTCCTGCAACGCGGGTTACTGCCGGTTGCAAACCTGACCAGTACCGTGCCGTTAGTGGGTGTGGCACCCATTGCGGTGATGTGGTTTGGTTTCGACTGGCCTTCCAAAGCGGCTGTTGTCACCCTGGTCACTTTTTTCCCGGCGTTGGTGAGCACGCTGGCAGGCCTGAAATCCTGCGGGAAAATGGAGCAGGAACTGATGTATTGCTATGCCGCCACGCCGCGCCAGAGCCTGCTTTCCTTGCGCCTGCCTGAAGCCATGCCGTTCATTTTTAGTGCTCTGAAAGTGAATGCAACGCTGTCATTAATTACCGCCATTGTTGCGGAGTTTTTTGGCTCGCCCACTGCCGGGCTGGGCTTTCGTATTTCTACCGAATCTGCGCGTATGCATATGCCGGTGGTGTGGTCTGCCATTGTGGTGGCCTCAGTTGCTGGTTCTCTGATGTACGCCCTGGTTGTTCGCCTGGACCGGCGGATTAATTTCTGGCATCCCACAGTGCGTGGTATGTCGTAAGCGAAGTGAATGAAAAATAACGTTAATTAATGATGCTTAGCACGTTTGTATTCCCTTTTTAATACCGGTAGCTGGTAGCGGTGTGCCGGAATGATTCTGGGGATATACATACCTAACCCGAGGAGTTACTCAATGATAAAACGTTCTGCTTTTCGCCGGGGATTGTTGCTGGCGGCAATGTCTGCGACGCTCGCCTTCCAAACCTTTGCCGCAGAGAAAGTAACGCTCCAATTAAAATGGGTGCCGCAAGCACAGTTTGCTGGTTATTACGTGGCGCAGGCGAAAGGCTTTTATCAAAAAGAAGGTCTGGATGTCACTATCAAGCCTGGCGGAACAGATATTTCGCCAGTCCAGGTGATCGCCGGTAAATCTGCAGATGTCATTGTTGACTGGCTGCCTGATGCCCTTGCTTCCCGCGAGGCTGGCGTTCCATTAGTGAATATTGCTCAGGTGTATGACCGCTCGGGCATGATGCTCACCTGTAAAAAAGCCAGTGGCATTAAAACCCCGGCGGACTTTAAAGGTAAAACCCTTGGAGTCTGGTTTGGCGGCAACGAATACCCCTTCTTTAACTGGATGAACAAACTGGGGCTGAAACCGGGTAAAGATATCACCATCTTAAAACAGGGCTTCAACGTTGACCCGCTGTTACAAGACCAGGCGGCCTGTATCTCCACCATGAATTACAACGAATACTGGCAGTTAATTGACGCTGGGCTGAAAAAAGATGAACTGATTAATTTCCCGTATGAAGACGAAGGGGTTTCAACCCTGGAAGACGGCTTGTACGTACGTGGCCCGGACCTCAAAGACCCGGCGTTTGTTAGCAAAATGGCGAAATTCCTGAAAGCGTCATTTGAAGGGTGGAATTATGCCGTTAAACACCCGGAAGAAGCGGCGAAAATTGTAGTCGCTGAAGATGCCTCCGGTGCTTCCACCGTGGAAGGGCAAACACGCCAGATGGAAAATGTCGCCAAACTGATAACCAACGCGAACACCCCAAAAATTGGCTGGCTTGACCCGGCAGCCTACCATCGCACCATTGATGTTCTGCTGCACAGTGGCGGCGATACCCCGGTGATTAAGAAAGACCCCGGCGATGCTGCTATGACCCACGCAGTATGGGATGCCGCTGCCAAATTGCAGTAATACTTCTGCGCCAGGGAGGGCGCATTTCATTCGTTTCGGAGGCGTAAGTTAACTAATGAATGATGTATTGCTCAGTGGCATGGTGGAAAGCCCAGAAAAAGGGCGTATTCGCCAGGACAATGAAGCCGTTATCCTGCCCGCAGCTGAGCGGGTGTTTGCCCGTTATGGTTTTCGCGGTGCGACCATGCAACAAATAGCCGATGAAGCCCAACTCCCCAAACCCAATCTTCACTACTACTTTGGCAATAAACAAAACCTGTATCTGCGGGTGCTGGAGCGCATTCTCCATGACTGGCTGGCTCCCCTTGAGGCCATGGTGGCGGATGCAGACCCGAAAGTGGCGCTGGAGTCTTATGTACGAAAAAAAATCCGCTTTAGCTTTACTCGCCCGGATGCCTCGAAGCTGTTTGCCAATGAAATATTGCAGGGGGCGCAGGTGGTGCACCCGTTACTGCAAAATCAGTTACGCCAGTTGGTGGCTGAAAAAGCACGCATGCTGGATGGCTGGATAGCGCAGGGAAAGTTACGCGCAACTGACACCACCCACTTCTTTTTTACCGTCTGGTCGATGACCCAAACCTACGCCGACTTTGATATTCAGATAGCCGCAATTTTGGGCAGTGATGCTCACAGCAAAGGCGCTGAAGAGCGTGCAACCCAGCATGTGCTGAGTTGTGTTTTGCGGATTTGTGGCCTTGAGTAACAGCGGGCTTATTGCTTTTAAATGTGGCTAACGGTGTCAAAAATGGTGCGAAATGCACCAAAATGAAGAGAAGCATTGAATTTCTTAAAGGGTGCTGATGGCCTTAAGCCTTATTTTTGAAGGGTTAAGGGAAGATGAAATAAATGGCATGCAAATCGCATGGGTATTCCTGAAAACTTAACCATTTGGTCAAAAATTTGCAGCCAGCCTTTTCGTGAACTGCATCTTTCAGGAGAAGCATAATGAGCACAGACTTCCCGCAGTATGTTGTTGTTCGTTGCCCCACCGAGCTGCCCCTGTTCCATTTTTGGCAAGTGCAGGAGGTGGCTTGTGAATAAACATGCACCTTTGGGTATTGATCTGGCTGGCGTACAGGCTGGCAGATTAGCCCCGGCAGATTACGCGCGTGAGTTTGCCGATTGCGAAGCCCCACTCACAGCACACCAGGCTGTAACAGAAGCTGACCGTTGCCATTACTGCTATGACGCGCCGTGCAGCCAGGCATGCCCGGCAGATATCGATGTTCCTGGTTTTATTCACCGTGTGGCACAAAACAATACGCGTGGTGCCGCCGAACTGATTCTCTCAGCCAATGTGCTGGGGGGGATTTGCAGCAGGGTTTGCCCAACAGAAAACCTGTGCCAGCAGGCTTGTGTGCGTAACGCACAGGATGGCAAACCGCTGAACATTGCATTGCTCCAGCGTTTTGCCACCGACCAGTTCTTTGCTGATGGTGGCAAGCCGCTGTTTATTCGTGCTCCCGCCACCGGGAAGCGTGTGGCCGTGGTTGGTGCAGGGCCCGCAGGCCTGACTGTTGCGCATCAACTTGCAGTTGCAGGCCACGAAGTGGATATGTTTGACGCCAGCCCGAAAGCGGGTGGGCTGAATGAATATGGCCTTGCGCGCTACAAAGTGGGCGAAGACTTTGCCAGCAAAGAAGTGGCATGGCTGTTGTCCGTGGGCGGCATTCATTTTCACCCACAAACCCGCCTGGGGCAGGATGTTCACCTTAATACACTGCGTGAAGAGTATGACGCTGTTTTCCTCGGCCTGGGGCTTGCGGCTGTTAACAGCGTAAGCCTGGGCTCGGCAGAACCCGCAGGCGTAATGGATGCCGTTGATTTTATTGCCCGCCTGCGCCAGAGCACAGACCTCAGCCAGTTGCCCGTTGGCCGTAACGTGGTGGTGATTGGCGGTGGGATGACGGCGATTGATGCCGCCGTTCAGGCGAAGAAGCTCGGTGCGCGTGATGTCACGCTGGTGTACCGCCGTGGGGCTGAATCCATGAAAGCCTCACCCAAAGAACAGGCGTTTGCCAAAGACAATGGTGTCACGCTGCGTTACTGGTCTGCACCGCTGGCGTATGAACAGCAAAATAACCAGGTGACTGGCGTGACGTTCAGTGTGGTGACCCTAAGTGACACCGGGCTGGTGGACAGTGGCGAGCACTACACACTGACGGCGGACTGGGTACTGAAAGCGGTTGGTCAGACTTACGATCCGGCCCCGGCAGGCGCGGCGATAACCCTTAAACAGGGCCGCATCTTAACCAATGAACAGGGCCAGACTTCGTTGCCGGGCGTCTGGGCGGGGGGCGACTGTTGCTTCGGTGGCCTTGACCTCACGGTCGATGCGGTGCGGCAGGGAAAAATCGCCGCAGGTTCCATTGCACAGGCACTTTCTGTTTCTTCATCTCACGCTGATTTCGCTGGGGAGCACGTTCATGGCTGATTTACAGAGTAATTTTTTAGGCATCCACAGCCCTAACCCTTTCTGGCTCGCCTCTGCGCCGCCAACCGACAAGGCCCTGAATGTGGAACGCGCATTTGCCGCAGGCTGGGGTGGCGTGGTGTGGAAAACCCTCGGGCTGGACCCTCATGTGGTTAACGTCAGTGGCCCACGTTACAGCACGTTGCGTGGCGCAGACCGTAAAGTCCTTGGCCTGAATAATATTGAACTTATCACTGACCGCAGCCTCGCCATTAACCTGGAAGAAATTGCCCAGGTGAAAAAACGCTGGCCGGACCGGGCGATTGTGGTCTCTATCATGGTGCCCTGCGAAGAAGACGCCTGGAAAACTATTCTGCCGCAGGTGGAAGCAACCGGCGCTGATGGCATTGAACTGAACTTTGGTTGCCCGCACGGGATGAGTGAACGGGGCATGGGCGCGGCAGTGGGCCAGGTGCCGGAATATATTGAGATGGTCACCCGCTGGTGCAAACAGTATTGCAGCCTGCCGGTTATCGTCAAACTGACCCCAAATATCACCGATATCCGCTACCCCGCCAGAGCCGCACGGGCGGGTGGCGCAGATGCCGTTTCACTGATCAACACCATCAATTCTGTGATGGGTGTTGACCTGGATTCCATGCTGATGACGCCCCATACCGGCAATAAAGGTTCCCACGGCGGCTACTGTGGCCCGGCGGTGAAACCCATTGCCCTGAATATGGTGTCTGAAATTGGCCGCGATGCACAAACCCAGGGGCTGCCGATTTCCGGTATCGGTGGGATTTCCACCTGGCGCGACGCGGCGGAATTTATCGCCCTCGGTTGTGGCAACGTCCAGGTGTGTACTGCCGTGATGGTTAATGGTTTCCAGATTGTGCGCGACATGATTAGCGGCCTGGAAAACTACATGGACCAGAAAGGGTTCCGCACCATTGAAGATTTCCGCGGCATGGCGCTGGGCAGTGTTACCGACTGGCGTTACCTCAACCTGAATCATGTTGATAAAGCCGTAATTGATCAAAGCCTGTGTATTAAATGCGGGCGTTGCCACCTGGTGTGCGAAGACACCTCTCACCAGGCCATCTCTACCTTACAAGACGGTGAACGCCACTTTGAAGTGCGCGAAGAAGATTGCGTTGGCTGCAACCTGTGTGCCTCTGTCTGCCCGGTAGAAAACTGTATTTCTCTGCGTAGTTTGCAACCCGGCGAAGTGGATAAACGCACCGGTAAAGTGGTGACCGACCAGTATGCCAACTGGACAACGCACCCCAATAACCCGATGGCAACCACCGCCTGAACCCTGAACAGAAAGGAGAAAACAATGGGTAATGTTTTGATTAAAGGCGGTACGGTGGTGAATGCCGATTACCAGCAACGCGCCGATGTGCTGTGTGCGGACGGGAAGATTGTTGCCGTGGGTGATGCCGCCCAGTGGGATATTCCGGCAGGCACTGAAACGCTGGATGCCGGTGGGTTGTACGTGATGCCCGGTGGCATAGACCCGCATACACATATGAATTTCCCGTTTATGGGCACCACCACGGTAGATGATTTCTATAGTGGTACTTCGGCGGCTCTGGCAGGTGGCACCACAACCATTATTGATTTTGTGATACCAAACCCGCAGCAACCCCTGATGGAGGCCTACCACCAGTGGCGCGGCTGGGCAGAAAAAGCGGCATCTGACTACAGCTTCCATGTGGCAATTACCTGGTGGGATGAGAGTGTCCGCCGGGATATGGGCACGCTGGTGCGCGAAGAAGGGGTGAACAGCTTTAAACACTTTATGGCCTATAAGAACGCCATTATGTGTGATGACGAAACCCTAATGAACAGCTTTCGCCGTTGCCTGGAGCTGGGCGCAATGCCCACCGTCCATGCTGAAAACGGCGAAATGGTGTATCTCCTGCAACAAGAAATGCTGAAACAGGGGATTACTGGCCCCGAAGCCCACCCGTTATCCCGCCCGCCAGAAGTGGAAGGCGAAGCCGCCAACCGGGCAATTACCGTTGCCAGCATTATGGGCGTACCTATTTATGTGGTGCATGTTTCCTGCCGTGAATCTGCCGAAGCCATTGCCCGTGCGCGCAACCGTGGCCAGCGAGTCTATGGCGAAGTGCTTGCCGGGCACCTGGTCATTGACGACAGTGTGTATCGCCACCCCGATTTCACTGTTGCCGCCGCCCATGTGATGAGCCCGCCATTTCGCGATAAATCACACCAAAGTGCGTTATGGCACGGGCTGCAATCCGGCCAGTTACATACCACAGCGACAGATCACTGCACGTTCTGCGCCAGCCAGAAAGCGATGGGCAGCGACAGTTTCACCAAAATTCCCAACGGTTGCGGTGGGGTGGAAGAGCGTATGGCAGTGATTTGGGATGCCGGTGTCAACAGTGGCCGCCTGACGCCCAGCGAATTTGTGGCAATCACCTCTGCCAATACCGCCCGCCTGTTTAACCTGTACCCGCGTAAAGGCTGTGTTGCGCCGGGCGCGGATGCAGACCTGGTGTTGTGGGACCCGGCAGGCAGCAAAACGTTATCTGCCGCCACCCATCACTCCTGTAACGATTTCAATGTGTTTGAAGGCCGGACCGTCACCGGAATTCCAGTGTTTACCCTCAGCCAGGGGGTTGTGGTTTGGGCTGATGGTGAGTTACGTGCCCGCGAAGGTGCCGGGCGCTATATCAAACGCCCGGCATTTGGGCCGGATTTCAGTG
Source organism: Mangrovibacter yixingensis (assembly GCF_020523985.1). Classification (GTDB taxonomy): domain Bacteria; phylum Pseudomonadota; class Gammaproteobacteria; order Enterobacterales; family Enterobacteriaceae; genus Mangrovibacter; species Mangrovibacter yixingensis. Next base: position 169,383 of record NZ_JAIVKM010000002.1, on the reverse strand, counting down.
CGGCAGCCGCCTGGGAACGCCAGCGGGCACCGCAGGCAGTAGCGCGTTAATACCCTGTTATTCGAATTCAATGAAGGAAGGAGAAAGTCATGACAAGTGAAGTATTATCCGCAACAAAAAAAACGGCAGATACCCAGAACCTGCGCATTAATGGCGAGCGTTTGTGGGATTCACTGATGCGCCTGGCTGAAATTGGTGCCACGCCGAAAGGCGGTGTATGCCGCCTGACATTGACAGAACTCGACCGCCAGGGCCGCGACCTGGTGGTGTCCTGGGCCAAAGAGGCCGGGTTATCCGTTGAAGTGGACCAGATTGGTAATGTGTTTATGCGCCGCGCCGGGCGTGATAACAGCCTGCCACCTATTGTTGCGGGCAGCCATATAGATACCCAACCCACTGGCGGCAAGTTCGACGGTAACTTCGGGGTGCTGTCCGCCCTTGAAGTGATTCGTACCCTGAACGACTACGGCATTGAAACTGAAGCGCCCGTAGAAATGGTGTTCTGGACCAACGAAGAGGGTTCACGCTTTGTACCGGTGATGATGGGCTCCGGGGTGTTTGCCGGTATCTTCACCCTGGAACAGGCCTATGCCGCGACCGATACCGCAGGCAAAACCGTGAAAGATGAACTGCACAAGATTGGTTATGCCGGGCCAGCAATACCGGGGCAACACCCGATTGGTGCCTATTTTGAAGCCCACATTGAGCAAGGGCCGATTCTGGAAGACCAGGACGTCTCTATTGGTGTGGTGCAGGCCGTGCTGGGGATCCGCTGGTATGACTGCACTGTAACGGGGATGGAATCCCACGCCGGACCAACCCCGATGGCTATGCGCCAGGATGCACTCCAGGTTTCCACCCGGATTATGCAGGAAGTGATTGCCATTGCCGGGCAATTCGCGCCCCATGGGCGGGGAACCGTGGGTATGGTGCAGGTGTACCCCAACAGCCGCAACGTGGTGCCAGGCAGCGTGAAGTTCTCCATTGATTTCCGCAACATGACCGATGCCGATGTGGATAACATGGATGCCGCCCTGAAAGCCTTTATTGCCAAAGTTGAACAGGAAAGTGGCCTGAGCGTTAAGCTGGAACAAGTTTCCCACTACCCGGCCGCGCCTTTCCACCCGTCCTGCAAAGATGCCGTGCGCCGTGCTGCTCAGCAGTTGGGCTATTCCCATATGGATATTGTCTCTGGTGCCGGGCACGATGCGGTATATATGAGCATGCTCGCCCCCACAGGGATGATATTTATCCCCTGCAAAGACGGTATCAGCCATAACGAAATTGAGTATTCCTCGCCAGAACAGGTCGAAAAAGGGGGCAATGTGCTGTTGCACGCTATGCTTGAAAAAGCCGGGGTTGCGGGGCGCAAGTAAGTTACCGTTCAGTTTTAACCCGGTGTTGGGATAACGGGTGTCTGCCCGTTTATCCCGCCGTGTAAGACGGTGACATATTTTCCCGCTTTAGCCAGTAATCCCCTGGTGCTACAGTCTGCCAGTAACACTCAGGTTGGAGAAGCCAGCGTGACCATTCAGGGTTTACCAGAAAATCAGGCCAACATCATCGTGCTGGATGACGAAAGCGAATTGCGCCAAATGTTGCAGCATTACCTGCAAGCGCAAGGGTTTCGTGTCCAGGCTATTGCTGACAGCGCCCGGCTTGATGTTTTGCTGGCCCGTTCCCCCTGGGATTTACTTATCCTCGATTTAATGATGACACCGGAAGATGGCCTGAGTGTATGCCGCCGCATACGTGCTGAAGGTTACACTTTACCGGTGTTGATGCTCACCGCCCGTGGCGACCCAGTCGACCGAATTACTGGTCTGGAAAGTGGTGCAGATGATTACCTCGCCAAACCTTTTATTCCACAAGAACTCCTGGCACGAGTTCGGGCTATTTTGCGCCGCCAGCGTATGCTGGGGGGCGAAAACCCGGCTGCGCCAAACAAAGTGCGCTTTGGTGAGTTTGAGTTGGATCTGGCGCAGTCACGGCTGACACATTTGGGCTCGCCTGTGGAGGTCAATACCGCAGAAATCAGCTTGCTGGTGGCGCTGGCGACCACACTAAACCGCCCGGTAAGCCGCGATAATTTAATTGCCCGCGCGCGCGGGCGCAGCTATGTGGCACTTGATCGCAGTGTGGATGTACAGGTGTTACGTATTCGCAAAATCATTGAGCAGAACCCGGCAGAACCCCGCTGGTTGCGCACTGTGTGGGGAAAAGGCTATTTGTTGTCTGGCGATGTTATTGCCTGAAAACCTGCCTGGGTTAACCGGGCTTTTTCCACTCAGACCCGCCAGGCTCTGACAACGCTGGTGTTATTCCCACCTGATTATTCTGAGTAACAGGAGCACGCATGCCAGGCCTGGTGTTCAACAAACGCTTATTTAAGTCACTGCTCGGCCGTAACCTGGCTTTGCTTATCCCCATGGTACTTATCTGTTTTGCTTCTGCGTGGTTTGTGTGGATTCGCCTGGTGCAGTTTCCCAGGGTAGATGATGCAGCCGCGCTGGTTAGCCAGCAAATAAGCATGATAAACCAACTGTTCGCCACGCTGACGCCGGAAGAGCGCCGCCAGCAATTAATTAATATGCATGCGGTTCCTGACAGCGAACTACCCGCTGCCGCCCGCCGCGACAGCTTGCCAGAAGGCATGATGCTGCATCACTTTTTCTCACAACTGACGCACCAGTTACCTCCTGGTGTCACACTGTATTGGGAATATGGCGAGCAGCGGCGGTTGTGGGTGCGTTTGCGCAAAGACGATGGCTGGTGGATAGCGTTTTCGGCTCAGCATATCTCCAACCAGATTCCTGCAGCCGGTGTTCTGGTTGCTTTTATTATGATGTTGTTTCCCGCTTTGTGTGCTGCCTGGATCCACTGGCGCTTGTCACGGCCACTGAACCAACTGGCCGGGGCTGCACGCACTGTGGCAGCCGGAGAATGGCCAGCGCCTGTTCCCCCTCAAGGGCCAGAAGAGCTGGCGACGGTCACCCGTGCGTTTAACCATATGGTGAGTACACTGGCGCGTAGTGATGCTGCCCGGGAAGAGATGCTGGCGGGTATCTCTCATGATATCCGTACACCGCTTACCAAACTACGTATGGTGGTTGCTGAGCCTTCGTTGTTTCAGTCCGGGCAGAAAGACGCCGAGCGCTACATTACGGCCATTGATGCCATTCTGGGGCAGTTTATTGATTTTGCCCGCAAAGAAGATGCCGAAGTTCCACAGCCGGGTAACCTTAATCACCTGGTCGAAGCGTTGGTGGCAGATTACGCCGGGCTTGGCGTGGATTTCCGTGTGCAACTGGCAGAGTTACCCGAGTTCACCTGGCGGCCAGTTTCTGTTCAGCGCGCACTCATGAACCTGATGCAAAATGCGGTGAAATATGGCCAGGTGGGCTTGCGTGTCGCAACGCGCCTTGAAGGGCAAATGGCCGTGGTGGAAGTGGCAGATAGCGGGCCTGGGATCCCACCTGAACAGCGGGAAGACATTGTTCGGCCATTTTACCGCGGCCAGTCGCGCCAGGATAAAGGCGCCGGGCTGGGGTTGTCGATTGTTGAGCGTATTGCCCGCCAACACGGTGGGCAACTCCGTTTATCCACCTCTGAAACGGGAGGGTTGGTTGCTGCACTGCTTTTGCCACTGTAGCCCATTAAGCGGTTATTCACCCAGCGCCTGGCGTAGCGTGAGCCAGGCCTGTAGTGCTGCAGTTTGTGATGTGACCAGCGCTAACTGCTGCTGGTATTCACTCAGCCGGGCCTGGTTTACAGCATCCTGAGTGCCCATTCCTGCATTAAACCGCGCCTGTTGTTGTGCTGTAAGCCTTGCCGAAGCAGCAACGAGTTGGGTGGCGGTTTCGCTGCTGGCCTTACTGATTTGCAGTGCGGTTAATCCTTTATCGACATCACTTAATGCCTGAATCACTGTGGCCTGGTAATTATGCGCGGCTTCTTCAAATTGCGCGGTGGCTGCGTGGTAATTTGCCTGTAAGCGCCCGCCATCAAACAAGGGCTGAGAGATTCTGGCACCTAATGACCACAGCAGGCTACCAGAACTCAATAAAGAAGAGAGGCTCGACGACTCGGTGCCCAGGCTGGTAGTGAGTTCCAGTGATGGGAAAAAATCAGCACGGGCGACTTTAACCTGAGCGCGGGCGGCATTTAACTGGTCGGTATCACGGCGAACATCCGGGCGTTGTTTGAGCACGTTGGCGGGCAGGCTGGCAGGTGTATCAGGTAAATTAAGGGGCCAGTGGTGTGAGTTGCGTAAACCCGCCAAACGGCCTGGCATCATCCCGCACAGTACCTCCAGGGTATGAATATCGTCACTGATGTGTTGTTCCATAGCCCGTTGCTGGTTGTTCAGGTCAAACAAGGCCATTTGTGCCTGCGTGGCCGCGGTCAGGTCGGTGATACCCGCTGACTGGCTGGCCTGGCTGTTTTCAAATAAAGCCTGTTGTACCGCTTGTTGTTTACTGATCAATTGTGCACTGGCCTGATCTGCCCGCAACTGAATCCAGGCCTGTGCAACAGAGGCAATCAACGATAACCGGGCACTGCGCAAGTCTTCCTTGCTGACTTCTGCTTGTGCCTGAGCCGCATTTTCACTGGCTTTCAGTTTCCCCCACAAATCCACTTCCCAACTCAGTTGCAAAGGCACCTGCCAGTCGGTGGCATAGGGTTGTGTGTCCAGTGACAGGCCACTGCTATTGAGCGCACTTTCCTGGCCGTTGCTGCTGACTTTCCAGGGTTTTTCTGTTGCGGTTGATGCTTTGCGCCGGCTGGCTTGTGGCGACAGAGAAAGTTGTGGTAACCGGTCTGCATGGGCTGAGGCTGTCTCGGCCATTGCGGCACTCAGGCGGTCTGCTGATGCAGCAAGGCTGGGGTTATTTTTCAGCGCCTGTTGAACCAAACCATCGAGTGTGGCGTCATTAAATTCAACCCACCAGTCCGGGCGCAGTTGTGCCGTTGTGGCGGCATCATTGGTTGCGCTGAACCGGGTGGGGACAGCCAGAGGCGTGTCTTTTGGCAGAGCAGGGGCATGGCATCCACTGAGGCACAAGGCAATACTCAGGGCGCTGAGAGTAGTAGACAGTTTGGTCATAACACGCATGGTTTAGTTTCGCTTATCGTGAGTTATCACGCTGTTCATCGGCCGTTCAATTAACTGGCCATCTTCCATTTCCAGAATTCTGTCTACCAGGTCCAGGCAGCGGTGGTCGTGAGTGACCAGCACTACTGCGGTATCTCGCTCATGGGCAATGTTATGAAACAGTGACACCACCTGGCGTCCGCGCTTGCTGTCCAGTGCTGCGGTGGGTTCATCGGCCAGTAACAGCGGCGGGTGGTTTGCCAGCGCCCGGGCAATCGCAACACGTTGTTGTTCGCCACCGGATAATTGCCCTGGGTAGTTATTGGCCCGGTGCTCAATTTCAAGCCAGCCGAGTAAATCCGCGACGGTCTGGGTTTGCTGTGGAGCGGGAACATCATTGATTTCCATCGCCAGGCGAATATTTTCCTGGGCGGTAAGAAAGGGAATCAGGTTGGGTTTCTGGAAAACGAAGCCAATGTTCTTGCGGCGGAAATCGCGCACGTTACCAATTGTGGCATCAGGGCCACTGGCTGACCGCCCGTTAATATGCACTTCTCCCTGAGTGGGGGATTCCAATAATCCGGCAATCATCAGCAGGGTGGATTTTCCCGAACCACTGGGGCCGAGCAGAGCAACAACTTCACCGGCATACAGTGTGGTACTGACATTGGCGATGGCAGTAACCTGAGTGGCTCCCTGCCCATAGCATTTTGTAATACCGTTGAGTTCAATAACCGGGCGCTTCATGACAGTACCTCGCGTGCTTCTACTTGCATGGCACGGCGGATACCGAGTAACGCGCCAATGATGCACAACAGCAAAACAATAACGGCAAACAACAGGTAGTCATTGAATGTAAGCACCAGGCGGCGTGGAAAGAAGGGTGATACCACGGGAATGAGCACGGCGGCCATGGTGTAACCCAGCACACCCAGGGCAATAGACTGCTGTAAAATCATGCTGATAATGACACGGTTGCGTGCGCCAATCAGTTTAAGTAACGCGATTTCATGGAGTTTTTCCAGTGTCATGGTGTAGAGCGTCACCGCAATGACCACAGCGGTGACCACCAGTAAAATGGCGGTGAACAGCACTATCTGGCCCCGTAAACGCTCGAGCCTGCCATACAAAAAGACTTCACGCTCCTGTTCACTGGTCAGGGCAATAACGTCTCCCCAGCGGTTCACTTGTTGCTGTACCTGTTGCAGGCTGGCACCTGGTACCAAAGTTAACAATACGGCGGCAATATTGGCTGTTTTACTGGGTACCTGGACGCGCCCGGTATCACGCGAGATATACACACTTTCTTCCGGGCGGTGAGCCTGAATATCGAGCGCATCATTAACCGACACCGCAACCATTGGGTTACCGTTATAGTCCAGGTAGTTTTTTGCCACACCCACCACGGTAAGATCTGTTGTACCGAGGCGTAGTGTGTCACCGGTATGCAGGCCGGTACTTTGGTCTGCAATGGCTTCATTGCGCCCGGCACGCAGGTGGCGGCCAGCGGATAACGGAATTGTGCTGCCGGTATCTGTTGGGTAATCCAGCCCAACCAGTGATGCGCGTACTGTTTTACCCCGCACGGTGAAACGCTCTGATTGCAGGGTAAACTGGCGGGCGGTGGCGACATCCTGTAAGGCCAGAGAGCGGCTTAGTACGCTGCGGTCAATGAGCGAACCTTCGGCAAAGGGGCCTTCGGTTCCGGCTTCAACTACCCATAAATCTGCATGGGCATGGTCAATAATGGACAATGCATCTGCCACGATCCCCTGATACAGCCCGGTCATGGCAAGAGATGTCATCAGCATCAAACCAATCCCCACGCAGGTTAGCGTAAAACGAAATAAGCCCGCACGAATGTCTTTAATCGCGAGATTCATTTTCACTCCTGACCGGGCTGATAAGCCGCCCAGGGCGGTAGTGCGCCGGTGGCAGTACCAGGCTGTCTGGCGTTATCCCTTGGGTGATTTCGCTAATCTGTTCGGTGTGCTGCCCAATTTGCACTTTGCGCAACACAGCATGGCCTTTTTCCAGCAGCCATACCCAGGTTTCACCATTGGCATGAGTGAGCAGGTTCTCCGGCAGGGTAAGCACAGGTTGTGCGCTGGCGTGGTGGAGCACCACAACCGCACGTTCACCCAGCGCCCAGCCTGGGGGCAGGGCCGGTAACCCGATATTAGCGGTAAATTCGCGGGTATCGCTGTCCACACTGCGGTTTATCCGCTCCACATAGCCATGCAAAGCCTGATGTGGGTGGGAGCGCAGAAAAACATCGCAACTGTCACCCACCTGGATGGTGCCCAGAACTGATTCATCAAAGCGTGCACTGATGTACAACGAGTGAGTGTCAGTTAACTCAATACAGGTTGTTCCGGGGGAGATAATGTCGCCTGTGCTGCACTTTCTGTCGGTGATTAAGCCGCTGAATGGTGCCTCCATGTGCGCATCCGCCAGGCGTGACTGAGCTGCATGCCACTGTGCTTGTGCTTCGGTGCGGGCATGTTGTGCTTGTTGCCACTGGTATTGCGCTGATGCTAAATCAAGTTGTGCGGTTTGCAGGCTGGTTTTGGTATTTTCCAGGTCGCTTTGTGAAATGGCACCTTTACCTGTACGGGACAGAATCTGTGCGCGGCGGTCATCATCTTTGGCCTGTTGTTCCACATGTTGTTGGCGCAGCCAATTGATGTGTGCTGCCGCTTCACTACTTATTGCACCATCGAGGGCGGCTTTGGCTGCCTGCTCATCTGCCTGCAACTCCTGGTCATCAAACTGGGCAAGGCGTTCACCACGTTTGACTTTATCGCCTGTATCAACCAGCAGCGACTGCAGGCGCAATGGCGTTTTGCTGGACAGTTGCGCCTGGTTCAGTGCGGCCATTTCGCCAGCGCCGCGGAATGACTGGTGCAGCACTTCCCGCGTTGGGCGAAATACCTCTGTACGTAGTGGTAACAGATACCCAATTGCGCATAGCATCGTTGCCAGTAGTAAAAGCACACTGATTTTGCCCGCGTTATTGAGCAATGTTTGTTTAAAGTTAACAGGCCACTGCATTGTCGTTACCCTATCTCATGCATGTGTGGCCGGGGCAACAGACCCTGGCTCACCTTGCTGTGGCGAATTTCCCGGCTGTTGTTGCCCAGGTTGCTGAGCGCCTCCTGGCTTCTGTGGCTGTCCTGGTTGTTGGTGGTTCATTCCCGGTTGCCCGTTGGGTGGCAATGGCTGCCCTGAGTGAGGTTGCCCGTGAGGTGCATAGGGTTTGCCGTACATGCCTGGGGGCATTCTGTGGCCAGCGGGAGGCGGTGGGGCAGATGCGAACAAACGCGGGGGATGCGCCGGGGTGATAATAATAAGCCTTGCGGGAGAAATCAGGCTGATGTGCCCCGGCTCTTCGGCCAGAACCCCGGGTGCCACGGCTAAAAAAGTGCTTAATAACCCCAAGACACCGATAAGCTGCTGCCATCGTTTATTATTCATTGGTTTGTTATACGTTGGTTTATTACACATTGGTTTATTACACATAGTGCTAAGCCCTTATGAATAAAAATTAATTTTCATTTTTTAGCTTGAACGTTGAGTGATTGCTGTATGGAGCCAATATTTATTACCAACATTTATGGCCTGTTATGCTCAGTTGGCCATAGCTTGCTCTGCACGAGTTATTCTATTTTTATTTTCCATATTTCAGAAATGGTGAATTATGTCATGGCATGTCATTGGTTTTATTCGTGGGCGACATCAGGTGACATAATTTTATTCTGGAAGTGATAAATAAAATGGTGATGAATTAATGGCGTCGCAATTCTGCGAAAATAAAAGGGTGCACCAATGAAAATGCGTACATTTTTAATGGCCGGGTTGTTACTGGCAGGCAGTACCACACTGGCTGTTGCTGCCACACAATCTGAAAGATTAGCTCAGCGGTTTTCCCAAGCCGATACTAACCATGATGGCAAGCTAACGTTGCAGGAAGCGCAGGCTGGTATGCCGATGGTAGCGAAGCATTTTAGTGAAATTGATACCCAGGGGACAGGTAGTATTACACAGGCACAAATCGAATCATTTATCGCCTCGCATCGCTAGTATTTGTGGTGTGCTGATACTTTGTGATTGTTAAATAAAAAAGAAAGAAACCAACGGGTTTCTTTCTTTTCTTTCTTTTTGTACTCTTCAGCCAATGTTGGCTGCGTTTAGTTGTTCCCGCAGTCGGCGGGGAGAGTAATACAACTAACGGCGTTATTTACCCGCAGCAGCCATGGCCTGTTTTACCCAGCCATCGAAGGTGCTTTGGTGCGCTTTAATCCAGCCATCAACTTGCTGCTGAACATCCTGCGCTGAGTCCTGGCCTTCATGCATTCGCAGGTTTTGGGCATTCACATCTGCCAGTGGGAGTTTCATAATGGCAAACAGTTTGGCTGCCGCCGGGTTTTTCTCCGCCCACTGTTTATTTGCCACAATATGTTCGTTATTAACGGAGAAACCATAATTCTTGCCATTTGGCAGTGTGGTATCCAGCCCTTTTAACCCACCTGGGTTGGCAGAGAATGGCACGGTGAGCCATACCACGTCCTTACCTGGTTTTAATACAAAGCTTACCCAGTAAGGTGTCCAGGCATAATATAATATCGGTTTGCCTGCTTTATAACGAGTCAGTGTTTCTGCAATAATTGCCGAGTAATTCCCCTGATTCTGTTCGACAGTATTACTTAATCCATATGCTTTTATTTGTGTGGCAATAACAGCCCCACAATTCCAGCCAGGGTTACAACCGGTTAAATCGGCCTTACCATCGCCATCAGCATCAAACAATTTTGCTATTTTCGGGTCTTTAAGCTGTGAGAGATCAGTAATATGGTATTTGTCTGCTGTTTTCTTATCAATCAAATACCCCTGCGCAGCACCACTGATATATGTCCCTTTACGGTAAAACTTCTTGTCGCCGCCAGCTGAGTTATACATATCCTTCTGTAACGGTTCCCAGTTTACAGCCATGTAAGTGGCATCACCCTCGGATATGGCGGTATACGCAACGTTGTAATCCACTTCTTTGGTTGGCTGAACATCGTAGCCTAATTTTTCAAGCGCACGGTTTACCAGTTCGGTTTGAAAGGATTCTTCCGGAAGTGGGCTCTGAACGGGGTAAACAGTCACACCTTTGCCGGGTAAGTCGGCAGCCATTGCTGACCCGGTTGCCATCAGGGCGGCTGAAATTAAGGTAAGTGCAACAGGAAAGGTCTTTTTCATGGAACGGTTCCTTATGATGTTGTGCATATTATTCTCCGCCATAGTGGGGCGGATTTATGATTTTTTGGAGCACACATCAATAATGCGGCGGCGCTGAGATGCAGCAGGCGTATTATTGATTTTTGCTCATGTATTGCTGAGTAATACCAAATGTATGCATATACCCTAACATGATTATTCTTTAGGATAATTCCTAAAATCATAAAATGGCGAAATAACCAACCAGACAAAAAAATGCACGCTGGCAGGTTGCCAGCGTGCATTTTTGATGGGGTATCAGGCATTACTGAGTGATGTTTGGTGTGCAAGTTTATGCGAATCTTCTTCTATTGGCGTGACTTTCCCTAGCAAGAAGAGATAGTTCAGGATCCCTATTAACACTAGTGCGGCGGAGAAAACTAATGCCCAGGTAAAATGTCCTGTAGCACTGACAATAATTCCGGTAATAATCGGGCCAATGACACCACCCATATTGGATACTGTATTTTGCAGGCCAGCAACTATCGAGACACTGTTCTTCGGCGCAACATCGCCAGGTAATGCCCAAACCTGAGAAGCGGCAATAGTGGTACCTGACTTGGCAATGCACAACAGAGCTACCGTTGTGTAAACTGAGTTAGTGAAAGGTGCAAACCCAATACAGAGAGCCAACATTAATCCAATAATTAAAAAGAGTTTGCGCGTTGCAGTCAGGGATAGCCATTTTTTATCAACGACCCGGTCTGATGCCCAACCAGCAAGCACTTCGAATACCATGCCGCAGATTAATGGCAATGCGGCAGCAAACCCCATTTTAAGGAAATCCATGCCTTTGTCTTTTACAAGGTAAGTGGGCAACCATGTAATAAAGAAATAAGAAGTATAGTTGATGGTAAAGAAGCCAATGCACATGGCCCAGATGTTCCGATAACGTAACAGACGGTACCATTTCATGGGCTTAATATTTTTATCGCCATGTTTGTTTGCCTGCCCATTACGAATGAGTGCAACTTCTTCTTTACTGATTCTTTTGTGGTTTTCTGGGTTTTCAGCATAAATAAAATACCAGGCAATAACCCAAAATAACCCAAGGCTCCCAATAATTAAAAAAGTAATACGCCAGTCAAACATGGCTATCATCCAAACGATGAGAGGCATGGCAACTGCACCACCAAATTTTGATGCACTGTCAAATAACCCTGAGACAGTTGCGCGTTCTCTGTCGGGAAACCAACGAGCGGCAATACCGGCATTACTGGGGTAAGCTGCTGCTTCACCCACACCTAAGCCCAGCCGTAAGGCGAAAAGAGATTTAAAACCTGTTGCCAGCCCCATGCACATGGTTGCAACAGACCACCATCCAACGGCAATACCCAGCCCTTTTTTCTGACCAAAGCGGTCAGCAAACCAGCCTGCAGGAATTTGGAGTAAAGCATAGGACCAAAAAAATGCTGCCATAATAAACCCCATAAGCTCGGGGTTTATATCCAGTTCTTTTATTAAATGTGGGGCGGATGCAGAAAGTACAGTACGGTCAATATAATTAATGGCAATTGCTAACCACATTAATCCAGCAATCCACCAGCGGATTTTTGTCTTATTCATAACACGACCTTTATGTAGGGTAAAGGGGGCGGAATATAAATCTCAGCAACTCACTGAAGTTTGTTCATGATATTTTCTGGTTGTTTGCCGTGAATAATGTAATTAATAATGTTCTGCACACACCGTTCCCCAATAGCACTGATGGCACCATCTGTGTAACCAGCAATATGAGATGTGGGCAGGAAATTGTTTAATGTAAACAGAGGGTGGTCTGCTAACGGCTCTTGTTCAAAGACATCAGCGGCTGCACCAGCAATAACATTGTCACTTAATGCAGCATAGAGATCCTGTTCATTGACTACGCCTCCGCGTGATACGTTAATAAGAAAAGCACTGGATTTCATTTTCTTTATTTGCTGAATATCAAATAAATTTCGAGTGCTGTCAGTGAGCGGAATATGTAAGGAAATAAAATCACTCTTCTCAGTTAATTGATTGATGTCGGTAAATTCTATGCCATGTTGTGTGGCAAATGCGTTGTCAGGGAAGAAATCAAAAGCAAGTATCTTCATGTTGAAGCCTTTTGCCCGCAACGCCAGTTGCTTACCTATATTACCAAGGCCAATGATCCCGAGTGTTTTACCATAGACATCAGTAGCGAAAATCCGTGGCCATTTCCCTGCACGGGTTTGTTCAATTGCTGTATTTGTTTGGCGAGCACAATTTAGTATCAACGAAAAAGCAAAATCGGCGACGGCATGTTTATTGGCATCGGGAACATTCGTGACGTAGATCCCGCGCTGCCGGGTAGCTTCCAGGTCAATATTATCGACACCCACACCATGTTTACACACGATTTTTAATTCAGGTGCCAGACTGAGAAGGGCAGGGTTGACCTCAGTAAACGCCACTATCATTGCTACAGTTTCTGGCAAATGAGGGCGTAATATTTCTAATGGCGCATCAGCCGGTAACATCACCAGTTCGAGATTATTCTCTTTTAGTTCGCGAACTGGCGTTTCATCATATTTAGCAAATGATGGTGAGGTACAAATAACTTTCATCCTGGTTTCCTCTATGGTGCGGTAGTGTTCTGCCGCACCTGGTCATTGAGACTAGTTCAGATACTGGTGAATAATTTTGCGTATTGTTTCTTGCTGAGCTTCAGAGAAACTTACGGCATAGCGGCTATGCCCGACGTCGTGCCCCATCAGGCGTAGTGCTTCTTTAACCGCGGCAGGAGAAAATGCGACTTTATAGAGGTCGGTGCGTAACCCGGTGACGCTTTCCTGTGCGGTAGCGGAGCCCGCAATATCGCCAGCATGAAAACGCGCCCAGATGGCGTGAATCTCTTGTGGCGCGACGTTTGCCAGCCCTGAAATACAGGCGGCACAGCCTTCAACAAAGCCTTTATGAATTAATGAATCTGGCCCGTTAAGTACCATAAAATTCGGGTTCTCTTTTGTGGCCTGCAGGAAGCCGCTCAGGCTTTCAAAGCTCCCGGCACTATCTTTAATTCCAATAATGTTTGGGTGTTCAGCGAGGGTTTTTACCGTTTCAGGCTCAAGTTTATTCCCTGTTCTGGCGGGAATGTTATAAAGAAACAGCGGTACACTTAGTGCATCAGCAACTGCATGGTAGTGGTCGATGAGTTCTTGTTGGGTTAAAGGAACAAACCATGGGGTAATGGCTGAAACGGCATTGACTCCCAGTTTTTCTATTTGTTTTCCCAGGCGAATAGTTTCTCTGGTTGAAATTTCACCGATGTGTGCAACTACTGGCGCATCTCCTGCCACCGCGGAGACACAAGTTTCGGTGACAATCAATTTTTCGCGTTCATTGAGAACGAAAAACTCACCGTTTGTTCCACCGCAAAATACACCATTTCCCGCAGTGACCTGGCGTTTAACCTGAGTGGCAAGTGCCTGGGGATTAAGTGCGCCATCGTTATCGAACGGTGTAACAATCGCGGTGAGAACACCTTCAATTTTCTTGTTCATTTTTAGCTCCTGCTATGAGTAAAAAGCGTTTCGTAGATGGCCTGAATATTTGCTGCACTGACAGGGCAGGGCACATTTTTAATCAGGCGCTGGACATTCAGCGCACCATCCACGAGGTCTGGTACGTTATCCGGGCTGATTCCCAGCACTTCCAGTGATGCCGGGAGTTGTAGTTTTTCTACCAACTCGCCAAACCAGTCGACCAGGCGGCAGGATTTCTCTTCTGCACTTAACTGCTGGTTGCTGCCGGGGATCAGGTCCCAGACTTCGGCAAACTTCTCAACAACGGCCGGGCGAATAAAGCGCATGCAGGGGGTAAGTAAAATGGCATTAGCAACACCATGGGGCAGGTGATATTTACCGCCCAGAGGGTAAGACATTGCGTGCACCAGGTGCGTCCCTGCGTGGTTAATCGCCACGCCGCCATAATAAGAAGCCCAGAGCATTTCCAGTTTGGCCGACAGGTTCTCCGGGTCTTTAACGGCGTTTTCTATATTGCGGAACAGCTTAAACATCCCTTGTAATGCCACGTTATCGCTCACCGGGTTGGCAATGGTGGCGGTAAAGCATTCAATCAGATGGCACAGGGCATCAATACCGGTCGAAGAGGCGATATGTGCTGGCATGCTGGTGGTGAGTTCTGGCAGTAGCGCAACATAATCCGGTAATAACACAGGCGAAATGATGCCCACTTTTGTTTGCTGTTCCGGGATGGCCAGAATGGCGTTGGGAGTGGCTTCGGAACCAGTACCTGCAGAGGCCGGGATCAGCAAAGAAGCCAGGCGCGTTGACGGTTTCTCGCCTGCAAGTAGTGCTTCCAGTGTGGGGGCGCTGGTGTGGCAGAGCACAGACAATAACTTAGCGACATCCAGTACGCTGCCACCGCCAACACCCACCACCAAGTCAAACTGAGCACCCTGGAGTTTGCCCATAATCTGGTTCACGTCATCGCGGGCGGGTTCCGGGGGAACATTATCAACAATGCTCACGTGCCGGTTATTGGCCTGCAAAAGATCTGACAGCGTTTTCACCGGGGCCAGTTTGATAATGTTCTGGTCACTGACTAACAAAATGCTTTTTTTATCTGCCAGTAATGGCTCTATTGACGCTATGGCACCTGCGCCGCTAATAATGGTGCTGTTTATTGTACCCACGCTCCTCTCCTGTCTGGATATGCAATGTAGTGATTGAATTCAATCAATGCAGCATTGCTGTTTCACAACATGGCTAATTTTATAATTTATCCCCGATTCAATTAACTTGATCTTGCTCACATATAATCAAATGTGATTGAATATAATCATTACATCGATAATGATGAGCAGGAGACACCATGGAAGCGCAGTACCAGGACGATAACGTACTGATTCTGGCGGATGACTTCACTGGGGCAAATGATGCCGCAGTGAGCTTTGCACTGAATGGCGCGCAGGCAATGGTGATGTTCCACCCGGAGAATGTGCCTCAGGCACAAGTGGTGGCAGTTAATACCGACAGCCGTGCGTTGCCCGCAAGCCAGGCTGAACAGGCAATTAAAGCAGCCATCCATTCTGTGGCTTTACCGGGTGGCCTTGGGTGGCGGGTAAAAAAAATGGACTCTACGCTGCGGGGTAACCCCGGCGCTGAATTGTCTGCGGCAATACAGGAATTCGGTTTAACCGGTGCAGTTGTGGCACTGGCCTCACCCGGTCTTGGGCGTACGACTGTCAACGGGCAGTGCCTGGTAAAAGGTATTCCTGTTAACCAAACCGAATTTGCCAGCGACCCAAAAACCCCTGTCACCGATGCCGACATTCTTCATGTGCTGCAACAACAGGCTGAACGGGTCTGTTACCTGGCAGACCTGGCCTGCGTTCGCCAGGGTAACCTGGCCACAACCCTGCAAAAGTGCTTTGCCCGCGGTGTGGAAGTGGTGGTAGTGGACAGCGAAACTGAGGCGGATCTGAAGAAGGTGGTGGATGCGGTTGCTTCATTAGCAGTTCGCCCACTACTGGCGGGCTCTGCAGGGATTTGTGAATCGCTGGCACAGTTTCTGTATCCGCAGCCAGAGGCATCGCCTTTATTACCCCATTCCACTGGGCCACTGCTTGCTGTGATTGGCTCAATGAGTGAGATCGCTCAACAGCAAATGCAGGCAGTCATGCGGAATCCGCTTGTTACCCACATGGCTCTCAGTGCAGAACAGGTGCTTTCTGCTGGCAACGAGAGCTACCTGCATGAATGTGTTCAGGCGGCCGTTGCCGCTCTGAATAGTGGCAGACATTGCGTTATCAGCACCACTGAGCACCACGATGCCCGCCACCAGGTTACCCGGCTGTGCCAGCGCTATCAATTAAGCCGCGCTCAATTGGGCGAAAAGCTGTGCCTGTTTTTGGGCAGGCTTACCCAGGCCATTTTAAGTGATGCCGTGCCCGGCGGAGTGTACCTGTCTGGTGGTGATGTGGCGATTGCCGCCGCACGGGCGCTTGGGGCGCAAGGTTTTACGATTCATGGCCACATTGCCGAATGTGTGCCGTGGGGAGAGTTCACAGGCAGCCAGTATCTGCGGCCGGTAATGACCAAAGCAGGCGGTTTCGGTAACACGGACACCTTGCTGGAGGTTGTGCATTTTTTTGAGGAGAAGACTAAGTGACCAACGTTATCGCAATTACCATGGGTGACCCGGCGGGCATTGGCCCGGAAATTATCATCAGTTCACTGGCTGATGGCGAGTTATCAGGCATTCCCGCTGTTGTCGTCGGTTGTGCGGCAACGTTACGCCGTATTCTGGCATTACAAATTACTAAACCTGCAGAATTGCGCATTATCGACCAGGTAAGCCAGGCTCAGTTTGCACCAGGGATTATCAACGTGATTGATGAACCCCTTGCAGACCCTCAGGCGCTTGAACCTGGGAAAGTCCAAAAACAGGCTGGTGACCTGGCCTACCGTTGTGTTAAGCGTGCGACCGAACTGGCGATGGCGGGGGATGTGAGTGCGATTGCCACCGCACCGCTCAATAAAGAGGCGTTGCATGCTGCCGGGCATTTGTACCCAGGGCATACTGAGCTTTTGGCTAAGCTCACCAACAGCAAAGATTACGCCATGGTGCTATACACCGACACGCTGAAAGTGATTCATGTTTCCACGCATATTGCACTGCGTAAGTTTCTCGACACGCTTAATCAGCCACGTGTAGAAACCGTGATTCGCCTGGCAGACCAGTTCCTGAAACGTGTTGGTTTCACCCACCCGCGCATTGCGGTGGCCGGGGTGAACCCTCATGCCGGGGAAAACGGCCTGTTTGGTGATGAAGAAATTCGTATTGTCGGCCCGGCTGTTGCCGCAATGAAAGAGCAGGGTGTGGATGTGTATGGCCCGTGCCCGCCCGATACAGTTTATATGCAATGTAATGAAGGCATGTATGACATGGTGGTCGCGATGTACCACGATCAAGGGCATATTCCACTTAAGTTGCTGGGCTTTTATGACGGGGTGAATATCACTGCCGGGTTGCCGTTTATTCGTACTTCGGCTGACCACGGTACCGCATTTGATATTGCCTGGACAGGTAAAGCAAAGTCTGAGAGCATGGCGGTTTCGATAAAACTGGCGATGCAACTGGCTTAGGCGTAAGAGTGCTATGAAGGGATATAACCGCCTTGAACAGATTATGGATTATCTTAAAAGCCATAATCTGGTTACTGTGGACCAACTGGTGGCTGCAACGGGAGCCTCTCCCGCAACGGTACGCCGTGATTTAGTCAAGTTGGATGAAGAAGGGGTGGTCAGCCGGACACACGGTGGTGTTACCCTTAACCGGTTTCTCCCTTCGCAGCCCACTACGCTTGAGAAAATGCAGCGTAACCAGCAAGAAAAATTCCTTATTGCCAGCGCTGCGGCAAAGATGGTTAATGCCAACGATGCCGTGGTACTGGATGCCGGTACCACCACCATGGAACTGGCCCGCCAGCTTACTCACCTGCCTTTACGGGTTATCACCAGCGATCTGCATATCGCGCTATTTTTAAGTGAATTCAAACAAATCGAAGTCACTATTATTGGTGGGCGCATTGATGACAGCAGCCAGTCATGCATTGGTGAACATGGCCGCCGTTTGTTACGCCACATCTGCCCGGATATTGCCTTTGTCAGTTGCAATGGCTGGGATTGGGAGAAAGGCGTGACGGCACCAACGGAAGAAAAGGCCGGTATCAAACAGGATATTATGATGAATGCTCGCCGTCGGGTGTTACTGGCAGACAGCAGTAAGTACGGTTTGTGGTCACTTTTCCATGTGGCTCGCTTACCTGCTTTTACTGATATCGTTACTGATGCCGGGCTTGAAGCCGCATATGCCCGGCAACTGGAAGGTGAAGGCGTGCCCCTGGTGTTGGCGGATGCGGCATCTGCCAGAGGCACGGTGTAATCTTTCCCGCCTTACAGCTGTTTACTGCCGAAAGCGCCCTGCCAGTCTTGCTCAAATTTTTCAACAGCCGCTGTTACCGCCGGTGCCGAAATAAATTGTGTTGCGACATCCACGGGCAGCGTAATGGCTCCGCAACCTGCCAGCAGGCAGTCCAGCGCCTGGCGGGGGGTTTTAAAGCTGGCGGCTAGCACTTGTGCCTGGGGCGCGTGTTGAACTAACAGTGACTGCAGGTCATTCACTAATTCAATACCACTCCCGCCCTGGGCATCCACCCGGTTAATATACGGTGCAACATAGCGTGCCCCTGCCAGTGCGGATAACAGCCCTTGAGCGGCACCGTAAACAGCTGTCCCCAGCGTAGGAATACCTTCCAGACTCAGGCACTTAATTGCTGCCAGCCCTTCAGGTGTTACCGGTATTTTCACAACCAGGTCCGGAATAATTGCCCGTAGTTTTCTTGCGTCATCCACCATTCCCTGCGCGGTATCGGCCATTACCTGGGCGAACAACTGCCCGGTTCCCCCCAGCGCATCGTATAACGCAGGCAACAGGTTTTCCGGCCGTTGTTTACTGCTGGCAACAATACTGGGGTTGGTTGTCACACCTGCAAGAGGAAGGATGCGGGCCAGTTTTTTCACAGCCTGGGTATCAGCGGTATCGAGGTAGAGCTCCATGTTCAACTCCTGAAATTGTGATGGTTCGCGGCTTTTCATCATCATAGGCCTGCGAGCGTGTTTTTTGTTGTCGGAAATCAAATTTTCTTTCTTTCGAAAGTGTTTTTATTTTTATACGAAACACAAGCCGGAGGCGAGATGATTTTTAATATCCAGCGGTATTCCACCCATGACGGGCCTGGTATCCGTACTGTTGTCTTCCTGAAAGGTTGTTCTCTGGGCTGCCGTTGGTGCCAGAACCCGGAAAGCCGCAGTGCAGAACCGGAAGTGTTGTTCGATGCCCGCCAGTGCCTTGCAGGTTGCACTCGTTGTTGCCAGGTAGCCCCGGAGGCTATTACTCGCACAGCAGACGGCAGGCTGGATATTGCCCGTGGCAAACTTTCTGCTAGCGCAGTAGAGGCTCTGGTGAATTGTTGCCCCAGCCAGGCGCTGGCAGTGTGTGGGGAAAACCGCACAGTAGACGACATCATGCAGGTGGTTCTGCGTGATAAGCCGTTTTACCAGCGCAGTGGTGGCGGGGTAACACTTTCCGGCGGTGAACCCTTTATGAACCCGGAATTAGCCCTGGCACTGTTGCGGGCAAGCCATGAAGCGGGCATTCATACTGCTGTGGAAACCTGCCTGCATGTTCCCTGGCACAATATTGAATCCTGCCTGCCTTTTACCCGGCTTTTTCTGGCCGACCTGAAACATACCCACGCTGGGTTATTCAAAACCTGGACCCGGGGATCCGCACGGCGGGTTATGGCTAACTTGCAACGCCTGGCAGAACAGGGCGCACAGGTGGTCATCCGCGTGCCTTTAGTCCCTGGTTTTAATGCCAATGAAGACGCGGTACGCAGCATTGTGGATTTTGCTGCCGGGTTACCCGGCGTTGAACAAATACATTTTCTGCCTTACCACACGCTGGGCATGAACAAATATGCCTTGCTTAACCAACCTTATGAAGCGCCGGGCAAACCGCTGGATAACCCGGCTCTGCTTACTTTTGCTCAGTCATATGCACACCAAAAAGGCCTGGCAGCCATTTTACGAGGATAACTCTATGACACAGTTGAAACTTGATGTCCTGACCGACCGAATTACGGCACACAAAGCAGCCCTGGTGCATATCGTCAAACCTCCTGTTTGCACCGAGCGCGCGCAGCATTACACCGAAGTGTACCAGCAGAATATGGATAAACCGGTAGCTGTGCGCCGTGCACTGGCTCTGGCGCATCACCTGGCGCAGCGTACTATCTGGATTCAGCACGACGAATTGATTGTGGGAAACCAGGCAAGTGAGCTACGTGCCGCACCCATATTCCCGGAATACACCGTTTCATGGATTGAGAAAGAAATTGATGAACTGGCAGAACGCCCTGGTGCCGGGTTCTCCGTGAGTGAAGAGAATAAGCAAATTTTGCATAAGCTGTGCCCGTGGTGGCGTGGGCAAACCGTTCAGGACAGGTGTTTCGGCATGTTTACCGCCGAGCAAAAGGCTATTCTCGATACCGGTATTATTAAAGCAGAAGGCAATATGACTTCCGGGGATGCCCACCTGGCGGTGGATTTCCCGGTGTTGCTTGAGAAGGGGTTGGATGGGCTGCGTGAAACAGTTAATACCCGGCGCGCACTGATTAACTTGACGGTGCTGGAAGATTTGCACGGCGAGCAGTTCTTAAAAGCGGTGGATATTACTCTGGAGGCGGTCAGCCAGCATATCACCCGCTATGCAGACCTGGCCCGGAATATGGCAGAACGCGAAACACGTGCTGAACGGCGCGAAGAGTTACGGGCAATAGCCCATAACTGCGATGTGATTGCCCATGAGCCGCCGAAAACTTTCTGGCAGGCACTGCAGTTGTGCTATTTCATCCAGTTGATTCTGCAAATCGAATCCAATGGCCACTCTGTTTCCTTCGGACGCATGGATCAGTATCTCTACCCGTGGTACCGGCGCGATGTTGAACTGGAACAGTCCCTGAGCCGCGAGCAAGCTATTGAATTACTGCAAAGTTGCTGGCTGAAGCTGCTGGAAGTTAACAAGATCCGTTCAGGTTCGCATTCTAAAGCTTCTGCGGGTAGCCCGCTGTACCAGAATGTGACTATCGGTGGCCAGAACCTGGTGAATGGTAAACCGACTGATGCCGTTAACCCTTTATCCTGGTCTATTCTGGAATCCTGCGGGCGGCTGGGTTCCACCCAGCCCAACCTGAGTGTGCGCTACCATGCAGGTATGGGTGATGACTTTCTCGATGCCTGTGTGCAGGTGATTCGTTGTGGTTTCGGTATGCCAGCGTTTAATAACGATGAAATTGTTATTCCTGAGTTTATTCGCCTGGGTGTGTTACCGGAAGATGCGTATCAATATGCCGCCATTGGGTGTATTGAAACGGCGGTGGGGGGCAAATGGGGCTACCGGTGTACTGGCATGAGCTTTATTAACTTTGCCCGTGTCATGCTGGCGGCGCTGGATGGAGGCCGTGATGCCACCAGTGGCCAGGTATTCCATGCGCAATCTGAAGCCCTTGCTGCTGGTAACTTTGCTGATTTTGAATCTGTACTGGCCGCCTGGGATAACCAAATTCGCTATTACACGCGTAAATCTATCGAGATCGAATATGTCGTGGATACAGTGCTAGAAGAAAATGCCCACGATATTCTTTGCTCAGCGCTGGTGGATAACTGCATTGAGCGGGCGAAAACCATTAAGCAGGGTGGGGCGAAATATGACTGGGTTTCTGGTTTGCAGGTGGGAATCGCGAACCTGGGTAACAGCCTGGCCGCGGTGAAACAACTGGTATTTGACGACCAGGCAATCAGCCAGCCACAACTGGCCAACGCACTGGCAGATGATTTTGCAGGTGCGGAGTTTGAACAACTACGCCAGGTACTGGTTAACCGCGCCCCGAAATACGGTAATGACGATGAGTCTGTAGATGCTCTGTTAGTTCGTGCGTATCAAACATATATTGATGAGCTGAAGCAGTACCATAACCCCCGTTACGGGCGTGGACCCATTGGCGGTAATTACTATGCGGGCACTTCTTCTATTTCTGCGAATGTGCCATTTGGCGCGGCAACAATGGCGACCCCGGACGGGCGAAAAGCCCATGCGCCACTGGCGGAGGGGGCAAGCCCGGCATCTGGCACCGACCACCTTGGGCCTACCGCGGTGATCAGCTCTGTTGGTAAATTGCCCACTGGCTCAATTCTTGGTGGCGTGTTACTTAACCAGAAGCTCAACCCTTCCACCCTGGATAACCCGGCAGACCGCGAAAAACTGATGTTTTTACTGCGCACTTTCTTTGAAACCTATAAAGGCTGGCATATTCAGTACAACATTGTTTCCCGTGAAACACTGGTTGAAGCGAAAAAACATCCTGACCAGTACCGTGACCTGGTGGTGCGTGTGGCCGGATATTCGGCGTTCTTTACTGCGCTGTCGCCAGATACCCAGGATGACATTATCGCCCGCACTGAACATGTATTGTGATACGCAACTGGCGCCATACCAGGCCTGTGGTGTGGCGCGAACAATACGCAGCATAATTACTATGTATTAAATGTGAAGTAATAAATGTGAATGATTAAGTGTGAAGTAATAAGTATGAATTAATAAATATGAGGTGTTGAACGGGAAGACTCACAGCAGATAACAGGTGGTGAACTGTGCCGGGAGCAAGGGGAGAAAAACTGCAGAGTGCCACGGGCTGGTATTAATACTTCATACTTGTGAATGATGCGTTTATGAATGGCGTGCTTATGAATTACGTATTTATGAATAATGCGGATATGAATAAATACATGTTCATTCACAGCTCTTTGTTACTAAACCCCGCAGGCTGCCTGTTGTGCAGCCGCAGCGGGGTTTGCTTTATTACGGGTGGTTTTTAAAGTATTCCGCCAGTGCATCACGAACCAGCGCACTGACACTTTTCGGTTCGCGGCCACTGCGTTTATTTCGTAGTGCCGTATCTTCGGTTTTATCCAGTAGCGATGCTGGCAATGAGATAGTGGTGCGTTTCAGCGGGTCTTCCGCTTCTGTAACCGGTGTACTGTTACCCGGCGAACCGTAAGGTTTGCCAGCCAGGCGCTCAGCCAGTTGTTCTATGTCCTGGTCGCTGGCATATTTCCGGGTGGCAGATGCTTGCTGGCTGGGCTTTTTCAGTGCCATCAGAACACCTCCTTAATCAGTGCAATCACTTCATTTTTCGCCTGTTCATTACTGGTTTCCATAACAGATTTTCCTTGAGGCATAACATCACGGTAAACCTTGCGAAAGCAGGCTATTGCATTGAGTGGGGTGATTTCCGGAAATTCTTTAATATATTCCAGAAACTCATAGCGCTCATTGCCGCGAATCAGTGGGTTGGTGGTTGCCATTGTCTGGTAACCGAACACTTTAAGTTCCGGGTTAAGGTCGCGCCATGAGATAACCTGCTGTTGCAGCTCAATAAGCGTATCGAGATCCAGTTGTGAACTTTGGTGTGGGGCAATAATGACATCGGCGACAGTACCACCTGTTACCAGTTCGCGGCTATTACGCCCGGTTACATCAACAATAACGTGGGTATATTTCTCGTTCAGGCTTCGCAGTGTGGCGGCAATGTTATCCCGTTTTTCAACCAGAGTGATCGCCGGGCTTAACCCTGCTTCTTCCCGCTCACCAATCCACCTGGCGGCAGAGCGTTGCACATCTGCATCTACCAGGCACACATCGTTACCTTGTTGTGCAAGGCCAACAGCAAGGTTAATCGCTGTTGTTGTCTTGGCTGCACCACCCTTGTTACAACCCACAATTGTTATCACTGCAACCTCCAATGTTAAGTATGAAGTAATACTTGCTACTTCATATATATTACATGTTCTGAACTAATTCGCCTTCCTGCAAGGAAGGGCAGTCAACCGGGCCAGTATGAATGAATCATTAAGAGGTGTGAAGTGTCACTTCGCAGGTGTTACTTCACAAGTAATAATTATGAAGTATTACTTGTGAAGTGCTATTTATGAGGTATTACAGGCTAAGCCAGTAAAATATAAGGAGGTAACAGGTAATATCTAAAGCCCCTGATGTAGCCGGAAAGCCGCAGCCACGCGGCTTTTTACAAGGATTTTATGGCTGCAGCTTCGTGAATCAGGTCTACCTGGACACCCTGTTCTTGCATGCATTTCAGCGCGTTTTCAGGCAGCAGGGAATCGGTTATCACATGGCGAAACCCATGGTTTTCCGTGGATAATGGGTAAGGGTGAATGATTCCGAATTTTGATGAATCGGTTAACGCGATGGCTTCAATGCCTTTATCCAGCAGGGCACAAACCACATCACTGCGCATCATATTACGTCCGGTAAACCCGGTGTCTTTATGCCAGCCATCAACGCCAATAAACGCTTTTTGAAAATGCACATGCTGGATACACAGGCGGGTTAACGGGCCAACAACAGACTCACTCCCTTTTTGGTACAAACCGCCCAGGACAATAACTTCGCAACGAGCATTTTTAAGCAGTTGAGCAATATAGTGGCTGACCGTTACCAGGGTAATTGACGGGTTATCTGCCAGGCTGCGAGCCAGCAGCGCATTGGTGCTGCCGCCTTCAATAAACACCGATTCCCCGTCTTTAACCAGTGATGCAGCGTATTCAGCCAGGTTTTTTTTCAGTGGAAAGCGAGTATTCATGCGTGCACCCACATCTTCCAGATCCATAGCAATGGCCGAACCGTGAACACGCTTTAAGTAATTTTCGCGCTCCAGGGCGGTCAGATCCTGGCGGATAGTGACTTCGGAAACGCCAGTAAGCTGCGACAGTTCGTTAACGCTGACACTGCCTTTGTCATTCACTAACTGGATTATTTTTTGATGGCGTGCATTCATGTTTTAGTTCACTGATTACCCTCGATTTTGCCAGTGTAACAAAAAGCAGCGGTTGGCAGAAACGCGTAGCGACCCCGGCGCCCTGTAAATAGCAGAGCGCCAGACCGTTATCAGACGTGGTGCTAACTCATCCCTAAGCTGCGCCGGCCATTACCGTTTAAATCCGCAGTCTGGAACCGGTCTTGCCAGTGTTGTTCGTAGTTTTCACGGGGGAAATCGCCTGGTGAGGTTCCTTGTTCCAGTGCCTCGGCTACACGCCGGGCATAGCGGCGGTTTTTATCACATAAAGGCGCTGCCGGAATATACATGACGTTACCGAAGCCTTGTTGGTTTTCTACCGGCGCTACTGCATGAATGACATCGCAGTGCCACCAAACAGAATCACCCGCTTCCAGTTGTGGAATACTGCACAACCCACTTGCCAACAGTGGATGCCACTGCTCGCTAATAGGTAACACACGGCCAGGTGCGACACCACAGAGTTCATCTTCCGGAACATCACTCAGTAACGGGCGCAGGAGTACCAGGGCCATGGCTTCGGGAACAGGAACGACATGCAAGAGCCCCTGGCCTGGCAGCATATCTGATAATGCAGTCCAGCCCTGGAAGGTGCGGAAAACAGAGCACTTGGTGGTGTTATCGACATCGTATTCGTCCACATCTGTCCGCCAGGCGGCATCCCATGGGTCATATTGGCCAAACTGGTTATTGAAGATATGGCGGAATACTTGTTGGTAAGCAGGCAATAACCAACGCTCCAGTGCGCCTGAATCAGTGTGGGCCCCCAATCCTTTTGATGTGGTGCCGGGTAAACGGCGGCGGATTCGGTCGGGGTAAATAACGCTGACATCCGGGTCAAACCACTGTTTCCCTTGTGATTCAAATGACCACAAGCGATTGAGAAATGATTGAACACCTGCCATTGCATCGCTTTGGCGGGCCTCCATTTGGGCGCGGGACCAGTAAATGGGGTAAATTTCCGGGCGTGAAGCGGCCAGCGAACCGAAAAAGTTATCGCCAGGGCCACGGTAAATATCGTCGAACTTATTGGTGTCCAGGTATTTCAGCATGGATTGGTCCCATGCCAGAGCCTGTTCACGGGGGAAATGTTGTTTTACCACCAGGCAACCGCGCCGTTTGATATGTTCCCGTAATGCATCACTGATATTACCCGACAAAATATCTTCGCGGCTGGCAACCGGCCAGGCGGTACCAAAACGTTGCTCATCTTCACGGGCTGCAGCCAGTTCGTGAGTAATTTTGGCTTCAACTTGCTTAAACAGACCTGCTACATCGCCAATTTGAGCCCGCAAGGTTCGTTTCATGTTCACAATGGTGGCCTTGATATCTTCAGGCAGAGTCTGTGCAGTGAATGTATTGTTCATCGTTGGCTCCTGTTTTGTTTCGAATGAACTTTATTTACTTTCATTCGTAATTTTGGCGAGTATAACAACTATGAAACATTTAAATGCGAATAAGATCACAAACTGTGGGGAGCGCAGGAAAGGGGGATCAAGGGGCGTGGCAAATGGCGGTGACATCAAAGGAACAACACGGCGGCTCAGATAATCCTGCTCACCGTGTTGAGGTCAAGCTGAAAGCGTGTGAGCTATTAATGCTCGTAAAAAATGTTACCTTCTTCTGCGCGCAGAACTTTGCCTTCAGCATTGCTGATCAGAACATAGTCACCACCCATGTAGGTCCAGTGGCTGTCAGCCTCCGGCGCAGGCAGGTGGCGGAGCTGCCACTTGTCAATTTCATAGGTTTTGGAACGATAAAGTTCAGGCACAATGTCGCCAATCGTGAAACGCTTGAAATCAGCAGTGAACGATGTAACGGCGTAAGGATCCTGCCCGCTGGTTTGTGCTGCGGGCGCCGCTGTTTCATCATCAGCATGCGCGCTGGAAAATGGCAACACGCTGGCGCTAAGCAACAGCACGGATAACAGTAACGGTGTGGACTTGGACATAACCTCTCCCGATGAAACTGCTTTGAACATGGACAAGTAGCGCATCGATAAAAATAAATAAACAGGACTGCATTAGACACGCCCGCAATGAATTAATATGCAGGGATTTTGTTTCCTGATGTAACCTTCTGTACCTTCAGGTAAGCATCTGTCTCGCCATACGGATATAGGGCAAACCTGATTTCTCGAATGGGGCTGAACAGGGGGCAAAACCTAGTTTCTCATAAAATTCACAGGCAGTTTGCCGGGCATCCAGCTCAAAACGCAGCGCACCTTGTTGCTCCAGTTGTTTTATCACTGTGGTGAGTAAAATTGTGCCAAACCTCTTACGCTGCCAGTCAGGCAGGGTAGCGAACTTGCGTATCTGCCAGTGCCCTTCAGCCAGGGAAAATGCGGAAAGGCAACAGATTAGCTCACCTGTGTGGTACACGCCAAAGTGCAACGCAGTGTCATCACCAGGTACAGCGCTGAATGCCAGCGGTTTATCCGGCCACAGTACCCGTTGGCGCAGCGGCATATATTCACTCTTTTCTAACGGGGAAATATGCCAGCCGTCGCCGTAATTGGTGCGTTCTGCCAGATGGCTTGCTGTGTTGCGGGTAACCGCAAGTCGCTGGCTGGCGAATGCCTGATTAGTATTTTTCACTTGGGCCAGAATATTGCCCGGGGCCAGGCCTGGTGTTCCACTGTTAAACGGTGGTTGCGGGGCATATTCCAGTTGTAGCTGAATACCTTGTGCGATATCTGCCCCCCAAATATCACTTATTACACAAAGCGCAAAATCAATACCCGACGTGACACCCGCCCCGGTAATTCTGTTGCCATCATGTACCACTCTTTGCGCCAGCGGAATGGCGCCGAGCAGGGCAAGTTGATCCAGCGATGCCCAGTGTGTGGTAGCCTGGTAACCGTGAAGCAGCCCTGCAGCCCCCAGGACTAATGCACCGGTACATACCGCTGTGATAAACCGTGCTTTTTGTGACTGTTCGCGCAGGAATTGAAGGGTTTCGCTATCGCCCATTAGGGGAATTTGCCCAGGACCGCCAGGAACACAAATTAAGTCAAGCGGCGGGCAGTCTGTGAAGGTTGCCGTGGGTTGAATCCCCATGCCTTTGTCTGAGTGAACAATGTCCCGCGTCTTCCAGATAAGGTGAACTTTAGCGCCTGGCGCACGGGAAAATACCTCCCACGGGCCGGTTAAGTCCAGTTGCGTCACTCCGGGGAAAAGAAGAAATCCAATGGAAAATGGGTTCAAAACCTCGCCTTGTGTGGAGGAAGCCATGCGTCACCTTTTTACCTTATCTGCCTGAGCTGAAAAACCAGCCTATAACAGTATAAAAGTATTACCAATCGGTAACGTGTGCGCGTTATATGTTTGTTCTCTGAATATAAGAAAGTGATCTGGATCGCACTTTTTGCTACTCTGCTAATAATTTCAAGGGTTACTATTTCACCCATCGAAGGCACGGCGCCTTTTACCAAGATTGAAAGATGGATTGAATAAGGAACAAGACCATGAAAATGATGAAAACTCTTTTTGCTGTTGCTGCGTTAACCCTGGTTTCTTCTGCAAGCTTTGCACAAACAGTGACTGCAACTGCCAGTACTCTGGATGGTGCAGAAGCAAAAATTGCCGTTCAGGCTCAACAGGATGGTGCGTCTTACCACATCACTGAAGCCCACGATGGTAACCAGGTTCATATGACCGCAGAACTGACCAAATAATTAATGGTCGCTGAGGGAACAGCCGGACGAAGCCGCGTGAGCGCGGCTTTTTCCGGTTGTTTGGTATCTGGAAAAGTTATTTCTGGCTGAATAGCAAGTGGGTTACAAGATACCAGCCTGCCAGAAGTCCTGCAGATTAATAGCCCCTACCAGTTTGTGGCTGCTGTCGGTGACAGGTGCTGCGCTGATACGCCGGTTCATAAGCTGTTCTTTTGCTTCTACAGCACGGCTGTCGGCATTTAATGTAAACCCGCCATGGGTCATTGCCTGAGTGATACTGTCTTCCAGTTTTCCCCCACCAACCAACCAGCGCCTTAAATCACCATCAGTGAAGACACCGCTGACTTCGGTGTTTATATTAACCACTGGCACCATTCCCAGGCCGGTACGGCTTAATTCCAGCATGGCGTCCATCACTGTTGTGCTGTCGGCAACCTGCGGCACATTTTCGCCCTGACGCATCAAATGGTGTACCCGGTTGAGTAAGCGCGCGCCGAGCGCCCCGGCGGGGTGAGAGCGGGCAAAATCTTCTTCATTAAACCCACGAGCTTGCATTACTGCCATTGCCAATGCATCTCCCATCATCAAAGTATTCACCGTACTGGATGTTGGGGCCAGATGCATTGGGCAGGCTTCACGCTCAATCGAAATATCAATCACTGCATGCGCTGCCTGAGCCAGAGGAGAGGTGTTCTTGCCAGTTATCGCCAGTAACAACACTTGTTTTTCAGCCAGGCGGGGCAGGATAAAATCCAGCTCTTTTGCTGTGCCGGAGTAGGAGATAAATAACAGGATATCACGCGATTCAATCATGCCCAGATCACCATGCAGCGCTTCTGCCGGGTGAACAAAGAAAGCCGGAGTCCCGGTGCTGGCAAGTGTCGCGGCCAGTTTTCTGCCAATATGGCCGGATTTCCCCATCCCGGACACAATCACTTTTCCATTGCAGTGAAGCACTGCTTTGGCTGCTTTCAGAAAACCGTCATCAAGCCGTTCTGGTAATTTGCTGGCTTCATGTAATTCCAGAAGCAGCGTGTTTTTGGCGGCAGTGAGTAGAGAATCACTCATTATTTTCTCCTGTAATAATGACTTTTATCCCAGAGGCTTCCAGTGCTTTGTGGAATTCCGGGCTGATGCCATTGTCCGTTATCAAAATATCGACCTGGTCTAATCCACATACAACGTTCGGGCTTTTACGCCCAAATTTGGTGGAGTCTGCCATCAAAATAACCTGCCTTGCGGCGTTACACATTGCTTTACTGACGGTAAATACTTCATTAAATGTGGTTACGCCAGCATTCAGATCAATTCCATCGGTCCCCATGAACAATTTATCGAAGCTGAAATGCTCAAAGGCGTTTTCGGCCAGTTGCCCATGGAAAGACGCGGATTTTTTGCGGAATGTGCCGCCCGGCATCAGGATGGTTTGTTCGTTATCCAGTTCAGAAAGCGCATTGACAATATGCAGGCTGTTGGTCATTACCGTGATGTTGTTGAAATGCTCAAGTAACGGCACCATTTGCAGCACAGTGCTTCCGGCATCAAGAATGATAGAGTCTCCATCTTGAATGAACCCCACCGCAGTGCGTGCAATTTCTTGTTTCTGATGTGTATTGATGAGGGTTTTGTGATCAATGGGAGGATCGGTTTCGTCTTTGTTCAGCATAACGCCACCGTAGGTGCGAATGACTGTACCGGCATTTTCCAGCAACACCAAATCCTTACGAATGGTGGTTCCTGTGGTGGCAAAGAACTGGGCCAGTTCTTCTACCGAAGATTTACCTTGTTTCTGCAGATGCTCAAGAATGGCAGCCTGGCGTTGACGTGGTTTCATTAGCTGACCTTACAAAATTTGCAAAATGATAATTTCGCAAGCCGTAAGCGTTCAAAACGAAATTATCTTTGTTTCAGTTTAAGCGCTAATAATAGAGCATTCTGACAGTTCTGATCATGGGGAAAGATCACATCAGATTGTAATTGTTGCTTTGATAGCCCCTGAATATTGGGAAGTGACTTCGGTTTTGCAAAAATAGTCAGGCCTTTCATCAGAAATGAATCAATGACGCGTTCTTGCTCATCGAGCGCTATAGCTACCAGTACTCTGGGGCGAAAACGCCCGCCAGAACGGCCTACGCCCACCCGGCCTTTCAGGCAAAGGGCATCAAATGCCCGGTTAAAACGGTATATTTGCCATGCCCCCAAAACCATCTGGCAGAACCAGGCAATGGCGGCGAGAGTAATCAGCGCGCTAACCATGGTTGTCTCCTTTCATTGTGCTTATTCTGTTACCCGTAAGCGTTGAGTCACTACGCCTTAGTCGCCACACCTTAACCTTAATAACAACAGTGCATTAATAACCAGATTCTGCTGAACGCTGGTTGGGGCCACTTACCCTAAAAGAAGTGGCCCGCACAGCAGGGTAAGGGATCAGGCGGTATTAAAACATGACCTGCCCGCCAGTTACGTTGATTGACTGCCCGGTGCAATAAGAGGCTTTGTCACTGGCGTAAAACAGCAATAAGTTCAGTACGTCCTGGTAATCACAACCGCGTTTTAGTGGAACTTTATCAATGTAATATTGTTCAACCTGGTCTGGTTGGATCCCCAGTTTCTGTGCATATTGCGGTAACAGTGACTGGAACATAGGGGATTTCAGCAGGTTGCCGAGCATCAAAGAGTGCACGGTAATCCCGTATTCGGCCAGGTCCAACGCCAGTGATTGCGTAAGACCAACACCACCAAATTTCGCCGCACTGTACCCCGAGTTATGTTTGCTCCCCACTTTTCCGGATTTCGAGTTAATTTGAATAATGCGGCCCTGGATATTGTCGCGAATCATCAGGCGTGAAAACTCACGCGCACACAGAAAGTACCCAACCAGGTTCACTTGCAATGAGCGGTCAAAATCACCCAGTGCGAAGTCGGAAATAAATGCGGCTTTTGCAATTCCTGCGCTGTACACCAGTAAATCAACCCGGCCAAAAATCTCATCCACACCGCGAGCAACAGCCATGACGCTTTGTTCGCTGGTGGCATCGGCACCAAAACCACAGGCCGTGCCTTCACCAAATTCATCGTTAATGCTTTGTGCAACGCGCGAGGCTTTGTCGCTTTGAATATCAACAACCGCTACGCGATACCCTTCTTGTGCAAGCCCATGGCAAAGGAACGCGCCAAGAGTTTGCCCCCCACCAATGACAACGGCAACCTGATTCATGTGTAACTCCTTAAGGAACCTGTTAAGCAATAAATTTGATGGTGCTGCCTGTGGGAATATTGCCGGGCGTGTGCCCTGCAACATGAACACAGCCAGGGTATTCCGCTTGTTCACTGCCATCGAAGCGCAGGGTGATATGGCCAAGCTCCCGCAAGTTTTGCCCGGCAACTGAACCTACAGCGGTGACGGGGTAGCTGTGCCCGGCTAATTCCAACGTACAGCCAGGCATCAGTTCTGCATTCAGCGCTCCGTGGCTATGGATAAAACAGAACGCTTCAATGTCTGCAGGAGCGCCTTCACGGAAAGTAATCAGCATGTTATCGAGCAGGGCATCACATGCGTTTTCGCCAATACGAGTAATGGTGGTTTGGTAAATAGTTTGCATTTTGAACCTCACTGATAAATAAACCCGGAAACCAGCCATGCAATCAGTACGGTTGGTGCGCCAGTCAGGAAGCGGCCAACCAGCACGGAAGGCACCCCAACCCGAACGGTTTCCTGGCGTGCTTCTGCCAGTGACAACCCAACAGGTACGAAGTCACAGGCGGCTTGTGCATTGATGGCAAATAAGGCTGGCAGTGCCAGGTGCGGTGGAATATTGCCAAGGCCAATTTGCACGCCAATCAGCACGCCAATAACCTGGGCGATTACCGCGCCTGGGCCGAGAAAAGGTGAAAGAAACGGGAAGGAACAAATCAACGCCAGTATGACCAGGCCGATAGGGTTGCTTGCCAGAGGTGCCAGCCCATGTGCTATCCAGTCGCCCAGCCCGGAAGCCATGATGATGCCAATCAGCGCTGAAACAAACGCCATAAAAGGCAAAATAGTTTTCAGAACGGTATCAATGGTATCGCGCCCGGCCTGGAAGAAAACCGCAACAACAGAGCCCATCCCCATACCAATTTTTGCCAGCAGGCCATCACTTTGTTCCGTGATTTTTTTGCTGGTGTCATAGTCCCGTGTTGCTTGTTGTTTTGTTTCTGCCTGTACTACGGCTTTGGCAACAGGAGCGGGCTCTGCCGGTTGTGCTTCTCCTTCGCCCACCAGTGAAATGTTGTGTTCTTTCACGCCGGAAACATAAATATCTTCAACAATGAATTGAGCAAGTGGGCCCGATTTCCCGGTTGAATGAATATTGACTGTTGGGATACGGCGTTTCGGGTAGATCCCACAGCGCAAGGTGCCTCCGCAGTCAATAACCGCAACACCAATCTCTTCGGCGGGAGGCTCACCTTCTTTAAAGCCATCCACTGCTTCCCATCCGGTGAGTTCGCTGAGCTTATCGACAATCGCCGGGCGTGTTCCTGCCGTGATATAGACAATCTTTTTACCCGGTTCTGCAACCAGTGTGAGTGGGCCACCCCATCCGCCAGTGCCTTTAACAATTTGAACGTTACGCATAATGGTTGTCCTTTAAAGTTGAACCTGACGGGCTAACTGGATCCCCATTTTTTTCTCAAAAATGGAGGTGGTGAGGTCGGTTATCCAGCCACGGAAGAAGTTAGTGACCATGCCGACAAATAAATAGCTGACGGCGAGTGGTGCTAACGGCAGGCCAAGGGTTGTCAGGCCATTGGCAATCCCCAGGTAGACGAAAAGCTCACCCGGGTTGATATGCGGAAACAGACCGTTCATTGAGTGGCAACTGTAGGATGCGGCGGCGTAATAGCTGGGTTTGTATTTTTCTGGCATGAAACGCCCCAGACTTAGTGTCATTGGGTTACAGAACACAAATGTGCCAATAACCGGCAGCAACAAGTAACGTGATACCGGGTTACCTGCACAGCGTTGTGCAAGGCGTTCAATTCTGTCCTGCCCAATGAAATTGATCAGCGCATTCATGACAACCAGCAAACTGATTAACAATGGCAGTATGCCTGTCACCATACCGGTGAAGACGGTGCCTCCCTTCTGAAACAGCCCGATAAACCATTCGGCACTGTGTGTTATGACATCGATCATTCTTATTCTCCTGTCGGGTAGTGAGGGTCACTTGTTATGAAGTGATGGCTTATCATAATCAAAATGAAACCTTAAAATGTGTTAACTTGATCTCATTGTGAAAGATAAATATTTCGATGTGAAAGATTATCGATCGTGATCGAGAAGTTTTCCTCACCGACTGAGTGGTAGGATCGATGCGTGGAGGAGGGGAGAATTGTGAATGGAGGTAAGGATGCCGGACGAATCGTAAAAACCTGTGCTTTCGTGCTTGTTACGCTACCTGGTAGCCGGAAGTTGATTTACCATTAAAGCACTTTAATTTCGGCTGCTATTTATGGACAACTCATGCTGAAACGTCGTTATGCTCTTATGCTCCCTGTTGCGCTATTACTCACTGCGTGCAGCAGTAAACCCCAAACACAAACGCCAGTAGCGGAACCCACTGAGGGCTCACCGTCTGGCGGCTTTTTGTTGGAACCTCAACATAACCAGATGGTGCTGAGTGGTGATTTCGCCACAAACCCGGTAGCCGAACAGTTTATTGATATGATGGTCAGTAAACATGGTTTTGACCGCCAGCAGCTCCACGAGATCTTATCTCAGGCGAAACGCCTTGATTATGTTCTGCGCCTGATGGACAGGCAGGCACCAACGGCAACCGCTCCCACCGGGCCAAATGGCGCATGGCTGCGTTACCGCCAAAAATTTATTACACCCGACAACGTACAAAATGGTGTGGTGTTCTGGAATCAGTACCAGGATGCACTTAACCGTGCATGGCAAGTCTATGGTGTTCCGCCAGAAATTATCGTGGGCATTATTGGTGTAGAAACGCGCTGGGGCAGAGTGATGGGGAAAACCCGCATACTTGATGCGCTGGCAACGCTCTCCTTTGATTACCCACGCCGCGCCACTTATTTCCAGGGGGAACTGGAAACCTTCTTGCTGATGGCACGCTCTGAAGGAGATGATCCGCTGGATTTACGTGGATCTTTCGCCGGGGCGATGGGCTATGGGCAGTTTATGCCTTCCTCCTTTAAACAATATGCGGTTGATTTCAACGGTGATGGCCATATTAATTTATGGGATCCGGTTGATGCGATTGGTAGTGTTGCTAATTACTTTAAAGCTAACGGGTGGGTGCCTGGCGACCAGGTCGCCATTATGGCAAACGGCCAGGCTCCTGGCCTGGATAGCGGTTACAACACGAAATACAGCCCATCGATGCTGACAATGGCAGGTTTAACGCCACAGCAACCCCTTGGTAATCATCAGCAAGTGAGCCTGCTGCGGCTGGATATGGGGACTTCATACCAATACTGGTACGGGCTGCCAAACTTTTATGCCATAACCCGCTACAACCACAGTACCCATTATGCGATGGCGGTTTGGCAATTGGGGCTGGCAGTATCCCAGGCTCGGGGGCAATAAGATAGTGCCCTAAGGGCAGCACTTTCGAGAATGGATACCTGGCTGCGGGCGTGTTTTTCGGCATAGCCCGCAGAGTTGAACCGTTCCGGCTGCTATGGGCTGGTACGCGTAGCCAGCGCAAAAAAAGTGGAGGTACAATGAGCAACATAATGAGCGACCAGGCTTTAATGCAGCTCAGTGAACAGGTAGGTGAAGCGCTGCTGCAACAGAACGCAACGCTGACGACTGCCGAGTCTTGCACCGGGGGCTGGATTGCGAAAGTCATTACTGATATTGCCGGGAGTTCCGCCTGGTTTGAGCGTGGTTTTGTGACTTACAGTAATGACGCCAAACAGGCAATGATTGGGGTTCACCCGGAAACATTACTGAGTTACGGCGCAGTCAGCGAGCAGGTTGTCCGTGAAATGGCTCTGGGAGCCATGCAGGCGGCCGAAGCTTCTTTCGCTATTGCGGTCAGTGGTATTGCAGGCCCTGGTGGTGGAAGTGCGGAAAAACCGGTGGGTACTGTTTGGTTTGGTTTTGCAGGCCAAAACGGGAAGGTAACCGCCTGCCGCCAGTGTTTTAGTGGTGACAGAGAAGCAGTGCGCCGCCAGGCGACAGCCTTTGCTCTTAAAACCCTGGCGGAAGATTTTCTACAAATTGCTTGATACTGTATGATTGTACAGTATAATCAGTTCAACAAAACAGCATTCGTGAGACGCAGCAGATAGAGCAATCACTCTGGCTGCATGACAGGAGTAAAAATGGCTATCGACGAAAACAAGCAAAAAGCGTTGGCGGCAGCACTGGGCCAAATTGAAAAACAATTCGGTAAAGGCTCCATCATGCGCCTGGGTGAAGACCGCACTATGGATGTGGAAACGATCTCCACCGGTTCACTTTCCCTGGATATCGCACTGGGGGCAGGTGGCTTGCCGATGGGCCGTATTGTAGAGATCTATGGGCCAGAATCATCAGGTAAAACTACCCTGACACTGCAGGTTATTGCCGCTGCTCAGCGCGAAGGGAAAACCTGTGCGTTCATTGATGCGGAACACGCTCTTGATCCTGTGTATGCTCGTAAGCTGGGCGTTGATATCGACAACCTGCTGTGTTCGCAGCCTGATACTGGCGAACAGGCTTTGGAAATTTGTGATGCACTGGCGCGTTCTGGCGCGGTCGATGTTCTTGTTGTTGACTCCGTTGCGGCACTGACACCAAAAGCTGAAATTGAAGGTGAAATTGGTGATTCGCACATGGGGCTCGCTGCACGTATGATGAGCCAGGCAATGCGTAAGCTTGCCGGTAACCTGAAACAATCCAATACGCTGCTTATTTTCATCAACCAGATTCGTATGAAAATTGGTGTGATGTTCGGTAACCCGGAAACCACTACAGGTGGTAACGCACTGAAATTTTATGCCTCTGTTCGCCTGGATATTCGCCGTATTGGTGCGGTGAAAGAAGGTGACAACGTGGTAGGTAGTGAAACCCGCGTTAAGGTAGTGAAGAATAAAATTGCTGCACCGTTTAAACAGGCTGAATTCCAGATTCTCTACGGTGAAGGGATTAACTTCTACGGTGAACTGGTGGATCTGGGTGTGAAGCATAAGCTCATTGAAAAAGCAGGTGCGTGGTACAGCTACAATGGCGACAAAATTGGCCAAGGTAAAGCAAACGCCACTAACTACTTGAAAGAGAATGAAGCCGTTGCCAAAGTGATTGAAAGCAAGCTGCGTGAAATGCTGCTCAATAACCAGGATAGTACGCCTGATTTTTCTGCTGATGAAACAGAAGACCATGCAGATAACGCGCAGGAAGAGTTTTAATCCCAACGTGTTGTGTTAAATGTGTGTCGTTCCGGTTACATACAAGCAGTTTTGAATGATTGTTCTGAGCCGTTATTTTGAATAATTGTTTGGAGTAGTTGTTTGGAGTAATTGTTTGGAATGAACGCCTTGAATGAATGTAGTGAATATAGTCAGGGTTGCTTCGGCAGCCCTGAGCTATTTTTGGAGCGCACACAATTTTAGGAGCGCACACAATGCCCCGTTTCCCCACATCCACACCCAAGCTGTTTTCTGATCCAGTTGAACCCAGCGATTCTGGCGAACAGCCAGGCTGGCAAAACACGCCCCAGCAGCATGGTAAAACGGAAGTATCATCAGGTAAGGCAACCCGCGGCCAGCAACATGTAACCGCGCAGCACCCGGCAAAGAAAAAAAATGCCCCGAAAACACCTGAAGAACGGGTGCGAGGTTTGCAGGAACGCGCTGTGCGTATGTTGGCTATGCGTGACCATAGTGAACTGGAGTTACGCCGTAAGCTCGCCACACCTTCCCGGTTCAGTAAAGAGCAGGAACAAGCAACGGTTCAACCAGAAGAGATTGAACAGGTTATTAACGCATGCCGTGAACATAACTGGCTCGATGACAGCCGTTTTGCTGTGCGTTTCATTGAAAGCCGTTACCGTAAAGGGTATGGAGCACAGCGCATTCGCCAGGAAATGCAACAAAAAGGCGTAGCGCGTGAAGATATTGACAGCGCTTTCATCACCTTTGAAGGTGACTGGTGTGCTCTGGCCCGGGATGTCGCCCAGCGTAAATTCGGTATACCGCTACCCACAGGCTTCCCGGAAAAAGTAAAAGTGCAGCGTTTTCTGCAATATCGTGGTTTTTACATGGAAGAGATACAGCAGATTTACTCAGAATATGATGCGCTGTGACAGAATTTTTACCAACTGAACGCATAGGGATTTTACTTCCCCGCTAAGAAAACATATCTTATTCCCACTTTTTTCCCGGTAAAAGCGCACATGAAAGCGTAATAGCGTTTATCATGGTGGTTTTACAAGACTCCGTTAGCTTGATTTCAGGATAATTATGAGCAAGAGCACCGCTGAGATCCGTCAGGCGTTTCTCGACTTTTTCCATAGCAAGGGACATCAGGTTGTTGCAAGTAGCTCCCTGATTCCAAATAACGACCCGACATTGCTGTTTACCAACGCCGGGATGAACCAGTTCAAGGATGTTTTCCTTGGTCTTGATA
Organism: Mangrovibacter yixingensis; assembly: GCF_020523985.1. GTDB lineage: Bacteria > Pseudomonadota > Gammaproteobacteria > Enterobacterales > Enterobacteriaceae > Mangrovibacter > Mangrovibacter yixingensis. The sequence continues at coordinate 131,267 of NZ_JAIVKM010000002.1, read as the reverse complement.
AACGTAACTACTCGCGTGCGACAACCGCGCAGCGTTGTGTGCGTGCCGGTGGTAAACATAATGACCTCGAAAACGTAGGTTATACTGCACGCCATCATACTTTCTTCGAAATGCTGGGTAACTTCAGCTTTGGTGATTACTTCAAGCATGATGCTATCCAGTTCGCCTGGGAACTGCTGACTGGTGAGCAGTGGTTCAATCTGCCCAAAGACCGCCTCTGGGTAACCGTCTATGAAAGTGACGACGAGGCGTATTCTATCTGGGAAAAAGAAGTTGGCATTCCGCGTGAGCGTATTATTCGCATTGGCGATAATAAAGGCGCACCATACGCATCAGATAACTTCTGGCAGATGGGTGATACCGGCCCTTGTGGCCCATGTTCAGAAATTTTCTATGATCATGGCGACCATATTTGGGGTGGGCCTCCGGGGAGCCCGGAAGAAGATGGCGACCGGTATATTGAAATCTGGAACATCGTCTTCATGCAGTTTAACCGCCAGGCTGACGGGGAGATGATTCCGTTGCCGAAGCCTTCGGTCGATACCGGTATGGGCCTGGAGCGTATTGCTGCTGTTCTGCAACATGTGAATTCAAACTACGATATTGATTTGTTCCGCAATCTTATCAAATCAGTTGCTGAAGTAACTGGTGCGACGGATTTGGGCAGCAAATCACTGCGCGTGATTGCCGACCATATTCGTTCCTGTGCATTCCTGATTGCTGATGGTGTAACGCCATCCAATGAAAACCGTGGTTATGTCCTGCGCCGTATTATTCGTCGCGCAATTCGTCACGGTAATATGCTGGGCGCGAAAGACACTTTCTTCTACAAACTGGTTGCACCATTGATTCTGGTTATGGGCGCGGCAGGTGAAGATTTGCAACGCCAACAAGCTTTGGTTGAGCAAGTATTGAAAACGGAAGAAGAGCAATTCGCTCGTACACTGGAACGCGGTCTGGCGCTGCTGGATGAAGAGCTGGCACAACTGAAAGGGGATACCCTGGATGGCGAAACAGCTTTCCGCCTGTACGATACCTACGGCTTCCCGGTGGACTTGACTGCTGATGTGTGCCGTGAACGCAACATCAAAGTTGATGAAGCGGGTTTTGAAGCGGCGATGGAATCACAACGCCGCCGCGCCCGTGAATCCAGCGGTTTTGGTGCGGATTACAATGCGATGATTCGCGTTGATGACGCCTCCGAATTTAAAGGCTATGAAGAACTGGCCGTGACTGGCAAAGTGACTGCACTGTTTGTCGATGGTAAGCAAGTAGAGCAAGTTACTGCTGGGCAGGATGCGGTTGTTGTGCTGGATAAAACCCCGTTCTATGGTGAATCCGGTGGCCAGGTTGGTGATACGGGTGAGCTGAAAACCGCTAATGCAACTTTCGCAGTGTCTGACACGCAAAAATATGGCCAGGCAATTGGCCACCAGGGCGCTGTGGTAGCGGGTGTGCTTAAAGTGGGTGATAGTGTGAATGCCCAGGTTGATGAAGCGCGCCGGTCACGTATTCGCCTTAACCACTCTGCGACTCACTTATTGCATGCGGCATTGCGCCAGGTGCTTGGTACCCATGTCGCTCAGAAAGGCTCATTGGTTAACGATAAAGCTCTGCGTTTTGACTTCTCGCATTTTGAAGCGATGAAGCCGGAAGAGATCCGCGCGGTAGAAGATATTGTTAACGCTCAGATTCGCCGTAATTTGCCGATTGAAACCCACGTTATGGACCTTGACGCAGCAAAAGAGAAAGGAGCCATGGCGCTGTTCGGTGAAAAATACGATGAGCGTGTGCGTGTGTTGAGCATGGGCGATTTCTCTACTGAACTGTGTGGTGGTACTCACGCCAGCAGGACCGGGGATATCGGTTTGTTCCATATCGTTGCTGAATCAGGTACTGCAGCTGGTGTTCGCCGTATTGAGGCTGTTACTGGCGAAGGTGCGGTGGCTATGATGCACGCGCAAAACGACGAGTTGGCAGATATAGCACAATTGCTCAAAGGCGATAGTCACAATTTAGGCGATAAAGTACGCGCTGTGATTGACCGGACACGTCAGCTTGAGAAAGAATTGCAGCAACTGAAAGCTCAGCAGGCGGTACAAGAAAGTGCCAGCCTGTCCAGCAAAGCTATCGATGTGAAAGGCATTAAGCTGTTAGTGAGCGAGTTGAGCGATGTTGAACCGAAAATGTTGCGCACTATGGTAGATGACCTCAAAAATCAACTGGGTTCCACTGTGATTGTCCTTGGGACGGCTGCAGAAGGGAAAGTTTCGTTGATTGCCGGGGTATCTAAAGATCTGACCGACCGTATTAAAGCGGGTGAGCTGATCGGCATGGTTGCACAGCAAGTTGGTGGTAAAGGTGGTGGCCGCCCAGATATGGCTCAGGCCGGTGGGTCTGATGTCCAGGCGCTGCCTGGTGCGCTGGCCAGTGTTGAAAGCTGGGTAGCAGCCAAACTGTAAAATTATAAGCGTAACGTGCGCCATTTTGTGAATAAATGGCGCTAAGACTTTAACGCGCTGGCAAAAATGATAAAGTCGGGTTGAAGTGTCGTATATCGGCTAAACTAAGTAACAGCAGGCTGTGCAATGACTTCTGACACATATGTGTTTGTCATCCATGGCGGTACTCGTTATATGATGGATAGGCCGGGGTACAAGCAACCCGACTCTTTTAATCTTTCAAGGAGCAAAGAATGCTGATTCTGACTCGTCGAGTTGGTGAAACCCTCATGATTGGTGATGAGGTAACCGTGACAGTTCTTGGGGTAAAAGGTAACCAGGTGCGCATTGGTGTGAATGCCCCGAAAGAAGTTTCTGTACACCGTGAAGAGATTTACCAGCGTATCCAGGCTGAAAAGTCACAACAGTCCAGCTACTGATCTAAAGCGTCTCGCATTTGGTGCGAGGCGCTCCCTTCATTGCCGCTAATGGGCTTTTCCTGCGTTTTTGTTATTTGCCATTTCTCTTTTTATTCCTTTAATGCAATAGCATTACCGCACTGTAAATGAGGTGACGGGCTTTATTTGTGGGTAAAAAAACAACTTCGCGCTGGTAAAACAGGCGAATTGTTTGTGAAATGTGCAAACGATTAGAACTCCGGAAAAATTGTTTGACTTATAAGTCTCAGAAAGTAATATGTGCGCCACGCAACGCCGATGAGCAGAAACAAGTTCTTCGGGGTTCCTCGCAAGAGGCGTGTGGTGAGATGGCCGAGAGGCTGAAGGCGCTCCCCTGCTAAGGGAGTATGCGGTCAAAAGCTGCATCGAGGGTTCGAATCCCTCTCTCACCGCCATTTTGCATCCGTAGCTCAGCTGGATAGAGTACTCGGCTACGAACCGAGCGGTCGGAGGTTCGAATCCTCCCGGATGCACCATCTCTTGTTTACTCACCAATAGCGGGTAGTAAACGCACTACACCAGTGTAGTGGTCGTGGGGTTACCATCGTTAACTCAATGGTAAGAAAGGTAATGCAGTGCAGGGCCTTTCAGAATGCGTTATGTCCTTTGTTGCTTTAGCAGTAATAAAGGTTGGCAGTAAAGTAGTTATTCCGATGCATCCGTAGCTCAGCTGGATAGAGTACTCGGCTACGAACCGAGCGGTCGGAGGTTCGAATCCTCCCGGATGCACCATTTCTACTTTTATGCACCAGTTTTATGTTATACCCGATGCATCCGTAGCTCAGCTGGATAGAGTACTCGGCTACGAACCGAGCGGTCGGAGGTTCGAATCCTCCCGGATGCACCATCTTCTTTCCTTCCTGAATATCCTATTACCTCCAAAAATTATTCACCGTTTTAAACTCATCGGTTTCTGCTTGCCTGCTTTATTTCTATGCTATATCCCTTATGCTTCCCAGATGCGCTTTGCTGCTTTGGCCACTGTTTATATAAAACAGAATTCCCTTTTTATTAAAAAGGTTAATGCGGCAGGTAAATGCGGCTAATACACCTTTGGCAGCGACAAATATTACCAGGTGCGCTAAAGTAGCCTCTCTTTTCATCTTGCCGGAGGTTTCGATGTATACACAGTATGATGGCCTGATATTTGATATGGATGGCACCATTCTGGATACAGAGCCCACGCATCGTAAAGCCTGGCGTACCGTACTGGCTCGCTATGATATGCAGCTGGATGACCAGGCCATTATTGCCCTGAATGGCGCACCTACCTGGCAAATCGCCGAGGCGATTATCAACTGGAATAATGGCTCGCTTTCCCCTCATGCGCTGGCAGATGAAAAAACGGCACTGGTCAAAACAATGTTGCTGGACAGCGTGACACCATTACCTTTAATTGATGTGGTAAAAGCCTGGTACGGCAAAAAGCCGATGGCTGTGGGGACAGGTAGTGAAAGCCGGGTGGCCGAGTTGCTGTTAAATCATCTGGGGTTGCGCCAGTATTTTGATGCAGTAGTAACCGCTGATGACGTCGAGCATCATAAACCAGCACCCGACACTTTTTTACGCTGTGCAGAATTAATGGGCGTGTCGGCAGGTAAATGCATCGTATTCGAAGATGCCGATTTTGGCATTGAAGCAGCGCAACGCGCAGGAATGGCCGTTGTGGATGTTCGCACACTGTGAGTGACTGGTTACCTGTTCTCTCTTTATTTACCAGTAGCTTTCTGAGTGCAACATTGCTACCAGGAAGCTCGGAAGCTGTCCTGGCAGGGTTATTACTTGCCGGAAAAAGTTCCCCCTGGTTATTAGTCATAACCGCATCAATCGGCAATAGCCTTGGCGGTCTGACAAACGTTATTCTAGGGCGCCTGTTTCCTTTACGGAAAACCAGCCATCGGCATGACAGAGCCTTACAGTGGTTAAATCGTTTTGGCCCCGTTACGCTACTATTGAGTTGGTTGCCGTTGATTGGGGATTTGCTGTGTTTGATGGCCGGATGGCTACGTATGTCCTGGGGGCCTGTAGTTCTCTGGTTGTGCCTGGGTAAGGCACTGCGTTATGTATTTATCATGCTGGTAACAGTACAAGGGATGGCATGGTGGCAAGGGTAAACCAGCCGGTTGGTAATTGTTGTTGATGTGCGAAAGGGAAGGGTGTGGTGTTAGTGCACACAAAAACAGTGTGGCCTACCTGTTAACTTTCGCTTCCGGCAAACAGGATTACTACCTGCCAGGAGTGACCTTTATTCGTCAACCATTACAATTATGCTTAACAGAAGAATTTTGACAGGCGGGAGGTCAAGTTGATCCCTGACGTATCACAGGCATTAGCCTGGCTTGAACAACATCCACAAGCGGTTGAGGGTATTCGCCGTGGGCTGGAACGTGAAACACTGCGCGTTGCACCTGATGGCTCACTTGCCACAACAGGGCATCCGGAACGTCTTGGTGCTGCGCTGACACATAAATGGATTACCACGGACTTTGCTGAAGCCCTGCTGGAGTTTATTACCCCAGTAGACCGTGACATTGACCATATGCTGCTCTTTATGCGGGATTTACACCGTCATACTGCTAACAACATTGGTGATGAACGGATGTGGCCGTTGAGTATGCCGTGTTTTATTGAAAATGGGCAGGAGATTGAACTGGCACAGTATGGCAGTTCTAATATTGGCCGTTTCAAAACACTCTACCGTGAAGGGCTGAAAAACCGTTACGGTGCATTGATGCAAACTATTTCGGGGGTGCATTATAACTTTTCGCTGCCGTTGTCTTTCTGGCAAGCGAGGGCTGGCATTTCCGATGACGTGAGTGGCAAAGATGCCATTTCAGAAGGCTATTTCCGCCTGATTCGTAATTACTACCGTTTCGGCTGGGTCATTCCTTATCTGTTTGGGGCATCACCGGCGATTTGCTCTTCGTTCCTGCAAGGAAAACCGAGCGCATTGCCTTTTGAGCAGACAGAAAATGGCTTGTATTACCTGCCATATGGTACATCGCTACGTCTGAGCGACCTGGGGTATACCAATAAATCCCAGAGCCAGCTGAATATCACTTACAACCACCTTTCAAGCTATGTTGAGAACCTGAAACAGGCTATCCATACTCCTTCACTGGAATACAGCGAATTGGGGCTGCAAAAGAATGGTCAGTGGTTACAGCTGAATACCAATATTTTGCAGATTGAAAATGAGCTGTATGCCCCGATTCGGCCCAAGCGTGTTACCCGGCCGGGTGAATCGCCTTCAGATGCGCTGTTGCGCGGTGGTGTGGAGTATATTGAGGTACGTTCGCTCGATATTAACCCCTTCTCGCCCATTGGTGTGGATGAAAACCAGGTACGTTTCCTCGACTTGTTTATGATTTGGTGTGTGCTTGCTGATGCGCCAGAAATGAACAAGGATGAATTGGCATGCACCCGTAAAAACTGGAACAAGGTTATTATCGAAGGGCGCAAACCGGGCCTGATGCTGGATATGTTTGACATGCTGGAAACGGGCTGCCAGGCAACACAGCACTCGCTGAAAGAATTAGGTATGGCGTTGTTCGCTGATTTGCGCCGTGTGGCTCAAACCCTGGATAACATGGCGGGCACTCCGGATTATCAGAATGTTTGCGATCAGTTGGTTGCCAGCTTTGAGAACCCAGATTTAACCTATTCAGCGCGTATTTTACGATCTATGATCGATAATGGTATTGGTGGTACAGGTAAAGCGCTGGCTGCTCATTACCGCGAGTTATTAATGAAGGAACCGCTGGAGATTCTCACTCAGGCTGATTTTGACCGTGAACGTGATGCGTCTGTAACGCGCCAGAAAGTGCTGGAAGAAAGCGATAGCGAAACATTTGAGGCTCTGCTTGCTCGTCAGGCGTGAACCAAAAGAAAAGGCCACATTACTGTGGCCAAATAATTCATCTCTAAGGACAGGGATGATGATAACAAATGCGCGTCTTTCATATACTCAGACTCGCCCCGGAATTAATAGTTCAGTTTATTTTTAAAAAAATCACTTATCGGAGGTGATCAGATGCCATTGTTGGATAGCTTCACAGTTGACCATACCCGTATGGGCGCACCAGCGGTACGTGTAGCGAAAACGATGCATACGCCGCATGGCGATACTATTACCGTATTCGACTTGCGTTTTTGTATCCCGAATCAGGAAGTTATGCCAGAACGTGGCATTCATACTCTTGAACACTTGTTTGCTGGCTTTATGCGTAATCACCTCAATGGTGATGGCGTAGAAATCATTGATATTTCCCCGATGGGCTGCCGTACCGGGTTTTATATGAGCCTGATTGGCCAGCCTGGCGAACAGCGCGTTGCTGATGCCTGGAAAGCGGCGATGAATGATGTGTTGAAAGTTCAGGATCAATCTCAGATCCCAGAACTGAACGTTTACCAGTGTGGTACCTGGGAAATGCATTCTCTGTCTGAGGCTCAGGATATTGCCCGCCATATTATTGAACGTGGTGTAGGGGTAAACAGCAACCAGGAACTGGCGCTGCCTAAAGAGACGCTGAAAGAACTGCATATCTGACAGCCATCAGTTCTGGTGAACTGAATCAGTTTGTTATCAGTCAGAAGAGAGGCCCGTGAGCCTCTCTTTTTTATGGGCGGCAGGTGGGATTCTGGCAAAAAATATTTTGCAGCTGGTGCTGCTTGCTTTGCACTGTACTGCACAGGGAATGGTGCAATAAAAAAGCGCGAGCTTAACAACACTCGCGCTTACGTTTTAATACCTTACTGTGGGGCGTCAGTGCGCACCACCTCCACCACCGCCAGAACTGAACGGTGGTTTGGCAAACCACACAAGGCTCAGCAGGACAATAAACACGGCAGCTGAAATCCAGAAGATCTCATTGGCAGAGATAATCAGCCCCTGGTTAGTGATTTGCTGGGCAATATAACCAGAAGCTTGTTGGTGAGACATGCCCATGCCTTCTAACTGGTTGTACATCTGTTGCGCGTTTGGGTTATACGGCGTAACAGATTCTGTCAGATGTGCATGGTGCAGTGATTCCCGGTTGGTCCACATCGTTGTCGTGATAGACGTCCCTATAGAACCTGCCAGAGTACGCGTAAAGTTAGACAAGCTGGATGCGGCGGCCAGGCGCTCCGGCGGCAGGCCGGAAAGCGTAATGGTCGTTAGCGGCATAAAGAAGCAGGCAACAGCAAACCCTTGAATAAACTGTGGCCATGCAGAAGCGCCAAAATCCATGCCTGGTTCAAATGTCCACGCCCGCCAGTAGAAACACACCGCGTACATAATAAAACTGAAGGTGACCAGGCGGCGCATATCCAGCTTATGGGCAAAACGTCCAATAATGGGCGACAGTATGACCGGAATAACCCCGACCGGTGCCGATGCCAAACCAGCCCAGGTTGCTGTGTAGCCATAGACTTCTTGCAATAACTGCGGCAGCAACACAATTGCGCCGAAATAAAGCATGTAAGCGAGGCTGATACACAGACAGCCAATGGTAAAGTTTCTCGATTTAAACAACGACAAATCCACAATGGGGTGGTCGTCGGTAAGCTCCCATACCACCAGAAAACTGAGTGCAACAACGGAGACAATCGTCAGAATGATAATTTCTTTCGAATTGAACCAGTCGAGCTCTTTCCCCTGGTCAAGCATAACTTGCAGGCAGCCAATACCTAATACCAGGAGTGCCAGCCCAATGGCGTCTATTCGCCGTTGCTCGGTCCGTGTTTCCCGCCCTCGCAGGGTTTGCAGTGTCATCAAAACCACGATAACGCCGATAGGAACGTTGATAAAGAAGATCCAACCCCAATGGTAGTTATCGCTGATCCAGCCACCCAGAATAGGGCCGCAAATCGGCGCAACGATTACTGTCATTGACCACAGCGCAAGTGCAATACTCCGCTTGGCCGGGGGGTAGTTGCTCAGTAGCAAGCTTTGCGATAACGGAATCAACGGGCCTGCAACCACACCTTGTATGACGCGGAAAAAAATCAGCATCGACAGGCTATTGGACATCCCGCACGCCCAGGAGGCAACGGCAAAAGCCGCCGTGGACCACAGGAATAATTTTACCTCACCAACCCGTTTGGCAAGCCAACCAGTAATGGGGATGGAGATAGCATTCGCTACCCCAAATGAGGTAATTACCCAGGTGCCCTGGCTCAGCGAAGAGCCAAGGTTACCTGCTATGGTGGGAATGGCGACGTTTGCAATTGTCGAGTCCAGCACCTGCATGAAAGTCGCCAGAGCCAGCGCAATGGTCATGACAACCAGTTGTGGGCCCTCAAGCGGTTTTTGTGGCATACACCCTCCGCTGCTTACCCTTCGTTGGCCCGGATAATATCGTTGATAGTCTTATTAACTGGCGCCAGAGAAATCTTCCGCGCATTACTTTCATAGGCTGGGGTTTTGCGTACTTCGCTTGCCAGCACTTTACCGCCATTATCACTGGTATCCACAGTGACCAGTGTAGACAGGCCGATACGCAGTGGATGTTGTTCCAGTTGCTTCTCATCAAGCTCAATACGTACAGGCAGGCGTTGAACCACTTTGATCCAGTTACCGGTGGCGTTTTGTGCTGGCAGCAGTGAGAAAGCGCTCCCGGTGCCCATATCGAGGCCAACCACTTTACCGGTGTATTTCACGTCATCGCCATAGATATCGCTGACAACGGTAGCAGGCTGGCCAATGCGCATGTGCGCCAGTTGGGTTTCTTTGAAGTTAGCATCAACCCACATATGGTGAGCCGGTACAATCGCCATCAGAGCACTGGAGGCACTGATTTGTGCGCCAACCTGAACTGCTCGGCGGGAAACATAACCTGTTACCGGGCTGACAACGTTGGTACGTTGCAGAGCAAGCCATGCATCACGCACAGCTGCGGCGGCTTGTTTTACACTTGGCTGGTCTTCAATTTTATCGCCCAGCAACATTGCTTTATTTGCGTTGTACTGTTGAACAGCAACATCAAGCTGAGCTTGCGCACTGGCGACAGCATCTTTCGCGTGTTGCAGTTCTTCTTTACCAATCAGGTTATCGGTTCCTAATGGTACACGGCGTTTTAAATCATTCTGCGCTTTAGTTAACGCGGTTTTTTGCAGAGCAATATTTGCTTCGTATTGCTTGCTGTTGATCATCAATTGATGAACTGAGCGCACACTGGAAGCCAGTGCAGTTTTCGCTTTATCGAAAGCCAGTTGTGCATCTGTTGGATCAAGAGTGACCAGCGTATCGCCTTGTTTAACAAAGTCGGTGTCATCAACCCATACTTTTGTCACGCTCCCGGAAACCTGAGACATAATCTGTACCTGGTTTCCCGCAACATAGGCATCGTCGGTATCTTCATAATGGCGTAGTACCAGGAACCAATAGATTCCGTAACCTACCGCAATAACAACAAAAAGAGTTGTGAGGAAAAGTAATGCGTTCTTTCGCTTACCTTTCTTTTTGTTAGCGTGCTGCTGCGGTGCCTGATTTTCCGCATTTGCGCTCATACTATTCTCCACCATCTTATTATTTTCTTAGGTTTGGTCGGCATGACCCTGTTTTTATCAGACAGGCCAGTTGGTTAATCAACTGGCCTGAGGTTGAATCTGTCTGGTTGTGGCTTGCAATTCGACGCGGGGGAGTTACCGTACCGCTTCAAGCACGGTTTCATCGGCTTCCATCTGGTCAAGACGCAGGAGCAATTTACGCGTGATTGTTTCGAGCTGAGATTTTTCTTGTTCATCCAGTGATGACCAGAGCATGTGCAGACAACTGTGCTGTGGTGGCAATACTTCATCAAGAAAGTCTTTACCTTTTTCGGTTAACTGCAAGTGCAGGCAGCGCCTGTCGTTGTCGCTCTCACGGCGTTCAATCCAACCACGTTTTTCCAGTTCATCAGCAATACGGGTGGCATTGGTTCGGGAAGAACCCAGTGCACAGCTTAGTTCAGAAGGCTGGATACTGTGGTTTTCTTGCGACTCAAGCGTGATCAACGCCATAAACAGGGTTTCATTGATACCCTGAGCTTTCAGCATTTTATTACGGTTTTCCAGCAACTTACCCTGCATGTGCATACACAAGCGGGTCAGTAAGATTTCCTGGTACGGAAAGGTTTTTTGGCGGCTGGCACGAAACTTAAGCATTTGTTCTATGGGCGTGAACGAACTATCCATTAGATTAACCTCATTAGTTGCAGCCGATATAGTAACTATAGTGATAAATAAAGTAAATGGATTATTCGTGCGCTTAAGGTTTGCTAACTAGCCGCCACTCATGAGTTTCAGCACCAGGCCAAAGCTCAATGCACTGAGTAATGTGGGGATAATGATGGTGCGTAACTGGTAGAAACTGGCAATCAATACCCCGAAACCAATAGCAATTGGTAACGCATGTTCGTGATGCTGAATTAAATCTGGCGCAGTAGAGACAACCAGTAAGGCACAAATAGAAGCGATACCAATACTGTCGAGTAAAATAGTGGCTGCACTGCGCCGGTTCTGTGGGTTGTTCCCCCGGTTAAGGCGCAGAGGCAAGTAGCGGAACAGATAGTTGACACAACCAACGAACAGCCCGAGAACAAAGACATCAATGCTCATCACTGGCCTCCTGGTAAAATGCCTGAATCAACGCGGCTGTACAGCCACAGACTATCCCGCAGAGAATCGCCGCTGGAATCGAAAAAAGCGTAATCCCCATTACGGCACCAGCCAGCGCAGCAGCGACACACCAGGATTGTTTGCGTTGAAATGAGGCCAGCAGAAAACTTAAAAATAACGCTGGCAACATAAAACTCAGTGAAGCCTCCACAACAGGCCAGTGATCAAGCAGGCCATTGCCTGACCAGGCTCCAGCCAGCGTGCCTAATACCCAGGAACACCAGGATGTCAGGGCAATGGCTATCATCCAGGATTCACTCCAGCGGCGGTTGTCACGCACCAGTTTGGCGGTGGCTGCTGCAAAGACTTCATCGGTTAGCCCAAATGCCCATATTGCGGTGCGCGAGCCTGTTAGCCTGGTGCGAATGCGGCTTTGCAGTGAAGGGCCATAAAGGATATGGCGAACATCCATCGCCATCACAGTTAAAGCCGCCACCCACAGGGCGCTGCCGGCAGATAACATGGCTGTTATCACGAACTGGCTGGCTCCTGCATACACAATACAAGAAAAAAAAGTGGCCTCGAGGGGAGTAAATCCCAGTTTGGTGGCGTTCAGCCCAAAAGCAAAGGCGACAGGCAGGTAGCTGATAACAATCGGCAGGCTGTCTTTACATCCTTCAGCCCAGGTGGCCGTCGTTGTGGGTTCTGTTAAGCAGGAAGGTTCTGTCATTTTTATATCTGCAATTATTTTAATACCAGCCAGAGCATTTCATTGTGGTTATGTGTAGTGCGATATATACAGGTTACCGGGATGTAAGTGGGTATTCACTTACATCCCGGTAGTGTATCAATGTGATGTCTCACTGACTGGCTCCTGGCGATGGTACCCCAACGCCCAAACAACCAGACTCAAAGAGCCAGTGCCAGCACCTGCCAGGCAAACACCCAGCCAACCTGCGTGTTGGTAAGCACTCGCAGAAACCAGTGAGCCAAATGCACCACCAATAAAATAAGTGGTCATATACCCGGCTGTCAGCCGGTTACGCGCTTGCGGGTATAAACGGTAAATTACACTCTGGTTGGTAATGTGTACACCCTGGACTGTCAGGTCGAGCAACACAATTCCTGCCATCAAAGGGATAACCGAAAATTTCCCCATAAAAATGGCGCTCCAGGCTACAACCAGTAACACTAAGGCCCCCGTGGTTGTCAGGTGTGATTTGCCTTTATCCGCCAGGCCCCCTGCCGGGCGGGCACCGAGTGCTCCTGCCGCGCCAGCCAGCCCAAATAAGCCAATAACACCTTCGGAAAATGAAAAGGGTGGGGCCGAGAGTAAGAACGCCATTGAGGTCCATAGCATACTGAATTGAGCAAAGATCAATCCGCCAATTAGCGCTCGGGTACGTAACACTCGGCTGTGAAAATAGAGCGAGAAAATCGAAGCCAGTAATTGGGGGTAATTCAGGCTATTTTCCTGTTTTACGGTTGGCAGCATACGCCAGAGTGCCAATGCCATAGCAATCATCAGGCCACTTGCCAGCCACCATACAGTACGCCAGCCACCAAGGGTCGCCAGTGCTCCGGCAACGGTACGAGCCAGTAAAATTCCCAATAATAGCCCGCTCATGATGGTGCCGACTGTTCGCCCGCGTTTTTCTGGCGCAGCAAGTGTTGCCGCGAGAGGAACCAGTATTTGGGCCACAACAGAAAATAACCCGGTTAACGCGGTGCCAATCAACATCACGCTAAGTGAATGGCTGCTGGCGGTGATTATCATGCCGCAGGCAGCCAGTAGCGTCATACTGACAATCAATCTGCGTCGTTCAAACATATCGCCTAATGGAACAATCAACAGCAACCCGGCGGCATAACCCATTTGCGCCGTCGTCACAATAAATCCGGCCTGATTGACGGATAGCGAAAACGCCCGGGCAATTGTCTCCAGCAGTGGCTGAGCATAATAATTACTGGCAACAGCTAACCCAGTGGCTACCGCCATCAGGAGTGTAAGCGCGGGCGTCAAAGGGCTGGTGTTGGCTGAGGCGTTATTTTGTTGAGTCATGGCCAGTGTAATTCGTTAATTGCAGTGAGAATCACAGATAATAACGAAGATTGATGGAGGAAAAACAATTTGCCCCGGTTATCGGGTAGCAGAACGTGCGGTTTGTGGTGCGGGAGAAAAAAGAACCTCCCGTGAAGGGAGGTTCTGAGTGGCGGTGTTTTACTTCGCTGCAGCCAGTGAGGCTTTGATCCAGCCATCGAATTCAGACTGGTGTGCTTTGATCCAGCCATCAACATGGCCATTAATATCCGCTTCAGAAGCGTGGCCTGCGTGCATCATGGCATTCTCAGCATTGATATCTGCAATAGGCAGTTTCATCAGAGCAAACAGTTTAGCCGCTGCCGGGTTTTTCTCGGCCCAGGCCTTGTTGGCAACAATGTACATGTTGTTGACCGGGAAGCCATAGTTCGCACCGTTGGCAAGTTTGGTATCAACACCTTTCTGTGCGCCTGGCAGCGAAGAGAACGGAACCTGTAACCAGACCACGTCTTTGCCTGGTACCAGAACATCACTTACCCAGTAAGGCGTCCAGGTGTAGTAAAGGATAGGTTTGCCTTCTTTATAACGGGTAATGGTGTCCGCAATCATGGCGGCGTAGTTACCCTGGTTATGCACCACGGTATTGCTTAAATCATAAGCTTTGAGCTGGTGGTTAATTACCGCTTCGCAGCCCCAGCCTGGCGTACAACCGGTCAAGTCTGCTTTACCATCGCCATTACTGTCGAACAGTTTCGCAAGCTTCGGATCCTTCAACTGCGCAATATTGGTAATGTGGTATTTCTCAGCGGTTTTTTTGTCGATAAGGTAACCCTGAGCGGCGCCTGTTACATAAGTGCCCTCGCGGTAGAATTTTTTATCGCCACCTGCTGCGTTATACATGTCATCGTGCAGGGGTTTCCAGTTAACAGCCATAAACGTGGCATCGCCATTGGCAATAGAGGTATAACCCACGTTGTAATCAACCTCGCTGGGTTTATCGACGGTGTAGCCCAGTTTCTCCAGCGCGCGGCTTACTAATAGTGTCTGGAAGCTTTCTTCAGAGATAGTGCTTTGAACCGGTTTGACCGTAATGCCTTTACCCGGTAGATCCGCCGCAAAGGTGCTGGTGGAAACGAGTGTGGCAAAGGCTGTGGCTAAAAGAACAGAATGTCGCATCGTTATTCCTTTTTTATCATGAGAGACCGAAAACCGATAAAGTGGTTTATTCGATGATGTGTTGTGCCTGGATGATGTCGCGACTCCAGGTGCTGGTGCAGTCTCAGGCAGCCGGAACTGCCTGGACTTGTTGAGCGTTACTTCTTGATGAAAGGGCGGGCCAGCAGGCCTACCGGGCCAGTGGTGTACCAGCGGCGATTACCCCGGCTGCGTGCATCACGGCCAACAGACTGAGTTAAGCGGTCAAGAATAATGGCGAGAATGACAATACCTACGCCACCAACTGTTGCCAGGCCCATGTCCAGGCGGCCAATACCGCGCAGTACCATTTGACCCAGACCACCCACAGCAATCATTGATGCAATGACCACCATCGACAGTGCCAACATCAGTGTCTGGTTCACACCCGCCATAATCGTGGGCATAGCCAGCGGCAGCTGCACTTTAAACAGCATCTGACGTGGGCTGGAACCAAAGGAACGGGCAGCCTCAATCAAGTCAGCCGGTACCTGGTTAATCCCTAAAATAGTCAGGCGCACAATCGGTGGTAGTGCAAAGATAATGGTGACGACAACACCAGGGACGTTACCGATACCAAACAACATAACGATAGGCACCAGGTAAACAAACGCCGGAGTGGTCTGCATGGCATCCAGTATTGGCCGGACAATTTTCGCAGCACTTTTGCTACGCGCCAGCCATATCCCCATTGGCAGGCCTATCACCACACAGAACAATAATGCGGTGAGCACCAGTGCAAGTGTGACCATAGCCTGTGACCAGGCACCGATGGCACCGATGACAACCAGCGAGACCAGTGTGGCGATCCCCATGCCCAGGTTAGACATCTGCCAGGCGATTAAGGCGAAAATCAGGATTGCCACTGGTGCCGGCATACCTGTCAGCAAGTGCTGGAAGGCACTCAAAATGTAATCAATAGGAACACGAATGCCCTGGAATACCGGGCGGAAGTGAAATACCACCCAGTCAATGGCATGAGTGACCCAGCTATCAAGCGGGATCAGCGTCTTATGGAACGGATCCATAAAGTTAAAGTGTTCGGGTTTGGGGGCCGGTGCGCTGTTTAACCAATCGGCTGCGCCGCTGGAACTACCAGATGAAGCGGGTGAACCCCAGGCATCAGCTGAAGATGCTGCATTACTTGCTGCATCTGTTGTTGCGCCACTGGCATCCCATGGATTTGCTGCGTTACTCATTCGTTGCTCCCTCCCGGTCTAAGGCTTTCAGCAGTGTCCCTTTAGAGATAATGCCGAGATAGTGTTGGTTGTCGTCGATAACAGGAATCGCACAAGGTGCAAGGCCCACGGTGGAGAGCAGCTCATTAAGCGGCGTTTCTCCTGAAACAGATGTGGGTGATTCCAGTAAGGCGGCATCCAGCCCCTGGCCTTCAGACAGCGCTTTTTTCAGAGAGTCAATCGAGACGATACCGACAAATTTTTGCCCACGCTCAATCACGTAGCCATATTCACGGTCTTCATCCTGTAACAGTTTAATTGCCGAACGTGGCCCAAAACCGGGCGTTTTACGAATTAGCCCAACGGGTGAACGGCGTGCAATATCTTTGGCACTGAACACATGGCTGATGTCCACACCACGGAAGAAGGTGCGCACATAATCATTTGCCGGGTTATTCAGGATCTCATCAGGTGTACCTACCTGCACGACTTCGCCGTTTTGCATAATGGCAATACGGTCGCCTATGCGCATCGCTTCATCGAGGTCATGGGAGATAAACACAACTGTACGTTGATGTTTGGCCTGAAGCTTAACCAGCTCATCCTGCATTTCGGTACGAATCAATGGGTCGAGCGCAGAGAACGCTTCATCCATCAACAGAATATCTGGGTTAATTGCCAGTGCACGGGCCAGACCAACGCGCTGACGCATACCACCGGATAATTCATCCGGGTAGCTGTGCGCGTAGTTTTCAAGCCCAACCTGGCGAAGTGCATCAAGCGCTTTTTCTTCGCGCTCAGCAACTGGTGTGCCCGACAGCTCCATACCAAAAGCGGTATTTTCCAGTACGTTCATGTGCGGCATCAACGCGAAGGACTGAAAGACCATTGCAATCTTCTTTCTGCGCACCTCACGCAATTCTGCGTCTGAAACCTGGGCAATGTCAGTGCCATCGATCAATACCTGACCACGAGTGGGTTCAATCAGACGATTGAGAAGGCGGACTAATGTGGATTTACCCGAACCGGATAAGCCCATAACAACAAATATTTCGCCTTCTTCAATGGCCAGACTGGCATCTTTAACGCCCAGGGAGAGACCGGTTTTGGCAAGAATTTCTTCTTTTGATAAACCGCGCTCTATATATTTGAAAGCTCTATTGGGATGCTCACCAAATATTTTATAAAGGTTCTTAACTTCTAATTTAATTGCCATGCAATAATGGTTTTCCTGTTATTGTTTAAAAGCTATAAGTGTCCTGGTGGAAATATTAGTTGCCTATACCCTAACATACTCAGAATTTGAGACAACCCTTAACTCTCATATGGAAGTGTGATCTATAACTGAATATTTTTCCACAAACCCCATGATATAAGGGCTGAGAGAGCTGGGATGCAAGGGACAATTTTCTGTAAAATATATGAAGTCAGTATATACAATGTTCAGGTTTTAAGCAGATATTGCTGGAGAACTGTATGATTCAGTACGGAAAATGAGATGGCTGTATCAATGACTTATTCCGCTGTGTAATACAGTTGTAATGGTAAATAACTGTTAGCCAGTATGTATAATAATTTTCCCCACAGGCGGTTAACACGCTCAACGAAAAGTGTGCCGCCATGCCAGCCGTGAACGTGAACAGGTAATGCCATATACGTTTGGGTAGAGAGCCTGCTGGTGGCGGCTGTAACCGGGGAAAGTAAACCCTTTCCCCGCAGGGGGGCAATTAAAAGTTCCAGTCTTCGTCTTCAGTTTGCAGACTTTTCCCAATGACATAAGAAGATCCAGCGCCAGAAAAAAAATCATGGTTTTCATCTGCGCCAGGAGATAGCGCAGACAAAATTACTGGATTTACATCACACATCTCACCCGGGAACAGCGCCTGATAGCCCAGATTCATCAATGCCTTATTGGCGTTATAACAAAGAAAGGCAATCACTTCATCAACCAGGCCCGACTGCTGATACAAACTTTGCGTGTAAGACACTTCATTATCATACAAGTTCATAATCAAATCGGCGGCTTCGTTTTCCAGTTCTTGTTTTTTCTGCGCGCTCAGTGATGCCACCATCTGCTGATATTTATAACCAATATAATATCCGTGCACTGCTTCATCACGAATAATAAGCCGAATAAGGTCTGCAGTATTGGTTAATTTTCCTCTGCCAGACCAGAATATTGGTAAATAAAATCCAGAGTAAAATAAAAATGATTCCAGGCAAACGCTGGCAATTTTCTTACGATATGGGCATTCACCACGGTAATACTGAAGTATTAACTCAACCTTGTGTTGCAGCCACGGGTTCTCTTCACTCCACTGGTAGGCTGCATCCACTTCTTGCATTGAACACAAGGTCGAAAAGACAGCACTGTATGAACGTGCGTGTACTGCTTCCATAAAGCTGATATTGGACAACACGGCTTCTTCATGGGGGGTGAGCGCATCGGGCATCAGGCCTGGGGCGCCAACAGTGTTTTGCACGGTATCGAGCAGGGTTAAGCCGGTAAATACGCGAATTGTCAGTGTTTGCTCATCATGGCTCAGGGTCTGCCAGGATGGTAAGTCATTGGCTAAAGGGATCTTTTCGGGTAACCAAAAGTTGGCCGTCAGCCGGTTCCAGATTTCCAGGTCTTTAGGGTCAATCAACCGATTCCAGTTAATCGCGGTAACAGGGCGTTGTGTATTCATGGTTATTCCTTACAGCGTGCAGGATACACAGCCGTCAACGGCTGTACCGGCTAACGCTTGTTGGCGCAGGCGAATGTAATAAAGCGTTTTGATACCTTTTTGCCAGGCATAAATTTGTGCTTTGTTGATATCGCGAGTGGTTGCGGTATCCGGGAAAAAGAGTGTCAGTGATAACCCTTGATCGACGTGTTGAGTGGCTGCAGCGTAGGTATCAATTATTTTTTCCGGCCCAATTTGCCAGGCATCCTGGTAAAGATGCATATTGCGTTCATTAATAAACGGTGCTGGGTAATACACCCGTCCGGTTTTACCTTCCTTACGGATTTCAATAGGCGCAATGACCGGATGAATACTGGACGTGGCATGGTTGATATAAGAAATCGAACCCGTGGGAGGGACGGCCTGCAAATTCTGGTTATATAACCCATCGCGCATGATGTCGTCACGCAACTGGCTCCACATCGCCTGGTCAGGTATACGAATAGCCGAACGGTCAAACAGTTGCTGTACCCTGGCGGTTTCGGGTTGCCACAATTTATTGGTGTAACGTTGGAAATACTCACCGCTTGCGTACTGAGACTGTTCAAACCCAGCGAAACGCTGCCCCCGCTCGCGAGCAAGACGGTTGGAAGCCCTTAACGCATACCATGCAATGGTATAAAAATAGATATTCGTGAAATCAATAGCTTCCGGTGAACCATAGGCAATCCCCTCACGAGCCAGAAAACCATGCAGGTTCATTTGCCCTAACCCAATAGCGTGAGCCGACGCATTTCCTGCCATTACCGAAGGCACACACTCAATAGCACTTAAATCTGACACTGCGCTCAATGCACGGACGGCTGTTTCAACAGTTTGAGCAAAATCGTGGGAGTCCATGGTATGGGCTATATTGAGTGAGCCAAGATTGCAGGAGATATCTTTACCGGTGTGCAGATAATCGAGGTTCTCTGCCAGCACAGAGGGTTGATTGACTTGCAGAATTTCAGAGCACAGGTTACTCATGTTGATATAACCTGCAATCGGGTTGGCGCGGTTTACCGTATCTTCAAACATGATATAGGGGTAACCCGACTCAAACTGAACTTCCGCCAGAATACGAAAGAAATCCCTGGCGCGAACCCAGCGCTTACGGATACGCGTATCAGCTACCAGTGAATCATAGTGCTGGCTGATACTGATATCGCAGAATGCCTTTCCGGTCACCCGTTCAACGTCATAGGGTGAAAACAGTGCCATTTGCGCATCTTCTTTGGCTAACCGGAATGTGATATCCGGGATAACCACACCCAGTGATAACGTTTTAATGCGTAGCTTTTCATCGGCATTTTCTCTTTTAGTATCCAGAAAACGTAGAATGTCGGGGTGATGCGCATGTAACCAGACCGCTCCCGCGCCCTGGCGGGCACCAAGTTGGTTGGCATAGCTGAACGCATCTTCCAGCATTTTCATTACTGGTATGACACCGGAAGACTGGTTCTCGATTCTCTTTATTGGTGCGCCCGCTTCGCGTAGCGCAGACAACACAAAGGCTACACCGCCACCCCGTTTGGATAACTGCAACGCATGCGTTACCGCCCGGCCAATGGATTCCATGTTGTCTTCAATACGTAACAGAAAGCAGGAAACCAGTTCGCCACGCTGTTGCTTGCCAGCATTCAGGAAGGTGGGGGTGGCAGGTTGAAAGCGTCCGCTAAGTATTTCGCTGAGCAAAAGTGCAGCGAAACCGGCATCTCCCCTGGCGAGCGTCAGGGCAACCATACAGGCACGTTGAGGAAAATCCTCCAGGTACTGTGAGCCATCGAAGCTTTTCAAGGCATAGCTGTTATAAAACTTCCACGCGCCTAAAAATGTTGCAAATTGGTGGCCGCATTCGTCAGCGGCAAGAAAGAGTGTATCCAGTTCCTCAGGGGTGTACTGCGCCAGCATAGTGCTATCGTAATAACCTTCATCCACCAGTGTTTTCAGGCGATTTGCGTGGGTTGAAAAAGTGCGTGTGGCGGGCGCAATGTGCTGGTGTAAATAAGCTTTCACGGCTGCCTTGTCTTTATCCAGCTGTAGTTGCCCCACGCTGTTATACATATTCAGCATGGCATTAAGCGCGTGGTAATCCTGTTCGCGGGTTGCTGTTAGGGTTGCTGTAGCCAAAATTGTTTTACTCCCTTTCTCACGTTTTCGACGTCTTCAGGTGTTCCCAGTAATTCGAAACGGTACAACCAGGGCACCTGGCATTTTTCAGCGATTACCTTGCCAGCAAGACAAAAGCCCGCACCGAAACTTCGGTTGCCGGAAGAAATCACGCCTTTTAGCAGGCGGCGGTTTTCCGCCTGGTTTAAAAACCGAATAACCGGTGCAGGCACCGCACCCTGAATGCCACCACCGCCATAGGTCGGCACAATTAAAATAAAAGGTGTGTTGACATGAAGTATTGGGTGCGGTGGCGCGGTGATTCGCAGTGCGGGTATTGCCAGCCGTTCAACAAACCGGTGGGTATTACCCGATGAACTGGAGTAATACACCAGGTTGCTCATGCGCCTGCCTCGGAGTGTGTATGCAGGCGGTTAATCATATCCGGGCGAAAACCACTCCAGCGTAAGTTATCGGTAATAACGACCGGCAATTGAAGAAAACCCTGGCCTTTTAACCACTCCACACATTCTGGGTGTGTGTCTGTATCAATCAAGGTAAAGGGGATTGCGCGTTGCGCCAGCATGCGTTTTGTAGCATGGCACTGTACACAATTCTTCTTGGTGTAAATGCTAATGCTCATGATTCGTATTCTCATCTTTTAAGTTAAAAAAACACCCTGACGCACAGCGTTGGGTGAGCTCTTGTGTTTTTGATACTAGATGTAGTTTTAATTTTTATCAACCATACAATATATGGTGTTTAGGGCGCGTAATAAAAATGCTTTGAGGGGGAGGGAATACTTATGGTGTATGGGGAATCAAACCCAGCTGTGTGCCGGGTTTGAAGGGGAGGGGGGGTTATTTACGGGTTAGCAGGGCACCGACAATCATGCCAGCCGCTGCCCCCAGGCCAATACTGTGCCAGGGCCTGTTGCGCACCCATTCATCCGTATGATGTGCAGCATCCAGAGTGGCTTGTTGCAGGCGGTTATGCCCATTCAGGCGAGCCCGGGTTTCGCTCAGTAAGCGTGTGGCGTGGTGCTTGATATTGTCGCGCTCGTCTTTTGCATCGCTGTCCCAGGCGTCCAGCACTTTTTCCAGCGTACTGGCAATATTCGTTATCTCATCCTGCATTGCCTGGTCTTCAGGTATATCTTGAAGTGTCTGTTTGTTTTTTCTGAACACAGGACCTCCTTTTTTAAGTGATTCAGATAACAGTGTAGACGCCAGAATGACGTTTTTCTGGCAGAAACTGCGGTAAATGGCTGTTTCTGGACTATTCTGAAAGCATCTCCTTGTAGCCATGCTGTATGGTTGCGAAGCTGTAATGAGAGGATGAGGAAGCACAATGTATTTACGACCCGATGAGGTGGCACGCGTTCTGGAGAAAGCAGGTTTTATTATGGACAGTATGGAGCGGGGGGCATACGGATACCGCCGCGGAGAGAATTATGTTTATGTAAACCGGGAAGCGAGGATGGGTCGCACTGCACTGGTTATTCACCCGGCAATGAAAGAGCGAAGCCATACACTGGCAGAGCCTGCATCAGATATAAAAACCAGCGGGTTGTATAAACATTTTCCGCTGTGGTTAGGTGGTGATGAGCAAACACATTATGGCATTCCCCATGGGTTCAGCTCACGTATTGCCTTGGAACGTTATTTAGTTGGCTTGTTTGGCCAGGCAGAATGACAGTTTTTCTTAGATAGTGGTGGTGCCAGGTAAGTATTATATTCAGTAATACACCCTGGCATTAAACTATTATCAGCAACAGGCGGTATAACTGCGCCAGCAGGTTTATACCAAGAGCAGTAAAGGATATACCGGTTGTTGCTACTTAATCTTGCTGGCGCGTTTCGTTGGCTATTTGTTGCGAAACACTTCTTCTGGTCTGCCGTATAATACACTTAAATTTCAGCATGAATCGGTTGTTGGGTATCAACAACGCGGAACAGGCGACGGCAAAAATCCAGGAAGTAACCATAAGCAGCACCCATCATCATTGATACAACCATATTTGAACTTACCGCCGCGACAATCTGGTGCCAGTCAGCGCCTACAGTAAACAGAATGGCAGCATAAACCGGTGACTGGAATGTGACATAGGCAAACATATCTGCCAGGTTCTTCACTTTTTTGCCACCACCCACTTTACGTGCGTAACTCATTATCTTGTCGCGATAGAGCCCATAAGGCCAGGCAATAACCATGTTCACAGGGATTGCAACCAGGCGCGATGAAAGAGACTGGCGAAAATCCATTCCTGAGATAAAAATTTCAATCATCATGCCAACAACAGAGCAATACACCACCATTGCAAAGGTGTCTGCAACCGCATGACGCAGGCGTGACTGTGGCGAGAACATGTTCCGGGCTCCTTGTTAAAAATGGTGATAAGTACCAGTAATAAGTTTGTTTATGGTTTATGTGATTGGGTTAGTTCAATTTTGATAGATTATATGACTGATAAGAAAACGGCAATTAGCGTAAAATTTTTATTTACGTGAAGTTTGTCAATAAAATTCGTTACGGATCTGGTTTTTGCCCTTGTAATATCATTAAACTCCATGTCTTATGATATTTGTATTTAATATCAATAAGTTATGTATTTTTTTGGTTATCAGTGTAATGTTAACTGTACCGGGTTTTTATCGCGGTCAGCGAGAAATGCTTTAAGTGTGAGTGTTTTTTGAGCTTTGGGCGTTTGTTTCTTTTTTTATGCATTTTTTTAGTTTTTTATTCTGATTTTTGTTTTGATTTTTTATTCTTTAAAATGACTTTTTATGCAACTCTGTTACTGATGGTGCTATTGCTAAGGTAAAGGGTATCGAGTGGTAACCAGAGAAGAAGATGCAACAGTGATGAGCCCGTTCTCATGGCCCTTCAGCGTGGTAACTGAAATGCTGGTTGAATATCAAAGTGTCTATTTTACTGTGCAGCTAATCTGATGTGGGTATATGTATTTTTCTTAAAAAACTGAATTAAACCTTCTGTTTATTGGTGGTTTACCATCGCTGTGTTTTATAATTAGGCTCTATGGAGTGGCTGCTATTTTTATGTGGTCTTGAAATGTATTCATTTTAATGTTTAAAATAACAGTTCTATTTATTTAAATGAAAGGTGGCTAATTATAATGTCTGTTGAGTTGCAAAAATTAAATAACATTCGCACATTGCGTGCCATGGCTCGCGATTTCTCCATTGACGTGCTTGAAGATATTCTGGAAAAAGTCAGGATCGTCACTGAAGAAAAGCGTGAAGAACAACATGCTCAGAACGAAATCATGGCAGAAAGAGAAGAGAAAATTAATCTTATTCTTAGCCTGATGGAAGAAGATGGTCTGGACCCTTCATTATTAATGCAAGCCAGCAGTGGGAAAACCAAGGGCACCAAACGTGCTGCTCGCCCTGCCAAATATCGTTTCACTGATACCAATGGCGAAGTAAAAACCTGGACGGGCCAGGGGCGTACGCCAAAACCTATTGCAGAGGCAATGGCGAAAGGTAAATCATTAGACGATTTCCTGATTTAACCGCCTTACAATAAATTCAATACGCATGAGGCTGCATTGCGGCCTCCCGTATAAGAATGTTTTACCATAACTGGTAAATTCACCAAAACAGTCTTGTCAGCATTGTCATCTTTCACTGCGAATATATTTTTGCAGGGCGATAGGAAGGTACGTACACCTTGTATCTTTGCTTACCGGGTAATGTTATCTGTACTGCTATCTTTTGCCCGGCTATGCGAAAAATCTTGCCTGGCCCATTAAGAAAATGTATCTGGGCAAAAACTGATAAATACCTGCCCGTAATGAATCAAAAAAGAGTGGCGAAACCGAGCTTCTTCGCCACTCTTTTTGATAATCATGATGCTGCATCTTCACTTGTGTAGTCATAGCCCACCAGTCGCCAGTTAGCCGACTGTCCATGATGCCAGGGCATCATTGTACCTTTCTGTACGCCCACAACGGCACTGGCCGTAATGTTTGTTGTTTGCCACATGCCCGTTTGCGGGCACCAACTGCCACTACTACGTTCAATACCCAGAGGTTGTCTTGCTGATGTGTCGCTGGCAAGGTTATTACCTGTCGCAAGCCAGCTTGATTGTACGCTGTCTATTTTCATCATTAACCATCCTGACATCATTCACGGCCGAATAGCCGTTTGATAATTTGAACTAAGGTGTCTGGATACAGCTATTTGCTAAAAATATCCTATATATCAAATTACGGTGAATACGCGTGGCTCCCACGTAATCTGAATTTTCCAGGGTAAAAACATAATATAGCAAAGATATAATAAAAGACACCTGCCTTATTGCTTGATTTACTTTAAGTAACTGTGAATGTAT
This sequence comes from Mangrovibacter yixingensis, assembly GCF_020523985.1. Lineage (GTDB taxonomy): Bacteria > Pseudomonadota > Gammaproteobacteria > Enterobacterales > Enterobacteriaceae > Mangrovibacter > Mangrovibacter yixingensis. The sequence goes on along the minus strand of NZ_JAIVKM010000002.1, from coordinate 106,202 downwards.
AACAGGCATAAATGTATTTTACTTTAGTGCTGTTTTATTGTTTTAATTTTACGACCAATTTATGGTTCTTTCATTGCTAATGAACGAATAGCATTTTGATTCAGTGTGGCTTTAAATTAAATTATCCGTGTAACACTTCCGTGCTGACATCCTGTCTGGCTAAGTCAGATTTTAGATACCGCTTTTTCGGCCACCACTTTTTGTGGTGGGTGAACTAATAAATTTCCTTGTGGGTAGCGCCGCAATTGCCCTTGATGATGGGTAACAACACAATTTCGCCCGGCTTCTTTGGCTGCATACAGAGCAATATCTGCCATTTTTATCGCCTGGTCAACAGGAACAGCGGAGGTATTTGTCATAGCGTAAACACCAATAGAAACGGTAAACACGGGAACGCCTTCATCGTGGTAACCTGAAACACCAAAACGAATTCGCTCGGCAATAGTTGTGCCTGTATCAAACGGGCAACCGGGTAAAACGACAACAAACTCCTCTCCCCCAAAGCGGCTAATAATATCGCTGCTGCGGCACAGGTTTTTGAGCCGTTTTGCCAGAGTTACTAATGTGCGGTCACCAATGTCATGCCCATATTTATCATTGATATTTTTAAAATTATCAATATCGAGCAGGATAATAATATTACTTCCAGATGGAAGTTCACGCATTTTTTCAACCAACCCACGACGGTTATATAACGCCGTGAGTTGGTCTGTCATTGCATCATTATTTAGCCGGGACACAGTATATTGCATTGCCCGTAAACTTTTATATACCGCTTTGCGTAATATCTTTGCTTCGTAGTACCAGACATTTATGTTGAGAATATTCTTGAGCTTTTCATCTGCGGGGAATTTTTCTGTTACCCTGGCAAGGCGGGTAAGCGGCGTTGATATGCGAGAAGCCAGGTAAGCCGCTGTTAGCGAAATTAATATAATTACCGGGATAATTATGCCCGCAGACAGGCTTATAGATGATGCCATCATCGCTTTGACAGCGGTCTGGCGTGAGTAGATGACTACTTTCCACCCTGTAGCATTGACAGTTGAGTAGCTGATAAGCGCTGTTTGGTGGTGAATTTCCCCTTCGAATGAACCAGAAGTATTTTTTAACAGACGTTCGGACAGGCTGGGTTCATCCAGCAGGGCTGATGCATCTTCCGGGTTACGGCTGCTGTCGTAAATGACAGTACCTTGCGGTGTTTCAATACGGACATGGTTGCCCTCTGCGTAATGGTAGCTTTTCAGTAACCGGTTAAGTTCACTGTCTTTATGTAGATAAATCACCCCCGCGAGATAACCGGCAGGGTGGTTTTGTGGTGAATTTAATGGGTAACTGAGCAAAACAACGAAGTTACTTGCTGTGGAAATATACGGCAAACTGATTAGCGGTTGCTTGCTTTGCAGGGCTTTCAGGCTACCGGGTGAATTGAGTGGTTTGTGGTTATCGCCCGGCATTGCAGGGAAAATAGCATCAATGACATTCTGCTCATTGACGACAGCAACCCGGTTAAAAAGCTGCGATTGCTGATACAAACGGCGGGCTTCCAGTGCTAAATATTCGCGCTGGGTGGGGTCTGGTACATTTTTGACACTCCAGGCCAGGGCATGTTGTGCCTGAAGAAAATAATGGTTAATACTTTCAGCCAGTTTATGTGACGATGCCGTGTTATCAACCTGTATTGTATGGCGGAAATCTTCACTTTGGAACCGGTACACAAGGGCAAGCAATATCGCAGCCGTAGCCAGCACGCTGCCGACAGACAGTGCGATCATCAAATTTCTTAAATTAACCAGCTTATATGACACCATAGTTAACGTTTCTTATGTGTTGCCATTGAGACCTGGGTTTAGGAAAAGAGTTACGCTCCCACTAACGTTTTCGGCATCAGTGATTGTTTCTTGAGTAAAAAAACAGCGAAAAGTGACATGGATTTGATTTTGAATCACAAATGAGACATTCACAGTAGTGACGGCCTCTGGGAAAAAAAAGCCCACCAGGCGATGGGCAAAGTCAACTTATTGGTTAGGAATGAAAATACCAGAATAAATAACCAGCATGTCTTTGTTGTCAAACATATTAAAGCCTAAACCGGGAGACAGGCTTTAACCAAAGTGAAGCAAAGTTATTCTGTTCTGGTTGCTCTAACCTAACGGTTAATCGTGACGAAAAAACGGAGGAAATATGAATCAGCTGTGCGAGGGGTGAATATTTAACCTTGAACGTTTTACAGCCAGGGTAGTTAAAAACATGTTGCTAGTTAATACAGCACAAGCAGGTAAGGTGCTGGCAGCAACTTACCCATTGCCCGGAATTTGTATAACTCAGAAACTTATTTCCTGACTATTTATACGGGAAAGAAGTGTGTTTGCCTGAGCAATTGCATGCTGAAACTCAATATTTTCAGAAGCACAGGTCTGCAATAATTGGCAGTTGAGAATCAGTGCCTCTACCAACTCAGGTGCCGCGAGGCAAAGGTGGGTGTTAGCGGCTGTTTCACCACCGGGAAGGCCACTGGAAAAACCTTGTATAAGCACGCAATTTCCATTGGCATCAGCCACTTTTCCATCTTTCGTTAACGACCAGGGGCCGGGTTGGTACAACATTGTGCTTTCTCCAGTAATATTCAATGAGAGTTTGTCCTGCCTGATTAATAGTACTTGTTATTCCGTTATCTCAGGCTAGCCAGTACATTTATCCATGGTTGTTGTTTGGCCATTATTTCTAGCTGATGCAAAGACATTTTGTTAGAGCGATAAGTAAAATAATTAATTTTTATTATTCACAAATGATTGTGAGACAAATCTGTTTCATGGAAGTTCACTGGGGCTTTGAAAAATAATTTTTTATTTTAATTGTCGATGGAAATGTTATTGCATTCATTTTTTCTTCATTGTTTCACCATTTTTCATGGTTACTTTTCGGCACCATGAGTCTGTAAGTATTTAGTCAGTTGCCTCTATGGAATAACCCGGTTAACAGGCTTACTTGCTATGTATAGAAAACCTTATTACTGAATAGTGAAGAGATTATGCAAATTAAGCATTACTGGCTTCTGAGTTTATTGCTGTCATCAGTTGCTGGCTGGGCTGCAGAAAGCACCACCGTGAATGATATTCAGTTTAAGGGATTACAGAGAGTAACGCCTGGGGCTGCATTACTGAGTATGCCAATTCACCAGGGAGAAAACGTAAGTAATCAGGATATCGGCAATGCAATTCGGGCACTCTATGCCACAGGGTATTTTGAAGATGTTTCTATCTCACGTGATGGCAGTACGTTATTTGTGCAGGTGAAAGAAAAACCAACCATTGCCAGCATCAATTTTGCCGGAAACAAATCGGTCAAAGACGAGTTATTAAAGCAAAATCTGGATGCCTCGGGGATTACCGTTGGCAGTGCGCTTGACCGTAATACACTTTCTGATATGGAGCAGGCGTTACAGTCGTTTTACTACAGTGTGGGTAAATACAGTGCGACAGTAAAAGCCGTGGTTACACCACTGCCCCGTAACCGGGTCGATTTGAAATTTGTCTTCCAGGAAGGTGTTTCCGCCAAAATAGCCCAGATAAACCTGGTTGGTAACCATGCTTTCAGTAGTGAAACGCTGCTGGCAAATTTTCAGTTACGTGACGATGTTCCCTGGTGGAACGTATTGGCAGACCAAAAATACCAGAAAGAAAAACTGGCCGGTGATTTAGAAACATTACGCAGTTATTACCTTAACAGAGGCTATGCGCGTTTTGCTATCGACAGCACTCAGGTCAGTATGACTCCGGATAAAAAATCCCTCTATATCACGATTAACCTGCATGAAGGTGCCCGCTACCAGATTAGCCGCACTTTAGTAACAGGCAACCTGGCAGGGCATAGCCGTGAAATAGAGAAACTGGCGACCTTTCCCAAAGGCTCTTTATATAGTGGTGCCAGGATTACTCAGGCAGAAGAAAGCATTAAAAAATTGCTGGGGAAATATGGCTATGCTTCGCCTGTTGTCCGAACCCAGCCAGAGATTGACGACACCACTCACCGGGTGGTGCTGCATATGCAAGTGGATGCCGGGCGACGATTTACTGTGCGCCGTATCATTTTCAAAGGTAATGATATAACCCGTGATTCAGTGCTGCGCCGGGAGATGCGGCAAATGGAAGGCGGGTGGCTGAACAGCGAGAGTGTTGAGCAGGGGAAAGCACGGCTTGACCGGACTGGGTTCTTCGAGAAAGTGGAAACCCAAACTCGCCCGGTTCCCGGCACAGCGGACCAGGTGGACGTTATCTACACCGTGAAAGAGCGTAATACAGGCTCATTTAATGTAGGGCTGGGGTATGGAACAGACAGCGGTGTGAGCTACCAGTTGGGCGTGACCCAGGATAACTGGTTGGGTACAGGTAACACCGTGAGTTTTAATGGCACACGTAACAGTTACCAGTCGTATGTCGAATTGTCTGCTACTGACCCTTATTTTACCCCAGATGGGGTCAGCCTTGGCGGGAAGATTTTTTATAACAGTTACGATGCTTCCGATTCCGATGAAGCCAGTTATAACCTGCAAAGTTACGGGGTGGGTGGCAATCTGGGATTTCCCGTCAGTGAAAATAACCGCCTGAACCTGGGGCTGGATTATGTCCATAACCGCTTAACCAACATGGACCCGGAACTGACCATCTGGAATTACCTCAGTTCGCAGAATATTAACCCGAAGGTGGTGACCAAAGATGGCGACAGCGGGGCAAGTTATAGCGGCAATGATTACTTTGCCAGCCTGGGCTGGCAATACAACAATCTGAACCGGGGCTATTTCCCGCAGTCGGGTAATAAAACCAGCCTGACCGGTAAAGTGACAGTACCGGGGTCTGATAACAGTTATTACAAACTGTCTTTTGATACCACTCAGTATGTTCCGTTATCCGGCAGTAAATCCTGGGTATGGATGGAGCGCTTACGGGCTGGTTACGCCGCAGGGCTGAACGGGCATGTTGTGCCGTTCTACGACAATTTCTATGCGGGTGGTTCGTCTTCTGTGCGTGGTTTCTCATCCAACACGATTGGGCCAAAGGCGGCTTATTACCGGTGTAATGGTTCCGAAAGTAGTTACAGTGCATGCCCACTTGATTCTTCTTCAGATGCCGTGGGGGGGAATGCCATGGCAGTGCTAAATACCGAATTGATTGTACCGACGCCATTCGTAAGTGACCGTTACGCAGATTCCCTGCGTACCTCGTTATTTGTGGATGCAGGCTCGGTATGGAGCACAACCTGGAAAAATACCGCACAAACCGAAAGTGCCGGGATCCCGGATTACAGCGATCCTGGTGACATCCGGGTTTCTGCCGGGGTTGCTTTGCAATGGATGTCTCCACTCGGTCCGCTGGTCTTTTCCTATGCCGAGCCCGTGAAAAAGTACAGTGGGGATAAATCAGAACAATTCCAGTTTAACATCGGAAAAACCTGGTAATTATAGCGGGATTACGTGATGAATAATGAGGAGAGTGTGATGACACGTTATGAACAACTGTACGCGTTTTTACGGGAACATCCTGCTTCTGATGCCCAGGCGATTAACCATGCTTTAGGGACGTCTGGGAAAGTTATTTATTACGAGATTAAAAAAGGGATGCAATCAGGGGAAATTCAGGCGCGGAAAATTGCCGGGCGCTACCGTTATTCAACTAAAGCTGGTGTCTGCTTCGGTTGCGCTAACCCACTGACAGCGCTTTTTAACCGCTATTTGCTGACGGCTCGGCGTAATAGCAAAGTGGCGTAAAACTTACACCACCGTGTCAGTATCGGGTTTATCACCAGACCAGGTTGTGATGCGGTTGCGCCCATCGCTTTTGCTTTGGTACAGCGCCTGGTCGGAGTGATTAAGTAAGTCTTCCTCGCCGCTATCCTGCTCAGGGGTAGTAGCGGCAATGCCAATACTGATAGTCACGAACGGGCTGACGCGTGACGTTGCATGGGGAATTTTAAGCGCCTTTATTGCACTGAGGATAGCGTTAGCTCGTTCCTGTGCGCCAGCGAGATCAGTCAGAGGAAGCAGGCAGGTAAACTCTTCGCCGCCGTAACGGAAAACCATATCCATAGGGCGGCGTAGTGTGCCTTTTAGTGCGACGGCAATTGCCCGGAGGCAGTCATCACCTTTCTGGTGCCCGTAGCTATCATTAAAGCGTTTAAAAAAATCGACATCCAGCATAATGATGGCAAGGGGTCGCTGTTCGCGGCGGCATAACAACCAATTTTGTTTTAACATTTCATCAAACCACCGCCGGTTATACAGCCCCGTCAGGCCGTCCAGCCAGGCGATTTCACGCATATTGTCCATATACAGCTTGAGCATAAGCTGTGTCATGACCCGGGCACGCACAATCGCCGGATTAATGGGTTTGGCTATAAAATCAACAGCGCCAATTTCAAAACCATATGCTTCGACATCGGCCTCAGTTTCAGCAGTGACAAAAATAATCGGGATCCACTCAGTAATAGGATCATTTTTCAGCCGACGGCACACTTCGTAGCCATCGATATCTGGCATCACGATATCCAGCAGGATCAGATCGGGTTTCTGGTTCAGCGCTAGGTGCAGTGCTTTTTCACCACTGGTCGCGACAATGACATCCAGTTCACCATGGAACACAGCACTCAGGGTATGAACATTCACGGGCTGATCATCAACTATCAGAATGCGTGGTTTATAGCCGCGCAGGGCATATTCGTCCAAAACCTTATTCCACATGTACCTGCTCCTGTATCTTTATCAAGAGGTGTTTCGCCAGCTCAAAGTCCAAAGACTCTGTAGCCTGTACCAGTTGGTTAAGCTCAGGGGTTAACCCAGGCTGTTCCGCCAGCGTATGGCACAATGATTTCGCCAGCCCCAACGCTTCCATATTGCTGTTATCCAGGTGGCGGTGTAACAACTGAATAATCTCAGTGATGGGTTGGGCCGGTTCAGAACCAGGGCCGCCATCGTTCTCTTTTTCAGCAATAAGTGCAGTGATTTGCGCCATCAGTACCGCGTATTCACTTTGTGTGCGCTGTTCAATCTCATCAGGCAATATGGCAAACAAACTCGCTTTCCCGTTATCGTCAGACACTTTTAGCGCTGTTTCCTGTTCAACTAACCAGGCCCATAGCTTATCCAGCCCGGCGGAACCACTGGCTCCCTTCATGGTATGTATAACGGCCATTGCCGCAGGCCAGTTTTTTGCCAGGCATGCACTGCGTAATTCGTTCTGTAATGAAGTAAAAGATGGCAGAAAGGCATTGAGTAATGTTTGATACATGCCAGCATTTCCACCTGTGCGTTGTAAAAATCCGGGTAGGTTGCTGGGTACAGGAGCGAATGCTGTTTGCGTGCGCCCTAACATGCGGGAGAGAGTAGTAATAACGTTATTAAAATCCAGTGGCTTGCCAATATGGTCATTCATCCCCGCATCAAGGCAGTTTTGCCGGTCCGATGCACTGACATTGGCAGTCATTGCAATAATCGGCAGGTTTGCAAAATGTGGGTTGGCACGAATGCGACGGGTGGCTTCCAGGCCGTCAATATCCGGCATTTGCACATCCATTAACACGATGTCGAACATTTTTCTGCCGGATAACACGGCTCGCACACCCTCTTCTCCGCCACTGGCAATGCGCGTATTGGCACCTTCGCTGGTTAAAAATTCGCTGATAACCATTTGGTTAAACGGGTTATCTTCTACAACCAGAATATTCACACCAGCAAGGCGGTGCTGTTGGGGGTGTGTGATAGCCTCTGCATGGGTTCTGCCAAGATTTATTGCAGTAAACAACTGTTCGGGTGTTAATGGCTTGGTCAGCACGTTATCCAGCATCGGGAAATTGTGCGTGTCAGGCAAATCGGCATGGTTAGCCGCACTGACCAAAATAAGCGTAGGAATCGTGGCCAGGTTCATTTGGTAGCGAATATGTTCCGCTAAAGCCAACCCGTCCATTTCTGGCATTATCCAGTCCAGTAATACAACATCGAAAGGGTTGCCCTCCTGGGCTGCCAGCGCAATCAACTTTATCGCCTCATCCGGGTTATTGGTACTGGTTGCCGGAACGTTCATGGTGGTTAACTGGTACTCCAGCAGGGCTCTGGCTACCGGGTTATCATCCACCACCAGGGTTTTAGGCGCAGGTTGTGGGAAAGTAAGAGGTTGCCAATTGCTCCCATCTGCGCGTGGTAAGGTCAGGCTGAATGAGAAGTCACTCCCTTTCCCTTCGGTGCTGTGTACCACCAGTTCACCGCCCATGCTTTCGACTAACCGGCGGCTGATTACCAACCCTAATCCGGTGCCACCATAACGGCGGGATGTGGATGCCTCTGCCTGGGTAAACACATCAAAAATACGTGCCAGTTGGTCCGGGTTAATCCCAATCCCCGTATCTGAAACGCTGAATTTGAGGGTGACGCTGTGGCTGGTCATTGCCAGCATGAGGGTGGTCACCACTACTTCGCCCTGTTCGGTAAATTTGATGGCATTACTGACCAGATTTATCAGCACCTGTTGCAGGCGCATTTCATCACCGGTCAGGTCTGGTGGCAGTTGGCTATCAAGGTCGAAAAGTAATTCGATGGATTTGTTGTTGAGGTTGCCTGACATCACTATGGCCAGGTGCTCCATCAGCTTATTGATATTAAAGGGCTGGTTATCTAACTCCAGTTTCCCGGCGTCAATTTTCGAATAGTCCAGAATATCGTTGAGTAAACCCAGCAGTGACTTCGCCGCAATATGGGCTTTCTCAGCAAAATCATACTGGCGCGGTGCCAGTTGGGTTTTAAGCAACAACTGCAACATGCCCAGTACGGCATTCATTGGCGTGCGTATTTCATGGCTCATATTCGCCAGGAACATGGATTTCGCGGCGTTAGCCGCATCAGCCTGTTCTTTAGCTTCAATCAGGTTGCCACGCAAAACATGGTCTTCTGTGACATCAAGATTAATGCCGGTAACGCGAACCGCCTGGCCCTGGTGGTCTCGCTCTATATATGCGCCAGCCTGCAGGTAACGTATTTCACCGTTTCGCTGAACCACCCGAAATGCAGGTGTATATTCCTGGTTTAAATCTACGGCATCACGTAATTGCTGTATTGCCAGTTCCCGGTCATCCGGGTGAATGCGCGATTCCCAGTGGTTCAGTGATAACCCATTGCCTTCCAGAGAGGTGGGCAGGTCGTAAAAGCTGTACATCAGATCATTCCATTCCAGCGAGTTATCTGCCAGATTCCAGCGCCATATCCCAAGCCCTGCAGTTTTTGAGGCTGTCAATAACGTTTGGGTTGTACTCAGAAGTTGATCCCTTGCTGATTCAAGAGCTTGTTGCGCCTGGCGTTGCTGGGTAATGTCCATTGAAATACCCAGATAACCGGTCAGTTCGCCAGTGGCATTGTGCATTGTTGTGACAACTAAGCGCACCGGGAAACGGCTGCCATCTTTACGCACGTAAGTCCATTCGCGCTGCTCTGAGAGCCCCTGGCGGGCGTGATGCACGAAGACATCAAAGCCACGGACAGATGTGTGGGTTTCCGCGCTCAGTTGTTGACTGTACCGTTCGACTTCTTCTGGCACATGGATAATTACCGGGGTAACTTTGCCAACCACTTCCTCCTCGCTATACCCCAGCATGCGTTCTGCACCTTTATTAAACAGCCGAATAATCCCTGTTAAATCAGTGGCAATAATAGTGAATTCATAGGTGGCAGACATAACCGTGCTGAGCAGTGTGTTCAGGCCAGCCAGCTCCGCAGTACGCTCACGTACCTGTTGCTCCAGGTTTTGGTTCAGTTCCTGAATGCGCTGTTCATTCTCTTTTTGTTGTGAGATATCGCGCACGGTTGTTGAGGCACCAATAACAGCACCGCTGGCATTCAGAATGGGGGACACAGTCCCTGAAACCTGTAATTCGCTGCCGTCTTTACGCCGCCGTACCGTTTCCATATCGCTGATAGTTTCTTTATTTCTGACCCGGTTCAGCGTCATGACTTCTTCATTTTGCAGGCGCATAGGGATAATTAAGTCAGACAGGTAATGGCCCATTGCTTCTTCCCGGGTGTAGCCAAACATTTTCTCTGCCCCGGTATTCCAGCTAATTATTTTGCCGTTAATATCTTTACCAATAATCGCATCAGCGGAGCTTTCCACTATCAAGGTTAGTTTGCTCTGCTCAACAGATAAGCGCCTGCGGTCATTGGCGCGCGACACCGCAATATTGACCAGCAATGCCAAAATTGCCGAAAACAAGATGCCGATAAAAAAGGTGCCTGATACGGAAAAAAGATTAAGGCCAGCAAGCCATACTGGGGTTGTGGAAATAGAAAAGCGCCACGTACGGCTAAGAATATGGTTATCCTGGTGCCAGGTGTATGCGCCATTTTCCATACTGCTGCGGTAGAAGGTTTCTGGGTTCTCTGGGTCTGTTACATCGCTTAAGGTAAGAATCAGGTTTGGGTCATGAAAGCGTTGTGACCGCATAATATCGGCGATGCTCAGGGGCGCGAAAGCCCAACCGAAGCACTGGCTTACCCGCTCGTTCTCTGTTTCCGGAGTAGTCGCGTTCAGGTAAATCGGGAGTAAAATCAAAAAAGAATTGTGGCTTATATTATTTGAATATTGCAGTGCCAAAGGCCTGGTAATGGCGGCATTGCCTGTTTTCATTGCTTTTGTTGCGGCTTCACGGCGTTGTTTCTCGGAAGCAATATCCAACCCAATCGCTTTGGCATTCGTGCTGACATTCTGCGGCTCAAGATACTCAATAATGAAATGTTCTCCTTGCCAGGGTGCAATATATTTAACGGAAAAATCAGGCCAGGTTTCCTGGCGCTCTTCTTCGACAAAATCAGCAAGTGTGGCATGAGGTACCCGGCGCACAAAACCGAACCCGCGAGCGCCTGGAAAGTTATTTTTCAGATCGAGTGTTTTGGCAAAAGCGTTAAATCCTGAGTTTTCAATATCTTCTCCACCACCGCTAAGAACGGCTGTTCGTGCTTCAAATAACCCGTACTGGTAGCGGCTCATAGAGGCAATTACAGCGCTGAACTCGGGCTGAGCACTGTTAATCATCGCCTGGCGGATATGCTCTTCGTTAAGCTGATGCACCGTGAGGGCAACGCCCGCTGCCATCAGCATACCCACTAAAAAAGTGGCTACGGTGGCGAATTGCAGATGCAACAACTTAGTTATGTGCTGTGCCAGCATGCTGTCATCCCAAATTATGCGCAGTTGTCAGCGCGATATATCAAACAGCGATTACCTGGGTTTTTTTGTAATACCTGTTGTATGGAGTATCGGCACAGTTACACATTTAATTTATGAATGACCTCCACGAATCCATTCACACCCCGGTTGATTTCACTCAAACTGCGGGACAGATCACTGATTTTGTCATGTTCCGTTTTCAGGAACTGATTAATTTCATCCATTTGCCGGTACATCTCGGCAATCAGAGCATTGTTTTTTTCTACCACTTGGGTAATTTTGCGGGTGGCATCTGAAGTTGAGGCTGCCAGGCGGCGGACTTCTTCCGCGACAACGGAGAAACCACGCCCGGACTCCCCGGCGCGGGCCGCTTCTATTGCGGCATTTAGTGCCAGTATATTGGTTTGTGAAGCAATAGCATCAATCGTGCTTACAATGGTGCTGATATCCTTTGCGGATTCAGTAAGTTGGCCTCCGATACGGGAGGCTGCATCCACTTGCCCGGCAATACGTTCAGAGTTCTCAACGGTTTCGTCCAGTACCTGGTTTGCGTTATGGGTAATTTGTGATGTTTGCTCTGATGTGGTGACGGCAATATCAGCTATGCGTTTGGCATTCTCCACCCGGGCAGTAATATTCGATGCGAATTTAATCACTTTATATACTGCGCCCTGGCTATCAATAATTGGATTATAACTGGCCTCCAGCCATAGACGTTCGCCATCAGATGTTTTACGCTCAAAGCGGCCTACAAAAGACTGGCCATTTTTCAAGTTATCCCAAAAATGGGGGTTTTCTTTATAAAAGCTGTCATAACAGAATAACCGGTGATGTTTCCCCACAATCTCATCTGGCTGGTAACCCATAGTTTTTAGAAAATTATTATTCGCCCAAAGAATATGCCCGTCAGGCGTGAATTCGATTACTGCCAGTGAACGGTGTAAGGCCGATATAATGGCATCTTTATCTTCCAGTTCCTGGTGCTGAGCCGTAATGTCAGAGGCAAGTTTAATCACCTTTACCACCACGCCTTGCTGGTTTTTAACCGGGAAGTAAGTTGCGCGCAGAAAAAAAGGCTGGTGGTTTTTATTATAGCGCTCAAATGTTCCATCTACGGGGGAGCCTGAGGCCAACTGTTGCCAGAAAGCGCTATATTCGGGCGATTGAGTGTAATCTGGCTGGCAGAATATACGATGGTGGCGGCCCTGGATCTCATCGAGTGAATAGCCAGATACGGCCAAAAAAAGATCATTGGCATACAAAATGGTGCCATCAGGTAGAAACTCTATCCAGGCAACGGCAGATTTAATCGCATTTAAATCAAAAGATTGAAGGTTGCTTTTCAGCCCTGAAACGGCACCTTTTTTTAACCCCTGAGGTTTAGGCAGTCCAAACATGATTTTCTCCGCTGTTGCAGTGGCGAATGTTTTTATTCTCTCTTTGTATAGGAAAGTATTAGCCTGGAGTTGCTCAAATAGCAGATATTTGGTTGGTTTATTTTTTTCATTAAGCATAGCTAATTTTTATTTTTAGTAATTATTAAATTAACGCAGCGGGGAAATACATCGAATTTGTGGTTAGGGCAGGTGATGATGCGCCATAAGTAAAATAACAGATGGCGCAATGATAATTACTGGGTTTTGGGCAGAGCCTCAAATTCGCTTTCCAGTACCTGTTCACCTGTTGGTAAGTGGGTTAACAGGAAAGGCACTGCTGAGCGCGGTGACAACAGGTTGGTATGCGCCCGTGTAGCTGTGTGTGTTTCTTTGGCATGGTTATCACGGCTGGTTATTCGGGATTGCCCATTTTCACCGTCCAGCGCAATTTGCGCACCAACGCCTGCCGTGTTTACCAGGCAAGCATGCGCGTTATACCACTGGTGCACGGCAAACCCGGTTTCTGCAACCAACGCAGGTTTGTTTAATATAAAGCGGTGGCGCCGACGGCAGCGGCCATTACCCAGCACAGTAATCAGTGTCTCGACTTCAAGCTCGCCCGCCAACCAGTGGATATGCATAGTGTTACCGGCAACTTTCACGGATTTATTGGCGTGTCGCATGTGCCAGTTAATTCCGTTATCCTGGCTGAATGCGAGAATATTATCGCCAAAATTGAGAAGGTGGCCGTAAGCGGTACTTTCCATCTCCGGGCCAAATGCCGTGGAGTAAGCAAATTTGTTGTATTTATCCCACTGAAATTTGGTTTCGATAAACCCGGAAAAATGCACAATGCTGTGGCCGTTTACCCGCTGTGCAATGCTGTTGGCGGCAGGCATGGAAAATATTGGGGCAGGCGCGCAAGCCGGTGCTTCTTCACTACGCCAGAAAGGGTGGGTTTCAGGTAACAGTAGGGGCAAAAAGGCTTTCATTGCCCACCAGGGCGAAGTGGGTGAATTGTACCATTCAGCCATGAGTAAGTTCGGATACCTGTAGCCACGGGTTAACAGACCGCTTTCGCTAAATATTGGGCTGAGTTGCCAGCTACGAATATGGCGAGCCCACAGGCCTTTTACCTGTGCCATCTCGTCTTGTTCTAAAGGCAGCATGGCGGCCGCCCCCCAAAAACTGGCACTGGCAAAACGGTAGCAGCCTGAGCGGCCAACTGGCAGGGTTTCACCGCTGTCAGCAAACCAGGTGGAGAAGGGGGTTATGAAGTCGCGGGCATGCCGGGTAAACAATTGTGCATACTCTTTATCGGGGTTCGCCAGCAGGCAGGAGTAAATTAGCCCATAAAAATGCATGGCGAAGCCACCATAGTGGTCAATTGCCTGGTCGTCTCCATCGCCATACCAACCTTCTGCCCGGTACCAACTGGCAATTTTCTCCAGGTAGTGGCTGCGTAATGACTGGTCTACCAGGTCTTCCCGACCAACCCGAGTTAACCCGGCTTGTACCAGCAGGGTAAAAAACAGCCAGTTGTTCTGCGGCATGGTATGGCGCTGGATACCGGCAAGCCAGGTCGCTAACTGCTCCTGCGTAGTCGCGGGCAGTGGTTGCCAGCCTTTTTCCGGCAGAACGGCCAGTAAAAAACCAAACGCAGCCATTTCAACACTCCGTTGGTTGATATCACCGGTTGGCCCCCAGTAATGGGGGTGTGTTGGGTCAACGCCTTCACGGATTGCATTATGCACCAGCGGCCACCAGGGAAACTCACCACCGCCGAGCACCAACGGGATAATGCCCCATAGTGGGCGAGCCACACCTTCAAGTGCGCTTGCCTGCATATCGAAAATCGCGCCGCCTTCATCGAGATCCAGTGCGGCTCCCTGGTGTGACAAATAAGGGATTAGTGGAGTAAACAGATCCCGCACCATCTGTTGGGCATCTGCGCGTGTTTTTAATGGGTTGTTTTTAAAGGGGAGATAATATGCCATGAAGTGACTCCTTTCAGTTACAGGCCAAACAGCCCTGGCAGCCAGAGAGTGAAGAATGGGAACCAGGTGATAAGCAGCAACCCCACCAGTTGCATGGCAAAGATTGGCAGCAAGGGGCGAATCACTCGGGTGACTTTTTCACCGGTGATGCTGCAGGAAACAAACAGCACGGTGCCGACTGGCGGGGTGACAATGCCAATTGCCAGGTTGTAGGTGAGTACCACACCGAACTGCACCGGGCTCATACCCAGTTCCGTGACGACAGGGAACAGAATCGGGGTAAAGATCAGCATGGCTGGTGTCATATCCATAAATACGCCAACCACCAATAATGTCAGGGTTATCAACAGCAAAATAACGAACTTGTTGTCACTGACACTGATTAACAACTCGCCGATAGTGTCTGGAATATTGGCAAAGGTCATTGACCAGCTCATGAGCCCTGAGCAGGCAATAAGAAACAGAATAACCGCAGAAGTGATTGCTGATTCAGCCAGCACTTTTACCAGTTTTTGCACACTGAGAGTGCGGTAGAACAGCCCTAACATCAGGCTCCAGGCCACCGCCACACCTGCCCCTTCTGTTGCGGTAAATATGCCACCAATAATGCCGCCAATAATGAGCACAACCAATGAAAGGCTGGGTAATGCCCGTATGACAACCTGTGATATTTCCCGCCACACCCAGGGCGATTTATCGACCGGGTAGTTATGCCGTTTAGCCCATATCCAGGCAACAACCATGACTGCCAGCCCCATCATAATGCCCGGCAGGTAACCGGCCAGGAACAGTGCAGCAATAGATGCACTGCCACCGGTTATCAGGGAATACATGATAAAAACACCCGTCGGTGGGATAAGCATACCTGTGGGCGCTGAACTGGCATTCACGGCGGTAGTAAAGGCCATGTCATAGCCTTTTTCTTTCGCCATGGGGGCGACAATACCGCCAATTGCGGTAGAGGCTGCAATTGCTGAACCTGACAATGATCCGAACAACATATTGGCGATGATATTCGACTGCCATAAATTGCCTGGAATGCGCTTACCCAGCAGTAATGCGAGGTCAAGTAAGCGGCGTGCAATACCGCCCTGGTTCATAATATTCCCGGCCAGAATAAAGAATGGCAGCGCCAAAAAACCAAAGCTGTCCAGCCCGGAAAACATCTTTTCCCCAACTACCGCTAGCAAGTCGCCAGGGGCTATTTGCAGTGCCAGGGTGAATAAACCTGAAAGAGCCAGGCCAACGGCAATTGGGGTATTCATGGCCAGAAACAGAAAAAATGTACCAAATAAAATCAGTAGTGAAGTGGCCTCAAGGTGGTCGTAAACCAACCACTCCCACACTGGCGTTGCGGAAAATTGGCTGGTGGCAAACACCACTGCGGCCAGGCCCAGCCCACATACCAGGCCTTCCAGCAATGTGCGCAGTGAACAGCCCAATTCGCGTAAGGCAAATAACACGCGGTGGATAATCATAAATACGCCGCACAGCACGACAGCACCATGCAGCGTGCCAACCGAAACTTTGAGCATGGGCGTCAGCATCTGGCTGTTCTTTTCCATTGCCTGCCAACCGCCAGCCAGCAAAATCAGCCCTAAGGCGATAATCAGCATGTTATTAAATTGCATCATCCAGCGTTGTGCTGTGGGGCTGGCACGGTCAAATAATATGGGCAGGCTGAGGTGGCGAGTGCCGTTAAAACAGAGTGCAGCGCCAATTAATCCCAACCAGATCAGTGAAAAGCGCAACAGTTCTTCTGACAGGCTGCTGGGTGACTGAAAAAAATAGCGGGTGATTACACTGTAAATAATCAACAGACTCATGGCGGCTAGCAGGCAAACCATAAAGCCCGTGAGGATTAGTGACAGTACATGCTCAACACGGTGCAACCTGCCTGCAGCCAGAGGCGCAGGTTGCTCTGCAAGGCTCGGGGAAGTTGTCTGGTTCATTGCGTGGTCACTCATTGTGAGCCGGGCGTGCTGTGGGCGCACGCCGGCCAGGTTAAACATCCAGTTCGCGGTCTTCTATTGCGAAAATGCGTTCCAGTGCTTCACGTTTATCCGGGTCTTGCATGGCATCGCGCCACAGGGGTTTCATGACTTCAATGAGCGGCGCTTTATCGATGTCGGTAATCACGACCCCCATTTTCTCTTCCGCCAGTTTTTCGGATTTTTTATGAGTAGCATCAATTAAGTTGATGGAGTGTTCTGATGCCGCGTGCATTGCTGTGCGCAATACGCCCATGTCTTCATCAGAAATTGTTTTTATGGCGCGTTGGCTAAGTACAATAAAATCTGTCAGGCGAGTTTGCTCACTGCGCACCCCATATTTAGTGACTTCACCAAATTTTATTTCCCATAAGCCTGCCAGGCTGCCTTCCGCCCCATCGACCATACCTTGTTGCAACGCACCGTAAGTTTCAGTGAATTCCAGTGGTACGGGGATGGCACCCATAGCCTGTATCATGCGGATGTAGGTGTCTGAAGCCATGGTGCGGATTTTCAAACCACGAATATCCTCAATGCTGTAAATGGGTTTGGATGCATGGAGGCTGCGAAAGCCATTGCTGATATACCCTAAAACTTCAAAGCCATTTTTTTGGGTGGTTGCCAGCAACTCGTTGTGCATGTAGTCGCTGCTCATGACTTTGTGGTATTCCTCAAGATCACGAAAGATATAAGGCAGGTTAATAACGCCGATTGCAGGTTGCAGGTTTTCCAGCATGCCACTGTTGAGCATGCCCATATCAATTACGCCACTTTGCACTTGTGAAATGTACTGTGTTTGACCGCCTAACGCGCCATTCCAGTAAACGCGAATATTTACCCGGTTGTCGGTACCGGTTTTTACTGCATCGACAAATTCTTTAATGACCTGGCCTGTTGGGCTGTCTGATGGTGTATTGGTAGCCAGTTTGTAGGTGCGAGCCTGGGCACTGAAGGACAGTGCCGTAGCAAGTAGGGCAGTAATCAGAAGACGGCTTTTCATTATGTTGTTCCTGTTCTGATGTAGGGGAAGTGTTATTTCCAGAAGAAGTCGCTATAACCGTTGGCGCGCATCAGTGCTTCCAGATAGTAGTAATCGCCATAGGGCAGCATGTTGTTGCATAACCCTTCTTTTACGAAAGATGCACCTTCACTCAGCAACCCTTCAGCTTGTGGGTTACCCGCCAGGCAGCACTGGTCTACAAGGCTTGCGAGCATGGTAGTTCCCGCGTGCTGGTAATAATCCTGCTGGGTTTTGTCGGTACAATGCTGGGCGATTAATAACAAACCCGAGGCTGTGATAGCGCCAGCGGATGAGTCGCGCCAGGGTTTTTCATGCTCAGGAAGGCAGTAATCCCACAGAGGAATACCATCTTGTGGTAAATGGGCCAGGGCGTAATCAGCCAGGTGTTTTGCGGTTTCCAGCCATTGAGCGTCCCCGGTGTATTCATAAATTTGCGCATAGCCATGAATGGCCCAGGCCTGGCCGCGAGACCAGCAAGAATTATCGGCATAACCCTGAAATGTTTCCCCGCGAAGCGGTTGCTGAGTTAATGGGTCAAATAAGAAGCAGTGCCAGGTGCTGTAGTCTTCGCGAATAATATGCTTTTTCAGGGTATGCGCGTGTGCGAGAGCGGCTTCGCGATAGACCGGGTTGGCAGTGACAGCGGATGCCCAGAATAATAAAGCGAGATTTTGTAGCGAATCGATAATAGTGCGCCCAAGGGTTTGTTCCAGCCCCAGTTCATGGTTTTCATTCCATGCCACCAGGTATTTCCCTACCCGGCGAAACCGCCCCAGTAATGTATCTGCCGCTTTTAGTGCCATCGTTTTGCTGGCTTCGCACCCAGTGAGTTTGTACTGCGCCACACATGAGAGCGAAAACTGGAACCCAAGATCATGATCCATCCATTCGGGATGATCGAGCAGGGTTTTGAAGTAAGGGTGGCGCATGGCTGCACTGTTGCGTAACCGGCTTTCCCCTGTGACTTTGTATGCCAGCCATAGTTGCCCGGCCCAGAAACCACACACCCAGTCCCTTGGTGGGCAAAACCGGTATTTAACGCTGTTATCCCAGCCTATTTTGGGGTTGCGGTCGCCAATGCGGCGGACATTATTTAGCACCGCACTGCATGCGTCCTGTAATGCATTTTCCAGTTTTTCATGGGGAATTTGAGCAGGAGTAAATAGATCAGAGGTATCAAAAGCAGCAGACATAATGCGTTCCTGTATTAAGTGAATAATCCATTTTTCAGCCAGACCAGGGTAACACTTGTCTTCTGGATCACGTCGTGATCGTTTTCTCAGTTTTGAAAATTTTCTTTATTAGGAAAAGTTTCCTATAAATTTACCAATGATTTAACGATTAAATTCGACCATTATTTAAAATAATGACAAAAATGACCGATTCGGGGTAGGATTCAGCATTAAGAAACAGCAGGAAATGATGCTGTTTGGGAAATATTTCCTTGTGGCAGGAGAGTGAAGGATGCAGCCGGAGCATAAAACAAAAAAACCAACGCTGGCCGATATCGAAGCGCTGACTGGGATTTCTAAAAGTACGATTTCTCGGGTTCTCAATAACAGTAAATTTGTTACACCCGACATCACCGCTAAGGTGATGGCCGCGATTGAAGAGACTGGCTACAAAAAGAATACCCCGAAACTACAAACGGGTATCACCATTAGCCGTATAACATTGGTGGTGGGCGATTATGTTGGGTTGTCTACCGGGTTTTATTCTTATCTGATAAGCCATATCAAAGAAGAAGCACAACGGATTCACCTGAACGTTGAACTGCTGGTATTGCATGATATTCAGAACGCAGAGGCTGTTGCCAGCCAGGTGGCAGGGCAGGAAGCTATTTTGCTTCTGGGGTTGGATGCGCCAACAGTGCTGGAGGTGATTCAGGCTCAGGGAATACCGGCGGTCATTATTAATGGCGCTGATTTGAATATGGTCTCTTCTTGCGTGTCGCCGGATTACACCCTTGGTGCAATGATGGCGACCCGGCATCTTATTGAAGCTGGTCACCAGAACATTCGTTTTATTACTGCAGGTTACCGTCACTCACTGTTTCAGCGTAAAGCGGGGTTTATGCGTGCGCTGGAGCTTGCTGGTATGGGGTTTGATGTCAGTTCGCAAGTGTTGACTCTGGAAGATTACGCCCGCCATCAGATGCACAACGAAGCGCTGGCTGTGGAGATTGAAGCTGACAGGGCTGGTGGCGATTTTGGCGCAGCACAAGTGATACCTCATGCGTTGTCCCATGGTGCTCTGGCTGGTGCAACGGCGTTATTTTGTGTCAGTGATATGGTGGCAATTTCGGTTATGGACTGCCTGCGCCAGGCTGGAGTTGACGTTCCCGGTTCAGTTTCTGTTGTCGGGTTTGATGATTTAGCTATCTCGTCACTGACTTCACCGCCACTGACAACGGTACGAACAGATTTTACTGCATTAACTAAATCGGCCGTGCACTTGCTGGTGACGGAAACTGGCCAGCAGCATGATTTCAGCGTGCGGTTGAATACCCAGGTGCATTTTGTCGCCAGGCAGTCAGTAAAAATGTTGAAATAATGCAGTGGGTATCATGGTGGTTGGTTGAGGGAATATATTCGTCAATCACTTTTTTATTCTTGCCGGTTTTCCCTGAAAATGGGGAAGCCCTGAGGCCCTGCATTATTGCGGGTTGGTGATTGCAGTGTGCTATGAGGTTCTTAATATTGGTTTATTTGTAATCACTTGTAATGATTGCTCATTCAATGAAATGCCTTAAGCATAGTATTCCAATAATTCATTCTTTAGGATGAGTACCACTTCTTATAATACAGCCCACTGAAAATGATAAAAAAATGATGATTTCCCGACAACCTGCTGCCGTTTTTGGACTGTTATTTATGTTATTGGCGGGCTGTAGTTCTCAGCCAGTACATCAGGGAAAGGATACAACAGATTTACAAGCTGATGATCAATTTTCTTCACATCAACAGCCTGATTTGATTAATGTTATCGCCGCCCTGCATGACCAAATGGGCGAGTGGAAGGGAACACCCTATCATTGGGGGGGAACAACACTGAAAGGTGTTGATTGCTCGGGGTTTGTCTGGCGTACCCTTAAAGACCGCTTCAATCTTGATATTAGCCGGGTAACAACTGCACAGTTAATTCATATGGGGCACAGGGTAAGCGAAGAGCAATTAGAGCCAGGTGATTTAGTCTTTTTCCGTATTCATCATGAAATGCATGTCGGCTTTTATGACACCAAACACCATTTCCTGCATGCGTCTTCCAGCCGTGGAGTGATGCGTTCTTCATTGGATAATCCTTATTGGCAAAAAGTATTTCTGGAAGGCAGGCGTTTACCCGGTGAATATGGTGCGCAAATATCGTTTAATTATGGTAATAACACGTCCGAAAAACTGGCTGATGAATAACTTGGGTCTCGCGGTATAAGGTTATTACAAGCGCTTGTCGGCCCGGCTGGTATCTGTACTTTGCCCATACGCTGTGCGGCATGTCATAACCGGTTGTGACATTGCTACAAACCTGCCCACCAGCATGGGTCTGTGCGCCTGTAACTCGCGCAGGTTCTGGTGCTCCCCATTCTCTCTATGGAGGTTTACCGGTTTTTTCTGGTGAATTGTCCTGGCGAAGAAAATAGGCGTATGTTTTCTTGGCAGAGAACCTTTGCTTTTCCATAAGAAGCCTGAAGGGAAACGCAAGCAGAGGCTGGGGGAATAGCCTCAAAATCATCCTAATCTGAGTGCGTAACAATGGCAAAAAAAGCCTGTCAGAACAGGGGATAACCGCAAGCACATTTTCTCTCCTTTTTCTTTACAAAAAATATTGTCTTTACACCATAGTCAAGGCCATTGTTGTCGGTTACTTTAGGCGCCGGAAAGACGTAATCACTGGCAGGGATAATTTCCGGATGGGAGAATAATCCTTGTGGTCGTACCGCATAAAGACAGATGAAGAAATTCGTTTTTGCCTTACGCGTTACCTGTTTTAAACGCACTTTTATCAGGAAAAAACAAATGTCTTCAGGTTTCTGTCGTTCATTTCTTCACCCACGTTACTGGTCGCTCTGGTTTGGTCTGGGTGTCCTTTGGGCCATGGTTCAGTTGCCTTACCCTGTGTTGGTTAAAATTGGCAGCACTTTGGGCCGGGCTTCTCGCCCATTCTTAAAACGCCGTGAACGCATTGCCCGGCGCAATATTGAATTGTGTTTCCCCAATATGTCCCAGGCTGAGCGTGAAAAGCTGATTGAAGATAACTTTGTCTCTTTGGGCATGGGGCTGGTGGAAACCGGGATGGCCTGGTTTTGGCCAGATTCACGGGTGCGCAAGTGGTTTGATGTAGAAGGCTATGGTCACTTAACTGCTGCTCTGGATAGCGGTAAAGGTGTTATGGCGGTGGGTGTGCACTTTATGTCTCTGGAGCTTGGTGGCCGGGTAATGGGGTTGTGCCGCCCAATGATGGCGACTTACCGCCCGCATAACTCCCCGGTAATGGAATGGGTGCAAACCAAAGGCCGCCTGCGTTCGAATAAAGCCATGATTGACCGGCATAACCTTAAAGGCCTGGTAGCTGCGCTGAAGAGTGGTGAAGCTGTATGGTTTGCCCCGGATCAGGATTACGGCCCTAAGGGCAGCCTTTTTGCTCCGTTCTTCTCCGTGCCTGATGCTGCTACAACAAATGGGACTTATGTCTTGTCACGTTTGTCTGGTGCATCCATGCTGACGATTACTATGGTTCGTAAGGCTGCCGGGAAAGGTTACCGGCTGTATATCAGCCCGGCAATGACTGACTACCCACAGGAAGATCAGGCTGCTGCCAGTTACATGAACCGGGTTATTGAGCAGGAAATTTTGCGTGCGCCTGAGCAGTATTTGTGGGTGCATCGCCGCTTTAAAACGCGCCCTGCTGGCGGTGGTTCCCTGTATTAACAGCGAATACTGGCAGATAAGCTCAGCGATATGTAATAAACCCCGGCAGGTGCCGGGGTTTCATATTGATGAAAAAGAAGGAAAAGCGTGGTTTTCCCTTCTTTTTAGTTAGCAGCCGAAAATCAATAAATTGATTTTCCTGGTTTTTTATTGGGTGACATCCTCTCGTTCTGTGCGGATATGAGGTTGGTCAACAGACTCAAACCCCGGCAGGTGCCGGGGTTTTGTTTTTTCTACTCTGCTTATAACGCTCTTAAACGCTTTAGTAACGGCCCTGCTCCCTGAATAACGGCTTCTTTGGATGGCAGACAGAAACATTCGAGTGATATTGCCCCTTGGTAACCCGCTCCTTGCAGCATGTTATAAATGCTTTCTACGGGCAAATGGCCATAGCCGGGGAAGTGCCGGTTGGAATCGGCAAGGTGGACATGGTGCAGGCGTGAGCCCATGTGCGCAATTGCGCTGGCGAAATCCGGATCTTCAATATTGGCATGGAACACGTCCCACAAGATACCCACGTTATTGGGTGCATCGCTTAATGCCATAAATTCCATCATATCGGCAGCGCTGTGCAGGTGGCTTATTTCGTAGCGGTTAAGCGCCTCAATAATGATGGATACATCGCACTGCCGGGCGTAGTCCACACAGGGCTGCATGGCTTCAGCCAGCTGGTGAATGTATTCCACTTTGCTCATGGCGCGGTCTGGTGCGCGTAGTGAACCCAGAGTGACCTGGCTGCCTAACAGTGCCGCAGCATCAATATGTTCACGTAAACGCTGCTGTGTTTTACGTACCACGTTTGGGTCGCTGGATAATAGCGAAAGGCCATCACGTTTGCGGGCTTGCCCGGTGGCTATTGTGGTACAACCCAGCCTGAATTGGTCGAGCTGTTGCTTTAACTGGCGGATATCCAGCCCATCGTAATCATTAATGGTCAGTTCAGCTGCATCAAAGCCGCTATTGGCAAGCCAGGCAAAACCTTGCTCGAGTTCATGTGGGGCAAACGGTGAGAATATCGCGTCAAACCGGCAAGTTAGTGTTGCACTAAAGGTAATCATATTGTGCCTGTATTTTGTTTGCGGGGCCGCAGAGCCAGGTTAACACTGGCTCCGGGCTGGTCCTTATGTGAAAAACAGTGCTAATACGCTGGTATCAACCCTGAATCTGTTGCAGCACATCTGCCGGAATTTCGGCCAGGTAAAGTGCGGGTTTGCCGTCTTTATCTGAGCTAAACAGCACGTGTTTTTCATCGGGAGTAAAAGAAGGGTGCGGGTGAGTGACCTGGCGGTCGCCATCCAGAACTTCCCAGGAAGAACTATGGCGAGCTACTTTGTGATACTGCTTTTTCCGCAGGTCAAATAGCCATAAATAAGGATCTGTGGTGTCTCCGTAACCTTCAGCATCGGCCATATCAATAGGTTTGCCTGAGCCATCACCCACAGCAAGGGTACCGTCATCATTACTCATTACATGGGAGCAAGGAGGCATTGCCAGCAGTTTTTCATCCTGCCCGGTTTCACCATCTACCCGGCACAGGTAACGTACCGGGCTGTCTTTCAGGTAGGTTACATACATCAGTGAAGAACCATCCGGAACCCAAAACTCGTGGGTGTAGCTTTCACCTGCTGCTGGCTGTTTTGCTTTGCGGATATTGGTGCCATCTTCATTCATCAACCACATCCGGGTTTCCACCTGGTCCAGTGGGCCTTCGTGGCAGAAGGCAACGGTGTTGTCGTCGAAGGGGCGGTAAATGGGGTGGCCAAGCCATTGGTTGTCTTCAAGTAAAGTGTCGCGTTCACCTGTTTTCAGATCGATACGGATTACACGGCAGCGCGGGTTTTCTGCGTAAAACTCCTGAAATACGACCCAGTCGCTAATAGGGCGCCAGCTATCACGGTGAATTTCGACACCAACCAGTTTATCGCAGGCGGAATTTGCTACCCATGTACCATAACCTACCCACTCTTGCGGAACCTGATAGACAGATTCTTCCTCAGCAGTGGCAAGGTTGACACGCCGCAGATTACGCTCGTTTTTCACATAATAGAGCCAGTTTTCATCGGGTGATAAAAAACCACCAAAAGTATTATCGCCCGGCCCTTCAGTTAATTGCGTTGCAGTTTTTCCCGCTAAATCGAGCAGGTAGTAATTACGGTGGCCATCAAATTCAGCACCAAAAATTAATTTTTTCCCCTGGTCGAGAAAGCATTTCTGATAAAAATAATTACGGTGGCAGATAATATCTGGCGGTGTTAAGCGAACTACTTTGGCACCCGTGTCTTCATCCACGTAGTAGTGGTAATCCAACTGGATAGTCATTCCTTTAGCCATGTTTTATTTCTCCGTTAACTCAGTTTTGTGGCAGAGCCGTACTTGATTGAAGACTGGCATACAGCCTTATTATTCAGACTGCGCCATGTTGTGTGGTGGCTCTGTAATTCAGCATTTGACGCACTGCACAAGGCTCATTACCATCCCGGTTGAATTTTGCTCAAGGACGGGAATGATGAATACGGTAGTGCCCCAGTTATTATTGGAAATCAATTCGCCTGATATCTGGCATTGGCCCTTTTTTCTGGAAATGGCTCAGGTTGCCAGGGAGTACCGTTTTCAGGGTATTGTCATCAACCAGCAAACATTACTGGCGCAACTTGCGGCTCCTTCGCCACGTTGCCGGCCTACTGATATCATTAATCTGTCTTTATCCCGTGACCATGCTCTGCGCCATTTGCAAAAGATTGGGGAATATTGTGAACGCCACCATTTGCAGCTTTGGCTCCAGGGGGAAGCAACACCCGATAGCCCGTCACTGAAAATGAAATTCCCCGAGTTTTTCCTGGCAGATAACGACACTTCTGCGTTTATTGCCTGGTTCTTTTCCGAAAGCATCCCTCAGATCCTGTCTGTTCTGCCTGCCGTGCGTGGGCTGCGGTTATCTCTTGCCACACCGGATATTCCTGATGCTGACTGGCAGGCATCTTTGAAGGCGCTCTACCGTGGTGTGCGTGCAACCGGGCGGCAACTGGTACTACGCGACTACCGCGATACCACATGGCCGCGCCATATGCTGCGCGATGCCCTGTCTGGCCTGCCTGTTGATGTACGCGCTTCGCTCAAAGCCACCGAACTGTCTTACCGCCCTGGGTTTGCTGGTAACCCCAATTTGTTAAGCCTGCCTACAGGCCATAACTGGCTGGAGCTGGATTTATGGGGGCTGGACTATGGCTGGTCCTTACTCCCTTGTTATTTGCTGGAAGAGTTCCGCCAGCGCTTATTGTGGTTAAGCCAGTATCCAGGTTGTTATCCAGAAACCATTACAGTGCGTATTAACTGGGAATGGCTCCCTGAATTGCAGTTATCTGCATCAGTTAATGCCCTAAACCTGTATGGCCTTGCTCACCTCATTCAGGATTTATCCGCACCGACGGAACACATTGTCCACCAGTGGTTGCAACACCAGGCCGAAAGCGTTTTGCCTGGGCCAGAGCTTGAAGCCTTGAGTAACATACTGACCACCAGTTACGAGTGGAGTTGTAAAACGCCGAATCTGCTGGGGCGTGTTTTACAATGCCGCAGCCAGTTGCCATTGAACCTTGAACATGCTCTGGCACTGCTGCACCTGGACACGCGTAATGCTAATTGGGCTCAGTCTTTTCAGCCCCTTTTACCGGGTGATGACAGCGCTCTTGGCCAGCAACAATGTGAATTAATTGGCCTTGAGAATGAGCGCATTACATTCCTTGCCGAACGGATGTATTCCCGTGCTTTGCGCCTGCTGACTGATTCCGCTTTACCTGAGCCTGCCCGGTTACGCTTTGCTGGCAGTATGGTTCGGGCACAAAAATATTCTCAACTGTTCACTGCGTTTAAACATGCGTTGGTGCTTAAGTTGCGCCTGCGCAAATATGGACAAAATCAGCCAGACGTTCAGGCATTGTTTCGCCAGGCTCTGGGCGACTTCCGCCTGTGCAACCAGTCTCTGGAAACCTGGCTTCAGCGCCATGGCGCACAGCACCCCCTGGCTTTTGCTTCGTTACTCAATACCCAACAGATTTCTGGGTTAATTCACAGCCTGGAGCACGATTAATCTGTGGCATCAGCATGACGGGGGCGGTGAGGGTTGTGAACACCTGAATTGCTCAGGCCGCCACGGGTTTGGGGGTAACAAGCATAAAAAGTGACTGTCTTCACAGAACATGATGTTTTCACGTGAAGTAGATCACGTTATTTGCTGGTATTTTTGTGAGCCGGTGCAGGGCTGCGCAATGCCGTGGGAAAAGTTACGGAAATGCGTGTAACTAAACAGTTTGCCTGTTATCTGCGGCGTATTCTGCAACCACCTTGTGCGTGGATGAGTTGTTTATGACTGACGAGCAACGTAGTGTACCGCCATGCCTGAAAGCATCCTGGGGCTGCTTTTCAAATGAGCTTCGCCGTTGGTTGTTGCCGCAGTTGCCTGCCCAAATCAGCGTGGATGATGTGATTCAGGATGTGTTCTTGCGAGCACTTTCCTGCCACGGTGGGTTCTGCACCATACACAATCCACGCGCCTGGTTTTACCAGGTGGCGCGCCACTGCCTGGCCGATATATACCGGCGCGACAGGCATTATGTTCCACTGGAACTGGCTCCTGAATGCGAAGCTGCTGCGCCTGAAAATGGGGGCGTGGCCGTGATTGATCAACTGGCTCACCAATGCCTGCCGCGGGTGCTCAGTGAATTGGCTGAAGCTGACAGTGATATTGTCCGCAGTTGTGACCTGCTAGGGGTGACAGTTGCGAAGTATGCAGTAACGCACCAGTTATCGCTCCCGGCGGCGAAGTCCCGCTTGTTGCGTGCCCGGCGGCGTTTGTACCAGGTTATGTGTCAAAAGTGCCAGGTGCAAACAGACCAGAATGGTGCGGTATGCCGGTTTGTTCCCCGTAATTCCTCTTCTCCAGTAATAAAATAATCTGCATCTTTTTCTGCTTTGCTGCGTCTTCTTAACAGGAAACTGGGCTTAGGAGGAAAATATGTGCCATTTAGCGTTGTTTCAGCGTGCGCTACGGCGCTGGCCTGCTGTTTGGCTGCTGGTGGGCGGCGTGGTGTGGGTGGCGCTGTATAGTCTTCTTTATCCACTTTCGGTAGCCCTGGTCTCTCTATTGCCTGTAGCGCCTGGCGGCCATGCCAGCCAGGCGCTGCAATTCTTTCTCTACGACACACCCAAAGTGTTGTTGCTGCTGACCGGGGTGGTGTTTGTGATGGGGATGGTGAATAGCTATTTCACCCCAGAAAGAACCCGTGCATTGTTGGCAAGACCTGGTGTTGTGGGTTCACATGTTCTGGCAGCTCTGCTGGGGGTGGTGACACCTTTTTGCTCTTGTTCTGCTGTACCGTTGTTTATTGGGTTTGTGCAGGCAGGGATCCCACTTGGGGTGACATTTTCCTTTCTAATTGCCGCACCCATGGTTAATGAAGTTGCGCTGGTTTTATTGTTTGGCCTGTTTGGCTGGCAAATAGCACTGCTTTACCTGGCGATGGGGTTGTCTGTTGCTATGGCGGGTGGGTGGGTTATTGGCAAACTTAATATGACCGGTTACCTCGAAGACTGGGTTCGGGAGATGCCACGTGTTGATGCCAGCGTAGCCCAGGAACAATATCCGTTGATTGAATTAATAAAACAAGGGCGGCGGGCTGTAAGAGAAATAGTAGGGCGGGTCTGGCCTTTTATTTTGGCGGGGATTGCCGTTGGCGCACTGATCCATGGTTATGTGCCGGAAAATATGATGGTGAGCATTATGGGAAAACAGGCCTGGTGGTCTATTCCGCTCGCGGTAGCCGCGGGTGTGCCAATGTATGCCAATGCTGCCGGGATACTGCCAGTGGTTCAGGCTTTGTTAGCCAAAGGTGCAGCATTAGGCACGGTCCTGGCGTTTATGATGAGTGTTACGGCCTTATCACTTCCTGAAATGGTGATTCTGCGCAAGGTACTGAAATTGCGTTTGATTGCCACGTTCACGGGCGTTGTGGCCTGTGGAATTGTGTTAGTCGGTTATGTATTTAACGCGCTTTTTTAACAGGAGAAAACGGATGAAAAACATCAAAGTGTTAGGTTCCGGATGTGCTAATTGCCGCAAGACCTGGCAGGTCATTGAGGAGGTAGCCCACGATGCAGGGGAAACCATTCAACTGGAAAAAGTGGATGCCATTGAAGAAATAGCACGCTATGGGATTTTACGTACGCCTGGTGTGGTGATGGATGGAAAAGTGGTGCATAGCGGTGGTGTGCCTGAGCGTGAAAAAGTAGCGCAGTGGTTTGGTCACCATTAATCCAGCAGGCGAAGCATAGGGAAAAAATGGCTTCGCCTGTGCGTCATTACAGCAATGATTTTAGTGCATCGGCACACATGCTGGGTTCGAAGGCGGTAATGACTGTCTCTACTAATTTATTTTTGGAAAAGGGATCGTGCTGCAATCTTTCAATAAGCGATTCTTTATTGGCACACTGTGCCAAAATAACACCGCCCACACGGGGAACCTGGCGGCCCGAGGCCAGAAATACTCCATCGGCATAGCCTTGTTTCAACCATTCAATATGCGCCGGAATAAGGGCATCAACCTCTTCCAGTGGTTTGATATATTTTAATGTCACAACATATATTGTCGGCATCGTTATTTCTCCGTTCTTTAATATAAAGCGTTTATCTTACTGCAAACTTAATAATTGGCACGGAGTATTTGTAGAGAACTGCTTGTTTTATATGGTTTTCATTTGTGGAAAACTTCAATGTATTAGGAAAATCTGATATAAATAATCCCCTTTAATGAACAATACCACTGGGAAAAAATAATGAAATTACGTCTTTTAGCGCTGATTATGGGTGTGGCTGTTAGTGGCCAGGTACTTGCTGCTACTGCACTGGAAAAATTACAACAACAGGCAGAGCAGGGAGATGCTGAGGCTCAGTGCCAGTTGGGCCTGGCGTATGCAAAGGGTGAGGTGGGTAAGCCGGATATGAAACAGGCCGAAACCTTGCTGCAAAAAGCAGTGGACCAGAAAGCGACCTGTGGTTACCTGATACTGGGCGCATTCTATGGCGAAGTACAGCATGATTATAAAAAGAGCCGCCCACTGCTTGAAAAAGCCGCCGCACAGAACTCAGCACCAGCTATGATTGAACTGGGCAATCTTTATGAATATGGCCAGGGTGTGGATAAAGATTATAAAACTTCAACTCAGTGGTATGCGAAAGCTGCAAAACTGGGGAGTGAGGATGGTAAATACAAACTTGCACTGTCTTACTATTACGGTAAAGGTGTGGCGAAAGACGAGAAAAAGGCAAACCAAATGATGGACGGCTTGTGCAAAAAAGGCGCAGACCGTGCTTGTGAATTCATGAAAGATTAACCGCATACAGCACTGCTATTCAGGCTGGTAAAATGGCGATATTTTCCCAGCCTGTGTTTTGTGCTTCACCTCTGGTTTAACGTTATACAGGGAATAGTAAGCAGGGGGGGTTTATGGCAAGAGCAGAAATAACCGGTGCCGAAAAAGCAGATTTACCGGTGTTATGTCAGCTATTTAACCATGCACGTGAAACCAGCGCGGTGTTTATCAAAAAACACCATACCGACAGTGAGTTTGCCCGGTTAATTGCCGGTGAACAGGTAGTTGTTGCCCGCCTTTCTGGCTCAGTTGCCGGGTTTGCTGCTGTGTGGCTGCCGGATACTTTTCTTCATCATTTGTATGTTGCCCCCGCTTGCCAGCATAGGGGAGTGGGAACTGCGTTACTGGAACACTGCTTGCAGGAAGTGGGCGAGACACTTTCACTGAAATGCCTGGTGGCTAATATTTCAGCCTGCCAATTTTATGAAAAGCGGGGATTTGTGCAGCAGGGGAAAGGGGTAAGCCCTGAAGGCCGCTATATTCTGTATGCCAGAACACCGTTTGCGGCCATCAGGGGGCTCAGAGGGTAACCAGGTTATTCACTGACTTTCTTTTTCAGTGTTTCAGCGCCGTCTTTGGTGGCATTCCACCCTTTTTCGGCCCCTTCTTTTGTTGCATCCCAGCCTTTCTCAGTGCCTTCTTTGGTTTTGTCCCAGGCTTTCTGTGAACCTTCGCTGACTTTACTACTCAGCGTGTCGCTTTTGCCTTCAGCGGCATGTTCCGATTTAAGCTTCAGTTCATCACCTTTGTCTTGTGCCTGATGCAGTTTTTCCTTTGCGGTATTGGCACCTTCGTGCGCTGTGGCAACGGTTTCGTCAGTTGCGTGGGTTGTTGCGGCAAAAACCGGAGATGCCAGCAAAAGCGCAGATAATACCATTACTGTTTTTTTCATCATTTCCTCACTAAACATGACCAGTACATGAGTGGTAGTGAGTATGGCGCAATGAAATCGGTGATGCATTAGGAATAAACCCTAATTTAATCATTGGGTTTGTGCGAGGCTTTCTGTTGCTTGTATGGGAACCGTGATGCCAGAGCTGGTGCTCTGGCCTGGGGGATTTATTGGTTTGGTGCCAGCCACTTTGCACAAAATGCTTCAATATTTTCATTCTGAAAGTCTGCCAGCCGCTCAATAATGGTATCCAGCGGCCAGTTCCACCAGGCTATTTGTTGTAACTGCTGTGCCGTTTTTGGGGCAAAGCGTGGGCGAATGACTCTGGCAGGAACACCACCCACCACGGTGTAAGCCTCTACATCTTTGCTGACAACCGCTCCTGCGGCAATCACTGCGCCATCGCCAATAGTGACACCCGGTAGCACAATGGCACCATGACCAATCCAAACATCGTTACCAATAGTGACTGTAGCGGCGCGGCGGCGGGCAAAGAATGCATGGTCTCTTTCTGCATGCGGGGAATAGTACTCCGGGCAGTAGGTGATGCGGTGCTGAGCCGGGCGTGACATTGGGTGATTGGGTGCGCCAATCCTCACCTGGTTGGCAATCGCAGTGAATTTCCCGA
The DNA here is from genome assembly GCF_020523985.1 of Mangrovibacter yixingensis. Lineage (GTDB taxonomy): Bacteria > Pseudomonadota > Gammaproteobacteria > Enterobacterales > Enterobacteriaceae > Mangrovibacter > Mangrovibacter yixingensis. The sequence goes on along the minus strand of NZ_JAIVKM010000002.1, from coordinate 74,749 downwards.
TAGTTGTATCGGCAACGGTACAGTACTCACCAATATATGAAAAATCCCCCAATGTGCTGTATTCCATGGCGGTTGCGGCCAGAATTTCACACTGCTGGCCTGTGTGGCATTCACGCAGTCGTACACTTGGGTCAATAAAGGTTGCTGCAAGTTTAATGGGTTTCATTCTGGTTAGGTGCTCATGTTTTTTGTTTGTGGAGCCAGGTTTAGTGTAGTGGGGGTCTGTGTAGGTAACATGACAGGCTGGAAGTGAGGTGCGATGCTGCGGAGAAAGGAATATTCACCAGCAATGATTGCCGCCACTATTTGCTGGGGCTGGCAATCTATTACTAATTTTTGATAGATAAACCTTATTTTTCTTCTGTGGTGTATGGATTAAAAAAAGCGCGATATCTCATTTTTAAATTTTAAATGTAAGCGTTTCCATCGGAAGGGTTTTGGTCACAGCAATAAAAAAACAGGAAGTTAATATCAGCATCTGATTAACCATGGTGAAACATCGCTACCCGGTGTTTTGGCTAAAAGAAAAATGCGTTATCTGTATTGAGGGATACATATGTCAGAAGGGATTACTCTGCAAACTAAATTATCATATGGCCTTGGTGCATTAGGGAAAGATTTTGCTTGTGCGCCTGTTTATATCTTTTTAATGTTTTATTTTACCGATGTGGCTGGGTTGCCAGCGGCTTTTGTCGGAACGGTTTTTTTAGCTGCACGCATTATTGATGCTATTACAGACCCGGTTATGGGCATGATTGTGGATAATACCCGCTCAAAATACGGTAAGTTTCGCCCATGGATTATCATTGGCACACTTTTGAATGCCGTTGTATTTATTGGCCTGTTCAGTACGCACTTTTTTGAAGGCCCAGCTCTCTATATTTATGCAGCAGCAGCCTACATCCTGTGGGGGTTGACTTATACCATTATGGATATTCCATACTGGTCAATGATTCCGGCATTGTCAGCATCCCGGCGCGAGCGTGAAAAGTTGGTTGTATGGCCCCGCTTGTTTGCCAGCCTGGCCTGGTTTATCACCGGGGCTTATGGTTTATATATTGTCGGCAGACTGGGCTGTGGCGACCAGGGAGCAGGTTTCTTTAATGTTGCGTTGTTGATTGCAGTGCTGTTTATTATGAGTGCATTTTTAATCGCACGGAATGTAAAAGAAAAAACCAAATCTGAGTCTGAAAAGGCAACAGAGAAATTTGGTTTTAAAGATGTTGTTAATATTATTGTTAAAAATGATCAGCTGAAAGCGTTAATCGGCTCTGTATTGTTTTTTCAGATAGCCAATTTGTTAGTTGGCGGCTTTGCTATTTATTATTTTTCTTACGCAATTGGAAATGCAGAGTTATTCCCCGTTTATATGATGGTGGCGGGTGTTGCTGAGGTCGCGGGTGTATTTTTATTTCCCCGAATAGCTGCAGTTCTCCCTCGTAAAAATTTGTGGTTTATAGCATGTGGTTTCCCTATTTTATCTTGCCTGCTTTTGTTAGCAATGGGCGTAATTTCACCAGCTAATGTATTAATTATTGGACTGGCTGGGGCTGCCATTAAGTTTGGTGTAGGAATTGCGAATGCACTTCAAACGGTAATGCTGGCCGATGTTGTTGACTACGGGGAAAGTAAAACTGGCCGGCGGAGTGAAAGTGTTATTTTTTCAGTTCAAACAATGTTGGTGAAATTTGCCGGTGCGGCTGGTGGGTTTATTGTTGGTGTGGGGTTATCTGTTGTGGGTTACGAGCCTGGTGTTGAACAAGCACCTGCTACTGTTATTGGGCTGGAATTTATGATGATAGGGCTGCCTGCGATTTTGATGCTGGCAAGTGGTGTGATTTACCGCCGTTACTACCGTTTGCATGACGGTTTTATTCATAATAGCGCGAACAATGTAATGTGATTTGTTGTGAAAACTTATGAGTATGCCTGTGGCATGGTGCGCTTTTGGGGAAGCCCCAAAGCGCACTATTACAAGGCTAGCGCAATGCCAGCCAGGTGGTTTTCAGCTTGGTGAATTTGTCAAAAGCATGCAAAGAGAGGTCGCGGCCAAACCCTGACTGCCGGTTGCCACCAAAAGGTACTGTGACATCAAGCGCATCTACGGTATTAACTGATACGGTGCCTGCATTAAGCTTGCGGGCAACCCGGTGAGCCTGATTCAGGTCGTCAGTCCAGACCGATGCGGCAAGGGCATAAATATGCTTGTTGGCAGACTGAATCGCCTCAGGCTCTTCGTCAAACACTTTTACTGCCAGTACCGGCCCGAATACTTCCTCGCGCCATAAAGCGGCATTTTCATCGCGGATTTTAATTACTGTGGGTGAGATGTAATTGCCTGATGCTTCAATTTCACAAGCAGTGCCACCAGTGAGCAGTTCACCGCCTTGCTCAAGAGCCGTAGCAATAAAACCCAGCACTTTCTCTTTATGAGCAGATGTAACCATGGCACCCATTCTGGCTTGCGGCTCCAGCGGGTGCATGGGCTGCCAGGCGTGCAGTTTGCTGAGCAGGGCTTCAATAAAGGCCGGGTAGATTGAGCGTTCAACCAGCAACCGGGAGTTTGCAGAGCACACTTCCCCTTGATTAAAACAGATACCAAACGCGGCTTTTTCTGCTGCTTCATCCAAATTCCGGCAATTGGCAAAAATAATATTGGCACTTTTACCACCACATTCGAGCCATACCTGTTTCAGGTTAGACTCGCCTGAGTATGCCATGAACGCTTTGCCAACCGTGGTAGACCCGGTAAACGTGACCACATCGATATCCTGATGTTTGCCCAGTGCGGCCCCGGCTTCAATGCCAGAGCCTGTTACAACATTCAGAACGCCTGGGGGTAACCCTGCTTCCAGTGCCAGTTCAGCCAACCTGATGGCGGTAAACGGGGCGTTTTCTGAAGGTTTCAGAATAACGCTGTTACCTGCTGCCAGCGCCGGGCCAACTTTCCATGCGGCAATATCCAGCGGGAAGTTCCACGGCACAATGGCGGCAACCACTCCAATGGGTTCGCGGGTGATGGTGGCGAGCGAACCAGGCGGTGTGGGGGCAACTTCACCGTAAATTTTATCGATGCTTTCGGCATACCAGGCAATCACGTGGGCCGCGCCGGGTATATCCCCGTTCAGCGCATCCATTACTGGTTTCCCCATACTGGCGCTTTCCAGCAGCGCCAGTTCTTCTTTATGCTCAAGAATCAGTTGTGATAGCCGCAGCAATGCTGCCTTACGCACCTGCAATGGTTGCCCGGACCAAATGCCCGAATCAAATGTACGCCGTGCCGAATGCACCGCTTCATCAATATCTGCTTTCTGGCACGCGGTGACCTCTGTGAGGACTGAACAGGTAGCAGGGTTGATGACCGGTAACTTTCCGCCATCTTTGGCAAAGTAACGCTCACCATTAATCACTGACCAGGAACAAAACTGTTGATTGTTCAGGCGGTTTTCCCAGCTTTGTCTGTTATGCATACGCTTGCTCCTCGTGGGCGACACCTTGCGGTGTTGTGGTTGCGTTGAGGATCATATGTGCGGCGCGCTCGCCAATCATGATTGAAGGCGCATTGGTATTGCCGCTGATAAGGTCAGGCATAATAGATGCGTCAGCAACCCGCAGATTATCAATGCCATAGACCCTGAGTGTTTCAGGGGAAACGACACTCATGGCATCATTTCCCATCTTGCAGGTGCCAACCGGGTGAAATACGGTGGCACAGTTTTCTTTCACGTACTGCAGCAGTTGCTCATCGGTCTGTATCTGTTTACCGGGCAGCATTTCCTTGCCGCAAAACGCGGAAAACTCAGGCTGGGCAAGGATATTTCTGGCAGCTTTTATCCCTTCGACCAGTACACTGGCATCGGATGGATCCGCAAGGAAGTTAAAATCAATTTCAGGCTGTTTTTCCGGCGTAAGGCGCAGCGCACCGACAGATTTCGGGCGCAGAACACAGGTATGAATGGCATAACCATGCCCCCATTCAAACAGGCGACCCCGGTGGCTGCGATAACCCGGTACAAAGTGGAACTGAATATCCGGGTGATGCTTGGTGAAGCGGGTAGAGGCAAACCCACCGGCTTCGACATAGTTGGTGGTCAGCCAGCCTTTGCGCCGGAACAGGTAGCGGAATGGCGAGGTGAGAATAGGTTTCCATGCCGCCAGTGAGAAGCCGAGCGTTAATGGATTGCGGGTTCGCACTGTAACCAGGCCATCCAGGTGATCCTGCAAATTTTGCCCAACCCCTGGGAGGTCGTGGGCAACGGCAACACTGGCCGCCTCCAGTGACGCCCGCGGGCCAATACCCGATTTCATGAGAATATGCGGGGAACCAATAGAACCGGCACAGAGCACCACTTCCCGGCGGCACATTAACTCAGTTGGCGCATCACTTCCTTGTAAAATTACTTTGGCACCAGCAACCGCTTTTCCTTTGAGAATCAAAGTATCTACCGTGCAGCCCGTTATGACTGTCAGGTTGGGGCGGTTCAGGCAGGGATGCAGAAATGCGCGGTAGCTTGATAACCGTTTGCCCTCTTTTTGGGTCACATTATAGATACCAACACCTGGCTGTGATGCGCCATTAAAATCACTATTTTCCGGCAAGCCTGCCCGCACACCTGCCGCGACAAACAGAGCAGACACCGGGTTGGTGTCCCGCGGTTTATCAACCAGTAATTCGCCATTAAACCCGTGGTATTCGGGAGACTGATTGAGCAGGTTTTTCTCTGAGCGCTTAAACCAGGGCAGAACATCCTGCCAGCCCCAGCCTGGGCAACCTTTCTGTTCCCAGCGGTCATAATCTGAGGGTAACCCTCTGATATAAATCATGCTGTTCATGGATGATGAGCCACCCAGCGCTTTACCGCGCGGAACATGAATTTGCCGGCCGCCCAGCCTCTTTTGTGGTGTTGAGTAGTAATTCCAGCTGTATTTCTGGCTTTTATATAGCGTGATGGTTCCGGCCGGTGTCTGGATGCGTGGCGTGGCATCGTTACTGCCCGCTTCAACCAGGCAAACACTCAGCTCGCTGTGCTCAGAAAGCCGTGCGGCAAGAACCGAACCTGCAGAGCCGCCGCCAATAATGATGTAATCAAATTCGTTTTTAGTCATTGCTGGCTCTCTCAGGATTTAACGGATGATACTTGTACGGCAGGCTGAGTGCGGCACAGCAGGTAATAAACCGGTGATACTACCGCCAGGCCGATTATCCAGGAAATATCTGCGCCACCTAACATTGTGGCTGCCGGGCCGGTATAAATGGCCGTGGACATAAATGGGACTTCAACAATAATGCCCAGCAGGTAGCAGAAAATAGCTTTTGAATTGAAGTAGCCATAAATGCCGCCATCCCGGCGGAAAAACGAGGCAACGTCATAATTGCCGTGTGCGACCAGGTAGTAATCCACCAGGTTAATGGCAGTCCATGGCACCAGTACATAGAGCAGCATCAGAATAAAATTGGTGTAATTGACCAGGAAGTTTTCCTGCCCATAGATTGCAATTAAGACTTCAATGAGCACCGTAATAATGGATACGGCAATACGTGCGCCGGAAAGAGGGGACCATTTAGGGAAAAAAGTCTGGCCCAGTGTGAGTGTACACAGCACACCGCAGTACAGGTTCATGGCATTAGTGGCGGCAATACCAACAGCAAACACGATGATAACGGTAGAAGACAGCCCGCCTGTCATATTGACAATGCCGTTGATTAAATCACCATCGCCAATACATACGGAAACCAGAATACCGAGGATCATGGGGAACAGGGAGCCAAGAACACACCCCAGGTAGCTGCACCAGAAGACACTTTTTTCACTGATGTCTTTCGGCATATAGCGCGAGTAATCAGAGACATAGGGGGCATAAGCCAACTGCCATAATGCAGCAATGGAAACGGCACCCAGGAAACCACTCAAATTAAAATCACCGCGTGCCAGAAAATTGGCCGGTAACCCGGTGACAAAAATTATCCACACAAAGGCGGCGACCAGGATAATACCTGAAACCCACGACATCACTTTGGTATAGGCGTGGATCAGGTTGTAGCCAAATGCACAGGCAACCAGGCTCAGCAGTGCAGAAACAATTATCCCCATATTGGTGGATACGGGTGCATAAATGGCATGCAGAGACTGTCCGCCCAGCACTAAATTAGAGGCCAGAAAGCCGATATACATGATGACAACCAGTGCCACGACCAGCACAGAACCATAGGAGCCGAACTGGCCACGGGTTTGCACCATTTGCGGCACGCCCAACTGCGGCCCTTGCGCTGAGTGGAGTGCCATAAACAAACCACCGGCAAGGTTGCCAATCAAAACCGCAACGGTCGCCCACAAAAACGATAAATGGAAGATACTGACAGCCAGTGCTCCGGTTATCACCGTGAGTAGCATGATGTTGGAACCAAACCAGATGGTAAACAGGTTCTGTGGTTTACCGTGGCGCTCATTGAGTGGAATAGGCTGGATAGTGCTTAATTCAATGGTTGTGGTACTGGCACTGTCTACAGGTTTATTTGTCATCATTGTTATCTCATAAATGAATCAGCAGGTTTTCTCCGGCCAGAGGTTTTCACCCCAGGATTAGTGAAAACGTTACAATAACGTTGACCTGATGTTGCAACAGGTGACGCATGATATAAATGATGAAAAATGTGGGTAGTGCCTATAAAAATATGAGGCAACATGAATATGTGGTTGATTGCACTATTATGGATCGGTAAATAGTGTTTTTTATGAATAATGCATTTATTTATTTTATTGTTTTTTAATGGTTTTTATTTTATTTACTGGTTTTGTGGATATTTACTTGCATCAGATGAGTGCAAGTTTTTTAGATAAAAATAGGTATTAGCATGGAGTGGTTCAGGCGAGAAAATGAACTCATTGCACTTTCTATTAATGGTATTCGTTGGCTAGTTATTATATTTCCAGGTAATAGTTTTAATATACTTTCACTACGTTATTAATAGCCTTTATTTTTCCATTTTTAGCTCTTTTTCACCTGTATTTCCGGTAGAAATAACTCTGGCTTTTAGGTGTGATTAATATACCCGCGGTCTTGCCGCCACTCACGCTGTTGTTGGTGTGGTGCTTCAGCCTTGCCATGGGTATCGCCCATCTGGCGAAGGGCCTGCGTACTTACCTGAATTTATTTGCGATAGCATCAGTTACCGTTATGGGGATTCCTGTACACTGAGAGCCTTACTTGCCAACGGACGCTACCTTATGAAAGACACGAAAATGATTTCTATCGACCAATTCAATGCCGATGAACGCCTGGTGGTTGAGGAAACGCTGCAAGGGTTGATACAGAAATACCGTGAACGCACCGGTAAAGAGCCAGATGGCAAAAAAGAGAAAGAGCTGACTGCTGAAGCCCGGCAACAGGTGATGTCTGTGAAGCTGGAAAAAGAGAAAGCACAGGCTGAAAAAACGAAGAAAAAACCGGTGCGCCGTAAGAAACCTGAGTCAATGAAGGAGAGTGAAGTCAGTGATTTTAGCTGGTCTGCTTCTGTGGCGAAGGGAAGGCGGCGGTAGTTTGGTTGGTGAGGTAATCAACCTGGTGAGTCTGTACAATACAGTTTGGCTGTATATGAAAATGTTCAGAGCAGGCTTGTTGATGATTACCGCTATATGAGGGCTGGAAGACTCACCCAGGCGGGGTTTGCTACTCCGTGTGAAATTCAGCACCGCAGCCCTTTATGGCAGAGATGGGCTGCGGCTGTGACATGTTACTCAGGCTTGCTATTCGCCCGTGAGCCACATATCCGCTTCTTCAAACATTTCCTGTACCGCCCGGCTTATTTGTTCCTTCTCGTGCTTGCTGGCGTCAGTGTTGATTGCTGGCAGTGTCATCATTGGTTTAACCCGAACTTCTGCATCCGGAAAGATACGCTGCATTCTTTTGCTTAATTCGCCCAGGATTATCTCCCTGGCGCCCGGCAAACCATCAAAATTCCTTTTGTCATAAACGAGTTCCACAAACATGCTTTACGTCCTCTTTACTGGGTATCCTTACAGTATATGCTGTATGCATAACCAGTATCAACATCAGCGTGGTGATTTTGCGGTTTTATTCCCTAAATGGTCTGTGCCAGGAGGAGGCAGTTCCTGTTTATATGTCGGAAGATCTTTAAAAGAGCGTGGAACTGAAGGTGGGATGCTTCCACAGAACTGTCGCTGTTATCCGGCTTACCAGGACGATTTTGCAAACTGAAATGGGTCGGAACATTGGTTTTTAACGTGATCGGTGGCAGCGATCAATTGTTAATAATCGATCAGCAGAAACGATTGGCAAAAAACTGTTTTGGTTTATATGGTTGCAGCGTCCAGGAAGGGGACTAACGGAATGAAAATACTCGCTATGAAGCACTGTATGGATTGCGGAGTGAAGCGCTCATTATGGGCCAGGCTGTTTCCGCTGGATGAGGAACGCTGTGATGAGTGCCATCACAAATTTGTGAGAGACACACGGAAGAGATATGAATAAAAATATTGTCGTGGACGCAAAGTGGACATGAACATATGACAAGGGTCGCGCTGGAACCAATTAGCCGCTACAGTCGAAAAATACGGTCCAGAGCGATTTGTTGTTGTTCCTCTGCAACTTCGGCCTGAATTTGCGGGTCGATTCCATTAGCTAATAAGGCAAGGTAATCCGCTCTTAACCCTCGGGCATCAGCAAGAGAAAGGGCGGGGAAGGTACCGAATCCCATCATTGTTCGCTGCTTTGTTGCCGGACGTTGATAGCGAAAGCACCAGAGCTTTTTGCCACTGGTTTTCACTACCAGGAAAAACCCGTCGCCATCATGCAGCGTTAGATTCTTCTCTAACGCCTTAGCGCGCAGAACTTCAGTGTTGGTCCAGGGGCGTGTTGTTCGTGCCACTGTGGCCGGTCCTTTATGAATTGGTATACCTAAACGTGTACCAATAATCACTGGATTCAGGTGGGGCAACTTAGATAATTACGGATAAATTGCAGGCACAAAAAAGCCCGCAGGGCTTGCGCCGTGCGGGCTCTTAGGACTTCATCGGTTGACTCTGGTAATCACCGATGGAGGATTTTGGTGGAGCTGGCGGGAGTTGAACCCGCGCCCGATTAATTATAACTTTTTGATTTTATTTATTATTAATTAATTTTTTATCATTGCGTATACTGTGCGTACACTTTGCTGTCTATGTAAGGTATAAGTTGTGGAAAGTTATATGTGAATGCTTTGGAGAGTATTTTTTGTGTTGTTAAATGCGTTAATTATGACTTTTTAATTTCTTTTCCTTCCATAATGCCTTTTCTTTTTTCTATTGCTCATTGGTTTATTTTCATGGCTATTATCTACTTTTTCATGTATGTCCATATTGAACCAAGATGCATGAGATACTTCACTTAAAGGAAAAATTATGCTGGTATCTACATCATCAAGATCATTATAATCATTTGAAAACAGTACCCTAAGAGTGTCTTTATCCCTATAACCAGACATGATAGGACTGATCGAAATCTCTAAATTTGGACCCTGTTTTTCATTTGGCTCACTAATCATGTTAACTGTGCCTACATACACCTTTCTTGATTTGAGGCTCACAAGTACTGGTCTATCTTCAGTTGCCGAGTAAAAAAATAATTGACCTAATGAGCCATCAGATAGCAGTTTTTCCAGCTCATATAGCCGGATCACTTGTTTGGCAAAGTTTATGTCTTGATTGCCGCTTATCATCCAAGCAGCGATGTGCATGCGAAATCGGCATAATTGTAGCCATATTATGGCTAACGCACATGTCGTGACGGAAAGCAGTATTAACCATGAAGTGATGCGATTTTCTTTTGGATCTGAGCTTCCATCTATTAGGTGAGATAACCAGGTCGCAACAGCTAAGTTTGGGCAGAAAAATTTTAAGACATATGCAAAAAGCAAAGCAGTAGCAAAAGCATATACACCGTATGTGGCCACCTTCATATAAAGAAGCTGGCCATCATAGCGATGTAATCTGTAGAAAAGCTTAATATTATGCGGCGATGTTACCAGTAAAGAACCGCTAACCAGAAGTGGTATGATTAGCAATGCAAGCATTAGTTAATCGTCGCTGTTCTTAGTGTTGGCTGCTGCAACTGCAACAGCGTCTTGTTCAACGAATTTACGTGCAGCTTTTCTAATACGATGAATTTTGTCTGGGTCAGCTGCTGTATTAACAATAACCGCCCCTCGACCAACAACTTTGATGTTTTTGACTCCAGATTTGTTCAATCTGTCAGCCATTGCTTGACCGCCTTTGACAACGTCACTAACACCAAACATCTTCATGACAAACTCTGACATAAAGACCTCCTTCTCATGCCTCGAAGAATCCATTTGAGGTTATTTTATACCCCCGCAGCAAAGAGGGCGCAAGATTATAACACAATAGCTATGATAGAAAAAGTTCCTAAAACATCTTTACATTTTCGACAGTCAGTGAGGTGTGAAGTTCACTTATAAAATAGATGTGGTTCTCTAAAATTTGCAAGGTAAAAAGTGCTGCAACGGGTATTGGTGTTGTGATAATGCATGGGCGAATAGTATTCACCCATTATTGATGGTAAAAAATTTAATTTTTATATAGTGATTTATTGGAGGTATTTCCATCATATTCAACTAGATATGAACCATAGTGCCGGAACAGCATTTCTGGTCCTTTATGTCCCATTTGTGATGATAGCCAAAACAGGTTTGCTCCTTTGCTGATATGACGGGTCGCATATGTATGTCTGGTTTGGTAGGGATTGCGGTATCTAATACCAGCCTTTCGCAACGTAGGCACCCATGCTTTTTTCCTGATTGCATCGGCGCTGGCCCAAGGGGTGCCCGTCTTTGGATCCTCAAAAATAGTATTACCTTTCATAAAGGTGAAAGGTTTCTGGTTGTTCAATGCGCTTATCGCCTCTTCTGACAATTCCACTTTTCGTGTGCCGGCCTTAGTTTTTGTCCCTTTGATAATACCGACAACACTGGCGTTCTGAACGTGAGCCGTTCTGTGTATGAAATCAATATCAGACCAACGTAGAGCACACAGCTCTGAACTGCGAAGCCCAGTATGTATGGCAAATCTGAAAAGATTCTCCCACTGCTTATTCCCTGCTGCGGATAGTAGAGCATCGACTTCTGCTGGAGATAACGGGTCAACTACATAACGACTCTTTGTTCCTGATTTGTCACTCTGATAGCGTGATGCTGTAACCAGCGATACAGGGTTAATTTGCAACACACCATCGGTAACGGCCTCATCAAGTGCAGAACGCAGGAAAGAGAGCTGATTCCGAATAGTCTTTAAAGTCGTATTCTGGTTTTGAATCCATGTTTTCAAAGCTGCCGGTGTTAACTCACTAGCGGGCAACACATGGAGCCCGGCTAATGCATTTTGACATTTCTTGTAGCCGACAACCGTCGATGGGGACAGCTTTCTTGTTTCACAGATCACCAGGTACTCATCGAGATACATTTTTACTGTTTTGCCTGATGCCGCATTACCAAAAATCTTGAGACGAGCAGAGCGTGGAAAATACTCGGCATAGACAAAGGTTCCCCGTTCAATTTTGTTGTAAATCTCACCGAGAACCCTTTCCGCATATTTAACGTTTTTCGGGGTTACATCCAGATTGGAGAGGGGCTCCCTGCATTTAACTCCTCGGTATGTGAATGTGATATTGATTGTTTCACCCTGGCGATGCTTCCTGATCGTTACGCCGCGCGGGAGTTTAGGCGATTCTGTCTGGCCCATTTAGCAACCTCATTTAGATCAATCCATCTCTCCTTAACGCCTTCCACTTTCAGAACCTGAATACCTTCAAACCAAACACCACGTTGTATACGTTTGTTGATAGCTTCAGTTGTCTCACCAGTTTCTTTGCAATAAGTTGAGATCGGTACACAATCGAGGTTCAGCATAAGTTTCTCCGTATAACGACCGGCTGCACCCGGCCATTAGATTATTTATGGTTTTACGATTCGCTGCCAAATAGCTGATACGTACTTTGCCTGGTGTCTGGCATCAGCCAGGGCGTTATGTTGTTCACCCTCAAAAGGCATATCCCGTTTCGGATCGAAACCCACCGCTCGCCCCATGGCGACAATGGTTCGCACATCCAGTTCGTTCCAGAATTTCCATGGACAGGGAATATCAATACGCTCATAGCTGGCCCGAAGAATAACGCCATCAAAGTTCGCGCCATTGCTCCATATCTGGACTCTGCCAGCATTGGTGTTGTCTTTAATAAACGCGCTCAGGCCGAGTAACGCCGCATTAATAGAGACGCTATCGCTGGTGGTAATTGCTGCCCTCGCTTCGGGTGATTGCTTAAGCCACCACAAGATAGTATCGCCATCAGGAATGGCACCGGTAGCCATGGCACTGGTAAGGTCAATGACCTGGTAAAACTCAGGCCCTGACTCACCGGACTCAGGGTCGAAAAATACGGCGCCAATGGAAACTACTGGTGCGTTGGGTTTGGTGCCCATACTTTCAATATCAATCATTAAATGATTCATGCAGTACCTGCTTTTCTACGTTTATCAGTGAGTGTCTGGCATTCAATACACATGGTGCAACCGGGAACGGCTACACGGCGTTTTTCTGGAATAAGTTCGCCGCAATCTTTGCAGTGAGTTGCAGAAACCGCATCGTGGTTAATACGGGCATTGGCTATCGCTATGCTGATATTAAATTCGGCGCGTTCGTTGGCTTCATCAATAAGCTCTGCCATCTTTCCCCTCCTGCCGAAGACTGGTAGCAAATGACATAGCAATAATTCCTGCAGAGGGATATTTCCTGCCAAACATTTCCACACCCTCAGCCCGGATGATTGCGATTAATTCCTCGGTAAGCGGGGTTTCGCATTTCTGCCAAATGAAGTGCATTTCAGCGCCAGCCGGCTGGTGGCCACGCAGCTCTTCCGCCAGGCAGTCATTCATGCATTTGATTGCTGCGTTTTCGTTAACTAAAACCTTCCCACGCACACGCAGCACATCAACGCGGTTAATCAGTTCGTTCATGATTTCGGTATACGTAGTTATTGGTGTCATGCTGGTGGCATAACTTCTCGCTGTTCTAATTAATTCCTCCAGCGGCATATCAGTGAGAGGCATATTCATGTGGTCAGTTCTCCGTGTTATTTACGCGCTGCACCGCGCTGAATTTTGGTTGAGCGGATCCCTCGCCGGGTGGCGATAATTAAATTGAATGCGCTTCACTAAATGCCCCGGGTGGGGCATTTAAGGCTGGGCTGTCAGGCCTGGAATACGCCGATAAAGGTTTCTACGGCGCTGTCTTTGAAGTCCTCAACCAGCAGGTCACGAAACTCCTGGGCCATTTCTTCTTCGTAGGCTTCAAGCTGGACAATACGCAGAACCAGAACAGGAGAATCACTGGTAAGAATGCTCATGCGCACTTTGAAACGGTATTCTTCCAGCCCTTCATACGGTACACACTTAAACTCGAAGGCCACTGGCATAATGTCTTTGCTTTTGGCTTCCACGCTTTCCATCACACTGCGTTTGCCACTGAAGTCCTGATCTTCATAGTCAGCACTGCGGACGGCATCAATTGTGATTTTGCGAACAGAAGCTGCGGCCTTTTTGGCATCGATGGGTTCACCGTCAGCCGAAAAGCCAGTGACATAATCGGACCAGTCTTCCAGCCACTCGGCCAGCTGCTTCTGGCTGTTACGGTCGCCGTTGATATTCAGCAGCGCAGAGTAGGGCGCGGTGCGCTTCAGGGCGAGAACGGCAGTGTTATCAGCATGGCCGGGTTCATTGAGCGTACCCAGGTTGAATACGGAAGCCGCCCGCATTTTGTCGGCATTGATAAAACAGCGGGTACCTTCGGCGGCATAGCCAGTTGAATAGCGGACAAAGTCGTCGATGCTGGCTGTTTCCATCTTCCCGCGAAACCGGAAGCGCCCGGTATAGAGGTTTTCCAGTGACTGAACATGAACATTTGTCGGTACCGCTACTGCAGGGCAGTCAGCACCGGCAAGCTTTTCTTCTGCCAGTTGGCTCATTACCAGTTCGCGTACCTGGTCAATGGCGGTTGAATCAAGTTGCTGTGACATGAATGATCCTTAAATTGTCGGGTAAGTAATAATCAGTTGGTGCCGCGTAATTTCGCGTCAGTCTCGCCAGCCAGGGTGAACAGTTGCCCCTGGTCCTCCTGTAATACCGAGAGCTTGCCGCCCCGGTTGACGTACATCGGTGTTTCCGTGGTGTCTTCTTCAGACGACTTTCCGCGGGCAGTTGGGCGCACGGAAGACAGCTTGTGAGAAATTTTTACCCGGTTATCATCGAACGGGCTGATCTCCAGGCTGATAGTGACTTTGCCCTTTGCACGGTTATTGAGTACGCCAGAAGCCACATCGTTGAGAACGGCAGCGATTTTGTTTTCGAAGACTCCGCCATCAAGCTCCCCAAAGAAGTCGGGGACATTGGTTAAGCGCTCTTTGTCCATCGGTTTACCCTCAGAATGGCGGCATCACCGCCGGTTAGTTTCTCCACACAACACAAAAGGGCACCTGTGGCTGCAACCACCCGGGCGGATTGGGGAATGAGCCCGTCACCCGGTGATGCCCTTGTGTGTTGTGTAAAAAATTGCGGTACCAGTCAGAACACTATCTTCATCCTCCTGGTGTTGGGTTGAAGATCTGGTACCGCCAAAGGTCTACACAGCATTTGCGTTCCTTCGCAGTGGTCTGGGGTCATGGATAAACACCAGACTCCTGCGCCCTGAAAAAGCTGGTGGATTACAGGTATATTTTTCCTGTTTGTAACCACACTCAGGTCATTTCCCAGCTATCAGGATTCAGCTAATCTGGATATTCCTACAACAGCATGGATAGATAGATGGATAAGTTTGATCGAGGGCTTCAACGCCAGTTGTTACAGGTCCTTTACGAGGCCTCACCAAATCCAATTGAGCCGGATGTATTCCAAAAACTGCAAGATAGTTTTGGCAGCGAAGATGCAATAGCTGCCAACCTTTTGTATTTAGAAGGGCATGACTTGATCGTCAGTGGTATCAAAAAAGGTATAAATGATTATGTAATTAACCTTAACCGTCTTGAAATTACAGCTAAGGGGATTGATTTTATTCGTGATGATGGTGGATTAGGTGCAATTATCAATGTTCTTACCATCCAGCTGCATGGTGAAACTCTCGATGAGTTGGAGAAGATTATTAACTCATCTGGTTCCGCGACTCCTGAAGATAAGAAGAAATTGCTATCTCAGCTGCGATCGCTTCCTTCCGACGCCATAAAACATCTGACGCTTCAACTGTTGGGTAAGGGGTTGGAGCATTTGCCGGACGCATTTCACATAATTCAAACAGCGCTCCGCCATCTGTGAACTCACTATTGGGTTTAACCATAGTGAAGCGTCCCCAGCCCACTTTATTACTGAAAAATACCCAGAAGTCATTTTGTTGGTCTGCATTAACAAAAAAACCATTCGGGTGAATCAGTGCAGTAAAAATGATCATAGAGATACCTCCTGATTTTGTTGGGAATATCCAGATTGTTAAAGAGCGAAGCGTCCAGTGGGCGCTTTTTGTTTCCCTGAAAAAGCTGGCGGTTACCGACCATCAAGAGAAGCCGGGCCGCCAGAACAGGGAGGTGACTTGTCAGTCTGCGATATCAACAAATATGCTAAAAACTTAGATTCTGTTGATGATTAAAATCTAAATTAACTTAGATTATTGGTCAAGATGAAAATCTAAATAAAATTAGTTTTTCATCATCTGACTGAGGAGGGAAGTGATTAGTGGCGCATCGTACGGCGGTGTTCAACAACTACGCCGATGATGAGAATTCTTTCTCTTGATGAGTCAAGTGTAGCGAAATCAGGGTTTAATGGGACGAGTTCGAATACATCCTCTCCGCTTTCCGTTACACCCCGGGAACGGTATTTTTTGAAGGTCGCTTCATTACCCCCGTTCTTTGCAACAACATAGTCACCGGGACCCGGGGCAAGCTCAGGATCAACTATTATGGTGTCGCCCTCCCTGAAGTCTGGCTCCATAGATTTGCCTTTCACTCTTAGGGCAAAGGTCCCTAGTGAATGTGCGTCTGTCGTTAGCACGTACTCGAGTGTTCCTTCAAGATTGGTGGCATCGCTTTCCCCGGTCCAGCCTCCTGCTTGCACCCAACTTATGACTGGCACACGCATTGCACCGAGTGATGCTGTATCCACATTGGATTTTTCTTCTTTTCCTGTGACCAGAAAACCTTCTGAAACACCGAAAAACTTAGCCAGCTTGGTTAGCGAAACACCACCTGGCTGGTTTTGATCTTTTTCCCAATAGCCAACCGTCACGTCAGAAACACCGACAATTTTTCCTAATTGGACTTGGGTCAGTTTTCTGTCCTTTCTCAAGGACCTTATTCGCGAACCGAGTGTACCCACGAGAAATCTTCCAGTAGAGAAACCTAAGTTATCTTAGTTTTAATTGACCAAAAATAAATTAGACAATAATATCTAAGTTAACTTAGGAGGATGTATGACAACGACAGAGTTAGAAGCGTTTTTCGGTACGCCAAATAAGGCTGCTGACTTCTTCGGCGTCTCGCCAGAGGCTTTCTATCAATGGAGAAAGCGTCCTGGTGGGTTGATTCCAAAAGGAAGAGCCGCCGAGGCTGAAATTAGAACCAAAGGTAAGTTGGTATTTCGCCCTGAGCTTTACAACAAAATTAGCAGGTCAGCGGCATAGACGTAACCACAGAAAGAAGGGGTTAACCGTGGGTAAGCAACACTGGAAAGTCGAAAAACAGCCAACCTGGCTGGTGGCTGCAATCAAACGAACTATCGCGGCATTGCCTGGTGGGTACGCCGAGGCTGCTGAATGGCTGGACGTAACAGAAAACGCA
The DNA here is from genome assembly GCF_020523985.1 of Mangrovibacter yixingensis. Classification (GTDB taxonomy): domain Bacteria; phylum Pseudomonadota; class Gammaproteobacteria; order Enterobacterales; family Enterobacteriaceae; genus Mangrovibacter; species Mangrovibacter yixingensis. Next base: position 57,862 of record NZ_JAIVKM010000002.1, on the reverse strand, counting down.
TTGTTCAACCGCCTGCGTACTGATGGTGACCAGGTTTTCCCAATGGGGTGGGCCATGGTGCTACAGCAGGCCAGTGGTACGAAGTACATCGCCGATGCCGTTTCGCACAATTCAAACAGCGTGAATGTTCCGCTGGTGGAGCTGGAAGAAGTGGATAACGGCGATATCAACCAACGCCTGATGGAGTCCATAGAGTGGATTGGTAAGCACTCAGCTTATCTGCGTAAAGCCACGGAAGACGGTGTTATTGATGCCACAGAGAAGCAGCAGATTGACGAGAACAGCTACCAGGTTATGGCGAAGTGGCAGGAACACTTAACGCTGTTATTCCGGATTTTCTGTGAGCCGGAAGAAAGTGGCGCCCGCGAGTGTGCAGCTCCGGGCGCCCTGGCGTGTCGTATTCGTGGAGAAACTAACGCATGAACAGTTTAACGGCTAACAGCCGCTTACCGCAACTGCGGGGAATCCCTGTGCCGGGAACCACGTTGTTTCGGTATGAACGGATGGTATCAGGGCGCTGGGTGGCATGTAACCACAGCAGGGCGGCATCAATTGTGGGTGTGTACTCCCGGAGGGCCAGAGCGTTATGCAGAAACTTGACCGCCAGTACAAAGACCCACGAGGTTTCCTTGTCCATGTCATTGGTTACGACCGGGAAAAACAGCAGGTCATTTTCATGCGCCAGGGCTACCCGCATGAGTGCATGCAGCCCGTTGAGCGGTTCAGGGAAAAGTTTAAAAGAGTGGACTCCTGAGTGGTTGGTATCAGGTAGTGTGGTTGTAGATAACAACCATCGGAAACCTGAAGGAAAAGCTCATGACTGACTTAGATATCGTGTTTGATTACCCATTCAAAAACCCATTACACCGCTTAATCATGTTGTCTATTCAGGTAACAGGTAGTGGTGATGGCGGAAAAGAAAAAATAATTACAGATAAGAGATTACGTGAGTTTTGTTGCTGTTCATCGAGTGAACTGATTACTGCCATTAATTTTTTAACCGAGGAAGGATTCATTTGTAAGCGCAATTTGGGTTTACAGATGGGAACACCAGCAAGCGGCTACACAATAGCCGTTCCCGAGCACTTAAGAGGCGATTGATGAGTGATTTGATTAGGTTATTAGACAGGCCAATCGCTTACAACCCTGCTTTTGCAAAGCTGAAAGCAGGGAAGGTTAAGGCTGGTCCAGTTGCGGCTGTGTTCCTTTCCCAGATGGTCTATTGGCATAACCGTATGAATGGCGGCTGGATGTATAAAACTCAGGCCGATATTACCAGCGAAACAGCACTTACAAGGGATGAACAGGAGACTGCCCGCAAACGTCTGGTGGCGCTGGGTGTGTTAGATGAGGATCGTCGTGGTGTACCGGCAACGATGCACTACCGGGTCAATGTTGAGCGCCTTGAAGAATTGTTGGTTGAGACAATCAAGCCAGTGAAGCAGGTAAGCAAGGATAAAACCAGAATGGGGGATTTCCAGAATGTGGAACCCCCGCAATCTGGATTGGTGCATTCCCGCAAACAAGATTGTGGAATTCCCGCAAACAAGAATGCGGAACCACCGCAAACCAGTAAGGGGGAATCCCTCAAGCAAGAAGGGGCGATCCCTGCAAACTTTCTTACAGGAGATTACACAGAGAATACTCAGGAGATTACACAGGATAAAAAATCCTCTTGTCAGGTTGCCGGGCAACCCGACAACACGCCTGATGATCCGGCCACTGCCGTTTTGGATCATTTCAACCAGGTAACCAAATCCAGCTATCGCGATGGCAAAACCACCATGGGGTATATCCGTGGTCGCCTGGCGGACATGTTCACGGCGGAAGACCTGATCCGCGTGACGGACTACGCCACGGCGAAATGGCTGGATGACCCGAAAATGTGTGATTACCTGCGCCCCAAAACGCTGTTTGGGCCGGAGAACTTCCAGGAGTACCACCAGAAAGCCATGAAGTGGGATGAAGCCGGGCGCCCGGCATGCATCAACGGCAAATGGCAGATACCGGGTGCCATATCGCCGACTGGTCGGGTGGACACTTTCAAAGGCAGTTATGCCGGTACTGATTACAGCCAGGTTCCGGAGGGATTCCGGTCATGAAGCTTATCTTACCATTCCCACCCAGCGTTAACGCCTACTGGCGCTCACCGAACAAAGGGCCAATGGCTGGCCGTATCCTGGTCAGTGCCGAGGGCCGTAAATATCAGAGTGCAGCCTGTACCGCCATCATTGAACAGTTACGCCGTTTGCCAAAGCCATCCAGCGAGCTGGCAGAGGTTGAAATCGTTTTGTTCCCGCCGAATAACCAGCGCCGTGACCTGGATAACTACAACAAGGCCCTGTTCGATGCCCTGACTCATGCCGGGGTATGGGAGGACGACAGCCAGGTTAAAAAGATGCTGATTGAGTGGGGGCCGGTAGTGAAGGGCGGGAAAGTTGAAATCACGATAAGTCTGTACAAACCGGCGGGTGCAGCCGTCTGAACAGTGGAGAGCGTATGAGCAGTTTAATGAATGTTATTAATGATCCGGGTTTCCCAGCCATGTCCAGTCTGGAAATTGCTGGCCTGTGTGAGAAACGACATGACCATGTTATGGCTGACATCCGCAACATATTGCTACAGCTCGAAATTCAATCTCCCCAGTTTTCGGGAGATTACCGGGATGACCGTGGCCGCTCATATCCATGCTATCACCTGCCGCGTGATTTATGCCTGACACTGGTGTCTGGCTACAACGTTGTGCTGCGTAAACGGGTTATTGATCGCTGGCTCGAGCTGGAAGAGACAAAGAAATCGCCGGTACCACAGTCGCTCCCTGAAGCCCTGCGTCTTGCTGCTGACCTGGCGGAAGAAAAACAACAACTGGCAGAGAAGTTAGAAGCCGCGGCGCCCAAAGTGGAGTTTGTGGATCGCTACTGTACTGCCAGTGGTTCGATGTCATTCCGCCAGGTGGCAAAGTTGCTGAATGCCAAAGAGCCAGATTTCCGGCTGTTTCTCCTGGACAATAACATCATGTACCGGCTGGGTGGCACACTGACACCACACCATCAGCACATTGCCCTTGGTCGCTTTGAGGTAAAAACCGGCACCTCGCAGGCATCCAACCACGCATTCAGCCAGGCGCGCTTCACGGCAAAAGGCGTTAAATGGGTTAGCGGGTTGTGGATTGAACATGTGATGAAGGGATCCGCAGCATGAGGGCACTGTTAACACCTGATATCGCCCGGCAAATGGGCATTGTGCTGTTACGCCCCGGACCAGAGCTGATGCCACTCTTTTCCCGTGGCCGTGTGCTGGTGGAGCATGAGCCCGCCGATATGGCAGATTTGCCCACCGGCCTGGTACCGCCAGTAAGGCAACCACTCACGGAAGATCCGTACCTGCTTCGTTTCTTTCTTGATGAACGCGTTATTCAGGCTGCCGGGGGCATCAGCGCCCTTGAGGCCTGGCTGCTGATGAACGGGAACACCTGCCAGTGGGGCGAGGGTGACTATCACCACCATGAGATAACCACCCGCAGAGAAGCCGAAGGCGCATTACGCCTGTGCTGGCACTGCGACACCCAGTTTCGCGATCAGTCATTTAAGGCACTTACCGATATCGCCAGGAAAAACGTGGTTGAGTGGGTAGTGGATAAAGCCAGGGCAGCGCTTCACTTTGATGAAAGCCACACACTCACACTGCCTGAGCTTTGCTGGTGGGCTGTTCGCCAGCGTGTATTTGAGGCATTCCCTGAGCCAATGGCAGAACAGGCACTGGGCTGGCAGGTGGAGCCCATCAAATCCGTTTACCGCGAATGTGACCTGATTCCTTCGGTACCGGCCACCAGCGTGATAGAGGAACATGTAAAACCGGTGCTTACTCTGGCGGTTGACCCGGAAACACCGGAATCCTTCATGCTGCGCCCAAAGCGCAGGCGCTGGGTAAACCAAAAATTTACGAAGTGGGCAAAATCGCAGCCCTGCGAATGCTGCCGTAAACCCGCAGACGACCCCCACCACATTATCGGCCACGGGCAGGGTGGGATGGCAACCAAGGCGCATGACTTATTCGTGATACCGCTGTGCAGGGCGCACCACGACGAGTTACACGCCGATACCGTGGCATTTGAGGAAAAGTACGGGAGCCAGCTGGTTCTGTGGTTTCGTTTTATTGACCGTGCGCTGGCAACTGGCGTTCTGGCTTAAGTGGAGAATACGTATGAATCTGGAAGCATTACCGAAATTTTACTCACCGAAATCACCAAAACTGAATGATGAGACTCCGGCCACCGGGAGCGCATCCCTCACCATTACTGATGTGATGGCGGCTCAGGGCATGGTTCAGTCAAAAGCGCCACTCGGGTTTAACCTCTTCCTGGCAAAAATGGGGATTCAGGATCCGCAGCCAGCCATTGACAGTTTAACGAATTATGCGATGGCACTTGATAATCCGGTACTGAACAAGCTGACAGAATCCACCCGGCTGGAGATTGTGGATTGTCTGGTTAAGTTTGCCTATGCCGATTATTCACGTTCCGCAGCCAGTAAAAGCGAATGCCCACATTGCCAAGGGAAAGGCGTGATCCGGACGATGCGAGATGTGGTGAAACACCCTGGCGTAAAAGGTGTAGAACCCACAGTTCGCCGCGAGGAAGTGGAAATACTTTGCTCCCACTGTGATGGTAAAGGTGAAGTCAGTACAGCCTGCCGTGGGTGTAAAGGAAAGGGCACCGTTCTGGATGAGAAGCGAACCAAGTTGATTGGTGTCCCAACCATGAAAGTCTGTGGGCGTTGTAACGGCAATCGCTACAGTCGGGTACCAACGACACTGGCTAAAGCAGTGATTGAAAAACTGGTTCCGGATCTAACGAGTTATCAGTGGTACAGCGGCTACGCATCAGTAATCAATATGTTGGTTACGAAGTGCTGGCAGGAAGAAACATACGCAGAACAACAATTGAAGAAAGTCACACGATAGCAACATTATTGTGAATTTTGTCTGCATGATGCTTGCAATATTCAAAAATAATGGTTAGGATTTTCTTAACGATGGGCATTGTGTATCTACCGTTAGCCGGTAAAACGAACCTCGCATTTGCGGGGTTTTTTTGTGTCTTTTTTTTTGATGGAATTGTGCGCTTTTTGCTATTTTCGGATTGTATACTCTGTGGATAAGTCGCTATAGTTTATCCACATAGAGTATAAAAATTCATATTGAGCCTCCTTTTGGGGCTCATTCAGTTTCTGGAACACAGCTAAATGTCTATATGTAGTCCTTAAAAATGCAATTGCTACTACATATGGTGATAAATAAGGAGTCGACACAATGAGCCCAGCACAGTTATATGAGACGTATGGCATAAAACAAGCAGAAATGATGGTTGGAGAGAATGCGGATTCATTCGTACAACGTGTTTTCGCTCAGCAGCCAGGGTCTGCCAGTAACACAGGTGTTTGGTATTCTCAAGGCACAGCCAAGAGCAGTGATTCTAACAATGCTGCAAATAAACCCTTATATTCATACTGATACCTTATGCCAAACTGGAGCGACGTGCTGGGAGAGATGACGGCTCTTTCTCAGCGTAGTCCAATGGATGAAGTTCGCCGTAAGTATCTGAAAAAATTATCAAAGCATACCGGAAGAAATGTAATATCTTATTATTCCGGTTTCCTTCAAAAGGGAGGTGATAATATACGTCATCTCCTTCAGATGACTGATGATGATAAAAATGGGTTGATGACTGCTATTAATGGGTTAGATCCAAAGAAAGGGCTAGACCTGATACTGCATACCCCGGGAGGGGATATAGCCGCACTTGAGTCTATTGGTCATTATTTACGATCAAAATTTGGCACTAATATACGTGCCATTGTTCCAATGATTTCAATGTCATGTGGTACAATGCTTGCCTGTTGTGCTAAAGAGATAGTTATGGGTAAGCAGTCTAACCTAGGCCCAATTGATCCTCAGTTTAACGGATTTTCAACCCACGCTATTATCGAAGAATGGGATAGAGCTAGAACGGAAATTTTCTCTAATCCCCAAGCAGTTCAAGTATGGCAATTTACGCTGCAAAAATTGAACCCCACCATTATAGGTGAGTGTGAGAAAGCGATTCGATGGGCAAATGATATAGTTAAGGACTGGCTTATGTCTGGGATGTTCCTTGGTGAACAGGACAGTGAGCAAAAAGCCTCGCATGTATGTGATGAGTTAAACAATCATCAGACAACATACACACATTCAAGGCATATTCACTTAGATAAAGCTCAGCGAATTGGACTTAAAGTAGTTGAACTAGAAGCAGATCAAGTGCTTCAGGATTTGGTATTAACCATACACCACAGCTATATGCATACTTTTGGAAGCGCTCCTGTTGCCAAAATTATAGAAAACCATAATGGGAATGCTATGCTCTGGAATATCCAGTCATAACATCGAATTACTCCATTTATATAAAGGCTCGCTTTGGCGGGCCTTTTTCATTTATTTCAGTGGTTACTATATGTGCTGCTGGTATTACAACTGCATTCTTACCTTGCTGGCATAGCCAACCAGAGTTATCTGTGTGCCTACACTCAGTAACCGGAAATATTATCATGCTAAAACAGCAAGATATGACAGAAACCGCCGCCGCAGTCCTTCACTTTTTACCGTCAGATAAATGAACCTGTGTTGATGATATTGCCCGTATAACGGGTATTACTTCGCCACGTTGCCAGTTGATACTGACCCAGTTGTCTATGGCTGGTATGGTGAAAGAGAACGAGGGAGACGGCGGAAAGTTTACGCGCTGCCAGTAATGGCAGTTTTCTGCTGTGGAAATGGGCGGCTGGTGGGTGTTAGCGCACCCGGCCAGCCATTCGCTCATGCTTGCAGGTCACAAGCGAACCACGGCCCACTGCTTTCGCGCAAAAGCACAGTGAGCCTACCAGAGTTACGCTTACTGATCTATGAAAAATACTGTAAAAATAAACAGTATTGAGCTAGTCAATGATGACTGCCTTCAATACATCAAAACCCTTCCCGATAATTCCATTGACCTGATTTGTACGGATCCGCCGTATTTCCGGGTAAAACCGGACGGCTGGGACAACCAGTGGAAAGGGGACAGTGATTACCTGGCCTGGCTGGATATGTGCCTTGCGGAGTTCTGGCGGGTGCTGAAACCGGCGGGCAGTATTTACCTGTTCTGCGGGCACCGCCTGGCGGCTGATATTGAACTGCTGATGCGTAACCGCTTCGACGTGCTTAACCATATCATCTGGGCCAAACCCTCCGGGCGCTGGAACGGCTGCAACAAAGAAAGCCTGCGGGCCTATTTCCCGGCGACTGAACGTATCCTGTTTGCCGGTCACTACCTCGGCCCCTATAAGCCGAAAGATGATGGCTATGCGGCGAAGTGTGACGACACCAAACGGCACGTCATGACACCGCTGATTGATTACTTCCGCAATGCCCGGGCTTCACTGGGTGTCACGTCAAAACAGATTGTGGCGGCTACGGGTAAAAACATGGCCTCACACTGGTTTGGTGCCAGTCAGTGGCAGTTACCCAACGAAGCGGATTACCTGAAACTGCAGGCGCTGTTTTCCGACATAGCCAGGGTGAAACAACAACGGCAGGAACTGGAAACACCACACCACCAGCTGGTGGTTGAGTACCAGGCATTAAGCCGCCGGTATGTGGAATTACTGGACGAGTACAAGGCCCTGCGACGCCCGTTTTCGGTTTCTGCAGCCGTACCCTACACCGATGTCTGGACACACAAGCCGGTACAGTTTTACCCGGGCAAACATCCCTGTGAGAAACCGGCGGATATGTTGCGCCAGATAATTGAGGCCAGCAGCAGGCCTGGCGATGTTGTGGCTGATTTCTTTATGGGGTCGGGTTCAACCATCAAGGCGGCGACTTTGCTGGGCAGAAGGGGGATTGGTGTGGAACTCGACACCGATCGCTTCGTCATTACCCGGAATGAAATAAATAAGTTTGTTGGTCATACCACCATGGATATATGACCTTGTGGTACGGATCAGATTGGTTGATTTTTCTGAAATAAAATTTTAGTTACGATTAATTGTTATCTGGCTGTTTCAATTTTGACTGGTTAGAAGCCACGTTATTCACCTGATGGTAGTTAATGCCGATTTGACATATAGGCAAATTTTGTTTTGATATTTTTGAAACATGATCAAAAATCACTCACTAAGTGATGAAATGAAAGCGCTAAAGTATGCATCTGAACAAATACCAGGCACTGGCCATTCATCTAAGGGAAATAGCAGATGAGACCCATTCAATGGGGAGAGACTTCAGTATTATTGATACTAAAGTACTGACAACATCAGCAGCAGCAATCGAAGAATTGTTGACCAAGCTGCAACTTGAAAGGGGGGATGAGGATATAGCTGACAGCCAGGCCCTTTAACCCTCCCTCCCAACTACACAAAGCCACCTTCGGGTGGCTTTTCTATTTTCAGGCCCCGGGTATCAATCTCAGATAACCCGTGAACCATGAAGCCCGGGAGCCTGAATCCTTTCCCCCGCACACAGCACCCCGTTCAATCGGAGGTGAGAGACTATGAAAATGAACGACCAACCCGGAAACATTGTCACGCAGTTCTTTGCGTGGCTTGCCGCGATTGCCGCCGGACTGGGGCTGACCACGCAGGATGTCGTTTACATGATATTTGGCCTGATTGGTGTCGTGATTTCTCTGGCCTCTTATGTAAACGGGCGTATCGATGCCAGGCGGCGCAGGAAGGAAGACGAAAAACGCACCAGCATGATACGTGAGTATCTTGAGGAAGAGGGTGATAAGCCATCCTCAGAACGTCCAGCCGTAGTCAGCGTGGTTGCTGATGCATTAAAGGAGACCAGTGAATAATGGCTGCTTCTCCTCAACTGCGCTACAAACTCAGTGCCGCTGTTTTGTCGCTGGTACTGGCCGGTGCGCCAGCCTCAGTTATCCTGGACCAGTTCCTGAACGAGAAAGAAGGTAATCACCTGAATGCCTACAAGGACGGTGCCGGTATCTGGACTATTTGCCGTGGTGCCACGCTGGTGGATGGCAAACCGGTTAGAAAAGGAATGACGTTAACCCAGGCAAAATGTGACCAGGTGAATGCCGTGGAGCGTGATAAAGCACTGGCGTGGGTTGAGCGCAATATCCATGTCACCCTGACTGAACCACAGAAAGCTGGGATCGCCTCGTTTTGCCCGTACAACATTGGCTCGGGGAAGTGTTTCCCGTCCACGTTCTACAGGCGCATCAATGCCGGTGATCGTAAAGGTGCCTGCGAAGCGATTCGCTGGTGGATTAAAGATGGCGGGAGTGATTGCCGTATCCGTTCAAATAACTGCTACGGTCAGGTATCGCGGCGGGACCAGGAATCAGCGCTGACGTGTTGGGGGATAGACTGATGAACCGAGTAACTTCGGTTGTTTGTATCGTTCTTCTCGGGCTGGTGGCAGTTCTTGGCTGGTTTGTAGACCACTACCGCAATAACGCCATCACTTATAAAAGTCAGCGAGACCAGGCCACTCAGTCACTGAACCTGGCGAACTCAACCATTTCAGACATGCAGGTTCGCCAGCGCGATGTTGCAGCCCTTGATGCCAAATACACAGGAGAACTGGCTGATGCGAAAGCCACTATTGAGCAGCTTGAACGCGATGTTGTTGCTGGTAAACGCCGGTTGCAGATCAACGCCACCTGCACCAAGGACCGATCGCCCACCTCCGGCAGCGTGGGCGATGCAACCAGCCCCAGACTTACAGACTCCGCTCAACGGAATTATTTCACCCTCAGAGAGCGAATCGCCACTATCTACAGGCAAGTGAACTACTTGCAGGACTACATCAGGCAGCAGTGTCTGAAATAACCGAGGAAATTATGAGCGAAGCAAAACCGCAGGACGGTAGCATGGTTAAGGGCTGCCCCATGAAGATAAAGTATCTCAGTAAGGCATATCATGTTTCGAAGCAGGTTACTGAATTACACCGTGTTCGCGACATGATTGCCAGTGGTGCCGGTCTTGGCATAACTATTCAGTCAGCCTATCAGGATGATACTTTTATTGAGAATATCCGCCCATATGTCCTTGATGAGCTTGATCGCCGCATAGCGGAAAAAAATGAATTTCTCGAAGCGCTGGGAGTTTCTCTTGAATAGCTTAGCGGGCATTACAGCAGGTATTCACTGAGTGCCTGCGATAATGCTCTTTTTACAAGTTGCTGTTATAATCCCATCCAGAAAATGATACTTAGGAGGGATAGACGTTGTCGGCAATAAACCACATAAAAAATCCGTTAACGATTATCGGTATCTTTGCAGGGATAGTTGAGGTATCTGCCAACCTAGTGTTGCCATTTCTTGATGGAACGCAGCAGGGTACGTATATTTGGTTTCTAATGATTTTCCCAAGCCTTCTTGTGCTGCTTTTTTTTGTGACACTGAATTTCAACCATGTTGCGCTTTATGCCCCAAGTGATTACAACGACGACAGGGGATTTATGCAAGCTAATAATAAAATTATCGGTAATAATGTTCAGGATGCTGATACAACGCAAGGATTTGAATTGACATGATTAAATATATTTCAAGTGTGTTTGAAAATTCTGTCGTTGAACTGGATGGAAATCATTATGAAAAGTGTACTTTCAAAGATTGCATAATAGTATTTAAGGGGTTGAAAACTTTTAATTTAATTAATTGTAATTTTAGTGGGTGTAAATGGACGTTTGAAGGCCCAGCGGCCAATACAGTGAATTTTTTAAAAATGATGTATAAAGAGATGGGCGAATTTGGGAAGAATATGGTAGATGCTACTTTCGAGAATATAAAAAAATAGCAATTTAAAACAATTTAATTTTACATTAGTCTAATGATATAACTCCCCACTATAGTGGGAGGTTCGTTGGACTATTCATAAGTTAAATAATCGAGAGTCTTTCAGTCGTGAGCCTGAGGAAAGCGTTTTCTCGGGTGGCTGTCCCATGTGACAGGCTCACATCTAAAAGGATACTCAATGCCATCTCGTACACCAAAAGCCTGCCGCAAACGTGGCTGCCGCAACACCACTACTGATCCCTCTGGCTACTGCGAAAACCACAAAAGCGAGGGCTGGAAACAGTACAAGCCAGGGCAGTCCCGCCACCAGCGTGGGTACGGCACAAAGTGGGAAGTTATCCGGGCTCGCATTCTTCGCCGTGATAAAGGTCTGTGCCAGTCCTGCCTGAAACAAGGCCGGGCAGTTGAGGCGTCCTGTGTCGACCACATCATTGCCAAGGCGCAGGGCGGAACAGATGAAGACTCAAACCTGCAAAGCCTGTGCTGGCCGTGCCATGCAGCGAAAACAGCGCGTGAGCGCCTGAAGTAACACCACCCTGGCCGATGGCTCACAGGGGAGGGGCGGGTCAAATCTCTGTCACCTGTCACCTTCCGGACTGCCCGCCCCCCTGAATTTTTATACCCGCGAAAAATGAAATTTAACCAGGAGTGCCGCATATGGCTGGAACGGAGGGGCGTTCCGGGCGCCGCCCCAAGCCAACGGCGCGCAAGGAGCTGGCCGGAAACCCCGGCAAACGAGCCCTGAATAAAGAGGAACCGACATTCACACCCATCAGGGGTGTGGCACCGCCTGAATGGTTTATCGAAGATGATCTGAAACTGGCCGCCATTATGTGGGAGCTGACGACCAAAGAGTTATGTGGTCAGGGGCTGCTGTGTGTCACCGACCTGGCTGTACTGGAACGGTGGTGCGTGGCCTACGAGTTCTGGCGGCGCTCAGTGCGCAACATTGCCAGCCAGGGCAATACGATAACCGGCGCAATGGGTGGGCTGATTAAGAACCCGGAACTGACGGCGAAAAAAGAGCAGGAATCCGAAATGAGTTCCACCGGCTCCATGCTGGGACTGGACCCGAGCAGCCGCCAGCGCCTGGTGGGGCTGGCCGGGCAGAAGAAAACCACTAACCCCTTTCTTAAGATGATCACCCCATGACCCGTAAATCATACCCGAACGTGAATGCCGCGAATCAGTACGCCCGCGATATCGTTCGTGGAAAGAAACCGGCATGCCAGTATGTGATTCAGGCCTGCCAGCGCCATATTGATGATCTGGCGGCGGAGAAAGGGAAGAAGTTTCGTTACCGCTTTGACAAAGACCTGGCCGAGCGGGCGGCGCGTTTTATCCAGCTGTTGCCCCATACCAAAGGCGAGTGGGCTTACAAACGGATGCCGATAACGCTGGAGCCCTGGCAGTTGTTTATTGTCTGCAGCGCATTTGGCTGGGTGCAGAAGGGTACCAAACTACGCCGGTTCCGCGAGGTTTATACCGAGATCCCGAGGAAAAACGGCAAGTCGGCTATTTCTGCTGGTGTGGCCCTGTTTTGTTTCACCTGTGACGATGAGTTTGGCGCGGAAGTGTATTCCGGTGCCACAACGGAAAAACAGGCCTGGGAAGTGTTTCGCCCGGCCCGGCTGATGTGTAAACGTACTCCGCTGCTGGTGGAGGCGTTTGGCATTGAAGTGAATGCCTCAAACCTGAACCGGCCCGGCGATGGCGCCCGTTTTGAACCCCTGATTGGTAACCCGGGTGACGGTGCTTCACCGCACTGTGCCATTGTGGATGAATACCACGAACACCCCACTGACTCGCTGTACACCACCATGCTCACCGGGATGGGGGCGCGGCGCCAGCCCCTGATGTGGGCCATCACAACCGCCGGGTACAACATTGAAGGCCCCTGTTACGACAAGCGGCGCGAAGTCATTGAAATGCTCAGTGGGGCGGTACCGAACGATGAACTGCTTGGTGTGATTTACACCGTTGATGAAGGTGACGACTGGACTTCCCCGGCGGTACTGGAAAAAGCCAACCCGAATATGGGGGTGTCGGTCTACCGTGACTTTCTGCTGAGCCAGCAACAGCGGGCCATCAATAATGCCCGTCTGGCCGGTGTGTTTAAAACCAAACACCTGAATATCTGGGTGGCGGCCCGTGCGGCGTATTTTAACCAGGTGAGCTGGCAGCGTTGCGAGGATAAAAGCCTGACGCTGGAAAGTTTTGAAGGGCAACCCTGTATTCTGGGGTTCGACCTGGCGCGCAAGCTGGATATGAACAGTATGGCCAGGCTGTTCACCCGGGAGATTGACGGTAAAACCCATTATTACAGTGTGGCGCCACGGTTCTGGGTGCCGTATGACACGGTGTACAGCACTGAACGCAGTGAAGACCGGCGCACGGCTGAACGTTTCCAGAAATGGGTGGAAATGGGATTGCTGACGGTCACGGATGGGGCTGAGGTGGATTACCGCTATATTCTGGAAGAAGCCAAAGCCGCCAACAAACTCAACCCGGTTTCAGAGTCGCCCATTGACCCGTTCGGGGCAACCGGCCTGTCTCATGACCTGGCAGATGAAGACCTGTCGCCCATTACCATCATTCAGAACTACACCAATATGTCCGACCCGACGAAGGAGCTGGAGGCCGCCATTGAGTCCGGGCGTTTTCACCATGACGGCAACCCCATCATGTCCTGGTGTATCAGCAATGTGGTCGGCAAGTTTCTGCCAGGCAATGACGATGTGGTGAAACCCGTCAAAGAGCAGAACGAAAACAAGATTGACGGCGCCGTGGCAATGATCATGACCATCGGCCGGGCGATGTTGTACGAAAAAGAAGAAACCCTGTCTGACCGTATCGAGTCCTACGGCATCCGTTCACTTTAACCTGAGGCATTTATGATCCTGATGATACTCACGCCATTAATCGGCGTGCTGGGGGCCCTGTTGCTGTCATATGGCGCATGGCTGATTTATCCCCCGGCAGGCTTCATCACCGGTGGTCTGTTGTGCCTGCTCTGGTCCTGCCTGACAGCGCGCTTTTTATCCACCACCAGTACCGGCCCGGCGGGAGGTGAATAATGTTTTTCCCCGGCCTGTTCCGGAAAGGGGATGCCCCGGTGACCACGCCTGCCGCACTGGCCGAGGATGTGGGGTATTCCTGGGACACCTATACCGGGAAACGGGTAAGCAGCCAGAAAGCCATGCGGCTGACTGCCGTGTTTGGCTGTATCCGTGTCCTGTCCGAATCCATTGGTATGTTGCCCTGCAGCCTGTACCGCTCAGTGGGGAAGGGCAAAGAAAAGGCGACCAGTGAGCGCCTGTATAAGCTGCTGTCACTGAAACCTAATGACTACATGACCCCCCAGGAGTTTTGGGAGCTGGTGGTGTTATGTCTGTGCCTGCGTGGCAATTTCTACGCCTACAAGGTGAAAGCCCTTGGCGAAGTGGTGGAACTGCTCCCCCTCGACCCGGGTTCAGTCACCCCCAAACTGAATAACCAGTGGCAGCCGGTTTACCGGGTAACCTTTCCCGATGGCTCCACGGATGTGCTGGGGCAGGAAGATATCTGGCATGTGCGGATCCTGACACTGGACGGGCTGGTGGGGCTTAACCCGATAGCCTACGCCCGCGAGGCCATTTCACTCGGTCTGGCGACCGAAGAGCATGGCGCCCGGTTATTTGGGAATGGTGCGGTCACGTCCGGCGTATTACGTACTGAGCAGCAGCTGAGTGATATCGCCTATAACCGGCTTAAAGCGGATTTTGAAGCGAAGCACCAGGGGCTGGCCAATGCCCATAAACCGATGATCCTCGAAATGGGGCTCGACTGGAAATCCATGGCGCTCAGTGCCGAGGACAGCCAGTTTCTGGAAACCCGTAAATTTCAGCTTGAAGAAATCTGCCGCCTGTTTCGTGTCCCCATGCATATGGTGCAGAACACGGACCGGGCCACCTTCAACAACATTGAGGAACTGGGGATGGGCTTTATCAACTATTCCCTGGTGCCTTACCTCACCCGTATCGAGCAGCGCATCAATATTGGCCTGGTGCGCGACAGCAAGCAGGGCACGTATTACGCCAAGTTTAACGTGGGCGCTCTGTTGCGGGGTGACATGAAATCGCGCTTTGAAGCCTATGCCACGGCGATTAACTGGGGCATGTACTCCCCGAATGACTGCCTTGAACTGGAGGATCGCAACCCGCGACCGGGTGGTGATGTGTACCTGACGCCCATGAACATGACCACAAAACCCTCTGATGGCAGCAAGAAAAAACAGGAAGAAGGTGATCACCATGCTGACTAAACAACGCCTGGATGTGCCGCTGAAACTGAAATCTGTCAGCGATGCCGGGGAATTTGAAGGCTATGGTTCCGTTTTCGGGGTGAAAGACAGCTTCGATGACATTGTGGTACCCGGCGCATTCAGCAATTCGCTTGCGGGCTGGAAAAGCAAAAACGCACTGCCCTCGATGCTGTGGCAGCACCAGATGTCCGAGCCGATTGGCATTTATACCGAGATGCGTGAGGACGATGTCGGGCTCTACGTCAAAGGACGGTTACTGATTGACGATGATCCCCTGGCGCGTCGGGCGCATGCACACATGAAGGCCGGTTCGTTAACCGGCCTTTCTATTGGTTATGTCCTGAAAGACTGGGAGTACGACCGGACCAAAGAAGCCTTTCTCCTCAAGGATGTTGACCTGTGGGAAGTCAGTCCGGTGACTTTCCCGTCCAATGATGAAGCCCGGGTGAGTGGCGTAAAGAGCGCTTTTGCCCGTGGTGAACTGCCGGATCAGAAAACTGTCGAGCGGGTCCTGCGCGATGTTGGACTCTCCCGCACCCAGGCCAAAGCATTCATGGCCGGGGGCTATGGCGAACTGTCCCGGCGTGACGCCGGTGGCCTGAACGCCGCACTGGATGCACTTAAAAACATCACCTTTTAATCAGGAGTGAATATGGCTGTTGAAATTAAAGACGTTGAGCAGGTCGCGCAGGAGCTGCAGGCGAAGTTCAATGACTTCCGCGAGAAAAACGACAAACGCCTTGAGGCGGTTGAGCAGGAAAAATCGGCGCTGGCCGGGCAGGTGGATACCCTGAACGGGAAACTGACCGAACTAGATTCCCTGAAATCTGCACTGGAAGACGAACTGAAACAACTGAAACGCCCTGGCGGCGCCACGCAGACCAAAGAGGCCGGTGAGCATAAAGCGGCCTTTATGGATTTTGTCCGCAAAGGCCGTGATGACGGGCTGCGCGACCTGGAGCGTAAAACCCTGCAGGTGGGCAACGATGAAGACGGTGGTTATGCCGTACCGGAAGATCTGGACCGCAGCATTCTTACCCTGCTGAAAGATGAAGTGGTGATGCGCCAGGAAGCCACGACCATTACGGTCGGTGGGGCCAGTTACAAAAAACTGGTTAACCTGGGCGGAACGGCTTCTGGCTGGGTAGGAGAAACGGATGCCCGTCCGGCAACGGACGCATCGAAACTGGGGCAGATTGAACCCTTTATGGGCGAAATCTACGGCAACCCTCAGGCCACCCAGACCATGCTGGATGATGCGTTCTTTAACGTGGAAGACTGGATCAACAGTGAGCTGGCGACCGAGTTTGCCGAGAAAGAAGAAATTGCCTTCACCAGTGGTGACGGGACCAAAAAGCCCAAGGGCTTTCTGGCTTATGCCTCTTCTCTGGATCCGGATAAAACCCGCGCCTTCGGTACCCTGCAACATATTCTGTCCGGGGCGGCTGCCGGGGTAACAGCGGATGCCATCGTGAAACTGATTTATACCCTGCGTAAGGTTCACCGCAACGGGGCTAAGTTCATGATGAACAACAACAGCCTGTTTGCCGTGCGCATCCTCAAAGACAGTGAAGGCAACTATCTGTGGCGCCCCGGTCTGGAGCTGAACCAGCCGTCCTCCCTGGCCGGTTACGCCGTTGCCGAGAATGAGCAGATGCCGGACATTGCGGCTGATGCCAAAGCGATTGCATTCGGGAACTTCAAACGCGGCTACACCATTGTTGACCGTATCGGGACACGTATTCTGCGCGACCCCTACACCAACAAGCCTTTTGTCGGGTTCTACACCACCAAACGCACCGGCGGCATGCTGACGGATTCGCAGTCCATCAAACTGCTGCAGATTGGTGTTGCAGAGTAATTTCCATCAAACCGGGAGCGCAGGCTCCCGGTGGAGTGACCGATGAGCATTCTTTCTCTGCCTGTTATCAGGCAGCAACTCCGGCTGGAAGAAACGTATACCGATGAAGACGCGCTTCTGACACTGATCGGGGCAGCTGCTGAGGCCAGAACGGCGACATTTCTTAACCGTAATCTTTATGCGGCAGAAGCGGATATCCCGGAAGGTGGAGACGAAACCGCGCTGGTGGTACCGGACGATCTGCGTCTTGCGATGCTGATGCTGGTCACCCATTTTTATGAACACCGCTCCACGGTTTCTGATTTTGAACAGAGTGAAACGCCCATGGCGTATCAGTGGATTGCCGGACCCTACAGGTTTATTCCGCAATGAAAAACCGCCAGTCACAAACCAGTATTGATTACCAGTTGCCTGAGCCCGGCGAACTTAACCGCCGGGTTCTGCTACGCCAGCGTACCGATATCCCGGCGGATGATTATGGCAACACGCCGGAATACCAGAACAGCCAGTATGCCTGGGCAAAAGTACGGCAGGTCAGTGCCACCGTGCTGCATGAATCCGCCCAGACTGACAGTGCCATTACCCACTATTTCACCGTGCGCTACCGGGCCGGGCTGACCTCTGATTACGAGGTGGTTTACAGCGGGAGGGTGTACGCCATTCGCCGCTGCCGCGATTTAAATATGGCCCGGCGTTACCTGCTCCTGGAGTGTGAAGATCTGGGCGCAGAAACGCCGGGAGACACTATGTATGGCTAAACCGGTGTTCCATGTCGATTTTCAGCAACCGCAAGAACTGGTGTTCAACCGGGCAAGGTTGCGCCGGGCATTTATCCGTATTGGTCAGGTCCACATGCGTGATGCCCGGCGGCTGGTCATGAAGCGGGCTGTTTCAACTCCCGGGCAAAACCCCGGGTATCAGACCGGGCGGCTGGCCCGCTCCATTGGCTATTACGTGCCACGGGCATCAAAGCGCCGTGCCGGGCTGATGGTCCGGATCGCGCCGAACCAGAAGAAAGGGGAAGGGAACCGGCTGATTGAAGGCGATTTTTACCCGGCCTTTCTGTTCTACGGTGTTCGCCGTGGTGCGAAGCGGCAAAAACGCCACCACCGTGGGGCTTCCGGTGGCAGTGGCTGGCGCATTGCTCCCCGCAATAACTTTATGGTCCAGGTGCTGGAAAACCGGCAGCCATGGACGCGTTATTTACTCAGCCGTGAGCTGAAAAAATCACTCAGGCCAGAAAGGAAAAAACGGTAATGAAACTGTCGGTGATTATTGGCGCCATTCGGGGGCGTTGCCCGGTGTTTGGTGGGTATGTGGCGGGTGCCGCTGAATTTAAAGGCCTGCCGGAAACCGGGAAAATGCGCCTGCCGGCAGCCTATGTTGTCCCACTGGAAGATGCCGCACTGGAGCAGAAAAGCCAGACAGACTACTGGCAGGTTATCCGGGAAGGGTTCTCGGTCATTGTGGTGCTGGATAACTCCCGTGACCAGCGCGGCCAGGCGGCTTCTTATGATGCAGTTGAAGAGGTCAAGCTTGCCCTGTGGAAGGCCCTGCTGGGTATGCGCCCGGATGAAGGCAGTGACATTGTTATTTATGCCGGTGGGCAGCTACTGGATATGGACCGGGGCAGGCTTTATTACCAGTTTGATTTTACCTGCGACCGGGAAATCACCGAAGACATGACCCGCCAGCAGGAAGAACTGGACGCACTGGATACTTTCACCGGGATGGACATCAATACTGACTACATCGACCCGGGTGACGGGCCGGACGGCAACATCGAACATCACACACAAATTAACCTCAGCGAGTAATTCATGAAACTGAAACCTGTAAACGGGCGGTCGGTTCCCGACCCGGCCCGTGGCGACCTTTTGCCTGAAACCGGGCGAAACGTCGAAAAAAGCAGTTACTGGATCCGGCGCCTGGCGGCCGGAGATGTGGAAGAGGTTGTGGCGGTGACAAAAGCTGCCACAGCAACCGACAAACAAGGTGGTGAAGCATGACCGTCAGTTTTAATTCGGTGCCATCGGATCTCCGTGTGCCGCTGTTTTATGCCGAAATGGATAACAGCCAGGCCAACACGGAAACCGACAGCGGGGCATCACTGATTATCGCCATGGCGAACACGGGCAGCAGTATCACGCGTAATAAGCTGGTGATCATGCCGTCTGCCGGGCTGGCCGGGAAACAGGCCGGGCGCGGAAGCCAGCTGGCACGGATGGTGAGCAAATACCGTAATGTCGATCCCTATGGAGAATTATGGGTGATTGCGGTGGATGCGCCGGAAGGGGACGCCGCCACCGGGACCCTCACCCTGACCGGTGCGGCTCAGGCCTCTGGCACACTGAGTCTGTATATCGGTACCGAACGGGTGCAGTCAGCCGTTGCCACCGGTGACACGGTGAGTGAGATGGCTTCTGCTCTGGCGGATGCCATCAATGCTGACCTGGATTTACCCGTGACAGCTGCGGCGGGGGCAGGGGTGATAACCCTGACAGCCCGGCATGCCGGGCTGTGTGGCAATGAGATTCCTGTGGTGATGAATTACTACGATACCGTGGGTGGGGAAGACTTACCGGACGGTGTGACGGTCGCCATTGTGGCGATGTCAGGGGGGACCGGCGCACCAGAACTCGATGCCGCAGTGGCGGCGATGGGCGATGAAGCGTTTGATTTTATCGGCCTGCCATTCAGTGATTCCGCCTCGGTTGAAACCCTGGCACTGGAAATGAACGACGATTCCGGTCGCTGGAGTTACGCCCGGCAGTTATACGGGCATGTTTATACCGCCAAAGCTGGCACCCTGTCTGACCTGGTGACATTTGGTGACACCCAGAACAAACAGCATGTTTCAGTGGCCGGGTATGAGCCGGAAACCCAGACGGCGGTGGATGAACTGGTGGCGCTGCGCACGGCCCGTAATGCGGTGTTTATCCGTAATGATCCGGCCCGCCCCACGCAGACCGGTGTGCTGACCGGCGCACTCCCGGCAAAAGCCGGTTCACGTTTCATCATGACAGAGCGCCAGTCGCTGCTGAAACGCGGTATTGCCACAGCGTATACGTCCGGCGGAGAGCTGTGTATTGAGCGCGATATCACCACGTACCAGACCAACAAGTACGGGGTGGCGGATAACAGCTATCTGGACAGTGAAACCCTGCACACCAGCGCTTACGTGTTACGCCAGCTGAAAAGCATCATCACCAGCAAGTACCCGCGCCACAAACTGGCTGATGACGGTACCCGGTTCGGTGCCGGTCAGGCCATCGTCACCCCGGCGGTCATTAAAGGGGAGTTGTGCACGGTGTACCGCACCATGGAGCGTAACGGGATCGTCGAGAATTACGACCTGTTTAAAGCCCACCTGATTGTTGAACGCAACACGGATAACCCGAACCGGGTGGATGTGCTGTTCCCGCCGGATTATGTCAACCAGTTGCGGACGTTTGCTGTGCTGAACCAGTTCCGCCTGCAGTACAACGAGGAGAGTGAATAATGTCCCGTATTGCCGGTACCTGTTATTTCAAAGTTGACGGGCTTCAGTTGTCGCTGACCGGCGGCATTGAAGTGCCGATGAACACCACGCTGAATGATGATGTGATTGGCCTGGATGGCTCGGTTGACCGGAAGGAAACCCACCGGGCACCGTATGTCAAAGGCACCTTCAAGGTGCCAAAAGACTTCCCTGTCAGCAAAATCACCTCATCAGATTCGATGACCATTACCGCCGAACTGGCTAACGGTATGGTCTACGTCCTGTCAAATTCCTGGCTGCATGGTGAAGCGAACCACAATCCCGAAGAAGGGACAGTGGATGCTGAATTCCACGGTACCGAAGGAGACTACCAGTGAAAGAAATCGTACTGACCCGGGCCATTATGGCTGCCGGGGAAAAACTCAGCGTGCTGGAGCTGCGTGAGCCCACCTACGATGAAGTGGAGCAAATGGGTATCCCGTTCAGTTATACCGAAAGTGGTGAAATGAAGCTGGATACGCGCTCTGCCCTGAAATACATCCCGGTTCTGGCGGGGATCCCACGTTCATCGGCCAGCCAGATGGTGCTTAAAGATGTGTTTATGGTGTCGATGAGTATCGTCGGTTTTTTTACGGGGTCGGAGAGCAGCGCCACCTCAGAAAGCGACTCTACAACACCGCCCACTTCTGGCGCATAAACCCTCTGGAACTGAAATCTGTGGCAGTCAGCCGGTTTCTGGAAATGGAAGCCGAAGCGGTACGCATCAGTGAGGAAATAAATCATGGCTGACAGTTTTGAGTTGAAGGCCATCATCACCGCAGTGGACCAGATGTCCGGTCCACTGAAAGGGATGAGCAAAAACCTCAAAGGGTTTCAGAAAGAAGCCAAAAGCATCATGATCAATGCGGCTGCCATGGGCGCCGCGCTGGTCACAGCATTTGCGGTCCCGATCAATAAGGCCATTGCGTTTGAATCGACCATGGCCGATGTCCGTAAGGTTGTGAACTTTGATACCCCGCAGCAGTTTAAAGAGATGAGTGATGACATTCTGACCCTGTCCACTCAGCTTCCCATGGCTGCCGAAGGGATAGGCCAGATTGTGGCGGCAGGCGGGCAGGCAGGTATTGCCCGGCAGGATCTAAAACAGTTCGCCTCAGATGCAGTAAAAATGGGCGTGGCCTTTGACCAGACAGCGGAAGAGTCAGGCCAGATGATGGCGACCTGGCGTACCGCGTTTAAAATGTCCCAAAGTGAAGTGGTGACGCTGGCTGACAAGATTAACTTCCTGGGCAATACCGGCCCGGCCAACGCCCGTAAAATTTCTGATGTTGTGACGCGAATTGGCGCAATTGGTAAAACGGCGGGGCTGAACAGTGGGCAGGTTGCCGCGATGGGGGCCACCATCACGGGCATGGGGGTGGAATCAGAAATTGCCGCCACCGGCATCAAGAATTTCACCAAAACGCTGACAGCCGGGAAGGCGCTGAGTAAATCTCAGGCTGGTGCCCTTAAGCAACTGGGGTTTGATGGTGTCAAACTGTCTCAGGACATGCAGAAAGATGCCGCCGGTACCGTGCTTAAAGTGCTCGAGACTATCAGTAAGGTGGACAAAGCCCGTCAGTCTGCCGCGCTGTTTACCCTGTTCGGCTCTGAATCTTCTGCTGCCATTTTCCCCATGCTCACTAATCTGGAGTTGCTGAAAACCAATTTCCGGCGTGTGGCAGACGCCCAGCAATATGCCGGGTCCATGCAGAAAGAATACGATTCACGGGCCGCCACCACGGCGAACGCGTTGCAACTGATGCGAAACCAGTTCGATGCGGCCAGTATCACTATCGGTGAAATCTTCCTCCCGGACATCGTGAAGCTGACAAAGAAAATTCAGCCGATGCTCGAGCAGTTCCGCCAGTTTGTAAAAGAGAACCCGGAACTGATCCGCAAAACCCTGAAGTTTGGTTTAACGCTGGTGGGCATTGCGTCTTCCGTTGGTGTGGCGACAAAGGCCTTCAAAACCTTTGATGCCATTATGAAGATGTCCACCATGGGTAAAATGGTGTCCCTGCTGGTGATTGGTGCCGGGCTGATTGTCAGTAACTGGGATAAAGTCGGGCCGGTGGTGAAAGATGTCTGGAATAACATCAATGACGTGGTTCAACTCCTTGGTGGGTGGGAGCCGGTACTGATGGGGATCTCCACCCTTGTTGCCGGTGCCTGGCTGACATCGATGCTGAAAGGGCTGTCCGGTGCCAATGGTGCTGCGGGTGGGCTGGCTAAAAACCTGCGCGGCATAGCCAGCATGGGCACCATTACGGTGACCATCAGTGTTCTGTTTGAACTGATGAAAAAGCTGGATTCCATGCACCAGGAAGCGGCGAAAAATAATATGGATATTGGCACGTATATGGCCGAACAGGTGCAGAAATCCGAGAGTGACCGGGGGTATAAAGGCTTTATTCCCCGGCTGAAAGAATTGCTGAATGTTGACGGCAGCCAGAATTCATCAGTACCGCTGGCAAGCCCAAGGCCACAACAGAGTGAACTGAAAGTGTCTTTTGATAATGCGCCACCGGGCATGCGGGTAACGCCTGGGACTGGTGCGGCTAACCCATGGAATGTCAGCTACGATGTGGGGTACAACCGTTATTCAGGGCGATAGTTTAGTGTCGCTACATAATAATTTTTAAGAATATTCCTAGCATTGCTGTAGGATTTATACATACATCAATAAAGGGAAAAAAAATGAAACAAATCATAGCGGGAAGTGTTGTTATTGGTGCTTCAGTGATCTTCGCATCTCTGGTTTACTCGGGAAATGTGACGTTTAAGGATGAGCATGTTATTCAACTGGACGGGGGAGCCGTTAAGCTGGGTGATGTGCGTGAAGAGCATAAAGTTGTCAGCGTCAAACTCCAGTTTGACGATAAGAGTATGGATAATGAACTGCTCACGATGGCTAATATGGATGAGTACAAAGATGCCCTTAAAAAGAAGCTACAGCTGGCAGCTGATGCTATCAATGTTGGGGTCAAGGATGATGAAAAGAAAGCGACACCAGAGTCAATATCTCTCAAGGTCCCTGCTAAATTGGAAGTCACTACAGCTGTTCACTACACGAGCCAGTATCAACCCAGTTTCACACTGACTCTGGGATCAGAAACAGTTCCTCTGGCATCCGGTGATAATTTATACAATGCCGTGACGAAGGTCACTGATGATTACATTAAGTCTCAGAAAGAGGTTATTAATCAATCTCTCTATATCACAAATAAAGAAAATTGATTATCAGTTAGCTTTGTCTGGCCTTCGCTAAATATCTCTTCTGATAAGCCTGAATACTGTGGCCTGATTTTGACTGACTTTGCACATGAGTGGGCAGATGTAAGCCACTCAAATATTCGTTTTTATATAAACCCGCTTCGGCGGGTTTTTTTATACCCGGAGAAACCATGAGCTGGACAGATAATCTCCAGGATGCCTCACTACGTGGTGTTCCGTTTAAAGTGGACGAGGATGAAGCCTCCTTTGGGCGACGGACACAGACACATGAATATCCTGGCCGGGATAAGCCCTGGGTGGAGGATTTAGGCCGGGCTACGCGCCGCTTCAGTGTTCAGGCTTATCTGGTTGGTGACGATTACTTTGAGCAGCGTAACCGCCTGATTGAAGCCATCGAGAAACCGGGCTCCTGCACACTGGTCCACCCGTATTATGGTGAAATGACAGTGACTGTTTCTGATGAGGCTCGTGTCAGCCATACCCGGGAAGAAGGGCGTATGTGCCGCGTCAGTTTCAGCTTTATCGAAGCGGGGGAGTTGTCATTTCCTTCAGCCGGTATTGCGACCGGAACCAAACTGGCCGACTCCTGCTCCTTACTGGATGACTGTATTTCGTCGGCATTCTCATCATTTGGTCTGGACGGGCTGTCTGATTTTCTTCAGAGCGGCGTTCTGGACGATGCTTCTGCCATGATGGACACCGTCACCGATGCGTTTAAGTACGTGGATTCCGGTATCAGTGCGGCATCCCGTTTGTTGCAGGGTGACCTGTCGGTGTTGCTGATGCCGCCTTCCAGTGGCATGAACTTTGTCAACCAGTTGCAGACGCTGTGGCGGGCCGGTACCCGTCTTAGTGGAAACACGTCTGATCTTATCTCCATGGTCAAAGGCCTGTCAGGTGTCACGCTGGATAGCGGTCTGGCACCGCGAGGTGTCTGGAAAACGGACAGCACCACAACGCAGACCCGCACCACCCAGAGCAATACGGTGGCGCAGGCCATACGCACAACGGCACTGAGTGAAGCGGCTTATACCGTTGTCAGTCTGCCAAAAAGCACCACCACCACCGTGACAACCGGGCAGACTGCTCAGGTCAGCCACCCGGCGGTAACGGATATTTTGCCTGATACCGATGCCGGTAGCGTGGGCGTCACCACATCTGTCAGTACCGATGAAACCCCGTCATGGGATGATTTAACCGCCGTCCGGGAAGTGCTGAATACCGCAATTGACCAGGAGCTGACACGGGTGACGGATGACACACTGTTTCTTGCCCTGCGCCAGATCCGCACGGATGTGAATAACGACATCAGCGCCAGGCTGGAACAGTCGACCCGTCTGACTGAACGCACTCCGGTGCAGGTCCTTCCTGCACTGGTTCTGGCTGCCGACTGGTATGACGATGCCGGGCGGGAAGGTGACATAACTGCCCGTAACGGCGTCATTCACCCCGGCTTTGTGCCGGTGAAAACCCTGAGGATCCCGGCAGTATGAACAATACAGTTATTCTGCGGGTAAACGGGCGGGAGTGGGGCGGCTGGGAGTCGGTCAGAATATCAGCCGGTATCGAACGTATTGCCCGTGATTTTAATGTTCAGATAACCCGGCAGTGGCCCGGTGATGAAGAGCAGGCAAAGAAACGGGCGCGGATCCGCAATGGTGACAGGGTTGAAGTGCTGATTGGTGACGACCTGGTGATTACCGGCTGGGTGGAGGCCACGCCTGTTCGTTATGACGCGCACAGCATCACCATGGGTATTGTCGGTCGCAGCAAAACGGCTGACCTCATTGACTGTTCTGCCACCCCCTCGCAATACAGTGGCCGCTCAATGGTTCAGATAGCCAGCGCCCTGGCGAAGCCATTTGGTATCAGTGTGGTGGATGCCGGGGGCGTCACCGGCGCACTGCAGGGTATTCAGGCAGACCAGGGCGATACGGTGATGGATGTCCTGAACAAGATGCTGGGGTTGCAGCAGGCGCTGGCCTATGACAATGCCAGCGGTAACCTGGTGATTGGCAGCCCGGGTGCGGTTAAAGCCACCACCGCCCTGGTCTTTGGCGAAAACATTCTGAGCTGTGACACCGAGCAGAGTATTAAGGATCGTTTTTCTGTCTACGAGGTGGCGGGTAAACGCGCCGGTAACGACAGCGATTTTGGCGAAGCAACCACAACGGCAATCCGCGGGAAAACCGTGGATAACGGCATAGCCCGTTACCGCCCGCTGATTATCCGCCAGACCGGCAATGCCACATCCGCCAGTTGCGGTTCACGCAGTGAGTTTGAAATGCGCCAGCGTGCTGCCAGAACGGATGAAGTGACTTATACGGTACAGGGCTGGCGTCAGGGGGATGGCACCCTGTGGCAGCCTAATATGCAGGTGATTGTCTTCGACCCGGTGGTGGGTTTTGACAACCGGGAAATGGTTATCGCAGAAGTCACCTGGCAGGTGGATGAGGGGGGAACGGTCAGTGAAATTCGTGTCGGCCCGCCTGACGCTTATCTGCCGGAACCCCCCAAACCCCGCAAGAAGAAGGCCAGCAGTACACAGGAGTACTTCTGATGGCAAATCTGTTTCATTCCCTGCACCAGGCAATCAGTAATCTGCTCGAGCGAGCCGTGATCCGCACCACGACCACCACGGCAAAGTGCCAGGTTCTGCAGATATCCATGCCGGGCGGTGAGGGGAAAAGTGATATTGAACACCTGGAGCCTTACGGCTTTACCTCAGCACCCAAAGCAGGGGCAGAAGCTGTGGCGGCGTACTTTGACGGCGACCGCTCACATGGTGTGGTGCTGGTGGCCAGTGACCGCCGGTACCGCATAAAAGGCCTGGCTGCCGGAGAAGTGGCGATTTATGACGACATTGGTCAGTCTGTCACGCTGAGCCGTTCAGGAATAGTGATTAACGGTGCGGGGAATCCGGTAACGGTCACCAATGCCCCGAAAGCCCGGTTTGAGATGGATATTGAAGCCACCGGGAATATTACGGACAGGTGTGACAGCACGGGCAAAACAATGGCCGCCATGCGACGGGTATTTGACTCGCACACGCATGATGAAAACGGCGATGGCGGCGGAACAACGGATGAACCGAACCAGAAAATGGAGGACGCATGATCCTGGTTGTGAACGGGGCAGAGCAGAAAGTCTCTGATCCAATGGATGCGTTAACCCGGGCGGTGGTGATCTCCCTGTTCACCTGGCGGCATGCCGAAACCGATGACAGCCCGGAAGAGCCGAATGGCTGGTGGGGCGACACTTACCCAACACAGCAGAATGACCGTATCGGCTCCCGCCTGTATCTCCTTAAGCGCCAGAAACTCACCAATAAAACACCACTCAAAGCCCGGGAGTATGTAACCCAGGCACTGGCGTGGCTGACATCCGATGGTGTGGCCGCCCGGGTGGACGTTACCGCCGAACGTACCGGCCTCAGTACGCTTTACCTGGCTGTCATGATTTACCGGAATGACGGCACCACACAGGAAATCCGGTTTAATGACCTATGGAGTGAACTGAATGGCTGACAGCGGTTTTACCCGCCCGACACTCCCCCAGTTAATTACCGCCATCCGCAGCGATATTCTTACCCGGCTTTCCGCCGACACCACACTTGCCGCACTTCGCCGCACTGATGCCGAGGTGTATGCGCGGGTGCAGGCCGCGGCGGTGCATACGGTGTATGGCTATATCGATTATCTTGCCCGGAATTTATTACCGGACCTGGCGGATGAAGACTGGCTGTTACGTCACGGGAATATGAAACGGTGCCCCCGCAAAGATGCCACTGCGGCAGCCGGTTATGTGCGCTGGGAGGGTGCTGC
Organism: Mangrovibacter yixingensis; assembly: GCF_020523985.1. GTDB lineage: Bacteria > Pseudomonadota > Gammaproteobacteria > Enterobacterales > Enterobacteriaceae > Mangrovibacter > Mangrovibacter yixingensis. The sequence continues at coordinate 30,280 of NZ_JAIVKM010000002.1, read as the reverse complement.
ATCGGGTATCACGATTGACTCCGGGGTCACCATACAGCGCGATGATCTGGTGTCGTTCACCACCACAGCTGCGGCCACCACGTCAGAAGGCGTTTTACGGGTGCCGGTGACCTGTGATGATACCGGAACAACAGGCAATACCGATGATGGTATCGCCATGCGGCTGACTTCTCCGGTTGAAGGGCTCACCTCTGCCGGTGTGGCTGACACGGTGGAAGGGGGAACCAATACAGAAGACCTGGAAACCTGGCGCGGGCGGATCATTGAGCGCTGGTATTACACACCCCAAAGCGGTGCGGATCAGGATTACATCACCTGGGCTAAAGAGGTTTCCGGTATCACCCGGGCATGGACTTACCGCCACTGGAGTGGTGTGGGAACGGTCGGCGTGATGGTGGCGAACAGCGACCTGATTAACCCGATACCGGATGATGCTGTGGTGGAGGCCGCACAGGCTTACATTGAACCTCTGGCCCCGGTTGCCGGTTCTGATGTGTATGTGTTTGCCCCGGCAGCCCATACCGTTGATTTTCACATCCGCCTGAACCCGGACACCGAAGAAGTGCGCTATGCCGTGATGGCAGAAGTCAGAGCCATGATGCTGCGTGATGGTGTGCCGGAAGGCGTGCTGAAACCGTCACGTATCAGCGAGGCCATTTCCATCGCCACCGGGGAATACAGTCATGAACTGGTCAGCCCTGCAGCAGATACCGACATCGCCAAAGGTGAAATTGGGGTGGTGGGGGACTTTACATGGACCTGACAGCACAGTACCGGCAGATGCTGGGCGTTTTGCTCCCGCGTGGCCCGGCATGGGATCCGGATGATTTATTGCTGACCGGCCTGGCACCGTCACTGTCCCGGGTACACACCCGGGGTAATGACCTGATGGATGAAATCGACCCGCGTACGGTGACGGAACTTATCGACCGCTACGAGACGATTTCTGGCCTGCCGGACAGCTGCACTCCTGATGGTACCCAGACACTTTCAGAACGGCGCCAGCGGCTGGATGCGAAACTGAACCTGGCCGGAGGCATTAACGAGGCCTTTTACCAGGCACAGCTTGAAGCGCTGGGTTATCCGGATGCCACGATAACCCGGTACCAGAAAAGCCAGTTCACCTGTAACTCACTCTGTACTGATTCTCTTTTTTCTAACGAGTGGCGCTATTACTGGCAGGTCAATATCCCTGAGTCAGCGCAAATCACGGCAATGACCTGTGTGGATACCTGCACGTCTTCCTTACGCGCCTGGGGTGACACGGTAGCTGAATGTGTTATCAGCAAACTGGCACCGTCTCACACGTACGTCATTTTCCGCTACACGGAGTAACCATGCATCGTATTGATACATCAACAGCCCAGGCCGACAAGTTCGGCGAGGGCAAGAACGGCTTTACCGGCGGTAACCCGCAAACGGGTGAACTGCCCACGGCACTGGACGCTGATTATTTTGATTCTGTCCAGGAGGAAATTTGCGGTGTTATTGAGGCGGCGGGTATTGCCCTTGATAAAACACAACGCAACCAGTTACTGACAGCGCTGCCATTGCTGTTTTTAAGCCGGGCGAATCCGTTTGCTGACATCAAAGCTGATGGTGCTGCAGCGATTGCCACCGCTCTCGCAAACCTTGGTTTGGGAGATATCGCCCTTGCGGGGGTGTGCACCGGAGTTCTGGATGATGCAGGACACATCGACATACCCATGGTGATTAATGGCGAAAAGAAAAAACTCATCATCCAGTGGGGCAGCACATCAACAACAACATCCGGAGCAACCGTCACGCTCCCGACAACCTTTCCAACTAAATATTGCGCAGGGGTTGGCTGTGAGGCCGGGTCTTATTCATCCATAAAAGTGGTTGCTGTTATTCCATTATCACTGAGCACTATAGGTGTTTATGGGCGTGCGGCCGGGACATCGACACTGGCTAACACCACGGTTAAATGGATTGTGATTGGTTACTGACAGGAGGGGATTATGCAATTTTCAGTTCAAACGCAGGCTTTTTACGGAGCAGGGTTAAACTTTGGTGACGCCCTGCCATCTGATGCAGTGAGTATTACCGAAGATCAGACTAACAAATTCTATAAAGCCGTTAACAGCGGGTGCTATATCTACCTGACTGATGGCGTACTGACAGCCTCGGAAGCCCGACCCGACAATTACCATTCGTGGGACAGTGATAATAACACCTGGGTGCTGACTGATGTTGCAGCAGAACAGCAAAAGCAGGACCAAATTGCGGCGGCAGAGAATGAAAAAGAAAACCGGGTAAACGCCGCGCTACAGGATATCAGTGTGCTACAGCTTAAGCTGCAGGCCGGACGCACACTAACCAGTGATGAAATAACTAGGCTCAATATAGTGCTGGATTACATTGATGCGGTAACCGCTATTGATACCAGCACTGCCCCAGATATTACCTGGCCGACAGAGCCAGGTTCATCCAGTTAACTTGAAGACTCAGGGGCGTCAGGCCAGGTAATATCTGGGGCAGTTGAAGTGTCTACACCGTTCACTGTGTCGATATAATCCAGCATGGCGTTCAGTTTCGTAGTTTCTGTGTCAGTCAGCGTTCTGCCCGCCTGCAGTTTGAGCTGGATAACGTTGATGGAAGCCATTGCCGTGTCAATGAGCTGCTGTCGGGTTTGTTCTGCTGCAGACACCTCTGCTGCGTGTTGCTTATCGGTGTCCGTAACCCAGGAGGAGCCATCCCAGTTATCATATTCAGAGAGTGGCGAGATACTCGTAAAACCATCTTTAATCGCGCCGATATAATCAATTACTGACTCAGCCCGACTTGTCGTTGACCAGACTGTTTGACCACGATGATCTTCTTTTTGCTCCCACTTTGTGCCGGTGAACACTGACACATAGCCAGCATCCAGTGCGCCTGGCGCAATGTCAGTTGAATGTGCAGGGAGGCCAACGCCAATTAACAGGTACTCGTCGCTTGAACCAGTGAATTCGCCGGTTTGTTCGGAGAAGTTATAAACGGTGATATTCCCTGCCACGGTAGTGATTTTGGTTTTATCCAATACTGCTGACGTCATTATGCAGCCCTCACGATGTAGTTAAACGCAATATTTCGTGGCCTGTTTTCACTCGCTGTTGGCACCATTTTCGATGCATCCATCACAAGCCGCGTAACCCGCCGATTAGCATTTGTAGCCCCAGCAGTAACCCAATAAACAGTGGTGTCCTGAATGATAGAGCTTGAAAATGCAGTACCTGAATCCACACCAGCTGAAGCACCACAATAGATATCATCCATGCCACCTTTAATGTTACGAATGGCATCCCCTTGTTCACTCAGTAGAGTTCTTGCTGAATCAATCCCCTTACCATCATCCCAACCACGAATAAACTCTCCCCGCAGGTCTGGCAGTACAAGGCTGGGATAAACCAGTGCCAACTTCGGATAATTTGCAGCAGTGAACGTAGCACCGTTGCATTTCAGCCAGCCTGTTGGTGCTGTGGATGTTGGCCACGGAACAGGTATACCAACAGGTAATGCCGACCCCTCTCCCAAACCAAGGTTTAAGAGAATGACCGTTCGTCCGCTATTTGGCATTCTTTCGGCTTTTGCCGGGAGAAATACTTGTGCTGATAGGCTATGTGAGGGTGTCAACAAATGACCAGAACACGGCATTACAACGAAATGCACTCGAGTGTGCAGGATGTGAGCTAATTTTTGAGGATAAAATCAGCGGAAAGACATCAGACCGCCCTGGGTTAAAAAAGCTTCTCAGGATGCTTTCAGACGGCGACACGCTGGTGGTGTGGAAGCTCGACAGGTTAGGGCGCAGCATGCGTCACCTGGTTGTACTGATTGAGGATCTGCGGCAGCGTGGTGTTAACTTTCGCAGTCTGACAGACAGCATTGATACCAGCACACCCATGGGGCGATTTTTCTTCCATGTGATGGGTGCCCTGGCGGAAATGGAGCGTGAGCTTATTGTCGAACGCACCCGGGCTGGTTTGGCTGCTGCCAGAGAGGAGGGAAGAGTTGGTGGTAGGCGGCCGAAGCTCTCACCGGAACAATGGGATCAGGTGGGGCGGCTTATTGCTGCCGGGGAGTCGCGGAAAACCGTAGCACTGATTTTTGATGTCGGTGTATCAACACTGTACAAGAAATTTCCAGCGGCAGGCGGCGTTGGCGCAGGGTGAAGGTGCCGGATTCTTCAAGGCAGCGGGAAATAAGCTTCTGATCCAGATAGTCGTCCAGAGAAGTCAGAGGGTTACGAAGACAATCATAACGGGATACCAGATCGAGAGCTTGTCCAATATGCATAAAAAAAATCCGGAAACGGGTGAGCAATTCCGGATTTTTACACAGCCACTGGATCGGTCAACTGATACTTAACTGATCGGCATTAGCCTAACAGGCTGGTTTTCTTTGGGAGTTTAGTCGGCTCAAGAGGGTTTGAACCTACGACACCCCATGACAGAAGATTATATATCTAAAAAGATTAGTCTGTAGCAACCGTGTTAAACTGACCTAAAGAGATGGTACCTTTCTCGATAACTTCCAAGTATCTAATTTTTATGGTTGTATTGTTCGACAAAGCATCAGTAATGGCAGTTAATTCATCTTGAGTTATCACATCAGCAGAAGCTTTTATAGTGAAACTATCCGCATTCGAAACTCGTACGACGTTAATATTGATATCTTGGTTTGTTGGTCCTGTTCTTGTTACGCCTTTAACAAAGAACGTATCTGTTTTCTCCAGGCGGTCCCTATCAATAGCCTGTCGGCCATTATATGTGTTTAGCTCTTCGCGGGAGAGTTTCTCATTACCGAGAGTTACTGATTCAACGGTAGGATCTGCGGCGAGTTGCTTAACTAATGCACTTTTCCCTGCCTGCCCATGGTGGATAACTTCTTCACTGGTGGCTGATTTGCCGTTAATTTTGTAATCTAAAGTGGCTCTGATTGCTTTATTAATACCATCAGAAGTTGTTTGTGCGATTTCTACTTGTCGGTCGGTTGCATGCCTTTCACTCTCGGCATTTTCAGAAATGTAGTGATATCCGCAAGTGCTGGCTGCGCCAACAATCGCGATTACAACCAACATTTTTTGCCAACCCGTCATACCGTTCATAGAATCCCGTAGAAAACTAGTCACTGCGTTGATGATCTTATCAGTAACACCTTCAGCGTCACTGGAACCTTCGCTAATGTTAAAAACAATATCAAGTCTTTGCTTATCTTCATTCGTTAATCGTTGAAGATTTTGAGCGCCATATCTTATGGTAGCGAAAGCGCGCTGAATTTCCTCGTTAAGCATCGACATCCCAAACAGCATGGCTGAAGTGATGGAGGAATGGTACCGCTCACCTTTAACATTGATATCAAGAACAGGCCAGCCTTCAAATTTTACATGTGGAAAGAGAAATTCCTCTGTTTCCAAGCCCTCGCAATTTTTAATGGCTTCCAAAAAATTTAAAAAATCTTCTTCACTACGAATCAAAAAGTCCGCAGTAGCGTCCATATGCATACCTTTACCATGTTTTTAGCCAGGCTCAATCGATGAAAGATAAGCATGATGATTCGAGTCTGGGAATGAAAAAAAAGCCCGCCGAAGCGAGCTTTTCACAACAGAGAGCCGCGGCTCCTTTGCGTATCCTTTTTTGTCACGTTGCTGTCTGGTCAGCGTACTACCGTAACGACTAACATCCTGTTTTATATAGTGTAGTCCATACACTGTCCAATCATGATTGGTGGAGCTGGCGGGAGTTGAACCCGCGTCCGAAATTCCTACATCCTCGGTACTACATGCTTAGTCCGGTCTTTACATTCGCTTGCCAGCTGCGGACGGACACGCCACTAACAAACTAGCCTGATTGGATTTAACGCTTCAACCCCAGGCAGGGCATCCACGCGATCTCTTTTAGGTTTGACCTCTCTTGATCCCCGTCCTAAGAGCGGAGGCTAGGGAGAGAGGGCTCTAAGCAGGTTATTAAGCTGCTAAAGCGTAGTTTTCGTCGTTTGCGACTATTTTTTTGCGGCTTTTTACGAGGCCAACCGCCCCTCGGCATGCACCTTGGGTTTCGCGAATCCCGTCGAATCCAGAATCAGCCCCAAAGTATTCGTGAAAGTATAACAGAATTCAGTTGCTGCACACCAGCGTTGGCTGAATCCGTTTTACCTAAGTGCTGAATAAAACAGCACATTCACTTTTAACGCCCCGCGTGTTTCATGATGCGGGCTTTATCAACCTGCCATTCGCGGTCTTTAATATCTGTACGCTTGTCGTGCTGTTTTTTACCTTTGGCAACGCCAATTTTGACTTTTGCCCAGGCGTTTTTCCAATACAGAGACAGTGCGACCACGGTATAACCTTCGCGGTTTACCCGCCCGTACAGGTTATCGAGCTCGCGCTGGTTCAGTAACAGTTTACGGGTACGGGTTGGGTCGCATACTACATGGCTGGAAGCGACCTGAAGCGGGGTGATATTGGCCCCAAATAAATAAGCCTCGCCATCCTTGAGCAGAACGTAGCTGTCGCCAATGTTTGCTTTACCTGCACGCATGGATTTCACTTCCCACCCCTGCAGGGACAGGCCAGCTTCAAACTCATCTTCGATAAAGAACTCGTGGCGGGCACGTTTATTTAACGCAATGGTGGCTGAGCCAGGTTTGTGTGTTTTTTTCTTCGTCATAATGCTGCTCAGTATACGGATTCCTGTCGTAAATGCATCCCATCCAGTGTGAGAAACATATCATCTTACCATGGCTGCGTTCAGTGTTTTTCTTTACTCGTCGATAAATGATATTATTTGTGCGATTTATGTAACACGGGAAACACTATGCCGCAGATCAATCGTTCTGCCCTTGTGCCATACAGTGCCGAGCAGATGTACCAGTTAGTTAACGACGTAAAATCGTATCCGGACTTCTTGCCCGGTTGCGTGGGCAGCCGGGTGATTGAAAGTTCTTCACAACATATGACCGCTGCCGTTGATGTTTCAAAGGCGGGGATCAGTAAAACTTTTACCACGCGCAATGAACTGACCAGTAACCAGCGGATTTTAATGCACCTGGTGGATGGCCCATTTAAAAAATTGATGGGAGGCTGGAAGTTTACGCCGCTCACGCCGGAAGCGTGCCGCATTGAGTTTCAGCTTGATTTCGAGTTTACCAACAAGCTGATTGAGCTGGCTTTTGGGCGTATTTTTAAAGAGCTGGCCGCGAATATGGTGAATGCGTTCACCAGCCGGGCGAAAGAGGTTTACCGTGTCGCCTGAAATCACTGTGGAAGTGGTATATGCCCTGCCGGAAAAACAGTATTTACGCAAAGTAACGCTTACCGAAGGGGCAACCCTGCAACAGGCGATTGAGGCTTCCGGGTTACTGGCATTGCGCACAGATATTAACCTTGAGAAGAACAAAGTTGGCATCTACAGCCGCCCGGCTAAGTTGAACGATACAGTTCAGGATGGCGACAGGGTGGAAATCTACCGGCCATTAACTGCTGACCCGAAAGCGTTACGGCGTATGCGGGCGGAGCAGTCGGCAAACAAAAAATAAAGCTGCCGTTGGTTGCCCTGTAGTAAACCGACTAATAAAAAAGGTGCCATTGGCACCTTTTTTATTGGCTGTACCAGGCATAATGCCTGGTAAGCAGGCGAGCACTTAACCTTCTTTACCGGTTAAAGCTGGCTTATTATCGATATTAGTAAGGATACCGCTGCTGTTAAAAGTAAGCGTCAGGGTTTGCTGGGTCACTTTTTCATGGCCTGGCTGGCGGCGGAAAACATAAATCCATGTGTTACTGCCGAACGGGTCGGTCATCATTGGGGTACCCAGTGCGTAAGCAACTTGCTGCTGGGTCATACCGTTATGAACCTGAGCAATATCAGTACTGGTAAGGTAATTCCCCTGGTTGATATCAGGGCGGTACACCACTCGCTCCATAGTGGAGCAACCAGCGGTTAACATCAGAAGAACCGCTGCGGCAGCAGTCAGCGTTTTACAGCGCATAGTTTTTAGATTCCTTTTTGGGCCCGAGTTGTGCCTGGCTCATGTGTCATGTAGCCGATGATAATAAACCTTCAGCCAGTTTAAAACCTTAAGGCGCTTCAGTATGACCTTAGAGTTGAAAAAAAGTTGAGTGTAAGTGGGAAAACAGGGCATAAAAAACGTGCTGTGTTTGTTTTTTATACAAACACAGCACGGTGCAGAAGCTGAGGGTAATTGTTGCGAATCAGGCTGCCAGTAATTCCCTGGCATTCGCCAGCGTGTTACGAGTGACTTCGCTGCCACCTAACAGACGAGCGAGTTCATTCAGACGGGCGCGTTTATTCAGTGCCTGCATATGGGTTTCGGTAACGGTGCCATCGGTTTCTTTGCTGACAAAGAAATGCTGATGGGCACAACCAGCAACCTGAGGCAGGTGTGTCACACACATCACCTGAGTGGATTCGCCCAGCGAGCGGAGCAATTTACCAACCACTGCGGCAGTTGGCCCACTGATACCTACGTCCACTTCATCAAAAATAAGTGCTGGTGTATCCATCTTACGGGCGGTGATCACCTGAATAGCCAGCGCGATACGCGACAGTTCACCCCCAGAGGCAACTTTACCTAAAGGCTGTAAAGACTGGCCCGGGTTAGTGCATACCCGAAACTCAATGCGGTCTGCGCCTTCTGGTGTCAGGTGGTTTTCATCAAAGGTGACATCAATAGTGAACTGCCCGTGAGGCATGGATAGTGAGTGCATACTATCAGTCACTAACTGGCTCAGCTCTGCGGCGCGCATTTCACGCTTTTCGTGCAGGGTACGGGCCACAGACAGTGCGCGAATATGATGTTGTGCTACGGTGTCGCTTAGTGTGTCTTGTACTTCGCCTTGTTCTTCCAATTCCATCTGTTCCTGGAGCAGAGCCTGGTGGAACCCAGGCAGTTCTTCCGGGGAAATGTGGTGTTTGCGCGCCAGAGAAATCTGGCGGGAAATACGCTGTTCCAGTTCAAACAGGCGGTTAGGATCAAGTTCCGTGCTTTCGCAGTAATGGCGTAGTTCATCGCTGGCCTCGCTGACCTGAATGGCGGCTTCCTCCAGCATATCCAGCACGCTGGAGAGTTTGCTGTCCATGCTTACTAACTCACTAACCTGCTGACGGGCTGTGTACAGCAGGCTTTGTACATCGGCTGATTCGGTATCAGATAATACGGCTAATGCTTGCTGGCTGGTGGACAACAGCTGCCCACTGTTTGCCAGGCGTTTGTACTCTTCATCGATTTGTTCAAACTCACCTGCCTGGGGCGCAAATTCGTTGAGTTCTTTTAGCTGATAATGCAACAGTTCCAGCCGGGCAGTGCGTTCCTGGCTTTGTTGCTGGTGTTGTGCCAGTGCACGGCAGCTTTGGTTCCAGTTTTGCCAACACAGTTTCATTTCCTGAGTGAGTGCATACTCACCGGCAAAGCCATCCAGCAGGGCCTTCTGATGTTCTGATTTGAGCAGTAACTGGTGGGCATGCTGCCCATGAATTTGAATAAGTAGCTGCCCCAGTTCACGTAATTGAGACAGAGGCACAGCGGTGCCGTTGATAAATCCACGAGAGCGGCCATCTGCGCTGATAACCCGGCGAAGCAGGCATTCGTTGCCGTCTTCCAGTTGGTTATCTTCCAGCCATTGTTGCGCCGCTGGTGTGTCTTTTAGCTGAAAACGGGCGCATAAATCAGCCCGGTCTGTGCCGGCTCGCACGCTGTCACCTTCTGCGCGGCCACCCAGGCACAACCCCAGAGCATCAATAGCAATTGATTTCCCAGCACCTGTTTCCCCAGTGATAGCGGTCATCCCGGCGTGAAAATCAATTTCCAGTTCCCGAACGATTGCGAAGTTACTTATTGTGAGTTGTGACAGCATAGCCACCTTCCTGTATAAAATAACAGAGCTGTGTTTTCATACAGTATAAACTGGTTTTATATACAGTAAAGTGGCAAAAGCTAATTTTAGAATAATTTTTTTGACCAACCGAGTTTTGAGCTTAATGTGTTGAAATAACTGTAATCAATCGGATGTATTAGATTTAGCTGGTAGTCACAACGGCGGATGAAGACGTCTTCGCCCTCCTGAATGGGGAGCGCAATCTGGCTGTCACAGCTTATCTCCAGGTCATTACGACGGTGAGAGAAGCGCAGGCGAATGGTGCTACTGCCATTAATAACCAGTGGCCGTGCTGAAAGCGTATGCGGGAACATTGGCACTAATGTAATGGCGTCCAGCGAAGGGGTAAGAATGGGGCCGCCTGCAGAAAGAGAATAAGCGGTAGAGCCTGTCGGCGTGGAAATAATCAGGCCGTCGGAGCGCTGAGAAAAAGCGAACTTTTCGTCTATGTAGACTTCAAATTCTATCATGTGCGCCACTTTGCCAGGGTGCAGTACTACTTCATTTATTGCTGTGCTAAGCCGTTTCGGGCTGTCTTTTTGGCAGACCTGCACTTCCAGTAAAAAGCGCTGCTCACTGATATAGTGGCCTTCGAGCACATCGGCGAGTTGCTGGTGGGCGTTATCCGGGTCAAGGTCTGTCAGGAAGCCCAGGTTACCCCTGTTGATGCCTATCACTTTAATTCCGTAACGGGCAAGAACCCTTGCGGCCCCCAGCATATTACCGTCACCGCCAACCACAACAGCCAGGTCTGCTTGCTGGCCTATGTCTGCCAGTGTGCCTGTACGGGCTTGTTTCAGGCCCAGTTCGTGTGCAATTTGCTGTTCCATAATGACGTCATAACCTTTACTGCATAGCCAGCGCCATAGCATGTCATGGGTGCTGAGCGCGCCAGGATGACGAGGGTGCCCAACAATGCCGATGCAGTTAAACTGTTTGTTCATTATTACGGGGTCCTTACATGGGGGTTGGATCACGACAATCTGCCCTGTTCCCTTGAAACACAGAAACGGATCCCCATAATAAGCGAACCAGCGAGACAAATGCGAAAAAACGCGGAGAATTTCATGAGCAGTAAAGATCAGAAAACACCTGAAGAACTTCAGCCGGATGAAATCGTTATGGAACAGCATGATGAAGTAGACGCTGCGGACACAGCGGACCAGGTGGATCCGCGCGATGAACAGATTGCTAACCTGGAGAAACAGTTAGCCGAAGTTCAGCAGCGCGAACACGACAGCGTGTTGCGTGCACGGGCGGAAATGGAAAACCTGCGTCGCCGTACTGAGCAGGATGTCGAAAAAGCGCATAAATTTGCGCTGGAAAAATTCGTTAATGAATTACTGCCAGTAATCGATAGCCTGGATCGAGCTTTGGAAGTTGCAGATAAAGCCAATGCAGATATGGCATCTATGGTTGAAGGGATTGAATTGACCCTGAAATCTATGCTGGATGTGGTGCGCAAGTTTGGTGTTGAAGTGATTAGTGATGTGAATGTACCGCTGGACCCGAACGTTCATCAGGCTATTGCCATGGTAGAATCAGAAGAGGTTACAGCAGGTAACGTGCTTCACGTTATGCAAAAAGGTTACACTCTGAATGGCCGTACTATTCGTGCTGCTATGGTAACTGTTGCTAAAGCAAAAGCCTGATACCTTTCTTGGGTAGAAAAAAACCTCTGCCTGGCCGGGTAGAGGTTTTTTTGTGCGTAGAGTCAACAGTGATTATTCCGCTTCCTGAACACTGGCTTTGAGTGGTGTGACAGGTGTTACTTTTACCTGTTTAATCATGTTGTCCTGCACATCGAGAATATCAATATCGTATTGGCCTATATTCACCCGTGTGCCTGCCGCGGGTATTTCTTCCAGAGCCTCGAGCAACATCCCATTTACGGTACGCGCTTCGTCTTCGGGGAATTGCCAGTTGAAGGCTTTATTGAGGTCGCGAATGTTGGCGCTCCCTTCAATAATGACAGAGCCATCATTCTGTGGAGTGACTTCTTCCGCCAGAGAAGGCGACATAGAGGTAGTAAAATCCCCGACAATCTCTTCGAGAATATCTTCAACGGTAATCAGCCCTTGAATATCGCCATATTCATCGACCACCAGGCCCACTTTCTTTTTATTACGCTGGAACTTAATTAACTGGGTACTGAGTGGTGTTCCTTCGGGAACAAAATAAATTTCATCGGCGGCGCGCAGCATCACTTCTTTCGTGAACTCTTTTTTCTCCGTCATTAACCGGTAGGCTTCACGCACACGCAGCATGCTTATTGAGTCATCCAATGATTCACGGTAGAGGACGATACGCCCGTGCGGTGAGTGAGTCAGTTGGCGAACAATCGATTTCCAGTCGTCGTTGATATCAATGCCCACGATTTCATTGCGCGGCACCATGATGTCGTTAACACTCACTTTCTCCAAATCCAGCACAGAAAGCAGCATGTCCTGGTTACGCTGGGAGATTTTGGATTTGGATTCATTAACAATGGTGCGCAGTTCATCTTTGGTGAGTGCGGCACTCACCACAGCGTCGGTTCTTATCCCCACGGTACGCATTAAGAGGCGAGTTATCATGTTCAGCAACCACACCAGAGGCATCATGATGACCTGGAGTGGAGCCAATAACACACTGCTGGGGAACGCGACTTTTTCCGGGTAGAGCGCGGCGACGGTTTTGGGTAACACTTCAGCAAAAATTAGTACCACGAAGGTGAGTACACCTGTGGCAATAGCAACCCCGGCATCGCCATACAGGCGCATACCAACAATGGTTGCCAGTGCAGAAGCCAGAATATTGACCAGGTTGTTGCCAATCAGCACCAGGCTTATCAGGCGGTCTGGTGTGCGCAGGAGCTTTTCAACACGCCGCGCCGATTTATTACCCTGTTTAGCAAGATGGCGCAGGCGATAACGGTTAAGAGTCATCATTCCGGTTTCCGAACCGGAGAAGTAGGCGGAAATCAACACCATGATCACCAGGGTGATAATCAACGTGGTGGTGGAAATATCTTCCAAAAAAATCGTCCTTTATTAATAAGAAAATTAGCCGAGGAGTTGTTGCAGTACACGGCTTCCAAAGTAGGCAAGAGTGAGTAACAGCGCACCGGCCATATTGAACCAGACAACGCGGCGACCACGCCACCCTTCATGATAATGCCCCCACAACAGAATGATATAGACAAACCATGCCAGGATAGACAGCACGGCTTTATCAATGTTCTCCATGGTAAACATGTTGTGCATGTAGAACAGGCCGGTTGCCAGGGTTAGTGTGAGCAGCACCACACCAATTTGCGTGATGTGAAACATTTTCCGTTCAATGCCCATGAGGGGCGGCATATCTGTGCTGAACGCCAGGCGTTTGTTCTTCAGTTGGTAGTCAATCCATGCTAACTGCAGGGCATAAAGCGCCGCGATAATCAGCGTAGCATAGGAGAACAGAGACAACCCAATGTGCACCATCATGCCTGGAGTGGTTTCCAGGTGAGTAATAAACTCATTAGGCACAAAAGAGGCGAAAGCCAGGTTAATGAGGGCAAATGCGTACACAATCGGCAACAGTAGCCAGCCACGGTTTTTTGTCGCGACAACTGTCATCACGATACAAATCATCAGGCTGACCAGTGAGCCAACGTTAAGCAAACTGAGGTTTTGCCCGCCATTGATAAAAATACGGGATTCAAGTGCCAGAGCATGGCAGATCAGGGCGACAATTGCCGACAAAATCGCCATACGGCGCCAACCGCTCTGTTGTTTTAACAGACCAGGGATGATGAGCGCGAGGCTGACTGAATAGGCCGCCAGCGCAAGAATAGAAAAAACAGGCATATAAGATGTCGGTGTTAGCCAGAATCAGAAAGAGCAGTATAACGTTACACGCTCTCGGCTCCAACCGTTGCATAACATCAATGGCGGCTTCATGTTATACTCCGCCAATTCATGAATCACTGTCGCGCTTGCGGCCGTAAGTTACCATTCGGGTAAGAAGACAATGTTTGATAATTTAACAGACCGTTTGTCGCGCACGCTGCGCAATATCAGCGGCCGTGGGCGGCTTACCGAAGACAATATTAAAGATACGCTGCGCGAAGTGCGCATGGCGCTGCTGGAAGCAGATGTCGCTCTGCCAGTGGTGCGTGAGTTTATCAACCGTGTTAAAGAAAGTGCGGTTGGCCATGAAGTGAACAAAAGCCTGACGCCAGGCCAGGAGTTCGTGAAAATCGTCCGCACAGAACTGGTGGCGGCGATGGGTGAAGAGAACACGGCGCTCAACCTGGCGGCACAACCCCCGGCTGTTGTTTTGATGGCGGGGTTGCAGGGGGCCGGTAAAACCACCAGTGTGGGGAAACTGGGTAAATTCCTGCGCGAAAAACATAAAAAGAAAGTTCTGGTGGTGTCTGCCGACGTTTATCGCCCGGCAGCTATCAAACAGTTGGAAACCCTGGCGCAGCAAGTTGAAGTTGATTTCTTCCCTTCTGATGTTCAGCAAAAGCCTGTGGATATTGTTAACAGCGCGCTGCAACATGCCAAACTGAAATTCTACGATGTGCTGTTGGTGGATACCGCAGGCCGTTTGCACGTCGATGAAGCAATGATGGATGAAATCAAACAAGTCCATCACGCTATTAACCCAGTCGAAACCCTGTTTGTGGTTGATGCCATGACAGGGCAGGATGCCGCGAATACCGCAAAAGCGTTTAACGAAGCACTGCCATTGACAGGCGTTATCCTCACTAAAGTGGATGGTGATGCTCGCGGTGGTGCGGCGTTATCTATTCGCCATATCACCGGGAAACCTATCAAATTCCTGGGGGTGGGTGAAAAAACTGAAGCACTCGAGCCTTTCCATCCGGACCGTATTGCTTCACGTATTCTCGGTATGGGTGATGTGCTGTCGCTGATTGAAGATATCGAAAGTAAAGTTGACCGTGCTCAGGCCGAGAAACTGGCAACCAAGCTGAAGAAAGGTGATGGCTTTGATCTGACCGATTTTCTTGAGCAACTGAAGCAAATGCGCAATATGGGCGGTATGGCGAGCCTGATGGGAAAATTGCCAGGCATGGGCCAAATACCGGATAACGTGAAATCCCAGATGGACGACAAAGTGCTGGTGCGGATGGAGGCTATCATTAATTCAATGACCTTCAAAGAACGTGCTCAGCCAGATATCATCAAGGGTTCCCGTAAACGCCGTATTGCCGCTGGTTGCGGTATGCAGGTTCAGGATGTTAACCGTCTTCTGAAACAGTTCGACGACATGCAGCGCATGATGAAGAAAATGAAGAAGGGCGGGATGATGAAAATGATGCGTGGTATGAAAGGTATGATGCCTCCGGGCTTCCCGGGGCGTTGATGCCTGTTTAGCCAACGTTTGGTGGCGCTTTTGTTTTCTGGCATTACGTTGCCAGTGCGTTAACTAAACGTTGGTGTAGCGGGTACTGCACTGCATCAGGGCGACACAACCCGTAAATTGAATTGATTTTTACGCAGAAATGAGTAAAATTTTCGGGCTTTTTATATGACACCGGGCTCCGTTCCTCGATGGAGCCCGGTTGTTTTATTAACTCAAGAGGATGTTATGGTAACTATTCGTTTAGCACGTCACGGCGCTAAAAAGCGTCCGTTCTACCAGGTTGTCGTTGCTGACAGCCGTAATGCGCGCAACGGTCGCTTCATTGAGCGCGTTGGTTTCTACAACCCACTGGCTGGCGAAAAAGAAGAAGGCTCACGCCTGGATCTGGATCGTATCGCTCACTGGGTTGGCCAGGGCGCAACTGTATCTGATCGCGTTGCTACGCTGATCAAATCAGTAAAACAAGCAGCTTAATCTGTCGCGGTGGTCATGATGAGCAAGCAACAAACCGTATCAACGCCCGTTGAACCCATAGTTCTGGGGAAAATGGGGTCTCCCTACGGTATTCGTGGTTGGCTCAGAATGTTTTCTTCCACTGAAGAGACCGAAAGCATTTTTGACTATCAGCCCTGGTTTATCCAGAAGGCGGGTCAGTGGCAAGTTGTTGAGCTGGAAAGCTGGCGCTACCACAATCAGGATGTTGTCATCAAACTGAAAGGTGTTGATGACCGTGATGCCGCGAATTTGCTGACTAATTGTGAAATTGTCGTGGATTCGTCGCAATTGCCGCAACTGGAAGATGGTGATTATTACTGGAAAGACCTGATGGGTTGCCAGGTAGTCACAACTGAAGGTTATAGCCTGGGTAAAGTCATTGATATGATGGAAACCGGGTCGAATGACGTTCTCGTCATTAAGGCAAACCTGAAAGATGCATTTGGTGTCAAGGAGCGGTTGGTTCCGTTCCTGGACGGGCAGGTTATCAAGAAAGTCGATCTCACTACTCAAACTATTGAAGTAGATTGGGATCCTGGTTTTTAACCACCGGATAATACGGTAATAACAGCGCTATGTGGATTGGCATAATTAGCCTGTTTCCCGAGATGTTTCGCGCAATTACCGATTTCGGGGTAACTGGTCGGGCTGTAAAAAATGGCCTGCTCAGCATCGAAAGCTGGAGTCCTCGTGACTTTACGCATGACAGGCACCGTACTGTGGACGATCGTCCTTATGGTGGCGGACCTGGGATGCTGATGATGGTTCAACCCTTGCGGGATGCCATCAATGCAGCCAAAGCCGCGGCAGGTGAAGGCGCTAAGGTGATCTATCTGTCACCTCAGGGGCGCAAGCTTGATCAAGCTGGCGTCAGTGAGCTGGCAACAAATGAGAAGTTGATTCTGGTTTGTGGCCGGTACGAAGGTATAGATGAGCGCGTTATACAAACCGAGATTGATGAAGAATGGTCTATCGGTGATTACGTGCTCAGTGGTGGTGAGTTACCTGCCATGACGTTAATTGATTCGGTTGCCCGGTTTGTTCCTGGTGTTCTGGGTCATGAGGCGTCAGCAAATGAAGATTCATTTGCGGATGGGTTTCTGGATTGCCCACATTATACCCGGCCTGAGGTTCTGGAAGGCATGGAAGTACCGCCAGTATTACTGTCGGGAAATCATGCAGAGATTCGCCGCTGGCGTTTGAAACAGTCGCTGGGCCGCACCTGGCTTAGAAGACCTGAACTTCTGGAAAACCTGGCTCTGACTGAAGAGCAAGCAAAGTTGCTGGCGGAGTTCCAGCGGGAACATAAGCAGCAACATAAACATGATGGGAATGGCGAAGCATAGGCTGCCACCCGAAACATCAGTTTACCCAGGATAAGAGATTAAATTATGAGCAACATTATCAAGCAAATTGAACAAGAGCAGATGAAGCAGGACGTACCTTCCTTCCGTCCGGGCGATACCGTGGAAGTGAAAGTATGGGTTGTTGAAGGTTCTAAAAAACGTCTGCAGGCATTCGAGGGCGTGGTTATCGCTATTCGTAACCGCGGTCTGCACTCTGCATTCACTGTTCGTAAAATTTCCAACGGCGAAGGTGTTGAGCGTGTATTCCAGACTCACTCACCGGTTGTTGACTCTATCAGCGTCAAACGTCGTGGTGCCGTTCGTAAAGCTAAACTGTACTACCTGCGTGAACGTACTGGTAAAGCGGCTCGTATCAAAGAGCGTCTTAACTAAGTACACGCGCAAGCGTCATCTTAAAGTTAATAGAAAACAAGGGGTTGGCATTATGTCAGCCCCTTTTTCTTTGTAACGTTCATCGCTATATTTCTCTATATACAACCTCTTTATAACTCTGCTTTCCCCCGACGATTTGAGCATGCACGCCCTGTTGTTCTCTCAGGTTATGAGTAGAGTGGTGCAGCACCTTCGGGGCGAGTTTTAAAACGCCGGTGTACCCACAAGTATTGCCCCGGTGCGCGCAGGATTTCTTGCTCTATAACTTTGTTAATGTACCTGGCCGCCAGTATCTTGCTGTCTGGATAGTCATCGAAGGCTTTGCTGATATGCAAACGGTAACCGGCATGGCCGGGTTTACGAACCATAGTGATAGTCAGCATCTTTGAATGGGATAGTTGGGAAACCGCATAGGTACCATTAGTGGTAGCGGCATCCGGTACTGAAAAGAATGGGGCGAAGACACTGCCTTTCGGGCCGTAATCCTGGTCTGGAGCAAACCATACTGCTTCCCCGCTTTTTAGTGCGTTGACCAGGCCTTTTAGATTCCGCCTGTCAATCATTGCCTTGTTTGAACGCAGTCGACCCTTTGTTTGTACCCACTCCATTAATGGGCTGTTATGAGGCCTGTAGGTCGCCATCATTGGCCGGCATAACCCCATCACTCTGCCACCCAACTCAAGTGACATAAAGTGAACACCGATCGCGATTACGCCTTTTCCAGTACTTATTGCCTGGTCAAGGTGAGCGTAACCTTCAACATCGAACCACTTTCTCACACGTGAATCGCTCCAGAACCACGCCATGCCTGTTTCTACCAACCCCATGCCGAGAGAAATAAAGTTGTCATCGATAAGTTTATCTTTTTCAACTGTGCTCATATCAGGAAAGCATAATTCAATGTTACGTCTGGCTATTTTCTCCCGGCGTTTAAGAAAAGGGCGTGAGGCTTTACCTAGTGTGCGGCCAATACAGGCAATAACCGGATAAGGAAGCTGAACTATTGCCCATAAAACACCAAGACCAAGCCAGGTTAACCAGTTTCTTGGGTGAAGGAAGGATTTCTTGAAGCCTGAAAGCATGCATTCTCCAGTGACATGAAGCTGGGTGGCTGGTAGAAAAAATAGATTGTCAACCAGCCTATTTATATTGTGAATATGATATTTAGACAACTGGAGTATGAAACGATTCACCTGTTTACGAATGTTTAATCAAATTAAAGGGTAGGCTAATTAAGGCGTTGTAATAACGCTTGCTCTATGGCGGTTTACAGCACGCCCTTCACGTGTTGCATTATTGGCTACCGGAAATTTGTCACCCAGTCTTTCAGTGAGTCACCGTAATTATCTGTGCCGCCATTAAAACGTGTGTGGGTGATTCCAACTTGCATATTTGCCGCGTTATCCGAAGAGATCAACGAACCCAAATATTGTTTGCTGTGGGAGAAGCACATTCTGGGCTTAGCTAAGCCTCGCTGAGCCAGTAGCTCCACTCTGCCAGGAAAAACCGCCAGCAAAAATCAAAAAAACCATTGAGACGAGTCGTGGCATATGAATTTTGGCTCGTGCTGACAGTATGTGAATAACCTTATGATAGTAACGTTTGTTATCATTTCGTTTGTCTGGGAATAGCGTATTTATTAAGCACATGGCTTTTCCCAGGTTTGTATGAGTGGAAAAAATATCTGTTTTTTTGTTGTAAACACATGTAGTGCTGAGTGGCGTGAGATCAGTGTGTTAGCAATTTCGTTCCAAGTGGTGTAATTATATCTTTACGATTTTATGGCGAATTAGTTCGTTTTATAGCAATTAAATTAGTGGTGTAAAGAAATGATTACGTATTTTGGATTGAAATCTTTACCTGCTGTGGTAAGGTTAACGCGCCTTTCGGGGAAAATATCGCAAACTTCGTTTTTACAGGACTGCCACCATGCAAAAAGACACACTTAATAATATCAACATCGCTGATGAACAAATTTTGATTACGCCTGATCAACTGAAAGCGCAGTTTCCGCTTAGCGCAGAGCAGGAAGCACAAGTGTCTGAATCTCGTAAAACCATTGCAAATATTATTGCCGGGCGCGATCCGCGCTTGTTAGTGGTGTGTGGTCCTTGTTCTATTCATGATCCCGAAGCAGCAATTGAATACGCACGTCGTTTTAAAACGCTCTCAGAACAAGTTGGCGATAGCTTGTATCTGGTGATGCGTGTCTATTTTGAAAAACCGCGTACTACCGTTGGCTGGAAAGGGCTGATTAACGATCCTCATATGGATGGTTCTTTTGATGTCGAAGCTGGCCTAAAAATTGCGCGCCGCTTACTGGTGGAACTGGTTGGTATGGGGTTACCACTGGCAACAGAAGCACTGGATCCGAACAGCCCGCAATACTTGGGTGATCTGTTTAGTTGGTCTGCAATTGGTGCCCGCACAACTGAGTCGCAAACTCACCGTGAAATGGCTTCCGGGCTGTCTATGCCTGTTGGCTTTAAAAATGGGACCGATGGTAGCCTTGCTACCGCAATTAATGCGATGCGTGCCGCTTCTATGCAACACCGGTTTATGGGGATTAACCAGGCAGGACAGGTTTGCCTGCTGCAAACCCAGGGTAACCCGGATGGCCATGTTATTTTACGGGGTGGTAAGGCACCAAACTACGGCCCTGAAGATGTTGCTCAATGTGAAAAAGAGATGCAGAAGGCGGGACTCCGTCCATCTCTGATGATAGATTGCAGCCATGGCAACTCAAACAAAGATTACCGCCGTCAAACAGGGGTTGCGGAATCGGCTGTCGCTCAAATAAAAGATGGCAATCATTCTATTATTGGCCTGATGATTGAAAGTAACTTATTTGAAGGCAACCAGTCATCTGAGCAACCTCGCAACGAAATGAAATACGGTGTTTCCGTGACCGATGCTTGCATTAGTTGGGAAACGACCGAGGCGTTGCTGTGTAATATCCATGAAGATCTTCGTGAGCATATTACTGCGCGTCAGGCTTAAGAGGACGAATTAATGGTTGCAGAACTGACTGCACTGCGCGATCAAATTGATGAAGTGGATAAAGCGTTACTCGGGTTATTGGCTCGTCGCCTTGAGCTGGTTGCTGAAGTTGGTGAAGTAAAAAGCCGTTACGGCCTGCCGATTTATGTTCCAGAACGGGAAGCGTCAATGCTGGCCTCTCGTCGTCATGAGGCTGAAAAGCTTGGGGTACCTCCGGATCTTATCGAAGACGTGTTGCGCAGGGTGATGCGTGAGTCTTATTCCAGCGAGAACGATAAAGGCTTTAAGACTCTAATGCCGGGGTTACGTCCTGTCGTCATTATTGGCGGTGCGGGTCAAATGGGGCGGCTATTTGAAAAACTGCTGGTGTTGTCTGGTTATCAGGTGAAAATACTGGAGCAGGGGGATTGGGGGCAGGCGGAAGCACTTTTGCATGATGCTGGAATGGTTATTGTCAGTGTCCCTATTCACCTGACTGAGCAAGTGATTAAACAGCTTCCTCCATTGCCGCAGGATTGTATCCTGGTTGATCTTGCTTCGGTGAAGAACTCGCCTCTACAGGCGATGTTGGCTGCCCATTCAGGGCCTGTTTTGGGGTTGCACCCAATGTTTGGTCCCGATACTGGCAGCCTCGCTAAACAAGTCGTTGTATGGTGCGATGGCCGTCAGCCGGAAGCGTATCAATGGTTCCTCGAACAAATTCAGGTTTGGGGGGCGCGTATACACCGCATCAGTGCTGTTGAGCATGACCAAAATATGGCGTTTATTCAGGCATTGCGCCATTTCGCAACTTTTGCTTATGGCTTGCATCTGGCTGAAGAGAATGTCCAGTTGGACCAACTGTTAGCGCTGTCTTCGCCGATTTACCGGCTTGAACTGGCAATGGTTGGGCGCCTGTTCGCACAGGATCCGCAGTTATATGCCGATATTATTATGTCTTCCGAAAATAATCTGGCGCTTATCAAGCGTTACTATCAGCGGTTTGGTGAAGCACTGAGCCTGATAGAGCATGGCGATAAGCAAGCCTTTATCGATAGTTTCCGTAAAGTTGAACACTGGTTTGGTGATTACGCGCAGCATTTCCAGGCAGAAAGCCGAAATTTGTTACGCCAGGCAAACGATAACCGCCAATAAGCAAAACAGGTTTTATACTTGAAAGCCAGCAGAGTAGGTCTGCTGGCTTTTTTATTTTGGGGGAAGCTATGGGCGAGCCAGAACTGTTACTGGATTATATCGGGCACTTGCCAGAAAGCCCTGTTTGGGATGAGCAGGCCGGAGCACTGTACTGGGCCGATATCCTGGAACAGGAAATTCATTGTTTCCAGCTATCATCGCGCCAGCACCGTATTATTCGCTTTCCGGAAGAAGTAGGGTGTTTCGCCTTACGCCAGTCA
This sequence comes from Mangrovibacter yixingensis, assembly GCF_020523985.1. Taxonomy (GTDB): domain Bacteria; phylum Pseudomonadota; class Gammaproteobacteria; order Enterobacterales; family Enterobacteriaceae; genus Mangrovibacter; species Mangrovibacter yixingensis. Next base: position 8,399 of record NZ_JAIVKM010000002.1, on the reverse strand, counting down.
GGCGGTTTTATTGTGGCAATGCGCAGTGGTATCTGGCTGAGCAATGCAAATGGTATTTTGCTGCATAAAGTGTGTGATAACCCGAATAACCCACTGCTTGCACGGTTTAACGATGGGGGAACCGATCGCCAGGGTAACTTTTATGCCGGCACTTTCTGGGGGCCTGGTGATTTTAATGCCGCGCTGCTGGTGCGTGTTGACCGCACTTTGCAATCACAAGTTATTCAGTGTGATTTGCAGGGAGCGAATGGGCTGGCGTTCAGTCCTTCTGGCGAATATATGTATAACTCTGATTCCCCTAACCGTGTAATTTATCAGAGCAGAATGGATGAACAGGGTTACCCTGGTGTACGCCGGGTGTTCCGTGATTTTACTCCTGCAGAAGGGTTGCCTGATGGGGCTGCAGTGGATGCTGAAGGGTGCTACTGGAGTGCATTTCATGGTGGCAGTCGCATTGCCCGTTTCTCACCCCAAGGGCAGCAATTGTTGGAAGTGCATTTGCCGGTACCGATGCCCACTATGGTCTGTTTTGGTGGCGCGGATATGCGCACGTTGTTTATTACTACAACCCGGGAAAATATGAGTGACGAGGGGCAGGCTGAGTACCCCTTGTCAGGTGCTATCTTCACCCTGCCGGTTGATGTGGAAGGGATAGTTGCAACCCGTTTTTCGGGCTAGCTATGGGCTGTTCTGCTGGTGAAAGACTGTTATGCCGGTTCAACAGAAATCACATTTTCGCTGGGGTAGCACCCCAATACTTTTAGGTAACGGGTGATGTTCTCCAACTCAGCCAAAGCATGTTGCATGGCGCTGGATTGTAGGTTGGCTTGAATATCCAGGTAAAACATTTCTTCCCACGGGTTACCGTGAATCGGTCGGGATTCCAGCCTGGTCATGATCAGGTTGTGGTTACGCAAAACCAGCAATGCCTCGACCAGTGCTCCTGCCTGCTGCCCGGTAGCCATAAGCAGTGTGGTTTTGGCTGGAACCTGGTCAGAAACATTCACTGGTTTGCGAGCCAGTACGACAAATCGGGTAATATTTTGCTTCTGGTTTGCGAGATTGCGTTCCAAAACTTGCAGGCCATACAAAGCGCCGCCAGGTTCACTCCCCAAAGCCGCGACAGAAGGGTCTGAAGACTGTGCCACTTTTTCCATTGCCGCTGCGGTGCTCTCACAGTATTCAATATTCCAGTGCGGGTAGCGATTGATAAACTGGCTGCATTGTTGAAATGGCTGTGGGTGGCTGTAAACGGTTTTTATGGTATCCAGGTCTGTTGTTGTGGAAACCAGTACGCAGTGGTCAATAGGCAGTGTCAGCTCACCAACAATTGATAGATTAGTGTGCTGCAGTAAATCGTAGACATCATTAATTGCGCCAGAACTGGTGTTTTCCAGTGGAACAACGGCGTAATCGGCCTGACCTGTTTCGACCTGGCTAAAAATATCCTGAAATTTATTGCACCCACATTCAACAAACTCTTCAAAATGGCGGGCGGCATACTGGCGTGAAGCCAGGTGTGACCAGGAGCCTTTCGGGCCCAGGAAAGAAATTCGTGCAGTATGCGGATTCGTTTTATTCAGGTTTTGTTGCAGAAGGGCTTGTTGGGTAAGAACTGAATCTTCAATAATTAATTGGAACAGGCGGGTAATATAGTGTGCGTCGAGTTGCTTTTGTTTACCCAGAACAATAAGGCGCTCAAGCAAATCTTTTTCTCTGTCGATATCGCGCACAGGTCTGTGTGTCGCCAGTTTAGCTTTACCTACTTCCACCGCCAGCGCTTTACGCTCAGACAGGAGATCCAGCAGTTTTGCATCAACTGCGCTGATTTTGTCCCGCAGGGCCAGTAATGGATTTTCCGGAGTCATAACTCAACCTTTTTGTTAGCTATAAAAAAGGCCTCCCGGTTTGGGGAGGCCTGCTTATTCGTCTTCGCGTGCTTCTTATATGACGAATCGCCCCCCCGAAATGGGGAAGATAAAGAAGAATGCGAAGAAGAACAGACGTTGTTTCATGTATGTTTCTCTGAAAGTGATGACAGTAAAGTACCTGCAGAGTTTTCGTTCTGTCAATAAAAAACGCGCCCGCAGGGCGCGTTAGATAATGTACCTGCGATGTATCATGCCTCTTCGGCACTAATCACATCTTTAACTGAAGCATCTGCCCGGCGGGCTTCACTTTTGTGCTGTACCTTATTCAGTTGGCGCTCCAGTTTGGTTATCAGCTCATTAATGGCGGTGTACATATCTTCATGTTTTGCACTGGCCACAAGATGCCCATTCGGTGTGTTGATGGTTGCATCGGCAACAAAACTTTTAGGTTCTTTGGACAAAATAATATGCGGATTAATAAGATGCGTTTGCCATTTGTCCAGTTTGGAGAGACGTTCGGTAACATGCTGGCGAATAGCTGGGGTGATTTCCATTTGTTTGCTGGTAATGTTCATTGTCATAAATTTACCTCTTGTCTTTCCGTCTTGGTGATTTCAGCATACCTCGCTGAATGTCAAAATGCGTGAGTAAAATCACGTAATTTTGTCACTTTTTGTCAATCTAACGTGTTTTGTGAGGCAGGACAGGATGAGGCTATTTAGGCCTTGTCGAATACGCTAAAAAGCGCCATAGTTGACTGGATAACACAACTGCAAAAGTGACAGTTTGTGTGTCAATAGCATAAAAAAACGGCAGCCATTGGCTACCGTTTTTTGTCTGAACCGCTAATCAGGTGTTAGGGCTATTTGACGCAATAATTTTAGCGACTTTATCTGCCTGTGCATCCAACTGCATTTTGCGGTAAGCATTTTCCATCAGAGGCAAGGCATCACGAGTAGCCTGTGTATCCTGGTAGTTTTTCAGCATGCCTTCCACGCGGTTAACAACAGCAACCCATGCGCCTCGTCTGGTGTAATATTGCGCCACGGAGAGCTCATATTTTGCCAGGCGGTCTTTCAGGAACAGCATCCGCTTCTCTGCATCGTTCGCATACTGGCTGTGCGGGTAACCACGTACCAGTTTGGAGAAATCGTTAAACGCATCACGAGCATGTTGCGGGTCACGGTCGGAACGATCCACACCGAAGAAACCCTGCAAGGCGCTGTCATCGAGCGCCATGTTGGTCAGGCCGCGCATGTAAAGCACGTAATCGATATTCGGATGCGTGGGGTTCAGACGCAGGAAGCGGTCAATCGCTGCCTGTGCCAGCGGCAAGTCTGCGTTTTTATAATAGGCGTAGATAAGATCCAACTGAACTTGTTGCGAATATGGGCCAAACGGATAACGGTTATCCAGCGCTTCAAGTTGCTTTATCGCCGCTTTCCAGTTACCGTCCTGCAGCTTTTGCTGAGCAGTCGCGTAAATTTCAGAAGGCGGATTATCAGGAACCTCATCTTTGGAGCTGGAGCAACCAGCCAGAACAAGGCTCAGTGTGGCGGCTGCCAGCAGATATTTCATACGCATCATGACGTTTTGGCTTTCCTCAAAATGTTATTCCGGGAGACTTTCCGTGAAGCTTCCGGTCAAGACCAGCTACAATAGCACACTATATTAAACGGCAAAGCCGTAAAAACCCAACGTTAAACAAAGAAGCTGTATATGGCACAACTAGTACAACTCACTGCAACGGTTTCCGAAACTCAGCTCGGCCAACGCTTAGATCAGGCTTTGGCTGAATTGTTCCCGGATTATTCCCGTTCTCGGATAAAAGAGTGGATTTTGCAGGGCCGCGTTCAAATTAATGGTCTGCTTTGCGATAAGCCCAAAGAAAAAGTGCTTGGTGGCGAGTTAGTTTCCATCAATGCAGAAATTGAAGAAGAAGCACGATTTGAGCCGCAGGATATCCCACTGGATATCGTGTATGAAGATGAAGATATCATCGTCATTAATAAACCGCGCGATTTGGTTGTCCATCCGGGAGCTGGAAATCCGGATGGTACTATTCTGAACGCACTGCTGCATTATTACCCACCGATTGTTGATGTTCCACGTGCAGGGATTGTGCATCGCCTGGATAAAGACACTACTGGGTTGATGGTGGTTGCAAAAACGGTTCCAGCGCAAACGCGCCTGGTTGAGTCTTTACAACGCAGGGAAATTACCCGTGAATATGAAGCAGTGGCAATTGGGCATATGACAGCTGGTGGCTTGGTTAATGAACCTATCAGCCGGCATCCCACTAAACGTACCCATATGGCTGTGCATCCTATGGGCAAACACGCCGTGACTCATTACCGGATTATGGAACAGTTCCGGGTTCATACTCGCCTGCGTTTGCGCCTGGAAACCGGGCGTACTCACCAGATACGTGTACATATGGCACACATCAGTCACCCTCTGGTTGGTGACCCTCTGTATGGCGGTCGTCCTCGTCCACCGAAAGGTGCTTCTGAAGCGTTTATTGACACCTTACGTAAATTCGACAGGCAGGCGTTACATGCAACTATGCTCCGTTTGTATCACCCCATTTCAGGGATAGAAATGGAATGGCATGCGCCTATTCCACAAGACATGGTTGATCTTATTGCAGTAATGCGTGACGATTTCGAAACCTACAAAGATCAAGTGGACTGGTTATGACAAAAGTGATCACCCCGCAGTGGCCGTTGCCTGAAGGTGTAATGGCATGCAGTAGTACCCGAATTGGCGGGGTGAGTCAGCCACCCTGGGGGAGCCTGAATTTGGGCGCTCACTGTGGTGATGATGCCGCTCATGTTGAACAAAACCGGCAACTTTTTTATACGGCTGCCGGTTTGCCAGCAAAACCCGAATGGCTTGAACAAGTACATGGAACCCACGTGCTTAACCTGGATACTCCCTGGGAAAATAAGCGTGCAGACGCGGTATATACCCGGCAAAGAGGAAAAGTGTGTGCGGTAATGACGGCTGACTGTTTGCCCGTTTTATTATGTAACACTGCTGGTACGGAAGTGGCGGCTGCACATGCAGGCTGGCGTGGGTTGTGTGAAGGTGTTATTGAAGCGACCGTTGCTTGTTTTGAAGATGAACCCGCCAATTTACTTGCATGGCTAGGCCCAGCGATTGGCCCTGAGGCCTTTGAAGTTGGCCCGGAAGTACGGTCCGCATTTATGGAAAAGGCTCCGGAAGCACAGCAGGCATTTCGGTCAGCAGGTGAGAAATATTTCGCTGATATCTACCAACTGGCTCGCCAGCGCCTGGCAAATCTGGGTATTACCCAAGTTTACGGTGGTGATCATTGCACATTCAGTGAATCCAGTACGTTTTTCTCTTATCGTCGGGACGGAAAGACCGGACGTATGGCAAGTTTTGTCTGGCTGATATAACCTATTAAATCAAGACGATCCGGTACGTGTAACTTTTCCCAAACATAATTATGGTCATTAACCTTGAATAATTGAGGGATGACCTCATTTAATCTCCAGTAGCAAATTTGACCTGTTATGGGAGGAATTATGCGTCTGGATCGTCTTACTAATAAATTCCAGCTTGCTCTCGCTGATGCTCAGTCTCTTGCTCTTGGGCACGACAATCAATTTATCGAACCGCTTCACCTGATGAGTGCTTTATTCAATCAGGAGGGAGGTTCTGTACGTCCTTTACTGACTTCTGCTGGCGTTAATACCACTCAATTTAAAAGCGCCCTGGAAAATGCGTTATCCCGGTTACCTCAGGTTGAAGGTACCGGAGGAGATGTTCAGCCTTCGCAGGACCTGGTCCGTGTATTAAACATGTGTGACAAGCTGGCGCAAAAACGTGACGATAACTTTATTTCGTCTGAATTGTTCGTCCTGGCGGCACTTGAGTCGCGTGGTTCACTGGCAGATATTCTGAAATCTGCTGGAGCAACAACTGCCAATATTACACAAGCGATTGAACAAATTCGCGGAGGGGAAAACGTGAATGATCAGGGGGCCGAAGACCAGCGGCAAGCCTTAAAAAAATATACGCTTGACCTGACTGAACGTGCGGAACAAGGCAAACTCGACCCGGTTATTGGCCGTGATGAGGAAATTCGCCGTACTATTCAAGTATTGCAACGTCGTACTAAAAATAATCCGGTATTAATTGGTGAACCTGGTGTAGGTAAAACTGCCATCGTGGAAGGGCTTGCCCAACGTATTATCAATGGCGAAGTACCTGAAGGTTTGAAAGGCCGTCGTGTACTGGCTCTGGATATGGGGGCTTTGGTAGCGGGGGCTAAATACCGTGGTGAATTCGAAGAACGCTTGAAAGCGGTTCTGAATGATCTATCTAAACAGGAAGGCAATGTCATTCTGTTTATTGATGAATTACACACTATGGTTGGTGCTGGTAAAGCCGATGGCGCAATGGATGCAGGCAATATGCTGAAACCTGCACTTGCCCGTGGGGAATTACACTGTGTTGGTGCAACCACGCTTGATGAATATCGTCAGTATATTGAAAAAGATGCTGCGCTGGAACGTCGTTTCCAGAAAGTATTTGTCGCGCAACCCAGCGTTGAAGACACCATCGCTATTTTACGTGGTTTAAAAGAACGCTATGAATTGCATCATCATGTACAAATAACTGATCCGGCCATTGTTGCTGCGGCCACGTTGTCGCATCGTTATATTGCCGACCGGCAGTTACCAGATAAAGCAATTGACCTGATCGACGAAGCAGCTTCCAGCATTCGTATGCAGATTGACTCGAAACCTGAAGAGCTGGACCGTCTTGACCGCAGAATCATTCAGTTAAAACTGGAACAGCAGGCGTTACTGAAAGAATCTGATGATGCCAGTAAAAAGCGTCTGGAAATGCTCAATGATGAGTTATCTCAGAAAGAGCGTGATTACGCGGAATTGGAAGAGGAATGGAAAGCTGAAAAAGCGTCGTTGTCCGGTACCCAAACCATCAAGGCTGAATTAGAACAGGCTAAAATTGCCATTGATCAGGCTCGCCGTGCTGGCGACCTGGCAAGAATGTCTGAGCTGCAGTACGGTAAAATTCCTGAACTGGAGAAACAACTGGCAGCAGCAACGCAGTCTGAAGGTAAAACGATGCGCCTGTTACGCAACAAAGTGACTGATGCCGAAATTGCTGAAGTACTTGCCCGTTGGACGGGGATCCCTGTGTCGCGCATGTTGGAAAGCGAGAGAGATAAGCTGTTGCGTATGGAAGATCAATTGCATCAGCGTGTAATTGGTCAGGATGAAGCGGTCCAGGCTGTGTCGAATGCCATTCGCCGTAGCCGTGCGGGGCTTTCTGATCCTAATCGCCCAATCGGTTCTTTCTTGTTCCTTGGGCCGACAGGGGTTGGGAAAACGGAGTTGTGTAAATCTCTGGCGAACTTTATGTTTGATAGTGATGACGCGATGGTCCGTATAGATATGTCTGAGTTTATGGAAAAACACTCGGTTTCCCGTCTGGTTGGGGCACCTCCAGGATATGTCGGCTATGAGGAAGGTGGCTATTTGACTGAAGCCGTACGTCGCCGCCCGTATTCAGTCATTTTGTTGGATGAAGTTGAAAAGGCACATCCTGATGTATTCAATATCTTATTACAGGTATTGGATGATGGGCGTCTTACTGATGGCCAGGGGAGAACCGTCGATTTTAGGAATACAGTAGTCATCATGACTTCAAACCTGGGGTCTGATTTAATCCAGGAACGGTTTGGTGAGCTCGATTACGGCAATATGAAAGAACTTGTGATGGGGGTTGTGACCCATAGTTTCAGGCCAGAGTTTATTAACCGTATTGATGAGGTGGTTGTTTTCCATCCACTTTCAGAACGCCATATTGCTTCTATTGCCAATATTCAGTTGCAGCGGTTGTATAAACGTTTAGAAGAACGAGGTTATGAACTTCATATAACGGATGAAGCGCTGGCTATGCTTGGTGAAAATGGCTATGACCCAGTTTATGGTGCTCGGCCGTTGAAACGAGCTATTCAGCAGCAGATTGAGAATCCGTTGGCTCAACAGATTTTGTCGGGTCAGCTGGTTCCGGGTAAAACAGTTGAGCTGAAAGTTAAAGACGGCGCGATTGTTGCAGTGCAGTAAATCACAAAAATAACAAAAACAGGCCCTGCAGGGCCTGTTTTTGTATAAGTTTTATCCAGAAATCATATTTAGAGACGTAATTTGCCTGGAAAGTAATCGAACGATATTTTTTTCGTATTAAACACTTGCCAGCTTCGGATTAGGCCCTATAATGCGCCACCACTGACACGGCACAACGGCAAACAAACCGGCCTGTCAGGCAAAGTTAAGTGAAAATAAATGCTTGACTCTGCAGCGGGAAAGCGTAATATACGCAGCCCGCGCCACCCGGAAATACGGTGGCACTGCTCTTTAACAATTTATCAGACAATCTGTGTGGGCACTCATAAGCACTGATATCTTAACGTCGAAAGACGCTAAAAATTATCAAGTCTTAAAGAGTGACTAACAGTTAATTCAT
>NZ_JAIVKM010000001.1 GCF_020523985.1 Mangrovibacter yixingensis | reverse complement strand
TACAGGCGGTGGTGTTAGTGGCCTCGAAATCGTTGAGGCGTGCCTGGCGGGCCGGGGCTGCCTGCATGGATGCAGGCAGAGCGACGGGAGGCAGGAAGCCGACTCGGAGCGGTACCCGAGAAGCCTGCCGGGGTAAGCCGAATGTCCGCGAAGCGGCGATTTTGCCAGCCACCAACGGGGGTGCAGGGGGGCCGGGCCCCCTGCGTGCGCGGGCGGTGAGAGAAACCTGTGTGGCTGACACGGCGCGCAACCAGCGCTGTGCTGGCAGAACATTTTACTGTGGCTGCATACGTTCACTGAGCCGGATGCCGGTTCGGTGCAAATTCCGTTCATTTTAAGCTGCGGACTTAATCCGGTCTTACTGCTGGTTAACAGGCAAGGGACAGGGCAATTGCTGCAATTTTGTTCCCGGTCAGGGAAAACTTACACAATATGTGTAGTTTTTACGTGTATACGTTGATTTATAACCGTTGCGCGTGTAAAAAATGAGGTTTTTATAACTATAGAATTGATAAGAATTATCATTTGTCTTATCGTTGGCGGGCATATATGCCTGCGGTCGTATTTATTTTGCCGGGTAATCACGCTGTGCAGATCTATTTACAGCAAGGCGGCATACAAACACTTACGGACGTACCCTGGATAGTACCTGTATTGGTCCCAACATCCTGTTTTTTCGTAGCCTGAGTGCACATGGTTGTTGCCTGTACGGGTGTTTAACCCGAGAGCCTGACGGCGTGAGCTGGCAGGCGTTTAATGATGAGCATGACGCCGTAAAGGTTTAGATGTAATGAGTGTAACCACCGAATCAATGTCACAATCAACGTCTCAATCATCATCTTCCAATAACGTGATGGGCCGTTACCAGAAGGTGTTGTATCACCGTTACTGGTTACTTGGCGTGATTGTTCTTGCCATTCTGGCATCGCTGTTGCTGGATTTTACTCTTGGCCCTTCAGGTTTATCGTTGGGTACGCTATGGCATACGCTGATTGACCCATCCAGCGCCAATCCAGGAACCCGGGTGATTGTCTGGGATATTCGCCTGCCTTATGCACTCATGGCTGTAATGGTGGGTATGGCGCTTGGCCTTGCCGGGGCAGAGATGCAGACCATACTCAATAACCCACTTGCCAGCCCATTTACTCTGGGTGTCTCTTCTGCGGCGGCATTTGGTGCCGCACTGGCTATTGTGCTGGGAATTGGCATACCTGGTGTGCCTGACCAGTGGTTTATTTCGGCCAATGCCTTCGTTTTTGCGTTAATCGCGGCCTTACTGCTTGATGCTATTACCCGCTGGACACAAGTCGCGACATCGGGCGTGGTGTTGTTCGGTATTGCGCTGGTGTTTACCTTTAATGCGCTGGTTTCTATGTTGCAGTTTGTTGCCAGCGAAGATACGTTGCAGGGGCTGGTTTTCTGGACCATGGGCAGCCTGGCAAGAGCCTCCTGGGACAAACTGGGTGTTCTTGCTCTGGCATTTGCAGTTATTTTACCGCTTTCGATGATGAGTTCGTGGAAGCTCACTGCATTGCGCCTGGGGGAAGACCGCGCTGTCAGCTTCGGGATTGACGTGCGCCGCCTGCGCCTGGCAACCTTACTGCGTATCAGTATCCTGTCTGCGTTATCTGTAGCATTTGTCGGCCCGATTGGCTTTATCGGCCTTGTTGCACCACATATTGCCCGCCTGGTGTTTGGTGAAGACCACCGTTTTTACTTGCCGGGTAGTGTGCTGATTGGCGCATTGGTGTTGTCGATGGCATCTGTTGCTTCGAAGAATATCATCCCAGGCGTCATTATTCCGGTAGGGATAGTGACATCGTTGGTAGGGGTGCCTTTCTTCCTGAGTATTATTTTGCGTCACCGGGGGAGCGTATGATGAGTGGTTTAATTATTCGCGAGTTCAATGCCGGTTACCCTAAACGCCAGATTATCAGTGATCTGAATGTTGGCCCGCTACCCCGCGGGAAAATCACCGTTTTACTTGGCCCTAATGGCTGTGGCAAATCCACGCTGATGCGTTCGCTGGCCGGGCTGAATAAAGCACAAGGCCAGTTAGTGCTTGATGGGGAAGACCTGATGGCGCTGCCTTTTGTGAAACGGGCAGAGAAAGTGGTTTATTTGCCGCAGAGTTTACCGGCGGGTGTCCACTTGCATGTGCTGGAATCGATAATCGTTGCACAACGTGCATCTGGCGGCCATGCCAATGCATCTCATGAGCAGGAAGTAATGAATCTGCTCGACCAGCTAGGGATTTCGCACCTGGCAATGAGCTATCTGGACCAACTTTCAGGTGGGCAAAAGCAGTTGGTTGGCCTGGCTCAGTCGCTAATTCGCCGCCCGGAATTATTATTGCTCGATGAACCGCTCAGTGCGCTTGACCTCAATTACCAGTTTCATGTCATGGACCTGGTAGCCCGCGAAACCCGCAAACGCAATATGATAACGGTGGTAGTGGTGCATGATATTAATATCGCACTGCGTCATGGTGAGCATGTGTTGATGCTGAAAAATGGCAACCTGGTAGCCAGTGGTGAGCCAGCAGCGGTTATCACGGCGGAAAGCCTGGCGGAAGTTTACGGGGTGAAAGGGCGTATTGAGCGTTGCTCGCGTGGTACACCGCAAGTGGTTATTGATGGGCTGACTACCTCACTGGAAATGTAACCCTTCCGGCCTGTTCAGGCAGGGTGGCCTGCCTGAACAGATACGCCCGGTTATCAGCCGCGGCCATTATGCATGGAACACAGGGTGTTATACCGATTTCTTTCCGTATCAGAATAATCTGCTGAACAATAAACTATTCTTCCAGGAATTCTCCGACATTACCGCTTTTCCACATTTTCTCCACTGTTGTCTTGTAAAACTAAGTCATCCATAAGGAGAAGAGGTGACTTATGAAAAAGCTGATTGCATTAGCACTGATTACTGCATGTTCTATGACTTCGGTAGCCTGGGCAGACGACCATGGGCCTGATAACCAAGGGCAGCCCTGGCAAGAACAACAAGGCCACGAGCATCAGGGGCAGCCACAGAATCATGGTAAAGAGCACTATGATTCTAAAAAAATGCATCAGGGTGATCACTTTGCATGGAATGGGCATGATTTCCGGCGCGGGCATCCGGCTCCGGACCGTTTCAGAGGCGATGACTATCGTGTGAATGATTGGCGTGACCGTGGGTTACCAACGCCGCCATCAGGGCAGCATTGGGCCTACATCGACGGTAACTATGTCTTGATTGCTGCCGCAACCGGTGTGATTACTTCCATCATTCTGAATAGTGCATTGCACCACTAATGCATTGGCGCACCATGCGCCTGTAAGGAGTTTTGGGTATGAAGAAAACATACAAGGCTTTAGTTGCTGTGTGCCTGATGGCTGCAGGGGCGACTGCTTTTGCAGCACAGCAGGAAACAGCAAAATCCGCTCATCATGAAGGCCAGAAAATGATGGCGCCGCGTGGTCATGGGCAGTTTATGCCACCCATGATGATGCCTCCGGTCTATCAGTCTTCAATGCAAACGTCAGACCCGGCAGAAGCACTGAAAAAGCTGACAGGCGATGTACCAGCGCTTGAAAAAGGCAAACGTTATGATGTGCGTGTTGAGGTGCGTGAGTTACCGCCGCTGCCCCCAGTACCCGCACCGGCTGCTAAAGAGAAACCAGCAGAACAACCTGCAGGTTAACAGGTAGTAGCTCATTGATTATCACCTGAAGCCAGCGCTTGCGCTGGCTTTATATTGATGAAAAAGAAGGGAAAAGCGTGGTTTTCCCTTCTTTTTAGTTAGCAGCCGAAAATCAATAAATTGATTTTCCAGGTTTTTATTGGGTGACAACCTCTGGCTCTGTGCAGATATGAGGTTTGTCATCAGCATCAGGCCAGCGCTTGCGCTGGCTTTTCTATCGCGCGGGTTCTGGTATTTAAATCCAGAAATAGTCAGAGCAATATTCTTTTTTCTTCTGTTCCGCCAGCCAATAACGTCATAGTATTTTCTTCTGGTGCATGGCTGCACCTATTTCAATAATAATCCTTCATGGTACTGGATTAAACGTGCGCGGTGCCGCAAAATGAGCATAAACTTTGCCCCACGTAGGGTAAGGCACGAGACACCTGCAGGAGAAATTTGATGCCATCACTCAGTAAAGAAGCCGCCCAGGTCCATGACGCTTTGGTTGCCCGGGGGCTGGAAACACCGTTACGCCAACCTGCCGAGCAACTGGATAACGAAACCCGCAAAGCACGCATTGCAGAACACATGACAGGTATCATGCAACTCATGAATCTGGATTTGAGTGATGACAGCCTGATGGAAACGCCGCATCGCATTGCAAAAATGTATGTCGATGAAATCTTTTCTGGCCTGGATTATGCGAATTTCCCTAAAATCACTGTCATTGAAAATAAAATGAAAGTGGATGAAATGGTTACGGTGCGTGATATTACTCTCACCAGTACCTGTGAACACCATTTCGTTACTATTGATGGCAAAGCTACCGTGGCTTATATTCCAAAAGAAGCGGTGATCGGTTTGTCAAAAATTAACCGTATTGTGCAGTTCTTTGCTCAGCGACCACAGGTTCAGGAACGTCTGACTCAGCAAATATTAGTGGCACTTCAAACTCTGCTGGGAACCAATAATGTTGCCGTATCAATCGATGCCGTACATTATTGTGTAAAAGCGCGTGGTATTCGCGATGCAACCAGTGCAACCACCACAACATCGTTGGGCGGGTTATTTAAATCCAGCCAGAATACCCGGCAGGAATTTTTACGCGCAGTGCGCCACCATAACTAAAGTTAACTGCCAGGCAGGATGCAATGGAAAGAAACCTTACGCTCGATTTCATTCGCGGCGTTGCCATTCTGGGCATCCTGCTTCTCAATATAGTCGCCTTTGGTTTACCCAAGGCGGCTTATCTTAACCCAGCCTGGTCAGGCAGTGCGACACTCAGCGATGCCTGGACATGGGCCATGCTGGATCTCTTCGCTCAAGTTAAATTCCTTACGCTATTTGCCTTGTTATTTGGCGCGGGATTGCAGATGTTGCTGCCTCGCGGTAAACGCTGGATTCAAACTCGCCTCACACTGCTGGTTATGTTGGGTTTTTGCCATGCGGTATTTTTATGGGACGGCGATATCCTGTTGGCTTACGGGCTGGTTGGACTGGTGTGCTGGCGAATGATTCGTGATGCCAGCGGTGTGAAAGCGCTGTTCAACACAGGTATTGTGCTCTATTTAATTGGCCTGGGTGTGTTACTGGTCCTTGGGCTGATTTCTGGTGATCACACCAGCCGTTCCTGGGTTCCAGAAGCCGCACCGCTGCAATATGAAGCCTACTGGAAGTTAAAAGGTGGAATGGAAGCGGTAGATAACCGCCTGAGCTTGCTGTCCTCTAACTTATTAGCGATTGGTGCACAATACGGCTGGCAACTGGCAGGTATGATGCTGCTGGGGGCAGCGCTGATGCGTAGCGGTTGGTTACGTGGGCGTTTCAGCCAGTCTCATTACCGGCGCACAGGCGCGCTTTTGGTGGGGTTGGGGTTATTAATTAACGCGCCAGCGGTGTTTGCACAATGGCATTTAGGCTGGCAGTACCGGTGGTGTGCTTTCTTGTTACAGTCCCCGCGGGAGTTGAGTGCTCCGCTGCAGTCTATTGGTTATGCATCACTTATCTTTGGCTACTGGCGCTCCATAGCTTCCTGGCGTATCACCATTGCTATTGCCTGTGTTGGCCGGATGGCACTAACGAATTACTTGTTACAAACGGTTATTTGCACCACTATTTTTGAACGGGCTGGCTTGTTTATGCATTTTAGCCGGTTACAACTCCTCGCATTTGTGCCAGCGGTGTGGCTGGTTAACCTTGTGTTATCTGTCTGTTGGTTGCACTTTTTCCGCCAGGGGCCACTGGAGTGGGTGTGGCGCAAACTGACAGCGCTGGCGACCGGTACTCAGGTTTCATCTACAACCAGATAACGATCCAGATCACAATCGTTAACATATCTACTGTAACCGCTTTCATCCCTGTGATTTTCCTCACGCTGTGTTAACACACTCGCTGACAAAATAACCGCCACACCGCAGGTAACGCGGCGACAAAAATTTTAAATACCTCTGCCTGGATGATTTGCATGGTCACGATTCGCGATGTAGCCCGTTACGCGGGTGTTTCCGTTGCCACAGTTTCACGCGTCCTCAACAATAGTGCGTTGGTGAGTCCTGATACCCGTGATGCAGTCATGAAAGCTGTGACGCAACTAGGCTATCGCCCTAATGCCAACGCACAGGCACTGGCAACCCAGGTCAGTGACACTATTGGCGTTGTGGTAATGGATGTTTCCGACCCTTTTTTTGGCGCATTAGTCAAAGCGGTGGACGGTGTTGCCCAGACGCATAACAAATATGTGCTGGTGGGTAACAGTTACCATGAAGCTGAAAAAGAACGGCATGCTATTGAAGTGCTTATTCGCCAGCGCTGTAATGCGTTGATTGTTCATGCTAAAGCATTATCTGACCAGGAAATGGCGCTGTTTATGGAACAGGTTCCGGGGATGGTACTGATTAACCGAATTTTACCCGGTTATGAACACCGCTGCGTTGGGTTAGACAATGTTTCCGGTGCATTAATGGCAACCAGAATGCTGGTGGCTCAAGGGCATAAGCGTATAGGTTATCTCAGCTCCAGCCATGGTATTGATGATGATACTCAACGCCGCCAGGGGTGGGCCATGGCGCTGGAAGAGCAAGGGATTACTCCTCGGGAAAGTTGGATTGCGCGTGGCACCCCCGATTTGCAGGGAGGCGAAGCGGCAATGGTGGAATTGCTTGGTAGCAACCAACAATTAAGCGCGATTTTCGCCTATAACGACAGCATGGCCGCCGGGGCGATGACTGCCCTGAAAGATAATGGATTCCATATCCCACAACAGGTGTCTGTGATTGGTTTTGATGACATTCCCGTTGCAAGGTATACCGACCCTCAACTGACAACCATACGTTACCCGATTGCCTCCATGGCCCGTACTGCAACTGAACTGGCATTACGTGGTGCTGCAGGCACACTTGACGAGTCAGAAACTCACTGTTTTATGCCAACCCTGGTTCGTAGACACTCTGTTTCATCCAACCAATAAAGTGTGTACCAGATCACTTCTTTTATAAAGAGTTTGATGTAACCGGTTTCAATCTGTGAGTAAATTCACAGTAAGTTAACATTACGGTTACTATTATGGCGGTGTTTTAGAGGGTGAAACATAATGTAACTGCGCGTGAGTAGTTATCACATAAAGCCCCTCTGGACGCTCATAACAAGCAGTAACGGAATGTTATATCACATGGATGCGTTAACTTTTTTCCCGAAAAGTCGGCGTGATGTAACATTTTGATTACAAACATCCCGCCTGACTGATTTTCATCGTTACCCTGCAAAACCGGAGATACCATGAATAAGAAGGTGCTTACTCTGTCAGCTGTGATGGCAAGCATGTTGTTTGGCGCAGCTGCAAACGCAGCAACCCGTATTGGCGTCACCATCTATAAATATGATGATAACTTTATGTCTGTGGTGCGTAAGGCAATTGAAAAAGATGGTGAAAGTGCGCCAGATGTTCAGTTGCTGATGAATGACTCGCAGAATGACCAGTCAAAACAGAATGACCAGATTGATGTCTTGTTGGCGAAAGGGGTAAAAGCGCTGGCAATTAACCTGGTTGACCCGGCTGCCGCAGGCACCGTGATTATGAAAGCCCGTTCACAGAACGTGCCGATTGTTTTCTTCAACAAAGAACCTTCCCGTAAAGCGCTGGATAGCTACGATAAAGCCTATTATGTGGGCACGGATTCTAAAGAGTCTGGCATCATTCAGGGTGAGCTGATTGCGAAACACTGGGCCGCCAACCCCTCCTGGGATCTGAACAAAGATGGCGTAGTGCAATATGTTCTGCTCAAAGGCGAGCCTGGGCACCCGGATGCAGAAGCGCGCACGACTTATGTGGTGAAAACGCTGAATGACAAGGGCCTGAAAACACAGCAACTGGCCCTGGATACCGCGATGTGGGATACCGCTCAGGCAAAAGATAAAATGGATGCCTGGCTGTCTGGCCCAAATGCCAACAAGATTGAAGTGGTTATTGCAAACAACGATGCCATGGCAATGGGTGCGGTAGAAGCGCTGAAAGCACACAACAAATCGTCAATTCCGGTATTCGGTGTGGATGCGCTGCCTGAAGCCCTGGCGCTGGTTAAATCTGGTGCAATGGCCGGTACGGTACTGAACGATGCCAACAACCAGGCAAAAGCCACGTTTGACCTGGCTCGTAACCTGGCCGATGGCAAAGCGCCAGCAGATGGCACCAGCTGGAAAATTGTCGATAAAATTGTTCGCGTACCTTATGTTGGCGTAGATAAAGATAACTTATCTCAATTCGAAGGTAAGTAATTCTATTTCAGCATTGTTTGCCCTGGCTATTCAGGTTACAGAAATGTGGCCTGAATAGTAAAGGAAATAACAGGTGCGGGAAAATACTGTGCCTGTTATTACAACATAATGAGCAATAAATACTTTACCCATAATAATTTTCGGTAAGCCAGGCATAATATGCCTGATGAGCGGATTATTCATGGGATGTAGCCAGGTGATGACTATGGTCAGCAATAATATACAGCCGTCAGGTGAGTTTTTGTTAGAGATGTCTAACATTAATAAATCATTTCCTGGCGTAAAAGCGCTGGATAATGTGAACCTGAAAGTTCGCCCGCACTCAATTCATGCATTGATGGGGGAAAATGGTGCAGGGAAATCAACATTATTAAAATGCCTGTTTGGTATTTATAAGAAAGATAGCGGGAGTATTCTTTTTCAGGGAAAAGAAATCGAATTCCATTCTGCAAAAGAAGCACTGGAAAATGGTATTTCCATGGTTCACCAGGAGTTGAACCTGGTGTTACAGCGTTCGGTTATGGATAACATGTGGCTGGGGCGTTATCCCACGAAAGGTATGTTTGTCGACCAGGACAAAATGTACCAGGATACCAAAGCGATTTTCGAAGAACTGGATATTGATATCGACCCTAAAGCACGCGTGGGTACGTTATCCGTTTCGCAAATGCAAATGATCGAAATCGCCAAGGCCTTTTCCTATGATGCCAAAATTGTCATCATGGATGAGCCCACTTCGTCATTGACAGAAAAAGAAGTTAACCACCTGTTTACCATTATTCGTAAGCTAAAAGAGCGTGGGTGCGGCATTGTCTATATATCTCATAAGATGGAAGAAATTTTCCAGCTATGTGATGAAATCACCGTACTGCGTGATGGCCAGTGGATTGCCACTCAGCCCCTTGACGGGCTGGATATGGATAAAATTATCGCCATGATGGTGGGGCGTTCTCTGAGCCAGCGTTTCCCTGAGCGTGAAAACACACCGGGTGAGGTAATAATGGAAGTCCGTAATCTGACTTCCTTACGCCAGCCTTCTATTCGCGATATTTCCTTCGACCTTCACCAGGGGGAGATCCTGGGTATAGCAGGGTTGGTGGGTGCTAAACGTACTGATATTGTCGAAACGTTATTTGGTATTCGCGAGAAGTCAGCGGGCACTATTAAGTTACATGGTAAGCCTATTAATAACCATACAGCGAATGAAGCCATTAATAATGGTTTTGCGCTGGTAACCGAAGAGCGCCGTTCAACGGGTATTTATGCTTACCTGGATATTGGTTTTAACTCGCTTATTTCTAATATTAAGCGGTATAAAAACAAAGTCGGTTTGCTGGATAATACTCGCATGAAAAGTGATACCCAATGGGTAATTGATGCCATGCGAGTTAAAACACCTGGCCATAAAACCCAGATCGGTTCTTTGTCTGGTGGTAACCAGCAAAAGGTCATTATTGGCCGTTGGTTATTAACCCAACCTGAAATACTGATGCTTGATGAACCGACTCGCGGGATCGATGTTGGGGCTAAATTTGAAATTTACCAACTAATGGCTGAACTGGCGAAAAAAGGGAAGGGGATAATTATTATTTCCTCCGAAATGCCAGAGTTATTAGGGATAACTGACAGGATTCTGGTTATGAGCAATGGGCTCGTTTCCGGCATCGTTGACACCAAAACCGCCACGCAAAACGAAATATTGCGTCTTGCGTCTTTGCACCTTTAATCTCAGGGGCTTCTCATGAGTGCGTTAAATAAGAAAAGCTTACTTACCTACCTGAAAGACGGCGGTATTTACGTCGTACTGTTTGTCTTACTGGCTATTATTATTTTCCAGGATCCAACCTTTTTAAGCCTGCTTAACCTGAGCAACATTCTGACTCAGTCATCGGTGCGTATTATTATTGCACTGGGTGTGGCAGGGTTGATTGTAACCCAGGGGACAGACCTGTCTGCCGGGCGTCAGGTTGGCCTGGCAGCGGTGATTGCGGCTACCATGCTGCAGGCGATGGATAACGTCAACAAAGTGTTCCCGCACCTGGAAACCATGTCTATTCCCGTGGTTATCTTGATTGTGTGTGTGATTGGCGCGGTAATTGGCCTGATTAATGGGATTATTATCGCTTATCTGAATGTGACCCCGTTTATCACTACCCTGGGTACTATGATTATCGTCTACGGGGTTAACTCCCTGTATTACGATTTTGTCGGCGCTTCGCCTATTTCCGGCTTTGCACAGCAATTCTCCACCTTTACCCAGGGTTTTGTGCAACTGGGTACGTTCCGGTTGTCGTACATTACCTTCTACGCAGTGATAGCCAGTATTTTTGTCTGGATCCTGTGGAACAAAACCCGCTTTGGTAAAAACATTTTTGCTATCGGCGGCAACCCAGAAGCGGCAAAAGTATCCGGGGTGAATGTTGGCCTGAACCTGCTGATGATCTATGCCTTATCTGGTGTGTTTTACGCCTTCGGTGGGATGCTGGAAGCCGGACGTATTGGTTCTGCAACCAACAACCTGGGCTTTATGTACGAACTGGACGCCATTGCGGCCTGCGTGGTGGGTGGTGTCTCGTTCAGTGGCGGTGTGGGTACAGTGATTGGTGTGGTTACCGGGGTAATCATTTTTACTGTAATTAACTATGGCCTGACCTATATTGGTATCAACCCATACTGGCAGTACATTATTAAAGGCGGCATTATTATCTTTGCTGTGGCGCTGGATTCACTGAAATACGCCCGTAAGAAATAATCTGTTTTGCACAAAAAACCGCGCCGGTTATGCCAGGCGCGGTTTTTTTATTTATTTTTTACCGGGAATGCCTGGTAACCCGCCACGGTTTATGGGGTATCTGTCGCTTTTTTTTCTGCTGCGCTGGCTTTCTTCTGTAGCTCAAGCAATTGTTCGGGCGTGACGGCGGGGTAGCCCTGATTATCATCAGAAACAACATGTGCCGCCGGAATAGGTACCAGTGGTCCCAAAAAGCGCGGTTCACGTTTAAAAATAAATAAATCAGCCAGTGCACCCAACCGGGCACCGAACTCCCTGAAACGCACAGACCACATGTTTTTTGGGGAAGGGACTGCATAACACTGGGCCTGAATCCCCATATGCAACGCAATAAATAACGCACGCTCACAGTGAAAGCGTTGGGTGATGATAATAAAATCGTTGGTATCAAATACCTTGCGGGTACGTACAATCGAATCCAGTGTTCGGAACCCGGCATAATCCAGCACAATATCAGCCGGATCCACCCCGGCAGCGATTAAGTCTTTGCGCATGGTCATCGGTTCGTTATAGCTGGTTAATGCGTTATCGCCACTTAACAGCAGGTAGTTCACTTTACCGCTGTTATAAGCGTTAAGTGCACCCTGAATGCGGTAGCGGTAATACTGGTTGATGACACCGGTGCGGTAATATTTGGCGGTTCCCAAAACAACCCCAACCTGGCGGTAAGGCAGGTCCTGGATTTCATCATACACATAAGGGGCTGTTTGCCAGCTTATCCAGCGATCCAGGGCAAGCGCTGTTATCAGCATTAACCCAGTCAGGACTAACAGACTGTATAACAGACGCTTAAACATAGATAGTAACGCTCGGCTTGCGATTAAAGTGCTTCCAAGGCTACTTGACCACCCCATGAAGAGCAAGCTATCCCCTCCTGGTTGGTGCTAATTTAAGCACGCGTTGTTCACCTTTTCACACGAGCGTAACTAACGTTATATTCTGGCAACCCAGAGTATGAAGCAGGGAAACCGTGCTGTCGTGGTGGCTTATCTGCCCATTTTCACGTTCCGCTATTGCTGCGCAAGCGATATCTTCAGCGCGGTAACCACGCAGGCGTAGCAGGTTCAGAGCCACTTGTAATGGGGGTAATGAAGGGTTAAACGCCGCATTTTCGGCATAGCTCCCGGCGAACAAGCTGCCATCGTGGGTTTGTAATGCTACTCCGCCTGGTGACTGGCTGTATGGGCAGTGGCTGCGGTTGGCTGCGGTAATGGCAGACTGTTCCAGCGCTGAACCTGTAACCGGGAAACTGTGGTCTTCGTTATCCAACAATAATGTTGTGATGGCGAGGTCTTTCGGGCCGAAGGCATCAGGTAAGTAATTGCCGAGTGTGGCAGGTTCGCGTTCTGGCAAATGAATCTCCAGCGACAACCCACTGTTGAGTTCATTCATAAACTGGCGGCAGTGCCCGCACGGCGTATAGTTAACGGTTATGCCGCTTAAGGCCTGTTCTCCGCCCATCCATGCATGGCTGATAGCACTTTGCTCGGCATGGATAGTTTGTTGCATGCTGCTGCCTGGAAACTCCATATTGGCCCCGAACCACAGCGCGCCACTCGTACCATGAACAATGGCTCCCACATTAAAATGCGAAATGCCCGTCCAGGCGCAGGCTGCAGCTAAAGGAAGCAAGGCAAAAGCCAGTGCGTTGTTATCCATGCCGGTTTGTTGTCGCAGATGCTGTGTTTGCTCAGAAGTGAGCATGGCCGGAAACGCGCTATCTTCCAGTAAAGGTTGCAGGGAAGGACGAAGAGTGGCTGGCAGAGTTTCGAAGGCTGAAACAAAACGGGGATGCATAACATGATGCCTTGTATCAGGTTAATGGAACCGTAGTGTACGGTTCTCACTAACCTTGATATGTGACATGAATCTAATTATTAGTGCAACATGTGAAATATGTTGCGTATTTTCGAGATTGTGCGCAACTTTTACCCTACAACTGCCAGAATAACGGGAAACAGAAACGGGGCGACCAGTGAAGTGATAATCCCGCAGATAACCAGCGCCAGTGAGCTGAATGCCCCTTCCTGGAAATCCAGTTCCGCACAACGCGCAGTGCCTAATGCATGGGAAGCTGTACCCATAGACAAGCCGCGTGATGCCTTGGTGGTGATGTGCATGGCATTTAACAGAGTATGGCCAAACACCGCCCCTAAAATACCCACATAGATAACACACACTGCACTGATTGCCGGTAAACCACCAATGCTGCCACCAACTGCCATCGCAATAGGCGTAGTAACCGATTTAGGCAGTATTGAGGCCGCGATTTGTGGTGTCGCCCCCATTAATAGCGCAATGCTGGTGCCCGTTATCATTGCCACCATGCTGCCAATAAAACAGATGGAAATAATGGATTTCCAGCGGGCGCGGATTTGGTGAAGTTGTTCATATAATGGAAATGCCAGCGCCACCACAGCGGGTTGCAGCCAGTCGTTCAGCATTTTGCTGCCCTGAAAATAGTGCTGGTATTTGATACCTGTAAGCAGCAGAAAAGGAATAATCACTACCATGGAAACCAGCAACGGGTTCAGCAGCGGGGTTTTTACCACAGAGCCAAGCTTACGTGCCGCAAAGAAAACCACCAGTGTCAGCGGCAAAGACCACCAAATATCACTCATTTCTCTTTAGCCTCTTTCTGGCCGACAACTTTACGTTCCCCGTGAACCAGCTGAGAACTCCAACTAACAACAACCAGAATAACTATGGTGCTGATAGTGCACGACACTACAATGGGCCCGAACTGGGTACGCAGCAAATCGAAATACTGCATAACACCCACTCCAATAGGAACAAACAGCAATGCCATATAACGAATAAATAAATGGCAGCCAGGTTTTACCCACTGGGCTGGCAGAATTTGTAATGAGAGCAACAGGAACAGCATCAGCATGCCAATGATAGAGCCTGGGATCGTAATAGGAAGCAGTGTGGCAATAAACTGCCCGGCATACAGACAGGCATAGATAAAGAAGAAGGCCCGGCAATATTGCCAGATAATAAGCAATGTATGGCGCATTTAAGTAACCCCTGAATGAATGCATTCATCATACAATTAAAAAAGGTTTTGTGCTATGGATCACATCATGAATTCCGGTTATAGCAACAATGCCTTTTTAGTATGGCTGATACCGGTTGATACCATAGGTGATTGCTGCAATCCAGTGGGTTGCTGTTCGTGAAGGGCCAGGGCTTGTAAATAGCCGATGGCAGAGAAAACAGAGCCGTTATCCGGCAACGTTTCGCCAGCGGGTATTTAGCGCGGCATTGTGCAGAGGGGGAGAGGAAACGAAAGGCTTCCTCCCCCTGTATCTGGGGTGCTGTCCGGTGAGGTTTACATGAGCCTGGTTTACATGGTTAAGACAATTTTGCCCACATTTAGCCCGTCTTCCATGCGCTGGTGCGCGGCACTGGCTTCAGCAAGTGGGAACACGCTGTCGATAATCGGGTTTAAACTCGCTTCAGAAAAGTGGGTTAACCAGCGTTCGCGAAAGCGTTGCGACATGGCCTGTTTAACGTCCTGTGAACGGGACTTCATGACGGTTCCCATAATACGCAAGTGGCGGTATAGCACACGGTCCAGCGGCAATTGTGCATTCTCAATCCCGCCCATAATACCAATTTGCACCAGGCGGCCACCAAAGTTCAGGGCATTAACGTTCCGGGAAAGGTAAGGCGCACCAATAAAATCCAGTATCAAATCCACCCCTTTACCTTCAGTGACACGGGCAACAACATCGGTGAAGTCTTCGTTCTCATAATCAATGGCGTAGTCTGCGCCCAGTTGGTGGACCAGGCCATGCGCTTCTTTTTTGGCTGTTGTCAGCACTGTCGCACCCACGGCATGAGCCAGTTGCACTGCTGCACCACCAACCCCGCCAGCGCCTGCATGCACCAGCACTGTTTCGCCAGCCTGTAGCTGCCCAAGGTTAATCAGTGCTTCGTTAGCCGTGACGAACACCTCGGTAATCGCCGCTGCGTGGATGTAATCCATTTTTTCCGGGATGGGCATTGCCATGCGGTAGTCTATACGGGCAATTTCAGCATAAGCGCCGCCACCAACAATCCCCATCACCCGGTCACCAACCGTGTAACCCCGGACATTTTCCCCTACAGCAATGACATCGCCAGCAATTTCCAGCCCCATAATGGTGGAATCACCGAAATCAGGGCGGCCATAACCACCGCGGCGGTGAGTTAAATCAGCACGGTTAACCCCTGCGGCACGGGTACGAACCAGTAAATCATTCGGGCGAAGGATGGGGTCTGGGGCTTCACTCAGTTTGAGTACGCTGGCAGGCCCGAATTCGTCAAAGTTTATCGCTTTCATTTTATTGCCTCATATAACAAGTCAGAAGATGTTGTATGCTGCCAGCGTGCTGAGTGTGGCTGGCAGCCAGGTGTTATTGCGCGTTGTTTTCGTCATTACTGAACGTCGCGTTAGCGTAAGCCGATGCAGTAATGGCCGCCGGGAAACCGGCATAAAAAGCCAGATGAGTGATCACGGCGCTTAGCTCAGTCTGAGTCAGCCCGTTTTCTACACCGCGCCGCAAGTGGGCAGGTAACTCATTAGCGTGGTTTAACGCTACCAGGCAGGCGATGGTTATCAGGCTGCGGTCGCGGGGGGCCAGGTCTGTGTCCGCCCAGACATCGGAATAGAGCGGTTGCTCTACGAAATCCGCCAGTTTGGGTGTAAAAGGGCGGGCCGCTGCACGTGGGCTGGTAAAGTCGATATTTTTCATGGTCTTGTCCTTTATATTGTTGTGCGTTGTGTTTCTGAGAATCAGGCCTGGCTGATAAATTTATTGGTCAGGTAGTGATGAATGCCTTCGGTACCGCCTTCTGAACCATGGCCACTCTCTTTCATCCCACCAAAGGGAAGCTCCGTTGCCACAATACGGTACTGGTTGATGCCAATCATGCCGGCTTCCAAACCATCGCCAACATCAAGTGCTGTACGGGCATCACGGGTGAATGCATAAGCCGACAGGGCATAAGGCAGGCGGTTGGCCTCTTCCAGCCCATCTTCCAGTGTGTTAAACGGGCGCAGTACAGCAATCGGGCCAAAGGGTTCTTCGTGCATAATGCGGGCGCTCATTGGTACATCGGTGAGCACTGTGGGTTCAAAGAAATAGCCCGGCCGGTCAAGGCGTTTACCACCAGTCAGCACTTTGGCTCCCTGTTCCACTGCATCGGCAATCAGTTCTGTCATTTTTGCCAGTTGGCGTGGGTTAGCCAGCGGCCCAATTTGTGTTTCGCCAGATAAGCCATCGCCTATCACCAGTTGTTGGGTGGCAGCCACAAAGCGTTCCACAAAGTGCTCATAGGCTCCTTGCTGAATCAGAAAACGTGTAGAGGAAATACACACCTGCCCTGTGCCACGAAATCGGTTGGCGGCCCCGGCACTGGCTGCGGTTTCAATATCTGCATCTTCAAATACCAGGACTGGACCATGCCCACCCAATTCCAGTGTGATGGGTTTGACACCTGCGGCGGCACGTTCAGAGAGTAACCGGCCTACCGGTACAGAGCCGGTAAAGGCCACTTTGCGGATAATCGGCGAGGCAATCAGTTGCGCGGAAACCTGGTCTGGGACCCCAAAGACGATTTGCAGCACACCTTTCGGCAGCCCGGCATCATCCAGGCAGCGAGCCAGTGCCAGTGCTGTTGCCGGGCTCTCTTCGCCAGGTTTCAGAATGATGCTACAGCCTGCGGCGAGTGCCGCTGACAGTTTGCGTGCCGGGGTAATGGCCGGGAAATTCCACGGGGTAAAGGCAGCAACAGGGCCAATTGCTTGTCTTTTTACCAACTGCTGAATGCCAGGCCGGTTTGCCGGTACTACCCGGCCATCAATGCGGCGGCCTTCTTCTGCAAACCACTCAAAATAGTCTGCCGCACGCAGAACTTCATCCCGGCTTTCTACCAGTGGCTTGCCTTCTTCCAACGTCATTTGGGTGGCGATGTGTTCAGACCGTTCACGCATCAGTGCGGCAGCCTGTTTCAGTACACGAGCCCGTTCAGCCGGAACGGTGCGGCTCCAGGTTTTGAAGCTGTCGCGTGCGGTATTCAGTGCCAGTTCCAGGTCAGCTTTGGTTGCCAGGGGTAAGCGGCCCAGCGTTTTTTCGGTTGATGGATTAATGACAGCAACAGTGTCGCGTTCTTCCGCTTCCAACCAGGTGCCGTTGATAAACAGGTAGAGTGAATCGTATGGTGTGGTTTGCATGGTCTTCATCCTCAGATTGATGTTGGTTTGTTTGCCGTTTCGTTGAGAAGAAGAGTATGAAAAGAACGCATGACTGATAAGATAGGAACTCCCCACAACAGCTATGCAAGAAATGCACAGATGCAATCAGAAAAATTTGCGGAGTTTCTTGGTGTCTTTGTTGATGTTGCACACGAGAGCAGTTTTTCGGGTGCTGCGCGGCGGCGCGGCAAGACACCGTCGTCTGTAGGCCGGCAGATTGATGCCCTCGAAGCACACCTCGACACCCCACTTTTCTTACGTTCCACGCGCCACCTGACACTGACTGATGCTGGAGAAGCGTTGCTGGTGCGAGCGCGGCAGATCCTCGATTCGCTGGTCGATGTGCAACAGGAGTTGTCATCGATGAAAGGCGAGGTGACCGGGGTACTTCGGGTTGCCTGTTACCCAACTTTTGGCAAGCGATATGTCCTGCCTGTGATGGGGAAGCTGGCTAAACAGTATCCCGATCTCAGCCTGGATTTAGATCTGACTGAGCGTCTGGCGGATCCCGTTGCTGAGCGCCTGGATCTGGTTATTCGCATTGGCGACCTGGCCGACAGCACCCTGATTGGCAGCCGTATTGCGGTACAAACCAGGGTGTTGTGCGCCAGCCCAGATTACCTGAATAAAGCAGGCAGGCCGGTAACCCCGGCTGATATCACCTCACACCGCCTAATCGATAAAATCCATGGTGCGGATTTACTGGGCTGGAGCCATGTTATTGGGCAACCGGTTCGTGGCATCAGCACACAACCGCTGTTTGGGTGTGATGATTTTGATGCCATGCGCCTGGCCGCTATCGAAGGGTTGGGCATCGCTTACCTGCCAGACTGGGTAGTCGGGCAAGATATTAACTCCGGTGCTCTGGAACAACTGTTCCCGCAATGGTCTTCACAACCTCAGGCATCCACCGGGATATACGCTCTGCGTGCGCTTCGCCATCCGCCAGCCAGGGTTACTGTTTTTCTGGATGCACTGCGCGAATTTATTGGCCACCCCTGGGTTTGGCTTGTAGAGCAACAGCCAACTGCAAAGTATTGAACAAAGGTGAACGAGTTTTGCACAGGCTACATGATTTGCAACGTTAGGCGAGTTGCTCCGCTCTCCTGAAATAGACAGGAGGGCATCTGCCAGAGGCGGCAATATATATATTTAAAAATACTTCGCTAATATATACGGTTATCTGGCAAGGACTCTTCTGCTAACAATAAAAGTGGGGAAATAATCTGTTTAATATCTTCCTGCTGGTCTTGTGCGAACTGCCAGGCATGAGGTTCATTTGGTTTAAATAATGCCAGTGCCTGCTTGCCATATTGTGCTGTTCCATGGGTAATAAAATTTACCCATGTCATTCTTAATGCTTTTCCTGCACTCAGTGTTGATGCCCCAGCAGGGCTAAATTCTTGCATGTAAGGGTCGGAGAAATTATGCCAGATATATGGCAGATCGCTTGCGTGAACACAATATCCTGAATATTCCCCTGTTATTTGCTTTAGAACGAAGCGATAAAGCCACCCCGTAGCACCTTGTTCAGTTAATACCTTAATCAGCGATAAGCCTGGTAAAATATATCCACGCTCAGAGACTTATATCCAGCACTGTTTTTTCCGGGTAACGGCGCTGCATAGCAGCACAGATAATCTGGCTCTGGGCAGCAGTGCTGTGTGTCAGTTTTCCGCTGGTGAATGTTGATGGCGACGACGTACGAGACACCTGAAACCAGCCATCATGCTGATTAAATCCCACCATAACGTTAAGGGAAGAACAGTCTGCCTGACGCAATGGGTTGAGTGGCGTGTCATGGAATAATTTGCCATCAATTACCGCACGGAAGGGAAATTGGTATTCATATTGTGTTACACAACCGGCCTGAGCGCGAAGTAAAGTGATTGTGTCATAGACAGCTCTTTTTTCAGGCGGAATTACCACTAATATCAGATTTTTGGCATCAACGTATCAATATCCTGCTGAGTCAGCCGTGTAAAGCCATATTGTGCAAGCAATTTGTCATACTCTGGATTTTTCTCTAATGCCTAAAATATATTGAAACTTGCCCTGAGCAATATTTAATGTTAGACGAGAAGCTTATGAATGAATCAGAGGCATAAATGAGTCACGTTAATCATAAAACCGGTGTTACTGGTGTAAACCAGGTTACCCGTAAGCTGAAACTTTCTGGCGTAGATGAAGGGAAAATAGAGGCTCTGGTTATTGAAACCAGGCAATTACCTGGGATGGATACGGTGGAATACTTGCCTGCTTCAGTAACCTTAACCTGTGTCTATGATGCGGCGCAATGTGGTGTGGATGCGGTAGAAAAGGTGCTTAACGGTTATGGCGCGCAGTTTGCCAGCAGTATATGGAACCGGGTAAAAATAGGTTACTTTCGCTTTATCGATCAGAATATAAAAGACAATGCGGCACACCAGCCTCATTGCTGCAATAAAGTTCCTCGTAAGTAGGCTCTGGCCTTTAAACAAAGCGTATTTCAGGTTTGTCACCCGCCTGGCGTCAGGCTAACATAGCGCGTCTTTTTTACTGAATGAGTCACTCTATGCGCGTTTTACTGGCGCCGATGGAAGGCGTTCTCGATGCACTTGTGCGGGAACTGCTGACAGAGGTGAACGATTACGATTTATGCATCACCGAATTTTTACGCGTGGTGGATAGTTGCCTGCCGGTGAAATCATTCCAGCGCATTTGCCCGGAGCTGGCTAACCAAAGCCGCACACCTTCTGGCACCCTGGTGCGTATTCAGTTGCTCGGGCAGTATCCTCAATGGTTGGCCGAAAATGCGGCACGTGCCGTTGAACTGGGCTCATGGGGCGTTGATCTGAATTGTGGTTGCCCTTCTAAAGTCGTCAATGGTAGTGGCGGTGGGGCAACTTTGCTAAAAGACCCTGAGCTGATTTACCAGGGGGCGAAAGCCATGCGGGAAGCAGTGCCTGTGCACCTGCCAGTAACCGTCAAAGTTCGCCTCGGGTGGGATTCGCCACATCGCAGCCTGGAAATTGCCGATGCCGTGCAACAGGCTGGCGCGACAGAACTGGTGGTGCATGGTCGAACAAAAGAGGATGGCTACCGGGCAGAACGCATAGACTGGGCGGCCATTGGTAAGATTCGCGAACGCCTGGATATTCCAGTTATTGCCAATGGTGAAATACGTGACCAGGCCAGTGCCATAGCGTGTATGGCACAAACCGGGTGCGATGCTGTTATGGTTGGGCGTTGGGCGCTGAATATTCCAAACCTGAGCCGGATGATTAAATACGGCGAGCCGGCTATGCCCTGGCCCGATGTGATTCAGCTACTGAAAAAATATTGCCGCCTGGAAAAGCAGGGCGATACCGGGATGTACCATGTGGCGCGGATTAAACAGTGGCTTGGGTATTTGCGGAAAAATTACCCCCAGGCCAGCGAATTATTCACTACCGTGCGCACACTGAACACTTCCGCAGCCATTCGCCAGGCGATTGAACAGTTATAACCTCAGCAGGCGCTCAGGCTGCCTGCTTCAATGAATATTCCGCCAAATGGTTACTCACCAGGTCCCGAAACCACATCAGCGCCGGGTCACTGTTATGCCGCTGGTGCCAGCTTAACGCCAGTTGTGCTGGTGGAATTGCCACAGGAAGTGGGCTCCCACTGAGGCCCCAGTGAGGTTGCCAGAGAGGCCCCAGCGCAGCCGGCACAGTCGCAATGCCTGGCTGGCTGCAGAGTAGCCCCGGCAGTGCGGCAAAGTGAGGTGTGGAATAGCTAATCTGGCGGGTATAACCCTGTTTAGCGAGCAGAGTGTCAATCTGGCTGTTACTGGTTTCCCGGTTACTTACAGCAAAATGCGGCCAGGCCAGGTAATCTTCCAGCGTTAACGGGCCGGATAGTGGTACATGCTGTGGATGCCAGAGTGCAACAAATGGCATTGCCACTATTGGCGTACTTTCCAGCCAACGAGGCCCACCTTCAGACATATTCACGACCATATCCATCTCGCCACCTTCCAGGTGAGCCAGATCGGTAAACGGGTTGCTGGCAACTACGCTTAGCTGGATTCCCGGTGCCTGCTGGCGAACCAGGGGCAATAATACCGGCATCAGCCAGGTTTCAACCCAGTCAGCCATACCCAGCGTAATCGTCGCCCTGGCTGTCGCCGGGTTAAAATCTGAAGGGTGGAATAACGTTGATTGCAACTGCTCCAGCAGGGGCATTAATTCACAGTGTAGTGCGTCTGCCCTGGCAGTTGGTTGCATCCGGTGGCCGCTGCGAATAAATAGCGGGTCATCGAACATATCCCGAAGTCTTGCCAGCGAACCACTTACAGCAGGCTGGCCGAGGTGGAGTTTATCTGCTGCCAGAGAAACACTTTGTTCACGGTAAAGCACCGCAAAGGCCACTAACAGGTTCAAATCAATTTTTCTAAAATCATTTTCTTTGATAGTCATAATACCTCCCATCAGTGGTGGCGATGCTAGCGCGTGACCCGCCAGGATGCAACGCTTTGCTGGCCTGAAAAATCCCTGAAAGCTATTTTTTGGCGTGTTTATGTCGCTTTTTTTTCCACCAGAATCGCCAAATAATGAGTGCAACGACCACCAATAACAAACCAGGCCAAATCAGGTGTTTTATATGGCTATTAAGTTGGTGTAACCACGGCATCACCATTTCACCCCCCAGATAACCAAGCGTAGTGAACAGCGTTGCCCAAATTGCAGCCCCAAGAATGTTAAGCGGGAAAAATATGCGTGGAGGTAAACGGCTAATGCCAATCAACACCGGGCCAATAACCCGAAAACCATACATAAAGCGCGAGCCAATAACGAACAGGTACGGGTGACTGATTATTATCTTACGGGCTCGAGAAATATGTTTGCGGTGTTTACGAAAACGGTAGAGCACACGCGTGCCATAATGGCGGCCCACCAGGTAAAGTACCTGGTCACCCAGCATACCGCCTAAGGCAACGCACAACACAACGAAAGGAAATTTTAACAACCCCTGGTGGGCTGCCACACCACCTAGCAAGGTAATAGTTTCACCCTCTGCCATGCTGCCAATCAAAAGTGCCGCGTAACCGTACTGGCTGATAAGACTATGTATATCCATCGTGTTAAGGGTTCTCGTTCTTCCATACCGGGCCCATTGCTTCTTTCTATTAACCAGATATGTTCAAAAAATAAACAAATTTTCAACATGCATTATACTAATGGTACATGCAGCAAGCGGGTCTACGCAGAGCGTTGTGCCCTGAGGCTGTTTTACCTGATAAGGGTAGCGCGTTTATCGTTCCAGTACATCAGGGGGATTTATGAACCATGTATGGGGGCTGATGTCCCATCCCGAACGTGAAATGCAGTCAATTAAGCAGGAAAATGAAACTGTCTCCCACCATTATACACACCATGTCTTATTAATGGCCGCGGTACCTGTTTTGTGCGCATTTATTGGTACAACGCAGTTCGGCTGGCGTTTCGGAAATGATACTACTGTACAACTCATGCCCTCAACGGCTCTGGTGCTGGCTGTTGTTTTTTATGCCATTATCCTGGCTGGGGTCGCATTCATGGGGCGGGTTATCTGGTGGATGGCTCGTTATTATCCGGACAGGCCAGCACTTAAGCGCTGTATGGTTTTTGCCGGTTATGTGGCGACGCCCTTGATGTTAAGTGGCATCGTTGGGTTGTGGCCTGTGGTATGGCTATGTGCATTAATTGGCACAATCGCGCTGTTTTACTCCGGCTATTTGCTCTATGTGGGCATTCCGGCATTTTTGAATATCAGCAAATCGGAAGGGGTTAACTTCTCCAGTTCAACCCTGGCAATCGGTGTGCTGGTTCTCGAAGTGTTGCTGGCAATTACGGTGCTGCTGTGGGGCTACGGGTACCGGTTATTTAGCTAGTGCCTGAGTGCTTATCAATCCCGGGGCTGCCTGCCCCGGTAGAACGTTTTTAGTCAATTGTACTGCGCTGTTTTATCCTGCCAATACTACTCTTGTACAATATCGCCCCAGGCTTTGGTTGCCGCGGGTCATACTGCTTTTCCCTAAATTGTTTTCTATAGAATAAACTGCATTATTTGATAACGAAACTTCGCTGGCGGTTACAATTGACTGCGGAGTATTATTCTGGCGCCAGCGCCATTCCAGAGCGCGGTGTGCGTTGTATCGCGCAGAGATAACCTTGTTGAATTTGTTGCCATGCATAAAAATATTCGCCTTACTTTGCTTAGTGTCGCTCTCTTTAGTGCGGTGCCTTTTGTGTCTGCCGAACAGGCAACAACCACGGTCACCCATACAAAAACACATAAAACAGTTCATCACACAGCCCAGACCAAACATGCCACTGCCAGCAAAAAGGCAGAGGCAAAGAAAACGGTACACCACACCTCACATAAAACGGCGCATGCCACCGCGCATCATGCTACTGCTCATCATGCCACTGCGAGAGCGAAACCGGTCGCTCACGCGGTGGTAGCAGACCAGCCTCAAATCGCCTCTGGCAGTGCCATGGTGGTTGATCTGGCCGATGGCAAAGTGCTTTATTCCAGCCACCCGGACCGTGTGAGGCCCATAGCTTCGCTCACCAAATTGATGACGGCGATGGTTGTGCTTGATGCCCGCCAGCCACTGAATGATATGCTGTCCGTGGATATCAGCCATACGCCGGAAATGCGCGGGGTGTTTTCCCGGGTTAAGCTCAACAGTGAAATTAGCCGTCGCAATATGTTGTTATTGGCGTTGATGTCTTCGGAAAACCGTGCTGCGGCAAGCCTTGCGGCGCACTATCCTGGTGGGTACGATGCTTTTATTCGCGCCATGAATGCCAAAGCCCGAGCATTGGGTATGACCCATACGCATTATGTCGAGCCTACAGGGTTGTCACCGAGCAATGTGTCTACCGCTCGTGATCTGACCAAACTGGTGATGGCAAGCCGCCAGTACCCGTTGATTGGCGAACTCAGTACCACGCGGGAAGACGAAGCACAGTTCAGCCACCCGAACTACAGCCTGCCATTTCGTAATACTAACCACCTTATCTTCCGGGATAACTGGGATATTCAGCTCACCAAAACCGGTTATACCGATAAAGCCGGCCACTGCCTGGTGATGCGTACGGTAATCAATAAGCGCCCAGTGGCCCTGGTGGTTCTGGATGCTTTTGGCAAATATACTCACTTTGCTGATGCCAGCCGGATTCGCACCTGGCTTGAGACGGGAAAAGCCACACCAGTACCAGCGGCAGCGCTGGCGTATAAACAAGATAAAGCCACCGATATGGTGAATAATCAGCCAGTGCAGGTAGAAGAATAATTGGCAGGACACCTGGCGGGCCATCCGCCAGGTGTCAGAACTGAAGGTTACTCTGTTGGTGTTTCTTGAGGAGCCTGCCAGTTTTTCAGTTTGCTGGTTTTACCAATCCCTGGGTTCATACTGTTGGTGGGGTCATTTTCTTTATAGAAGGTTTGCAGCGCAGGTGGCGCTTCGTATAAATGCCCAACATTGTGCTCCGCCGGGTATTGCGCACCACGCTCGCGTAGCAGAACCAGCATCTGCTCTTTAAGCTCATGAACATCCACGCCTTTCTTCACAATATAGTCCTGGTGAAACACATGGCACATAAAGTGCCCGTAATAGAGCTTGTGCAATATCTGGCCATCCAGCTCTGGTGGCAGGTGTTCAAACCAGTCCGTATCATTGCGGCGCAGGGCAATATCCAGAGCCAAAATATCCTCAACTTCATCTGCATGAACTGCATGGTAACGAATGGCCGCACCCGCTGCCGCAAAACGGTGTAAAAAGGCTTTCGCACCTTCTTCGGCACTACAAACAAAAAAGTCACCTTCAGCATCATGAAAATAACGTTCCAGGAAGCTTTGCGCTTCGGCGATCCCGTCACCGGACATTTTCAGCAACAAATGATGCTCATATTTTTTCCGCCACTCCTGCATTCGTGCTGGCAAATGGTTAGGAAAATAACCACTGATTTTCTGCATAAAACGGTCCGTGAAATGCGGCTTAAACAGAGAATGTTTTTCCAGCATTGCATCGGTACGGCCTTTCAGACTGAACAAGGCTGGCATTTTGTCAGTGCCCAGTTTGTCTATCATCAGGAAGGTATCTTTGCCGTAGGTTTGGGCAATATCGTAGATATCCCGGTGCATATATTCCCCGGCAACCGGCAGGTGCGTGAATTCAGCCAGCATATGGCGGCGTAACTCGGTCAGCACTTGTGTCTGATTGGTTCCAATATAAAACACCTGCTGCTGTTTCTCGGCGGCAAAGGTATCCAGGCGCACGGCGAACACCGCCAGTTTTCCGGCACAGCCAGAGGCTTCAAATAACCGGTCAGGGTCTGCGTTATAGCGCGAAGGCGTATTGGCATCAACCTGACGCACCCGGTGCTGGTAATCGTTATCGGACGCCCGCCGTTCATCATGTTGTACCCGTTCAGGCGCGATTTTATCATCATCGAGTTGCGACAGAATTTGTTCTGGTGTTTCCCCCAGGTCAATCCCCAGATGGTTAACCAGGTGTAACTGCCCCTGGCTGTCAATTTGCGCATACAACGCCATTTCGGTGTAAGCCGGGCCGCGTTGCACTAAAGAGCCGCCTGAGTTATTGCACACGCCACCCATAACCGATGCGCCAATACAGGAAGAACCAATGACAGAATGGGGTTCACGCCCCAGGGGCTTCAATGCTTTCTCCAGTTGGTACAACGTGGTTCCCGGCCAGGCCAGCACTTGCTCACCGTTATCCAGTATGTGCAGTCTATCCAGCCGCAAGGTACTGATAATGACAATATCACGGTCATAATCGTTGCCGCTCGGAGTGGACCCTTCGGTTAAACCTGTGTTGGCTGCCTGCATCAGAATAATTTTGTCGGTAGCGACACAAGCTTTCAGTACCTGCCACAAAGACAGTAGCGAACCCGGAAACACCACGGCGAGCGCGTCTCCTTCACCAGACCGGAAACCTTTACGGTAGCGAGCGGTGCGGGCTGGATCGGTAAGAACATGATGATGGCCTACCAGATGTTTGAGTTCATTTATAAAGGCCAGGTGTTTCGATTTCACGACGTAAGACATGTCTCACTCCTGTGATGAGCAAATTTCGGCATTAAGCATAGCGCCGAAAAAATCAATTTGTGGAGAGTCATTTTGCAAAACAGGTGCATATATCCGGATTATCTTACTTTTTACTCATTCCTGCTTGTGGCAAACTTCCTTTTTTATTTTTCTGTGCGGCGTCAGCCAGGCACCGCCTTAACCTGAGAGTCAACTTATGAAATGGCTTTGTTCTGTTGGGCTTGCCGTGAGTCTTGCGCTGCAACCTGCACTGGCCGATGATTTGTTTGGTCCCCATCCTATGACCACCGAGGCGCGTGATGCTTTTGTCACCAGCCTGCTGAAAAAAATGACTGTCGATGAAAAAATCGGCCAGCTCAGGTTAATTAGCGTCGGGCCTGATAACCCAAAAGAAAAAATTCGTGAAATGATCAAAGAAGGGCACGTTGGCGCTATTTTTAATACGGTAACCCGCCCGGATATTCGTAAGATGCAGGATCAGGTGATGCAACTCAGCCGCCTGAAAATCCCCTTATTCTTTGCTTATGATGTCGTGCATGGTCAGCGCACTGTATTCCCAATAAGCCTGGGGCTGGCTTCCACATTTGACCTTGATGCAGTGCGTACTGTGGGGCGTATTTCCGCCTGGGAAGCCGCCGATGATGGCCTGAATATGACCTGGGCACCCATGGTAGACGTGAGCCGTGACCCGCGTTGGGGGCGGGTGTCCGAAGGGTTCGGTGAAGATACTTATCTCACATCCATAATGGGCCGCACCATGGTTGAATCTATGCAGGGGAAAAGCCCGGCGGACCGTTACTCAGTTATGACCAGTGTGAAACACTTTGCTGCATACGGCGCGGTGGAAGGTGGGAAAGAATACAACACGGTGGATATGAGCCCACAGCGGTTATTTAACGACTATCTGCCGCCTTATAAAGCCGGGCTGGACGCGGGAAGTGGTGGGGTAATGATTGCCCTGAATTCACTGAATGGCACCCCGGCCACTTCGGACTCCTGGTTACTCAAAGATGTGCTGCGCAAAGAATGGGGCTTTAAAGGCATTACTATTTCTGACCATGGTGCTATCAAAGAATTAATTAACCACGGTGTAGCCAGTGACCCGCAGGATGCGGTGCGTATCGCGCTTAAAGCCGGTATAGATATGAGTATGAGCGATGAATATTACAGCAAATACTTGCCGGGGCTGATTAAAAGCGGTGCCGTTACCATGGCTGAGCTTGATGACGCAACACGCCATGTGCTTAACGTGAAATATGATATGGGGTTATTTAATGACCCATACGGTCACCTGGGCCCAAAAAGTAGTGACCCGGTGGATACCAACGCAGAAAGCCGTCTGCATCGTAAAGAAGCCCGTGAAGTGGCGCGTGAAAGCCTGGTGCTGCTGAAAAACCGCCTGCAGACTCTGCCGCTTAAAAAGCAGGGTACCATTGCGGTTATTGGGCCTCTGGCCGACAGCCAGCGTGACATGATGGGAAGTTGGTCGGCTGCCGGTGTTGCCAGCCAGTCGGTGAGTGTGTTGCAGGGAATCAAAAACGCCGCAGGCAACAGCGCACACATTGTTTACGCACGTGGTGCCAATATCTCTAACCATCAGGGCATTATTGATTTCCTGAACTCCTATGAAAAAGCCGTTCAGCAGGACCCTCGCTCACCACAGGCCATGATAGACGAAGCCGTTAACACGGCGAAAAGCGCCGATGTTGTAGTAGCAGTTGTGGGGGAAGCACAGGGAATGGCTCATGAGGCATCCAGCCGCACCAATATCACCATTCCGCAAAGCCAACGCGACTTGATTACCGCCCTGAAAGCGACGGGTAAACCATTAGTGCTGGTGCTGATGAATGGCCGCCCACTGGCGCTGGTGAAAGAGCAACAGCAGGCTGATGCCATGCTGGAAACCTGGTTTGCAGGAACGGAAGGGGGCAATGCTATCGCTGATGTGCTGTTTGGCGATTACAACCCTTCAGGCAAATTACCTATGTCTTTCCCACGTTCAGTTGGGCAAATTCCGGTTTACTACAGCCACCTGAATACAGGCCGCCCATATAACCCAGAAAAGCCGGATAAATACACGTCACACTATTTCGACGAGGCTAACGGCCCGCTGTTCCCCTTTGGTTTCGGCCTGAGCTATACCACGTTCCAGGTGTCTGATGTGAAAATGTCCTCACCGGTGATGAAACGGGATGGCACGGTAACCGCAAGCGTTACTGTTACCAATACCGGCGACCGGGAAGGGGCAACAGTAGTGCAGCTCTATTTGCAGGATGTCACTGCCAGCATGAGCCGCCCGGTGAAAATGTTACGTGGGTTTAAGAAAGTGACACTTAAGCCCCACGAAACCCAGACTGTCAGCTTCCCGGTTGATATCAATGCACTGAAATTCTGGAATGCCCGCATGCAAGATGTTGCTGAGCCAGGTAAATTTAACGTATTTATCGGCCTGGATTCTGCGCGGGTGAAACAGGGGTCGTTTGACTTGCTGTAAGCCCAGGCGTTACTGTTGATAACGGGCTGTCACCCTGCCAGGTGATGGCCCGTTTTGTTTCAGTTATACCCGTCATAATTCAGGTTGCAGGTCTTCCTGGAACCCAAATTATTTAGGGGATATAAGATTTTTCTACCCGGCATCCATTTGCCGGAAATATTCAGCTATCCTTATTTTTCATGCGGTTGACGAACAGACAGACGGAGAGAAAATGAAAAAAAATACCCTGTGGTCATCATGTTTACTGGGCGTGGCTCTGGCCCTTGCATTACCCGCTCAGGCAGCAGGCCCGGTGAAAGTCGGTTCGAAAATTGATACAGAAGGCGCATTACTGGGCAATATTATTCTGCAGGTACTGAATGCTCATGGTGTGAAAACAGAAAATAAAATCCAGCTCGGCACAACGCCGGTCGTGCGCGGTGCAATTACTTCCGGTGCGCTGGACATCTACCCTGAATATACCGGGAACGGTGCATTTTTTTTTAATGAGGCCAGCTCCCCGGTCTGGAAAAATCCGCTGCAAGGTTATGAAAAAATCAAACAACTGGATGCGGCAAAAAATCACCTTGTCTGGCTGACTCCGGCCCCGGCGAACAACACCTGGACCATTGCGGTGCGCGGCGATGTGGCAGAGAAAAACCATCTCACCTCCCTTGATGACCTGAGCCGTTACCTGAAAGCGGGCGGTACATTCAAACTGGCCGCTTCTGCCGAATTTATTGAACGCCCAGATGCATTGCCAGCTTTCGAAAAAGCGTATGGATTTACCCTGTCACAGGACCAGTTATTGTCTCTGGCTGGTGGGGATACTGCTGTGACTATCAAAGCGGCAGCCCAAAATACCTCAGGTGTGAATGCCGCGATGGCGTATGGCACCGATGGCCCGGTAGCTGCACTGGGTTTGCGCACATTGACCGACCCGAAAGGCACACAACCCGTCTACGCACCCGCTCCGGTTATTCGTGAAGCGGTACTCAAAGAGCACCCGGATATTGCCACCTGGTTAAAACCGGTGTTCAGCGCACTGGATGAAAAAACCTTACAGCAACTCAATGCCCGTATTGCAGTGGAAGGGGTGGATGCGGGCACGGTGGCGCAAACCTGGTTAAAGGCAAACCATTTTGTTAACTAGGTTGTGGCAAAACGTATGTAGCCGTTTTCGCCAGAACCCGGTGCTTTGGGTTCTGGTGGCATTGTTAGTGGTTACCGTGCTTTTTTTGCCTGTACTCACCATGGCACCTAACCGCCTGTTGAGTGGCCAGCCTGTGATGCTGGCCGGGTTGGTACCATATTCAACTTCAGGGCTGGTGCTGGTAGCGATTGTGCTACTGGCATTCGCTTCTCCACGTTACCGCTCGGTAGTCGTGTTGCTATTCGAAGTGCTGTTTATTGGCTGGCTACTCGCTTGTGGTTTATGGGCGAATAACCTGGCGGGTGAAGCTCACCCCTATGCCAGAGTCTCACTGGCCAGCGGCACCTGGCTTGTGCTGGCAATCAGCCTGATTGGGTTTAGCGAAGCAGTACGCTCGCTTTCGGTAAAACCAACCATCCGCGCCATCTTGTACCTGCAACTATGGCTAATCCCGCTGGCCCTGTTATATGCCGGTCATTTTGATGGTTTGTCTTTACTGAAAGAGTACGCCAACCGCAAAAGCGTATTTGATGATGCGTTACTGCGCCACCTGGCACTGACTTTCGGCACCTTGCTGCCTGCACTGGTTATCGGCATTCCATTGGGTTTATACCTGCACCGTGCCCCACAGGCACAATCTTCCGTGTTCAGTGTGCTGAATGTGATTCAGACAGTGCCTTCCGTCGCCATGTTTGGGTTACTGATAGCACCACTTTCCGCTCTGAACAGTGCACTGCCGTGGTTAGGCTCTTTGGGCATTAGTGGAATTGGTGTAGCTCCCGCAATCATTGCTTTGGTGTTATATGCACTGTTGCCGTTGGTGCGCGGCGTGGTTGCCGGGTTGGATCAGGTTCCTCAGGCGGTTAAAGAAAGCGCGCGGGGAAATGGCATGACACCATGGCAATGTTTTGTGCAGGTGGAAGTGCCGCTGGCATTACCGGTGTTATTACGTAATTTACGTGTGGTAACGGTGCAAACTACGGGAATGGCGGTGGTTGCGGCACTGATTGGCGCAGGCGGGTTTGGTGCATTGATCTTTCAGGGGTTATCAGCCAGCGCCCAGTCGCTGGTGTTGTTGGGGGTAATTCCTGTTGTGGCACTGGCGGTACTGGCCGACCGTATTTTCCATTTGCTGATTCACCGGCTGGAGCATAACAACCATGATTGAATTTGAACATGTCACCAAAGCCTTTCATGGCAAGGCAGCCGTCAGTGACGTTTCGCTGAATTTTGCCCAGGGCGCATTCAGTGTGCTGGTCGGTACATCCGGCTCAGGAAAATCGACCACGCTGAAGATGATTAACCGTATGGTGGATTTTGACAGCGGCATGATTCGCTTTGCAGGCGAGCCGGTAACCCGCCACCCGGTTA
Source organism: Mangrovibacter yixingensis (assembly GCF_020523985.1). Lineage (GTDB taxonomy): Bacteria > Pseudomonadota > Gammaproteobacteria > Enterobacterales > Enterobacteriaceae > Mangrovibacter > Mangrovibacter yixingensis. The sequence goes on along the minus strand of NZ_JAIVKM010000001.1, from coordinate 2,262,328 downwards.
CCGCGTTGCGTCGGCGTATGGGCTATGCCATTCAGTCTATTGGTTTATTTCCCCACTGGACGGTAGCTGAGAATATTGCCACCGTACCGCGTCTGCTGAACTGGCCAGATAAAAAAATACGCAGCCGGGTAATGGAATTACTGGAATTACTCAATCTTGACCCGGAGGTGTTTTACCAGCGTTACCCTCACCAGCTTTCCGGTGGGCAACAGCAGCGGGTTGGGGTGGCTCGTGCGCTGGCGGCTGATCCGGAAGTGCTATTGATGGATGAGCCTTTTGGTGCGTTGGATCCTGTTACCCGTAGCAGCCTGCAACAAGAGATCCTGCGTGTACAGCGAGCTCAGGGGCGCACCATCATTCTGGTCACCCATGATATAGACGAAGCCCTGGCACTGGCCGACCACCTGGTTTTGATGGACAACGGCAAAGTAGTGCAACAGGGGGCGCCGGATACCTTGCTGCGCCAGCCTGCCAACGATTTTGTGCGTGGCTTTTTTGGAGACAGCGACCGGGGAATTCGCCTGTTGGGGCTGTATTGCGTGAAAAATCTGGTACGCCTGGGCGAAACACCCAGTGGTGGGGTGCCTGTGTCAGTGGCGTTATCTTTGCGTGAAGCGTTATCTGCGTTTATTCAGCAGGCACGGTCCGTACTGCCTGTGGTTAATGACGCTGGGGAAGTGGTGGGGAATTTGCACCTGCAGGATGTGATTCATCAAGGTGTGACACCATGAAGGCGCTATTACGTTTACCTCTTTTCTGGCTCTCTGCCTTGTTTCTGGGCCTGTTGTTCGGCATGCCTTACAGTGGCCCGCTGTTTCACTACTGGTTCCCAGGGCTGGAGCGCCCAGTGTGGCAACAATCCAGTTTTGTTTCACTGGCATGGGCGCATTTAGTGCTGGTGGCAATTTCGAGTGCCTGTGCCGTTGTGGTGGCGGGGGGCGTGGGGATTTTGGTCTCCCGCCCGGCGGGTGAGCCTTTCCGCCATCTGGTACAGACCCTGGCAGCGGCAGGGCAAACTTTTCCGCCAGTGGCCGTTCTGGCTGTGGCGGTGCCGGTTATGGGGTTTGGTAGCGAACCGGCTATGCTGGCTCTGTTTCTGTATGGTTTATTGCCCATATTACAGGGCACACTTGCCGGGTTGAATGCGGTACCGGCAGAAGTCAAAGAAGTGGCCCAAGGGATGGGGATGAACCCCAGTCAGGTGCTACTGAAAGTGGAGTTACCCCTGGCTGCACCGGTGATTATTGCGGGTATCCGCACGTCTGTCATCATCAATATTGGTACTGCCGCCATCGCCTCAACCGTGGGGGCAAAAACGCTGGGAACCCCGGTTATTGTGGGGTTGAGCGGTTTTAATACCGCTTATGTTATTCAGGGTGCTGTGCTGGTGGCGCTGGCCGCTGTGATTGTTGACCAGGTATTCGAGTGCCTGCAAAGCAGAATTACTGGCTATGTAAAATAAAGGTATAGCCAGCGAGCATTACACCGCCGATACCGCCCAGTGCCATCAAAACCATACCGGCAATCAGAAAAAATCGCGTTACTTTCATTATTGGGCTCCTTAATGTTAACAAAGCGATTATAAAGTGAAACAGGCGCGTTACATAAGGCTTTGTGTGCGAGATGGGCAAACAGGCAGGCGATAAAAAAGGGAGAACGTATTCTCCCTTGAGTCTGATGACAAACCTCATGTCCACACAGGACGAGGGGATGTCACCCCATAAAAAACCAGGAAAATCAATTCATTGATTTTCGGCTGCTAACTAAAAAGAAGGGAAAACCACGTTTTTCCCTTCTTTTTCATCAATTTGAAGGGAGAACGTATTCTCCCTTTCCGGTTTGGTACTCAGTTTCAGTGTGCCGGATGCGCAATTACACCTGTTCCGGCACTGATTCACTGTGTTGCTTATTTTACCTGTTGGCCAGGCTGAGCACCGCTGTCCGGGCTTAACAGGAAAATATCTTTCCCGCCAGGGCCTGCTGCCATCACCATACCTTCAGATACCCCGAAGCGCATTTTGCGTGGTGCCAGGTTGGCGACCATCACTGTCAGGCGGCCAATCAGTGCCTGTGGGTCCGGGTAGGCTGAACGGATACCGGAGAACACGTTGCGGGTTTCACCGCCGAGGTCCAGTGTCAGGCGCAGCAGTTTATCGGAACCGTCAACAAACTCAGCGTTTTGGATAAGCGCAATACGCATATCCACTTTTGCGAAGTCATCGAAAGTGATGGTGTCCTGAATCGGGTCATCTGCCAGCGGGCCGGTAACCACTTTAGCTGGCGCGGTTTCCTGTTTGGAATCTTCCACCAGTGCTTCCACTTGTTTCATATCAATGCGGTTATACAGCGCCTTGAAGTTGTTCACCTGGTGTGCCAGCAATGGTGTTGCCACTTCATCCCAGCTCAGTGTGGTGTTCAGGAAGGCTTCAGCACGCTCTGCTAATACTGGCAACACCGGCTTCAGGTAGGTCATCAGCACCCGGAACAGGTTAATACCCATGGAGCAAATTGCCTGCAAGTCGGTATCGCGGCCTTCCTGTTTTGCCACCACCCAGGGCGCTTGCTCATCGACATAACGGTTAGCCTGGTCGGCCAGCGCCATAATCTCACGAATGGCACGGCCATATTCACGGCTTTCCCATGCATCGCCAATGGTTTGTGCTGCGTCCGTAAAGGTTTTGAACAGAGCCGGATCAGCAAGGTTATCTGCCAGTTTGCCGCCGAAACGTTTAGCAATAAAGCCCGCGTTACGGGATGCCAGGTTAACCACTTTGTTGACGATATCGGCGTTAACACGCTGCACGAAATCTTCCAGGTTCAGGTCGATGTCATCAATGCGGGAAGAGAGCTTCGCTGCGTAGTAATAGCGCAGGCTGTCGGCGTCGAAATGGTTAAGCCAGGTGCTTGCTTTAATAAAGGTACCGCGCGATTTGGACATTTTCGCGCCATTCACCGTGACATAACCGTGCACAAATAAGTTAGTGGGTTTGCGGTAACCGCTACCTTCCAACATGGCAGGCCAGAACAGACTGTGGAAGTAGACAATATCTTTACCGATAAAGTGATACAGCTCGGAATCGGCGTCTTTTTTCCACCAGTCGTCAAAGTTGAGGTCGCTACGTTTGTCACACAGGTTTTTGAAAGAACCCATATAACCAATAGGCGCATCCAGCCACACGTAAAAATATTTGCCTGGCGCATCCGGAATTTCGAAACCGAAGTAAGGGGCATCACGTGAGATATCCCACTGCTGCAGCCCGGCATCGAACCACTCCTGCATTTTGTTCGCCACTTGTTCCTGCAATGCGCCAGAACGCGTCCAGGCACTCAGCATTTCGCTGAAAGAAGGCAGGTCAAAGAAGAAGTGTTCAGATTCGCGCATAACTGGCGTAGCACCAGAAACCGCCGATTTCGGGTCGATAAGCTCGGTCGGGCTGTAAGTGGCGCCGCACACTTCGCAGTTATCGCCATACTGATCCGGTGATTTACATTTCGGGCAAGTGCCTTTCACAAAGCGGTCTGGCAGGAACATCCCTTTTTCCGGATCATACAGCTGAGAAATGGTCCGGTTTTTAATAAAGCCGTTTTCTTTCAGACGGGTGTAAATCAGCTGAGACAGCTCACGGTTTTCATCACTGTGAGTAGAGTGGTAGTTGTCATAACTGATATTAAAACCCGCGAAATCGGTCTGATGTTCCTGGCTCATCTCGGCAATCATCTGCTCTGGGCTGATACCCAGCTGTTGCGCTTTGAGCATGATAGGCGTGCCGTGCGCATCGTCCGCGCAGATGAAATTGACCTGGTGGCCGCGCATTCGCTGGTAACGAACCCAGATATCAGCCTGGATATGCTCCAGCATGTGACCCAGGTGAATGGAGCCGTTGGCGTACGGCAGCGCACACGTTACCAGAATTTTTTTAGCGACTTGAGCCATAGTGACAATTACATCTTCAGTTGTAAAAAGGGGCTTCGATGTTACCCGAAAGGGAGGCGTTTGGTAAGGGCGAAACGGCGACTTTCCGTCACCGCTCGGGGATAAAATCCCAACAGAACACAGATTGAACAAACAAATGCGCAGCAGCATGCAAATGTATGAGAAATTTTTACACCACTACCCGGAGCAGGCGGGAGTTCTGGTATGCTTAAGTTATTGTGCAGTGCTTTTGCAGCCTGCCGGTTCACATCACAAGAATAAAGCAAAGGAGTCGGGATGAATTCTCAATCCCAGGTTAAGTCCCCTGAAGCCATGCGAGCAATGGTAGCCGGGACACTGGCTAATTTTCAGCACCCAACGCTTAAACATAATCTGACAGCGCTGAAAGCATTGCGCCATGTCACCTGGCTTGATGACACGCTGCATATTGAATTGCAGATGCCATTTGCCTGGGCCAGTGCATTTGAAGAACTGAAAGAGCAATGTAGCGCAGACCTGTTGCGTATTACCGGCGCGAAAGCGGTGGACTGGAAGTTAACCCACCATATCGCCACCATGAAGCGGGTGAAAAATCATCCCGGTATTAATGGCGTTAAAAACATTATTGCGGTCAGTTCAGGCAAAGGTGGGGTGGGTAAATCATCCACTGCCGTGAACCTGGCGCTGGCGCTGGCGGCAGAAGGGGCAAAAGTCGGGATTCTGGATGCCGATATCTATGGGCCTTCAGTTCCCACCATGCTGGGTGCTGAAGCTGAACGCCCCAGTTCGCCAGATGGCACCCATATGGCACCCGTCATGGCTCACGGCCTGGCAACCAACTCAATCGGCTACCTGGTTACCGATGACAACGCCATGGTGTGGCGTGGCCCAATGGCCAGTAAGGCACTGATGCAACTGCTGCAGGAAACTTTGTGGCCGGACCTCGATTATCTGGTGCTGGATATGCCGCCAGGAACCGGCGATATTCAGTTGACGCTGGCGCAAAATATCCCGGTTACCGGCGCTGTGGTTGTCACCACGCCGCAGGACATCGCCCTGATTGATGCCCGTAAAGGCATTGTGATGTTTGAAAAAGTGGAAGTGCCGGTGCTGGGTGTGGTTGAAAACATGAGCATGCATATTTGCAGCCAGTGTGGCCACCATGAACCTATTTTCGGGACCGGTGGTGCTGAAAAACTGGCCCAGCAATACCACACCACATTATTAGGGCAGTTGCCGCTGCATATTAACCTGCGTGAAGACCTGGACCGCGGCACACCAACGGTAGTTAGCCGCCCGGAAAGTGAGTTCACCACTATCTACCGGCAACTGGCTGGCCGTGTTGCTGCTCAGATGTACTGGCAGGGCGAAGTCATTCCTGAGGATATTGCTTTCCGTGCAGTGTGACAGCCACAGCTGAACTTACCCGGTGTGGCACCTGGGCTGAACATGGGTACTGGCTGTATGCAACGATGCGCCCATCCAGTTCCCTATTACGGGCCGTAATTTTGCGGCCCGTATTCGATTAAGTTATGGCTTACTGTATTCTGTTCAACAAAATCAAAAATAGTTGAAAGCCTTCAAAGAAAGCGAACCTGCTGCGCGCTAAGGTAGCCATCCTCATGATGATTCCTGCGGGCGTATATGTACGAGTTCAACCTTGTTCTGCTGTTACTCCAGCAAATGTGCGTTTACCTGGTTATTGCCTGGCTAATGAGTAAAACCCGGCTATTTATTCCGTTAACTCAGGTAACGGTACGTTTACCGCACAAGTTACTTTGCTACGTCACCTTTTCTTTTTTCTGCATTATGGGCACCTATTTTGGGCTGCACATCGAAGATTCTATTGCCAATACACGGGCGATAGGGGCTGTGATGGGGGGGTTATTGGGCGGGCCATTAGTTGGGGGGCTGGTGGGGTTAACGGGCGGTTTACACCGTTATGCCATGGGCGGTATGACAGCATTCAGTTGTATGGTGTCCACCATCGTTGAAGGGTTGCTGGGCGGCCTGATGCACCGCATTTTAGTTAATCGTGGCCGTGCTGACCTGCTGTTTAACCCAATAACAGCAGGAGCCACCACCTTTGTTGCCGAAGTGGTTCAAATGGGCATTATTCTGCTGATTGCCCGCCCATATAACGAAGCCCTGCATCTGGTAGAAAGCATTGCCGCACCTATGGTTGTTACCAATACGGTGGGCTCAGCCATGTTTATGCGTATTCTGTTGGATAAACGCGCCATGCTGGAAAAATATACCTCTGCGTTTTCCGCCACCGCACTCAAAGTTGCGGCCCTGACCGAGGGTATTTTGCGCAAGGGGTTTAACCAGGAAAACAGCATGCGGGTAGCCCATGTGCTTTACCAGGAGCTGGATATCAGTGCGGTTGCCATTACAGATTGCGAGAAACTGCTGGCATTCACCGGCACTGGCGATGACCATCACCTGCCGGGCAGGCCTATTTCCTCAAGTCTGACATTGCGGGCCATTGAAACCGGCGAAGTAGTCTATGCCGATGGCAATGCGGTTCCTTACCGTTGTTCACTGGACCCCCACTGCAAACTGGGCTCCACCCTGGTGATCCCGTTGCGTGGTGAAAATGGCATAGTCGTGGGCACGATTAAACTCTATGAAGTCAAAAACCGTTTATTCAGCTCCATCAACCGTACCCTGGGTGAAGGTATTGCCCGGCTGTTTTCCGCACAAATTCTCGCCGGGCAGTATGAGCGCCAAAAACAGTTACTTACACAGTCAGAAATTAAGCTGCTACACGCGCAAGTTAACCCCCATTTTTTGTTTAACGCGCTCAATACCCTGGTAGCGGTGATTCGGCGCGATAAAGACCAGGCTTGTGAACTGGTGCAGTACCTGTCCACGTTCTTTCGTAAAAACCTTAAGCGCCCGGCGGAAATTGTCACTCTCGCTGATGAACTGGACCATGTGAATGCTTACCTGCAAATAGAACAGGCGCGTTTTCAGTCTCGCCTGCATGTGCAACTGAACTTACAAGAGAGCCTGAGCCTGCAACACCTGCCCGCATTCACACTGCAACCTATTGTCGAAAACGCTATTAAACATGGTACTTCACAACTACTGGGCACCGGGGAAATAGCGATTAACGCCAGTTCTCAGGGCAACTGGCTGGTGCTGAGTATTGAAGATAACGCCGGGTTGTATCAACCCCGGCCAGATGCGCAGGGGTTAGGGATGACGCTGGTTGATAAACGCCTGCGGGCGCGATATGGCGATGCCTGTGGCATTCAGGTGGAATGCCAGCCTGAACACTTTACCCGGGTTACATTGCGTTTGCCTTTGGAGGAAAAACCATGATTACCGTACTGATTGTGGATGATGAACCTCTGGCTCGGGAAAACCTGCGAGCGATGCTGGAGCAAGAAAGTGATATTCAGGTAATTGGTGAGTGCAGCAATGCGGTGGAAGGGATTGGCACAGTGCACCGGGAACATCCGGATGTGGTGTTTCTTGATATTCAAATGCCGCGCATTAGTGGCCTGGAAATGGTAGGAATGCTGGACCCGGTAAAACGCCCGTGGATTGTGTTTCTCACCGCCTGGGACGAATATGCGGTGCAGGCGTTTGAAGAGCACGCTTTTGATTATTTACTCAAGCCGGTTGAAGCTCGCCGCCTGGCAAAAACCTTGCACCGTTTGCGCCATGAACGCACTGAGCAAGACACGGCGTTACTCCCCCAGGGCAACGAAAATCTGCGTTATATCCCTTGTACCGGGCACAGCCGTATTTATCTGCTACCAGTTGAAGATGTCAGCTATGTGAATAGCCGCCTGAGTGGGGTGTTTGTGACCAGCGCGCACGGTGATGAAGGCTTTACTGAACTGACGCTACGCACCCTGGAAACCCGCACACCGTTGTTGCGTTGCCACCGGCAGTACCTGGTCAATATGGCGCATTTGAAAGAAATTCGTTTTGATGAAGGTGGCCAGGCCGAATTATTACTGCGGGATGGTCAGTCGGTACCTGTCAGTCGCCGTTACCTGAAAAACCTGAAAGTAGCGCTCGGCCTGAAGGCCTGATAACCGTGAACCCGTTACCATGCTTTCCTGTGTGATGGGTTCACGCACCGCTCACCGCGCTATAGCGCCACTTAAATCCGCTTATAACCGCTTACTGGTAAACCGCTCTGTTGCAGACTTTCCTTGTGAAAAGATAGCTGTGAACTTCTTTACCTCTGGAGTTGGGCTATGTCACATGCATTGACGTTTGTTATTGCCACGCTGTGCATTCTCGCTATCTGTTACCGGCTGTACGGCGTGTTCTTCGTCCGTAAAGTGCTGAATACAGATAACAGTGAAGTCACACCGTCGCATTTACTGGAAGACGGAAAAGATTACGTACCAACAAAAAAATGGGTGAACTTTGGTAGCCATTTTGCGGCAATCGCTGCTGCTGGCCCTCTGGTTGGCCCGGTTCTGGCAGCTCAATATGGGTATTTCCCGGGTTTTTTATGGCTGCTGGTCGGTTGTGTTGTCGGCGGCGCGGTTCACGATACGGTTGTGTTATTCGCCTCAATGAAACACCAGGGTAAGTCGTTATCCGAGGTGGCGAAATCTGAACTGGGGCCGGTGGCTGGCTGGTGTACCGGGCTGGCGATGTTGTTCATCATCACCATTACCATGGCGGGTTTGTCAATGGTGGTGGTGCATGCACTGGAGCGTAACCCCTGGGGGACTTTCGCTGTCTTTATGACTATCCCTGTCGCCATTGGCGTTGGTTTATGGGAACGCTATACCGGCAACATGCGCGCGGCAACCTGGGTAGGGATTGCGGTTATTTTTGCCTGTGTGGTGGCCGGGCCTTATATTCAGGAATCCGCATTTGGCGAATGGCTGAGCCTGAAAGCAACCACAGTAAGCCTGGTGTTGCCATGCTATGCGTTTTTTGCCACCGCATTGCCCGTATGGATGTTACTCACACCGCGAGGTTATCTCTCCAGTTTTATGAAAATTGGGGTATTTGGCGCACTGGTTATCGGCGTGGTGTTTATTAACCCGGAAATTCAGTTCCCGGCAGTCACCTCGTTTATCAGCGGTAATGGTCCGGTGCTGGCAGGGCCGGTATGGCCGTTTATCTCTATCACCATTGCCTGTGGGGCAATTTCTGGCTTCCACGCCTTTATTGGTTCTGGCACCACACCAAAACAGATTGATAAATGGAATGATATTTTGCCTGTCGCTTTTGGCGCTATGTGTGCGGAATGCGTTGTTGGTGTGATGGCGCTGATTGCCGCAACAGCGTTACACCCAGCCGATTATTTCGCCATTAACTCTGCCCCCGCCACCTTTGCAGGCCTGGGTATGGATGTAGTTAACCTGCCGAAACTGAGCCAGGAAATTGGCCTTGATCTGTATGGGCGTACTGGCGGGGCTGTGACACTGGCGGTAGGGATGGCAGATATCTTTACCCGTGTTCCCTGGTTCAGCCACCTGGCATCCTACTTCTTCCAGTTTGTGGTGATGTTTGAAGCGGTGTTTATTTTGACTGCCGTCGATTCCGGCACCCGCGTGGCCCGTTATCTGCTCCAGGATTTCTTGGGTGATATCTGGCCGCCGTTAAAACGCACCACCTGGGTACCTGGTGCGGTAGGTTGCAGTATTGTCGCTTGTGCATTGTGGGGGTATTTGCTGAACTCCGGGGATATCAACTCTGTTTGGGCATTGTTCGGGGTTTCCAATCAGTTAATGGCTTCAATTGGCCTGATTATTGGCGCGACAATTATTCTGCGCCTGTCGGAAAAGCGTATTTACATCCTCACCTGCCTGGTTCCGCTGGCGTATTTGTATGTCACAGTAAACTACGCCGCATACTGGATGGTGAAATATGTGTACTTCAACCCTGCTGCAAAGGGCTACAACCTGTTTAACGGGGTTATTTCTATCATTATGGTGGTGCTGGGGGCGGTAATTCTGGTTGCGGCATTACAGCGTTGGGTGGTGTTGTGGCGTTTGCGCGGAGCACAGCAGGCAGAGTCTGCCACGGCAGCGTCTTAAACCAACTCTTTACTGTGTAACCGGTTATTCTGGCTACCGGCATTATGTTTAATGTAAAAAAGGCGTCTGCAAGAGCAGGCGCCTTTTTGGTTACAGGTGGGTAAACCCAATTGCACAGATATTACAACTTCAACTTCACAGATATTACAACTTCAACTTCACAGATAATTCAACTTCAACGAAACGGCTAAACACAACATCGATAACACTATATCTATAACATTACAGCTTTAACGAAATGACATACCGTAACTCAGAACTTCTGTTTCATAACTTCTGTTTCATAACTGCGGTTATTACTTTTTACTGCAACAGCTTAACAACTAAACGAACAATGACAGTTAGAACAACATCGACGACCTTAGCTACATCTATTACATCTACAACCAACAGCACATGGAACACAGTAGTAACAGCGACGACCACTACAACTACTGGACTAACGAATAAGTTGACAGACAGCATTTAAAAATAATTGACCACGTAAAACCCCTGATGCGCAGGTAATCATGTCATACCTGAATGACTTTATTTATAGCGTACCTGAAAGAAAAGATCGTGATGCAGATCCCACCGTAAAACAGCTTATACTTCAGGGGTATAGCGGGGTACTCCCCATTGCTGAACTGAAGAGGAAATAGCGTCAGGGCCATAAACGCGAACCTGCGCACTGTTTATTTTCCTTGCGTCAAATTTTCTCCAGGCTGTTGCATGAAACTGCGATCATTGCCACAACTGACAACATTCACGCAACATTTGGCTTAATAATGGCTACGCCTTGTCGATAATACCGGTGACAGACTGTACTTTTCCTCCTGACCACGCGGATTACCTGGTTCCAGAAAAAAACGATGAGGCCGCTATGGGAATATTATCTTCTTTTGTTTCAGCACCCGCTCGTGCATTAACAGGTGCTCACCCGGTAAGTGGGGTGTTCAATTGCCAAAAATTACCTGCTTCACTGCGCCAGGCGGGTGTGCCAGATAAAGGCGGCATATTAATGGTGTTTGTTCCACCCCAGGCAAATTTCCGTCAGGTGAGTGAAGCATGGCAACGTTTTGGAACACCGGCTCGCAGTGTGCTGGTGCTCTCGTCCACAGGAACATTGTGCCAACAAAAACAGTGCTTATATGCCGATGAAGAAGGGCAGGAAGGCAGTTGGCTATTTTTGCCACAAACCCTGGTCAAAGAACATGAAGTACACCATGTAAACCTGCATGCCAGCGATACCCATACGGTTGCCACCCGCGTTGATGCTATTTCACGTGAACTCAGTGCATTGCAAGTCAATGTTCCACTGTCAGCAGAGAATACCTTTGCACTGGTTTATTGCGATGGTCTGTCGGCATCAGAAGGCTTCCTGATGCAGGCCTGGTATAAAGCTGGGCGTTTCCCCTGCCTGGCCATTGGCGGCTCTGCAGGTGGCAAGTTGGATTTCAGTGGTACCTGGATTGGTAGCAAAGGCCAGGTTTTGCAAGGCCAGGCGGTGGTGGTGTTTTGCCGCATTGCTGACGGAAAATCTTTTGCTCCTTTTAAAAGCCAGAATTTTGAACCAACACGCAATAGCTGGCTGATTGCTCATGCCGACCCTGTTGCCCGCACTGTCACATCCGTATTTGATGACACCGGGCACGAACACCCGATTGTGCCTTATCTCGCCAGCCAACTTGGTTGTTCCCCGGATGCTCTCGCCAGCGGGCTGGAAGGTTACACCTTTGGCGTGAAAGTGGGCGATGACTTTTTTATTCGCTCAGTAGCGCAAATCACCCACGAGAGTATTCACTTTTTCTGCGACCTGGAATTCGGTGACCGGCTCTATTTACTGAAAGCGACAGACTTCATTAGCCATACACAACGAGACTGGCAAAAATTTGTGGCTGAACATGGCTCACCTTCAGGCATGATCCTTAATGACTGCGTGTTACGCCGCGTGGGAAACAAGGCTCAACTACCCGCCGCACGGTTTTTTGGCAACCTGCCAGCAGCCGGGTTTTCAAGTTTTGGTGAAATACTTGGGGTGCCAATTAACCAGACACTCTCGGCACTGGTGTTTTTTGATAAAGACAACCATGCGATGCGCCATTTCCCGGTGGAGTACGCTGCATATGCTGCGCATTATGCGCAACGAACCTTACGCCGCTGGGAAGCACTACATCGCCTGCAATCACGGGTTATTGACCAGGTGATTAACTACCAGCAGGAACTTAGCCCGTTGCTTTCGGCGCTACCCTTGTTGGAAGAAGCCACGCACCGGCAAAGCGACGCCCTGGATGTCGCCCAGAATAGTATTCGTGCCATGAGTACCTCTGCCGGGGAAACCCAACATGCCCAAAAACGGCTGGAAGAAGGGTTGCAGTCTCTGGAATCAATATCTGAGGAGATAACCAAGATAACTGGCGGAATTCGCAGTATTGCAGACCAGACCAACTTATTGGCACTGAATGCCGCGGTAGAAGCCGCACGCGCAGGTGAGGCCGGGCGTGGGTTTGCTGTGGTGGCAGAAGAAGTACGCCGCCTGGCTCACAAAGCAAAAGAGCAGGCGACGGCAACCGCACAAAGTATTGGCGAGTCTGTGGAAACCATTGGCCGGATACGCCTGGTTACCCAGGAAACGGTCTCTGCAACCCAAGTAATGGCGGACCAGAGCATTCATGCGGCAGACCAGATTGCCAAAATGAGTGAGCAAAACAGCCATGAAAAAGATAACGTAACCCAAAGCCTGGAGCGCCTGAAAGTCGTGGCGAAAGGGATGGATGCCATGCAGGAAGCTGTTGCTCAGTTAACCACGCTCCAGCAACTGACACGTTAGTGTCACCCCGCCTGTCAGTTGACCCAACACGTTATTAGCAGGTGAACATACAGATTCTGTGTGTTCACCTTTGCCAGCCAGTATTGGTTGGCTGTGTATGCCGGGGAATTAACAACAAACTGATTACACAGGATTAGTCAACAATAAACGCTCCAGTGTCATAGTAAACCTGCCAGAAAACTCACCAGAACCGGACAACCACTTTTGCAAACGTGACAATTTCTGGAAAACGTTATCACCTGCAATGGAACATAAAGGCGGGAAAACAAGACATATGTTCTTTTGCCTGCATATCATCACCCTCACTGACTGCCAGACAGATGGAGTGACAACACAGATAATGAGCGGCGCAGCACAGTTCGGGCTGGCCTGGTATCAGCCAATCACAAACCGATTTCGGCCCTGGTTTTTCGCATCGTAAAGGGCGATGTCAGCCCGTTGGACTATGTTTTGTTCATCGTCACCGGGTTGCCAGTGTGTTGCGCCAAAACTACAGGTTATAGTCAGCCCAAAAGGCATACTGGCATGAGCGATAGCCTGTTGCAGGCGTTTAAGAACAGCAATGAGCTGGGTTTTATTACTCTCGGTTATCAGTAACATAAACTCTTCCCCACCCCAACGCCCGGCAATATCTTGCCAGCGTAAATGTTCGCATACCAGCTCACTGATTTTTCTCAGAATAATATCGCCTGTCTGGTGGCCGTACATATCGTTAACTTGCTTAAAGTGGTCTATATCCATTAATACCAGAGAAAAATTTCTGGTATTGCTGGCCTGATTGATAAGAGACAATAACTCACTGTCCAGCCGGTAGCGGTTATATAGCCCGGTAAGTTTATCGGTCTGAGCCTGAGAGTTAAGTTGCTGGTTGCGTTCGCGGAATTCTTCACTGGCAACATGCATAAAATTAACCAGGCGCGACATCATTGAAGGGCGTGTTTGTGCCATGCGAACAAAGGGCGTTCTGGTTGGCATTGGGCTTGCCTCGCCTTCACGCAGGGCCACCATCAACAGTGAGGTGTTATTCAGAGTCACTTTGCCTTTTACTGAGCTGTACTCCCCCCAGGTGACAAAACCACTCAACGGCGCAAGGCTGCCCGCTAACATGGTTTCTTGCCAGGCGTAATCGGCAAACAACATATTGCGGATAGTGCATGAGTAACCGAACAACACTTCTGGTGCGAAGTCGGTAAGTGTTGTACACCAGTTATCTATTTTGGCCAGGCTGCGGTGCGCATCGCCATAGCCGAATGAAATATCTTCCCCGGTAAGCACATCCCCGGCAACGCGAATGTGGCCTGCGTTATTCACTTCAATAGGAACCCGCGACAGCAATAACGACCTACGTGGGAGCAATACCGGGAAAGCCAGTGCATCATGAGCAAACTGGCTATCGTTCTCGATAGTTGTGTAATTGTGGTAAACCTCAAATGCGGGCAAGTTATCAATAGATTTTATCCACGAGCCCTGAGCATCGGTAATGCGCCGGTTAATGCTCATTGGCAGCCAGCCAGTGTAGCTGAATGTGCGGCAATGCAAATGCTGGCTTTGTACCAGTACTAATACGAACCCGCTTTGTAGTGCGTCGTTACCACACAACAAACCTATTGAATGTGTAGGTGAAACAACCCCCCCGAATAGCTGTGTTTGCTCCGGGAGTTGCAGGTTTAACACAGTATTAAGGATCCCGTCATTGACTGTGGTGCTCAGTAACATGACAAGGCTCAGGTTAGGCGTATGGTGCAGAATTTGATTAATAGCCTGCGTGCTCAGGGAAGGGGGCTGCATATTAACAGGTAAAGCCTGAATATAGCTCTGTTCAAACAGCGTAATACTGACCATTAATTGTTGGCTGCCAGGGGCGTCATTCATAAAGTGCCCACCGGTGGTTACGCCGATAATTTCAACGTTATCCAGCTTGTCTTTCAGCCAGCGCTGCACAAAGGCGTACAGATTGTCGAAGCCTGAGCCAGTATAGATAAATACCAGTTTTGGGGACGGGTTTGACTCCAGAGACAGCAACCCTTTCGACTCCCATATCTGAGAAAGCGTGTGTTGGTGTGAAATCACAAAGGACCACTGCTTCATATGCTCTCCCGGGTGGAGCAAAATTAGTTTTCCCTTAGGTTCAAGGGGTATTCCTTCTCAGGCCAGCCATTGGTGCTGCTCCGTTCTGCTTGGCAATATTTAACTGCATACTTTGTTGGGCATGATTGCTATTTATTATCGACACATTTACTTCCGAGGAAATACTTCTGTTGGGGTAGTCGGTCTCAAGATAATTGGCGCAAAACCTGTGGTGCCGTATGTATGTGTGAAATATTTTTTGAAGATTTTATTTAAGTGCTTAATGAAACTATTGGGTTGGCGAAAGATACCATTTTTAATAATGAGATTTTTCTGTTTTTGCTTTCCTGTTTTTCCCCATTATTTGCAATGGATAATATTTTTTATCGAATGGATGAAACTAATTTTGTGATTGTCTTGGTTAGCGCTATTTGTGGCTGAATTGACTGGGTTGGTTATTTTATATGTTTTTAATCAATTAATTAACTATTTTTTGTCCTCATGAAACCCGCTCTTATCCTTGGTTTTTATAAGGATTATGTGTGATGGCCATCAAATAATTGACTGCAAAAAAATGAATTAAGAAAAAAGTGCAGGTGTTTTTGTTTTTTTTAAAGCAAGGTTTTTGGTCATTTTTGTTTGTTTCCGTTTTGCTCTGCAAGGTTTGAAGAAAATCACTTTTTACAGCCAGGGTATTTCTTAGTCTCAATAGTGTACTGGAGAGGGAAATTATGTTTCGCGAAGAGCGCCGTAACAAAATTCTTGAGCATTTAGATAAACATGAACGCGTCACGGTGGATTGGCTGGCTGGGCATTTTGCTGTTACCAAAGAAACTATTCGCAGTGATTTAGCGGCACTGGTGAAACAAGGATTGATTCGGCGTTGCCATGGTGGCGCCATGATTGTGCGGCGTAACTTGCAGTCCAGGTTAATTAGCGAAACAGGTGACAACTTTGAGGTATTACTCAAACGCCTTTCTGAACAGGAGCCGGTGCGCAACCCGGATGTATCGCCTCATGCATTAAGGGGCAAAGTGTGCATTTTGGGGGCGTTCAATGTGGATATTGTGGCGTGGGTACATCGGTTTCCCCGTGGTGGCGAATCGTTGTTGGCACAACGCAGTTCACTGGGGCCGGGAGGCAAAGGCGCTAACCAGGCGATGGCAGCAAGCCGGGCGGGCGCTCAGGTGCATTTTGTTGCCAAAGTGGGCAAAGACCAGTTCAGCCAGTTTGCTTTCGATCACCTGGCGTCTTCTGGGATCCACTCTTTCCGGCTGTACCAGTCTGAACGGGAGCCTACGGGCAATGCGCTGATCTATGTCTCGCAGGATGATGGCGAAAACATGATAGCTATTTATTCCGGTGCCAATAAAACCCTGAGCAATGACGAGATTGCCAGTATGTCGCCAGAGCTTGCCAGTAGCAATGTGCTGCTGGTGCAACTGGAGAACAATTTTGACGCCACGCTGAACGCAATGAAATTAGCCCGGGCGCTGGGCGTGCAGGTGATTATGAACCCGGCGCCATTTTCACCCGACATCCTGAGTTGTATCGATCTTATCGACATTATTACCCCGAACGAAACTGAAGCGTCGTTGCTCTCGGGGGTGGAAATTACCGACCTTGAAAGTGCGCGAGCCGCTGCGCTGGCAATAGTCGCGCGTGGCGCAAAGCGGGTGATTATCACCATGGGCAGCCGTGGAGCGCTGATTTATGACAACCAGCAATTTCAACATATTCCGGCTTTCCCGGCGCTGAGTGTGGATACCACCGGAGCCGGTGATGCTTTTAATGGCGCTCTTGCAGCAGCAATAGCAGACGGACAAACCCTGGCACAGGCTGCAACTTTTGCCTCGGCGTTTGCCTCTTTGGCTGTTGAGCGAGAAGGGGCGTCTAACATGCCTGCGTACCAACAGGTGATTTCACGCCTGGCGTTACGCTGACATAACGTGTTGTTTTTTGAATGCAATCACCGCCAGGCTGGCGGATCAGGAGAATTTATGAAGTCCATTGAGGGTATTGTTCCGGTCATGCTGACCCCGTTTACAGCAGAAAACCAGATTGACTGGACTGGGCTTGAGCGGCTGATTGACTGGTACATTGCGTCAGGAGTGAATGCGTTATTTGCCGTATGCCAGTCCAGCGAAATGCAATATCTGTCGCTGGAAGAGCGCACGGAGCTTGCCCGTTTTGTGGTTGAAAAAGTGCAGGGCAGGGTTCCGGTCATTGCTTCCGGGCATATCAGCGATGATTTAAGTGCGCAGATTGATGAGCTACAGGCAATGGCGAAAACTGGCATCGATGCGCTGGTACTGGTGACGAACCATCTGGATCCACAAAATAAAGGTACGGAAACCTTTAAGGCCACTCTGGGCGCGCTGTTTGAAGCTTTACCGCAAGAATTACCGCTGGGTTTGTATGAATGCCCTGCTCCCTGGCGCCGTTTACTGAGTGATGAAGAGTTCAACTTCTGTGCGCAAAGTGGCCGTTTTGTGGTGCTCAAAGATGTCAGTTGCGACCTGCCCACCGTTGTTCGCCGCGTCAAACTAGCGCAGGGTACACCGCTTCATGTCATTAATGCGAATGCCGCCATTGCCTGGCCTGCTATTCAGGCGGGTTCTAAAGGGTTCAGCGGCGTCTTCACCAATTTCCACCCTGAGCTGTATGCCTGGTTATGGAAACATGGCAAGGAACAACCCGCTCTGGCACAGGAACTCTCTTTGTTCCTCTCCCTTTCTGCTGTGACAGAAACCCTGGGTTACCCCAAAAACGCCAAGATTTATCACCAGCAAATGGGCACGTTTGCCAGCGAATTCTGCCGGGTGAACAAGGACGATGTGCTGGAAAAATACTGGGGGCTGGGCGTCATTCTCGACCAGATTCGCCAGGGTACTGCACTGTGGCAAACCAAAACCGCTCGCTAACCAAACCTTAGCAGCATTTCCCTACAACCCTTCCCTGTAACAAGGGATAACCAGGTGACATAACAATGAAAGAACTTACCTCGACCCTGCCTGAGGATAGCCTGCCTGGCGTGAAAGGTTACCAGGGCACAGCCAGCCAGCCGGTAGTTGTAACCCGGCTGCGCTGGGGAATTATCTTGCTGCTGCTATTGGCAGCAATAGTGAACTACCTTGACCGGGCGAATCTGAGTATTGCCAATACTACCATTGCGGCAGAATTTGGCTTCTCGCAAACCGAAATGGGCTTATTGCTCTCTGCGTTTCTCTGGCCTTATGCCCTGGCCAACCTGCCTGCAGGCTGGCTGGTAGATAAATTTGGCCCCAAGCGGATGTTCTCCTGGGCGCTGTGCTTGTGGTCAAGCTGTACCGTACTGGCTGCTTTTGTGAATAGTTACAGCTTCTTTTATGGCCTGCGCATGATGCTGGGTGTCGCAGAATCGCCGTTCTTCACTTCCGGGATCAAAATTACCCACCGTTGGTTTGGTGAAACAGAACGTGGTTTACCCACGGCTATCATCAACACGGGTTCACAAATCGCCAATGCAGTGGCTCCGCCTATCCTGACTATTTTGTTACTCAGCTTTGGCTGGCGTGGCATGTTTGTGGGGATTGGCTTGATGGGGTTGCCATTACTGCTGGCCTGGTGGAAATTCTACCGTGATCCGGTGGCGCGTGAAGATGCGCTGATTCATGCCGGGCACACCACTGCCAGTAAAAATAGCGAAAAACGTACCAGTTGGGGCAGCTTGTTCCGTCATCCCACTACCTGGTTTATGGTGATTGGTAACTTCTCAATCATGTTTACCATTTGGGTATACCTCACCTGGTTGCCTGGCTACCTGGAAAAATCACTGGGGTTCAGCCTGAAAGCAACAGGTTGGATTGCATCCATTCCTTTCCTGGCGGGTATTCTGGGTGTGCTGGTCGGTGGCACATTATCTGACTGGCTGGTACGCCGGGGTGTTAAACCTATTACCTCTCGTAAAGTGCCGATTGTTTTAGGCGCAGCGCTGGCAGCCTGTTTTGTCGGCCCCATTCCTTTTGTTAGCAGTACGCCACTGGCGATTGGTTTGTTATCGCTGGGGTATTTCTGTTCCCAAATGCCACAAGGGGCGCTCTGGACACTGGCAACCGATATCGCGCCAAAAGACCAGGTCGCTTCACTTGGCGCTATTCAGAACTTTGGTGGTTTCCTTGGGGCAGCAATGGCACCGATTGTTACCGGTGTTATTCTGGATGCCACGGGTAAATTTACTAATGTCTTTCTGTTGGGCGCGGCTTTGTTGATGCTGGGCGCTATCAGTTTTGGCCTGTTTGTTCGCAAACCACTTAGTCAGTAACGCCACATCTTTCCTCCTTGCCTGCCAGTATGTTCGTACTGGCAGGCTTTTTTATGCCGGGTATTTTTATTGGCTGGTGGGCATGAACCTGGTAATAGAGTGAATAACGCTAAAGAATAAGCGCTTATTACGCTATAGGAATAATAAAACTACAAATTTCATTCACAATGTAATAAATAATCTATTTTTATTCCTAATTATACGGTTTTTCTTGTTATTTAAACCCGGCTCGCCCAGAGAATGCTCTTGGTAGATATTTAATTTGTGCTAAGTTATGAAAAATAAAAATAACCTACTAATATTGATTGTTGTTGGTTAAAAGTAGCAGGATTAATATCGGCATGCGAATGGCTTCTTCGCGAAAATTCTGAATGCTTCGTGCTTGTGCCAGAATAGTGCCCGGCGTGAGAATTCAGGGATAACAATAAATGGAATGAAAATGAAAAAACAAACAATAGCAGCCTTAGTTGTTGCGTCTTTCTCTGGTGTCGCTGCGGCAGATATGAACCCGGCAATGCCAAACCTCTCACCAGAAAGTGTCTCCGTATCAGCATCAACAGGGTACTTGGGTGGCGAATCACATGAGCTGGTTTATGAAGATGGCCGCAAAGTCAGCCAGTTAGACTGGAAGATAAAAAACGCAGCGATCATCAAAGGGGATATCTCCTGGGATGCTTATAGCTGGCTTACCCTGAACGCCCGCGGTTGGACAACCATGGCTTCTGGCTCAGGCCGTATGGATGATTATGACTGGCTCAACGAAAATCAGTCTGGTTGGACGGATCATTCTTACCATGAAAATACCACCCTGAATTACGCCAATGAATTTGACCTGAATATTAAAGGCTGGATACTGCGCGGTGAAACTTACAAAGTTGGGGCGATAGCAGGTTACCAGCAAACCCGGTTTAGCTGGACGGCGTTTGGTGGTGATTATAATTATGATAACGGTACTGATGTGGGGAGTTTTACTCCGGGTGAAAGAGGGATTGGCTACCAGCAACGTTTCTCAATGCCATATATTGGTTTGGTTGGGCAATACCGTTACCAAAACTTCGAAATCAATGGCGCATTTAAATTTAGCGGTTGGGTGAAGTCAAAAGATAACGACGAACACTACATGCGCGACCTGACTTTCCGTGATAAAGGCGGTAACAGCAATTATTACGGCGTGGCTATGGATGTTGGGTACTACGTAACACCAAATGCCAAAGTATTTGCGGAAGTTGCCTGGAACAAATACGAAGAAGGGAATGGCGGCACGGAAGTGATAGACCGTGATACTGGTGCTCATGAGTATTATGGTGGCGATGCCGCCGGGTTGCAAAATAAAAACTATACGGCGACTGTTGGCCTGCAGTACCGTTTCTGATACCAACACACCGGGTTCCCCGCCCGGTGTGTCATCACTTCTCTGGCAATATATCCGTTATGGCCTTTCCGGTTTTTCACCAGTCTGCTGCATAAAAAAACACCATCTTGCTGGTTTAATAAGCATTCGCTTTATGACAACCATTAATTAATTGTCAGAGATTGTCACAAAGCGCTATCACTGCTTAACTTGCGGGCGCACAGAAGATAAAATTTGCGTTAAACCGATTGGCAGGATCTGCAACCAGGCCTGTGTCAGAGAAAAAGTATGTTTCGAAGAAAAGTAAAATATACGGCTGTTGATAAGATGCTGTCGAAACTCCTGCAAAAGCAGGGGCTGAGTAAAAAAGAGGCCTTCCGGCTGATTGAAAAAGACGTGTACGCCAGCAGCGAGGAAGAAACAGCAGTCAGTAATGAAGAAGATGCCGATTACCCCCCGGTTAGTCTTGATGTCACATTCGAATTGCGGGAATTGCAGTTGCGGCGAGTGCTGCTCGCCCGGCGTATAAAAGAAGGAAAACTGTAGCGCGTTCTGGCTCTGTAGCGTGCTCGCGTGGCACGCCCAACCCCATCTTCATGCTTGCCATTATCACTTTGGTGTTGTGTGACTATAAAGTTGTGTGGCTATAAAACGGTGCCCAGTCTGTTTCTGAACCCGGCCCAACAGCCACATCAATACACAACGCATCATAGCGCCAGTATTCGTGGTCGCAGTCAATAATACGCCCATACTGGTCGCGGTTTGTTCGGTCAATAAACAATCCTGGGCTGCCGGGGGAAACATGCAGGCGGCCTGCCGCAAAAGCGGGGAGTGGCCCTGGGAAAACCCTAAAGCGCACCCCACCGTAGTGCAGCCCATAATCTCGTTGGTATAAATCGGTTAACGAGCCAGTCAGGTCTTTTTCCAGTAACCCTGGGAAATAACTTGGGTTAAGTGTGTTTTCAACATATAACACCGCCCGTCCATCAATATGGCGCAGGCGGCGAATACAAATGATTTCACTGCCCAGGGGAATACCTAACTGGTGGGCAACAGCTTCGCTTGCGGGTTGAAAACCCGCATTTATCAATTCCGTACTGGTGTGACGCCCTTGAGCCTGAGCCATTTCACGAAAGTGGGAGTGGTGGAGTGGGTTGTATACCAGGCGGGGAGGGGCAATAAACCAGCCACGGCGTACTTCGCGGTAAATGACACCCTGTGCTTCTAACTGGCGCAAGGCTTCACGCAGCGTAATGCGGGTAGTCATAAATTGCTGGCTTAACGTGCGCTCAGAGGGCAAACGCCGGTCTTCGTTAAACTCACCACGCTGAATGCGCTCTGCCAGTGCTTCACAAATCACCTCGACAGTTTTCTTTGCCATTTTCCCCAGCCTCAAAAATGTGCCAATTAGCCAAAATAGTGCATCCCATGACTCACCTTTTCCCTGCAACCTGGAAACAACTCACTGTCGGGTTGTCATGTTTCTGTAATAAAACGTTTATAAATCAAAGATAAGATCCAGCGTCTTAAGTCGTTGTTCTGCTTTGGCCTGTGTTTTGCAAGAACGATTTTGCTGGACTAGTCCAATAACAATCACATCACTGGAGCATAGCATTTATGAAACGCATGTATGTATCTTTGTTAGCCAGTACATTGCTCGTGGCATTGCAGGTAGCCAATGTCCATGCGGCAGATTTGAGTGCGCTTGAAAAAGCGGCAAAAAGTGAAGGCGAAGTGAATAGCGTTGGTATGCCGGACAGTTGGGCAAACTGGAAAGGCACCTGGGCAGATATGCTGTCGAAATATGGCCTGAAGCATATGGATACGGACATGTCTTCAGCTCAGGAACTGGCAAAGTTTGCAGCAGAAAAAGAAAATGCGACAGCCGATATTGGTGATGTGGGGATTTCTTTTGGCCCAATAGCAGTGAAACAGGGCCTGGCGTTGCCTTATAAACCCAGCACCTGGGATCAGGTTCCCGCCTGGGCGAAAGATAAAGATGGCTACTGGGCTGTGGCATACACCGGCACCATTGCGTTTATTATTGATAAACAACAAGTAAAAGACGCACCACACAGTTGGGCTGACCTGAAAAAAGGCAAATATGTTGTGGATATCGGTGATGTTGGTGTTGCTTCTCAGGCAGCATCTGGTGTGCTGGCTGCCAACTACGCGCTGGGTGGCAATGAAAAAAATCTCAAACCTGCGCTGGCATTTTTCGCTGAGTTGGCAAAACAAGGGCGCCTGGGCGTCACAGACCCAACAATTGCGAATATTGAAAAAGGCGAAGTGCAGGTTGGCGTAGTGTGGGACTTCAACGGCCTGAACTACCGCAAACAAATCGACCCGAAACGTTTTGAAGTGGTCATTCCTTCAGATGGTTCTGTGACCTCTGGTTACACCACCATTATCAATAAATACGGCAAACACCCGAATGCCGCTAAATTGACCCGCGAATATATCTTCTCCGACGCTGGGCAGATCAACCTTGCTCGTGGTTTTGCCCGCCCGATTCGTGCAGAGCACCTGACCTACCCGGCAGATGTGAAAGCGCAAATGCTGCCAGACAGCGAATATAAAAATGCCCGCCCGATTGCTGACCAGCAAGCCTGGGAGAAGAGCGCCAAAATGCTGCCGCGTCTGTGGCAGGAAAACGTCATGATCAACATGCAGCAATAAGTTTGAGGGCGGTATGAAAACGATTCTGGTTATTCTCGATGGCCTGAGCAACCAGGTTGCATCACATGCAATGGGCTACCTGCACGCAGAATGCGCGGAGGGAAAAGGGCAGGTGTATTCAATGACCTGCGAACTGCCATCGTTATCCCGCCCACTTTATGAGTGCATTCTCACCGGCATTCCGCCGGTGAGAAGTGGCATTATTCATAATGGGGTGAGCCGGTTAAGCCGTGAGCAAAGTATTTTTCACTATGCGCGGGCGGCGGGATTAACTACGGCAGCGGCCGCTTACCACTGGGTTAGCGAGTTGTACAACCGTACACCTTTCAACCCGGCACGCGACCGACATGTACAGGACCCAACACTTCCTGTGCAGTATGGACACTTTTATTCTGATGACACCTACCCTGATTCACACCTGTTTGAAGATGCAGAAAGCCTGCGCCTGTGCCATGACCCGGATTTTTTGCTTATTCATCCCATGAATATTGATGATGCCGGGCATAAGTTTGGTCTTTCATCGCCGCAATACCGCAACAAAGCGCGTTTTGCTGACGGTTATTTATCTCATTGGATGCCAGTTTGGCTTGCCGAAGGCTACCAGGTACTGGTGACAGCCGACCATGGTATGAATGATGACCGAAGCCACGGTGGCATTCTGGAAGAAGAGACCTGTGTGCCTTTGTTTGTATTTGGTGACGGGTTTTCAAAACTTCCTGATTTAACCATTCCCCAAACCACCTTGTGCGGCACTGTTTGTGAACTATTGGGAGTGGCGCACGATAAACCGGTTTGCCGTGCGTTGTTGGCACCTAAGCAGGAGTGGCACTAATGATGAAAGGAAAGTGGCTGGCGGTGCTATGCCTGTTGCCTTTTACACTGTTTTATCTTGCCTTCCAGATTGCACCGCTTATCTGGATAGTGGTGAACAGTTTCTGGAGCGACAGCATGGAAGCATGGGGGCTGGGGAATTACCAGGATATTCTGACTTCCCCCTTTTACCAGCAAGCTATCACCAGTTCATTGAAAATTTCTATATTATCAAGTCTTTATGGGTTAATAATTGCGCTGATTGGCGGCTATTCTCTGCATCAAATCGGTAATGGCAAGTTACAGCGCATTATTATGTCATTCACCAATATGACCAGCAATTTTGCCGGCGTACCACTGGCGTTCGCCTTCATTATTTTATTGGGGCTAAACGGCTGTATCACATTGTTGATGCGCAAATATGGTTTGCTTGGTGATTTCCGGCTTTATTCCATTGACGGCATGATTCTGGTGTACACCTGGTTCCAAATCCCGCTTGGCTTATTGCTGTTGTTCCCCGCGTTTGATGGGCTGAAAAAAGACTGGGAAGAGGCCAGCGCGCTGCTGGGTGCCAGCCGCATACGCTATTGGCTGCATATCGGGCTGCCAGTGTTGTCCCCCGCGCTGATTGGCACATTTGTTATTTTACTGGCAAATGCACTGGGTGCTTATGCCACCATTTACGCACTCACTTCTGGCAATTTCAACGTGGTTCCGGTGCGTATTGCAGCACTGGTGTCCGGGGATATATCTCTTGATCCCAATATGGGTAGTGCACTGGCCATGTTACTGGTTGTATTGATGTCGGCGATTACTGTTATTCAGCAGTGGATCCAGCGCCGCAGTTACCTGAATGCGCGCTGAGTCAAGGAGCGGTACCCATGTCGAAAAGTGAATATGTATATCACCGTGTCGTGATTAGTTTGTTATTACTGATTCTTGTTGTCCCATTGTTGGCAACGTTGTTATATGCGCTGGCAACCGAATGGGGTGCCACAATTTTGCCAGATGGGCTGACGATTGAGTGGTTTTCCCATTTGTGGCACGACCCACGTTTCCTGGCGGCACTGGGCCGTTCACTGATCATCTGTTTTGGTGCGTTGGTGTTTTCTTTTGTGCTGGTTCTGCCCGTAATGTTTGTGATTGCCTGGTACTTCCCATTCCTGGGCAGCATTATGAACGTGCTGATTTTACTGCCTTTTGCTATCCCGCCGGTGGTGTCTTCAGTTGGGTTGTTGCAGTTGTACGCATCAGGCCCTGTGGTGCTGACAGGAACGCCCTGGATACTCATTGCCTGTTATTTCACCATAACTCTGCCGTTTATCTGGCGGGCCATCAGCAACAATATGCAGGCTGTGAATATTAAAGAACTGGTGAGCGCGGC
This sequence comes from Mangrovibacter yixingensis, assembly GCF_020523985.1. Lineage (GTDB taxonomy): Bacteria > Pseudomonadota > Gammaproteobacteria > Enterobacterales > Enterobacteriaceae > Mangrovibacter > Mangrovibacter yixingensis. The sequence continues at coordinate 2,236,986 of NZ_JAIVKM010000001.1, read as the reverse complement.
AAACCTGCTGGGTGCCAGCACATTCCAGGCGGCGTTTTTGGTGGTGCTACCAAACTTGCGTAAAGGGGCAATGGTTGCCGTATTGCTCTCGTTTTCGTTTCTGATTGGGGAATTTGTGTTTGCCAATATCCTGGTGGGCACGCGCTACGAAACGTTGCAGGTCTATCTCTATAACATGCGTAACGGCAGCGGTCACTTTACCAGTGCGCTGGTGATTTCTTATTTCTGTGTTGTTCTGCTGATTACCTGGCTTGCCAGTGCACTGAATCGTAAGTGAGGGCTTATGTCTTATTTAAAAGTTTCACAACTCAATAAACACTATGGCCCAACCCGGGTATTTGAAAATATTGATTTCAGTGCGGATGAAGGCGAATTCGTTACCTTACTTGGCCCCAGTGGCTGCGGTAAATCAACGTTGTTGCGCTGTATTGCCGGGCTGACAGACCCGGACAGTGGCAGCGTAGAGATTGCCGGGCAAAATATTGTGCCGCTTGCACCGCAAAAACGCGCCATAGGCATGGTGTTCCAGAGCTATGCGCTGTTCCCGAATATGACGGTGAAAAAGAACGTTGCCTTTGGCCTGCGGATGCAAAAACTCCCGGCCAGTGAAATTGAGCAGCGCACCAGTGAAGTGTTGGAGCTGGTGGAGTTGTCGGCATACAGCCACCGTTTCCCACACCAGTTGTCTGGTGGGCAGTGCCAGCGTGTTGCCCTGGCCCGTTCACTGGTTACCCGCCCACGTTTACTGTTGCTGGATGAACCACTTTCTGCGCTGGATGCCCGTATTCGCCGCCATTTACGTGAACAAATCCGGCGTATTCAGCAGGAGTTGCGCCTGACTACACTGTTTGTCACCCACGATCAGGAGGAAGCGCTGACACTGTCTGACCGGATTATCCTGATGAACCAGGGCAATATCATTCAGAATGGCAGTGCCGAAACCCTGTACACCGAACCTGCCGATCTATTCGCCGCGAATTTTATTGGTAACTATAACGTACTCAGTGCTCAGGATATGGCGCGTTTGAGCGGTATTGAACACAACGGGCAGTGTGCGTTACGCCCAGAATCCATCACCATTTGTGCTCCAGGCCAGGGTATTCCAGCCACCATTCTTGACCGCAGCTTACTGGGGAACGTGGTGCGTTACCGGGTTGTCGCGCAGGGGGTTGAATTACGTGTGGATGTGCTTAACCGTAGTATCGCGGACTTATTGTCTGACGGGCAACAGGTTGCTATCACACTGGATCTTAGTACGTTGCGGGATGTTGCGTAACTCACCGGTTAAAGCCTGCACAGACTTTGTGTGCAGGTAATCCCCGTATTAAGCAGAAAGTTGAGCCATAAACAGGTTATTGCCATTCATTTTGTGCGGGTTTATTCTTTGGGTGAAAAATAAGCAGAACAAACGGGTTGCTATTGCTTAGCCGTTCAATACCCCGGAGGTGTTCGCATATGTCATATACCAGTGGTCTGCGCCATTTTGGTGAACGTCCAGTCCCCGTAAAATGCCCAAAATGCGCTCATATAGCTAACCAACGCGCAGCTAAACTCCGTAAAAATACCCTGTTGAAATGCCCGCATTGTGGCCTTGAATTCTTGCCTTCACAGTGCCCGCGTATTGGTGGGTAATGAAGCCTGCCAACGTGTTGATGAGCGTTGGTGATTTTGCCAGTCTGGCAGTTTTGTATTCCGCCTTTAAATAACCATACGGTGACATGAAAGTGAAATATTAATGGGAAGGGGGTCACCCTTTTATCTCTGAACCGATTTAGTGGTGAAGAAATAAGCAGAAAGGACGATAACACTGGCAGGTATTGTCGTTAAGGAACACCGTTATGCTTTCTGCACTGAGATTAAATCAATTTCGTATTGGGCCACGTTTATGGCTGTTATCTGTTCTGCTATTGGTACTGACATTGTGCGCTGGCGCAATCGGCGGCTATGTGAATTACCACTGGACCAAGAGCAGCCAAAAATTTATTGCCCGTGAAATGCTGATTGAACAATCAATTGATACTGCACGTAATGCCCAGGTGCAATTCAAAATACAGGTACAGGAGTGGAAGGACACCTTACTGCGCGGTGTTCAGGAGGCAGACTTGTTCACCAAATACAAAGCGGCATTTCTGGCTCAGAATGACAAAACCCAGGCGTTGCTGAATACCTTAAGCAAGCAATTACCCGCCTTGGGTATGAGTAACCAGGATGTGTTGGCGGCCCGTGAAGCGCACTCGCAGTTACTGCGCCAATACCTCAGTGCCCTGGAATCATACGATACTGCTGACATAAACAGCCCTGCCAGGGTCGATAAACAAGTACGCGGTATTGACCGTGCCCCTACCAAAATGATTGACGGCGTGGTCGAGAAAACCTTGCAACATGCCAAAATGCTGCACCAGGAAATTAATGCAGAGAACACCCGCCATTACCAACAAATCCAGACCATTATTGCTCTGGTAATCGTGCTGGCAGTGCTAACGGGTGGTGTGGTGACCTGGCTGATTATCCGCAGTATTACTCGGCCTGTCGCTCAGGCGGTACAGGTTGCGCGCCAGGTCGCTTCCGGTGACCTGAGAGCCAATATAGAAGTGTCCGGCAAAGATGAAATAGCCGGGCTGATGGCCGCTCTGCAAACCATGAACAACAGCCTGGCGCGTATTGTGAGTGAAGTGATTGATGGTGCGGAAAATATAGCTGGTGCATCTGCCAGTATTGCTGATGGTAGCCAGGCGCTGTCTACCCGCAATGAAGCACAGGCCAGTGCGTTGATTGAAACGGCGGCATCGATGGAAGAGGTGACCTCCGCCGTGAAACATACCGCTGACAACGCGGCAGAGGCGAATAAACTGAGCCAGAATACCGATGCCATGGCCCTGGACGGTAACCACTCAGTGGAACGCCTGGTCGAGGCCATGGGCGATATCAACCGCTTCTCTACAGAAATAAACAGTATCGTGACGGTGATTGAGAGTATTGCGTTCCAGACCAATATATTGGCGCTTAACGCCGCTGTTGAAGCCGCAAGAGCAGGTACTGAAGGGCGAGGCTTTGCGGTTGTTGCCAGTGAAGTGCGGGCGCTGGCACAGCGTTCGTCTAATGCTGCGAAAGAGATTAATACTCTGATAAGCCGCACTTCCAGCCGCATTGCCCAAGGCAACGACCTTGCCGGGGAAGCAGGGGTGGCGATGAAACAGATGTTGAATAACATTCGCCAGGTATCACAACTGGTGGAAACTATCTCTGTTGCCTGTAACCAGCAAAGTGCGGGTATTGAGCAGGTGAGCCTCGCTGTTACGCATATGGATTCAGCTACGCAACAAAATGCCACGTTGTCTCAGCAATCCAGTGAAGCCGCCAGCCAGCTCCATCACCACGCTGCCGCTTTACTGGAAAGCGTTAACAGCTTTACGCTGAAATCCAGTGGCTCATCGAATAACTATGGTGAGAATGCGTTACCGGCCCTGGAAAGCCGACCGGCCTGATAAAACTCTGGTTAGCGCATGCCCCGCTTGTGCGCAGGGCATGCACTGTATTGGGGCGTTCGCCCTGTTGTTATGCACACCTTTTCCTCTCTCCTGCCTGTTATCCCCACTGTTCCGGGTTTAAATAAAGCTGGCACAGGCATTGCAACTTTGTGACTGTTGCTTGTATAGACAAGACTATACGCGTCCGCCTTTATCGCATTTCCAGGTAGTAGTATTGGGCGTTCAGCACAGCATTTGGGGTTATCACTTTCCATTAACAGGTTGCTTTTTCAGGAGTGGTCGATGAACAAAAAAAATGCAAAAAACAGATTGAAGCGCGTCTTGTCTGTGTGTGGCGTGGCACTGGCAATCAGTGCAGTTACTGGTGGTCTTGCACAGGCTGCCGATACGCCCGTCGTCATTGGTATTTCTGGCTGGACAGGGTTTGCACCACTGACTCTGGCACAGAAAACTGGCATTTTTAAAAAGCATGGCCTGGATGTGACACTGAAAATGGTGCCACAGCAATCCCGCCATCTGGCTATTGCTTCCGGTTCACTGCAATGCGCTGCGACCACTGTGGAAACCTACCTGACCTGGAACGCCAGCGGCGTACCGATTAAGCAAATTGTCCAGTTAGATAAATCCTACGGGGCGGACGGTATCGCCGTGCGTAACGGTATCACTAAAATCACTGATCTTAAGGGCAAAACCATCAGTGTGGATGCGCCAGGGACATCGTCTTACTTCCTGCTGGCATGGATCCTCGATAAAAATGGCATGAGCATGAAAGATGTCAAACTGGCAACACTTGGCCCGGATGCAGCTGCTCGTGCTTTTATTGCTGGTCAGAACGATGCCGCAGTCAGTTATGAGCCCTATTTATCCTCAATCCGCCAGAACCCGGAAAAGGGCAAGATCCTTGCCACTACGCTTGATTACCCGGTTGTGATGGACACGTTAGGTTGTACGCCAGATTGGTTGAAAGACAACCCGAAAGCGGCTCAGGGTCTGGTAGACAGCTATTTTGATGCGCTGGATATGATCAAAAAAGATCCGGAAAAAGCGAATGAAATTATGGGTGCGGCAGTAAAAGAAACCGGTAAACAGTTCGCCGAGGAAGCCAGTTACTTGCGTTGGCAAGACCGTGCGGCAAATAAAAAATTCTTTAGTGGCGAGATTACCACCTTCAGTAATGAAGCCGCTCACCTGCTGACCGAAATGAAAATCCTGCGTAAAACGCCGGATATCAGCACACTGTACGATGCGCAGTATGTGAACAAGTAATGAAGGATCGTGATATGACAAGTCCTGCAAGCCAGGTCGCAGAAACTAACGTTAATAGCACATCGCATTTTGCTGAGCCGGCTCCGTTGCCGGCCAGTAAAAAGGTGTGGCATAACCCATTAATGGTGCCGTTGCGCCCGGTGAATCTTCGCCACCGTATCTTGTTGGGTATTTGCTTTTTTATTCTCTTTTTTGCCGTGTGGGCATTGGCGACGTTTACTGGCCTGATTTCGCCGACATTCCTTGCCAACCCAGCCACTATGCTGGAAGAAGGGTTCTACCTGTTTCGGGATTATGGTTTTGCCGGTGATGTAGGCATGACTATTTTCCGGGTATTGGCAGGCTTTATCCTGGCGGCAGCCCTGGGTGTTCCTCTGGGCATAATGATGGGTTCCTGGAAGATGGTTGAAGCGTTCTTCGAACCGTTTATTTCCTTTTGCCGTTACCTGCCCGCATCGGCCTTTGTTCCACTGCTGATTCTGTGGGCCGGGGTTGGGGAGTTACAAAAAGTATTGGTCATTTTTATTGGGTCATTTTTCCAGATAACCCTGATGGTGGCCGTTACTGTAGGTGCAGCCCGCCGTGACCTGGTTGAAGCGGCGTATACCCTGGGGGCCACGAATAAGAGTGTGGTACGCCGGGTGATAATTCCGGGCGCCGCGCCCGAAATTGCCGAGTTATTGCGCCTGGTGCTTGGCTGGGCGTGGACCTATGTCATCGTAGCTGAATTGATTGGTTCATCGAGTGGGATAGGCCACATGATTGTAGACAGCCAGGCATTGCTTAATACCGGGCAAATGATCTTCGGGATTATTGTTATCGGGGTGATTGGTTTGCTGTCTGATCTGGTGTTTAAAGCGGTTAACCGCCGCCTGTTTATGTGGAGTTCACTGTAATGCATTATCCCAAACTCAGCATTCGCCAGGTGGAGCGGGTATTCCAGGGGCCTAACGGGGAACAAACTCAGGCGCTGTTGCCGGTAGATTACCAGGTGAATGAAAACGATTTTATTACCATTCTTGGCCCGTCCGGGTGTGGTAAATCGACTTTGCTGCGCATTGTCGCCGGGCTGGATACGCCCACAAGCGGCGAAGTGTGGCTGGATGGTGAGCGAGTTGAAGGCCCAGGGGCAGACCGGGGTATGGTCTTTCAAAGCTATACACTGTTTCCCTGGCTGACGGTGGAACAAAATATTCGCTTCGGTTTGCAGGAGCGGGGAATCGCTAAAGCAGAACAGAAAGCCCGCAGTGACTATTTCATTCATAAAGTCGGGTTACGTGGGTTTGAGCAACACTTCCCGCGCCAGCTTTCCGGCGGTATGCAACAACGCACGGCGATTGCCCGCGCACTGGCGAACGACCCGAAAGTGCTACTGATGGATGAACCCTTCGGCGCGCTAGATAACCAAACACGGGTCATGATGCAAGAGCTGTTGTTATCAATTTGGGAGGCATCGCGCAAAACAGTACTCTTTGTGACGCACGATATTGACGAAGCCATCTTTATGGCAAATAAAGTAGCTATCTTCAGTGCCCGCCCAGGCCGAATCAAGACGGAAGTACCGGTTGATTTCCCACATCCACGGGATTACCGGCTGAAAACATCGCCAGAGTTTATGGCTCTTAAGGCTCGGGTTACTGAAGAAATCCGGGCAGAAACCATGCTGGCACACTAACTAAGTTGCACTGGCTCACCTTTATGATGCTGCGGCCAGTGCCATATGAAGCCATGAGAGCAGGTGCTCGCAAGGCGTTTTAACTAACAGATTTTTTTTCGCTACACTTGTATATACAGGAATAGACTATGGCTGCAACTACCCCACACTTAACCCGTTGTGAACTTCATCCCGGCCATATTGGGCTGGTGGAATTACGCCAAATTTACCAGGGTAATGTACAGCTGGCGTTGGCTGAAGAGGCCCGTGCCAGTATTGAGGCTGCACAACAACGGGTACTGGATATTGTTGATACCGGTGAGGTGGTTTACGGCATTAACACCGGGTTTGGCAAACTGGCGCAAACCCGGATTCCGGCTGACCGCCTTGCTGAATTGCAACGCAACCTGGTGTTATCTCACAGTGTTGGGGTGGGCAGTGATTTACCGGATAACGTTGTCCGGCTGGTTATGGCAACCAAGGTTCTGAGCCTCTCGCGCGGCCATTCTGGTATTCGCCCGGAGATTATCGACGCACTGGTTGCCTTGTTTAATACCGGTGTTATGCCCTGCATTCCGGAAAAAGGCTCGGTTGGCGCTTCTGGCGACCTGGCACCGCTGGCGCATTTATCTCTGATGCTGATTGGCGAAGGCCAGGTACGGGTTAATGGTGAAAAGATCCCGGCTGTTGACGGTCTGGCGCTGGCCGGGCTGAAGTCTTTCGAATTAGGGCCAAAAGAAGGCCTGGCATTACTGAATGGTACTCAGGTTTCCACCTCACTGGCACTTTCCGGGTTATTTGAAGCAGAGCGGGTGTTTGCTGCCGGGTTGATGGCTGGCGCACTCTCGCTGGAAGCGATTAAAGGCTCGGTGAAACCCCTGGATGCGCGTATTCATGAAGCACGTGGCCAGGCCGGGCAAATTGCAGTGGCGGCAGCGTTGCGTGAAGTGCTGGCCGACAGCGAAATTGTGGCTTCTCATGCACATTGTGGCCGGGTTCAGGACCCGTATTCTATTCGTTGTGTTCCGCAGGTGATGGGCGCATGCCTGGACAACCTGACGCATGCTGCGCGCATTTTACGCATTGAAGCCAATGCCGCATCTGATAACCCGCTGGTGTTTGCGGATAACGGCGATGTTATTTCTGGTGGTAACTTCCATGCAGAGCCGGTTGCGTTTGCTGCAGATATTATTGCGCTGGCGGTTGCGGAAATTGGGGCGATTTCTGAACGCCGTATGGCATTGTTGCTCGACAGCGGTTTGTCTGGCCTGCCGCCATTTTTGGTGAAAGATGGCGGGGTTAACTCCGGCTTTATGATTGCCCAGGTGACAGCGGCTGCACTGGCTTCAGAAAATAAATCACTGGCTCACCCAGGCAGTGTGGACAGCCTGCCCACTTCGGCAAACCAGGAAGACCACGTTTCAATGGCAACGGGCGCTGCCCGCCGCCTGCGGGATATGTGTTTTAACACCAGCGTGGTCGTGGGCATTGAAGCTATGGCTGCCGCACAAGGGATTGAGTTCCACCGCCCATTACAAAGCGCCAGCTACCTGGAGGCGGAACTGGCATCTATTCGCGCAGTCGTCTCTTTCCTTGAAAAAGACCGCCTGATGGCACCAGATATCGAAAATATGCGCCTGTGGGCTTCTCGTGAACAGTGGCCGGAAGCTATCACTGCATTGTTGCCGGGGTATGGTGCATAGTTGTCGGGGGATGGTGCATAGTTGCCTGGTAATATAACCGTGCTCTATTTTTTCTCACAAGGGTTGTGCCAGTTGTGGCACAACCCTTGCTTGTATTAAAGGTTATCGCCTGCTCAGTCACCCTTCTTGTGAAGTGATTCGCTGCTTGCCTGCCTGCGCTGTATCTACGCATGGTTGCCCGTTTGGGGAACTGTTCGTTAGTAGTGCATTTTGTGCATCAGTTTGGTGCGTTTGGGCCGGTGAGCGATTACTTTTATTGTCATACACAAGCATACAAATTAGGGAGAGGTACTATGAGCGCTCAAAACATCATTTTTCCGGCACAGATACTGCGGGGGCCGGGAGTGATTGCTCAGCTTGGCGAAATATGTGCTAAGGCGGGTGAGCGGGCATTAGTGATTGGCGGGCATCAGGCCCTTGCGGCCACCGAATCCACCATTCGCGAACAACTGAGCTTAAGTGGCGTAACTCTGGTGGGTTGTGAGTGGTTTGGTGGGCAGTCCAGCGAAAGCAACATCACCCGCCTTGCGGGTTGCGTGGAAACTCTGGGGGCTGATGTCATTATTGGCGTAGGCGGCGGAAAATCTCTGGATACCTGTAAGGCGGTGGGCGTTGCGGCACATGTGCCGGTTATTACTGTTCCCACCATTGCTGCTACTTGTGCAGCGGTGACTCCCTTAACTATTCGTTACCATGATGACGGGCATTTTCGTGATCTCTACCCGTTGCCTCAGGCTCCCCATGCCGCAATTATCGATAGCGAATTATTGGCACGCGCGCCGCTGCGCTGGTTGGCGGCTGGCCTGGGAGACACTCTGGCAAAATGGTATGAATTCCGCGCTATTGGCGAACAGCATACCCAACTGAGTGGAATTGCCTGTGCTTCCAGCGCCAACAGCCGTATTTGTTATGACCTGATTGCCACTTTTGGTGGTGAAGCCTGTGAAGCTGCCCGTGCCGGGCAATCCAACCCTGCGCTGGAACAAGTGCTGGATGCCATTTTTATGTTCGCCGGGCTGACATCGCTGATGAGCAGTGGCGCACATGCTGCAGCCGCACACGCAATCTATGAAGGCTTTACTGTTTGCGATAAAACACGTGAATTCGGCCACGGTTTATTAGTGGGTTTTGGCAACCTGTGCTTGCTGGCGCTGGAAAATCGCAGTGACGAAGAAATGCTGGAAGCCATTGCTCTGGCCCATGCCTGTGCAGTACCACTGCGCCTTGCTGACATTGCCGACCTTAATCCTGAAGAGCTGGATGCCATTGTCCAGGAATCGGTTATCGCGCCCGATATGCAAAATATGCCAGGGAAAGTGACACCGCAGGCGCTTTACCAGGCGATTGCGCGGGTAACTCAGTTGGCCGAGGGCTTCCTGGCGGGGCAACCCGCAGTTGCGTAATCATTTCGCGTCAGCCTCCTGGCTGGCGCGCCATCGCCCCCGTGACAACGTAAAGAATAGCCGGGCAGACTGGTGTTCCGGGTCTGCTACTTCCCGTTCAAAATGAAAACCACCAATTCCTTTAGCCGGTACAAACGAAGGAGAGTGCCTGGCAATATTCACAGCAGGCACATTACCACTTATTTTATTTTTAGCGCTTCCTGCCATTGCCGTGTCAGATAATTGTGTTCATCCATAACAGAGTTCCACACGGCGATGTGGCTCATGCGTTGTTCATAGCTGCCACCATCCCGTATTTCGCCTTTAGCAATTAACGGGGCACCAAGTGCATCAAACAGTGTTTCTGTTGCGGGTTTCCCGCCATACCAAAAATCCCACTCGGCTGATGAAAGGAATGCCCGGCTGCGCTCTGGATTCGAAATATAGTACCCCTGGCGAGCCATAACCGCGCCCGGCCAGCCAGACAGCCACCAGTTCAGGTATTCATAGGCTGCATCTTTGATTTTCCCGGTAGCGCAACGTGAGAGAGACATGCCGCCATACCACGCCCGATACCCTTCACGGGGATGTGCCATTTTGTAACCCCGTTGATGGAAGTGGTGGCGGAAATAGATAGGAGCCCACAAGCTTTGTACTTCAACCTGGTGGTTATCGATTAACTCACAAGCCTGGTCCTGAGTGGACCAGAATGCAGCAAAATGCCCATGGCGATTGAGCCTTGCCAGGGCATTGGTCAGTACATCGATTTCATCGAGTGATAAATTACCAATATTGTTAAACCTTGCAAGCCCAGCACCCTGCATTGCCAGTGCAGCATCAATACCACCCATTGCCGCATCTTCCTGTAGTGCGACCTGGCCTGTTAGCGCATCATCGAACAACCACCCCCAGCTTTCTTGTTGACCGCGTAGTGAGGCAGGGAGCAGGTCTGTGTGATAGGCAAAACTATCGGCATTATGGGTCAGGGGCAACATACTTATCAGGTTGCTGGGGTGGCTACTGAGTGAAAGGTCGCGTTGTACGTAAAGACGCTGCGAAGGCACGCTCCCATCGGCAACTTTACCATCCGGACTCAATGTACCTTGCTTGGCCAGCTCATTGACTTCATCCCAGTATTTTAGCCGCTTGATTTCCAGAGGCTGGATGGCACGGGCAGGCCAGACAAAATCTATGTTATGGAACCACTGGTCATAAATATCGTAACTTTCAGGTTGCATTACGGCGATACGCTGCGCATCTTCCACACTATGTAACAGGTACTCTATTTTTATCCCGAGATCCTGTTCTGCACGTACCCGTAATAATTCCAGCAATGTGACAGAGGTACCCAACACGCGTAATGTGAGTTGATCATTGACCATTGCCGCAGAATTCATTCTTCAGGTCTCCTGTAACGCCTGCATATAGCGGTTAAACGATTTCTGTAAAAGATCTGCATCCAGACCACGCAAAATAAATACGAGCTTTGAATTCTCTAACTCCCCAGGCCAATCGTCCAGATGCACTGGCGGGTGAAGTGAATGCTGTACACCATGAATAACAATCGGTGAGGTACTACCGCTAACACGCAAAATACCTTTCATACGTAATACTGAACCACCATGGCTGTGCAGGAGCAGAGATAACCAAATCGCAAATGCGGGCCAGTTCAATGATTCCTGAAGTGTGATAATACAGGTTTGTGTGACCGGATGCGCGTTATGGTGGTGTGTGGCATTTAGGGTAAAGTCTTCGTTGGCACAAGCCCCCAACCAGCGAAAACGCCGCTCACGTGTACCCCGAACAACGCTTTGTTGAAACAGTTGTTGTGGTGCGCCAAGTGCCTGGCGAGTGTCACTGAGTTCTGCCAACGAATTAATTTGCTGTAACCACTGATGCAGTGAATCAACTTGTGCAGGCTCCACCCGGTCACTTTTGCTAATCAGTAGTTTATCAGCCGCGCTTACCTGAGCCAGCCACTCAGGTTGGTTATCTGCCTGCTGCCTGGCATGTTCTGCATCGACTAACGTGACCATGGTACCCTGGGTGAAATGGTGACGAAGTTGGCTGTCATGCAATAAAGTGGACAATATCGAAGCGGGGTCGGCCAGGCCTGATGTTTCCAGAATAACCTGGCTGAACGGTGGCAGCAGGCCGCGGGTTCGGCGCTCATAAAGGTTGAGCAAGGCGGTTTTTAACTCACCGCGAATTTGGCAACAGGCACATCCACTGGGAAGAAGAATGGTGTCGGGGGCTACTTCATTAAGCAGGTGGTGGTCAATGCCAACCTCTCCAAATTCGTTAACCAGCAATGCAATATCATTGAGGTTTTGTTGGGCAAGCCAACTTTTCAATAGCGTGGTTTTCCCGCTACCGAGGAAGCCGCTCAGTATATGTAGTGGCAGTTTTTCTTCATGTTGCATTGAAAAGCCTTCTGAGTGATAGCGTATTGAGCACTAGCCTGGAGAGTTAGCACATTTGTGGATCGCAAGCGGTGTGATGTGTGTAACCCCCAGGTTTCTTGGGTTATTTTCTTAGCGTTTCCAACCAGTTATCATTCAGTGGGTCGACAGGCTGGTGAATCATTTTTTCTGCTTCCTTCCACAATATATCCAGAGAATGCACCAGTGTTTGCTGGCCTGTAGGGCTGGCAAGCAGCCAGCTATTATGAAATTCGCTCAGTGTTAAGTGCCAGGGTTTCAGCGTACGGTTAAGCAGCGCCAGTTGCTGCAATCGCAACTGGCGCTGTGGTAATTCCTGGCGCAGTGGATCGCTCCACTGCGGGCCATTATCAAGCAGACCACAAACGCCACACATGTTCTTCTCCGTTAGGGCATAACATCGCCAGAATTAGGGCCGAGAGTTTGGCCAACAAATAAATTTCCCCCCGGTTCGCTGGCGAGAAGTAATGCAGTGGGGGCTATTTCGAAGGCCTTGCCGAAACGGCCCAGGGGCAACTCCGCTGACTTGGCTTCTTTCCAGGCGTGATTAATGCCATCAATCAATGGTGTTTCAATTGGTCCTGGAGCAATGGCGTTCACCAGTACATTACTGGCCGATACTTCAAGTGCCAGTGATTTGGTAAAGCCGATGACGCCAGCTTTGGCGGCAGAGTAGTGACACAACTCCGCACCGCCTTTGATCCCGAGCTGAGAAGCAATGTTGATAATGCGCCCGGAGCGCTGTGCCAGCATCGATGGCAGTGCACGCTGTGTTGCTAAAAACACGCTGCGTAAGTCCACGTCCATCATCTTTTCCCACATGTCCAGTGTGAGATCAGTGCAACGAGCTTGGGTTAGCATTCCCGCGTTATTAACCAGCACATCTATACTGCCATATAACGCCAGGCAATGGTCTACTGCAGCTGTTGCGCCACTGACTTCACCTACATCAGCCACCACACCACAGCACTGTGCGCCGGATTGCTGGCATTCTGTTACCATGTTGTCGAGTTTGCTGCCGTTACAGTCAGTTAGTACCAGTAACGCGCCTTCCCTCGCAAATAATTGAGCAATAGCGGCACCAATGCCGCTGGCTGCACCTGTAATCACGCAGCGTTTATTTTGTAATTGCATTTTTCCTCCTCAGTCTGGCCAGCGGACGGTAAGACCGCCATCAACAATCAGGCTTTGCCCGGTGAGGTAGCTACTTTCAGTGCTGGTCAGGAAAGCAATCACTTTAGCGATTTCCTCAGGCCGCCCAACGCGTTGTAATGGAATACCTTTCGCCGCTTTGGCCAGGCCGTCCGGGCCGAGAGAGTTTTGTTCATCCAGTGATTGTGGGGTTTCAATCAACCCTGGAATGATGGCATTGCAACGCATGCCTTTGGGTGCGAGCTCAACTGCCAGTGAACGGCAGATTCCGGGCACTGCCGCTTTGGCAGCCGCGTAGTGAGCATGCTCCTGCCAGCCATAAACCCCCCCAGCGATGGATGAGATGGCAACTAAGCTGGCATCGGCACCCAAATGCGGTACTGCAGTGCGAAACAGGCGCATAACACCGGTTAAATCGACATTTAACATGTCGTTCCAGCGTTCATCACTCATCTCTTCAATAGGGGAACGCCGCAGAATGCCAGCATTTGCTATGACATAATCAAGTTGCCCAAAGTGGGCTATACCCCTGGAGATGAACGTGTTGACGGAATCCGTTGAAGCGACATCCAAAGGTAACCATAGTGCGTCTCCACCAGCGGCTTCTACCTGTGCGGCCGCGGCAACAACGTCGTGAGGGTCTTGCGGGTAATAACCCGCAATCACACGCACTCCACGCCTGGCATACAAAGTAGCCAGAGCCAGGCCAATACCACTGGCTGCACCACTAATGGCGGCAACAGGTTGAGAGACTGATACTTTCATTAGATTTCCTTACGCCTGTGGCTGAGTGGTTGGCATGGCGTTCACCGCAACACTGTTATGGGCTTGTGCGCGGGCAAACAGAATAATGATGCCGGAGATAAAGCACGGTACTGCGCCAAACCACAGCGCGGCATCTTGCCAGTGGCCTCCGTTACTTAATACGCTGGTAGTTCCAAGGCTTGCGACAATAGCGCCCACTGGGCCCATTGCTCCAACCAGTGCACCGGCAGTAGCCCGTATGGCAGTGGGGAAGCTTTCGCTGATAAAAAACAGTGCTGCAGCGTAAGGGCCAATGAGGAAGAACAACCCAATACTGTAGAGCACAACAATGGTGGCAAAGTTATCGGGGCAGTAGAGCATGCCAGCAAACGCTATCCCACCCATCATCCAGCCAGCAGCAATGGTGTTGCGTCGGCCAATACGGTCTCCCAGCCAACCATGCACCAGATAACCACAGTAACCCACCAGGTTTGAGAGGATAAGAATCAGCAGCGAGTTACTAAAGGACACATCATGGGTTTTGGTTATTACAGTGGTGCCCAGAACACTGAATATCTGGATTGCGAACCAGTTAATCAGTACTGCGCCGCCCAGCACCAATGTGGCTCGAAGTGAAGGCCCACGAAACACACTGCTTATGCCACTACGATGCTGCTCTTCATATGCAACCTGGTAATCAGCCGCTACCTGACGCGCATCTTGCTCATTGCCTTGCTCGCGTAACTGTTGAATTTTTTTCTGCACCTGAAACTGCGGGGTCTCTTTCAGTTTCAGTGACATGACAGCGATAACCAATGAAGGGATAGCGGCGAAAATAAAGCTGCCTTGCCAACCGATAATGGGCATCAGAATTGCTGTGAGTGCGGAGGCCACCAGTGCGCCAACAGGCCAGCCACCTTGTACCAGGCTGTAAACGAAACCTTTACGTTTATTCAGGCGGGGATCATCCAGCGCGGTGTAGAGTTCAGACAGATAAGTTGCGTTGACGGTCTGCTCTGCATAGCCAAGCCCTGCAACTGAACGGATCGCTGTCAGGGCACCTTTACCCCACGCTCCACCCACCGCAGTCAGTAAAGAGCACAATGCGGCGCCGCCAACAGTAACCATAATACCCATACGGCGGCCAAGGCGGTCGACCAGTGGTCCAATTGCCAGTGCGATGACGGCACCACCGACAGCAACCCAGGTGGCAATTTCTGCCTGTTCAATTTCACTCCAGCCAAAGTGGCCGCCAATTTCTGGCAATAATGTACCGAAAAGAATGAAATCGTAGACGGCAAAGACCCAGGCGAAAAAAGCAATCCAGGTGGCAAATTTGACATCTCTGATGGTTAACTGCTGTGGCTGCCAGCCATTTACGGAGATTTTTTTAAAAATGCTCATAGCGTTATCACTCTGTCAGGGGTTAGAGACTGCATTGCCTGGTGTGATGGCAGAACATTTACCTGTCCTGCCATTACGCCAGCACTTCGCAATAGTCAGCGCGGTTTTCGCGCTTTGAAGTCATCAGCAATTTCATCGAAGGTCACAAAACGTACCCCTTCATGACTGCGGATATACTCAATCAGGCGCTCCAGCATCAGCAGAACTTGAGGGCGGCCGGAAACATCAGGGTGGATGGTCATCGTGAACACGGCATGGTCGTTTTCGCGATAAACCCAGTCGAACTGATCACGCCACATTTCCTCAAGGTGACGGGGGTTAACAAAACCATGGCTGTTCGGCGACTTTTTGATAAACATCATTGGGGGAAGATCGTCGAGATACCAGTTGGCAGGGATCTCAACCAGTGAGGTTTCTTCACCCCGCACCAAAGGTTTCATCCAGGTTTCAGGGTGCTTGCTGTAATCGATTTTCGTCCAGCTATCGCCAACCCGGACATAGTAGGGATGAAAATCGTTGTGCATCAGGCTGTGGTCATACTTGATTCCTTTCTTCAGCAATAACTCATTTGTGACATTACTGAATTCCCACCATGGGGCGACATAACCTGTTGGGCGTTTACCGGCAAGTTCTGTCACCAATTCAATACTGCGATCCAGCACGGCTTCTTCTTGCGCGGGTGTCATGGCAATTGGGTTTTCGTGGCTGTAACCATGAACGCCGACTTCGTGGCCTGCATCGACGACGGCTTTCATCTGCTCCGGGAAGGTCTCTATGGAATGGCCAGGAATAAACCAGGTTGTCTTCAGGTTCTTCTCTTTGAACATTTTCAATAAGCGCGGTACACCGACTTCACCCGCAAACAACCCACGTGAAATGTCATCTGGTGAGTCTTCACCGCCATAAGAACCGAGCCAACCAGCAACGGCATCAACGTCTACGCCAAATGCGCAAAGAATTTCTTTGGCCATGTTTTAGTTCCTTAAAAGTTATTGGGAGAAAAATTTCCCTGAGCTGTATTGCCAGGTAAAAGAGCATTGGCCAACACACTGGCAGTCTGTAGCAGCCGGTAGTCCTCGCCAGCAGGTAGCGAGAACAACAAACTGGTATTCAGTCCATCGGGTGTTGTACCAACAGGCAGGGTGATTCCGGGCATATCGAGTAAGCTACCCGGCATGGTTAAGCGCAGAGTGGCGCTATTTGTGTTGGTGAATACATTGGCATCCTCCAACGGCAGATAAGGTGGGGCGGTATGTGCAACTGTCGGTGTGACCAGCACTGCATCGCCTAATTCTTCAGCCAGTGCGTGTTGCCATATAGGGCGAAGGTGTTGGAATTCATCAAGTAATTCAGGGCGTAATTGTCCAGACTGAATAAGACGGTTACGAATAAAAGGATCCATTTTTTCTGCTGCAGCAGAATAGAGCAGTGAGGCATGTAACCGGAACGCTTCAATCGCTCCGGGCCATCCATTTTCGGCAATCCATGCCAATGCGTTGTGGAAAGCTGACAGTGGTCGGCGCTGTACCGCAAAACCAAATGCTTCCATGCGATCCAGGCAGTGATAGCCGTGCTCGCGTACTTCGCTGCTCGCTTGATCCAACAAAGTGGTATCGGCAATAAAGGATGGTGTGCGTGAGAGTTGCTCTGATGAACCACACAGGATTTCGTCCAGCGTTAGGGCATCACGTACACTGCGACACAGCGGCCCAAGCGTATCGAGCGATGTAGCAAGAGGAAATACGCCCTTATCCGGGTAGCGGTGGCGGCTGGCTCGGTAGCCAGTTATGCCATTGAACGCAGCAGGTATTCGGATTGATCCTGCTGTATCTGTCCCCATGGCAAAACAGGCGATCCCTTCAGAAACAGCTCGTGCGGAGCCACTTGAAGACCCACCAGGTACGTGCGGTACGCCATTATGGGAATAGATAAAAGGTGTGCCAAACACCGGATTGATACCCAACCCGGAGAAGGCAAATTCACTTAAGTTTGTTTTCCCCAGTGTAACCATTCCAGCCTGGGTTAACTGTTCAACCAGAGCGGCATCCGTTGTTGCCACTGGGCTGGACGCTCGTGTTGCCGAGCCTGCGCTGGTAAGAGTTGATTCAATATCGAATAAATCTTTCCAGACCACCGGAATACCGTCCAGTGCGCTGCGTGCTTTCTTTTGCTGCCAACGACAGGTTGAGGCCGCAGCCTCTTGTATAGCACGCTCGCTTGTTACAGTGATAAAGATACCATGCGAGTTCCGTGCCGCTTCAAGGCATGATTCCGTAAACTCCAGTGGGGTGATTATCCCCTGGGCAAACAGTGCTGCAATATCACAGGCATCAATTTGGCCTTTCTGGAATTGCTGGCGAACCGACTCGGCATTCATATGCATCCTTAAATGTACATTTAAAATCAAAATACATTTATATTTAGCAATACTGATGCCATTTTTTGTTTTAAAAGAGAGGTTAAACTTAACTTTATTGACTATTTGTAAATAAAATTAAAGAAAATCAAGTATTTATTTTGTTTTTGGAATGTGAAATAAAATGGAGCGAAGAAAAAGGTTTGTACATTATTAAATGTATATTTTTATTTATGATCCATTGTTGTGCGTTATGCACTATAAGCGTGCCTGCCTTACAGTGCATATGCCTGTCTAAAAGTTGTGATAATGTATCTTGATGAAAACAGTATCAGTGACATGACCATGCAGACAACGAGTGTGCCAGCAGGAACAGAAGAGACAAGCACCGCGCGTTATGAAGTAATTCGCCAGGTATTACATAACATATTGGTACAAAAGCGTATTCCTCAGGGGCTGGTCTTGCTGGAAGGGCCTCTGGCGCAACTCTTTGGCACCAGCCGGGTACCGGTACGGCGTGCATTGAGCTTGTTACATGACGCAGGGTTGATTGCACGTTTCGAAGGCCGTGGTTTTATCGTGGCGCAGGATGAGCAAGAAGTTGAACCGTTGCGTATTGCCCTGACGCGTGAATTACTGGGGCTTGATGAAGAACAAGAGCTGGTTGATACCCGCAGCAGTGGCGAAAAGGTACTGGAAAATCTTCAGCTCGTTCTTTCCACTGCTATGGTGTTTGGTTGCTATCTGGTTAATGAACAAAAAGCCGCTCAGCACTATAACATTAGCCGTTCCGTGGTTCGCGAAAGCCTGATGCGTTTACGCGACAAAGGGTTAGTAGAAAAAGAACCTTACTCACAGTGGTTAACCGGCCCATTAACAGCCCGAGAAATTGCAGACCATTTTGAAATCCGTACCAGTCTTGAGCCAACTGCTTTGCGTAAAGCGGGAAAGCATTTGCCTGTTGACTGGCTGGAATCGTTACTGGATAAAATTCGCAAATATAAAGGTAAGCAGCTTACAACAGCTGAACTTGATGGTTTGGAAGAGGATTTGCACATACGATGCCTTGAACCTGCAGGCAACAAGTTAATGATGCAAATTCTGCAACAGAACCAGTCTCCCTTTATTGTTACACGTATATTTTACGATCTACTTTCCATTCCAGTTGAGACCGCCATGCTTGAAGAGCATTGCCTGGTGTATGAAATGCTATTGAAAGGTAACTGGGAGTTGGCCGCTGCCTGCCTGCGTGATCATCTGGAGCGTGCTCAGGCGCGTACACTTCAACGGCTAAAAGTGTTGTCTGTATTGCCAGTACCTGAACTACCTTCGTTTATGGAGCCTCACTAGCACCATCAACAGCGACTTTCCTATTTATGGGGATAAATGTGCAGTGAGTGAAAGGTAAAATCATCGCCAAATCATTCAGCCTTGCGTTTCTCCATTCCACAACAGACAAGCTTGCTTCAACTGCTCACTTGACCTAATCTGGCAACAGCATAGATATTTACGCTAAATGACTCGGGGTGCCCTTCCTTGTGAAGGCTGAGAAATACCCGTAATACCTGATCTGGATAATGCCAGCGTAGGGAAGTCAGATACCTGTCTGGTATCGCTTCTTCACGCCGGACAGGAGCCTGTAATGCAACCTGACCTGCTGTGCGGCAATCAAGCCGCCAACGTTTTACAACACTTCCATACTCACCGCCCACTGGTGCATTGCCTGACCAATGATGTGGTTCAAACCTTCACTGCCAATACCTTGCTTGCTTTACGCGCGTCCCCCGCGATGGTGCCAGACGAGCAGGAAGCCGCACAATTCGCAGCCCTGGCAGATGCCTTACTGATTAATGTTGGCACACTTACGGTACTGCGAGCCGCAGGTATGATGGCAGCGATTCATGCAGCCAATAACGCGGGTAAACCCTGGGCGCTGGACCCGGTTGCGGTGGGTGCGTTGCAGTTGCGTACCACATTTGCCCATCAGGCCTGTGAACTTCGCCCGGCGGCTATACGGGGCAATGCATCAGAAATTATGGCGTTGGCAGGTACCGGTACTGGCGGGCGCGGGGTGGATTCGTTGCAGCCTGCAGAGCAGGCAATAGATGCAGCCATGCGCCTTGCCCGTAGCACCGGGGCTGTTGTTGCTGTGACAGGTGAGGTGGATTATGTCACTGATGGTGAGCGCACTCTGGCTGTACCAGGTGGCGATGTATTAATGACATCTGTTGTGGGCACCGGGTGTGCGCTTTCTGCTGTGGTTGCCGCCAGTTGCGCGTTACCGGGCGACAGGCTGGTCAATGTGGCGGGTGCGTGCCGGATTATGTCCCGCGCCGGGGAGCTTGCAGTTGCAGCAAGCAACGGCCCGGGAAGTTTTGTCCCGGCCATGCTGGATGCTTTGTGGAACCTCAGTGAAGAGGCTCTGGCATGAAAAGAATTAATGCTCTGACCATAGCCGGAACAGATCCCAGTGGTGGCGCGGGTATTCAGGCCGATTTGAAGACGTTCTCCGCGCTGGGTGCTTACGGGTGTTCGGTGATAACCGCACTGGTGGCGCAAAATACACGCGGCGTGCAGTCGGTCTACCGCATTGAGCCGGATTTTGTCGCGGCGCAACTGGATTCAGTGCTCAGTGATGTGCGTATTGATTCCACTAAAATCGGCATGCTGGCAGAGGCCGACATCGTGGAGGCGGTTGCAGAGCAACTGCGCCGCTATCAGAGCCACAACGTGGTGCTTGATACGGTGATGTTGGCCAAAAGCGGTGACCCGCTTCTTTCTGCCTCTGCCGTCGAGACGCTGCGTAAAAAATTGTTGCCGCAGGTGGCGCTTATCACCCCAAATCTGCCAGAAGCCGCCGCACTGTTAGATGCGCCATCTGCACAAACTGAAGGTGAAATGAAAGCACAGGGGCAGGCGCTACTGGCGATGGGGTGCGGTGCAGTGCTGATGAAAGGGGGGCATCTGAATGATGCGGAAAGCCCGGACTGGCTCTTTACCCGTGATGGCGAATGGCGTTTTAGTACACCGCGCGTGCTGACCAAAAACACCCATGGCACAGGCTGCACGCTCTCTGCAGCTCTTGCAGCGTTACGCCCACGGCATAATACCTGGGCAGATACAGTACAGGAGGCCAAAAACTGGCTCACTGCCGCGCTGGCGCAAGCCGACACGCTGGAAGTGGGGCACGGGATTGGTCCGGTTCACCATTTTCACGAGTGGTGGTAAGCCGTAAATATCTGTCATATTTCAGGTTGCAGGTGCGTTGGCTGTGCTCTTTCCCCCCCGTTGCATACTGTTGTAAGGCACCAGGGGGTTACTGGCTTGCCACCTTCCTGCAATTCGAATTATTTAGGGTATACTGGCATGAAACCCCGGCCAGAGAAAAACAGAGATGGAACAAGCGCATACCCGGTTAATTGCTCACCTTAATGAACGAATTGCCGCGCCCGACAATACGCCGCTGTACCTTAAATTTGCCGAAACGGTAAAAAACGCGGTGCGCAGTGGCCTGCTGGAGCACGGCAATATCCTGCCGGGCGAGCGTGACCTGAGCCAACTGACCGGGGTGTCGCGGATCACGGTACGCAAAGCGATGCAGGCGCTGGAGGAAGAGGGCGTGGTAACCCGTGCTCGTGGTTACGGCACGCAAATCAACAATATCTTTGAATATTCCCTGAAAGAGGCGCGCGGTTTTTCTCAGCAGGTGGTGTTGCGTGGTAAGAAACCGAATACCCTGTGGGTCAATAAACGGGTGGTGAAATGCCCGGAAGAGGTAGCCAGCCAGTTGTCGATTGCGCCGCAAAGCGATGTTTTTTTGCTTAAGCGTATTCGCTATGTCGATGAAGACGCTGTGTCAATTGAAGAGTCCTGGGTGCCGGCGGGGTTAATCCATGATCCCGATGCGATTGGTATCTCGTTGTATGACTACTTTCGCAGCCAGAATATATTCCCCCAGCGCACCCGCTCACGCGTCAGCGCCCGCATGCCGGACAGCGAATTTCAGGAACATATCAGTATGGATGACAAAATACCGGTGCTGGTGATTAAGCAAGTGGCGCTTGACCAGCAACACCGGCCGGTTGAGTATAGCATCAGCTACTGCCGCAGCGATCTATACGTCTTTGTGTGTGAGGAGTAACGCCTCACGCGTTGGGGCGCAGTCTCCGCCACGATGGCTGACAACCCAGGCAGCCACTGCGTTGCCAAGCCTTACTGAGTCAGCCAGAGTCCAACCCGCGGCAAGGCCCGCCAGCGTTCCTCCTGCATGGCTGTCGCCTGCGCCGATAGTATCCACAACGGTCGCCTGAAATGCCGGAACATAGCCTGATTCAGTGCCGTCGTACCAGGTGGCGCCTTCTTTGTCATGGCGAACAATCAGTGCAGAGGCAAACCGTTGCTGCCATGCCTCTCCCAGTTGTTCCTCTGCTACGCCCAGGCGCCCGGCGGCAACCCGCGCCTCCTGGCGGTTCAGCGAAACTATGGGGTGGCAGGCCATAATCCGTGCCATCAGGGCATCAGAGATATCGGCAAGACGCGGGCCGAAATCAATAAACGCGGTTACATCCGGCAATCCTTCCAGCCAGCTCGTCAACAGTTCACCACACGGCGATACCAGTTGATATCCGGAAAGATAAACCAGGCTTCCGGGGGGCACATCGAGTTTAGCCAGCCACGCTGGTTGCCACTGGTTTTCTACGCCACTGAAGGACATAAATGTACGCTCGCCGTCCGGCTCAACAAGTGCCAGGCACCAACCGTTATCACCCGTTTCAGCTTCTACCACGCTATGCAGACTCTGTTTTGCCATTGCGTTGCGAATGATATCGGCCCACACTCCGTGCCCAACGGGGAGGGCATTTTGCGCGGTAATACCCAGCCGTTGCAGGGCGATGGCGATATTCAGTGCACAGCCACCAATATTAACCCCTTGCTGTTTTAGCTCGATATCGCAACCGCTCCATGGTAAAGCCCAGGCGTCTGCAATCACGTCAATGACTGCTGCACCCAGCACAGTAAGCGGGCGTGTGGCGTGCAGTGTTTCAAGCTGGTGGGCAAAACCTGAATTCATACATCCTCCCTTTGCTCCCGATAGCGCAGCAGAGCATCGCAGTATCTGGTGAAATCGAGTTGATTAACGGCGTCGAGTTCAGATTTAAGGGACGGGTTAATCGCCTGTACCCCGTGCAACGCGCCGCAAATGGCGGTTGCCATTGCGCCAATGGTGTCCGTATCGCCGCCCAGGTTGGCACATAGAATCGCGCAGCGGTTCGGGTCGGTTCCGGCCAGCTCTACCATCGCAATGGCTGCCGGAACGGATTCTATGGTGTTGGTACCGGCACCAACCAACTGGTAAACCTGTTCGCTGGCGGATTCTGTGCCGTTTGCTTCGCGGACGGTTCTGAGTGCCAGTTCCAGGCGGGCCCCCAGTGATGGGCTGAAAGTCGTTGGTTTGGCTTCCTGCGCATAACGGGCGATACCGGGCAAGGCATCAGCAATGCTTTGCCAGCTTTTACCGTCAATAGCGCGGGAAACCGCCCAGGCAACTACTACAGCACCAGCAATCGCCAGGTCGGATTTATGCGTTGGGCTGGAGGCCAGTGCCACCTGGTCAACAAACTGTGCCAGATGGGTGGCGGGTAACAGGCAACCCAGTGGTGAAGCACGCATTGCTGCACCGTTGGTCACACCGTTGTTTTCCAGCTCGCTCACAGGTTTTCCGTCACGAATGGCGTTCAGTGCAATTTTAGATGTCGGGCCTAATACATTTTTGTTAAAGGCGTCGAATGATTCTGCCCAGCGCAAAATATGCTTACCGATAACATCGGCATTGATCTGCCCGTCACATTCGATAATGGCATCAGCCAGACAAAGCGCCATGGAGGTGTCGTCAGTAAACTCAGCCTGGTTAAAATAGCAGGCGGCATTGTTCTCTGCGGGGCCAGGTAAAAAGCGGTCAATCCAGCCAAAGTGCGCTTTGACGCGCTTTCTTGGCCACAGCTCAGACGGCATGCCCATCGCATCCCCTAACGCCTGCCCATAAAGAGCACCGAGAACACGTTCTTGTTTCATTTAACTTCCCCTTGTGTCAGCGCGTTATCGCTATCAACCACCTCAATTGCGGTGATCTCTTTATCCGATTCGCGGAAAAACAGCATAAATAGTATGGCTATCACAGCAATCATGACAGCGCCGAATGTCCACATCCCGGCCCAGTTGAAGGTCAGCCCATTCACCGGCTCGTGGTATGCGAACATTTTCTCCATCATCACACCACCCAGGCGGTAACCCAGCAGGCTGCCAAAGCCCTGGCAACACAACGTAATCAAACCCTGTGCGGCAGTTCGCATATGTGCCGGCGCTTTTTTATCCACATAGATGTACGCCGTTACGTAGTAGAAGTCATAACTCACGCCGTGTAACAAGATGCCGAGGAACAACAGGGCATAAGTGAAGTATTGCTCTGCGCCACCGTAGACAAAGAAACCATAGCGAATAGCCGCAGTGATAAGGCCCAGCAGTAAGACCTTCTTAATACCAAAGCGTTTGGTGAAGAATGGCAGCGCCAGCATAAAGAAGATTTCTGAGAACTGGCCAAGCGTCATCCAGCCGGTGGCGTTTTTCATGCCCACTTCGGTGAGATAACCGTTGGCAAATATGTAGTAAAACGCCAGCGGCATTGCGAACAGGAACGAACAAAAGAAGAACACCAGGAAGTTTTTGTCACGCAGAAGAACCAGTGCATCCAGCCCGAGCATCACTTTGAAATCCAGCTTGCCGGTGCTCTTTGGTGGCGTATTCGGCAGGAACAGGGCAAAAACACCGAGCAACGCGGAGCTTCCAGCGGTCATCAGCAAGGGAACATTAGTATCCGAAATGTCGTTGTAGCCCAACATCTGCGGCAGGAAGCCGCATGCCAGCCCAGAGGCTATCCAGCCAATGGTTCCCATCACACGAATGCGTGGGAAGTCGGCCTCCACGTCATCCACGTTGGCAAAAGCGATACTGTTGGTTAGCGCGATGGTGGGCATATACGTCAGCGAGTAAGCCAGCAGCAACGGGAAGAAGCTACTGAACTGGGTTTGCTGTGCGGCGAAGTACATCAGTACGGCACCGGCGAACATCAATAACGCCAGCACTTTCTGCGCCGCGAAGAAGCGGTCGGTCAGTGAGCCGACCAGGATGGGTGAAAGAATTGCAGCAATAGCAGTGCAGGCATATGACCAGCCAATTTCACCTGCGGTAAAGCCGCTTTTACTGAGCCACAACCACAGCGGCACAAACCACGCGCCCCAGATAAACCATTCAACAAACATCATGAATGACAGTTGGACTTTGGTTTTCATTGTTTAATCCTTCATGTCAGATAGGGTACTCCTTTAAAATACCATTTAATAATACCTTTGAAATACCTTTGTGATGATTACTTGATCAGTGTAACAGTTTTGTTGTACACGAATCGGCCGGTGGTTGTGTGTCGAAAGCAAGGCTGCACGCTGGAGAAGCTGTTCCATTCGGTGTGCACCCATACGGGTTTTGTGAGAGAGGAACACGAGAGGGGTAAACCAGCACTTCCCCCTGTAATCAGGGCTAACGGGAAGTTACAGGATGTCATTTTTACACAAGGGGCTCCCCTGAAAATCTGCTACGGTTATATTTCTCAGCGAATGATGAGCCGGGTTCAGGCTGCTCCCGGCAGTGAATTCTTCTGCGGTAAGGCGGCTTGTTTCAGGCATTGTTCGCTGGCAAACAGAGACAAATAATGGAGTTTATGATGACCGATATTATTCAGTTTCTTGGAAATGACGCCGATAACCTGCTGCAACACCGTTGTATGACGATTTCCGCCGAACAACTTTACCTGCCCGGCCCCGATTATGTGGACCGGGTTATGGTGGACAACAACCGCCCACCGGCTGTACTGCGTAACATGCAGACTCTCTATAACACAGGCCGCCTGGCCGGTACCGGGTATTTATCGATACTGCCAGTTGACCAGGGCATTGAGCACTCTGCCGGGGCTTCATTTGCTGCCAACCCGCTCTATTTTGACCCAAAAAACATTGTTGAACTGGCAATAGAAGCTGGTTGCAACTGCGTGGCTTCCACTTATGGTGTGCTGGCCTCTGTTTCCCGCCGCTATGCTCACCGTATTCCGTTTCTGATGAAGCTGAACCATAACGAAACCCTGAGCTACCCAACGACTTATGACCAGACTCTGTATGCAAGCGTGGAGCAGGCATTTAACCTGGGGGCGGTAGCGGTAGGGGCTACGATTTACTTTGGTTCAGAAGAATCCCGCCGCCAGATAGAAGAAATTTCTGCAGCATTTGAACGTGCCCATGAGCTGGGGATGGTGACAGTACTGTGGGCTTACTTGCGTAACCCAGCCTTCAAAAAAGATGGCGTGGATTACCATGCCAGCGCCGACCTTACCGGCCAGGCGAACCACATTGCAGCTACCATTGGGGCCGATATAGTTAAGCAGAAAATGGCTGAAAACAATGGTGGTTATAAAGCCGTTAACTTTGGTTACACCGACGAGCGCGTTTACAGCAAACTGACTACAGATAACCCGATAGACCTGGTGCGTTACCAACTGGCGAATTGTTATATGGGCCGTGCCGGGTTAATTAACTCGGGAGGGGCCGCGGGTGGTGAGACAGACTTCGCGGATGCGGTGCGAACAGCTGTGATTAACAAGCGTGCTGGTGGCATGGGGCTTATCCTTGGCCGTAAAGCGTTTAAAAAATCCATGTCAGAAGGGGTAAAACTGATTAATGCTGTGCAGGATGTTTACCTCAGCAAGCAGGTAACTATTGCGTAATCCAGTAAATAAGCCAGTAAATTAGTTTGGGAATGCCCCGACAGTATGCCGGGGCAGACGGGTATTATTTGAGTAACGGGCAGTCCGGAGGCAGGCGGCAGAAAACAGCACCTGGTTTCACGACCAGTGAGAACTGGTTTCCGCTAATCGGCTCGCCATCCAGGTTAAACGTCATGGTGTGTTCGGCCCGGATTTCAAACCAACTGCCACTGGCTTCTATCATATGTTCTTCATCTTCACTGCGTGCCAGGGTACTGAGCAGGGTGGGAACCAGAGACTCCCCGGTAAAAATACGCAAGTTCAGCATGCCATCATTAATTAAGGCTCCAGGGCAAAGTAACTGCCCACCACCAGCCTGGCGGCCATTGCCTATCCCCATAATCAGGGCATCACCTTCCCAGAGAAAATCGCCGCTGCGAATTTCGCAATGGTCCGGCGCCAGTTTATCCAGACGCAGGATCCCATGAATCAGGTAGGAAACCCCGCCAAAAGTGGCTTTCATGGTTTCTGGGGTATCGTTGGTGACTTTGGTGCCGAACCCACCAGATGCCATATTAATAAAGCAGCGGCCACGGTTTACCTGTACCACATCAATTTGGCGCGGACGGCCATTGATTGCCAGCATCAGTGCATTATTCAGGGCATCGGGGATCCCGGCGGCTGTAGCAAAATCATTGGCGGTTCCCAGCGGTAAAATCCCCAGGATCGGGCGCGATTTTTCTTCCAGCTTGTAAATACCATTGACCACTTCGTTCAGTGTGCCGTCACCGCCACCAGCAATAACGTTTTCGATTTTCAGGTGATGAGCTTCATTAACAAACCGCTCTGCATCACCAAATTCCCAGGTCACACGGACATGAAGGTCAAACCCCCGTTCACGAAACTGATGAATGGTGTCCCGCAAAATGGGATCATTAGCAAGTTTGCCGTTAAGAATTAGCATGGAAGAGGCAAGTGTTTTCATGGCTTGTATTCCCTGTAAAGTGCTCCACACCCAAAGTGTAGTGCTATATAAAGATTGTTATCGTCAGAACAGCCTGAAAACTGGAGGGGAAAGTAAGACTTTATGCGTGGCAATAAAATAAGGCCGTTGCCTACAACAAATCGCCTGAGTGGTGTGGTGGGAAAGACGTGTTTGGTACGCTGAAATTAGGACGAAGATCCAGAGGCTGGCTGAATGCCGAGCCCTGGCTCTAATAACCGAACATCAATATAAGTCTGATTATTTGGCTTTGGGGTATGGTTTAATACTGTCTTTCGTCAAAGACCTTCAGAATAGCCAGACGATAGATAAAGTAACCAGCAACAATGGGGAGGCAGGATAATACCCCCCATGTCAGGCGAGATTCATCAACTGAAAAGATGAAAAACCAAACGAAAAATAGCAAGCCGGTTGAAGAAATTCCCATTCCTAATCCACGTAAAACTCTGGAAGCGGCAATTCTGATTATTTTTCGTGCATTCATAATCCACCAAAAAAATATCTGCACAACTCATTAAATTCATTTCTGTTTATATCTGCCATGTGGCAGGCATCCAGAAATGGTTTAACTTTATCCTCAACCAAAAGGCGTTAACAACTTTTCTGTAAAATGCGCAAAAAAATAAGCCTGCGTAAGGGAGATTACACAGGCTAAGGAGGTGGTTCCTGGTACAACTAGCATTTATGGGTTATGTTTTTCAGCCTGCTAATAATACCTATATTGAACCGTCACGTATGTGATCCAGTTCTAAGGTTAGCGCTACTAAACATAAACACCACTGGCCGTTACTTTGCGTGTGGGTTACGGGTTGTTTGCCCCGCCAGGTTACGCATCAACAGGCCATATTCCAGCGCCAGGTCTGCAGGAACGGGCAGCCATACAGTGTAGCCATCACCCGGAGCGACATCCATTGGTTGGCCCTTGCCATTTTCCATGTGCTCCAGCGTAAAGCTGATGTTGCCCTGTGGCGTCATTAATTCCAGGCTGTCGCCTTTGCTGAATTTATTTTTTACCGCCACAGCGGCAAGCTCGCCGTTACGCTCGCCGGTAAATTCACCAACAAATTGCTGGCGGTCGGAAACAGAATACCCATATTCATAATTCTGGTAGCTGTCGTGCGTATGGCGGCGCAGGAAACCTTCGGTATAGCCACGGTGTGCCAGGCCTTCCAGTGTTTCCAGCAGGGACGGGTCGAATGGCTTCCCGGTAGCGGCATCATCAATGGCACGGCGGTAAACCTGGGCGGTACGTGCGCAGTAGTAAAAAGATTTAGTACGGCCTTCAATTTTCAGCGAATGCACGCCTAACTGGGTTAAGCGCTCAACATGCTGAATGGCGCGCAAATCTTTGGAGTTCATAATATAAGTGCCGTGTTCGTCTTCGAACGCCGTCATATATTCACCCGGGCGCTGGCTCTCTTCAATCATGAATACTTTATCGGTTGGCGCACCGGCCCCAAGTGTTGGGTCGACATTTTGTACTGGAATGGGTTCATGCATATGTACAATATTGCCGATATCGTCTTCTTTGCCTTCCTGAACTTTGTATTCCCAGCGGCAGGCATTAGTGCAGGTTCCCTGGTTCGGGTCGCGTTTATTGATATAGCCGGAAAGCAGGCAACGGCCAGAATATGCCATGCATAACGCGCCGTGAACGAACACTTCCAGTTCCATATCTGGAACCTGTGCACGAATTTCTGCTATCTCTTCTAAAGAAAGCTCACGGGAAAGAATCACCCGAGTCAGCCCCATCTGTTTCCAGAATTTTACTGTCGCCCAGTTAACGGCGTTCGCCTGTACGGAAAGGTGAACAGCCATCTCCGGGAAGGCTTCACGAACCATCATGATTAAACCAGGATCAGACATGATGAGCGCATCCGGGCCCATATCCACAACGGGTTGCAAGTCGCGAATAAAGGTTTTCAGTTTGGCGTTATGGGGGGCGATATTCACCACTACATAAAACTTTTTCCCCAATGCATGGGCTTCATTTATACCCAGTGCAAGGTTTTCGTGGTTGAATTCGTTGTTACGCACCCGCAGGCTGTAACGAGGTTGTCCCGCATAAACGGCATCTGCGCCATAAGCGAAGGCGTAACGCATATTTTTCAGCGTTCCCGCCGGAGAGAGTAATTCCGGTTTAAACATGTTGGGCTCTTTCTGATGTCAGGTCAGAACCGCTTCACCAGGTGAAACGGCAGGTAGGCGTCATAATGCCATACTTTCAGGGCGGGCATTGTAGCGCTTGCGGCAGGGGAAATAAACCCGGGCGTCAGCACGCCCGGCGGGGGGTTACAGAAACTGGCAGGGATCGGCTTCCCATCGGTAGCCTACACCATAAACAGCGCGAATAAATGGTTGTTCTTCATCCAGCGCTTCCAGCTTACGGCGCAGGTTTTTGATGTGGCTGTCTATAGTGCGGTCAGTCACTACCCGGTAGTCATCATAAAGATGGTTCAGCAACTGTTCACGGGAAAAGACCTTACCCGGTTCATGGGCGAGAGTTTTCAGTAGCCGAAACTCTGCCGGGGTCAGATCCAGTGCTTTGTTATTCCAGGTTGCCTGAAAACGGCTTTCATCAATTTTCAGTGTCGGGCCGTTATCTGTTTCGTTTTGGAACGCTTTTGGTTGGCAACGGCGCAGAATGGTTTTTACCCGGGCAACAACTTCACGTGGGCTGTAGGGTTTACAGATATAATCATCCGCGCCTATTTCCAGCCCCAGCAGGCGGTCTATTTCTTCAATTTTAGCGGTGACCATAATAATGGGCACATCGGAAAAACGGCGGATCTCTTTGCAAATTGTCAGGCCATCTGTGCCCGGCAACATCAGATCCAACAGGATAAGATCGGGTGGCGTCTGGCGCACATAAGGAACAACCTGATCCCCATGGTTAACCAGGGTTGGAGCATAACTGGCTGCCCGCAGATAATCGATAAGCAACTGGCCCAGTTTTGGCTCATCTTCCACAATCAGGATCTGTGGTGCATTTTCATCAATCGGGAATTCGCTCATACGCTTCTCTGTGTTTCACTCTCTAATGGTAAGGTCACATCAATACTGATGCCCCCGGCAGCGGCATGCCCGACGGAGATTTTTCCGCCATGGGCTTCCACAATATTCTGGCAAATAGATAAACCCAAACCAGAGCCGCCACTTGCCCGGTTACGCGAACCTTCTGCACGGTAAAACCGTTCAAATAATTGTGCAAGCTGTTCGTCTGTAACCCCCGGGCCGCTGTCTGCAAATTGCAGATGCAGTATGCGATCCTGGATGCGGCCGTTAATGGACAACCCGCCGCCGCTGTCAGTATAGCGCAGGCTGTTTTCCAGCAGGTTATTGAATAATTGCATCAAACGGTCCGGGTCGCCAAATAACATGGCGTTATCCGGTAAACTCAGGTCGATGGTTAACCCGTGGCTGTTAAAACGTTCACGAAATGCGCCAGCAGCCATTTCCACCAAAGAGATAACTTCAATGTGACGCCGCTGGTAGGCCAGGGCGCCCTGGTCCGACATTGATAACTGGTGCAGGTCATTAACCAGTTTGGTCAGCGTGCCAACTTCAGCCTGCAATGAAGCGACAGATTCTGGAGTAAATTTCCGCACGCCATCCTGAATTGCCTCCAGTTCGCCACGCAATACCGCCAGTGGCGTGCGCAGTTCATGGGAAATATCCGCCATAAAGGCCTGGCGCATCTGCTGGTTTTTCTCAAGGGTACTGGCAAGTTGGTTAAAGTCACTGGCAAGCCGGCCCAGCTCATCGTTGCTGCTTTGTTCTACCCGGGTACTGAAGTCACCTGCGGCGAGTTTGTGTGTTCCGTCCACCAGGCGTTTCACCGGTGCCAGCAACCCGCGAGCCAGCGGGAACGTTGCCCCGGCGGCCATCAGTGTTGCCAGCGCAACAATCAACCAACTGGTGCGCCGCTGCTGGCGATCAAAGCTGATATCAGTGGTGCGGGTCAGCCGTTCCACGGGTGAAGCGACAACCCAGCCAACAGTGGTGTCGTTAAATTTAATCGGCTCCCGGTTACTGTCTGGCGGAATAGGGAAGGGAGGGCCAACCAGCAAGCGGCTTTTTTGATCCAGCACCCAGAATTGAGTACGCCAGCCATGTAATGGATCCATTCCGGGTCCATTCGGACCACCGTTATCCTCCTGGGGCGGTTCGCTGTTGGGTGCAAAGGGATCTGGTTGCCCGTGGTCCATTCCAGAAGGATCGTTATCTGCCATGTCATCCTGGTCTTTGCCCTCTGATTCGGGGATATATTGCTCCATGTTGCGTTCACCAGCCCGGGGTGGTGGCATTGGGGCACCGGCTAAATCACGGTCAAAGGAGCGCAAAAGCTGGAACATAAACCTGTCGTTGTGGCGCAGGAAACGCCAGTTCCCGTGAATAGCATACTGCTCCGCCAGAGTGTCACGCAGCAACACCAGCCGCTGTTGGTTACCGTGCTTAATATAATCGATAAAGCCCCGTTCAAAGCTGACACGTACGGCCCAATGCATTGTGATAAGCAACAGAATGCAGGTGGACAAAATAGCGACAAACAATTTGCCAGTAATACCCAGGCGCCAGAACTTCATACGGGGCTCCAGTTCAGTCATATTCCGCCAGGGCTTTACATGCCAGGCGGGTGATAAAGCCAGTGTTACTCACTGGCCTGTAATAAATGTTGTTTGTTCCGTGCACGGCTACCCGGCCGCAAACGGTCAAAAAACAGGAACACCACCGGAGTGGTATACAGTGTTAATAGTTGGCTCACTACTAAACCGCCCACAATGGTAATCCCCAGTGGCTGGCGTAATTCAGCGCCATCACCGGTTGCCATCACCAGCGGTAATGCGCCAAAAATGGACGCCAGCGTTGTCATCATAATGGGCCTGAAACGCAGCAGGCAGGCCTGGAAAATGGCATCCTGCGCGGAAACATTGCTGTTACGCATGGCTTCAAGGGCAAAATCAACCAGCATAATGGCGTTTTTCTTGACGATACCAATCAGCAACATAATGCCAATAAGCGCAATCAGGCTAAAGGGGGTACTGAACATCTGTAACGCCAGTAATGCCCCGACACCGGCCGAAGGCAATGTAGAAAGAATGGTGAGTGGGTGAACATAACTTTCATACAGCATACCCAACACAATATAGACAGTAGCAATTGCCGCCAGAATTAAAATCAGCTGGGAGTTCATTGTTTGCTGGAAGATTTGTGCAGTGCCCGCCCAGCTACCACGTACACTGGAAGGTACGCCCAACGCTGTCATGGTGCGCTCTATGGCATCACTGGCTTGCGACAAAGACACGCCATCGGGCAGGTTAAATGCAATAGTTGAAGCGGCAGAAAGGCCCTGGTGGTTAACTGACAACGGGGCATTTGCGGGCAACCATTTAGCAAACCAGGACAGTGGAACAGGCTTGCCTTCACTGTTGATAATAAACATTTTTTCCAGCGCACTGGCATCCTGGGTATAGCGAGGGTCAACCTCCATCACCACTTTGTACTGGTTCATGGGCTGGTAGATGGTTGAAATCTGGCGTTGCCCGAAAGCATTGTTAAGCAGGCTATTGGCATCAGCCACGTTGATCCCCAGGCGTGATAACGTTGCCCGGTCATAGGTTAGCGCCAGCTCCGAGCCTTTATCCTGCTGGTCTGAGTTGACATCAGTGAGTTCCGGCAGGGCAGCCAGTGCCTGGCGAATTTTCGGCTCCCAGGTGCGCAGGGCGCCCAGGTCATCAGACAAAAGAGTGTACTGGTAACTGGCATTTGCCTGGCGCCCACCCACTCTTAAATCCTGCATTGCCATCAAGAACAGTGTGGCACCAGGCTCTTTTGCCAGTTTTACCCGCAGGCGGTCAATCACTTGTTGCGCCGTCTCTTTGCGTTCGCTACGTGGCTTCAGCGAGATAAACATCATGCCGCTGTTAACCCGTGAACCCCCGGTAAAGCCGGTAACATTATCCACTGCCGGGTCTTCACGGATGATTTTCATGAAGTCCTGTAATTTGCCGCGCATCGCCTGAAAAGAGATACTCTGGTCGGCACGGATATTCCCCATGATTCGCCCGGTATCTTGTTCGGGCATCAGGGTTTTGGGTACTGCGATATACAGCCAGATATTGAGCCCGATAGTCGCCAGCAGCAAAACACCCACCAGGCGTTTGTATTTCAGTGCCACCGCGAGCGAGCGGGCATAACCACCCTGTACGGCCAGCATCAACCGCCCGGCACCTTGCCGTTTAGCGCCAGGTTTGGGGTTTTTAAGCAGCCACCCGCACATCATGGGGGTGAGGGTCAGAGAAACCACCATGGAGATGGCAATAGAAACCGAAAGCGTGACGGCAAATTCGCGGAATAACCTGCCTGGCAAACCGCCCATCAGCAATAACGGCAGGAACACGGCTACCAGCGATACACTCATGGAAAGCACGGTGAATCCCACTTCACGAGCACCTTGTAACGCAGCCTGCAGCGGCTTCACCCCAGCTTCCAGGTGCCTTGAGATATTTTCCAGCACCACAATGGCATCATCCACCACAAAGCCAGTGGCAATAGTGAGTGCCATCAAGGAGAGGTTATTCAGGCTGAAACCGCACAAGTACATCGCGGCGAAAGTGCCTATCAGGGAAACAGGCACAGCCACTGCAGGAATTAACGTTGCCGGGCCGGAGCGCAGGAACAGGAATACCACCAGAATAACCAGCGCTACGGAAATACACAGCGCCTGTTCGACTTCGGCGAGTGAAGCCCGAATAGTGGGCGAGGAATCTTGTGCTATATGAACATTAACGGCCGCCGGGATAGTTTGCTCCAGCTCAGGCAGGCGGGCACGGATCCGGTCTACGGTCTGGATAATATTGGCTTCAGGCAGTTTACGGATCATCAGCAATATAGCTGGCTGGGCGTTGGTCATCCCGGCATTGCGCACATTCTGCACCGAATCAGTGACATTCGCTACATCAGCCAGGCGCACAGCGGCACCATTGTTGTAATGAATAATCAGCGGGCGATATTCAGCAGCCGTTTTTAGTTCATCATTGGTTTGTAACTGCCAGCGGTGCGTGCTGTCTTCGATTGCCCCCTGGGGTTTGCGCACATTAGCGTTACTGATAGCAGTTCGCACTGCATCCAGCGAAACACCCTGGTTAAACAGTGCTTGTGGGTTTAAATCCACCCGAATAGCTGGCAATGAACTACCGCCAACATCCACATCGCCAACGCCATCTATTTGCGCAATATTTTGTGCCAGTTGTGTGGAGGCAAAATCATATAATTCCCCCTGCGATAGTGTGTCGGATGTGAGCGTCAGAATCATGATGGGCATATCTGACGGGTTAGCTTTACGGTAAGTTGGCCGCGAGGGCATGCCGGTTGGCAACAAACTTTGCGCGGCATTAATCGCCGCCTGCACATCCCGCGCAGCGCCGTTAATATCCCGGCTGAGTTCAAATTGCAGAATGATTCTGGTGCTACCCAGCGAACTGGTGGACGTCATTTCGTTGATGCCAGCTATCCGGCCCAACGAACGTTCCAACGGTGTGGCTACCGACGATGCCATGGTTTCTGGCGAAGCACCAGGTAGTGATGCGTTCACCATAATCACCGGGAAATCCACCTGGGGCAGGGGGGCGACGGGCAACAGCCGAAACCCCAAAACCCCGCACAGCGTTATCGCCACTGAAATCAAAATGGTGGCGACAGGGCGGTAGATAAACAGAGCAAAAAAGCGCACTCAGGCCTCCTCGTGGCGCGGCAAACGGCTACGCAGCCAGTGAGAAAGTCGGTCGAACAGCAAATAGATAACCGGCGTGGTAAACAGTGTCAGCACCTGGCTGACCAACAAACCGCCTACCATACCTATACCCAGCGGGCGGCGCAGTTCAGCACCTACGCCAGTACTGAGCATGAGCGGCAAAGCCCCAAGCAGGGCGGCAAGCGTGGTCATCAGAATAGGGCGAAAACGCAGCAAGCAGGCCTGGTAAATAGCCTCGCGTGGTGGCATGCCTTGCTCACGCTCTGCTGCCAGCGCAAAATCTATCATCATGATGGCGTTTTTCTTCACGATACCAATCAGCAAAATAATGCCGATTATCGCAATCACATCCAGCTCATAACCTGAAACCAGAAATGCCAGTAGCGCCCCCAGCCCCGCCGTGGGTAATGTGGAGAGAATAGTAATTGGGTGAATAAAGCTCTCGTAAAGAATGCCCAGCACTATATACATTGCGGCAATGGCAGCAATAATCAGCCACACGGTGCTACTCAGCGCGGCCTGGAACGCCAATGTACTGCCCTGGAATGCGGTCATGATGTCTGCCGGGAAATCCATCTCTTTTTCTGCTGCCAGTATGGCGTCCACGGCTTCACCCAATGAAGCGTCTTTTGCCACATTGAATGAGATAGTGGTGGAAGGAAACTGGTCCAGGTGGTTGATGGTAAGCGGCATATGGCGTTGCTCAACCTGGGCAATGGCGCTCAGCGGAACCATTCCACCATCGCTGCTCACCAGGTGAATACCATTAAGCGCATCCAGCCCCGGTGTGTTGCGGGTGTCATGTTCGAGCACCACACGATACTGGTTCGATTGGGTATAAATGGTGGATATCAGCCGCTGGCCGAAGGCGTTGTACAGTGCATTGTCAACATCAGCCATCGAAATACCCAGGCGGCTTGCGCTATCGCGATCCACCTTCACCATGGCCTGTAAGCCCTGATCCTGCCAGTCGCTGCTGACATCTGCCAGTTCGGGCAGCGTTTTAAGTTGTGCCATTAGCCTGGGCACCCAAGTGCTCAGGGCATCCAGCGTATTGGCCTGCAATGTAAACTGGTATTGCGTACGGCTGACTGTGGTATCAATCGTCAAGTCTTGTACGGGTTGCAGGTACAGTGTGACACCGGGCAGTGTCGCCACTTTATCCTGCAGGCGCTGTATCACTTCGGTAACCCTGTCATCCCGTTCACTGAGGGGTTTCAGGTTTATCTGGATACGTGCGCTGTTCAGTGCCGGGTTGGTGCCATCGACCCCCACAAAACTGGTCATGCTTGCTACATCCGGGTCTTTTAGCAGCAGGTCTGCCACCTGAGCCTGGCGCTGAGACATACTGGCAAAAGAGGCCGACTGGGGTGCCTGCAAGGTTCCCTGAATAATGCCGTTATCCTGTACAGGGAAAAAGCCTTTGGGTATCCAGACCCAGAGTAAAATGGTGAGCACCAGGGTACCAAATGCTACGCTCAGCGTGAGCCACGGGTGCAGTAATACCCGGTTAAGCGCACGGCCATAACCTGCAATAACCCATTCAAAGAAACGCTCACAGGCCAGTGAAAAACGGTTTTGTTTGCGCAGTGATTCATGGCTGAGCATACGAGCGCACATCATGGGCGTTAAGGTCAGTGAAACCACGGCTGAAATCAAAATGGCGACGGCCAGAGTGATGGCAAATTCCCGAAATAACCTGCCTACAATGTCACCCATAAACAACAACGGAATAAGTACCGCAATCAGTGACACAGTGAGTGAGATAATGGTAAAGCCGATTTCCCCAGCCCCTTTCAGGGCGGCCGCCAGCGGTTTTTCGCCTTTCTCGATATACCGGGAAATATTTTCAATCACGACGATCGCATCGTCCACCACGAACCCGGTGGCGATAGTCAACGCCATGAGGGTCAGGTTGTTGATGGAGAAATCGAGGAACACCATGACTGCAAAAGTCCCCACCAGGGAAAGTGGTACGGCCACCGCAGGGATAATCGTCGCCGGAACATTGCGCAAAAACAGGTAGATAATCATGACAACCAGCGCGATGGCCAGCATCAGTTCCGACTGGGTATCTTCTACTGAAGCACGAATATTATTGGTACGGTCCGCTACCAGCGTCAGGTGAACAGATTTGGGCAGGCTTTCCTTCAGGCCGGGTAATAACGCACGAATACTGTCGGCAGTTTCAATAATGTTAGCACCGGGCTGGCGCTGGACATTCATCACAATAGCGGGTTCATGATTCGACCACGCACCAAGCCAGGCATTTTCTGCACCCTGTTCAACGGCCGCGACATCGCCAAGCCGTACGGCAGCCCCGTTAACATACGCAATAATCAGGTCCCGGTATTCTTGTACCGTTTTCATCTGGTCGTTGGCGGAAATCGTAATTGCACGCTCCGGGCCATCCAGACTACCGGTGGCGGAATTCACGTTTGCCTTGCTGATAGCACTGCGTACCGTTTCGGTACTGATACCCAGCCCAGCCAGAGCCTGTGCATTCAGCTTGACCCGTACGGCCGGGCGTTGCCCGCCAGAAACCCCAACCATACCCACGCCATTTACTTGCGCTATCTTTTGGGCAATACGGGTTTCTACCAGATCCTGCACCTGGGTCATGGGCAAGGCGGAAGAGGTGACAGCCAGTGTCATTATTGGCGGATCCGCCGGGTTAACTTTGCTGTAAACCGGCGGGTTAGGCAGGTCATCAGGCAGTAAACTGGTGGCAGCGTTAATAGCGGCCTGAACTTCCTGTTCGGCAACATCAAGCGGCAGAGTTAACTGGAACTGCAACGTCACAACCGAAGCACCACCGGCGCTTTGTGATGACATTTGTTTCAGGCCGGACATTTGGCCAAATTGCCGCTCCAGCGGCGCAGTAATGGCGGATGTCACGACATCAGGGCTGGCACCTGGGTAGAGAGTGACAACCTGGATTGTTGGGTAGTCTACTTCTGGCAAGGCCGAAACAGGCAAAAAGCGGTAACCGATAATCCCTGCAAGCAAAATTGCCACCATAAACAGCGTGGTGGCAACGGGGCGCAGAATAAATTGCCGGGAAGGCCCACCGGTAGCGTTAGGCGGTAATACCTGCATCAGGAGCGCTCTCCTTTATGCTGGCCTGTGTGCGCTTTCCGGGTTTCCGATTTGGGGGAAATAGCCTGGTCTGTGGCGCTCTGTGGGGCAACCACCTCAACCGTTACACCTTCTGTTAACCGGTCGATACCATCTGTCACCACACGGTCACCGGCAGAAAGCCCGGCAGTAATTACCACCTGCTGGTTATCTTCGATTCCTGGTGTTACCAGGTGTTTACTGACTTTATTCTCGCTGTTCAGCACCCAGACAAAATGACCTTCATTACCCATTTGCAGAGCGGCAACGGGTATCACAACAGCATTTTGCTGGGTGTCCACTAACATGCGTGCGTTCACAAACTGATTGGGAAACAGGGCGTCATCATCATTAGTAAAGCGCGCTTTGAGTTTAATCGTGCCAGTTGTGGCATCAATCTGGTTATCAAGGCTCAGTAATTCGCCACTGGCAAGCTTCTTCGTGTTAGTGCGGTCCCACGCGTCTACTTCGAGGGTTTTGCCTGCATGTTGTGCCGCGACAATTTGTGCAATATTGCTTTCAGGGAGTGTGAAAATAACATCGATGGGATGGGTTTGGGTAATAACCACAATGCCGGTAGTATCGCCGGTAGAGATTTGGTTGCCAATATCTACTTGTTTCAAGCCAACGCGCCCGGAAATAGGGGCAGTGATACGGCTCCAGCTAAGTTGTAACCGGGCGCTGGCAACCGACGCATGGTCTGCTTTCACTGTGCCTGTACTTTCAGCCACCAGGGCCTGCTGTGCATCCAGCTCCTGTCGGGAAACCAGGCTGGTTTTGGCCAGTTGTTGGTAACGCGCCAAATCGCGCCGGGCATTTGCCAGAGTCGCCTGGTCCTTTGCCAACTGGCCTTCTGCTTGCTCAAGTGCAACGGTAAATTCGCTTGGGTCAATTTCTGCCAGCAGGTCTCCTGCTTTCACTTGCTGGCCTTCTTTAAAGTGGATGGCAATTAACTGCCCGCTCACCCGGCTGCGAACTGTAGCGGTATTGGCGGCAGTAACAGTGCCAAGGCCACTGAGATAATGCGGAACGGCCTGGTTTTGAGCAATGGCGGCCTGTACCGGAGCCAGGGGGCGCATACCGTGGCGCCCATTTCCACTTGAGTGTGACTGCCTTGCTTTATTTTCAGCCTGCCCGGCAGCACTTCCTGTCTGCCTGGAATACCAAATGGCGGCAATAATAATGGCGATAATAAGCCCAGCACCAAAATACCAGCGTGTTTTTGTCGCGCTCTTCATGGAGTTGTTGTCTCTTCCTTAAAACCAGTGGGCGTTAATCATACTAGTTTAAAGAGGCGGGAACCTATAAAAATGAAGGAAAAATGGAAGACTGTATGGAACAGTCTGGAACGCAGTTTTATATCACAAAAATATTTTCGAGCGGGCTCGTAATAAGCGCTACAGGCATACAGAAATGCATAACGGGCGGCGAATCACAGGCCCTAAAAGTGTAATTTGCACTTTTAGGGCCTGGTGGCGGGGTTGTGAAATTTAGCGGAAAATAACCTCTGCCCAGCGGGCAAGGCCTGCGGTAACGGAGCCAAAATCATCCCCACCGACAATGGCGATACCTGGTAGTGCTTGCTGCAAAGCCTGGCGAATAATAGGGGAGCGTGCGCTGCCGCCAGTCAGGTAGATGACATCCGGTTGAGTATCTGCCTGGCTCAGTGCCAGGTTTACCTGTTCAAGAATACGTTGCAACGGTTGCTCAATTGCGCTTTCAAGCTCTGTTTTATGGGTGCCCACAGCTAACGAATCTGCAATAAAATCAAGCGTTGTGCCGGTCTCATCTGCCTGGGAAAGGGCTATTTTTGCCTCTTCAGCGCTACGCACCAGGCGGTAACTCAGGCGGTTGCGCCACACTTTCAACAGGCGAGTGACTTGTTCAGGTTCGCGGGCATCACGAATCAGGGTCTGCAACAGCAGCCCGGTTTCTTTGCTGTAGAACTCAGTTTGTGCAGGAACATCGTTTATCGCGACAGCATTCCACCAGGGAAGAATGGGCAACGCAATGCCTTTTTCGGTGAGCCCACCCATGCCCAGAGCGGGCATTAACTGGCGAAATGCCAGCATGATATCCAGATCATTCCCCCCAACACGGCAACCACTGTGCCCAATCAGGCTGGATTCGCGGGAAGACTGGTGGTGCCATTGCGGGCCCATTAACAGAAAAGAACAGTCGGTGGTACCGCCACCAATATCCACGACTAACACACGCTGTTCATGGCTCAGTGAGGCTTCGTAATCAAGCCCGGCGGCAACCGGTTCAAACTGGAATTCAACATCGCTGAAACCAGCACGCGCCGCTGCTCGAGCCAGGATCCCTTGCGCTTGTTGGTTAGCGTCTTCGCCCCCCAACCCCTGGAAGTTAATCGGGCGGCCAATAACCGCCTGGCTAATCGTTTCCTGTAACTGGCTTTCGGCTTGCTGGCGTATATGGCGCATCATGGCGCACACCAGGTCTTCAAACAGCGCCACTTGCTGGGGTTTTAACCCAGATGCGCCAAGAAATGATTTAGGCGATTTTACAAACCAGACTTCTTCCGGGTCTTCAATATATTGGCGCAATGATGTCAGGCCGAACTGGACACACTGTGCGGTTACATCAATATCTTCCAGGCGGTTAGCGCTGATAGCACGGCGTAACAAGGCCGCAGACTCAGCATCTTCAAAACTCACTTGTTGATGGCGATAAAGCCACTCACTGACTGCTTCACGTGTGGGCGCACTCAGCATAGAAGGCAATAAAACACTGTCGCCCTCCAGCTTCAACATTGTGGGCTTGCCATCACGCATAACTGCTACGGAGCAGTTCGCTGTACCGTAATCAAAACCAATAAACATAATGCCTCGTTATCCCCATGCCAGTGAAGAAGGGGCAGGACTTTAGCGGAATGTGGCACTGACAGCAAATGGAATATAGGGGAAACAGGAGTGCGCTACAGAGGAAGTCAGCTGCTGGTTATTATGCTTTATGTGCTATTGATTGCTGCCCGAATAACACAGCGACCCGGTTAGTGCTTTTTAACACCCGGTTTGATGGTTATCTCTGGGGCAGTGACATGGGGTTTTTCTACTACCGGGCCATTGATTTTAGGGCCTTCCACATGGGGCTTTTCAACCCGTACACCACGAACGCCCACCTTAACTTGTGGCCCAACAACACGGGGCTTTTCAATGGTTGGCTTTTCTATCCCGCCTTTATCGATGCTCCCGCCAGTTACCTCAACACTGGCAAAAGCGAAGGGCGTAAGCAGCAGAGCCACCAGGGTGGGCAGAAAAATACGTTTTTTGTTCATAAAAAAATCCGTTGCAGAAAATGGCAGTAAACGCAGGCTACACAATAATATTCGCACAATTGAATTATGCTTTGTGTATGGTGCCTGCGCGGTGTATACGTTACCTGATTAATTATTATAATACACTGCGTTCATTTCATTGCTGTTTTAAATCACTCTTTATCCGGCGACTTGTTTTTCTATTTGTTTTTTCAATGCTTATTAAAAATATCAAGTGTGAATTAAAGGTAATATTAATTTCAATAAATAGAGTTAGTAATAATAATCACGGCACAACCCAAAATGCAGGTTGTGCCACAGGTGGTAATTAATAACTACTTTTCCCGTTTTTTTGCGCGGTAATCTGCTGCGGTTTAAATATTGCCAGCCGGTTATCCAGTGCCTGGGTGTACAACATGGTATCCACACCCACGGCTACAAATGTGGCACCCCATTCAA
Source organism: Mangrovibacter yixingensis (assembly GCF_020523985.1). Classification (GTDB taxonomy): domain Bacteria; phylum Pseudomonadota; class Gammaproteobacteria; order Enterobacterales; family Enterobacteriaceae; genus Mangrovibacter; species Mangrovibacter yixingensis. Next base: position 2,194,981 of record NZ_JAIVKM010000001.1, on the reverse strand, counting down.
TCACCTTGTGAGCCATTTCCGGGTCAACAGCAAGAAAGCCGGCGGCTTTTCCCGACTGGCATATACGCTTAATTGTTTGTTCGATAATAGCCATGACCTCCGGGTGGTTGGCGTTATCCGGGTGGCCCAGAGAGGCAGAAAGGTCTGCTGGGCCAATAAACACACCATCGATGCCTTCGACATCCAAAATGGCATCCAGGTTTTCCAGCGCAGTTTTACTCTCAACCTGAATCAGTAAACATAACGCACTATTCACCTGAGCCATGTAGTTTTCTATTCGCCCCCAGCGGGCAGCCCTGGCAACACTGGCTCCAACTCCACGGACACCTTCCGGGGGGTAACGTGTGGCGGCAACAACATCACGGGCCTGTTCCGCTGTATCTACCATCGGCACCAGAATAGTTTGGGCACCAATATCCAGTACCTGCTTAATTAAGGCATGGCTGCCTTCTACCGGGCGAATAACCGGTTCACTGTCATAGGGGGCAACAGCCTGCAACTGATGGTAGAGATCCTGTACTGTATTCGGTGCGTGTTCACCATCAATTAACAGCCAGTCGTAGCCCGCTGTGGCAGCAATTTCTGCCATATAACTGGTTGTGCTGCTTAACCACAATCCAACCTGGCATTCACCCCGGCTCAGCGCGGTTTTAAAAGGATTACACAATGTGTTTTTCATATTTGTGTTTTTCATATTTGTTCCTCGTTAGACGGGAGTAAATCATTTACTGGTGTGAGACGCCGCCGGGTTATGGCTAAGCGGCTTTTTTGGGGTACGCAGGCTGACAATCGCCAGGGAGCCCAGCAACGCGATGGCCGCCAGTGTCAACAGGCCTGCCGCCGGGAAACCAAACCGTGCTTCTGCTTCCACACGAATCAGCGGAGCGAGAAAACCGCCCACAGCACCAAACAGGTTAATAAACCCAATTCCTGCTGCCAGGGCTGTACCTGAAAGCAACTGAGTGGGTATCGTCCAGAAAACGGGTTGTACTGCGATAAAACCAATGGCAGCAAAACACAGGGCAATAATGGCAGCCACCGGGCCGACAAGACCGGAAATACCAATTCCCAATGCGGCAAGAAGCAGAGTGGTCGCGGCAGTTAGCCTACGCTCACCGGTTTTGTCGGAGTAGCGCGGAATTAGCCAGGTTCCAAACAAGGCTGCAACCCAGGGAATAGCGGTAACAACTGAAGCGGTAAAACCCACTTTGGTGCCAAGCAGGGCAGCAACCTGGCTGGGTAAAAAGAAAATAAGCCCGTATACCGCAATCTGAATAGTCATGTAGATAAGGGCAAGGTGCCACACCCGTGAATTTTTAAGCGCAACACTGAATCGGGATGTGAGTTTAGTTTCCTCTTCACTGGCCAGTTGGCGAATGAGCGCCTGCTTTTCATCATGGCTTAAAAAGCGTGCCTGCTCAGGTGTATTATCTAAATACAGGAAGGTGAAAACACCAGCGACCACGGCCAGCAAACCTTCAATAATAAACATCCAGAACCAGCCAGCGAACCCCATAAAGCCATGCATTTCCAGCAAAGCTCCCGATAGTGGTGAACCCAGGGTTAATGCCAGAGGTGCCCCCATATAAAACAGCCCCATAATTGCTGCGCGGTTTTGTTGCGGAAACCACTGAGAGGTCAGGTAAATCATTCCAGGGAAAAAACCGGCTTCGGCAGCACCGAGCAACGTACGTACCAGTAGAAACTTTGCTTCTGTATCTGCAAAGGCCATTGCTGCAGAAAGCGCTCCCCACACAAGCGTAGTGCCGCCAATCCAGGTACGTGCGCCTATTTTGCGCATCATCAGGTTAGCGGGCACACCCAACAGGGCATACACCACAAAAAAGATCCCCGCACCCAGTGCATAAGCTTCATTACTCAGCCCGGTATCCAACTGGTAGGCTTCTTTGGCGAAACCAATATTCGATCTGTCCAAAAACGACAGGACATAAAGTGCCAGCATAAATGGCAGCAAGCGGGCACGGTTTTTCTTCACTGCGCTGTCAAGATGCAGATTCATAATAGAATTCCTCAATGGAGAGGTGAGCAGCTGGTATTAACGCCAGCCGCTTCGTGGCTTTAATAACGACTTAAATTAATGAGAATAAGGGCGCTTCATGGCGCAATCGCGGTTGAGTTCAACACCAAAACCGGGTTTATCCAGCACAGACTGGTGAATACGCCCATTTACTGGGACAGGTTCATTAAGCAAGATAGGGTCGAACTGCGGGCGTAACGTTGCGCAGTCAGGGCTGGTCATGAGAAATTCACTGAACGGCGTATTAGTAAAGGTAATCACCGCGTGGTGTGAATAAACAGAAGAACCATGAGGCACCACCAACTGCCCGCGGGATTTGGCAATCGCAGCTATCTCCAGCAGGGTCGTTAACCCGCCACACCAGCCGACATCGGGTTGCATAATATCAATTCCCGTCTCCGAAAGGGTACGGAAGGATTGTAGTGTTCCGTGATGTTCACCACTGGTCACCATCATTCCCGGGGGGACAGCACGTTTCAGTTCACGGTAACCTTCGAATTGTTGTGGCGGCAGGCACTCTTCAATCCACTTCAAATTATAGGGCGCACAGGCATGGGCAAGGCGGGTTGCATAATTCACATCCTGGCTCATCCAGCAGTCCAGCATCAGCCAAAAATCAGGCCCGCATTTTTCCCGGTATTCAGCAACCATGGCGGCATCTTTGCGGATACCGGCATCACCATCGTGTGGGCCCCAGTGAGTGGGCATTTTCCCGCCAATAAACCCCATTTCTTTAGCGAGATCCGGGCGGGCTCCGGTTGCATAGAACTGAATTTCATCGCGTACCGCACCACCCAGAAGGCGAAATACAGGCAAGCCAACAACTTTGCCATACAGATCCCACAGCGCCAAATCCACGCAGGAAATGGTGTTCATCACCAAACCGCCAGACCCAGAGTAGAATTGTGTGGCGCACAGCATCTGGTCATGTATTAATTTAATATCACTGACGCATTTCCCTTCAATAAATCGGTTTAAATGCTTCTCGACAATAAAACAACCCATCTCACCAGCAGTAGAAACAGCAAATCCTGTCTGGCCATTATCGGCTTCAACTTCAACAATTAATGTACCAAGCACATTAATACCAAATGACTGGCGAGATTGTTCATAGTCTTTATATTTGCTCATGGGGGTTGCAATATGGTCATCAATCCAGTGATTACCTTGCTGATCATGATAATCAGCCCCGCCAGCACCAGCATCTGCTGTTGCTCCTCCACAGAAAAAAGCACGGATTTGTTTAATTTTTGGTAGGGTCATTGTTATTTCTCCATTATTACAAAAATAATCAGGATGCTTTTAATTCCAGCGGGCTACGCCATCCCAGTTTTCTGGAAATATTTTTGGCACAAGCAATCGCTTTGCTGGCGAAAAAGTCCTGATTATCCGGATTTATTTGTAAACGTGTGCCGACAACTGAAATGGCAGCTGCAAGTTGATTGCGTGCGTTGAATATTGGCGCAGCAATACAACGGACATCGATATAATCTTCGCCATTATCAAAACTCCAGCCCTGGCGGCGAATACAGGTGAGTTCGTGTTCAAGTTTTTCACGTGAATTGAGCGTGGTGGCAGTGTGGCGAATAAAACTCAGGTGGCTCAGAATTTCTTTCTGCCGGGTGGGTTCCTGCCATGCCAGCAAGCATTTACCAATTCCTGAACTGTATAACGACAGGCTTTTCCCTTCGTGTGAACGTACACTAATTGTTGAGGAAGACTCGATTTTTAGAATGTAATAAGCACTGTCACCATCCATAATGCCCAGGTGGCATAACAGACCCGTTTCTTCCATTAAATGAGTCAGGTCTGGCCGGGAAATATCACGTAAATCCATTTTACTTAGCGCCTGTTCAGACAACTCAACCAGCCTGGTCCATAAGCAATAATTATCCCTGGTGTCGGTGGAAATAAAACGGTGTTTTTTTAATTCAGCTAGTAATAAATATGCTGTGCTTTTGGGAATACCTAATTCAGAAATAATTTTTGCGGCCGGACATGGGCCATATTTGGCAATAACATTAAGGATCTCAATGGCACGAGTAAGCGCTGGAACTTTGCTGTTTTCCATTATGCTGGACTCCGGTCTGTATTAATGGAATCAGTGTGGCGGCGGCGGCGGGGTTTTTTTGTGAAAGACATCAAAGAAAAGACCGGTAAGCCAAAAATGCGCGATGGTGGGCTAATAAATGTGATGAAAGGCACGGATTCTTTTTCAGTCAGTACAGTGGGTTGTACTTAATGACTTTGTTTTTGTGTGGGTAAAAGGGTTTTGTGCTTATTCGGTGACTGGCAGAAGGCCGAAGCAGTTTCGCTTGTCTGTATCACAAGTGATTTCAAGTATAGTAGTGGAGATAATACTGACTCTGTTTATTGCTCACTGCCCGAAGGTGCCCCCATGCTGCCAGCAACCCCTGACGAGATTACTGGTAAAGAGAACAACCTGTTTTTTCTTCAATACCAGCCACCCTATGACTGGGAATGGATGCGCCAATTCCTGGCCGCCCGTGCGGTAGGTGGCCTGGAGTCTGTTACTCAAGAATCGTTCAGCCGTGTGATGGTTATTGGTGGTGTTACCGGGCTGGTGGTTGCCCGGCCTGAACCACAACACAATCGCTTACAGGTGGCGCTAAGCGCCAGCCTGGTTCCGGCAGCCGAAACGGTACTGGCGCGTGTGCGCCACTGGCTTAACCTTGGCCTGAACCCGGAAGAGGTTAATCAGGTGCTGGGGCCACTTGCTGCACTAAACCCCGGTATCCGTATGCCCGGCTGTATCTGCCCTTTTGAGCAAATGGTACGCGCCGTTCTCGGCCAGTTGGTAAGTGTAAAAATGGCGGCACAGCTTGCTACGCGATTGGTGCAGGCCTTCGGTACCGCCAGCGCTCACGGGCAATTGTTCCCGCAGGCAGAGGTACTTGCAGGTTGCGACCCACAGGCCGTCAAAAGTATTGGGATGTCTTTACGACGCGCAGAAACCATTATTACCCTGGCGCAGTCGGTGGTGGCGGGGGAGTTTCCGCTGACCCCACCGGAAGATACCTCTGCAGGCCTGAAACACCTAATGTCCTGGCCGGGTATTGGCCGCTGGACAGCCAGTTATTTTGCCTTGAGAGGCTGGGGAGCACAGGATGTGTTTTTGGAAGATGATTACCTGATCAAACAACGTTTTGCCGGTATGACACCAGGTCAAATACGCCAGTATGCCCAACGCTGGGCTCCCTGGCGTTCACTGGCGTTGCTGCATATCTGGAATAATGCGGGTTGGCAGCCAGAACTCAGTTGATGTGCTGAGCTGTATGCCTTAGTTGATGGCGAAGTAGCTGCCATTAAGCAGCACTTCAAGTGGCTGTTGTGGGCCGATACTGTCGCCGAAGATCAAATCCATACCAATACCAGAAAGTGTATCCATTGTTATTGCCTGGGAAACCGGGCCGCCAATGGTTTGTAATTTCAGGCGTTGTGCATGGCCCTGGATAATGGTCACCATCATTTCATCCATCAGGTTTTCATGAACATGTTGTACCAGTGAGTGCTCCAGTAACACGGCTTTAAATAAATGGCGGGGGATTTGGTTAAATATATCCAGATCATCGCCAACCTGGCTGAGCACCAACATGCAACCGGCATCAACCAGTTGTTCAAGCCCTTGCTTAATATTACCTTCCATTCGGCCAATAACCTGATTTTCGACAATAACCATCAGGCGGGCAGGTGGGTACTGGGTTTCCCGCAATAAGCTCACCAGTGTGTCAACAACCGTACCACTGCTCAACCCGGCAACAGAGAGTGAGAGTGCGACAGTAAAACCTTTAACGATTACCCGGCGCGCATGTTCTTTAAAGAACAGCTCAACCATTCGCAGATCCAGCGCTTTCTGCAGCTCGGCACTGTTCAAACCAGCCCTGAATGGCGTTTCTTCTATCATGTCTCCGGCATTATTCCAAAGCTGAACGCCCAATAAGTAGAAGCTACAGCTTTCTGGTATTCGCGGTGAGGCGACTGGCCGGGCGGTAATCAATACCGGGTTGTGGGAAATAATAGCTTGTTGCTCTTCGGTTGATAGCTGGTCTTTCTTGCGCTGATTAGTGTGCTGTTTCGCTTCAAAGACAGAAACCCGCCCGCGACCACCATTTTTAGATGCATAACAGGCGATATCTGCTTGAGACAGTACCTCGTTGGCATCGTAATTATGTTCATCAACAATGGTGATACCCGCACTGGCACCAACCCGGTAAGTCTGCCCTTCCCAAATAAAGTGATAATCGTTAATCATGCCAGTAATGCGTTCGGCAATGTGGCGGGCACCTTCAACAGAGCAGTCTGGCAACAACAATGCAAATTCGTCGCCACCCAGACGGGCCAGAAAATCGTGGTTACGCAGTAAGCTCAGCATCAGGGTTGCGAGTTCCCGCAACAGACTGTCGCCTGCTGCATGGCCCGCTGTATCGTTCACTGCTTTGAAACGGTCCAGGTCGATAAACACCAGTGCGTGCTGCTGGCGGTTTTCCACCGCACCCGTTAACAGGCGCTTGAGGTGGTTTTCAAAGCTGGCGCGGTTGGCAAGGTGTGTCAGGCCATCGTGTGAAGCACTGTAGGTTAACTGGCGCAGCATTTTGCGTGATTCAGTCACATCATGAATAACCAGCACTGTCCCAATATTTTCGCCATCCAGAGTGCTCAGTGGAGTAATTGAATAGTGGATATCGAAACTGTCACCAGTGCGAGAGTGCAGAACCACATCCTGTTCCATAGCAGAGCGGACGGCATCACCACTGTAGATATTCTCCATTGCCGGGCCGTTATCACCAAAGGTGATCTGCAGCACGGAAAGAATGTACTGCCCAAATGCCTTCTCTTGCGGCCAGCCACTCATTTTTTCCGCAACCGGGTTCATAAACGTGACGCGCATATCAACATCAGTACAGATGACGGCTTCACCGATAGCATCGAGTGTGATGTGCAGGCGTTCTTTTTCCTGATAAAGCGCATCATGCAGTTGCTTAACCTCAGTCATATCCATGCTGATACCCAGGTAACGTTCTACGTTACCTTGCTTATTCAATACCCGGTTAGCCAGTGTACGAATATGGCGAGTGTCATCCTGAACCTGAATGCGGTACTCCACTTTAAAAGGCTCTTTGCGCCGTAATGCGTCTGTCACTTCCATTTTGACTGCTGGTTGGTCATCTGCTACCAGGCAATCCATCCATAACTGGAATGATGGTTTCAAATGTCCTGGTACGCCGTAAAGCTCGAACATGCGTTTGTCCCAGCTAATCTGGTCGTTCAGCATATCCCACTCCCAAATACCGATACCACCGGCTTCATTCGCGAGTGTAATCCGCTCCATCAGGCGTTTATTCATCCATTCGGAGTGTTTCAGATCGTTAATATCTTCAACCTGAGCAATCACATACAGTGGTGAGTTGCTGGTATCACGCACGACGGAAACCGCCAGCAATGCCCAGACAATATTGCCTTTACTGTTGTAATAGCGCTTTTCCATGGAATAACTATTTATTTCGCCACTGAGCAGTTTGTCCATGTATTGCAAATCGGTGTGTAAATCTTCAGGGAAAGTAATTTGCTGGAAAGTGAGATTACGTAGTTGCTCCTGGGTATAGCCCAGAAATTTGCACAACGTTTTGTTGACCTGTAACCAACGACCGTCGACACCGACCAACGCCATGCCAATCGCGGAATGTTCCATAGCATTACGGAAACGGGTTTCACTGGCGGTGATGTTTTTACGCTCTTCACGAAAAGAGTGCATCACCATGGTCATAATATGGGCAGGTAACAGCAGAATCAAAAATGGCAACCATGGGGCGTGGGTATTGATATCTGTGCCGGTAATTAACGCTGAAGGGGTTTGCCCGAGCGCAAACATCAGGGAGATGCCCATTATACTCACCAGTGCCACAGTAAATGCTGCAACCTGCGGCAGGCGAATAGCACTCCACATCAGAAACACGATTACAAAGGTGAAAGGCCACGGCAAAAAGCGCAGAGCCAGGTAGCTCAGCAGCAATGTCGCGGCCATAGTTGCCAGTGTTTCCAGGAAACTGCGGGTACGCAGAAAATGGTGCAAATTCTTGAGCGAAAATTGCAGGCCAATTGGCACAATAGCCAGGCAGCCGATTGCCTCAGAAACCACCCAAACAAAAAAGACATTTAGCGGGTTGTGAGGTGAGGTTGCCAGTAAAACCAGCAAACCGCCAAGAACCGGTGGCACCAGTGCGCTGGCTACGACTAATTTCAGCCAGTCTGGCAGGGAATCCAGGGGGGGATTTCTGGGCAGTAAATATTTCAGTAATAACGCGCCAGTAACCGCTTCAGCCAGGTTGATAACCGGGTAGATAAAGTTCAACTGGTCATGAGCCAGCAGCAAGGTGGATGCAGAAACACTGCCAATAATACAGGCTACAGCAGGAACAGCCCATTTGCGCACCGGGAAACGCCAGAACGCACACATCATAATGGCGCTGGGAAACCACACTGGCGCAAGGTGTGTTGGTGAAAAGAGAAGCTCCAGTGAGAAGGCGGTAAATAGAAAGCTGACAACGCCCAGCCCAAAAAACTGGTTTAACTGAGAAGTCAGGAATCCCCGGGGATGATTATTATTTTTCGTCATTACCACGCAATCCGCACCAATTGCTTCAGAAAGACCCGGCCAGAACACCGAAATAGTAAGAAATCATGCTAGTACAAACTGTTACTGATTCCTATGCAAGCAGTAAACATTAGAATGTTTCAAGCACAAAATATACACGCAGACAGGCAAAATAGGCAGGGGCCTGTTAATTATTCTCGATTAGTTCCGCATTCTGCGTACTTTTCGTTCACTGATAAACCGGGCGACTGGCATCAGCCAGGGGAAATCCATATAATTGGCGCGTTTGCGGCGCTGTGCCGCGTTTCCCTTCCTTCATTTTTCTGTAATCAGGTCGTTAATTTTATGACTGACAAGTCTCATCAGTGCGTCATCATCGGGATTGCCGGTGCATCGGCTTCAGGTAAAAGCCTTATTGCCAGTACTCTTTACCGTGAGTTACGCGATCAGGTAGGTGATGAACACATTGGTGTCATTCCGGAAGACTGTTACTACAAAGATCAAAGTCACCTCTCGATGGAAGATCGGGTGAAAACAAATTATGACCATCCCAGCGCAATGGACCACAGCTTGCTGTTTCAGCATTTGCAAATGCTTAAGCAAGGCAAACCCATTGAGCTTCCGGTATACAGCTATGTTGAACATACCCGGATGGTGGAAACTGTGCATATCGAACCGAAAAAAGTCATCATTCTGGAAGGGATCCTGTTGTTGACAGATGCACGGTTACGCCAGGAAATGAATTTTTCTATTTTTGTCGATACGCCGCTGGATATTTGCCTGATGCGGCGTATTAAACGCGATGTAAATGAGCGCGGGCGTTCAATGGATTCTGTTATGGCGCAATACCAAAAAACCGTGCGTCCGATGTTTTTGCAGTTTATTGACCCTTCTAAACAATATGCCGACATCATTGTGCCGCGTGGGGGCAAAAACCGCATCGCTATTGATATTCTCAAGGCAAAAATCAGCCAGTTTTTTGAATAAACACCCGCTATTGCTTCGGCTGTGCCGTGGCAGGTAACGCTATGGCCTTGTATGGTGTGGCCGGAAATTTGGCGCGCCATTTTGCCAGAGTGGGAAATAGAACAAGCTGGCAAGCATATGTAAAAAGGCACAGGGTATTTACTCTGGGTAATTCGGGTTACAGTAGGGCAACTCACTTGCCGCCTGAATGACCAGGGGCATAGCAAAAAAGCGCGAAAGGAGAATAACCATGCGTCTTTGCGATCGTGATATTGAAATTTGGCTCGACGAAGGTCGTCTGGCCATTACGCCACGCCCACCCGTTGAGCGTATTAATGGCGCTACAGTCGATGTGCGCCTGGGGAATAAATTCCGCACGTTCCGTGGGCATACGGCGGCGTTTATTGACCTGAGCGGCCCGAAACAGGAAGTCAGTGCTGCACTGGACCGGGTCATGAGTGATGAAATTGTCCTGGGTGAAGAGGAAGCGTTTTATCTGCATCCTGGTGAACTGGCTTTGGCGGTTACTCTGGAGTCTGTCACTTTGCCCGCAGATTTAGTCGGCTGGCTTGATGGCCGTTCATCTCTGGCGCGTCTTGGGCTGATGGTGCACGTTACGGCACATCGCATTGATCCGGGCTGGCAAGGGTGTATTGTGCTGGAGTTCTATAATTCCGGTAAGTTGCCTTTGGCATTACGCCCTGGAATGTTAATTGGTGCGTTAAGTTTTGAACCGCTTTCCGGGCCAGCAGAACGGCCTTATAACCGTCGCCAGGATGCTAAATATCGCGACCAGCAGGGTGCTGTCGCCAGCCGGATAGACAAAGACTGATACGTGCGCGCTCCTGGTCGCTGGGAGAACGAATGAGGGTAGCATGAGACGTTTTTTAACAACGTTGATGATTTTGCTGGTCGTTATTGTGGCGGGCCTGTCAGCTTTAGTGCTGTTGGTTAACCCCAATGACTTTCGTGCATATATGGTTCGCCAGGTTGAAGAACGCAGTGGCTACCAGCTTTCGCTCAACGGGCCATTACGCTGGCATGTTTGGCCACAACTCAGCATATTATCTGGCCGTATTTCGCTGAAGGCGCCTGGTGCCAATGCACCGGTAGTTACGGCGGATAACATGCGGCTGGATGTCGGCCTGTTGCCATTGTTGTCTCACCGGCTTGATGTCCGGCAAATTATGTTGAAAGGCGCGGTGGTGCAGGTTACTCCTGATACCGCTGCCCGTGCACCACAAGGTGCGCCAGTGGCACCAAAAGGCCAACCAGAATTGGGCGATACAGGCCAAAACTGGGTGCTCAGCCTGTCGAAACTTAAACTGGCAGACAGCCTGTTAGTTTTCCAGCCACAGGACCAAAACAGTAGCCCGGTAACCGTGCGGGATCTGCAACTGGATATGTCAGTGGATAATGCCCTGCGTACTGCCACGGTATCACTTTCCAGCCGGGTCAACCGCGATCAACGTGATCTGACTGTTTCGTTGGAAAGCCAGGTTAATGTACAAAACTTGCCTCGTAGTTTCAGCGCTAAAATAACCCAACTGGATTACCAACTTACTGGGGCAGATTTGCCAGCGAAAGGCATTAATGGCCAGGGTACGTTACAGTTGGACTGGCAAGATATGCCGCAACAATTGGCGTTATCCGCGCTAAAACTGACGGCAAACACCAGCCAGGTTGATGGCGGGCTGACACTGGTTATGGGGAAAAAACCGGATATCCGTACCCAATTGCATTTTGCCCGGCTTAATTTGGATGAACTGATTGGCTCCCCTGGTTCCGAAGAAACGCCCGATTCTGCACAAAGCAGCAATCCGGCAGGGCAGGTGGTTTTGCCGCGCCCGGTTATTGCTGGAGATACCGTTGACGGGCCGTTTAGCAGCCTGTGGAATTTCGATGCAGATTTCAAACTGAGTGCGGATAACGTGCGCTGGCGTGGTCTGGATTTCACCGATGTTGCCGCCGATATGGAAAACCAGCATGGTGTTCTGGCGGTAAATCAGCTTACAGGCAAATTAGGCCAGGGCACCTTGTCTTTCCCCGGTACGGTAGATGCCAGGAAAAATATTGCCAATCTGGCATTCAACCCGGTCATTAATAATGTAGAAATTGGCCCGGTACTTTCTGCGTTTAACTACCCGATTGCGCTTGAAGGGAGCATTTCTCTGCATGGGCGTTTTTCCGGCCACCAACTGGATGCCGATGCGTTTCGCCATAACTGGCAAGGTGAAGGCTCGTTATCAATGGAACATAGCCGCCTGGTTGGGCTTAACTTCCAACGGTTGATTACCCAGGCTTTTGCCCGGGCAGACAGCCGTATTCAGGAAAACAACGGAAATGAGAATAGCGATAACACCCTTCTGGCCGATTTCAGTGCCGATTTGTCCTTGGATAGCGGCACTCTTGAACTGAGCAATATTCAGGGCTCTTCTCCTGTTATGAGTATCAGCGGGAACAGTAGCATGGATTTGGTTAAAGAAGAGTCTGACGCCAATTTTATGATTCGTATTACCGGTGGCTGGAAAGGAGATAGTAAGTTGACACAAACCCTGAGCCAGACCGCCATTCCTCTGCGTATTTATGGCCCGTGGAAATCCATGAATTACGCGCTTGATGTTAACCAGGTGCTGCGTAACCAGTTGCAAAACGAAGCACGTGACCGCCTGAAAGCTTGGGTTGAGCGCAACAAAGAGAGCAGTAAAGCACAGGACCTGAAAAAGCTGTTGGATAAATAACAGTATTTAGCCCCGCACTAACCGGTGCGGGGCTAATCGTATTTACAGGCTGCTTTTTTCTACGGCTTGCAGCTTGCACTTCTATTACCAACTAATACCAACGTTATGCTGCTCATCACTACACTTCATATTCCGGCTCGTTGTCTGGCAGCACTGTAGCAACATGCACCCGCTCCACGCGGTGGTGAGTAACCTGCAAAGTAGTGAACACCACATTCCCAATGCGCACCACTTCTCCGGCAACAGGAATATGCTGGAGTACATCCATCAGCAACCCTGAAACCGTCTGGTAATCACGTTTTTCCTCCAGTGGCAGCTCTGGCAGGTAGTGCACCAGGTCATCCAGCGGCATATGGCCGTTAACTGTCAGGCTGCCATCTGGGTGGCGTTCAATATCATGGCGCGCATCAACATCTTCCGCTTCATTTGGCAGGTCACCAGCGATGGTTTCCATTACATCGCTTAAGGTCACCACGCCTTCAACAGAACCAAATTCATCCACGACAAACGCGAAATGGGTACGTGCTGAACGGAATTGCTCCAGAGCGCTTAGTAACGCCAGCGTTTCTGGGAACACTAACGGTTGGCGTACCAGCGCCTGAATATCCAGTGGGCGTTCACTCATGCTCTGATTAAGTAAATCAATAATGTGGACAACGCCAATTATCTCGTCATCTCCGGCACTGACCACCAGGCGGGTATGCTGGTTCTTTTGCAGCCTGTCGCGTACCGCCTGCTCTGTTTCATTGACATCCAACAGGTCAATATCATGGCGTGAAGTCATGATGCTCGAGACACTTCGGTGGTTTAAATTCAGCACCCGGGAAATCATCATTTGTTCTTGCGGGTTAAACACTGGCGCTGGTGCATCGTCGCTCAGGACGGCTGTTTCTTCATCCAGCATTTCATCGGTTTTACGGCCGCGAAGCAGGCGCATTACCGCTTCTGCAGTGCGCTGGCGTAACGAACGGTTTGCTTGCAGAAAACGCCGCCGGTTAAACAACGCTATCTGGTTAAAAATCTCAATCAGTACCGAGAAACCAATTGCGGCATACAGGTAGCCTTTGGGTATTAAGAAACCAAATCCTTCAGCTACCAGGCTAAAGCCAATCATCAGCAGGAAACTCAGGCAGAGAATAACAATAGTTGGATGCTGGTTCACAAAGGCCGTAAGTGGACGGCTGGCAAGCATCATCAGGGTAATGGCAATGACCACTGCGGCCATCATTACGCCCAATTCGTTGACCATGCCAACCGCTGTTATTACTGAGTCGAGAGAAAAAACAGCGTCGAGCACCACAATTTGCGCGACCACTGCCCAGAAAAAAGCGCCACGCCGTTGGGCGTCGTTGTCGCTCTCTTTCCCTTCCAGCCGGGCATTCAGTTCCGTGGTTGCCTTAAAGAGTAGAAAGATGCCACCGGCCAGCATAATCAGGTCGCGTGCGCTGAAACTGAATGTGCTCCAGCTAAACAGAGGTTTGGTCAGCGTGACTAACCAGGAAAGAGAAGCCAGTAACACCAGACGCATCAGCATGGCGAAAAACAGACCAGTGATACGTGCACGGTTACGTTGCTTTGGAGGGAGCCGTTCGGCCAGAATCGCAATGAACACCAGGTTATCAATGCCCAACACGAGTTCAAGGACGATTAATGTTACCAGTCCGGCCCAGATTGAAGGGTCTGCCAACCATTCCATAATCAGTTAATTACCCCAATGTGTTGTTTCTTTCGGAATCATGGAGAAAGCCTGCCAAAAAATCAATCAATTGCTGAGATTTATCTTAATAATAAAAATGCAGGTGAATGAATTTATTAGAAATAGATAAATTACACCCACTAAATAATATTAATGCCGGATGAATATATTTTAGGAATAATGCCATATAGATACCACCTTGACTTATTAAATTATGCGTGATTTTTGTGCTTGTTATTCAATGTCAATATGAAGAAAATCCTAAAAAATTAAATATGAGCGCTTAATATTATTCTTAAAAACAACCAGCGCGAGGTATCCTACCTTGCCTGCTATTTATTTAGCTGCAACAATCCATCAGGTGTTAAATGAGTTTTGCATTAAGAACACCCAGCTTTGATATTTTTAACAGATGTAAGGCCGGATATTTCACTGCAGTATTTTTGTGCATCTTAGCACCATTTCGTGCATTGCAAGACACTGAATTTTCAGTAGATTGGTAACTGTAAGCCAAGGGCGGTAGCGTGTCCGAAGCCCCTAATGTCCAATAATTATTCTGTCAATGTTCTGAGGGTGAATAAGCAAATTTTAGGACTGATGCCAGTTATATTTTATGTATAAACATCGCATTCTCTTTTTAAGTTAGCGGTAATGTTGCTATCAGCAGCGTTCAGGATAATTACTCTACCATAGTGATTAATATTCAATGATGATATCCAGACTAAAATTGATGCCCCTCCTGGTATCAGTGGGCCTGATGAGTGGCTGTACGGTATTTCCAGGTAGCAATATGTCTACATCGGGGAAAGATGTGATAAAACAACAGGACGCTGACTTTGATCTGGATAAGTTAGTAAACGTCTATCCATTGACGCCTCGCCTGGTTGAAGAATTACGCCCACGCCCGGAAGTGGCACAACCCAATGCGTCTCTCGAGCAAGAAATGTCGAATTACCAGTATCGGGTCGGCCCCGGCGACGTACTTAACGTCACCGTATGGGATCACCCCGAACTGACCACACCGGCCGGCCAGTACCGTAGCTCTAGCGACACCGGTAACTGGGTAGCCCCGGATGGTACGGTCTTTTATCCCTATATCGGTAAAGTTCACGTAGCAGGGAAAACCCTGAGTGAAATCCGTAGTGATATTACCAGCCGCCTTGCGAAATATATTACCGACCCGCAGGTGGACGTTAATGTCGCTGCGTTCCGCTCACAGAAAGTTTATGTTTCCGGCCAGGTGCTGAAATCCGGCCAGCAGGCAATAACCAATGTGCCACTGACTATTCTGGATGCAGTGAATGCGGCAGGTGGCCTGACCGACATGGCCGACTGGCGTAATGTGGTATTGACCCACAACGGGCGCGAACAACGCATTTCACTCCAGGCGTTGATGCAAAACGGCGACCTGAGCCAGAACCACTTACTGTACCCAGGCGACATTCTGTTTGTGCCACGTAACGATGACCTGAAAGTCTTCGTAATGGGCGAAGTGAAAAAACAGACCACGCTCAAAATGGACTTCAGCGGCATGACCCTGACAGAAGCACTTGGCCAGGCAGAAGGTATCGACCTGACCAGCGCCAATGCCAGCGGTATCTTCGTGATTCGTCCTATTCGTAACAGTAAAGACGGAAAAATCGCCAATATCTATCAGTTGGATATGTCCGATGCCACCTCGCTGGTTATGGCGACAGAATTCCGCCTGCAACCTTACGACGTGGTGTATGTCACCACAGCGCCAGTGGCGCGTTGGGGTCGACTGGTTAACCAACTGGTACCGACGATAACAGGCGTTCGCTACATGATTAATGCGGCGAGTGACGTTCATAACTGGTAACCGCTTATGTTCAATAAAATTTTAGTGGTGTGTGTGGGGAACATTTGCCGTTCTCCAACTGCGGAACGCTTACTGAAAGCGTACCAACCAGAGCTTAACGTGGATTCTGCCGGGTTAGGTGCCCTGGTCGGTAAACATGCTGATGCGACGGCGGCGAAAGTCGCCCGTCAGCACAACCTCTCTCTGGACGGGCACAGCGCCCGCCAGGTGTCAGGAAAAATGTGCCGCAACTACGACCTTATCCTCACCATGGAGCGCCGCCATATCGCCGCATTGTGCGAAATGGCACCAGAAATGCGTGGCAAAGTGATGCTGTTTGGTCACTGGGATAGTGAACGTGAAATTCCGGACCCCTGGCGCAAAAGCCAGGAGGCATTTGAAGCGGTGTATGAGCTTCTTGACCTTTCTGCCCGTAAGTGGGCGGACGCACTGACAGTTCAGCAGGGATAACAATGACAGAACGCATTAAACACGCCTCCGCCTCGTCTGATGGCAGCGACGAGATTGATATCGGTCGTCTGATTGGTACCGTGATTGAAGCCCGTTGGTGGGTACTTGGCATCACTGCGTTGTTTGCCATGGTTGCGGTCACGTATGTCATGTTCGCGACGCCGATTTATAAAGCCGACGCACTGGTGCAAATCGAACAGAATGGCAGCAGTTCTCTGGTGCAGGATATTAACTCTGCGCTGCAAAACAAAGCGCCACAGTCCGATGCGGAAATGCAACTGATTACCTCACGTATGGTTCTGGGGAAAACGGTTGATGACCTGAATCTGGACATTGACGTTGAGAAGAAAACCTTCCCCATTTTTGGTGCCGGTTGGGAACGGTTAATGGGGCGGCAGAATGAAAACGTGGTTGTCAGTACCTTTAACGTGCCGAAAGCCATGCACAAAGCAGAGTTTACTCTGGAAGTACTGAACCCGACTCATTACCGTTTTAGCAGTAACAACGGTTTCAGCGCAGAAGGGCAGGTGGGGCAGCCATTAACCAAAGATGGGCTGACTCTGCTGGTTTCCGGAATTAATGCCCACGAAGGCAGTGAGTTTACGGTCACCAAATACTCTACGCTGGGCATGATAAACCAGCTGACCAACAGCCTGACTGTTACCGAAAATGGCAAAGATACCGGTGTGCTCAGCCTGACTTATACCGGGGCAGACCGCGACCAAATCCGTGAAATTCTCAACAGCATTACGCGTAATTACCTTGAACAGAATGTTGAGCGCAAATCTGAAGAAGCGGCGAAAAGCCTCGACTTCCTGGCAAAACAACTGCCTGTGGTACGCCAGCACCTGGATGCCGCTGAAAGCAAGTTAAACACTTATCGCCAGCAAAAAGACTCCGTGGATTTATCACTGGAGGCAAAATCTGTACTGGATTCGATGGTCAACATCGATTCCCAATTGAATGAACTGACATTCAAAGAAGCAGAGATCTCCAAGCTCTACACCAAAGCGCACCCGTCTTACCGCACCTTGCTTGAACAGCGCCAGGTGCTGGAAAACGAAAAAGCGCAGCTGGCAAAACGCATTGCTGCAATGCCGAAAACCCAGCAGGAAGTGGTGCAGTTAACCCGTGACGTCGAATCTGGACAGCAAGTGTACATGCAATTGCTGAACCGCCAGCAGGAACTGAAAATCCAGAAAGCCAGTACCGTTGGCGATGTCCGCATCGTGGACCCGGCGGTCACTGAGCCGGGTATTGTGAAACCCCGTGGTGCACTGGTTATCCTCGGCAGCATCATTCTGGGGCTGATGTTATCCATTGTTGGTGTTCTGCTGCGCTCACTGCTTAACCGCGGAATCGAAAGCCCGCAAGTGCTGGAAGAAGCTGGGATCAGCGTTTACGCCAGTATCCCGCTTTCCGAGTGGCAAAAAGCGCGTGATAACGCCGGAAAAGGTGGTAGCAAAGTTAAGCACCTCAAGGGCAGTTCAACTAACCGGCGCTATAAGCAAAGTGAACTGCTGGCGGTGGGGAACCCCACTGACCTGGCAATTGAAGCTGTGCGTAGCCTGCGAACCAGTTTGCACTTTGCCATGATGCAGGCATCTAACAATGTCCTGATGATGACTGGGGTTAGCCCGTCCATTGGTAAAACCTTTGTGTGTGCCAACCTGGCGGCGGTTATCAGCCAGACCAACAAAAAAGTGCTGCTGATCGACTGTGATATGCGTAAAGGCTACACCCACGAATTATTGGGCTGTAGCAATCATCATGGCTTGTCGGATGTGCTGGCAGATAACAGCCCGCTGGAAAAAGCCGCACGGCCAACCACCATTGCCAACTTTGACCTGATCCCGCGTGGGCAAATCCCACCGAACCCGTCAGAGTTGCTGATGAGTGAACGCTTCGAAGCGCTTATCAACTGGGCCAGCAAGAACTACGAACTGGTACTGATTGATACACCGCCAATCCTTGCAGTAACGGATGCAGCCGTTGTTGGCCGCCATGCAGGTACCACTCTGATGGTGGCACGTTATGCGGTCAACACCCTGAAAGAAGTAGAAACCAGCCTGGGACGTTTTGAACAAAACGGCGTTCAGGTGAAAGGGGTGATTCTGAACTCCATCTTCCGCCGGGCATCGGGCTACCAGGATTACGGCTACTACGAATACGAATACAAATCGGATGCCAAATAACTGTCTGTTGTAAACCGGTGCCGCCTGCGGGCGGTACCGCCACCTGCAACCGGGCACCAACCTGACTTTTCACTTTCAGCTAATGGGGAATGGAAAGATGACCACACCATCGCGCCCTCTGGTATCTATCTACATGCCGACATGGAACCGTCAGCAACTGGCTATTCGCGCAATTAAATCAGTGCTGCGCCAGGATTTTGACAACTGGGAAATGATTATTGTGGATGACTGCTCCGAATCCTGGGACCAGTTACAGGCGTTTGTCGAATCCCTTAACGACCCGCGCCTGACTTATATCCATAACGACATTAACAGTGGTGCCTGTGCTGTGCGTAACCAGGCGATACTACGCGCACAGGGCTCCTACATTACTGGCATTGACGACGACGATGAGTGGATGCCCAACCGGCTTTCCTCGTTTTTGGCCCAAAAACACCAACTGGTGAGCCACGCGTTTTTATATGCCAACGATTATATTTGCCAGGGGGAAGTGTATACCCAGCCCAATAGCTTGCCGCTGTACCCAAAATCACCGTACTCCCGCAAGCTGTTTTTTAAACGCAATATTATTGGTAACCAGGTGTTCACCCTGGCAAACCGTTTTAAAGAAAGCCTGTTTGATACCCAACTGCGTGCAGCGCAGGATTATGACATCTTCCTGCGCATGGTCATTTCCTGGGGCGAACCCTGGAAAGTGGAAGAGGCCACGCAAATTCTGCACATCAACCACGGCGAAATGCAGATAACCAAATCGCCGAAACAGTTCTCCGGCTATTTCAATTTCTACCGCAAACACAAAAGCAAATTCGACAAAGCCAGTAAGAAATACCAGTTGTTCACGCTCTACCAAATCCGCAACAAACGGATGTCACTGCGTACACTGCTGGCACTGTTCTCTGTGCGTAATTCACGCCGTTTGGCGTATGGGCTGCGAGGAAAATAAATGCTGCTGGAAGATTTACGCGCAAATAGCTGGAGCCTGCGCCCGTGCTGCATGGTGGTGGCGTACCGTTTTGCTCACTTTTGCTCCGTATGGCGCAAAAAAAGTGTGATCAACAATATCTGGGCAGCACCGTTATTACTGCTGTATCGCTTTATCACTGAATGCCTGTTTGGCTATGAAATTCAGGCTGCGGCCACAATTGGCCGCCGTTTCACTATTCACCACGGTTATGCAGTGGTTATCAATAAATTTGTCGTCGCCGGGGATGATTTCACTATTCGCCACGGTGTCACCATTGGTAACCGCGGGCCAGACAGCCTGGCCTGCCCGGTGATTGGTAACGGCGTCGAACTGGGCGCTGGTGCCATTTTGATAGGCGATATCAGCATTGGTAACAACGTGACGATTGGCGCGGGAAGCGTCGTACTGGACAGCATTCCGGATAACGCGCTGGTGACTGGCGAAAAAGCGCGAGTGAAGGTTATTAAATGAATATTCTGCAATTTAATGTACGCCTGGCAGAAGGCGGTGCGGCTGGGGTCGCGCTGGATCTGCACCAGCGTGCGCTGAAGCAGGGCTGGCAGTCTCGTTTTATTTATGGCTATGGCAAGGGCGGCAAAAAAAGCGTCAGCCACGACAATATTCCCCATGCCGAAAAACACACACCGCAACTGGTTTCCATGATTAACCTGGCGCTGTTTCAGGTTCTGAACCGCGACCCGTTCGGCAACCTGAACAACCTGTATGACCGCCTGCTGGCAACGAAAGGCCCGGTGGTTTTGCACTTTCATGTACTGCATAGCTACTGGCTGAACTTTGCATCGGTCGTGGATTTTTGCCGCCGCCTGAAAGCGGCTAAACCCGATGCCACCTTGGTGTGGACCTTGCACGACCACTGGAGTATTACCGGGCGTTGTGCGTTTCTGGATGGTTGCGAAGGCTGGAAAACCGGCTGCAAGGCCTGCCCTGGGCTGAATAACTACCCACCGGTAAAAGTGGATCTGGCATCGAAGCGTATCAATAAAAAACGCAATCTCATTAATACGATGTTGTCACTGGGTTGCCAGTTTATCTCCCCCAGCCAGCATGTCGCAGAGGCATTTAATAGTCTCTACGGGGCAGGGCGCTGCCAGGTAATCAATAACGGGATCGATCTGGCTACCGAAACGATTTTGGCGAACCTGCCAGATGCACAGGCGGAAAACAGCAAGCCGCGACTTGCCGTGGTAGCCCATGATTTACGCTACGACGGGAAAACTAACCAGCAACTGGTGCGCGACATCATCGCCCGTGGAGATGTTGAAGTGCACACCTTTGGCAAATTCTCGCCTTTTGAAGGTTCAAACGTGGTGAACCACGGTTTTTTGACCGACAAAGCCGCGCTGATGCGTGAACTTAACCAGTTGGATGCCCTGTTGTTCAGCTCGCGGGTAGATAACTACCCATTAATCCTGTGTGAAGCGCTGTCTATCGGTTTACCGGTGATTGCCACTCACAGTGAAGCGGCGCAGGAAGTGCTGAGTAAAGTGCAGGGCATCACGGTGGATACCGCCCAGGCGAGCGGGCTCGCAGCGCAGCGCCGGGGAGAACTGGCGCAAACACTGTTCGGTTCTTCCCTGAGTGACTTCAGGCAGCGTAGCCGTGCGGCGTTCAGTGGCCAACAGATGCTGGAGGAATATGTCTCGTTCTATCAGAGTCTGTAGCTACCTGATACTGCCGTTCACCTATTTGGTGGTAAACGTGAAGCTGGCGCAAATCGGTGCCAGCTTCCCGATAACGGTAGTCACTTTTATGCCCGCTATTTTGCTGCTGTTTTTAGAGCGTATCAGCCTGAAAAAGCTGTTTATCGCTTTAGGGATTGGCGCCGGGCTAACCATTTACAACTACATTTTCGGCAAATCTCTGGATGCCAGTAAATACGTGACATCAACACTGCTGTTTGTCTACATCGTGGTGATAATCGGTATGACATGGAGTTGCCGCTTTAAACCCATTTCACTGCGTAACCACCGCAAACTGTTGCGGGCGTTTTACCTGGTGGTGGGGATCATTGTGATGATAGCGGCGGCAGAAATGGCGCAAATATTACTCACCGGTGGCAGTAGCCTGATTGAGAATATATCCAAATTTCTCATTTACAGTAACAGCTATGTACTCAATTTTATTAGCTTTGGTGGTAAACGAACCACAGCACTGTATTTTGAGCCAGCATTCTTCGCTCTGGCACTAATCTCAATTTGGCTCAGTATCAAGCAGTTTGGTATCAAAACGCCGAAAACTGATGTTATGATTCTTGCAGGGATTGTTCTCTCGGGGTCCTTTTCCGGTGTAATGACGTTTATCATGTTTTATTTGCTGGAGTGGGCATTTCAGTACCTGAATAAAAGCGCGATTAGAAAGAAATTACCGTTGGCAATTATTTCTCTTGCGGTTTTTATGGTCGGATTGGTACTGGGGTTCCCCTATATAGCAGAGCGTATTGGTGAACTGGGAACAGCTGGGTCTTCTTCGTATTACCGTATTATTGGTCCACTGGTAATGGTGGGTTATTCATTAACCAATATTGACGGAATAGTCCGATTTGGCTCGCTTTACGAATATGTCGCATCATTCGGAATTTTTAACGGTGCGGATGTGGGTAAAACCATAGACAATGGTCTCTATCTACTGATTATTTATTTTTCCTGGTTCGCAGTTGCATTAACAGTCTGGTACATGACTAAAGTGGCGAAAATGGTACCTGCCGCATTTGGCAATAACCGTAACTATCGCGTGCAGTTATATTTGTTTATGCCTTTGTCATTGTTCTTTACTGGTTCAATTTTTAGCCCGGAATATGCGTTTTTAATTGTCTGCCCATTTATTTTGCGTAAAGCGCTGGCGCAGACAGTATCCTGAAGAGGTTCGCTATGGCGTTTTTAAGTGTGATTACTGTTGCTTTCAGAAATTACGCAGGTGTTGTAAAAACCTGGCAATCTCTGGCTCATTTAGAACAGGCGGGTATTCCTTTTGAGTGGATTGTGGTGGATGGTTTATCACAAGACGGTACGGAAGAATTTCTCGAAAACTGCAATGGTCAGTACAACTTACGTTACGTAAGCGAGAAAGATAAAGGCATTTACGATGCCATGAATAAAGGCATCGCTATGGCCCAGGGCCAGTATGCCGTCTTCCTGAACTCGGGTGATATTTTCCATGCAGATGCCGCGCAATTTGTTCGCCAAATGCAACAAGACAGTAATAATGGCAAGGTAATGTACCTTGGTGATGCTCTGCTTGATTTTGGCGATGGCAATAAATTGCGCCGTACCGCAAAACACGGCTGGTATATTTACCACAGCCTGCCAGCGAGCCATCAGGCAATATTTTTCCCGGTAAATGGTTTAAAACAATACCCTTATGACCTGAAATATCGCGTGTCGTCAGATTATGCACTTACTGCACGTATGTATAAATTGGGTTACCAGTTCAAACGTATTAAATGTTTGGTTTCTGAATTTTCAATGGGAGGTGTCTCAACCTCTAATAACATTGAATTATGTCAGGATGCTAAAGCTGTACAACGCAAGATACTGCATGTTCCTGGTTTTTGGGCGGAATTGTCTTACCGGTTACGCCTGAGAACTACGGGTAAAGCTAAGGCCTTATATAACAAAGCCTGATAATTAATTGGCCTGATTAAGACGAAGTGCCTGGTTGATATTGGAAATAATTCATATAGCAAAGGGTTTAGCAATAATCACCTGAGATATGAAGGGGTTCCCATGCACTCTACCGCTGAGGATTAAATATGCAGGATTTAAAGAATTTCACCGTTCCGGCGGGGTTCCGCGGTGCCGGTGGCATCAAAGTGCAATTATGGTGGGCTGTTCAGGCCACCTTATTTGCCTGGTCGCCACAAATAATGTACCGCTGGCGTGCTTTCCTGCTGCGTTTATTTGGCGCACGCATTGGCAAAGGCGTGGTAATTCGCCCTTCAGTCAAAATCACTTACCCGTGGAAATTAACCCTGGGCGATTATGCCTGGGTGGGTGACGACGCAGTGCTATATACCCTGGGGGATATCACTATTGGCGCAAACGCCGTGGTTTCCCAGAAGTGCTACCTGTGCACGGGTAGCCATGACTACATGAGTGACTACTTCGATATTTCCGCGCACCCCATCGTAATTGGCGAAAAATGCTGGCTGGCGACAGACGTCTTTGTCGCGCCAGGCCTGACGATTGGCGATGGCACCGTAGTGGGTGCGCGCAGCAGTGTTTTTGCATCATTGCCCGGCAACGCAATTTGCCGTGGCAACCCGGCAGTGGTGATACGCAAACGCGTGGATACCCAACCTGTGCCTTCAATGGAAGGCGCAGCCTGAGACTCCCAACGAAGTCCGATAATTATTCACAGAGGAAAATAAATATGAGTAAAGTAGCTCTTATTACCGGCGTAACCGGACAGGACGGCTCTTATCTGGCTGAATTCCTGTTGGACAAAGGGTATGAAGTACATGGTATCAAGCGCCGTGCTTCCTCGTTTAATACCGAGCGCGTAGACCACATCTACCAGGATCCGCACACGACCAACCCGAAATTCCACCTGCATTACGGTGATTTGACGGATACCTCCAACCTGACGCGTATCCTCTCTGAAGTTCGCCCGGACGAAGTGTACAACCTGGGAGCAATGAGCCACGTAGCCGTGTCTTTTGAATCCCCTGAATATACCGCTGACGTAGACGGCATGGGCACCCTGCGCCTGCTGGAAGCCATTCGCTTCCTGGGCCTGGAAAAGAAAACCCGTTTCTACCAGGCATCCACTTCTGAACTGTATGGTTTGGTGCAGGAAATCCCGCAGAAAGAAACCACTCCGTTCTACCCGCGATCCCCTTATGCAGTGGCAAAACTGTACGCATACTGGATCACCGTAAACTACCGTGAATCCTATGGCATGTACGCCTGTAACGGCATTCTGTTTAACCACGAATCTCCGCGCCGTGGTGAAACTTTCGTAACCCGCAAAATCACCCGCGCTATCGCTAACATTTCCCAGGGCCTGGAAAAATGCCTGTATCTGGGGAACATGGACTCCCTGCGTGACTGGGGCCATGCACGTGACTACGTGAGAATGCAGTGGATGATGCTGCAGCAGGACAAACCAGAAGACTTCGTTATTGCCACCGGTGTGCAGTATTCCGTACGCCAGTTTGTGGAAATGGCGGCAGCACAGCTGGGTATCAAACTGCGCTTTGAAGGCAAAGGCGTGGAAGAGAAGGGCATTGTTGAATCCGTGACCGGCCACGATGCACTGGCAGTGAAACCCGGTGATGTGATTGTAGCTGTTGACCCGCGCTACTTCCGTCCTGCTGAAGTGGAAACCCTGCTGGGCGACCCAACCAAAGCACACGAAGTTCTGGGCTGGAAACCTGAAACCACCCTGCAACAAATGGTTTCAGAAATGGTTGCCAAAGACCTGGAAGCAGCGAAGAAACATGCACTGCTTAAAGCCCATGGTTATGAAGTAGCAATCGCCCTGGAGTCCTGAGCATGACAAAAAAACGTATCTTTATAGCCGGCCACCGCGGGATGGTGGGGTCGGCTATCGCCCGCCAGCTCGCGCCGCGTGAAGATGTGGAGCTGGTGCTGCGTGGCCGGGACGAGCTGAACCTGCTCGATTCCGCTGCAGTACATGCCTTCTTTGCAGAAGAAGGCATCGACCAGGTCTACCTGGCGGCGGCCAAAGTGGGGGGGATTGTGGCGAACAATACCTACCCCGCTGATTTCATCTACGAAAACATGATGATTGAAAGCAACATTATTCACGCGGCACATGTGAACAACGTAAATAAGTTGCTGTTTCTTGGTTCGTCTTGCATTTACCCGAAACTGGCACAACAGCCCATGAAAGAAAGTGAGCTGTTGCAGGGCCAACTGGAACCAACCAACGAGCCCTATGCGATCTCCAAAATTGCCGGTATCAAACTGTGCGAATCCTACAACCGTCAGTACCAGCGCGATTATCGCTCTGTGATGCCCACCAATTTGTATGGGCCGCACGATAACTTCCACCCGAGCAATTCCCATGTGATTCCGGCTTTGCTGCGCCGCTTCCATGAAGCCCGTGTTCAGGAAGCGCCGGAAGTCGCGGTGTGGGGCAGTGGCAACCCAATGCGTGAATTCCTGCATGTGGATGACATGGCTGCCGCCAGTATTCATGTGATGGAACTGGACGCGGAAGTGTGGCAGGAAAATACCGAACCTATGCTGTCGCACATTAACGTGGGCACCGGTGTGGACTGCACGATTCGTGAACTGGCAGAAACCCTTGCCCGTGTTGTGGGCTACAAAGGCCGCATTGTCTTTGATGCCAGCAAACCGGATGGCACCCCGCGTAAATTACTGGATGTGACCCGCCTGCATAGCCTGGGCTGGTATCACGAAATTGGCCTTGAAGCGGGCCTTGCCAGCACCTATGCGTGGTTCCTTGAACACCAGGACCGTTTCCGGGGGTAACCATGTTTTTAAGTCGTGAAGCGTTTGCCACAGTGGTGGAAAGCACTCCGCTTATCTCCATTGATTTAGTCGTGGAGAACGAGCGCGGCGAATACCTGTTAGGGCGGCGTAATAACCGCCCGGCACAAGGGTACTGGTTTGTGCCAGGTGGCCGGGTGCAAAAAGACGAGACGCTGGCCAATGCTTTTGAACGCCTGACAGAAGGCGAACTGGGCTGCAAGCTCCCAATGGAACAAGGGCAGTTTTATGGCGTCTGGCAACATTTTTACGACGACAACTTCGCCGGGGATGCGTTTACCACCCATTACATCGTGCTGGGGTTCCGCCTGAAAGTGAACACCAGTGACTTGCGCTTGCCAGACGAACAGCATGCCGACTGGCGCTGGCAGAAACCAGACGCCGTCCTCAATAGTGAAGACGTTCACAGCAACACACTGGCCTATTTCGACAAGGCACGCCATACCGGGGTGCCCGGCCTATGAAAATTCTGGTCTATGGCATCAACTATGCACCGGAACTGACCGGCATTGGCAAATACACCGGTGAAATGGTGGACTGGATGGTGAGCCAGGGCCACGAGGTACGGGTAATTACCGCACCTCCTTACTACCCACAATGGAAGGTACAGGGCGAGTATTCCGCCTGGCGCTGGCATAAAGAACAGCGTAATGGCGCAACCGTATGGCGTTGCCCACTGTATGTTCCGGCAAAACCGTCAACGGTAAAACGCCTGTTACACCTGGGCAGCTTTGCAGCGAGTTCGTTTTTCCCGCTGATGGCTCAACGCCGCTGGAAACCGGACCGCATTATTGGCGTGGTTCCCACCTTGTTTTGTGTACCGGGCATGCGCCTTTTGGCAAAGCTCAGTGGGGCACGCACCGTTCTGCATATTCAGGATTATGAAGTAGACGCCATGCTGGGCCTTGGCATGGCAGGGAAGGGCAAAGGCGGGAAACTGGCAAAATTCGCCAGCCTGTTTGAACGCAGCGGCCTGCTCAATGTTGACCGGGTTTCCACTATTTCTCGCTCCATGATGAATAAAGCGCGGGAAAAAGGCGTGGACCCGGCACGGATAATCTTTTTCCCCAACTGGTCTGAAGTGGCGCGTTTTCGCCAGGTGGATGACCAGTCTGCCCGGGATTTGCGTGAACAACTGGGCATACCAGACGGGCACAAAGTGGTGCTCTACTCCGGCAATATTGGCGAAAAACAGGGGCTGGAAAGCGTGATTGATGTAGCGGCGCGCTACACCGATGAGCCCTGGGTATTCGTTATTGTCGGCCAGGGCGGGGGGAAAGCACGGCTGGAAGCGCTGGCACAGGAGCGCGGCCTGCACAATATGCGGTTTTTCCCGTTGCAACCCTATGAAGCGCTGCCTGCATTACTGCGCATGGGAGATTGCCACCTGGTTATCCAGCGTCGGGGCGCGGCGGATGCCGTACTGCCTTCCAAGCTGACAAATATTCTCGCCGTTGGCGGCAACGCGGTAATCACCGCTGAACCGGAGACCGAACTGGGCCAGTTGTGCTCCAGTGTGCCGGGGATTGCAGTGTGTGTAGAACCAGAATCACCCGATGCACTGGCAGCAGGGATCATTCATGCCCTGAACATGCCGCAGGACAACACGGTGGCACGTGAATATGCCGAACGCACGCTCGAAAAAGAGAACGTGTTAAGCCAATTTCTCGCTGATATTCGGGGTTAAATCATGAGTCAGTCATTACTTTATCCGGTCATTATGGCTGGGGGCTCCGGTAGCCGTCTGTGGCCACTGTCCCGGGTACTTTATCCTAAACAGTTCCTCTGCCTGAAAGGGGACCTGACAATGTTACAGGCCACGCTGCACCGCTTAGATGGCATCCCTTGTGAGAGCCCGGTGGTTATCTGTAACGAGCAACACCGTTTTATCGTCGCGGAACAGTTACGCCAACTGCATATGCTGACAGAAAACATCATTCTGGAACCCGCCGGGCGCAACACCGCACCCGCCATTGCGCTGGCAGCGCTGGCCGCCAAACGCCAGTGCCCGGATAACAACCCGCTGATGCTGGTGCTGGCAGCAGACCACGTTATTCAGAATGAAGACGCATTCCGTGATGCCGTGCGCGCCGCCATGCCGTTTGCTGAAGCAGGCAAACTGGTGACTTTCGGCATTGTGCCGGACCAGCCGGAAACCGGTTACGGCTACATTCGCCGTGGCGAAGTGCATAACCTGACTAACGACGCGACCGACGCCGTGGCCTTTAACGTAGCGCAGTTTGTTGAAAAACCGAATTTGGCAACCGCGCAAAACTACGTGAATACCGGCGAATATTACTGGAACAGCGGGATGTTCCTGTTCCGTGCCGACCGTTACCTGGAAGAACTGGCCAAATTCCGCCCGGATATTCTCGATGCCTGCCAGCAGGCGATGAATGGCGTTGACCCGGACCTGGACTTTATCCGTGTCGCCGAAGAGGCCTTCCTGGCCTGCCCGGACGAATCCATTGACTACGCGGTAATGGAAAAAACCGCCGATGCAGTGGTGGTGCCAATGGACGCAGGCTGGAGTGATGTCGGCTCCTGGTCTTCACTGTGGGAAATCAGCCCGAAAGGGGAAGATGGCAACGTGCGCCACGGCGATGTTATCTGCCATGAAACCCAGGACAGCTATGTGTATGCCGAATCTGGCCTGGTCACCACCGTTGGGGTGAAAGACCTGGTTGTGGTGCAAACCAAAGACGCGGTACTGATTGCCGACCGCGACCACGTGCAGAACGTGAAAAAAATCGTTGAGCAAATCAAGCAGACTGGCCGCCAGGAGCACCGGGTACACCGCGAAGTTTACCGCCCGTGGGGCAAATACGACTCAATCGATGCCGGTGACCGTTACCAGGTGAAACGCATTACCGTAAAACCTGGGGAAGGGCTCTCTTTGCAAATGCACCACCACCGTGCCGAGCACTGGATTGTGGTGGCAGGCACCGCCAAAGTGACACTGGGTGAAGATGTAAAACTGCTGGGTGAGAACGAATCTATTTACATTCCGCTGGGTGTAACCCACTGCCTGGAAAACCCCGGCAAGATACCACTGGATCTGATTGAAGTGCGCAGCGGCGCATACCTTGAAGAAGACGACGTAATCCGGTTAGCCGACCGTTACGGGCGAATTTAAATAAAAAGCGTTATTCAACTGCAGTGCGCGCCGCGCCTGCGGAAGGCTGACTGTTGCCTGAAGAAGGGAAAACGATGAGCAAATTAACCTGTTTTAAAGCCTATGATATTCGTGGCCGCCTGGGTGATGAACTGAATGAAGACATTGCCTGGCGTATTGGCAGGGCCTATGGCGAATACCTCAAACCAAAAAGTATTGTGGTAGGTGGCGATGTTCGCCTTACCAGTGAAAGCCTGAAACTGGCTCTGGCACGTGGCCTGCAAGATGCAGGCGTGGATGTGCTGGATATTGGCCTGTCTGGCACCGAAGAGATCTATTTTGCTACCTGGCACCTTGGCGTGGATGGCGGCATTGAAGTGACTGCCAGCCACAACCCGATGGACTATAACGGCATGAAGCTGGTGCGCGAAGGTGCCCGCCCAATCAGTGGTGACACCGGCCTGCGCGACGTGCAGCGCCTGGCGGAAGCCAACGACTTCCCACCGGTTGACCCGGCCAAACGCGGCAGCTACCAGCAGGTGGCAACCCGTGATGCCTACCTCGACCACCTGTTCTCTTACATTGATGTGAAAAACATCAAACCTCTAAAACTGGTGGTGAACTCCGGTAATGGTGCAGCAGGCCCGGTGGTGGATGCCATTGAAGCACGCTGCAAGGCACTGAATGTGCCCGTGACCTTTATCAAAGTGCACAACACGCCGGATGGCAACTTCCCCAACGGGATCCCCAACCCCTTATTGCCGGAATGCCGTGACGACACCCGTAACGCGGTGATTGAACACGGAGCGGATATGGGTATCGCCTTTGATGGCGATTTCGACCGCTGCTTCCTGTTCGACGAAACCGGGCAGTTCATTGAAGGCTATTACATTGTTGGCCTGCTGGCCGAAGCGTTCCTTGAAAAACAACCTGGTGCAAAAATCATCCACGACCCGCGCCTGAGCTGGAACACTGTGGATATCGTTACCCAGGCTGGCGGCACCCCGGTGATGTCCAAAACCGGCCACGCGTTTATTAAAGAACGCATGCGCCAGGAAGACGCCATTTATGGCGGTGAAATGAGTGCCCACCACTATTTCCGTGATTTCGCTTATTGCGACAGCGGCATGATCCCGTGGCTGCTGGTGGCGGAACTGTTAAGTGTGAAAGGCAAATCACTGGGCGAAATGGTGCGTGACCGCATGACAGCATTCCCGGCTTCCGGGGAAATCAACAGCAAACTGGCTGAGCCTGTAACTGCGATTTCCCGCGTGGAACAGCACTTCGCGCCCCATGCAGAAGCCGTAGACCATACCGACGGTATCAGCATGGAGCTGGGAGGCTGGCGTTTCAACCTGCGTAGCTCCAATACCGAACCCGTAGTCCGCCTGAATGTGGAATCCCGTGGGGATACCGCACTTATGGAAGCACGAACACAGGAAATTCTGGCGCTGCTGAATCAGTAACCCGCCAGGCAGAGTGGGTTGAGGCCCTCTCCCTCAACCTGTCACAGCAAGGATGCTGTGTGGCTTGAGGGGCAACGGATGAACCAAACTGGAGATCGGTGATGGACAAAACAACTTACTCTGCCGCTATAACGCGCTCTTCGGCGCAGACAGGTAAAACGATGACAAGTCTCACAAAACGCGACCGTATAAAAACGAACGCATCGTTGATCTCTATGGTGCAGCGTTTTTCAGATATCACCATCATGTTTGTTGGCTTATGGGTTATCTGCAAACTTTTTGCGCTGCCTTTCTTTTATATGCACTTGCTGATGGCTCTGGTTACCCTGGTCGTTTTCCAAATGATTGGGGGTATTACCGACTTTTACCGCTCCTGGCGCGGTGTGCGGTTTGGCACCGAAATCGGGCTGCTATTACAGAACTGGACTCTCAGCATTATTTTCAGTGCCGGTTTACTGGCATTCAGTAACGACTTTGGCGGCACCTTCCGGCTGTATTTATGCTGGTATGTGCTGGGCGGGATGGGGCTGGTTATTTGCCGGGCCGCCATTCGCTATGGTGCCGGCTTCCTGCGTAACCGTGGGTACATCACCCGCCGAGTGGCAGTCGCAGGCGCAATGCCTGCCGGGTTGTCACTGGTGGAAACCTTCTGCAACGAACCCTGGATGGGGTTTGATGTGGTAGGCGTTTACCACGACCCGGAGCCGGGCGGGGTGCCTGACCGCTGGGCAGGAACACTCGACCAACTGGTGGAAGACGCCAAAGCAGGCAAAATTCACAACGTCTACATTGCCATGGCAATGAAAGATGAAGTGCAACTCAAAGAGCTGGTTCACCAACTGGCAGACACCACCTGTTCCGTTATGGTTATCCCGGATGTGTTCACGTTTAACATCCTGCATTCACGCACCATTGACGTAAACGGCGTGCCGGTAGTGTCGGTATTTGATACCCCGCTCAATGGCGTAAACAGTGTGATTAAACGTATCGAAGATATCTGCCTGTCGGCCTTTATATTGCTGCTGATTTCGCCCGTGCTGTGCTGCATTGCAGCCGCGGTGAAACTGAGTTCACCGGGGCCGATTATTTTCCGCCAGACACGTTACGGCATGGATGGCAAACCTATCAAAGTGTGGAAATTCCGCTCCATGCGCGTTATGGAAAACGACAGTGTGGTGACCCAGGCTACCCGCAGCGACCCGCGTGTAACCCGTGTGGGCAGCTTCCTGCGACGTACCTCACTGGACGAACTGCCGCAGTTTATTAACGTGCTGACCGGCGGCATGTCGATTGTTGGCCCGCGCCCCCATGCGGTGGCACACAACGAACAGTACCGCAGCCTGATTGAAGGCTACATGCTGCGCCATAAAGTGAAACCTGGCATTACTGGCTGGGCGCAAATTAATGGCTGGCGTGGGGAAACCGACACCCTGGAAAAAATGGAAAAACGTATTGAGTTCGACCTGGAGTATATCCGCGAGTGGAGCCTCTGGCTGGACATCAAAATTGTTTTTCTTACTGTGTTCAAGGGCTTTGTGAATAAGGCGGCCTACTAATGAGCCTGAGAGAGAGAACCATTAGCGGAGCCAAATGGTCCGCTATCTCCACGCTGACTATCATCAGCCTGGGGCTGATTCAGATGACCGTTCTGGCGCGGATAATTGATAACCACCAGTTTGGTTTGCTGACCATTTCCCTGGTGATTATCGCCCTGGCGGATACGCTCTCGGATTTTGGTATCGCCAACTCAATTATTCAGCGCAAAGAGATAAGCCAACTAGAGTTAACCACACTCTACTGGCTGAATGTGAGCATTGGTATTGTGGTGTGCGTGGCCGTGTTTTCACTCAGCCACGTGATTGCCGGGGTGTTGCATAACCCAGACCTTGCTCCCTTGATTCAGACCTTGTCAGTCGCCTTTGTAATAATCCCTCATGGCCAGCAGTTCCGTGCGTTGATGCAAAAAGAACTGGAGTTCAGCAAGATTGGCGCGGTGGAATCTTTCTCGGTACTTTCCGGGTTTACCTTCACCGTGGTGAGTGCCCATTACTGGCCGGTGGCGATGACCGCCATTTGGGGCTACCTGGTAAACACCACGGTGCGCACCACACTGTTTGGTATTTTGGGGCGCAAAATTTACCGCCCAGGGCTGATGTTTTCCCTGAAATCGGTTTCGGCAAATATTAAGTTTGGCGCCTGGCTCACAGCAGACAGTGTTATCAACTACCTGAACACCAACCTTTCCACCCTGGTGCTGGCGCGTATTCTGGGAGCCAGCGTGGCCGGGGGCTACAACCTGGCGTACAACGTGGCGGTTGTGCCGCCCATGAAACTGAACCCCATTATTACCCGTGTGCTGTTCCCGGCATTTGCCAAAATCCAGGACGACACGGAAAAACTGCGGGTCAATTTCTACAAGCTGCTTTCGGTCGTGGGGATTATTAACTTCCCGGCACTGCTGGGGCTGATGGTGGTATCCGGCACTTTTGTACCGCTGGTGTTCGGTGAAAAATGGGCGTTCATTACCCCCATTTTGCAACTGCTGTGCATTGTGGGTCTGTTGCGGGCGATTGGTAACCCTATCGGCTCCTTGCTGATGGCGAAAGCCCGCGTGGATATCAGCTTTAAATTCAACGTATTCAAAACTTTTCTGTTTATTCCGGCCATTATCGCCGGTGGCCTGCTGGGTGGCGCATTGGGGGTTACTCTGGGCTTCTTACTGGTGCAAATCATCAACACCGTTCTTAGCTATTTCGTGATGATTAAACCGGTGTTGGGCTCCAGCTACAAAGAGTATGCCTTGAGTATCTGGCTGCCGTTCTACCTGTCTTTGCCCACCATTGTAGTGAGCTACGCACTGGGGCTGGCAATGCACGGCCATGCTGCGCTGGGACTGGTGTTCAGCACGCAGGTTGCGGCGGGTGTACTGGCGTTTATCGCCACACTGGTGATTTCGCGCAACCCACTGGTGGTTGAGCTAAAACGGCAGTTTTGCCGCACCGAACGCCTGAAAACATTATTGCGGGCACAGTGATGAGCAGGACCACTGCTCACCTGGCTGAATTTCCCTGATTTTTTACTTTAGGCATGTTCCCGGCTTTCGGGCGGGGTGAGGACACCCCGATGCTGAACGGAAGAACCCCATTAAGAGGTCTGTATGAAATTACTGATTCTTGGCAACCACACCTGCGGTAACCGTGGCGACAGCGCCATTTTACGTGGCCTGATTGATGCAATTGCAACACTTGCGCCCCAGACCGATGTGGATGTCATGAGCCGTTACCCTGTCAGTTCTGCATGGTTGCTGGACAGGCCAGTAATGGGCGACCCACTGTATAAACAGATGAAACAGCACCTGAGCGCCAGCGGCCTGGTGGGGCGGGTGAAAAAAGTATTACGCCGCCGCTACCAGCACCAGGTGTTACTGGCAAAAGTGACCAATACCGGGCGTATGCGCAACATCACGCTGCCCCGCGGGTTTACCGATTTTGTGGGTGCACTTAAAGAGTACGACGCGATTATTCAGGTTGGTGGCTCTTTCTTTGTCGACCTTTACGGTGTACCTCAGTTTGAACACGCGCTGTGCAGCCTGATGGCGAAAAAACCGGTGTATATGATTGGGCACAGTGTTGGCCCGTTCCAGGACCCGCAGTTTAACCAACTGGCAAGCTATGTGTTCGGCCACTGCGATGCGCTGATATTGCGTGAATCCGTGAGCCTGGACTTGATGAAAAAAAGCAATATCGATACCCGCAAAGTGGAAGCCGGTGTAGATACCGCCTGGCTGGTAGACCACCAGGTAGCGAGCTTTGTACCGAGCTACGCAGTGCAGCACTGGCTGGACACCATTGCCAAAAAACCGACGGTAGCCGTTACCCTGCGTGAACTGGCTCCGTTCGACAAGCGCCTGGGCACCACCCAGCAAGCCTATGAGCAGGCATTCGCCACGGTAGTGAACCGCATTATTGACCAGGGCTACCAGGTCGTCGCGTTATCCACCTGTACTGGCATAGACAGCTATAACAAAGATGATCGCATGGTGGCACTGAAACTGGCGGCTTATATCAACCAGCCAGAAAACTACCATGTGGTAATGGATGAACTGAACGACCTGGAAATGGGCAAAATTCTTGCTGCCTGTTCACTAACTGTGGGCACGCGCCTGCACTCTGCCATTATCTCCATGAACTTTGGCACACCAGCTATCGCCATCAACTACGAACACAAATCCGCCGGCATTATGCAGCAATTAGGCCTGCCGGAAATGGCTATTGACATTCGCCAGTTGCTGGATGGCTCACTGGCCGGGTTAGTAGCCGATACTCTGGGCCAGCTCGACAGCCTTAATGACCGGCTAAAACCCGCGGTGGATGCCGAGCGAGCCAAGGGTTTGGCAATGGTGAAAAGTGTAATTGACAGGGTGTTGGAGGCCAAATAAGCCATGAAAGTTTGCTTCTTTCTGCTGAAGTTTCCCCTTGCTTCGGAAACTTTTGTACTTAACCAAATCGTCGCTTTTATTGAAATGGGCTACGAAGTGGAAATTGTCTCCCTGGCGAAGGGAGACACCAAAAACACCCATGCTGCTTACACCCAGTACAACCTGGCGGCGAAAACCCACTACCTGTTGGATGAACCCGAAGGGCGCGGTGCCAAAATGCGTTACCGGTTGTCGCAAACGCTGAAAGGCCTGGGGCGAGCCAGCACCTGGCGGGCGCTGAACATGAAGCGCTACGGCAACGAAGCCCGCAACCTGATTCTGTCGGCAATTTGCGGTGGCTTGCCTGAACCCATCAAGGCGGATGTGTTTATCGCCCACTTTGGCCCGGCGGGCGTGAGTGCGGCCAAGTTGCGTGAACTGGGTGTGCTGCGCGGCAAAATCGCCACCGTTTTCCATGGTATAGACATTTCCCACCGTGAGGTGCTGCAGCATTACACCCCGGAATACCAGCAATTGTTTAACCGTGGCGACATGATGCTGCCTATTAGTGAACTGTGGGCCAGCCGCCTGAAAGACATGGGTTGCCCGCCAGATAAAATCACGGTGTCCCGCATGGGCGTGGATATGGAGAAATTCTCCCGTCGCCCGCTGAAAGTGCCTGGCACGCCATTATCTATTGTTTCTGTAGCCCGGCTTACCGAGAAAAAAGGGTTGCACGTTGCTATTGAAGCCTGCCGCATTCTGAAAGCGCGCGGTGTACCGTTTCGCTACCATATTTTGGGTATTGGCCCCTGGGAACGCCGCCTGAAAACCCTGATTGAACAATTCCAGCTGGACGACCAGGTCTTTATGCCGGGGTTTAAACCCAGCCATGAAGTAAAAGCCATGCTGGATGAAGCAGACTTGTTTTTATTGCCTTCCGTGACAGGCGCGGATGGCGACATGGAAGGGATCCCGGTGGCATTAATGGAAGCCATGGCCGTGGGGATCCCGGTTGTTTCTACTTTGCACAGCGGTATTCCTGAGCTGATTGAATCGGGGGAATCTGGCTGGCTGGTGCCGGAGCACGACGCCGAAGCCCTGGCCGACAGGCTACAGGCCTTTGCCCATGTGGGTGAAGCCGAATTGGGGCCGGTACTGGCCCGCGCCCGTGCCAAAGTGGAAGGGGAGTTTAACCAGCAGCGTATTTACCGCCAGCTCGCCGACCTGCTGCAAACGCTGTAAACCGAAACTGAGGATTTATGCCTGTATTTAAATCAACGCTTTCCCGCCGCCGGTTAATCCAGACTGGCGCTGCACTGGCTTCCTTACCGTTACTTTCCCGCTATGCCCGCGCCGCGGGCTCTTCTGCTGTTAATGTCAAAACTTTCTACCAAAGCAACTGGCCAGAGGCCTTTAAGCAGGCTTTCGCGGCGGCTGACGTGGTGGAAGTGCCTGCCGGGCTTAGCTGCGACGACTTTAACAGCGCAGTATTTATTCCCCCGCATAAAACGTTACGGGTGAGCGGTGAAATTAAAGGTAATGGCAAGGGCCGGTTCGTGTTGCAGGATGGCTGCCATATAACGGGGCAAAACGGCGGCCATTTGCACAATATTATTCTCGATGTGCGTGGCTCCGGTAACAAAATCACCGGCCTGGAAATGACGGGCTTCGGCCCGGTAATGCAGATTTATATTGGCGGGCGTAACCCCGGCAAGATGAGTGACCTCACCATTGATAACCTGCACGTGCACCACGCCAATTACGCCATTCTGCGCCAGGGGTTCCATAACCAGCTGACCGGCGTGCGCATTACCAACTGCCGTTTTAACGATTTGCAGGGCGATGCCGTGGAATGGAATGTCGCCATAAACGACAGCGATATTCTGATTTCCGACCATGTTATCGACAATATTAATTGCACCAATGGTCAAATTAACTGGGGGATAGGGATTGGGCTGGCGGGCAGTACCTACGACAACAACTACCCGGAAAGCCAGACAGTAAAACGTTTTGTGGTTGCCAATATTACCGGCAGCAACTGCCGCCAGTTAGTGCATGTGGAAAACGGCAAACACTTCGTGATTCGCAATGTAAAAGCGCGCAACATCAGCCCGTTGTTCAGCCGCAAAGCAGGGATTGATAACGCCACCGTCGCTATTTATGGTTGTGATGATTTTGTGATAGATAACATAGATATGGTGAATAGCGCAGGTATGCTGATTGGTTACGGTACTGTGCACGGCAAGTATTTATCTATTCCACAGAATTTCAAACTGAATGATGTGCGGCTGGATAACCGCCAGGCAAAAATTCCGCTGCGCGGCATACAAATTTCTTCCGGCAACGATACTTCGTTTGTGGCGATCACCAACCTGAATATTCAGCAGGCCGGGATTGAATTGCATAACAAACCGCAACACCTGTTTTTACGCAATATTAATGTGGTGCGCGACCGTGCCGACGGCCCGGCATTAAAATTGCATTTCGATTTACGTAAAGATGTGCGCGGGCACTTTTCGGCGCGGGAAGACACGCTGTTATCTATGGCGAACGTGCATGCGGTGGATACGCATGGCACCGCTTCGGTGGATATAGACCGTATCGACCAGATACATGTGAACACGAAACAGCTGAATTTTGCGCTGCCACGTCATGGAGTGTAACCGTTGTGGTTGTTTTGTAGACATAACCTGACAACTGGTTATGCCCTGTACGGATAATGCCGAAAAGCAAAATTTTCAATTTATTTCGATGGTGCCGGGCGCTAAGATGGCGAGCCAGGCACTGTTAACAAAACGTGCTGGCGCGAGAGTGCCAAAGGACTATAATTCCTCAACCAGATGAGGTGGGAGTGAACATGAGTAATTTGAAGGCCGTTATTCCGGTAGCCGGTTTGGGAATGGCAATGCTGCCAGCCACCAAGGCGATTCCTAAAGAAATGCTACCCATCGTCGACAAACCCATGATTCAGTACATTGTCGATGAAATTGTGGCCGCAGGGATCAAAGAGATTGTTCTGGTTACCCATTCATCAAAGAATGCCGTAGAAAACCACTTCGATACTTCCTATGAGCTTGAAGCCCTGCTGGAACAGCGTGTAAAACGCCAGCTCCTTGCTGAAGTTCAGTCCATTTGCCCGCCAGGCGTAACAATTATGAACGTACGCCAGGCTCAACCGCTTGGTTTGGGCCACTCTATTATGTGTGCGCACCCAACCATTGGGGACAACCCGTTTGTTGTGGTTCTGCCAGATGTTGTGATTGACAACGCCAGTGCGGACCCATTGCGCTATAACCTTGCTGCCATGATTGCCCGCTTTAATGAGCACGGCCGCAGCCAGGTGCTGGCGAAACGTATGGACGGCGATTTATCGCAATACTCCATTATCAAAACCGAAGAGCCGCTGGAAAACGAAGGTAAAGTTAGCCGTATTGTGGACTTTATCGAGAAGCCAGACGAACCCCAGGTAATGGAATCAGACCTGATGGCCGTTGGCCGTTATGTGCTCTCTGCAGATATCTGGCCGATTCTGGCCCGCACTCAACCCGGTGCCTGGGGCCGTATCCAGCTTACCGACGCTATTGCCGAACTGAACCAAACCCAGCCAGTTGAAGCCACCCTGATGACAGGCGAAAGCTACGACTGCGGCAAGAAAATGGGTTACATGCAGGCGTTTGTGAACTACGGCCTGCGTAACCTGAAAGAAGGGCAGAAGTTCCGTAAGAGCATTGAGAAGATGCTGGAAGCGAATGGCTGATTGCCAGCTCAACTGATGCAGTAAATTGAAGAGACTACCTTGATGCTTTCAGGGTGGTCTTTTTCTCTTATATAACACCAAGAAAATTTATCTTCAGACTCCAGGACGGACTCTGCTTTATGCCCTAATCTACATGGCGTGACCTCAACTTGAATGGAAGCTGTGGTTACGCTGCCAATTTGCGCCTGTTGCTTCTGGTAGCGTAAGCCAGGGGCGGTAGCGTGCCTTTTTTACACACAAGCCAGTCTTGATTGAAGAAAGCAGGAGAAGAAGGATGTTACTTCCAGTTGTCATGGCAGGGGGAACAGGAAGTCGGTTATGGCCGATGTCCCGAGAATTGCAGCCCAAGCAATTTCTGTCATTTCACCAGGGGGGATCGATGTTACAGAACACGATTTCCCGCCTTGAGGGGTTAGCCGTAGAGGATCCTATTGTTATCTGTAATGAAGATCACCGGTTCCTGGTCGCTGAACAACTCAGGCAACTGAATAAGCTGGCTGGTAATATTATTCTTGAGCCTGTTGGTCGTAACACGGCTCCTGCAATTACCCTTGCTGCATTACATGCTATACGCACGGGTGATGATCCCATTCTTCTGGTACTGGCAGCCGATCATTTGATTGCGGATGAAGCTACTTTTCATTCTGTTATTCGTGATTCCATTCCGTTTGCTGAGCAAGAAAAACTGGTTACGTTTGGTATTGTTCCGGGGCAGCCAGAAACCGGCTATGGCTATATCCAGCGCGGAGATATGCAGCAAGTAGGGGAATCAACAGCCTGGAAAATCAAACGCTTTGTTGAAAAACCAGATTTAGCTACTGCACAGGCATACCTTGATAGTGGTGAATACTTGTGGAATAGCGGAATGTTCATGTTCCGGGCTTCAGTCTATCTCAAAGAAGTAAGTGCATATTGTCCGGAAATCCTGGACGCTTGCCGAAGCGCAATGATGCAACCTGTCAGCGATTTAGACTTTATCAAACTCAATAAAGACGTATTTTCAAAATGCCCATCTAATTCTATCGATTATGCAGTGATGGAACATACTCAGGCAGGTATTGTTGCTGCCATGGATGCTGGCTGGAATGATGTAGGCTCATGGTCCGCACTGTGGGAAACCTCTGATCACGATAATAATGGGAACGCACTTACCGGGGATGTATTTGCCCACAATACGCGTGATTGTTATATCCGCAGTGAGGACAAATTAACGGCGACATTGGGTGTCAGCGATTTGGTGATAGTGAACACGAAAGACGCATTGCTTGTCTCTAATAAAGACAGTGTTCAGGACGTAAAAGTGGTTGTTGAATACCTTAAATCGCAGTCGCGCAGCGAATTCCGGGAACACCCTACACGGTATTTACCATGGGGGCATGTTGAAACCCTGGTGATGAATACACGTTATAAGGTCAATCGCATCACAATTATTCCCGGCGGAGAACTTTCCCTACAGTTACATCACCACAGGCTTGAGCATTGGGTCGTGCTGGCAGGCACTGCTTCTATTCAGGTAGATAACAATGCATTTTTCCTTACAGAGAATGAATCAACGACTATTCCCGTAGGTAAGAAACATAAGCTCTCAAATCCCGGGAAAATTGACCTGGAAGTTTTAGAAATCCAGTTTGGTAGTTATTTAGGTGAAGATGATGTTCAAAGGATTCAGTAAATGGACAACAAAAAAGAACAAAAATTAACCTGTTTTAAAGCCTATGATATCCGTGGGAAATTAGGTACTGAGCTTAATGAAGATATAGCATGGCGCATCGGCCGTGCTTACGCGCAATGCCTGAAACCGAAAAAGGTCGTGTTGGGGGGCGATGTACGCGAAACCAGTGAGGCTCTAAAAATGGCACTTGCCCGGGGCCTGATGGATGCGGGTTGTGATGTCTTCGATATCGGTTTATCGGGCACTGAAGAAATCTATTTTGCAACCTTTCACCTGGAAATGGATGGCGGTATTGAAGTAACGGCGAGCCACAATCCTATTAACTACAATGGGATGAAATTGGTTCGCCAGGGTGCCCAACCGATCAGTGGTGATACGGGGCTGCATGAAATTCAACGCCTTGCACAAGAGAATAACTTCCCTACTGATGCGAGTATCAAACCCGGGCAGTATACAAAAATTGATCTGCTGAATGATTATGTGGATCACCTACTGGGGTATGTGAACCTTGATAACTTCAGGCATAAACCCCTAAAACTTGTTATCAACTCTGGTAATGGCGCTGCCGGACATGTAGTTGATGAGCTGGAAAAACGTTTTTCTGATGCAAAACTGCCAGTGCAATTGATTAAAATTCACAATAACCCAGATGGTTCTTTCCCACATGGTATTCCTAACCCACTGTTGCCAGAATCTCGGCAAGATACTGCGAACGCTGTATTAGCCAACAACGCAGATATGGGGATTGCCTTTGACGGCGACTTTGACCGCTGCTTTTTATTTGATGAAAACGCCAATTTCGTTGAAGGGTATTATATTGTTGGTTTATTAGCTGAAGCCTTTCTGCGTAAACAAAAAGGCGAGAAGGTTATTCATGATCCCCGCCTGGTGTGGAATACCATTGATATAGTTACAGAGAGTGGTGGCGTTCCCGTTATGTCGAAAACGGGGCATGCTTTCATCAAAGAGAGAATGCGCAAAGAAAATGCGATTTACGGCGGAGAAATGAGCGCCCATCACTATTTCCGTGATTTTGCTTACTGCGATAGTGGCATGATTCCCTGGATGCTGGTTGCTGAATTACTCATGACAACCGGGAAAACGCTGGGCGATTTGGTGAAAGCGCGAATTGAGAAATTCCCTGTTTCTGGTGAAATCAATCGTAAGGTAACCAATGCAGTACAGTTGATTGCCAAAATTGAACAGCAGTATTTACCCCATGCCGTTTCAGTTGATTACACCGATGGGTTGAGCCTCACATTTGAGCAATGGCGTTTTAACCTGCGGACATCCAATACTGAACCTTTACTTCGTCTTAATGTTGAGACAAAAGGTGATTATGCGTTGATGGAGAGCAAGCGGGATGAATTGCTTCTGTTAATTAATAGCTAATGAATTTAGCTAGTGAAACCCCACAGGTAAATATAAATGATTGAAGTCTTATTAGGGATATTAGGCGCAATTCTTTTTTTCTTGTGCCTTGCATTACCTTTACAGCATCGGTTGCTATTGGTGCTGGTTTGTACAGTTCCCCAGTTGTATTTGGTACAAGTGGGTGGGTCAGATGTTCCACTTGCATTCCTTCTTCCTGCGCTCATACTACCAGAGTTTTTTAAAAGTGCTAATGTCTTCCTGGCGAAACCAACGAGCATATCATTAATATTATTAATTGGTATTAGTATAGTTAGCTTGTATTGGTCCGTAGAAAAATCCATGGGAATAAGGGATATTGCATATTACATTGAGTTTATAGTTATTAGTAGTGCTGTGTATTATCTTGCTATTTATAATAAAAATTCTTTGTATAAAGTCATCAATATAATGTTGTTTGCTGTATGTCTTCAGGCTGTGACAATAATAAT
This sequence comes from Mangrovibacter yixingensis, assembly GCF_020523985.1. GTDB lineage: Bacteria > Pseudomonadota > Gammaproteobacteria > Enterobacterales > Enterobacteriaceae > Mangrovibacter > Mangrovibacter yixingensis. Next base: position 2,152,689 of record NZ_JAIVKM010000001.1, on the reverse strand, counting down.
ATTCAGGCTTGATGAGCAGTTGGAATTATCAATAGTGCTTTCACCCATCAGTAATTACCTAATGGGACCAAATGTTCTTAGTGGTCTGTTAAATGGTGTCAGGAATAACTTCTACGATCCCGTGAAAGCGGGTGGGGTACTATTTGTTAATGCTAATGCAGCAGCCTGCTATGTCGGTGTCTGTGCATTTATGGCATGGGGTATTTTTAAAGTCCATAAATCGAAAATTTCACTGTTAATGGCACTCTTTTTGTGGGTTACGGTCTTCTTTACTGGATCAAAAGCAGGTGTTTTATTTGCTGTATTAATACCACTTTTTATTTTTTACTTAAAGCTAAATAAAAACAGTAGATTAGTCGTTACTTTGGCTGGTGGGAGTTTTGTTTTATTACTCATTATGGTGGCGGTTGTTACTGGTTTTACCGAACAACATGGTTTTCTACACCAATCAACAGAAACTGCTGAAACACGTTATCAGATATGGAGCTATGCCTTGGGGGAATTTATTAAAAACCCTATTATGGGGCAAGGGTTTGGTGGCTGGGAAGCTGATTACAGTAAGCACACTGACTATTTTCTCCCCCCTCATAACACACTGATTTACTTATGGTCCAAATCCGGTGTGTTTGCATCACTTATGGGGGCTGCATTTATGCTGGCTTGCGTAAAAGTCGCTTTGCGAGCTATTTCAAGCGTAACTAATGAAGAGCAAAAAAATATAGGCTATACACTTCTTATGGTGCTGTTGTGGCAGTTTGCTCATGGTTTCGGTGAAAACTTTGGGTTGATTGGCGAACAACATCAAATGATCGCTTTAGCTGTCATGCTTGGTTTGGGCATAGCGGGTAATACAACAATACGGAAGTACGATAAGGAAATAAAATGAAAACAGTAGGTATATTCCGTAATCAGTTATTCAAGGGATCTGAAGTTTTTATACAACAACAGGCTGAGCCAATTCAGGCTTATAACAAGTGCTATATTGGTCGGAAGATCATTGGTTCGCCGGTTAACGGGACGCCGAATTATGTTATTAATCGTAATGGCTCTGTGACTGAACGCATTTCAGAAGCGTATAATGCGCTAACGACATCAGCTGCACCATATGATACTCCACTAAAAAATTCTCCTGCGTTAGATCTGATCCATGCGCATTTTGCTATTGATGGTGTGTATGCGCTTGCTTTAGCAAAACGTGTAAAAGTACCATTGATTACAACGCTGCATGGCTTCGATGTTACTGTGACAGCAAAAGACCTCCTTGCTTCGCGCTCACCTGCATGGATAAATTACCTGTTCCGCCAGAACGCGTTAAAGCAGCAAGGCGACAAGTTTATTTGCGTATCAAATTTTATTGCTGAGCAGGCGCTAAAAAATGGTTTCCCTGAGAATAAACTGATTCAGCATTACATCGGTATTGATACTGATAAATACCAGCAGAGAGATGAGTCTGAAGATACAGGTATCATATTGCATGTTGCTCGTCTGGTTGAAAAGAAAGGGACTTCGGTATTGTTAAATGCTTTACACCAGATAAAAAAGAGTGAGAAAGATGCTCAACTGGTCATTGTAGGCGATGGTCCTTTATTACCTCAGTTGAAAGCACAAGTGACCGCTTTGAGTCTTGAAGCCAATGTTCGGTTTGTTGGTGCTATTTCTCATCCAGAAGTAATGCAATGGATGCGTAAGGCAAGTATGCTGGTTTTACCCAGCTTAACGGCTAAAACGGGCGATGCAGAAGGGCTGGGAATGGTGTTATTGGAAGCTGCGGTAACAGGGGTGCCTGTTATTGGCACCAATCATGGTGGTATACCTGAGGCCATAATCGATGGGAAAACGGGATTTTTGGTACATGAAGGAAATTCCCACCAATTATCCGAACGAATTATATACTTAATGAATAATAAGAAGAAAAATCTATTATTTGGAGTCAATGCAAGAGAGTATATTTCTAAAAAATTTAATATGAAAGAACAAACAAAAGTTCTTGAAAGTATTTATTCAAAATTGTTGTGAAAGGGAATGAAAAATGACTCATAATATTCTAATAATGGCCAGATCGTTGCCGTGCCATGCTTTGGGAGGTATGGAGATTATAACTTTAGATTTGGCTAGGGAATTAGCAAGAAATCACTCTTGCAATATAACTGTTTTGACAACTGATACAGAAAACAAGCTTTATGACGAAAGTATAGACTTCAGATATATTAAAGGCACTCCAGCTGGTAAGTATAGCCATCAATGGTGGAGTGAAAGTGTTAAATATGCAGAGAAAATAATAACTAATAAAAATATAAATATAGTTTTGAGTGTTAGTGCAGCTGGATACGAGCTTGTTAAACTGAAAAAAAAATATAAAAATATAAAGTTTATTTTTCAGGCTCACGGTACTTCACTTGGTGAAATCCTTTCTAAACTTCGCTCATTAAAAATAAAATCAATATTGGGATGTATTAAAAATATTATTTGGATTCCTAAAGATATATACATCTATAATAAATTTGACAGCATTGTTGCTGTCGGGGAACTCGTTTCGAATCAACTAAAGCGAGGCATTTTATCTTATTGCTATGATTCAGATAAATGTGTACTTATAAATAATGGTGTTGATTTCGAAAAATTTAAGTTTGATGTGGAAGTGCGAAATAAAGTGCGTAGTAATCTTTCAATTGATAGTAAGTGTGAAGTATTCCTTTCGGTTTCACGCCTACATATGCAAAAGGGGATTTTAACTGCTATCGATTTTTTTAAAAAACACCATGAAAAGAATAAAAAATCATTGTTGCTAGTCATTGGTGAAGGCCCTGATCGGGATGTAATTGAGGAATACATAAAAAAATTGGAAATTAGGGATTCTGTTTTTTTAATTGGCAAAAAAGAAAGGGAGGATGTTTGTGAGTATCTTTCAGCATCTGACTATTTTATTTTTCTCAGTTCACGAGTCGAAGTTGGTTTGACTTTAAATATGATGGAAGCAATGGCTTCAGGTCTATCTATCATAACTAACTCTAATTTCAAAAACTCTGTAGATTATAATGATTGTATAGTTGTTTCTGATGTTTTTGACGTTTTGAAAAATAAAATTCGAGATAATGATTTAACGAGAATTAACTATTTAAATTCTAATTACTCATTGTCTGTTATGGGGCGAAAATATAAAGAATTATTTTCTATACTCACGAAAGTTAAAGTATCATGAAAAAAGCAATTGGTCAGATACTTAGTGGTAACATGTTATCAAAAGCTCTCGGGTTACTCCGTGAAATTCTGATGGCAAAATTTTTTGGTACTGGGGATATTAATGGTGCCTACAGAATAGCGCAAACAGGTACGCTGGTTCCTATTAATTTTATGACCAGCGATAGTTTGAACTCTGCATTTATCCCCTTGTATAAAAAGTATTTAGCAGAGGATGAACAACGTGCTGCTTTATTTAAATTTTGCATGTTTTTATTCTTCGCTATTGTATCCGTACTAATATTTTCAATTTTATACTTTCAATCAGAATATTGGGTCAAACTCATGGCCCCTGGTATTAGTGAGTCTGCCAGGGAAATGTCAGTAAGTTTATTAAAAGTGATGGCTATTTGTTGTCCTTTTTATTTATGTTCTGGATTAGTCAATTACATATCAATGGCACATGGTGATTATAAACCAATGTCAATGAGGGCATCAGTACAGAATGTAGGAATGGTACTGGGTGTAGTGGCTGCATTTTACTCTGGAAATTATTTGTATTTAGCCTGGGGGTTTACTGGGAGCTATGTTTTCTTCAGTTTTTGGGTAGTGTTCAGGGCTTTCAAAGGTGAAATTTTAAATTTCCCCATAAAACTGGAAACTAAAGAAGTTAAACTTGTTATGAGTAATTTTTGGATTACTCTTCGGCCATTATTAATATTACCTTTGATTTTGCAAGGCAATATTACTCTTGAACGTGCACTAGCATCACTAATTAGTATCGATGTTGTATCAGCGTTAGATTATGCCAGGTTTATAACAGATACTGTTGTTTTTATTTTGTCTGTACCAATTGCTTTTGCTGGTTTATCTGAGTGGGCATCGCAAACGCCTGAACAAGTCAGAGAAAAAATTATAAAGATATACTACTGGTTGGCTCTGCTAGTTATTAATATGTCGTTTTTCTTATTCTTATCTGCGCGTGATATTGTTATATTTTTATTCATGCGTGGAGAGTTTAATGAGCAGTCAGTCCTGGCAACAACACATATTATTCAGGGGATGAGCATTGGTCTCTGGGCTCAAGTTATTGGATATATATTTATAAAAGCGTTAAGTGCACATCTTAACAATAAAAAGGTGCTTGTTGTTATGGTGTTTTCATTGTTGAGTAATGCTGTGGTTAATATACTGACATATAAAGTATGGGGCGCATTTGGCTTGGGGGTTGGCAATGCAATATATGGCATTGTTATGTTCATGGTTAGTGCCTGGTACTTGAAAATAGCAAGGTCCTTATATCCAGTAGTTATACAGGTTGCTTCTGGTGTTGCTATTTATTTTTGTGCTTATAGGTTCATTGGTGGTTACTTTAATGAATCTGCTTCTGCCATGTTTCGGTTGCTTGCTAATGGTGTGGTGTTTTTTGTATTCGCTTTTTTGTGGGCTATGTTATTCCCATTTTATCGACAGGGGGTAATTAAACTCATGACTCGAAAGGGACTAAGATAAACATATTGAATATGAATAGAAAAAAAGAAATTAAAGATATCGTTGTTTTATCAACCGCAGACTGGGATAACCCTTTTTGGACGAACAAACAACATGTTACTCTGGAACTGGCTAAACGTGGGCACCGGGTGCTTTATATTGAGTCGCTGGGTCTGCGCAGGCCTGGTGTTAATAAAAAGGATCTATCACGAATTATTCGGCGTCTGGTTAAAGCAATAAAAGCTCCGCGTAAGGTTAGAGATAATATCTGGGTATGGTCACCTATTTCTATACCATTTAACAATTACGCGTTTGTGCGTAAATTGAATAAATTCATCTTAACTACTGCTCTGAATTTTTGGTGCTGGCGGCTTGGGTTTAGTAATAAAACACTGTGGACATACAATCCACTTACAACCCGCTTTCTGGCATTGAAAAATTTTATTTATACGGTTTACCACTGTGTGGATGAAATTAAAGCACAGCCAGGAATGCCAGTGGATATCCTGCAAGAGGCGGAAGAAGATTTAGTACGCAATGCGGATATTAACTTTGTTACATCATTGACATTACTTAAAACACGTAAGCAATGGAGTGACGAAGTCTATTATTTTTCCAATGTAGCAGATTACAACCATTTCTCTAAGGCACTTGAGGCAGATACGGTCATTCCCGAAGACCTTGCGGAAATAGCAGAGCCACGAATTGGTTTTATTGGTGCCATTAGTGGTTATAAAGTGAATTTTTCTCTGGTCGAAGAGATTGCTGTCGCGCACCCGGAATGGTCAATTGTAATGATTGGGGATGTAGGGGAAGGGGATCCTAATACGGATGCTTCCCAACTAACCCGGCACAACAATATCCACCTGATTGGGGCCAGATCTTACCAGGATTTGCCGGGGTACCTTAAAGGGTTCGCCGCAACATTGCTGCCGAATAATTTGAACGAGTACACAGCATCAATGTTTCCTATGAAGTTTTTTGAGTATCTTGCCGCAGGTAAGCCCGTTGTCAGTGTAGACTTGCCTTCTCTTTGTGATGTCAAAGACTATGCCCGGATAGGCCATACACCAGAAGAATTTATAGCTGCACTGGAAGATATCACTTCCGGCAAGCGTGTCTCTGTTGAGCAATGCCAGGAGTTGGCACAGCAATATACCTATCAGTCCCGCACAGAAAAAATGTTTAATTTGATTAATGAGAAACGTAATGAAAGTCGCGATCGTACATGAGTGGTTCAGTTCTTATGCGGGTTCCGAAAAGGTGGTTGAACAATTTTTGAACTGTTACCCGGATGCCGATCTTTTCGCAGTCTGTGATTTCTTAAAACCTGAGGAGCGTGGTTTTCTGAAAAACAAGCCAGTAACTACAACATTTATTCAGCGCCTTCCTAAGGCTGCTAAAAAATTCCAAAGCTATTTACCCTTGATGCCACTTGCTATCGAGCAACTGGATATGTCTGCTTATGATGTTGTTATTTCCAGCAGCCATGCAGTATCTAAAGGGGTGATTACTGGCCCTGACCAGATTCATATATCGTATGTTCACTCTCCAATTCGCTATGCCTGGGATTTTCAACACCAATACTTGCGTGAAGCAGGTTTGAACAAGGGGCTGAAAGGATGGGTGGCAAAATATTTGCTGCATAAAATTCGTATTTGGGATTATCGTACTGCCGCGGGAGTTAACCATTTTATAGGTAACTCGCAGTTTATTGCTCGCCGAATCAACAAGGTGTATGGGCGACAAGCCGATGTTATCTACCCGCCAGTGAATACTGATAAGTTTGAATATAGTGACCAAAAAGAAGATTTCTACCTCGCAGCGTGCCGCATGGTACCCTATAAACGCGTTGATCTGATTGTGAGCGCTTTTGCCAAAATGCCAGATAAAAAACTGGTGGTGATTGGTGATGGTTCTGAAATGGAGAAGATCAAAAAACTTGCAACGCCAAATATAACGCTTTTGGGGTACCTGGATGATGCGTCACTTGTCGATTACATGAAACGTGCGAAGGCCTATGTTTTTGCTGCTGAGGAAGATTTCGGGATCTCCCCGGTGGAAGCTCAAGCTAGTGGAACCCCAGTGATTACTTACGGTAAAGGTGGTTGCCTGGAAACGGTGAAGCCGCTGGGTAGTGAAAAACCAACAGGTGTGTTTTTCTTTGAACAAACGGCTAATGCAATATGTGAAGCTGTGAACGTATTTGAAACATACAGTAACGTAATTAACCCGGCAGATTGCCGTGAACATGCACTAACGTTTTCAGAACAACGCTTCCGTGATGAGATCCAGAACTTTGTGGAAACGGCCTGGCATGATTTTTCCGAAGGGTTAATTAATACTCAGGCCCAAAAAACACAAAATACGTATGTCAATTCAGGAAAGTAGACAGCAGCAGGCACTAACCACTTGTTCGTGCCAGGGAACAATCAATGAAAAGTAGCCAATTTAACGACCATAAGAGAGAGTTTATTTGCCGTAGTGCGCTGATGCTTTCAGATTTTATCTGGTTAAATGTTGCTCTGGGGCTCTCGTTTTTAACCGTGGTTCTGTTCCTCGGCGACCTCAACACCTTTATGCCGATGTTACAAATTGATGTGCGGATCTTCTCGCATGTTATCCTGACTACATTATGTGTGCTTTGGTTTTGGATTCGTCTTCGCCACTATGCGCAGAAAAAGCCATTTTGGTCTGAATTAAAAGAAACTCTAAGAACCATTGTTATTTTTTCAATATTTGACCTTGCCCTGGTTGCATTCTCAAAATGGCATTTTTCCCGCTATGTGTGGGCTTATTGCTGGGTGTATGCCATTATTTTAGTTCCTCTCTTCAGGGAGGTGACTAAACGTATTTTAGATAAAATGGGGTACTGGAAGAAACGCACAGTTATACTGGGTGCTGGCAAAAATGCACGTGATGCATATTATGCACTGCAAAGTGAAGAAGCATCAGGGTTTAAAATTGATGCCTTTTGTGATGCGGATTCTGAATTGACCGAGTTAGAGGAACGGCCTGTTATTCGTGACCCTGAACAACTGCTGGTTCGGTTTAATTCATATTCCACTCAATTTGTTATTGCCTGTGATTTTGATGAAAAAGAGAAGTTTGAAAATTGGTTGCGATTTCTAGCAAAACACAAATGCAGAAATGTAACGATTATTCCTTCGCTACGTGGCTTTCCACTATATGGCACAAGTATGTCATTTATTTTTAGCCATGAAGTACTACTGCTACAAGTACATAATAACCTGTCGAAGAATTCTTCCAGGGTAATTAAGCGTACTTTTGATATTATCTGTACTCTGGGAATTCTGGCTGTGGCATCGCCGCTTTTCTTATATTTGTGGTACAAAGTGTCGCGTGATGGTGGGCCAGCAATTTATGCACATAGCCGTATAGGCCGGCGCGGTAGGGCATTTAACTGCTATAAATTCCGTTCTATGGTTATGAATTCCAAAGAAGTTCTTGAAGAACTCTTGGAAAATGACCCCGCAGCACGCGAAGAATGGGATAAAGATTTTAAGCTAAAAGATGACCCGCGTATAACACCTATTGGCCGTTTCATCCGCAAGACTAGTTTGGATGAACTGCCCCAGTTATTTAATGTACTTAAAGGCGAAATGAGTTTGGTTGGCCCCCGGCCCGTAATCCAGGAAGAGCTGGAACGCTATTCAGATGATGTCGATTACTATTTGATGGTTAAACCAGGTATGACTGGACTTTGGCAAGTTAGTGGGCGTAATGATGTCGATTATACTACCAGGGTTTATTTTGATTCGTGGTATGTAAAAAACTGGTCACTGTGGAATGATATTGTCATTTTGTTTAAGACTGTCAGTGTGGTCTTATTCAGAAAAGGTGCATATTGAGTTTTAAGAGATGGTTATGAAAATCACAATTGCAGGTACTGGCTACGTAGGCCTCTCAAACGGCATTTTAATTTCGCAGCACCATCAAGTTGTTGCGCTGGATATTGTTGAGCAAAAGGTAACTCTGCTGAATCAAAAGCAGTCCCCTATTGCGGATAAAGAAATACAGGATTACCTGAGTAATAAAGCATTAAATTTTACCGCGACAACTGATAAAGAAACTGCTTATAAAGGTGCGGATTTTGTCATCATTGCTACACCAACAGATTACGACCCGGTAACCAACTACTTCAACACCAGTAGCGTTGAGTCTGTTATCAAGGATGTACTGCAGTTCAATCCGGATGCGGTGATGGTCATTAAATCCACAATTCCGGTTGGTTTTACTGAAGAGGCCAAACAACGTTTTGGCACGAATAACCTCATCTTCTCACCAGAATTCTTGCGCGAAGGTAAAGCGTTGTACGACAACCTTTATCCGTCGCGCATTGTTATTGGCGAACGCTCACAGCGAGCAGAGACTTTTGCCGGGCTGTTGGTTGAAGGGGCAATTAAAAAAGATGCGCCGGTGCTGTATACCGATGCCACTGAAGCAGAAGCCATTAAGCTGTTTGCCAACACCTATCTTGCAATGAGGGTGGCATATTTTAATGAGCTGGACAGCTATGCAGAATCTATGGGGCTGAATTCTCGCCAAATCATAGAGGGAGTAGGGTTGGATCCGCGTATTGGCAGCCACTACAACAACCCGTCTTTTGGCTATGGTGGTTATTGCTTACCAAAAGATACCAAGCAGTTGCTGGCAAACTACGATTCTGTGCCGAACAACCTGATTAGTGCAATTGTAGATGCCAACCGTACCCGTAAAGACTTTATTGCTGATTCTATTATTGCCCGTAACCCAAAGGTTGTGGGTGTATACCGCCTTATCATGAAAAGTGGTTCTGATAATTTTCGGGCGTCGTCCATTCAGGGCATCATGAAACGTATTAAGGCAAAAGGTATTCCTGTGATTGTTTACGAACCCGAGCTCAATGAACCTGCGTTCTTTAACTCTCAGGTAGTGAACGACCTTGCAGCTTTCAAGCAACAATCCGATGTCATTGTGAGCAACCGTATGTCGGCAGAACTCAGCGATGTTATGGATAAAGTTTATACAAGAGATTTATTTGGTAACGATTGAACTACTACTGCCGTAGGGTAAGTGCACCAAAGGCTACCCACAAGCAGCAGGCTTGAGTTAACATCATAGATACATTTAGCTGCAGTGCACCGCAGTGATTATCCCCAAGACAGGAGTTTGTAATGTCCAAACAACAAATCGGCGTAGTCGGTATGGCCGTTATGGGGCGCAACCTGGCGCTCAACATTGAAAGCCGTGGTTATACCGTCTCCGTTTTCAACCGCTCACGTGAAAAAACTGAGGAAGTGATTGCCCAGAACCCGGGTAAAAAACTGGCACCTTATTACACCGTGCAAGAGTTCGTTGAATCTCTGGAAACTCCGCGTCGTATCCTGTTGATGGTTAAAGCTGGCGCTGGCACAGATGCGGCCATCGAATCCCTGAAACCGTTCCTTGATAAAGGCGACATCATTATTGATGGCGGTAACACCTTCTTCCAGGACACCATTCGCCGTAACCGTGAACTGTCTGCGGAAGGCTTTAACTTCATTGGTACTGGTGTGTCTGGTGGTGAAGAAGGCGCGCTGAAAGGCCCTTCCATCATGCCTGGTGGCCAAAAAGAAGCCTATGAGCTGGTAGCCCCAATCTTGACTAAAATTGCTGCGGTAGCCGAAGATGGTGAGCCTTGCGTTACCTATATTGGTGCAGATGGTGCGGGTCACTATGTGAAAATGGTTCACAACGGTATTGAATACGGCGATATGCAGCTTATTGCTGAAGCTTATTCTCTGCTGAAACAGGGCCTTAACCTGTCTAACGAAGAACTGGCCACCACCTTTACAGAGTGGAACAAAGGCGAGCTGAGCAGCTACCTGATTGATATCACCAAAGATATCTTCACCAAAAAAGATGAAGACGGTAATTACCTGGTCGATGTCATTCTGGATGAAGCTGCCAATAAAGGTACCGGCAAATGGACCAGCCAGAGCTCTCTGGATCTGGGTGAACCGCTGTCTCTTATCACTGAATCTGTATTTGCCCGTTACATCTCTTCCCTGAAAGAGCAGCGTGTCGCCGCTTCCAAAGTGTTGAGTGGCCCGCAGGCGAAAACCTTTAGTGGTGATAAAGCAGAATTCGCAGAGAAAGTTCGCCGTGCTCTGTATTTGGGTAAAATCGTTTCTTATGCTCAGGGCTTCTCTCAGTTGCGTGCTGCTTCTGAAGAATACAACTGGGATCTGAATTACGGCGAAATCGCGAAAATTTTCCGTGCTGGCTGTATTATTCGCGCCCAGTTCCTGCAGAAAATTACCGATGCTTACGAGCAGAACCCGTCTATTGCTAACCTGCTTTTGGCACCTTACTTCAAAAAAGCAGCAGACGACTACCAGCAAGCGCTGCGCGATGTAGTGGCTTACGCTGTGCAGAACGGTATTCCAACCCCAACTTTCTCTGCCGCTATCGCTTACTACGACAGCTACCGTGCAGAAGTGCTGCCAGCTAACCTGATTCAGGCTCAGCGTGATTACTTTGGTGCACACACATACAAACGTATTGATAAAGACGGCATCTTCCACACCGAATGGCTGGATTAATCCGTTTCAAGTAATACATTTTACTGATAAGCCCGGTTTGCCGGGCTTTTTTGCAGGCAAAATCTATAAATCATCTCTACACTGTGTTATCTGTTGTTTGTTTTCAGTTTTTTCCTGATGGATTCTTTAAATAAAACGGTGTTTACTGTGCAGTTCTGAAGGATCTCACCCATAAAAATTGGTTTTTTTTAAGCGAGCTGAAAAGCAATGATGAGCAAAGATACAAATGCAGTTCCCAGCAGTAATGAGCGAACACAATCTGAGCAGATTGATTTAATCGATATTATCCAGCAGTTATGGGCAGGGAAAAAAATTATTTCCATTTTTGTTGTTATCTGCCTGATTTTAGGGGCTACCTACGCCTTTACTGCACAAGAAAAATGGTCATCAACTGCTATCGTTACTCTTCCAGATTCAGGGCAGGTATCCGCATATACGCAGGCTATGAATGTTTTATATCCTGGAGCTGCTCCGCTAGTTCATGATATTCAAACCAGTTTTTTTAGCCGATTCCAGGGGGGGTTAGCCGCATTATCATTACAATTACAAAATCAGGAAGTTAAGGAAGAATTGAGCAGTGAAGCTTTAAGTAAAGACAGACCCGATCAATTATTAATTAGTTATGTGGGTGATAATGCAATCGAAGCTCAGGAACGGCTAAAATTATACCTTAGCAAAGTGGATAGCTCGATAGTTACAGATATTGATGGCGACTTAACAGCTAACATTAATGCGCGTATAGAAGAATTAAATAATAATGTTAATTCTCTGGAACAAACTGCCCAGCAAAAGAAAGACGAGCGCTTGAAAGTATTAAACCAGGCGTTGGTAATTGCTGAACAATCTAATATAAAAACGAGTCAGCTACAGAATTCCACAGGAATTACAGACGACACGTTATTTACTTTGGGAAGTGATGCACTTAACTCAATGATTAAAAACTATAAAGATTCACCATTGCCATTGAGTGTGGATTATTATAGTGCTATACAAAACTTACTTGCTGTCAAATCAATTAAAAAAGATAAACGTATTTTATCAACATTTCGTTATATTATGAAGCCTGACCTACCTGTCAAAAGAGATAGTCCAAAGCGTTTAATAATTCTTATTTTATCTGTTATTATTGGTGGTGCGCTTGGAGCAGGTTATGTGCTGTTAAAAGGTGCATTTCGGCGGGGTAGTTATTAATAAGTGATTTTTTACAAGAAATTGATTGAAAGATGCCGCCCAATTAGGGGCGGTTTTTTTTGATTTTAAACGGGTGTAACTAAATTTATATTATAATGAAATGCGTATAAGTGTAGTGAAATGTTAGAAAATGTCTCAACTTTTACTCGAAAAAACAATTCTCGTATGATATAAAATACAATAATAAAAAATGAATAGATATATACTTATCTGGAGTGAAAATGTTTAGGCGCGATATTAATGGATTGCGAGCTATAGCAGTTTTACTAGTGGTTCTTTTCCATTTTAAATTTCCTTATTTTGATGGTGGATATATTGGAGTAGATATCTTCTTTGTTATTTCAGGATATTTAATGAATGAAATATGCGCAAAGATGGTTGGCGAAAAGAGATGGATTTTAGCCTTCTATAAAAAAAGAATAAATCGAGTTTATCCAGCACTACTCTCAACAACAATAATAGCAACTTTTATAACAATAGCTATTTTCCCACCTTCGTTACTGTCCGATCTTTTTGGGCAGGTACTAAGCACTCTCACTTTTACGTCAAATATATTTTACTACAATGCAACAACTGGTTATTTTTCACCTAACGCGGATAGTTTCTTGTTGTTACATACATGGTCACTCGGTGTTGAGTTTCAGTATTATTTGATTTTTCCTTTGGCTCTTTTGATCGCACATACTAAATTCTTCAAAAAGAGATCATGCTTGGTATATGGGGCATTCTTTTTAACATCCTTATTCTTATGTCTTTGGTATGAAAAAATAGATCCTTCAGCTACATTTTATTTTTTACCTACAAGGGCATGGGAATTATTTTTAGGTGCATTTGCATCCTCTCTTATTTATAAAAATCCCTTTCCTTCCTTAACTCAGTTCTTATCTATTTCTGTAATTATATTATTTTGTGTGTGGTCAAATTACAATGACCAGTGGACTGGCCTGAGCATGCTTATTCCAACTCTTGCTACAGCAATACTGTTACATGCAAGGGTTAATAATGAAAAAACAATTCTGCGTTTCGATATTGCACAATATCTAGGTAATGCATCATATTCAATTTACTTAGTTCATTGGCCGTTAGTTGCTCTGGCATACAACTTAGCATATGAACCAACAATTTCGTCAAAAATAGGATTGTCATTATTATCAATACTATTAGGTTTTGCATCATATTATTTAGTGGAGAAGAATTGTAAAAAATTTGATGTAAAGATATTTAGCACAGCTACATTGGTAATTATTTTATGTTTTATTTGTGTCGAATTTCAAATTTCCAAATTATGGATTTCGCCAGCAAAGCTTGCAATGGACAGGTATGGCCGTGCTTATGAACTTACTGACGATGGGAGAAAACAGTTCGGTAGTAAACCCTATTCATGTTTTTACACCGGTAAACCCGGCCAGTCATATGATATAGAAAATTGCATGCGCCCTTCAATGCAAAAGAAAAACATCTTGCTGCTGGGGGATAGCCATATGGCAGATATGTCCCTGTCATTTAAAAAGCTGTTCTCAAACTACAATATCATGCAGGCGACATTAAGTTCATGCTTATTGATTCCTGGTGAAGCAAAAAGAGAAGAATGTAAAAATTTGACAGATAGAGTGTATAAAAAAATCGAGAGCGTCAGCAACGTCGATGTGATCTTTATATCTGCATATTGGTCAGCCGTAAAAGATACCAGCACACTTCCTGAAAATATTGCTAACGCAGTTAAGCAGTTAAAAGGAAAAACAAATGCAGATATTTATATTATTGGGCAAACGAAGGTTTTTGATAAAGAATTGCCGTCTCTTATTCGAGTTAGGGGTGGTACAGGAATTAATCAATATAGAAATAAAAGTGTGGATCTGGTTAATAATATGCTAAAAGAATCACTGCCAAAATATAATGTCAAGTATATCAATATTTATGACTTCGGATGTGATGATAATAATGAATGCAATTTTGTCTCGGATAAAAATTATCCAATGTTATTCGATACTGACCATTTGACACAGGACTGGGCAATATCTATTGTGCAGATGATCAAGAAAAAAATAGAAAATAATAATTAGCAACGGAGCAAAGCGATTAATTATACAGATTTCAACGTTGCTACATTGTTGATGTTTTTATGCGTAGTAAGAGATTAGTTCATCTTTATAAGATGAATCAATCTCACCTTGATCTGCATTAATTATTTTCTTTAAAGCAAGCTAACTGCTTGGAGACGTTATTAACGCGATGTATAAATCAATCCGCTATATATTAGAACTATTTATATACTATAATGGGATGTCATAGTTATAGGCCTGCTTAGCGATTTCTCAAGTTCCTGTAGTACGCTAAAGTTAGATCATCGTTTTCATTAGCTAAAATACTTGACATGCAAGGTTTTTATTTAACTTATTGATTTTAATGTTTTTTATCTATTCAAGTTATTGTGCGAAAAGGTGCTCGATTAGGCTAAGTTAAGTCGTTTTTCTATGTAATTACTTGTTTTTTAGTAATTTATGGATTAATGTCGATAATGCTATTTTATAGTGATAAACTATCAGAAATTTTTTGAACAACTCAGATAATCAAATGATAAAGTTATTTGCTCGTTATTTTTCGGTGGGTATATTGAACACTATGATCCACTGGGCTATTTTTTCTACACTATTTTTTTTCTTTAGTTTTAAGCAGGCGTACGCTAATTTAATAGCATTTTGTGTTGCTATTACCTTCAGTTTCTTTATGAATGCACTCTGGACATTTAAAAGTAGAGCATCATTAGCAAGATATGCCGCATTTGTTATTTTTATGGGCGGATTGGCTGCATTAACTGGCCATATTGCAGATAAATTGCACGTTCCTGGTGTTATTACTCTGGTTGTTTTTTCAGCGATTAGTTTAATCGCTGGGTTTGCCTATTCTAAATTCATTATCTTCAGGAATTGAATATGAAAATTTCGTTAGTCGTACCGGTCTACAATGAAGAGGACGCAATACCTCTTTTTTATCAATCTGTTAGAGGCTCAAAAGAATTAAAAGAATATGATGTCGAGATTGTTTTTATTAATGATGGGAGTAAGGATGCTACAGAATCAATCATAAATACTTTAGCATTAACCGATCCTCAAGTTAAGTCATTATCATTTACACGTAACTTTGGCAAGGAGCCTGCATTATTTGCTGGTCTAGATAACGCTACTGGTCAGGCGATTATACCGATTGATGTTGATTTACAAGATCCAATTAACGTTATTCCTGAATTGATTAACAAATGGCTTAATGGTGCTGACGTGGTTCTTGCTAAAAGAGCGGATAGGTCTACAGATGGTCGTTTGAAAAGGAAAACAGCTGAGTGGTTTTATCGTATACATAATAAGATTAGTAATCCAAAAATAGAAGAAAATGTTGGTGATTTTCGTCTTATGAGTAGAGATATTGTAGACCATATAAAAATGTTACCCGAGAGAAATCTCTTCATGAAGGGTATTTTATCTTGGGTAGGTGGAAATATTGACGTTGTCGAATATGTTAGGGCTGAGCGAGTTGCAGGGAAGTCCAAATTTAACGGCTGGAAGCTATGGAATCTTGCGTTGGAAGGAATTACTAGCTTTTCAACGGTACCCTTGCGTGTATGGTCATATATGGGATTGCTTATTGCCTTTTTATCATTATGTTATGGCATATATATAATAGTAGATACCTTGATATGGGGGAATTCTGTTCATGGTTATCCTTCATTATTAGTATCTATTCTGTTCTTAGGTGGGGTGCAATTAATAGGAATAGGTGTACTTGGCGAGTATATAGGAAGAATTTATGTGGAAGTGAAGGAAAGACCTCGATATATAATTAAAAGGAAGTAATATGTCAAATATTTTTAATGAAGAGTTATCTAAAGCGAAAATTTTCCTTTCAGGGATTATTATATCTTTATTTTCATATTATCCATTGATTTCGCAGAGGTTGTATTTCGTAGATGATATTACTCGTTCAATCAATGGTTATTTTGGTTGGATAGGCTTAGGAAGACCACTAACTGAATATTTGATGGTTGTACTCAGTCTGGGGTCATCAAATTTGCCTGATATAACTCCTTTACCTCAGTTATTAAGTATTGGGGTGATGGCTTTTATTATATATCTTCTTGCTGTTACACTATTCAATCAAGTTAGAATTGAAAATATTTTATTGTGCTCACTTTCTGTCATAAATCCGATGGTGTTCAGTAATATCCTTTATCGTTATGATTCACTTTCGATGACACTTTCGATATTATTTTCAGTATGGGCCTGGTCCCTCACGTGTAAGTCAAAATATTTATTAAGTTGTATTCTTTTAATTATTTCTGCTTCATTTTATCAACCCGCTGTTTCTATCTATCCAATTCTTGTGATTATATTTTATCTAAAGAGTATAAATATAGAGAATAATAACAGCATGATAGTGAAATCAATTATTTCATTTCTGGTTGCTAATGTCCTGTATTTTTTGTTTATTGTAAAGTTTACAATGCCTGTATCAGAAGCTAGAGGGAGTTTGGTCTCGTTAAACACAAGTTATATTGAAATTTTTAGAAAAAGACTATATGAGGTGTATGATGTCATTAAAGACTCGTACTCTCATGTTGGTTCTTTCATACTTTTATTGATCTTCATTTTATTTTTATGTTCAATTGTTCCTCCATTTTTTAAGTCTACTAAGTATAGTAAGAGTAATTTTTTCTCAATCTTTATCGTTATGATTTCAATTTCGCTACTCTTTTTATTTTCTGCTGGAATTAATTTAATATTGAAAAATGGGTATTTTACCCCGAGAGTCCTATTCCCAGCCGCTTTTTTTATCTTCGGGATGCTGTGTGTTTGTTATGTATCTACACCAATTTTGCGTTATTTAACTGTTTCAATATCATATTGTTTACTTTTTATTACTATTGGGATTATTTATGGTTCAACTTCTGGTTTATATCACCAAGAGAAGTATGATACATACATTTCAAGTAGTGTTTCCAGGGATCTTTCAGCTCACAATATCGTAAAACCTATTTTTATTTATGGGAAGACGAATGATTCTAAATCCTTCAAAACATCCCAAAAAACATTCAAGCTACTTAGCTATATTAGTAATAATTTGTATGATATGACATTGAGTCAGATTTTGGTTGATAACGGTGTGAAAAATGTGAAATTTTCATCTCAATATCGTATTCATACTTTGGAACTTGCCCGATCTGTATGTGAGGGTAAAATGGAGCCTCTAATTGTAAATAATCAGTACAGCATTTTTGAGAATGACCTCGATATTATTGTTTATTTAGGTACTGTTAATTGCCTTACAAAGTAAAATTTATTATGGATAATACAAAAGTAGTCTGTGATTAAAGGTGATCAGAATGAAGAGGGTGGGGAATGAATAAGGTAAGAAATATCTCTATATATATGGTTATCCTTATTTGTATGTATATATCATGGCTTCCATTATTTAGTGACGGTTCATGGTTGACATTTGATCTTATTGCGCATATCGATAGGGCGGTTTCAACTGTGTCCGAAATTCATCATGGCCAAGTTCCGACTTTTTTCGATTTCTCTAATCCCAAATACCCAGGTTATTCATGGAACCTATTTTATCCGCCATTAGAGAATTTTATATTTTCAGGATTATTATATCTAAGCAATGACTTGAATGGTTCACTAAAGATACTATCTGCAATTATAATATTTTTATCCTTTTTTCACTCCTACATTGCTTTTGATGTGGTAGGGTTAAAAAAAGAACGCTCACTATTGCTTTCTATCTTATTTTCTTTCTCTATTTATCAGGTTAACAATATATTTATACGGGGTTCAATTCCAGAATCTTTAGCTATAAGCTTCATCCCATTGCTCATTGTTGCTTTAGTAGGGAATATAGAGAAGAAAAATTCTTTTTTCTTTATGTCATATTCTATCTCCGGGCTTTTGTTATCTAATCTTCCACTTTTTTTATGCGGGATTTTAGTTTCCGCAATTTGTTTAATATTTAACCAGTGTAAGATTCTCCCCTTTTTAAAATCGCTGGTTTTCTCAATTTTACTAACCTCATTTTATTTTTTGCCACTATTATTTTCTATTCATAACCAAGATTTTCCTATTATGGATACAAATTGGTTCCCTAATATGAGCGAAAAGAGTATTGGTTTATATGATTTAATTTCTGGAGAAAAAATAACAAGCGGAAAATTGGCTAATATGTCTTTGGGTATCGGATGGCCTATATTTTTTATCTTTGTATATTCCATGGTTAATCATATTGATAAGAAAATAATTTATCCTATTGCTATTGTAGTCGTTTTAATAATTTGCGCAGCTAATTATTCGTTTCTGCCACATGTTTTCTATGCGCTTAATAAGATTCAATATATGTGGAGGTTAATTCCCTTTTTGATTTTTTTAATTTTAGTTAATGTTTCGTCATTTGATAAAATAAGGAGCCCACATTTATTGGCTTGTATTGTTATTATCAGTCTGATGTCTTCTTGGATATCAGAAAAATCACATAATAGCTATAATATTACCAAGGAAAATTTCCGCGGTAGTAACAATGTTGTTTTTTCAGATTATGCGCTTAAAAATGCATTGAAACTATCTTCTGATAATAAATATTTGTTATGTCAGTCTCATGATAAAAAGAATGTGACTATTCCATATAGTATGCATCGTGGTAAATACGGTCTCCCTTTTTTCAGCTTTAATGTTGATAATGACATGACTTGTCGGCTACCTGTTATGTCATATACTGCATTAACTATCAATGGTATCTATAATCCTAAGGATGGCTACTTTTTGTATGAAGCAAAAAAAGGGCCTAATATTGCTCATGTGAAATATTCACATAATTTTATGTTGATATTTTTATTTGGGATTGCGTTAAGTTTGGTATCTTGGGTTTATCTGATTTATTACCGAATTTGTCTTTTTAAAAAATCATAGTGGACTAATGATTTTTAGTGGACTGTAATTAGTGGGCTGTAAATATGGTCCACTAATTAATTTGAAGTAAATGTATTCTTGTGTGAGGTTAATGCTGCTAATTATCGGATGTATTGATTTTTTCATTTTTTATGTTATGTTTATATAACTTTGTTTTTATGCATGGACATCATAATAAATGCAGGTTGAATATATATTTCATTCTATTGTGTTGAGCGTTTTATTGTCTTTGTTTGTGGCATTTGTAATTGCGAATATTTTTAAAAATAAGTTTCTCGATGAGTTATCCCCCCGGGGGGATAATGATTCTATCGATGGTTTGCGGGGACTTTCAGCTCTGGCTGTCGCAATTCATCACTCTTTTTTCTTCTATGGTTATGCCACGTATGGAACCTGGTCACTTGACTATATTGGTCATAATTATATACATGTTATAATTGATTACCTTGGTCGAATTAGTGTGTCGGTGTTTTTCATGATAACTGCTTTCCTATTTTGGGGGAAAATCCTTGAAAATGGAAAAGACCTAAATTGGATTGAATTTTATATCAAACGCTTTTTTAGAATAATACCATTATATATTATAGTGGTATTGTTGGCTTTTTGCTATGTTCTATTGAATGCAAGAGGTTCAATAGAGTTTTATCCCTATCTTAGAGATGCTTTCTTCTGGTTTACGTTTGATTTTTTTGGAACGCCTAATATAAATGGCTTCCCTTTGAGTAAAACTTTAGTTGCTGGTGTTTTTTGGACTCTCTCGTATGAATGGTCTTTTTACACGGTATTGCCATTGTTATCTGTTTTTACTCGACGACTTAAGACATCATTGATATTCCTTGTTTTATCTTTTATTCTATTATCCTTTTTAAACTATAATAACGTTGCAATTGGACCATGGCAGCGCTCACATATTTTATGTTTCATTATTGGGGCTTCGTGTGCTCATTTTAAAAGAGTCAATTGGTTTTCTTCCTTTTGCTTAAATACTGACGTTTTTTCTCTTTTGTCATTATTTTCTTTGTTCTTGTGTA
Organism: Mangrovibacter yixingensis; assembly: GCF_020523985.1. Lineage (GTDB taxonomy): Bacteria > Pseudomonadota > Gammaproteobacteria > Enterobacterales > Enterobacteriaceae > Mangrovibacter > Mangrovibacter yixingensis. The sequence goes on along the minus strand of NZ_JAIVKM010000001.1, from coordinate 2,132,259 downwards.
GCTTGTATTTTTCAGAGGCATACTCTTTCTTCCCGACGTTAATTTTAGGCTTCTTATTTTTACTTGTATGCCACAATAATTCTTTTTTTGGAGTGCTAACAGCAATACCTCTTAAATTGTTGGGTGCAATTAGTTTTAGTGTTTATTTGATTCATGGTCTTTGTTATACAATACTTTTTAAATTTTTATTAGTTCATGGTTTTGGTTATATGCAATCGCTATTGATTACTATTACAATAATTATTTCTTTAAGTTGCTTTACATATCTTTACATTGAAAGAGTAGGAATTCGTATTGGGAAAAAATCGTGGTGAAATGAACATGCAAGGTTTCCTTTCATCTACAGCACATTGCTCTGTGCGCTTTCAGGATCTACCCGGCACGGGTGTGCCAATTGTTTTTGTGCATGGCCTGGGTTGTGCATCATCTTATGAATACCCGCGAGTGGTGGCAGACCCGTTATTTACCGGGAAGCGCGCCATTTTGCTTGATTTACCCGGTTGCGGTTACAGCGAAAAACCTCAGGACTACAGCTACTCCATTAGCGACCAGGCAAAAGTGGTTGCAGAACTGGTTGCGCATTTGGGGTTAAACCAGTGCTATGTGTATGGGCACAGCATGGGCGGCAGCATCAGTATTGAAGCGGCAGAACTATTGGGCGAGCGCCTGCTCGGCCTGGTAGTGTCTGAGCCCAATTTTCACCCCGGTGGTGGCTTCTTCAGCCAGCAAATTTGCCGTTATAGCGAAAGCGAATTTGTAAGCACAGGCTGGATGCAAATGGTGGAACAGGAAACCAGCCCTTGGGCAGGTAGCCTGGCGGCAGATGCACCCTGGGCTGTGTGGCGTGGTGCGTCCAGCCTGGTCAGTGGCAGTAACTGGTTTGCCCGGTTTATGGCTTTACCTATGGCGAAACAACTGGTCTTTGGCGAGCACTCTTTGCCAGATAACGATTTTACCGCACTACAGGATGCCGGGGTTTCAACCGTAGTATTGCCAGGCTGCGGGCATTGTATGTCCTGGGAAAACCCTGCGGCACTGGCGGGTGCATTAGCGGGCTTTTGTAAGTAACTGGCTCGCTAATTGGTCTGGGTTTTTGGGCTCTGCAAACACGGCAATAATTGTAGGGTGATAAAGCCTTTACCGGCAGGCGCGGTATAGCCGGTATTAACCTTTTCTACTTTGCTATACCCGGCGTTGAGCTTAAAGGTGGGGCTGCTGGCTAAGCTCCACCCTTGGTTTTGGCGGCAGGTGGTTATCTGCGGGGTAACCAGGCCGCCGTACATTTCTGATTATTATTTTTTGTTGGATTTCATGTTGTTTCTCCTTTGCCCTCAATTTATTTCGTATGATTGCAGGCAGTTTTTACTCTTTATTCTTCACCTTGCGGGTGAAGTGGCTGTGCTTACTTACCCGGCCACCCGTCCTGGAAGGCTTCCGGTAATGAGCAATAAACAGCGTGCTTTCACCCGTGTCTGCTTGTGTTTGCCTGAATGCGCTGCCCGCGGGTTTAGTGCTTTATTACCGCTTGCCTGTAACCGGCTACCTAACCCAATCATTAATCTTGAGCTATCCCGGTTCTGAGCGGAAGCGGGGGAGGAGGAAACATGGCGCAATTGCCAGTTGTATCCGTTATTGGCCTTGGGGCAATGGGGCATGCTTTTGCCGCAAATCTGTTAAAAAATGGCTTCACCGTGCGTGGCTGGAACCGTTCGCTCAGCCGTGGGGAAGACTTGGTTAGCGCCGGGCTGGCGCTGTGCAACACGGCACAGCAGGCAGTAGATGGCGCGGATGTGGTGCTGAGTGTATTAACCGATGGCGACACAACACACAATGTGCTGGCACCGGTATTTGCTGCTATGAAGCCGGGTGCGGTGCTCTGCCAGATGGGCACGATTGGTGTGGCGGCAACCGAAAAGCTGATTTACCAGTTAGCCCAGGCAAGGCCGGATGTGGTGTTTGTGGATGCGCCAGTGTCCGGAACCAAAGCCCCGGCGGAAAACGCCCAAATTTTGGTGATGGCAAGTGGCGACCGCAGTAAAGCACAGGCGGCAGAACAGGTATTTGCTGCCATCGGTAAACAGCAGCAATGGCTGGGCGAGGCTGGTGCCAGTTCACGCATGAAACTGGTGGTAAACAGTTGGCTGATAGGCATGATGCAAAGCCTGGCAGACACCATGAGCCTGGCAAAACAACTGGGGTTCTCCACAGACGATCTGTGGCAGGTGTTGGAAGGTGGCCCGCTGGCTGCTCCTTATGCCAAAGGGAAGCTGAATATGATTGCCAGTGGTGATTACACACCGCAAATGCAGCTCAGCCTGGCACTGAAAGACGCCAGGCTTGCGTTACAAGCGGCACACGGTGTGGCGATGCCAGGGTTGGAAAACATTGCGTCTGTGTGGCAACAGGCCGTTGATGCTGGCTATGGCGAGCAGGATTTAGCGGCTGTGTTTGCGTTCCTGCAAAAAACACGCGCCTGATAACGTTGCCAGCGCTGCGCTTAACCGGGTGAACTGCCCGGTAGCGGGTTGGGTTTACTGTGGCATTCTCCCTACGGGCTTTGGCAGTATTCGCAGTCTGGGGCGGGATGCCATCCTCACTCCAGCAACTCTCACTCCATGCTATCCTCACCCTATGCAGTAAAGCCTGGCCCGTTTACCCCAGCCGGGCAATGCGCTCCCTGGCTTCACCAATATGGTGATCCAGGGCCTCAATGCAGGGATCAAAGTTCGCGGAAAAACCTTCGCAACAACGGGCGATGGCCAGAAATTTTTCGGCAAGCGCCAATGCTTCCCGCCAGGTATCCGCGTTAACCACTTCGGCCAGCGCCACTGGGCGAAGTTCGTTTGAAAGTGCGCCGCCAGCTTTGGGGGCGAACCCCATCGGCAGAACGTCGTATGCCGGAGCCAGTTGATACGGTCGCCCGTGGCTGCTAATAAACGACAGGTTGCCGTTATGCATATCTGTATTGCCAGTCAGCCGCCCAAATGCCCATAACCGGGCGGTGGCAGGAAGCGCTTGTGGGTGGACATACCCCGCATGAACCAGGTTTTCGACCAGCACAGGCCAGGGGGAACGGGCTTTGCCGACAAACTCTGCATCCAGCGCACGCAGTGAAATAACGCCAACCCGGCCCAACAGCCCAACACGGTCGAAACGGGGAATTTCCAGAAACCGCTGCCCGGCAAAATCAAACACCTCTGTCTGCACGCCCAGCACACCCAGCGCCAGGTGTTCAGCCAGTAGCAGGTCACGCCAGCGTTCGCTCACCGGGTTGTCGTCCGGTGCCGTGAACTTCACTAACACATGCCCTCGCTCTGTAAAGGTACAGAATTTCGGTTGCTCCCCCCCGGCAGATGACCCAGGGGTTTCACCTGCACCAGCCGCCTTCGCCAGTGCCGGGAACATTGCTGCGCGTTCAACCGGCGTGGGGGCGGGCATTTCCAGAAAATAGTTTCTGGCCCGGTCGCCAATGAGCAGGTTGCCTGTGGCATCGTGCCCGTGCATCAGTAACGCCCGCACAACATCTGCATCGGTCCATTGTTCCGGGTTGGTGTCCAGGCCGAGCCCGGGAGCCCATACTGTTGCCCATGCCCGCCCGAGGTACCCCTGTGGGCGCATATCGAACAACCACCAGGGTAAACCATCGCTATGAATGCTGGCGTTATTGGTTTGCACCATAACAAAACCGTCCGGGTAAACCGGGATCAGTTCACCCAGTTTTTTTACCTGGCCTTCTTCGGTAATGCGATAAATAGGGGCGGCACTGAACCCCCGGTGGTTATCGCGCAGGGTATTTTGAATAGATGGCCCGGCACCTGTCCGCACGATTTCGTCACCCAGCTTTTTTAGCGCACGGGACAGGGTTGGCTGGCTAACTTCCAATTTTTCAGTAAGTTGCCTTGTTGTTACCGGCCCCTGGCTGAGCAACCGGCGTAATTCTTCAGAGCTAACTGGCATTGGGTTAACCACTAAATGAATAGGTAAGTGAATAGATAGGTGAATAGATAAATATATAAGTGGTTAAGGCATCTGGCAACCGAATTGTCAGCTTCAACAAGGCCCAATGTTACTCCACGCCGCCTGCAATCAGGCGGAGCAAATAATAGCGTGGCCAGTGGGCAGCCAGTGCTGCATGGTGGGTAATCTGCCAGGTGATTTTCTCAACATCATGGTGGTGGCTGTCCAGTAATAAACCCACAACCGAGCCGCTGTGGGCCACGTTGATCCCGTAGATATTATTGCCTTCCACAATGCTGAGTAGTGCGTCGAAGCCGGGTTTTGCCAGAAATTGCTGGCTGGCGACGGCGCTCAGTGTGGTGGCCTCGCCCAGTAGCCAGGGGTTATTGGTTTTACAGGCCTGCTGCAACAGTTGCCAGGCGCGGTTCAGTGCCGGGGCGCTTCCCTGCAAAATGGGGCGCAGGTCGCGCTGGTGGAAATCTGCTGTACGCAGCTGGTTTGGGCTTTCCAGCAGTAAGATCTCGCAGCCGGGTAACCCACCACAAGGCACAGTTGTTGCGCCTGTGAGGTGATCAAACAGCGTTAAACCGGGGAATAGCGTGCTGTCGGTAGGCTCCAGGCTCACACACAGTGCCGCAAGAGCATCAACCGGTAAGAAAATACCAAGGTGGCGGGCGGTTGCTACGGCTGTGGCTGCAATATCTGCCGTGCTGCTTGCCATGCCTTTTGCCAGCGGAATACTCGAGTCGAACGTTATTCGCAGTGTGCCAGAATGCTGTGCCGGGATCCCGGCATAACGTAATACAGCACCCAGCGCGGCTCGCATTAGCGGGCGTTCAGAAGGCAGGGGAGTGCCGTCCACCACACAGACCGTACTGAACCAGTCTACCGGGCAGGAAACCAGTTTTTCGCCTCCCAGGATCCAGCCCTGCAGGAGTTCCCCACAAGAGGCAGGGCAACGTGCTTCGGCCAGTTTCGTCTCCTTGGTGAAATGCGGGCAAGGGCCTGGGTAGGTCAGCCAGCGGGCACAACATTCAGTGTAAACAGGTGATGCAGTTTTACTACATCGCCCACCACAATCAGCCCCGGTGCAGAAAGCCTTGCGGCATTACACAGCACGGGTAGGTTGCCAAGCGTACCATAAACAGCCTGCTGGTGCGGGGTCGTTGCCTGGCTGATGATTGCCGCCGGGGTAGTGGCAGGTTTACCACCGGAAATCAGGGCATCACAAATGGTGCCCAGTTGGGTCATGCCCATTAAAACCACAAGAGTACCAGGAACCTGGGCCAGAGCGGCCCAATCCTGGGGTTGTTTGCCATCCTGCAGGTGCCCGGTAACCACATGGAAACCAGAAGCATAATCCCGGTGGGTGACCGGAATACCAGCACAGGACAGCCCGCCAATAGCGGCGGTTACACCAGGAATCACTTCAAAAGCAATACCAGCAGCATGCAGCGCCTGGCACTCTTCGCCACCACGGCCAAACACAAAAGGGTCGCCGCCTTTAAGGCGTACAACGTTGTAACCCTGGCGGGCGAAGTCGATAAGTTTTTGGTTTATGAGGGGCTGTGGCACCGGGTGGTGGTTTGCCTGTTTTCCCACATCAATACGCTGGCAGTTTACCGGGGCTTCATCCAGCAACGCCGGGTTGACCAGCCTGTCGAAAACCAGCACTTCCGCATAGCGCAAGCATTCCAGGCCTTTTACGGTAATTAACCCGGCATCCCCAGGGCCTGCACCTACCAGCCAAACTTTTCCTGTGTTCATGAAGTTGCCTCCACCTGGCTTGCCTGGTATTCCGGGTGGGTCAGGCGCATAACGTCCCGGGCAATCATCAGCTCTTCATTGGTATTGACGATGGCAACTTTTACCAGCGAATGTTCAGTTTGAATAAACGGTGCGCCATGGCGGTTCTTCTCTTCGTCTATCTCCAGCCCAATAAACTGCAACCCGGCACAAATCGCACTGCGTGCGGCAACCGCATGTTCACCAATGCCCCCAGTGAAAATCAGTGCATCCAGCCCACCCATTTGCACCAGGTAGCTGCCGAGCGTGGCGCGTACCCGTTCGGCAAACAATTGCAATGCCAGCGCGGCACGGGCATTCCCAGCCTGTGCCGCTTGTTCTACATCCCGGTAATCGTGAGAAACCCCGGAAACCCCCAGCAAGCCAGATTCATTGTTCAGCATGGTATTTAGCTCTTCGGGGGTTTTCCCTGCATTCACGGCAAGCCAGGGCAAAATCGACGGGTCGATATCACCGCTGCGGGTTCCCATCATCACTCCAGCCTGGGGCGTAAAACCCATAGAAGTATTAATTGAGTGGCCATGTTTGATGGCGCACAGGCTGCAACCATTACCCAGGTGGCAGGAGATAACACGCAATGCTGACAAGGGTACACCAAGTGACTGCGCCAGCGTGTGGCTCACATAGTTATGGCTGGTGCCATGGAACCCGTAGCGGCGAATGCCCATTTCGCTGTAGTAATGCCAGGGAATAGGGTAGATGTAGGCGCTCTCTTCAAGCCCGTGATGAAATGCGGTATCGAACACGGCCACCATGGGTACACCCGGCAGAAGTTGGCGAAACAGGCGAATAACCATGGCGTTATGGGGGTTGTGTAACGGTGCCAGCGGGCTGAGTTGCTCAATTTTATCCATGATTTCATCAGTTATCAGTACTGAATCACTGAAGTATTCACCGCCATGGGCAACCCGGTGCCCCACACCCTGAATGGCCTGCAAATCAGGAATAATTGCCAGAGCCAGAAGCTTGTCGAGTAATAACGTCACCGCTTCACGGTGATCTGCCACGGGTTGTGTCTCACTCATATTCTGGTTACCGCTGGTTAACTGGAAAATAGCATCTGCCAGGCCGATGCGCTCCACAATACCACGGGCAATAACCTGGCCTTCGGGCATCGCCAGTAACTGGAATTTTAAAGAAGAACTACCGGCGTTAATCGCCATTACATGCACAGACATGGGTTACGCCTCCGCTAAAAAAGGGATAAAACCATCCGGAATTTCATGGCAACGTGCTGAAGTCACGAAGACCCGGCCTGCACCCGCTTCACGCAACCACTCGCTGGCTCGGGCTATATCGCTGGGGTTACCCAGGTCCGCTTTGCTGACAATCCCAATTACGGGGCGGTTCAGTACCTGAGCAAAGCGCGGGGCATAGGGCGTCTGGCTGGCATCGGCATTCAGCATCAGCCCCACAACATCGGCCTCACAGGCGGTAGTCATCAGGGCACTGTACAGGCATCGGTTTTCCAGGTATTCACCAGGAGTATCAATTGCAGAACTGCGCCATTCAATGGCCTGTGTTTTCTGGTCATGCAGGGAAATACCTTCCAGTGCCTGTAGCAGTGAGGTTTTTCCACAGCGGCTTGGGCCAATCAGCATCAGGCGGCGTCGCATAGTCAGCTCCGGGTAAGTTGGCAGGTGGTGAAATGGAGAGTTTCCCCTAGCGCCCGGGTCACCTGGCGCAGGGCGTATTCCACAGCAGAGACATCACCGGTCAGCACTACCGCACCGGTAAAACGGTCAATAAAACCAATCTCGACTGCGCCGGATTTGGTGGCAACATCACAGGCAATAATGGCGGCTTCACTGGGGGTTATGGTGAGAATACCAATGGCGCTGGCATGCTCATCCAGCCCCAGTTTTTTATATAAACTATGGTTTGGGTTGGCTATCAGGTGCGCAAGGGTTATCTGTTTACCCGGCACATATTCCTGAATCATCCGCTCTGGAGTGTGTTCATGGAGGTCTGCCATTATGCCTCCTGTACCAGTTGGCGCCACAGGGCATCATGGGGGCGAGGGATCACGCAGCGGTTAACCAGCAAGCCTTTCGCGCCCGCGGTGTCGCTGGCAACCTGTACGGCATTACGCACATCAGAAACTTCGCCTGCCAGCACCATGTAGCATTTGCCACCAATACCAAATGCCATATGAATCCGCATCAGCGTAACATTGGCGGCTTTAACTGCGGCATCGGCCGCTTCAACACAGGCCGCGACACTCCATGTTTCAACTACACCGACAGACTGGCGTTGGTCTACAGGTGTCAGCCCGCTTATTGCCGGTAAAATCGACGGATGCAGGCGGGGAATCACCATGCTGTCCACTAATGTATCGCCAGATTGTTGTGTCCCGCTGGCAATACTTTGCTGAACTGCACCAACATCGCCACCCAGAATCACCAGGTATTTCCCAGGGCACAGGGTTTTGCTGGCAAGTAACGTTACGCCTGCGCTTTTTAACATTAAATCGGCCAGCTCAATGCCTTTTGCAATGCTGGTCAGTTCCAGAATACCAATGGATTGAGACATGTTTTAACCTCGTAAAAGCGTAATGGCCTGGGCGGTGACGTGTTGCACCGTGCCACTAATGCTGGCATGAACCGGTGCGCCAAGCGCGCCTTCTGGAACCTGGGCAATACACTGCCCGCGTTCAACCGCTTCCCCTTCCTGCACACAGGCGCTGGCCGGGCTGCCAATATGCTGGCGTAATAGCAAAATAACTTGCTGTGGCTCTGGTTCCTCGTGGCTCAAAGGGGCTTCGTGGTACCACTCAGTCAGTTGCAGTTTTTGTATCAACCTTGGAATAGGAACTAGGCGGTAGTTCGCTAAGGGGTCTTCATCATGCAATTCCCCCTGGTAACGTACCCCGGCAGCGCGGAGTTGTTGCTTGAGCAGCTTATTAATGCGCATAGGGGAAATATCTACCGGGCAGGCAACGCTTTCACAGACATTGCATTCGGAACAGGTCAGGGCGCTTGCCAGTGCTTGCGGTGTGGCAACTTGCGGGTAATTCACCGCCCTTACCAGCAAGTGGGGGGAAAGCTCATGCCCAATAATATGGCGCGGGCAAAGCTCTGTGCACAAACGGCACTGTTCGCACACAGTGCGTGCAATGGCAAGAATATCCCGGTCACTGCGCATGCGCCGCTGAATCAGTGGGTGGCTTTTAGGCAACACCAGCAACCCGCCGGTGGTTTTGGTTACCGGGCTGTCAAGGTCGGTCAGCAAGCTGCCCATCATGGGGCCACCGTTAATAAAACCTGGGTCGTTAACGGTTGCACCACCTGCACAGGCCAGCACTTCACGCAGCGGCATACCCAGCGGAACGGTTAACGTCACTGGATGGTGAACCGCGCCATTAACGGTCAGCGTGCGGCGGGTGACTGGCCATTGCTGTTCTACCGCACGGGCAACATTCAGCAGTGTCTGCACATTGTTCACCACCACGCCCACTTTCATGGGGAGTTCACCGGCGGGAACCCGGCGGCCCGTTGCCTGCCAGATAGTGATCACTTCATCTCCCGCCGGGTAGACATCAGGCAGAATATGCAAACGGATATGGGCAGGTAACAGAGGTTCCAGGGCCTCAATGGCCGCGTGGTATTTGGCTTTCAGAGCGATAATGCCCTGGTGGGCACCGGTTGCGGCCATAGCGTAACCCAGCCCGCGCACCAGGCGGTTTGCCTGCTGGGGAATCAGTTGCTGGTCCACTTTCAGCAGTGGCTCGCATTCCGCAGCGTTGACTAAAAAAGTATCTACCTGCGCCTGTAATTTTACCGCAGTGGGGAAACCGGCTCCGCCAGCACCCACCACACCAGCGCGTTGCACTCTGGCGCGGATTTCAACCGGGTCAGTGCATTGCAACCGGGTCTCTGTGCAGGTATCTGCTGTGGCAATTGCATTCATAGCAGTTCCTCCAGTAAAGCCTGAATCGCCTCGCCGCTGGCCGGGCGGGGTGTGGTGCGCAGCGTGACATCCGCCAGCGCCGCCTGCACCATTTCTGGAATTTTTGCTTCCCATTGCGCGGCCTGCTTACCCAGAACATCGCGGATACCGGGAATGGCACACTGTTTTTGAAGCTGCCCAATAGCGTGTTGCAGAGCATGAATGGCAGCGGTGTCAGACTGGCCTTCCGAACACAACTGGCATTCGCGAGCCAGCTGGGCATAGCGTTTCGCAGCACGTGGATCACCACAGTTATAGCGGATCACCGGGATCATCAGCAGCGCATTTGCCAGCCCGTGGGCAATATGAAATTGCCCGCCTAACTGGTGCGCAATAGCATGGTTCAGGCCAAGCCCCGCCTGGCTGAAAGCCATCCCAGCCAGTGTTGAGGCATTGTGCATTTTCCCGCGAGTGATAACGCATTCACCTTTGTGGCAGGCGGTTGGCAGGTAACGGAACACCAGGCGAACAGCTTTTTCTGCCAGGGCATCAGTAAAATCACTGGCGTGGGGTGAAACCCAGGCTTCCAGGGCGTGAGTCAGTACATCCATGCCTGTGTTGGCGGTAATCGCCGGGGGCACGCTGACTACCAGGCGTGGGTCCAGAATGGCTATGTCCGGGTAGATGGCATCATCAAATAACGGGTATTTAACACCACGGGCCGGGTCGCTTATTACGCATGCACTGGTCACTTCCGAGCCGGTTCCGCTGGTGGTGGGAATGGCTACACAGGTTTCAATTTCCGTGTCTTTCTGGCGGCAAAACCAGACGATAGCTTTCGCCGCATCCATGGCCGAGCCACCACCAAAACCAATAACAACTTCAGGTTTCAGCTCAAGCATCTGCCCAATTCCGGTGGTTACCGTTTGTATGGTTGGGTCCGGTGTAATATCGCTGAAAACACTTAACTGGTTGTCCTTGGGTAACGCATCACGGAGTAAATCCAGTAACGGTGATGTAGCCAGAAAATGGTCACAGATAACCCAAATACGCTTGTTGTGAAAACGAGCCAGCGCTTTCAGGCTACCTTCTCCAGTAATAATTCGTGTTTGCAGAAAAAAACTGTTCATGAAAACGGCCTCACTCACCGGATTGAAAAACCATTGGTTAATACACAGCGCCGTGAGCGTGCGAAGGTGCGGGCTGATGTTGTGCCTTCGCCAGTGGGGGTGGCGATGGTGAATGTGGTAAAGCCTTCACCTCCCACGCCAATACCGGCATAAGACGGGCCGTTTTTAACAAAGATAGAGGTTTGCAGCAGCCGGGCCGCCAGGTTGAGCCGCGAGACATTTTCGGAGTGCATAATGGCGGTGTGGTGCAGGCCATGTTCCACTTTCAGTGCCAGTTGCAGCCCGGCATCAAAATCGGGAACACGCACAACCGGTAACAGCGGCATCAGTTGTTCGGTGGTCACCAGTGGGTCATTTGCGGCAACTTCAGCCAGCAGCAGGCGCGGGGCTTTGCCGGGCACCGGAATACCGGCGGCCGTTAGCAGAGCAGCGGCACTTTTGCCCACGAGTTGTTTGTTGGCACCACCATCTGGCACCAGGCAAACTTGTTTGAGTTTTTCTGCCTGTTCGGGGGTAACCAGCAAGGCATCGAAGGCTTGCATTTGCTGAATCAGGCGGTCGGCTACGCAGTCCACCACAATCACGCTTTTCTCAGCAATACAGGGCAGGTTGTAGTCAAATGCGGCACCACTCACAATATCCTGGGCAGCTTTTACGATATCTGCGGTTTCATCCACCAGGCAAGGTGGGTTGCCCGCACCGGCACCAATCACTTTTTTGCCGCTTTTCATCCCCATACTGACAATGGCCGGGCCACCGGTAATCGCCAGCAATGCAACGTTTTCATGGCGCATCATTTGTTGGGTAGCTTCAAAAGTGGGTTCTGCCACCGTCACCACCAGATTACGAATACCACTGCATTTAAACGCCACAGACTCAATCAGGCTTATCAGTTCAAGCGAGACTTCTTTGGCGCCAGGGTGAGGGCTGAAATAGATACTGTTGCCAGCCGCCAGCATGCTGATGCTGTTATTGATAATGGTTTCGGTCGGGTTGGTGCTGGGAGTGATCGCGCCAATCACGCCAAAGGGGGAGTATTCGAATAGCACCATGCCCCCATCCCCAGTGAGTGCCGTGGTGGCCAGGTCTTCCACTCCCGGCGTGTTTTCCAGAGCAGCCTTATTTTTCAGATACTTATCTGCGGCATTTCCCATTCCGGTTTCTGTGGCACCCGCATCTGAGAAATGTTGTAGCTGTGGGCCAAGTTCTTCGCGTAGTGCACGGATAATGGCACTGCGGGTTTTCAGGGGCGATTGCTGGTAGCGCAGAAATGCCTGGTGTGCGGCCTGAACGGCGCTGTCCACATCGGGGAAAACACCATTGCAGGCGGGCGAGGGCGTTTCACTGCCCGATAACTTCTGGGTGACAATCTCCCGAATCAGGGTTTCCAGTTCTGTATTGTTCATTCGTTTTTCCTCATCGCCATTTATTGCTGGCTGTGGGCTGTTTCATCACTGAAATGCGTACCAGCCAGAGCTGCACGTGCAATAGCCATATCCTGTTCAACTGTGCCGCCGCTGATCCCCAGGCCGCCAAGCAGGGTACCCGACTGCCATAACGGGAAGCCGCCACCGAAAGTCACCACTTTCCCTGCCATACTGCTTACCAGTTCATACAGTGAGCCACCGGGTTGGGTAGCCTCACCAAGCGTGTGGGTAGGTGCTTTCAGTGCCACCGCAGTCCAGGCTTTTTTGGGGGCGAGTTCGCAACTGGCGAGTAAAGCGCCAGGCATGCGCAAGGTCAGCAGCAAGTTGCCATGGGCATCTACCAGGCTGAGTACCACGGGAATTCCGGCGTTTTTTGCCGCACCCATTGCGGCGCAGGCCATTTGGTGGATTACGCCAAATGGCAGCGTGCCAGGAGCCGTGGGCTGTTGTGTGGCAGTAGTGTTCGCGCCGGTTGAATGGGTTGCCAGGGCTGCCTGGTAACGCTGCAAAATAGTCTGTGTTAACTGGTTAATAACGGCCAGGTTGTCTTCATCTCTTGCCAGGGCATACAGGCAATCCGAAAGCCGGTTTATATACTGCATAGCGACCTGGCGCACAGGCACGCTGCCAGCCAGCACCACCATGCGGCGCTCTGCCCTGCGGGCCAGTGTGCGGGCAACATGCAGGTGGCTGGCAGCCTCGCAGCGCCCCGGCAGAACAAAATTTTTCACGACCGGCACAGCGGCCATACACCGGTCAATGGTGTGTTCCATATCGCTAATATCTTCACTGCTGATATAACGCCGCCCAGGTACAGGTTCGCTGGCCTCACTGGCAAGCTCGGCACTTAACCAGAACAGTTGTTGCTGGAACCGGGTAAGCTGCGCTTTGTTTTCTTCCCGCACAGCGGCACACCAACAGAGGCTCAGTGCGGCATTCAGTTCATCCAGCGTGCCATAGGCTTCAACACGTGGGTGGCTTTTGCTCACCCGCTGGCCGGTGTACAACGCGGTATCGCCGTGGTCACCTGTGCGTGTGTAAATAGCCATATCTGTTTCCCGTACCTTTATTAGCGCGAAACCGTATCGACAATGGCGACAATCGCCAGGTCGATAGCTTCGTTCGCGCCGCTAAAAACATGCCGGGCGCTGGAACCCCCGGTAACCAAAACCAGTTCGCCTTCACCCGCCCCAACGGAGTCCACTGCAACTTCTTCGCGCTGTGTTGGGTCTGCTTGCCACGGTGATTCGGGGGATACTCTGCGAATCAGCAACAGTTTTTTCCCTGTCAGGGAAGGCGATTTTTGTGTCGCCACCACAGAACCTGTAACCCTTGCCAGTTGCATATTTCACTCCTGCCTGATCAGTTGAAGTTGATGAGGAGCCAGTGTTTCTTTTGCCAGTGGGGTAATGTGGGTCTGCCGGGAAACAACAACCCACCCCTGTTTTTTCGTGGCGATATCCCGGTAACTGACCAGCGCTTGCGGGAGTAGCCATATAGCGTGCCCCTCCAGGTCACTGAATGTGACGGGCATTCTTGCAAGTGCCTTAACAGGCAGGCTGGGCAGCAATTGTGGGTGCAAAGAAATATGCACTCGCAGCCCCCAGGCCAGCGCACCCAGTACGCTCTGTATGGCAGGAGAACCACCACTTTGCCCAGCCAGTTGCGCCAGAAAATGGTTATCCGCCTGGCGGATATGCACTTCGGCATAACGAGTGAAATCTGCCGGTGCCAGGCATTGCACCAGTTGCTGCGGGGAGGTGGTGAAAACCTTGTTCTCCCTGGCCGTCAGGCGGGCAATGACCTCGGCAACCACACGGGTAACCCAGCTGGCAGAAAGCGGCGACGGTAGGTGTTCACCGCCTGAAATGCTTTCTGGCAAAGTGGCACAAGGCTGTGGTTGAGTCATGGCCGCACCAGCCTTGCCTCACAGCCGGGCAGGTCTGCGCCTGCAGCATTGGCTTCATCGGTATCGATATGGAACTCAAGCCGCATGGCCTCCGAAACCCGTATCATCACGTCGCCAAATACCAGAGCCCGCCCGTCACTTTGCACAGCAACATTGACGGACTGCCCATGAACTACGCCCAGCACCAGTGCATCCAGCGGTGACATATGAATATGGCGTTTCGCCACAATTACGCCTTGTGCCAGCATGACTTCACCGTAAGGGCTGGTGAGGCGAATGCCCGGCGTACCGGCAATATCACCGGAAAGGCGCAACGGTGCATCAATCCCCAATATGCGTGCGTCACTGCGTGAAATTTCAACCTGGCTTTTACTGCGAAGCGGCCCCAGTAACCGTACCCGTTCCAGGCTCCCTTTCGGGCCGGTTAACGTGACAGTTTGTGTGGCTGCAAACTGCCCTGGCTGTAGCAAGTTTTTTTTGACCGACAACGGTTCATTGGGGAATAAACACGCGTAGTCGGCCTGGCACAGGTGAAGATGACGGCTGGATACACCCACCGGAAGCGGGCGTACCCGCATTTCATCCAGTACCTGAGTGACCACTTTTTCCAGGTTCGCTTTATCCATCCTGCTATGCCTTATTTTGAGTAATGAATACACTGTGCATGTGGTTCACCTTTGCGCCGCGGGCAAGCCGGGTCTGCACATAAATTGCAGGTCGCTGTTACCGGGGGCGAGTCTCCCTGTTCAGGTGAGCCATCGCTCACGGCTGGGGGCTCGTCCTGGCTGAATGTGCCGGGTTGTGGTTGTTCAGCTGGTAAGGTGAGGGCGCTGCCTGCGACCGGAGATTCCGGTTCGGCTGTGTCGCTCCCGGCATCAACGGGTGCCAGAGGAGCGACAGGGGCTAAGCCAGGTTGTGGCGTTCCTGTTGGTGAAGGTGCTTTAGGGGTACCGGGGGTGGGGAGAAAAACAGCCAACCCTTCAGCCGGGCGAGCAATTACTTTGCTGGATACCAGACCCTGGTGCTGGCGAGCCAGTGCCGCGCCTGTAGCAATTGCCGCCTGAACAGAGGCAACATCACCCAGCAATTTAATCACGGTCCAGCCACCGCCACGGGCTTTCTCCAGCCCCGCTAGTGAAACACTGGCCGCTTTAGCCATGGCATCTGCACAGTTAATTGCCAGTGCCAGACCACTCACTTCCAGTAACCCCAAAGATGCTTTCACGTTGTTCTCCCTTACCTGCCAGATCAGGCTGATGTGGGTAAAATTGCTTCTACATCACTATGTGGGCGCGGGATAACATGGCTTGATTTCACTTCGCCCACTGCGCTGGCAGCGGCAGAGCCTGCATCCACGGCGGCTTTTACGGCACCAACATCACCGCGAACCATCACAGTGACCAGCCCCGACCCGATTTTTTCATAGCCGACAAGTTGCACATTGGCCGATTTGACCATGGCATCTGCCGCCTCAATGGCCCCAACGAGACCTTTTGTTTCTACCAGACCCAGTGCGTTATTCATGCTGCAGTTCTCCTGTTGATAATCAATGGGTTACTTAAACGGCAACCCTTTAACCAGCCGGGCAGCATTGTGGCCGGTACGCCTGGCCTCGGCTGGTGAATCTGTGGTTAACAGCCGGAACAGCGGGGTAGCCGCGTCCAGATGCTGGTAATGCACTAGCAGTTGCTGTGGATCGCAGCCAATACCAACCCGTAATGGCGACTGGCTGGCTGCTTGCCAGGCGAATTCCGCCAGTAAGTTTTCGTCCGGTGCGGGGTACCAAACCCAGGGAATGCCTTCTTCTTCTATCCCCCACAACACTTCCTGCCAGTGGGTTTCGGTGGTATGGGAACCCAAAACCACAATGGCTGGTTTCTCTTCTGCCAGAGTCATAAATGCCCCCCAGGGTTACCCGATAAAATCAACCCAGTGGCGACAGCGTTACGCGGGCCTTCACAGGCACGGATATTCCCTCGCCCGGCAACCAACCGGAAATGGGCCAGGGCATCGGTAATCAGTTGCGGAATTTCAAAATCCAGAGCAGAGCCGCCTACCAGAACTACAAACGGAATATTACGAATGTTGCCTCCAGGGCTGACACGCTCGAGCGCTCGCAATGCATTGGTGACAAACACGCGCTGCTTGGCACTGCGCCGTATCTGGCGCACTTTTTCCAGTGAGTGGTCACCGGGAAGTGGAAGCAGTTCGTCAGGTTTCACCACACATAAGCGGGCAAAGACCTCTGGCGAGAGTGCGGAGGGAAAAAACTGCACGCTGCCATCTTCATGGCGCAGGTGAAATAAGCTTTCAACTTTCGCCAACGGGTATTTCTTGATTTCTTCCGCCAGGTTACGGTCATCCAGCCCCAGTTCGCGGTTGATTATCATGGTGACCATATCCCCGGCACCTGCTAAATGGGTGGCGATGATATCGCCGTCACTATTGATAATTGAGGCATCGGTGGAACCCGCTCCCAGGTCAAGAATGGCCAGTGGACGGGTTGTGCCGGGGGTAGTCAGCGCACCTAAAATTGCCGCCTCGGCTTCCGCACCGCCAATCTGTACTTCTACGTGTAGCGTCTGCTCAATTTCCCGGGCAATACGCGCCATTTGCAACCGGTCCGATTTCACCATCGAGGCAATACCCACAGCCTGCTCCAGGGCAAATTCGCCAGCCAGCCCACCTGTAACACTGACCGGAACAGCTGTATCAACAGCCAACACATCCTGAATAGCAATCTCACTGGCAGGCTTATTGGTGAGTTCCGCCATGGTTTGGCGCACATGCTCCAGCATGCCACCAATATTTGAGCCCGCTTCCCCGGTAACGTTATCCAGCGCCGGAAGTGAATTAACTGCCTGCATAATGGCTTCTGCGCCAGCAGCAACATCAACCCGGGCTGTACGCCCGCCAGCCTGTAATTCAAGGTGGCCCGCAGGGATCGTGCGTGCTTTTACGTCGCCTTCAGGGGTTTTAATCACGACCGCGGAGCGGTTGCCAATTAATGCTCGCGCCATGGGCACCACGTTCTGTGTCTCTTTGGCATCCAGGCTGAAAACGGTGGCGATACCGTAGGGGTTAGACAATGTTTCAATCACCCGGCCGGGCAGGGCGACCTCAACAGCAGCAGGCATCCCTAATGGAATGCGTTCAATAAATTGCACTTCGTCCACAATAGGCAGTGGGTGTTCTAACCGGTTACTCACCAGAACACCGTCGTCGCGTTGTAGAATAACGCCGGTAATGGCGAAGCCTGCCCGCCGTGCAGAGTTCACTATTTGCGCTACATCGGCAAAATCAAAACCGGCGGAAACCACCAGAATGTAATCCTGGTCTGCCGGGCGTGACATCAGTTCATCAGGTGTAATAGTCAGCCCCACTCCCAACCCAGCCCCCCCTGGGGTTTTAGGGTTGTGCCCAATCATGGTGGATTCAGTAATGATGGTTTCTGTTATCGTTTCCATCGCTACATCGCCAATCACGGGCGTTGCTTCATTAATACGAATTAACGCTATATCACTCAGGGGAATATTGGCTTTTTGGCTTGCCTGCTCCAGGGCTTCACGCACACCAAACACATTGCGCAATGTGCCCTTTATTCCTGTAGTTTCCGCCAGAGCACTGGCTACAACACGCAGTTCACCGCTGCTGTGCTGGCATGCCAGTGCCACTTCCGTAGAGGCGTTGCCAATATCAATACCTGCGATATAGCGCATAAATATCCTCTGACTGTTCAGTCATCACCTTTGAGTTTGCGGCGTTGCACATAAAGCTCTGCCGCTTCCCGCACAAATGCAGCACAGGTTTTTGCGTGGTAGCTGTTGTCCAGGTCGTCGGCAATGGCTATCAGCTCTTCTTTGGTAGACCGGTAAGGGCGCAGAGCGTTGTAAATCTCCAGGATACGGTCATCCGGTACGGCCGTGAGTTCAGCGGCACGCTCAAAGTTCATTGCCAGCCGGTCTCGCCCGGCATCACGTGCAATGGCTGCCTGAATACGCAGCGTTTCCGGTGTAATACGCATATCCTGGGCGGTAATTTGCCCGGCTTGCACACTTTGTAACGTAATGTCATCCAGGGTTTTATTGGTGGATGTCTTCACCCATTCCGGGTGTTTATTTGCCAGCGGGTAATCACTAACGCGTGCCTGGTTTTGGGCGCCAGTGCTGGCTGCAGGCGGCGCAGACGTGCCCGGAGCATGTTCAGCCAGGTTATTCATACGGCTAAGCACATCCCGAACCATGGTTTCAATTGCTTCAGCGTTCATCCTGTTCTCCCTCATAAACTCACACGCAGTTCCTGGGCATTTTTGCCATTCACTACGTATTTGGTTTCTTTAATGTGCAGAATGGCGGATTTCGCCTGGTATTTGGGCCGCGCCATCTGGTCATTGAGGGTTGGCACTGGTTGCGGTGATTCATTACGCGCATAGCGCGCTGCGTTTTTGCCTATTTGCCGATAAGTTTCCAGCGTTAACAGTGGTGCCTGGGGGAACAATTCCAGGTTAGACAAAGGCGGTAAACCACGCTGGTGAATTACCGTTGTACCTTTAGACTGAATACCCACAGAGATACCAGAACCACTAAGCCGGTTACCTTCGACTGCCACAAATGCCACATCAGAAGATTTAAAGCAGCGGATAACACGGGCTTTGATGCCTTCTTCTTCAATACCAGCAATGACTTCGCGCAGAATACTTTTGTGCGGGAGCCCCACTATGTTCACGGTTTGCGACAACCCAAACGCCGGGCCAACTGCAATTACCACTTCATCTTTTGCTGTGCCAGGCCGTGCCTCACCGGTTTCTGTCAGGAATGAACCCTGAGGTTGTGAAGGGGCGGTTGACACGCTGGGGGAAGAAGCCGCAGGTTGAGTAAAAGATGCCTGGGTATCTGTGGCCCCCATTTCTTTCAACACATCTTCAATTATTTGCCGCAGTAGTTGCTCATTGATTTCCATGTTTTTCCCCTTAACCCAGCGTATTGGGATCAAGCGCATTCGGGATATTTTTGATTTCATCCCAACGAGCGCCTTCCAACCGGTAGCCTGTTGCCGGGCCAGCGTAATCATTAACATCGTTAACCGCAGACAACACCTGGCCGTCGCCAACAATAATGGCGGAGGTATGCAGGTAATCGCCGGTGAGCTTGGCTTTCTGCATATTCAGCATGTCCTGGGCGACATCGGGGAAGCCCCCTTGTGCCAGCGCCTTAACCACTTCCAGACCATTGCGGTTTTTATTAATGATTTCCTGGGCGAATTTGATATCTTCGACAATGTTGCGCTCAGGCATATCTTTGGAGCCGTGAGCGTAAGTGGCTGCCTCCACTTCATCATCAGTAATGGGGGGCAGGCCCATACCAGCAAATACAGCCTGTAATGCACGAGCTGCTTTATTTCGTACCGCAACCACATCTTCTTCACGTACCGGGCGTAACCCGCCATCAACTTTCAAGTCCCTTTGAATGACGTTGTAATCGTCGAAATCCTCGGCATCTTCATTGGAACCGGCAAACATGTTGTCGTAGTTCGGCACAGCGGAATAACCGGAAGAGATAAAGTCGGTACCCGGCAGGAACTGCATCAGGAGGCGTGCGGTTCTGCGCATGTCTGAGTGAGTAAAGGTCTGGTCGTTACTGGAGGCGCATTCAAGATCCAGTGCTGAACAAATTAAGTTTTCGGCCAGCACAGCACGAATACCTGACGGCACTGCAGAAGGTACACCAATGCAGCTAACTGAGCCGTTTTGCAGCCCTTGAACCCCTGCCGCCTTGGTGATGTAAATACAGCGTGCTTCGAGATACAGCATGGATTTACCCTGCGCATAACCCATTTGCACTTCCGAGCCAGAGCCCGATGTAAAACGCATTTTCAACCCACGGGAAGCATAGGAAGAGGCCAGAAAGCCTTTCGACCAGGGGGTGTCATCGCCATCGGTGAAGACAGGTTCGGTGCCGTAAACTGAAATAGTTTCGGCATAGCAGGTGTGGCCCAGCATACCCAATTTCAGTTCGGTGGCTTCTTCCAGTGAACACTGGGTTAGCACCCCAGGCCGCCCAACCTGTGAACCCACCAGTAACGCAATCGCGTTAAAAGGCGCATAGCGGGCGACAGCGACAGTGGTTTCTTGTTCATCAAACCCGCGGTAGGCACCTTCAGCGGCATCGGCAGCAATTTGTACCGGGTTGTCTTTTACGTTAGTGACATGCGCTTGTTGAGAAGGGGTGCGTCTGGCGCGCATTTTCTGCATCGCCATCATCATTTCCACCACATTCATTTGCGACATCACATCAACAATTTTTGCCGGAGTCATGGCGGTGGTGAGGGGAACAATCTCGCTGCGTTTAATGTTCGGGTCACACAGCATGTTGGCCAGCTTGACGGAATCCATTGCCATGACTTCTTTTGCACGGTCAAGGTTAATACCGTAACGGGCAATAAAGTGATCAATCAGATCAAACTCAGCCTGCGGTTTGCCATCCAGTTCGGTGACAACGCCGTTTTGAATGGTAATAGAGGGTTTGGGATCATTCGGGCTTTCCATAGCAATAAAGCCTTCCTCGATCCATTCTTTTACAAAGCCGTCCTGGTTTACAGGGCGTTTCGCCAGCGCTTCAAAGCGTTTTGATTTCATGAGTGCCTCACCTGATATCAAATATATGAGGGGAAGTCATTTTTGGGCGTATCACCCATCGTACCCAGAACAGTTTTGCCGATTTCCCGGGCAGAGATAACGGCCTGGCGTACTGCGCCGGAATCACCGGATATCACCAGAATGGCTTCGTTACTGAAACTTGTTCCATGGGCCGGGGAGCTGTAGGCAACCACATCAACGTTGGCAGATTTCAACGCGGTATCAGCCATCAGGACACCAATGGAGGCAGGGGCACCTACAATGACACCGCAAGATTTGCCAACCGGTGCGCCAAATGCTTTTTCCAGCGCGTAGCTGGCACGGGCGGTGTACTGCAATTCGATATGACCGGCTTCATTGGCATACACATCGCCAAATGTCCGTTCCAGCTCTTTCAGGGCAACTTCGATGGCGCGTTTCACGTCAGAGACATCATTCGCCCCAAGAATAATCAGTGAGCCATGACCCGCACCGCCTTTGGTATCACGCGGCAGTTCAATGCTGACAATCTCGGTGTTAGTCGCTTTTACTGCTTCGTCTGCAGCCATAATATGTGGCCCGGCACCGGTACGAGCACCCAGAATGCCGATTGAGCGATAACGCTTTTCAAGCTTCATTGCTTCCAGCAATGCGCTGTCAACATTTGCGATAACCAGGCCAACGGTGTCACCGGGGGCCGTACCGACGAATTCGGTTAAACTACAGGTCTTTTCGGCCATAGCCTTTCCTCTCGGTTCTTGTGATTCAGGGGGAGATGCCGGCGATGTAGCGTGGTTAACTTTGGCAATCACCTGCGCCATGATTTGTTCCACCAGTTCATTGGTACTCATTGGCTAACTCCCTTGCTGGGTAGGAATTTCTCGACTTCCGAATGAGGGCGGGGAATGACATGAACAGATTTCACTTCGCCCACCGCTGCGGCAGCTGCTGCACCGGCATCGGTTGCTGCGGTTACGGCACCAACATCGCCACGTACCATGACGGTGACCAAACCGGAACCAATTTTCTCGTAGCCAATTAATTCAACGTTTGCGGATTTAACCATGGCGTCAGCAGCTTCTATGGCGGCGGTTAATCCTTTTGTTTCAACCATTCCTAGCGCTTCTTGTTGCATATAAACCTCGGCAAACCTTTTTAATTTTTTGACTATACAAATAAGCGACTGAAAATAATGGTTGTGTTAGCTGTTAATTATGAAAATTATTAACATGGCAATAATAAAAAATTGCTATAAAATATCTTATCTACATGATTTTTATGTTTATTTGTGTTGTTCGCTAATGGTATTTATTCGTTTTCAATGTTGCAGATTTACAATTTGTTTTCTGTTTTTTTTATATTTGCGATTCTTCTCGCAAAAATGTTTTTCTGCAAAAAATGGCTGCTTTTTGATATGGGTGATAAATGGGATGAAGGCTGCAAATAAATTATATTTTATTCGCAATATAATGTTGTGAGTTCAACTTGCAAACTAACGGTATACATCAGGCCAGAACTGGTTTAACTAAAAAAGTATGAGCAAAAAATTGTTATGAGTGGGCTAATTTTTGTATTTACCTGTATCGCAGATAGCCAACACTTTCCAGCCTGGGATTTCTATAGTTCAACGCGTTGTCTCTTGCTATTTTGCATGGCACCTGGTGTCGCAGTGAAAAGCTGTATAGCGAGTTACCCTGCCTGGCGTACTTATGCGCTGGTGAAACATCCGGTAAAAAATAGGTGACATTATGAATGATTCACTAAAGGTACAGTGTATTGCTGAATTTCTGGGAACGGGGTTGTTCTTATTCTTTGGCGCAGGTTGTCTTTGTGCGGCAAAGGTTGCTGGCGCAAGCTTTGGCTTGTGGGAAATTTGTGTGGTGTGGGGGCTTGGCATCTCCCTGGCGGTTTACCTCACTGCCGGGATTTCAGGGGCTCACCTGAACCCCGCGATTACCGTCGCCCTTTGGTTGTTCGCCTGTTTCCCCGGCAGAAAAGTGTTGCCGTACAGCATTGCCCAGATTGCCGGGGCATTTTGTGGGGCGGCACTGGCGTATTTTCTTTACCACAATATGTTCTTAGATTATGAAGCGGGCCACCAAATGGTGCGTGGTAGCAAGGAAAGCCTGCAACTTGCCAGTATCTTTAGTACCTATCCGGCCGCGGATATTAGTGTTTGGCAGGCTGCGTTGGTAGAAATTGTTATCACTTCTATTTTGATGTGCTTGATTATGGCGCTGACCGATGACGGTAACGGTGTGCCGCGTGGGGCTCTTGGGCCGCTGCTCATTGGTATTCTGGTTGCCGTAATTGGTGCTGCAATGGGCCCCCTGACCGGTTTTGCGATGAACCCAGCCCGTGATTTTGGCCCCAAAATTTTCACCTTCTTCGCCGGATGGGGAAAAATGGCCATGACGGGCGGCCGTGATATTCCTTACTTCATTGTTCCTATTATTGCGCCAGTGATTGGTGCCTGCCTTGGCGCCGCTTGCTATAGCTACCTTATAGGAAAGAACCTACCCTGCAATACCTGTAAAACTGATGAAAAGAAAACTGTCTAACCGGCTCGCAAAAAACGAAACAGGTGAAAATTATAAAATATTTTGTGATCCGTTTTCATGTAATTGAGTTTTTTTCTCCCAGGGAACCTGGTGGCCTGTTATGTTTAAATAAGCCCCAACCTGGGAGAACTTTAGTGCCTAAAACAAAAGTATTAATATTCTTTTTTAATACCCTTGTATTTTGTTAATCACGTGATTGAACTGATTGGTGGGCCCGATAAGGTTTAATCGTATGGTATTAACTTTGAAAAGATTAATTTTTAGTATGAAACCAGGTCACCGTTATTTTGTGACATACAGGTCACTCTGAGCCTGGGTGTTACTGGTATTATCAACGGTGGCAATGGCTGGAAGGGAGTATGTCTTTTGAGAATGGTACTACTCTTGCAGAGCATTTTTTGTATGCAATGAGCAGAATGGATAAAACCGCGTGGTCAATGAAACATTACGGTTAATTTTATTTAACTTTAATGTAACTTTAAATTGGGCATTGGTTGAATGTGCAGGCGGGAAAATACGCCTTTATAACCAGTCATATATCGAGCGGTTGAAGTGCACATTACCAACTGTTGTGGGCTGGTTGCAGTCTGCGGTTTTCTGGCTATTGCCTCATGGCATATGTTTCATACCCTCGTTGCTGGCTTGCATCATCCTGCTGGTGTTGTACCGCGGGAAGCGGGCTGGCAAAGATTTACTGGCAGGTGTCGTCGCTTAGTTCAACCGCAAAGCCTGTGGTCCTTCCCGATATGTCACTTAACAAAGGGCTGCTGGTGCAACTCAGTGATTCATGCAGCCAGTTGTGTTTCCAGGTTGCAGGCGGGTAAACCAATGCTGTTTATCCTTGAGAATTGGTACGTTACACCTCTGCATGGCCAGGCTCTGAGGAATAAGTAAAGTGCAGAAAATGAGAAAACTGGCACATTAGCACTGTGAGTTATGAAGTGTGAGTTGTGAAGTATGAAAAAATCATAAGAAGTAGAAGTATGTAAGGTGCGTACATAACAGGCCATGAAAGGAAAACACTCGCCTGTCAGGGCAGGCGCTTAATCACGGAAGATAACAGACTGAATTGACTGAGGGTTTTATCATGATTTCTGCCAGTGTGCTTAGCTCAGAGCTCATCAATAAAATTGCCCAGGATTTTGCACAGGCAACAAATTTAGCGGTAGTGGTGGTTAATATCCATGGTGAAGAGATCTCTGAACTTTTCAACTTCACGCCATTTTGCCAGTTAATGCGCCAGGACCCTGAACGGCACAGCCGCTGCCGTATGAGTGACCGCTGCGGCGGCCTCGAGGCATCTAAAACCAGTAACCCCTGTATTTATCGTTGCCATGCCGGGCTGACGGATTTTTCCATACCTTTGGTTATTGCTGGTCACCTGGTAGGCTTTGTTCTGTGCGGGCAAGTGCGCGTTCCGGATGATATTGAAATGGTTGATATCCTGCACCCGGTGGATGACCACTGGCGCACAGACCCAGTACTGGTGAATGAATACAAAAAAGTACCTGAAATGGATTATGCCCGGTTAACGGCATCCGCTGAATTACTGCGCCTGATTGTAGAAAACTGCCTGAAAAAACAACTGAGTTTGTTGGTGATTACCGATAACGAAGATGTGCAGCCTTCAGCAAGCAGAAGCAGGGCGCAAAACCCCCATGAAAGCAAAATGAAAAAAGCATTGCGCTACATTGAAGCAAATTTATCACAGGAACTGCGCCTGGAAGATGTGGCGGCACATGTATACCTTAGTCCTTATTATTTCAGCAAACTGTTCAAGAAGTATCAGGGAATTGGTTTTAACGCCTGGGTTAACCGCCAGCGTATGGAACATGCCAAAGAAATGCTGCGCCACAGTGACTGGAGTATTGCCAGTATCGCCAGAAATGTCGGTTTTTCTCAAACCAGTTATTTTTGCAAAGTATTCCGCCAGACTTACCAGGTAACACCACAAATGTTTCGTTCACTTGCAATAGAAGAGGCAGATTAACCGGTATTCAGTAACTGGTTAACCCGCATTCAGTAAATGTGTGGTGCCAATATTTTCCACAATAGTTTTATGTGGGTTTCCTGGTGTTTTGCCTGTTTTTTATCCATAAATGGTTGGCGAATATCTGAATGATTCACGCAGGGTTTATTTCACCAGCCAGGTATAAATTCTGTGAGCCAACAACGTTTAACGGTTGCAATAATTTGTTGTCTGCAT
The DNA here is from genome assembly GCF_020523985.1 of Mangrovibacter yixingensis. Classification (GTDB taxonomy): domain Bacteria; phylum Pseudomonadota; class Gammaproteobacteria; order Enterobacterales; family Enterobacteriaceae; genus Mangrovibacter; species Mangrovibacter yixingensis. The sequence continues at coordinate 2,106,762 of NZ_JAIVKM010000001.1, read as the reverse complement.
GGGCGAGCTTTTCTGGTTAAGTGCTTATTGTAGTTAAGATATGTCTGATGGAACTGACAATAATTTGTTATAGCTCAACAATTGTTTGTTATTACGGCCGTAAACTGCACCAGTTTTTATTTTTTCAGTGGCGTATAGTCAGTGACAGTAAAAAAGCACTTTTTCCGGCAGATATTTACCTGAATGAAGTGTTATTGCGTTATGGCTCTGAGTTTGTGCGCCATAACGAAGTACATAAAAGCCATAACGGCGTACATAAAACTAGTGCAGTGCGTAAACGAAAGAAGCGCAGTACCTAAAACGCAGTACGTAAAACGCAGTACGTAAAAGTAGTGCAGCACGAAAAAGTTTAACCGACATCATCAGGTTTTACCTGACAGGTAGGGAAGAGGGTGTAAATCCCTCGCAGCCCCCGCTGCTGTGATGCTGACGACCCCGCAATACCACTGATCAAGCGATCGGGAAGGGCGGGTAAGAAAGACGCTAAGCCAGAAGACCGGCCTGATGATGCAAATGACACCTTCGGAGGGAAGGGCGTCTTCAGCCCCGTATTGCCTCATGGGCAATACGCCTGGCTTGTTGCGCCCATTTTCCGCTAAAAGGAAGTGAAAATGGCGACAGGCGCAAAACAGGCATTTATTCTGGCAGGCACCGCTAGCGGTTGTGGTAAAACCACAATAACGCTTGGTTTACTCGCCCTTTTGCGGCAAAAAGGCCTTGCTCCCCAGCCGTTCAAAGTTGGCCCTGATTATCTTGATACCACCTGGCATACGGCCATTTCAGGCCGTAAATCCCGTAATCTGGATAACTGGATGCTGCAGGATGATACTGTTCGGGCACTATTCAGCCGGGCCATGGAAACCAGTGCTCTGGGGGTTGTTGAAGGCGTGATGGGCCTGTTTGACGGCCTGGGGATTGACCCTTTTTGTGCCTCTACTGCAGGTATTGCGCGTTTACTGAACCTTCCGGTTATCCTCCTGATGGATGGCAAAGGTGTCTCCACTTCTCTGGCGGCAACGCTCAACGGTTTTTGCGATTTTGCTCCGGGAGTGAATATTGCCGGGGTCATCATCAACCGGGTGAATACCCCCAACCATTTCCAGCAACTCTCTGCAGCTCTTGGCCGTTACTGCCGGGTTCCGGTGCTGGGCTATGTCCCTGAGCAACCCGAACTCCACCTGCCATCCCGCCATCTCGGGTTAGTGGGGGCCACTGGCAAAAGCGTTAACCTGGAACCCTGGCAGAAACTGGCCGCCGTGCTGGAACAGACAATTAACCTTCCCCTATTGCTTAGTCGTTGTCAGGCGTTGCCATCCCTTCCTGTGCCCCCTTTGTTACTCCCTGATCCGGCACTGGCTGATGGGCTGACCATGGCCGTGGCGCAGGATGATGCCTTTCACTTTTACTACCAGGATAACCTGGACATTATCGAACAGTCTGGTGTGCGGCTTGTGCCATTTAGCCCGTTGGAAGATTCACAGGTGCCAGCCTGCGACATGCTTTGGCTGGGGGGCGGCTACCCGGAAATGTTTGCCAGCCAGTTGGCGGCGAATCACGCTATGCGCTCCGCCGTTAAGCAACTGGCAGGCCGGGGTGTGCCTGTGTACGCCGAGTGTGGCGGGTTAATGTACCTTGGCGGCTCATTGGCGGATGCCAGCGGGCAAACGCACACAATGTGCGGCGTGCTGGCAGGGCACAGCACAATGGGTAACCGGCTGAAAAGGTTTGGGTATTGTGAAGCAACGGCGAACCACGACACCCTGCTTGCCGCCGCGGGCGAAACACTTCGTGGCCACGAATTCCACTATTCAGAGTTCACTACCTCGCTGCCAGCCCGGCAACAGTGCCGTAAAGTGCGCGATGGCCAGCTTGTGCGCCAGTGGCAAGGTGGTTGGCAGCAAGGCAATACCTTTGCCAGTTATCTTCACCTCCATTTTGCCCAGCGCCCGGCCATGCTTAACCGCTGGTTCAGAACCGCAAGGAGCCTGCAATGATGCCCTTGATCTCGTGGATCTCTGCCTGGTGTGTTGCTGCATTACTGGATTACTGGCTGGGTGACCCTCACCACTGGCCTCACCCGGTGCGCTGGATGGGCAACCTGATAAACGTGCTGCAACGTGGTGTTCGCCGTGTCTGCCATTCGCCAAAGTCATTACGTTTTGGCGGCGGGGTGATGTGGTTGGTGGTAGTGGTTGTTACAGGCGGTGTGAGTTGGGCCGTTTTGGCACTGGCAGAACACATTCACCCACTGCTGGGTTGGTTGGTTAATACCTGGATGATTTTCACCTTGCTTGCCGGGCGATGCCTTGCTCAAAGTGCCGGGGAAGTTGAACAGGCATTGCGTAAAGGGGATTTGCCCCTAAGCCGGGAAAAACTCAGCTGGATTGTTGGGCGAGATACCTCGCAACTTCAGCCACCACAAATTACCCGTGCAGTGGTCGAAACAGTGGCAGAAAACAGTGTCGATGGCGTTATTGCCCCCTTATTTTTCCTGATGCTGGGCGGCGCGCCATTGGCGATGGCGTACAAGGCCATTAATACCCTGGATTCGATGGTGGGTTACAAAAATGCGCGCTACAAGGATATCGGCCTGGTCTCTGCGCGTATGGATGATTTGGCGAACTATCTGCCCGCCCGCATTGGCTGGTTACTGCTGAGTGCTGCGGCCTGGTTAAGCCGTTTTGATGGCGGGAAAGCGCTGTCTATTGGTTGGCGCGACAGAAAACAGCACAGCAGCCCGAATTGCGCATGGTCCGAAGGGGCTGTGGCCGGGGCCCTGGGCGTGCGTCTTGGCGGGCCAAATAACTATTTTGGCGAACGGGTAGAAAAACCCTGGATTGGTGAAAACCTGCGCGATATCACCCCGGATGACATCCCGGCGTCCGTACGCATACTGATGCTGGCTTCTGGGCTGGCACTGGTGCTGTTTGCCTTTATCCGTATCGCTTTCACGCTCATGGTGTGATGGCAGCAGAGTGTGATGGCAGGAGAAACTGATGGATTACCTTCAACAACCTTTGCTCATTGAAAGCCGCAGCTTCGAGATAATCAGCGAAATAATTGCCGCTGAACACCCCGGCTGGCAGTGCAGTGACCCACGTCAGGAAGCCGTTATCAAGCGGGTTATTCATACCACGGCAGATTTCGACTGGCTGGAAACCTTATGGTTTTCTCCCCACATCATTACCGTACTGGATGCCGCGCTACGCCGTGGTTGTACGCTGTTTACCGACACCACGATGGCGCTCTCTGGTATCAACAAAACCCGCCTTGCTCACCACCATGTTGCCAGCCACTGTTTTATCAGCAACCCGCAAGTGGCGGCAGTGGCGAAAGAAAAAGGTATTACCCGTTCAATGGCGGCAGTTGATGTGGCTCTGGCCATGCCGGGCGAGAAAATCTTTGTTTTTGGCAATGCGCCTACTGCGCTATTTCGCCTGCTGGAAAGTGGTGAACAACCTGCCGCCGTCATTGGTGTACCGGTGGGGTTTGTCGGTGCGGCTGAATCCAAACAGGCTTTGATAGACAGCGGCTTGCCCGGCATTGCCGCCCGTGGGCGTAAAGGCGGGAGCAATGTAGCAGCGGCCATCATCAATGCTGTGCTGTACACCATGGAGGCCAGAGATGACTGACTTCAGCCTGGCCGATACCGTCTGGCACAACGGGAAAGCCTTGCGTAAAGGCTATACCACTGGCTCCTGTGCGACCGCCGCCGCACGGGTTGCTGCATTAATGGTGCTGCGCCAGCAGGTTATTCACCAGGTTTCTATTACCACGCCGTCCGGTATCACCCTGCATTTGAATGTGGAGTTACCAGTTATTGAAGGCCAGCAGGCAACAGCCGCCATTCGCAAAGACGGTGGCGATGATGTTGATGCCACCCACGGCATGCTGATTTTTGCCAGGGTTCGCCTGAATAACTCGGGAGCTATCACGCTGAAAGGTGGTGAAGGCATTGGCGTAGTCACCCGACCAGGAATTGGCCTGGCACCGGGTGAGCCCGCCATTAACCGAACGCCACGCCAAACCATAGAAGCCGCTGTGCGTGAAGTGATTGGGCCGCAACGTGGGGCCTATGTGGAAATTTTTGCCCCGGAAGGGGAAGCCCGTGCAAAGAAAACCATGAATGCACGGCTTGGTATTCAGGGCGGTATTTCCATTATTGGCACTACGGGCATAGTAACGCCGATGTCTGAAGAGAGCTGGAAACGGGCGCTGGTAATTGAACTGGAGCAGAAACGTGCGGAAGGCCGGGAGAATGTCATTTTGGTGCCCGGTAACCATGGTGAACGTTTTGTACGTGACAGCCTGCATCTGGACCCCGGCATGGTGGTTACCATGAGCAATTTTGTTGGCTACATGGTGCAGGAAACCGTGAGGCTGGGGTTCAAACACATTTTATTGGTTGGGCACCCAGGCAAGCTGATAAAAGTCGCGGCCGGGATTTTTCATACCCACAGCCATATCGCTGATGCCCGGATGGAGGTACTGGTCGCCCACCTGGCGCTGATGGGCGCGCCTTTAGCATTGTTGCGCGCAGTGAGTGAGTGCGACACCACAGAAGCCGCGCTTCCCTTGATTGACAGCGCGGGTTATGCGCGGATTTACCCTGAACTGGCACAGCGCATCTGTGCACGGGTCCAGGAGATGTTGCGTTTCACACAATCCCCACCGCAGTGCGACGCCATTCTTTTCTCATTTGAACAACAACTGCTAGGCAGCAGCCGCCCATTGGCAGTGATTCAGGAGGCATTCCAATGATTACGGTCGTGGGCATTGGGCCGGGTAACCTTGCGTTGCTGACACAGCAGGCACGCCAGGCAATTGCCTGTGCCGATACGCTGGTCGGTGGTAAACGGCATCTCGAATTGTTTGAAGCATTTGAAGGCGAAACGCATCTGTTGACGGCAGATATTGCCGCTTTAGTGAAGTGGCTGGAAGGCGTGCAGCATAAAGATATTGTGCTACTGGCGTCTGGCGACCCGATGTTATTTGGCATTGGTAAGCGCCTGTGTTCTCACTTTGGGCGGGAAAATATAGATGTGATCCCCGGTATTAGCGCCATGCAATACCTGTGTGCCAAAGCGGGGGTGGACATGAATGACATCTGGCTAACCAGCAGTCACGGCCGGGAAGTGGATTACGAAAGCCTATTACGCCACAACAAAGTGGCCATGGTGACAGACCGCAACAACGGGCCAGAGCAAATTGCCCGGCACCTGGTGGCCTGGGGTGCAGGCCACCGCATCATGATTATTGGTGAGAACCTCTCGCTGGAGAATGAGCGTATCCGGCGGTTGCCCGCATCCGTGGTGACCGGTGACTTTGATATGAATGTAGTGGTGATCCTCAATGAATGATGCCCATTTTCTGCGCGGCGAACGTGTCCCCATGACCAAAGAGCCTGTTCGGGCTTTGGTTCTCTCCCGCCTGCAATTACACAGCGCCGAAACATTTATTGATGTGGGGGCGGGAACCGGCAGCGTGTCACTGGAAGCCGCGATGACCTGGCCTGAGTTACAGGTTATTGCCATTGAGCGGGATGCAGCGGCACTGGCGCTGTTACACACCAACCGCAGCCATTTCGCCTGTGAAAATGTTCAGGTGATTGCGGCACAAGCCCCAGTGAGTTGCGATTTACAGGTCGATGCCATTTTTATTGGCGGCAGTGGTGGGCAGTTGACGCCATTACTGCGCTGGGCACTGGAACATTTACTGCCCGGTGGCCGCCTGGTGATGACTTTTATTCTGCATGAAAACTTGATGCAGGCGCTCACAGCACTGGGCGGTCTGCCTGTCAGTGCGCTGGAGTGTGTTCAGCTCCAGGCTTCATCCATGGTTGCTCTGGGTGACGGGCACTATTTCAAACCGAACAATCCAACTTTTGTGATTTCCTGCCTGAAGGAGGGCAACCATGACTGAACTGGTATCTCCGGGCGTCTGGTTTGTTGGCGCAGGTCCTGGTGACAAAGAACTGATTACGCTGAAAGGCTACCGGCTGTTACAGCAGGCCGATATTGTCATTTATGCCGGGTCATTAATTAATACTGAGCTACTTGAGTGGTGCCCACAGGCACAATGCCACGACAGCGCGAGCCTGGCGCTGGAAGCCATTATTGGTCTGATGGAAGACGGCGTGCGCAACGGTAAGTGTGTGGTGCGCCTGCAAACAGGGGATTTATCACTCTATGGCTCTGTACGTGAGCAGGGTGAAATGCTCACAGCGCGGGGAATCACCTGGCAGGTAGTTCCGGGCGTCAGTGCCTTTTTGGGTGCCGCCGCCGACCTTGGTGTGGAATACACCGTACCGGAAGTCTCCCAGAGCCTGATAATCACTCGCCTGGAAGGGCGAACACCGGTGCCGGAAAAAGAGCAACTGGAGAGCTTTGCCGCCCACCAAACATCCATGGCGATTTTCTTGTCCGTGCAGCGAATTAACCGGGTGGCTGAGCGCCTTACGGAGGGCGGATACCCACCAGAAACACCAGTTGCTGTGGTGTATAAGGCCACCTGGCCAGAACGCAAGGTGGTGCGGGGGACGCTGGCAGATATTAGCGAGAAAGTCCGGGCCGCCGGAATACGCAAAACCGCACTGATTCTGGTGGGTGCGTTTCTGGGCGAGGAATACCACTACTCCAAACTTTATGATGCCGGGTTTAGCCATGAATACCGTCAAGCCTGAATCGCTGGCGCTATTCTGCCTTACGCCAGGTGGCGTTGCACTGGCAGAACGCCTGCGGGTTGCATTACCAGTAACCTGCTTTACCAGTGAACGGTTACTGAGAAAAGGATTTCGCCCGTTTGTAACCAGTTTTGCTCAAACCGTAAAAGATGCCTTTTATGTGCATTCCGCATTGATTTTTATCGGTGCGACGGGCATTGCAGTGCGCATGATAGCGCCACTTCTGCAAGACAAAATGTCTGACCCGGCGGTCGTGGTCATTGATGAACGTGGCCAGCATGTGATTAGCCTGGTTTCTGGGCATATGGGTGGGGCGAATGCACTGGCCTGCTACCTTGCTGGCGTATTAGGGGCCGACCCGGTGATTACCACCGCAACAGACGTCAATGGCCTGGCAGCACTGGACACACTGGCAAGCCAGTTGGATGCCGGCATGGAAAACCTGCGCGAAGGGGTAAAAACCATCAACCAAATGCTGGTAAGCGGGAAGTCAGTGGGTATCTGGTGGGATGACGATTTTGCCCATCACCAATCTCAAGTGGTAACAGAAGGCTTTATCCCTGTTTCCAGACTCGCTGAATTGCCCCAGCTTGATGCACTGGTGTGTGTCACGCTGCGCGATACGCTGCCAGAGCTTAACTGCCCGGTCTTTAAACTGGTTCCCCGCCGCATTGTCGCCGGTATCGGTTGCCGCCGAAATACGCCTTTCACAGTGTTGCACAAACTGGTGGCTGGACAGTTGCAGGCCCGCCGCCTTGATTCGCGTGCATTACGCGCCATTGGCAGTATCGATTTGAAGCAGGACGAACCTGGCCTGCAGGCACTTGCGCAATGTTACCAGGTTCCGTTTGAAATTTTTACCGCTAATGAACTGCAACCCAGTGCAACGCATTTCCCTGTCTCTGCGTTTGTGCGCGAGGTTGCCGGGGTCGGCAGTGTATCTGGCCCGGTAGCCTGGCTGATGAGCGGTGGTCATTTACTGGGGGAAACCTTGCGTGAACAAGGTGTTACCCTGACTTTAGGAGTAGTGCACTGATGTTAACCGTAATCGGAATAGGGCCGGGCTCCCAGGCCATGATGACCGTCGAAGCCACTGAAGCGCTGGCGGCGGCAGATATTATTGTTGGCTACAAAACCTACACTCACCTGGTGAAAGCGTTTACTGGCGATAAACAGGTCATCAAAACGGGTATGTGCAAAGAGATTGAGCGCTGCCAGGCCGCAATTGACCTTGCCAAAGAAGGCAAAAATGTGGCTCTGGTCAGTAGCGGCGACGCCGGTATTTATGGGATGGCGGGCCTGATTCTGGAGCTGGTTAGCCAGCAACAGGCGGGTATTGAAGTGCGGGTGGTGCCGGGGATGACTGCCAGCATTGCCGCAGCCGCCTTACTCGGTGCCCCCCTGATGCACGACTTTTGCCATATCAGCCTGAGCGATTTGCTCACCCCCTGGCCTGTGATTGAAAAACGGATTATTGCCGCCGGGCAGGCTGATTTTGTGATTTGTTTTTATAACCCGCGCAGCCGCGGGCGTGAAGGCCATCTGGCGCGTGCCTTTGACTTGCTGATGACGGTCAAAAAACCTTCCACTCCGGTGGGGATGGTGAAAGCGGCTGGCCGCAAGAAAGAAGAAAAATGGCTGACAACGCTTGAGGAGATGGATTACACGCCCGTTGATATGACAAGCCTGGTGGTGGTGGGAAATGCCACTACCTATGTGAAAGACGGGCTGATGATAACACCACGTGGTTACCGGCTATGAACCATGTCCTGGTACTGGGCGGTACAAGCGATGCCACCCCAATTTGTGACCAACTGGAAATGGCGGCAGTGCCATATACCTTGTCTGTTGCCACAGAGGCAGGGGCCCGGCTTGCTCAGGTACGAAACGGTAAGGTGGCCTGTGGGCGGCTGGATGCCGGGCAACTGGCTGAATTGCTGGCAAGCCGCCAGGTTAACTGGTTGGTCGATGCCACGCATCCTTATGCTCAGGAAGTCAGCCGTAATGCCTGGCAGGCCTGCCAGCAAACCGGTGTGGCGTACAGCCGTTATCGCCGCCCCAGCCAGTTAGATTGTGTTACCCACCCGTTATTGCACAAGGTGGAGAGTATTGAAGACGCTTGTGCTGTAGCACGTGAACTTGGCCCGCGAGTTTTGTTAACCACAGGCAGTAAAGACCTGGCCCGCTGGCAGGCAGGGCTACCGGGCAAAACCTGGCTGGTGCGTGTGCTACCGGTGGCCTCTGTTATTGCCCAGTGTGAGCAACTGGGCCTTGGCCCGGGAAATATTTTTGCCCTGAAAGGGCCGTTTGATGCGGCGTTTAACCAGGCGTTTTACCAGTTTTGCTCCCCGGATGTGGTGATTACTAAAGAGTCCGGCATTCAGGGCGGTTACCTCGACAAAATTGTTCCGGCCCTTCAGGCCTCCATACCTTGCATTGTGGTTACCCGCCCCCGGGAAAACGTGCCGGAAGCCCTGGTACTGGACGGGCCGGAAGCCTTTACCCGCAAGTTACAGGCCTGGCTGTCATTACCGGTTAACCCGCAATACAGTGCGCTAATCAGCAGGAGAACAGTATGAAAAAAGCATTACTGGTGGTGAGTTTTGGCACCAGCTACCACGATACGCTGGAGAAAAATATTGTTGCCTGTGAACAGGCGCTGGCGGCCAGTTGCCCGGACCGCACGCTAATGCGCGCATTTACCTCCGGCATGATTATCCGCAAACTGGCCCGGCGTGATGGGCTGGTGATACCGTCACCCGGCCAGGCCTTGCAGCAACTGGCGGAGCAAGGCTACCAGGATGTTGCCATTCAGTCACTCCACATTATTAATGGCGATGAATATGAAAAAGTGGTGCGGGATGCTGCACCGTGGCAGGGGCATTTCGCACGTTTGGCGCTTGGTACGCCACTGCTCAGTACCTTTAGTGATTACCAGCAACTGATGCTGTCATTGCGCAGCCAGATGCCGCCATTAGCTGACGACGAACAGGTGGTATTTATGGGGCATGGTGCCAGCCACCACGCTTTTGCGGCCTATGCCTGCCTTGATCATATGATGCAGGCCAGCCACTTTCCGGCTCGGGTTGGCGCAGTAGAAAGTTACCCCGAAGTGGGGCAACTGGTTCACAGCATGCAGCAGCAAGGGGTGCGCCGGGTGGTTCTCATGCCACTTATGCTGGTGGCGGGCGACCACGCCATTAACGATATGGCCTCCGATGCACCAGATTCATGGAAAAGTTGTTTTGCCGCCGCGGGTATTCCGGCGCAAGTGTGCTTACAAGGGCTGGGGGAGAACCCGGCTATTCGTAGCCAGTTTGTGGCGCATTTGCAGCAGGCGCTGGCGGCTGGAACACAGGAGGTAGCGGCATGAGCGGGCGGTTATATGCTATCAGCACCGGTCCTGGTGCCAGCGACCTGATTACCGTGCGCGCAGCACGCATTCTTGGCAAGCTGGATTGCCTGTATGCCCCTGCCGGGCGTAAAGGGGCCGACAGCCTGGCGCTCAGTATTGTGCGCCCCTGGCTGAGTGAAAAAACCGAAATACACACCTGCCATTTCCCCATGAGCGCAGATAACGATGCCAAAGCCGCAGTATGGGATGAAGTGGCGGGAACGCTGGCGCGTGAAGCGCAGGCAGGCAAACAAGTTGGGTTTATTACTCTGGGCGATGCCATGCTGTTCAGTACCTGGGTGTGGTTACTGGCACGCCTTGGCCGCCCGGACTGGCTGGAAATCGTCCCAGGTGTTACCTCTGTTTTAGCTATTGCATCTGCTGCCGCGTTGCCGCTGGCGATGGACCAGCAATCCCTGGCGATTGTTGCCTGTAACGCCAGTGAACAACACCTGCGTGACACCCTGCAACGCCACGATTGCGTAGTGATGATGAAAGTCTACGGGCGTTTCCCGGCAATTAAAGCACTATTGCAGGAATGCGGGGTTATTGACCACGCCGTAATGATGGCCGAAGCCACTCTGCCAGGTGAACGTTGTTGGCGCGACCTTTCTGCCGTGCCGGACGATGAATCGCTTCCCTACTTTTCGACCATTCTGGTCAATAAGCAATGGGATATCAGGAGTGAATCATGGAACAACAGTTAAAACGTCTCTCTTTGAGCGGCCTTGCGTTGGGCATCCTGATGCTGCTTGCCCCAGAACAGGCTTTTGCCATGCACATCATGGAGGGTTTTCTACCGCCTTTTTGGGCGCTGGCCTGGTGGGTGCTGTTTTTGCCTTGCCTGTGGTATGGGCTGGTGCGCTTGCGCCAGATTGTCAGCCAGGACAGCCACCAGAAAGTGCTACTGGCGCTGTGCGGCGCGTTTATTTTTGTGCTTTCGGCACTCAAAATCCCTTCAGTAACGGGCAGTTGTTCACACCCAACCGGTGTTGGGCTGGCGGTCATTCTGTTTGGGCCGGGCGTGGTGTCCTTGCTGGGGGCCATTGTGCTGCTCTTTCAGGCGCTGCTTTTGGCTCACGGCGGGCTGACAACGCTTGGGGCAAACGGCATTTCCATGGCCGTAGTCGGGCCGTTCGCAGGCTGGCTGGTGTGGCGGCTTGCCTGTAAAACCGGGCTGCGTAACGATGTGGGGGTTTTTCTGTGTGCCGTAGTGGCAGACTTAGTGACCTATTTTGTTACCTCAGTACAACTTGGCGTGGCCTTCCCGGACCCAGTGAATGGTGCGGCAGGTTCCACACTGAAATTTATGGGAATTTTTTGCCTCACTCAAATTCCGATTGCCATAGCCGAAGGGTTCCTGACGGTGCTTATCTATGATCAGCTAACCAAACGCCACCTCATAACGGCGAAGGGGACACTGCAATGAAAAAAACAGTGACATTGATTGTGCTGGTGGTGGCACTCATGGTGATGCCGTTTTTTATTAACCACGGTGGGGAGTACGGCGGTTCAGATAACCAGGCGGAAAACCAGATAAAAGTAATAGACCCCGCGTATCACCCCTGGTTTCAGCCATTGTATGAGCCCGCCAGCAGTGAAATAGAAAGCCTGTTATTTACCTTGCAGGGGGCGTTGGGAACGGCGGTGATTTTTTACATTCTCGGTTACTGGAAAGGGAAGGCGAGCCGTGCTGAGCGGGATTGACCGGTTAAGTTACCAGAGCCGCTGGCGCGATAAAGACCCGGTTGCCAAGTTTCTGGGCTGGCTGGTGTTTATTGTGCTGGCAATGGCGTTGCCACCTGTGGGGCAGTTAATCGAACTGGCTTTACTGGCGTCACTCACCTGCTGGTTGTTAAAAGTTTCACTCTGGCGCTGGTTGTGCTGGATGAGCCTGCCACTGTCATTTTTATTGGTGGCCTCACTGGCACTGGCATTAACGGTTACCCGTGAGCCAGCAGGTGTGCTGTGGGGAATGCATTTGGGCGGTGTGACTTTTGGTGTGAGCCAGCCAGGTTTAGTGCTTGCCTGGAATAGTGGGTGCCGTAGCCTGGCGGCGTTGGCAGCCACATTTTGGTTTGTACTGAACCTGCCTTTCCCTCAGCTTATTCAGTTGCTTAAGCGTTGCCGGGTGCCAGCATTGTTAACGGAGCAAGTTCTGCTTACCTGGCGTTTTATTTTTATTCTGCTGGATGAAGCCGCGGCAATTTACCGTGCGCAGACATTACGGTTTGGGTATCGTAACGTCCCTTGCGGCTACCGCTCTTTAGCGATGTTGATTTCGTTGTTATTCAGCAGAGTAATGTGGCGCTACCAACAGATGACGACCGCACTGGATATGAAATTATACCAAGGGGATTTTCACCTCTAAGGGGCCCTATGCTGTGTACCCAAAACTTACATTTTCGCTACCAGGATGAACCGGTATTGCGGGGGATTAATTTTGATGCCGACCGCTTTTCGGTTTCGGGCCTGGTGGGCGCTAATGGCAGCGGGAAATCCACATTATTTATGAACCTGTGTGGTGTCTTGCGCCCGCAACAAGGGGCTGTTTACTGGCAAGGGGAGCCGCTGGGTTACAGCAAACGTGCGCTAATGGCGTTGCGCCAGCAGGTGGCAACCGTGTTCCAGGACCCAGACCAGCAAATCTTTTATACCGATATCGACAGTGATCTGGCTTTCAGCCTGCGTAACCTGGGTATGGATGAAACCCTGATTCGTGCACGGATAGACGATGCCCTTGACCGGGTGGATGCGCAAGGCTTTCGCCACCAACCTATTCAGGCACTGAGCCACGGCCAGAAAAAACGTGTCGCCATTGCGGGTGCATTAGTGATGAATGCAGATTACCTGTTGCTGGATGAACCCACAGCAGGGCTGGATCCTGCCGGGCGCGAGCACATGAAAGCGATTATTCGGCGTATTGCCGCTGAAGGAAAGCATGTTGTTATCTCCAGCCATGATATCGACCTGGTGTATGAAATGTGTGATGGCATTTATGTTATGGCCGCCGGTGAAATCATTGCCAATGGCACACCTGAAGTGGTGTTCTGCCAGGGCGAAAAACTGGCGCAAGCCGGGCTGGCGCAGCCCTGGCTGGTAAAATTGCACCAACAACTGGGTTTTCCGCTGTACCGTAACGAGGACGATTTATTTGCCGCTCATCCGGGCGCGGGCAGTGCTTTTGCCCGGCCTGAAACTGTGGCGGTTAAGGGGGTGGCATGAGCAAATCAATAATGTTGCAGGGCACAGCTTCCGATGTTGGGAAAAGTGTGTTGGTTGCTGGCCTGTGCCGCATCCTGGTGCAGGATGGTCTGGCATGTGCGCCATTTAAATCACAGAATATGGCGCTAAATTCCGGGGTCACGCCTGACGGCAAAGAGATGGGGCGGGCCCAGATTTTTCAGGCAGAAGCCGCGGGTATTACGCCGGATGTGCGCATGAACCCTATATTGCTCAAACCGACCAGTGACCGAAAAGCGCAGGTGGTACTGATGGGCAAGGTGGCGCAAGACATGGATGCCGTGAGTTACCACGATTATAAACCACGCCTGCGCCAGCAAATTAGCGATGTCTGGAACAGCCTGTCTGCGGAATACGATGCCATTGTGTTGGAAGGCGCTGGCAGCCCGGCAGAAATCAACCTGCGTGACCGGGATATCGTCAATATGGGGATGGCGGAAATCGCCCACTGCCCGGTGGTGCTGGTGGCGGATATCGATCGTGGCGGTGTTTTTGCCGCAATCTATGGCACCCTTGCCTTGCTGCAACCGGAAGAGCGTGCGCGGGTAAAAGGCGTCATCATTAATAAATTCCGTGGCGATGTTGCACTATTGCAACCAGGTCTTGAGCAGATAGAAGCGTTGACCGGCGTACCGGTAATTGGCGTAATGCCCTGGCTGGATATTGACCTGGAAGATGAAGATGGCGTTGTACTGGAACGCGGTAAATACCAGGGTTACCAGAATAAAGCGCTGGATATTGCTGTGGTGCACCTGCCGCATATTTCTAACTTTACCGATTTTAACCCGCTGGCATTCCAGCCAGACGTGCAAGTGCGCTACGTGCGGGACCCGGAAGACCTGGGCGGGCCAGATTTAGTTATTCTGCCTGGGAGCAAAAATACCCTGGGTGATTTGGCATGGCTGCACAAAAGCGGCATGGCGAAACGCATTCTTGCCTGGCACCAGGCTGGTGGCGCAATCATTGGTGTCTGTGGTGGTTACCAGATGTTGGGTAACACCATAGACGACGAAGTGGAATCCGGGCTGGGGAGCCAGCCAGGGCTAGGGTTGCTGGATATCGGCACCCAGTTTGCCCATGACAAAGTAACCGTGCAGGCAAGCGGCCATTGCCTGGTGGCGTTACCGGGTATTCTGGCTGGTTGTGGTGAGTTGCCAGTGAGCGGGTATGAAATCCATATGGGTACCAGCCAGCGCGGTAGCCAGGCACAGGCAATTTTCCGCATGGGGCAGAATAACCACCTGGCGCTTGATGGCGCTATCAGCCCCAGTGGGCGAGTGGCCGGGACTTACTTACACGGTGTGTTTGATAACGCCGCTTTCACCCGCCGCCTGTTGGATAACCTGCGCCAGCGTAAAGGCCTGGCACCTTTACCAGGTGAAACACCTGATTATGCGCACCACAAGCAGGTGCAGTTCGACCAACTGGCTGCTGCCATGCGCCAACACATCGATATCGAAAAAATTTACCAAATTATGAACCAACACCAGGAGCCAGCATCATGATGCTGATAACCGGTGGTGCCCGTAGCGGCAAAAGCCGCCAGGCAGAAGAACTGGCAGCCCAGGCCGCTTCACAGGTGTTGTACATTGCCACCTCGCAGATTTTTGATGGGGAGATGGCTCAGCGGGTAGCGCACCACAAAGCATCCCGCCCGGCTCACTGGCGCACAGTGGAAGCCTGGCGTGACATGGGGCGCTTTATTACCCCAGACAACTCGCCAGATGAAGCCATATTGCTGGAGTGCGTGACAACGCTTGTCACCAATCTGATGTTTGATGAAGGGGGAGAGCAGGATCCGCAAACATGGAATTATGCCGCTATTGAAGCTGCGGTAAATCAACAAATCGACCAGCTTATCGCAGCCTGTGCAGCTTGCCCCGCCCCGATATTCCTGGTGACGAATGAAGTGGGTATGGGCATTGTGCCGGAAAACCGCCTGGCCCGGCATTTTCGGGATATTGCAGGTAGGGTAAATCAACGGCTGGCCCAGGCGGCAGATGGCGTCTGGCTGGTTGTGTCAGGGATTGGAGTCAAAATTAAATGATTCAGTTGTATTTGGCGATGCTCGCATTTATGAGCCGCCTGCCGGTTCGCGCTCGCTGGTATCAGCGGCTGGATGTGAAACAGTATGTTAATGGAATAGTGACTTTCCCATTAGTGGGCCTGTTGTTGGGCTCATTGGCGGGTGTGGTGTTTTTGGTCTTGCAGCCCGGCAGTGGTACACCGCTGGCGGCATTTTTTGCCGTACTGGCACTGGCGGTACTCACCGGGGGCTTTCACCTCGACGGCCTGGCAGATACCTGTGATGCCGTTTTTTCTGCCCGCAGCCGTGAGCGTATGCTGGAAATCATGAAGGACAGCCGCCTGGGCACGCATGGTGCGTTGGGGCTGGTATTTATTCTACTGGCGAAAGTGCTGGTGATTAACGAACTGGCTCTGCGTGGGCAACAGGCACTGCCAGTGCTTGCCAGCGCCTGTCTTGCCGGGCGCAGTGTGGCGGTGTTGCTGATGTACCGCCAGCAGTATGCGCGGGAAAATGGCCTGGGGAACTTGTTTATTGGCAAGGTTAATGGGTTGCAGACGTTGGTCACATTAGGGGCGGGTCTGTTGTTAGCCTCCGTCCTGCTCTCCTGGCGCGGGTTAGTGGCCTACCTCATCACGGCTGCCGTGGTGTTTGTTCTGGGCCAGGCGCTAAAACGTACCCTCGGCGGGCAAACCGGCGATACCCTGGGGGCGGCAATTGAAACCGGTGAAGTGATTTTTCTGCTGGCGTTGCTGTAAGTCAGCGTCCTTTTAGTAAATTGAGAAAAAGAATATGCAAACACTCACTGAAATACGTCAGGCCATTCCGGCACTGGATACCGCACGCCAACTTGAAGCTCAGGCCTATATTGATGGCTTGCTAAAACCGGTTGGCAGCTTGGGTCGTTTGGAATCACTGGCGGTGCAGTTGGCAGGGTGTCCGGGGTTAAAAGGCGAGCTTAATACCCGTAAAAAAGCCATGGTTGTAATGTGTGCCGACCATGGTGTCTATGAAGAAGGTATTGCGGTATCGCCCAAAGCAGTGACCTGGATTCAGGCTATTAACATGACTCGCAACAGCACTGGCGTTTGTGTATTGGCACGTCAGGCTGGCGCTCAGGTACATGTAGTCGATACCGGTATCGACTACGATCCTATTCCTGGCCTGGTAGATATGCGGGTGGCGCGGGGGAGTGGCAACATTGCCAAAGAACCGGCAATGACCCGTGAACAGGCGCAAACCTTGCTGGAAAAAAGTATCGCCTTTACCCGCAACCTGGCAGCCGAAGGGGTGACGCTGTTTGGCGTAGGTGAATTGGGGATTGCCAATACCACTCCTGCCGCTGCAGTGGTTAGTGTGTTAACAGGCGCAGACCCAATGGAAACGGTGGGGGTTGGGGCGAACTACCCGCTGGCGAAGTTACAACATAAAGTGGATGTGGTGCGTAAAGCGGTTTATGTAAACCAACCCGATGTGACAGATGGCCTGGATGTGCTTGCCAAAGTGGGCGGGTTCGACTTGCTGGGCATGACAGGGGTAATGCTCGGTGCGGCAAGTTGTGGGTTGCCCGTCGTGCTGGATGGTTTTCTCTCTTATGCATCCGCGTTAGCGGCATGCCGTATTGCGCCGGAAGTGAAACCGTACCTGATCCCGTCGCATTTATCCGCTGAACGTGGTGCGCGTATTGCCTTAAGCCACTTGGGGCTGGACCCGTACCTGGTCATGGATATGCGCCTGGGAGAAGGCAGTGGTGGTGCATTGGCAATGCAATTAGTGGATGCCGCCTGTGCGATGTACAACGAAATGGGCACGCTGGCTGGTAGCGAGATAGTGTTGCCGGAAAGCCATTAACTGTGGGGAAAACTGCCCGCGTATAGCGGGCAGAGTAGTGGTCAGGTTCAGCCTTTTGGCAGAATACCCGGCAAGTCCAGCCCTTTTTCTTGTGCGCAGGCAATAGCTGTTTCATAACCTGCATCGGCATGGCGCATAACGCCGGTTGCCGGGTCATTCCACAAGACACGGCCCAGGCGCACATCGGCGGCCTCGCTACCATCACACACAATCACCACCCCGGCATGCTGGGAGAAGCCCATGCCCACACCACCACCGTGATGCAGGCTGACCCAGGTCGCGCCACCGGCAGTATTGAGCAATGCATTGAGTAACGGCCAGTCGGAAACCGCATCTGAACCATCTTTCATTGACTCTGTTTCGCGGTTAGGGGAAGCAACAGAACCGCAATCCAGATGGTCACGGCCAATCACGATTGGCGCTTTCAGTTCGCCATTACGCACCATCTCGTTAAACGCCAGGCCAGCAATATGGCGCTCACCCAGGCCCAGCCAGCAAATACGTGATGGCAGCCCCTGGAAAGCAATACGTTCACGCGCCATGTCCAGCCAGTTGTGCAGTGCGTGGTTGTCCGGGAACAGTTCTTTCAGTTTGGCATCGGTTTTATAGATATCTTCCGGGTCGCCAGACAGTGCCACCCAGCGGAATGGGCCTTTGCCTTCGCAGAACAGCGGGCGAATATATGCCGGTACAAACCCCGGGAAATCAAAGGCGTTTGCCACCCCTTCATCTTTGGCAACCTGGCGGATGTTATTACCGTAATCCACAGTAGGAACGCCCATATGCCAGAAATCGAGCATCGCTTTAACATGCTCTGCCATGGAAGCACGCGCGGCCTGCATGACTTTTTTGGGGTCAGTTGTGCGTAATTCTTCCCACTCTTCTACTGACCAGCCAATGGGTAAATAACCATTCAGCGGGTCGTGTGCTGAAGTCTGGTCGGTGACAATGTGCGGTTTCGGGCCGCCAGCTTTGGCGCGCTTTACCAACTCCGGTACAACTTCAGCCGCATTACCCAGCAGAGCAACAGAGATGGCATCCCCTTTAGCGGTGGCATCTTCAATCAGTTTCAGCGCTTCATCCAGGGTGTAGGCTTTGTGGTCGACATAGCGGGTGCGCAGGCGGAAATCAATACGTGACTCCTGGCACTCGATAGCCAGTACACAGGCTCCGGCCATCACGCCTGCCAGCGGTTGTGCACCGCCCATACCGCCAAGGCCCGCGGTGAGGATCCATTTACCGCGCAGGCTGCCGTCATAGTGCTGGCGGGCAGCTTCAGCAAAAGTTTCATAGGTGCCCTGAACAATGCCTTGCGCACCAATGTAAATCCAGGAGCCTGCAGTCATTTGGCCGTACATCATCAGCCCGGCTTTATCCAGCTCCTGGAAGTGTTCCCAATTTGCCCAGTGGGGAACCAGGTTACTGTTGGCAATCAGCACGCGGGGGGCATCGGCATGGGTGCGGAAAATCCCTACCGGTTTGCCAGACTGCACCAGCAGCGTTTCGTCTTCTTTCAGGCGGCGCAGGCTGGCAAGAATTTCATCAAAGCATTCCCAGTTACGGGCTGCTTTACCAATACCGCCATAAACTACCAGGTCATCCGGACGCTCAGCAACATCCGGGTCGAGGTTGTTCTGAATCATGCGGTATGGCGCTTCAATCAGCCAGTTAGCGCAATTCAATTGTGTGCCTTGTGGGGCGTGAACCGGGCGGGCAACGGACTGATTGGTTGGTTTGCTCATAATCATTTCCTCTGTCTTTGTATCGCGCAATAACCGCGGATGAAATTCTGTATTAGCCATGTATAGTCTTGTATATACATCTTGATAAAGTATTTAGCAAAAGCCACGCCAGTTTTTTTATTTCTCTGTGTTCAGCTTGTGACAAGGGCCGCAGCTTTATCGCCTGCCTGGTAGTGAATAATTTTGCGCCACAATGATGCGTGGTTGCACAGTTAAGGGGCAGGGGTGTTATGCGCCCACATTATGTGGATGTATATACATCTTTAATAAAGGGGATTACACTCTAATCAACCGGACATTGCAGGGAACCGCTATGACAGAGCAAACCGCTGTATCACAACTGGTCAATGCCATGGGTGACCAACCCGCGCCGATTTATCAGCGAGTGAAGCAGGCGATTATCAGCCAGATTAACGAAGGGGCGTGGAAGCCGCGTCAGCGTGTGCCTTCTGAAAGTGAACTGGTCGCCCGGCTGGGTGTCAGCCGCATGACCATCAACCGTGCGCTGCGTGAACTGACCAGTGAAGGCTATTTGGTGCGCATGCAGGGAGTGGGAACTTTTGTGGCCGAAATGAAAGGCTACACTGCCATGCTGGAAGTGCACAACATTGCCGAAGAAATCACACAGCGTGGGCACCGCCACAGTTGCCGGGTACTTGCCATGAACGAAATACAGGCTGACCCGGCTCAGGCGGCGGTACTTGGCCTGTCGACCGGTCAGGCGATTTTCCATTCGGTAATCGTGCATTACGAGAACGATGTTCCGGTGCAAATGGAAGACCGCCTGGTCAACCCGCTGGTGGCACCCGATTACCTGTCACAAGATTTTATGACACTCACGCCCTATACCTACCTGATGCAGGTGGCACCCTTAACGGCGGGGGAGCATATTGTTGAAGCGATAATGCCCGATACTCCGCAGCGTGAGTTACTGGAAATGAATGCGGCGGAGCCCTGCCTGCTGATTCGCCGCCAAACCTGGAGTGATAACCGCGTGGTCACCTATGCCCGGTTGTTGTATCCGGGCACACGCTACAAACTGTTAGGCCGTTTTAAGGGCCACGGTTAACCTTCCTCAATACTGCAAAACAGTAACTTTCCGCCTGTAGAAACCGGGCGGATAGTGCTGTGTTCGTTGTGCCACCATGCACCCATTCCGGCAACCAGTTTGCTGTCATTGAGTTGCCACTCACCGCTGAGCACCAGACAAACACCATTACGGCTGCATTGTGCGTTTTGCGCTACCTCAACGCTTGCGCTGCAGGCACCCCGCAGGGTCATAATATTAAAATCCTGGCTCTGGCCTGTGATACGTGCAGCACAGGTGCTGTCACCGGAAAAAGCCAGTGGGGTATGTAACGCCAGGGGAATATTTTCACCGTCCACAGTCAGTATCACACCCGCACCTTCAAGCAGGGTGATAACCCGGTCAATGCCACTGAAGCGGGAAAATGGGCCGTCTTTATCCAGTGTGGCAATACTGGCCCGCCACAAAAAGTCGCTCCCTTCTGGCCCGGCAATGGCAATAATCTCGCGGGTTTCCCCACCACCATTGCGCCAGCGCGTTACGGGCAAACTGCCAACTGACCACGTTTGAATCATTGTAGTGCCTCCAGTGCGTTACGGAACCTTGCTGCATAAGTAGCTTCCTGTGGGTGTTGCCCGTTACGAATCACGGCCTGCCCGGCTACCCAGACATCACGAATCTCGCTACGTTGCCCGGCGAATAACCAGCGGTTTATCAGTTGGTCATCCGGGCGGTTTTGCGGCCAGTAGTCGGCATTCAGGCACAGCCAGTCGGCACGCATACCCGGTGCCAGTTGGCCCATTTGAACGCCACAGGCCTGTGCACCACCGATAGCGGCCTGGGTATACAGTACATCTCCCACGCTGGGTGCACCAGGCTCCGCCAGCCGGTTGCGGTGCTGGTCCCGCAGGCGCTGGCTGTATTCCAGCAAGCGTAATTCCTCCAGCACGCTGCGCGAAACCTGGCTGTCGGAACCAATTCCCCACATGCCTTGTTCTGCCAGCCAG
This sequence comes from Mangrovibacter yixingensis, assembly GCF_020523985.1. GTDB lineage: Bacteria > Pseudomonadota > Gammaproteobacteria > Enterobacterales > Enterobacteriaceae > Mangrovibacter > Mangrovibacter yixingensis. The sequence goes on along the minus strand of NZ_JAIVKM010000001.1, from coordinate 2,085,790 downwards.
TCCGTCGCCGGGAAAATACCATCGCCCAGGTTGGCTTCAGTGGTGGGGCATAACCCGGCCACGGCTCCGGTTGCCGCAAGCTGGGTAATTTCCTGGTTATCCAGGTGGGTGGCATGGACCAAACACCAGCGTTTATCTACCGGCATATTCTCCAGTAACCAGGCAACCGGGCGCGCACCATAGCTTGCCAGGCAGTCATTCACTTCTTTTTGTTGCTCGGCAATATGAATATGCACGGGTGCATCGGTGGGGGTATTTGCCAAAACCTGAGCCATATCTTGTTGTGTCACGGCTCGCAGTGAATGGAAACACACACCCTGGTTGATCAAGGGGTTTCCAGCAGTCAGGGATGACAGGCGCTGGTATTGTTCCAGCCAGTTTTCAGTGCTCTGAATAAAACGGCGTTGCCCTTCAACGGGGGGCTGTGCGCCGAAACCGGCATACCGGTAAAGCACCGGCAGCATGGTCTGCCCAATTCCCGCGGTGGTGGCCGCCTGAATTAATGCCCGCAACATGTCATCTTGCGGGTAAGGGGTGCCATCAGGCTGATGGTGCAGGTAGTGAAATTCACCAACCTGGGTATAACCCCCTTTCAGCATGTCGATATACAACCAGGTGGCGACATCAGCCATCAGTTCCGGAGTCAGGCGGCCAACCAGGTGATACATTGCATCTCGCCAGGTCCAGAAGCTGTCTTGCGGGTTGCCCGCTACTTCGGCATGCCCGGCCATGGCAGCTTGAAAAGCATGAGAGTGCAGGTTGGCCATCCCCGGCACCACCAACCCCTGTAACACGGTTGCGCCATCGCTGTGGCTGCCCGGCGTGACGGCTGTTATCCGCCCGGATTCTGTCTCAATGCGTACTGCTGTGCGCCAGCCTTCGGGCAATAACGCCCGAGAAGCATAAAAACTCGCCATGCTTGATCCCCTGTCTCTGTGGTTGTATATACATATACATACTTTGATTTGTGCTGTATACCCTTCATAGTTCAATTGCAGGTATGTTGCTTGAGCGGGCATCGCCAGTCGCGGGGTGGGGGAAGAAGGAAATTGCTCTATGGCAAACTGGCCGCTGTCTTAATTCGTTACAGATGAATTGAGTACGGTTTTACCTCCCACCGGCAACTTCAATTATGTTGGGCCACTATTACTCAAACTCATCAGGAGGCGGCAAGACGATGTTGCAATGCGAAACCCTGTGGACCGGTGCAGACCTGGTCACCCTCAAAGAGGGGAAGTACCACCTTATCAGGCAAGGGGCGATTGCGGTGGCAAACCAGCGTATTGTCTGGGTGGGTGCGGAAAGTGACGCAGGCCACTGCCAGCCACAACGCGTGGAGCAACTGAACGGTGGGATAATTACGCCAGGCCTGGTTGACTGCCATACTCACCTGGTGTTTGGCGGCGACCGCAGTGGTGAATTTGAGATGCGCCTTAATGGTGCCAGCTATGCTGAAATTGCCGCCAGCGGCGGGGGGATTATTTCCACGGTGAATGCCACGCGCCAGGCCAGCGAAGCGGAGTTATTCGCCTCAGCCCGTGAGCGCCTGCGTTGCCTGCGCCAGGAAGGGGTTACCACGCTGGAAATAAAATCGGGCTATGGGTTGGAAAGTAACAGTGAATTGCGCATGTTAAGGGTGATTCGCCAACTGTCTAAACTGGAGCCTGTTGATATTCAGGCCACTTTTTTAGCGGCTCATGCTGTACCTCCGGAATACCAAAATAATGCAGATGGCTGGATAGATTATATTTGCCAGACATTATTGCCTGCGGCCCATCAGGAAGGGCTGGTGGATGCCGTGGATGGGTTTTGTGAACACCTGGCATTTTCGCCAGAACAAATCACCCGCGTATTTGATACTGCCCGCGGCCTTAATTTGCCGGTTAAACTGCACGCTGAGCAACTCTCCGCTTTGGGGGGAAGCAGCCTGGCGGCACGTTACCAGGCTATTTCTGCCGACCACCTTGAATATGCGACCGAAGACGACGTTATTGCCATGGCACAAAGTGGTACCGTGGCGGTATTGTTGCCTGGTGCTTATTACATGCTGCGTGAAACCCAAATGCCGCCAGTTGAATTATTCCGTAAACATGGCGTACCAATGGCGCTGGCAAGTGATTTAAACCCTGGCACATCACCGGTACTGTCGCTGCGCCTGATGCTTAATATGGCCTGCACGTTATTCCGTATGACACCGGAAGAAGCCCTGGCGGGGGTTACGCTTTGGGGGGCAAAAGCGTTGGGCAAAGATGATGAATGTGGTTCTCTGGAAGCCGGGAAACTGGCGAATTTTGTTCACTGGCCGGTTAAACAACCGGCTGAACTGGCTTACTGGCTTGGCGGGCAATTACCTTGCCAGGTGGTTTACCGTGGAGAAAGTGTATGACACCCTGGTTATTTCATGAAGGTTCCACTCCGCTGCTGATTAGCATGCCTCATGCCGGTACGTCGCTGACGCCGGAAGTTGAAGCCGGGCTGACAGACCGTGCCCGGTTATTACCTGACACCGACTGGCATATTCCGGCACTTTATGCTTTTGCCAGCACAATGGGCGCCAGCATTCTTCAGGCTAATTATTCGCGTTTTGTCGTGGATTTGAACCGCCCGGCAGATGACAAACCACTGTACCAAACGGCAACCACCGGTCTGTTTCCCAACACCTTGTTTGATGGAGAACCCGTATTCCGCGAAGGGCAGGAACCCGATGAAGCGCACCGTGCCTGGTGCCTGGAACAGGTCTGGCAAAGTTATCACCAGCAACTGGCGGATACACTGGCCGCTATCAAAGCCCGTTTTGGTTATGCGCTGTTGTTTGATGCGCATTCTATTGCCTCGGTTATTCCCCGCCTGTTCGATGGGCGTCTGCCAGATCTGAATATAGGCACTAACCAGGGGGCGAGTTGTGCGCCAGCTATTAGCCAGGCGTTGCGGGAGTGCTGTGAAGGCCAGTCGGATTATACCTGGGTAATCAATGGCCGCTTCAAAGGTGGGCATATCACCCGTGCTTTCGGTGACCCTGCTAACCATATTCACGCTGTGCAACTGGAGTTGGCGCAATGTAATTATATGGATGAAACGCCACCGTTCGCCTGGCAGGAGAACCGGGCGACGGCGCTTCAGCAGGTGCTGAAACCCTTGCTGGAAGCCTTTGTTGCCAGTGCCCGTGCAGTGGAAGAGCCACACACCATCTAACCCCGCCAGTATTTTATCGCCTCACTTCCGGTACCGGTGGTGGGGCGCATCTTATGTTGCTTCGTTATGTAATCGCTTTTGTGCTTTGTTATGGTGCGCGTAGTGAGTGCAGGCTGGCACCGGAAATGAAAAAAACCGTACAAATAATGCGTAATACTCCCGCCGAAAATATTGCTCGTTAATATTAAAAAAACTACTCAGCTTGCCTGAGTAGTTTTCCAATTAAAACAAGCCTGATATTTTTCCACTCTTTATAGTGTTATTTTTCTATTATCCAATAGCACGAATTGGGTTACTTCCTTTGGCTTATTCCCGCCCTAACACAAATTGATTATTTGAATTTCTTGTGTTTTATTTAAATGGAGTAAATCGGTTTTTATTGCTTCTTTTTAGAGTTTGCATGCTCAAGGGAGAACACCGCATAGGGTGTTCTTGCAGCGGCTCTTTTCTATTCTGTGTGAGTGAACAATATGGCTCTGCATTATTTGCGTAATGGCATACGTCACATGGCGTATGAGAGGCGTTTGATGTTTGATGCGGCTGCTGTTGCAACGGCGGAGAATACACTCACGCCTGAAAACAGCGATGCCACGACCAACCAGGATACTACGCAGGACTCCACCCACCAGGCCACTGGTGACAGCGACGACCTTGCTCAGGTGGTGGCGAATATTGACACCAGTGCAGAAAAACACCAGGTCTACTTTATTGATGCTTCTGTGCCCGACAAAGAAACACTGATTAATCAAATTCCTGCTGATGCTGAAGTCTATATTCTTGATGCAAATAAAGATGGCCTGAATCAAATAGCTGATATTCTTGCCGGAAAAGAAAATATTGATGCGGTTCACATTATTTCCCACGGTGCCAGTGGCGAAATTGAGTTAGGTAACTCGGTAATTACAGCCGATAACCTTGCTGATTATTCAGCAGCGCTAAATATAATTAATGTAGCGCTTAATAGTTCGGCTGATATATTATTATACGGTTGTAATGTTGGCGATGATAACGGCCTGAATTTATTACAGGCATTATCGGCCTCACTGGATGCCGATGTTGCGGCATCTGATGACACAACAGGGGTAGATGGAGACTGGGTGCTGGAAACTCAGGTGGGTAACGGAACCATAGATACTGCATCACTGGCTCCCACTCACTGGTTGGGAAACCTGCTTATCGGCCTGAATACGCCGCCGGTGGCGGTTGCCGATGTCGCGGTGGTGGATGAAGACGCTACAACGGTTATTAATGTGTTGGCGAATGACACAGACCTGGAAGGCAATGCGCTTACGGTGACCAGTGCATCGGCGTTGTTCGGGCAGGTGACTATTAATGCCAATGGCACGCTGAATTACACGCCAAACGCCAATTTCTTTGGGGTAGATACCATCACCTACATGATTCGGGACAGTGGCGGTTTGTATGCACTGGCTCCTGGCACCGTGGCCGTTACGGTAAACCCGGTCAATGACTTACCCACTATATCCTTACCTGTTATTAACCTATTGCAGGAAGACACGCCGCTGATATTTGCCAGTGCGCTGGGGACACAAATCAGTATTGGCGATATCGATGGCAGTATCGCCCAGGTTTCGCTGTCTGTGCCCGTTGGCACCTTAACACTATCGCAAACCGCTAACCTGAGCTTTAGCCAGGGGGACGGGGTAAACGACAGCCAGATAACCATTAAAGGCAATATTGAAGACATTAATGCGGCACTAAACGGCCTGATCTATACCCCGGACGCAGACTATAACGGCCCGGTAACTATTACCATTGGGTTAACAGACACACTGCTGTCTATCCCCTTAAGTTTTTCTCTGCCCATTGGTATCGCACCGGTGGCGGACATTGTGAATGACACCGTTACCGCCGGAACCGGCGCGCCTGTCAGCTTTAACGTGATGGCGAATGATACCTTCGAAAATATCAATGCAAAGGTAACGTCATACTCCAGCCCGGCACACGGTACAGTAACTATTGATGCCGCAGGCAATGCGATTTACACCCCCAACAGCGGCTACCTGGGCAATGACTCTTTCACATACACCGTAACCAGCAATGGCACCACAGAAACCGCAACTGTCACTATTAATGTGGTTGACCTGAACCATGCGCCTGTTGCCGGGAATGACAGTGCGACAACGGCAGAAGACACAGCGATTACCGTTAATGTACTGGCAAATGATACCGATGCAGATGGTGACACACTGACTATTACTGCCGCCAGTGCCAGTCACGGCACGGTGGTGATTAACGCCAATGGCACGCTCACTTATACCCCGGCGGCGAATTATAACGGTACTGATACCGTCACCTACACCATCAGCGACGGGCATGGCGGTACGGCAACCGGCACCCTGGCGCTGACCGTAACCGCGGTGAATGATAACCCGGTGGCAGTGAACGACAGCGCGACCACCGCCGAAGACACCCCAATTACCGTGAATGTGCTGGCGAACGACAGCGATGTGGATGGCGACAGCTTAACGGTGACTGCCGCCAGTGCCGGGCACGGCACAGTGGTGATCAATGCCAATGGCACGCTCACTTATACCCCGGCGGCGAATTATAACGGTACTGATACTGTCACTTATACGATAAGCGACGGGCATGGTGGTACGGCAACCGGTACCCTGGCGCTGACCGTAACCGCGGTAAATGATAACCCGGTGGCAGCCAACGACAGCGCCACTACCACCGAAGACACCCCAATTACCGTGAATGTGCTGGCGAATGACAGCGATGTGGATGGCGACAGCTTAACGGTGACTGCCGCCAGTGCCGGGCACGGCACGGTGGTGATCAACGCCAATGGCACGCTTACTTATACCCCGGCGGCCAATTACAACGGTACTGATACCGTCACTTACACCATCAGCGACGGTAACGGCGGTACGGCAACCGGCACCCTGGCGCTGACCGTAACCGCGGTGAATGATAACCCGGTGACAGTGAACGACAGCGCGACCACCGCCGAAGACACCCCAATTACCGTGAATGTGCTGGCGAACGACAGCGATGTGGATGGCGACAGCTTAACGGTGACTGCCGCCAGTGCCAGTCACGGCACAGTGGTGATCAACGGCGACGGTACGCTCACTTATACCCCGGCGGCGAATTATAACGGTACTGATACCGTCACCTACACCATCAGCGACGGGCATGGCGGTACGGCAACCGGCACCCTGGCGCTGACCGTAACCGCGGTGAATGACAATCCGGTGGCAGCCAACGACAGCGCGACCACCGCCGAAGACACCCCCATTACCGTGAATGTGCTGGCTAACGACAGCGATGTGGACGGAGACACCCTGGCGGTGACTGCCGCCAGTGCCGGGCATGGCACGGTGGTGATCAATGCCAATGGCACGCTTACTTATACTCCGAATGCCAATTACAACGGTACCGATACCGTCACTTACACCATCAGCGATGGCAACGGCGGTACGGCAACCGGCAACCTGACGGTGAGCGTAACAGCGGTAAATGACAACCCGGTGGCCGCCAACGACAGCGCGACCACCGCCGAAGACACCCCGGTGACCGTGAATGTGCTGGCGAACGACAGCGATGTGGATGGCGACAGCCTGACCGTGAGCAGTGCTAGTGCAGCAAATGGTACCGTGGTGATCAACGCCAACGGCACAATCACTTATACCCCGGCCACGAATTATAATGGCACAGACACGATCACTTATACGGTTAGCGATGGCAATGGCGGTACGGCAACCGCAACGCTTTCCGTTACCGTTACGCCGGTAAATGACGCTCCGGTCGCCGGAACGGTGAGTGCCACAACGGCAGAAGATACCCCGGTCACCGTCAATGTACTGTCAACAGCGACCGATGCGGACGGCGACACCCTGGCGGTAACTGCCGCCAGCGCCGGACACGGTACGGTGGTGATCAACGGCGACGGTACGCTCACCTATACCCCGGCGGCCAATTACAACGGCAGCGACACCATTACTTATACGCTGAGCGACGGCAACGGCGGCACCGTCACCAGCACGGTCGCGATAACTGTCACCGCCGTAAACGACGCCCCGCAGGCCGGAGCAGTTGCGGCGCAGACCACCGCCGAAGACACGCCGGTGACGGTCAATCTGCTGAACAGCGCCAGTGACCCGGACGGCGATACCGTCACCGTCAGCAGTGCCAGTGCCACCAACGGCACGGTGGTGATTAACGGCGACGGCACCGTCACTTATACGCCAGCCGCCAATTACAACGGCAGCGACACCATTACTTATACGCTGAGCGACGGCAACGGCGGCACCGTCACCAGCACCGTATCCGTGACGGTTACGGCAGTGAACGATGCCCCGCTGGCGGGGAGTGTTACCGCGACTACTAATGAAGACACCCCGGTGACAGTGAATGTGCTGGGTGCTGCCTCAGACCCGGACGGCGATACACTGACAGTGACTGCCGCCAGCGCCGGGCACGGCACAGTGGTGATCAACGGCGACGGTACGCTCACCTATACCCCGGCGGCCAATTACAACGGCAGCGACACCATTACTTATACGCTGAGCGACGGCAACGGTGGCACAGCCACCAGCACCGTATCCGTGACGGTTACCGCCGTGAATGACGCCCCGCTGGCCGGGGCGGTTGCGGCGCAGACCACCGCAGAAGACACGCCGGTGACGGTCAATCTCCTGAACAGCGCCAGTGACCCGGACGGCGACACCGTCACCGTCAGTAGTGCCAGTGCGGATCATGGCACCGTGGTGATTAACGGCGACGGCACCGTCACTTATACGCCAGCCGCCAACTACAATGGCAGCGACACCATTACCTACACGCTGAGCGACGGCAACGGCGGCACGGTGACCAGCACCGTTTCCGTGACGGTGACGGCAGTGAATGATGCCCCGCTGGCGGGGAGTGTGACGGCAACAACCGATGAAGACACCCCGGTCACCGTCAATGTACTGGCAACAGCCAGCGATGCGGACGGTGACACCCTGGCGGTCACCGCCGCCAGCGCCGGGCATGGCACAGTGGTGATCAACGGCGACGGGACGCTCACCTATACCCCGGCGGCCAATTACAACGGCAGCGACACCATTACCTATACGCTCAGCGATGGTAACGGTGGCACGGTGACCAGCACCGTCGCAGTGACGGTTACCGCCGTGAATGACGCCCCGCTGGCCGGTACGGTTGCGGCGCAGACCACCGCCGAAGACACGCCGGTGACGGTCAATCTCCTGAACAGCGCCAGTGACCCGGACGGCGATACCGTCACCGTCAGCAGTGCCAGTGCCGCCAACGGCACGGTGTTGATTAACGGCGATGGCACGGTGACTTATACGCCCGCTGCCAATTACAACGGCAGCGACACCATTACTTATACGCTCAGCGACGGTAACGGCGGCACCGTCACCAGCACCGTTTCCGTGACGGTGACGGCAGTGAACGATGCGCCGCTGGCGGGGAATGTGACGGCCACCACCGATGAAGACACCCCGGTCACCGTCAATGTACTGGCAACAGCCACCGATGCGGACGGTGACACCCTGGCAGTAACCGCCGCCAGCGCCGGGCACGGTACGGTGGTGATCAACGGCGACGGCACCGTCACCTATACCCCGGTGGCCAATTACAACGGCAGCGACACTATCAATTACATTATCAGCGATGGTAAAGGCGGCACTGTCAGTGCAACCGTTGCTATCACCGTAAATGCAGTTAACGACACGCCTCTTGCCGGTAACGATGAAGCCACAACAGTCGAAAATGTGCCCGTTATTGTAAATGTTCTGGAGAACGACAGTGACGCTGATGGCGATACACTGACCGTAACCGCTGCCAGTGCAGACCACGGGGTAGTGGTGATTAATCCCGATGGCACGCTGACTTATCAACCAGGACTTAACTTTACCGGCGCCGATACCATAACCTATACGCTGAGTGACGGGCATGGCGGTACCTCGACTGCAACCGGTTTAGTGACTGTTTATGTGAACAGCCAGACCGCGACACCTCCGGTTCCGGTACCAGACAGCGCCATTACCAACGAAGACACCCCGGTTACGGTGGATGTGCTCAGTAACGACACAGACACTGACCCAGGCAGCCTGGTGGTGGAAAGTGCGCAGGCTTTGCATGGTTCAGTCACAATCAATGCCGATGGCACACTCACGTATACCCCAAATGCCAACTACAACGGCACAGATACCATCACTTACCTGGTCAGCAACAGCCAGGGGGCGATGGCAACGGGCGAAGTGTCTGTGGTGATTACACCAGTGAATGACGCGCCAGTAGCTGGCAGTGTTAGCCAGGTGACAGCCGAAGATACCCCGGTGACGTTGGATGTACTCAGTACGGCAAGCGATGTGGAAGGTGACAGCTTAACCGTCACCAGCGCCAGTGCGGCAAATGGTACTGTCATAATCAATGCCGATGGTTCTCTCACTTATACGCCTGCCGCCAACTACAACGGCAGCGACACCATTACCTATACAATCAGCGACGGCAACGGTGGAACAGTGACCGGTACGGTTGCTATGACTGTGACAGCAGTCAACGACGCGCCGCTGGCAAGCAGTGTTCCGGCGCAAACCACCGATGAAGACACGCCGGTCACCGTCAATGTGCTGGCCAGCGCGAGCGACGTGGACGGCGACACACTGGCCGTCACCGCCGCCAGTGCCGGGCATGGCACGGTGGTGATCAACGGTGACGGTACTGTCACTTATACGCCAGCGGCCAACTACAACGGCAGCGACACCATCACTTACACAATCAGTGACGGCAACGGCGGTACGGTGACTGGTACGGTCGCCATCACGGTTACCGCCGTAAACGATGCGCCGCAGGCCGGAACCGTCACACCGCAGACCACCGCAGAAGACACCCCGGTAACGGTGAATGTGCTGGCAGGGGCGACAGACCCGGACGGCGACAGCCTGGCCGTCAGCACTGCCAGTGCGGATCATGGCACGGTGGTGATCAACGGCGACGGCACGGTCACTTATACCCCGGCTGCCAATTACAACGGCAGCGACACCATCACGTATACGCTCAGCGACGGCAACGGCGGCACGGTGACCAGTACGGTTGCCATCACAGTTACTGCCGTAAACGACGCACCGCTGGCCGGAACCGTCACACCACAAACTACCGCGGAAGACACCCCGGTGACGGTGAATGTGCTGGCAGGCGCGACGGACCCGGATGGCGACACACTGGCCGTCACTGCCGCCAGCGCCGGGCACGGCACGGTGGTGATTAACGGCGACGGCACGGTGACTTATACGCCCGCGGCCAACTACAACGGCAGCGATACCATCACTTACACAATCAGCGACGGCAAGGGTGGCACGGTCACCAGTACGGTCGCGATAACTGTCACCGCCGTAAACGATGCCCCACTGGCAGGCACTGTCTCACCTCAAACCACCGCCGAAGACACGCCGGTGACGGTGAATGTGCTGTCCGGGGCGAGCGACGCGGACGGCGACAGCCTGGCTGTCAGCACTGCCAGTGCGGATCATGGCACGGTGGTGATTAACGGCGACGGCACGGTGACCTATACCCCGGCAGCCAACTACAACGGCAGCGACACCATTACCTACACAATCAGTGACGGTAACGGCGGCACCGTCACCAGCACGATCGCGATAACGGTTACCGCAGTTAACGATGCCCCGCTGGCGGGTACTGTCTCACCTCAAACCACCGATGAAGACACCCCGGTGACGGTGAATGTACTGGCCGGGGCGACGGACCCGGATGGCGACACACTGGCCGTGACTGCCGCGACTGCCGGGCACGGAACAGTCACCATTAACGGCGACGGCACGGTGACCTATACCCCGGCAGCCAATTACAACGGCAGCGACACCATCACTTACACAATCAGTGACGGCAAGGGCGGTACGGTGACCAGCACCGTTGCGGTGACCATTACCGCAGTCAACGACGCACCGCTGGCCGGAACCGTAACACCACAGACCACCGCCGAAGACACCCCGGTGACCGTCAATGTACTGGCAGACGCGACAGACCCGGACGGCGACAGCCTGGCCGTCAGCACCGCCAGTGCGGATCATGGCACGGTGGTGATTAATGGCGACGGTACCGTCACCTATACGCCAGCGGCCAATTACAACGGCAGCGACACCATTACCTATACGCTCAGTGACGGCAATGGCGGCACCGTCACCAGCACCGTGGCAGTGACGGTTACCGCTGTGAATGACGCCCCGCTGGCCGGGGCGGTTGCGGCGCAGACCACCGCGGAAGACACCCCGGTGACGGTGAATGTGCTGGCAGGCGCGAGCGACCCGGACGGCGACACTCTGGCAGTCACTGCCGCCAGCGCCGGGCACGGCACGGTGGTGATTAACGGCGACGGCACGGTGACTTATACGCCCGCGGCCAACTACAACGGCAGCGACACCATTACGTATACGCTCAGCGACGGCAAGGGTGGTACGGTGACTGGTACGGTTGCCATCACGGTGACTGCCGTAAACGATGCGCCGCTGGCCGGGAGCGTCACACCGCAGACCACTGCCGAAGACACCCCGGTAACGGTGAATGTGCTGGTGGGGGCGACTGATCCGGACGGCGACAGCCTGGCTGTCAGCACCGCCAGTGCAGATCATGGCACGGTGGTGATTAATGGCGACGGTACCGTCACCTATACCCCGGCCGCCAATTACAACGGCAGCGACACCATTACCTATACGCTCAGTGACGGCAATGGCGGCACCGTCACCAGCACCGTGGCAGTGACGGTTACCGCTGTGAATGACGCCCCACTGGCAGGCACTGTCACACCACAAACCACCGCCGAAGACACCCCGGTGGCGGTGAATGTGCTGGCAGGCGCGAGCGACCCGGACGGCGACACTCTGGCAGTCACTGCCGCCAGCGCCGGGCACGGCACGGTGGTGATTAACGGCGACGGCACGGTGACTTATACGCCCGCGGCCAACTACAACGGCAGCGATACCATCACTTACACAATCAGCGACGGCAAGGGTGGCACGGTCACCAGTACGGTCGCGATAACTGTCACCGCCGTAAACGATGCCCCACTGGCAGGTTCAGTCACACCGCAGACCACCGCCGAAGATACGCCCGTTACAGTGAATGTGCTGTCAGGCGCGACGGACCCGGACGGCGACAGCCTGGCTGTCAGCACTGCCAGTGCGGATCATGGCACGGTGGTGATTAACGGCGACGGCACGGTCACCTATACGCCAGCGGCCAATTACAACGGCAGCGACACCATTACGTATACGCTCAGCGACGGCAACGGCGGCACGGTCACCAGTACGGTCGCGATAACTGTCACCGCCGTAAACGATGCACCGCTGGCAGGTACTGTCACGGCGCAGACCACCGCGGAAGACACCCCGGTAACGGTGAATGTGCTGTCAGGCGCGACGGATCCGGACGGCGACAGCTTAACCGTCAGCAGCATCAGTGCAGACCACGGAACAGTAGTGATTAACGGCGACGGCACCGTCACCTATACCCCGGCCGCCAATTACAACGGCAGCGATACTATCACTTACACGATCAGTGACGGGCAGGGTGGTACCGTCACCAGCACGGTCACGATAACTGTCACCGCTGTGAACGACGCACCGCTGGCGGGCACCATAGCACCGCAGACCACCGCCGAAGACACGCCTGTGACCGTCAATGTTCTGGCAGGCGCGAGCGATCCGGACGGCGACAGCTTAACCGTCAGCACCGCCAGCGCGAACCACGGCACAGTTACCATTAACGGCGACGGCACCGTCACCTACACGCCTGCCGCCAACTACAACGGCAGCGACACCATTACGTATACGCTCAGTGACGGTAACGGCGGCACGGTAACCAGTACCATTGCTATCACCGTGACGGCAGTAAACGATGCCCCACAGGCAGGCACTGTTGCCCCACAAACAACACCAGAAGATACACCGCTGACCATCAATGTACTGGCTGCAGCCAGCGACCAGGATGGCGATACGCTGTCAGTCACTGCTGCAACCGCGGCTCATGGTAGTGTGGTGATTAACCCGGACGGAACACTGACCTATACCCCGAACGCGAATTACAACGGTAACGATACACTGACCTGGATAGTGAACGACGGGCATGGTGGGCTGGCTACCGGCACAGCCGCAATTGTGGTGACAGCAGTCAATGATGCACCGGTCGCCGGTAGCGGCCAGGCAACTACCAGTGAAGGCCAGCCTGTCATTCTGGATCTTTTGAGTTATGGCAGCGATGTGGATGGCGATACCCTGGCACTTGCCAGTGTGGCGGTTTCCCACGGTTCTGTTGTTCTCAACCCGGATGGCACTATCACTTACACCCCTGACGCCGGGTTTAACGGTACCGACACGGTGACCTGGACAGTAAGCGACGGGCAGGGCGGCACCAGTACCGGCACACTGGCGCTGGTTGTCACCCCAATTAACCACCCTCCAGTGCCCGGCAATGGCGCGGCAGTCACCCAGGAAGATACGCCATTAACCGTGGATGTACTGGCAGGCAGCAGCGACCCGGATGGGGATGCACTGGTGGTGGTCGCCGCTTCGGCTGCCCATGGTGTGGTAACCATCAACCCCGATGGCACCATCACTTACACCCCGAATGCCAACTATAACGGCAACGATACCGTGACCTGGATACTCGGAGACGGCCAGGGGGGAAGTGCTACCGGGAACCTGGCTATTACGGTAACGCCAGTCAACGATAACCCCGTGACAGGCAACCTCAGCGGTACCACGGCGGAAGACACGCCTGTCACTGTGAATGTGCTGGGTGCAGCCAGTGATGTAGATGGCGACGTGCTGAGTGTCACTACAGCTAATGCAGGCAACGGTACAGTGACGATTAACCCCGATGGCACGTTAACCTACCGGCCAGCCCCCAACTTTAATGGCACCGACACCCTGAGCTGGATGGTCAGTGATGGCAAAGGGGGGTTTGCAGCAGGTTCTATGGTGATGGTCGTCACCCCGGTTAATGACCAGCCGCAAACTCAACCGGATAGCGCATCCACCCAGCAAAATACCCCGGTGACCGTGAATGTACTGGCAAATGACCAGGACCCGGATGGTGACCGGGTGGCGGTGACCAGTGCCTCAGCCGGTAATGGCACGGTTTCTTTGAATGCCAATGGCTCGCTCACCTATACCCCGAACACAGGTTTCAGCGGAACGGATACCGTGTCTTACCAGGTCAGTGATGGCAATGGCGGGCTGGCGACGGGTGTATTGACGGTTCAGGTGGCGCCGTTGCCTGTCAGCCCCATAGGGCCGGGCACCACGCCTCCTGGCGGTAATAACACGGATACCGGTAATAACAGCGATACCGGTAATAACAATACTGGCAACGCCAGTACCACAACATTTTTTGTGCCTGGTGACGATGGTTTTCGCCCACCGGAACAAGGGCCGGGCATCAGCCCACCCGATTTCTCCCTTACGGTTAGGCAATATGACCCGGTGTTACTGGATGCGGTCAATGCCATTAAAGGCCTTGGCGGAAATGCACAACTGTTCGGTAGCGCACCAGGTAGCCAGGCCGTAGCTGGAGTGCAGTCCTTAGGGTTATTCAGCGGCCTGGATACCAATTCAAATGAAGTTATTCGCCAAATGGTTAGCCGTTTTGATGTGCCAGAGATTTTTTCACCGCAGCCGCTGGGCGGTAATGACGCGCTGGCCGGGTTTGGTAACCCTGAAGCTGACAATCTGTTTGCATCGGCATTACCGGAGCCAACGGCCACCGACCAGATACAGGCCATTGTTTCCCGTGAAGAACTGGCATTGAGGGCACTGATTCGCGCATTAAGTTAATGGTGGCAAATGGTGACAATAACACAACGTGTAAGTCTGGTTTTGGCAGGGATAACGCTCATGCTTTCTGGATGTACGGTAACTGAAAAACCCATTGATTCCGATGCACAGGCCTGGCGTGCTTATGACCGGATCAATGAATTGGTGGGGAGCAATGAACCGGTTCGTGGCCCAATTTCGTTGTATGAAGCCATGGCCAGGGCACTGAAATATAACCTCGACCAGCGTATCGAACTGATGGATGAAGCATGGAAAAAGAAACTGAGTGATGTCAGTGAGTTGGGCATGATGCCTGCTTTTGATGTCGGTGGTGGACGAAACTGGCGTAACAACTATTCAGGCTCCAGTAGCCGTTCGTTGCTGGATGGTACCGAATCGCTCCAGTCTTCAACCTCGTCCGACCGCCAGACCTGGAACGGCGAGCTGTCGGCCAGTTGGGATATCCTGGATTTTGGGCTTTCCTGGGTGCAGAGCAAGCAAAACATTGATGAGCAATATATTGCCCAGGAACGGCGGCGCAAAGTGATCAGCCGGATTCTGGAGGATGTGCGAACAGCATACTGGCGAGCGGTGAGTGCCGACCGTACCCATGAAAAGCTCATCAAACTTGAGGCTATGGCGCAAAAAGCACTGTGGCAGGCCGCGCAACTGGAAAAACGGCGCAATGTCGCGCCACTGAGCGTGCTGAATTACCAGCATGATTTACTGGAAATTCAGGCCAATGTGCAGCGCATGCAACGCGAGCTGTTTTTTGCCAAAAAACAACTTGCCGCACTGATCAACCTGAAACCGGAAACCCCGTTCAAACTGGTGTTACCGGACCGAACCGCCGTGGTGCCAGAGCTACCCGGTTCGGCGGAACAAATGATTCTGATTGGCCTGAAATACCGCTCGGAACTGCGTGAGTCAAGTTACCGCAAGCGCATTAACGAACGTGAACTAGATAAAGTGTTGCTGAAAAACCTGCCGTCGTTTAAGGCGCTGTTGGGCCTAAGCTACGACAGTAACAGTTATTTGTATAACAACACCTGGACCAATTTTTCCAGTTCAGTGAGCTGGAATTTAATGAGCCTGTTCCGCTACCCAATGGAACGTGATGCGGTTCATGCAGAAGCAGGGTTAATTCAGGCGCGGGAGGATGCGCTGGTCATGGCGATTCTGACCCAGATTTATGTCGCACGGGCGCGTTTTATCCGCCTGTCTCAGGAACTGAATACCGTTCGCCAGGGCCATGAAGTACAGGAGCGTATTTTAACGCTCACTGAAGCCGGGTTTAAAGGCCGCATGATTAGCCAGAAAGACCTGGTACAGGTGGAAATGAAATCCATTCTGGATGAAGTGCGTTATGACACCGCCTACGCCGATTTACAAAATGCCTATGCGAATTTATACGCATCAATGGGTATCGACAGCTTTGATTTGGGTAATACCGATAAAGAATCTGTAGCAATGATTGCTGGCAAATTGCAGGAGTACTGGACAGAAGAAATCACGACCCTTCCGCAACTGGTCAGGGAGGAGGGCGAAAAACAATGAAAAAGATGATTGGGTATTGCGCATTTCTGGGAATCGCTGGCCTGGCGGGTATGGCGACATCGGGTTTTGCCTGGGCGGAAACCCACCAGGCGCAGGGTATTTTGCGGGCGGTGCACGATGCCACGCTGTCTTCTGAACTGGCTGCGCAAATCGAACAGATTCCTTACCGGGAAGGGATGGCATTCCGCCAGGGCGACTTACTGGTCAGTTTTAACTGTGCTCTACCGCGTGCTGAAGCCGAAGCTGCACGCCAGGAGGTCAGGGTGAAAAAAAGTGCCTGGGACACCAATATCGAACTGGATAAATTCCAGTCCGTGGGCCGTTACGACCTGATTGCCTCTGAAGGGGAATATCGCAAAGCGCTGGCCCGGTCAAAAAGCCTGGAAATCCAGGTGAGTTATTGTGAAATCCGTGCGCCCTTTGACGGCCAGGTACAGGCACTGAAAGTAGCGCCCTGGGAAGCCGTTTCCGCCGGGCAGGCTTTGTTGACCATTGTTGACCCAGGTGAACTCGAACTTAATATCATTGTGCCTTCAGGCTGGCTCACCTGGCTGCATCCAGGGAGTGAGTTTACCTTTGAAGCGCAGGAAAGCCATAGTTCCAGCGCCGGGCATATTACGCGCGTTCTGCCGCAAATTGATGCCGTGAGTAAAACCGTCAAAGTAATTGGTGTGCTGGATACCGAATACGGTGCCAGCGTGCAGTTTGCGCCGGGGATGAGTGGCCAGGTTGTATTCACTGAGAAGGAGGCGGCTCATGATTAATATGCGCCAGAAGGTGGAACAACTACATCCAAACAAACCTGATAATGGCAGGCAAACCGCAAAAGACAACCCGGCCAGCCCGTCACAACAACACACTCCAGCCAACCAGGGGCTGGCGTTACAGGCACTCAAACTCCTGCAGTTTGAAGAGGCTATTCGCAAGTTGCCCGACACGCCTTCTTTGCTGGTGCACCTGGTGAACGCTTCCCGGCAATTGCTGCCCTTTGAACAGGCTATGGTTTGCCAGCGCCATCGTTTTAGTGGCCGGTTGAAAATTATCCAGGTTTCCGATATCTCCCATGCAGACCGCAAATCCCCTTTACTACTGGCAATGGAGCAATACTTGCACCTGCGTGGTAAGGCGTTGCAGCAAGAGCATGTTTTCACTCTGGCGGAAAGCGACCAGCCCTTATTAAAAAACCACGCGCTGCCTTACGGAATGTGGATGCCGCTTGGCCAGAACGGCCAGGTGGAGGCCGGATTGATTTGCCTGCGCAGCCAGCAGCCATTTTTACCTGCGGAACTCTCACTGGCGCAACGCCTGGCCGGGACTTATACCCACGCCTGGCTGGCACTGGAAGGCAAACGCAGCCTGGCAACCGGGTCGCATCGATTCAAACCGTTGCTCTGGGTAGTACCGTTGGTACTGATTGCCTGCGGGTTTATTCCTGTACCGCTCAGTGTGGTAGCACCAGTAGAAGTGGTTGCCAGCGACCCATGGCGACTGACAGCCCCAATAGAAGGGGTGGTGCGCCAAATTCGCGTAGAACCTAACAGCCCGGTAAAACAAGGCGATGCGCTGCTCCAGTTTGAAGACTTAAAACCCTATAACGAAATGGTGGTTGCCGGGCGCAAACTGGCGGTGGCCGAGGCACGTAGTGAACAGGTGAACAGCGCCGCCTTTGATGACCCGGATGCTCGGGCAGAAATGGCGATAGCCGGTACTGAATATCAACTGGCGAAGGTGAACTACCAGTATATGTCTGATGTGTACCAGCGCACTCAGGTGACTTCGCCAGTGAACGGCGTGGCGATTTTCACTAATAAACGGGAGTGGGAAGGCAAACCAGTGCGGGTAGGGGAGGAAATTATGCAAATCGCGGATCCTCAGCGCATCCAGTTCCGTATCGACCTGCCTCTGAAAGATAATATCCCGCTGAAACAAGGTGGTGATGTCACGCTGTTTCTCGACAGTTCACCAATGAAAGCCTGGCACGCCTCACTGAGCAGTTACAGTTATACCCCGCAAACCACAGCAGAAGGTATCAGCAGCTATGTTCTGCTGGCAGACCTGCAGCCCGGTGAAGGCTACCCGCGTATAGGTGCCAGGGGAACCGCTCGTGTTTACAGCGAAACCGTACCACTCTGGTTCCAGCTTTTACGCCGCCCCATCGCCTGGGTGCGCCAGCATACGGGAGTGTAGCCATGAACGATGACACCCAAACACTGCCCAGCCTGCGCCAGGATATTCGCCTGCAACCCGGTGAGCACCCAGGGGACTGGCAACTCTACGACCCCTGGCAACATCTGTTCTTCCGTATAGGCGAAGCGGATTTACTGTTTTTGTCCCGGCCTGATTGCCGTACCCTGGGCGATTTGAAGCAAAGCCTGGCGGCGCAAGGGGAAAGCCTTGATACCGGCCAGTTCCGGGCGTTCGTTCAGTTTTTGCAACAACACAAGTTAGTGAGCGGCCAGCCCTGGCAAAGCCTGGTGGCTTCATCGGCATCCCGCCTGCTTGCAGCGCCGCGCATGGTTCATGTCCCATTGTGGGACCCAGTGCCCTTGTTGCGGTTTCTTGCCAGCATGCGAATCCCCGGTGTGTGGGCTATGTTGTGGTGCCTGTGGGGGGCTATCACACTCAGTGGTGTGTGGCTGGTGGCGCGCCAGTGGGACAGTTATCTGGCAACCTTCCACCAGTTTACAACGTTATCTGCCATGTTGAGTTTTGGGGTGGCACTGGTTGTTCTGAAAATTTGCCATGAGCTGGGCCATGCCGCTGTGTCACTACGTTTGGGGGCGATACCTGGCAAAATGGGCGTGGCACTCTACCTGGTGTTCCCTTTGCTGTATACCGATTTAACCCGGGCGCAGATGATAACCAACCCCCACAAACGGATGTGGATTGCCTTGGGCGGTATTATTGCAGAAAGCCTGGTCGCCGGGCTGGCTACCGCAGCCTGGGCGGTACTCCCGCCAGGCACACTGCGAGGTGTGTGTTTTGTGGTGGCAACCACCAGTTGGGTCACCACACTGGCACTGAACCTGAACCCACTCGCGCGGTTTGACGGCTATTACTTTCTCAGCGATTTGTTACGGGTTGAAAACCTGCAACCACGCGCCTTTGCGCTAATGCGTTATTACGGCTACCGGTTGTTATTTGGCCAGATTGTCGATCCACCGGAACCCTTGCAGGACACACGCCCGAAACTGATGGCCTGCTATGGTGTGCTGGTGTTTATTTACCAGCGCTCACTGGTGTTGGGGATTGGGTACTTTGCCTGGCACTTTCTTTTCCCGGCGCTGGGGCTTGCCGTTTTTGCCTGGTTTATTGTGCATTATGTGTTGGTGCCTCTGGTACAAATGGCGAAAACCAGCCTTGGTTATCGCCAGCGGTTACACCCACTGCGGCGTGTGGCACTACTGCTGCTGTTACTGGCCGGTATTGGCGTATTTATTGTGCCACTGCCTGCCTCAGTGAATGTGCCAGCAATTGCCAGTTATCAAATTCAGCAACCCATTACTGTGCCAGAAAATGCGCAACTGGTGCGCCTTGAGGTGCGTGATGGTGAGCAGGTTTCTGCCGGGCAGCTATTAATGCAGTTTCGCTCCCCTGAACTCACTTTTCGTTACCAACAAACTGAACTTAACCGCGATTTATTGCAATTTCGTCTTAACCGAATAGGCGGTTCAGAGCGTGAGAAAGTGGAGACACTGGTACTGCGCCAGCAACTGGAAGAAGCCACTGACAACCTGGCAGGCCTTGAGAAACAACGCGAGCAGCTTACCTGGCGAGCAGCGGTTTCCGGGCGTGTGGTCGACCTCAAACCCGGGCTGGCGGTGGGCCAATGGGTAGACCCGTCACAAGTCCTTGCACGGGTGGTACAGCCTGAACATTGGGATGTGAGCGGTTATGTAGATGAGCGCTATATCAATGGGTTAAAGCCGGGTATTACGGGTACGTTTATTCCCGATGCGCCTACATTGCCAGCGGTTCAGGTACGTATTGCGCGCCTGGATCCAGGTAGCGCCGAGTTTATTGCGCCCCCTGCGCTAAGTTCGCTGTGGGGCGGCAAAATTGATTCGCTAAAAGGGGAGCAAGGTGAAGCCATTCCGCTGGTGGCGATGCACCGTATAGCATTTACGTTGGATAACCAGCGCTACGCCGGGCAACAGATTTTACAAGGTGATGTGGTTCTGCCCCTGGCACCGGAAAGCCTGATCTCACGGATTGGGCTAAGAGTATGGCAAATCGTTATTGCTGAGCTTAACCAGTAGGTTAGCCAAGGAGTGAACGATGAGTTTAACCCGACGAGCATTTGTAGCAGGGGCCACTGCCTGCCTGGCGGCTCCTTTCCTGAGTTATGGGGCCCACCCCACAACCAGAGGCGAGTTAGTCTTTGGGTACGGCCGTACCGGGATTGGCAGTGTGCTGGCCGAAGATATGATCTCGCTGATTGCCCAAACTTATGACAAAAACCGTTACCACCTGGTTAACTTGCCAGGGGATAACAGCCTGAAAGCAGTGGAAACCGTGAAAGCCGGCCATGCCGATGGTTCCATATTGTTACAGGTCCAGTCACCGCAAATGACGCTGCTGCCCAGTGTTTATCGCTCCCTGCCTTATGACCCACTGGCCGATTTCCGCCCACTGGCAATTATGGGGGAATACACACTGTTACTGACACTGGGAAAACTAGTCGACCCGGAAGTGAAAACCCTTGATGGTTTTCTGGAATGGGTGCTGAGAAACCCTGAATACCGCAACCTTGGATTCACCCAGTATGGTTCAAGTGGCCAGGTAGCTCAGGCGATTATTGCCCACAGCAAAGAAGTCGCGCTGCAGCCAGTTGCCTATTACGGTTCATCCATGATGATTGATGACTTGCGCCGTGGCTATTTATCAGCAGGTCTGGTGATTGCTGGCAATTCGCCAGAGAGGTATGCCTCTGGTGAATTACGGGCAGTGGCAGTGACCAGTAAACAACGCCACCCTGGCTGGGAAAATGTGGCTACCTGCCGTGAACAGGGGGTCGCAGATATGGATATTAATGGCTGGTATGGCTGGTTTGCCCCGGCTCATATCCCCGACCGGGTATATGAGCCCCTGCACGATGCCATTCATTCAGGGCTGGAAAGCAGGGATTACCAACAGGTTCTGGCACGCTATTCGCTAAAACCTGTTGATTTAACGCCGAAAGCGATTCGGGAGCGGATTAAGGAAGAGCAGGATTATTACGCCAGCATGGTGGACAGCTACCAAATTCGCCGTGTTTGAATACCGACTAACAAGGAAATGCTATGGCAGTATCTCGCAGGGCATTATTAGGACTTGGCGCGTCAATGCTGTTACCCCGGATGGCCAGCGGCGCGCATACTGACCCAAAAGGTGCAGCAAACCGAGCGATATTTGGTTACGGGCGTACCGGTTTGGGAACCCAACTGGGTGAGGAAATACTGGGCCTGCTGCCTGATTTTTACCCCCAGCGTACCTGGAAACTGGAACATATGCCGGGTGAAAACAGTATTCATGCTATGCGTTATATGCGCCAGGCTCCACGGGATGGCAGCACCATATTATTGGCGCAGTCACCGCAAATGACGGCATTTTCCTCACTATACCGCCAGTTACCATACTCTCCTGAGCGCGATTTTATTCCCCTCGCTATTACCGGGGAATATGCGTTGTTTATGGCGCTTGGCCCGGTTGTCGACCCGGCAGTAAAAACCCTGGATGATTACTTACGCTGGGTGGAGAAAAACCCCTCCTTCAATAATATCGGCTTTGCCCAGTTTGGCTCGCCGGGCAATATGGCACAGTTAATTCTTAGCCGGGAAAAAGGCGTGGCGTTACAGCCCCAGGTATACCGGGGAACGTCCATGATCATTGACGATTTACTGGAAGGTTACCTGGCCGCCGCTTTTCTGATTGGCGGCAATGGTGCCCGGTTACTGCGCAATGGTATTTTGCGGCCCATTGCGGTTACCAGCCCTTTTCGGGTGCCGGGCTGGGATGTGCCTACCTGCCGGGAACAGGGCGTCCCGCAAATCAACCTGACCGGCTGGTATGGTTGGTTTTTGCCAGCCGGTACACCAGACAATATTGTGAAGCCCCTGCAGGCGGCTATGCAAAATATGATAGTCAGTTACGACTTTCTTGAAATATTACGGGTTAACTCGTTAAAGCCTATTTATGACTCGCCCGGTGCGATTTCTGCCCGTATTAAAATAGAACAGGCTCGTTATGCCGCGCTGATGGAAGAATATCGGGTTCAGCGGATATAACCGGGTGGTTTTACACGCAGATAACCTGGGGATTTTGCCTGAAACCACGGGTATACTGATGAAAAACATCAGTAAAACGGGTGAAAAATGGCGTCTTCTCCTTTATTGGCTGTGCAGCATGTCAATTATCAGTCCGGTGGTCAGTCTATTCTTACCGACATTTCCCTTGAGGTGAATGCGGGTGAATGCCGCCTGATTACCGGCCCTTCCGGGTGCGGCAAAAGCACCTTATTAAAAATCATTGGTGGATTACTTACCCCAGATAACGGCACGCTGTTGCTGAGCGGGCGTGAAAGTGCGGCGTTCACGCCAGAAGCCTGGCGTCAGGCCGTGGGGTATTGCACCCAAACCCCGGCTCTGTTTGGCGACACGGTGTACGACAATCTGGCGTTTCCCTGGGTTTTGCGCCAGAAAAAACCGGATAAAGCCCGTTTACGCGCCGACCTGGCAACGGTAAACCTCGCGGAAGATACCCTGGAAAAATCAATCCAGTCGTTATCTGGTGGCGAAAAACAACGTGTTTCCCTGATTCGCAACCTGCAATTTTTGCCCCAGGTTTTACTGCTGGACGAAATCACCAGCGCGCTGGATGAAGAAAATAAACAGACGGTACATAAACTGATTGCCGGGCTGGTGAAAGAACAGCATCTTGGCGTGCTGTGGGTGACACACGACACCCGCGAGCTACATGAATTGGGTGATGTCATAACGTTGCCCGCTCGCCAACAGGAAGAACAGGAGCAGGAGCAGGAGATAACCCATGAATCAGCATAACATCACCAATGAATCGCTGGCGCTCTCCCTGGTACTGGTGGTGGTGGCGATTGTCATCAGCAACAGAGAAAAACTGGGGCTGGAGCGGGATATGGTGTGGAGCATTGCCCGCGCCATTGTACAACTGGTGGCAGTTGGCTATGTGCTGAAATACATCTTTGATGTCAACCACGCACTGCTAACGGTGTTGATGGTGTTGTTTATCTGCCTGAATGCGGCGTGGAATGCCAAAAAGCGCAGTAAATATATTGATAAGGCCTTTGTGATTTCGTTTGTGGCGATTACCTGTGGCGCAGTGTTGACACTCAGTGTGCTGGTATTTACCGGGTCAATTTCCTTTGTCCCCATGCAGGTTATCCCGATTTCCGGGATGATAGCCGGTAATGCGATGGTCGCCGTGGGGTTGTGTTACAACAACCTTGGCCAGCGGTTTTCTTCAGAACAACAGCGGATTCAGGAAATGCTCAGCCTGGGAGCAACCCCGAAGCAGGCCTCGGCGCAATTGATTCGCGACAGCATTCGTGCGGCGCTGATTCCGACGGTGGACTCAGCGAAAACGGTAGGGCTGGTAAGTTTACCGGGTATGATGTCTGGGCTGATTTTTGCCGGTATCGACCCAGTAAAAGCGATTAAGTACCAGATAATGGTAACGTTTATGCTGTTATCAACAGCGAGTCTGTCAACCATTCTTGCCGGGTACCTGGCATACCGCCGTTTCTATAACGAACGCCACCAGTTGCAGGTGCGCATCCAGGGCGCAAAACCTGGGGTTAAATAATTTTCAGCAACGTTTCCAGTAAGCCGGGAAACAACGCATCCAGGTCTTCCCGGCGCAATGAAATCAAATTTTCCCGCCCTTGTGGGCGCTGCCAGATAATGCCGCTGTCGCGCAGCACGCGCCAGTGGTGAGTCATGGTGGATTTCGCTACGTCACGGCGCAGTGTGCCGCAGGCTTGCTCCCCTTGTTCGGCCAGGCTTTTCACTACATCAAGACGGATAGGGTTGCCCAGTGCCAGCAGGACATTTTCAAGGCGAATTTGTTCTCGTTCGGGATGGTGCTTCATAGGCTTCCTGTGGTTCGTTTTCCGCCGCAGGCGGCGAGGGCGTAATATACCTGAACACCCTGCCTCTTGCTATGTATGCCGGGTGGTCAGTTTTGACAAATAACAACGATGATAATAATAGTTCGATTATACTCGTACAGTTGTACTATGATGTGTCTCATTGATGAAGCGCAGAAAATGGTTTCTGTGCAAAAACTGGTCTTACAGACTAAGGACGCATTATGCCCCGACCCATCCCCCTCGAACGTTATCGCAATATTGGTATCTCGGCTCATATTGATGCCGGTAAAACCACTACCACGGAACGTATCCTGTTTTACACTGGCCTGAGCCATAAACTGGGCGAAGTTCATGATGGCGCGGCAACAACCGACTGGATGGCCCAGGAGCAGGAACGTGGAATAACGATAACATCGGCTGCTGTTACCTGCTTTTGGCCGGGTATGGATCATAATTTCGAGCCACACCATATTACGATTATCGACACCCCAGGGCATGTGGACTTCACAATAGAAGTAGAACGTTCCATGCGTGTGCTGGATGGTGCCGTTATGGTGTATGACGCAGTAGGCGGCGTGCAGCCGCAATCTGAAACTGTGTGGCGCCAGGCAAATAAATACCATGTTCCGCGCATTGCGTTTGTTAACAAAATGGACCGCCAGGGGGCCGATTTCCTGCGGGTGGTGCAAATGATGAAAGACCGCCTGCATGCCAACCCGGTGCCGGTTACGTTGCCGATTGGCAGTGAAGAGCACTTCACTGGCGTGGTGGATTTGATCAAAATGCACGCGGTGTACTGGGATGAAGCAAACCAGGGGATGACATTCCGTTATGAGCCCATCCCGGCGGAACTACAGGCATTAGCCAGCGAATGGCGGGAAAACCTGCTGGCAGCGGCGGCTGAATCCAGTGAAGCCCTGATGGACCGTTATCTGGAAAGTGGTGAGTTGCCTGAACAGGCCGTGTTTGATGGCCTGCGCGCACGCACGATTGCCGGTGAAATTCAGCCAGTGCTGTGTGGTAGTGCATTTAAAAATAAAGGTGTGCAACTGTTGCTTGATGCTGTGGTGACACTGATGCCATCGCCACTGGACATTCCACCCGTCAGTGGTCTGGATGAACATGAAAAACCAGTGACTCGTGCTGCCGATGAAAAAGCGCCGTTTTCCGCACTGGCCTTTAAACTGATGACCGACCCGTATGTGGGCCAGTTAACCTTTATCCGGGTGTATTCCGGTACGTTGCATAAAGGTGACCAGGTGTACATTCCGGGTACTGGCAAGAAAGAGCGTATTGGCCGTATTGTGCAAATGCATGCCAATAACCGCCACGAAGTGGATGTGCTGCACGCCGGTGATATTGCTGCCTGTGTGGGCCTGAAAGATGTCACCACCGGGGAAACGCTGTGTGACCCGGCGGCGGTGCTTACCCTGGAACGCATGGTGTTCCCGGAACCGGTTATTTCGCTGGCGATTGAGCCGAAAACCCGTGACGACCAGGAAAAAATGAGCCTGGCGTTACAGCGGCTGGCGGCAGAAGACCCGTCATTCCGGTTGCGGACAGACGAAGAATCTGGCCAGACGATTATCTCCGGGATGGGCGAGTTGCACCTGGATATTATTGTCGACCGCATGAAACGTGAGTTTGGCGTGGAAGCCAGAATTGGCCGCCCGCAAGTAACTTACCGTGAAACATTGCGTAAAGCGGTAAGCGATGTGGAAGGCAAATTTATTCGCCAGTCTGGTGGTAAAGGGCAGTACGGCCATGTGGTTATCAGCGTTGAGCCGCAGGAGCCTGGTGCGGGTTTTACCTTCACCGATGCCACTAAAGGCGGCGTGGTGCCGAAAGAGTACATTCCTTCTGTGGAAAAAGGTATTCGCGATGCCCTGTCTACGGGGGTGGTGGCCGGTTACCCGGTGGTGGATGTCAAAGCCACGCTGACCTTTGGCTCTTACCATGAAGTGGACTCCTCAGAAATGGCATTCCGTATGGCGGGGAGTATGGCGTTTCGTGAAGCCGCCCGCCGTGCTTCTCCGGTGTTACTGGAGCCAGTGATGCATGTGGAAGTAGAGACGCCGGAAGAGTATGCCGGTAACGTGATGGGGGATTTGTCATCACGCCGCGGCATGGTTCAGGGTATGGAAGAGTTGGTAGGGAGCCGCATTGTCCGGGCGGATGTGCCGTTATCGGAGATGTTTGGTTATTCGACTATTCTGCGTTCGATGACCCAGGGGCGTGCCACGTTCAGTATGGAGTTTCATCATTATGCTGAGGCGCCGGATAATGTGGCGCAGGAGGTTGTGGCGGCGCGGGGTAAAAAGTAAGAGGGGGTGTTTCAGTTTAGCCAGGTCTGGTGTGGCTGGTTCTGGTCACCAGGGCTGGTGTGACTGTTCTGTTCACTTTTTGCAGTGTGGTTATTTCCGTTCACCTGAAGTGATTTGCTCAATGTGGCTTCACAGCCGGTGAACGGGCTAAAGGGGGCCCGCCCCCTTTGCAATCCCCGTTTTCGCGGGCAACCGGTGCTGCGCACTGCGTTCACCTCCGGGCAGTCAGCCTGCGGCCGGCTCGACTCGGCGTCCTGCCTCGTTTCGCCTTATTCCGCCGTCCGGGCGGAATAACCTTGTCTTCCTTTCTGCGGTTCACCGGTTTTACGCGACTCAGCCAGCGCTGCAGGTGCGGGATTGCTTGTATTGTCTGGTGTGGCTGTGGGTAAGGCATTCGGTATATTTTCTTTGTCATGGGGCGCGGATTTGTGACGGCTGTTTTATTGAGATTATAGTGAATTCGTTATAACCTCAATTATAGCGAATTCACTATAGGCTTATTATGTGGGAAATCATAACAACGGAGTGTTTTGATGAGTGGTTTTTGGAGCAGGAAGATGCTCTCAGGGAGTCGGTTTATGCTGCTATGGGTGTATTGGAGAAATTTGGTCCTAAATTAGGCAGGCCGTATGTTGATACATTAAAAGGTTCTTCTTTTGCAAACATGAAGGAACTGCGTATACAGCATGCCGGTAATCCTGTCAGAGCGTTTTTTGCTTTTGACCCCACCCGGCAGGCGATTGTCTTGTGTGCTGGTGATAAAACTGGGTTAAACAAGCAACGCTTTTATAAAGACATGATCAGACTGGCCGATTCGGAATACCGCAAACATCTTATAAAACTGGAGACATAATTATGGCAACTTACAGAGAGCTTCTGGCTAAAGAAAGCCCTGAAATGCAGGCGCGTGTAGCTGAGCGGGTTGAGGCTGCCAGTATCCAGATTGCGCTTAGCATGTTGCGTGATGAACTGAATATTTCACAAACTGAGTTGGCTGCAGCTATGGGGGTAAAACAGCCTTCTGTGGCGCGAATGGAGCAGGCTGGTAATGATCCGCGGCTTTCTACACTGAAGCGCTATGTGCAGGCGTTAGGTGGGGAGTTAAGCCTGAGTGTGACGCTGCCAACAGGTAAGAGTGTTGCTTTTCATCTTTGATTGGTTGTTGTGAACCGGATGTCAGTGTGGTGAAAGTTTCGTTTACTTTGCACTGATGCTGGTTTGGTGAAAGTTCCGTTCACTTTGCACTTGATGTCAGTAAGGTGAAAATTCCGTTCACCTGAAGTGATGTGGTCAATGTGGCTTCACAGACGGTGAACGTGTTAAGGGGCCCGCCCCTTAACAATCCGGTTTTTCGCGGGCAACCGGTGCTGCGCACTGCGTTCACCTCCGGGCAGTCAGCCTGCGGCCGGCTCGACTCGGCGTCCTGCCTCGTTTCGCCTTATTCCGCCGTCCAGGCGGAATAACCTTGTCTTCCTTTCTGCGGTTCACCGGTTTTACGCGACCCAGCCAGCGCTGCAGGTGCGGGATTGCTTGTATTGTCTGGTGTGGCTGTGAATAAAGCATTCGGTATATTTTCTTTGTTTTTTGCTGAGAACATACAGGCGGTGGGGTTAGTGGCATCGAAATCGTTGAGGCAGGAAGCCGACTCGGCGCGGTACCCGAAAAGCCTGCCGGGGTAAGCCGAATGTCCGCGAAGCGGCGATTTTGCCAGCCACCGACGGGGGTGCAGGGGGGCCTGGCGCGGTTGATGAGAGAAACCTGTGTGGCTGACACGGCGCGCAACAGGCGCTGTGCTGGCCAGCCAGCCTGAAATACAGTTAGGCGCATTGAACGTGAAGTAGGGCGCTAAAGAACAGAAGGCCTGAGATATCGCCCAGGCCATTACCGATATTACTCTTCGCAGGGCGCTGTTTTCATGAAAAACGCGACCACGGCAGACAGCAGGCAACCGGCCATCAGGTAAATCGCCACACTGTGCCATGCGCCCTGAGAGAAGGTGACCAGAGCGGCAGCAATAAACGGCGTAAAGCCCCCGCCAACCACACTGGCAACCTGGTAGCCAACACCGGCACCACTGTAGCGGTAGCTGGCACCAAACAGTTCGGTGAAGATAGGCTGCTGAACACACACCACCATATCATGCGCCAGGTTTGCCAGCAGCAAAGAGCAAATGATAATACCGGCAACGGAGTGCGCTTCCAGAGCCATAAAGAAAGGAAACGCACTTGCAGCGCCAATCAGAGCGCCGGTTATATAAATCCGTTTACGGCCATATTTATCGGCCAGTAAAGCGAACAGCGGAATGGTGAAGCAACTCAGTGCCCCCACACATAACCCAATACTCAAAAACAGTTCCCTGGGCATGCCCAGGTTGGTTGTGGAGTAATTCAGAGCGAATGTGGTAACGATATACATCGTCAGCAATTCACACAGGCGCAGCGCAATAATCAGCAAAAAACTGCCAGGATGGCGGCGAATCGCTTCCATTACGGGCAGAGTACGGCGAGCACAGGCAGGTTTCGCTACCGCCTGTTTTTCAAATTCGACAGACTCTTCCATATCGTTACGGATACGCCAGGCTACCAGTACCAGAACCACACTGAACAGGAACGGAATGCGCCATCCCCATTCGAGGAACTGGCTGTCATTGGTGAAATGGCTAATAAGAGAAACCAGGCCCGTAGAGAGCAATAACCCCACGCCATAACCCACCTGGACACCACTGCTATAAAAAGCTTTTTTGCCAGCCGGGGCGTTTTCTACAGACAGCAGTGCCGCGCCGCCCCACTCGCCACCAACAGCAAAACCCTGAATGGCGCGCAGCAGCACTAACATTGCCGGTGCCCACCAACCAATAGAGCCGAAAGAGGGTAACAGACCAATGCAGGCAGTTGACAGGCCCATTAGCCAAACGGTAAGCATGAGCATACGTTTACGGCCAAGTAAGTCGCCAAAGTGCCCAAAAATAATGCCGCCCAGCGGGCGAAACAGAAAGCCCACACCAAAAGTAGCAAAAGCTGCCAGGGTGCCCATCGCCGGACTTATCTGCGGGAAAAATTCGTGGTTGAAAACCAGCGCCGCAGTAATGCCATAGAGTAAGAAGTCATACCAATCTACCACTGCCCCTGCGAAACTTCCCCAGGCTGCACGCTTTGCGCGTGACAAAGCAACGTTGCGCTCTTCGTAGGCTGAAGAGGCGAGTGTTGTATCCATAGTTATCCTGTCTCTTTACGTCATTTGTAATTATAGGTTTTGAATGGTGCAGAAAATACTCACAAAGTTCATTGCCAAAAATAAGGCTGGCTTATGAGACTACCCTGACTCAATGTGAGAGAAAACTGTTTTAGTGAATTAATGCTGCTATATGCCGGTTTTCTGGCTCTGGTGAGATTTGACGCATTTTTAAAACAGGGGAAATGGCAAATAAAAATAACGTGTGAGGCAAGAATTTTAGCGTGTTTTAATGTAAAAGCATTCAGTTGTGGCGAAAATCGCCAAAATGAATTTGGCTAGCAAAAAAACCTTAAATTAATTGTGTCTACTCAATGCATGACCGGGCTTGTATGATGTCGCCCTTTGCGGCGGGGTAGTCGCTTTCTTGTTGGTCTTTTGCTCTGGAGACCAAGAGTTAAGTGGTGTTTGTCTGATTTGCTGGAAAAATCTCGAAAAAGTTGCTGAGTATGGTTAAATCACAGGTTCGTGTTTTGCCAGCTTCAGGCCGGTTATTGGGTGTTAAAGCATCATTATTCAGATGCGCACTAATAAGTTCTCTGTTTAAAGGGGATTCAGATATGTCCGAAGCGCGAAAATGGCGGGCAAAAAAACGGTTTCTGTTTTCAGTTTTCCTATTATGCGTATTTGTTATTTTTTTGTGTGTGTTTTCACTGGTATACCGTGCAGTTCAACAAAAAGTTGTTGATGACAGAGCGGCTATTATTCTGAACCGTGTTTCGGAGGTTGCCGAAGAATTTCGTAATGCGTTAAGCCTGCTCAATGGCAAATATCGCAATGCCGAATGTACCCCAAAAGTGGTCGGGCAACTAAAAAATGACTTATGGAAATATGAATTTATTCGTGAAATTGGCGTTGCCCATAATGGCCTGATGACTTGCACCTCTTCTGGCCCGGTTAACCCCCCCGTACAGGTGCCAGTACCGCAGGTAGTCACACAAATTGGCTCGGGGTTGATGTTTAATAACGCAACTTTGCTGGGTAAAGGGATTGCCGCTGACGTAATTACCAGCGGGGATATTGTGTTGTTTGTCTCGCCAATGATGATGGAAACCATGGACCGGAATGTCCGTGAACATGGCCTGGCGTTATCATTGATCCAGAAAGAAACGGGTAAAGTTATCCGCCAGTCTGATGCGTTATCGGCGGGTAACATCTATGACAAGCTGGGGATTAAGCACTCTGTCTATAGCATAGAGCGCTGCGGGCCAAAAGGCAGTATTTGCGTGCGAATTAGTGCAGGCCTTAAAGATGTTACGGATTTACCGATAGTTGGCCAGGTTGCATTAATATGTGTTGGGCTGGGCCTGGGCCTGGCGGCAAGTTATCTGCTGTTCTTTTATCGCCGCCGCAGGGTGGCTATGGATGTTCGGCTGAAAAATGCAATTCGCAATGAAAGTTTCTCCCTGGTGTACCAGCCTATTGTGCGAACAGTAACCGGGGAAATAGTGGGTTTTGAAGCGCTTATTCGCTGGCGCGACTCACTGTTGGGGGATGTCTCACCGGATATTTTTATTCCGCTTGCAGAGCAAACCGGGCAAGCCCAGACTATTACGCGGCTGGTTACTAAAATGGCTTTACGTGAAGTTAGCGACACGCTGAAAAGACATAATTTGTTTGTCAGTATTAATGTGATTCCGGATGATATTCGCGACATTGCCTTTATCGACTATCTTAGCGAATCAGTGAGTGCAGTGGGCTTATCACCACATCAGGTCGTACTGGAAATTACCGAGCGGGCCAATGCTTCTACGGAAGATGTGGATAAAGGGATGCGTGTATTACGTAACCGCGGGTTCAATATTGCCATTGATGATTTTGGTACTGGATATTCAAATATATCCTGGCTCACCAGTAATAATTACGACAAAATTAAAATCGATAAATTTATTACCAATGCCATCGGCACGGATTCCATCAATAACAAAACATTGATGAACCTGATAGTGTTGTTACGGGAAATAGATAAAGACATTGTGTTTGAAGGTGTGGAACACCGCTATCAGGTGCATTTTATCTCCCGCGAGATCCCCAAAGCATTTTCTCAAGGGTGGTATTTTTATCGCCCACTGGATAAAACCATGGCTGCGAGCGTTGTTGCCAGCCGCTAACGGGCTGTTTGTTACTTACGTTCAGCCCCGGTAACCCACTACCGGGGCTGATAAACTCAGGCCTCGCGGATTATCTGCTTCGCGGCGGCCTGGTGCTTGCTAATGAGTTCAGGAATATCCAGCCCGGCAATCTCCCCATTAATGACCCGCCATTCTCCGGCAACCATCACGCGGTCGGCTTGTTGCGCACCACACAATATCAGCGCATCCAGTGGCGAATGGCTGCCGCTGAATGCCAGCCCTTGTGGGCGGAATAGCGCCAAATCAGCCTGTTTCCCTGGGGCAATTTCACCAATATCTGTGCGGCCCAGTAACCGTGCCGAGCCCGCCGTTGCCCAGCCAATCACTCGTTCGGGAGTGATAACCTCCGCACCATAGCGCAGGCGCTGTAAATAAAGGGCCTGGCGCGCTTCATACATCAGGTTGGATGCATCGTTGGAGGCTGAGCCATCCACCCCCAGGCCCACCGGACTACCAGCCTGCTCCAGTTCCACTGTGGGGCAAATCCCGGAAGCCAGGCGCATGTTGGACACCGGGCAGTGGCAAATTCCCACTTGAGCGGCACCCAGCCTGGCAATCTCTTGTTGATTGAAATGAATCCCGTGCGCCAACCAGACCCGTGAGTTCAGCCAGCCAACATCCTCAAGGTAATCCACACAACGCTGCCCAAAATGTGCCAGGCAATATTGCGTTTCGTCGTCGGTTTCCCCCAGGTGAGTATGCAGGCGTACATCCAGCATTTCGGCCTGGCGGGCAATTTCCTGCATTAATTCGCGGGTAACGGAAAATGGGGAGCAGGGCGCAAGGCCAATCTGAATGCGCGCACCTGGCCCACGCTGATGGTAGCGCTTCACCAACCGCAGGCTGTCTTCCAGAATTGTGTCGCTGTCCTGAATGGTATGGCGTGGCGGCAGTCCACCCTGGTCCTCGCCCAGATTCATTGAGCCACGGGTCAGTAACGCACGCATACCTAACTGGTTCACCGCTTCGATTTGAATATCAATGGCAGATTCCAGCCCGCCGGGGAACAAATAGTGGTGGTCGCTGACTGTGGTACAACCGGAAAGTAACAACTCCGCCATCGCCACCTGGCTTGCCAGCGCCAGTGCTTCTGGTGTCAGCCGTGCCCATACTGGGTACAGGGTTTTCAGCCAGGGAAACAGAGGCTGGTTAACGACGGGGCCCCAGGCGCGGGTCAGGGTTTGGTAAAAGTGGTGGTGGGCATTGATTAAGCCGGGGAGCACGACGTGTTCGCGAGCATCGAACACGGTATTACAGGGGCGTGATGGCTGCCCGCCAGCCGGGATGACTTCATCAATCAGGTTACCTTCCACCACGATGCCACCGCGGCCATCGTTGTGAGCGGGAAGGGCAATTGCCAGCGGGTTTTTTAACCAGATACGTTGAGCGGCCATGAGTGGCTCCTGTCTGTATTCACGCGCAAAATACGCGTTGTTAAACAAAGGGTGAGCCAGCTCAGTTATGCCCTGTCTGCTGATCCAGGGGTTCAGGTGAACAAGGCGATACTAAAGGGTTTGCCAGAAAAGGCAAGAGAGGAAGTCAGTAATGAAACGGCACCCGTTACCACGATGGGCTATTTTTGTGTTGGCCGGTGGCATGCTGTGCGGTTTATGGTTACTGTCCAAAAATAAAGAGTAATTAAACAGGAGATTTGATGTCTGGAGAAACCAACCTGGAACGCCTGCTGGCTTCTGCGTCACCGCGCCATAACCCTGGGCGTTATGTTTTTTGCACGACTAATACGCTGCCTGAACAGTTAGCGACTCACGCAGTGGTTGTGGTGCGAGAGCAAGAAGGTATTACGCTGGTATTGCCGGAGGATATTGCCCGCGAGTCCGGCTTTCCGTGCAATTATGTGGCAGCCTGGATAACCCTGGAAGTGCACTCATCACTGGAAGCTGTTGGGCTGACGGCGGCGTTTTCACAGGCACTGGCCACCCAGAAAATAAGCTGCAATGTGGTAGCCGGTTTCTATCACGACCACCTGTTTGTGGCCGCTGAAGATGCTGAGCGTGCGTTAAGCGTTCTGCAAAACTTAGGGGAAAACACAACCCGTTAATGATGTGGATAAATTCCTTTTCCTTATTAACGCCGCACCATATTAATTTGCTGGGTAATAAACGCGCTGCGGAAATATTCGCGCAGTGCCAGCATGGCAGGTGTGAATTCAGCATCGTTACGCCAGGCAAGGCCAACGCCCATAGGGTGCACATTATTCACCAGTGAGCGGGTTTCAATACGCCGCCCTTCCAAAGACCACGGGCGGTACACCAGGTCAGACAATATCGCGATGCCTGAACCGTTGCCGACCATACTGCGCACGGCTTCAACGGAACTGGTACGCAATATAATATCCGGGCGAAACCCGGCTTCTTCCCAGTAGCGCATGGCGCTGTCTGCGGCTTCATCCACTGTCAGCATGATAAAAGGCTCGCCTGCCACGTCTTCAAGTGTTACCTGCGATTTCGCGCACAGCGGGTGGTGCGCAGGCAGCCATAAACGGCGGGTGGAATTAAACAGCGTTTCTGCGTAGATATCCTGGTGGCGTAAGTTGCCTGTCAGCACCAGCGCCATATCCAGTGAGTGGTCCAGCAAACCTTGCTCAATATCCTGGCGCTCATATTCAAACAGCTGAATATCAATATGCGGGTAGTCTTGCGCCAGGCGTTGTAAATGGAAAGGCAGAAAATAGCCAATAACCGTGTAACTGGCGGCCAGGCGCAAAGTTCCTCGCGCACCGTTATCGTTAACCGGCACGCTGCGCACCGCATTATCCACAGTTTGCAAAATGGTGTAGGCATGGTTGAGAAAGTGATTACCGTGATCGGTCAGCACCATGCCATGCACGGAGCGGGAAAACAGTTTTTTCCCCAGCAACTGCTCCAGTTCCTTAATGGCCCCAGTTACTGCCGATTGTGAAATATTCAGGTGAACAGCCGCAAGCGAGATTTGCCCCATCTCTGCCGTGGCAACAAAATAACGAACCTGGCGCAAGGTAAGCATCAACATCTTCCTCTGTCTTTCGGGTTTGCATAGCTAAAAAGGCTGCGTATGTTAAGCCTTCTGATTTTCTGATATTACGCCATCTAAAAATACTACTTTCCGAATGAAAATAAATACTCATATATTAAATCAACAACTCCTGCGATAAATAAGAAATATATATGATGAAAATGGTAGATATTAACTCAGATATAGGTGAAAGCTTTGGGTTATGGGTCATTGGCGATGGTGTAGATGACGCATTAATGTCGGTTATTAGTTCTGCGAATATTGCTGCTGGCTTTCATGCTGGTGACCCAAATATTATGCGTAAAACCATTGAGCAGGCAAAAGTAAATGGTGTGGCAATTGGCGCGCATCCGGGTTTTCGTGATTTACAGGGATTTGGACGTCGCCATTTATCTATTCCCGTTGATGAGCTTGTTAACGATATTATTTACCAGTTAGGGGCGCTGCGGGAATTTGCCAGTTTATCTGGTTTGCCACTGCAACATATAAAACCCCATGGCGCATTGTATATGCACCTGGCACAAGATGAAGAAGCAGCCCAACAGTTTGTGGAAACATTACACCGGCTGGACAGCAAACTCTACTTATACTGTATGGCAAACACTGCTGTCTGGCGGGCAGCACAGCGGCTCGAGCACCCTGTCATTACCGAGTTTTATGCAGACAGAGCCTATAACGATCAAGGCGTTATTGTATTCACCCGCAATACCGGGCACCTGAAAGTGCAGGATATCGTCGATAAAGTTCTTCTGGCTTGCCTTGAAGGAAAAGTGAAGACCGTAACCGGTAATATTATCCCAATTCATTTTGATTCTATTTGTATTCATAGTGATACGCCCGGTGCGCTGGAAATTATTAGCGCAGTTAAAATGGCACTTATTCATGAAGGTGTGAAAATTACCTCCCCGAGTGCGGCGAAATAAATACTATCTGGAGAAAAATATGTCTGATTTTGAAGTTATATCACCTCTGCCTGGTGTGTTTTATCGCCAGCCATCACCGGATGCTAAGCCTTTTGTTGAACCAGGCCAAACAGTCACTGCAAATACGGTTATTGGGTTAATTGAAGTGATGAAACAATTCAGTGAAGTCTTTGCTGAAGTGGATGGGACAATAACAGAAATAGCCATGCAAAATGGTGATGCCATCGAGCCGGGGCAAACAATAGCCATAATAAAAACTGATAATGTATAACCACCCAGGAGGAGATATGGCAGGAAAAATAACAAAACTGCTGGTTGCTAACCGTGGGGAAATTGCCGTGCGCATTATTCGTGCTGCGCAGGCGTTGGGTATTCCTGTGGTTGCGGCCTGCAGTGAAGCAGATAAAGACAGCCTTGCGGCCCGGCTGGCAGATGAAACAGTGATTATTGGCCCGGCGCAGGCTGCACAAAGTTATCTGAATATTAACGCGTTACTGAACGCAGCCACCCAAAGTGGCGCTAACGCCATTCACCCCGGTTACGGTTTTTTGTCTGAGAATGCGCAATTTGCCGAGCGCGTGGAGCAGGCCGGGCTGATTTTTGTGGGGCCGGATGCACAAACGATTCGCGTGATGGGCGATAAAGCCGCAGCCCGGCGCACGGCTGCTGAAGCCGGTGTACCCGTAGTTCCGGGTTCACGGGTACTGGAAACAGTCCAGGCAGCCCAGGCCCATGCCGCACAAATTGGTTACCCCTGCATGATTAAAGCAGCGGCTGGTGGCGGTGGCAGAGGTATTCGTGTAGTCGATAACGACGAAGCCCTGGCCAGAGAATTCCCCGTTGCACAGAGTGAATCCAAAGCTGCATTTGGTTCCAGCGCGGTATACCTGGAGCGGTTTATTGCCCGGGCCCGCCATGTAGAAGTACAGATCCTCGGCGATGGCGAGCACGTGGTTCACCTGTTTGACCGGGAGTGTTCACTGCAACGGCGGCGGCAAAAAATGTTTGAGGAAGCGCCTTCGCCAGCACTGAATGACGAACAACGAAAAACCTTGTGCGACAGCGCGCTGCAGTTAGCCCGCCATTTGCGTTACCGGGGGGCCGGTACTCTGGAATACTTGTTTGACGAAGTGCGCGGCGAATTTTGTTTTATTGAAATGAACACCCGTATTCAGGTGGAACACCCGGTAACGGAAATGGTTACTGGTGTGGATTTGGTGCAGTGGATGTTACGCATTGCCAACGGTGAACCCCTGACGCTTGCGCAGTCGGATATTACCTTGCGTGGCAGTGCCTGTGAAATGCGCATCAACGCCGAAGACCCGGATAAAAATTTCTTCCCAAGCCCAGGCGTGATTGACGGCGTGGTCTGGCCTGGTGGCGAAGGTGTGCGGGTAGACAGCCATGTGTTCAGCGGTTACTGCATTCCACCCTGGTATGATTCCTTGCTGGCGAAAGTGATTACCTGGGGAGAAAACCGCCCACAGGCACTGGCGCGGGCCCGCCAGGCACTGGCCTCATTGGAATTGCGCGGCGTGAAAAACACCGCTTCGCTGCATAAATGGCTGCTGAGCCTTCCCCAGGTGGAGGCTGGCGAATTTACCACAACCACGCTGGAACAGTGGCTGGCTGAGCGCACGCAAAATGTGGCGATGCCTGCCGGAGAGGTACGACGTTATGGCCAATAACCCAATTCGTTACTCTTTCGGCGGCGATGAACACCTGTTCGCCGAAATTGACCGTGAAATGTCATTAAAGGCATTTTTCCGTGGGCTGAAACTGACACGGGCGCTGGAAGCCTGCCAGTTGCCTGGCGTGCTGGATATTTGCCTGGCGAATGCGTCTTTTCAGGTGCGTTTTAACCCGGATGTGTTAGCGCCCCATGTGCTGTTGGCACAGCTTCAGGTATTGGAAGCGGGGAATGACGGGGAAGATACCCTGGAAACCCGCATCATTGAGGTGCCTGTGTTTTACAACGACCCCTGGACACACGAAACCCTGATGCGCTTTCGTGACCGCCACCAGGAGCCGGGTGGCAGTGACCTGGATTACGCGGCCCACATTAACGGCTATACAGACAGCGAAGCGTTTATTGCCGCTCACAGCAACACGCCCTGGTTTGTTTCGATGGTGGGGTTTGTTTCTGGCCTGCCATTTATGTACCAAATGGTTGAACGGGAAAAACAGCTACAGGTACCGAAATACCTGCGCCCGCGCACCGATACGCCAGGGTTGTCTTTAGGCCATGGCGGGTGTTTTGGCTGCATATACTCAGTGCGTGGAGCCGGGGGTTACCAACTGTTTGGCATTACGCCTATGCCGATATATGACCCGGCGCAACGGTTGGCCTACCTCAAACCAGACATGGTGTTTTTCAAAGCGGGGGACATCGTGCAATTTCGCCCGGTGGATCGTGCTGAGTACGACACTCTGTGCAGCCAGGTACAAAACGGTGACTTTGCACCACGTATCCGCAAAGTCACTTTTGCACTGGCTGATTTCCTCAATGACCCGCAAGGGTATCCTCAGCAACTGAAACGGGGGCTGTATGACCATTAATGTTATTAAGCCCGGCCTTGCCACCACAGTGCAGGATACCGGCAGAGAAGGGTATTACCACCTGGGGATCCCACCTTCTGGTGCGCTGGACCCCTATTCCATGCAGATGGCAAATTTGCTGGTGGGTAACAACCCGGATGACGCCGTGCTGGAAATGACGCTACTGGGCCCGGAATTGCAGTTTACTGAAAATGCGCTGGTTGCCATTTGTGGCGCGGGCATGGTGCCCTTGGTGGATAACCAGCCAGCAAGCAGCCACACGGCTTTGCTTATCACCGCCGGGCAGAGCCTGCGCTTTGCCCCGGCGCGCCAGGGTTGCCGGGCTTATCTTGCCATTGCGGGCGGTATTGATGTGCCCCGAGTGTTAGGTAGCCGTTCAACCTATACGCTTGGCTCGCTGGGGGGTTACCAGGGAAGGCGACTGGCCGCGGGCGATGCGCTGCCTGTGTTGCCTGTAACCGCTGAGCGCTTTCGACGCGCGGGCAAAACGGTTCCCGGACCCATGC
Organism: Mangrovibacter yixingensis; assembly: GCF_020523985.1. Lineage (GTDB taxonomy): Bacteria > Pseudomonadota > Gammaproteobacteria > Enterobacterales > Enterobacteriaceae > Mangrovibacter > Mangrovibacter yixingensis. The sequence continues at coordinate 2,046,440 of NZ_JAIVKM010000001.1, read as the reverse complement.
TTCCGCAATTCCCAAAATCTGTCACATTACGGATGCTGCCGGGGCTGTATATCCATCGCCTGACCGATGCAGCTGTAGACACCTTTTTTGCTGATACCTGGCATGTTAGTACCGAAGCAGACCGCACCGGTTACCGGCTGAAAGGTGGCACACCTTTAGCCTTTAAACCAGAAGAGCCGCCTTTTGGTGCGGGCTCGGACCCTTCAAATATTGTTGATGCCTGTTATCCCATTGGTTCGGTTCAGGTGCCCGGTGGGCTGGAACCTATTGTTCTGTTGCGTGATGCCGTGTCTGGCGGCGGGTATATGACGCTGGGTACGGTGATTAGCTGTGACCTGCCCATTCTTGGGCAATTACAGCCTAACCAGCGTGTGCAGTTTATTCCCGTCACGCTGGAAGAGGCGTTGGTTGCCCGTCGCGAATCACAATACAGGCTGGCTGAACTCACTCGCGTGTTGCGTTAACGTCGCCCGGGGCGTAAGCCCCGCGGCATAGATCACTGGTCTCTACTCGTTTCAGGAGGTTGCTATGGCTTCAGCTCCACAATCCCGGGCTGTGCAAAATTCGCCAGAGCCGGCACAGATGGGCAAATTGTCACTCACCATGGCATGGTGGGCAGTGTGTAGTGCGGTGTTTTACATTGTGGTGGGTGCATCGCTGGCGATGGCCTACGGCGCGGTTAACGCCATTATTGGCATGGTGTTATCGGTTATCACTTATGGCCTGATTAATGGTGTTATTAGCCGTTTTGCCATTCGCAGTGGGTTATCTGTCGCTCAGTTTTCGCGCCGCCTGTTTGGCCAGTTAGGGGCTTCGCTGGCAACCCTGATTTTTTTCTCTACCGCGATTTACTATGCGGTATTTGAAGGCTCGGTGATTGCGTTTGCGCTTAACCACCTGTTTCCGGGGCTGGTGTACTGGGCTGCCGCTGCGCTGGTGGTGGTTTACAGTGTGCCGCTGATTTTTGGCAGTGTGCAGCACTGGCTGGACAAATTTAATGGCGTGCTGCTGCCGTTTTATCTGCTGGGGTTACTGGCGACCATCGTGATGTCGGTAACCATTCATGGTTACCAGGCTAACTGGCTGCAACTGGGGCCTGCCACACCGTCGCCCTGGGGTTGGTGGAACTGTTTTACATCTTATATGGGTGTTTGGGTTCTGATGATGTACACCTTTGACTACGCACGCTTTGGTAAAGAGGAAGACAGCCAGTACCACGCGCGTTTCAATTTTGGGATGCCGTTTTATCTGGTGACTTTCTTGCTCAATGGCATGGCGGGGATCTACCTCACCAGCACCTTTGCGGCCGGTACAGCCTTAAATGAAACATCTGTTGTGGTGGCAATACTCAACCTGCTGGGGCTGGCCGGGCTGGGGTTTGTCTGGGTAACCCAAACCCGGATTAATACCGCGAACTACTACCTGGCAACGGTGAATATGCAGGTATTTTTCCACAGCCTGTTTAAGGTGAAGCTCCCCAAAGTGGTGTGGGCCTGTGTGGTGGGTGTAGCAGTCTATATTCTGATGCTGGCAGATGTGTTCGCCTGGCTGTTGCAGGCACTGGCTTACCAGGGCGTGTTTGTGGTGGCCTGGGTGGGCGTTGCCCTTGCCGGTATTGCCCGCAATGTACAGGCAGACCGTGAAAATAGTGCCATCAACCTGACGGGCCTTGGTGCCTGGTTTATCAGCGTTGCGATAGGTATTGCATTAATGCATGCCACCTCCGCTGTGGCAGTATTTTCAGCCCCGGTCACCTTTGTTAGTGCCTGTGGTTTGTATCTACTGTTCAGCCTGTGGGCGGGTGCCCGGTTACCGGCAACCAAAGTGATTAATGACTGATTAGCGGTTTCACAGTGTGCCCACCTGAGTGTGGGCATGCGGCTAACCCGCAACAGGCCAGGGAATGCGTGGTTTGCTAACCTGGCTGTACCAGACGTTGATACCTGGTGTATTCATCGGTGCAGTGACATGACTGGATAACAGAGAACATCCTGACTGGCGGTTGTAACCGATTCAAAAGAGATGAGCCTGTAGCCTCGCTGCATATAGAAGCGTATTGCCGGTAAGGAGGCATCCAGTGTTACTGAACCATATCGCTCCAGCACAGTTCTTTCCAGAAAATCCATCAGCAGTTTCCCGTACCCTTGCCGTTGGTATTGCGGCAGAACAAACAACCGCCCGATTTCATTTCCAGAGATACTTCCCGTTCCAACGACAATGCCATTGCTGGAAAGAATATATATCTCTCTGTTTTTAATTGATTGTTGTACTTTTTCTGGCGCGTGGTGTTCGAGAAAAAAACGTACAACGCCCGCCGGATAATATTTGGGGTAAATGGTGCTGATGGTTGTATTAATAACCGACAGCACTTGCCTGAAATCTTGCTCTTGCGCGTGTTCAATTTTCAAAGGAGCCACCTGCACTCAACAAAGATGCTGCCAGCTCCGGAGCCTGGCACACTTTGGTACGTGAAATTACTTAAGCAAGCTGAATTTTACACTGTTGCCTGTCATTGTTCTGCTGAAGCGCCAACAATCATAGTGCCGGTAAAATCTGTAAAGGGGATATTGCGTTGTCATAGCGCTTGGTGAACTTTCCTGATTTTATTGGCTTATCTTCCCTGAGTACAATAAAAGCAGGGCTTGTGTCACTTAGCGGGGGGAACGGAGGGGGTGGTTTTCAGTCTGGTGGAAAAGGGGGTTGTTGCGCTACGGGTGTTTTGCCCTCTTATTGGTTGGTTTTTCGTAAATTTGCGGGCCCGGTTCCAGTCCTGAGCTTGCTGCGGTTCTCCATTCCCGGTACGCTTTTTCCGCACCTGCAAATTCAGGTGCCAGGATTGGCATCCTGCATCACCCTTGTTGGTAACATGGTTCTAAATTACTATGTTGCGCGCACGGTTACACCTCAATGGCGGGCCGGGCGGGGGCACCGTAAGGTGCGCCGGGGTCCAACAAGGCCGGTTATGCCAACCCTGTTCGGTTCCGCCACCCGTGAAATTGGCATTTCCGGTGGCGGGAAAAATCAATTCCTTGTTGGAGGTGCCCTATGGCAACAATCCTCACCCTTGGCAGCCATTTGCTGTCTGTTCCTTTTAGTGCTGCAACTGATTTCACCGAACTGGCCACTTACTGCGAGCATTTTGCTCAGACCATGCTGGAAAGCGATGATCCTGCATTGAAAATGGCGTTGCTTGCCCGGCTGAATGCAGCACTTGCACTATTGCGCCCAACCCTGGATGACCCAATCCCCCCGCATCTGCTTGAGCAGTTTGTGGCAGATGTCCTGCCCGAAGCCCCGGTTTTCGAACCCAGCCCCGAGTTGTTGTGTGATTACTGCCTGGCACTGACTCAGGTGCTCACTCTACAGGGGTTACCACCTGAAACCGGTCAATCCCTGGCCGGGTTGTTAGCCGAGTTAGTGTGGCATTTTGCGGGCAACCTGAAAGCGCCGCGCTGGGAAACGCTTCCGGCTTGCGGGCTTTAAGCGGGTAATAGTGCCGTTGCACTGAATGTGAAGTAATGGGTTAAGCCAGGTGTGTTCAGCACCTGGCTTTTTTGTGTTGCTGCATTAGCACGGGTTGTATTTAGATATACAAAATAATGATGATGTATATTAATTTTCAGGATTAGATTTATAACTTATTTTTGCCGATGATTTGCCCATCAGTTATGCATCTCTTTTCAACAAATAAACGCTTTTCAACAAATAAATAAGGAGCCGCACATGAGCGATATCATTTGGCCCGCGGGTTATGTTCCTGGATTTACCGATAATTTCTGTTCCAATGAAGTGATTGTGGAAGGATTAGGTGTGGAAGACATCTGGCCTCTGCTGAATGTGCCAGCACAATGGCCGGGTTATTACGCTAACTCTGCTAATGCCCGTTTTTACGATAATAAAGGCCCAGAGCTGAGCCTGGGAGCCCGGTTTTATTTCGAAACCTTTGGTTTCCCGGTGGAGTCGCAATGTGTGGAACATGTGGCTCCCGTTAAAGGCCAGCCTGCCCGGTTGGCATGGCATGGCTGGGCCGGGGAGGAGAACAGTGATAGCCGCCTGGATGTGCACCACGCATGGCTGATTGAAGCTTTATCGGAAAACCGTGTACGCATTCTTACCCAGGAGACCCAGAACGGTAACCCGGCTAAAGAACTGGCTGCCACCAAACCGAACCCGATGATTAACGGGCACCAGGACTGGCTTGATGGCCTGGTTGCTGCTGCCCGTAAAGCCAAACAGTAATGGCAGGCTCAGGGGAATAACCCGTTATTCTCCCGTTATCGCCAGCGGCTTACTTTCACTGCAAGCAGTGAATAGCAGTTCCCGCATCCACCGTTGTGCGTTGTCGCGGTGGGTGCGCTCATGCCAGACAGCGGTTTTGGTAAAGCCCGGAACGCTAAGCGGCGGTTCCATCACCACCAGGCCTGGCACACCGTTAACCAGGCGGTGGGGGAGAATTGCCACCATATCGCTGGCGCGCAGGATCTCTGGCAGAATCAAAAAGCTTTTAACGGATAATGTGACATTACGTTGTTTCCCCAGCGCTTTCAGTGCGTCGTCTGTTACTCCACTAAACTGGCCCCCGGCATAAGAGACCAGTGCATGATCCAGGGTACAGAAGTCTTCCAGTGCCAGTGTATTTCCTTTAGCCAGCACCGGGTGGCCTTCCCGCACCACACAAACATAGTGTTCCTGAAACAAGTTCCGTGCGTGCAGGTTAGGCAAGGCTGCTTCGGGTGTTACCAACGCCAGGTCAATTTCTCCTTGCTCCAGCTGTACAGCTAATTGGGCATCATCAACGGGCACCAGCGACACCTGAATAAAAGGGGCCTGGCGCTTTAATGCCTGAAGAAAAGGCACAGCAATGGCGCGGAGTGCGTAATCTGTTGCGGCAATAGAAAACGTTTGGTGTGCGGTGGCCGGGTCGAAAACAGGAGGCTGTAATAATGCGCCAAGTTCACTCATGATTTGCTTGAGCGGCATAGCAAGATCCAGTGCCCGCTGGGTTGGCACAATACCACGCTGGGAACGGACAAACAGTGGGTCATCAAATGTAGCCCGTAAGCGGGTCAGCATGGCGCTCATTGCTGGCTGGGTAACCCCTAATTTGCTGGCTGCCCGCGTAACGTGGCGCTCATCTAACAATGCATCAAGCGCTTTAAGCAGATTGAAATCCAGTGCTTTAATATCTTTCATATCTATCAATTTTGTAAAATTAATCAACTCTGTTGATATCTTAGTGTGCTAGGTATAGATAGCAATGTGCAGGCTAATAGAAAGCAGGGTTTGTGCCGATAAACAAGATAATGTGAGCCGGGTCCAAAAATGTATTTGATAGATTACGTTTATTAATTGTAATGGTATTCTGAGCTAATCACTTTAAGTGAGTCTCTACCGCAGTTGATTAAAGGTGCTGATTTAAATAATAAAAATAACGGTTCCTTAGGAGTGCGAATGAACGAATACACGGGTGGGAATGTGTCCTTACTTCATACTGATAACAGTTTTATCAAAGAACTGATGCAGTTTTGTGGAACGGATTCTGGTCTGTATTCTCCCTGGGTAATGGTGCTGGAGCGTGAATACTCATCTGTTATTGTGCCTGGCTCAGCGCAATTGTCCCGTTACCATATTATTTCAAGCGAAAGACACGCCGCCTGGCAGCAGATTTTATCCGGGCAGACTCTAAGAGAGGGTATTTACTGCCTGAAAGACCTGGCTGAGTTCTACGGCCAGTTTCCTGAACTGGAAGCCGCAGTAATGCGCACCCACCTGAGTGTGCCGATCATATTGCGCGATGGCACATTGTACGGCTCGGTTAACTCAGTCAGTAAGCAAGAAAAAGAAGATTGCCAGGTAACGGTAACGCGCCTTGTCTCGCTGGCAAAAATCATCGCCCGTTATGCCGAAGAGCTGTTGGTTATCGAACAGCTCAAACAAGATAATTACCACCTGGCATTACACTCCTATACCGATGCATTGACCCAATTGCCGAACCGGCGGGCAATATTCGACCGGCTACCTGCTCTGTTTTCACTGGCCAAACGAATTAATCGCACAGTATTAATCAGTTATATTGACCTGGATGAATTCAAAAAAATAAATGATGACCTGGGGCATGATACCGGAGATGAACTGCTAAAGGACATTGGGCAACGGTTGCAACATATTGTGCGCGAAGAAGATATTGTTGGCCGAATAGGCGGCGATGAGTTTCTGCTGGCCTGCCTGGGCCCGGAAAAAAAGGCCGCCCAGAAATTGGCAATTGCCACGATTAAAAACCGCATTCATACCGCGCTGCGTGGGCAATATACCTTTGGCAATTTGTGTTTATGGTATGAAGGCGCAAGTGTGGGGGTGGTCAGTGTCTCCCCGGATAAATGTTCCGTGGAACATGCCCTTAAACTGGCTGACACCGCGATGTATAAAGAGAAAAAAGAGCGCAGGCGGGCGGCTGCTAACCAAAAAGAACGGTTAACGTAATGGGCTCGGGGGTGAGCGACAAAACAGCCTGCGTGGCTTCTGAACATCTCTTACCTGCCTGGCACTACTTATTTGCCCCATCTTATTCACACACCACCGCAAAGTGACCCGGCACACCTCCTGGGGGATGGTACCGGGGCTTGCTGGAATGGTGCCCGGTTATTCTGCCCGTGGCTGGAAAAAAGCTGCCAGTGCTTCCGATAACGCGTCTGGTTGTTCATCCGGAATAAAATGGCCGCTGTTGGCAATGGTAATTCCGGTAACGTCATCTGCAAATTCGCGCAGTGGTGTGGCCATATCGGTAATGGAACCCTGGTCTGCACTGATTGCCAGCAGTGGTACCTGGAGTTTCCCCTGTTCCCGTAGCGTTCGGTTCTGCCTGGCTGAAGCGGTGATTTCCCGGTATGGAGCTAGCCCGGCCCGCAGGGCGCCATTTTGCTGCAATAACCGGGTATATTCGGCAATATCAGTATCGCTGAATACCATCGGGCTGGCCGTTTTGCGCCGTAGGAACCATGTCAGGTAGACCTCTTCACGCCCGGTGATTAATGCTTCCGGCAGGTCGGGCAACAAATGAAAGGCAAAATGCCAGGTTTTCCAGGCTTTATCCGGTGTGGCTGGCAGGGAATCTGGTAACGTGATACCGGGTATGCCGGCATCCAGCAATGCCAGCCTGGTCACCTGCTGGCTGTAGCGCATGGCATATGGCCAGGCAACCCAGGCCCCTACATCATGAGCTGCCAGGTAATAGTGCTCCATGGCCAGTTGTTGCATCAGCCCATGAATTTTCTCAGCCAAAGATTGTGTATCGTAGCCAAACTGAGGTTTGTCGGAATCGCCCTGGCCGGGAAGATCTGGCGCGATAATTCGGTAGCGGTCAGCTAATTGCGCCATCACCTTATGCCACGCATACCAGCTTTGCGGGAAGCCAGCCAATAGCAGCAGAGGTTCACCTTGTGGGTTGCCACCGCTCACATAGTGCAGGCGCATGCCGTCTACAGTAACGAAATGGTGGGAAAAGCCGGGCAGGCCGCTAACGGGCTGTGACCAGGTGCAGTTCATTGTGTTATCAGGCATAACATCCTCCGGTTATTTAGGGAATGATCATTTCCAATATGGTTAAAAATTTTTAGTCGAGTAGTACCAGTGCCGTTGACACTATCTGTTCCTGGGCGGGAAGGTCATTCAGTTTCCCGGCGACACGCATGCCCAGTACCAGGCATAACAGTACGCTCGCCAGTGCTTCTGCATTGCATTGCGGATTTACAGAACCGTCCTGTTGCCCTTGTTGAATCAGTTGCAGAATACCTTGCTGATTTCGCTGTAGTGCCGTTGTAACCAAACCGGAAAGCTCCGGGTCGAACTGCTGTAATTCAATGGCACTGCCAACGACCAGGCACCCACGGCGTCCTTCAACGCTGCTGGCTGATTCCAGGTAGAAGTGCAGCAGCGCTGCTATTTTTTCCCGGCCTGTTGGTAATGCTGCCAGCCGCAGGCTCAGCGCGGTGTTACGCAGCGAGGTATAACGTGCAAACACTTGTAAAAACAAATTGCGTTTGTCATGGAAGGCCTTGTAAATGCTGCCAGCAGTGAGTTGCATACCTTCACTCAGGTCACTGATTGACGCGCTGTGATAGCCTTTGGAACGAAATACCTGCATTGCGAGATCAAGTGCGTTGTCGGTATCAAACTGGCGGGGGCGCCCGCGTACCCCTCGTGATTGCTGTGGCATGATTTATACCATTTAGGAAATGATCGATTCCTAAATAATTACATAATACTTTGCATAGTTAAAGTGATTTCGCAGATCGTGATATTCGGGGCAGGTGGTTGGGGCACACCATGATGCAGTACCACAGGCAGTTTTACACTACTGTGCTATTATCAGGGCACCGCCTCCTGTTAAAAGCACTGTAACAAGATGAATCATAATACTTTTAATATGCCTGAGTTGATGAAAACCGGGCATCTTATCACTGCTAAAAAGAAAACGACTTTGCTCAATGAAGGCGATATATGCCAAAAAATATTTATTATTGAACAGGGGTGCGTAAGATCATGGTTTAATAGCAATGGCGATGATGTCACTTTTCAGTTTTTTTTTGAGGGCGATGTAGTCACTTCTTTTGAAAGCCTGAAACATGAGGTTCCTGCTTTATATAATATAGAGACAATTTCTGACTCAAGATTAAGAGCCATTACGCGTACAGAGCTTTTTCAGTTGATTAATGAAAAGCCAGCGATAAAAAGCATCGTTGATGATTATATCATGACACGTTTATACCACTACCAAATGCTATTTATATCCAGAATCCGGAATACTCCACAGCAACGATACGATGAATTACTCAAGCTGCAACCCAATATATTTTCCCGGGTTCCGCATCATTATATTGCTACCTACCTTGGTATTACGCCTGTCTCATTGAGCCGAATCAGGTCAAAAAACAAGGATTCAGTTAACAATTGTTAATGCGCTATAAATCGCCTGCGGTAATCTTGCTGACAAATCACAGTTCACCGTAAGGGGATGCAAAATGGCAGCGCAAAAATTAAAAATCGGTTTTATTGGGCTGGGTAAGATGGGCAGTGGTATGTGCCAAAATATTCAGCAGGCAGGTTATGATTTAATTGTATATAACCGGACATTGTCTAAAACAAGGCCGTTTGAAGAAAATGGCGCACGGGTTGCCAAAACAATACCAGAACTGGTTGCCTGTTCAGATATTATTTTTACCAGCCTGTTTGATGACCAGTCGGTGATTGATATTTGCCATGGTCAGGACGGGATATTCAATGCTATTGCACCTGAGAAAATCCATATTGGGTTAACCACTATTCAGCCATCAACAGCAGACCAGCTCAAGGCAGAGCACGAGAAACATCATTGCCATTATATATCTGCACCGGTTGTTGGACGGCCAGATGCCGCTGAACTGGGGCGGTTAATCACGTTTCTGGCCGGGGACAGCTTAGCCATTCAGCAAGCTTTACCGGTAATTGAAACATACTCAATCAGGCAGGTGCATGTGGGAGAAGCCGCCAGTGCGGCAAGTGCCATGAAAATCTGTGTCAACTATATGACGATGGCTCAACTCGCCATGCTGGGGGAGATTTTTACTTTTGCAGAGAAAATGCAGCTCGAAAATTCTTTAGTGCTGAATATAGTGGAATTGTTCTTTTCAGGGAATGAAGCAATTAAAGAGTATGCCGGGAAAATTGCCAAAAGAGATTTTGATACTGCAGGTTTCGAGCTGTCTGCTGGCTTAAAGGATGCCTGTATTTTTGAAAAAGCGTTTAATTCCTGCGATGTAATCCCGTCAGCAATTCTTGGCGCAAAGCACAACCTGGTTACCGCACAACATATTGGGCTGGGTAAAAAAGACTGGAGTGCATTAACTGAGATATCCAGAATGATGGCCGGTTTATAAGCCTGGTACGGGTGCCAGTCGTGGATACTGGCACTGTAATAGCGGCAGGCGTCGGGTTATACCGGTTTTCAGTAAAACTCGTCTTTATGCTGGTACCTGTATTCTTGTGTGATTCCGGTGTACCCATAGGATGCTGCTTTGCAATCAATAACATGTACGTTGGATTGTGGGTGCAAGTTACCTATCGCCTGTTCCATTGCGTTGTAGATTGCTTTTTGGTATGCGGCTTTCTGATCTTTGCTACAGGTTTCATCTACCACTGTGACTTCAAGTCTGAACGAGTTTTTCCCCCATTCAGCCAGGCTTTTGCCATCGATAAACCAGTCGTCATCAGCAACATGCCTGATTATCACCATGGTTTCAAAGCTGTTTTTCTTTAATATGTCGCATGTGATTTGAGTGGCTAAAGCAACACAGGCTTTGGTTAATTGTGGGTTCTTTTCACCAGATAATGTAAGGGTAATTCCAGGCATCACGTATCCTTAATTCAATGATTACCAGAAGATATTGCCACAGTAGTTATTTAATAACAGGGTACTGTGCATAATCGAAAAATAAGTACAACGTTAACTGTGATTGTGGAGCGGGCGTAGCAGCGCTTTATTTTGCTGTTTACTGGCGGGGTCGGGTTCTGCTTCGCCCTGTACGGTATTCTATAATATAGGGGAAATGTAGCCCACCGAAGCGTTACACTTACTCTGTTCTGCCACCGCAATGCAGGGAAATGATGAAAAATAAAATTCTGGTAAGTGCCTGCCTGATGGGTTTTAAAGTTCGTTATAACGCAAGTGAGAAAGCACAGATGGCAGAGCAACTTGCTCTTTGGCAACAGGAGCAACGCCTGGTTATTCACTGCCCTGAATTGTCTGCGGGGTTACCTGTACCTCGCTCACCGGCAGAGATTCGTTCTGCTAACGGTGGCACAGGTGTAATGCACGGGCAGGGCAGAATAATTGAAAAAACCGGGCAGGATGTGACTGCGCATTATCAACTTGCAGCCTGGTTGGCCCTGCGGGCGGCACAGGAGTCTGGTTGCACCGCTGCGTTATTAACAGACGGCAGCCCAACATGCGGCAGCCAGTTTATCTACGACGGCTCTTTTAGCGGGCAACGCCAGCCAGGTATGGGTGTTGCGGCAGCATTGCTCATTGAGCAGGGTATTGCTGTTTTTTCCGACACCCAGTTTGCAGAACTGGTTAGCTGGATTGCGGAAAAAGAAAATCCTGAATTTCCTTTGTGAAGGAAAATCAGATCGCTTTCAGCATGAGTTACTTCAGGCAATCAATATATTTCTGCCCAGAAAATTGGACAATATTATCTGCATGTTCGGTTATTTCTCGCCCTTCAAATGCACCATATATCTGTGAGTATTTAACAATGCTCAGGCGGTTCATTATGCTTCTGACCGTTTCTGCAGATAATGGTAAGAGGTTAGGGTAACTCCACATGAATGATACGTTCTTTCCCCCCGGTGTTACCTGAACAATATCCCCTGAAAACAGGATCCCATCTCCCTGCTCCCAGTGGAGAACACTACCGCCAGAGAAATGCCCACCAAGATGAATCAAACGAACATCAGGAGCTAATTGTAGTGAGTCCCCATCCCAGAAAGTAATGTACGGGCTGCCGCGCATTACCCACTGCCGGTCACTCGAGTGAAGATAAACTGGCGCGTTAAACTCTGCAGCCCACTCCTGCATTGTGGTGTAGAAATGCGGATGTGATATAGCGATAGCTTTCAGTCCACCCAGTGAAGAAATAAGTGTTTTTGTGGCATCATCAAGTACGGCTATACAATCCCAAAGAATATTACCATTAGCCGTTTTTAGGATGAATGCACGCTGATTAATTGCAAATTCAGGAACTGTTGTAATGCTAAATATATTGTCTTTAAACTGCTTCCACTTATTTGTATGTGTGGCAATCAGGGTTGGCCATTCAACCCATTGTTGGCCAGCTACAGGCACATACTGGCGCTCATCAGCACAGATTTCACAACATTCCGACGGGGCGTCGAGAAACGCATAAGAAGTACCGCAAACCTTGCATAAAGTAATCATTGTGCTGAATGCTCCCATATTGAACCCGGCTTCAAATAAGCTGCCCGACCTGAATATTTTCCACTGACTTCATCTGTTACTTGCCTGCCTAATACTCACATTTTGGTAACCGTGGTTAGCATGGCAGATTGCCAATCAGGCATGTGCCGTTTTGTGCTTATATATTCCGTAATATATTGAGAGAAAATACTCAGGTTAAGTAACCGCTCTTTGTAACTGACGAGGTAGGCAGGGACTTTTTTAGATAACAATTGTCTACTTTGTCTCAAGCGCTGAAACGCTAAGTTAGAGTGGGTTATTGACCAAGTGAAAATAAAGGAAGTGTATGAAAATTAAGATCTGTGATGCGCCTGATATTCCGCAACTGGCAAGGGTTTTTGTCGAAATGGAATCGTATTACTTCGGGAATGAGGCTGCCAGCTATGACGAAATGCTCTCTTATCTGACTCACCGAGTTTTCTCTGCTTATTCGGGTGTGACTGTACTGGGCGCATGGCAAAACGGGACACTCGTCGGATTTGCTACATTCACTCTGATGTTCCCGGCACCGAAGTGCTCTGGGCAAGCGTATATGAAAGATCTTTTTACCTCGGCAGCAGTGAGAGGCCAGGGAGTAGGTAAGTCACTTATGCGATTTATAGCTGCTTTTGCCATAGAACATGGTTGCATAAAATTCGACTGGACGGCCGAAACCACCAACCCCAAAGCAGCCCTTCATCTCAGTCAGCTGGTCCGCTCCGTGCCAGGAACAATCGTGCTATGTTAGTTCAATGGGAGCAGGTCATGACATGACAGTCCATCAGCTATTTCACGCTGGTGGCAGAGATTAAATGCTCTTTAAAGATTCTGGATATCACTCGCGGGAACAGAGCCTGACTGAATCAGACTCTGTAAATAAATATGGTTACTGTTTGTTATCGTGCTGAGCCTGCTGTTTTCTGTACCTGACCATATGAAGTGGTATCTAACTTTCTAATAGAAGGGGTCAAGCATGCACAGAAGGTAGCGAGCAGTACAGCTATTGCGGAAATGAAAAGTACATTACTGCTACCAAAATGGAATGCCAATGGCCCGGCAACTAATTCACCAAATGGGATAGCCACAAACGACCCCACAGCATCATAAGCATATACACGAGCCAACTTTTCCGGTGGGATATGCGTTTGTAGTGAATGAGCCCAGGATACACCGAACAGACCAAAGGTGACGCCAGTAATAAAAAAAGTAGCAATGAGCCACCATGCCGAAGCAAACTGACTCAGCAAAAAAATGGGCACAGCGCAAAACGCAACTAGCATAACGCCGATAAAAAGATCTCGCCTTGGACGCCATCGCAGGGCCAAAGATGAGCCAGCCATCAGACCAACACTTTGTGCTGCAACAATCATCCCCCAATAGGTTCGTCCAAAAGAGACATCAGCGATCACCGGACCAAGAATCATCATCACGCCACTAAAAGCGGCATTGATAATGGTAAATTGCAATACAATCGACCATACCCAGGTTCGGCGTGAGAATTCTATCCATCCTTCTCGTAAGTCTTGAAAGAAATTACCTGTCGGTTGGCATGTTTCGATTGAGCTAACTCGAATGAGAAAATAAAGTGGCGCAGAGGCAGCAAAGCCGATGGCATCGGCTCCGAGTCCCCATCCGGGGCCAACAGCGCTGACCAGAATCCCCCCCAGCGAGGCACCGAACATTGTTCCACCATAGATGCCGAGCTGAATTAAAGCATTGGCTCCACGCAGGCTTTGTGCCGGAACAGTTTGGGGGACTAATGCTGAAGAAGCGGGTAATGCGATGCCTGCCGCCGCACCATTTAAAATGCCGAGTAATGCAAGATTTGTTACTGTCGCTGACCCCGCCAGCACGGCCCCAGCAACGAGAGCTTGTGATACTGCTGCAACGATTGAAGATGAGACCAATACCTGACTACGCGAGTAACGATCTGCCAGCACACCACCAAACAACAAAAATACGACGTTAAAGACAGAGCGGGACGCAACAACAATGCCTAAGTCAGATGCTGAACCGCCAATATCAAGTACCGCAAATGCCAGTGCAATAGGGGCAACACCATTGCCAATAACCGTCAGCATGCGTGCGAAAAATAAAAAACGAAAAGGTGAGAAATGAAAAGCAAAAACTTTTTTATTATGCATATAAACTCTGACAGTGCCTTTGGCTGATAAATGCGTTCGAGTATACCTTTGTCTCTAAAGTATCCAGATGTTAATCACCTTGTGAAATTAAATAGTTGCTTTACGGTTATTCTGTATTTCAGTAGTGACAATATGAGCGCGTAGTGCGCTCATAAATTTTGCCACTACAGTTTGCCCCGTGCCAGGCGCGGACAAAGATAACCTTAAACACGGCTAATCAACACTTAGCTGGCATACCCATTTATTTCTCAGAGTAGGAAATGCGGTATCCACTACCTTCTCTGAGAACGCTGGCAAACCCGGCCTGACTTAAGTGCATACCTGCAATCAGCAGTTTTTCCCTGACAGCTTTTTCCATAATGTTCTTCCTTGTTTCCTCGGCCTGAGCGGGGTCGGTGTCGAATAAAATAGTAACAGCCGGTTGAGCTGACTGAATATGAGGATAATGGACGATGTCTCCCCATATTAATAAGCATTTTTCATCCCCATCGATACGAAATCCTGTATGCCCGGGGGTATGCCCCGGTAGCCATACCGGGAGAATACCTTCTGCTATCTTGTCGCCGTTAAAAAAACGCACGTTCTGGGCATATGCGTCTAACATTTGGCGGGCCAGCCAAAAATTACGTTGCCCACGTTCATTGGCTATTTTGAGTTTTTCATCATCCTGCCAGTATTGCACCTCGAGAGGATGAAGAATAATTTCAGCGCGTTTAAAAACTGGCTGTTTTTCAGAATCCAGCAAGCCTCCAATATGATCCGGATGGCAGTGCGTCAATAAAACTGTATCGACGTCGTCAGGGCTGACACCCGCTGTTGCAAGATTTTCTTTGAGTTGTCCTGCCATGTTGTTCAGCGATCCTGTGCCAGCATCAACCAAAATTATTCGGCCCCGACCGCGAATAAGATAGCAGTTTATATGGATCTCATCGGGCTTATTGATTCCGGCACTGCATTGAATGATGTTCGCATCAGCTTTTTCGATGCCTGACAACAAATCCAGACTGGCGGACATATTGCCGTCACTCAGCGCAGTTATTTGAAAATCTCCAATTTGACGGAACGGAAAGGAATGGCTCATTGATACCTCGGGATTAGTTACGGGCAAATATGTGTTCTGTTGGGGAACCAAAACAGCGAATACGGGTGGTCAGACCAGAGGCCTGCTTAGTGGCAAAATCGAGTTGGCGCATAAAGTTCTCCATCACTTCATGGGTACGTAATGTTGTCAAACGATAAAAAAGCTCGGCATAGACCAGTTGCCCGCATCCTGCCTTTACATCGACAAAAATGATATGAACATTTTTGGGTTCTGCACCAAGGATTTCACAGCACAGGACACTGCATTTATGGGTAAAATCACCAAGGCTTTTAAACTTGTCACAGTGATTATCAGAAATATAAAAAGTCAGATTAGGCATGATGTTATGGCTTCCCTTCTTCAGCATTCTGCAACTGCTCTATCAGAGGCTCGTAGAGGTACACATTGGGGGCTTCTGTAAATAGTGGGCCAATTTCAACAGGCAAAACATATGCAACACGATATACAGGGAATTTATCCAGCCCCACCGCATGCATTTCCAGCCCCCTGTATCCCAGCTCTGTATCTAAAAACGCTATTGGCTTTGAACTCAATAGCAGAATTTCATCGGAAGATATGGCTGGAGCCAGGTCTTCACCTGCATACAGATTACGGTGCCAGTCAGTAATGCAGGCCTGCCAACGAGAGAAATTACCGCCTCCTTTTAAACGGTAATCATCACTGCTGAGAACATCCGCATCGCTAATGGTATGAATGGCAAGGTATACAGGGCAGCCGGATTTGGTTGCACGAAAGCGTTGGGATGTAGCAAAGCCAGTAACAGATATTAAAGCGGGTAGTTTTTTCTTGCTGTAAAAGGCATTCCATTCTGCCTCGCTTTCAGAGTCGTTATACGAGCATTCCACGGTATAGAACATCAGCTCATCTCCACATGAAACATAGACGTAAGAAAATACATTCTCTTAATGACTTTTAATCATGCTACAAGCTGATTTAACAACTTAAAATCGATAATATGTCACTCAATAGTGACATTAAGTCAACATAAGCACTTTGCAGGCTCTGAGAAAGGGGCAGGTTTTATGCGCAGAAAAATACCCAGTAGTGCGTCCCTGCAGGCTTTTGATGCTGCCGCAAGACATGGTAATTTTGCCCGGGCAGCAGAGGAGTTGTCGTTGACGGAAGGGGCCATTAGCCGCCAGATTGCGCGTCTTGAAGCTTTGCTGAACTGTAAATTATTTGACCGTATGGGAAGCAGGGTGAAGCTTAACCCTGTCGGCGCGCGCTACGCACATCATGTGCATGAAACTCTCGATCGGCTCGAAAGAGACACACAGTACATAATGGGAATGCCTGAAGGCAGTAAGAATCTGGATATCGCGGTCCTGCCGACCTTTTCCTGCCGTTGGCTTATTCCTCGTCTGAACAGCTTTAACGCTTTGTTCCCGGACATAACGTTAAATATTTCGGCCAGAATAGATCCTTTTATTTTGCCAGGCAGTGGCTTTGACGCTGTCATTCATTTTGAACATTCCGCATGGGCAGGTATGCGTATGCGATTCCTGTTTCAGGAAAATCTGCTGCCTGTTTGCCACCCTGCATTGTTGACAGACAGTGACGTCAATCAACAGTTAAACGAACTTCCGCGAATTCACCGTCGACAGAATCCTGATGCATGGCATCACTATGCCCGGGAAAATGGAATACACCTTGATAACCCGGCTCAGGGTGTGTGGTACGATCTTCATGAAATGGTAATCGCTGCTGTTATGGCGGGACAAGGGATTGCATTGGTTCCGCGTATGTATATCGAGAATGAGTTGAGCTGCGGTATGCTTGTTTCGCCCTGGCCAGCTTCAGACAGCCTTAGCAAAAAATTCTGTTTAGTAAAACCGACGGAAACGGGACTAAATGAGGCAGCTCTGGAGTGTTTTGAACGCTGGTTGCTTGCTGAAATGAATACGCTTGCAAGTACAGCTTAATACCAAACGATGAGGTGACGTCTGTTCCTCCCTCAAAGCGGACTGTTAGCTCGTCCCTGCGTGCCAGATGCGGACGTACCACCTTGGTATGTTAAATGAACGCGGATTATTCCTGGGGCGTAAGCAGGGGGAATGGGTACATTACTGTTTGTCGCCACAATTCCTCGGCTGGGTTGCTCAGGTTATTGAGCAGACCCGGTTAAGTGAACAGGAGACTGTTCGGGCTTTAGCTTGTGCGCCACGGGCGAAAAAGGGTGAAGGCTGTTGCTCGTCGGTGTGTTAAGCGTTGTTGTTTTCATATTTGAAAAAACAGATATATGAGTCTGATGACAAACTTCATATCCGCACAGAACCAGAGGGTGTCACCCAGTAAAAAACCAGGAAAATCAATGTATTGATTTTCGCCTGCTAACTAAAAAGAAGGAAAAACCACACTTTCCCTTCTTTTTCATCACGTTGATATACATGTCGAGCAACTGGTAGACCCGGCAGGAAAGGCCTGAAGTAACACCTGAAGCCAGGGCGGAAGTCATCCGGCACCAGAGAAACAGGCGGACGCATCGGGTTGTGCACCCGTGCGCCCGTGGAACGCGATGCGTCCCCTTCGCTGCAAAGCCCCATGGGCTACTGGGGGTCAGACCGTGGCGACCGGCGTTGTCGGCGATCCGACTGCACCGGGTAAGCGTAACGGCGGGGCGGTAAGCAGGAATGCCGTGCGTTGGTGCTTGGCAAGCCAGTCGGCCAATGGGCTCATTAACCAGAGCTCTCCCAGATAAACACCTAACTGAAACAGGCACAAATCATGGAGTGGATGTGAGGGGTACGTTTCGTCCAACGTCGGGGTCGCTGGCAGTATTTCGACGGCCGGGTTATCAGCCAGTAACGCGACAATACCACTGTCATGCACCCACTGGCGCAAGGCATTGTCCCGGCCATCCAGCCCGGCAAAATGCTGTGAAAGATACGCCATATCCGGCTCGCCGTTCATGGCCATAATGGCTTCATCCATGCCGGTGCGGAAACAAACCATATCGCCGGGGCGGATCTCAATGTTGTCGGCCTTGATTATCGTTTCAATGTCATCATAGCGAATGGCGCGTCGCGCAATACCCAGGTGCCGTTTGATATCAATCATAACAGCCCGCCCCTGAATACCCTGTTCTGCCATATTCTCGATACCTAAGGCATTCGCCCCTTGATGTGTGCCGTGCTGGCAGTGGTGCCCGGTACGGTAATCGGTTTCGCCAATAATGTCCTCGCCAGCCTTGAACCCGTTATAGAAAACCATTTCAGGTTCATTATTATCGTTGACATCAAACCATTGCCCCATATGCGCCAGGCTGTCCCATTGGGTGGAGTATTGCAGCGCCAGCGTGACGGTATCATCACAGATAATATCGGTGAGGTGCGCATCGTCCCGTGATAAGGGGTACGTCATGTTGGCGCATTCCCCGCGCCGTGTCGCAGTAAGTTGCGGAGGCGGACGCCGGGGATTCATGGCTGTGCCGCCGGGCAGATTAAGCGGCAAACTCAGACAAAACGTGCGCCCTTCTTTTACCTCTGCAATCCCTTCCAGTACTTTGCCCGCGGTTAACAGGTTGAGGCGGCCAAGTTGGTCATCCGGGCCAAAGTCACCCCAGGTGGACAGGGGAGGGCGTTTTTTCCATCTCTTCGTCATATTTCACTCCGGGTTGAAGTTTCAATCGTGGTGCCTTCTGCGGTCAGTGTCATAGGTTTAACGGTGGGTAACCACACCCCGTAAATCACTGCACCTGCGATGCCGACGACACCCGCGAGAATTAAAGGAATCGAAAACGAATGGGTGTATTGCATGATGACGCCAATCAGGACGGGGGAAATAATCCCGGCCAGATTCGCCGCCATATTTTGAATACCGCCAATGGTGGCGACATTGGCTTTATTAGGGGCGACATCTGAAGGCAACGCCCATAACGCAGCGGAAGCGAATGTCGCGGCAAAGTTGGCAAAGCACAGTGCCGCCAGCGCCAGGCCTACGGTGGGGGAAAAGGCGGCGAGCCCAATGGAAGCGCTGCCGAGCATGCCACCCACCAGAGGAATTTTGCGTGCGATGCTGAGTGAGTAGCCTTTGCGGACCAGTGAGTCGGACAATAAACCACCACACCATCCGCCGACAATGGCCGCGATACCAGGCAACATGCCCAGTAACCCCAGCTTCATCAAGGACAGATGGAACGTATCGACCAGGTAGGACGGGAACCAGGTAAAAAAGAAATAAGACACAAAGTTAATGCAAAAAAAACCCGCCATCATGGCTTGCACGGTGCGCTGAGAGATAAGCTGGCGAACACTCATGGGGTGGCCGGTTTGGTCATCCTGATTGGCTTCAATAAAGGCGAGTTCTTCAGCGGAAATCGCGCGGTGCTCTTGCGGTTCCCGGTACCAGACATACCAGATGATTGCCCATATAATCGCGATGACGCCGGACAGTACGAACGTCATACGCCACCCGACCAGCGCAATCAAAAACGAAATCAGGGGGATGGCAAGTGTGCCGCCGATTTTACTGCCATTGTTAAAAGTCGCGGCGGCAAAGCTCCTTTCCTGGCGGGGAAACCAGCGTGTCACGGTGGAGGAACTGGCCGGGTAGGCGGGCGCTTCTACTGCACCGAGCACAAACCGGAACCCCAGTAGTGCCGTGATGCCGTTTGCTAAACCGCAGGCAGCGGTTGCCAGCCCCCAGCCCAGGCTGCTGAGTGCGAAGGTTATGCGTGGCCCCAGGCGGTCAACCAGCCACCCCCCAGGCAGCTGGAATAACACATAGCTCCAGAAAAAAGCAGACAGTAACAGGCCGCTGTCAGTCGGGGAGAGATGCAGGTCATCGGTCATAAAAGGGATGCCAACACTCATGGCGGCACGGTCGATGTAGTTAATCGCCACACCGATTGAAAGAACGGTCAGGATGGCGAAACGGAACCGCCCCTTTTTTTTATTGCCCCGTGTGTATTCGGGTGATCCAGTGGTACTTGACGACATCATTGACTCCTGTAGCTCTGTTCAGGTGATTAAATCGCATTGGGCGCGATATTGGTCATAAAGTGATGTTCAGGTGCTTTTCTTAGTGAAGGTCCTGTATTAGCAAATGTTGGAAGACAGAAAGACTGCTTTTTGTTGTGATTGAAAGTAATCATTGCGAACCGCGCTTGTCATATCGGTGTTTATAGTATGTTATCGGTATTTTTCCAACTATGAATTTGATCACAAATACTCAAATATGAGTATTAATAATCAATAAGTGATTGAGATACACCATTTTGCAATGCGCTTTGTGAATGTGATGTGTGAATGTGGATCGCATGTAGTGGGAAAAGCCGTGCGTTAAAGGTTGAAGCCGCCGTAAGTGGGATGGGCCTGGCATATGTACCGGAGTGCTACGCCCGGCAGTGGCTTGCCAGTGGGCAGTTGACTAGATTGCTGGGCGACTGGGAAGTTTCGTCACAAGGCATTGCGCTTTACTTCCCACAAAACCGGCATATGCCCGTCGCACTGCGGCTGTTTATCGATACAATCAAAGCAACATTGCGCGTACAAAATTGATTCACCTGCCATGACTACCTTTTATCAACTCACAGCTACCAACCTACGGGGCCAGCCCATCTCTATGGCCGACTATGCAGGCAGACATTGCACCCTGCACCATCAGCCGCTCTTAAATTGCAAATATTACTGCAGCTTAAACAATCCTTAATCCCACACAAAAAGTAAGATATTTAGCTACGCTTAATTCGTTCTCTCATATAAGGGGATTTAGCGTGAAAAAAACTCTGTTGTCTCTGGCCTTGCTTATGGCAAGTGGCGCTGCATGTGCGCAACAAATAAGTGATAAATACGCTGAAGATGCCTTTATCTATGCGTATTCGATGGATGAAGCGTACAAGTTCTTTTATGAAACGGCTATCAAGACCGGTACACCTTTGAACCGTTTCCAGAACATTCGCCACATTGCTGATGATACCTACACCGACCACCCAACCATTAACAACGACACCCTGCATTTAATGGGCTGGCTGGATGTGGCTGCGGAACCGGTTATTGTCAGTATTCCGGATATGGATAAAGGGCGTTACTGGATTTTGCACACCATGGATATGGGGCATTACACCACGTCAATGATTGGTTCCCGCCTGCGTGGCACCAAAGGCGGCCACTTTATGTTTGCCGCCCGTTCATGGAAAGGTGAAGTACCCGCCAGTGTGACCGAAGTTATTCGGGTGGATTCCGATTTCCTCAAGCTGATGGGCCGTATCATGGCGACAGGAAAAGAGGATGAAAAAACGGCACTCAATTACATGGATGACTGGAATATCCGCACACTCTCAGCTTATCTCGGTGTACCTGGGCCCAAACCGAAAGAGCGCACATTCCCGGACCCGGCCAAAACCAACTGGTTACAGCGGGTGAACTTTGTGCTGTGTGAAGGCGACATGGGCACGACGGACAAAAAATGGCTGGATAAATATAAGGATATTGGCCTGGCACCCTGCAAGGAAGACTTCACCCCAGAACAACTGGATGCCGCCAAACGGGGAGAAAAACTGGGGATGGCGTATTTGGCGGAACTGGCACCAAAAATGAAAAACGCCGGGAAACTACTCGGCACCCGTGAACAGTTACAAAATGGCCAGCGCGACCTGTTTGCCGAAGGAACTTATCTGGGGCAATGGGGGCTTCCGCCAGATGAATCTGTTTACTTACAGGAAGTGAAAGGTTCTGACGGGCAAAATATTAATGGAGCCAACGGGAAAAAATACCGTATGCACTTTAAGGCACCGGATGTCAGCCAGTTCTGGTCATTCACGGTGTATGCCACAGATACCAAATTGATGGCGCACAATGCCATTAACCGCCACAGCCGTGGGGACCGCACCCTTAAACCGGGGCCGGATGGCATGTATACCATAGAGCTTAGCGCCAAAGGCGACGCTAAAGACGCCAACTGGTTACCGATCCCTGAAAAAGACGCCTATATCATTATGCGTATGTACGGGCCGAGCAAAGCCATTCAGGAAGGAGAATATAAGTTCCCGGTAGTGGAAGTGGTGAAATAAGCAGGCGGGCAGGGCCTGCAATAACAGGCCCTGCAGTAAACCTCAGCAGTTAAATAAGTGCCCAAAATATGGGTGATAAAGAGAAAGACTCTATAACTGCACAATAATCGCAATATTGGCAATAAAAGGAAAAAACCAGGAAAGCACAGGCCTGCCCTGATGGGGAAACCTGATTTGCCGGGGCATTCAACTCATAACATTCAAAATCCTTTCAAATACATACGTCTGTATTCAGATGATTCCTAGTGTGTCGATTTGTGTTGAATCAGATAATGCCTATCTTTCATCGTTGGGGCCGTGCGGTAGCTCCCCCATAAATCTGCATCATTATTTTCATCAGGGGGCCGGGAATGGCGCCCATCTGGATGCCAGGAACCGATTTATGCTCAATCGCATCACTGTTCAATTACCGGCGGATGGACTTGTCTTTTGGAAACTTTCTGGCCGGGAAGCTATCTCTGAATCTTTCGCATTAAATCTGCAACTGTTGGGGACGGATGCCCGTCTGGATCGCAGCAAACTGTTGGGCCAGCCCGTCACAGTGACCATTCCGACTCAAACCCTGACCACAGACCGTTATATCAATGGCAAAATTACCCGTGTGGCCGTGAGCGCAGTAGAGCTATCTGGCACACGCTACGCAGTCTACCAGTTGACGGTGGAGCCAGACCTCTGGCCCATGAAACGCGACCGCAACCTGCGTATTTTCCAGGGGCAAACCGTCCCACAAATTGTGAAAACCCTGCTGGGTGAGTACAACGTCAATCTCGAAGACAAGCTGATTGGCAGCTACCGAATCTGGGATTATTGCGTTCAGTACCAGGAAAGCAGCTTTGACTTTATTTGCCGCCTGATGGAGCTGGAAGGGATAGCCTGGCATTTCCGCCACGAAGCCGATAAACACACCCTGATCCTGACCGATTCCGCGACCCAAAACACACCGTTCACGGGCTACGAAATTATCCCTTACCACCAGACACAATCAGGCGGGAGTACCGACGAAGAAGGGATCGGGCAGTGGGCTATCGAAGATTGCGTCACCCCAGGGTTGTACAGCCTGGATGACTATGACTTCCGCAAACCCAATGCCTGGCTGTTCCAGAGCCGACAAAACCCGGCCTCGCCTGCACCGGGAGCCATCGACGTGTACGACTGGCCTGGTCGCTTTGTCGAACATGGGCATGGTGAGTTTTACGCACGTATTCGCCAGGAGCGCTGGCAAGTTGAACACCAGCAAATCGCCGGAACGGCAACCGCCATTGGTATTGTGCCGGGGAATACCTTCCAACTGACTAACGCAGCTTTTTTTGATGATAACGGCGAATACCTGGTCACGGCGGCAGAGTACACCTTCGAAGAAAACCGCTATGCCAGTGGTGAAGACAGCAACACTGTTCACCGTATTGATTTCAGTGTTATCCCCTCTACGGTGGTTTTCCGCCCGCTCCAAAAAACACCCTGGCCGCGTACCTTTGGGCCGCAAACAGCCAGGGTTGTTGGCCCCAAAGGGGAGAGCATCTGGACCGATAAATATGGCCGGGTAAAAGTGAAATTCCACTGGGATCGCCTGGCGAAAGGGGATGATACCAGTTCCTGTTGGGTTCGCGTTTCCAGTGCCTGGGCAGGCCAGGGGTATGGCGGGGTACAAATTCCCCGCGTCGGCGATGAAGTGGTGGTCGATTTTATTAACGGCGACCCGGACCGGCCGATTATTACCGGGCGTGTTTACAACGAAGCCAGTATGCCCCCCTGGGCATTACCTGCCGCCGCAACCCAAATGGGTTTTCTCAGCCGGTCGAAAGACGGCACTGCCAGCACCGCTAACGCATTGCGTTTCGAAGATAAACCCGGCGAAGAGCAGGTCTGGGTTCAGGCGCAGCGCAATATGGATACCCTGGTCAAGAATGATGAAACCCACAGCGTGGGTGGCTCACGGACAGTGAGTGTGACACAGGATTACACCGGCACTGTGGAAGGCGCACATACCCAGGCGACACAGCTTGCTCAGAACGAAGTGGTGGGTGGCGGGTATACCCAGTTGGTGAAGGGCGCAATGGTGATGGCCTCCGATACAGAAATAAGGCTGGTTTCCGGCAATTCTGCGCTGGTACTGGGGGCAGGAGGGCAGGTCACACTGCTGTGCTCAGATTTTGCCATCAACGCCTCAGGCGGCGGGCAAATTAATACGCGCGGCATGTTGGATCTTAACCTGACAACGCCGTCAGAAAATACGGCGATAAACCCAACGATTAATGATATCCAGCAAGCGGTTGCTGCTGTGTTTAAAAAGGGAACGGGTAACGCATGAGTCAGCCTGTATTTACGCTTTCTGAAGGGACGCTAACCCTGCCGCAAGCCGGCCAGGACAACAGCATCACCATCCTTAAATTTGACGATGCAGGTGCTTCACTGGTGATTACCCGCGCCTGGGATGTAAAACCCGGCGACGAGGAAAACTACCTTAACCAGCAACTGGCAAAAATTAAGCGCACCATGAAACGTGTCGTGCTGGGGGAGATCCAGCCAACCCTGGTGGCGGGCCTGGATGCCCGGGAAGTTGCTCTCAGCTTCGATAACCAGGCCACGAGGGTAAATGAGCGCATTGCTGTGTTGCGCCACCAGGATCACCTGATGGTGATGACACTCACCCGAATCACGCCATTTGATGCCAGCGCAGATGCATTCTGGGCCGCGATTAAAGATGGATTTCAACCTGGAGCATAACGGTGACGGATTACCTTGCGGCTCGCATGAATGACCCACTAAGGCACAGCTCCGCTATCGCGGACTTTGTCAGTGGTCTTGTGGAAGGCGCTGTTGTTGCCGGGGCAATTGCTCTTGCAGCAACGGGCATTGGCGGCATTCTTGTCGCCGTTGCCGTTGGCGCGTTGATGGTCAGCGGTAAATTAACCGAGATAAGCAATGCGGCCGGTGACTTCGTTGGCGGCCTTTTCCCCCGCGGGTCGCCTGATGCTTCTATTGCCTCTGGTTCCCATAATGTACAGATCATGAAGCAAAAGGCAGCCCGTGCCGCCGGGACAGTTAACCGGGCCTGGTTAGAGTCTGGTGCCGCCGAGGAAGGCACAGACTGGCTGGGGCTTGGGCTGGGCCTGCTGGTGGGTGTGGCAAACACCGCACGTATCGTAATGAATCCGATGGGTGCCCTGGTAGACACAGTGCGTAAAGAAGGCGTTGATGGCCTGCTTGAGGATGCCAAATCATTCAGTTACAACGTTTGGGAAAGCCTGGCGCAACCAGTGGTGGAAAGTGCCAGCCCTTATGCGACAGCAATGCCAGAAGACACTGTGCACTGCACCAAAGGCCACGCCATCACCACCAGTAATTTTATTGCCCAGGGCTCCAAAAAGGTTCTTATCAACAACCAGCCTGCTGCGCGCAATGGTGATAAAAGCACTTGTGAAGCCGTTATCGAACTGGCCGCAAACCCGCGTGTTCGTATTGGCGGGGAGACGGTCACCGTGCGTGATATTCACAGCGGTAAAAATATGCTGGCCTATTATGCCGGGGTGATTACTGGCTCGCTTGGCATAGGGCTATTGCGGCAGTTATTAAAAGAAGGGATTAGCTGCCTGATCCTGCGCCAAATGGGAAGAGACTTTGCCTGCCCGCTGATGGGCGCGATGCTTGAAAATATTGGTGGAACAGTTATGAGTGCGGCGGTGGCGACCGCGGTTGTCGGCAGTGCGCAAACCGCGCACCCGGTCAATATTGCCACCGGGGCAAAAGTGCTGGCCGGGGACGAAGAACGGGATTTTGTCCTCCAGGACCGGATCCCGTTGTACTGGCAACGTATTTACCACAGCCGCAATACCGCCACCGGCATGCTGGGCCAGGGCTGGATGCTGCCCTTTGAAACGCGGTTGCATCGCCTGGCAAGCAATCAATTGATTTATAAGGATATGTCCGGGCGTGAGATGGACATGGGGGAGGTTAACCCTGGCGATGTTATCTTCTTCCAGCAAGATGGCCTGAAGCTATTTTGCAGCCCGAACGGCGCGATGATCCTGCAAACGGACCAGGGCGAGTTCCAGCTCTATGAGCCGGACCCGACCCGGCCTAATCAGTGGCGTATCCAGTCTGTTTATGATCGCCACGAAAACGTCCATTATTTTGACTGGGATAACCAGGGGCGGCTGGCCCGGATTTCCAGTGACAACGAAGAGCTGAATGTTGAGCTGGATTATACCGATTTCCCGGATGGGATCCCGGAAGGCCGTCTGGGCGCGGTGTACCAGGTTTATGACGGAACCCGGCATTTGCTGGTGTCCTACCAGTACAACGCCCGTGGGCAATTAACCCATGTTGCCGATGCCGACAGTATTGTGACCCGCCGTTTTGGCTGGGATGATGCCAGCGGTATGCTGGCCTGGCACGCCTATGCGACGGGCCTGACGCTGCACTACCAGTGGCAGGCGAGTACGCTGCCCGGTGCGCATTTCTGGCGAGTCTGTGCCTGGCAGGTGTGTGATGACCAGGGCAACCAACTGGAAAGCTGGCACTTCGACACCGACGAAGCTGCCCGTCACACCCGGCTCTACAATGATAACGGGGTCACCAGCCACCACCACTGGGATACCTTATCCCGAATTACCCGCTATACCGATACCCACGGTGGCGACTGGCGTTTTACCTGGTCTGGCGCTACGGAACAATTGCTGACCCTGACGGAGCCGGAAGGTGGCGTGTGGGAGTTTGCCTGGGATGAACGCGGCAACCAAACGCTGGTGCGAGACCCGCTGGACAGAGCGACGTTAACCACCTGGCACCCCTGGTACAGCTTCCCGGTGAAAGAAGTACTGCCGGACGGTGCAGTCTGGCAATACGAATACAATGTGGCCGGGGATGTTATCCGCGTGACTGACCCGCTGGAGGGCGTGACCCGGTTTGAATGGAACGAGCAGGGCGACTTAATCCGGCGCACTGATGCGCTGGAAAACAGCCACCGCTTCTGGTGGAACTGGCGCGGCCAGCGCGTGCGGGAAGAAGACTGCTCGGGTCACCAGAGCCACTGGGTCTATGATGCCGCCGGGCGGCTGGTTCAGACCACCGATGCACAGGGCAATGCGGAGCAATACACCTGGAGCCCGGCATCGCGCCTGGCAGCCTGGCGGCGAGCCGACGGCCGTGAAACCCGGTTTGACTACAATCACGCAGGCCTGCTGTGCGGACAGAGTGTGGATGGCATGCTGGAAAGCCATGTGGTGCTGAATGCCCGCGGCCAGGTGACGGAAGCGGTGAACCCGGCAGGCCAGGTGACCCGTTTTGATTTCAGCCCGGAAGGGCGTTTGCTGGCGCTGACCAACGGCAACCGTCAACAGTGGCGTTTTGATTACAGCCCGCAAGGGTTGCTGCGCAGTGAGTCTGACTACGCAGGGCGCAGGACAGAGTACCGTTACAATGCCGCCCAACAGGTGGTGACCCAGACCCGCTATCCGGAAGCGGGCAGTACGCTGGCCCCGCAGGTGCTGAATTTTGAGTACGATGGCGTGGGGCGACTGGTGGCGCGCGAAACGGCGCAACACCGCACGGAATACCATTACAGCGCACTGGCGACAGAAATCCGGCGTATGCCTTATGCGGCCTGGCGGCAGTCGGTTGTGACCGGGCGCGAGCCGCAGGAGACAGAGCTGCTGGTTTTCCGGCGCAATTTACTGGGTGACCTGGTGAGTGAAGAAAATGCAGACGGCACGTATCTTCACGACCGGGATGCGCTGGGAAATCTGCGTGCCACCACATACCCGGATGGCCGCCAGTTACAGTACCTGCGTTACGGCACCGGGCACCTGCTGGAGATGCAGTTGTCGCTGGGTGGGCAGACCCACAGCCTGGCAGGTTACCAGCGTGACAGGCTGCACCGTGAGACATCGCGCACGGCGGGGCCGTTACAGCTGGAAACGGAATATGATGTGGTGGGCCGGGTGACCCGGCAGCACTGTGCAGATACTACCCGGTCGCAGCTGGTGTATGAGCGGCGTTACCAGTGGGACCGTGCAGACCAGATAATCCGCGAGATGCTGACCGACGGCGCCCCGGCAGGGCCGGGCGAGAAGTACCGCCAGAGCCTGTGGGGTTACGACGCGGCAGGCCGCCTGACGCAGAGCCATCAGCCGGGCCGTGAAGAGCATTTCTGGTACGACGGTGCGGATAACCGTACGGACGCGACACTGCATCCGGTGTGGAATAACCTGCTGAAGCGCCTGGAGGGTGTGGCAAGGGAATACGACGGTTTCGGGCGGATGGTGGCGCGGCACGACACGCGTCGTGGCGTGAAACAGCGCTTTACGTATGATGAAGAGCAGCGCATCAGTGCGGTGGAGCTGGAAGGTGACCCGGAGTGGAGCCGTGCGGAATACCGCTACGATGCACTGGGGCGGCGGACAGAAAAACGGCTGTGGAAACGGCACCAGGACAAAGACAAAGACACATTCACGCAAATTCGTTATGCGTGGAGCGGGCTGCAACTGGTGGGTGAATATGACAATACCCGCCCGGACGCCGCAGTACAGTATGTGTATGAAGAAGGGAGTTACCAGCCACTGGCCCGGGTGGAAAGCCAGGGGAATGCGGTGGCGGGGCTGTACTGGTACCACGGAGGGCTGAACGGCCTGCCGGAGCAGGTGACGGATGAAGAAGGTCGCCGGGTCTGGCGGGGCGTGTTCAGTGCCTGGGGCAGAACAGAGCAGGAAAGCGGAGGCGCGCACTGGCATGTGGCGCAGAACCTGCGGTTCCAGGGCCAGTACCTGGATCGTGAGACGGGGCTGCACTATAATACATTCCGGTATTACGACCCGGCGGGCGCGTGTTATACACAGAAAGACCCGATAGGGTTGGCGGGTGGGATAAACTTATACAGTTATGTGCCGAATCCGCTGGCGTGGGTGGATCCGTTGGGGTTGGCTGGATGTAGTGATAGAGACTGGGGGGCATACTACTCGAAATTGTCGGATACAACACCGCCGTCAACAATGATTAATCCTCATGCTCATCATATAGTTTTTAAAGGGGAATTTGCGCGTTCACCACAAATGCAAGCAGCTTTAAACCGAAGCCGGAGTGTTTTGGATAAGTATAACATTAACTCAGTAGAGGATGTTTCGGCTTTAATGTGGGCAGAAAATAGAGGACATACAATCGCTAATGCTAAATTAGTTGCTGAAAAACTTGAAACGGCTCATGAATTTATAAGTAATAAAGGGTTATCAGCCTTAAACGCTACAAGTGAAATGAAATTGGCGCTCCAAAAAATTGGACTTGAGGTTTTTGGTAATTAATCTTGTGAGGTATGTATGGATTGGAATAAATTTGAAGATGATTGTTTTCAGCTCACAGTTAAGTTGATAAAGAGAATCTTATCTGAGAAACCTAATGAAAACTTCTATGCTTTTTCTTTATACACAGATAGCAGTGCTATGACTGTATCTTTGAGTGCAAACTCTGAGGAAAAATTAAAAGCTATACTCGATGTGGATAGTGATAAAAGTGAAGAAAATCAGCGCTATTATAGGTGGGCAACTTCTGAATGGGCTTATGAAGGGTATGGTGCCGATTTATTTTCTGAAATCAGTAAGGAGTTGAGGTTATCACCAGAAAGAGAGCATTTGTCTGATTTTAAGAAAAACCTTATTAACTCTCTGACGACTGTACTAAAAAAAACTCATGAAGAGATATTAAAAGGTGAGAATGTTGCAGCTATTATGTTTGTATCTATTACAGACGACGATGATGCTGAATATATAGAAAATATATCATCTAAAATTATAAATAGTGGAACTGCACATTGTCTTTTCTCAAAAAGATATGGGGGTGAATAATTAGACTTAGGCATGTGTAAAATGTCAATAAAAAATCCGGAAGCGATCCCAACGATCCTTCCGGCTTTATTTTATCGTCCGCTCCGTGGACTGTAAGTACACCCATATTAGTTCAACACTTTTTTGAGATTTCCTGATTTTCAGCCATCTGCCGGTACGCAGGTGTCGGCCACAGACCAATACATCGTACATAAAAATGAAGCAACACAGGCGGCAAGTTGTAAGCCCCTTATGCAGAGCGCTGGACTGGCGCAGCATAAAGCGCTAGTTGGAACACATTAGTAATGCTACTTCAGCCCCGGAACAACCCCTCCCTCTGAACGAGCCTGGCGGTATCACCCCCAACGCGCTCCCTCTGTTATTTGCCAACTCGTATCTCTATACCGTGCGCTCCTGGCTGGCTATCCACAATAAATACCGTATTGAAATTAGCAATCATTCGCATTAAATTGTCTCTCCTTTGACGAGCAAGAACTGCTGTCGTCGCCAATAAAAGCGTGGGGCATACTGTATGGCTGGCTGGAAAACGGTAACACCGTACCCAGGAACACAACTCTTTTCGGCTCTGTGGGTGGCTCTGTTGCTCATTCTTCTTCCCGCAGTCAGTGGTTACGCCAGGCCAGATATGCAACCGCTGGGGGAGAACATTGCCGATAAAGGCTCCAACTGGTATCACTTCAACGTGAAGCAGTTCGATTCGGCAGACGGGCAGCGCCACTATAAAGTGTGGGCCGCCATTCCCAACCAGTCGCCTCCGCCAGCAGGTTACCCGGTACTGTATATGCTGGATGGCAATGCGGTGATGGACCGCCTGTCGGAAGCATTCCTCAAGCAACTTTCCGCTAAAAACCCGCCTGTGATTGTGGCCGTTGGCTACCAAACCCGGCTACCGTTTGATTTAGCCGCTCGCGCCTGGGATTACACCCCACCAGAAAGCACGCCTGAACCGGTAAAAGCCAGCGCAACACGCTTTGGCCGCAAAGGTGGCGGCAGCGCAGAGTTTCGGCGCTTGCTGGAAAGCGTGATTGCACCAGCAATGGAAAAAGGGGTTCACATCAACCCGGCGGAGCGCGGGCTGTGGGGGCACTCCTTTGGTGGGTTGTTTGTTATCGACACTTATCTGTCTTCCCCATTCTTTACCCATTATTACTCTGCCAGCCCCTCACTGGAGCGGGATAACTTCGCAGTACTGAAACGCCTGGTAAACCTCACTCCGGCCCAGTTTTGCCACAAGCAACTGGAATATATGGAAGGGACCGGAAGCAAGGCTTCAGCGGCCGACAAAAATGCCCCCGTTAACACAGCACTGGTGTTGAACAAGGCAGAGCAGGCGATAAACACATTACGCACGCGCGGGGTGAATGCCAGCGCCAGGCTCTACCCAGGGCTTACCCACGGCCAGGTATTTAATACCTCTTTCCACAGTGCGTTGTTGCAAATGGCAGAACAACCAGCCAGCGCGCCCACCACAACCTGCACCAACAGTACCGCTCTGGCTGGTTAAGCAATCAAGGCTGGTGTCCGGCACCAGCCAGCAGCAGATCTTCTAATATCCCACCTCTGGCCGCACTCGCTCTGATGGCGGTTTTTTTGCTTTTTCCCGGTATTTTCTTCCCCTGAAACTCTTTTTTTTGGGCTTGCTCACATTATGCCTGGTGGTTGGTTCAGCATGCTGAACCGGTAGTGTTTTGCGGCAATTGATGCCGATAGACTCACTTTTAACCACAAGGGGCCACCAATGAGCAGAACAGGGTGTACATCATTAATCCGCGCAGAAAAAATTCTGACTTACATTGCCTATATTGGTGCGGTGGGGTTTATGGAATTGCTGCGGGAGTTTCAGTACCCAAAAAGCAGCCTGCTGAATTTACTGAATACCATGGTGGAGTGCGGGTTCCTGGTCAAAAACAGCCAGGGGCAATACACCCTGGGGATTAAAAACTATGAGCTGGGTTGCCAGGCGCTGCACAGAAAAAATATCTTCGAAGTGACCAAACGGCCCATGCAGGCGTTGTCGGCACAAAGCGGGCTGATTTGCCATCTGGGCACTATTGAGAATGGGTACGCAATCTATTTAGATAAAGTGGAAACCCCAGGCACGGCACCCACCCGTAAAAGCTGGATTGGCAAAAAACTGGAGTTACATGTTACTGCGCTGGGTAAAGCATTACTGGCATGGAAATCTAAAGAAGAAATTGACTACTTCATGGGAACGCTGGCGCTGGCTAAATATACCGAAAACACGATTACTGATAAGAAAGCATTTATTAGCGAACTGCAGAAAACACGCTCCCGTGGCTGGGCAATTGATAATGAAGAATCTGCCTTTGGCGCAGTTTGTTTGAGTATGCCGATATTCGATTTGTACCACCGGGTAAATTACGTGATTTCGTTATCCGGTAATCCATTTATTTTCTCTGGAAAGAAAAAAGAACATTACTTATCACTGTTGAAACAATGTTCAGAACAGATATCTGAAGGGCTTGGTTTTAAAAAACAACCGCGTTTTAGTAATAAAGGAAGTGTATATGATTACAAAGTTTAAAGGCATTATTCCTCCTGTTTCCAGCACCTTTGATGCCGAAGGGAATATTGACCATACGGCAATTAAGCAGGTGGCGGATTTTCTGATAACTAAAGGGGTTGATGGCCTGTTTTACCTTGGTACCGGGGGTGAGTTCAGCCAAATGAGCGGCGGGCAGCGGATGGCATTTGCCCAGGCCGCAGTCAGTGCCGTAGACCGGCGGGTACCGGTGTTGATTGGCGTGGGTTCAACTTCGATGGAAGAAGCTGTTGCCCTGGCGCAGCATGCAGAAAAAATCGGTGCTGACGGCGTGGTTGCTATTAACCCGTTTTACTGGAAAGTAGCACAACGCAATGTGGAGTTGTATTACAGCGCAATTGCCCGCAGTGTTTCTTTACCGGTTATTATCTATAACTTCCCGGATTTAACCGGGCAGGATATGTCGCCGCAAATTGTCAAAAAGCTGGTGCTGCAAAACAGCAATATTGTGGGCATTAAAGACACCATCGACAGTGTGGGCCACTTACGCAGCATGATTAATACCGTAAAAGACGTTCGGCCTGATTTTTCTGTCTTCTGTGGTTATGACGACCACTTGTTTAATACCTTGCTGTTAGGTGGCGATGGCGCAATTTCTGCCAGCGCAAATTTCGCGCCCGAATTATCTGTGGGAATTTACGATGCCTTTTGCAAAGGCGAATATGCTGAAGCTGTAGCATTGAATAAAAAACTCATGCAATTGCCTGGCCTGTATTCACTGGAAACACCGTTTATTTCATTAATTAAGTATGCCATGCAATGTGTTGGCTTGCCCGTTAATACCTGGTGCCGGCCACCGGTAATGGAAGCGACAGAAACAGCAAAACAACAAGTGCGCGAATTACTGGCGGCTCAGGGTCTGTTAAAACAATAAGGTGGCTGTATGTTATTTACCGAGTTGTATCCTAAAAATAATGCGATTTACCAGGTAAGAACCCATGCAAAAGGCCCGGAGGGGGAATTACCACTCACTGCCGATATGCTTATTAACCGCCCAAGCGGCGACATTTTTGGCATGACCATGAATGCCGGTATGGGTTGGGCACCTGAAGAACTGGACCAGGACAGCGTGTTGTTAATCAGCACGTTGGGTGGGCTGCGTGAGCCTCAGGGCAAACCGGTAGCGCTGGCATTGCACCAGGGGCACTACGAGCTGGACATCCAACTCCGGGCCGCAGCACAAGAACTTAAAAGCCAGCATGCCTTGCCTTATGCGGTTTATGTTTCTGACCCGTGCGATGGGCGGACTCAGGGCACAACCGGTATGTTTGATTCACTGCCGTACCGCAATGACGCCTCAATGGTAATGCGCCGGTTAATTCGCTCCCTGCCTAATGCAAAAGCTATTGTTGGGGTTGCTTCCTGTGACAAGGGCTTACCGGCAACCATGATGGCGCTGGCATCACAGCATAATAAAGCCACTGTGCTGGTGCCGGGTGGTGCAACGCTGCCCGCAGTGAATGGCGAAGATAACGGCAAGGTGCAAACAATCGGCACCCGGTTTGCCAATGGTGAACTGACTCTGCAAAGTGCCCGCCGCCTGGGGTGCTCTGCCTGTGCGTCTTCCGGTGGGGGCTGCCAGTTTTTAGGTACCGCAGGCACTTCGCAGGTGGTGGCTGAAGGGTTGGGGCTGGCCTTACCGCATTCGGCGCTGGCACCTTCTGGTGAACCGGTGTGGTCAGAGATTGCCCGTGCTTCTGCCGCGGCAGCGCTGAATTTAATCCGCCTGGGTATCACCACCAAAGATATCCTGACGGATAAAGCAATTGAAAATGCCATGATGGTTCATGCGGCCTTTGGCGGCTCCACGAACTTGCTGTTGCACATTCCCGCGATTGCCCACCAGGCGGGTTGCCGAATTCCGGATGTGGATGACTGGATCCGTATTAACCGCCAGGTGCCGCGGCTGGTGAGCGTGCTACCCAACGGGCCGGTTTATCACCCCACGGTGCGTGCATTTATGGCAGGCGGCGCGCCAGAAGTGATGCTCTATTTGCGCGAGCTGGGGTTACTCCATGAAGATGTCATGACGGTAACCGGCCATACCCTGAAAGAGAACCTTGACTGGTGGGAACACTCAGAGCGGCGCAGTAAATTCAAAGCGCTTCTGCGTGAGCAGGAACAGGTTGAGCCGGACGACGTTATTATGTCGCCAGAGCAGGCACGCCTGCGTGGGTTAACATCCACCATCACATTCCCGGTAGGGAATATTGCGCCAGAAGGTTCCGTGATCAAATCAACCGCCATTGATGCCAGCGTGATTGATGAAAACGGCCTGTATTACCATAAAGGCGCGGTAAAAGTGTATTTGAGTGAAAAAGCCGCAGTTTATGACATCAAACATGAGCAGGTTAAGGCGGGCGATATTCTGGTTATTATTGGTACCGGGCCATCCGGCACGGGCATGGAAGAAACCTACCAGGTAACCAGTGCCCTGAAGCACCTTTCTTATGGAAAACAAGTGTCACTGATAACAGATGCCCGCTTCTCTGGGGTTTCGACAGGTGCCTGTATTGGGCATGTTGGCCCCGAAGCACTGGCTGGTGGGCCTGTAGGCAAACTGCGCACCGGTGATATTGTAGAAATCAAGATTGATTGCCGCAATTTACTGGGTGAAGTGAATTTCCTTGGGGAAAGCGCACAGAAATTGTGTGCTACGCCTGAAGAAGCGGCCAGAGTGCTGAATGCGCGCCCGGCTCACCCTGGGTTAGGGCCAGACCCGGAATTGCCCGATGACACGCGCTTATGGGCTGCATTACAGGCGGTCAGTGGCGGAACATGGCGTGGGTGTGTTTACGACGTTGATAAAATCACCACAGCATTAAAAGAATATATGACTAAATAATAGTGGCCTCTGGCCACAAACATCTTACCTAAAATGTGAGGATATTATGCCACTGTTAATCATAGCAGTAGGTATTGCTGTACTACTATTGCTGACAATTAAAGTTAAATTAAATACGTTTATCTCATTAATACTGGTTTCTATTGGTGTCGCAATAGCCAGCGGTATGGGGTTAAATAAAGTTGTGTCCACTATTGAATCCGGGCTTGGAGGCACCCTGGGGCATATTGGCCTTATTTTTGGCTTTGGTGTAATGCTGGGGCGGTTATTAGCCGATGCCGGTGGTGCGCAGCGTATTGCATTAACCTTATTAAACTATTTTGGTGCCAAAAAGCTCGACTGGGCAGTGGTGTGCTCGGCATTTATTGTGGGTATTGCGTTATTTTTTGAAGTCGGCTTGATTTTGCTGGTGCCAATTCTGTTTGCCATTGCCAGGGAAGCCAAAATTTCACCAATGACCATGTGCGTACCCATGTTGGCAGGGTTATTAATTGCCCATGGTTTTCTGCCGCCACACCCGGGCCCGACAGTGATTGCCCGTGAATACGGGGCAGATGTGGGCAAGGTGCTGATTTATGGCATTGCAGTGGGTGTCCCTACGCTTATATTGTGCGGCCCGTTAATGAACAAAGTGTGCAGGCAACTGATCCCGGATGCGTTCCAGAAAGAAGGCAACCTGGCTTCACTGGGTGCCACACACCACTTCACAGAAGAAGAGATGCCGGGCTTTGGCATTAGCTTCTTCACCGCCATGCTGCCGGTTATTTTAATGGCGGTGGTGACAGTAATTGAAATGATGCACCTCAAGGCTTCAGGCGATGCCGGTATTGTCTACAATATTGTGCTGTTTTTCGGTAACTCGACTATCGCCATGCTGGTTTCTTTACTGGTTGCCATTTACACCATGGGGCTGAGCAGGGGGAAAAATGTCACCCAACTGATGGGCTCTTGTGGCCAGGCGGTTGCGGGTATTGCCGGGTTGTTGCTGATTATTGGCGGCGGCGGGGCATTTAAACAAGTATTGATTGATTCCGGCGTGGGCACTTATATTTCTACTCTGGTTTCAGGGGTGAATATTAACCCTATTATTATGGCCTGGTGTGTGGCGGCATTTCTGCGTATCTGCCTGGGCTCTGCAACCGTTGCGGCTATTTCAACATCCGGCCTGGTCATTCCGTTACTGGCAAGCTACAGCCACACTAACTTAGCGCTAATTACTCTGGCTACCGGTGCAGGTTCATGTATTTGTTCACATGTAAATGATGCCAGCTTCTGGATGATTAAAGACTTTTTCGGCCTGACAACCAAAGAAACATTATTATCCTGGACACTGATGTCTACATTAATGTCGATATCCGGCCTGGTATTTATTTTAATGCTGAATATGGTGCTGTAAGAATATCCACCTGTCAGTAAAGTAGCGTGGTTTATTAGCAAAACAGAATTTGTATATTTCTTGCTTTCTGGCAAGGGGTAAATAGCCATTATCTGGAGAACATCTTATGCATACAATCCCAGAATATGCACGGGCAGCCGTATTAACCGGCCCGCGTGATATTCAAATGCAGTCATTCCCGGTTCCTGAAATTACCGACGATGAAATTTTGGTGAAAGTGGAAGGGTGTGGTATTTGCGGAACCGATGTCCATGAATATAAAAATGACCCTTTTAGTCTTGCTCCTGCAGTGCTTGGCCATGAAGGCACCGGGGAAATTGTAAAACTGGGCAAAAATATCAGTAAGGATTCAGCCGGGCGCAACGTTGCCTGTGGTGACCGGATTGTCACCAGCGTGCTGACTTGTGGTGAATGCGCCCCCTGCACTCAGTTGCCAGGGCGCGGCAATTTGTGTGAACAGCTTGGCCTGTATGGTTTATTGCCAGATGACGACCATTACCGACTGAATGGCTGGTTTGCCGAGTACCTGGTATTACGCCCGCGCAGTACCTTTTTTGTGGTTAATGATATGAGTTTTGCTCAGCGTTTATTGATTGAGCCTGCTGCCGTGGTGGTGCATTCACTGGAGCGCGCTAAATCAACCCAGTTATTGAAGTTTAACAGCCATGTTATTGTGCAGGGATGTGGCCCGATTGGGTTACTGCAAATTGCTGTATTGCGCACTTTTGGTATCGAACACATTATTGCCATGGACGCCAACCCAGCGCGGCTGGAATATGCTAAATCACTCGGCGCTGAACACCTGGTGAATATTGCTGATTACCCGGAACTGGCCCAGTTAACCGCTAAAATTCATGAATTAACCCAGGGTGTGGGCGCTGATTTTGGTTTTCAGTGCACTGGCGTCCCCCAGGCCGCAGCGAATTTGTGGAAGTTTATCCGCCGTGGTGGTGGGCTGTGTGAAGTGGGCTTTTTTGTGAATAATGGCGAGTGCGCCATCAACCCCCATTTCGATATGTGTAATAAAGAGGTGGTTGCCGTTGGGTCATGGGCTTACAGCCTGCAGGACTACCCGGAAACCATGGATTTTATTCGCCGGGCAACGGGTATTGGCCTGCCAATTGAAAAACTGGTTACCCACTGTTTTAAACTGGAGCAACTGGCAGAAGCAATGGAGGTGAATATTCGCCAGGAAGGGATAAAAATCGCCATCGCCTTATAATTCAGTAACTGTATTTACCCACGAAAGCCTGCCTGAGTGCAGGCTTTTTGTTGTGCAACAACACCGGGTAATAACTGCGTCTGATTCCCCGCCTGCCAATTTATAGGGGAGAACCGAAGTTCCGCTTTATGGTATTTTCACCCGGCCTGAAATTCCCGCAAGCAAAAGGAGAGGGTGATGACAGATTACTGGTGGAAGGATCTTCTTGACCAGAAAGAGCGCTGGCAGGGCCTGGAATTAAAGGTTCGTGAAGGAGGCGGCCCTGCGATGGAAATGCTCAGCGGGCATAATGGCCGCATGGCGTTACAAGTTAATAGCGAAACCCTGTTCTGGGCGACCATGCTGAAAGACCACAGCGGTGTCTGGCTGGTATTTAACGCCGAACACCCCGCGCAGAAATTGTTGTTGCCAGCCATTACTTCAGCCGATGTAGAACGCGCTAAACTCGAAGGCGCAAGCCAGTGGCTGAGCGGCTGGTGCCGTTATTTTGCCCGGCAGCTTATGGATGCTCCCACACCGTTGTTGCCGCCTGGCCGCTGGTTGTTGCGCCCAATGGAGGCGGTGAAGCCAGAAGCACCTTATGCGCTCAACCAAACGGTGCCCTTTGAGCAATGGCGGTTCACAACACCTGCCAGCAGCGCCAATATTTCAGTGCCCTGGGCGCTGTACAGCGAAGATTTTCCCAACCTGCAAACCCCGGAAGATGTCCGGTTGGTTGACTGGTGGTGGGGCGGGCATTTGTTGCTGGCGCGCTACCCGGTGGATTTGCACAGTGGCCGCGTGAAATGGTGGCGTAAAAAATGCCAGGAAGGGGCGTTGCCGCCAGTGCTGGTGTGGTTTATTGCTGGCCTGGCTTCATTTGTTATTCTCGATGGTCACGACCGTTTGCAGGCGGCGATTACGGAAGGTATTCAGCCACAATTTTTGGTGCTCAGTGAATTGAGCGAACAGAGTTGGGAGCCGGATGAACAGGCCCGCGAGCGGGTGCTGCGCTCACTGGCTATTCAGCAAGAAAAATGTAAGAAAACCGGTGCCAATATTGATGCCATGAACCAGTCACTGCTCAACCTGTACGATACCCGTTACCTTTATGCATCAACCCACAGTCGCGCCATTCTGGGCGATGGTAAGAATTGGGAACGTGAGTTAACGGCCTATTTGCAGCGGCATCACCTTGAGCAACATCTGGCAGATATTCTTGCTCGTGAAGAGTAATGTGCCACCCTGGGGCGGCACAATGTCAGGCCAGATTACGTGTGAAGTATTACTTATGCGTCCGGGTTGTCATCCTGATCTGGCGTAGCCTGAATAATTTCTATCTGCTGCGCCTGCAATAAATTGTGCAAGGCCGGGCCGGGTAATTCATCAGTAAACAGGGCTGTCACCTGGGTGACATTGCCTATTTCTACAGCGGCAGAGGCATGGTATTTGGTGTGGTCAGCGGCCAACAGAATTTGCCTGGCGTGCGCCATCATACTTTTTACCACGCTGGCCTCATTCACATCGAATTCCAGCAATGCCCCATCGCTTTCAATCGCACCCACGCTGGTCACCAGGTAATCTGCCCGGAAATCAGCCACAAAAGCGCTGGCGGAAGGGCCGATAATACCGCTGTTGTGGGCGCGTAATGTGCCGCCAGGCACCATGACTTCAAAGCGTGGGTTGTTATACAGAATATGCGCGACACGCAAACTGTTGGTGATAATACGCAGGTGGTTGTGGTTTAACAGTGCGCGGGCAACCTGCTCCACCGTAGTACCAATGGTGATAAATATTGTCGAGCCGTCAGGAATATAATCAGCCACCGCTTGCGCGATGGCTTTTTTTTCTTCCGTCCAGGAGACTTCACGTTGCTCGAACGCGGTATTCACCACACTGGATGCTCTGCCCGCACCGCCGTGGTGACGGGTTAGCAGCCCTTGCTCACTGAGTTTACGAATATCGCGACGCACAGTTTGCGTGGAAACATCCAGCAAGCCCGCCAGTTCGTCAATATTCATATAACCCCGTTCATCAATCAGCATCAGCAGCTGATCGTGTCGCGGGTTACCGGTCAGTTCAGTAAGACTCATGAAATGTCCTCGAAAAACCATAGTTCTGTCATTTTATACAGCAAGTGACAAAAAAGAACATGTTTGATCATAATCCGGAATACCCGCGCGTCCTCCAGACCGGGTACATTTCAGTGCGGCCACGCCACTGGCAAAGCGCACCGCCTCTTGTTGAGCCAGCCCGGATGCCAGGCTGAATGCCAGAGCGCCATGAAACACATCGCCAGCACCTGTAGTATCAACCACATCTACCGAAAAACCAGACTGCTTCTGTAACTGATTATCAGCAAGCCATTCGCAGCCCTGCGCTCCGCGGGTGACATAAACATGTCCGTTTGTGATCATTTGTGATTCTTTGAGTGCCTGGTGGGTGTCCGTTATGCCTGTAAGTTTCGCCAGGCCCGGTTCAGAAAATACCGCATGGTCACTCAGCGTGACGAGTTCACTGATATTTTGCGGCGTGGTATCGCCATCCAGAAGTGTCATAACACCGGCCTGGCGTGCCAGAGTGAAAGCGTGTTTAGCGCCTTCATGCCAGCGAACATCTGCCAGCACAAGATCCCACTGAGAAAAATCAATTTCACTAAGCCAGCGAGCATCAGCCAGCAGGTCCGGGCTTGGGTAATTAACAATAATTCGCTCACCCTGTGCATCCACTAATACTGCGGATTGCGAGGACTTTGCTGCGCTGTAACGCCGGGTATAGCGGGTATTGATACCAAAAGACTCAAGCTCAGTGAGCAAGCTTTTCCCGGTGTCGTCATCACCCGTTCGGCCAATAAAATCGACTTGAGCACCGAGCTTTGCCGCCGCTACTGCGGCTGTCGCTGCCGGGCCACCGCCCACTTCGGTGTAGTGCCGCGCTACATATTTACCGCCTTCAGTTGGTAAACCTGCCACGTAATAAATCCGGTCCATCACGGTAATACCTACACAAGCAATGCGAATCATGGTCATTCCTTAGCTGTTTTCAGATACGGACATTTTAATTTCACGAAATGTTTAAAAAGTGACGTCTGTCAATTTTTTGACTAAAGGTTACAAATAAGATCACAAGCAGACAGAAATGACCAATTACGAATGACAGAAAATGACAGAAATGTCTTGGGAGAGTGTTATGGCGGTTATCGGATTTATTGGCCTCGGTCAAATGGGGTCGCCCATGGCGAGCAACTTGTTAAAGCAAGGGCATAAGCTCCATGTGTTTGACGTCAGCCCAGATGCCACTGCGCGCCTGGTGGAAAAGGGTGCACAGGCAGCTACCAGCCCGGCGGCAGCATCTGAAGGGGCTGAATTCGTTATTACCATGCTGCCAAACGGTGACCTGGTGCGCAGCGTGTTGTTTGGTGAACAGGGCGTGTGCCAGAGCCTGTCTCCACAAGCCCTGGTGATTGATATGTCCACCATTCACCCATTGCAAACCGACCAGCTGATTGCTGCCATGAGTAAACAGGGTTTCAGCATGATGGATGTGCCGGTGGGGCGCACTTCAGACCACGCCGTGGCCGGGACTTTACTGCTACTGGCTGGTGGTACATCAGCACAAATTGAACGCGCCAGGCCGGTATTAATGGCCATGGGCAACGAGTTAATTCCCGCAGGCGGCCCAGGAATGGGGATCCGCGTAAAACTTATCAACAATTACATGAGCATAGCCCTGAATGCGCTGTCGGCCGAAGCCGCAGTGTTGTGTGAAGCGCTGGGCCTTTCGTTCGATGTCGCGCTGAAAGTGATGAACGGCACACCAGCGGGCAAAGGCCATTTCACCACCACCTGGCCGAACAAAGTGCTCAAAGGCGATATTTCCCCCGCTTTTATGATTGATCTGGCCCACAAAGATTTAGGTATCGCCCTGGATGTCGCCAACCAGTTGCATGTTCCCATGCCGCTCGGTGCCGCTTCCCGCGAAGTTTATAACCAGGCACGCGCTGCCGGGCGCGGCCGTGAGGACTGGACAGCCCTGCTGGAACAGGTACGTAACAGCGCTGGGCTGGCGATGAAACAGAAAATCTAATGGTTTAAATACAGTAAAGGAAAATGGAATGAAGAGTTTTACCCTCAAAGATATTACTCGCCCTTCAGGCGGTTTTGCCATGCTGGCAGTAGACCAGCGCGAGGCAATGCGCTTAATGTTCGCGGCGGCAGGCGTGCCTTCACCTGTGGAAGACAGCGTACTGACCGATTTCAAAGTGAATGCGGCGAAGATCCTCTCACCTTATGCCTCGGCCATTTTGGTTGACCAGCAATTTTGCTACCGCCAGGTGGTTGAACAGCAGGCGGTTGCCAAAAGCTGCGCCACGATTGTGGCGGCAGATGCCTTTATTCCTGGTAACGGCATTCCGGTCGACAGCGTGGAAATCGACAAATCCGTAAACCCTCAGGCTGTGAAACGCGATGGTGCCAAAGCGTTAAAGCTGCTGGTGCTCTGGCGCAGCGATGAAGACGCGCAACAGCGCCTGGACATGGTTAAAGCATTCAATGAACTGTGCCACAGCAACGGGCTGGTGAGCATTATTGAACCGGTGGTACGCCCGCCGCGTTGTGGCGATAACTTCAACCGTGAGCAGGCCATTATTGATGCCGCCAAAGAGCTTGGTGACAGCGGTGCAGACCTCTACAAAGTTGAAATGCCGCTGTATGGCAAAGGGCCACAGCAGGCACTGCTTGATGCATCACTCCGCCTGAATGAACACATCAATATGCCGTGGGTGATCCTCTCTTCGGGTGTGGACGAAAAATTGTTCCCACGCGCGGTGCGTGTGGCGATGACGGCGGGGGCCTCTGGCTTCCTGGCTGGTCGCGCTGTGTGGTCGTCCGTAATTGGTCTGCCGGATACCGAACTGATGTTGCGGGATATCTCTGTGCCCAAATTGCAACGCTTGGGTGAAATCGTCGATGAAATGATGGCGAAACGCCGCTAAACGAGGATACCGGAATGAAATGGTTTAATACCCTGAGCCACAACCGCTGGCTGGAACAAGAAACAGACCGTATCTTCGATTTTGGCAAAAAATCCGCAGTGCCGACCGGGTTTGGCTGGCTCGGTAACCAGGGGCAAATCAAGGAAGATAAAGGCACACACCTGTGGATCACCGCCCGTATGCTTCATGTTTATTCAGTGGCTGCATCAATGGGTCGGCCGGGAGCTTATGCCCTGGTAGACCATGGTATCAAAGCCATGAACGGTGCGTTGCGTGATAAAAAATACGGTGGCTGGTATGCCTGCGTTAATGACGAAGGTGTTATTGATGCCTCAAAACAGGGGTATCAACACTTTTTTGCCCTACTTGGCGCAGCCAGCGCGGTAACCACTGGCCACCCAGAAGCCCGTGAATTGCTCAACTACACCATCGAAGTGATTGAAAAATACTTCTGGAGTGAAGAAGAGCAAATGTGCCTGGAA
Source organism: Mangrovibacter yixingensis (assembly GCF_020523985.1). Lineage (GTDB taxonomy): Bacteria > Pseudomonadota > Gammaproteobacteria > Enterobacterales > Enterobacteriaceae > Mangrovibacter > Mangrovibacter yixingensis. The sequence goes on along the minus strand of NZ_JAIVKM010000001.1, from coordinate 2,002,884 downwards.
TCCTGGGACGAAGCCTTCAGTAAAACTGAAGATTACCGCGGCGGTAATGCCAATATGCACGCGGTGGAAGCCTTCCTGATTGTTTACGATGTCACTCACGATAAAAAATGGCTGGACCGCGCTATTCGGGTCGCCTCAGTCATTATTCATGATGTCGCCAGAAATAATGAATACCGTGTTAACGAACACTTCGATGTTAACTGGAAACCCCTGCGCGACTACAACAAAGATAACCCCGCCCACCGCTTCCGCGCCTATGGCGGCACGCCCGGCCACTGGATTGAGTGGGGGCGTCTGATGCTGCACATTCATGCAGCCCTTGAAGCGCGTTTTGAAACCCCTCCCGCCTGGTTACTGGAAGATGCCAAAGGGTTGTTCCATGCCACCATCCGTGATGCATGGGCACCCGATGGCGCAGAAGGTTTTGTTTATTCAGTTGACTGGGATGGTAAGCCCATTGTTCGCGAGAGAGTGCGCTGGCCCATTGTTGAAGCAATGGGCACGGCCTATGCGCTGTATACCCTTACTGGCGACAGCCAGTATGAAACCTGGTACCAGAAATGGTGGGATTACTGCATTACCTACCTGATGGACTACGAGAATGGTTCATGGTGGCAGGAACTGGATACCGACAACAAAGTCACCACAAGGGTATGGGACGGCAAGCAGGATATCTACCACCTGCTGCATTGCCTGGTGATCCCTCGTCTGCCTTTGGCTCCAGGACTGGCACCAGCGGTAGCCGCAGGATTGCTGGACGTTAACGCAAAATAAGCGATGAGGGCAGGGCAATGCATAGCGGTGGTGAAACCATTGTGCTTCAGGCGGGGCACTATCAGGCAAAAATCGTAACGGTTGGTGCGGGGCTGGCTGAACTGACGCATGGCGGGCGTCATGTGGTTATCCCACATAAACCAGAGGAAATGCCACTCGCGCATTTAGGGAAGGTCTTGATTCCCTGGCCAAACCGGGTGGCGCAAGGGCGCTATATCTGGCAAGGAAATGAACTGCACTTGCCAGTAAATGATGTGGTTTCCAATAGCGCTATTCATGGGTTATTGGCATGGCGGAACTGGCAGGTTAGCCATCAATCTTCATCTGAAGTGGTGCTGACTATCTTTCTGCCGCCTTGTTATGGCTTCCCCTTTGCCCTGGTTTCTGAAACCAGGTACCAACTGGATGCAAACCGTGGGTTGCAGGTGACCCTTTGCTCGCAGAATGCAGGGGATACATCTGCACCTTATGGTGCTGGGGCTCATCCCTACATCACCTGCAATCTGCAGAGCATTAATGGCTGTGAACTCACGCTGCCTGCGGGGGTTGTGTCCCTGAGCCGGCCTGGATTTCGTTCACCCGGAAGGCTTAGTGATACCACGATTGATGACACGTTCAGTGTGCCTGCCACCAAAGAACAATGGGAAGTTAGCATGTGCTGCCCATCGCAAAAGATGTCCACTTTTTTACGTAGTGACCAGCCCTGGTTACAGCTTTATACCGGCGAAAAACTGCAACGGCGGGGGCTTGCAGTTGAACCAATGAGTTGCCCACCGAATGCATTTAACACCGGTAACAGCCTGGTTCACCTTGCGCCAGGAGAAGAGCACCGCCTGCATTTTTCTATCGGTTGCGACTAAAACACGGGCTGGTATGACGGAATTACCCTACTTTTCGGAGATTAGAATGAACTTGCCTCAACAACAAAAAATACTGCCGGAGATCACGGCCTCAGAACATGGATTTTCACTTACCTGGCAACGTCGCCTGATTTTATCTCACAGCGCTGATAATCCCTGCCTGTGGGTTGGCGCAGGTGTCGCGGATATTGATATGTTCCGCGGTAATTTCAGTATTAAAGATAAGCTGACGGAAAAAATAGCCCTTACCGACGTGAAGACAGAAGCCACCGCGACAGGCTGGCAGGTTGCTTTCAGCCGCGGCGATACCATCAGCGCTATTTTATCTATTTCCCTTGATGAATCAGGCAGGTTATTACTGAACCTGCATAACGAAGACCAACAACATAACCGTATTTGGCTGCGGCTGGCAGCAAACCCGGAAGACCATATTTATGGTTGCGGCGAACAGTTCTCTTATTTTGACTTACGTGGCAAACCTTTCCCGTTGTGGACCAGTGAACAGGGAGTTGGGCGTAATAAAAACAGCTATGTCACCTGGCAGGCAGATTGCAAAGAAAACGCCGGTGGCGATTATTACTGGACCTTTTTCCCACAGCCAACATTCGTCAGCACCCAGAAGTATTACTGCCATGTGGATAATAGCTGCTACATGAATTTCGATTTCAGTGCACCGGATTACCACGAATTAGCATTGTGGGAAAACCAGGCGACACTGCGTTTTGAATGTGCCGACTCTTATATCTCGTTGCTGGAAAAACTGACTGCGTTACTGGGCCGCCAGCCAGAACTGCCCGACTGGGTGTATGACGGTGTTACGCTGGGTATTCAGGGTGGTACTGATGTGTGCCAACAGAAGCTGGATACCCTGCGCCAGGCAGGCGTGAAGGTGAATGGTATTTGGGCGCAGGACTGGTCCGGTATCCGCATGACCTCCTTTGGTAAACGGGTCATGTGGAACTGGAAATGGGACAGCGACAATTACCCGCAACTGGACAGCCGCATTAAGCAGTGGAAAGAAGAGGGCGTGCAATTCCTTTCTTATATCAACCCTTATGTAGCCAGCGATAAAGACCTGTGTGCTGAAGCGGCGCAAAAGGGCTACCTGGCAAAAGACGCAACGGGTGGCGATTACCTGGTAGAGTTCGGCGAGTTTTATGGTGGTGTTGTCGACCTGACCAACCCGGAGGCTTACGCCTGGTTTAAAGAGGTTATCAAAACCAACATGATTGAACTGGGTTGCAGTGGCTGGATGGCGGATTTTGGCGAATACCTGCCGACAGACACCTTCCTGCACAACGGCGTCAGCGCTGAAATTATGCACAATGCCTGGCCTGCACTGTGGGCCAAATGTAATTACGAAGCACTGCAGGAAACCGGCAAACTCGGTGAGCTGATGTATTTCATGCGTGCCGGGTATACCGGTAGCCAGCGCTATTCCACTATGATGTGGGCCGGTGACCAGAATGTGGACTGGAGCCTGGATGATGGCCTGGCTTCTGTAGTGCCAGCAGCACTCTCTTTGGGGATGACCGGCCACGGCCTGCACCACAGCGATATTGGGGGTTACACCACACTGTTTGACATGAAGCGCAGCAAAGAGTTGCTGTTGCGCTGGTGTGATTTCAGCGCGTTCACGCCGATGATGCGTACCCATGAAGGCAACCGCCCAGGCGATAACTGGCAGTTTGACAGTGACGCCGAAACCATTGCGCATTTTGCGCGCATGACCACCATTTTCACCACACTCAAACCTTACTTACGCCAGGCAGTGGCACAAAACGCGGCCACCGGTTTACCGGTAATGCGCCCGCTGTTCCTGCATTACGAAGATGATGCCCATACCTACACCCTGAAATACCAGTACCTGTTGGGGCGAGATTTGCTGGTGGCACCGGTTTATGAGCAAGGGCGTGATGAGTGGTCACTGTACTTACCAGAAGACAACTGGGTAAACATGTGGACAGGGGAACCCTGCCAGGGCGGTGAAGTGACGGTGACTGCACCACTCGGTAAACCCCCTGTATTCTGGCGGGCACAAAGTGAGTGGGCGCCATTGTTTGCTTCTTTAGGCACTATCTGAGTTGGTTTGCCCGCAGCGTAAGTTGCGGGCACATGGAGAACGATAATGAGTCAACCTGATGCCAATCCGGCAACCCTGCGCTTGCCCTTTAAAGAAAAACTCGCCTACGGAATGGGGGATTTAGGCTCTAATATCCTGTTGGATATTGGTACGCTCTATTTACTTAAGTTTTATACCGATGTGCTGGAATTACCTGGCACATATGGCGGGATTATTTTCCTGATTGCCAAGTTTTTTACCGCATTTACCGATATGGGAACCGGTATTTTGCTCGATTCACGGCGTAACATTGGCCCGAAAGGCAAGTTTCGTCCCTTTGTGCTTTATGCCGCCTTCCCGGTGACTTTGCTGGCTATTGCCAACTTCGTTGGTACACCTTTTGAGATTACCGGTAAAACAGTGATGGCAACGGTGCTGTTCATGATGTATGGCCTGTTTTTCAGCATGATGAACTGTTCATATGGTGCCATGGTGCCGTCGATTACCAAAAACCCGGATGAACGCGCTTCGCTCGCTGCCTGGCGCCAGGGGGGGGCGACGTTAGGTCTATTGTTGTGTACCGTTGGTTTTGTACCGGTGATGAACCTGATAGAAGGCAATTCTCAACTGGGCTATATCTTTGCCGCCACGCTGTTTTCCCTGTTCGGCCTGTTCTTTATGTGGTGGTGTTATGCCGGGGTAAAAGAGCGCTATTCCGAAGCTAAACCTGCCAGCGCACATCACAAGCCTGGTTTGCTGCAATCATTCAGAGCCATTGCTGGTAACCGCCCGTTGTTTATTCTGTGTATTGCCAACCTGTGCACCCTGGGTGCTTTCAATGTGAAACTGGCAATCCAGGTGTATTACACCCAGTATGTACTGAACGACCCAATACTCCTGTCCTGGATGGGTTTTTTCAGCATGGGCTGTATCTTTATTGGGGTCTTTATGATGCCGGGAATGGTCCGGCGCTTTGGTAAGAAAAAGGTTTATATCGGCGGCCTGCTTATCTGGGTGGCAGGTGATTTACTGAACTACTTCTTTGGTGGCGGTTCAGTCAGTTTTGTGGCCTATTCCTGCCTGGCTTTCTTTGGCTCGGCATTTGTAAACAGCCTTAACTGGGCACTGGTTTCCGACACCGTGGAATATGGTGAATGGCGTACTGGTGTGCGGTCTGAAGGCACGGTTTACACCGGTTTTACCTTCTTTCGTAAAGTGTCTCAGGCGCTGGCCGGGTTTTTCCCAGGCTGGATGCTTACCCAGATAGAGTATGTTCCCAACGTTGCGCAATCCGCGCATACCATCGAAGGGTTACGCCAGCTGATCTTTATTTACCCTTGCGCACTGGCGGTTATCACCATTATTGCCATGGGCTGTTTCTACAATTTGAATGAAAAAATGTATGTGCGAATTGTGGAAGAAATTGAAGCCAGAAAACAAACGGTTTAACCATACAGATAACGCCCTGCGGGGCGTTATGCGAGGCGATTATGTCCAACCACGATGCACTCACATTAAAATTGAGTTTGCGGGAAAAATTTGCCTATGGAATGGGGGACTTTGGTTCAAATTTGATGCTGTGTATTGGCACACTTTATTTATTAAAGTTTTACACAGATGAGCTTGGAATGCCTGCTTACTATGGAGGAATTATTTTTCTGGTTGCCAAGTTTTTTACCGCAGCCACCGATATGTTAACTGGCGTATTACTGGACTCCCGGCGCAATATCGGGGCAAAAGGAAAATTCAGGCCATTTATTTTATATGCCTCATTCCCGGTTGCGCTGGTTGCCACTGCACAGTTTTTAGCCACAGAATTCCCGCTGGTAGTTAAAACTGTGCTGGCGACAGCTTTGTTTATGCTATTTGGCCTGTTTTACAGCCTGATGAACTGCTCTTATGGGGCGATGGTTCCGGCAATAACTAAAAACCCCCATGAGCGTGCGCAACTGGCCGCCTGGCGCCAGGGCGGTGCCACGCTGGGGCTGTTGCTGTGCACTGTTGCCTTTATCCCCATCAAATCGCTGGTCACCTGGTCCCCCTCTGGGGGGTATTTGCTGACAGCGCTGTTATTCTCATTGTGCGGGTTGTTAAGCATGTGGTGGTGCTTTCGCGGGGTGAAAGAGCGCTATATTCAGGTATTACCTGAAGGCCATAAACCGGGAATTCTGAAGTCCTTCTGCGCTATTTTTAATAATCCTCCACTGCTGGTGCTGTGCATTGCTAATTTATGTACCCTGGCGGCATTTAATATCAAACTGGCGATTCAGGTGTATTACACACAATATGTGCTGAATGATATTCATCTGCTATCGTGGATGGGCTTTTTCAGCATGGGATGCATTCTGGTTGGGGTGTTATTAGTGCCCGCCAGTGTGCGGCGTTTTGGTAAAAAACAGGTATACCTTGGTGGGCTGTTTTTATGGGCTACCGGGGATTTGCTGAATTTCTTTTGGGGCAGCACATCGGTGTTGTTTGTGGCGTTCTCATGTGTGGCATTTTTTGGCACTGCATTTGTGAACAGCCTGAACTGGGCATTGGTGCCAGATACAGTGGATTACGGTGAATGGAAAACAGGTATCCGTGCTGAAGGATCTGTCTACACCGGGTATACCTTTTCGCGCAAAATTTCCGCGGCACTGGCCGGTTTCCTGCCTGGGATAATGCTCACCCAGATTGGTTATATTCCCAATATTGCCCAAAGCAGCGGCACCTTACTGGGCTTGCGGCAGCTCATGTTTATTTGGCCTGGTGGTCTGGCGGTGATTGCCGCAGTCACCATGAGCCTGTTTTATAAACTTAATGAGCAGCGTTTTGCCAGAATTATTGAGGAATTAAGTCAGAGAAAGAAATTTACCAAGGAACAGGAAAACCTGAGCAGTAAAGAAAAAGTCTCTACCGTAAACATCTGATAATAACCGCCGCCATTACCATCCTGATGGGTGGCGGCTTTCTGTACCTGAAATAATGAGAATATGATGAAGAAAATAAAATTAATGATGATATTATCCTCTGCAATATCAACCTCTGTTTATGCGGGCGCTTATGTAGAAAATAGAGAAGCGTATAACCTGGCAAATGACCAGCAAGAAATTATGCTGCGAGTGGGTTATAACTTCGATATGGGGGCCGGAATTATGTTAACCAACACGTATAATTTGCGGCGTAAAGATGAGTTAAAGCATGGCTATAATGAAATAGAAGGGTGGTACCCACTCTTTAAGCCCACGCCCCGGTTAACGGTTCAACCCGGCGGGCTGATTACCGATAAAAACGTGGGTTCCAGTGGTGCAGTGTATCTGGATGTGAACTATAAATTTACTCCCTGGTTTAACCTGACAGTGCGTAACAGGTATAACCATAATAACTATAGCTCGGTTGACTTAAACAATAAGCTTGATAATAACGATACCTATGAAATTGGTAGCTACTGGAATTTTATTATTACCGATAAATTTTCTTATACTTTTGAACCCCACTATTTCATTCGGTTAAATGATTTTCATAGCAGTAATGGTAAAGACCACCATTGGGAAATCACCAATACCTTTAAATACCGGGTTAACCAGCACTGGTTACCCTATTTTGAACTGCGCTGGCTGGACAGATACGCAGAGCCTTACCACAGAGAACAGAACCAGATTCGCCTTGGGGTGAAGTATTTCTTCTGATTGCAGAATCCTCTTTTATTGCCTTAATAACAATACAGCCACAATGCTGGTGTTGCCTGTGGCTGTATTGCTGGTATTCGTACATAAGAGGTGCTGCTAAAAACAGGCTATTAACAGTTCTGTTTTTTCAATTAATAATTGCTCGGTGTTTGTATAACCAAATGATTTTCGATGTTTGATTGCTGTTCAGGAAGCCAAAAAATGGCACCAGGCAAATGGTATACAGGTACATGGAGGGCATACCGGCAAGTAGTTCATGGTGATTGATAACAGCCAAATGCCGCCAGTTCTTTACAGGAGCAGGTGGTACACATACAGCAATCTGTTACGCGCGTCCAGGTTGATACAGAACAGGACGGCCATTTGTTAACCAGCGGGCCATTAAAACAGGGCTGCTTGCCAGTGGACACACCCGTTGGAAACAGCAGCCCCGGTTTATGTGTATCAACCCGGGCATTAGAACGCGTGCCGTGTAGCACGGATCAGGCTGAGAAATGCTGCCAGTACCGGAGATGTATCATCGCGCCGGTACAGACAATTCAGTTCAATATGCTTTAAATAACGGCAGGAGAGTGGCCGCCACACCACGCCGGGCAAACGGAGTTGTTCCGCAGATTCAGTGGTAATGCTTACCCCAAAGCGGTTGGCAACCAGTGCAATACAGGTGAGCACGTCATCAACTTGTTGTGTGACATTCAGATTCACCCCTTCACGCAGGAATGCTGAAGTAATAACCTGCATCAATCCGTACACCGGGGCATTGGGGTACATAATCATGGGTTCGCCATCCAGGTCTTCCAGGGTAATTGTGTGTTTGGCACTGAGAGGGTGACCATCGTAGAGCGCGACAATAAAAGGTTCCCGTCTCACCCAGTCGACTGCAATGTCGGCTTCCGTTGGCACCAGCCGGTTAAAACCAATGGTAATGCTTTTATCACGCAGAGCGATGAGCTGTTGTGTTTTACTCATTGAATAAATACCAATTTTTACTTCTGGCCGCGCTGAATGGAAAGCAGCCAACAATTGGGGGATAACATTGAGTACGCCAGAACTAAAAATACCGACGTTCAGTTTTCCCGTATATCCTTGCGCTGCCTGGCGGGCCTGCTCTGCGGCTTCAGTAGACAGGATTAATAACTGCCGGGCTTTCTCCAGCAACAAATCTCCGGCTGGTGTCAGCATGGCACCCTTTGGGGTGCGTATAAACAGTGGCGTGCCTACCTCAGACTCCAGTGCCTGAATAGTCCTTGTCAGTGGTGGTTGAGTGATATGCAGGCGTTCAGCTGCTCTGCCAAAGTTGCGCTCTTCCGCTAAAGCAACAAAAAAACGTAATTGTTTGAGTTCGATAATCACCTCCACGCAATTGATACTGATTCAGTATCACAACTATTAATTTGGCCTATTTTGCGTATCAGTCTGCGTCATTTCAGGCCTAAAAAGTGTGTGACTTCACACATCCTTAAACAAAATTCCGCTCAAACCATGCAATACCAAATACGTATTGCGTAGTGAAAAAAAAGGTATTGGACGGTATCAAAAAAAGGCAGGCATTCTTCCAGACAACACAGTGAAGCCGGGAGCCCCCGGATTGTTTCGTTATTCCTGTTAATCAATGAGGTACTGCTATGCCTGTGGTTCATATTTCTATTGTCGAAGGTCGTGACAGCGCAAAAGTGAAAGCGTGTGTAAAAGCGGTGGCGCATACGGTGTCGGAAATGCTGGGTGCACCTTTGGAAACCGTGCGTGTTTATGCCACACAAGTTCCGGCAGAACACTGGGCGGTAGGCGGTAAAACAAAAGATGAAATGTCTGCGCCTGCTGAGGGAGGTGCGCAATGACACCGTTGGAAATGGAAGAAGCTGCCGAATTGCTTCACTACGCAGCATTGAATCACCAGCCGGTTACGCCATTACGCCACCGCTGGCCCGATATGACCCAGGAACAGGCATATGCCATCGCACAGATAAATACCGCTCGTTACATCGCTGCGGGTGCCCGCCGTACTGGGTGCAAAGTGGGGCTGACATCGCGGGCGGTACAACAGCAACTGGGTGTGGACCAGCCTGATTTCGGCATCTTATTCAATCACATGGAATTTGGTGATAACGAAGTTATTCCGGCCAGTGCGCTACTTCAGCCAAAAGCAGAAGCTGAAATTGCTTTTGTACTTGGGAAAGATCTCAATCTGGGACATATCGTACTGAAGGATGTGCTGAGCGCTATTGAGTATGCCCTTCCAGCTATCGAAGTCGTTGGGAGCCGCATCGAAAATTGGGATATTCGCATTACGGACACAATCGCCGATAACGCCTCATCGGGTTGTTATGTGTTAGGCACAACACCTCGCAAACTGACAGATATAGACCTGCGCTTGTGCGGCATGGTCATGAGCCGTTGTGGTAACCCGGTTTCTACTGGTGCAGGAGTGGCTTGCCTGGGGAACCCGCTGAATGCTGTTGTTTGGCTGGCCCGCACTATGGTGGCTAGCAACACGCCATTAAAAGCCGGAGACGTTGTGTTGTCGGGGGCGCTGGGTCCCATGGCCGCAGTGACACCGGGTGATGTGCTGGATGTGCGTATCGATGGCGTCGGCGATGTTCGCGCCTGTTTTGAACCGTCTGATTCCGGGGAGGCCCTGGCATGAAAACGCAACAAGAAGTCGCTGCATTACTGGACGATGCGGCGCGCGAAGGGCACGCCGTTGCTCAGTTTGATCCGCAAGGCAAAACGTCTCTGGCAGATGGGTATGCCATTCAGGCAGCTTCTATTGCCCGTCGTCTTGCTCGTGGTGAGCAACGTACTGGCGTGAAAATGGGTTTCACCAGCCGGGCCAAAATGGCGCAAATGGGGTTATCGGATGTTATTTGGGGGCGGCTGACAGATGCGATGTTTATCGAGGAAGGTGGCGTAATGGATTTCAGCCGTTATGTTCATCCGCGTTGTGAACCAGAACTGGCATTTATTTTAAAAAAACCACTGGCGGGCAATGTAACTGCACCCCAGGCGCTAGCCGCAGTGGAAGCCATTGCGCCCGCCCTGGAAATTATCGACTCACGCTATCAGGATTTTAAATTTACCTTGCCCGAAGTTATCGCGGATAACGCTTCATCCAGTGGTGTGGTCATCGGACCGTGGTGCTCACCTCATCAGCCTTTCGATAACCTGGGGCTGACTCTGAATATCAATGGCAATGTCATGCAAGTAGGTTCAACTGCTGCCTTGTTGGGGCACCCGTTGCGTTCATTGGTGGCGGCGGCTCGGTTAGCGGCAGAGGCTGGTGAGCCCTTACAGCCTGGCTGGATTGTGATGGCGGGTGGCGTAACGGCGGCCGAATGGATCCACCCAGGCCAGTATGTTTCGCTCGATATGGCTCATTTGGGCAGTGCCGGATTTCATGTTCAGGAAACAAAGTGATGGAGAAAACAACATGCGTAAAGTGAAAGTCGCCATTATTGGGCCTGGGAATATTGGCACCGATTTAATGATAAAAGTGATGCGTAATGGCAAACACATCGAAATGGGAGCAATGGTTGGTGTGGACCCTGCCTCAGATGGTTTGGCACGGGCAGCCAGATTGGGTATACCCACTACATCCGATGGCATTGAAGGGTTACTGGGAATGCCCGAATTCCCGGAAATCGATATTGTGTTTGATGCCACGTCTGCCAGCGCACATGCACAACACAACGCCATTCTCCAGCCTTTAGGCCGCCAGGTTATTGATCTGACTCCTGCCGCGTTAGGCCCTTATGTGATTCCGGCTATTAATCTTGATACCGAACAACACGGCAACATCAATATGGTGACATGTGGAGGCCAGGCCACGATCCCCATTGTTGCCGCTGTATCTCAAATAGCGCGTGTACATTACGCCGAAATTGTCGCCACGATTGCCAGTAAATCGGCAGGGCCAGGAACGCGTGCCAACATAGATGAATTTACCGAAACAACTCGGGAAGCGCTCGAACAGGTTGGCGGTGCAGAACATGCAAAAGCCATCATTATTCTCAATCCAGCTGAGCCTCCAGTAAAAATGCGCGACACCATTTTTATGCTGACCGACAGCACTCATTTTGATGCGATACGTGACAGTATCCACGCGATGGTGGAGAGCGTGCAACGTTATGTGCCGGGGTACCGGCTTAAGCAGGATGTGCAGTTTGAAACCGTTTCTGCTGACAACCCGGTACGGTTGTCTCAGGGCGGTACACCCTTTATCAGTGGAACTAAAATCACGGTGCTCATTGAAGTTGAAGGCGCCGCCCATTACTTACCTGCCTGGGCAGGCAACCTGGATATTATGACTTCTGCGGCCTGTGCAAGTGCAGACCACCTGGCGGAGCAACGTATTGCCATGGGAATAGCGTTGGGTACAGAGGAGGCACTGTAATGAAAGCCATGACTGATACGCAGAAGAAAATCTATATCTCCGATGTCACGTTACGCGATGGTAACCATGCTGTACGTCATCAATACAGCCTGGAAAATGTGCGTGAGATTGCTCGCGCTCTGGATAAAGCCGGAGTCGATAGCATCGAAGTGGCCCACGGCGATGGCCTGCAAGGTTCCAGCTTTAATTATGGTTTCGGGGCTCATACCGATATCGACTGGATAGAGGCTGCGGCACAGAGTGTTGAACAGGCGAAAATTGCCACGTTGCTCATTCCGGGAATCGGGACGGTGAAAGATTTGCGCAACGCGTATGCGGCCGGTGCCCGGATAGTGCGTGTGGCAACACATTGTACTGAAGCTGATGTATCTCGCCAGCACCTTGAGTTTGCCCGTGATGCTGGTATGGATGCCGTCGGTTTTTTGATGATGAGCCATATGACCACGCCAGAGAATCTCGCAGCACAGGCGAAGTTGATGGAAAGCTATGGTGCGGCGTGCGTATATGTCGTGGACTCAGCGGGGGCGATGAATATGAATGATATTCGGGCGCGCTTTCGGGCACTAAAAGCAGTGCTGAAACCAGAAACACAAACTGGTATGCATGCACATCACAATCTTGGCTTGGGTGTGGCGAACTCGATGGTAGCGATTGAAGAAGGGTGCGATCGCGTGGATGCCAGCCTGGCCGGAATGGGGGCGGGTGCGGGGAATGCACCACTTGAAGTCCTGATTGCGGCGATTGATAAAGCTGGTATTTATCATGGCACTGATGTGTATGCACTGATGGATGCGGCAGATGACCTGGTTCGCCCATTGCAGGACCGCCCTGTGCGGGTAGACCGGGAAACGCTGGCGATTGGTTATGCTGGTGTTTATTCGAGTTTCTTACGCCATGCAGAAATAGCGGCCCGAAAATATAACGTCAACACAGTGGACATCTTGGTTGAATTGGGGCGGCGCCATATGGTTGGGGGCCAGGAAGATATGATTGTCGATGTCGCCCTGGATTTATGTCGTCAGGCGTAAACGTTGAACAATGCCCGCCAGCGTGCAGGTACTTAGAATAAAACGTGTCTGATAAGACTGGAGAATAACTTCATGAACACACTTACCCTACAAATATTATTAACTATTACTACTCTGGGCTACAGCCTGATCCCGGCCATTTTTGACAGTAATGATACCCATATGACTAATCCATTATGGGTTCCCCATGCACGGTTTCATGTGGTGTGGCAAGTTTGTAGTTATATCGGTATTGCTTTGATAGCGCTGTGGATGATTTGGGGCGTGGATTTTTCCGGCCATTTGTGGGTGGTCGCGGCGATGTCAGGGGCCATTTACGGGGGCTTTTTTATCGCAGTTTTTGCCCGCAAACGTTACGGCGGTGGCACCTATGATGTTAACGGTGTATTACCATGGCACCCACCCTTGTTGGGGCGTTGGTTCGCTTTTGAAGTCAATATTACGTTATTCAGTTCAACCGTGGTTTTATTGGGAATGGCTGTCGTCGGCATGTTGTTGCCCACAGGGGAAGTTCACACCTCACTTGGCTATGCCTTGTGGGGTGTAATGTATCTCCTCTTCATTCTGTTAATGGCCACTCTTATCATTTTTGTGGGGGCATTTATTATGGGGCGCCATCATCACAACCGTCAGGTTAGTAATGGCCGCTCTGAAGCCTGACTGCATGGCCCCACTGTAGTTATGTTTTTTCAGTTAAGGATGCCTGCCCTGATGGGGGCGCAGGGTGGGAAACAAGGAAGTTTTTTATTGCTATGAACATCATCCGTAATGGGTGTGGTTTTATTGGCGATTGCTCAAAGTAATCAGTAAATTCATTTACTGTATCCCTGGTGTTGTTATTTAGCTGGTCAATATTATTGCTACCTAATTATGGGGCGGGGGGATAACCCGCCCCATTTATCATTACGTGACCATTACCTGACTTCTTCTTTACCCGCTACTGAATATGTGACTTGCTGATTACGCGTTTTCATAAATTCTTCCAGTGAAACGCCGCGCATTGCTGCGTAAATATCCAGATTGGAACAGCCTGTTACCGCACCCAATTTCTCCAGCAGGAAAAAGCTGGCGCCATACTGAATCAGTTTGCGCCATTCCCGGTTCCGTACCATGGCGCATTCTTCTGGGGTCAGGCTTGCTTCAGCAAACATGGCATCCGGGGTCTTGCGAAAACGCTCACGCGGTTCGGGCTTAATCAACTGGTGTAAAAAACGATTCAGGCGCAGAGCCTCAAGACTTCTGGCCTGAGTAAAAGGATAAGTACCGCTTAACTTTTCAATGCCTGCCAACTGGCTTGCCATTTTTTGTTGGTGGCGCTTCATGCTGTCAACCGGCAACGTTCCGGCCTGATTTTCCAGAATAAGTGTTGCGATACCGGTCATTGAAGGTAAATAGTACGCCTGGTGTTTCTTCTCCACATTGGCCGACAACGCGCCGCGCATTACCAGCCACATTATTTCCTCCGCGCCTTCCATACCACTGTGTTCGGCATATTCAGCGATGGTCATTTCAGTGAGTTTTTCCGGGTCGTTGACCAGCAGTGACATAAACTGTTGATCCCATTCGACGTTATTAAAACCACAGCGTTCTCCATGAACCTGATGAGACAAGCCACCCGTCGCGACAATTGCCACATTAATATCTTCCGGGTAGCTTTCGACGGCGCGCCGTAGCGCCTGGCCTAACTTGTAACAACGGCGTGCAGTTGGAACTGGAAACTGTAAAACGCCCACTTGCAGCGGGATAACCCGGGTTGGCCACTCTGGCCTGAATGGCATCAAAGCGGAAAGTGGGGAAAACATACCATGGTCGAGCGGCTTATCCATAAAGAACGACATGTCGAACTCATCGCTCATCAGGCTGTTGCCAATATGACGTGACAGCGCGGCATCGCCTTTAATTGGCGGTAAATCGCGTGGGCCACCGCCTTCATCTGCCACATGATACTGGTGGTCAATACCGAGCGAGAACGCCGAGTAGTGATCGAAGAAAAAAGAGGTCACGTGGTCGTTGAAAATATAAATAAGCGCATCTGGTTTTTTCTCAGCAAGCCAACGCTGCATGGGGGCAAAACTGTCAAAAATAGGCTCCCAGGCACTGTCCTTCTGTTTGTTATGATCGACGGCAAAGCCGATGGTTGGGGTATGAGAAACGGCCAGGCCGCCAATGATCTTCGCCATAACGGTAACTCCACTTATCGGTTATTTAAGGTTTGCGACAGTGCCGGAATTTCGCCGAGTCCTGCGCCTTTTATTTTCATAGTGAGATGAATGTTGCGATGTAAAACAATACTGATAGCGGCAAACAGGGCTGGAAGGGCGAGAATAAAGAAAATTGCCGATTGCCCGGGGAATATACCCATTAAAAAACCGCCCAGGGTTGAACTCAGAATGGCGCCAATGCGGCCAATTCCGTGCATCCAGCTCACACCGGTGGCGCGGATCTCCGTCGGGTAATATGCAGGGGAATAGACCTGTAGCCCGTTTTGCGCACCATTAATGCACATACCCGTGATAAAGATAATAATGCCCAGTTCCACGCCGCTCATACCGAGAAGGCCTTGAGAAATCAGGCACAGGCAGCCAATAAAATAGACCACTCCAATTACCCATTTAGCGCGGAATTTATCCATCAGCGCGCCAACAATAATGCCACCAAGCGGGCCGCCAAGCTGGAACAGCCCGGCGATGATTGCAGCCTGCTCCAGTGATATACCGCCTGAACGCATAATGGTGGGCAGCCAGCCGTTCAGCAGGTATATAACAAACAGCCCCATAAAATAGGTTAGCCAGAGAATGATGGTGCCGGGCGCAAAGCCATTGCGAAACAGTTCGGTAATTGTGCTGTGGCGTTTTACCGCAGGGGAATTAAGGATAAACGCGTTGTCGGCGGTGAAAGCGCCCCCCATGCGATTGAGCAGGGCGGCGATTTGCGCGCGCGGGGCCTTGCGAACCACCAGGTTGAGTGTGGATTCAGGCAGTAACCACCCCAGTACCGGCAACAATAACAGGGGGAGAGCCCCGCCAAAAATCAGCGCAGAAGACCAGTGGTAATGCGCCAGTAACCCGGCGGCAATAAATCCCCCCAGCCCTGCACCGATGTTAAAGCCACTGAACATCAGCGTGATCATCACACCTTTGCGGCGTTCAGGCATATATTCTGCCAGCAGCGTTACGCAGTTAGGCATTACCGCACCTAAACCGAGACCAGCAATAAAACGCAGCAGCGCCATGTGGGCAGGCGTGTTGGCAAATGCGCAGGCGAGGCTGAAAGTTGAAAATATCAACACTGACAGCAGAATAACTCGCTTGCGGCCATAGCGGTCTGATATGGGCCCGGCAATAAGAGCACCAAGTGCTACACCAAACATGGCTGCACCCAGAATTGACCCCATTGCGGCGCGGCTGATACCCCACTGTTCAATCAAGGCTGGCGCGATAAACCCCATCACGGCTGCGTCGTAGCCATCAAACATAATGATAATCAGGCATAGCGCCAGAACCCGCCACTGAAAGGGCGAGATGGGCCGGGCATCGATCCACTCTTTTATGTTAACCATATTATTTACTGTCATCGGGTACGCTCTCTGCTGTCTTTTATGCCATTAGTGGCAGCTATCGTTGTGGTGAGAGGAAAGTAACAATCCAGTAACAAGTTAAGCGGGGCGAACAGCAGTGTCTGTCAAAAAAGGCTTTTAGAGGTATGAGTTAGCTTTATATTGTGATGGGTTTAACAAAGTTAAAATATGGTGAAAACAGCGCTAGAGCCCACTAATTTAGCTTTCTGGCGCTAAGAAAATTAAGCCGTTATATGAATTTTCTTTAGGCTTCTGCACTCATTACCTCGTTAATACAATGCAGCAAAGCTTTTGCGGCGGGGGAATGCAGTGCCCCCTGGCGAAACGTTAAACCGATTTCACGGCGTGTATCCGGCAAGTTAAACATCAGTGGGGTAATTATCCCGGCGCGCAATTCGTAATCGAGTTGATGTGAAGAAACGGCAGCCACCATATCTGAATTCAGCAAAAGCCCGCGCACTATTGCCAAATCGCCGCTTTCCACCACCGGTTGCGGTGGCTGCATTCCTGAAGCCTGAAATGCCCGGTCCAGCAGGTGGCGTGCCGGGGTGTTATCCCGTGGCAGGATCCATTTCGTCAGCGCCAGATCATCTGGCGTGAGTTGCCGCCCGGCCAGAGGATGCTGGGGGCGTGCCAGCAAAATAAGTTCTTCATCAAACAATGTCTGGTTGTCAATATCCGGTACGGTATCGTTTTGCCTCAACGCACCAAGGATAAAATCGATATCGCCTGAACGCAGTTCCGTGACCAGTGAATTGAAGGCGCTTTCATTGGTTATCACTTTTACGCCAGGGTGACGGGCGACCAGCAGCGCAATCGCCTGCGGCAATAAACTACTCCGGCACAGCGGGAGTGCGCCCACATGCACTGTGCCGGTTAACACACCTTGGTATGCTGCAAGGTCTTCCGGTATGTGGCGCAGTTCATTGAGCGAGCGGCTAATAAACGGCGCCATCTCACGCCCCGCGGCGGTTGGCATCATGCCTTTGGGTGTGCGCTGAAACAGTGTGACACCGGCACCTTTTTCAAGAACTTTCAGCGCAGCACTGACGGCAGGTTGGCTGATACCAAGCGAATTCGCCACACTTTGCGTGTGATGAAGCCGGTACAACGCAAGGAAGATTTGCAGGCGTCTGAGGTTAAACAGCCAGACAGGCTCTACTTCATCGTGCCGGTGTTGTGGCTTAAATTTACCGGGCAACAGGGCAATCTGCTGCAGTTCCCGTATTGCTTGCTGCGCACGTGGCAGAACGCATTTTCCCATCTCAGTTAACAACATCCCGCTCGACTGACGTTCGAATAATGGCGTGGCTAAAGTGTGCTCAAGATCACGTATAGAACGCGTGATGGCAGACTGGGTACGAAATAATTTATTCGCTGCTTCAGAGACCGTTCCCCGTTCTGCAATCATGCAAAATGCTCTTATTTGCATGATTTTAATTGTGTTTTCTTCATTCTTTGTTTTCATTTTTGCCTCTGGCTGTATGAGGTATGAATCACAACATAAATAAAATTCATAGCTCACGCAATGAAAGGCATTATTCGTGTTTTGCTCCCCATGTCAGGATAAAAAAAACAGCAAACGCAGGGTGAAATGATGCAAGAGAATACAAAAAAGAGTGCTTTAGTTGTCAGTGCACATTCCGCTGATTTTGTCTGGCGTGCAGGCGGTGCAATTGCTTTACATGCCTCTCAGGGGTACGACGTGCATGTGGTATGCCTTTCGTATGGCGAACGTGGCGAATCGGCAAAATTATGGCGCAAAGGGAACATGACCGAAGCCATCGTCAAGCAGAACCGGCAGCAAGAAGCTGAAGCCGCTGCGGAAATTCTCGGTGCCAGCATTGAGTTCTTTGACCTGGGTGATTACCCGTTGCGTGCAGATAAAGAGACACTGTTCCGCCTGGCTGATGTTTACCGCAAAGTACAGCCACACTTTGTTCTGACCCATTCCGTAAACGACCCTTATAACTACGACCATCCGCTGGCAGCCAACCTGGCTCAGGAAGCGCGCATCATCGCCCAGGCCGAAGGCTACCGCCCAGGAGAGCCGATTATTGGTGCACCCCCGGTATATTGTTTTGAGCCGCATCAGCCGGAGCAGTGCAACTGGAAACCGGATGTGTTGCTCGATATCACCGCTGTGTGGGATAAAAAATACGCTGCAATTCAGTGCATGGCCGGGCAGGAGCATTTGTGGGAGTACTACACGCGGGTTGCCTTACAGCGCGGTGTTCAGGCTAAGCGTAATGTGGGTATCGCATCGCCAAAAGTTATTACCCACGGTGAAGGCTATCAGAGCCTGTTTCCACGAGTAACGGAGGTCTTGTAATGAATCTGGTCAATAAAAAAGGCATTGTGGTGCGGAACATTGCGCGTGCTGAACGCCAGCAACTTTCCCGTTTCGCCTCCTATGGCGTGGCAACGGTTCACGAGGCTCAGGGGCGTTGCGGTTTGCTTGATGCCCGGGTGCGGCCTGTTCAGCAAAACTGTTCAGTTGCAGGTAGTGCCGTGACCGTGCTGGTTACGCCCGGAGACAACTGGATGTTTCATGTGGCGGTGGAACAGTGCCAGCCGGGAGACGTGTTGCTTGTTGCACCCACTTCCGATTGCCATGACGGTTTTTTTGGTGACTTGCTGGCGACGTCGCTACAAGCGCGTGGTGTGGTAGCGCTGGTGGGCGATATCGGTATTCGCGACAGCCAGACCCTGCGCGATATGAACTTTCCCGTCTGGTCTCGCGCTGTTTATGCCCAGGGCACCATTAAAGAGACGCTTGGTTCAGTTAATGTGCCTGTGATTTGTGCCGGGCAACTGGTGAACCCCGGCGATATCATTGTTGCCGATGATGATGGTGTGGTTGTTGTTCCACTCGCACAGGCTGCAAAGGCGGATGCCGCTGCACAACAGCGCGTTGCCCTTGAAGAAACTAAGCGCAAGCGGCTCGCCGCAGGAGAACTGGGGCTGGATATTTACCAGATGCGGCCGAAGTTGGCAGAAAAGGGACTACGCTACATAGATTCCCTCGAAGATTTGCAGAATCTCTGACTATGAAACAGACCTTAATTCCCTGCGTATTAATGCGTGGCGGCACGTCAAAAGCCGCCTGTTTTCTGGCGTCAGACCTGCCGGCAGATCACGCGGCCCGCGACAGTGTGTTGCTGGCGGTAATGGGTTCACCCGACAAGCGCCAAATTGATGGTATCGGCGGGGCAGACCCGCTAACCAGTAAAGTTGCGATTGTTTCAGCATCAACACACCCTGATGCGGATGTGGATTATCTGTTTGCCCAGGTGAATGTGACCAGTGCTGTGGTCGATTACGGGCAAAACTGCGGCAATATTCTTGCCGCAGTGGGACCATTCGCTATTGAAAAGGGGCTGGTGGCCGTGCAGGGCGATGTAACTCTGGTGCGTATTTTCATGGTGAATACTGGTCAAATTGCCGAAGCGCGCATCGCGACACCAGATGGTGCTGTGGAGTATGAAGGTGATGTGTGCATTGATGGTGTACCCGGCTCTGCCGCGGAACAAGTGCTGAATTTTCAGGATATCGCAGGTTCAAGCTGTGGGGCGTTACTGCCAACAGGCAACGCACGGGACAGCTTTGATGGCATAGATGTCACCTGTATTGATAATGGTATGCCCGTGGTACTGATCCGGGCGGCTGACCTGCAACGCACCGGGCTGGAATCCCGAGAACAACTGGACAACGACGAAGAGCTGAAAGCGCGCCTGGAATCAATACGTTTGCAGGCGGGAGTGCATATGAATCTTGGTGATGTTGAGCAACGTACAGTGCCGAAAATGACACTGATTGCCGCGCCGACACGCAATGGCGCTGTTACCACACGTACTTTTATTCCTCACCGCTGCCATGCGTCAATTGGGGTGTTGGGCGCGGTGAGCGTTGCCACTGCCTGCCTGATTCCCGGTTCGGTAACGCAAGGGCTGGCCCAGGTCACCCCGGCGCGCCAGCAACGCCTGGCAATAGAGCACCCCGGCGGTGAGTTCAGCGTTATGTTAACGCGAGATGAAGCAGGTAACGTTACTAACAGTGGGCTGATTCGCACTGCACGTTTGTTGTTTGACGGGCGAGTGGCGATCCCGGGTTCATTGTGGTCCGGTAACTAAATAGGAGATAAAAATGCAGATTGCGATTGTCGGCTTTGGCGAGGCCGGGCAAATTTATGCCACTGATCTGGCGGGCAAGGCTGATATTACTGTTTGGGACAAAAAATTCACAGGCCCGCAAGGGGATGCTTTGCGCGAGCGGGCCATACAGTCTGGCGTGCGCCCAGCGGGTTCGCTGGCAGAGGCACTGGAAGGCGCGCATCTTGTACTTTCTCTGGTAACCGCCTCGAATGCGCTGGAGGTGGCCGGGCAGGCGGCTCTGTTACTGCACCAACGCCAGGTGTTCCTTGATTTTAACTCGGTGTCCCCCGAAACAAAGCGAGCGGCCGCAAAAGCGATATCCGCAGGTGAGGGTGAATACCTGGATGTTGCGGTCATGGCACCGGTTCCCCCCAAACGCCTGCATACGCCGCTGCTGGTTGGCGGCACAGTAGCGCAGGCTGTGGTGCAAACGCTGTGTTCATTGGGCTGCAATGCCCGTGCAGCCAGCGAAAATATTGGTGATGTCTCGGCTATCAAGATGTGCCGTAGCGTAATGATCAAAGGCCTTGAAGCGCTAACTACTGAATGCCTGAGTGCTGCACGGAAATATGGCGTAGAAGACGCTGTTTTGGCCTCACTGCACGCTAGTTTTCCATCCCTTGGCTGGGATGATGCGTTACCGCACTATCTCATAAGCCGTGTTGCTGAGCATGGTGTCAGGCGTGCTGAAGAAATGGGCGAAGTAGTGAAAACGTTACAAGATGCAGGTGTGAGCGCGGTAATGAGCCACGCAACACAGCAGGCGCAGTCTGCACTACCGGCCAGAATGGCCGAACATAGTATCAGTTACAGCGAATTAGAACCTTTTAACTGGCAGGCTGCGTTGGGCAGGCTCGAATAACATACACCTTTTCAGGCGCGGTGGCGTACCGCGCCATCAATTTCCTCTTATGCCGTAAACTGCCATTTGGTTATTGTTGAATATGGCATATCTACCGGGGCAGTTTGAATCCGACTTTTCTGGCTGCTGAAGCCACGTCAGGAATGAAAATACCGTGATGATTACCTGAATAATAGAGTGGAAGATGTTGCCGTCGCACTGAATGTTATTCATTTTATTACCTGCTTGAAGTCATAGACAGGGAGAGCATAAAATCTTCGTCAGAGACCAATTGGTCTGTATCGTTTCTAAAATGAGAATACAGAATGAATCATACCTCTCTGGAGATTTTCCAAATTGTTGCAGAAGAGCTGAGTGTGGTCAAAGCAGCCAGACGCCTTGGCCGGGTGCAATCCAATGTGACAACCAGGATCCAGCAGCTTGAGGAAGAACTGGATGTGCAGTTGTTTATACGGGAAAGCAAAAAATTAAGACTTTCCCCTCAGGGCAAAACATTCCTGGCCTATTCAAAAAGAATTCTCAGCCTTGCAGAAGAGGCGCGTCAGAGCCTTCACCCAGTGACCCCTAATGGGATTCTGGCGCTGGGGGCTATGGAATCCACCGTTGCGAGCCGGCTTGCCGCTCCTCTTGCCGCCTTCAGCCAGTCTTGCCCCGGAGTAAAGCTTACGCTCAGCACAAACCCTACCAGGCAACTGATGGAGAAGGTTATCTGTTCAGAACTGGATTGTGCGCTTGTCGCGTTGCCAAAAGGCGAAAGCTCAGCGGTGGTCTGCCCTGAGAGTCTCGATTTCCATCCGCTTTATCTGGAAAAACTGTTGCTTGTCCTGCCAGCAACAATGGGCAAGGTAAAAAAGATTGAGGACATAACAGAGGGGCATTTGGCCACGTTTGCCAAAGGCTGTACCTACCGTGAGATGACGGTCGGTTTATTGAGCCAGATACCAGGAAAGGGAGAAAACATTCTGATCCAGGAGGTTAACTCTTATCATGCCATGCTTGCCTGCGTTGCATCAGGAGCCTCCATGTGTTTGCTTCCTGAGAGTGTTCTGAGCCTGTTACAGTTGCCTGATGGGCTTACTGTTCTGGATGCTGGTACAGCAACAACTCAGTTTATCTGGCGCAGAGACTTCAGTTCACCAGCTATGGACAAGCTGCTTTCTGTATTAAAGAACACCACCAATTTAACAGCATAATATGAATCCCGGCAGGCGGGACTCACTCATGTATTCTTTCTTTATTACTTAAGGTTTGCCGTAGCCTGGCAGAGAATAAGGTTCGTCATATATTGGGTGACATGCCTGCAGGTTAAATTCTCTAATTGACTGATATTCATGCTTCTCTGTGTATTCATCATAATTTCTGGTCTGCAGCTTAACGACTTTGGCCCACGTCAAACGCCACAATAAAACCGGCAACAAGCAGGGAGATGGCTGCCGTAATCAGTGATGGGTTAAACGAACGGGTAACAGCATAGAGTTCTCCAGCAATCAATGGTCCAGCTATCTGCCCGATACCATACAAAGCAGTCATGGCGGCAATCATGTTAAAGTTCACCACATCAGCCAGATACTTAGCCCTGGGCATGGCTATAGTTACGGTGCCCATAAAAGTAAACCCAACCAGCAATGCACTGGCCAGGCAGAATATCAGTCCATGACTGAAGACCGGCAACAGTACGCCAGCCGATTGAATAAACAAATTCAGCATCAGACTCCGGCGATAGCCATAACTCAGCACTATTCGGTGCCAGACAAAACATGACGGGACGGCAGCAAGGCCAAAGATAGCCCATACATGAACAGGATCGATACCCGCAAGTGAGCCTGTGAGGAATAACGGAAGATAAGTAGCGGTTATAATATAGCCAAAACCGGCCAGGCCATAGACTGCCAGTAATTTCATGGCTGCTGAACGCGTTCGCCCTTCCGTGCTCACTGTTGAATGATCAGGTTTATGGTAGTCAATCAGCGTATCAGGGGGGCTATTAAGAAGCCGGAAAATTATTGCGTAAAGAAGCCCGGCACTCACCGCACAGACGCTCCATATTGCCTGGCTTGATAAAGCCATTGATTTACCCAACGCTATGCATTCTGCAGAAATAAAGATCCCCAACCCAACACCAGCATACATAAGTGGAGCACCGTGGGCGTGCTTCATATGCTGCAATAACCACAGAGAGGCAGATACCAGGCTTATGGCACTGAATATGCCAGCCAGGCCTCTGACCAAAATAATGCCAGGGGGAAATTGCAACCAGGCAAGGGCGACAAGGCAGGCAAGTGAGGCCAGTACAGACCCTGCACACAGATTTCTGGCATCAGCCGGGCGTGCTTTAGCCAGCATCAATGCTCCGGCGAGATAACCAGCATAATTGGCAGAAGCGGCCAGATTTGCCTCCGTCAGGCTGAGCAGATGCTCATGCAACATGACAGGAAGAATGCCGGTGAAGGCAAACCGCCCATACCCCATCCCTATAATAAGAACCACACACGCGGCTACAGAAAGCAAAAATGCTTTCGTTTCCGGTCGGTAACGCAACACAGAAATCATTTTATCTCCTTATAGCTCTGGCATATCACATCTGTATTCTCATATTGAGAATGTTTTATTAAATAAATTCTCAATAAATGATTACATGCGAGTCTGGGTAAAGCAACAATCTGGTGCGAGAGATAAAGAAGGTATGACGAATTGCGTGACTGGCTTGCAGTACATGAATGAGGTGTATATCCAGACACTGTGGACTGTTACGTAAGGTTGTAGATAACGTGGGTTACCTGTTTTTAACCCGATAGGTGGAAATGTATCGCTCGCTGGTGGATCGCTAACTGCTATGAGTCTGTAAAGAGCAGTACATGTACTGGTTATGCGGGAGATGTACACACATTTGCCGATATTCACGGCATTTTGGCCTCTGTATGAAATATTTTTTGAACCAGACGAAGGGGATACAGTGCAGGCAAAATTACAAAAATGCATTTACATATTTAAATCTTTAAATATAATGACGCCACTTTATCGCATCAAAGGATGTTAATTATGTCATCACTTTTTAGCCCTTTAGCCCTTGGTGGCTTTCAGTTACGCAACCGCATTGCCCTGCCACCGTTAACCCGTTGTCGTAGCGAACAGCCGGGAAACATCCCTGGCGATATGATGGTGGAATACTATCGTCAGCGGGCCAGTGCTGGTTTCATGATTACCGAAGGTACGCAGATTGAACCGCGGGGACAGGGGTACGCCTGGACTCCGGGTATCCACAGCGAAGCGCAGATTGCTGGCTGGAAAAAAGTGGTTGATGCCGTTCATCAGGAAGGCGGTACCATTTTTTGCCAGCTTTGGCATGTTGGGCGCGTATCGCACAATGCGCTTCAGCCTAATATGCAGCCACCTGTTGCCCCTTCTGCTGTTACTGCTACAGGTGTAAGAGTCTTTATTCAAACCGGACCAGGCACCGGTATGCTTACTGCTCCCAGCGAGCCACGCGAACTGACTATCCGGGAAGTGAAAGAGATTGTAGAGCTTTACCGCATCGCAGCGGAAAATGCCAAAAAAGCTGGTTTTGACGGTGTAGAACTTCACTCTGCCAACGGGTATCTCATTAACCAGTTTATCTCTGAACATACTAATTTCCGTACTGATGAATACGGCGGCTCACTTGATAACCGATTGCGTTTCCTGCGTGAAGTGACTGAAGCAGTCAGTTCGGTGTTCGGTAGCCATCGTGTTGGCGTGCGTTTTGCCCCCTTATTTTCGAGTACAGATGAAGAGAGGGTTTATTTGGGGTTGGTTGAAAGTGATCCTCATGCCACTTACATCCGTGCCGCAGAAGTTCTGAATGAGCTTGAAGTGGGTTATCTGTCGATAGCCGAAGCGGACTGGGATAATAGTCCGGATATGCCGGAAAGTTTCCGTGCTGCACTACGTGAAACTTTTCATTCTCCGATTATGTATTCTGGTCGTTATACGCAGCAAAAAGCCGAACTCATTCTGGAAAAAGGCTGGGGAGATTTGTTTGGGTTTGGGCGCACCTTTATCGCTAACCCGGACTTACCTGCACGGATTAATGAAGGTTACCCATTAAATAGTGCAGATCAATCCACTCTGTATGGCGGTACTGAGAAAGGGTATACTGATTACCCTGTTTATTCTTCCTGATGTTTGTGAGGCGGCATGTCACCGGAAAATGCCATTAAGTTACTGGCCAACCCCACACGGGTTGCTGTGCTAAAGTGGCTAAAAAACCCTGAAGAAGCATTTGCTGATTATTCCCAGCTTTTCCCCTTCGAACAGTATGGCGTCTGTGCCAGTCTCATCCAGGACAAGGCGGGCTTATCACAGCCCGCAACTTCATTGTGTCTGAAAAGCCTTTTTGATGCGGGTCTGCTTGAGGCCAGCAAAGTGGGTAAATGGACTTATTACCGCCGTAATGAACCGCGTATACGCGAGATTACCGGTGCAGTTATTTTGTCTTTGCAGGAATTGTAATATTGGCGTGATAAATACATGCAAGGCTAATGTGCGGCCCATTATTTCTTAAATCAAAGAACTTCAACCACCTCGAATTCTTCTGCAACCAGCTCCATATCATCGGAGTAAGAACCTTCGCGGATAAAAAAACGCTGATGTTCTTTCCGCCAGTATTCAAGGCTTAAATCACCTTCGCCTTCTTTCCTGGCAAACTCTTCAGTAACATCACAAAAACGCACCAGTCTCAATGAAAGCAGCCGGATAACGCATACTGGAACGTCTTCGCCATTGAGAATAATGTTATAACTTCCTATTCTGGGCGCAGGCTCTTCTTGCTGAAAAGCCGACAATGAGCCGCAAGAGGCAGTTTTAATCCCTCTTAGCACCAGGTTAGCAAGTTCATTAGCCAGCTCTGGGCTGTCACCAATTTGCCACGCATTCGCATCCGGGTACTTTACCTTTAATTCTTCAACCGTACTCATCGCAATTCCTTCCATGCAATATGTTAAAAGGCGAATTATAGACTTATTTAAGATGAAGTTGACGGGCCACTGGGAACTGAAGTGAATCCATTTTCCTGAAGGAAATCTGTGGGCTGGCACGCAGGAGCTACTGCCGGGCACTTGTCAGAAGATAAATTGTGGGGTGAAACGCAACGTACAGCCGTCCTCACCAAACCCCACAAAAGCAAAAAGCCTGCTCGTAAGCAGGCTTCTTAAATTTGGCTCCTCTGACTGGACTCGAACCAGTGACATACGGATTAACAGTCCGCCGTTCTACCGACTGAACTACAGAGGAATCGTGTGGAGGCAATCATAGCGGCGAAAAAACAATTGTCAAACCTAAATCGCCAAATCCACGCCAAGTGGCGATTATCTCAGCAGCTCGCTGGATTATCAGACAAATAACGCCGAAAATCCTTTGCAGGAATACGAATACTCCCTCATCATTTAAAACTGGGTTTCAACATTCTGTTTGTGAGTCCAATTTGAAAGTACTTTCCGCAATGCACCAGCGCGTGGTGGCGACACACTGGTACCGTAATCGTAAGAGTTATCGCGTTTTGTTTTGGCGGGAAGTTACGCCGCTTGCTATCCCCATTTTGATTGAAAACACCTGTGTACTGATGATGGGTGTGCTGAGCACATTCCTGGTCAGTTGGCTGGGTAAAGAAGCCATGGCAGGCGTGGGCCTGGCAGACAGCTTTAACATGGTTATTCTGGCGTTTTTTGCTGCGGTTGATCTCGGTACTACGGTGGTGGTGGCCTTCAGCCTCGGCAAGCGCGACCGAAAACGCGCACGGGCGGCGGCACGCCAGTCACTGGTGTTAATGACCCTTATTGCGGTGTTGATGGCAGTGGTGATTCACTTTATGGGCGAGCACATTATTAATGTGATTGCCGGTGAAGCGGCGCCCTCGGTGAAAGCACTCGCACTTACCTATTTGCAACTCACCGCCTGGAGCTACCCGGCTGCGGCAATCGCCTTAATAGGCAGTGGCGCATTGCGTGGGGCAGGCAATACCAAAATACCGCTGTTGATCAATGGCGGTATGAATATCCTCAATATTATTATCAGTAGTTTACTGATTTACGGTTGTTTCTCCTGGCATGGCCTGGGCTTTATTGGTGCCGGGCTGGGGCTGAGTATTTCCCGTTATATTGGTGCCTTCGCCATTATTTGGGTGCTGATGGTGGGGTTCACCCCGGCTATTCGTATTCGCCTGAAAAGCTACTTCAAGCCGCTTAATTTCGGCATTCTGGTGGAAGTGCTGGGGATTGGTATCCCGGCCAGTATTGAATCCGTGCTGTTTAATGGCGGCAAGTTGCTCACCCAGGTGTTTGTCGCTGGGATGGGCACAGATGTTATCGCCGGTAACTTTATTGCGTTTTCAATTGCCGGGATTATTAACCTGCCCGGTAACGCCCTGGGCTCTGCTTCTACCATTATTGTGGGTAAACGCCTGGGGAAAGGCCAGATAGGGCAGGCAGAACGCCAGTTACGCCATGTGTTCTGGCTGGCAACGCTCGGGCTAACCATTATTGCCTGGGGTAGTGCGCCATTTGCCGGGCTATTGGCCTCGTTCTACACCCATGAGCAGGATGTAAAAGATGTGGTGAAAATACTGCTCTGGCTGAATGCCTTATTTATGCCGGTTTGGGCGGCATCCTGGGTGCTGCCTGCGGGCCTGAAAGGTGCGCGTGATGCCCGTTATGCGATGTGGATTTCTATGTTCAGCATGTGGGGTGCCAGGGTTGTGGTTGGCTATGTGCTGGGCGTTGTGCTGGGGTTTGGCGTGGTCGGTGTCTGGTTGGGGATGTTCTTCGACTGGGCGGTGCGGGCGGTTTGTTTCTACTGGCGTATGGCGAGCGGCAAATGGCTGTGGAAATACCCAAGGCCCGCAAAACAGGCCGTTGAACAACAGCCAGTTGAACAGAATCAGTAAACCGTTGCCAATGAGTGGCCGGTAACAGCAGTACCTATAAGGAGCTTGTGATGAGTAACAAAACCACCCGCTGGGTAACCGCATTGATGCTGGTTGTCCCTGTTCTGGCAGCCCCTGGGCTTGCACAGGCAGCCACCAGCCAGCTTACCGGTTGTGCCGCGAAGCAACACGAAATCGAGCAGCAATTAATTCATGCCAGGGCGCAGGGGAATAACGGGCCGGTTAAGGGCCTTGAAAATGCGCTGCAGAGTGTTAAAGATCACTGTACAGACGAGGGCTTGCTGAAAAAACGCCAGGCGAAAGTACAGCAAAAAGAACGCGAAGTACAAGTGCGAACCCATGAGCTACAGGAAGCACAGGCTTCCGGACGGCAAGATAAAATAAACAAGCGCCAGCGAAA
Organism: Mangrovibacter yixingensis; assembly: GCF_020523985.1. Taxonomy (GTDB): domain Bacteria; phylum Pseudomonadota; class Gammaproteobacteria; order Enterobacterales; family Enterobacteriaceae; genus Mangrovibacter; species Mangrovibacter yixingensis. The sequence goes on along the minus strand of NZ_JAIVKM010000001.1, from coordinate 1,974,190 downwards.
ACTGGCCGAGGCACAGGCAGAACTGGCTGAAGCCCAGGCAGAACTCGCGAAGTAACCTCTCTTTTCTGGTAAACCCCCAACACCCGTGTCAGGTAACTGCCATGGGTGTTGGGGGTTTAACGCCGCTCTGGCACAAATGCTTACTGATTTTTCAGGATTTTCTGCATAACACGCTGGTTTTCCTGGCTCAGATTGCTAACGTTAACTGCGCACAGTTTTAAACTGTGTTCCCATAATTTAAACGTGCTTTCTCGTGGCGAAAATAAGGATAAAGGTAGCCCCATGAAAAAACCGATTTTGCAGGGTATCGGCGCGGCCGTCATTCTGGCTTTGGCCGGGTGTGCCGCACCACAGCAAGGTGCTCAACAGCCATCAACCCAGTCACAACAAACCATTCAACAAACCGCTCAGCAGCAACTGGCCGGGCAGTCTGTGTTGGCGGTGAACTGGTTCCAGCAGTCTGGTGAATACCAGGCACTGGCGTGGCAGGCTTTTAACAGTGCGCGCCTGGCGTTTGATGCCTCGGCCCATAAAGTGAAAGGCCGCCGGGCGGTCATTGTCGACCTGGATGAAACCATGCTGGATAACAGCGCATACAGCGCGTGGCAGGCTAAACACGGGCAGCCTTTTAGCGATAAAACCTGGTCTGAGTGGACACAGTCCAAACAGGCGGTAGCTGTACCCGGTGCTGTGCAGTTTGCCCGTTACGTGAACAGCCATGGCGGCACAATGTTCTATATTTCCAACCGAGATGCCAAAGACAGCGCGGCTACCAAAGCCAATATGGAAGCACTGGGCTTCCCTGGTGTTAACGACAAAACCCTGTTGCTGAAAACAGACAGCTCGAACAAACAAGCGCGTTTCGACAGCGTGAAAGCCAGTGGCTACCATGTCGTGTTATATATTGGCGATAACCTCAATGACTTTGGGGCGGCGACATACCATAAAGACAACGCGGCTCGCCGCCAGTTTGTCAGCGACAATCATGCACGTTTTGGCACCGAGCTGATTGTGCTGCCAAACCCGTTGTATGGCGACTGGGAAAGTGGCATGGCACCGGGCTATTTTAAACTGACACCAGAGCAAAAATTGCAGGTGCGCGAAAATAACCTGCGCGCCTGGTCCGGGCAGTAATTCTTTACATAATGACTAACGGGCCTGTGGCACTCACCCTGCCTCAGGCCCGTTAGATGTTGATTAACCCTGTCTTTTGTTATCAGAACTGGTAGCTGGCGCCCACCTGCCAGGTGCGGTCCCGCCCAATCCAACAGTAGTTGGCGTCATAACAGGTCCAGGTAAATTTATTGGTCAGGTTCTGTCCGCTGGCTTTCAGTGTCAGCCCCGTCAGAGACGGGCTGAGAACGCCCATATCGTAACTTACCGCCATATCGTATTGTGTGTTGCCACCCAGTGCCGGCAGGCTGTTATCCGGGGTAGTTTCCGTTTTACCGGTATAACGTGCACCGGCACCAATCATCAGCCCATTCAGGCTACCGGAACTGAAGTGGTAATCCGCCCACAGGTTGGCAGCATGCTCAGGCACTTGCGTCGGGCGTTTCCCCTGGTAGAGCGCATCTTTGGTGTTCTTCGCATCAGTCCATGCATAATTGGCGATCAGGTTGAGGTTATCCGTTAGACGGCTGATAGCGCTTAATTCAACCCCTTTCGACGTTATCTCCCCGGTTTGCCAGTAATTAAGCTGGTAGTCTGCGGTGTAGGTGTTGTCGGTGGTCACCACGTTTTTTTGCCGGATACGGAAAACAGACGCGGTAAGTGTGGTGGCATAGTCTGCTATCTGGTACTTCACACCGCCTTCCAGTTGTTCGCTGGTGGTGGGTTTAACTTGCTGCGCGGTAAGTGTTCCCTGTGGTGAAACCGGCAAAAACCCTTCGGAGTAACTAACATAAGGCGCAATGCCATTGGCAAACTGGTACAGCGCACCCAGGCGTTTAGTTACGCGCTGCTGGCTCACCCAGCTTTTGCTGTCGTTATCCAGGTTATTGGTGGTAGTGGAATGGTAATTATCGTAACGCAGGCTGGCGACCAGGTTCAGCCCGCCAAATACCACCTGGTCTTGTAAATACCAGCCCTGTTGGTAAAAACTCAGGCGTTGTTTGGTGGCGGTGTACAGCCCCAGGTTGTCGCTGGTCACCTGGCTGTAATCCGGGTTTTGCATGTCTATGCCTGGGTAAACCGTGCCATAGCGGTATCGCATATGGGAATTCAGGTGCTGGTAATCGAACCCGGCTAACAGGTGGTGCTGCCAGTCGCCCCAGTCGATGGTTTTGGTCAACTGGTTGTCCATATTGATGCTGTCCAGGTCCTCATCGGTGGTGTACCCGAAGCGGGAAAGCTGGGTATTACTGGCCCCGACACCGGTGGAGTAAATACTGCGCTGGTGGGTGTCTACATTGAAATAACGCGCTTTTTGCACTATGCCCCAGCCGTTATCAAACTGGTGTTCGAAGGTATAACCCAGCATACCTTCACGTTGTTTAAACCCATTCCAGTGGTCGCCCGCGAAATCCCGGCGCGAGGCATAGCCACTGCGCAGGTAAGCCAGTGGTAACGGGTTAGATGGCGTCAGGCTGGGCTGGTTTTGGTATAACGCCTGAATCGTCAGCCGGGTTTGGTCGGAAGGCTGCCAGGTGGCAGAAGGCGCAATCAGGTAGCTTTCATGTTTGGTGGTGCGGGCCTGGTCATCGCCTTCACTGGCCTTGCCAATGAATCGGTACGCCCAGTCGCTGTTGGCGATTTGCCCGGTGGAATCCAGGTAGCCTTCTTTTAAATTGCGGTTGCCAGTATTAAAGCCGATTTCGTTGTGAGCGGCTTTCTCTGGCATTTTGCTCTGAATATTTACCAGCCCGCCAGGGGACGCATTACCGTACAACACCGAAGATGGCCCTTTAAGAATATCAACCTGTTCAATAAGAATGGGGTCGATACTCGCTTTGGTATTGCCGCTCACGTTGTAGGGCAGTTGCAGCCCGTCCAGGTATTCATGCTCTGCATTAAAACCACGGATTTTATATTCACTCATATACGTGGTGGCACCGCGCATCTCGGTAGAAACCCCGGCGGCATAACGCAACACTTCATTAAGCGACTGTGGATGGCGTTTTTCAATCTCACTGCCGCTGATGGTGTCAATGGTTTGCGGTGTGCGGCTTTCCGGTAAGGCGGATTTGGTGGCGCTGTTAGTATAAGGCGCTACGCTGTTACTACTCTCACCCGTTGTGGCGCTCACAACAATCGTGCTTTCCTGGGAACCTGCCGCTGTGGTGGCAGCCTGTGCGCCGGGGAGAAAACTGGCGGCAATACTGCCTGCCAGTAAAGAAAAGGAGAATGCCCCTGACCGAGTCATGTGTATAAACCTGTCTTGAATTATTATTTAATGAAAGTGATTATTATTACGGTTATATGGCCTGGACAGGCTATGCTCGGTGACAGACTGTGTATGCGCAATGCTAAAACCTGGCTTTACTGAACCGGGTGAACATCACTGGGGGCAATACCGTAACGCCGCCGGAAGGCGGTGGCGAAGTTGGTGGCGTGAGCATAGCCAGCTTTCCAGGCCGCTTCCTGAACACTGTCACCTTCCAGAAGATAGCGCCGGGCAAGAGCCAGGCGGCAGTCGCGCAGGTAATTAAACACTGAGTCGCCATAAGCCTGGCGGAATTTACTGCGCAGGCTGGCTGTGCTCATGGCCGCCGTGCGCGCCAGTGCTTCCAGGGTATGGGGCTGTTCCGGGGCGGTTTCCAGCAGTTGGCGCACTTGCTCCAGCCGCAGGCGTTCGCCACGCAGAGCTGTATTGCTGGTGGCGCTTTCATGCATTTGTTGGCCCAGTAACTGCAGCAGTGCGCCTTCCAGTGTGAGCTGGCGGGCCAGTGGCGTGGTGGTGCGCAGCAGTGCCTGGCGAAGCCCGCCTAAAACATAACTGGCTACCGGCCAGGCTGTGGTGATTGGCCCCTGTTGCTGCCAGGCGCAGATATGCGCCGCAACCGCCGGGTGTACGCTGGGGCTGGCCGCAGGCAGTGCCAGTGAAACCGTCACCAGGCGCTCATCGCTTTGGTGGCAGGCGCGCAAGATTTGCTGTTCACCCAGTTGGGTCGCCAGCGCCATACCAGCCTGAATACGCCAGGCTTTGCCATTCAGGTTGAGCTGTACCGTCCCTTCCAGCACGACCAATAAATATAAGGGCGCACACCCCTGGGAAGTGGAGTGCCAGGGTTCAATCACCTGCAAATCAGAGCAGGTGGCAAAAATCCCCGATGGCAAAGCAAGTTCATCAACATAGCCGCGCACCACAGAGCGGGCAGCGTGTGCCACAGGCGTTATGCCAAGGCCTGGAAAGTGGTAATCAATGCTGTAGCGTGCGCCAAAGTCGAGAAAATTCGCCACGGAGAATAGCTGTGGCGGGGGTAGCGGTTGCTGCGTTTTCATGCTCACCTGTCAGTTGCCTGGCGGCAGGCAATGGCCTGCCGCATAGGGGAGCAAGTGTATCATTCGTGTTTTAGCTTAGTAAAATAAATGATACTTATTCGCATTTATCTGAATGACTATGATTGTATAACCGCCTGCGGGTGCCAGCCTGCGGGAAGCGGGTGTGGCCGTTCTATGGCAAGGTTATCCAGCGCCAGATGCAGCACGCCAGTGGCATAAATTGCAGGCATACCGCCGGGGTAACGTTCCACGCCCCACGGCTCACCGCTTGCCGGGTTAATCAAAAATGCGTTATCCAGCCCAGTGCCCGTAGGGCGTTCGGGGTTGCAGGGTGGGCGAATATCATAGCTGCCTTGCTGTGGGTCATCACAGGCCACCTGGCAAAGTTGGAGTTGGCTGAGTTGCACCCAGGCAATACCTCCGGTGTGTTCGCTGTGCAGGTTAATCGCCCCTTCAGCAATGCCACTCAAGCCAGTGAAGCTCACCTGGCTGATGTTGCCAGGTGCAATGCCAGGGGCTCGGGTTCGGCAGGAGATAAACACCGGGTCAGCTCGCCCCCAATGGCAAGGGTTAGCGTGCCGGCAGTGAAAAGTAATATTGCTGAACCGCAGGCGGCGCAGGGCACCACCATCGCGGCTGATAATGCCAATACCGCGGTTACTGCCGTAGATGGTGCACGCGGTCATAACTACATCTTCAATGTCATCAAAGGTTTCAGTGCCAATTTTGAATGCACTGCTTGCGGAGCGCAGTGTGCAGCCGCTAATCGTGACATGTTGGGTGGGGCCTGCCAGTGGGGCGGGTTTGCGGGTCGTTTTCAGGCAAATACCGTCGTCGGCGGCACTGAAATGGCTGTCGCTGATATGCACATAGCGGCAACTGTCAATATCCAGCGCATCGGTGTTTGCCATGGTCATATCGTTATCGACAATCACCTGGTTGATAAACACCTGCTCACAGGCGACCAGGTGTACCGTCCACATCGGGGCATTGTGTACCCGCACGTTTTGCAGGCGCACATTGTTACAGCCTTCAAACACAATAATACGCGGCCGCTCCTGGGCGGGCATACGGTAGCCCATGGCGTCTTTGGTGGCTGAGAACCAGGCATCGGCGTTACCATCAATGCTGCCCTGGCCGGTCAGGCTGATGTTGTGCTGGTTACGGGCGTAGATAAGCGCCCGGTTGGATTGCTCGGCCACGCTCAGGGTTTCACCCGGCAGGTAATCTTCATACTGGCTGCTGGCCAGCAGTGCAGCACCGGGTTCAAAATGCAGGCAAAAATTTGATGGCAGAACCAGTGCGCCAGTTAAATACTGGCCTGGGGGAAGCACCAGTGTTCCACCACCTGCATTATTTACCTCATCAATTGCCTGCTGAATAATTTGGGTTACCGGAGCATTGGCTGGGTGGCCTTTGGGGAGCGTCAGAGTCAGTTGCATTTATTTCACCGCGCCTTGTGTTACGCCGCTAATGAATTTGCGCTGGAACACCAGAAACACAGCCACTAACGGCAGAATGACAATCATCGCGCCTGCCATCAGTACTGGAATGTTAATGGTGTTCTTGTTCTGGAAAAACATCATCCCAATCGGCAGGGTCCGTAAATCTTCCTGATTAACCAAAATGAGCGGAATTAAAAATTCGTTCCAGGTCCAAATAAACAATAGCAGCGCCAGCGTAGAAAGTGTGGGCCAAATGGCCGGTACCAGAATTTTCCACAGCAAACGCCAGCGCGGGGTGTTGTCCATCACCGCGGCTTCAATTAACTCTTTCGGTACCTGTTGTAATGCAGTGGCGACCATCAGCGTGGTAAACGGAATGGATAACGCTACCTGTGGCAGGATCAGCGCCAGATAGGTGTTGGTCAGCCCCATCCAGCGTAATTCATGGTATAGCGGAATAATAAAAGATTCTGAGGGCAGCACCATCCCCAGCGCCATCAACAGGGCGAACAGGGTTTTGCCCGGTACCCGCAAAAAAGCAAAGCCAAAGCCCGATAAAATCCCCAAGAAGATGCTCAGTATCACCACCGGGAACACCACCAGTACCGAGTTCATAAAATAGACCCGGAAGTGCCCGTCTTCCCAGGCCGACAGGTAATTGGCCAGGCTGAAGGTGTGGGGCAGGGCAAATACGCCCTGGAAGAGTTCCATTTGGGTTTTAAATGAAGTGAGAAACGCCATTAAAAATGGGGCAATGGTAATTAGCGCCAGGCACCACAACAATGCGCGGGAGAGCAGAGGCGTGCGGTTTATCATGATTTCGGCTCCCGTATAGCAAAGTGCAGTGCGCCATTAATGGCAAAGACAATAAACAGGCTGACGATGGCGACAGCCGAGGCATAGCCAAAGTGGCGCAGGTCGAAACCCTGCTGGTACATATACATATTGGTCACCAGGGTTGATGTCCCAGGCCCACCCTGGGTCATCACATACACCAGGTCAAAGGCTTTCAGGCTGGCGATAACGGTGAGGATCAACGCTATTTTAATTTCCGGGCGCAACCCCGGCAGGGTAATCCGGCGGAATTTTTGCCAGCGGGACGAACCATCCAGCGCGGCGGCTTCATGAATCGATGGGTCCATGCGCTGAATACCGGACATAAACAAAATCAGGCAAAAACCGAAGAAGTACCATACGGCGACCATTCCTGTTGCTGGCAGCGCCCAGGTGAAATCACCCAGCCAGGCCAACGCCAGGTTCGGCAGGCCAATGGCGCGTAAAAACTGGTTAATCGGCCCGAAAGCCGGGTTATACAACCAGCGCCAAACCACACCCAGAACTGCCATGGGCATAATGTATGGCAGGAAAAACAGAAAACGCAGTACCGTTAGTTCACGCGGGCGGCGTAGTTCGTTCAAAAAACTGCACAAGGCCAGCCCAAGGCTCACCGGCAATAACGTGTAGAACAGCATCAACACCACATTGTTACCTACCGCAGTCCAGAACTCATGGTCGCGGAAGATCTGCACAAAATTGCCAAGCCCAATGAATAACGGGCGGGTGCTGCCATCCCATTCGGTGAAAGCAATCCCCAAAGAAGCCATCAACGGGAACAGCAGAAAAATGCTGTACACCAACAGCGCAGGCAAAAGATACAGTGCATTACGTAAACGTGAACGATTGAGCATGATGCTGTTTCCACACCTCGTGCTGTTAGTGTTTTAAGGAACTCAGGTATTTTTGGTAATCCTTATCTGCATTTTCAGCCAGTTGTTGCGGCGTGATTTTATCAGCCATCAGTAACTGCACATTCTGGTTGAGAGTGGTAAGCATGGTGGGCGTTGCCCAGTCCAGGTAGTGGCCCAGCGCGTCATTCTGGTTCACGGTCACCCACACTTTATAAACATCGCTCAGCAACGGGTTGTCTTTGGGCAGCGTGGCGGAAGCAGAAGAAGAGGCGGGCAGGAACCCGGCTTGCAGCCAGTCATTCGCCACTTTGTCGGAAACTATGTAGTTAATGTATTTTGCGGCGGCATCCTGCTGGGCTTTGGTTTTTGCGGTGCTGGTAATGGAGAAGGGTAAGTCGGTACCGCCCACCATCAACGGTTTTTTCACCCCAGGGAATGCAGGCAGTGCGGCAAAATGAATGTCTTTATTGGCTTTAAACTGGCCCATGTACCAGGTTCCGCTGATAAAAAATGCGGCCTGGCCGTTCTGGAACAAGGTTGCGGCATCATCGTGCCCAATGCCCTGGAAGCCTGGGAAGAAATAGCCGTCATGGTTCCACTTCTGCATTAACTGCGCGGCTTTTTCCAGTTTCGCGTCTTTAAAGCTGCCGCCCTCATCATAAATCAGGTTATCGAGGGTTTTGCGCTCGCTGCTGTCAATCTGGTCTTCCCATAATGTACTCAGCATTTGCTGCCCGGCATTACCATCCAGCAAACCCAGCATTAACCCGGCAGTACCCTGTTGCTTGAGTTTTGCCAGCGCCTGTTCGAACTCTTCCATAGTTTTTGGTACTGGAATACCGGCTTTATCCAGCAGCGCTTTGTTGTAATACAGGCCGACCATTTCCCCAAGGCTTGCTACGCCATACAAATGCCCACTACCGAAATCCTGCTTTTCAGACCAGCGGTTGCGTTTGAGAATAGAATCTGGAAAACGTGTGGTCCATTGGTATGTGGTGGCGTAACTGTCCATTGGCACCAGTAATTTTTCTTTGACCAGTGCGCCCATATCTCCGCCGCCCTGGTTTACCTGGGCCACTTGTGGGCCATCGCCCGAAGAGAGCGCCAGTTTCAGTGGAATACGGGTGTCTTCAAAGGCGTGAATGGAGCGGTTGATGTGAATACCTGGGTTGGCGGCGGTGAAATCTTTAATGGCTTTATTAATTACCGCGCTCTGTTCTGGGTAGTTATATATATCCCAGGCACTGATAGTCAGTGTTTGTGCATGTAATTGCGTGGAAAGCACGCTACAGGTGAGTGCCGCGAGTAAAGCGATACGTGTCTTGCGGGTAAAACGAACCTGATGTGAATGACGCATGAATCAAACCTCTTCTGGACACCAAACAAGGCCCGCCTCCGTGCATTATTGCTTTTGGCACTTCCCGTGCGCAGCGTGACACGATGCTGAAAATTGCATCATGTACTACACTTACTTTATATAAAAAATAAAGTCAAACGGCATTTTTAACACAGGTATTACGTTATCTCTGTCACAGAAAAACCAATTTTGGAGAGGGTGTTCAGCATATAAAACTACTGTCTGTAAGTAATACCCGTAATATGGCTGGGTAACATTTGTGTTTTGAGGTGATTCTGTTGTTAAAAATAATATCCTTTACAGTCAATGAGATAACATAATTATTTCCTATGTTTTATGTCTGTTTTAAGCGCCGTGGTAAAGAGCCTGTGAATAATATGAGTAAAATCAATATCCCCAGCATAGCTATAGCATGCGAAATATAAGGGGAAGCTCTTACTGGCAATTTTGGTGATATGTTCTACGGCTTAAAATAACCATGGTGGTAATTATTCTATCTTGAAAAAAAAGTGCGATTTAATTACCCTGGCATAATCCGCCAATAACCAGCGAGCGCTTCATGATGTCTGAATCCACCGATATTATTCGTCCGGCGCGCCCCGAAGACCGCGCCGCGTTAAGCCGTATTTGCCTTGAAACAGCGAATGCCGGGAAAGATGCCACTGATTTATATAGTGATGGCGATTACCCCGGTTTGCTGTATGTCCTGCCTTATGCCGAGTTTGAACCCGATTTCGCATTTGTTCTGGAAATGTCCGGTGAGGTGGTGGGTTATGTAGTCGCCACGCCAGATACCGCAGCGTTTGAAGCCCGCCTGGCTGAAAGCTGGTGGCCGGTATTGCAAGCGCGCTATGCACAACGCGCCAGTGAAGCACCACTGGATATGAAAGTGCTGGGGCAGATTCGGGCACCGGGTAATGCCAGTGAAGAGCTGACAGGCCGCTGGCCCGCGCACCTGCATATTAACCTGTTGCCGGTTGCACAGCAGGGCGGTTGGGGGCGGCGGATGATAACCCGCCAACTGGCGGCACTGCGCGATGCGGGCGTGCCGGGGGTACATCTTGGCGTCAGCCTGCAAAACGAAGGTGTATGCGCGTTCTATGAAAAAATGGGCTTCCGGCATATTTTCCGCCGCAATGCCATTTATATGGGTCAGGTGTTGTAAGGGGAGCGGAAATGGCCAGTCTGGAACTGAAAAGTGTGAAAAAACGCTGGGATCAGGTCACTGTTATCCCTGGTCTGGATCTCACCATCAACAGTGGTGAGTTTGTGGTATTTGTTGGCCCATCGGGGTGCGGGAAGTCCACATTGCTGCGCATGATAGCCGGGCTGGAAGAGATAACAGAAGGGCAATTGCTGATATCAGGTGCGGATATGACGCGTCAGTCTGCCTCTGAACGGGGCATTGCTATGGTCTTCCAGTCTTATGCACTCTACCCCAATATGTCGGTGCGGGATAACCTGGCTTATCCGCTGGAGATGGCGAAACGGCCGAAAGCGGAAATCAACCGTAAAGTGGATGAGGTGGCGGCAAAACTGCACCTGACAGATTACCTGGGGCGGCTGCCGCGTGCGCTTTCTGGCGGCCAGCGCCAGCGTGTGGCGATTGGCCGGGCCATTATCCGTGAACCTTCCATCTTCTTGTTTGATGAGCCGCTATCCAACCTGGATGCAGAATTGCGCCTGAAAATGCGCATTGAGATTGCCCGGCTGCATGAAGCACTGGGTAACACCATGATTTATGTCACCCACGACCAACTGGAAGCAATGACCCTGGCAGACCGCATTGTGGTGCTGCGCCAAGGGCAAATTGAGCAGACCGGTGCGCCCCTTGAGATTTACCACAACCCCGATAATCTGTTTGTTGCCGGGTTTATTGGCTCGCCTAAAATCAATGTGTTGCCCGCCACGGTTACCGCGACAAAACCGGGCGAAGTGCAATTGCGGGTGGCGGATTTGTCGCTGGAAAACCTGGTGTGCCCGGTGGCAGAAGCGGTGGAAGAAGGGGAAACACTGTGGCTGGGCGTGCGCCCGGAACACATCGTCTGTAATGGTGAAGGCACCACGCAATTCACCGCGCCAGTTTCCTGGGTAGAGAAGCTGGGGCACACCAATTATGTTTACCTGGATATTGGCCGGGAAGAGATGCTGGTGGTTGAGCTGCGTGACGGCGACAACGTTGAAACGCGCCAGGAAATGCGCCTGGCACTGTCACAGCCCAACCTGCTGCTGTTCCGTGAAAACGGGTTGCGGTTACGCTAAGGTTGCGTAGTAGGTTGCGTAGTAACGGGCCGGGTCAATAAACAAAAAACAGGGAAATCAGGTTATTGATTTTCGGCTGCTAACGAAATAAAAGGGCAAACCCAGGTTTTACCCTTCTTTTTCATCAATCTGAACCCGCCAGCAGGCGGGTTAGTTGTCATTACGCTCGGTTTCAGCTTCTACAGAAAGCACATCTATCAGCCGGTCAACGGCGAGCCCCGCCGCACCCAGTGCCCACATCCGGTTGGATTCAGTTAAGAATTGCAACGGGGTGAGTTGTGGGGTGAGTTTCAACCGGTAAGTGTGGAAGCTTTGGGTCACCTGGTCGAGCAAAATCCGCGAGGCCATTTGCGGCTCCATTGCCAGGTAAACCACATCCGGGTCTAACGCTACTGCCAGGTTTGCCAGCGCGCTACCCAGGTGCTCGCCTGCTTCACGCAAGACTTCCAGAGTTTGTGGGGAAGGGCGTTCATCAAGGGCGGCCAGGTGCGTTGCCCCGGTTTCAGCCAGCGCCCGCAGAATCGCTTTTGACGAAGCCGCATCTTCCAGCGTGCGCCCGCTGCCATCGGTTAAGAAAGCATTGCCAATTTCCCCGGCAGTACCATGGCGGCCACGGTATAACTGGCGGTCAAGGATTATTCCCGCCCCAATGCCTTTGCCATAAGTGGCGACAATCGCAGTGCGCGACTGGCCTAACTGGCCGAAAACCTGTGCCGCCAGTGCCATGGCGTTAGCATCGTTTTCAATAAACACCGGCAGTTGAAAGCGGGCCTGCAGTTGTTCCACAACCGGTTCATTATCCCAGTTCAGAACGGTGGAGCGCACACAGTAGCCACTTTGTGCATCTACCAGGCCAGAAAGCGCCAGGCCAATGGCACCAACATGCCTTTCGCCTGTGGTTTTAAGAAATTTAGCCAGCGCATCGCCTAACTGGCGTGGTGTAAGTTCACCTGATGGCATCTGCTGTTCGCCCACCAGGTTACCGGCAAGGTCTGTCATAACAATCAGGTTGCGCTCAGCATTGAGCTGGATACCAACCACATTGGCGTAATCCGGGTTAAGCCCTAACAATGTTTTCGGCCGCCCCATGGAAACACGGCGCAGCCCCAGTTCCTGAATAATACCCCGGTCAAGCAGGCGGTTGGTTGCCTGGGACACGGTGGACATACTCAGCCCACTGCGTACTTTCAAATCAGACTGGCTGACGGGGGAAAGCTCCACAATCAGCCGTAAAATGCGGGTAGTGATGGAAGGTGCAGTCATCATCGTTACATTAACCAGGAAGTCAGTAAGCTGGCGGCCATATTACACGGCACCTGAAAAAAGCCTGCCTTAAAACCATACTCAGGCACAAAGGCGGGCAAGGCGTAGTGCACCACTTAGTGCATCTCCTTCAGCCGTAACCAGCATGGCTTGTACATCAGCACTTAGCCAGGGGTAAATGGGCAGAGCAAGGCCGCCAAGCATGGCTACCGGGTAGCGCCCATTTTGGCTGAGGTTGTTAATCAGTTCGCTAATTTCTTGTGCGCAAGCAGCCACCAGAATAACTCCGTTGCTGTCTTGTTCGCTGGCAGCCTGGAAGATCTGTGGTGCAAATTGCCCCCATTGTGCGGGTGTCGCCTGTACTGACCAGGCCAGTAAGGTTTCGGGTTCGTGCCCAAAGTGCGCCATTAATGCGCGGGTTAACGGAGTGTGCTCCACTAAGTTTTCATGGGCTTTCAGCGCCAGGCGTAATGCCCGCTGCCCCAGCCATGCGCCAGAGCCCTGGTCCGAAAGCGCCATTCCCCAGCCACCCACGCAGCGGAACGCCTGCCCGCTCCAGACAGCACCCTGGCTCCCGGTGCCGGTTATTAATACCGCGCCCGGTTGCCCATTGTGCGCGCCAGGGCAGGCAATTTCGACATCAGAAAATACCTGCCATGAAGCATACGCGTGGGGCCAGGCTTGCGCCTGCGCGCGTACACGAGAAATATTCCCCCCGGCAAGGCCCAACACAACGTGGGTTTGCCCAGCGTCACAAGTGCTCAGCCCGGCGGCGTGAAGGGTTTCATCCAGCAACTGGCAGACTTGCTTCATGGCGTTATCGAACTGGCTCCAGATATTGGCCGGGCCACCGGTACAGGCTGCCAGAACATCACCATTCTGGTTGGTTAACCGGGTTCGGCACTGTGTACCGCCACCATCAACACCAATGAAATACCTTGTTTGCAATGCCATTCTCCTGTTGATCAGTGCTGGCTTGTCGCCACAACAGACCTGATTCTGAGCGAAAAGATAGGAGAAAAAAACTTAAATCGCAATAACAAATAAATATGTAACAGTGATTTTTATTTTTCCATTTAAAAACAATAAGATAAAAATTATCGAAAATTTGGTTGTTTTTTGGTTGTTGACTTTAGTTTTTCTGGCGTAATAAGTTGGCGGTGTAAAATTAAACAACGGCGCAGCAGAAAACAGTGCGCCATCCCGTGAGCTGGTTCTGGCTCATTTTGGTAGCAAGAAACCGCCAGATGACCAGATTCTGAGTATCAGACATATTTCTTGAGCAGGCAGGGTTGAACATGAAAGTAGGCATTGTCGGGTTAGGTTTTCGTCTGTCGCATGTGGCAAAAGAGTTTAAGAAAGCCGACCCGGAATTCACCATAACAGGGTATGTCGACCCGGCTCCGGCCGGTTTACCGAACCTGGAAACCTTCGGTATTTCTCCTGGTAAGGCGTTTGCATCACTGGATGAGATGCTGGCGGCTGGCGGGTTTGATCTGTTGATGGTCGGTTCGCCGAACTTTATGCACCTTGAGCATATTGAAGCGGGGCTTGCCGCGGGTTACACCGTGTTTACTGAAAAACCGGTAGTGACCAGTGAGGCCCAGAGTATGGCGCTGGCGAAGCTGATTGCCCGTTACGGTAAAGACAAAGTGATTGTTGGCCTGGTGCTGCGTTACTCACCGTTATACCAGGATCTGGTGGCAGCCAAAGAGGCTGGTGAGTTGGGGGAAATTACCTCCATTGAAGCCACCGAGCACATTCCGCCTTTCCACGGGGCATTCTTTATGCGCGACTGGCGGCGCTTTGAGCGCTATGCCGGGCCCTATATTCTTGAAAAGTGCTGCCATGATATTGACCTCTACCAGGGGCTGGTGGGCGAACGCCCGGTGCGGGTCGCCAGTTTCGGCGGGCGTAAATCTTTTACTCCGCAGCATACCCCGGTGGGCGAGGTGACGGCGGATTCCGCGGTGTACCATGAAAAACCCAGTGGCTGGTCCAGCACGGAGCATGTGTTTGACAGCGATGCAGATATTGTCGATTACCAGACGGCAATTGTGGAGTATGCCGGTGGTGCCACAATGGCCTTTCACGCCAACCTTAATGTGCCAGATGAGTTTCGCCGTTTTTGTGTAATGGGCACCGATGGCCAGGCGGAAGGGGATTTTGTGCGTAACTACTTTCGGGTCCACAACGCCCGTACCCGCGCAGCACTGACTGACAAAACCTATGATGGTAGCGCATACGACGGCCACTACGGTGCCGATGCGCTAATGGCCGAAGAAGTGGTGCGCCACCTGAAACAAGGCACGCCGCTTAAGGTATCTGTGGTAGATGCCCTTGAAGCAGGGCTGACTGCAATCAAAATTGATGAAGCCCGTAAAACCCACCGTGTGGTGGATTTAACCTCTTGCTGGGCTGAATTTGATAAAGCCCTTGGCAAGGGCTGATGACAGAATGATGTGTTGTAATTTGTAGTGAGCCGCGACTGACTCAGGCTCACTTATTCCCCTTGCTGCCCGGTTGGGCAGCTTTTTTCGCCTGATTTTCCTTCTGTACCTGCAAACATGCCGATTGCACAAAATGCTTCAGGGTGCCCTGGGCGCTGAAAGCCAATTTCCAGCGCAGCCAGTTTATGGAAGTGGACGTAAACCGTTTTATTCCTGGTTTCACTCAATAATTGGGTTTCTGTTATCTATAGCATTGCGCCCTGGTTTGCCATTTGCTGGCACCGGGGCGCAGTTGCGCTAAAAACGCCAGGACGCTAACGAAGGATATCGTTAAACTGCGCATTGCATAGTAAGCGACAAACATCAGGGAAGGTTAAGCAGATGAAACAGAATAAGTACGATGACCCCGCTTTTTTTGGCAAATACGCGCAGATGGCGCGCTCTGTTGAAGGGTTAAATGCGGCAGGAGAGTGGCCAGCATTTCAGGCCATGTTGCCCCCATTAGCGGGTAAGCGAGTGCTGGATTTAGGCTGTGGCTATGGCTGGCACTGCTTTTACGCCCAGTCTCAGGGGGCGGCGGCGGTAACAGGCGTGGATATTTCGGCAAAAATGCTGGCGCGGGCGCAGCAAGTACCCGGTGCTGACCGTATTGGCTGGCAACAAGTAGCGATGGAAGATTATCACCCTGAGCCTGAAGGGTATGATGTGGTGCTAAGTTCACTGGCGTTTCACTATGTGGCTGACTGGCCATCGCTGTGCCGTAAAGTGGCTCAGGCACTGAAGCCCGGTGGTACTTTTCTATTTAGCGTGGAACACCCCATTTTTACCGCTCAAGGCCCACAAGCCTGGTATTGTGATGGCGAAGGAAAGCCGCTTCACTGGCCTGTTGACCACTATTTTTCCTCCGGCCGTCGGGAAACCTGTTTTCTGGGTGAGCGTGTTATTAAATACCACCGTACGTTAACAGACTGGCTGGCACCATTATTAGCGTTACAACTGCAAGTGAACGGCCTGCGAGAACCGCAACCTTCTGCACAATTATTGGCTGATGTACCGGGGATGCAGGATGAACTGCGTCGCCCCATGATGTTGATTGTTTCTGCCTGCAAGCCTGCCTGATTTTGCCAATTTCCCGGCAATTCCGTGTCTGATGACAGGGGATTGCTCGGCATTTCCTGTGTAAAGAACTGTTTCCTGACAAAAATGTTATTTTGGTGTCATGTTGAGGTCAGCGAGCACCTCTTATAGTGAACCCTGTCGATTTTATTGAGCTGCGGGTGTGCCGCGCCTGTGCGGTACCAGAAATAATGGATACGGAGGCTTTGCCTTCGGACAAGACGGGAACATTCACTATGCAAAAAATTGTAGAAAAACATGTTGCCCTTGTAGAGGCACTGAAAGAGTGGATTGAAGTGCATGTCCACGAACCGATCAAGATAGAAGATGTTGCCCATAAAGCAGGCTATTCGAAGTGGCATTTGCAACGGGTATTTCAGGATGTCACGGCAGAAACCTTAGGCAGTTATATCCGTAACCGCAAGCTGGCGTTGGCCGCGGAAGAATTAAAGAATACCCGTTATTCAGTATGCTTTATTTCAGACCGTTATGGGTTCGATTCCCAGCAAACATTTACTCGCGTGTTCTCGCGTGTATTTAATCAGTCTCCCAGGGCATTTCGTAAATCAAATGCAAGAATGTAAATCATTGTAGCTGACTAAATTGTTATTTTCCTGTCACTCAATAGTCAGCAAATTAAACGTAAAATAAGCTTATCGAAAGGCGTAAATTCTTTTCGTTAAGCTTATTTTTTATCTTTCAGTTGAAAAGGTGGAACAATGAAAAAACATATTCTGGTACCTGGTATTTTGGCACTGGCTGCTGTCAGTTTTAGTTCAATTGCCGCTCAGGAAGTAGCTTCTGGCCAGGGGCGCACGGCTGATGGCGTAGTCAGTACCAGCGGCCAGCAGACACTGGCCGATGTTACCCAAACTCTGCAGGAAAAGGCGCAGGCAGCAGGTGCGTCCAGCTTTAAAATTATCTCCGCAGGTGGCGATAACCAGTATTTCGGTGTGGCTGAATTATATAAATAAGACTTTTCTTGTGTTGTTTTAATGCTCGCTCTGAGACTCTGTCACTAATACTCTTATTGGTGATTGTGTTGTGTTGTTATTTGGCTGGCCAAAGTAAGTTATTACTGGCCAGCTTTTTATTGCCCGGAATTTATTTTTCTGGGTTTCATTACCTTGAACGGGTTGCAGAAAGTGCGCCAATACCTGCGCATTGATTTAGCAAGGGCACATGCCGATTTTACTCTGCAACATTTGCCCTGGATGGTGTTTAGCTGACGTAATTGCACACTATTACTAGTGAATATTACTGGTGAATCAGATGGTGGCGGTACCATCATCCAGCGGAGCAACCGTTGTTTGCACTGGTTCTCCGTGAGGTTGTGGTTGAGGGTTATTCAGGCGCAAGGTAAACCCAAACGTGTTGACGCCCTGGTAGCTGTAGGCAAAGGCTGTGCCCTCATGCATCAGCGCGACAGCTTTAACAATCGCCAGGCCCAGCCCATGGTGCATATTACTGCCATTACGCGCCGCGTCCACGCGGTAGAAGCGTTCAAACAACCTGGACAAATGCTCGGGAGTAATGGGGTCGCCCTGGTTTGACACGGCAACTTTGGCGAATTCACCTTTCTGAGACAAGCTGACACCAATGGCGCTGCCAGGGCTTGCATGGCGCGCACCATTTTCCAGCAAATTAGCCAGCGCGCGGTGGAACAGGCGGCGGTCTACACAGGCACGCACATCACCACCAATAGTGACGACCAGTTCACGCTCCAGCAACGAAGGTTCCACATACTCCGCCGTTTTTACGGCTTCTTCCTGGAGTGAGATATCTGTTAACTCAATTGCCCGCTGCCCGGCTTCTGCATGAGAAAGGAATAACATGTCATTAATAATGGATGTCATTCGCGCCAGCTCTTCCAGGTTGGATTCCAGCAAATCTTCCAGTTCGTGAATATCACGCTGACGGGACAACCCCAGTTGGGTTTGGCCAATCAGGTTGGTCAGCGGGGTGCGCAATTCATGGGCAACATCGGCATTAAAGCTGTCCAATTGCTGCCAGGCTTTCTCCTGGCGCTCAAGTACCCCGTTGAATGCCTGAGCCAGTGTGCGTAGCTCATCGGGCAGGCAGGCGGTGTTAAGACGCTGCCCGACATTACCCGGAGCCAGTTGGTTCGCCTGTTCACTCATCTGCCTTGCCGGTTTTAACCCATAACGAGACACCGCATAACTCAGGCCCGCAACCAGTACCAGCCCGGCCAGGGAAATGAAGATAAGGGCTTCGGTGAACTCGGTATAAGTGTTGTAATACGCAGTTGAATCTATTGAGACAACAAATTTCAGCGGTGGGCGTTCACCCAGTGCAGGTATGGTTTTTACCAGCATGTAATACGGGCAACTCTTGTTATGCAGGTAGATACTGGAATAACCATCAGGGGGATTTTGTGCGGCAACAGCTTTTTCCATTTCACCGCCAAATGCATAGAGCGGATCATCACTGAGCACCAGGTATTGAACTTTCCCGCCTTCGTTTTCCATCAATGTGGTGAGTTTGTGCTCAATATGATCCCACAAGTGTGCCGTGCCTTCCCGCTCCATAAACGGCGAGACCAGCGAATTACGAAACGCCAGCTCATTGTGCATTTGGTTTTTGAGTGAGGCGAACAAGGTAGTACGCAAAAACAGAGCTGTGGCGAGCAAAATTATCACCATCAGTACCACAAACAACAGCGTAAGCCGCCCGGAAATAGAGCTTTGTTTCAGGTTCGGTATCATGATGGGGTTGCCGCAGTTCGGTTTTCCAGTACATAACCCATACCACGCACGGTGTGCAGCAGTTTTACTGTGTAAGGGGTATCAATTTTATTACGCAGGCGCTTAATAGCGACTTCCACTACATTGGCATCGCTGTCGAAATTCATATCCCAGACCTGTTCTGCAATCATCAGTTTGGACAGAATCTCGCCCTGGTGGCGGGCCAGCAGGCTCAGCAGCGCAAATTCTTTTGCCGTGAGATCGATACGCTCATTACTGCGGGACACTTTGCGCGAGATAAGATCAATATGCAGATCATCAATGCTGATATGGGTGGGATCGGTGTTATCACTGCCACGGCGGCGGATTAACGCCTGTATACGGGCAACCAGTTCTATCAGTGAAAAGGGTTTTGGCAGGTAATCGTCAGCACCGCAACGCAAACCGCGCACCCGCTCGTCTACTGAACTCCGGGCCGATAACATCAGTACCGGGGTTTGTTTACTGGCACGCAACCCTTCCAGCACAGAGTAACCGTCCTGGCCTGGCAGCATGACATCGAGCACGATGGCATCGTATTCATACTGCAATGCCAGGTACAGCCCTTCCACGCCGTCGCGAGCGATATCAACAGAAAAACTCAGCTCACTCAGAGCCCGGCTAATATACGACGAGGTTTTTTCCTCATCTTCAACGAGAAGCAGACGCATGCCATTCACCTGGGGAATTAAAACAGGCTATTGTAACCTGGTTTTACCGTCACCTCGCTGACGTGAACCTGACAATTTTGTCAGGAGGTAACGGTAGAGTCATGGGGGGATTATGCGCGGTTTTGCAGGTAAACGTTCAGATTTACATTCACGGCATTAAGCAACGGCGTAACCACACCATGTTGTGCGGCGCGGCGCACAAGGTCACCAATGATCTGTTCTGCTTCAATAGAAAAGCCATGGGTTAAATCACGGTACATTGAAGATGTCAGCGCGGTATCTGGGTTAGTCAGAAATTCCCGGGTTCCCGTAATCACTTTTTCCCGGTGTTGGTAGCCACAGGCATCAAGCACAGACAGCACTTCGCTAAACACAGATTCAATAAATTCACGCCCGCCAGGCGCATGAACAATTTGTTGAGTATTGCCACGGGCGAGGCAGGTAACGGCACCCAGTGTGCTGAGTAACAGCCATTTTTCCCATAAATCACTCTGAATCGCTTCAGAAAACACGGTATCGAACCCGCAATCTTTCAGTTGGCTATCCAGTTGCTGCAGGCGTTCGCTGTTGTCGCCCTGCAAGTCACCATAAAACAGGGTATGCAAGCGCGATAGCTGGATAATTTCACCTTGTTCGCCCAACGTGGCATGGATTTTACACAAGCCGCCAATTACCGCATGTTTGCCAAAACGCGCTTGCAACGTTTCAATGTGCCGCATGCCATTAAGAATGGGGATAATCAACGTGTCTTTGCCCACGGCTGGCGCAATATCTGACATTGCCTGTTCCAGAGCAAAACTTTTGACGGTCAGCAAAATAACATCCCAGCTCCCGGTCAGTTGTTGGGCTGTAACCAGCTTGGGTTCCAGTGTGACATCGCCAAACGGGCTTTTCAGCATTAGCCCCGTTTTCTGTAATTGTGCCTGGCGTTTTTCACGGACTAAAAAAGTAACATCCCGGCCTGCCAGTGCCATACGTGCGCCAAAATACCCGCCAGTTGCTCCGGCTCCTACCACAAGAATTCGCATCGCTTTACCTGTTTTATTGGTTGTCGGACCTTTCTTACCATAAAGCCAGCTCTGGCCTGGCGCTATAACAAAACGGGCTTTTTTTCATGTGTGTTCTTTTCTGGTTGCGGGGATGCCAGTTCATTGATTGGTTTTCTTGCTGAAACAAACTTTCACTTAACTTGGCTTTATTTGTGATGGTGATCACATTAAAGAAGTTGCCATGCAGCGATACAGAACCGCTGTTGATATAAATCAAAAACAACGTTTCATGTTGTCGCATTATTACATTCAATTTGTGAGACAAATCTCACTTTATAATTACAAATAACGATAAAAAAGCCTCTCTTTACTCACTTCGGTTTGGCTACAATTTTTCTCCTCTGGCGTTATCAGTCTGTCTGGCGCTGTTTTACCCGCAGGCAGGTTTTATTCTTTTAATCCAGGGGATTCATTATGCGCAATCCAGGCCGTATGCGCTGGTTCATGGTAGGGTTAGTGACGTTAGGCACTATCCTCTGTTATCTCACTCGTAACACCATTGCTTCAGCAGCACCCACGTTACAAAGCCAGTTGCATATCACAACCCAGCAGTATTCCTATATTGTTGCTTTCTTTTCAGCTTGTTACACCATAGCTCAACCCATTTCCGGCTTTATACTCGATACCCTTGGCACCAAGGCAGGTTATGCAGTTTTCGGCCTGTTATGGGGGCTTTTTTGTATTGGGGCATCTTTTGCGGGTGGCTGGAAAGGTCTGGCGTTTGCCCGTGGGATGGGGGGCTTTGCTGAAAGCGCTATGATCCCGGCAGGCTTGAAAGCGGTGACCGAATGGTTCCCGGAAAAAGAGCGCTCTGTGGCAGTGGGCTACTTTAATGTTGGTTCTTCCATGGGGGCATTAATTGCACCACCCCTGGTGGCCTGGGCTATTTTTATTCATAGCTGGCGGCTGGCGTTTATTCTGGTGGGCTGTATGAGCGTGGTTTGGGCGATAGGCTGGTTCCTGGTCTATAACCGCCCAGGAAAAACAAAACGGCTAAGCAAAACGGAACTGGACTATATTACTGCCGGGCAACCTGCTCCACGCCCGAAACAGAAAGTGCGTGTAGGTGTATTGCTGCGCCAGCGTAAATTCTGGGCAATTGCGTTACCCCGTTTCCTGGCTGAGCCAGCCTGGGGGACTTTCAATGCGTGGATCCCGCTCTTCATGGTGCGTAACTATGGGTTCGATTTAAAAGACATTGCGATGTTTGCCTGGATCCCCATGCTATTTGCCGATATGGGCTGTATTCTCGGTGGCTATATGCCGGGTATTTTCCAGCGGATGTTCGGTGTTAACCTGATTGTGTCCCGCAAACTGGTGGTTACCCTGGGCGCGGCATTGATGATTCTGCCGGGTATGGTGGGGTTGTTTGGTAGCCCGATGGTAGCGATTGGGTTGCTGTGCGTTGGGGGTTTTGCTCACCAGTCTTTATCTGGTGCGCTGATTACACTGTCATCAGATATGTTTGACCCTAACGAAGTAGCAACTGCAAATGGCTTCACCGGGATGGCGGCATGGACTGCCAGCACGCTGTTTGCCCTGGTTGTCGGCGCGCTGGCCGATACGCTCGGTTTCAGCCCATTGTTTGCTGTACTGTCTATTTTCGACGTTATTGGTGCGGTGATTCTTTGGTCACTGTTGCGTGAAAATAAAACGGCAATGGAAGCCAACGAAGCATTCTGACCGTTAAGCAAAACAGGCAGGTGGTTGCGTTTTAGCCTGCGTGTATTTGGGCGTGCCGGGTGTAAATAGCCCGGCGCGTTTTACGCCCCATTATTCATAACATAAAGCTTCACAACACAACTCTTCGCAACACAACTCTTCACCGCATAACGCTTCACCACACATATTCCCGGTAGCCTCTTTCAGCCTTATTGGGTTTGTGGATTTTGGCACTTTTGCAGAATCAGGCAAAGTTTTCGCAGAATTGGGCGTTGTTCAACTGCGAATAGCCTGTTTATACTTTTTAACGGTAAATTACTGCTGAGTTGTTACCTGCAATCCAGGTAAATGAGAACAATGGTTTTTCACACCACATATTGCCAATTACATTCTATTCTTCACCTGTTTAATCTATGCCTGTGTTCAGCTTTTTGACCATAAAGCATAAAAAGATAAAAGAAGTGGTAATTAACGTTTAATCGCACTGATTGACAACCTGTATTTCTCCATTGTGGTACACAGAAATATTCTGTTGGCTGCCTGCCGCAAGGGGCAGGGTTAAGTCACCAGGCTTTAACGAATTGTGGCGTGTAAGGTAAATGATTAATAACCGTATTGATGAGTTTTATGCATAACATTATTGCTTTAGCAAGGGGTAATCCACTTTTACCGTTATGCTAAGATATTCCAATTGGTACTATTTTTTACTTTTTGTGCTTTATTGTTTTTTTGATTAGGGAGTGAGCCTAAAGGGTACATTTTGCTGTTATTCAGGTGAAAGGTCTCAGGCTGCGCTTCATTTTAACTTCCTGAATAATGATGGCGGGTATAATGGCGCTTCAACATGATGTTATTCATCTGATTATGTCTTGGATTGATGAGAATATAGAAAAACCATTAAAGATTGATGATGTAGCCCGGCGGGCAGGGTATTCTCGCTGGCATTTGCAGCGCCTGTTTCACCAGGAAACAAGCCAGACGCTTGCCAGCTATATTCGCGACAAAAAACTTGAGTACGCTGCAAAAGATTTAAAAGACCCGGAGCAATCTATTCTGGAGGTTTCATTCCGTTATGGGTTTGATTCCCAGCAGTCTTTTACCCGCACGTTTTCCCGTAAATACCATATGCCACCGGGTTCATGGCGGAAAAAACACCAGTATCACTCACAAGAATAATTTTCCTACAGAGTGATATTAGGGGTGGCTATGAAGATGTCTTACCGCTGGCGGAACGACTGGGCTGTTGGTGGTAGGGTTGTACCCGCTTTAATCTTCTCTGGTACCCGGCAGGCTGCTCTCTGGCATTTTTTAATTATTATTATTGTTTGTCTCGCCACTCTCTGCACTTCTTATATCTGTTCTTGTAAAGAGTTAATGTATTTTTTAATATCACCATGAAATAAAAGGGGATTATTTTTTATTATTAAGGGCTTGATCGTTTGTGACGATCAATTTCTTAATATCAATTGATTGTTTATGGCGATCAATTTTTGAGTATTGATCGTTGCTTTCCCGCCTCATTTTCCTGCCCCCTTAATTTTTGTGTTTTTCGGCCGTATTCAAGAACCTGGACGCCGGGGTATTCCCGGCTGTGGTTTTTGGCCCGCGGCCCACAAATTAAGGACAGTTTGATGAAAAACAAAACCGCAACACTGAGTGCACTTTCAGTGTGCATTTCCCTGGCGCTGAACGGCCAGGCGATGGCACAAACCCCACCCCTTACAGGCACAGTTCCGGCGGATGCCGTGGAATGCCCGGCAGACCTGAGCCTGCTCACCCGCGAAGAGCTGGCCGCCCTGCCGGAGCAGTGCCAGTTGCCCGAAGAAGACACCCCCGCACAGGCTTCCGGGAGTGAACTGCCCGGCTGGATGACCGACCAGACCACCCTGTTAGCCGGGGGCGGTGCCGCCGCCCTGGCCGCGACCATTGCCATTGCGGCGGGCGGCAGCAGTGGCAATGGTGGCGGTGGCAGAGACCGTAACGATGGCGGTGACGGTGGTGATGGAGGCGACTACGATAAATGGGAAATTGGCAACCAGCTGGACGGGGATAACCAGGAAAATACCCTGGAAGGTAACACCAGCGCCGGGGAAGGGGAAATCGGCAACCTGGTCACCGGCAACAACACCGACAACACCCTGGAAGGCAACACGGACGTCACCGAAGGCGGTAAAGGCACAGTGGTGGACGGCAACAACACCAGCACCACCAATGAGGGCGACATCAATGCCAGTGGTGAAGGCTCGGTGGGGCTGGAAGTGAACGGCAACGATGCCACTGTTACCAACAACGGCAACAATAATGTGAGCGGTGGCAGCACCGGGGTGAGCGTGAACGGCGACAACGCCACCGTGAGCAACGAAGGCAACAGCACGGTAGCCGGTGGCGGCACCGGTACCCAGATTAGCGGCGATAACGCCAGCGTTACCAACACCGGGGAAACCAGTGTCAGCGGTGAAGGCTCGGTGGGGCTGGAAGTGAACGGCAACGGTGCCACTGTCAGTAACAACGGTAACAACAACGTAACCGGCGGCGGCACCGGCACTCAGATTAGCGGCGATAACGCCAGTGTGACCAACACCGGGGAAACCAGTGTCAGCGGCGAAGGCTCTACCGGGATTGCCATTACCGGGGACAACAGCGATGTGCAACTGGGCGGTGACCTGTGGGTAACCGGCGGGGCCACCGGGGTACAGGTGGATGGCAACAACGCCGCCCTGGAAAACCAGGGCAACATCACCGTGCAGGGTGATGGCAGCACCGGGCTGGTGGTGACCGGCTCCGGCGCGCATTTCAGCAACCAGGGTGACATGCATATTTCCGGCAACGGCCTGGGGATGGCGCTGGAAGGTGACGGCTTTAACGTGAACCTGGGCGGCAGCATTACGGTGGATGCCGGTGAGAAGCGTGAGGCGGCAGACGGGGTGAAAATCACCGGGCATAACGGCACGCTGGTGGTCAGCGGTAACCTGAACCTGACGGATGTGGCCATGACCCTGGCCGGCACCCGGCCGGACCAGACAGGGCTGGCGGTGCAGGGGGATAACAACCAGGTGACCATCAGCGGTGCGGTGAATCTTAGCTACCAGGGCCTGGCCAGCACCCAGCCCCATGGCAGTACCACCCAGACCGGGGTGCAGGTGTCGGGGAGTGGTAACCATATTCTGATAAACGGCGGCCTGAATGTGGACTACCGGGCGGAAAGTACCGACTCCTCGTTGACCTCAAGGCAGCATAATCAGTACGGCCTGCAGGTAACCGGCACCGGCAACACGGTGACACTGAGCGGGGAGTCCAGTTATCTGCATGATGGCGCTGCGCCCTATAACCGTACCATGCATTATGTGTATATAAATGGGGCAGGCAACCGGTTAATCCTGGATAAGGATTTTACCTTCAATTTCACCTCTGCCAACAAAACAGTTGCGAATACATTTGATACTTATTTATCTGTGTTCTCTCTGAGTAATGGTGCGCAGATGGATAACCACGGTGAGCTGGCTTTCGAGATGGGACGAATCAGGGGACTGGCGCTTGCCGGGGGCTCCAGCCTGTATAATTATGGCACACTGCGTTTCCGGCCAGATAAGGACAACGAAGAGTATTATATCAGTTCGTTTGTACACCTCCAATCATCATTGATGCATAACATGGCCGACAGTCTGCTGGATATTGTCTCGGTGTTGGATTCACGAAGTACCAATATTTATTCTGAGGATGGGGGATATATTGGTGGCCGGACAGGCCTGTATGGCGTGGCGGTGTTGAATAATTCCTCATTTATCAATGACGGTACCGTGCAGGTCAGCGGCCAGGGCGCCCACGGTGTGGCGGTGGGGGATAACAGCCTGGCTGTCAATAATGGCCTGATAACCCTGAACAGCATGTCGAACGGCCTGGATGAAGACGGCAACCTGTTAACCGAAACCGGCCTGCAGCTGACCGCGCAGAACTTCCGCCGTGGCACGGCGATGCTGGCGAACGGGAATAATGCACAGGCCGTGAATGCGGCCGGTGGTGAAATCCGGGTGCATAACGCCGGAATGGGGATGGTGGCGAATAACGGTACGGCCCTGAACCAGGGGACCATCACCCTGACGGTGGATAACGATAGCACAGATGGCCTGTATGCCATGGCGGCCATCGGCAGTGGTGTTGCCATTAACGACACCACCGGGGTGATTAACATTAACACCGATATCGGCCAGGCATTTTACACCTCTGGCAACGGTCAGGTGTTTAACTTTGGCACGGTGAACTTTTACGGCAGCCCGATAAATAACGGCGACCCGAACTGGGGCGCCTCTACCAGTGAATCTGATTATGTGATTCTCACCACCCCGGTACTGACCGCAGAGGGTGAAACCGGTAGCTGGAGCGGTGAGACCCGGCCCTGGCTTCTTCAGCAGGATACCGCGAATTATGGCGATGCCACTTTTGACAGTGCGCAGGAATTACACATCAACAGTGTACTGGTCAACCATGAGGGTGCCACAATAAACGCCCGTCTGTCAGGCATGACCAACTTAAGTCAGTTTGTGAACCGCGGCACGGTCACTGGCACAGAGCCGGGCAGTGCGGTGATAAAAAACCTGACCACCTGGAACGAAGGGCTGATAACCAACATCGGCCCGGCAGTCAGTGGGGAAGTCAACGCCCTGTGGAACAGCACCCGCTCCGCGGCGGATGTGTACCTGTATAACAGCGGTGAAATGATTGCCACCGGCGGGTACAGCGCCATCAGCACTTCCGGTGGAAACGCCACCAGTAATGGTGGCTGGATTTATAACCTGGAAGGCGGGCGGATTTACGGTGAAAGCCCGCTGGCCGCGCTGGTTAACCTGAGCCGCCCCTACAACTTCCACAATGCCGGTGAAGTGACCGTGAAGGGCGACGGTGCGGTGGCTATCCGTACCGGCACCGGTGGGTACACCACCCGCGTGGTGAACGACGGGGTGATAAACGTGGGGACTCAGGCAGGCCGGGAAGACGGCACCAACGGTGAAGGCCTGGTGGGTATTCAGGCTCCGGGTGCCGTCAACATTGTCAACAACACCGCAAACGGGGTGATTAATGTCTGGGCAGACAACTCCTGGGCATTTGAAAAGACCAGCAGTGACTCAATCCTCTTCAATAACGGCAGCGTGGTGCTCCACGGAACCGGTGGTGGCATTATCAAAGACAGTGAGGATGACGGCCGGGGGAATGGCAATGACCTTTCTGTTCCCAACCCGACCAACCCACCCTCCATTTCGGAACCGACTGTGCCCACCGCACCCACTGAAAACGGTGCCAGCCTGGTCAACAACTATGTTATCGGTACTAATGCTGACGGCACGGCGGGGAAACTGGGGGGCAACAACCTGCATATCGACAGCACGGTGACCATCAGCGCCGGGTTTACGGCGGGCACGGCGGCGAAGGAAGTCACCTTCAGCAATGTCTTCACCGGCAACAGCATCAGCGGGGCAGAGAACATCGGTTCACAGACCGTGGTGTGGAACGCACAGGGGTATAACAACGCCGACGGCAACGTGGACGTGACCATGACCAAAAACGACTACGTGGCGGTCATCAGTGACCAGCGCGTGGCGGGCGTGGCAGCGGCGCTGGATAACGGCTACACCAGCAACAGCCTGTACAGCAGCCTGAACGTGTCCACCTCTGCGGAGCTGGACCGGGCGCTGAAACAGGTGTCCGGTGTCCAGGCCACGGGCCTGAACAAAGAAGCGCGTATTCTGGGCCAGCGCTTCACCCGGCTGGCGGCCGAATCCCCGGTGGCCACCGACAGCGGCCTGTCGTTTAACGTGGTGGCAAAAGGCGACAAACGGGCCGAAATGGCCAACAAAGTGACCTACGACATGGTGGCGGTGGGCCAGCGCTTTGACAGCGGCTTTGGTGAACTGGAAGCGCACTACGGCATGGCACGGCTTTCCGGCAGTGGCGGTAACGCCATGAGCCGCGCCGGGGATAACGGGCTGACCGGCGGTTACAGCCAGTTCTTCGGGCTGGGCCACCACCTGAGCCTGGGCGACGGCCTGGGCTGGCACAACAGCCTGCGTTACGACCGCCACCAGCTGGACAGCCGCCGCGACATCCGCTTTGAAGGGGTGCGCAACAGTGCGCGCAGTGACGTACACATTCAGCAACTGGCGCTGCGCAGTGAAGGGGCGAAAACCCTGAACCTGGGCGACAGCCTGAGTGTGAAACCGTTCGCCGGGGTGGCCGTACGCCACCAGATGACAGGCGGGATGCAGGAGCGCGGCGCGGGTGATTTCAACCTGAGCATGAGCCGTTACACCGAAACGGCGGTGGATGCGGTAACGGGCCTGCGCCTGAACTGGGCGGGCGAGAGTGGCTGGGGTGCCCATGCCCACCTGGAAGCGGGGCCGAACCTGGCGTTCAGCCGCCAGGGCCGCACGGCAAGCCTGGCAGGTGCGTCGGGGCAGCAGTTCCGGGTGGAAGACGGCAAACGCGGTGGCGGGGTGAACAGCCAGGCCACGGCGGGCACGAACTACCGGCAGGGCAACCTGGACATCGGTGCAAATGCGTTCCACTGGCGTGAAGACGGCGCACAGGACAAAGGCTTCCTGTTAAACCTGACCCGCTATTTCTGATAACTGTTGTTATAAAACTAACGTTATAAAGTTAACGTTATAAAGTGAAAGTTATAAAACTAACAGGCAGCGCCGTTCTGGTGCTGCCTGTTTTTTTAGCGCATTAAGCAAAGTTATTCGGGAAACCGCTGTACAGCATTTGAGTAATAAAAGGTATGTATAAATACCCCAATGGCAGGTTTTACTGAACCACACCGGGCCGTTAATTCCAGCAGCTCTTGGGTGTTCAGTCGTTTTTGTACATTAGTTGCGCTTATAGTTGTGCTTGAAATCAACAGGGTTGCGGCCAGGGTAAACCGCATTTCTTATGGTGCTTTAGGCCGGGCAATATTTACTGAAATACAACCACAAAAACGTAACTATGGGTAATAATGCTTGCGCGGAAATAAGTTGCGTGGAACTAATTTGCGTAGAAATAACGAGCCGTGGTTAAGCCGGTAGTAGTGCAGGTATGGGGTAATTAACCGAAGTGTAATGTGCGGATATAAATTGTGCAGATGTAAATAGTGCAGATATAAATTGTGCAGATATAAATAATGCCTCCGGTGCCGGAGGCATTATTTCTCCTGAATCAGGAGATAACGTTACGCAGTATGTTGCTTAGAACTGGTAAACCAGGCCCATTGCAACCACATCGCTGGTGCTGACACCTGCAGCGCGGGAGAAATCGCTGTCGTCAATCATGTTGATTTTATAATCAACAAAGGCATTCATGTTTTTGTTGAATGCATAGCTTGCGCCCAGGTCAACAAACTTGATCAAATCCTGTTTGCCATAAGAAACGCCATTGGTGCCAGTAGATGAGCCCAGTTTAGAGGCACGAGTCTGGTTATAAGCAACGAACGGCGTTAAACCGAAGTCGAAGGTGTAACCGGCATAGGCTTCAAAGATCTGGGATTTGTTAGCATAACCGTAGACATCGTCATCGGAAGAACCGAAGCGGGATGCATTGTATGCCTGGGTGTACATCACAGCCAGGTAAGCGCCATTAGCTTCATAACGCAGGGCGGCTGCATAGGCTTCTGCACGGTCGCCATTACCCATTACAGCGGCGTTGTTCTGGTCGTTAGTGCGGTCAGAGGAGAAGAATGAACCTGCTACGCTAACACCCGCGCCAATATCATAGCTCAGGGACATACCATAGCCGTCACCGTTCTGGCGCAGTACGTCACGGGCACCCGGTTCGCCAGCGCCGCCATTTTTACCCTGGTACTGCATGGCAAAGTTCAGGCCGTCAACCAGACCGAAGAAGTCATTATTGCGGTAGGTCAGCAGGCCATTACCACGGTGGAACATGAACTGGTCAGAGTTATAGGTCATGCCATCGAACTCTGGCTGCATATCGGTGTAAGACAGCGTATCGTACAGCACACCTTCATTACGGCCGTAATCCAGAGAGCCGTAATCGCCAAATTTCAAACCCGCGAACGCGAAACGCGTAAACATTTGGTCGTGCTGGTCTTCAGAAGTATTGGCATTTGCCTGCATCTGCCAACGGCCATAACCCGTCAGTTGGTCATTGATTTGAGTTTCACCTTTAATGCCAAGACGCATATAGCTTTGGTCGCCATCTTGCGAATTGTCATTAGAGATATAACGCATACCTTCAACGAAGCCATCCAGGTCCAGTTTATTGCCGTCTTTATTATAAATTTCAGCTGCATGTGCTGCTTGCGCTGCAATCAGGCTGGTGAGCAGTACGCCCAGAACCTTACGTTTCATATTCAATCCTCTGATTATTGCCACTGTTTTATTTGATGTATTTTTCCCGAACCGCAATAAACAGGTGAGAAGATAGCGGTATGTACCACTATTCAAACCCTTATTGGCCTATTTAATAAATATCCGGGGTGCACATATCCGCTGATTACAAAAGAACCAGAAAATAACACGAATTGTGCTTTGCGATTATTTCGCGAAGACAGATTTATCATTCTGTGTCAGGTTAAGTAAACAATCATTTAGAATGTTCGCACACATTGATAAAAATAATGTTGAACTATTTCAAACTGAGAGATGACGCACGGATTGATAATATTTACG
The DNA here is from genome assembly GCF_020523985.1 of Mangrovibacter yixingensis. GTDB lineage: Bacteria > Pseudomonadota > Gammaproteobacteria > Enterobacterales > Enterobacteriaceae > Mangrovibacter > Mangrovibacter yixingensis. Next base: position 1,943,380 of record NZ_JAIVKM010000001.1, on the reverse strand, counting down.
TATGGCTCTGGCGTATTATTGGTTTCGTTATTATTACCCTTTGTTAGCCTTTTTTTATTGTTGGCTAATCATGGTTTTCTTTCTGTGTCCGCAGATTATCTGCCGGTGTAATATCCGGCAGTTTTTATTTATTTGTGCTGCTTTGGGTTTATTTAAATGCCCGAAGGAATTAATTGTGCGTGTAATAAAATATACAATTCTTGCGGTGGTTAATTGAGGTGATTAATTTAAAAATAGCCTGGCAGGGGATACTGGCAGAAAAATGATTACACAAGAATACTGCCCCGGCTGAAAAGTGAGCCCACGCATCTTTGGCCGCAAAGGCCGCAGATGCGTGGGTATAACGGTAACCCGGTAAACCCAGAATCAGGGGGTAACGGTACCTAACACGCCATCCTGCGGGCAGTTCTCTCCGGCAGCAATCTGTATGGCCAGTACGCCGCTGGCGCTTGCCAGCACGGGGACTTCCATCTTCATTGCTTCCATCACGGCCAGCGTTTCACCTTCATTGACAGTTTCACCCGCGTTTTTGAGCCAGCGTTGAACAATGCCAGAAATGGGCGCTGTTACCGCACCCTGGGGGGCGGCTTGATGGTTATCTGTATTTTCACGGGCCACAGGAGCACTACCTGGCGCTGCCTGAAAACCAGCAGGTAGCGCCAGTTGATGGCGTCGCCCATCAATTTCAATCCAGCAACGCTGTAGCGGGGGGTTGCCCGGCGGCAAAGGACGAACCTGTTCAGCAAGGTCAGCAGAGAAATCGGTTTCAATCCAGCGGGTGTGGACGGTAAATGTCTGCGTGAAATCCGGGGCATTCAGAACAGCTTCATGAAATGGCAGGACAGATGCCACACCGTCAATCTGGAAAGCTTTCACTGCCTGACGGGCACGAGCCAGCGCCTGGTCACGGTCTGGTGCCCAGATAACCAGTTTTGCCATGAGTGAATCATAAAAGCCCGAAATACTGTCTCCCTGGGTTACGCCGCTGTCTATGCGCACACCCGGCCCGCCGGGTAGATCAAAGCGTGTAATGGTACCGGGAACCGGGAGAAATCCTTTTGCCGGGTCTTCGGCATTAATTCGCAGTTCAATGGCATGGCCGCGAGTGGCCGGTGGCGTTGTAATACTCAGGGGTAACCCTTGTGCCACGCGTAATTGTTCTTTAACCAGATCAATGCCGCTGGTTTCTTCAGTTACCGGGTGTTCAACTTGCAGGCGGGTGTTGACCTCAAGGAACGACAGCACGCCATTCTCGCCCAGCAAAAACTCCACTGTGCCTGCGCTGCGGTAACCTGCTCGTTGGCAAATAGCTTGGGCAGCACTCACAATTTGCGCTTCGATTTCTTTGCTAAGAAAAGGTGCCGGGGCTTCTTCAACCAGTTTTTGGTTACGGCGTTGCAGGGAACAATCGCGGGTACCTACCACCACCACATGGCCTTGTTCGTCTGCGATGACTTGCGCTTCAATATGGCGTGGGCGGTTAAGATACTGCTCTACATAACATTCGCCACGCCCAAATGCTGTCTGTGCTTCACTGACCGCTGACTGGTAAAGTGTGGCGATTTCCTCGCGCTGCCAGGCCACTTTCAGCCCGCGCCCACCGCCACCGAAGGCCGCTTTAATAGCAACAGGCAGGCCGTTTTCATCGGCAAAACGAATAACTTCTTGGGCACTGGAAACAGGGTCTGGCGTGCCCTTTACTAACGGCGCGCCAACGGCCATCGCTATTTTACGCGCCTGAACTTTGTCGCCCAGTTGTTCAATCGTTTCCGGGCGCGGGCCAATCCAAATAAGCCCGGCGGCTTCTACCGCACGGGCAAATTCCGCACGCTCAGATAAGAAGCCATAACCTGGGTGCACCATGGTGGCTTCGCTACGGCGGGCAACAGCAATTAATTGCTCAATATTCAGGTAGGTTTCCGCCGGGCTGCTTCCGGGTAACGCCCAGGCTTCATCGGCCAGACGGCAGTGCAGGCTGTTGGCATCCGGGTCGGCGTAAACGGCAACACTGGTAAAGCCATATTCATTACATGCCCGAATAATACGTACGGCAATTTCTCCCCGGTTAGCGACGAGCACTTTGTGTGGGGGAACAGTGGAAACAGCGCTCATACTTCATACTCCTCAACAACAGTAAAAGGGCGGATGGCCCGAAAACGAATCTGGCAACCCGGAGGGAGCTGCCCGGCAATATCAAGGTGGTAGTGCGCAACAGCACCAATAACCGGGTAGCCGCCAGTCAGTGGGTGGTCAGCCAGAAACAGCACAGGTTGCCCATTCGCCGGAACCTGAATGGCGCCAGTGCAGGTGCCTTCACTGGGCAACTCACGGTTGTCGGTGCGAGCCAGGGGTAAATCACCCTGTAAACGCAGCCCAATACGATTGGATTGTGGGGTTACTTGCCAGCACTGGCTGGTGAGTTGGGTAAATGCTTCTGTGCTGAACCAGTCACAACGTGGGCCAGGGACAATATCTAACGTAATGGTTTCGCCGGGGGCGGGTAACGGTTGCAGGCCAATGGTTGCGGGCTGAACGGCACTTTGCGGCACAGTATTACCGGCATAAATGGTATCGCCAGCCTGTAACGGTTCAGGGCCAACTTGTGCGAGGGTATCGCGGGAGGCGCTGCCTAACTGTGGCGCAATGCCCCAGCCGCCGCGGCGAACCAGATAACTGCGCACGCCAGTGGCCGGTGAGCCAAGGCGTAACTGGTCGCCGGTTTCAAGTGCTAACGGCGTTTCCGGGCTGGCTGTATAACGTTGCCCATCTGCGCGGGTGACCATAACCGGGCAGGGCGCACCAGCCAGTGCTACCACCATTGGTGCGAGAATATTTGCACTGAAGCCACCTGCTGTGATTTCCAGAGCGGGCAGGTGGCCTGGGTTGCCCACAAGCCAGTTAGCACGCCGCCAGGCCGCCTGGTCAAGTGCGCCCGAAGGGGAAATACCCATGCTGGCCTGGCCTGCTCGCCCGGCATCCTGATACAGGGTTTGTAAACCAGGAGATAACACGGCCATTACGGCACTGCCGGAGGCCGGTTGTTGCATGGGTTGCGGTTTTACCACCGGAACGGATACGCAAGACCGGGCGGCATCAATAAACTGCACTTGCATCCCCGGCTGCAATAACGCAGGTGGCTGGCGGTCCAGAGAAAACAGTGTTTCTTCTGTGCGGCCAATTAGCTGCCAGCCGCCAGGGCTGGCGTGCGGGTAAATACCACTAAATTCACCCGCAAGCCCAACGGAGCCTGCCGGAATACGGGTACGGGGGCTGGCGCGACGGGGAACATGAAGCCCTGCTTCGCGAGAGACCAGGTAGGCGAAACCGGGGGCAAAGCCACAAAAAGCGACTTGCCACAAAGCGCCGGTGTGGCGCTGAATTAAAGACTCGACAGATAATCCCAGGTATTCTGCCATCTCATTCAGGTCTTCGCCTGTGTAGTGAACAGGTATGCTGATAACCCGGCTTTCACGCGCTGCCTGGGGCTGGCCTTCGCACTGGCGAATCGCTGTAAATAACGTTGTGGCCTGGGTTAGCGCCGGGTCAAAATGAACGAGCAGGGTACGCGCTGCGGGGATAATTTCTTCCACGCCCATTAAAGGTGTTGCCTGCAAGGTAGAAAATAAAGCCAGCGTGTCATCCAGAGTGCTCAGTTCCACCAGGAAACTGGACAGGCTGCAAGGTAAAAATCGCACATTACATCCTTATTATTGTTGCCAGGCGGCGTCCGGAATATCAGTGATAAACATGTGGCCGGGGGCATGGCTCAGGGCAAAGGGCACTTTCGAGGCCATGACCGCCGCTTGCGGAGTGACTCCACAGGCCCAGAACACGGGGATTTCGCCTGGGCGAACAGGAACAGGGTCGCCAAAATCGGGTCTGCTGATATCTTTGATACCCAGGGCTTCAGGCGCGCCAATATGCACGGGTGCGCCATGTACTGCCGGGTAGCGGGCGGTAATAGTGACGGCATCCGCAACCCGATGGGCTGGCACTGGGCGCATCGAAACCACCAGTTCACCTTTGAGCCTGCCTGCTTCGCGGCAAGGGCGGTTGGTACGAAACATCGGTACATTGCAACCTTCACTGATATGGCGGACATCAATACCTGCCTGTATCAGTGGGGTTTCAAATGTAAAACTGCAACCAATCAGAAAAGTGACCAGGTCTGGGTGGCTTTGGTAGATTTCCCTGGCATCGGTGATTTCATCTGCCAATGTGCCATCCCGCCATACCCGGTAGCGTGGAATATCGGTATCAACCCGGCTGTCTGCTGCTAAAGGGGTGTGGCATTGCCCGGCATCGAGGACATCAAGCACCGGGCAACTTTGCGGGTTGCGTTGTGCATAGAGCAGAAAATCAAATGCCCAGTCCCGCGGCAGCGCTATCATATTTGCCTGGGTCATTCCCGGTGCCATCCCGGCCGTGGGCTGGTCATAACCCTGGCGGATACGCAACCGTGCTTGCGCTGCGCCAGCCAGGGCTTGCGGCGTTGCCGGGTAATTCAGGTTCATTGTTGCTCCCCCTGGCAAAAAGGCGCAATTCTGATGCCTTCCTGTTCAAGGGCTGCGCGCACTTTTATTGCCATTTCCACAGCACCGGGTGAATCACCATGCACGCAGATACTCTGGGCAGAAATGGGCGTGAAAACCCCTTCAACGGACACCACACCACCTTCACGCACCAGTTGCACCATACGCCGGGCGATGGCTTGTGTATCGTGCAGTACCGCACCGGCTTCACGGCGAGATACCAGCGTGCCATCCTTATGGTAAGCCCGGTCTGCAAAGGCTTCTGCCACAACCTGTAATCCCTGCTCGCTGGCAAGTTGAGCCAGAGAAGAACCCGCAAGAACCACCAACGGTAAACTGGCGTCATACTGCTTAATGGCGTTAATGACCGCCATGCCCTGGCGCTTATCATGGGCAATGGTGTTGTACAACGCGCCGTGGGGTTTGACATAGCGCACACGGGTGCCAGCGGCACGGGCCAGGCCCGCCAGTGCGCCAATCTGGTAAATCACGCTGGCAGTCAGGTCGTCATCTGCAATGTTCATTTCCCGGCGGCCAAAACCCTGTAAATCGGGGTACCCGACATGTGCACCGCAACACACCTGGTTGGCGGCGGCGGCTCGCAGCGTGGCCAACATGCCAGCCGGGTCTCCGGCATGGAAACCGCAGGCAATGTTCGCGCTACTCACCACAGTCAGCATGCGTGCGTCATCACCCATATGCCACTGACCAAAGCTTTCGCCAAGATCGCTGTTAATATCAATGGTGTTCATAGGTAGCCTTATGCAATTTTCAGGAAATTAAAAATAGTGGAAACCGACATGATGGCCATATACCAGGTCATGATGCAGGTAACCAACCCCAGCCAGAGCAACCAGCGCGGGTAGCGGTAACCTTCCATCAGGTCTGCCCGCCGCCAGCCAACCCACAGAAACAAGGTTAAGCCCAGCGGAAGCACCAGGCCATTAAACCCGCCAGCAAATACCAGCAGTGCTGCGGGGGCGGTGCCCAGAGACAAGTAAACCACCAGGGTGAACGCAATAAATACCAGTGTGGCAATATTGCGTTGGCGCTCTGTAATACCTGGGCGGAAAACGGAAATAAAAGAAATAGATGTCCATGCAGCGCCTACCACACTGGAGAGTGCGGCAGCCCACAGCACAATACCGAAAATACGCAGGCCAACATTCCCTGCTGCTGCCAAAAATGCCTGGGATGCCGGGTTGGCATTGTGGCTGGAAAGATCAATCGTGACACCGCTGGCAACCACGCCAAAAATAGCCAGAAACAGCACATAGCGCATGATACCAACCACAACAATTCCTCGGTTGGCCGCCGAAGAAACTTCTTTGATGTGTTCTTTACCGCTGATGCCTTTATCCAGCAGGCGGTGGGCACCTGCATAGCTGATATATCCCCCAACTGTACCACCCACGATGGTGGTAATTGCCGCAAAGTTAATATTGCTGGGGAACACGGTTTCACGCAGTGCCATTCCTAATGGTGGGTGTGAAACCAGCGCGACATATAATGTCAGGGCTATCATGACAATCCCCAGCACAATAAGCATGCGGTCCAGTGCCACCCCGGCACGGCGTGAAGCAAAAATATAGATAGCGATACCCGCGCTTATCAGCCCACCCACTTTAGGGCTAAGGCCAAACAAGGCATTCAGCCCTAACCCGGCACCAGCAATATTGCCAATATTAAAAACCAGCCCACCAAAGATAACCAGCACAGCCAGCAAGTAACCACTACCGGGAATGGCCTTGTTTGCTACCTGGGCTGCGTTCATCCGGGTCAGAGTCACTACCCGCCAGATATTTTGCTGTACGACAAAGTCAATCACGATAGAAGCCAGAATGCCAAAGGCGAAAGCCGCGCCCAGAGTGGCGGTGAAGGTGGCGGTTTGGGTAATAAAACCGGGGCCAATGGCGGAAGTGGCCATCAGGAATATCGCGGCGAGAAGCGATGAACGCCGGTTTTGAACAAAGCTCTTTTGCTTATTGATGTTATCAACTGCCATTGCATGAACTCCAGTCGGGGGGGATGTCATGTTGTTAAGCAAAAATCATTCCATTGTTGGGTTAAATTGATTTTATTGTTCATCAATGAAAAATAAATTGTTGAACAATATTGAACATAGCGGAAAAACTATAGATGTGAAATATTTGTTAATGCGTGGTTTTAAAAGAGTGAGCTGACACACAGAAACAGCAGTGCACAGCAATGATGCACAGTATGCACCTGGCTGGTGCGCTACGTGTTGTTATGCCAGCAATAATGCCCAGAAGGGGTGAGGGCAAGTTGCTGCTCCTGCTGGATTATGGGAATATTGCCGCTTGTTCCCCGTTGGTGAGAGGCAGATGAGAGAACCTGCAGAGCCTGTACTGAGTGAAATAATTGCTCAGGCATTACGTCAGAAAATTATTGCCGGAGAGTTACTGCCTGGTGCCCGCCTCTCGGAAAGGGAATTAACCAGCCAACTGGATATTTCTCGTAACACGTTACGCGAAGTATTTCGTTTGCTCACCCAGGAAGGGCTGTTGCGTTACCAGCCAAACCGTGGGGTTTGTGTGGCCGTGCCCGCAGATGCCGATATTATCGATATTTACCGTATCCGGCGGTTGATTGAGTGTGATGCTCTGCGTAATGCCTACCCCTATCACCCGGCAATAACCCTGATGGAGCGTGCAGTTGATGACGCGCGCCGTGCTTTACGGGCCGAAGACTGGGGTGAAGTGGGCACCGCGAATATGCAATTTCATGCTGCCATTGTTGCCCTGTCTGACAGTGAGCGCCTGATGCGGCTGTACCAGCATATTTCAGCAGAGTTACGCCTGGCATTCGGCCAACTGGCAGATAAAGAGATGTTGCATTCGCCTTATGTGGAAAAAAATGCGGGGATCATTTTATTACTGAAAGCGGGTGACAACGATAAAGCGGCTGCCACCCTTGAAACCTACCTGAATATTTCTGAGCGGACTATTCTGGCTGCGCTGGCACGCAGCCGGTAGTTTTGCTCACCGCTCTGGCCGTTACAGGCCCGCCGGGCGAGGTACTTCGATATAGCGGCCATCTACGTCGCGTTCGTAATAGTGGCCGTCACTCACATAATAACGGCGGCCATTAAAATCGAGCGGGTGCAGAGAGCCTGATGACGGCGCTTCAACAACGGTTGTTGTCGGTGGCTCAACTACAACGTAATGATCATTCTGGCGCTGGTAGTAAATGCCATTTGCTACATAGTAAGTCAGCCCACCAATCAACAGAGCCGTGGCAATATCCGGCAGAATATCCACCCGGTGGCCTGGGTGGAAAAAGGGTGCCGGGCCGTGCCCAAAGTCCGGACCTGGGCCTGGATGTGCCTGAGCCAGCGGAGCCATGCTGGTTAGCGCTGCAGTAAACAGCATTATCAAAGAAATCTTTTTCATATACACCTGCCTTTGTCAGTACGGCATACCTTTGCTGCGCAAAAGTAACCGTGTGCTATACCCTGGCCATTCACCGTGGCAGAACCCGGTAAAATGCAGGCACAGGGGTATGTCCTTAATGGCATAGTATGGGCGTACACCAGCCGACTCAATCAGACAACAGCGAATTTCATGATTAATCCACAGTTGTTACTGAGCGTTACGCTATATTGACGGTGGGGGAAACGGCTGCGGGGTCGTGTCAGAAACAGAAAGAAGGAAAACAGCGGCTTTCCTTCTTTCTTAATGGTATTCATACTTTTACATTAAGCCGTCTTGGTGTTTATTTTTTCTTAAACACATCGGCTGTTACGTGAATTTTGTTTTCTGTCTGGCCAGAGGTCAGAACATAAACGGAGCCGCCCATATCATCGGCTTTTTTCGACAATTCTTCTTTGGCATCCATAGGGGAGGTTTCACCTGCACTGGAAATCGTCCCTACTTTGGTATATTGGTCAGCGACTTTATCAAAGTCCGTTTTTTTCATCATTTCCGCAGAATAAGCGCTAAACGTAAAGGCAGCGAGCGCAGCGATAACAACTTTTTGTGTAATGCCCATCATCATAAACTCCCTTACTTGTTGAATTTATAAAATAGCCACTTGATGTTTTTACTGAACCAAGCATTGTAAAGTTAGTTCAGGCGGTAAAAATTTCAAGAAAATCGGGGGATAATGTTTGATTATTTTGTTTTATTCCTGGTTTTAACAATTCGTGATTTAACAGCATGTTTATTCAGGCTGTTTAATTTATTACCATGGCTTAATAATTAATTCATTTTTAATAACTATTCCTGTTTCAGGTTATTTCTGAGTTCCTGGGGCCGTTGTTATCCTCTGCAGGGCGAGCCGGTGCGTTATGCCAGTTTTCTGGTAATACCACTACTGGTGTTTCAGGCTGGGCAATAAAATTGGGCGACATAATCTGTACACCAAAGGTGTTGAATACATCCTGAATGTTGGCGTGCAGCGTGCTTTTTACAGAAGGCATCGCCGCGTTTTTCTCCAGTGAAACTTGCAGCTCATATTCGACATACCAGTCTTTCAAATTTAGCTGGCGCACGATGGGAGCAACTGACTGATTGATGCCTGATGTTTGGCTTGCGGCCAGCTCCAACAATGCATGGACTTGCCGCCAGGGGGTGTCGTAACCGATGGTGACCGAAGTGGTGATGGTTATTCCCGCATCACGGCGGTAAGCACTTAAATTGGTAATTTTACCGCTTACTGCAACGGCGTTTGGTACGGTAACAATGTGGTTTTCACGGGTAAGAATTTTGGTTGCCAGCATACCAATCTCACTGACTGTGCCTTCATTTTCGCCAATGCGAATCATATCTCCGCGCCGTAATGCTCGGGAGTAAATCAGTACCAGCCCACTCATGGCATGGTTCATAACACCTGCTGAACCCAGTGTCAGTAGCAACCCAAAAAAGACACTTACCCCTTTGAATGCCAGAGAGTTTGCACCAGGTAAAAATGGGTAGGCGGCAGAAAGGGCAAATAACCAGATAGCCACCGAAATTAATTTTCTTGTCGCACTAACCGTTTCTGGGTGAATACCGGGTATATGCAGTTTTTCCGTCTCAACCTGGTGGAGCAAAATACGCAGTAGTTTGAGAATAAAAAGGGTGATTAACACGATTATGGCAACAATCACCAGCCCTGGCATCGCGGTAATAATCGCCAGGCCTATTTGTTCGAGCACATTGACAGAATAAGTTCCCAGTGATTCGCCCCACAAGCGGGTATAGGGAAACAACCTGAACAGCCAGCTCAACCAAATATAAAATAGTGCCAGGCCCAGCAATGTCAGCAGGGTTCCGACTACCCGTGCTTCTATGTTGCCCAACAGCCCACGCCAGGCATGGGGAATAATGCCTTTTTGTTGCAAAATGCGGCTGTCGAAATAGCGCTTTGTCCAGCGCCATGCTGAAAAACTAAGCCTGTTCAATAAGATGAGTATTGCCAACCCACCAATGCCTTTTAAGGTGGATACCAATAAATAGTGAGGAGAATATTGCTGAATCAGCGCCAGGCGCAGGCTGTTCAGGCGTTTTTGTACCAGCGAAGCGGCCTGGTCGAGCGTCAGGTCATCCCCTTCATCCAGGTCCTGGTCTGCCAGCAACATAAATGGCTTACCGTTCACCATAAACAGTCGGCAATCCTGGTTATAACGGCGAATTGCCTTTACCTCTACGGGGTGGCGTACATCTTCATCACTTAAATTGCGTAATGCCGACTGAATCCGGCGTACCCGCTCTTCCGGCGTGGAATAGCCAATTTTGGCCTGCAGCATGACCACCGGTTGGTGTAACACCATTAGCGTGCGGGCTCTTTCTTCTGGTAAAGGAGACTGGCGCGGCTCTGCGCTGTAGGCCGGATGCAAGACACTGAATATCAGTGTGAAAAACAACCAACAACAGATACGTGGCATAGAAAGATCCTTTTATCTCTGGCGCTGCGTATTTGAAGTGCAGAGTTTACTAATCAAAAAATACCGGTGAGTGCTGGCAAGCTGCTTGTTCACTTATGTGTTAAGGGAACTGTTGTTATTTCATTGCCACATTCAGTAAGTGGAAAATAACCAACTGTTTTCTAGCATAGTTCGCGTTAATACGTCTTCAAGTTATGCCGAACAAGAAAGGTGACAAGGTAGCGAGTAAATAATGTGGTTGGCCTGTTTTGTATTTTGTTTTTGTTAGATATTCCTTATTACATCGGCTTATTGGTGTCACTAATAATAATTTTTAGCCGTCTTAGAGCCTATCCCATTAGGGTTATTTTGCTTGCCATTTTGAACCTGGGCAGTGCTCGAAATCCTCACGTACTCCGTGTACGTTCCGGTTTCTGCCCGTTGTCCGATTTTTTCTATTTTTCTGTTACCTGGCGTTGAAGCGGCGCTGGCGTAGTAACCAGCGTTCGCCAGGTGAGCACATACGTATTATGGGCCCGCCAGTAGGCCACAAGCTAAACCAGAATGCGCTGGATAACCTGAGTGCGGCATGGCCTGTGTTTCGCGATGTTCAGGTAGCCTGGTCCTGGGCGGGAATGATAGATGTTACACCCAATTCCAACCCAGTCATTGGCCCTGTGGCACAACTTGCGGGCCTTACTGTGGTAACGGGGTTTTCCGGGCATGGTTTTGGTACTTCTCCGGCCGCAGGGCAACTGGCGGCAGAGTTAATTTGCAATACCACACCACTGGTGAACCCTGATCCGTATTTGTTCAGCCGGTTCGCCGCCTGATGCACTTACTGGCATAAGCAGGCCAATTTAACATTTTTACAGCATTTTTTTAAAGATACGCACCAGCTATTGAGCTGGCGTTGCACAGTGTTATTGTCTGATTTTTTCTATTTTCTTTTTCACGCGTATGAAAAATTAAAATTATCGCTCCATATAAGGCAACCGGTAACAAGATATCCGAATGTTGCTTTCTGAGCCCGGGCTGAGTGGATACCTGCATTATTAAGTCATCGCGTAAGGTGAATTATGAATAACGAAACTGAAATTCAGGGGTTAAGGAAAGATATGCTGGGTGTATTGGCTTTGGTGTTCTTTTTGGTAGCGGCAGCTTCACCTTTAACAGGGATTGTGGACGGGGTGCTCATTGCTATTTTATCCGGCAATGGTGCAGGGATGGCGACGGCTTATATTGCTGCAAACGTGATTTTAGGGTTGTTTGCGGTTGGGTATATTACGATGAGCCGTTACGTGAATAACACCGGTGCATTTTATGCCTGTATTGCTACGGGGATGGGCGAAAATATTGGTTCGTTGGCTTCATTTATTGCCTTGTTTGCCTATATTGGCGCGCAGCTTGCTATGTGGCTATGCCCGGTTTCTTTCTGAGCCTGCATGCAGAGGTGCTGGCCTCCCATAACAATATGTTACGTTATATTCCCAGTATCACAACGCCTGCCATACACACAGCGTGATTATGTTGTTACTGATAATTGGCATCGATGCCATCGGGCTGTACCCCATTTTAGCTGTCGGCCATTAAATATTGCGTTACTTTTTAAGGTTGGCGTAGTGATTTATTTCCCCTGTTTTCATTGAAGGTTTTAAATTGTTGCGTAAAACTTTCACGTAACGCGATCTCATCAATTATAGATGCGGCACCAGGATTAATATCTAAAAAATTATATTCATGGTCTGGCATATCTTCTGGTATTAGGTCAATATAATCTGGCATTATGCCCGGCATAAACCGAATGCCGAAATAACGGTGGCCGGAAATAAGTTCGACGGGCTTGTAACGAGATACTGTACCATATACTCGAACTGTTGGTTTATGTGTATTGCAGTCAAATAAAATATCAATACAATTATCCGGAATGACCAGTGCATTATTCAGGTCATCACCGGTGGTAAATGAATAAAAATGGGAAATTCCCCGGCAGTTCTGCATCTGTTGCTGGTAGTTTTTTAATTGACACGAATTTTGCAGAGCAGGTTGGAACGGCAGAAACTGTTCAGGGTTTGCCATGGTATGTAACTCCAATGTTAATTCATGGTGAATAAATGCAAAAAACATGCCTTGGTGAGTACAAACAAAAGGAGGGCGCAGCACCCATGTGGGTGAACACAGGTAAGTGGCTTTAAGTTTGGATAAGGCCATTGCGCAGTAGCGTGATGGCGCAGATAGGGAGCGAAACCGCCTGGCGGGGTGCGCTCTGGTACGGCTTGGTTCGGTGCCTCTCCGGGCATCCGGTGGTCTTGGTCTGTTCCGGTTACTGGATGCGTCAGTGAACGGAAGTGACATGCCCGGGGTACCGCTTGCGAAGCGCTTAATAAACACAGGTTAGGTTATAAAAAGGAATTCCAGATATGGACAAACAAGACTGGCACCCGGCAGATATTATCGCGGGCTTGCGTAAAAAAGGCACCTCAATGGCGGCGGTCTCGCGTGCAGCCGGGTTATCATCTTCTACGCTGGCAAATGCAGTCATTCGGCGCTGGCCGAAAGGTGAGCGCCTGATAGCGGATGCGCTGGGTGTAAGGCCACAGGATATTTGGCCATCGCGCTACCCTGTGGAGGAAGAAAATAACCGGGCTAATCGCAGCACGGCTGCTCAGAGTAAGTGAACTGGCCTGGTGCAATGCATTGGCTTAGGGCGTAATGATTAACGCCCAGGTCATTGCATTTATCGGTGGGGTTGCATGATGTTGGCGGCTTGTTGGCCGCCAACAGCGAGTGATGCTGCCGGGTAAATACACCCGGGGGAAGAGTATCCCCCGGGTTATTATGCTCTGGCAGGTGAGGCAGATTCATGGCGCGGTGGGCGGATAACCAGCAACACCAGTAAGGCACCCAGTGCGGCAACTGTGCCAGCCAGAATAAATGCACTGGTAAATTTGCCACTGGTTTGCACGATATAGCCCGTTACAATTGGCCCCACAATGCCGGATACGCTACCGACCAGGTGAATAAAACCACTGGCACCACCCACGCGGGACTGGTGCACAACATCCTGGATAATCGCCCAGTAAATTGCACCGGTGATATACAGGAAGAATATTGATACCGACATCAGGGCCACAGCAGGCGCTACACTGCTCACTGTACCGGCCAGCGCCACGCAGATTGCGGCCATCAGCAGGCAAACTACTAACACAATTTTGCGTGACAGTAACAGCCGGCCCGTGATGTTGAAGATTTTATCCGAAATATATCCACCCAAAGCAAGGCCAATAAAACCGACAATCCATGGGATCATCGTGGTCAGGCTCATGGATTTAATATCCAGGTTATGGGCTTGTACCAGATAGGCCGGGAACCAGCTCAAGAAGAAAAACAGAATGTAGTTATAGCAGAAGAAAGCAAACGCCGTGACCAGAATAATAGGTTGTTTCAGGTAATGGCTTAACGGCGGTGCAGTGCTGTCATCCACCGGAGTCAGGTGTGTTTCCTGGCTTTTTAACAAAGCGATTTCTTGTTTTTCTTCGTGCGTAGCACGTTTGCTGCGCAGTGGTGAGTCTGCCGCAATCAGGAACCAGGCCAGTGCCCAGATAATCCCAATAGTGAAAATAATCACAAACGCCGGACGCCAACCAAACCCTAATGCCAGGTAGCCGATGATAGGCCCGGCAACAGCGCCACCTAACGGTGACCCGGCACTTAATAACCCCACAGCGGTGGCGGCCTGTTTTTGCGGGAACCAGCCATTGATCATTTTATTGGCCGAGGCGCAGATTGGCCCTTCTGCCATACCGAACAGTACGCGCAGGATAAGCAGGGAATAGAAGCCAGTTGCCAGCGCGGTAAGCCCACAGAAGAAAGACCACATCACAACCGCGCCACCCATAACAAGGGTTGGCCCGAACTTATCCACTGCCAGCCCGCCTACGAAGTTAAACAAGGCGTAGCCAAAAAAGAAACTACCGAATATCAGACCGAACTGCTCAGCGTTAAGCATCAGGTCTTTTTCAATCATGGGAACAGTAATCGATAAGGCAACCCGGTCAAGATAGTTAATCATGTAGACCAGAAAAAGCAGCAATACGATGACCCAGCGGAGGTTTTTAATCATGATAATCTCACATCTGTAAGCCTGGTTTTTGGAATAAGCACTGGTAGCGCGGCTGCACTACCAGTCAGCCATAATTAGTTATTCATTTGCAACAACACCTTGCAGCAGGTGCGCTGGTCGGTGGCGAAAAGCGTTAATGCGGCCTGAACGTCCTCCAGGGGCAGGCAGTGGGTGATGAGTTTCTCCGGGTCGACTTTGCCTTGTGACATCCAGGAGATAACGTCGGGGAAGCGGTTGCTGTTCAACCGCGATGAGAACAAAGAGATTTCTTTACTGGTGATGCTTTGTTGAGTGATGGTGCAAGGTTCGCCAGAAAAACCCATAATGCCGATACGCGCGGCAGGGGAGGCGAGGTCGATGGCCTGTTGCAGAATAGAAGGGTGGCAGGCTGCATCAACAATCAGGGTAGGGCGAATGCCTGCTTTCTTCAGGATATCTTCCAGCGACTGGTGGCTGTTATCGACCACTTTATCTGCGCCATTGTTGGTTGCCATTACCAGACGTTCTGCAATGCGGTCAGCCACAATGACCTGTTTTACGCCATACACCCCTTTCAGCGCTTGAATAACCGTTAAACCCATAGGCCCGGCACCATAAATCAGTGCAATATCTTCAGGCATAGGTTTAAGTTGCGCTGTAATATTGGCGGCAATCGTAAAGGGTTCAACCATGGTAGCGTGGCGGTCGCTGATCGTATCGGGGATGTGCCAGGCGTTGGTGGCAGGGACACAGGCATAATCACTGAACCCGCCATCACAATGCACGCCAATCACCTGCAACGAAGTGCAAACATTTGGCCGCCCAACAGAACAAGGGTAGCAATGCCCGCAACTGACTACCGGGTCAACAGAAACACGTTCGCCAAGGCGTGCCGGGTCAACACCGGGGCCGGTCGCGTCAATTGTGCCGAAAAACTCATGTCCAATTACACGTGGGTATTTGGCAAACGGGTTATGTCCATGCCAGATGTGAACATCAGAACCACAAATGCCAGCCAGCGATACTTTTACCCGTACTTCACCTTCTGCAGGCTCCGGCAGCGGGCGTTGTTCGATAACCAGGCGGTCAGGGCTTTCTATCACAACACTTCTCATGGTACGGCTTCCTTTGATACAGGTTAGTTTCATTGCTTTGTGCTTACTACCATACAAGTCTAGTCACGATCGTTTTCTGACCAACTTCACATTTTGAGTGAACTTATGTGACATGGATGTGAGTTCAACGCGGGTTATTGATGATTAAATGTAAAATTAATTAATATTATTCAGTGTCTTAATATTGATATTCGTATTGTTAATCTAAGGTGAAAAGATGGCGGTTAAATTTAATTTTGTGATGTCTATCAATATTTTGTTTATTTGGTCATTACATTGTATGATTAACTAGTATGGTAGATGATATTGACACAGACAACAGGTGACACTAACTATGCAAATGACGATGCGCTGGTTTGGACCAGACCAGGACAAAATCCCGCTGGAGTATTTCCGCCAGGTGCCAGGGGTGCAGGGTGTGGTCGGTGCGTTGTATGACGTACCGGTTGGAGAAGTCTGGCCGGAAGAGAAGATTCAAGCTCTGGTTGGGCAGGCTCAGGCGGCCGGGCTTTCAATGGAAGTTATTGAAAGTGTGAATATTCATGATGATATTAAAATAGGCTCACCTTCTCGTGACCAGTGGATTGCCAATTATCAACAAACTATCCGCAACCTGGCGAAGTATGGCGTTAAAGTGATTTGCTATAACTTTATGCCAGTGTTCGACTGGATGAAAACAGACATGCAATACGTGTTGCCAGATGGCTCACTGACCATGGCGTTTGAGAAAAAAGGTATCGATAAATCGCTGGAAGAAATGGTTCGTGAAGTGCTGGATAACGCCAATGGCTTTGCCTTGCCTGGCTGGGAGCCTGAACGCCTGGCGCAGGTGCAGACACTGTTTGCCCGTTATCAGGATGTTGACGATAACAAACTGCGTGAAAACCTGGTTTACTTCCTGGAAGCGGTTGTTCCTGTGTGCGAAGAAGTGGGCGTGAAGATGGCTATTCACCCGGATGACCCGCCGTACTCCATTTTTGGCCTGCCGCGCATTATCAAAAACCGTGATGATCTGGACTGGTTATGCAATGCGGTGGATTCCCCAGCCAATGGGATTACGCTGTGTACTGGCTCTATTGCGGAAGACCCGGAAAATGATGTGTGCCAGATTCTGGCCGAATTCACTCGCCGCAAACGTATTCATTTTGCTCATGTGCGTAATATCAAGATAACCGAAGGGAAAGATTTCTATGAATCGGCCCACCCGTCGCAATACGGTTCTCTGGATATGTACGAGGTAGTGAAAGCCCTGCATGATAACGGGTTCGATGGCTATATTCGCCCTGATCATGGTCGTTTTATTTGGGGTGAAACCGGCCGTCCTGGTTATGGGTTATATGACCGGGCTCTGGGGGTCACTTATCTGCTGGGGTTGTGGGAGTCATTAGAGAAACAACACTGACAGATTTAATGCAGCCTGCTTGCCAGAGCAGGTTGCACAATACTTGCACTTTTACCTTGTACTTTTACTTTGCACTTTTTTTGCTCTATTCCGCCGCATAGCACACGCCTTTTTATCTCTGCAGCTTTTCCCGATAATTACATCGTTAAAATACAATACTCATAACCATAATTTCCCCATGGGCTGGATGCGCTGGTCGGCGAACTCGGCACCCGGCTGTCAGGTGGCCAGGCTCGCCGGATTGCGATTGCCAGAGCATTTCTGTCTCATGCCTCGGTGGTATTGTTAGATGAGCCGACTGAAGGATTGGATGCCGCCAAAACGGACATGGTGCTTAACAGCCTGAAAACCCTGATTAAGGGCAAAACAACGCTGTTGGTTACTCATCAAATTCAGCCACTGGTTCTTGCACAAAGCCGATTGGTGCTGGATGTCAAAAACTAAGCGGTGAAATTACGCTTTTGCTTTTTTTATCAATCTGAAGCGGTGAAAACCGCTTTTCACTCACTGCACAGGCTCAGCTTGTGCAGTACCAACACATCCTGGCGGATAAGACCAGAATAGCGTGAACACGCTGAGCTTACTCACTGAAAGCCTGTTAAAAAGTATGTTACTCTACATGCTTCACCCTTGATGCCTGGATGCCCATGTCCATTGTGAACACCATGTCATTACCCCAACCCGTTCTGCTGAATAATCTGCCTGTAAATCAGCAGGTTTACCGCCACTTGCGCAAGGAAATTGTTGAGTGCGTAATCCCGCCGGGTTCTTTGCTATCGGAAAAAGAGACTGCCAGCCGGTTTGGTGTGTCGCGCCAGCCGGTGCGAGAGGCGTTTATTAAACTGGCTGAAAGTGGTTTGGTCGAAATTCGCCCCCAGCGCGGTACCCTGGTCAGGCGTATTTCTGTGCGCCAGGTAAATGACGGGCGTTTTATTCGCAGTGCTATTGAATGTGCTGTTGCCCGGCGAGCGGCAGAAAATGTGACGCCAGAAGACCTGGCCGCACTGGAGCTACTGCTTAACCAGCAAAAGCTGGCGGCGAAAAACCAGAATGCAGTGGAGTTTTTGGCGCTGGATGACCAGTTCCACCAAAAAATTGCCGAAATCGCCGGTTGCCCAATGGCCTGGGAAACCATAGAAAACATTAAAGCCGCGATGGACCGGGTGCGTTTTCTAACGCTGCGGGAAGTATCACCGCCGCCGGGGTTGATTATTCAGCATTACCGTATCTTTGATGCACTGGCGAGTGGCAACCCCGATGAAGCGGAAGCAGCAACCCGTTCTCATTTGTTATTATTGAGAAACACCATGGTTCCGGTAGACAAACAAAACCCGGACTGGTTTGAGCACGAAATTTAACGGCGACAGGCCTGTTTTGGGTAAGAACAACAACGGCGAACCTTGTGGGTTCGCCGTTATTTTTTCGATTGTTGCAAGCCGATTGTTGAAAACCGACTGTTGAAAATTGATTGTGTCAACGCAAAGCAGAAGTGGCACCTTCAGTGCGAAACAGAGATGTCCTGCTTTATTTTAGAGAATGCGGTTTACCGCCTCGCTATATACTTCCGCGCGTTCTCTTTTCCCAACAGAAATCACGAAGACGACAACCTTCTCGTCTATGACCTGATATACAAGACGATAGCCTGAAGACCGGAGCTTAATCTTGTAGCAGTCAGGCAAACCACGGAGCTTGTTCGCTTCAATCCGGGGTGACTCAAGTACTTCAGCCAGCTTCTTTTTCAACTGTTCACGTACCGTCGAGCCCAGCTTTCGCCATTCCTTTAGTGCCCGCTCGTCAAAATCCAGAAAATACGCCATCAGAGCTCATCCAGTGTCACTCGTACTGGCTTAGGCTTACGAAGCCGTTCTTTCACTATCTCCACTAGCTCAGCATCTTCATCACTCAGGAGTGTCTGTTTGAACGGCAAGCGTTCATTGTCGGCGATATACTCAAGCATGAGACGAAGCGCTTCAGAGGGAGTTACACCCATTTTTTCAAGCGCGGCATAAGAACGCGCTTTAAGTTCATCGTCAATACGCAGGTTAATGCTACCCATGTTTTACACCCCTTGTAATTACAAACGTCATTACAAGTATCGCACTACAACATGCTTCGGGCAAGTCACGAAGGAAGCCAGAAAAGTAGTCGTAAGAACGGTGATCACAGTCCGCTTTGTGCCAACAGTGGAAGTTGGAGTACCAGAGACTCTAAAAGTTGATGGTTCTTTTTGCAGGGATGCTTAAACTGCTGCTTGTGTCCATGAATGATTCTCTAGATGTGATAAATTGTGTGAACGTCAAGCTCAGACGTAAACTATAATGGCTATCTTTTCATCAGTCTCAACTACATCACTCTGTTAAAAAGGAATAAATATGGATCCGGATAAAATTCAAAATGATATTGATGCTTTATTGACTTTTATGAATGAGGATATGGAACGAATTGGGGGAACTATAACGGATACGTATTGGAGTTTTGCTCAGGGGCAAGGTGATCGTAATGAAATTGAAAAGTTATATGGTTGGTCTGAAGAAATTTTATTTGGAATTATAAATAGATGTAATTCCCGCGGCTTGTTGAAAAAAATGTCAGGCATATACGATCGTGTCAGACTGACAGAAGAGGGACAGAGCCGCGCGCTGTCGGTTAAGCACGGTAAGAACCGTTCTTATGAACTTGCAAGGAGCAGTTATACCATTGGCGCTATCCATGTTGCCGGGTCAGCTCAGGTAGGAGATGGTAATACGCAAAATATTTACAATGTCTTTCAGGAGGTTATAGACAAAATTGACCGTGCTGAAGCGACTCCAGAAGAAAAGGCAGAAGCTAAATCGCTTTTAACAAAGTTCTTAGAGCATCCACTAACTTCTTCTGTAGTAGGCGGTGTTGCTGGTTCTCTTACCGGACTTTTATAAAAAAGGTAAGCCACATGGAAGAACTGAAGAAATCCATCAGCCTGAAATGTACTTTCTGCCACTCCGAGCTGTTTGCATTGCCACACGAAAACTACGCCCCTCTTCATGGCTCGCTGATTGTGTGCGCAAATTGCGGACGAGAAAATGATGTGACTTCTCTCATCTTTGTTGTTAAGGCTAAAGCGATGGATATCGCAGAAGACTATGCAGACAAGCTCATTGATAAATTTCAAAAGGATTTAAAGAAAGCATTTAAAGGAAACAAGTACATAAAAATTAAATAAATTGTGTAAAAATGCTGCAAACAGTTGGTTAATTATATTTTTAAACTGAGCTTTCCTTTTTATACCTCAAATTTTCTTTTATTTAGCATTAAGCTGCTCCTTTTTAACTCATTCAGAATGCTTTAATCGACGTCCGCTTCTCGCCCATAGCGGACATCAGCACAGGCTATTTACCATAAGGACTCATTACGCGCACCGTTCAGTCGGTCTGGGAGCATTTCTGGCATATCCCCGGTAAAAGAAGTAACAAACTACGCGAAAATGAACGCCAGAAACGCAACTTAAGAATCTCCCCTGTGAATGGATATGCACTCAACCGAATAGCTCCTGGTTTCAATCTATTTTATTGGGATCAGGCTTCTTTTTTAGGTAATTTCGGGGGATTAACTTGCTGATGGCTTTGCGTTCGGCGCGTAAGCCAGGGATGGTGACATAGTATTTTGAGCGTAAACCAATACGGGCATTATCCACCCGCAGCTTGTTCCTGAGTAATAGGGCGATTAAGTGACTCCTGAATAATCTGAAGTCGGTCGAGTTCCTTATGGCTCATCGTAACAGTCTCTTTGATCATGAAAAATCCCCCAGAGAATTGTCTGGGGGATTTTTAGAATGGGGCAAAGGTGACATTGCAGCTTGGTGTTAACAGTTAAACCGACTGTTGAAAGCCGATTATCAGGCGCTTAATGACGCCATATCAATCACAAAACGGTGAGCCAGGTCGCCTTTGGCTAAACGGGAAAAGGCGTCATTGATTTGGTCAATATTGATCATTTCGCATTCTGGATAAACATCATGTTCAGCACAGAAATCCAGCACTTCCTGGGTTTCTGCAATCCCACCAATAAGTGAGCCGGCAATACGGCGGCGGCCGAATACCAGCGGCACTGTCATTACTTCTTCCAGCGGGCCAACCTGGCCGACAACCACTAATGTTCCGTCGATGTCCAGTAATGGGGCATAAATGCTGACATCATGTTTTACTGGCGCGGTATCAATTATCAAGTCAAATGATGCGGTGGCGGCTTCCATTGCCGCGGAATCAGAAGAGGCGAGAATGCCTTTGGCACCGAGTTCCATCGCTTCTTTTTCTTTAGCTTTGGAACGGCTGATGGCAGTAACTTCTGCACCCATGGCATGAGCCAGTTTTACAGCCATATGGCCTAAACCACCCAGCCCGATAACCCCCACGCGGCTACCTTTGGTGACATTCCAGGTACGCAGCGGTGAGAAAGTCGTTATACCAGCGCACAGAATCGGTGCAGCTTTGGCGATATCCATATTTTCAGGAATACGCAGTACAAATTCTTCACGCACCACAATATGTTTTGAGTAACCGCCCTGGGTAATTTCACCTGTGATGCGGTCGGGGGAGCCGTAGGTGGGCGTCATGCCGTGGCGGCAATATTGTTCTTCACCGTGTTCACACTGGTCGCAATGCTGGCAACTGTCTACCATACAACCAACAGCAACGCGGTCCCCGGCTTTATATTTGGTCACATCCGGGCCAACAGAACGCACAACGCCAACAATCTCATGGCCAGGCACCAGAGGGTAAGGTTGCGGGCCCCAGTCGCCATTGACGGTATGTAAATCGGAGTGGCACACACCGCAATACAAAATTTCAATTGCGACATCGTTCTGGCGCAAATCACGGCGTTCAAAGTGGTAAGGCGTGAGCGCTGAATCCGCAGAATGGGCTGCATATCCGACTGTTTTCATAACGTTATTGATCCCATGTTGTGGTGTAAATAGAGGGGGATAGTTGTTTGGTTACTGAGACGGGTACAAGCAAGTAGCGGCTCAGTGGATTGATAGGGGAACCCCCCTATGACTACGAATACTATGACTACGAATACTATGACTACTAACACACGGGGCAGAGAGCAATACTGCCCCACAGCATGTAAGCATAGCTGCCAGCCACCAGGTTTGTTTTAGCAATATGGGGTTTCAGCCCCCGGATTTATCTGGAAGACCCTGTTTTCCCGCCCGTTGGTTTCACTCTATTCGGTGAGTAACAGGAGAATGCCGGGCAGTGGTGCGTTGCACTATTACGATGCGCCCAATGAGTGCGGCTTTTATTCCGGGAGAAAGGGGCGGGCGTTCTGCTTGTATCATCTCTTATTGTTACAGAATAAACATCTGCCTGTTCCCCCATTTTCCTCTACAGACGTGCTATGCAAAAGTGAATCGCCCAAAATTTTCCTTTGACTTTCCCAGTGAACCGATTCTGGCACTGGCATTGCATGTGGTTGTATTTAAATAAATCTATCTATACCAATAGTTGTATATACATGGCCGGAAGACTTCCGGTGTCGGTTTGTTCATTTAACCCAAGGAAATCGCTATGCCTTTTCTCCATGCAGTTAAAAAAACAGTAATCACGCTGTGTGTTGTCGGTGGCATGTCTGCCTCTTTACAAGGTGCTTATGCTGCCGATACCACCAGTGTCAAAATGGGCATTGAACCCTGGCTGGGTTATGGACAATGGCATATTGCTTCCAATAAAGGCCTGTTCAAACAAGAAGGCCTCAGCAAAGTAGACGTGATTAACTTTGCCGAAGATAAAGATATTAATGCCGCGCTAGCCAGTGGGCAGATTGATGTCGCCAATATTGCCACCCACACCGCTATGGGCATGATTTCCGCAGGGTTACCGGTGAAAATCGTACTGTTGCTGGACCAAAGTAATACCGCTGATGCCATGCTGGCAACCAAAGACGTTACCAGCCTTAAGGACCTCAAAGGTAAGCAAGTGGCTTACGAAGAAGGGACAACCAGCGATATTCTGCTGCGCAGTGCGCTGGCATCAGTAGGGCTTGCTTATTCCGATATTAAACCTGTGCCGATGCCTGCTGCCTCCGCTGGGAGCGCCATTATTGCTGGCCGTGTACCGGTTGCCGTCACTTACGAACCCTACCTGACCGTGGCTAAAAAAGGCGACCCAACCCTGAAAGTGTTATTCAGTGGCGCTTCTGACCCCGGTCTGATTAGTGATGTATTGGTGGTTCGTGATGATTTTATTAAACAACACCCGAAAGAGCTGAGTTCGCTTATCAAAACCTGGGGTGCTGCACTGGATTATTACAATGCACACACTACAGAAGGGCGGGCGATTATTTCTAAAGCAGTGGGTGCTTCGCCAGAAGACTTATCTACAGCGTTTGATGGCATTAAGTATTACTCCCTGGCTGATAACAAAAAGCTCTTGTCTCATGATTTCACCACCAAAACTTTCCCGCATATTTTAAAAGCTGCTACAGCCGCCGGTATTGTGACGCAGCCTGTAACCCCGGCTCAAACCATTGATGCCAGTTTTGTTAACGCACAATAGTGCGATTAAGAAGGTTGTGCTGGCCCGTGTTTATTGTTCACGGGTTGGCACAAATTGCACTGACCGGAGGAAAAATGAGTGCGATAGAGCTGCAGCGTTCCCGCCAACGGGGGAAAAAAAAGCGCCAACCCGGCAAGTTACTCACTATTGGTAAAGAACCTTCCCGCGGGCAGTTCCTGGGGATCGCCGCACTGGTGTTTATCCTGCTGTTGCTGGCCTGGTGGCTGGCAACCGCTTCCGGAGCCATTAAACCCATCTTTTTACCAGGGATCCCCAGCGTCTGGCATCGCTTAGTCACCCTTGCGCAAAACGGCACACTGCAAAGCGATATTGGCAGCAGTTTGTATCGCATGGCGATTGCGTTTGCGATTTCGTCTGTGATGTCCATTGTGATTGGTGTGCTGGCCGGGTGTTACGGGCTGTTCAAAGCGATCGTTGAGCCGCTGGTTGATTTTATTCGTTACATGCCGGTGGTGGCATTTGTCCCTTTGACCATTTTGTGGACCGGCACTGATGACTTCCAAAAATTTTTGGTTATCTGGATTGGGACGTTCTTCCAGCAAGTGTTGATGATGATTGATGCCGTGAAACGTGTACCAACGGATTTTGTCGGCCTTGGGCGCACACTGGGCTTACCCGACAGAAAAATTCTTCTGCGTATTGTTATTCCTTCAGCTTTTCCGGCTATTTGGGATGCGCTGCGCATCAGTCTTGGTTGGGCGTGGACCTGGCTGGTACTAGCTGAACTGGTCGCGTCAACCTCCGGTCTGGGTTACCGCATTGTGGTTTCACAACGGTATTTCCAGACTGACACCATCATTGGCTACATCCTGCTGTTAGGTTTTCTTGGCCTGATTACCGACCAAATTATGCGCTCGGCAGAACGGGTGCTGTTCCGCTACAACCGGAGACGTTCCTGATGGCGACACTTAAGCTGAATAACCTGGAAAAGAGCTTTCCGGCGGGCAAGACACAGCACCGGGTGTTGAAAGGCATTGATTTGACACTTCATGAAAATGAGTTTGTCTCTGTGGTTGGCACTTCTGGGTGCGGCAAAAGCACCTTGCTGTCTATTGCCGCAGGCCTGGAACCTTTCGACAGCGGTGATGTGCTGGTAGATGACCAGCCTATTGAAGGGCCGGGGCTTGACCGCGGCGTGGTGTTCCAGTCTTACACATTACTGCCCTGGTTAACTGCGCGGGGAAATATCGAGTTTGCCCTGAAAGCCGCGGGTGTGCCCGCGCGCGATTGCCCGGCCATTGCCCAGCAGCATCTGGAACTGGTGAAGCTGGGGCATGCCGGCGACCGCTGGCCTGGGGAGCTGTCCGGCGGTATGAAACAGCGTGTGGCAATAGCCCGTGCGCTCTCTTACCGGCCCAAAATCCTGCTGATGGATGAACCTTTTGGCGCACTGGATGCGATGACCCGCCACCAGATGCAGGAATTACTGGTAGAAATTTGGGAAAAACACCGGCTGACGGTGATGTTTGTCACCCATGACATCGAAGAGGCGGTTTGGCTTTCCGACCGTATTGTTGTGATGGGCCAGGGCATTATCGACACCACATTCCAGGTTGACCTGCCGCGGCCACGTACTGACGGTGTTAACCGTAGTGCCCGCTTTATTGATCTTCAGCATGAAGTGCTGAACTGCATTCAGCAACATGCCTTAACGTATTGAAATTGAGGGAAACACAACTCATGCCTGTATCATTCCATGATCTGACCGGGGCTGATCTCCTGCCTGAAACACTGTTTAAGCGTACTGAATCAGACCTCTCTTTTTTCGTCGATAAAGTAAAACCGATTATTGAAGCGGTACGCACAGAAGGCGACCAGGCCTTAATCCGCTTTGCCCGTGAGTTTGATGGCGTGCAGCCAGAAACTTTCTCAATCCAGGTTCAGGAAGCAGAATTTGACGCGGCTTTTGAACGAGTAGACCCGGAAGTGATTGAATCTATCCGTTTCTCTGTGGAAAACGTGCGAGCCTTTCATGAAGCGCAAAAACCGGAAGAAATGTGGTGGAAAGAGATGCGTCCTGGCGCATTCGCTGGTGATCGCCATGTCCCCATTGATGCCGTCGCTTGCTATGTTCCCCGTGGTAAAGGTTCATTTCCCAGTGTATTGATTATGACCGCTGTCCCGGCGGTAGTGGCTGGTGTTCCCATGCCCGTCGTGATTACGCCTCCAGGGCCGGACGGAACTGTCGATGATGCTACTCTGGTGGCAGCCCGCCTGGTTGGTATCAAAAATGTCTACAAATGTGGCGGTGCTCAAGGGGTGGCAGCGGTGGCATTTGGTACACAAAGTGTGCCGAAGTGCCTGAAAATTGTCGGGCCTGGTAGCCCGTGGGTGGTGGCGGCAAAACGCCAGTTGACTCACCTGCTTGACCCTGGTGTACCGGCGGGCCCTAGCGAAAGCCTGATCTTGGCAGATGACTCAGTTAATGGTGCGCTGGCCGCACTGGATCTGTTGATTGAGTCTGAACATGGGCCAGATTCTTCTGCATACCTGGTCACATCCAGCCGCCGCGTGGCAGAAGAAGCTATCGCTGCGCTGCCGGGTTACTGGGAAAAGATTGGTGAGAAACGGGCAGGGTTCTCGCAATCCGTATTGTGTGGCGAACATGGCGGCGTGGTGCTGACCCGTGACTTTGCGACAGCGATTGATTTTGTCAACCAGTATGCGCCTGAACACCTTGAGATACTGGCGACTGAACCGATGTCGGTGATGATGAAAATTCGCAATGCCGGTGAAATTTTACTGGGAGAATATTCCCCTATCACGCTGGGTAACTTTGTTCTTGGCCCCAATGCGGTGCTACCGACCAACAGTGCTGCCAAAACTGCCGGGCCACTGTCTGTATCCGATTACATGAAGCGGGTTTCTGTGGCTTATGTCACCAGCGAGGGTTACCAGGAACTGGCACCAAAAGCCAAACGTTTTGCTGAGTATGAAGGTTTCCCTGGGCATGCCCTGGCTGTCTCTGAGTTGCGTAATCCACTCCTCAAGGGAGGCAACAATGGCTGAGGCCATGCTGCCCCCGCTTGCCGCAGAGGCAAGGCGGCTGACTCTTGCGGGCGAGTGGCAAGCCGCCTGTGAAAAACTGCGCCAGTTGATCAGTGAAGTAACCGGTGTTCAGGCACTGGATATTGTAATTAACCAGGACCAGTACAGCCTGAATTCCCTGAACGGGCGGGTCACACTGGCCGATGGCCGTTCACTCTTTTTTAAATACCACCATGAAGAAGGTGAAGACCAAACTATCACTGAGTATTACCGGGCAACATTATTACGTAACCACGGTTTTACTGTGGATGTGCCACTGTATGCCTGCGGTGAACCTGGGCGGCAAATCTTGCTCTACACACTGCGTGATGACCGCAGGCTGGCTGATGTGTGCTACGACATCGAGGCGGGGCATAGCAGCAATACCATGGCGGAGGTGATAACAGCGCAGCAGGAAGCGGACAAATCCATTCTGGCCCATACCTTACCGACGTTGCAGGATGGGAAAACAGCAGATTTAGAAGCCGAGGCTATCCATCAACTGTTCTGGCACCGCCTGGTTTCACCTGGAAAACCTACCGGCCTGGGCGGGCGAGTGGCACAGTTTTACGTTGACCAGACCTTTCAGTTAGGCGATGTGAATTTAACCTGGAACCAGCTCTGTCATATGCACTGGCGGATTAATGGTGTGACCTATGCACACAGCCTGCGCGACTTATTCCTTGAATCAGGGCAGGTACTGGCACCAGCAGCATTGGCGCACCACGGTGTGGTGGTCGCTCACGGTGATGCCCACAATGCCAATGTCTGGTATGAAACCCGCGGGGAGTCTCCCCGCCTGGTTAGTTTCGACCCGGCATTTGCGGGTGCCAATATTCCTGCGTTACTGGCTGAGGTCAAAGCGACATTTCATAACATTTTTGCTCACCCTTGCTGGCTGTATGAGCCCGAAGAAGCCGCACGCCGTTACCAGGTTTCTGTACAGGTAGAAGGCGATACGCTGGTGGTTGACCATACCTGGTCGCTGACGCCGTTGCGGGCGGCTTTCCTCGCCAGCAAAGGCGACAACTACTGGCGGCCACTGCTGGCGGCACTTCGTGCCAGGGGCAGCTTGCCGGACAACTGGCAACGGATTGTGCGCCTGGGGTTATTTTGCTGCCCAACATTGGTTTTGAACCTGTGCGTTGGCGAAACCAGCCAGCATAACCCGGTGAGTAGTGCGCTGGGGCTGTCAGTCGCTGTGATGTTGGGGAGTGAAGGGGATGATACCTTCAGCCAGTGGCTGAACAGCTTATTACAGGAGGCATAAGATGAAAGCGGTGCGGTTACATGGCATAGGTACATTGCGTGTTGAACAGCCGGATGAGCCTGTAACACCTGACGGCTGGGTGCGTATTCGTGTTGTCTCTGCTGGTATTTGCGGTTCTGATCTTCACAACTTCCAGCAAGGGCGCTGGTTTGCCTGGTTACCCGTTACGCCTGGGCATGAATTTTTTGGCGTAATTGAAGACAACCCGAACCCCGGTTCTGGGTTAGCGCCGGGGCAGCGTGTGGTGGCCGATTCCCGTGTATGGTGCGGTGAATGCCCGGCCTGCCAGCGAGAGGCGTACAACCTGTGTGAGCATCTGGGGTTTGTTGGCGAAGTGTTCGATGGCGGCTTTGCGCAATATGTTGTACTGCCGCTCAAAAATGTACTGCCCGTTCCTGATGATGTGCCCGACGATATAGCCGTACTCAGTGAACCTCTGGGTGTGGCACTGCGGGTGGTGAACCAACTTGGCGTAACCGAAGGGGCCCATGTACGTGTTGCTGGTGGTGGCACTATTGGTGGCCTGGCGGCGCTGTTGCTGCACCGTTTAAAACACTGCCAGGTTCATTTGCAGGAACCCAATGCTGAGCGTTATCAATTATTGTCTTCCCTTGTGCCTTTTGAACCGGCTCAGCCTTACGCCTTTGCCGTTGAAGCCACCGGGAAAGAAGCCGTGCTCAGTACACTGATAGAAAACATTGCTTCTGGTGGGCGAATTGCCATGGTGGGGATTTTTCACCAGACCGCTCAACTGGATGTTAATGCTCTGGTGGAAAGAGAAATAACTCTTGTTGGATGCAGTGTCTTCCAGGATGAACAGCGCCAGGCTCTGGATTTGATGGCATCGCTTGCCAGTGAACTACGGGCGATTATGGCCCCGCCCGTTCCCCTGGAAGCTGTGCCTGATACTTATGCGCAACTGGTTGCTGGCAACAGTGCCTGGCTAAAAGCGGTGATAATGCCATGAATGTAATGCAGACATTTTCGTTAAACGGCCAGCGTGCGCTGGTAACCGGCGGTACGCGCGGAATAGGGTTTGCGCTGGCAAAAGCGTTAGCGCAGGCAGGAGCCAGTGTAGTGATTACTGGCCGTGACACGGCGCGTTTAAACGCTGCGGTATCTGCTCTTCGCGAAGAAGACAGCAGCAGCGTTGAGGGGTATGTGCTTGATGTGACCGATACCGGGAGTATCGCCGGGGCGGTTTCAGCAATTGGGCCGGTGGATATTCTGGTTAATAATGCAGGAACAGAGCAGGTTTGCGCTTCGCTCGAGGTGGATGAACAGTTGTGGGACACCATTGTTGGCACTAACCTGAAAGGCGCATTTTTTTGCGCGCAGGCGGTGGCAAAAAATATGGTTTCAGCAGGAACCGGCGGGGCGATTATCAACTTATGTTCCCTGACAAGCTGTGTGGGGGTGCCCGGTGCGGCTGCATACGGTAGTTCAAAATCTGGGCTGGTGGGGTTAACCCATGCACTGAGTGCTGAATGGGCAAGCCACGGTATTCGGGTGAATGGTATCGGCCCCGGTTATTTTGAAACAGACCTTACCGGCGTCTTTTACCAGGATACGGCGTGGTGTGCCTCTATGCAGGCCAAAATCCCTCTTGGCCGTTTTGGTGAGCTGGAAGATCTGGCGGGAGCCGTCGTCTTCCTGGCTTCACCGGCTGCCCGTTATATCACCGGGCAGGTCCTGTATATCGATGGCGGTTACCTCGCGGCTATCTGAGCCGTAACATACCTGGGTGCAGTTCATCCAGCCGGGTACAGCCCAGTTGTGCAAGCGTAAGGTCTATTTCCTGAATCAGGGTGGTGAGGGTTTGCTGAACCAGCGCTTCGCCACCTACCGCTACGGCATACAATAAGGGGCGGCCAATCAATATGGCATCGGCACCCAGGGCCAGCGCTTTGACGACATCTGTACCCCGGCGAAATCCACTATCGATCAACAAGGTATAATCTGGCCCAACCAGGCCGCGTACTTCCGCCAGAACATCCATCGGGCTTAGAGAACTGTCTAACTGGCGGCCACCGTGGTTGGAAAGAATAACCCCCTCTGCACCCATCCTTTGTGCCTGCAGGGCATCTTCTGGTGCCATTATCCCCTTAATAAACAGAGGCCCTTGCCACTGGGACCTTAGCCATTCCAGTGCTGCCCAGTCGAGGGTTTTATCCATTTGGCTGGCAAAGTAACTGGCACCACCTGCGCCTTTTTGGTTCTCCGGCGGTAAATAGGGTTGCAGGTTGCCAAACCCCGGAATGCCGTCTGGCAGTAATGTACGCAATACCCAGCCTGGTTTCATTGCCACGCCCGCCATCGCCCGCAAGGAGAGTTTCATCGGCTTGCGGTAATGGCGTTTATCCCGTTCCCGGTTACCAAAGTGTACGGCATCAACAGAAACCACTAACCCTTTGCAGCCTGCCTGGCGTGCGCGTTTGAGTAAATCCAGCGTTATCTCGCGGTCTTTAAGAACATATAACTGGAACCAGTGGTTATCGGGGGCTGCTGGGTGAACATCTTCCAGAGACGCAGTTGATACGGTGCTCTGCATATAGCCTATTTGGGCACGGCTGGCTGCGCTGGCGAGCATTTGGTCCGCATGCCGCCGCAACATGCCATTGTAGCCCGTTGGCGCCACTAACAGGGGGGCCGCCAGGCGCGTACCCTGAAGGTTGACTGACAAGTCTCTCTGGCTGGCATTTTTTAATACGGGAGGTGTGAACATCCAGCGGTCAAAAATCGCTTTATTATGTTGCAGCGTGCTTTCGTCATCGGCTCCGCCATCAATGTAGTCAAAAGCAAAACCGGGCAGAGTCTGCCGGGCTTTCTTGCGTAAATCATGCGCATTCAAAATCATCTTATTGCCCCTAAACCGCACCGGTTAATCCACACGGCATTGGTATCGCTGCCTGCTCCTGGGTGTTCATGCTTATTCCTGTATATACAAGTTAAGTCAATACTGCCTGGCAATGGGAAGCAAGGGTTGTGCCAGAAAACAGGGCTGGCTGAAGCCGTGGTGGCTGGGGCGGGATAGCCTGGCGGCTTAGCGGTTGCACCAGCACTGAGCAACGTATGCACAGTTGGTGTGTGGTACCTTGTGAAATAGTTAACACATGAAATATTAATCCTTGTGAATTAAATCATTAATAAATTGCCTTACTGCGAAAGAAACATCGGCCATTTAGGATTGATATGCGTAAAACGTACCGCCAGGGGGCCGATAATAGTAGTAACCCAGTAACCGGCGAGAGTGGCTCACAAGGAGCAGGTATGAGTAACGTAAAACCCATTTCAGATATTCTACAATACGGGCGCTCGTTGCTGGCCGACCCACACAGCCGCGCAGACCGCTGGTTATCGGCTTATGCTGACAATCAAAATGAGACGGGAAGTGCTTCGGTATCATTATCTGATTCCGGGCGTTACCAGAGCTTTCTGGCGATGATTCAGGATAACCGGGTTATTAGCGAGAAGGGTGAGAACCAGCAGAATATCGCGGTACTGGTAAAGGCTTTTGAAAATACCCGCAATGTTCGGCCTGAGTTTCTTAATGATATTCCCGACACCGAAGATGAAGCACGCCTCGCGCTGTCTGGTGGTTGTGTGGTGTATATCAAGGCGTTGTTACGTGGCAAACAAGGCTTGAATCCGTTCGCCGGGCTTAGCCGTAAGGCGCTTTCAATTATTGCCTGGAATACGTCAGGTGCGCTGACTTCTGCAGAACGCATTGCGGCGTATCTTGAAATGAACCAGTGCGACCAGCGTTATGAAACTGCCGTATTTTATGCGACTGAAATGCAGGTTAATGAAGTGCCCGATATGCTGCCAGCCGTGGATCTGGGTACGCAAATCACGTTGATTGAAGGCATGAGCGATGCCGAAAAACAGGATAAGGGGATGACCACAGAACAGGTAAGCACTCTGCAATCCCACTTTAAAATCTGGCAGCAGGATAACGCCACAGGTTACCAGCCACTGCATTACGCCAACCTGGTGAAAAGTGACAGTGCGGATTTACTGGTAGCCCACACTGGCTGGAATGGTGAATTTCACTGGAAAGTCGATTCATCAGAGCGCCTTTTTGATGCCCAAAAAAAGGGGCATCCGGTAGCGCCGGTCACGCGAATGGTGTATTTGGGGAGTTAAACTGCTGGCGGCAAGTGTGTTGCCGCCAGAGTAACTGTATGGCGAAAGTGGCGTGATGCCACTTCCGTGTACAGTGTTTTGCGCTTTACGCTTTACGCAATCAGGCCTGGAATCTCAACTTCCGGGTTAACGTCCTGGTCGTAGTCCACACCTTCAATACCAAAACCAAACAGGCGCAGAAACTCTTGCTGGTAACCGGTGAAATCAGCCACGTCATTCAGGCTTTCGGTAGTCACTGTATTCCAGTGTTCTGAAACATAGCTCTGCACATCAGCGGCGAGTTCTGGGTAGTCGGCACGTAAACGGCCTTCACCATCAGTAATCGGGGTTGCGCTGTACAGTGAGTCGTGCAGTAAACCCGCTATCTGTTCGATACAGCCTTCGTGCGTACCTTGCTCTTTCATTACCTTGAACAGCAGGGACAAATACAGAGGCATAACCGGAATGGCGGAGCTGGATTGGGTGACCACGGCTTTCAGTACGGAAACATAAGCCTCGCCACCGATCGCTTTCATTGATTCACGGATAGCCAGCACTTTTTTATCCAGGTCTTTTTTCGCAGCACCAATCGAGCCATTCCAGTAAATCTGGTGGGTGACTTCCGGGCCAAGGTAAGTAAAGGCAGTTGTTTTGGCATTATCTGCCAGCACGCCTGCTTCACTGAGCGCGTCAATCCACATTTGCCAGTCTTCACCACCCATAACAGCAATTGTGTTGTCGATTTCTTCATCTGTGGCAGCAGTCAGGCTGAACTGGGTAACTTCTTTTTTATCGGTATCAACACCCGGCAGGGTGATATCAGCGCCCTGGGGTTTCAGTACGGAGGTGAAAACTTGACCGGTTTTGGGGTGGGTACGGCGCGGTGCCGCCAGGCTGTAAATAACTAAATCAACCTGACCGAGATCGTTTTTAATGGTTTCAATAGTTTGCGCTTTGATTTCGTCGGAGAACGCATCGCCGTTAATCGTACGGGCGTACAACCCTTGCTGATGCGCATATTTTTCAAACGCAGCCGTGTTGTACCAGCCAGCAGTACCGGTTTTCTTTGCGCTGCCAGGGCGTTCAAAAACGACCCCTAATGTGGCGGCATCGCTGCCAAATGCTGTTGAAATACGAGCTGCCAGCCCGTAACCCGTAGAAGCACCAATGACCAGAACTTTTTTAGGCCCGTTTTCAACTTTGCCGCGTTCGGTAACGTAATCAATTTGCTGTTTAACGTTGGCATCGCAACCGGTTGGGTGGGCAGTAATACAGATAAAACCTCTGATACGTGGTTGGACGATCATGGTCGCTTTCCTCTGATGTAGATGTATAACCCGGTAGTTACCCGGTCAATCAAGGGTGGAGTAGGCCACTTCTCACACTGATTTCGCAGCCGACGGCATGCTAACCACCGGGGCAAAAAACAGCATAACGGCTGCGGAAATTAGGGGGTCACGCATTAACGGTGACCCGTTTTTTTCCGGGGACGTCAGAGAATACATATGTGGCTCACTGTAAAAAAAGTTAATGACCAGGCTGGCAGCGCCCTGTGGGCTTTTCGCTGCCAGCGTAAAATCACCTGCGCTTTGGACATGGGCTGGCTGGTATAACTTTAGCCGTTTTACCTGGTGTGGCTGGCGCCATGTCAGTTTCGTTTCCTGTATTACAGGAGGCTGAGCGGAAAAAGATCCTATATTACCGATCGGTACAATACAATCATTCTGTTTACGGACTGTAAGCCTGTGCTATCAAGTCTGGTCGTTTGCTCTATGGATTGGCAGTGTTAACAGGAACAGAGGGCACGAATTTTCCCACAAGTACCGGCACTAAACAGGAGCACAAGAATGAAGCTAAAGCGGGCGCAAGTGCCAGATGCGCAGGAATGCTGGAATATTCGTAACCAGGCGATTCGCCATGGGTGCAGGCACAGCTATACAACCGAGGTGATTGTGGCATGGACACCGGATACGACCCCGGCAGGGCAGAGTGAGGCCATTGCGGCATTTCCCTTCTTTGTGGTGGAAAATGAATGTGGCCAGTTGATTGCAACCGGCTTTTTAGACGTTGGCGCACAGCGTGTTGAAGCGGTGTTTACTTTACCCGAATACACGGGCCAGGGGGCCGCCAGCCTGATTCTTGACGCTATTAAAGCAGAGGGGCGGACGCGGGGGATGGCGGAACTCCGTCTGTCATCAACCCCTAATGCGCAGCTATTCTATGAAAAACACGGGTTTGTAAGCCAGGGTGTGCGTGTTTACCACTCATCACTCGCACAACAAGATTTACGCTGTATTGAAATGGTTTTGGCATTATAACGAACGGTATTAATTCAGGTGAGGTACGGGGTCGCTCTTAGCGGGGGCTGGCGGATTTTATTATTTT
The DNA here is from genome assembly GCF_020523985.1 of Mangrovibacter yixingensis. Classification (GTDB taxonomy): domain Bacteria; phylum Pseudomonadota; class Gammaproteobacteria; order Enterobacterales; family Enterobacteriaceae; genus Mangrovibacter; species Mangrovibacter yixingensis. The sequence continues at coordinate 1,909,002 of NZ_JAIVKM010000001.1, read as the reverse complement.
GTGTGAATGTGGCGGCAGCGATTTTATCGCGGCTGCTGAATTTTTTTATGTGCTGGAGGCAAGTGTTTCTGGGGTGAAATATACCAATAGGTAAATAGTTTCCGGATAGTGTAAATATAATTATGGGTGTGCGAAAAATAGCGAAAGCCATAACTACAGCTTTCGCCATTATTTAGGTTTTGTTTAGCTTCTGTTTATATTACAGGGGAGGGTCAGAACTTATAACCGACGCCCAGGTTCCAGGTGCCCACCTGTACATGGCCCGCTGAACCATATTCATACCCGGCATCCAGCACAATATTTTGGTACGGGTTGAACTGCAAACCTGCGCCATAAACCAGCATAGAAGTATCGTGATCCTGGTTTACACCACTACGGCTGAATTTGTCTTTGGCATAGCCGTAGCCAATATCTGTATACACGCTGGCCCAGTCGGTAATGCGGTAAGTCGGGCCGGCTTTAACGGAGAAATAGTGGTGGTCGCCATCGCCGGCATCACTGTAGTTATTGCCGGTATAGGTCATGCCGCCCATTACGCCCCAGTCGTCATTGAGTTCATAGCGGTACTGCAACTGAACCCCTTTTGCATCACTACCATGAGTATGGTTGAAGTGGCTTTGCGCATAGCTGATAGTCGCGCTGCTGTCACCGGCTGCTGCATTTGCTACACCAATGGTGGAAGTTAAACCAGCAAGTGATAACGCAGAGTAAAGAATAATTTTTTTCATAGTAGATATCCTTATTTAAGACATGAGCGCATTTGCTTCACGGGTAATATGCTAGCACCAGAGTTTTGGTGTTTTTTCTCATTTTGTGAGGTTTGCAAAATAATAACCTTGTTGTTTTATATGATTTTGTTTTGTGTCGAAAAGTAACGGTGTAATTGGCGGTGGTATTTTATTTAATGTTGTATAGTAAAATTGCACTGATACTGATTGTAGATGGTTTGATAATGTAATTATTTACATGTGTATTGCTGGTGAAATATTCACGGAAGAGAAAAGCTAATTACGTAATTGAATATTATGAAAGTGATTATTATTTGCTCGCAAAGTTAGCTGCTATATAGCGCGACATAGAGAGAAAAGCCAGCAGGTATAGCCTTACCCACCGTAATCTCAAGGTAACACACTGAATCTTCCCCCCTCCCGGTGTACGCAGCGCCTTCAGGCCACAAGCCATGATGGCGCAGAAATACCCCTTTAAAATCTGGGCCTAAAGTATTAGCAAACATTACGCCAGGCACCCGGTGTAAGGGGAACAGCATTTCATCTTTTTATTCTAAGAAATTTCATTTTTGGATGATGAGATACTGAAATGGGTAGTAACAAATGTGTCATTAAGATGAATCTTATGCCATGTGTGTTTTTGGCAGAACGTGCGGAATTTGAGTTAATAACAATGATATTGAAATTAGTAATCATTCGCATTAACTTGCATGTCTCTTTTTACACACAGGGATACCTTCAGAACTATGAACAAGCATACGTATAAAATATCGCTGCTCAGTTCAATCATTGCAGGCAGCCTCGCGATGCATTCTGCCTATGCTGACGAGGTTGATACACAAACCAGCCAGCAACAAACCCAGTCTACGGCAGATAACTCGAATATAAAGCCGGTTACCAAGAAGAACGAGAATAAGAAGAACAGTGACGACACCATAGTGGTTACTGCAAGGGAGCAAACGCTCCAGGCGCCGGGGGTATCAATTATCGATAGTGAAGCTATCAAGAAACACCCCATCCAGCGTGATGTCTCTGAAATTATTCGTACCATGCCTGGGGTGAACTTAACCGGTAACTCCAGCAGTGGCCAGCGCGGTAATAACCGGCAGATAGATATTCGCGGAATGGGGCCCGAAAACACGCTTATTCTGGTAGATGGCATGCCCGTAACCAGCCGCAACTCCGTGCGTTATGGCTGGCGTGGTGAACGTGATACCCGTGGTGACAGCAACTGGGTACCACCGGAAATGATCGACCACATTGAAGTTATCCGTGGCCCGGCTGCCGCGATTTATGGCAATGGCGCGATGGGCGGTGTGGTGAACATTATCACCAAACCTGCAGCCAATGCCTGGCATGGTAGCTTTAACACCTATTTCAACGTCCCGGAGCATAAATCAGAAGGGGCGACGAAGCGTTACAATATGAATCTGAGTGGCGGGCTGACAGATAACCTGACGATGCGTTTGTATGGTAACTGGAGCAAAACCCAGGCGGATGCACAGGATATTAACGAAGGCCATCAGGCCGAGCGTACCGGCAAATATGCCGGGCAGTATCCGGCAGGGCGCGAAGGGGTTATCAATAAAAATATCAATGCGGCATTGCGCTGGCAATTTATGCCGATGCAGGCACTGGAGCTTGATGCCGGGTACAGTCGCCAGGGGAACTTGTATGCGGGCGATACTCAAAACACTAACAGTAGTACATTGACCAAAGCCTGGTATGGTAAAGAGACCAATATACTTTACCGACAGACCGTAGCGCTAAAATATACAGGCGCCTGGGATAACGGTGTTACCACCAATAACTACATACAGCTCGAAAAAACACGTAATACCCGGTTAAGAGAAGGCCTGTCTGGCGGTGTGGAAGGGATGTTTGCCACCACGGATACCGGTTTTTCCACTATCACGCTGAATGACACCAATCTGCATTCTGATATTAATATCCCGTTCGATTTGTGGGTGAATCAAACCGTTACCCTGGGCGCGGAAATGAACCATCAGTCGATGAAAGACCCAACATCCAACTCGCTGACTACTAGCTCAACAGTGAGTGGGGTTTCAGATTCAAACCGTAGCCAGTACAGTTCTGCTGACATCTATGGCGTTTATACTGAAGACAATATCGACCTGACAGACTCCACCCGCTTAACACCAGGTTTGCGCTTTAACTACCAGACCATCACGGGGAGCAACCTTAGCCCGGCACTGAACTTGTCTCAGGAACTGGGTAGTGATTTCACGCTGAAAATGGGGATTGCCCGTGCCTGGAAAGCACCTAACCTGTACCAAACTAACCCCAACTACCTGCTCTACAGCAGTGGCAACGGGTGTTATGCCAGTTCAGGCAGTTGCTACCTGCAAGGGAATAAAGACCTTAAGGCGGAAACCAGTGTTAACAAAGAGATTGGCATTGAATATCACCATGATGATGTGCAGGCCGGTTTAACCTGGTATCGCAATGATTACCACAACAAAATTGAAGCAGGTTATTCGGCGGAATACTCCAACGGTACGTCGGATGTTTATAAATGGGAGAACGTACCCAAATCGGTTGTCCAGGGGCTGGAAGGCACGCTTAACTTCCCAATCAGTGATTCTGTGAAGATGAAAAATAACTTCACTTACATCATTGATAATAAGAATAAAACCACCAATGACTACCTGACTATTATTCCGAAATACACCATCAACTCCATTGTTGACTGGCAGGCGACGAATGATTTGTCAGTACAGGGAACGATGACCTGGTATGGCAAGCAAAAACCGAAGAAATACAACTCCAAAGGGGAAGCAACCTCAGGGAGTGAAACCTGGGCCGTTTCGCCTTATGCACTGTTTGGGATGAGTGCAACTTACAACATTAACAAATATATCGATGTCACTGGCGGGATTGATAACTTGTTTGATAAACGCCACTTCCGTGAAGGGAACTCAACCACCTCAGGCAGTGGCACCACTTATGCCTATGGTGCTGGTGCACGGACTTATAATGAGTCTGGCCGTACCTACTATATGGAAGTTGGAATGCACTTCTAACGGACAAATAGCCCACTTGTAACCAACCTGCCTGCCCTGGTGTTCTCTACGGATACCGGGCGGCAGGTTGTATCACATTACCAGCAAGACAGAGAACTAACCATTTACCCTACGGAAAATCTTAATTCGGCAGATCAGTTAGAATTCAATTGTTAAATACTAATTATATTGATAATAATTATCATTAGTATTTAGCAATGATTGTAGGTACAGGTGAAAATCAATAACTGGCTAATAAAAAAGGTGTTGTTAGCAAAAGCCAGGCGCTAAGTGGATTTTCTTAAATGGACAATCCCTGCAAAAAATAACCTGTTTACCCGTTTGTTTTAGTTTGGGATGGCAGTTTTCGGCATAAAGCTGGGTTCATGCTTGTGCCGTTTAGCGAGGAAAATAACGCTTACTGAGCGTTGGCAGAAGTGGGCAACGGACAGCCCTGGCAGGCAGCCGCACAACAACGGAATTATTGATTCACAGAAATAATGCCGGGAGTGACTGCCTGCACCGGAATGAAAAAAACGTGGCGTCAACACTGGCCCGGAAGCGGTAAATATACTGGCCGGAGGCAGTTTTGCGCCCAATTTTCAGATTCAGTTCGTCAAGCGGAGAGGGATTTTCTCATGCGTATTCTTTTTGTTGGGCCACCACTGTATGGCTTGTTGTACCCGGTGTTTTCACTTGCTCAGGCATTTCGCGTTAATGGCCATGAAGTGCTGATTGCCAGTAATGGCAAATTTGCGCAAAAAGCCGCAGAAGCAGGGCTGGTGGCATTTGATGCCGCACCGGGTTTTGATTCAGAGGCCGATTACCGGCGACGGGAAGATTTGCGTAAAAAAAATAACGTTGGCACCAAAATGGGTAATTTCTCTTTCTTCAGTGAAGAGATGGCCGACAGCCTGGTGGAATTTACCCGCCACTGGAAGCCCGACCTAATTGTTTACCCACCATTAGGTGTTATTGGGCCGATGCTTGCTGCGAAATTTAATATCCCGGTGGTAATGCAAACTGTGGGATTTGCGCATAAGCCCTGGCATATCAAAGGCGTGACTCGTTCACTGTCGGATGCCTACGCACGCCATGGGGTAGCAGCTCCACCCAAGGATTTAGCCTGGATTGATGTCACCCCGCCCAGTATGAGCATTCTGGAAAACGACGGTGAACCCGTTATTCCCATGCAATATGTTCCCTATAACGGCGGTGCAGTTTGGGAAAAGTGGTGGGCGCGCACACCAGGCCGTAAACGGTTGCTGGTAAGCCTTGGAACCGTGAAACCTATGGTGGATGGCCTGGATTTGATCTCCTGGGTGATGGATTCCGCCCAAGAAGTGGATGCAGAAATCATCCTGCACCTGTCTGCCAATGCACGGGCTGAATTGCGCCAGTTACCGCCTAATGTTCGCCTTGTCGACTGGATCCCTATGGGGGTGTTTCTCAATGGTGCTGATGGGTTTATTCACCATGGCGGGGCCGGAAACACGCTGACTGCTCTGCATGCAGGTATCCCACAAATTGTTTTTGGCCAGGGCGCAGACCGCCCGGTAAACGCCAAAGTAGTGGTTGACCGTGGGTGCGGCATTATTCCTGATGACCGAGGGCTCTCCAGCGACCTTATCAATAGTTTTTTGGCTGATACGGCTTTACAGCAAGCGTCAGACCAGGTTGCCCGCGAAATGGCAGCACAGCCAACGCCAACAGAGGTGGCAAACCGCCTGATTTCACAACTACAACGCGCCTGACTCTGGTGTGACAGATAAAACCGGGTGCGCGGTTTGGCACCAAAAATGACTGCGACTACGTGCAGTCGGTTAACTGCGCGTAGCCATTATTATGAACGATGAAGGAGGCTTGATGCCCACCGCTCAAACCCCAAAACCCGCTGGTTCGTGGCTGGCTCGTCTTGCCAGTGTGTGCTGGGAGCGTAAGACGTTAAGTGTGATTGTTGTGCTGGCTTCTGTCACCACAATCATTTTTGCTGCATTAACTCCCTTATTAACCCGTCAGGCGGTAAACGACGCATTGGCGGGTAACACTGCGCGTCTGCCCATGCTTGCCTGTGGGTTACTGCTTATCGCCCTGTTTGATTTTATTGGCAACTATGTACGCCGTGGTTATGCCGGTGAACTCTCTCTGTGGGTTCAGCATACGTTACGGGGAAGGGCATTCGACAGTATCCAGAACCTCGATGGGGCAGGGCTTGATGCGTTGCGTACCGGGCAGGTGATTTCGCGGACCAACAGTGATTTACAGCAGGTTCACATGTTGCTGCAAATGTGCCCGGTTCCACTGGCGGTCATGACTTATTACCTTGCGGGCATGGTTGTCATGCTGTGGATGTCTCCGGCGATGACATTGATTGTCGTCGCCGTTCTGGCTTGTTTGGCGGTGACAGCATTGCGGGCGCGGCGCAGAGTCTTTGCCCAAACCGGCCTGGCATCAGACCAGTTGGCCAGCATGACAGAACATATCCGCGAAGTGTTGGCCCAGATAGCCATTGTCAAATCATCCGTTGCTGAATTACGTGAAATGCGCTGGCTGGATAGCCAGTCCCGCCAGATTGTCCGGGCGCGTATTGGTGCGGCGCTAAGCCAGGCTATGCCGGGAGCCACCATGCTGGCATTACCCGTTCTGGGGCAACTGGTACTGCTGGCTTATGGTGGCTGGGCTGTAACGACAGGCAGAACCGACCTGGGCACTTTTGTGGCCTTTGCCAGTTTCCTGGCAATGCTGACCGGCCCAACCCGTGTGCTGGCTTCCTTTTTGGTGATTGCCCAACGCACCCAGGCCTCGGCAGAACGTGTGTTCGCATTGATAGATACCCAGCCGCAAATGCAAGATGGCACGGAGCCTGTGGCGGGCAAGCTGGTAGGGATGGAACTCGGCAATGTTGGGTTTGGCTATAAGCCAGGTTCACGCGTTTTGCAGGATGTTTCTTTTTCTATCCACGCCGGAGAAACAGTTGCTGTAGTGGGGGCGTCTGGTTCAGGTAAATCCACCCTGCTTATGCTGCTGGCCCGATTCTACGACCCCACCACGGGGGCGTTATGGTTAACCACCGACCAGGGGCGGCAAAACATTGCAGATATACGGCTTGAATCGCTGCGCCGCCAGGTGGGCGTAGTATTTGAAGAGACTTTCTTATTTGCAGGAACCGTGGCGGAGAATATTGCCTACGGCCACCCAAAAGCGACGGAAGAGGACATTCAGCGGGCTGCCCGTGCTGCGGGCGCGATAGCGTTTATTAACGCGCTACCCCAAGGGTTTGCTACGCGCCTTAATGAGCGGGCGAGTAATTTGTCCGGTGGGCAGCGGCAGCGTATTGCGCTGGCTCGAGCTTTATTAACGGCACCAGAGCTACTTATTCTTGACGACACAACCTCGGCAGTGGATGCCAGTACCGAAGCGGAAATTAATACCGCCCTTAGCCGTTATGCTGACCAGGAGCATATGCTGTTGGTTATTGCGAGGCGGCGTTCAACCCTGAATCTTGCCAGTAAAATCGTGGTGTTGGATGGTGGGAAGGTTGTGGATGTGGGTACCCAGAAAGAACTGGAAGCGCGTTGCCCGGCATTTGGTAAATTGATGTCCGGAAGCGGTGATTTTCTGGAAGATACCCAGCCTTATACAGGTGAGCTTTGGCCCCAGAGCACAGGGGCTGCCAGTGGCAACGACACCTTGCCGCACAAAGGGAGTCACAGTGCTAAAACGGGTGGTTTTCGTGAACAGATGTGCCGTGTGCCAGAGCGTGCAGTACAACTGGCAATGGCCGGGCGTGGCAACCGGGTTGGGGCGCTGTTGCCACCGGTTGCCTGGATGTTCATTACTGCTGCGCTATTGATAGCGCTTGATTCTGCCGCGGGCGTTGGTGTGTTAGTGCTGTTGCAACGTGGCATAGACCAGGGCGTTGTCGCGGGGAATATGGCGATTATCGGCGAGTGTGCGGCACTGGCGTTGCTGCTTGTCGCCATTAGTTGGTGTTGTTACTCCCTGCAAACCATTATCTCAACCCGTGCTGCGGAGTCTGTCCAGCACACTGTTCGGTTGCGTAGTTTTGGGCAGTTATTACGCCTGGGGTTGCCTTACCACGAAGCCAATGCGGATGCACGCCTGACACGTATGACCGTGGATGTGGATTCCCTGGCGCGGTTTTTACAAAACGGCCTTGCCAGCACTGCGACCAGCCTGATAACCATGGCGACTATTGCCGGGGCGATGTTCTGGCTTGACCCGGTTCTGGCGTTGGTGGCATTAGGGGGAATTCCTGTTGTGCTGCTGGCAACCTGGGTATATCGCCGCCTTAGCTCACCGGCTTACGCGCAGGCTCGCCTTGAAATAGGCAAGGTCAACAGCACATTGCAGGAGAAAGTCTCTGGGTTACGTGTGGTGCAGTCTCATGGGCAACAACATGCCGAAGCGGCCAAATTACGCACGCTGTCAGACCGCTTTCGGGCAACCAGGGTGCGGGCGCAAAAATACCTTGCTGTCTACTTCCCATTTTTGACTTTCTGCACCGAGGCTGCCTATGCCGCAGTGTTGCTGGTAGGCGCATCACGGGTAGCTGAAGGTGAGATGACAGCGGGTGTACTGGCGGCATTCTTTTTATTGCTTGGGCAGTTCTATGGGCCAGTGCAACAACTCTCCGGTATTGTTGATGCCTGGCAACAGGCCTCGGCCAGTAGCCAGCATATTAATACTTTACTGGCGCAACCTGGGGCTGAGGATATCCAGCCATCTGCCGAACCTGTTGCTTTTTCGCGCTATGGTGAACTGGCGTTGGAAAATGTGTCATTTATGTATCCGGGGAGTTCGCAACCCGCCCTTGACCAGTTTTCGCTTTCCATACCGGCAGGTTCGGTAGTGGCGATTGTGGGGCAAAGTGGTGCCGGGAAATCCACCCTGATTAAATTGCTGGCCGGGTTGTACCCGCCTTCTGGTGGGCAGATTCGCCTTGATGGGCGGAGTATTGATTCACTTGCGCTGGCCGATTACCGTGCACAGGTTGGTCTGGTGGATCAGGATGTTGCCCTGTTTAGTGGGGATATCGCGCAGAATATCCGCTATGCCAGCCCACAGCGCACAGATGCAGAGGTTGAACGCGTTGCGCAGGATGTTGGGTTACTCGAAACAATAAGCCGCTTACCGCAAGGCTTTAATACCCCAGTGAATAATGGTGGTGCAGACTTATCTGCCGGGCAACGTCAGTTGATCGCTCTGGCGCGAGCCCACCTTGCCAACGCTAAAGTGGTCTTGCTTGATGAAGCTACATCCCGGTTGGACCGGATTGCGGAAGAGAAGCTGATGGATTCCCTGGCGAAGGGGGCACGCAACCAGGGAGGAATTGCTCTGGTGGTAGCACATCGCCTTACTACGGCTTGCCGGTGCGATGCCATTGCAGTGGTGGAACAAGGGCGGGTGGTACAGTTTGGGACCCATGAAGAGCTGGTTGCGGTCCAGGGTGTTTATTCTCGCTTGTGGCGTAACAGCACAGCAACCCAGGCCCACACAGATGAACCCGTAAGGGATGCTGTATAGGCCCTTGGCAGGTAAAAGTGATTATTTAATGGGTTAGCCTGTTCTGGCTAAACGACAAGGAGAGAAAGGATGAACCCGGTTCAGGCTGGCGCGTATGCAGAGAAAAATGGTGCAGGCAATAGTGCAGGTAATAATGTGCAGCAGGTGTTGGCGCAACTGGCCCGCAGGCGCGTCGCTAGTAGTGCACAGTTCTGGCAGGATGTTTCTACTCTGGCATTCCCTGCTGTTTTGCCTGGCTCCGGGAATGAAGCCACACGCGAGGTGACCTTTTTGTGGCGCTCATCTGAATCGTTGCAGGGTGTTTACCTGCGGCTGAACCGGGTGACAGACAAAGATAACGTAGCCCGCGGCATGCTGGAGCACCTCCCTGGCACGGATGTTTGGTTTTTAACTCTGCGAGTACCGGCAACCTATTGCGGTTCTTATACTTTCACAGAAATTCCACTTGGTGTGTCTGAGCAACAACTGGCACTGATTGGGGGGCGTAACACCCCGTTTGCCAGCCAGCCAGACACCTTTAATACCGCAGCGGCTATTCGGGTGCATGGCGGTAGCTATGAATCTGTGCTCAGGCTGGATAAAGCGCCTGAACAACCGGAATGGTGCAATAGCCAGGCCTTGCCCGCCGGGGCTATTCACACCCGTTATTCAGTTTTGGCCGGGCATGAACGCCGTTTGCGCCTCTATTTGCCGGATGTGCCACCTACAACGCCGCTCGGTTTGTTGGTGTTGCCTGATGCCGAAGCCTGGTTCGATAACCTGGGGGTGTTGCAGGCCATGGATGCCGCGGTACGCAGCGGCCGCATTAACCCTTTTGCTGTATTAGGCGTGGACAACCGAGACCAAAATGACCGGGCAGCTATTTTGGGGGGGAACACCGTTCTTATCGATGAACTTGCTCACCGGATCATTCCCGAAGTGCTGGCCGGGCATGCAGACCGGGCCTGGTCTGGGCGGGAGCGCACGGTTTTATCAGGGCAAAGTCTGGGAGGGGTTACGGCTTTAATAGCAGCGTTGAGAGCACCCGATACGTTTGGGGCGGTATTCAGCCACTCGCCCTCGATGTGGTGGATGCCCGATAGCAGCCGTCGGCCATTTATGTTCAGTGAGCATGATACCTCCTGGGTTAGTGAATACGTAATGGAAGCCCCGCCTGTGGGGGTGCAACTGCGTTTGTGTGTTGGCAGCCTGGAAGGTGCCACGGTTCCCCATGTAGAGCAATTGCATCAACGGTTGCTCAGTGCTGGCGCAGACAGCTCGTTGGTAATGTATACCGGCGGGCATGATTTTGCCTGGTGGCGTGGGGCGTTAATTGACGGGCTGGCTGCGCTATCAACGCAGCATGCTAGGTAAAACTGCCGGGGCGCAGCCACTCGCTTTCTGGTTAATAGCGTTTTCAATATCGCCAGCAATGTGGTGCCTTCGGCCAAAATGGAGGATGGCTATGCAATTTTCACGTGTTCAGATTAAGCAGGGTGGAAGCGCCCCTGGGAGCGCAAATGCAGAAATGGCAGCATTGCTGATGGCTGCCACACTTTTAGAATACACATTACTGATGTTCTGACTCTGATAACTGTAGCAACCGGCGCGCTCTGTTTGGCCGCGTGTTCTTTTCGGGAAAACAAGTCTCTGTTTTGTGTCGCCTGACAACATACCCTGCCAGCCAGCAGGGTATGCCAGAGAACAATAGCGGCAATTATTTGCGGTTATTACGCAAGAAATCATCCATAAAGTTCACCAGTTTTTCCGCAGCGGGAACAGACAGCGCGTTATAAATTGATGCCCGAATCCCACCAATCGTCCGGTGCCCATTAAGGCCCGACAAACCGGCCTGCTGGCTTTCAGCAAGGAATTTTTTATCCAGATCTGCATTTGGCAGTTTAAATGCTACGTTCATTTGTGAACGGTCTTCCACCCGGCTCCAGCCATTGTAGAAACCATCACTGTTATCCAGCATGGCATAAAGCAGTTCTGCTTTATGGCGGTTAATTTGCGCCATGTTTTCCAGACCACCCACATCATTAAGCAACCAGCGGGTAACCAGCAATACCACATAAATAGCGAATACCGGTGGCGTATTGAGGTTAGAGTGTGACTCTACCTGGCGGCGGTAATTGAGAAATGATGGCAGTTCATCCGACGATGCCTTAACCACGCTGTCGTGTACCAACACAATGGTTACCCCTGCCGGGCCAATGTTTTTCTGCGCGTGCGCATAAATGACGGAGAATTTATTGGCATCACAAGGTTTGGACAAGAAATCAGACGACATATCACACACCCGTGGTACGTCATCGCGCCCGATAACGCGCTGGAATTGCAAACCTTCTACTGTTTCATTGGAAACATAGTGCAGGTACGGTGCATCTGGCGAAAAATCAAGCTCACCATCTTCTGGCAGGCGGTTAAAACCACAGGATGCGCCACTCCATAACACTTTTACCGGGCCTTCACGGCGAGCTTCTGTGACGACTTTGCTGCTCCAGTAACCGGTATCAAGGTATTCCGCCGCATTTTTTTGCCCGCGCAGCAAGGTCATCGGAACCATCGAGAACTGCTGTGTTGCTCCACCTTGCAAGAACAAAATATGAAAGTCTTTCGATAAACCAAGCAGGGTGCGGATATTGTTTTCTGTTTCTTCAACAATACCGGCAAACCAGTCTGAACGGTGGCTGATACCCAGAATAGACAGGCCAACACCGGGGACTTCTTTAATTGCGGCTTCAACCTGCGTAAGAACGGTTTCCGGCAATGCGCCCGGCCCGCCTGAGAAATTTAACGCGTTACGTGAAATCATCTTTTTTCTTATCCTTATAACCCATCATCAGCCTGGTTTTGGTGTGTGAAAGCACGGGACAACAGCAAGTCGCGGCAGGCGTTTTTAACTTTGTTCATGTGGATTTGTTTGTGCGGGAACATCTCTTCTGAATCCATCGCGTGAACCACCATTGCCGGGTCTATTTCAAACACCAGCAAGTCGCCCTCAGGTGTTTCACCGCAGTCAATGCCTAAATAATCGAGCTGAGTGGTTTCATAAATGGCTTGCAGTGCCTGTTGGTGGCGGGCTGAAAATTGTGCAAATTCATTGAAAAACCTGGCTTCTTCTGCGCGCTTTTGGGGATCCTGATACATGGATGCATTTACGTAATGGACCATCCAGTTACTTGAAATAGCCATATGGCAGCCATAAGCCACGCCATCAATAAGTGAAAGGCGGTATTTGCGGAACTGCCCGTCTTCGTTGCTGTAATCAATAAACCGCGACAGGAAATAGCTATTAACTTGTACACGTTCCAGGTAACTGGCCAGTTCATCCCGGTGAGTGATTTTCTCCAGCCCATGGCCACCATGGGAACCCGCCGGGCGCAGAATAACCGGAAAATCACAACCCGGTAAGTTTGCCTGTTCGCTGACGACCAAAGACAGCGCTTCACGGGTAACCGGGTGGGCCTGGGCAATCGTCAGCCCTGGCTTATTTTGCAATAAAGCACTGGCTGCCAGCCGTTCTGATTTTTGTACATGTTCTGGGCTATTGATGACTGGCACAGGCCACTGGCTGGTGATTTTCTCCAGTTCGTGCAACAGAGCCTGATTTTCTGTGGTGGCACTGATACCAGTCATCAGTAAATCATGCTCGGGTATTGGCGCCTCAAACGGCGTTTGTGAGGTGATAAAGTAATAAATCAACTCGATGTCGCTGTTTTCCAGCAGGCAATCGAGCGGCACATTTACCGATAATTCACCAGGAACCATCAGCATTAGCAAGCGCAGTTTTGCCGGTTGTTGCTTCGCAGGGTAGGTATACACCCGTTGCATTGACAGTGCCTGGCGTTGAATCTCCAGCGCGGTTTCCGTGTCTTCCAGGCACTGCATGACGGTTGCGAGGTTCATCCACAGTATCGCGTTGTCGGGGTGTTGCTGTACCTGCACAATCAGGTCTTGTGCGAACTGTGTAAACTCCTCACCCGCAATGCTCATACGCAAAAAAGGCGCCATGCCAAGGAACTCGGTTGGGTCCAGTGTCGCCGCTATTGCCTGGTCGGGGTGGAGGCCAGAAAGTGTGTGCAATGACTTGTCCTCTCAGTGCATTGATTTCACTGTTTATGATAGCGGCGGGTACAAGGTGCCAATCGGCGGAAAATCGCTACATTCGCGTGCGACCAATTTTGATTAGGCGTATGGCTACCAGGGATAAGGGTGTGGTGGGGGCGGTATAACGGCCAAAAGCACCTGCCAACTACCCGCTCCGGAAGTAACCAATGTAGTTAAGTTTGGTTTTGGGCTTGGGCACTGGAGGTGCTTTTTCTGTGGGGGCACTCACTTGCAAATAATAAAGCCGGGCTAAAACCTGGGCGAGCAAGTAGCCAGGAAGAGTCTCTCTGTCTGCGAAGATATTTTGCTCAGAACGCATTGTTTCTGATACGGAAAGAGCGTGTGATACGGTCCCGTATTTCCACCAGTTCGGCATCGCTGTAAGCCGGTGGTGGCAGTGCATGATTGCTTAATGCAGTTCCACGAGTTTTGCGGGTTTGGTGTTAAGTTGATTTTCAGTCATTCCGCCATTCAAATTTTTGACACGACCGTGGTCAATTCGCAACAGGCGTGTGTGTTGTTACCATGATGGATAAAGATAACAATTTTCATGGGCTAACCATCAGCAGCTTTAACACCGTTTCCCTGGAACCCCCCGTTAGTGCTCTGGAGCCTGCGTAAGCAATCCTGGTATGCTCAGCATTTTCTGGAGGCGGACGCCTTTGCGATAAATGTCCTGTCGGGCCATCAGCATCAGGTTAGCGATATTTTTGCCAGCGCGGGCAGCGGCTATAAACTGCCTTTGATTGACGGTGCACTCGCGCATCTTGAATGCAAAATGTGGCGTCAGTTGACAGCGGCTGTTGAAAGTAACAGCTAACAGAAAAGCAAAAAGCCTGCTTTAAAAGCAGGCTTTTCAAATTTGGCTCCTCTGACTGGACTCGAACCAGTGACATACGGATTAACAGTCCGCCGTTCTACCGACTGAACTACAGAGGAATCGTGTGAACGGGGCGCATATTACTGGCCCCGTGCTGGTGTGTCAAAGCTTGATTTCACAAAATTGTGCGTTTGCTGATAAATTCCACATTCTCAGGTTGTTATCTCAGCAATAGCCACCATGCTAGCCTGCGCGGGCATGTACCGGAGCCGTGGCCTCAAACAGCCAGGGGCGCGCTTCAGCTTCCACTAATGGAGAAAGTACGTCACGCACATGCAGGTGGTAGCTGTCGAGCCAGGCAATTTCCTGTTCAGTAAGTAAGTGCAGTTCTGCCGCACGCAGGTCGATGGGGATCAGCGTCAGTGAACTGAAGCGGCAAAAACCGGGCATACCGAAAATAATCTCAACCTGGTTTTCAATGCGAATGCCGTAGTTATCTGCCAGGTAATAACCGGGTTCAATGGTGATAACCTGGCCTGGCAGCATCGGCCACGGGTTAACTTTTTTTGCCATTCTGTAGGGTTGCTCGTGGATCTGTAAGCGGTGGCCAACACCGTGACCGGTGCCATGGTCATAATCCAGCCCTAATTCCCACAGCCCCCGGCGGGCAAAAGCATCTAACTGGTGGCCTTGTGTACCTTTGGGAAACTGTATGGTTATCAGCCCAAGAAAACCTTTCAGCACGGCGGTGTAGTGGCGGCGCATTTCAGGAGAAACGTCACCGAATGGTAGGGTACGTGTTGCATCCGTGGTGCCATTAACATACTGCCCGCCGGAATCATTAAGATAAAAGCTGCCCGGCGTAATTGCCGTATTGGTCGCCGGGGTGGCGTGGTAATGGCACATGGCCGCGTTACTGCCGGCGGCGGAAATCGTGGCAAAGCTCTGTTCCAGGAAACCTTCACGCTGCTGGCGGTAAGCCAGTTGCTGGGCCTGAACTTCCAGCTCCGTTAACGGTGTACCTGACTGTGCCCTGATGTGAGCTTCCCGCTCCAGCCAGGCCAGGAAATTCACCCAGGCAACACCATCTTGCAGGTGGCAGTGACGGTAACCTTCCAGCTCGGTCAGGTTTTTCTGCGCTTTCATGAAAGTGAGTGGATCGGGCTGCCAGAATACCTCTCCACCACCGGCTTCCACGGCAAAGCTCACTGCAACAGGCGCGTTATCTGCATCCAGCAAAATACGTTTACCTGCCGCAATTTCCTGGCAGCGGGCCAGCAATGCTGAAGGTGCTTTCAGGCTGATGTCCATTAACCACACTGGCGGCACCAGCGTCAGTTTCACCGGGTCAACAAACCACTCAACCGCACCATTATTTTTCACCAGGGCGAAAGAGTGGGGAACCGGGTTCATGGGAACATCTGAACCACGCATATTCAGCAGCCAGGCAATGTTATCTGGCTGGGTTACTACCAGGTAGTCAACACCCAGTTCCTGTAATTTCGCCCCCAGACGGGCGCGTTTGGTGGTGGTCAGTTCACCGCTAATATCTGGTGGCATCAGGCTGACTGGCCCTTGCGGTGGTGCCGGGCGGTCATGCCAGATGGCATCGAAAGGGTCATAAGACAGTGCCACCAGTTCGCAGCCGCTGGTTTGTAACGCCTGATACTGGCTGTTAACCATTAACATGGGCTCAAAACCAATACGCTGCCCGCCAGGTAAATTCTGTGCAATCCATTCAGCAACAGGTTCATCATGCAAATGGTGGATTTCAAACAATGCTGGGTCTGTTTCATGGCGCGCCTGAACCTGGTAGCGCCCATCCACAAACAACAATGCACGGTCCTGTAATACCAGCGCCAGGCCAGCCGAACCGGTAAAACCGGTTAAAAAGGCCAGTTTATTATCGTGGGGGGCGCAGTCCTCGCTCTGGTGGGCATCTGCGCGCGGAACTAACATACCTTCCAGTCCGCGCGACAACAGCGCATGTCGCAAATCAGATAACGGGGTAGAGGCGGCCATAGTAGTACCTGTATCAGTTTGTCAGGCTTTCCGGTTAACGGAAAGGCGGTTCGTTGAATGTGCGCAATTTACGTGAGTGGAGTTTCTCACCTTCCGCACGTAATAAGTCAATGGCGCGAATACCTATCTGTAAATGTTCAGAGATTGCGCCTTCATAGAATCGGTTTGCCTGGCCTGGAAGTTTAATTTCTCCGTGTAAAGGTTTGTCTGACACACACAGCAATGTGCCATAGGGAACACGGAATCGGTAACCTTGCGCGGCAATGGTTGCGCTTTCCATATCAATGGCAACGGCACGGCTTTGGTTAAAACGTAAAGCCGAGGCGGAATAACGTAACTCCCAATTACGGTCATCGGTTGTTACCACTGTACCGGTGCGTAAGCGTTGTTTGACTTCTTCTCCCGGCATCCCACTGACTTCTTTGGTGGCATCATATAATGCGCGCTGCACCTCAGCGATACTGGGTACCGGAATATCGGGCGGTAATACCGCGTCCAGCACATGGTCATCACGCAGATAGGCGTGGGCCAGTACATAATCGCCAATAGTTTGGCTCTCACGCAGCCCGCCGCAGTGGCCTATCATCAGCCAGACATCCGGGCGCAGTACCGCAAGGTGGTCGCAAATTGTTTTTGCATTGGAAGGCCCAACACCAATATTGATAAGGGTAATACCCTGGCCGTCAGCTGTGATTAAGTGCCAGGCCGGCATTTGGTGTTTTTTCCAGGCTAAATCAGAAATGGCATCTTCCGGGGCTTGCGTGTCGGCGGTTATCCATGCGCCACCAGCACAAGAGAGCGCAACATAAGGTGAGTCCGGGTCAAGGATTTGGTTGCAACCCCAACGCACAAATTCATCTACATAACGGGTGTAGTTGGTAAAGAGTACGAAAGGCTGGAAATGTTCAACCGGGGTTCCTGTGTAATGGCGCAGGCGGGCGAGAGAAAAATCAGCCCGGCGTGCATCAAAATGCGACAACGGCGAAAAATCAATGGAGTCCAGCAGGCCGTCTGCCGTTTCATCACCAATTTGTGATAACTCGGTGGTGGGAAAATGGCGTGCCAGCCCGGCGCTCATACTCCGATCCAGCGACAATGAAGAGCCGTCAATGACATAAGGATAGGGGATTTCCTGGTCGGAAGGGACCACACTAATTTGCGCGCCGTAATCTTCCTGCAACAGGGTAAGTTGCTCAGTTAAATAGGCGCTGAAAAGAGCCGGACGTGTGATAGTGGTACGGTAACAGCCGGGGTGAGTAAAGCGCCCGTAAGCTCGGGTCTTTTTCGGGTTGCGTGCCACTCCATCCCAGGTGACCTGGAGCGCCGGGTAAGTAAATAACCCTTGTTGCCTTGCTGTGGCATCAGGCAGTGCGCCGGTGTCGATATACAGCGCAATGGCTTTGCGCAGCGCTTTAACTGATGCGTCAAACATAGCATCCAGTTGTTCGATAGCTTGCGCAGGTGTCAGGTTTTGTTCTGTGCGATGAGTTTGCATCCTCTCTCTCCTTATTTTTCCTGTTGTAAACCACTATTCCCCTGAGGTTCAGTATGTCACGGCAGTAAATAAACGAAAGCAGAATGCGATTAAATGGCCATGGGGAAATTTGGCTCGCCTGTTGTTTCTATTCAGTTTGTGGTTTGTAGCGCGAACATTTCGGAAAAAACGCGCGCGAAGCGTGCTAGCGTGACAACTGCCACACTGAACGGTAAACAAGGAGGAAACATGTCATCATGGGTATGGTTGAATGAAGATTATTGCCCCGCAGAGCATGCGCGGGTATCGGTCTTTGACCGGGGTTTTTTATTTGCTGATGGGGTGTATGAAGTGACGGCGGTGGTTAACGGGCAGTTGCTCGATTTCCATGCACATATGCAACGGTTGCAGCGCTCCTGCCAGGCGCTCGAACTGTCGCTCCCCTGGCCGGTGGGCAAACTGGAGAAAATACATGAAACACTGGTTGCCCGTAACCATGTGCAGGAGGGGAGTGTGTACCTGCAAATAACCCGTGGCAACCCGGGAAAGCGTGATTTTCACTACCCGGATACCTCTGTTCCACCCACGCTTGTCGTGTTCACTCAGGCTCACAATATTTTGCAGGACCCGCGCGCAGAACGTGGGTTGTCTATGGTGACATGCCCGGATATTCGCTGGCAGCGGTGCGATATTAAAACGGTGAGTTTACTGGCTGCCAGCATGGCAAAAATGGCGGCTCAGTCTCAAGGCGCAGATGATGCAATACTGGTACGGGATGGCCTGATAACTGAAGCCAGTTCAGCAAATTGCTTTATGGTGACCCCCTGCGGGAAACTGGTTACCCGGGCATTAAGCCAGGCGATTTTACCCGGCATTACACGCGCTGCATTGTTGGATATTTGCCAGCAGCACCAACTGGGCATTGAAACACGTGCGTTCAGCCCTGATGAAGCCTATGGCGCACGGGAAGTCTTTATCACTTCGGCTACCACGTTTGTGATGCCAGTGACCAGGCTGGACGGTAACCTTATTGGGGGCGGCAGGCCGGGTTCTGTTGCTACCCGTTTGCGTAAAGCTTACCTGGCCCGCTTTGGTGCCGCGTAATCTTGGGTTACAGCGCGATACGAATCCCTTCAAGTGACAGTAGTGCTTGTTTTACGTCCAGGCCGCCTGCATAACCCACCAATTTCCCGCTGGCACCAATCACACGGTGGCAGGGAATAAAAAAGGGCAGGCGGTTACGGTTATTCGCCAGGCCAACCGCCCGGCTGGCCGCTGGGTTGCCAATTTGGTGGGCAATTTCGCCATAAGTGCGGGTTTCACCCCAGGGGATTTGCCGCAGGGCTTCCCACACCTGGCGCTGAAATACGGTGCCGCCTGGCTCCAGTGGGGTACTGAAGCAGGTAAGCTCCCCGGCAAAGTAGGCGTTCAGCTCTTTGCAAGCCTGGCTCAACACGGGGTGATGAGCGGCCTGGGTAATACTCTCGCCTTCACTGAGTGGAAAAGTGCGCAGAAAACGAACAGATTCCAGCGCTTGTGAACTGGCCTGTAACAGTAGTGGCCCGGCTGGGGTATCGGACATCAGGCAATAATCTGGCATGTTGGGCTCCGGGGAATGGCAGGAGCCATTATTCTGGCATAATACTGTATAAATTGTCAGTATCTGGCAGGTGTATTTGCGGTAAAAAGCACGTTGTTACGACATCGCCCGCAAATTGCCACTTCCCATAAAAACGGTAACCAGCAGGGAGTGTGGCAGACAACGGCTGGGTTAAACGTAATGTCAGTGTGCACCGGTCAGTGTTCAGCTCACTTATTTCCGCACAGTCAAAATCCAGGTAACGTTTGACTTGCGGGTATAACGATTTAAACAAGGCTTCTTTTGCCGAAAAAGTAACCAGTAGTGCCTGCTCCCATTCCAGTGCGCATTGTTGCAGCGTTATGCGTTCTGGTGGGGAAGTAAACATAGCGGCAGTTTCCCGCATGATGCGTGGGGCCAGTGTTTCGGTATCCACCCCAGGGGAAATACCAAGGTTTACCGGAGCCAGGACAACCACCGCCTGGTTCTGAGTATGAGATATTGAACCACAAAACCCGCCAGGCCAGGCCGGTGAGCGGTCCGGGTGTGAGAGCACTGGGGTGTGTACCCCGTGAGCG
The DNA here is from genome assembly GCF_020523985.1 of Mangrovibacter yixingensis. Taxonomy (GTDB): domain Bacteria; phylum Pseudomonadota; class Gammaproteobacteria; order Enterobacterales; family Enterobacteriaceae; genus Mangrovibacter; species Mangrovibacter yixingensis. Next base: position 1,889,139 of record NZ_JAIVKM010000001.1, on the reverse strand, counting down.
GCCAGAAGTTGCTGGCAACAAAAGCGCCCGGCAAAATACTCGGCTTTACGTTTTCTGGCAGCTTTTAGCAGTGCGTCAGGGAAGACAATACCCGAAGTGAGAAACAACTCATCTTGCCATAAGCTTGTGTCAAAAAACGCCTGGCAGACGGTTATCTTCGGATATTGGTCGGTTGTTCCACAGCGATACTGGTGAATAAAACCAGGACCAGGCTGGGGAGATAATAAGTTGAACATCGTCTTCCTTGTGGGTTATGGCGGTGCCAATTTACCATAACCCTTGTGGAATCGGGTGTCAGCTATAGATAAGTATATGAAGAATGGTCCGTACGGCTATCCCAACCAGCGCACCGGGCAGCACGTAACGAAACAGGCGCACAAAGCGCGAACTGACCGCCAGGAAAATGCCAATACCCGGTAAATCCAGGGTTTGTACCAGCAACCCTGCAGAAGCGTTTAATTCGGTTACCGTAAATTTACCCTGGGCGATCAAGTCCGATGCTACGCCAAAATAGGCTGTCCCACCCGCCATGGTTTTTACCAGTGTGGCAAGAATAAACACAGGCGAGATACCGGCCAGGCTAAGCAGTGGCGACAACAACGTTTCCAGTAAATGCACAAAACCAACGGCTTCCAGCATGTTGACTGCCGCCAGAGAAATGATCAACATGGGAATGGCGCCGGCAGACAACCGGATGGCATCTGCACCAGCAAGGTTGATGATGGCAAGCAAACCTTGTTTTTTATGTGTTACTCGGTTTTTGGTGCTGGCAGTGCGAAAATTTTCCGATGAGAGACGGCGGCCAAACAGGTGCCAGGTAGCAGCGCCAGCAACCAACCCACCCAGAATAGAAATACCAATGGCTGGCAGCCAGTGCAGGCCCTGGGGAATTAACGGGTAAAACACATTGGCCTGGCCCATAGCAAAAGACATGGCGAGTGTTGCGGCCATACGCCGATCCGATTCGCCCTGACGATCCATCATGGTGAGTGTGGCGATGGGGGCGGCAAAGCTGACAAAGTTCATCTGGATGATGGCAAACAGGCTCATTCCACCAAGGCCAAAAGGTTTAAGCAAAGGGCCAAACACTTTAACGATTTTTTCCAGTACGCCTTTTGATTCAAGAAAACGCATGATTGCCAGCATAACAACCATAATCGGCAGTAAGGTATAAAGAGAGACATTCACTGCGGATTTGCCCGCATTCATTATTATTTCAATAATATTCATTACCAAGCCTTAACCTGTCTGATGTGAATTGCCCCGCCGTTATCTTATGCACGGTCTAAGGCCGCACTAGCATACGCCGCAGTAAAGTGATCTTCCTCACATTTATTCATTCGTTAAGAAAATTTGTATTACGACCGCCTGACATTAGCCAGGCTGTCGCTAAATTTAACCTGATGTAATTTTAAAGAACGTTTTTTCTGAATAAAGAAAACGGTATTTCAGAATGGTGAGCGAGGGAGGGAAGATCTTCATCTTATTGCCACCATGAACACGGGGGTGGCAAAAACGCAAAGGTATCGCTCCAGGGATCGCCTTATTTTGAACGTGACCTTCTTCCGACGTGTGGTGAGTAAGGGATTTATTGCCTGTATGACTAACTACGACAGGGTAAAATTATGAAGACACGTACTCCCCGGTTAATTCATTATCTTGCCTATGGCTCGGGGGATTTCCTCGGCGCAGGCACAACGGCACTGACGGCCGCCTGGTTGCTCTGGTTCTATACCTCTTTCTGCGGTTTATCACCTATTGAAGCGACGCTGATATTTGCTCTGGCACGTGTGCTGGATGCTGTTGTTAGCCCGCTGATGGGGTTTCTGACCGATAATTTTGGCAATACCTGGGCGGGCAAACGCTTCGGTCGCCGTAAATTTTTCATCTTATTGGGTATCCCTTGTGTATTCAGCTACTGCCTGATGTGGCTGAGCGGTATGCCATTCTGGTATTACCTGGTCACTTACTTATTGTTTGATGTGGTGTACACCATGATTCTGGTGCCTTATGAAACGCTGGTACCGGAAATGACCGATGATTTTAAACAAAAAACCCGCTTTTCTGGGGCGCGTATTTCCATGGCGCAGTTATCCGCTATTCTTGCGGCGTTTTTGCCCGGAATACTGATTAGCCATTTCGGGAAAGAGAATGCTATCTCCTTTTTTTATGCCAGCCTGGTTTTTGCGGCTATATGCGCCATTGTGCTGACACTGGTGTGGTTTTTTACTTGGGAACGCCCACGGGAAGCCTGGTCAGAAAGCCACCTGAAAGCAGAGCAAATGCGCCAGGGTTTAACACTGCGCCAAAGCTTGCACCGCTTGTTTGTCGAACTGGGTTCAACGTTACGCATTCGCATTTTTCGCCAGCACTTGGGAATGTACTTAGGTGGGTATATCGCACAGGATGTTTTTAATGCGGTATTCACTTATTACGTCGTGTTTGTGTTGATGCAAAGTGCCACTGTTGCCTCCAGTTTGCTGGGGACCATGGCTGTTTTGCAATTTATTGCTGTGGTGGGGATGATCCCGCTGTGTATTCGATTCGGGCCAGCACCAACATACCGCATGGTTGTATGCTTGTTTGGTGCCAGCTGTCTTGCCTGGGCGGTGCTGTGGTATGCCGGATTGAATGATGTCATGGCATTGTTGTTATTGGTTTCTGCCATTGCCGGGTTAGGGCGGGGAGGAATCAATTATGTTCCGTGGAATATCTACACCTATATTGCCGATGTGGATGAGGTTATTACTGGCCAACGGCGTGAAGGGATTTTTGCGGGCATCATGACACTGACCCGCAAAGCTTCGCAGGCCGGAGCGGTCATGTTGGTGGGCATTATTCTGCAACTCTCTGGCTTTGTTTCCGGCCAGGCAACCCAAAGTACCACGGTAAGTAATACTATTTTGTTTATTCTGAGTATTGGAACAGTCATTGTCCTTGCCTGCGGTTTTGCTATTTCGCTGCGCTTTAAGCTCAATTTGCAAACTCACACTCTGCTGCGCGAAGCAACAGCGCAAATGCATAAAGATGGCGTGGCGCTGGTGGCAAATGTGCCCCAGGCAACACGAGCGGCGGTGGAAACCCTGGCTGGTATGCCTTATGAAAATTTATGGGGGAACAATAATGTGGGCTACCAGAACCGTAATAAGCCACCTGCACCAGTAATGCAGAGTGCAACGCACACTGTCTTTTCCCCCATCGACAATGCAAAAGTGGCGCGTAAGTAATCTTTTCGCCAGCTCGCGAGGGCTGCCTCGCAATAAAATATGACGTTTTCAGGCCCGCTGTTCTTTTATGGAAGCGGGCCTGTACTTTTCTCTTTTACAGAACCCCGGACACCGTTATTTCCGGCACACTTTCGTGGATTGGTGGCAAAGCATTATTTACAAATATAGCTTTGCATCTATATTGCCTGAGGGCTATATTCTGCGGAGGCAGCGTTGTGTGGAAGATTAAGACAACAGACAGGTTTGATGCCTGGTTCACGGCACTGGATGATACTGACCGCGCCAGTGTATTGGCGGGATTAATGGTACTGAGGGAGAGAGGGCCGGTACTTCCCCGCCCCTGGGTAGATACCGTTAAAGGCTCTCGCTACTCCAATATGAAGGAGTTACGCATCCAAAGCCGTGGGCAACCCATTCGCGCCTTTTTTGCCTTTGACCCATTTCGCAATGCTGTTGTGTTGTGCGCCGGGCATAAGGCAACATTTGGTAAGCGGTTTTATGATGTGATGGTTCCGCTTGCTGACCGTGAATTTAACGACTGGTTGAGAAAACCAGAGCCACAGGAGTAATGCGATGGGCAGAACACTGGAACAAATTATTGCTGCAGAGAAAAAGGGCGTTGTAGCACAGGCACAGGCACAAGCTGCAGACATCATGCTGAATATCCACCTGGCAGAACTGCGTGAAAAAGTGCAGAAAACCCAGGTGGAAATGGCTCAGGCTTTAGGTATTCGCCAGCCTACGGTTGCAGGTATGGAGAAACCAGGGCGCGATCTCAAACTTTCCACACTGAAACGTTATGTGGAAGCCACTGGCGGCAAACTACGCCTGGATATAGAACTGCCTGACGGCACGCACTACGATTTTGTGGTGTAAACCGCAGGCTTTTGATTTCTGCCGCGTGGGTGGTGGGTGGATATAAAGGTTGTAATCCCGCAACCCGACCATGTTGCTGAGACAGAAGTTCACAGTGAGGAATCGAGCTTTACTTTTGCTGTGCTAAGGAGACTAACCACAATGGAACTGATTGAAAATTGTGCACCGCCTTCCTCTGATGTTATATTTAAATATAATATTTGGAGGTGTTCTATGTATACCACTCGTCTGAAAAAGGTTGGCGGATCTGTCATGCTGGCGGTCCCTCCCGCTGTTCTGAAAACGCTGGGGTTGTCGATAGACAGCGAAGTGGGCATGACCATTGATAATGGCTGCCTGGTTATTGAACCTCAAAAACGTCCCCGCTATTCGCTCGAAGAACTGTTGGCGGAGTGCGACCCGCACGCTGAAATAAGCGAAGAGGCCCGGGAATGGGTTGATGCACCTGCGGTAGGCAAGGAGATTCTGTAAATGGACAGAGGGGAAATCTGGCTTGTTTCACTGGACCCGATTGCTGGTCATGAACAAAGCGGAAAACGCCCAGTGCTTATCGTATCGAAGGCATCGTTCAACAAGCTGACTCGGTTACCGGTTGTTGTTCCCGTTACCAGTGGTGGAAACTTCGCGCGCACAGCCGGTTTTACCGTCTCACTGGAAGGCGCGGGTACAAAAACAGCGGGAGTTATTCGCTGCGACCAGCCAAGAACTATCGATATAGGTGCCCGGAACGGTAAGCGGCTGGAACGTATACCTGATGCAGTGATAAATGAAGTGCTGGCCAGGCTGGAAGCCATTTTGAACTGATGTGCACCATACACAAAAGCAAGAAGCCCGCTTAAGTTTCCTTAAGCGGGCTTCTTAAATTTGGCTCCTCTGACTGGACTCGAACCAGTGACATACGGATTAACAGTCCGCCGTTCTACCGACTGAACTACAGAGGAATCGTGTGAACGGGGCGCATAATAACGAGGGTGTAACAGGTTGTCAAAGCCTGGAAAGCGTTTTTAATACTGATTGCTGGCTATTTCAGCAGTTGGTTTTTTTTTACTCAAAGCAGGCTCAGTGCGCACTGCTATGGTGCATAAGTGTCTCTTATGGGGCAGGTGTAGTCCTGTGTTTTAGTAATAACTGCGTAGAGGTTGATTAGTTTCTCTTATTATCCAGCCTGTTAGCCCACAATTTAGCACTTTCGGAAAACTGGCAAGCATATTGCTATACATACAGGGACATGATAGCTGCCGACATGGCAAGGGCATTCCGTACAGGAGGCAAAATGAACTTAAGACGACTGAAGTACTTCGTGAAAATCGTCGATATTGGTAGCCTGACTCAGGCCGCCGAAGTCTTGCACATAGCGCAACCCGCGCTTAGCCAGCAAGTGGCTACCCTGGAAGGGGAGTTGGATCAGCAACTGTTAATCCGCACAAAACGTGGAGTGACACCGACAGAAGCCGGGAAAATTCTCTACGCCCATGCTCGTACTATTTTGCGCCAGTGTGAACAGGCGCAGCTTGCCGTTAACAACGTTGGGCAAACCCTTAGTGGGCAAGTGTCCATTGGCCTGGCACCAGGTACTGCAGCATCTTCTATCATTATGCCGTTGTTGCAGGCTGTACGTAACGAACTGCCTGATGTGCTGGTTTACCTGCACGAAAACAGTGGATCAGTACTGAATGATAAATTGCTCAGTGGGCAACTGGATATGGCTGTATTGTATGACCGCGCGCCGACTGCGGGTATCACCAGCCAGCCACTGTTAAAAGAAGAGTTATATCTGGTTGGTACCAGTGAATGCCCAGGGCAAACCGTTGACCTCGCAGCTGTTGCAGAAATGAATCTGTTCTTGCCACGGGATTACAGCGCTGTACGTAAACGTGTTGATGAAGCATTTTCATTGCGCCGCTTAACCGCCAAAATCATTGGCGAAATCGAGTCTATTTCTACCCTGACAGCCGCTATTGCCAGTGGTATGGGCGTAACAGTGTTGCCGGAATCGGCTGCCCGCTCTTTAGTCAGCGCATCAAATGGCTGGATGGCTCGTATAACTACGCCATCAATGAACCTGCCTCTGTCATTGAACCTGTCGGCGCGCACTCAGTTGTCTCCTCAGGCCCAGGCAGTAAAAGATATTTTGTTATCCCTGGTCTCCCGCCCGTCACTGGAAAATCGCGAACTGATGTTGGTAGGCTAATTTTTTGGGATAAGCAGCGCTTTAAGTTGAAACACCGCTCTGTGCGGTGTTTTGCATTTCTGATTACATCAATTCTGTGTGCCACCTCCCGCCAGCTACCTCGCCAGAGGTATGTTTTCCCCCGAATAATTCAGGCATAACAACAAAATTGCTGCGCAGCTTAACGAAAATTGAAAAAGGTGTATTAACAACTGTAATTTTGCCGTGCGCTGCCGATAAAGAGTGATAGCTGGTCAAAAATTGCCGTTAGCACGTAAAGTGAAGGCGAGGAAGTCTGTTACGTCTTTGTCTCAATCACTCGTGTTGTTTTGTTATCTCACCCCAACACCGACCACACTGAGGAAAACATGGATAACTTTCAAAAAGAGATTGAGGAAAGAACAAACCTCACATTATCCAATAAGTTCGAGTTGTTGCTGTTTCGTCTGGGTGTGCCCGGCCCGGGAGAACCACCGGAACTGTTTGGCATAAACGTGTTTAAGTTGCGAGAAATTGTGCCCATGCCTGTGTTAACCAAAGCGGCCGGTATGCAGTCGCCAATGATGGGCATGGTGAATCTTCGTGGTCAGGTGATACCGGTTATTGATTTACCGGCAGTTGTTGGGTGTAAGCCTGAAACAGGGCTGAATATTTTGTTAATAACAGAATATGCCCGTAGTACCCAGGCGTTTGCGGTTGAAACAGTAGATGACATTGTGCGTCTTGACTGGAGCCAGGTACATGCTGCTGAAGCAGGTGTGAGCAATAGCTACATTACCAGTATTGCACGTCTCGATACCGACCCGGCAAGCAACCGTCTTTCTCTGGTGTTGGATGTAGAACAGATCCTGTGCGACATCATTCCAACGGCGCGTGAAGTGCATGAAGACACGATGGAAGCCAAGCGTTTCAACATCAAACCCGGTGCCGTGGCGATTGTTGCCGAAGATTCAAAAGTTGCGCGCTCGATGCTGGAACAGGCACTGAATGCTATGAGCATCCCGTTTGTTTCTAATGTAACCGGTCTTGAGGCCTGGAACTGTATTAAGAAAATAATGGATGATGCTCAGCGTGAAGGCGTGCCGGTTAGTGACAAAATTGGCCTGGTGCTGACTGACCTTGAAATGCCTGAAATGGATGGCTTTACTCTGACCCGTAATATCAAGCGGGAAGAGTCTCTGAAGCGTATTCCGGTGATTATCCACTCGTCATTGTCGGGTTCGGCAAACGAAGACCATGTGCGTAAAGTGGGTGCAGATGGTTATGTGGCGAAGTTTGAAATCAATGAGCTTAGCTCGGCTATTGAAGATGTACTGAATGGCTCTAAGTCTGCCAACTTGCGCTAATTCAATACGCAACGTGTCAGATTGATGAAAAAGAAGGAAAAAGCGTGGTTTTCCCTTCTTTTTAGTTAGCAGCCGAAAATCAATAAATTGATTTTCCTGGCTTTTATTGGGTAACACCCTCTTGCTCTGTGCGGACATGAGGTTTGTCATCAGACACACAGGCTGCTTCGGCAGCCTGTTTAGTCAGTTTATAACGGACTAGCGGTAAACGATGCCACCATCAGTAAGAATGGCCTGGCCGGTGATATAGTCTGAGTCATCACTGGAGAGGAAAGCAACCAGCGCAGCAACGTCATCCGGGGTCTGTGCACGGCCCAGCGCGATACCCTCAACATATTTCTTATAAGTCTCACCTACCGGGGCACCGGTAATTTCTGCAAAGCGTTTATCAATTTCAACCCACATGTCAGTACCCACGATGCCGGGGCAATAAGCATTCACGGTGATACCCGCGCTGGCATACTCTTTTGCTGCGGCCTGGGTGAGGGCACGCACTGCAAATTTGGTCGCTGAGTACATGCCCAGCATCGCAAAACCATCGTGCCCGGCAATGGAAGAAGCACTGATAATTTTCCCTTTCTTCCCTAACGCCTTAAATTTTGCTGCAGCAGCCTGAATACCCCATGTTACACCGCCAATATTAATATTGAGGATTTTCTCCAGGTCGCCAGGCATGATATCGGCAATGGGTTTTACCTGTGCAATACCTGCATTGTTAATCATTACATCCAGTGTGCCCAACTCTTGTACTGCATGGTCAACGGCGGCGTAAACATCTTCACGCTTACTGATATCTGCGCCAAATGTTGTGGCACGAACACCTTTGGCAGTGACTTCTTCAAGCACATGTGCCAGTTTTTCTTTTTGAAGATCAACCAGTGCGAGATTCACGCCTTCTTCTGCCAATCGCAATGCAATTCCACGGCCAATACCTTGTGCTGCACCTGTTACCAGTGCCACTTTACCATTGAGACCTTTAGACATATGTCTGCTCCTTTTGGGTTATGGAACCTGCAATGCCAATAACCATAGGTGATTGCTCAACGAGAGTTTCCCTAATTGTGCGTTTTTTTCGAATGGTTTCTCGATGAATGAAATAATTTTCCTTGGTGTGATATGTCCAATGAACTGAATTTAATCATATTTTGCTTATCATCTCAGATGGGAATTTCTGGGTCTTTTGAGACAAATTGATACAAATCAGTGTACTGGAACCGCAGTGCTGTAACCCCCGGCAGTAGCTTGGCAAAAAGATGCGCAGTGCTATGATAATGGCTTCTCCGTCTGGACAGCGCCTGAGCCGAAGAGCATGACGGAAGGGTAAAGGGAGTGACTCAGGCCGTATTATGTAAGGTCAGCACATGAGTAAAGGAACAACCGGGTGTGATGCGCCATTTGGCACATTGTTAGGGTACGCACCTGGCGGGGTTGCTATCTATTCCTCTAATTACAGCAGTTTGGATCCACAGAGTTTTCCTGATGACGCGGCATTTCGCAGTTATATTGGGAACGAATACATGGGGCATAAATGGCAATGTGTGGAGTTCGCACGGCGTTTTATGTTCCTGAACTACGGTGTGGTATTTACTGATGTCGGCATGGCGTATGAGATTTTCTCGTTGCGGTTTTTGCGCCAGGTAGTAAACGATAATTTGCTGCCTTTACAGGCTGTGGCAAATGGCGCTACCCGGCCTCCTGTCGCAGGTGCATTGCTTATTTGGCAAAAGGGCGGGGAATTCAAGCACACCGGCCATGTTGCAGTAATTACGCAGTTGCTGGGTAACAAAGTGCGTATCGCTGAACAAAATGTTATTCACTCCCCATTACCAGCAGGGCAGCAATGGACCAGAGAACTGGAGCTTGAAATTCATGGCGGCCATTACACCCTGAAAGATACCTTTGACGACACAACTATTCTGGGGTGGATGATTCAAAGCGACGATACCCAGGGCACGTTACCGCAACCTGAAATCCCTGCACAAAAGCTGGCTATTACTGGCGCAAGGCTCTCCGAACAGGGGCAATTTAATGGCCGCTGGCTTAATGATAAAGACCCAGTACAAGAAGCGTATATTGCTGCTAATGGCTACAGTATTAATCAGGATCCCTACCGTTATTTCACCATTAGCGAAGATGCAGAGCAGGAGTTAATCAAAGCAACCAATGAGCTGCATTTAATGTATTTGCACGCGACAGATAAAGTGCTGAAGGATGACAGCCTGCTGGAACTTTTTGATATTCCAAAAATTCTTTGGCCACGTTTGCGCCTGTCATGGCAACAACGCCGCCATCATATGGTCACTGGTCGGTTGGATTTTTGCATGGATGAGCGGGGTATCAAAGTTTATGAATACAACGCGGATTCTGCCTCCTGCCACACAGAAGGTGGGTTGATTCTTAGTGAATGGGCGAAAAAAGGTTACCCAGGTATGGGGTATAACCCATCAGAAGGGTTGCTTGAAGAGCTTGCCGGTGCCTGGAAACACAGTGATGCGCGTCCTTTTGTTCACATCATGTTGGATGACGACGTGGAAGAGAAATACCACGCGATGTTTATGCAACGCTCGTTGGAAAATGCCGGGTTTGAATGCAAGGTGGTTTGCGGGCTCTCTTCACTGAGCTGGAACAGCGCCGGGGAATTGATTGATGATGAAGGCAGGCTGGTTAACTGTGTCTGGAAAACCTGGGCGTGGGAAACGGCGCTGGAACAGGTCCGTGAAGTCAGTGAAACCGAATATGCCGCAGTTCCTATTCGCACAGGGCACCCACAAAATGAAGTCCGGTTAATTGATGTGTTGTTGCGCCCGGAAGTGATGGTATTTGAGCCGTTATGGACGGTGATTCCTGGTAACAAGGCGATTCTGCCGGTGCTGTGGTCGCTGTTTCCTCACCACCGCTATTTGCTGGATACGGATTTCCATGTCAACGATGAACTGGCAAAAACCGGTTATGCCGTGAAGCCAATATCTGGCCGTTGCGGCAGCAATATCGACCTTATCAGCGGACAAGATGAAGTGCTGGATAAAACACAGGGGAAATTCGTTGACCGCAAAAATATCTACCAGCAATTATGGTGCCTGCCAAAAGTCTCCGGGCGTTATTTGCAGGTGTGCACTTTCACCGTTGGTGGCAGCTATGGTGGTGCGTGTCTGCGCGGGGATGAAACGCTGGTGATTCAGAAGGAGAGTGACATCGAGCCACTGATTGTGACCCGCAACCGTGAAGATGACAGCCATTAAGCGTTAATGGGCTCCCGGTTCCTGAAAGCGTGAGTAATTAAAAAGCCTGCTTAGCGCAGGCTTCAGATTGATGAAAAAGAAGGAAAAAGCGTGGTTTTTCCTTCTTTTTAGTTAGCAGCCGAAAACCAATGAATTGATTTTCCTGTTTTTTTATTGGGTGACATCCTCTCGCCTGTGCGTACATGAGGTTTGTCATCAGGTTCAAGCCTGCTTAGCGCAGGCTTTTTTGTGGGCAAAATTATTTTGTGGCCAGTTCGCGGCGGATAATGTCAGCCCCGGCACTGAGTGCATTGAGCTTACCATTGGCAACTCGGCGGGAAAGGGGGGCCATACCGCAGTTGGTCGAAGGATAGAGCTTGTCGGCATCAACAAACTGAAGTGCGTTGCGTAATGTACTGGCGACTTCCTCTGGCGTCTCTATGGTGTTGGTTGCCACGTCTATAGCGCCCACCATTACCTTTTTCCCACGGATAAGTTCAAGCAGTTCCAGCGGAACGTGGGAGTTATGGCATTCCAGCGAAATAATATCGATATTTGATGCCTGCAGTTTCGGGAAAGTCTCTTCGTACTGGCGCCACTCTGAACCCAGCGTTTTTTTCCAGTCGGTATTGGCTTTGATGCCATAGCCGTAGCAAATATGCACTGCCGTTTCGCATTTAAGCCCTTCAATGGCTCTTTCCAGCGCGGCAATTCCCCAGTCATTCACCTCATCAAAGAAGACATTAAATGCCGGTTCATCAAACTGGATAATATCGACACCGGCTGCTTCTAATTCTTTAGCTTCCTGATTAAGAATTTTGGCAAATTCCCAGGCCAGTTTTTCACGGCTTTTATAGTGGTTATCATAGAGCGTATCGATCATGGTCATTGGGCCGGGCAGGGCCCATTTGATCGGCTGTTTGGTGAGCTGGCGTAAGAATTTGGCATCTTCAACAAATACCGGTTTTTGGCGCTCTACGGCACTCACAACAGTGGGTACGCTGGCATCATAGCGATTACGAATACGCACCGTTTCACGTTTTTCAAAATCAACACCACTCAGGTGCTCAATAAACGTGGTGACGAAGTGTTGGCGGGTTTGCTCGCCGTCGCTGACAATATCAATACCCGCACGAAGTTGATCATACAATGCCAAACTCAACGCATCCTGTTTACCCTCAATGAGTTCACCGTTTTGTAATTTCCACGGGGACCACAATGTCTCTGGTTGTGCAAGCCATGAGGGTTTAGGCAAACTGCCAGCCGTGGAAGTGGGTAGCAATTTTTTCATAATAGAAAACCTTTTATTTTTCGTTAATCAATTTGCGCTGTTAGCAATTGCATAGTTAGCAGACCATTGCGCAAGAATGTTTTCGTAGGGTTTAATGAAATACGTTTCAGTAAACTTACCCTGCTCAATCGCCAGTTGTGTGCGCTCTTCGCGGTCATAAACAATGGTAGTGAGTGAATGATCCTGGTTACTGAGGTTTGGCTGGTAGCATTGCCCGGCGGCCGAATTGGCGTTATAGATCTCTGGCCGGTAAATTTTCTGGAAGGTCTCCATAGTGCTGATGGTGCTGATAAGCTCCAGGTCAGTGTAATCACGTAGTAAGTCACCAGAAAAGTAAAATGCCAGCGGGGCAACGCTGTTGTTCGGCATAAAGTAACGCACTTGCAGCCCCATCTTTGCGAAGTATTTTTCGGTTAATGAGCTGGCGCTCGGCTGGTATTCAATACCCAGTACCGGGTGCTGATTTCCGGTGCGCTGGTAGCTGACCTGGCTGGACACACTGAGGCAAATTACAGGTGCTTTGTTGAAATTTTCTTTGTATTCATGTGAGTTAATAAAGTGCTTAAATATATTCCCGTGTAAATCACCAAAGTGTTCCGGAATAGTGAATTTTGCCTGGTTGTTATTATGATTTGGCAGCAACACACTAAAGTCATAATCCCGCACGTAAGAAGAGAAATTATTACCAACAATACCCGCGATGCGCTGCCCGGTTTTGTTATCGACAATCGTTGTTTGTAAAATTTCAATTGCCGGGAAAGTGGTGGTGGTGCCCGGAATGTTCATCTCAACGGAAATGATTTCCAGCTCAACTGCATAACAGTCGCTTTTGGGGTTATCCCAATGGGCCAGGTTATTGAAACGGTTGTTAATCATCACCAGCGTGTTACGCAAGTTCTGCTGGCGGTTGCTCCCACGAGCTAAATTTGCAAAATTGGTGGTAATACGCGTATTTTCTGACGGGTTATAATTTTCGTCGAAGTTGCTGCGCTTAACCGTATAGGTAAATTCATTATTCATTGCGGTCATCATGTTATCAAGAGGTTAATAACCACAGTTATGCCAGAGCGGTTGGATGAGCGAAAGAGAGTTAATTTCACTCCAACATGAACTATCTTCATGGTGAGGCAGGGCAAGGGGCGTGAAGGCATACTTGGCGCAGTTGTAGATGAAGTGTTGGCCAGTCTGCAAGCTATTTTTAACTGATGCGTAACATATACAACAGCAAAAAGCCCGCTTAAGTTTCCTTAAGCGGGCTTCTTAAATTTGGCTCCTCTGACTGGACTCGAACCAGTGACATACGGATTAACAGTCCGCCGTTCTACCGACTGAACTACAGAGGAATCGTGTGAACGGGGCGCATAATACTGAGCCTGAACTTATGTGTCAATACCCTGGTTAACTGACTGATTCATTTGGTGAATTAACGGGCGTTTCGGGTGTTTATTGCACGGAATAATGGGATCCATCACTCGTTTTAAGCCGTATTTGTGGGTCCTGGCGGTAAAAATGGCAAAAACGTTGCCAAAGTGATGGAAAACGGGTAGCAAACAAGTCTGGCGCACTGAAAAAATACTCAGTTAAAACAGCAAAACATTCAGCTGGGTCAGACGCTGCCCAGGCATCAATACTGGCGGCATTTTCTCCAACTAAGTCTATTTCTTCCTGAATTATTTCCATTGCTGCATTCAGATCATGCTCCCAGCCGGCGACGTCACGTAGCGCTATCATTGGCACACCGTTGGTTACACCATTATTCCGGCCATCCAGTTTGTGGGCCACTTCATGAAAAATAAGATTGAAGCCTGACGCATCAAAAGAATCCTGCACATCCAGCCAGTTAAGCACTACGGGCCCTTGCTGCCAACTTTGCCCGGATTGAACAATACGCTGGTGGTGAACCAGGCCAAAATCATCAATCCATTCATCATCGACAACAAAAGGGTCAGGGTAAATAAGCACTTCATGGAAACCATCAAGCCATTCAAAACCAAGCTCGAGTACCGGCAGGCAAAACAGCAAGGCGATTCGGGCAGAGTTTTCTTCGCTTAATTCCAGGCCTTGCAATGGAACCAGGCGTTTATGTTGCAAAAAACGGCTGGCAAGGCGTACCAGCTTTTGTTGTTCTTCAGGGTTCAGCGGCGCAAGAACAGGGATTGCCAGTGCACTTTTCCACATGGGGGAAAGTGCCTGCTGTGTGTCGCTGTCTTGCCATGGCCATTTAATCATCGTTATTTGCTCGCAATCTCGTCAGTTAAACGTAAAGCGGAGACCGGGACTGTTAAAATGCCAAAAACGGGTGCATCATGGCAACCGTTGATGCGGAGAGGTGCCGGAGCGGCTGAACGGGACGGTCTCGAAAACCGTTGAGGGGGTAACCCCTCCGAGGGTTCAAATCCCTCTCTCTCCGCCAGTATTCAAGCACTTACCCTATCTCTTTTCAGTGACAAACGTCCCGCTGAGACAATCCATTAAGAAAACAATCCACTGTATACACTGTGCTGCATCTTTGGCTGTAATATTTATGCTCAAGATTTTATTGTAGCCCGTTACGTGCCGGTGCTGAGGGTAAATGCTGTACCCACTGGAGCGCTTTTACAAGGGCTCGTTATCCCCTGATTTGTGGCAAATATCAATCGTTGCGTAGCAGGGATTCCTTGGGCTTTGATCTACTTCACACCTGGCGTTAAGTTGAACTCAATAGATTTTGTGCTGTGCAAACAGAATAAAAAAGAACACCATCTGCCAATATGGCTATTTGTGGGGGGTATATGGCTTATGAAACAGGGCTGTGGTATGAAATACAAATGAAAAAAATAAAGAATGATGATTGCCAGGGGGATTGCACAGAAGCCTATGTCAAGTTGCTTATAATGCTAAGTGCAATTTTTAATATAAATTAAGGTGCCATGTAAACAATGTATTTTAAATATCATAGAATAATTTTAATGTTTAATTTTGAATGGGTCGAAAACTCTCATTTTATTTTTTCCTGTTATGCTAAAACCCTATTTATGCCAGAATTCTTCCTGAGTAATATTTGGTTATTTAGGATGAAAATGTGAAAAAATAGTAATATCTCCAGCACTTTTGGCGTTTGTTTTTGCACCGTTAGCATAGGGTGACCATAACCCACCGCCTCGCCACTAACAGTCGGTGGGTGGTATCGGGCACACGATTACCGTGTGCCCGCACAAGTTCTCTTTAGTCCAACATGTGAGTTATAGCGGCTATAACACTATTTTTCAGGACTGTTTTTCCGGCATAGCGGAAGAGTGGTGTGAGGAGATCAGCCACTGGTTACCCACTCTGTCGTAGGTAAATGTATACCGTGCCTGAATTTTTGTATTATCGCTAAAGGTAAATGTATAAATACCGCTATCAATTGCTGTGTTGCAACCTAAACGAATAGTACGTTGGTTAATTTCGCCTACCGGCTTACTTTCTAAAAAGTGTTCGAAATAATCAACCCGCTGATCATTGGTGAGGCGTACTTGATTTGAAACGGTTGGCAGCAATACGGCGTCTTCAGCATACAGGGCTGCTACTTGCTGGGCATCTCCCGTTTGTAATGCCGCATTCCATGCGGTAAAGCGAGCTTCTATCTCTGTGGTGTCAGTGGCTACACAATCCATTTTTTCTGCGGCAACTGTACTCATTGAGGCGATTAAACCGAACAGGGCAATTCCAGTGCGTAATTTCATTTCTTATTCCTTTCTCCATTAATAATCAGGCAGGAGATTAAAGCTTAATGATTATTATACATACTGAGTTTACGAATATTTGAATATTCACCGCTGTGTTTTGTATTGTCAGTTTTTTTAGGGGCTGTTTACTGGGGCGAGTGGTAAGGTATTAGTTAAAAGAACGTAAAAATAAACAATCAGCCTGCCAGTATATGCACAGGCCCGCCAGGTGGCGTAATAACAGTCACCTTACTCATTCAAATTGTTGTGGCAATATTAACCCTGGCAGCAATGGGGCTACCTGTTGAGCTAATATACCTGCACTCAATTTAAATAGTCAGGAATATACAGTGGAATAAAAAGGCAATAACAGATTGATTATTTCATGAAAATGCTTATGTGAATAGTAGTTGGATAGCACAAAATGCAAAAATAATCTTTATCCCGCAAGATGTTAATTTTGCGGCATGAAATCACGCACAGCTTGTTACCAGTAAAGCAAAAACAATCATTAATCACGGGTTGCAGTATTTTATGGTTTAACAAGCACAACAAAAGCGACTCAAAATGCAGAAAAATCTGGTTTCCTGCGCCACGCAGAACGAAACAAGTCTCACTAAGCATAAAGTGTGATATAAATCACATTCGCCCCGATGGGCTGCTAACCAATGATTTGTTGTGAGAATCTGACTGTTATGGATAAGAAACCGCGCCGCGATCTGGGCGGCAAACTGGCGTTGCTCGCTTTCTGGCTTTTTTGTCTTTATGCACTGTGGGCTATCCTGCGCTATTTCTGGGTGGTGAGTGCGGTACAACCGATACCCGGAGATGTCCATGGCACATTTTCGGGAAAACTGCTCGATGCGCTGGCAGGGGGGATAGTATTGGGAGGAATTGCTTTAGTGCTTGGGGCTGTTGTTTGGTATACCCGGCCGGTGGATCATCGCTAGACTGTCACTGTGATGTCATTTTTTACTGACAATGTATCAGCACATGTACCGGGCAGGAGTATAAATGTTATTACAGAACTGGCAGTTACAATTTGAACAGTGGTTGTTGCAGCACGGCCCACAGGACGATGCAGCCCATGATTTATCTCACTTTCGCAGAGTTTGGGGTACAGCGCAGAAGATTTTGCGGCAACATACAGGCGATGAGTTGGTTGTGTTAACGGCATGTTATTTTCATGATGTGGTTAATTTGCCTAAAAACCACCCTGAACGCCACCTTGCCTCCAGGATGGCCGCCGAAAAAACGCGGCAAATTCTTGCCAGCTATTTTCCGGATTTCCCGGTGCAGAGCTATGATGCAGTCGCCCACGCGATAGCCGCACACAGTTTCAGCGCGGGGATTATGCCTGAAACAATAGAAGCCAAAATAGTACAGGATGCTGACCGCCTGGAATCCCTTGGTGCCATTGGTCTTGCCCGTGTATTCTATGTTTCCGGTGCGTTGGGGCGGCCATTATTCGATGCACAGGACCCAATGGCAGAGTCACGCGAGCTGGATGATTCGCGCTATGCATTAGACCATTTTCGCAAAAAGCTGCTTGCACTCCCCGCAAAAATGCAAACAGAAACAGGCCGTGACCTTGCGCGCCATAATGCTAACTTCCTGGTTGATTATATGGCAAAGTTGTATGCCGAATTAAAGGGTGAACTGCTCGTGGCTGATGAGCATATTCGCAAGCTTTATGCCTGTTAACATTCTCCTATCGGTTTTTCTCCCATCAATTTTCTCCCATTAACTTTTCTTGCATTAACTTTTCTTCCATTAACAACGGCCAGACCAATACCGGCATAACTGCTGGCCGTGCTTTCAATCTTTTGTTACGGCTATAAATGATTGGTTAATTTCCCACCAATACTGGTAACAGTAGCAATTTATTTTGCGGAAATTGATTACAATCAATTTACAATTTTTGCTGCCTGATACCGTATACCCACTTTAATCAATAAAAATAATGTGGGCATAAGGATGCAGGTCAATCGCAGAGGATTTTTTAAAGTCTGTGCAGGGGGAATGGCTGGCACCACCCTTGCTGCACTAGGATTCACACCCGTAACAGCACATGCCAGCACTCGTGAATATAAACTTATTCGCGCCAAAGAAACCCGCAATAACTGCACTTACTGCTCAGTAGGCTGCGGTATGCTGATTTACAGTCTGGGTGATGGCGCGAAAAATGCCACTTCTTCAATATTCCATGTAGAGGGAGACCCGGACCATCCAGTCAGCCGTGGGTCTTTATGCCCGAAAGGTGCCGGGGTGGTGGATTATATTCATAGCGAACAACGGCTTAAATACCCGGAATACCGTGCACCTGGCAGTGATACCTGGCAACGTATTAGCTGGGAAGACGCCATTGAGCGTATTGCCCGCCTGATGAAAGCAGACCGCGATGCGAACTTCCAGGTCACGAATAGTGCAGGAGTAACAGTCAACCGCTGGCTGACTACCGCAATGTTTTGTTCTTCTGCCGCCAGTAATGAAACCGGGGTTCTGGACCAGAAATTCTCGCGGGCATTGGGCATGTTGGCTGTGGAAAACCAGGCGCGTTTGTGCCACGGGCCTACAGTGGCAGCACTGGCACCCAGCTTTGGCCGCGGTGCTATGACCAATAACTGGAACGACATTAAAAACGCCAATGTAGTGTTGGTAATGGGTGGCAACCCGGCTGAAGCGCACCCGGTAGGTTTTAAATGGGTGGTGGAGGCGAAAAACCATAATAAGGCTACTGTGCTGGTGGTAGACCCGCGCTTTAACCGCACTGCATCGGTTGCCGACCGTTACGCACCTATTCGCGCAGGTTCGGATGCCGCATTCTTGCTGGGGGTGATTAATTATTTGCTCAGCCATAATGCAATCCAGCATGAGTATGTAAAAGCCTTTACCAATGCGGCATTGCTGGTGCGCGACGATTACGCATTTAACGATGGCCTGTTCAGTGGTTTCGACGAAAAACACCACAAATACGATAAAACCAGTTGGGCTTACGCGCTGGATGCCGACGGGATGGCGCAACGTGATGACTCGCTGCAAAATCCGCGTTGTGTCATTAACCTGCTCAAGCAGCATGTTGCGCGTTACACGCCTGAAATGGTTGAAAACCTGTGTGGTACTTCACAGGCGGATTTCCTGCATGTTTGCGAACAACTGGCTACCACCGCTGTACCAAACAGAACGGCAACCATTCTTTATGCACTGGGTTGGACTCACCATACCAATGGCGCACAGATTATCCGTGCTTCGGCAATGATTCAGTTATTGCTGGGGAATATCGGTATGCCTGGTGGTGGTATTAATGCATTGCGTGGCCATTCTAATGTACAGGGTTTTACAGACCTCGGCCTGCTCTCCCAAAGCCTGCCCGGTTATCTGAAATTGCCATCAGAAAAACAGCGCACGCTGGAACAGTACCTTGGGGAAAACACACCGCACGCACTCTTGCCAGGCCAGGTCAATTACTGGGGCAATACACCGAAATTTTTCGTCAGCTTTATGAAAGCCATGTTTGGTGATGCCGCTCAGGTAGGGAACCAATGGGGATACGACTGGCTGCCGAAGTGGGATAAAAGCTACGACTGCCTTACCCAGGCAGAAATGATGACAGAAGGGAAATTCACTGGCTGCCTGGTGCAGGGCTTTAACCCGCTGGCAGCATTCCCGGATAAAAATAAAGCGCAACGGGCATTTTCAAAACTGAAATATATGGTGGTGATTGACCCATTAAGCACTGAAACCGCCAGCTTCTGGCAAAACCAGGGCGAAATGAATGCGGTTGATTCTGCTGCTATTCAGACAGAAGTCTTCCGCCTGCCTTCTTCCTGCTTTGCGGAAGAAAATGGTTCTATCGCCAACTCATCACGCTGGCTACAGTGGCACTGGGCCGCAGCACAGCCACCGGGCGAGGCCTGGAACGATGGTAAAATTCTCGGGCACTTGTTTATGCGCCTGCGTGAGTTGTACCAGCACGAAGGCGGCGTTGCACCAGAACCACTCCTGAACACGCGTTGGGTATACAACGACCCACACGACCCGATGCCTGAAGAAGTCGCGCGTGAAGCCAGTGGTTATGCCGTGCAGGATGTTCAGGATGTCGCTACCCAAACCAGCCTGAAAAAGGGTGAACAACTAGCCAGTTTTGCTCAACTGCGAGACGATGGTTCAACAGCCAGTTTCTGCTGGATCTACTGTGGTAGCTGGACTCAGGCAGGCAACCAAATGGCACGGCGTGATAATGCCGACCCATCGGGTCTTGGCGCCATATCGGGGTGGGCCTGGGCCTGGCCGGTTAACCGCCGCATTCTGTATAACCGCGCATCGGCTGATGCACAGGGTAAAGCCTGGGACCCGAAACGCGCGCTCATTGAGTGGAATGGCACGAAGTGGGCAGGTTTGGATGTGCCGGATTACCCGGTGACGGCTGCGCCGGAGAAAAATGTCGGGCCATTTATCATGATGCAGGATGGCATGGGGCATTTATTCGGGCTGGATAAACTCGCCGATGGGCCATTCCCGGAACATTACGAGCCCACTGAATCACCTATAGGCACTAACCCGCTTCATCCGGCAGTAACCTGGAACCCGGTGGCGCGCCTTTATGCCAGCGATAAAGCCATGATGGGTACGGCCCATGATTTTCCGTATGTCGCCACCAGTTACTCCATTACCGAGCTGTTCCGTCACTGGACCAAGCATGCATTGCTTAACGCGATTGTTCAGCCGGAGCAGTTTGTGGAAATTGGCAGTGAACTGGCAAAAGAGAAAGGCATTGTTGCGGGCGATGAAGTGAAAGTGAGTTCGAAACGTGGCTATATCAAAGCCAAAGCGGTGGTCACTCAACGTATTCCGCGCCTGAAAATTGATGGCAAAACAGTTGATACCATTGGCGTGCCTTGCCACTGGGGTTTCGAAGGCACCACCCGTAAAGGTTTTCTGGCAAACACCCTGACACCCAGCATTGGGGATGCCAATTCACAAACGCCGGAATATAAGGCGTTTCTCGTGAATGTGGAAAAGGTGTAAGGGGGATAATAAACAATGTCATATCAATCTCAGGATATTTTACGCCGCTCGGCAACCAATGGTTTGACGCCCGCGCCACAGGCCCGGGACCACAAACAGGAAGTGGCGAAGTTAATTGATGTCACCAGCTGTATTGGCTGTAAGGCCTGCCAGGTGGCATGTTCCGAATGGAACGACATTCGCGACGAAGTGGGGCACAACCATGGGGTGTACGACAACCCGATGGATCTCAGCGCCAAATCATGGACCGTGATGCGTTTTTCCGAAGTGGTGGAAGATGGCCGCTTGCAATGGCTGATTCGCAAAGATGGCTGCATGCACTGTAGTGACCCTGGTTGTCTGAAAGCCTGCCCGTCTGAAGGGGCCATTATTCAGTATGTGAACGGTATTGTGGATTTTCAGTCTGAACACTGCATCGGTTGTGGTTACTGCATTGCCGGGTGCCCGTTCAATGTGCCGCGCATCAACAAAGAAGATAACCGTGCGTATAAATGCACACTCTGTGTGGATCGCGTCACGGTGGGCCAGGAGCCAGCATGTGTAAAAACCTGCCCAACTGGGGCGATTCACTTTGGCAGTAAAGAAGAGATGCAGGTGCTGGCGCAGGAACGTGTAGAAGAGCTGAATACCCGTGGTTTCAAAAATGCCGGGCTGTATGACCCGCAGGGCGTTGGCGGTACCCATGTTATGTACGTGCTGCATCATGCCGACCGCCCAGGGCTTTACCATGGTTTGCCAGAAAACCCCGCAATTAGTGAGACGGTGAAATTCTGGAAAGGCATTTGGAAACCACTGGCAGCTATCGGCTTTGCCGCCACTTTCGCCGCCAGCGTGTTCCATTATGTGGGGGTTGGGCCAAACCGAGCTGAACCGGAAGATGAAGGCGAAACCCACGGGAAAGAACACAAAGGACAAAAAGAAAAGGAAGGGGCTGAATAATGAAGAAAGAAGACAAGATTATTCGCTATACGGCACCGGAACGTATTAACCACTGGATTACAGCGTTCTGCTTTTTGTTTGTCGCCATCAGTGGCCTGGGGTTCTTTTTCCCGTCGTTTAACTGGCTGATGAATATTTTTGGCACACCGCAACTGGCACGCATTCTTCACCCCTTTGCCGGGGTGTTGATGTTCTGTTCATTTATCCTGATGTTTTTCCGTTACTGGCACCACAACCTGGTGACACGGGATGATATTTTATGGGCCAAAAACATCCATAAGATTGCTCAGAACCAGGAAGTGGGCGATACAGGGCGTTATAACTTCGGGCAGAAATGCGTGTTTTGGGGAGCAATCTTACTGCTGCTTCTGCTGTTGGTCAGTGGTGTGATTATCTGGCGGCCGTGGTTTGCGCCGTATTTCCCGATTCCAGTGATTCGCCTGGCGTTGCTGGCACACTCATTTGCAGCGGTTGCCCTGATTGTGGTTATCATGGTGCATATCTACGCAGCGTTGTGGGTCAAAGGGACGATTACGGCAATGGTGGAAGGCTGGGTGACAAAGACCTGGGCTAAGAAACATCACCCGCGCTGGTACCGTGAACTGCAGGAAAAACGTTCACAGAACCCATAACTAAACGCGATTATTTGGGGAAAACCCCTTAATAAAAATGCCCGGTTTACCCGGGCTTTCAGATTGATGAAAAAGAAGGAAAAAACGTGGTTTTTCCTTCTTTTTAGTTAGCAGCCGAAAATCAATGAATTGATTTTCCTGGTTTTTTATAGGGTGACATTCTCTCGTTCTGTGCGGACATGAGGTTTGTCATCAGGCTCAAAAAGCCCGGTTTACCCGGGCTTTTTTTATGGTTTGCGTGTGAGTTCAACGGCTTTATCAATGCGGGGGGCCAGTAATTTGGCAACTGCCGCAAATACCGGGACCACAACAGAATTGCCAAACTGGCGCCAGGACTGCGTATCGGAAACCGGAATACGGAAGCGGGCTTCACCGGGCTGTTCAAAACCCATCAGCCGGGCACATTCACGAGGTGTCAGTTTACGGGGGCGATTTGCCTGGTTGTTTTTATCCCCAAAATCCTGCTCACCTAACTCGCTGTTCCAGCCACGGTCTACCAGAATTTCGGAACCATCTTTGTAATAACGTGCTGAGAGTGTTCGGGCCACGGCATGAGGATTATGCGGGTTAACCAGACCATACCCAAATCCATTGCCTTTTTCCCGGTGTTTACGCGCGTAGTTGTAAAGGTACTTCCACAGAATTTCGCTGAGGATATATTTCGGGTTAACGTCGTTGTCCAGTAGTTCACTAAACGCCGGGCGCTTGTCAGGGTAGAACTGGGCGATGTCGCGCAAGGTAAAATTATCAGAGAGAGCAAGGTCACGGCGAAAACCCACCAGAACAATACGCTCACGGTGCTGCGGTAAGAAATGCTTTCCGTCGATTATCTTTGGGTCTGCGGCGCCGTTGTCGCTGCTGTCTGCTACATCGTAACCCAGCTCATCAAGCGTGTTCTGGATAACCCGGAATGTCTTGCCTTTATCATGGCTCTTCAGGTTTTTAACATTCTCCAGCACAAAAATGGCCGGGCGCTTCACCGCAATAATACGGGCAACATCGAAAAACAATGTACCCTGGGTTTCACATTCAAACCCGTGGGCGCGCCCAAGCGCATTTTTCTTGCTGACACCAGCCAGGCTGAAAGGCTGGCAAGGGAAACCGGCCAACAAGACATGGTGGTCGGGAATGTTGTCATCGATATTCTTCCAGGCAGCCTGTTGGCTGACTTCTGGCTGGTTACTCAGCGTGATATCGCGAATATCGTGGTTAAATTTGTGTTCAGGGCTACAGTACCAGTTTGCTTTATAGGTTTTTACCGCATGTTTGTTCCATTCGCTGGTAAAAACACACTCCCCACCAATGGCTTCAAACCCACTACGAATACCGCCAATACCGGCAAACAAGTCAATAAAGCGAAAACGATCTTTCGGTGCTTGCGGGGGAGAAGGGAGCATGGTGGCTAACCTGATTATTTCAGCTTCGGTTAATGCCTGGCCATTTTGCTGGCGAGCCTGCTGTAGCTTGGGGCGGTTCCAGCGGTTTGGGCTGACTTCATTCAGCGCCGCAAGAACGGTTTTGGTATCATAAACAGCCAGCACGTGCTGCAGGCAGTCTGCATCTGTGCCAGTTAATGCTGTTGGCGTAATCAGTGAATCTGTCGCGTCCATGGTGCAATCTTATCCGCAGAAAGTGCGCGCAGATTACCACACATGGTGCTGTTCGCCTATTGGCAGCGTGTTGCACATCTTTTGACGCAAAGGGAAAACCTATGGCAGATGTTCACAGCAAAGCGGTACGGCGCAAAAATATGCAGGCAATTCACACCCGTGATACCGCAATAGAGCAGCGCCTTGCCGGGCTACTTGAAAGCCTGGGTTTTGATTACCGGGTGCAGGATAAAACATTGCCAGGCTGCCCGGATTTTGTTGTTGATGCACAACAGTGCGTGGTGTTTACCCATGGTTGCTTCTGGCATCGCCATCATTGCCATTTGTTTAAAGTCCCGGCAACGCGTACTCAATTCTGGCTCGACAAGCTGGGTAAAAATGCACAGCGGGATGTGCGTGACAGCCAACAATTAATTGCCGATGGTTGGCGAGTATTGTGGGTGTGGGAATGCGCACTGCGTGGAAAAGAAAAGCTCAATGACGAACAGTTGTCTACACGTCTGGAAGAGTGGATTTTCAGTGGTGGAAAACTCGCAGAAATTGATTCACAAGGCATTCATGATCGGTCAGACAGGGTGACTGCCTGACCAGCAGAATCTACTTTTGTGCGGGGCAGGGAGCGACGGTGGGTTTCACTGGAAACAATGTTTTGCCCAACGTCACTAACACCACAGCGAAAATGATAATCCCCAGGGCAAGCCACTCTTTGCCAGAGAGCGTTTCCCCGGCAAATCCTGTACCCAGCAATACAGCTACCACGGGGTTAACGTACGCATAACTGGTTGCGATGGCGGGGCTGACACTGCGAATCAGGTACATATAGGCGTTAATGGCAATAATAGAGCCGAAAAGCGCCAGATAAGCGACCGCGAAAAAACCAGAAGCAGAGGGTACTGCCGTAAGGTGTTCACCACTGAGTGCTGAGGCAAACAGCAAAATGATACCGGCTGCCAGCATTTCAATCGCTCCCGCCATCATTCCTTGTGGCAGTGTAATGCGCGAACCATATACCGAACCAAATGCCCAGCTTAAGGAGCCAACCAGGATCATTAGCGCACCCCAAGGGTTGCCATTCAGGTTACCGCCACTGTTGAGTAGCACTATTCCTGCCAGGCCGAATGCAATACCCATCCACTCTATTTTCCGCGTTTTGATACCGAACAGGCGGCTAAAGCAAAGTGTGAATAATGGCACTGTAGCGACCATTACCGCAGCAATACCAGAAGGCACATTTTGGTGTTCGGCAACGGTAACCAGGCCATTACCTACAGCTAATAGCAGAAAGCCCAGTAACACGGCATTTAAAATTTGGCGCACAGGTGGCAGACGTTGCCCGCGGATTAATAAAAAAACTAACAGCAGAACTCCGGCACTCAAAAAGCGGGTGCCTGCCATCATGAGCGGCGGCCAGCTTTCCACCCCAATGCGGATAACAAAATACGTTGAACCCCAGATGATATACAGCGCAAACAGCGCACCGATTAACGGCAACAGATTGCCAAGACGCATATTCCCTCGCAAAACTGACAAATAATAAGGACCCTGATAGTTAACCGGAAAAGTATCTGTCTGGCGAGTGATTTACTTGTGTCATTGGTGTTATTTTTGTGTTGACATATACCCAGCTTCAGCCAGTAACTGGGCTGAAATGGCAATAAGTTAAATTATTCGCATCTGGGGCTGACGCCAGGCGTTATTGAGCCGCCAGAGAAGATATAACCATAATTAATGATGAGGGCAGGTACCTGTGGCAGGAAGTAGTTTATTAACTTTACTGGATGATATTGCAACATTACTGGACGATATTTCTGTTATGGGAAAACTTGCCGCGAAGAAAACGGCAGGGGTATTGGGTGATGATTTATCGCTGAATGCACAACAAGTCACCGGTGTGAGGGCCAATAGAGAATTGCCTGTTGTGTGGCAGGTCGCAAAAGGGTCTCTGGTTAATAAGGTGATATTGGTTCCCCTGGCATTGCTTATCAGTGCTTTTATTCCCTGGGCTATTACACCGTTATTAATGCTGGGCGGGGCATTTTTGTGTTTCGAAGGCATGGAAAAAGTGCTGCATAGCCTGGCATCACGCCATGAAAATTCAGATGAACAGCGCGAAGCAAGGCTTTCGCAACTGGCTAATCAGGACCCAATGCAATATGAACGCACGAAAGTGAAAGGGGCTATCCGTACCGACTTTATCCTTTCGGCAGAAATTGTTGCATTGACACTGGGGATTGTGTCCAGTGCTCCCTTGCTTAACCAAATAATGATTCTGGCCGGTATAGCACTCTTAGTTACAGTCGGGGTATACGGCATAGTTGGTGTCATCGTAAAACTTGACGATATGGGCTGGTGGCTGGAAAAACGGCCTTCAGTGCTGGCTCAGGTTCTGGGAAAAGGGTTGTTGGTACTGGCCCCCTGGTTAATGAAGGTATTGTCCGTGGTGGGTACGCTTGCCATGTTTTTAGTAGGCGGCGGGATTCTGGTACATGGTGTGCCCTGGTTACACCATCACATTGAAGCGATTTCAGCATTGTCTGAAAAGTTACCCGCCTGGTTGATAACACCGCTGGCGACTCTGGTCGTAGGAATGCTGCTTGGCACAATGGTTGTCGGGGTGGTTAATCTGGTCAAACGGTTTAAAACACGCAAATAGCATAGAAAAAATTGCGCATTTTTTGTGCGCAAACTGACAAGACTCTTGCTATACATTATCTGTTGGTATTCACCCTGATAATGGAGGCAAAGATGGTCTTTTTCGTCAGTGATGAAGTGCGGCGTAAATCAGGCGGACCCCGGATGATTGTGACGGGTTATGCCAGTGGCATGGTTGAGTGCCGTTGGTACGATGGTTTTTGCGTACAACGTGAAGCCTTCCATGAGGATGAACTTATTGCCGGTGGAATGGATTAGCGGGTAGTAAGCCCCCCGTTTTATTCAGTGCAACGAAATCCGGATAATCAGCACACCTTTGACGTGTGCTGATTATCCAGGATTAGTCTATGGCGTATTTACCGAAAAGAGAGCGGGTTCTATTATACGCTCAATTCTTCTCCGGTTTTACGCCATTATTTTTTCTGTGCGCCGTGAATCCGGTGATTCTTTCCATACCCA
Source organism: Mangrovibacter yixingensis (assembly GCF_020523985.1). Lineage (GTDB taxonomy): Bacteria > Pseudomonadota > Gammaproteobacteria > Enterobacterales > Enterobacteriaceae > Mangrovibacter > Mangrovibacter yixingensis. The sequence continues at coordinate 1,862,005 of NZ_JAIVKM010000001.1, read as the reverse complement.
ACATTTTCAATTGTTATGCATATCAGCGCGCTATGCAGTTGCTGTTTGCCGCTTTGGCGCAAAACAGCTATTGCCGGAAATCGGTATCACCACGATAGCCGCAGTTGTTGCCGCAAGTTGACGCATGAAGGGACATCCATGCAGCTGTGTTCGCCAGTTGCATTGTTTTCTCGTCGGTACGAGAGCGGATGGAGCCAGTGAGGCCGCATGTTGTTTAAGCTAACCAATACAAAAAATCCCAAAAAACTCGTTACGCTATGTTTTGCTCTGGTGTTTTTGGGCGCGTCACTTCTGGTCTGGCGTGAAGGCGCAATGCTGGAACAGGCATATATTAGTGATCAGCGAAATACCCTGGACAGCATTGCTACTTCGCTGGATAAACAGCTGCAGCATAGTGTAGATATTTTGTTCTTTTACCAGCAGGCCATGGAATTTGCGCTGGATACACCATTTATTACTAATGATACGCACCCAAGCCTTAAGGCGTTTAATCGTGAACGCCATAAGCCATGGTGGTCTATTAGCTACGACCAGCGGCGGACAATACCCGTGTTTGGTGTATCAGAAGAATTTGTTGAACAACATGATGATTTATTAATACGCAATAACAGTGAACTGGAGCGGGAACTGAGTGCTGCGCTGGAACTCAGTTATTTGCTGCCGTTATCACGTTATGCCAGCACACTGCAGTTCCGTACCTGGTATATTTCCCGCGCGGGAATGTTTGTGTCCAGTGAGGGGCACAAGCTGGATAAGTCGGTGCAGACCACTTACCAGCGCATGTTGTCCCGGCCGTTTTTTGCTCAACACGCGTTCACAAACAACCCCGATCGTACAGTGTGCTGGAGCTATTATCAGGATAAGATAAACCCGGAAAATCAGGTGGTAACGGCCAGTGTCCCACTGGATTACGAAGGCCACTGGTACGGGGTGATTGGGATGGACTTCACGCTGGATGTGTTGCATGGCTACCTTAAAGGCATTGCTGAACAACATTCAACGGATGATGGTGCAGTTTACCTGCTGGACAATAAGCTCACAGCACTGACATCAAGCATGGGCCGCCACGGTGAACATTTGGTGATGAGCCCGATTGACCAGGCTCGCCTGGCTCAGAATATGAGCAACAATAGTGTTGGTTCATTGCGTATGCAAAGCCGTTTTATTACCTGGGCTAAGCTGGACAGTTTTGATGGCGTATTAATTCGCGAGCATAACCTTTATCAGGGGCTGCGTGGTGATTTTGGCCATATTACCCTGTTACTGGTTTTTGTTTGGGTTATGTTCACCGCATTACTGATTGGCACCTGGTATTTTATTCGCCGGTTAGTGACCAATATGTCAGTAATGCAAAACACACTTTCCTGGCGTGCCAACTATGACACCATGACGCGCCTGTTTAACCGTGGTGCATTTATCGAACAGGCACAACAGTTGTCAGCCAGTTGCCGGGCTCACTCCGAACCTTATTCAGTGATTCAGTTAGATCTCGACCACTTCAAAAACATCAATGATACCTGGGGGCATCAGGCCGGGGATAAAGTGCTGAAACATGCGGCTGGTGTTATCAGTAATACCGTGCGTGGCCAGGATATTGCCGGGCGAGTGGGGGGCGAAGAGTTTTGTATTGTTATGCCAGGGGCCAGCCTTGCAGATGCCGCCCAGGTGGCAGAGCGTATCCGCCAGAAACTCGCCAGCAAGCCGGTGGTTTATAGTGCTGAGGTGGTGATTAATATAAGTGCATCTTTGGGGGTAAGCAGCTCAACTGAAAAAGGTGATTATGATTTTGAGCATCTGCAGTCCGTTGCAGACCACCGGTTATACACCGCCAAAGAAGGCGGGCGTAACCGGATTTGTTGTGCGGATTAAACCTCGCCTTTGTTGTCCAGTTCAACGGCATCGTATAAGCGCGGCAGTAAGTCAGGGAAGGCGGACTGAATACGGCTCCAACTGGGAATAAATGGTTTATCGTTGGGCCGTTCAACAAATGCCTGTCCTGCTTCCAGAATGACCTGGGTAAACATTTCAACTGCGGCTTCTTCGTTGTGCAGGTCAAATGACAATCCGTTCATTACGGCATCATGGCGGTACATCTCAATGACATCCAGAGCATTGCGGTAATAGGTTGCTTTAAGCACCCGAAATGAATCCGCGGTAACTTGTGCGCCCTGAGTTGCCAGTTTGCGCAGTAATGACTGCACGATGTCATTACACATGCGCCGTAAACCGCCATTACCATCTTCACCGGTCAGGTTTTGGTGTTTATGGTCATAGTTATCGGCAATTTCGACCTGGCAGGTTTGGCGGGTCGCGTAATTGCGGTAAATCTCAGACAGCACACCAATTTCAAGCCCCCAGTCGCCGGGGATTTTTATCCCCTTGAGAACATGGGTGCGCATGGCAAATTCACCAGACAGCGGATACCGGAAGCTGTTCAGGTATTCCAGGTAATCGCTGTTACCATACACCATCCGTAATGAGCGCAGTAATGGGCCTACCAGCAGGCGTCCCACCCGGCCATTAAGTTTGTTATTGGCAACCCGGGCATAAAACCCTTTGCTGAAAACATAATCAAAAGAAGGGTTGGCTACCGGGTAAAATAACCGGGCCAGCATGCCTTTATCCCAGGTGAGAATGTCGCAGTCGTGCAGTGCAACACACTGGGTTTTATCTGAAGCCAGCGTATAGCCGGTGCAGAACCAGACATTGCGTCCTTTCCCCATTGCGCCCGGAGCCAAACCCTCTTTTTCCAGCTCTGCATCCAGTGCTTTCAGGCGTGGTCCGTCATTCCATAAAATTCGGTGATGCTGGGGCAACTGAGAGAAAAATTCGCGGGCATACAGAAACTGTTCCCGGTTGGCATTATCAAGGCCAATAACGATTTCCTCCAGCCAGTCTACGCTTGCCAGTTGGGTAATAATGTTTTTTAACGCGGGCCCTTCCAGTTCGGAGAAAAGGGACGGGAGTATCAACCCCATTTTATGTTTACGGGAAAAACCGCGCAGTGCGGTTTCCAGAGATTCAGTAGGTCTGTTAACCAGATTATGAAAATTCGTGATGACACCATTTTGATGAAAGTCGGTCATTATTTCCTCCTCAATCGGAAATTGAAATAAAGTGATCCAGGCCTTCTCGCCAGCCCTGTGGGCCGTAGTGCGTGGTACGCAAAATGCGGTCAGGTTGTTGTTGTTCTTGTCTTGGGCGAAGGTTGCCCGTGCCATGGCTGTTAATGACCACGGCGTAGTCCATTTCATTGAGCAGGCTGACGTCATTCGGTGCGTCACCCAGCCCTAAAACCTGGCGGCGGAAACCGTCCTGTTGCTGGTAAAACGTAATAATGGCTCTTGCTCCTCGTCCTTTTCCTGCCTGAATATCGGCAACGTGCCAGAAGCGCCCCCCTTGAGTCAGCCCCAGGCCTGCCTGGTTAAGTGCTGCGCGGAATGTGTCAAGGCGTTCTGGTGAGTCTTCCCATATCAACGGTTCAGATGCAGTACGCTGCATGGCAAGCTCTGCCTGCTCAAGGCTTAACCCTGTCCATGAACATACCTGCCGGGCATCTACGTTGAGAAAACCGGTAAAGCGGAAATCGCGGCGCAACGTGTGAAGCACATCGCCAATTTGTGCCCGAGTAATCCCGCTTTGGGTAAGTGGTTGTGGTGCGCTATCTGGCCCGGCATACTGAATTGCCGCGCCATTTTCCGCTATAAATGGGAGCCCTGTTAACCCAAGCGTTGTTTGCCACTGGGTAATTTCTACCGGGGTTTTACTGCTGCACAATATAACCGGTACATCATGTTGCTTTAGCCGTGCCAGCCAGTCTGCCGCAGGTTGCCAGTCATAAGTATGGTGATCGAGGAGAGTGCCATCGAGATCACTAAAAATCAGCAATGGCTGATGAATATGCGGCATGTTGCCCTCCTTTCCTTATCGCCAACTACAGCGTCGTTAAAAGCATGCTGTATTACGGTTACAGAATTGGGACAGCGTATGTCGCCAGGTAATTCCCAAGAATACGCTGAATTTTATAATCTCAGACAGTCGTTTTTCTTATGGATGCAGTGAGTTTGTTACTGGATTGTGATGATTTCACTTTGTTTGGTGAGATAGTCAGAATATATGCTTGTTTTAAGATAAATCTGTAGTTATGTTTTCTTTCGGCGCCGGATCTTTCTGGTGTAACGAATTTTTGATGCTACTTGCGCAGGCAAGTGTTCGCCCCGGCCACAGAGTAATATCGGTAACCGGGGCGCTTTATTTTAACGGTTGATTTCGGCTACGCTGAAATCACGAATATCCAGTTCAAATGCATCAGCAAGCTCAGGCCAGGTATGAAAGTTGCGCCCGTCAACACTCACACGCTGCGGGTGTTCCGCGTTGTCAGTACGACGAACTTCACTTTCGCTAATCTCATTAATGGCTGCCAGTAAGGCATCCACATCGACAGCGTTACTGCCAGTATTATGGGAAGTCATTTCTGTTACCCCTCTGAACGCCAATTAGCCGTTTAAAGTATAGACGTATTTTTTGTGGTTACCTGGCCTGATAAATTCATCTAAACTAAACCCAACAGTGATTCGGAGGGTTGTATGAATATTAACGATCATGTGACAGTGAAAACCGATGGCGGTCCACGCCGTTCGGGGGTTGTGCTGGCGGTAGAGCAATTTAATGAAGGCACAATGTATTTGGTTTCGCTGGAAGATTATCCCTTAGGTATCTGGTTCTTTAATGAAAAAGGCCATCCGGATGGAATATTCGTTGAGAAAGTAGCCTGATACGTTTCTAAGCGCTATTGCCGGGTTATTTAACACGACCCGGTCATTATCGCCTTCCTGTCTGCCTGACTTGTTTCAGTGTGCAGGTGCAACCCTGAAAACTGATTCGTGCCTTGCCCATCAAGTGTTACTGTGACGCAGCCGTTTGTTACAGGTGCCGACGGCAATGTGATTAACAGGTCAAACACATGCCGTTACGATGTGGGTTAACTTATTCTTTTTGTAGGGTAGAGAGTAGTGATAACTACGAACGCATATTAACAAAAATCCCATTAGTGACATTATCGGCCAGGCGCACCACGTGATAAATCACTTGTTTATTGTGTGTTTTTATCTTCTTCTTAATATTCCCTTTGTGGGATGAAACCGTTTTAGCCTTGATATTCATCTGATCTGATATCTGGATAGTATCCTGACCGGACATCCACATTTTAAGCATGTGGGATTCGGTGCGGCTAAGCGATAAGGTGGGAACGGATATCTGTGTAATACATTGATTTTCGGTTGCTAAATAACCGCCGACAATGCTGTCAAGTGCTTCAGGCTTAATTGATTTAGAACTAATCAGTAAATTTTTTCGAACGCGCAAATATTCGTCGAAATGAATATTCGCAATAGCCATAAACACAATAAACAGTGTGGATGGATATTGATTGATTATTTGTTTTATCCGTTGACTACTGTCAGCATCGTGAATAAAACAATCTTCATTTATAAATACCACATTAGGCTGGGCGGACTGACAAGCGGCGGCAAGTTCACCGACATTTTCAACATTCAAAATATGTCGCTTCTTTACCCCCCGACTGGCCAGGTAACCGGTGAGTCCTAGCCGGGTATAGCTACATAAGTCCATGATAATCGTCGACATAGCAAACCCTCACTAAACGTGTTATCCGTTAAAGCACAACGTATGTTAAACATTCGCGTCGTGACGCTAAACAAAAATCCATACTGGATTAGCGTACCTGAAAGACAAATATGACTGCCTGCTTGTGCTCATTGTGGCTACAAAAATACCCGTAGAAGCGCGGTTCTTGCCTCGTGCACACCATAAAACTGGAAACAAGATACATCTCATTACTCAACACATTATTTTGTGAACGGGCAGCCATACCCAGAAAGCCACTGGGAGGCAGCACATTCAAATCTGTTTCCTGACAGGTGTGTCGTGCAACACAAAAAAACACTCAACAGACAGGCCATTAACCAGAAGTATCTCTGTATTTCAGGTAAAGTCACTATCCCGTAAAGTTCTGTATAATTTGCCAGGAATCTTCTCAAAGTAAAGAGAATGTTTTGTTATGTGAAGGCACTAAAATCTTTTAAAGCAGGCCCGCTTTATGCTTACAGCTGTTTCTATATCCTGATTTTAAGATTTTCCTCAGGCCTTGCTTCTGTCAGGAGGGCGTTGTTACTCCAATATTGCTAATGATTTCAGAGAGCAAATTAAACAAATCTGCAAACAGTCGCTCGGCAAAAGGTGCAATGAGCGGCATCAATACCGCGATGATAACCATCCCTGTAGTGAGTGTAATTGGAAAACCGATCACAAAAATTGACAGTTGTGGTGTCATACGGTTCAGCAGACCCAGTGCAAGGTTCACAGTAAGTAACAGCGTAATCAGAGGCAGTGCCAGCATGACGCCATTGATGAAGATAAGGCTTCCGGCACGGGCGAGTGACATAAACACATCGGCATTGATAAGCGATGGGCCAATGGGCAAAGTATGAAATGAATCAACCAGCAGGGAAATCATCCACAAATGACCGTTCCATGTCAGGAACAATAACAGTGCCAGCATCTCCATAAACCTTGCCAGCACAGGCATGCTCAGGTTACTCGATGGGTCAAGAAACGTGGCGAACGACAGCCCCATCTGCAAGCCCACTATTTCCCCGGCAGCACGAATAGCAGCAAACGCAATCTGCATGGTAAAGCCCATAGCAATGCCAATCATGGTTTGCTGAAGCGCTGTCCAGAGGCCTTCTGGCGAGAAGATGGGGATCATCGGAAAAGGGGGTAACAACGGGGCGACGACTACTGTAATAATCAACCCCAGACCCAGTTTAACCTGGCGAGGAATAGCCCGCTCGCTCAATACAGGGGCGGTCGCAATCAGTGCCATAATGCGCAGTAATGGCCAAAAATAGAGGTTAAGCCACTCGGCCCACTGTAAACTGGTGACCTCAACCATAAGTTATTCTTAACCAATAATATAAGGTAAATTAGTGAACAGCGTGCGCATATAATCAAGCAGCAGGTTCAGCATCCAGGGGCCCGCGAGAATAATCGCCACGAATACCGCAAGGATTTTTGGAATAAAGGCCAGCGTCATTTCGTTTATCTGGGTGGCTGCCTGGAGCATACTTATCAATAAACCGCTAATCAGTGCCACTAACAGCAACGGTGCGGCCAGCATAATGGCTATACGCATGGCTTCCGTGCCCATCATCATGACCGATTCAGGTGTCATAGCAAGTCTCCTGGTTAGCTGTAGAAGCTTTGGGCCAGCGAACTGACCAGCAATTGCCAGCCATCCACCAGAACAAACAGCATAAGTTTAAAGGGCAGTGAGATAGTTGCTGGCGGGACCATCATCATCCCCAGAGCCATCAATACGCTGGCTACCACCAGGTCAATAATGAGGAACGGAATAAAAATGGTGAAGCCGATTTGAAACGCTGTCTTTAGCTCACTGGTGACATAAGCAGGCAACAGAATCCGCATGGGGACGGCTTCCGGGCCTTCAATAGGCGGTGATTTTGACAAGCGGGCAAACAGTGCCAGGTCCGCCTCACGCGTCTGGCGCAACATAAACTGCCGCAAAGGTTGCGCGCCTTTTTCAATTGCCTGTTCCATTGATATTTGGTTCTGGCTGAAAGGCTGGTAAGCATCGGTATAAATTTTATCGAACACCGGTGCCATAATAAAAAAGGTCAGAAACAGAGCCAAACCCAGTAATACCTGGTTTGGTGGAGATGAAGCTGTACCCAGCGCGTTTCTGAGCAAGCCAAAGACAATAATGATACGGGTAAAACTGGTCATCATCAGTAATACCGCTGGCAGGAAGGTCAGCGAAGTGATGAATACCAGCGTTTGAATGGGTAGTGACCAGCTTTGCCCGCCGCCGGACAGCGGCTGGCTGATAATACCGGGTAACTGAGCAAAAGCGGCGGGCATGACAAACCACAAACCCGCTAAAGCGAAAGGCAGCAAACGGCGCATTACTGCTTCCCCTGACGTTTAAGAATTGTTTTTAGGGCGTCCTGGAAACTGTGCGGCTGGCGTGATTCTGGTGAGCCATCCCCATGAGTTTCTTCTTCATCTGGCACGGACGGGGGCAGGGTGTGCAAATGGGTGATTTGCGTAGGGGTCACACCCAAGACCAGCCGGGCATTTTCTACATCCACAATGACCACTTTTTCACGCTGCCCTACAGTGACGCTGGCAGTGACTTTCAGCCCCCGGGCACTACCATGCCTGGGGGTAAAGCCGAAGCGTTTAGCAAACCAGGCAATGCCCAGAATCAGAACAATAATCACACATAGCGCTGCGCTCACCTGTACCAATGATGTTGCGGGTGAACTGACATCTTGCGCCACGACTGCGCTGGTCTGGTTTGCCATTAGCGGCTCAAACGACGCATACGTTCAGACGGCGTGATAATATCGGTAATACGTACCCCGTATTTATCTGCCACAACGACCACTTCACCCTGAGCAATCAGGTAGCCGTTGATGAGAATATCCAGCGGTTCCCCGGCCAGACCTTCCAGCGACACAATTGAGCCTTGTGTCAGCTTTAACAGCTCTTTGATAGTCATACGTGTACGGCCCAGTTCAACGGTCAGTTTGACCGGGATATCCATAATTAAATCGATATCCTGTAAAGAGCCAGTAACGTCTTTATCTTCAAGAGAGCGGAAAATACCATCGCTGCTGGCAGCAGGTTTGCTTTCCGCTTCTTTTTGTTCGTTCAGTGCTTCCGCCCAGGGATCATCGGCCGATTCTGTACTTTTTTGTTCGTTCAGCGCGTCAGCCCACAGATCGTCCACTGAGCCTTCTTTTCCATCGGACGGTTGGTTGGTATCACTCATTTGGGCTGTTCCTCATTCATCGAATTCAAAATCGGGTTAATCAAATGTTCAACGCGCAGCGCGTACTGGCCATTGAGGGTGCCGTACTGGCTGGTCAGTACCGGAACACCATCCACATGAGCGATAATGCGGTCCGGTTTATCTATTGGCAGCACATCACCTGGTTTTAATTTCAGTACTTCTGATAAGCGTAGTGAAACATCGGCGAAGTTGGCTATTAGCTCCAGCTCAGAATGCTGAACCTGGCGAACCAGTGTTTCGCGCCACGACTGGTCTTCCTGACGTGAGTTCTCCAGTGGTGGGTTAACCAGCATTTCACGTAATGGCTCAATCATGCTGAAGGGCAGGCAAATATTGAACTCCCCGGTCAGCGTACCAATTTCCACATGGAAGGGCGTGTTCACCACAATATCGTTCGGCGATGTCGTGATGTTGGTGAATTTCACCTGCATTTCCGAACGAACATATTCGATATCTAATGGATAAATCGCTTTCCACGCGTCACTGTAGGCTTCCAGTGCCAGTTTAAGCATACGGTTGATAACGCGCTGCTCGGTATGAGTAAACTCACGGCCTTCTACTTTAGTAGGAAAGCGGCCATCGCCACCAAACAGGTTGTCCACCGCAATAAACACCAGGCTTGGCGAAAACACAAACAACCCGGTGCCGCGTAATGGTTTTAAATGAATCAGGTTGAGGTTAGTCGGAACCGGTAAGTTACGAGCAAATTCCAGATAAGGTTGGATACGAATCGCACCAACTGTAATATCCGGGCTACGACGCAACAGGTTAAATAACCCCATGCGGAACTGGCGCGCAAAACGTTCGTTGATTATCTCCAGAGCCTGGAGACGTTCACGCACCATTCTGCGCTGTGTATTGGGGTCATAGGGGCGAACATCGCCCTCTGCCCCGGATTTTTTTGGCTCATCGCTGCTGTCATTGCCACCATTGAGCAATGCATCGATTTCTGCCTGAGAAAGAATACTGTCACCCATCACATCACCGCAAAATAAAGGCAGTGTACAACACGTCAGTAACAACCTGTTGGGGTTGTCCCGGCACCAAAGGTGGAGCAAGCGTTTGTTTTATAGCTTCCATCAACTTTTGCTTACCTTCATCGGTTGCGAGCACAGTTGCATCCTGGCGTGAAAGCAGCAGTAACAAACGGCTGCGTACTTCCGGCAGAAAATCATTCATACGTTGACGCGTTTCTTCATCTTTGAGGCGCAGTGTAATGCCGATATACAACACACGATCTGCATCACCCAGGTTAACTGTAAATGTATCCAATGGGAAAAAAACAGGTGCTGGAGGCGGCGGAGGCGGTTCAGCATGTGCAGCTTCACCCGCGGGTGCCTGTTGCATACGCCAGTAGCTGTAACCGGCCACTGCGCAGGCAGCCAGAGTAATCAGGACCAATAAAGGTATCCAGATTTTACGTTTGCTTCCTTTACCTTTAGTAACTGTATCAGTCATTTGGCGAATTATTCCTGTGTCAGTACTGCGTCATTTTATTATCGCGTTTTCACCGGCGAACAATAGGGGGAAAAGACGCGATTATTCGCGCTACTTTTACGTTTAAGCAAAGATATCAATGGCATTGTTGCCTGAGCCTGTTGCCGTGAGGCTGACCGGAGCGATGATTGCCTGGTCGTCACTGTTATCGGCCATAAACCCATTTTGATTACTGCTGCTACCGTTACTTTGTTGACTGAACTGTTGCTGTTGTTGCCCGGCAAAACTATCGCTGCTAATGCTACTTTGGCCCAGTTGTATGCCACTTTCTGCCAGTTGGGTGCGCAGGGTTGGCAACGCTGCTTCCAGTGCGGCACGCACATGACTGTGGGCTGAGACCATATGTATCTGAGCCTGGCTATCTTCCAGTTTCAGACTGATTTGTACAGCACCCAGTTCTTCAGGGTGCAGGCGTAATTCTGCATTCTGTTGCCCGTTACGGGTGAACAACGTTATTTGCTGGCCAATGTTTTGTTGCCACTCAGATGTGCCTAACTGCGAATTGATTTGCGCTGTCGCCGGCGCCACTACCTGAGCAGTTGATTGTGGCTGGAGTACGTTAGTGCTACTGAATACAGACGCAGTGGCGCTGTGTTGGCTGGTTGCCTGGCTTACTGCCGAGGCCAGTTTATCGGTTTTAATATCGGCGTTTTCCAGGGCAGCTTGTGCGGATGTATTTACATCTGCTTGTGCGGCCATTGGGTTAAAAGCGTTTTGTGCGGTAGTTTGCTGGCTGCTGACAGCCGTGGCTTTATCTGACTGTTTGTCACTGCCGCTGTCTGTGGCATGGGTTTTGGCTGCGGTTCCTGCACTTTTGGTCGACAGTATGCTGGCCAATGAGGTGGTGAGCTTAGCATCACTATCCGTTGCCTCGGCAGTCACCTCGTCGGCAGATTTGGCCTGTGGCGTGGCTACCTGAGTTTGCTGTGGCAACATCGCAAACAGTGCGCTCAATGCTGAAACCTGCTGGTCTGAAAGGGCTGAGCTTTCTTCTGTGGTAGTTGTTGCCGTATCTGTTGCGGTAGCGCCTTCGCCACGGGTGGCCAGTGCGGCGGTTTTGGCACCGAGCAGCGCCAACAGGCTTTGTGCATCGCCATCTGTTTCACTGCCCAGTTGTTCCAGCAACGCGCTGAGCGATGCCGGGGTGTTGGCACCTTCGGCATCCGTGGTTTTCGCGCTGGCACTTTGAGTAAGTTGCGCCAGAGAGACAGTTTTGCCACTGGCGAGCGTGAGTTGTTGGCCCAGCGTTTCACCCAGCAAGGCAAGAAAATCCGTGCTGAGACCTTTACCTTTGCTGAAAGCAGAGGTCGCCTGGCCGGAATCCGTTGTTGCTGTTACGGCAATTTTGGGTAACGTCATCATTCGCTTTTCCTCAGTGAGGCCCGTTGGGCAAACTCATCCATTTTTTTCTGATCCTGGCGGTTTTCTGCTTGCAAGGCTGCAGTTGCTTTTCGTTCCTGCAGGGTTTCCCAAGCCTGGAGCCGCTGTTTTTTTTCTTTCCAGAAGTTCAGAGCCTGGTCCACTTTGTTGTTCCACTGCTCCAACTGCTGGCGATGCTGTTCTATGGCAATTTCCAGTGTGGCAATAAATTGCTGGTAATTGCGCCAACGCTCGCTTGCGATACCCTGGCACATATCATTATTCAGATTATTGCGATATTCATTCTGGTAATTAAGCAGCATTTCTAGCTGTTCTTTGGCCTGTTGACAGCCACGGCGCATATCACCAAGACGAATGGCGGCGTCGTCAACTTCTTTTGCAGCCAGGTCGTGTAATGTGTCTAACGCACTGTGTTGACTCATTTTCACTCCCCCCTATTAACTCAAACTGTTGGGAAAATCAGGTCAAGAGACTGACATGACTCTTCCCACCCTGCGCGTTCGTAAATACCTTGCTGTAAAAACGCTTCCAGATGAGGCCAAAGTGTGATGGCTTTATCCAGCAACGGGTCACTACCTTTAGCGTAGGCCCCGACGCTCACCAGATCACGGTTACGCTGGAAGCTGGAGAGCAATTGTTTGAAATGACGCACTTGCGCGTAGTGAGTCTCTGTAATCAGTGATGTCATAGCACGGCTGATTGATGCTTCTATATCAATCGCCGGGTAGTGCCCGGATTCAGCAAGCCGCCGGGATAACACAATATGCCCGTCAAGAATGGCTCGGGCTGAGTCCGCAATCGGGTCCTGCTGGTCATCGCCTTCGGTCAGTACGGTGTAAAAAGCGGTAATGGACCCGCCGCCATCAATACCATTACCGGCACGTTCAACCAGCGCGGGTAATTTGGCAAAAACAGAAGGTGGGTAGCCTTTGGTTGCTGGCGGCTCGCCAATCGCCAGCGCAATTTCACGCTGTGCCATGGCGTAGCGGGTGAGTGAATCCATGATGAGCAATACATGCTGCCCGCGATCACGGAAATCCTCTGCAATTCGCGTGGCATAGGCCGCACCTTGCATACGCAGTAGTGGAGAAACATCTGCAGGGGCCGCTATGACTACTGAACGGGCCCGGCCTTCAGCACCTAAAATATTTTCAATAAAGTCTTTAACTTCGCGGCCACGCTCGCCAATCAGGCCCACCACAATGACATCCGCCTGGGTGTAACGGGCCATCATGCCAAGCAGGACGCTTTTCCCCACACCGGAACCGGCAAACAGGCCCATACGTTGCCCGCGGCCAACGGTTAATAACGCGTTTATAGACCGGACGCCCACATCAAGCACGTGGTCAATAGCGGTACGCTGTAGTGGGTTGAAAGGTTGGGTTATGAGTGCGCCAGTAAAGCCGGTTTCTGGTGACGGCAGGCCGTCAAGTGGCCGCCCACTGCCATCCAGCACTCGCCCAAGCAGGGCGGGGCCAAGGGGGAGTTGTTTACCGCTATGTAATCCATCACCTGTAAGTGTACGGGCGTAGACACGTGCACCGGGCAAAACACCTTCAACTTCCTCCAGTGGCATCAGAAATAGTTTATGGCCATTAAAACCGACGACTTCGCTTTCAACTTCTGTTGTACCCAGATTATCCTGGCGTTCAATAATGCAGGTCGCCCCGAGAGGAAGTTGCAGCCCGGTCGCTTCCAGCACCAGCCCAGTGGCACGAGTCAGCCTGCCGTAGCGGCGGATTTTGGGCAATTGCGTAATCCGTGCTTCCACGTTATCCAGGGTGTTTAGCCAGCGTGTCAGTCGGGCAGTCATTACAATACTCCGGGTGCCGCAAGGCGACACAATTCTTGCCAGCGTGTGGCGACACTTGCGTCTAAATCGCCTTCGTCCGCAGAGACTTTAAAGCCTCCAGGGTGGAGTCCTGGGTCTGCACGCAAACGCCAGCCATGTAAATTAAGTGTAGCACCCACCATCTCTTCAACATGCGCCAGGTCATCCGGGTGTACACGTAAAATCGGCTTGCCGCTGAACATCGGTTCTTGTTGCAATAACGTTTGAATCTGCTTAATCAGTGCGCTGTTATCAACGACTGGCATTTGCCCGATAACCTGGCGAGCAGCCTCCAGAGCCAACTGCATCAGGCGCGAGGCAATCACGCTATCAAGGGCATCCAGCGTATTCTGGAACTCACTGACCAACTGCTGCATGTGGGTATTAATTGGTGCCTGCTGTTGTAGTGCCTGCTCCAGCCCGGCCTGTTGCCCGTGGGCAAGCCCTTCCTGGTGACCTTGCTCGAAACCTTGCTGTTTGCCTTCTGCATAACCGGCATTAAAACCTTGTTCCCGTGCAGCATCGCGCATCATCGCCATCAACTCTTCTGGGGAGGGTTCCTTGGGGTGCTCGGGTTCACTTACCGGTTCACTTTCAGTAACCGGTTTTGGTTTACGCTTTTTTTCCGCCAGCAGGTTTTCAAACACGGCTGCTGGTGGGTTAAGGTCATCCGGCATCCAACGCTGCCAGCTTGGCTGGGGCTTAGACATAGGCATCGTCTCCGCTGCCGATCACCATCTCGCCAGATTCGGCAAGGCGGCGAACGATAAGCAGAATTGCTTTCTGTTCGTTTTCCACCTGAGAAAGGCGGACCGGGCCACGGTTTGCCAGGTCGTCGCGCAGAATATCGGCAGCACGCTGCGACATGTTGCGCAGGAATTTTTCCCGCAGCGGCTGCTCGGAGCCTTTCAGTGCAACAAGCAGCGATTCGGATTCCACTTCCTGCAGCAGGCGCTGGATACTGCGGTCGTCCACTTCCACCAGGTTTTCGAACAGGAACATTTCGTCGATAATTTTTTGTGCCAGTTCGCCATCGAATTCGCGAACAGCCCCAATGACGGCTTCCTCGTGCTGGGTTTTCATCAGGTTGATGATTTCTGCCGCTGTTCTCACGCCGCCCATTTTGCTGCGTTTGAGGTTTTGGCCATCGAGCAGGCTATTAAGTACCTCGGTCAATTCCGCCAGTGCCGCAGGCTGCACACCACCGAAGGTGGCAATACGCAGCATCACATCATGGCGCATACGTTCATCGAACAAGGCAAGAATATCGGCAGCCTGGCCACGTTTGAGGTGGACCAAAATGGTAGCGATAATCTGTGGATGCTCGTCGCGAATCAGGTCGGCTGCACTTTGTGGTTCCATAAAGTTCAGCGTCTCAATGCCAGATGCGGTATCGCGGGTTTCCAGAATATCTTCCAGCAGGCTGCTTGCCCGCTCTTCGCCCAACGCTTTAACCAGCACTGAACGCAGGTAGTCGTTGGTGTTAATACTCAATGCAGCAAATTGTTCTGCATTGGCTTCAAACTCTTTTAATACCTCAGTTAACTGTGAGTTTGATACCTGGCGCATGTTCGCCATCGCAGCACTCAAGTGTTGCACTTCCCGTGCGGAAAGGTGTTTGAACACCTCCGCCGCACGGTCTTCACCAATAGTCATCAGCAGGATGGCGCTTTTTTCAGTACCGGTCATATCACTCATAGTTCATTCCCCATCCACTGACGGATAACAAGGGCCACTACACGTGGATCGTTATCGGACATTTCGCGAATACGTTGACTCATTACCTCAGCACTCAGGCGCTGATTATTGCGACGCTGCGATTGTTGCTCGTCTTTGCTGAGGGTAACTTCAACAGATTTATCCTCTTCTTCCAGCTGACGGGCACGCTCTTCAGCCGCTTTAACTGCTTCCTGGCGGCGCACGAGATGTGGACGTACCATTTTGCGCCACAGAATCCATGCAACCAGTGCAATCAGCAACCAGCGGCCAGCTTCCAGACATTGGTTGATAAATGCCGGTGTTTTCCAGAACGGAATGTTTTCTGCGCTGTTGTCTGGTGCGGTAAATGGCGAGTTAACGACGTTAACGGTGTCACCACGTTTATCTGAGAAGCCCATTGCTTCCCGGGTCAGGTCTTCAATTTGCTTCAGTTGTTCGGTAGTGAGTGGCAGTGTTTTACCATCAGCTGCTGTTTTGTAATTGACGACAACCGCGACAGACAACCGTTCGATGTCACCAACATTCATCTTGGTGTGCAGAATGGTGCGGTCCACTTCGTAGTTAGTGGTTTCATCATGAGATGTATTGCTTGGCACTACTTTATTGGTTGATGCCGTTTGACCATTCTGCTGGTTAGCCCCTTGCTGATTCGCGCCTTGCTGCCCATTCTGTTGCGCGTTTTGTTGGGCATTCTGTGCGTTGTTTTGTGTGGTTATTGGCGCACTGTTGGCCGGAGCTGGCTGGTTAGACAAAGCACCAGGAACACCGCCCACAGAGGAATTGCCCAACTGTTCGCTATTATTTAACTGGCGTGAACGAATGGCCTGCTGTGCTGGGTCAGTGTTCGGACCATATTGTTCCTGAGTTTGTTCTTTGGCATTGAAATCGATTTGCGCAGAGACCTGTGCATGCACATTACCTGTGCCCACAATTGGGCCAAGAATGGCTTCAATACGCTGCTGAATACGGCTTTCAACTTCGCTGGCGTATTTGAGCTGGGCATCATTCAGGCCGCGGCCAGAAGTATCTGAGCGAGTAAGCAGGTGCCCTGCCTGGTCAACAATAGTTACATTACCCGGAGGCATACCGGCAACGGCACTGGAAACCATATGAACAATGGCGTCAATTTGCCCATCATCCAACGCCCGGCCGGGTTCTAAGTTTAATGTGACGGATGCTGAAGGGGATTTTTGCTCACGGACAAATAAAGAAGGTTTTGGCATCGCAAGGTGAATACGCGCACTTTTTACCGGACCCAGTGTTTCGATAGTGCGCGACAGTTCGCCTTCCAGCGCACGCTGGTAGTTAATCTGTTCGCTAAACTGGCTGATGCCGAATTTCTCGTTGTCCAACAACTCAAACCCGACAGCGCCGCCTTTAGGTAGCCCTTGTTGCGCCAGACGTAAC
The DNA here is from genome assembly GCF_020523985.1 of Mangrovibacter yixingensis. Classification (GTDB taxonomy): domain Bacteria; phylum Pseudomonadota; class Gammaproteobacteria; order Enterobacterales; family Enterobacteriaceae; genus Mangrovibacter; species Mangrovibacter yixingensis. The sequence goes on along the minus strand of NZ_JAIVKM010000001.1, from coordinate 1,845,275 downwards.
CGCAAGTCGTAGACTTTGTCGTCTGGCACCAGAATCGCGCTACCGTTATCGGCAAAACGATAAGGCACGTTCATCTGGGTTAACTGGGTAACAATGGCACCGCCGTCCTGACTGGAGACGTTGCTGAATAAGACGCTGTAGTTTGGGGTTTTGGCCCATAAAATCAGTGCAACCACAATCGCGATAGCGGTACTCGCCGCGACAATCAAGGGGATCCTTGGATTGGCGCGCAGGCGGTTAAGCCATTCGAGAGGTTTGGCTTGCGGCGATTGAGTGGAGGTTGTGGCATTCATTGCTCGCCTCTCTTCTCAGCGGTGTCAAAGTTATTCGAGTAATAAAACAAGGCAGACTCCCGGGTCGGCAACACGACAAAAGTTCCACAATAATGGCTATGTTATTATTTGCGTTTGTGGGAAATTCGATGCGCCAATAAGCTGAGCTTTTTGACGTTATTTAGCGCTTTTATCTTCACGACCTCATGCTAGTCTTGCCAACAATCGTAAAGTAATGGGGAGTCTGTCATGGCAATTCAGGGCATCGAAAGCGTACTGCAGCAGCTTCAGGCCACTGCTATCGCAGCGGGAAATAAAGAAGTAGATACCACAGCGCAAAACGGCGGCGTCAGTTTCGCTGGCGAGTTAAAATCGGCGCTGGACCGTATCAGTGACACGCAAAATGCTGCTCGCACTCAGGCGCAAAAATTTGAGATGGGCGAACCTGGCGTTGCGCTGAATGACGTGATGGTGGATTTACAAAAATCCAGCGTTTCTCTGCAAATGGGGATTCAGGTGCGTAATAAACTGGTGGCGGCCTACCAGGATATTATGTCCATGCAGGTGTAGTATTCAGAAATACTGGCATAGCCTATCGGGGCAGGTGAGCTTACCCATTCAGTGGTTACCTGCCTGCTATTTTTATGAGATTTATCTTAGTGCTCTTTCTGCATATCTAACTCCTTCTGCTAACAACGAAATTTCCCTTCCAACTGTACAATTCCTGTGAAATACACTTGCTAAAACTACGTGCTTATCTACATTTATTACTTATTACTAAATCTTAATTTTATTTAATAAATCTGTTTTGCCGTAAGGCAACGTAACTGTGTGGCAATACTTGCAACACCGATTTTTTACGCCCGGAAATCAGGGCGAGGGCGGGTTTTGGCCGGGAATTGGATTCAGTCATGCAGGCCGCAATGGTCTGTAATTAAATGAAAAATGTGATAAACGGGCAATATATGGTCAGACAAGGTGCTGTGCTTCTTGGCCTGATGTTTACTGGCGCGTCTTATGCCAGTGGCCTTTATCTGTATGAGATGGCAACGGAAGATTTAGGATTAGCTGGTGCCGGGCAGGCAGCCCGGGCTGGTGATGCTTCCACGCTGGTTACCAACCCTGCCGGGCTGACACGCTTATCTGGCAATATGCTGACAGGCGGTATTCAGGCTTTATATGGTGATACCAACTACCAGCTCGATAATGATGCGTTGTTACAGGGGAAAAGCCCAGGGAATACCATCGGCTGGTTTCCCGCTTCCAGCGTGTTCTGGCGCCAGCAAATTAATGACCGGGTTTCTGCAGGTTTAGGCCTGTACGGCAATTATGGCCTGGGTCTGGATTTTGGTAACTGGGCGGGGGATGCACTCCTCAAGAAAAGCACCTTACTGGCGATGACCTTAAGCCCGGCGGTGGGCTGGAAATTGAGCGACCGGGTCTCTGTGGGGGCTGGCGTCGGAATCAATTATGGTTTTCTCTCCCTGACACGGGATGCTTCAGGTGAAGACCGTAAACAAACTGACCATGACTGGGCGCTGAATTACCGGCTCGGGATCTTGTTCGACCTGACCCCACAAACCCGCGTGGGGCTCACTTACACCAGCAAAACTGACTACCACTTTAATATCAACAACCAGGTGCGTATCGCACAACTCAGTAATACCACTTATGTCCTGCCCATTTCGGCAGATGTGAGCACACCCGCACAACTGATGCTGAGTGCTGTTTACGACATCAACCCACGCTGGTCAGTGATGGGCGATTTGGGCTGGCAGGACTGGAGTGCTTACAGCAACAGCCAAATCTATGTTGCCAGCAATGCGGTTGAAGGCAATTCGCGCTTACGGGATACCTGGCATACCGCGCTCGGGCTCCAGTTCCGCCCAACTCCCGACTGGCACCTGAACACCGGGGTTGCTTATGACAGCAGCTTCTACCGTTCCCAGAGCGATACCTCCCTCACTATGCCTTCTGGCAATACCTGGCGTTTTGGTGTTGGCGCGCAATATCAATTATCGAATACCCAGCAAATCGGTGCCGCTTTCGAGTATGCAGATGTTCAGTCATCCAGCGTATCTTCGCCATTAGTTAAAGGGGGTTATCACAACCCGGCACTCTATTTTTTCAGTATGAACTTTACCCAAACATTCTAATCAAGAGGAACAGCAGATGGTGTAACTGGTCGTAACCCCAAAATAGTTCAAGGACCTGATGTGATCACGATAATCGGAGCACAGAAATGACAAAAATTCCGTTTTGTAAATCGCTGTTAGCTGCCACGTTATCTGTCGTATGTTGTGCCAGCACGGTGTATGCCGCCCCGGCAAGCACTTCACCAACCGCGCCTGAGCAAAATCCGGCTAAGCCAAACATTGTCGTTATTTTTGGTGATGACATTGGCTACTGGAACCTCAGTACCTATAACCAGGGGATGATGGGCTACCAAACCCCGAACATTGACAGCATCGCTGCCGAGGGGGCGAAATTTACCTCTTACTATGCAGAACAAAGTTCCACAGCCGGGCGCTCGGCTTTTATTACCGGCCAGATGCCGTTTCGTACCGGGCTGAGTAAAGTCGGGATGCCGGGCGCGCCACAGGGGATCCAGAAAGAAGACCCGACCATTGCCAATGTCTTGAAACAACTGGGCTACGCCACCGGCCAGTTCGGTAAAAACCACCTGGGCGACCGGGATGAGTTCCTGCCCACCGCTCACGGGTTTGATGAGTTTGTCGGCAACCTGTATCACCTGAATGCAGAAGAAGAGCCGGAAAACCCGGACTACCCGAAAGACCCTGAGTTCCGTAAACAGTTCGGCCCGCGTGGTGTACTGAAAAGCACGGCCGACGGCAAGGTGGAAGACACCGGCCCGCTGACCGTGAAACGTATGGAAACTGTGGACCAGGAGTTCCTTGCCGCCAACAACGACTTTATGTCGCGCCAGGTGAAAGCCGGGAAACCATTCTTTGCCTGGTTCAACACCACCAGGATGCATAACCACACCCACCTGAAACCGGACAGCCAGGGTGTCACCGGCCTGGGCACCTATGCCGACGGGATGGTCGAGCATGACAAAATGATCGGTGAAGTGCTGCAGAAGATTAAAGATCTCGGCATTGAAGATAACACCATTGTTATCTACACCACCGATAACGGGCCCATGATTGCCACCTGGCCTGATGCCGGGATGACCCCGTTCCGTGGTGAAAAAAATACCGGCTGGGAAGGCGGTTTCCGGGTGCCTGCCATGATCAAATGGCCGGGGCATATTAAACCGGGCACCGTCATCAACGATATTTTCGCCAGCAACGACTGGTTCCCTACGCTGATAGCGGCGGCGGGTGACCCGGATATCAAACAGCAACTGCTCAAAGGCTATAAAACGCCGACTATCACCTACAAGGTGCACCTGGACGGCTATAACCAGCTCGACTTCCTGACCGGGAAAGGGCCAGACCAGCGTAAAGAGTTCTTCTATTGGAGTGATGACGGCGACCTGCTGGCCATGCGTTATGGCCGCTGGAAAGCGCACTTCATGATTCAGGAACACTCCGGCATTGATGTGTGGCGTTACCCGTTCACCCGCCTGCGCACCCCGATGCTGTTCGACCTGGAAGTGGACCCGCTGGAACGCGGCGATTCTGGCATGGATTACAACGCCTGGTTCTACAACCGTGCCTTCCTGCTGGGCGGCGCACAGAAATATGTCGCCAGTATGCTGGCAAGCTTCAAAGAGTTCCCACCCCGCCAGAAACCGGGCTCTTTCACCGTGGGCGATGTCCAGACATTGCTGGATGAAGGGATGTCAGTCAGGAACTGATTGGGTTACCCACAACCGGGCAGGGGAACTGCCCGGTTAACGGAGGTTTTATGAAGCACAGCACCACGCTGCCCGTTACCGCTTTACCCTCAGCTGAAAAATATCAGGGCAAAGGCCCGGCGTACCAGCGGCGCTTCCATGTGATGGCCAAACCCACCGGCTCACGCTGCAATATCGACTGCACCTACTGTTTCTACCTGCACAAAGAGCACCTGCTGCACCAGAACCGGCGCGAAGATATGTCCGACGAGGTTCTGGAAAATTTTATCCGCCAGTATATCGACAGCCAGGATGGCGACCAGGTGGTGTTTTCCTGGCAGGGGGGCGAACCCACCCTGATGGGGCTTGCCTGGTTCGACAAAGTGGTGGCTTTCCAGAAAAAATACCAGAAACCCGGCCAGCGTATTGAGAATGACCTGCAAACCAACGGCCTGTTGCTTAATGATGAGTGGGCAGCCTGGCTGAAAGCGCACCATTTTCTGGTGGGGTTATCGATAGACGGCCCGGAACAACTCCATGACCGCCACCGGGTCACCCGTAGCGGTAAGCCCACCTTTGCCCGCGTGATGGAAGGTGTGGCAGCCCTGAAACGCCACCAGGTGCCCTTTAACGCCCTGGTCACCGTCAATAACACCAATGCCCGTTTCCCGCTGGAGGTATACCGCTTCCTGACCCGTGAACTGGGTGTCACTTATATCCAGTTCAACCCCTGTGTGGAAGCCCGTGAATTTCAGCAAACGGCACCGCAGTTTTGGCCAGACGGTTCCATTCCGGTGACCGGTACCCGGCGGGCAAAACCTGGCGATCTGGATTCCATTGTCACCGACTGGTCAGTAGACCCAGAAGAGTGGGGGCGCTTTCTGATTGCTGTTTTCGAAGAGTGGGTGAATAACGACCTTGGGCGGGTGCAGGTTAACCTGTTTGAAACGGCCGTGGCCCAGACCATGGGCATGCCAGCACAAATCTGCGTGACTGCAGAGTTCTGCGGGAAGGGGCTGGCTATTGAAAAAAATGGCGATATTTTTTCCTGTGACCACTACGTTTACCCGGAATACCGGCTGGGTAACCTGGCGGATGCACGCCTTGCTCATATGGCGATTTCAGAGCGCCAGAAAGCCTTCGGGTTTGGCAAGCGCGATACCCTGCCAGGCGACTGTAAACGCTGCCCACACCTGAAACTGTGCTGGGGAGAGTGCCCCAAAAACCGCCTGGTACGCACCAAAGATGGTGAAGCCGGGTTGAATTACCTCTGCCCGGGCATCAAAGCCTTTTTTGACTATTCGGCCCCCATTCTGGCCGGGATTGCCGTGCTGCTGAAACACCCGGATCAGGAGAAGGTGTTATGACGCTGCGTGAAAAAATGCTGGCACTGGAAGCTGCCATGAACCGGCAGGTTCTGGGGCAGGAGAATCTGGTACGGATGCTGGTTATTGCCCTGCTGTGCGATGGGCATGTGTTGCTCGAAGGGCTGCCGGGGCTGGCAAAAACCCGCGCAGTGCGGGCGCTGGCAGAACATGTTGAAGGGGAGTTTCGCCGCATTCAGTTCACCCCGGATTTACTGCCTTCAGACATTACCGGCAGTGAAATTTACCAGCAGCAGGCCACCAGAGAGGAAGACCAGTTCCGCTTCCGGCCTGGCCCCGTGTTTGGCAACATCATTCTGGCAGATGAAATCAACCGGGCTTCCGCCAGGGTGCAGTCGGCCCTGCTGGAAGCCATGGAAGAGCGCCATGTGACGGTGGCCGGGAAAACCTGGCCGCTGCCCGGCGTGTTTATGGTCATGGCAACTCAAAACCCCATCGACCAGGAAGGGACCTGGCCATTGCCGGAAGCCCAACTCGACCGCTTTTTGATGAAAGTGCAGGTGGGTTACCCCAGTAAAGAGCATGAACAGCGCGTGATGCAACTGGTGCGCCAGGAACAGCAGGCCCGCTACCAGGGTGAAAAGCCACAGACCAGTAACGAACCTGACGTGGTGCTGAGCCAGGCGGATATCAACACATGCTGGCGGGATATCGCCAGCCTGTATGTGGCACCGGCCATGGAGGAATACATAGTCAACCTGGTAGCAATGACCCGCACGCCATCGGCGGTCAGTGAGGCATTCGCCAGCTACCTGGCCCTGGGCGTCAGCCCGCGTGGCACCCTGGCGCTGGACCGTTGTGCCCGTGCTCAGGCCTGGTTGTCTGGCCGCGATGCCGTGTTACCGGAAGATATTCATACCGTGGCACCGGCGGTACTGCGCCACCGGCTGCTGCTCAGTTACCAGGCCAGTGCCGACAACATTACGGCCGATGATGCGGTACAGATGCTGCTGGATGCGGTGGTGGCCTGATGCCTGGTGAAATCACAGTCACCCGTGAACAGTTAATGTCGCTGGCAACCGCGGCACGGCAATTGCGTAACCCCCCGGCTCAGCTGCCTCCCGGTGCGCAGGCCGGGGAGCGGGTGGCCCGGCAGACCGGGCGTGGGCTTAACTTCGACAGCCTGCGCCGTTACCAGCCCGGTGATGATGTACGCCTGATAGACTGGCAGGCGACTGCCCGGCTGCGGACCCCCTGGGTGCGGCTGTACAACGAAGAGCGCGAACGCCCGGTGCTGGTGTGTACTGACCAGCGGCTGGATATGTTTTTCGCCACCCGCGGGCAAATGAAATCTGTTGCGGCTGCGCAAATCGCGGCGCTGCTGGCCTGGCGGGCCTGGCACGATGGCGACAGGCTGGGCAGCCTGGTTTTTGGCGATGACCATCTACATCCGGTTCCGTGCCGCAGCCCGGCAGCCAGTCTGCCCCCACTGCTGGCTTCACTGGAAAGCTTTAATGCTGCACTGCCGGCGCGTTACCAGTCCGGAACCACCGGGCCAGTCACGCTGTTATCTGTACTGATCCGGCTGGATAAAATGATGCCGCCCGGTACCTGGCTGGCGTTTATCAGTGATTTTCATGACCTGGACCCTGCCTGTGAAACCCTGCTGGCAAGGTTATGCCGCCGTGGCAGTGTCAGCGCCTTTATTTTGCTGGATGATTTGCACCTGCGTTTGCCCGCCAGTGGGGAACTGGGTGCGTATTACCAACAGGTGCGTGCCACGGTTTCGCTAACGCCTGCCTTGCAGCAACGCATTCGCGAACAGACCAGCAGGCGCCTGGCGACCCTGGAAAATCGGCTGGCGCGCACGGGGTGCCGGGTTAACCAGTTGGTGGTGAGCGAGCCGTTATTGCCCCAACTCAGGCCGGGGGTGTAAATGCTGGATAAAGGCTTTACCGTACCAGAGCTGGCGTTGCCTGCGTTGCCACAACCTGTTTCCTGGTTACCGTTGCCGGATGGCTGGTACTGGCTGGCTGTTTGCCTGGCGCTGGTAGCCGGTGTCTGGGGGCTGTTCCGCGTTGCCCGCTGGCGGCGCAACCGCTGGCGCCGTGAAGCATCAGCCCTGGCGCGCAACCTGAATAATGCAGATGACTGGCTGGAGGTGGTCCGGCGTATTTTGTTGGTACACCATCCGCGCGCGGAAGTCAGCCGCCTGCAGAGCGTGGAGGAGGTGCTGGCACAGGTGCCCCTTGATGCGGACCTGGTAACAGCGCTGGCAGAAAGATACTGCCAGCCAGACAACCGGTTACCAGAGCCTGTCAATGCGCGTATCCGGGGGCAGATAGCGCAATGGCTGAAGGAGACACCGGATGTCTGAACTCCTTTCCCGTCTGAGTTTTGCCTGGCCCTGGGCGTGGTTATTGTTACCTCTGCCATTTCTCACCGGGCTGCTTGCCAGAAAAACACCCAATGCCGGAGCACAGGTGCGTGTTCCTTTTTTGCCGCAACTGGTGGCAGAACTGCAACTGTCTGACGCGCCACGAGCCCCCCGGCGCTGGAAGGTTGCCGGGTTCTGGCTTGCCTGGTTGTTGGCTGTTTGTGCGCTGGCCCGCCCGGAATACCTGTTGCCTCCCCAACAAATCATTAAACCGCTGCGCAACATTGTTCTGGTGCTGGATGTTTCAGGCTCAATGGACACCCGTGACGGGGCTGGTGGGCAAACCCGTTTGCAGGCAGTACAGCACACCGTGCAGGAATTTATTACCCGGCGTAAAACCGACCGCATGGGGCTGGTTATCTTCGCCGGGCAGGCCTGGCCCTTTGCGCCACTCAGTGAAGATAAGCAGGCGTTGCTGGCAAGGGTGACCCAGTTGTCTGCAGGAATGGCCGGGCAACAGACCGCCGTGGGCGATGCCCTGGCGGTAGCCGTGAAATTACTGGACACCGGAGTGGATGCCAGAGCCAGCCGGATGGCGATTTTATTAACCGACGGTAACGACACGGCTTCCCGGCTGGCGCCGGATATGGCGGTACAACTGGCGGTATCTCACCATGTGGAAGTACACACCATTGCCTTTGGCGATACGCAGGCAACCGGCCCGGATAAAGTGGATACGGCGCTGTTACAGACCATTGCGCAGCAAACCGGGGGCCAGTTCTGGCAGGCAGGCAGCTCGGCTTCACGCCTGGCTCAGGTGTGGCAGACCATTGATGCCATGACCCCGGCGCGGGTGGAAACCCAGGGCTATGCCTGGCGCCAGGCGCTGTTCCCCTGGCCACTGGGTAGTGCGCTGGTTGTGTTGCTGCTGTTCAGCCTGGCCGGATTCGCCATGGCGGGGAGGCGGTTATGACCGGCACGTTCCACTTTCTGTCGCCCTGGTGGCTGGCCGGGTTACTGCTATGCCCGCTGTTGCTGTGGGCAGGGCGGGCTGGCAGCAGTGCCTGGTACCGCATTATGTCGCCCGCGTTTGCCCGTGTGCTGGTCACCGGTGAGCGGTCGCGGCGAAACGGCTGGCTTGCAGTAGCCTGGGCGCTGGGTATGCTGGCACTGGCCGGGCCATCATGGCAGAAAGCGCAGCCGTCCGGCCTGAGCCTGCAGTCAAATGTAATGGTTATCCTGCAACAGGACAGCGCTATGCTGGCACAGGATATTCCCCCCAGCCGCCACCAGCAGATGCAGCGCAAACTGCAACAACTGGTTGAGGCACTGCCCGGCAGCCGCACCGGGCTGGTGGTGTACCGCTCCCGCGCCTTTCTCACCGTGCCGCTTACCGATGACCCGGCCTTTTTTAATTTATTTCTGAATGCCCAAACCCCAGAACAATTACCGGAGGGCGACGGCAGCGGGTTACAGGCCGCTGTTCAACTGGCAAACAACAGCTTTCCGCGCAACAGTACAGTGCCACACAGCCTGATACTGGTGGCGGACAACCTCACTGCACAGGATGCCCGGTGGTTGAGTGAACATGAAGGGGAGTTACCGTTGCAGGTCTGGGTACCTGGCACGGCAGCCGGTGGCCGGTTACCGGAAGCATTCGCGGCTGATACGGGCACAACCCGCCTTAATGTGGCGCGTTTCACCCAACTGAAATCTGCCGGAATACCCGTAACGCTTGTCAGCCACGACAATGACGATGTGAATGCGGTGGTGCGCCAGGTACAACACAGCGTGACACAGCAGCAGAACAGCCGCAGCGATATGCACTGGCTGAACAGCGGTTACTGGCTGGTTATCCCGTTTTTACTGGTGTTGCTTGCCGGCAGGCGACAGTGGTTTCTCGCCGTGCTGGTGTCAGTTTCTTTTAGTGGGTTCAGCCCTCAGGCATCGGCCAGTGGCTGGCTGGATGCCTGGGTAAGCCCGGACATGCAGGGCCAGATGGCGTTTAACCACGGTGATTATGCCAGTGCCGCTCAGCACTACCAGGACCCGCTGCGCCGGGGCATTGCACTCTATATGGCGCAGGACTACAACGCGGCGCTGTCTGCATTTCGTGAAGCGCCTCCCGGCCCGGATATGCTGGTGTGGCAGGGCAACACCTGCGCACAACTGAAACAGTGGCAGCAGGCACTTAACCGCTATGACGAAGCATTGAGCCTGCGGCCCGGCTGGCACCTGGCGCTGGCAAACCGGGCGAAAATTGCCGCGATTGTGCTGCAGTTACGTAAACAGGAACGCGACCGCCAGGCGGAGCAGGACGGTGACCAAAACTTTGACCCGGATGCGATAAAACATGATCTGGACAAAGAGCAGGGCGTGGAGCAGCAACTGAGTCAACCCACAACTGTTGCGGCCCCACAGCTCAGCCAGTGGTATGACAGGCTGGATATTTCCCCGGCAGGCCTGCTGGAAAACCTCTATCACGCGGCACCAGAGGAGGCGCAATGAAAAAAGCACTTTTCTGGTTACTGTTGTGCCTGGCCGGTTGTGCTCAGGCAGCCACTGAAATTACCCGTGAACTGGTGGCTCCAGACCAACTGGTGCCCGGGCAACCGGCCCGGGTGGTGGTGACCTGGTGGACAGACGGCTGGTTTAACCCACCGCCACAATGGCCATCGGCCATGCCAATAGAAAATGGCATGTTGCTGACAGATGCTCCGCCTAACCAGTTGTTGAGCCGACGACGCGGGAACACCACCTGGAGCGGTGTGCGCATGTCCCGCCAGGTGGTGGCCTTTGACGGTGGCAACCTGGTGCTGCCTGCCATCAGTATTACTCAGCCTTCAGTACAGGAAGGTCCGACGACAGCCACCCTGCCTGCACTGACACAACCCGTTCACTGGCCCGCTGGTGTGGAGCAACCGGACCGCTTCCTGCCCGCATCACACCTGGCTTTGCAGCAACACTGGCAACTTTACCGGGCAACTGAAGACGGTGAACTGCATGTGGGTGATGTGGTTGAACGCCAGGTCACACTGCGCGCACAGGGGATTATTCCGGCACAGGTACCGCCGCTGTTATTTGCGCTAGCCGGTACAGACACGCAACGGCTGGCCCCACAAAGCCGGGTACTTACCCAGGGGCGTGGTGACGTAACCGGTATTGAATATGTTGAGAGGCTGCGCTACCAGCCGCAACAGGCGGGGAGCCTTTCAGCGCCAGATGTGGTACTGCGCTGGTGGGACACCGCCACGCAGCGCTGGCAGGAAGCCCGTTTGCCGGGGAAAACATGGGATTTTGCCCCCGCACGGGCCGCCGGGGCTGAAACGGCTCTTCGGGCGGGTACGCCACTCCCCTGGGGAACGCTGGTCATTTGGCTGGCGGTGATTATGGCCGGGGTGTTGGCCGCCTGGAAAGGGCGGTTGCGACTTATTCGTTTGGGTAAAACATTGGGTTACCGCTGGCATGGTTTCTGGGGCGAAGTGCCTCTGCCGGATAAAATTCCTTCTCACAGGAGAATAAAATGAAAATACGTTTATTACCGCTGGCTGTTGTGTTGCTCCCGTTCATGGCATGGAGTGCTGAAAACGAGCCGCTATCCGCCTGGAACGCATCGCCCGCCAAAGCGCAAATCCTTAGCTGGGTGGCGCAAAGTACACAGCAGGATGGCCCGGATTTTATCCCAGTCAACCAGCGTTATGTGGTGTTCGACAATGACGGCACGTTGTGGCCGGAAGCCCCCCTGACATTCCAGTTACAGTTTGCAGTGGATGAAGTTAACCGCCTGGCACCCTCTCACCCCGAATGGCAGGATAACCCGGTGGTGATTGCCGCGCAGAAACACGATATGGCAGCCCTGGCAAAAGCCGGGCAGCAGGGGCTGATGACACTGCTTACCCTCACTCACAGCAATATGCCGGTGGAAGAGTTTGACCGGCGGGTTGATGCCTGGCTGGCTTCCCACCGCCACCCGCGGTTTGGCTGCCCGTACAACAAGCTGGGGTATTTACCGATGCGCCAGTTGCTGGATTACCTGCGTGAGAAGGGCTTTAAAACCTGGATTATATCCGGTGGCGGGATTGATTTTATGCGCCGGGTAGCGGGGGAGATGTACGGTATTCCCCCTGAGCAGGTGGTGGGGTCATTCTCGTTAACCGAGTTTCGCCTGACCGATGACGGCACACAATTAGAGAAAACCATGAAAGGCGCGTTTTATAACGACGAAGCCCAAAAACCGGTCTCCATTCACCTGTTTATGGGGCACCGCCCGGTGGCCGCCTTTGGTAACAGCGATGGTGATGTGCCCATGCTGCAGTACACTTCGGCGAATAAACAGGTAAAACCACTGGGTGTGCTGATTCACCATACAGACGCACAACGGGAATACGCTTATGACGCGCACCCGAGCGCCAGCGGCAAATTAATTAACGGGCTGAGCCTGGCACCTCATTATGGCTGGGTGGTGGTGAATATGAAGAGTGACTGGAATCAGGTATTCGACCCGGCGCAGTGCAGTTACCACCCGGCGAACTAAACCCGTTGTAGCAGGCTATTTTTATTGAGTGCTAAGTTTTTTTTAAGTTTATTGCGCCACTCTTAACGCACAATCGAAGCGTTATGAGGCACGACAATGTTACGGACATTCTGGCATTACCTTGGTGAAACCCAGCCCCGGCTTTTACGGGTGGTGCATATTCTGATAGCGGTGCTGGTCATTGGGCAAATTATTAATAGCAATGCGACAGAAGTGGAAGCTATCAGCGATGTCAGTGCCGGGTTATTGGTGTTCTTATGTACCTGGTTGCATATTATTGCCGGTTCGCTACTGGTGATACTGGGTTTCGCATTACTGTTCTATGTCCTGGTTCTGCGCGGTTTTCGTTATTACTATGCCTGGCTGCTGGGGGATTTTTCAGGAATAGTGAAGGATTTACGCACTCTGGCACACTTTCGCCTGCCTGAGGCTTCTGCGGGAGGGATCGCCGCTACCGTTCAGGGTTTAGGTGTGGGAGCACTATTGTTAGTGGCTTTGTCTGGTGCTATTGGCGTCGCTTTATATTTGATGGGGTATGTTGTTGGCTTCAATGTTATTCACTGGCATAAATTTCTGACCGGCCTGATTGAAGTCTATATTTTTGCTCACGGCGCTATGGGGTTACTGCATTTTGCCCTGCGCCAGTTTTTGCCAGTAAAGCGTGAATAGCGTGGTGGCAACAGCGCTGTATAGCAGGAGGCTGGCATCTGTAGCGGGTTAGTGCCAGAATACACACACTCTCTTTTTTGTGGGAAATATGATGAAAAAAATCACACTGTTACCCGCTATCGCTGCACTTTTGCTGGCCGGTTGCGTTCAGGTTGATGATTACGCAAAGGTGGTTAAAGCACCTGCTCCCCAGTGGTTGGCGGGTTACTGGCAGTCTGCAGGGCCGCAATCTAAAATGGTCAGCCCGGAAGCGATAGCGAGCCTGGTGGTCACCAAAGATGGCGATACACTGGATTGCCGCCAGTGGCAGCGAGTAATCGCTGTGCCGGGTAAGCTGATGCAGCGTGGTGACTCTTTGTATAATGTGACACAGAAACGGGATGTTTATTCTGTTGAACTGGATGGCGAAACGCTGGACTACGCGGGCATGACGCTTAAACGTGTTGCGCAACCGACAGTGGAGTGCCAGGCCGCAATGGCGAAATATGAACAGTTTAGTGTGGTGCAACCGAACTGAATAATGTGGTCTTAGTCTGACCAGAAGGCGCGGAGACTTTCTGGTCAGGTTCCGGATGCAGGTTCCACGCTCACTGATTAAAGTTTGTTGGAATCAATATGTTGTGTGACAACTTTCCGTACGTTGTGGCCAGTGATTTTTGTTTACCTGTCTGGCTAATTAATTTGCGCAGTTCACCCATTCGGCTTTGCAGTAATTGCTTTAACATGGCTTCGTTTGAAAGAATTTCACGTAGTAAATCCCTCGCTTCTTCCACCAGGCGAATCTGCTCTGGCGGAACCGGGTTTTTAGCAATACTTTCAACCAATTGAACATATTTAATTTCATGTTCAATCAACTCATCCCATTTTCCTTCATGGGCGAGGTCGAGCATGGATTTGCTCAGGGCATGCAATGCATGCCAGAGAGAAAGAGATGAGTTGGTGGTGTTCATTAGCTGGCACCCTGAAGTGGTTGATAGGATGGTTTTACTTGCTTCCATGCATCGGCAATATTGGTCAGCAAACGCTCAACCTCTTCAATAGCAGCTACATCGTTATGCAAATTGGCATGCAACAGACGGCGCGTCATATAGTCATAAAGTGAAGCCAGGTTCAGGGTAAGCTCGTCGGCATCCTCTAAATCAAGGCCCGCTTTAAGGCCACTATCAATGATATTGATACAGTGAGAGAGTGCGGCTCCTTTCTTCTCGATTTCACCCTGGCTAATAAAAAACTTAGCCTTAATTAGGGCACTCAGTGCGCCATCGAAAAGCAAGACAATCAGTTGGTGCGGGCTTGCACTCATAACGGCACTTTCAAGCCCGACTTGCTGATAGGCTTTAACACCACTGCGATTGTACATATTTCACCTTTATAGCCTTACAGGTGCTTCATCATGAACTTGAACTGGATGACGTTGATGAGCTGCTTGAGAACAATGAAGTCAGGTAACTTGATGTCGCTGACAACTGGCTCATTAATGTATCCAGTGCTGTAAACTGGGTTTTGTAACGTTCCATTGTTGCATCAATACTGGCCTGCATGGCGTCGTAGCGATCGCTCAGGGAGTCAAGGATGGCATTAATACCGTCCTGAGCCGTCTGAATCATACCTTCACTACCGGTTGACGTACTGAGCATGTTAGTCAACTTAGTATCGAGCTGTGTTGCAAACCCTGTAGTTTCACCATCGCCAATAAAATAGCTGGAGACTGCATCAGGGTTGTCGCTAAGCGCTTCTGTCAGTTTATCGTCATCGATAACCAGTTTTCCGCTGGTCGGGTCCTGAGTTATACCTAACTGCGCCATGATGGCATAGGTTCCATCCTGCGATGTGCTGAGCAGGCCGCTTAACTGCGACTTAATAAAACGTACATTTGAATCACCAACCAGCGCACCATTATCAGTGGACTGGCTGTCTGAGTTAGCATCGACAGCAACATACTTGGTTACGCTTGCCAGAGTTGTCTGCAAACTGTTGTAGGCATTAACCCAGGTTGTAATTGCTGTTTTGTTATCATCCGTCGCTCGTGAAATAGTCAGTGTTTCATCGGATGTACTGACAGCGCTTAATGTTAAAGTCACGCCAGGTAATGCATCATCAATTGTATTTGTATCGCGCTGTACGCTGATTCCGTTGACTGACACAATCGCATCCTGCGCTGCAGTCTGTTGGGTTAACGCACCTGTACTGGTTGATGAGTCATAGCCAATAGCAGCCTGGAGCGTATCATCACCGGTTACTGTAACGGTCATGGCCGAGTCTGCACCGGTGGATTTCGACGTCAACATTAACCGGTAATCAGAATCGCTTGCTTTTACTATCGTTGCTGTAACGTTGCCATTCGCGTTATTGATTGCGTTTGCAATGCCCTGCAACGATGTATCTGAATCTGACAATGTTACTGTTAGCGGCGTATCAGTATCTGCCTGGCTAATTGTCAGAGTACGTGTTGTGCCTGTTGTTTCACCCAACTGCGTACTGTTGCTGGTAAAAGCCCCACTCATTAGAACTTGTGCTTTTGCCAACTGCTGTACGTTAAGCGTGTAACTCCCCACAGTTGCTTCACTGGTGGTTGTCGCACTGAACGCTGTATTCGTACTACTTACTGACGTTGAGTTCCAGGTAGTGGATGTCGCCAGTGCAGTCGTTGCCGTTTGTAACGTCGTTAACGCGCTCTGGATTTTGCCATAAGCACTTAACTGTGACTGATACTTTGTCTGCTGATCGGTAATTGTGGTCAGCTTGGTTTCTTCTGCTGTTTGCAGATTGTCATACAGGGTTGACAGGTCCAGGCCAGAACCAACCCCCAAATTACTGATAGTAGCCATATGTATCTTCCTTTAAACAGTGGTCGTCCTGACTCATATCGGCAACAAACAATAAAAGTTTACAGTGGCTGAGTAAAAATGATCACATGAAAAGACGCTAAGGATGGTGGCTAATATTCTGATTGTGCTTTTTGCACAGCAACATTGTGACCGTATATAAATTAAAGAAGAAATAAATTTAACTTACGTAATAAGTGTTCGGTAACTGGCAAATATCAATTTGTGATAGGGAAAAGATGGTTTATTCAATTTTGTTTAAATAATTACTTAAAAAACAGCAATTTGCATTTTTTTTATTGAATTTTCTAAAGTTGCCAAAAAGCTCGCCGATACCCTTGATGACGGTGAGAGACGCCGCGAGTGTTAGGCACCGAACCTAGACCCAATTTCATGAAGGAAAACAAATTATGGCAGTCATCAATACAAACTTGTTGTCCCTGACTACTCAGAATAACCTGAACAAATCTCAGGCTTCGCTGAGCACCGCAATCGAGCGTCTGTCTTCTGGCCTGCGTATCAACAGCGCAAAAGACGATGCTGCTGGTCAGGCAATTGCAAACCGCATGACCTCTCAGGTTAAAGGTCTGACCCAGGCTGCACGAAATGCTAACGACGGTATTTCTGTTGCTCAGACGACTGAAGGCGCGCTGAACGAAATCAACACCAACTTACAACGTATCCGTGAACTGACCGTTCAGGCGAACAACGGTACTAACTCTGGTGATGACCTGGTTTCAATCAACAACGAAATCGTGGACCGTGTTAAAGAAATCAACCGTGTAGCAGCACAGACCAGCTTCAACGGCGTGAAAGTACTGTCTACTGACCAAACTCTGAACATTCAGGTTGGCGCGAATGACGACGAAGTTATCGGCATCTCCCTGAAGAAAATGGATTCCACGACTCTGTTTACTACAGCAGGCCTGTCTGGTATCACTGAAGGTTCAACTGGTGCATCTTCAATCGGTATCCTGGCAACTTACACTGCAGCGACAGGTAGCACCGCGACTGTTGCAACTGTAACCACCAGCTTGCTGGCTGAAATTGATAAAGCAATCTCTGATGTTGACTCCCTGCGTAGTAGCCTGGGTGCTTCTCAGAACCGCTTCGAATCAACAGTTAACAACCTGACCAGCACCGTGACCAACATCACTGCAGCGCGTAGCCGTATCGAAGATGCTGATTACGCGACCGAGGTATCTAACATGAGCCGTGCGCAGATTCTGCAACAGGCTGGTACCTCAGTGCTGACTAAAGCTAACCAGGTTCCGCAGACGGTACTGTCCTTACTGCAGTAATCAGCCTGACTTAATCTGGCAAAATAGCATAAAAAATAACGGGTATTTTACCCGTTATTTTTTTTTGTCAATTTTATACTTGCGGCAGGGATCTGAAAAGGGTCAGCAAACCATTCAGTTATGTTATCTATTACTTTGTATTAAGCGGGCTCTATGAAAAAATCAAATGCTGCAATTTCTCAGGGTGATACAAAAAAGTCAGGCAACATTAATGATCGCATACGGTTGGCCGTGGATTTATTAAAAACGAGCCCCGCAGAAAGTAATGAAATCGTTGATGCTCTATTGTCAAAAGATCCGGAAAACCCGCTGCTTTGGGTGATTTCTTGCCGTGCGAATCAACGGCTTGGGAATATTTATCAGGCTGAAAAAAGTATTGATACTGCACTAACATTGATGCCGGGATATGTTGAAGCACTGTATGCGAAGAGCGACCTGCTGTATCGCAATGACAGATTTGATGAAGCTGAGAGTTTTATTACCCGAGCAATTAATGGTATTGGTAATACAGAATCCAGACCACTTCGTGCTTTGTATGGCACTATCCTCCAGAAACAAAAGAAATTCGAAGAAGCCGAAGTTATATTTAAAGCCCTGGTTAAGGAACTCCCTGATTATTGGTTGTATTGGAATAACCTGGGCATGATTATGCAGGACCTGAGCCGTTTTGATGAAATGGACACGTATTACCGGGAATCCTGCCAGCATGTGGTTGAAAACCCTACAGCCTTTTTCAATATGATTGTAGGTTCACACTACAATCCTGCACGGAGTGCGCAAGATATACTGGCCATGTGCAAAGAGTGGCAGGAAAAGTTTAAGCCTGATAATCCGGTGGTGCGCATAAGTGCTGCAGATAAAACCAAAAGCAAGCGCCTGCGGATTGGTATGATTTCTGATGGTTTTCGTTCTCACCCAGTGGGGAACATGATTACTGTGGGTTTATCACATGTACCAGAAGCGCATATGGAATTTTATGCCTACAGTACAAACAACAAAGAAGACCATGTAACGCATCGTATTCAGCAACTGTGTGGCAAGTGGCAGGTAATTGAACACATAAGCCCGGTCGCACTTGCAGAGATTATTCGCGAAGATGAGATAGACATCTTATTTGACCTGTGCGGTTATAATTCAAATAGCCGTATGCAAACGATGCAGCTGGCTCCCGCGCCTGTACAAGTAAAATGGGTGGGGGGGTTAATCAGTAGTACCGGTTTAGATACAATCGATTACTTGTTGAGTGATGCCGTACAGACTCCTCCTGGGATTGATGAGCTGTATACAGAAAAACTTATCCGGCTTCCCGGGGACTATATTTGTTACGACCCCCCGTTTTATTTGCCCGAATTAAACTCACTCCCAGCCAAAACAAATGGCTTTATTACATTCGGCTGCTTTAATAATGCTTCAAAAATTAATGATGAGATTCTCGAAAAATGGGCGGTAATCCTGACGCTAATCCCGGATTCCCATCTGTTTTTGAAAAGTTTTAACTTTAAGTACCCATCACTTAAAGAAAATGTTTACAGCAAGATGGAAGCCTGGGGTATTGCCCGTGAACGTTTACGTATTGAAGGCTCTTCCCCCCACGAAGAGTTATTACGCTCCTATCACGATGTGGATATCGCGCTGGACCCCTGGCCCTATTCTGGTGGTTTGACTACCTGTGAAGCCATGGCAATGGGCGTACCGGCCGTGACGATGCCTGGACCTACGTTTGCTGGCCGCCATTCGGCTACGCATTTGGTGCATGCGGGCATGCCTGAGTTGGTTGCGGAAGACTGGCAAAACTATGTGCGTATTTGTGTGGAACTGGCATCAGATTTAGACAGTCTCTCCGTTATTCGGGAAAACTTACGCAATATCCTGATGTCGTCGCCTGTATGCGATGGTAAATACTTTGCTCAACATTTTTCAGATGCAATGCGTGCTATTTGGCAACGTCATTGTGATGGCCTTAGCCCAGCGGCCCTGACATTAAGCGATTCTGCTTTACCACAATTTGCAGGAGAATCTTCGGGTATACAGCTGGAGCATCCTGCCACTAAAGTGACGAGAAGCAAAGCTGAGGTTAAAGCGGAATTCCAGTTTAATTTAGCAGGGAAAGTCTCCATGCTGGATTATGGTGGCAGGTTGACTGTTACCGGGAGTGTCAAATCGCTCTCTGCGATTGATGCAACGTATAACATTATTATGGACCCGGTTGGACTTGTTGAAGAAAAACACCTTCCACTGCGCCGTAGAAATATTCAGCATATTAAGTTACATGCGTTGGGGGATGGCTCAAATGTACCGTTCTACTTATGCCTTGACCCTATGTTAAGCAGTGATTTAAAACCACTGGAAAATAGCCATGACCAGGGTGGGGTGGTTACCGAGATAACCGTTCCCAGCTCCAGGCTGGATGCTATTCATGGGCTGGACTCTTTGGACTGGTTGATTTTAGATAATACCTTTAATTTGCAACCTGTCTTTGAACATGGCCGTGAAATTCTTTCTGGCTGCCTGGTGATTGATGTCAAAGTTTCCTTCTCTCCAACTCACGAAGGGCAATTATCCTTTGGCGAAATAGCGCAACAATTAGCAGATTGCGGGTTTGTCTTTCACGCATTTAAAAATTTCACCTATGGCAGCACCAACCAGGGTGATGTAAAAAATGCGCTTCCGTCATCCCGTTTGTCGGCATGCAACGCTATCTTTTTACCTACGTATGATAAACGCGTACAACTGGATAATTCTCGTCGAGAGAAACTGGCTTTTGTGATGCATATAGCATACGAAATGAAAGATGTTTCTTGCCAACTTATCAGGATGAGCTCAGAAGAAAGGGCTAATGAGTACCAATCCATAGTATTGCAGACAACTGCGGCACAGGTATCTGCTATGGATGCAGCAAGCCCGGTACATATTCCTCAGCCGGTTAAACCGATAAAACCAGCAAGTATCATTCCTGAGATGCCACGCATGTCCGAAGATGAGGCCCGGTTGTTTGAAGACTTTATCAAGCAATCTACGCGTTACTTTGAATTTGGCAGTGGTGGCTCAACGAAACTGGCTGTCCGCAACAACATCGAGGTTTTTGGTGTTGAAAGCGATAAACGCTGGGTGGATACGCTGAAATCGGAAACAGGGGAGTTGTGCAAAGTCGATTTTGTCGATATCGGCCCAACCAAAGAGTGGGGCTACCCGGTAGATAACAAAAATCGTGCGAAATTCCCAGATTATAGCGAGGCAATTTTACATCATGACCAGCCGTTTGATTTGATTCTGGTTGATGGCCGTTTCCGTGTTGCCTGTACTCTGAATACGATTAAGCACACTCTGAAGCATAAGCATGCGGCAGACACGACATATATTTTCATTCATGATTTCTGGAACCGCCCTGATTATCACATCGTGTTGAATTACCTTGATGTAGTCAAACAGATTGATAGCGCTGGTGTGTTCACAATCAAGAAAGGGCTGGACATGGATTCACTGAATCAGCTTATTGATAAGTATAAATACATTCCCTCATAACAGTTATGGGTGATGAGTCAGTCGCTTAGTCAAAGGCCCTGCAATGCAGGGCTTTGTTCGTTGTTGGTAACCGAGTGTCTGGCAAGCAGTATGGCGCTGTGTTCGTCTAATTCGGGTACCGCTTACATAAGTGCTGCGTTGTGCGTTGTGCTTTATGCAGCGAGATATGCGAATAACGCCGATATTCGGTGACCGGGGCTATAAAAAAGGAACAGTGATCTGGCGGCCAGTCAGTGCTGTCTGCGTTTTTGGCGCGTATTGGGTACAGAGAGTAATCATGCCGAATAACTGGATGGAAACACGCCAATTTTGGGGCCTGCGTAACATTTTTTAAACAAAATTGCCTTTAGTGGCGCAGTAACTCACTGAAAATTTTCTCTATTTTCGTTTTTTACATCATATAGCTGCAAATAAACCCCCATTTATCCCACTATTCATCGGATTAAATGCCCTCCAGAATCAGATAATGGTGCCGATAACTCATTAACGCAGGGCTGTTTATCGTGAATTCACTCTATACCGCTGATGGTGTAATGGATAAACACTCGCTGTGGCAGCGATATGTACCTCTGGTGCGCCACGAAGCATTGCGCCTCCAGGTGCGATTGCCAGCGAGCGTTGAACTGGATGATTTGCTGCAGGCGGGCGGCATCGGGTTGTTGAGTGCGGTTGAACGCTATGACGCCCTGCAAGGAACGGCTTTTACCACTTACGCAGTGCAACGTATTCGTGGCGCTATGCTGGATGAACTACGCAGCCGGGACTGGGTCCCACGTAGTGTTCGGCGCAATGCACGAGAAGTCGCGCAGGCGATTGGGCAACTGGAGCAGGAACTGGGGCGCAATGCAACGGAAATTGAAGTTGCAGAACGCCTGAGTATTTCGCTCGAAGAGTATCGTCAGATGCTGCTCGACACAAATAACAGCCAACTCTTTTCATATGATGAGTGGCGTGAAGAGCATGGCGATAGCATCGAGTTGGTGACCGACGATCACCAGCAAGAGAACCCGCTGCAACAACTGTTGAACAGCGATTTGCGGGAGCGTGTGGCTGAGGCCATTGAATCACTCCCGGAACGTGAACAACTGGTGTTGACGCTGTACTACCAGGAAGAGCTCAACCTCAAAGAGATTGGTGCTGTACTGGAAGTTGGTGAATCACGGGTTAGTCAGTTGCACAGTCAGGCGATTAAGCGATTACGCACTAAGCTGGGTAAGTTATAGATTCTGACACACCGTCATGATCCTGGTAGAGCCGCCCCATAGACCTTAATACCAGGGAGTTATCATGACGGTGCACCAGCCCAAAAGACGGCCGCTAAGCCGCTATCTTAAAGATTTCAAACACTCGCAGACCCACTGTGCTCACTGTGGCAAGTTGTTGGACAGGATTACACTGGTCAGGCGTGATGAAATTGTCAATAAAACCGCCATCGCTCAACTGGATACGTTGATTGATGAAGCCACATGGCAAAGCATCAAACAAGACTGGATTGCATTATGCCGTTTTTGCAGTGACCTGCATTGTAACGAACATAATGACTGGTTCGATATTATTGGCTTCAAACAATACCTGTTCGAACAAACCGATATGAGCCATGGCACTATTCGCGAATATGTTGTGCGTTTGCGCCGCCTGGCAACTTACCTGGCAGAGAAAGAAGTACCTAAAGAGCTCGCTGGTGATCTTACGCCAGATGAAGCACTTGAGCAGTGGCTACCTGCGACCAGCCCCAACAACTACCGAATTGCCTTACGTAAGTACGCGCAATATTTGCGACAGAAAAACCAACTGCCGGATAACCCGCCAGAAAATAAATCGACTTCCGCTATATACTAAAAAAGCATAAGTTGTAGCAGACCGTGTTTGATTTATCTGAATCAGACATTAAACTGCACCACAATTTACACATTGGGAAGAGATTAATAATGAAATTAGCAACCTTTGGCCGACAGGCTTTAATGGGAATGATGGCGGTTGCGCTGGTGGCCGGTATGAGTGTAAAAACTTTTGCCGCTGAAAACCTGCTCAATACCATTAAAGAGCGCGGCACACTGCGTGTCGGGCTGGAAGGCACTTACCCTCCATTTAGTTTCCAGGATGCAGATGGCAAGCTTGCTGGTTTCGAAGTTGATTTTGCTAAAGCGCTGGCACAACACCTTGGCGTAAAAGCAGATCTGAAACCAACTAAGTGGGATGGTATGCTGGCATCGCTGGATGCCAAACGTATTGATGTCGTGATTAATCAGGTTACGATTTCACCAGAGCGTGAGAAAAAATATGATTTTTCCACGCCTTATACCATTTCAGGTATTCAGGCACTGGTGAAAAAAGCGAATGCCGGTGAAATTAAAACTGCGGCAGATCTTAAAGGTAAAAGGGTGGGTGTAGGCCTGGGCACTAACTACGAACAGTGGTTGCGTGAAAATGTGCCTGGTGTTGATATCCGTACTTATGATGATGACCCGACTAAATACCAGGATCTGCGTGTTGGGCGTATTGATGCCATTCTGGTTGACCGTCTGGCAGCACTGGATTTGGTGAAGAAAACTCACGATACCCTGGCCGTTACCGGTCAGCCGTTCTCACGTCAGGAAGCGGGTGTGGCTCTGCGCAAAGGCAATGATGATTTGCTCAAGGCCATTAACAGCGCCATTGCTGATATGGAAAAAGATGGCAGCCTGCCAGCGCTGTCAGAAAAATGGTTTGGTGCAGACGTAACGAAGTAAACCTGGCGTTCTGCGCGAATTAACACTGGAAGGTGCCTGTGGCACCTTTTTTTATTGTTTCTGGCTGTGAAACTGTCTGTCAGCGTTGCCCTGTAGCATAATCAATAGCCTGACTCTTTTACCGGTAACCCGGAGGCTCTATGTCCCTGCAAAATTTGTCCCTGCAAAATCTTACCCGCTTTCCCCGCCTTGAACTGATTGGAGCGCCAACAGCGCTGGAATATTTACCTCGTTTATCTGACCACCTGGGACGGGAAATTTTTATCAAACGCGATGACACCACGCCATTAGCAATGGGTGGTAATAAACTGCGTAAACTGGAGTTTCTGGCGGCTGAAGCCTTGCGTGAAGGCGCAGACACTTTAGTGACTGCCGGTGCCATTCAGTCCAACCATGTACGCCAGACCGCCGCTGTTGCCGCAAAACTTGGGTTACATTGTGTCGCGTTGCTGGAAAACCCGATTGGTACTCAGGCTGAAAACTACCTGACAAACGGTAACCGGCTGTTGCTGGATCTCTTTAATGTGCAGGTAGAAATGTGTGCCGCGCTGGATGCGCCTGATGCGCAACTGGCGGAGATTGCTGAACGCCTGGAAGCACAAGGGTTTAGGCCTTATGTGGTGCCGGTTGGCGGTTCGAATGCGCTGGGTGCTTTGGGTTATGTAGAAAGTGCGCTGGAAATAGCAGGGCAGTGCGATGAAGCCGCACGTATTTCTTCCGTTGTTGTTGCCTCTGGTAGCGCGGGCACCCATGCCGGGCTTGCTGTTGGGCTGGAACTGGCGATGCCCGGTACAGAATTGATAGGCGTTACGGTTTCGCGCACAGTTGAGCAGCAAAAGCCTAAAGTCGTTAAACTACAAAAAGAAGTGGCTGCGTTACTGGATGCCGATGTCAGCGATGACATTTTGTTGTGGGATGACTATTTTGCTCCAGAATATGGTATGCCAAACCAGGCGGGCAATGATGCAGTAAAATTGGTTGCTGAACTGGAAGGCATTTTGCTCGACCCGGTATACACCGGCAAAGCAATGGCCGGGTTAATAGATGGTATCAGCCAGAAACGCTTTAAAGATGAAGGCCCGGTGTTGTTTATTCATACGGGTGGTGCTCCGGCACTATTTGCCTATCATCCTCATGTATAACGTTTTTCAGGGTAAACGATAATAATGCAAGAAAGTATGCAGTTAATACTTGAATCCCTGCCTTATTTACTAAAAGGCGCGGTATTCACACTTCAGCTCAGTATCGGGGGCATGTTTTTTGGCCTGGTGTTGGGGTTTTTGCTGGCACTAATGAGAATGTCACCAGTTTGGCCTGTGTCCTGGCTGGCCCGTGCTTATATTTCCATTTTCCGTGGAACACCGTTGATTGCCCAGCTATTTATGATTTATTACGGCCTGCCGCAGTTTGGTATCGAGCTTGACCCGGTGCCTTCTGCCATGATTGGTCTGTCGCTCAATACAGCAGCCTATGCAGCAGAAACGCTGCGTGCCGCTATTGGCTCTATTGATAAAGGGCAGTGGGAAGCAGCAGCCAGTATTGGGATGTCGCGCTGGCAAACAATGCGCCGCGCTATTTTGCCCCAGGCTGCACGAGTTGCTCTGCCACCTTTGAGCAACAGTTTTATCAGCCTGGTGAAGGACACCTCTCTTGCTGCCACCATTCAGGTACCGGAGCTGTTTCGCCAGGCGCAGTTGATTACGTCTCGCACCCTGGAAGTGTTTACAATGTACCTTGCGGCGTCTGTTATCTATTGGGTTATGGCCACGGTATTGTCTGCATTGCAGAACTATTTTGAAAACCAGTTAAACCGCCAGGAGCGAGATCCCAAATGAGTGCCATTGAAGTTAAACAGCTGGTTAAAACCTTTCATGGGCAAACTGTACTGCATGGCATCGATTTTGATGTTCGGCCAGGTGAGGTTGTGGCGATTATCGGACCAAGTGGTTCCGGGAAGACAACCTTACTGCGCAGTATCAACTTATTGGAAACACCGGACAGTGGCACAATCAAAGTGGGTGATATTTTGATTGATGCTCAGGTTGGCATTAGCCGTCAGCGGGGAAAAATCCGCCAGTTGCGCCAGCATGTTGGTTTTGTATTCCAGAACTTTAATTTGTTTCCTCACCGCACTGTGCTTGAGAATATTATTGAAGGCCCTGTCATTGTTAAGGGTGAGTCACGGGAATCGTCAATTGCAGTTGCTCGTGAGTTGTTGGCTAAAGTGGGGTTGACTGGCAAAGAGAACCAATACCCTAAGCGGCTCAGTGGTGGGCAACAGCAACGTGTTGCCATTGCCCGTGCACTCGCCATGCAACCTGAGGTAATTTTGTTTGACGAACCCACTTCGGCACTGGACCCTGAGTTAGTGGGCGAAGTGCTCACCACGATTCGGGCACTGGCGGAAGAAAAACGCACTATGGTGATCGTTACCCATGAGATGTCGTTTGCCCGTGATGTTGCCGACAGAGCGATTTTCATGGACCAGGGAAATATTGTGGAGCAGGGGCCTGCTCATCAACTGTTTTCCAATCCAGAACACCCCAGAACGCGTCAGTTTTTGGAGAAATTTTTAGTTAATTAATCCTTTTTCAGGCACCCTGAGGGGTGCCTGAGCCTGATGACAAACCTCATGTCCGCACAGAACGAGAGGATGTCACCCAATAAAAAACCAGGAAAATCAATTTATTGATTTTCGGCTGCTAACTAAAAAGAAGGAAAAACCACGCTTTTTCCTTCTTTTTCATCAATCTGAGGCACCCTGTGGGGGGCCTGTTCTGCCTTCTTACCTCTTCTCTTTAATCCGTACCAGCCCCACAGCAAAGCCCATAATCCACTGTAGTGGCGTTATTTTTGCTGCGCCTTTTGGGCTGCACTTTCCCTAAGGCAAATAGTCTGTGATCGCAGGAATAATGATTAAGTATTAGTAAGGTAATTCTTAAGTGATTTTATATTGTCGATTATAGTAATTATTAGCGTGATTATCATAAATGCTGTCAATACAAGCTGCTAGCACAATCAACCAATAATCAATAAGATTTTTCCTGAGAAAATTGCCTTTTACACTAGGGTTTTCCTATTTGTATGGTATTTTATCCATGTCGGTTCAGGTGCCAGATTGGGAGATACAGAAAAATAATGGTAAATACCAACTTCTTTACTTGGCGATGCGAAGTGAAGTCTCGGTTTAATTCAGTGCAACAAATTCAGGAACTTTGGGATTTGTTAACTGAAGAGACACAATTGATAGGCTATGATTGTTTCGCTTTGTGTATACGCTATCCGGTTCCTTTTACCAGACCTAAGTTAACAGTTTATTCAACTTATAGTCAGGAATGGCAGAATGAATATATTTCGAATAATTACTTTGATATAGACCCGGTGTTAAGGCCAGAAAACTATAATCTTGGCTACCTGCCGTGGAATGAGTCGTTGTTTAAAGATGTCCCCGATTTTTGGGCTTCCGCACAAGCTCATGGTCTTAAATTCGGTGTAACACAGTGCCTTATAGCACCGAGCCGGGCCATTGGCTTTTTGTCTGTATCTGCGGAGTGTAAGCGTAAACAGGCTTTGAGCGATGATGAAATATCGCTACACCTTCAGTTCCTTACTGAATTGAGCATGGTTACCCTTAATCGTCTTGATGAACAGGCAATGCAGTCTGTTGAATACAAGTTAAGTAAGCGTGAACGGGAAATTTTACTTTGGACAGCAGAAGGTAAAACCTCGGCAGAAATTGCCATGATTTTATCTATTTCTGAGAATACGGTGAACTTTCACCAAAAGAATATGCAAAAGAAGTTTAATGCTCCGAATAAAACCCAAATAGCTTGCTATGCAGCCGCTACAGGGCTTATCTGAAAGATAACGTTGTTCTGCGTGCAGACAGAATCAAAAAAGCCGGTTAGATATTTCAATATCCACCGGCCTTTTCTGTTATTGCAGATGACTACTGGCGGTAAGCCTGTTTAATCTGCTTAACGGTATTGGTGAACACCGCTGCCTGAGCTTGATCTTCCATTTCTGCAATCTGTTTTTCCATTTTAATAATCACACGGCCAGCATCGGCCTGCCCCAGAGCTTTCAGCATTTGGGTAACCATCGCTTTAAGGCAAGTGATTTCCAGTGCAATTTCCTGGAGATTTTCATTGGTGGACAAATCAGGTTGGCTCATTGGATACCTCATTAAAATGATACAATGTATCAATCACAATATGTGACGAAAGGCGCGCATTATAGCATAGCTTAAGCGAGTTATATTCCTTCTGTATAGAAAACTGTAATACAAAGTGTTTAATACAATAAACGGCGAAAGTTTCTTTCGTTACGCTGAATAATTGAACGTTAGAGGCAGTGCTCATGATGCAGGTTAACTCAGTGCGGCGAAATAATTGGCGTTGTCAAATAATGAACAGGTAAGTCTGGCTTTGTTGGGCTAAATCTGTTGTCAGGTACACGGGCTTACATAATTGTGTTGGTTTTCACCTGTATGTTGCATTTTTATCTTTTATCTCATGATAAAATTTCACAATCGTCATAAAAATCTGATGTTGTCTCTTTTAACAATTTAAAGTTGATGTAAAACCCGGTACTATG
Source organism: Mangrovibacter yixingensis (assembly GCF_020523985.1). Lineage (GTDB taxonomy): Bacteria > Pseudomonadota > Gammaproteobacteria > Enterobacterales > Enterobacteriaceae > Mangrovibacter > Mangrovibacter yixingensis. The sequence goes on along the minus strand of NZ_JAIVKM010000001.1, from coordinate 1,817,323 downwards.
AAGCAGTAAATGATGTATATACCCGGAATAAATCGAGTTGCAGAGGGCGATAGCCTGTGAGCTGTCAGGACGTACAACTCGAATTGTGAAGGGCATGAAGCGTTATCCCTTTTCTGGAGATACTCCCTTGATCAACGTGTTTCTTGTTGATGACCATGAACTGGTGCGCGCAGGGATACGACGCATTCTGGAAGATGTTAAAGGCATTCGTATCGCAGGTGAAGCAGCCTGTGGTGAGGATGCTGTCAAGTTCTGCCGGGCTAACCCTGTGGATGTTGTCCTGATGGACATGAACATGCCTGGCATTGGTGGACTTGAAGCCACTCGCAAAATTGTGCGCGCCACACCTGAAGTTAAAGTCATCATGTTAACGATCCACACTGAGAATCCGCTTCCTGCAAAAGTTATGCAAGCGGGCGCTTCGGGCTATTTGAGCAAAGGTGCTGCCCCACAAGAAGTTGTGAACGCCATTCGCCTTGTGCATTCGGGCCAGCGCTATATAGCTTCTGACATTGCACAACAGATGGCTTTGAGCCAAATAGAGCCGGAGAAAACAGAATCGCCTTTTGCTTCGTTGTCTGAGCGGGAATTACAAATCATGTTAATGATAACGCGCGGGCAAAAGGTGAACGAGATATCAGAGCAACTCAACCTCAGCCCAAAAACAGTGAACAGCTACCGCTACAGGATGTTCAGCAAGCTTAATATTAGCGGCGATGTCGAGTTAACCCATCTGGCGATTCGTCATGGCCTTTGTAATACGGAGCCTTTGGCAAGTCAGTGAGTGAAAATTTCGACGCAAAAGCCTTTTTAAAGACCGTGACCAGCAAACCTGGTGTCTACAGGATGTATGATGACCAGGCCACTGTCATTTATGTCGGGAAAGCCAAGGACCTGAAAAAGCGGTTATCAAGCTATTTTCGTACTAAGGTTTCCAGCCGTAAAACTGAAGCGCTGGTGGCGCAAATTGCCCAAATTGATGTCACCGTTACACATACGGAAACAGAAGCCCTTCTTCTTGAACACAACTACATTAAGCTTTATCAGCCACGTTACAATGTGCTGCTGCGTGATGATAAATCCTATCCTTTTATCTTTCTGAGCGGTGATAGCCACCCAAGGCTTGCGATGCATCGTGGTGCGAAGCATGCTAAAGGGGAATATTTCGGACCTTTCCCGAATGGCTATGCTGTGCGTGAGACACTGGCGTTATTGCAAAAAGTGTTTCCTGTTCGCCAGTGTGAAAATAATGTCTATCGCAACCGTTCGCGTCCTTGCCTGCAATACCAGATTGGCCGCTGCCTTGGGCCTTGTGTAAAAGGTATTGTCAGCGATGAAGATTACGCCCAGCAGGTTGAGTATGTGCGGTTATTTTTGTCTGGCAAAGATGACCAGGTTATTCGTATGCTGGTTGCGCGTATGGAAGCTGCCAGCCAGTCGCTGGAATTTGAAGAAGCGGCACGGTTAAGAGACCAAATTCAGGCTGTAAGGCGAGTCACTGAAAAGCAATTTGTTTCCAACACTGGTGATGATTTGGATGTGATAGGCGTGGCATTTGATGCTGGTATGGCATGTGTCCACGTGTTGTTTATTCGCCAGGGGAAAGTGTTAGGTAGCCGTAGTTATTTTCCAAAAGTGCCGGGTGGTACCGAACTAAGTGAAGTTGTTGAAACGTTTGTTGGTCAGTTTTATTTGCAAGGAAGCCAGTCACGTACCTTACCGGGGGAAATACTGCTGGATTTCAATTTGGCCGAACCGGGGTTACTAAGTGATTCGTTATCGGAACTGGCTGGGCGGAAAATACATGTGCAAACACGCCCGCGTGGTGACCGTGCTCGTTACCTGAAATTGGCCCGGACCAATGCAGCAACAGCGTTAGTGACTAAATTGTCACAGCAGTCTACCATTCATCAACGCTTGAGCGCGCTGGCTGAGGTATTGAAGTTACCGAAAATTAAACGCATGGAGTGTTTTGATATCAGCCACACAATGGGCGAACAAACGGTCGCATCTTGCGTGGTTTTTGATACAAATGGGCCATTACGTGCTGATTATCGGCGTTACAATATTACCGGTATTACGCCAGGCGATGATTATGCCGCCATGAATCAGGTATTGCGCCGCCGCTACGGTAAAGCAATTGATGACAGCAAAATTCCGGATGTGATTTTTATTGATGGTGGGAAAGGGCAGTTGCGCCAGGCAAAAACGGTTTTTGCTGAACTTGATGTCACCTGGGATAAAACGCATCCTTTGTTGTTAGGGGTGGCCAAAGGCAGTGATCGAAAAGCAGGTTTAGAAACGCTGTTTTTTGAACCAGAAGGTGAAGGTTTTTCATTACCACCTGATTCACCTGCACTGCATGTGATTCAGCATATTCGCGATGAATCACATGACCACGCTATTAGTGGGCACAGGAAAAAGCGGGCAAAAGTGAAAAGTACCAGTAGCCTTGAGTCCATCGAAGGAATCGGCCCAAAACGGCGGCAGATGTTGCTGAAATTTATGGGTGGGTTACAGCCTTTGCGTAATGCGTCCGCCGAGGAGATTGCGAAAGTGCCAGGAATTTCAGACGCACTGGCAGAAAAGATTTTCTATGCATTGAAACATTAGGGTCTCTGTAGCAACATAGAGCAAATTCTCACTCACGACAAATAGTTAGCGACGCTATGCGATTTAATATACCAACATTATTGACGCTGTTTCGTGTCATCCTGATTCCGTTTTTTGTTTTGGCGTTCTACCTGCCGTTTCAGTGGGCGCCATTTTTGTGTGCTTTCATTTTTTGCCTGGCAGCAGTGACTGACTGGTTCGACGGCTTCCTTGCCCGCCGTTGGAACCAAAGTACACGTTTTGGCGCATTCCTTGACCCGGTTGCCGATAAAGTCATGGTGGCGACGGCTTTGGTGTTGGTGGCGGAGTATTACCACTGTTGGTGGGTGACTCTGCCAGCGGCAACAATGATAGCCAGAGAAATTATTATTTCTGCTTTACGTGAATGGATGGCGGAGATTGGTAAGCGCAGTAGTGTCGCCGTGTCCTGGGTGGGTAAAGTCAAAACCACGGCACAAATGTTGGCTCTGATCGGTATGCTCTGGCGGCCAAATGTTTGGATTGAATACACCGGTATTGGGCTGTTGTTCATTGCAACCATCCTGACTTTTTGGTCAATGTTCCAGTATTTGGACGCTGCACGTGGTGATTTGCTCGAACCGTGATCTATTCGGCGCAAAATTCAGCAAACGATCAGGGAGATGAGAAAATTTCGTTGACTCAGTGCGTGAGGTAAGTAGAATGCAACGCATCGAACGGCGGCACGGTTAGCCGGTTAGTAAGAAAATCAAAAGATTAACTTATTTCGATATGCGGGAATAGCTCAGTTGGTAGAGCACGACCTTGCCAAGGTCGGGGTCGCGAGTTCGAGTCTCGTTTCCCGCTCCAGTTATCGATAATGGCGAAAGCGGTTATCAGCTATAAAGGCAAAAATTTGGCGCGTTAACAAAGCGGTTATGTAGCGGATTGCAAATCCGTCTAGTCCGGTTCGACTCCGGAACGCGCCTCCAATTTCCCTGCCCGGATGGTGGAATCGGTAGACACAAGGGATTTAAAATCCCTCGGCGTTCGCGCTGTGCGGGTTCAAGTCCCGCTCCGGGTACCATGGGGAAATCTAGAATAAAATCAATGAAAAGCAGTGTCGTTAAAACCACCTACGGGTGGTTTTTTTGTATCTGAAAATTGTGCCCTGGCAGGTAACGCTGGTGGCGGCGAGTATCGTTCCCATTTGCTCTGCATGCGCCTGTGCTTATTGCTTAATTTTGTGCAGGTAAGGGGTTAAAGCAATAAAAAAGACCTGATGCCAGGCACCAGGTCTTTGCGGTCGTTATGGGTAATTAATTGGCTTGCGGTAAATATCCGTTATTCACCTTCATAAGCTTGGCGGTAAAGTTCAATCACTTGTTCTTTAGTTGCCTTACGCGGGTTGGTTAACTGGCATACATCTTTCTTCGCGTTCTCGGCCATAATAGCGAAATCTTCAGGTTTAACACCCAGGCTCTTAAGCGATTCGGGGATACCAACTTGTTTACTCAGGCGGCGAATGGCTCTAATGGCTTTGTCTGCCGCTTCATCTGTAGAAAGGCCTTCCACGCATTCCCCCATCGCTTCAGCGATATCACGGAACCGGTTCAGGTTACTGATCAAATTGAACGACTCAACATAAGGCAGCAGGATGGCATTGCATACACCGTGGGGCAGGTTATAAAAACCGCCAAGTTGGTGGGCCATGGCATGCACGTACCCAAGCGATGCGTTATTGAATGCGATACCTGCCAGGTATTGTGCGTAGGCCATATTATCTCTGGCTTTCATATATTCACCATTGGCTACGGCTTTCGGCAGGTACTGCGTGATCATGGTGATGGCTTTTAATGCAGCGGCATCTGTCAATGGATTGGCCATGGTTGAAACATAAGCTTCAATGGCATGGGTAAGTGCATCCATCCCGGTTGCAGCAGTGAGTGAGGGTGGCATACCAACCATCAGTACCGGATCATTAATGGAAATTTGAGGGGTCACACGCCAGTCAACGATGGCCATTTTCACTTTGCGTGTTGTATCAGTGATAATACAAAAACGTGTAATTTCAGAAGCGGTACCTGCGGTGGTATTAATTGCCATCAGCGGGATCATCTCGTTTTTGGACTTATCAACCCCTTCGTAGTCGTGAATATTGCCACCATTCGCGGCAAGTAACCCAATACCTTTTGCGCAATCGTGAGAAGAACCACCGCCAAGAGAGACAATGCCATTACATCCATGTTCACGGTAGCAACTGATGCCTGCTTCTACATTTTTATCCGTGGGGTTAGGCTCTGCTCCGCCAAAAATATGCACATCTATTCCGGCTTCCTGGTAGATGCTTGCTACTTTATCTGCCATCCCGCTTTTTGCTAAAAAAGCATCGGTAACAATAAGAATTTTTTTAACATTTAGTGTTTTTGCCAAAACCCCGGCTTCCTGGACACTGTCTTCACCAAATACATTACGAGTGGGCAGAAAATAATATGTCGACATTAGACTTCCCCTGTTCATTAATGAGAGTAATAACGAGGTGCACAGACAGCGTACCTTCCATTGTTAACAAAAATCACAAACTGGATGCTGCTGCAAAAAAGAGGAGAGTCTATTGCTACATGTAGCAATAGCTATACAGCTCATTGTTTTAAATGAGGATATTTGCGTTATAGCAGCAACGCTGGCTGAACATGCCCACGCAATGTAAAAGGATTTAGCGCGGATAACCGTGAACACCCTCACAAAAATAATGGTTATTTTAACAATGTGAGGCATTGTTATTTACATAATTTGCACGTCGTTAACGGAAAAAAAGGCGTAACATAGTGTAATTACGGATAAATTCGCAGGGATATACAGAATTGTGAGTGCCCATTTGATGGATAAGAAAAGTATGAAACCAGATATAACTTTTTATCGTCGCTTCGCCGCCGATATATTGAGCGATAAGAAAACAATTACTATTCGCAATAAAATGGAATCACATTTTTGCCCCGGTGAGCATTTGCGAGTGGGTTATGAAGATAATAATGATATTTTTTGTGCCATTGAGGTTATTTCTGTTGTGCCTGTTGCTCCTTGCGACTTAACAACCACCCATGCCCGGCAGGAAAATATGTCTTTGGCAGAACTGCAGTCTGTTATCAGTCAGATATATCCTGGTGAGCAGCAACTGTATGTGATTACTTTTCGCCGTCTTGATAAATACTAACCTTCTATGGAGGTGACTATGCTGTCGGGTCTGTACGCATTTCCTTTAACACCGCTTGATGAACACCAGCTTCATTTAGAGGCTTTTACACAGATTATTGGCCGGCTTGCCGAAGCGAAAATTGATGGTATTTGTGTGGCGGGTTCGACCGGAAGTTATGCATACCTTAATCATGAGGAGCGTGCTCTATTGGTAAAACTGGCTGTTGAGGGGGCTCCTGGGATCCCGGTTATGGTTGGGGTAGGATCTAACCGCCAGCGCGATGTGTTACGCCATCTTGATGATGCCCAGAAAGCAGGGGCTGCGTCTGTTTTACTTGCGCCGTTGTCATACCAACCTTTGTCCGATGGTGAAGTATTTAAATTGTATGAAGCGATTAGCCAGGCGTCATCCATCCCCGTTTGTGTATACATTAACCCACGCACCACTCATTTTGATTTTAGTGAGGCCTTGATTACCCAGATTTGCAGACTGCCCAATATTGCTTCTGTGAAATTTCCGGGAGCAGCAACAGAGCCGCGTGAAGCCGCTGGTTTGGCACAGCATTGGCGGGATAAGTTACCTGAAACGGTTTCTTTGGGAGTGAGTGGTGATGCTTTTGCCTGGGCTGCAATATCCGGTGGTTTTGATATTTGGTATTCCGTACTTGCTGGTTTGTATCCTGAGATTTGCCAGGCATTGCTACGTAGTGCTGAGCGGGGAACAGGGGAAATAAATGAGCAACTTGCACCTGTCTGGCAGTTGTTCCAACAGCATGGCAGCCTGCGTGTGGTGGCAGCGATGGCGCAACTGGCTGGAATTACGCCTTGTGATGGTCTGCCGCGCCCACTCTTGCCAGTAGCAGAGAGTGTGTTCACTGAAATCCATGATGTGATGGTAAGGCTTCAGTTGTAGAACTTCTTCCCGCTACTCAGGTTGCCAGGGCATCTCGGTGACCTGAATAATTTACGTGAATTAATCAAATAACACTCAAAATGATATCGGGTGTGATTACTTGCAGATTAAATATTTTACAGGTACTGATTTCCTGCTAAATAAAGTTCTGCTTGTGGTGATAAATAATATATTAGTGAGGCTTAAAATACTCCTTATTGATTACTTACTACTACCTATATTATTTTTAATATGTAATCTATTGTTTTTTATTGATAAAAAACTTTAATGTAATTATTTTGGTATAAAGATGGAAATATTTTGTTGAACCGTACTGTGGCAAAGCTGTATAAAGAGTTCGACTTAAGGAAGAACCTATTCAAGATGTCTGCTTATAATTGGCTGGTAGTTTCGATGTCGAGCTACCAGTTTTTTTTTGATTAAAAATTTTAACCAATACTATTCTTACCACGTACGCTAATACCGCCTGAAATTGCTATTCAACGTTGAGAATCTCCCTAAACTGTACAATCTTTGTCCTGGCGCAACATAAATAACAACGTTATTGCGTAAGGTTTCCCTTTTTAGCGAGGAGTCTTGGATGGAATCTGTTCATGGTCATGAAGTGCTGAAGATGATGCTGGAGGCGAAAACGCCCTGGACTACAGCGGCACTGGTGTCCGCAGTTAAAGCCAGGTTCGGTGAGAATACCCAATACCATACCTGCTCAGAACAAGGCCTTGATGCTGAAGCCCTGGTCGCTTTTCTGGCACAGAAAGGAAAGTTTATTGATGATGGGCAGGGGTTCACTACGAGCCAGGACAAAATTTGCAACCATTAACTATTTACCACAAGCCAGTTGCCTGCCCATGATGAGTACGATGCCCGCAGCCATAAGCGCGCGGGCATCGTACTATGGTTATTAATCAAGCCTGGGTATCTAAAGTTGCCAGTTCTTTATCTACGAAGTACAGCCCTTCACCGCTATTGCCAACAAGGCGCAGTTTATCAATAACAGATTTAAATAATTTCTCTTCTTCGTGTTGCTCGGCAACATACCATTGCAGAAAATTGAATGTTGGATAATCCTGCATGGTCATTGCTACATGCACCAGCTCGTTAATTTTGCTGCTAATTAATTGTTCGTGCTCATAGGTGGCTGTAAACAGCGTATCTAACGAGGCATAATCTGCCGACAGAGCCGGGATAGCCGCAAGTGTCGGTAAATTTCCAGTATCAGTCAAATAGTCAAACAGGCGTTGCATATGACTCATTTCTTCCTGAGCATGCCGGCGCAGAAAAGCGGCTGCACCTTCAAAGCTGTGGTAGCTGCACCAGGCGCTCATTTGCTGGTAAAGCAAGGAAGAATAAAGTTCCAGATTCATCTGGTCATTCAGGTGGCTAACCATCTCTTCTTTTAACATTTTTTGATCTCCTGCGTACCTGGTAATATGTTTTCAGCAAACTAATATAAATAGTTAAATAGTTGTATGCAATTGTAATTACAGTATTTAATCTTATTTCTTGGTATTGATAATTACTCATAAAACGAAAAGAGAATAAGATGCATTTATTATTTAATAATGACGCAAATATTATTTAGCCTCGGGTTACGAATGGCGCGGTCTGGCAGGTATAAAGTTAAATAAAATGTGATAAATCTGTGCTGCTGATTTGTGTAAACTCGGGGGAGTACCAATAAACAGGAGGCCTCATGGGCGAGACCCGGCGCATATTAGTGATCGAAGATGACCCACACATTGCTCGTTTATTACAGTTGCATTTACGCAATGCAGGCCATGAAACAACACTCGCCACTGAGGGCGCTCGTGGTATGCAACTGCTTAGTCGTGGTGGTTGGGATGCGCTGATTCTTGATTTGATGCTCCCTGAAGTGAATGGCCTGGAAATTTGCCGCCATGCACGTACTCAGGCCCGCTATATGCCCATTATTATTGTCAGCGCCCGTACCGGCGAAAGTGAGCGCATCCAGGGGTTGAACCTTGGGGCAGACGATTATGTTACTAAGCCATTTTCTGCCCCAGAGTTATTGGCCCGCCTCAATGCACTGTTCCGCCGCCAGCAAGCCATGAGTGATACGCTTAAACGTGACGCTGGCGTGCTGCATTTTGCAGGACTTTCTATTGATCCACTTAGCCGGCATGCCACTCTGAACCAGCAAGAGCTTGAACTGACTCCACGTGAATTTGATCTACTCTATTTTTTCGCCCGCCACCCAGGGGAAATTTTTTCCAGGCTGGATTTATTAATACAGGTATGGGGTTACCAACATGAAGGCTATGAACATACAGTGAACACGCATATTAACCGCCTGCGTATTAAATTAGAGACTGACTCATCCCGGCCGCAGTTTATTGTGACCGTGTGGGGGCAGGGATATAAGTTTTTGCCACCAGGCAGTGAGGGGCGTGAGTGACTCGGGTATTTGGCACGTTATCGCGCAGACTGGGTGCGTTATTTCTTTTGTTATTGTTGTCTGGCGGCGCATTGCTGGCAGGTATTCAGGTTTCTCTGACACGCAACTATGGAAACGCTGTTGTCCAACAGCTTTCCGCGGGCCTGGCTCAACACCTGGTTCGCCAGTACCCTCGTCTGGCAGATGAAGGGATGGCGGGGGAACAAACCAGAGCGCTATTTAATAACCTGATGGCTGTTAACCCAAATGTTGAACTATATCTGATTGATCCTCAGGGCATGATTATTAATGATGCGGCTCCGCCCGGCCACCTTAAACGGCAGAAAGTGTCAGTTGAACCGGTAATGGCGTTTTTACATGGTGACTCATTCCCGGTGTATGGTGACGATCCGCGCCAATTGCATGGGCAGAAAGTCTTCAGCGCCGCTCCCTTTATTACCCAGGGTAAGGTGCGTGGCTATGTGTACGTCATTTTGCAAGGTGAGCAGTATAGCGCGCTGCATGCCATGGCCTGGCAGCATAATATTGGCGTTATGGTTGTGGCTTCTCTGGTATTACTGCTCATCATGTTGCTGATTCTTGGTGGGGCAACATTCCATTGGATCGCCAGGCCGGTGAAGCTTCTGGAACGCAGGGTGAAGCAAATCAGCCTTGCGCAACCACAGGCTTCAACTGAGCCAGAGCCTGATACCTGCTGCATGGCCCAGGAGTTGGTTAGCCTGTCGCAAGGGGTTACCTTGATGGAGGCGAAAATTGCCAGCCAGTGGGCTGAACTTGCTCAGGAAACCCAGGAGCGCCGGGCATTTTTGGCTACTGTCTCTCATGATTTACGCACACCGCTAACGGCTATACATGGCTATATTGAATCCATTCTGTTGCTGAGTGAAAACCTGTCTGATGAAGACAAACGCCAGTATCTGGAAATAGCGCTGGCAGAAAGCCGTAAAGTGAGCCAGATGGCACAATCGCTGTTTGAGTTGGCGCGCCTTGAGTATGGTGTGATTACGCCAGATAAAACACCGTTCTCTCTTGAGGACCTGGTACAGGATGTAATGCAAAAAATGGCGCTGGCCGCGCAAACACGTAACCAGCGTTTGCAGGTTGAACCGCTGACAGGTTTGCCCGCAGTCAGTGCGGACATGGGTATGATTGAACGTGTGCTGACGAACTTGTTGGATAACGCGATCCGCCATACACCAGAGGGGACAACCATTTCTGTCAGAGCCTGGCAGGAAGCGGGGGAAATGATTCTTGAGGTTGCTGATAATGGGCCTGGCATACCGCAAGAAAAACGCAACCACTTGTTCACCCGCCCGGCACTGCTAAAAGGAGAAAGCCTGTCCCGGGGCGGGCTGGGGTTAATGGTGGTGCACCAAATTTTGCAGTTACATGGCAGCCGGATTGAACTGGTTTCCCAGCAGGGAGCCTGTTTCCGTTTTACGCTCCCTCTGGTGGCGTGAGGTTCAGTGGCGCATTAACTGCGCCAGAAGGTACGTGAAAACAAAATCAGTACCGGGTAAATTTCAAGGCGGCCAAGCAGCATTGCAGCGCACATTAAGTATTTTGCGCTTTCAGAAAGGCCGCCAAACCCGGAGGCTGTGGCACCAAAGCCCAACCCCATGTTATTGATACAGGCGGCGACGGTCGCAAATGAAGTGAGCAGGTCATACCCCATTAAATTCAACAGCCAAATAAATAACCCGGTGCAAGCCGCATACAGGAAAAAGAAACTCCCGACAGAACGGACGACTCTGTCACTCATCACCGTTTTGCCCACTTTAATGCTGATAAGGGCGCGCGGATGTGCTAATTGATGCACTTCGTGGCGGCTCTGGCGCAATAAAATCAGCAGGCGCATCATTTTTAGCCCACCACAAGTAGACCCCACACACCCGCCAAAAAAGCTGGCACTGAGAAGCAACACAATGGTATGTGTAGGCCAGTGCGCATAATCGCCGGTCGCCAGGCCGTTATCGGTTAGCATTGAGCTGGTGAGGAAAAACGCATGTACCAGTGATTCTGTTGGTGAATACATTCCCGCGCGCCAAACTTCAAGTGCAACGATAGCCACCAGAATGCCTGCGACAATAAAGTAAAATCGCAACTCCGGGTTGCGGCGAAAAGGCTTTATACTGCGGCGAATAATAGCAACAAAATAGAGAGTGAAATTAACCCCTGACAACAGCGAGAACACGCCTGCCACCATTTCGATAGCCTGGCTGTCAAAGAAGCCAATGCTTTCTGTCCGGGTGGAGAACCCGCCCAGCGAGACAGTCGATAACCCATGACACAGCGCGTCAAACCAGGGCATCCCTGCCAGCATAAATGCCACGGTACATGCAAGCCCAAGCAGTAAATAGGTAAACCATAAGTTACGTGATGTATCTGCAAGCCTTGGTGTCAGCCGCTCTTCTTTAAATGGCCCCGGCATTTCCGATTGGTACAGTTTCATACCCCCAATACCCAGTAAAGGCAGTACAGCTACGGCAAGTACGATAACGCCTAAACCACCAATAAAATTCAGTTGAGCGCGATAATAGAGAATTGAGCGGGGGAGCAGGCTGACATTATTGAATATCGATGCCCCGGTGGTTGTAATGCCTGAAACGCCTTCGAATAGTGCATCAGCAAGGCTGATATGCAGACTGTCGTTAAGCCATAAGGGCATGGCGCTGATAAGCGAAAAAAGCAACCAAAACAGAACGATAATAATGAACCCATCTTGTGTTTTGAGTTGCACATTTTCCTGGCGAGTGGTCACCCAACAAAAACCGCCAAGCACTGAAAAACAGGCAAAGGTAGTCAAAAAAGCAAACAGGCTACGGTCTTTATCAATCAGGGCCAGTAGCATGGGAGGGATCATTGAAAGACTATAAAGAAGGACCAGAAACCCACATAAATGAATGACAATTTTAGTGCGTGATGAGATTTGCATAGCTGCGTCATGCCATAAAACAGCGCGTCATTCGGGAAGTAAAGCCAATAACGCTGACAATAAAGAATGTGAAATATAACACAAATCTGCTCCTCAACATGCCCTTGCAGCGCGTCTGCTCACCAAATCAACAATATCTGTCAGGCACTATCCAGTCTTTTTTGGGGTAATAATGCCAGTGCTTGTTCCGGAGGAAGTGGTTTGCTGAAGTAATAGCCTTGCATAAAATGAATACCGAATTTGGCCAGTTGAGCTGCCTGTTCCGGTGTTTCCACTCCTTCAGCCACCACCTGAAAATGAAGCCCCTGGGCAATGGTCATCACTGCCGAAATAATCGACTGCCCCTTATCGAAGATATTGGCAACAAAGGCGCGGTCAATTTTTACATAATCAATATTCAGATTTTGAATGACGGAAAGGCTTGAGTAACCCGTCCCAAAATCATCAATAGAAATTTTTACGCCCAACAATCGCAACCGGCTGATCGTTTCTTTTACACCGTACTGTTCCTGGTGAAAGAAGGTCTCAGTTACCTCCAGGTGAAGGCGTCCGGGAGGGATTTTATGTTCACGCAACACCTGGGCCACGGTATCGACAAATTGTGTGTCCTGCATTTGGATAACGGAAACATTGACCGAGAGAGTCGCTGTTGTGTGTGGCATTTCGGTCAGTATTTTGCAGGCATTTTCCAGTACCCAATAGCCGATAGGGACAATCAGACCACTTTGTTCTGCGAGTGGAATGAATTCTACCGGTGAAATATTTTCGCCATTGTGTTGCCAGCGTAACAGAACCTCAAAACCAGCAATCCGCTGGCTGCTTGCACTGACAATAGGTTGAAGAACCAGGCTAAATGCCCTGGCTGCCAGAGCTGAACGTAACGCTTCAAGTAGCATAGTACGGCGCAGCAGGCTGTGCTCCAGTTCCTTGTTATAAAAAGCGATACGTTCATGAACCTGGTCTTTTTGCGCATACATCGCAATGTCCGCCAGTTGAATCAGTTTATTCAAGTTATCGCCATGTTCAGGGCAGATTGCGATGCCAATGGTTGAACGGGGGGACACTTGTTGTTCATCGATGCGATAAGGCATACCAAAACGCACCAGCATGGCATCTGCTACCCAATATAATTCACCCGGGTCTGTGAGTGCGGTGGCAAAGATAAATTCATTTCCGCCCCAACGGCAAAACCAGGTGTTGTCATCAGAAAATTCGCGCAATCTTGCACTGAATTTACGCAGGAGCGCGTCGCCATAAGTGTGCCCAAGTGTATCGTTAATGTGTTTAAAACTATCCAGTTCGATAAAAAAAACACTGTAGCCATTGATATGCTGCTGGTGGAACTGGTCGGTTAACTGGTTTGCCTGTTCCAAAAAAGTGGAGCGGTTATACAAGCCAGTCAGTGGGTCCATCCTTGAGAGTTTGTATAAATCCTGAGTGCGCTGCCGTACCAGATCTTCCATATGCTCCAGCATGGTGAGGTTTTTGTACTTCAGGAAAATAGCGTTGCGAATATAGCGGGATACAGTGAGTGATGAAAACACCATCGCCAGCGTGAAGAAAATACCAAGGATACCCAAATGGACTTTGTAACTTTCTGAAAGTAGTAAAAGAATAAAAGAGCAGGGGAGTAACATTATGCAGGAATACAGGGACGCCAGTAATGGGTGTCCGGACAAGATACAGGTGGCTCCAGCAGCCATGGCGGATAAAATAACCACCACGCAAGTGAACTCTTCCGGGCTAAAAGAAGGGTAGAAAAACAAGCTGTAAGCAGACCAAACGGCTGCAGTGATTAATGCCCCAATACTGAATCGCCGGTGGTAGCGGCCTTTACCCTGCTCCACACTGGAAAGGCGCCGCCAGATAAAAATATCTGTACAGCGCAAAACCAGAATAACCAGCATTATGGCAAGCCAGGTGATTTTACCTGCACGGTTTTCCGGTGTGAGAAAGCTTAGTGACAGCGTGATTGCTGCTAACCCACTGATAGCAAGGCCGTTAAAAGCATTGCCATAAAGTAGTATATTCCCTTCACGTAAGTAGAGTTTCTGGCGTTCATTATCTTCATTCATGTCGTTATCCGGGCCATAACTTGGCTTGTAACATAATGATATTTGTAATGTCAGTTGACCTGAAAACGACATCCCTGGACAGGTTCAAGTATAGAAGTTCGTGCGAAAAACCTGCCTGCAGGGTGCACAATAATGAACAAAAAAAAGAGACTTGAAGCAGTACTATCCCCACAGGTGAAGCATGGAGGTATGCTGCTTAAAGTATGGCTAAAACAACAAAATTGTGTTGCCTTAGCCACACCGTATTGCCCGTATCGAAAGCCTTAATTAATAGCCCGCTGTACTACTATGAATCAATTGCCCCTGGCACAACCAGGAAGTGGTCACTTGCTCGTTCAGGCACTCTGATGCACTGGTTGTGGTACAAGTGGTAATGGGGTCGCCAAATGACTGAGCCGTGGCGTACCCCCAGGCCTGGCAGGCACGGTTGGCATTATTCTGTGCCATGTACTGGTCTACCCTGGCGTTTTGTAATGGTGGCAAGTCATAGGCAAGGCGCACTACACCACTGGTGCGGTCACCACCAACAAATTCTGGTGTTTTAGTAATTGTGCAACTCGCTACTAAAGCGCATAAAACCGCAATAACTATTCTTCTCATACTGAATGCCTGCGACAAATAAATGTGATTGTAGGAGATATACAGCAAGAGCAATCGGCAGAATAAAGGGAGAAAGGCGGTTGCTGTTACATAATTAGTGAAGTTTGGGGGGCTGAAACAGTGCACAGATTCCTGGTTGTTTCGTTTGTTTCCCCATAACAGTGTTACAGCAGACAATACATTTTTATGCCAAATAACGGGCATTGAACGTTGAGCAAACAACAGCGCATGCGAGAGTTCAAAAGTAAACTGTGAACCAGACTGTAATTTTTAAAACAAGTTTTCATTAAATTTGAAAGTATGTTCGCGTGGTAGTATTGTTAGTACATCAAGTCGCAAATCTGGTGGGTAAACCACGCTACGATTCAGGAGAGAATAGAATGAAAGTTGCACTGATGATGGAAAACAGTCAGGCAAGCAAGAATGCCGTTGTCCTTAAAGAGCTGAACGCGGTTGCAGATGAAAAAGGCCTGTCAGTTTTCAACGTGGGTATGAGCGATGAGCAGGACCACCACCTGACCTACATTCACTTAGGTATTATGGCAAGCCTGCTGCTGAATTCTAAAGCTGTGGATTTCGTTGTAACGGGTTGTGGCACAGGCCAGGGCGCGTTGATGTCACTTAATATCCACCCGGGTGTTGTTTGCGGTTACTGTATTGACCCGGCAGATGCCTTCCTGTTTGCTCAGATCAACAATGGTAATGCGCTCTCTTTACCTTTTGCTAAAGGTTTTGGTTGGGGTGCCGAGCTGAATGTGCGCTTTATCTTTGAAAAGGCGTTCACTGGCCGTAACGGGGAAGGTTACCCGCCAGAGCGTAAAGAGCCGCAAGTACGTAATGCTGGCATTCTGAACCAGGTGAAAGGGGCTTTGGTTAAAGATTACCTGGAAGGTTTGCGTGCGGTTGACCGTGAACTGGTTAAAACGGCTGTGTCTGGTGAACGTTTCCAGAAGTGTTTCTTCGAACACTGCCAGGATAAAGAAATTGAAGCGTTTGTTCGCGAAGTTCTTGGCTAATCAACAAAACAATCATTTCCACAGGCCAGCGCATGCTGGCCTTTTTTTCATCATGCTGGCCTGCTGGTAAGATTGCTCTATGGTTCAGGGTTCGATACACCTCAGCATGTTGCTGGTTTACCCTCACCAGACTGTTGTTAGTTGAACGGGCCCGGCTCACTTCCTTAGCGCGTATTGTGATGGCTAATCATCCCTTTCATTAAATTCTCCTCCTTGTACGGGATCCCGGGAAAACTTATCAGGGGGAAAAACAGTGAGTTCTTATGTACAAACGGATACCAAAATCCACCGTAACTGCTGGTTTTATTGGGGTATTTGTCATGCCTTACAGTACGTCATTATGCAGAGCCGGGTAAAATGTATGAGAGATGAGGGGGAGTGTTACAAGGCCTTTCTTATTAACAAAATTTTAAAGATACCAAATTTTTTTTGCGATACAGCTCACAAATTGGTTGATTTTTGTGATGAAGGTCATATTATATACCTCAGTTGAGCAACACCTGCATAACATACATGAGGTTTGACCATGAAACTGCGTCGCATTTTGAAAAGCATGTTTGAAAACTACTGCAAAACATTTAAAGACGTCCCGCCGGGCTCAATGTTTTGATAAAAAAAACCTGCTCCACCATGAAGCAGGTTTTTTTATATCCAGTGTTCAACAGGCAACGTTATTGGCGTTGCGAGGCAACCGCCGTTACGGCTGTAGCACCTTCTGAATCAGGTCTGGCTTTACTGAAAAGTTTGCTGTTGCCCCAGCAGGTTTCATAAGGGTGACCAACAAGCTCTTCAATGGTTTTCCGCGCTTCAGGGCTAATATCCTCTAGTTTCCCGCCAGCTTTAACACGGCTAACTTCTTCTAATACTACCAGATGTGTCCGCCGGTTAAGTTTCATCTGGCTGCTGAATACAATCGCAGCAAGGGCCAGAATAATTACACCTACGCAAAACACGACAGCGATGGCGGTCACTGCGCTTTCTGGCTGAGTATGGGCTTTGGACTGGAATCCGTAGAAGCTCAGGATAGCGCCCATCACGAACACAATTACGGAACGCAGAATCTTACCTGCAAATGTCATTGCACCTGCATAAATTCCTTCGCGGCGGCGGCCTGTGAAAACCTCATCGACATCGGCCAGAAAGGTGTAAACCGTCCATGGAATGTAATAAACGCCGCCGGTACCCAGCCCAAACAGCACCGTAATGGCGAACATCAGGATAGTTGCACTATGCACCGGTAAGTGGAAGAACCACAATGCGGTATAAAACAGCACGGCAACCATAACTACGCTCAGTGCCATCATGTATGGGCGGCTGAAACCAAATTTAACGCACACACCAATAAAAATGGCGGTTGAGAAGAGCTGCAGAATGGAGTTCAGGCTATTGAGCCCGGCGACCATTGCAGGATCATGTTGCAATACAAAAATCACGAAGTAGGTGAATATTGATGCGAACAGCCACTCAGCACCAAACCCACACAGATACATGCCAAGGTGTTTACGGAAAACACGCAAATGAAACGTTGAAGACATATCCTTTGCCAGTGACAACAGTGTACCGGTTACTGTACGCGGTTTGGTGTTTGTGTTGTCTTGTTGTGTGTGGCTACTTTTTTCCCAGGTGCTGGTATACAGGCAACCAATGGCAACAAACAAAATAACCCCGTAAGTCAGGCCAGTCAGGAAAAAGGGTTGGGCAGAGTCTTTGCCAAAAATGAGTATGTATTGGCCAGGAATGAATGCGGCCAGAAAGTTCGCCAGTTTACCGAAAATGGCTTTGTACCCGGTCAATTTTGAACGCAATGTGAAACTGTCCGTCATTTCGGTTGCCAGCGTTTCATAAGGCACCATGACAGAGGTGTAGATAAGCTCAAAGGTGACATAAGTGACAAGGTAATACCAAAAGCCGAATCCATCTACCCAGAGAAGTGGGTAAAACATCATTAATGGTGCCCCGAGCATTAAGAAGAAACGGCGGCGACCAAAGCGTTTACCTAATTTTGTCTGTGAAAAATTATCGGTTAAATACCCCATTAACGGGTTACTGATAGCATCAATAATGCTGGCAACAGAAAAGATAAATGCAGCCTGAATAAGGGTTAGCCCACAAAATGTTGTGTAGAAATAAAGTAACCATGCACCGCTTATTGCCAGTGCGCCACTACCGAGTAAGTTTCCCCCACCGTAAGCCAGTTGGTGCCGTAAACTGATCTGCCGCTGCCCCGCAGTATTGAGGGGAGAAGTATTACCAGAAATCATTTTGAACCTCTGTTTCATATTTTTAGGTATTGCGGTTCTTATAATTTGAATATTTGTATTGAAACGTGAAGGTGGTCACTAAAGGTCATTTTTTACGTAAAGAAATGATGATTTTGAGATGCACGCAGAATTTTTTTATTTCCAATATATTTGTGCGAGGTTGTCTTTAGCTATTTAGGGAATAAACAATATGGATATTGCTCCCGCTTTTCAGAGATCTGTTTCATGAAAATGCATACCGGAGCCGCGTCTTTACAAGGTTTTCCTGCTCTGAACTACCGTTTTGCTGCGTATCCAGGTACCATGAGGTTTTTTAAGAGGAAAAAACAATGTCCGGATCGTTTAGCCAGGAAGATGAACTGGTTTCTGATGTGGTCGCGTGCCAGTTAGTCATCAAACAAATACTGGATGTGATTGATGTTATCGCACCAGTTGAAGTACGCGAGAAAATGGCCACACAATTGCGTTCAATTGATTTTGCTGGCCACCCATCTGCTGACCCGGTGACGTTGCGTGCGGTACAAAAAGCGGTGGCGTTGATTGAACTGAAGTTTTCCCACCAAAACGATGCCCACTAACAGGCTGTGGTCGGGAGAATAACCACCCCGGCGCAGTTGCCGGGGTTGAGGGCTGTTAGATAACACAGGTTGTTTGTGGCGGGTGGCTAAATACGTTGCTGCAGGTAGTTCAGGCCATTACCGCCTTTGCCAGAATATGGTCGGTTTGCCTGAGGCACATTCCTGATGCATCTGCTTCGCGAACCATCTCTAACATTTTCATTAACAAGGCTTCATCCTTGCGTTGCACTTCTTCAATTTGCTGCAAGAATAAAAGGGTAGATAAATCATTGATACTGGTTGCTTCATCTTGAAGTTGGTTTAGGCTTTCGGCTCGAAAATGGTAGTCACTCAACATTTTTTCAAACAACAGAGGCAGTGAACTGCATCCTGTTGTTAACCCACCTTCTATGGGTTGCACTACCGGGTTCTCCCCCATTTTTTTCAAGTGATCAAAAAAACGCATCATCAGTGTTACTGTACCTTGAGCCTGAGTACGCAGAAAATGTGCCGTGTCGTGCAGGTTGTGCTCAACGCACCATGCACTCAATTGCAGATACAGATTAGACGAGTAAAACTCACGGTTCATTTGTACATTTAGCTTCGAAACAATATCTATTACGACCATAACAATATCCTTATTTTCCTGATACCTGTGATTTTTTAATTCACGAAGAAACTGAATAAACGCAGCAGATTAATAATCAGCCAGAATCTATTTCTTACTGGATTTTTTTTGAACGCCATTGTTTTAACAACATTGTTTTAACAACACTGTTTTGATCAGCATCGTTATGAACAACATTGCTATGAACGACACCGTTCGCCGCACCATTGTGCAATCAATACCAGTTGCTATTCCTTGTATAACTCTTTTTAGCATACAACTACTATAAAAATAAGGATACTCTTAACGGGGATTTTTACGCTTACTTACTTAATTCATTAAGTAGACTATTTGCTGGCTAATAAATGAGCACGGTTAGTGTGCTATGTATATATTTCTTAGTGCGTTGATTTAACGAGTATTTATGCTTATGAATAACTCAATTTTGTTGTGTTGGTAATTAAATTTTTTATTTGATGTGGGGCATGTTTCATTTTATTTAAAAATAATTTACTACGGCTAACATTTTTATTCGCTATGAATGTACAACTAAGAGATAGTTTTTCACTATATGAAATACAATCCTGAATCTGGCTATGGATATCGCGAATTAAAAATGGTTTGAAATGCATCATTGCTATCTTAATGCCGGGTTTATATTAACGCCACTGTGAGAGCGTTCTTTCTCCTGTGATGGTTTTTTTGTCATCAATTGTGGTTCAGGTTCATCTGATGCTGATGAAAGATTCTTCCTGGGATTAGCGTTAGTGTTACAAGGATTTCGTTGCTGGTCATATGGATTTTTCTGCTTAGTAACGTCTGATTCATCATACATATTAGCACTTTTTTATGCCTTTAATTGCTGAATCTATGTACAGAATTACTAAAATTCAGCCGTGTGATTTTGCTCTCCTATGGATTTTTAATTTCCCGCTAAAACTATTTTGCGTTCTCGGCCTTTTGGGCATAAAAAACCCGGCACGCTGTTAACGTTTGAAAAAAAGAACATTTTCTGTTCACTACCCTGCACACAAGAAAATAAATGCTGGAGTTTACCATGCACAAATTTACTAAAGCGCTGGCGGCAATTGGCCTTGCTGCGGTTATGTCACAATCCGCTATGGCGGAAAATCTGAAACTCGGTTTTTTGGTGAAACAGCCCGAAGAACCCTGGTTCCAGACTGAGTGGCGTTTTGCCGACAAGGCGGGCAAGGACCTTGGTTTTGATGTTATTAAAATTGCCGTACCTGATGGTGAAAAAACATTGAATGCGATTGACAGCCTGGCGGCAAATGGCGCGAAAGGTTTTGTTATTTGCACCCCTGATCCCAAACTGGGCTCTGCCATCGTTGCAAAAGCCCGTGGCTACGGGATGAAAGTTATCGCCGTGGATGACCAATTTGTTAATGCCAAAGGTAAACCAATGGATACAGTTCCACTGGTTATGATGGCAGCGACAAAAATTGGTGAGCGCCAGGGCCAGGAGTTGTACAAGGAGATGCAAAAACGTGGCTGGGATGTCAGTAAAACTGGGGTGATGGCTATCACCGCAAATGAGCTGGATACCGCTCGCCGCAGAACCAGTGGTTCAATGGATGCGCTGAAAGCAGCCGGTTTCCCGGCCAAACAAATTTACCAGGTACCAACCAAATCTAACGATATTCCTGGTGCCTTTGATGCTGGTAACTCATTGTTAGTACAACACCCGGAAGTGAAACACTGGCTGATTGTTGGGATGAACGACAACACCGTATTGGGTGGTGTGCGTGCAACTGAAGGCCAGGGTTTCAAAGCAAATGATGTCATTGGCATCGGTATTAACGGGGTTGACGCAGTTAACGAACTGTCGAAAGCGGAAGCAACGGGCTTCTATGGCTCCCTGTTACCGAGCCCGGATGTGCACGGTTATAAATCCAGCGAAATGCTTTACAACTGGGTTACCAAAGGTGTTGAACCACCGAAATTTACCGAAGTCACCGATGTTGTGTTGATTACGCGTGACAACTTCAAAGAAGAACTGGCTAAAAAAGGCCTGGGTGGCAAGTAATTGTTCCAGGTAGATAACGGGCGTGCTGCACGCCCGTTTACCGGGGAAGGTTTGGAGGCTATATGCAACAACAAACACCGTATCTCTCGTTCCGTGGTATTGGAAAAACATTTCCGGGCGTGAAAGCGCTGCAGGATATCAGCTTTGACTGCTACAGCGGCCAGGTGCACGCGCTGATGGGGGAGAACGGCGCAGGTAAATCCACATTATTAAAAATCTTGAGTGGTAATTATGCGCCAACAACGGGCTCTATTACCTTAAAAGGCCAGGAAGTTTCCTTTGCCAATACGGTCGCCGCACTAGATGCCGGTGTCGCCATCATATACCAGGAACTCCATTTAGTGCCGGAAATGAGTGTGGCTGAGAATATTTACCTTGGCCAGATTCCGCACAAAGGCGGCTTTGTAAACCGGTCGCTGCTTAACTACGAAGCACGTTTACAACTGGAACATCTCGGTCTGGATATCGACCCTGAAACGCCGTTGAAATATTTATCGATAGGCCAGTGGCAAATGGTGGAAATCGCTAAAGCGCTGGCTCGCAATGCCCGGGTTATTGCTTTTGATGAACCTACCAGTTCATTGTCTGCACGCGAAATCGAAAACCTGTTTCGGGTCATTCGTGAGCTGCGTGAAGAAGGCCGGGTCATTTTGTATGTTTCCCACCGCATGGAAGAGATTTTTGCCCTGAGTGACGCCATCACTGTGTTTAAAGATGGGCGGTATGTCTGCACCTTCGATGATATGGAGAAGGTCGACCATGACGCACTGGTACAGGCGATGGTTGGCCGTGATATTGGCGATATCTATGGCTGGAAACCAAGGCCTTATGGTGAGGTTCGCCTGGCTCTGAATAATGTTAAAGCGCCGGGGGTACGCAAACCGGTCGATTTAACGGTGAAAAGTGGCGAAATCGTTGGTTTGTTTGGCCTGGTAGGCGCGGGGCGCAGCGAACTGATGAAAGGGCTGTTTGGTGGTACACGAATTACTGGCGGGGAAGTGTTGATTGACGGCAACCCGGTCACGATTCGTGAGCCTTCAGATGCTATAAAAGCAGGCATGATGTTGTGCCCTGAAGACCGCAAAGCAGACGGCATTATCGCTGTGCATTCGGTGCAGGAGAACATCAATATCAGTGCACGGCGCAAGCATATCAGTATTGGCTGCCTTATCAATAAACTCTGGGAAAGTGAAAACGCAGGTCACCATATTCGCGCGCTCAATATTAAAACCCCTGGTGCTGATCAACTGATCATGAATCTTTCTGGCGGGAATCAGCAAAAGGCCATCCTCGGCCGCTGGTTGTCTGAAGAGATGAAAGTGATCCTGCTTGATGAACCCACCCGCGGGATTGATGTTGGCGCAAAACATGAAATCTACAACGTTATCTATACCCTGGCTTCTCAGGGAGTGGCGGTATTGTTTGCATCGAGTGACCTGCCTGAAGTTCTGGGCGTTGCAGACCGCATTATCGTGATGTGTGAAGGCGAGATTGCGGGTGAGTTAACACATGATGAGGCGACGGAAAAGCAGGCGCTGAGCCTTGCTATGCCGAAAGCCAGCCAGGCCGTTGCCTAATTGAGGAGTTTGTTTATGTCTTCATTAACTACATCAGGATCCGGTCGCACCGGGTTTTCAGTTTCCCGTATTTGGGACCAGTATGGAATGCTGGTGGTGTTTGCCGTGCTGTTTCTGGCATGTGCTATCTTTGTGCCTAATTTTGCCTCTTTTATCAATATGAAAGGCCTTGGGCTCGCTGTATCGATGTCCGGTATGGTGGCCTGCGGTATGCTGTTTTGCCTGGCTTCAGGTGATTTTGACTTATCCGTTGCTTCGGTTATTGCCTGTGCCGGGGTAACCACCGCTGTGGTGATTAACCTGACAGAAAGCCTGTGGATAGGGGTTTTTGCCGGGTTGTTACTGGGCGCTGCCAGTGGCTTCGTGAATGGTTTTGTTATTGCCAGGCTGAAGATCAATGCCTTGATCACCACGCTTGCCACCATGCAAATTGTTCGTGGACTTGCCTATATTATTTCTGATGGTAAAGCCGTTGGGATTGAAGATGAGCGGTTCTTCGAACTGGGTTACGCGAACTGGCTGGGGATCCCGGCACCTATCTGGATAACGATTGCCTGTTTTGTGTTGTTCGGTTTTTTATTAAACAAAACCACTTTCGGGCGCAACACGCTGGCTATTGGTGGCAACGAAGATGCCGCTCGTCTTGCTGGTGTCCCTGTGGTGCGTACCAAGATTATTATCTTTGTATTGTCCGGCCTGGTTTCGGCGGCGGCAGGTATCATTCTGGCATCACGCATGACCAGCGGGCAGCCAATGACCTCAATTGGTTATGAATTAATTGTTATTTCGGCCTGTGTCCTTGGTGGGGTTTCACTAAAAGGTGGGATTGGTAAAATTTCATTTGTGGTGGCGGGGGTGTTGATCCTGGGTACAGTGGAAAATGCCATGAACCTGTTGAATATCTCCCCATTTGCACAGTATGTGGTACGAGGTTTGATCCTGCTTGCTGCGGTTATTTTTGACCGTTACAAACAGAAAGCTCAACGCACAGCCTGAGTAGCACTCATTGCGAGGATGAACGCCAGCTCAACAGTTGGCGTTCAGGTTGATGAAAAAGAAGGAAAAAGCGTGGTTTTTCCTTCTTTTTAGTCAGCGGGCGAAAATCAATGAATTGATTTTCCGGGTTTTTTATTGGGTGGCACCCTTTGGTTCTGTGCGGGCATGAGGTTTGTCATCAGACTCAACGCCAGCTCAACAGCTGGCATTTTTTATAGGTGATATGACGCCCTATTGCTCTAAATTTGGTTAATTATCACGTTTAAATTCTAATTATTGAAATAAATTCCCACATGTAATTTTTTATATGGAGATATATTTCAATGACACAGGAACTGGAATATCAGTCACCCCCCTCAGTAGAACCCCCTCAACACCAGTTTTCCCGCACCTGGACGTTAAGTCTTTTTGGTACCGCTGTTGGGGCTGGCGTACTGTTTCTCCCTATCAATGCCGGTATGGGAGGTTTCTGGCCGTTAGTTGTGATTGCATTGCTGGTGGGGCCCATGACCTGGCTTGCCCACCGTGGGCTCGCCCGGTTTGTCTTATCTTCTGAGACGAAAGGCCTTGATATTACGCAAGTAGTCGAAGCTCACTTTGGTCAACGCGCCGGTATTTTAATTACAGTGCTCTATTTCTTTGCTATTTATCCGATTTTGCTTATTTATGGAGTAGGTATCACTAACACCGTTGATTCGCTCATTGTGAACCAGCTAGGTATGGCTTCATTACCCAGAGCATTGCTGTCATTTGTGTTAGTCGGGCTGCTGATGTCGGTGATGCTACTTGATGAGCAGCGTATGCTGCGCATTACCACATGGCTTGTTTACCCGTTGGTTGCCATTCTTATATTCCTTTCGCTGTATCTGATCCCGCACTGGAACCTGGCTGCTATTAAAGAGGTGCCCGCACTACAGGATTTCTCAGTGACGTTGTGGCTGACAATCCCGGTGCTGGTGTTCGCATTTAATCATTCACCTGCTATTTCATCTTTTTCGCAGGCTGTGGGGAAGGTATATCCAGACACCTCAGATGAACAGGCCAGCCGTATATTGCGTAATACATCAGGTATTTTGCTGTTATTTGTCATGTTATTTGTCTTCAGTTGCGTACTGAGCGTAACGCCCGATGACCTGGCAGCAGCTAAAGCGCAAAACATATCTATGCTGAGTTACCTGGCCAATAAGTTTGATAATCCATTGATTTCATTCTTTGGTCCTTTGGTTGCTATTCTGGCCATTTCCAGCTCGTTTTTTGGGCATTATTTGGGTGCGCGCGAAGGGTTGCATGGGGTTATTGTTAAACTGGCTCAACTGCGAGGTGTGAGGATAAATCAAACAGCGGCCAGGCGTGGGATTGTGCTATTTTTCTTTGGCTCTGTATGGTTGGTGGCAACGCTGAATCCAGGGATTTTAGGTATTATTGAGTCACTGGGTGGGCCTGTTATAGCCGCAATCTTATTTATTATGCCTGTCTATGCTCTCTACACCGTTCCTGCCATGTCTCGCTGGCGCCAGGGGAAAAGCCACCTGTTTGTTCTGCTGATGGGATGTATTGCAATTTCCGCTCTGGTTGCGGGTTTTATCTGACTTAGGTTATCACTGCCATCGAGGGGTGCGGCAGCTTACTCGGTGGCATTTCTCATAATGCTGGCTATACTTACATGGTTAATCATTTATAAAGGTGATAAATACGCATAAATTTCATACCAATAATAATCCAGTCTGCGGGTGTGTTTCAAAAGCATGAATCGCAGCCAGGAATATAAAAGGTACTAACAGCTAAAAGGAGGGCAGAGGGTGGAAGCTGCATTAAATAAACCGCCATTACTGACCGGCCAGTATGCATTTTTCTTCGATTTCGATGGCACGCTGGCTAAACTGAAACCTCATCCCAATCAAGTTTCTCTTCCGGATAACGTGCAGCACCATATATGCAAACTGGCTGAGCTAAGCCATGGTGCACTGGCATTGATTTCAGGGCGCTCAATCAACGAGCTGGACAAGTTTATTCAACCCGAACAATACCCGCTCGCAGGGGTTCACGGTGCGGAACGTCGTGATATCAATGGCCAACAATTCACACTTTCTCTTCCCAAAAAACAGATGGACACGATACGCCAGCAGCTGCAGGCCGTGTTGGGGAATATTGAAGGTGTGCAAATTGAGGAAAAACCAATGGCTTTCGCGCTGCACTACCGGCATGCACCAGGCAGTGCAACCCTGGTAGAGGATTGCGCACGAAAAATCGCCGGGCAGTATCCTGATTTGACATTGCAACAAGGGAAATGTGTGGTTGAAATTAAACCAGGTGGTGTTAACAAAGGAGAGGCCATTCACCAGTTTATGGCTGAACCACCTTTTTCAGGGCGGATCCCGGTTTTTTTGGGTGACGATTTAACGGATGAAGCCGGGTTTGATGCAGTCAATCAGTATCATGGTGTCAGCATTAAAGTTGGTCAGGAAGCAACCTGTGCACGCTGGCGGTTAGAAGATGTTCCCGCTGTTTGGGCGTGGTTATCAGGCCAGGTCGCTTATTTTGAACAACAACGAGCAATAACTTCGAGGAGGGCTGATTATGAGTCGTTTGGTCGTAGTCTCTAACAGGGTCGCTTTGCCCAACGGGACGAAAAATGGCGCAGGTGGTCTTGCTGTCGGTATCCTTGGGGCATTGAAAAATTCAGGTGGGGTATGGTTTGGCTGGAGCGGTGAAACAGGGGAGATTGATGACCCGCTAAAGAAGATTAGCCAGGGCAACATTCAATGGGCAACCTTCAATCTTAGCGAAGAAGATTATGAACAATATTACTGCCAGTTTTCTAACGGGGTACTCTGGCCTGCTTTTCACTACCGGCTGGATTTAGTTGATTTTACCCGTGAAGCCTGGGAAGGTTACCTGCGTGTGAATGCTGCTATGGCAAAGCAACTGGCACCACTTATTCAACGTGGTGATATTATCTGGATCCATGATTACCATCTGCTTCCCCTGGCAAGCGAACTGCGTCGGTTAGGGGTCAATAACCGTATTGGTTTCTTCTTGCATATCCCTTTCCCAACGCCTGAAATATTTACGGCGCTGCCGCCATGTAAAACATTGCTGGAACAAATGACAGATTATGACTTGCTGGGGTTCCAGACAGAAGGAGACCGACAGGCATTTATTGACAGCCTTGGTTTACAAACCCAGGTGACAACCTATATGGATGGACACCACATGGCAGATGGCAAATCATTCCAGACCCATGTCTACCCGATAGGCATAGAAACAGAAGATGTGGTTGAACAGGCCAAAGGAGCGTTACCCGCGAAGCTGGCACAGCTTAAAGCTGAATTGGGTAGGGTACAGAATATCTTTTCTGTGGAGCGTCTGGATTATTCTAAAGGGCTGCCAGAACGCTTCCTTGCGTTTGAAACCTTATTAGAAAAATACCCGGAACATATTGGCAAAATTCGCTATACGCAAATAGCGCCAACATCTCGTGGCGATGTACAGGCTTACCAGGATATTCGCCATCAACTGGAAACAGAAGCGGGCCGAATCAATGGGAAATTTGGTCAACTTGGCTGGACGCCGCTCTATTATCTTAACCAACATTTCGACCGCAAAGTGCTACTCAAAGTATTTCGTCACACCAATGTTGGCCTGGTCACACCGTTGCGTGACGGCATGAACCTTGTTGCCAAGGAGTATGTGGCTGCTCAGGACCCACGCGACCCTGGTGTATTAGTTTTGTCACAATTTGCTGGTGCGGCTAATGAACTCTCCGCCGCTGTTTTGGTTAACCCTTATGACCGCGATGATGTTGCCAACGCGTTACACCGGGCACTAATTATGCCCAAAGAGGAGCGAATTGCCCGGCACAGTGAAATGATGGCGGTATTACGTCATCAGGATATTAACGCCTGGCAGGAGGCCTTTATTCGAGATTTAAAGCAAGTAAAGACGCGTAGCGCTCAAATGGATGTAACCCCTGCATCCATGGCGATTCAACGTCTTAGCTAATTTACCACGCAGCCAGGGATGGCTGTTTCACGTTGCTACACTATTGGGTACATATTCCCCGCATTAAATATTTTTCCTGAGTGAATTCTTCTTACCACATTTCACTGGTTTTCCCCTTTTGGGCGTCAGAGCTTATGGGTTATAGAAAAACGATATGTTAATGCTCCTGCGGCTACTGCTGGCGCATTTCTCTGTGGTTCTGCCCGGCTGCAGGTTGTTTTATTGGGTGTTGTACGCAAACGGTTACGTCTGAAAGCCTGGCTGATAACATTTTTCAATTCGAATTTTCAGTTGCGCAAGCAACGCAAAAAGTGAATTTATTGTGTAAACATTAACGTTTCTTATGGGATTACTTTTGTTTCTCTGCATAAAAAGATTTACAAAAAAACGGTATTAAACGGTTACATTCCTTCTCGTAATAGATAAATGAGAATGCATTTCTTTTGCGAATAGTTTTATGATTTTCTTTGCAATGAATTGATTATATTGATTATTTATTTTATTTGACTTTGATTTTATGCGAAAAAATATGCATGCTAAGCATTAATTGTAGGTGTTTGTTTAATTAATTTTTTATGAAGCATGACACAAAACTGTGAATGGGTATTTGTAGAACTGCGTGAGGTGAAAAAAATATTTGCTCATTTATTAAGCAATATAAAAGTGATGCTGATTGATTTATTGTAAAGATTAAGATAAAAAATGTGATGTGCGTCACATTTTTTTCAAAAGTAGCCTCAAGCCAGATTGTGCGATTGGACTCTGGCGAGTACAGTTTCCTTGGATTAGGAAAATTCTTAGTTCTTTTCGGAGCGAACTGAGATGGCTGAACCGCAATCTGCAAGGCAGGTGTTTCAAACCTGGGAATGCGGTGTCAGAACCTGATTCAATAAATGCATTTTAGCCTTTTATATTTTTTTTATTTTTCCGGGGTTTACCCGGCGACATCACGGGGTGCGGATTTACCGCATAACATAATAATTGGTTATTCGGGATGGGAAAAATGCATACATCCGAGTTGCTGAAACATATCTACGATATCAACTTATCCTATCTGCTGCTTGCTCAGCGTTTGATAGCCCAGGACAAAGCCTCTGCAATGTTCCGTCTCGGTGTAACCGAGGAAATGGCCCAGACACTGGGAGAGCTGACATTACCGCAAATGGTCAAACTGGCTGAAACCAACCAGGTTGTGTGCCAGTTCCGCTTCAGCGATCACAACACAATTACGCGTCTTACCCAGGACTCACGTGTGGATGACTTACAACAAGTCCATACGGGGATTTTGCTTTCGAGCCGTTTACTGAGTGAGGCCTCCGGTGAAGACGGAGCCCGTAAAAAAAGGGCCTGATTATGGGTGATAAAAGTATTGTCCAGGAAGCGCGTGAAATTCAGTTGGCTATGGAGCTTATTACGCTCGGCGCGCGCCTTCAAATGCTGGAAAGTGAAACGAGCCTGAGCCGGGGCCGCCTTATCAAGTTGTACAAAGAGTTGCGTGGTAGCCCCCCTCCCAAAGGGATGCTTCCTTTCTCCACCGACTGGTTTATGACCTGGGAGCAAAACATTCATGCGTCTATGTTTTGTAACGCATGGCAGTATTTGCTGAAAACGGGATTATGCAACGGTGTGGATGCAGTGATTAAGGCTTATCGTTTGTACCTGGAGCAATGTCCTCAGGATGACAATGGCCCATTACTTGCATTAACCCGAGCGTGGACTTTAGTTCGGTTTGTTGAAAGCGGTATGCTGGAGCTATCCCATTGTAATTGCTGCAAAGGTAAGTTTATTACCCATGCGCATCAGCCAGTGGGCAGCTTTGTGTGCAGCCTTTGCCAACCGCCTTCCAGAGCAGTAAAAAGGCGTAAACTTTCTGAAAATGCTGCCGATATTATTCCACAACTGCTGGATGAACAGATCGGACAGGCTGTGTAGCGGAACAGGCTCATAAATCCAGCAGCGGACACGAAAGTGCCGCTGCTTTTTTTTACCCTGAATACAGAGCAACCTACTGTTATCCTTGACTTTTAACACAGCGGAAAGGTGATGTCGTGCTAATTATACTCGGTTATATTGTTGTGCTTGCAACCGTCTTTGGGGGATACGCCATGACGGGTGGGCACCTCGGCGCACTGTACCAGCCCTCTGAGTTTATCATCATCGGTGGGGCGGGGGTCGGCGCATTCATTGTCGGCAACAACGGCAAAGCAATTAAAGGCACTCTAAAGGCACTGCCGCTCCTGTTCAGTCGTTCTAAATACACCAAAAGCATGTATATGGATTTGCTGGCACTGTTGTACCGGCTGATGGCGAAATCGCGCCAGCAAGGCATGTTTTCGCTGGAGCGCGATATTGAAAGCCCTAAAGAGAGCGAAATTTTTGCCAGTTATCCGCGGATTCTCGCCGATCACGTCATGTTAGATTTCATTGTCGATTACCTCCGGCTGATTATCAGCGGCAACATGAATACCTTTGAAATTGAAGCATTGATGGATGAGGAAATCGAAACGCATGAGCAAGAAAGCGAAGTTCCGGCAGGCAGTATTGCTGCAATGGGCGACTCTTTCCCAGCGTTTGGTATCGTCGCAGCGGTCATGGGGGTGGTGCATGCTCTGGCCTCAGCTGACCGGCCTGCAGCGGAACTTGGGGCTTTGATAGCTCACGCAATGGTAGGTACGTTTCTTGGGATTTTGCTGGCATATGGATTTATCTCGCCACTAGCGAGTGTGTTGCGCCAGCGCAGTGCGGAAACAACAAAAATGCTGCAATGCGTAAAAGTGACATTGTTATCCAGCCTCAATGGCTACGCGCCGCCTATTGCGGTGGAATTTGGGCGTAAAACACTCTATTCCACTGAGCGGCCATCCTTTGTTGAACTGGATGAACATATGCGTGCAGTGCGTTCACCTAACCAACAAAAAGCGACTGAAGACGCATGAAGCATGATAAGCATCCCATTGTTATCGTTAAAAAACGAAAACATAAAGGTCATGAAGGTTCTCACGGCTCCTGGAAGATTGCTTACGCCGACTTCATGACCGCCATGATGGCATTTTTTCTGGTTATGTGGCTGATATCAATATCCAGCCCTAAAGAACTAACACAAATTGCCGAATATTTTAGAACACCACTGGCACAGGCAATTACGGGCGGTCAACGTATTGCTGACAGCTCCAGCCCAATTCCGGGCGGTGGTGATGACATCACCCAAAAACAGGGTGAAGTAAAAAAAGAACCAAACATCGACGAACTGAAAAAGAAGATGGAACGCAGCCGTCTTTTGAAACTGAAAGGCGATTTGGACCAGCTGATTGATGCTGACCCAAAACTGAAGGCGATGCGCCCACATCTGAAGATTGACCTCGTGCAGGAAGGATTACGAATTCAGATTATCGACAGCCAGAACCGGCCGATGTTTAAACGGGGTAGTGCAGAAGTGGAGCCTTACATGCGTGACATTCTACGTGGCATTGCTCCAATTCTGAATTCAATCCCGAACAAAATCAGTATTTCCGGGCACACCGATGATATTCCGTATGCTCAGGGTGAACGGGGATACAGTAACTGGGAGCTTTCTGCCGACCGCGCCAATGCATCACGGCGTGAATTGGTTGTAGGGGGTCTGGACGAAGGTAAGGTTTTACGTGTGGTGGGGATGGCCGCAACAATGCGTTTGCCTGGCAGTACCGCGGGGGATGCAATGAATCGTCGAATCAGCCTGTTAGTTCTTAATAAGCAGACTGAACAGTCGATTCTTCATGAGAACGCTGAGAGCCAGAGTGCGCCAGTAAGTGTTCTGAAAGAGCAGGAAACGCCGCCACAGGAACAGGCAACGCCAGAGGCTGGCCCGGCATCGCAAAATGCTGCGCCAACAACACCGGGTGAAGCAACACCTGTAACGCCACCAGGCATGCAGGGGAACACTTCGCCACAAGGAGCGGCAACGCAACCTGTGGCTTCGGGGCAAGCCCCGATACCGGCAGAGGCTCCGGCGCCAACTGGCCCAACAACAGCGGTTCCTGCAGCGAACTCAATACCACCACAATCAGGTACGAGGTGATAGCGTGAGTATGGATATCAGCGATTTTTATCAAACATTCTTCGATGAAGCCGATGAGTTACTGGCGGATATGGAGCAGCATTTATTGGGGTTGTCGCCGGAGGAACCAGATTCCGAACAACTCAATGCCATATTCAGGGCAGCGCATTCTATTAAAGGGGGGGCGGGAACATTTGGCTTCAAAATCCTGCAGGAAACGACCCACTTAATGGAAAACCTGCTGGACGACGCGAGACGTGGAGAGATGCAACTCTCCACCGATATCATCAACCTGTTTTTGGAAACCAAAGATATTATGCAGGAACAGCTTGACGCTTATAAAAGTTCTCAGGAGCCTGATGCCGCTGCGTTCGAATATATCTGCCAGGCATTACGCCAGTTAGCGCTGGAAGCCAAAGGTCAGTCAGCTCCAGCCGTGAGCCAGGCCGAACCCGCTTCTGAGCCGCAGAGTGAGAGTGCGCCAGCCGCACACACTAAACCTGCAGGCCTTCACATTGTTCTGAGTAAACTGAAAGAAAAAGAACATGAGTTGTTGCTTGAAGAGCTGGGCAATCTGGGAACGGTAGTTCACAGTGAACAGCAAGGTGATGTCCTGAATGTGGTTCTTGATACTACGGCCAGTGAAGATGACATCGTCGCCGTGCTCTGTTTTGTCATTGATACAGACCAGATTAAAGTGGAAGCTTCTTCTGGCTCAGATACAGCCGATGTACAAGACACTGCTGTGTCGGAGCCGGCACCAGCACCAGCACCTGCTGCGCCAGTTGCTAAACCGGTAGAAGCGCCGAAAGCCCCGGCAGCTCGCGCACCGGCAAAAGCGGATTCTGGTGCAAAACCTGCCGCACGCGGTGAGAACAGCAGTATTCGTGTGGCGGTAGAAAAAGTGGACCAGCTCATCAACCTTGTGGGTGAACTGGTTATCACACAATCAATGTTGGCGCAGCGCTCGAACGAACTTGATCCCGTTATTCATGGTGATTTGATAACCAGCATGAGCCAGTTACAACGTAATGCGCGCGACTTGCAGGAATCAGTCATGTCCATCCGTATGATGCCGATGGAATATGTGTTTAGCCGCTTCCCACGTCTGGTTCGTGACTTGGCGGGCAAGCTTGGTAAGCAAGTGGAGCTGACACTTTCTGGTAGCTCTACTGAGCTCGATAAGAGCCTGATTGAACGTATTATCGACCCATTAACGCACCTGGTGCGTAACAGTCTTGACCACGGTATTGAGTCACCGGACAAACGCGTGGCTGCCGGGAAACCAGTAATGGGTAACTTGCTGTTATCTGCTGAACATCAGGGAGGCAATATCTGCATTGAAGTCACTGATGATGGCGCGGGTCTTAACCGTGAACGTATCCTGGCTAAGGCCGCTTCTTCCGGATTACCTGTTAACGATAATATGAGTGATGAAGAAGTGGGCATGCTTATCTTTGCCCCCGGATTCTCCACTGCTGAGCAGGTCACTGATGTGTCTGGGCGTGGTGTGGGGATGGACGTAGTGAAACGGAATATCCAGGAAATGGGTGGTCATGTTGAGATTGCGTCAAAACAGGGTTCAGGCACAACAATTCGCATTTTGCTGCCACTGACACTGGCTATTCTCGATGGTATGTCCGTTAAGGTGAGTGGTGAGGTCTTTATTCTGCCGCTGAATGCGGTGATGGAGTCCCTCCAGCCGAGAGAAGAAGACCTTTACCCACTTGCCGGTGGTGAGCGGGTACTGGAAGTACGTGGTGAATATTTACCGCTGGTTGAATTGTGGAAAATTTTTGAAGTTAATGGCGCAAAAATGGAAGCAACAGAAGGCATTGTTGTCATCCTGCAAAGTGGTGGTCGCCGTTATGCCTTGTTGGTAGATCAACTGATTGGTCAGCACCAGGTTGTGGTGAAAAACCTTGAAAGTAATTACCGTAAGGTTCCTGGAATTTCCGCAGCCACAATTCTTGGCGATGGCAGCGTAGCGTTGATTGTCGATGTATCAGCGCTGCAAGGTTTAAACCGTGAACAACGTGTGGCGCAAACTGCCGCCTGATTTCCACTGGCTTAGAGAAAGGTACCAACATGGCCGAAATTAATAATGTCACAAACCTGGATGGCGAACCTTCGGGGCAGGAATTCCTGGTCTTCACTTTAGGTGATGAAGAGTACGGCATTGATATTCTGAAGGTGCAGGAAATCCGTGGTTATGACCAGGTGACCCGTATCGCGAATACACCACCGTTCATTAAAGGGGTAACCAACCTGCGCGGTGTGATTGTCCCTATCGTTGACCTGAGGATTAAATTTGCCAAATCCGACGTTGTTTACAACGAAAACACCGTTGTTATTGTTCTGACACTGGGGCAACGCGTGGTAGGTATTGTGGTGGATGGTGTTTCTGATGTGCTGTCACTGACATCAGACCAAATTCGCCCGGCACCTGAATTCGCGGTGACTTTATCAACCGAATATCTCACCGGGCTGGGCGCAGTAGGCGAGCGTATGCTGATTCTGGTGAATATCGAAAAACTGCTTAACAGCGAAGAAATGGCGCTGCTGGATAACGCTGCCGCGCGGGTTGCCTGATAACGCCCTGAGTAAGGTTGTCCATAAAGCCCTCCGCGCTTAAAGCCCGGGGGGTTTTTATTTATAACTGCATAGGTTCAACGTTCTGGTTGCAGATTTCAGGGCGCTGATGTGTGGTGCAGGTAAAGCAAGATTCTGTGTAACACTAACCGTTAAGGGCCGCAATGCGGCCCTGTGTCATAAGGTTTTGTTATCAGGCTTCAACCTGTGTTTCCTGTTCGACGGGTGTACTGGCAGGCACTGCATCCAGCTCACCTTCGTTTTTAGAAAGCATTGCAGTCGCAATCCCATTCCCTAATACGTTGATGGCGGAGCGCCCCATATCAAGGAAATGATCAATCCCCATTAACAGCAAAATACCGGCGACCGGAATATTAAAGCTGGGGATAGTTGCCGCCAGTACAACCAGCGCAGAACGGGGTACACCGGCAATCCCTTTTGAGGCCAGCATCAGGGTTAGCATCAGAACCACAATTTCTGAAAAAGAGAGGTGAATATTATAGGCCTGAGCAATAAACATAGATGCGAACGAGCAGTACACCATAGAACCGACGAGGTTAAATGAATAACCAATAGGCAGAACAAATGAAGCGATGCTGCGTGAGCAACCAAAGCGAGTCAGTACATCAAGGGTTTTGGGATAGGCTGCTTCGGAACTGCTGGTGGTGAAAGCGACCAGAACCGGGTCTTTCAGCATACTCAGAAGTGTAAAGGTGGATTTTTTCAGCACCATATAACCGACGCTTAGTAACACCAGGCAAGTCAGCAAAATAGCAACATAATACCCGCCAATAAAAGATGCATAGTTCAGCAGGATGCCAAGGCCCTGAGTGGCTACCACACTGGAAATAGCAGCAAAAATAGCCAGAGGGGCAACCAGCATTACATAGCCGGTGACTTTCAGCATGATGTGCGAAACCACATCCAGCGCGGCAACCAGAGGTGCATTAAATTTCTCTCCCAATGATGCCCCGGCAATACCAAAAAACATCGAGAACACAACAATTTGTAGGATCTCGTTATGGGACATGGCATCGGCAATACTGGTAGGAATGGAGTGAGCTATAAAGTTTTTCAGGCTCATGCCACTGACTGCAAGGCCTGTTTCTACTGAGCCGGCAGGTACCGTCAGGTTAAGGCCACGGCCAGGATGTTCCAGTGTGACTACGAGCAACCCGACAAGAATGGATAACACGGAAGAGGAGATAAACCACACCATTGCTTTGCTGCCCACCCGGCTGATGGTTGAGGTTTCCCCCATACGCATAATGCCAACGGTCAGTGTGCTGAACACCAGTGGTGCGATCACCATTTTTATCAAGCGCAGAAAAATATCGGTGAACAGAGTGATATTAGTTGCCCAGGCGGTGATGCTGTCTTTTGAAGCGTATTCATGAACTGCCGCACCACACAGAATGCCCGCAATCATAAACAGGACAATATACATTGTCAGTTTGTTACTACTTGCCACGAAATTAACCCCATCATAATTAACAATAATACAACATGCTGATATCTTGGTGTTTTTATAATCAATCATGCTGCTTCAGTGATATAACTTGAAGTATAAGGCTTACTTATACAACAAATTTTTACGTTTTGTTCTTTTTGTAAGCGTGAGGGAGAAAATTCTCGATATGGCTGGCTTTGGGCCGGGCGTTCTCCAGGCTAAGAAAAGTTCACAAAGCCCTTTTTCGCACAAATGGATAGCGCATTTTTCCCTGTTCCCTAACGTAAAGTTCCCGTCGCCATTGCCGATAACTCCCTTAACAAGAATGTAAAAGGGTATGTGTTTTATGTTTAACCGGATGCGTATTGTCACTTTGCTGATGGCTGTTCTGGGCGTATTTGCCTGTTTGCAGTTCATCTCCGGTGGCTTTTTCTTTTCTGCTTTAAAAAATAACCAGGATGATTTTGCAACTTATCGGGCATTACGCCAGCAGCAATCTGAACTCAACCAGGCATGGGTGTTGATGCTACAAACGCGCATCAACCTGAGCCGTTCGTCTGCGCGCATGATGATGGACCCCAATAACCAACAAAGCGGTGCGAAAAACGCGTTGCTGGAAAGTGCCAGGCAGTCGCTAACCCAAGTGGAGGCGCACTACGCAGCATTTAAAAATGTGGGCAGTATCGCACCCGATGTGGATGACGCGGTTGCGGGCGTGGATAAGACATATCACCAGTACCATCAGGCGCTGGCCGAATTGGTGGATGATTTACAAAATGGACATATGGAAGCCTATTTTGCCCAACCCACCCAGGGATTCCAGAATGCGATGGAAAAAGCATTTCGCCACTATATTGATGAGAATGACCGCTTGTATCAGAGCGCATGGGAGCAGGGGCAGTCGAACTACTTCTTCGCAAAATGGCAAATGGTCGCTCTGGCAGTGTTGTTGGTTGCAGTCACTGTAATGGTGTGGTTAGGCATGCGCAGAATTTTGTTACAGCCGCTGAGCCGGGTAATTGAACATATTCGCGAAATTGCTCAGGGGAATCTGACTACACAAATCATTGTGGATGGGCGTAATGAGATAACGCAGCTGGCCGATACTGTACGGCATATGCAAACGGAACTGATTGGTACGGTAACCACAGTACGCCAGGGGTCTGATGCTATTCATGCTGGCACCTCTGAAATTGCTGCCGGAAACACTGATTTGTCTTCCCGCACAGAACAGCAGGCTTCAGCACTTGAACAGACAGCTGCAAGTATGGAAGAGCTGACTGCAACAGTAAAACAGAACGCCGAAAATGCGCGCCAGGCATCTCATCTGGCCCTCAATGCGTCAGAAACTGCGCAAAAGGGCGGCAAGGTAGTGGCAAGCGTGGTTTCTACCATGCAGGACATTTCAACCAGCTCACGCAAGATTGCTGATATTACCGGCGTGATTGATGGTATTGCGTTCCAGACAAATATTCTGGCGTTGAATGCGGCAGTTGAAGCCGCGCGGGCAGGTGAGCAGGGCCGTGGTTTTGCAGTGGTTGCCGGTGAGGTTCGTAACCTGGCGCAACGTAGTGCTCAGGCGGCTAAAGAAATTAAGTCCCTGATTGATGATTCCGTTTCCCGTGTTGATACCGGCTCGGTATTGGTTGAAAGCGCAGGTGAAACTATGGGCGAAATTGTCAGCGCAGTAACCCGTGTAACCGACATTATGGGTGAAATAGCCTCGGCATCGGATGAGCAAAGCCGTGGTATCGATCAGGTTGCTCTCGCTGTATCTGAGATGGACCGGGTGACGCAACAGAATGCGTCACTGGTGCAGGAATCGGCTGCGGCTGCAGGTGCGCTTGAAGAACAAGCGAGTGTGTTGGCCCAGGCGGTTGCGGCATTTCGCCTTGCAGCCACAACACTCACGAATAAAAGTGTGGCCAGCACGTCGGCAGCAGTCGCCAGCACGGCAGCGGCATTATTACCACAAAAGCAAGAACATAACGTCAGCAATGAAAACTGGGAAACTTTTTGATTGATTAATTAGCGTTTAATACCGGCGCTTTTCGCCGGATAAGGGAGAGTGAATGTTAAGTAATATTCGTATATCGACCACGTTTTTTTTGATTTTGATTCTCTGTGGCGTGTTGCAGATTGGTAGTAATGGTTTGTCATTTTGGGCGTTTCGTGGGGATTACCAGAATTTTACTACGGTTGAAAATAACAACCGGCAGCGCGACTCCCTTGCGCAAACCCGGTCAGCATTACTGCAGGCCAGTTCAGAGTTAGGTAAAGCAGGCACGCTGACGGCGTTGAGTTACCCGCCGGAAGATATAAAAGGCTTGATGGTGTCAGCTCGGGAGCAATTAAAAAAAGCTGACACCGTATTTGCCAGATTTCTGGCTGTTAAGTCCACAGGCGATATAGCCAGTCTGACAAAGCAGACTAAAACGAGCTATATCACATGGCGTGATGCGCTGGCGCACCAGGCTACCTGGCTTGAGAACAACCAGTTGTCGGATTTTTTGACTGCACCGGTCACAGATGCCCAGGGGGCATTTGATAAACAATTTATGGCCTGGCAGCAGGAGATTAACAAAAATCTTTCAGCTACTCAGGCCGCAGGATTAAAGAGTTATCACTTGTCTGCATTGGTGTTTGGTGTGGTGACTTTGTTAGCGGTGTTGTTGGTTGTCGGTGCTTTGTACTGGTTACGCAGCCAGTTAGTGTCACCGCTGATTGTGTTACGAGGGCATTTCGATGCCATCGCCAACGGCAAGTTGTGTGAGGACATTTCGACTTCGAGCCGAAACGAGATTGGGCAGATTTTTTATAGCCTGGATGCAATGAGGAAAGCGTTGCGCATAACCATGAACCAGGTGGTTTCCGGTAGCCGGGACATGCGCGGTGCTATTGAGAATATGGCGGCAGGGAATAATGATTTGTCGTCCCGTACCGAGCAACAAGCTTCTGCGCTGGCTCAAACGGCCGCGAGCATGGAACAACTGACAGCGACGGTTGGGCAAAACGCTGACAATGCCCGGCAGGCTTCCGGGTTGGCGAATAAGGCAGCAGAAACCGCTCGCCTTGGTGGTGGCCAGGCAACGCATGTTGCCCAAACGATGCAGGATATTGCCGAAAGCTCTCAGAAGATAGGTGATATCACCAGTGTGATTGACGGCATTGCATTTCAGACCAACATTTTGGCATTAAATGCCGCAGTTGAAGCAGCAAGAGCGGGTGAGCAAGGTCGAGGCTTCGCGGTTGTGGCGGGTGAAGTTCGTAACCTGGCACAACGCAGTGCTCAGGCTGCAAAAGAGATTAAGCTTTTAATAGAAGAATCAGTGGCGCGAGTACAGTACGGCTCCACTTTGGTGGATACAGCAGCAGGCACTATGACTGATATTGTTCACTCGGTTCAACAGGTGAACGACATCATGGGGGAAATCGCTTCTGCATCCGATGAACAACGGCGTGGTATTGAACAGGTGGCGCAGGCAGTCACCGAAATGGATAACGTGACACAGCAAAACGCCGCGTTAGTGCAGAGTTCCGCAATGTTGACCCGCAGTCTTGGCCAGCAGGCGGAAAATCTGGATACGCTGATGGCTGTGTTCCAACTGGCGGATGCAGAACCGGAGCAACCGTCAGGAACCTTAGCACTTACTGTGGTGCCGGTTTCACCCTGATAATAATAGAAGAAGGCCCTATGACCTCACCTGTGCCGAAGGGGCAACCATCGCCCTTGATACAGATGGCTCAACGCTTGACGTTGTCAGATGCGCATTTTCGTCGTATATGCCAGCTTATTTATCAGCGGGCAGGTATCGTGCTGGCAGAGCACAAACGTGACATGGTTTATAACCGCCTTGTGCGGCGTCTGCGTGATCTGGGGCTTGACGACTTCGGTCGGTATCTGGGGATGCTTGAGGCGGATCAGAATACCTCCGAATGGCAGGCGTTTATTAACTCGCTCACCACGAACCTGACGGCCTTTTTCCGTGAAGGGCACCACTTCCCGATACTGACGGACCATGCCAAGAAGCGTACTGGTGAATACCGGATTTGGTGTGCTGCCGCATCAACAGGTGAAGAACCTTATTCCATTGCCATTACGCTGGCGGACGCACTGGGCCAGACCCCTGGCCGCTGGAAAGTGTTTGCCAGTGATATAGATACCGAAGTGCTGCAAAAAGCGCGTAAAGGAATCTACCGGCTGGATGAGCTTAAGACATTATCGCCACAGCAGTTACAGCGCTATTTCATGCGTGGTACCGGGCCACACCAGGGGCTGGTCCGGGTGCGCCAGGAACTGGCGAATTACATTGAGTTTAATGTTGTGAACCTGCTGGATAAGCAATACCAGGTTCCGGGTCCATTTGATGCCATATTCTGCCGTAATGTGATGATTTATTTTGATAAAAATACACAGCAGGAGATCCTGGGGCGTTTTGTACCACTGTTAAAACCACAGGGACTGTTGTTTGCCGGACATTCTGAGAACTTTAGTAACATCAGCCGTGAGTTCTGGCTGCGTGGTCAGACTGTATATGGGCTAAGTAAGGATAAAATATGACGAAAATCAAAGTACTGTCAGTAGATGATTCTGCGCTGATGCGCCAAATCATGACAGAGATAATCAACCGTCATAGCGATATGGAAATGGTTGCCACAGCCCCCGATCCTCTGGTTGCCCGGGACCTGATAAAGAAATTCGACCCGGATGTGTTGACGCTGGACGTGGAAATGCCGCGAATGGACGGCCTTGATTTTCTGGAAAAGTTAATGCGGTTACGGCCAATGCCAGTGGTGATGGTTTCATCTCTGACCAGCCGTGGATCTGAAGTAACCCTGCGTGCGCTAGAACTGGGTGCCGTGGATTTTGTCACGAAGCCTCAGTTGGGGATTCGTGAAGGTATGTTGGCATACAGCGAAATGATTGCCGACAAAATTCGCACTGCGGCGCGGGCAAAACTGACTGCACGTTCGTCTGCTGCAACACCGCCGGCCGCTCTGAAATCTGGGCCGTTACTCAGTTCAGAAAAATTGCTGGTGATTGGTGCATCAACAGGTGGTACAGAGGCTATTCGTCATGTGTTGCAACCATTGCCATTAACCAGCCCGGCAATATTAATTACGCAGCATATGCCACCGGGATTTACCCGTTCATTTGCTGAACGCCTTAATAAAATTTGCCAGATTAGTGTTAAAGAGGCTGAAGACGGTGAACGTGTGCTACCGGGACATGCTTATATTGCTCCGGGTGATAAACATATGGAACTTGCCCGAAGTGGTGCTAACTACCAAATTCGACTTCATGACGGCCCGCCTGTGAACCGTCATCGCCCGGCAGTGGATGTCTTGTTCCACTCCGTAGCGAAATTTGCTGGACGTAATGCTGTGGGAGTTATCCTGACAGGCATGGGAAATGATGGTGCGGCAGGGATGCTGGCAATGAACCAGGCCGGAGCCTGGACCATTGCACAAAATGAAGCAAGTTGTGTGGTGTTCGGCATGCCGCGTGAGGCCATCAATATGGGTGGTGTCAGCGAAGTGGTCGATTTAAGCCAAATCAGCCAGCAGATGCTGGCAAAAATCAGTGCCGGACAGGCAATACGCATTTAATTGAGGAGTTCAGAGTTTATGGCCGATAAAGATCTTAAATTTCTTGTCGTGGATGACTTTTCCACCATGCGTCGAATTGTGCGCAACTTGCTGAAAGAGCTTGGCTTTAACAACGTTGAAGAAGCTGAAGACGGCGTAGATGCACTGAATAAACTGCAGACGGGGGGCTTTGGCTTTGTTATCTCCGACTGGAATATGCCAAATATGGATGGACTGGAGTTGCTGAAAACTATCCGTGCTGATGCGGGGATGGCAAACATGCCCGTATTGATGGTAACGGCAGAAGCGAAAAAGGAAAATATTATTGCTGCGGCCCAGGCAGGGGCAAGTGGTTACGTTGTGAAGCCATTTACAGCGGCCACACTGGAAGAAAAACTGAGCAAGATCTTCGAAAAACTGGGTATGTAAGGAGGAGATGATGACATCTTCAAATGACCAACAAGCATCGGACATCATCTCCCGGATAGGCAGCCTGACACGTATGTTGCGTGACAGCCTGCGAGAACTGGGGCTGGATCAAGCCATTGCAGAGGCTGCAGAAGCTATTCCTGATGCACGTGACCGCCTCGACTATGTTGTCACCATGACGGCTCAGGCAGCAGAACGCGCATTAAACTGTGTTGAAGCGTCGCAGCCCCATCAAATGCAGATGGAGTCTGACGCCAAAGATTTGACCAAACGCTGGGATGAGTGGTTCGAAAATCCTATTGAACTGGGTGATGCGAAAGAGCTGGTTACCGATACCCGTAAGTTTTTGGCTGATGTGCCTGAGCATACCGGGTTCACCAATGCGCAATTACTTGAAATCATGATGGCCCAGGACTTCCAGGACCTAACGGGGCAGGTGATTAAGCGCATGATGGATGTGGTGCAGGAGATTGAACGCCAGTTACTGATGGTATTGCTGGAAAACATGCCAGAACCTGCTGCCCGTCAGAAGCGTGAAAATGAGGGTTTGCTCAATGGGCCACAAATGGATGCAACAGCAGCCGGTGTGGTCGCCAGCCAGGACCAGGTGGACGATTTGCTGGACAGCCTTGGTTTTTAACAGACCGGTCTCTCTGGTAACAGGGAGACTTTCTGGCCACACTAGCCCGGCCTGCGCCGGGCATTATTTCCCTGCCCACCTGCTGAGTATAAGCTTGCAACAGTGAATCCACATGCCTGAATCGTCAAAACAAACCCTATTTTAACGCGCTACTTACAGGATTAGCTGCGCGTGCCTCTGTCATGATGCAATGGTCATTATGTTCATAGAGGTTTCCCTGTGGCTGAAGATAGCGACCAGGAAAAAACAGAGGCCCCCACACCCCACCGACTCCAGAAAGCGCGCGAAGAGGGGCAAATTCCCCGTTCCCGTGAACTGACCTCGGTGCTGATGGTGCTTGCCGGTATAAGTATCATCTGGCTTGGCGGTGTGCCTTTGGCGCATCAGTTGGCTGGAATGCTTTCTGACGGGCTGCGCTTTGACCACCGTATGATTAATGACCCGGCAGCATTGGTGCGCCAGGTTGGGCGGCTTTTGGAAACGGCAATGTGGGCAATTCTGCCGTTGATTGGTGGCCTGATTGTGGTGGCAATTGCTGCACCCATGTTCCTCGGTGGGCTGGTCTTTAGTGGCAAATCTCTCGAGTTTAAATTGAACAAGCTCAACCCGATAAGCGGTTTTGGGCGAATGTTTTCGATGCAGGCGCTGTCAGAACTGACGAAAGCGATGCTAAAAGTGAGTTGTGTTGCCATCGTCACTGGGGCTTACCTGTGGCACAACTGGCCGGATATGCTCCACTTAATCAGCGAATCACCCGTTAATGCAATGGCGACCGCCTTGAATATGGTCGCAACCTGTTGCTTGTTGGTTATTCTCGGGCTGATCCCTATGGTTGGATTCGATATTTTCTTCCAACTGTACAGCTACTTCAAAAAGTTACGAATGACCCGCCAGGATATCCGGGATGAATTTAAACAGCAGGAAGGCGACCCGCATGTTAAAAACCGCATTCGCCAGCAACAGCGGGCGATGGCCCGGCGTCGCATGATGGCGGATGTACCAAAAGCCGACGTTATCGTCACTAACCCGACTCACTACTCTGTCGCTCTACAATATAACGAAGCAACGATGAGTGCGCCCAGGGTGCTGGCTAAAGGTGCGGGGCTGGTTGCATTGCGTATTCGTGAAATTGGCGCAGAAAACCGTATTCCGGTGCTGGAAGCACCACCACTGGCACGTGCGTTGTATCGCCATGCCGAAATAGGGCAACAAATTCCAGGCCAACTCTATGCCGCAGTGGCAGAAGTGCTGGCCTGGGTATGGCAGCTTCGCCGCTGGCGTTTGGCTGGTGGTGTCGCGCCGAAAAAACCTGATAACCTCCCTGTGCCAGCGTCACTGGACTTTTTGAACGAGAACGACACTGATGGCTAATTTGGTCGCAATGCTGCGTCTGCCAGCAAATATGAAAGCCGGGCAATGGCAAGTCCTCGCCGGACCAGTCCTTATCATGCTGATTTTGTCCATGATGGTACTGCCGTTACCTGCGTTTGTACTGGATTTACTGTTTACTTTTAATATTGCGCTGTCTGTGATGGTGTTGCTGGTAGCCATGTTTACCCAGCGGACACTGGAATTCGCCGCATTTCCCACCATTTTGCTCTTCACCACATTGTTGCGCCTGGCGCTGAACGTGGCATCAACCCGTATCATTTTGATGGAAGGGCACACCGGCGCGGCGGCGGCAGGTAAAGTCGTTGAAGCATTCGGGCACTTCCTGGTTGGCGGTAACTTCGCGATTGGCATCGTTGTGTTCATCATCCTGGTTATCATCAACTTCATGGTTATAACCAAAGGTGCGGGACGTATTGC
Organism: Mangrovibacter yixingensis; assembly: GCF_020523985.1. GTDB lineage: Bacteria > Pseudomonadota > Gammaproteobacteria > Enterobacterales > Enterobacteriaceae > Mangrovibacter > Mangrovibacter yixingensis. Next base: position 1,773,010 of record NZ_JAIVKM010000001.1, on the reverse strand, counting down.
GGAAGTGGGTGCACGCTTTGTTCTGGACGGTATGCCGGGTAAACAAATGGCGATTGATGCTGACCTTAATGCCGGGTTAATTGGTGAGGATGAAGCTAAACGCCGCCGTTCTGAAGTCACTCAGGAAGCTGATTTTTACGGTTCAATGGATGGTGCCAGTAAATTTGTGCGCGGTGATGCGGTTGCTGGCCTGCTTATCATGGCTATCAACATTATTGGTGGGTTGTTAGTTGGGGTTGTTCAGCACGGCATGCCGGTTGGCAATGCAGCTGAAAGTTATACGTTGCTGACCATTGGTGATGGCCTGGTCGCACAGATCCCTTCACTGGTTATTTCTACTGCCGCGGGTGTTATTGTTACCCGTGTAAGTACCGAACAAGATGTTGGCGAACAGATGGTAACTCAACTGTTCGCCAACCCGCGTGTGATGTTGTTGTGTGCCGGGGTCCTTGGGTTGCTGGGGATGGTTCCTGGGATGCCTAACTTTGTATTCCTGTTATTTACCGTAGCATTACTCACGCTGGCCTGGTGGATGCGCGGACGCCAAATGGCTGAACCCCAGGCACCACAGCCTGTTGTTATCCCAGAAAACCCCCAGGCGGTGGAAGCCTCCTGGCGTGATGTGCAACTGGAAGATACTCTGGGGATGGAAGTGGGATACCGCCTGATTCCCATGGTAGATTCGCAGCAGGATGGTGAATTGCTGGGGCGTATTCGTAGTATCCGTAAGAAATTCGCCCAAGAAATCGGCTTTTTACCACCGGTAGTACATATCCGGGATAACATGGATCTCCCTCCGGCCCGTTATCGTATTTTGTTGAAAGGTGTCGAAATTGGCAATGGCGATGCTTATCCGGGGCGCTGGCTGGCGATTAACCCTGGTACCGCCGCGGGGAATTTACCTGGAGAGAAAACGATTGACCCGGCTTTTGGCCTGGAAGCTGTCTGGATTGAAAGCGCACTCAAAGAGCAGGCGCAAATTCAGGGCTTCACTGTAGTCGAAGCCAGCACTGTCGTTGCTACGCACCTGAATCACTTGATAAACCTCTACGCAACAGAGCTGTTTGGTCGCCAGGAAGCCCAACAACTGCTGGACCGGGTTAACCAGGAGATGCCGAAGCTGACAGAAGACCTGGTGCCGGGGGTTGTCACGCTGACAACGTTGCACAAAGTATTGCAAAACCTGCTGGCGGAAAAAGTCCCCATTCGCGATATGCGCACTATCCTGGAAACGCTGGCCGAGCATGCACCTATCCAAACTGACCCTGCAGAGCTGACAACAGTATTGCGTGTCGCATTAGGCCGGGCGATTACTCAACAGTGGTTCCCAGGTACCGGTGAAGTGAATGTAATTGGCCTTGATGCCGGGCTTGAACGGTTGTTACTCCAGGCACTGCAAGGTGGCGGGGGCCTGGAGCCGGGGCTGGCTGACAGATTACTCGAGCAATCCAGTGAAGCTCTGCAACGCCAGGAAATGCTTGGCGCACCCCCGGTATTGCTGGTGAACCATGCTTTACGGCCATTGCTGGCGCGTTTTCTGCGCCGCAGCTTACCAGACCTGGTTGTGCTGTCCAACCTGGAGCTGTCAGATAACCGCCAGATTCGTATGACTGCAACTATTGGTGGCAAATAATGTCTGTGCGTCATGCTGTTATCGCACTGGTGTGTTTCCCGCTGCTGGTTCAGGCGGCGGGAGAAGGCAGTTGGCAGGCGGAGGCGACGGGGGCGGCATTAAGCCACCGGGGTGTTGTCGCTTCGTCAAAACCCTTACTGCCACCGCAAAAAGTCAGCGGTATTATCACGCAGGTTTATTGGCGCTATAGTCTGTTTTCAATCCCACCGGACCGGCTGGAAGTTAAGCTGTGTACACAGACCCAATGCGTTATTGTTGACGGCCAGCAAGGTGTTACGCGCGCTTTCGCGGGTCAGCCCGCAAATCAACCTTTTCATTTTGTTTGGGGTGTTTATGGCCGGGGTGTTCTTTACCCGGTTATGCGTGTTCGTGCTAACCAGGTGATAGTCAACTACCGCTGATTCTCCATTATCTTCGCTGTTTATTGTGGCTACATCTCATTTATAACATTTCGGTTTGAATAAAAAGAAACGCAATTTTATAAAAACAGTGATGGAGGTGACGCCACTCTTTCCCTCATTGTCATGGGATTAACTTTGCTGGCAAAAAACGCAAGGTAGGGACGGGGTTTATTCGGTAGCGTTACCTTCAGTAACCGGGTGCCGGTTTTCCCGGCACAGGTTGATATGGAATTCACACATCTGAGGTCGTTTATGAAAGTCTACCCTGTAAAACACAGCCCCTTATTACGCCAGCCGGAGCGGTTTATTGACCGTGCTGAATTGTGCAAGATTATCAACAAAGTGACAGATAACCTGGTCAATATCCGCGATGAGAGTGGTGAGTTTTTATTGCGGCTTGATGATGGGCGTGTGATTGATACGAAAGGGTGGGCAGGGTGGGAATGGACCCACGGCGTAGGCTTGTATGGCATATGGCAGTATTACCAACAGACGGGTGATACCCGGATGCGCGATATTATCGATACCTGGTTTGCTGACCGTTTCCGTGAAGGCGCGACAACCAAGAACGTCAATACGATGTCACCGTTTCTCACACTTGCATTACGCTACGAAGAAACTGGTGACAGCCGGTTATTACCCTGGTTGGAAACATGGGGAGAATGGGCGATGCATGAAATGCCCAGAACTCAGCAAGGCGGCATGCAACATATTACTTTGGCAGAAGAAAATCATCAGCAAATGTGGGACGACACACTGATGATGACGGTACTGCCATTAGCGAAGATTGGCCAGTTGCTCGGCAAGCCTGAATGGGTGAATGAGGCGGTTTACCAGTTTATGGTCCATACCCAGTATTTACAGGATAAAACTACCGGCTTGTGGTTTCATGGCTGGAGTTTTGAAGGTAATCATAATTTTGCCCAGGCCAGGTGGGCACGTGGCAATAGCTGGCTGACGATTGTCATTCCAGATTTCCTTGAATTGCTCGATTTACCAGAGCATGACCCGGTTCGCCGCTGGCTTATTCAGGTGCTGGAAAGCCAGGTAAGTGCACTGGCTTGTTGCCAGCATGAATCCGGTTTATGGCACACATTATTGGATGACCCTGACTCGTATCTGGAGGCCTCAGCATCGGCAGGATTTGCATATGGCATTTTAAAAGGTGTGCGTAAACGTTATTTGAGCACAGAATACTTGCCAGTTGCCGAGCGTGCGGTTAAAGCAATTGTCGAAAATATTTCGCCAGAAGGTGAATTGTTACAGGTTTCATTTGGTACCGGGATGGGCAGTAACCTGGATTTTTACCGTGAAATTCCCCTTACTTCGATGCCTTATGGCCAGGCCATGGCAATTTTGTGCCTGACTGAGTATCTTCGGCGTTATTTTTAATATCGGGAAGATAACGGCGTAAACAGGTAGCAATATAGCCAGCGGTTTTATAAACAATGAGCGGGGCAAAAAAGCCCCGCTCATTGTTTTAGCCTGCGAGAACGTGCAGGTGTTACATACGTTCAACTGTCTCAATGCCCAGAGTATCCAGGCCAATTTTGAGAACTTTGGCTGTCAGATGTGCCAGTTTCAACCGGCTGTCACGTACTGGTTGCTCTGCGCTAAGAATCGGGCAGTGCTCATAAAATGCTGAGAACAACCCGGCGACATCATACAAGTAGGCGCACATAACATGTGGTGTACCGTCGCGCACGACAACGGAAAGCGTTTCTTCAAGCTGTAACAGGCGTGCTGCCAGCGCGGATTCACGTTCGTTACCAATAACAACCGGTGAGGCAATAGACTGCTCATCGATACCGGCTTTACGGAAGACCGAAAGCACACGAGTGTAAGCATACTGCATATAAGGTGCGGTATTGCCTTCAAACGCGAGCATGTTGTCCCAGTCAAAAACGTAATCTGTAGTGCGGTTTTTTGACAGGTCAGCATATTTTACCGCGCCAATCCCCACAGCATTTGCCAGGGCGTTCAGCTCATCGGCTGACATGTCCGGGTTTTTCTCGCTGACCAGTTTACGGGCGCGCTCCAGTGCTTCATCCAGCAGGTCCGCCAGTTTTACCGTACCACCGGCACGGGTTTTAAATGGTTTACCATCTTTGCCCAGCATCATCCCGAACATATGGTGTTCCAGAGGCACCGATTCCGGTACATAACCGGCTTTGCGTACAATAGTCCATGCTTGCATCAGATGCTGGTGTTGGCGGGAATCGATGTAGTAGAGCACGCGGTCAGCATGCAGTGTTTCATAGCGGTATTTGGCACAAGCAATGTCTGTGGTGGTGTACAGATAGCCGCCATCTTTCTTCTGAATGATAACGCCCATCGGTTCGCCTTCCTTGTTCTTGAACTCATCAAGGAACACAACAGTGGCGCCTTCACTTTCAACAGCAAGGCCTTTGGCTTTCAGATCAGCGACAATACCCGGCAGCATGGCGTTGTACAGGCTTTCACCCATCACGTCGTCACGGGTTAATGTTACATTCAGGCGGTCATAGGTGATTTGGTTCTGGGTCATTGTGATATCGACCAGCTTGCGCCACATCGCCCGGCAGTATTCATCTCCGCCTTGTAATTTAACAACATAGCCACGCGCACGTTCAGCGAAGGCTTCATCTTCGTCATAATGTTTTTTGGCTTCGCGGTAGAACCCTTCCAGATCTGCCAGCGCCATATCACCCGCGTTTTCTTGCTGCTGTTTTTCCAGAAATGCAATCAGCATCCCGAACTGGGTACCCCAATCGCCAACGTGGTTGGCACGAATAACTTTGTGCCCAAGGAAGCTCAGAGTGCGAGCGGCTGCATCACCGATAATGGTTGAACGCAGGTGACCCACGTGCATTTCTTTAGCCACGTTAGGCGCAGAATAGTCGATGACGATGGTTTCCGGCGTTTCAATGGCACTGACACCCGCACGTTCAGAGATGACAGCCTGCTCAACCTGCGACGCCAGAAATGCTGGGTCCAGAAATATATTAATAAAGCCCGGCCCGGCAATTTCAACTTTGCTGGCAATTCCGGTTAAATCCAGGTTTTCGATCACTTTCTCAGCTAACTGGCGGGGCGGCATTCCCAGTTTTTTGGCCTGAGCCATTACACCGTTTGCCTGATAATCACCGAACTGAACTTTGGCTGACTGGCGAACCTGCGGTTCACAATCTGTGCTTGCGCCTGCTGCGATCAGTGCCTGACTGACTTTATCTGAAAGAAGTGCCTGAATATTCACCTGAATACCTTTTTAAGCTGTGCTATTCCCTGAAAGGAAGCGTGTACATACAGAAATAAGGGCGCGATTATACTGCATTTGTCGGAATGCGTCAGTAAGCTGGCAGCCATTACATGGTGTGACGGCCGGGGGTTGCATTGTTCGTATAAAAATACGCCTCTGTGGCGTTGGCGCATGCAGAGGAAATCGGTAGAGTAGCGTTTTTTTACAGGAGTGGGCGATGAGCGACTGGCAGAGCATTAAAGAACTTGCAGATATTAAAGACGATTTACCGCGTTTTGAACAGCGGCTGGCTCAGCTGGCGGGTACGTTAGGCCTGTCTCTTGGTAACCTGGAGGCAGACCATATCTCTCTGCGCTGCCATCAGAATACAACAGCTGAGCGCTGGAAAACGGGGTTTTTGTGTTGCGGGGAATTGATTTCGGAAAAGCTGATTAATGGGCGGCCAGTCTGCCTGTTTCGCTTGAAGCAACCCGTAGAAGCGGGAGGCTGGTCTTTCACATTAATTGAATTGCCGTGGCCTGGTGAGAAACGTTACCCCCACGAAGGCTGGGAACATATTGAAATTGTGCTTCCCGGCGACCCGGCAACATTAAATGCCCGGGCGGTGGCGCTGCTGTCGGACTCAGGGCTGGCAATGCCGGGTATCAGCATTAAAACCAGCTCCCCCAAAGGTGATGGCGAGCGCTTGCCTAACCCCACGCTCGCTGTCACCGATGGCACAGTGACCATTAAGTTTCACCCCTGGCCACTGGATGCCATCATTAATAGTGAACAGGGTACTACAACGCGCTAATCGCATGTTGCAGGCGCAGAATGGCTTCGCTCAGGGTTTGCCTGGTGCAGCCAAAATTAATGCGCACAAATCGGCTGTCACCAAAATCACGCCCCGGTGAAAAACCTAACCCTGCGTCCAGGAAAAATTTTGCTGGGTTATCAACAGGTAACCCGGAACAGTCTACCCAGGCGAGGTAGGTGCCTTCAGGTGGAATAACTGATAAGCCGGGAAGGGCGTTTATGGCAGAGCAAAGTTTGTCCCGGTTCTCACGCAGAACTTGCAACTGCGCCTCCAGCCACGGTCCCCCATCACGCAGTGCTGCTTCCGCAGCGGTAACGGCCAAAATATCCACATCCGGTACAATACCTGCCCGAGTGGCAACAAATCGTTGGCGTAATACCGGGTTGGCGATAATAGCGAAAGAAGCGCCCAGCCCGGCGATGTTCCAGGTTTTGGACGGTGCCATCAATGTGATTGTGCGCTGTGCAGCATCATCGCTCAGGCTGGCGAATGGGATATGGCGTACTTGCTCGTCCAACAACAAATCGCAATGAATCTCGTCAGAGCAAACAATTAAGTTATTGCGTTGTGCAAAGGCGAGTTGTTCAAGCAATTCGTCACGGCGATAGACTGTTCCTCCGGGGTTCTGTGGGTTGCATAGCATCAGTAAACGCTCATTACCCAGTAGTTGTGGCTCAATTTCTGAAAGGTTCATCACCCAACGGTTATTTTGCAGGTATAACGGTGCATTTAGCTGAGTATGGCCCGCTAAACGTGCCGCTTTGCGAAACGGTGGGTAGATTGGATCTGGCGCAATAGTCCCTTGGTCCGGGCCACAATAAGCGCGCACGGCAAGATTCAGCCCAGTAGCGACACCGGGTATAAATACCAGCCACTCGGGTTCAATATGCCAGTCGTAACGGTTAGCCAGCCAGTTGACAACGGCCTCTGCAAGACCATCTGGATGTTTTCCGTACCCAAACACACCTTGTGCAACACGAGCCTGAAGTGCCTCAATTACACAAGGAGGGGAGCGAAAATCGGTATCCGCTACCCACATTGGCAGTACAGATGGCGGCCAGTGGTTCCATTTAACGCTGTCGCTGTGATAGCGGTTGGTATGTTCATCGAAATTGAATGTCATGATTGCCCTGCTTGGAAAGATAAATCAGACTAATGTCGAAACGGACACCTACCAGGTTAAGAGTAAAAAGGAGAATGTCAATGGCGTTACTGGAGATCTGTTGTTATAGCCTGGATTGTGCGATGGTTGCGCAGCAGTCTGGCGCTGACCGAATTGAGTTATGTTCCGCGCCGGCCGAAGGTGGTTTAACTCCCTCCGCTGGCCTGCTGCGTGCTGCTCGCAGGCTGGTGACATTGCCTGTTCACCCTATTGTTCGCCCGCGTGGTGGCGATTTTTGCTATGACGCACACTCCTTTGACATCATGCTCGATGATATTTGCCAGATTCGTGACGCTGGGTTCCCAGGCGTTGTAACCGGCGTATTGACGCAGGACGGGCAAGTGGATATGCCGAGAATGCATCGTATTATGGCAGCCGCAGGGAATATGGCTGTTACTTTTCACCGTGCCTTTGATGTGTGCCAGTTCCCTCGGCAAACCTTGAGTCAGTTGGGTGAGCTTGGTGTTGCCCGAGTGCTGACATCCGGGCAGGCTGCCAGCGCAGAGAAAGGAATTGCATTACTCGGGGAACTTATTGGTATACCCGGAACTCCAATTATTATGGCTGGGGCGGGAGTGCGCCCGTCCAATGTCCGGCTGTTTGTTGAACACGGTATCCAGGAGGTACACAGCTCAGCTGGAGAATATGTGCCATCGGTTATGCGTTACCAGCATCAGGGAGTATCCATGTCAGCAGACCCTGATGCAGATGAGTTTCGTCGTTACCGCGTAAGTGCTTCCGCGGTGGCGTCAATGAAAGAAATTCTGTCCGGCTACGCGTAAAACTGATTTTTGCCGCACATCATGTCGCCCAATATGATGTTTGCATGTACCAGGCCCCGATATCTTGTCGGGGCTTTTTTTATGCAAAAATTTCTTCCTGGCTTATAAATAACCAAAATTTATAGATGCGAATGATTTTTTCAGGTTTGTGTCCAAACATACCTGTAGCCTTTGGTTCACACAGCTCATTGTTATGTAACTATTTTTATTGCTGCATAATCATGCGGCAATAATGAATGCGGTTCCACTCACAGATTTCTCTCGTGATAAAAAGTGATGGTTGTTAATCGACCGAAATAGTAATGAAAACCTAAGCAGGTAAGGAGTCTTGCGCGGAATGATAAGGTAATGCTATTGTCGATTGCTCGGAAATGATTGATTTAAAACTATGCAGTAGTCTGTTTTTACAGAAATGCTCAACTTTACAATTAAGAAACATTAATAAAACAAAAAACTTTATAATTTAAAAATTATTTAAATTTTCATTTCCTGGTGTTAACGTATCAGCATTGGTGATGATACGTGAAACGTTTAACCTCTATAAAACCCTGCGCATCATCACTCTCGATGGCATACCGAATCTCTGAAAACGCTTTCACGTGCGATAATAAAGTTATAAGGCTATGAAGTTATGAAAAAAATCGCTGCCGGGCAGTATGTGCTGGGGACAGGGAACAACGGAATGGCTTCCTCTGCCACTGCAACTAAAATGCAGGAAATAGATGTTTTGCTTATTGGTGGCGGCATTATGAGCGCTACTCTGGGCACCTATTTACAGGAACTGGAGCCTGACTGGTCGATCACAATGGTTGAGCGCCTGGATAATGTGGCTCAGGAAAGCTCCAATGGCTGGAATAATGCGGGTACCGGGCATTCCGCGCTGATGGAGCTGAACTACACTCCTGTTGATAAAAATGGTGCAGTTAGCACTAAAAAAGCTATTGATATCAACGAAGCATTTCAGATTTCACGCCAGTTCTGGGCCTGGCAGGTTCGGCAAGGTGTGTTGCAAAATCCACGTTCATTTATCCGTAGCGTTCCTCACGTCAGTTTTGTTTGGGGGCAGGATAACGTTAATTTCCTCCGTGCCCGCTATGCGGCACTGAAGGACCGTGTCCTGTTCCGCGGTATGTCCTATTCAGAAAATCACGACCAAATTAAGGCCTGGGCTCCTTTAGTAATGGAAGGGCGCGATGTGGCTCAACCTGTCGCTGCGACCTGGACTGAAGGTGGCACTGATGTCAACTTTGGTGAAATCACCCGCCAACTGGTGGCTGCACTGAAGAAAAAAGCCAACTTCCATTTGCGCCTGGGCACCGAAGTACGGGATTTATACCGTAACCCGGATAATACCTGGTCGGTTACTTTGTTCGATAAAGCCACCAAAACCCAGCATAAGGTAAAAACAAAATCGGTATTCATTGGTGCCGGTGGTGCTGCGCTTAAATTGCTGCAAAAATCAGGTATTCCGGAAGCAAAAGCCTATGCAGGTTTCCCGGTAGGTGGGCAATTTTTAGTGTGCGACAAACCTGAAGTGGTAAATAAACACTTGGCGAAGGTATATGGGAAAGCCTCTGTAGGCGCACCGCCCATGTCTGTTCCGCATATAGATACGCGTGTGCTGGATGGCAAAAGAGTCTTGTTGTTTGGCCCGTTTGCCACTTTCTCCACGCGTTTTTTGAAAAATGGCTCACTCTGGGATTTACCTTCATCAACCAGGCCATCCAACTTGATGCCAATGGTGCATGTGGGTTTGGATAACTTCAACCTAGTGAAATACCTGGTCGGGCAGGTGGTTCAGTCTGACAAAGACCGCCTGGCCGCGCTGCGTGAATACTACCCGCAGGCGCAGAAAGAAGACTGGCGGTTATGGCAAGCCGGGCAGCGCGTTCAGGTTATTGAACGGGATCCGCAAAAAGGCGGTGTGTTGCGCCTTGGGACAGAAGTGGTTAGTGACAAACAAGGTACTGTCGCTGCTTTGCTGGGTGCTTCTCCGGGGGCTTCAACTTCTGCGCCTATCATGCTTGATGTTATGCGCAGCCTGTTTGCCGACAAAATGCTGAGTGCAGACTGGCAGGTAAAATTGAAAGCTATGTTGCCTTCTTTGGGCCACCAACTGGACGAAGACAGCGCAATGGCAGAGCACATTCTGGATTACACCAGTGATGTGCTTGAATTGGTGCACAATACCACGCCGGTTAACCAGACTGTGCCTTCACCGGAAGGTGAACTGGTTGAAGATGAGCTGGTGGCCGATATCGCTATCTAAAAGGCCATTTGACTGGCGTTGAAAAAAAACGCGCTACGGATATCAACCGGGCGCGTTTTTTATTGTTTCGAAAACGTCTTCAGGGCTTGCGTGCAATTAACACTGCGCGCAATGGTGCTGGATAACCTTCGCAGGTCAGGTGAGGATTTTGCGGGTCGAGGAAATCAGCTAAAGACTCTGTTTTCATCCAGTCTGTACGCCGCTGTTCTTCCACAGATGTATAGTTATGGTCAACAATACGCACATCGACAAAACCGCATTTTTCGAGCCAGTTTTTCAGTGCCAGGGCAGAAGGGATAAAGTAGACATTGCGCATTTGCGCATAACGCGCGCCCGGAACCAGAACATCGTGTTCATTACCTTCAATGACCAGTGTTTCCAGAACCAGTTCTCCACCACTTACCAGTTGGTTTTTTAGTTGCCACAGGTGGTCAAGCGGTGAACGGCGGTGATACAGCACTCCCATTGAGAACACGGTGTCGAAAGCTTCAAGTGCCGGTAATTGCTCAATTCCTAAAGGGAGTAGATGTGCTCGTTGGTCATTACCCAGCAATTTGCGCACGGCTTCAAATTGGCACAGGAATAGCTGAGTAGGGTCAATACCCACAGCAAGTTTTGCTCCTGCGCCCACCATGCGCCACATATGGTAACCGCTGCCACAACCTACATCGAGCACCAGGCGGTCTGCCAGTGGCGAAATATGCGGAGCAACACGGTCCCACTTCCAGTCAGAACGCCACTCAGTGTCAATATGAACGCCATAAAAATCATACGGGCCCTTGCGCCAGGGCATGAGCTGCTGGAGCAGGTGGGTTAATCCGGTTATTTGCCCCTCGCTAAGTGGTGTTGTGCTGCGGGTACTCACGCTGTGAACTAAGTCAACATGGTCAGGCTGGTATTCAGGCAGGAAAGAGACGGCATTTTGCCAGTGTTTAAGCTGGCCATGTTGCCCTTCGCGCTGCCATTCGGCAATTTGTGCGGGTAATGTTTCCAACCAATGCGCCAGCGGACCAGTGGCAATCTGGCTATAGAACTGCCCAAAATTTGTCACGCTGATTCTCCTGATTTAATGGCAACCAGTGAACCAAAATTAAAGCACTGGAACCAGAGTTCACAATGTGTGAACCCGGCAGCTTGTAAGCGCGCTTTGTGGGTGTCGATGGTATCAGTCAGCATGACATTTTCCAGCATGCTGCGCTTTTGGCTTATTTCCAGTTCGCTGTAACCATTGGCGCGTTTAAAATCCAGATGCATATCGAACAGCAGTTCACCCATTTGCTGATCCGGAAAGCTGAACTTTTCCGATAACACCAGCGCGCCACCTGGGTTCAGGCCCTGGTAAATTTTGCTGAGCAGTGCCAGTCGGTCATCCGGTGCGAGAAACTGCAAGGTGAAATTAAGGATCACCAGTGAAGCATTCTCAATCGGTACATCACGAATGTCGGCTTCTAATACATCAACAGGCGTGGCTGCACGGAACGCGTCCAGATGACGGCGGCAACGTTCAACCATTGGCGCTGAGTTATCGACTGCAATAATCCGGCATCCTTCATGATTAATATTGCGCCGGGCTGAAAGTGTGGCCGCACCCAAAGAGCAACCTAAATCGTAAACATGGCTTGCGGGCGTGACGAAACGCCCGGCCAGCATGCCTATCATAGAGATGATGTTGGAGTAGCCCGGTACCGAGCGTTGGATCATATCCGGGAAAACTTCAGCAACCCGTTCATCAAAGGTCCAGTCACCCAGGCTGGCGATAGGCGCAGAGAACAGCATGTCGCGGTTAGACATAACAAGGAGTCCGAGAATTACAAAGTGCCGTATTGTGCGTTAACGGAGCGAGAAAACCAACTCCCATGGCATAAACCACAAATTACCCAGAACCATCAACACTAATGATAGCCAGGTACAGGCCATACCTGCCCGGCGCCAGGGAAAAAGCCGGTGCCGGTAGCCGTAGTAATGCATTATACGCCCAACAAGCAAAATACTGCCGCACACATGCACCATCCAGTAAGCGGCACCGTTCATTTCGAAAAACAGTAACAAGATAAGCCCGACAGGAATGTACTCCACGGCATTACCGTGTACGCGAATGGCGCTTTGGAGCTCTGAAAAACCACCATCGCCATAGGCGACATGGTACTGCACGCGAATTCTGACTACATCAACAGACAGTTTAAGTAACAATATCGCGCCAAGAACTGCATACAGTGCACTGACCATATAAACTCCATTTTTTGCAGAACCTTACGTGAGCTGAAACAATAATAGCCTGAACAGCCGGGTCTGTCGCCAGGGTATCAAAACAAGGTGGACTGTTCCGGCTGGTTTGGTGGCGGTGTGAAATCGGGGGCCAGGCGTTGCAGCACCGGTAATAACGTGGTGACAATTTTATGTACCTCGCCAATGTCCGGAGTATGCAGGAACAAGAACGGGTTATTATCCATAGACCAGCCAGAAAGGCGGTTCAGCCAGTTATCAAATAACCCGGCGCTTTGGTGCATATTGTCGCTTGCGATAAACCGCACGACAGGCATTGTTCCGGTTAGCACCGCATGAACCGGAAGCCGTGGTTTTTTGCGCTGCGCTTCCACCATTGCGGGTGTTGAGGCTGTGGCTGAATGCACTGGCCGGCTATCCAGGATTACACCTCTCTTATGATACACTCACTGAAACACTACTCATCAGGGTTTCAGATATGCCTACCGCAATCTCATACATTCGCTTCTCATCACAGCAACAATCATCAGGTGACAGCACCAAAAGACAGTCAAAGCTTATAGCTCAATGGTTAAAGAATAACCCTGAATACCATCTTGACGAGCAACTATGCTTCCAGGATTTAGGTATATCTGGTTACTCTGGGGCAAATGCTACTAAAGGTGCTTTCTCAGAATTCCTCTCAGCAGTTGAAAAGGGCTATATACAAGAAGGCTCAGTATTACTTGTAGAATCACTAGACCGTGTCTCAAGACAGGATATAGACATTGCTGGTGAACAGCTCAGAAAGATTCTTAGAGCAGGTGTAGAGGTTGTCACACTCACGGATAACTCATGGTACACAAAAGCCTCTCTCAAAGACTCACTGAGCATGATAAAAGCTTTACTTGTGATGGAACGTGCACACGAAGAATCAGAAATCAAATCTAAGCGCCTACGCTCAGTCTGGGCAGAGAAACGTCTCAAAGCTGAACAGACAGGTAAGATAATGTCAAAACGCTGTGTAGCGTGGCTGAGAGTCTCAGAGGACAGGTCACACTTTGAACTCATCCCTGAACATGTCAGAGCTGTAAGAAGAATATTTCAACTCCGTCTTGAAGGTATGGCACATGCAAGAATAGCTAAACAGATGAACATTGAAGGTTTTTCTACAGTAAACCAGTACAAATCTGTAAAAGGTGGCTTCTCACAGACATCAGTGACAGAGCTTCTCAGTAATCGCTCAGTGATAGGCTACAAAATCCCGTCTAAATCAATGGCTGTAAAGGGCGTACAGGAAATCCCAAATTATTACCCAGCTATCATCACAGAGCAGGAATTCTACGCTGTACAGCAACTGAAGCAGGGTGGCACAGGACGTAAACCATCATCTGATAAACCACTCTTAACAAATCTCTTCAAGGGAATCATACGCTGTTCAGAATGCCACCATGTGATGATTCTTAGCGGTGCATCAGCAAAGCGTCACGGTAACTACAGATGCTCAATGGTTAAAGCAGGCAGATGTCACACAAAAGGTCTGAGCAGACTCAAAACAGACACAGCACTGATACAGGGGCTTCTGTACAATACCAACAGGCTTAACCTCCAGTCCCCCACAGACACAGTGACAGGTCATCTACAAACAGAACTCACAGAACTCACCAAACGTAAAGAGAACCTGCTCAAATTAGCTGAACTCTCAGGTGATATAGAATCCTCAGCAGTAAGACTCAAAGAACTGAATAAACAGATAGCCTCAGTACAAGGTGAAATTGCTAATCACCACCAGCGTGAATCATCTACTCATCTTGAAACAATACAACATCTTGATATGACTGTTAAAAAGGACAGGGTAGAGGCACAAATCATCATCAAGCGTGTGATAAAAAGCATCATGCTGAACACTGCAAAAGCCACTTGTGACATAACTCTTCACAATGGTATCAAACTAAACAATTACCCACTGTCACATGTGATAGACGGTGCTCGCTTCTCTGATATTGTTTCTCTACTGGAAGACAAAGAATTCACCTTTAGTGATAATGAAACAAGTATACCTGCACCTATTCACACAGCACCTGAATGGGTACAAGAGGCTATAGCTCATGAAGCCAACAGGAAGCCCCCAGAGCCCTTATAAACATATCACCTACACAATCACCTTACTCACACTCAAAATGGCTTAGAATGCATTACATGAGCTCCATGAGCTTCTTAGCGAATCTCCTAGGCCTATATGTCATTTATCACATAAACAGTGATTCTTTTATAACTAAACAGTCTTATCACTATGCTTGACAATTCTTGACATTATGAGACCCTAAATCTTAACAGACTCTAAACATTATCTTCTCTCACTCAGAGTATTCTTAACAGATATCTGTACAGACCCTGAGCTATTCTTAAAATTATGTTACGCTAACTCTGAATTCCTTTTCACATTCATATACTTACAAATTCCTCATATCTTCAAAAGTGGGTGTTTTTCAGCACTCTTAGTATCTCTCTGTAAATCCCTCTCCAACTACACTAAGCAAACCCTCTCAACAACTCCCTATATCTATCTCCGCAGATATCTATACCTTCCTCTAAACATTCCTCTACACATCAATAACTTACCCTCACTTTTCCTCTTCAAAGTGTAACCATTTTTGGGTAATTACCCTTAAAATCCAATATTCCCAGTTATCTATTTAGATTCTGTATAGCCTTATGCGGATATCTCTAGACAGTGCAATTAACAGTGTCACCCTCAACATTGGACAAGCCTCTTCGTGCCATGAAAGAGGCGAGAGGTATACATTATTTTAACATTACATTAACAAATTGTTGACAACTTTCTAAAAACATGTAATACTGTTCTTATAGGGTTAAACCTGACAGTTATTTGAGAAGTCTCTCTAATGGTTTCATTCATGCCTAGCTCAAGAGCCTTCAAAAATCCTTATGGGGATAAGGTGAGCAAACCTACTTCATTAGTAGGCTTCTCAGATAACTGTCACTCTCCTTTAATCCATCTCTTAGCAACATCACTCAAACTCCTTAATCCATACCTAACAGCATATATCCCCAATATCTGTTAGATTCTGAACGAGCTAATTTTATGAATGAAAAATACTAATGATAAACACGCACATGTTTGCCCTGTATGTGGCAAAGTCATTACGGGAAGAGCTAAGACTTGCTCCCAGGTATGCAGAAACAAACTCTCAAAACTCAATAAAGCCAAGACAGTAGATATCTCCACATTCAAGTGCACAGGCTTCTACCGTTTCATCCGTGATAATGTTAAACGTGCTGGTACACTGGCTATTATCCATGATGTTGATTTACTTGAGCTGAACAGTTTCTACAACACATGGCGTAAAATGAATTACTCCTGTAGTGAGCCTCTGGAAATCTCTCATTACATTCCCGCATCAAAACACGGTTCACTCCACCCTCATAACCTCGGTATATGGCCTAAACACCTCAACCAGCAATTCAGTGATAAAACACTCTCAGGGCTAGGTGTAAAAGTATCAGACAGAACTTGGAACAGTTCACGCTATGACCTGAGTGACAGAAAATTTGATGACGTATTTACAGCCCTGTTCAAAACACAGATTAAAAAACTTATTCGCTCAGGTGACCTTGCATTACCAGTACGCTATAACAAATGGCTCATGCTAAAGAAGAAAGGTTACAAATCAGCTTACAGCTCATGTGACCGTATGAAGCTAGAAGGCTTCAATGAGATACTCACCAAGCACGGTATAGCGGCTCTTAAGCCCTTCACTGGCAGTTTCCATACACTGACTATTGAACAGGTCTTAGAACACGAGATACAGCGCCAGATTAGCCTTGGGCATGAGCCTCTTGAGATTCACCAGCTCCTGGATTATGAATCAGAGTTTGTATCCACAGTATATGGTGAACTCCCAGATGCTTTACGCAGCTATGAAGGCGACACTGAAGAGCTTCTGAGCGCTCTGGTCACTCATGATATCAAAAAAGCATATAACATTTACTGGATGATTCTCGAAAATAAATATGACCCTGAAGCCGTTTACTGGATTCAACACAGAGATGAATACCTGAGCATCGACTACAACCAGTTTGACCTTCCACTTTAAATTATAACTAAAAGAGAAACACACAATAATGAACATCACCATCCCAGCTAATATCACTACATTCATTAACCATGTGACCAATGGAACAATGACACCTGCACAGGCTGCAAAAGCCTGTCATTTAACAGCAACTGAACAGATTGCTATTCGTAAATGCTTAGGCTTACCTATCCAAAGACACCCTCAGACTGTGATTAATGAGGTAATAAGCCTACTCAAAAGTGGTTGTAAAATGACTTATATAGCGAAGAAGCTAGACATCTCTTATCGTCAAGTTGTCCATATCAACAACTACTATGTGAAGCATAAAACTCAGGCGTGACGCGGGTTTGCAGCCTGTTTACCAGTGATTTTTAGCTATTTGTCAAAATCACCCTTAAAATACCCCTAAAATGACCCTGTAAAAACATGCTCAAGCCTACTCTCCCAAGGGTTTGCAGAGTGTCCCAAGAATCTGTATAGACCCTTGTTATAACGCTAAGATTACTCACATCCACATTTTAATAACAAATATTTATATACCCTACATTTCAAAGGTTTACAAATGAGAGTCAAATTAACCCCTGAGCAACAGGCTCAGAATTTCATGATGGCTGTTCTGTTGAGACAAACTCATAGACTCAAAACAGTCTTTAAGCTAGACGAGAAAGAGATTGAACAACTCTATAGCCTCAGTAACTCAAAATGGGCTGCCCAGAGATTAGTGATGGGTGTCAAACAGCCCAAGGTTGAGAAATCACCAAAAGCTACCGTGACCAAACCTTCACAACCCGCTGTCACAGCATCATTTACCAATACTGCTAAACTGAAATCTGTATAGAACCATTAACCCACCATGTGTGGGTTTTCCTTTACCTTGAGCTTCTTAGCGAAACTCTATGTGATTACCTCAACAACCCCCTATATCTATCTCCGCAGATTATCTATAAAATCCCTCTACAACCCTTGTCATTACTGGGTTCGTCACTTTCAAAGTGTAACCATTTTCTGCAAAATACCTCTGTAAATCCTCTTTATAGAATCTGCGGATTCTCCTTTGAGCTTCCCTGAAGCGAAACTCTTTGACCATGTCATTAACAGTGTAACTAACAGACCTTTTTAACATTGGACCAAGCCTCTTTCATGGCACGAAGAGGCGAGAGTTAAACATAACCCTTAACAGTATCTTTTGAGTCTACCCCACCGATACAGACCACTTACCCTCTCTTTAAGTATCATTTACTCGTTGAAACCATCTAAATGATATTGTATCCTTAGCATCATCTAAATGAGACATGAGGGAATCAATATGATTTACGGTTATGCAAGGGTTTCCAGTAAAGACCAGAATCTGGACAGACAGCTAGCAGAACTCACACCTGTCTGTGATGTGGTCAAATTAGAGAAGGTCTCCGGTAAAGACTTAAACAGACCAGAGCTACAGAAGCTTATAGAATTCCTTCAACCAGGTGACCAGCTTATCTGTAAAAGCATTGACAGGCTTGCGAGGAATACTAAGGACTTACTTGAAGTGGTGGATTCACTCATAGCTAAGGGTGTTACTGTTAAGTTTCTGGATAACTCTATGAGCTTTGATAACACACCAGCCTCAAGACTTATCCTCACAATGATGGGCGCAGTAGCAGAGTTTGAACGCGGTATCATCGCTTCTCGTCGTGATGAAGGTATAGCTATTGCGAAAGAGCAGGGCAGATATAAAGGTAAACAACCTAACAAAGAACTCCACAGTAAGGTCACAAAATACCTTGAGATGAACAAATACTCTCCTGATGAAATAGCTAAACTGTGTGACTGTGGCAGGGCTACAGTATTCAGAATCAAGAAAACACTCCAGTGACAGGGGGCTGCAAAGCCCTCTTATCACACAATGTATTGATTTATAATCATATTTTAGGATTTTGACAGTGCAATGTACCTAAGCTTTCTGGCACGTTAAGCACATATACAGTCTGACCAACTTTTCACAGTCTCACCTACAGATATTTTTCCACACCACCAGCAACTTGTGACCAGCGCAGCGCTATGTTTTTATGAGAAAAATTGTAAAAATAAAGTTAATGAAATGTTAAAATAGTGTAACAAATATCTTGACAAATAACACAAAAGTTGTTAATATTAATACATGAAGAGAAATAAAGGTTACTTCTTTCCCTTCAGTCTCTAAGAATAATAAATCACATAGTTACCTCCAAAAGCTTTGGGGCTATACAGAGTTCTTTATGATTTTCCTGTCCTGTATAGCTTCCCCTTTTTATCAAATATGGTTTACCGAAAATCTCCTTGTTACTGTTCTTCTCTGTAGCACAAATCCTACATATCTCCGTAGGTGAGAATTTCCACAGTGATTGATTGTGTGATTATCTGTCCACTTCTTCTCAGATATCACCATGAGAGAGTCAACTCACTGTCAAAGAGTTTCGCTAAGAAGCTCAAGGGGGATTCTCGGTAACTCATCATACTTACTCCTTGTCAGTGTCAGTCTCTCCTGTCGAGAGCAATTAAATAAAGGGCTGCAATATGCCCTTTCCTATTCTAAGCAGGTGTCCCAAATGAACATCTCCGAAATGGTTAACCAGTCACTCACCAATCTTGAGAAATCACAAGAGCAACGTGACGAAGAGGTTAACAAATACCAGCAAAAATTACAGCTACAGCATCAACTGCAGCAGGTTGCTCAACAGATTAGCTACTACTCTGAAATTATCCGTGGCAAATTAACATCCCAGCCTGAAATATATGGTTCAGATGTCAAACAAATCATTGATGACATTGTGACCAGTATTTTATCCCACCAGCAGCCACAGTTAATGTCTCAGCTTAAAAATATTAAAGAGAAATTGAATGAATTATAACCTTGGCACACGCCATCAATTATGTGACTTCATCTTATATGAAGAGTCAACACCTGACCGCTGGTCTCGTAAATCCGTCCCTTGCGTTGCTGGAACATTACCCGGCGACCTTGTTGACTCAACAGGAACGAAAACAACCACTGTAGAAGATATTGTAGGTATTGCCCTTGATGGTGTGGATAGCGTGACCGGATTAACATTCTTAGGTCAGCAAGAAAACACAATCATCTACCGTAATGCTCAAATCAAGAATTTAGGCTTTATAGAATCTGAAGTAAACAAACTGGCAACTCTTAAAATCACAGTAGTGAATTACCCTGAATATTAATCAATTAATACAAGCACAGAGAAGAGAATAAATAATGTCAAACCAAACCCAATCAATACACGAGCTACGCGGATTTAAAGCTGGAGTTAAAGCATTTGAATCTGGTGATAAGAAACCTAAAGACCCTGCATCATTATATAAACAAGCCACTGACCAGAAATCTAAAAATGATTATACCGTGGGCTTCAATGATGGTTGGTTCAATGCTCAACAGAACAAGTCCCAGAAGAAGAAAGAATCACGTAAGGTTGATAACACAGTGAGCTACTCCCACCAGCAACAATCTACCGTGATGAGCACTCAGCAGTCTGAAGCGCTGAAACGTGCCCTTGAACAGGAAGCAGCAAGACACGTAGCACTGAACTCACAGAGGGCTTTCTAATGCGTGATGAAATCCAAGTATTCGTAAACAGTGATGGTGACTTAACCGTTGATATCGCTCATGCAAGTTTAGAAGCTGTCTATCGTGAGATGTACGACAACCCCAGCATCCTTATCGACCGCATCGGACAGGTCTTGTGTGACAATAATCTCTGTCCTGTTGAAGATATCTTCGAATGCACAGCAATAATTTTCAACCAAGCAAAGCAACGTTACAGCGAAACATTAATGATGATGGCAAATGATACCTTCATGATGAATACCCAAAATGTACAAGCAGCTATCACACTGAATTAGTAAATACCCTACACAGAGAAGAAGAACATTGAATGAACAACGAATATATCCAATTATTTGAAGCAGCCCTAAATAATTACCCTCAAACCACCAGCCCAACAATTCAACAGCAACGTATTGAAGAAGTAGGCTACCGTGTGATTAGTGAAGCGATGCTTAAGCTGGATAAGCTAAAAGAGCCTCTCCCAGTTTCTGAAATCACTATCACAGAGAAAGCAAGAGACATTCTGGCGAATAATGCAACACGTATTCCCGGTGTACACCTACTAGAATGCAGTAAGCTTACTCAAACAGAACATATTAATAATCTCTCAGCCTCAGGTGACAGAATCCTTGATATCAAACTAATTGACCAAGGAACACTTGGAATTAAAGTTTTAATCATCCATACTAAACTGACACATGTCGAGCTAATGGAAAAAGCATCAGAAATTGCCGAACGTGAACTCAATCGTGAATATCAACGTGACGCTAATCACTACACAGCACGTCTCGAACAGATTAAAGAATTAAAGACTCATGTGATGAAATCTTATAATTCCCTCAAGGGTGGCTTCAAAGCCCAGATTGATGCTCTGATGAGTTAATCACAATAGTAAATAAACAATTAATAAGGCCTCCACTGTGACATATACACAGATGGGGGCTTTTTAGTATTAGGAATTATAAATAATGGCAAAGTATAAGGTTGATGAGTTTGTCGTAGAACTTGGTTTCTCAGAAAAGATTCTCAGCGGTCTCACAAACGTTGAAAAGAAAGTAAATAATGCCGCTGAAAGAATTGAAAAGAGATTCAACCAAGCATTTAACAGACTCTCTGGCGCAGAGAAAACAGGCAATATGTTTGCACGTATTGAAAGACAGGCCACCACTGCGGCTAACCATATCCAAAAGGAAATGGCTCGAGCATTCAATATGAAAGCCAACGGTGCAAGTACATTCTCAGAACTCGAACAGCAAAGTGCAAGAGCTGGACAGATTATTCAACGCAATCTGCAAAATGCTCTTAAGTTTAAAGGCTTCTCTGCTCTTCCAGTGACCAGCACTCCACCTAAAGTTGGACGCCCCTCCATTCCACCAGCTACAAGAATTAATGATATCTACACCAGAGCACAGCAATCAGCCTTCTTCGGTAACATGCAGATTCGTACACCTGAACGAGCACAGGAATATACAAAACGTTTAACATCATTGTTCAATAATGCTGGTACAGATGTTGCTCAGTTCAGAAGAAATGTCCAAAAACTTTCTTATGAATTCAGTCAGATGGGTAGAGCTGAAGCATTCGCCAGACAAAAAGCCCAGCAACTTGGTGATAGTGTAAACAGTCCCATCTCAGGGTTTGGTAAACTCGTCACTGGATTATATGCTGCAAGTCAGGCTATCCAATACTTTTCAGACGCTGTAAAGGTGGGTGCAGAACGTCAACAGGCAAAAGTAATGCTAGAAACTGCCTACGCTAAGCAAGCACCTGAAATAACTCAGCAAGTGAACACCTATGCTAACAAATATGGTGTGGATAAAACTCAGGCACAGCAGCAAGCAGCACAGCTTAGAATGACCATGCCAGAGAAAATATTCTCAAACAGTGATATTCCAAAGCTATTAGAAACTGAAAGTGTATTTGCCCACCAGACAGGTATGACAAATGATGCACTAGGCCGCTTGAATTATGCTATGCAACAGATTGCAGGTTCAGCCCACCTTATGGGGCAAGACTGGCTCCAAGTAGTGAATGCCAGCCCAGCTCTAATCAAGCAACTCGAACAGGTGATGCATGTTGACGATGTCAGGGCTCTGAAACAAAAAGCCTTATCAATGTCTGGGGCACAATTTACCCAGCTTATGGTTCAGGCCATGGAAAAGCTGAACAGTGAATCTGGCGCAGCAATCAAAGCTCAACAGAACGTATTAGCAGCACAGGGTAGATTCCACAATGCCGTACAGGATAACCAAGAAAAATTCTTCAGAGGGTTTGATAAAGGGTTCCAGTCACTACTGAACAGCCTCTCAACATTCCTTAACATCTCCGGTGATGATGCTCAGGTGTTCGGTATGGTTCTGGGTGACGCCATGAACCGTATCTCCCAGACGATTGATGGTATTAGCACTTTGGTGCTGAATGCAAATGGCGCAATTTCACTCCTTGAAATCAAATGGGAACAGTTCTTCTCCACATTACCTGACCCCGTCCAGAAAGCATTCAAAGAGATAGGTGATGCAGTTCTGGGATTTGCAGAAGCAGTAGCAGCAATGAAAGGTCTACAGATTGCCAAGGACTTAGCAATAGGTGCAGGTGGCAAACTGATAAGAAAACCAATCCCTAAAGGTGCAGCTACAGCAGGTGCAGAGGTTGCCGAAGGTGCAGCAGGAGGCCTACTCAGCAAAATAAACCTACTCCCTACAGCAATTCTGGGATGGATGCTCCACAGCAGACTCAATGATATTCAAAGTGATATGCCCGGTTTCATGAAGCATGTTCAGGAGAATCAGAACAGACCAAACCTTTTCGAATCACTTAAAGATGCTGGAAAGCTACCTGATTGGTTAACAAGAACAATCACCATTCCACCTGAAAATAAACAGGTAAACATTATCCCTAAAATTTCTGGTGAGGTGACCATACCACTGAACCTGGATATTGATGGTCAGATTCAAAAATTCACTATCCCATTACAGTTTGAAGCTCAGAATCAGTTTGAAAACATAATTATGAATAACAGTAACTTCGGACGTTCATCATGGGAATCTCAAGGTGATAACGCAGGATGGCATCCTAGCCAGCAAGGTAAATAACAATGTCACTACTACAAGCATCATCAGCAGACAAAATATTCTTTCATATCAAGGATGATATGTCGGTGATTCTCTCACTCTCAGCAACAACTGATATGAAATATACCAGCACCATGCAGGTAACAACTCAACCAGTACAGTCTGGACAGACAATAACTGATAATGTTCAGGAAGTCCCTGACCAGATTACTATAAATGGTGTTGTCGTTGTTGACTATTTAGGTACTCTGATAACAACACTTGACACTACTGTTGTAGAGGACTTTATAAATACTCTCCAGACTTGGCGTAAACAGAGACAGATTCTTACTGTCCTATGTGACGATGGAATAAGCCTTCAGAATACAGTCTGCACAACGTTTGAAGCTAACAAAGACGCCAGTATTTCGAATGGCCTAAAAGTGTCTCTCACCTTCCAGAATGCTGATTTTGTTGTTCAGATTGGACAGACAACTGCAAGTGTTAACTCTTCAGGCTCTGTATCAACAACCAAGGATGGTGCAGTTACTCAACAGAAAAGTGTGGGTACAGCCACAACCTCTGCAACAGTAAGTAATAGTGCATGCTCATATTTTGCTGCAATAGCCGCTAACGATTACGAAGGTTTCACAGGTGACAAGCTCACACAGGCTAAGACAGCAATGGCTAGATGTAATCTGTCAGCTAACGTATCAGGTGGGAAAATTATCTATAGCCAAGCCTCTGAACGTTTAGCAAAAAGTGTCTACACATCAATGGGCGGTAACGCCAATAAAATTAAGTAACTCAACAGGTAAAATATAATGTTCGAACATATTCATTTATTCCTTTTATCACACTCCCCAGTGTTCCTTTGTTTGTCCACATTTTGCGGTGGATACTATCTTGGAATGGTGACCAGTGACCTCCTGAGAAGCATCTCTAAAGCCACCAGCAATAGGGCAACCAATGAAGATTAATGATTACTACATGCCTGGTGTGAGAGAACAGCTCATGTGCCTTATTAGTGGCATATGTGCAGCTATTTACCGTGTATGGAAGGATAGAAATAAGTAATACCTTGAGCTTCTCTGAAGCGAAACTCCTACCTCCAAAATCCCTCCTATGAGTGTATCAATAGAAAGGTCTCTTCAGAATTACCCGGTTTATGCCGCGTGCATGCAGCCCCTGGTTTAGCAGCCGTTCGGCCTCACCTTTTTCGAAAAATGCCGGGTGGCGAACTTCAACACCCCAGTTGAAGCCTTGCGGTAAGGTGCCAAGAAACGCCCATAGTGCGGGTAAATCCTGGGGAGAAAACGCGGCAGGGAGTTGCAGCCAGTATTGCGCGACCCGCTCTGCAAGTGGGTCCATCCGCTGTAAAAACGCTTGTGTCAAACTTGCACAATCGCGCAATGCTGCCTGGTGGCTAATGGTTGCAGGGAACTTAAAACAGAAACGAAAATCATCGTGGCTCATTGCCCGCCAGCGCATGACTGTTTCTGCAGAAGGAACAGCATACAGCGTGGTGTTGCCTTCAACACAGTTGAAATAGCGCGCATACTCTTCCAGTGATGTAATACCCCATTGCCGCCACTTAGGATGTGACCACTGGGGCAAACCAATATACAGCATAACTGTTTAACACCTGCTTAATCTGGCAAACGGACATGCATATTTATACAGGGTACCGGGTTGTGGCAAAAGTTACAAAGAATGACATCTTGAGTGTTAATGCTGTTACCCGGCACGTTATTTTTGTTAAATATTGCCTGTATACGTAAGCTCGTGCACAGCAAACAATCAGCCAGGGTGCGATGGGCTTATCGGCAGGCGGAATTTCCAGTATAATAGCCGCCTTTTTTCATCCAGTTGTGGCTTTCAGCCAACGCTGCGGGGCGTTTTTCTCTAATTGAAAAGCGGTATCGGCGCAGCGAAGTTAAGGGATATCTCATGCGTACACATTATTGTGGGCAGCTCAATCTGTCCCATGTTGGGCAGCAGGTAACACTGTGTGGTTGGGTTAATCGCCGTCGTGATCTCGGTAGTCTTATTTTTATTGATATGCGCGACCGTGAAGGCATCGTGCAGGTTTTCTTCGACCCGGATCGCCAGCAGGCTTTTAGTGCCGCGGCTGAACTGCGTAATGAGTTCTGCATTCAGGTAACGGGTGTTGTTCGTGCGCGTGATGAAAAGAACGTAAACCGTGATATGGCAACTGGCGAAGTAGAAGTGTTCGCCACGGACCTGAATATCATCAACCGCTCAGAACCGCTTCCGCTGGACTCCAATCAGGTCAATACTGAAGAAGCACGTCTGAAATACCGCTATCTGGATTTACGTCGCCCGGAAATGGCTCAGCGCTTGAAAACCCGCGCTAAAATCACCAGTTTTGTGCGCCGGTTTATGGATGAGCATGGGTTTTTGGATATCGAAACCCCCATGCTGACCAAAGCCACCCCAGAAGGGGCGCGAGATTACCTGGTACCCAGCCGTGTTCATAAAGGCAAGTTTTACGCATTGCCGCAGTCACCTCAGTTGTTCAAACAGCTTCTGATGATGTCTGGTTTCGATCGCTACTATCAAATCGTAAAATGTTTCCGCGACGAAGACTTGCGTGCCGATCGCCAGCCCGAATTTACCCAAATCGATGTCGAAACATCCTTCCTGTCTGCAGAGCAAGTGCGGGAAATAATGGAAGCGATGATCCGTCAGTTATGGCTGGACATCAAAGGGGTTGACCTGGGTGACTTCCCGGTGATGACTTTTGCTGAAGCCGACAAGCGCTATGGCTCTGATAAGCCAGATTTACGTAACCCAATGGAACTGGTTGATGTTGCGGACCTGGTAAAATCTGTTGAATTCAAAGTGTTCGCAGGCCCAGCAAATGATGCCAAAGGCCGCGTTGCAGCATTGCGTGTTCCTGGTGGCGCACACCTCACTCGTAAACAAATTGATGAATACGGCAAATTTGTTGAGATCTACGGTGCTAAAGGCCTGGCCTATATTAAAGTTAACCAGCGTGATGCTGGCCTTGAGGGTATCAACAGCCCGGTTGCCAAATTCTTAACGGCAGAAATTATTGAATCAATTCTGGCCCGTACCGGTGCACAGGATGGCGATATGATTTTCTTCGGCGCAGATAAAGCCCGGACAGTATCTGATGCCATGGGCGCACTGCGTCTTAAAGTAGGTAAAGACCTGCAAATTACCGATGACAAAGCCTGGGCCCCGCTATGGGTTATCGACTTCCCCATGTTTGAAGAAGACGGCGAAGGTGGTCTGGCTGCTATGCATCACCCGTTTACTTCACCGCGTGATATGTCTCCGACTGAGCTGAAAGCCGCTCCGGAAACTGCGATTGCTAATGCCTACGATATGGTTATTAACGGCTACGAAGTGGGTGGCGGTTCTGTGCGTATTCATAATGGGGAAATGCAACAGACTGTATTCGGCATTTTGGGCATTAATGAGCATGAACAGCGCGAAAAATTTGGCTTCCTGTTGGATGCCCTGAAATTTGGTACGCCTCCGCATGCCGGCCTGGCATTTGGCCTGGATCGCCTGACCATGTTGCTGACGGGTACAGAAAATATTCGTGATGTTATCGCGTTCCCGAAAACCACAGCTGCAGCTTGCCTGATGACTGAGGCGCCAAGCTTCGCTAACCCGACCGCACTGGAAGAGTTAAGCTTGCAAGTGGTGAAAAAAAACGTGCAGGAGAATAAGTAACATGGCATTTAAACGGCCTGTCTCTATCCTGGTGGTGATCTATGCCCAGGACACTGGCCGGGTGTTAATGTTACAACGGCGTGATGACCCCACATTCTGGCAGTCTGTGACTGGCAGCCTGGAAGAGGGGGAAAGCGCCGTGGATGCCGCACTTCGCGAAGTAAAGGAAGAGGTCGCCATTGATGTTGTTAGTGAGCATCTGGCCTTGATCGACTGCCAGCGGCGTGTGGAGTTTGAAATATTTACACATTTACGTCATCGCTATGCCCCGGGTATTGTGCGCAATGTAGAGTCCTGGTTCTGCCTCGCGCTTCCTCATGAACGGTCTGTTGTGATTTCAGAACATCTGGACTGGAAATGGGTAAGTGCGGCAGATGCAGCGGTACTCACTAAGTCGTGGAGTAACCGGCAAGCGATTGAAGAGTTTGTAATCGATGCCGCCTGAATAAGGCGTTTTTGGAGAAAGTTATGGCAGGTCATAGTAAATGGGCCAACACGAAGCACCGCAAAGCGGCACAGGATGCCAAACGCGGTAAAATTTTTACCAAAATTATTCGCGAGCTGGTTACGGCTGCCCGTTTGGGTGGCGGCGATCCGGGGTCTAACCCGCGTTTGCGTGCTGCTATTGATAAAGCATTGGCAAACAACATGACGCGCGACACACTGAACCGTGCGATTCAGCGTGGTGTGGGTGGCGATGATGACGCAAACATGGAAACCATCATTTATGAAGGTTACGGCCCTGGTGGTACGGCTGTGATGGTTGAATGCCTGAGTGATAACCGTAACCGTACGGTTGCCGAGGTGCGTCATGCTTTCACTAAAACCGGTGGTAATCTGGGTACTGATGGTTCTGTTGCCTACCTGTTCAGTAAAAAAGGGGTTATCTCTTTTGACGCGGGTGATGAAGACACCATTATGGAAGCCGCGTTAGAAGCGGGTGCTGAAGATGTTGTGGCGTACGATGACGGTGCTGTCGATGTTTACACCGCCTGGGAGGAAATGGGCGCTGTACGTGACGCGCTGGAAGCGGCGGGCCTGAAAGCAGATGCAGCGGAAGTATCCATGATCCCGTCAACCAAAGCAGATATGGATGCAGATACAGCACCGAAATTGCTGCGCCTTATCGATATGCTGGAAGACTGCGATGATGTACAGGAAGTCTACCATAACGGTGAGATCTCCGACGAAGTCGCGGCGACCCTTTGATTATTGCACCAACGCGCCATATGCCGGAGGCGGGAGATGTCCATTATTCTGGGTATTGATCCAGGCTCTCGAATTACCGGCTACGGTGTAATACGGCAGACGGGGCGGAAACTAAGCTACCTGGGCAGTGGATGTATTCGTACCCAGGTAACTGACCTCCCGTCACGGTTGAAGTTGATTTATGCCGGGGTCAGCGAAATCATTACTCAGTTTGCACCGGATTATTTCGCCATTGAGCAAGTTTTCATGGCTAAAAACGCCGATTCAGCTTTAAAACTGGGGCAGGCTCGTGGTGTGGCTATTGTTGCTGCTGTTAACCATGATTTACCTGTGTTTGAATATGCCGCAAGGCAAGTCAAACAAACGGTAACAGGGATTGGTAGTGCTGAGAAAGCGCAGGTCCAACACATGGTGCGCAGGTTGCTCAACCTTCCTTCTAACCCGCAGGCGGATGCGGCCGATGCTCTGGCTATCGCCATCACGCATTGCCACATCAGCCAAAATGCTGTTCAGGCCGGGTCCGCACGCCTTAACCTGGCCAGAGGCAGGTTACGATAAATTTGGCTGGATATTTATCCAGCCTTTTTTATATTATAGGTACAGTTTTTTCCGTCCAATAAATATCAGGAGCAAAGTGTGATAGGCCGACTCAGAGGGATTGTGCTGGAAAAGCAACCACCTCAGGTATTGCTTGAGACAGGTGGTGTGGGTTACGAAATCCACATGCCGATGACTTGTTTCTATGAGCTGCCCGAAGTAGGTAAAGAAG
The DNA here is from genome assembly GCF_020523985.1 of Mangrovibacter yixingensis. Classification (GTDB taxonomy): domain Bacteria; phylum Pseudomonadota; class Gammaproteobacteria; order Enterobacterales; family Enterobacteriaceae; genus Mangrovibacter; species Mangrovibacter yixingensis. The sequence goes on along the minus strand of NZ_JAIVKM010000001.1, from coordinate 1,744,090 downwards.
CGGTGGTGTTTACGCACTTTGTGGTAAGAGAAGATGCGCAACTGTTGTTCGGGTTCAATAATAAGCAGGAGCGCACACTGTTTCGTGAGTTAATCAAAGTAAATGGTGTGGGGCCCAAACTGGCGCTGGCTATTTTATCGGGGATGTCGGCACAGCAGTTTGTGAATGCTGTTGAACGGGAAGAGCCTGCTTCACTAGTGAAGCTTCCGGGTATTGGTAAAAAAACAGCAGAACGCCTGGTCGTTGAAATGAAAGACCGCTTTAAAGGAATGCACGGTGATCTGTTTACACCCGCGGCTGATTTGGTTCTGAGTGCGCCTGCGAGTGCCGCAGTGGATGACGCGGAAGCAGAAGCAGTCGCTGCACTGGTCGCACTGGGTTATAAGCCTCAAGAAGCTAGCCGTATGGTATCGAAAGTGGCAGCATCAGGTGCAAACAGTGAAACACTGATTCGTGAAGCATTGCGCGCAGTGCTGTGAGGTAAACAATGATTGAAGCCGACCGTCTGGTTTCCCCAGACAACCAGGGCCCGGAAGATAACATCGACAGGGCTATTCGCCCTAAAATGTTACAGGAATATGTTGGGCAGCCTGAAGTCCGTAAGCAGATGGAAATATTTATTGAAGCGGCTCGTTTACGTGGTGATGCGCTCGACCATCTGCTCATTTTCGGCCCGCCAGGTCTTGGGAAAACCACACTTGCAAATATTGTGGCAAATGAGATGGGCGTGAATTTACGTACCACTTCCGGGCCTGTACTTGAAAAAGCGGGTGACCTGGCGGCAATGCTCACCAATCTTGAACCTAATGATGTATTGTTTATTGATGAAATTCACCGCCTTTCTCCGGTGGTGGAAGAAGTTCTGTATCCTGCTATGGAAGACTACCAGCTCGATATCATGATAGGTGAGGGGCCAGCCGCGCGTTCAATCAAGATTGATTTACCACCCTTTACGCTGGTGGGGGCAACCACGCGGGCCGGTTCCCTGACTTCGCCATTACGTGACCGTTTTGGGATAGTGCAGCGCCTGGAGTTTTATCAGGTAAATGATCTGCAACATATTGTCGCTCGCAGTGCCGGGTTTATGGGGCTGGATATGGCAGCGGATGCAGCACTGGAACTGGCTCGCCGGGCGCGTGGAACACCCCGCATCGCCAACCGGTTATTGCGCCGGGTCAGAGATTACGCGGAAGTGCGTCATAATGGGGTGATTAGCGCTGATGTTGCCAGCCAGGCTTTGGATATGTTGAATGTCGATGTCCAGGGTTTTGACTATATGGACCGTAAATTACTGCTGGCGATTATCGACAAATTTATGGGTGGCCCGGTCGGGCTGGATAACCTGGCCGCAGCGATTGGTGAAGAGCGCGAAACGATTGAGGACGTGCTTGAACCTTATTTGATTCAGCAAGGGTTTATTCAGCGTACACCGCGTGGGCGTATGGCAACAAATCGCGCCTGGCAGCATTTTGGTATTACGCCGCCAGATAATGCCTGATTGTTCGTGAGTGTGTGCAAGTTCCATGTGTAATGGTTAGAAAAAATGAGCCCCTGCCAGGGTAATACATGGCAGGGGCTCATTGTTAACTGATTACGGGTTCAGACAACCGTTTTTTTCATCATACTTAGCATGAACAGCGTGGCTGCACATAACACAACAGAAGGCCCTGCCGGTGTGTCATAAAAAGCTGAGAACGCCAGCCCGCCTGTAACAGCCAGAATGCCCACCAGTACGGCATACCCAGCCATTTGCTCTGGTGTACGTGCAAAACGGCGGCCAGTCGCTGCTGGAATTATTAACAGAGATGTGATGATTAAGGCACCGACGAATTTCATGGATACACCAATTGTCAGTGCGGTAACCAGCATTAGCATCAGTTTTACCCGCTGTATTCGCACACCGTCGACAAATGCCAAATCGGGGCTTATGGTCATTGCCAGTAAGTTGCGCCACTGCCAGCAGAGTAGCCCAATAACGACACACACGCCAAGGGCAATTGTCACTAAATCTGTTGGGGTAACCGCCAATAAATCACCAAACAGGTAGGCCATTAAATCGACCCGGACATTTGCCATCAGGCTGACCACCACCAGGCCTAACGACAGCGCACTGTGAGCGAGGATACCCAGTAGTGTATCAACTGCCAGATGCTGGCGTTTTTCCAGCCAGACCAAACCAGCTGCAAGAACCAGTGTAACGGCAATGACTGCGTAGAATGGGCTGACATTGAGCAATAACCCAAACGCCACCCCAAGTAAAGATGCGTGGGCCAGTGTGTCGCCGAAATAAGACATCCTGCGCCAGACAACAAAGGAACCAAGTGGCCCGGCAGCACATGCCAGCAATATGCCCGCAATCCAACCGGGTAAAAGAATATCTATCATTAAGCGCCATTCCCTTTGCGTAAAACAATGCGACCGCGTAAATCATGTCGGTGATTATGATGGTGGCGATATACAGCAAGTTGTTCAGCACCTGTCGGGCCAAACATAGCTTTAAATTCAGGGTGCGTTGACACACTTTCTGGCGTACCGGAGCAACAGATATGATGGTTCAGACACAGTACATCGTCTGTTTTTGCCATAACCAAATGGAGGTCATGGGAGACCATCAAAACAGCACAATCCAGCTCTTTACGTAACTGATCAATCAGATTATAGAGCGCCAGTTGCCCATTGACATCTACGCCCTGGGTGGGTTCATCAAGTACCAACAACTGGGGAGAATTCATCAGCGCTCTTGCCAGCAGAACACGCTGGTTTTCCCCGCCGGACAATTTTTGCATTGGCGCTTCAAGCAGGTGAGCTGCATTAACCCGCTTAAGGGCAGGGAGCAAGTCTGCTTTTTTTACACCGGGGCGTAAACGCAAGAAACGGCTTACTGTGAGAGGAAGCGTGGCATCAAGCTGGAGTTTTTGTGGCACATAGCCAATGCGTAATCCGCGGTCGCGGTTGATTTTCCCTTCATCTGGGGCTACCAGGCCTAATACAACACGCACCAGTGTTGATTTGCCGGCACCGTTTGGCCCCAATAATGTGAGGATTCTACCAGGCTGAAGAGAAAATGAAATATCTGATAAAACACGCCGTTGGCCAAAAGACACCGACACATTTTCCAGTGAGACAAGATTGTTCATGGATTTAAACGTTGCAGAAGTTAACGAATGTTATAATATCACAAACTTCGCTGAATTTATGATGGATAATCGCATTATGTTACATAAAAAGACACTTCTTTGCGCAAGCTTTACAGTGGCGCTTTGGGCAGGCTCTACTGTAATGGCTAAGGCTGACATTGTCACCTCAATTAAACCATTGGGCTTTATCGCGTCAGCCATTGCTGATGGCGTAACAAAAACTGATGTCTTACTCCCTGACGGGGCATCTGCGCACGACTACGCATTGAAACCCGGTGATATAATTAAATTAAAAAACAGCGATTTAGTAATATGGGTTGGCCCCGATATGGAGGCTTTTATGCAGAAGCCTGTCGCCCAACAGGCGGGTGATAAAAACATTGCATTATCCACTCTGGCAGCAGTGAAACCGTTACTCATGAAAGGTGATGACGACGACGATCATGACCATGAGCATGGGCATGAAGAAGGGGCGCATCATGACAAAAATAGTGATGATGATCACCATCATGGTGAATATAACATGCACATCTGGCTTTCACCTGAGATATCAAAACTGGCAGCGGTTGCAATTCACGATAAATTAGTGGAACTTATGCCGAATAATAAAGCCAAACTAGACGCAAACCTGCAGCAATTTGAGGCAGAATTAGCCCGCACGGATAAGCAGATTGCAGACGAGCTGTCACCGTTGAAAACTAAAGGGTATTTTGTTTTTCACGATGCCTATGGCTATTTTGAAAAACAATACGGTCTGACATCTCTCGGGCACTTTACCGTAAACCCTGAAATTCAACCGGGTGCACAGCGTTTACATAACATTAGAACAACGTTGGTTGAGCAAAAAGCGACATGTGTTTTTGCTGAGCCACAATTCAGACCAGCCGTTGTCGAGGCCGTTGCCCGTGGTACGGGGGTGCGCATTGGGACCCTGGACCCGTTAGGAAGTGGTATCGCATTGGGTAAAGACAGCTATATGCAGTTTTTAACCCATTTGTCTCATCAGTACACGAGCTGCCTGAAAGGAGATTAACGAGGATTTTTGTACGTGCAACAGATAGCCCGCTCTGTCGCTATGGCGTTTAACAGCTTGCCCAGACCCCATCGAGTTTTGCTGGGGTCCTTGACAGTACTCACTTTGTCGGTCGCCGTGTGGCGGCCCTATGTTTACCATCCTGATGCAACGCCTGTTGTTAAGGCATTGGATCTCCACACTGATAAGCCCGCTCATACCCTGATGCCTGAGGCCAGCGAGCCGATTGATCAAACATCGCAAGATGATATGGATGTTGCCTTACCACCTGAAGATACATCCACACAGGATGGTAGTGATGATACAGCATCAACTAATGGTGTTCAGGACTATGTCGTTTCTACGGGTGATACGCTGAGTAGTATCCTTAATCAATATGGTATTGATATGGGAGAAATCAGCCAGCTAACCCGTACCGATAAGGACCTCGGCAACCTCAAAATTGGTCAGCAACTTTCCTGGACACTTACCCCCGATGGCAACCTACAGCAATTGTCATGGGACGTTTCGCGGCGCGAAACACGTGTCTATGACCGCACGGATAACGGTTTCAAGCGCAATGTTGAAGTACAGCAAGGCGAATGGGTTAACCGGGTTATCAAAGGAAAAGTTACCGGGAGTTTTGTTGCCAGCGCAAGGGCTGCAGGCCTTAGCGGTAATGAAGTTAACGATGTGGTGAAAGCGCTTCAGTGGCAAATGGACTTCCGTAAATTGAAAGCAGGAGATGAATTCTCAGCTTTAATCTCACGTGAACAGTTGGATGGGAAACGCGCCCAAAGCCATTTATTAGGTGTGCGTTTGAAAACCGGTGGTAAAGATTACTTCGCTATCCGTGCAGATGATGGGAAATTCTATGACCAGAATGGTAATGGTCTGGCCAAAGGGTTCTTAAGGTTTCCAACCAGCCGCCAGTTCCGGGTATCATCAAACTTTAACCCCCGTCGTTTGAATCCAGTAACCGGGCGAATAGCTCCACACCGTGGTGTGGATTTCGCAATGCCGCAGGGAACACCAGTGTTATCTGTGGGGGATGGCGAAGTGATTGTTGCTAAACATGATGGTGCAGCAGGCAACTACATTGCTATTCGCCATGGCCGCACATATACAACGCGTTATATGCACCTGAAAAAACTGCTGGTGAAACCCGGCGACAAAGTGAAGCGCGGTGAGCGTATTGCACTTTCTGGTAATACAGGGCGTTCCACCGGGCCTCACTTACATTTCGAAGTTTGGATTAACCAGCAGGCTGTTAACCCGCTGACTGCAAAACTACCACGTACCGAAGGGCTTACAGGTTCAGAACGCAGGGCTTATTTGGCGCAGGTTCGTGAAGTAAAACCGCAATTAATCCTCGATTAAGTTGTTTACCCATCAGTAAGCCGGCACTTAAAAAGTGCCGGCTTTTCTTTTATCTGGTAGATTTAGCCCGCTAAAATATAAGTAATATTGAGGACTGGCTGATAACGGCATGGAAATGAGCAAAAAAACGAATAGTGAGTATATCCCTGAATTTAACCGTACATTTCTGCACCCGCGCTATTGGGGAGCATGGTTGGGGGTGGGGGCATTTGCTGTTTTGGCGCTGATACCGCCCAGGCTGCGTGACCCTTTCTTGGGGCTCATAGGAACCAAAGCCGGAAAACTCGCGGGTGGTGCGCGCCGCCGCGCACGCATCAATTTGTTCTACTGCTTTCCAGATATGCCAGAAACAGAGCGTGAAACGATTATTGACCGAATGTTTGCTACTGCACCACAGTCGATGGTCCTAATGGCTGAATTAGCACTGCGTGGCCCGGAACATGTGAAAAAACGTGTCAAGTGGCACCATGCAGAAATTCTGGATGAATTACGCGCTAACAAGGAAAATGTTATTTTTCTGGTGCCTCATGGGTGGGCTGTAGATATTCCTGCGATGGTGCTTGCCGCACAAGGCAATGACATGGCTGCAATGTTTCATAATCAGGGTAACCCGGTATTTGATTATGCCTGGAACACTGTCAGGCGCCATTTCGGTGGGCGCTTGCATGCGCGTAATGACGGCATAAAACCTTTTATCAGTTCAGTGCGCCAGGGCTATTGGGGGTATTACCTACCTGATGAAGATCACGGGCCTGAACAAAGTGAATTTGTGGACTTCTTTGGTACCTATAAAGCAACATTACCCGCAATCGGGCGTTTGATGAAGGTATGCCGTGCGCGAGTAGTCCCTATGTTCCCAGTTTATAACGCACAAACCCACAAGCTGGATATTTACCTGCGTCCACCAATGGATGACTTGCGTGAGGCCGATGACATCACAATTGCGCGGCGCATGAATAACGAGGTGGAAAAATTAGTTGGACCAAACCCTGAGCAATACACATGGATATTAAAACTGCTGAAAACACGCAAACCCGGTGAAACAGAACCCTACCGGCGTAAAGAGTTGTTCCCGCGGGGCAAGTGATCATGCATATCGGTTTTTAGCATTAGGGGAAGCCACAAGCAATTCTTTGCCAGAAAAATTAAAGGGGCCAACAGGCCCCTTGTGTTTGTTAACGAGTAATCAAGAAATTATTCGACAGTCAGAATCCGCGTAGTATTCGTTGTGCCGACGGTACTCATTACATCACCCTGAGTGACGATAACCAGGTCACCTGACATCAGGTAGCCTTTATCCCGCAACAGGTTTACTGCATCGTTTGCAGCAGATACACCATCAAGCTCGCTGTCAAAATGCACCGGGGTGACACCACGGTAAAGTGCGGTAAGGTTTAAAGTACGCTCATGGCGAGACATGGCGAAAATGGGCAAACCAGAGCTGATACGTGAGGTCATCAGTGCAGTCCGGCCTGATTCTGTCATCGTAATGATAGCGGTCACACCTCTAAGATGGTTTGCTGCATACATGGCAGACATTGCAATGGCTTCTTCAACATTTTCAAACTGAACATCAAGGCGGTGTTTGGAAACATTAATGCTGGGGATTTTTTCTGCGCCGACACACACGCGAGCCATAGCCGCAACAGTTTCTGCTGGGTACTGACCAGCAGCAGTTTCCGCTGACAGCATAACGGCATCGGTACCATCAAGCACTGCGTTAGCCACGTCCATGACTTCCGCACGAGTTGGCATCGGGTTAGTTATCATCGATTCCATCATCTGTGTGGCAGTTATCACTGCGCGGTTGAGCTTGCGGGCACGGCGAATCAGGGTTTTCTGAATACCTACCAGCTCCGGATCACCAATTTCAACACCCAGATCACCACGCGCAACCATCACCACGTCGGACGCCATAATGATGTCATCCATTGCTTCTTCTGTTGCTACCGCTTCTGCACGTTCAACTTTAGCGCAAATCTTCGCTTCACAGCCTGCGTCACGTGCCAGGCGACGAGCATAATTGAGGTCTTCACCACAACGAGGAAATGACACCGCCAGATAATCAACGCCAATTTTAGCGGCAGTAATAATGTCAGCTTTGTCTTTCTCAGTCAGTGCCTCGGCAGATAACCCACCACCGAGTTTGTTAATACCTTTGTTGTTAGATAGGGGGCCACCGACAGTCACTTCGGTAAACACTTTCATCCCCTGAACTTCCAGCACTTTTAACTGAACACGGCCATCGTCAAGTAACAGGATATCGCCGGGAACAACGTCAGCCGGTAACCCTTTGTAGTCAATACCAACTTGTTCTTTGTCGCCTTCACCTTTACCCAGGTTAGCATCAAGCAGGAACTTTTCGCCGATGTTTAGAAATACTTTGCCTTCTTTGAAGGTGGATACACGAATTTTGGGGCCCTGAAGGTCGCCGAGAATAGCCACATGACGCCCCAGCTTGGCAGCAATTTCGCGCACTTTATCTGCACGCATCTGGTGATCTTCTGCGGAGCCATGGGAGAAGTTCATGCGCACAACGTTAGCACCTGCAGCGATAACTTTCTCAAGGTTATTATCGCGATCAGTTGCTGGGCCTAACGTGGTGACAATTTTGGTTCTACGTAGCCGTCTGGACATTTATTACTCCGTTGACTGAAACAACTTGGTGTTGCGTGAATAAAACCCGGTATTTCTGTACGCCTGGAAATGAAAAGATAACATTAACCAAACGAACTGACTGAAGAAGCTTTAGTTATAAATTTCAATGCTGATCACCGGGTACCATCAAACCTTTATCAAACCTCGATTCTTTCAAGGCTTCTTTGACTCTCTTCAAGTTATCCCTGAATTTTGCACCACGACGTAAAATGAAACCGGTTGCCAGTACATCAATCACAGTAAGTTGCGCAAGCCGTGACACCATTGGCATGTAAATATCGGTATCCTCGGGAACATCTAATAGAATTGCAAGTGTTGATTCCCATGATAAAGGGGATCCGCTGGTTGTTATCGATAATACAATGGCATCGTTTTCACGAGCGAGTTGCGCAAGCTCAACCAAATTTTTAGTACGGCCAGTGTGAGAAATCAGCACGACAACATCATTTTCGCTACAATTCATGCAACTCATGCGCTGTACGACAATATCGTCGGAATAGATGACTGGCACATTAAAACGGAAAAACTTATTCATTGCATCGTGCGCAACAGCCGCAGATGAACCCAGGCCAAAAAAAGCAATACGTTTTGCCTGAGTGAGAAGGTCAACGGCGCGGTTGAGTGCCTGCATATCGAGTTGCTGGCGTACATGGTCCAGGTTTGCCATGGCAGACTCAAATATTTTTGCTGTGTACCCTTCAACCGTATCGTCCTCATCGACATTACGGTTTACATAAGGTGTGCCACTGGCAAGACTCTGTGCAAGGTGCAGTTTGAAGTCGGGAAAACCACGGGTTTCCAGGCGGCGACAGAAGCGATTTACAGTCGGTTCGCTTACTCCCGCCTCATTGGCGAGTGTGGCAATGCTAGAGTGCATGGCTCCAGAAGGCGAAGCGAGGATCACGTCGGCAACTTTGCGTTCCGACTTGCTAAGATGTTCCAGTTGAGACTGAATTTTGTCCAGCATGTTCATAGATTACAGCACACTCATTGATAAGGATGATTTCGCCATCTGGTGATACCGTGTCAATTTTGTGATGAATATACGCTTTTGCGGCAGATATTGGATACAACCTGTGGCAGGATGTTGTTGTTTTTTTTCATAACATGATCAGAGTCTTGTTTTCATAACATCAAAATCTGCTTTATCGCGTCTTGTTTGCCACGGGAAAAATGTCAGATGAGGACTAAAACTGGCAATTCTTTAAAACTTAGCCAATAAAATGCCTTTTGGCATTCGTACAGTGTTGTTAAAGATGTAAACACAGTACATTAGTGTGAAAGAAAATTACAGATAAGGGCCTGGCTGAGTATCAGGCCAGACATTATGAGGAGACAAAGATGGCGGTAACGCAAACAGCTCAGGCGTGCGACCTGGTTATTTTCGGTGCGAAAGGGGACCTGGCGCGCCGGAAACTGTTGCCTTCCCTGTATCAACTGGAGAAAGCGGGCCAGTTACATGACGACACGCGCATTATTGGTGTAGGGCGTGCTGATTGGGACAAAGCAGAATACACCAAGGTCATTCGTGAAGCGCTTGAAACCTTCATGAAAGAGAAAATCAACGAAGCGTTGTGGGATAAACTCAGCGCCCGGCTTGAATTCTGCAACCTTGATGTCAATGAAACCAAAGCGTTTTCCCGGTTGGGTAAAGTTCTTGATCAGAAAAACCGCACAACTATTAACTACTTCGCTATGCCACCCAGCACCTTCGGAGCCATTTGCAAAGGTTTGGGTGAAGCTAAACTGAATGCCAAACCAGCACGTGTTGTGATGGAAAAACCACTGGGTACGTCTCTGGAAACCTCTCAAGAGATTAACAACCAGGTTGGAAAATATTTTGAAGAATGCCAGGTCTACCGTATTGACCACTATCTTGGGAAAGAAACGGTACTGAATCTGCTGGCATTGCGTTTTGCCAACTCACTGTTTGTCAATAACTGGGATAACCGGACTATTGACCACGTTGAAATCACGGTTGCAGAAGAAGTAGGAATTGAAGGGCGCTGGGGCTACTTTGATAAAGCTGGCCAGATGCGCGATATGATTCAAAACCATCTATTACAAATTTTGTGCATGATTGCCATGTCTCCCCCGTCTGACCTGACGGCGGACAGCATACGTGATGCCAAAGTCCAGGTACTAAAATCTCTGCGTCGGATAGACCGCTCAAACGTGCGCGAAAAAACAGTGCGTGGGCAATATACCTCTGGGTTTGCGCAAGGCAAAAAAGTACCGGGTTACCTGGAAGAAGAAGGGGCGAACAAAAGCAGTGATACCGAAACGTTTGTCTCTATCCGTGTTGATATCGATAACTGGCGCTGGGCTGGGGTTCCATTCTACCTGCGCACAGGGAAACGCTTACCGACAAAATGCTCAGAAGTTGTCGTTTATTTCAAGAATCCGGAACTCAACCTGTTCAAAGAATCCTGGCAGGAGTTACCTCAGAACAAGCTGACAATTCGCCTGCAACCAGATGAAGGTGTTGATATTCAGATTCTGAACAAAGTGCCAGGCCTTGATCATAAGCACAACCTGCAGACCACTAAACTGGATCTGAGCTACTCAGAAACCTTTAATGAAACCCACCTGGCAGATGCTTATGAGCGTTTGTTGCTGGAAACTATGCGTGGGATTCAGGCGCTGTTTGTGCGCCGTGATGAAGTTGAAGAAGCATGGAAATGGGTGGATTCCATTACAGAAGCTTGGGCTGCAGATAATGAAGCGCCAAAACCCTACCAGGCCGGAACTTGGGGGCCAGTGGCCTCCGTTGCCATGATCACCCGTGATGGGCGTTCCTGGAATGAGTTTGAGTAAGTTCTGACAGGGAATAGCTGGTTGTAACTTTACCGGTAACATGATCTAACACAGAAAGCTGGTAATTTTTTAAAATTAAAGCCCCGACTGGATTCACCAGCGGGGCTTTTTTATTTACACTAGCTGAAGCGATTTTGCCCCTGGAGTACGGCATATCAGCAATAAAGGCCATTTCAAGGCACACTGATATGCCCGAAAAAACTGCCGTTGGCAGACAGAACTATGAGGACCTTTTATGAACTCTGTATTGTTACGCGTAACAAATCGAATTATTGAACGCTCTCGTGAAACTCGCGAGGCTTATCTTGCCCGGATTGAACAAGCAAAAAGTAAAACGGTACACCGCGCAGAGTTGGCGTGCGGTAACCTGGCCCATGGGTTTGCAGCCTGCCAGGCAGAAGATAAAACCTCTTTGAAGAATATGCTGCGTAACAACATTGGCATTATTACCGCCTATAACGACATGTTGTCTGCGCATCAACCTTATGAAACTTACCCACAGATACTTCGTGAAGCATTACACTCCGTAGGTGCTGTTGGCCAGGTCGCAGGTGGTGTTCCGGCAATGTGTGATGGCGTGACACAAGGCCAGGATGGAATGGAACTCTCTTTGCTAAGCCGCGAAGTTATTGCCATGTCTGCAGCGGTTGGTTTATCTCATAATATGTTTGATGGCGCGCTGTTCCTTGGCGTGTGCGACAAAATTGTCCCCGGATTGGCTATGGCTGCGCTTTCTTTCGGACATCTGCCATCTGTATTTGTACCGTCGGGCCCAATGGCGAGTGGACTGGCCAATAAAGAGAAAGTGCGCATTCGCCAATTATATGCAGAAGGGAAAGTTGACCGGGCGGCATTACTGGAGTCAGAAGCCGCATCCTACCATGCACCAGGTACTTGCACATTTTATGGTACCGCGAACACCAACCAAATGGTGATTGAGTTTATGGGCATGCAATTACCCGGGTCTTCTTTTGTTCATCCTGATGCGCCTCTGCGTAAAGAGCTTACCAGTGCTGCCGCACGCCAGGTAACACGGCTGACCGGTAACGGCAGTGAATGGATGCCACTTGGCAAAATGATTGATGAAAAAGTTGTTGTTAATGGCATTGTTGCGTTATTGGCCACTGGTGGCTCTACGAACCACACTATGCACCTTGTTGCTATGGCTCGTGCCGCAGGCATTATCATTAACTGGGATGACTTCTCAGAAATTTCTTCTGTTGTGCCGCTGCTGGCGCGCCTTTACCCAAATGGCCCGGCAGATATCAACCACTTTCAGGCTGCTGGTGGTGTTCCTGTTCTGATGCGTGAATTACTCAAAGGCGGCTTGTTGCATGAAGACGTGAATACCGTTGCGGGATTTGGTCTGCAACATTACACCATGGAACCCTGGTTGAATGCAGGCAAGCTTGACTGGCGTGATGGGGCAACCACATCACTGGATGAGGATATTATCGCTTCCATCGACAAGCCATTCTCCCACCATGGTGGTACCAAAGTACTGAGCGGTAACCTTGGACGCGCAGTAATGAAAACCTCAGCGGTGCCCGAGGAGCTTCAAATTATTGAAGCTCCTGCCGTAGTATTTGAAAGCCAGCACGATGTTGTTCCTGCGTTTGAAGCGGGGTTACTGGATAAAGATTGCGTTGTCGTTGTCCGTCATCAAGGACCAAAAGCGAATGGGATGCCAGAATTACATAAACTCATGCCGCCACTTGGTGTATTATTGGACCGTCGTTTCAAAATTGCACTGGTAACGGATGGCCGTTTGTCCGGAGCCTCAGGTAAAGTACCTTCTGCAATTCACGTGACTCCAGAGGCTTATGATGGTGGCCTTTTGGCTAAAGTCCGAAATGGCGACATGATCCGCGTAAACGGAAAAACTGGTGAGTTGACCTTACTGGTTAGTGACGCGGAACTACAAGAACGTGAACCGTTCCACCCGGACCTCAGCGCTCAGCGTGTGGGGACAGGCCGTGAGTTATTTGGCGCATTGCGTGAAAACTTATCCGGTGCGGAACAGGGCGCAACCTGTATTTCATTCTAACACTAGGCGCATTTGCGCCGTAACGCTGACTAAACGTTGTCGGGAGACATTTTCTGATGAAAAACTGGAAAACAAGTGCGGAACAGATCCTGAAAACAGGTCCTGTAGTGCCGGTTATTGTTGTCAATAAACTTGAGCATGCAGTACCGATGGCAAAAGCACTGGTAGCTGGTGGTGTGCGTGTATTGGAAGTTACCTTGCGTACTGCTTGTGCTATTGATGCTATCCGTCTGATTGCAAAAGAAGTGCCGGATGCTATCGTTGGGGCTGGTACCGTTCTGAATCCACAACAACTGGCAGAAGTTACCGAAGCTGGCGCACAGTTTGCTATCAGCCCGGGCCTGACCGACTCCCTGCTGAAAGCAGCAACCGAAGGCACCATTCCACTTATCCCTGGGATCAGCTCTGTTTCTGAACTGATGCTGGGTATGGATTACGGTTTACGTGAATTCAAATTTTTCCCGGCAGAAGCTAACGGTGGCACCAAAGCTTTATCCGCCATTGCAGGCCCGTTCTCTCAGGTGCGTTTCTGCCCAACTGGTGGTATCTCTCCAGCGAACTACCGTGATTACCTGGCACTGAAAAGTGTACTGTGCATTGGTGGTTCCTGGTTGGTTCCGGCTGATGCTCTGGAAGCTGGTGATTACGACCGTATTACTCGCCTGGCGCGTGAAGCTGTTGAAGGTGCAAAATCATAAGGCCAGGTTACTCTGAATTCCTTATTTATATAAAAACGGCGCCTTCGGGCGCCGTTTTAGTCGTTATCGTGTCAGCTATAAAACATTAGCCGTTAACCGTTACTTTGCCTGCTGCGGATTTTGCTCGGGTAACGGCATCTTCAATGGTTTCCCCCGCAGCCAGTGCAACCCCCATACGGCGAGAGCCATTAATTTCAGGTTTACCAAACAAACGGATTTGAACACCCGCACTGAGCGCGTTCTCAACACCACTAAAACGTACATTTTGGCTGGTCAGATTCGGCAGAATAACGGCTGAAGCACAAGGGCCGTACTGGCGAATATTCCCAACAGGCAGCCCCAGGAAAGCACGGACATGTAGTGCAAATTCTGATAAATCCTGAGAGATCATTGTGACCATACCCGTATCATGTGGGCGAGGAGACACCTCACTAAATACGACATCATCGCCACAAACGAACAGTTCTACGCCAAACAAACCATAACCACCCAGAGCCAGAACAACTTTCTCTGCAATTGCCTGTGCGCGGGTTAAAGCCAGTTCGCTCATAGCCTGTGGTTGCCATGATTCGCGGTAATCGCCATCTTCCTGGCGGTGGCCAACAGGCGCGCAGAAGTGAACACCATCAGACGCGCTTACCGTCAGTAGGGTAATTTCGAAATTAAATTTGACCACACCTTCAATGATCACTTTGCCAGCCCCTGCGCGGCCACCTTCCTGAGCATAATGCCAGGCATTGTCTAATTGGCTGGCATCACGGACAAAACTCTGCCCTTTGCCAGAAGAACTCATTACCGGTTTAATGATGCAAGGGAAGCCAATTTCGCTCGAGGCGGCGACAAAATCGGCTTGAGTATCGGCAAAACGATATGTGGAGGTGGGCAAGCCAAGCTCTTCTGCTGCGAGCCTGCGGATACCTTCACGGTTCATTGTCAGACGAGTGGCTTTGGCACAGGGAACAACCTTTTGCCCCTGGTTTTCCAGTTCAACCAGCATTTCCGTAGCGATTGCTTCAATTTCCGGTACGATGTAATCGGGCTTTTCTTCTACGACCAGTTTTTTCAGAGCCACTGGGTCAAGCATATTAATTACATGGCTACGATGAGCAACGTGCATGGCAGGCGCATCAGCATAACGATCGACTGCTATTACTTCCAACCCTAACCGTTGGCATTCAATCGCCACTTCTTTACCCAGTTCGCCAGCGCCAAGAAGCATTACGCGTGTTGCTGCCGGACGCAGCGCAGTTCCTAAAATAGCCATATCGCAGTACCTGATGTGAAAAAAACAGCGGCAGTATATACGAAAACGTTTGCGTTGGCAGCGGGTTTGCATTTTTACCCCGCTTTCACGTATGCTGGATATAAACACAGTAATTGGAGCAGCATGATGGCAGTCGTAGTTAAATATGTTGTCGTGAGAGACGGTGAGGAAAAAATGTCTTTTGTCAGCAAAAAAGAGGCAGATGCCTATGACAAAATGTTAGATCTGGCCGAGTGCCTGACTGACTACCTGGAAAGTGCCCCGGTCGAGATGGAAGGCCGGCAGCGCGAGGAACTTGCATTGTGGCTTGCTGAGCACAAAGATGAACTGAACGGTATTTTAGGTTCAGGTAAGTTACCAGATGTTACCGAAAATGAGCCTGTTTCCCTTGAAAAGAAAGTGAAAGTCGTCTGAATCGACTTGCAGGTTGCCTGTTTTGTACCATGCTTTTCTCACAACATGAGAAATCACGGAGTAGCGTGTGAACAAAACAGGCATTTTAACAGGGTGTATGGCGGCGTTTGCTTTGCTGGCAGTATCAGTAACAGTTGATGCAGCAGCAAAACGGGTAAGCTTCATTTCCTGTGAAAACATGAAAGCGGACAATATTGCCGCAACAGTTAAAAATGATTACCTGCAAAACCAATTGCAACGTTGGTCTGATGACCAGAAAGCATTGGGGCAGAATGATCCCGTCGCCTGGGTGAATGTAAAGGATATGCACCACAATGGCGATACCTGGGTTGTGCCACTGGTTGTTCGTGGCAAAAAGCAAGATTTACATTACCAAGTCACAGTGGATTGTAAGGCAGGTAGTGCGGATTACCAGCGTTAGGCTTGACTACCGTGCACAGTAACAAGCACGGTGTTAGCTAACGTGTTGTACGGCTTGCCTGTTTATAGTGGCTCTAAGTGACAGGCAAATTCCTTCCCACGCTAAATTAGCGTGATATTCTGTGCGGCAGTTGTGCCATCTTCAGGAGTTATTATGGCCCGTTCGCCAGTTTTTCCCCCTCAGGCAGCAAAGCAACAGCACCCCTTAAGCCAGCACGGCGATGTTCGCCCTGATGATTATTTCTGGTTACGGGATGATTCACGCCAGTCACCCGAAGTGTTGGAGTATCTTCGGGCTGAAAACGCTTACTGCATGCAAACCATGGCACCACTAGAGCAGTTCCAGCAAGCACTTTACGACGAAATGGTTGCTCGTTTGCCCAAAAAAGAGAGCAGTGCCCCATGGGTGCGTAACGGTTACCGTTACCGGCAATGTTTTGATGAAAATGCCGAATATTCAGTGTGGCAGCGCCAGCCAGCAGAGTGTGATGGTGACGATGCGTGGCAAACCTTGTTGGATTGCAACCAACGTGTAGAGGGCGGGGCATACTACGATTTAGGTGCATTGAGTGTCTCTCCGAATAATTGCCTGATGGCGATAACAGAAGACCGCATTTCTCGCCGCCAGTATCAATTACATCTAAAGGACCTGGTTAACGGCACGTGGCTTAATGACACCATTACCGAACTGTCTGGAAGTGTGGTTTGGGCGAATGATTCTGCTTCGTTTTATTATGTAAAAAAACACTCAGTAACCTTGTTACCTTATCAGGTGTGGCGGCACCGGGTTGGCGATACTACAGAAAATGACGAACTGGTCTATCAGGAAGAAGATAATCGTTTTTACGTTGGTATCTATAAGTCACGCTCAACTGAGTGTGTGATTATCGCTGTGCACAGCACTACAACAAGTGAAGCCTGGATACTGGATGCCAATGATTCCAGCGCGGCACCGGAATGTTTTCTTAAGCGAGAAGCACAGCATGAATATGACCTTGACCACTTCCAGGGTAAATTCTGGGTGCGCTCAAACCGTGATGGTAAAAATTTTGGGCTGTATACCTGTTCGCAGGCAAAACGAGATGACTGGGATATAGTTCAGGTTGCCAGTAATACAGTGATGGTTGAGGATTTCACGCTCTTCAATCACTGGCTGGTAATTGAAGAACGCGAGAATGGCCTGACGCAGTTACGCCTGATAGACAGAACAAATGGCCACCAACAACGTCTGGAATTTGATGATCCCGCCTGGGTAGTCTGGACCAGTAATAATCATGAGCCCGGCAGTGAATGGCTGCGCTATGTTTATACCTCAATGACACGTCCGCAAACTGTATTTGAAATCAACATGGGCACTGGTGAACGGCGTTTGTTGAAACAGCAGGAAGTATATGGGTTCGAATCGGAACACTACCAGAGCGACAGAATATGGATTGAGGCCCGGGATGGGGTTCATGTACCGGTATCGCTTGTCTGGCGTAAGGACTTGTTCCGGACAGGGCAGAATCCATTGCTGGTTTATGGCTATGGGGCTTATGGTGAAAGTATTGACGCCGATTTCAGTACAACACGGCTGAGTCTGCTTGACCGTGGTTTTGTTTATGCTATTGCCCATGTGCGAGGTGGTGGTGAACTGGGGCAATCCTGGTATGAAGACGGAAAGTTGTCCCGCAAAGCCAATACATTCAATGATTTTATTGATGTGTGTGAGGCTCTACTGGCTCGTGGTATAGGGGATTCCAACCAGTTATATGCGATGGGCGGTAGTGCAGGGGGGTTATTAGTAGGCGCTGTTGCCAACCTGCGACCAGAGCTTTTCCGTGGTGTACTGGCACAGGTCCCCTTTGTTGATGTAGTGACCTCGATGCTCGATGAATCTCTTCCTCTAACTACTGGCGAGTATGAAGAATGGGGGGATCCCCATATCCCTGAAGATTACTGGGCTATCAAATCATGGAGTCCTTATGACCAGGTCAAACGGCAGGCATACCCGCATATGATGGTGACAACAGGCTTACATGACTCCCAGGTTCAGTACTGGGAGCCTGCAAAGTGGGTAGCTCGATTAAGAGAGCTGAAAACAGATCAACATCTGTTGCTACTATGGACCGATCTGGAAACAGGCCACGGCGGTAAATCAGGGCGCTACCAGTATTACGATACAGTGGCGCTTGAATGTGCTTTCCTCATTGGCCTGGCAGAAAAACGGTTGGGTTAAGTTTGTCTTTTCTCATCAGTTAAGGAGTGGCAGGATCTCTCCCTGCCATACATTTTCCTTGCGGCGGCAAATCACCATACTTCATCTTTTTCAGCGCGAATGAGCAATTGCCCGTGCTCATCCCAACATGCACTTTTCCCCGGCGAACTGGTACTGATGATATTTGCCATTAAAATAGGCCCGGCACTACCGGGGTGAGATATTTCAATCAGGAAAGTCTGTATAGGAAAGATTAACAGCCTATCCCACCAGGCGTTATTGTCGCAGCCAGTCTGGACACGGACAGCGCGTAGAAACCGGAGCGTACACGGAGTACGTGAGGATTTCGAGCACTGCCCAGGTTCAAAATGGCAAGTAAAATGGCCCTAATGGGATAGGCTCTAAGGGATATTGAGTAAAAAAATGTCACTTGATGTAATCGTTATTTCGATTTTGGTTCATAAGGCAGGCGAGAGAGATTTACAGATGCCAGTCGATGAGCAACTAAGCGCTCACGAAACCAGGTTCGCAGGGCCTCTGGTTGTTCTCGCTCTACTTGTTCTGCAATAACCGGCATGTTGTAGCGTTCTTTGAATGCGACCGCTCCTGCAGCGAGGTCTACATTGATTTTGTCCATTTCTTCCTGGGGAATATTTGCAAGGTTTGTATTCATAACGCCTCCTGATAACACACGAAGTGTACCCTGTAATCAGGGAATCATAAACCCTGTGATAAGACTTGGTCTTTAGGTTAGTCCCAATAGAATCGCATGAATTCTTTACCGCATGAAGGGTGACGCAGAGGGTAAATAATGGTTATAGTCTGGGGCAAATTTCTGTTGGGTAACAAACCGGGCCGCCAGCGTTTTTCTGCTGTCCGGGCTTGAAGAGAGCAGCAAGATAAATGAGAAAGTTAACTATTGGACTGGCGTTATTGGCTACAACATTCGTGGCTCAGGCGTCTTCTGAAATACAGACTGTAAGCCGGTTTCAAGTGGGTAAAGATAAATGGGCCTTTAACCGCGAAGAGGTCATGCTGGTGTGCCGCCCGGGTAATGCGCTTTATGTCATTAACCCGAGTACGTTGATGCAATACCCTCTAAACCAGGTTGCAGAGCAGCAAGTGGCAGAAGGAAAAGCTTCAGGGCAGCCAATCTCCGTTATTCAGATAGATGATCCCCAACATCCCGGTAAAAAAATGTCATTGCAGCCATTTATTGAACGAGCAAGCCACCTGTGTGGTTAACTGGTTGATTTACTGATGCCATAAATAAAAGAAAACCCGTAACAGAGTTGTTTCTGTTACGGGTTTTTCGCGACTATTACCCGTCAGTTAATGTTTTTTATGCTCCAATTTTGCCAAACACTGGAAAAGCTGACGCGGTAATCTATTCTTAAAAGGCAAGGCTAATAGCCTGCATTAATGCCAACTTTTAGCGCACGGCTCTCTCCCAAGAGCCATTTCCCTGGACCGAATATAGGAATCGTATTCGGTCTTTTTTTTGTCGCCTTATAAATCAGAGAATTACAGGAACGATCCCAAAATCCGCCCGAATTTCTGTATTCCGGCCTTTTCCCGTTATACCACAACATTCACACAGAGGTAACCGCAACCGGTATAAATTCACAGCATCACGAAAGCTTTATTATCGCGTTCATCAAGGTAGATGCGGGTGGTATTTTCTGATGTGTGGCCCAGGAGTTTTTGCGCAAATTCATCATTATAGGCGTCTTTATATAGCAGTATTTTAACTTTATGTTTGGTCTATCTGAACTGATTAAGCATTGATGTCGTCAATGGTGCACTGGGATCCGTTATGGCCAGTATCTCACCGGGTTTAAGCCACAGTGTATGCGGTAACCTGCATGAACTGTTTAGCGGCATCGCTCTTGTAATCCTGGGATAACATTCTGGCCTGAAAATCCAGCGTTCCTGGTTGTTCAACAATGCAATAACCGGGTGTATACGTCCTTGCCATCAATATTCTCTCTGTCTCGATATTTTACTGATGAAGTGGAAACAACATATCTTTTCCTGTCTGGTTTGCGCGTCAATGCTGTTGATGTTTTTTAATAAAAATAATAAGTTAGTTACCAGCCTAACCAGGCAGGTGTTCACATTCTAATACTAAGGTCTGATTTAACTAGTCATTCAATACCCTACTGCCTATTCTAAGGATATTCTTGTTAATTCGCTCTGATTTTACTGTTTCTGACTTCAGCCCCACGGGTGTGCACAGCGTTCAGTGCAGGAACAGAGCAGTTACTCCCAGGCGAGGCAGAACCAGGTGCCACTACTTAGTAAAAGGTTTTTAGGTAAATAAGGATACGACGACACTTACAAGAATCAGTCCAAAATGTTTGTTGCTATTAAGCGCTGGTAGTACAGAAAAGGCCTTGTTTACAAGAATGCAGAGCATGCTGATTCAAAAGGAAAGAAGAACCTGCAAAAAGAATGTCAGGTTGGTTATTTTTTTGTATTAAAATATTGAAATTCACTTTTTGTTTATAGAGTGTTTATCTTCATATTTTATAATCCACTGGATTTTGACTAAATGGAATTGGGAATTTATTAATGAATAAAACAATAAACGCTCTGGTATTAGCTGCCAGCACTGTAAGCTTCTCATCAATTGCTCTGGCTTATGACGGACAATCAACACTTTCTGCTGGTTTCGCACAAAGCCATGCTAAGTATGATGGTTATAAACTTTCAGATGAGCCGCGTGGAATTAATATAAAGCTTAATTATGAAATTGAGAATGGCTTCGGTGTAATAACATCACTAACTCATACACGTAAATCTTATGACGGTGCTTACTTAAGTTCAGAGAGTAACACAATCCTAAAATACACGAGTATAACCGTGGGGCCATCTTATCGCTTGAATGAGTATTTTTCAGGTTATGGCCTTGTGGGCTGGGCAAACGGAAAAGCCAGTACTTATACGTCCTCTGCAGATGGCCGGAGTTATTACTCTGAACGGGCTAATAATGTTGCTCTTGGCTTTGGCATGCAAACGAACATAACTCATAATATTGTTGTTGATACAGCCTGGGAATTTGCAAAACTCGATGATTTTAAAGCGAAAACATGGGTTGTCGGCTTGGGGTATTCGTTCTAAAGACCGTGTTACGGCCTGAATTGGCATTAATGATAAGTTTCCATTTTACCGTTTTAGGATTATTGGGCTTGTTATAATATTTTGTTATTCGTACCCAGCGAGGGAAGATTAAAAAATAATGTTAATAAAGATAGTAACGCGAAACCCTTAGATTGATCATCTCCAGGCTTTACTGCTCAGAGATAGTAACAATAGCTAAATGAATTCATGTAGACTAACCCCGCTTGCCGGGGTTTTTTACATCGAGAGAATAAATTGGGTAAGCACACTACTGTTGGTTTTACACTCGTTTTAAATTTCATCATATTCATCTGTCACTCAGACTAATAATATTACACTTGGCCGTTCGTAATGGTCTGCTGAAGTTTATGCCAGGGTATTGATGTCAAAGTATTAACGCCAAAATCTGAGCACCCTGTGATGAATCTGGTAGTTAATTTATTCAAGAACGGTCTCATGCCGGGTTTTTACAGCTACTAATCTCACGAGTGACCGCGGTTAGTCATCTCAGCCTGTTAATGTATGCACTAAGGATAAATAGGGCTTTTGGGTTATTCATTCAAACATTGCTTCAATTCTTTCAATGGCACAGGGCGCCCAATAAGGTACCCTTGCAAAGCATCACAACGTAAAGATTCTAAATAGGTTAACTGCTCCTGGGTCTCAACCCCTTCAGCAGTAATATGTAAGGAGCAGGCTTTACCGAGCCCAACAATATTTTCCACTACCCGACGGGCATTTTCGGAGGTATCAGTGGGTATTACGAAAGATTTATCCAGTTTGATTCCATCGAAAGGAAAGCCATGTAAGTAGCTCAATGAGGCATAACCTGCACCGAAATCGTCAATCAGAAAGCGTACCCCAATACTTTTTAATGACAACATGATATCGGTGACTCTGTCCGGGTCACTCAGCGCTGTATTTTCTGATATTTCTATTTCCAGTCGTGATGGTGATAGCCCGGAAGTGGTCAACACATGGTGAATGCGTGAAACAAACCCAGAAACACGAAATTCAATCGCAGAGATGTTCACCGCCACTGAAACCGTATCGAAGTGAATAGCGGCATCCCGGCAGGCGGTGGCCAGTACCCAGTCACTAAGCTGAAAGATAAGCCCTGTATCTTCTGCCAGAGGGATGAATTGATCTGGCAGAAGTAAACCAAGCCGTGGATGTTGCCAACGAATAAGTGCTTCGATGGTCGTTACTTTGCCTGTACGCACATCATGGCGTGGCTGGTACACCAGGTGCAACTGCCCGGTATGAATGGCATCGCGAAGTTCATTTTCCAATTCACGCCGCTGGATGATTTGCTCTTCCATAGAAGGGTGGTAAAGCCTCCAGCAGTTGCGGCCATCATGCTTGGCCTGGTAGAGGGCGATATCTGAATAACGCAGTAAATCATTAACATTTGTTGAGTGAAGTGGTGCGATAGCAATACCAATACTGGCCCCAATAAAAACATCGCTGTCTTCAAGGTGAAACGCTTGAGTCAGGCTCGAAAGTAGCGCATCACTAAGCCTTTCTGGTTCCTGAGAACCGGTTGTGGTGGGGAGTATGATAATAAATTCATCACCGCCGTAGCGGGTGACTAAACCCGTGTCGGGCACATGTTCACGCATGCGGGCAGAAACATCATGCAGGATTTTATCACCCACAGAATGGCCATACAGATCATTCACCGGTTTGAATTTATCCAGGTCCACTGTAAGTACGGCAATCTGCTGGTCATGGCCAAGTTGTGTTAAGGGTTTTTGGTGTAAAAACTGCTGCATTTGGACCCGATTGGGTAACCCGGTCAGCTCGTCATGTTCAGAGAGGTAACGTACCCTTGCCTGGGTTTCAACTTTCTGTGTGACATCATTTGCTGTTCCCCTAAACCCTTGGCGACCATCTGATTTTTTGACTTTTTTTATAACCAGATTGCAATAATGTGGTTGTTTATTGGGCGTGTGGTATTGGCACTGTTCGAGTGACAGGTGGCTGCCAAGAGGCGCTGAACTGGCCCATTGCGTCAGGCGATATATGGGCTGTGAATCGAGCAGAAATGTTGTAAGTGGGCGGCCAATCCATGATTGTTCTGGGGTGCCGTTTATCATAGGAAAACTACCTGAAATCCAGCTAAAACAGAGCTTATCGTCAGTTTCCCAAATCCAGTCACTGGTTGTTTCCGCAACATCCCGAAAACGTTGTTCGCTTGCAGCCAGCGCCATTCGGCCTTGTTCCAATAAAAATGTGCTTTCATCATTCATGCGCGCCCTGAGCATGGCGTGGCGCATCAGAGCCAGCGCCAAAAATAGTGTGGCAAAGAAGAGAAATACCATTGAAGGTAGCACCCAGGTTAATAGCGCCCCTCCTGGGTTTGAACTGGTCCATTCTATACTGATGATGCCGGTACTGGTTCGCAGCGGAAACCCTGACTCAGGTTTGTCTGAATCAATTTGTTGTGAGCGGGTATGGATATGGGTATTCAGAACACCGTACTCAAGGCCCATTTCACGTAATTTTTCAGGGGTGAGACGGTCGACAAAAATCATAATGGACGGTGGGCCAGGCACTGGATTGATAGTGTTATCATCACCTGTCTGAATCTCTGCGGCTGCCAACAAAACAAGCGTGTTATTGGCAATAGCAAATTGAGAAATAGCTTTACCCCCAGATTGGTGAAGGCGTTGGTGGAGCATGGGTAACACGGGTATGTTTAACCAGTTTTGGAACGGTGTGTGTACCAACTTGCCACTGATTACGCTGTAGCGAGTAATATCTTCCGGACCAAGCACGAATACGCCTTCGAACTGGAAAGCGGTATAAAGTGAGCTGCCCAGGTTTTGCTGATCCCATGCCCATTTTGTATTCAACTTCACATGAAGGTTTGTGTAGGCTTCTCCCCAGTTTGCATTATCATCAAGATGTGTACGGATTGCTTCCTGGCGTGTATTTAGCGCTTTCAAAAGGAGATGTTGATTCTGCAGGTCAGATTGTTGATTAAGTGTATTGGCAATAGAAAACAGCGTAACGATGACCGTCATAAAAATGGCGCTAATCATGATTATCATTGTAATGAGAGTGCGCCTGACAATTCCCCGGCTGTTTGCCAGAGGAAGCACATTAGCGGCAGTAAAAATTGTTTTGTTCATATTTTTTCATGTCGTTGTGCTTACTGAATCTGATTGCGCTAGTTACGTGTTGTCATGGAATTATCGGCAGAGTTAGCGCAAGATTTACGATAGGGGAATTTATTAGCGAAAATTTTTCTTCGTTTGCCAGTCAGGGCACATTTTTGTGGTGAAACGGCATATGACGGGGCTTTAAGGCCGAGATTTGTTACTGCGGGAGTGGAGTTGTGACTGATAGCCATTCACCCTAAAGCCTGAATATGGTAAAAGTAACACCTTGTTTACACAACCAGCGCATTGAATCAACATCCATCAGGAGGCGCTATGTTCGAAAAACTTCACACTCGTAATGGCAAAAAATTTTTGTTGTGCGTTGCACTTGTCTTTATTGTTGCTCTTTCGGTGATTGGCAAAGCCACATTTGGCGGGGTTGTAGATGAATACAATATGCCGATGTCTGAATGGTCGGTTTCTATGTACTTTATGCAAAGTGCGTGGGTACTGATTTACACCCTGATGTTTACCATCATCGGCTCTTTGCCTTTTGGGTTCTATTTTTTAGGCGAGTCTGACAAACATAACTGATAGCAAGTTGATTAAAAAACTATCCCGGTAAGGCCCGGGATAGTGGAAAGTACCTGAGCAGGTTGCTTATCAGGCTGTTGTGTTGATATTACGACCCACGGCCGGGTTTGCCGGGAGTGAAGGTGCTGCGTTAATCAACTGCGTAGCTACTGACGCCTGGCTATCCAGCGTTTTCTTCAGCATCAAGGTGTTAACCTCGTTGTTGGTTTGCATGGTGGTCAGGCCAGTAGACAGTTCAGCAATCTGTGATACATCCATCTTAATATCCTGATTTAGTAAAAATATCGGAACGATACAGGACATGAAAAGGGAAAACCCTAATCGGCGAATAAGCAAACGTGCGCATAAAATGCTCACGTTAAGCTGTTATCGGCATGGCTGCTGAAAATGTTAGGGTTAAATCTTAGAAGATGTTCACACTTCTCTATTAACACTTTCTGATTCGTGAGTTAATCACCTTAAAAGGTTACAGATCATCTGCGTGGGCATCTTGCAGTGCTTTGGCATCCGCAGATGAGAGCAGTAATACAGTGCTGGTGTTGCCCTGGCTGTCGCTGGCAAAGTAGAGCGCGATATTTCCATCGTCAAAGGTAAACATCACTGACTGTCCAGGAGTAGTGCGGACTGTAGCTATTTCGTCTTCTGTTGGTGCGCTGACCAGCCCGTATTTCTTAGCCAGCGAATTAATCGTTTCCGCCGTATTATCAACTGGAACCCGAATACCCAGGCGAATAAACTGGTTACCAGCAAAGAAAAACTCGGCGTGGGTTACGCCACTTTCGAATGGGAAGTCTGCGCACTGGTACATTTCCCCAATTTCGACTTTTACCGGGCCAGAGAGTGTGCAGTGTGCTTTCTCTTTAATTACATCCGGGCTGCTGCCAAAATCCATGTCACGAAAACCGCTGGCTGCCAGAGCAGTGTGGCAACTGAAGAAAAACAGTGTGCTGGCCAGCAGCGGAGAAAGACGGTTCATTTTGTGTTCCTGAAACTGTGCGGCATATATTAACTTTCTGGCAGGATACGCGCCATGCAGTGTTTCAGCCAGTAAAATTTCGGCCACAAAAGGGTAAGCTCTTCATTCCTTAATCGCCTATAAAAGCCAGATAAATAGATTGAAAACAGAACAACTGATTGGCAAGTTATTTTAAATTATAAAATATTAATGTGGCTGTATAAATACTTAATTGATGCTGAATGGTCGATGCTGGAAAAGTTTTTATGATCATGGTGTTAGTGTTGTTAGATGTAAGTGGATCAATAAAAGCATTTGTTTTTAAACAATCTTATCACTTTATCTTAATGCACTATAAAAGTCTGAGCAGTATTGCCGATAGATAAGCTATGGTTTCACTTTGTACCTGAAGTGGTGTCTTTGTATCTTAAAAACGCTCTGCATTAAATAAGGAACAGTTGTATGACTCTGGAACTGTTTGGGCTGAAAAAGCTAAAAATCACGGCTAAATTATATTTGGGTTTTTCCGTTGCTATAATTATCGTGGTTTTAGTTTCTGCATTTGGCATTAATGCTCTGTTTGATATAAAAAATCATACAGCGAAAAATGATTTTGCGAACAAACTGTCAGCAGAGCTTGATAAGCTAAGAAGCGCACGGCTCACCTATCTTGCCAACAATGATCTGTCGGTTCTGGATAAGAATAGACAGGAGTTATCCAGAACAGTTGATTTAATTGAAAATAATAGCAAATTAACCTGGCAATCAGATGATCTTCCACTACTTGAGGGTATAAAAAAGGAATTTACTTCTTACCAGTCCAGTTATGAGCAGGTTTATCAAAAAGAAAAAGAACGTCAGTCTATGATTGAGGGGATAAGCCAGGAAACGAGCCAGGCTAAATTAGATGATTATTATCAGGCTATTCAAAATACCCCACTGACAGAAGCACAGGTCAATAAATTGTTTAACTTTATGCTGTTGTTGAGTGATGTACGCGATATCGCTCATGATGTTCAAATGCATGGGGAACAGGCTTATGTCGACCAGGCGTCAGAGAAAATTGCTCAGGCGCAGAAAATGTATAACAGCTTTTCACATGAAGCCGATTTACCTTTCAACGTGATAGACCCAGCCTGGCACTATTTTGAGCAGTTCATGAAAAATATGCAGAGTTACTATCATATTTACCAGGAAAGCGCACAAGCGACAAGTGTACTGAGTGAGTCTGCACAATCACTGACCCAGGCGGTACAGGTATTGAATGATACTGAAGCAGAAAAAAATCGCTCCATTATTTTTCATACTATTAGTGTGATGATTGTGATTTCTATTCTTGCCATTCTGTTTGGTTTACTGGCCGCATGGTATATCACCCGTCTGATAACTAAACCGATTAAGGATAACCTTCAACTGGCTGAGCATATTGCAGATGGCGACCTAACCCAGAGGATACAACCAGCAAGTAATGACGAGCTGGGGCAACTGACTTCAGCCATGGGAAAAATGAACGCTCGCCTGCATAAAATGATCGGTGATATTCAGGTTAGTGTTGTGCATGTGGTGGATGCCAGCGGGAAAATAGCTGCAAGTAATGATGACCTTGCATCTCGCACTGAACAGCAATCGGCAGCGGTGGTAGAAACAGCGGCTAGCATGGAGGAGTTAACCTCTGCGGTGAAACGTAATGCTGAAAACGCACATCAGGCCAGCCAGTTGGCAACCGGGGCAACCCAGGATGCTGGCAAAGGCGGTGATATTGTCCGTGGAGTGATTAAAACGATGGACAGCATTACGGACAGTTCGAAAAAAATTACTGAAATCATTAATGTCATTAATGGGATTTCATTCCAGACCAACATACTGGCACTGAATGCGGCAGTGGAAGCAGCCCGTGCTGGCGAACAAGGGCGTGGGTTTGCGGTAGTTGCAGGAGAAGTCCGTATGCTGGCCTCTCGCAGTGCACAGGCCGCAAAAGAAATTGAAACGCTAATTACAGAATCAGTATCGCGTGTTCAAACGGGGTCTTCGCAAGTGTATGAGGCTGGAAAAACGATGGAGAACATTTTCACCTCAGTATCACACGTTAATGACATTATGAAAGAGATAGCCTCCGCGTCTGATGAGCAAAGCAGGGGGATTGACCAGATAAGCCATGCGATTTCTGAACTGGACACCACAACTCAACAGAACGCGGCGATGGTTGTTGATTCATCGCACAACGCTGGTGCACTGGAGGAGGAAGCCGCTCGCCTCGCAGGGTTGGTAGAAATGTTCCGTATTTCAGCTGCGACGGTGCAACACAAACGGGCACCTGTTCGCCCGGCATTGCCCGGAAAACCCACTATGACTGGTGATAATAGCGAAGAGTGGGAAAGCTTCTGACAGAACTACCCCCACTGGTAGCTATACTGAGTGAGGTGGGGGAATTTATGTATCAACGCATTGATGGGCATAACTGGCGGCATATTTACCTGGTGGGTGACTTGCATGGTTGCCTGGCGCAATTGGCTGAGCAACTGAGACTGGTTCGTTTTGATCCCTGGCAAGATTTAGTTATTTCTGTAGGTGACTTAATAGACAGGGGACCAGACAGCCTTGGGTGCCTGGCACTAATTGATAAACCATGGTTTCGTGCAGTTCAGGGTAATCACGAGGTGATGGCACTTAATTCATTACGTAATACGAGCCACAATACAGAAGATGGATTTTTGTGGGAAATGAATGGTGGCAGGTGGTTTAGTGAGCTTAATGAAGAGGCAAAAAAACAGGCAGAATCCTTGTTTCGTCGTTGTAAAACCCTTCCTCTGATAATTGAATTAATTGTGCAGGATAAACGGATTATCATTGCACATGCTGATTACCCATTGGCGCAGTGGAAGTGGCAGGCTGATGTTGACCCGGGGCAAGTGGTATGGAGCAGGGCACGTTTACAACGGAATATTAAGGGAAAAGGCGAACTTATTAGAGGGGCTGATGCCTTTTACTTCGGGCATACGCCACTAAAAAAACCGAAGCATTTTTTCAATCAACACTACATTGATACCGGGGTTGTATTTGGCAATACCCTGACATTAGTGGCGCTGCAATAGCCATAAATCGCTGTGAATCCGTGCTGGTCGGAAACCTTTCACGCGGTGTTTTTCTTCATAGGGATAGCACCCTCCCTGGCGAATGCCTTGGTCTTTCATTGCATACAGGCATTGTTCTTCGCTGGCAAAATTTTCAATCGGTAATGTCTTGCAACCACCATTGAGATAACAAACAAAAAGTACAAGCGTGTACATGCGTCCCTCACGTCAATCGTGGCACTGTATTTTAAGTGTAGGGGAGGGAATTAAGCTTGGGGAATACTTGCTAAAAATAAGCCCGCCGGGAGGCGGGAGATGGCTGATAACAATGTCTCATTGGTGAATGAGGCACCCGCTATCCAAAATATGTCATGAAAACAGATTATCAGTTTATACATAACCTTAAAAAGGAAGAGAGACGTTTCCTGTTTAAGGGTATTTGGCCATTGGGTAAGGACCATTGATGGTGCTACTCTACCCGCATAACCCACGCATCAGCAGTTTTATCGTAGTCCTGGCGGTACAGTTCCGAAGTGGCACCGCCCATTTGGGCTGGAATTGAGGTTTGCTCATCCCAGGCATCCAGTTGCATACATAAATCCGGGTCAGATTTACATGGGATAGTCAGGGTTTTCCCTTCTTTCCCGCTATGCAATTCTGCATCATCAATTTCATAAGCCCCTATACGAACACTGGTTTTGGTCATCGCATGCTCCATGAGTTGTTAGCAGGTGGTATGACCAGATAAGGCCATACCTATGAAGCGTAGTGAAGATGACACAAATTGCCAAATCAAAAAGTGCGTAAATTTTAGTCAGGGACACTATTCTACAGCAGTAAACAAAGCACCATCTCTGACCAGCTCGCGTGGGTAACTGTTTTTCAATTTGCTACCCACTTTCTTTGCCAGCCCAAGAACCTGTTTCTGGAATACCACCAGAACCTCGTTGTGACTTGGTGGTGTGTTAAGAAAAATATCTCTACCGCGGTACCATTCCTGGGCTTGTTCGCCGTTAATGATGAATGCATTTTCTGCGCTGGCGTTACCAAGGGCTACGACAGCTTCATGCTGCCAGCGCACGCCTTTATTGTGCCGTTCTGCCAACCTGATTCCACAACGGGAAAAGCGTACTTTGTTAAGTAAAGGCTCAATGTCTTGAGCAAATAGCCACAACTCATTATCGCGCACCCACAGATTGTGTGACTGAGGCCAGGATAAACCAGCTTGTGCAGCAGCAAGCTGTATTGCCTGGCTGTCTTTGCGGCTGGCGGGTTTGAAAGGAAATGTACCCAGTTTAAAGGAGGGTTTTTCAGGCACAGGCAGGCTGGCATGTTTACGCAGGCAGGCGACAAAAAAACCTTCGCTGTCATAAATGTGTGGGAAAACATGAAGGTAACCTTCTGAGGTTAATGCTTTTTCGGCACCAGAAAACAGGTTGCCCAAGGGCAAAATAGTCAGTTGTTCAGGATAAGCACTGAGTAGTGCATTGCAAACTTCCTGGTTCTCATGCCTGTTCAGGGTACAAGTAGAATATACCAGGGTTCCACCGGGACGCAGGGCGTGCAGCGCACTTTCCAGCAATTCTCTTTGAGTGGATGCAATGGAGTGCATGCTTTCTATGGACCAGTTTTTTAGTGCATCGGCATCTTTGCGTATTACACCTTCACCAGAGCAAGGTGCATCAAGCAAAATCGCATCGAACATTTCAGGTAAGGCGGCACCGAAAACTTTGCCATCGAAGTGGGTTAGCGCAGTATTGATGACACCGCAACGGCTTAGGTTGGCATGCAAGACTTTCACCCGGCTGCTGGAAAACTCATTTGCCAGAATAAAACCCTGGTTGCCCATACAGGCCGCCAACTGGGTTGTTTTAGACCCAGGCGCTGCGGCCATATCCATCATGCAGGAAGGCTGAGTTGCACATTGTGCCAGCAGGGCAGAGACAGGCAACATTGAGCTGGCTTCCTGAATATAGAATAACCCGCTCAGGTGCTCAGCAGTGCTGCCAAGAGGTAGCTCGTTTTCATCGTCACGTTCAACCCAGAAACCTTCGCTGCACCAGGGAACAGGAGTGAGTTGCCACTGATAAGGCGCTGTCAGGATAAGAAAATCAGCAACTGAAATTTTCAGCGTATTCACACGAATACTGCGGCGCAGCGGTTTCGCGCAATAAGCAAGAAACGAATCCAGTGAACTACTGTTGGGCAGTATGTCACCCATGAGTTGCAAAAATTCTGGAGGAAGAAAAAGATCGTGCGATGCGGCCACGTTGTGTCCCTGTATTACAAATTAAGGCGGGCAGCTTACCACAAAACCGCGCACCAACCGACAGGCTGACGCGCGGTGGCTGTGGTGAATAATTAACGAGGTATGGCTGTACCCCAGTCGCGCCAGTCTTTCGGTTCGTTATCCAGTAACAAGAAATGCTGGCCAGTGCGTGCTTTCGGTGAAAGTGGTGTACTGGGCGGTGTGGCAAACGCAATCCCACCACGAATAAACTGGTTGAATGTCCCTGTTTTCACTACGCCGCCAACCAGGCCAAAGTCCAGTTTATACCCTGATGCCAGCCAGAATACGGAATTGTTGCGTACCAGGTCCTGGTAGCGTTTTCCTATGCGCAAGGACACCATAACCCGGTCAGAGAGCGTTCCAAGACCAAGGCCTGTCACCGTACCAACTTCAATACCCCGGAATAGTACCGGTGTGCCGACAGACAGCGAGCCTGCGTCAGGAACTTCGACAGTAATACTTAGGCCGTCAAGGTAGCGGGAGTCTGAAATAGTCGCCAGTTGAATGTCAAAGTCACGCTGGCGACCCCCTTTACCCGGCTCAACATTAATGTAGGGTTGAATCAAAGTATCAAGGTTTGCGACTCCAGCTGCAGAAATTTGCGGGGTGACAACAGAGAAACGGGTTCCTTTACGGGCAAAAGTATTGGCATATTCGGGGTAAAGTACCGCTTGTGCCTGTACTTCGTTGCGTTCTGTGATTAGAGATAAAGATTCCACCTGGCCAATATCGATGCCCAGGTAACGAATCGGCATACCCGAGGCCAGCTTGTCTGCACTGTACGCATGAAGTGTAATTCGGCCACCAATGGCGCGAGCGGCAGTTTCTGAAGGCCATAATTTACGCTTTTCAGATACAGGCAGTGAGTTAGCGGAACTTGGCAGGCTGTCAAAGCTGATCGCCCCGCGAATGGCACGGTTGAGTGGCGATGCCTGGACTGTCAGCCCGTGCCCGTTTAATTGAATTTTTGCACCACCTTCAGCCCAGAAAACGCTGTCCGGGGTGAGCAGGTTGCGATACTGCGGTTCAATGTAGACACCAACATCAAAAGACCCTGTATGAGGTTTGATACTGATAACTTGCCCTACTGCAAATTTCCGATACAGGACAACAGAACCCTGCTGAATATCAGGCAGGTTATCAGCAGTTAATGTGAGCGTGGCTGTGAGAACATCGTTTTGCTGGTTGTCTTTCGCCTGCTGTGAATTGGCAAATAGTGGGTAATCGGTTTTAGCATCGCCATGGTTGCCAGCCAGCAGATTAATACCACCATTGAGCCATTGAGCTGGTGGCGCTGCAAGGAATTCAACACCATCAAGGCCCACTTTCATATCAAGCTTGCTATTAGCAATAAATTTGCTGTCGGCACGAACCAGTGAGCGGTATGTCGGGTCAATCGCAATGGTAAATTTTACACCTTCTGGCGTCAGTGTCCGGGTAACAACCTGGCCCACCTGAATGCCCCGGCTTAACACCGGTTGCCCTGGGCTGACACCATAACTGTCTGGTGCAGTGAGGGTCAGTGCGAGTGCATCAGCCTGGTCTAGCAGCGCTTCGCCATCAGGGACTACAGTGAAATGATGTTGTGGCTTGCCATCTCCGGGGTGGAGTTCCAGTGTGCTTCCTGTGAGAAGGGCGCTAAGGTTGGGGTTGTCCAGTGAAACTTTTGGTTGTGCCAGAGTAATACGCGTACCTTCACGTAATAAATTTACCACACTCGGGTCAACAGTCAGTTCACCTGTCACGGTACCGTCTTTATCGAGCGCTATTTTTGTTAACGTGCCAACTTGTAATCCCTGGTACATCAGCGGCGTGCTGTTATTCCTTAACCCGCTGCCACCGGGCAGGGAGAGCGTCACATGAACACCTCGCTGGCTTTGGGCGATATCTGGGTACAAGGTGAATTGTGCATTTTGTGGTGCCTGCCCGGCATCTTGCGGTGAGTCAAATGCAATGGCCCCATTAACCAGTGCCGCAAGGCTTTCTAACTGAATGGAGGCACCACTGAAACTGAAGTTTGTTTTTAATCCGGATACGTTCCAAAAACGGCTGTCTTGTTTTACGAGGTTTGCAAAACGCCGGTCGATTAATACATCAATGGAAACACCTTGTTTGCTCAGAGTGTAATCATACACGTGCCCAACGGGAACTTTGCGGTAATACACTTTTGAACCACTACTCAGCGCCCCCAGGTCAGGGGCCTGAAGATGAATCATCAGAGCACCATTGTTCTCTCGATAACGTGGTTGTGAATCCTGGGCAGTAAAGTGGTCTTCTTCTTTACCCGGCCCCGGCATCATACCGATGTAATTACCGCCTACCAAGGCATCAAGCCCTGAAACACCGGCCAGAGACGCTTTGGGGGTCACCAGCCAAAATTGAGTGCCGGCCCTTAGTGCATCCTGCATGGAACGTTTAATACTTGCGGTAACAATTATTTTACTTAGGTCTTTGCTGGGCTGAATATCCTGCACTGTACCGACTTCAACCCCCTGGTAACGCACTGGCGTGCGCCCCGGAACAATACCGTCAGCAGAGACAAAATCGATAGTCACTGTGGTGCCATGCTCCTGCCAGGAATTCCAAACCAGCCACCCGCTAATCAGCAAGGCAATAAACGGCAGGAGCCAGAAGGGAGATATGCGGCGTTTAACTTTCACTGTTGCTTCAGGTGGCGTCATGTTTTCCTGACTCATAAGCATCCCAAAAAAGCCGGCTGTCGAGCCATTCAACAGCCAGCATAGTTAATACTACAGCTACGCCAAAATAGAGCGCGGCTGGTCCCATCGTAAAGGCCAATAGTTGCTCACGGTTAACCAGGGACATCATGAGCGAAATAACAAATAAATCCAGCATGGACCAGCGGCCGACCCAGGTAATAATACGCAGCATTTTCATCCGGGTCAGAATCCCCTGTTCACAACGGCAGTGAATACTGAGTAACAAGGCAAACAACACAATAACTTTGGTAAAAGGCACAAGGATACTGGCGATAAAGACAATGGCAGCGACAAACAAATTACCATGCCCAAGGGAGATAATGCCGGACAAAATAGTGTCTTCCTGGCGTGCGCCGTTCACATAAATAATGGAAATAGGTAATAAATTAGCTGGTATCAGGAACATGAGGGAAGCTACCAGCGCTGCCCATGATTTCTGTAAACTGTGTCTGCGGCGATGCCGTAAAGGGACATGGCAACGCGGGCAGCGCCCGCGCTCGTCTGGCTCCCCAGTGTAGTGGCAGGCCAGGCAAACTCGGGTATGTGGATTGGCAGTTTTCAACAAAGGTTGGGGATAAAACCGTTGCCATAGTTGCCCAATATTAAGGTAGATAATGGTCAGGATGCTGAGAATGACCAATGCGATAAATGCAACCAGCCCTTCGCCCCACTGAATAAAGGCATAGTCACGTACTTTTATGATAGCCACAACAATACCTATCAGGTAGATATCAACCATTATCCACTCTTTCAGGCGTTTGAGCATGAGAAGCACCGGGCGTGTATTCATCCCAATGCGTGGTGCTATTCGTAAGTAAAGAATAGACGCCACCAGTGTTGCTGGTGCACCTACTGCGCAGAATGTAACCAGGGACGCAGTGATTACGTCACCTTGTTTTACCATTTGCCAGATACCCTGCATCAGGCTGGCATCAATTCTGGCCCCTAATAGCCAGATACTTAATAGTGGAGATGTCCAGGCAAATGGCATCAGAATAAGCATCGCGACAGCCACGATAGTTAGCCGTTTCATCGACCAGTCACGGCCACTGTCAACATGCGCATTACACTGAGGGCAATAAGCTGTATGCCGACGCGTAAGCGGAGGTA
Source organism: Mangrovibacter yixingensis (assembly GCF_020523985.1). Lineage (GTDB taxonomy): Bacteria > Pseudomonadota > Gammaproteobacteria > Enterobacterales > Enterobacteriaceae > Mangrovibacter > Mangrovibacter yixingensis. The sequence goes on along the minus strand of NZ_JAIVKM010000001.1, from coordinate 1,709,076 downwards.
ACAAAAAAAGCGTGTCACATTCGTGACAACGCTGATAATGTGCCTCACTTGTGTTTGGCAAGGCTTCGCTTCGTGCTGGCATAGAAAGTAGCCGGGCTATCCGCAGTTTAAGGTGCATCGGGAATTCTGCCTGTCAAATGGATGGGATAGTCTACCCTGAAAAAGGATTCATCTTGAGCCTTGGGGCATTTATTGCTTATTTTAGTAGTCCGGGCAGTGACGTTATACAACCAAGTGAACTATTAATGAATAAAGAGCTATTTTATCAAGAGTTGAACCGGGATTTTTCAGCACTGATGGCAGGGGAAACCAGTTTCCTTGCAGTACTGGCAAATACCAGCGCACTTTTGTTTGAACGTCTTTCGTCAGTCAACTGGGCTGGGTTCTATCTGTTGGAAGGTGACACGCTGGTTTTAGGGCCTTTTCAAGGAAAAATTGCCTGTGTGCGTATTCCTTTTGGTAAGGGCGTATGTGGCACGGCGATTGCTACAAATAAAGTGCAGCGTATAGAAGATGTTCATGCGTTTGATGGGCACATTGCTTGTGATGCGTCCAGCAATGCAGAAATTGTCTTTCCGTTAACCATCGCGGGCCGCCAGTTGGGTGTGCTTGACATCGACAGCACTGAGCATGGCCGCTTTGATGAGGAAGACGAACGCGGGCTGAGAACCCTGGTCACAGAGTTGGAAAAGCTTCTCTCTGGCACAGATTTCGAAAAATTCTTTCTAACAGATGCATGATAATCAACGGATAACGTAGCAATTACAAATGGCGTCATTATAATGACGCCTGTTCGTGCCTGTGATGGTTGGCAAAGTCCGTTGTAATCAGGAAATTTCATGGAAAATCAACCTAAGTTGAATAGCAGTAAAGAAGTTATCGCTTTTCTTGCTGAGCGTTTCCCGCTCTGTTTCACTGCTGAAGGTGAAGCTCGTCCCCTGAAAATTGGTATTTTTCAGGATCTTGTCGCACGAGTGGAAGGGGAGCAGAACCTCAGCAAAACGCAGTTACGCTCTGCGTTACGTCTGTACACCTCCAGCTGGCGCTACCTGTACGGCGTTAAGCCAGGCGCAATACGTGTTGATCTGGATGGTAACCCTTGTGGTGAACTGGAAGAACAACATGTAGAACATGCCCGCAAACAACTGGAAGAAGCGAAAGCACGTGTCCAGGCACAGCGGAATGAGCAACAAGCGAAAAAACGCGCTGCTGCCGCTGCTTCTGGTGAAAACGGTGAAGCAACTGCTGCCCGCCGTGAACGTAAGCCTCGTCCAGCTTCTGCACCTCGTCGCAAAGAAAATGCACCCCGCAAAGCGCCTGTGAACAAAAAGCCACGGCCAGCAGAGGAAACTAACCATAAACCTGTGACGGATATTTCAGTACTGAAATTGGGGCAGGCTATAAAGGTTAAAGCGGGTAATTCAGCAATGGATGCGACTGTACAGGAAATTACCAAAGACGGTGTCCGTGTGGCGCTGACTTCAGGTATGTCAATGTTAGTGCGCGCAGAACATTTGCTGTTCTGAGACGGAGGTCAACCCAGGCATGAACAAAATTTTTAGGCTTTCGGCTTTTGCCGGGCTTTTTCTGTTGGTGGGTAATGCATTAGCTGTGGAAGACATCACGCGTGTTGATCAACTTCCCGTTCTCAAAGAAGAACCTCAGCATCCCACCGTCAGTGAACGTGTAACCTCACGCTTTACCCGTTCTCACTATCGCCAGTTCGATCTTAACGCTGAATTTTCAGGTAAAATTTTCGACCGTTACCTTAACCTTCTCGATTACAGCCATAATGTCCTGTTAGCCAGCGACATCGCGCAATTTGAGAGCCGTAAAGGCAGTATTGGTGATGAGCTGCGTAGTGGTAAGCTGGATTTGTTTTATGATTTGTACAATTTGGCCCAAAAACGCCGTTTTGAGCGCTATGAATATGCGCTCAAAGTGCTGCAGCGGCCGATGAACTTCTCCAGTAATGAAACAATTAACCTTGACAGGCGCAAAGCCCCCTGGCCTGCATCTCAGGCTGAGTTGGACAAACTCTGGGATGCAAAGGTTAAATATGATGAGCTAAGCCTTAAGCTCACTGGTAAAAATGATCAAGAAATTCGCGAAACGCTGACCCGGCGTTACAAATTCGCTATTCGTCGGCTGGCTCAAACGCGCAGCGAAGACGTTTTCTCATTAGCGATGACTGCCTTCGCGCATGAAATCGACCCGCATACGAACTACCTCTCGCCACGTAATACTGAACAATTCAATACCGAAATGAGTCTTTCTCTCGAAGGTATTGGTGCAGTATTGCAAATGGATGATGATTACACCGTGATTAATTCACTGGTGGCTGGTGGCCCTGCGGCTAAAAGCAAAGCTATCAATGTAGGTGACCGCATAGTTGGGGTTGGACAACCTGGCAAAGCAATGGTCGATGTGATTGGCTGGCGTTTGGATGATGTGGTTGCTCTGATTAAAGGCCCGAAAGGTAGTAAAGTTCGCCTTGAAATTCTTCCTGCAGGTAAGGGCAGTAAAACCAGAACAGTAACGCTGACTCGTGAACGTATTCGCCTCGAAGACCGTGCAGTGAAGATGTCGGTGAAAACAGTCGGTAACGAGAAAGTTGGTGTGCTGGATATCCCGGGCTTTTATGTCGGTTTGACAGATGATGTCAAAGTCCAGTTACAAAAACTGGAAAAACAGAACGTTAACAGCATTGTTATTGATTTGCGCAGTAATGGCGGTGGAGCACTTACGGAAGCGGTTTCACTTTCTGGATTGTTTATCCCTTCTGGCCCGGTTGTTCAGGTGCGGGATAACAACGGCAAAGTGCGTGAAGACAGCGATACTGATGGTATTACCTACTATAAAGGCCCGCTGGTTGTGCTGGTTGACCGCTTTAGTGCTTCTGCATCAGAAATTTTTGCTGCTGCGATGCAGGATTATGGCCGGGCGTTAATTGTTGGTGAACCAACATTTGGTAAGGGCACTGTTCAGCAATATCGTTCGCTTAATCGTATCTATGACCAGATGTTGCGGCCAGAGTGGCCTGCACTGGGTTCTGTTCAGTACACTATTCAGAAGTTCTATCGCATCAATGGTGGAAGCACGCAGTTAAAAGGTGTTACGCCAGATATCATGATGCCGACAGGAACGGAAAATACTGAAACCGGTGAAAAGTATGAAGATAATGCTTTACCCTGGGACAGTATCAAAGCTGCGCACTATACGAAAACCGGGAGTATGACGCCTTTCGAACCTGAGTTACTGAAACTGCATCAGGCTCGTATCGAGAAAGACCCGGAATTTCAGTATATTATGAAAGATATTGCACGGTTTAATGCTAACAAGGACCGCCGTAATATTGTTTCTCTGAACCTTGCTCAGCGTGAGAAGGAGAATCAGGAAGATGATTCTTTGCGCCTGGCACGGATTAATGACCGCCTGAAAAGAGAAGGCAAGCCACTGCTCAAAAAACTTGAGGACCTGCCGAAAGATTATCAGGAGCCGGATCCTTACCTGGATGAAACCGTCCACATTGCGATTGACCTTGCGAATATGGAATCAGGTAAACAGCCAGCAGCACCGGCAGCGCAGTAGTTTTAATCAATACTCTTATTTAAGGTACACATAAGTGTGTCTTAAGTTACTGAAAGGCCTTCTTTGAAGGCCTTTTTTATCCCTTATTTTTCTATCCATATCCGCTTTCGTTTGCCTGGCACAAAGCGCATTGATTCAGGCTTGTGCTGTCTGTAATCCACTAGTCGTGTGCCAGACCTGGCGTACCACTGTCATAAAGGCCCCTGAGACCTGCTCAAAACCAGCACGACCCCATGGATTAGAACGCTACCTGTGCTGTATTTACTGGATAACCCTGTATTTTTGGCCACGCTTTTGTAGTGAATCGGAATCTTTTGTCATGGTGGTGCAAGTGGCTGTTGCGAATATGTTGGCGAAAAAGGACATTACCAGGGGCTTTTCTCTTTTTATGAAGAGTCGTTGGTTTTGTTGTTTATCTCGTCAGTAAATTAAGACAAAATGTAAAGTTATGTTTTTTTAATCACTTGCTGGCCTGAGACACTTGAAAATGCGCACGATAACCCTACGATGTGATTCATCGCGTAGAGCGTTTTGTTAAAACGAGGTAAATAAATATATGATGCGAATTGCGCTTTTCCTGTTAACCAACCTGGCCGTTATGGTGGTTTTCGGGCTGGTGCTGAGCCTGACCGGAATTCAGTCAAGCAGTGTCCAGGGGTTATTAATTATGGCCCTGCTGTTTGGCTTCGGTGGTTCTTTTGTATCGCTGCTGATGTCCAAATGGATGGCGTTACGTTCTGTCGGTGGGGAGGTGATTGAGCAACCCCGCAATGAAACAGAGCATTGGTTACTTGAAACTGTTCGTCGTCAGTCACAGCAAGTGGGGATCGCTATGCCGCAGGTGGCGGTGTACCACGCTCCGGATATTAACGCTTTTGCAACGGGTGCCCGCCGGGATGCATCACTGGTAGCGGTCAGCACTGGCTTACTGCAAAATATGAGCCGTGATGAAGCTGAGGCGGTTATTGCCCATGAGATAAGCCATATTGCGAATGGCGATATGGTGACCATGACGCTAATTCAGGGGGTGGTGAACACCTTCGTTATCTTCATCTCTCGTATCCTTGCACAGATTGCCGCTGGTTTTCTGTCTGGCAACCGTGATGATGGTGAAGAGACGAATGGCAACCCAATGATTTATTTTGCTGTCTCGATGGTCCTTGAATTGGTGTTTGGTATCCTGGCGAGCATAATCACAATGTGGTTCTCTCGTTACCGTGAGTTTCACGCCGATGCCGGGTCTGCAAACCTGGTTGGGCGTGAAAAAATGATTGCGGCACTACAGCGTCTTAAAACCAGTTATGAACCACAGGAAGCAAGCAGCATGATGGCGTTTTGCATCAACGGGAAGTCAAAAACATTAAGTGAGCTGTTTTTGTCTCACCCGCCGTTGGATAAACGTATTGAAGCGTTGCGTACTGGCCAGTATCTGAAGTAGTGATATTGTTCTGATAGATGTTGTTCTGATAAATGAAAGGCGTGCTTCGGCACGCCTTTTTCACATATGAAACCTGCTGCCATTTCAGGCATTGTCAATTTTCAGGTAATGACTGGGTAACCCTTAAACTACTAATAATACAAGCAGCGGTGGCAAAGCAACCCGCCATTATCAGTGCATATTGTGTGCCCTGTGTTGCTGAAAGGTTCAGCGTTAACGCTACAAGGGCGGCGCCACTACTTTGGCCCAGCAGCCTGGCTGTACCTAACATGCCACTTGCACCACCGCTTCGGTTTTTTGGGGCAGACACAATAATCGTATGGTTGTTTGGCGACTGAAATAATCCGAAACCAGCCCCACATAAGGCCATGCGCCAGATAATATCTAAATCCGTTGGCAGGTTGGGCATGAAAGCTAACGCAAACAACCCAACCAGCATCAGGAACATTCCAATTCCACCAAGCAGTCCTGCATGAATACGCCCAATCAACCGCCCGGCAAGGGGCGCCATCACCATTGTTGCAAGTGGCCAGGGTGTTAATAACAGCCCGGTTTCAACTTCACTACGCCCAATGGTGGATTGCAAATAGAAAGGGAGTGCAACCAGTGCTAGCATTTGCGCACAGAATGAACATACAGAAGTGCATAACGATAAAGTGAATAGTGGGATACGCAGAAGGTCCACTGGGAGCAGTGGCACTGTCAGCTTTAGCTGTCGGCGAACGAAAAAGAAGCCAATCAGCAATGCCGCTACTAATTCAATGAGTGTAATCACACCTGATTGTTGCTGAGCAAAACCGCTTAAGGCGGTAATTAACAGCCCGAATGTCAGTGCGTTCATGATTGCACTGGGTAAATCGAAGCTTTGTTTCCGGCCCCCTTGAGGGTTGGGTGGTAAAAAGCGCATCGCCAGCACCAGGGCGATGATTCCGGACGGAACGTTGACATAAAACAGCCAGTGCCAACTGGCAACGGAAAGTATTGCAGCCGCAACAGTAGGGCCCGCTGCTGCGGAAACGGCGACAATGAACGAATTAATGCCCATTCCTCGCCCCAACTGATATTGCGGGTAAATTAACCGAATCAGTGCGGTATTCACGCTCATCAGTGCTGCGCCACCAATTCCCTGTAATACACGTGCTGCTGTCAGCATTTCCAGGTTTGTGGAGAGCGCGCATAAAAAAGAAGTAGCAGTGAAACAAACCAACCCAGCTTTGTAGATACGCCGGTAGCCAAACATGTCACCCAGAAAGGAAAAGGTCAGTAAACTAATGACAATTGCGATTTGGTAGGCATTGACTATCCATATAGATGCTGCTTCAGAGGCATTAAGGTCACGGGCAATCGTGGGAAGGGCAACGTTCGCAATTGCGCCATCCAGCACCGCCATCATGATACCAATCGCTATAGTTAGTATTGCACCGTAACGTTGAGGCAACGGCAGGCCATCTGAAAGTGTTTTTTCCATAGAAAAATGTGAGTTGTACCAACATTGTAATGATAGTGCACATTCTAACATTTATATATCGGGTATATGTCGCAGATTTGTAACGAATAAGCGATGACTCGTTGCGAGCAAGTTGCCATCCACATATACTAAAAACCGGTTCTGAATTTTATAAAACATGCGCGATAGAGGTGATTAATGTCAGTGGCAGATCTGGATAAACAGCCTGATTCTGTATCTTCAGTGCTGAAGGTGTTTGGGATTCTTCAGGCACTAGGTGAAGAGCGAGAGATTGGTATCACTGAACTGTCGCAACGCGTGATGATGTCAAAAAGCACGGTCTACCGGTTTTTACAGACAATGAAATCGCTTGGTTACGTTGCCCAGGAAGGGGAGTCAGAGAAATATTCTCTCACCCTTAAATTGTTTGAACTGGGGGCTAAGTCGTTACAAAACGTTGATCTTATTCGCAGTGCTGATCTGCAAATGCGCGAATTATCACGCTTAACAAAAGAAACGATTCACCTGGGTGCGCTGGATGAAGACAGTATTGTTTACATCCATAAAATCGATTCAATGTATAACCTGCGGATGTATTCACGTATTGGTCGGCGTAACCCATTGCACAGTACTGCGATTGGCAAAGTGCTGTTAGCATGGCGTGAGCGTGATGAAGTCCTTTCCATCCTTGAGCATGTTGAGTATACCCGCAGCACTGAGAGAACTATCGGCAGCACTGAAGAATTACTTGAAGTATTGGATGTAGTTCGCCAGCAAGGTTTTGGGGAAGATAACGAGGAGCAGGAAGAAGGGTTGCGTTGTATTGCTGTCCCGGTATTCGACCGGTTTGGTGTGGTCATTGCTGGGTTGAGTATTTCTTTCCCCACATTGCGCTTTTCTGAAGAAAAACTTCATGAGTATGTGAGTATGCTTCACAACGCAGCGCGTATTATTTCTCAGCAAATGGGCTACAACGATTACCCATTCTGAATGACAATATAGTTAACAACGCACCGGTTAGCCGGTGCGTTGACGATCATTGCCCTGTATCTATGACTTCGTCAGTCTTGCGCAGTAATGGGCAACTGGCTACACCGAGGAAATTATTGTCCAGGTGCAGATACTGTGCAGACGTGATGTGGCGGGCGGTGAGGTAGTTACATTTAATGCCAAGCCCGGCGGCATTCTCATGTGATCCGATTAAAATGCCATACCCACTCACTAACAGGCCTACCCATAAAACTGCAAGAGCAATTACTAACCGAATAATCAGTCGCATAGAACCTCTTTATCATTGATATTATTCCAGTATCATCAATTTTGAAGGGGGATATGACAATATGATGAATCCTAAAAACGCATCCTGTATGCAGAGACACTTGGTTTAACATTAGCATGCTATCTTATTGCCAATGATCGATAACTGGAGAATATGGTGAAAAAATACCGATGGGTACTCCTGGTGGCACTACTGGTGGCCTCATTGCTGGTGTGGTTGCAGGTTTTCAACGTAATGTGCGATCAGGATGTCCAGTTTTTCAGCGGTATTTGTACAATTAATAAGTACATTCCCTGGTAATTATTTTGCTGCTGGCTTTTCACCGTATTGCCGGTGGTATAATGGTTTTTTTGTGAGGTGGTAAGATGGACAATGTAGTGAACTCAGGCACGGTAGCTTTCATGCCTATGGTTTTCTCGGCAATAATGGTTATCGTTGGTCTTATTCTTTGGTTTTTTGTAAACCGCGCTAGTGTCAAAGCAAACCAGCAAATCGCGTTACTCAATACACTCGTTGATCAGCAGAAACGCCAAATCGTGTTGCTGCGTCGGTTATGTGATGCCAATGAACAGGCAGATGAAGTAAAACATGAGGACGCTGGCTCAGAACCAGCTCCGCAGTTAGCAACGCAAGAAGAAGGTGACGATTTTATCCGTCTGGTTGCTGAACGTTAAGACTAATCACCGTGAGCGGTGGCATTACAGTATGGTCTGGAAAAATCCCTGGTTTGACTCAAAGAAAGCGCATCACCGTATTAACGGATTCGCAAATCTTGACCCTGCTGCAGGTCACCGCCCCGGAGACCTCGATAAATGGCGTTCTGAGCGTAAAAAGGCAAAGCTACCTCACCCACCAGCCAACGGTTATGAGAATTTTGTGCACACATGGTGGCAGTACGCTGATTTCTCAACGACAGAAGACGGTGTTTGGTGGCTTGGGCATGCATCTATGCTGGTACGCCTCAATAATCTCAACATTCTAATCGATCCTGTCTTCTCTCAACGCGCATCACCCGTTTCGTTTATTGGGCCGGGTCGAAAAACGCCTCCATGTACTACAGTCGATGAGCTTCCCCCAATAAGTGCCGTTGTGATATCCCATAACCATTATGACCATCTTGATAGCCGGACTATCAAGCTGCTCAAACGCCGCTTTCCTCAGGCTTGTTATTTTGTCCCTCTTGGCTTGGGCAGCTGGTTGCAGAGGAGGGGCATCCGGCAGTTCGTGGAGTTAGACTGGATGCAGTCACATATCTGGGAAGGATTGGTATTTACCGCTGTGCCAGCACAACACTGGAGTATGAGAACACCCTGGAACCGTAACCATTCCTTATGGTGTGGCTGGGTTATTGAAAGTGGATGTAGTCGTTTTTGGTTCAGCGGTGACACCGGGTACTTTCCACAACTGGCTGATTTTGTTTTGCGCATTGGGCGTCCGGATATGGTTGCTTTGCCCGTAGGCGCTTATGCACCAGAATGGTTCATGCGTCCACATCACATGTCCCCGGCTGAAAGTGTAAAGGTATGGCAGCAACTTGGTCGCCCATTTGCTATCCCTGTCCACTGGGGTGTCTTTGAGCTGGCAGATGAAACCATTGATGAGCCGCCCGATAAACTACTGCAGGTGATGAAAAATGAAGGAGAAGATTCGAAATATTTCCAATGCTGCAGAATAGGTCAATATCATGCGTTAATTAAAAATAACATTTAATTATTATAATATCTTTCTGGTTATATTTGCCGGGCTATTGGTGGCAGGTTTTTTATATTCATTGATAAATGGTTTTTTGCATTATTTTGATGCAGCTTCATTAAACTGTCATTATTTTGGTGCATGTTTCAGAATGGAATCTGAATCACATTATTGAGCATTAACAGGCAGTGGTTAAGCAATTGGAAGTGCATAGCTATGCGCTGTATTCAGTCAGTTGAATTTTCTATATCTCTTTTGCTGAGAGTTGCTGGACGCAGGGAAGTGATTGGTCTATGTTAGAAAAGTCGCATAAAAATAGCTGCACAGTCACAGAGTTAACTGTGGCCATAAGTTTTGTTTAATGAGTATTTGCGCATAATTGTGCAGTCATGAAAAACTAACTTACTGAAATTTGTGCGGTAGATCGATGCATGTTTAAAAATGGCTTGCCATTATAAACGTTGTATGTGATAACAATTTGAGTCAAACGAGGTACAGTTCTGTTTATGTGTGGCATTTTCAGTAAAGAAGTTTTGAGTAAACACGTTGTCGTTGAATACCGCTTCTCTGCCGAACCTTTTATTAGTGCCTCAAGCAGTAATGTCTCTGTTTTATCTCAGGTATGCCTGTGGGCGTAGAAACAAACTAAGGAAATTTTGAAATGGCAAAGATCAAAGGTCAAGTTAAGTGGTTCAACGAAGCAAAAGGTTTTGGTTTCATTACTCCGGCTGATGGCAGCAAAGATGTGTTCGTACACTTCTCTGCAATCCAGGGGAATGGCTTCAAAACTCTGGCTGAAGGCCAGAACGTAGAGTTTGAAATTCAGGATGGTCAGAAAGGCCCGGCAGCGGTAAACGTTGTAGCCCTGTAAGTTGCACGGCGTAAGCCACGCACATATACCACAATTCAGAAGCCTCGCTTATAGCGGGGCTTTTATCTATTTAGTACAGGCAGTGTTTTACAAAATATTTCACAATGCGTTTCTGTTTGTGTCTTGTTGCAATATCGTGAAGGTATTAGCAGAGTTTTCTCCCTTTCTGGCTGCGATTAGGTTCTAATTTCCGGGTCTTTTTATTGTTTCAGAAGGGATGTGTGTGAAGAAAAATCCTGTGTTGCCAACGGGTAACTTCATTTCATGGCGTTTCGGGTTGTTGTGTCTTGCTATACTCCTGAGCCTTGTTCTATTACTCGGCAGGGTTGGCTGGTTGCAAATAATTTCGCCTGGGCCGTTAGTGCAACAAGAGGATATGCGTTCATTGCGCGAGGAGCCTATTATCATGCCGCGCGGCATGATAGAAGACCGCAATGGCGACCCTCTGGCAGTCAGTGTCCCTGTGGAAGCGATTTGGGCCGATCCTAAAACCGTTATTGAGAAAGGCGGTGTTAAGGTTAATGACCGCTGGCAGGCGTTAGCGAGTGCCTTGAAAATATCCCTTAATTCTCTCTCCGAACGTATCAACCAGAACCCTCAAGGGCGCTTCATCTACCTTGCCCGTCAAGTTGACCCTGAACAGGCGCACTGGATAGATAAACTTAATCTGCCAGGCATTGCTTTGCGCGAAGAGTCTCGTCGTTTTTATCCCTCCGGGCATATAGCCTCGAATCTGCTGGGTTTTACCAATATTGATGGACAGGGCATTGAGGGCATCGAAAAAAGCTTCAATAGCCAATTGCTTGGCAAGGAAGGCAAGCGCCTGGTACGTAAAGATCGCTATGGGCACGTAGTAGAAAACATCACAGAGGTACCAGGGACACCCGCTCATAATATTATTCTCAGCATCGATAAGCGGTTGCAAGCAGTTACAGAGGATGCACTGAGTAATGCTGTTCGCTGGAACAAGGCTGATTCAGGGGCCTCTGTACTGATTGACGTGCGTACAGGGGAAATTCTTGCTATGGCGAGTTACCCAACTTACAACCCGAATAACCGTGATGGCGCGAAACTGGATGATTTCCGTAACCGGGCAATCAGCGATACCTTCGAACCTGGCTCTACAGTTAAGCCAATGGTGATAATGACCGCCTTAAAAGCGGGAATCGTCAAACCTGATGATGTGATTGACACTCATCCCTATGTCGTTGATGGGCACCGTATTCGTGACGTGGGGTGGTACCCTGAATTATCACTTACCGGCATCTTGCAAAAATCCAGTGATACCGGTGTGTCTCATCTATCACTGGCAATGCCGATACAGGATTTGATAACGACTTATAAGGCTTTTGGTTTCGGGCAAAGTACGGGCCTGGGATTGACCGGGGAAAGCTCAGGTTACATGCCGCACAAGCGTTTCTGGAGCCAACTGGATCGCGCAACTTTTGCGTTTGGTTATGGCATGATGGTGACACCGCTGCAGCTTGCACATGTCTATGCCACGATAGGCAGCTTTGGTATTTCCCGTCCGCTTTCGATAACCCGTGTCGACCCGCCGGTTGTTGGAACGCGGGTAATGCCAGAAAAGATTGTTCATGAAGTCGAACACATGATGGAAAGTGTGGCCTTGCCTGGTGGCGGTGGTATTAAGGCAGCAGTAAAAGATTATCGGGTTGCTGTTAAAACTGGGACCGCGAAAAAAATCGGCCCGGATGGTAAATACATCGATAACTATATTGCGTATACAGCCGGGGTAGCTCCTGCCAGTGATCCGCGTTTTGCACTGGTCGTGGTGATTAATAACCCATCTAACGGCAAGTATTATGGCGGGGCAGTTTCTGCGCCTGTCTTCAGCCAGATTATGGGTAATGTACTGCAGCTTGAAAATATAGAGCCTGATGGCATTCCGGCCGGAGATCCGAATCTGATAGTGCTCGGGCATCAGGATGATACTCATCCTGCCTTGTAAAACCATTTCCTGCATCTGAACTTGCAGGTAAACTGCGCCCAGTTAGTTTTACAGGAGTGGTTATGTTGTATTTATGTCCGCTGTGCCACGCGCATTTGCAGAATGAAGATAAAAGTATGGTCTGTAATGCCGGGCACCGTTTTGACCTGGCGCGCGAAGGGTATATCAATTTATTACCCGTTCATCATAAGCGGTCTAAGGACCCTGGTGATAACGTGGAGATGATACAGGCACGGCGTGAATTTCTTGATAGCGGTCACTATGAGCCACTGCGTTCGCTTATCACCAGCCAACTTGCCCAGTGGTTACCAGAAAATGCACCCACCATGCTGGATATTGGGTGTGGTGAAGGCTATTACACCAGCGCATTTGGTGAGTTGGTAAAACAACGTGATGGCGAATGTTACGGGCTGGACGTGTCCAAAGCAGCCATTCGCATGGCAGCGAAACGTTATATGTCTGTCAATTTTTGTGTCGCCTCCAGCCAGCGTTTGCCTTTTGATGACAATAGCCTGGATGCAGTAGTGCGCATTTATGCTCCTTGTAATAGTAAGGAGTTACAGCGGGTAGTGAAGCCGGGTGGGGTTGTTATCACTGCAGTGCCAGGCCCAGAGCACCTGTATGAGCTGAAAGCGCTTATTTACCCGCAGGTACGTTTACATCCTGAACATAGCGAGTTGCTTGCCGGGTTCAGTTTGGCAGGCTCGCTACCACTTCAGACAACTTTGCAGTTAACTGGCAAGGAGGCTGGGGCATTATTGCAAATGACGCCTTTTGCCTGGCATGCCAGTGAAGAAACCAAAGCAGCATTATTTTCCAAAGCGTCATTTACCTGCAAAGCAGATTTTCTGATTCAGGTATGGCAGCGTGATAGCCTGGTTTAACCTGCGAAGTGCGCCCATAAAATTTCGCAACCAATACCAATGAGTACCAGGCCGCCGAGGATTTCAGCCCGTTTACCGAGTAGCGGGCCAATAAAGCGGCCAATCATCATACCCAGAGTGGACATTATCAACGTGGCACAGCCTATCATCAACGCCATATGGATAATGTTGACGTCCAGAAACGCCAACCCCACACCAACTGCCATGGCATCCAGGCTGGTTGCTACGGCGGTGGTTGCAAGGAGCCAAAAGCTGTGGCGTTCAAGTGGTTTTTCATCTTCGTCAGTTTCCCCACGGATCCCTTCAATCAACATACGTACACCAAGAAAGAGTAACAGCAGGAACGCAATCCAGTGATTCCAGGTAAGGACAAACTGACTGGCGACTAACCCTAAACCCCAACCAATAAGTGGTGTCAGTGTTTCTATTGAACCAAAAATAAGTCCGGTACGCAGTGCTTCGCTAAATTTGGGTTTGTGGAGAGTGGCACCTTTGCCAATTGCCGCAGCGAATGCATCCATTGACATGCCGAGGGCGAGAAGAATCATAGCTGAAAGGTTCATGGGACATCCTGACCGGGAGATAAACAAAGAACAGCACTGCGCCCCCAGTAAATAGCGCCAGTAACTGTCTTTGGTCTCGCCTGACTGTATTAATTACAGCCCGCACGTGCCACGTTATTTAAACGAGTATGTTGACACGTACATTTCCAATTACGGAAATCAGCTACTCCCCAATGATGCGCGCACCTTAACATAATTTTAGGGAATAAAACAATATTGATATTATTTGGTAATGATAACTATTTTCACTTATAACTAATAATGAAGAGCAGATTAATGGAATTGATTGAATAGACAACAAAATATGAATGAAAAATAAGCCTTGTTATGCATTGAGTTATAATATATAGACAAGGCTATATTTATATCCTATTGATTACTAACCATAAATTTATATATTCGTTCTAGATCGTCTATATTTCTGACAGAGATCAATAATCGACGTTCACCTAACTGAAAAACCAGCACTCCATCTTCAGATAAATTCATCGCCGTTATTCTTGAGTAAGGTGTCCAAAGCCCACTAAAAAAGAATCCCTCTTTTTTGAACCGAACGCGTGGAGTACGTAGCCAGAAAATATAGAAACCAACTAATGCTAGCGCACTTAATAACCATGTAGTGAATGTCGAGCCCTGAGTCTGTACGTTATTCCAAATAAGGATTGCGACCAGAATGACAAAAATCATCCCGTCAGCACGGCTACGGCGTAACAAAGGTATCGATAGCAGAGTGGGGGATTTGAGGTGGTTAATGATGAATTCGTCGTAAAGGGCAAAGGCGAAGAATGCAAGAGTTAAAACCAGAATGATGATATCCGTAAACGACATAGGTTATCCCTGTCTGCAAGCAGGCCGGGGCGACCCCGGCCTGGTGTTTTACGGTTACAGGCCAAGCAGGCCAATAGCGTAACCAACAATACCAATTACGAAGAACCCAATAATAATCCACAGCGGGTTAACTTTACGGCGTAGTAACCACATACAGGCAAATGTGAGCAGCAGTGGCACCAGGCCTGGCATTAACTGGTCAAGAATGTTTTGTACGGTCGTGACTTTTTCGGCACCCGTTTGGTCGGTTATTTTAGACACCACCAAGGGAATGTTTACATGAGTCCACTTATTGACCAGTGCCCCCATGACAAACAGGCCAAGAATGGACGCCCCTTCCGTCATTTTTTGCAGGAAGCCACCGCCCATGTCTTTAACGATGTCGATCCCTTTACGGTAACCATAAGCTACGCCGTAATAACGGGTAAGCAGGCGGACCAGGTTAAACAGTACAAAGAACAGAATGGGTCCCAGCAAGCTGCCACTCATCGCAATACCCGCACCGAGTGCTGCGAATACAGGGCGAACGGTACCCCAGAAAATCGGGTCACCTACACCTGCCAAAGGTCCCATCAGACCAACTTTGATACCGTTAATAGCCGCATCGTCAATCTCTGCACCATTGGCACGTTGTTCTTCCATGGCGAGTGTAACGCCCAGTACAGGAGCCGCTACATATGGATGAGTGTTAAAAAACTCCAGGTGACGCTTAATAGCCTGACGGCGTGCTTCATTGTTTTCCGGGTAGAGACGGCGAATTACCGGCACCATTGAAAAACAGAAACCGAGCGCCTGCATACGTTCAAAGTTCCATGAACCCTGGAAGAGATTGGAGCGAATGAATACGCCACGAATATCCCCTGGGGTGAGTTTTTTCTCAGTAGTAGTTTTAGTCATGTCAACCATATCGCTCACCTATTAATCCAGTTCGTTATCAAGGTCATTTGCGCCAGATGCCTGCGCAGGTGCAGCTGCAGAGCGGTTATATTTCGGGCTGAGCTGGATGTAGAGAATTGCCATTACAGCGCCAATAACACCCAACGCTACCAGGTTGAAATCGGTAAATGCAGCGGTGACGAACCCCAGATAGAAGAACGGCATCAAGTAGCCTGCACGCATCATGTTGATGACCATTGCATAACCAACAACAACAATCATGCCACCGGCGATGTTAAGACCACTGGTCACCACTTCAGGCAATGCATTAAGCATGTTTTGGACTTCACTGGTCCCTACAGAGATAGCAACAATGACTGCCGGGATTGCGATACGCATTGCCTGGAGCAGTAGTGCGGAAACATGTATCCAGGAAAGTGCGCTCAGGTTGCCTTTTTCTGCCGCGCTATCCGCTGCATGTTGGAAACCTACAGTGATGGTACGCACGATAATAGTCAGAACCTGGCCTGCTGCTGCGAGCGGTATTGCCAGAGCGATACCTGCGCCAATACTCTGGTGGCCAGCAATAACCAGAATGGTTGAAATAATTGATGCCAGTGCTGCATCAGGTGCAACTGCCGCCCCGATGTTCATCCAACCCAGCGCAATCATTTCCAGGGTACCACCAATGATTATCCCGGTTTTCATATCACCCAGGACTGCCCCAATGAGCGTACAGGCGATAAGAGGACGGTGAAACTGGAATTCATCCAGTATGGATTCCATACCGGCAATACAAGCGACAACAAACACCAGCACAATTTGAAGAGTAGAAATCTCCATTGTACTTCTCCTATAACGTAAACAGACTGAATAACGAACCCGTTGTCACCCAGGGTGACGGCTCGAAAGCGTAATTATTCCTTTCCGACTTTATTGATGAGGTCCATCATCTTGAGTCTCGGGTCATTGGAAACTTTGCGAACTTCCAGCTCTATGCCCCGTGCATTCAGCTTGCGGAATGCCTCAATATCTTTCTCATCAACGGAGACGGCGTTGTTTACCTGTGTTTTTCCTTGTCGATAGGCCATCCCCCCAATATTGACGGTTGTGATTTTTACCCCCTGTTCAACAATGCGTTCGACATCCGTTGGATTGGTGAACAACAACATGACACGTTCACCTGCATATTTGGGGTTGTTGTAAACACGGATCATTTTGGCGATGTCTACAACATGGGCGGTTACCCCAGGAGGAGCCACCTGAGTGAGCAATGTTTTACGGACGGTATCAGCAGCAACTTCATCACTGACCACGATAATTCGGTTAACATTGGTTTCTTTGGTCCAGCGTGTAGCGACCTGGCCGTGAATCAGACGGTCATCAATTCGCGCCAGGCCAATCACCATATAATCTGCATCAGTCATGGGTTTTGCTGGTGCAGCCGCAGGTTTGGGTTTGGCAGGTTTTGCTACAGGCTGTGCTTTCAGTGCTTTCACACCTTCACGGCCCGTTTCTACAGCAATATTGACCAGTTCATCAAATGAAGGGTTATCGTCACGCGCCATCAGCGTTTCGACTAACATGGGGATGTTAACCCCGGCAACAACCTCATGGTTTTCTTTGTCTACAACAATTCGGCTGGCTGCATTAAATGGGCTCCCACCCCAAGTATCCACAAGAAAAAGTACCCCTTTTCCTGTTTCCAGTTTCGCCAATTGAGCTTGGTATTTTTCGATAATGGTTTCCGCATTTTCGCCGGGAACAAAATCGATCCAGCCTACGTTTTCCTGCTCGCCAAGCAACATTTCAGCAGTTTTGAGCAATTGCTCAGCTGCCCAACCGTGTGTGCCTATGACAATAGCAATGGTCACTTGCTACCTCCTGTTCGCCCTTTAAACACTATGGGGATGCAAAATATCAACGTTATGAATTGATTAAGTAATGAAATCATCAGCGAGATTTATTTTAGATAGTAAAAAAATAAATTATGTGACTCAGGTCGTTAATTTACTGATAACTCAATTTTCAGTTGCAGAGTTAAGTATCTTGAAGAAAAGTGAGGGTTTTATTGCAAGCTTAGGTAAAAATTAAGCAAAAGTTATAATTTATTGTTAGGATGATTGCTCTTTTTACAATTGGAGTGCAGGGTAAGCCCTACTATATGGATCGTCACCGACGCTTCTTTACCTTCCTTTCTGCCCGTCCGGGTGTTTATTGTGCTTCCTTGAGCCACTCAGGTGGTGAACTACCCAAAAAACGCTTCAGCGCTGTTTTGCCGCTATCTGCCAGAGGCTGCAGGAGTCATCATTGATGGAAATATTAATGGATCCTTCGGTCGTTGTTGGCTTGCTGACCCTGGTGGTGCTGGAGATTGTTCTGGGCATCGACAATCTGGTGTTTATTGCCATCCTGGCTAATAAATTGCCTCCGGCACAACGGGATAAGGCTCGTGTTATTGGGTTGTCCCTCGCGCTTGTCATGCGTCTTCTATTACTCTCGCTTATTTCCTGGGTAGTGACACTCACAACGCCTCTGTTTAGTGTGGCGTCATGGTCATTTTCTGGCAGGGATTTGATAATGCTGGCTGGCGGGTTGTTTTTGTTGTTCAAAGCGACCACTGAATTACATGAACGCCTGGAAAATCGGCCCCATGATGATAGCCACGGTAACGGGTATGCAAGTTTTAGTACTGTAGTGCTGCAAATCGTTGTACTGGACGCAGTCTTCTCCCTCGATGCAGTAATTACTGCTGTGGGTATGGTTAACCACTTGCCAGTGATGATGGCAGCGGTTGTCATCGCAATGGTAATCATGTTACTGGCATCCCGTCGGTTGACGCTTTTTGTTAACGCACACCCGACAGTAGTGGTGTTATGCCTGAGCTTTTTGCTGATGATTGGCCTGAGCCTGGTCGCCGAAGGTTTTGGCTTCCATATTCCTAAAGGCTACTTGTATGCGGCGATCGGCTTCTCCGTGCTTATTGAGAGTTTTAACCAGCTAGCTCACCGCAATGCGGTACGGCAACACGCGCACCTACCGAGGCGAGCCAGAACTGCCCGGGCAATCCTGAAGTTGATGGGTAAACGTAGTCAGTCAGGCCCTGTAGTGCAGCATCCTTTACCGGAACGCCAGGAAGAGCTGTTTGCTGAAGAAGAGCGCTATATGATTAATGGCGTATTGAGCCTGTCATCACGTTCAGTACGAACTATCATGACGCCCCGTAATGAAATGAGTTGGGTGGATGTAACGCGCCAGCCAGATGAAGTTCGTGACCAACTGATGTCATCACCACACAGCTTGTTTCCTGTTTGCCGGGGTGAGCTGGATGAATTGATCGGCGTGGTTACAGCAAAATCGTTGTTGGTGGCTCTCAATAAAGGCGAAGACCTTGCCTCTGTTGCTGCTTCTTCCCCAGGGATAGTTGTGCCGGAAACATTAGATCCAATCAGCCTGCTGGGTATACTGCGCAGATCCCGCGGTAGTTTTGTTATTGTCAGTAACGAGTTTGGTGTCATACAGGGGCTGGTTACACCATTGGATGTGTTAGAAGCCATTGCTGGTGAATTCCCAGATGCGGATGAAACCCTGGATATTCAGCCAGAGAACAACGGATTACTGGTTAAAGGCAGCACTGATTTACATGCGCTGGAGAACTACCTTGGGCTTGAAGAACGCCTGACTGAGGAAAGCAATGTTGCAACGGTCGCGGGTTTGGTGATTGCGCACGAAGGTAAAATGCCCCAGAAGGGCGATAAGCTGTATATTGCCTCACTGGTCATTACTATTTTGGAAGTTAATGAGTACCGGGTTGAAAGGGTGCATATTGAGCGTGATCCCATGCTGACGGATACACAGTAAACATTTCATGGTTAATCCCCTGCTGGTGACGGGCCGGCCTGCTGATAGCGGGCCAGCCATTCACTGAACTCTTCAACCGGCAGGGGTTCGCCATAAAGAAATCCCTGCAGAGTTGACACGCCATGCTCGCGTAAATATTTTGCCTGCTCCTGGCTTTCAATTCCTTCCGCTATCATATCGATGTGCAGGCGATGCCCAAGAGCGACAATCAAATCAATAATAGGGGTGTTGACTGCCCCCGAGCCAATGGCGGTAACAAAACTTTTATCAATTTTGAGAATATCCGGTTCAAGCATTTCAAGGCGCTGTAAGGAACTGTGGCCGGTACCAAAATCATCAATTGCGAGCTTAACACCCAGTGTTTTCATTGCAGCGATATACTGGATATCCTCGTCCTCCAGCTTGTCTCGTTCCGTCAACTCCATCACCAGTTGCTGTGCCGGTTTGTGAGCATTCCAGTATTGCTTAATATCCGCCAGTATTTCCCCACGGCGAAAATGATGCGCCGCGACATTAATACCAATATGGAAATCCGCTTCTGTAGGGAAGCAGGCAGAACGAATGGCGGTTTCATACAGCACGTAACGTGTCAGGCTGGCAACCTGACCAATTTCTTCTGCAATGGGAATAAATGTTTCGGGGGATATCGGGCCCTGGCGAGGGTTATCCCACCTCAACAGAATTTCAACACCAGTACATGTCAGTGTTGCAGAATTGAACAGTGGCTGGCAGTAAAGCACAAACTCTTTTTGAGCTATCCCGGTTTGCAATTCGCGGGTGAAGCTC
Source organism: Mangrovibacter yixingensis (assembly GCF_020523985.1). Classification (GTDB taxonomy): domain Bacteria; phylum Pseudomonadota; class Gammaproteobacteria; order Enterobacterales; family Enterobacteriaceae; genus Mangrovibacter; species Mangrovibacter yixingensis. The sequence continues at coordinate 1,688,991 of NZ_JAIVKM010000001.1, read as the reverse complement.
AGCCGCTTGGTGGTGGTTATCAAAATAGCCCAGACAGCAAACAGAGAGCAGAGTAATGCCAGAGGAAGTTGAGAAGGGAGATCTCTAATGGCAAGCCGGGTTATGGATGGGCCAATTAATGAAATAGAAATCCCGTGAATGGATGACGGTATCGTTGAAATGGTTTCACCACGTTTGGGTTCCAGCGCATGGGCAAGGCCTTCACTATGGATAAACCAGGTATCACCCACGCCGATAGCAAGCTTTTCACCGGACCCCGATTGCGTCACCCAGAGCAAATCAGCCAGGTAACCAATGTTTACCACTTGCAAGCTACCGTTCATGCCATCGGCAGTGGTGGGTAACCAGATTGCCAGAACAGGATCATGCTGTGGTAACAGATTATCCTTTTCGAGCCAGATATAAGGCGTTGCCAATGGGAACCACTTCTGGTGGCTGCTAAGAGGAACATGGCGCTCACCTAACAAGCTTGAGCAAGTTACCACTCCATTCTTAACAAGGGCGACAGCACGAAGCGAAGGCCGGGCAACTACATACTCACGCAATGGCAGTGAGGCATCATCGCAGTGTTCTGAATAGAGTGAAGTGGGTAGATGTAGTGCCATCAGCGGGGCAAGTGTGGTGTCCAGTGCGTCACGTGTCTGCTGTTGCAGTGTGAAATGCTCAGCCCGGTGAGTGGTTTTATTCAGGAAAAAGCAGATTGAAAGTGTCGCCACTACCACCAATAACCCAAGAATAAGGCAGATGATAATCCGTTTGCGTTGATGCTGGTAAACCATCCGTTGGGCGGTGTGCATGCCAGTTTGCCTTAAGTAACCTGATGGTAATTCAGAATAATTTTAGTGTAGTGGAAATAACCATATAGTTGCGAAATTATCCTGCCTATGTTTGCGGTATCACAGAGTAAATACCGCCAGCAGGGCCGCATTAGGAACAGGACTGCTGGCGGGGAAGTAAAGAGCAGTTAGTCACACTGAACTTTTATAGCGAGACCTCCGCGGGAGGTTTCACGGTACTTTGCATTCATGTCTTTGCCAGTTTCGTACATAGTTTCGATAACTTTATCCAACGAAACACGTGGCTCAGAGGTGCGGCGTAACGCCATACGAGCCGCATTAATAGCTTTAACGGCCGCTATTGCATTACGTTCAATGCAGGGAACCTGAACCTGGCCTGCCACTGGGTCGCAAGTCAGCCCAAGGTTATGTTCCATGCCAATTTCGGCTGCGACACAGACTTGCTCCGGGCTGCCGCCCAGTAATTCAGCCAAACCAGCCGCAGCCATCGAACAGGCGACGCCCACTTCGCCCTGGCAGCCGACTTCCGCACCGGAAATAGACGCATTCATTTTGAATAATGTGCCAATGGCACCCGCTGCCAGAAAATAACGGATTGCGATATCCGGGCTTACTGATTCAATAAAGTGATCATAATAACTGAGCACCGCCGGAACGATGCCGCAGGCACCATTAGTCGGGGCTGTGACCACCCGGCCACCAGCAGCATTTTCTTCGTTAACAGCAAGTGCAAACATATTGACCCAGTCAATAACGTTCATTGGGTCGTTGGAAAGCTTGCCGCTGGACATCAATAAGCGACGTAGTGCAGATGCCCGGCGGGGAACACGCAGTGGGCCGGGTAACACGCCCTCGGTATTCATGCCACGGTCAATACAGGCGCGCATGGTATGCCAAATGACATCAAAGTATTCATCTATGTCTTTGCGTGAATGTAATGACAACTCATTTTTCAGCACTAACCCGGAAAGAGACAACCCGGTATCTTTACAGTGGGCCAACAGCGATTTGGCCGAGTCAAAGGGATAAGGAACTGTTACCGGGGAAGTATCGGCCTGACCAAAATGTTCTTCATCAACAATAAAACCGCCACCAATTGAGTACCAGGTCTTGCTGTAAATGAGTGATGTTTGGTCCCATGCGTGGATTTGCATACCATTTTCATGAAGGGGCAAATTCTCGCTGTGAAAACGCATACCATCATCTTTAGGAAAATCCACTTCTGCCTGCCCGCCTGCGATTAACAACCGCCCACGGTTTTCTACATCACGAATAAATGCCGGTATGGTATCAATGTCGACGTTATCAGGTTGGTTACCAGCAAGACCCATAATGATGGCTATATCCGTATGGTGCCCTTTGCCGGTCAGTGACAATGAGCCATACACATCAACAGCAATACGGCTCACCCGGTCAATCAGCCCAAGGGTAACCAGGTCATCGGCAAATTGTTTACCTGCTTTCATGGGGCCGACAGTATGAGAGCTGGACGGGCCGATACCCACTTTAAACATGTCGAAAACACTAATCACGCATTCACTCCTGGATAACCACTGATATAGGCAGAAAACTGGGCTAAGTGTAAGAGGTTATCGCTACCGGGAGGAAACTATTCACATGAATTTAACTAATGAATACACTCAATTTGGCTAATGGGAAAAACCTGTAATGCGCAAAAGACATCCCAGGCTACAACTCAGGCATCCATACCGATTTGCAACGCGACCTGGCGGATAATCCCGGCTGTCATCCCCCAAACAAAATAGTGCTGATACCACGAAAGCCAGACCCGATGCGCATTGTTATGCCGATACACATCCAGTGGGTGATAGCGGGCTAACCGTAATGCTTCTGAGAGTGGCATTTCGAACACATCAGCCACTTCATCCTGGTTTGCATGGTAATGAATACCTGGCGGGATAACACCGACAACCGGTGTGACACTAAAACCCGTGACGCTGTCCACCGCAGGTAGCACACCAATGATTTCAACCGCAGCAGGAGGAATGCTGACTTCCTCACAGGCTTCCCGTAATGCGGTTTCTACCAGCGACTGGTCAGTGCTGTCTGCTGCGCCCCCAGGAAATGCAACCTGGCCTGCATGTTTGCGCAGAAGGGGAGAGCGGCGCGTCAAGAGTAACCCCGGTTGTGGCCGACGGATAACCGGCACCAGCACCGCAGCCTGGCGGGCATTGCGTGACACTTCATTTGTGCCTGGTTGCAACAACTGAAAGCGGGACAAAAACATCTCCATAGATAAATCATTCAGGTGCATCAGTTACTCCGTTAATACGCCAAGGATACGGCTGACTTTATCAAATGTTTCTTGATATTCCGCATCAGCTTCACTTTCTGCCACGATACCTCCCCCAGCGCTACAATGCAGGTAGCCCTGTTCAGCGGTTAAGGTACGGATGGTAATACTGGTATCCATTGAGCCACAAAAGCTCAGATAACCGATGCTACCGCACCAAGCATTTCGCCGATTTGGTTCAAGGCTTTCGATTATCTCCATCGCGCGAATTTTAGGCGCGCCGGTAATCGAGCCACCAGGGAAACAGGCGCGTAGCAAATCACAGGCATGTTTATCATCCGGTAACCGCGCCGTTATTGTGCTGACCAGGTGATGTACAGCCGGGAAAGGCTCAACAACAAATAATTCAGGAACACTCACAGACCCTGGAACAGCCACACGGCCAATATCATTTCGCATCAGATCGACGATCATCAGATTTTCTGCCTGATCTTTGCCTGAAGTAGCAAGCCGTTCAGCCTGATGTTTATCTGCAACCGGGTCTGGCAAGCGGGGCAATGTCCCCTTGATGGGCCGTGTCTGAATGTGCTTATCATGCAGGTAAATAAACCGCTCAGGCGAAACACTCAGTATGGTACTGCCGGGTAAGCGTAAAAAAGCGCTAAAAGGTGCCCGGTTAGCTTCTGTTAGCGCCAGATACGCCTGCCATTCATCACCCTGGTAACGGGCGGAAAAACGCTGTGCAAGGTTAACCTGATAGCAATCACCACTATGCAGCCAGTGCTGAATCTGACTGAACTTTGCTCGATACTCTGCTTGAGTCATATTTGACTGCCAGGGCGAGGTCAAATGAAAAGGTCGCGGGCTTGGTGGTAACTGAGATTTCAACCATGTCAGGCGGCTATGCACATCCTGCCAACTGATAAGTGTGAGTGATTGGTTTTGGTGGTCGGCAATAAGAGCCCAATCATAAAGACCTACCGCAATATCTGGCGTATGCAAATCAGCCTCAGCATGGGATGGCAAGCGTTCATACTGGCGGCCAAGATCATAGCCAAAAAGACCCAACGCACCACCCTGAAAAGGTAATGATTCATCTGGGGCTGGATTAAATGGAAAGCGACGAACTAACTCATCCAGAAGTGCCAGAGGGTCACCATGAAGTGAGGTGATGCTTTGCCCGTCATTGTATTCAGAAAAGCCATTGCAGCTCACCAGTGTGGCGCAAGGCTCTGCAACTAAAATATCGAAGCGGCTGTAAGGGTGCTCAGCATTCCCAGAATGGAGCAGCATTGCCCATGTTTTATCGCTCAGTGCAGCAAAGTAACGCGTGATAGCATCTTTGTGCCAGGGAAGGGACAGGCGGTGTAACTCAGCAGGCATGATAATCGTCTTCAGTACAATATTAAGAGTAACAGTATTCATGTTATCTGGCTTTGTGCCGGGCAGCATGAAATAATCAGACGTTAATTTATCAGGAGTTGATTATGTTTGCAGGTTTACCCGCATTAAGCCATGAAGAGCAACAAAAGGCTGTTGAACGTATTCAGTCCTTGATGGCTCAGGGTATGAGCAGTGGCGAGGCCATTGCGCTGGTTGCGAAAGAAATACGTGAAACCTTTACTGGTGAAGCAATTCCGGTTCGTTTTGAAGACGATGACGAACCAGAAAGCTGACAGAGCCCGTGAGCAGGCCCTGTCCGGGGCCTGTTTTAAATCGCTGCAATCACTTTAATTTCAACTTTCCAGTCAGGGTTCATAAGCAGTGCCTGAACGGTTGTGCGCACGGGGGCTTTGCCATTCACGACCCAGGCATCCCAGGCGTGGTTAAGTGCGGCAAAATCGTTTCTGTCTGCAAGGAACACTGTTACGTCTATCAGGCGGGTTTTATCCCCACCGCGTTCCTGCAACATCGCTTCAATTTGCCCAAGGCAGTTCTCAACTTGCTGTTGCGCATCGGCCCCGTCAATTTCCGGGACTACGGTAAAGTACATCGTTCCATTGTTGATGATAGCGTCAGACCAACGGTCTTCGGCATTAAGGCGTACAATCGTCATCTTTTTTCCTCGATAACTCTTAAACAATCCCACAGAGTGCCACAATGTTTTGTCAGAATCACCATGACTGGCACAACTTTCCCACCCCTGACATAATCGGCATCACTTTACGCCTGCCAGCCAGGCATTAGGGAGGGGAAACGTGGCAGACGATTTTGCGTCAGATGGGCAACTGGCACAGGCCATTAGCGGTTTTAAACCGCGTGAAGCTCAAAGGTTGATGGCACAGGCTGTCAGTGCAGCAATTACTAATAGCCATTCACTGGTTGTTGAAGCCGGTACCGGAACAGGGAAGACTTATGCTTACCTTGCCCCCGCTTTGCGGGCAGGTAAAAAGGTGATTATTTCCACTGGCTCAAAGGCGTTGCAGGACCAGCTGTTCAGCAGGGATTTACCTACTATTGCCAAGGCGCTGGGTTACACTGGCCTGCGTGCATTGCTCAAAGGCCGAAGCAATTATTTATGCCTTGAGCGCCTGGAACAGCAAGTGCTGGCCGGGGGTGATTTACCGGTACAAACTCTGAGCGATTTGATGGTTTTGCGCCAGTGGGTAAGTGAAACCGAAGATGGTGATACCAGCACTTGCCATGGTGTGGCAGAAGATGCACCTGTTTGGCCATTGGTAACCAGTACCAATGATAATTGCCTGGGCGCCGACTGCCCGCGCTATAAAGAATGCTATGTGGTTAAAGCCCGTAAAAAAGCGATGGATGCGGACATCGTAGTGGTAAACCATCATCTGTTTATGGCTGACATGGTCGTCAAAGACAGTGGGTTTGCCGAGCTTATTCCTGATGCTGATGTCACCATTTTTGATGAAGCACACCAGATACCTGACATCGCCAGTCAGTATTTTGGACAATCGCTTTCAAGCCGCCAGTTGCTTGATGTCGCAAAAGACATTGCCATTGCTTACCGCACAGAAGTAAAAGACACGCAGCAATTGATGAAGTGCGCCGACCGGCTCACCCAGAGCACGCTGGATTTCCGCATGCAGTTAGGTGAACCGGGTTTTCGTGGGAATTTACGTGATTTACTGGCTGATGGGGCCGTTCAACGGGCTTTGCTGCTGCTGGATGATTCCCTTGAGTTATGTTACGACGTAGCAAAATTATCACTTGGCCGCTCTGCATTGCTGGATGCGGCTTTTGAACGAGTGACCTTATACCGTGCGCGGTTAAAACGGCTGAAAGAGACTGGCCAGACAGGTTACAGCTACTGGTATGAGTGCTCCAGCCGTAACTTTACCCTGGCACTGACACCGCTCAGTGTGGCAGATAAATTCACCGAAGTGATTAAAGAGAAAAAAGGGTGTTGGGTGTTTACCTCTGCAACGCTTTCAGTAAATGATAATTTACACCATTTCACTGACAGGTTGGGCCTTGAAAACGCACAAACATTACTGCTGCCAAGCCCATTTGATTACGCACACCAGGCGCTGTTATGTGTGCCTCGCGGCTTACCTGAACCAGGAAAACCCGGTAGTGGTCGTAAGCTGGCGGCTATGCTGCGTCCATTGATAGAAGCGAATAATGGCCGTTGTTTTGTGTTATGTACTTCTCACGCCATGATGCGTGATCTGGCCGAACAATTTCGCGCCACTATGACACTCCCTGTCCTGCTGCAGGGGGAGACCAGTAAAGCACAATTATTGGAACAATTTATTGCTGCCGGGAATGCCTTACTGGTCGCAACCAGCAGTTTCTGGGAAGGTGTGGATGTGAGAGGGGATGCACTGTCACTGGTTATTATTGATAAGCTACCGTTTACATCACCCGATGACCCGTTATTGAAAGCACGTATGGAAGATTGCCGGTTACGTGGTGGTGAGCCTTTTGATGAGGTGCAATTGCCTGAAGCCGTAATTACCCTAAAGCAAGGGGTAGGGCGATTGATTCGTGATACCAGCGACCGGGGCGTGTTAGTTATTTGCGATCCAAGGTTAGTGATGCGCCCTTATGGTGAAGTTTTTCTCGCAAGCCTGCCCGATGCACCGCGCACGCGTGACATCGCACTGGCCGCGGCGTTTTTGTGCCAAAGCCCGGCGGAGTAATTTCCCCTGGGGTGTGCTAGAATGCGCGCCATTTTGTAATTGTCTTTTTCCTGAGGTTAGTACCACCCATGCGAATTTTGGCTATTGATACCGCCACCGAAGCATGTTCTGTCGCCGTGTGGAACGACGGTAAAACATATGCCCACTTTGAGCTGTGCCCGCGCGAGCACACACAGCGTATTCTCCCTTTGGTGCAGGACTTACTGAACCAGAGTGGCGTTTCTTTGTCAGATGTTGATGCACTCGCTTTTGGGCGTGGGCCTGGCAGTTTTACTGGTGTACGAATTGGTATCGGTATTGCCCAGGGGCTGGCACTTGGCGCGCAATTGCCGCTGGCAGGCGTTTCCACACTGGCTACCATGGCGCAGGGCGCGTTTCGTTTATCTGGGGCAACCCGGGTGTTATGCGCTATTGATGCGCGTATGGGCGAAGTTTATTGGGCTGAATATCAGCGTGATGCGCAAGGCCAGTGGCATGGAGAAGAAACAGAATGTGTCTGTAAGCCTGAAGCGGTGACGGCACGTTTACAGCAACTCGAAGGTGAATGGGTGACTGTAGGCACTGGCTGGGAAGCCTGGCCAGAAATGGCAAAGGATACCGGTCTGTCAGTAACATCCGCGGGCGTTACTTTACCGATGGCCGAGGACATGCTGCCGTTTGCCATTCAGGCGGTTGAGCAGCATAAAACTTTGGCGGTTGAGCAATCTGAGCCTGTGTACCTGAGAAATGAAGTGGCCTGGAAAAAATTACCAGGTCGGGAATAACAGCACTTGCTTTTTGAGTAAGGAGTTTTTCATGGCTGGTTTTTCAGTGCGTCGCGGTATTTACGGTTTGGGGCTTGCAGCTTGCCTGCTATTAACCGGTTGTGTGAGTGTACCGGATGCTATAAAAGGCACCAGCCCAACTCCGCAAATGGATTTAGTCAGGGTGATGAATGCGCCTTCTCTGTATGTTGGGGAAGAAGCGCGTTTCGGGGGCAAAGTGATTGGCTTGCAGAATCTGGATGGTAAAACGCGCCTTGAGATTGCTGTGATGCCTCTGGACGATGGTGCGAGGCCTGTACTCGGTCAGGCGTCCATTGGGCGTATATATGCTGATGTTGCGGGGTTCCTCGACCCGGTTGATTACCGAGGGCACCTTATTACTGTTGTCGGGCCGATTACCGGAACCGAAAAAGGCAAAATTGGCCAGAGCCAGTATACCTGGATGGTCATGAAAGCGGATGGATTCAAGCGCTGGCGTGTAGTGCAGCAGGTAGTAAGCCCGCCAGATGTCGTTGACCCATGGATGTGGGGGGCGGGTTACCACTTACGGATGCGCCCGGCTCCATGGGGGTATTACAACTATGGTCCGGCACGTGTCGAATCAGTTGTGACTGAATAATCAGTTAAACAGAGGTCCGGGTTTGAGTATTTAGAAACAGTGACTTTGTCGCTGTTTCTTTGTTTTCATGGACGGAAAAATAATTAGTGACGCGCTTCGCAACCTGTACACAGCGTGACAGAGTTAACTGGTACGCTGAGTTAATATAATGTTAATTATTTGTTTGTTTCTGGGGTTGCGATGACGATAAATACAACATACAGAGGTGATGCGTTGAAGAAGGTTTGGCTAAACCGATACCCGGAAGATGTACCGGCTGAGATCAATCCCGATCGTTACCAATCCCTGGTTGAATTGTTTGAACACGCCTGTGTGCGTTATGCCGACCAGCCAGCATTCATCAACATGGGTGAAACCATGACATTTCGCAAACTGGAGGAACGCAGTCGTGCATTTGCAGCTTACCTTCAGGAAGGGCTCGGTTTGAAACCGGGAGACCGGGTTGCGTTGATGATGCCGAATTTGCTGCAATATCCCGTCGCGTTGTTTGGTATTTTACGGGCGGGAATGGTTGTGGTGAATGTTAACCCATTGTATACCCCGCGTGAGCTGGAACACCAACTGAAAGACAGTGGTGCCACTGCGATAGTCATTGTTTCTAACTTCGCCCACACACTGGAAAAAGTGGTTGAAAATACCCCAGTAAAACATGTGATTCTGACGCGCATGGGGGACCAGCTTTCTACGGCAAAAGGCACGTTAATTAACTTTGTCGTCAAATACGTTAAGCGGTTGGTTCCAAAGTATCACTTGCCTGATGCTATTTCGTTTCGTCGCGCCATGCATCAGGGATATCGCATGCAATATGTGAAACCTGAACTGGAAAATACGTCGCTGGCATTCCTGCAATATACTGGCGGAACCACTGGGGTGGCGAAAGGGGCAATGCTTACTCATCGCAATATGCTCGCGAATATTGAGCAAGTTAAAGCAACCTATGGGCCCTTGTTGTTCAACGGAAAAGAGCTGGTGGTCACAGCGCTACCGCTATATCACATCTTTGCATTAACCATGAATTGCCTGCTGTTTATTGAGCTTGGTGGGCAGAACTTGCTTATCACCAATCCACGCGACATTCCAGGTTTGGTTAAAGAACTGGCCAAATATCCATTCACTGCCATGACGGGTGTGAATACTTTATTTAATGCATTGCTTAACAACCCAGAGTTCCAGAAGCTAGATTTCTCAACGCTAAATTTAGCTGCTGGTGGCGGTATGCCGGTGCAGCACGCTGTGGCTGAACGTTGGGAAAAACTAACCGGGCACTATTTGCTTGAAGGATACGGCCTCACAGAATGTTCACCATTGGTGAGCGTAAATCCTCATGATATTGATTATCACAGTGGCAGCATAGGCTTGCCAGTACCTTCCACGGATGTTCGTCTGGTGAATGACGATGGTGATTGCGTTAAGCCTGGCGAACCTGGTGAACTCTGCGTGAAAGGCCCTCAAGTGATGGAGGGTTACTGGAACCGCCCTGATGCAACAGATGAAATTTTGCAGGATGGCTGGCTACGTACCGGTGACATAGCCGTCATGGACGATGAAGGCTTTATGCGTATTGTCGATCGCAAAAAAGATATGATCCTGGTCTCGGGGTTTAATGTGTACCCTAATGAAATCGAAGATGTTGTGATGCAACATAGCGGTGTTCAGGAAGTGGCAGCAGTAGGTGTGCCATCAGAGGCCAGTGGTGAAATGGTGAAACTCTTTGTTGTAAAAAAAGAGGATTCATTAACTGAAGAAGCACTGATAACGTTTTGTCGTCGGCACCTTACAGGTTATAAAGTGCCTAAGCAGGTTGAATTTCGTTCAGAATTGCCTAAATCGAATGTAGGCAAAATTTTACGGCGAGAATTACGTGACGAAGTGCTGAAGGCAGGTGACAATAAGCCCTGAGAATTTAATCCATCTCCCATAACGCCGGGTGATCCCGGCGTTTTTTTTGGGTAATGAGCTAAAGATAGAGAAATTGTTTTGAACTATCAGATAATTACAAATGATTCATCCCTTGAAGAAGTGTGCCAGGCCGCTGCCAGTCATACAACCCTCGCGCTTGATACTGAATTTGTCCGCACCAGAACCTTTTACCCGCAACTGGGGTTAGTACAAATGTTTGATGGGGAGCGTTTATCACTAATTGACCCGTTGAATATAACTAACTGGCAACCCTTTATTTCGTTGCTTACTCAGTCTGATATTGTCAAATATCTCCATGCTGGCAGTGAAGACCTTGAGGTCTTTCTTCACAGTTTTGGTAATTTGCCCGTCAATATGATAGACACACAAGTGCTGGCTTCTTTTACGGGAATGCCCCTTTCTACGGGGTTTGCCAAACTGGTTGAAAAATATGATGGTGTGGTGCTGGACAAGAGTGAAGCACGCACCGACTGGCTGGCCAGGCCGCTTAGTACTAAACAGTGTGAGTATGCTGCGGCTGATGTCTGGTATTTACTGCCGCTGGCAGGCAAGCTTTATCAGGAAGCGCAACAGAGTGGCTGGCTGGATGCCGCACTGGACGAATGCCAGCTTATGATGCAGCGCCGCAGCGATATCACTGACCCGGAAGAGGCCTGGCGCGACATTAGCAATGCGTGGCAATTGCGTCCACGGCAATTGGGTTGCCTCAAACTTCTGGCGTCCTGGCGCTTGCGTGAAGCCCGTAAACGTGACCTGGCGGTTAACTTCGTTGTTAAAGAAGAAAACTTGCTGTCGGTCGCTCGCTATTTACCGGGTTCACTTGGTGAGCTGGATGGCATGGGGCTTAATGGCAGCGAAATTCGCTATCATGGCAAAACGTTACTCAGCCTTGTTGAAAAGGCTCAGGAAATACCCGAAAGCGACCTGCCAGCGCCCATTAGCAGCCTGATTGATATGCCTGGCTACCGTAAAGCCTTTAAGGCGATTAAAGCTGTTGTACAACAGGTTGGGGAACAGTGTGGTCTGAGCCCGGAATTGCTGGCATCGCGCCGCCAGATAAATCAGTTACTGAACTGGCACTGGCAACTTAAGCCCGGCCTGAAACCGGAGCTGACAAATGGCTGGCGAGCAAAGTTACTGGCTGATTCCCTGAAGCCTTTACTGGCACAGTATTAACCCGCAACAGTCAGTGCCTGAACAGGCTGCGTTAGAACCTGTTCAGGCGGGCACCACATATAATTGCGTGGGTGTATAGCCAGTGTTACTTGGTTTCTTCAGTTTCGGGGAGTGTGACGTTCAATTCCAGAACTGAAATATCATCACCTTTCTGGTCTAACTGAACAGTGACCATCTCAGGGTCAATTTTCACATACCTACAAATCACTTCCAGAATATCGCGTTTTAACTGGGGCAGATATTGGGGTTCCATTTCGCTACGGCGACGTTCTGCCACAATTATCTGCAAGCGCTCTTTTGCAATATTGGCGGTATTCTTTTTTCGTGAAAGAAAAAAGTCGAGCAGTGCCATAATTTATCCTCCGAACAGGCGTTTGAGGAAACCTTTCTTTTCTTCTTCAATGAAGCGGAAAGGACGTTCTTCACCCAGCAGGCGGTCTACTGTATCGGCATAGGCTTTACCTGCATCTGACTCAGTATCAAGAATTACAGGCTCACCCTGGTTTGATGCACGTAAAACTGACTGATCTTCGGGAATCAAACCAACCAACGGAATGCGCAGAATCTCAAGCACGTCTTCCATGCTCAACATATCACCTTTATTAACCCGCCCCGGATTGTAGCGAGTCAATAGCAGGTGTTCTTTAATAGGGTCTTCGCCAGCTTCAGCGCGGCGAGATTTAGATGAAAGGATACCGAGTATGCGGTCAGAGTCACGCACAGAAGAGACTTCAGGGTTCGTAGTAATTACGGCTTCATCTGCAAAATAGAGTGCCATTAACGCCCCGGTTTCAATGCCCGCAGGTGAATCGCAGACAATGAAATCAAACTCCATTTTTTTCAGTTCGTCCAGAACCTTGCCAACCCCTTCACGAGTCAGTGCATCTTTGTCACGTGTTTGCGAGGCGGGAAGAATATGCAGGTTCTCGGTACGTTTGTCTTTAATCAGCGCCTGGTTGAGAGTTGCGTCGCCCTGAATCACATTAACGAAATCATAAACCACACGACGTTCACAACCCATGATCAAATCAAGATTACGCAGACCAATATCGAAATCGATAACAACGGTCTTTTTTCCCTTTTGGGCCAGACCTGTAGCGATGGCCGCGCTGGACGTAGTCTTTCCAACGCCCCCTTTACCCGATGTAACAACAATAATGCGTGCCATAGAGGAGTTCCTTGTTAAAGGGCTTATTTAGTATAAAGGTTGAACCGTTAAAGCGCCGCCGACCAGCTTTAGCCGTGCCGCTTTACCATAATAATCTGTTGGAACCTGGTCACTCAGCCAGTAGACCCCACCAATTGAGACCAGCTCAGCAACGAGGTGAGTACAAAATATTTGTGCGTCTTTATCACCTGCTGCGCCAGCAAGTGCCCGTCCTCGCATGGTGCCGTATACATGAATATTACCATCGGCAATAAGTTCAGCACCGGCACTCACATGATTTGTCACAACCAGATCACTGTGCTGAGCGTAGATACGTTGCCCGGAACGTACCGGGGTATCAATCAGACGTGTTCTGGAAACGGTGACTTCAGGCGTTGCAGGAGGCGTGTCTTGCTTTGCTTCACGTACTGGGCGAGGGGGTTTAGCGCCTTCAGTTAGCAAAGGAAGGCCCGCCAATTCTACTTGCGCTTTAAATTGCGGGTTTTTACTACCACTGACACCTACAACGTGTAAACCCGATGCACTAACAGCTTCATTAACTTGCTGCCAGATTATTGCGCCATCAACATCGGCTACATTCACAACAACGGGTGCATTTTTTAAAAATGCCGGGGCCTGGGCCACTTTGTCTTCAAGAGCTTTGCGGATAAGCGCGGGGTTTGCATCATGCAAATGAACCACGGAGAGTGTAAAACTACTGCCTTTTAGTTCAATGGGCGAATTTGACATCCTGGCCTTACTCAATTCAGTTTAAATTCCCGAAAATACGGGACGATATCCCAAGCATAGCAGGCATGTTATAGTTCAGAATATGTTGAAGCAAGTCACCAACGAATGATTCAGAGTAAAAAACATGTTTTGTGTGATCTATAGAAGTAGCAAGCGCGACCAGACTTATCTTTATGTTGAAAAAAAAGACGATTTCTCCCGGGTGCCGGAAGCGCTAATGGCGGGTTTTGGAAAGCCTATTATGACCATGCTCTTACCACTCAATGGTGATAAAAAGCTGGCTAATGCCAATATTGATACCGTAAGAGAAGCCCTGGAAACACAAGGGTATTATTTACAAATACCACCTCCGGTAGAGGACTTACTCAAGCAGCATCGCGAAGTACAGGATAAAAATTAATGTTCCTGCCAGGCAGCGTATTTCCCTGCTGCCTGTTTTCTTTCATCACCTTACTATTTTGTCATTGACACACCCCACGCTCACCGCAATAGTTGTTTTATCAACAAGGTAAAAACATTTTACAGGGGATTAGCATGTATCAGCATCATGACTGGCAGGGCTGTTTGCTCGATTATCCAGTAAATAAAGTGGTCTGTGTGGGGAGTAATTATGCAAAGCACATCAAAGAGATGGGCAGTGCAACCCCGCAAGAGCCTGTACTGTTTATTAAGCCAGAAACAGCATTGTGTGATTTGAAACAGCCATTGGCACTGCCGCAAGGTTTGGGTGAAATCCATCATGAAGTCGAATTAGCGGTACTCATTGGTACTACCTTACGTCAGGCAACTACCGAGCAGGTTATTCAGGGTATTGTGGGTTATGGTGTGGCACTTGATCTGACTTTGCGCCAGGTTCAGGCGGAACTGAAAAAAACGGGGCGGCCTTGGGAAAAAGCGAAAGGGTTTGATAACGCTTGCCCGATGTCTGGTTTTATCCCGGCTAAAGATTTTGCTAATAATCCACAAAATACAGTTTTAGGGTTAAAAATTAATGGCGAATGGCGCCAGCAAGGGAATACGGAAGATATGATCACGCCGATCATTCCGTTAATTGCTTATATGAGCAAATATTTCACCTTACGCCCTGGTGATGTAGTGCTCACTGGTACGCCGGAAGGGGTTGGCCCGCTAAACAGCGGTGATAATTTGGAAGTGGTTTTTGACGGGAAGTCGGTATCTACTCGAGTGTTGTAGTGCCCAGGTCATCAATTTAAAGACTTGCATCCTGGGTGCAGAGTGTTTATAAGGTGCAGCTTATTTTTGATGGTGGGCTAAATAATGGCGGCAGAAGAATTTTGGGCAGTGAAAACCCTGGAGCAGATGAGTGATGCTGAGTGGGAGTCGTTGTGTGATGGGTGTGGGCAATGTTGTCTTCACAAATTGCAGGATGAAGATACTGACGAAATTTATTTTACCAATGTTGCCTGCCAGCAGCTTAATATCAAATCCTGCCAGTGCCGTAATTATTCCCGCCGCTTTGAATATGAGCCCGACTGTATCAAGCTCACGCGTGAAAACCTGACACAGTTTGAATGGTTACCACCCACTTGCGCTTACCGCCTGGTGGGTGAGGGCAAACCGCTTCCAATCTGGCATCCATTGCGTACTGGTTCTAAAGCGGCAATGCATGCTGAGCGCATTTCAGTGCGCCATATTGCTGTGCGTGAATCAGATGTGCGTGACTGGGAAGAGCATATTTTGAATAAGCCGGAGTGGGAGAAATAATTCTGCTCCCGTCTTAAATTGATAGCCTGTCTTATGATAGCGGGTATCTGGCCGTTCACCCTGTTTTATAGGCCTTTTTTACCGACTCACCGCTGCAGTAGTAAATCTCAGAGTGATAAACTTGATCTGAGTCAACAAAACGCGCATATTACGCCAGCAAGTCAAGTGACGTTTTGTGTGAAACTATGACAATTTACCAGAAGATGTTGGTTTTTTATGGCGTAATGGCATTTTTATGCACGCTGATTACGTTTTTTTTGGCAAAGGAAAGGCCAGTTATTCGGGGATTAAGCGCGTTGTTAGTCGGGGCAACCTGGCCTATGAGTTTTCCTGTCGCGTTGCTTTTCTGTTTGTTTTGATACCATCAGGAACGAATAACATGCAAAAGTGGATTCGAGGTATTTGGATATTCGCTTTCTTAGTGGCTACTGGCGCATTTTTAGCTGCTTATTATGTTTTCCCACCAGTGGTTGATGCGTACGGCGTATTACATGACCCTTTGCCACTGATCCCGGTCGCTGCTATTTGTATCATAATTGGCATGTGTTTTATTGTGGCTGATGTGATAACGGCATTGCGTAATATTGAGGCGAAACGCCAAACTCACCAGTAATTTCCTGAACGTGATGCAAAATTAAAGGGAGGCTGCGGCCTCCCTTTAATATATACAATTGCTTAGCGGCCAAACAGGTCGCGTCTTTTCGGTTTAAAAGGCTGCGCAATGATAACCAGCACGGCCATAACCAGGTAAGCTGCAAAAATCCCTACCAGCCATTGTGGCATATCCAGTGTAAGGAATTGCCACTGGCGTACGGAGCAGTCTCCTGTCGCGACAAACACTTGTGGCACCCATTGATCAAGTGGTAACCAGGTTGGAAAATCTACCTTGAAAGGGCACACAGCAAAGGGCGATGGGTGAAGTTGCAACATGGTATGTTCCCAGGAAAGCTGTAACCCACGTACAGCACTGTAAACCCAGATAATCATCGCCACAAAGCGCAAAGGTGTTTTGGGGGCAATAGCACCCACCAGTGATGCGGCTAAAATACCAAACAAAGCGCAACGTTCATAAATACACATAACGCAAGGCTGTAATTTCATAACATGTTGAAACCACAGAGCCGTCAATTCCAGTGCTAATGCCGTCAATGCCATTAATAGCCAGGCTCCACGGCCACGTGAACACTGGTTTAAATATCGCAACATAATTTTTTATCCCGGATATATCACTGTGTGGCAGTCTACCCCAACTTACTGATTGCGCCAGCGAAATATCAAACAATAGCGTAAGAAAATCTGAACCTGCAAAAGAACCCCGCTTGTGAGTTCTTTTGCAATAACTGACCTTTTGTTATTCCACCATTGATAAGGTTGGCGAAGTGAACCAGTGATGCACTTGCATCCACTCAGTCATAGGAATCAGCGTGAATTCAACGCAGAACAACCCTACCAAAGTCAGGACAATAGTGTAAGGCAATGCCATGATAACCATCCGCCCATATGAGAGGCGAATCAAGGGTGCCAGTGCTGAGGTAAGCAGAAACAGAAATGCTGCCTGGCCATTGGGTGTGGCAACGGATGGCAGGTTGGTGCCAGTATTGATGGCAACCGCCAGCATTTCATATTGCTTAAGTGTAATGACCCCTGCTTCCAGTGCGCTTTTGGCTTCGTTGATGTAAACCGTTCCGACAAACACGTTATCAGAAATGGATGACAGCACGCCGGTAAATAAATAAAACAAGGAGAGCTGCGCGTGGGGGCTGGCATTCAGTACAAACTGAATGATTGGGGTAAATAAGTGCTGGTCGATAATAACGGCAACGACCGAAAAGAACACGGTTAACAAAGCCGTGAAAGGCAGGGCCTCGGTAAACGCTTTTCCGATTGCATGTTCATCGGTTACACCGCACAACGCTGTTGCGAAAATAATCACCGATAAACCAATCAGGCCAACCTCAGCTAAGTGCAGAGCCAGCGCGACAATCAACCATACTGCAATGATTCCCTGAACAACCAGGCGCACGGTGTCCTGGCGTGTACGCTTTTTGCTGCTGCGTAGTTCATAGTCCTGGAGTATCTGGCGAACTTTTTCGGGGAGTGGGTCACCATAACCAAAGGTGCGGGTCTTTTCTAACAACACACAAGTGATAACACCGAAAAATAGCACCGGAATGGTTACAGGCGCCATGCGCAGCAAAAAGTCTTTAAAATGCCAGCCAGCTGCACTGGCAATGATCAGGTTCTGCGGTTCGCCCACCATGGTCATTACGCCACCCAGTGCTGTGCCCACCCCTGCATGCATCATCAGGCTGCGTAAAAATCCGCGGAATTGTTCGAGGATGGTTCTGCTGTCTGTTTCCAGGCTGCTGTCATCAAGAATATTGCCTTCTTCTCCACTATTGGAAGCCACCTGGTGATAGATGCCATAAAAACCTACCGCCACGCTGATGATAACAGCGACAACTGTCAGGGCATCGAGAAATGCCGACATAAATGCTGCTGCCAGGCAGAAAGCCATAGACAAGATGACTTTAGAACGAATACCGAGCAGCAACCGGGTAAAAATCGTTAACAGCAGCTGTTTCATAAAATAGATACCTGCCACCATAAAAATCAGCAGCAGAATGACTTCCAGGTTACCTGCTATTTCATGGCGTACACGCTCGGGCGTTGTCATCCCAATTACCAGGGCTTCGAAAGCCAGCAAACCACCAGGTAATAACGGATAGCATTTCAGGGCCATAGCCAGGGTGAATATAAACTCTGCTACTAATAACCAGCCAGCAACAAACGGGCTGATGAAAAAGAAACAAAGGGGGTTGATAACCAAGAAGATGAGTAGCGCCAACTTATACCAGTCTGGGGACTGGCCAAGAAAATTGCGGTATAACGCACGGCCAATAGATATTTCCATGGATTAAATGTTATTCCTCGACATAAAATATTGAGTTGTTTTTTTTACTTTGCTCAGGTTACCCGGCAGCCATCGCTGGATCAAGGGCGAAGCCAGATTGGCCGCAACGTAAAGTTGGCGGAAATAATACTGAGATCCCTTTTTTACCGTGGTGCCAGGGTATCTGGCGTTACTGGCATCTGGTATGATGAGTGTATTTTGCAGAACTTGTGTAACTGGAAATAACTCTATGGTCATTAAGGCGCAAAGCCCGGCGGGTTTCGCTGAAGAGTACATCATTGAAAGTATCTGGAATAATCGGTTTCCACCCGGCTCCATCTTACCAGCAGAGCGTGAGCTGTCAGAGCTTATTGGCGTAACGCGAACGACTCTGCGTGAAGTCTTGCAACGCCTGGCTCGGGATGGTTGGTTAACTATCCAACATGGTAAGCCAACCAAAGTGAACAATTTCTGGGAAACGTCCGGGCTCAATATCCTGGAAACGCTGGCCCGCCTCGATCACGACAGCGTGCCACAGCTAATTGATAACCTGCTGTCAGTGCGTACCAATATTGCGACTATTTTTATTCGCACAGCATTTCGTCAGCATCCGGACCAGGCAACGCAGGTTCTGGATAAAGCCAATGCGGTGGAAGACCATGCTGACGCGTTTGCTGATTTGGATTACAACATATTTCGTGGCCTGGCATTTGCTTCCGGCAACCCCATTTATGGTTTGATCCTTAATGGGATGAAGGGGTTGTATACCCGCATTGGCCGCCATTATTTCTCGAGCCCGGAAGCCCGTAATCTTGCGTTAGGTTTCTACCACAAATTAGCCACTATCTGTAAAGATGGCCTGGTAGACCAGGTCTATGACGTTGTGCGTACCTACGGACGGGAAAGTGGTGAAATTTGGCACCGTATGCATAAAACCATGCCGGGCGACCTTGCCATTCACAGCCGATAATTAAGCCCGTAATTAAGATGAGTAGTTGGTGGCAGGTGTTTGTATAACCATGCAACTCAAGATGTTAGCCCAGTTATGACTCGTGGCCGTTGCGTAAAAGAGCCTGGTTTAAAGCGCAGGATGTAAATATAAAAATGCCAGCTAATGCTGGCGTGAGTCTTATGACAAACATCATGTTCGTACAGAACGAGAAGATGTCACCTAATAAAAAACCTGGAAAATCAATTGATTGATTTTCGGCTGCTAACTAAAAAGAAGGGAAAACCACGATTTTCCCTTCTTTTTCATCAATCTTACGCCAGCTAATGCTGGCGTTTCGCTTTCTATTCTGCCATTTCACTCACAACACATATTACGTGTTACGTTGTGGGCAGCGCTCCAACAATTCTACGCTACCATCTTCATTTTGCTGCTCCAGGTTCACATCAAAACCCCATAAGCGGTGAACATGCTTCATTACCTCTCTGCGGCTTTTATCGAGTGGAGCCCGGCTTTGCGGTATATAGCGCAATGTCAGTGAACGGTCGCCACGCAAGTCAACATTCCAGACCTGAATATTAGGTTCAAGGTTACTCAGGTTGTACTGGGCTGATAAACGGTTACGTATGTCGCGGTAGCCTTCTTCATTATGAATGGCAGAGATCTCAAGAAAATTATTTCTGTCATCATCCAACACGGCAAAGAAGCGAAAATCGCGCATAAGCTTGGGCGACATAAACTGGCTGATAAAGCTTTCATCTTTAAAATCACGCATGGCGAAATGAAGTGTATCCAGCCAGTCTTTCCCTGCAATATCCGGGAACCAATACTTATCCTCCTCCGTCGGCGTTTGGCAAATACGCTTAATATCCTGGAACATAGCAAAACCCAGAGCATAAGGGTTGATGCCATTATACCAAGGGCTGTTATAGGGAGGCTGGTACACAACGTTAGTATGGCTGTGCAAAAACTCAAGCATAAAGCGGTCGGTGAGTTTTCCCTCATCATACAAATGATTCAAAATACTGTAGTGCCAGAATGTTGCCCAGCCTTCATTCATAACCTGGGTTTGTTTTTGCGGGTAGAAATACTGACTGACTTTACGAACAATGCGTAAAATTTCACGCTGCCATGGCTCTAACAATGGCGCGTTTTTTTCCATAAAATACAGTAAGTTTTCTTGTGGTTCGGCTGGGAACCGGCGTTGAGTATCAGCCAGTTTTTCTTCATCCTCTTTACGTGGCAGTGTTCGCCATAGCATGTTGACCTGGCTTTGCAGGTATTCTTCCCGGCTTTTCTGGCGGGCTTTCTCTTCCTGCAACGAAATTTTCTGTGGGCGTTTGTAGCGATCCACACCATAGTTCATCAGTGCATGGCAGGAGTCGAGCAGCTTCTCTACTTCTTCCACCCCGTGGCGTTCTTCACACTCGGTAATGTATTTCCGGGCAAAGATAAGGTAGTCGATAATAGAACTGGCATCTGTCCAGCTACGGAACAGATAGTTATTTTTAAAGAAAGAGTTATGCCCATAACAGGCATGCGCCATAACCAACGCCTGCATGGTCATGGTATTTTCTTCCATCAGGTAAGCAATACAGGGATTGGAGTTAATCACAATTTCATAGGCGAGCCCTTGCTGCCCATGCTTGTACATACGCTCTGTTTCAATGAATTTTTTACCAAATGACCAATGAGGGTAATTGATAGGCATACCAACACTGGAATAGGCATCCATCATTTGTTCTGAAGTAATAATCTCAATTTGGTGTGGATAGGTGCTAAGCCGGTAATGCTTTGCAACTCTGTCAATTTCTTGCAAATAGCTATCCAGTAACTCAAACGTCCAGTCTGGCCCATCACTCAGACGTTTTTCTTTCCGTGTCTCGGATGCTGTCAGTGTGACCATAAGCGCGCCCCTCAAGTTTCAGTTCCGGTAATAAAGGGAACCGTCTTCTTAAGCATAGAACACACCAGCAACTTAGGGAGTGCTGACGTATATTTTTCATCATCAGATATACGCAATTTTTTTCGGTTAAAACTGCGGATGCAGCATTTTCCTCTGTAAAAAAATAGCGCCGATAACTTTTTGGCATTAAGCGCTACATATAGCTGCATCCTGATGTTGTGAGAGTGCTCACCATAAAAAAGTCATATGTTGAATAACATTTTCATCTGGGTTATCAATTTGTGACCAGATGATTATTCTTTATCGACTATTGAGGTTGGATATGCGAGTGGTGGTGCTTGGAAGTGGAGTGGTTGGTGTTGCAAGCGCCTGGTATTTACGCCAGGCAGGCCACGATGTCACAGTCGTTGACCGTCAGCCTGATGCAGCAGAAGAAACCAGTGCCGGGAATGCCGGGCAGGTTTCACCAGGTTATGCTGCGCCTTGGGCGGCTCCGGGGATCCCGTTGAAAGCGGTTAAATGGATGTTTCAGCGCCATGCACCGCTTGCTATTCACCTGGATGGTTCCGCAGCACAGTTAAAGTGGATGTGGCAGATGCTACGCAACTGTGATGCGGCACACTATGCACAGAATAAAGCGCGGATGGTACGTCTTGCTGAATATAGCCGTGATTGTTTGCGTGGATTGCGTGAGGACACCGGGATTGAGTATGAAGGGCGTCAGGGAGGAACACTGCAGCTATTTAGAACAGCGGCACAGTTTGCCAGTGCAGAGAAAGATATCGCTGTACTTCGGGAAGCGGGGGTACCGTATCAGTTACTGGAGTCTGCAGAGTTGGCAACAATAGAACCAGCACTGGCTAATGTTGCATATAAACTCACAGGTGGTCTGCGGTTACCGAATGATGAAACAGGTGACTGCCAGCTCTTTACGAAAAACCTTGCCAAAATGGCTGTGAATGCAGGGGTTAATTTCAGGTTCAATACGGCTATTGACCAGTTACTGGTTGAAGGTGACAGGCTTGCTGGTGTGCGTTGTGGCGAGGAAATTTTGCAAGCCGATGCCTGGGTACTTGCTCTTGGTGCCTGGTCGACATCAATGCTTAATGACATTGTTTCCATTCCTGTTTATCCACTGAAAGGATATTCACTGACTATCCCAGTTGCCAACGAGTCTGGCGCACCGGTTTCAACGGTGTTGGATGAAACCTATAAAATTGCCATAACGCGTTTCGATGAACGGATTCGGGTTGGCGGTATGGCTGAGATTGTTGGGTTCAACATGGACTTACCGGAACGCCGGCGCAAAACCCTGGAAATGGTTGTCCGGGATCTGTACCCACAGGGTGGCCATGTTGAGCAGGCAACATTCTGGACGGGTTTGCGCCCAATGACACCGGACGGCACGCCCGTTATTGGGCCTACGAGGTTGCGTAATTTGTGGCTTAATACCGGGCATGGCACTCTCGGATGGACAATGGCATGTGGGTCAGGGAAGCTAATTACTGACCTGGTTTCCGGCCGCCAACCGGACATCGAATCCGCTGATCTTGGGGTGATACGTTATCAGCCAGGATTCTCAGCACGTCCGGCTCGTTCATCTGTCAATCCTGGTGTGCACCACGGGGAGGGTGTATGACCCGCCCAATTAGTGCCACTATTGATTTACAGGCCATCAGCCATAATTTGTGCCAGGTGCGTCAGCAGGCAGCCCATACGAAAATCTGGAGTGTTGTGAAAGCCGATGCCTACGGGCATGGGCTGAAGCGTATCTGGCCGGCACTGGCTAGCGGGACTGACGGATTTGCTTTGCTGAATATTGAAGATGCATTGTGGTTAAGACAAGCGGGCTGGAGAGGGCCAATCCTGCTCCTTGAGGGCTTTTTTGATGCTCAGGAACTGGCCTTGTGCCATGAGTACGGGTTGACTACCAGTGTTCACAGTGACTGGCAACTGGCAATGCTGGCAGCCAGTTCGGGTAAAAAACCGGTCAATGTCTACCTGAAAACAAATAGTGGTATGAACCGACTGGGTTTTCGTCCTGAACAGGTGAATTCCGTCTGGCAGCAATTAGTTTCACTAACGCAGGTGGGTGAAATTACCCTGATGGCGCACTTTGCAAGGGCCGACCAGCCGGGTGGCATTGACGACGCAATGGTATGTATCAACCAGGCGGCGGAAGGTTTGGATATACCCCGTTCACTGGCAAACTCAGCAGCCGTACTGTGGTGCCCTGAAGCCCATTATGATTGGGTCAGGCCTGGCATTGTTTTGTATGGTGCATCACCATCGAGCCACCCTCAGGATATTGCCCCCTTTGGGCTCCAACCTGCAATGACGGTGAACAGCCGAATCATTGCTATCCAGCACCTTAATGCTGGCGACACCGTAGGGTACGGCAGCCGTTATCGCGCTACAAAAAAACAGCGTATAGGTATTGTTGCTGCAGGATATGCCGATGGTTACCCAAGAACGGCGACAGACGCTACACCCATTTGGGTCGATGGTGTTATGACAACATTAGCAGGGGCCGTGAGCATGGATATGCTGGCAGTTGATTTAACGCCTTGCCCACATGCTGATATTGGCTCGCCTGTTGAACTGTGGGGGCGCAATGTATTGGTAGATGATGTTGCCCGTGCAGCAGGAACTATTGGCTATGAGCTGATGTGCGCGTTGGCACCGCGTGTACCAGTTGTGACACTGTAACGTAAACCCGGTTCATCACTCGCCCCTGGTATGTAACGTTCATATCCAGGGGCATTGTTATCTTGCAAACAAGCTTACTGCGACTCTTCGTCGGCAAAACGCAAGCCGAGCTTACTGATACGGTTATTTTCTTTCTCTGCTATGGTCCAGATCATGCCTGCATATTCAATCTGATCGCCCACAACGGGTTCTGCACCCAAAATATGAACAAACATTTCTCCCACGCTTTGCTCGTGATTTGTATCCCCTGACAGGTCCAAATCATAAATAACCGCAACATCGCCCAGGCGAGCACTGGCATCCAGAACAAAGTCACCAAAGAAGCGCTGATCCAGCGAGACAGATTCAGGTGGTGTGCGGCTGAATAATTTCCCCAGGGCAGGCAAATCGCGCTCGCGTCCAATAACGCACAAGATATCGCCTTCTTCAAGGCGGGTACTGCCGGAAGGATGAAGCAGCGTATTATCGCGAAACAGCGCGGCAATCCGGGTTTCTGGTGGCATTTGCAGGTCTCGCAATGCCGCACCGATGCACCATTTTTCGGCGCTGAGTTGGTAAACAAACTGCTCCCAAGGGTTACGTGGGTGAATATCCAGCCCGATGCGTGAAATAGGCCAGCCAGTCAGTGGCACGATAACTTTGGCCTTCTTTGCCGCGAACCCTAAGGTACTACCCTGCAAAAAGAGTGATACCAGCACCACAAAAAAGGCCACATTGAAGAACAGTGATGCGTTGTCCAGGCCTGCCATCATCGGGAATACGGCCAAAATAATCGGCACGGCACCTCGCAAGCCAACCCAACTGATGAAAACCCGCTCGCGTAAGTTGAAGCCACGGAAAGGTAGCAACCCAATAAGCACGGACAGGGGGCGGGCGAAAAAAATCATCCATAAAGACAATAACAATGCAGGCAGGGCAATGGCCCACAAATTAGATGGCGTGACGAGTAACCCCAACACCAGGAACATGCCAATCTGTGCCAGCCAGGCCAGGCCATCGAAAGTTTGCAGGATACCAAAGCGGCTGCGAATTGGCCGGTTACCCAGCAGGAAACCACACAAATAAACGGCGAGGATCCCGCTACCATTAAGTTCTGTGGTAATGGCGAAAATCATTATTCCACCGCTGAGTGCCAATAGCGGATACAACCCATGCGGCAGGCTGATACGGTTAATGGTTTGGAGTAATACCCAGCCACCGCCCAGCCCAAGGGTAATACCTAAACCAAATTGCTGGATAATGTGTACCACAAACATTAAGTCAAGCCCGGTCTGGTGGCGTTGAATCATCTCTATCAAGGTTATGGTTAAAAACACCGCCATTGGGTCGTTGCTGCCGGATTCGATTTCCAGTGTTGAACTGACGCGCTCATTCAACCCTTTACCCCCGAGCATGGAAAAGACAGCGGCGGCATCGGTCGAGCCAACAATCGCGCCTATCAATAATCCTTGCATTAAATCGAGGTTGAACAGCCATGCGGCTGCAATACCTGTAAGGCCGGAGGTTATCAGAACCCCCACAGTGGCGAGAGAAAGGGAAGGCCAGAGCGCAACCCTGAATGAACTGGCCTGGGTTCGCATTCCGCCATCAAGCAGTATCATCGCAAGAGCAAGGTTACTGATGAGATATGCGAAGGGGTAATTATCGAAAGGAATTCCACCGATACCATCTACCCCAGCCAGCATCCCGATAGCGAGGAAAATAATCAGAATGGGAATGCCAAGACGCGATGAGAAGGAGCTCAATAAAATGCTACAGGTAACCAGCAACGATCCCAGTATAAAAAGCTTAAAAATGACATCAGCGTCCAAGACCACATATCTCCTTATAGTGAAGTGTTCGTTTCTTAAACGCTACCACAGTTTTCATCAATGAAACCCGTGAAATAGCGTTTATTTTTAACGGCGTAACACTGGATGACCTGAGATCGTTAACATCGCCATGTCTCCCTGGTGTGATAAACGTGCCGTCGCACCCAGCGGCAGTGTTACTGTGCGGGCTTCATGGCCGAAATTCAGCCCGGTAACCAGCGGCACGGTCAGTTTGCTGCGCAGGAAATCACACATAACATCGAAATTGTAGCCGTCATCATAGCTATTAAGTGTAGTTCCGTTAAAACTGCCGAGAATAATGGCACGTTGCTTATTGAGAATGCCAGCACGCAGGAGTTGTATCAGCATGCGTTCGACCCGGAAAGGGTGTTCATTCACATCTTCCAGAACCAGAATTCCCCCGTCAATATTGGGTAACCAGGATGAGCCAACCATAGATGCTATCATGGAAAGGTTGCCACCCCACAGAGTGCCGCTAGTTTCGAAAGGCGTACTTTCGCTTACCCACTGCAATGTGAACTCTGGTTCTTGCAAGGCCTGCCAGAAATGGTTCCAGGTGAACGTATTGAGGTCTTCAGCACCAAAATTACCCGTAAGCATTGGGCCACTAAAGGTGATGGCCTGCGGGTGTTTGGCCAGTAATGCCATTTGAAAAGCAGTAAAATCGCTGTGCCCACAGATAGCCAGAGGTGCTTGTTCAAGGCGTTGGGCAATGGCGTCAAAATCGATGGATTCAACCAGGCGGGTCATGCCGTATCCACCCCGAACAGCTAACACAATGTCGGTGCTATTGCTCAGTTGGGCAATTTCAGAAAGATCGGAAAGTCGGGCATTGTCATCTCCCGCAAAACGCTGGAAACGGCGTGGAAGTACTGCCTGGTTTTGTACCTCATGCCCTGAACTGACCAGCCTTTCCACGCCACGGCGTGCGGCTTCCTGCTTAACACAATAACCTGAAGGGGCGATGAGATGAATAACTGGCATGCTAATTCCTTGCTGACTTGGCGACGTATTTGAGTATGATGCCGCGTACACCTTGTGTTGTCATCAACAGGTGTTCGTT
Organism: Mangrovibacter yixingensis; assembly: GCF_020523985.1. Classification (GTDB taxonomy): domain Bacteria; phylum Pseudomonadota; class Gammaproteobacteria; order Enterobacterales; family Enterobacteriaceae; genus Mangrovibacter; species Mangrovibacter yixingensis. The sequence continues at coordinate 1,662,378 of NZ_JAIVKM010000001.1, read as the reverse complement.
ACCAGCGTAGTTGGTGCAATTATGAACAGGATGAAGGGAAGACGGATGCGGTATGTGAAGTCCAGGTGGTTACTGTTTTTGGTGGTGCTATTAGTTGGCTGTTCTGGCCATGAATATAAACAACAACCCTGGGATCCTGAATTGCCTGTCGCACGGGCAAAACAGTGGATGCCAATAAGCCAGCAGGCAGGGAGTTCATGGGGTGTCAGCCCCGAGTTGATTACCGCAATTATTGCCGTTGAATCCGGTGGCAATCCAAATGTAGTCAGTGCTTCTAACGCCGTTGGGCTTATGCAAATCAAAGCTTCTACCGCCGGGAAAGATGTCTGGCGGCGTATGGGGTGGGCAGGGCAACCAACCGACAGTGAGTTGAAGAACCCAGAGCGGAATATATCTGTGGGGGCGGCTTACCTCAGCATTCTTGAAAAAGGGCCATTGGCAGGCATCCAGGATCCGGAAGTGATGCAGGATGCACTGGCTGTCTCCTATGCCAATGGCGCGGGAGCGCTACTGCGTTCGTTTTCTTCTGACAGAGCAACGGCAATTGAGAAAATCAACAAACTTGACCGCGACGCTTTTTTTCAGCATGTGGTAAAAAAACACCCTGCAGCACAAGCGCCGCGTTATTTATGGAAAATAAATAAAGCGCTGGATGCCATGTAACTTATTTGACGCGGTCAGCCTTTTGCCGGGCTGCCCGCTCAAGCTCGTATATCACTTTTTGCAAATCTCGTTCCTGAGCAGGCCCCAGATTCAGAAAGCGGAAGCTCAAACGCGGCATTGTCACGGTTTCATTTTTATTGTCGATAATTTTTCGCTCTGACAACGACAGCAGTTGAGTATCAAACTTAAAAATCCCCCATTCCTGCATATCGATTTCGACCTGTGGGATCATCATGCCGGCTGTAACGGTATCAGGTAAATTTTGGCGTAATAAAATGCCCATGCCCCCAAGGGAAATATCCTGAATCACACCGGAGAGTTTATCTTCACCTGGTAGTGAAAAATTGCAGAAATAAGGTGGGTGAGCGGGGGGCGTAATACGAAAGAATTCACGGCGTTGTACATACCAAAGGCTATCGGGCAATGGGCTGGTGAACGCAGGCAGCTCCTGGTAAGTTTCATCAACCATTCCATTAAGCGTAAATTCGACTTTGGCACCTTGTGTTTCTGCGGTAACCGTGACAGAAGTGGCTTTTAATACTTCCTGGTTTTCCCGGTCCTGACTACCATAATCAATAACCAGCCCACCCGTATCTACGGACAGCATACGGCTAATAAATTGCCCCTTAGACCAGGACACGCACACAGGTGCCTGGGATTTAACCAAATCCTTAAGTACACCAAGAACAGCAAGCTGCCCTTGTTTTAAAAATTGTTCACTATAATTGCCCACCGGTAATTCCTTGTAGTTACACCTGACAGATGTTTTTTTGTTATCGGCGTGGTTGCCAGAAACTTAAGGCAAACTTACGCATAGCTGTGAGTATTCATCAGTATTAATGGAAATAAGCAAAGTTGCCACTTCCAGTGTAAAGGCTGCTGGAGTGTGAAGATGGGAGCTATAAGTGAAGAAAGTACAGGCCCGCCTGGGCCTGTAGCGGTGAAAAATTACTTGCTGTTTGCCACGTTACTCACCGTATCTGGTTGGGGCGTTACGACGTTTGCTGGAGTGGCAACAGTTGTGCTGGCAGGTGTAGCGCCCATATCAGAGCCCGCTACAGTGGAGCGAGTCTCTGGTACATCATTGCACGGTGATTTTTTACCGCACAACAAGTCCAGCATTTTTAGCGTGACGCCATTGGTCCAACCAAAACCATCCTGGAGTGGATATTCACCGCCTCCACCGCCAACCCCTGTAGTGGTGACATCATATTTCTCCAGTAATTTGTGTTCACGGTTGTAGGTATGTTGAACATTAGTCAGAAAACGCCAGGTTATTTCCATTGCAAGGCTGGGCTGGTTATAGTTTTTCAGCCCTTCGACGGCTACCCATTGCAACGGTGCCCAACCGTTTGGCAGGTCCCACTGCTGGCCACTGCGCACAAGTGTTGTAGCAATGCCGCCAGATTTCAGTAGTTTTTCCTCAGTGACTTTAGCCATTTTTTGGGCACGGTCTGTAGCAGCTGCTTTAACATACAATGGAAAAAGTGCGGCTGCCGTTAGTTGATTACGCACTTTATGGGTTTGCAAATCGTAGTCGGCATACCAACCTTCTTTGTTATTCCACATATGTGATTCAATAGCTTGCTGGCGTTTCTCAGCAAGACTGTCATAGCGGCTGGCCTCTGTGTTGTCGCCAGCGGCTTTACTGGCCCGGAACAGTATTTTCTCCATCTGGTACATCATGGCATTAAGGTCAACCGGAACAATACTGGTTGTACGGATGGAGCCTAACTGTTCTGGATCATCCATCCAGCGGGAACTGAAATCCCAGCCAGATTCCGCACCGGCGCGTAAATCCCGATAAATATCAGTAGCAGGACGCGAAGGGTAATGTTTCGCGGTTGTCACGTCATCCAGCCAGGATTCCGGGCGAGGTGTATCTTCGTCATCCCAGTAGCGGTTAAGAACCGCGCCATCAGCAAGTTTGACCACGCGGCGGTGTGCTTCGCCTGGTGCCAGTTGATTGCTACCTGCCATCCAGTATGCATATTCTTTTTTCATTTCTGGCAACCACTTAACCAGGGCTTCATCGCCATCATGGCTCGCCAGTAATGAAACCATCAATGGAAAGAACGGCGGTTGGGAACGACTGAGATAGTAGGTTCTGTTGCCATTAGGAATATGCCCCCACTTGTCTATCTCAGAGGCGAAGTTTTCTACCATATCGCGGATTTTGTCCCAGTGGCCACTTTCAGCGAGCCCCAGCATAGTGAAATAACTGTCCCAGTAATAAACTTCCCGGAACCGGCCACCAGGCACGACATAAGGTTTGGGAAGCGGTAGTAATGAATCCCGTTCATCGACATTATCGGTGCTGCGCGTCAGTACAGGCCACAGGCTGTCGATATGTTCACGTAGCGACTGTCCGCTCGGTGGAACATACTTTTCACTCTCATGGGGCATAACGAAGTTAAGCGCAACAAAGTGGCGTAAATCAAACCCGGACTGATGCTGTTGCATGCGGTAATCCGCAAGGATCATCAGCGGGTCGCCTTTAGCAATTGCATCAGTAAAGGTTTTTTGATCCGCAAACAGTTTGGAACGCTGGACCTCAGTAAACAGTGGCCCAAGTGTTTGATCGGGTGTTTGTGGGTAATTATTCAGCCCTTCTTCAGCCAGTGCTGGGGCGGGGCTTAAACCAAGTATTGCGCCACTAAGGGCAACTTGGATGGCAAGAAAAAGTGTTCGTGGGCGACGCAGAACGGACTTCATCATCAACCGGTCTCCTCCTGGTTATTGCCATCAACTGTGTTCAAACATATGAAAAACCTTAATTGATTATAAAAGAGAACAGGCAGTTATCAGGGTAAAAAAGGAAATTTCCGGAAAATTTACCTTTGATGCATTTCGTTACAGCATCCATTCATTAAAAAGTTTGTGTTAAGTACCTGAAAGGCTCACTCGCGCCTGAGTAAATAATTCGCCATGCAATTCAGTCGAGGGATGGTATTATTGCCGCCCACTGGCTTTTATCCGGAATTATCACTGTGACCTCATTTGCTGAACTTAACGCACTGTCTCCTGAACAACTCGCGACACTTGAAACCCTCGGCTACCTGGCTATGACGCCAGTTCAGGCTGCGGCATTACCCGCCATTCTTGGTGGAAAAGATGTTCGCGCCCAGGCGAAAACGGGGAGTGGTAAAACAGCAGCATTTGGACTTGGCCTGTTACAGCATATTGATTCAACTCACTTTAATACCCAGGCTCTGGTGCTATGCCCAACGCGCGAATTAGCCGACCAGGTTGCGGGTGAATTACGTCGACTGGCTCGCGGTATGCCGAATATTAAGGTTCTGACACTCTGCGGGGGTGTGCCATTTAACGCACAACGTGATTCGCTGACTCATGCGCCACATATTATTGTGGCGACGCCTGGCCGGTTGCTTGATCACCTTAACAAGCAAACCGTGAACCTGGAAGGTTTGCGCACACTGGTACTGGATGAAGCCGACCGCATGTTGGATATGGGGTTTGCAGATGCCATTGATGAAGTGGTTGCATTTGCACCCGCACAGCGGCAAACCCTGTTGTTTTCTGCCACCTGGCCTGCGGCTATTACGGCCATCAGCCAACGTTATCAGCATGAACCACTGGCGATTGAAATTGACACAGCAGAAGCGTTACCGGCGGTACAACAGCAGTTTTATGAAGTTCCCCGGCACCAAAAAATTGCTGTGTTACAGGCGTTATTGAGCCGTGAACAACCAGCCTCTTGTGTGGTGTTTTGTAATACCAAAAAAGATTGCCAGTCTGTTTGTGATGCGCTGACTGCCAGTAATCAGAGCGTGTTGGCTTTGCATGGTGACATGGAGCAGCGCGACAGGGATCAGACACTGGTACGTTTTGCCAATGGCAGTAGCCGTGTGCTGGTGGCAACCGACGTTGCTGCTCGTGGGCTTGATATTAAAGCGCTGGCAATGGTCGTGAATTTCGAATTGGCCTGGGACCCGGAAGTTCATGTTCACCGTATTGGGCGAACCGCGCGTGCCGGTGAAAGTGGCGTAGCGGTGAGTCTGTGCGCGCCTGAAGAGGCCACTCGCGCAAATGTGCTGGAAGAAATGCTCCACATGAAACTGGACTGGAGCCCGGCACCTGCTACTGGCAGGGTTCTGCCACTTGAAGCGGAAATGGCAACCCTGGCTATTGATGGCGGTAAAAAAGCTAAAATGCGCCCCGGTGATATTCTGGGTGCATTAACCGGTGATATTGGGCTGGATGGCGCTGATATCGGCAAAATTGCCATTCACCCCATGCATGCTTACGTAGCGGTGAAACAGTCGGTTGCCCGTCACGCCTGGAAGCAATTGCAGCAAGGTAAAATCAAAGGGAAATCCGTTAAGGTGCGCTTGCTGAAATAGGTAATCTTTGATTTACCCTGAGCAAACGTTGTGTTTTTTGCGGTCTATAGCCGCCGTTTGGGCCATATTTTGGGCCACATAGTTACAAACAAAATAACTCCACGTGCTGGCGTGGAGTTATTAAAAGTGTATACAGTTTGGTCGTCAACAGGGCGATGAAAAGGTTTCCTGGTTATCCCGCCGTGCTATTTCTGGTTCATACGCGCTTTCACAAAAATGGTTTACTGCCTGGTCAGGCGTACCAGGCAGAGTTATAGCAATACGGTAATGGTTCAACCACGCAACGTCCATGTAATTAAATTGTGATCACTTTCTTCAGCACAGAATTTGACAGTATCAACATAGAGATCAGCACCGAGGTGATAAACGTCAGTACGATCAGCATTAATTTGGTTCCCAATGACGTAATCGGTATCAACGTGGTGAGCAGGTGAAATACAGAGTAGTGAAGAATATATACGCCGGTCATCGTTTTGCTGATGGTGGCGAGGATAGTCTCTTTTAACTCACAGTTCTTACGAAACTGAACGCCGTTAGCCGCAATAACCAGAGCTACTACCAGAATATAAATCTGTGAGCCAGTAAGAATGAATGCATTTCTGTCTGCTTTAAACAGAGCAAAAAAGAAATAGCGTTCATAAAACCAGGTGAAAAGATAAATAAAGGGTATGGCGAACATTGCGCCTTTGACTACTTTTTCATGTGTCAGCCACTTGGTCACCAGCGGGTCACTAAACATCTGCCCCGTCAAATAAAATAGCAGCCATGTCCATAGACGGTACTGTGGTGGCAGGCTTAGTGCATGAATATCAGGGCGTAGTGCTGACAGCAGATCGTACCCATACGAGAGCAGTAGTGTAATAATCACGCTAACAAATAGCATGCGTCTGTGACTGAGCCATTCAATAACCGGATGGAGGGTGTAAATAACGATAAATGCAAACACAAACCAGGGTTGGATAAGATAGCCGCGTTGGTAGGGCGCCCAGAGGTAGTAAACCGTCATCCAGAATAGAAAGACAATTATTATGCTTTTGATTTTGTTCATTTGCCATTGAGAATCATGGCGCGATTGTGAGTCCAGGTAGCCTGCCACGACAAAAAAAAGCGGTGTCGCAATAGTTGAAATAAACGTTAAGAAACCGAGTATCCAGTGATAACCGTAGTCATAGTTATCTACCGTATTATAAATGGTAAAGAAAGTGACTGCGGTCATGCATCCCAGTGTTTTAATAATATTCAGTCCGGTACTGTTCATGGCTGTGGCTTCATATCCTTTTTATGGAAACAGGCATAAATGACTGGCAGAACCAGCAGTGTCAGGACTGTCGCAAAACCAAGGCCAAACATAATGACAACCGCCATACTTTGGAAGAAGACATCAAGTAATAACGGAGCCAGGCCGAGTACAGTGGTAAATGCGGTTAGCAGGATAGGGCGCAGACGGGACGTGGCAGCATAAACAATCGCTTCCTGCTGCTGTTTTTCCTGCTTCTGTTGCTCAATCTCTTCAACCAGCACAATACCGTTACGAATGAGCATACCACTCAGGCTGAGTAAACCGATTAACGCCATAAAGCCAAAAGGTATCCCGGTTATCAAAAATCCTGGAGTGACACCAATCAATGCCAATGGAACTGTCAGCCAAATGGCAATCGCGTTTTTCATGGAACTGAACATCAGCACGGTGATAACAAACATAACCAGAAAACCCAATGGTAGGGTCGTAAACAGCCCTTGTTGTGCTTCGCTGGAGTTCTCTGCATCTCCCCCCCATTCGATACTGTAGCCGTGCGGAAGAGATAGCGCATCAATTTGCGGTTTCACCCGAGCAAGTATATCCCCGGACGTTTGGTCTGTCAGTGGATCGGGGCCGGTCTGTACTGTTAGCACGCGGCTACGGTCACGGCGGAGAATTAGCGGGTCTTCCCATTCGAGTTTAAAACCACTAACAACGTTACTGAGCGGAATATATTGTTGTTGACTTTGGCTCCAGACCAGCACGTTATTCAGGTGATTAGCATCCTGGCGCTCTGCATCTGGCGGGCGGACTATCACTGGCAACAAATCCGCTCCTTCGCGGTACAAACCTACACGGCTTCCGGAGAAATTCATTTGTAACGCGTTGTCGATATCCTGTTTATCCACCCCAAGCTCACGACCCAAAGTGGGAGAATACTGCGGGCGAAGGACTTTACTGCGGTTTTGCCAGTCATTGCGCACACTGTCCGTTGCTGGGTCAGCAGAAAGAATCGTGCTCACCTGGCTGGCTATCTGGCGCAGCCTGTCTGGATCCGGACCTTTTATCCTCACCTCTATTGGACTGTCGCCGGATGGACCAAACATGACACGCTTAGTGCTGGCATTAACTTGTGGATAGTTACGCGCAACATAAGTATCAACATGGCGCATCAGAGCAGCAATATTGCGTTGATTCTCCATCCGCACCATGATTTGCGCATAGTTGCTGTACTGCCGCTGCCCGCTGTAGGTGAGGATAAATCGCATACTGCCCTGACCAATAGTCGCTACGGTGGTCACAACACCTGGCTGGCCGTTAATTGCTGTCTCAATATCACTGGTAATTTTCTCAGTTGTCGCTATATCGGTACCATAGGGAAGCCACAGGTCAACAAAAAAAATGGGCGTGTTTGAAGAAGGGAAAAAGTTTTGCCGAACTGAACCAAACCCCCAGATAGCAGCGGCGAGAAGTGCAGCCATGACGGTCAAAGTAATAGTCTTGCGCATCAGCAATGCAGACAGTATATGCTGATACAAACGATAAAATCGCCCATTGTATGGGTTGGCTGCGGAACTCTCTGCAGGTTGCGACTGTGCTTTAAATAACCACCATTTAATTAATACCGGTGTGATGGTCAGGGCGGAAGCCCAACTAAGCATGAGTGAAATTAATAACACCTGGAACAGTGATTTACAGTACTCCCCTGTAGAGTCCTGAGATAGCCCTATTGGTGCAAAGGCGAGAATTGCAATGACCGTCGCTCCGAGTAGTGGCAAAGCGGAACGCCGGATCACGTAGTTTATCGACATAAAGAGAGTTGACCCCTGCTGGCGGGAAATCAACACCCCTTCGACTATGACAATGGCATTATCAACCAGCATACTGAGTGCAATAATCAGCGCGCCCAGTGAAATACGCTGAAGCTCAATACCGCACAAGTACATGATAAGTAGTGTGCCGAGCACGTTGAGTGCCAGCGACACGGCAATAATGACCCCGCTACGTATACCCATGAAAATAAGTAGTACGCCAACGACAATGGCCAGAGCCATAAAAAAGTTAGTAATAAACCCGTTTACCGAGTGTGCAACTTCTGCAGCCTGGTCGTAAAAAAGGTCGATTTTAATCCCTGCGGGTTTGTCGGCCGACATTTGCTTAAGTTTATTTTCCAGCGCATGGCCAACATCGATCACGTTAACGCCCGGAATAAATGAAACGCCCATTGTGACTGCCTGACGGCCATTAGCATGGTAAATACTGGTTGGAGATTCACTGAGCCCACGTGACACCGTAGCGATATCGCGTAACCGTGTAGCCGACCCGGATCCATGTGGGCTGATGAGCAGATCACTGAGTTCGTTAAGATTCTCAAACTCGCCAAGTGGGTGCAGGCGAATAGACTCGCTACCGGATTTAATCTCACCAGCGTTAGACACCACGTTCAGACGACTGAGGATAGTCGTCAACTGGTTTAGAGTGATGCCACGGGCAGCCATTTTAGTCAGGGATACATCAATGTTGACTTGCTGAGGGATCTCACCACCAATAGCAACTTTGCCTACACCGGGAACAAGTACCAGTTCACGGCGAAGTTGTTCAGCGTAGCGAACCAGTTCTGGGTTGGTAAAATTGTTTCCAGAAATGGCAAAGAAAAAGCCATAAACGTCGCCAAAATCATCATTCACAAAAGGAGAAGCGACGCCAGGAGGGAACTGTCGGGACGCATCGCCAACCCGCCGCCGCAGCTCGTCCCAGATTTGTGGTAGTTCGCTGGAGTGATAGTGTGAAGCAATATTCACGGTGATTTGTGACAGGCCATTAGAAGAAATTGAACTGACATTATCGAGATACGGCAGTTGTTGCAGCGCGTTCTCCAAAGGCAGGGTTACTTCCTCTTCAACCTGTTGTGCGGATGCACCGGGATAATGGGTAACAATAACCGCGGTTTTTATAGTAAATGCCGGGTCTTCCAGGCGGCCAATGTTCAGCAAAGCAAATACTCCACCTATGCTCAGCAATAAAATGGTCAGCCAGACGCGAATCGGATTGTTGATAAACTGGCGAGATATATCCATTACAAACCTCGTTCACGTGTCCAGATTCGAACAGATTGCTGTGCATGCAATTCATTGACTCCTGCTGCTACAACCCGTTCGCCAACACTCAATCCGTCGGTAATGACTACACCCTGAGAGGTAACCTGCCCAACGCTGACTTTTCTGTCTTCTAAATGGAGTTGGTCGCCATGGCCTTTAACCACCCAGACGTGAGGCTCATTGCGTGGGTGATTATCTGGGTTAAATACTGCCTCCACCGGAACCACGACTGCAGATTTCCCATTACTGGTTGGCAAATTTGCCAGGTTGACTGTAACTGTACCGCTTACCCCTCCAACCGATGGAAAGTCAGGTGGCCTTGGCATAGTAAGAATGATTTGCCAGGTGAGTGTGCTGCTGTCGCTACTCCCTGAGTGCTCTTTGTACTCGGCGGTGAACTGCCTGTCAGGCATAGAATTGATTCTTACTACCGGGCGGTATTGTGCATTGCGGATATCCAGAGTGGTAAAGAGATTCTCTGGAATGCTGAACACTACATCGAGCAGATCAGTGCGTGTCAGAGTAACGATTGGTTGGCCTACGGTTACTACCTGATGGTTACGGACCGGCACGCTGGCGGCTATCCCGCTGAATGGAGCTGTCAGTGTCATCTGGGAAAGCTCTTCGCGTGCAATTTTCAGTGCGGCGTTGGCTGAGTCACGGTTTGCCCGTTGGATATCCATTTCCGCTTTTGAAATTGCCTGGCTACCGGCCAGGGTTTGAAAACGGTTGAACTGCCGTTGAGCGAGTGTGGCGGCGGTCTGGCGTTCGTTAACTCGCTGTTGTGCTTCCCGTGAATTAAGTCTGGCAAGGGGTTGCCCCTGAGTAACAGGTGCGCCCTGGCGGATATCAAGGGATTCAATTTGCCCGCTGCGTTTAAAAGATAAAACCGTAGAATCCCCTGATTCAATACGAGCAGGAAAAACCCGTTGTAATGAATCATCCGTAGCAATTACCTCAACGACTTTGACCATCTTTGGGCCAGAGGTGATTTGTGGTGTCTTTTGATCGCAACCTGTTGTTATTAGAATAATAACTGTGATGAGATAAAAATAACGACTCACTGTATTCCCCTCGGCGTTAAAAGTGTTTTTTGTATATTATTCAGAAAGGTATTTTTATTCTGCAAGAGCAGAAACAACTACATAGGTAAATACCCCCACGGCTGAGCAAGTTATTATTGCAATGACAACAAGAAACATCAGTCTGAACAAGCTATAAGCGGGCATTGTTCCTCCTTCTGCATACATAAATGTTTCGTTAAGACTAATCTTTATCAAATAATAATCGAACAGTGTTGAAACATGTGAATGATGCTGATAATGAGCATAGCTGTATAAAAAAACAAATGTAAAAAATAGTTTAATTTGCGTTAAATTCTGATATTTTGGCATTTTAATAGTACTATATGCTGTTTTTTTGATTATCTATGGTATCTATTGGTATATTAATTTGTTGTTTAATCATATTAATCGTGGTGTGCTACGTTTAATGGTATTCATTCGTTGGATGGCGTTTTCTCGAGAATTCCTCTTCTTTGCTATTGCTGTGGCTATTTTCACTACTAATTTAATGGGTAATGAAAGGGCTGTTTTGCCACTAAGTTTCAAGATATAAAAGGAATATTGCTATGTACGAAAATATCCTCGTCCCGGTTGATGTATTCGAAATGGGTCTTTCAGATAAAGCGCTATCTCATGCTCAATTTCTTGCGAAAAGCTCCTCTGGGGCAATTCATTTGTTACATGTGAATCCATATTTTTCCCCGTCACTCACTCGTGGTTTTATTTCTGATGCAAAAAAAATGGAAGAATATCTTATTAATACTTCTAAGGAAAAACTGACCACGCTCATCAAAAAGTGTTCACTGGGGGAGAGTGATGTTCAGATTCACATCCGCAGTGGAAACATTCGAGATGAAGTTATCAAACTGGCAGATGAGCTGAAAGCCAGTGTAATAATTATTGGTTCGCGTAACCCTAATATCCAAACTCACCTTTTGGGGTCGGAGGCGGCAGGTATCGTTCGTTATGCTCATGTTCCGGTTTTTGTGGTGCGTTAAGAGCATAAGGGCAGTCTGTCCCTGTTTTTACTTCCGTTACAGGAGTTAGGAGAAACTATGAACACAGAGAAAAAGGATAACCGGGTCTATCAACTTTCTGTAGACGAGACCCTGACAAGCACCAACAGTACTCCGGATGGTATTAGCAGCACCGAAGCACAAGCACGTTTGCAACAATACGGTGAGAACGCGTTGCCACAAAAAGCGGGAAAGCCTGCATGGTTGCGTTTTCTGGCACATTTTAATGATGTACTCATCTATGTCCTGCTGGCAGCAGCGTTACTCACTGCGGTTATGGGGCACTGGGTGGATACCCTGGTGATTCTTGGCGTAGCGGTAGTTAATGCCTTAATTGGCCATATACAGGAGAGTAACGCAGAGAAATCACTCCAGAGTATTCGCAATATGTTGTCCAGTGAAGCGGTAGTGATTCGCCAGGGGCAACATGAAACGATCCCAACAACAGGCCTGGTTCCTGGCGATATAGTGATAATCCGTGCGGGAGACCGTATTCCTGCCGACCTGCGGGTTATAGAAGCACATAATCTGCGCGTGGAAGAGGCGATTCTGACGGGTGAATCAACGGTAGTGGAGAAAAGTACTGAAGCCCTCACCGGAGAATTGCCACTCGGCGACCGTACCAATTTGCTATTTTCCGGTACTACAGTGAGTTCTGGTGCCGGAAAAGGGCTGGTGGTTGCGACTGGTGGTGATACTGAACTTGGGCACATCAACCAGATGATGTCGGATATTGAAAAACACCGTACCCCGCTCCTGGTGCAAATGGATAAGCTCGGCAAAGCTATTTTTATCATTATCCTGGCAATGATGGCCGTACTGTTTGTCTTCAGCCTGGCGTTCCGCGATATGCCGGTTTCGGAACTAATGTTGTCACTGATTAGTCTGGCTGTGGCTTCGGTACCCGAAGGTTTACCCGCTATCATCTCAATTATTCTCTCGCTAGGTGTACAGACAATGGCACGGCAGAAGGCAATTATTCGTAAACTGCCTACCGTCGAGACACTGGGTGCCATGACAGTTATCTGCTCGGATAAAACCGGGACTCTGACCATGAATGAGATGACGGTCAAAGCGGTTATTACTGCCGATAAAATCTATCGGGTGGAAGGGGACAGCTACGAGCCAACAGGCAATATCCATCCTGTTGATGAGCCTGAGCCCGTTACTGTGGCACCGGGCACATTACTGGAACGTTATCTGCGTACCATAGATTTGTGTAACGACAGCCAGCTTATTAAAGACGAAACCGGATTGTGGAAAATAACTGGCGGACCGACGGAGGGTGCGCTAAAAGTGCTGGCAGCGAAGGTTCCTCTCCAGCCTATAAATACTCAGTTGCTCAGTAAAATTCCCTTTGATTCTCAGTATAAATATATGTCAACGCTGTACCGCATTGGTGATGAAGACACGATTTTTATTACCGGAGCGCCCGATGTGCTATTTCGTATTTGTCAGCATCAGCAGACCGATCATGGACTGGAGCCACTCAATACATCTTACTGGGAAGCAAAAATAGAAGAGTACGCACGGGAAGGACTGCGGATGGTGGCTGCAGCCTGGAAACCCGCGGGCGAAGGCCAAACGGAACTAACCCATCAGGATTTGCAGCAAGGGGTCATTTTGCTGGGGATAGCCGGGATGATGGACCCACCAAGGCCAGAAGCGATCACTGCGATAAGCGACTGCCTGCAGGCGGGGATCCGCGTAAAAATGATCACTGGCGACCATCCGCAAACCGCAATGAGTATCGGCAAGATGTTGGGGATAGGCAATGCGGAAAACGCGATTACCGGGCGAGAGCTTGAGATTATGGACGATATTCAGCTCAGTGAAGCCGCGCAGAAATTTGATATTTTCGCCCGAACCAGCCCGGAGGATAAGTTTCGCCTGGTGCAGGCGTTACAAAGTAAGAACGAAGTTGTTGGTATGACTGGTGATGGAGTCAATGATGCACCGGCACTGAAGCAGGCTGATGTTGGTGTCGCAATGGGAATTAAAGGCACTGAAGTAACCAAAGAAGCTGCTGACATGGTGCTGACCGATGATAATTTCGCCACTATCGCTACTGCTGTAAGGGAAGGGCGTCGGGTTTACGATAACCTGAAAAAAACCATCCTGTTTATTATGCCAACCAACCTTGCTCAAGGGCTGTTAATCATTATCGCATTACTGGCAGGGAGCTTAATTCCTTTGACGCCTGTGCTGATTTTGTGGATGAACATGGCGACTTCGGCCACGCTTTCATTTGGGCTGGCTTTTGAAGCCGGGGAAAAGAATATCATGCGCCGTCCGCCACGTGACCCTAAATTGCATGTGATGGATGGTTTTGCTATTTGGCGGGTTATCTTTGTTGGTTCAATGATTGCCGTCAGCGCCTTTGTTCTGGAGGCCTGGCTACAACCTCGTGGTTATTCTCCTGAACTTATTCGCACAGTGTTACTGCAGACTTTAGTCACCGCTCAGTGGTTCTATATGCTTAACTGCCGAATTTCTGATGGTTTCTCATTGAGTAAAGGACTGTTGGCAAATCGGGGGATCTGGATTGTCACTGGTGTGCTGTTGGTGTTGCAACTGCTGATCATCTATGCGCCATTCATGCAGATGCTGTTTGGTACAGCATCACTGCCGTTCCGCTACTGGGTGATCACCTTTGTTATCGGTTTTGTTATGTTCCTGATTGTGGAAGTCGAGAAGCCTTTAACCAGGAAGTGGCGTACATCCTAGATTCGTTCGTTGAGGCCGCGCAGCAGACTTGCAAGCGTTACATATGGGGCATGTCTGTTCTGTGTGGCTGGCAACAAGCGTTGCTTTATGTGCGCAAGATTGCTCTGGGTAGAGTAACCACTCCGTATTTATAGTGGTGCTGTGACAGTGGGTAAGAAAGACTGCCAAACATAATACGAGTTGCCTTGCGTCATGAACGTCTTCTCCGTGAGGATATATGAAGTACACAATGGCTGAATATACTTATGCTAATAATGTGCCATCATGGTTTTTGTTGTCAGTAATGGCACTATTTCCAGGCTGGTGTAATGCAGGCGAGATAAATCTTTATTCGGTAAATACAGGTTCTTATGTCTATCACTTAACTGGCAACCACGGGCAATATACCGAAAATTTTGAGAATAATTTTTTTTCTGGTGAACGTAAATTCTCTGCGGATTCGAAGTACAGTTTGCTGATTGGCACCATGAAAAACAGTTTTGATGACCGATGTCTGGCGATTGGTGTAAGACGCGTCTGGAAAGATTTTGATAACGGATGGGTATTTAACGGTATCTATGGTTATACCGGTGAATTCTTTTTTCATGCTTTCAGAGACTGCGGAGACCATGGTTCATACCATGATTTCAAAAAGGCAACAGGCATTGGTTTTTCACCATACATATTTCACGGGTTTCAATATAATTTCACATCTTACTTTGGTCTTGAAACCGGAATCATAATTCCATCGGTTTTTGTTGTAACTGCCCACTGGAGTTTCAGATAATCATTACCATTAGAACAGCGATACTGATGCAGAAAAGGGAATTACCGACAATGTGTGTCGCCATAAGGCGCGGGCAAGTACAACAGCGCCATGTCAGCGGTATTAGCCATATTGACCTGTATTTCTGGCTGATGACCAGGAGAGCAATATTATCATGCTGAGAAGTACGCGAATATGGTTAAAACGTGCATTGATTGTGGGAGTACTGGTGCTGGTAGCACTGCTGATATTGCGTATTGCCATAACTGAACGTGGCCCTGAATTACAGCTTTGGCACAAATGGGTTCCGACAGAACTGAGCAAAAGTCAGATGGACCGAAGTGACTGGGCTGATTATCTGCAAAATGAACAGGCAATATTTGTGGATATGAAACGTAATGTTACTGATAAAGTGGTGGATGTGCCGGAAACACTCAATCGCTACTCACAGAACAGCCGGGTGTACCCGGAACATTTCGTGACCGACTGGAACCGCTCATACGAATTGTTGCCCAAAGGCATCCCTCGCGGTGCTGTGGTTTTGCTGCATGGATTGACTGATTCCCCTTATAGCTTGCGCCATTTCGCCATCGATTATCAGCAAAAAGGATATGTTGTGGTTGCCATTCGTCTGCCCGGACATGGTACGGTGCCCGCGGCATTGACCCGTGTAACATGGGAGGACTGGATGGCTGCCACCCGGCTGGCAGTTCGTGAGGCCAGGAAGCGTATCCCGGCTGGGGCTCCGCTACAGATAATGGGGTTCTCGAACGGTGGCGCACTGGCAATGAAATATACACTGGATGCGCTTGAAAACCCGTCATTGGCAGTACCCAACCACGTGATTCTCATTTCACCCATGATAGGTGTCAGCAGCTATGCACGTTATGCCGGGCTGGCGGGGCTACCCGCTTTGCTTCCGGCATTTGCGAGGTCGGCATGGCTCAGCATTCTCCCTGAATTTAATCCGTTTAAGTACAATTCATTCCCGGTAAGAGCCGCCCGCCAGTCATGGCTGTTAACCAGCGCATTACAAACGCAGTTACAACGCGACTGGGAAAACAAGCGGCTGGAGAAATTACCACCGATTTTGACTTTCCAGTCAGTGGCTGATGCAACGGTGAGTACGCCAGCCGTTATCCGTGCATTGTACAACCTGCTGCCTGATAACGGCAGTGAACTGGTGTTGTTTGACGTGAATCAGTCAGTACAGTTTGCACCACTTATGCGCAGCAGCATCCGTCATGCAGCTGAGCACTTGTTACCCCCCGCACCACGAAACTATACAACAACTCTGGTGACCAATGCGTCACCGCAAAGTAATGCTGCAGTGGCAGAAACTACGGCCGCAAAAACGACTATCGTCATTCGCGAGCCGCTGGGTATTAACTACCCACCCGATGTTTATTCTTTGTCCCATGTGGCGTTGCCATTTCCCCCTGGTGATTCCTTATATGGGCGTTCACCTGAGTCGCCAAATGAGTTCGGTATTAGTTTAGGAACACTTACTCCACGTGGGGAGAGAGCGGTACTGATGATAGTCAGTCTGGATATGATTATGCGACAGTCCTCTAATCCTTTCTGGCCCTGGATGCTGCAACGAGTTAATCAGACGCTGAATTAGTTGTCTCGCTATCGGCCCAATGAGCAATACAAAAGGTGGGAGAAAGGTGCATTCGAATAAATACCTTACCGATATTATTCAATAATTAGTGATTATTGTGTGATTGGTTTTTATATTCACGCGAGTTATGAAGGTAGGGGGGAATGATTGGGGCTGCCAGTTGGTATAAATAATGTAGTGCTGAATATCATTTTTATACGTTTGCGCTTATTTATGATAACGCCAATTTCAATAATTCATTGCACCATAAAGGCACTAGTGTCGCACTATATTGATGCATGGTGCACCATTGTTCGGCTTTCTTTCTGCAGTAGCATTCTCAACCATTCTTGCGGTTGTTGCAGGGCTAACGCTTTCCGGCGCGTCGGCTATCAGCCATGACATTTATGGCTGTTTGAGCGCACAGAAGCCTGGTAATGAAAAGAATGAAATGAAGCTAATGAAATGGGCGGTAGTTTTCTTGGGTGGGCTGGCTGTAATGCTTGGTATCGCTTTTAAAGGGCAAAATATTGCTTACATGATTAGCCTGGCATTCTCCATCTCATGTTCATCCACATTTCCGGTGTTATTACTTGCTATTTACTGGCGGCGCTTAACTTCTCGCGGAGCAGTGTGGGGTGGTTCTGCTGGCCTGTTATTTTCACTGATTCTGACTGTGCCCGGCCCCTCTGTTTGGGTCAAAATGCTGGGCCATACTGCGCCAATATTTGCTATCGACCCACCTGCAATTATCACCGTTCCCCTGGCATTTGTAGTTTGTATTGTGGCTTCTTTGCTGGAGCGCGAACCCGCCCTTCAGCCAATGACAAAAATTAGCTGAATTTTTTGCCCGGTCTTTGCTGACACAGTGCTGCGTTAAATAAGCTGTGCTGAATTGAAATTTGAGGTTATTGATTATGCATAACAATTTTACTAACGACTCCAGTGCTTTTGCTGAACTAATGGCAATCCGGGGAGGAAAGGCTCTGGATAAAGATGAAGTGACGGTAACAGATGGAGCCCCTGTTTTTCAGACACCTTTTAAAGTGGGCGAGACGGCCGCAGCAGTGCTCGCAGCCCGGGGTGTTGCCGCCAATGATCTGTGGGAATTGAAAACAGGGAGAAGGCAGAAAATACACATTAATACTCGCGCAGCCGCTGCAACCTCACTGGCAGGAGGTGATATGACGCAACTGCGTGATCATAAGGGGGTATTTCACCCTATACCGGTGTCCAGGGCCATGAAACATATGGTCTCTCTTACCCAGCCATGGCAAGCCGCCGATGGGCGCTGGTTCCTGCCACACACGAATCTGCCACATCTGGAGAGAAAAATACTGGATGTTCTGCAGTGTAGCAGCACGCCAGAGTCTGTTAGCGAAGGTGTGAGCAAGTGGAATGCTGGTGAACTAGAAGAGGCTGTTGCAGCCATGTTTGCTTGCGGTGGTATGGTCAGAACGCCAGAAGAGTGGTTACAACATCCACAGGGTGCTTATCTTGCTTCCCGGCCGGTAGTGGAAATAACGCGGGTGGCTGATGGTGCTCCTGAACCTTTACCTGAAGGGCACTTACCTGCATCTGGAATAAAAGTTTTAGATTTAACCCGCATTCTTGCCGGGCCCACTGCCGGGATTGGGTTTGCTGAACATGGCGCAGATGTGTTGATGGTTACGGCTCCCCACCTACCTCAGATACCGGCTTTTGTTCGTGATACCAGTCATGGCAAAAGAAGTTGTTTCCTGGATATCGACAATCCACTGCAAGCACAACAGCTCAAGACGTTAGTGGGTGAGAGTGATGTTTTTATTGATGGCTACCGGCCAGGACGGCTTGACGCCAATGGGTTTGGGGTTGAAGAACTGATGAAGATACGACCTGGGTTGATTCATATTTCGGTTAACTGCTTTGGTTCTGGTGGCCCTTTTGCATCATGGGCTGGGTGGGATCAGGTTGCCCAGGCGGTGACCGGTATCTGCGACACAGAGGGCAAATTAAATGGAAATGGCTCGCCTAAGCTGATGCCGGTTTTTACTTGCGACTTTCTTACAGGCTTCCTTGCAACCTTTGGTGGGCTGGTTGCCCTGGCCCGCAGGGCACAAGAGGGAGGAAGCTATCGAGTGCAAGTTTCACTGTGCCAGTCTGCAATGCTGCTGCAACGGCAAGGGGTGCTGGAGGCGTTTCAACATGCCCAGGGGCGCTTGACGCCAGCTGAGTTTGAAGAGTTAGCCATCTGCGATGAAGATACCTGCTATGGTGGCTTAAAAAGCCTGGGGCCGGTGCTTTGGATGTCAGAAACACCATGTCAGTGGCGATGTCCTCCTCCATCACCAGGAAGTGATAAACCAGAATGGCTGACAAAAAATAGTATGTAGACAAATCGGACACTCTGTTAACTGAGTTACTGGTGTCTTGTTGAGGAAACCCGTTGTTAGGCAGACCACAGCGCTCAAATAAATAACCAGGGGCACTGTTGTGGTGCAAATTGTTGTTTGGCAATTACTTGAGTGGGCTTTTATTCCGTTTATTTCAGATGATTAATTATTAACTCTGTCTCTGGCCTGTATGTTGCAATAACCATCTGGTTTCGCGATGGATAAAAGTAAATAAGCATAAATTTTGAGATGGGAGGTGAAAATGAAAATCTGTGATTTGCTGACGTTTTCAGCCGTGGCAAGGTGCGCAAGCATTACTGCCGCGGCAAGGGAACTGAATACCGTTCAGTCAAATGTCACTAACCGTATTCGTTCTCTGGAAGAACATATTGGTTTGCCTCTTTTGGATCGCCACAGTAGGGGGGTAACACTTACCCTGGCAGGCGTCCGCTTTCTGCCTTATGTTCAACAGGCGTTAACGCTTCTTGATGAAGCCGCTAAGGTTGCCCGTGATGAAGGTGAACCAAAAGGGACGCTTGCGATTGGTTCCATGGAGACGACATTGGCGGTCAGGTTGCCTGATATTCTTGCAAGCTTTAGAGAGCGTTATCGGGCAGTAAACCTGGCAATGAAAATAAATGCCACTGCCTGTCTGGTTGATAATGTACTGAATAATGAAGTCGATGGTGCATTTATTGCTGGTCCACTTGAACATCCGTTATTAGTCGCTGAAAAGGTTTTTGAAGAAGAATTAGTGCTGATAACGCCGCCGCATTACACATCCATTGACCAACTAATCAGCGAGAAGCAAGATATTACTGCGCTGATGTTTAAACAAGGTTGTGCTTACAGACAACGGCTGGAGCAATTTTTAGTTTATATTGGCAGGCCCGCATTTCAGCGCCTGGAGCTGGGTTCTCTTGACGGTATGATGGGGTGTGTGAGTGCTGGTGTAGGTATAACGCTATTACCTCGATCAATTGTGGTACGTTCTGACTTACAGGTACGATTTGGCATACATGAAATTGCCCCTTCAATTGCTCACGTCCCCACGTTATTTGTACGCAGAAGAGATGCTCATGTAACCACGGCATTAAAATGCTTTATGGAGTCTCTGGTATCTGAAATCTAAGTATTATGTGTTCGGTGATCCCGCCATTTTTAACCGTTTTGTCATTACCCTGCATACTGGTTCCGAACACAATCATTAATCCATTCCAACCCGGCATCCCCACATGATGCATTCCAGAGCTGGCCTTTAACACTTATCCTTCAACACCCGGTCTGTACAGTGAACCTACTGGTGCAAACTTGATGATTTTGCACCAAAAATAATCAGCCACAGCGTGATGATTTAAAAAACTCCTTTAAATTCAGTGAGGAAAAATATGGCGTGCTTATTGCTTAATTGGTAGAGATGTTGGACCAATTAAGGCAGAGCGATGGAGACACCCTCAGAGCTTCACCCGATTTCCACACCGCAGATAGACACACTTATCCTCGATGCGTTGACGCGCTATATCGCTCAATCAGGCGCCCAACCTGGCAGCCGCCTGCCCCCTGAACGGGTACTCGCGGAGAAGTTAGGTGTCAGCCGCAACACGGTGCGTGAAGCCCTAAAGCGCTGGGAAGCGTTGGGTATTATCCTGCGCAAAAAAGGGAGTGGCACTTTCCTGCAAGTGGATGTCGGCATCAACGATAGCTTTCTCTCACTGCGCTTTAAAAACGACTCGGCCAATATGCTGCATGCGCTGGAAGTACGCCGCGTTATTGAGTCGGAATGCTGTGCGCTGGCGGCACAGCGTGCCACTGCGGAAGATCTTGCCAGCATAGAACGGTGCCTTAATGAGGTGGAACGTGTGCACTTGTCGGTGGGAACGGCCGGTGCGGAAGACTGGGCGTTTCACTCCAGCATTTACCGTGCAGCCGGTAACCCATTACTGCTGCAGATGCTGAACGGGATCTACGACTCACTACACGCCTTTTTTGAATCGCCGCCAGAGCAGGCGTTGTTTGCCGACTCCTTACCGTTGCATCGTGAACTTTTCAACGCCATTCACCAGCGTGATAGCAAAGCTGCGCGCGCTATCTGCCACCAGATTCTTGATATCACTGAACGCGACATGAAGGATGTGATTAATGCCAAACGCTAAACCATTCAAGAAACAAACCTTACTCGCCCATGATCAGCGCCATGAAAACGGAGCCGTATCAACACCGATTTATCAATCATCGCTCTTCACCTTCAGCGACTATGACAGCATGATCGCGCGTTTTCGTGGCGAGAGCGATCAACCACTTTACTCCCGTGTCGATAACCCAACAGTAAAAGTGCTGCAGGATAAAGTGGCGGAGCTGGAGGGCGGTGAAGCTTGCCTCGCCTTCAGTAGCGGAATGGCAGCAATTAGTAATGCTATCTTGAGCGTGGCCACGCCTGGCGCAAAAGTTGTCTGCATT
This sequence comes from Mangrovibacter yixingensis, assembly GCF_020523985.1. Classification (GTDB taxonomy): domain Bacteria; phylum Pseudomonadota; class Gammaproteobacteria; order Enterobacterales; family Enterobacteriaceae; genus Mangrovibacter; species Mangrovibacter yixingensis. The sequence continues at coordinate 1,641,029 of NZ_JAIVKM010000001.1, read as the reverse complement.
AATCATGTCTACCCCGACACTTACCGCTTCTTGCGTGGATTCTGCCTGCGCTTTGGGATTGAAACTGAATTCGTCGATGGTGATGACCCTGAAGCAATTCGTGCTGCACTGCCCGGCGCCAGCTTATTGTATCTGGAAAGCCCGTCCAGCTGGGTGATGAGTGAACAGAACCTTATACAGCTCGCTACCCTGGCACGTGAAGCCGGGGTCACCACTATCATTGATAACAGCTGGGCATCGCCACTGTTCCAGCAACCGCTGGCTTGTGGCATCGATATCGTTGTGCACTCGGCCTCGAAATACATCAGCGGCCATAGTGACGTAGTCGCGGGGCTGGTGATTGCCAACAAGCAGCACATTGCCCACATCAGCCGCCACATAAGCCCGTTCCTTGGGGGCAAGCTGTCGGCCCAGGAAGCGTCATTGCTAATGCGTGGGCTACGGACACTTCCGCTCCGAATGAAGCAGCATCACGCTAGCGCGCTGGCGCTGGCGAAAAAACTCCATGAACATCCGCTTGTGACCGACGTTTATCACCCCGGTCTGCAACCGCCGTCCTGGTCAACCCTGACTGGCTACAGTGGGTTATTTTCCTTTGCCGTGGCGGAATCTGTCGATATTCCACAGCTGTGCAACGCCTTACAACTGTTCCATATGGGGGTGAGCTGGGGGGGATTTGAAAGCCTGGTGATGCCTGCCATTTCTGTTATCAACCAGGATAGCGAATTTAATTCCGCGGTCGACTTTGGCGTTTCACCACGCTTAATCCGCATTTCAGTCGGCCTGGAAGATACCGAGGATTTGTGGGCCGATCTGCAACAAGCACTCACCGCTGCAACTCACGCATAAACTACCCAGGAGAGAATGCAATGACACATACCTTCACGCTGAAAGCGCTGATTCTGGCAACAGGACTGACTGTGGCGATGAGCAGCCTGGCCGCCAAACTGACCGTGGTTGAAGTGATCACCAGCCCGCCGCGTACCGAGTTGCTACAGAAAATGCTCGGCGAATATAAAGCGCAGCATCCGGGTACGGAAATCGAACTGATTTCCCTTCCCTGGGGGCAGGCTTTTGAAAAACTTGGCACCATGCTGCAGAGCGGTGAAGTGCCTGATGTGGTGGAGATGCCTGATACCTGGCAAGGTCTGTATGCCAGCAATAACATGTTGGAAAATCTCGAACCACGGTTGAAAAATTGGGAAGGAACCGGGCAACTCACCGCGAAAACCTTAGCGATGGCACGTGCTGCTAACGGCAAGGCCACCATGATCCCTTATGGGTTCTATATGCGGGCGCTGTTCTGGAATAAGAAACTGTTCCAGCAGGCAGGCCTCAGTGAACCGCCGAAAACCATGGAGGACTTTTTCAACGATGCTAAGCGGATTAGTGCGTTAGGTAACGGTATTAGCGGTTACTGTTTGCGTGGCGGTGTGGGTGGCACCAATGCCTGGATGATGTTTATGACGGCCATGAACGGTTCGCCTGCGTTTTTTGATAAAGATGGCAACAGCACCTTAACGCAGCCTGGTGCCGTCAAAGGTGCGCAACTTCTGGTGGATATGTACCAGCAAGGCGGAGCACCAAAAGATAGCATTAACTGGGGCTTCAACGAGATAGTCTCCGCCTTCTATTCCGGGAAATGCGCGATGCTCGACCAGGATCCGGATGCGCTAATCGCCATCAAAAAGAGTATGCCAGCGGATGACTTCGCCGTCGCCCCTATGCCTGTAGGCCCATCGGGTAAAGCTTTCCCGACTATTGGTTACACCGGCTGGGCGATGTTCAAGCAGGGTAAACAGAAGGATCTTGCCTGGTCTTTGATAACTTTTCTCAGCAATAAAACCAACAATCTGGCGTGGGCCAAATTTGTTGGCACGCTACCGATTTATCAAGGTGCTGAACAGGACCCCTTTTATAAAACCCCGCAATTTTCTGGTTGGTTTAAAGAGCTTAACGATCCCAACTATGTCCCTTTGACTATGCCTACCCATCTGAAAGGCTGGGGGTACTTCAACTCAGTGCTCGTCAAAGAAAGCTCACAGGAGACTCTGCTGGGAGAAAACGACACTGAAAGCATGGTGAAAGCGTGGGCGAAATACCTCACGAAAGACCAGAAAGCCTGGCTTGCAGCGCAGAAATAACCGCCTGAAGGGGAAGGGGGAACGATGACAATGCTTGATACTTCTTTGCCAGCCAGGAACACGCGTAAGGGTTTTCAGAAATGGTCGCGGGTGCTGGAACCCTGGTACTATTTGTCTCCAGGTCTGGTGCTGATCGCCGTATTTATCTTTGTTCCTATGGCGGTCGGTATCTCGTATGCGTTTCAAAGCATGAACTTGCTAAACCCAATGGATAGCGGCTGGGTGGGCTGGGATAATTTTTCTGCCATGCTCGATGACCGGCGCTTTTTTAAAGCGCTGGGCCACACTCTTAACTGGACGCTGAGTTCACTCCTGTTGCAGTTCGTTTTCGGGCTGCTGCTGGCGCTGTTGCTCAACAGGGAATTTCGTTTTCGCCGCTGGGTACAGGCACTGGTGTTTCTGCCGTGGGCTGTACCGGCATTTCTCTCTGGCCTGACATGGTCATGGTTATTCAACCCAGTAGTTGGGCCGCTGCCGCAGTGGTTAAGTGATTTAGGGATCCTGAGTCAACCCTACAACATATTGTCCGATCCACACCTGGCGATGTGGGGGCCGGTGATAGCCAACGTCTGGTTCGGTATTCCTTTTTTTGCCATCACCTTGTTGGCTGCGCTGCAATCCATTCCAAAGGATTTATACGAAGCAGCAGCCATGGACGGGGCCAGCGGCTGGCAGCAATTTCGCCGTGTGACCTTGCCATTCCTTGCGCCGATGATTGCCATAACTGTGATGTTGCGCACCATCTGGATTGCCAACTTTGCAGATTTGATCGTGGTAATGACCGATGGCGGCCCGGCGGGCTCCACTTCCATTTTATCCAGCTACATCTTCACCACCGCCTACCGCAAGCTTGATTTTGGTTACGCCTCGGCGATGGCTGTGTTTCTGCTGCTGCTAATGACTTGTTATGCGTTGGTGCTGCTGCGTATTCGTCATCAACTGCTGAAGTAAGGAGGAATCATGCGACTGTTACCGCTCATCGGGCATCGCCTTAGTATTGTGGCATATCTGCTGTTCGCGCTGTTTCCACTCTACTGGATCATCAAAATTGCTGTCACGCCGGATCAGTTGCTATTCAGTAAGGGGGTCACTTTGCTGCCGGGAGGGCTGACGCTTAGCCATTTTAGTAAGGTGCTCACGGACAGCGATTTTCCAACGTTCTTTACCAATAGCCTGATAGTGTCGCTGGTGACTGCGCTACTGACTTCACTGATTGCCGCGGCTGCTGGCTATGCGTTTTCACGTTTTCAGTTTCGCGGCAAGATAGCTATTGCCGCGCTGCTGCTGTTCACCCAGATGTTTCCACTGGTGATGATTATTGCGCCAATCTATCGCGTGATGGCACCACTTGGGCTCACTAACAGCCTGTCCGGTTTAATCCTCATTTACACCGCGTTTAATGTGCCTTTCGCAACGTTTTTAATGCAGTCGTTTTTCGATGCCATCCCGAAAGACCTGGAAGAGTCGGCAATGCTGGAAGGTTGTACTCGTTTTCAGGCGCTGTATCGCGTGCTGATGCCACTGACACTGCCGGGAATGGCAGCGACGCTGGGCTTTGTCTTTACTGCTGCCTGGAGCGAATTGCTGTTCTCGCTGATGTTAATCAATAAGAACGAGGTGATGACATTTCCTGTCGGGCTACTCAGCTTCGTTTCTAAATTTGCGGTTTCTTGGGGAGAGATGATGGCTGCGGCGGTACTGGCGCTGATTCCAGCCTGTCTGTTTTTTGCGGTTATTCAACGCTATTTAGTTCAGGGACTCACCGCAGGTGCGGTTAAGGGGTAAATGATGGCTGAAATTACGCTGGAACAAATCGACAAGCGCTATGGCAATGTCGAAGTGTTACGCGACATTAATCTCACCATTCAGGATGGTGAATTTGTGGTGCTGGTTGGCCCGTCTGGTTGCGGGAAATCGACACTATTGCGCACTATTGCAGGCCTTGAGCTGGCAAGCAGCGGTGATATCCATATTGACAATAAGCTAATGAACGATGTCCCGCCAAAAGATCGCGACATTTCAATGGTATTTCAGAGCTATGCGCTTTATCCCCACCTGACCGTGGCACGTAACATGGGGTTTAGCCTGGAAATTAAGAAACGCCCGCGTGCCGAAATCGACGAAAAGGTACGTCGGGCGGCGGAAATTCTCAGCCTCAGCCATTTGCTGGAACGGCGGCCAAAAGAGCTTTCTGGCGGCCAGCGGCAGCGCGTTGCGATGGGCAGGGCGATCGTTCGTCAACCGAAGGTGTTTCTGTTCGATGAACCGCTGTCGAATCTCGATGCACAGCTGCGCGGGCATATGCGGGTAGAAATTAAAAAACTACACCAACAGATGAATAACACCATTGTCTACGTTACCCACGATCAGGTGGAAGCAATGACCCTTGCCGACAGAATTGTAGTGCTCAACCACGGGGTCATTCAGCAGGTGGGCACGCCGCTGGAGTTGTATGACACACCAGCCAATAAATTTGTCGCCAGTTTTATTGGCTCGCCGCCAATGAATTTCATTGAAGGCCAAACCAGCGGCGAGGGTATTTCTATTGGCGACAATATTCAGTTACCGCTTAATCCACAATGGGCGGAACAAGCAAGCGGACGTGAGGTGATTTACGGTATTCGTCCTGAGAATATCAGCCTCGCCAGTCCCGACGCGGCGGATGCGCATCCACTGCAAGTATCACTCGTTGAACCTACTGGGCTATCTGAGCTGATTCACGGCACGCTGTATGGCCATGACATTATGTTATTTACCACCAGGCGCTCCGGTGCACGAGCTGGAGAGACCATTTTCGTCGCGCTGGATAACCGCCGTGCGATGTTATTCGATTCTATCTCGCAAAAACGCGTATAAATTGACGAAAGGATGTCGAGTATTATGAGTAAAACAAAATACGCATTAATGCTGCCTGCATTTGTTGCCTCACTGGCTATCGCGCCGGCATTACAGGCGAAAACCCTGGTCTACTGTTCTGAGGCATCGCCTGAAGGGTTTAATCCACAGCTCTTTTCCACCGGGGTGACTAATGACGCCAGCGCTAACCCTATATACAACCGGCTAATGGATTTTAAATACGGTACAACAGAACTGATCCCCTCGCTTGCGGAGCGCTGGGATGTTAGCCCTGATGGTAAGACCTACACGTTTTACCTGCGTGAGCATGTGAAATGGCAAAGCAATAAAGACTTTACCCCGACCCGGGATTTCAATGCCGATGACGTGGTGTTCAGTTTTATGCGCCAGAAAGACGCGTCCTCACCCTGGCATAAGGTTTCTGGCGGTGACTACCCTTATTTCACTGGCATGGGGCTGGATAAACTGATTGTCAGCGTACATAAACTGGACGACAGGCGAGTGGTTTTCACTCTTTTTCATCCGGAAGTGCCGTTCCTTGCAGATTTAGCGATGGGATTCGCATCGATTACTTCGGCTGAATATGCCGATAAAATGATGAAGGCGGGAACACCAGAGAAACTCGATCTTGAACCCATTGGCACCGGGCCATTTCAGCTCGTTCAGTACCAGAAGGATTCACGCATCCTGTACAAGTCTTTTGCCGGTTACTGGGGAAAGAAAAATAAAATAGATCGCCTGGTTTTCAGCATTACGCCCGATGCCTCGGTGCGCTTCGCTAAACTGCAAAAAAACGAATGCCAGATAATGACCTCGCCGAATCCTGCGGACATTCCGTCTATCAAAAAAGACGCGCACATTACTCTGCTCCACCAGGCGGGCCTGAACACGGGTTATCTGTCATTCAATGTCGAGAAGAAGCCATTTGATAACCTGAAAGTTCGCCAGGCGCTGGCGTTGGCTATCAACAAACCCGATATTATCAAAGCGGTTTACCAGGGCACGGGCCAGATAGCCAGCAGTTTGTTACCGCCATCAATGTGGGGCTACATGCCGAATAAAGAAAGCAATGATTACAACCCGGACAAAGCCCGCAAATTGCTTGCTGAAGCGGGCTATGCCAAGGGTTTTAGCACTGAACTTTGGGCTATGCCAGTTCAGCGTCCTTATAACCCGAATGCGCGTCGGATGGCGGAAATGATCCAGGCCGACTGGGCCGCGGTTGGGGTAAAGGCCAAAATCGTTACCTATGAATGGGGGGAATACCTGAAACGCGCATCACAGGGTGATCACCAGGCGATTTTGATCGGTTGGGGAGGCGATAATGGCGATCCTGACAACTTCTTTAGCCCGCTATTTAGTTGTGCGGCTGTAAGCGGTGGAGCGAACTATTCGCGCTGGTGCAATAAATCTTTCGAATCGCTGATCAACACCGCGCGGAGTCAGCCGGACCATGCCCAGCGCCGCCAGCTCTACCAGCAGGCACAGCAGTTGATGGCACAACAGGTTCCGGCTGTAATGATTGGCCATTCAACGGTGTATGAACCCATTAGTGACAAAGTAAAAGGTTATATGATTTCGCCAGTTGGCGGTCACCGCTTTGAGCAGGTCTCTGTGGAGTAATAACGAATATTGGCAGAGCCTGATTAATCAGGCTCTAAACCGAAGTACAAAGTGGAACATCAATTAATGAGCAATAAAACCTATCAGCCTGACTGGGCCAGCCTCGATAGCCGCGAGATGCCTCAATGGTATAATGACGCCAAGTTCGGCATTTTTATCCACTGGGGAGTCTACTCAGTGCCTTCATGGCGGAAAATTAATAATACCCTGTTTGGCTCTTATGCCGAGTGGTATTACGCCAGTGTGTATGGGCAGTATCGTAATAATGACGATGATTTCCACCAAAGAAACTACGCTCCCGATTTCCTCTATCGTGATTTTGCCCCACAGTTTAAAGCCGAACTGTTCCAGCCAGAGGCCTGGGCCGAGCTGTTTAAATCCTCTGGGGCAAAATATGTGGTGTTGACGACAAAACATCATGACGGTTTTTGTCTGTGGCCGACTGAAAACCGCCACAAAAAAGGGTGGAACAGCGGCGACACAGGGCCGAAGCGCGACTTGCTTGGCGATATCACCCATGCCGTGCGGGACTGTGGGCTGAAAATGGGTGTGTACTACTCCAGTGTTGATTGGGAAACCAACTCCAGTCATCGGCCAGAAAGCGGTTATTTTATCCCGCAACGTGACCGCGAAAAATTTGGTATTGCTGAACAAAGTTACCCTGATGAAATTCTGATTCCGCAGTTAAAAGAACTGGTCACCAATTATCAGCCGTGCCTGATTTTCTCCGATGGCGGCGAGTGGGACTTTAGCGAAGAGTATAGCCAAACCAAAGAGTTTCTGAGCTGGCTGTATAATGAGGCGCCCAATAAAGACGAAGTGGTGGTCAACGACCGCTTCTGCAAAGAAATGCCAGGTGAACATGGGGATTATTACAGCACCGAATACAACGACAAAGAGGGGTTTGGCAAGCTTCACCCCTGGGAAGAGAGCCGCGGTATCGGTAAATCATACGGCTATAACCGTGCTGAACAACTGGAAGACTACTGTACTTCGCAACAGCTCATTGTGCAGCTTGTTGGCATAGTTTCCAAAGGGGGTAACTTTTTGTTAAACGTTGGCCCCACGGCAGATGGCCGTATTCCTGTGATACAGCAGGAACGGTTACGGGATATTGGCCGCTGGATGGCGGTGAACGGTGAAGCGATTTATGGCAGTGAAATCTGCACTCGCTTAGAGAGCATTGATGAGCACACATTTCTGACCTCTGTGGGAGGAGATGACTACCTGATTGCCACCGACTGGCCTACCCAGCCGCTCTCTTTACGTATTGTTACCGGTGCTGTTCCTACCGCCTGCACATTACTGTGCCAGGGGCAGCAACTCCCGGTGCCATTTGAGTTCGAAGACGGTCTGGTTATTGTGCATCCTGTGCCCTGGTGTTTCGACCTCGGCCTGGCGTTCGCCTACACCTTTAAGCTGAGCTATTGATGGCTGTGTTGCTGGCTAACTTCCTGAGGTTTTAGTGATACCGAATTCCTGGCTGCGTCCCGGCAGCGGTGTCACTGGTTCAGCAAAATCTCCTGCATTCAGGCCTGGAGAAATTTCACTGATGCATAGGCAGGTTGTATTGGGGAGATTAACAGTAAGGTCACTCTTTAGATGACTGAAACTGGAGGCTTTACCTCCAGTTTCATAACCTGATAGTTTATTTCTTTTTCTTCTTGTCAGGTGCCTGACTTACTGCAGACTCAGCTACAGACTTCTGATTCGGGGTTGATTTAGGGTCTTTAAGTTGCCCATTTGCCTTGGAAGCCACTTCTTTACTTGTTTTTTTATTCTTAGACATTCGAAACTGCTCCTGTTGTAACCTAATAAGTTTCTGTCTCAGAAACCCTTCGAATCAAAAAATACGCTCGTCGACAAGAATTAGTGTGATTCACATCACACTTTTAATGGGTTTTAAACAATGTTGCATTTGTCAATGCGTTGCCGCCGATAGCCAGATTGTTCATTTAGTGTGCCAACGCATCGTGTGTATATGTAAGTACCCAGTAAAACGAACTGTTCACATTCAGAGATCTTCCGGCATGTTGAATATGCCCTTTAGGCAGAGAGACATGCACAAGCTCGATTAACTGAGTAACTGATTATCACCGTGCTGAAGTGCGCCGAAGCAGGCCGGGTTGTCAAAGATATCTACTGCAAATCCAGTACTTCCGCTGCCAGCTATTACAGTTGAAAGCGAAACCTAGCGGTATAGAAGACTTTGATATTAATAAAATGAAAATCTGAATGATGCGCAGGCATCTTTGAGTATGGCAAATAGGCCATTGAGCGTGCGGCTATTGTCTGAACACTTTGCCGCTCCTGGGGGCGCTTACTCCAGCCTTTAAGCCGGACAAAAAGCATCGAGTTGTTTTGGCCACAACCGGCTAATACCATACCAAAGCCACGGTAAGTATTACCACTGGATACTCACCCAACGCAAACTGATGGTTTACCCGTTGAGTTCAAACTGATAGCACCGTGCATTGAAAAAAATCCACGCAATTGCGTGGATTTTATAGGGCTTTGCGATTCTTATGAGATTCAGCGAAACCTCAAAAGACGATAAATTATATTTACACGTTAAACAGGAAGTTCATAACATCGCCATCTTTAACGATATAGTCTTTCCCTTCAGCGCGCATTTTACCGGCTTCTTTCGCACCCTGTTCACCCTTATAAGTAATAAAATCTTCATAAGCGATGGTTTGTGCGCGGATAAAGCCTTTTTCGAAGTCGGTATGGATTTTACCTGCCGCCTGTGGAGCAGTAGCACCAACCGGTATAGTCCATGCACGGACTTCTTTCACACCAGCAGTGAAGTAGGTTTGCAGGTTAAGTAATTCGTAGCCTGCGCGAATTACACGGTTAAGACCAGGCTCTTCCAGCCCCAGTTCTGCCATAAACTCGTCGCGTTCCTCGTCATCCAGTTCTGCGATGTCTGATTCAACAGAAGCACACACGGCAACCACGACAGAGCCTTCTGCTGCGGCAATTTCCTTCACCTTGTCCAGATATGGGTTATTTTCAAAACCATCTTCGTTGACGTTGGCAATATACATTGTCGGTTTCAGCGTCAGGAAGCTCAGGTATTTGATTGCCGCTTTGTCTTCATCTGTCAGCGTTTTGAGGGCGCGCAACATCCCGGCGTTTTCCAGATGTGGCAGGCATTTTTCCAGTGCTGCCAGTTCAGCTTTGGCGTCTTTATCTCCGCCTTTCGCTTTTTTCTGAACGCGATGAATGGCACGTTCGCAAGTGTCGAGGTCAGACAGCGCCAGTTCAGTATTAATAACGTCAATATCATCAGCAGGGTCAACTTTGTTGTTCACATGGATGATATTGTCATTCTCAAAACAACGCACAACGTGGCCGATCGCTTCAGTTTCACGGATGTTCGTCAGGAACTGGTTACCAAGGCCTTCACCTTTGGATGCGCCTTTAACCAGACCGGCGATATCAACAAATTCCATTGTGGTGGGCAGAATGCGCTGTGGTTTTACAATTTCTGCCAGTTTATCCAGGCGCGGGTCTGGCATGGGCACAACACCAGTGTTTGGCTCAATGGTGCAAAACGGAAAGTTTGCGGCTTCAATTCCCGCTTTAGTGAGTGCGTTGAACAATGTGGACTTACCCACGTTCGGCAAGCCGACAATACCGCATTTGAATCCCATGGTTTAGATCACCTTAATCACTTAAATCAAAGGGTTATAATTAACCTGATGAAGAATAAAACAGTCTGATACCTATTATACACACAAAGCGCAGCGTAAGGGCTGCAATTGCATGTATGGCGTAGTTGGTAACTGCGCCTGAGTATTACAAAGAATTAGCCTTTGAAGGCGTGCAGGCGGTTTGTTGCCAGGGTGAGGCCATCTTTGAATAAAATATCGGTACAACGAACAGCTTCATCAATTGCTGCATCAATCGCCTGTTGCTCAGATAATGGCGGTTTCCCCAACACAAAACCGGTGACTTTATTTTTATCGCCAGGGTGGCCAATGCCAACACGCAGGCGATGAAAACCGGGGTTATTACCCAGTTTACTGATAATATCTTTCAGGCCGTTATGGCCGCCATGCCCACCGCCTGTTTTAAATTTCGCCACGCCGGGTGGCAGGTCAAGCTCATCATGTGCGACCAAAATTTCATCTGGCATTATTCGGTAAAAGCTCGCCATTGCCAGGACTGCTTTGCCACTCAGGTTCATAAATGTAGTAGGAACCAGCAATCGAACATCATTCCCGTTAATCTGAATACGAGCAGAGTAACCAAAAAACTTCGGGTCATCTTTCAGAGACTGGTTATGACGTTGTGCGAGTAAATCAACATACCATGCACCAGCATTATGGCGGGTCGCGGCGTATTCCGCGCCGGGGTTCGCCAGCCCTACAATTAACTTAATAGCCACATGCATCTTCCTGCATTAAATAAGTGCGGCGTATTTTAACGGGTCGGCGCGTAGATGACAAAGTACGTTCAGGTTGTGTGCTCTGTTAGCTGGTGTATTTTTCACAGCACGCTCAGATAACGTACTTAAAGGGAAATAACGGGAGTAAAAACGGATAGTTTATTGAGCTAATTATTATTAAATACATTTATTCAAATAGTTATTTGTAAAATTTTGTCATGTTAAAGTTATTATTGTGATCCTGTACGCACACTACGCGAGAATGTTCTGTTTATACTTTAACCAAAGGAGGGGGAAGCCCCACCGAACCACTTTTTTACCGGAGGTGACATATGAAACGTAAAAACGCTTCGTTACTCGGCAATTTTTTAATGGGGTTTGGTCTCGTGGTGATGGTTGCCGGGGTTGGTGTTTCCGTCCTGAATCAGTTACCTCAACTGAATATTTCTGAGATGCTGGGCCATGGCGCTATTTTTGGCATATTCGCAGGTGCTATTCTTTGGCTGGTTGGTGCTCGAGTGAGCGGCCATGAGGCGGTTGCGGATCGTTACTGGTGGGTTCGTCATTTCGATAAACGCTGCCAGCATAAACAGCATCGCCACAGTTAATTATTTTTACAGGTTTTTTGCGCCCCAGCATGAGTTTCTGCTGGGGCGTGTTGTTTCAGTACATCACTTCATGGTAGGAATGTCTTTTATTGCATCTTCAAAGCTGGCGAAGAAAGTTAGCTTGCTCTCAATGGGTTTTACTCCCGCGCGAGCCAGAGTTCGTAATGGCTGAAAACCCAGTTCGCAAATCCGTAACTCTGTCTCTTCAGGCAGGCGATTGATAAACCTCTCAAGGGCTGCGAGCCCTCCAGCATCCAGTAGGGTGACACCGTACCAGTTCAGCACAACCGCCCGTTTACCCGCCAGTTGCACTGCCAGTTGCTCAAAAATGCCGTCGGCTGCAGCGAAGAATAATGGGCCAGTAATGCGAGTGGCCAGGACTGCTTCTGGGAAAGGTTGAGTAACTGGAGCCAGCCGGGTCATTTGTGCTATGCGGCGCATAAATAACAATGAAGCGAGCACAATCCCCACGCTGATGGCGATAACCATATCGAACAGTACCGTGAGCGACATACACAGAAGCATCACGATAATGTCATCCGGTGGAGCCCGGCGAAATAAATTAATGACTTTATGTGCTTCGCTCATATTCCAGGCAACGATTAGCAGTAAAGCGGCCATTGATGCCAGAGGCAACCAGGATAGCCAGGGTGCAAGCAGTAAAATCGCCAGTAGCACTAATACAGCATGAATGATAGCGGCAACAGGTGAAGTGGCACCGGCACGCACATTAGCGGCAGAGCGGGCTATCGCCGCCGTTGCGGTAATACCGCCGAAAAATGGTGCAATTACATTACCAAAACCCTGCCCGAGTAACTCACTGTTCGCATTATGTTTGGTCCCTGTCATACCATCGAGCACAACAGCGCACAGCAGGGATTCAATGGCACCCAGCATTGCCATTGAGAAGGCAGCAGGTAGCAAGGCCTGTATTGTGGCCCAGGATAGTGTGAAGCTACTACCTGGCAGAGTCCAGGGAAGCATTAGCTGAGGTAAAACCTGCGGAATACCATTTCCCTGGCTGCCATCAGGCAGCAGGTAGTGAAAACGCGAACCGATGGTTGCCACATCCCCACCCATCATTTTAACCACTGCCATAACTGCGCAACCGGCAACCAGTGCAGGTAAATGACCAGGCAAACGGACTCCTAAGCGCGGCCACAGAATTAGCGTACCCAGTGTAACAATCCCTGGCAGGGCATCGCCCCAGTTAAGGGTGGGAAGGGCAGTTATCAGTGCGAAGAGTTTATTGAGGTAATGCTCAGGGACATGGGCCAGAGTTAAACCAAAGAAATCTTTGATTTGCATGGTGGCAATGGTGATGGCGATACCCGAAGTGAAACCCAGAGTAACCGGTAGTGGAATGTATTCAATGAGCCGGCCAAAACGGGCCAGCCCAAATAAAATCAAGAAAAAGCCAGAGAGCATGGTGGCAATCAACAAGCCTGCCAGGCCAAATTGTTGCGATACCGGATAGAGGATTACCACAAATGCTGCCGTTGGCCCGGAGACACTAAACCGTGAACCACCGGTAATGGCAATGACAATCCCGGCAATCGCTGATGTATATAACCCGTATTGTGGAGCAACCCCACTACCAATAGCCAGAGCCATTGCCAATGGTATGGCTATTATGCCAACCGTCAGGCCAGCTATCAGGTCACGATTAAACCGCACTAATGTATATTTTTGCTGCAGACATGCTTCTTTTAATGCATAGAACGGCATAAGGTGAGAAAAAATTGATCGTTTCACAATCCAGCACCCAGATGCGCATCACCAGGTGGTCACACCAGTGAAGGAGGCAATTAGTATTACAAAATAACTATGGAACAAAAAAAACCCGCCTGAGCGGGTTTTACTTAAATTTCGCTATCAATGTTCAAACATTGCAGAGATTGATTCTTCATTGCTGATACGGCGAATAGCTTCAGCCAACATGCCTGACAAGGTAAGAGTACGTACGTTCGGCAATGCTTTGATTTCCGGAGCCAGAGGAATGGTATCGCACACAACCACTTCATCAATGACAGAGTTTTTCAGGTTCGTTACTGCGTTACCTGAGAAAATCGGATGGGTGGCGTAAGCGAAAACACGTTTGGCACCGCGTTCTTTCAGCGCTTCAGCTGCTTTACACAGAGTACCACCGGTATCGATCATGTCATCGACCAGCACACAGTCACGGCCAGCAACATCACCAATAATGTGCATTACCTGAGAAACGTTAGCACGCGGGCGACGTTTATCAATAATTGCCATATCGGTATCGTTCAGCAGTTTCGCAATAGCACGGGCACGCACCACACCACCGATATCAGGAGAAACCACAATTGGGTTATCCAGTTCCAGTTGCAGCATGTCTTCGAGCAGAATTGGGCTACCGAAAACGTTATCAACTGGGACATCAAAGAAACCCTGAATTTGCTCAGCATGCAGGTCGACGGTCAGAACACGGTCAACACCAACGCTGGACAGGAAGTCAGCAACAACTTTTGCTGTGATAGGAACACGAGCGGAGCGCACGCGACGATCCTGACGGGCATAACCGAAGTAGGGGATCACGGCGGTAATACGACCTGCAGAAGCACGACGCAGGGCGTCGACCATGACAACCAGCTCCATCAGATTATCGTTGGTGGGAGCACAAGTGGACTGGATGATGAAAATATCACCACCGCGAACATTTTCGTTAATTTGTACACTTACTTCGCCGTCGCTAAAACGACCTACAGCTGCGTCACCGAGAGAAGTATACAGGCGGTTGGCAATACGTTGTGCTAGTTCCGGTGTGGCGTTACCAGCAAAAAGCTTCATATCAGGCACGAGAAGAACCTCAGGCATGCGTCCAGTGTGGGACAGTGAAAGTAACTTATGGGGGCAGTTTTTCACTATCCGGTGTATTAATTAAGCGCAGCATGCAACGTCTGGAACAATGGTGACGTTGTCACCTGCACTCAGATTCCCCGAAGGCTGCGAAGGAGTGGCGAAAGATTTTGTCCTTTTGCCACAAAACCCTGTAACCATTGCGGGGCTTGCTCAAGAACCTGGCGGGCCTCAGTTTCTGTGTTAAATTCAGCATAAACACATGCACCGGTCCCAGTCAGGCGCGACGGCGCGTATTCTAACAGCCAGGAAAGCGCTCTATCAACCTCGCCAAAACGTTTTCTTGCGATAACTTCGCAATCATTCTTGAATTCACATTTTAGTAACGTTTCCAGAGACCTTAATGGCGTATTTCTGGGCAACTCAGGATCAGTGAAAATCACTGGTGTGGGTATGCTCACTCCTGGGTGAATAACCAGATACCATTTTTCTATGGGATTAGCAGGCGTTAGCTTTTCACCAATGCCTTCAGCAAAGGCTGCGTGGCCGCGCACAAAAACAGGAACATCGGCACCCAGTTGCAGACCAAGCGCTGCTAATTCATCTTCAGTAAGGTTTGCCTGCCATAGCGCGTTCAGCGCTACCAGCACAGTGGCAGCATCGGAGGAACCACCGCCAAGCCCACCACCCATTGGGAGTTTTTTGTCTATGGACAATAACACGCCACAGGAAGGCGCGATTCGATTTTGGCGCACAGCGTAGTCATACAACAAGTGCCCGGCCCGCACCAACAGGTTCTCTTCTTCAGGCACACCCGTTACCGGTGTTTGCAACTGTATCTGCCCATTATCCGTTACTGTAATGCCGACAGTGTCTCCATAGTCCAGAAATTGGAACAACGTTTGCAAATTGTGGTAACCATCTGCGCGGCGGCCAGTAATGTAGAGAAACAGATTCAGTTTAGCGGGAGCAGGCCAGGATGTTGTCATTTAATAATCCAGTTATCCATTTTCAGTTTGATGCGCTGGTCACCATTCGTTAACTCCATATTGTTTGGCATCGAAGGAGTCACTTTCGTGTTGTAACCTGAATAGGTGACGTGCCAGGTTTTGCCGTTAACTGTGTAATTAAGTGAATTTAACTGATACTGGCTGTCCAGAGTATAATCGGTAGCATCGCCGGGCAGACCGACCATCCACTGACGCAGGCTTTGCAACGGAATCGACATACCTGTCAGTTTTTCAATCATCTCTTCGGCATCATCGGAAACATAACGTTTGCCTTTGTTATCAACCAGAATCACCTGGCCTGGTTGGGCATTTAACTCCAGTTCGGTACTACCCAGCGGGTTAGTAAGCAGCAGACGGTACTTATCTGCACCAGTTTGTTGCCAGAAAAAGCGCGCATAAACTTTTTGCTGTTCAGTAAGAAAAGCAAAAGCACCACGAGTTTGATATTGCGTTACAGATTTAATTGCGTTTTCACGTTGAACCCATTGTGGGGAGTCCGGGCTTTTCGCCGGTTTTTGGGGGCCGTTAAGCGCACAG
This sequence comes from Mangrovibacter yixingensis, assembly GCF_020523985.1. Lineage (GTDB taxonomy): Bacteria > Pseudomonadota > Gammaproteobacteria > Enterobacterales > Enterobacteriaceae > Mangrovibacter > Mangrovibacter yixingensis. The sequence continues at coordinate 1,625,032 of NZ_JAIVKM010000001.1, read as the reverse complement.
GCAGTGAGTAACAGGCTGGCTAGTGGGACCAGGCGCAACAGCCGGGTAGAAGAAAAAGTCATCACAATGGCATCCCTTTTGCGGTTAATTGCACGCATGCTATCGCCAGTGAGCCATAGCGTCTACGGGCAAGTTGTCATAAATCATGAAATTATCTATTACTCCGAAAGCGGTAGCTTACTTTAATTGATATGACGCATATTGTATGATGCATAATGAAAGCCATAGTAATGTCGGTACTACTCACCAGAAATGACTCTATTAGCGTTAGGTATTAACCATAAAACAGCCCCTGTCTCATTGCGGGAACGTGTTTCGTTCACGCCGGAGACCCTTGATCATGCGCTCAATAGTTTGCTTGCGCAGCCAAAGGTACAAGGTGGTGTGGTGTTATCAACGTGTAATCGTACAGAACTGTATTTGAGCGTTGAAGAACAAAGCGACTTGCAAGAGCAACTGGTGCACTGGCTGTGTGATTATCACCAGTTAAATGAAACCGATGTGCGGCAAAGCCTCTACTGGCATAAAGATAACGATGCGGTAAGCCACCTGATGCGAGTTGCCAGTGGTCTGGATTCCCTGGTTTTGGGTGAACCGCAAATTCTTGGCCAGGTAAAAAAAGCGTTCGCAGATTCTCAGCGTGAACACTCGGTTTCAGGCGAACTGGAAAGAATGTTCCAGAAGTCTTTTTCTGTGGCGAAACGGGTTCGTACTGAAACAGAAATTGGTGCCAGCGCTGTCTCAGTCGCTTTTGCTGCTTGTACGCTTGCGCGGCAAATTTTTGAGTCTCTGGCTTCTGTCACTGTAATGCTGGTGGGCGCGGGCGAAACCATCGAACTGGTTGCCAGGCATCTGCGTGAACACAGAGTCAAACAGATGATAATCGCGAACCGTACAAGGGAAAGAGCACAGCTACTGGCTCAGGAAGTCGGGGCTGAGGTTATCTCTCTTGGCGAAGTGGATGAGCGGTTATATCAGGCCGATATCATTATTAGTTCTACGGCCAGCCCTTTGCCCATTATCGGCAAAGGGATGGTTGAGCGGGCGATGAAAAAACGCAGAAATCAGCCGGTATTGCTGGTTGATATCGCCGTCCCTCGTGATGTTGAGCCGGAAGTAAGCAATGTCCCCAACGCTTATCTCTATAGTGTGGATGATCTCCAGTCCATCATTGAGCACAACATGGCGCAACGGCAGGCAGCAGCGCAGCAGGCCGAAGCTATTGTTACCCAAGAAACTGGCGAATTTATGTCGTGGTTGCGTGCACAAAGCGCGACAGAAACTATTCGTGATTTCCGTGCACATGCTGAGCATGTGCGTGATGATCTGGCTGAACGTGCGCTCGCTGCCCTGGCTCAGGGTGAAGATGCGAATGCTGTGGTTCAGGACCTCGCCCGTAAACTGACACAAAAACTGATCCATTCCCCAACTAAAGCTTTACAACAGGCCGCCCGCGATGGCGATGAAGAACGCCTGCAACTCCTGCGCAACAGCCTCGGGCTGGATTAGTTCTTTTCTCATTTCTCTTTTTATAAAGGTAATCTTCAATCCATGAAGCCTTCTATTGTTGCCAAACTGGAAGCCTTATACGAGCGCCACGAGGAAGTTCAGGCGTTGCTGGGCGATGCCGCTACTATTGCGGACCAGGATCGTTTCCGGGCCCTGTCGCGTGAATATGCTCAACTGGCTGATGTGTCGCGTTGTTTCCAGCAATGGCAGCAAAACGCAGAAGATATTGAAACAGCGGAAAGCATGCTGAGCGATCCTGAAATGCGCGAAATGGCGCAGGAAGAGTTAGACCAGGCTCGCCAGCAGCAGGAAATACTGGAGCAACAACTCCAGTTACTGTTGCTACCTAAAGACCCGGACGATGAACGTAGTGCATTTGTAGAGGTGCGCGCAGGTACTGGTGGTGATGAAGCAGCAATCTTTGCTGGTGATTTGTTCCGCATGTATAGCCGTTATGCCGAGTCACGCCGTTGGCAGGTTGAAATTATGAGTGCCAATGACGGTGAACATGGCGGCTACAAAGAAGTGATTGCCAGGGTCAGTGGTGATGGCGTTTATGGGCGGCTTAAGTTTGAGTCCGGTGGGCACCGCGTTCAGCGTGTTCCTGCTACGGAATCCCAGGGGCGCATTCATACCTCGGCCTGCACTGTTGCAGTTATGCCAGAACTGCCTGAGGCGGAAATGCCAGATATTAACCCTGGAGATTTGCGCATTGATACCTTCCGTTCTTCTGGTGCGGGCGGGCAACACGTAAACACCACTGATTCCGCGATCCGTATCACTCACTTACCGACGGGAATTGTGGTGGAATGTCAGGATGAACGTTCCCAACACAAAAACAAAGCGAAAGCATTATCCGTGCTGGGTGCGAGGATCCGTGCACAAGAAGAATCCCGACGTCAGCAAGAAGAAGCCTCGACCCGGCGGAGTCTGCTGGGAACGGGGGACCGTTCTGACCGCAACCGGACCTATAATTTTCCACAGGGGAGGGTGACCGATCACCGTATCAACCTCACTCTTTATCGTCTGGACGAAGTGATGGAAGGTAAGCTGGATATGCTGATTGAGCCTGTAATTCAAGAGTACCAGGCAGACCAGCTTGCTGCACTATCTGAGCAGGAATAATGGATCTTAGTGAATGGCTTGTCAGTGCGGCTGAGCGCCTGTGTGGCAGTGACAGCCCGCGGCGTGACGCGGAAATATTACTGAGTCACGTAACAGGTAAAGGGCGCACTTTCTTGTTGGCATTTGGTGAAACGGAACTTAGCCAGGAACACTACCAACAGGTCGAAACATTACTGGCTCGCCGGATAAATGGCGAGCCAGTTGCTTATATTCTTGGCGAGCGTGAGTTTTGGTCGTTACCACTCTATGTTTCACCGCATACATTGATACCACGGCCCGATACTGAATGTCTGGTTGAACAAGCGTTGGCGCGGATACCTGCCGGGCCATGCCAAATTTTGGACGCGGGTACGGGCACCGGCGCGATTGCACTGGCAATTGCCAGTGAACGCCCTGACTGCCAGGTAACCGGGGTGGACCTTATCCCTGAGGCTGTTGAACTCGCCAGGCGTAACGCAGCGCGTTCAAGTATTTCTAATGCTCAGTTTTTACAGAGCAACTGGTTTTCCGCCATTAAGTCTGTACGTTTTAGCCTGGTTGTCAGTAACCCTCCCTATATTGATGAGTCTGATGAGCATCTGGTGCAAGGGGATGTTCGCTTTGAGCCGCGCAGTGCGTTAGTGGCAAAAGACAACGGGCTTGCAGATTTAGCTGAACTGGTGTCGCAGGCTCGTGGTGTGCTCATTCCCGGCGGTTGGCTATTGCTCGAACATGGCTGGAAGCAAGGTGAACCAGTCCGGGCATTGTTCAGTGCCGCGGGTTATAACAACATTGAGACTGTTAAAGATTACGGGAACAACGACCGCTTGACTCTAGGGCGCTATGGTATGCCGGAGGAATAATAATGGCTGAGCTTGCTGTGTTACGGTTGCATATTATTACTTTGTGTATTTCTGTCGGGTTATTCGTACTACGTTACTGGTGGTTGCATAACAATGCTCCAGTTATGCGTAAGCGTTGGGTACGCATTGTCCCGCATATTAATGATACGTTACTGTTGGCAAGCGGTGTGGCTCTTATGCTGCTAAAGCACCTGTATCCATTTACCCCACAAGGCGCATGGCTGACTGAAAAGCTATTTGGCGTTATTATTTACATTGTTTTAGGGTTTATCGCGTTAGGCCGTGGGCCACGCAACCCGCAGATTCGCTGGTTTGCTTTTTTGCTGGCACTGGTGGTGCTTTATATCATTTTTCGAATAGCTACCACTCAAGTACCACTGCTGGGGATATTATGAAGTTGTTAGACAATTTCGAGTTTAATCATGCTTCGTTATGCGATGGTATGATTCTGATTTCTCAACTAATACGCGATGATTTTCCATCCTGGGAAGTTCAGCAACAACTCGATGCACTGGTTAGCCAGGCGCGTGAAGAAATTAGCATGGGCTGGGATGCTGACAGGCAAATGGAGAAATTGCTCAGCCTGTTTTATGGCGAGTGGGGTTTTAAAGATGCGAGTGGTGTCTATCGTCTGTCCGATGCATTGTGGCTGGATAATGTCCTGAAAAATCGGCAAGGAAGTGCGGTTTCTCTCGGCGCTATTTTATTGTGGCTTGCTGAGCAACTGGCTTTGCCTTTAATGCCCGTTGTTTTCCCGACCCAACTTATCTTACGCGCAGACTGGATGGACGGGGAAATGATGCTGATTAACCCCTTTAACGGGGAGCATCTCGATCGCCACATGCTTGATGTCTGGCTTAAAGGTAACATCAGCCCAGTGGCTCAATTATTCGATGATGACCTCACTGAAGCGGATAACGTGCAGGTTATCAATAAAATGCTCTACACGCTGAAAACCGCGTTGATGGAAGAGCAGCAACTTATTTTGGCGCTCAGGGCCAGCGAAGTGCTGTTGCAGTTTAACCCGGAAGACCCGTACGAAATACGCGACCGCGGGCTTATCTACGCACAACTTGATTGCGAGCATATTGCTCTTAACGATTTAAATTATTTTATCGAACAGTGCCCTGAAGACCCGGTAAGCGAGATGATTCGCGTGCAAATAAATACTCTTTCCCGCAAGCAAGTTACGTTGCATTAACGTGGCACGTTGTGGCTTAAACCTTCAATAAGGCGAAGATATGAAGCAAAAAGTGGTTAATATTGGTGACATCAGTGTGGCTAATGACCTGCCATTTGTGTTGTTTGGTGGTATGAATGTTCTGGAATCCCGTGACCTGGCGATGCGCATTTGTGAATACTACGTCAAGGTTACCGAAAAATTGGGTATCCCTTACGTTTTTAAAGCGTCATTCGACAAAGCTAACCGTTCATCAATTAATTCATATCGTGGCCCAGGGCTTGATGAAGGGATGAAAATCTTCCAGGAGCTGAAAGCTGCCTTTGGCGTGAAAATTATTACAGATGTGCATGAACCACAGCAGGCTCAACCAGTATCTGAAGTTGTCGACGTGATCCAGCTTCCGGCATTTCTGGCACGCCAGACTGACCTTGTTGAAGCCATGGCGAAAACGGGCGCAGTTATTAACGTCAAAAAACCACAATTTATTAGCCCAGGGCAAATGGGAAATATCGTTGAGAAATTCCGTGAAGGCGGCAATGAAAACGTGATTCTGTGTGACCGCGGGAGCAACTTTGGCTATGACAACCTGGTTGTCGATATGCTGGGCTTTGGTGTGATGAAGAAAGTTACCGGCAATGCTCCGGTAATTTTTGACGTAACGCATTCACTGCAATGCCGCGACCCATTCGGTGCTGCATCCAGTGGCCGTCGTGCGCAGGTAACAGAGCTGGCCCGCGCAGGCATGGCAACCGGTATTGCTGGTTTGTTTATCGAAGCGCACCCGGACCCGGAGAATGCTCGCTGTGATGGGCCTTCTGCCTTGCCGTTGGATAAACTGGAACCGTTCCTTGCACAAATGAAAGCTATTGACGATCTGGTGAAAAGTTTCCCTGAGCTTGATACCAGCAACTAAGTTCTACGTTCAAGCTAAAAATAAAACCCCGCAGCATAATAACAATGCTGGCGGGGTTTTTATTTTGGTTATGCTCAGGCGAAAATAGTCATCAAATAGGTTAAAAACAGCGCTAAATGTGCAGACCCATTCAGTACATTGGTGCGCCCGGTAGAGAATGAAACATGGCACAATACCAGCACTGTAGACATCACCACAATTTCCGGTAGCCCCAGCGCAAAAGTGAGCTCGTGGCCTGTGAGTAACGAAATAATCGTAACAGTTGGCACTGTCAGTGAAATGGTTGCCAGCACTGAGCCAAAAAATAGGTTCATTGCACGTTGCACCTGATTATTAAGTACCGCTTTGATAGCACCCAGCCCTTCTGGTGACAAAATTAATAGCGCGACCAAAAAGCCCGTAAACGCCACTGGAGCGTTTAAATGAGTAAGTAGCCCTTCTAAAGGCCCTGCATTCAATTTGGTTACTGATATAACTGCAATAAGATGAATGACCAGCCAACATGCGTGCCAAACATTACTGTGGGCTGAAGGTTTCCCGTGGTGGGGGTCATCATCGTCACTGTCATCTTCATGTTCATAGACAAACAGACTCTGATGCGTGCGGGTCTGGATCAGTAAAAAAATGCCATACATTGCTGCTGAGATTAACGCAATTAGCAGCATCTGCCCGGTTGTAAAATCGCCCCCAGGTAATGCTGCCGGAAAGATAAGTACAATGACGGAGAGGGGCAGAATGGCCATCAGATACTGCTTAATGCCATACAAATTTACGTGTTGTGTGGCAAATTTATTCCCGCCCAGAAGTAGTGAAAAACCAACCAGCCCTCCAGTGACAATCATGATAATTGAGTAAAGGGTATCGCGCATTAATGTTGGCGCTGCGTCGCCCGTTGCCATTAACGCGGATATCAGGCTTACTTCAAGAATGACCACCGATAAAGTCAGAATCAGTGAGCCCAAAGGCTCCCCAAGCCGGTGAGCAAGAACATCCGCATGGCGGACAACACTAAATGCGCTAAACAGGATGCCTGCGAGGGCAAGAATATTAATGCCAATTATTGCACTAAGGTTGGTTGTTGTTCCCCAAATAAGCAACACACCAATAGCAATGAATGGCATGAGCAATGATGTTTCTTTATGGCGGGTTTTAACCTCATCCTGGTTTCCCATAGCTAACTTCCTTAAGTGATTGCGCGACTATTGACTGACAGTTACCCGGCATCATGACAGCTGCAGGTGACATAAAAAGGTCGGGTCTGGATGCTCATATTTCGGTTGATTAACAACGCTGATCTACAATGTAGAAAAACGCTAACTTAGCAGAATGACAGGTAGAACTTGCCATATTTACTCTGTTTTACCTGATGGTATCAATGATTAAAATACGAGGCGCTACTTTTCCCTACCATGAGGAAGGCGTTCTGTTGCTGTTTTTAGTGTATCCGTGTTTTTTTGATTAAGGGTACTGTAGGAGCAGAAAAAAACGCCGATATCAAATATAACCAGTGTAAGCAGCATACAGCCAAGAGCAATTCGGGTATGTGTTTTGCATGAAATTTAGGTGGTATTTGACGTAAACAGAAGTGGCAGATTCACTATGGCGCGGTTTGTCGGTTCTGTGTAGTGGTTGCAGGAGGGGGCGTGTTAACGCGAGATTTTTTATTAAAAGCCGATTGCCGTACTGCATTCGGTGATATTGAAGAAACACTATTGTGGACAGGTGAGCAGCGGGCCGCGTCATTGTGTGAGACACTTGCGCGTCGTCCGGGCCAGGGGCCTGTATGGGTTTTTGGTTACGGTTCTTTGATGTGGAATCCCGCGTTTGAATTTGATGATGCCTGTGCAGGAAAACTAACCGGTTGGCACCGCGCATTTTGTTTACGTCTCACTGCCGGGCGGGGCACAGCCTGTAAACCGGGCAGAATGCTGGCGTTACGAGAGGGTGGTGAAACAGTTGGTATGGCTTTCCGAATACCTGAAGCTGAATTGAATGTCGAGCTGCCACTGCTCTGGAAGCGGGAAATGATAACCGGGTGTTATCTTCCGACCTGGTGCCATATTCCTCTGGATGATGGGCGCGAAATTGATGCGCTGGTGTTTATAATGGATGCACAGCACCCGTTATTCGAAGGAGATACCCGACCAGAGGTGATAGCTCCGCTAATAGCTGAAGCCAGTGGCCCGTTGGGAACCAACGCGCAGTATCTGTTTTCGCTGGCGCAACAGTGCCATGAATTAGGCATTGTCGATGAGAGTATGGACAGGCTTAATAATTTGGTTCAGCAGCTGCACCAGGCTGGTGCTTGATTGCTCCAGTAGTGCATTAAAATACCGGGCACCGGCCCGGTATTTTCTGAAGAACAAGCCAATGAAACAGGCTGTTATTAAGCGGGTACGTAGCTAATCGCGTGCTCAAGCGACTGGCTGTGACTGTCAATCAGTACATTCCAGATACCGCTAAAAGGTACTGCAAGATAAGCCGTGTTGCGGTTTTGAACACTCTTGATTTCAGCGTCAATTCCGGCTTGCTCGCAATCATCTGCACTTAGATGAATATGACAGTTGTCTGAGCAACGTACTACGATAGTATCGCCGCCAAACAGTTTTAACGTTGTTTTTACCACAGCCATTGTTAGTTGACCCCATCAGAATAAAATTAACAGACCTCCGTGTCTGATTCGTCCCCCTCGGTACGTGAATTTGCTCACAAATCACTCATCTCATAACACCAAAGAGTACGTTGGGGATTTCTGATTTTGATCAAAAAAAAATGCAATGCTTAAACTTTAATGACAATATGCTTGAATCAATTCAGCCAGTGCTGAATATGACCAGCAACTGGCTTAATAACGTTATTTAATTCGGAATAGGCTGGCTGTTTCTGCCAGTTCACCAGCCTGCATTTGCAGAGCATCTGCTGCTGCGGCAGACTCAACAACCAGCTCCGCATTTTGCTGCACCATTTGATCAAGGCGGGTGACAGCCTGGTTAATTTCCTGAATACCAAGCATTTGTTCGCTGGTGGCAATGGTAATTTCACGCATAATCCCTGATACATTGGAAATACCACCTGATACTTCATTCATGCTGTCTCCTGCCAGCCTGACAAAGTGAGCACCGCTCTCAACACATTGTGTTGTATCGTCAATCAAGGATTTTATCTCTTTTGCGGCTTGTGCACTGCGCTGGGCGAGGCTGCGAACTTCACCCGCGACAACAGCAAATCCACGACCTTGCTCTCCGGCTCGCGCAGCTTCCACGGCAGCATTCAATGCCAGAATATTTGTCTGGAAGGCAATACCATCAATCACACTGGTAATTTGACCAATACGCTGGGAGGCATCTTCAATTTGTTGCATGGTGGAAATGGCCTGAGCAACTACCTCACCGCCACTGACAGCGGCTTGCGAGGCTGATGTTGCCTGTTGGTTGGCTTGGGCTGCAGCATCGGTTGAATGAGAAACAGATGCTGAAATTTGTTCGACAGCACTGGCGGTTTCACGCAGACTTGAGGCGGCCTGTTCGGTGCGTATCGAGAGATCCTGGTTACCGGCGGCAATTTCATTAGCTGCTATTTTCACCGATGCGCTGGATTCACGGATTTGTTCCATTGCGCCAGCCAGTTTGTCACAGAATGCGTTAAATGCATGGGCAATCTGAGAAACCTCATCATTGCCGGTATCCGGCAGGCGTTGTGAAAGATCATTCGTACCGCTACTGATTGAGCGCATGGCATCGCGAATGGAAGACAACCGTTTTAATACCGTTGAAACTAGCATATGCACCAGACCGCCAGAGATAACTGCCAGTACCAGCAAAGCAAAAGCAGAGGCCTTTAAGAGTGATCTCATACCTGCTGTTGCATCTTGTTTATCCAGAGCAACCACAAGGTACCATTGTGTGCCGCCAACCTGTTGTGCCGCTAAATATTTGGTTGCTTCTCCAATACGCCCTTGCTGTAGTGTTTTTGCCTGGCGCAATGTAGCAAAGGAAATACCTGTTACCAGGTTCTCGAAGGGTTTAAGTGCCTGGTCTGCTTTTGCGGACGCAATTAAAGTCCCATCCTGGTTGACCAGCATCCCTGAACTGTGGCTGGTTGGGTGTATGCTGCGAACATTGTCCACAACAGTGTCCATGGAAACATCACCGGCAACAACGGCTTTTATCTGCCCGCCATCACTAACAGGGGCAGCGAAAGACACCACCAGTTTACCCGTGCCTGCGTCAACATAAGGCGCTGTGACAATTGGCGCATTAGCCGCGACAGCTTGTTTATACCAGGGGCGCCCCGTTGGGTCGTAGTCTGCGGGCACGCCGGTTGGGTCGGTAAACTTCGCCGTTCTGTTTGCATACCCAACGTACACGTTGGTAAAACCGCCGCCAGTTGCAATTTGCCGAAAAAATGGCAGGGGATCGCCCTGCAGTGCGACAGACTGCAATGATGAAATCATGGTTAGTTTGCTACTGACCCAGTCACGGATTGCCAGTGCATGGCTGTCTGCAGTGCTCTGCAAAATTTGGTTATTTTGGGTAATACTGTCCTTACGAGTGACTTGGTAGTTAATGACTGTATTTAATATCAGTGCGATAACCAAACATCCTGTTGCTGCCAGCAAAATACGTGCGCGAATTGAACTTATCATTATGGTTAACCCTAACTGCATTGTGTTGCCAGTTATCGGCCAGCCATACAGGAAACTTGAGCCCACCATAGTTGTTCACTCGCGACAGGGCAGGTTCAAAATGTCAGAACTTTATCTGCTTCCAGTGTCCATTGAGCCAGTTCAACCAGTGTACCTATCTCAATACCTTCAATAAGCGGTAATGCACTTACGCCACGCCCATCAGCACAGGTTTTACATATATGAACTGGAATATTCTGGGCTGTGAGTATCTCGAGCATTTGCTGAATATTGTAACCTTCACCGGGCCTTTGGTGGCTGAGTGCCGCAGTTACAGCATCAGACATTAAAAACAGCTTGAGTACCGGTTGAGGTTGCTGCTCACTTAATGCAATTGCCAGGCGCAGGCAGTTAAACAGTGACTCACTGCCATAGGCAGCACCATTTGCAATCAGGGTTATTCTTTGCATAACACTTCCCTCTGGATTAGGCATTGTTTCTGGAATTATCTGTATGGCATGATGATAGCGGTTAACGTTATGCTGTAACCATGATGCAAAGACGTAAAACTGAAGACTCTTTCCACATTTTAAATGGGTATAACAGGCTGAATTTTAGCTGTAGCTGATTGATGCGTTTTAATTTTTTTTTCTGTATGACTTTTTTGCTTGTGTGGCTTCCTTTCGGGGAAAACGGCGCAAGTGCTGCGACTGATACCGTTTCGATGGGGTCACAGAGTGTTACAGCTAGCGAAAACTTACCCGACCTGGGCGGTACTACTCCTTCTCAAAGTGAATTTGAACAAACACTCTCTCAATATCTGAAAGGGCTGAGTTCGGCGAGCGATACGTCCACCGATGATTCATCCGCTGTGTTCAAAGACTGGGCATTTGATAATGCGCGTGATTACGTTTCTTCCCGTGTGGCAAAAGAGGCACAAAGCCTGCTTGCTCCTGCAGGGCAGGCGAGCTTTAGTTTGTTGGTTGACCAGGATGGTAACTTTGCTGGAACTCAGGGAGCATTATTCACCCCCTGGAATGAAGATGCGCAAGGCCTGACCTGGACGCAACTGAGTATCAGTGACCAGGATGAAGGGATGGTGGGCAATGCCGGAATTGGGCAACGCTGGAACCAGGGTAACTGGCTGGTTGGTTATAATTCTTTTTATGATCTATTGATGCATGGGCACGAACAACGTGGTGGGCTGGGTGCTGAACTATGGGGCCAGTCACTGCGTCTTTCGGCAAACTATTACTATCCTTTGGCTGGCTGGAGTAACAGCAGTACCACACAAAGCCGCAGGCTTGCACGGGGTTATGATATTAATGCCCGTGCATGGTTACCTTTTTATCACCACATCAGCACGACAGTCAGTTTTGAGCAGTATTTTGGCCAACATGTGGATTTGTTTGATAGTGGTACAGGCTACCATAACCCTTATGCGGTTAATGTGGGGCTCAATTATACTCCCGTCCCTTTGCTGACTCTCACCGCCCAACACAAGCAAGGCGAGAACGGTGAGGTACAAAATAATCTTGGGCTGAAGCTTAATTACCGGTTTGGTGTTCCGTTGGACAGGCAGCTTTCTGCTGATGAAGTTGCAACGGTGCAGTCTTTACGTGGGAGCCGCTATGATGCACCTGAGCGGAATAATGTACCGGTACTTGAGTATAAGCAGCGCAAAACGTTAAGTGTCTGGCTGGCAACACCGCCATGGGATTTACAGCCGGGTGAAACGGTAAGTTTGAAGATTGAGTTACATAATCGCTATGGAATTCGTAACATCAGTTGGCAAGGTGATACTCAGGCATTGAGCCTCACTGCACCTGTAAAACGGCTTGATACAGCGGGCTGGACGGTTATCGTACCTCAGTGGAGCAGCGCAGAAGGTGCCGTTAATCAGTGGCGGTTGTCGGTTATCATTGAGGACAACAAAGGGCAAAAAGTGACGTCCAACTGGATAACACTTAAACTAACACCCCCAGTAACTGCAGATATTCCCGATAGTTCAACCGCGTTTAAGTTAATCCCTGAAGAGAATTAAAAAACTCTGTCCTGGTGTACCCACACGGCGGCTTCTACCCGGGACTTTAGTTTCATTTTTTTAAGCAAATGCTTAACATGAACCTTAACTGTACTTTCGGTAATATCAAGCTGGCGGGCTATCAATTTGTTGGGCAGCCCTTGAGCTATTAGCCGTAGAATGTCTTGTTCTCTTGGCGTTAACTGGTTTACGTCACGCTCAGAGCCGTTACGGTTGTTACGTAAGCTGGCGGCAAGGATAGGGGTTAAGGTTTCACTTAATACCATTTCACCCGCTGCTGCCTGTTGTAATGCCACCAGTAATTCTTCGGGTTCCATATCTTTGAGTAAATAGCCATCAGCACCACGTTTCAGTGCCTGGACGACATCCTCTTCAAGATTGGACACGGTGAAGACAACGATACGGCCAGAAAGTGATTTTTGACGCAGATGGTCCAGTGTTTCCAGTCCGTTCATTCCAGGCATATTCAGATCCAGCAGAATCAAATCTGGATCAAGTGTTTCAGCCATGGCTATACCTTGCTCACCGCTGCTGGCTTCCCCTATAACCTGAATATCCGGGGCAAGACCAATAAGTTGCTTTACGCCGCGTCTTAGCATGGGGTGATCATCAATCAACAGAATAGTTGCGGGTTCCTCAGCCATTGCGTTCTCCACATAATCTTCCAATGTACAGGCACTTAAAGCCAGTTTAGCACCTGATTTAAAACCTGCCGGATTCCGTACAGATGTTTCTGGAGAGTTGTGACTGCGAGTTTATTCTGATGAGTCCGGGGAGTGACGGTTGTTTGCGCGGAAATGAATGGTAATTTCCGTGCCGCCAGAAGACGGTGACTGAAGGGAGAATGTCGCGTTCAGGCTTTGCGCTCTGTCGCGCATAATCAAAATACCATAGTGACTATTGTCACTCATGCTCTCTGGGATCCCGCTACCATTGTCAAACAGGGTTAGTTGCACCCAACCATTATTTTCCTCTACGGTGATACTCGCGGCGGTTGCATTGGCATGGCGGACAACATTACTTAGCCCTTCACGGACAATGTGAACCAAATGGAGGATTTGATGTTCCGATATATGCCCTGATACACCCCGCCAATTAAGTGCAACAGTAAACCCAAGGCGTTGGCTAAAGTCTTCACAACAATCTTCGAGTGCTGTTTTCAGGCCCGGCTCATTAAGGTTCAGACGGAAGGTGCTTAACAATTGGCGCATTTGTACCCATGAGCTATTCAGTTCATGGCGTAATTGGCCAACAAGTGTCTGGGCGTCGTTGTCGAGGGTGTTGCCCTGCATTTGCAGAACACCAACTTGCATTTTCATACTGGAAAGCGATTGTGCCAGAGAATCATGCAGGTTTTTAGCAAGGTCTGATTGTTCCTGCATAAGCAGAAATTGTTGCTGTTGCGCCTGCTGTTGCTCAACGGCGAGGGCCGCAGTAATACTGGCTGCGCAAGATTCAATTAGCTGAACATGTTCGTTCGTCAGTTCAATTTCCGAAGGTAACTCACCCAGTAATACGCCGTAGAAATGTTGGCGATTATGCAACCGCCAACACAATGGTGTGCCAGTTACCGGTTCTGGGTTGATTTCACGGGGGCAATTAAAGCAATCCGTTTCTTGCTGGGCTGTATAACTGACTTCACAGTAGTGTTGATTTTCATCGTGTTCATAAACACGCAGTTGCAGGTTTTGCAGCGGTGTAAACGACTGCAACTCGGATAATACATATGGGATGCGTTGGCAAACTGGTCCTTCACCGTAAAGTACCTCGTTAATTCGTTGGAGAAGAGCTGCATTTTTGATAATTGAGGTGTGCTTTTTAGTGACAGACCGTTTCTGCTGCCTTTTTATGTTGGCTCTGCGTGAGATGCGCCATTGCATGATGATTAGAACAACAAGCAAAGCAAGCATTACCGCAAGGCATTTCTGAATAATAATCGCCTGCTTGATGTGTTTAGCCGCATGAATATCAAAAACCCTATTTAGCGCTGTAACCTGTTCAATGAAAGCCTCAAGTTGAGGTGCAATAGCATGAGGTGATGCTGCAGATAACAGTGCCGGTAACAGTGAAGTGCGCCATGATTCCTGTAACGCTTCCAACTGTTGTTTTTGGTTATCATGGTGAGCAACAGCGTTCAGACCAGAGGAAAACAGGGTGCTCTGAATTTCAGTCAGTTTACGGCTGTTTGATTCGGTTAGGGGAATTAACGGCAGTAACTTCAATGTATTAGTATTAATCATCTCCGTTGTTTTAATACCCGCTTTGCTGGTTGCTATCTCCTGGCTAAGCCATAGGCAAATGGCCATTCCGGCCGCACCGAGCACAGCTAACGACATAATGAGCGGCACCATAAAATGGCGCAGCTTTGTGCTTAGGCGGGAAACGGACATAAATGCAGGCCTCAGAATAGACATCAACTGTCTATGATTGTGAATGATAATGCAGTGCTTACCCATACCCCGGAAGAGTTATGCTGCAGGCCCATAATCGGTAGTGGGGGATACTGTTCAGGGTTGGTGAGGGATTTAATTATATGAAAAATAGTGAAAAAGCTATTTCAGGGTAAGGTTTGTTTTTGTTAGGTAATCTTAAGGTAGCTATCAGAATATGACTTGAGTCACCCTATGAATATAGCGTGCTGCCAGAGTGAACCTTAATCGAAGGTTCTCATCCTTCCCCGTGCAGGAGAATATATGAAATATTTCTGGGAATTTAATCAGGATGAATTTATGAGGATGGTGGTGGGGGAAGGATTACTCGTCACTGCGTTCCTCGCCCTGCGGGCCGTTGCTGAAGCAACGTTCCCTCACATACGTTCGGGTCGAACCTTAATCGAAGGTTCTCATCCTTCCCCGTGCAGGAGAATATATGAAATATTTCTGGGAATTTAATCAGGATGAATTTACGAGGATGGTGGTGGGGGAAGGATTACTCGTCACTGCGTTCCTCGCCCTGCGGGCCGTTGCTGAAGCAACGTTCCCTCACATACGTTCGGGTCGAACCTTAATCGAAGGTTCTCATCCTTCCCCGTGCAGGAGAATATATGAAATATTTCTGGGAATTTAATCAGGATGAATTTACGAGGATGGTGGTGGGGGAAGGATTCGAACCTTCGAAGTCGATGACGGCAGATTTACAGTCTGCTCCCTTTGGCCGCTCGGGAACCCCACCAAATTGTAGAAAACTAACCAACGATTAAAACTAAACTCGACACCTGTCACTCAACATTCAAGTGAAGATGGTGGTGGGGGAAGGATTCGAACCTTCGAAGTCGATGACGGCAGATTTACAGTCTGCTCCCTTTGGCCACTCGGGAACCCCACCACTGGCCTGCTTCCTGATAGGGAAGCGGGGCGCATAATATCAAATGAAACGGTGCTGTAAAGTCCCGCTTTCAATAAAATGAACTGTTTGCGTGCTTTTTGCCCATAACGCACTAAAACCAAACAGTTCATTATTAGTAGTTAGAGAATAATAGTACGATTACCGTAAACAAAAACACGTTGGCACAGCACTTTATCCAGTGCGCGGCTCAGAACATTTTTTTCAACATCCCGTCCGGCTCTCATCATCTCTTCTGCTGTGAAAGTATGATCGACATTGATCACATCCTGCATAATGATTGGGCCTTCATCCAGGTGATCATTGACGTAATGAGCAGTGGCACCAATTATCTTAACACCGCGTTCGTATGCCTGGTGATAAGGGCGGGCACCAATAAATGCGGGCAGGAAAGAGTGATGAATATTGATAATTTTATTGGAGAAGCGAGAGACAAATGACGGAGTTAGCACGCGCATATATTTAGCCAACACCACGTAGTCAGGATCATGAGCTTCAATAGCGTCTGCCATCATTTTGTCGTGTTCTTCACGAGTTACACCTTCATGGCTCACCAGTTCGAAGGGAATGTCAAAACGCTCAACCAGGGTGCGCAATGTATCGTGGTTGCCGATGACTGCTGCAATTTCTACATCCAGCCCACCAAATGCGGCTTTCATCAGTAAATCACCAAGGCAATGCGCTTCTTTAGTTACCAGAATAACGATACGGCGACGGCCTGCCGGGTTTAGTTCCCGTACCGAGCCTTCCGGTAAGGCGCTGTCTAAATCTGCCAGTAAAGTGACATCATTAAATATTCCTTCGAGTTCTGTACGCATGAAAAAACGCCCGGTACGATGATCTACAAACTCATTATTGTGAACAATATTCAGTTCGTGTTTGTAGCAAATATTAGTAATACGGGCGATAAGACCTTTCTGGTCAGGGCAAATTGTTCTCAGTACTTTTCGTTGTAGCGCTTGCATCGCAAGGTCAATCCTGTTGAATGGTGTTTGCAAAAATGAGTATTGTTAGTGCGAATCAGCGACCACAACACTTCTTGAATTTTTTCCCGGAGCCACAAGGGCACGGGTCATTACGGCCAAACTCAGGCCGCGTTCCGTCAATATAATACCACCGACCGTTTTGATTTAAGAACCTGGAGCGTTCAATTATTGCTCTGTCATGTTCTTTATCTCTAAAACGAGCGACAAAACTGACAAATCCTTCATCGGCATGGCTACCATTTTGGGTGGCAAAAATAGTTAACCCTAACCACTCTGTGTGCTCAAAACCTGCCGTTAGCTCATTACGTAACTGCTCTGCATGGCAATTCGGATGCCATGTATTAATGAGGTAATCCGCATTTTTAAGCACAAATGCGCAATAGCGAGAGCGCATTAATTGTTCTGGCGTTTGCGCATACACACTACCTGCCAGGAGGGGGCCACAACATGCGCTATACTCCAAACCGCTATGACAATGACATTGCGATGACACAAAACACTCCTGTTTTAAACATACATTCACAATTAAGTGACAGTTAAATAATATACTAACGTAATAAGGTGTGATGCTACGGCATGTTAACAAGGGACACCAGATAAACAGATGAGACGAACTAAAATTGGGCTCGCTTTAGGTTCAGGTGCGGCAAAAGGATGGGCACATATAGGTGTCATTCGCGGCCTTGAGCAGGCTGGTATCCATGCGGACATTATTGCAGGGTGTTCTATCGGTTCACTGGTAGGTGCTTCTTATGCCTGCAATTCACTGGACTCACTGGAACAGTGGGTGCGTTCGTTCAGTTACTGGGATGTTTTAAGACTCATGGATGTATCCTGGCGTCGCGGTGGGCTATTGCGTGGGGAACGAGTCTTTAAACAGGTCAGGCAGCATATTCCTGCCCGGCATATTGAAGAGTGCGCTGTCCGATTCGCGACAGTAGCAACCAACTTAAGCACCGGGAGAGAAATTTGGTTTACCAAAGGGGATTTGCACGGCGCGGTTCGTGCCTCTTGCAGTATCCCAGGATTATTATCACCTGTCCGGCATAACGGATATTGGTTAGTTGATGGCGGCGTAGTCAACCCTGTTCCGGTTTCCCTGGCACGGGCTTTGGGAGCTGATATCGTCATAGCGGTTGATTTGCAGCATGACGCACATCTGATACAGCAAAACCTGTTAACTTCACGCCAGCAGGATGACAAGATACCGGTGCGTTGGAAAGATAAGGTGCTGTCCAGACTCGGATTTGTGTCACCGTCACACCATCAACAGCCCCCAGGCGCACTTGAAATTATGACGACGTCAATCCAGGTACTGGAGAACCGGCTTAAGTTAAGCCGTATGGCTGGCGACCCACCTGAAGTGACGCTTCAACCATTTTGCCCACAAATTTCCACGCTGGATTTTCATCGTGCAAAGGAAGCTATTGATGCAGGCAGCCTGTCAGTTGAAAAACACATGGATGAGTTGCTTCATTTGGTAAAGAATAATGATTAACAGCATATTTACATTTCTTCAGTTCATTCTGAGAGGCGCAACCCCGTATACCATGCCACTATTATCCTATCATCAGGCAAGGGAGGGATCATGACTCAACCGCTGCACGGAAAACTGATTTTGATAGTTGAAGACGAGCCAGTTTTCCGCGCAATGCTGGATGGATGGTTAGCTTCACTGGGCGCAAATACGCTATTAGCGGAGGATGGCGTTGATGCTCTTGAAAAAATGGCGTTGCAACCACCTGATTTACTGATTTGCGATCTGGCCATGCCAAGAATGAATGGGCTTGAGTTTATCGAGCGTGTTCGCAACAGTGGTGATCAGACACCCGTACTGATTATTTCTGCAACTGACAATATGTCTGATATCGCCAGTGCGCTGAGGCTGGGGGTTCAGGATGTGCTACTTAAGCCCATCAAAAACTTCGCTAACCTAAAAGAAACCGTTTATGCCTGCCTTTATCCTGCCATGTTCAATTCTCGGGTAGAGGAAGAGGAACAGTTGTTTGATGATTGGGATGCATTGGTGCGTAACCCAGGCGCTGCTGCCAAGCTTTTAAAAGAGCTTCAGCCTCCCTTACGGCAGCATATCTCTGGTTGCGACCTGTCTTATCACCAGCTCGTGTTGGCAGATAAACCTGGGTTGGTGCTGGATGTGGCACCTTTATCTGCACAAGACCTGGCCTTTTATTGTCTTGATGTAACACGTGCTGGAGATAATGGCGTACTTGCTGCATTACTGCTGCGCTCGTTGTTTAATAGCTTGTTGCAGGAACAGTTATCACGGCAAGGGCAGCGTTTACCTGAATTAGGACCGTTATTAAAAAAAGTTAACCAATTATTACGCAAAGCGAATCTTTCCGGACAATTCCCCTTGATGGTGGGTTATTACCATTCAGCGCTAAAAAATTTAATTTTAGTTTCTGCCGGGCTTAATGCTCAGCTCAAATCTGGCGAACATCAAATTCAGTTAAGTAATGGTGTTCCATTGGGGACGTTGGGCAATGCTTACCTCAACCAATTAAGTCACCGCTGTGAGGCATGGCAATGTCGCGTATGGGGTGCTGGCGGGCATTTGCGCTTAATGTTGCGCACGGAGTGAGCAAAATAATGTTTCATAACAGATAGCTTTTCCTGCTATCTGTTCCCGGTGGTAATATCTGCAACAGCTTCTTCGTATTTGTCTTAAATTACAGGTGCAATGAGTATTAAGCCGCAGTTTTTTAATTCAAGCTGATATACTCAAACGCGTTTATATTGACGAGCAAGTTTAAAACTTGAACAGTCCAGGAGATATTTGAATGGCTGCTATTAAATCGAAAGTAAGGAAAGCAGTAATCCCGGTTGCCGGTCTTGGCACCCGCATGTTGCCAGCAACTAAAGCAATCCCGAAAGAAATGCTGCCGCTGGTGGATAAACCACTTATTCAGTATGTGGTCAATGAATGTATTGCAGCCGGCATTACCGAAATTGTACTGGTCACTCACTCTTCTAAAAACTCCATTGAAAACCATTTCGATACCAGTTTTGAACTGGAAGCAATGCTGGAAAAACGTGTAAAACGCCAGTTGCTTGAAGAGGTTCAGTCAATCTGCCCGCCTCACGTAACAATTATGCAGGTTCGCCAGGGGTTAGCTAAAGGTTTGGGGCACGCTGTTCTCTGTGCACACCCGGTTGTTGGTGATGAGCCAGTTGCGGTCATCCTGCCGGATGTCATCCTCGATGAATACGAATCAGATTTGTCCCGCGATAACCTTGCAGACATGATCAGCCGCTTTGATGAAACGGGCCATAGCCAGATTATGGTTGAGCCGGTTGAAGATGTAACTGCATACGGTGTGGTTGACTGCCAGGGCGCAACCCTTAACCCAGGCGATAGCGTGCCAATGGTTGGCGTGGTGGAAAAACCAAAAGCTGATGTGGCACCTTCTAACCTTGCCGTTGTTGGGCGCTATGTATTAAGCGCAGATATTTGGCCGTTGCTGTCCAAAACCCCCCCAGGTGCAGGCGACGAAATTCAGCTGACTGACTCTATTGATATGCTTATTGCTAAAGAGACCGTAGAGGCCTACCACATGAAAGGTAAAAGCCACGACTGCGGTAACAAACTTGGTTATATGCAGGCATTTGTTGAGTACGGTTTGCGGCACAAAGTGTTGGGGCCCGATTTCAAAGCCTGGCTTGACTCGACAGTTGGCGGCAAAAAGTAATTTTTTTCAACCCAGGATAATGCAATGAAAGTTACCGTTTTTGGGATTGGGTATGTTGGTCTTGTCCAGGCTGCAGTACTTGCTGAAGTTGGCCACGATGTAATGTGTATCGATGTGGACGAAACCAAAGTAGAAAATCTGAAAAAAGGAGTTATCCCAATTTATGAACCAGGCCTGACTCCATTAGTTATGAAAAACTATGAAGAAGGGCGTCTGCAATTCAGTACTGATGCGCAGGCTGGGGTAAGCCATGGGGTGATTCAGTTTATTGCTGTTGGTACACCTCCTGACGAAGACGGTTCAGCAGACTTGAAATATGTTACGGCAGTTGCACGGACTATCGCGCAGCACATGACAGCACATAAAGTTGTGCTGGATAAATCGACAGTACCTGTAGGTACTGCAGATAAAGTCCGTGATGCAATGCAGTCAGTGCTGAATGAGCGCGGTGTTGAGTACCCGTTTGATGTCGTCTCTAACCCTGAGTTTCTTAAAGAAGGGGCTGCGGTAGCTGACTGCATGCGTCCTGAACGTATTGTAATCGGCACAGATAACGATGAAGTGGTGAACATACTGCGTGAACTGTATGAACCTTTCAACCGTAACCATGACCGTATGATTCTGATGGATATCCGTAGTGCTGAGTTGACCAAATATGCCGCTAACTGCATGCTGGCGACAAAAATCAGCTTTATGAATGAAATCGCGAACCTTGCGGAGCATTTAGGCGCGGATATTGAGAAGGTACGCCAGGGTATTGGCTCTGATTCCCGTATTGGGTATCACTTCATTTATCCCGGTTGCGGCTATGGCGGTTCTTGCTTCCCGAAAGATGTTCAGGCATTAATTCGTACTTCTGAACACATTGGTTACACACCACGCCTGTTGCAGGCAGTTGAAACAGTAAACAATGAACAGAAGAAAAAATTGCCGACCTTCGTCATGAACCATTTTGGTGAAGACCTGAAAGGTAAGACCTTTGCTGTTTGGGGGTTATCATTCAAGCCTAACACTGACGATATGCGTGAAGCATCCAGTCGTGTTTTACTGGAAATGCTTTGGGAAAAAGGTGCCAAAGTACAGGCATTCGATCCTGAGGCAATGGATGAAACTCAGCGTATCTATGGTCATCGTGATGATCTGTCATTAATGGGTACTAAAGAAGCAGCATTGCATAATGCTGATGCGCTGATTATTTGTACTGAGTGGCAAAGTTTCCGAGCTCCGGATTTTGATTTATTGAAAAATACCCTCAAACACCCAGTTATCTTTGATGGTCGTAACCTGTATGATCCAGAGCGATTGAATAAGCGTGGCTTCGTTTATTATGCGATTGGTCGCGGAGAATCAATTAATCTGAAAAAATAACGAGGGTTGTATGAAATTTCTGGTAACCGGTGCTGCGGGATTTATTGGGTTCCATGTCAGTAAACGACTCCTGGCGGCCGGTCACCAGGTTATCGGTATCGATAACCTGAATGATTATTATGATGTCAGTCTTAAACAGGCTCGTCTTGATCTGCTTACTCCATACCCAGCGTTTCACTTCAAAAAAATAGACCTTGCCGACAGGCAAGGGATAGCAACATTGTTTGCTGAAGAAGGTTTCGAACGGGTAATTCACCTTGCTGCTCAGGCAGGGGTGCGTTATTCACTGGAAAACCCGCATGCATACGCAGATTCAAATCTCACCGGCCATTTGAATATCCTCGAAGGGTGCCGTCATAACAAGATTAAGCACCTGGTGTATGCCTCTTCGAGTTCGGTATATGGACTAAACCGTAAATTACCGTTCTCAGTCGATGATTCTGTTGATCACCCTGTATCACTTTATGCAGCGACGAAGAAAGCGAATGAACTGATGTCGCACAGCTATGCGCATTTATACGGTATACCTGTTACCGGCCTTCGCTTTTTTACGGTATATGGCCCTTGGGGGCGCCCTGATATGGCGCTGTTTAAATTCACCAAGGCAATGTTGGAAGATAAAGCTATTGATGTATATAACCACGGTAAAATGCGCCGTGACTTTACATACATTGATGACATTGTTGAGTCTATCTTCCGCTTACAGGACATTGTTCCCCAGCCTAATCCGCAGTGGACGGTTGAGTCAGGTAGCCCGGCGGAAAGTTCAGCCCCTTACCGGGTGTATAATATTGGCAACAGCGCACCTGTTGCACTGATGGATTATATTTCTGCACTTGAAAAGGCTCTGGGGAAATCAGCCAGTAAAAATATGTTGCCTATGCAGGCAGGGGACGTTTTAGAAACCAGTGCAGATACACAAGCTCTCTATGACACAATTGGTTTTAAACCACAGATGTCAGTAGATGAAGGGGTAAAGCATTTTGTTGACTGGTACAGGGAATTTTACCAGCACTAAGGCTTAGTAGGCTGCCCATTGTCTTTGGGTGGCCGTGTATGGGTAAATATGCATACTTCGTTTATGAACTTGCACATAAATTGAATTATTAAATATGTCTATTGTTCATTGATGTAACAAAAAAAGAACCGCTATGCGGTTCTTTTTTATCATCAGGACTGTAGATTGGCTGATTATTCTTTAATCAGGAAATCATCCAGGCTTTTACCTTGTTCGTCCATAGCTTTTTTGATTACTGCTGGGGTGCGGCCCTGACCAGTCCAGGTTTTGGTTTCGCCGTTTTCATCAACGTAGCTATATTTAGCAGGGCGTGCAGCGCGTTTAGCTTTACCCGTGGTTTTCCCGCTGCTCATAGAATTCAGCAGTTCGTTCGGGTCAATACCGTCAGCAATCAGCATTTCACGATATTGTTGCAATTTACGAGTGCGTTCTTCAATTTCAGCAGCCGCTGCGTTTTCTTCTTCGCGACGTTCATTTACGACAACTTCTAATTTTTCCAGCATCTCTTCCAGAGTTTCCAGAGTACATTCTCTGGCCTGCGCACGAAGAGTACGGATGTTGTTCAGAATTTTAAGTGCTTCGCTCATTGTAGTAATCTCAAACTTATATTGGGGGTGGCTTGTTGGGCTAATAATAGAGCCTTAATTTATACAGTGCAATAGGCGTGAATGTAAGGAAATCAAAATAACGCGATACACATCCATTTTTTTTACTAATAACTTTAAAAAATGACCATTATAAAAACCACCGCGAAGGGAGTATCAGCAACATCCCTTTTAGCATTATGGCTAATACAAAACACGTTTTGTAATAGATTTTAGCTTCTTTAATATCACTCTTTTGTATTACCTATAGATAAAATACTTAGGTTGTTAAGACTTAGATTATCAAGAAATTACTTGCCATTCAGTTAGTAGCGCCTGTTCAGTGCATAAATTCACCAGCAAGGGTAGTTAGTGGCATATCTGACAATCTGTTTACTTTTCTGAAAGCGAAGGATGCTTAACCATGCTTACTAAACGAACGCTGAAGGAAGCGTAATCTTTTGCCTGCACCTCATCATAATAAAAATCAGAATTTATGAGGTGAATATAAGATTAAGAAAACAATTCAAAGTCCCTTTTGTAAGCAAGGAAAAACCGCTCCCCTTGCCGGAGTATGGTAAACTGCGCGCGTATAGTGTGTTGAAAGGTTTATTCACCCATGGCTCAGCTCTATTTTTACTATTCTGCGATGAATGCCGGAAAATCAACGGCATTGCTTCAATCCTCTTACAATTACCAGGAACGTGGAATGCGTAGTCTGGTATATACGGCCGAAATAGACGATCGCTTTGGTGCGGGGAAAGTGAGTTCCCGTATAGGTTTATCTTCACCGGCTCAACTGTATAACAATACGACTGACTTATTCACTGAAATTCGTGATGCTGCTGCGCTCGAGCCATTACATTGTGTATTAGTTGATGAAAGTCAATTCTTGACCAGAGAGCAGGTCAGACAATTGTCTGATGTAGTAGATAACCTTGATATTCCTGTACTCTGCTATGGATTAAGAACTGATTTTCGTGGGGAATTATTTAGCGGGAGTCAATATTTGCTCGCATGGTCAGATAAGTTAGTTGAGCTAAAAACGATTTGTTTTTGTGGACGCAAGGCGAGTATGGTTTTACGACTGGATCAGTCTGGGCGGCCATATAATGAGGGGCAGCAGGTAGTTATTGGTGGTAATGAGCGTTATGTGTCTGTTTGTCGTAAACACTATAAAGATGCTATCGCTCAGGGAGCACTACCTGACATTCAGAAAAAACTTAACAAAGTCTAATAAGTTACTTTGCTTAATTATCTTCTAATTACCTCAACCGGCTTCGTACGTCATTTGTCTGAATGCCGGTTACTCATAGTTAACATTTTTCTAAGATAAGTACATTTGGTTTGCTTTTCCTCTCCCTGAACAGGCTTTTGAGCGTGCAGCGAGCTATTCCTGTTCAACACCGCGAGAAAGCCTGTAAAGCCTCTCTGGCACGCACTACAGCGTTATACCGATATATCATCCAGGTGATGTCATTCTGTGGCGTCGGTGGACGCTCGTCATATACGTATAGCCACTGTCAGTGATATGTAGTGCGGGGATTATGGGGATGAAGGGGTTACTGTGAGGTTTGAATATTAGTTTGGAACAGATAAAAAAAGAACCCGCCGTAGCGGGTTCAAAATCCATGTCGTGTTAACCAATATTAAGCGGTTTTCTTAGCTTTTTTCTCAGCTTTTTCTGCTTTAGGTGCAGTTGCTTTTTCTGCGGGCGCCCCTTCTACATATTCACGGCCGTAGAAAGTATCCAACAGAATTTGTTTCAGCTCGGAGATCAGTGGATAGCGCGGGTTAGCACCAGTACACTGGTCATCGAATGCATCTTCAGACAGTTTATCAATATGAGCCAGGAAGTCGGCTTCCTGAACACCCGCTTCACGAATAGATTTAGGAATACCCAGTTCAGCTTTGATGCTTTCCAACCATGCAAGCAGTTTTTCAATTTTCGCAGCAGTGCGGTCGCCTGGTGCGCTCAGGCCCAGATGATCTGCAACTTCTGCATAACGACGGCGTGCTTGCGGGCGGTCATACTGGCTAAATGCAGTCTGTTTGGTTGGGTTATCGTTCGCGTTATAACGGATAACGTTGGCGATTAACAGGGCATTTGCCAGGCCATGCGGAATATGGAACTGAGAACCGAGTTTGTGAGCCATTGAGTGGCAAACACCAAGGAACGCATTCGCAAACGCAATACCAGCGATAGTAGCAGCACTATGAACACGTTCACGGGCAACCGGGTTTTTAGACCCT
This sequence comes from Mangrovibacter yixingensis, assembly GCF_020523985.1. GTDB lineage: Bacteria > Pseudomonadota > Gammaproteobacteria > Enterobacterales > Enterobacteriaceae > Mangrovibacter > Mangrovibacter yixingensis. The sequence continues at coordinate 1,599,531 of NZ_JAIVKM010000001.1, read as the reverse complement.
TCATGGTAAGACGCGGGCAGGTTTTCTTTCAGCAGTTTGAGAGCCTGCAGCGCCTGGCCATCAGAGAACTCAGATGCCAGTACAGAAACATAGGCTTCCAGAGCGTGAGTAACTGCATCCAGACCACCAAATGCACACAGTGACTTCGGCATATCCATGACGAGGTTTGCATCGACAATTGCCATGTCAGGAGTCAGTGCGTAATCAGCCAACGGATATTTTTGGCCAGTGGCATCGTCGGTTACTACTGCAAACGGAGTCACTTCAGAACCAGTACCGGAAGTGGTGGTGACAGCAATCATTTTCGCTTTCACACCCATTCTCGGGAATTTATAGATACGTTTACGGATATCCATGAACCGCAATGCCAGTTCTTCAAAGTGAGTTTCCGGATGTTCGTACATAACCCACATGATTTTGGCAGCATCCATCGGAGAACCACCACCAAGTGCAATAATAACATCCGGTTTGAAGGAGTTTGCCAGCTCAGCGCCTTTACGTACAACGGTCAGGGTTGGGTCAGCTTCAACTTCAAAGAACACTTCAGTTTCAACACCAGCAGCTTTCAGGACAGAAGTAATCTGGTCTGCGTAACCATTGTTGAACAAGAAACGGTCGGTCACGATCAGTGCACGTTTGTGACCATCAGTAATCACTTCATCTAACGCAACGGGCAGAGAACCACGGCGGAAGTAGATAGATTTCGGAAGTTTATGCCACAACATGTTTTCAGCTCGCTTAGCAACGGTTTTCTTGTTGATCAGGTGTTTAGGACCAACGTTTTCGGAGATGGAGTTACCACCCCAGGAACCACAACCCAGCGTCAGGGAAGGTGCGAGTTTAAAGTTATACAGGTCACCGATACCACCCTGTGAAGCCGGGGTGTTGATCAGAATACGTGCGGTTTTCATCATCTGACCGAAGAAAGCAACACGTTCTGGTTGGTTGTCCTGGTCAGTATAGAGGCAGGATGTGTGGCCAATACCACCCATAGCAACCAATTTTTCTGCTTTATCTACAGCATCAGCAAAATCTTTTGCACGATACATTGCCAGAGTAGGGGACAATTTTTCGTGTGCGAAAGGTTCGCTTTCATCTACAACAGAAACTTCACCAATCAAAATTTTGGTGGTTTCTGGCACGGTGAAACCAGCGAGTTCGGCAATTTTCACTGCAGGCTGGCCAACAATGGCAGCATTCAATGCACCATTTTTCAGGATAACATCCTGAACAGCTTTCAGTTCTTTACCTTGCAGCATGTAACCGCCATGGCTGGCAAAACGTTCACGCACTGCATCATAGACAGAATCGACAACAACAACAGACTGTTCAGAAGCACAAATTACGCCGTTATCGAATGTTTTTGACATCAATACAGAAGCGACTGCACGTTTAACATCTGCTGTTTCATCAATAACCACTGGAGTGTTACCTGCACCTACACCAATCGCAGGCTTACCAGAGCTGTATGCCGCTTTAACCATGCCCGGGCCGCCGGTCGCGAGGATCAGGTTGATATCCGGGTGATGCATTAATGCGTTAGACAGTTCAACAGAAGGTTGGTCAATCCAGCCAATCAGATCTTTTGGCGCACCAGCGGCAATAGCGGCTTGCAGTACAACATCAGCGGCTTTGTTGGTGGCGTCTTTTGCACGAGGGTGCGGAGAGAAGATAATTGCGTTACGGGTTTTAAGACTGATGAGGGACTTAAAGATAGCAGTAGAAGTCGGGTTAGTCGTTGGGACGATACCACAAATAATGCCGATAGGTTCGGCGATGGTCATAGTTCCGAAGGTGTCGTCTACAGAAAGAACACCACAGGTCTTCTCGTCTTTATAGGCGTTGTAGATATACTCAGAAGCAAAGTGGTTTTTAATCACTTTATCTTCAATGATACCCATGCCAGATTCAGCAACGGCCATTTTAGCAAGTGGGATACGAGCGTCAGCAGCAGCCAGAGCGGCGGCGCGGAAGATTTTATCTACTTGCTCTTGAGTAAAGTTGGCATATTCACGCTGGGCCTTTTTCACGCGCTCTACAAGTGCGTTAAGTTCAGCGACATTAGTAACAGCCATAATGCTCTCCTGATAAATGTTAAACTCTTTTAGTAAACCAGCTGCCCGAGAGTCAGTATAGACAGCACCCGTTGTATCCAGAAACCATCACAGCCAACTATGTTCAGTTTTCTTTAACTTTCTGCTGATTTACTAAAAGAGCCTTACCTTCAACATTACCTGATTTGGTCACTGTTTTTTCCCTGGCGGCAAATAGAGATTACTCACATCTTAGGGGGTATTTCATGATCCAAGTCAATTTCTATTGAAGCTGACTCCTTTCAGCACAGGAAAAGAACATAAGTGTTAATGGTGGTTAATTTGCTTACAAAACAATTATTTCACACTATCATATATGAAACACATAAGTAACATGAATGCGATTAAAATGTAACTTTTTCTAAGACAATTCAGTGAGTACAGTAAATCCCATGGTCTGTTGAAGGTTTTTCATTTAGAGTAGCGCTGCTTTTTTTGGGCGCGTGAAGGGAGTCTTACGTGACACAATCACTGTTTGATCTATCGACTTTTTTTAAGTTCTTTATTGGTCTGTTTGCGCTGGTCAACCCGGTGGGAATTATTCCGGTGTTTATTAGCATGACAAGCTACCAAACGGCAGCAGCGAGAAATAAAACAAATCTTACTGCTAACCTCTCGGTGGCTATCATTTTATGGACATCGCTTTTTCTTGGTGATGGCATTCTGCAATTGTTTGGTATCTCGATTGATTCGTTTCGAATCGCCGGGGGAATACTGGTCGTCACTATTGCTATGTCGATGATCAGTGGCAAATTGGGCGAAGATAAACAGAATAAACAAGAAAAATCAGAAACAGCCATCCGCGAGAGTGTAGGGGTTGTTCCTCTGGCGTTGCCTTTGATGGCTGGGCCGGGCGCGATCAGTTCTACTATTGTTTGGGGAACGCGCTACCACACCTGGACCTACATGGTCGGTTTTTTCTTGTCGATTGCACTCTTTGCAGTGTGTTGTTGGTTTATTTTCCGTCTTGCGCCCTGGCTGGTTCGGTTTTTGGGGCAAACAGGTATCAACGTAATCACTCGTATTATGGGCCTGTTACTTATGTCGTTGGGTATTGAGTTTATTGTTACTGGGGTTCGTGCGCTTTTCCCTGGTTTGCTCGGGTAAATTTTTAGCCTTGATCACAAAAGCGGAAAAACATATTCCGCTTTTTCTCTTCTATACCGCTCTCCGTCTTGTCTTCCTTTATGTTTATATGCAAAAAATTTGCAGTGCAATATAAGTAAAACTTTTGAAAACACGTAAATTAGTAGTAATGCTGATTAATAATTAGACGTTCAATTTGTTATTTGAATGACACAACAAATTGGCTCTTGCTGGGACTTTCCTGAAATGATATTAGTAAAACCCACGTTCGCACAGACGAATGTACTAAAAATAAGCAATTGTTAAGTTTTTTGTGGATAATGGGCGATGTTACAATTTTTACAAATACACATAGTCAGCCCCGTATTTTTTAATTCTCTGTAATTACAAGGATTGTTCTGCTTTCCGGTGTGTTCCCCGGGAGGAAATTGTGAACGCATTCTTGTAGTGAATGCCTCTCTGGTTAACAAATCTGCAAATAGTATTAGCCTGACACGACTGGCTTTGTTACTTTCCGGCAGAAAAAGTCTTCAGGCCGCAGTATCGCACAGGTTAAAGCACCTGAACTGAAACGCTCACCTTTATGACAGGAAAGGTGAGGCGAGAAAGAATCGACACAGGTGGTACTTAACGAGTACGGCCGGTAATAAATAAAGTCGGTGATAGCAGTAAAACAACAATAACCTGGCAGACGTGAAAGCTCCTGCGCTGTACAGGCCCCCAAAGGGGAAAAGAGTCTGGCGGTAACGTCAGTAATTATAATGAGTGGAGTATCAACACAATGTCCTTCATCACGAAAAAAAATCTGGTAGCTGCAGGGATTTTGACTGCGCTATTTGCTGGCAACGTTGCAATGGCTGCGAATGTACCAGCAGGTGTCCAACTGGCAGAAAAACAAACACTGGTGCGTAATAATGGTGCCGAGATCCAGTCTTTGGATCCTCATAAAATTGAAGGTGTGCCAGAAGCTAACGTTAACCGAGATCTGTTCGAAGGCCTGCTGATTACTGATTTGCAGGGAAAGCCAATCCCTGGTGTTGCAGAGAAATGGGAAAACAAAGACTTTAAAGTTTGGACTTTCCACCTGCGCAAAGACGCCAAATGGTCTAATGGTGAACCTGTTACTGCGCAGGATTTTGTTTACAGCTGGGAGCGCCTGGCTGACCCAAAAACAGCGTCTCCTTATGAAAGCTACCTGCAATATGGCCATGTAGCGAATATCGACGACATTATCGCAGGGAAAAAATCACCAGATACCTTAGGTGTGAAGGCGTTGGATGATCATACGCTGGAAGTAACTCTGAGCGAACCGGTACCTTATTTCTATAAACTGTTAGTTCATCCATCTTTGTCTCCAGTACCTAAAGCTGCAATTGAAAAATACGGTGAAAAGTGGACTCAGCCAGGCAACATTGTGACTAACGGCGCGTACACGCTTAAAGATTGGGTAGTCAACGAACGCATCGATTTAGTGCGTAACCCGCAATACTGGAATAACGCTAAGACAGTAATAAACCAGGTAACCTACCTCCCAATTTCTTCTGAGGTCACTGATGTTAACCGCTATCGTAGCGGTGAAATTGACATGACTTACAACCAGTTACCGATTGAGCTGTTCCAGAAACTGAAAAAAGAAATTCCTGACCAGGTACATGTTGACCCTTATTTGTGCACCTATTACTACGAAATCAACAACCAAAAACCACCGTTCAACGATGTGCGCGTACGTACGGCTCTTAAACTGAGCCTGGATCGCGATATCATTGTCAATAAAGTGAAAAACCAGGGCGACTTGCCTGCTTATGGTTATACACCGCCGTATACTGATGGCGCGAAACTGACTCCGCCAGCATGGTTTGGCTGGAGCCAGGCAAAACGTAATGAAGAAGCGCGCAAATTGCTGCAAGAAGCTGGTTTTACTAAAGACAAACCGTTGACTTTCGACCTGCTTTACAACACGTCCGATCTGCATAAAAAACTCGCTATCGCTGTTTCTTCTATTTGGAAGAAAAATATTGGCGCGAATGTGAAGCTGGATAACAAGGAATGGAAAACATTCCTCGACAGCCGCCATCAGGGTAACTTCTCCGTTGCGCGTGCTGGTTGGTGTGCAGATTACAACGAGCCGAGTTCATTCCTGAACACTATGCTCTCCGACAGCTCTAACAACACCGCACACTATAAGAGTGAAGCCTTTGATAAGATCATGGCTGATACGCTGAAAGTGAAAACAGAAGAAGAGCGTGCTGAGTTGTATAACAAAGCTGAACAACAACTGGACAAAGATTCTGTCATTGTACCGGTGTACTACTATGTTAATGCCCGTTTGGTGAAACCGTGGGTTGGTGGTTATACCGGTAAAGACCCGCTTGATAATGTCTATGTGAAAGATTTGTACATTATCAAACATTAATGGCCGTGTGTGAGGCGGGGCGTATGCTCTGCCTCACTGTGTCTTATTTCATCGCAGTGCAAAGGCACACGCCAGAAGGTACGGGCAATGTTGAAATTTATTTTACGTCGCTGTCTGGAAGCAATTCCGACACTTTTTATTCTTATTACTATTTCCTTCTTTATGATGCGCCTGGCTCCGGGAAGCCCATTTACCGGGGAGCGCAACCTGCCGCCAGAAGTAATGGCAAACATCGAAGCGAAGTACCACCTCAATGATCCAATGATGACCCAGTATTTTCATTATTTGAAACAACTGGCACATGGGGACTTTGGGCCTTCGTTCAAATATAAAGATTACAGTGTCAATGATTTGGTTGCTGCATCATTCCCGGTTTCAGCAAAACTGGGTGCAGCTGCATTTTTGTTGGCTATTGTGCTGGGCGTTACTGCTGGGGTCATTGCCGCACTCAAACAGAACAGTAAATGGGATTACATTGTCATGAGTTTTGCCATGACAGGTGTGGTTATTCCCAGTTTTGTTGTCGCACCACTGCTGGTCATGATCTTTTCCATTACATTACGCTGGCTGCCAGGCGGTGGGTGGAATGGGGGCGAACTCAAGTATATGTTGCTGCCAATGGTTGCGCTTTCGCTGTCCTATATTTCCAGTATCGCTCGTATTACGCGTGGCTCTATGATTGAAGTATTGCACTCTAACTTTATTCGTACAGCGCGTGCTAAAGGGTTACCAATGCATCGCATTGTAATGCGCCATGCACTGAAGCCAGCTTTATTACCTGTGCTCTCTTATATGGGGCCAGCATTTGTCGGGATTATCACGGGTTCAATGGTGATTGAAACAATTTATGGTCTTCCGGGGATTGGTCAGTTGTTTGTTAACGGCGCACTGAACCGTGACTACTCACTGGTACTGAGCCTGACGATTTTGGTTGGGGCACTGACCATTGCTTTCAATGCTGTTGTCGATGTGCTTTATGCCGTGATCGACCCCAAAATTCGTTATTAATGCTGGAGTTAGCCAAATGTTGAGCAAGAAAAACAGTGAGGCCCTGGAAAACTTCAGTGAAAAGCTTGAAGTAGAAGGGCGTAGCTTATGGCAAGATGCGCGTCGGCGTTTTATTCATAACCGCGCGGCAGTGGCAAGCTTAGTCGTACTGGTGCTGATTGCGCTGTTTGTCACCTTTGCACCGATGTTATCTTCATTTACCTATTTCGACACCGACTGGAACATGATGTCCAGTGGGCCGGATTTTGCGTCCGGCCACTATTTTGGTACCGATTCATCTGGACGGGACTTGTTAGTGCGTGTGGCCATTGGTGGCCGTATTTCCTTGATGGTAGGCATATCTGCTGCATTCGTCGCCGTCATCTTGGGGACATTATACGGTTCACTCTCAGGGTACTTAGGGGGAAAAGTTGACTCTGTAATGATGCGTCTGTTGGAGATCCTCAACTCCTTCCCGTTTATGTTCTTCGTCATACTGCTGGTTACCTTCTTTGGGCAAAACATCCTGTTAATCTTTGTAGCAATAGGCATGGTGTCCTGGCTTGATATGGCACGTATTGTCCGTGGGCAGACATTGAGCCTGAAGCGCAAAGAGTTTATTGAAGCAGCGCAAGTTGGCGGGGTTTCGACCGGAAATATTGTTATTCGCCACATAGTGCCGAACGTCCTTGGTGTTGTGGTGGTTTACGCCTCTTTGCTGGTTCCCAGCATGATTCTGTTCGAATCTTTCCTCAGTTTCCTTGGGCTGGGGACACAGGAGCCCTTAAGCAGTTGGGGGGCATTGTTGAGCGATGGCGCAAATTCAATGGAAGTCTCACCGTGGTTATTAATGTTCCCGGCGGGTTTCCTGGTGGTGACGCTGTTTTGTTTTAACTTTATTGGCGATGGCCTGCGCGATGCCCTCGACCCGAAAGACCGTTAAGGAGTACCCATGGCTTCGCTTATTAGTTCTGTAGTGGGTGCATCCCCGTTAGCGGGTGAGTCCTTATTAAATGTAAAAGACCTGCGGGTGACCTTTGGCACACCTGATGGTGATGTTACTGCTGTTAATGATTTGAATTTCACACTCAATGCCGGTGAAACACTGGGTATTGTGGGGGAATCGGGTTCCGGTAAATCTCAAACGGCATTTGCCCTTATGGGGTTGCTGGCATCAAATGGGCGCATTGATGGTTCAGCCACATTTGGTGGGCGGGAAATCCTTAACCTACCGGAACATGAACTGAACCGACTGCGTGCGGAACAGATCTCCATGATTTTCCAGGATCCGATGACGTCTCTTAACCCTTATATGCGGGTGGGTGAGCAACTTATGGAAGTGCTCATGCTGCATAAAAAAATGAGTAAGGCTGAGGCGTTCGAAGAATCGGTGCGCATGCTGGATGCGGTCAAAATGCCAGAAGCACGTAAGCGCATGAAAATGTACCCTCATGAGTTTTCCGGGGGGATGCGCCAGCGTGTGATGATAGCTATGGCGTTGTTATGTCGTCCTAAGTTGCTGATTGCCGATGAGCCAACCACTGCACTAGACGTGACTGTTCAGGCGCAAATAATGACGCTATTGAATGAACTCAAACATGAATTCAATACCGCTATTATCATGATCACTCATGACCTGGGCGTGGTTGCTGGAATTTGCGATAAAGTGTTGGTGATGTATGCAGGCCGTACCATGGAATATGGCAGCGCACGCGATGTGTTCTACCATCCGTCACACCCTTATTCGATGGGGTTACTCAGTGCAGTTCCACGCCTTGATAAAGAAGGTGAGGCGCTTGATACCATCCCAGGTAATCCTCCAAACCTGTTGAAGTTACCCAAAGGTTGCCCATTCCAACCTCGTTGCCCGTATGCATCGGAAGGTTGTGAGAATACGCCACCGTTGGAATCCTTTGGTGAAGGCCGGTTACGTGCTTGCTTTAAGTCAGTGGAGGAGTTGGCATGAACGCGCAGGTAGAAGAGAAAAAAGTGCTGCTCGAAATCACAGACCTGAAAGTCCATTTTGATATTCGTGACAGTAAGCAGTGGTTCTGGCAACCCGCCAAAACCCTCAAAGCAGTAGATGGCGTGACACTGCGCCTGTATGAAGGGGAAACATTGGGCGTGGTTGGTGAGTCCGGCTGTGGTAAATCTACTTTTGCACGGGCGATTATCGGTCTGGTTAAAGCGACAGAAGGGCATGTCGCCTGGTTGGGTAAAAATCTGTCTGGAATGAGCCCGCAACAGTGGCGTGAGGTGCGCAGCGATATCCAGATGATTTTCCAGGACCCACTGGCATCGCTTAACCCACGTATGACAATTGGCGATATTATCGCTGAGCCATTGCGCACATATCACCCGAAAATGCCGCGCCAGGAAGTGCGGGACCGGGTTAAAGCAATGATGATGAAAGTGGGGTTGCTGCCGAATCTGGTCAACCGTTATCCACACGAGTTTTCGGGTGGTCAGTGCCAGCGCATAGGTATTGCACGTGCTTTGATCCTGGAACCTAAACTTATCATTTGTGATGAACCCGTTTCTGCACTTGATGTATCTATTCAGGCGCAGGTTGTCAATTTGCTGCAGCAGTTACAGCGGGAAATGGGGTTGTCCTTGATTTTTATTGCCCATGACCTGGCGGTGGTAAAACATATTTCCGACCGTGTGCTGGTTATGTACCTTGGCCATGCTGTGGAGTTAGGCACTTATGATGAGGTGTATAACAACCCGCTGCATCCGTATACGCGGGCTCTGATGTCAGCTGTACCGGTACCAGACCCGGATCAGGAACGGAACAAAACTATACAGCTGCTTGAAGGGGAGTTGCCATCACCCATCAATCCACCTTCAGGTTGTGTGTTCCGTACCCGATGCCCAATGGCGGGCCCGGAATGTGCTAAAACACGCCCGGTGTTGGAAGGCAGCTTTAGTCACGCCGTTTCTTGCCTGAAAGTTGACCCTCTGTGAAGTGAGTTGAATTGGTTATATCAACGTGAATAAAAAAACCTGGATGCGTAATGCATCCAGGTTTTTTTTAGGCTTCACCAGGCTATTTATGATAATAAATGCGGTAATTATTCACGCCACAGGATATGGCACAGCTTATGACTTTTCTCGCGGCACAGCAGAATACGGGCAAATACATCGTTCAATTCGCCGCCGTCTTCTTCAGCCAGGCCAATAACCACTTCTGAAAAAAAGTCTGGATTGAGATCGAAATCGACGTGTTCTGCCCACTCTTCAGAAGGGTCAAATAGCTCGGCACCACCCCGTTCTTCAAATTGAAGATTAAATAAAATAATGTCTGCCGGGTCCAAATTATCGCCCGCCAGCTCGAGAAAAATATCATAAGCCTGCTCAAGCGTTTCATCTTCAGTCAGGCGGTTATTCAGGTCCATATCCATCTTTACACGTCCGCATTCATAAGCTTTTGGGGCCTTTTTACAACAATGGACTAAAGAAGTAAAACACTCGCTCAGTTATTCGTTGCCACAATGGCCGTTTTACCCAGTCGTGGGCATTAAGCAAGGTTGAGCGGGAAATATAATCGTCCTGAACGGCGGAAAGGTCATTGCCAAAACCGGGGTCATCAATCACCAGCGTAATCTCAAAATTCAGCCATAAACTACGCATATCAAGATTAACAGTACCGACAAGGCTAAGCTCATCGTCAACCAGTACGCTCTTGGTGTGCAGTAGCCCACCTTCAAACTGGTAAATTTTAACACCGGCTGCCAGCAATTCAGCAAAGAAAGCACGGCTAGCCCAACCCACCAGCAACGAGTCATTTTTCTTGGGTAAAATCAGGCTGACGTTCACACCACGCAGGGCTGCTGTACAAATTGCGTGTAATAAATCGTCGCTGGGAACAAAGTAAGGCGTAGTGAGAACCAGGTTTTCTCTGGCGGCATAAACGGCGGTTAGCAATGCCTGGTGAATCAAGTCTTCTGGAAATCCCGGTCCGGAGGCTATGGTCTGGATAGTGTGACCACTGGCTTCTTCAAAGGGCATGATATTGGCATCGGGTGGGGGAGGTAAAAGCCGCTTCCCTGTTTCAATTTCCCAGTCACATGAGTAAACGATTCCCATTGTCGTTGCAATGGGGCCTTCCATACGCGCCATTAAATCTACCCACTGCCCAACGCCCGCATCCTGTTTAAAGTAGCGAGGATCGACCAGGTTCATACTTCCAGTGTAAGCAATATAATTATCAATCATGACCATTTTTCTGTGTTGGCGTAAGTCCATACGCCGCAGAAACACACGCATCAGATTAACTTTTAGTGATTCGACAACATCGATACCCGCATTACGCATCATGGCAGGCCAGGGGCTGCGAAAGAATGTCAGGCTTCCCGCAGAATCAAGCATCAACCGGCAATGTACACCGCGACGCGCGGCAGCCATCAACGATTCGGCAACTTCATCTGCAAGACCGCCAGGATTCCAAATATAGAACACCATCTCGATGTTATGCCTGGCCAGTTGAATATCACGAATCATGGCGTGCATGACATCATCTGTCTCTGTCAGCAACTGTAATTGGTTGCCTTTTACGCCTCCAACACCCTGGCGACGTTCACACAGCTGGAATAATGATTGAGCAACAGTGCTGTTTTCATTAGCAAAAATATGTTTGCTTTCCTTTAGCGTTTTTAACCAATTGGCTGTTGAAGGCCACATCTCACGAGCCCGTTCGGCCCGGCGTTTGCCCAAATGCAGTTCGCCAAATGACAAGTAAGCAATAACACCGACTAAAGGAAGTATATAGATAATAAGAAGCCAGGCCATGGCTGAAGGCACCGCACGGCGCTTCATCAGAATACGCAACGTTACACTGGCAATGAGCAACCAGTAGCCAAGAATAACCAACCAGTTAACCAGCGTATAGAGCGTTGCCATAGGTAAAAAATCCTTTATCTTCCGTATGCTTTTGAGTGTACGCACAACAATGTGCATCTCAAAGAAAAAAACGGGTGAAAACAGCTTTTCGGGTAATTACCTGGGCGTATAATACCCAGACTTGTTGTATTGTGAGCCAATATAAAATGAGACACAGTCGTACAGAAGTTGGGCGGTGGCGGATGTTGCGTCAATCTCAGCGTAGAAAGACACGCTGGTTGGAAGCGCAATCCCGCCGGAATATGCGTATTCACGCAATCCGCAAATGTATCGTTAACCGGCAGAGAACGTCTTTGTTGTTTTCCATTTATGATATATAGCCAGCCGGGCACACAATGTGCCCGATTTTTTTCCTCCTGGTACTTCCCAAACAAATGTTCATTGTAGTTTTTCTGCACTTCAGGTAGACAGGGAGTAGCCTGTATCTGGTCATAAAGAAAGCGTTCGGTATGGGTAAAGAAGCTCGTCTCGTTTGCCGATATTATCTGTAGCAAGATTAAGGGGTTTTCACTTTCTGATAATGACTCATGGAGATGGATAGCGCGTGATGAATCTGAATACTCCAAATTTTAAGGCGCGTCTGTTATCTGGAAAACGTCTTATTCCGATAGTGGCAGCAATAGTCAGCATCCTGGCTACTTTAGTACTGACCCAATTTGTCAGCAGAATGCTGGCTCTTGAAAATCAGAAAAGCATGTCGGCACATATTCTGACTCAGGCAGAGAGAGTGGCTGGCGAACTCAGTAAAGCTCAGCAAACTGCTGCCAGCAGCCCATATCCTGAATGTACTGTTGATGATATTGACCTCATGCGGCGTCTGACCCTTGAGTATGAGCTGGTACAGGACATTGGACGGGTATGGCATGGAAAAATAATTTGTACTGCCGGGTGGGGTATATTGAAACATGCGGCCGTATTACCTAATACCGGATATTACTCTCGGCCGGAAAAACGCACTTTTTATCGTAATGCTGTAGATATGCTCCCGGTACGTAAGACAAACGATCTGATTGTAAAAGGTAATACAGTTATTTTTGCCTCACCGGTTAATATCAAATTGCAGTATATGAGTGAGTTAATGCTGGACTGGCGCCTGATTACTCGTAATGGCGCTTATGTTTTTGACACATCATCCCCACCTTCAACGGGGGTTCATCAAAGTTGGCTGTCACTTTTTACCCAAAGCTCAGAACAAAATATTTGTAGCCAGCAGTTTGACTTGTGCATTGAAACAACGACACACAGCAATGCACTTGCTGGGTTACCCTCTGGAGTGCTGTTGTTGCTGGTTACTCTGGGAGCAGGTGCCGGCTATTTAGCCGGGTTTGCATTAATGGCCTGGGTGGGACGAATTAACTCTATTGATGCGCGCCTCAAAAAGGCAGTGTATTACCGTGCGCTGCACCTTGAGTACCAACCACAATATCGCCTGTCTGATGAATCGATTGTTGGCGCGGAAGTGCTGGTTCGCTGGCAGGATGATGTATATGGTAATGTCTCCCCCGAATTTTTTATCAAGCTGGCTGAACGAATGGGGATTTATCGGCAAATCACTCGTTTTGTTATTGAACAGTCACTGGCTGATATGGCAGGTTTTATAGCCAAACACCCCGATTTTACATTAAGTATCAATGTCGGTAAGCACGATATTGCCGACGCGACTTTTTTACCTTATCTCAATTCATTGGTAGAGAGCGCTGGTTGTAAACGCTGCCAGATAAAAATGGAAATAACAGAGAAAACGGATATTAATTATAAAGTTATTGCGGAATCAGCTCGTGAATTACGGCGTTTGGGGTACCTTGTGTCGTTAGATGATTTTGGAACGGGAGTCGCGAATATCCATTGGCTGACAGAAATAACCTTCGATGAGATTAAGCTCGATAAATACTTTGTTCGTGGGTTGGGTGATGATTTTAAAAAGGCAATGCTGGATGCTTTACTAAGTATTATTGTTCCATTGAATAAAACTATTGTGTTTGAAGGTATCGAAACTTTGGAAGAGAAAAATATTGTCATGTCCGCTCACGCGACAGCGATTGGCCAGGGTTGGTATTATTCCCGTGCTATTCCAATCAAAGACTTTACCAGGCTCTACCATGGTGAGAACCAAGATTAAGAGAGACTTTCAGTGGTTTGATTTTGTTTGTGTTTTTTGTATTTATTGTTTGTTTTTTGTTAAAATATCAGAAATATAGCATAAGTAAAAAATATATTATTATCCGCTTATTATACTACTTACTTTTGAAACTAAAAAAATTGAATAGATATGCTGCGGATTTAACTGGATATATTCTCTACTGTATCTATTTTACTGCTCTTTTGATCATTTTATGCTCTAACGATCAAAGGCATAGTGCCGATAAAACGGAGTTATGGAAATGGACAAACAGGAAAAACTATGCGTATCGTACACAAGCTTTTTATTGCATTTGCAATTTCGATTATTTCCGTCATTGTTGTAGGCGTTTGGTCTTTATCCGTCTATAAAGGTTCAATCAATAGTTTTGATTACATTACTACAGATAGTCTCCCAAGTATTAAACAGCTACAGAGCACCATTGATTTACGCGAAAAAGCCCGCCGTGAAATATATCTGTATTTGCTAAGCCATGATGACACATTGATGAGCCAGCATAAGCGTGACGCACTTGCTGCAATGGATCAAAGTATTGCATCACTCAAAAAGTATCGAAATATGCTGGTTTCAGATACTAATGATAAACAAATGGCAGATAAAAACCTCGCTATTATGGCCAATTATATGCAAGTGCTGAATGATTTATTCACCGCTAATGAAGCTGTAGGGCAGGCTGCTGCTGTTTCGATGTTAAAGAGTGGTGGGGAAATGGCAACAATGTCGGACGAGCTGACTCAAGGGCTGAATCAACAAATACAATATAATTACCGAAATGCTGAGGCCTTCAGCGTTGCTAATCATAAAAAATTCAAAACAACGATTATTATGTTGTCAGCGTTCATCGTGCTGTCTGTTGTTATCAGTGCGCTATTGTCTTTTTTCGTGTTGCGCTATATCGCTGTATCCTTACGTGCGTTTAGTGAAAAAATTACTGCCATCAGTCATGAGTTGGATCTTACTCAGGTTGCCACTGTTCGCCGTAAGGATGAAATCGGCCTTGCCGCGTTAAGCTTTAATACGCTGGTGGGGAAAATGGCTCAAGTGTTAAGCCAGGTAAAATCCTCCTCTCGGCTGGTGGATACAGCAGCACATGAAATAGCGGTCAGCAATGATGACCTCTCATCTCGCACTGAAGCTCAGGCGGCTTCATTGGAAGAGACCGCTGCCAGCATGAATCAGTTGTCTGCCACAGTCCAAAATAATGTGGAGATTACGCGTAATGCCGACCAATTGATGCACAAGGTACATAAATTAGTGCATAACACGAGTAGTGAATTAGGTGGGCTCAAAGGAACGATCGACGATATTGCTGTTTCTTCGTCAAGAATTTCAGAAATAACAGCCATCATTGAAGGCATTGCATTTCAGACTAATATTTTGGCTTTGAATGCGGCAGTAGAAGCCGCCAGGGCAGGGGAACATGGCAAGGGGTTTGCTGTGGTTGCGGGTGAAGTCCGTACCTTGTCACAACGGTCATCCGGTGCTGCACGGGATATCAAAGTATTGATTGATGCTGCCTTGCAGAAAGTGACTCTGGGAGTGAAATATACCCAACAAGTGTCGGACAAAATGGTAGAAGCAACCAGCGCGGTGAGTGAGACCAAGGACTTGATCAACCAGGTGTCGCACTCTTCTACGGAACAAAGCCATGGTATTAGCCAGGTAAATATCGCGGTCAACCAGATGGAAGGTGTGCTACAGCAGAATGCGGCAATGGTAGAACAAATGGCGGCAGCGGCGAATTCCCTTCGTGGGCAGGCAGGAGAACTGCTGGCTGATGTAGACGTCTTCGTTGTTGGGGAACTGGCACAGCCAGTAGCGCTAATGGCTTTACCTCAACACCGCTAGTTGGTTTTATTCAATATACAGTGTGATAACTCATTAAAAACCGGGTGCTCACAATGCGTGAGCCCGGTTTTATTTTAACCAGAATTAAAATACTTGCTTATAGGGTTTAACGTAAACCTTGTGGTAAACACCGGCAGCAACATAAGGGTCATCATTAGCCCAGGATTGTGCTTCTTCCAGGGAAGAAAATTCTGCAATCACAGTGGAACCGGTAAAACCAGCTTGTCCTGGATCATTACTGTCAACAGCTGGCATTGGCCCGGCGGTAAGTAAACGGCCTTCGTCTCGCAATAACTGTAAACGAGCGAGATGGGCAGGCCGCACTGACATACGTTTATCCAGTGAGTTGGCAACATCCTCAGCATAAATCACGTAAAGCACAGAAAGGCTCCTGTATCAGGGATGAAAGTAACGATACGGTAAGTGAATCGTTCTGTGGGTGCAACGAAAATGTCATACATATTCGTTTGTGAAGCCGATATTTTACCCAATACTGCTTAAATGAGCCTGCACGGGTGTCTGGTTGTTGAATATGATTGCTATTTGCATTTAAAATTAGTTTTTCGCGCTATTAACCGGACAACTGATGAGTTCAATGACCCTTGATTTCCCTCGCCGTTTTCCATGGCCTGCCTTACTTTCGGTGGTGATTCATGGTGCTGTAGTGGCAGGTATTCTGTATACCTCAATGCATCAGGTCACTGAGCTGCCGTCTCCGGCGCAGCCTATCTCTGTTACTATGGTTAACCCGGCTGATTTGGCTCCTCCAGCACCAGCGCCTGCACCACAGGTAGTCGAACCCGAACCCGTTGTTGAGCCTGAACCTCTACCTGAGGCCCCCAAAGAAGCACCTGTCGTTATTCACAAACCGAAACCCAAGCCAAAACCGAAGCCCAAACCAGTAAAGAAAGTGGAGCATCGGAAAGAGCCGGTTAAACCAGTGGAAAAGACGGTTGAGCAGAAAGTGCCGCCACATGATAATCCGTTTACAGGCAATGCCGCGCCCCGTGCGTCTTCGGCAACGAATGCGACGGCGAATACGGCACCGGTTAATACTGCCCCTCGTGGGCCCAAAGCGTTATCACGTAATCAGCCACAGTACCCGTCTCGAGCCTTTGCATTGCGTATTGAAGGTAATGTGCGCGTTAAATTTGATGTGGATGCGGACGGGAGTGTAGAGAATATACAAATTTTATCCGCTAAGCCTGCCAATATGTTTGAGCGCGATGTACGCCAGGCGATGCGCCATTGGCGTTACGAAAGTGGCCGTCCTGGCAAAGGACTGGTGGTGAACATCATATTCCGTATTAACGGTGGCGCATCCATGGAGTGATGCGCCGTTTGCTCTCCGTCAAGGCAGTGGGCGGGGTTTACCCTGGTTATCAACCGCGACATAAATGAACAGCGCTTCGGTTGCCCGGTAGCGCTGGCCAATCGGTTCTGATGAAACCTTCTTCACCCAAACCTCGACATTAATACTAATAGAGGTTGTCCCACGTTTGACACAACGTGCGTAGCAACAGACAACATCGCCAACTGCAACAGGGCGTAGGAAAGTCATTCCTTCTACACGTACTGTTACCACGCGGCCCTGGCCGATTTCTTTAGCGAGAATCGCGCCGCCCATATCCATTTGCGACATCAACCAGCCGCCGAAAATATCACCATTCGCATTTGTGTCTGCTGGCATTGCCAGGGTGCGTAACACTAAATCGCCCTGAGGGGCATCACTCTGTGTGGTCATTCGTTGTTCCTTGATCACGCATTTTCATTGTTATCTGTGATGTACACCGAAAACACTGCCTTAGTGGGTTTTGGGTGTGCAAGGCATTGTAGCGTGAAATCCTGAATACAGCCCAGAGGGATTGCTTCTGGATTTGTTATGTTATGCTACGGGGCCGCACCAATAGAATGCGGTGCCTTTCGGGTGGGTGATAAACAAAACAGCTTCACGCCAATTTTGCCCCTTGAGAACCTCAGTAACGCAACTCATTGCATTGAGGCAATCCAGAGCACACCAAGAGTGATAATCGTCCTGCTCTGTTGCCATATAAGACAGGGATGTTGATAACGCGGTTTTACCTTCACTATCACATACCCGGTGGCACACCAGACGAATGCGAAACCAGCTCATATTGAGTTCTTCTGCAATAAACCCTGCGGCTATGGATATCAGGTCATCAGTTTCTTTGTTGCCTTCGAACCATTGGCACTGTGTCACGCTGTCTGATGTGGGTAACTGGCTTGCGAAAATATTTGCATTCATAGTCATTTTCTCGAGCATATTATGACTATTATCGGCGTTATGCATAAAACCATAACCGATCATTAAAAAGAATATGTATTTGTGTGAGCTGTATAGCTGTTAATTGACAGTGTAGTAAAGCTTATTATTTCACTACAATCTTAAATATCATGTAGTTATGTATTCGTTAGGGTTGTTATTCAGAATACCCCATGCTTATGCTTGGTTGTTTTTTGCTCTATTTGTGGTATTATTTACCGGTTGTCACATTCACTGAGGTTTATATGGAAAACGAGCTAAGCCCTACAGTTCTGGCTTTTGAATATCTTCGTCGGGAAAAAGAAAATTTAACTCCAGCACAATTTCTTAAACGTTTTAAACAACTGCAACTTGAGTTTGCCGATTTGATGGAGCTTTCTTACATTGAGTTGCAGGAAGAAATTGTTTTTGCTCACCGGCTGGGTATTCACTGATTTCCAGTTTGTGTATAACGGCACATAATAGTGCTGTTGTTCACGAGAAGGGCTTATCAGAAAGGCACCAGAAATGGGGTTTACTCAAACCATCTGAATGTCGAGTATTGACTTAAAATGATGCCTGTTACTAAAACCACTGCATTGCAGTGGTTTTTTTGTATTCAGACCATTACGGCAGGTGGCAGCGGTTAGTTTTCTTCGTTCGGCATATGGCGGTAGATATACAGTCCGCTTAAAAGTGTGAATACCAGCGTCAGTGCTGTCAGGCCAAATACCTTGAAATTGACCCAAATGTTTTCGGGTAACCAAAAAGCGATATAAATATTTGCCAACCCACACAGGATGAAAAACAGAGCCCACGCATAATTCAGCCGTTTCCAGACAGCCTGAGGTAACGTCAGCTCTTTACCCAACATACTTTGAATAAGGGGCTTGTTCATAACCCACTGGCTTACCAGAAGGGCGCCTGCAAACAGAACATAAATAACCGTCACTTTCCATTTGATAAATTCCACATTGTGAAAGGCGATAGTTAACCCACCAAATACAGCCACCAGAATGAAGGTGATCAGCGTCATCTTCTCAAGCTTGCGGAATTTATACCAACTGTAAACCAAAGCAAGCGCGGTGGCGGCAATCAATGCCCCGGATGCGACATAAATGTCGTAAAGCTTGTAGAAAGCGAAAAAGACAATTAGAGGAAGAAAATCAAGAAACTGCTTCATAAAGGTTTCCGTAATCGAAATGACCTGCCATGCAGGCAGGCCGGTTGAAGGCTTACTGACGGATCAGCGTATACAGGCGATAAAGATAAATGAGCAACAACGCCGAAATAAGATTGCTGATGGTATTGACGGTAATCGCACCACCTGTCGGCGTCAAGGCAGCAAAGGCGTTAGAAAACAACAACAGTGCTGTCTTGGCTACCAACCAGCCGATAATAGCCGGAGCAACAAGGCGCATATTTGCCCAGCATAAACGGCTGCTGGAACGTAATGCTGCGAAAATACCTGATTTATCTTCAACCAGGTGCACCGGAGCCATCGATAAAATAATGGCGAGTATCACTCCAGGGACAATAATCGCCATGATGCCAATCTGCACCGCAAATGTGGTGATGAAAATCAGTATGAGCATCCGCGGCATCAATGGGGCAGAAAGGCCAATAGCATGTAAAGCGCTAACACGTTGCCCAGCCGAAACCAGTTTAGTCAGAGTCAGCAAGCTTGCAGCAAGAATTGCATTAGCAATCAGCCCGGAAAATGTCGTAGCAGCAGACGCTTTGAGCAGCGTTTGTTGTTGCTCAGGCGTCATGTTCTGGATTAGCTCGAAAAACCCCTGGCTCCCTTGCAGATTATCACCCTGTAACATCGCCGCCATCTGGTCTTCGTCTGGGTAAAAAGCATGCCCCAGCGCCACTGCAATGAATGCGCAAAGCAGGGCAATCAGAAGGATGGAGACAAACTGATTACGGAAAAAATTACCTGTGTCACGGTAAACAGAACCTGCCGTGATTGTCATGCACTCTCCTTGAGTTGGTGTCAGGATGAAAATGCTGGCGATTGTACACCGCTGGGGGTGGGATGTCAGTCACATACCCTGTAAAGGAATGTTGTGCAGGCATTTTGTGCACCGGCAGGTAGCCATTTACGTAACGTACAACACAAAAATTGTTGCCCTGGAGCGAGTGCAACCTGTGGAGTTAACCTGGTTTGGCTTGTTTATGGGGAAATTGATCTAAAGCAAATTCATTGTTTTTTATAAAATAAATGCAACTTAATCTGGATCAATGAATGTTGAAATAGCAAAAAAAGTGTGACCAATGCCGGATCAAAAAAGCAAATTGTAAATGTATAGTCAGTGTGCTTATAAAAAAATTTACAAAGGAAATGGACATGAAAAAGTTAACAGTGGCACTGCTGGCGATGAGTTGTTTTTCAGGAATGGTGAGCGCACATGAAGCGGGGGAGTTTTTTGTCCGCGCAGGTAGCGCAACTGTTCGCCCTACTGAAGGGTCAGATAATGTACTTGGGCTGGGTGGCTTTAATGTCAGTAATAATACCCAACTGGGTATGACATTCACCTACATGGCTACCGACAATGTAGGGATTGAGTTACTTGCCGCAACACCTTTCCGCCATAAGGTCGGTCTTGCATCTACGGGCACTATCGCAACCGTTCACCAGTTGCCGCCAACATTAATGGCACAATGGTACTTTGGTGACCGGCAAAGCAAAGTGCGCCCTTATATTGGTGCCGGGGTAAATTACACCACGTTCTTCAATAATAAATTTAATCAGACAGGTGAGGATGCTGGGTTATCTGACCTGAGCGTGAAAGATTCCTGGGGGCTTGCAGGGCAAGCCGGGGTCGATTACCTGATTAACAGAAACTGGCTGGTG
This sequence comes from Mangrovibacter yixingensis, assembly GCF_020523985.1. Classification (GTDB taxonomy): domain Bacteria; phylum Pseudomonadota; class Gammaproteobacteria; order Enterobacterales; family Enterobacteriaceae; genus Mangrovibacter; species Mangrovibacter yixingensis. The sequence continues at coordinate 1,578,939 of NZ_JAIVKM010000001.1, read as the reverse complement.
AATATGTCTGTTTGGTATATGGATATTGATACCAAGGTGAAATTTAAAGCAGGTGACCAGCAAGAGAGTATTAAAACGCGTATCGACCCGTGGGTATTTATGTTCTCTGCGGGCTACCGTTTCTGATAACACGCCCTTGTTAATAGTGGGTACAGAATTAGGTCACCTGAAGGTATAAAACAGCATGTCAGACTAATACTGCATGCTGTTTTTTTGGCCGGGTAAAAATAAAAAACACCAACCTGAAGCAGGCTGGTGTTTTGTTTTACTGACAGATTACGGGGCATAAATTGCTTCCCCATATTCGGCGGCTAGCTGCGGGTAGCGGCTTTCATTGCCGAAACAAACTTGCTTAATTCACTGAGCATTTCAGTTGGGGCATCTAAGTTTTTTTCAATAATTCTCACGACAGCCGAACCCGAGATAGCACCTGCTGCGCCAGCATTAATGGCATCCTTTACCTGGGATGGTTCAGAAATACCAAAACCTTGTAGTGGCGGTGCCGCATGGTACTCAGTGAGTTTATCCACCAGGTGATGTAATGGCAGGCTGGCTCGATGCTCGGTTCCGGTAACACCTGCACGAGATAACAAATAAGTGTAACCACGCCCGTAAGACGCTATTTGGCGTAACAGGTCATCATCGGCATTTGGCGGGCAAATAAATATAGGCGCGATATTATGGCGCATGGCTGCCTGGCGGAAAGGTGCTGACTCTTCAACTGGAACATCAGCAACCAGTACGGAATCAACACCAACTTCTTCACAACGGGCATAGAAGTTATCAATACCACGGCTATAAACCAGGTTGGCATACATCAGTAACCCAATTGGAATATCCGGGTGTTTTTGGCGAATCATCGCCAGCATTTCAAAACACTGGGTAGGGGTGACGTTAGCTGCAAATGCGCGCAAGGCGGCACCTTGAATTGTCGGTCCATCGGCCAGCGGGTCAGAGAAAGGAATACCCAATTCAAGCGCATCTGCACCCGCCTCAATCAAGGTATCAATAATCTTAAGTGATTGCTCAACACCAGGGTCACCCAATGTTACAAAAGGAACAAAGGTACCTTCATTGCGGGATTTTAATGTCGAAAAAAGTGTCTCGTAGCGTTCCATTAAATTTCTCCCCGGGATTTAAGAATATCGTGAACCGTGAAAATGTCTTTATCCCCGCGGCCTGACAAGTTAACAACCAGTAACTGTTCTTTATCCGGGTTTTGTTTAATCATTTTTAGCGCCCATGCAAGTGCATGAGAAGATTCCAGTGCCGGAATGATGCCTTCATGGCGGCTCAGTTCTTTAAAAGCGTCAAGAGCTTCATCGTCAGTAATAGAGACATAGTCCGCACGGCCCGTACTGTTAAGGAATGCATGCTGTGGCCCGACAGAAGGAAAATCCAGCCCCGCAGAGATAGAGTAAGATTCTTCAATCTGCCCTTCGTCGGTTTGCATCATAGGGGACTTCATACCGAAGTAAATGCCCACGCGCCCATGCTTGAGTGGTGCCCCGTGTTCGCCTGTTTCGATGCCATGCCCGGCGGGTTCAACACCAATCAGGTTGACACTGGTTTCATCGATAAAATCTGCGAACATCCCAATAGCATTAGAGCCACCGCCCACACAGGCAATAACAGCGTCTGGCAGGCGACCTTCTTTCTCAAGAATTTGCGCACGGGTTTCCTCGCCAATCATACGTTGGTATTCGCGGACAATGGTTGGGTAAGGATGAGGACCTGCAGCAGTGCCCAGCATATAGTGTGCGGTTTCATAACTGCCAGACCAGTCACGCAGTGCTTCATTACATGCATCTTTTAATGTTGATGAACCAGAATGAACAGGAATGACTTCCGCACCCATTAAACGCATACGGAATACATTAGGTGACTGACGTTCAACATCTTTTGCCCCCATGTAAATTCTGCATTTCAGGCCAAGCAGTGCACTGGCAAGTGCGGATGCAACCCCGTGTTGACCGGCACCAGTCTCAGCGATAATTTCAGTTTTCCCCATCCGCTTGGCGAGCAAAGCTTGCCCCAGCACCTGGTTAGTTTTATGTGCGCCGCCATGCAGCAAATCTTCACGCTTAAGGTAAAGCGTGGTTTTTGTCCCTGCAGTCAGGTTACGGCAACGGGTAAGGGCAGTCGGTCGCCCAGCATAATTTTTCAGCAAATCAGTAAACTGCGCCTGGAACTCAGGGTCACTTTGTGCACTGACAAACGCTTCTTCAAGCTGGCGTAATGCTGGCATCAGTATTTGCGGAACATACATTCCGCCGAATTCACCAAAATACGGGTTTAATAAAGTTGTCATGTTTGTTGTATTCCTTAACTACCGGGCTCTTCCCGGTTAATGCATTCGGGCTACACGAAAGTTAGTAGGCGCGCAAGGTGCGAAACGCAGCGGCAATCTTCTCGTGATCTTTAACACCAGGTTGGGATTCAACACCGGAGTTAAAATCAAGACCGGCACAGCCCGCTTTGGCAGCTTCGACGCAGTTGTCTGCACTGAGCCCACCGGCCAGCATTACGTCACTCAGGTCCTGGCCTTGTAACAGTGACCAGTCAAAAGACTTACCTGTTCCACCCTGACCATTATCGAGAACATAGCGTGATACGTGGTTAAACTGGCGTTTCGGGAGTGAATCACCAACGCTCAATGCTTTCCAGATAGCAATGTCAGCAGGTAAGGCCGAACGCAGTTCATCGATATATTGCTGGGTTTCGTTGCCATGAAGTTGAACCGCAGACAGTTTCAGTTGTGCTGCGAGTGAACTGACCTTAGCAACCGGCTCGTCACGAAACACCCCGACATAACGTAAAGGAGCGCCAGACATCACAAGACGTGCCTGTTCAGCGGTGACAGCACGTGGAGACGCTGATACAAAAATCAACCCGCCGTAGACAGCGCCTGCTCGGTATGCGGCCGATGCATCCTCAGGGCGAGTCAGACCACAGACTTTATTTTCACCCAGTAACACCCGGCGTACCGCAGTATTCAGATCTGTTTCACCCATCAGCGCGGAGCCAATCAGGAAGCCGTTGGCATAATGGCTCAGTTCGCGAACATGTCCATAGGTATGGATGCCGGATTCACTGATAACCGTGACACCACTACCCAGTTGCGGGGCGAGAGTTCGGGTACGGTTCAGGTCAATGGACAGGTCTCGCAGGTCACGGTTATTAATGCCCACCACACGTGCTTCAAGGCGAATGGCACGCGCCAGTTCCTCTTCATTGCTCACTTCGGTCAATACGCCCATATTCAGGCTGTGCGCGACAGCAGCAAGACTACGGTACTGTTCGTCATTGAGGACAGACAGCATTAACAGGCAGGCATCAGCCTGATAAAAACGTGCCAGGTAGATCTGGTAAGGGTCGATGATGAAATCTTTACACAATACGGGTTGTGTAACTGTTTTACTGACCAGTGGCAAAAAATCAAAGCTACCCTGGAAATATTTTTCATCCGTCAGAACAGAAATTGCTGAAGCGTAGTGCTTGTACACACTGGCAATAGCTTCAGGATTAAAATCCTCACGAATCAAACCCTTCGACGGAGATGCTTTTTTACACTCCAGAATAAAAGCCGTTTTGGCACCAGCAAGGGCGTGGTAAAAATCACGCGTGCTGGTTTGTATGTCATTTTGGAATGAAGCCAATGGTTGTTGTTGTTTACGTTGTTCTACCCAAATCGCCTTGTCTGCGACGATTTTCGCTAATACGGTTTCCATCACTTACCCTCTTGCAGCCAGTGCAGTAACGCGCTGATAAGCATCGCCACTGCGCAATACAGCCAGTGCTTTACTGGCATTAACACGGAGGTCTTCTTCGCCAAACAGCCGCATCAAAAGTGCGACATTGGCAGCAACAGCCGCTTCGTGAGCAGATGTTCCTTTACCTTGTAACAGACGCGCCAGAATGTCACGGTTTTCTTCTGGGGTGCCTCCAGCCAACTCTTCTTTGGCATAAGGCGTTAAACCAAAGTCGCTCGCCTGTAACTCATAGCTGCTTACTTTACCGTCTTTCAGCTCTGCAACCTGTACAGTGGCATGTAAGGACACTTCATCCATTCCACCGCTGTGTACCACTGCTGCACGTTGGTAACCCAGCACTTTCAGGGTTTCCGCAATGGGAAGAACCAGTTCCGGGCTGTACACACCAATCAGTGCCAGTGGCGGGTGCGCCGGATTGATCAGCGGCCCCAATACATTGAACAGTGTGCGTGTTTTCAGTTGTTGGCGCACTGGCATGGCATGGCGGAATCCGGTGTGGTATTGCGGGGCAAACAGGAAACAGACGCCCAGTTCATCCAGTGCCTTGCGTGATGTCTCTGCAGCCATATCCAGCTTAATACCGAATGCAGCCAGTAAGTCCGAAGACCCTGAACGGCTCGATACACTCCGGTTGCCATGTTTCGCAACTTTCAGCCCACAAGCGGCAGCAACAAATGCACTGGCTGTGGAAATATTGATGCTGTTACTGCCATCACCGCCGGTGCCTACAATATCGGCAAAAGGGTAATCCGGGCGGGGAAATGGCTGAGCATTATCCAGCAGAGCATTAGCTGCTCCCGCGATTTCATCCGGATGTTCGCCGCGGACCTTCATACTGATAAGGGCTGCCGCCAGTTGGCTCTGCTCCAGCTCGCCACGTACAATCGCACTGAATAACTGCTGGCTTTCCTGTTGGCTTAGTACCTGAGCCTGGAAAAGTTTTTCAAGAATAGTTTGCATAACAGGCTCCTTATTTGCTGAGCGCCCAGGCCAGTGTTTGCTCCAAGAGTCGCGCACCCTGTGTTGTCAAAATAGATTCCGGGTGGAATTGGAAACCGCAGACACGGTCAGTGTCATGGCGTACAGCCATAACCATGCCTTCGTAGCTGGCACTGACAGTCAATGTGGCGGGAATTTTGCTTCCCACCAGAGAGTGATAGCGGGCAACCGGTAATGGATTTGGCAAATCATGAAACATTGCCATACCATCATGTTCTATGGATGAGGCTTTACCGTGGAGAATTTCCCCAGCCTGGCCTACGTAGCCACCATAAGCTTCCACAATTGCCTGGTGGCCCAGACAGATGCCAATAATGGGCAATTCACCGCGCAGGCGTTGTAACAACTCTGGCATACAGCCTGCTTCAGAGGGGGCTCCAGGGCCAGGTGACAGCATTAAAACCGGGTTTGTGAGCTCAGCTATCCGGGCAATAATCGTGTTAACGGGCACCTGATTACGGTAAATCACAACGTGGTGCCCATTAGCGCGTAATTGATCGACCAGGTTGTAAGTAAATGAATCTACGTTATCAAGTAGCAAGATATCGGCCATTAGAACATCTCCTTAGCCTGGTGTGCGGCAGCAATGGCTCGCAACACGGCGCGTGCTTTATTTCGTGTTTCATCTGCTTCTGACTGGGGAACAGAGTCAAGTACCACACCTGCACCAGCTTGCACTGTAGCAATTCCGTCTTCGACCCATGCAGAGCGAATCACGATGCATGTATCAAGGTCGCCATGCGCAGTGAAATACCCGACAGCACCACCATAACTTCCTCGACGGGTACCTTCTGCATCAGCAATTAATTGCATTGCGCGTACTTTTGGCGCGCCGCTCAACGTTCCCATATTCATGCAAGCGCGGTAGGCGTGCAGAACGTCTAAATCCTCGCGTAACTCACCTACAACACGAGAAACCAGATGCATCACAAACGAATAGCGGTCCACTTTTGTTAAGTCAGCGACATAACGAGATCCCGGAGTGCAAATTCGCGCCAGATCATTACGCGCAAGATCAACCAGCATCAGGTGTTCTGACAACTCTTTGTGGTCGGTACGCATTTCCAGCTCAATGCGGCTGTCCAGATCATTATCCAGTGAACCATCTGCTTTTCGCCCTCTGGGACGAGTGCCTGCAATTGGGTAGATTTCAATCTGGCGGTCGGTCGCGTCATATTTTAGTGAGCTTTCAGGTGAGGCTCCAAACAGCGTAAAATCCTCATCCTGCATAAAGAACATATAAGGGCTGGGGTTACTTTTTTTCAGTGTTTGATAAGCCGCCAGCGAAGAAGGGCAAGGCAGTGTGAAGCGACGCGATGGTACAACCTGGAATATTTCCCCGGCCCGAATCGCTTGCTGCATTTGGCTCACTACCGCACCATAGGCTTCGTCACTCTGGTTACAACTCAATTCCATGGACTCGATTTTTTGCACTGGCACAGCCGGGGGCGCTTCCTGCATCTGCTTTTGTAACTGGCTGATGCGCTGAGTGAGTCGTTGGTGTTCAGCCGCAGAGTCAGTAAACAGGCTTGCCTGGATGCGGGTTGATTTCTTTTGGTGATCGATAACCAACAGGGTTTCTGCAAGGTAAAAACAGTAATCCGGGCAGCGTTGGTCCTGGCGCAGGTGAGGCAGATTTTCGAACCCTGCAACCAGGTCATAAGCAAACAAACCACCAAAGAACATGGCCTCTCGCTCATCTTGCGGAACATTAACCAACGTTAGCATCAGGCGCAGAGCATCAAAGACTGATAATGCTTTCAGGCGGGCATCTTCATCCATCACTTCTGTGTTTTCAGGGAAATGTAATTCACGCCCGTCTGGATGCACTACCGATTTAACCTCTGCGGGCAATACGTTATCAAGCAGAGGCAATAACGCCCCACCGTTTGCCGAAAGAGCCTTAATGGTGACAACATTTTCGAATGCTGTGATTCGTAATGCGCTATCTACCAGTAGTAAACTTTTTAAATCGTTTTTGCTGGCGATATCCGCCGATTCGAGTAGCAGAGAAGAAGGGCGAGCCCCGCAAATTTGATGAAACAGTGCGGTTGGGTTATCGCGATAAGGCCCTTCCTGAGCGAGAAGTGTTAGAGCTGGTTTGGTTGTTTGCATGATGCATTCTCATTATTTTGTTCAAAAAAAAACCCGCTTAGTGCGGGCTGTGGTATCTGTTTTGCCAGAAGCAAAATGTATTACACCGCCCGTAATCAGGAAGTGCGCCACCATTTGCTGTTGTTGGAAATGAACTGTTTCATTACAGATACCTCATCAGTGAACTTGCGTACTAGTTAACTGGTTCATGAAAAGAAAGTCAAGCATCATTTTTTATTATTGCCCGGAATCGGTATGATGCGGGCAAACAAGACATACCGGAGACGGGGAGCACACTTGCAAGAATCAATCTACGCCAATATTTATGACCTCCATAGCCATACCACGGCATCCGACGGATTATTGACACCCGATGCATTAGTATTACGCGCCAGCGAAATGCGTGTGGGTACTCTGGCAATAACGGATCATGACACCATCAATGGAATAGCGGCGGCACGCAAGGCCATTGATAAGGCCAGTCTTGATTTACAACTTGTTGCGGGTGTTGAGATCTCTACTGTATGGGAAAACCATGAGATTCATATTGTTGGCCTTGGTATTGATACCCGGTCTCCAGAATTAACGGCATTTCTTGCTGAACAAAGTGCGCGGCGCAATCTTCGGGCGGAGATGATTGCAGAACGTCTTGAAAAAAATCATATCAGCGGTGCGTTGGCAGGCGCCCGCCGTTTAGCTGGGGATGGCGCTGTGACTCGGGGCCATTTTGCCCGTTTCCTGGTCGAAAGCGGGGTTGCCCGCACCCATAATGATGTGTTTAAAAAATATCTCGCACGCGGGAAAACCGGGTATGTCCCTCCGCAGTGGTGTACAATAGAACAAGCTATTGATGTGATTCACCATTCTGGCGGGCAAGCGGTATTAGCCCATCCAGGTCGCTACCGGCTATCAATGAAATGGTTGAAGCGTTTACTGGCGCAATTCAGTGCAGCCGGCGGCGATGGGATGGAAGTGGCGCAATGCCAACAAGCACCGCAGGAACGAAAACAACTTGCCGACCTGGCTATTCAATTTGATTTACTCGCTTCACAGGGCTCTGATTTTCACCAACCTTGTGCATGGATAGAGTTAGGGCGGAAATTGTGGTTACCCGCCGGTGTAACCCCCATATGGGCTGGCTGGAGTGGGACCAATGAAGGAGTAAAAGAGGTATGAGTCAGTTTTTCTATATCCATCCAGAAAACCCGCAATTGCGGTTGATCAATCAGGCTGTCGAAATTATCAGAAAGGGCGGCGTTATTGTTTACCCCACAGACTCTGGTTATGCGTTGGGTTGCCAGTTGGAAGATAAAAATGCCATGGAGCGTATTTGCCGGATTCGCCAGTTACCTTCCGGGCATAACTTTACTTTAATGTGCCGTGATCTGTCCGAGTTATCGACATACGCTTTTGTTGATAATGTCGCGTTCCGCTTGATAAAAAATAACACGCCTGGGAACTACACTTTCATTCTTAAAGGGACAAAAGATGTCCCGCGCAGGTTATTACAGGAAAAGCGTAAAACCATTGGTTTGCGAGTTCCTTCTAACCCTATTGCTATCGAATTGCTTGGGGCGCTGAATGGTCCAATGTTGTCTACCTCGTTGATGCTGCCTGGCAGTGAGTTTACAGAGTCGGACCCGGATGAAATTAAAGACAGGCTTGAAAAGCATGTTGATTTGATTATACATGGTGGGTATCTCGGTCAGCACCCAACAACCGTGGTTGATCTCACTGATGATACGCCAGTTGTCATTCGTGAAGGTGTCGGAGATGTTCGACCGTTTCAGTAAATGCGCCCAGCCTGGTGCCCCTTGTTTTTATGTGTGTATTCAGGGGTAAGCTTTTAGGATTTATTTCGTGTAGTATGTGCGGCCACAATTGTGAATGTGTGGCTTTTTTATTGCCCGACATATTCTAAATAAATTAACAGTCTTACGTTAAACTCATGTGATGACGTAAGGCTTTTGCAGGTATCAAAGACGCCTGGGAAGGCGACACCCGAGGAAGCTCCATGAGCGAAAAGTTACAGAAAGTTCTGGCGAACGCGGGCCATGGCTCACGTCGTGAAATTGAAGGCATGATAGCAGCAGGGCGTGTTAGTGTGGACGGTAAAATAGCCACTCTGGGCGACCGTGTTGAAGTCAGCGTTGTATTGAAAGTCCGTATCGACGGGCATCTGGTTTCTTTGCGTGAGTCCGCACAACAAATTTGCCGGGTTCTGGCGTATTACAAACCGGAAGGTGAACTGTGTACACGCAGTGACCCGGAAGGCCGTCCCACTGTTTTTGACCGGTTGCCTAAGTTACGTGGCGCTCGCTGGATTGCCGTAGGGCGTCTGGATGTAAATACCTGCGGCTTGTTGTTGTTCACAACAGATGGTGAACTGGCAAACCGCCTGATGCACCCCAGCCGAGAAGTTGAGCGTGAATATGCTGTAAGGGTTTTTGGGCAAGTTGATGACACCAAATTGCGTGATTTACAACGTGGTGTCCAACTGGAAGATGGCCCGGCAGCCTTTAAAACCCTGCGTTTCACCGGCGGTGAAGGTATGAACCAGTGGTACAATGTTACGTTGACTGAAGGGCGTAACCGTGAAGTTCGCCGTTTATGGGAAGCAGTTGGTGTACAAGTAAGCCGCCTAATCCGCGTGCGCTATGGTGATATTCCATTGCCAAAACAGTTACCGCGTGGGGGATGGGTTGAGCTGGACCTGAAGCAAACTAATTATTTGCGCCAGTTAGTTGAATTACCGGCTGAAACAGAAACCAAAGTGGCGGTGGAAAAAGACCGTCGGCGCACTAAAGCAAACCAGATTCGTCGTGCTGTTAAGCGCCACAGCCAGACTGGCGGGCGTCGCAATAATACCTCCCGCTAATCGCTAATTTTTATCAAGGTGCGCCGCTGTATTACAGAGGCGCACTTTTTTTGTCCTGTGTTATTAAGCAAGCTATTTTTATTTATATGGTTAGTAAACTCCCGGATATTTTGCACGGAATTTTCATTGTTGTTGCATAATGAATCCCCTATTAATTAATCTCTTAATGTTAACTTTTACACTATATAATACAGGCTTTGCGAATATTCCTTTGCGGATAAATGCCGGTTGCTAACATTTTTTAGCAGAAATGTTCAGCTCTGTTTATACCCTTAAACATAATCAGGTAAATCAATGGAAATGAATACAGTGACGAATAATGGGAAGCATCCATCTAATGGAACCGTGGGTTATGAGGGGGATTCAGAGCCGTGTTACAGGCTCTACAGCCCATCTGGTGTTGCATTGGCAACATTCTTTGCCTCGCCACTGGCTGTTTTTCTGCTGACAATATTTCTGGCATTCATGTTACCTGTTCATATCCCGGGTATAGTTATTTCCCTGCCAGGGATTTTTATAATGCGTTATGTAGCAATAAAACAATTCAGCAGCACTATTAGTGAACATTTGGTGCGCCAGGGGAAAATGGAATCCAATTGGAAGGCATTGGGTATATCACTTCTGGTTGTATTAGCTGCAGCTTGTGTGTTTTTTCTATGGTGGATAATTAGCGAAGGTGTTAATTACTGAATAACCTTATTCAGGTGTTAATAATCGCTGTGCCGTTAACTTGCATGCCAGGCATAAAAACTTACGAGGAGTAGATGGTACCCGGCAGGGACCAGAGATAGCACGGCAGACATCACAGGTAGTGCATATGGCACTGCCTGTGATGAGCTGATATTACTGGTGCAAATCCCCGGCTAGTAATCAATCCCTAACTGTGCCTTAATCCCGGCATCAAAGGCATGTTTCACAGGGCGTAACTCACTTACGGTATCAGCATATTCCAGAATGTCGCGGTGGCATCCACGTCCTGTAATAATGACACTTTGATGCTCTGGGCGTTGCTGTAATGCCTGCATTACGCGTTCTAGCGGTAAATAGTCGTAAGCCACCATGTAGGTCAGTTCATCAAGAATGACCAGATCAAGTGTTGTATCCGCCAGCATTCGCTCTGCATGCGTCCAAACTTCCAGGCAAGCTTGTGTATCAGTTTCCTTGTTTTGTGTTTCCCAGGTAAAACCTGTTGCCATAACCTGAAATTCAACGCCGTGGGGCTCAAGGAGGTTACGTTCGCCGTTGGGCCACTGGCCTTTAATAAACTGAATGACCCCAACTTTTTTACTATGCCCGACGGCACGTGTCGCTGTACCGAATGCAGCGGTGGTTTTACCTTTACCATTGCCAGTAAAAACCATCACAATACCACGCAAAGATTGTGCGGCAGCGACCCGAGCATCAACTTTATCTTTAACGCGCTGCTGGCGTTGTTGGTAACGTGAATCACTCATTCTGAAATCCCCGGTTTACGGTTTGGTTGAGCATCAAAACTCATTCCCGTCTTGCGACGGCTGTCATCCCCCATCAACCAAAGATACAGGGGCATGAGATCCGCAGGTGTTTTTAGCTTCTCTGGATCTTCTTCCGGAAATGCACTGGCCCGCATTTTAGTACGTGTACCACCCGGATTAATGCAGTTCACACGCAATCCTGTGTGCTTATATTCGTCAGCCAGCACCTGCATCATACCTTCTGTCGCAAATTTCGAAACTGCGTATGCGCCCCAGTTTGCCCGACCTTGACGCCCAACACTGGAACTTGTGAAAACGAGTGACCCAGCCTCTGATTTGAGTAATAAAGGGAGAAGTGCCTGAGTAAGGAAGAAGGTTGCATTAACGTTAATATCCATAACATGCAACCAGGTTTGCGCAGATTGTTCAACCATTGGCGCAATATCGCCCAACGCACCTGCATTATGGAGAACGCCATCAAGTAAAGGAGCTACCTGTTCTACTTGATGGGCAAATTCAAGGCAACGTTCAGGCGTGGCGGTTGCCAGATCGAATAAAAAGCTACCTGCTACCATCCCGCCTTCTGCTCTGATAGCTGCTTCTGTCTGGCGTAACTTCTCACTGTCGCGTCCGGTTAGTACAACTTTAGCGCTATAGCGAGAGTATGTCTGTACCGCTTCCCGACCAATGCCATCTGTTGCGCCAGTCACCAGGATGGTCCGGCCAAGCAACAAATCGTGCTGAGGTTGATAATGCATAAAAACTCCTGTGCCACTTGATGGTTCAGGTATTCAAAAACCTAACGGGCTTTATGCCTGAAACAACAGGTGAATTCAATCAGCCGCAAGGAGAGTTTAGATAATTCCTGTTGTTTCAGGTATGCAAATTATTTCGGATATTCCACTGGTTGCGTTTATAGTTGCACAAGCAAGAGTGGCTGTTATCTGCTGCTCTGCTTGTCTTTTTTACTGATTATCAAGGCGGATGAAGTGGATTTACTCTCTAACTATGGGTTGTTCTTGGCCAGAGTTGTGACCATTGTTCTCGCGATAGTGGTTGTAGTGACTGTCATCGTTAATCTGTCACAACGGAAAAAGCAGCAACGTGGTGAGTTGCGCATGACGCGGTTATCGGAACAATACGATGACATGAAAGAAGAAGTGGCGGCGGCCATGATGGATTCACATCAGCAAAAACAATGGCATAAATCCCAGAAGAAAAAACACAAACAAGAGGCAAAAGCTGCGAAAGCGCGTGCGAAACAAGGTGAATTCGACACGTCGAGCAAACCTGTACTATGGGTGATGGATTTTAAAGGCAGTATGGATGCACAGGAAGTGTCGTCATTACGTGAGGAAATCACCGCCGTGCTGTCTGTTGCCAAACCCAAAGACGAAGTGTTGTTACGTCTGGAAAGCCCCGGTGGTGTCGTGCATGGTTACGGTCTGGCCGCTTCACAGTTACAACGCCTGCGCGCACACAAAATTCCACTGACTGTAGCGGTAGATAAAGTCGCGGCAAGTGGCGGCTATATGATGGCCTGTGTGGCAGACAAAATCATTGCTGCGCCATTTTCAATTATTGGCTCGATTGGTGTGGTGGCACAAATACCGAATATTAACCGGTTGCTTAAACGTAACGATATTGATGTTGAATTACATACTGCGGGCCAGTACAAACGCACCCTAACCGTACTGGGTGAGAATACCGAGGAAGGGCGCCAGAAATTCCGTGAAGACTTGAATGAAACACATCAATTATTCAAGGACTTTGTCCATACTATGCGGCCTTCACTGGACGTTGATGGCGTGGCTACCGGGGAACACTGGTTTGGTACCCAGGCGTTAGAAAAAGGGTTGGTGGATGAAATAGGAACCAGTGATGATGCATTGCTGGAGCGAATGAAAGACTATGAAGTCATCAATTTACACTATGTTGAACGCAAAAAAATGGTTCAGCGCCTGACTGGGGCTGCGGCTGAAAGCGCGGACCGCCTGTTATTACGTTGGTGGCAACGTGGTGGCAGCCCGCTGCCATAATTGATTGGGTGAGGCCTGTGGCTTCACCCATTAATTTTGCAGGTGGTATTTTTCTGAAAGTACGTGCGCGAGGTATTTGAACATATTGAACACTGCCGTTGTTTTGGGAGTGGGCAGGCCTTGTTCGTCAAGATAATACTCTCCCTGAAATACCAGAACGCTTCCTTTTTGCACCACATTTGTGGCCTCTATTCCTGCGATAAAATCATCATGTTCACGGATAAGCTTGTTGGCTTCAAGTAAGAGGGTCTCACGGTCGATAGGTTGGGTATTGCCTTGCATGACTTTTCTCCTTACAAACTGCGGTTATTCTACGCTTGTGCCGGGCTTGTGCGCAAATTTGGTTAGTGTGCCAGGTTTCTGGTTAGTTTTTGTTGTGACTGGCAATATTTAATTTTGCGTGCTAATTAAAGTTGCGTAACGAATTTTATCAGGTAGAGTGTGACGCTTTCGCATATCTGGCAACGGAATTGCTTGACATTCAGCCAGGATGCTGTTGCACCAGCCGTTTTGTACGAAACGTGTCAGAACAACCTTTGGGTCGAATGAATAGCGACCAGTTGTTAAAAAATGGGTTGATCTCCCTGAAGACAGCCGCAATATAAAACAGGCTCGTCGCCAGAGGATGGTGCATCAGGGTGCGACGTATTCCTGGAAGAATCAAAAAGGTAAAGGTGAATATGGGCAAAGCTCTCGTTATCGTTGAGTCCCCGGCAAAAGCCAAAACGATAAACAAATATCTTGGCAGTAACTACGTGGTTAAATCCAGCGTAGGCCATATCCGTGATTTGCCGACCAGTGGTTCAACAAAAAAGAGTGCCGACTCAACGTCCAAGACACCTGCTAAAAAGAAGGTGAAGAAAGATGAGCGGGGCGCTCTGGTCAATCGAATGGGTGTTGACCCCTGGCATAACTGGGCTGCGCAATATGAAGTGCTGCCTGGCAAAGAGAAGGTGGTTTCTGAACTGAAATCACTGGCAGAAAAAGCTGATCATATCTATCTCGCAACCGACCTTGACCGCGAAGGGGAAGCCATTGCCTGGCACCTGCGGGAAGTTATCGGTGGTGATGAAAAACGCTACAGCCGGGTAGTTTTTAACGAAATTACCAAGAATGCTATTCGCCAGGCATTTGAAAAACCGGGTGAACTAAACATTGACCGGGTGAATGCGCAACAGGCACGGCGTTTTATGGACCGTGTTGTAGGTTATATGGTGTCGCCACTGCTGTGGAAAAAAATTGCCCGCGGCCTTTCTGCCGGGCGAGTGCAGTCAGTGGCGGTGCGCCTTGTTGTAGAACGTGAGCGTGAGATTAAGGCGTTTGTCCCGGAAGAATACTGGGAAGTGGGCGCATCACTGACTACTGCACATGGAGACAATCTACCCGTACAGGTTTCTCATCAGGGAGATAAGCCGTTCCGGCCAGTCAACCGTGAGCAAACTATGGCAGCAGTCAGTGTGCTTGAAAAGGCACGTTACACTGTCACAGAGCGCGAAGATAAACCGACCAGCAGTAAGCCGGGCGCTCCTTACATCACTTCCACTTTGCAACAAGCTGCCAGCACACGTCTGGGGTTCGGTGTGAAGAAGACAATGATGCTTGCGCAACGCCTCTACGAGGCTGGCTATATTACTTACATGCGTACAGATTCCACCAATCTGAGCCTGGACGCGGTGAATATGGTGCGTGGTTATATTGGCGATAACTTTGGCAATCAATACCTGCCGGAAAAGCCTAACCAGTATGCAAGTAAAGAAAATTCACAAGAAGCGCACGAAGCTATCCGTCCTTCTGACGTGAATGTTGTTTCTGAATCGCTCAAAGATATGGAGTCGGACGCTCAACGCCTGTATCAGCTTATCTGGCGCCAGTTTGTTGCTTGCCAGATGACACCGGCAAAATATGATTCAACCACGCTCACCGTGAGTGCTGGCGATTTCCGGCTTAAAGCTCGTGGCCGTATTTTGCGTTTTGACGGCTGGACTAAAGTTATGCCGGCATTGCGTAAAGGTGATGAAGACCGAACACTGCCAGCGGTGGAAAAAGGGGAAGAACTGAGTCTGGTTGAATTGATGCCTGAGCAGCACTTCACCAAGCCTCCAGCCCGTTTCAGTGAAGCATCACTGGTAAAAGAGTTAGAAAAACGGGGTATCGGACGCCCATCAACTTACGCCTCAATCATTTCGACGATTCAGGATCGTGGTTATGTGCGTGTTGAGAACCGCCGGTTCTACGCAGAGAAAATGGGTGAAATAGTCACTGATCGTCTGGAAGAAAACTTCCGCGAGCTGATGAATTATGACTTCACTGCCCAAATGGAAGATTCGCTTGATGCTGTTGCCAGCCACGAGAAAGAGTGGCGCAGTGTTCTGGACAGTTTTTTTGATGAGTTTGCTCGCCAGTTAGAACAGGCTGAAAAAGATCCTGACGATGGTGGCATGCTGCCAAATCAGATGGTACTGACCAGCATCGATTGCCCAACGTGTGGACGTAAAATGGGGATTCGTACTGCCAGCACGGGTGTTTTCCTTGGTTGCTCCGGTTACGCGTTACCGCCGAAAGAACGTTGCAAAACTACCATCAACCTGGTGCCAGAAAACGAAGTACTGAACGTGCTGGAAGGCGATGATGCCGAAACCAATGCGTTACGTGCGAAGCGCCGGTGTCCTAAATGTGGGACAGCGATGGACAGTTATCTCATCGACCCGAAACGTAAATTGCACGTTTGTGGCAATAACCCCGGATGTGATGGCTATGAAATCGAGGAAGGTGAGTTTCGCATTAAAGGTTATGACGGGCCGATTGTTGAGTGTGAAAAATGTGGTTCTGAAATGCACCTGAAAATGGGGCGTTTTGGTAAATACATGGCTTGTACCAACGACGAGTGCAAAAATACCCGTAAGATCCTGCGTAATGGGGAAGTGGCTCCACCAAAAGAAGATCCAGTACCATTACCAGAATTACCTTGTGAGAAATCCGACGCTTACTTTGTTCTGCGCGATGGTGCAGCTGGGGTTTTCCTTGCCGCGAATACTTTTCCGAAATCTCGCGAGACACGGGCACCTCAAGTTGCTGAGTTGTATCGTTTCCGTGACCGGTTACCGGAAAAACTGCGTTACCTTGCTGATGCTCCACAACAAGACCCTGAAGGGAATCCAACGATTGTTCGCTTCAGTAGGAAGACCAGGCAACAATATGTCTCTTCCGAGAAAGATGGCAAAGCGACTGGCTGGTCAGCTTTCTATGTTGACGGAAAATGGGCAGAAGCAAAAAAATAATTTTTGTATGGCGAAAAACCGGGCTTGTCCCGGTTTTTTAATGGATAAAGCGTACAACTCCTCCATTCTGTGTCTACAACCATCCTGTTTGCTTCATTTCATATCGATATAACCAGAATGTAATTAATAAGAGATATCTATACAAACAAGGCATAAGTGATATAGTTGAACGAATCTGGCTGCCATAACCTCTTGAGAGTTGGTTGCTTACTCAAATACGTGGGAAGTGAAGCGATACATGAAATTACAACAATTGCGCTATATCGTAGAAGTCGTGAATCATAATTTAAATGTCTCTTCCACTGCAGAAGGTCTTTATACCTCCCAGCCAGGGATCAGCAAACAGGTTCGCATGCTGGAAGATGAATTGGGCGTTCAGATCTTTTCCCGCAGTGGTAAGCACCTGACTCAGGTGACACCAGCCGGGCAAGAAATCATCCGCATCGCACGTGAAGTGTTGTCTAAAGTTGATGCCATCAAATCTGTTGCTGGGGAACATACCTGGCCTGATAAAGGCTCCCTCTATGTAGCAACAACTCATACACAGGCACGCTATGCGCTCCCAGAGGTTATTAAAGGTTTTATTGAGCGTTACCCTCGAGTGTCGTTACATATGCACCAGGGTTCGCCTACACAGATTGCAGAGGCAGTTTCCAAAGGAAATGCAGATTTTGCCATAGCAACTGAAGCGCTACACCTTTATGAAGACTTAGTCATGCTGCCATGCTACCACTGGAACCGCTCAGTGGTTGTTACTCCAGACCACCCACTTGCCGGGAAAAAAGAGATAAGTATTGAAGAGTTGTCTCAATATCCTTTGGTGACTTATACGTTCGGTTTTACCGGGCGTTCTGAATTGGACACTGCATTTAATCGGGCAGGGCTAACTCCCCATATCGTGTTCACTGCAACAGATGCTGATGTTATTAAAACCTACGTCCGTTTGGGGCTTGGGGTCGGTGTGATAGCCAGTATGGCGGTAGACCCTGTTTCTGACCCGGACCTGGTCAAGCTTGATGCCAACAGCATTTTTAGCCACAGCACGACTAAAATTGGTTTCCGTAGAAGTACATTTTTACGTAGCTATATGTATGATTTTATTCAGCGTTTTGCACCACATCTCACAAGAGATGTGGTTGACACCGCCGTTGCTTTACGCTCGAATGAAGATATTGAAGCGATGTTTAAAGACATCAAACTCCCATCTAAATAATCATTGTTGTCGGCATGGGTAATTTAGCTTAAGTGCCGACATTTCCTCTTCTTAATACAAATTAAAATAATAACGAGCTAAATTTTATAATAAATAGATAAACCATAATCATCCTAAGGGTTATGTCGCCAATATGCGACACAGATCGAAAAAAAACTAAAACTTTTGCATTAGACCGACTTCAATTATTTATTTCACGTCAAAAGATTAAATTATTAACTGGAAGATATACGTAAATTTGCTGGAAATTATCACGAATATTCTTTAGGATTACTCCTAGTTATCCACGACATTTACGGTAGTTCCAAATGAAAATGATTAGCAATACAGAAGTAATCAGGACGGCGATGTCATCAGGAAAACAATCTCCACGTGGTCAGTTCTCCGCAAAGCGTAAAGCCTGGCTTGCAGCCTTTACTGTATCTGCGCTGTTCTGGGTGGCTGTAATTTTCTTAGTCCTGAAATATTGGTGATAATTAATATGTGCATGCAACAAAATACATCCTCTCAAGAGGCTATTGCGGTCTCACATTTTGATAAAACTGCCAAAACCAGGAAACAAGAGTTAGTTGAAATCCCAGAATCTTGGGAGCTGAATCAACAACAAAGAGCATTCATTGATGCTTTTCTGAAAGAAGATGACAATCTATAAGTTTGTTACATATCACGTAACAACCAATGCATAAAAACAAGTAATTTACGTTTCTTATTGATTATTTATTCACACTACACACAGCAATACTCTCTTAGGAGTATGTCAATTACACATTTAGGCTTAAGGTTATTTTAAGAAAAGGCCATAAATATATGTGATCGATGCTGATAAATTTAACGCAAGTATATTTATTAGCAAGATATTAGTCACAATTTGTAATTGACCGAATTGATGATTCTTTTTTTTCATCTATCACTCACGCAACTCTCCCATATACCTTACAGCAATCCATGAACAGTGTGCTGGTTCGTGCTGTTGCGAAAATGTTAACGTCTTTTTGTGTTATCTTTAATGATAAATCCCTGTCTCTGTAAGGGGAATGCCGGACTTGTTCGTTAAGGAGGCACTATGTCGTTAAAAACAGGAGAAGCCTGTAAGGCAACACTTCACTTAAATAACCGCCAGTACACCTATTACAGCCTCGCTGAGGCTGAGCACCAGCTGGGTGTCGAATTGTCCTTACTGCCCAAATCCCTGAAAATATTATTGGAAAGCCTGCTACGGTTTCATGACGAAAAAACAGTGACTCAGCGTGACATTGATGCGTTGGTCAGTTGGCTCACTGGCGGTCACGCTGGGTGTGAGATTGCCTGGCGACCAACACGAGTTCTGATGCAGGATTTTACTGGTGTACCTGCCGTTGTCGATCTTGCGGTGATGCGTGAAACTGTTTCCCGGTTAGGCGGTGACGCCCGTCAAGTGAACCCATTGTCAAACGTTGATCTGGTGATTGACCACTCAGTGATGGTTGACCATTTTGGTGATTCACACGCGTTCGAACACAATGTCTCGCTGGAGATGTCACGTAATCATGAACGCTACACGTTTTTACGCTGGGGGCAACAGGCATTTGACCATTTTCGAGTTGTCCCACCAGGTACAGGCATTTGCCACCAGGTAAACCTTGAATATCTTGGTAAAACTGTATGGTCACAGCAAAACAAAGATGGCGAATGGACAGCTTTCCCTGACTCACTGGTTGGTACTGACTCCCACACCACAATGATAAATGGCTTGGGGGTTCTTGGCTGGGGTGTCGGGGGAATTGAAGCAGAGGCTGCGATGTTAGGGCAACCTGTTTCTATGCTAATACCTGATGTCGTTGGTTTTGAACTTCAAGGGCAGTTAGCTGAAGGTATTACCGCAACAGATCTGGTGTTAACTGTTACCCAGATGCTGCGTAAACATGGCGTAGTGGGTAAATTTGTGGAGTTTTACGGTGATGGGCTGAGTGAGCTTCCCCTTGCTGACAGGGCGACCATTGCTAATATGGCTCCGGAATATGGCGCAACCTGCGGTTATTTCCCTGTTGATGATGTCACGCTAGACTACCTGCGCTTGACAGGCCGCGATGATGAGCACGTTGGTTTAGTTGAGCAATATACTAAAGCTCAGGGGCTGTGGCGTGAAGCTGGCGATAAACCACGCTTTACTTCCACTCTGCATCTTAATTTGGCTGATGTAGAGCCAAGCCTTGCCGGGCCCAAACGCCCACAGGACCGTGTTGCACTGGGTGATGTGCCAGGTGCTTTTAAACAAGCCTGTGAACTCTCAATCAATCATAGCGAATCCACTAATAAGCAGCCGGAGGTCACTTTTAACGGTGACTCTTTCACGCTGAAAGATGGCGCTGTTGTCATTGCAGCAATTACCTCCTGTACCAATACTTCAAACCCAAGTGTTATGCTCGCGGCTGGCTTACTGGCCAAAAATGCTGTTGAAAAAGGGCTGCACCGTGCACCCTGGGTTAAAGCTTCACTGGCTCCAGGTTCAAAGGTAGTCACAGATTACCTGCAAGCTGCCGGTTTGATGCCATGGTTGGAAAAGCTTGGATTTAACCTTGTCGGTTATGGTTGCACTACCTGCATAGGTAATTCAGGCCCACTCCCGGAACCAATAGAAGAGGGAATCAAAGAGGGTGATCTGACGGTAGGTGCCGTTCTCTCCGGGAACAGAAATTTTGAAGGGCGAATACATCCGCTGGTCAGAACAAACTGGCTGGCTTCACCGCCGCTGGTTGTGGCTTATGCACTTGCCGGGAATATGAACTGCAATCTTCGCCATGATCCGTTAGGTTATGGGCAAGATGGCAAGCCGGTATATTTGAAAGATATTTGGCCTGGAAATGAGCAAATATCTGAGGCGGTTTCTTCTGTTACCAGCCAGTTGTTCCGCCAGGAGTATGCTGAAGTATTTACCGGTACAGAAGCATGGCGAGAAATCACCGTAGCAGGCAGTGAAACCTATCCCTGGCAAACGGATTCAACCTACATAAGGCGCCCGCCATTTTTTGATGACATGCAAGGGGGGCTAACACCACAGGAGCCTATTGTTAACGCCCGTGTGCTGGCTGTACTGGGCGATTCTGTGACAACTGACCATATCTCACCGGCAGGGAATATAAAGCCTGAGAGTCCTGCTGGGCTTTATTTGCAACAGCATGGTATTCAGCCAACGGAGTTCAACTCCTATGGTTCGCGCCGGGGTAACCACGAAGTAATGATGCGCGGTACATTTGCAAATATTCGTATTCGTAATGAAATGGTCCCTGGTAAAGAAGGCGGCATTACGCGCCACTTACCTGATGGACAGACGCTTTCTATCTACGATGCAGCAATGGCTTACCAGGCTGAAAGTGTTCCATTGGTTGTGGTCGCAGGTAAAGAGTATGGCTCTGGCTCCAGCCGGGACTGGGCCGCTAAAGGCCCGCGGTTGCTGGGTGTGAGAGCTGTGATCGCGGAATCATTTGAGCGAATCCACCGTTCCAATTTGATTGGGATGGGGATACTGCCACTTGAATTTCCTGCAGGTGAGTCGAGAACAAGCCTGGGTATCACTGGCGAGGAGTTAATCTCAATTGATGGTATTGACCAGATAGCCCCTGGGAGCACTGTTAATGTGATTTTTACCCGTGATGGACAACACCAGAAAGTAGACTGTTTGTGCCGAATCGATACCAGTAATGAGCATGAGTATTACCGCAACGGAGGCATACTACATTACGTTATTCGCAAAATGGCGGGGGCAGTGTAAGAGATTTCCCGGCAAGATGCGCTTGCCGGGAGACAACAGCGTTATTCTGACAACAGTGTTAATTCTGACAACAATGTTATTCAGATAAAAGTGTTATTCAGATAACAAGTGGCCCATTTTAGCCGCTTTTGTTGCCAGATAACGTTCGTTGTTGGGGTTACGACCTACAATCAGAGGCACTCGCTCGACAATATTTATCCCGGCTTCAGTCAGGATCTCCACCTTTTTGGGGTTGTTGGTTAATAAACGAACAGCTTCAACCCCGAGCAATTTGAACATATCGGCACATAAGGTGAAATCGCGCTCATCGGCAGCAAAGCCTAACTGGTGGTTAGCTTCGACAGTATCATATCCCTGGTCTTGCAGGGCGTAGGCCCGAATTTTATTCAACAGCCCAATATTCCGGCCTTCCTGACGGTGATACAGTAAAATTCCTCGGCCTTCTTCGGCAATGTGAGCCAGTGCCGCTTCTAGTTGAAATCCACAGTCGCAACGCAAGCTGAATAATGCGTCACCAGTCAGGCACTCAGAATGTACACGGGCAAGTACAGGTGTTTTGCCGTTGATATCGCCGTAGACCAGTGCAACATGGTCCTGGCCCGTTGCCAGTTCTTCAAAACCCACCATAAGGAAATCGCCCCATGGGGTAGGCAGTTTGGCTTCTGCCACACGTTTAAGCTGCATGTGAATCTCCAGTTTACAGCACAAATTATGCCGGCCAGAAAGCTGGCCTACTTTTATTATCCTGCATTTTGCCATAACCTGCGGCAATTCGCTTCATTGGCTTTTGTGGGGCTATTTTTACCTCGTTGTTTTTGGATATGTTTACCCTTGTGTGCACAATTCAGGTATTCTGCCTTTGCCTTACAGAACAGTGGAGACGGGATGTCAGCGCAAGTGATTCGAATTTTGTCAGGTATGTTACTGCTAATGATATTGCCTTTAGTAGTTCTGCTTAGTCATTGGCACTGGCAACCCAATGGTTTTCCTGCCTGGTTATTACCCCTGTTCTGGCTTACTGAAACTGTGACACAACCTGTAGGCATTCTTACTCATTGCCTCCTGTGTGGATGGTTCTTATGGTGTCTACGGTTCAGGTTAAAATCTGCTGCGATGCTGCTGGTTATTCTGGGTGGGGCCATACTCGCGGGGCAGGGTATAAAATCGGTGATAAAAGATAATGTTCAGGAACCCAGGCCTTATGTGGTCTGGCTTGAGCAACAGCATCATACTACGGTAGAACAGTTTTACAGTTTGAAGCGGCACCAGCGTGCGGCATTGGTGGCTCAACAATTACGTGATAGTCCTTCATTACCTTCCTGGTTAAGGCAACACTGGGAAAAAGAAACGGGTTTCGCTTTTCCATCCGGGCACACAATGTTTGCTGCCAGTTGGGCACTGCTGGCTATTGGGTTACTCTGGCCTCGTGGCCACCATCTGACCGTTATACTTATTTTTGCCTGGGCTGTGGGTGTTATGGGGAGCCGGCTGGTCCTCGGGATGCACTGGCCCCGGGACTTGTTGATGGCTACGGGGATTTCTGCGGCCATTATATTGCTTGCTTGCAAGCTTACTGAGCATTGGTGTCCTGGGTTATCAGCTCGAGAAAATCACTATAAAGAGACTTGATTTCGCTACTTTCATCACCATCTACAACGAATGCCTTGTTTTCTATTTTGCGCAAGCCCAGGTAAATGATAATTTATAGGGTAGAATGAGGCATTTAAGGCGGCGTAACCTGCCGCGCTACTCCACATTACGGGAAGTCGTGTGAAATATATTCTTATCTTCTTAGTCGTGCTGGTTATTTTTGTTATCTCAATTACCTTGGGGGCACAAAATGATCAGCAAGTCACTTTCAATTTCCTGATTGCTCAGGGCGAATACCGTATATCAACGCTTATGGCTTCGCTGTTTGGCCTCGGTTTTATTGTTGGCTGGGTCATTTGTGCCCTGTTTTGGCTGAAGACTCGGTTATCTTTAGGGCGTGCGCAACGCAGAATTAAACGCCTTGAACAGCAAATCTCGCCAGCTTCTGATGAGGTAACTGCGTCGGATTCCCGAGGTTAATCTATGCTCGAATTGTTGTTCCTGCTCTTACCTGTGGCGGCTGCGTATGGTTGGTATATGGGGCGCCGTAGTGCTCAGCAGGACAAGCAACAGGAAGCAAACCGGCTGTCGCGTGAATATGTTGCCGGGGTTAACTTTCTTCTGAGCAACCAACAAGACAAAGCGGTTGATCTGTTTCTTGAAATGCTCAAGGAAGATACAGGAACGGTAGAAGCTCACCTGACATTAGGCAACTTGTTTCGTTCTCGTGGCGAAGTAGACCGGGCAATTCGTATTCACCAGGCTTTAATGGAGAGTGCTTCGCTGTCTTATGAGCAACGCTTGCTGGCTGTTCAACAACTGGGCCGTGATTATATGGCAGCCGGGTTGTACGACAGAGCCGAAAGTATGTTTGTTCAACTGACAGACGAAACCGACTTCCGGATCGGGGCATTACAACAGTTACTGCAAATTTACCAGTCAACCAGTGACTGGCAAAAAGCCATTGATACAGCAGAACGCCTTGTTAAATTAGGTAAAGATCGCCAGCGTATGGAAATTGCCCATTTCTACTGTGAACTGGCGCTGCAGGCATTGGGCTGTGATGATACTGACAAGGCACTCACATTCTTGAAAAAAGGGGATGCGGCAGATAAAAACAGTGCCAGGATCTCCATCATGCTGGGGCGTATATATATGAACCAGTGTGATTTCCGTAAAGCTATTGAGCAGTTACACCGTGTACCCGAGCAAGATAAAGAGCTGGTTCCTGAAATCCTGGAAATGTTACGAACATGCTACCAACAGGCAGGCCGTGAAGCTGAATGGGTAACTTTTTTACGCCGGTGCGTTGAAGAAAATGCCGGTGCTACTGCAGAGCTGATGCTGGCAGAAATTATTGCTGAGCATGAAGGCCATGAAGCGGCACAAGTCTATATCACACAACAGCTACAGCAACATCCCACCATGCGCGTATTCCACCAACTTATGGATTATCACCTGAATGATGCAGAAGAAGGGCGAGCACGTGAAAGCCTGGTTGTTCTGCGGGATATGGTGGGTGAACAATTGCGCAGCAAACCTCGCTACCGTTGCCAGAAGTGTGGCTTTACTGCGTACACATTATATTGGCACTGTCCATCATGCCGTGAATGGTCTTCTGTAAAACCAATCCGCGGGTTGGACGGGCAATAATTTTTTCATACACATTAGTTACAACATACTTGTGAGGTAAATCTAATTTATGCATCAGCACTGTGCAATAGCTTTGCAGGGGAAAGCACCTGTCATTTTTATATGATGGCAGGTAGAATGCTTGCCGTTTGCTTACGTTACCAGAACAGGATTCGACTATGACGTTATCTGCTGCATCTTCCCTCCGGCACA
The DNA here is from genome assembly GCF_020523985.1 of Mangrovibacter yixingensis. Classification (GTDB taxonomy): domain Bacteria; phylum Pseudomonadota; class Gammaproteobacteria; order Enterobacterales; family Enterobacteriaceae; genus Mangrovibacter; species Mangrovibacter yixingensis. The sequence continues at coordinate 1,554,028 of NZ_JAIVKM010000001.1, read as the reverse complement.
AAACGAACTCACCCATTGTTGTCGCCCTTGATTATGACAAACGAGATGAGGCACTTGCCTTTGTCGACCGTATCGATGCCAATGACTGCCGGCTGAAAGTTGGGAAAGAAATGTTTACCCGTTTTGGGCCGGATTTCGTTCGCGAACTTCACAAGCGTGATTTTGATGTTTTTCTCGATCTTAAATTTCATGATATTCCCAATACAACAGCAAGAGCTGTTGCGGCTGCGGCTGATTTGGGCGTGTGGATGGTGAATGTACATGCAAGCGGTGGTGCACGAATGATGACGGCAGCGAAAGAAGCATTGGTGGCCTTTGGCGCAGACGCACCTTTGCTCATTGCCGTAACTGTGCTTACCAGCATGGAAGCCTCTGATCTCGCAGACCTTGGTATTACTGTTACTCCAGCAGAATATGCAGAACGTCTGGCACGGTTAACCAACCAATGTGGGCTTGATGGGGTAGTGTGCTCAGCCCAGGAAGCAGTGCGCTTTAAACAGGTTCTTGGCCAATCGTTTCGTCTGGTCACTCCGGGGATTCGCCCAGAAGGAAGTGATGCGGGTGATCAGCGGCGTATTATGACCCCTGCAGCAGCGCAGGAAGCCGGTGTTGATTATATGGTCATTGGGCGACCAATAACACGTGCTGCAGACCCGGCACAGGCTCTTAAATCCATTCTGGCATCGTTGAAGGGGTTATAAATGAGTGATAAAGACAGCCGCCTGGTCTATTCAACAGAAACCGGGCGCATCAAAGAAACCCCAACGCCTGTATCACGGCCCACGGGTGATGGGGTCGTTCGTATTCAGCGGCAAACCAGTGGCCGTAAAGGTAAAGGAGTCTGTGTTATTAGTGGGATTGATGCAGACAATGTCGCCATTGCAAAAATTGCAGCAGATCTTAAGAAAAAATGCGGCTGTGGTGGCTCAGTAAAAGACGGGGTGATTGAAATTCAGGGGGATAAGCGTGAACTTCTGAAAGCTACCCTTGAAGCTCAAGGGTTCAAAGTAAGGCTGGCTGGTGGGTAATCACCGTTTGGCAGAACAACCTTTTATAGCTGGCCATCCATGCCAGCTATGGGTGATTTTTTTGTTTGGTTTATTTCCCAACCTGGTGGCCAATAATACCGCCAATAGCAGCTCCGCCTAATGTACCCAGTGTGCTGCCACCTGTAAGAACAGCCCCGCCAACTGCACCCGCACCCGCACCAATTGCGGTATTTCGGTCACGATTGGACCAGTGTGAGCAGGCAGATAACGACATCGCAAGAGTTAAGGCTAACGCCGCTGAGGCAATTTTTTTGCTAGAAACTGACATAACATTCTCCAGAGTAATTACTTCACAACGGCATCTTAGTGATATCAGCCATCGTGATGCTGCAAACCACGAAAGCAACGAATTACCATCATCGCGGTTTGTTGTATTGTAAGTTTCGCGGGTAGCTGAAACAGGTAAATAGTCTTAATGACTGCCAGGAATAATCCTGAATACCAAATAATTACCAGGTGAGCAGCATGATCACGCGTGGTTATCGCGCTGTTTTGCTGTGAAAGTTTGGTTGAGCAGAACATGTGACTTCTGGAGTGGGTTCCGATGCGCAAGGCACCGGATGCAGTTCAAATTTCCCACGGAGAGGGAGGGGTGCCTTTTTTGTCAGAGGACTGGCTATATTGCGATTCCAGCTCCTGCTTAAGTATCTCGAGGTTATTGATTGCTGAAGCGTAATCACCAGCCACAAGAATATTTAATACTGTATCAATTCGTGCGGCCAATTCTTGGGGGTCAAATTCTGCCATAGAGCCTCCTCAAAAAACATTTTTATACATCAGCATGCAGAACGATGGCACTTGCCGATAACTTCACAGTACAACGTGTACAGACCGGGTGATCCTATTCAACCGCAGCCTGCTTATGTCTACGACCCACATAACTGCAATCTGCTTATAGTGCCTTAATTCCGGTGGGCCGAGAAGCATAAATCTATATCTGCAAAGACGTTTTAGCGCTTAATTATATGTTTGAGTCATAGCTGTCATTCAATTTTTGTCTGTTAAGATGAATCTATAAGCACTTGGGTATTAATCACACTGGTTTTCGACCGGATAATCCGCTTCATTTTGCATAATATTGCTGTTTTACCCACCAGTCAGCCGTCGGAATATTATCTGGCAATGAACCTATGTCAATTTTGCCGCAAACTCTCAGTTGCTGAACAGTAAGCCAGACAGTGGCAATCCATTGTTCAACAAGGGGATCTAAACCCATTAGATCTATCTTTATGATGAATTTGGCAGGATATGACTATGATATTAAACAACCAACCGGGCTGTGAACGCTTTACTGATACAGATCGTTTTACTCAACTGGTGGGCTATTACGAAGAGGAACGGCGCACTGTTTGGATGATGCTAAGCTCTCAGCCCCGCCCATGTTTTAATCATCAACTCATTGAGGAGATTATGAACCTGAGTTATCTGGTGAAAAAACTAGGTTTGGCCGTTGATTTCTGGGTAACAGGCTCACTGGTACCCGAAATGTTTAATACAGGCGGTGACCTGAATTTCTTTGTTGATTGTATCCGCAACGGTAAACGTGAGGCGCTACGTGCTTATGCAAGAGCTTGTGTTGATTGCGTACATGCCGCTGCACGAGGCTTTGACACAGGTGCTATCAGTATGGCTATGGTTGAGGGCAGCGCTCTTGGCGGTGGCTTTGAAGCTGCTCTGGCACATCATTTTGTGCTTGCACAACATGATGCTCGCATGGGCTTTCCAGAAATTGCCTTTAACCTCTTCCCGGGTATGGGGGCTTATTCACTGGTAGCTCGGCGCTCAGGTATGAAACTGGCCGAGGAACTTATCTACAAAGGCGAGTCTCATACTGCAGAGTGGTACCATAACCATGGTCTGGTGGACCAACTGTTTGAACCCGGAAATGGGTATATTGCAACCCGAACGCTAATAGATACTTTCCGTACCAAACTGAATGGTATCAGGGCTATGTTACGCGCCCGAGCCAGAGTAATGACGCTACCGCGCTCGGAATTAATGGATATCACTGAGGATTGGGTTGAAAGCGCCTTTACACTCGAAAGCAGAGATATAAGTTATATGGAAAGACTGGTTATGTTACAGGATCGCCATGTTGCCACGGCGATCCGCAAGGCAAGTTAAAAACCAGTTCTTGCTTGATAACGTTTATACCAGCGCTCGAAAGAGGCTGCAGGCATAGGTTTAGCAAATAAAAAACCTTGCCTTTCATTGACGCCATTCTTAATCAGAAAGGCGTCTTCTTTTTTACTCTCCACACCCTCAGCAATAACCTGCAGGTTTAGCGCCTGAGCCACGGCAACAATTGCCCGGACTAAAGACTGCGAAACCGGGTGTTTATAAACCTCTTTCACAAAACTCTGATCAAGTTTAATGGCATCTATCGGGAAACGAGCAAGTTGCGACAGTGATGAATAACCCGTACCAAAATCGTCCAGGTGTATTTGTGCTCCTAACCGGCTAAATTGCTGAATCACTGAGAGTGCCAGTTCTTCATTTTCTATCAGGCAGCTCTCTGTCAGCTCTACATCTACTGGGCAGTATTCAAAGTTAAGATCAGCCAGTGCCTGTTTTAAATCACTGAAGATAGTTTGATCTGAAAGTTGTCTGGCCGAAATATTTACCGCAACGCGCAAGTTAATCCCTTTTTTGCGCCATTTGGCTATTTGTTGGATGACATCGAGCATGACCCATCGGCCTAAAGGTACGATCAACCCAGATTCTTCAGCATAGCTGATAAAATCCGTTGGTCCTATCAGCCCCCGTTCAGGAGACTTCCAGCGAACTAATGCTTCAACACTTCTCACTTCCCCACGCCAGGTAACTTTTGGCTGATAATGAATAACCAGTTGTTGCTTATCAAGCGCCTTGCGTAGATTGGTATCAAGCCACAAATATTCGAAAACGCGCTGGTTCATCTCCGGTGAGAAAACACAGAACTTACCGCGGCCACTTTCTTTGGCTGTATACATCGCCGTGTCTGCATTACGGATGACACTCTCACGGTCAGTACCATGCTGTGGGGCGATGGCAATCCCCAATGAGCAACCCGTGTATACCTCGATGAGCCCGATACGAAAGGCCTGGCGTAAGCGTGAAATAATCCGTGACGACATGGCCTCCAGAGCCACCTGAGTGGTATTGGACGCCAGAATAATAAATTCGTCTCCGCCAAGGCGTGCAAGGGTCTGTTCTCCATCCAGACAACCCAGAATAGCGAGTGAAACGGCCTGCAGTAGCTGGTCGCCAAACATATGCCCATAGGCATCATTCACTTTCTTGAAGTTATCCAGGTCAAGATAGACAATCCCAACCTGCGTGTCCCCTCGCTGCGCAATAGCATCAGCAATCAGGTCATTGATCGCGTTACGGTTAGGTAAGCCAGTAATGGCATCGGTGTTGGCCAGCACACGCAGGCGCTCCTGCGCACGCCTTTCTTCCGTAATATCAGTACCGGAGCAGATAAGGAAAATTTCATTTTTACCACTGCCGTTATGTACAAATTTATTACGAAACAAAAATAAGCGTTGGCCTTTCAGCGTTTTTATCCAGCGTTCAACTTCATAAGCATTACCATTATGGAAAAATGCACTGACATTACGGCGTGATGCAGCCGCTTCTGTTGGGGTCATAAAAAGTTTAAAAACATTTTTCCCCACAACTTCATGTTCTTTGAGGCCGGTGTACTCTTCGCTCAAACGATTAAAACGCTGAATGTTGCCATTTTTGTCCAGTACCACAATAACGGAGTTCGCTTCGGCTACAACTTGTTCAGCGAAAGACAAACCATGTATTAAATCGCGGGTTGTTGAGGGAGTATCATTCCAGCAGGAAACTGAACCTCCCCATTCGTGGCGCGACAGCTTGCGACCAACGAGGTGTAACGTTATATCGGTACCAAATAAAGACACCAGAATCGTCTGGCTGGAAGTGATTACCGTCATTTCACGGATGTGATCCGCCTGCTGTTGGGTAAGGGCAACCACTTGTGATGTTTCCGCGTGCTCAGCTGCGGATAACTGAAGTGCATTGCTGTCAGCAGGTAAGCGCCAGAAAGGACTGTAGCTACCTGAATAACGAAAAAGGAGGTTTTGCTCCAGATCGTCTTTCATGGTTTCTCCTGAACCCACAATGTTGCACATTAATTAGTGCGGTTAACTAATCAACCTTAATATAGTAGGGCGAAAATTACAAAACTGATTGTTTTTACAAGTGATGTGAGCATTGCTGAATGAACAAATCTGAGACGTCTCACAATCCTTGCATGGATTTATCTTAAAATAATCAGCACAACCCATCTTATACACTAACGTATTTGAGATAAGGAAGTTCTGAGGATAAACGATAAAAAAAGCCTCCAATTGGAGGCTTTGATTATGCTGGGAAGCAAAGGGGATAACCGTTTCCCCTTTGCTATTGTTAGCCATAAAAAGTAGCGCCCAGAAACTGGATTTTTGTGCTCAGTGCATGAAACACACCTGATCCAGAATTTTAACCAGCTATACGTGCAATGATGTTGCGGGTTTCCATACGAACTTCGGCAATAATTACCCGAATTACATCAGAGACTTTGTAACAGGTTTCGCCTTTGATCTGCACAGTTCCCAATTCCTGGCTACAAACCAGCTCATCACGCACGGCATGAATAAATGGCGCCGGAATGAAGGCAACTGCACCATTATCGACCAGGCGTACGCGCATCCCACCACGGGATACATCAATAATTTCAGCATTGAATTGAGTATCGGTACCTGCTTTATCATTGAGAAAACGTGCATATAACCAGTCACCGACATCACGTTCTGCCATACGGTTAAGGCGACGGCGCTCTGCCATCTGAACGGTCAGTTCATCGGCTGGGCGAGCCACTGATTCACCTTTGATAATCGCTTTCAGGAGACGATGGTTTACCATGTCACCGTATTTACGAATCGGCGATGTCCATGTTGCATACGCGTCAAAACCCAACCCAAAGTGGGCTCCCGGTTCTGTGCTAATTTCTGCAAAAGATTGGAAACGTCTGGTTCGGCTGTCCAGGAAAGCGGTTGGCTGGCTGTCAAGTTCACGACGCAGAGTACAGAAGCCAGGCAGAGTGAGTAATTCCTGGGCATCAGCTTCAATGCCATGGTTTTTCAGCAAAGTAGCAAGTTGTTCAACTGATGATGGGTCGAAACCAGCATGGACGTTATAGATCCCAAAGCCCAGTTTTTCTTTAAGAACCTGTGCCGCACAAAGGTTGGCTGCAATCATGGACTCTTCAACGATACGGTTGGCAATACGACGTGGCTCAGCAACAATATCCAGTACTTCACCTTTTTCACCAAGAACGAAGCGGTAATCCGGGCGGTCTTTGAAGACCAGAGCATGAGTTTCGCGCCATTGACTGCGGCGTTGGTAAATTTGAGCCAGCAGACCGATTTGTTGTGCCACTGCTTCGGAGTCAGGCTGCCAGTCACCCTGTTTCTCGAGGTAATCAGAAACATTGTCATAAGCCAGTTTGGCTTTAGATTCTATGGTGGCAGCGAAGAAATGGATATTAGCAATTGCGCCATCCGCCAGAATATCCATGCGGCAAGCCAAAACTGGGCGAGACATGTTTGGGCGTAATGAACACAAATCATCAGATAATTCACGCGGCAACATCGGAATGTTGAAGCCCGGAAGATAGTTGGTAAATGCACGAATCTGGGCAATTTTATCCAGCTTACTGTTTTCTGCAATCCAGGCTGTTGGGTCTGCGATAGCAACAGTCAGTTGCAACACATCCCCTTCGGTTGTCTGGACAAACAGCGCATCATCCATATCTTCGGTACTTGCACTGTCGATGGTCACGAAGTCTAACTGTGTTAAATCTTCGCGGTCGAGATGTTCGTCAAGCTGTTCTGTTGCAACACCATCGGGCGCTTCACGTTCCAGATTATGGCGAGCAAGTGTTACCCACCACGGAACGAAATGGTCATCGCTAAAGGTGATAAATTGAGTGAGTTCTGCGTAAAAAGTGCGGTCACCTTTCAATGGGTGGCGGCGCATTTCGGCCACAGCCCAGTCACCTTGTTGGAACTCATGGTTCACCTGGCGGGCAGGGCGGCAAGGAATTGCATCACGGAGTAACGGATGGTCCGGGATAATAGACAGTTTGTCGTCTTTCTTTTGCACCCGTCCCACAAAACGTGTCAGGAAAGGTTCAACCAGCTCTTCGGGTTCAGCCGATTCACGGTCCTTGTCTGTATGGATGACCGCGATAATTCGGTCACCATGCATCACTTTCTTCATTTGCGGAGGCGGAATGAAATAACTTTTCTGCGCGTCAACCTCAAGGAAACCAAATCCTTTTTCGGTTGCTTTGACCACGCCTTCTGCACGCGGGGTTTGAGAATGAAGTTGCTGTTTTAGCTGCGCAAGCAGCGGGTTATCCTGAAACATAATATTGGTATCGGTAGCCTAAAGAGCGGCAGACAGTTTTACGCGAATAAGGGTAATGCAGCAAGCGAAGTTTGCCTGTGTTCCCACTTGTCTGTGTAATTATTCCCCTTGACGTAACCTGATTTCAAGCCGCCTGGCCGGACAAACACTTTCCACAAGCATTTTTCTTCAGTGCATGCCCTTTACTAAAGGGCGAGTAAACCGCATAAGCTTCGGTAGCGGGCAATATAAAGTAGGTTAACGGACTGGAAAACAGCCCTGCCAGGGTAATGTAAAAAGTATAAAAAAGAGCAGTGAACCACTGCTCTTACTGCTCTTTTAAATTGAACGAAAAACACCCAAAAGGGTTATTTCAGTTCAAGCTCGTTCATTGCGGCAATGCTGAAACCGCCATCAACGTGGACAATTTCGCCAGAGATCCCAGCAGACAGGTCTGCGCACAGGAAGGCTGCGGTATTACCCACGTCTTCGATAGTAACGGTACGGCGAATAGGAGTGACCGCTTCACAATGCGCCAGCATTTTACGGAAATCTTTGATACCCGAGGCCGCCAGGGTACGAATTGGGCCAGCAGAAATGGCATTGACACGCACACCTTCCGGGCCCATTGCATTCGCCATGTAACGAACATTTGCTTCCAGTGATGCTTTTGCAAGCCCCATGACGTTGTAGTTAGGTATAGCGCGTTCTGCACCCAGATAAGACAGAGTCAACAATGCTGAGCCCGGATTAAGCATCTTACGGCAGGATTTAGCCATCGCAACGAAGCTATAAGCACTGATGTCATGAGCAATTTTAAAACCGTCACGGGTAACGGCATTAACGTAGTCACCATCTAACTGATCTGCCGGAGCAAAACCAATAGAGTGCACAAAACCATCGAATTTTGGCCAGGCGTTACCCAATTCGGCAAACATGCTGTCGATACTGGCATCTTCAGCAACATCACACTGTAGTACGATGCTGGAACCGAAGCTGGCAGCAAATTCTTCTACGCGGCCTTTCAGTTTGTCAGTCTGGTAAGTGAAAGCAAGCTCAGCACCTTCACGATGCATAGCCTGAGCAATACCGTAGGCGATGGAGCGGTTGCTGGCAAGGCCAGTAACCAGAATGCGCTTACCGGAAAGAAAACCCATAGTTTTAATCCTTATTGTCAGTACTTATTTGCTTTTAAATTCAAATTATTAAAGGCAATTTTTGCAGTTATCAAATCAACCGAGAATTATAGCCCATTCATCTGCGCTTATGGCACTCAATTTTGACTGGGCTCCACAGAACAGCAAGAAAACTTACATCGCTTATTTGTTATCTTTACGCCAGGCATCAGCTGTCAGGGCTTCGCCAAAGTGGCTGTTGATAAGACGTCGAGTGAGTTCATGCAATGGAGATGCGAGAACATCTGCAGTGCTGCCGCGCTCAACGACCTCACCTTGTTGCATTACCATAACTTGATCACTGATATGCTTCATCATACCAATATGCTGAGTTACATAGATATATGAAATACCTTGTTTTTCCTGGAGTTCCAGCATCAGATTGATCAACTGGGAACGCATAGACATGTCCAGTGCTGCCAGTGCCTCGTCGGCAATAATCACTTTAGGCCTGAGGATCAACGCTCTGGCAAGACCCAAACGCTGTTTTTGCCCAGGCGCGAGCATATGCGGGTAATAGCTTGCATGATCCGCAAGCAGCCCAACCATACGCAATGTGTCAACAATCTGTTTACGGCGTTCTTCTGGTTCTAACTCGGTATTCAGGCGTAACGGAAAATCGAGTATTTGAGAAACCCGCTGGCGTGGGTTAAGTGCCGTTGTTGGATCCTGAAAGATCATGCGTATTTGCTGGCATCTCCACGCATAATCACCGTAATGCAGAGGGTGGTCATTAATGACGATTTCACCTGCGCTCGGAGGAACCATTCCGGCCAGCATTTTGGCCAGTGTGGATTTTCCCGAACCATTTTCACCAATAATTGCCAGAGTTTGCCGCTCACGGAGCATGAAACTAAGCGGTTTAACAGCTTCAACCAGTTGCCGATGAAACATTCCTGTGCGATAGCGGAAGGTTTTACTCAGGTTTCTGACTTCGAGTAATGTTTCCACCATGATTACTGGCTCTCCATGTTTAACGGGAAATGGCATGCGTACTGGCGGCTGCGGGCACCTGTCAGGCGAGGGGTTTCTATACATTCACGCTGAGCATATGGGCAACGTGGCCCAAGACGGCAGCCAATGGGCAGGTGTTCAAGCAACGGAATAGCACCTGGCAGAGTATTAAGACGGCTTTTGTGCGGCATTGCGCTCCCAAAATCAGGAATGGCGCGAATCAGTGCCTGAGTATAAGGATGGTACGGCATCGAAATTAATTCATCGCTGGGGGCTGACTCCACCGTCTGCCCGCAATACATCACAATGATACGGTCTGTCCATTGGCTAAGCATCTGCAGGTCATGGCTAATCAAGAGAATGGTCGTATTGTTATTTTGGTTGAGCCGGCTCAGCAGACGAAAAATTTGTGCCTGTGTTGTAGGTTCCATCGCATTGGTTGGTTCATCTGCGATAAGCAATCTGGGTTGGTTTGCCAGAGCAATGGCAATCATGACTTTCTGGCATTCACCTTCAGTCAGCTCATACGGATAGCTGCGCATGACGTCTTTATGATCTTTAATGCCAACGCGGTGAAGTAACTCAATAGCCCGACGTTTACGCCAGCCAAACCGTTTCCACCAACGGCCTTTCCAGGTCCAGCGGGGAATATTTTGCATCAATTGGCGGCCAATAGATTCTGAAGGATCAAGGCAGGATTGCGGTTCCTGAAAGATCATTGAAACATTGTGGCCAATAAGCTTTCTACGCTCTCTCGTCGACAGGCGCATCAAATCAATATCATTAAAGCGCATACGGTCAGCCGTAACACGCCAGTTATCTTTAGTTACACCACACAAAGCTTTAGCAATTAAGCTCTTACCAGAACCAGACTCACCAACTAAACCACGAACATCGCCCTCGTTGAGCGTTAGACTTACCCGGTCTACGGCTTTAACCCAGCCTTCGTTGGTTTTGAATTCAATGGTGAGATTACGTATATCCAATAATGGCATTATTCCACCCCTGAGATGATTGCGCGGCGAATACCATCACCCAGCAGGTTAATTAACAGGACACTTATCATGATAGCAGCGCCGGGCAGCATCACGGTCCAGGGAGCAACATAGATCAATTCGAGTGCATCACCCAACATGGCTCCCCATTCAGGCGAGGGAAGCTGCGCTCCAAGGTCAAGAAAACCGAGTGCGGCGATATCCAGTATCGCAATAGAAAAAGCACGAGTAATTTCCCCAACCAGGCCTGCTGCTATATTTGGCAAAATCGAGTAAACCAGAATATTCAGTGTAGAAGCACCATCAAGCCTTGTAGCAATGACATACTCTTTTTCCAGTTCATCATGTACCAGCAGATAAACAGAGCGCACCATACGTGGTAATAAAGCCAGCCAAACTGCAAACATGGCATGAGCGAGGTGCGGCCCGGCAAAAGCAACAACAATAATTGCCAATAGCAATGAAGGAATAGACAGCAAAGTGTCAAGAATATGGTTAAGTGCAGCAGACCGCAGGCCATGAGTTGAACCGGCAAATACACCCATGAACAAACCGAAAATTGTTGCTGCCAGGGTGACAACAAAGGCACCTCCTACCGTGGGTAATGCACCACTGAGTAACCGGCTCAATACATCTCGCCCTAAATCATCAGTACCCAGAAAGAAGGAAACATCACCATAGCGAGACCAGGACGGTGGCAGCAACTGGTAACCAAGAAACTGTTGGTCAATACCATACGGGGCAAATATATGGCCGAACAGGCACAGCAGCAATAATGCACCGCAGCCGTACAACCCAATCATAGCCGGTGTGTCACCATAGAATTTACGCCAGGTAATCAACAATGGGCCCGGTGGTCGCTTTTCGCTGTAAACATTATCGTAGGGCATACCATTCCTTATGTTTCAATGGGTTGGCCAGCGCTCCCAAAATATCGGAAACAACGTTTACGATGATAACTAACGAACCAATGACCATCACGCCTGCAGAAATGGCAGCGTAGTCTTGCTGGCGAATCGCGTTAACCAGCCAGCGCCCAAGACCGGGCCAACTGAACACCACCTCAGTTATCATGGCAAGCGTTAACATAGTGGAGAATTGCAACCCAAGGCGTGGAATCACCGGGGGAAGGGCATTATGCAGCACATGGCGATGCAACACGGTAAACCGCGATACCCCGCGGGTTGCAGCCGCTTTAATATAATTGGTATCAAATACTTCTACCGTGCTGATGCGCATTAAACGTATCACTTCTGTTGTGGGGGCAAGCGTTAAAGTCGCTACTGGCAATACCATATGGCGTAAAACACTCATAATCATTTGATTGCGGTAAGGGGAATCCGACAGCCAGGCATCAATCAACGCGAAACCTGTCACATCCTTTACTTGATAGAGTAAATCTATCCTTCCTGATACAGGGAACCAGCCTAAGGTGAGGGAGAAAAATAACGTCAGCAAAAGTGCAAGCCAGAATACGGGAATGGAGAACCCTACCAACGCCAGAGTTGAAATGACATTATCCTGCCATTTATACCGGGTTATACCTGCCAGCATTCCCAGTGGGATGCCTATCACCAGTGCCAAACCGAATGACAGAATACATAACTCCAGCGTAGCCGGGAAAACCTCTGCAAGCTGTTCATTAATAGACTGACCATTAATGCTTGATACACCAAAATCCCAGTGGATAAGGCTGTTGAACCAAAACATCCACGCATTCCAAACAGAGGCACCTTGTAGTGGTGCATGAGGGGTAAAATAGCTAAGGCTGAACCCTACAAAAGAGAGCATAAACAGGGTGACCAGCAGTAATAGCAAGCGGCGTAATGTAAAAATAATCATGGTTTTTTCGCCTCAGGCGTTTCACGCCAGACACCTGCGAATGAAGCACTACCAAACGGACTAAGCACCAGACCTTTCATGTCATACCGGTATGCCTGCAAACGCAACGAAGACGCCAGAGGGAGAACCGGAAGCTCCTGTGCGAGAATCTGCTGAGCATGGTGATAAGCTTCAATACGTGATGAAAGCTGTGGGGAGTCCAGCGCTTGTTGTAAAACAGCATCAAAATCCCGGTCACACCAGTGTGAGAAGTTTGTTTGTGAGCGGCTTGCCGCGCAACTCAGCAATGGGCGGAAAAAACTGTCCGGGTCATTACTGTCTGTTGCCCAGCCAGTTAGTGTCAGGTCATGGCTCATATCCATCAACCGGGCTTCCTGAAAACGCCCCTCAACGGAACGAATAACGACGTTGACACCCACCTGGGCCATATCCGCCTGGATAAGCTCGGCTGTTTTTAGTGGGCTGGGGTTCCAGGGTTGCGAACTGGTCGGCACCCAAAGCTGTAATGTCAGATTTTTAATTCCCAGTGCCTCTAGTTGTTGACGCGATTTTTCCGGGTTGTATTCCGTAATTTTGGACCCACCGTCATAGGCCCAGGAGGCACGTGGCAAAATTGAAGCAGCAGTTTCCGCAGTGCCATAGTAAATGGACTGCATCAGACGTTGGTTATTAATAGCGAGCGACAGCGCATGGCGAACCGCTGGGTTATTCAGCGGTGGCTTGTTGGTATTAAATGCCAGGAACGCAATATTCATCCCAGGCCTTAATGTCAAACGTAGACGCGGGTCATCACGCAAAATGGTCAACTGGCTGGCAGCGGGCCAGGCCAGAACATCGCACTCACCAGTGAGTAACCGTGACATACGCCCGGTACCACCTGCGCCCATATCAATAACAACTTGCGGCATTTTCGGCTCGCCACGCCAATAATGTTCATGCCGCGCCAGGCGGATAAATTGCCCGGAGCGATATTCGGTGAGTTTAAATGGCCCGGTTCCTACTGGTAGCCGGTCAATTAACTCCTGCTTACCCGCATTTTCCAGCTTGTGGGCATATTCCGCCGACATAACAGAAGCGTAGTGTGTGGCAAGGTGCCATAAGAAAGAGGCATCGGGGCGTTTAAGGCGAAACTCAACCGTGTAATTATCCAGCTTGCGGATACTCTCAATTGTATCGGCGAACTGGAGACTATCGAAATAGGGGTAATTGTCGCCGTTGACATTGTGCCAGGCGTCATTCTTGTCAAAGATACGTTTGAACGTAAACACCACATCATCAGCATTGAAGTTGCGGGTTGGTGTAAACCATTCAGTCGTTTGAAAAGCGACATCGTGGCGCAAGTGGAAGCGGAAAGTGGCTCCATTATCAAGAACTTCCCAGCTTTGTGCGAGTTCTGGCACCAGCCGGTATGTGTAAGGGTCTACATCAAGTAACCGGTCATAGAGCTGAGCTGCAAGGGTATCTACCGTTAAACCTTCACTAACTTTTTGCGGATTAAAGGTATTAACCTGACCATTAGCACAATAGACAAAACCGCTCTGGCGAATATCCGGCGGTGAGTCGTGTGACGTAGCATAAGCTGTGCTGCTAAAAGAACCCAGCAAGGCCAGCAATGAAACGAGAAATGAGCGCATATTTTTTTGAGTGACGATAACCAATAACTTAAGTGTATCGCACTCTTATCGCCATCCCAAAAAATGTCGGGATGTTTGCTGTAAATATAATCACCTGGTCAATGAATCTGGTGTTTTTTGAGCAAAGCACGCAACTGGTGATAGGTTAATCCCAACTGTTCTGCCGCCATTTTTTGGTTAAATCGGGTTTTTTGCAGGCTGGCTTCAACTAAGTTTTTTTCTTGTTGTAACTGAAAGGCTCTTAAATCCACAGGTAACACCGGCATGGAACTGTCTGGTAATGGGAGTGGTTCATCGCCAACAGATTGCTGTTTTTCTGGAGAAAAGGGGTTAAAAACTATATTTTCCAACACGTCCGGGTCTGGCCCATGGCGGTAAACTGACCGTTCAACAACATTTTTTAACTCACGAATATTGCCAGGCCACGGCCAGGCCAGCAATTGCGCTTCAGCCTGCTCACTAAAACCAGTGAAAAGAGGCAACCCCATTTCACGGCACATATGAATAGCGAAGTGTTGGGCAAGCAATAAAATATCAGGCTGCCGCTCGCGCAGGGGCGGTAACGTAACCACATCAAATGCCAGCCTGTCGAGCAGGTCGGCTCTGAATTGACCGTTGTCCGCCATGGCAGGCAAATCGGCATTAGTTGCGCAAACTAGTCTGACATCCACTTTTAATGGCTGAGTTCCACCCACACGCTCAAGCTCCCCGTATTCAATAACGCGCAACAGTTTTTCCTGAACCTGCATGGGTGCTGTAGCCAGTTCATCCAGAAAGAGTGTGCCACCTTCAGCACGTTCAAACCTTCCCGGGTGGCGTTTCTGTGCTCCGGTAAATGCCCCAGCTTCGTGCCCAAAAAGCTCCGAATCCAGTAAATTTTCATTCAGTGCAGAACAATTGAGTGAAACAAAAGGACCTTGCCACCGAGGTGACAAATAGTGAATACGATGTGCTACCAGCTCTTTGCCCGTTCCCCGTTCACCCACCACCAGAACGGGTTTATTCAATTGAGCAAGGCGGGAGGCATGTTCCAGTACTTCCAGAAAGTTATTTGCCTCACCAACCAGATTATCTTTGTCATTCATCATGGTTAAATTCACTATTTAATGGTGTATCTAACCACTATAGCCAGGTTTTCCCTACAGGTAAAACTCATAAAAGTCATTTATTTCAAATGATTAAAAACTTGGCACGCAACTTGTAATACCCCATTGGTAATAGCAAACGTAATCGCGTGTAGTGATAGCAAGCTAAGGGGTATCACTCAGGTGCCATGCAAAAAACCGGTGTAGCTCTGGCTGGCCGGCTAAGGAGATTTCAATGGGAATTTTTTCGCGCTTTACTGACATCATTAATGCCAATATCAACTCACTGCTGGAAAAAGCTGAAGATCCACAAAAGTTGGTTCGCCTGATGATTCAGGAAATGGAAGATACGCTGGTTGAGGTTCGTTCAACGTCAGCACGGGCGCTGGCGGAGAAAAAACAACTGACTCGACGTATTGATCAAGCTCTGGCTCGTCAGCAAGAGTGGCAGGAAAAAGCTGAACTGGCGCTCAGGAAAGAAAAAGAAGATCTCGCTCGTGCGGCGTTGATAGAAAAACAGAAACTGACAGATTTGGTTGGCAGCCTCAACAATGAAGTTGAGCACATTGATGAAACATTGCTGCGGATGAAAACAGAAATCGGGGAGCTTGAGAAAAAGCTGACTGAAACCCGTGCCCGCCAACAAGCTCTGGCTCTGCGCCACCAGGCAGCCGCTTCATCCCGTGATGTCCGTCGCCAACTTGATACCGGGAAGCTGGATGAAGCAATGGCGCGTTTTGACGCATTTGAACGCCGTATTGATCAGATGGAAGCCGAAGCAGAAAGTCAGCAGTTTGGCAAAAGTAAAACGCTCGACCAGGAGTTTGCAGAATTGAAGGCCGATGATGAAATCAGTGCGCAAATTGCGGCACTGAAAGCCAAAATGAACAAGGACACCAACGCCTAATTGCGCGCAGGTATGCTGCGTGCGCGTCATATGTTAAGGAGAAAAAATGAGCGCGCTTTTTCTGGCTATTCCGTTAACGATCTTTATGTTGTTTGTTGCACCCATTTGGCTGTGGTTGCACTACAGCAACCGTGAGAAAGGCGAAAGTGTCTTATCACAGAATGAGCAACAACGCCTGCAACAACTCACAGGAGAGGCTAAGCGGATGCAGGACCGGATACAAGCACTTGAACAAATCCTGGATGCAGAACATCCAGGATGGAGGGAACGTTAATGGCAACATTTCACAATCGCAAGCTCTGGCGTAATCCCCAGGCGGGCATAGTAAAAGGTGTTTGTGCCGGTATTGCTGATTACTTCGACGTGCCAGTAAAACTGGTGCGGGCAATAACAATATTGTCGCTATTTTTTGGCCTGTTCTTTTTTGTGGTGGTGGCTTATATCGTATTAACGTTTGCACTCGACCCACGCCCAGAAAGTCTGCCTGAAGAGCAAGATACCATGCCGGACAACCATTATTTGTTGGCGCAGGCGGATCAGTTACTTGGCGAGAGCGAAAGGCGGTTGCAATCTATGGAGCGCTATATCACCTCTGATTCCTTCACCCTGCGTAGTCGGTTTCGTCAGCTATGAAAAACGAACATTTGGTGCCAGGTCACCGCCGCCTGGCACCGCTGTTGATGCTTGCAGCGACCTTAGCGCTACGTGTTATGCCCGCCGGGGTTGCCAGCCTGGTTATTCGGCGGGTCGCGTACAAACCCGTAAGGTTAATATTGGGCGTTATTCTCGAACCATTACTGCGTACGGGTGTGAGAAAGTACACCCAGCGTTGGCACAATCGTTCTGATTTATGAGTCATTCATACTAAAAATTACGCGGGCATGATGTCTGGTAACCTGCTCTGAGGGTGTTCATGTATATACTGAGGTTACAACTGGCGTGCGGTTTTATCTGAGCGAATACCCGATGTATTGGTATGCTCATACACAGCAGTAAGCGCCACAGACATGTGATTCAGGTACCTTTACGTGGGGGCGAAAATACAGGTAAAGGCCAATAACAGGAATGTTATGAAGCGAATAAAAAATGAATTCCAGGCTCTGGTGAATCGGGGCGTAGACAGGCATTTGCGCCTCGCAGTTACCGGGCTTAGCCGTAGCGGTAAAACTGCTTTTATCACTGCATTTGTTAACCAATTACTCAATACTCAAACTGGCGCGCGTCTGCCTTTGCTGAACGCGGCACGGGAAGGGCGTCTGCATGGTGCCCGCAGGGTACCGCAACAAAATTTGGGTATTGCGCGTTTTACCTACGATGAAGGGATAGCTCAGCTTTATGGCGACCCACCCGCATGGCCAACACCAACCCGCGGTGTTAGCGAAATTCGGCTGGCACTGCGTTTTCGCTCTGGCGCAAGTGTTATGCGGCACTTCAAAGAAAACGCCACGCTGTATCTCGATATTGTGGATTACCCCGGCGAATGGCTACTGGATCTCCCGATGCTGGGTCTGGACTATGCAACCTGGTCACGCCAAATGACAGGGTTACTGAAAGGTGCCAGAGGTGAGATGGCAGCAAAATGGCAGGCATTGGCACAAGGTCTGGACCCGAATGCCCCGGCAGATGAAAATCGCCTGGCAGACATCGCGGCAGCATGGACTGATTACTTGCACCATTGTAAAAAATCTGGCCTGCATTTTATTCAACCCGGCCGTTTTGTCTTACCCGGTGAAATGTCGGGTGCGCCGGCATTACAGTTTTTCCCCTGGCCTGATGTCGATAATGTCGGTGATCACGTCATTACCCAGGCAGGGAAACAAACCAACGCGGGTATGTTACGTGCTCGCTACGACTATTATTGCCAGCATATTGTACGGGGGTTTTACCGGGAACACTTTATTCGCTTTGACCGCCAAATTGTGCTGGTTGATTGCCTGCAACCCCTAAATAGTGGGCCACAAGCCTTTAATGATATGCGCCTTGCGCTGACACAATTAATGCAGAGCTTCCATTACGGGCAGCGCACATTGTACCGGCGGCTGTTTTCACCCGTTATTGATAAACTGTTATTTGCTGCAACCAAAGCAGACCATGTTACCCATGATCAGCATGGCAACCTTGTTAGCCTGCTTCAGCAATTGGTGCAGGATGCCTGGCAGAATGCGGCCTTTGAAGGAATAAAAATGGAGTGTATGGGCCTGGCTTCTGTACAGGCAACCACAGCCGGTCTCGTGGATTATCAGGGTGAAAAAATCCCGGCGTTACAGGGTCACCGTTTATCAGACGGAAAACCACTGACCTTTTTCCCGGGTGAAGTTCCACCACGTTTACCGGGTAATACATTCTGGGAACAGCAAGGCTTTTCTTTTGAAGAGTTTCGCCCATTGAATATGGATATAGATAGCCCGTTACCCCACATTCGGTTGGATGCCGCTATGGAGTTCTTGATAGGAGACAAACTGCGATGAGCGAACCGATAAAACCGCGTATTGATTTTTCAGAGGAAAAATCAGTGCAGAAAGTAGAGTCCACCGTGCGTCCGGCAAAAATGTTTGATGCGGCGGAAAACTTTGAACCAGTCGTTGTGAATGAACAGGACAGTGAAGACTCTCAGCAAGCGGAGGCATTGGTTTCTCGCGCACTGCAACCCAAAAAAAGCGTATGGCGGCGTTTGGTAGGGCTTGGGCTGGCTATTTTGGGGGTGAGTGTCGTAGCTCAGGGTGTGACATGGGCACACAATGCCTGGGTAACTGAAGACTGGATCAGTCTGGGCGGTTGTGCTGCTGGCGGTTTGATTGTGGTTGCTGGTGTGGGCTCACTGCTAACAGAATGGCGCAGGTTATGGAAGTTACGTCAGCGGGTAGAGGAACGTCATGAAGCGGGCGAGATGTTAACCAGCCATGCATCTGGTAAGGCGCGAGGGTTTTGTGAAAAGCTGGCCGATAAAGCAGGCCTTGACCAACGTCACCCAGCGATGCAGCGTTGGTACTCCGCCTTACATGAAACCCACAATGATAAAGAAGTTATCACCCTGTACGGGCAAATGGTTCAACCCGTGCTTGATACCCAGGCGCGTAAAGCTATCAGCCGTTCAGCTGCTCAGTCTTCATTGATGATTGCGGTCAGCCCACTGGCACTGGTTGATATGGCGTTCGTAGCCTGGCGAAATATTCGGCTGATTAATCATATTGCCGGGTTGTACGGTATAGAATTGGGTTACTTTAGCCGCATTCGCTTGTTTCGTATGGTGCTGCTGAATATCGCTTTCGCCGGGGCTAGTGAACTGGTTCGTGAAGTAGGGATGGACTGGATGTCTCAGGACCTGGCAGCACGCCTTTCTGCACGAGCAGCTCAGGGAATTGGTGTTGGCTTATTAACCGCACGGTTAGGAATCAAAACCATGGAATTATGCCGCCCGCTCCCCTGGATAGATGACAAACCCAAACTGGGCGATTTTCGCCGTGAACTGATTGGTGAAGTCCGTGCAACGTTGCAACGTAGTAAACAGACGAATACACCCTCTGCATAATAACGTAGCCGTACCCTATGCCGGTGCGGTTACGTTGTTCCTTTTATAATGCCTTTCACGCAGTTACCTGTGCTGCAATCCGGGTTGATTGATAATGTTTAACTGTCAATATTTGTTGACAGATAGCTTCTGGATAACGCAGAAGTGCAGTATTATCACAGTCTGTTCTTTTGACTGATATATAGGTTCCCGCCATGCGCCTTGAAGTGTTTTGTGAAGACCGCCTTGGGCTCACGCGTGAGTTGCTCGATCTACTGGTGCTGCGTGGCATCGACTTACGGGGCATTGAAATTGATCCCATCGGGCGTATTTATCTCAATTTTTCCACCCAGGCATTTGATACGTTCAGCAGTTTGATGGCGGAAATTCGCCGTATTCCGGGCGTATCTGATGTACGCACAGTACCCTGGATGCCAACAGAACGGGAGCATCGGGCATTGAGCGCGTTACTGGAAGCTCTGCCTGAACCCGTATTATCGCTGGATATGAAAAGCAAAGTGGAAATGGCTAACCCGGCATGCTGTGCATTGTTTGGGCAAGATGCGGATAAACTCAGAAATCACAACGCTGCCAGCCTGATTTCTGGTTTTAATTTTGTCCGCTGGCTGGAAAGCCGCCCCGTTGTATCACATACCGAACACGTAGTGATTAACGGGCAAAATTTTCTGATGGAAATTACGCCTGTACAAGTTGAAGCAGAAGACAGTGGCGAAACTGTACCAGGTGGGGCAGTTGTCATGCTCCAGTCAACTATTCGTATGGGGCGGCAGTTGCAGAATCTGAATAACCACAATGTGGAAGCCTTTAGCCAGGTTGTTGCTGCGAGTGGTGCAATGCGTCATGTTGTTGACCTGGCGCGCAAAGTTGCCGCCCTGAATGCTCCATTGTTAATCGTCGGTGAAACGGGTACAGGTAAAGATTTGTTTGCCAGAGCTTGTCATATGGCAAGCCCCCGTGCAGAAAAACCCTACCTGGCGCTGAACTGTGCTTCAATTCCTGAAGATGCTGTTGAAAGTGAACTATTTGGCCATGCTGCCGGGGCTTACGCTAACGCTACGGAGGGGAAAAAAGGATTTTTCGAACAGGCCAATGGCGGTTCTGTCCTGCTGGATGAGATTGGTGAAATGTCGCCACGTATGCAGGCAAAACTGTTGCGCTTTCTCAACGATGGCACTTTCCGCCGTGTTGGTGATGAGCAAGAAGTGCATGTCGATGTGCGTGTTATCTGTGCCACACAGAAAAACCTTGTTGAATTAGTGCAAAAGGGTGCCTTTCGTGAAGATCTCTATTATCGGCTGAATGTACTTACACTCAATCTTCCTCCTTTGCGTGATTGCCCGCAGGACATCATGCCACTCACCGAGTTGTTTGTTGCGCGGTTTGCTGATGAACAAGGGGTGCCACGCCCGAAGCTATCATCAGAATTAAGCTCTGTGCTTTCCCGTTACAACTGGCCGGGTAATGTGCGGCAGTTAAAAAATGCGATTTACCGTGCGCTGACCCAGCTTGAAGGATATGAACTACGCTCTCAGGATATTCTATTGCCGGATGTGGATGCCAGTGTCATGCCTGTGGGGGATGACGTGATGGAAGGTTCGCTGGATGACATTACACGGCGCTTCGAACGGGCAGTGCTGGTACAGCTTTATCGTAATTACCCCAGTACACGTAAACTGGCAAGGCGCCTGGGTGTGTCACATACCGCTATTGCTAATAAGCTAAGGGAATATGGCCTGAGTAGCCGTAAAGCAGAAGAATAAATAGGTAAAAAAAAGCCGGTTATAATCTAACCGGCTTTTTCTATTACAGATAAAACAATCAGCCTTTGAGTGCGGCCAGAGCTGCGTCGTAATCAGGTTCTTCAGTGATTTCATTGACCAGTTGGCTGAAAATCACTTCATCTTTCTCGTTAATCACAACAACTGCGCGTGCAGTCAGGCCTTTCAGCGCACCATCATCAATGCCTACGCCATAAGTATCCTGGAATTCAGGGTGGCGCAGAGTGGAAAGAGTCACGACGTTGCTGAGGCCTTCAGCACCACAGAAACGAGACTGAGCAAACGGCAGGTCAGCAGAAATACACAACACAACAGTGTTATCCATTTCAGTTGCCAACTGGTTGAATTTGCGAACAGAGGCTGCACAAACACCAGTATCAATGCTCGGGAAAATATTCAGAACTTTACGCTTGCCCGCATAATGGCTCAGGGAGATATCTGCAAGGTCTTTAGCAACCAGAGTGAATGCCGCAGCAGCACTACCTGCCTGAGGAATCTGACCTTTAACGGCAACCGGGTTACCCTGAAAATGAACGAGTTGTGACATAGTTATTTTCCTGTTCTCATATTGTTAACGCTCAAACTAGTGTAAGCCAACTACTGGCGAATGAATATAAAAAATTATTTACATACTATGTATTTTGATGCCTAAAAAATGAATCGACCGCAGATAAACATCGGTGCCATCCAGGTTACTCAGCCGGTAACAGTTAAGTACGCCATCGTTGAAGGTATATACTGCTTTAAACACAAAAGGGATGAACAGTAATGAGAAATGTCAGCGTGTACGAGGAATCATGGCCACTCAATACACCGTTCACTATTGCACGTGGCACTCGCGAGCAAGCTATTGTGGTGGTGGTCGAAATCGAAGATGCCGGAATAAAGGCTGTAGGGGAATGTACACCTTATTTGCGCTATGGCGAAACGGCAGCTTCCGTGATGGCTCAGATAACAACGGTTATACCTGCATTACAGCAAGGCCTGAGCCGCCATGAACTACAAGTGGCATTGCCTCCTGGAGCTGCGCGCAATGCTGTTGATTGTGCATTATGGAACCTCGAGGCCTGCCTGGCAGGGCTAACGCTGCCTCAATATTTGCGCACACCGCTACCCGAGAGTGTCGTGATGGCCCAGACCGTGGTTATCGATACCCCGGAAAGAATGGCTCAAGCGGCCAGGAGGCTGTGGTTGGGTGGAGCACATTTACTAAAAATAAAGCTTGATGATCGACTGATAACTGAACGCATGGTTGCGATTCGAACTGCTGTACCGGAAGCAACACTGATTGTCGATGCCAACGAATCATGGCATGTCGAAGGGCTGGCCGCACGTTGTCAGCTACTGGCAGATCTCAATGTAGCGATGCTGGAACAACCCTTGCCAGCCGCTGAAGATTCTGCACTGGCGCATTTCGTCCATCCTTTACCCATTTGTGCAGATGAATCCTGCCACACACGGTCCCAACTCGGCGAGTTGTTACACCGTTACGAGATGGTGAATATTAAGCTCGATAAAGCCGGAGGGCTGACAGAAGCGCTGGCATTGCAGCAGGCGGCTATTTCCGCAGGTTTCGAGATAATGTTAGGTTGTATGCTGTGTACATCCCGAGCTATTACCGCCGCCTTGCCGCTAACCCCGGCTGCACGTTTTCTTGATTTGGATGGCCCATCCTGGCTGGCTGTAGATGTTGAGCCTGGTCTCAACTTTACACCAGGCATGCTGCATCTCTAATCCGAGTACTCAAGCAGGCTGATAATTCCCTCCAGGTAGCGCTCACAGGCTGAATCAGCGGAGACAGGGGGTAACTCTGCTGTAATACATGGCAGATTGTTATCTTTGCACCAACTCCCAAATGAACCCGGTGTGGCGTATCCCACACTGGTTACCAGTGGTAATGTCAACGTTTTTGCCAACCATTGCCCCAGCACAGAGCGGTAAGGGTCCTCAATACAGGCCAATGGCTCATGAAAAGAGACCACCCAGGCAGGTTTTATTCGGGTGATTAATTGGCAAAGTGCCGATGTTTCAGGCTCTGAGCCAGAAAATTCCCCGGCCGAGAGTTTCACGTCACGTACTGGAGCCTGTGTGTTCCACCGGTACACCGTTTCGCCTGGTTTCCAATTCGCTGCTGGGAAATTGCGGTTTAAATCTACGCCGCGAAAATTAGCACGTATGCCACTTTGGCAGCCATCGGGATTAACACAAAGAATGACATGATGCCGACGCTGTGATTCGTCAAGTGTGCGAAGCGCACAAGAAAGCGCGACAATACTGGCACTTTCGTCACCGTGTGTGCCAGCAATAATTAACCCTGTTGAAGGCTGCATTTCTGTTGCCGGGAACCAGAGTAGTGGAGCGCCACTAAAACTGGTTCCATACTGCAATGGCGCGTTTTGAAAATTACCTCGTAATGGTCTCGAACGTGATAAGGGCATAAATCACCTTGTTGTTAGCATCACCTGTGGAGAAACGAAGCCGTTTCGCCTGCCCAGGCGAGTGTGTGTGCCACTCAACTCAAAATAGATAACAAAGTATTGCAGAATATTTGCAATTCCTCCCGTCAAAACAAATAATTATCAAAAGCGCCAACTCGAGCGGGAACAAATTTAATCAGGGCTGCCACATGAAACTTGTTACACGATTGCTTTGTAGTGCGGTTATTGTCAGTGGTACCACAACGGTGGCACTTGCCGCTGAGGTGCCACCCGGAACGCAGCTTGCTGCCAAACAGGAATTGAATCGTCATATCAAAGATGAACCCGCCTCACTGGACCCCGCCAAAGCTGTTGGGTTGCCTGAAATTCAAGTTATTCGTGACTTATTTGAAGGGCTGACTAATCAGGATGCAACAGGTGCGTTGATCCCAGGCGTCGCAACAAAATGGCAGACCAATAATAACCGTATCTGGACTTTTACCTTGAGGCCGGATGCTCGCTGGTCAGATGGCTCCCCAGTGAGTGCGCAGGATTTTGTCTACAGTTGGCGCCGTTTGGTTGACCCGAAAACAACGTCTCCGTTTGCGTCATTTGCGGCGTTAGCTGGAATAGAAAATGCCCAGGCTATTATTGAAGGTAAGTTGCCGCCGGAAAAGCTTGGGGTAAGTGCACTTGATAACAGAACATTACAAGTCCAGCTTGATAAAAATGTCCCGTTTTTCCCTTTATTGACGGCTAGTTTTGCGCTTTACCCAGTCAAGCAGGCGAATGTCGAAAAGAATGGTAATGACTGGACGCGCCCAGACAATCTGGTTGGCAATGGCGCTTTTGTGCTGGATTCACGTGTGGTGAATGAAAAATTGGTCCTGACGCCGAACAGGCAATATTGGGATAACGCTAAAACAGTTCTCACCAAAGTGACATTTATTCCAATTAACCAGGAGTCTTCAGCAACTAAACGCTACCTGGCTGGCGGTATTGATATCACGGAGTCTTTCCCTAAAAACATGTACCAGAAGCTGCTGGATACAATACCCGGGCAAGTTTATACGCCACCACAGTTAGGGACATACTATTACGCATTTAATACCCAAAAAGGGCCGACAGCAGATCAACGCGTTCGTGTCGCACTTAGCCTGGCTATTGACCGCGATATTATTGCTAACAAGGTTTTGGGTACAGGGGAGAAACCCGCCTGGCACTTTACACCGGATGTGACCCACGGGTTCACGCCACAACCCGCTTTATTCCAGGAGATGACACAGGAAGAACGGGATTTGCAGGCAAAAATGTTGCTGAAAGCAGCAGGTTATGGGCCTGAAAAACCGCTTAAACTATCACTCCTTTACAATACCTCAGAAAACCACCAAAAAATCGCTATTGCCATTGCATCCATGTGGAGAAAAGCACTGGGTGCGGAAGTGGTTTTGAAAAACCAGGAATGGAAAACCTATCTGGACAGCCGTCGTAGTGGGAACTTTGATGTTATTCGTGCATCCTGGATAGGTGATTACAACGAAGCATCAACATTTTTATCTCTTCTGACATCAACTAATAGTGGGAATATTTCGCGTTTCAGCTCAAGCGCCTATGACAAAATTATTGCCCAGGCCGGTAGTGAAACGAACGAAGTAGCCCGTAATAAAGACTATGATGAGGCAGAAAAGATACTCGCGGAACAGGCACCGATTGCTCCTATTTACCAGTACACAAATGGGCGTTTGATTAAGCCCTGGGTCAAAGGTTACCCAATAGATAACCCCGAAGATGTCGCATACAGCAGGACGATGTACATCATCAAGCATTAACGCGGTGTGTGCACCAGATAGAGTTGGGCCAGGATTTCGCCATAATTTGTGATGACGTGCAATTTTTGCCCAACTGAGTGTTGATCAGATTTATCTGATATCTTATTATCGTTTTGCCCCCAAAGAGCTAACACCACTTCTGTGAGTGCCGGAGATAAGCGCCGGAGGGGCAAATCTCCTCTCTTCTTTACCGCCTGCAATCTTTCCTGTTTTCCTATATTTACCGAGTTTTATTAAGGTTCATCCATCCTGTTCGCGACGGCCATTGCACCTGGGATTGAGTGAAGGCAAGATAGCGCCTGAATAAAAAGGAGATTGTATGCAGGAACTCATGCATTTTGCCGGGCGTTACGGCATTAATTTAAATAATTCAATGGCTCTGGCTGCAGTATTGGCGATCATTTTTTTAACCGCTGTAGTGGTTCACTTCGTGTTACACAGCCTTGTATTGCGTGCCTTTGAAAAGCGCGCCAGGAGCAGTAACAAGCTCTGGCTACAAGTTATTACTCAGCACCACCTCTTTCACCGGCTCGCTTTTGTTCTCCAGGGCATTATTGTGCATATCCAGACTTTGCTCTGGCTGGAGCAGGGGAGCGATGCCAGCATTTTCTTGCTCGCCGCTGCTCAATTGTGGGTAATGCTGTATGGGTTGTTGGCATTTTTCTCACTCATGGATGTCTCTTTCGTGGTTTCTCGCAAGCTGCCATTTGCTGGAAATCTGCCGCTCAAAGGGATTATCCAGAGTATGAAACTGCTGGGTGCCATTGTTATTGGCATTATGATGATCTCGGTATTAATCGGGAAATCACCAGCAATATTGATTAGCGGCCTGGGTGCCATGGCTGCGGTATTAATGTTAGTTTTTAAAGACCCAATTCTTGGCCTGGTGGCAGGGATTCAGCTTTCAGCTAACCGCATGCTAAACCAGGGTGACTGGCTGGAAATGCCGAAATATGGCGCTGATGGTGCAGTGACTGACATAGGGCTGACAACCGTTAAGGTAAGAAACTGGGATAACACAATAACCACAATCCCAACTTACGCTCTGGTCTCTGATGCCTTTAAAAACTGGCAAGGGATGTCTGAATCAGGCGGGCGGCGTATTAAGCGCAGTATCAACATAGATACCACCAGCATACATTTCCTCTCAGAGGATGAACTGGCGCACTTGCAGCAGTCGCGTATTTTGACGCCATACCTGGCACAAAAAAAAGACGAACTGTCTGCCTGGAACCGCGAACATGACCAGGAATCCGGCTCAGCACTGAATGTACGGCAAATGACAAATGTCGGGACATTTCGTGCCTATTTGACCGCGTATCTCAACCAGCACCCCAAAATTCACCATAACATGACAACCATGGTCCGCCAGCTATCTCCGGGTGTGGATGGTTTACCCCTGGAAATTTACGCATTCACCAATACAGTTGCCTGGCTCGAGTACGAAGCTATTCAGTCAGATATTTTTGATCACATTTATGCAGTAATTGGTGAATTCGGTTTACGCGTGCATCAATCACCTACCGGTAATGATATGCGCAATCTGGGTAAATCCGTGCGTATATAACCATAACCTTGGGTCAGGCTTCGCGGATAACGAATAATGGCAACGGCGTTTTCATCAAACTAAGCAGTTGAAATTGTGTTGCAGTGGTAACATCACGGTTGATTTTACCACTGTGCCACACAATACTGCCGATATAGCCCAACTGCCGCCACACCACAATAATTGGCACTAACAACGCAGCAAGTGTGTCATTTTGGTTGCATTCCAGTGTGGCATAATTTTCGTCATCGAGTTCATTAATAAAAATATGAATCCCTTCATTAGGTAATAAAGCCTTAATGTCACCAAGAATGGCGTTACTGACAGAGCGCGAGAGCCGCAGGTTGACTCGTGGGTGATGTGTCCGGTTATCAGTCATTTGGTACCGTTGCGATGATATTTATAATATAACCAGTATATCAATATTTATGCCCCGGTTCTCCACAGGTATGTTCAGCAGACGCAGGTTTTTTGATATAGAGAGCAATGTATATAACAAGTAATGATTTTTATATTCTGAGGTTTTTACGTCTTTTTGACATGAATTTTGTGCAGGGCATTAATACGGGAAGGTGATAACAGGGAGATAAAAATAAGAAGAAAGAGGATATTGAACGGGTTGGTTATATATTGCGCACCAGTTCGGCGGAGCGTAATTTATCAATTCCTGAGAACAATAACAGCGATAACAGCAGGGCACACTAAATGCTCTGCTTTTTTAAGCACTATGCTTGCTGAACTGTTTTTTCTGTTGGCTGCCCTGTCCCTGGGTGAAATACCTGGTACTGGTTCCGTCCACTGTTCTTAGCGTAATAAAGCGCACTGTCTGCGCGGGAAATCAGCTGGCTTGCATTTAGCCCACCAGACCATTCAGCAATACCGATACTCACCGTGACTTTAGTGGCAACATCTGAAGCCTTGTGTTCAATACTTCTCATACTTAACGCACTTAGAATGCGCTTTGCAATCTCTTTCGCTTCAGCTGCTGAGGCCTGAGGAAGTAACACAATAAACTCCTCACCACCAAACCGTCCTACTAAATCAAGATTAGCTCGCACTGCGCTTTCTATGGATTCAGCAACCTGAATCAGGCACGAATCACCAGCCTGGTGCCCATAAAAATCGTTATAGTTTTTGAACTTATCGACATCGATCATGAGCATAGAAAAAGCGCTTTCACGCGGCTGAAAAGAAGCGCGTTGTACGGTTTTATCCAACACAACCTGAAAGGACCTTCTGTTAGCTAACCCGGTAAGAGGATCACAGTTGGCCTGAATCTCCAGGCGCTGAATTAAATCGTTATTCTCTTGTTCCCGGTGAATAGCCAGCACAAACCACGAATTGAGCATTCGCCTGGCCGACTCAACCAGTAAGGCCAGCGCAATATAAGCCAACACATTCACGACAGTGATATAGCTGGTGAATACCAGGCTGGTAGCAATAATGGCAAACTGAAGTGGCACACTGAAAAAAAACCACGCCACAGTATCAACATAAAGCGCTATCAGCCCGGTTAACAATAAAATTGAGGCAAGAGCGAAAATAACAGGCCGGCCGCCACTGGCAAATAGCAAAAACAGCACCAGACACCAGTTCAGGCTCAGTACCAGCATAGTCGCACGTAACATTGTCCATATTTTGCGGGAGAGCCTGTCCGGTGAGTATCTCAGAATGTACAACACAGCAGCAGTGATAATCATGACCGCAAATAACGGTAAATGTGTAAAGTCTGCATGCCCGGCAGGAATCGCAAGAGTGACCCTAGGATTGAAGTAATAGCGAACCAAAATAACAATGCTAAACAATAAGTTAACCCAAAGAAACCAGTTGGCACTCATAATTATGGCGTGCTGGCGGGTTCGCTCGAAGCGCAAGTCAAATGCCTTACATACTTTACGTCTGAACAAATCAGGTTCCTGTTGGCGAAAGTGTTACATACCAATGCTACAAAGGATTTTAGTAGAATGTTATATAAGGTGTGAAGTTTTGCTAAATTTATAGTAAAAACCGGGTCATAGCAGCATCCACGTAGCACTATGATGGAACACGCTGAGAGCGAACAGGGGGCAAATTTGAGTGGGTTAACCGGACATGACTTTTTCGTTTCTGATGCTGTTTTTACCTGGCGTTTTGATGGTATGGGCGGTATTTCCCCTTTGGAAGAAACAGATAGCATTGATAAGCAACATCCTTGTTGGCTGCATCTGAATTACACTCATCCACAAAGTGCCAACTGGCTGGAAAATTCCCCTTTATTACCGGATATCGCCAGAGACCTGTTGGCAGGGGAAAGCCTGCGTCCACGCGTTACCCGCATGGGTGAAGGTACATTCATTACATTGCGTTGTATTAATGGCAGTACGGATGAGCGGCCCGACCAACTGGTTGCCATGCGGATGTACATTAATGAAAACATGATAATCACCTCACGTCAGCGGCAGGTTCTGGCTCTGGATGATGTTATTAATGACCTTAAAGCCGGAACAGGTGCGAAAGATGTCGGGGGTTGGTTGGTTGATGTATGCGATGCCCTGACTGACCATGCCAGTGAGTTTATTGAGCAGTTACATGACCAAATTATAGATCTTGAAGATGACCTGCTAGATCAGCAGGTACCTCAGCGAGGGCATCTGGCATTATTGCGCAAGCAACTGATAGTCATGCGCCGCTATATGGCTCCACAGCGTGATGTGTATGCACGGCTTGCCAGTGAGCGTCTGGTGTGGATGGACGATGACGAAAGGCGTCGTATGCAGGATATCGCAGACCGGTTAGGCCGGGGGCTTGATGAAATTGATGCCTGTATCGCTCGCACCGCAATTATGGCTGATGAAATATCACAAATGATGCAGGAATCATTATCTCGCCGCTCTTATACCATGTCTCTTATGGCGATGGTTTTTCTCCCAAGCACGTTTCTCACCGGTTTATTTGGCGTCAATTTGGGGGGGATCCCCGGTGGCAGTTGGGGGTTCGGTTTCCCTTTCTTCTGCCTTATGTTGGTGATTCTTGTTGTTGCTGTTATTTTATGGTTAAAACGTAGTAACTGGCTGTAAATAACAAGAATTATCGAGCTAAAGGGACAATTATATTGAGCCATGTCAATAAAATCGCCCAGTGAAAAAGGCAATATCAATCTCGCAGGTGAATGCAACGTCAAGCGATGGGCGTTGCGCTCCATATTGTCTTACTTCCTTTTTTGAATTACTGCATAGCAAGATTAATTCGTACGACGCCGACAAAATTTGTCGGCTTTTTTTTGCCTGTTTTCTTGGGCGTTCTAAGCTTATGCAGGAAGCAAAAGGAGGCAATATGAAATGTGAGCCTTTTCCTGCGGAGCCGGTTCCGGTGACTAAGCCACACCCGCGTCCGGAACCTGTTCCCCATGAACCCGAACCGGATCCTGACCCACATCCATTAGTGCATCATCTGTTGTCATAAACTGAAGTATGGATACTGCCTGTAGGCTGGGTTCAGGAGGATTAACACAAAGAGCAAACAAGGTAGTGGGAAAGTAGTGGGAAGGGCGCGGGAAAGTATAAAACGGGCTATTGAGCCCGTTTTATCTTGATCATTTAAGTTCCAGCACATCCAGCCGTTGGCTTTTCGACTCCTCATCGGCTTCCCAACCCGCGGGTGTTAATGGGATATCCTGGCGGTCAAAGGCCAGATCCCCACCATCAACAACCTCACTACCGTGATGAATGCCTTTAAAATCGAATAATTCGGTGTCACATAGGTGAGAAGGGATAACATCTTGCATAGCCCGGAACATGGTTTCAATGCGGCCCGGATAGTGTTTATCCCAGTCACGCAGCATGTCACCAATAACCTGCCGCTGCAGATTGGGTTGTGAACCACACAGGTTACACGGGATAATCGGAAATGCTTTTGCCGTGGAGAACCGTTCAATATCCTTTTCGCGGCAATACGCAAGTGGGCGAATAACGATGTGTTTGCCGTCATCACTCATCAGTTTTGGTGGCATCCCTTTCAGTTTACCGCCATAGAACATGTTCAAAAACAAAGTCTGCAGGATGTCATCACGGTGGTGGCCAAGAGCAATCTTAGTGGCACCAATTTCGGTGGCTGTACGGTACAAGATCCCCCGCCGTAAGCGTGAGCACAGTGAGCAGGTCGTTTTCCCTTCAGGGATTTTATCTTTGACGATAGCGTAAGTATTCTCTTCGACAATTTTGTACTCAACGCCAATACTTTCAAGGTATTCCGGCAGAATGTGCTCTGGAAAACCAGGCTGTTTCTGGTCGAGATTCACAGCTATCAGGGTAAAATTAACCGGTGCGCTTTGCTGCAAGTTACGCAGTATTTCCAACATGGTATAACTGTCTTTACCGCCAGAAAGGCAAACCATAATACGGTCGCCTTCTTCAATCATATTGAAATCGGCGATAGCTTCACCCACATTACGGCGCAGGCGCTTTTGCAACTTGTTCAGGTTATATTGTTCTTTCTTTGTAACGTCTTGATTATCTTGCATTCTAAAAATCTCGGGCAGTAACAAGAAAACAGGGCAGTGTAACGCGGCAACAGCCGTACAGGCATGCTCTTATATTTCTCGTTTCAACAGGGTTGCCGAACAGGTTAAGGCTCAGAAAAAAAGTATGCTGCGTATGGTACGGATTACCACGGCGAAAGCCAGCATGTTTTCACCACTTACTGCTTTTATAGGCAGGCATTTGCTACAGGCTCTGGCTGCCCGGGTAAATACAGGAACACTGGCTCGGTATATCAATATTTTTTGGTAAAGCCACCACTTCGATAACGCGATATTGGGTGGCTTGTTACTGTGAGTTTCGCATTGGGTTCTGACATCCCCCGGAATTTATCCGGGGGCGTATTCTTATCCTGCTGGCTGGGCAGTCCCGCCTTTCCCGGCCAGCATAGACAGAAAATCATAACGTTTTTGCAGCTCATCTGCTGCGTCTTTCCACAATTGTTCAGCCACTTCAGGCTGCTGGCTGTTCAGCCTTTTAAATCGCTGCTCGTTTAGCAAAGTTTCTCGCAGCGCATCTGACGGTGGGCGTGAATCAAGCTGTAGTGGGATTTTGCCTTGCTCTGCACGCTGAGGGTCAAACCGATACAAGGGCCAAAAACCACTGGTGGTCAGTTGGCGCATCTGGTCGTGGCTTAATGCGAGATTGTAGCCATGTTCTTCACAAGGGCTGTAAGCAATTATCAGAGAAGGGCCATGCCAGGCCTCTGCTTCCTGAATTGCTTTAACAGTCTGGTTTAATTGGGCTCCCAACGATATTTGTGCCACATAGACATGGCCGTACATCATCACGCTAACACCCAGGTCCTTACGTGCCTTGCGTTTACCACTTTCACCAAACTTGGTCACAGCACCTAATGGAGTTGCTTTGGATGCCTGGCCACCCGTGTTCGAATAACACTGGGTATCAAGCACCAGAACATTGACGTTCTCTGTCAGGCTCATCACATGGTCCAAACCGCCATAGCCAATATCATAGGCCCAGCCGTCACCACCAATCAGCCAAACAGAACGTTCAACTAATGAATCAGCTGCTTGCATGAGTTCTTTAGCCGTGTGTGTGCCAATATCAGCCAGCAGAACGCGTAATTGTGTGATTTGCTGGCGGCGTTCTTCAACATTGGCTGGTGCAGACAATGCCTCACACAATGCTGTGGGAAGTATGGCGCTGAGTTCATGCAACAACCGCCCGGCACGTTGGCGGTGCTGGGTTTGCGATAAGCGAAAGCCCAGGCCAAATTCAGCGTTATCTTCAAATAATGAGTTTGCCCAGGCGGGGCCCCGGCCGTTAGCATCTGTTGTCCATGGTGTAGTTGGCAGGTTGCCACCGTAAATGGAAGAACAGCCAGTGGCGTTGGCAACCAATAAACGATCGCCGAAAAGCTGAGTAAGCAGTTTGATATAAGGTGTTTCCCCGCATCCTGAGCAGGCACCGGAATACTCAAACAAAGGCGTAAGCAATTGTGAAGTCCGAATATCTATTCGTTCAAGGGTGCTGCGGTCCCGGTCTGGCATAGCAAGGAAGAAATCATAATGCTGTTTTTCCTGTTCAACATGCTCCAGCCGGGGCTGCATATTGATCGCTTTAATTTCTGGGTTTTCTCGGTCTTTTGCCGGGCAAACTTCAACACAAAGGTCACAACCGGTACAGTCTTCAGGCGCAACTTGCAGAACATATTTCTGGCCACGCATGTCACGGGATTTCACATCCAGAGATTGCAGTGTTTCCGGTGCAGAACGGAGTGCCTCCGGTTCGACGACTTTCGCGCGTATTGCTGAATGTGGGCAAGCGGCAACACAATGATTGCACTGGGTGCATATCCCAGGATTCCAGATGGGGATAGACTCAGCAATGTTGCGTTTTTCCCAGCGAGTTGTGCCAACCGGCCAGGTACCATCCGGGGGGAAAGCGGAAACCGGGAGTTTGTCACCGAGCCCGGCAATCATTGCGCTGGTAACAGTTTTAACGAAATCAGGTGCGGTATCTGCAACAACTGGCGGCATGTGGTGGCTGCCATTATCCACATCACCAGGCGGTACTTCATGAAGCGATGATTCCGCCAGCGCTAAAGCCTGCCAGTTACGTTCAACCAGCTCCTGGCCTTTGCTCTGGTAACTTTTCGCAATGGCCCCTTGCAGGGCCTCCAGAGCGGTATTGCCAGGTAACAACTGAGTTAAATGGAAAAAAGCCATTTGCATAACGGTGTTTATCCTGGCCCCTAACTGGCACTCTCTGGCGATTTTTGCCGCGTTTATCACCCACAAACGGGCTTTTTTATGGCGCAACATAGCCTGTACTTCCTGTGGAAGCCGTTGCCACACGTCCTTTTCCGGGTAAGGTGTGTTGACCAGAAAAATCCCACCGGGTTTGAGCTTATCTACCATTGGGTATTTATCAATGAATTGCCACTGGTGGCAGCCTATAAAATCAGCTTCTTCTACCAGCCAGGTGGACCTCACAGGCGCATCAGCGATCCGCAGGTGGGAGACTGTCAGCCCACCTGCTTTTTTGGAGTCATACACGAAGTAGCCTTGTGAGTACCAGGGCGTACTGTTGCCGATAATTTTAATGTTATTTTTGGTCGCTGAAACGGAACCATCGCTCCCCAGGCCATAAAACAGTGCTTCAAGGCGTGATGATGACGGCAGGGTTTCCGCCGGTAAAGGCAGTGAAAGATGGGTAATATCATCAAAAATACCGACGGTGAAACGGGCAGGTGGCTCAGCCTGGTTAAGTGCATTAAAGATAGCCAGCACACAGCGTGGGTCGAACTCTTTTGAGGATAACCCATAGCGCCCACCAATAACCCGTGGGAGTGTCGCACGTTTGTGTTGCTGCCAGGCCTGAGCCAGCGTTGTCATAACATCAAGGTAAAGTGGTTCAGCAACCGAACCCGGTTCTTTTGTGCGATCCATGACGGCAATATCAGTAACAGAAGTGGGCAGGGCCGCCAGAAAATGTTCGGCACTGAACGGGCGGAATAAACGTACTTTTAGAACCCCAACTTTCTCGCCCTTAGCAACCAGGTAATCGACGACTTCTTCGCAACAACCCGCGGCAGAACCCATGATTATCACCACACGTTCAGCTTGTTGGTGCCCATAATAATCAAAGGGGCGATAATGCCGCCCGGTTTGCTCGCCAAACCTCACCATAGCCTGTTCAATTATGCTACTCAGTTGGTCATACCATGGGTTTGTGGCTTCACGGGCCTGAAACCAGGTATCTGGGTTAGCGGATGTACCGCGAATAACAGGGTGCTCAGGGTCCAGGGCTCTTTGCCGGTGGGCCTGGATAGCTGATTCAGGCATCAGAGCCAGCAATGTTTCATCGCTCAGAGGCGAGATTTTATTAATCTCGTGTGAGGTGCGGAAACCATCGAAAAAATGAACAAAAGGCACTCGGCTTTCCAGTGTCGCCATCGTGGATATCAATGCAAAATCCTGAGCTTCCTGCACACTCCCTGAGCACAACAAAGCACATCCTGTCTGGCGCACGGCCATAACATCTGAATGGTCACCAAAAATTGATAAAGCATGGGTTGCGACGGTCCTTGCCGCCACATGCAGAACAAATGGCATTAACTGACCCGCAATTTTATACAGTGTCGGGATCATTAATAGTAATCCCTGAGACGAGGTGAAGGATGTGGCAAGGGACCCTGTTTGTAATGCACCGTGAACTGTCGCAATCGCACCACCTTCCGACTGCATTTCAACCACTTTGGGTATATCACCCCATACATTTTTTAGCCCGCTTTCAGACCAGGCGTCCGCCTGCTCAGCCATCACTGAGCTGGGTGTAATAGGGTAAATAGCGATAACTTCATTTAAACGATACGCGACAGACGCGACAGCGCCATTGCCATCAGTGGTTATCATAAACGTTCCTCAACATTGCGTTCATAAGGCCCGCATAGCGCAAGCTTTTTGTCATTATCTTTTGAGTCTAGCAAACTCATCACGAGACAATTTTTCGCCCCGTGTCTTGTGATTCATGAACACTGTTACAGGATGATTCGTGACAGTGTCACTAAATGTGAGGCGGAAAATGTGGCACAGAACAAAAAAAACAGTAAAAACCCTGAAAACTCGAGGACTTCAGGGTCGACGTAGTGAAAAGTGTGGCCTATGATGCAAAGGTTTTGTCAAAAAAGACTATACAGACACAGCTCGGGTGGACAGGAGAGAACGCATGAAGGCAGGCTTTATTTTAGCGGCAGGGGTTTCGCTCTTTTTTCTCACAGCATGCAGTAATGAACCAGTACAACAAGCAACTGCAGCACACACACGCAGCCCATTACAATCAATAATGTCGGGCACAGGGCAGGCAAATTGCGCCATGATTGGCGGAATGGTACTGGGCGCGCGCCAACTTGATGGTTCCATGGTGGGTACATGTGCATTACCCAACGGCAAACGCTGTAATGAGCAGGCCCTTGCCGCGGGCAATTGTGGGACGTACTGATTATTTCGCAGTACCTGCCATGCGCTGGTAAACCAGAGTATTGTCATCTGCTTTCAGGGTAAGCGTATCTGAAGCCAATGATACCGTTGCACCCTGGGTTAGCATTTGGCCGATCACGTTGTCCAGTTGATTCATCTGGGGATCAACGCACAGCATTTTAGTGCTTGCCATCCCCTGGACTGTCAGGGTATTACCCGACAGACTTCCCTGGCCCATAAAGCGGTTACACATGTTGCCCGAGACCTGCATTGTATTGCTGAAGCGGATCCCTGCCGGGCGAGAATTATCAACCAGTGGTTTGCCATTAAATGTTTTCAGTACAAATGCCTGGTCTGCTAATTGCGCGGTACTGGGGGCAGAACTTTCCTGAGCACAACCTGCCAGTGTTATCATAGCCAGCAACGCGGGTATCACTTTTTTCATCTTTACTCCCTGAAATTGTCCATGTCCGTTAGTCAGTGGATGAGGTGTGCTGGCAACGCAAAATTCAACGTAATTACATTGCCAGCACCGCTAAATACCGGGTAACAGCCTTATTGTAGCAAATCAGGCAATCTGATTGGCGCAGGATTCGCCAGCTTCAAGTTGTTTAAGATTATTCAGGGTCGTTTCAGAAATGCTGATTAATGCTTCTGCAGTTAAAAATGCCTGGTGCCCAGTAAATAACACATTGTGGCAGGCGGAAAGGCGTTTGAAGACATCGTCCTGAATAACGTCATTGGATTTATCCTCAAAGAACAGATCACGTTCGTTCTCATAAACATCCATGCCCAGCGCGCCAATTTTCTGCCTCTTCAGTGCGTCGATTGCAGCTTGAGAGTCAACAAGCCCACCACGGCTGGTGTTAATTATCATTACACCATCTTTCATTTGGTCGAAGGCGCTGTGGTCCAATAAATGGTAGTTTTCAGGCGTAAGTGGGCAGTGTAGAGAGATAACATCGGACTGGGAATACAGCGTTTGCAGATCCACATATTCCACCCCCATATCCAGCGCTGCCGCATTTGGGTATGGGTCAAATGCCAGCAGGCGCATCCCAAAACCCTTTAAAATACGCAACATAGCCACACCGATTTTTCCAGTACCAATTACGCCAGCTGTTTTACCGAACAATGTTGTACCGGTGAGGCCTTCCAGAGAGAAATTTGCATCACGCGTGCGTTGATATGCGCGGTGAATACGGCGATTTAGGCTCATCATCAGGCCAATGGCATGTTCAGCTACGGCCTCCGGTGAATACGCAGGTACACGAACAACAGCAATACCCAACTCTTTTGCAGCGTCAAGATCGACATTATTAAAACCCGCACAACGCAATGCGATAAACCTGACACCCAACGTTTTTAGCTCTTCAAGAACCGGGCGGCTACCATCATCATTAACAAAGATACAGACACCATCACAACCTACTGCCGTTTTTGCCGTTTTTTCGGTCAGGAGAAAATCATAGAATTCCAGCTCGAAGCCATAATCCTTGTTCACGTGCTCAAGATATTTTTTGTCATACTGTTTGGTACTGTAGACCGCAAGTTTCATCGGGTTTCTCCAGTCGAAGTTTATATAAATACTGTCACTATTTAATAATATAAACAAATAGTTAAAAGTGGTCTAATTAAGAGGTTTCCATATTAAGGCTTGCCAACCGGTGCCTGGGCTGGTTTAAGGTTTAACGCACTGCACAATCATGTAAAAATAACGCGTGTTCAGACTGGCGACAGATTTGCACTGGCGAAGAAGGACGGCTACTACCCATGAAGGGTTCTTATAAGATAATTATTACACTTGTTTTGCTGGTTGCCTTGCTGCCATTTGTGCTGTTTATGAGCGTGCAAGCGTGGCTCCCTGTGCTTGCACGGTTATGGCTGCCAGCAGGTGTGCAACTTGTATTAACTGCCAAACCCCAAATCACCTTTCGGCAGGTGACATTGCCTGGCATGAGCGTCAAGGTGGGCGAGTGTACACTGGTGGATATCAGCCAGTTGCAACTTTCGTATCCTCAATACTGGCGTCTTTCCGCTAATACTCTCACGGCCAATCCTCAATGTGCCGCTGGCCTGCCGGTTTCACAAAATGACTCTCCGGAACAAACCTTACGCCAATTGCAACAACGGCTGCCAAAAGGCGATGTCTGGGTAAAGCATGTCAATATCGTGCCCTGGCAACAGTATGGCGGGCAGGTACATCTTTCGTTTTCTCCAATGCGCCAAACACTGTCATGGCAAGGCGATAAACTGAACGTCCATGCACGTCTCTCCGGGCAGTCGTTAACCATCAGTGAGATAGCGGTTGTGCTACCGGGCCAGGAAATGCCAGTAACCCTGCAAGGGGCGGTATCGCTTAACCTGGTTCCCGATGGGCTACCAGAACAAGGTGATTTGTTCGCCCATTTCACCGTGCCCAGTTTCCCTGAACCTGTGGCGGCCGAATTTCACTGGCAAGGAAACCAGGGTGAAGTGCGTGCATCTATCACCGGTCAGCCTCCGCTTGTGGTGCTGCCATGGCGGGTAACTCCCCAGCAAATAAGCATTGAACATGGCCAATGGCAGTGGGTTGAACAACATCACCAGGCAAAAGGGCAAATTGATCTCAGTATAGATAACTGGTCTGGTGGTATTGAGCAGGCCGTTATTTCAGGACGTTTCAATGCGTTAACAGTGGGTGATGCAGGGAAAGGGAACCTGGTAATGACACTCGGGCCGGGCAAATTGAGCCTGGTTAACAGCGCATTGCCTGCCAGGCTCACTGGTGAAATAAAACAAGACAATATGATTTTCTATGTTGGCTTGCCCGTTATGCTGGGTGGGCCACTGCAATCCCCTGAGTTGCGTTTTTTGCCTGGAGCATTACTCCGCTCACGGGGGCGGCTGGTTGATACACTGGATATCGACGAAGTTCGCCTGCCTCTTGCGGGAGTCAAACTTACGCGTAACGGGGTTGGGGGGCGGCTACAGGCTATTCTCAAAGCCCATGAAAACCAGTTAGGGGCATTTGTCATCCATCTGGATGGTGAAGCGCACGACTTTTTACCTGACAATGGCCACTGGCGCTGGCGTTATTGGGGAAACGGAGTGTTTGACCCGATGCAGGCCGCGTGGGATATGCATGGGGAAGGCGAATGGGACAACAGCCTGATTACGCTGAATACACTTTCTACTGGTTTTGATCAGTTACGTTATGGGGACATGGTAGTTTCCAGCCCACGTCTGGCGCTTAGCGAGCCGCTGCGCTGGCAACGTGACCCTAAATTACCTGAGTTAGCGGCAAGCCTGGTGTTGCAAACAGGGAAAACCACCTTCAGTAACGGCAGTTATCTGGATCCCGCACATTTTAGTTTCCAGCTTAAAGGGCAAAACCCGGATGCCTTCAATCTGCGCGGCGAACTGGTGGCCGGGCAATTAGGCCCTGTCACTGTTTATTCACGCTGGGACGGCACTCGTTTACGTGGTAACGCATGGTGGCCGAAACAAACTTTGGCTCGTTTCCAGTCCCTGATCCCTCCTGATATGAAGTTGAACCTTACAGGTGGAGACTTGTACGCGCAGGTCGCTTTTTCAGCTGCCGC
Organism: Mangrovibacter yixingensis; assembly: GCF_020523985.1. GTDB lineage: Bacteria > Pseudomonadota > Gammaproteobacteria > Enterobacterales > Enterobacteriaceae > Mangrovibacter > Mangrovibacter yixingensis. Next base: position 1,514,343 of record NZ_JAIVKM010000001.1, on the reverse strand, counting down.
AGGCCAGGGGTTTGAGGCCGGTGGTCACGGTGTTATTCGTAAAGGCACAGCACAACTTCCCGACAACGAAATCAGTCATGTTAATTTCACCTTGCCCTTTCGTTTTACCCAAGGCGCCTGGCATTTGGGAACCCACGGGCCGGTGCGCTTGCGCATTGGTGAAATTAACAGCCAGGTGACTGCGACAAACCTGAGCGCAAATCTACAGGGCTGGATCCCATGGAGTGACAGCCATCCCTTGCAACTGAGTAATGTCAGTGTGGAAGTGCTGGGGGGAAAAGTGGAGATGCGCCAGTTACGTCTCCCTCAGCACGATGCGGCTTTGCTGCGCCTTGATAATCTATCCTCCAGTGAACTTGTTACAGCGGTTCATGCCAAACAGTTAGCTGTGTCAGGGCGAATCAGTGGTGGCTTGCCGTTATGGCTGAATAATCCACAGTGGATTGTTAAAGATGGTTGGCTTACCAACCCTGGGCCTTTGACCTTCAGGCTAGATAAAGACATGGCCGATGCCATTGTGCGTGACAACGTCACGGCTGGTTCAGCAATTAACTGGTTGCGTTACATGGAAGTGAATCATTCATGGAGTAACATCAATGTCGATAATCTGGGGGTTTTGCGGCTGGATACACAGGTACAAGGTACCAGCTATAGTGAAGGTAAGTCTGCGAAAGTTAACCTCAATTATCATCATGAAGAGAATATTTTTACCCTGTGGCGTAGTTTGCGTTTTGCTGACAACCTGGAGTCATGGCTGGAACAAAATGCACAATTGACTGAACAGCGCTGCACTGGCAGCCATCAATGTAAGGAGAAACAATGAAACGACAGGCTTTTTGGTTGCCTGTTCTGGCAGTGATGCTGGCTGGCTGTACCCCAAGAATTGAACTGGCAGCCCCACAGGCGCCTATTACAATCAATATGAACGTGAAAATTGAACATGAGATCCATATCAAGGTGGACAAAGATGTGGAAGCACTCCTTAAAAACCGCAGTGACCTGTTTTAAGTGGCTCTTGCCGGGGGCTGTGTTGTTCATGCTGAGTCTGCCAGCGATGGCGCTGACTCTGCAGCAGGCTCGTGAGCAAGGCAAAGTAGGAGAAACCTTTAGTGGTTATATCGCAGCGCGTAGTAACGACAGTGAAACCACTGCACTGGTTGCCAAAATTAACCAGGCACGGGCAGCGAGCTACCGCCAACTGGCGGAACAAAATAATGTGCCACTGAGCGATGTTGCCCACCTGGCGGGAAGTAAACTGGTTGAAAGGGCGAAGTCAGGGGAGTATGTACGGGGAGTAAATGGTCTCTGGTTACAAAAACCTTAGCCAAGTGCAGCCAACCAACGGTGAAACAATTAAAAAAGGGAAAGAAATTCTTTTCCCTTTTTTTGTATAGATTTACGCCAGGTGTTTATTCATTGGCGCGATATTGGTGCGATTTTATACCAGCGCATCAATAGCAGCTTTTGCTTCTGCTTGTGCTTTAGCCAGTACTTCCGGGCCGTAGCCCACGCCTTCTTCGTAAATGAAGTCAACATCAGTAATGCCAATAAAACCGAGGAACAATTTCAGGTAAGGGGTGATAAGGTCGCTCGGGGAGTCTTTGTGGATACCGCCACGGGTAGTAACCACAATTGCGCGTTTGCCGGTCAGTAAACCTTCAGGGCCATTTTCGGTATAGCGGAAGGTCACACCTGCACGAGCAATAAAATCGATGTAATTTTTAAGCTGCGTGGTGATGTTAAAGTTATACATCGGTGCTGCAATCACAATCACATCGTGTGCTTTGAGTTCATTGATAAGCGTATCGGACAGGTTCAACGCATCCTGTTGACGCGGGGTCAGCGGCACTTCACTCGGGCGTAACGCACCCACTAATTCACCATCCAGCACCGGTACTGTGTCGGTTGCAAGGTCACGCACTGTAATTGTGTCGTTACTGTGTTTTTCCTGCCACCGAGTGGTCAGGTGGTCAATCAGTTGGTTAGACTGGGAAAAGCCAGCCAAAATACTGTTCTTCAAAACAAGCACGTTGCTCATGCATACATCCTTTTTGATACGAGTGGGCGCAGAAATGCGCAGAATCGTCACACTCTATTTACAAATGCCTTGCAGAGATAGCGCAATAAATCGAACTCTATGTTCGAATTTCTTGAACAAGGCGCATTGCCGCTGAATGTGTTACCCTGAAGGCATGCTTGCTATTGGGCCCGGCAAATCTGCTGAAGGCCGTATTGATACAGAATATATGGACAATAAAACTATAACTTTGAATTCGTTATATGCGCAGCTGGATAATTTATTGCTGCGCGATCGCCAGGCGTTTTCCCGCCGTCTACATGGGGTTAAAAAGACCCGTCCGGAAGCCCGTGAAGCCATTCTGAACACACTTGCAGAAGAGATGAACCAGGCTCAGGAGCGTGTTTTGCAACGTCTGGCCAGTCGACCGGAAATAACCTACCCGGAAAACTTACCGGTTAGCCAGAAAAAATCGGCTATTTTCGAGGCAGTGCGTGATAACCAGGTGGTGATTGTGGCCGGGGAAACGGGCTCCGGGAAAACCACTCAGTTGCCGAAAATCTGCATGGAATTGGGGCGGGGCATCAAAGGCCTGATTGGACACACCCAACCCCGACGGTTGGCAGCCCGTACCGTTGCGAATCGTATCGCTGAAGAACTCAATACTGAACCCGGTGGTTGCGTCGGTTATAAAGTTCGCTTTACTGACCAGGTTAGTGAACAGACTCACGTCAAATTGATGACAGACGGTATTCTTTTGGCTGAAATTCAGCAAGATCGTATGCTGATGCAGTACGACACGCTGATCATCGATGAAGCCCACGAACGCAGCCTCAATATCGATTTCTTACTGGGTTACCTAAAGGAATTACTACCGCGCCGCCCTGATTTAAAAGTCATAATCACATCTGCAACCATTGACCCGGAGCGTTTCTCACGGCATTTCAATAATGCCCCAATTATTGAAGTTTCCGGGCGTACCTACCCGGTTGACGTGCGTTACCGCCCAATTGTTGATACAGAAGACGATACCGAACGTGACCAACTGCAGGCAATTTTTGATGCTGTAGATGAGCTGGGGCATGAAAGCCCGGGCGATATCCTTATTTTTATGAGTGGCGAGCGAGAGATTCGTGATACGGCCGACGGCCTCAATAAACTCGAATTGCCGCACACAGAAATTCTGCCCTTGTATGCCAGGTTGTCCAACAGCGAACAAAATAGGGTATTTCAGTCTCATACCGGTCGTCGTATTGTGCTGGCAACTAACGTGGCAGAAACATCACTGACAGTGCCGGGCATTAAATACGTGATTGACCCTGGTACTGCCCGTATTAGCCGTTATAGCTACCGAACCAAAGTTCAGCGCCTGCCAATTGAGCCTATATCTCAGGCTTCTGCCAACCAGCGCAAAGGGCGTTGTGGGCGTGTTTCTGAAGGGATCTGTATTCGCCTTTATAGTGAAGATGACTTCCTCTCAAGGCCTGAGTTTACCGACCCGGAAATTTTGCGTACTAATCTTGCCTCGGTCATTTTACAAATGACGTCCCTGGGATTGGGCGATATTGCCGCTTTCCCGTTTGTCGAAGCACCGGATAAACGCAATATCCAGGATGGTGTCCGCTTACTGGAAGAACTTAGTGCGATAACCCAGAACAAGCAAGGAAATGGCTGGCGCTTGACAGCAGAAGGGCGCCAGCTAGCTCAATTACCTGTCGACCCGCGCCTGGCGCGTATGGTACTTGAAGGTGCAAAACAAGGTTGTGTCCGTGAAATGATGATAATCACATCGGCCTTGTCTATTCAGGATCCTCGCGAGCGGCCGGTTGAAAAACAACAGGCGGCAGATGAAAAACACCGCCGTTTTCAGGATAAAGAATCGGATTTTATGGCCTGGGTGAATCTATGGAATTACCTGGGCGAGCAGCAACGCGCATTGTCATCCAGCCAATTCCGCCGTTTATGCCGCGCTGAATATCTCAATTACTTACGGGTGAGAGAGTGGCAGGACATTTATACCCAGTTGCGCCAGGTAGTAAAAACCTTCCGGTTGCCCGTCAATAGTGAGCCCGGAGATTACAGGGCTGTTCATACTGCTTTGCTCACAGGCTTGCTGTCTCACCTTGGTATGAAAGATACAGAGAAACAGGAGTTTACTGGTGCGCGTAATGCACGCTTTGCCATATTCCCAGGCTCCGGGTTATTTAAAAAGCCCCCGCGTTGGGTAATGGTTGCCGAACTGGTGGAAACCAGCCGCTTATGGGGCAGGATTGCCGCAAAAATTGAGCCTGAATGGGTTGAGCCGTTGGCGCGCCATCTGATTAAACGCAGTTGGAGTGAACCACACTGGTCACGGGCGCAAGGCGCTGTCATGGCAACAGAGAAAGTGACACTTTTCGGCTTACCTATTGTCGCGGCCAGGCCTGTTAATTATAGCCAAATTGACCCGGTATTATGCCGTGAGCTATTTATCCGCCATGGGTTAGTCGAAGGCGATTGGCAAACCAGGCATAGTTTCTTTCGCGAGAACCAGAAATTGCGTGCCGAAGTGGAGGAACTGGAGCATAAATCCCGCCGTCGGGACATTCTGGTAGACGACGACACGCTGTTTGATTTCTATGACCAACGTATCAGCCATGAAGCTATCTCTGCACGCCACTTCGATACCTGGTGGAAACAAGCCAGCAAAGAGTCGCCTGATTTACTCAGCTTTGAGAAAGGAATGCTGATAAAAGAAGGTGCCGGGCAGGTCAGTAAGCTTGATTACCCGAACTTCTGGCATCAGGGCGCACTTAAACTCCGCCTGAGCTACCAGTTTGAACCGGGTAATGACGCCGATGGCGTGACAGTACATATCCCGTTACCGTTGCTTAATCAGGTTTCTCCAGCAGGGTTCGAATGGCAAATTCCGGGGTTGCGGCGCGAATTGGTGATTGCGTTAATAAAATCCTTGCCCAAACCAGTCCGCCGTCATTTTGTTCCGGCACCAAATTATGCTGAGGCATTTTTAGGCAGAACAGATGGCCAACAGCCTTTACTCGAAAGCCTGGAGCGTGAATTACGTAAAATGACCGGGGTTACTGTTGACCGGGATTCATGGCATTGGGAACAGGTGCCCGATCATCTAAAAATGACTTTTCGCGTGGTTGACGACAAAAACCAGAAACTGCGTGAAGGCCGGGATTTAGAGGCACTCAAAGAGAACCTTAAGGCAAAAGTTCAGGAAACACTGTCTGCTGTAGCCGACGATGGTATTGAACAAAGTGGCCTGCATGTATGGAGCTTTGGCTCATTACCAGAAAGCTATGAGCAAAAACGCGGCAATTACCGGGTAAAAGCATGGCCAGCGCTGGTAGATGATAAAGACAGTGTCGCTATTCGTTTGTTTGATAACCCCCATGAACAACAGCAGGCCATGCGCCAGGGCTTGCGGCGTTTACTGCTGCTGAATATTCCATCACCTATAAAATACCTGCATGAGAAGCTGCCTAATAAAGCCAAGTTGGGGCTCTATTTTAACCCCTACGGTAAAGTGCTTGATTTAATCGATGACTGCATTACCTGTGCAGTCGATAAACTGGTCGCTGATGCTGGTGGCCCAGTATGGGATGAAGCCGGGTTCCAGGCGCTGCACGAAAAAGTGCGGGCTGAATTGAACGACCAGGTCGTTGATATTGCTGGGCAGGTCGAGCAGATCCTGACAGCCGTTTTCGCCATTAATAAGCGGCTCAAAGGGCGAGTGGATATGACCATGGCTTTAGCATTGTCGGATGTTAAATCACAGTTGTCTGGTCTGGTTTACCGTGGTTTTGTTACCCAGAATGGTTATGCCCGTTTGGGGGATACACTGCGTTATTTACAGGCTATTGAAAAACGTCTGGAAAAACTCGCTGTTGACCCACACCGTGACCGGGCACAAATGCTGAAAGTAGACCAGGTCCAACAAACGTGGGTGAAATGGCTGAACAAATTGCCAGCTAACCGCCGTGATGATGACGATGTGCAGGCAATCCGCTGGATGATAGAAGAGTTACGGGTAAGCTATTTTGCCCAGCAACTGGGCACTCCATTCCCTGTTTCAGATAAACGTATTATTCAGGCGATGGATGCGATAACGGAGTAGCTTGTCGGTTAAGGTTTGTCGCGGGGTTACTGGCAGGAACAGTCGCCCCGCAACTGAGTTTGCGTTTTAACGTCTTCCCGAATTAATAGTTAACCCGCGCCAGCATAAAACCATCCCAGCCCTTGATTCCGGTAGTTTGCAAGGCAGTTGCGGTTAATCTGCCGGACTGGCCTGCCTCCTGCAAGAATGCCTGTATTCCCTGTACATGGGGATCCTGCGGCTGAAGATCAGTAATCGCGCCATTACGCACCACATTGTCGCCAAAAATCAACGTACCAGGCCGGGACAAACGTAGTGCCCAGGCTAAATAAGCGGGGTTGTTACGTTTATCTGCATCAATAAAGATAAAATCAAATGGCGGTTGTTCTGCAAGCCCTGGTAAGGATTCAAGTGCTGGCCCAATAATAATATCGATATTGCCTGTAACCCCGGCCAACTCAATATTTTGCTGTGCGACATGCGCATGATGTGGGTCGAACTCAAGGCTGACAACTTTACCTTCTTCAGGTAATGCTCTTGCCATCCAGATTGCGCTGTAACCGCCAAGAGTACCTATCTCCAGCACACGCTTCGCGCCAGCAATAGTAATCAGCATTGCCAAAAATTGCCCTTGAGTTGGGGAAACGTCTATTGCGGGCAACCCCGCCCGTTGGTTATTGTCCAGAACTTGCTCCAATACTTCATCTCGCGGTAGCAACGCGGACATCAACCAGTTATCTACCGCTGACCACTGTTCTTGCATTGTTCACCTCGCAGGCATTAACTAAACAAAAAACCAACAACCACTATAGATAAAATAATGAATAACCGTAATAACGAAATTCCCCGTAGTGTCATTCGAACACGTTGTGAAGTGAGAGAAACGCCATTTGTGCTGAACATTCAACCTGAGATAGCTACCAGCGCGGATGCACTGGCGTTACAACAGGCGTTATCACAAGAATTATTTGCCATTACTGGCAGTAGCGGCGCACAACGTTTTTCAGCTGCCTGTTTCGAAAACAGCGACGGTTTTTTTCTGGTTGCACGCACAGTGGAACATAAAGCTGTCGGGTGTGTTGCATGTCGGCCACTTGGAATCGGGAAGGATATTGCCGAAGTAAAGCGCATGTATGTTATGCCAGAATATCGTGGCGTGGGCACTCAACTGGTTGCCAGTCTTTTCAGCCATGCCAGCCAGCAGGGGTTCAAGGAATTATGGTTGGAAACACGTAAAGTTAATGAGCGAGCGGTACATTTTTGGATCAGGCAAGGGTTTCAAGTCATAGAAAACTACGGGCCATATAAAGGGCGTGACGAAGCTGTTTGCTTTGCCCGCCCTTTATAAAGAAGCGCTCATTGAGCTAAACGTTACGATAGCGACTCTGTTTCTGCCTGTAATAGCTCAGCAGGTTTGGTGCGGGTTGCGGCAAAAATGGCAACCAGTGAAATCAACACAGTAATACCAAGATATATAGCCACTGGCTGCCAGTTACCTCCAGATTGCGCCAATAGCGCTGTGGCTATCAATGGTGCCGTACCGCCCGCTAATGCGGCACCAAGTTGGTAACCCAGCGTAATGCCTGTGTAACGTACACTCGCGTGAAAAATCTCTGAACACAGTGTGCCAAGAACAGCAGTAACAGGTGCCCACAAGATACCAAAAGCAATGACAGTGGCGACGACAATTCCCCAGGTTGTGTGCGTATTAAGTAACATAAACCAGGGAACGATAAACAGACCCAGCATAATCACACTTATGGTGTACATGCGTGCCCGGCCAATTTTATCGGAAAGAAGCCCCATCAACGGAATCATCACTGTTGCAACTAATGCGCCAAGAGTGACAGCTTCAAGTGCCTGGGATTTTTGGTAGGTTAGAATCCCTGTGGCGTAACTCACTACAAACGTTGAAAAAATATAAAAAGGTGCAGTTTCTACTACTTTCAGCCCGGCAGCAATTAAGACTTCACGCCAATGGTATTTCAGTGTTTCACGTAACGGTGTCTTACTGATTTTTCCTGACTGTTTTACTGTTTTGAAATCTGGGGTTTCATCAATATCTTTACGGATCCATAACCCTAAAAGCACCAGTACCGCACTCAAAATGAACGGGATTCGCCAACCCCAGGCCAGAAATTGTTCTTCGCTGAATAAGGTCATCAGGGACACCATGAAGGTGGCCATCAACATTCCAATCGTGACACCCGCCTGAGGTATGCTACCAAAGAAACCTTTGCGTGATTTTGGCGCGTATTCATAGGCCAGCAACAATGCGCCTCCCCATTCGCCGCCAATACCCATGCCCTGAACAATACGTAGCAGGATTAATAACGCTGGTGCCCATAAGCCAATACTGTTGTAATCCGGTAATAAGCCAATCATCACCGTAGCGCCGCCCATAAGGGAAAGTGTCATCACGAGCGTTTTCTTCCGCCCAATCCGGTCGCCAATATGTGCGAATACCACGCCGCCAATGGGGCGAATGAAGAAAGTAAGCGAGAACGAAAGCCAGGAAAGCATCATCCCGATAACCGGGTCTACCATGGGGAAAAAGAGTTTGTTAAAAACCAGAGCGGCTGCCGTGCCATAGAGAAAATAATCAAACCATTCAATTGCACTACCTGTCAGGCTGGCAATGAGCACCTTTTTGTTTTTCCGTAAAATCGTGGTGCTGCTTTCATGTGTAACCATAAACATCCTCGCCACGTAAATGAAGTAATACAAAGTACAACCTGGTGTTGAAACGGGCAGGTGTGACTTTGTGTGAAACATTTGTTAACACACAAGCAACTTAGGTTTGTAAAAATGATTAATCAAGTTATCAAAGTGTTAAATATGGCAATAAAAAGAAAAATAATAGTTAATTATTTTGGTAAAATTAATTTTTCATAAAACATATCCTTAAAACCTATTAAAAATTAGTGATTAATTAAGGTGCAACCGGGTGGGTTTTGGAGGATTCTGGCTTTTTTACTCATAAAAATAATAAGATGGAGCAAGCGTGGTTTTTGGTTGTAGTGTTCGGTTATGCCGAATAATTCATCAAGCGTATTACCGGTACAAACAACAGCAGGAGAAAACCGTTGGAAACATCTTCAGGTAGTAACAGGGCAGTATGGGGTGAAAACCATAATTTAATTGATGACATTAATCGGGTTAGTGACTGGCTTGCACAGCGGGATACGGATTTTAATACTTCTTGTTCATCCGTGATTGTGCTTGCCGGTAATGCCGTTATACCTGTTATTGAACATGCTTTTAATCTCGCCCTGGAATTACAGGCCACTCTGATCATAACGGGTGGGATAGGGCATTCGACGGGATGGTTGTATCAATCCGTGCAACATAGCACTCGTTACCAGCACATTCATACTGGAGGGCGCACTGAAGCCTCCGTGATTGGTGAAATGGCAACCACGGTTGCCGGGTTGCCACCTGAGCAAATATTGTTGGAGTGCGAGGCAACAAACTGCGGTGAAAACGTTGATTTTACCTGGCGCCTGATGCAATTGCGCAGCCTGGCCCCGGAACAACTCATAGTCGTGCAGGACCCAACCATGCAACGCCGCACAATGGCAACATTTGCCCGTTTGCAAAGCCAGGCTCCTGCGTTACCACTGCGCGTTTCATCGCCAGGCCTGGTTCCCAGGCTCACGTTACAAAACGGTGAGGTGGCCTTTGGTAATGAAGATACCGGGTTATGGCCAGTTAACCGGTTTATTGAGCTGGTTATGGGGGAGCTTCCACGCCTGCACGATGACAACAATGGCTATGGCCCTGCCGGAAAAGGCTTTATCGCGCATGTTCCACTGCCCGACAATATTATGGATGCCTGGCAACGTTTAACCGCGAGTGAACACCTGCAGGCTCTACTTGTCGCACGCAAGCTTGTGTAACTTACTGTTGCTGCGCCTCAATCCAGTTCATTAGCAATACAGGCCAGCTTTTAGCGGGTAAGTCTGTGCAACCACGGATGCCGAAACCGTGGAGGCCTTGCTGGAAAATATGCATTTCAGCAGGAATATTGTGGGAAAGTAATGCATTGAACATTAACAAGCTGTTTGCAACAGGCACTGATGGGTCATCTGCCGCATGGGCAAGAAACACTGGAGGCATATCATCACGGGCCTGTAATTCCAGTGAATGGTGCTGTTGCCAGTTGTTTTCTGGATGAGAGCCGAGTAACGCACGGGCTGAACCAGCGTGCGTCAACGCTGAATCCATTGTAATCACAGGGTACATCAGCGCAGCGAAATCAGGGCGTGCGCTCAGGTGGTCTGCCTCATCCATTGCCGGGTATGCCGGGTAATCAAAATGCATGGCAAGGCTACCTGCAAGATGCCCCCCGGCAGAAAACCCCAGGACACCTACTCTCTGTGTATTTTCCCCACAACGTTGCAAACGTGAACGGATAACGCGTATTGCACGTTGAATGTCGGCAAGAGGTGCCAGGCTAGCTTCTCTGTGCCCGCCATCAGGCATACGGTAGGTCATTACAAATAATGTGTAGCCTTGCGCAGTAAACGGCGCTACCAGGTCAGTGCCTTCTTTATCAATCACAACGCGGTTATAACCGCCGCCGGGTACCACCAAAAGAGCAACCCCATTGGTTGTTTGCGGCCGCCAGACACTGATTTGTGGTGCCTTAATACCACTGGCGGCGCGGTCTGGCAGCATGTTTTGCTGGCCCCTGTCTTCCAACAGGAACTGTGCCGGGCTGGTATCCGCACCAGGCGCTTCACCTGCGGGCCAAATGCTGAACGTTTCGTCTGGTTCCTGAAGTGCTGTAATTTGAGAATAAGTGGTCATAAGCTTCCTTCTTACAAATGCTAATATCGGCACAGTTGCGCCATCTGAAATGGTATACAACAGCTTACCACCAAGCCTGGGAAGGGAGGCACTGGCGTACCACTCTGTTTTTTCGCACGGAAAGCAAAGAAAAACTAATGAATTCTTAATGCGTAATCAGTATGTTAAACACTTCACTGAATATTGAGGATGTCGTTATGCGTGGAAAGTACAGTTCGGTTCAGATAACGCTGCACTGGCTGGTTTTCTTATTGGTCATTATCGCTTATTGCTCCATGGAGTTACGGGGCTTTTTCCCACGGAGTTTTCGTCCCATACTCAGCAGCCTGCACTATGGCTCCGGGATCCTTGTCATGGTGTTAATGGTAGTGAGACTGGCTGGACGGGCAATATGGCCTACGCCACCCATCGAACCAAAACCATCGCCCATGGTCACAGGCCTTTCCCATCTGGCACATTTAGTGCTGTATCTGATGTTCATCGCCTTGCCTGTCTTGGGAATAATGTACCGTTACTATCGCGGCAATGACTGGGCAATTTTTGGGTTGGCAATGCCTGTGGCGGCCCCTGGTCATGAAGAATTTGCCTGGCAAGTAAAAGATATCCATGAACTGGTGGCGACCGTTGGCTACTATATTATTGGCCTGCATGCTGCCGCCGCATTGGCACACCATTATTTCTGGAAAGACAACACGCTGTTGCGCATGATGCCGCGTAAGAAATCCAGTTAATTACTGAAGCCTGCTAATGTTTTGCTGCCAACCAACAAACAGTAGCAGGCTTAACTATCAAATAACCACGATATTTTCAGCGACTATTTTCAGCGACGTAGAATGTAAACGTTGTTAAAAACTGACCTCTTCGATACCAGCCGCACTATTCCTGAACTATACACAAATCGAGTGCATTGCAATAAAGCCAGCTCAAGTTGGTTTTCAAGTAGACCTGTATTGAACACTACGATTTGTCTCAGGGCTTGCGCACCGTAGAATGTTAATGTATCAAGAGGAAAAATATAAAGAAAAACGGATGACAGGCGATAACGCTTGTGAGAAAAGTTTTTATTACACTAATTACAATACCTGGAACAGAGGCCATCCTACATGAGCCACGAGAAACTGACTGATTTTGTTTATCGCCATTTCATTGAGCAGGTGAAGGATTACGCCATTTATATGTTGAACCCTGATGGTACGGTTGCCAGTTGGAACGAAGGTGCTCACAGGGCGAAAGGTTATAGTAGCGATGAAATTGTTGGTCAGTATTATGGCATTTTTCATAGTAAGCAGGACCAAAGTACGGGCTTGCCACATCGCAATCTTCAACTCGCTTTAGAGCATGGTCAGTATGAAGAGGAAGGTTGGCGTTACCGCAAAGATGGCTCACGTTTCTGGGCGCATGTCGTTATTGACCCTATTTATGATGAAGAGGGTGTACACCTTGGTTTTGCTAAAATCACGCGTGATATTAGTGAACAAAAAGAAATAAATGACAAAATTTCCTGGATGGCCCGTTACGATGCATTAACGGGCCTGCCAAACCGGGTAGAGTTTTTTTCATTTGTAGAACAATTACTGAATAATAGCGAGTACCAACGTATTGCTGTTTGTACTATTGATCTCGATAAGTTCAAAGATATTAATGATATTGAAGGCCACCATATTGGGGATCAACTCTTACAGCGTGTCGCTACCAGGACTTTGAAAATCCTTGGGAAAGACGAAATGGTTGCCAGGTTCGGCGGCGATGAGTTCGTCGCTGTCAAAGGTTACAACAGCCGTCTGGAAGCCAGGGCGTTTACATCTCGCTTATATGCCTGTTTCTCTGGGCTACAAAAATTTGCCACAACAGAGTTTACTGTTTCAGCCAGCATGGGCGTGGCGATTTACCCTGATGACGCAACAGACATTAAAAAATTACTCAGTAATTCAGACCTGGCAATGTACCGGGCGAAACAAGCGACTGACATTAAAATTTGCTGGTACGAAAAAGACATGGATGAAGAAACGCGTTACCGCAATATGCTTGCTGGTGACATTCGCAAAGGGATAAAAGAGGGGCAATTCTATCTGCATTACCAGGAAAAACGTTCGATTGTAGATAAAGAAATTTCCGGCTATGAGGCGTTGTTGCGCTGGGAACATCCCCGTTTGGGCCAGATTTCACCAGATATTTTTATTCCAATTGCCGAAGAAAGTGGTGCCATTGTTCCATTAGGCTATTGGGTGATTAGCACTGTATGTGAGGAGGCAATGAACAGAGAGATAAATAAAAAAATATCAATCAATATCTCTCCTATTCAGCTGCGCCATCCCAATTTTATTGAGCGTGTACGCACGTTGCTCCAACGCACTGCTTACCCAATGAGTTTATTGGAGTTTGAAGTGACGGAAACTGCGTTTATCGTCAATAAGAAGCTAACATTTAATATATTGCATCAATTTCAGAAAATGGGGATAAGCATTGCACTGGATGATTTCGGTACAGGCTATTCTTCATTGAGCACGCTAAGAGAGTTTCAGTTTGATGTAATCAAGCTGGACAAAAGCTTTCTCAATAATGTCGAGAATAGCTATCAAGCCCGTTCTTTTGTGCGGGCGATTATTTCACTGGGTAACTCTATCAATACACCGCTGATCGCTGAAGGGGTAGAAAACCAGGAACAATTACGTATCCTTGAAGAAGAAGGGTGCAGTGAAATCCAGGGCTTTCTATTTGGTAAACCTACAGATATAGACCATCTTTAACGCCAGGCGTCTTCAGCTTTTTCTCTGGCCGGGAAAGTGTGATCTTCCCGGCATAATCTTGTGAACACAGCGAATAACAGCCTTTAAGGCGTAATAAAACGGCTCCAGATGCCGATGTCATTAGTATTGCTTTCTTTGTACCCCTTAAAAATTTAAAGAGAGTTATTATGGAAAGGGCAACGACATCTGCACAAATGACATCCGGGGCTGTTCGTTTTTGGCATCATATTCGTCTGGTCCCCCTCTTTTCCGCCATTCTTGGCGGCGTTTTATTGCTTTTTGCTTTATGTATCGGGCTTGCCGGGTATTTTCTGGTTCAAGGTAATAGTGCGCTCAGCGATGTGACCGATGAAATACAGGTTCGCATGGGGATTTCCAATAGTTCTAACCACCTGCGTACTGCCCGCATTTTATTAATTCATGCGGGCGCGGCCGGGCGTGTTGCCGACATGGATGTAATGAGTAAAGACATTGCGGATGCTGAAGCGCGCATAAAAAAAGCACAGGATGGGTTTGCGGTCTATATGGCCCGACGGTCTAAAACGCCTGAAGACATGGCGCTTGATGGTGAACTGAAAACGCGCTTTGACGACTACGTTAACCAGGGTATGAAACCAATGATCAAATATGCCAAAAATGGCATGTTTGAAGCCATTATCAACCAGGAGAATGAACAACTTCGCAAACTGGACGATAGCTATAATGAGGTGTTGCTTAAAGCGATTGCCATTCGTACAGCGCGCTCTCAACAACTGAATGCCATGGCTTACCAAGAAACACATATTGGCCTGGTGGTAATGGGCGGTGCTTTTGTGCTGGCGTTATTTATGACGGCAGTCACTTTCGTAATGTTGCGCAAAATCGTGATACACCCGTTGCAGCGGGCCGTTAAACGTATTGAGTCGATTGATGGTGGTGACCTGACCCAGCCGGAAGAGCCAACCAGCCGGAGTGAAATTGGCTTGCTCAGCCAACATTTGCAACATATGCAGCGGTCTTTGTCCCGTACGGTCTCCACTGTTCGGGATGGTGCTAATGGTATCTACCAGGGAACTAGCGATATTTCAGCAGGTAACGTAGATCTGGCGTCAAGAACGGAGCAACAGGCTGCCGCCATTGAGCAAACGGCGGCCAGTATGGAGCAACTTACCGCAACGGTGAAACAGAATGCCCAGAATGCTCATAATGCCAGCAAACTGGCAAATGAAGCCTCAGATAAAGCCACACATGGAGGGCACATTGTTAATGGTGTGGTTTCTACCATGGACAATATTTCTGCCAGTTCGAGAAAAATTTCGGAAATCACATCAGTTATCAACAGCATTGCTTTTCAAACTAATATTCTGGCGCTCAATGCCGCAGTTGAAGCAGCTCGCGCCGGTGAGCAAGGGCGCGGTTTTTCCGTGGTTGCCAGTGAAGTCCGCACGCTTGCACAACGTAGTGCGCAGGCCGCCAAAGAGATTGAGAACTTGATAAATGAATCTGTTTCTCTAATTGAAAAAGGCTCAGGCGAAGTCAGGGAAGCGGGCAGCACAATGACAGGGATTGTGGAATCAGTGAAGAGTGTGACTGGTATTATGCAGGAAATTGCTTCTGCATCCGATGAGCAAAGCCGCGGTATAGAACAAGTAGGCCAGGCGATTACCGAAATGGATAATGCCACACAGCAAAACTCATCTCTGGTGCAGGAGGCCTCAGCCGCAGCCCGCTCACTCGAGGAGCAGGCGGCAATACTGTCCCAGGCTGTGGGGATCTTCCGGTTATCGGGTGATAGATTCGCTGTACGTTCAGCACCCCGTGGCGGGGAAAAAGCGCAGGCTGCATTACCGCAAACGGCTTCAGCCAGTCAGGAAAACTGGGAGACGTTTTAGCTTTGCGAACTATTAGCTGAATGTGAGCCGAATGTACCCCACAAGCATGGCTTGTGGGGTATTTGCTTTACACCAGGCGTAAATCTGGATGGGGTTGCGAAGCCGTGATACTCACAGGAACAGATTTGGAAGTAGGGGTACCAGTCCCATCACCGAAGCTGGATAGCGGGATCAGCGGGTTCGTTTCAGGGTAATAAGCCGCCAGGTTACCGCGCGGTATAGCATAACTGACCAGCTTGAAGCCGGTAACTTTGCGTTCAATACCATCATTCCAGTGGGTTTCGATATCAACTTTATCACCAGCCTCTAGCCCAAGGGCGGCAATATCTTCCGGGTTCATAAATAACACTTCACGCTGGCCATAAACACCGCGGTATCTGTCATCCAGGCCATAAATCGTAGTGTTGTATTGGTCATGTGAACGTAATGTCTGCAGTGTGAATGGGGCTTCCACTGGGGTTACTGACTGTGGCAATGGGGCTGCGCTAAACTCGGCTTTGCCACTCGGCGTGGCGAAACGATAACTTGCTGCAGCGTTACCCAGCCAGAACCCACCCGGCTCTGCACATTTTTCATTAAAGTCAGAAAACCCTGGAATAGTGGCCGCAATATGATCACGAATCAGGTTGTAATCAGCACTAAGGGCAAGCCAGTCCAGGTTGTCACTGCCAAGTGTTGCAGCGGCTATTCCGGCAACGATAGCCGTTTCGGAACGTTGCGTCACGGCAAGGGGTTTGCCAATCCCTTCGGAGGCATGCACCATGCTGAATGAGTCTTCAACGGTAATAAACTGACGGCCACTTTCTTGAATGTCTTCTTCAGTACGCCCAAGCGTTGGCAGGATAAGCGCGGCATCGCCAGGATAAAGGTGGCTACGGTTCATTTTCGTGCTGATATGTACAGTCAGGCCACATCGGGATAAAGCTTCGGCGGTACGCTCACTGTCAGGCGCTGCTGCTGCAAGGTTGCCACCCAGCGTGATAAGAACACGAACCTCATCACGCAACATGGCTTCAATAGCTTCCACCGTGTTATGCCCAGGTTCACGTGGTGGGTTAAAGCCGAAGTGCGCAGCCAGGCTATCAAGCAATGCGGCAGGGGGCTTTTCATCAATCCCCATCGTACGGTTACCCTGAACATTACTGTGCCCGCGCACCGGGCATAACCCGGCACCTGGTTTGCCCAGGTGTCCGCCCAGCAATTGCAGGTTAACGATTTCCCTAACACTATCAAGGGAGTGTTTATGCTGGGTAATGCCCATAGCCCAGGTACAGATAACCCGCTCAGCATTTTGCCAAATGCTTGCTGCTTCACGCAGTTGTTGTTCACTCAGGCCTGATTGTTGAGTAATAAAGCCCCAACTGGTGTTGTCGATTTCGGCAAACCACTGCTCAATGCCCTGGGTATGCTCGCGAATAAACGCATCATCAAAAATTCCAGGCAGCCCTTCAGCCAGGTTTTGCCTGTGGGTTTCAAGCAATGCTTTTGCCATGCCTCGGACAGCTGCCATGTCACCACCCAAATTAGGCTGATAATACATGGAGCTGATATTCCCAGCTAAAGGAGTAACGATTTCAAGGGGTTTTTGTGGGTCAGCAAACCGCTCAAGACCCCGTTCACGCAGGGTATTGAAAGTAACAATACGCGCGCCGTTTTCTGCCGCATGGCGCAGGCTGTGAAGCATCCGAGGGTGGTTAGTTCCGGGGTTTTGGCCAAAAACGAAAATAGCGTTAGCACTATCGAAATCATCAAGACGAATAGTTCCTTTACCAACGCCAATGCTGCGTTTTAACCCACTGCCACTTGCTTCGTGACACATATTCGAGCAATCAGGGAAATTGTTGGTGCCCAACATACGCCCAAAAACCTGGTACAGATAAGAGGCTTCGTTACTTGCCCGTCCGGAGGTATAAAGCTCTAGTTGGTTTGGGTTATCCATTGCCTGTATATGGCGGGCAACCAGCGCAAAAGCATCCTGCCATGAGATGGCTTCGTAATGATCGGTTTCGGGGTTGTAACACAATGGCTCTGTCAGGCGCCCCTGGTACTCCAGAAAATAATCACTCTGTTTACGTAACGCGCTGACAGTATGCTGAGCAAAAAAATCTGCGGTAATATGGCGGCGAGTCGCCTCCCATGTGACGGCCTTAGCGCCATTTTCACAAAAACTAAATGTACTCTTATTATCATCACCCCATGCGCAACCCGGGCAGTCAAAACCCTTGGCTTTGTTCATGCGCATCAGGTTACGTAAGTTCTTAATAGCGCGTTTGCTGTCAAAGACAAACCGGGTTGTGGCTTCCAGCGATCCCCAGCCACCGGCAGCGGCATGATAAGGTTTTATAGCTGTTTTAAATTTCATTGTGTGACGTCCATACTGGAAATTTGCGC
Source organism: Mangrovibacter yixingensis (assembly GCF_020523985.1). GTDB lineage: Bacteria > Pseudomonadota > Gammaproteobacteria > Enterobacterales > Enterobacteriaceae > Mangrovibacter > Mangrovibacter yixingensis. Next base: position 1,496,403 of record NZ_JAIVKM010000001.1, on the reverse strand, counting down.
AATATCGTGCGCAATGAATAACATCAGTATACGCCGCAAATTACCAACATTCGCGCAACAATGTGCGGTTATTGTTTCCTGAACGTTTTAACAGTGTTACTTGTCATGCAATTTGCGCAACACGATACAATCAGGCAATAGTTTGTCGAATGGCATTAATTAATGTTACTGAATGGATAGAGAGTGGGGTATCCACACGTGTCAAAATGCCAACAGGTTCACCATTGCCGGGGATCGCAACGGGTAGGGAGACCAAAACGCCCGTTTTCAGGTCTTCTTTTACCGCGCCCGAGGGCACAAACCAAACGTAGTCATAATCTATAGCCAGTTGGCGGGAAAGCGAAGCAGACAATGTTTCAACATGGCAAGGAGAAAGGGTGCACCCCTGGTCCTTGAGCAGTACTTCTGTTCTGTCACGAGGTGGTGTACCCATAGGCAGAACCACCGCAGGCCAGTCCAGAATGCGGCTAAACGTCAGCGTTTCGTTGAGCAACGGGTGCCCAGGGCGCACGACCAGACGCAGGGATTCCAGAAACAATAGTTCATAGCTTAAACCATTCATCAGTTCCGGGTCTGACATGCGGCCAATACCAAAGTCCAGCTCACCACTCTTTAATCCTGATAAAATCATGGTATTTGTCATTGCCGCGACTTGCAGGCTTACCCCCGTGTTGTGGCGATGAAACTGTCCAATAACCGCAGGTAATAAACCCAATAGCGCTGTAGGTAATGCACCAAAGCGAACGACCTGGGGTTCACCCTGAGTGGCTGAATACAACGAATGCCCGGCAACTTGTAACGCGTCGAGAATACGCAGAGCGTGTGTCAAAAATTGCTCGCCGGTGGGGGTCAGGTGAGCGCCCATCCGCCCACGGTCAAGTAAGCGAGAACCTATCAAACTCTCCAGTTCATTTAATGTCTTTGATAACGCCGGTTGGCTGAGGTTGAGCGTTTGTGCCGCACGCCCAAGAGTTCCCTGTTGAGCGACGGCAACGAAAGTATGTAAGTGGCGCAACCGAATGCGCTGCATGAAATGACCATAATTTTCCATAACGGATGTTAAAACTAAATTTTTACTATTTTCAAGCTACTTAGATGTATTTTGATAACTTCATTGCAAAATTACGTTAACAAACGAGGTAAGTTTTAAACAAAACAAAGGTCATGACAACGATGATGCCTCAACACGGGCTGGCTGAATCGTGGCATTGGTGAGTGGCTTATTGGTGAGCGCATAAAATCATATGCTTTAGTTATAGAAAGAGAAAAAACATGGAAACGTGCCAACAAATACTCCCGTTGCCAGGATCACAAAAGCTGAATAATTTCAGTGTGACGCAGAGGCGTTATCTACCCTTTGAAAAAAGCCTGAGGAAAGCAATATGGCAGAGTATGTCAGCGCAGATGAAATTCGGGAAATGTTTGCACAGGCGATGTCTGTGATGTACCAACAGGAAGTTCCGCTATATGGCACGTTGTTGGACCTGGTTGCTGATGTCAATATCGGTGTACTGGAAAAACACGCCATGCTGCTTGAAAAGCTGACAAACGATGGGGAAATTGGTCGGCTTAATGTGGAGCGGCATGGAGCCATTCGCGTTGGCACGCCAGAAGAGCTGGCAGGTTTGCGCAAGGTTTTTGCCATTATGGGAATGTACCCTGTGGGGTACTATGATTTGTCCGTTGCCGGAATACCGGTACATTCAACTGCATTTCGCCCTGTTGAAGACGCGGCGCTGGCGCGTAACCCGTTTCGTGTTTTTACATCACTATTGCGCCCTGAACTGATTGAAGATACACAGCTACGCGCAAAGGCGCTGCAGATACTGGCAAAGCGTTCTCTTTTTACGCCGGGTTGCCTGGAATTGGTTGAAATCCACGCAGAGCAAGGTGGTTTAACCACTACTCAGGCACAGCGCTTTGTGCGTGAGGCGCTGGAAACGTTTCGCTGGCGCCAACAGGCTTGTGTCGATGCTCAAACCTACCAGACACTACACAATGCACACCGCCTGGTGGCAGATATCGTTAGTTTTCCTGGATGCCATATCAATCACCTTACGCCCCGCACTCTGGATATCGACAGGGTTCAGGCCCTGATGCCTGAATATGGTATTACCCCAAAGAACGTGATTGAAGGCCCGCCAAGACGTAAAAACCCCATTCTGCTGCGCCAGACCAGCTTTCGGGCACTCGAAGAAAAGGTGATCTTTACCGCAGGGGAACAAGGTGCACATACCGCCCGTTTTGGTGAAATTGAGCAAAGGGGGGTAGCGCTGACGCCAGCAGGAAGGCGGTTGTACGATGACTTATTAGCTGATGCCGGTGTTGCTGGTGATAATTTTTCCCATCAACAGCATTTGCAAAATGCATTTGCGCGTTTTCCTGATGATGAAGCAACTTTGCGCAGTGCCGGTCTGGCCTGGTACCGCTACAAATTATTACCCGCAGGGGATGCCAACCGGCAGTTGATAAAACCAGAAGACGACCCGCAAGAACTGATCGACCGGGGTTGGCTCGCGGCATCTCCAGTCACTTATGAAGACTTTCTTCCTGTCAGTGCAGCCGGGATTTTCCAGTCAAATTTAGGGGCTGAGACGCAGGTAAGGGAGCAGGGCCATGCCAGCCAGCAGGCATTTGAATCTGCCCTTGGTTGTGCGGTGAAAGATGCCTTCGTTTTATATCAGGAAGCTGAAAACCGCAGCCGCCGCGCTTGCGGGTTGGCCGCGGTTAACAGACTGACGGATACACCTTAAATAGCATTCAGGCGAGCGATATGCTCTTGAGGTAGTTGCAACTTCGCGGCATCAATATTGCCCAGCAAATGTGCGGGCTTGCTGGTGCCGGGAATCAACAAAATATTTGGTGATCGCTGTAATAGCCAGGCCAGTGCAACTTGCATGGGGGACGCAGCCAGTTCACTGGCAATAGCGCTGAGTTCGGAAGACTGCAATGGAGTGAAACCGCCTAACGGGAAATAAGGCACGTAAGGGATATCCTGCTCAGCCAGCCAGTCAATAAGCGCGTCATCGCTACGGTCAGCCAGGTTATAGCAGTTCTGTATGCAGGCAACAGGTGTTAATGCCAGCGCTTCTTTAATCTGTTTAGTTGTCACATTGCTTAAGCCAATATGGCGAATTAAACCGCGTGATTGCAGGTTCAGTAATGTGGTAAGTGGGCCTTCCAGGCTGCCCTCTGCGGGTTTATGCACATCAAACATACTTCTCAGATTAACGACGTCCAGGTGGTCCAGCCCAAGATTTTCAAGATTTTCTTCAACTGCACGTGTCAGTTCACTTTCCGACATAGCCGGTATCCAGTTTCCCTTTTCATCACGCCGGGCACTGACTTTTGTGACCAGACATAAATCTTGCTGGTATGGATGCAAAGCCTGCCTGATTAACTGGTTAGTGATATGCGGGCCATAAAAATCAGATGTATCAATGTGATTAATACCTTGTTCAATAGCCAGTTGCAGGACTTCAATTGCCTGTTCCGGGTTATCTGGGGGGCCAAAAACACCGGGACCAGCCAGTTGCATTGCGCCATAACCCATTCTGCATACTTGTTTATCGCCTAGTTGCCGGGAGCCTGCCAGTTGAGCGGTTGTCATGGAATACCTCCTGTTAGTGTACCCAGAATTGTAGGCAACCTAATGTTGTGCGACTATCCCAATTAATCACGACACAATGTGCGAGGAGCCGGACAATGCCCTATGACCTGAACGACTTGCAGGCAGTAGTTGCTGTTGCCCGTGCGGGCGGCTTTCGCGAAGCTGCCCGAAATCTAAACAGCAACCCATCAAGGCTTAGTGATGCCGTGCGCCGGGCTGAGCAACAATTGGGTGTCCGCTTATTTAACCGAACAACCCGCACTGTCGCGTTGACAGAAGCGGGGCGGGCGTTGGTGGACAACTTACGCCCGGCGTTGGATGAAGTAGAAACTGCGCTGGACAAAATTAATGGCTTTCGCCATACCCCACGAGGCACATTGCGGCTCAATGTGCCCGTGAGTGCCGCCCGGCTTATCCTGCCGGGTATTATCCCGGCATTTCTCTCCCGTTACCCAGAAATAGAAGTGGATATCATTGCTGAAAGTAATCTGGTCGATATTTTCAGTGCAGGGTGCGATGCCGGTATCCGTTACGAAGAAAGCCTGGCGCAGGATATGATTGCCGTACCTGTCGGCCCGCGCCACCAAAGGTTTGCCGTTGTGGCTTCCCCTGAATACCTTGACAGAGCCGGGCGGCCAGACCATCCGGCACAATTAATGCAACACCGGTGTATTCGTTGCCGCTACCATAGTGGTGTTATCTCTGACTGGGAGTTCTGCAAAGGAGATGAAACCTTGCGGATTCAGGTTCAGGGGCCGTTGGTTGTCAGCATTGGTGCAGCGGTTGATCTGGCTGTCGATGCCGCCATTCAAGGGGCAGGAATTCTGATGTTGTTCGAAGACTGGTTGGCACCGATGATCACACGAGGTGAACTGGAACCTGTGCTGGCACCCTGGTGGCCTACATTCAGCGGGCCGTGGCTCTATTATCCAGACAGACGGCTGGTGCCTGCACCACTGCGTGCTTTTATTGATTTTATTCATGAGATGAATACACAGGAAATGAATACTCAGGAAAGGAAGAGCAAAGAAATATGATTCAGGTACCGGCCAGGGATAATTGTCGCGTTATGACAAGTAACGGGTTACTTGAGGGAAAGCGTGAACAAAACGTTCGGGTATGGCGTGGGATCCCTTATGCAAGGCCACCCGTTGGTTCGCTGCGTTGGCGTGCACCACAACCACCAGCCCAATGGCAGGGCGTGAAACAAGCATACGCGTACGGCCCAGCCAGTTGGCAGGATGAAGAGTATTGCCGTGAATTGGGCGGAGGGGATCCTGGCAGCTTTAGCGAAGACTGCCTGTATTTAAACGTCTGGGCTCCGGCAACAGCGCCAGCGCATCCTTTGCCTGTTATGGTGTGGCTGCACGGTGGCGGGTTTACTATTGGCGCCGGAGGGTTACCACCCTATGAAGGGCACGGTTTAACCCAGCGTGGTGTTATCCTGGTAACAGTGAATTACCGCCTTGGGCACCTCGGTATTTTTGCCCATCCTGCGTTAGACGGGGAAGACTCCCGTGGCCCGGTACATAATTTTGCTTTGCTCGACCAAATCGCAGCGCTTGGCTGGGTCAGGGACAATATTGCGTCCTTTGGTGGCGACCCACATAAAGTGACGTTATTTGGTGAATCCGCCGGTGCGCGGAGCGTGATGTCACTGATGGCCTCACCACTCGCCAGAGGGTTGTTTCAACGGGCGATTATTCAAAGTGGTTACACGTTACCTGATACTCCCCGCCCAGACGCATTACAAAGTGGTGAACAAGTGGCTGCCGCCCTTGGGCTAAAACATGCAACCGCAGAACAGTTACGGGCATTACCCGGTGATAGTTTCTGGTCACTTGCGGCACCTTATTCACCTGCGCCGGTCCCGGTAAGTGGTGACATTGTGCTTCCAGAGCCAGTGCTTGATTGCTTTATGGCAGGTCAGCAACATGTATTGCCTGTGTTGGTGGGAAGTAACAGTGACGAAGCCAGTGTGCTCTCTGTATTTGGTGTGGATGCGGCGCAACAGATTCGCCAAATGCGCAAAACGCATCGCGGTGGGCTTGCACTGATACGTACTCTTTATCCCCACGCTTTGCGTGATGATGTTCTTGGGCGCGAGGTATGTCGTGACATGGCGTTTACCACACTTGGCCAGATTATCAGTGATGCACAAAAACGAGTAGGGCAGCCTTGTTGGCGTTACTGGTTTGATTATGTCAGTGACGGCGAAAGAGAAAGCCTGCCATTTGGTGCGGCCCATGGTAATGAAGTGGCTTACGTTTTTGATACGCTGGCTACGGTGATAACCACAACCGAGCCCGACAGAAAAGTCGCTGCTATTCTGGCTGATTATTGGGCAGCATTTGCCTGCCATGAAAATTCCACCGGACATGTTTTGGCCGGGCCCGTCGCCTGGCCGGCTCAAGGGGTGTTGCAAATTGGCTTGCGGCGGCGGTTTGGTTTTCGCCATCGTCGCTGGTTTATGCCGTTACGGTTGCGGTTATTTAAGCGGGTGATGAAACACCATGTAAATCTGGACTAAGCAGCGCACGGCGGAAATCGTTTAAATTGCCCGCATCGCTACCCGCCTGGCGCAGCACCAGCCTGTATGCCGCCCCCGTAGGCACTGCCCGTTCAGATAGCCGAACCAGCCGCCCGGCTTTGATATCTGCCGCAACAAGGTGTTCATCTGCAATAGCAACACCGTAGCCCTGAATTGCGGCACTGATAGCAAGGTCCATGGTATCGAAGTGCTGGTTTTTTCGCATAACCGGCCACGGGCGAGGCTGGTTATTCCACCACAATAGCCAGTCTGTTTTATCCCGGGTGGGGTGCAAAAATGTCAGCCGCGATAAGCTGTCTGGTTGTGAGGCTAACTGGTTGGCCAGTACAGGGCTCACCACAGGCGTCAAACACTCATCAAACAATAATTCCCCACGTTCTGTTTTGCCATATTCAATTGCCGCATCAAAAGGTTCTGCATGAAAGTTAATGCCATGATCGGTGGTCGTGGTTAACACAACATCAATCTCAGGGTGGTGATGTTCAATAGCAAGCAGATTGGGCAGTAACCAGCGCATCGCACAGGTTGGGGCTTTCAGACGCACAGATTGTGGTTTTTGGCGTGCTTGTTCTGCCACGATATGTAACTGCCTGAACGCCTGTTCAAGTTCTGGAAGTAGGGCTTTTCCGCGGGTGGTCAGGTGCAAACCCCGTGCATGGCGTTCAAACAACGCAAAACCAAACCAATTTTCCAGTGAGGCAATTTTACGGCTCACTGCGCCTTGCGTCAGGCAAAGCTCTTTCGCTGCATGAGTCAGGTTAAGGTGACGAGCTGTAACCATAAAGGCTTCAAGCGCATTTAGTGGCAAGGAATGGCGGGGCATACACATCTCCAGCTATGCAATTTTTGCATGGCTATTATGACAACAATTCGGTTGTGCTTGCAATGGAGGCCCGCTTGAATAGTTATGCAATTTAATAGTTATGCAATTCGCAGCCATCACAGGAGCAGCTATGTCCATGCAATCCCCGGTACAATGCAAATCAAAACTGCCGGATGTAGGTACCACTATTTTTACCGTTATTGGGCAACTTTCATCACAGCATAATGCCATTAACCTTTCCCAGGGTGCGCCAGGCTTTCCGTGTGACCCTGCGCTGGTCGATGGTGTGACGAAAGCAATGAAGGAGAACCGTAACCAGTACGCACCAATGACCGGGTTACCACTCCTCAAACAGCTAATTAGCGAAAAAGTCGCCCTGGCTTATGGCCAGCATTATGATGCTCAGGATGAAGTGCTGGTTACTGCCAGTGCCAGTGAAGGGATTTATTCAACGATTAGTGGGCTTGTTCACCCAGGCGACGAAGTTATTTATTTTGAGCCCTCTTTTGATAGTTATGCGCCAGTCGTTCGTTTACAAGGTGCCACTCCGGTTGCTATCAAACTGACCCAACCTGATTTTCGCATTAACTGGGATGAGGTGTCTGCGGCGATAAACAGCCGTACCCGGATGATTATTATCAATACCCCACATAACCCGACAGGACAGGTACTGAGTGAATCAGACTTAAGCGAACTGGTAAGGTTGACCCAGGGAACTGATATCATTTTGCTGGCAGACGAAGTCTATGAGCATATCGTTTTTGATGGTGCGCGCCACCACGGCATGGCAACCCACCCACGCCTTGCAGAGCGTAGCGTCATCATTTCATCCTTTGGTAAAACCTTCCATGTTACCGGTTGGCGTGTTGGCTATTGCGTGGCGCCAAAGGTACTGATGGATGAGATTATCAAAGTACACCAATTTTTGATGTTTGCTGCGGATACGCCAATGCAGTATGCATTTGCGGACTACATGGCGAATCCGGTCACCTGGCAAAGCCTTGGCCCGTTTTACCAACGTAAACGTGATTTACTCCAGTCTTTGCTGGCCGAATCCCCTTTTAAATTAATTCCCAGCGCCGGGTCATTCTTCATGCTCGCCAGTTATGGGCATTTTAGTGACGAATCCGACAGCGAGATGGTAAAACGCCTGATTGTGGAGCATGGTGTTGCTGCCATCCCGTTATCCGCGTTTTACACTGATGGTACAGACAATAAACTGATTCGCCTCTCTTTTGCGAAAGACGATGCGACATTAAAGGCAGGCGCACAGGCGTTATGCCAGGTTAAACCACGTTAAGCAGGGTTACTCATGAAAAAAATCACATCACTTATATTGGCCGCTGGGTTGCTGTCTTCTTTGTCTGCTATTGCGGCAGAGAGCACATTGCGTTTTGGATTGGAAGCCGAATATCCACCATTTGAAAGCCGTAACGCCGATGGTCAGTTAGAAGGTTTTGATATCGATCTGGGCAAAGCAGTTTGCCAGACGGCAAAACTAAAATGCGAATGGGTAGAGACCTCGTTCGATGCACTGATCCCAGGCCTGATGGCAAAAAAATTCGACGCCATTAACTCGGCAATGAACATCACTGAACAGCGTGAGAAAAGCATTGATTTTACCCACCCCATTTACCGGATACCAACCCAACTGGTAGGTAAAGCAGGCAGTGGGATGGATGCGACAGCAGCATCACTAAAAGGAAAAACCATTGGCGTTCTGCAGGGTTCTATTCAGGAAGTGTATGCCAAAGAGCATTGGGAAAAACAGGGCGTCACCGTTGTGTCATACAAAGACCAGAATATGGCGTGGGCCGATTTACTTAATGGCCGTATTGATGCCTCACTGGTGATGTCAGCCGCGGGTCAGGCTGGTTTCCTGAGCAAGCCCCAGGGCAAGGGCTTCGGTTTCGTCGGTAAACCTGTAAGCGATGACAAAATTCTGGGTAGCGGGATCGGTTTTGGTCTGCGCAAAGGTGATACCGAAACCAAAGCACGCCTGGATGCGGCTATCAGCAAATTACAGGCTGATGGCACAGTCACAACACTTGCTAAAAAATATTTCCCGGGTATTGATGTCAGCGTGAAATAACACTGTTAGCGCTACGGCCTGAGGGAGACATGTCCGAAAAACAGGCGCTCAAGCGGGTCGTAGCGTTGTGTTGTTGGATTCACGATAAATTTTGTCTAGAGTGTCATGGCAACGGGCTTAAGTGCATGGTGAGGATGCCCGTTAACCTAACGCTAATATCCTGACAAAAAGGACGATGAATCCGGCATGAATCGCAGACGTTTTATAAAAGCCTCTATGGCGCTGGCCGCTGCCTGTGGCACACCAGCACTTGCCACTTTCTTCTCACGCGCTGCGTGGGCACAAGAGTCAGGAATTGCCGATGGCAGTACCCGCACTTTCGATTTTTCTGTGTTGCAGTCCATGGCTCATGACCTGGCGCAAAAAGCCTGGGGCGGCGCACCTCGTCCGTTGCCGCAAACTCTGGCCGATTTAACGCCGCAGGCTTACAACAGCATTCAGTATGATGCAGCGCATTCTTTGTGGCACAACATTGAAGACCGCCAACTGGATGTGCAGTTTTTCCACGTAGGAATGGGCTTTCGCCGCCGTGTCAGAATGTTCTCTCTCGACCCGGCAACCCACCAGGCAAGAGAAGTGCATTTCCGGCCTGATCTTTTCAATTACCACGATGCGGGTGTGGACGTTAGCCAATTAGAAGGGCAGCCAGACCTGGGCTTTGCTGGTTTTAAAGTTTTTAAAGCCCCTGAACTGGCGCGCCGTGATGTGGTCTCTTTTCTCGGCGCAAGCTATTTCCGTGCTGTAGATAATACCTGGCAATATGGGCTTTCCGCTCGTGGCCTGGCCATTGATACCTTTACCGATAAACCGGAAGAATTCCCGGATTTTACGGCATTCTGGTTTGAAACGCCGAAAGCCAGCGACACAACTTTTGTCGTGTATGCCTTGCTGGATAGCCCAAGTGCCACTGGTGCGTACAAATTCACCATTCAGTGCGAAGAAACCCAGGTGATTATGGAAGTCGAAAATCACTTGTATGCACGCCAGGACATCAAGCAATTGGGGATAGCCCCAATGACCAGTATGTTCAGTTGCGGCACCAATGAACGCAGAATGTGCGACACAATCCACCCACAAATTCACGACTCAGACCGCCTTTCAATGTGGCGCGGCAATGGTGAGTGGATTTGCCGCCCGCTCAATAACCCACAGCGTCTGCAGTTCAACGCATTTATGGACGAAAACCCGAAAGGGTTTGGGCTGCTGCAACTCGACCACCGTTTTGAAAGCTACCAGGATGTGATGGGCTGGTATAACAAACGCCCGAGCCTGTGGGTTGAACCGCGTAATGAATGGGGCAAAGGCCATGTTTGCCTGATGGAGATCCCAACAACGGGTGAAACGCTGGATAATATTGTGTGTTTCTGGCAGCCGGAGAAACCAGTAAAAGCAGGAGACACGCTGAACTTTAAGTACCGCCTGTATTGGAGCAGCTTGCCGCCTTATCACACCAATATGGCCAAAGTGTATGCAACCCGTACAGGAATGGGCAGTTTCCCTGAAGGCTGGGCACCGGGTGAACACTTCCCAGAAAAATGGTCGCGCCGCTTTGCCATCGATTTTGTAGGTGGAGACCTGAAAGATGCCGCGCCGAAAGGTATCGAGCCTGTGATTACTCTGTCCAGTGGCGAAGCTCGCCAGGTAGAAATTCTGTATGTGGAACCCTTTGATGGCTACCGTATTCTGTTCGACTGGTATCCCACTTCCGATTCCGTGGATCCAGTAGAAATGCGGATGTTCCTGCGCTGCCAGGGTAAAGCGATTAGTGAAACCTGGCTTTACCAGTATTTCCCCCCGGCACCGGATAAGCGCAAATATGTTGATGACCGCCAGATGCGCTAGGCCATAGAGTAAAAAACCGCGCAAGGTTTGCAGCCTGCGCGGTTTTTTATGTGCCGGGAATCGTGTCAGGACAGAGGTCCGCCCATCACAGTATCTTCAATTCCAGCCATAATTCGCTCGCCTGTTTCAGTTTTCAGCTCATCATACCAGGCATGTGTAGCTTGTTTATCCTTACCGTGTGTCACATCACAACGTTTACGCGCTTTGAGCACCAGGTCTTTTACCCGCTCATTGCGTTTTTCCTGATAACGTTGCAGGGCATCTTCAATACCCAATGAGTTGGTTTGTAGTGCAATTGCCAACACCACAGCATCTTCCATTGCCGCACACCCCCCCTGGCCAATATCCGGTGTGGTACTGTGCCCGGCATCACCTAAAAGTGCGACACGGCCACGAACCAGTTGCATAAATGGTTCGATGTCATGAATTTCTATGCGATTTGTGGTTTGAGGGTCCAGCGTGTCAATAAGCGTTTGAACCGGTTGGCACCAGCCAGAAAAGTAGCGCTTAAGATCGTTCCGCAATGTGGTCCGGTCTTCTTCCAGGCCTTTAGGTAACGGCACATCAAAGAAGAAATAAAAGCGATTACCCGCCACCGGCATCAAAGACACACGTTTTCCTTCGCCAACAAAGGTGGTCCATTGATTTGCCGGGGCAATACTTTCATCGATTTCAACCAGCCCATTCCAGTTCACATAGCCCGCATAGCGGCGCTCGGTTTGGTAGCCTAATACCCAATTGCGGATAACGGAATGGGTGCCATCGGCAGCAACCAACAAGTCGCCGGTTGCTTTATGCCCATCTTCAAACCAGGCACAAACACCATCGGCTTGCTCTTCTATATGAGTAACCCGCTTACCGAATTGCACAGCGTCTTTTCCATATTGCTCCAGCAACATGTTTTGTAATTCAGCACGCGCTACCGGATAAGGGCGTTCCCCCACAGCTTTAACCAGAGGAGACAGGCTAAAACGGGTGAGGGTGGCTGCACTGTGCCCGTCAATATAGGCAAGATTTGCCATATCTCCGCCAAGTTCGGCAATATGTTCATGAAGGCCAAGATAATTCAGGCATTTTACCCCATTTGGCCAAATGGAAATTGCCGCGCCAACGGGTTTAATTTCTTTTACGGCTTCATAGACTTCGGTTTCAATGCCGCAGCGTTTAAGGGCTATCGCTGCGGACAAACCGCCAATGCCACCACCAATTATAATTGCTTTCATGCTTGCCTCCTGTTCTGTAACAGAATTTTTGCAATTTCTGTACCAAGTGCGGTTATAGATGCATTGAAACTTTAGTTGCACTGAGTACCAATGGTTTCACTAAAGGTTTCATGGCTGGCAAACAATGACCGGCAATATTAGCTGAGCAATGAATTGCGTATTTATGGTGCGAAAAGGGTTTTCATGCACCAAAAGTGGGCGGATAAAGCACAAGACTTTTACGAATTTTTCACTTAGTCTTTGAAATAATAGAAAAGATATGAGGTACGACCGTGGATACGCCCCAAACATGGCAGGATGAAGTGATTTCTGTGGATTCGCATATTCAGTTGCATTCAGTGCATGAACGCTTTGTTGACCCTCTGTTTGAGCTGATTTTGCGTAATAAAGACTGGTTGCAACAAAGTATGAACTGGCCTCAGTTTGTTAATGCCCGTGAAGATACTGTGAAAACGGTTCAGGGTAATTACTTGTTACACCACCGCAATATCACCAAAATGTTTATGATTTTGTGCAAGTCAAAACTGGTGGGCGTAGTGTCTTTTAACCTGATAGAGCCAACAAATAAGACTGCCTATATTGGTTACTGGCTCGATGAAGCCGCTCAGGGGAAAGGTATTTTGTCCCGCTCGCTAAACGCGATGATGATGAAATATGTACAAGAAGGTTTGGTGCGCCGGTTCGTCATTAAATGCATTGTAACCAATACCGCCAGTAACCAGGTTGCTCAGCGCAATGGGTTTGCCCTTGAAGGGCGGCTGCGTGAAGCCGAATTTCTAAATGGCGCTTATCATGACCAGAATATCTATGGCCGTATTATTGATGCCAGCAAGGCTTGCGCTAAATAATTAACACTCAAAAGGCAGGAAAGGGCTGGCCCGAGTAATGCGCTGGTTGCCCGTGAGTGTTTTTGAGCCTCGCAATAAAACAGTTTCATCATCCCAGGTTTCTATACAGGCGTTATCGCGAAGTTCTATGGCATTCTCCAGGCGCACATTACCCGCGATACGCCCATGCCCACGTACGGTGACATGGTCGCATAAAACGATCGGGCCGCCGTGCAGGTTCGCATAATCCCGCAAGTTTACATCCCCCGAGATAACGCAGTTGCCTTCAACCACCGCATAATCCGCAACCCGGGCTCGGCCACGTAATACCGGTATACCATCGGCATCCTGGCTTGAAATAATACGAGCATGGTCAGTCACACAAGTATTGTCACACAGCCAGACATTACAGGAATCGTTTCCCTGAATAATGGCATAACCACTCACACAAGCCCGATGTTCCAGAAAACCAAAATCAATATAAGTATGGTCACAAACACTGACCTGGTGAGCCAGCCAACTGCGCCGGATATGCGCATTACCGTTGACAGTAAGAACCTGTTCTGGGTCTGCGGTAAACCCCATCCCCGCCATTACACGGCAGTCGAATAATTGGGCTTCACCGCCAATATGAGCAAGCCCATCCATTTGGCAATCGCTTATCAACGCGCTATCAGTTACCTGAAGCAGGCCTGTTAACCGGCTGTGCCCAAGAATTTGTGCATCGCCACTCACTTGCGCACCACCAAAGACTTCAGCTTGCTCTTCAATCCAGGCGAAACCATGTTGACTAAGGCAATGCGGCCCATCCACCCAACCTCCCAACTGACCTTTGCATACCGCACCAAAGTCTATCAATGCACAGACCTGGTACAGAGTGACACTTTCCCCCTGTGTGGAAATAAGCGTACGGCAGTGGTCGCTCAGTTGGTATTTTTTCATTATCATCTCCGTTTACTGTATTAATTTTGGCAGACGCTAAAGGCTTTGCCACTCGTTGCAGGCAGTGGTGGGAGAAAACGATGCGCACAGAAAACTATTTTCATGACAACTACGGGCTTACCTTACCGCATTCTGAATTACGCAGTGCGGCTCCCCGGCTAAAACCTAACAGCCAGGTGCTTGACCTGGGCTGTGGTAATGGGAGAAACAGCCTTTATTTGGCAGATGCCGGGCATCAAGTACAGGCCTGGGATAAAAACGTTGCCAGCATAGAAAACCTGCAACGCATTGCCCGGCAGGAAAAATTAAATAATCTCGACGCTGCAGTGGCGGACCTGAATCAGGTTAATTTCCACGGTGCGTATGATTTATTATTATCCACCGTGGTTATGATGTTTCTGGAACCTGCGGCTATTCCCCGGCTGATTAACCAGATGCAGGAAGCCACACGCCCTGGTGGGTTGAATTTAATTGTCTCAGCAATGAGTACCGCTGATTTTCCATGTTCTGTCGGATTCCCGTTTACCTTCAAAGAGGGTGAACTGGCTGCGTATTATGCAGGCTGGGACCTGCATAAATACAATGAAGATGTGGGGGAATTGCATAAAACTGACAGCGATGGCAACCGCATTAAACTGCGGTTTGCGACGCTGCTGGCTCAGAAGGTGTAACCGGCCACTGGCTTTGCTGAATCACTGTGCGGTAGCCGTCGTTATCAATAAAAGTTTGCCCATGGTGATCCCAGTAGGGGTTGTAACTGTTAATCGCATGAAACCCGGCAAGGCGCATTTTTTCGCAACGCTGCCGCCAGCAGGTTGGGTCTGGGTAATAGAGTACCAGCAGGTCTTCGCTTCCCGGAGCCGGAGTAATTGGGTGGCGATGGCACAATGTGAACTCAAGGTGCCATGCTGCCTGCGGGTACGACAACATAATGCCGCTAAAGCCATTATGCTCATCAAAGCGGCCAGTGACCTCCAGCCCAAGCCCTGTACAGTAGAGCACTTCACTTTGTGTCAGAGAGGTAACCGGTCTGGCAATACGTAAGTGTGGCGTGTTCATCGTAAAAGCCCTTTTTGACAGTATCTTAAGCAGTGTTGCAGCTTCTGGGCTGCATGTGTTGTCAAAAGTGCCTTTGTGCTACGCGCACCACACTTTTCCCTGTCGCACAGAGTGTCAGGCGCTTTTCAGGCGTAAACCGGCACGAATTCTACTGACAGGCACGAACATAACCAGGTTTCCTGCCAAAATCAGAACCAGCCCAATGACCGCGTTAATTTTCCACTGGTAACCTTCAAACAAGGTTGAAATTGTTAATGCCACCAGGGGAAAAAGCAGAGTGCTCCAGGCTGCATTCGCGGGGCCAATACGGCCAACCAAAGTGAAATAGGCACCGAAAGCAATGACTGAACCAAAAATCCCCAGATAAAGCAGTGCGCTAATATAACGGGTATCCCATTCAGGCATAAAATGGCTGCCACTGAACAGGCCAATCGCTCCCATCACCAACGTACCGTACAGCATGGCCCAGCTGTTGGTGGTGAGTGTATCCAGCCCACGTTTCTGGTGGCGTGCACTAATCATATTCCCCAAAGAAAACCCATACGTTCCCAATGCACTCAAACCAATACCCGCCAGCAAGGTAAGCGAAAGCGTATGGCCTGCCACATCATCCCAGAACAACACCACCATACCAACCAGCCCCAATACAGCAGCAACATAAAAACGTGGTGCCGGGCGCTGGCCAAAAAAGAGGAAACTGTTTACCGCGTTGAACAGAACAGCCATAGAAAAGATAACTGACTCCAACCCGCTGGTTATCCAGGCGGCAGCATGGTAGAAGCAAAAAAAGTTGAACCCGAAAACACAGCACCCCTGTAGCAGGCAGAGTAAATGGTCTTGTTTGTGCATAGCCTTCAGGCGGCGGGTCATTAGCATCACCGGCCATAACACGACACAAGCCACAGCAAACCGCCAGAAAATAGAAACGGATACAGCAACCGGCCCTTGTTGCATGGCAATGGCAATCCAGGTAGTCCCCCAGATGACCACGACCAAAATATACAGTACTGCGTTCATGAATAACCTCATTACCCTGAAAAAGTAACAAGTAGTGTGCAGCGGCCTGCGCAAAGTGGCTTGCAGCCGGTTGTGGTGTACTTGCATATTCTTGCGGTTTTTTTTCTGGTAATGGCTGGCAGGGGAGAAATTGCCACCGTAGACTGTCAAACAGATGAAGCAATGGCAGAGCGATATGGGTTACCACGCATTCGAAAATTTGCGCCAGCACAAGGCGGTATTACACGACAGTGTGCAGCTTAACTCTGGGGTACAACTGGCATCCTGGTCAAATAAGCATGACACCATCACGCAGATGAGTGACCACCATACATTAAGTTTGTATGTGGCCGACGGGTACGAAACCTACCACAAAACACACCAGGGCTGGAAAAACGGCGGCGGGCCAGACCGGTTTTGCCTGATGCCCGAGCAGAGTGAATCTACATGGGATGTGCGGGCAGATCTTTCGTTTGTCCACCTTTATTGTACCGATACGCATTTACGCGCAATTGCGGAAGAGATTTGGGACCGCAGCCCGGCCAGTATTCAGCTTGATGAACGGACGTTTGCCGAAGATACCCAGATTACCCAACTCTATCGCCAGTTTTTGCTCAATAACGCCTGGGGGGAACAGGCAAACCACCTGGTGCTCAGTACCGCATCTACATTGTTGCTCACTCACATTGTGCAGCGCTACAGCACCGTTCAGTGGAAGTTGCCCCCGGTAAAAGGTGGTCTGGCACCAGTGGTTTTACGCCAGACTGTGGAATGGGTAGAGCATCACCTTGATACGGCCATTACTCTGGACAGGCTGGCGGCGCAGGCAGGGCTCAGCGAATTTCATTTTGCGCGCATGTTCCGCCAGTCGGTTGGTGTTGCGCCGCATCAGTATGTAATGCAGCGCCGAATGATCAAAGCCGAACAACTGGTGAAAGCAGGGCAATTACCGCTTACCGATATCGCTCTGCAGTGTGGTTTCAGTTCTTCGAGCCATTTTTCAAACCGTTTCCGCGCTGTTTATGGCTGTACACCTTCCGCCATGCGCGCTTTAGGGGCCAGGCAAGCATAACAAACACCACCGGCAATCAGCCCCCAAAACGCACTTTCTACACCACCCAAAGTTACCCCGCTTGCGGTGATTAAAAAGGTAATAATGGCAGCATCACGCTGGTGAGGGATATTCAGCGCCTGCACCAGGCTGCCACTGATGGTGCCTAATAATGCTAACCCGGCAAGTGTTTGAATCCACGCCTGCGGTACAGCGGCCATCAAAGATGTAATGGTGGCACCAGATAACCCAGCAAGCAGATAAAATACGCCAGCCATTGCAGATGCTTTCCAGCGTTGTTGTGCATCAGGATGTGCCTCTGGGCTCTGGCAAATCGCGGCGGTTATGGCAGCGATACAGACAGAAAATACCCCAAATGGCGACAGCAATAGTGACAAGGTGCCGGTGACAACCATCAATAATGAAACCGGCAGGTGGTAACCAGATGCTTTCATGGTTGCCACACCTGGCGCATTTTGTGATGCCATAGTGACCAGGAAAAAGGGCACACCAACCCCCAATAAGGCTGGCAGAGAAAAGTGCGGTGTTACCCACTGAGGTATTACAAAATGGGTATTAATATGCCGGGTATCTATACTGCCTGTCATTGCACAAATAACCAGCCCGACAAGCAGAGCGAAAACAATGGCATAACGCGGCGCAATACGGCGTGCCACCACCCAGCAAACGAGCATGGTACCGGTTAACGCCAGGTGACCCTGCAGGTTAGTAAATGCATCCAGCCCAAAACGCAGTAATATCCCAGCCAACATGGCCGCAGCAAGGCTGTGGGGAATGATTTTCATCAGCCGGGCAAATAACCCCGTCACGCCACACAAAACAATAAGCAGATTAGCAAAGACAAAAACGCCAATAGCATCATTAATAGTAAGCCCGTGCAGGCTGGTAGCCAGTAATGCGGCACCCGGCGTGGACCACGCGGTGAGCACCGGAATACGGTACCAACAGGATAAAATCAGAGAACTGGCACCCATCGCAATACCCAGCATGGTCATCCAGCCAGCAATCTGGTTGGCTGTCGCACCTGCAGCAGTGGCTGCCTGCCAAATAATAGCGGCTGAACTGGCATAGCCAACTAATACCGCAACAAAACCGGACATAACCGTTGGGAAAGGAAGGAATGTGTGCCTCATAACGTCTCCTGCGCTGTGCGTTATAACGTCCGGACTATATCACCGTGCGTTATAACGTACAAGGCGCTATACTGACCAGCCACACAGGAGAAATTTATGGATGATATTGCAAGCTGGCTGGCATCAACATTGAAGCAGTTGCGTCAACAACGTGGATGGAGCCTTGCTCAGGCTGCTGAGAAAACCGGTGTTTCAAAGGCCATGCTTGGGCAAATCGAGCGCAATGAATCCAGCCCGACAGTGGCCACACTATGGAAAATTGCCACTGGCCTGAATGTACCTTTGTCGCGGTTTATTACCACGCCTGGCAGTGAACGGCCTGTTTATGATGCTCAACAACAGGCAATGGTGGTGACACCTCTATTCCCCTATGACCCGGCATTACGTTTCGATATGTTCAACATTACATTGGCACCAGGGACACAGAGTGACTCCAGCCCCCATGAACAGGGTGTTATTGAACATGTGGTTGTTCTTACAGGCGAATTATCGTTGTGTGTTGATGGGCAATGGCACACCCTTTCCGCCGGTGAAGCATGGCGCTTTATTGCCGATGTTCCTCATAGTTATGCCAACCGTAGTGGAATAACCACGGTATTTCAGTCGCTGATTCACTATCCATCGTCTACGGTTTAAAACGGAGCAACTTTCCCGTGAAAAGCGGTTTTGCTCATACCCGATTCTGACTACAATAGCCGCCTTTCAATAAACCTGAATAAGACAATTATGCGCCTGCAAACTCATAAACTTGAACTGCTCAGCCCGGCACGCGATGCCGAAATAGCCCGCGAAGCCATTCTGCATGGCGCTGATGCGGTCTATATTGGTGGCCCGGACTTCGGCGCCCGCCATAACGCATCGAACAGCCTGAAAGATATTGCTGAACTGGTTCCTTTTGCTCACCAGTTTGGTGCCAAAGTGTTTGTGACACTGAATACGATTCTTCATGACAATGAGTTAGCTGGCGCACAAAAGCTGATTACTGACCTGTATCAGGCCGGGGTGGACGCGCTGATTGTTCAGGACATGGGGATCCTTGAGCTGGATATTCCCCCCATTGAGCTGCATGCCAGCACCCAATGCGATATTCGCAGTGTGGATAAAGCCCGTTTTTTAGGGAATGCCGGATTCTCGCAAATCGTTCTGGCGCGTGAGCTGAATCTGAACCAGATTGCAGATATTCATGAAAATACCGATGCTACCATCGAGTTTTTTATTCATGGTGCGTTGTGTGTGGCGTACTCCGGGCAGTGCAACATCTCTCATGCGCAAACCGGGCGCAGTGCTAACCGCGGGGACTGCTCCCAGGCCTGCCGCCTGCCTTATACCCTGAAAGATGACCATGGCCGGGTAGTTGCTTATGAAAAACACCTGCTTTCGATGAAAGACAATGACCAGAGCGCCAACCTGGAAGCGTTAATCAACGCGGGTGTGCGCTCTTTTAAAATCGAAGGCCGTTATAAAGACATGAGTTATGTGAAAAACATAACCGCTTATTACCGCCAGTTACTGGATAACATTATTGAGTCGCGCAGTGATCTTGCACGTGCCTCTGCCGGGCGCACTGAACACTTCTTTATCCCTTCTCCGGATAAAACCTTTCACCGCGGCAGCACAGACTATTTTGTGAATCAGCGTAAGCAGGATATTGGTGCTTTTGATTCACCGAAATTTATTGGCTTGCCTGTTGGTGAAGTGCTGAGTGTTGCAGCTAAACACCTTGATGTGGAAACCAGTGAGCCACTGGCTAACGGTGATGGCCTGAATGTGATGATCAAACGCGAGGTAGTGGGTTTCCGGGTGAATACCGTTGAGAAAACGGGGGAAGGGCGTTACCGGGTCTGGCCGAATGAAATGCCTGCTGATTTACATAAAATCCGCCCTCATCATCCGCTTAATCGCAACCTGGACCACAACTGGCAACAGGCTTTACTCAAAACCTCCAGCGAACGGCGTATCGCGGTTGATCTTGAATTAAGTGGCTGGCAGGAACAATTGGTACTGACTGCAACCAGTGAAGATGGCGTGAGTGTAACGCATACCCTTGATGGCCAGTTTGATATTGCGAATAACCCGGAAAAAGCACAAAGCCAGTTGCATGATGGCGTGGCGAAACTGGGGCAAAGTTGCTATTACCCGCGTGATGTGAGCATAGCTTTAGCGCCACCGTTGTTTGTACCCAACAGCCTGTTGAACCAGTTACGCCGTGAAACCGTCGCTCTGTTAACTGATGCCCGTATGGCGAATTACCAACGTGGCAGCCGTAAACCCGTCAGCGTTCCACCCCCTGTTTACCCTGAATCAAACCTGACTTTTCTTGCCAATGTGTACAACCAGAAAGCCCGGGATTTTTACCATCGTTATGGGGTTAAACTGATTGATGCGGCTTATGAGGCCCATGAAGAGAAAGGCGATGTACCGGTAATGATCACCAAACACTGCCTGCGTTTTGCGTTTAACTTATGCCCCAAACAGGCCAAAGGCGTGCAGGGTGTGAAAGGGCGGGCAACGCCCATGCAACTGGTGCATCAGGATGAAGTGCTGACTCTGAAGTTTGACTGTAAACCCTGTGAGATGCACGTCATTGGCAAAATGAAAAACCATATTATGAAGATGCCGTTACCAGGCAGCGTGGTGGCATCAGTGACACCGGAAGAGTTAATGAAAACATTGCCAGGGCGGAAAGGGCGTTAATTTTAAGGCTGTTGGGCTCTGTTGCCCCCTGTACCGGGGCAACAGGTCTACAGAGAATCATCGTGACAGAGTTAAGAAATCAGTCTTCAAACTCCCCGTCAGGGTTAATTGCAAGCAGTGCTAATCTGTTATATCTGAGTGCATGGTATTTTGCATTCATAATCTCAGGGGTTTTCTCTGTGATAATTTTCTCGCATGTGTGGTGCTTGGTTCCACTATAATCGAAACTCCTCCCAAGTACGTTATTGATATATTCCCCATCCATTTTTCCATAATAAAGAATAAGTTCTTTTTCGCTTATGGCGTAAGAGAATTTTCCCATAGGCTGATTTCCTCCTTTGGACACAAATAAGTCCATAAAAGAGTCACTGAAAGTTATTGTGTGTGGGTAGTTAACAGTAATGGCAGAGAAGGCATCATTAAAAACATCAATAATCTCATTTTTATTTTTAACCATCTCGTCAATTTGTAAATCAGTCATCCCATAGTGGGCAGGATCTTGCGCTATATCATCACGAGTAACTTTAGGTATCCGAAGATAACCTGCCACTTTGGGGAGAGACCCGGTAAAGGGGACTTTCAAGGCACACCAGGTACTGGATCGGAATGTATAAGGATTAGTGTATTTACCCTCTAGTGCCCTGGTATAAACAAAAATACGTGCATTTTCCCAGTTAATAGAAGCGGTATGTTCCCCTGTTTCCAGTAAGCCTGCCCTGGAGAGGCTTTGCAAATCAACCGTATCAAAAACTTTGGTTTCTTCTGGTAAATCAGTGATGGTGAGGTTGACATGGGTTTTATGCGGTGTTCGCCGCCGCTCTGCTTTGACCAGTGCTTCGTCCACCCATTCACGGGTATGCTTTGCTTCACCTAATTTCACATAAAAAATATATGTGCCGCCTGATTTTTTCAAATCTGAAACGGTTATTTTTTCACTGGCGAATTTTAGTTCTGTATCGGAAAATAAAGAAATAATCGCACCGGCATTGAATGTGTTATGGTCCCCGGCCCATTCGCCAATAATATCTGGCTCCTTACATCCGGCTAACAATAAAAGGGCCGCGAATGAAGTTAATCCTTTCTTCATTATAACTCCGTTTATAAAAATAGATTTTAGTAGCCACCGAAGAATATCATAGCGATTCAGACCATCACAGGAATAAACAAAAACATAAAACCGAACCTTAAAGCAGTAATTAACGATTAGACTAACTGTTTAATCGTTAACAGGCAGAAGATGACAAAGTGGTAAACCTGGATAATAGAAGAGATAACGATGTATCTCCGGTGATGGGTGTCTGTGGTCAGAACTGGTAACGTATTGGTTTACGGTGAGTCACTTCATGAAGTTGTTCACGGGAATCATGAGCTGCTTCTTCTGCTACTGCGCGAAGCTCATCGGTGTCTGCTTCATGCAACAACTGGTAATCCAGGCTGCGCAACCCGGCATGCTCAGGTGTTAGCGTCCAGGCGGTGACCTGGTTGGTCGCCAGTGAACAACAGATTAAGATTAAACAAACGGCTGCATGACGCATTGCTACACTCCCTCCGGCTGACCCGCTCACTATTGCAGAGAAAAAATCAATCTGTCAGGAGTTTTGCAAAGCCTTGCAAAGGGAGTGTAAGAAAAGCAAATGCAGAATAAGCTGATGGCGACTCTGGTAGCAATAAAGGCCAGAGCACAGCACTTAGCATTAATGAGAAACCGTACCAGAAAATAAGTTAATAACCAGCACACCGGCAATAATTAGCCCCATTCCCAGCATGGCGGGTAAATCAAGTTTTTGGCCCATGAATAACCAACCCACAAGGCCTATCAGCACAACACCGGTACCCGACCAGATCGCATAAATAATCCCAGTAGGCAAGGTTCGCATGGATACTGCAAGCAAATAGAACGCCACACCATATCCCAGAACAGTAATCAGGGAAGGCCACAGACGAGTAAAACCGTCGGATAATTTCAGGGAGGAAGTAGCAATAACTTCACACAGAATTGCAATGCTCAGATAAAACCAGGTCATGGGTAATTACTCCGTCAGCGCTAACAGGCGTTGAACAAGGGCTTCACGTTGGGGGGGGGTCATTGGGTGCAAATTACATAAACTGGCATAGCACAGGCCATCGGCCGCCATACGGCAGAATAGGGCAGTTGTCCCATTATCGATGTCTTTATCATCTACAGGAATTTGGGTGTTAATGAAGTCTGCCCAGCGTTCCCGTAATACAGGGTCGGCAAATAATGCGGCCATAATTCCTTGATTAAGCGCGACTTCCTGCTCACTCATTTCTCTTACACATGCCCGGATATAAGCTCTGGTTGCACGTAAACCTGGGCCTTTATCTGCGGCCATTTCTGTTTCCACTTCAGTAAGAAATTGCTGCATTGTTGTGTCAAACACAGCATCTACCAGTGCCTGGCGAGTAGGGAAGTGGTATTGAAGACCCCCTTTACTGATACCAGTGCCTTTCACGACCTTGTCCATAGTCAGGCCATGCAAGCCTTGCGTTACAATTAAGTGGGTTGCGAAATCCAACAGAGACTGGCGCAGCGCCTGAGGATCTTTATTGCGGGAACGGGCCATGGCATTCCTTTAATGAACAATCAATCTATACGGATTGTTTTGATTTTGCCATAACTAAAAACCGGCAGCAAGATTGTCACCAGTAAAATTTTAGTGGGTGGGAAGGGTTATTTTATGTAGGAGTCCAGCACTTTCAGGACAACTTCCAGGTCTTCTTCACGCTTGATCTCTTCACCCTGATGGACAATATGCTCGGTCAGGTGACCTTTGATAACCTCGCGCAGTAAACCATTTACCGCACCACGTATTGCTGCAATTTGCTGCAATACAGCCGCACACTCATGTGGTTCATCAAGCATTTTATTCAACGCAGCAACTTGCCCCTGAATCTTGCTGGTGCGGGCTTTTAGTTTCTTTCTGTCACGAATTGTATGGGGCATAAAGCGATCCTGAATAGCAGATATTGGTACAATATAACATAACAATTATACTGGGCAGTAGTATTTTTTACTGGGGGGGAGTACAATTTTAAAATCTTCATAATCAAAATAAGAATTATTATCATGAATGAGTTCACAGTACTTCTTCAGCAAGGTAATGCATGGTTTTTTATTCCCAGCGCCATTCTACTCGGGGTTCTTCATGGTCTGGAACCTGGTCATTCTAAAACTATGATGGCAGCGTTCATTATTGCCATTAAAGGTACTGTGCGCCAGGCCGCTATGCTTGGGCTTGCGGCAACGTTGTCGCATACGGCGGTGGTGTGGTTGATTGCCTTTGGCGGCATGTATCTCAGCAATAAATTCACTGCTGAATCCGCAGAACCCTGGCTGCAAGTCATCTCCGCAATCATCATTCTCGGAACAGCGTGGTGGATGTTCAGGCGCACATGGCAAGGTGAGAAAAACTGGCTTGAATCTATGCAAGAGCATGAACATGATCACTCTCACAGTCATAGCCATCACGCAGATGTTCAACAGATAGATACCGGACATGGGGTAGTGGAGCTATCTATATTTGAAGAAGGGCAGCCACCTCACTGGCGGTTATCAATGCTGAGTGGGCATACATGGCCAGCAGAACACGTTTATCTGGAAACTGTACGTGAGCCAGGTGGCGCAGTAGATGCCTTTAGTTTTGTAAACAAGGGCAGTTATCTGGAATCTACAGCCGCAGTGCCGGAACCCCATGAATTCACAGTGCAATTATCACTGGGCCATAGTGGGCATTCTCATAAGTACGAATTAGCATTTACCGAAGATGACCATGGGCATGATCATGCAATGCTTGCAGGCCTGGATGTGAATTCAAAAGAATACCAAGATGCCCACGAACTTGCCCATGCCAACGATATTCGCCACCGCTTTCATGGCAAAGAAGTTACCAACTGGCAAATTCTATTGTTTGGCCTGACCGGTGGTTTGTTGCCATGCCCAGCAGCAATTACAGTGCTGCTTATTTGCATTCAGTTGAAAGCGCTGGCGCTGGGAGCAACGCTGGTGGTCTGTTTCAGTATTGGCCTTGCGCTGACATTGGTAACCGTCGGTGTTGGTGCTGCACTCAGTGTGCAGCAAGTTGCAAAACGCTGGCAGGGTTTCAATACGCTGGCACGTCGGGCACCTTACTTTTCCAGTGTACTTATTGCCCTGGTGGGGGTGTATATGGGGGTACATGGCTACATGGGCATAGCCGGGTAACGAAGAAACAATGTGGTTACCGCCAGGCAAATTAAGCCTGGCGAGTAAGGTTTAATGGGAATGCAACCCAGCCAGTTGCATCAGCAAGCGAAATAAGCAACTGACCACACCCAGCGTCAGAACACTGGCGGCCCAAATGATCAAGAGCCAACTCAGCTTTCGCCATACCGGCGTTCGGTTCATTAATGGTACCCTCCCTCGGCATTAACTTTCCCTCGAAACACATGCCCTTCGAGCACCGCCAGGTAGCTGGCAAGCCCAATGGTGATAGCCGGGAAAATAATATGGAACGAAACAGTAAAAGCGAACTGGATCCTCGCCAGGTGAAAGGCATCAAACGCCACAATAAGAACCTCATAGATACCGAGTAGTGGCTTTATCTTATTTAGCCGTGGTTCTGTTTAGCAGCCACAGTTAGCGGCTATTTATCTATAACAGTTATAAAAAAATGCCAAAAATAATTAAATTGTTATTGATGACTCGCAGAGGTGGCACCTGTTAGTTAAAAAAGTGTTATCATAGCGCTCCACTAAACCTGCCTGATGCCAAGTGCATACTGTGTACAAAGCAAAGCCTGTGCGTGTTCGTGAGGTGGGTAAAATTTGTTAACAGGAAGTCTCGCGAATGAACCAAAAAGATGCGGCCTGGATAGAAGAAAAGATTAATTTTTCCGAAACCAGTGTTGCCAAAGTTGTGTTCCCGACCACTATCAACCACCATTCAACACTGTTTGGTGGAACTGCCCTGGCCTGGATGGATGAAGTTTCATTTATTGCCGCCACCCGTTTTTGCCGCAAACGTCTGGTTACGGTGTCTACGGAAAAGATCAATTTTAAACATCCTATCCCATCGGGTTCGATTGTTGAGCTGGTTGGCAGAGTGACTCGCGTGGGTAATACCAGCCTGACTGTCACTGTGACTATTTATCTGGAGCAGATGTATGCCGATGGCAGGGAAGAAGTTATTCATGGTGAGTTTAACTTTGTTGCAGTCGATGATAACGGCAAATCAACCCCATTGTTCGATGACGCGCCATAGCCTGTGAAAAAATACCAGCAACTGGCTGAACGTATCTCTCATCAGATTGAATTAGGCGTGTGGCACCCCGGTGACAGGCTACCATCAATACGTGAGCAGGTAGGTCACAGTGGTATGAGCTTTATGACTGTCACTCATGCCTACCAGTTGCTGGAAAGCCGGGGGCTAATTTCAGCACGCCCACAATCCGGCTATTACGTCTCACCACCTGCGCCAACTACCACACCGGGCATGTCTGCACCGCTGCTTCACCAGGAGAATGTAGACATCAACAGCTACATTTTTGATGTATTGCAGGCCAGTAGCCGTGCGGGTGTGGTTCCTTTTGGTTCTGCGTTCCCAGATCCTCGCTTGTTTCCATTGGCACAGCTTAACCGTTCTCTTGCTCACGTGGCACGTAACACCAGTGCTGTAAGCATGACTGAAAACTTGCCTCCCGGGCATCGCGAGTTACGCCAGGCCATCGCCCGCCGCTACGCCCAACATGGGTTAACCATATCACCGGACGAAATAGTCATTACTACTGGGGCGCTTGAAGCACTAAATCTTAGCCTGCAGGCAGTCACAGAACCTGGAGACTGGGTTGTAGTGGAAACGCCATGCTTTTATGGTGCGCTACAGGCCATTGAGCGCCTCAAACTTAAAGTCATAGCAATTCCCAGTTCACCTCACCATGGTATTGATCTTTCGGCGCTGAAGCAGGCATTGCACAACTGGCCAGTAAAAGCATGCTGGTTGATGGGAAATCACCAAAACCCGCTCGGTTTCACATTACCTGACGAGCGGAAACAACAAATAATTGATTTGCTGGCACTGCATCAGGTGACATTAATTGAAGATGATGTATATGGTGAGCTTTATCAGGGTAACCAACGCCCAGCGCCTTTCCGTGCTTTTGATACCTCTGGAATTACACTGCATTGTTCTTCATTCTCCAAGTGCCTGGTTGCTGGATTCCGTGTAGGGTGGGTCGCTGCTGGTCGTTATGCCCGGCGTATTCAGCAACTGCAACTGATGAGCACCCTTTCCGGGAGTGCTCCAGTGCAAATGGCGCTGGCTGATTACCTCACCACCCGAAGCTACGATACCCATCTGCGTCGTTTGCGCCGAGTGTTGGCAGAGCGTAAACAAAAGGCCTGGCAAATACTGCGCCAGCACTTACCAGAAAGTTGTGTTATCACACAACACGATGGTGGGTATTTCTTATGGGTCTCATTACCTGATGGTATTGATACACGGGCGCTTAATACTGCGGCAATTAATGCTCAAATTAGCCTGGCTCCTGTCAGCATGTTTACCTTCGGCCCCGCAGGGCTTAATGGGTTCCGTGTTAATACCTCATTCCCCTGGCAGGAGCGGGAAGTACAGGCTGTGCGTACACTTGCCAAGTTATTACGTCATGCGCAGGCAATGTCTTCATAGGAAATTTCAATACTCTCCATTTTTCATGAACAACCGCTAACTCCCTGTCTACACTTTAAAAGTTCACTCTCTTTCTGAAACTCCTAAAAACCTGCCAGACAAAATTGCGCGCTTAATCACAGCCCGGCGAAATAGTCTGTTACAGGTACCGGAAAAGAGACGGAACAGTCTACTGTTTTTACGGGAGATATTTTTACGCCAGGGCGGGCCTGATTATTTTTAATAAGACAGGAGCCATACTCATGACATATCGTTTTGCACGCAGCCTGTTATCCCTCTGTTTATTTTCTGCCATTGCCAGCCCGGTAGTTTATGCTGCGCCCACAGAAGTTGGGCCCGGTGAAGGGCGGCTCGATATCATTGCCTGGCCTGGGTACATCGAGCGGGGGCAAAGTGATAAAAACTACGACTGGGTAACGCAATTTGAGAAAGAAACGGGGTGTGCAGTAAATGTTAAAACTGCAGCGACTTCCGATGAAATGGTGAGTTTGATGGCAAAAGGTGGCTATGACCTGGTGACTGCATCAGGTGATGCCTCATTGCGACTTATCATGGGTAAACGCGTTCAGGCGATTAATACGGCATTGATACCGAACTGGAAAAATGTTGACCCACGTCTTAAAGATGCCCCCTGGTTTACGGTGGCAGGCAAAGTGTATGGCACACCGTATCAGTGGGGGCCAAACCTGCTGATGTATAACACGAAAACCTTCCCAACCCCGCCAGATTCATGGTCAGTAGTTTTTACTAAACAGCAACTACCTGATGGAAAGACCAATGCTGGCCGCGTGCAGGCTTATGATGGCCCGATATACATTGCCGATGCCGCATTGTTTGTTAAAGCGACCCAACCCCAGTTGGGGATAACCGACCCCTATGAACTTAACGAACAACAGTATAAAGCGGTACTGAAAGTATTACGTGACCAGCACGCCCTGATACACCGCTACTGGCATGATGCCACGGTCCAGATGAGTGATTTCAAAAATGAAGGCGTAGTGGCATCCGGATCCTGGCCTTATCAGGCTAACGTACTGAAAGGCGAAGGGCAGCCCATTGCCACCACCATACCGAAAGAAGGTGTTACTGGCTGGGCAGACACCACAATGATGCATACGGATGCAAAACACCCTAACTGCGCATACAAGTGGATGAACTGGTCGTTGACGCCAAAAGTGCAGGGTGATGTAGCCGCCTGGTTTGGTTCATTACCGGCAGTCCCGGCAGGCTGCAAAGCCAGCACTTTGTTGGGCGACAAAGGGTGCGAAACCAATGGATACGGCAGCTTTTCTAAAATCGCATTCTGGAAAACACCCGTTGCACAGGGTGGCAAATATGTCCCCTACAGCCGCTGGACTCAGGATTACATCGCGATAATGGGTGGGCGTTAATGCCGGGGGTTTTATGTCTTACGCAGTACAGTTTGAAAATGTCTCCCGGCGTTTTGGCGAAGTACGCGCTGTTGACAGCGTCACTCTCGCAATCAACGAAGGGGAATTCTTCTCCATGCTCGGGCCATCCGGCTCGGGCAAAACCACATGCCTGCGTCTGATTGCGGGTTTTGAACAAAGCAGTGCAGGGCGTATTTTAATTCATGGGCGAGATGTCACAGGAATCCCACCTTATGAACGCGATGTAAATACCGTCTTTCAGGATTATGCATTATTTCCCCATATGAGTGTGCTGGATAACGTGGCATACGGGTTGATGGTGAAAGGCGTTGGCAAAAAACAGCGCATGGCTCAGGCGCAGGAAGCGCTGGAACGGGTAGCTTTAGGGTTTGTGCGCCAGCGTAAACCCTGGCAACTGTCTGGTGGGCAGCGCCAGCGCGTTGCACTGGCCCGTGCTCTGGTAAACCGCCCAAAGGTACTACTGCTGGATGAGCCACTTGGCGCGCTTGATCTTAAATTGCGTGAACAAATGCAGTTAGAGCTGAAAACGCTGCAACGCTCTCTGGGCATCACTTTCGTCTTCGTGACCCATGACCAAAGTGAAGCGCTGTCCATGTCCGACCGGGTGGCAGTATTCAATAATGGCCGTATTGAACAGGTTGATTCCCCTCGTGTTCTGTATAACCAACCAGCGACTGAGTTTGTCGCCCGTTTTGTGGGGACAGCCAATGTGCTGTCGGGAGAATCCTGCAACACAATTACCGGGAAGACGGGAAGTTTTGCACTTCGCCCTGAGCATATCCAACTGGATAACCTGGCGGAATTTCAGGCACAAGGCACAGTAAAGGAGGTTCAATATTTCGGTGCGGCAACACGGCTGGATGTGCAGTTAGCCAATGGTGAACGTTTGCTGGTGAGCCACACTAATACGCTGGGAAGTGATTACGGGCTTTACCAGCCAGGCCAGCAAGTGTCTCTGTCATGGCCTGAAGCAGCAATGGTGCCATTGGCGGAGGAAAGCCGATGAATATGCAGGGAGCCGCAAAAGAGATACCGCACTACAGCTTAAGGCGTAATGTTAGTACGTTTCTTTGGCGCAGGCCGCTATTGTGGCTGGCGTTATTATTGACTCCACCGGTGATGTGGTTCGCCATCATCTATCTGGGTTCATTATTCACACTGCTGTGGCAAGGGTTTTACACGTTTGACGACTTCACGATGTCAGTATTGCCAGACCTGACACTCGCCAACCTGGCTGCGTTATTCACCCCGGCAAATTACGACATCATTTCCCGAACACTGGTTATGGCTTTACTCGTCACACTGGCAAGCGCAGTGCTGGCTTTTCCGCTTGCCTGGTATATGGCGCGTTATGCCAGTGGCCGCATGAAAGCTTTTTTGTATATTGCGGTTATGCTGCCAATGTGGGCCAGCTATATTGTTAAAGCCTATGCATGGACGTTATTACTGGCAAAAGATGGCGTGGCGCAGTGGTTTTTGACCCATATGGGGCTGGAGGGTGTGTTAAACGCTGTACTCAGTATACCTGGTATGGGAGGAACAACGTTATCGACCTCCGGGCTTGGGCGTTTTGGCGTGTTTGTTTATATCTGGCTGCCCTTTATGATCCTCCCGGTACATGCAGCCTTGGTACGGGTGCCGTCTTCAGCATTGCAGGCCTCGGCAGACCTGGGAGCCAGGCCGGGGCAAACATTGCGCTATGTGGTTCTGCCGCTGGCTATTCCCGGTATTGCTGCGGGCTCCATTTTTACATTTTCACTGACATTGGGGGATTTTATTATTCCGCAACTGGTGGGCCCACCGGGGTACTTCATTGGCAATATGGTCTATGTTCAGCAGGGCGCTATAGGCAATATGCCCATGGCTGCGGCGTTTACCATCGTACCTTGTGTGCTAATAGGCTTATGGCTGGCGTTGGTTAAACGCCTGGGAGCGTTCGATGCACTCTAATCGCGCCCCATTTTGGCTCACGGCCACTGCCTGGGTGGTCATCATCTTTCTTCACTTCCCGTTAATCATCATTGCGCTTTATGCGTTTAATACAGAAGAAGCTGCCTTCAGCTTCCCGCCGTCCGGATTCACGCTACACTGGTTTCAAGTGGCTGCATCACGGGCGGACATCCTCGCTGCTGTGACGTTGTCACTTAAAGTTGCGGCACTTGCCACGGTTATTGCTTTAATACTTGGCACGTTAGCTGCAGCAGCTCTTTGGCGAAAGGCATTTTTTGGCCGTAACATCATCAGTTTTGTATTGATGTTACCCATTGCATTACCCGGCATTATCACCGGGCTGGCATTGCTCACCGCCTTTAACAAATTGGGGATAACGCCGGGGATGTTCACACTGGTTGTTGGGCATGCCACTTTCTGTGTGGTCATTGTGTTCAACAATGTGGTGGCACGTTTTCGGCGAACATCCTGGAACCTGGTTGAAGCATCCATGGACCTGGGGGCGGATGGTTGGCAAACCTTTCGCTACATTATTTTACCCGGTCTGGCCTCTGCCATGCTTGCTGGCGGGATGCTGGCATTTGCACTTTCGTTTGACGAAATAATCGTAACGACATTCACGGCAGGACATGAACAAACACTGCCGTTATGGTTACTGAACCAGCTAGGAAGACCACGGGATGTCCCTGTGACAAATGTTGTAGCACTGGTTGTGATGGTCGCCACCATGTTGCCCATTCTGGGGGCATGGTGGTTAACACGCGACACCGACACAACCGCAGGCAGTGAAAAATAATGAGACAGCAACACCAAAGCAAACAAGGAAAATTACATGCAAAGCCAACTTTTAATCAATGGACAACTGGTTTCTGGACAAGGTGAACCTCTTCCCGTCTACAACCCTGCTACCGGTGAAGTGTTGCTTCAGGTGCCTGAAGCAACAGTGGAGCAAGTTAACAGTGCAGTCAGCGCTGCCAGTGCTGCATTTGACCAGTGGAGCCAGGTTGTTCCACGTGAACGAGCAGAAAAGCTGCTGGCACTTGCCGACATCATTGAGCAAAACGCAGAAACGTTTGCCCACCTGGAATCACAAAACTGTGGCAAGCCCTTTCACGCGGTACTAAACGATGAAATCCCTGCTGTTGCCGATGTATTCCGTTTTTTTGCCGGTGCTGCTCGTTGCCTGAGCGGCTCCGCTGCGGGTGAGTATCTGGAAGGGCATACATCCATGATTCGCCGTGACCCGGTTGGGGTGGTGGCGTCCATTGCGCCATGGAACTACCCCTTGATGATGGCAGCATGGAAACTTGGCCCGGCTTTGGCAGCAGGTAACTGCGTGGTCATTAAGCCATCAGAAATCACGCCGCTGACCACATTTAAACTGGCTGAACTGGCAAAAGATCTCTTCCCCGCAGGGGTGTTAAGTGTGTTATTTGGCCGTGGCCAGACCGTTGGTGATGCACTTACCGGCCATAAAGATATCGCTATGGTGTCACTGACCGGTTCAATCCCCACCGGGGCGCATATCATTCGCCATACTGCGCAAAGCGTGAAACGTACACATATGGAACTGGGTGGGAAAGCGCCGGTACTGGTGTTTGATGATGCAGACCTTGATGAAGTAGTCGATGGGATTCGGGCATTTGGTTTTTATAATGCCGGGCAAGATTGTACTGCTGCATGCCGCATTTATGCACAGAAAGGAATTTATGCCCAACTGGTTGAAAAACTGGGTAACGCTGTCAGCACACTGAAGACAGGCGCCCCTGATGATACCGCCACAGAACTGGGCCCGTTAAGTTCACTGGCGCATCTTGAACGTGTTGAAAAAGCAGTGAACCAGGCTAAGTCATTACCACATATTAGTGTGGTAACAGGCGGCAGCCGGGTACCCGGTCCTGGGTATTATTTCCAACCCACAGTGCTTGCTGGTGCGAAGCAAGAAGATGACATTGTTCAGCGTGAAGTGTTTGGCCCGGTGGTCAGTGTGACCGAGTTTGAAGACGAAGCACAGGCATTACTCTGGGCAAATGATTCTGATTATGGGTTGGCTTCATCGGTCTGGACCAAAGATGTTGGCCGTGCTCACCGCCTGAGCGCACGTCTGCGTTATGGCTGTACCTGGGTAAACACCCATTTCATGCTGGTCAGTGAAATGCCTCACGGCGGGTTAAAATCATCAGGGTATGGCAAAGATATGTCGATGTACGGCCTTGAAGATTACACCGTAGTCCGCCATGTCATGTTTAAGCATTAAGTTGTGTATATGCGGGCGGTTTCTCCGCCCGCTATTAACGGGGCATCAGGTGCGAGATGAAGAGGCCGTCTGAACGCTGGTAGACTCGGGAAGTGGGCATATTGAGCGGTAAAGCACAACCCGGTTACGGCCCTGATCTTTAGCTTCATACAACGCGATATCAGTCATTTTAATGGCTTCATCAATACTGTCGGCATCCTCCAGTGCAGCAATACCCGCTGAAATAGTCACAGAAGGCAAATCGGGCCGTTTTTCCTGCTCAATAGTACAACGAATACGTTCGGCAATTTTTTCTGCATTCTCGGTGCTGGTTCCGGGCAACAGAATGACAAACTCTTCGCCACCAAAACGCCCAACAAGGTCGGTTTCCCGGCAAATAGTTTTAAGAATACCACTGACCATCACCAGAACTTTATCCCCCGTATCATGCCCCCAGGTATCGTTGACACGTTTAAAGTGATCCAGGTCGAGGGAAATAATCGCGTTGTCGCTGTGTTTTCCTGAAATGCTCGCCAGTGTCATAAATCCACGGCGGTTAAGCAGTCCGGTCAGCGGGTCAGTTGATGCTTCACGATCAAGGTTTTTCACCTGTTTAATGGTGGACACCATTCCGGCGCTGATTGAAACTTTCAGTTTATTAGCTTCGTAGTACCAGGCATCTATTTGGCGAATTTCCTCTACCACATGGGCGGTGGGCTTACTGGCCGAGAGGATGGCCAGACGGCGTAATGGCCGGGCTATCAGGGTTGATAAAGCAAATGACAACAACGAAGTAAACACTAAAATCAGGGCGATAAACCACACAGACTGACGGATAGTGGAAAACATAATATCGTTAACCAAAGTGCCATCGGCATAAACAAAGACATTCCAGTCTGTTTTAGTCAGGTTGCCAACCCCCAGTAATTGCGTATCTGCGCCATGGTTAACCACGTAAGTGCCACTGACATTTTGGTGCAACATTTTTTTCAACTGGTCATCAATACCAATCTGGCTACCCACTTTGTTCGGGTCTTTATTAAAAATAATATGCCCGTCATTGGAAACAATGCTCACATTGGCACTGTAATTATAAAAGTGGGTGCTGATAATCTGGTTCAGGATACTTTTTTCTTTCAGGTAAATTGAGCCACCAATATAGCCAAGGTAATTACCTGCATTGTCAAACACCGGGGACGAAAGGAAGATGACATAACGGCCAGTAGTCCCAGTGAAAAAAGGCTGTGAAATATAGGGCTTACGTGTTTTTAATGCATTTGTATTAGCTTGTGACTGCAGGCCAATTCCGCGCAAGTTTAGGCTTTCCGGTGATGTGGCCAGAATAATCCCGTGGTCATTTACCACGAGAACTGAGTTAAAAAAGCCCGATTGCAGCCGCAGACGGTCTGCTTCATTAACCATGGTCTTATAGTCGCTGAAACTATGGATTTTACTGGCGCTGTAGGCTAGTTCTTGCTGGCTGATACCAATCACTCTGTCCGCTGTCTCTGCCAGCTTCTGGGCATACGCGTTATTATTCTCAAGGATAGTGCGTTCAATGTTTGCTTTTTGATAAAAGTACAGCGACGTTAGCAGAAGAAATCCTGTCAGCACCACCGCACCAATAGACATCCAGGTGAGTAATAGGTTGAGTTTCATGGTTCGTAGTGCGGTCATACAACGCGTCCCTCGATATGCCAGTCATTACTTTTCTGGCACGCTGTGCGTAACCAGGATTAATCTATATTTTACTCGTGAAGTTTGTGATAAGCGACAAACGAAACATCATTTTAGCGCTTAAATAACCCTCATAACCTGATACTGTTCTCCAAATTACTCATGCTTTAGGATTAGCCTCAAGCACCTGTCAAACTCGATTGAGGTTATTCTGCTGCCTGTCATTGTAGTGTCACATATGCCCGCTTAGATAAATCCCACACAAAACAACCAAAATGGATAACCTCATGGGCTTTAAACCACTTCTGTTAGCAGGACTTATTCCTTTTTGTTCACTGGCAGCGCAACTTCAGGTTGAAAGATATGTTGTCAGCTTTCCTGGTGGGGAGCGTGTCGCGGTAAGCCAGGCGTTACAACATACTTTTCCAAATGGATTACCGGCGGGCGTTGGTTCAGGCCTGGCATTTACGGGTAAAGAGAAGGGCGAACTGATTTTTGCCACTGTAACAGACCGGGGCCCCAACGCCGATTCACCCGATGTAGGTGACATGGCATCGAAAATCTTCGCCTCACCAGATTTCACGCCATTTATTATGACAATTCGCGTGTCTGGGAACCATGCACTGGCTGGCGAAGAGCGCCCCATTCATGATGATAAGGGCAATATTTCCGGCCTGCCACTGCCGCAAGGAATGGTCGGCTCTACCAATGAAGTGGCACTGAACAGCGAACTGAAAACGCTCAAGCCAGATGCGAGAGGCCTGGATACCGAAGGCATTACGCCCGATGGCAAAGGTGGTTTTTGGTTATGCGATGAATACGGTCCATTCCTGATTCATGTGGACGGTGAGGGGAAAATCCTGGCGAAGTATGGCCCGGAACCTGCCGCAGGCGAGCAGAGTGTTGCCAGGGGGTTACCGGCCATTATCAAGTGGCGTCAGCCTAACCGTGGTTTTGAAGGTGTAACCCGCCTGCCGGACGGCAAAATCCTTGGCGCGGTGCAAAGCACACTGAATATTGACGGTAAAAGTAAAGATAAAGCGGTATTTACCCGACTGGTGATGCTGGACCCGGCGACAGGCAAAACAGAGATGTATGGTTACCCGATTGATACCCATTACAAAAAAGCATCTGACGCCAAAATTGGTGATGTCGTGGCGCTCAACAACCATGAAGTGTTACTGATTGAGCAGGGTAAAGATAAAGACAAAGTGATGCACAACCGCATTTACAAAGTTGATTTACACCATGCGACTGATTTAACAGCGTTTGACAACCAAACTCCGCCGGAATTTAACACGCCTGAAGAATTAAAAGGGCGCGATATTCACCTTGCGACCAAGGCCGAAATTGTCGATTTACCTGCTTTAGGCTGGCAGCAAGAAAAAGCAGAAGGGCTTGCACTCATCGACAATCAGACACTGGCCGTGACCAATGACAATGATTTTGGCCTGCAGTCTTCATTGGCAAACCCGGTAGACGGGGCGAACAAGCTCGATGACTACCGTGCAGACGGCAAAGGCAAACTTACCCAAAATGGCAAGCCCGTTGCCAGCACCGTTGCACTCTCGGCGCTGAAACCACCTGAATCACTCAGTGAATTGTGGGTTATTCACTTGGCAAAACCCATCAAATAAACGCCGCTACAGGCAATGAAACCACCGTTTCCCCCGGCGGGGAAACGGTTAACGCTTAAGCGAGCCTTGATACCAGAGTAACCAGGGCTTTACGCTGTGTTTTATTTAAGTCGCCAGGGCGAGCGTAATCCCTGTTTTCCAGCGCACACTGGTACAACGCTACCAGCCAGTCATACACATAGTGGGTTGCAGCATGAACAGGTTGTTCTCCTAAGCGTGTCAGGCGTACTGCGCCACCTTCTTGAATATGCGGAGCGAAAATACCCTTACCACGGTTAACCCGGCTTTGCGGGCGTTGCTCAAGGGGTATTTCACTGTAGCCTAGCCAGGTAATAAAATTCCCCAGCAAGGCATATCCTGCCACCAGATTTGTCGGTGCCTTCTCCAGTTGCTCCCTAAGCCCCGTACGATAGCTGGTGGTGATAATAATATCGGCCAGTAATTGCAACTCATCAGGCGAAAGACCTGTCGAGACAGGCGTGTCAGGCATACCTGCCCATTGGCGGACATGGCGCACCCATTGAAGGAATAATGTTTGCCCCGGCGGCAGTGTAGCAGTACTTTCCGTTGCCGCAGGTTTTGGGTCGTCACTAAATAAATCCAGGCCCGGATCAAAAATAGGTAATGCACTTACAACGGGCTGGCTCTGCTCATTGTTCAGGCTCTCAGTTAACCCGGCCGGAGGTAACAAACCGCGAATAATATCGCCATGATATTGCGCCTGGCGTTGCAATGCCCTCACTAACTGGTTGGCAAGGGATTTAGTCTGTTCAGGGTCAGCCTGTTCTGTTACTGCATAAGAGGAAAATAACAGGCGAACATCCGCTCGCAAACCGGCAATCAATGATGCCAGCCGTTGTTGGTGGCGCTCTGGGGTTAATGCATCTTGCAGCCAGCGTTTAAGGCGCGACAGGTTGTGTTCATCCAGTGCCTGCAATGTTCCCCAGTCCACGCCGGGTTTACCGCACAGGCGTTGTAACCCGTCATCAAGCGGGTTTTGTCCATGTTGGCGCCCGTCAAATGGCGTGATAACCCAGGCCATACCGGGTAGGTTATCGCCATTTTCAGTGGATGCCTGCGTGGCCTGTTGCCAGCGTTTGAGTAATTGGCTTACCGGGTAGATGTCACGCCGGGAAGATACCGCCTGGTTAATCAGCAATAAATCAGGGCTGGTCTGCCATGCATATAAATCTGGCAGCATTAATGCTCTGGTTTTCTGTAAAGAGCCTGGCTTGCCATAGGGCGGCAGATCCAATAGATCAACGCCGTCCAGCGCCGGTGTGCCTGCAAGTGTAAACACCACCTCATAACACAACAGTGCCAGAGAAGAGAGCGCAATACTGACCTGGCCTTCAACACGGTTTTGTTGGACCGGGCAAACGATCACATCGCCCTGATCCTGGTCGAGATCAAATTCGGCAGGGCAGAGAAAATTTTCGGTTGGCAGTGAGAAGGCATCCACCAGAAGATCAAGTGGCGCACAAACAGTTTGCACCCCATTTAACCGGGCCAGGGCGTCAGCCAGTATACGCCACTGGCTGGTCAGTTCCGGGTTATCCCCCCAAAACAGGCTGTACAGGCTCTGGCGGTCATCCAGGCTAAGTTCAGGT
Source organism: Mangrovibacter yixingensis (assembly GCF_020523985.1). Taxonomy (GTDB): domain Bacteria; phylum Pseudomonadota; class Gammaproteobacteria; order Enterobacterales; family Enterobacteriaceae; genus Mangrovibacter; species Mangrovibacter yixingensis. Next base: position 1,458,335 of record NZ_JAIVKM010000001.1, on the reverse strand, counting down.
AACAAACGCGCTATTCGGAACCAGTCTGCATCACTTACCGGCCAGGTTGTACGTGCAGGAAGTTGTGCCCAGTGGCGGGCCAGTAAACTGACTTCTTGCGGGTTCACTGTCGTTTGTATACCGGGCTGGCGGCGTAATGCGGCTTGTTGTAACCGGCTCTGCAAACGTGACGGCGGCAGCGGCTGCAAACCGGGTTGATAATGGTAATAGCTCATAAACAGCGCAACTAACGCAGTTTCACTCAGTAAACGCAAAGTAACCGGGTAGCCTTTAGCCGTCGTCTGCGGCTGTGTTGTAAAACGCACCGCCATAGTCGCCGCTGTGTGGCCTGGCTGGATATGGCTTAAATAATCAATACTTCTGCCCTGAGCACTGATTTGTACGCGCCCATCGGGGCTATCCGTTAGTGCCCGCAACAACCAGGCTTTGGCATCATACCCTTGCCCGTAAAGCCCGAGAGCTGGAGGGGATTCAAGGGACTGCTCAAGCTGGCGCAGGCTGAATTGTTTTTCCTGAACATGCTGGCACAACCTGTCGCCATCTTCATCCAACACACTGGCTTGCTCGCGGTATTTTTCAACCCAGTTTATCAATGCGGCAAGCGTATCCGCAGTAGTAATTTTACGGCTCATGCGTAGACGCTCCCGCTATCAATCCAGTAGTAATTTGCGCTGTTTTGCCGGTAAGCCAGCGTGTTCAGTTTCAGGCTCAACTGCGACAATGGCACTTTGCGCCCATCTTGTAACCACGCATCCGCCAGTTCGAACGACAACGGCGTATCACCGCCATGTGCCTGAAGTTGCAGGCGCACATTTAATACACCGTCACCCGCAATAGATCGGGAAAGCCCTGCGTCATCAATAGATAAGGTATACAGCGGAGTAGCAGGCCAACGGGCGTTATCCAGTTGCCGAAAACCCAACGTCACATTGCCGCGCAAAGGAAAGCTCACCTTGGCGGCGAGTTTTTCACCTGGGTTATCCAGGTCAATATCCTTGTACCAGACATTCTCTTCACTCAACATATTATTGCTGTCCAGCACACCCAGATGGCGAATAGTTGAATAGGCCTTGATATCTGCCGCTTTGAAATTGAAACCAGGCAGGCGCAGATCCAGTGCCAGGCTGCACAGCATAGCGCCAATAGCCGCGGTGGATTTGGGGTTGCCAATACGCCCTTGTTCACTAAACGGATACCATTCATGAACTGGGTAGTTTTCCAGCCATACCACGCGGTTGATAGGAACGGGTTGCAGGTAACGAATCAGCGCCTGAACGCCTGGCAAACAACCTGGGCGGCCAGTAATTAATAATACATCACAGCAATAATGAGATACCGCTTCACACAGTGCATGAAGTGGCGCGGTTATCCGGAACTTACCTGCCATTAATGCCTCATGGAGCATTGAAAAAGGCACATCAAGGGGGACAGACATCAAGTCAAACCCGTCACTCTGTGGAGGGAGTACCCCTTTAACCGCTTTATGAATATAGCTGAGCACATTCTCGCCTGGTGGAACTGCCAAAAGGTCGCCAAAGGTGCTGTAAACACCCGACAGCGGGTCGCTGGTATCTTGTTCTTCCCAGGCGCTCAATAACTTGTGCCCCAGAGGCATAAACAGCTGTAATGCGGCTTGCTGGCGTAAAATCCCCTGGGTATCCATCCGGCCGGATTCACCAAAAAGATGTCCCATCAGGCCTGCTGCATCAACGACCCCTGCTTGCTGGAAAGCCTGTTCAAGGGCAGGCAAAATTGCCAGTTGAATAACATCCAGCAAAATATCATCACCAGCAATTTTAAACCCTTCGCGGAACAGTAATGTCGGGGCGATTTTAACATTGCTGCCGGTGCCTTCATCTAGCTGGTAACGGGTGATGGCCATGTCGGTTGTGCCGCCGCCAATATCTATGGTCGCCACGCGAATTGCCCGGCCTGGCTGTTCATCATCTGCCTGACGGTCTTTTCGGGCAAGTGTCGAGAAAAACAGATCTGTTTTCCCGGCAAATTTCATCACAGCTTCGTTATATAGCCAAACTAACTGGCCACAACTGGCTTCGTCCCAATCCAGGTGAATAGCAGGAACAGGAACAACCGTGCGCTGGCGCTCAGCAGGGCGCGAGAAATCATCATCAGTTGGGTGCCAACCCAGAGCTTTCCAGATAACCGCAATGGCATCTTCCATCCTCTGGCGGAAAATGGCCTTTTCTTGCTTAGGCATGGCCGATGGCAAGGTCAGAATCAGGGTTCTTAACTGGCGAGGGGAAGTGGGGTAACCCTGCGCCAGGCGGCTGGAAACACTATTAATTTGTGCCAGCGCCTGCATCAACAATTCGCACAACATATGCATCATCAATGAACTACGCGTGTAATGCGGAGAGAACACCGGCAGTCGCTCATCTGGTGGTAATTGATAAAGTGGCTGCCCTTCATCATTCATCAGGTTCATTAGCGGCCAGGCTGTAGCCAGTGGCTCACGCTGGGTATGCGTATTGAATTGGCTAAAACGCCACTCCTCATTGCCTGGCGTTTCATCCCACAAGTAGCGGCGAGGGCTGGATATGCCACTGTTGCCTTCAGTGCCACGGCGTGCAATAGCAAGATTACGGGCTTCATCGCCCACACGTACAATAGCGGGCCACATAAAGGCTTCATCGCGCCCGCTCTCTACGGAAAAATGGGTTTTACCAAAACGCGCCTCATTAAATTCCATCCGGCTGGTAAACATCAGGGCGTTCAGGTACTGCGGCTCACTTAAATTACGAATCTGTAACGCCATTGTTTGGCGTAAACCGTCGTTTGTTGGGCCATGGTCCTCAATCAGCACACCACAGGTATGGGTGTTTCCCACATCAAGCACCAAATCAACCGGAATCGCCGGGGTTTGCAGGGTTTCACCGACAATCTTCACTTCAGGCATATTAAGTGAGCTAAGCAGCGTGAGCACATTCATCCAGTGGGCCTGGTATTCAAACAATTTCAGTGCGCGGGCAATATCATCTTCGGAGCGGCCCTGTTCACGAGATGCATACTGTGCAAAGACTTCACGCAACCACCCATCAACCCAGGTTTGGTCCAGAAATTCAGCAACATCCTGGTTTTGCCAGGCCAGAGTAAAACGTGTGCCATTACGTACATCACTTTGCAGTGGCGCAAGGCTTGCAAGATGCTCATCTTCTGCCAGTTGGGTATCAAAGGCGACAACAATCCGGTGAGTATTCCCTTTGCTGTCGGGCGATGCCAGGCGCCTGATTTGGATTCGAGCCCAGTTATCCGGGCCACCTACAAAAGTCCGTGGAGGGTTAAAACGTAGAAAGGGCAGTGGCAACCATACACCATCCATCATTTGCAGTGACTGGCTGAGTGGTTGGGTAACTTCCGGTTTGACCACTTCTGGTGCACTGGCGTCCACGGTCGGCAGGCTGTATTTCCCTGGAATAATATCGTAATCAAGGCGCAGTAATGGCCCATTCGCTGTTTTGCGGACAAAACAGCCCTGGTTGGGCATATCAAAAGGCGTGACACCAAAATCCAGAAACTGCACACCGCTATTCTGAATCAGTGTGACGCTTTGTTTGTAATCACTCAGGGGTGCCAGCATGGGTTACTTACTCACTTTAATTAACGTTACAGGCGTTGCCGGTTGGTCATTGTATTTTGCGCTACAAACAGCAATGTTGTTTTCACCCTGTTCACAGGCAATTTCCGGCATAGGGAAACGGCTACCATTACTGCACCGCGCACTACTTCTGGGCTTAATCATTAACTGCCCAGTTTTCAGTAAACCAGAAAATATTTCCGCCCGGCAGGTAACATTTTTCTCAGGGTTAAAGCGCACGGTTCCTTTATTTTTTTGTATTTGGTAACGCATCACATCAGGCACATCCAGGCCTTTTTGTGGTTTGACAGTGACATGCCAGTTACCATTCAGGAAGCGCGTAGTCCCCATCCGCACATCCGTGACCGGCATTTCAAGCGCATTCTTGGGTGGTGTAACGGGTTTTATTTCTGGCGGCGGAGGCGGCGGTGGTGCCACAACGGTTGCTCTGGCAAGAGGCAACGTCATGGGTAACGGCGCAATCGTCGTTTTTTGGGGGGCCGGCTGCACAGGAGGCTGTGGCGAGCTTGCCTGTACGGGCTCATCTTGCTGGTTCATGCCCCACCAGACAGCAGGCGCAGCTATTGCAACGGCTACTGCAGCAGCTACTGGCACAAGCCACACAGGACGTTTTTTGCCAGAGGTAGAAGTAGTAGAAACGGGCGGTGAAGCAGGTGGTGCTTCTTCCTGTGTCTCGGGTTGTTCCGCATACATCGAATTGAGTTTTTCTACCGTGGGCGCAGCTTGTTTAGGCTTACTGTAAAGTAACGGCTCATCAGGTGAGCTTAATTCGGGCGGGCATGCAGGTGGTGCGGTCTCTTCAGGCTCTGGTTCTGGTATCACCACCGGGGCGACAGGTTCCTGGTGACGCAGACATTCCAGTACATCATCCTGGACATCCTGATTGAGCTGCAGAAACCCCCAGAAAGTGATCACTGGCTTGTCATCAACCAGAAATAAATGGTTAGCGCCAGGGAAGTGCACAGCCTTAGCCAACAGTGCGCCAAATAACTGAATTGACGCATTGCCAGACTGCAAACAGCGCTGGCTCAATGACGCGATATTATCAACGTACTTTTCCAGCGTCTTTAACGCCTGCTTACGTTGGCTGTCACTGGCACTGCTCCAGGTCGTCACTTTCCCCGAAAAACTGGCATACCAGTCAACCCGGTCACCATCATCATTGAGTTGAGGGATAGCCAGGCTGTCTGCAACCACCTGCAGGCGGCGTAAACGCAAGGTTTCACGAATTTGCCGCGCAGAATCAAATACAGGCTGGCCGTTCTCGCCAAGGGCCAGAAAATCATCAAGAAAACCGCTTCGTAATAATGTTTTTGCCACAGTTTTGCTCTCAAAAGCTATCTTCACGTTTTTACTATAAATTGCACTTAGGGAAGCTAAACGGTGGAAGAGAGGGCAAAAGGGGCAAATCATCGCGCCATTAATAATGAGGCTTTTTCTTGACTAAAACAGAAAAAGCGCTTTCGCCTTTTAGCTAACTGCTTGACGGGCCGTATAAAAAGTGCCAAACAGAAAGATAAATAGCATTCACATAGCGCACAATAATCATCCATTTGCCTGAATAAGGAGTAAACCATGGTTTCGTCGCGGCCGTTGTTGGTTGTGCAAATGGGGTATCCCCCCGCGATTTTACAGGACTCTATTGGCGACCAGGCGGCCTGGTTCACACAGGCGCTGGGGCCGTCATGCCCGGTAAGGGTTGTACGGCCTTTTTTGGGGGAAACCTTGCCAGAAGTGCACGAACTTAGCGCCGTGGTAATTAGTGGTTCCTGGTCGATGGTCACTGATCATGAACCCTGGAGCGATGCAACAGGAGCATGGGTGCATATGCTCATGGACAACCATGTTCCCTTGCTGGGTATTTGCTACGGGCACCAGTTGATGTCCTGGGCATTAGGTGGCGAAGTGGGTTACCACCCGAAAGGGGCGGAAGTGGGGCAAAAAATAGTTTGGCGTATACCCACGAACGACCCGCTATTGAACGATTTCCCGGCGTCTTTTTCTGCATTCCTGACCCACGAACAAAGTGTACTGACACCACCACCAGGTGCTGAGGTATTGGGTTCTTCTGACCACGACTCACACCAGATAATTCGTTATTCACCCGAGGCGTTATCAGTGCAGTTTCACCCGGAATTTTCCGGGCAGATAATGAGGAAAATTATCCAGTATCGTGCGGATAAACACGCGCTACCAGCCCAACTTAGGGCTGAGTTAGAAGCAGGAATCAGCCAAACACCCTGGAGTGCCAAAATACTGCAACGTTTTGCCACACGTTATGCCCCAGGGCAGGCAGATAATGCAGTTGCTGGTTAAGAAGACACTCTTTAAATAAAAACAGGAGGTGAGCATGCCCATTCAGGAAACTATCATTGCGCAGGTAGATGAAGCGATTCGTTCTAACCAAATTATTCCTATGAACGAACTACTGGTTGAGTTGAGCAATAACGCTGAGTTAACACGTGAATTCCGCTATGAGCAGCAACAAAGGCTGCGTACTACCATCGCTCAGCATGGTCAACGTCATAAAGAAGATCAAGATTCGCCAGATGAGCGTGATGCGCATTTGCGTCAGGGTGGCGAAATTCCTGTTAGCAGGAAGCCATAACCACAATGAAAAAACGTCTTCTGATGAAGACGTTTTACGTAATGCATTATTCTCTAATGGCGTAGCATATTAACCGCGGGGGCCGCCACCCATCATACCAGGGCCACCACCACCACCAGGCCCACCGGGGCCAGGCCCCCACCAGGGAACACAACCAGACAGGCTGGCAACGGCCAGCACTGCGCATAAAATCATTACACACTTTTTCATAGCAACCTTCTCATACAACCCTGAACACCGATGTGCAGGAAGGGCACTTTGCCAGAGAGCCACGGCTAAAAAATGAAGAATCTGTGGAGAAATTCACTCTGGCCTTAAATTCAGAATTCACGACGGGCAACCAGCCAGGCACCAATAATAAGCAAGACAGCGCCACATAATGGGCTAACTAATGCCCGGATACTAACCCCACCACTGCGAACAATATCCATCACCAGCCCACCAATTAGCTGGCTGGCAACCAGCACCGCGATGGTGGTTGCCGCCCCCAAATATTGGTAACCCTGAATGCTGGCAAAAACAAAAAAAGAACCAAGTAAACCGGGAATAACTGTCCACCAGTGGATACTGCGTGCCAATTCAACAAACCCGCCCGTCCCATTACGGGCGAGCAAGAAAGCACAAAACAGCACAATGCCTACCAACGAATTGAGCAACATCGCGATCAGCACAGTTGAGGAAGATTGAGTAATACGCACCATCAATGTGTTCTGAATCACAAGCCCAATACCGGCCAGCACCAGGCAGAGCAAGGTAAGGGGGTTACTCATTGGCGGCTTCCGGGGTTGTTCTGGTATCCAGTTGCAATTGCATAAAGGTTAAATCCAGCCAACGGCCAAATTTGGTGCCAACTTGAGGCATCTGCCCAGTAACGACAAAGCCTTGTTGTTCATGGAGATGGCGTGATGCCATGTTCTGGGACTCAATGGCCGCAACCATAACATGTACACCAGCCTGGCGTGCTACCTCGATTAAATCTGCCAGAAGGGCCCGCCCGATACCTTTCCTTGCATATTCAGGGCTAACATAGACAGAATGTTCCACACTGTGGCGAAATCCATCAAATGGACGCCAGTCCCCATACGATGCATAACCGGTGACAACGCCATTTTCCTCTGCAACCCGTACTGGGAAACCCTTATCTTGCCGCTGATGCAACCAGTTAATTCTATTTTGTGTATCGACAGTTTTGTCATTCCAGATTGCTGCGGTATGTTCAACAGCATGATTGTAGATTTTGGCAATAGCCGCGCAGTCTGCCTCTGTCGCCTGACGAATGTGCATACATCACTCCTGGTGATATTTTCCAAAGTGTCACTATAATGGACTATATGAATAATATAATAGACGGCTTAAATCAACGAATCTGTCAGCGGATTCGAATAGAGCGTGAATCCCATGGGTGGTCAGTGAGTGAACTGGCAGAAAAAGCAGGGGTTTCACGGGCAATGATCCATAAAATAGAGCGGGGTGAAAGCAGCCCAACAGCAACATTGTTGGCGAGGCTTTCTGGCGCTCTTGGGATCAGTATGTCCACATTAATTGCCAGAGCGGAAATGGCCTCGGGGCGTTTGCTCCGCCATGGGCAACAACCCGTATGGCTGGATCCCCAAACAGGTTATATTCGCCGCCACCTTTCGCCACGTAGCGACATGCCCGTTGATTTAGTGCAGATTGAATTACCAGCACACCAGTCTGTTCCCATGCCTGCAGCGGCTTATGCACTTGCACGCCAGTTACTTTGGGTACAGCAAGGTGCATTAGTTTTTATTGAAGGTGATGTTCGCCATGAAATGGAGCAGGGTGACTGCCTTGAATTAGGGCCGCCAAATGATTGTGAGTTTCGCAATGAATCAGACAAGTCCTGTATATATATTGTTGTGAGGTTAAATTTGCCTTCCTGAAAAATGTAATAATTTGACTTAAAAAAAGTAAAATTGCGTATTGTTCCTAAAGTCACCCACTCTCATTACCGTTATAGTATGATTTATTAAATCGCACATATTTATAACAAATAAAAAGATGCATTTTGGCAGTTTATTTTATTAGACACTCACGCAATAGATGCTCCATCCCGCGCCCATTGGCCAGGGAGGGATTTTTATGTGTCCATAACAGGGAGGAAGCAATGCTGGATTTGCATAATGCACAACACCTGAGTTTAACTATGCAGGTTGAGTTACGTCTTAAACACGCGCTTATCGCGGCCCAAATGGCACCAGGCGAACGCCTTAATACACGTGATATTGCCGAAGAAATGCATGTCAGTATTACCCCAGTACGTGAGGCGGTATTACGCCTTGTGGCAGAAGGCGCGTTATGCGTTGCGCCAGCACAAGCGTTTACTGTGCCTAAAATCACCAAAGCACAGTTTGATGAAATAGCATTGATTCGTAAGGAGTTGGAAGGTGTTGCTCTTCAACGGCTTATTGAAAACCATCCTCCTGAAAATATGGAGCAACTGGTTGAGCTGAGCACTATGTTTAATACTGCTCGCGATAACGGGGATGCCCACAATGCTCTTAAAGCCCAGCGGGAGTTCCGTTTTGCGTTATATGAACAGGCTCAATTGCCTTTACTGTTAGGTATGATTGAACAACTGTGGATTCGCGTTGGGCCTTGTTTTCATTTTTTACGCCAGCTGCCTGAACGAATTACTCAGCACAGCCATAGCTATGATGCATTGTTGGATGCGATTAAAAGCAAAAATGTTGCTAAAGCGCAGGAAGAATTGGTATTGGCGATTGAGCACAGTAACCAACTGGCTATGACCCACTTTTTTGATGTTGAGGCAAAACGCTAAAAACATCCTTCAGAGACTAAATACCGCACAGAACAATGGCGTGCGCATAAGAAATAATGCTGCCCGCCATAAGTTTTAAATGTAAGGAGGCAAACGCCTCGCTTACCATTACTGCCGTATGTTATTCAGCCAATTTACTGAAATTGCCAACTCACAGACAAACCCACACCGTAATTACGGCCTGGTGCCGGTTCGTAATAGCGCCCATTACTTTCATTAACTATCACTGAACCCACATATTCTTTATCGAACAGATTATCGACGCGGCTATACACATCAACCAGCATATTGCTGTAATGGAACTTGTACCCTGTGGTTAACCCAACGGTGGTCCAGGAAGGCGCTTTCGCTGTATTTTCATCGTCGGCCATAATACTGCTCAGGTAATGAATATCCCCACTGGCATACCAGCCATCGTCCGGCTCCCAGCCCAGAGATGCCCATGCATTGTTACGGGCGATTCCCGGAATACGGTTGCCATTACAATTACTGTCACTGCATACGTTAGTGCGATAAGTGGCATCCAGCCAGGTCCATGCCAATTTCAATTTCCAGTTATCGGCAAATTGCTCATCAAGGCCCAGTTCAACACCACGACGGCGTGTTTCACCTGCATTTTTGTATGTGGTGCGGCCACCGGAACTGCTGTCTACAACAATTTCATTATCAGTGTCTGTCTGGAAAACAGCTGCGCTCAGTAACCCATATCCAATACGTGTTTTACTGCCCAGCTCTACGGTATTACTGGTTGAGGGCTTCAAGTTGAGGTTAAGGCCAGATGCGCCATCATTGCGATAAGAAAGCTCAGTGATCGTTGGCGTTTCAAAACCGCGGCCAGCAGATAAATAAACATTCCAGGCATCTGTTACAGCGTAATTAAGCGAGCCAACCGGCAGCCATTTATGGTAATTGGTATCACCGCTACCATCACCGTTTTCAGCCGTAATATAGTGGTCGTTGGAATCAAACCAGACATTACTGTAACGCATGCCCGCATCCAGACTGAGCTTATCGAGCAACTGCCAGTGCGTTTGAATATACGGGTCAAGGTTCCACATCAGGTTGCGTTCGTCGCGTCGCAATGCACCTTTTTCGCCGTATACCGCTGAACCATCCACCATATTGAAGTTTTCGTACCCTTTACGGTGTTCCTGCATGTTCTCGTAATCCAGCCCGCCAGTGACACTGAAGGGTATCGGCCCTGCATTTCCCCGGTGCGTCCAGCGGGTATCAACCCCCTGATATTCACGAGTTAAATCAATAACACCGCCCGCATGAGTGGGTTTCAATTGCGGGGTATAAGGTATGGACTGGTACTGAGTCATATCACGTTGACCCACATACATCATGACACTCAGGTCATCATTCAGACTCAACTGCCTGTCATAACGTAACCCTGCCTGGGTTTGTTTTACGGTTTTACGGGTATTGTACTGGTCGCCACGCGGAGACTGACGCGGGTTACTGCGCCATTCAGACTGGCTTAAGCCGCCAGGATCATTGGCTTTAATATCCACACTGTTAAACAATAACGTCAGTTTACTGACATCATTCAGGCGTACACCCAGCCGGGCATTGGCCAGATTTTTACGCGCACCACTATGGTCACGGTAACCTTTTGTGGTCATTCGTTGAGTGGAAACTGTGTAATCAACATCGCCACTATGGTTGCCATCACCCGTTGCGCCTGTGGCTTTCAGACCATAACGCCAGGTGCCATAACTGCCGTAGTAGCTGCTGGCTTCAATCTCTGGGGGGGATTTCCCTTTCTCGCTCTGAATATCAATAACGCCACCAGAGGAACTGCCATAAAGCGCGGAAAAGGGGCCGCGCAACACAGTAATGGTGCCCACACTGCTTAAATCAATATTTGAAGTCTGGCCTTCACCGTCGGGCATGGTTGAAGGGATGCCATCCTCATAAATTCGGATGCCGCGCACGCCGTAGGTTGATCGCGCCCCAAAACCGCGTATCGACAGTTGTAAATCCTGCGCATAATTCTGGCGGTTAAGAATTTGCAGACCGGGAACTTCACCCAGGCTTTCAGAAAGATTTATCCGGGGTTTGGCATGGCGGATATCATTACCATTAACTACCGTAACAGCCGCCGGTGTGTCCAGCTCGGAAGGGGTGAGTGGTGTAGCGGTGACAATCAATGTTGACGCGGAATCACTGTTATCGGTTGTTTGTTCAGCTATTGCAGCCTGAGGGATAACACTCGCGGGAATCAGCAAGACAGAGCAAACGAGCTGTCTGGCAGAAAAAATTTTCATAAATAGCCTGTTACTTCAATGGGTAATTACATTAAAAATTGTGAATATATGGTAAATGATTTGTAAATACATGAAAAGGAGAAATACGTCGCTATTACTAGCTATGGCTTTAAACTGGTGGTTTTTAGGGCAGATTTGGCAGAGAAAATGGCGTAATGAAAGAAAATCAGGAAGGTTTCAGGTATTACATTTGTCAATGCCTTCCCTGGCAATGACATACTAATGACATCAGCGTATTACTCGGTATCACGCACAAGTGTTTGTGGCGCAGACTCAGCGGTTTTCTCAGCTTTTGGCTCAGCATCAAAATCCAGCTCACTGTGAATCTGGTGTACACGGTGACGCACACCGTACCAGCCCGCAACCAGTAACACTGCAATTAACGGAATCGACGCAATCGTCCAGGTACCGTTAGGGTAATCAAAGGCCATAAGCACCAGCACACTGAATAAAAACAGCAGTGTCAGCCAGGATGTGAAAGGGGCACCCGGCAGTTTAAAGCTGACATCTTTGGCTTTGCCTTGCTTAATAGCCTGGCGCAGTTTCATCTGGCAAACCACAATAAATGCCCAACTGGAAATAATCCCCAGCGATGCCACATTTAGTACGATTTCAAAAACCTGAGAAGGCACTAAATAGTTCAGGAAAACGCCAACAACATACACACACAGTGTTACCAAAATACCCGCGAACGGAACATGGTGTTTGCTCATGCGCGACATAAACTGCGGTGCTGAACCGCCCATCGACATGGAACGCAGAATACGCCCAGTGGAATACAGGCCAGAGTTAAGGCTGGAAAGCGCCGCCGTCAGCACCACGATGTTCATGATACTGCCTACATAAGGCACACCCAGTTTAGAAAAGAAGGTCACAAACGGGCTCTGTCCAGCCTGGTAAGCATTCCAGGGTAACAGGAGCACCAGCAGTAACACGGAACCGACATAGAACAGGCCAATACGCCAAATAACGCTATTGATAGCTTTCGGTACCATGGTTTCCGGGTTTTTACATTCACCCGCCGCGGTTCCCACCAGTTCAATAGAGGCAAACGCAAACACTACGCCCTGAACCAACACCAGCGCAGGCAATAAACCATGGGGGAACATCCCACCATTGTCGGTAATCAAGTGGAAACCCGTAGCGCCGCCATCCAGTGGTTTACCGCTACCCAGGAATACCACACCAACTACCAGGAACAGGACTATCGCCAGCACTTTAACAAGGGCAAACCAAAACTCCATCTCAGCAAACCACTTCACACCAATCATGTTCATGGTGCCAACAATACCCAGTGCTGCCAGAGCAAAAATCCATTGAGGTACATCACCAAATGCGCCCCAGTAATGCATATACAAAGCAACGGCGGTGATATCAACAATGCCCGTCATCGCCCAGTTCACAAAGTACATCCAGCCTGCGACATAAGACGCTTTCTCACCGAGAAACTCACGTGCATAAGAGACAAAACTGCCACTTGAAGGACGGTGCAGCACTAATTCACCCAGTGCGCGCAGTATAAAGAAAGAGAATATACCGCATACTAAATATACCAGCGCCAGTGCGGGGCCAGCAGCCTGAAGACGCGCCCCAGCCCCTAAAAATAACCCAGTGCCAATCGCGCCGCCGATGGCAATCATTTGCACCTGGCGGTTGCCCATCGCTTTGTGATAGCCAGCTTCATGTGAATTCAGCCAGCGGCGTTTTGCAGCATGTTGCTCAGCTGCCTGTTTTGATGTTGCTTTCATGCCTGCTCAATCCTGTCTGTAATACTTTATTAACGATAAGCCTGACTTCTGACCCACCAAGGACAATCGTTTGCCTTTTCTGGTGAATTGTTCGCCGTTATTGCCCCTTCATTAGGTTTTATTAGACTGAAAGGGTGTAAAAATGACGAAGAATCCTACCCTCAATTCATTTATGAAGCAAAACATAGAAGTAAGAATTTTATAAGTTTGGCTTATATTTATTCAATGAGAGTGCATGACTAATACGTGACGTTGTCACTAATTGTGGGAGGGGGAATACAAAGAGAAAGGGCCTGAAAACCAGGCCCGGAGCAGCTTAAAGTAGAGTGATCACTTCACTTTCGCCGAGGCGAGACTTAGGTAATTTCGCATTAAAGTCAGCATCACTACGGTAACCAACAGTTGCGACCACCACGCTGGTCTGGTCTTTTTCTGCGAGGCCCAGCACATCGTCCATTTTGGCAGAGGTGAAACCTTCTATTGGTGTGGCATCGAGCCCCATTGATGCCGCGCTCAGCAACAGGAAACCCAGTGCAATATAGGCCTGGCGGGCCATCCACTCACGTTGTTTTTCTGCGGAAGTACTGTTCAGGCCAACGAAATAACGGCGGCCTTTATCCATGCCTTCGCGGGCATCATTGTTGATGAAGCGGCCATCCTGCTGTTCTTGTTCAAGAACCGCGTTCAGGTGGGCATCATCAATAGCAGTACGGGTGGCAAAAACGACAACCATCGCTGCATTTTTGATTTTCGCGGCATTTGGTTCACTCACTGCCGGAATAATTTGTTGTTTTGCTTCATCTGACGTTATTGCATAAAAATGCCAGGGCTGTGAGTTAACTGAAGAAGGGGCAAAACGAAGCACATCCAGCAATTGTTGCTGTTGTTCCTGAGTCAGCTTACGGCTGCCATCGTAAGCCTTGCTGGTATAACGCTTGCGAACAATCTGGTCGATAGTCATTGCAATAGTCCTTAGTCAAACTGCGACATCGTCATAAAAAACCAGTTAACGTAGCAGTTAACCGGTTAGATTCCCTCTCAGAATATCAGTGGCAGCTTTCAGTCTGCCACACAGCATGGGTGATAAAAGCACGAAGTGGCAACCTGTTACTCATTGCTCTAGCTGTGCAAGGTCGTGCTCAATCTCTTTGCGACGGCCACTATCAGCCAGTTCACGCCCTGGGCGCGCAGGCGCTTTTAGTGCCTTTTCCAGGTAACGTCTGGCTTCCGTGTTATTACCCGTATTTAGTAAGAAATCGCCGTAGAAATAATTAGAGTCGATTCCATCAGGGTTGAGAGCCAGTGCTTTATTCAGGTATTCACGGGCCTTGTCTTTATCACCAAAACCAATTGGCCAACCTGGTACCTGGTAATACAGAACACCAAGGCTTGTCCATGCAGAGCCAGATAACGCCTGAGGGTCGAGCTTAAGTGAGGCTTCCAGCGCCTGGCGTGCCTGTTTCACCAGCCCCAACCCGGTCAGCCCACCTTCTTCGCCAGCCAGTGTGCTATCAACAATACCGGACCAAATCAACCAGTCTGCATTCTTGTTTTGCTGTTGCGCTACTTGCGTATGCACTTGTTGGCTTAACGCTTTCAGGCAGTTTTTTTTCTGTGCCGACAGTGTTGCGTACTGGCAAACAGACCATTGCTGCTGAATACTGGCAACAGTTGGAGCCGCAAGGGCTATTACGGGCAGCAGGGTCAGCAATAATGAGCTGGTAATATAAATACGCTGTTTCATCATTTTTTTGCTCCTGAAGTCACGCTGGCTCGTGCAAACTGCTGAATAATTGCCAGTTTACGTATCAGCGCGTTATCAACCAGCGCAGGTATCAAGGCATTGATCTTCACAAAAAAACGTTCAGGAAAGCCAAGGCGAGTTCGCGAACGCCGTTTATGCATCGCGCAAATTATCTGGCGGGCTACCCACTGTGGCGAGTCACTCTTATTACCGAGCAAGCGGTTCATTTCCACCATGGCTTCACTGTTCAGTGGCGTATTAGTGGCGCGGGGGGCGACATATACTACACGCATACCGGTGTCTGCTAGTTCACGGCTCAAAGCCTCACTGAACCCACGCAACGCGAACTTACTGGCACAATACAGGCTGTAGCCAGGATAACCGATATCGCCCATGATAGACCCAACATTTACCACCATACCGTCGGCATTAAACCTGTCCAGTAGCACCCGTGTGAGCAAAACCGGCACTTCTGTGTTGGTATAAAGTTGAGCATGAATATCGCCAAACGACTGTTTTTCCAGCCAGCGGAAGCACTGAGTCCCTGCGTTGTTGATGAGCACATCCAGCCGTGGCTCATACTGGAGTAGTTCTCGCAACTGGCTAATCTCATCATGGCTGTAGTTTTTAACAGTCATAACCTGGTGATTTTCCGGCGCAGGCAGGCGCTTAACCAGCTCATTCATTGCCGGGCCATTACGCCCAACCAGAATCAGTCTGGCCCCCTGTGAAGCAAGTTCAAGAGCCAAAGCCTGGCCAATTCCTCCACTGGCTCCCGTCAGTAATACGCGTTTATCTGTCAGTTTCATCAGTAAACTCCGGCAACTTCTGCCAACATTTCTGCGTACAACTGGTACACCATTTGCGCAGCATGAATAATGGCGGCCTGATCCTGGGGCTGTGTAATCTCATCCATCAGGCGGATGAAAAACTCAATGTGGGATTTATCCAGCTCACCATGGGAGTTCAGATAACTGAATGCGCTGTCTGGTAACTCGAGGCCTTTTTGGAGCTGTTTTGCTACGACGGTGGCAATACTGACACTGGTACCTTCCAGTACATGTACCATGCCAAAAATCGCCATCGGATTATGGTGTTCAATCTGGTAATACAGCCACGGTACCATCAGGCTGATTGCCCGGCCAGGCGGGTTCTGTTGGGCGGCCAGTGCATCACCACCACAAGTGCGTAGATCATT
Organism: Mangrovibacter yixingensis; assembly: GCF_020523985.1. Classification (GTDB taxonomy): domain Bacteria; phylum Pseudomonadota; class Gammaproteobacteria; order Enterobacterales; family Enterobacteriaceae; genus Mangrovibacter; species Mangrovibacter yixingensis. The sequence goes on along the minus strand of NZ_JAIVKM010000001.1, from coordinate 1,442,345 downwards.
GAGGATCCACTCATGATGCCCATATTCCTCCCGGATATACTCCACAATTGCCGCCCGCACCGGTTCATGCTGGTTATCCAGGCGGCTACCAGCCGCCATCAATAACGGAACAGTATGGCGAACATGGTGATAAGCCTGCGTCAGGAAATAACAATATGCGTTGCGCGTGACCAGCCCTTTGCAGCAGCGGTCAATAATGGCGCTGTTCAGCATCTGCCGCCTCGCGCTATCAGTCTGTGCAACGAGTTGTTGATAAAATGCCATGGGCGGTCTCCCCTTGAATAAGTTGGTTATCAGCAAAAAATTGTTGGTAAATAGCCCGTCTTCGCAGCCGGCCATTTGCGGTGACAAACGGAGGTTTTGCTATTTCATCAGTGAAAATAAGTTGCCCAAGACGGACATAATCCGGCAGGTGTTCATTGAGCGCTGCCAATTGGGCCCGTGCCTGCTCTTCATGGCCGGGCAGGCAGTGAACCAGCGCGATATTGCGTGGTAATCCTTCGCCATAGACCACCAGGCGCAGCACCGATGGGCAGAGCATGGCTTCAGCTTCCACCCATTCTGGGGAGAAATTCCGGCCAAAGGCTGTGATTTGAATATGCTTGTGGCGGCCTTCAATCGCGAGGAAGCCCTGGTCGTCAACCCTGGCGATATCTCCAGTATTAATTGAATTACCCGATACAGGATTGCCAAGATAACCCGCCATGGCGACAGGCCCGCTAACATGCAGAATGTCATCAGCGTCAACGGTAAGCTCAAGCCCTTCGAGGGGTTTACCAACTGTACCAGGCCTGTCTTCTCCTGGCACATTCAAAGCCACAACCGAGCCACATTCTGACAAACCATAGCCTTCGTAAACCGGTAACCCAAACTTACGAGCCTGCAACAGCAAGGCAGGCGGTACTTTGCCGCCGCCCACAGCTACAAATTTCAGGCTTTGAACAGATTCTGGAGCACGTTGCGCGGCTAATAACAACAGGCGGAGTAACTCAGGAACTAAAATAAGGCTCTGTGGTTTCCAGTGATTCAACACAGTAATAAATTGCGCCAGGTCGAATTCGCTGGAACCCCGAAAACCCACTTCAGCAAGGGGTAACACCACGGTTTCTACGCCAAGAACGAGTGGCAAGTACAGCCCACATAAGTTTTCCAGTAAGGAAGCGAAGGGCAATACCACCAGGTGGCGTTCTATGCCCAGTGGGGCAAGGCGTTTCGCCAGTGCCTGAGCAGTGAAGTTAATGCCTTTCTCACGTAAACAGACGCCTTTGGGTTCACCTGTGGTACCGGAAGTGAACGTGACTTTTACCGTGTCGTGAGCCAGTGGTACAGGGACGTCTACCCGGCGTTGTTGCAAGACACCATTAGGGCACGCCAGATTGTGCCAGTTCTCTTTTGCATAGGTTGACAGGCGCGCATCAGCGCTGCTGCTAAACAATAACCAGTCTTTTTGTTGCTCACTAAAAAACAGCGGTACCGGAATCATTATGACTCCCGCTTTCAGGCAAGCCAGATCCGCAATAACCCACGGCAGTCCATTATCCAGTTCCACCGCCAGGCGGCGGATGTTGTTTTGAGTCAGGATGGTCGCCATCCGGCAAACATGGTCGTTTAATTCACGCCAGGTAACCGGGCCAGCAAGGCCATTTATCGCAGGTTGACTCGGGTAATTAAGAGCCAGTGATTCAAGCGCCGAGATAAACATGATTGCGCTCCTTTTCATCAAACCATGGGGCGGAGGGTAATTCACGGAACAGAGTCAGTAGCATTGACTGGTGGCGTAATACATCCATGCCATGGGCCAAACTGCCCGCCATCACCACTGGCTGGTGCTGGTAATAACTTCCCCAATTTGCTTCCGGGTGGGCCAGGCGTGAGGCAAGGGCAGGCCCAAGGGCTACGGGCTGCATGCGCAACCGGTTAAAAATATTGCGAATTTTTTTGGTGCCAGTGAAGGCGATATGGCTGAAGCCATAAGCGGAAAGTAGCAGGCATATTCCGGCAAACATGATACGTGCTGCACCGCCATCACGTGCAGCAAAATTGCCTATTTCTACGATGCCATTACGTGGTACAGGTTGTGCTAACAGTGTGGAAAGTTGCTTGTCTACCGGCTCATTCAGGTATTGTTCGAGAAATAACATGGCACTTTGCGCTGGTTGCACACCGCATGCAGCACATAACTGGCCGTGTTTATCGTAAATACCTAATAGCCAAGGGAGAAACGTGGGAATTTGTGCGCCAAATTCATGGCCGTAGGCCAGTTGAATAAACTGGCGCAGTTGCGTCTCATCTTTCCGTGACGAAGACCAGGTAAGTTGCCAGGGCATGGCTGAATCCATCTGTCTGTTCTCCGCAATCAGTGCCGATGAGCAAACAGTACGCAGCCATGATTAAGAAAGACTTAAAAACAACCAGCAAGTAAAAAAATTTTCGATAATGTTAATTATTTGTGATTTGAATAAAGTTTTATGTCAGAAAACACCCGCAGATAAAGCAGGTAAACCGGCAATGTTCATTGTTGCTGAGCATTGCCGGACAGTTAATATAGGCTGTGTAATTGTGAATTAGCGGCGCAGCCCGGCTCGGGTTTGTAGCTGTAGCACTGCACTGGCGGCGTCACGCCCCAGTTGGGCCAGGTCAACACCCGCAAGCGTGTCGTTTTCCATAATCACCCGGCCAGCGCACAGTAATGCCCGCAAAGATGGCCGCCCACCACTGGCAACGGGCGCAATTGCCGGGTCATGCAGCCCAAAGTAACGGGGGTCATCCAGTTGGTACAACGCGATATCTGCCGCCATACCCGGTGCCAGTGAACCAGTGCCATTGAGCCCCAGTACAGCCGCTCCCCCCGATGTTCCCCAGCGGATAACGTCTTCAACTGTTGCTGCGTCACCGCCACCTTCCCACTGGCCGCCATCATAGCGCGGGGTTGCCAGCATTCCTTTGCGTGCGCGCTGCATTAACCAGGCTGCATGGGTTTCACTAATCATATCTGCCGCTTCGTTCGAACCGGCACCGTCCACGCCCAGCGAAATTTTCACACCAGCCTGCTCAAGGCCAATAATATCGGCAATGCCACTGCCAAGACGCCCATTACTTTGCGGGCAATGTGCAATACCGGTACCCGTTGCCCCCAACAGGGCAATTTCTTCCGGCAACAACTTCACCAGATGCGCGAACCAGACATCCGGGCCGGTCCAGCCATATTCCGCACAAAATTCAACCGGCGTCATGGCGAACTTACTCCGGGCGGCATCAAGGTAATCCACCGTTTCAGACAGGTGGCTGTGCAAGCGAATTCCACAGCGGCGAGCAAGATCTGCACATTCGCGCAATTGTTCCGGGGTAGTGGAGTGCAGCGAGCTGGTTGGGGCCATGACCACCTGGCGCATGGCTGTATCGCTTGCCTGGTGATAACGGCTGGTAAGCCGCTGCATGTCAGCCATCCAGCTATCAAATTTTTCCGGGCGCAACGCCTGAGGTAAATTCTCCTCAAGACCACGAGTTTGTGTGGCTCCGCCCCGGCATAACACAAAACGGATCCCTAATGCACTGGCTTCTTCAAACAGAATATCGGCGCTGTCAAAGGGCATACCGGGCCAGTACAGATAGTGGTGATCGGCCACCGTAGTGCACCCGGAACGCAATAACTCAACCAGACCGACACGGGCGGCAATACGAAACGTCTGTTCATCGAACGCAGCCCGGTAACGGTAAGGTGTCGCAGCGAGCCATGCACCAAGGCTTTGGTTGAGCCCGCCGGCTTCACCTTTAAGTAGCGACTGGAACAAATGATGATGGGTGTTAACCCAGCCAGGGTAGGCAATACAGCCCTGGGCATCCAAAACTGGGGTGTTGGCAGGAGTATCCAGGTCACCAATAGCTGTTATGGTGCCGTCTTCAACCAGAATATCGTGCCCACGATGACGGGCCTGGTCACCAGCCAGGCCCGTCATAATAGTGTGGCAGTGTTTAATCAGTAAACGGGTCATCTCAACTCCTTGTGGTTTATTGTGCGCTTTCATGCCAGTGACGCAGGAAGTAATGGCTGAGCAATGACATCAGGCAGAACAACCCCAGACCAGTGCAGGTAATTAAAAACAGAGCGGCGAACATCAAGGGCAGGTTGAGCTGGAACCCGGCCTGCAGGATTTGCCAGGCAAGCCCCGCACCTGTGCCCCCCGTACCGGCAACAAACTCAGCGACCACCGCGCCAATTAAAGCCAGCCCAGAGGCAACACGTAACCCACTGAAAAAATGTGGCAGTGCCGCAGGCAGGCGCAGGCGCATCAGTTCCTGCCAGCGGGTCGCCTGGTTGATACGAAACAGGTTAACCAGCCCCGGGCTGACACTGCGTAACCCCAGGGTGGTGTTGGTTAATACCGGAAAGACAGCAACCAGCATTGCACACACCACCAGTGCCAGCGTGGTGTTGTGGATCCAGATTATTACCAGCGGTGCAATAGCAACTACAGGTGTAACCTGAAACAGAATTGCCCAGGGCATCAGGCAGGATTCAATTACCCGGCTTTGCACAAATAAAAACGCCACGGCTGTACCAATACACACTGCCAGCATAAAAGCCAGCAAGGTAACTTTCAGCGTGACCCAAAAGCTCCCCAGAAGAGCAGGCCACTGTTGGCAAAGCACAATAGCAATATCGCTCGGTTTTGGTGCCAGCCACACAGGCACAGCGAACTGGCGGAAACACACCTCCCAGGCACCGATTACCACCAGGCCCAGTAACACCGGCCACACTGCACGGCGCATGGCTGGGTTATCGAACAACGGCTTAGTCATGCTGACCTCCACTGGCCTGTTCCAGTTGCGCCGATAATAATGCGCACTGGCGAATAAAACGTTCTGAAGTCCGAAACCCTGAATCCCTGTTTTGTGGGCCGTCGATGGTGATATCGGCAACCACTCGGCCTGGCCGTGCTCCCATTACAATAACGCGCGAAGAAAGGTAAACCGCTTCATAAATACTGTGTGTAACAAACACCACGGTGAGGTTACGGGACGCCCACAGAGTGCGAATCTCGCTATCAAGCCGCTGGCGAGTGAATTCATCCAGCGCACCAAAAGGTTCATCCATTAACAATAATGAGGGGTTGGTCACCAGGGCTCTTGCCAGGGAAACCCGCATTTGCATCCCGCCAGAAAGCTCTTTTGGCCTGGAATGGGCAAAGGTACTTAACCCTACAGTCTCCAGCGCCTGTAACACGCGCAGGTTAGCCTGTTTTTTGTTTTCGCGGCGCAGATCCAGCGGCAGGCGCACATTGTCGGCAACGGTTGCCCACGGCATCAGCGTCGCTTCCTGAAATACCATGCCCATACGGCTGTGCTCGTCCCGTTCTGCCTTACCATTCCAGCGCACCTGACCGGCGGTAGGGCTTTCCAGCCCGGCAAACATTTTTAACAGGGTACTTTTGCCGCACCCCGAAGGGCCAAGCAACGAAACGATTTCACCCTGAGCGATATCCAGATTTAACCGCTCCAGGGCAAGAGTGCCATTGGGGTAACGCTTTTCAACTCCACGCGCCATCAGAAAGCGCGAGCCAGGCGTTGCCATTGGTAATGGCTCAGAATCAAAAGATAAGACGCTGCTCATATCGCCTCCGTCCCCCATTACATGGCGGTTTTAGGATAAAATTGTGTGGTATAAGCGGCTTTCCAGTCTGTCGCTGAATTCAGCAGCCCGGCATCGACCATGAAATTGCGGGTAGCTTCCCAGCGTTTGTCGGTCATCACACCCACACCGCCGGTTGTGGCATCGCCCCCTTCAATAAGTTGCAGTTTCTTCATTTGGGTGATGCCGAACGCCAGCACGGCATCCGTCATTTGTGGGTTCTCTTTTTTAATTAATGCATTACCTGGTGCCGGATTTTTCAGGTAACTTTTCCAGCCTTCCATAGAAGCCTCAACAAAGCGTTTGAGGACATCGGGTTTCTCGGCCAGTAAATCATTGCGGGTAACCAGAATGCCGCCATATGCCGGGTAGCCGTATTTAGCAAACAGCCAGAATTCACTGTCAGGCTGGGCTTGTTTTGCCTGTTGCACTTCCGAAGTGGCATAAGCTTGTTGCGCCGTGTTTTTGTCGGCCAGAAAAGGCTGCATATTAAAGGTATAAGGGCGAACCTGGCTGTCTTTCAGGTGATACTTCGTTTTCAGCCACGGCCACCAACTGGCTTGCCCACTGGCAGAAACCAGAATAGTTTTTCCTGTTAAGTCATCAAGATTTTTAACATTACCGTGGGTCAGTAAACCTTGCGGGTCAAACTGGAAGGGGGCAGCAATGGCTTTCAGGGGGAAATGCTGTTCAATGCCTTTGAGTACCTGCAAATCATAGCTCACAATGACATCGGCACGTTTGGCGAGCAGTAAAGTCATATTATTCAGTTGCGGCCCACCGGCACGCACATCAACATCCAGACCATATTTTTTATAAATTCCGGTAGCCACCGCCTGGTAATAGCCACCTTGCTCAGCCTGGGCAACCCAGGTGGTTTGCAGAACCAGCTTGTCATTGGCGTGGGCGAAATGGGTAAACATTGCTGCAAACAGCAGGGAAGTGGCGACGGGATGGCATCTGAAGTTAAACGACATAAAACCCCCAAAGAGTAATGGACAAGTAACGCCTCATCAGGGGTGCGGTATGCTCATTGCAATACGCGTGGCTCCTGATGAGGAACCGCTAACGTTGCAGAGCAATGTCCCATGCGGGCTGGCCGCACTAACCGCTTATACTCTGAATGTGCTATTGCAAAGGCAGTGCCAGTTCAAGCCTGAAATAACTAATGCATTGATATAAATATAAAAAATCAATCTTTCACTAGTCGCTCCCCAATAAAGATGCGGAAATGTAAACATCAAGTTACTTTATTGTGCACTATCGTGAAACAAAAGTTGCACCAACGCACTGATATTGTGCGCGCCACGCAGTAACTAGCGACATCTCAGTAATAAAAAATGAATAATTTTAATATGATAGAGCAAACAGGAATGCTGGCATGGCTTTTGCTGAAATACTTATGAGTAGAAGCGTTCAGCCGGTTACCTGTCTTTACCGGTGGGTCATTGCTCAATGTGCACCACAATCAGTGGTGTTTACTGAGTTGTGGCCCAAAACACCGGGCCACCCCTGTCTTTTAAAGAGGGTGAACCATGAATCAACCTGTCACCGCTTCTTATTCACTGGATGAACTGAATAAAGAAGCCACTATGGGCGCACCAGGCCTGGAAGCTCAGCGTGAAGTCCGTGTCATTGACATGCAAGACTTTGCCGGGCGTAAAACAAAGATTGCCGACGAGATTTGGGCTGCCGCCACAGATATTGGCTTTTTTCAGCTAAAAAACCACGGTATTCCCCTTGAGAATATTCAGTCCGCATTTGAGCGTGCTGAGCAATTTTTTGCCCTTCCTCAGGAAACCAAAGCACGTTACCCACTAAACCGTAATGCAGGCTGGGAAAGCAAAGCTCAAATACGCCCTTCGACAGGTACGCCAGACCAGAAAGAGTCCTGGCAATTAACCCGGCCTCGCATGGCCGGCCTGTGGCCGGAAGAGGAGGTATTACCTGGGTTTCAACAGGAGACACTGGCATTTGAGCAGCAGTGCTGGGCGCTGGGTATGCAGGTACTTTCTTGCTTTGCTCTGAAACTCGGATTCAGCGAGGATTTTTTCACCACGGCACATGACCCGGCAAGCCCTGGCTACCAGAGCACGTTACGCATGCTGCACTATTACCCGGTACCACTTAACACACAATCCTGGCGCGCTGGCGCTCACACCGATTTTGACTGCCTGACACTGTTATTCCAGCGCGCCGGGCAGGGTGGTTTACAGGTTTGCCCCGGCAAAGAGCACCAGAGCCAGGCGTGGACACCCATTGAACCGTACGACGATGTGATCACCTGTAACATTGGCGATATGTTAATGCGCTGGAGTGATGATCTGCTGCCATCTAATTTCCACCGGGTACGTAACCCCAGAGCAGGTGAATATAATGGCCCACGCTATAGCCTGGCCTTTTTCTGCCAGGCCAATGAAGATGTGGTCATTCAGGGGCCTTTGGGGAAATACCCGCCAGTTAGCGCCAAAGACTACCTGGCTCAGCGCGTCAGCGCGAATTTCTCCGGGAAATACTGACGCCCATTTTTGCGCACATAACCGGTGTTATCACGCCGGTTATTCCTGCTTACACAATCCTGAATAAAAGTGGGGATTTTTGCGTGAACATGTGGCAAATACGCGTTATCTTGCGAACTTGTCAATTTTACCGGAGAGTGGTGATATGCCCCATGTTGATATTAAGTGTTATCCACGCGAGTTAACCGAAGAGCAAAAAAAAGCCCTGGCCGATGACATCAGCCAGGTCTTACAAAAACATTTGCAGGCTGCAGAGCACACTGTGTCGGTGGCGCTGGGTTATATCTCCCCCGAACATTGGAAAACACAGGTGTACGACCGCGAAATAGCGCCTGAAATGGATAACCTTGCTAAGAAACCAGGGTATGAACTCTAATTTGCAGGGAATGAGTAACAGGCGCCGTAAGGCGCTTTTTTTATGCAAAAACACTGCTGCACAGGCGTGCAGCAGTGGGTCAGTAGTCAGTCACCAGACCGATTCTCAGGCAGCAGGGAACACGATAGTATTGCCAGGTGCCTCACGGTTGAGGTGAATAAAGTTCAGGTGACGCTCATACTGATCGAGAATATCCGTGATGACCTGTTCTTTGCTATAGCCCATCAAATCATTCCCCTGGCTACCCTCACGCAGGAAGGTCTCCAGCCGGAAGTAGGTGGATTTACCGCTTTGTGCCCGGTAAGTAAAACCCGGAATAGCGTAGCGCTGCGGGTGAATTTGATAGATAAAGTCAGAGTCATCGCCCAGCCCAACACGCAGAGACAGGAAGCCAGGTTCCGATGCATCCTGCATATTTGGCACACGTTTCCATTCCACTTCTGCGCCACTGTTAGCCAGTTCGCTGGCAACTTCTTCCATTGCTGGTTGGCAAATAGTTTCCAGCATTTTTTCGGTATAACCTTGTCCTGGGTAGTTCATCAGGCGCGAGATGCGTTTTTTCCAACTCAGTCGCCCTTGCGCTTCAGGAACAGAGGCTAAGTCCATTGAAGCACTGGCCCGGCGGTAATCTTCAATCTTGAGTGACTTATACAACCCGGCAATCACAAAGAACATGACAAAGCTGAAGGGTAACCCCATGATCACAGTGGTGTTCTGCAAGGCCGGTATGCCATTAGTCATCAGCATACCGATAGTGAGTACACCAATTGCCAAAGACCAGAAAATGCGTAACCAGTTCGGTGCATCACTGTTGATATCTTTTAGTTTGGCGGTGAAGTTACTCAGTACCAACGCACCAGAATCCGCCGATGTAACGTAGAACAACAGGCCGGTAATTGTGGCAATAGACGCACTGAAAGTGAAACCAGGGTATTGCGCCAACAACCCGTAAAAACCACGTTCCGGGTGGGCCATTGCTTCGGTTGCGAAACCGGCATCACCCTGCATGATGGCATACAGGGCGCTGTTACCGAACACAGACAACCACAGCAGGGTGAAGGTGAACGGAATGATAAGCGTACCCAGCACAAACTGGCGAATGGTGCGCCCACGGGAAATTCGCGCAAGAAACAGCCCAACAAACGGTGACCAGGCAACCCACCATGCCCAGAAAAACAGCGTCCAGTTGTTCATCCACTCGGTTGGTCGGTTAAATGCGAAGCTGTTCAGGGTCATTCCCATAAAGCGGTTAATGTAATCCCCAACATTCAGTACCAGTGCATTCAGCAGGAACTCAGTGTTACCGGCAAACAGCATGAACAGAATCAGGCCCAGCGCCATCAGTACATTGAGTTCCGATAACAGACGAATGCCTTTATTAACCCCTGAGGTTACGGAAATAGTGGCGACCAGCACGGAAAACGCAATTAAACCAATTTTCGCGCCCATGGAATCGGGAATATCAAACAGCACATTCAGCCCATAGTTAAGCTGAACAACGCCAATCCCCAACGTGGTGGCAATACCAAAAATCGTACCAATTACTGCCGCGATATCCACTGTGTGTCCAATTGGCCCATTGATACGCTTGCCAAAAATGGGGTAAAGCGCTGAGCGAATTGCGAGAGGTAACTTATAGCGGTAACTGAAATAAGCCAGAGCAATGCCCATCAGTGCATACATTGCCCAACCAGTCAGGCCGTAATGGAACAGGGTCCATACCATTGACTGGCGTGCGGCCTCAACAGTTTGCCCGGCACCTTCCGGTGGGGACATATACTGGGTGACAGGCTCTGCAACAGAGAAGAACATCAAATCAATGCCTATCCCCGCAGCAAACAACATTGCAGCCCAACTCAGCAGGCTGAATTCCGGCCGCGAGTGTTCAGGCCCGAGCTTGATGTCGCCATAGCGGGAGCAGGCGAGAAATACGACAAAAACGATATATAACGTGGCAGCCAGTAAGTAGTACCAGCCGAAGGTTGCAGAAACCCAGCTTAGTGTGCGGCCAATTACGGTCGCGGAAAAATCCCGGAACAGGATAGTACAGAATGAAAATAACAAAATCAGCCCGGCGGAAAACCAAAAGACCACGGGGTTGAGTTTGTTTTTTTCCCTGGCGGGAGATGCATTCGGTGTCGTCATCAATTACCTCTGTTTAAGTAATGGTGACCGCCCTTAAGAGCAGCGCAGGTGACAAATATCCGTTTGTTGAGTTTTATTCAGGCCGAATCCTTGCCTGTTTTAATCATAAATCAATGATTTTAAATCATTCGTTCGAGTTGTTTACATCAATAAACGCTCATTTCCTTAACCATAGCAATCATCACATGTAACAATTAATACACATTTTTTATTGAACGTTCAATTAAAAAAAGATTAAATAGATAACAAATATTGATGAATGAGGCCGTAAGAATGCCAAAAGTGGGGATGCAGCCAATCCGGCGCAGACAACTGATTGATGCCACGCTCAGCGCCATAAACGAGGTGGGTTTGCATGATGCAACCATTGCGCAGATAGCTTCACGCGCGGGTGTCTCCACAGGAATAATCAGCCACTACTTTCGTGATAAGAACGGTCTGCTGGAGGCAACCATGCGCGATATCACAACGCATCTGCGCGATGCTGTGGTAGGGCGTTTGCGCCAGGTGGACCCGTCCGATGTCCATGCCCGCCTGAATGCCATTGTTGAGGGTAATTTTGATGAAGGCCAAACCACATCTGCCGCGATGAAGGCCTGGCTGGCATTTTGGGCGGCAAGTATGCACCACCCAATGTTGCACCGCTTACAGACCATCAGTAGCCGTCGGTTGCTTTCAACCCTGGTTGCAGAATTTCGTAAAGTGATGCCACAACCGCAGGCAAGGGTTGCAGGTTACGGGTTAAGTGCGCTGATTGACGGGCTATGGTTACGTGCCTCACTAAGTGGCAAACCTTTTAACCGGGTGCAATCTATGGCAATCGCCATGGTTTATATCGACAACGCATTGTCTGGCACCGATTAACACAGGAGAAACACATGTCCCCATTGGGTGAACAACAACTCTACATCGACGGGCGCTATGTCCCGAGTGTGGCAGGTACCACCTTTGAGACCATCAACCCGGCCAACGGCAAAGTGCTGGCTCAGGTTCATGCCGCCGGGCAGGCGGATGTGGACAAAGCGGTCGAATCTGCCGCCCGTGGCCAGAAAATCTGGGCCGCAATGACAGCGATAGAACGTGGGCGTATCCTGCAAAAAGCCGTAGCAATATTGCGCGAACGCAACGACGAACTGGCGCATCTGGAAACTCTGGATACCGGGAAAGCGTACAGTGAAACCAGTACCGTGGATATTGTCACCGGTGCCGATGTACTGGAGTACTACGCGGGTCTGGTCCCTGCGCTGGAAGGGCAGCAGATCCCGCTGCGCGAAAGTGCTTTTGTTTACACTCGCCGTGAACCACTGGGTGTGGTTGCCGGTATTGGTGCATGGAACTACCCCATTCAGATTGCGTTATGGAAATCTGCACCCGCGCTTGCAGCCGGTAACGCCATGATCTTTAAACCCAGCGAAGTTACTCCACTTACCGCACTTAAACTGGCGGAAATCTACACCGAAGCCGGTTTGCCTGATGGGGTATTTAATGTGTTGCCTGGTATCGGGCCACAAACCGGGCAGTGCCTGACCACCCACCCTGGAATCGCTAAAATATCCTTTACAGGTGGTGTCCCTACCGGGAAAAACGTTATGGCGAGTGCTGCAGCATCATCGCTTAAAGATGTCACCATGGAATTGGGTGGTAAATCACCGCTTATTATCTGTGAAGACGCACCCATTGAGATGGCTGCCGACATCGCAATGATGGCGAACTTTTTCAGTTCAGGCCAGGTCTGCACCAATGGCACCCGTGTATTTGTTCCTGCAACCATGAAGACTGCGTTTGAAGCAGCCATTTGTGAGCGAGTTGCCCGCATCCGTGCCGGTGACCCACTCGCCCCGGAAACCAACTTTGGCCCACTGGTGAGTTTTCCGCACCGTGACCGGGTAATGAATTATATCGCGAAAGGCAAAGCAGAAGGGGCGCGCGTGTTATGTGGCGGTGGCGCACCTCAAGGGGAAGCCTTTGCTTCCGGTGCCTGGGTTGAACCCACAGTCTTCACGGATTGCCGTGATGATATGACCATTGTCCGTGAAGAGATTTTCGGCCCGGTGATGAGCATCCTGTCTTGGGAAGACGAAGACGAAGTTATTTCACGAGCCAATGACACACAGTATGGCCTTGCTGCAGGCGTTGTCAGCCATGATCTACGCCGTGCGCACCGCATCATCCACCAGTTGGATGCCGGGATCTGTTGGATCAACACCTGGGGTGAATCGCCTGCACAAATGCCCGTGGGTGGTTACAAGCAATCGGGTATTGGCAGGGAAAACGGCCTGGCGACACTTGAGCACTATACCCAGTTAAAGTCTGTCCAGGTTGAACTGGGCGATTTCAGTTCTTTGTTTTAAACCCTGAGGAGCGACGAATGAAATATGATTACATCATTATCGGCGCCGGGTCCGCAGGAAATGTGCTGGCCGCGCGGTTAACGGAAGACCCGCAAACCACGGTCTTATTGCTGGAAGCTGGCGGGCCGGATCACCGCATAGATTTTCGCACCCAGATGCCTGCTGCACTGGCATTTCCACTGCAGGGGCGGCGTTATAACTGGGCCTATGAAACCGAACCTGAGCCACATATGAATAACCGGCGCATGGAGTGCGGGCGGGGTAAAGGCCTGGGTGGCTCATCACTGATTAATGGCATGTGTTACATCCGCGGTAATGCTCTCGACCTGGATAACTGGGCACAAGACCCGGCGCTGAAAGCCTGGGATTACCGCCATTGCCTGCCGTATTACCGTAAAGCTGAAAGCCGTGATATTGGTGCCAACCCATGGCACGGCGGAGAAGGGCCGGTTAGCGTGACTACGCCGAAAACGGGCAATAACCCGCTATTTAACGCCATGATTGAGGCAGGAGTTCAGGCAGGTTACCCACGTACTGAAGACCTGAATGGCTACCAGCAGGAAGGTTTTGGGCCCATGGACCGGACTGTAACCCCACAAGGGCGCCGCGCCAGTACTGCCCGTGGTTATCTGGACCAGGCAAAACAGCGCGCAAACCTGACCATTGTCACCCATGCTTTAACCGACCGCATTATTTTTGAAGGTAAACAAGCGGTAGCGGTTGAGTACCTGGAAGGCGACAGCAATATCCCCGTCAGAGCAGACGCCGCACGCGAAGTGTTGCTATCCGCAGGTGCCATCGCTTCACCGCAAATTTTACAACGTTCGGGTGTTGGCCGTGCCGACTGGTTACAAGAACTGGGGATCCCGCTGGTGCACGAATTACCCGGTGTCGGTGCTAATCTTCAGGACCACCTTGAAATGTACCTTCAGTATGAGTGTAAAGAACCGGTTTCCTTATGGCCTGCGTTACAGTGGTGGAACCAGCCTGCAATCGGTGCGGAGTGGTTATTCAAAGGCACCGGTGTTGGGGCCAGCAACCAGTTTGAAGCCGGGGGATTTATTCGGTCTGATTCCCGTTTTGAATGGCCAAATATTCAGTACCACTTTTTGCCTGTTGCCATTAATTACAACGGCTCAAATGCTATACAGAAGCACGGCTTCCAGTGCCATGTCGGTTCAATGCGCTCGCCAAGCCGGGGGCGGGTAAAACTGCGCTCAACAGATCCACGTGAAGCACCAGGCATTCTGTTTAATTACATGTCCTGTGAGCAAGATTGGGAAGAATTCCGTGCCGCCATTCGCCTGACACGGGAAATTATGCAGCAACCTGCGCTGGATAAGTTCCGTGGAGAAGAAATCAGCCCCGGCCCCCAATGCCAAAGTGACGAAGAGCTGGATGCGTTTGTACGTGAACACGCGGAAACAGCATTTCACCCTTGTGGCACATGTAAAATGGGGAGCGATGAATTCTCAGTGGTAGATGGTGAAGGACGTGTCCATGGCTTAACCGGTTTGCGAGTAGTGGATGCATCAGTAATGCCGCAAATTGTCACCGGTAACCTCAATGCGACCACGATTATGATTGGTGAAAAAATTGCCGACATGATTCGTGGCCGCGAAGCACTGCCGCCATCAGATGCGGATTATTACGTGGCAGGTGATGCGCCAGTGCGTAAAGCACCGCTGCGTGATATCGCAAATAAAAGTACCGTGACGCAAGAATAATCTCTGCATTTCTGGCCCCATCAGGGGCCAGATTCGTTGGTGCCCGTTCAGCGCAATAATTTGAGCGCCCCTGTCAAAGATCGAACCCACTTACGTGGCCCGCATAATGCGATACCATCCAGCGGTTCTGCGCTCAAATCCCGCCGGGCAACCTCTGCCAGGTAAGTATCTATCTGTTGAATCTCCCGGGCAAAAGAGGGGTACACCACCATTGCGCTGCGGCTGTGACGCGTTTGGCAGCGCTGCAACAAAAGTTGCAGTGTTGCGGTGTCGGCCTGTAAAACTGGCATTGGCAAACGGCTGCTGGTATCAAACCATAAACCAGCCTGGTCACAGACTTGCCCGGCGGAAAGAGCAGGGAACCTGGCTCCCAGGCCCGTTGCCAGTGTTCCAACGGTATTTGCCAGCAACCCGGCAGGTAATGCCGGGTTAACAACCACGGCAAGCGCAAAATCATCCATCCTGTTTTCCTCCCCTGTGTTTTCAGCCAATAGTCTGGCACTGTTACAGTGAAAAAAGGTTTCTCAATTTGCGTGTTATTGCTTATAAAAGGAATTATTTTTCCGGAAAATTAGAGTTTATGGAAAATCTGTCCGTTTCCTTGCACAAGAAAGATATTCAGTTACTGATGCTATTACAGCAAGATGCCCGGCTCACTAACCAGCAACTGGCTGAGCAGTGTGGTATGTCTGCCACCCCTTGCTGGCGGCGAATACGCCAGCTTGAAGAAGCCGGGGTGATTGCCGGTTACCGGGCGGTGCTGGACCGTAAAAAAACAGGGCTGGGAATTCTGGCCTTTGTCCGGGTTAATATTGACAGCCACAGTGAACAACAGGCAGTCAATTTTGAGCAGGCGGTGTGTGAGTTACCTCAGGTGATTGCATGCTACGCCATCGGTGGTGGTGCAGATTTTTTATTACAGGTTGTAGCTCGAGACCTGGATGACTATTCAGACTTTGCCATGAAAGTTATTCGCCGCCTGCCTGGGATAAAAGCGATGGAAACCTCATTTGTGCTTAAAGAGATTAAGCCACTTAGTGGGTTGCCCGTTGGTGATGGATGTCGTTGGCCGTGATTAGATGCGTTTTTTAGTGACCCAGATCAACAAAAAACGTTTCAGCTAAAACGTAAATTCATTAACATAGTATATATCAAATAGTTACATAAAATCAGCGCCAATTAAAACCATAAAGTTTTACTGAATTGAGTCGTTATATAGCAGCACTGACCCTTAATTTTATCCAGGCTGCAATAAATGAAAAAACTTACCTTTTTTTATAAAATAGTCCTCAGTTTTTCACTTATTTTGGTACTTATGGCGGTTGTTGGCGCCGTCTCTGTATACCAGCTCAATAGTAATAACCAGCGCATTGTTGATTTCCGTAATGAGCGGGTGCCGGGTATTCGCTATACCCTGCAAATGCGCGGTATTCTTTCGGAATTACGCTTACAACAAGTTCAAATGATTGCATCCAAAACGCTCAAAGAGCGTAATGGGCACCGCGAAGAACTGGCGCAAGCTATTAACAATTTCCTCACTGCCGAGCGGAGTTACATTGCCCTTAAAACTGACATCAGTAAGTCAGCGCTGGCACAAAACGTGGTGGATAATTTCTCGGCTTTTGCCGATGCAAACCAGTTGGTACTGGCGGCGTTAGATAAAGAAGACATTGCCGGGGCCAGCCAGATAAGCGGGCAGAACTCAGCGAAATACCGGACACAATTAATGAAAGACCTGGCGCAACTGGTCGATCAGGAAATTGCCACGGGTGAACGGTCATCAGAACAGGCGGCCGAGAGTTACAGTTTTGCCGTGAAAATGTTGTTGGCGCTGGGGGCACTGGCTTTACTGGTTTCCGGGGTTATTGCCACCATACTTACCCGTAACCTCTCCACACAATTGGGCGGTGAACCAGCTTATGCTATGGGAATAATGCGCCGAATCGCCGATGGCGATTTAACCGTACCCATTACTCTGAAGGCAAAAGACAGCACCAGCCTGCTGGCATCGCTGGATACCATGAAAGAAAAGCTGAAACTGACTATCAGCAATATTATGGTTGGCAGTAACAGTATTTCTCAGGCATCGACAGAAATTGCCCAGGGTAACACCAACCTTGCACAACGCACGGAAGAGCAGGCGGCTTCATTACTGGAAACATCCACTAATATGACGCGTATTACTCAAACCGTTAAAGAAAACACTGATAACGCGAAAACTGCCAGCCAGTTGGCTCAGCGTACATCAGATGCCTCGGTGGAAAGTTCGCACATTGTTGAGAATATGATTGGGCAAATACAGAATATTTCCAACAGTTCCAAAGAGATAGTCAATATTATTGCGGTCATCGAAAGTATTGCTTTCCAGACTAACCTGCTGGCGTTGAACGCCGGAGTAGAAGCCGCCAGGGCGGGAACCCAGGGGAAAGGCTTTACTGTAGTGGCTAATGAAGTACGGGTACTGGCGAAGAAAACCGCTGATGCGGCTCAGGACATCAAAAAACTCATTGATGATACTGTCGATAAAATTAACCAGGGCTCATTGCAGGCAGCACAGGCCAGTAAAGCGATGGAAGACATCAAAACCTCGGTGAACCGGGTTACTGCTATTGTTGGCGATATTTCTCTGGCCAGTGATGAGCAAAATACAGGTATTAGTGAAATTGGGCGGGCAGTTGAACAAATGGACCTGGTGACCCAGCAGAACTCCGCACTGGTTGAACAGGTTGCTGTGGCTGCGCAGTCGTTGTCAGAGCAAGCGGATTCACTGCATGAGGAAGTGCGTTTCTTCCGCCTGGATACCGCGCAGGACTATTAACTTGTGGTGTTTAACCCGGCGTGAAGCCGGGTTGAGTCTGATGACAAACCTCATGTCCGCACAGAAAGAGAGGATGTCACCCAATAAAAAACCCGGAAAATCAATTTATTGATTTTCGTCTGCTAACTAAAAAGAAGGGAAAACCACGTTTTTCCCTTCTTTTTCATCAATCTGAACCCGGCGTGAAGCCGGGGTATGTCACTCAACGGCTGGGCCGTGCCAGTATACTCTTTTTCCAGGGCGACTGTGTTACCAACAGGCAGAGACCTACAACCAGTGCCAACAGAGCAACCATGGCAAAAATAGTGGGTAAGCTACCTGGAAGGTAACTCATAAAAGACGCCATAAACTGCCCCGAGAAAATAGCCATGGATAGCCGGGCCAGGTAGCGCCCTCGTAACGGGACCGGGCTCAATATCACAATCAAATGGTTAACCAAGGGTATAGACAGCCCGAAACCAAACCCCATCGCGACGGCACCGGGCAGCATCCACATGATGCCAGGCGCAACACTGAAAATTCCTAATCCCAGCCCATAGCAGGCAAAGGCCAGTGCCAGCGTTCGCGGCTCTGAAATCTTCTGGCTTACCCGCGGCATGAGTGCTGCAGCACACACTGCGACCAGTGAAATAAAAGATAAGAACATCCCGGTTTGCGATGAACTGATTGCCTGATGGGAAAAATAGAGTGGGAGTAATATCACCGCCGTAAAAAAGATAATCATAGAGGCAAGGGCAGCAAACAACGTTAGCCGGATTGCCCCAGATGTACGAAAATGAGTCGTCGTACCCGCCGCAGGCGCAAACTCAGCTGTTGCACGCGGCACACAGAACAACACCAGACCTAACAGGAACCAGGCAAACAGATAGAGCCCAAAAGGGCTGGCCCAGTATATTCCCGCCAACAAACCGCCAATAAATAAAAAAATTACCCCACCAAGCTCAATTGACATTCCTTGCAGTGCAATCATCTTCAGGCGCAGGCTGCCTTGATAAAACTGCGAGATTAACCCTGTTCCTGATGTCATCACCATGGCCGTTGCGCCACCGAGCAACAGGCGGTCAAAGAATAAAGGCAGGTAGCCCCGCAAAAATGCACCGCCAGCCCCCAGAAAACCGTAGAGAAGCAACCCCCAGCACAGCGTGCGGTGCAAACCGATTTTCTCGGTCATTTTTCCTGTTAACGGGCCAAACAATACAACCCCCAAAGCAGGCAGTGTGACCAGCCAGCCAGAAGCGTTGGCAACCTGCAATTGTTGTGCAATCGCAGGTAAGCCCGGAACAATAACGCAACCGACCATAATGGTCAGGCAGGCAACCATCAATAATGTCAGGCCGCCTAAAAATGAAATTTTTGGCATCGGTAAACCTCTTTACTCTCACCAAATAACCACTGTGTGGACACATAATCCATATAATGGTTATCATACCATAAATGCCGCGCCACGCAGGCAGGAGGACGGATGGAAACGGAAAAAACGAGTAAACAGGTTATTGCCAGAGCAGCAACGATTTTAAAAATCATCAGCCAGTCGATGACCGGTATGAATATCACGGCGTTATCACGTTCTTGTGGGTTACCTCGCTCTACCGTCCACCGCATGGTGGCAACGCTTGAAGAGCAGCAACTGGTAATTAACGCAAAAGAAGGGGTGCGCCTTGGGCCGGCACTGCTGTCTCTGGCAAGCGCAGCGCATACCGATTTCGTTACTGTTGCCCGGCCCGCGGTGGTTGCGCTGGGCAGGAGAACCCGGGAAACCGTTGATGTCAGCGTTTCTCGTGGCCTGCACGCTGTGCTGGTTGACCAGTATGCCTCTGACAGAGAATTACGCGTTGTCTCGGCCCCTGGCACTGCATTTCCTGTTCACTGTACAGCCCACGGCAAAGCGATGCTGGCGGCAATGGGTGACACCGTACTGGCTTCGCTGCTTCCTGAAACTCTGGCTACCAACACTCCCTGTACAGTAGCCGATAAAGCGGAACTGCTGGGGGAAATAGCGCGAATCCGTGAGCAAGGGTTCGCCACAGATAACGAAGAACACGCCGAGGGTGTATGCGGGCTGGCATTTACAATTAATACCGGCATCAGTGGAATATATGCGGTTTCCATAGCGGTTCCCGCATTACGCTTTCATCGGAACAAAATGCTGTTATTGGCAGAATTACGTAAAACTCAGGCTGAGATAGAAAGTTCGTTGTACCAGCCCAGGTAAGCGGGGTTAACCCCCAATACCACAGTTCAGTATTGCCAACGCATGTGTGAGCACCACATCAGAATCCAGGTGCCTGAAGCGTTCATCATGTTGCATACGCGCCACAGGCACCAGCACCAGAGATAATACAGAGGTAATCAGTAGCTCAGGGGCGAGGGCGGCATTCAGCTTTCCGGCATCCTGCCAGGCTTTTATTTTTGCCATCAGTGCCTGATATTTGTCATCGCTCGCACTGGCTGCCATATGCGCCCGCAACACGGGAATTTCACCGGAGATTTCCTGTAGCCACAATGGGGCAAACCACTGGTGTTGTGCCGACTGGTTTACCAGTTCACGCACCATGGAAGAGAAGGCCTGGACCGGGTTGTCTGCATGGGCCGTGAAATGTGCCGTCATACGCTCCCTGATGGGCATAAACCGCTCCTGGACAATGGCATCCAGCAACTGCTCACGGGAATGAAAATAGTAATGCATCATTGCCGGAGTTACCCCGGCTTCTCTGGCTATTCCGTTCAACGACGTGGGTGCAACACCCTGACGGGCAAACAAATTCAGTGCAATATCCAGCAATTGCTCACGGTTCGCCGTGTTACTTTTCCCACCTCGCGGGCGCCCAGGCTTACGTGGTGAAGTCGCTTTTTGTGCGGTAGTCATTTACCTCTCCCTTGACCAGAATATCAATCAGCCTAATATTAATTGTGTATTTAATTAATTACTAACAGGTGCGTCATGCCGACTGAAACGGTCAACAATTCTCTCTCACCACAGCCACTGGTGTCATCATTACGTTTGCTGTTCAGTGCCTTAATGCTGGTTATGCTGTTGTCAGCACTCGATCAAACCATTGTATCCACTGCGCTGCCCACCATTGTTGGTGAACTGGGGGGATTGAACCAGCTATCCTGGGTTGTTACCGCGTATATTCTCACTTCGACAGTGGCGGTGCCACTTTATGGCAAATTTGGTGATGTTTTTGGCCGCAAGCGGGTGCTGCAAATAGCGATTGTGTTGTTCCTGGTGGGCTCAGTGTTATGCGGTGTGGTTCAAAATATGACCCAGTTGGTCCTGATGCGAGCCTTGCAGGGTTTGGGTGGTGGCGGGTTAATGGTTATCAGCATGGCTGCAGTGGCAGATGTGATTCCTCCGGCAGAGCGGGGGCGCTATCAGGGGTTGTTTGGCGCGGTATTTGGTTTAGCCACTGTTATTGGCCCGATGATGGGTGGTTTTATTGTTGAGCATATGTCCTGGCGCTGGATCTTCTACATTAATGTACCGCTTGGGTTACTGGCATTAGTGATTATTACTACCGTATTTAATGGTTCAGGCCAACGTAACCGCCACCAGATTGACTGGCTGGGCGCTATTTATCTCACTCTGGCATTAGTCTGTATCACGTTGTTTACCACAGAAGGGGGCGCCGTTCGTGCATGGAGCGACCCGCAACTTTGGTGCATTCTGGCATTCGGGATTATTGGGGTTATTGGCTTTATTTATGAGGAGGGGCTGGCCTGGGAACCGATTATTCCACTGCGCCTGTTCCGTGGCCGGACATTTTTATTATGCAGCCTGATGAGCTTTATTTTTGGTATGTCACTGTTTGGTTCGATTACTTTCCTGCCGCTTTATCTGCAGGTGGTTAAAAATGCCAGCCCAACACAAGCAGGAATGCAACTACTCCCGCTAATGGGCGGGTTGTTACTGACTTCCATTATCAGTGGCAGAATTATCAGCCGCACCGGAAGATACCGCTTGTTCCCCATTGCCGGTACGTTTTTGGCAGTCTGTGGCATGATGCTGCTGACCACGATAACCCCCGCAGACTCAATTGCTAAGCTGTATCTGTTTACCAGTATCCTGGGAATGGGCTTAGGGATGGTGATGCAGGTACTGGTTCTGGCAGTACAGAACAATGCAGCGCCGGGGGAATATGGGGTTGCCACTTCAAGTGTTACTCTGTTCCGCTCGATTGGCGGTTCAATTGGGGTCGCGGTGTTTGGTGCAGTATTCAGCCACGTTTTACAATCGCGCCTGGTTGATTCATTGCCCACTGGCACAGTCTTGCCAGAAAAAATGAACCCGCTGGCAGCACAACAGCTCCCGGCAATGGTTCATGACCACTACCTTGCAGCCTTTGGCAACGCCATTCATGCCGCGTTTTTGATGGCGGCTTGTATTATGGTTATTGCTTTTGCGCTGTCCTGGTTTTTGCGCGAAACACCGTTAAAACGCAGTGCGCAATAACAGGTTGTTTGTCAGGGCTTATTTTCCGGCGCGAATGTTAACCAGCCAACTACACCGCTGCTGGCACCATCCCGCGGGTGGTTAACCCCGTCCAGAACTGCAACAGGTGAGAAATCAAAAGGGGATACACCTTCAATACAGGCAACATTAACGCCATATTGCTGGGGATTGGATCTGCGCTGGTGAAAGGTATAAATGCCGCAGACAGAGCAAAAATAGTGTGCGGCTTCACCAGTGTTAAAGCGGTATTCGGTCAGTTTGTCTTTGCCTTTAGTCACTGTGATACCAGACAGTTCTGCAGACACGGCCACAGCGCCACGCATCCGGCAAAATGAACAATTGCACCGCCGGGCGGTATTGAAACCATCACTCAATTCAACGGTAAACTGAACAGCGCCACAGTGGCACCGGGCTTTTACTATTTTCTGCATTGTCTGTTCCTCTGGCGTGTGGGCATCTTTGCCATCACATTGTATGCCACACATTACAATCACGCTTGTGGCTAGCAATACAATTTACCTGCAACGAACAGATGAGCAGGAACACGATTGGGCGTACACTGTTGCCACATAAGCAAGGAGAAAGCATGGTAACTCAACTCCCCCTGTTCACCGGGTTTGACCCACAAGGACTACTGTTTTTGCACGATGTCCGGCAGAACAACAGCAAAGAGTGGTTCGACGAAAACCGTTCAATTTATGACAACCTGCTGGTGAAGCCTTTCCGCTCGCTGGTCAGTGAGCTTGCGCTACCGATGCTGCAAATTGACGACCAATTTGAAACCCGCCCGGCAATTGGTAAAACACTGTCACGTATTCACCGCGACACCCGTTTTTCCCGTGATAAATCCCTGTACCGCAGCAACCTGTGGCTGACATTCAAACGCAGCAGTAAAAACTGGACCGATGCGCCCACGTATTTCTTTGAGTTTGGCCCAGATTGGTGGCGTTATGGGTTGGGGTATTACAGTGCATCGCGCGAAACCATGAATTTGTTCCGGGAAAAGATGTTGGATAACCGTGATCATTTTCTGTCCATCACGCAGCCTTTACTTTCTGACTTCAGCCTGGAAGGTGAATCTTATAAGCGCCCGTTACTGAAAGAGCCACAGGCATTGGCAGACTGGTATAACCGTAAATCATTTGCACTGATTTATGATGGAAAAGAAATGGAAACCCTGTTTGATGACAAGCTACCCGGTTTATTACAGGCAGGGTTTGAACGGCTGGCCCCCTTGTACCACTTCCTGATGGAAGTCGAAGCACAAAAACGCCGCACTACACTTAACTAAACGTTAGCGCCAACTGCTACAGTATTGTTCTGGCCGCTGGCGTTTTCCCCATTTATTTCGCTTCCCTTTGCTCCAAAATCAGAAAAAACCACGTTCAGATCAAAAAAGAGAGAATTAATCATTACTCTCAGAGTAATGATTTCACTCGTTACTTTATTGATGCTAATGGTTTAACGGCGCAGACTTAATCTCACAGCAGGCAAATCAAAATGATTAGCTTAATCAGGAGGTTATAATGTTGTCTGGGCAAACGCCAACCCGCGTCTGGAACCAGCGCCGTACCAATAAGCAACAGCGTATGGCCGCAACAGGCGTGCAGGGCAAAGTTATCCCCACTGGGGAACTTGTCTCAATGATGGAAAAATTAGTGGCACCGGGTGACCGGGTCGTTCTTGAAGGTAATAACCAAAAACAGGCAGACTTCCTTTCCCGGATGCTGGCTGAGGTAAACCCACAGAAAGTTCATGATTTACATATGATCATGCCAAGTGTGGGCCGCAGCGAGCATTTGGATCTGTTTGAAAAAGGTATTGCCCGCAAGCTCGACTTCTCATTTTCCGGTACGCAAAGTTTACGTATCTCCCAGTTGCTGGAAGATGGGTTGCTGGAAATTGGTGCCATCCATACCTATATCGAACTTTATTCACGTTTATACGTTGACCTGGCGCCCAATGTCGCGCTTATCGCTGGCTATAAAGCCGACCGCAAAGGCAACCTGTATACAGGGCCAAGCACCGAAGACACTCCGGCTCTTGTCGAAGCGGCCGCATTCCATGACGGTATAGTTATTGCCCAGGTGAATGAACTGGTTGATGACGAGTGCGATTTACCGCGTGTCGATATTCCTGGCTCCTGGATTGATTATATCGTTGTCGCTGATAAACCCTTCTTTATTGAACCGCTGTTCACCCGCGACCCGCGTCTTATTAAGCAAGAACATATCCTGATGGCCATGATGGCAATCAAGGGAATCTATGCCGAACACCAGGTACAGTCACTCAATCACGGCATTGGCTTTAACACCGCTGCTATTGAACTGTTGTTACCCACTTACGGTGAACAATTGGGGCTGAAAGGCAAAATTTGTAAACACTGGACGCTCAACCCGCATCCCACATTAATTCCTGCGATTGAAAGTGGTTGGGTGGAAAGTGTGCACTGCTTTGGTGGTGAATTGGGCATGGAAGACTATATCGCAGCCCGCCCTGATGTGTTCTTTACTGGCGCTGATGGCTCCATGCGCTCCAACCGTGCTTTTTGTCAGTTAGCCGGGCAGTACGCCGTTGATATGTTTATTGGTTCCACTCTGCAGGTTGACGGTCTGGCCAACTCATCCACGGTAACCCGCGGCCGTCTGGCAGGTTTCGGTGGTGCACCGAATATGGGGCATGACCCTCATGGCCGCCGCCATGCTACTCCCGCCTGGCTTGCCATGATCAACGAACCCGATCCGATGCAGCGTGGCCGCAAACTGGTCGTGCAGATGGTAGAAACCTTCCAGGCAGGCGTTAAACCGACGTTTGTTGAAAAACTGGATGCGGTTGAAGTTGCTAAAACCTCTGGTATGCCGCTGGCTCCAGTCATGATTTATGGCGATGACGTGACCCACGTGCTGACCGAAGAGGGCATTGCCTATCTCTATCAGGCCGAAAGCCTCGAAGAGCGCCGTGCCATGGTTGCCGCGGTAGCCGGGATAACCGATATCGGTTTGGGTGTTGATGCCAGCCGGGTTGAGGCATTACGCCGCAGCGGAAAAGTACGATTCCCAGAAGACATGGGTATTCGCCGCACCGATGCAACCCGTTCTTTACTGGCCGCAGGCAGTGTTGCTGACCTGGTTGAATGGTCAGGCGGTTTGTATAACCCACCAGCAAAATTCCGGAGCTGGTAATGAAACTACAGCCACAGAGCAGTGCTGATGCTGTTGCGCAACGTCTGGCACAGACAGCAACCCGCTGCCTGATTGACGAAGCCCGCCTTAGCCCGAAGCCTGGTCTTGTGGACAGCCGGGGAAATGGCGCGCACAGCGATTTATCACTCAGTCTGATGGAGCGCTCTGCACACAGCCTGACCCCGACATTCTTCGCGCTGGCACAACAGTGCTGGCGCAGACCGGCAGATGTCGCATTACGCCAATTAATAGGCCGTCTTGGGCGAGAAGGTGAGCAGAACATGATGGCGGCGACCAACGGCGTAAATACACACCGTGGCGCAATTTGGGCACTTGGGCTGATGGTAAGCAGTTGTGCCATGTTGTCCGGCAATGCCACCGCCAGTGCGATAAGTGAGCAGGCAGCACACCTGGCTCAGTTACCAGACCACGCCGCACCAACGGTGTTCAGTAAGGGGCTGCGGGCCAGCCACCGTTACCAGGTACCTGGTGCACGGGAAGAGGCCGCTCAGGGTTTTCCTCATGTGATGAAACGGGGGCTGCCTGCTTTATTGCACAGCCGCGCCCAAGGGGCCAGCGAGCAGCACGCGATGTTGGATGCGCTGATGTCCATCATGACCACGCTGAGTGATACCTGCGTGTTATCTCGTGCCGGAATGGTTGGTCTTGAAGCGATGCAACAAGGTGCCGGGGCGGTTCTGAAAGCTGGCGGATGTGCCAGCCACGCTGGCAAGCAGCAACTTGCTGACCTCGACCAGACTATGCTCAGGCTCAATGCATCGCCAGGTGGTGCCGCCGACTTACTGGCCGCCACTCTATTTATTGACCGTGTCGCATTGCCGGCATTGTAAACGTAATTTTTAAGAGGTTGTTATGGAACAGATTTCATTGTCTTTTCCGGCCTCCCGCATTGTCAGTGGCAAAGCACTGGCAGGCGTTGTGGGGTCAGGCGATATGGAAGTGTTATTTGAGTCCACTGCAGGACAAACACTGGAAATCGCAATCACCACTTCAGTGGATAATTCCCAGGCACGCTGGCAGGCGCTGTTTGAACGTATTCGTTCACTGGGGCAATTACCCGCAGGCAAAATGCAGATCCATGATTTCGGCGCAACGCCAGGTGTGGCTCGTATTCGCATCGAACAAGTATTTGAAGAGGTGAATCATGCGTGAGTTTAAAAGCTTTATTGAGCTAAGAGCCAGAGACCGGGCCAAAGCATTACTGGATGACGGCAGTTACCGTGAATTACTCGGGCCATTTGATGGGTTGATTTCCCCCTGGCTTGGGCCGCAAGGAATTGTTCCCCAAAGTGATGATGGCATGGTTATCGCCAAAGGCACCATTCAGGGGAAGCCCTCTGTCGTGATTGCTGTAGAAGGCGCTTTCCAGGGCGGTAGTATGGGCGAAGTTTCTGGTGCCAAAATGGCGGCAGCCCTGGAGTTAGCGGCAGAAGATAACCGCAACGGTATTCCGACCCAAGCCGTATTGTGCCTGGAAACGGGTGGGGTACGTCTGCAAGAAGCTAACCTTGGCCTGGCGGCAATTGCTGATATTCATGCGGCGATTGTTGACCTGCGCCGTTACCAGCCAGTTGTTGGCATTATTGCTGGTACGGTAGGGTGTTTTGGTGGGATGTCTATTGCTGCTGGGTTATGCAGTTATTTGCTGGTCACCCGCGAAGCCCGCCTTGGGCTTAATGGCCCACAGGTTATTGAGCAGGAAGCCGGTATTGAAGAGTACGACTCCCGTGACCGCCCGTTTATCTGGAGCATGACCGGTGGCGAAGTTCGCTCTCGTAGTGGGCTGGTTGATGGCCTGGTTGATGACAACGTGAATGCCATGAAAGCCGCTGTTAACCAATGCCTTGCCAACGGTGTACCCGCAACTCACCGTTCCGACCGTTATGATGCGTTTCTCGCCCGTTTAACCGCTTTCGATACCAGTAAACAGGCCGATTCCGCGCAAATCACTGCATTTTTTGCCGGGGAGGATAAATAAATGAGCCAACAAAATCGTGCTGCAGTATGGCTGGATAAACTGGCATTTGGTGTTCAACGTATGCCGGGGTTATGCCCATCAGTACAGGTTGCTGATGCTACCCTCGACGGGCAACAAGTACGTTTTATTGCTGTCGTACCTGATGCTAATAACCATTACCCCCGAGCAGCAGGTGGCGAAGTTGGCCTGCTGGAAGGCTGGACACTGGCCAAAGTGCTAAACCGCACAATTGAAGAAGATGCTGAAAACAGCGTTAAACGCCCAATTATTGCGGTGATTGACGTACCAAGCCAGGCTTATGGCCGCCGTGAAGAAGCTTTTGGTATTCACCAGGCTCTGGCCGGTGCTGCTGGCGGTTACGCCAAAGCACGGCTGGCCGGACACCCGATTGTTGGGTTAATTGTTGGTAAAGCGATGTCTGGTGCGTTTCTGGCGCACGGTTACCAGGCTAATCGGCTTATTGCTCTTAATGATGACAACGTTCTGATTCACGCCATGGGCAAAGCTTCTGCTGCGCGTATTACGTTACGTACCATCGAATCGCTGGAAAAACTGGCCTCCACCATTCCGCCTATGGCCTACGACATCAAAAACTACAGCACACTGGGCCTGCTCAGTGCATTACTCGACATTGCTAACCCGGATGCCCCGACAGCCGATGATTTGAATCAGGTAACACAGGCACTGGCACAGGCAGTCAATGATGCCCGCAATGACATCACCCTGAAAAACCGGCTGGGTGCGGAAAACCGCCGCCACTCAAAACTGGTTCGTAAACATCTGCGAGCTGCCTGGTAAAAATTCTCATAAAAACCTGCCAGATGAGCATGGGCGCTTAGCGCCCATTAACCCCGCTCGTCTGTAAAACATCGCAAACTCTTCATTGTTATAACTACAGGTGAATTTATGACGTATGTAATTGTGCATGCACTTGCACCCATCTTTGTCATCATGCTGCTGGGATTTATGGCCGGTAAAACAAAGATGGTCGATAACAAGAATGTCTCACTGCTCAATATTTTTGTAATGGATTTTGCCTTACCTGCCGCACTGTTTAGTGCGACAGTGCAAACCCCCTGGCTCGGCATTGTGAAGCAGTCTCCACTGATCCTTATTCTGGTACTGGCAATGTGGGTAACTTATGCCGCTATCTATTTCCTGGCAGTGGGGGTGTTTAAGAAAAGCCCGCAAGATGCTGCTGTGCTGACACTGACCGTTGCACTGCCAAACTATGCGGCACTTGGTTTGCCAATCCTTGGAAGTGTATTGGGGGAAGGGCCGTCAACATCTTTATCCGTTGCAGTTTCCATTGCCTGCGGTTCTGTGCTGTTGACCCCGCTGTGCCTGTTGATTCTGGAACGTGAAAAAGCGCGCCAGTCTGGGGAAAATACCCGCTCAACGATGGCGATGCTGCCAGTTCTGATGTGGCGCTCAGTGAAAAAACCTATTGTATGGGGCCCGTTACTGGGGGTAATCCTCTCCGCCATCGGTATTCATATGCCGGAATTGCTGCTGTCATCAATTAAACCGTTGGGGTTATCTGCAACCGCTGCTGCGTTGTTCCTGACCGGAGTGATTCTGTCTGCCCGTAAACTGAAAATTAACAGCATGGTGATTATATCCAGTATCACCAAGCTCCTGATCCAACCAATCATTGCGTTTGCTATTGTCTGGGCGTTGGGTTTACACGGTTCAGTCGCTATTACCGGGGTGCTGATGATTGCACTGTCTGCCGGGTTCTTTGGTGTCGTTTTCGGCAACCGTTTTGGTGTGCAGTCACCTGATGCAGAAGCAGTCCTGTTGATTAGCTCTGTACTGTGTATTCTGTCTTTGCCATTGTTTATTTCCCTGACTTCAGGACTTTAACCATGCAATACCGCCCGCATGACCTCTTGTGGCTTAATAGTGAACCTGTTTTTACACAGCAAACAGACTGGCTACACCAGCACTGGTCACTGGCTTTACCGGTTGTTGTGCGGCGGGACTGGCGCGATGATGGCGCGATTCCTGTTGGTATTCGTGGCAAAGGGCGTGGTCAACGCGCTGCTGGTTGGGTGATGCCAGAGCAGGTGGTCGGTTACCTGCCGCCGGAGACGCTGGCAACACCTGCACACATTGCTAATTCCTCTTTTGCCAGTCAGGCACCACTGCGTGCCGCAGCACAATTGTGCCAGCACAACTGGCCCTGGGTGTGGGGAATTACCGGTAGTAGTGGTTTTGCTCTGGCAACCGGGCAAGCTGTTTTACATCGCGACAGTGATCTGGATCTTCTGATTCGGGCACCGGTCGCAATCCCCCGTGAACAGCTATTTGCCTGGCAACAGGTGGTATCGCGACTTGCCTGCCGTGCCGATACCCAGGTGGAAACGCCCTGCGGCGGTTTTTCCCTGAATGAATGGCTGCGTGATGGCCGGGTACTGCTTAAAACCAGTACCGGGCCATACAATACACAGCACCCCTGGCAACCCGTCACAGGAGAGACGTTCTGATGAAAGTGATGTTTACTTTCCCCGGACAGGGGACGCAATATCCAGGCATGTTGGCTGATTGCCCGCAGGGTGCTGCAACAGATAATATTTTTGCGCAAACCCGGTCAATTCTTGGCAGTGAGTTCGACAACCTGGATACACCTGCTGCGCTCAAGCACACACGAGCGGTGCAGCTTTGCTTGTTAATTGCCGGTGTGGCTACTGCACGCACCCTTGCCGATGCAGGTGTGCGGCCCGATTTAGTCTGTGGGTTATCAATAGGTGCATACCCGGCAGCCGTAGTCGCTGGGGCGCTGGCATATGAAGACGCCGTGAGGCTGGTTGCTTTACGCGGTACATTAATGGAAGAGGCCTGGCCCAGCGGTTACGGGCTAACTGCCATTATGGGCCTTAGCCTGGGGCAGGTTGAAAAACTGGTGGATAACCAAACAACCTGGGTGGCAAATATTAATGCTGAAACCCAGATTGTGATTGCTGGTAGCACCCAGGCGATGGCGCATGTTGCTCAACAGGCTATGGCTCAGGGCGCGAGCCGTGCTAAACAGCTGGATGTCAGTGTTCCTTCTCATTGCCCGTTACTGGATAAACCTGCGGAAAAACTGGCACAAGCCATGGAATCAGTGACAGTGTCACGTCCACAGTGTACCTGGATAAGTGGCAGCACAGCCAGGGCAGTGTGGCAAGGGCCAGCAATCGCAAACGACCTTGCTTTTAACATGGCCCGCACAGTTAACTGGCGTGATGCCATGGTGGCTGCGATGGAGCGTGACGCCAGGCTGTTTATTGAAATGCAGCCCGGCAGCACACTGACGGGGTTAACCCGCCAGGCTGTGAGCCAGGGTGAATGTGTAGCGTTTGCCACTACACCGCTCGCGACAATTCAGCGGCTGGCGCAACGGGTGAAAGGCGAATAAGGCGAAGATGCAGAAAAATAACAATTCGCCCGGACAAAGTCCTCAGTACAGGGCAGAAATAATGTGGCAGGCCATCTAAAATAACGGGTGCTTTGCCGCAAAACCTGGCAGCACACAGGCTACGTCATGCGCGCAACCGGGTACAACACTTAAGGTTCCGGGGTGTAGTGAGGGGGGAAGGCGGGTTCGCTCCCAGGCCAAATAATTCTGTGCTCTCTGCAACCGAAATTCCCCTTGCAACATTGCCGAACAGGATTTATCCAGGCGTTTACTTGCCGTACCCGGCCCAGTGCCACTGTCCCTTGCACCAACGATATAACTGACATTCGCGTGTTGGTAACGAACACGTGCGGCGTTAATTTTTGATGCAGGCCAGTTGGCAACGCCATATTTCCCTGCATTGTAATTTGGGCAAGTCGTTGCAGCAGGTAAAGCCAGAGTAATATGGCATTTTGCCGGGTATACATCAGCGCTGCCACATTGTGAACTCGCTAAGACAGGTTTGCGGTTAAGTGTAGCTACAGGGCGCAGTGCATCGAAATAAAGCCAGCTTCCGGGTGAAGCCACCAGATAGCGCAGATTCATCCCGTCAGGTGGTGGAGCAGCAACACCAATATAGTGCTGAACAAACTGCCCACCCGCAGAAAACCCTGCCACAGTGATAT
Organism: Mangrovibacter yixingensis; assembly: GCF_020523985.1. GTDB lineage: Bacteria > Pseudomonadota > Gammaproteobacteria > Enterobacterales > Enterobacteriaceae > Mangrovibacter > Mangrovibacter yixingensis. The sequence goes on along the minus strand of NZ_JAIVKM010000001.1, from coordinate 1,411,078 downwards.
TGTGTAAATCTGGCCACTGCCGGTGAAGTTGGCGCACTAACGTATCCATGGCGTGAAATGAGCTTATACCAGGTGGATTCCCCAGAGATACTTCACCACTCATCCAGCCCCCACAAGACCAACGGGCATCGCCAGGTTTCACGCTTACCTCACCAGGCTTTTGGCAATGCGCGCCTTTCTCAGCTGGAAATATTGGTGCGATAACCAGGGTTGGCGTGGTAATGCGTGCTGCTTTGATGGCAGCCAGCCCAGCATCAAGGCTGCGCCTGGCATCGTGTGGGTAACCATGCACCACTATCAGCGCCGCATTTGGGGCACTCATGCCATTAGCTCTGGCAATGTACCAGGTAAAATTGCCGGCATGGTTTGCCAGTTCAACGGTTTGCAGGCAAACATGTTGTGAATCAGGGAGACACTCGGCGTTAGCCTGAACGGGAAACTGCGGGGAAGTTACAGTGGATTGCGCCATAGCTATAGGTAAGAAAGACATCGCCACGCACAAGCTAACCAACCGGGCTGCCAAAATTATTTCTCCATTGACCCAAGACTACGCGCATACATTCTCCCTTCAGCAGCCAGTGCCAGCAAGTTAGGATCCCGCTCGCGGTTACGGGCAAAGACAATCGCGATAAGTTGGCGCATTTGGTAGGGTTCGGCAAGGCGCAACAGTTTAATATCATGCTCATAAACTTTACGCATCCGCCCAGGAATCAGTGTAAACCCAACCCCTGCCTGAACCAGGCTAATCAACGAAAAAATATCGTTAACGCGGGTAATAATATCGGGTTCAAACCCGGCAACATGAAAAGCTTCCTGAAACCCGGCATAAGTAGCAAAACCTTCTGCCAATGCAACAAATTTTTGGTTGTGGTAGTCCCGCAAGTCGGCAGGTTGCAGCCCTGCTAAATGCGCAGTGGATGGCGCAGCAAGGTAGATATCATCATGAAACAGCGGCAGAACCTCTAGCTGGTTTTTGTCCAGCTCACCGTCATTAACTGAAATCAAAATGGCATCGAGAGTGCCGTTATCCAGTTGGTTAAGGAGCATGTGGTTCGACCCCATAGTGAGATCCATTTCAACTTCCGGGCGCCGCAACTTCATGCCCATAATCAGGCGCGGCACTGTTTCCAGTGTCAATGAATAGAGCGTACCAATACGTAAACGCCCCTGGCCAATCCCGGCAATTTTGCGTGTTTCCTCAATGCCTGTTTCCAGAATACCTGTCGCTTCTTCGGCATATTCAAGCAATTTACGTGCTGCAGGCAACGCCACTAAGTTACGCCCTTTATGGCTGAATAGCGGGCAACGAATGGCCTCTTCAAGGGAGTGCAGGGCACGGTGGACACTGACACCACTTAACCCCAGTGCTTCGCCCGTACGGGCAATGTTTCCCGTTTCCATAAATACTTTAAAAACTGCAAGCTTACGAAAAGTAATCTCGTTATCTATTGCCATGGAGTCATACTCTTTTCACTGCGCTGGACGAAGGATAACAGGAATTTCTTAGCGAGAGCGCGCTTTTGTGGGAATAGTTCATCCCATATTTGGGACAACATGTCGCAATTTTCATTATTGTTATAATTATATGACGACGCTATGCTGTTTATCCACGTCGGATAATGACAACTCGAGCAGCCAACAAGGCTGCCATCTTCGGAACAACACCTGCATGGAAAAACAAACCCCCTGGTTTATTACCACACCGGGTAAACAACGTATTTTGTTGCTTATTATTTTTTTACTGACACTGACAGACATGTTGCAAAGCGGGATGATGGCATTCGCAGCAGGCCCATTAATGGGTGAAACCGGCACTTCTCCAGAACAATATAGCTTTATTACCGCCAGTTATGCCTGTGTGGCGATTTTAATGATCTCTAAGCAGCGCTGGATTGTTGAGCGCACTGGTTGGCGGTTATATATCGCTGTGTCGCTGATGATTTTCGCGGTTGGCGCATTTATGTGCAGCAAGAGTAATACCTATCACAGTCTGCTTACCGGGCGCATTGTGATGGCGGCAGGCGGGGCCTCTTTTCTTACTGGCGCCAGAGTGATGGTGAATTTGATTCCCCCCGGCCCACGCCGTTTTTCGGGTATTAAAGCTTTTGCTTCGGGGTTAGCCTCAGGCACGGCACTGGCACCGTTTCTCGCTGCATGGTGTGTAGAAGATGTGCGTTGGACAGGCATTTTTCTGCTGTTAATCCTGATTGCTACGGTAGTTTTGATGCTGTCGGTGAGTTGCCTGCCTGATGAAACGCCATCAGAGCGGCTAAAAAGCCAGTCTCATCCATTTTTGTTAATGGCGCTGGCAACAGGTGCATTCGCTATTCTCTGGGTATTACAGCGCTCGGATTATCGTTTTTTCAGTGATTCAGTTGTCCTTGGGCTTATCCTTTTGTTAGGTATCACCGCGCTTTATTACTTCCTTACAAGCGTTGTGCGCTTTCATGGTGTGCCATTGTTGATGGTACGTGAGCTGTTTTCTCGGCCATCTTATATTCTGGGTGTTAGCCTGTTCTCTTTTTGCTACATCATGATTGGGCTGAACGGCTATTTCTTGCCGCAACTATTACGAACGGGGTTGGGGTATTCATGGGGAACGGTTGGCACCTGGTATGGCGCGGGCCTGAGCGGTGTACTGATAGCATGGTTGATTATGGGGCATCTTTTACCCAAACGACCAGGTGCCAAAAAGTTCTTTATTACGGGCTTTATTTTACTGGCGCTCTATGGCGGCATTATGGGGGATTTATCCCCGCAGGCGAATCTGGTGGTCAACATTGTGCCTGCTATTGGCTGTTATGGGGCATTTATTATGTTGGTAATGGCCACCACAGCCATGCAAACATTTCGTGAAATACAGCACAACGAAACGGTATTTTCACATGCCAACCAAATAAAAAATATGGCCGCGCAATTTGCAACAGCAATTGGCCTGACAGTGGCAAATATTGGAATGCAATGGCGGACAACTGCACATTACAATATCCTGAATAATGCCGTTGAAACCACTAACCCTGTCTACCAGGCAGCAGTACATGCAGTAAGCCAGCAATACAGCCAATGGCTGGGCACAGACCAGGCAAGTAAGGCAGCATTTGTATGGGTGGCAAACCAGGTTAAGCAGCAGTCAATCATCCTGGCGAGCCTCGATTTTGGCCATGCTATCTGTATTACCGGGCTGGTTCTGGCAATTGCGATGGGGTGCCAGAAAATCATGCACTAACCTGGCAGGGCTGAAAGCCAGTTACAAATCAAGGGATTGATTTTCAATCAGTTTTATTTGATGATTCACGCCTTATCTGTGGTTCGCCGGCTTTTGTCATCAGTAGGGAATGTATATGGATTTCAACGACCTTTACTATTTTTACTTGATTGCAGAGCACCGTGGTTTCACTGCGGCAGAGAAAGCCTCTGGCGTGACAAAATCATTACTGAGCCGCCGGGTTGCCCAACTGGAAGAGCGGCTTAATGTACGCCTTATACAACGCAATTCCCGCCATTTTTCCTTAACTGCAGCCGGGCAAATGCTGCATGAGCATGCAACCGATATGGTAAAAGAAGGGTTAGCGGCTTATGAATCCCTCTCTGAACATATCGCTGAACCGTCCGGTAACATACGGATAAGCAGCCCAACGGTATTAGCACAGTACCACCTGGCACCGATACTACCGGGATTCATGCACCGCTACCCAAAAGTAAAGGTATTTCTTGATGCAACAGACCGCCCGGTACAAGTTATAGAAGAGCGTATTGATTTGGCGTTGCGGGCTCATCAACTTATTGATAATGAACCGGGGTTAATCTCTCGTGTTATTGCCGCCAGCCATTTGGTGCTGGTAGCTAGCCCGGACTTTCTTAACCACTACGGCGTCCCTCAACACCCACAAGATATCTGCAACCTGAACACAATCAGTGCTGTCACTGACCGCCACGAAGGGGAGTTACGCTGGGAGTTATCTTGCCAGGATGGCAACCTTGAAGTGGTACGGCACCGGCCGGTACTTTTCTGCCTGAACCCACGGGTACAACTTGAAGCCACTCTTCAGGGCATCGGTGTGGGATTGATCCCGCATTCTATTGCAGGTGAGTCGATTCGCCAGGGCAAGCTCACACAACTCTTGCCGGAATGGACCACTCATAACCATATTATTCATGCTGTGTTCCCCAGCCGTAAACATATGAACCCCGCTATTCGTGTTTTTCTCGACTACCTGGTAGCCACATTACCAGAGAGCCTTAGCCGCTGACAGTCTTATCACCCACATTCCTGTTTTTTTACTTATAAAACCTCAAGATAGAGCGGATCTTCAGGAATTAACAACAATTCTCAGGACAATAATTTTAGTGACTGAATGTGATGATTTCGATTATCATAATAAGAATCATTAACAATAAAATACAGTGGTTACACGTGGCAAATCCTTCTTTATCTCATTTTCCTGTTGGAAAAATTTTCTTCAAAACTGCGCTGGCTCTGGCATGTTCTTCCGCTTTTCCCGCCTTTAGTGCAGACAGCACAACATCACAGGCAGAAGACCAAATTACCGTTACGGCGAATGCGTCCGCCAATGCAGATACAGATAACAGCTACACAGCCCCACAGGTTAGTACGGCAAGCAAAATGCCGACCAACCGGTTAGATGAATCCCAGTCTGTTAGTGTAGTAACGCAGCAGCAGCTTAACGATTACCAAGTGACATCATTAAGTGATGCTATGCGCTTTGTCAGTGGGGTGGCTGAAGCCAATACCCTGGCAGGCACTGAAGATGGCATTATGCGCCGCGGTTTTGGCTCCAACTCTGATGGTTCAATTTTTCGTGATGGCGTGCGGAGCAGCCAGGGGCTGAACCTGGATGCAACAACCGACCATGTTGAAGTGTTGAAAGGATCGGCATCGCTGCTTTACGGGATCCAGAACCCTGGTGGGGTCATCAACGTTGTCAGTAAAAAACCGCAATACGAATGGCAGACTAAAGTCAGTGGCCGCACTAGCAGCGAAGGGGGCGGAGCGGGCTCTGTGGATGTCACGGGCCCATTAGGTAACGGATTTGCTTTCCGGTTAATTGCTGAAAAACAAAATCAGGATTACTGGCGTAATTTTGGCTCCGATAAACATACACTGATTGCTCCGTCACTACAGTGGTACGGGGAAAAAGCCAGTGTGCTTATTAGTTATGAAGATTACCAGTACGACATTCCTTACGACCGTGGGACTGCCTTTATTAATGGTAAACCGATCAACGTAGGTTATAAAACCCGGCTGGACGACTATGCAAACCACGCATGGGGACGTAACAAAACGTTCAATACTCAGTACAACTACCAATTCAATGACACCTGGAGCACCCGTGTCACGCTGGGGCTGAGCCAACGTCGTTATGATAATAACGAAGTGCGTGTCACCGCGGTCAACACCACAACAGGGGCAGTTACCCGCCGGGCAGATGCCAACCGCGGTTATAACCACAAAACCAAATATGTTTCGTGGGATATGATGGGCACGCCGACACTGTTCGGGATGACGCACAATGTGCTGTTTGGTACCGATTATGAAATGGTGCAGACTTACCGCGCACACCAGTATCAGGGCAAATCCAATACCACTTTTAACTATAATGATCCTGAATACGGTATAGCCTGGCCGGTAACGGATGACACCACCGAAAAAACCAGTGCAGCGAATAACCTTAACCGCATCCATAACCGTTCCGTTTATCTCAAAGACAGTATTGAACTGACTTCAAACTGGACAGGGGTTGTAGGCGGGCGCTATCAGCATTATGAACAGCGTGCATCCCAAGGCGTTCCGGCTGTACTGACCATGGATGACGAGGGCAATAAGTTTCTGCCACAAATGGGGCTTATCTACAAACTGACACCGTCTGTCTCTTTGTACAGTAGCTACAGCAAATCCTTCACGCCATCTACAGATGCCGATGACAATGGCAAGGTGGGTAAACCTGAGCAAGGCACCACCTGGGAAGTAGGCAGTAAATGGCAAGTCACACCAAAACTCTTTGCTACCCTGGCGTTATACCGTATTGATGAGCGAGATATGTCGCTAAGTATCAACGGCGATACACATGAAATCGACAAAGCCCGTTCAAGTGGTGTCGAGATGGAACTGAATGGCGAAGTCGTGCCAGGAATTGATATCAGCGCCAACTACAGTTATGACCAGGCAAAAATTGTCGATGATGGTGTGGATAGTGACAACGATGGCAACCGCCTGGCGAACGCGCCACGCCATTCTGGCGCTTTATACCTGAGCCACGGCGGAATCCGTATTCCTTCAGTACCCGGTGAATTCCGCGTTGGTGGGGGCGCACGCTATGTGGGGGCCCGTGCCGGAGACCCGGAAAACAGCTTCACACTGCCGGATTACGTGGTTGCAGACAGCTTTGTCGCATGGAATAACCAACTGTTGGGTAAACAGACTCAGCTACGCCTGAACCTGAACAATATGTTCAATAAGCATTACTACACATCCAGCGGGGGAAACCTGCGGGTTCGGGAAGGTGCAACACGTAACGTGGTACTGGAAGCAAGCGTGACGTTCTAATCACGAATGCCTCCATTTATTGAGGGCACTACACATCTGTGAAAATAGGTAGTGCCCCCGGTCTGTTTAGCCGCTACCTTCCATGGCCGCGAAACGATAAATACGGTAAGACCATTGCCGTATTTATTTCATTAATACCCGCAAACCATAAAGCTGTATTAGCGGTAATTATTTATTAGTGCCTTTTTATTTTATCCTGACTAAAAAAAGTTAATTATTCAGAAATATTTTTAATAGATAATCTTGTTAAGCCCAAGTCAAGAATGGCCTAAAAATGCCGTTAAAACAAGCATCCGCGCGTGATCTTGCCTGCATTTTTATCTAAAGTGCAAACCTGCAAAAATAAATAAACATGACAGATAAATAACGAATAAATAATGTTTTTAAAGTAAATCAAATTAATTACAAGCTTGTTTATACCTATTCAGGAGTAATTGTTTCCACCTAAAAAATCACGTGCGCTGCCTTTCTAACCGGCGGTATAAAGTGCTGCGAGAAATCCCCAACCGCTTTGCGGCTTCACTCATATTTCCCTGGCTAAGATGTATTGCTTCCAACTCTCTGACACCTGGGGCTGGGTGTTGCGGTGAAACAGCTTCTGCTCCAGAAGGTTCACTGGTTCTCGAAGGGGAATGCCTTACCGGGAGGTCGCCCAGGGTAACGGTGTGCCCATCATCACTTAAAGCCAACAATACTTTTAACTGGCTGAGTAACTGGCGCACATTGCCAGGCCACGGGCAATCCGCAAGATAGCGCACCACTGACTGGCACAACCGGATTCCACGGGCCGGACCACCTAACTCAGCCCATAGTTGTTCAATAAACTGGTGGCGGTCATGCCACTGGCGTAATGGCGGGATCTCGACAGTAAATTCTTGAATACGGTAGAGCAAATCTTCGCGGAACAACCCTTGTTCTACCTGTGCGACTAAATTGCGGTGTGTTGCACACACCAGGGAAAATTCGACCGGGAATGCACGGTTTCCACCGAGAGGGACGACTTTTTTTTCCTGTAAAACGCGCAATAAGCGGGTTTGCAGGGCAACGGGCATGTCGCCGATTTCATCCAGAAACAGCATACCGCCGTTTGCTTCGCGAAATTTGCCCATATAGCCCCGTGAACTGGCACCAGTAAATGCGCCGGGCATATAACCAAATAATTCCGATTCAATCAGGTGTTCTGGCAGTGCTGCGCAATTAATGGCCACAAAATTACCCGCATGCCATTTGCTCTGGCGGTATAAACGCTGCCCAAGGTATTCTTTTCCACACCCCGTTTCTCCATTAATACACAGAGCAATACCAGCATTAACGACACGCAATGCTTTTTCAATATTCACCCCAGAAGGCGCTAGTGGAGTGGGTATTTCAGGCGTGAGGTTGCAGGGGCTTTTACCCGGCACAGTGATACCCGTGCGTTTTTTCGGTGTTTGAATAGACACCTGGTATGCGGTATCACCAACCTGGGTCATTGCGCAATCTTCAATACCTGCCGTAAAAAGCGTGTCCTGGTGGCGCTTGCCAAAATCTTGTGGTTGCAAACCAAAATCCCGGCAGGCAAGTGAATTAGCCCCTTGTAAAATACCGTCTTCAAATACGAGGGAATGCGTATACGTAACCTGTTCTGGCGGGCCAGGAAGGCGGAGCTGGACCATCATCTGGCCGGGAGAGACTTGCTTTTGCACCCAATGCTGCTCTATTTCCCATGCAGCCCGGCTTAACAACTCCGTCGCATCCTGCCATGGCGTAGACGCAGGTGAGGAGATATCAATCACTCCAGCCAGTTTCCCCTGTGGGGAGTAGACCGGAATAGCCGCGCAAAACAATGCAGCATGGCGGCTCAGGAAGTGCTCTTTACCACTGACTTCACAATAGCGCCCCAGTGCCAACGCAGTACCTATTGCATTGGTACCGCGTGCATCTTCACTCCACAGATTTCCGGGTGCCAAAGAGAGCTGTTCCGCTTTTTTGAGAAAACCGCTATTCCCCGTGCTCTCCAGCACCATGCCTCCTGGGTCTGATAACACCAGAACCCCGGCACGTGTACGAAATTGGGGAGTGAGCTGAGCCAGAAGTGGTGAAGCGTAGCGAGCAACCCAGTCATATTGATGGCGGCTTTCGCCAAGCTGCCCATGGTCTGCCACCGGGTGGTGATCGTCTTCCCGAGACAATCCGTAATGTTGGCTACGCAACCATGAGTCACTTAATACACTGGCAGAAGATAACAAAATTGTATCACGTGGCAGGTAGCGCATAGGCGAGCCTCAAAATAAATGTTAATTATTTGTAGCATCTAAGTGTCCCGCCTGTTGCGACACGCAACACAAAAATAAGACAGCCTTCATTCCGGGCAGAAGGATGTGACAGAAAGCAAACCCAGCCATTCAAATCTTTTCTCTTTAAAACAATGAAATACTAAAATTTAACTATTTAATAACATACATGGCATAAGACATGCTTATGTTGAAGCACAACACAACAGGGCCAACAGCTCTGGATTCATCGCAAAACCGACTGAGGGAAATAATATGAAATATATCCATCCAGGTTTGCCGGGTTCACGTGTTTCGCTGAAAACACATTATGGCAACTACATCGGCGGTGCTTTTGTCGAACCGGTATCAGGCACCTGGTTTACCAATACCACGCCAGTAACAGGGCAGGTGGCAGGTGAGTTCCCACGTTCGGATTATCGGGATATTGAAAAAGCTCTCGATGCCGCCCATGCTGCCGCAGACAGTTGGGGAAAAACCAGCGTTCAGGAACGTTCTAATGTGTTATTGGCTATTGCCGACTGTATTCAGGAAAACCTGGAAGTGCTTGCACTGACAGAAAGCTGGGATAACGGCAAGCCAGTTCGCGAAACACTGAATGCCGATATTCCTCTTGCGGTGGATCATTTCCGCTATTTTGCCGGCTGCATTCGTGCCCAGGAAGGCAGTGCAGCAGAGATTGACAGTGGTACTGTGGCTTATCACATCTATGAACCCCTGGGTGTGGTGGGGCAGATTATCCCGTGGAACTTCCCCATCCTGATGGCTGCCTGGAAACTGGCACCGGCACTGGCTGCCGGAAATACTGTAGTGCTAAAACCTGCAGAGCAAACACCCCTGGGCATCAGTGTGCTGATGGAACTGATTGGGCCATTGCTGCCACCAGGCGTGGTAAACGTGGTGCATGGTTACGGTACCGAAGCCGGGGAGCCGCTGGCACGCAGCAAACGTATTGAAAAAATTGCCTTCACCGGGTCCACTTCCATTGGCCGTCACATTCTTTCCTGTGCTGCGGAAAACATCATTCACAGTACCGTTGAGCTGGGCGGAAAATCACCCAATATTTATTTCGAAGATGTCATGCGCGGCGATGAAAGCTTCATTGATAAAGCCGTTGAAGGGATGGTTCTTGGCTTCTTCAACCAGGGTGAGGTTTGTACTTGCCCGTCCCGCGCACTGATTCAGGAATCTATCTACCCGGAGTTTGTTGATAGGGTACTCAAACGTATTGAAACTATCCGTAAAGGCGACCCATTCGACACCGATACCATGATTGGTGCGCAAGCCTCACAAGAACAGTTCGATAAAATTATGTCCTATATTGATATCGCCCGTGATGAAGGTGGCGAAATTCTGGTAGGTGGGAATCACCTTAGCCATGGCGATGTGTTCACCAATGGTTTTTATATCAACCCAACGCTGATTAAAGGCCACAATGAGATGCGCTGTTTCCAGGAGGAGATTTTCGGACCGGTGATTGGTGTAACAACCTTCAAAGATGAAGCAGAAGCCATTGAACTGGCTAACGCCACTGAATACGGTTTGGGGGCCGGTGTCTGGACGCTAGACATAAACCGTGCCTGGCGTATGGGCCGGGCTATCAAAGCAGGGCGCGTATGGACTAACTGCTACCATCTTTACCCGGCACACTCGGCATTTGGTGGCTACAAACAATCCGGGATTGGCCGTGAAACTCACAAAATGGCGTTGCTGGCATACCAGCAAGTGAAAAACTTACTGGTCAGTTACGATAACAAACCACTTGGTCTCTATTAATTCCTCAACTATCTGATAGCAAACTTTAAGGCCGGGCATTATGCCTGGCCTTTTCTGTTGTTATTTCCCAAAAGACACACTCGACTTAGCACAAATTTCTTTATTATCCACGGAAAAAACGATGTTATTTTTCGTTAGTTTCTGGCATAGGTATTGCTCATTATGAATTACTTTTCTTCCAGGATCTCTTCCCATGAGCCAGTCACTTCATGCTGTCCACTATTTTCTTGCTGCACGAGAGTGTGAAATATCTCGCCTGGATAATGTGCTCCAGGCAGGGAAACTCATTGGGCAACTAAGCCATTTCGTCCATGTTCTGCAACGTGAACGTGGCAGCTCGAATATCTGGCTTTGTTCAGAAGGCTTGCTTTTCGGCGAAGAATTGGCACACCGTGCAGCAGCCGTTAGCCAGTCTATGGAGAATTTATTTACTGATTTACCCACACTGCCGCCAGCAAGTGCTCTTCAGCCTGGGGCATTTCGGGTTTACCACCGCATTGGAACCATGTTGATGGCGCTGGAACACCTGCCTGAATTGCGCGTCCAGATACATCAGCGAACCATCAGCCATCAGCAAGCGATGGAAAGTTTCAGCAACATTATTCAGCAAGTGCTTAATCTGGTGTATGAAGTCGCAGACATTGATGCCGATGGGCAAGTCGCCACGGCATTGGTGGCACTATTCACCTTTATTCAGGGTAAAGAATATGCCGGGCAGGAAAGGGCTCTGGCTTCGGCAGGGTTTGCGGCTCATGCTTTTTCTGAGAATAGTCGCCAGCTGATGGTCGAACTCATTACCGCCCAGGAAAGCTGTTTCACCACTTTTGCAGGCTTTGCCGATGCAGATATTCTCGCAGCCTGGAATAAACAGGAAGGGAAAAGCAGTGAGTTTGAACGCCTGCGTCGCCAGGCATGCACTGGCGCACCTGGCGAAGAAGAAACTGCCCTGAGCTGGTTTGCCCTGGCGTCCCAGCGCCTGGACCTGATGAAAATTATTGAAGACAAGCTGATTAACAAAGTGATGCACCTGTGTCAGCAAAGCTTACTGCGCGTTCAGTCATCAAACATGGATGACCCGCAAACGCTGGCGGGTATTATTGTACCGCCAGAAAAACCTGTCGCTGCCTATTTCGCTGCCAGTCACAGCAAAGAAACGAATGACGATACTGGTCTGCCACCACAACTTAACCGTTCTTTACTTAACTTGATCCAGCACCAGGCTCATCGTCTCAAAACGCTTGATAATGAACTGGCAGGCCTTCGTGCAACGTTAATGGAACGTAAAACCATTGAGCAGGCGAAGGCGCTGTTAATGCAGTACCAGGGGCTAACGGAAGAGCAGGCCTGGCATCTGTTGCGTAAAACAGCGATGAACCAGAATAAGAAAGTGGTTGAAATCGCTCAGGCAATGCTGGATGTCAGTACCGTGTTTACCTCTACCCCTTAATGAGTAGCTGCACAAGAATTGTGCGTATTTTGCTCTGTTGCTGTGCGTAGCTGTCCCCAATGAAGGGGAAAGCCTGAGCGCAAGCCAGTATTTTCAGGGCAATCAGATATGGCACAGCAATTGCTAATTAAGTTCTGACAATCGTGCATTTGTTTCGCCAATGGCGGTGAAACGAGTGCTTTGGATAAAGGCGTCCTTACTTTGGCTTCGGCCGGAGTACGGACGCCTTTTTTTTATTCTCAGAACAGGACGCTTTGATGAGCAAAACGCATTTTACGCTTTCCCGCCGCCAGTTTCTGGCAGGCAGTGCCGCCCTGGGAGCCGGCTTGCTCCTGCCCGGTATTCGCCAGCAAGCCTGGGCTGCGGGGTCCGATGCGCCAGAGTTGACCACGGTGAAAGTCGGGTTTATTCCCCTGACAGATTGCGCGCCAGTGGTGATGGCCGCCATCAAAGGATTTGATAAAAAATATGGCATCAGCATCCAGCCCAGCAAAGAAGCCAGTTGGGCAGCAGTGCGCGATAAACTGCTGTCCGGCGAACTGGATGCTGCCCACGTTCTCTATGGCTTAATTTATGGCCTGCAACTGGGTGTCGCTGGCCCGCAACGTAACATGGCAAGTCTGATGACCCTGAATAACAACGGGCAGGGGATTTCACTATCTAACCAGCTCAAGGCGGCCGGGGTTACCAATGTTGAATCACTAAAAAAAGCCATTGATGCCAAACCGGCTGGTTCCATGACCTTCGCCCACACTTTTCCAACCAGCACCCATGCCATGTGGCTCTATTACTGGCTGGCAAGCGCAGGCGTTAACCCCTTTACTGACGTGCGCACGGTTGTTGTTCCACCACCACAAATGGTGATGAACATGAAGATAGGCAACATGGTGGGTTGCTGTGTTGGTGAACCCTGGAACCAACGGGCTATCAGCGACAATATCGGTTTCACCGCTGCCACATCCCAGTCTGTATGGCCGGATCACCCAGAAAAGATCCTCGGCACCCGGCAAGAATGGGTAGAAAAACACCCGAATACTGCCAGAGCGCTCACGGCTGCTGTACTGGATGCCGCCCGCTGGATAGACGCCAGCGATGCCAATAAACGTGAAACCGTTCAGGTTATCGCCCAGCGCCCGTGGATCAACACTAAACCTGAAATCATTGAAGGGCGCATGTTGGGGAAATATGAAGATGGCCTGGGTAAAACCTGGCAGGATGCCCACGCAATGCGCTTCTTCCATGATGGCGAAGTGAGTTACCCATGGGATTCAGACGGCATGTGGTTCCTGACCCAGTTCAAGCGCTGGGGGTTAATTAAAACCTCACCTGATTATCTCGCTATTGCACGCCAAATTAACCGTGTGGATGTGTACAAAGCCGCGGCCACCGCGGTAGGTGGCGTATCTATTCCTACAAGTTCACTGCGCAAAAGCACGCTGATGGACGGCAAGGTTTGGGATGGTACCAACCCCGCAGCGTATGCAGACAGCTTTGCCATTAAACAATGAGGTCCGGGACATGAAAACAGCACAACAGATAACCCCCCTGAACGCTGAACGCCCGGGGGCAGAAAAACAGATGCCGGGTGAAGTCGTGAACCTGGCGGTCAAACCAGTTCGCCGTCCACATCGCATTTCTCACACGCTGCGCCAGTTACTGGAACGCATCATTCCTGTCCTGGCCGGGCTTGGATTACTGGGCGTGGTGTGGCAACTGGCAGCGCTACACAGCCAGGGTTTCCCGGGGCCAGTCACCACGCTGGAAGCGGCCAAAACCCTTTTTGCCGACCCGTTTTACAACAATGGCCCGAATGACCAGGGAATTGGCTGGAACGTACTGGCATCTCTTGAGCGTGTCGCTGTCGGTTTCAGCCTTGCCGCGTTGGTGGGTATTCCCGCCGGGTTTCTGCTGGGGCGTTTTCAGTTTCTCAGCCGGATGTTTAACCCGGTAATAGCGTTACTGCGCCCGGTCAGCCCATTGGCCTGGCTGCCAATAGGCTTGCTGCTGTTCCAGCGTGCTGAACCGGCATCAAGCTGGACCATTTTTATCTGTGCTATCTGGCCCATGATAATCAACACCGCAGAAGGTGTGCGCCGGGTTCCACAGACGTATCTGAATGTCGCCCGGGTATTACGGCTGAGTGAGTGGACCATTATGCGCCGCATTTTGTTTCCTGCCGTGCTGCCTGCGGTGATGACTGGGGTACGCCTTTCCATGGGGATTGCCTGGCTGGTGATTGTGGCTGCAGAAATGCTCACCGGCGGTCTGGGGATAGGGTTCTGGATCTGGAATGAATGGAACAACCTCAATGTAGAAAACATTCTGATCGCCATTTTAATCATTGGGGCAGTAGGGCTGTTACTTGAACAGGCACTACTGCTGATAGCACGCCGCTTCACCTGGGATAGCCAGGAGGATAAATGAACAAAATCATTCAGGTTCAAAATGTCAGCCAACAGTTTATGACAGCCAGTGGCCCGTTTATCGCCCTGGACCGGGTTAGCTTCGACATCGCTGAAGGTGAAACCATCAGCCTGATTGGCCACTCCGGGTGCGGTAAATCCACCTTACTGAATTTGATTGCCGGCCTGACACTGCCCAGCAGTGGTGGGTTGTTGTGTGACAACAAAGAAATTGCCGGACCAGGCCCGGAACGTGCGGTGGTTTTCCAAAATCACTCTCTGCTTCCCTGGCTGACCGCACGCGAAAATGTCGCATTGGCTGTAGAAACCGTATTTAAAGGCAGCAAAACCAAAGCTGAAATGCGCGAATGGACCGAACATAACCTTGAACGTGTGCAAATGGGCCACGCCATGGATAAACGGCCGGACGAAATATCCGGCGGGATGAAGCAACGTGTCGGCATCGCGCGGGCTTTGGCTATGAGCCCCCGCGTTTTACTGATGGATGAACCCTTTGGGGCACTGGACGCACTGACCCGCGCGCACTTGCAGGATGCTGTCATGCAAATCCAGGCACGCCTGAATACCACACTGGTTCTGATAACGCATGATGTGGACGAAGCCGTGTTGCTTTCAGACCGGGTGTTAATGATGACCAATGGCCCTGCCGCGACTGTGGGCGAGATTCTGGAGATCGATCTACCCCGGCCCCGCAACCGGGTAGCACTGGCGGATAACCCGCGTTACCACCAGTTGCGCCAGCAGATATTGCAGTTCCTGTACGAAAAACAGCCCGCAGCAGCTTAAGGAACGGCCAATGAAACCGCATCTGGTGGTGGCAGGGAATGGAATGGCGGCACTGAAGCTGGTGGAAACGCTGTTAGCGCTCGCGCCGGAACGTTTCCGGGTTACGCTGATTGGTAATGAGCAGCATGCAACCTACAACCGGGTTCAGTTGCCGTCCGTTCTGAACGGTGACAAAAGCTTCGCAGAAACCGTGCTGCACCCGTCATCCTGGTACCTGGAGCAGGGTGTCACCTTGCTCACGGGTGAAACGGTACTTTCCGTTCAACGGGAAAGCCACCAACTGGTGACGGATAAACGCACACTTGTGTGGGATCAATTAGTTATTGCCACCGGGTCGCAATCTGCAATGCCGTCTGTCACAGGAATTCAGTTGCCCCATGTGTGCGGGTTCCGCCACCAGCAGGATCTGTCCACACTGCAAAATGACCCGCCCGATACACCAGTTGTCGTGCTGGGTGGCGGGTTCGTTGGGGTTGAAGCCGCAGCAGCGCTGGCACAGCAAGGGCGGCAAGTTTCTCTGGTTCACCGCCATGGCTGGCCCCTTGAACGCCAGATTGACGCACAATGCGGCGAACGGCTACTCCGTGGGCTGTCCCGGCAGGGCGTCCACTGCCTGATGAACAGCGGAATTACAGCCATCACCCCTGATGCAGTAACGCTTACCGATGGGCAGATATTGCCAGCAGGCCGGGTGGTGATAGCGACCGGCATCCGGCCAAATATAACGCTTGCCCATGAAGCAGGCCTGGCATGTGGGCGAGGAATCCAGGTTGACGGGCAACTCCGGACAAGCGACCACACCATCAGCGCACTCGGCGAGTGTAGTGAGTTTAACGGTGACGTACCCGGCCTGCTGGCACCTTGCCTGGCGCAGGCAGTGGTACTCGCCCATCGCCTTGCAGGGCAGGCCATCGATGATTACTGCCCCGCGCCCCAGGGCACCCGCCTGAAAGTGCGGGGGGTGCAGCTGTTTTGTCTCGGCTCCCGTCTGGAGCAGGAAAATGCTCCCCCCTTAATCAGTGAGAACACGTCCACGGGTGACTACCTACGGTTATTTACCCACGACGGGCACCTGACAGGTGCGCTCCTGTGGGGCGATATCAGTGAAGCCGCGCGTATCAGTGCGCTGATGCACCAACCTATTCATTTTCACGCCCTCCTTCCGGGTGTTCCCTCCCCGGAAGCGGCACCAACCGCAAGGACAGAAGCAATGCAGGATATCAACACGCACACCAAAAAAACGCTGGTTGTTATTGGCCATGGCATGGTCGGACAGTATTTTCTTGAGCAACTGGTTGAACGGGGTATGCACCAGCAATGGCAGATTGTGGTTTATGGTGAAGAGCGCCATCTGGCCTACGACCGGGTGCATTTAACCGACTATTTTACCGCCGGGAATGCCAGCACACTGAGCCTCACGGATGCCGATTTTTTTGAACAGCATGGTATTGAATTGCGCACCCACAGCCAGGTAACAGCTCTTGATACCGACCGGCGAAGCCTGACTGACTCACAGGGGCGTGAGCTGGCCTGGGACCAATTGGTGCTGGCAACCGGCTCACGGGCTTTTGTCCCGCCCATTGAAGGCCATGATGACCACCGCTGTTTTGTTTACCGTACACTGGATGATCTGGATGCGATTAAGGCCTGTGCTAGCCATGCAACACGGGGGGTGGTGATTGGTGGCGGCTTACTTGGTCTGGAAGCCGCTAACGCGCTGAAAACGCTGGGGCTGGAAACCCATGTAGTGGAATTTTCGCCGCGCCTGATGGCGGTTCAACTGGATGATGAAGGTGCTACGCTGCTCAGTACCAAAATTCAGGCGCTGGGTGTCCATGTCCATACGGGGATGCAAACCACCAAAATCGCCACCAGTGCCAATGGGTTGCAGTTACAGTTCAGCAGTGGTGAACCGCTGGATACCGACCTGGTGGTCTTTTCTGCCGGGATCCGCCCGCGTGATGACCTGGCGCGCATCGCCGGGCTGTCCATCGGGCCGCGCGGTGGCATTGTTATTGATAACCAGTGCCGTACCAGCCATCCGGCGATTTATGCCATTGGGGAGTGTGCTCTCTGGGAGGGCGCTATTTTTGGTCTGGTAGCCCCCGGTTATGATATGGCGCGTATTGCCGCCGCCCGCTTGTCAGGCGAGCAGGAAGCCCAATTCCGTGGTGCAGACATGAGTACCCGCCTGAAACTGCTTGGGGTGGAAGTGGCCTCGCTGGGTGACGCCCATGGCAAAACCCCCGGTAGCCTGGTGTACCAGTGGCACAACGGCCCGGATGGCATTTACAAAAAAATTGTGGTCAGCGCCGATAAAAAACAACTATTGGGCGGCGTCCTGGTGGGTGACGCCAGCGACTACAGTAACTTACTGCAACTGATGCTCAATCGCATTGGCTTGCCAGATTCACCAGCCCAACTGATTTTACCCGCAACGGGGGATAAACCCGTTGCTCAGGGCACTAAAGCACTTCCGGACAGCGCCGTATTGTGTTCGTGCCACAACGTAACCAAAGGCGCAATTAGTGCAGCAGTAACCGCAGGCCACCATGATCTTAGCGCGGTGAAATCATTCACGAAGGCGGGCACAGGTTGCGGTGGGTGCACCGCCCTGGTTAAACAGGTTATGGAACAGGCACTGGAAGAATCCGGGGTTGCGGTCAGTGATGATATTTGTGAACACTTCCCCTGGTCACGCCAGGCATTATTTAACCTGATTCAGGTTGAAAATATCCGCAGCTTTGATGAACTGATCCAGCGCCACGGCAGTGGCCATGGCTGCGAAATTTGCAAACCACTGGTTGGCTCGCTGCTGGCATCAGCCTGGAATGACTACCTGCTGAAACCAGAGCACTTACCATTGCAAGATACCAATGACCGCTATTTTGCCAATATTCAGAAAAACGGCACTTACTCCATCGTGCCAAGGGTCCCGGCAGGCGAGATAACTCCGCAAGGCTTAATTGCCATTGGTGAAGTCGCCCAACGCTACAATTTGTATACCAAAATTACTGGCGGCCAGCGCATCGACCTGTTTGGTGCCACCCTGGCGCAGTTACCCCTTATCTGGCAGGAACTGATTGATGCTGGTTTTGAAACCGGCCACGCTTATGGCAAGTCGCTGCGTACGGTGAAATCCTGTGTGGGTGAAAACTGGTGCCGTTACGGTGTACAGGATTCAACCAGCATGGCGATTGAGCTGGAGCAACGCTACAAAGGATTGCGTTCGCCTCACAAAATTAAAATGGCGGTTTCAGGCTGTACCCGTGAGTGTGCGGAAGCACAAAGCAAAGATATTGGTGTGATTGCCACGGACAAAGGCTGGAACCTGTATGTCTGCGGTAATGGCGGAATGAAACCTCGCCATGCAGACCTGTTTGCCACTGATCTTGATAGCGACACATTAATTCGCTACATCGACCGGGTTCTGATGTTCTATATCCGTACCGCCGGGCGTCTGACCCGCACCAGCGTGTGGCTTGATAATCTGGAAGGTGGGCTGGATTATCTCCGTGAGGTGGTTATTGACGACAAACTCGGTATTAACGCACAGCTTGAAGCCAACATGGCACACATTGTTGATACCTGGCAGTGTGAATGGCAAACCACGCTGAGCGACCCGGAGCAACTCGCCCGGTTCACCGCCACCATCAACAGCGACAGCCCGGATGAATCTGTGCAATGGGATACCCGCCGTGGGCAAATACAACCCGCCACTACGCTAACCGCACACCAGTCGCGCCTGCCTGCGGAACCCTGGCAAACGGTGTGTGCTGTTTCCGCTATCCCCAATAATGCGGGTATTGGTGCTCGCCTGGGCAACCACCGCATTGCCTTGTTCCGTATGGGCGAACAAGTATGGGCACTGGACGATATTGAACCGGGTACCCAGGCCTGTGTGATGTCACGCGGCATACTGGGAGACAATGCGGGAGAACTGATAGTGATTTCACCACTGTATAAGCACCGTTTCCGTCTGGCTGACGGACTTGCACTGGAAGGGGAAACGCACCTGCGCAGCTGGCCGGTACATATCGTGAATGGGCAGGTACTGGTTGCCAGCGAACCAGCCACACTGAGTGAGCCTGTTGTTGAGGCTACTGTATGAATGAAACCCGGACCACTTGCCCGTATTGCGGTACCGGCTGCGGTCTGCAGGTTTTTGGGGCATCAGCAAATGTTGCCGGGCAGATACCCGCAATAAAAGTGCAGGGCGATACCTCACACCCGGCAAACCTGGGGCGTATCTGTGTAAAAGGCAGTGCACTGGATAAAACCATGGGGCTACAGGGGCGGCTTCTCGCCCCGCACATCAAACAGCAGCGAGTTTCCTGGCAGCAGGCTCTGGACCATACCGCCCGGCGTCTGGCTGAAATTATTCAACGGCACGGCCCGGATTCAGTTGCGTTCTACGCCTCTGGGCAATTACTCACTGAAGACTACTATGCAGCCAATAAGCTTATGAAAGGGTTTATCGGTAGCGGCAATATCGACACCAATTCACGGTTGTGTATGTCTTCCGCTGTAGCGGCCTACAAACGCGCTTTTGGCGAAGATGCAGTGCCTTGCAACTATGAGGATATTGAACTGGCGGATGTCGTAGTCCTGGTAGGGAGTAACCTTGCCTGGGCACATCCGGTATTGTGGCAACGCCTGGCCGCTGCTCGGGAAGCCAGGCCAGGCATGAAAATTATCGCCATCGACCCCCGTCGCAGCACGACTTGTGCTGAAGCAGACCTGCACCTGGCGATTACACCCGGCAGCGACAGCGCACTGTTTACCGGCCTTGTGAACTGGCTGATAACAGAAGGGAAAGAGGATGCTCTATGGCGTACCAGAACCGTTGGGCGCACCGAAACGGCCGAGGCAGCCGCACCCTGGTCTGTTGATGTCGTTGCGCAACACTGTGGTCTTACGCCCCAGCAGGTTGAAAACTTTTACCAGTTGTACACTAAACCAAACCGGGTTTTGACAATGTGGTGTATGGGCATTAACCAGTCATCCAGTGGGACAGATAAATGCAATGCCATAATCAATGCTCACCTGGTTTCCGGGCAAATAGCCAGCCCCGGATGTGGCCCTTTTTCTATCACCGGCCAGCCCAATGCCATGGGCGGGCGTGAAGTGGGTGGGCTGGCAAACCAGCTTGCTGCCCATATGGATTTTACCCCGGAGGCCATTGAACGCGTGGGCAGGTTTTGGGGGAGCAGCCGCATAGCGCATAAACCGGGTTATAAAGCGGTGGAGCTTTTTCAGGCAGTCGAACGGGGAGACATCAAGGCCATCTGGATTATGGGCACCAACCCGGCAGTTTCTATGCCGGAAAACAACCAGGTTACCCGGGCGCTGTCGATGTGTGAATGCGTGATAGTTTCGGACATCACCGCGCACACCACGACAACCGCCTTTGCTGATGTACTTTTCCCAGCCCAGGGCTGGGGAGAGAAAGAGGGCACGGTCACCAATTCTGAACGGCGCATCTCCCGGCAACGGCGCTTTGCTGAACCACCCGGTGAAACCCGCCCAGACTGGTGGATAATTGCGCAAGTCGCCCAGCGTTTGGGGTATGAGAACGCTTTTGCCTGGTCTCATCCTCATGAGATTTTTAGTGAGCACGCGGCACTTACCGGCTTTGAAAACCGGGGGGAGCGCCTGTTTGATATCAGTGGGTTAAGCGGTTTAAGCCGCACAGAATGGGAACAGTTACAACCCATTCAGTGGCCAGTGAATTCACGCTATCCGCTTGGGTGTTCGCGGTTATTTCAGGATGGCGTATTTGCTTTTCCTGATGGTAAAGCCCGCCTGATCCCCGTTCACCTACAACCACCAAAAAGTACCACCAGTAAATGTTACCCCCTGGTCATGAATACTGGCCGTATCCGCGACCAGTGGCACACCATGACCCGAACCGGGCTGGTTCCGAGCCTGCTGCAGCACCGCAATAAACCTTATTGTGAAATCAACCCAACGGATGCCAGCCAGTCTGGCATCACTGAAAATAGCCTGGTACGGTTACAGTCTGCCTCAGGTTGGATGCTGTGCCGGGCGATGATAACGGATGCACAGCCTGCCGGGCAGGTGTTTGTACCAATGCACTGGAACAGCCAGTTTGCCGCGCAGAGCCAGCCGGGAGGGCTAATAGCGGCTCATCGTTGTGAAATATCTGGCCAACCGGAAAGTAAATTCACCCCGGTACGTGCCCAGCCCGTGACCAGTGACTGGGAAGGGGTGCTATACATAAGTGACAGTGTCACTATTTCCGGTGTGCAATGGTGGGCACGGGCTCCGGTTCCCGGCGGCTGGCAAATTTGGCTTGCGGGGGATGGGTGTGTTACAGACTGGCTCCAGCAACAGCCCTGGCTGGCCGGGCTGGAATACCGCCAGGCTACGGACAATAATCTTGCCTGCCACTTACTGGGGTTTAACCACGGGACGCTGAGCATTGCATTCTATGCCAGCCCGGCGGCACCAGAGCCGGACAGCGCACTGGTATGCGCAAGCCTTGGTCAGAGAGTGGATAAGCAAACCAGCGACCAGCTGCTTGCCGGGCGCACTCTGGGCGATACACGGGGAGCCCAAACGGTGTGCAGTTGCTTTGGTACCCGCGTTGGGGATATTACCCAGGCTATCGCCAGCGGTTGCCAGACTGTTACCTCACTGGGTAAACAACTTGGCTGTGGCACTAATTGTGGCTCCTGCATTCCGGAACTGAAAAGCCTGCTGTCACAAAACGCCCCTTAATTCACGGGCAGGGATGCCCGGCCAGAGGCGAGTTTCTCTGGAGTCTGACCTTGTTTACCCCCCAAGTATTATTTTGATTTCTATCAAAATACATCACACTTCCTGCGCGGTTATCTAAACTAGAAACAGTATTAGTCGATAAACCTGTTGGAAAAGTGTATTTCTTACGCGCCTGAAGCCTTGGCGCAATGTATTGGCGGTTCCGGTGTATCACGCTATCAGGAGCAGTTATGTACTCTTTCATTGCCAGGCAACCTATTTTTGATCAGGACATGAATACCGTTGCTTACGAGTTGTTATACCGTAATGGCCTCAGTAATTCGTTTCCTGATGTTTCGTCGGAATACGCCACCAGTCAGCTGATTTCAGACCAGTTCCTTGGCTCGCCGCTACAGAGCGTGACGGAAAACCATGTCTCTTTTATCAATTTCCCCCACAAAATGATTATTGACCGCCAGGTGTTCAGCCTGCCGCCAGAAAGTGTGGTCATTGAAGTGCTGGAAGATGCTCAACCCGATGATGAATTGTTTAACGCCATTACCGAATTGCACCATAAAGGTTTTACTGTCGCGCTGGATGACTTCGCCATGGAAGACGGTTGGGAACGCTTTATGCCTTATATCGATATTCTTAAGTTCGATGTACGCCAGTCACCTGCAGATGTCATCGCGCAATATATATCCCGCAATAAGCTGGAAAAAATGACGTTACTGGCGGAGAAAGTAGAAACCCAGGAAGAGTTTCAGGTATTCAAGTCATTAGGTTTTTCTTTGTTTCAGGGCTATTTTTACCGCCGCCCTGAAGTTTTACGTAACAAGAAACTGGCACTGAATATTGCCTGGTTAATTGAACTGATGCGCGAAGTGAACCAGCAACGAATCGACTATGACAAAGTGGGGAGTCTGATCAACCGCGATGTGTCTATCGCCTATAAGTTTATGCGTTATATCAAGAACATCCGCTACCAGACCAGTTTCCCCGTTGAAGTGAATACCATGTCGCTGCGCGATATCGCATTGTATATTGGCGACCATGAATTGCGCCGTTTTGTCTCACTGGTGAGCCTGTACAGCCTCGATGATGAAAAACCTGTTGAACTGTACAAAAACAGTGTTATTCGTGGCAGGTTCTGCGAACTGATCGCTAAAGAATTACATATGACCTATCTGGAAGGTGACGCATTCTTGTGCGGGTTATTTTCTTTGCTTGATGCCATTCTGGATCACCCACTGCATGTCCTGCTTGAGCAAATTACTTTGTCGCCACGTATTCATGCAGCACTGGTCGATAACAAAGGCGTGTTGTTCGAAATCCTCGATCTGGTCCGTCACTATGAAACAATGCATTGGTTAGAAGTACACCGGCTGGGCAGTGAGCTGGGGCTGAACGACCCACAAATCATCAAGATGATGGCCAGCGCCACTAACTGGGCCGATGAAAGCTATTAACTTTTATCACCGGCCGATGCACACAGGATAACTAAACGGGCAAACAGTGGCGGGTTAACGCACCAGTGGGGCAAGGTAAACGGGCAAGTCAGCAGACAGCCCCTGGTGCACCAGGCGAGTAACGTCATCGCCAAGAACCTCGCTCAGCCCGGCTTCCAGAGCGTTAAACGTTGCCGTGACAATATCCAGTGGTGATGTTTTTGGTACATCAAAATCTTTTGTCATCCCGGTATCAATAAAACCCGCGTGCAGTCCCAGCACCTGCGTACTTTGTTCAGCCAGTGCCAGACGCAAGCCATTGGTTAAAGACCAGGCTGCCGATTTACTCACCGAGTAAGTAGGCAGCAGTGCGCTACTGATCCACGACGCTACAGATAATACGTTGATAATGCCACCGCCGCCTGCCTGAGCCAAAACAGGTGCGAAGGCTTGTGATAACCGGAGCGGGCCAAACAGGTTAGTTTCCATTTGCTGGCGAATTTGCTGTTCTGCGCTGTCATCAAGCAAACTTCCGGTCTGCGCAATCCCTGCGTTATTGATTAACAGCGTAACATCGCCAGCCTGTGCTACCGCACGAGTAACAGACGAAGGTTGCGTGACATCCAGCTCAATCGCCGTGACACCGGCTATGTTTATTGCTGCAGGATTACGTGCCGTGGCATAGACCTTTTTGGCACCGCGTGCGAGTGCCTCTGTAGCAAAAACTTCCCCCAGCCCCCGGTTGGCTCCGGTCACAAACACGACAGCACCATTAAGTTGCATGTTCTTCTCCCATGAGAATAAGTTTTACCTGGCAACACAAGACGACTTACAACAGGTTACTGTTGTACCAGATAAGTCGTGCAGGGAAACCCACACCTGCAAACCTAACCCGGTGAATAATGTAATTAATTAATGCCATAAGCATAAAAACCTTGCTAAAAATCAATTGTTTTAATAGTAATCAATACCGGGATACAACATGTTTTCTACTGTTTTAATAGTAATCAATACCGGGATACAACATGTTTTCTACCAAGCTGGAGTATGGCTGAACACAACTGAATGACACCTGCGGGTTATAACCAAAAACGGGAGAAAGTTCATGCAAGCAGAAGATGCGCTTAATGCATCATTACCTGGTATTTTTGACCAGGCAATAGCACAAGGTAGAGTGGTTGGGGCTGTTTGTGTGGTTGCCCATCAAGGGAAACTGTGCCACGCCAGTGCTCATGGTTTTGCTGACAGGGAAAGCCAGCGCCCAATGTTACCCAACACCGGCTTTCGTTTATCCTCGCTGACCAAACCCATTGTCACGCTGGCGGTTCTTCGCCTGGTCGCTGATGGTGTTATTGCGCTGGATGCTCCCGTGACCCAGTGGTTGCCAGAATTTACGCCAACAGGGCCACAAGGTGAGGAAGTGAGCATTACTATTCACCAGTTACTCACGCACACAGCAGGGTTGGGGTACGGTTTTAATCAACAAAGTGACGGGCCATATTTATCCGCAGGAATTTCTGATGGCCTGGACCATGTTGATTTTGATCTGACTGAAAACCTGCGTCGTCTTAGTTCAGTTCCCTTGTTCTACCGCCCCGGTGAAAGTTGGGGCTATTCACTGGGTATTGATGTTCTGGGTGCGGTTATCGAGAAAGCAACAGGAAAACCACTCGCGCAGGCGGTAGCAGAACAGGTTACGCTGCCGCTGGGAATGCACCATTCTGGCTTTGTTACTGCGGGCCTTGATAACATTGCCGTCGCCTATGCCAACAGCGAACATGGCCCGGTACTTATTGGCGAAAACGTTGATATCCCATTACCTGAAGGGTTTGGGGGCAGCGTTCGGTTTTCTCCATCGCGGGTAACAGACAGCAAAGCATTTCCTTCAGGTGGTGCAGGGATGTATGGCTGTGCGCCAGATATGCTGAATCTGTTGGAAGCATTACGCACTGGCTCAGGCTTGCTGCCAGCCTCTTTGCAAAGTGCCATCTACCATCCACACTGTGGCCCAGAAGCCCAATGTGCAGGGCCTGGTTGGGGTTTTGGTTACGGTGGTGCAGTGCTGATTGACCCAGAAGCGACAGGAACACCGCAAAGTGCCGGGACGCTATGCTGGGGTGGTGTTTACGGCCATAACTGGTTTGTCGACCGCCACAACGACCTGACGGTAGTGTTAATGACCAACACTGCCTATGAAGGAATGTGCGGTCAGCTCACGCTGGAAGTACGCGATGCAGTCTATGCCGCACTGAATTCAGGCCTGGCCTGACAGCCCTCTGCCGGTGGTTAACTGTGATCACCGGCTCACTTTATTATACTCATTCCATACCTACTTATTTCTTTTAGTTATTAGTTATCGACTATCGCTCTATCAAAAATCTTGCTCATAAGCATTAAAAATGAAAGTCTGGATGCTTAGACATCCAAACGTCCATTACAAGAGCAAAACACATGACGCAATTCCCACTTTACTCAGACAGGGAGTATTCAGGAGAACCACCACAGGAAGTGCACACCATCAGCAATGCGGCTGATGTCAGTAACCTGGTCAATAATTCAACTCAGGCACGTAACAATGCCCGTATCATTATGGCAATCGCGCTGGGTGGCGTATTTCTGGATGCCTATGATCTCGGCGCACTGGCTTTTGGCGTAAAAGACATCACCCACCAGTTTAACCTCAGCCCCAAAGGGCTTGGTCTGGTGCTTTCTGCCATTACGTTCGGGGCTATTATTGGTGCGCTTATTGGAGGATACCTGACAGATAAAATTGGCCGTTACCGCGTGTTTATGGCTGATATGTTCTTCTTCGTTTTTGCCGCTATTTTAGGTGCCTGCGCCCCGAATGCTGAAGTGCTGGGAATAAGCCGCTTTATTATGGGGTTGGGGATTGGGATTGATTTACCTGTCGCCATGGCATTTCTTGCCGAGTTCTCTCGCCTTAAGGGCAAGGGGAATAAAGCGGCCAGTGTCGCCATGTGGTGCCCAACCTGGTATGCAGCGATTACGGTATCTTATATTCTGGTTCTGGCGCTGTTTTATTCACTGCCCCCCAGCCATAACGAATATTTGTGGCGCTACATTGTTGGTTTTGGTGCCGTTCCTGCGCTGATCATTATCTTGATCCGCAAGCGCTATATGACAGAATCACCGATTTGGGCCGCACAGCAAGGGGATTTAGAAGGTGCCGCGAAGATCCTGCGCAGCACATGGAATATCCCGGTAAAAGTGGCTGCGGATGCAGACACCACTGCGAAAGAGCCAACCAAACGCCAGGCAAGCTGGAAAAACTATGCGGTACTTTGGGAACGCCATTTCCGTTCACGCACGGTGTTAACCAGCGTGATGTCGTTTGTCTCCCCATTTGCGTATTCGGCCATTGCATTTGGTTTGCCGATTATTATTTCCACACTGTTTCAGCAATCGTTGTTGACGACTATTCTGGCATCGCTGGTGCTTAACCTGTGCTTTGCCTTTACCGGTGGTATTGCTGCAGTGAAATTGGTGCCATACCTGGGTTCACGGGGAATGACGCTGGCCGGGTACGCCTGCCAACTAGTGGCTTTACTGGGCCTGGCGCTGGTCGGGAAGCCAGTCGGTACTCCTGACGCCATCCTGTGCTTTGGTTTGCTGGCACTGTTTCTACTCGGTCAGGGTTTTGGCCCAGGTGCGCACACTATGGTGTATGCGTCACTCAGCTATCCATCATCCATTCGTGGCGTGGGTGTTGGGTTAAACCAGACAATTACCCGGGTAAGTTCCACTCTGGCGTTGTTTCTGTTCCCCATTCTTATCAGTGCGCTGGGAGAGGGGTTGTTCTGGGTGATTGCACTGTCGCCGGTCATCGGTATTCTGGCGTTGTTGCTGATTCGCTGGGAACCGTCTGGCTACGATATCGACGCTGAAGATTTCTCCCAACAGCAACCGTAACAGACTGGCACTTCAGCACTATGTATCATGCACCATGCATTATGGTGGGTGCTGAAGTGTTTTATTTTTCAGGTTACGAGTTTATCTCGCCCAACCAGCCATTCCTCGCCCTCTGCGCAGTATGATTCATTTCCGGCACCTGCGTTTTTACCAAGCAGAATTCACCTAGAAGATTACTCCATCGTCCTAAATTGCCCCCCAGAACTGTCAACAGGGCGCTCAATATGCTGGAATAATTGTGCTGGAAAATTGTTCTGGAATACCACAACACAACGACACGATGTCCGCGAGGTAGCTAATAGTGGAAATAAAAACGTTAAGCTCACGTACGATTTACCAGAACCAGTGGATGAGCCTGCGTGAAGACAGTATTGAGCGGGAAGATGGCTCGCAAGGGATTTATTCCGTTGTGGAAAAGCCTGATTTCGCCGTTATTCTTCCGGTTGAAGGTGACCAGATATATGTGGTTGAACAGTACCGTTACCCCCTTGGAACCCGCACACTGGAACTCCCTCAGGGCGCATGGGAGCTGAGCCCCGGCGAAGAAGCAGAAACCGTCGCCCGAGGTGAGTTGGCAGAAGAAACAGGATTACGAGCCAAAACCATGACCTGGGTGGGTTACCAGAAATTGGCGCAAGGCTACTCGACTCAGGGGTACCATATTTGGCTGGCATCCGATTTTGAACAAGGCACACAGGCGCTGGATGCCGAAGAAGTTGGGCTGGTGTGCAAGCGTATACCAGTCAGTGAATTTACCGGGCGTATTGCCAGCGGTGAAATTACCGATGCCACGTCCGTTACCGCATTTTTACTGGCCCGGCTGAAAGGGCTGGTATAGCGCCAGCGCCGTACCACATAAAAAAATCCGCCAGTGTAAGGCGGATTTTTTATTAGTGAAGTCAGTGAAAAGCTGAATCAGCGGCCAGCGCGCAACGCTTTATCCAGTGAGCCAACCAGCCAGTCAATATCATGGGCCTGGAAAGCCAAAGTCGGGCGCAGCTTCAGCACGTTACCATGTGGGCCGGCAACAGAAGTCAGCACATGGTCTTCACGCAAGCGTTCAATCACATCCAGCGCACGTTGTTTGTCCGGGTTTTTACTGGCTTTATCAGTAACCAGTTCAAAACCGATAAACAAGCCAGCACCACGCACATCACCTACACAATCATGCTGCGCGGCCAGAGCGGCCAATTCTTTTTGCAACTGAGTACCAACAGTGAGGCTGTGTTGTTGCAGCTTCTCATCTTCAATCACTTTCAGGACTGCCTGGGCCGCAGCAATAGACACCGGGTTACCACCAAAAGTGTTGAAATAAGGGATTGTGTCACTAAATGCCGCCAGAACTTCCGGTTTGGCAAGCATTGCCGAAACAGGAATACCGTTGCCCATAGGTTTACCCATAGTGATAACGTCCGGCACAATACCGTGACGGGCAAAACCCCAGAAACTTTCGCCGGTACGGGCAAAACCAGGCTGCACTTCATCGGCAATAAAGATCCCACCATTGCGATGCACAACATCCAGCGCAGGTTTCAGGTAACCGGCAGGGCCCGGCAACACACCATCCGACGAGAAAATTGAATCAACCAACAGACCAGCAAACTTAATGCCGTGGGCCGCCATATCATCAATTTGTTCCTGGATTTGAGCCGCAAACCAGGCACCAATATCCGGGGTATCCACGCGGTAACGGTCCGGGGCAGGAACCAGGCGAGTTGTCGCAGCCAAAGGCTGACCACTGCCCAGGGCAGGAGAGGCGCCGGAGGTGAGTTCACTGGTACCATGATAAGCTTCACGGGTAACTATAATCCCGGTACCACCACTCCAGGCACGTGCAACACGAATAGCCAGGTCATTCGCTTCAGAACCCGTACACATGTACATGGCCTTGCTGACTTCGCTCGGCACGTACTTAAGCAGAGACTCGGTATAATCAAGAATACGTTCATGCAAGTAGCGAGTGTGGGTATTAAGCTGGCTCATCTGCTGTTGCACAGCTTCAATCACGGCCGGATGGCAGTGGCCAATACTGGCTACGTTGTTATAAACATCAAGGTATTTGTTACCTTGCGCATCCCATAAATATTGCTGTTCACCACGCACCAGGTGCACCGGATTGCGATAGAACAGGCGGTAAGAATCACCCAATAAACGCGCACGTTTCTCGGTTAATGTACGTGTTTGTTCATCCAGCCCTGCCGCATGTTCTGCGCGAAAGCTGTTGGTATCCATAATGGTGGAGCGCGTCGCCATGAAAGCCTCTCATTTATCATTTCTGTGTTGTTGACCGGCAACCTCACCGTGCCTTTTGCAATAAAATACACAAAAGCACACAAAGACACATCAAAATAATCCATATAAAATACTTATGTATTTTAATTAAATGATAATAAAGGTTTTTTATATAAATCAATGCCAGAGCAGAATGCACTATTCAGCATAGGTCTGGGTACCAAACCACACATCCAGGCCATTCAACCGTTTTTCAGCAGGCGCAAGCGATTAATATTCCAGTACAAATTAACCATGGAGATTTAATTACCCGTATTGCTAAATATGAATAATTGCTGGCAGGTTGGCGCGGTAAATTACACAAATGTGCATACTGGGCTGCTAAAATACAATTACACAAGGTATTATTCTCAGATCACCGCAGGTATGATGTTAATTAAAAACCTATCTACTTGTTTTTATATAGTTTATTTTTTATCAGAAAAATCACCCTTGCTTCCTGTTATTTGCACATAATGGCACGAACAAGCCAGGTGCTCTGTTCACTGGTCTGGTTTCCCGGCGAATAAGGTTGTCTGCCTCATGCTGGAAATCATTAAGGAATAAAATGTTAGAAGAAACCCGCTTACACCGTATCCGAGCCTTGCTTTCCACGCTTAACCGAATTTCTACTGAACAACTGATTCAGCACCTGAACGTGTCACGGGAAACCGTGCGCCGAGATATTGTTAAGTTGGAGAATTTGGGGGAGTTGCGCCGGGTACATGGTGGTGTTGTCGCATTGGGAGCAGAACCAGAGCCTCCACTCTCTATTCGTGCAACTGTTCGCGGTAAAGAGAAGCTGGCTATTGCCCGTGCCGCAGTACAGCAATTACGTGCCGGGCAAACCGTTTTTATTGACGCTGGCAGCACTACATCTGTTGTCGCTGATGAACTGGTTTCAATGCCCGGCATGACGATTATCACAAATAGCCTCAGCGTGGCTTCCCGGCTGACGGAATCTGAGTATGCCCGTTCACTCAACCATGAAGTCATTTTACTTGGGGGAGAAATGGGGCCGGTAACCCAGGCGACCTGTGGTGTGATGACCATCCGTGAACTGCAGCGGTTCCGTGCAGATGTGGCGTTGCTGTCGCCTGTTGGCATTTCCAGTAAATCGGGAGCGAGCAGCTTTACCCACCACGAGGCAGCAATTGCCGAAGCGATGATCTGTAATGCAAACAAACGCATCATTCTGGCCGATCACAGTAAAATAGGTGTCACCAGCCGCATGGTTTATGCACGTATCGCTGATATCGATATGATTATTTCCGACGAAGCGGCGTCATCACGTGATGACTGGGCCGCACTGCAAGCCAGTTGTGAAGAGGCGGTTGCTGTCTGATTCTTACCCAGTAAACATGCCCAGGTTATATTTGCCAGCATATGTACCCCAGGCCTGTTGAACTGGCTGGAACCGCCAGAATCAACAGGCCTTAGAGGCTTAGCGCATTTCCAGAGAAACCGCCGGGCCTTTTTCCAGTGACTTACCGTTACTCGCCACAACCTGAACACGGCGCATATCGCCATTCACATAACGGGCTAGGATCCCTGTCTGGGATGCTATATGAATATTATTGAATCTTACCCCTTCAATAACAGACTCAGGCAACCCACTTAAGATCATGGCAGTATGTGCCCCGGTTGCCTTGAGATCAGTAATCTGTATGCCATCGATTTTTGGTGTGGTGGCCGTCACTTGCGCGGATGTAATTGCAGCTATTTCCTGATGCCCCAGCGCCCCGGACTGGCCACCATAACTGTCAGTAACCAGAATAGGGGTTGCTACATCGGTCATAGTCAGGTGGCTCGCAACCAGGGGGCCAATATGGTTTCCGCGGTCCCGTGCGGATTTAATGCGAATCCCATTTTCGGTGTTGAGGAAGGTAATATGTTGGACAGTAACTTTCCCAATACCATTAGCCGTTTCACTGCCCACGGAGATACCGTGCCCATCCCGCATGACAGAATCCTTAACGGTGATATTACTGGAAGGCCCAGCAGTGCCGGGCTGTAGCCCAGACTTGATGGCGATATTGTCATCTCCCGTGTGGATATCCGCATGTGACACCGTCACGTTTCGTGATGAAACAATATCAATTCCATCTGTATTTGGTGAGGTTACCGGGTTAGTTATCGTCACATGATGAATGGCAATGTCAGCACTGTTGCGGATCACAATATTCCACATTGGTGAATTGGTCAGGCTCAGGTTATCAACCCGGCCTTGTTTGACATCATTAAATTCAACAAACCACGGGCGGGGGAAACCATTGGCGACCGGAATTCCGGGGAAACGATCAGTAAAGGCTTTCTTGTCGCCACTGCGCACTTTCGCCCTCATAGCAAGGGCATCAGGCCACCAGGTTCGTTCACCATCACCATTCAGGGTTCCACCCCCAGTCAGACCAACATGGCTGGCATGGCTGGCAAAAATAAATGCTTCATTCGCCTTTGCCGGGCGGCCAATAAATGCCGAAATAAACTTTCCTTCCTGGTTACTGGCTTGCAACACGGCCCCCTTGGGGACAGACAGGGTTGTATTGCTGAGAAGTTGCAACGGGCCACTGAGCCAAATACCTGGAGTCAAAGATACCGTACCACCGCCAAGATCATGACATTGCTGAAGAGCTTGCTGAATGGCCTGGGTATTAAGTGTTTTACCGTCGCCTTTTCCGCCAAATGTTACCGGTGAACAGGTAACAGGACGGGCAGCATAGGAGAGAACAGGGGAGAGAGCCGCACAACAGAGAGCCGCCAGTAATGTTTTTTTCATCCGTCCGTTTGTCCTTAACATAAATGTATAACAAATCACTTTACGCGCGGGCTGGAAACAGGGCTATTGTGCAATAGCACAATGAATATTCATCTTATATAGATATTTGCCTGTTGAAATAAAACAATCAGCTTCATAAGTGCGTATTTTGCGCGCTACAGCAGGGGCGAAAAGCCACGCTTTCTGTTGAGCGAGCATGAAAAATGCGATTTTTACGAAAAATCTCACCTCAGATTGTTGTTTTGTGGAGCAGATCATTTTTCTGTAAATGGATATATTTCACGGCACAAAATAATAAATAATTAGCCTGCTATCTAACTAGACTCAAATCTCCATTTACAACAAATCTAAAAGAATAACGAAGATGAAAATACTCAAATCAGTGGTGAATTATTCTATTAAAGCCGTTATCCCTGGCGTTTTCCTTCTTACCTTACAGCCCGATTTTGCTCATGCAGCCGACGCATTCAGTGCCGACTCGCCCTGGATGTTGGGTGACTGGAATGGATTACGCACAGACCTTCAGCAAGATGGTGTGAACTTCAATGTTGACTACACCATGGAAAGCGCTTCTAACCTGGCTGGTGGCTATAACACATCGACCACCGCACGTTACAGTGACCAGTGGGCATTTGGGGTTAATCTGGATCTGCAAAAACTCCTCGACTGGAACGATACTGAATTCCAGTTAACCATTACCAACCGTGATGGGCAGAATCTTTCTGACGAAGTCGGTGATCCTCGCACAGGTACGTTGTCATCGGTGCAGGAAGTGTATGGCCGTGGCCAGACGTGGCGTTTAACCCAGTTCTGGCTACGCAAAGGCTTTTTTGACCACACTCTGGATGTTAAAGCAGGGCGGCTGACTGTTGGGGAAGATTTTGACAACTTCGACAGTAAGTTCCAGAACCTGGCGTTTGGCAGTGGCCAGGCGGGGAACTGGCGGGGTGACCACTGGTATAACTGGCCAGTGTCACAATGGGGTGCCCGTGTTCGCCTCAACTTTACCCCGGAAATCTTTATGCAGGTCGGTTTCTATAACCAGACCCCGTATAACTATGACAAAGGCGACGGCTTCCGGTTTGAATTCAGCCCAACAGAAGGCAACCTGGTCCCGGTAGAGTTGGGCTGGCAGCCTAAACTTGGCGCAGAAAAATTACC
This sequence comes from Mangrovibacter yixingensis, assembly GCF_020523985.1. Lineage (GTDB taxonomy): Bacteria > Pseudomonadota > Gammaproteobacteria > Enterobacterales > Enterobacteriaceae > Mangrovibacter > Mangrovibacter yixingensis. The sequence goes on along the minus strand of NZ_JAIVKM010000001.1, from coordinate 1,377,499 downwards.
GGGTAATTACCGTATTGGTTACTACTACTCTTCAGCCCGTGATGATGTGTATGGTTCATGGCGTGAGGGTGGTTACAATGATACAGCCCATGCATATGGCGGCTACATCCTTGCTCAACAGCAGTTGACTGCACAAGGTGGTTCCGCAGACCGGGGTATCACATTAACAGTTCAGGCTGTAATGAATGACCACAAAACCTCGAAAACCGATAACTACCAGTCCATTGCATTAACGTGGAAAGGGCCGTTTGACGCCCGCCCACAGGATGAAATTGGTATTGGTGCTGGCCGCATTCACGTCAACTCGTCTTATACAAAAATGTTGCGTGACACCAACCATTATAATGGTGAAACGTCCTATAACAGCCCAACCTATTTACCGATTCAGAAAGGCTCTGAATATAATTACGAAATTTATTATAACGTCCAGGCCACAAACTGGCTGCAGATTCGCCCGAACCTGCAATATATTGCTGCACCGGGTGCTGTGAGCAAAGTGGATGATGCCTTTGTTGGTGGCATTAGTGCTAATCTCAGTTTCTGATTGATTATCATTCTATGGCCTGCATATATGCAGGCCTTTTCTTTAAAGACATATCTACAGTAATGTCTATGCTATATGTGCTATTAACCCATTTACGCTATTTTGTTACAAAAACACTTTCCTTTTAGATGGGAGTTTTCTTACACAACGCTCGATTCAAAACAATTTGTTTTGAGTATCGAAATGAAACCTCCATTTATCCACAATGTGAATTTGGGTAGAATTTTCATTACAGAATTTACTCTTTTATAATAATTGCGCATTTAATAAACAGGCAATAAAGCCGAAAAAAATTATAACCCAGCGCAAAGTCGACTTATTTTCAATAACCTCTACCGCCCATGGCACCTGAAGGGTGATAAACCTATGGGTGATTACCTTATACCTGAGTATGGGTGTTACGCACACAGGTCTGTAAAGAGCACAGGCTCAATACCCCTGTTGTTGCTGCAAACACCAGCAAATTTAGTGTTAATGGCACTGGGTATATCTTTTTTTGGTTTATCTTTAGAGTACGACGTATGCTACTTCATAAAAATGTTATTCGCGATTTAGTTAAATGGATTGATGATAATATCCATGATCCCATCAATATAACTGATGTTATGGAAATATCGGGGTATTCACGCTGGCATATTCAGCGGCTTTTCAGGGAAGAGACCGGGATGACAGTGGGAGACTATATCCGTAAAAAGAAAGTTCAAGAGGCGGCTAACGATTTAGCTAATGATGAAGTCTCTATTTTAACCATTTCTACTAAGTATGGTTTTAGTAGCCAGCAAACTTTCACCCGTATCTTTTCTCACTATTTTCATGTGCCGCCTGGACGCTGGCGCAAAGAACAACAAAAGTAACGCCGTTACCCAATACCATTTGCCCCAAACAGGTGTTGAACTGATTTTGCCTCCTCCTGGGCCACCACTGTATTGCCTGATACAGTGGTTTTTATTTGGATAATGTTTCCCCTTTATGCAGTGAACATGGAAGAAGGTTACTGTCTTCACCAAAATGGCGTACAGTAAAATCAAGAAAACTGCGCAATTTTGGCGTCAACCGCCGGTCCTGAGCATAGACAATATATAAAGGGCGCTCTGGTACACTGTATTCAGGCAAAACGCTAACGAGCCTACCTGAGTGAATGTAGGGTAATACCAGTTCAGAAGGCTGAGTTGTCACCCCAAAACCTGCCAGTGCCGCACTCACCAGTGCTTCGCCGTTATCAATCATCAGTCGCCCTGAAATGGGTTGTTTTATTAGCCCCTCAGGGCCTTGAAACTCCCACTGGGTACGCAGGGATGTGTGGGCAAACACCAGGCATTCGTGGTGCTGTAAATCTTTGGGGTGGTTTAACGGTGGCGATTTCTCCAGATACCGCGGGGACGCACAGGTAATCAGCCGGTAGGGTGCCAGGACACGCGCCATCAGGCTACTGTCTTCCAATTCTCCTACATGAAATACAGCATCATAACCTTCGTCAATCAGGTCTATCATCCGGTTAGTGAGAGTCAGTTCAACAGAGACTTCCGGGTAACGTGCCATATATTCAGGCAAAAAAGGTGACAGGGCGTTGATTCCAAAAGTATGTGGTGCGTTTATTTTCAACCTGCCCCGAGGCTCCATTCTGGTCTCTTCGGCGAAGGATTCCGCGGCTTCAACTTCTGCCAGTATAATCTTGGCCCGTTCATAAAAATTTTGCCCCGCTTCCGTGAGGCTGTGCTGGCGGGTCGTACGGTTAATTAGCCTGACGCCCAGATGGTTTTCCAGGGCCGCAACATGTTTCCCAACCAGTTGAGAGGACATATTCAGCACATCGGCAGCCGCAGCAAAAGACCCCAGTTCTACGGTCTTAACATATATTGCCATGCTGGATAGTCGATCCATTTGATGTATTCCATTTGCAATTCATAAAACTGTCACAGTTTACCTGACAAATAATGCCAGCGGGGGGCACGCCAGGGTAAATCGCACAAATGGGAAATGCCCCCGCAGGGGCATTTATTACTCAACAACACAGCAGGGGAAATAGGGTATTACTTACTTTTAGGTAATGGCCCCAGTTTCACACCATCAGGGTAATACTCCCAGCCATCACGGATTTTGATTTTTTCATCCCATGGTAGTTTATATTCACCATTGGCAAGGTCGCGCACCCAGGTCAGGTAATTTTCCCGTTCGCCGCCTGGCTTGCCAACATAGCCACGGCAGCCAAGGTTAAATATATTGTTTTCCAGCGCCCAATTTTCACGCGCTTTATCTACCAGACGAGGGAAGAGTTCCGCTGTGACAATTTCCCATGGGTTGCGATGCCCTTGCTGAATGACATTACCGTCATAATTACATACAGTACCTTCGCCAAAGTAATAGAATACTTCATCATATCCGGCCAAATTAACAGATACGGTATACATCAGGTTTTGCCAGGCATTGGTGCGGTTAGTCCAGATCCACTGGTCATTAACCTGTGTTGAGTAACCAGAGATACGGATATAAACATTACAGCCTTTATAAGCAGCTTCGCGCGCCAGTTCTGGGAACATGCCGTCATGGCAAATACACACAGCCAATTTTGAACCTTTTGGCCCGTCACACACTGGCATGCCCATATTACCAGGCATCCATGGTTCAATAGGCACCCAGGGCTGCAATTTACGGTAATGCAGGGCGATTTCCCCCTGGTCATTAATAATGATGGCAGTATTATACGGCGGTAAGTCCGGGTCTTCGTTTTTCTCCATCAGCGAGAATACGCCCCATACTTTGTTACGAATACAAGCCTGTTTAAATTGGTCAATTTCCGGGCTTTGCAGCGTTAACAGCATTTCGTCATAGGTCCAGATTTTTGTGTTCAAACCCTGAGTGGAATATTCAGGGAAAACAATCACATCCAGACCAGGATAACCTGCTTTGGTGGCATCAACCGCTTTGCATATTTTATCCACCTGAACCTGAATATCTTCCGGCCCTTTAATTACCGGAACAGGGTACTGTATTGCCGCGATTAATAATGCTTCATCCCATGAACTTACACTGCCGGTGCTAGCCATAATAGACCTCTCTCATTAATTGTGGGTGGGTAATACATTAAACAGCAAGGTATGATGCTATTTTTTTCTCGTCCGCACTGACGCGGTTTTCTTGATGAACAATATTTCCTTTTTCGAGCACAATAATTCTGTCCGCTACATCCATAACAAAACTCAGTACTTGCTCGGATACCAATATAGTTAACCCTTCCGCATCGCGGATTTGACGTAATATTTTTGCCATCTCTTTTATAATTGAAGGTTGAATACCTTCCGTGGGCTCATCGAGCAACAAAAGTTTTGGTTTCCCGGCCAGCGCTCTGGCCAGGACTAATTGTTGCTGTTGGCCACCAGATAAATTACCGGCCATGCGTTTACGAAATTCTCGCAATATAGGGAAATATTCATAAAGATGCCCGGGCACAACCAGTGGTTTACCGCTATGAATACCTGTCTTAATATTTTCTTCTACAGTCATTGACGAAAATACCATCCGCCCCTGGGGAACAAACCCCATTCCGCGCTGTACCCGCTCATAGCCGGGGACCGTCATGAGTGATTGCCCATCGAACCGGGCTTCACCACCGCGGGCTGGGATCATACCAATTAAGGATTTCATTAAAGTGGTTTTTCCCATTCCATTACGGCCAACAACCGCCACAATTTCACCGGGTTCCAGGCTCAGATTCAGGCCGTTAATCACCTGGCTTTGCCCGTAAGCCACAGTGTAATCAGAAAGTGCCAACATGTTGTTCTCCTTATTAATGACCCAGATAGACATCAATAACCCGGGGGTCATGCTTAACTTTGCTGATACTGCCTTCCGATAACACTTTTCCCTGATGCATCACCGTAACGTGGTCAGCGATGTCTTCCACAAACTGCATATCATGCTCAATAACCAGTACCGAACGCCCACCGGCTATACGCCGTAATAGCTGGGCGGTTTTCTGGCGTTCAGTAACCGACATCCCGGCAACGGGTTCATCCAGCATCAATAACCGGGGGTTTTGAATCAGCAACATGCCAATTTCCAGCCACTGCTTTTGCCCATGGCTCAACAAATCGGCCTGAACATGCAGGAAATCTTCCAGAAAAATTTCCTGGGCGGTATTTTCAACGGCCCGTACTATTTCATCGGTACGTTTAAAAAATAGAGCGCCCACCGCGGTACGAGCCTTGGGATATGACAATTCAAGATTTTCAAATACAGTCAGATTTTCATAAATAGATGGGTTTTGGAATTTTCTTCCCACGCCTGCATGAACAATTTTATTTTCTTTCATGCGGCTAAGTTCTTTGCCATCAAATTTAATACTGCCGCTTGTCAGGCGTGTTTTCCCACAAATTAAATCCAGAACCGTTGTTTTCCCGGCACCATTAGGCCCGATAATGACGTAAATTTGCCCTTCATCGATATACATTGAAAAGTCATCGACTGCTTTAAAGCCATTAAATGAGACTGTCAGGCCTTCTACCGCCAAAATAATTTCCTTGATGGGTTTGATCATTTCGCGGCCTCCGAATCAGTTTTGGTTTTTAGCCATTCCATTTTGCGCATTCTTAATGAAAGGTGAGGCTGAATATATTGCTGCCATAATCCCGCCAGCCCTTTAGGAAAGACCAGAACGACGGCAATAAACAGGCAACCCATAGCAATCGTCCATAATTCAGGAAACGATTCGGAAATGCTGCTTTTGGCCACATTAACCAACAACGCACCATAGACCGCGCCCAGTAAAGAACCTCTCCCACCAACCGCACAGAACACCACCATTTCGATAGAGGCTACCGTGCCAATAAACCCAGGCGACATAAAACCCACCTGCAGAGTAAACATGGCACCACCAATTGCGGAGAACAGGGCGCTGATACAAAACACAACCGTTTTAATATTGGCGACGTCATACCCGGAAAACCGCACCCGGTCTTCCTGGTCACGAATAGCAACCATTAAACGCCCAAGTTTACTGTTAACCACAAAGTACCCGGCAAGCACAACCAGCATCAGCAGACCAGCATTGGCGTAATACAAAATGTAGTGGGCAGAATCGGTACGAGTGTCCCAACCCAACAGTGTGCGCAGGTCAGTTATGCCGTTGATTCCCCCGGTATAACCCTGCTGGCCAATAATCAAAATGGTCAGAATGGCAGAAATTGCCTGGGTAATAATGGCGAAGTAGACCCCACCAACCCGGCGTTTAAACATGGCCGATCCTAGCACCCAGGCAAACAACGTGGGCACGAACAGAATTGCCAATACGGTTAAGGTAAACGAGTGAAACGGCTGCCAGAAATCGGGCAGGGCAGTAAGCTGGTTCCAGTCCATAAAATCAGGGATACCCGGCGTGGTCTGCATTTTGGTATCCGCCACTGTAGATGCTTCCAACTTAAGGAACATCGCCATGGCATAGCCGCCCAACCCAAAGAAAATGCCCTGGCCCAGGCTGAGAATGCCACTGTAGCCCCAGCACAATACCAGCCCAACCGCCACAAACGCGTAAGTCAGGTATTTCCCCATCAGGTTAAGTCGAAAAATATCCAGGACGGCAGGCATAACTACCAGCAGTAACCCGGCCAGAATAACTATCCCAATAACTGGGAAATTGCGTAAACGATTCATAACGGGACTCCTAGCGACGAATCCGGCTGGCAAACAAGCCCTGGGGGCGCAGTAATAAAATGCCCACAACAATCAACAGCGTGATGACTTTCGCCATAGAGCCACTAAGGAAAAACTCCAGGGTAGATTGCGACTGTGAGATAGAAAATGCAGAAGCGAGAGTGCCTAACAGGCTTTGCGCGCCACCAAACACAACAACCAGGAAGGTATCGACAATGTACTGCTGCCCGGCAGTTGGCCCCGTAGAACCAATCATGGTGAAAGCACTACCGGCAATGCCTGCAATACCACAACCCAGGGCAAAAGTACGGTTGTCCACCCTTGCGGTGTTTATTCCCACGGCACTTGCCATTGGCCGGTTCAGGACAACGGCCCGAACTTTAATTCCCCAGGCGGAACGGTAAATTATCCAGCCGGTGATACAGGTAATGACCAGAGTGAGAACCAGAACAAACACACCATTTATAGGGATATCGATATTGTCTGCAAAATGGTAGGACCCCATCATCCAGTCAGGCAGGTCAACCCCCACTTCACGCGGGCCAAATAATGAGCGGTAGCACTGCTGCAGTATCAGGCTTAAACCCCAGGTTGCCAGCAGGGTATCAAGTGGGCGTTTGTAGAGATGGCGAATCAATACTTTTTCGACCAACGCCCCCAACAAGGCCGAGCAAATAAAAGCCAGTATGATGGCGACAAAGAAATAACCACCAAACAGCGCGGGCAAATGGCTACTGAAAAAGCGCCCGGTTAACCAGGTGACATAGGCACCGAGGATCATAAATTCCCCATGAGCCATATTAATGACACCCATCTGGCCAAAAATAATGGCGAGCCCCAGGGACATCAGCACAAATACGGCAAACAGACTGAGCCCCGCAAACCCCTGCATAACAAAAATTGAGGCGAGATCAGCAAAGCTGTAACCACTGAACATGGTGTATTCCTCAGCGAATTGAAGATATCCCACGGTTACCCGTGGGAGTAGAGTCAGTCTTTCGGGAATGGATTGGGTTCAATCAGGTTCGGGGTCTGGTACACCACATCGTACTGGCCATCCGTTCTTGCCCGGCCAATCACGGTTTTCGACCACAAGTGGTGATTTTCATGAACCCGGACATAACCTTCAGGCGCATCTTTCAGTTCAATACCAGGCGATGCTTTACGTACTTTGTCCACATCAAATGAACCCGCTTTTTCTACCGCGGCTTTCCATAACCATGGGCCCAGATAGGCAGCCTGAGTCACATCGCCTATCACGATGTCTTTACCCCAGCGTTTCTTAAAGGCGGCAACAAAAGCTTTGTTTGCCGGGTTATCCATACTCTGGAAATACTTCATTGAGGCGTAGGCACCAGCAATGTTTTCACCGCCAATACCACGGATTTCATCTTCGGTAACGGAGATGGTCAGCAGCAGGGGTTTCTCTTTGGTTAAATCAATACCCGCCGCTTTAAGCTGTTTGTAGAATGCAACGTTAGACCCGCCAACCACGATGGCATAAATCACATCCGGTTTTTTCAGCTTGATTTTGTTAATCACGGAGTTGAACTGGGTATTGCCAAGCGGGTAGTAATCTTCACCCACCACTTTCAGCCCCAGCTTTTCAATATGATGACGGGCAATTTTGTTAGCGGTGCGTGGCCAGATGTAGTCTGAACCTAGCAGATAAAAGGTTTTGGCGTGCTTATTCTTCACGACCCAATCAAGCCCGGAAATAATTTGCTGGGTTGCTTCCTGACCGGTGTAAATAACGTTAGGTGATTCTTCCAGCCCTTCATAAAAGGTGGGGTAATAGAGCATGCCATTGTACTGTTCAAGCACTGGCAACATGGCCTTGCGGGAAGCGGATGTCCAGCCACCGAAAATAGCCGCAACCTTGTCACTCACTAGCAGCTTACGGGCTTTTTCGGCAAAGGTAGGCCAGTCGCTGGCGCCATCTTCCTGAACGTATTCAATTTTTCGCCCCAGCACACCGCCTGCAGCATTAATCTGTTCAATGGCCAGTTTTTCTGCTTGTATGGATCCCGTTTCACTGATTGCCATCGTGCCCGTAGACGAGTGCAGGATGCCCACTTTTACCGTGTTATCGGTTACTGCCAGCCCGGTGGTGTTCACATCGGCCGTTGCTGGTGCGGCCATAGCGGAGTGCACAGCAAGCATCAGGCTCGCTGCTGCCAGCATTTTAAGTTTCCGCGTGAAGCGGCCAGACAGATTGTTTCGCAGTAACCCCTGGTGTTGCTGTGGGGGAAAGACTTGTTCGTTCATGGTAGCCCTCATCATCAGTTACGTTTACCCTCGGTTGAGGTAATCATGACGGCCAGGCAGGGTAACCAACAATGCGCGAGGTGACGCAGTAATTACGTCATTTGACGTATTGGCCCGGCGCCGATATGGCGGCATTCTCACGGGCGCAACATAAAGAAACAGTGAGGGCTGGATGACGGTACAGCAAAAAGCATTTAAGGCACGAAGGCAATATAACCAATGGGTAACCAACCAGACCCTTGAGGATTTTGCGTTACGTTACACACCGCAGTCTTCCCGTCGCTGGCATACAAAACGTGTGGTAATGACAGCGTTAAGTGCGATCACTTTTCTGGCGCTGGAAGCAATTGGTGGCGCACTTACACTGACTTACGGCTTCAGTTATGTGATTGCTGCAGTGGGATTGGTCAGTGTTATTATTTTTTTGCTGTCGTTACCGATTGCAGTCAATGCAGCCCGCCATGGGCTGGATATTGATTTACTCACGCGTGGAGCCGGGTTTGGTTACCTGGGTTCCACGGTAACATCGCTGATTTACGCGACTTTCACGTTTATATTCTTTGCACTGGAAGCCGCTATCATGGCGATGGCGCTGAATATGTTGTTTGGCCTGCCGCTTCATTTAGGTTATTTAATCAGTTCGCTGGTGGTCATTCCGCTGGTGACCTGGGGTTTTACATTTATCTCGCGGTTTCAGCAATTTACTCAGTTCTGCTGGCTTGCTCTGCAACTGTTACCTTTTGTTTTTATCCTGCTGCGTGATAACCACGCTTTCAGTGCATGGATTCACTTCCCTGGTTTTCTGGTTCCTGACGATTCTCAGTTCGACTTGCTGCGCCTTGGTGCGGTGTGTTCAGTGTTGCTTTCGTTGGTAAGCCAGGTTGGTGAGCAGGTAGACCAGGTGCGGTTTTTGCCGGATAACGGGCAGGGGCCACGCTGGAAATGGTATGGTGCAGTCATTGCTGCCGGGCCAGGATGGATTGTGATTGGCGCAATTAAAATTTTACTGGGTTCGTTTCTTGCCGTGCTCGCCTTTAATTATGGGCTGGGGGCTGAACTTGCCAGTGAACCTACGCATATGTACCTGGTTGCATTCAGTTATGTCACCCATTCCTCTTCAGGGTTACTGGCACTGACCGGTATTTTCGTTGTGCTTTCACAGTTAAAAATCAACGTGACTAATGCCTATGCCGGTTCTATCGCCTGGTCGAATTTCTTTTTACGCCTGACACACCGCCATCCAGGGCGGGTAGTTTGGCTGTTTTTTAATGTGGGTATTGCTCTGTTATTGATGGAGTTAGGGGTTTACCGGGTTTTTGAGGATATATTGGGCGTGTATGCCGTGGCCGCCACCGCCTGGCTTGGCAGTGTTGTGGCGGACCTTACTGTCAATAAATGGTTAAGACTACGCCCGGAAAAGATAGAGTTTAGACGGGCTTACCTGTACGACATCAACCCGGTAGGCATTGGCGCCATGGGGCTTGCTATGGCATTTGGGTTGTCGGCCTGGATGGGGTGGTTTGGCCAGGCATTGCAAGTTTTTGCCTCGCTATTCTCTCTGGTCCTGGCATTTTGTACCGCGCCGTTGATTGCCTGGCTGACGCAAGGGCGCTTCTACCTGGCCCGTAACCCCGTTCAGGCGATATCGACAGAATGTTGTGTATGCGGTAACCATTTCGAAAAACAAGAGATGAGCTTTTGCCCCTTTTACCAAGGGAGTATTTGCTCGCTATGTTGCTCGCTGGATGTTCAATGCAATGATGCCTGCAAACCCCACGCTCGTTACCATGAGCAGGCGGCCAGCCTCCTGAAGAAAATTATGCGTGGGAACAAATTACGCGTTGATCCCCGTGTATGGAGCTTTTTAAGTATTCTGCTGTTGTTCAGCTCGGTAATTGGGCTATTGCTGATGTTGGTATTTGCGCAAATGCGCGGCGATTTCGGCAATGAGCAGCATTTGTTGGCGGCAACATTGTGGAAAGTATTCTTCATTTTATTGATTGTTACCGGCGTCACCACCTGGTTGTTTGTGCTGACCAATAAAAGCCGACAAATCGCCCAGGATGAACTGCGTTTGCAAAGTGACCGTCTAATGAAAGAAATCATTGCTCACGAAGCCACAGACCGGCAATTACAACAGGCAAAAGAGGCCGCCGATGACGCAAACCTGGCGAAAAGCCGCTATCTAACCGGTATCACTCATGAGCTGCGTACTCCCCTTAATGCCATGTTGGGCTATGCGCAACTCTTGGAGCGTGCTGATGATATTCCACCTGCACGCCAGAGAGGTATCAGCATTATGCGCCGTAGCGGAGAGCACCTGGCGAACCTGATAGAAGGGCTGTTGGATATTTCTAAAATTGAAGCGGGAAAACTGGAAATTTACCGCGAAGAAGTCCGTATTGGTGAGCTGGTGCAGCAACTAGTAGCCATGTTCGAACAGCAGGCAATAGACAAGGGACTGACATTTAACTATAACCCGCCGCACTGGCTCCCGGATGCCGTAATGACTGATGAGAAGCGTTTGCGCCAGATCCTCATCAACTTGTTATCCAACGCCATAAAGTTTACCGATAAAGGTGGGGTTACTCTTGATTTCCAGTATCGCAGCGAACTGGCTTTCTTCTCTGTTCATGACACCGGCATTGGTATTGGACAGGCAAACCTGGAGCGCATTTTTAATCCCTTCGAACGTGTGTCACAAGACAGCCGACGTACTGGTACCGGGCTGGGGCTGACAATTACCCGCCTGTTAACCTATGTGATGGGTGGGGATTTGCAGGTAGAAAGTGTCCAGGGAACAGGTTCCACCTTTAAGTTAACGCTGATGCTGCCCAGTTACAGTGGCGCCAGCTATCAACCCGTAGAGCCAAAAAAGGTGGTAGGGTACCTGGGGCGAAGGCAAACCGTGCTGGTGGTGGATGATGACCCGGCACATCGCCAGCTAATGGATGACTTACTTACGCCGATTGGTTTTATTGTTTTATCTGCAGAAAGTGCGGCCCAGGCTTTGGTTGCCGCCGCAGATAACCCGGTGGACTTATTTTTGCTTGATGTCGCCATGCCTGTGACATCAGGCTGGGAATTACGCAATAAGTTACAGTGTCACGGATTTACCCAGCCAGTTATTATGATTTCCGCTGAAGCCGGTGAGGGAAAATCGCGCGACAACACTCAAGAGAAAGAGCTGCGTTACCTGGTGAAACCGGTCCAGGTGCCTTTGCTATTGGAATCGATAGGTGAAGCTCTGCAACTGACATGGGACAGTGAACACCGTTTAGCGGTAAACCAGGAAAATACAGTCGGGTCAACCGGGCTGACTGGTGCCCAAATTAATGAAATGAAAGACCTTGCCAGGTTGGGATATGTGCGCGGGCTGCGCGAATTACTCAGCCAGCACACCAACGCTAAATCTATCAGCACCACTGACAGCGCAAGGCTTAATGAGTTAACAGACTGCTTCAGATTTGAAGAGATCGTGTCATACCTTGAACAACTGGGAGGCACTTCATGAGTTCCGCGAAACCTACCGTACTGATTGTTGATGACGATATTAATACCGTAAGTATGCTAAACGACACACTGGATGAAGCGGGTTTTACAGTGCTGGTGGCATTGGAAGGTAGCCAGGCACTGTCTATTACCCGGCAAATTACCCCTGATATTATTTTGCTGGATGCCGTGATGCCGCATCTGGACGGTTTCGAAACCAGCAAACGCCTGCGCGAAAGCCCGGCACTCTGGAATACGCCCATTATTTTTATGACCGGGTTGAGCGATACCGATAACGTGGTCAATGCCTTTGATGCTGGCGTGGTGGATTACGTGGTGAAACCGATTCGCATGGAAGAGTTGCTGGTAAGAATGCGCACCCATTTGCGGAATTCACGCCTGACCACAAGTGCTTACAGCGCAATGGATTTCGTTGGGCAAACGATGTGTGTCGTTAATCAGCAAGGGCAACTTCTGTGGGCGACACCCAATGCCTGGCAGTTAATGCGTTCCTGTTGTGATGAAAATTTTCTGCCCACCCGCAAGTTTATCAACCGTATGCTGATGTGGTTAAACAGCAGCGAAGGTGTTCGCCAGGCGTTGGACCTTTCTCGCCTGGATATACCGCTGAAGTTTTACTTTTCTCGCCAGACGGGTGAAGGTGAATGCCTGCTGCGTATAGAGGAAATCAACCCACGTGATGAAGACAGCGCGCTGGATACACTGCGGGCAAACCTTAGCCTGACGCCCAGGGAGGCCGAAGTGCTGCTATGGATTGCCCGGGGAAAAACCAACCGGGAGATTGGCGATATTTTGCATTTAAGCCCACGCACAGTTAATAAACACCTGGAACTGGTGTTTCCTAAACTGGCGGTAGATAACCGCACGGCCGCCGCAGCAATAGCCCTTAATGCACTGGCAGGGAAGGGCAGTGCACCGTAACCCGGTCAGATACCGCTTTTCCCCGGCAAAGAATAGCGCGTGCTTCTGCCACCACCTTCATTTGGCAGCAAAAAACCAAGCTCAACCAGATGCGCCAGGTGGCGGGTTGCAGTAGCGCGGCTAACCCGGGCAACAGCTTTATACTGGCTGTTATTGATACCATCCTGGAAATCGCCATCCAGCATCCGGTTGATCACTTTGATCTGTTCATGGTTCAGCGCCGCCTGGTTAAAACGTTGCCAGTAATGGGTTTTAAACAGGGTTTGGTCAATCAGCCCCAGTGTTTCCTCAATAGAAGCTTTCAGCATATTGACGAACCAGCCAAGCCATTGGGTGAGATCTAGTTCACCACGCTGAGTTTGTTCTATAACCGCGTAATAATCATTACGATGCGTGTTGATAGTGCGCGACATAGCATATAAACGCACCGTGTTATGTTCGGCCTGAGCCAGAGCAAGATCCATGATCAACCGGCCGATCCTGCCATTACCATCTTCAAACGGGTGGATGGTTAAAAACCATAAATGTGCAATACCTGCCCGCAAGATTGGGTCAGCCTGGGCATCGTGCCTGCTGGTGTTGAACCAGCGCAGAAAAGCCTCCATTTCCCCCGGAACCCGCATGGCATCCGGCCCTTCAAAATGGACAACCGGCTTATCTATTCGCCCGGAAATAACCTGTACCGGGCCGGTACGAAACAGCCCACCTTTAATTGCATTAAATAACTTTTCTTCAGGCGGAAATAACAGCGAGTGCCAGTACAGCAGGCGTTGTTCTGTTAAAGGTTCATCAAGATTATTGATAGCATCCAGAGCGGATTCAACCAGGCCTTCTGTGCGTTTGTCCACCGGGTAAGTGATTTCATCATCCACACCAAGATGTGTTGCCAGTGAAGAGCGAACCGAACCCGCATGCAGCCGTTCGCCTTCAATATCACTGGAATAAAGGATATTCGCCAACAGGGTATCTAACGTGGTTTGCGTTGAATTCAGTACCTGGCTGCTGCCATAAAGCTTGCCCTGTAAAAAGCGCGTATCACGAAGTAATGATGCCAGCGGGGCCGGATCCCAGGTAAATTCAGGCCACAAAGGTTGTTGCCATATCCACATAGTGTTCTCCTGAGGCAAATAACACCCTTATTCTACTCAAATGGTGAGTAGAATGTAAGGCGTAATTGACTCATGCGCGGGAATGGCGAAAAAGACGGGCAAAAAACAGCCTGGGCAGTTGCATAAATTATAACCAGGATTCATGAATGAAGGTTATAAATGAAGCATCACAGACCAAACCAGCAGAGCAAAGTATGGCCGTGGTTTTGGCAGAAGAAGATACCACCGATTCGTGGCCGCATTCGCGGGGCTACCGACGCAGAAGATATCTGGCCGGAAGTCACATATCAGTTGATTCGTGTAGAATAACCCGTCGAGAATGTCGCCGCATGTTAGCTTTTAGTCAGGTGTGAGTAGTGAGTCTTTCCGTGTCCGGCGGATCAGTTGGCGCCATGCTCTATTATGCAGGGCGAAGAGCAGCATCTTATAGAAGGCAGTAGACAAAATACAGCCACCACTTAGTAGCAGCATGGCAACACTCAACAACGCAGCAACCAAATCATTACCTGGAGAATTAGCGCCAGCCAGCACAGAAACCAGCCAGGCTAACGTCAATAGCAGGCTTATCACTGCCAGTGCGAAATGTAACCGCAGGGCACGCATACTGCCTTTACCAATCATAAACACAGTCAGGCCGTTAATGCCGGCAAAAAATAGCGCAACCAGGATAACCCAAACGAATACCCGTTCGGCAGGCTGGTTCAGGGAAGCGAGTACACCGTAACCTAACCAAAGTTGTGGAAGAGCAAAACTAACAATAATACCCAGAGTACTGATCACCGCAGGAAAACCCATAGTATGCAGACCAACCGGTTTCCCCATCTGTTCAGCCAACTGTGCTTTCAACTGGTGTAACTGAGCTGTGCTGGCCTGATTGATGCTGCTCGCCACATCGTTACAGTGTTGTAAACGGCGGGAGAATACTTTCAACATGTGGATACTCTGTGCTTAGTTAGGGGAAAATGACTGTAATAAACCGACCACATAGCGACCGGACTGGAGTGTATTCTGTGGATTGCGGATGGTTCCGGCTAGTGAACTGCTACCAAAAGCCGACGCACTGGTCACAGCACTCATCAGCTCACGTTGCAGTGATTTTTGCAATGATTCACCAGGGAAACGTTTTGGATATACTCCAGCGCGGATCGCAGCCTTCACACCTGCACTCGAAATACCCGGATTCTGCACTTTAATTATTTCTTCAGTAATACGCTTCCGCTCAACACGACTCAGGCTTTGTAACCAAGTAGTAACTTTACTTGAAGATGCCGCTTTCATCAGTTTGTAGGTGTCTAAAGTGCCTTTGAGTGCTGTTCCAGCAGCAACCAGTGAAATTACATCCAATATCGTAGTGGTAGCTACATACCAGTCCTGGCTGTCCAGCCAGGCTATATCAGAACCGAAATCATTGTGGATAGCCAGCAGTCTTCCTGCACCAAGTATGCATTGTGCACCAGTCGCCAACGTGCCAGACAGACTTATCGCTGCAATAATTCCAGAACCACCCGCAGTCAAAGGAACTGTCGCACCGGCACCAAACGCCATAAATAACGTAACAAGCATTGCACCACAGGCAAAACCCGTGGAGGTGATTTCATTTGCCAGTGAAGGGGCTGTTAATGTTGCCATCACAACTTTTTCTGCACAATGTTGCTTGATATCTGGCACTTTACTTATTACGACATGGCTGACAGTACTCTGATTAGCATTTGAAATACGACGAGAAGGGCGTACTAACCAGCGTCGGCTGCCATCATCAAAAATAATACCGACCTTATAAAAGTTACGCATGCAGTCAAACTTATCTGCTAACTGCTTAAAATCGATATCAACATCAGTCTGACTGCCAAAAATGTAAGCCAGGTCGTAACCAAGTAGAGTTTTATCAGGTGATTTCTGACCAGGGAAGTTCATCTCAGATAGCTCCTTCAATCCATGAGGACAAATAGCGCCTGCTTGTCGACTGCCTGAACAAATCAAACAGTTAGCAGAACCAATTTATAAGACAAAGGTTAGATAATAACAGTATTACAACGATATTCTCTGACTAATATATATGTACATAAGCGAGAAATGCATACCGGCTGGAACGACTAAAACCGGGGCATTACATTGCAAGAGGATGAGCAGGGTAACTGTATGATCAACGTGGTATGTTGGCAGTTATGAACGAATATGGATGCCACATGCAATTTAACATAATATACATTATGCGCACCAATGTATACTAAGGCAGAATCTGGCATTTGACGGTTGTCATTGTGTCTTGGTCGCTGGTAGCCTCTGAAAGCTCTTTTTAAAGCACTGATATCGTACTCACGCCATTTGGACTGATGGCTGCCGCCACATTCTTTTGCCTGGTATCAGGCTCACGTCACGCGCGTTCCAAATCATATTTAATCTTCTCTCTATCGGACATACCATTTTCTCTTCCTTCAGGTTGGTAAATTCGTACTTGTTTCATGCCTAAGCTTGTTCGTACTGGAAACCGTTAATTGCCAGCGCCACTTACTAACCTGACGCTGAGTATCATCAGGGAACGCTTACCCCGATTTGGACCGCCACTGGCATGTGAAAAGTTTGAGGAAGCTCATGGTCTGGTCTCTTGCAAAGAAGCCATCATATCAAAAAGCTTGGAAATACAGCACGCTGGAGGGATCCGCAGCCCCCATTGGTCTGAAAGGCCCCTGCTGGTACACCATTCTGGGCAACCCGTGGCTGGAGAAGCTGGGCGGCATGCAAAAACTCCAGCGCCGCCTGGCGAAAACACCGGATATTGAGCTCCTGCCCTATAACAGCGGCGTCATCCTTAAAGCCGGATCGCTGCCGCCAGCGCTGGGTGAAACAAATACAGAACCGTTACCACCGCTGCTGGTCAGAGTGAACCAGATAATCAGACCCGTGCGGTTCGATAAACCCCGCTCCCTGCACTTTTACTCTGAATACGCAGACTTCCAGTTCGAAACTGAATCCACCATGAAGTGGTACCGCCGTTTTGATGAGGCCAGCGCACGGCTGGATGAAGAAGACGCCGGGCTGGAAGAAGAGCCGGTTCGCATCACCTGCTGGACGGATGAACCCGCCCCCCATTCAGGAGAATGGGCCGCCATCGTTAACGGCGCCGCGCAGTACATCCGGGCACTCGAGGGGCAAAAGATGCCATCATTTGAGGACAAGAACGGCAGGATGCACCGTGTACGCTGGTCACTACTGAAACGTGATGACAACGGCAGTCTTTTAAGCGCTCCCTCGTAAGCTATGTGCCCTGAAAATTCACCTGATGGGCGGCGTGGATAGGCTACATTTGCTTGCAAGACCCTGGATATTTTCGTTTTGCGAAATGGATAGAGCGGCTGGCCCAAGGGATTGATTATGGTGTTATTGAAGTTTCGAAAGTACACTAAAAAAAACAGGCCAAAAATTTTTTAGCATGTCGTCATGCACCAGGATAAGATCATACCAAACAGTTGTCTATCCGCCATATTTTCAGCGGATAGACAACGGACTACCTGCAAAATTTTGGATAGCTAGAATTGTGACATATTATCTCATGTAGCTGCTGAACTCTATTGGGGTTTTTATGTATTCCAAACCCCCCATTCTTGTACATTTCAACTAAATTGTCTGCAGATGTGATTGCTCTGATATCAATATACTCACCAAAGAAATAAACATCGAGAAGTTCAGTCGATCTTTTATAATCTGGTTCAAACTCATTACCGCCATAAAAATATAAGTCACCGAGTTTGATGCACGATAGTACAAACCCCAGCTTACAGGATTTATCAAATAAAGAAATAGCAGAGATTTCACTTTTATTGAAACCATGTCCGTCAATATACATATAGGCAAGATAATATTCCCCCCACCCAGGAGCTTTTACAGCCTCAGCCTCTGTATAACGCATGAAATAAGATATTGCAATATCATAATTCTGTTCAACACCTTCTCCTCGCCAGTACATAATACCTAATGATATTAAAGCTTCAAAATCACCATCTGATAGTGCATTTAAATAGTACCGGAGAACACTCCCTTTCCTTTTCCTTTGAAATCCATCCCATTTGTTCAGTAAATGAAAAGCATCCATTTCATTAACAGTAAAATCCTTTTTAGTTTCAAAAAAATATGCTATCTCGCCCAACTTATTAAAAGCAATATCATCGTCATTGTCTGCTGCCATAGTTAACCAATGTATTGAATCTTTAAAATTACCTGCAGCCAGGTATACCTCACCTAAAAGCATCTGTTTATCAATATCACCACCTTCAGCTTTCTGTATAATATCAATTGAAGATAAAAAGTAACTGCAGTTTTTTGATTCGTTGCTTACACACTTCGATTTAAAGTTATTTCTTAAATTTTCATTTATTAAAAAATCATTTAATGTATAGGATTCATCATTGCAAGAAGAAATTACAAATACACCTAATATTAATAAAAAAATCTTCATCTGTTGATCCATCAACTCTTTGTTAATTTTATATATAGTGTAAATAGTCGAACATTTACACTCTGAAAACTTTACCCATAATTATGATATACACAATGATAGAGAAAATCTGGCATGATTATTGATTAATTAGAAGAGCATCACATTTCAAACCACCGGGGATCATATGCCACAACAGTGATGGTTCTCATTGCCTGCCTTATGTATAAATGTATAGCTCAACCAATATAATGTGGCACAAAGCGTGAGGTATCTTTAGTTATTAGCGAACTGTCTTCACGAATCCCTATGCCAGCAGCTTCGTCGTCGATTATCCAACTACCAATAAGCGTGTAGCTGTCACCGAAACGTGGCAATGGTTTAAATGACTGATAAATAACAGGTTCACTGCCATAATTGCCATCTGTTTGGGTAATAACATGCTGTTGGCTGTCTAATACAGTGATATTGCCACCTTCGCGAGAAAACAAAGGCTTGCGCACCACACTTTCACCTGGTGCAGAAAGGGATTTTTCACCATCAAACCAGGCGGGCAACAAATTGGGGTGATTTGGGTTAAAACGCCATAACAGAGGTAAAAGGCCTTTATTGCTGAGCACACTTTTCCATAATGGCTCATACCATTGCTGGCGTCGCTTACGTAATAAAGGACCGTTTTCATCTCGCATCATCCATTCCAGGGGGTAAAGCTTGAATGCCCTACGAATCACATGATCCTCAAGATCGGTTAGCTCGCCACCAACGCCCAGCCCGATATCCTCCATATACAGAAATTGTGTCTCCTGCCCTGCCTGCCTGGCGCAGTCCTCCAGGTACAGCACCGTGGTACGGTCCTCATTACTGCCTTCACAACAGCAAAAATACAGCGGTTCTGGTGAACAGAGCTTCGCAAAACGAGCAATCAACCGTTCCTGAATGGAATTATACTGATCTGCATTACGCGGAATAATGCCGTTGTTGCGCGCATCTTCCAGCCACAGCCACTGAAAATACGACGACTCATACAGTGAAGTTGGCGTATCAGCATTATATTCGAGTAACTTAACCGGGGCCTGTCCACACCAGACAAAATCCATCCGGCCATATAACGACGGGTCACGCTGGTGCCAGCTTTGGGCGATTGCATCCCAGTAAAGCGGCGGGATAGCGAGTTGCTCCATCATCTGCTGGTCGTTGACCGCACGGTCAACCACATCAAGGCACATTTGGTGGAGTTCAGCGGTGGGTTGTTCTATTTGCTCTTCAATTTGGCGTAGCGTAAACCGGTAGGCACGGCGTTCATCCCAGTACATTTCATTATCGATAATATGAAAATCGAAACCGTGCTGCTGTGCGAGTTTATCCAGACCTGGCCGCACAGGTACATCGTGGCGTAACATCCCTATCCTCCCCAGTGCCCACCGTGGGCTGAGCGACCAAAGCCACCCCGAGACAAAGTTGCAACTTTGCGGGTATAAAATTTCATTCCGCGCCGCTCACTGTCAGCCCCGCGGCCAACATGCCAGGCAAAACTGCGATCAGCTGTTTTCCAGACAGGGCGTGATGCGTAAGCCCCCCCGCCACTGCTGTAGGTATGATCTTCATCTTTGTCCTTGCGAACATGCTTACTCAATAAGAAACCCGCCATTACTGGTGCCCAGCTGTAACTGGAGTAATCAAAACGGCACGTTTCAAACTGCTGCTGGCACTGATCAAGCGTCAGGTTACGAGGCACTTCGCCAACAAAAGATTTTTCAGCATTAAGCCAGGCATCAGTACACACATCGAATGTATTATTGTCTTTCATACAATCTTGTACTGTTGAATAAAATACGCCATCACCGTCATTATCCGATGACTCGGTATCAGTACATCCTTTCAGAACGAAAAAAGCCGCTCCGCCCATAATCGCTAATTTAAGGCATGTTCCTGCATAGGGGCTTTTCTTTTTTTCGAATGGATTCCCATTTACTTTTTCTTTTCTTCGACATAAGTTGCTACTATTCAGTCATACAGGCCGCATTTAAAATCCCACCGGCCAATGCAGCTGCTCCCATAAACAGACCTGCCGCAGTATGGTTATTAGTTATTTTTTCACTTAATTCAGAGATATACAGCCGAACACCTACGTAGACAAGCAACTGGACAATAAAGGCAACTACAGCCCAGAGCAGGTAATCTGGAATACTGGCAGAATTGATAGCCGCACTGGCCAGCGGAATAATATACCCCAGAAGCACGCCGCTAAAAGCAAACGATGCCGCCATATTTCCTTGTTTGATAAGCACCCACTCATTATATGGAGTTATTTTAGAGTAGACATTTAAAAATAACACAACCAGAGCAGAGCCAATGAAAAAATAAGCACAAAAAGCCAGTAGCGAGTCAATTACATGCATATATTATAGTCCTTTAATTATTTGATGAATCTTATCTCAGGCACTAATTCACATCAATAAAAACCGCTCAGGGCAGCTTACCTCGGGTGAATAATCATGAGATTTTCCTTAGATATATCTCAGAGTTCAAATAACAAAAAACCCGCCAGGGGCGGGTCAGAGTAAGGCTTAAACCACCTCAGGCAAGGTGGAAACTATCAAGAAGAAAGTATAGGGCTTAGTCATCTTGTTTAAGAATAAGCCAGAGATTCAGAGTAGCGCAAGTAACGGCAAACAATTGCTATAAAACACCACAAACTACCTTTGTTACAGCACAAACCACCACCTATGGTGGTCAACGCACCCCAGACACATTGCGTGCACGGGAAAAGCAATACAAAGGCAAAGGGAGTGTGAACAGCAGCAGTAACCAGACCAGTGTGTAAACAGCATTGATCCCGTCATTTTGTAAATTGATATACAGTTTCACTGGCATTCCCTGGGGGAAAAAAGCAAAAATCATCACAATACCAAACTCCCCCACTACCCTTACCCACGCCAGAGCCAGCGCGCTGGCAAGACCTTTACTTGCCATAGGTAAAGCTAAATGCCAGAACCGTTGCCACCGCCCCGCTCCCAGGGTTTGCCCGGCCTCTAAAATAGACTGAGGAACACCATAGAAAGCGGAACGTGCAGCAATAATAAAATACGGCAACCCACCGTATACCTGGGCCAAAACAAAGGCCGCGGGGTTATTCACTAAAGACATGCCAAAATGGCTTAGTGCCAGCCCGGGTAAGCTATATGGCCCCCACGCTGAAACCAGCAAAATTCCCATAGCAAGCGGTGGCGTGAGTAGCGGAACCAATACAATTAACTCAGCAAACCTGGATATACGCCCGCTTTCTTTCGCAAGCCACCAGGCTACGGGAGTCCCACCCAAAACAATAATGGCCATCGCCACCATCCCCAGGGCCAGAGAAACGGTTATCGCATCTCCATCCCCCCAGGCCAGGTGAAAGCCTGCCCATGGCGTTTGCGTAATTAGCGTAATAAAAGGCACCAGTAATAAAACCAGTGCCGGTAAGGACAACCAAATAACACGATTACGGTACATCGTAGTTAGGGACATCTAGTTATTCAGCGATCATTGGACATACAATGCAGAACCCTTAGGTGCAGCATAACCACTCTGTTTAAACAGTGACTGGCCTTGTTTGCCCTGCATAAACTGGACAAATTTCTCGCCTTCCTTCACACCATCCGGGGCATTTTTCAAAACGGCAGCATAATAGACCAGTGGCTGAGTATGTAACACTTTGTCCTGACCTTTACTGTCTTTGATGGTAAAGCTGACTTTGTCATACCATTTTTTGGCCATATCCGGATTGCTAAGGTTTATTTGATCCGGTAGAGCGACATAAGGAAGTTTGGCGGAAATAACTTCACTCTCATAACCAGCAGCCGCATCAACCTGCCCGCCTTCAAGCCGGGTTAATAGCCCGCCTTCCATATGGATTTGAGCCGGGTTTTGCACGCCGCCCATCACTTTTTCCCCAAGACCTGGTTGCTGGTAGTATTTATCGGCCAACAATAAGGTAAATACAATGTTCTGGCCTTTCGGATCACTGTCCGGGTCTGTGCGGCCAAACTTAACACCGGGTTCAGCTAATACTTTTAACCAAGAGTCATCCTTACCACTTGCGGCAGCAAATTGAGAGGCATACTTGCTGTGCGGGTTCCAGGCAATAACCATACTGGTACTTGCCACAGGCACGGCAGTATCAATTAAACCGGCATCTTTAAGAATTTGCATTGGCCCGGGTGTAATCGAAACAAACACATCTGCCTGCACCTTTTTACTTGCCAGTAAACGCGCCATGCCATAAGCACCCTGTCCTTGACCCTGGTATTGCACTTGGTTCTGTTTTGCAAATGCAGGCCCCAGCTTTTGATCCATCACTTTTCCCATAGAACCGGCGTAAGTCACTTTGATATCGGACGATGCCATAGCAGAAGTGCTCACAATACAAAAACCAATTAATAAGGCCAGTGGCCGAAATTTTTTATTCATTATCCCCTCGCTATATATTTAATAACATAACGAATTATTCGCCTGTTAAGCACTGGGAACAAGAGAAAATGCATAGGTATTTATGATTTATTGAATATTTTCACGAAACCGCGCCTGCATAATTAATTTCTTAAAAAACAGTTTATTATGTAACTTTAACTGCTCTTTACTACCCTGCAGAACCGGTATGCGGTGTCACCAGGTAGGGTTTTACTTATACCAATAAGTATGTTGTAACTATAGTATGTCTGATAAAAAACCCCGGTACAAAGCCTGCCAGTACCGGGGTTGCATAAATCTTAGGTTTAACCGATTAGCACAGCGGTTTTACCGCTGAACGCATACCAAGTTTCAAAATGGATTCCAGGTTAGCCGTAACTTGCTCAACCATGCCCGGTACCTTAGTGAGGTCCTGTTCCCAGTGTTCACTGTCAGACAGAACGGTCTCAACCAGGTGGCGCACGGTGACTTGTTTGTCACGCACACCGCCCCATAATTGCTGGTAACGGTCGAGCCAGTGAGCATCATCCTGCAGCGGGTAAGCTTCTCCGTTACGTTCGCCCTGGTAGAAGGCAATCAGCGCAGCCAATGCGAATGTCAGGCGAGCAGGCAATTTACCTGTTGCTTTCTGCCCTGCCAGTAGTTGCGGCAAAATACGGGTACGGAATTTTGTCATCCCGTTAAGGGCAATAGAGAGTAACTGGTGTTTAATGTACGGGTTGCGGAAGCGGCCAACCACTGCACGAGCAAATGACTCCAGCTCATCCTGCGGCAAATCCAGTACAGGAATAATCTCTTCACGAATGGCGTTTTCAACAAAAGCGCAAATTTCGCCATCAGACATGGCTTCGCCAACGGTATTCAGCCCAGCCTGGAATGCAACAGGAACCAGAGCGGTATGGGCACCATTCAGGATGGCAACTTTACGTTCTTTATAAGGTTTAATGTTATCGACAATCAGCACATTCAGTTTCAGCTGGTCAAGGCGTAACTCTTTGGCAAGCCATTGCGGGCCCTGGATAACAAACAAATAAAAGTGTTCTGCGGTATCCAGGAAGCTGTCGTGGTAACCCAGGGATTGTTCAATTTCGCTCGCTTCATCACGCGGGTAACCCGTTACAATTCGGTCCACCAGCGTAGAGCAGAATGTGTTGGCTTCTTCCAGCCACCGGCTGAACGCAGATGGCAGGTTCCATGCAATTGCATAGCGCAGCACCAGTTCGCGCAGGGCTTCACCGTTATAATCAATCAGTTCACAAGGAATGAGCACCCAGCCTTTATCTTTCGCGCCATTGAAGTGGCTGTAGCGTTCGAACAGCAGGCGGGTTAATTTAGCAGGGAAGCTGACAGCTGGCGCATCATCAAATTTGTCACCTTCATGCCAGGCAATACCTGCTTCGGTGGTATTTGAGAATACAAAGCGAATATCCGGGTTATGAGCCAGTTTCAGAAATTCGTCATAATCCTGGTAAACATTGAGTTCACGGTTTACAGAACGAATCAGGCGGGATTCACTCACTGCTTCACCGCGGTCATTCAAACCACGAATAATTGTGGTATACAGGCCATCCTGAGTGCTTAATGACGGCGGGAAATTGCTGTCGATAGGCCGTACAATCACTACCCCGGCATTGAGGTCAGTTTTTTCGTTCAGCAGGTCAATTTGCCAGTCAATAAAAGCACGCAAAAAGTTACCTTCACCAAACTGGATGATACGGTCCGGGTAAGCGTTACCGGGAAAATCTTGACGATTAAGGGTTTTCACGATGTAGTCCTGTATTATGCAAACTATGGAGTCATGGTAACCAGTTATAACCAGCTACACTTTCTGGTACTTATCTCACCTGATTCGGCCTGAAATACCCTCTTCCTTTGTGTGGTAATGTGATGAGTGTCACACTAAGTGGTTTTTAATTGGTATTTAATTGCCTTTTCCCTACTGAAACGATACTGCCCATGAGCCGGACGCAAAACCTGCGCCATAATGTTATTAACCAATTTATTGAAAGCCTTGTTCGCGGCCACCTTTCTTCGCCTTTGCCTTCGCAAAATGCGCTAGCCGATATGTTTAATATCAGCCGCACCACCGTGCGCCATATTCTGGAACACCTGCTATCACGCCAGGTGCTGGTTCTGGAGCAAGGGCAATATATTATTGCCCGTATGCCATTAGAAGAAGATGGCTACCAACAAGCCCGCGTGCCTGCAGAAGCCCAGCAGCGCATTTTTGAGCGTGCGTTTTATCTCATGATTAACCAACGGCAATTACGTGCCGGAGATCAATTTACCGAAGTTGAATTGGCAAAACAGGCGGGAGTCAGCCCGGTAGTCGTACGTGAGTTTTTGCTTAAATTCAGCCGTTATTCGCTGATAGAAAGTGAGCGCCGCGGTACCTGGCGTATGAAAGTGTTTGATAAAGCCTGGGCTGAGCAACTCTTTGAGTTACGTGAAATGCTGGAAACTCACTCACTGCAACGTTTCATGAACCTGCCTGCAGATGAGCCTAACTGGTTGCTGGCCAGAGATCTGTTAGCCCGGCATCGCACAATGCGGGGCACAATAGGTGACAATTACCGGATGTTTGCTGAGCTGGATCGCGATTTCCACGCCCTGTTGCTTTCCGCCGCTAACAATATCTTTTTTAACCAGTCTCTGGAGATTATTTCGGTTATTTTCCATTTCCACTATCAGTGGGATGAAAGCGATTTAAAACAACGAAATATCGTCGCTGTGGACGAACATATGACGATTCTTAGCGCCATGATTTGCGGCGATGACTTAGCGGCATCACGGGCATTACGTAACCACCTTAATACCGCTAAAGTGAATATGATTGCATCGCTACGCTCCGTTAACTAACCGCGTTTAATTAGCGGAACCGGCAGCAACAAGGGCGAAAAAGTGACAATGTCACTATAATTATTTCACTATGCTTATTGAATCAGGATGCCGCCCTGCTCATCACGGGAACATTTTGTGCGCACAGTTGATTACGCCCATGTTGTTTCGCCTGGTACAGGTAACGGTCTGCTTCTGTCATTTGCGCATTAAAGCTGGTTTCTAGCGAACTCGCGGCGCAGGCAGTCCAGGACAACCCCAGGCTCACCGTAATGTGGTGAGTATGGTTTTTCCATGCAAAGTGGTGGTGTTCTACCCGCTCGCGCACCTGGTGCCCCAGCATAATGGCATCAGCATTGGACATAGCCGGGCACACAATTGCAAACTCTTCCCCACCCATGCGGGCAAACCAACCTTTATCTCCAACGACTTTGTTAACCACCGCGGCAAACTCTGCAAGGATTTTATCCCCACAATCATGCCCCCAGCTATCGTTGATGTTTTTGAAGTGATCAATATCCAGCAGCATCACCGCTAACTGCCGATTACTGGGCGCCATACAACCGGATTCGTTACGCAGTTTCTCGTAAATACCTGAGCGGGAGAGCACTTGCGTTAGATAATCATAATCAGCCCGGCGAGATGCCTTACGAACCAGGGCATTGATAGTTTCCACGCTGACGGACACCATCAACGGACATAACGCAATAGTGGCAATCCCCAGGCGAGCGGAAAACATCTGGTTAACGTAAAGCGGCGATGTCATATGAATTTCGATAATGGAGTTAGCCACCAACACAATTTCCGTCATCCCGGTAATCAGGGTAATCAGGCACACGAAAGGCAGCGGATAGCGCGTGGCACACCAAATTAACGCCGGTAACGGAAATGCAAGGCTACCAGCGCCACCAATACCCACTGACGCCACCATACAGACAATCACGGCAAGCAGCGGGTACAGGTTATCCAGCCGCAGGTTAGGCCACTGTGGGCGAACCATAGAAAGCAGGCATGGCAGTATAAGCACCCCTGTCGAAAATTGTTCGCTGAACCAGTCGGCAAATAGTGGGTAAAACGCATGTCGGTCAACAGGCATTGAGCCTACTGCACCAAATAAGGCGCATAATGCTGCCCCAAAAATACAGTAATTAAACAAGCTCAGGGCATGGACAGGCAATGGTAGCGTAACTGTTGCCCGCCGTTTCTCGCGCAGCACCAACAACGCAACGGTGATAATAAACACCATATTAGAGAAGTTAATTAATAACGATGCGGTTCCCCAGTTGGTGGTCACACCGTCATAAATTATCATTGCTGCATAACATAATGCGTAATAAAACGGATTATTGAGAAAGGGATAACGAATAAAGACAGCAGCCAGCACCGCATTGAGTGGCCAGAAGAGCGACAATGCTTCCACCACCCGCAAACTGGCACCAAAAAAGTAAAATACTGTGGTGATAACAAAGAGAGAAACCGCACTGATAAGTGGTTTTTCTCTGGAAAGAAACCGATTTTTCGCCATTATTTTACTTCGAATTGAGAACCCGTCTTTTGCGGTTTTCACCGCCGCTATGCAAATCAGAACAACTCGAATATAACCTAAATTTTAACAGTTTTATCCGATTTATTTTAGTTACACTATTTTTATTATTGCGATTTATCCGTGCCACCTGCCACAACAGATTCCTGAACCAGTTGTAAATGCAGCCAATAATAGATAACGCCAACAATATCGTGCTGTTGCTGAGCCGTGAGTGGAATGCCTTCAGGGATCCCATACCACTTGGCAAGGCAGCCCCGGCAGCAAGTTGCTGTGGCGTGCTGGGCAATAAAAACCGGATGCCCACGCATAGGCGTTTGTTTTCCGTCATTAGGAATACTGGCGGGAGCCAGCCGCTTTGCAATAAAATCTGCCGCATGCTGGCACACCACCTCTGGCCCTTTTTTCAGACAATACTCACGTTCTTTCCCCCCTAACCGGAAACGGCTGCGAAAACGTGAACGCCCAAGGCGCTGAAAAAGAGACTCCATGGATTCCATTGGTTTATGCCATATTTTTTAATAAACAGAACGGCCCAGTGCCGCAATCAGGTTTTCCAGCACCGCGGCACCCGCCAGTGAATTACCAAAATCATCCAGCTCCGGGCTCCAAACTGCAATTGACATCTCGTGGGGCACAACCGCAATAATGCCGCCACCAACGCCTGATTTACCCGGAATACCAACACGCCAGGCAAATTCACCAGAACTCTGGTACATGCCGCTCGTTGCCATAAGCGCATTCACCTGACGAGTTTGTTGCGGTGTCAGTACCGGATAAGGCCAGGCGGATGTGCACCCCTGGCAGGCAAGGAACATAAAGGTGTCAGCCAGTTCCACACAGCTCATTTTAAGGGCGCAGTAATGAAAATAGTTTTGCAGCACCGTGGCGACATCATTATGGAAATTACCGAATGATTTCATAAGCCAGGCAATGGCGGCATTACGTGCAGAGTGTTCGAACTCAGAACGTGCAACACGTTCATCATAGGTGATTGAAGGTACCCCAGAAAGCAGCCGAACAACTTCCAGCATGCGTTGGCGGGGTGAACTCAGGCGCGTTTGCAGCATATCGCATACCACCAGCGCGCCAGCATTAATAAATGGATTTCGGGGTTTGCCCTGTTCGAGTTCTAGCTGAACCAGCGAGTTAAACGGCTGGCCGGATGGATCTTTGCCCACACGGGACCAAATTTCGTCTTCATCGTAACGCGTCATTGCCAGCACAAGGCTAAGCACTTTGGAAATCGACTGAATAGAAAAGCGCTCATTGGCATCACCGGCCTGGAAACGCTCCCCTTTTACGGTAGTGATGGCAATCCCCAGTTTATTCCCCGACACTTCCGCCAGTGCGGGAATATAACTGGCAACCTTCCCTTTGCCAATTAAGGGCCTGGCTGCCTCCAGTATCTGTTCCAGTAACTGATTATCCAATTGTTGCGCCACGCCCGTCACCCCAGCAAACAAAAAGTGGCGGGAAGTATACACCTCGTCAGGCTAAACGAAAACGCGCCACCGCAGTAGTCAGTTGCTGTTGCCCTTCATAGAGCCGCCGCACGCCAAGCTGGCTTTGTTGCACAAGGCTGGCTGTACGGCTGGCTACGTCATCCAGAGCAATTATCTGGCCAGTGACCATCTGTATGTTCTCTCCCTGATGTAGGGATGCGGCAGCAATATCATTGAGCAGAACGGTCATCGCAGTAACCAATTGTGTGACTGATGCAAGGTTTTGCTCAAGCCGGGCAACAGCGCCAGCGCCTTGAGAAATACCTTCAAGAGAGTGATTGATCAATTGCTGAATAGTTTGTGTAGAGTGTGCACTTTTGCGCGCCAGGATACCCACTTCTTTCGCCACCACAGCAAAGCCTCGCCCATGGTTGCCTGCGTGAGCGGCTTCAATAGCTGCATTCAGTGCCAAAATATTCGTCTGGAAGGCTACGGTTTCAATCATTGCGACAATGCCACGCATTTCATCAGACCTGCCTTCAATTGCCTGCATAGAGTTGTTAACAGCCAGCATCATCGCGTCACCGCCACGAGCAATATCACGGGCTTCATCGGCTCGCTGGTTCGCTATACCCGCAAAACGGGTATTTTCATCCACGCTGCCCGATAACTGGCGTATACCGTCGGTAACTTTGGTGAGCATATGGCTTTGTTCTGTCGCTTGCGCAGATAACACCTGGTTTTCATCATTCATGGCCGCAATCTGCCCAGCCATATTATCCGTTGCGCTGTGTACTGCATTAACCACTTGCCTCAAGCCCTGCTGCATTGCCATCAAACGCTGCCACAGTTCATAAACTTCCCGGTTAACGCGTACAGGTGTGGCTGGCAGCACAGATAAATCGCCATCAGCCAGCTGGTCAAGGTGCTGTAACAAACGATTTAATGGGCGAATAACCCAGAATAACAACCCGGCACCGGTAAAAATCGCCACCACCAGTACGACCAGTAGCGCACTGAGCGAACGTGTCTGCATTTGGTTCAGACCGGCAAGTAGCATGTTGTCGCCTTGTTGGCGCAGGCGGTCACTCTCTGTTTTATATTGGGCAAAATCCTGGTTGAATTGCGCCTGAAATGCCTGTACGGGCACGGCGAAGAAACTGTCTATTGATTGTGTTTCCCGCAGGCTGTCAACCTGCTCTTTCAACCCGGCATAAAATTGCAGGTAACTTTGGATGACCGCTTTATTTTGCGCCGTAGGCGGCGCCTGATGGCGAAACCGCTCGAAGGCCTGTTGGCTGGTGTTTAACGCTGACGCGGCATCATCCGCCAGGCTGTTCCAGCTTCCCACCGAGCCTGTTTCTTTATCCTGCATAAACCAAATACCCGCGCGGTTTACCAAATCACTGGCCGTCAATAACCCAATACGGGCTTCATCCATCTGACGCTGTGCATTTTGTTCAACACCTTGCCGAGTAACCTGAGCACGGACCTGGTTTAACAGCAACCCAAGCCCGGTGGTAGATATCACCTGAACCAGCAAAAACAGCCCAATAACACACACAATCCCGCTGAGCAAACCCATACCCCGGAAATGAAATCGCTGTGGCAGTAATGCCGTTATTAGTTTTATCTTCATGATTTAGCTTAAGAAAAATGGAATAAAAGGCGAAGTATGCAGTGAGTGTATCGGTGGAAGATGACGTTTTAGTGACAATACAGCGCAGGCCGGTGGCACAGTACCACCCGGTAGCCAGCAACTTACATCATAAAAATAAATGTTTAAAATCAGTAGATAACAAACAGGCCACTGAATGAATTACGGAAGTTGTACACAACCCATATTGCCGGAAGCAAGGTGGGAACTTCCGGCATTTTGCTTAAGGTGTAATAAACACAGAGAGGTAGCATTAGTGGCGGTTTTTCCACACGGTCTGGATATTGCAGAACTCATAAAGCCCAAAATGTGACAGCTCGCGGCCAAAACCACTGCGCTTGACACCACCAAAAGGAACGCGTGGATCACTGGCGCTATAACCATTAATAAATACGCCGCCACACTCCAGTTTTTCAGCTAACTGCAACGCCAGGCGCTCTTCACCATAGATTGTTGCCGAAAGCCCGTACTGGCTCAGGTTTGCCAACTCTAGCGCATGTTCAGCATCACGGGCGATAGTAATAGCGGCCACTGGTCCAAACATCTCTTCCTGAAAAGCCGTCATCGCTGGCGTCACGCCAGTGAGTATGGTTGGCGCATAGAAATTCCCTTCGCCTGGCAGTTTTTCGCCACCCAGTATGCAGGTTGCCCCCTGCTGAATAGTCTCTGCCACCTGGCGATGCAGTTCGTCCCGCAAATCAAAACGCGCCATCGGGCCGATATCAGTTTGTTCATCCTTCGGGTTGCCCACTACCAGTTTGCTGGTGGCAGCAACAAATTTTTCAATAAAGGCATCAGCAATACCTTCTTCAACAATAAACCGTTTCGCTGCAGCACATACCTGCCCGGTATTTTGAAAACGCCCGGCAACCCCTGCGTTAACCGCATCATCCAGGTCTGCACTGTTTAAAACAATAAATGGGTCAGAACCGCCAAGCTCAAGCACACATTTTTTCAGTGCCTTACCTGCCTGTGAGCCAATGGCTTCCCCGGCACGGGCGCTTCCTGTTAAAGCAACTGCAGCAACGCGTGGGTCTGCAATCAACGAGCTTACCCCTTCATTACTGGCATTGATTTCTGCAAATGCCCCAATAGGGAAATCCGCATCAAGAAACGCCTGAACCAGTAACCCGGCGCTGGCCGGAACATTGGGTGCATGTTTCAGCAAGTAGGTGTTTCCGGTAAGCAGCATCGGCACTGCACCACGCAATACTTGCCACAGTGGGAAGTTCCACGGCATCACCGCAAGAATAACGCCCAGTGGGCGAAAAGCGATTTCAGCCTGCTGACCTGGCACCTGTGTTGGTTGGTTCGCCAGCATCAGCGGGCCATGCTCTGCATACCAGTGGCACAGGTTAATACACTTAGCCACTTCCGCCCGCGCCTGGCGAATCGGTTTACCCATTTCACGGGTAATAGTCTGGGCCAGTGTCTGTGCCTGGTTTTCCAGTACTGAAGCAAGGCGAATGATAGCGGCGGCACGTTGTGCCAACGGGGTATCAGCCCAAATTTTACTGGCACTGGCGGCCTGGCTAATAGCCTGTTCTATATCTGCCTGGCTTGCATAAGGCCGGGATGAAAGAATCTCACCTGTCGCAGGATTAGTCGCCGAGGTTTGGGTATTCGTTGTGGTCATCAGATGCTCCTTAGTTTGCTACCCGGCCACAATAGCCTTGCCCAATGATTATGAAAACTGAATAATAATAAAGAAACCATTCACGTTTTGAGAAAGGCTATGGATTTTACTCAACTCAGTATGTTTGTCAGTGTGGTCGAAACTGGCAGCATCAGTGAGGCGGCCCGCCAGGTACACCGGGTGCCGTCCAACCTGACCACCCGTATTCGCCAGTTGGAAGAGGAACTGGGGGTTAATTTGTTTATTCGTGAGAACCAGCGCTTACGTGTCTCCCCGGCGGGGCAAAACTTTTACCAGTACAGTAAACGCCTGTTAGCACTGGCAAATGAAGCGCGCTTTTCAGTCACTGGCGATGTGCCATCGGGGTTGTTGCCTCTCGGTTCACTGGAAAGTACCGCTGCCATCCGTATTCCAGATCTTCTGGCGCGCTTTAATCAACGTTACCCCTCAGTGCAGCTAACGCTTACCACGGGGCCTTCTGGCGATATGATAGAGTCCGTGCTCAGTGGCCGCCTTGCGGCAGCATTTACCGATGTCCCTTTTAAAAACCCGGCGCTGGAGTACCGCTCATTGTGTAATGAAGAGATGGTTATCATTGCACCGGGCAGCCACTCCCCAGTACACCGAGCCAAAGAAGTAGATGGCGCCAATTTGTATGCCTTCAAAGCTAACTGTTCCTATCGCCATCATTTTGAAGCCTGGTTTCAGGCAGATAACGCCCGCCCCGGACATATCTATGAGATGGAATCATGGCATGGCATTCTTGCCTGTGTTATTGCCGGTGCAGGCCTGGCAATGATTCCTCGTGCGATGCTGGCAATTATGCCTGGTGCGCATCAGGTGAATATCTGGCCTGTTAGCGAAGCCTGGCGATGGCGTGAAACGGCCTTAATTTGGCGTAAAGACAGCCTGACACCGCAACTGCGCGCATTGATTAATTTGCTGTAATACCCATGATAAGCAAATATAATTTTTAGCCATGCCCGCTACGGTGTAACGTAGCCCTGCTTGTTTAAATTGTGCGGAACTCACATGAATACCAAACCCCGTAAGGTAATGATTATTGGTGCAGGTAATGTTGGCACAGCCGCAGCCTGGGCCTTACTCAACCAAAACATTTGCGAAGAACTGGTTCTGGTTGACCTGAATAAAACCCGAGCAGAAGCCCATTGTCAGGACCTGTCTGACGCAGCGGCTTATATGCCAGGTATGATGACCATTACCCAACGTGATGCCAGTGATTGCGCCGACGTGGATATCGCCGTAATAACGGTTTCTGGTGGCCCACTGAAACCTGGGCAAACCCGGCTTGATGAACTGACCAACACTGCGCGAATCATGAACAAAATAGTGCCAGACATGATGGCTAACGGTTTTAACGGCATTTTCCTTATTGCCACAAACCCCTGCGACATCATTACCTGGCAGGTGTGGCAATTATCCGGTTTGCCCCGTAACCAGGTTATTGGTACTGGAGTATGGCTGGATACCACCCGGTTGCGTCGAACGCTCGCTCAGGCGCTGGATATTGGCCCGCAGAGCATTGATGCTTTTATATTAGGTGAGCATGGCGACGCACAGTTTCCTGTCTGGTCACACTCTTCTGTGTACGGCTCACCGGTTAGCGATGTCTGGAAACGACGTACTGGCACAGAGCTGGACACAGACGCTATCGCCGAAAAAGTGCGTAAGCTGGGTTTTGAAATTTACGCAGGTAAAGGTTGTACCGAATTTGGCATTGCCGGCACCATTACTGAGATTTGCCGTAACATTTTTACCGGCAGCCACCGGGCACTGGCTATTTCTTGTGTGCTGGATGGTGAATATGGGAAAACAGGTATCGCCATAGGGGTTCCGGCTGTACTGGCACAAAGTGGCGTACAGCAAATTATTGAGCTGCAACTGGCTGCAGACGAACAGGCTAAGTTTGACGACGCCGCCCGCATTATTCAGCAAAATATTGCCCGCCTGCCACAGTAGCGGTCCAGGTTGCCGGGGAAATAACAACCCCGGCCACACCATTTTGTGAGAATTCACTTGTACTGAAATGTAAAAAAGAGATATAGCTCACAATTCATCTTGTGCGCTTGCATTGTTGGTTTTATGATCGCGCCATCCACCGATGGGACCACCTGCGCAGACTCAAAAAATGAACACATCCACGACTG
This sequence comes from Mangrovibacter yixingensis, assembly GCF_020523985.1. Taxonomy (GTDB): domain Bacteria; phylum Pseudomonadota; class Gammaproteobacteria; order Enterobacterales; family Enterobacteriaceae; genus Mangrovibacter; species Mangrovibacter yixingensis. The sequence continues at coordinate 1,343,327 of NZ_JAIVKM010000001.1, read as the reverse complement.
TTTCCCGACATGTTGCATGGCTCCGGGTTCTGACCCTCGCTATCGCTGCATTCATCTTTAATACCACCGAATTTGTCCCTGTTGGGCTGTTATCGGACATTGCCGAAAGCTTCAATATGAGCACCGCTCAGGTGGGGATAATGCTGACAATTTATGCCTGGGTGGTTGGGCTGATGTCGTTGCCTTTCATGCTGTTAACCAGCCAGATGGAACGTAAAAAGCTACTGATTGGTATCTTTTTACTGTTTATTGCCAGCCATGCGCTGTCATTCCTGGCATGGAACTTTACGGTTCTGGTAATTAGCCGTATTGGTGTCGCCTTTGCCCACGCTATCTTCTGGTCGATTACTGCATCTCTGGCTATTCGCCTTGCCCCCGCTGGCAAACGCGCGCAGGCGCTCAGTTTTCTGGCTACCGGAACCGCATTAGCAATGGTTCTCGGGTTGCCTCTTGGCCGTGTGATTGGGCAGTATTTCAGTTGGCGCACTACCTTTTTTGCCATTGGTGTTGGTGCGCTCATTACTTTGGTGTGCTTGCTTAAACTGTTACCGCGTATGCCAAGTGAACATTCCGGCTCACTGAAAAGCCTGCCGATTCTGTTCCGCCGCCCGGCACTGGTGAGCATTTATATTTTGACAGTGGTTGTCGTTACCGCGCACTACACCGCTTATAGCTATATTGAGCCTTTTGTGCAGACCATTGCGGGATTTAGCGCCAATTTCGCCACTGTATTGTTATTGATTCTCGGTGGGGCCGGTATTATTGGCAGTATCATTTTCAGTAAGCTTGGCAATATGCATGCTTCAAGCTTGGTCAGCTGTGCCATCGGGGTTCTGGTGTGCTGCCTTGCGTTGCTCATGCCTGCATCCGTTTCATCAAACGGGCTGATTATCCTGAGCCTGTTCTGGGGCATTGCTTTTATGGTTATCGGGCTGGGTATGCAGGTAAAAGTTCTGGCGCTGGCACCTGATGCGACTGATGTAGCAATGTCGCTGTTTTCAGGAATTTTCAATATTGGGATTGGTGCCGGAGCGCTGCTGGGTAACCAAATAAGCCTGCATTTTTCTATGTCAGCAATTGGCTACCTGGGCGCACTGCCTGCGATTGCCGCATTGGTCTGGTCCGTGGTGATTTTCCGCCGCTGGCCGCAAAGCCTGGAGCACCAGCCGAGCCATTAATGCTCTGGTAACCTAACGCTGAAAGTAAAAACGCCCTGTTTCTGACCAGGGCGTTTCATAGTGATGAAAAAGAAGGAAAAAGCGTGGTTTTTCCTTCTTTTTAGTTAGCAGCCGAAAATCAATAAAACGCTCTGTTTCCAGTCAGTCATGCATGTCCAGGGTAATGCTGAATAATATCCAGCACGCCATTAATGACAAACTGCACGCCCATACACACCAACAGAAAGCCCATCACACGGGAAATCGCATCTATTCCCCCTTTACCCACAATACGCATCACCGCCCCCGAGCCGCGCAAGCAGCCCCAAAGGATCAGGCTGACACACAAAAAGGTTACCGGAGGCCCTACCACCAGCACCCAGTAGGGAAATTCCGTGGTGTGGTGAACGGTAGACGCGGTGCTGATTATCATGGCGATTGTCCCGGGGCCCGCAGTAGAAGGCATGGCCAGCGGCACAAAAGCAATATTTGCCCCAGAGTCGCGTGCTAACTCCTCCGATTTGGATTTAGCCTCCGGAATTTCGTGAGGTTTCTCTTTCGGAAACAGCATACGAAATCCGATAAACGCCACAATTAATCCACCGGCAATACGTAATCCAGGAATCGAAATACCGAACGTATTCATCACCACCTGGCCAGCATACCAGGCTACCATCATAATGATGAATACATTAATAGATGCCTGGCGTGACTGGCGATGGCGCTCCTGGGTATTCATATTCCCACTCAGCCCAAGGAACAGTGCCACCGTAGTGAGCGGGTTTGCTAAAGGCAATAACACGACCAACCCAATACCGACTGCTTTAACGAGTTCGAGCATTCTGTATTCCCTTATCCTTCTGCTGCTTTACGATTAATCCAATCAAATCAGAGATAAATGCTAGCTCACCTAAGCGCGTAATAACAGCATTCGCCCATGATTGTTACTCATGTATATTTTTATCAGACTAAGTGTTTTAGCACTTTGTGTGATCCAGATCGCCATACGATTGACTTATCCTTGCCTGGGCAATAGTATCTCGCGTGATTAATCTATTTGCCTGGGCAATGAATTGTGAAAACGACATGCGATCTGTTCAATGAAATCATCCCGCTGGGCCGTCTGATCCACCTGGTGAATCAAAAGAAAGACCGTCTGTTAACTGAATATCTCTCTCCGCAGGATGTGACTGCACCGCAATTTAAAGTGTTGTGCAGCATCTTCTGTGAGGTGGCGATTACGCCAGGAGACTTAAGTAAGACACTCTCGGTTGATATGGGTGCCCTTACCCGCATGCTGGATCGCCTGGCATGTAAAGGTTGGGTATCACGTCGACCAAACCCTGACGACAAACGGTGTGTCATCGTCGAACTCACAGAAGAAGGCCGTGAGTTATGCCAGTACTGCCACCGTTTAGTGGGGCACGACCTGCATGAAGAATTAACAAGAAACCTGACGGCAGAAGAAATTGCACAACTTGAATGTTTGCTGAAAAAAATTCTGCTCTAAACAGATGAGGTGAAGCTATGTCCAGACGAAATAATGATGCGATTACCGTACACAGCATTTTAGACTGGATTGAGGATAACCTGGAATCCCCGCTGTCACTGGAGAAAGTTTCCCAGCGCTCCGGCTATTCGAAATGGCACCTGCAACGGATGTTCAAAAAAGAGACAGGACACTCACTGGGCCAATATATCCGCAATCGCAAATTGACGGAAATCGCACAGAAGTTGAAAGAAAGCGATGAGCCAATTCTTTATCTTGCTGAACGCTATGGTTTTGAGTCTCAACAAACATTGACGCGAACCTTTAAGAATTATTTCTCAATTCCGCCGCACAAGTACCGTGTTGCGAATAATGCCCCCACCCAGGGAAAGTTTTTATTCCCTCTGAACCATGACGGGCAGCATTACTGCATGAACTAAGTGCAGGCAAGTAATACCGTAAAGTCAATGACCTCAAATCGGCCACAGACCTTGTGTCTGCTGGTCGCTTTTTAATTCCACCGGTAAAGGTGTAAGAAGGACAAATGAAACATTTAGCACAAGGTGCTGCGCTACTATTGGTTTTAGTCGCGGGCAGTGTTATGGCAGAACATCCCAGCGAATTTATTCCCCGGCAAACTGGGCATGGTGCAATGCTGATGCCTTCAGCCAGTAACACAAGCCTCAACAGCGCAAAACCCGATGCAGCCCAGGAGCGTAACGAAAATCTGGGGGTAGCTTTCTACCATAACAACGCAAACCGCTAAGTGTTGATACACCGATGCCCGCAAGTGGACATCGGTTGGCAACCTTTACCTGTAACGCTTTTTACAGTGATGAAGAACGCGCCCGGCGAATACCCTGCGGTAACCGTAATCCAAACACATTGATATACAACCCCAGCATAATCAGTACTGCGCCAGCAAGCTGGTACAGGTTCAGGTGTTCACCCAGTAACAGCGCTGCACTTGCCATACCGAATACCGGCACCAGCAATGATAACGGAGCAATACGCCAGGTTTCATAACGCCCGAGCAGGCTGCCCCAAATACCATAGCCCACAATAGTGGCAAGAAAGGCCAGATATGCCAGTGAAAGTATTGTCGTTAAATCAATATGCTGAACACTGGATACAATAACTGCCGGGCCGTCGAACACCAGGCTCCCCAGGAGAAATGGCAGCACCGGGATAAGCGCACTCCAAACAACGAGAGACATAATGGCAGGCGGTTGTGACAGCTGCATGATTTTTTTATTAAAGATATTCCCACATCCCCAACTGAATGCCGCAGCCAGCGTTAGCATAAAACCACTGAGTGCAATGTTTTCGCCTGTCAGGCTGCCTTCAATCAGTACCAATATCCCCAGCACCGCAAGCGTAATACCTGCCAGTTGTTTAACCGTTAAACGCTCGTTGAAAAAAATGGCACCCAGCAAAATGGTAAAGAATGCTTGCGCCTGAAGAACCAGAGAAGCCAGCCCCGCGGGCATACCAAATTTAATCGCGGTAAATAAAAAAGCGAACTGCCCAAAGCTGATAGTCAGGCCATAGCCGACAAGCAGGCGAAATGGTATTTTAGGCCGCCGGACAAAGAGCAACGCCGGAAACGCAACAAACAGGAAGCGCAACCCGGCAAGTAACAAGGGGGGCATATCATGCAATCCCACTTTGATAACCACAAAATTTAACCCCCAGACAACCACTACCATCAACGCCAGAAATCCATCTTTTTTTGTCATACCCTGTTAACCTTCGTTCCTATTTTTTTCATTGCGTTACTGATACACCAGGTTAATAGATATTTAACAAAATGGCGATACCCAGATTTTTGCCCGCACAAAAAGCACATACTCTCAGCTTATGATGCTGTACAGCCGCCCCGTGGCATGTTATTGCTGTGTAAATATAATTTTATTTACGCTGTGCATCACTTCCCCATGATTCATAAGAAAAAACGTTTACCAGACAAGCCAGTGCTTATACTGCTACTGGCTTCTTTATGCATCACTTTAGGCCGTGGTATGACACTGCCTTTTATGACTATTTACCTGAATCGCCAGTATGCTATGAGTGTCGATAAGGTGGGGCTGGCAATGACGTTTGCCCTGGTCATTGGTGTGATATTCAGCCTGACCTTTGGCATGCTGGCAGACCGGTTCGATAAAAAACGGTATATGCTGATTGCCACTGGCTGCTTTATTGCCGGGTTTATTGGTATTCCTCTTAGCCATTCGCCGTGGATGACTGTGGCATTTTATGCGGCTATTAACTGTTCATACTCGGTATTTGCATCGGTTCTTAAAGGTTATTTTTCCGACACACTGCCCCCGGGGAAACGCCCTGGTATTTTTTCGCTCAATTACACCTTTATTAATATTGGCTGGACCATTGGCCCACCGCTCGGCACGATGGTCATGCTCTACAGTGTGCATTTGCCCTTCTGGCTCGCAGCGCTCAGCGCTACTCTGCCATTTATATTGATTGGCTTACGAGTGCCTGCCCAGCCACCTGCGTGCCAGGCCAGCAATCAAATAGCGGGTACGGATGAAAAACCCCAGGCCCCCTGGTCACTCGCTGTTTTGTTACACGATAAAGCACTGGGCTATTTCACACTGTCGGGCTTTCTCAGTTCGTTGGTGTGTGGTTCGTTTGTCTCGTTTTTATCGCAGTATGTGTTGGTTGTTGCCGATAATGCGCTGGCCGAAAAAGTGGTCAGTGTGGTGTTACCCATTAATGCACTGGTGGTAGTCAGCTTTCAATACTGGGTAGGGAAACAGTTACGCCCTTCGCGGTTAAAAGGGTGGATGTTTATTGGCTCTGTCTGCTTCAGCATCGGCTTACTGGGTTTTCTATACGCGGGAAATAACCTGGTTATCTGGGGTTTAGCATCGGTTATTTTTACTTTTGGGGAACTGATTTATGTACCGGGTGAATATATGCTGATTGATCACATTGCACCGCCGGGCATGAAAGCCAGTTACTTCTCGGCACAAAACATTGGCAACCTGGGTGCTGCAGCTAACCCACTGGTCACTGGTTATATGCTGACCTGGTTTCCAGCGCCAGTTCTGTTTTGTGCCTTTATTGTCGCGATTTGCGCCGCCTGGTGGTTAATGTTACTCGGGATGGAGGTGCGCAACACGCCACGTGCTGCACACCAAACCAGTCAATAACGCGGGTTATATTGCCACCAGCCCGCGCACACCGTCTGCTTCCATTTGTGCGCCTGAACCCTGTTGGATAATGGTTCCGCGTGACATCACCAGATACTGGTCGGCTAGCTCTGCGGCAAAATCGTAGAACTGCTCGACCAGTAAAATAGCCATATCCCCCCTTGCGGCCAGGGTACGGATAACCTGGCCGATTTCCTTGATAACAGAAGGCTGAATACCTTCTGTCGGTTCATCCAGAATTAACAACCCCGGTTTACAGGCCAGTGCGCGCCCAATAGCCAGCTGTTGTTGCTGGCCACCAGACAGGTCACCGCCACGGCGCTGTTTCATCTCTTTCAGTACAGGGAATAACTGATAGATCTCTTCCGGGACTTGTCCTGCCTGCCTTGCCGGAAACCGGGACAACCCCATCAACAAGTTTTCTTCAACAGTAAGGCGCGGGAAAATTTCACGCCCCTGGGGCACATAAGCTACCCCGGCGTTGACACGCTGATACGGTTTACGGTGAGTGATATCCGCCCCGTTCCAGGTAACCTGCCCTGATTTGGCCGGAATTAACCCCATAAGGCATTTGAGCAAAGTGCTTTTCCCAACCCCGTTACGCCCCAGCAGGCAGGTCACCTCTCCGGGGCGGGCATTGAATGTCACACCGCGTAAAATATGGCTGCCACCGTAATACTGTTGCAGGTTACTTACATCCAGCATAATGCCCCCTTAACGGCCAAGATAAACATCAATCACTTGCTCGTTAGCCTGAACTTCAGCCAGTGAACCTTCGGCAAGAACTTGCCCGTGATGCAACACGGTTACGGAATCCGCAATGGTTTCAACAAAGCCCATATCATGCTCAACCACCATTAATGAATGCTGGCCGGCAAGCCCGCGAAATAATTCTGCGGTATATTCAGTTTCAGCATCTGTCATGCCCGCTGCAGGCTCATCAAGCAGTAATAAGTGCGGCTCTTGCACCAGCAACATCCCTATTTCCAGAAATTGCTTTTGCCCATGAGACAGCGCACCTGCGGCACGATGGCGTTCTTGCGATAAATGTAATAACGCCAGCACACTGTCGATACGGTCACGTTGTTCGCTATTGAGCCGCGCCCTGAGTGTGGCCCAGACGCCTTTATGTGTTTTCTGTGCTATTTCCAGGTTTTCGAACACGCTAAGGGCTTCAAAAACTGTGGGTTTCTGGAATTTACGCCCTATGCCTTTACGGGCCACTTCAATTGAATTGAGTTTGAGTAAATCGACTGACTGATCATAAACAGCCGTGCCGCTTTGAGGGCGTGTTTTCCCGGTAATAACATCCATTAAGGTTGTTTTACCCGCCCCATTAGGGCCAATCACGCAGCGTAGCTCCCCCACACCAATACGCATGGACAGATTTGTCAGCGCCTGGAAGCCATCAAAATTAACATTGATATTCTCCAGTTGCAGAACCGGGTCTGTCTGCTCACGGAACTGATCTGCGGGTAACTGCCGGGTGAAAAGCGTATCCTGCATCGCCATTACTTATCTCCTTTGCGCAGTAAGCCCACAACACCACGTGGTAAGAACAGGGTCACCAGGATAAAAACCAGCCCGAGGCAAATTTGCCAGTATTCTGGCAACACCACAGTAAAAATACTTTTTGCTCCGTTCACCAAAAACGCGCCAATAACCGGGCCAATCAATGTTCCACGGCCACCAAGCGCTACCCAGATAGCGGCTTCAATCGAATTTGTCGGCGACATTTCGCTGGGGTTGATAATCCCGACTTGTGGCACATACAACGCCCCGGCAAGGCCACACAACACAGCAGAAAGTGTCCAGACTAATAATTTGAAGCCCAGAGGGTCATAGCCGCAAAACATCAGGCGATTTTCGGCATCACGCACCGCTGTCAACACCCGGCCATACTTACTGCGCGCCAACCACAACCCTGCGCCCAGGCTTGCGAGCAGCAGGATAAGTGAAGCGATAAACAACCCCACACGGGTGCTGGTGGCGGTAACAGAAAAACCCAGCAGCGTGGTGAAACCGGTAAACCCGTTATTGCCGCCAAAGCCGGTTTCATTACGAAAGAACAGTAACATTCCGGCCCAGGTTAACGCCTGGGTGATAATCGAGAAGTACACACCTTTGATGCGCGAGCGGAAGGCAAAGTAGCCAAATACCAGGGCGAGTAAGCCCGGTACCAGGATAATCAGCATCAGCGCCCAGAGAAAATGCTCGCTACCCAGCCAAAACCAGGGCAAATGATCCCAGGACAAGAAAGACATAAAATCAGGCAACCCGCTGCCCGCAGCCTGGCGCATAAGATACATCCCCATGCCGTACCCCCCCAGGGCAAAGAAAATACCATGCCCCAGCGATAGCATCCCGGCATAGCCCCAAACCAAATCCAGTGCCACCGCCATCACGCTGTAGCAAAGAATTTTCCCCAGCAGGGTTAACGTCCACACCGAAATACTTAACGGGTTATCCGCTGGCAGCAAGGCAAGAAACGGGAGAATAAACAGTGCCAGCACCAAAATAGCGCCTGCAACCTGAGCAACGCGTGGCGCTTTCTGGTACAGCGTTAGTGTAATTGGCTGTGTCATCAGTCAATAACCCTCCCTTTAAGGGCAAACAACCCCTGCGGCCGTTTTTGAATAAACAAAATAATCAGGGCGAGAATCAAAATTTTGCCTAATACCGCACCCGTGTGTGGCTCCAGTATTTTGTTAAAGATCCCAAGGCCAAATGCTGCCGCGACACTCCCGGCCAGTTGGCCCACACCACCGAGCACGACGACCAGGAAAGAATCAATGATGTAACCCTGGCCAAGTTCAGGGCCGACGTTGCCCAATTGGGAGAGCGCCACGCCACCGAGCCCGGCAATACCTGAGCCCAACCCAAAGGCCAGCATATCAACACGCCCTACGGGTACCCCACAGCAAGCGGCCATAGCCCGGTTTTGGGTAACCGCACGCACATTCATACCCAGGCGGGTTTTATTTAACACAAGCCATGTAAAGAACAGCACTAACAACACAAACGCGATAACCACCAGGCGGTTCCATGGCAGGATCAGGTTAGGCAACACCTGAATACCACCGGACAACCAGCCCGGATTGGCCACTTCTACGTTTTGTGCGCCAAACACCATCCGTACAATTTGAATCAGCATCAGGCTGATTCCCCAGGTCGCCAGCAGTGTTTCCAGAGGCCGTCCATATAAATGGCGAATGATGGTACGTTCCAATACCATGCCGAGGCCACCTGTCACACAGAAAGCCACTGGGAGCGCCACCACCGGGTACAGGCTTTCCAGCCCAGGGGCAAAGCTGTGTAGCAAGTTTTGCACCATCCAGGCACTGTACGCGCCAAGCATCAACATTTCGCCATGGGCCATATTGATGACGCCCAGTAACCCATAAGTAATTGCCAGCCCAAGCGCCGCCAGTAATAACACCGATCCTAAAGAGATCCCCATAAATGCCTGGCCGAGAATGTCGCCAAGCATTAAGCGGTGGTGAATCTTGTCCAGGCTTGCCTGTGCGGCAGCACGAACGCGGGCATCGGGTTCATGGGCCGGGTCTGTCATTGGGTGAAGTCTTGCCTGGACATCCGGGTCGCTGTCCTGCCCCAGGCGGCTCACCGCCGCCAACCGCACCGCAGCATCCGGGCTACCCAGTTGCAGGTTCGCCAGCGCCAGTTGTAACGCCGCTTTCACTTTGGTGTCTGTTTCACTGGCAAGCTGGCGGGTAATCAGTGGAATCAATGTTCCCTGGCTGTCATCCACCAGATTTTTGGCACCCTGCAACCTTTCCGTGACGTTGTCACTTAATAGTTGATGTGTTGCCAGCGCGCCAGAGACTAAAATACGCAACCGGTTGGTCAACCTGACCGGATGTACATCCCCTTCTGGGGCGGCTGCAGCGCCCAGGGCTACCAGGTTACTGTTCTGTTTGCTGAACGCATGGTGATTGTCATCGGCCACCAGCACTTCCTGTTTCAGTGCTTTCAGAAGTGGCAAACGTGCTTTGTCCGGTGCGGCGGCCCACTGTTGCAGTAATTTGGCTTGCGCTGAACGGTTGACACTAACAAAGGTGTCGGCATCTGTTGCCCAGACAACACGCGAAAGCAAATACGCCAGCACCAGTAGCAGGCGTATGATATGCACAGGTTTCATGATTTCCTCCAGACGAGGGTTCCTCCCGTTTCCGGGAGGAGAAAACGTTATTTACCCGTTGATTTAACAGGGTAATCCGGCTTGTTTTCATTCCCAGGGATATAAGGACTCCAGGGTTGTGCACGTACGGTTTTATCAGTCTGCCACACCACATTGAACTGCCCGTCACTTTCAATTTCACCGATCATGACCGGTTTATGCAGGTGGTGGTTGGTGGCATCCATCGTCAGTGTGTAACCCGACGGCGCTTTAAAGGTTTGCCCAGCCATTGCCGCACGCACTTTATCGACATCGGTGGTACCGGCTTTTTCTACCGCCTGTGCCCACATATGCATACCTACCCAGGTTGCTTCCATCGGGTCGTTAGTGACCACGGTATCGGCATTCGGCAAGTTGTGGGATTTAGCGTATGCCTTCCACTCAGCGACGAATTTTTTGTTGGTTGGGTTATCCAGCGATTCGAAATAGTTCCAGGCAGCCAGGTTCCCCACCAACGGCTTAGTATCAATACCGCGCAACTCTTCTTCCCCAACGGAGAAAGCGACAACCGGAATATCAGTCGCTTTCACACCCTGGTTTGCCAGTTCTTTATAGAACGGCACATTGGAATCACCATTGATGGTGGAGATGACCGCTGTTTTCCCGCCTGCTGCGAATTTTTTGATATTGGCAACAATGGTCTGGTAATCGCTGTAACCAAACGGGGTGTACACTTCTTCGATATCTTTATCCTGCACACCTTTGCTGTGCAGGTAGTTACGCAGGATTTTATTGGTGGTACGCGGGTAAACGTAATCAGTGCCTAACAGGAAGAAACGTTTAGCACCACCACCGTCTTCACTCATCAGGTACTGAACCGCCGGAATGGCCTGCTGGTTAGGTGCCGCGCCAGTATAAAAGACGTTGGGAGACATCTCTTCACCTTCATACTGCACCGGGTAAAACAGCAGGCCATTCAGTTCTTCAAATACCGGTAAAACTGATTTGCGGGACACCGATGTCCAGCAGCCAAACACCACAGCCACTTTATCCTGGGTCAGTAACTGGCGGGCTTTTTCAGCAAACAATGGCCAGTTAGACGCCGGGTCAACCACCACAGGCTCCAGTTTTTTACCCAATACGCCACCATGGGCGTTGATGTCGTCGATAGTCATCAACGCCATATTTTTCAGTGGCGTTTCTGAAATCGCCATCGTGCCAGATAAAGAGTGCAGAATACCGACCTTGATGGTATCAGCGGCATAAGCATTAAACGCCAACCCCATGCTGATAACGGATGCGGATAAGGCAAAAGCTTTTAACAGAGTACGACGGTGCATAAATTCACTCCTGATGAATAGAGGTCCGCGGCAATGCCGCATTTCAAAGCTTCTGCTGCCGTGCCTGGTGCAGCGTATGAAGCGTTATCGTACGAACTTCTTTCTGGCTTTGTGCAATATGCTGCTGTAGTCGGTTTTGGGCCTCCTCGGTTTCGCGCGCCATAATGGCCTGCAAGATGGCACCGTGCTCAGCGTAAGTGGCCTCGACACGGGGTGTTTTGGTGAAGTCCATACGCCGGACTATGCGAATTTTCTCTGTGACATCCCGGTGTACCCGAGCCATTTCCGGGTTACCCGCGGCTGCAACCAGGTCCATATGGAACTGTTCGTCGTAGCGGGCCACTTCCTGGCCGTCAGGGAGTGGTGGGGAGTCCGTCCAGAATGCTTTCAGCGCCAGCAAGATGTCGGGTTGGCTGTCTGGCGGCAGTGCGCATAAGCGCTTAACCGCTTCCAGCTCCAGTACCACCCGCAAATCGTAAAGCGACTCCAGGTAATCAAAATCAATGTGTTTTACCTGCCAGCCGCTACGGGGCTGGACTGCAACGTAACCTTCCTGCTCCAGTGCGTACAAAGCCTGGCGAACCGGGGTTCGGCTCGCGCCCATCCGCGCAGCAATTTCACTTTCACTAAAGCGGTCGCCCGGAAGCAGGCGAAAATCGAAGATATCCTGCTTCAGTTGGTGGTAAATCCGTTCCGCCTGCCCCTGGGCTCGTGGGGCTTTGGTTATATTTGTCATGTGGGTACAGTTCTCTTTTTTGCCGCGGGAAAGCAGGTACCCGCGGCGTATTCACTTAACTGGCGTTATCCAGCCAGAGTAAGGCATCGCCGGGAGCCACAGGCCGCCCTTGCTGGCAACTGATACGGATAACTTCGCCATCACAAGGCGCTTCCACCATCAGTTCCATCTTCATGGCTTCCACCACAATCAGTGGCTCGCCCTGTTTCACTTTTTGACCGGGTTCGACCAAAATTTTCCAGATATTACCGTTGAGGTCGGCGCTCACCAGGTAGCCGTCAACCGCTTCATCCTCCTGGGCGGAAACAGTTTCCGGCAGTGCTTCTTCTTCCATCTGGTTTTGCCAGTGCACCACTTCCGAGGCGAAAGCCGCCTGCTGGCGAGTGCGGAAATCTGCGATATCCTGTGCGTTATCTGCCAGGAACTGGGTGTATTCGGCAAAATCAAAGGTGCTCTGCTCAACACGCACGGTGGCAAGGCCTTCACGGAAAGCATCGCGGAATTCGGTAAGTTCGCTTTCGCTTACTGGGTAGAAACGCACCTGGTCGAAGAATTTCAGCAACCAGGGTTCATCACCAAACTGGCTGTTCTTCAGGAATTTATTCCAGATAGGTACGGTACGCCCCACCAGTTGGTAGCCCCCAGGGGAATCCATGCCGTAGATACACATATACATGCCGCCGATACCCACCGTGCCTTCAGCAGTCCAGGTACGCGCCGGGTTGTATTTGGAACTCAGCAAGCGGTGGCGCGGGTCTACAGGTACTGCGCAAGGTGCACCAAGGTAAACATCCCCCAGGCCAAGCACCAGGTAGCTGGCATCGAAAATAATGTTTTTCACTTCATCGCGGTGCGCCAGGCCGTTGGCACGCTGAATGAAGTCCACATTGTTGGGCAACCAGGGAGCCTGCTGGCGGACTGTCTGTTGGTAACGTTCCACTGCCCCCAGCGTGGCGCTGTCTTCAAAGGCCATAGGCAGATAAACAATCCGTGACGGAATGCGCAGTTTACTGACATCCCCCAATTGCCCTTCCAGCTCCAGCAACAGCGACATAAGCTGGCTTTGTGAAATACGCTGTGCGTCGTAACGCACCTGCAGTGAACGTACGCCTGGTGACAGCTCTTCGATACCTGGCTGGCCACTGGCGCGCAGGGCTTCCATCAGCAAGTGCACCCGCAAGCGCAAAGCGAGGTCGAGTACGTTATCGCCATACTCAATCAGGATGTAGTTATCACCTGCCTGTCGCCAGACGGCTGCGGGGATAGCACCTTCTGCCGGGTGTTCAGCAAGAATTGCAGCACTGCTGGTTTTCTCTGGTGTGATGGTTGGATGCCGGTCTGGTAACGCGTTAGCAGCACATAAATTCGTGACGGCCACCTGGCGGGCGATATCCAGTGACTGAGCATGCTCAAAATTGATGGCATGGAAGCGAATTTTATCTCCCGGCTTCACCTGGCCCACTTTCCACAACTCAGCACGAGCAATGGTGACCGGGCACACAAATCCACCCAGGCTTGGCCCGTCCCGGGTAAGAATAACCGGGAAGTCGCCGGTGAAGTTAATCGCACCAATCGCATATTCACAATCATGTACGTTGGAAGGATGCAGGCCAGCCTCACCGCCATCGGCACGGGTCCATTCAGGTTTCGGCCCCATTAAACGCACACCCAGCCGGTTGGAGTTGTAATGCACTTCCCACTCGCTGCTAAAAAAGGTTTCCATCGATTCGGGCGTAAAGAAATCGGGTGCGCCGTGCGGCCCATATAACACGCCGATATCCCACACGGTATCGTACCGGGGGATGAGGGCAGGCTCCGGCACCTGAGGCAGGCCAATCGGCGCTGGCGTGGTACAGGCTGGTAAATCGGGCTGTGAAATGGCCAGGGTATCGGCAACGCGTAACGTCCGGCCACCGTGGCCGCCAAATTGCCCCAAGGCAAAGGTTGAACGGCTGCCCAAATAAACCGGGACATCAAGCCCATTACGCACAGCGAGGTAAGTACGGCACCCTTCGCTGGCCCGGCCCAGTGCCAGTACCTGGCCTGCTTTAACCACTATGGGTTGCCAGAAAGCGACCGTTTTTTCATCCAGGGTTGCCGGGCAGTTTGCCCCAGTGATCGCAATGACTGCATCACAATGGAAACGCAGTGTCGGGCCGAGTAACGTAAACTCCAGGCCTGCTGCTGACGGGTGGTTGCCAACAATACGGTTAGCTAACTGAAAAGCGTAATCATCCATTGGGCCTGACGGCGGAACACCGATATCCCAATACCCGGTTCGCCCCGGATAATCCTGCACACTGCTCCAGGTGCCAGGTTGCACCACTTCAATAACATGTGGCTGCCACTCAACACTGTCCAGCAAGCGGGTCCACATCACACCGGCAGTAAATTCCGGCAGGGTAATAATTTGGCGCAGCCAGTCCAGGTTGGTGGCAATACCCTGTAACCGGGTAGCGGCCAGCGCGCCCTGCAGTTTTGCCAGTGCCTGGTGGCGGTCTGCCCCGTGCACAATAATTTTGGCGATCATCGGGTCATAAAAGGCGCTGACTTCACTCCCGGTAGACACCCAACCATCAACCCGAATTCCCTCAGGGAAAAAGACATCCGTCAACACACCGGGTGAAGGCTGGAAGTTTTTTAATGCGTCTTCTGCATAAACCCGCACTTCAATAGCCGCGCCCTGTGGTGCCCGTGCCATTGCCTGCCAGTCGGGTGCTTTACCCGCCGCCAGTGTGACCATTGCCTCAACCAGGTCCACCCCGGTCACCATTTCAGTAATGGGGTGCTCCACCTGCAGGCGGGTGTTAACTTCAAGGAACCAGAAAGCATCAGTGGCGGCATCGTAGATAAACTCAACCGTGCCCGCACTGCGGTAATTAACCTGCTGGCCAAGCGCTACTGCCGCGGCATGTAATGCCTCACGGGTGCGTTGTGGCAAATTCGGCGCGGGGGTTTCTTCAACCACTTTCTGGTTACGCCGTTGCAGTGAACAATCGCGCTCACCCAGTGCTACAACATGGCCTTTGCCATCGCCAAAGATTTGCACTTCAATGTGGCGGGCCCTGGCAATAAAACGCTCCAGGAAAACGCCATCGTCACCGAAAAATTGTGTGCCCATCCGCTTAACACTGGCCCAGGTTTCACTCAAGTCTTCGGGGGTTTCACAGCAACTTAACCCAATACCACCGCCACCCGCAGTTGTTTTGAGCATCACCGGGTAACCAATCTCTTGTGCGGCAATCAACGCACTGTCAAGGGTTTGGAGCAGACCGGTACCGGGGGTCATGGGTAAACCTGCCGCCTGCGCCAGTTCACGTGCCCGGTGTTTCAGGCCGAAATCGGCAATTTGTTGTGCAGTAGGGCCAATAAACACCAGGCCTGCTTCGTCACAGGCAGCGGCGAATTCAGCCCGCTCAGACAGGAAGCCATAGCCTGGGAAAATGGCCTGTGCGCCCGTTGCTTTCGCTGCCTCAACTATCTTGCCAATATCCAGATAGGTGTCACTGGCTTTCTCACCAGCCAATGCAACTGCTTCGTCCGCTTCATGCACATGGGGCGCATTACAGTCAGGTTCGGAATACACAGCAATACTGCGCACGCCCATTTTTTTTAATGTGCGGATTGCCCGGCAGGCAATCTCACCCCGGTTGGCTATCAGTACCGTGTTAAACATGCATCCTCCTCAGGCAAGTTTTTGATGAGCAAGCCAGGCGTTCCAGCCACCCCATTGCGTTATATCTGTGGCGGCACCCAACGCCTTAGGCTCACAGATAAACCCTTTCACGACCCGGCCATCTGCCAGCGTGATGCTGCCGATACCAAGAGGTGCCGGGACTTCAGCCACGAACTCGCCAAAGCGCGCCAGCGGTACATCCCATAATTCGACGATAATGGCATTACCCTGCTCTGCGCGGGCAAGACCGGGTTTTGCTGGTACCGTGCCTGCCAGGGCATATAACCGGTAGTCATCAGCGGTTGTTGTTTCTTCGACAAACACCGCATCACGCGTGGTGAGTTGGTGGTTGAGTGGCATGCCGCGCAGGTGCGCGCCCACCACTGCCAGGCGTACATAACTGCCAGGTAATGCCGGTGGGGTTGATGCGTGATGGGTAAACGGGCGGTTGGTTGCCCCCAGAGGAAGAGCCTGGCTCTGCTGCCACTGGCGGGCGAATGCAGCCAGCGCAAGGTCGTACCATGCTGGGGCAATAAGAGTAATACCAAAGGGCAGACCGTCCTGACGGAACCCGGCGGGTACGGCCAGCGCACTAAGATCAGCCAGGTTGGTAAAGTTGGTATAGGTACCGAATTGGGAATTGTAATGAACCGGTTCTTCTGCCATTTCAGCCAGGGTATGAATAGTTGGTGAAGTTGGCACCACCAGCGCATCAACAGTCGCTAATACTTGCTGAATTTTACGAGACAACTCAGCCCGCGTATATTCAGCCTGCCAGGCATCACAGGCAGTATAAGCTTTACCATTTGCGACAATTTGGCGCACGGTTGGGTCCATGGTTTCTGGTGGCTGGTTTAACATCTCCCCAACCGCCACTGTGCGTTCTGCCACCCAGGCACCGTAATAGAGTTGCTCTGCCAGTTGGCGGAACAGCGTAAAATCAATGGGAACCAGTTCCACACCCTGTGCGACCAGTTTTGCCAGCGCCTGTTGCCAGGCCTGCTCGCTTTGGCTGTCGCCATAAAATTCACACTGTTCAGGCACGGCAAAACGCGGAGTTGAACTGAGTTGTGCCGGAGCCGTTGCTGGATGAACGCGTGAGTAGGCGTCGTCGGCATCGTAGCCCCCAGCGACTTGTGCCACTTGCCAGGCATCGTCGACCGTCAGGGCAAAAACAGAGATGGTGTCGTTAAGGCGGCAGGCAGGTACCACACCTTGTGCCGAGAACCAGCCTTTGGTTGGCTTCAGGCCAACAATATTGTTGAAACCTGCTGGCACCCGGCCAGAGCCTGCGGTGTCAGTCCCCAGCGAAAATGCCGCCAGCCCACGCGCCACAACGGATGCTGAGCCTGAGCTGGAACCCCCGCTGACATAGTCTGGGTTAAATGTGTTAACCACAGCGCCAAAAGGTGAACGGGTACCCACCAGCCCGGTGGCAAACTGGTCCAGGTTGGTTTTGCCAATCACTACTGCACCCGCGCTCTTCAGGCGGGCAACAACAGTGGCATCGACTTCAGGGTGATAAAGGAACGCCGGGCAAGCTGCAGTGGTTGGCATCCCCGCTACATCAATATTGTCTTTTACGGCAAACGGCACGCCAAACAGTGGCATATCAACCAGTGTCTTTGATCCATCCGCCAGTGCATCCAGTAAAACTGCGCACTGGCTAAGAATGTCCTGTTCGCTGGCAAGATAGATCCAGGCGTTATCCGCCTTATCAAACTGTCTTACATAGCGTGGAAGAAGATCACTGACAATTTGCGGGTTTTGCGCGTACTGCGCCCGCCATTCCGCCAGTGTTTGCCCGTATTCAACTGTACTCATTCCTGGAATCCCATCTGGTATACAAGATGGAATCCCAGTTGCAAATGCAGTGCCAAATATTAATTATTCTTTTAATACAACTAGATAGATAAAATCACATCCCTTATCTGGTTGAAACACGGCAAGGAACTCGCTAAAACGCACCTCAATAGAACAAAGGCAGAGCATGAACGCCCTGGTGCTGTGCACTGTTCAGCAAACCATAAGCAAACTGGCTGAATAACTACCTGAACATTGGTATTTGCTTTGGTTGAAGTAGAGCCGGGAAGAGATAAGGCCCGTCTTACGGGCCTTCAGATTGATGAAAAAGAAAGGAAAAAACGTGGTTTTTCCTTCTTTTTAGTTAGCAGCCGAAAATCAATGAATTGATTTTCTTGGTTTTTTATTGGGTGACACCTTCTCGTTCTGTGCCAACATGAGGTTTGTTATCAGGCTCAAGGCCCGTCTTACGGGCCTTATTTAGTGAGGAAAGTGTATTACCAGACCTGGCTGGCAACACTGGCCACCAGGCTCACTTTCTCCCATTGCTGGGCAGAAGTCAGGTTGTTACCTTCTTCCGTTGAAGCAAAACCACATTGTGGGCTAAGGCAAATCTGCTCTTTAGCAACATATTGGGTTGCCTCTTCTATACGATCCCTGATTGCTTCAGGGTTTTCCAGTTCGCCATTTTTCGTGGTGATAAGCCCCAAAACTACCTGCTGGTGGCCGGGTTTAATAAAGCGCAATGGCGCAAAATCACCGGAGCGGTCGTTATCGTATTCAAGGAAGAAGGCGTCAACATTTACACTGCCAAACAAAACTTCTGCCACTGGTTCATAGCCACCTTCGGAGATCCATGTTGATCGGAAGTTACCCCGGCACACATGCAGACCAATTGTTAAATCCGCGGGTTTATCTGCCAGTGCAGTATTGAGTACACGTGCATAAATGCGCGCCAGTTCGTCAGGATCATCTCCGCGAGCGCGAATCTGGTTGCGCTGTTCGTCAGAACATAAATAAGCCCACACTGTGTCATCAAGCTGCAGGTAGCGGCAACCCGCTGCATAAAATGCGGCGATTGCATCGCGCCATGTGGTTGCCAGGTCGTCAAAATAGGCATCCAGCTCTGGGTAAACTGTGCGGTCGATTACGTCACGCCCACCACGAAAATGCAGCACACTTGGGCTGGGAATAGTCATTTTTGGTACTGCGTTGCCGCTGATACTTTTCAGGTAACGG
Organism: Mangrovibacter yixingensis; assembly: GCF_020523985.1. Classification (GTDB taxonomy): domain Bacteria; phylum Pseudomonadota; class Gammaproteobacteria; order Enterobacterales; family Enterobacteriaceae; genus Mangrovibacter; species Mangrovibacter yixingensis. Next base: position 1,324,576 of record NZ_JAIVKM010000001.1, on the reverse strand, counting down.
AAATCTTCCAGCATTGGATGTTCGCCAAAGCCCAATTTGCCTGTTACCCGAATACCGTGAGCTTTCGTTTGCACGCCGTTGAACTGGATCCCATGGTCAGATTCGAAACGCTCAACCCCTTGTAACCCATCGAAGAAATCAAAATGCCACCACGCCCGGCGAAATTCCCCATCCGTTACCACATGTAAGCCACAGGCACATTGCTGTTCCACCACCTGGCGGATTGCATCATCTTCGCACTGGCGTAAGGCTTCTGCGCTGAGATTACCTGCGGCAAAAGCTTCGCGGGCCTGTTTAATGGTATCAGGGCGTAAAAAACTGCCTACTATTTCGGCACGAAAGGGAGCTTCAGGGCGCTGCATTGTCTTCTCCTTTCACGGGAAAGTTTCTTCCCGTGATAATTGTTATTGTGAACTACAGCCATCTGGATGGCTACATGTCCAGAATGATGTCATGCCCATGAAAGTACGACAAACGAGAAAATTTCACTCACCATGAAATTTATTCATGTTCGTTCGCACTCTTCGTTGCAGTGAATGCAAACCCTTCATCTTCCCACCCGGTCAAACCACCAATCATTATTTTCACGGGCCGGCCCAGCGCCGCCAGTTTCATTGCTGCCTGATCAGCACCATTGCAATGCGGCCCGGCGCAGTAAACAACAAACAGTGTTTCGTCGGGCCAGCGGGCCATAATCTCGGGCCGGATGTCGCGGTGTGGCAAATGAACCGCACCAGGAATATGCCTGCGCGCAAATTGTTCTGCCCCACCGACCACATGCAGCAGCACAAATTCTGGGTCATCCCCCTGAGACAACGCACTGTGTACATCCGCACAATCGGTTTCGAAATGTAGTTTCTGTTGAAACCAGGCCAGGGCCTGGCTGCTCGGAGCTGCCGGATATTGGGTAACGGGATTCATTCATGTTCTCCTGTGATGTATGGTATTCACAGATTGCACTTTCCCTTTAATCCAGGCCACGCCACTTCATGCCAAATAACGCACTGAATATGACAAAATCCTCACCGCAACAACCTCTTGTGGTTGTACTGGCTTACCAGGGGTTGTGTACCTTTGAGTTTTCTGTCGCGACCGAAGTATTTGGCCTGCCACGGCCAGAGATGGGTGACAACTGGTATCGCTTTGCTGTGGCTGCGCTGGATGAAGGTCCGTTAAGTGCCACAGGCGGCATTCGCATTATGGTGGATGGTGGCCTTGAACTGCTTGAGCAGGCCGATACTATTATCATTCCCGGCTGGCGTGGTTACGATGCCCCGGTTCCGCATGCAGTAATAGATGCCCTGCTCCAGGCTGCAAACCGGGGATGCCGCCTGATATCTATCTGTTCTGGCGTATTTGTGCTTGCCGCTACTGGGTTGCTGAATGGTGCCCGAGCCACCACACACTGGCGCTATGCATCTCAATTGCAGGCCCGTTACCCATCAATTCAGGTGAATGAACATGTGCTGTATATAGATGAAGGCCAGTGCCTGACTTCCGCTGGGAGTGCGGCTGGTATTGATTTGTGCCTGCACCTGGTGCGTAAAGATTACGGCCCGCAAGCGGCCAACCTGGTAGCCCAGCGGCTGGTTGTCCCCCCTCACCGCGATGGCGGGCAGGCTCAGTTTATTCCTGCTCCGGTTGCAAAAGAGTATGAAAGCAGCCGCCTGGGTGATTTGTTTGATTATTTGCACCAACATCTGCACTGTTCGCACAGTGTCGAGGCGCTGGCACAACGCTGCGGTATGAGCCCACGGACTTTGCTGCGGCGCTTTGCTGATGCCACAGGAACCACCCCAGCGCGCTGGCTTTTGCAACAACGGCTGCAAAGAGCCAGGCAGTTGCTGGAAGAGAGTGATAAGCCGGTTGAGTATATTGCACAGAATGTTGGTTTTGGCACCGCCAGCGTGATGCGGCGCTACTTTCAGCAATACCTGAATGTTTCACCGCGTCATTATCGAAAAACCTTTACAACTCTCGAGAAATTCGTTCACAAAGCCTAAGGTTTGTTTAATTTTCAGCCGATATAGTAACCAATACGGTGTTAAACCGTACCTGTATTCAAACCTACACCGGCTGGAGGCTTATCATGTCTGTTGAACTGAGTTATGTATTTGCTGCTGTCGTGCTGTTTGTCGGTGCAGGCGGGCTCGCTGCCTGCCTTAGCCACAAATGGAATGACTGATGCAACCTGAATCGTATTACGGTACTTAAACGCCCTTTACATTCGATGCAAAGGGCGTTTTTCATTCAGCCCCTTCCACTTACCCATTTGGAAAAATAGAGGGCATTGCATATTACTCATGGTACTGAATTAGTTTACTCACTTCGTGGTAGCCCGCCATAATTATCAATTAGTAATATTGGTTCGTTTTAGTTAAAAACACGATAAATCATAAAAATAAACTTAAAAATCAAAAGCAAAGCATAAATATTTTATTTGATCTCCATCACATATTTATGCTGCATAACTGACCATACTTTGTGCACTGGCTGATTTCTAGTTCAGCAAAAATATGCCACTCAACATTACCAAAGAGGAAATTACCATGGGTAGAATAAATAAGATCTTTTATATTTACGATGTTGCCCTGATCAGTGTTTCTATTGTTTGGGTAGCCATGTTATGCGAAACAGCCGTCGTTCATGAGTTTATCTACACTATGGTAAAGAATATTGATTTATGGCTAATAGCCTGATGAGTTTTAAGTATATTTTTCGCCGCGCCAGGTTCTTTATTTTACGTGATTTTTAATTTTCAGCCTGACTAATTATTACGCAAGCCATGTTTTGATATCTTTCAAAGATAATGGCATTTGAAATTTTTACACTGTGTCTCTTTATTTATTTTCGGCACTCTTAAATAACTAAAGAGAAGTAATAACTGAACACCAGACTGCCTGAACAGCGCCATCAACGCAATTTGATGACTATGAGTTATGTTAATTAGAGACATTAATTATAATATATTGAGTAAAGTTATTTTCTCGCTGTATTATTTATGTGAGGCAAAAAAAGTGACTTACTCTAATAGCGCAACAAATAATGTTCGCAAATGCTCTTCATAATTCAATTGCAGGTGCTGTCGGCCTTGCTCTGTGCGGTTGCTTACTTTGTTGGCGGCTGTGGTTTGCTGGTGTCGCTATTCACCTGAACTGGATTATTTCGAGCATAACTTTATCCCCTGCGGCTCCCTGCCAGGGGATTTTTTTCTTTCTTCCGCCAACATAATTCCAACCCAAAAAATCCTTGCATTGCTGTATTAACCATCAGACCGGGTTAATTATCACCCAATGAAACTTTTGACACAGGTCAATACACGGCCGATTTTGTGATTGATGTCGCGTTTTAACGCGCTCAGAATAGTGGCTGCCGATATATACCGATATCCGTTTTATCGCGTTTTTAGAGGAGAAAACCACAATGATGACTTATGACCGTAACCGTAACGTAATTACAACTGGTAGCCGCGTGATGATTAATGGCACAGGCCTTACTGGTGTCATTAAAGCAATTCATGCCGATGGGCTGAGTGCACGTGATTTACGCCGCCAGGCAACGGTAGAAGTGGAAGGCGCTGACGGCCAGTTCGCACCAATTGAACTGATTCGCCTGGGCATGCACTAATTTGTGGTGAATACTGTTGTGGCACCGGTTGCTACAACAGTATTCATGTGACAACACGCAGAAACTGGCAAAACGCGACTTGCTCTATTGTCTTTGTTGTTGCAACCTTGCGGTTTTAACGAGGCATTGAATTAAATGAGAAAATCCACTCTGGTTTTAATTGTTGTTGCTATTGCAGTTTATGCCTGGCAGTACCTGAAGTAACTGTAAACGCTTTTCTTCCCCCAAAACTACACAGCCCTTAACTCTTCATACGACACCTGCACATGGTCAAGCCAGGCCTTGCGCTGGTGTAGCCGCTGGTAACAGGCTTCGATTGCCGGGAATACCGGACGATCAATGGCGATATCATAGTAACGGTACAGTATGTGGCCGAACTGTATATCAGCGAGACTGAACTGGTCTCCCGCCAGCCATGCGTGATGTTCCAGTTGCTTTTCAGCGATTGCCATAAAGTGATGCAAAGTTTTTAGTGCCGCCGCAATAGCGGCTTCATCACGCTGAGCGGCAGGAGTGCGCACGACCCGCCAGAATACCGGTGCGGTAAAATTTAGGGCAATGTTGAGCTTTGCCCACTCTGCCCACTTATCAACCTGCGCCCTTTCCCGGTTATTTTGCGGCCAAAAGCTCTGCGCACCATATTCATAAGCCAGATAACGCAACACTGCGCCAGTTTCCCACATGGGCTCATTTTTGCCATCCTGGAGAACGGGTACTGTGCCATTTGGGTTCATCGCCAAAAAATCCGGGGTGTCGTTGCCGCCAAAGCGATGGCCAACATCAATACGGTTTACAGGTAAGTTGAGTTCACCAATACACCACATCAACGCCTGAACATTCGACGACGTTTTTCTACCCCATACCGTTAACATTTTTGCTCCTTAAAGCCGTTTATTGCACAGTGAAAATATGACCAATGACAAATATTTTTACTTTTTGTAACAGGTCTTAAGCTTACCTTAATGTTCAGCACGTAAAGTGAACAGTGTAGCGCGAAGGAATGCTGCCATAATCAAACTCAGTATTATTTGCGGGAAATGACGATGTCGGCATTTCCCGTTTTCTTTTCTGGCGTGCTTTGCGGTTTACTCACGCACTACCAGCGCGGCCTGAATCGCATCCGCCAGCCCGGCGATATCCCGGCTTACCGATACCAGATTCAGCGCTGTAGTATTCTCTGGAATATTGCCGGATTCCCCTGAAACCACACTGGTTGCCCGCACCAGTTCCAGTGCCGCCTGCACGGCCAGTAACCGCTGCTGTTCCGCCTGCGTTGGCCGTGGCCCAAAATAGTTGTCTAACACAGTGCCTCCTGTTTCTGGCTGTGGTTTTACATGACCGGGTCAACAATAAAGATATTTTCAGGTAACTGAAAGCGTCTTAAGGCTAACAGTGCCAGCGGCCCTTTGCCCACTTGCGAACGCAGCACCCACTGTAATTGCACGCCATCCGGGGCAATAAATGTCAGCAGCCAGCGGCTGTTATCCAGTTGTTCATATTGCCCCGTTTCCAGCCAGCGGAGTAACCCCCAGCCACTAGGGTAATCGCCATATAACCGGTTTCCCGCACCGGTGCGGTGCCATGTCAGTAAGGTACCGGGTTTGTAGGTTTCGCCGGGCCAGCGAAATAGCTGCCAGTCTGCCTGCTGGTTAAAATAGTGCAGCTTTTGCCCGTCAATATTAAGTTGCGTTTCCACCACCCCGTGCGATGGCCTTGCCTGGAGTTCAAACTGAACGCCCTGGCCTCCATCAATAAACAGAATATCGGCTATCTCATTAAGCTGGTTAATTGCGGCTAAAAAATCCGGATTAATGCGAACAGCCCGGGAGTGCACCGGGTTAAGTACCCAGCGGCGGCTTTCAAGTTTCACAATGCCACCGAGTTCATCGGCCACAAAACGCGCCAGACGCCCGGAATCTTTACGAATAAAGTCTGCCAGCGCGGGCAATGAGGCTTCACCCTGAGCAGTGGCGAAAGGGTAGCGGCCAGAGAAAGTAGCCTGCCATTCTGCCCGCACCGTGCGTTGCCATTTATTATTTAACCCGGCGGCAGAGGGCTGCAAAATACTGTTCCATGCATCATTCATTGGCCCGACAAAAATAGCCTCACCAAACCCTTGCCACTCTTGCCCAAGGCTTGCAGCAAGCAAGTTGCTGTACTGGCGTGTTTCAGTGAAGTCGTGCGGTTGCCCCTGAAACAGGGTTTGCGCAAGCAATTGCATACTCTCCTGGGGGTTGTGCGTATTGATAATTTGCTGCAAGTGCAGCCTGATTCTGGTCACCTGAGTTAGCCACGCCTGTACACTCAGTGGCTGATTCCCCGTGTCGCCATAAGCCCGGGTATTAATACCCATCACCTGCAATATGGGCCTGAAGTGTTGTTCGGCACCGCCTGTAGGTAACTGCCGAAGTGTATCAATAGCCACAGGCTCCTGGCCGCCCAGTTTTTCCATTGTGGCCTGAATCAGTGTATCTGGCAGCGAGCGGTTGATTTGCCCGGTTTGCCCCTGAAACGCGAGGGTATTCAGTAACGCAATCACCGGGGACTGGCGTACATCACTTATCAGTGTTAGCTGGTCGGTTACTTCTGATACCGTTCTGGCGGGCTGGCGTTGCAGGTTATTAAGAAAGTGCTGCCAGGTGCCGGCGAAATCAGCGAAGTAACGTGCTGACAGGCTGGCCTTAAGCGCGTCTGCAGATACCGCGTCTGCGCTGGCAGAAGCGCTGCTGTCGCTTAGCACCCAGTCAATTTCTTCCTGCCGGGCCGTTGCTGCACGCGCAATGGCCTGCTGAATACTGCCCTCCCACGCCTGGCGGGTAAATACACCTGGCACGACTTCATTGGAGACAAACACACGCCGGGCATCCGTGCCCTGTGCCATGGTTTCCAGTGTCTGGTCGGGGTAATTGGCGCGGGCATTGCTGATAATCTGGTTATAGAGGTTTTGTTCCGCGCTCTGGTGCGCTAACTGTTGCAATAATGCTTCACGTACTTTGGCAACCAAAGTGGTGTCCGGGGAGATTTTCCACTGAGGCCATTGTGCTAAATTCGCCATATAAAAGGCCCACAGATCCGGAGCCAGTGTTTCCCACAGCGCGGGAGCTATTCCTTCCGGCGCACCCGAGAAGGATTTCAGTGTGTGGGTATAAAACTGGGCGTCGGCTTTTTCTGGCATCGCCATCATCAACCAGGCTTTAAGCTGGTTGTAACTCTGCCCGGCAAGTGCGGTTCTCCGTGCACTTTCTGGCGGAATTTGGATAAATGCCTGTAAAGGTTCACGTAACTGGCTGGCGGACTGGTCACGCACCTGCCTGTTGTAGGCGGTGATATACACAGGCATCAATGCACCCAGTATACGCGGATTAACATTAAACCCACCAGGCAGGTACCACAGAGAAAAACGGCTGTTTTTATTCTGTAGCCATTCGATATGGTTACCCAGTGCGTGTAATGCCACCAGTTGCTGGTCGGGTGTGGTTGCCTGAGATTCCAGGGCCTGAATACGTTGTGCCGTGGCTGCCACTGCATGGTAATTCACCATAAATGAAACCAACAAGCCAACGCCCCAGAGTGCCAGCAAGCCCACCAGCCCGGCCGCCACACCCGTGAACCAGGCATTCCTGGGGCGCAGCCCTTTGGTATGGCGGCTTGCCGAAATAAGCCCGGCAAGCCGGGGTGGTAACACCAGCGCATGAGTGAAAACCGCCAAAGCGTTGCTTTTCACCCCGCTACCTTCCGGTACAGGCTCATTACAGGTGACCAGGCTGAACATCAACCCGCGGAGCGGAACCCGTGGCTGGGAGGCATACAACCAGGGTTGCAACTGCTGTTCCCAGTGCGCAATGCCGCCATCCTGCAGTTGCTGGCTAAGGCGCAACAGAAAATCATGATCCTGGTTTTCAGATACCTGAAGCATTCCCTGAGCACGCAGTACCGGGATCAGATTTTCCAGACGAGTGCGGACTTCTTGCGCGGTTGCCCGTGCCGTGAAGTAAGTGGCGACAGGTTGCTCCTCTCGCCCGCTTTGTGGCCATTTGCTGGCACATAACTGCCATAACCAGACCGGAGGCTGGTAGCGCAGAACCCGGCCAATTTCTTCCAGCATACGCAAATCGTTGTCACTGGCCTGTGGTGATAATTGCGCCTCCACACCCAGCACACGCACAATGCCATCCAGTGGACGCAAGCGCCACAACCGTTGCACAGCGGCAAGGGGCGCCTCATACCCATGCGCACTGCCATCTCCCCCATAGATAAAAACGAGGTGCTCACTTTCAAGCCAGGTTTCCGCCACCAGACCTGGCAACAATTGTTCCACCGCGTTGTTATCACCGACCACCAACACCAGGCGAACAGAAGAACGCCACCACAGGCGGTGGCGCATTTTCAGCCGGTGGCGAATTTGTTCAGCAAGACGCGCACCGGCTCCGGTGGCTGCACTGAGTGGCGCAGGCTGAAGGCGAGCAGCCTGCCTGATGCGAACCAGTTGCCTGAGTTGCATACCAAGCCATGCCAGAACCATTAGCGATAACATTACCAGTAGCAGCAACCCACTGCGCACCACCACAGAAATGATCACGCTGGTTTCCTGCGAGGCATCTGTTGCGAAATACCAGTACAACACACCGTATAAAAACGCCACCAATACTGCCAGAGCGACCCCAACCGCCACGGTATACCAGCCAGAATGGCTGCGCTGATTTGCCTTGCCCTTATCCATGATATTTTACTATTCCCAAAGTGAGTTGGTACTGCGGGTCGGTGGCAATCCAGCCACACGAGGTTTGTTGGTGCAGCGCCAGTAACGCGGCGAGTGAGACAGCAATCAGTGGTTCATTTTCCCCGGTTTGCCCCCAATATGGGTCCTGCACATGCCGGGAAAGGTTCCAGCCGCAATGCGCAAAATCCGGGTGTATGGCTGGTGAAAACAACACGCAGTGCTCCGGTGGGTGCGTTAACCCGCTTTGTTGCTGAGCCTGCTGGCATACCTGGCGTGCGTTATGTTTGCCTGGAGAAAACACCTCGCCCCGCGTCAGGGTTACTGGCCCTTTGGCGGCGACTTTCCAGAGCGACGCAGACTCACCGGCAGGCTCAGTGCTGCTGCCTGCAGGCACTGAAAGGCAACCGGCAACAAGGAACCATTGCTGATTCTCTTCTGCTGTTAATGCGAAATGGGCAGCCAGCTCTGCCAGTGTGTTCGCCCCTTGCCAGGGGTTCCGGGTGTTCGGGAAGGCGGAGTGACGGAAATAACAGGCCCACTTCTGCTGAAAATGCCTGCCAGGCAGTTTCACTCCCCTGCCAGTAGCACGATGTGGGTGGCAGGTACAGCTGATCACTACACTGGGTATGCCACTGGCGTGCCAGCATCTGCGCCAGTTGGGTTTCCCGTTCACAAGGCCGGGAGGAAAACAGCAGGCCATTAGTTATTGCGCTACTGCGGCCGGTTGCCAGGCCAGGTGGCTGGTTCAGGAAACCTTGCCAGTCTGCTGGTGATATCCCGGCCGGGCCAATCAGGACGACATCCTGTAGAGCAAAAGTTTGTGTGTGGTGTTGCCACCAGGCAGCATATTCCTGGTCTGTGCGATACTGCCAGTCCGCCTGTAGATGTAATGAAGTGCGGTAATACAGTTGGCGGGAAAGCCAGCACAGCAGAACAAGCGCACTGGCAAAGCTTGCGGTAACCACTAACAATGTAGAACTGCTTTTTTCTCCTGCCAGCACCAGACTTAGGGTGACAGACAGCAATACCAGCGCCATACCAGCCAGCGCCCAGCGGCGGTTTCGAGGTGGAGAGGCAGCCCGGAGTGCGGGAGCAAACTGAAACGCCCTCATTGTGCACACCGGCAATCTGGAGATGAGCTGACCAGGGTGCAACCACAGGTACACCGGTGCCCATGTAAGGCTATTGGTACGCCATTTAATGTGGACAGCGTGCTGCCTTCAGCAATCACCGTCAGGCCATGCCGGTTACACATTACCGGGTCGCCCACACAGGCAATCCCTTTGCCAAAACAGAGGTTATGCCCGGCCAACACTCTGCCGCCATACTCGAGTAATGTGTCATCCTGGCGAACGATATGCCGCATTTTCTTCCCTTTTTATCTGTTGTTCAGTCCGTTTCTGGGCAGCCGCAGAAGCTACCCGATAAATTTCGCGCCAGCGCCAGTAATATGCCCGGCAACAGCCTGCATCCTGGCGTCGTGCTCTTCCTGCATCAGCCGGGCATGCCACTGTGCCGCCAGTTCATCCGGGTGGTCATCCGCAGCGAGCAGCTCGGTGTCTTCAATCACGGTGTATTCGCCGGTCGCCAGGTCTTTTATTTGGTGCCGGTCGGCAACCTGGCCGCGGTTATCCCAGGAAATCACGGTATATTCCACCGCCCGGCCCGGTTCACCCGCGCCAACTACCCGCCCGTCCTGGTAAATCAGGCGTAAATGCTTGTTAGCGCGCTGCCCAAAGAACAGCATCCGGTAACGGAAATAGTCACCCCATGGCTCCCGGCTGCCCAGTTCACTTTGCATAAACCAGGCCCGTGAGTCATGAATGTGCTCGTCATACAGCGCCAGTAATTCGGCCCCCGGCATCTCACGGGTTCCGCTGCCCAGTTCATCAGTAAACAGTTGGTGGTACAGCCCGTCACCGGCGGCTTTCATTTGGTCGTACTCCGCTTTTTCATCTTCTCCTTTGAGCATAAATACCGGGTATTTCAGTACGCCATCCAACATGAACTGCCGGGTTTTACTCCGATAAGTGCCATTCATAACCCGGTACCACCCGCGGTAATCGTGCTCAAATTCCCGTGCGGCTTCTCGCAACTGGTGCTGTGACTGGGTGGGTTCCCATTTATTGCCTGGCTCCATTTGCCTCTGCCAGCCAGCCTCTTGCCGGTTCACCCGGTTACGCGCCTTGCGCCTTTGCTGCTCACGTTCTGCCTGTGCCTGCTGAGCCTGTTTTGCCTGCTCCGCATTATGCTGAGGCGCCTGTAGGAAAAAGGGTTGTACCAGCAGGCTGTTACGGGCATAGCGCCCAATGCGCCAGGCGGTTATCCAGCCCATTTGGTTATTCAATACGTTTTCCAGCACCCGCGGCAGGCGGTAAGGTTGCCAGGCATCTGCATGATCACTGGCAGGCGGGGGGGTATCGGGTAAGGCAGCGGTTTCCAGCAAGGTTGCGCGCCAGAGATTAAAGCGGCGGATGGTTGAACCAGCCACACTAAACTCGTTGCTAATCTCAGGTGGTATTATTCTCAAAGGCTGAAGAGAAAGTATTAACTGGGTAGCCATCTCTGGAAATACAGCAAGAGGTGCACCGGCAGCAAAAGCCGCCCGGTATAAATCATGCAGAACAATTTGCGATAACAGCTCGCCATCTCCGCCGCGCGCTTTTCCCTGGTCGCCGGGCGGGTAGCCTCCGCCAACATCGGAATGCATTCCGGGGTAAACCACTTCACGGGTGGCCTGTGGGTAACTGCCATCCGCCCGGCGCACTGAATCCAGCGGGAAGCTCTGGCGTTGCTCATGGGCTGCCACAAAGTGGTCACAGCGCCGCACATAGCCTGGGTAGCGCACTTCATCGGGCAATTGCAGGGTGTTATTCGCCCAGCCCATATGCCCGGTAGCGCCCGGCACCAGATCTGCCAGGCCTACCGATGCCACGGTGTCCAGCAACCCGAGGTAATGCACCCGTACCGGCAGCCCCAGCAGTGCCATTTCTGGCGTTTCACCTTCTGCCGGGGCAGTAAACAGCTCTGCCAGCCAGTTAACAAAGGTGCGCGCACTGGCGGCCCCGCGGGAAAAACCGTAGACAAACAGCTTAATTGCCAGTGGTTTTGGGCGCACCAGCGCCACCCGCTCACGCAGTGGTGCCAGCAGGTTATTTATGGCAATACGCCGGTTAACTTCACCGGTTATTGGCCAGTGGGCGCGCATCTGCGCTAACTGGTTACGGGCAACGTCATCATTCAGGCGATCGCGCCCGGGTGTCAGGGTGTACATCAGCGCATCCACCAGGCGCAACAGCGCCCAGTTAATACGGTCTTCGCCACCCCGGGCAAAGGCCAGGCCGGCAGAGCTGTAATCAAACTCGTTGATTTCCGGAAATGGCGTACCCACACCGGGCATGTAGTAACGGAAATAGCCTCGTTCAAATATTTCGGGAGTGGCATGAAACAGACGGGCAATATTTGACGGGCTGGGGGGCTGGGCTACGTGAGTATCGTGATACTCATTGTTTCCGGTGCCATCAAAAAACAAGCTGATATGCAGGCTCTGGCAGCACACTGGCATTGCCCGCATTCCCTGCTGCTGGTTAACGGCCTGGCGGTGGAGCTGTTCTTCCTGCACTTGTAGCAAGTAATTGCCATTAACGGTCTGTGGCAGTAATGCCAGCCGCCCTGTTTCCGGAAAAGCCGGTGGCGCCCAGCAGGGCTGCGCACCCTGGTGGTTTAAATTGGGCATTGGGTAGGCTCCGGCAAATTACGGGGTTCTTTAATCGGGTAATCCGGTGTGCCATAACCCATACACACCGTGGTCACTTTTACCTGGTTACAGGGCAAAAAATGCACCGTCATACCACAACGCTGTTCCCCATATTCCGGTACCGGTACCACAGCACTGTGGCGGCGGTATTGTGCTGCATGCCGGGCATAGGCTTCTTCTTCATATCCGAACCCCTCCTTTTTAAGAGGAATGATGGCCCTGGGATTGGGATCCACCTCCCACTCAACCAGTGCTTTCATTCCCGGTATCCATTTGCGGGGCAACAGCACGCAGCAATACCCACCGCCATCGCCATAAGCTGCAATATTGGGGCCGCCATAACCATTAACTTTCACAAAGTTGATAACGTTCGGTGTGTGGTTTATGCCCCGCAAATCCCCGGCGGTATAATCGCCATAACCGGCCCCGGCACAACCGGCCAGTAACCATAACGGCACCAGCCACACTATTTTTTTATTCATCTCCTGCTCCTGTTGTTGTTCACTGCCCTGTTTGTTCCCTGTGGGATAAATCCCGTTACTGCCCGTTGCTTATCCATTACGCACTGCGGTATTAACTGCTGCGGCCACCGGGCAGTTTTCCGGCTCCGGCATATTTAACGGCTCTTTAATCGGGTAATCCGGTGTGCCATAACCCATACATACTGTGGTCACTTTTACCTGGTTACAGGGCAAAAAATGCACCGTCATACCACAACGCTGTTCCCCATATTCCGGTACCGGCACCACGGCACTGTGGCGGCGGTATTGTGCTGCATGCCGGGCATAGGCCTCGCGAAAAAGATCTGTTCCCAACGGGGGTAATATTGCATAAGGATCCGGATCCACCTCCCACTCAACCAGCACCTCCATTCCCGGGATCCATTTACGGGGCAACAGCACGCAGCAATACCCTCCTCCCAGACCGGGTGCCGAATAACCATTCACACCGAATCTGTTAATTCCCTGGCCGGCGACATGATTTTTTGCCCGCAAATCCCCGGCGGTATAATCGCCATAACCAGCCCCGGCACACCCGGCCAGTAGCCATAACGGCACCAGCCACACTGCTTTTTTATTCATCTCCTGCTCCTGTTGTTGTTCACTGCCCTGTTTGTTCCCTGTGGGATAAATCCCGTTCCTGCCCGTTGCTTATCCATTACGCACTGCGGTATTAGCTGCTGCGGCCACCGGGCAGTTTTCCGGCTCCGGCATATTTAACGGCTCTTTAATCGGGTAATCCGGTGTGCCATAGCCCATACATACCGTGGTCACTTTTACCTGGTTACAGGGCAAAAAATGCACCGTCATACCACAACGCTGTTCCCCATATTCCGGTACCGCCACCACCGCGCTATGGCGGCGAAAACTGGCTCTGACTTCCGTTGCCCATTTATCAAACTTCTCTCTGTCGGTATAGCCAGGAAACGGTGAGGCTGTTTTTGGATCCACCTCCCACTCAACCAGTGCTTCCATTCCCGGTATCCATTTGCGGGGTAACAGCACGCAGCAACTGTTTCCTGTCGTCCGCCCGCCATAGCCGTTAACCGTGAACCAGTTAATTCCTGCACGGGCATGGTGGTTAAACCCCCGCAAATCCCCGGCGGTATAATCGCCATAACCGGCCCCGGCACAACCGGCCAGTAACCATAACGGCACCACCAGCCACACTGCTTTTTTATTCATCTCCTGCTCCTGTTGTTTATTCCCTTGCAGCGCTATCCCCGGTTTTATTCAGCGGCATGCGCCTTACCGGGGTTATGAACGATGGTATCGAGATAGTCTTCAAGTGTGCCGCTGGCTGAACGGGCTGCGGCAAATGCTGCTTCCAGGCAGCGGCCAAACAACGCCTCTGGTGTAAGCCCGGTGCCGGTATACATTCGTGCTGCGATATCGGCATCACTGATGCAGCCAATGGCATCTATTTGCTTATCGGTGAACTGCAATTCATGGGGTAAGAAAACCGCATCTGAATGGGGCTGGAATTTTCCGGCTCGCCAGGTTTGCTGGTTATCGCGATCCAGCCATCCCCAAAAATAGCCAAGCTGGTTGAACGCGTCTTGTTGCCCCGGGGTCAGGACATGATTGAAGAGTTCAGGGAATATGCGTGGGTCGTAAAAACGGAAGATACCGCTCTGGTTGCCCCAGAAAAATTGCGTCAGTGAGCACAGTTGTTGTTGCACAACCGAGAAAGCGAGTGGCGATACCAGCAATAATAAGCGGTGCCTGCCCGCGTAATAGCGCATCAGTTCACCGAGCCATTACTGATGTTGCCACGCATTATTATGCAGGCGCACCAGCACCGGGCCCTGGTCCTGCAGGGCGGATTCCGGCAACCCGGCGAATAAAGATGACCACTGCGCTTGCGGCGATAATGCAGGTAAAGTTGCCAGACAGGGTAGCGTATCGCCGGATAAATCAATGATGGCATCTATATGCGGCACGCCAACACTGTTTTGTAAATACTGCACCTGCGCCTGCCACTGGTCTGCCAGTGCCTGAGGTAACACTGTGTTATCCACGAAGAACCACTCCTGTCGCCTGCTCTTGCGCGCGTTGAAGGCAACCTTCACATACTGCTGCGGGTATAGCTGCCGCAGAGGCTGGCATGCCTGCAGATGAAGGTGAAAACGTCTCTGGCGGAAGCAAGCAATGAGCACCTTTGAGAAGAAGTGGCCCTTTGCTGCAAATCTCAATATTGCCCTGAGCCGATAAATGAATGGCGGCTCCGCCACAGGCCAGGGTTATACCTTTTGTGGCAGTGAGTGTAAGTTGCCCCTGAACAGACCGGACTGAGATATCCTGTGACGCAAACAGCGAGAGAGTGTCATTATGAGATTCCACCGCAAGAGGGCCCTTTGCCGATACCAGGCGCATTCCTTCCTGGTGTGCCAGCAACGATATTGACTTAGCAGCGTTAACTGCATGGCGCGCTGAGGTGGCTATTTGCACCTCGCCCTGGCTTTGCAAATGCAGGCTTTTGCCCGTATGTAATAAGGCAGAGGCCGGAGTAACGGCAGCGATACCCTGTGGAGCACTCAACACAACAACTGGCGAACTTAAACCTGCCGCACCTTCAACCAAGTGTTCCAGCCCGGCGGTGTCTGGTGGGAAATTTTGGTGAACCGGCGCAATACTGCCCCAGCGTGTTAAATCAAGCAGCGCGCCTTTAAGCAGGCTGATTGCCGCCTGCATTTCCCGCTGCTCACCCCGTGCAGATGGCTGGGCATCTGCACTGATCAATACGCCATTTTTTGCCCGAATGGCGCCCCACAAATCGGTACGGAGTTCAAACCCTTCCCCCCTGACCTGGCGCTCGCTGTTCACCAAATGCCCTAAATTGAGCTGGGTTTTACCGCCGTACTCTGTGGAAACTTTGATATGTTCCTGGCCTCTGGCATCTTCCAGGCGGATTTTATTATTCGCTGGTGTGCGCAGTACATTGCGCCGGTAATTTCGGATGGTAACCAGGTCCGGATGGCTGCTGTTATGCAACGCCCCGGCGATATAAGGCCGGTCTGGGTTGCCGTTTTCAAATGCGATGGCGACTTCGGTGCCCGCGAGTAACGGCAAATGGAAACCAAATGTCTCCCCCGCATAGGGCCTGGCCTGGCGAACCCACAGGCTTTCGCTCCCCTTGGGCCAGGTAGCGCGGTCAAACAGCAGTTTGACCCGGTAACGACCATGCTTATCTATATGGCCATAGATATCATTTTTTGTGGTACTGGTGACACAGGCTGGCACGGTGCCGGACATCTGCGGGTGAGGAATGAGTGGGGGGCGAAAGCAGTAGTCGTGAGTAAATGGCAGTGCGGTGAAATGTGCGGTGAAACAGCTGTCCCGGCGTGCTGAGCAGCTTATGCTGGTAACCAGCATGCCTGGCGATAAACTACCGCCTTCCTGAGCCGGGTCCGCCAGGTTAACAACCTTGCCCGGTGCCAGCACCGCACAATTACTGTTCCCTGCCATGCCCGCTTTGCCATTAAGGTAACGTTCGTGGTGTAACCGGGCATAAAACACCCCGGTTTCAACTGGCAACGGGCGGGTAAACCTGTCGCCGGGTTCGCTGTAATGGCTCCCCCAATGATATGCCTCGCCATAAGTTGTGCTGTCGCCACGGGTAATATCCACCTGAACATGCATATCGGCCCCGGCATTCAGGTAGTGATAATCCTGAACACTGACTTTCTGTGTCACAACCTGGTAATAGCGCTCGATTCCCCATACTGCGTCAACGCCATTATCATTATGCCCTGATGGTGGAATATCGGGCAAAACCAGGCCTTTTTCATAACCATGAGAGCTGTCAAAAAATTCAATTACATCAATTTTCAGGCGAGTATCTGGCGTAAAACGAAACCAAATACCCACTTCACTTAACAGGCGGGAAATAAAACGCAGGTCACTTTCACCAAACTGCATAACCTGTTCACGGCGCGGGTATTTATGCTTAAGCAAAAAGAGAAAGTCCTGGCCGCGCATATTATGGCGCTCACGCAGAATGCTCTCGACAATCTGTGGTACAGACATATCCTGAAAAATAGCATTATTGTTTGCGCTGCTCAGTAACGCCATTCTTGGTTGCAGCACCAGCGCGTAGCGCGCCTCATCTCTTGATGACCCAAGGTATTCAAAACCTGTGACCACACCATGAATAGTCCTGGCAGGTTCGAGCTTACATCCTCCCCAGGGCTGTGCTACAGGAGCGTGGAGTGTCAGCCCGGCGGGTTTCAGCAGAAAATCCGCCGGGTCTAATGCCTTATCGGCACAAGTAAACTCAATACGGTAATGGAACGGCTGGCTGAGCGTTTCTTTGCCTTCAAATGCGAGAACATCCAATAATGATGTGCACCCGCGGACATAAATCACATGGTGATTGTGGTTAAAAAAAACGGTATTTTTTTGCGAAACCATCTGTCTTCCCTTCAGTTATACGCATCCTTTACCCATTTTTTTGCTATTAAAAAACGGGCATGGCTAAAATATCGCAACAGTATTCACTGCTGTCACAAAATTTCATACCGATAATTAGTTTATGTGAAGTGGAAAGAGAGAGTGTTTCCGAAAAAAAATTAGTTATTCATGAGATGAATATAATTCAGAGAAGATTTATTTAATTACCTAATAAAATAAACTTAATTAAGCATTAATAAAATAACTAACAGCAGTACTTAGAGCCTATCCCACCAGGCGTTATTGTCGCAGCCAGTCTGGACACGGACAGCGCGCAGAATCCGGAGCGTACACGGAGTACGTGAGGATTTCGAGCACTGCCCAGGTTCAAAATGGCAAGTAAAATAGCCCTAATGGGATAGGCTCTTAATACAGGGATTACATAACTATTATTAAAGCTGCTATATGGGATTATTCAGGCCCTTACAACAAGGGCCTGTTGATGATTACGCAAGACCGCGATGTTTCAGCATGGGGTCGCTTTGTGGATTGTGCCCGCGCCATTCGCGGTACAGTTCAGCAAGATCACTACTGTTACCCCTTGAAAGAATGGCCTCGCGGAACCGTTGGCCATTTTCCGGGGTTAACCCGCCATGCTCTTCAAACCACTGGAAACCATCATCTGCCAGCATTTGCGTCCATAAGTAGGCATAGTACCCAGCGGCATAACCACCGCCCCAAATATGGGCGAAATAACTTGAACGGTACCGGGGGGGAACGGCTGCCAGGTGAATATGTGACTTCGCCAGTGCCGCCGCTTCAAATGCTGCGACATCAGCCACCTGCTCACCTTCTGCCAGGCTGTGCCAGTGCATATCCAGCAGTGCGGCAGCCAGCAACTCAGTCATATCGTAGCCTTTATTGAAGAGTGCGGCACTAAACAGACGTTGACGCAGGGCTTCCGGCATGGGTTCGCCGGTTTCCCAATGGCATGCATAATGGCTGAAAACTTCGGGGTGGATGGCCCAGTGTTCATTAATTTGCGATGGGAATTCAACAAAATCCCGCGGGGTATTGGTGCCAGACAGGCTTGCATAGCACTGGCTGGCAAATAACCCATGCAACGTGTGGCCAAACTCATGAAACAGGGTGATGACATCATCCCAACCAATAAGCGCTGGTTGCCCCGCTGCGGGTTTGGCGTAATTACATACGTTGTAGATAACTGGTTTTGTGCCCAACAATGTAGATTGTTCGGTGAAGTTACCCATCCACGCGCCACCTGCTTTGCTGTCGCGGGCGAAAAAATCACCGTAAAACAGTGCCAGCCCGGTGCCGTCTTTGTCATGGATTTCCCATACCCGCACGTCAGGGTGGTAGACAGGGATATCGTTACGGGGCGTGAAGGTTATGCCAAATAAGCGGCTGGCTGCCCAGAACACCCCGTCCTGCAGCACACGGTCTAACAGAAAATAGGGCCGAATAGCGGCTTCATCCAACTGCCATGTGTCCTGGCGAACCTGTTCAGCATAGAAGGCCCAGTCCCAGGGTTTTACTGCGAAATCGCCGTTTTCGTCGTCCACTTTTTTCTGGATAGCAGCAAGTTCAGCCTGTGCCCGCAGTGTCGCAGCCGGTACCAGGTTATTCATAAACTGCAATGCGGCTGCCGGGTGCTGTGCCATCTGGTCGGCCATTTTCCAACTGGCGTAATCTGCGAACCCCAGTAATGCTGCCTGTTCCTGGCGTACCGCTGCCAGTTGCAAAATGATAGCCCGGGTATCATTTTCATCATTCTGTTCCGCTCGGGACCAGGACTGGTTAAATAACGCTTCACGCGTTGCCCTGTTCTGCAGTTCGGCCAGTGCGGGTTGTTGTGTGGTATTGAGCAGTGAAATCAGCCACTGGTTACCCAGGCCTTTATCTGCTGCTGCCTGGCGCGCGTTTTCCAGGTCAGCGGGGGATAACCCGACCAGTGCTTCTGGGTTACCCACGACCAACCCACCCGCTTTGTTCGCAGCCAGAAGACGGCGGTTAAACTGACTGGAAAGCTGTGCCGCCTGCAAGTTCAGCGCACTCAGGCGGGTTTGTTTGCCTGGCGGTAAAGTTGCGCCAGCCAGTGTAAAACGTTGCCAGGTGACTTCCAGCAGGCGGGTTGATTCTGCACTAAGATTCAGAGCCTCACGGCGCTGGTACAGGGAATCGACCCGCTCGAAGAGTTGTGGGTTTAACCAAATTTCATCTGCCAGTGCCGCCAACTCTCCCGAAAAGGCTTCTTCCAGTTGCTGAATTACCGGGTTGGTATCGGCACTCGCCATGGCAAAAAAGACGGCGGTGACCTGGCTGAGCAACTGCCCGCTTTTTTCCAGCGCCAGGCAGGTATTTTCGAATGTTGCCGTTTCTGTGCAACCAAGAATGGCAGCCAACTCTGCACGTTTACGTTTCACAGCTTCATCAAACGCTTCTCGGTAGTGCTCAACACGAATTTCGGCAAAGTTCGGGGCGCCATAAGGAAGCGATGATGGCGTTAAAAAGGGATTGTCCACTGGTTCTCCTTGTTATCAGTGATGTTCTTCCCCAAGCTTAGGCATCTTGCTGCCAGACAGCAATCAATTCTCCGGCAATGGAAACCGCTATTTCGGCAGGCAGCTTTCCTTTGACATCCGGTAACCCAACCGGGCAGCGCATTTTCGCCAGTTTATGCGCGGCAATCCCCTTACCTTCCAGCCGGTAATCAAAGCGCTGGCGTTTAGTGCGTGAGCCAATCAGCCCAAAGTAACGGTAATCGTCGCGGCGTAGAATGGTTTCGGCCAGCTCTAAATCCCGGGGGTGATGGTGAGTCATAACCACAAAATAACTGCCCGGTGTTGCACACCGGACTTCGTCATTCGGGTCATCCACCTGGCGGCAGATAACCCCTGATGGCGCGGCTGTGAACATTCCCGGGCGCTCATCCACCCAGGTGACCTGGCAGGGTAACGTACTCAGCAGGTTTACCAGCGCCTGCCCGACATGCCCTGCGCCGAACACGACAACAGACGGGCGTGGGGACAATAGCGGTTCGAATAATACGCTTGCCATACCACCGCAGCACTGGCCAGTGCGGGCTCCCAGTGCAATATGTTCCAGGTGAGGCATGGTTTCCTGTGCCTGGAGCATTGTGCGGGCCTGGGCGATGCACTGGAACTCCAGGTTCCCGCCGCCGATTGTCAGCCAGGTTTCCCCGGCGGTAACTACCATTTTGGTGCCATCGCCGCGGGGTACGGAGCCTTTTTCATTCAGCACTGTCAGCAATACACAAGGTGTACCGGCTGTGCGCAGTTGTTGCAAAATATCAATCCAATCATCGGGTTGGTTCATTGCAGGCCTCCTGCATTGCCATTACGCCCCACAACACCCGCTCCGGGGTGGCGGGTGCATCCAGAGAAGGATGAAGCCGGTATTCGGCCACACTGGCTATGGCATCCTGCAGAGCACTCCATACCGCGATCCCCAGCATAAACGGGGGTTCACCCACGGCTTTGGAGCGAAATACCGTTTGCTGCGGATTCGGGTGGTTTTCCAGCAGGTTGACTCTTAAATCAGGCGGAATATCACTGATTGCCGGAATTTTATAGCTCATAGGCCCATCGGTGACTAACCGCCCATTTTTATCCCAGCACAACTCCTCGGTTGTCAGCCATCCGGCGCCCTGAATAAAGCCCCCCTCAATTTGGCCGATATCCAGAGCTGGGTTCAGTGAATCCCCCACATCGTGCAAAATGTCTGCGCGCAGCAAGCGGTATTCCCCGGTAAGGGTATCCACCAGCACCTCGGCACAAGCCATCCCCCAGGAGAAGTAATAGAACGGCGAACCTTTACCTGCCGACCGGTCGTAATGGATCCCCGGCACTTTATAGAAACCCGTTGCAGAGAGTGGTACCTGGTTAAGCCAACCCAGGGTTGCCACTTCTGCAAAAGCGTAGTGTTTCCCCGGCACCTGGACTACGCCATTATTAAATACCACCTCTTCCTCTTTACACTGATGCAAGCCACACAGCATATCCGTCAGGCGTTTTTTCAGAGTTTGTGCGGCAATTTCCGCAGCTTTGCCGTTAAGATCCGCCCCGGATGAAGCGGCTGTAGGCGAGGTATTGGGTACTTT
The DNA here is from genome assembly GCF_020523985.1 of Mangrovibacter yixingensis. Lineage (GTDB taxonomy): Bacteria > Pseudomonadota > Gammaproteobacteria > Enterobacterales > Enterobacteriaceae > Mangrovibacter > Mangrovibacter yixingensis. The sequence continues at coordinate 1,303,439 of NZ_JAIVKM010000001.1, read as the reverse complement.
CCCGGTGCTGGCTGGCGTAACCTGAATGGCGCTCAGTGGTATTTGCAGCACTTGCGCCACCACCTGAGCGACTTTGGTATTCAGCCCCTGGCCCATTTCGGTACCACCATGGTTAAGCTGTACCGTGCCATCGGTGTAAATCAGGATAAGCGCCCCAGCCTGGTTAAGGAAACTTGAGGTAAAAGAGATGCCAAACTTCACTGGCGTCATAGCCAGCCCCCGCTTCAGCACCGGGTTATTGCGGTTAAAGGTGGAGATATCTGCCCGGCGCTTTGCATATTGGGCGCTGTGAACCAGTTGGCTTGTAAGCACTTCCGCCAGATTATGGGTGACCTGCTGCCCGTAATGGGTCATATCACGCCCCGGTGCTCCGTAGAAATTACGCTGGCGAACCTCAAGCGGATCCAGGCCACATTCACGAGCAATTCTGTCCATGATTTGTTCGATTGCCACCATACCCTGCGGCCCGCCAAAACCCCGATAGGCCGTGTTGGAGGCCAGATTGGTCCGGCATCGGTAGCCTGTTATGCGGGCATCGCCCAGGTAATAGGCATTGTCGGCGTGGAACATCGCCCTGTCGCATATTGATCCAGACAGATCAAGGGAGTAACCACAATTGGCGGCAAGATCGATATGTACGCCATGCAATATACCTTCGTCGGTGAAACCGACATCGTAACGGACAAAAAACGGGTGGCGCTTACCCGTTATACGCATATCATCACGCCGCGAAAGGCGCATTTTTGCCGGTTTGCCTGTCAGGCTGGCGGCCAGGGCAGCGTGGCAGGCAATACCTGCCGCCTGGGTTTCTTTGCCACCAAACCCCCCGCCCATGCGGCGCATATCCACGGTCACTTTATTCATGCTGACACCCAATACCGATGCCACCAGTTTCTGCACTTCGGTGGGATGCTGGGTGGAAGACCAGACCTGTACCTGGTTATCTTCACCTGGCTGTACCACTGCGATTTGCCCTTCCAGGTAAAAATGTTCCTGGCCACCAATATGGAACTGCCCCTGAATCCGGTTAGGTGCCGTTGCAAGCGCGGTTGTTGCATCGCCCCGCAGGTGGACATGGGGCGCTTCGACATACAATTCACGGGCCAGTGCGTCTTCTACATCCAGTACGGCATCCAGTGGCTGGTAACGAACAACTGCTGCCATTGCGCCCGCCCGTGCAGCTTCCTGTGTTATCGCCGCAACCGTGAGCACGACTTGCCCGTGATATTCCACGGTGTCTTTGGCAAACAATGGGTCGCCAGGAGCGAGCGGGCCAATATCCAGTTCCCCTGGTACATCCTGCCAGCTAAGCACCCTGACTACGCCGGGTACCTGGTAACAGGCGTCAGTATCAACAGAGATAATGCGGGCATGAGCATGTTCGCTGAGTACCGGGCATAAATAGAGCATCCCCGGCAGGACCAGACGATCATCAACATAGGTGGCTTTGCCACTCACCTGGTTATCAGCGCTTTCATGTTTCTGCCTGCGCCCTGCGCCCTGGTTGAAGGTGTTGAGAAATTGAGCTTTAAGTGCCTGTTCATCAAGGCTTACTGGGTTACCCGACATACTGACTCACCTCCACCAGGTCTGAGCCTTGTAGCTGGCTCATGAAATAACGGCGCAATAGATTTTTTGCTACCTGCAGGCGGTAGTCTTTTGTGCCACGGAAATCTGACATTGGAGAGAAATCCTTATCCAGCGCTGAGCAGGCCGCCGCTAATGTAGTTTCTGATAACGGCTTTGCGCACAGCTCAGACTCACAGGCCAGTGCTCTGGCCGGTACCGCCGCCATACCGCCAAATGCCAGCCGGGCTGAGGTGATGACGCCCTGATCATGGTGCAGATTAAATGCGCCAAATACTGTTGAAATATCGTCTTCACGCCGTTTCGACACTTTCCATGCCTGAAATGAAGGTGACACTGTCACTCTTGGAATATGAATAGCGCGAATAAATTCACCCGGCGCCAGTGCGGTTTTACGGTAATCGAGGAAAAAGTCATCCAGTGGTAGTTCACGTTGTTGTTCGCCGCACTGTAAGGAAAGACTTGCCCCCAGCGCCAGTAACATTGGCGCACCATCGCCAATTGGCGAAGCATTTGCCAGGTTTCCGGCAAGGGTTGCCTGGTTACGAACCTGGCAGGAAGCAAAACGTGTCAGCATCTCACTAAAAGCCGGAATGTAACTTTGCAACTGATGGCCGATGTCCGACAGGCGGGCTGTTGCCCCCAGGGTTATCATGGAATCAGTCACGGTGATGGCACTAAGTTCTTTCACATGATTAAGGCTAATCAGCAGCGGTAACTGGCGGTAAAACTGGGTAATCTGCAGCGCAAGGTCCGTTCCACCAGCCAGTAAGTGTGCTTGTGGGTATTGCTGGTATAACCGGGCAAGGCTTGTAATATCTTTTGGTAACAGGCAACGGTGGTTACCGCCAGCCAGTTCGGTTGTGGCATCGTTTTCTTCGTCGTCGTTTTCTTCGCCGGTGATTTGTGCCAGTTGTTGCGCAATAGCGGCTGAATTGGCCTGAAACTGATCGTCATCCGGTGCCTGGCATAAAGCCTGTGCCGCTTCAATGATTGGCCGGTAACCAGTGCAGCGGCAGAGGTTACCGCCCAAGTGTTGCTCAATGGAGTGGCGGTCTGCGCCAGGGGCATTCTTTTGTAAAGCGAACATCGACATCACAATACCAGGTGTGCAAAAACCACACTGGGAGCCGTGATTATCGGCAAGGGTTTGCTGTGCCGGATGTAACTGATTGCCCTGTGCCAGGTCTTCCACGGTTAACAACTGTTTGCCCTGCAACTGGCTTACCAGCATCAGGCAGCTATTTGCCGTTTTCCATACCATTTTGCCATGTTGTGGTTCGCCAACGACCACCGTGCAGGCCCCGCAATCACCAGAGGCGCAACCTTCTTTCGTTCCCGTGCAACCCGCCGGGCCACGCAGCCAGTTCAGCACAGTGGTATCCGGGTCGATATCGGTCAGTGTGGTTCGTGCCCGGTTATGCAAAAACGTAATCATGCCGCCACCTCGCATTCATCTCTGGACCATACAGGCCGCCCATTTACCCAGGTTTGCCAGATATTGCGGTCATCCCCAAGGGTCATCAGCACGAACAATCGCTCGTAGATATCGCGGCAATGGCTGTCGCGCAGGCGCTGCAATGGTGTGGCTTGCGGGTCAAGCACAACAAAATCAGCTTCTTTGCCAGGCATAAAATTGCCAATGTAGTTGTCCAGGTCCAGGGCATAAGCCCCCCCTAAAGTGGCGTAGTAAAATGCTTCGCAGGCACTCAGGCGAAATGATTGCAACTGCGCCACTTTGTAAGCTTCACCAAGAGTCCGTAACATGCTGAATGTGGTACCTGCCCCGACATCCGTCCCAATGCCAATACGCACACGTTGTTGTTGGCAACGCTGTAAATTAAACAGCCCACTGCCTAAAAACAGATTGGATGTGGGGCAAAAAGCCACTGCTGACTCAGTACGCTGCAGGCAGTTCCATTCGTCGTCATCAAGATGAATGGCATGGGCAAATACGCTACGACGCCCGGTCAGGTGGTAGCTGTCATAAACCCCGAGGTAATTTTTCTGTTCAGGCCACAGGCTTTTTACCCACGCCACTTCCTGGGGGTTTTCACTTAAATGTGTTTGTAACCAGATATCTGGAAATTCTGTACGCAGGCGTTCAACCACCGCCAGCAATTCAGGTGAAGAAGTGGGTGCGAAACGCGGAGTGAGTGCATAGTTAAGCCGCCCTTTTTTGTGCCAGCGCGTTATTAGTTCGCGGGTGTGCTGCTCGCTCTGCTCGGGCGTTTCTGTCAAGTAATCAGGGGCATTGCGGTCCATCATTACTTTGCCGGCTATCAGGCGCATGCCAAGTTGCAAGGCGACATTAAATAACGCATCCACTGACTGCGGGTGGACCGTGCCAAACACCAGCGCGGTTGTGGTGCCATTACTGAGTAATTGATTCAGGAAAAAGGCTGACATATGAATAGCATGGGCTTCGCTTTCAAACTGGCGCTCAACAGGAAAGGTATAAGTTTCCAGCCAGCTCAACAGTTGTTCCCCCCAGGCACCGATCATTTCTGTTTGTGGATAATGAAGATGGGTGTCGACAAACCCAGGGACGATCAGTTTTCCACGGTAATCCGCCACATCATCCGTGTTTCTCAGCAAGTGTTGTCCGTCAGACCAGTCGTACAAACCCAGAATATGCCCATTTTCAAGTAATAGCAGGCCATCTTCCAGGTAACGGGCGTGCTCAGCGATGGTAGCAGGATCGTCTGAAGGCTGAGTTATATCAAAAAATTGCCCCCGGACAGCCTGAGTATAGTTAACAGCCATAATCAGCCTCTTTAATGAGGGTTACCCCTCTTTTATTATGCAGGTGAATAAAATAACAATATCGTTTTTGGTAACTTGCAATCAGAGTGCCAATTTTAATTTATATATTTAATCTTATTATTCATGTAGTTAGTTATTTTTAATTCATTTGCGCAACAAAGATCGTTTTTTTGTTGGCGCAAACGGTTGCATATTAAAGCAACCGTTTGCTCTTTCTTATTTTAGTTTAACAGCCCGATTTGCCGTACTTATTTGCCTGAACCGACTGCACCACAATGGCTCACTTGCACCACCAGAGAACATTCTACCCCTGACATCAGGTGCAGAGTTCTCAAGCTTATGTTTTGCATGCTAAGGTATAGTTTCTTCTTCAGGCAGCAGCCCAGGCTTTAATGATGTCGCCCAATACTCACTTCCGGCTTCACAACGCGATGTTGGATATCAATGAGACTCTGAGCCCCACTCCCTGAACTGCCATGAGCAAAACCACGCAAAATCTAGAGGAACAGACAGATGCTTATTCTGGTTACAGGCGCAACCGCCGGGTTTGGTGAAGCAATTACTCGCCGTTTTGTGGCGAACGGGCATAGAGTTATTGCCACCGGGCGCCGTGCTGAGCGTTTAAAAACATTACAGGATGCTCTCGGTGACAGTGTGCTGACGCTTCAACTGGATGTGCGTAATCGTGCGGCAATTGAATCTGCTATTAGTTCGCTGCCCGCCGAATGGCGTGATATTGATGTTCTGGTAAATAATGCCGGGCTCGCCCTGGGTTTAGAGCCTGCACATAAAGCCAGCGCGGATGACTGGGAAACCATGATTGATACCAATACCAAAGGCCTGGTATATATGACACGCGCAGTGTTACCGGGCATGGTTGAACGTAACCGTGGGCATGTTATCAATATTGGTTCCACTGCCGGTAGCTGGCCTTATGCGGGCGGTAATGTTTATGGGGCGACCAAAGCATTCGTTCGCCAATTTAGCCTTAACCTGCGTACTGACCTGAACGGTACCGGGGTTCGGGTAACAGATATTGAGCCGGGTCTGGTTGGTGGCACTGAGTTTTCCAATGTACGCTTTAAAGGTGATGATGATAAAGCGGACAAGACTTACCAGAATACACAACCGCTGACCCCTGAAGATGTTACCGAAGCGGTCTGGTGGGTTGCCACCCTGCCTGCTCATGTCAACATCAATACGCTTGAGATGATGCCTGTCAGCCAAACTTTTGCCGGTTTAAGTGTGCATCGTTCCGCCTGATTGTCCCCACCCGGCATTCCTGCCGGGTATGGGCGAATAGCAAAAAACAGGGTAAAATCATTGGGTTTTCTCTAACAAAAGGCAAACCATGGCCGCTGAAACGTTTCTCAACCCAACCCAACCTGTTAACCAGCAGATATACCGTATTTTGCGGCGCGATATTGTGCACTGCCTGATTCCGCCCGGCACTCCGCTTTCAGAAAAAGAAGTGTCGCTCCGTTTTGATGTTTCGCGCCAGCCAGTACGTGAGGCCTTTATCAAGCTGGCTGAAAATGGCCTGATCCAGATTCGCCCACAGCGTGGGAGTTACGTCAATAAAATTTCACTGAATCAGGTACGTAGTGGCGGTTTTGTGCGAGAAGCGATTGAACGTGCAGTGGTACGCCGCGCCGCCTCGCTGATTACAGACGAGCAACTTTACCAGTTAGAGCAAAACCTTAATCAGCAGCGTACTGCGGTTGACCGCCACCAGTTGAACGATTTTTTTCAGCTGGATGATGATTTTCACCAACGGCTTTGTGACATTGCTCAGTGTCGCCTTGCCTGGGAAACTATCGAAAATATTAAAGCAGCAATGGACAGGGTCCGGTTTATGAGCCTTGACCATGTTACGCCTCATGAAATGTTGCTTGAGCAACACTGGTCGATATTCCGGGCTCTGGAAAAGCATGATGAACAACTGGCAGATGAAACCATGCATCAGCATCTTGCTGAGATAAGTGCGTCGGTGTTGTTAATCCGCCAGGAAAACCGCGACTGGTTTACAGAAGAGCAATAAACCGTGCAGTGTTCGCAGGGATTGAGCTTGAGTTAACATGACTCTGAATGGGCATTAACGCTTAAGAATACAGGCTTAACCGCCTAAAAAACCCGGCAAAAGCCGGGTTTCAGATTGATGAAAAAGAAGGGAAAAGCGTGGTTTTCCCTTCTTTTTAGTGAGCAGCCGAAAATCAATGAATTGATTTTCCTGGTTTTTTATTGGGTGACATTCTCTCTTTCTGTGAGAACATGAGGTTTGTCATCAGAATCAAACCCGGAAAAAACCGGGTTTGGTTTTTATATGGCCGCTATCTTGTTGATGGCGAGCTATCAGGCATTAGCCTGAGCCCATGCAGCAACAGTCGCTTTTGCACCCTTCGCAAGCAGTGAACGCCAGGCCTGGGTAACAGCATCCACAAAGACCGGGTCTTGTGGCAAATCTGTACCAAATATCGCGCTTATCCCTAACAGGGCGTTAACCCGAGAGTCATCTGCAGCAGATGCGGCGGTAGCTTCACGGATAACCGGCAGCAATGGGTCCATAACTTCAATAGGCTGGCCTTGTTCATCAACCTCACCGACATAACGCATCCACCCGGCAACACCCATCGCCAGTAGTGAAAAATCGCTGTTATGTGCACGATGCCAGCGAACGGAATCCAGCATACGCTGCGGTAACTTCTGGCTACCATCCATCGCGATTTGCCAGGTACGATGGCGTAGTGCCGGGTTGGTGTAACGCTCAATCAGCAAATCAGCATAACGCGCCAGGTCCACCCCCTGAACTTGCAAGGTCGGAGCCTGTTCACGCAACATCAGTGCATGTGCTGCGCGGCGGTAATTATCATCGCCCATGCAGTCATTAATGTGCTGGTAACCGGCAAGGTAACCCAAATAAGCAAGGAATGAATGGCTGCCGTTAAGCATGCGTAATTTCATTTCTTCAAACGGGATTACATCGCTAACCAGTTGTGCGCCCGCTTTTTCCCATTCAGGGCGGCCTGCGACAAAATTATCTTCAATCACCCACTGGCGGAATGGCTCACAGGCAACGCCTGCCGGGTCACGAACGCCAGTTATCTTTTCAATTTTATCCAGCGTATCAGCTGTTACAGCCGGTACAATGCGGTCGACCATTGTGCATGGGAAAGTGACATGTTGCTCAATCCAGTTAGCAAGCTCTGCATCCACTTGCCGGGCATAGGCCAGTACAACTTTGCGGGTAACATGGCCATTCTCCGGCATGTTGTCACACGACATCACACTGAACGGTGCCAGACCACGCGCTTTTCGTAGTGCCAATGCGGCTACAATCACGCCAGCTGCTGATTTTGGTTGTTGTGGGTGGCGTAAATCTTCTGCAATCATCGGATGGTCAAGGTTGAGTTCGCCTGTCGCCGGAGAGTGGCAATAACCTTTTTCTGTAATTGTCAGAGAGACAATGGCCACTTGTGGTTCACACATGGCTTCCAGAACAGCTTCCAGGCCATCTACCGAGACATGCATAGCGCGGTTGACCACACCGACAACACGAGCCTGCCAATTATCAGCCGACATTTCGGCGACGGTATACAGGTTGTCCTGGCGGTGTAAATCAGCGATTTGCTGTTCACCACCAATCAGATTGACTTCGCAATAACCCCAATCACTCTGGTGTTCAGCAGCCAGAATATCGGCATAAACGCCCTGGTGGGCGCGGTGGAATGCACCAAAACCAAGATGAACAATACGGGTTTTAAGCGCACTTCTGTCATAGGCTGGACAGGTTGCTTTTGCTGCTAATAACGTCTTTTCCATTATTAAACTCATCATTCAGCGGATTAAACCAGGATGGGTTTATCCTGGCAGACTCAGTTAGGTGTGATCATGATGTACGACATGTTTCCCCTACTACAAGACTAGAATGGTAGTTAAATGTGATTTGAATCACAAAATAAAATGAAATCGTGTTTTAATGCCTAAAAACGCAGCGGGCTGCGCGCAGAAACCGGAGCGTACACGGAGTAAGTAAGTGAGGATTTCGAGCACTGCCCAGGTTCAAAATGGCAAGTAAAATAGCCCTAATGGGATAGGCTCTTATGATAAACCTGCATCTAATTGCAACGAGATATACCTGCGGTGTTGAGCCAGCAGGACAATGTTATATACTCGAGCTAGTTTACGAGACAGGTGCCCGGGCCTTCCTGTACGTAAATACAAAACAAGGATCCGGTGATTATGTGAAATAAGGAGTCTCTATGAATAAAGCAGGACAATTTTTAGCTTCATTACTACCTGTAGCCCTGCTGGCCAGTGCAGTGGCATTTTCTGCACCCGCTTTATCACAAACCGATAAACTGATTATTGAATCAGGCGATAGTGCTCAAAGCCGCCAAAATGCAGCGATGGATAAAGAACAATGGAATGACACGCGGTCTTTGCGCAATAAGGTGAATAACCGAGTTGAAAAAGAATGGGATAAAGAAGATGCAGCATTTGATGCACGTGATCGGTGCCTGAAAAGCACGAATGTCAATGCATACTGGGAACCAAATACGCTGCGTTGCCTGGACCGTAACACTGGCCGCCAGATAGCACCGTAATATCTCCCCGCTCCCGCCAGCCGGGAGCACACTTAAATTATAGGGAATAATATTCATGTCAGGGCCTGATGAAATAAAATTGCGCCCACTTGAGCGCGAAGATTTGCGGTTTGTCCACCAGCTCGATAACAATGCCAGTGTCATGCGTTACTGGTTTGAAGAGCCCTATGAAGCTTTTGTTGAGTTATCGGACCTGTACGATAAACATATTCATGATCAAAGCGAACGGCGTTTTGTTGTTGAGTGCCAGGGGCAGAAAGCCGGGCTGGTCGAATTGGTTGAAATTAACCATGTCCACCGCCGGGCAGAATTCCAGATAATTATCTCACCTGAATTTCAGGGGAAAGGCCTGGCATCACGGGCAGCAAAACTGGCTATGGATTATGGTTTTACTGTTCTCAACCTGTATAAGCTCTATCTCATTGTCGATAAAGAAAATGACAAAGCGATTCATATCTACAAAAAGCTGGGATTTATTGTGGAAGGTGAATTGGTGCATGAGTTCTTTATTAATGGTGAATACCGCAACACCATCAGAATGTATATTCTGCAGCACCAGTATATGGCACTGCACAAAATACCCGCCAATGGGATGGTGAAGCCCACAGCGCAGTGATGCTAACTGGCTGCAACAAGTGCAGCCAGTACAGTTCAGTAATATTCAATCTCGTATTTTACCGTATACCGGGTTTGTGTTTCTGGTTTTGCTGTAATATCGGTAGTTTCAATTTCGCAGGTTGTTGGGTTGTTGTGGCTGTCATAGTCACACGCTTGTACCGTTTTACTCACCTGCTTGCCATTTACCCATGTTTCTGTGTGGTAATCGAGTAACTTCCGTGTGTCTTTATCCGGGAAGTTACGGATTTCCAGCGTGTGGTCACCTCTTTTGGTTACCCGCCCCAGGGGAAAGCCGTTTGGCGCATAGCTGTAGGTAATACTCAAGTTGTTACTTTCCACGCCAGTAATGAAATCATTATCGTTGGTCTGGTAAGTCACCCCAACAGCCGGAATAGATTCCAGCTGGCATTTCCCCTGTAACCGAATCAACTTATCCTGGGTAATCGTATCGACATAGTAATTGGCATCGAGCAACAAAGAGGAATCGGTATTGCGCGTTACATCATGCATATCAAGTGTATTAAAGCACCCTTCCCGAGATAACGTGGCGTGGAAGCGCCGCTCAACTTTGCCCTCTTCATTAAGCAACATTTCTGTCAACGTTTTAACCGGGCCACGCACCGGGTCGAAATCGAATTCATTAGAAAAACTGGCCATTTCAGGCGTCAGCGCCTGCGGGGGCTGATTGTCATCGCAACCTGCGAGGAAAATCGCCATTAAACTCACTGGAATGACGTATCGCACATAGTTCCTTATCAAATCAGAATTAACCTGTTTAAATGATATAAAGCAATACAGTACTTTACCTATTATCTGCCAGACTGAGGTATCACACAAATTCAGGAGGTAATACCTATGAAAGCCGTTTTATGGCCTACAGCATTGTTACTGTGTTTTAGCTTTTCTGCGCTGGCTGCGCCAGCATCCTGCGAACGCGTAAAAGCCGATATCGAACAACGCATTATTCATAATGGTGTTGACCCGGATAACTTCTCACTGACAATAGTTGCCAATGACCAGGCGGAGCAATCGGGCGCACAGGTTGTTGGTCATTGTGCAAACGATACATTTAAAATTCTCTACCAAAAAGGCGATAACACGGATAACAATGGCGATGCAGAGATGCACACCCCTTCGCCTTAATGACCACTACCGGCGTGGCTTGTTCTCAGGCCACGTCAACAGTTGATGTTATTTTTTGCCTTGCCAGCACTCTGTTGGTTTTATCACACAAACCCCCGGATATTTGATTCGAAATAATATTTCCCTCCGTTCGCCCTGCCACACTGCACATTGAAGATTATTAGCCTGGTAACGAAAAGCGACTGAAGCGTTTTTCATGGTGCAATGAGCCTGTAGCAGTCAACTGGCATCTGCCCACGTAGCCATTCACGCTTCATCAACGCATTACATTTTGTAGTTACCCACTTTTTATTGTGATGGAGCAGGTTATGTCGAGCGATGAACATAGCGGAATCAGCCGCCGGACGCTGGTGAAATCTGGTGTGCTGAGTGGGTTGGCACTGGCGGCGGGTAGTGTAAGTTTGCCATTCGGTTTGCGCCCTGCAAGTGCGGCGGTAAAACAGGGTCTGTCGCCAGCCACGGATAAAGTGGTTTGGGGGGCGTGTTCGGTAAACTGTGGTAGCAGGTGCGCATTGCGCCTGCATGTTACTGACGACGAAGTTACCTGGGTTGAAACTGATAATACCGGGTTAGATATTTATGGCGATCACCAGGTGCGCGCCTGCCTGCGGGGGCGTTCAATTCGCCGCAGAATGAACCACCCAGACAGGCTGAATTACCCAATGAAGCGGGTTGGTAAACGTGGTGAAGGTAAATTCGAGCGAATCTCCTGGGATGAAGCGCTGGACACCATTACTACCAACCTGAAGCGGGTGGTCAAAACTTGGGGTAATGAAGCTGTTTATATCAATTACAGTTCCGGGATCGTTGGTGGCAATGTCACACGCTCCTCGCCTTCAGCATCGCTCGTTACTCGTCTGATGAATTGCTACGGGGGTTCTCTCAACCAATACGGTACCTACAGCACCGCACAAATTTCCTGTGCCATGCCCTATACCTATGGCAGCAACCTGGGCAACAGCACTTCGGATATTCAAAATTCCAAACTGGTTGTTATGTTTGGGAATAACCCTGCAGAAACCCGTATGAGCGGGGGCGGGATTACTTATTTCCTCGAACAGGCACGAGCCATTTCAAATGCCAGAATGATAGTCATTGACCCCCGGTACACGGATACCGCAGCCGGGCGTGAAGATGAGTGGATTCCGATACGCCCGGGTACGGATGCAGCGCTGGTTTCGGGTATCTCCTGGGTTTTGATTACCGAGAACTTAGTTGATCAGGCGTTTTTAGATAGCTATTGCGTTGGTTATGACGAGAAAACATTGCCCGCCGATGCTCCTGCCAATGCTCATTATAAAGCGTGGATCCTCGGTGCTGGCGACGATAAAACGCCCAAAACCCCGCAGTGGGCATCGGCTATTACCGGTATTCCGGCGGACAAAATTATTCAACTAGCCAGGGAAATAGGTAGCACAAAACCCGCCTATATTTGCCAGGGATGGGGGCCCCAGCGCCAGGCTAATGGCGAGCTGACATCCCGCGCAATTGCCATGCTCCCTATTCTTACCGGTAATGTTGGCATCAATGGCGGCAACAGTGGTGCGCGTGAATCGACCTGGACCATTACCATAGAACGAATGCCAGTACTGGAGAATCCGGTCAAAACAGCAATCTCTTGTTTCACCTGGACCGATGCCATCACTCGGGGGCCGGAAATGACAGCACTCCGTGATGGCGTGCGCGGTAAAGAAAAGCTCGATGTACCCATTAAATTTATCTGGAACTATGCGGGTAACGCGCTGGTGAACCAACATGCTCAGGTAAACCGCACTCATGATATTTTGCAGGATGATAAACAATGCGAAATGATTGTGGTTATCGACAACTTTTTAACAGCTTCGGCGAAATATGCCGATATTTTGTTGCCCGACCTGATGACAGTTGAACAGGAAGATATTATTCCCAATGATTATGCGGGCAATATGGGCTACCTGATATTTATTCAGCCAGCAACTTCCGCAAAATTTGAGCGTAAACCAATCTACTGGATAACCAGTGAAATAGCCCGCCGCCTTGGCCCCGATATTTATCAGAAATTTACCGAAGGCCGTACTCAGCGTGAGTGGCTGCACTACCTGTACAGTAAAATGCAGGCCCGTGACCCTAAACTCCCGGAATACGAAGAACTGCGCAAAATGGGGATTTATAAACGTAAAGACCCGGCCGGGCATTTCGTTGCCTATAAGGATTTCCGCGATGACCCGGTTGCGCATCCACTAAAAACCCCTTCAGGGAAAATTGAAATTTATTCCTCCCAGTTGGCTGAAATAGCAAAACAATGGCAAATAAAACCCGACGAGGTCATCAGCCCCCTGCCTGTTTATGCCAGCACTTTTGAGGGCTGGGACTCTCCTGACAGGCAGAAATGGCCCTTACAATTATTTGGTTTCCACTATAAAGCACGGACCCATTCCTCCTACGGTAATGTCGATGTTTTGCAAGCAGCCTGCCGCCAGGAAGTTTGGATCAACCCGATAGATGCTAAACAGCGAGGAATTCAACAAGGGGATATGGTGCGGGTATTTAATGACCGAGGTGAATTACGCATTCCCGCGAAAGTGACACCACGCATTATGCCCGGCGTAAGCGCAATGGGCCAGGGAGCATGGCATGATGCCAATATGACCGGAGACCGTATTGATCATGGCGCATGTGTCAATACATTAACCACACAGCGCCCATCTCCCCTGGCAAAAGGCAACCCACAACATACCAACCTCGTCGAAATTGAGAAGGTATAAGGAGCCTTGCCCATGTCAACACAGTATGGTTTCTTTATTGATTCAAGCCGTTGCACAGGTTGCAAAACTTGTGAACTTGCCTGCAAGGATTACAAGGACTTAACACCAGATGTCAGTTTCAGGCGCATCTATGAGTACGCCGGAGGTAACTGGCAGGAAGATGACGGAGTCTGGCGGCAAAATGTTTTTGCCTATTACCTTTCGATTGCCTGCAACCATTGTGCCGACCCGGCCTGCACTAAAGTCTGCCCAAGTGGCGCTATGCATAAGCGGGAAGACGGATTTGTGGTGGTAAATGAAGATGTCTGCATCGGATGCCGTTACTGCCATATGGCATGCCCTTATGGCGCACCACAATATAACGCGGCAAAAGGGCATATGACCAAATGCGACGGCTGTTATTCCCGTGTAGCGAAGGGTGAAAAACCCGTGTGTGTAGAATCCTGCCCATTGCGGGCACTGGATTTTGGCCCTATTGCCGAACTGCGCAAACAACATGGTTCTCTGGCTGCTATCGCCCCGCTCCCTGCAGCTCACTTCACGCAACCCTCAATTGTGATAAAACCCAACGCTAATAGCCGCCCAACGGGAGACCGTACCGGTTATCTGGCTAACCCGGAGGAGGTTTAATATGGGCAGCGGCTGGCAAGAGTGGCCCCTGGTGTTGTTCACTGTGTTGGGCCAAAGTGTAGTTGGTGGCTTAATTGTTACCGGTCTTGGCTGGATAGCATTCGATAATAACCCCGCAGCACAACGCCGAGTGGTGCGGAGCATGTTTTTCCTGTGGGTAATAATGGGCCTGGCGTTTGTTGCCTCGATACTGCACCTTGGTTCCCCGTGGCGTGCTCTTAATTCCCTTAACCGTTTAGGGCAATCTGCGCTGAGTAACGAAATCGCCAGTGGTTCGCTGTTTTTTGCCATTGGTGGTTTATGGTGGTTACTGAGTTTTCTTCATAAGATGCCAGAGTTGCTGGCAAAATCAGTGCTGTTGATAAGCATTATTGCCGGGCTGGGTTTTGTCTGGGCAATGACTCGCGTTTACCAAATTGATACCGTTCCCACCTGGCATAATGGCTATACCACGCTTGGCTTTTTCCTCACGGTGGTGCTTACCGGGCCGTTACTGGGCGCAATTTTACTTCGTCAGGCGAATGTTTCGTTCAGTGGTAGTCGTTTTGCAACGCTCAGTGTTATCGCACTGCTGGTTGCCTTTATTGCATCATTCGCCCAGGCGACAAGCCTTGCAGGGATCCATAGTTCAGTTCAACAGGCCACCGCGTTGCTTCCCAATTTTGCACAATGGCAAACCGTGCGCATGGTACTGCTGGTCCTGGGGCTGGGTTGCTGGGTTTGCCCGTTGGTTCGGCGAAAAAACCCATCGTTACCGGGCTTGCTCACCGGATGGGTGCTGGTTATTCTCGGTGAATTGATTGGCCGAGGGTTATTTTACGGCCTGCATATGACTGTTGGTATGGCTGTGGCAGGCTGAATTTTCTGCGGGCGAGGATGCCCGCTTATTTACTGTTGATTGAGGTATAAACATGTCCCGCCTGGAGAACATTGCTCTGACAGGACGCGCACTTGGCGCGCTGTTTTATTTTCCCCCGCAAGCACAGCAATCTCGCCAGTTAGTTGACGCTTTCTTAAGTGGTGGCTGGTTACAGGATTGGCCCTGGATGGATGACAAACTGAAAAATATTGCAGTAAAAATGCAGTCATCTGCTGCACAGGGCATGCAGTTGAATGAAACCTGGCAGAGGTTATTTATTGGCCCTGATACTTTGCCGTCTCCCCCATGGGGTTCAGTATGGCTTGATAAAGAAAATGTCTTGTTTGGGGACTCTTTGCTGGCATTACGTAGCTGGATGCAACACCTTGGAATTCAGTATGAAACCAACCAAAATGAACCGGAAGACCATATTGGTACTCTCTTAATGTTGGCTGCATGGCTGGCGGAAAATGGCCAGGAACAGGCCACCAATGAACTGCTTGCCTGGCATATACTTCCCTGGGCTCCCCGGTTTCTTAATGTACTGGCAGAAAGTGAACCTGGTGATTTTTATTCTGCGCTGTGCCAACTCACGCAAATAACCCTTCAACACTGGCAAGCAGAATCCCCTGTGCCCGTCGCAGATAAACCGTTATGGCGCTAACTTGCACTTTTCCTACCCAGTCTGGCTATTGCAGCCAGACCGGGTATTAAATTCACCTAACAACGTGACGTCGTCACTTTTTGTTATATTTCGTTTCAATATAACCTTATAACTGGAATGCTAAGGTACTGATGGATAGTTAAAATAGAGATTCACTTTTGGGAACCTCGGCTATGCATCGTCTCCACCCTTTTCCGGAAATTCGCAGTATGCTGCGCCGCCTGTTGCTGGCAATTGCCACAGGTATTGCAGCCGCGCTGGCAGTCTGGTTGTTTCGCCAGACATTGCTGTTTCTGGAGAATGCGGTGCTGGGGAGCGCCGATGGAAGCCTGGTTGCAGCCGCCGATGCCTTACCTGTCTGGCGACGAATTTTGACTCCGGCTATAGGCGGTTTATTGGCGGGCCTGGTTTTGTGGCTTTGGCAACGCCATTCACGCCAGCACCCACACGGGCCGGATGACTATATGGAAGCTATTGAAAGTGGCGACGGGCAGCTTGATACTCAGCGCAGCCTGGTTAAATCCGGTGCTTCGCTGATTGTGGTTTCAACCGGGAGTGCCATCGGCCGCGAAGGTGCCATGATACTGCTTGCCTCACTTGCCGCCTCCAAATTATGCCGCTACCTGACGCCACAAAAAGAGTGGAAATTATGGCTGGCCTGTGGCGCTGCAGCCGGGATGGCCAGCGCCTATCACGCACCACTTGCGGGAAGCCTGTTTATTGCCGAAGTGCTGTTTGGCACCTTAATGTTGGCTTCGCTGGGGCCGGTTGTCATTGCTGCTGTAAGTGCACAACTGGTGACACAATTACTGAGTGAAGGCAAAACTACACTCTACCAGGTGATTCCCCTTTCCGCACCAACACCTTATCAGTACCTTGAAATGGCACTACTTGGTGTGTTTATGGGGTGCTGGGGCGCATTACTGTTAAGGCTGATGTGCGCCAGCCGCAAAGGGTTCCAAAAAATAACGCCATTGCCAGTCAGGCTCATGGCTGGAGGGGTAATCGTTGGTTGTCTTTCTGCCTTTACCCCTATGGTTTGGGGCAATGGCTACAGTGTAGTTCAGGCATTCCTAAGCCAACCCCCGCTGTTCGGGTTTATTGGCCTAATTTTGCTGTGTAAATTGCTGGCAGTGCTGGCAAGCAGTTGTTCCGGTGCGCCAGGGGGTGTTTTCACACCTACCTTATTCATTGGCGTGGCAACAGGGCTATGTGCAGGACGCTTGTGGGGCATGCTTTATGGCGTGAATATTGAAGGTGTGCTGTGCTTCGGCCTGACAGGCATGGCAGCTTTACTTGCAGCCACCACGCATGCGCCAATCATGGCTGCATTGATGGTTTGCGAAATGACGGGCGAGTACAGCTTGTTACCCGCCCTTTTGCTGGCAAGCGTTATCGCTTCCGTGCTATCACGCTGGTTGTGGCCGGACTCGATTTACCGTAAGGCCCAGTACGGATAAATCAAGGTAACGCGCCAAATCCCTCTGTTCAGCCCTCGGCAAATAGGGCACTTCACCCACTAACGGTGCAGGGATCTTTTTGCTGAGCACGTCGATTATTTCTGCATAGTGCGCCAGGCAAGGATTAATACGGTTAGCCACCCAGCCAAGTAGCGGTAATCCGTCATTGGCGATAGCCTGAGCAGTAAGTAATGCGTGGTTAATACACCCTTCCTGGATACCCACGACCATCAGCACTGGCAATTGTTCCTGCACCACCCATTCAGAAAGCGGCCGCAGATCGTTCATCAGGCTGCGCCAGCCCCCCGTGCCCTCTACAACAACATGCTGAACCTGGCCGGACAACTTCGCCAGGCCATCAGATAACAGGCTGTAATTTATAGGGAAGCTGTGTGCAACACTGCTTTCTTCTTCGCTCAGTGCTATAGGATTGACGGCGTCATAAGGTAATTCAAGCGAGGAGACAGACTGGAGCACCAGCGCATCACGGTTACGTAACCCTTCCGGTGTCTCCTGACTGCCTTTGGCTACAGGTTTATACCCTGCAGCAGTATGTCCCGCTGACACCAACGCCTGAAGTAATGCACGGGATACAACTGTTTTGCCAACAGCTGTATCAGTACCCGTGACAAAAAAACGCTTCAGCATGGTTGACTCCACCGATATTTTAAGGGAAAGAACCCTTCGTACTTCAAGTTGCCTGGTGAGCCGAATACTGTTTTGGAAATGCTATTGCGACCACATTCAAACCCACGTAAAGCAGGCTTGCTCTGCAACTTAAACTAATTAGGGATAGTTAATGGAATAAATAATTCAGTGCAGAAATTCTAAAAGAATCCTCAGACAGCCAGTTTGAGGTAGCGCAATTTTTAGTGTGGTTACTTTAAATTGTTACCCTTGTAACAGACGAATGAGTAAAGAACCGCTATACATTGCGTCTTTTACCAGCGCCGCACCCGCCATAGTGCCACGGTTATTGAATTGAGTAGACTCCACCCGAATATGCCTGCTGTAAGCAGGTAGTGACTGTTGGTGAATGCAATTTGTCATGGCCGGGTACAAAATAGCAGCGGCCCGATTCAGCGGTGAACCAATAAGTATTTTTTGTGGGTTAAATAAATTCACCATGATTGCCAGAATTCGCCCAACATTGGTGCCCACGCCAGTAATAATATCTTTCGCCAGTAGATCCCCTTTTAGAGCAGCATCACACAGAGATTCGACGGTTAAAGGCTGATCATGCAGCATACTGCTCATCGACTGACTCAAACGTTGCTGAGCCAGCTCCAGAACACTGTCGGTACTGGCTATGGTTTCCAGGCAACCGTGGTTACCGCAATAACAGCGTTTACCCCAAGGATCGACTTGGGTATGCCCGATTTCAACCAGGCTACTGCTGCCAGCATGCAGTAATCGCCCGTCAGTTATCACCCCTGCGCCCACATTGTGATCAATGACGACCTGAATGATATCCCGCGCCCCGCGGGATGCGCCAAACAGTGACTCAGCCATAGTCCATGCGCTGATATCATGCTGAATATACACGGGCACACCAGTATGGCTTTCAAGGGTGCTGCCAAGTGGCATTTCTTTTACATCGGTATAAAACGGCATACTGTGCACAATGCCATTTTCTGTATCAATAATCCCCGGCAAGGTGATGGCAATAGCGGTTAACCGCTCAAGGCGCGACTGATTACGTGTAAAGAACGCATCCACCTCTTTGACAAGGCGTTCAAGGAATGGCGCTTCACCTGACGGCGCAAAGGGCAGATTTTCTTCTACCACACCTTTACCACTCAGGTCGCGTAGTGCCAGGCATACCTCACCCCGAGAAATACGGACAGACAGATAATGCCAGGCTTCCGTTTCTACCTGTAAGCCTATTGCTGGGCGGCCACGGCTTCCTGGTTCCTGAATTTCAGTCTCCTGAACCAGGTGTACTTCCAACAGTTCGCGCACTATTTTAGTGATACTGGCGGGTGCCAGTTGCGCCAAACGAGAAAGGTCTATACGGGAAACCGGGCCGAGTTGATCAATCAGGCGATAAACTGCACCTGCATTGGTCTGCTTAATCTGATCTATATGGCCAGGCTGGTTGTCAACCACTACGGACAGCTCCCTTTATTTTCGCGCTTCGAAATAATCTTCATCGCTATGGTGAAGCACTTCAGCACCCGGCGTCAAATATTTACCCAGCCTTGTGAATTAACGCACATTTTTGCCCGTATGCTGGCGATTTATTAACCCTTTATTGACCTTTGATTGATGATATTAACAGCGTTTTGAAATGCTGTGCCGCTGCACTCTGTTCATGATGGCGTGACCAAACCAACCACATTTCTGAAACAGCATCATGTACGTCCAGGGGCACCCAGACCATCTCCTTGAGTTGCACTCGCCGAAAAGAAGCAGGCAGGATAGAAACCCCAAGCCCCGCAGAAACCAGCCCAATTATGGTCATAGCCTCTCCCACTTCCTGCGTAATTTGTGGGGTCAAGCCATAACGACGTAATAACCCGAGAATTTCGTCATACAACCCTGTTCCCACATGAGGGTCGAAAAAAACAAAAGGTTCTTTAGCCAGTTCCGTTAAGGCAATGACCGGTTGGTGTGCAAGGTGGTGGTCCATAGGAAGCATAGCCAACAAAGGCTCTCGTAGAATGACCTGCCATTCAAGGGTATCTGGCAATGTGGTATTACGCATCAGGCCAAGATCCAGCGCCCCTTCACTTAACGGCGCAATTTGTGCGCGCGTGTTGATTTCAACAGTTTGCATATGTACGCCAGGATAATGACGGCGAAAAGCAGATAGCGAAGCAGAGACAGACTTAATAAATGGCGCGGAAGAAGTGAAACCCAGGCGTAATTCACCAATTTCCCCCAAGTGCAAACGTTCGGCCCGGGTTGCCGCAGCCTCAACCTGGATAAGAATTTGCCGGGCATCTGCCAAAAATTGCTTGCCTGCCGCGGTAAGGCTGACACTACGGTTGGTACGGGCTAATAAGCGTGCGCCAATTTGTTGCTCCAAAATTTGAATTTGCTGGCTCAACGGCGGCTGGGAAATATTCAAACGGGCTGCTGCGCGCCCAAAGTGGCACTCTTCTGCAACCGCAATAAAATAACGTAAATGACGTAATTCTATATTCATATTTTTAAAATATTATTTGAGATTATTAATATATTAGACAGAATAATCGAAAATTCCTACCCTACACCAAGTGGTTACCCCGTCCCATTGAATGCGGGGGAAGAGAAAAGAATTAGGGATTCGTGTGAGCCGTACAACCATCGTCACCTCTGCGCCGGATAGAGTTATTGACGGTAACCCCTCTGAAGCACCGGTTAGTTCTGAATTTATCAAGCGTGGCACCCCCCAGTTTATGCGTGTGACACTTGCCTTGTTTACAGCAGGCCTGGCAACATTCGCATTACTCTATTGTGTACAGCCTATTTTGCCGATTCTCTCCCATGAGTTTGGCATTTCTGCTGCCAGCGCCAGTATTTCTTTGTCAATGTCCACGGGGTTGCTGGCAATTGGCTTGCTGTTCACCGGGCCACTTTCTGATGCCATTGGGCGTAAACCCATTATGGTCGCAGCGTTGTTACTTGCTGCTGGTTGTACGATCCTTGCAACTGTTATGCCCACTTGGCAAGGGATCCTGGTTATGCGCGCGCTGACAGGCCTGGCACTGAGTGGTGTTGCAGCTGTAGGGATGACTTACCTCAGTGAAGAGATTCACCCAAGTGTTGTCGCCTTCTCTATGGGGCTGTATATCAGCGGAAATTCAATTGGCGGCATGAGTGGGCGTTTGATTACCGGTGTGGTAACGGACTTGTTCTCCTGGCGTATCGCCATGGGCTTCATTGGTTGTTTTGCACTGGCTTCGGCCTTTATGTTTTGGCGTATTTTGCCTGCTTCACGTCACTTTCGCCCTGTATCATTGCGCCCGAAAACGTTGCTGATTAACTTCCGTCTGCACTGGCGGGATGATGGCCTGCCTCTGCTGTTTGCGACCGGTTTTTTATTAATGGGCGCGTTTGTCACGTTATTTAACTATATAGGTTACCGCCTGATGTCTGCGCCCTGGTTTCTGAGCCAGGCCGTGGTTGGGCTTTTGTCTGTGGTTTACCTGACCGGGACCTGGAGTTCGCCCAGAGCGGGAGCCATGACCAATAAATATGGCCGCGGTCCGGTTATGATTTTGTTCACAGCTATCATGTTGTGTGGTGTGCTTATCACATTGTTTAATAACCTGTGGGCGATTTTTGCCGGGATGTTGCTATTCTCAGCAGGGTTCTTTGCCGCCCATGCGGTTGCCAGTGGCTGGATTGGGCAGCGCGCCCGACGGGCCAAGGGCCAGGCATCATCATTATACTTGTTCAGTTATTATTTGGGCTCCAGCCTCGCAGGCACCTTAGGTGGCGTTTTCTGGCATAACGCCGGTTGGCCAGGAGTTGCCGGGTTTATCGCACTTTTACTTTGCCTGGCGCTTTGCACAGGAGCGCGGTTGCATTACAAGGCACACTAGAAAATGTAAGCCTCTTATTTATGGCATGCTCAACCAGGCAACGTGAATAAGAGGCAGTAAATATATACCGTTCCACACTCCATGCCTGCCCCCAGTTATTTTTCCCTGTCAAGGTTTTACATCCATCTGTAGAGCCTTGTTCACTTGCATGCAATATCTGTGTTATTGATGGGTTACCTGACTCGTTAATTTGGAAATATAAGGCCTGAGAATGCCCAACGCTTACCAGAAACTTACTCATCGCTTCCAGCGACTGTCTCGCTTTGCACACCTTGGCGCCATCGCTGGCTGGGATATGCAGGCCATGATGCCACCGAAAGGTGCCGCCGCCCGTGGTGAAGCCCTGGCTGAGCTTCGTTTATTGCGCCACCAGTTACTGACCGAACCGGTTGTGGGAGACTGGATTGCCGAAGCACAAACATTACCCCTGAGTAGCAGTGAGCAGGCCAACCTGCATGAAATAACCCGGCAATACACACTGGCGACCGTGTTACCCGGTAACCTGGTTGAAGCGCAGTCACTTGCCGGTAGCCGCTGCGAACACGCCTGGCGCACCTTGCGGGCCAATAATGACTGGGAAAGTTTTGTGCCGTTGTTAAAAGAAGTGGTCTGTCTCGCCCGGGAAGAAGCAACATTACGCGCAGAGGCAACCAGTGTTTCTCGTTACGATGCCTTACTCAATCTGTACGAACCAGGCATGAACAGTGCCAAACTCGATACACTTTTTGGTTCAGTGAAAAGCTGGCTGCCGGAGCTGACTCAGCAGATTATGGCTCGCCAGGCCGACTTCCCGCTGGTTACCCCGCAAGGCCCGTTTTCAACTTCGTTACAACGGGAAATAGGCCTGGATGTAATGAAAGTGCTGGGTTTTGATTTCGAGGCTGGCAGGCTGGATATCAGTGCCCACCCTTTCTGTGGCGGCGTACCGGAAGATGTACGAATCACCACAAGGTATAGCGAAGATGACCTGTTCAGTGCCCTTTTTGGGGTGATCCATGAAACCGGTCATGCTCGTTATGAGCAAAATTTGCCACATGAATGGCGGGGGCAACCAGTAGCAGAGGCTCGCTCTATGGGTATTCATGAGTCGCAAAGCCTGTTTTTTGAAATGCAGGTTGGCCGCCACCCTCTGTTTTTAAAACAGCTACGCACCCTGGTTTTACAGCATTTTCCTCAACAACCGGCGCTTGAAGAAGGCAATTTCATCGCCTGGAACCACCGTGTTACTCCAGGGCTTATTCGTGTTGATGCTGACGAGGTAACTTACCCAGCGCATGTTATTTTGCGCTATGAGATAGAGCGCGCGCTGGTGGAAGGTAATATTGAGGTCGGTGACATTCCTGATTTGTGGAATGAGAAAATGCAGGCATCTCTGGGGCTTTCCACTCAGGGTAATTACCGCGATGGTTGCATGCAGGATATTCACTGGACTGATGGTAGTTTTGGGTACTTTCCTACCTACACATTAGGTGCCATGTACGCAGCGCAGTTTATGGCGACAATCCGCCAGAAACTGGATATAGATGAAGTTATCCGCAGCGGAAACCTGGCTCCAGTATTTAGCTGGTTGAGTGTCAATATTTGGAATAAAGGTAGCCTGCTGGCAACTGACGAATTAGTAAAACAAGCGACTGGTGAGTCACTGAACCCTGACCATTTCCGTCAACATTTAATTACGCGTTATTTATAACACCTATTTCGGAGGTGCTTCATAACACCTCCGATTTAATAACGAGTGACCTGCTGGTAATGGGTTAACAAAGCATTACCTCAATCTTGAATACTCTTGCTCATGTTGATTCCAGTCACCCCAAAACCGACTGCCTCATATACATGCCTTGCCCGCTCGTTGTCACCAGCCACGCGAAGCCTTATCTCTGTAAAACCCTGCTTCTGCATCTCGTGCTCAAATTCCCAAAGCGCATGTTTCCCCAACCCCTGCCCCTGGCAAGTGTCGAAGATGTAAAAATCATAAATGTAAACAGAGCGCATAATGGCATCAGGTTTATACCATAAATACCCAATATGCTTTTCTGAATCATCTGAGTGAGAGATTAAACATACCAACACATGGCCCGACGTTTTTACTCCGCCAGGCAGGCTTTCAGCTATTTCTTTGTTTGCTCTGGCAAGGGCGTCATCAGGAGTAAGTTTATAGTTTGCTGAAATCTCGCGAGCGTAATCAGTAATGAAGTATTCCAGGTAGCCCGGATATTCATACTCGCGCATTGGGCGAAATTCGATCATTGCAAAACCTTTATTTTATGCCAGAAATATATAAGCATATATTGCCATACCCAGTACAAGCAGTATCATTTTATTCCCTTTTTCAATCAGTTTTTGCCTGAAGAATATAATTAGCACAGATTTGTGCACAGCAATATGCTGTTGATAACTACTCACTGCCCCCTTTAGCTTCTGTGATTGCCAGATAACAGAAAGCGAGTCATGATGGCTCTGTGCATTTCCCATACAAAATGCGAGGTTTTTATGGACAGAGTTCTCAGTGATGAAGCTATCTTGCAGTTATTGAATGACGATGCCCCGTGGGGTGATCTGACAACATCTTTATTGATCCCAGCGAAAACAACTGCACGTGTCGATTTCAGTGCGCGCTACCCCATGACTCTGTGCGCCGCAGAAGAAGCCGCACGTATGTTCCAACTGAAAGGTGCCACACTAACTTTTGTACAACCTTCTGGTTCACAACTGAACCCGGGGGATGTCATTCTCAGTGCGTCGGGTTTGGCTGCAACGCTCCTTACCGTGTGGAAGTCCGCACAGGTTTTAGTGGAATGGGCCAGTGGCATAGCCAGTGCAGCCCGTGAAATGGTCGACAATGCTCAAGGTGTTCCTGTCGCCTGCACACGTAAACAAGTGCCTGGCACTAAAGCCCTTTCCATAAAAGCCGTACATGCAGGTGGCGCGATGATGCACCGGTTTGGCGTATCGGAGAGTATTCTGGTGTTTGCCGAACACCGGCAGTTTTTTCACACCTGCTCTGGAAAGACGCTGTTTCAACTTAAGCAACGTGCGCCTGAGCACCGCGCTATTGTAGAAGTTCATAATATTGAAGATGCCATGCACTGGGCGCAGTCGGGGGCCGAAATATTGCAACTGGATAAATTCAGCCCGGCAGATATTCGCCTGTGTAAAACGCATATTGAGAAGGCTGGCCTGGCAACCCGTCTGGGAATAGCGGGTGGTGTTAATCCGGGCAATATCCACGAGTTCATTGCTGCAGGTGCTGATTTTATCGTCACATCCTGGCCGTACTATGCAAACCCCAAAGATGTTCAGGTAAATTTTATTCCCGAATAGTTTTATATGTAATTCATTGTTTTATAAAAATTAAAACCATGTACAAAGCGTTACATACCGATACCTTTAACTCACGGAAAACCGGTATTTGGGTACTTATAGTAATAAGTACCCCACTTTCGGGGAGATGGAAGTTACTGAGGGTACTAATATGAATAAAGTTCTGGCACTGGTTGTTGCTACCGCTATGGGTATTTCTTCTGCCGCTTTTGCTGCTGAAACGACAGCGGCACCCGCAACCCCTGCTGCCACAACTGCAGCAGCACCTGTTGCGACGGCAACCCACACAAAGGTGATGCATATAAAACATAAAAAAGCCGAAACAGTGCAAAAAGCGCAGGCCGCCAACAAGCACCACAAAAAAGTGGTGAAGAAACATGAAGCTGCGGCACCCGTTGCACAAAAAGCGCAGGCAGCTCAAAAACACCATAAGAAAGTCGTGAAAAAACACGAAGTGACTAAACCGGCTGTAAAACCCGCTGCTTGATTCTGAATTTTCTGCCACTTTATTTAATCACACCCGGTTTCTGCCGGGTGTTTTTTGGAGGTACTGGATGTTGAGCCGCTACAGGTTTGAAATCATCCTCACCTGCCTGGTTATCTGCGCAGTCATCACCGCCTGCCTTTACATTTTTTAACCACTCTTTATTCTTGATTTTTAGTAATTAAATATCAATAAGTTACAACAAATCTAATTTGTACATACCGTTACATACCGATACCAATCACATACTGAAGCGCCGTTATTTCCCTCGTATAGTTGCTTTCAACGGCCCCGCAGTGGGGTTTAACACTGAAATAATTCGAGGATTTCGCAATGAATAAAGTTCTGGCGCTGGTTGTTGCCGCTGCTATGGGTCTCTCTTCTGCTGCTTTTGCCGCTGAAACTACTGCTGCGCCTGCAGCTGCTGCCGCCACTCCTGCTGTGGCTTCTGCACCAGCAGCAACTGCTCACCACAAAAAAGTGACTCATAAAAAACACAAAAAAGCGGCTACTGAACAAAAAGCTCAGGCTGCTAAAAAACACCACAAAAAAGTAGTGAAAAAACACGAAGCCGCTAAACCGGCTGCTCAGAAAGCCCAGGCTGCTAAAAAACACCATAAAAAAGTAGTGAAAAAACATGAAGCCGCTAAACCGGCTGCTCAGCCTGCTGCATAATTAATAGTGCAGTAACCTTAAGGTAAACACCCGGTTATCCGGGTGTTTTTTTATCTTTTTTACGGCGAAAGACACACAGAAAAACAAACCACACACCATCACATTCCTTAATCTTAATTATCTGGTCATTTAACAGGGTAGTTTGCTGATTTTATTCCTTCTTCTTTATAGCCTGTTATAGTTATCTGACTGGAACTTAATCATCCACTGTGACGCCGTTAGAGAGTGTTATGCGCAAAGCTCCTGTTATTCTGCTGGGTATATTGTTTCTGCTGCCTGCGTGGGTTCATGCAGATGATGAGGACCTCAGCCCTCAGGAAATTAAGACATTATTTTTTGGCAGAGATGACCGTGTTGCAGTCAGTAACCCACAAGATGCACCGTGGGCTGCAATTGGGCAGTTAGAAACTGCCAGCGGCAACTTATGCACTGCGACACTGATAGCCGACAATGTTGCCTTGACGGCTGGCCACTGTTTGCTGATGCCCCCCTACGGCAAACGTGATAAAGCGGTTGCACTGCGCTTTATTTCTTCGAAGGGTGTATGGCGCTATGAGATTCATGATATTGAAGGCCGTGTTAATAGCGCACTTGGCCATAAACTCAAGCCCGACGGCGATGGCTGGATAGTGCCACCTTCGGCTGCTGCCGATGATATCGGTATTGTTATTCTACGCAATCCCCCTTCAGGGATTACCCCGCTGCCATTATTTGACGGTGACCGCCAGGCACTGATTAATGCGCTCAAACAAACAGGGCGTAAAGTTACACAGTCTGGTTATCCCCTTGATCACCTTGACCAGCTTTTTACTGATAGCGATTGTTTAATAACCGGCTGGGCACAGCGTGCTGTGTTATCTCACCAGTGCGACACCTTACCTGGCGATAGCGGTTCCCCCATACTTCTGAAAAAAGATAATCAGTGGAAAATCATTGGGGTTCAGAGTTCGGCACCGGCACCAAAAGATCGCTACCGGGCAGATAATCGTGCCATAGCAGTTACCGGTTTTCGGGATACAATTGAGAAACTGACTGCCGGGTTACATTAATCGCTCTTATGCCAGGTGACTAAGCGTTGCAACATACTCCCGGCGCACTAATGCGCATGTACGCACGCCGGGGGCAATATCATTTGAATGGGGGTTGGTGTTGCAACACTGCGTCAATCACATCCAGTGCGCCACTTTTGTTGTTGGATACGGTTTGGTATGCCGCGGTATCTTTTACGGCTTGCGCGGCATTAGCCATCGCAAATGAAAAACCGGCATAGTGCAACATTTCCACATCATTGGCACTATCACCCACCGCCACCAGTTGTTCAGGTGACACATCCCAACGCTTCAGCAACCTGCGCAAACCACTGGCTTTATGAGAGCCGGGAATAATCAGGTCGACAAAACCATAACCACTGGTAACCGGGTGGATAACACCATCAAGAGCATGATTCAGCTTGCTTACCAGCTCTGGGATATGTTTATCGTCAAGGTTCAGTGAATATTTGAAGATTGTGTCATCAATTTGGTAAACATCTGCCACTGGCTGCAGCCGATGATAATGTTTTTTCATCAGAGCGATAAACGCTTCACTGGCTCCTTGCTGGTACCAGGCACTATTGAGCCCGCATGTCACATAATTGATGCCATCAAAACCCGCCAGCACATCGGCAATTTTTCGGGTATCCGCTTTGCTCAATTCCCCATGATGAACTTGCTCACCCTGGTCATAAATAAGAGCGCCATTTTCAGCAACAAAGGCGATGTTGCCCTGGATTTCCGGGAAAAAAGAAATGAGTTGGTAATACTGGTTACCACTGGCGACAACAAATCGAATACCTTGTTCAGCCATGGACTGGTACTGGCGCATAAATCTTTCTTTATCATATGTTTTTTGATCAGTAAGAAAAGTGCCATCCATATCTACTGCAATAACCTTTATGTTCATACCACCTCAATACCCATACCCAAAAGCAAAAAATGTTAACGGCTCCGTTTAGCGTGCCGTTCCCAGGTTTCTTCTTTTGCTGCCTGCGATTTACGCAAAACAACATAACAAGCACCACTGCCTCCCTGGTTGTCTGCAGCACGGCAAAAAGCCTGTACAGACTCAAATTCAGTGAGCCAACGCGCCAGAAAACTACGAATTACATTAGCATGAGAGCGATCTTCCCTGCCTTTCCCATGAATAATTAATAAATTACGCAGACCAGCACGCTCAGCCTGCACAATAAACTCGAACACTTGCTTGCGGCATTGGGCAACAGGCATACGTAATAAATTCAGGCTTGCCTGTTGTTGATACTTCCCATTGCGGAGCTTCTCAACAACACCTTGCTGAAGGCCTACTTGCTGGTATTCCAGCGGTTCACTCAGCGGAATAACATCAAGAAAGCCCGTTGTCAGGAAATTTTCATCCTCCTGGTAGTATACACGCTTGTCAAAACTGGGCTTTGTTGCCGGTTGCCACTGTGTATGTTGGTTTGATTTGAGTGGTTTTACATCAGACATGGCATCAAGAAAAAAGGCTTTGTCGTCAGGGTTCATACCAATCCTCCAGCATCAGACCCGTTCCAGTTTTATACTATACCTCAAATGACAGGTGATGCGACAAGACCGGATTTCACTGAATAATTTGTTTCATTACTTTCCCGGTAGTCACCCCTTTTCAAGGTTTCCCTCCAACCAGAGAGACCGATGTCGTTGGGTTGTATGCCACTCCAGCCTGGAAAGTCCGCCTCTTTTTATTATCTGTAATCTGTCATTACTATTTCCTTTTATTTACCCTCATAGTTAAGCGAGGCTAAAATAACAGTCGCACTCACACAGTAAGTAAAAACTATTCTTTTTATTTACATGCCGGGCAATTAACCATAGCAACATAGCGGATATAGCATTTATTAGGCAGATTTCGTGAAATCAGTCACTGCATGCAACAGGAAAAATTTAGGTTTGTGTTATATGATTAACACGGTGCAAATAAAGGAGCACTGTTAAATACAAAATGGATAATAGCTTGCTGTGTGAAATTGAGGGTCTGATTGATGTCGTCAGGCTCTTTTTTTTGCTTAAAAACCATATAATTAAAAATTAATTTACTTTAGAAACATCATCTTGAAATACCTCTATTACAGCGCATCAGACCTGACCACTTGATAAAAATATTGACAAACCCATTTTAGGCTCTACTTTTCGTTCGCAAAAAGTTATTATAAGGTGAAGTTTATGAGAATGGTTTTCATGGGAAATATATTCTCTCAATCTTTTCTTGTTTGAATATTTCGGCAGATAACAGCCTCACCTGATATCATTACAAGCATCCCACCCCTTTATTCAGATGCCAGAAATGCACATATTCCCCGCTACATTTGTTGACCTAAGGTAAATTCTTTACAATACACCAATGAGTGCTCGCTTTTTAACCATCATGATTTATGAATCGCGTAGCACCAGTAATTCCGGTTAAGTATTATTTGTTACTGGTGTTCCCAGTGAGAGTTTTTACGCGTGCATATCGTGATTACGGAGCGATCTCCTCAGAGCCTGTTTTACCCGGTTGCAGGTGACATTTTGTGCGCTTTAACCGTTACATTATGGTGTGGTTCCAAAACTCTTTCAGAAATTTCAAGAAGATGGTGAGTACATTTTGGGCAAGCTGTTTCATTCTTAGTGGCCAGGTGTTTCGTCACACTGTACCTTGCCGCCAAAAAGATGTTAAAATTGACTAAAATCAATTATGGCCTGAGCAAACCTATGATCCCAGAAAAGCGAATTATACGACGCATACAATCGGGCGGATGTGCAATCCACTGCCAGGATTGTAGTATCAGCCAGTTGTGTATCCCATTCACATTGAATGAACATGAGCTTGATCAACTGGATAATATCATTGAACGTAAGAAGCCAATCCAGAAAGGCCAAACACTGTTCAAGGCGGGTGATGAGCTCAAATCACTCTATGCTATTCGCTCAGGCACTATTAAGAGCTACACCATCACTGAGCAAGGTGACGAACAGATTACTGGCTTCCATTTAGCCGGAGACCTGGTTGGTTTTGATGCTATTGGTGCTGGTCACCATCCGAGCTTTGCTCAGGCACTTGAAACATCAATGGTTTGCGAAATTCCGTTTGAAACATTGGATGACTTATCCGGTAAGATGCCAAATCTTCGCCAACAAATGATGCGCCTTATGAGTGGCGAGATTAAAGGTGACCAGGACATGATTCTGCTTTTGTCCAAGAAGAATGCAGAAGAGCGACTGGCTGCGTTTATCTATAACTTGTCACGCCGTTTCTCTCAACGCGGCTTTTCTCCCCGTGAATTCCGCCTGACTATGACTCGCGGTGATATCGGTAATTATTTAGGCCTGACTGTAGAAACCATTAGCCGCTTGTTAGGCCGCTTTCAGAAAAGCGGAATGCTGGCAGTAAAAGGCAAATATATTACTATCGAAAACAGTGACGAGTTAGCTGTACTGGCTGGTCAGTCAAAAAGCGTAGCCTAGACCTTCCAAATCTGCCGAATTGTTAAATTTTACTGATTTATTGATCCGGCAGACTTTTTCCCCTGTTTCATTCCCTGCTTATAGGTTACTCTTGATTTAAGCTGTAATTACAGTTTGTTGTAAGGAGACCCTTGTATGGCAAAGTTTCATAACATGTTGGTAGCTATCGACCCAAATCAGGATGATCAACCTGCATTACGGCGTGCGGTGTACCTGCACCAACGGATTGGCGGTACTATTAAAGCATTCTTACCGATTTATGACTTTTCTTATGAGATGACAACATTGTTGTCCCCGGATGAACGAACAGCGATGCGTAAAGGGGTGGTTGCTCAACGTACTGCCTGGATTAGAGAGCAAGCACAGTATTACCTTGAAGCCGGAATTCCTATAGATATTAAGGTGGTTTGGCACAATCGCCCTTACGAAGCCATTATTCAGGAAGTGCTGGCCTGCGGGCACGATTTAGTGCTGAAAATGGCACACCAGCACGACAAACTGGAATCAGTTATTTTCACCCCAACAGACTGGCACTTGTTACGTAAATGCCCTTGCCCGCTTTGGATGGTAAAAGATCAGGAATGGCCCGTTCACGGTAAGGCACTGGTTGCAGTCAACCTGTCCAGTGAAGAGCCCTATCACAGTGCACTCAATGAGAAACTGGTTCGTGAAACCATAAGTCTGGCTGAACAGGTAGACCATACCGAAGTCCATCTGGTCAGCGCCTATCCTTCCACACCGATTAATATCGCTATCGAATTACCCGACTTTGATCCCAGTATTTATAATGATGCAATTCGTGGACAGCATTTGCTGGCAATGAAAGCTTTGCGCCAACAATATGGCATTCCAGAGAACCTGACTCATGTTGAGAAAGGCCTGCCGGAAGAAGTTATCCCAGACTTAGCCACTCACCTTGAAGCAGGGATTGTTGTACTGGGAACAGTTGGCCGTACCGGGCTTTCAGCAGCATTTTTAGGAAATACAGCTGAACAGGTAATCGACCATTTGCGCTGCGACTTACTGGCATTAAAACCAGATGACTATCAGTCGCCGGTATTGCCAGAAGACAGCGTTGATGCCTCATAAACAAACATTGTTTATTAAGTAAAAACCTGGCGATAAAAGCCGGGTTTTTATTTTCCAGTAGGACGTTACAAAAAAAAGCCCCGGTTACCTTATGGTTTCCGGGGCTTTGCATTTTCGGTCTGATTACATGGTTACAGAGCTTTAAGAATAGCATCCACGCTGGCTTTGGCATCACCAAACAGCATTTGAGTATTCTCTTTAAAGAACAATGGGTTCTGGACCCCTGCATAACCAGTATTCATAGAGCGTTTGAATACCACCACGTTCTGCGCTTTCCACACTTCAAGCACTGGCATACCCGCAATAGGGCTTTTCGGGTCATCTTGCGCTGCCGGGTTAACCGTGTCGTTAGCACCAATGACCAAAACTGTATCAGTGTCGGCAAAATCATCATTGATTTCATCCATTTCCAACACGATATCATAAGGTACTTTTGCTTCGGCAAGGAGAACGTTCATATGCCCAGGTAACCGCCCGGCAACCGGGTGAATACCGAAGCGCACTTTAATGCCGCGCGCACGCAATTTTTCGGTAATTTCCGCAACCGGATACTGTGCCTGGGCTACCGCCATACCGTAACCCGGAGTGATGATTACCGACGTAGAGTTTTTCAGCATTTCAGCCGTGTCTTCCGCGCTAATCTCACGGTGTTCGCCGGTGACTTCTTCGCCACCAGTGCCACCATCAGAACCGAAACCACCCGCAATCACACTAATAAAGGAGCGGTTCATTGCCTTACACATGATGTACGACAGAATAGCCCCAGACGAACCAACCAGCGCACCAGTAACAATCAACAAATCGTTACTCAGCATAAAACCTGCCGCCGCAGCTGCCCAACCGGAATAGGAGTTCAGCATCGAGACCACCACTGGCATGTCCGCACCACCAATAGATGCCACCAAATGCCAGCCGAAAGCCAGTGCTATCGCAGTCATTACCAGTAATGCAAAGACCTGTGTTCCCACGCTGTCCGTGCGAACAAACATGACAAGTAGCAGGAAGGAGACTACCAGTGCGGCCAGATTCAGTTTATGGCGATGTGGCAGCATTAATGGTTTTGATGAGATTTTTCCACGCAGTTTGCCAAAAGCGACCACTGAACCCGTGAAGGTAACCGCACCAATAAAGATACCAAGGAAGACTTCCGTTAAGTGGATGTTTTCCATAACGGCTTCCATCCCCGGAGCGTGATCAAGGTAGCTGTTGAAACCAACCAGCACAGCAGCAAGGCCAACAAAGCTGTGCAGAATTGCCACCAGCTCAGGCATTTCTGTCATTTCAACTTTACGGGCAAGATGAATACCGATGCCGCCACCAATCACCATGGCAACCAGAATCCAGACAACATTACTGGTATCCGGCCCAAAAATGGTTGCTACCAGTGCAATAGCCATCCCTGATACGCCAAACACGTTGCCCTGTTTTGATGTCTCATGGCGGGAAAGCCCGGCAAGACTGAAAATAAACAGGATCGCGGCAACAATGTATGCAGCTGTAACTAATCCTCCAGACATTTGTTACCCCTTAATTTTTACGAAACATTTTCAGCATGCGCTGAGTCACGGTGAAACCACCGAAGATGTTAATACTGGCAATTAATACCGCGACAAAGCTGAGGAAACTAACCCAGCCGCCATGGCCTATCTGCAGTAGAGCCCCTACAACAATAATCCCGGAAATGGCATTGGTGACTGACATCAAGGGAGTGTGCAAGGCATGGCTCACATTCCAGACCACGTAATAACCAACCACACAGGCCAGCGCGAATACAGTAAAGTGACCCAGGAACTCTTTCGGTGCCACAGTAGATAACCAGCCGAAGAGGATAATCACCAGGGCAAGGAACGCATATTTCCGCCACGGAGAAGCGGCTTTTTCTGGTGCAGCAGGCTCAGCTGCTTTCGGTTGCGCAGCCTGCGCTTGCGGTTGTGCTGAAACCTGAATCGGTGGTGCAGGCCAGGTAACTTCACCTTCACGCACGACAGTAACCCCGCGCACCACGACATCTTCAAAATCAATGGTGACGATACCGTCTTTGTCTTTGCACAAAAGCTTCATCAGGTTTACGAGGTTAGTACCATACAACTGAGAGGATTGTGTTGGCAGGCGGCCCGGTAAATCGGTATAGCCGATGATTTTGACACCATTTGGCGTCACGAAAACTTCACCCGGCACGGTATATTCACAGTTGCCGCCATTTTGCGCTGCAAGGTCAACCACAACACTACCAGGTTGCATACTGTCGACCATTTCACGGGTAATAAGTTTTGGTGCTGGTTTGCCCGGAATCAGTGCTGTAGTGACGATGATATCGACTTCTTTTGCCTGAGCAGAGAAGAGAGCCATCTCAGCCTTGATAAAAGCTTCTGACATGACTTTCGCGTAACCATCACCGCTGCCCGCTTCTTCTTCAAAATCAAGCTCAAGGAACTCAGCGCCCATACTTTGCACTTGTTCTTTCACTTCAGGACGGGTATCGAATGCCCGAACTATTGCCCCCAGGCTGTTCGCAGCGCCGATCGCCGCCAGGCCAGCGACGCCTGCTCCAATCACCATCACTTTCGCGGGCGGGACTTTACCTGCCGCGGTGATTTGCCCAGTAAAGAAGCGGCCAAATTCGTGAGCGGCCTCAACAATAGCCCGATAACCAGCAATGTTCGCCATTGAGCTCAATGCATCCAGCGCCTGCGCACGTGAAATACGTGGCACCGCATCCATCGCCATGACATTAATATTGCGTGTGCTGAGCATAGCCATTAAGTCTGGATTTTGAGCCGGCCAGATAAAACTGACCAGGGTTGCGCCATCACGCATCTGCTCAACTTCACTTTGCTCAGGCGCATTCACTTTAAAAATGACATCAGATTGCCAGGCTTGTGCAGTATCCACAATCTCTGCACCCGCCTGGACATAAGCATCATCATCAAAGCTTGCGAGTTTTCCGGCGTCATGTTCAATGACGACATCAAACCCGAGTTTACGCAGCTGTTCCACCGTTTTCGGCGTTGCGGCAACCCGGGTTTCACCGTTGAGGCGTTCGAGAGGTACACCAATACGCATAGTTTTCCCTTCCATCTATTTCTCGTGATGGTTTTAATGAAAATGAGAAAAAAGACGTACAACCGGCATTTTGACCGACTGACGACTTTTTAATCTGCAAGAAAATCCTGTTGTAACAATGTTTCTATAACCTACTGAAAATAACGCCTGTGATCTATATCTCAGGTCTTACATTTCTCATCTGAACAGTGAAAGTGTAGTCAGGTGCACATTCAGGTAATATTTTTTACTTATATTTTTAAGAAAAGTGACACATTCAGCCACAATCTACGGTTAAAACGCGATCCGATTTTTTGCCTTCCGGCAGTAGTTAACATTACCGTAACTTATAAAAGTGATAAGGATTAGCGAATATACTGATAAAGCGGCTATTTTCTATAAATATCACAAAATGATATTGCAGCATGTGAAGGGAAATGCATTAACCGCCAAAATTGGCGAAGACAGTAAAGCTATTCAATGTAATAATCGAGCGATACACAACAGTATTATAAGGCTGTAATCAGTACTTTTTATGCGCAAGGCGAAGGATTAACTATGAATTTTAAGTACACCCTGCTGGCGTCCACTCTCTTTTCTGTGGTGGCAGTATCGGCTCATGCCGCAACTGAACTGACGCCAGAAAAAGCAGCTGCATTAAAACCCTATGACCGTATCGTGCTAACTGGTCGTTTTAACTCCATTGGCGATGCAGTTGCCGCCGTGTCCAAAAAAGCGGACAGTCTGGGTGCAGCATCATTTTATATTGTTGACTCACATGATTATGGCAATAGTGGTAACTCGCGAGTTACCGCCGACATCTATCATGCCGATGCAAAAGAAGCAGAAAAAACCAAAAACCGTATCATTGAAGGCGTAATGGAATTACCGAAAGATCAGGCGATCGCTCTGGAACCATTTGATACGGTAACTGTGCAGGGTTTCTACCGCTCACAACCTGATGTTAACGCAGCCATTGCCAAAGCAGCTAAAGAAAAAGGTGCAGCATCTTTCTACATTGTTCGCCAAATGGATACTAACCAGGGCGGAAACCAGATGATCACAGCCTTTATCTATAAAGCGGATGCCAAAAAACGTGTTCTGCAGAGCCCTAACGCCATTCCTGCGGATTCAGAGACTGGCCGTAAACTGCTGGCAGAAGGTGGCGAAGCCGCGAAGAAAGTTGAAATTCCAGGCGTAGCTTCTTCAGGAATGCTGAGCAGTGATGTAGGCCGGTTCTTTGAGACGCAGTCCTCTCAGGGTGGCCGTTACACCGTAACACTGCCAGACGGCACAAAAATTCAAGAGCTGAATAAAATCACTGCTGCGCAAATGGTTCCTTTTGATAGCATCAAATTCACGGGCCACTACGCCAGTATGACTGATGTCTCTTACAATGTTGCCAAACGCGCAGCCAAAGCGGGTGCAAAATATTACCATATTACCCGCCAGTGGCAGGAACGTGGCGGCAACATGACTATTAGCGCCGATCTGTACAAGTAACCTTTTTAGTTATCACTAAAGCAGCCTGGAAACTGGCTGCTTTTTCTTTCTGAGTCTTCGCTGTTACCCCTAATCTCGTGACCTGTATAACACTGCCCTGACTGTTTTTTTGCCATTCAGCGTTTTTTCTGGCTTAAGTCATTGCATGCAGTTTTCACAGCCATTAAAATCCCGCGCCTTAGTAAGGCTCACCATTTTTATGCGTCCTGACGAAATAATTATTCTGATTGATGCAGCTACTGACAGGTTGTTAATGGAAAAAAAACTTGGCCTTGCGGCCCTGACTGCGCTGGTCTTAAGCTCTATGTTGGGTGCTGGCGTTTTTAGCTTGCCGCAAAATATGGCGGCCGTTGCCAGCCCCGCGGCGTTACTTATCGGCTGGGCGATAACAGGAATAGGGATCCTGCTTCTGGCTGGTGCCATGTTGCTGCTGACACGTCTTCGTCCGGATCTGGATGGGGGTATTTTTACCTATGCACGGGAAGGATTTGGTGAATTAATTGGCTTCTGTTCTGCCTGGGGTTACTGGCTGTGTGCTGTTATTGCCAATGTGTCCTATCTGGTTATTGTCTTCTCCGCGCTGAGTTTTTTCACTGACAGTCCCGGCCATACAATTTTGGGTGATGGTAACACCTGGCAGGCAATTATCGGTGCGTCCTGCCTGCTATGGATTGTTCATGCACTGGTACTGCGTGGGGTACAAACCGCGGCAGGAATCAACCTGGTCGCCACGCTGGCAAAATTATTACCACTGGGTTTATTTATTGTTCTGGCCGCCCTCGCCTTTGAGTTTTCTCGCTTTGAGCTAGATTTTACCGGTATCGCACTGGGCGTTCCGGTATGGGAGCAAGTCAAAAACACCATGCTAATCACCTTGTGGGTGTTTATTGGTGTAGAAGGCGCTGTTGTTGTGTCTGCCCGAGCCAGGCATAAAAAAGACGTTGGCCGTGCCACATTACTGGCAGTTGTTGCAGCATTAGTGGTTTATTTATTGGTCACCTTACTCTCATTAGGTGTTGTCAGTCGGCCTGAACTGGCAGCCATACGGAACCCATCTATGGCTGGTATTATGGTCGAAATGATAGGGCCATGGGGTGAAGTGATTATTGCCGCAGGCCTGATTATTTCGGTATGTGGTGCTTACCTGAGCTGGACTATTATGGCTGCAGAAGTACCTTTACTTGCCGCCACACATAAAGCATTTCCGCGCATTTTTGCCCATCAAAACAAAAACAATGCTCCAGCTGCTTCACTGTGGTTAACCAATATTAGTGTTCAGGCTTGCCTGGTGCTTATCTGGCTGACTGGCGCTGATTACAACGCGTTGTTGAATATCGCTTCAGAAATGATTTTGGTGCCTTATTTGCTGGTGGGTGCTTTTCTGGTGAAGATGGCCCGTTCACCAATACACAATGTTATTGGTTATGGTGCCTGTGTGTACGGCATTTGGTTACTGTATGCTTCCGGGCTGATGCATTTATTACTTTCCGTGGTATTGTACGCCCCCGGGATACTGGTCTTTATCTACGCCCGCCGCACACACAGGGATAATACCCAACTGCGATGGCTGGAAAAAGTAGGTATCAGCCTGATTCTGTTAGCTGCCTTCCCTGCTACATGGTTGTTGGTAAGCTAACTGCATGACATAACCATAACGAAAAGGTAACGCAATGAGCCAGGTTCAACCCATCCTGATAACGGGCGGCGCACGCCGAATTGGCCTGGCACTGGCGCAGCATTTTGTTTCCCATCAGCAGCCTGTTGTCATCAGTTACCGCACCCATTACCCGGTAATCACTGAACTGGAGCAAGCTGGGGTTTGCTGTATTGCCGCTGATTTCTCTACCGATGACGGTGTGCTTCATTTCGCCAACCAGATTAAAGAGCAGTACCCTGGTGGTTTGCGTGCAATTATTCATAATGCCAGCCAGTGGATTGCTGAAGGTGGAGCAACCAGTGATGCGGATGTGATGACAGCCATGCTGCAAATTCATGTTCGTACACCCTATTTACTCAACCAGGCGCTGGCGAGTATGTTAGGTACCGAAGAAACTGCCAGTGGCGACATCGTACATTTTACGGATTATGTTGTGGAACGTGGCAGTGATAAACATATTGCCTACGCTGCAAGTAAAGCCGCACTTGATAACTTAACCCGCTCGTTTGCCCGCGCATTAGCGCCACGCATTAAAGTCAATGCCATTGCGCCTTCCCTTATCATGTTCAATCCTGAGGATGACGAGCATTATCGCCAAAAAGCGCTGGACAAATCATTAATGAAAGTTGCGCCTGGCGAGCAAGAGATCATCCAGCTGGTAGATTACTTGCTAGGTAGCCAGTATGCTACCGGGCGGACCTTCGCTGTTGATGGTGGGCGACATTTACGCTAATGACATTAGCGATATTCGGCAGGACAATTAACACCACATTATGACTAAAATCGTTTTTGTTGAAGATGACCCAGAGGTTGGGTCATTAATTGCGGCCTGGTTAGGCAAACACGACATAGATGTCATTATTGAAACCCGCGGGGATCAGGCTGAAGCCGTTATTGCAAAGGAAAAACCTGACCTGGTTCTTCTGGACATTATGTTACCCGGTAAAGACGGTATGTCTTTATGCCGTGATCTGCGCCCTAAATGGGATGGTCCGATTGTTTTACTCACATCACTTGATAGCGACATGAACCACATATTGTCTCTTGAGATGGGTGCCAGTGATTATATTCTCAAAACAACACCACCAGCCGTTTTACTCGCTCGTTTACGCCTTCATTTACGCCAAAATGCCGGGCCGCAGGCAGCCTCTACGCTTGTTCCCCGGCCACAACAGACCATTCGTTTTGGCACCTTCTGTATTGATCCCCTGAATCGCCAGGTAACACTGGGTAAAGAGACCATTTTGCTCTCAACAGCAGACTTTGACCTGTTATGGGAACTGGCCAGCCATGCGGGGCAAATTATGGACAGGGATATGCTGCTGAAAAATTTACGGGGGGTCAGCTACGATGGGCTGGACAGAAGTGTCGATGTTGCCATTTCCCGGTTACGCAAGAAATTACACGATAGCGCAACGGAGCCATATCGGATAAAAACCATCCGCAATAAAGGTTACTTATTTGCTCCCCACGCCTGGGAAACCTCACGCTAGAGCCTGTTTCAGATAAAAAAAGAGGGCCGGCGACATCAACACGGCCCTCAGAAGTATCACTACGCTATGGTTATCAACATAAGGTGAATCACTATCAACACCTTCGGTGCGAAGAGTAGCTGATAGTGCTACACCCCTGCGTACTGAGGTTATCGGCAGGCCGTGAAGTTTCCTTAACGAAAATTTCTCTTTTTTTTCTATGGTCCAACCAGATAGTTGCTGCGCATGGAGTTCCCCTCTTGCCACCTCGCGTTGACACCTTATTAGCCTCACGCTGCATGAATTGGACGCCAAAAATACATTTCAGAGTATACTTTGCATCGCCATCCATAAGCCGTTTGTTACAGTACCTGCGGCTTAACTTGAGTGCGTACCTTAACGGTGGACTATGAAGAAACTTTTTATTCAGTTCTATTTACTGCTGTTTGTCTGCTTTCTGCTAATGGCAATGTTGGTTGGGCTGGTCTATAAATTCACTGCAGAACGTGCCGGCCGCCAATCACTTGACGACCTGATGAAAAGCTCGCTTTACCTGATGCGTAGCGAATTACGTGAAATACCACCTCGAGACTGGAACAAGACGCTCAACGATCTGGACTTTAATTTATCCTTCAAACTCCACATTGAACCGCTTAACAATTTCCACCTGGATAATGCGACGCAACAACGCCTTAAAGAAGGCGATATTGTGGCATTAGACCAGGAATATACGTTTTTACAGCGTATCCCCCGTAGCCACTATGCTCTTGTCGTCGGCCCGGTTCCTTATCTGTTTTTCCTGCACCAAATGCGCTTGTTGGATGTCGCACTTATGGCATTCATTGCGATATCACTTGCCGTTCCTGTATTTATTTGGATGCGTCCTCACTGGAAAGACATGCTGAAACTGGAATCGGCCGCACAACGTTTTGGCGATGGTCACCTTGACGAGCGCATCCATTTTGATAACGGTTCCAGCTTTGAACGGCTGGGGATTGCATTTAACCAAATGGCCGGTAACGTCAACACGCTAATCTCCAGTAAAAAACAACTGATTGATGGTATTGCTCATGAGTTGCGCACCCCGCTGGTACGCTTACGTTATCGGCTTGAAATGAGTGACCGTCTATCTGCTGAAGAATCACAAGCGTTGAACCGGGATGTCAGCCAGTTAGAAGGGTTAATTGAAGAACTGTTGACCTACGCCCGGCTCGACCGTCCACAAACGGTACTTAACTTGACCGAAATAGATTTACCGCTCTGGCTTGAAGAACGCATTGATGATGTGCGCTTCATTCACCCAGAGCGTGAGATAGCGTTGGATATTCCCCAACAAACGCTCACCTGCCGCGTTGACTTGCGCCTTATGGAAAGAGTGCTGGATAACCTGGTAAATAATGCCCTGCGCTATAGTGAACAACGGCTTCACATCGCACTGGCTATTACCGATGACAAAGTAACATTATCCGTCGATGACGATGGCCCGGGTATACCGGAAGAAGAACGTAGCCGGGTATTCGAGCCTTTTGTTCGTTTAGATCCAAGCAGAGACAGGGCCACAGGCGGCTGTGGTTTAGGGCTGGCGATTGTGTATTCTATCGCTGCAGCTATGAATGGAGAAGCCAGCGTACAAAATAGCCCATTGGGTGGCGCAAGGCTGAGCTTTAGCTGGCCTTTACAACGCGCATAATACGCACCGAACGCGCTCCTGCTAAACCAACCTGGCTCGGTGGTTAATAGTGATTTCTTGTGTCACAATACAAGTATGTTGTAACTATAGTGTTATTCAGCTCACTCACTGACAGGAACTGTCCATGACAACTGCCGAATGTTCTCAGGCACTCAAAAAAACGTTTAGTCATATTGAACACC
The DNA here is from genome assembly GCF_020523985.1 of Mangrovibacter yixingensis. GTDB lineage: Bacteria > Pseudomonadota > Gammaproteobacteria > Enterobacterales > Enterobacteriaceae > Mangrovibacter > Mangrovibacter yixingensis. The sequence continues at coordinate 1,262,218 of NZ_JAIVKM010000001.1, read as the reverse complement.
AAACTGCTGTGTTAACCGAGGCATTGTCAAGTTGCCGGGCAGTTGCGGCGCGGACTTTTGCACTCCCAGAACGGCTGAAAGGCACCGAACAAGACGATATTGATGAAATAACAGTGACAGCACTTGCGGGCCATGCAGCCAAAACCCGCGCGCTATTGCATTTCCGCCATTTTTTTATCCAGCAACAATCTGCCAGGCAAAGCAGCAAAGCAGCGGTACGGCTACCCGGCGCACTGTGCCTTGCGGTTAACAGCACTCAATACGCCGAGCTAAGTACACTGATTGACGATATCAACCAGCATAAACAGGCACTAAAAGAACTCATTACACAAACGGTAAACTTACCCGCTACCGCCCGTTTCGAATGGGTTCACCAACACCTGCCAGGGCTTATAACCCTCAATGCCTGGCGCCAAATCACGCTGTTAGAAAACCCTTCTTCAATTAATTTTGGGTGGGCAAACAAACAGATCATTAAAAATCTCACCCGTAATGAAGTGCTGGTGATGCTGGAAAAGAGCATGAAGGCGAAGCGCTCAGTTCCACCCTGGACTCAAGAACAATGGTTCGAGCATGTTTCGCGCGAGTACCAGGATGTTGCAGCTTTACCAGAGCAGGCTAAGTTAAAAATACGCCGCCCGGTAAAAGTACAACCCATAGCCAGAGTATGGTTTGCAGGGCAACGAAGGCAGCAACAGTTCGCCTGCCCTTCGCCCTTATTAGTGTTGTGCCAGGAGCACACTGCAGTGCCTAATCTTGGTGACTTGCTCAACTATGAGGCCTCAGGTGTTACCTGGCGGCATAAACCAGAAGCACAGCGAGGGCACTTACTGATCCCCCGCCTGCATTTATGGTTGATGGACAACTAGCATTCGCGCAGTTACTGTTTCTGCCAGCCCGTAGCCTGGCCAGTCATCGCCTCAGGGCGAACCCACTGGTCAAATTCCGCTTCCGTGACATAACCGCTCGCCAGAGCAGCTTCTTTCAGCGTTGTACCTTCATGGTGAGCTTTCTTGGCAATTATGGATGCCTTGTCATAGCCTATATGGGTATTTAAGGCTGTCACAAGCATCAATGAAGCATTTAATTGCTGGGTAATACGCGCTTGATTGGGTTCAATACCACCCGCACAGTGTTCGGTAAAACTTGTCATACCATCAGCAAGCAAGCGAACAGACTGCAAAACATTATGGATAATCATGGGCCGGTACACGTTCAGTTCAAAGTTACCTGAAGCACCGCCCATGCCCACCGCAACATCATTTCCCATTACCTGGCAGCACAACATTGTGAGTGCTTCACACTGTGTGGGGTTCACTTTCCCAGGCATAATTGAGCTACCGGGTTCATTTTCTGGAATGGTAATTTCGCCAATACCACAACGTGGGCCCGAAGCAAGCCAGCGGACATCATTGGCAATTTTCATTAATGAAGCTGCCAGCGCTTTCAGTGCACCATGTATCCTCACCAGTGGGTCACATGTTGCCAATGCAGCAAATTTATTGTCTGCACTTTGGAATGGCACTCCGGTTAATTGTGCTAAAACAGCCGCGACGCGAGTCGCGTAACCCGGCGGGCAATTCAGCCCAGTACCCACAGCCGTTCCCCCAAGAGCCAGGGGATACAGCTGCGGTAATGTTGCCTCGATATGTAATTGTTGGTCTGCAAGCATGCTGTACCAGCCGCTGATCTCCTGGCCAAGTGTCAGCGGTGTGGCATCCTGCAAATGAGTTCGTCCGATTTTCACCACCTGCATAAAAGCCGCAGATTTTTCTTCAAGGCACTCTGTGAGCCGGGCCAGCGCTGGCAATAAATCCCGATGTATCGCCAGTGCCGCCGCCACATGCATCGCTCCGGGAAAAACATCATTCGAGCTTTGGCTTTTATTCACATCATCGTTGGGGTGAATTAATCTGTCATTACCCCGCTCTCCGCCCAATAGCTCGCTGGCCCGGTTAGCCAGCACTTCATTCATGTTCATATTGGTTTGCGTTCCCGAACCGGTCTGCCAGATGGCTAACGGGAACTCAGTTTGGTGCTTCCCCGTGAGTACCTCATCTGCTGCGGCAATAATGGCGTGGCCTTTTACCTTATCCAGAATGCCCAATTCCATGTTGACGGTGGCCGCCGCCCGTTTGGTTAATGCCAGGGCGTGAATCAAGATGCCTGGCATTTTTTCTGTCGATATCCGAAAGTGCATCAGTGAGCGTTGGGTCTGTGCGCCCCACAGGCGTTGCGCATCTACGGCGATGTCGCCCATTGCATCATGTTCCATCCTGCTTTCAGCCATATATCCTCCCGTATGAAAAAAGTCTTCTCTGCAAAGATAGTCAATTCATACACCGGCTGGAGTTATAAACAGCAAGATAAGCACAGATTGGGAAATAAAATTGTGACAGTGTCACTTATAACGCAGGTGGCAGTACAGAATGACAGACTGCATGACGCAGTCTGTCGTTGGAGGTTACTTCGTTATTCCACAGTTATCGCATTTGCTGGTGATCTGCTGGAAGAAATCATTACCTTTGTCATCCACCAGGATAAACGCCGGGAAATCTTCCACTTCGATTTTCCAGATAGCTTCCATACCCAGTTCCGGGTAAGCCACGCACTCCAGGCTCTTGATACTCTGTTGTGCCAGTACGGCAGCCGGGCCACCTATGCTGCCCAGGTAAAAACCACCATGTTTCTTACAGGCATCCGTGACCTGCTGGCTGCGGTTACCTTTCGCCAGCATAATCATGCTGCCACCGTGGGACTGCAGTAAATCCACGTAGGAATCCATACGCCCGGCCGTGGTCGGGCCCAGAGAACCTGAGGCATAACCTTCCGGCGTTTTGGCCGGGCCCGCGTAATAAATCGGGTGGTCCTTGATGTACTGAGGCAGTTCTTCACCGCTGTCCAGCAGCTCTTTCAGTTTGGCGTGGGCAATATCGCGCCCGACAATAATGGTGCCATTCAGGGAAAGCCGGGTGGAAACCGGGAACTGAGACAGTTGTTGCAGAATTTCGCTCATCGGGCGGTTCAGGTCCACTTTCACCACTTCGCCTTCATTTTCGCCGCGCAGCGCTGCCGGGATGTACTGGCCGGGGTTATCTTCCAGCTTCTCAATCCAGATACCTTCGCGGTTGATTTTCGCTTTCACGTTACGGTCAGCGGAGCAGGACACGCCCATCCCGACCGGGCAGGATGCACCGTGGCGCGGCAGGCGAATAACCCGGATATCGTGAGCAAAGTATTTACCGCCAAACTGTGCTCCAAGGCCCAGGTTCTGTGCTTCGGTCATCAGTTCCTGTTCCAGTTGTACATCGCGGAACGCCTGGCCGTGTTCGTTGCCTTCGGTGGGCAGGCCGTCGTAATAACGGGTGGATGCCAGTTTCACCGTTTTCAGGGTGCTTTCAGCAGAAGTCCCGCCAATCACAAAAGCGATATGGTATGGCGGGCAGGCTGCGGTACCCAGGGTACGCATTTTTTCCACCAGGTAATTTTTCAGTTTGGCCGGGGTGATAAGCGCTTTGGTTTCCTGGTACAGGTAGGTTTTGTTGGCTGAACCGCCGCCTTTGGCGATGCACAGGAATTTGTATTCGTCGCCATCCACGCTGTAGAGGTCAATCTGGGCTGGCAGGTTGGTGCCGGTGTTGACTTCTTTGTACATATCCAGCGGGGCGTTCTGGGAATAACGCAGGTTTTCTTCGGTGTAAGTGTTGTACACCCCCTGAGCCAGGGCCGCTTCATCGCCGCCGCCAGTCCAGACGCGCTGGCCTTTTTTCCCCATGATGATGGCGGTGCCGGTATCCTGGCAGGTGGGCAGCACGCCACGGGCAGCGATTTCTGAGTTACGCAGGAACTGCAGCGCCACATATTTGTCGTTTTCACTGGCCTGCGGGTCGCTGAGAATGGCGGCCACCTGTTTCTGGTGCGACGGGCGCAGCAGGAAAGCGGCATCGCGGAATGCGTGCTGGGCCAGCAGGGTCAGGGCTTTCGGGTCCACTTTCAGGACGCTTTCGCCATCGAACTCACTGACAGAGACATAGTCTTTGGTTAACAGATAGTATTCGGTATCGTCTTTCGCTACAGGAAAAGGATTCTGATAGTAGAAGGGTTTGCTCGACATTGTTATCTCACTCACTAAATCCGGTATATTGCATTCCAGCGCTCCGCACTGAATCCACGCGGCAATCACAAGTAACCAATCAAGTGTACACATTTTTTTAACAAAAGCTGAGATTAATACGACTTTTTGTCTCCACAGTTACTCTGGCTGGCAGAAACTGCTTTAATAGCGGGAAATTATTCTATCTCAATTGATTAGCACATTCGCATTCAGCCATCTCGCAGTTCTACAGGGCATAAGTTATGTGCTCCGGTGAGGTTATCTGGTGCTGTGGTAATCCCTTTTTATTAGAGGGCCTGATTATGCAAAAACTCATCAATTCAGTGCAAAACTACGCATGGGGCAGTAAAACGGCATTAACCGAATTGTATGGTATCGCCAATGCAAAACAGCAACCGATGGCGGAATTGTGGATGGGCGCGCACCCGAAAAGCAGTTCGTTTATCGAAACACGCCAGGGTGAAAAACTCGCACTGCGTGACGTCATTGCCCAACAACCAGATGCCCTTCTGGGGCAGGCTGTTTCACAACGTTTTGGCGAACTGCCCTATTTGTTCAAAGTGCTCTGCGCCGCACAACCACTTTCCATCCAGGTGCACCCGAATAAACAGGCTTCTGAAGAAGGTTTCGCTCGCGAGAACGCCGCAGGTATTCCTCTCAACGCCCCGGAACGTAACTACAAAGATCCGAATCACAAACCTGAACTGGTATTTGCGTTAACGCCATTTCTGGCCATGAACGCCTTCCGGGAGTTTAGCGACAGTGCGGCACTGCTGGCCCCTCTGGCAGATGCACACCCGGCAATCGCGGCATTTTTGGCAACCCCTGATGCCAGCCATATGCAAACACTATTCGCCGCACTACTGAGCATGCCACAGCAGGAAAAACAGCACGCACTTACCTGCCTTAACGCCGTGCTTGACGGGAAAACAGGCCAACCGTGGGATACCATTCGCAAAATTGCCACCATATACCCGGACGACAGCGGGTTATTTTCCCCGTTACTGCTTAATGTGGTGGAACTGGCGCCGGGGGAAGCGATGTTCTTGTTCGCCGAAACACCACATGCTTATCTGGATGGTGTGGCTCTGGAGGTCATGGCAAACTCAGATAACGTCCTGCGCGCCGGGCTGACACCCAAATACATTGATATTCCTGAACTGGTCGCCAATGTAAAATTTGAGCCTCGCGCCGCCGGTTCACTGTTGACTCAACCCGTTCGGGACGCTGACACATTGGAATTCCCTATCCCGGTCGATGATTTCGCATTTTCATTACATAGCCTGGCGATGCAACCCCAAGTTTTACAGCAAGACAGTGCTGCAATTGTATTTTGTGTTGAAGGTGAAGCACGCCTGCAATCTGGCAGTGAATCACTGGTGCTGAAACCTGGTGAGTCGGCGTTTATTCCCGCCAACGAGCCCAATGTCGAGGTGACTGGCAGCGGAAGGTTGGCACGCGTATATAACAAACTTAACTAAGGTACTGATTTTTTACCTCAGGATTGATAAGCTGCATAGATTGCTTATCTGGCCGGGCGTTTTGCCCGGCTAACTGTTAATAGGGATGGTTTAATGAAAAAATCGATGGTTGCGGTGGGCGTTGTTGTCGCTCTGGGTGTGGTGTGGGCAGGTGCATCCTGGTACACGGGGAAAATGATTGAAAGCCATACGGACGAGGCCATCGCCCAGTTGAATGCACAACTGAAAAAAATCGCCCCCCTTGCTGCGCTGACTGTCAGCCCGCGTGAATACCAACGTGGTGTTTTCTCAAGCCATGTGCAACTCGTCATTAAATCACAAGCCGGTGCAAACGCCTCTTTTCTGCCGGAAGGCAAAGAAATTGTGCTGGATGAAACCTTGCGCCACGGGCCCTTCCCGGGAAGCATCGTGCCATCTATGGCATCAGTAAAAACCACACTGGTCAATAATGACACCACTAAACAAATTTTTGCGCTGACTCAGGGCAAGTCTCCCGTGGTAGTCGATACCCGAATCAGTTACAGCGGTGACACCGATTCAGGCGTTACGCTTGAGCCACTGAATTATGACAAGGCTCCATATAAAGTTGCTTTTGCTGGCGGGAAATTCGATGTAAACGTTGATAAACAAGGCGATAAAATTTCCAGCAGCGGTGACCTTGGCGGCCTGCAGATTGACAGCGTCAATGAATTTGACCAGAAAGTGGGTGTAGCTATTAGCGGTATCAGCGCCAGTGGTGAAACGCACATCAGCCAGTTTGCTGAGCGTGTTGGTAGCCAATCCTTGAAAGCAAAAGGCCTCAAGCTGAATGTGGAAGGCAAAGAAATGGCGCAGTTGGGTGAGCTGAGTATCGCCGCTAAATCTGAACCTACTGCCGATGGTAAACATCTGGCCGGGCAGATTGACTACGCACTGGATGACCTGCAAGTACAAAACCAGAACCTGGGCAGTGGGAAGCTCTCTTTGGCTGTCAGCAATCTGGATGGCGCTGCATTGCACAAGTTCCGCGAACAGTATAATCAGCAAGTAGAAGCATTAATGGCCCAGCCTGATGTTGCTGAGAATTCAGATCGTTATCAGCAAAAACTGGTTGAGACTCTGGCTGCTGGTCTGCCGGAATTACTGAAAGGCGAGCCGGCTATTCATATCTCACCTTTGAGTTGGAAAAATGCCAAAGGCGAAAGCAGCTTTACGCTAAATCTGAACTTTAATGACCCAGCCAAAAATGCTGAACCACAGACCCTGAACCAGGCTGCAGACCGTTACATCAAGCATCTGGACAGCAATCTGGTTATCCCGCTGGATATGGCGACTGAGCTGATGACTCAGGTGGCACGTATTGAAGGTTATCAGGATGATGCGGCAACGAAGCTTGCAGAACAACAGGTCAAAGGCCTGGCAGCTATGGGGCAAATGTTCCGGATCACAACGGTAAAAGACAATAACATCACCACCAGCCTGGATTATGCAAACGGTGAAATCACGCTTAACGGGCAAAAAATGCCATTAAGTGATTTTGTCGGCATGTTTGGTTTGGGTGGCGACATTATGCCACCGATGCAGGACGACAACGGCACCGCTCCAGCCGTACCCGCAGTCCCTGCTCAACCAGAAGCAACCCCAGCTCAATAAGGCATTTCTCACGCCAGCAAAAACAAGGCACCAGGCGGTGCCTTGAGTCTGATGACAAACCTCATGTCCGTACAGGACGAGGGGATGCCACCCCATAAAAAACCAGGAAAATCAATTAATTGATTTTCGGCTACTAACTAAAAAGAAGGAAAAACCACGTTTTTTCCTTCTTTTTCATCAATCTGAAGGCACCAACCGGTGCCTTGTTTGTTTCATATCCTCTTAGGGCTCCCCTTGCAGCATGCGCCAGATAGCCTTACTGTGTGCCGCAGCCCTTCATGATGCATAAGGAATGCATATGCCCAACAGTTGCACAGCGGTAGAACGGATTATTCGCCTGTGGCGTGATGAAGACATTAACCGGTTATGGTCGCTCACATGGCATACTGTTCATTTGGTTAATTGCCGTGATTACACCCCCGCTCAGCTTGATGCCTGGGCCCCGTCAGAGCCAGATCCTAATTGGTGGGAAAAACTCATCCGGGATCATAATCCATGGGTCGTGGAGGATACGGCTACACAAACCCTGCTTGCCTGGGGTGATGTACAGCCTTCAGGGCTGATTCACTGTTTCTTTTGTGATTACCGCTACCAGCGCCAGGGAATCGGCCGTTTATTATTAAATCACTTACTGTGGCTGGCAAACCAGCAATCCCTGAGACGTGTATTTGTTGAAGCCAGTGAAACCGCCAGGCCTTTTTTCCTCGCGCAAGGTTTCCAGGTTGTACACCCAATCCAGGCAGAATTACGTGGCCAGCAGTTCGCTATCTGGTTAATGGAAAAATTTATTTAATCGGTTATTCCCTGCTCAGCCAGTGTGCGCAACATGTAAGGTAACTTGCGCACACTGCCGGTTGTGGCTTTATAATGTTATGCACTTTACCTGAAATGAGTGCGACCATGATTGATACCACCCTCCCGTTAACAGACTTGCACCGCCACCTTGACGGTAATATCCGCGCAGGCACGATTCTGAGTCTTGGACGTGAATTCAATATAGCCTTACCCGCCCAAACACTCGATGCACTGATCCCTCATGTGCAGGTAACATCAACTGAGCCAGACCTTGTCAGTTTTTTGTCAAAATTAGACTGGGGTGTCAAAGTGCTCGGTTCACTGGAAGCTTGCCGTCGCATAGCTTGGGAAAATATGGAAGATGCCGCCTTGCAGGGGCTGGATTATGTCGAATTACGCTTTTCGCCAGGTTATATGGCGATGGCGCATAATCTCCCTATTGCGGGCGTTGTTGAAGCCGTTATCGATGGTGTACGCCAGGGGCAAAAAGATTTTGGGGTTATTGCCAGGCTCACCGGTATTCTGAGCCGGACATTTGGTGAAGATGCCTGCCAGAAAGAATTGGACGGATTACTGGCTCATCGGGATGGCATTACTGCACTGGATTTGGCTGGCGATGAGCTGGGTTTTCCAGGAAACCGCTTTCGTGAACACTTCCGTAAAGCCCGTGATGTGGGCTGGCGAATCACTATCCATGCAGGGGAAGCCGCAGGGCCAGAAAGTATTTGGCAGGCCATTCAAGAGCTGGGTGCTGAGCGGATTGGACACGGCGTTAAAGCTATTGAAGACCCGGCACTAATGGATTATCTGGCAGAGCATCGTATTGGGATTGAATCCTGTATTACGTCTAATATCCAGACCAGCACTGTTAGCACCATTGCGGCTCACCCACTAAAAACATTCCTGAACCACGGAGTGTTGGCAACGATTAATTCTGATGACCCTGCAGTACAGGGCGTTGATATTCGCCATGAATACGAATATGCGGCCCCTGCTGCTGGCCTGTCTCGCGAACAGATTCGCAAGGCTCAGGAAAATGGGCTGGAAATTGCGTTCCTTTCAAATGAAGAAAAACAGGTGCTACGCCACAAGGCCAGCGCCCGTTAACCCAGCCCAACCCGCCACTTAGGTGACGGGTTGTGTCTGATGACAAACCTCATGTCCGCACAGAAAAAGAGGATATAAGCCAATAAAAACCAGGAAAATCAATTCATTGATTTTCAGCTGCTAACAAAAAAGAAAGGAAAACCACGCTTTTCCCTTCTTTTTCATCAATCTGAACCCGTCACTTAGGTGACGGTTTTTTCAGCCTTCTGGCGTAACGTTGAGCCAATACAGCACACACCATTAGCTGGATTTGGTGAAAGATCATAAGCGGCAGCACCATAATGCCCACAGTGCTAACCGGGAACAGGACATTTGCCATCGGGATACCATTTGCCAGGCTTTTCTTCGAGCCACAAAAGACAATGGTAATTTCATCTTCAGTATTAAAGCCCAGCAGGCGAGCAGCCCAGGTATTGATGACCAGAACAATAGTCAGCAACACAATAGAGCACACAACTACCCATAACAGTGCCAGAGCATCGATTTGATGCCAAATTCCCCCCACCACGGCTTCGCTGAATGCCACATAGACAACCAACAAAATTGATGACCGGTCGGTAATATTGATGAGTTTCTTATGCTTATCAACCCAACGGCCAATAAGTGGGCGCGATAAATGCCCGAGCACAAATGGCACCATCAACTGCATAATAATTTTACCAATAGCATGCAGGGTATCTGTTGCCCCTTCCTGGGTGTTCATCAACATGCCCACTAATACAGGAGAAAGGAAAATCCCCAGAATACTGGAGGCTGATGCACTGCATACCGCGGCAGCCACATTTCCACCCGCTACCGACGTGAAGGCAATGGCAGACTGAACTGTGGCAGGTAATGCACATAAGTACAAAAAACCCATATAAAGCGGCTGGTTAAGAATGCCTGGTTCCAGTACCGACATCCCCAATCCTAAAATGGGAAACAGGACAAAAGTGCTGAGAAACACCACCAAATGCAAACGCCAGTGCCCTGCGCCAGCAAGTATTGCATCACGGGATAACTTCGCACCGTGCATAAAAAATAACAATGCAATGGCGGCCGTAGTCAGGTACTCAAATCCTGTTTTTATGTAACCTTCACAAGGTAATACCGATGCGATAGCCACAACACAAATCATTACCAGCAAAAATTTGTCAATTTTAAGGCGCTGGAACCAATCCATTCTTTTTCCTTGCAGATAAATAAGCCAGATTCACGCCTGGCAGAAACTAACAGACTCAACGTTAAAAGCGAGGCTTGTTAATACTTGTAAAAACGGGAATGTGCGAACACAGGTAATGTAACAGGCTGTGCAAACCACGCAAAATGACCCAGGCCCGGATTGCACTACCAACAAGACGTTACACCAGACAGAGGGTAGTACGGTGACGTGCTGATTCAATACCCATCTCAATCAGTTCCATTACTTTTATAGCCTGGCTTGCCGGAACCGGGTTTTCGCCCTTACCATTGAGCGCATCGCGAATTGCAGCATAATACGCAGGATAATTCCCGGGTACAGTCAGCACCGGCGTTTCATCGATGGTGTCGCCACGGGCAACCGTTAAAACGCCATCACGCATGTCATAGCCCCAGTCGTCCTTGGGTGGGCGCTCCCCTGCTTTTAACCTGTCTTCCTGGGGATCTACACCATATTTCACATAACTACCACGAGTACCATGAACGGTGTAACGCGCAGTTTCTGCCGCTGCCAACATTGTGCTATGCAATACCACTTTATGCTGTGGCCATGTTAGTACAGCATGGAAATAATCAGTGGTTTGTGCCCCTGGGCGCAACTGAGCCAGGTCAACCTGGATGCTCACTGGCATGCCAAACAGCACCAACATTTGATCAATTAAATGTGGCCCCAGATCGTACCAGATCCCTGTACCGGCACCGGCTTGTTCACGCCAGCGGTTACGCACCTGTGGGCGGAAACGATCCATATGGGATTCAACATACACAACCTCTCCCAGATTTCCTGCATCCAGTAACGACTTAAGCGTCAGAAAATCACTGTCCCAGCGGCGGTTATGAAAGACAGAAAGTAACAGACCAGTATGTTTTGCCAACGCATCCAGTTCACAGGCTTGTGATAACGTCACCGTGAAGGGTTTATCCACCACCACATGTTTACCTGCCAGAAGCGCAGCTTTGGCCAGCGGGAAATGGGTATCATTCGGGGTGGGGATTATTACCAAATCAATATCGGCTGCATTAATAACAGCTTCCGGGGTATCAGCGACTGACACATTGGGCCAGTCAGCGTGAACTTTACTGGCATCGCTACTGGAGATTACAGCCAACTCCATACCTGGTGTGCCCGCGACCAATGGAGCGTGGAACGTTTTTGTCGCATAGCCATACCCTAAAATACCCACCCGAATAACGTCTTTCATTACACTCGTTCCTTAATTCTTGATAACTGCTATTGCAGTGCAGCGGAATATCAGACAACAGCAGGTGAATTATCCTGCCATTCCCATTAATATTGAGTGCTGCCATAGTTAACACAGCTTGCCATCAGATTAAACCATTGGGGCTGATTTGCTCGGATTCCCCGCATTTTTTTAACCATTTGAAAACCGATAGCCCTGCGCTTGAGAGTATCCTGTGACGGCATTTCACTGCCCACGGCTATAGGTGGGTAAAGAATGCTCTGAATTACCTTGCACTCAATCCAGGGCGTTCAGTGTAATAGTGGAAGGCGTAATTAAAGCCAGACCAACACATCTGTATGCGGACAAAACCGCCAGGCACAGCATCAGAGTGCTGTAGCAGTACGTTATGTAACGTGTTGAATCTGGCATTCCCAGGCAAAATCCTTATAATTCCGCGCTAATTCGGATTCTTACAGGCAGGCTGTTCGCTGGCTAACTTGATTTGGAGTAACAATGAATAACGCAGGTGCGTTACGGATTGGCGGGTGGTTACTTCTGCCATTGGCCTGGCTTTTGATGACACTATTGAGCACATCACTTGGTATTGTGATGTATATAATGGCGCTCAGTATACCAGAGACACACACGGCGCTGGCGGCACAACTCCCACAAACAGCGGCGATGTGGTACCTCTCACTGGTTTTTACTGTGGCGATGTGGTTTTACAGCCTGTGGCTTGTTATCGCGTTTTTCAAACGCCGGAGCAAAGTACCACGGCACTATATTTTATGGTTACTGGTTTGCGTTCTTCTGGCGGTTAAAGCTTTTGCATTCTCTCCGGTAACCGATGCAATTGCAGTTCGTCAGTTATTATTCCCGTTGCTGGCAGCAGCCGTGTTTGCGCCTTACTTCAGGAAATCGCAGCGGGTTAAACATACTTTTGTTAATACCTGATTGCAGACGGTAATTTACTTTTTTCACGCCCGGGTGCGCCGGGTGACTAATGGCGTTAGTTTCAGACCTGATTATGACTGATTATTTGTTGCTCTTTATTGGCACGGTACTGGTTAATAACTATGTGCTGGTAAAATTTCTTGGCCTGTGCCCTTTCATGGGGGTATCCAAAAAACTGGAGTCCGCCATTGGCATGGGGCTCGCGACAACATTCGTCATGACGCTGGCGTCCATCAGTTCGTGGTTAATCGATAATTTAATTCTGATTCCGCTGGATTTAACCTGGCTGCGCACCATGAGTTTTATTTTGGTAATAGCAGTTGTGGTTCAGTTTACTGAAATGGTCGTAAGAAAAACCAGCCCGGCACTGTACCGGTTGTTGGGTATTTTTTTGCCGCTTATCACCACTAACTGTGCAGTGCTTGCCGTACCGTTGTTGAGCGTGAACCTCAAACAGAATTTTTTCCAGGCTGCCTTATATGGTTTTTCCGCGGCGGTAGGGTTTTCCCTTGTTCTGGTGTTATTTGCCGCAGTGCGTGAGCGACTGGCGGTTGCTGATGTCCCTGCCCCTTTTCGTGGTAATGCCATCGCGTTAATTACGGCAGGATTAATGTCCCTGGCCTTTATGGGCTTTAGCGGGCTGGTGAAGTTTTAATGAGTATGATTTGGATAGCCATCATCCCACTAGCGTTACTCGGCCTGTTTTTTGGGTTGATTCTCGGCTATGCCTCACGGCGCTTTAAAGTGGAAGATGACCCGATAGTCGACAAAATCGATGAAATATTACCACAAAGCCAGTGCGGCCAATGTGGTTACCCAGGTTGTCGCCCCTATGCAGAAGCTGTGGGTAAAAATGGTGAGCAAATAAACCGTTGTGCACCTGGCGGCGAGGCTGTAATGGTGAAAATTGCCGGGTTGATGGGTGTGGATCCACAACCAATAGAAGGATCTGATGCCGCTGAACCAGAGCGAATGCTGGCAGTGATTGATGAAGATAACTGTATTGGCTGCACGAAGTGTATTCAAGCCTGCCCTGTTGATGCGATTGTCGGTGCTACCCGAGCCATGCATACGGTAATCAGCGACCAGTGTACTGGTTGCAACTTATGTGTAGCACCTTGCCCAACACAATGTATTACGCTGGTGCCAGTAAACCCAACTCCGGCTACCTGGAAATGGGACTTGCAAACTATCCCCGTGAAAATTATCCCTGTGGAAAACCATGCTTAAGCTTTTTTCAGCGTTTAAAAAAGACAAAATCTGGGACTTTCATGGCGGGATTCACCCTCCAGAAATGAAGCACCAGTCTAGCGGTGCCCCGCTGCGGCATCTCCCGCTGGCTGCGGATTATATCATTCCAATAAAACAACATATTGGCGATGAAGGTGAACTGTGCGTAAAACCCGGTGACGTTGTGTTACGTGGCCAGCCTCTTACCCGAGGCTGGGGAAAAATGTTGCCCGTACATGCACCGACTTCCGGCACGGTCACAGCAATAGCTCCCCATATTACAGCTCACCCTTCAGGTTTGATGGAGCCTTGTGTTTTTCTCGCGGCTGATGGTAAAGACGAATGGATCCCGCGGGAAGGCTGGAGTGATTACACGCAGCATGATAAAGCAAGCCTGATTGAGCGAATTCACCAGTTCGGTGTCGCGGGCCTTGGCGGCGCAGGCTTTCCCACTGGTGTGAAATTGCGCGGCGGAACAGGCCGCATAGAGACACTAATTATTAATGCGGCTGAATGTGAGCCATACATTACTGCTGACGACCGTTTAATGCAGGAATGCGCAGCACAAATACTCGAAGGGATAAAAATCCTCGACTATATCCTCAGTCCGCGCGTGATTTTGATTGGTATTGAAGACAATAAGCCCCAGGCAATTTCCATGCTGAAAGCGGTATTGTGTGATGAGCATAAAGTGCAGTTACGCATTATTCCCACCAAATATCCATCAGGTGGCGCCAAACAATTAACCCAAATACTGACAGGGAAGCAGGTTCCCCATGGTGGGCGCTCTTCTGATATCGGCGTTTTGATGCAAAACGTCGGTACAGCATATGCTATAAAACGCGCAATTATAGATGGCGAACCTTTAACCGAGCGAGTTGTAACGCTGACCGGGGAATCAGTAGGCAAGCCAGGCAACGTATGGGCACGCATAGGCACACCTGTACGCCACTTACTTAATTTTGCAGATTTCCGTAGTAGCACTCAGCCAATGGTTATTATGGGTGGCCCTTTAATGGGATTCACCCTGCCCTCGCTCGATGTGCCTGCGGTAAAAATTACTAACTGCTTGCTGGCCCCATCAGCACAAGAAATGGAGCCTCCACAAGAAGAGCAACATTGCATTCGCTGCAGTGCATGTGCTGAAGCATGCCCTGCTGACCTGTTGCCACAACAGTTATACTGGTTCAGCAAAGGTCAGCAGCACGATAAAGCCACAGCACACCACCTGAATGATTGCATTGAATGTGGTGCCTGCGCCTGGGTTTGCCCAAGCCAGATCCCACTGGTGCAATATTTCCGTCAGGAAAAAGCAGAGATTCGGGCTATTGCCGAAGAAAATCGCCGTGCGGCGGAAGCGAAAACCCGCTTTGAAGCACGCCAGGCACGCCTTGAGCGAGAAAAACAAGCCAGGCTGGTTCGCCACCAGCAGGCAGTTGTGCAACCTGGCTCATCGCAGGATAAATCTGCTATTGCGGCGGCGCTTGCGCGAGTCAAAGAAAAACACGCTGCGGCGACCGACACCGTTGTCGTTAAGGCGGGTGCTCAGCCTGATAACCAGGCCGTGATCGCAGCCCGGGCGGCGCGCAAAGCTGAAGCTCGTGCCCGCCAACAAGAAAAAGCTACGCTGCAGGCATCAGAACCAATGACCAGCGGGGCTAATACTGCTTCAGAAGACCCGCGCAAGGCAGCTGTGGCCGCTGCGCTGGCTCGCGCCAAAGCACGCAAGGCTCAGGCTGCTGAAAACGCGGCACCAGAAACCAGCACCACCCCGGCAACAGTAAATGAAACGGTTGCCGCTGACCCGCGCAAAGCCGCCGTTGAAGCCGCCATTGCCCGCGCCAAAGCACGCAAAGCTCAGGCTGCTGAAAACGCTGCCCCAGAAACCGGCACCACCCCGGAAACTGTGGATGAACCGGTTGCCGCTGACCCGCGCAAAGCAGCCGTTGAAGCCGCCATTGCCCGCGCCAAAGCACGCAAGGCGCAGGCTGCTGAAAACGCTGCGCCAGAAACCGGCACCACCCCGGCAACTGTAGATGAACCGGTGGCCGCTGACCCGCGCAAAGCGGCCGTTGAAGCTGCCATTGCCCGCGCCAAAGCACGCAAGGCTCAGGCTGCTGAAAACGCTGCGCCAGAAACCGGCACCACCCCGGCAACAGTAAATGAACCGGTTGCCGCTGACCCGCGCAAAGCGGCCGTTGAAGCCGCCATTGCCCGCGCCAAAGCAAAACGTGCGGCACAGTCTGCCGTCAGTGAGGAATAAATGGTTTTTCGGATTGCCAGTTCTCCCTATACTCATAACCAACGCCAAACCAGCCGTATCATGCTGCTGGTTACGCTGGCGTCAGTCCCTGCCATTATTGTTCAAACCCTGTGGTTCGGGCCCGGTAGCCTGGTTCAGGTCATCCTTGGGTGCCTCACTGCACTTGCAGGGGAAAGCGCAATACTCAAGTTGCGCAATAAATCAATGACCGTACTGAGTGATAATTCAGCACTTCTCACCGGCCTGCTGCTGGGCGTCAGTATCCCCCCACTTGCTCCATGGTGGATGGTGATTGTTGGTACCCTTTTTGCCATTATTTTTGCCAAACAACTGTATGGTGGTCTGGGCCATAACCCCTTTAACCCGGCAATGACCGGTTATGTGGTGTTACTTATCGCATTTCCTGTGCCCATGACATCCTGGTTACCCCCCGAAACACTGGCTGCCACAGTGCCAGGAGTAAGTGACGTTCTGCATACTATTTTCACCGGCCATACTCTGGCAGGTGATACCGTTACACAGCTTAAAATGGGCATTGATGGCATCAGCCAGGCAACCCCTCTGGACACGTTTAAAACCGGTCTGCGTGCCGGGCATTCAGTGGCCGAACTAAAACAGGCGTCTATTTATGGCGGCATACTGGCTGGTATTGGCTGGCAGTGGGTTAACGTCGCATGGCTTGCAGGTGGTGTTTTCCTGTTACTCAAAGGGGCAATACGCTGGCATATCCCGGTAAGCTTCCTGCTGACATTGCTGCTGTGTTCTGCGTTAGGATGGTGGTTACTACCGAACACCTGTGCCTCCCCCATCATTCATCTGTTTTCCGGGGCGACCATGATGGGTGCCTTCTTTATTTTGACCGACCCGGTGACCGCGTCAACCACACCCAAAGGGCGCCTGATCTTCGGCGCGCTGGCTGGTTTACTGGTTTGGTTGATTCGGTCATTCGGTGGTTACCCGGACGCTGTCGCTTTTGCCACGTTGCTGGCGAATATCACAGTGCCATTGATTGATTACTTTACGCGCCCGCAAACTTATGGGCACCGCTAAGGAGACACGTGATGCTAAAAACAATGCGTAAACACGGTGTCACCCTGGCGCTATTCGCCGCAGGTTTCACTGGGCTGGTTGCCGTAGTGAACTCATTGACACAACCAGTCATTGCTCATCAGGCTATGGTGCAACAAAAAAAATTGTTCGACCAGGTTATTACTCCGGACAGCTATGATAATGCTATCCAGCATGATTGTGTGGTCGCGAAGGATACGCCTCTCGGGGTTGGTGCACATGATATCTATATTGCCCGCAAACAAGGGAAACCCGTTGCAGTAGTGATGCAGACTACTGCGCCTGATGGCTACGGTGGCGCTATCCAGTTATTAGTTGCTACTGATTTCTCTGGCACCGTACTGGGTACGCGGGTTACTGAACAGCATGAAACACCGGGTCTTGGCGATAAAATTGATGTGCGGGTATCAAACTGGATTCTGGCGTTTGCTGGCAAACGTGTAACGGGGCCTGACGATGCTTCATGGGCCGTGAAAAAAGATGGCGGGCAGTTTGATCAGTTCACTGGTGCGACCATTACTCCTCGTGCTGTGGTTAACGCGGTTAAACGCGCTGCATTGTTTGCCAAAACATTGCCGCCAGAACTGGCGACTTTACCCTCTTGTGGAGCGTCATCATGAGTGATGTAAAAACGATTTTTGTACAAGGCTTGTGGAAGAACAACTCAGCATTGGTGCAATTACTTGGTTTATGCCCTCTGCTTGCCGTCACTTCAACAGCAACTAATGCTCTGGGGCTTGGTCTGGCAACCACGCTGGTACTGGTGCTGACTAATACCGCTGTTTCTCTGCTACGGCGTTTTGTACCCAGTGAAATACGTATCCCGATTTATGTACTTATCATTGCTTCTGTAGTGACTTCAGTTCAGCTGTTAATCAATGCCTTTGCTTTTGGGCTTTATCAGTCCCTTGGGATCTTTATTCCGTTGATTGTCACTAACTGTATTGTGATTGGACGCGCTGAAGCCTTCGCCTCCAGAAACCCACCAGGGCTTGCCGCAATTGATGGACTTGCCATTGGAATGGGGGCAACGTTTGCCATGTTTGTCCTGGGCGCCATGCGTGAAATTTTGGGTAATGGGACGCTATTTGACGGTGCAGATGTTCTGCTGGGAAGCTGGGCGAAAGTTTTACGCATCCAAATCTATCACACTGATACGCCCTTTTTACTCGCCATGCTGCCACCGGGCGCTTTCTTTGGCCTGGGGTTAATGCTGGCAGCCAAGTACGTCATTGATGAGCGTACCAAACGCAGAGCCTTAACTCATGCGCAGGAGAACAGCGTACAAGGAGCAGAAAAAGCCTGATGAACAAAGAGAAACGTATTACTATTTTGTCACGCCTGAGGGACCAGAATCCGCACCCTACCACAGAGCTGCACTTCTCCTCGCCTTTTGAATTGCTTATTTCTGTCTTGCTTTCTGCGCAGGCAACCGATGTAAGTGTGAATAAAGCTACCGCAAAGCTGTACCCGGTAGCTAACACGCCTGCTGCCATTCTCGCGCTGGGAGTCGAAGGCGTTAAGTCCTATATCAAAACCATTGGCCTGTTTAACAGCAAAGCGGAAAATGTGATTAAAACCTGCAAAATTCTGCTGGAGCAACATGGCGGAGAAGTGCCGGAAGACAGAGCCGCACTGGAGGCTTTACCTGGCGTTGGTAGAAAAACAGCGAATGTTGTATTGAACACAGCGTTTGGCTGGCCAACCATCGCCGTAGACACACACATTTTCAGGGTATGTAACCGTACCGGGTTTGCCCCAGGGAAGACGGTAGAGCAAGTAGAGGAAAAACTATTAAAAACGGTTCCTGCAGAATTTAAAGTAGATTGCCACCACTGGTTGATCCTGCATGGGCGTTACACTTGCGTAGCACGCAAACCTCGCTGTGGTTCTTGCCTGATTGAAGATCTCTGTGAGTACAAAGAAAAAACTGAAATCTAGATAAACTGTACTGATACTGGTTTGCGCCAGCACTGGCGCAAACGTTTACCTCTCATCCTGCCGCATTGGCATTTCACGATACAAACACACACTACATCGCCAAATACTCTGATTAAAAAATGCCAAAAAACACCTATTTTGGTTAATTGTTTTTTTAGAATCCAAAATTTCTATAGATTTCTTATTTCCAACCTCACCACTGGCGAAATGTTAAAAAATGCGTAACGAAACCTAACCAATTATCTGTTTTATAAGGGGAAAAACTCAAATACGGAATAAAATATTAGATTTATTTATAAAAATAGATATAAAAACCAAATTATATCAACATTTCTATATATATCACTATAAATAAGAAAAAACGCAATTCAATGAAAGAAAAATCTTATATTTTTTAATCAAACAAAATTTATAACTGCATAACAATTGTTTTAACCTGGCAATGCTCTGTCAGTTGCATATGTAAAAGAATATGACAAATTGCTTGCCAGACGCCCCATATTAAGGAAAAGTACCCGCCGTTTTCCCCTCCCATAACAAAATCAGAGTCGTCTTAAGCGCCATCTGATTAAAAACGCCCCATTAGTACGGGATGTAAAATAAGAGGTATATGTGTCGACCGCAAACAATAAACCAGCAGAAAACATTAGTCTTAATGCTTTCAAACAACCGAAATCGTTTTATCTCATTTTTTCAATTGAATTATGGGAGCGCTTTGGTTACTACGGCCTGCAAGGGATTATGGCTGTTTACCTGGTTAAACAACTGGGTATGTCTGAAGCGGATTCAATTACCCTTTTCTCTTCCTTCAGCGCTCTTGTCTATGGGCTGGTCGCTATCGGTGGCTGGTTAGGCGATAAAGTTCTGGGTACCAAACGCGTCATTCTACTGGGTGCGCTTGTTCTGGTTGTTGGATACGCATTAGTTGCCTGGTCCGGGCACAATGCAGCCATTGTTTATGCAGGCATGGCAACAATTGCTGTTGGTAATGGCCTGTTCAAAGCGAACCCGTCAGCGCTGCTGTCTACCTGTTACCCGAAAGATGACCCACGTCTCGATGGTGCATTCACGATGTACTATATGTCCATCAACATTGGTTCATTCTTTTCTATGCTTGCCACCCCCTGGCTGGCAGCAAAGTTTGGCTGGAGCATCGCGTTTTCCCTGAGTGTTGTGGGGATGCTGATTACCGTGGTGAACTTTGCATTCTGTAAAAAATGGGTAAAAGACTACGGTTCCAAACCAGATTTTGCACCAGTTGACCTACGTAAACTGTTTGCCACTCTGGTTGGTGTTCTTGTTCTGATTGCCATAGCCACCTGGTTACTGCATAACCAGCAAATCGCCCGTTTCGCACTGGGTGTCATCGCTTTGGGTATTGTCGCGATTTTTGCTAAAGAAGCTGCTGCCTTGCAAGGCGCTGCACGCCGTAAAATGGTTGTTGCGTTTTTGCTGATGCTGGAAGCAGTGGTGTTCTTTGTTCTTTACAGCCAAATGCCTACCTCACTGAACTTTTTTGCTATCCGCAATGTTGAGCACAGTATTCTGGGTATTGCTTTCGAACCTGAACAATACCAGGCACTGAACCCGTTTTGGATTATGATTGGCAGCCCAATCCTTGCAGCCATTTACAACAAAATGGGCGACCGCCTGCCAATGCCTGTCAAATTTGCGATTGGTATGGTGTTGTGTTCCGGTGCGTTCCTGATCCTGCCCGTAGGGGCTCGTTTTGCCACAGATGCAGGTATTGTGTCGGTTAACTGGTTAATTGCCAGCTACGCATTGCAAAGTATTGGTGAGCTGATGATTTCCGGCCTTGGCCTTGCGATGGTGGCACAATTAGTTCCACAGCGCCTGATGGGCTTCATCATGGGGAGCTGGTTCCTGACTACAGCTGGTGCTGCAATTATTGCGGGTAAAGTCGCAAACCTGATGGCTGTACCAGAGAATGTCACTAACCCAGTAGAGTCTCTGCAGGTTTATGGCCATGTCTTCCTGCAAATTGGGATTACCACTGGCATTATTGCTCTGTTAATGCTGCTGACAGCGCCAAAACTGCACCGCATGACGCAGGACGACGACAAGAAAGCCAGCGAGCCACAGACAGTGACTGCCTGATTATTCTGGGGAAACAGCATAATAGTCACTGTACCTGAGTACAGTGGCTATGTATTACCAACCTGTACTTTTGCTTAGCGCCTTTCATTCTGCTTTTCTTTCTCTTCCTTGCCAACTACCATCCTTCTAAGCAATCCCATACCTGGCTGTTACACAAGGAGCCTTACCGATGAAATTGTTTTATAAAGCAGGCGCATGTTCTTTGTCACCACATATTGTTTTGCGTGAGAGCGGCCTTGATTTCACTCTGTCACGGGTGGATTTACAGGATAAAACCACAGAAAGTGGTGAAGATTTCTGGTCTATCAACCCAACCGGACAAGTTCCCGCTCTGTTGTTGGATAACGAAACATTGCTGACAGAAGGTGCGGTGATTGTCCAATATATTGCCGACCAGGTACCAGACCGCCAGCTCCTCCCCCCCGTTGGCACGCTGTCCCGTTATCAGGCGCTTTCCTGGCTGAATTTTATTGCCACTGAGTTGCACAAAGGCTTCACTCCCCTGTTCTCTGCTGAAACACCAGAGTCCTGGAAAGCGAGTTGTACAAGCAAACTGCTGAAAAAAATGAGTCTGGTCAATGATGCGCTCAGTAATAAGCACTGGTTAATGGGGCAACGTTTTAGTGTGGCCGATGCTTATTTATTTACGGTGCTCAACTGGGGATACGCGTTGTCACTCGATATGAGCCAATTCGAACATATCAATGCGTTTATGGAAAGGATGCATGCCCGCCCTGCGGTTATGGCGGCACTGAAAGCGGAAGGTCTCAAATAACAGCTCCATCCCTGGAGCCGTACCAACGCAGAAGCACGTTAGTGGCAGGCAATTATTAAAGCGGCTTACTGTCAAACCACTGTTCAGGGCGGGCTATTTCGTCCTGAGCAGCAACAACTTGCAGTTCATACTCACCCATCTTCTTGGTGGTTTGCATAATGGCATACACCGCGGCAGTCACATGCTCCAACGCTTCCTGAACGGTGGCACCCTGCAGCAATTTCACCAACAGTAAACCACTGGTTACATCGCCCACGCCCACAGGCTGGCGCGCACCAAAATCAACCAACGGACGGCTGATATGCCATGCAGCATCACGGGTTACCAGCAACATTTCAAAGCTATCGTGGTTATACCCAGCACGAGCCAGGTGTTTGACCAGAACAATCTCCGGCCCTTTAGCAATCAGTTCACGTGCAGTCTCGACAGCTTCTGCCACACTATTCACTGGGTGCCCGCTGAGAATTTCCAGTTCAAGCAGATTCGGGGCAATGATATCTGCTGCAGGTAATGCACAACGGGCATGAAATTCAGCCACCCCCGGTGCCACAATGCAGCCTTTTTCCGGGTGGCCCATAACTGGGTCGCAAAAGTAACGAGCTGAGGGGTTGGCCTGCTTAACCTGTTCAACAATACGTAAAATGTGTTGGCCTTGCTCTGCGGAACCCAGGTAGCCGCTCAATACAGCATCACAACGCGTTAATTCGCCAATATCCGCAATGCCTTGCACAATATCAGTCAAATGAGACGGCGTCATAACAATGCCAGTCCATTTGCCATATTGCGTATGATTGGAAAACTGAACGGTATTAAGCGGCCAGACGTTGGCGCCAAGACGCCGCATCGGAAATTCAGCCGCACTGTTCCCCGCGTGGCCGAAAACCACGTGCGATTGTATAGCGAGGATATTTTTCATGACTAACCTGGTGATGAGTGTTGTGAGTGTTGTTCAAACAAAAAAATAAAGGCGTGGTTTTCCACGCCTTTCGATTATTAATTATTTCCAGCAAACGAGGCAGTAGTTTTTCTTACCACGGCGTAACAGTGTGTAACGGCCAAACAGGTAGTCTGCATCAGAGAAACTGTATTCAGCATCGCTCTGTTTTTGCCCATTAACAGAAACTGCATTGGAGGCAATAGTTTTACGCGCCTGGCCGCGGGAAGGCTGCAGCTCACTGTCTACCAGAGCTTGCTGGAGATCTGCGCCTTTATCCAGTTCAACCATAGGCACACCATCTTGCGCCAACTGCGCGAAATCATTTTCGGTGAGGTCTTCCAGGTGGCCATTAAACAGGCTTTCAGTAATACGTTTTGCAGCAGCTAACCCTTCTTCGCCATGTACCAGACGAGTCACCTGCTCTGCCAGGACATACTGTGCACGCGGTGCAGTACCACTGTTTTTGTCTTCTTCTTCCAACGCGTTGATTTCTTCAAGGCTCATGAAGGTGAAGAATTTCAGGAAACGGTAAACATCGGCATCGGCGGTATTGATCCAGAATTGGTAGAACTTATAAGGGCTGGTTTTCTTCGGATCAAGCCATACTGCACCACCTTCTGTTTTACCAAACTTGGTACCGTCGGCTTTAGTAATCAGCGGTACAGTCAGGCCAAACACTTGTTTCTGGTGAAGGCGACGGGTTAAATCAATACCTGATGTAATGTTCCCCCACTGGTCAGAACCACCAATCTGCAGTTCAACACCATGCAAATCATTCAGGCAGGCAAAATCATAGCCTTGCAGCAGATTATAGGAGAATTCAGTAAATGAAATACCAACATCGTCACGGTTAAGGCGCTGTTTTACCGCTTCTTTGTTGATCATTTGGTTAACAGAGAAGTGTTTGCCGATGTCACGCAAGAAGGTCAGCACATTCATGCTGCCAAACCAGTCGTAGTTATTTGCGGCAATCGCTGCGTTATCGCCACAATCGAAATCAAGGAATGGCGCTACCTGGCGGCGAATTTTATCCACCCACTCCTGAACGGTTTCAGTCGTGTTGAGCTTACGTTCAGTTGCTTTAAAACTTGGGTCACCGATAAGCCCGGTCGCACCACCAACCAGTGCAACAGGTTTGTGGCCCGCTTCCTGAAAACGTTTCAGGCACAACAATGGAACCAGATGGCCCAAATGCAAGCTGTCGGCGGTCGGATCAAAGCCGCAATAGAGTGCGATTGGCCCCTGCGCCAGTCGTTCCACCAGCGCGTCTGCATCCGTCACCTGAGCAATAAGCCCACGCTCTTGCAATTGTTTAATCAAGTTGCTGCTTGCCATCAAATTCTCCATGTTTTATACGATTGCACCTTAACCGGTACACAAGTCTGTTCGCGCGTTGGCGAAGACATTATTAAAAGTCAGGGAGGCAATAGAATAAAGCGCCGGCCTGCATTGCGCCAGCGCTAACGTGACTATTTCCGGTGATTAAGGTGCCAGGCGGTCAATTTTCCAGGTATCCGCATCGCGCTGGTATAAAAAACGGTCATGCAGGCGGTGTTCGCCCCCTTGCCAGAATTCCATTTGCTCAATACTCACCCGGAATCCCCCCCAAAAACTGGGTAGCGGAATCTCTCCAGCCTGGAACTTCTGTTTTATCTCCAGAAATTTACTTTCCAGGATATTGCGGGCACTGATGCGTGAAGACTGCCGTGACACCCAGGCACCAATCTGGCTGTCGCGCGGGCGGCTGTGAAAATACTTCATGACATCCACTGTGGACAGGCGCTCTGCTTTGCCAGTAACGGCAACCTGGCGGTCAAGCATATGCCAGGGGAATAGTAAGCTGATGCGAGGATTTTTTTCCAACTGAGCAGCTTTACGGCTACCCAAATTGGTGTAAAACACCATTCCTCGGGAATCGAAGTGCTTGAGCAGAACAATGCGTTGCCACGGTTGCTGGTTCTCATCTACAGTGGCGACGACCATTGCCGTTGGGTCTGCCAGGCGAGCATCACACGCCTGCCCAAGCCAGCGTTCAAATAAGGTTAAAGGGTCTTCCGTCAGGTCTTTACGACGTAACCCGCCTCGAGTGTATTCACGGCGCAGACTGGCAATCTGCTGTAAGGATTCATTATCAGACATAGCAGGTATTCAGAAATCAACAGGTTGGTCTATTCTGCGCCCCACACCGCTAAATCTCAATCCTTGTTACTGACTAACTGGCAGTTGTGCAGAACCACGGTATCCCGCCGGTATACTGTTGCTTTATCACCTTTAGACCAGAACACATAAATGCCATCGGTATAACGAGCACCCGAAGCGGACAAACCTTGTTGCAAGTGCAACACCGTGTTGTCCAGCACAAAACTGGCAGACTGATTTTCCTGGTTTATGTCAACGGTGAGGGGTTTTTCGTCACACTGGTAGTTAAGTGTATCGGTGTGAATTTCATCCATAAAATGCTGGTAGGTAGTACAGCCGCTCAGCAGGAGCGGGAGAAGCAGCAGGCTTTTTTTCATAAGGCTATCCATTCTCAAACAAGCGGAGCCACTATCACTCCGTTTGTTTGAGTCTAGCCTGGTAAGCAAGCTATCCGTGTCAGTTAACTCTGATTTATCCTGTTATTAGCCGGATAAATGGCACCAAGGATAGTTTCCTCCCGTGCGCCAGTCACTGAAGGCATATTGCCTGGCAACCCGGCCATGGTTTGTGCAGCAAGCCAGGCGAACGCCAGTGCCTCCATATCATCACCACTTATCCCTGCATTATCTGTCGTTCCCACTTCAGTCCCTGGCAATAGCACCGCTAACCGGGCCATCAATAGCGGGTTGCGGCTACCTCCACCACAAACTAACAGCCGCTCGCAACCGCCGCTTAACTGAATTTGTTCAGCAACAGACGCGGCCGTTAGTTCAAGTAACGTTGCCTGAATATCTTCCGCGGGCAACACAGGGAAAGCCGCTAAATGCCGTTCCAGCCAGCCAAGGTTAAAATATTCCCGCCCGGTACTTTTGGGCGCTGGCAGGCTAAAGTAAGGGTCACTTTGCATTTGTTGTAGCAGTGGTACTACAACCTGGCCTTTACGTGCCCATACGGCATCTTTATCGAAAGGCTTACCTTTGTTACGCCAAATCCACGCATCCATTAACATGTTTCCCGGCCCTGTATCATAGCCGCGAACGGGTGAACCCGGCGTCAGGATAGTCATATTGGCAATCCCCCCCACATTCAACACTACGCGGCGTTCAACAGGATGGGAGAGCAAAGCGGCATGAAATGCAGGTACCAGCGGTGCTCCTTGCCCGCCAACAGCAATATCACGGCGACGGAAATCCCCAACGACAGTAATACCTGTTCTGGCGGCAATAATATTATTGTCACCAATTTGAAGAGTGTGCGGGGTATCGCCCAGTGGCTCATGCCACACGGTTTGTCCGTGGCAACCAATCGCCACAATGTCTTTTGCCTGAACACCCTCATTGTGCATTAGCTCGAGCACTGCATCAGCGAACAACTGCCCAAGATGTGAATCAAGCTGGCCCAACGCAGAGAGCGTTAACGCCTGCCCCTGGCAAATATTTAACACGGCTTGTTTCAGTTCCAGAGGAATAGGCCGGGTGATGCTGGCTTGCTGTGCCACCATATGCTGATCTATTGCCACCAGCACCACATCCACACCATCCAGACTGGTACCGGACATTACACCAATGTATCGCCCCGATCTCATATACCATCCTTTGCCATTATTTTATTGTAACAATTGCACCATATATCCCCGGGCATTGCCATGAATGCGTAATATTTTCTAACAACTCATCTCCGTGGTTTTCTGCCTCGGTGAAGTACGTTGATGTGTGGTTCAAATATGGACTTTTATTATTTTGAGCATGTTTCCTGGCGACGGCATTAAATTCATGCCTTTATTACCGTATAATTTATCCAGGATGATGCCTTTTCTGGGCATTACCAGGAAAAAGGAGAGTCATAGATGATTTCACGTGTGCTGGTTATTTCTTTCGTCGGGCTTACGCTGGCGGGCTGTGTTAACAACGATACCTTGTCAGGGGATGTATACAGCGCGTCTGAAGCTAAGCAAGTACAAAGCGTGACCTATGGTACCCTGGTGTCCGTTCGTCCGGTTCAGATTCAGGGCGGTGACGACAGCAACGTTATTGGTGCAATTGGCGGCGCTGTGTTAGGCGGATTTTTGGGTAATACAGTTGGCGGTGGTACAGGTCGTTCTCTGGCTACAGCCGCAGGTGCCGTTGCTGGTGGCGTAGCAGGCCAAAGCGTTCAAGGTGCCATGAACAAAACTCAGGGGGTAGAACTGGTTATTCGTAAGGATGACGGGAATACCATCCAGGTTGTTCAGAAACAAGGTGATACCCGTTTCTCTGCAGGTCAGCGTGTGAAAATGGCTACCAATGGCCGCCAAATTACCGTTTCGCCAAACTAATATGCTAAAAGGTGGTCTGTTAAGGCCACCGCAAACTAATGATCTGTATCACTTTTCTCATTTACAATTGAGTATGATACAGATCATTGCATAAATGCAGGAGGAATAACGAACGCAGTATCGGCCTTTTGCCATAGCAGGAAAACACTTCCCTTTTCCTTATCTTTACGCATATACATCATCAGCGAACGTTCGGGTGCTATCACACTATTGGGCCACAGCAAATTGCAGCACATTACATCTCTGCAGCTAATGGCCTTTATCATCATTCTGTTTTATTTTGGTTATTTTTCGCTCTTCTGGCTATTACCCCGTTCAATCATTTATTCTTTTGCTTGCAAATCAAGGATATTTCGCTCCAGCCGCCCAATAAGGCTAATCAAAATGTCTATTTCCTGCTGGCTGACTCCGCCTAAAATTTCACCGCGAGTACGGCTAATTACCAGTTCCATTTGCTCAATAATCGGTTGTGCTTTATCCGTGAGCTTAATACGCTTGGCACGGCGATCATTAGCACAGGTATGGCGAGAGATAAGTCCCTTTTGCTCAAGCTGGTCAAGAGTACGAACCAGTGAAGGTTGTTCTATGCCAATGGCTTTGGCCAACTGTATTTGTGACTGCTCTGGTGGAAGCTGATGAATATTATGCAGCGTAACCCAGTGGGTTTGAGTCAATTCAAGCGGCTTCAAGCGCAAATCAATCAGCGCACGCCAGACGCGCACTAAACGAGCAAGATCAGATCCGAGTGGTGATTCCAATTTCATCTCCTTATAATTAGCTTGCTAAGTTATTATACTTGTTACAGACTAGTTTGCAGACGCCCATAATTCAATACAAACCCTTAGTTTTAGTGAAGTTAAACAAGTATCGTTACTTTATTCTACATAGTTGTGGAATGAATGGCAGTCATCAGCATGGTTTAAAGGGATATTCCTGTGAATTTTTTTGTCTTTTCATCTGGCCTCGCTTCCCGAGACCTGATTGCCGGCTCGTCGGTCTATTTTCCACCGCTGTTTAAAGCCGTTGTTATCGGTTTCTTTATTTGGTTGATTCTTCACAGATTATTGCGAGACTGGATGTATTCCGG
Source organism: Mangrovibacter yixingensis (assembly GCF_020523985.1). GTDB lineage: Bacteria > Pseudomonadota > Gammaproteobacteria > Enterobacterales > Enterobacteriaceae > Mangrovibacter > Mangrovibacter yixingensis. Next base: position 1,233,900 of record NZ_JAIVKM010000001.1, on the reverse strand, counting down.
CGACATCTGGCACCCCACGCTTATGGACCTTTCACTTTTTGCCCTGTGTGTTAGCAGCGGTATGTTAATGCTGGCACTGGGATAACATCACATGAACCTGAAGACCCTTAAATATTTTTCCGGTTTGATGATTTTTGCCTGTGCTCTGGTTGCCGGATGGATGGTATGGAATTACTACATGCAATCACCCTGGACTCGTGATGGCAAAATCAGGGCCGAACAAATCGGCATCACCCCCCAGGTTTCAGGCCGTATTCTCACTCTGAATGTTAAAGACAACCAGTTTGTTCAGGCTGGTACTGTTCTCTTGAAGCTTGACGATACCCCCTGGCAGATTGCAAAACTTGATGCCACAGCCAGGCTGGCCAGTGCGCAGGCTGCGCTGGCCAGAGCGACACGGGAAGCCGCGCGCCGCCATAGTCTCCCTGCAAACCTGCTTGCAGGCGAAGAAATGGATAATGCCAATATCAACGTTAAGACTGCGCAGGCAGGGGTTGACGCGGCACAGGCAGCGCTGGACAAAGCAAACTGGGAAATCAATCAGACAACTGTCAGTGCGCCTGAGGATGGTTGGGTAACGAACCTGTCAACCCGTGTCGGGGATTACGCCACTGCGGGTACTGCCATATTCGCGCTGGTTGAAAGCCACTCATTTTATGTTGTTGGTTACTTTGAAGAGACTAAACTCCGTCACATAAAACCTGGTGACTCAGCCAGAATCCTTCTGTACAGCGACGATACCCCGCTTCAGGGAACTGTCGCCAGTATCGGGCGAGCTATTTATGACCAAAGTGTTGAAACAGATTCAGGGCTGATTGCAGATATCAAACCCAACGTGCCATGGGTACGTTTGGCACAACGCATTCCCGTCAGAATAGTATTAAACGCCATTCCTCAGGGGGTAACACTGGTGTCCGGCACCACCTGTACTGTTGCCATTGAGCCGAAAAAACGATGACACTGAACAGCCATTGGTTCACTTCCCTGCCCTGGCTTAAAGGCACACCAGGGCAATGGCGTTATGCATTACGTAATGCCATTGCCATGTGTCTGGCGCTTTCAATAGCTTATGGGTTGCAACTGGATGAACCCTACTGGGCCATGACATCAGCAGCGGTTGTCAGTTTTCCCACTCAGGGTGGGGTTATCAGCAAAAGTTTGGGGCGTATTGCGGGCAGCCTTCTGGGCGCATTTGCCGCACTGTATATTGCCGGGCATACCCTTGATGACCCCTGGTTATTTACCTGGGCAATGGCCGGGTGGCTGGCAGTATGCACTCTGATTGCCAGCCAGTTTCAATACAATGTCGCATACAGCTTTTCACTGGCAGGGTATACCGCCGCTATTATCGCGTTTCCGCTACTTAACACGGTATCAACCACAGAACTTTGGGATGTAGCTCAATCACGCGTGTGTGAAGTTATTGTCGGTATTTTATGCGGCGGGTTTATGATGATGGTGCTACCGGGCACAGCTGATGGCACAACTCTGCTTAATACACTCACTAACCTTCACCAGCGGTTACTTGAGCACGCAAAATTACTCTGGCGCCAGGAAACAACTGATGAGATCCGTACTGCTCACGAACGTATGATCAGCCAGATTCTCACCACTAACCTGCTACGGGTACAGGCCTTCTGGAGCCATTACCGCTTCCGTCATCAGAACCCACGAATTAATCATTTGTTGCACCAATATTTACGGGCAATTAGTGTCACTTCTGGCATTCGTCGTTTACTGATCAACTGGCCCGATGCGCCAGCCTATATCTGGCCCGCTATTGAACAGTTACTGGCGCAGTTAAGCAAACCGCAAGCAAATGCACTGGATATAGCCAGAAGCCTTGCCCACCTGAGGCCTCCGGAACAGGCTGATTACCATCACCGTGCTGTCTGGTTACGGCTGTTTCATTATTGCCAATTGTGGCAGCGCTGCCACCACGAACTACTGCAGTTAACTTTACCTGAAGACCACAAGGTAAGTCCGGCACCAAGGACACCGGCACTCGCCCGCCACACTGACTGGCTTGAATCTATCTGGGCTGCCCTGCGCACTTTCAGTGTGATTAGCATCACCAGTGCCTGGTGCATTGGCAGCCAGTGGGATGAAGGTGGTTCAGCGCTAACTCTGGCGGCTATTTGTTGCGTTCTTTATGCCACCGTCCCCACAGCATTATTTTCCCTCACCCTGTTATTACGCACACTTTTACTCCTGTCCTTATTCAGTTTTGCGGTGAAATTTGGCCTGATGGTACAGATAACCCAGTTATGGCAATTTTTGCTATTTCTGTTCCCTTTATTACTAACAATGCAATTAGTAAAGCAACAGCAGCCCAAATTTGCCGGATTATGGGGGCAATTGATTGTTTTTATGGGGTCATTCATTGCCGTCACTAACCCCCCTGTTTATGACTTTGCTGAATTTCTCAATCAGAATCTGGCTAAGATACTGGGAGTGGGTCTGGCATGGGTCGCTTTTTCTGTCTTAAGGCCGGGTTCTGATAACCGGAAAAGCCGTCGTCATATTCGTGCATTACGCCGGGCTTTTATTGACCAGTTAAGTCGCAGGCCTGCGCGTACACAGTCAATGTTTGAGTCGTTGGTGTATCACCTGGTGAGTCAGTTGAATAACAGTAAAGACGAAACCAGCCGCCGCTGGTTGCTACGTTGGGGGGTGGTACTGCTTAATTGTTCTCACGTCGTGTGGCAACTGCGTTCCTGGGGCACACCCGGAGATCCTCTGATACAAGTGCGTGACGTTGCACTTAACTTAGTACAAGGCGTAATGACTGACCGGGGGGTTCACCACCGCAGCCTGGACAACGCACTCGCAACGTTAATAAGGCTAACCACAACGCTTGAACGCCATCACCGGGAAGATGCACGCAACCTGGCATCACATATTTGGATGTTGTATTGCTCGTTATCTCAGTTACAGTTAGCGCCCGTTCTTCCTGCTATTGAGCAAAATCCCCAACCATAAGCCGCAACCTTACACAATTCATGGTTGATAATGATTATCATTACTGTTAACTTATTTTCCACGGCATGACGAGTAACGACCTCAATCGTGCCGTACGACATTGCTCACATTGCTTCCAGTATTGTTTGCCCGTCCTCAGGACGGGCTTTTTTTTACCCACGAATACTCTGAACCATTTTTCATTCAAGGCACATCGTAACCCAAAGCGGCTTTACGGATACTGAACCATTGTGTGCGGGTTAATTGAATGTTCTGCGCGCCAACTGCGTCACGCACCCGGTTAATTTTACCTGAACCTATAATCGGTAATGCCTGGCATGGCAGCGCCAGTATCCATGCATAAACGACCTGCTCAAGGCTCTGAGCCCCGGTTTGCTCAGCAACGTTACCCAGCATATCCCGTAGTGCTGCATTCTCGGGTGAAGAAAAGAGCCGCCCGCCCCCCAAACACGACCACGCCATTGGCCGGACACGCAGCTGTTGAAGTTGATCAAGCGTGCCATCAAGTAACAAAGGTTGGTGTACTGGTGAAATTTCAACCTGGTTAGTGGCAAGAGCAAAAGGTAACCTTGACTGAAGCAATGCAAATTGGGCCGGGGTAAAATTCGAAACACCAAAATGGCGCACTTTTCCACTCTGGTGCAAATCAAGAAAAGCCTGTGCGACCTCATCTGCATCCATCAGTGGGTCCGGGCGGTGTATCAGGAGTAAATCAAGGTAGTCTGTAGCAAAGTGGCGCAGTGAAGTTTCCGCGCTGCTGATAATATGCTGTTTATCGGTAATATAATGACCAATCGTATTACCCGGCCGAGCCAGGGTTGCAATACCACATTTGGTGACGATTTCCAGTTTTTCGCGCAACGAGGGCGCTACTTTTAAAGCCTTACCAAATGCCTCTTCACACTGATAATCACCATATATATCTGCGTGGTCAACTGTGGTAATACCCAGTTCAATGTGTTGCTCAATAAATGTAACCAGAGACTGAGGCGACATCCCCCAGTTCATCAACCGCCAGTACCCCATGATAAAACGTGAAAATTCCGGCCCCTGGGGAGCAATGGCTAAACGTTGCATAGTCTGTTCCTGTTTTAACAAATTATTCAGGCGAGTATAGCTTGCCCGAAAGGTTAAAACAGTGATGGTTGTTGGTCTGTATCATCGGGGGCCGGCTTTCCTGCACGCAATTTACGCAACATGCGCTGCCGACAAAGCCTGATAACATCCTGCTTTTGCGCATCAGTCATTTTTTGCCAGTTAAAGCGTTCCTCGCGGCTACGCATGCAACCGCGGCAATAACCTTTATCGTCGGTCTGGCAAATTCCCCTGCACGGGCTTGGAACCGGAAAAAACTCTAACTGCTCAGCCACAATTCAACCTCATCGACCCTATTCAGTTATTGAAGACGTTATCCGTGAGTGGTGCAAGTTTAGTGCTCCAGTAATCCAGGCTCTGGGCATAAAGGGTAAAGTTAAACACTCATATCATATTCTGAGTAACGGCAGCGTATTATATGAATTGATTGGCCATTAATCAGGGGATTAAGGTTTTACTAATCTTCGCGGGATAAATTAGCAACCTGTTCAATTCCCTGACTTCGAATAAAATAATGTTTAAAAAGTTACAGTGTAACGATTCACAGTTTACACTTTTCAGCGCACTCATTTTCACTTTGATTAATAGCCTGTTTATTGCTCGTTGCTGGGAGATAATTCACCCCAATAACATCCATACTGTGCTGTTTGCACTGAGTATTCCTTTGGTTCTGTTCGCAGCCTGGATAATTATTTTTAGCCTCTGTGCCTTGCCCTGGATACGAAAACCGCTGATTGCGCTACTGCTTATTGGCAGCGCAGCAAGCAATTATTTTATGTTCACATTTGGTGCGGTTATTGACCGCGACATGATGTTAAACATTTTTGACACCAATACACAGGAAGTCACGGCACTGTTAACGCCACAACTCTTTGTGTGGCTGATTCTGTCTGGAGTTGTTCCCGCTGCTTTGCTTTTTGTCATTAAAGTGCGCAAAGAACGTTGGTGGGGCGTGCTCTTACTACGCGGGTTAATGGTTATCAGCGCCATTATGGTTATTCTTTTGTCTGCCAGCACGTTGTACAAAGATTATGCGTCACTGTTTCGTAACAACAAAGAAGTGGTAAAAATGGTGACCCCGCCAAACTATGTCACTGGTTTTATTCAGTTTGCCCATAAACAACTTGCGGGCGATACCAGCCAGTTGATTACTCAAGGCGAAGATGCCACTAAAGGCGACTTGATTCGCAGTCAGAGTAAAAAAACTGTCGTTATTTTGGTTCTTGGCGAAGCCTCCCGCGCACAAAATTATTCTCTGGGTGGGTATCAACGCGAAACCAACCCGGAACTTGCTAAGCGAGATATTATCTGGTTCAATCATGCAACATCATGTGGTACGGAAACAGCGGTATCTGTTCCTTGTATGTTTTCTGGAATGACACGAAGCCAGTACGATGCAGACCTTGCACATCACAAAGAAGGGCTAATGGATGTGCTGGCTCACGCGGGGGTTAATGTGTTATGGCGGGAAAACGACGGTGGCTGCAAAGGTGCCTGTAATCGTATACCTCATACCGACATGACGAAATGGAATTTGAAAGAGGTTTGCCACAATGATGTTTGCCTGGATGATGCCGACTTATATCGCCTGCCAAATATTCTTGATGGGATTCAGCATGATACAGTAATTGTTTTGCATTTAATGGGAAGCCATGGGCCTGCCTATTATGAGCGCTATCCGCAAAATATGCGCCGTTTTACTCCAACCTGTGATACCAACCAGATACAAGACTGTACACGTGAAGCGTTAATCAATACTTATGACAATTCGATTTTATATACTGACAGTATTGTCAGCCGCACAATAGACATGCTGAAGCAACACACCAACATGAATACTGCACTGATGTACTTATCTGACCACGGTGAATCACTGGGTGAAAATGGTATCTACCTGCATGGCACTCCATGGCTAATTGCACCAGCTCAGCAAACCCATATCCCATTGTTATTCTGGCTTTCGGATAACTACACTCGCGGATTCCATATTAACCGCGGCTGCCTGCAGCAAAAGGGCAAAAATGATGACGTGTCTCAGGATAATCTTTTCTCCACACTGCTTGGCATGATGGATATTCATACCCACGTCTATCAGCAAAACATGGATTTACTCGCCTCCTGCCGCCAGTAATGCAAAAACCGCACGCAAGGATAAGGTCTGCCTCTTGCGTGCGACCAATCGGTCTATTACATTTCGCCTATGATGAAAAATCCTGAACGCGATACCCGTGAACATATCCTCATAACAGGTGAACAATTGTGCCTGCAAAAAGGTTTCACCGGTATGGGGCTCAGTGAACTGCTGAAAACTGCAGGCGTGCCCAAAGGGTCCTTCTACCACTATTTCCCCTCCAAAGAAGCATTCGGAGTATCGATGCTGGAGCGTTATTACACGCAATATGATGACCGCCTTGCCACGCTTTTTGGCTGTGACTGCGGCGATGCACCACACATGCGGGTAATACGGTGGTTTGAGAATGCAGTTGAACAGTTTCAGTTACAAACAAATGTTACAGGCTGCCTGGCTGTCAAACTTTCTGCTGAAGTGTGCGATTTATCAGAATCAATGCGTACCAGCATGGAGGCGGGCTCCCGAAAGGTAGTCGAACATCTTGCCAAAGCAATTGAACAGGCTAAGCAGTCAGGCTTCCTTATGCCTGATACTGAGAGTCATAGTCTGGCACAGGTTATTTATTCACTCTGGCTTGGTGCAAACTTGCAGGCGAAGACCAGCAGGTCTGCCGCCCCACTGGAAAATGCTCTGGCCCATGTAAAACGGATCTTCGCTAATATTCCAGCCTGATTTTTTATTTCCTAACAAGACGACCGGTCTACTAAAGAGGTTTTATGTCTACACAGAAATTGTTTACCCCACTACAAGTAGGTGCTGTAACCCTACCTAACCGTGTGTTGATGGCCCCTCTTACTCGCCTGCGCAGCATTGAACCAGGCCAGGTGCCTACAGCGCTGATGGCTGAATATTACCGCCAGCGTGCGTCTTCAGGCTTAATTATTTCAGAAGCGACAAACATTTCCCCACAAGCCCGGGGTTATGAAGGTGCACCAGGTATTCACAGCGAAGCACAAATCGAAGCCTGGCATAAAATTACTGACAGTGTTCATCAGGAAAACGGCCATATTGCTGTTCAACTGTGGCACACAGGGCGTATTTCCCATTCATCCCTGCAACCTGATGGTCAAGCGCCGGTAGCACCATCGGCTATCAGGGCCGAAACACGTACTTCGCTTCGGGATGAAAACGGCCATGCAGTAAGGGTGGACACCTCTGTACCACGCGCGCTAACGACAGAGGAGATTCCGGGAATAGTGGCAGATTTTCGCCAGGCGGTTGTTAATGCCAAAACAGCCGGGTTTGATCTTATCGAGCTGCATAGTGCCCATGGTTATTTACTGCATCAGTTCCTGTCTCCGGCATCTAACCAGCGAACAGACCAGTATGGTGGCAGTATCGAAAACCGTACCCGTCTGGCGCTTGAAGTGGTTGATGCAGCCTGTGAAGCCTGGTCAGCCGACCGTATTGGTATCCGCATTTCACCTCTGGGCCCGTTTAATGGGCTGGATAATGGTGAGGATCAGGAAGAAGCCGCACTGTATTTTATCGAAGAACTGGATAAACGCGGGCTGGCTTACCTGCACATCTCCGAACCAGACTGGGCAGGTGGCGAACCTTACAGCGATACGTTCCGTCAGGCGGTACGTGACCGTTTCAGCGGCGTTATCATTGGTGCCGGTGCTTACACTCTGGAGAAAGCACAAGCGCTTATTGAACGCGGCCTGATTGATGCTGTCGCCTTTGGACGCAGTTATATTTCCAATCCAGACCTGGTGGCGCGCCTGAAGCATAACGCCCCACTCAATTCCCCACACCCTGAAACTTTTTACGGTGGCGATGCTCAGGGGTATACCGATTATCCCACTCTCTGATCCATTACATTGATAGCGGCGCAGATTCGCCGCTATACTTGGTTTCCCTGAGCATTAACTGATTAAACACTAACGGATGAGGAAAATTATGCGCTTACTCCACACTATGCTCCGCGTCGGGGATCTCCAGCGCTCTATTGCGTTTTATACTGAAGTTTTGGGTATGAAGCTCCTGCGTACCAGTGAGAACCCTGAATATAAATACTCCCTGGCTTTTGTTGGCTACGGTCAGGAAAGCGATGAAGCTGTTATCGAACTGACCTGGAACTGGGGCGTTGACAGCTATGAAATGGGTACGGCTTTTGGCCATATCGCTATTAGCGTAGAGGATGCAGCTCAGGCATGTGAGCGCATTCGCCAGAATGGCGGGAAAGTAACCCGTGAAGCGGGTCCAGTTAAAGGCGGCACAACGGTTATCGCTTTTGTCGAAGATCCTGATGGCTACAAAATCGAGTTGATTGAAGCCAAAGATGCAGGCAAAGGCCTGGGCAACGCATAATCACTCTCTGGCGGGCTTTTTATGCCCGCCTGCTGCATCCCCACCTGAAATTTGCCATAATGCGCGCAGCTTTTACCGCAATAATGAGACGCTGATGTCGGAAAATGTTCAACTAAACGGTCTGAATGACCGCTTTCGTGGTTTTTATCCTGTTGTGATTGATGTCGAAACGGCTGGCTTTAACGCACAGACCGACGCACTGCTGGAAATTGCCGCTGTCACGTTAAAAATGGATGAAGAAGGCTGGCTTTCCACTGACCAGACTCTGCATTTTCATGTCGAACCGTTTGAAGGTGCCATTCTTAACCCGGAAGCACTGGCATTCACGGGTATCGATCCTCACAACCCATTGCGCGGTGCGGTTACAGAGTACGAAGCGCTGCACGCCATTTTTAAAATGGTACGCAAGGGAATTAAAGACCAGGGGTGCTCACGGGCTATTATCGTGGCGCACAATGCTAATTTTGATCACAGTTTTTTAATGGCTGCGGCAGAGCGTAGCTCACTCAAACGCAACCCGTTTCACCCATTTGGTACTTTTGATACCGCCGCACTGAGCGGCCTGGCGCTCGGCCAGACAGTGCTGGCTAAAGCCTGTCAGACTGCGGGTATCGCGTTTGATAACGCTCAGGCCCACTCCGCCTTATATGATACTGAACAAACAGCACTGCTGTTTTGTGAAATTGTTAACCGCTGGAAACGACTCGGTGGTTGGCCTGTGGCGCTGCCGCAAGATACAGCAGAGAGCGAACAGGCATAACTTTCCCCGGGCCCGGGCCAGATTTCTCTGGCTATGGGCAGTAAAAAGGCGCCTCATGGCGCCTTTTTACTTTGCGGGTAATTAATTACTCACCCTGGCTTTCGTCACGATGGCGGTCTGCCGCCTCTTTAATCAGCGACTGCAGCTCACCACGTTGGTACATTTCAATCACGATATCGCAACCGCCAACCAGTTCACCTTCTACCCACAATTGCGGGAAAGTCGGCCAGTTAGCATATTTTGGTAGCTCAGCACGGATATCCGGGTTTTGCAAAATATCGACATAAGCAAACCGCTCGCCACAAGCAGATAACGCCTGTACCGCCTGTGCTGAAAAGCCACAGCTCGGTAATTTAGGGGAGCCTTTCATATAAAGCAGGATTGGGTTTTCAGCTATCTGGCGCTGAATTTTTTCAATTGTAGAGCTCATTGTCTTACTTCCTCAAAGCGGCAGAAAGGCATTGCTGGTGGCAACCAACAGGCAGAAAAATCTTAGCCTGTAGTTTCACCTGGCCCGCAACACCGAAACCGTTAAACATGCCTTAAGGATAACAGTTTTATCAAACAGAGAATACCCTGCGCCAGGTCAAACACTGGTCAGATAAACGTCACATTGGTTATTTTTTTCGCGTACGAACACAAAAGCGTAAGGCAATATAAAAAGATTATTAACATTATTGTGTTATCTATATTAGAATCCTTTGGTTTAATCATTTTCTGGCAGGCAATGCAGCCTGCTTTTTCAGGGGACTCAGACGAGTGGCGCGGATAAGCAAACTCTCTATTTCGTTCTGTGCACTGCTAATAACCTTGCCATGGACGCCTTTAACTCAGGCGTCGGAACACACCCGCCATTCAGCTTTGCAGAAGGCGCAACACAGCAACGTTATTCCCAAACACACCAGCAAAAAAGCCAGTACCCACAGCACCAAATCTACCAACCGCAAAACCCACAGTGTTTCAGCTTCTGCCAAAAAGCCTGTTACAAAAACCACTAAACACACTACGCGCACCGCTAAAAATCATACTAAGGCCACGGTACGTCAAGGCAAGTCTTCTCGCCTGGTGCGCAATGAAGTTCAAATGGAAACGGTGTGGACAGAGCAATGTTCACGGGCACGCAAAGGCCATAAAAAACATTGTGTAAAGGTAAAAACAACACGTCCGTTAGCAACCGCCGCACACAAAAAAGTGTTACGTGCTAAAACTGCGGCAATATCCACCCTGATGAATCAGATTGGCAAGCCCTACCATTGGGGGGGAAGTTCCCCGCGCACCGGGTTTGACTGCAGCGGTTTGGTCTATTATGCCTACAAAGACTTGGTTAAATTCCACATTCCGCGCACCGCAAATGAAATGTACCACCTGAGGGATGCGGCTCCGGTTGAACGTGGCGAATTACAAAGTGGCGATTTAGTGTTCTTCCGTACTGAAGGCCGGGGAACAGCCGACCATGTAGGTGTTTATATCGGTGGTGGAAAATTTATTCAGTCTCCGCGTAGTGGGCAGGACATCCAGATAACCTCCCTGAGTGAAGATTACTGGCAGCGCCACTATGTAGGTGCCCGCCGAGTAATGACATCCAAAACCCTGCGATAAAATCTTGCCTGCTTCTGTATTGGCGGGCAACGCATTCTTTTTATTCTAGTTTTATATTGGTAATATAAAACCTTATAAAATGTGTTATTTTTGTTAAGTACACAATAACAAGGAGTGAAGCAATGTCATTTGAATTACCTGCATTACCGTATGCAAAAGATGCGCTTGAACCGCACATTTCTGTGGAAACACTGGAATACCATTACGGTAAACATCATCAAACCTATGTGACCAACCTGAACAACCTGGTTAAAGGTACCCCGTTCGAAGGCAAATCTCTTGAAGAGATCATCTGCTCTGCTGAAGGCGGTGTATTCAATAACGCGGCTCAAGTATGGAACCACACTTTCTACTGGAACTGCCTGGCACCAAATGCAGGTGGTGAACCGACCGGTGCAATCGCTGATGCTATCAATGCCGCTTTTGGCAGCTTTGCTGATTTTAAAGCAAAATTTAACGATGCAGCGGCTAAGAACTTTGGCTCTGGCTGGACCTGGCTGGTTAAACAAGCAGATGGTAGTCTGGCTATCGTTTCTACCTCTAATGCAGGTACACCGCTGACTGCTGGTGCAACTCCATTACTGACTGTTGATGTGTGGGAACACGCCTATTACATTGACTACCGTAACTCCCGCCCTAACTACCTGGAACATTTCTGGGCTCTGGTGAACTGGGAATTTGTTGCGAAAAACCTCGCAGCATAAGTGCAGTAATGTAAAAACAAAAAGCGAAGCCGAGGCTTCGCTTTTTTTACAGCAAAAAAGAAAAAATCAGTCGGCTGTTTCACAAACACGGTTATCAGCCTGGCGGTTAATTAACACCAGCAATAAGCCGACTGCAGCAACTATAGCCCCCATAACAGGTACTACCTGGTAGCCCAACCCTGACATTATCACACCACCACCAGCTGCTGCACCCAACGCATTTCCCAAGTTAAACGCCCCAATATTCACCGATGAAGCAAGGCCCGGAGCTTCACTGGCAACACGCATTACTCGCATCTGTAAAGGCGGAACCACACCAAATGTTGCAGCCCCCCAAACCATCATCATTAACGCGGCTCCGGCATGACTTTTACCCACCCAGGGTACCAGTGCCATACTGACAATCAGCAGCACAAGGAAACCAATAAGTGTGCCAGTAACCGATTTATCCGCTAACCGACCGCCCCAGTAATTCCCAATAGAAAAACCAATGCCTACCAGAACCAGCATTGCTGTGACAAATCCCGGAGTGGCTCCCGTGATAGTTTCCAGTACAGGGGCAATGTAAGTGTAGAGGGTGAACATCGCACCAGCACCCAATACCGTTGTGAGCAGTGCAGCCAGCACCTGAGGCCTTACAAGAACTTTCAACTCTTTTGCCACATCAGGCCGGTGGCCCTTGATATTTGCCGGAATTGTCATGAACAAGCTCAACATGGCTACCAGGCCTAATGCACCTATTCCCAGAAAAGCCATACGCCAGCCAATATATTGCCCAAGCCAGGTTGCTGCTGGCACTCCCCCGATATTAGCAATTGTTAATCCCATAAACATTGTGGCAACTGCACTGGCTTGTTTATTTGCAGGAACAACGCTTGCGGCAACAACAGCTCCCAATCCGAAAAATGCTCCATGGTTCAGGCTGGTTACCACGCGGGCGAACATTAACATGCCATAATCTGGTGCAACTGCAGAAAGCATATTACCCAACGTAAAAATGCTCATCAAAAAAACCAGAGCATTACGCCGCGAATACCGGGATAACAGCAAGGTCATCAGTGGCGCACCAATCATGACTCCAACAGCATAAGCGCTTATCAGCATCCCCGCGGCCGGAATGGATACATGCACACCCTCAGCAATAACAGGCAGCAGCCCCATAGGTGAAAATTCAGTGGTACCAATCCCAAAAGCCCCTACAGCCAGGGCCAGTAATGGAAAATTGACTTTCATCACTACCTCAATTTTGAGCCGGTCAAAACCTGCACCGACAATGACAAACAAGATAGAAACATGATGTCAGTCACATTTCATTTTGAAAAGTGGCAATAGTGATAATAGAGTTTTGCAAAATGGTAAAGAATAGCCACAGCAGAAGGCCTGAAGCAGGAAAAAGAGCCGTGCAGGCTGGAGGGAACACCTTAAACAACGAGGCGACAGTGCGTTAGCCTGTTCCTGTTAAGTAGGTACAAAACTAACAACCCCGTCGCCTGAATGGCAAACTACGTTAAAACTGTGCAGAACTTAGTGCAGAATGGCAACCAGCGCGGTTGCAACAATCAGACCTAAGGTAATAACAGTCGTAGTCAGTGAATATCTCAATTCAGTTGGCATGCTTAATTCCTTATTCCCTGTAAAAAGTGGGTGTAGATCATTTTTACACAGTTCAGCCATAAAATCCTTAAAGATTTAGTTTGATATGTGCTTTAGCACTTCCACTTTTACTCAATATAAGACAAAATCGCACGCTGACTTATTACGTACCGGCCACTATCCCCTCCTTTTCGTTTTATGTCGCAATCCCGGCATGCTGGCAACCCAATTCGTTGCTTACAGGGGTAAGCCCAGGCAAACGTTTAACCAATTAGTTTTCAGGAGTTTAGGATATGGTCTGGAGTGACATCAAATGGCAACTATAAAAGACGTCGCGAAACGCGCAAACGTTTCCACCACAACCGTATCACACGTTATTAACAAAACGCGTTTTGTTGCGGAAGACACCCGTAATGCGGTGTGGGCAGCAATCAAAGAGCTGCATTATTCACCCAGCGCGGTAGCCCGCAGCCTGAAGGTGAACCACACAAAATCAATTGGCCTGCTTTCTACCAGCAGTGAAGCTCCCTATTTCGCTGAAATTATTGAAGCGGTGGAGAACAGCTGTTTCGCCAAAGGCTACACTCTGATTCTCGGCAATGCGCACAATAACTTTGAAAAGCAGCGTGCCTATCTGTCCATGATGGCGCAAAAGCGTGTTGATGGCCTGTTGGTTATGTGTTCAGAATACCCGCAGGAACTACTGTCGATGCTGGAAGAATACCGCCATATTCCTATGGTAGTCATGGACTGGGGAGAAGCGCGGGCAGATTTTACCGATTCAGTCATTGATAACGCCTTCGAAGGCGGTTATATGGCTGGCAGGTATTTAGTCGAACGCGGGCACCGGGAAATTGGTGTAATATCGGGCCAGCTTGAACGCAACACCGGTTCCGGCCGCCTTTCTGGTTTCATGAAAGCCATGAACGAAGCGGGTATCAATGTCCCTGAGTCATGGATTGTTCACGGCGATTTCGAACCTGAATCCGGCTACAACGCCATGCAGCAAATTCTTACCTGCCCGCAACGGCCTACAGCTGTGTTTTGTGGCGGAGATATTATGGCGATGGGTGCTATTTGCGCGGCAGACGAAATGGGGCTACGAGTGCCACAGGATGTTTCGATTATTGGGTACGATAACGTGCGCAACGCGCGTTACTTTACCCCGGCACTGACCACTGTTCACCAACCGAAAGATTCTCTGGGGGAAACGGCTTTTAATATGCTGCTCGACAGAATCATCAATAAACGCGAAGAGTCGCAAACCATTGAAGTTCATCCCCGCCTGATTGAACGCCGTTCAGTGGCCGATGGCCCGTTCAGAGATTATCGCCGTTAATCACCTTTCGGGAGCTGGCCTGGCTCCCGCAACCACTCACTGTTCAGTGTGCTGCTGTCACCCAAGTACTCCAACACCCACTGTAATGCAGGTGATGTATCACTTTGTTGCCATGTAAGGCAACACGCCGAATCCGGGTAAGCATTTTCCAATTGCAATGCCACCCATTCACCACGTTCAATAAAAGGTTGTGCCATATGTGCCGGTACCATGCCAATACACATACCTTCACTCAGGCAGTCAAAACCACACAACCAGTCTGGTACCACAATCCGACGCTGATTACTTAATTGCCAGGTTATTCTTTTTGGTAGTTCACGCGATGTGTCTTCTAATACCAGAGATGGCCACTGGCGTAAAATGTCGTCGTCCACTGCGCAAGCCATCTGAGCCAACGGATGTGATGCTGCGACCACACAATGCCACGCCAGACGGCCCATATCACGAAAACCGTACCGCCCGCCAACAGGCACAGCCTGTGTCGCGCCAATCGCCAGCTCAACCCGCCCATCAGCCAGTGCATCCCACACACCATTAAATACCTCCTGGTGTACATGCAACTCCACATCCTGAAAGTGATGGTAGAAATCCCGTACCAGTTGCCGGGTTCTGGCAGGGCGCACAATGGCATCAACGGCAATCGCCAATGAGCCACGCCAGCCATTTGCTATTTGCTGGCACTGAAGGCGTGTCTCAAGCATTTTTTTGATAACACTGCGCCCTTCATGTAAAAACCAGCGACCGGCGGGCGTTAACTCAACATCTTTATGGCGACGTTCAAAAAGTTCAACAGCCAGCCAGGACTCCAGTTGACGCACTGTATAACTGATTGCCGAAGGCACGCGATGTAACTCATGTGCCGCACCTGTAAAGCTGCCATTACGTGCTACGGCATCCACCACTTCAAGCGCATATTCTGACCACATAACTTGCCTGCAAAATTTTTGAAAGGACTGGCCAAATTTTAGCGTTTCACAACGCTCGATGCACTTTTTACACTCACGCCACGAATTTTGTTTTATCAGGATTGACCATGAGCGTTTCGCGACTTTTTATTATCTGGCTTGCCGGGCTCAGCATGCTGGGTTTTTTAGCTACCGATATGTACCTGCCAGCCTTTAGTGCCATTCAGTCATCACTGCAGACAAGCCCGTCAGCTATCAGCGCCAGTTTGAGCGTATTTCTGGCAGGCTTCGCACTGGCCCAATTAATTTGGGGCCCGCTTTCTGACCATTTTGGCCGTCGCCCTGTTCTGCTCTGCGGATTGGTAATATTTGCACTGAGTTGTGCCGGGATGTTTTTTGTCGCTTCACCCACCGTATTTCTGGTATTGCGATTTATCCAGGCCGTAGGGGTATGTTGCGCAACAGTCAGCTGGCAGGCGCTGGTTACCGACCGTTTTACTGGCCAACATGCTAACCGTGTTTTTGCCACCATTATGCCGCTTGTTGCCCTCTCTCCCGCACTGGCTCCCCTTGCCGGTAGCTGGGTGCTGCGTCATTTTGACTGGCAAGCGATCTTCGCTTGTCTATTAATCATCACGCTGTTACTGATTTTACCCATTTGGCATTTCACCTCCACGCAGCAACCAATGCGTAAAGAACAACCGAAAGTGACCCGTTACGCATCTTTGCTGCGCCATAAAGGGTATTGCGGTAATGTCATTATTTATGCGGCCTGCTCTGCCAGCTTTTTTGCCTGGCTCACAGGCTCACCTTTTATTCTTCACCAAATGGGGTATGGGCCAGAAGCTATTGGTATGAGCTACGTGCCGCAAACACTGGCTTTTTTACTCGGTGGGTTCGGTTGCCGTAGTGCATTGAAAAAGTGGCAAGGGCAGCAGATGTTGCCTTGGTTATTGGTAATTTTTGCCGTCAGCATTGCTACTGTTTTTGGCGTTTCGCTCACAACATCGCCTTCGCTGTTTAGCCTGTTAGCCCCTTTCTGCCTGATGGCATTGGCAAATGGTGCGATTTACCCCATCGTGGTAGCTCAAGCCTTACAGCCCTTTCCATGGGCGGCCGGGCGTGCCGCAGCGTTACAAAATGCTCTGCAGTTGGGGCTATGTTTCCTGGCAAGTTTGTTAGTTTCAATGATGGTCGATACACCATTAATAGCAACAACAAGTATTATGCTCAGCACACTGCTCCCGGTATGGGTAGGCTATCAAATGCAGGCTTCAGCAGTGGCTCAATCCCTTAAGACCGCCCACTCCTCACGTTAGCGATAATGTCATTTTTTTGTAATTAGCTTGCTAAGAATTTTTTATTGAATCACATTTTTTCGCGGCATATACTGTTTCGCAGGCCCAGGCTCCTGGGTCTGTAATCTTTTTTCGGGAGTTCTGACTTCCGCTTTTCAGATGGCCTGTCGTCAGGCGACCACCTGCTTTTATAACTTGTCCGGTTCCGGGCTTATGTTTTTTTGCTGTGAGACAACTCACAATGTCAAATTAGCGACTACGCTTTTTTAGTGTCTGCTCACAGTCAGGTGATGGAGAAACTATGAGTACATCGTGTATAGAAGAAGCCGCGATAAAAGATAGTGAATGGTTCCGTATTGTCAGTGAGTTGCTCTCACGCGCGGACGTCGCGATTAATGGAAATAGTCCTGCGGACATCCATGTAAAAAACCCTGATTTTTTTAAGCGAGTGTTGCAACAAGGTTCTTTAGGCTTAGGTGAAAGCTATATGGATGGTTGGTGGGATTGCGACCGTCTGGATTTGTTCTTCACTAAAGTTCTCAGGAATGGCCTGGAAAACCAGGTTCCACATCATTTTAAAGATACGCTACGCATTCTGTCCGCCCGCTTATTTAATCTGCAAAACCGCAAACGTGCCTGGATTGTTGGTAAAGAACATTACGATCTGGGTAATGACCTTTTTACCAGAATGCTCGATCCTTTTATGCAGTATTCCTGTGGCTATTGGAAAAAAGCCACTGACCTGGAAACTGCACAACAGGATAAGTTGCACATGATTTGCGAGAAATTACAGCTAAAGCCGGGCATGACTTTGTTGGATATTGGCTGTGGCTGGGGCGGGCTTGCAGCCTTTGCAGCAAAAAATTACGGTGTATCTGTTTACGGCGTTACTATTTCTGCTGAGCAGCAAAAACTGGCACAGGCTCGTTGTGAAGGGCTGGATGTCACTATTCTGCTGCAGGATTACCGTGACCTGACGATGCAGTTTGATCGTATTGTATCTGTTGGCATGTTTGAGCATGTCGGGCCCAAGAATTATTCAACCTATTTCTCCGTTGCCAATCGTTGTCTTAAACCTGAAGGGATCTTTCTCTTACATACCATTGGCTCCAACAGAACAGACAATAATGTTGATCCATGGATAGATAAGTACATTTTCCCCAATGGTTGCCTGCCTTCAGTAAAACATATTGCTCAGGCCAGTGAGCCCTATTTCGTTATGGAAGACTGGCATAATTTCGGTTCAGATTACGATAAAACACTGATGGCCTGGTATCAGCGTTTTCTGGAATACTGGCCTGAAATAGCCGATAACTATTCGGATCGGTTTAAACGGATGTTTACCTATTATCTGAATGCCTGTGCAGGCGCATTTCGCGCACGAGACATTCAGTTGTGGCAGGTTGTCTTCAGCCGCGGTATTGAAAATGGCCTGCGTGTGCCGCGATGATTCATTCACTGCCATAAAAAAACCACCAATTGGTGGTTTTTTTATAGGCATTCAACACTGCTCAGCTATATTTCAGTCTCACAAGACAGTAGTACGCGAGCGTAGTGTTATTTTCAGCCCTGTTTTTCTGTCAGGCCTGGTTAAGAGTTGCAACACTCGCTTCCCGGCTCGCCAGAACTCGTTCTACAGTATCAACAATGGCCTGGGTTTGTGGGTCGATTTCAATATTAACGCGTTGCCCCAGTTTACGTGTTCCAAGAGTAGTGCGTTGTAGTGTTTCTGGAATTAAATGCACACAAAACTTAGTGGCCGTGACCTCACCCACTGTCAAACTGATACCATCGATACCAATGTAGCCTTTATGCAAAATGTACTTCATCAGGGATGCATCCTGAATTTTGAACCAAATTTGGCGATTATTTTCAGACGTGATAATTTTTGCCACTTCAGCGGTAGTCATAATATGGCCAGACATTAAATGACCGCCTATTTCATCACTGAACTTCGCCGCTCGTTCAACATTCACATGCGAACCAATTGTTACGTCGCCGAGATTGGTAATACGCAGTGTTTCTTTCATTAAATCGAAGCTGACGCGATTTGCATCTATCTGTGTTACTGTCAGGCAGCAGCCATTATGGGCAACAGAGGCTCCTTCTGTGAGCCCGGGCAGCATGGTTTCAGGTAGTTCAACAACATGTGTACGAAAATTTTCTTTTTCATCGATAGCCACTACAGTGGCAGTCCCCTGCACAATACCCGTAAACATATTCCCTCCCGTAGCGGTTTAACCCCGCATGAATTTTACAAAATAAGAAGCACAATAACAGGAGGTCCTGGTGCATGCCAGCCCACCATTGACTGCTCTATATTTTTCACTGGCGTAATAATAAACTCCCGCTACAATAGTCTGGCGTTTTCCTCGGTCTTATCCCCCTGCTGCCATGAGAGGTGGCTTTTAATTCTTCCCAAAAACAAAAAGATATAGGTGTATTCGTGCAGAAGTATCTAACAGAAGCGCGTCAGTTATTAGCTCTGGCTATTCCGGTCATTCTTGCGCAAATCGCCCAAACAGCGATGGGCTTTGTGGATACCGTAATGGCCGGTGGTTACAGTGCCACGGATATGGCAGCAGTTGCGATAGGGACATCAATCTGGTTTCCCGCAATTCTGTTTGGTCATGGTCTGTTACTGGCGCTGACGCCAGTCGTTGCGCAACTAAATGGCTCAGGTCGCCGCGAAAAAGTCGCCATTCAGGTACGCCAGGGGTTCTGGCTTGCCGGTATCGTCTCCGTGTTAATTATGGCTGTGTTGTGGAACGCAGGCTATATCATTCATGCAATGAAAGACATTGACCCTGCGATGGCAGATAAATCCGTGGGTTATTTACGTGCATTGCTATGGGGTGCGCCCGGTTACCTCTTTTTCCAGGTTGTCCGTAACCAATGTGAAGGCCTGGCAAAAACCAAACCAGGCATGGTGATGGGTTTTATTGGCCTGCTGGTCAACATTCCCGTGAATTACCTGTTCATTTATGGGCATTTTGGTTTTCCTGAACTGGGTGGTGTAGGTTGCGGCATTGCCTCTGCGATGGTGTTCTGGGTCATGTTTGGTTGTATGCTGTGGTGGTCACATCGCGCACGCAGTCTGCGCGATATTTACGCAGTTGATATTTCCAGCGGCCCGGACTGGAAGGTAATATGGCGTCTTGTACAGCTTGGTTTGCCTATCGCACTGGCCTTGTTCTTTGAGGTAACCTTATTTGCTGTGGTTGCTCTGCTGGTGGCACCACTGGGTATTGTTGACGTTGCCGGGCACCAGATTGCCTTAAACTTCAGTTCACTGATGTTTGTTTTGCCTATGTCTCTTGGCGCAGCAGTCACAATTCGTGTTGGTTTTCGTCTTGGGGAACGCTCTACGGCTGATGCAAAAATATCCGCACTGTCCGGGCTTCTTCTTGGTGTATGTATGGCTACGGTTACGGCTATCTTTACTGTCGTTTTCCGGTTTCACATTGCCGTGCTGTACAATGAAAACCCAGCTGTTGTGACACTTGCCGCACACCTTATGCTGTTAGCTGCGGTTTACCAGATTTCTGACTCAATTCAGGTCATCGGCAGTGGCATTTTAAGGGGCTATAAAGATACCCGCTCCATCTTCTTTATTACGTTTACGGCATACTGGGTTATCGGGTTGCCTTCTGGCTACTTACTGGCACTGACTGACGTGATTGTTGAGCCAATGGGGCCAGCAGGTTTCTGGACAGGCTTTATCCTTGGGTTAACATCTGCAGCCATATTGATGATGATCAGGATGCGTTTCCTGCAAAAACAACCGGCTGAACGTATCCTGCGCCGCGCTGCACACTAATCAAACAGCCGCCGCATAATGGTGGCTGTTTTTGCATCGTTCTGAACACTTGTCCAGCAATTGCGTGAATGACAAAAGAAAATTGTTATTTTTCTCTTGTCACCAAACGGCACTGCCGTTAATATGCGTCCCGCTGTAAGGCACTGTGATGCGTTCATAGCTCAGTTGGTTAGAGCACCACCTTGACATGGTGGGGGTCGTTGGTTCGAGTCCAATTGAACGCACCATTCTTACTTTAGTGCGTCCGTAGCTCAGTTGGTTAGAGCACCACCTTGACATGGTGGGGGTCGGTGGTTCGAGTCCACTCGGACGCACCATTCTCGTATTACTCTCTACTTAATCCCATTAATTCCCATTCCATCTCGTAACCGTTTTATCCACCCTGCTTAACTACATCCGCTATAGTTCTGTGTTTTTCTGGTCCAATTACAGGCATTTTTTGTTATAAAAAGTAAGAAATAGCCATTTCGGGTAAGTAAATGTATAAAACAGCTATTTTGAATATTCTTTCTGTCAGAGACTTGAAAAAATAGTCTTCCCCCCTTCTGCTGAGCACCTTTCAGCCTGTGTTCCCTTTTCTTCTCATAGCCCATAAAACAAAACTAACCATATGATAACAAATCATTGTGACAGTGCCTGAATTGCTTATGAAACGCTGTTTTTATTTTCATTCTTCTGTGATTTAGGATTATAATAGCGCCTATCGTTGGTTTTGAATGGTTTCAGCAAATTGGACAGTTTCTTTCTGCAAAATTGCCCTTACTCGCCTCCACAGCCTGAAACTCAAGCATACTTAATTCTGCACGCTTTTCTTTCGTCACCTATCCTTAAAAGTCGGGTGGCATCGCAACACTGTAATTCTGATTTCCGATCTGGCCACCATCACTCGGCGGCTGGAGAACAATTCCTCAACCTTCTCAACTTACAGATAAGATTGTCATGAAAAAGACCAAAATCGTTTGTACTATCGGCCCAAAAACCGAATCTGAAGAAATGCTGACTAAAATGCTCGAAGCGGGCATGAACGTAATGCGTTTAAACTTCTCTCACGGAGATTATGAAGAACACGGCCAGCGTATCAAGAATATGCGTAATGTCGTGGCCAAAACGGGTAAACAGGCTGCTATTCTGCTGGACACCAAAGGCCCAGAAATCCGCACCATGAAACTGGAAGGCGGTAATGATGTTTCTCTGAAAGCCGGGCAGACCTTCACCTTTACAACCGACAAAACTGTTATTGGTAACAGCGAAATTGTTGCTGTGACCTATGACGGTTTTACTACTGACCTGTCCGTAGGTAATACGGTTCTGGTGGACGACGGCCTGATTGGTATGGAAGTTACCGCTATTGAAGGTAACCGTGTTGTTTGTAATGTACTGAATAATGGTGACCTTGGCGAAAATAAAGGGGTTAACCTGCCAGGCGTTTCCATTGCCTTGCCAGCTCTTGCTGAAAAAGACAAACAAGACCTTATCTTTGGTTGTGAACAAGGTGTTGACTTTGTTGCCGCTTCCTTCATCCGCAAACGCTCTGATGTCGAAGAAATCCGTGCTCACCTGAAAGCTCACGGTGGTGACAACATCCAAATCATCTCCAAAATTGAAAACCAGGAAGGCCTGAACAATTTTGACGATATCCTTGATTCATCTGATGGCATCATGGTTGCTCGTGGCGATCTGGGTGTAGAAATTCCGGTAGAAGAAGTTATTTTCGCTCAGAAAATGATGATCGAAAAATGTATCCGCTCGCGTAAAGTGGTCATCACTGCAACGCAAATGCTGGATTCCATGATCAAAAACCCGCGTCCAACTCGTGCAGAAGCGGGTGACGTGGCTAACGCCATCCTCGACGGTACTGATGCCGTTATGCTTTCTGGCGAATCCGCTAAAGGGAAATATCCACTGGAAGCGGTATCTATCATGGCGACTATTTGCGAACGTACTGACCGTGTGATGAGCAGCCGTCTTGATGATAACCACGACAGCCGTAAACTGCGTATCACCGAAGCAGTTTGCCGTGGCGCGGTTGAAACTGCAGAGAAGTTGGATGCTCCTCTGGTTGTTGTTGCAACCCAGGGCGGTAAATCAGCAAAATCCGTTCGTAAATACTTCCCGAACGCAACCATTTTGGCTCTGACAACTAACGCGCAAACTGCTCGCCAGTTAGTTCTCAGCAAAGGTGTTATTGCTCAGCAGGTGACTGAAATCGCCTCTACTGACGATTTCTACCGTCAGGGGAAAGAAGCTGCACTGGCAAGTGGTTTAGCACGTAAAGGTGACGTAGTGGTTATGGTTTCTGGTGCTCTGGTTCCGAGTGGCACCACCAATACCTCTTCTGTACACGTACTTTAAATTTATTTACGTGGTTGATGCTTTGTTAAAGGCGCCTTTGGCGCCTTTTTTATTTTTTTCAGCAAACATAAAAAAACACTAATAGGTCTTCGCTATTTAATTTCCATTAATGGAAGTTTAATCCGATGAAAAGAACAGAATTAATCTGTAAAATTTTAACTGGAAGTGTACATTCGATGCTTCTTTGAGCGAACGATCAAAAATAGGTGTATTCCCATCAAAAAAATATTCTCATACTAAAAAAGTTTGTGTAATACTTGTAGCGCTACATGGAGATTAACTCAATCTAGAGGGTATTTATAATGAATCGTACTAAACTGGTACTGGGCGCGGTAATCCTGGGTTCTACTCTGCTGGCTGGTTGCTCCAGCAATGCTAAAATCGATCAGCTGTCTTCTGACGTTCAGACTCTGAACGCTAAAGTTGACCAACTGAGCAACGACGTGAACGCAATGCGTTCCGACGTTCAGGCTGCTAAAGATGACGCAGCTCGCGCTAACCAGCGTCTGGACAACATGGCTCACTCTTACCGTAAGTAAGAGTCCGTGTAATAAAAGTGCCGCACTCTGTGCGGCATTTTTATTTGTAAGCCAGTTCGTTATCTTTCAGCCACATCTCTCTTTTGTTATTTTTCCTTCTTTACTCTTCCCCAGTGCCACATAAACCGATTTCTACTGTTTTTCTCGTTTTCATGCCACCATGGCGCTTCAGCAACAACGCACTACCCGCCCCCCCCAAAACCAGTCAACTGGCAAAACTCCGCACACAACACATTCTCCTCATCTCAGACTTTTTCACTGTCAATATTTACAGCTGTTATTTATACATAAAACTTTTGCATTAATATCCCCACTTCTTTTGTTGTTCCTCAGGGCGGTTGGTTATTTGAAAAAGTTTTAATATTGGGGGCACGCCAATTTTTTAGGAATAAAGAATCAGATATCAGGACAATTTCTTTGAATTAAGATTGTTCTGTATTTAAATTTTTATTAAGGCAGGTAAACGCAGTTGATGTGCAGTTACATTAACAGCCCGGCTTTTATTCTGACTGTGCGTATCATAGCTTCCAGCCCTTGCGTTCGCGAAGGTGTGAGTTGACGTGCCATATCCAGTTGTTCAAACCATGGGCGCACATCAAATGACACCACCTCTTCGGGTGTCATCCCCTGATACAGGGCAAAGACAATTGCCAGTAAGCCTTTGACAAGAGCGGCATCACTGTCGCCACAGAAACTAACCGAGCCATCCTCTTTTATGCCCATAACAAGCCATACCTGGCTCTGGCAACCCGCAATCAGGTTATCTTTGGTGTGCAAATCAGGATGCAGGACGTCAAGCCGTTGCCCCAACTCAATCATGTAAAGGTACTTTTCTTCGCGATTTGCACAACGGGAAAAATTTTTAACCAGTTTGTTTTTATCAGGTAACACTGCCACGCGATTCCTCCATTGGCACTTATTCAACCTAGTAATTGCTGAATACGATGTAATGACGCCACCAGCTTATCCACCTCTTCCCGCGTGTTGTACAACGCAAACGAAGCCCGGCACATTGCTGGCACCTGGTAAAATGACATAAGCGGCATAGCGCAGTGGTGGCCGGTGCGAACAGCAATACCGTAACTATCAAGAAAGCTGCCAACATCATACGCATGGTGCTGGCCAAGATTGAAAGCGATAACGCCTTCACGGTTCGATGGGCCATAAATACGCAGGCCAGATACACTGCACAGCGCGTCCATTGCATAGTGTATCAATTCCGCCTCCCAGTCATGAATAGCAGCCATGCCTATACGTGTGACATAGTCTATTGCAGCACCCAGACCAATGATCCCGGTGATATTGGGTGTACCAGCTTCAAAACGCCATGGTGGACGAGCGTAATACGTTCCTTCAGTCAAACTGACTGACTCAATCATTGCACCACCACCAGACCATGGCGGCATTGATTCCAGAAGATCTGCCCGGCCATATAACACTCCTGTGCCTGAAGGCCCATAGAGCTTATGACCTGAGAATACGTAAAAATCACAGCCCATTGTCTGGACATCAACCGAGCCATGCACCGCCCCTTGAGCGCCATCCACCAGCACAGTAATACCAGCCTGTTTTGCTTTAGCTATCAGCAGATCGAGTGGCGCAATGGTACCCAACACATTGGATACCTGTGCGATAGCCAGCAGGCGCGTTCTACTGTCGATAAGCGTGTCTAACGCTTCAATCTGAAGTGTTCCATCAGGGTTAAGCGGAATAAAGCGTAGAGAGGCTCCTGTTCGCTCACACAACATTTGCCAGGGAACAATATTTGCGTGATGTTCCATCTCAGTAATAACAATATTGTCTCCGGCACTGATATTCTGGTTTCCCCAGCTATTTGCCACGAGGTTAATCCCTTCCGTGGTTCCACTGGTGAATACAATCTCATTGGCGCTCTGTGCATGGATAAAGCTGGCAACCTGCTGGCGCACCGCCTCGACACGTGCTGTAGCCTCAGCACTTAAGAAATGTACGCCACGATGCACGGCAGCATAATGGTGCTGCTCAAAATCCGCCTGAGCGTCGATAACACATTGCGGTTTCTGGGCGCTGGCAGCACTGTCGAGATAAACTAATGGCGCGTCGTTTACCTTCCGGGCCAGCACCGGGAAATCAGACCGGGCTAGTGCTATTTTTTCATTCATAATTGCCCTCCTTCCGGCAGCCGTAACCCGATACGCTCCAGCACAATATTGCGCAGAGATTCATCGCCTATCGTATCGGTCAGCTCTGCAGCAAATGCATAAATAATCATACGGCGGGCTGCAGAACGGCTTATTCCACGGGCTTGCAGGTAAAATAACTGTTCGTCATCTATCCGCCCGACAGTCGCTCCGTGGCTGCATTTCACATCATCAGCATAAATTTCCAACTGTGGTTTGGTATCAACTTCCGCCAAACGGCCAATTAACAAATTATTATTGGTCATCTGCCCGTCGGTTTTGATGGCATGAGGCGCAACTGTAATTTGCCCGTTGAATACTGCCCGCCCGTTATCCTGAACAATCATTTTGTGCAGTTGCCGGCTATTACCATAACCCTTGTTGTGCGCAAGCCAGGTACGGGAATCACATACTTCACGTCCCACAGGTAAGGCCAGGCTATTCAACCGCACTGTGGTATTTTCTCCATCAATGCGTGCACTGGTGTGATGGCGTACCAGCTGACCACCTAACAAATAGTTGTTACTGAACACGCGGCAATCTTGATTTACCCAGAAGTCATTATGTGAAAAGTGACAGGCCTGCGGGTTTTCAAACCCCAATTTAAAGTGGTGCAACTCACTGTTTTCCCCCGCCACAACACTTAATCGCGCACCAGTAAAGTGTGGGTGTGAGTGCTGGCTGGCAAAATATTCGATGATTGTCGCCTTGCTGTTGCGCCCCAGAGTGAGGTGGCAACGCGTATGGCTCACTGGTAAGGTGTCGCGGCTATTTCCCTCATCGCTCATACTGATATGCATCACCACGAGCGGCTTATCAGTAATCCGCTCTGGTGGCACTTCTATGTGTAAAACGCCTGGGGCCATACTTTCAGTCAGGTGTAAGAAAACCTCAGGTTGGATTGCATCCGGCACCCCTCCGGGATGATTTTGCCACTGTAAACGAAAACCACTGGCACCGGGATCATCACTTAATGCAGGAGCATACCGGCCATTCACCAACACAACACAGACAGCATCCATGGGCAAGCCCAGGCCATCACGAACATCGCGCCCAGGTAGCGCCAACCCCGGTGAAACAAACTCATAGCGTGATAACGTATCGAGCGAGGTGTATTTCCAGTTTTCCTGTTTACGGTCTGGTAACCCTTCTCTCAACAACTGTTGCATATGTGCCTGTGCTTCACCGTTTCGGCTGTTAGCACTGGCAACGAATAAGTGGTGCCACTGTTGCAGTGGATTATTTCCCTTCGCTAAGCCAGCCATAACCCTGCTCCTCCAGTTGTTTCACCAGGCTAAAATCACCCGATTTGACAATGCGCCCCTGGTAAAGCACATGCACTTTATCTGGCTGGATATAGTCCAGAATACGTTGGTAGTGAGTAACGATAATGAATGCACGTTTCCCATCGCGCAGTGCATTGACACCTGCAGCGACAATTTTCAACGCATCGATGTCCAGCCCGGAGTCTGTTTCGTCGAGAATACATAAACTGGGTTCCAGTACAGCCATTTGCAGGATGTCATTACGTTTTTTCTCACCGCCAGAAAACCCAACGTTCACCGGGCGAGCAAGTAAATCTTCAGGCATCCCCAGTTGCTGGATTTTTTCTTCCAATAAGTCCTGAAAATCGAAACGGTCCAGTTTTTCAAGCCCCCTGTAGGCTCTGACAGCATTCAGTGCAGTTTGCAGGAAGAACTGGTTACTGACACCGGGGATTTCCACTGGGTACTGAAAAGCCATGAAAACCCCTTCTCCGGCCCGGTCCTCGGGCGATAACGCCAATAAATCTTTCTCTTTAAAGAGGACACTTCCCTGAGTGACCTCATAGTCTTCGCGCCCGGCGAGAGTGGCTGATAAGGTGCTTTTACCTGAACCATTCGGGCCCATAATGGCATGGACCTCGCCTGGCTTGATGGACAAACTCAGCCCTTGCAGAATCGCTTTTCCTTCAGCGCTCACATGAAGATCTTCAATTTTCAACATACATTTTTCCTTACCTTTGAGCTTTAACCAACGCTGTGTTCAAGGCTGATAGCCAGTAGTTTTTGTGCTTCGACGGCAAACTCAAGAGGCAATTCTGAGAACACATCTTTACAAAATCCATTCACAATCATTGAGATAGCATCATCCTCGCTGATCCCTCTTTGCAGGCAATAAAAGAGTTGGTCTTCACCTATACGTGATGTCGTCGCTTCATGCTCCAGCTGAGCGCTGTTATTGCGGCACTCCACATAAGGGAAAGTATGAGCACCACAATCCGCGCCAATTAACATGGAGTCACACTGGGTGTAATTGCGGGCATTGGAAGCGGTTGGCATGATTTTCACCAGGCCACGATAACTGTTCTGGCTTTGCCCGGCGGAAATCCCTTTTGAAATAATCGTCGAGCGGGTATTTTTCCCGATGTGAATCATTTTTGTGCCGGTATCAGCCTGCTGATGCCCGCTCGTTAATGCCACCGAGAAAAATTCACCAATAGAATTGTCGCCTTTCAGAATACAGCTGGGGTATTTCCAGGTAATTGCTGAACCGGTTTCTGATTGGGTCCATGACATTTTGCTGTTTTGCCCTTCGCACAACGCTCGCTTGGTTACAAAATTCAGAATGCCGCCGGTATTGTTGTCCCCAGGAAACCAGTTTTGTACCGTTGAGTACTTCACTTCAGCATCTCGATGAATGATGACTTCCACTACTGCCGCATGGAGTTGGTAACTCTCACGCACTGGCGCTGAACAACCTTCGATATAACTGACATAGCTGCCCTCATCGGCAACCAGAATGGTTCTTTCAAATTGGCCAGTTTTTTCCGCGTTAATGCGAAAGTAGGTGGAAAGCTCCATTGGGCAACGAACACCTTTAGGTATGTAGATAAAGGTGCCATCGGACGCTACCGCCGCATTAAGCGCTGCAAAAAAGTTATCATTGGCTGGCACCACCGTTCCCAGGTATTGCTTTACCAGTTCCGGATAGTGCGCGATGGCATCACCAAAGGAGCAAAAAATAATGCCTTGCTCAGCCAGAGTTTCACGATAGGTAGTAGCAACCGACACCGAGTCGAAAATTGCATCAACAGCGACTGACTGACCTTCTCGAACCGGTACACCTAACTGATTAAACGCAGCTTCGACCTCCTCAGTCAGGAAATTTTCGCCACTGGCTTGCTGAACGGCGCCAGGCTGTGATGCACAATTATCATCGCAATGCCCGCAAGAAGGCGCTGAGTAATAGCTGAAGTCCTGGTAATTGAGTTTGTCATAGTGGGCTTTGAGCCAGTGAGGTTCTGCCATTTTCTGCCAGGCATAAAAGGCATTAAGGCGAAATTCCAGCATCCAGTCAGGTTCGTTACGCCGTGCAGAAATCGCCCTGACTACCTCTTCGTTCAGGCCTTTGCCCAATTCATCGGTTTGTAACTGTGTGAAAAATCCCTCTTTGTAGTTCAGCTTACCTTGCCAGTAACCGGTTTCTTGTGTGTCTCGAGCCATAATTACTCCGCTTCAACACCAAAGCTTTCGCCACATCCACATTCATGGCGTGCTTTTGGGTTGTGAAATTTAAACACTTGATTCAGGCCTTCACGCACATAATCGAGGTTAGTACCATCGATGACTGGCAGAGCTGCCAGTTCAACCCAGAGTTTGGCGTTGCCTTGTTCGCACAGCAGGCAATCTGGTGGTGGTACAGTCACTTCGGACAATACATAAGCAAACCCCGCGCAGCCCGAGGCTTTAATACCAAGTCGCAACCCCTGAAGCCCAGGCGTTGACTCAACTAAATGCGCTATCTGGCGCGCAGCCGCATCTGTCAGCGTCACGCCCTGCCAGTTCATATCTGCGGGGTCAAACAAATCAGAACCTGTTGTCATGTATCACCTCAACTTATCTTTAGCTTGTAAAGCTAATGTTAATGATACGTATTATCACTTCAACCCCGCAACATCAGGGATATTAAGCGATTAATGTTTTTACGGGTTTTTAATAAGCATAGACGTTCAAAAAACGTACTACCTGTTGTTTGGCATGTTTTTTAAGTAATTGATAAAAAACATATTTTATTTTCCAGAACAGCATTAGCCTTGGGGAAATAAAACATGTATAGGCAATACCTATTTATCAAACAGGTGAGGCAAAACAGCGTTGAACTGCCGTAGGGATATAACATTAAAACATGGGGAAAATTACGTATTTTCAGTGAGATACTACACCCTGGCGAACACCTTCACGCAGGGTGCAGTTTGTTTATGGCGGGTGTTATCAGATAACTGCCGTGGTCAGACGAGCAGCACAGCAGTGCTGGTTTTCATCATTATAGATATCAATTTGCCAGACCTGATGCCTTCCCCCCAGATGTACTGCCCGGCAGAGACCTTTAACTTCCCCCTGAGTGACAGCACGCAAATGGTTGGCGTTAACTTCAAGCCCCACCACTTTGTGCTCCCCTTCAGTGCATAAATACCCAGCCACCGAGCCCAGTGTTTCAGCCAGAACGACTGATGCCCCGCCATGCAATAACCCGAAGGGCTGCTGCGTGCGCGAATCAACCGGCATAGTGGCTTCCAGGTAGTCATCACCCAACTGTGTAAAGCAAATACCCAGGTGCCCTACCATATTGCCTTCCCCCATACTATTGAGGGTTTGTAACGTCGTTGCTCTCAGCCAAATCATGACAATATCTCCAGCAAAGCTTGCAAGGGATGGCGCATCCCGGAGCCTTCGATTCGTTTCACCTGGCTGCGGCATGAATAACCTGTTGCAAGGCAGCGCTTGCGTGGCAGGCGTTCAATGGCTTGTTGCCAGGAAAGCGCGTAAATATCGAGGGATTTTTGATGATTTAGCTTTTCATGCCCATAGGTGCCAGCCATGCCACAACAACCGACACTGACGCCCTCCAGCCGGGCTCCGAAATGCCTGAAAATACTTGACCACTGACCAGTCGATGCAGGAAGTGCAGTAACTTCCGTGCAGTGGCCGAACAGGTACCAGGCTTCTCCGGAAATCTCACGTTCAGTGAATGTACCCAGTGACTGAGACAACCATTCATGTACTAACAAAACCGAAAAATCTCCCCGTGTATCACCCAGTGTCTGGC
The DNA here is from genome assembly GCF_020523985.1 of Mangrovibacter yixingensis. Taxonomy (GTDB): domain Bacteria; phylum Pseudomonadota; class Gammaproteobacteria; order Enterobacterales; family Enterobacteriaceae; genus Mangrovibacter; species Mangrovibacter yixingensis. The sequence continues at coordinate 1,203,223 of NZ_JAIVKM010000001.1, read as the reverse complement.
GGTATTCATCACGGTAAGAAAGCACAATTGCCGGATCCACACCCACCATTGGCATACCGAGTTGTGCAACGCGGTTGAGAAATTCTGATGTTTTTTGCGCTGTTCGGGCAAAGCGCGTCAGAAACCCTTTGATGTGTTGTGCCTTACCATTCGGGGAGAACGGTAGGACTACCGGCTTGTAACCCAGTTTTTCCACCAGGCTGACAAAATCCGCCACGACACGAGCATCGTAATAACTGGTGAACGGATCCTGGACTATCAGCACCGTTTTTTCACGGGCTTCAGCAGGCAACGCTTCAAGCTGTTCCAGTGTCATATTGGCCGAACGATGCCCAACCAACTGTTGTTGCAACGTGGGGGTCGACAATAAAGGCAGGTCCACCATGCCAATGTGTTTTGCCGTAAGATCCCGCACCCAGTTCTGGCGCAAGAAGAAGTTAAATGTTTTTGGTGCCCGCGCCATTAACGGTGCATAGCTTTCCACACTGGCAACCAGGTGGTCCCGCACCGGGCGCAAATAGCGGGTATGGTAAAGTTGCAGGAAGCGCGAACGGAATTCAGGCACATCAATTTTGATCGGGCACTGTGTGGAACACGCTTTACAGGCAAGACACCCGGACATAGCTTCTTTTACTTCATGGGAGAAATCATACTCGCCTTTGTGGGCATGCCAGGTGTGGCGTACACGCTCCACCAGATTTCGTAAACTGCTGTGCCCATCGGGTAAAGCTTTTTCCAGTTTATTAGGGTCGATGCCTCTGTCTGCCAATAAGCGCAACCATTCACGTACCAGAGTTGCTCGCCCCTTCGGCGAGTGGATACGGTGCTGGCTGACTTTCATTGAAGGACACATTGGGCTTTTCGCATCAAAATTGAAGCACAAGCCATTACCGTTACACTCCATTGCCCCACGCCATGACTGGCGCACAGCGACAGGGATCTGGCGGTCGAGGGTGCCACGCTTGAGGGCATCCACTTTCATCATGGGTGCATCCACACCCAATGGTGGGCAAATCTTACCCGGATTGAGGCGGTTTTCCGGGTCGAATGCTGCTTTGATTCTCCGCAGCTCATTATAAAGAACATCGCCAAAGAATGCGGGGCTGTACTCTGCGCGGAAACCTTTACCGTGTTCACCCCATAACAACCCGCCATATTTAGCGGTCAGCGCTACCACCTCATCAGAAATCTGCTTCATGAGCATTTCTTGTTGCGGGTCGCACATATCAAGTGCCGGGCGGACATGCAAAACCCCGGCATCGACATGGCCAAACATGCCATAACTCAAATTATGGCTATCCAGCAAAGCGCGAAATTCTACAATATAATCGGCGAGATGTTCTGGTGGCACACAGGTATCTTCAGCAAACGGAATAGGTTTCGCGGCACCTTTGGCATTACCCAGCAGGCCAACCGCTTTTTTCCGCATGGCATAAATGCGCTCGATGCCAGGTAATTCAGTACATAATTGCCAGCCAATAACCCCAGATTCCCCACGCGCAATCAGCCCATCCAGGCGTTCGCACAATTCGCTGACCCGGCTGTCTATTAATGCTTCGTCATCACCAGCAAACTCGACAATGTTCAGGCCCAGCATTGTTTTATCCGGCACATCGGTAATAAGTTCACTAACCGAATGCCAAATAATATCTTCACGCGCGAGATTGAGTACCCGAGAATCGACGGTTTCAACCGATAAAGCACTGGCTTCTACCATGACAGGCGCACTGCGCAGTGCCGAATCGAAACTGTCATATTTTACATTAACCAGACGGCGAACTTTGGGAATCGGCGTTATATCCAGTTTTGCTTCGGTAATAAATGCTAGCGTACCTTCAGAACCCGTCAGAATACGTGTCAGATCGAATTGCTGCATGTCATCACTGAATACATGGCGCAAGTCATACCCAGTGAGAAAGCGGTTTAGCTTAGGAAATTTTTCGAGGATCAATTCACGCTGATTACGGCACTGATTCAGCACCGTATTGTAGATGCGCCCCGTTGTAGTTGTTTCTTCAGCTAGAGATTCGGCCAAGGCTACGGGCATTGGGCGAGTATCCAGAATATCACCGCCCAGCAGAACAGCCCTGACACCTAACACATGATCAGAGGTTTTTCCGTAGACCAGTGACCCCTGGCCGGAAGCGTCGGTATTAATCATGCCCCCGAGCGTTGCCCGGTTACTGGTTGACAGCTCCGGCGCAAAGAAATAACCGTAAGGTTTCAGAAACTGATTGAGTTGATCTTTAATTACCCCGGCTTCAACCCTTACCCAACCTTCTTCCGGGTTAATCTCAATGATACGGTTCATATACCGGGACAGGTCGACGATTATGCCGTGGTTCAGTGCCTGCCCATTGGTCCCCGTGCCACCACCACGTGGGGTGAACACCAGGCTTGAAAAACGTTCTTCACTGGCAATGCGGGTAATCAACGCCACATCGGCGGTGGAACGCGGAAAAAGAATGGCATCCGGGAGTAGCTGGTAAATGCTGTTATCTGTCGCCATAGTCAGGCGATCGGCATAACTTGTCGCGGTATCACCGGTAAAACCCTGTTGCTCCAGTGCTTCTAAAAAATTCACCGCCAGTTGCACTAAACCTGGCGCCTGAGAAATTTGTGGGATCATTCGCACTTGACTCTGTCTGACGAAAAAAGAGATGAGTTATCGTTTGCGTAACGCATTGATGGTTTTATCACATTTTTGTATGTCACGCTTGAGGGATTTTATTTCGCTTTTGAGTTGTAAAAAGATAGCGGAATACATCATCATTAGATCTGCGATACCTTATGGACACTTATGCTAATCACGATGCTTTTTACCGGGCATCATGGCGTAATTACTGGCTGATGACACAATTATGGAAACGATAAAGCCTCACCAGGACATTGCACGGGTCCTTATCTCCGTGCTGTTTATTTCGTTGATGATTATCGCGTGTATTTGGATTGTTCAACCATTTATCCTTGGCTTCGCCTGGGCAGGCACGGTAGTTATTGCAACATGGCCGGTATTAATTCGGCTGCAGAAACTACTATGGGGCAAACGTGTTCTTGCCGTTCTGGTCATGACTGTGTTGCTGATACTGCTGTTTGTCATCCCCATCTCATTGTTAGTCAATAGCCTGGTGGATACAGGTGCCCCACTGGTGAAATCGGCCAGCTCCGGCCAACTGTCTCCACCCGATTTTGCCTGGCTGCAAAGCATACCGTTCTTTGGGGACAAGCTATATAGCTCCTGGCATGCTCTGCTGGATGGCGGCGGTACAACACTGCTTGCCAAAGTGAAACCTTATATTGGCGCGACGACTACCTGGTTTGTTGGCCAGGCGGCACACCTGGGGCGTTTTCTGATGCACTGTGCCCTGATGGTGTTGTTCAGCGCATTGCTTTACTGGCGTGGTGAAGATGTTGCTGGCGGCTTCCGCCGTTTTGCCCGGCGCCTGGCAGCTGAGCGCGGTGATGCTTCTGTCGTGTTGGCCGCTCAGGCAATACGAGCCGTTGCGCTTGGCGTCGTGGTAACCGCGTTGGTGCAGGGGATTCTGGGGGGTATTGGCCTGGCTATTAGTGGTATTCCTTATGCCACGCTGCTCACTGTGGTTATGGTACTTTGTTGCCTGGTGCAGATTGGCCCATTATTGGTGCTGATACCTGCAATCCTCTGGCTGTACTGGAGTGGTGATAACACCTGGGGCACTGTATTGCTGGTATGGAGTGCTGTGGTCGGTACGCTGGATAACGTGATTCGCCCTATGCTTATTCGAATGGGTGCAGACCTGCCAATGATAGTAGTGTTGTCCGGTGTTATTGGTGGGTTAATTGCCTTTGGCATGATTGGCGTTTTCATCGGCCCGGTTGTGCTGGCGGTATCTTACCGGCTGTTTGCCGCCTGGGTTAACGAAAAGGTTCCACCTGAGGAAGCCCCACCTACAGGCACGACGCCATCTTCTCAGGCGTAATGATGACCTGAACAATCGGGTACGTACTCTTCCACCCGATTGTTCAGTAACGCTTATCGGTTTGTTTATTTTTTACCCACACTTATTCCCCTGTCCAACCTATCACTCTGAATAACATTTTTTACTATTTATAAACATTTAACTATTGAGACGAATCCGATCGACGACTCTGGGGCAGGATGACTACTATTAGCTCAGTCTTATAAATCACATCTGGTTTATAAACATGAATCCCCTGAGTGAAACAACGAATTGCTGTGTGTAGTCTTTGCCCATCTCCCACGATGGGCTTTTTTTTCGTTGTAGCAATTTGGTTAATCACCCAGGCTTTACACGCACCCACATCCGCAGGCGCATGCAACTTTATGATTACTTTGCCTCTTCCTTTGCATGGCTTAACATACGCCAGTCCCGAGACAAGACAACTGGTTTGTCCCCTGTAAGGCGCACACTAACACGCTGATGAATAGCTTCACTGTTGGTACCTAACATCAGCTCAAACTCGCCGGGTTCAACCACCCGCTGGCCTTGCCTGTTAGTGAAATTCAGCATATCGGTTGGTATGGTAAACGTTAACCGGGTTGAAGCACCCGGTTCCAACCTGACACGGCTGAATGCCTTTAACTCCTTAACTGGCCTCACCAACGAAGCAACTTTGTCATGCACATAGAGTTGAATAACTTCACTGCCAGCACGCTTACCCTGGTTGGTTATGGGCAAAGTTACTGAGATAGCCCCGCCTTGTGCCGGTACCTGTTTCTCGTGTAATTCGGCTGACCCTAAGGCAAAATTCCCCCACCCCAGGCCAAACCCAAACGGGTAACGAGCCCCGAAATGAAACGCAAAAGGTGTGCCGCCACTTTTCAGCTTGTGGTTATAGTAATAAGGCATCGCTCCTGCACTTTTCGGTGCCGACAACACCAGCCTGCCTTCCGGCTCCCGATTCCCTGCCAGGATATCGGCTACAGCATAACCACCCTCCTGGCCTGGTGCCCACGCCATTAACAAGGCTGCGACCTGTTTCTCCAGCCCACCCAGATGGTAGGGGCGGCCGCCAGTCATAACCACAATAACGGGTTTTCCTGTCCCCACCAGTGCCTCAAGCAATGCCTGCTGTACGCCAGGTAACGCCAGAGTATCAGTATCCGAGCCCTCACCGCAGGTACCACTTTGGAACAAACCTGCCAAATCACCCACACAGGCAACCACGACATCCGCCTGCTGAGCCACAGCTACCGCCTCAGGAATTAAGCCTGTATCTTGCGAAACAGGGGATGTCTGGCGGGCCTTTCCTTCGCTTTCACCGGGAAAAACCGGAGCACCCGCCTGGCGCTGCTCAATAATGTGACACCCCTTGGCATAACGCACCTGATGTTCACCAAACTGCTGCCGAATACCAGAAAGTAATGTTACAACCTGCTCTGCCTGCTCCTGAGCATCACTGATAATTAAGTGAACCGGAAAACTGTAACCACTCAATAGTGCTAAAGGATCGTCGGCAACCGGGCCAATTACCGCCAGAGAAGGGTTATTTTTAAGCGGTAAAATGCCCTGATTTTCAAGCAGGGTGACAGAGCGTGCTGCACATTCTCTTGCAAGATGACGTGTTTCTGGCGCTTGTAAAGCAAGCTTGTCAATATCGGCATAAGGGTGTTCAAACAGACCAAGGCGGAACTTTTCGGTCAGCACACGGGCAACAATTTCATCAATCTTGTCCATGGAGATCAGCCCTTCACTTACCGCTTGGGCGAGGTGGCTTGCACAATCTGCTTTAGGGAGTTCAATATCCAACCCGGCATTGAATGCCAGCGCCGCAGATTCCATTGGGCTGTGGCTTACACCATGATGTTGATGCAATAAACTTATTCCGCCGTAATCGGCGACTATCAGGCCGTCAAAGCCCCATTGTTCACGCAACACTTTCGTTAACAGGAAAGCATCACTATGCGTTGGCTGATTATCGATGTCATGGTAAGCAGGCATAACTGATCCTGCGTTAGCAAGGCGTACCGCCATTTCGAAAGGCAATAAGAAGGTGTCATTTAATTCACAAAAGCCCAAGTGAACTGGAGCATGGTTACGCGCCCCCTCACTGAAAGAGTGACCAACATAATGCTTCAGGGTTGCCAACAAATCCCGTTTTGGCCCTTGTAAACCCTTCACATATTGTGTGGCCATGACGCCAACTAAATAAGGGTCTTCACCAAAGGTTTCTTCCGTGCGCCCCCAACGGACATCCCGTGAGACATCCAGAACCGGTGCAAGCCCCTGATGGCAGCCAATCGCTCTTGCCTCAACGCCAATAGCTCCAGCTACAGCGTTAATCAGTTCCGGATCCCAGGTTGATGCGTAGTTAAGTGGCGATGGGAATAATGTTGCGTCTTTGCACAATAACCCGACAAGACACTCTTCATGGAACAACGCGGGGATACCTAAACGGCTCTCTTCCACCAGTGTTTTTTGCAGGCAATTCGCCGCCATTACGCCTTCACGTGGAGATATACTGTGGGTCCCTAAAGGGCGGGTTATTTGACCAATTCCTTTTTTTAACTGTTCCGCCAAAGCCAACTGTTGCGTGGCACCTGAAAACGTATCACTCATATCCAGGCGTTCTTTATGTAAGCCTTCTGGCGATAACACCAGCCACATCGCCCCCATTTGGGCAAATTTTTCCTCTGGTGTCATACGGGCCAGTAAATCGGCCACACGAGCCTTTACTGGTTGGCGGGCATCAGTATAAATCGTCATGTGTTACTCCTGTATTGCCGGGTTTAAACCGGGTTCCGAATTGGTGATATGCTGGCGCTTTTCAGCCAGTTCATTCGCGATAGCTACCACTTTGCGGTTATTTAGTTGGTAAAAGCACAACAGTACGACGATGGAGAAAAACAACGCTGCAGGAATGAAAGTAAATAGTGCGTTGATGGTATGCAGAACAGCCGGAGCCTGTTCGGTGACATTGGCCTGGTAACTTACCAGCCCAAGGATCCAACCAACGACAGCACCGCCCAACGCCAACCCCATTTTGATTGCGAACAGGGCGGTGGAAAAGACCAGCCCATCCAGCCGACGACCTGTGCGATGTTCTTCATAGTCGACGACATCCGACAACATGGTCCACTGCAACGGTGTAGTCAGGTTTTGAACAAAACTGAACAAAATATTCAAAGCGAGTATCCAGCCTATATAAGCCGGTGGGACAAAAAAGATTGCGATGCAAGGCACCAGAAAGGCAAGGACGGTATATTGATAGGCTCTTACCCGGTCCAAACGGCCCAGCACCCAACCAGACAGCAATGCACCTGCCATGGCAGCCACCATTCCACTGACAATAAAGACAAACGTCATGTCTGGGCGCATTAGCAGATATTTGACGTAATACATTGTGGTAGAGCCACGCACCACTACCGCCGTCAATAACAGAATATTCAGCGCAAAAACCAGCCGCCACTGGCTGTTTTTCGCCAGTGACTTCAGATCAGCAAGCATGCTGCCTGACGTGCTGCTTTCAGGTACATAGCGTTCACGGGTCATAGCAAAACAGCAGAAAAACAGACCGATTCCCAACAGCCCCATCAGGCTCATAGCCAGAAAGAAACCTTTCTGTTGATTTCCCTGCCCTAGCCACTCCATCAAAGGCAAAGCCAGCACTGTAACGATTAACCCACCAGCAAATGACAGCCCAAAACGCCACGACTGCAGTGAATGCCGCTCGGTAGGATCCAGGGTTAAAGCACCAGGCATTGCGCAATAAGGTACATTGATAGCGGAATACACCAGGCTAAGGAGTGTATAGGTTACACAGGCGTAGATAATTTTCCCTGTTGGGCCAACATCCGGGACATAGAAGGTAATCAGGCAGCTCACGCCAAAGGGAATGGCAAACCACAGTAACCATGGGCGAAAGCGCCCATGACGGGTACGAGTGCGGTCAACAATGGCACCAATACAAGGGTCAGTAATTGCATCAATTGCCCGTACTACCAGAAACATGGTGCCCATAATTGCCGCGGGCAACCCAAAGACATCGGTATAAAACCAGGCTAAAAACAGTGTTGCGGTCTGCCAGACGAGTGCGCTGGCCATATCGCCCAGCCCATAGCCAATTTTATCTTTTATTGTAAGAACAGGTACAGTATTCATAATGCTCCACCTCTCGTCAGTTGCACTCCTTAAGACTTCGGGTACAAACCTAAGGAGTCTGTTATTTTTGTTGTTTGTAGGTAATAAGCAGGTACGCATTAATTGTTTCGTAGCAGGTGGGAAACAACAATTGCCGAAATTTATCCGGCTATTATGTTTTTTTGCTTAATAGGTGTAAGTGTGAAGTAAAGCGGGGTTAACAGGGGTTAACAAAAGAAAACGCCATGCATTTGCATAGCGTTTAAAAGATAAAATACGATGGTAGATTATTTGGTAAGTTCGGCCAGATTGAGCCAGGTTTGTACTACTGTATCCGGGTTAAGTGACAAGCTGTCGATACCCTGTTCCATTAACCAGGCGGCAAAATCTTCATGATCAGAAGGCCCTTGACCACAAATACCCACGTATTTACCTTGTTTCTTCGCAGCTTTAATCGCCATAGCAAGCAACGCTTTCACTGCATCATTACGTTCATCAAACAGCTCAGATACTACGCCAGAATCCCTGTCCAGCCCCAGCGCTAACTGAGTCATGTCATTTGACCCGATGGAGAAACCATCAAAGTGTTCGAGGAACGCCTCGGCCAACAGGGCGTTTGAGGGGATTTCGCACATCATTATTACTTTCAGCCCATTATCACCTCGTTTGAGCCCTTGACTTGCCAGTTCATCAACTACGGCTTTCGCCTGGTCGACAGTACGAACAAAGGGGATCATCACTTCAACGTTGGTCAACCCCATTGTATTGCGTACGCGCTTAACAGCTTCACATTCAAGGGCAAAGCACGCCCTGAAATCAGGGGAGACATAACGGCCTGCGCCACGGAAGCCCAGCATGGGGTTTTCTTCGTGGGGTTCATAACGTTCTCCCCCCACCAGATTGGCGTATTCATTGGATTTAAAATCAGACAGCCGCACAATGACCCGTTTGGGCCAAAATGCTGCCGCAAGGGTGGCAATGCCTTCAGTTAGCCTGCCGACATAAAACTCGACCGGGGACTCATACCCTTTCATAAGTTCACGAATTTCTGCCTGCAATGCGGGTTCTTGCTGGTCGAATTCAAGCAATGCGCGTGGGTGCACGCCTATCATGCGGTTGATAATAAATTCCAAACGCGCCAGGCCCACTCCTTCATTTGGCAAGCAGGCGAAATCGAATGCTCTGTCCGGATTACCAACGTTCATCATAATTTTTAAGGGTAAGTCTGGCATGGTATCGACACTGGAACTGCTGACTGAAAAGTCGAGCAAATCAGCATACACATAACCGGTATCCCCTTCCGCGCAGGATACAGTAACCCGCTGGCCATTTTTCAGACGCTCCGTTGCATCGCCACAACCCACCACAGCCGGAATACCCAGCTCACGCGCTATAATTGCTGCATGGCAAGTCCGGCCACCACGGTTGGTTACAATCGCGGCGGCCTTTTTCATAATAGGCTCCCAATCCGGGTCGGTCATATCCGTAACCAGTACATCACCGGCTTCAACCCGGTTCATTTCACTAATATCGTGAATAACTTTGACGCTTCCTGCACCAATACGTTGCCCAATGGCCCGCCCTTCTACCAAAATATCGCCCTGGGAATGCAGGGTGTAACGCTCCATCACCTTGTTGCGCGAGCGTACCGTTTCTGGCCGGGCCTGAACAATAAACAGTTCACCAGTATGCCCATCTTTCGCCCATTCAATATCCATCGGGCGGCCATAATGTTGCTCAATAAGCATAGCCTGGTGTGCCAGTGCCTCGACTTCATCGCTGCTCAGGCAATAAACCGACTGTTGCTCTGGTGTAACATCTTCAATGCGGACTTGCTTACCATGCTCCTGAGTTTCACCATAGACCATGCGCACTTTTTTCGAGCCCAGAGTACGGCGCACAATGGCTGGCCGCCCAGCCTCCAGCGTTGGTTTGTGCACGTAGAATTCATCTGGGTTAACCGCACCCTGAACGACCATTTCACCGAGCCCCCAGGCTGCGGTAATAAACACAACCTGGTCAAAACCGGATTCTGTATCAATCGAGAACATTACCCCGGAAGCAGCAAGGTCTGAACGAACCATGCGCTGAACACCCGCTGAAAGCGCAACGCCGCGGTGGTCATAGCCCTGATGAACCCGGTAAGAAATGGCGCGGTCATTAAACAATGATGCAAAGACATGTTTTACCGCAACCATCACGGCATCGATGCCCTGCACATTGAGGAAGGTTTCTTGTTGGCCGGCAAACGAAGCATCTGGCATATCTTCTGCCGTTGCTGATGAACGAACAGCGAAAGACGCCTGGTCATTATCTGCCGCAAGCTGAGCGTAAGCGCTGCGAATCGCCTCCTCCAGAGCGGGAGTAAATGGTGTTTCAACAACCCACTGCCGAATCGTGGCGCCTGCTTTTGCAAGTGCCTGCACATCATCTATATCGGTTTCATCCAGCAGAGCATAGATGCGCTGGTTGACACCACTTTGATCCAAAAACTGGTTAAAAGCATCGGCAGTTGTTGCGAACCCGTTAGGAACACAAACCCCCGAACCGGAAAGGTTGGTAATCATCTCACCAAGGGAGGCGTTTTTCCCCCCAACCTTTTCTACGTCGTTCATGCCAAGCTGGTTATACCAAAGAACGAGCGGTGACACACCATGATTGGACATCGAAACAATCCTTTTTTTGATTATGAACAGGTACAGAAATAATGGAAATGTTCAGGCTCATTCACCGATTTCGAACCAATCAGATGTTTCTATTGAGTTAGTGACAACGCAAACAAAAACATCTTTCCAGAAATCTACCAGCCAGACGCTGCTTATTTGAATGGGCCACAAAATTAGTCTGGCACAATTATTGGAGAGTTAAAAACAGTGAATCGTTCAAGCAAATAAAAAACAGTTATTTCAGAACAACCTTAATAGATGAAATGCAGCTTAACAAAAAAAATAAACAATAGTTATTATTTGCAGACAAATCAAAAGCATGAAAAATGAAACGCCTTATTCACTTTTACTAAAAAATCTATTTAACTTTTCTTGATCGCATGTCAAAATTAATAAAAAATCCGAATAAACAACGGTATATTAATTAATGACATCACAAGCCATACAAGTATTGTTCAAAAAATACCGTTTTCACAGGCCAATTGCCAACGGCTGGGTTACAGACGTCAAAACGTCTGGATGATTATGCCAACCCATTAACGACATAACTGCGTGAGTCATACCTGTTATTTAGAGGGAAAAGCTCACACCCTGTGTTGTTTTACTTTATGCTTTACCATGTAAAAACAACCAGGAAACGTAAACGGTGAATATACCAAACCGACATGTATTCTATATTTCCGATGGTACTGCAATTACAGCTGAAGTTCTGGGCCATGCTGTAATGTCTCAGTTCCCGGTAAGCATACACAGCGTGACTCTGCCGTTTGTTGAGACTGAACCCCGGGCCCGTGCTGTAAAAGAGCAAATTGATGCCATTTACCAGCAAACAGGTTGCAGGCCATTGGTCTTCTACTCGATTGTGCTGCCTGAAATTCGCACCATTATTTTGCAAAGTGAGGGGTTTTGTCAGGACATTGTACAGGCACTTGTCGCGCCACTTCAGCAAGAGCTTGATGTTGATCCTGTCCCCATTGCTCACAGAACGCATGGGCTTAACCCCGGAAATCTGGGGAAATATGATGCACGTATTGCCGCAATAGATTACACACTGGCACATGATGATGGCATTTCTATGCGCAACCTTGACCAGGCTCAAGTGATCTTATTAGGCGTGTCTCGCTGTGGGAAAACACCCACCAGCCTCTACCTTGCAATGCAATTTGGCATTCGAGCCGCCAATTATCCATTCATTGCCGATGACATGGATAACCTGCGTCTGCCTGCAGAATTGCAACCACTTCGCACACGCCTGTTTGGCCTGACCATCAACCCTGAACGACTGGCCGCTATCAGGGAGGAACGCCGGGAAAACAGCCGCTATGCGTCCTTACGCCAGTGCCGTATGGAAGTTGCCGAGGTTGAAGCGCTTTATCGCAAGCATCAAATTCGATACATCAACAGCACAAACTATTCCGTGGAAGAAATAGCAACAAAAATTCTGGACTTGATGGGCTTGAACAGGCGCATGTACTAATAAACTAGTTTAGTGGTACTTTTTATTGTGGCATACTATGCCTTTAACTGGACAACCAGTTTACCGTTTTTGCTAAGGCGTTTGCGCCTACCAGCCCAGTATTGAGATGCAAATGAATAAAACAGATGAGTTGCGCATCGCGCAAATTGGCTTTCTTGTCACGCCAGATGAACTTAGCCAGCGTTACCCTGTAACGCCTCCCCTTGCAGACCACATCACCCATTCCCGCCGACGTATTGAACGCATCCTGGCAGGTAAGGATGCCCGTTTACTGGTTATTGTCGGACCTTGCTCGGTCCATGACCCTGAAGCAGCATTGGATTATGCCCGCAGGCTAAAAACACTGCATGATCGATACCAGGGCACGCTGGAAGTGGTTATGCGCACCTACTTTGAAAAACCACGCACGGTGATTGGCTGGAAAGGGCTTATTTCAGACCCGGACCTCAACGGAAGTTGCCGTGTAAATAAAGGTCTTGAGCTGGCACGTAAATTCTTGCACGAAGTCAACCTTATTGGGTTGCCAGCTGCAACGGAATTTCTTGATATGGTTGTTGGGCAATATATTGCCGACTTGATCAGTTGGGGAGCAATTGGTGCCCGTACAACGGAGAGCCAGGTTCACAGAGAGATGGCTTCAGCCCTGTCTTGCCCGGTAGGTTTTAAAAACGGAACAGATGGTAATACGCGAATTGCTATTGATGCCATTCGCGCAGCGCGTGCCAGCCATATGTTTCTTTCCCCGGATAAACACGGAAAAATGGTGGTTTACCAAACCAGTGGTAACCCCTACGGGCATATTATATTGCGCGGCGGTAAACAACCTAACTTCTATCCTGAAGATATTGCAGCGACCAGTAACGCACTGGAAAGCTTCGAGTTACCACAACAATTGGTAGTGGACTTCAGCCATGGTAATTGCCAGAAACAACACCGTCGCCAACTGGAAGTTGCGCAGAATATTTGCCAGCAGATTCGTGATGGGTCAACTGCGATTGCTGGCGTAATGGCTGAAAGCTTTATCGAAGCTGGAAACCAGGCTATAGAGCCTGGTAAACCATTAGTTTATGGTCAGTCCATTACCGACCCCTGCCTCAACTGGGAAGATACTGAAACCCTGCTGGCAATGCTATCCGATGCGGTGAAACACCGGCTGGATCAGTCTGGGCGTTGATTATTCAGCTCGAACAGCTGACTTCAAGCCGCCTTCCCCAATCTGGCGGGCGTTGTACATAGTCATCAGCCCGTTCACTAAATGGGTCGCGCAATACAGCAAGCAGGCGATGCATTTCGCCTGCATCTCCTTGCTCTGCACCTTCAATAGCTCTTTGTGCCAGCCAGTTACGTAACACCACTGCAGGATTGACAGCCTGCATCGCTTGCTGGCGCGCGGCATCATCCATCGGTTCCAGCTCTAAACGTTGTCGGTAACGTCCAAACCACGCATCAAATGCATCGCGGTCAATAAACTCATCGCGAAGAGGCGACAGCGCAGACCCTTTTTCAGTGTGGCTTAACAACCGAAAAGTTCTTGTATAGTCACTCCCTTCCCGTGCCATTAAACTAAATAACTCTGACAGAATAGCGTTATCATCAGTCTGAACATGAGTCAGTCCAAGTTTGGCACGCATTTGGCTCGACCAGGCCTGTTGCAGGTGTTGCCCATATCCGTCCAAAACAGCATTCAGTGTATCTGCGCTGATAAAGGGCGACAGCGCCTGAGCCAGTCGTTGTAAGTTCCACAAGCCAACGCCAGGTTGATTTTCAAATGAATAGCGGCCCTGGTAATCGGAATGGTTACAAATAAAATCAGGCTGGTAATCATCCATAAACCCCCAAGGCCCATAATCGATAGTTAGCCCCAAAATAGACATATTATCCGTATTCATTACGCCGTGAGAAAACCCAATGCATTGCCATTGCGCAATCAACCAGGCAGTGCGAGCAACCACATCCTCAAACCATAACCGCCATTTATCTTCCTCCGGCTCTTCCTGTAAATGGGGCCAGTGCCGGGCAACCACATATTCAGCGAGCCGCCGGACATTTTCTGGTTCACGACGGTAATAGAAATGTTCAAAGTGGCCAAAGCGTACGTGGCTCTCTGCCAGGCGCATCATCATGGCACCTTTTTCAGTACGCTCACGGTATACCGGTGTTTCGCTGATAACCATGCTGAGTGCACGCGTGGTAGGAATGCCGAGATAGTGCATCGCTTCTGAAGCCAGGCATTCCCGCACCGTCGAACGAATAACGGCTCTGCCATCCCCCATTCGGGAAAATGGTGTTAGCCCGGCGCCTTTCAGGTGCCATTCCAACTGCCTGCCGCCGCCAATTTGCTGCTCACCCAGTAATAATCCGCGACCATCGCCCAATTGCCCGGCCCAGACACCAAACTGGTGACCGCTGTATACCTGAGCAACAGACAACATGCCTGGCAGCAACGCTTCTCCGCCCCACACGCCAGCAGGCCCTGTATAGTTAAATAAATTCTCTGCCAGCCCCAGTTCTGTTGCCAGCTCACGGTTATGCCACAACAAACGAGCAGACAACAAAGGTTGCGGGGTCACTTGCTGCGAAAAGCCGGGCAATAAATCATGCCAGGCATGGGTAAATACAGGTTGTTCAGCCATAAGCCCTCCTGCCTATAGTGTAGTGGCAGTTGCGCCAGCTAAATACGGGCAGTTATCAGGGGTATAGGGGGTTGCCATACAGTAATAGCATCAGGTGTTCTGGCATAACGGGGGGCCACAGCGCCCCTTGCATTGCCGTAAAGGGTAAAGAGCAGGCACGAGCAAAGCTTTCTTTGTCATCAATACCATTGATGACTAACGCACGGCAGGCAGGGCCAACCTGGTTAAGAATCGCATACATCACAGGTTGGAATGTTGCTTTTTTCAGGCGTGATTGCACAAACTGTTTATCCAGCATGATGGCATTAAATTGCTGCTGAAAAATATGCTGACCTGAAATATGCCCGGCACCATAATTTAACAATGCCAGTAAAAAACGGCGTTCAAGTAAAGAAAAAAGATTCTCTAAATAATGGTCGCCAGAAGCGAGAAATTGTTCTGTTATTCCCAAATGTAAGCCGGGAACACTGGTTAAATACTCGGCAAGGCTTTCATCTGATAAAATACAGCGCACACTGTTTTGTTCAACTGGCATCCATATAACGAGGCGATGCTTTAAAAATGTAGACTGGAAGCTGCGTAGTAACGCTACTTTTTCTTCAAGGAGCTGGCTGTGCTGGCGGGGAGATAGCCTTGCACTAACCAGCGACTCGGGCATCTGAACCACGCCATCTTCTGTCACAAAACGGGTGACAAGTTCAACACCATACAAAGAACCATCGCTCCGCCTGAGTGGCTGGAACAAGCATTGAGAATAGTATGCGCACTCCAGAATCACGACCATGAAAGCAGTCCTACTACCCGGCTGTTTGCTTCATCCTGACTGAAATGGGAAAAGAATTCAATCGAGTTACTCTGGATAACAGCATATCGCCGCACAGTTGAACAAACTTACGGTTTTTGCAGGTATTTTTGGCAACAGAACGCAACATTAAGTGTGTTTATATGCACCATGAAAAAGTTAAAACAAGCACCGAGATTCAACTTAATCACATAGTCATATTAAAAAAGAATGATCTTCAGCACTCCGTTAAAACAACCAAAATCAGAAGGGTATGCACGAACTAATGGGTTAAATACGCCTGGCTTGCCAATATTTTTCCCGCCAATAAACATTATTCAGTGATGAGCGTACAACACCATGGCTGCTTGAGGCATGAATAAACTGATTATCGGTATCATAAATACCCACATGCAAGCCTTCTTCACCTGAACCTGTTTTAAAGAAAATCAGATCTCCAGGTAATAATTCATCTTTATCAATACGGGTACCAATTTTTGCCTGAGCCCGGGTACTACGAGGAAGCTGAAGAGCAAATTGATCACGGAATGTTAATTGAACAAACGCTGAACAATCAATGCCTTGCCTGGATACCCCGCCATATCGATAAGGTGTTCCACGCCATTCACTTAATTGCGAGTCAAGCCTGGCAATAACCATAATAGGATCCGATAACTGCCCCGCAGGTGCAGGGGCCCGGTGGTGACTGCACCCAACTAATAATAACGATAACAGGACAAGCCCCCATAATTTCATAACTGAGTCCTACCTACAGGCTATTTTTCACCAGTGCAATGTAGCTCTTCAGGATTTAATTTGGCAAGTATTTCAACTCTCTCATGAACAAATAAGAACTTTATGGTTATCTACCTCCACCCGCCTGAATGGCAAGGCATAAACGGAGCGCAAATTCTCAGGTGTTAACACCTCACTGGCATTTCCCTGGGCTACAACATGACCTTTCAACATTAACCAGACTTGATGAGCGTGCGCCAATGAGTAATTAAGATCATGGCTACTCATAATAATCGCCACCCCTTTTTGTGCCAGGTCATTAAGCAAGTGAGTCAGTGCTGATTGCTGGGTAACATCAAGGCTATTCATAGGCTCATCCAGTAATAATAGCCGCCCACCAGGATTGATATCAGGATGAATCTGGGCGATAACGGCGGCCAGGCGCACTCGTTGCCATTCCCCACCGGATAAATGCGCAACTTGTCGGGGCAATTTATCAGCCAGCCATAACGCATCAATTAAAGGGGAGAGTTGTTCTAGCGGAGCACCGTGGGCATGCAATAACAGATAATGCCAGACGGGCATCGCGAAAGGAGGGGTTTGTTGTTGTGGCAACCATGACCGCAGCATACCCAATTCCGGGCCAGACCGGGCAGAAACAGGCTGCCCGGCAAGATAAACATCACCAGGCCCTTCACTCATACCTGACATACGAGCCAGTAATGTGCTCTTCCCTGCCCCGTTTGGCCCCACCAAATGCAGCCAGCAGCCCGGTTGAATATCTGCCGATACAGCTGCCAGCCGGCCTTTTTCAGCAACATGGTTTAACGACAATAGCGACATCTATTTTTCCAGAGCACGCTCAATTGCAGCCACTAACTCCGGGGCATCGGGCAACATGTCCGGTGAAAAGCGCCCAATTACTTGCCCCTGGCGGTCAACCAGAAACTTTTCGAAGTTCCATAAAATATCGCCAGGCTGTTTCGGTGCACGCCCTTTACTCGCCATTCTGTCATAAAACCCGCTGCCTTGTGGTGCCTGAGCCACTGGCGCAAGGGCAACCAGTTTCTGGTACAACGGATGACGCTGTTCACCATTAACGTCGATTTTGCTAAACATAGGAAAAGTGACGCCATATGTCATGCGGCAAAAGGCCTGAATTTCCTGTTCACTCCCGGGTTCCTGTTCTAAAAATTGGTTACACGGAAACCCCAGCACAGAAAACCCCTGACTGGAGTATTGCTTCTGTAATGCTTCCAGCTGTTCGTATTGCGGTGTCAGGCCGCATTTTGATGCGACATTTACAATCAACAACACTTTCCTTTGCCAGGCAGTTAATGTACCCGGCTGCCCATCAATAGTGACAACATCAGTAGTAAGAACATCAGCCTGCATCATTTTCTCCTTTATTCATGCCTGACTTTTAATAGTAGCCAGATAAACACTGGTGCACCCAGGGAAGCGGTGACAACACCAACAGGTAATTCAGCTGAAGCCAGAACCAGCCTGGCCACCATATCCGCAATTAACAATAACACGCCTCCCGCAAGTGCGCTGGCAGGGAGCAATGTTTTATGGTCTGTTACGCCACACAGGCGTAATAAATGAGGAATAACAAGGCCAATAAACCCAATGGAACCCGCCAGCGCTACGCTGGCCCCAACCAACCAGCCGGTTGCGATGACCAGCACCCAGCGCCAGCGGTGCAATGCCAGGCCCAATTGCCTTGCTGGCACTTCCCCCAGTGCCAGCATATTCAATGGCCGCCACTGGCGTATTACCCACCACAGAACCGGCACAATTGCTAACATGAACCCTTTTGCGCGCCAGTCCACACCACCGAATCCCCCCATCATCCAATACATTAACTGACGTAGGTCGGCACTGGTTGTGAAATAAACGGCCCAGGTCATCAGTGCGCTACAGATGATACTCAGCGCAACCCCTGCCAGTAATAAACGGCTGGTAGTAAGCCGACGCCGTGCAAAACGCAGCAACAGTAATGTGATAAGCAAAGCCCCCACCATTGAGCTTATTCCCAGCCCCCAGTCTGGAATATGGCCCCGCCCTAATAACATGGCAGTCACCAACCCAAGCCCCGCGCCATTTGAAACACCCAATAAGCCCGGTTCTGCTAATGGATTATCAAACAATGCCTGCATCATAGTACCGGAAACAGCCAACGCAGCACCTGTCAGCACTACAGCGACCATACGTGGTAACCGAATTTGCAAAACAAATAATGTGTTATCCGCAGATAACCAGTGCCATGGTGAGATCCACCGTTCACCACTGGACAGGCTGAGAAGTGCTACGACCAACAACACTGTCATCAGCCCGGCTAATATATAACGCGCCCATCGCTGTTGCCGTTCGAGTAATAGATGCATAAGAAAAAACGTTTCTGGTGAATAACCTGCCGTGATTCTACGTGTTCATACAACACAGGTGAAGCATGACAGATGCGAAGTTATGGTTTACTGAACCAGGAAACTGCCTCAGTAACCGGGACAGGTTAAAAGCGCAGGCGACGAAACAATCAAAAGTTTTTTATCTCTGGTTCAATGCCGGAAGTTTTACAGCCCTCCAGGCTGGTTGGGGGTTTCTGCAGACAAGAAAAAGGCCGGTATAAACCGGCCTTTTTAAATCATGTCAGATTAGTCATTCTGGGGGGTTGCATTCTCCACCCGGCTTTTCAACTTCTGGCCGGGGCGGAACGTAACCACTCGACGGGCGGTGATAGGAATATCCTCTCCCGTTTTGGGGTTACGACCCGGACGTTGGTTTTTGTCCCGCAGGTCAAAGTTACCAAAGCCGGAGAGTTTTACCTGTTCGCCATTCTCCAGAGCGCGACGGATCTCTTCGAAAAACAGCTCTACAAGCTCTTTGGCATCCCGCTTGCTAAGCCCAAGCTTATCAAACAGATATTCTGACATTTCAGCTTTTGTAAGCGCCATAGGTTCAATCCCTCAATGATGCCTGGAATCGCTCTTTTAATGCCGCCACACATTTTGCAACGGTAGCAGCAATCTCCTCTTCTTCCAGTGTACGGTTGGTATCCTGAAGAGTCAGGCTGATAGCAAGGCTCTTATAACCCTCTGCCACACCCTTACCGCGGTACACGTCAAATAAGTTTACGCCAACTACCTGATTTACGCCAACTTTCTTACACTCTGCGAGAATATCTGCTGCAGGCACGTTTTCAGCGACCACAACAGCGATATCCCGGCGGTTCGCAGGGAAGCGCGAAACCCCCTGAGATTGAGGCACGACGCGGTCTGCGAGCTTGTTCCACAACAATTCAAACACCAGTGTACGGCCGTTCAAATCCAGTTTACGTTCCAACTCTGGGTGAACAACACCAATAAATCCAACATAATCACCGTGTAAATAAATTGCAGCACTCTGCCCTGGATGCAGTGCTGAATGGCGTTCTGCGCGAAATTCAATTTCAGATAATTTACCCGTCAGTTCTAACAGTGACTCCAAATCGCCTTTCAGATCGTAAAAATCGACGCTGCCTTTTACCAAATCCCAGTGTTCTTCATTACGGTTACCGCAAATTGCGCCAGCCAGCATAACATCCTGACGGATCCCCAGGTCTGCCTGTGTATCAGGGACAAACCGCAAACCAGTTTCGAAAATACGTGCACGGTTTTGCTGACGGTTCTGGTTGTACACCAGTGTGCTGAGCAAGCCTGTCAGTAAAGAAAGGCGCATAGCCGACATATCAGCAGAAATTGGATTTGGCAGAATCAGCGCATCTTCGCCTGGATGCAACATTTGCTGAACTTTCGGGTCGACAAAGCTATAGGTGATGACTTCCTGGTAACCTTTATCCACCAGTAGGGTTTTCACGCGCTTCATAGACAGATTAGCTTCACGATGCTGGCCCATGATCAGCGAAGCATTGACCGGCTCGTCAGGAATACTGTTGTAACCGTAAATACGGGCAACTTCCTCTACCAGATCTTCTTCGATTTCCATATCGAAACGCCAGGACGGTGCAACAGCCTGCCATTGACCTTCAGTTTCCGTCACCTGGCAACCAAGACGGCGTAAAATATCGCCAACCTGCTCATCCGGAACATGATGGCCAATCAGGCGGTCCAGCTTACTGCGGCGTAAAGTAATCGTTGCAGGCTGCGGCAGTTTGCCTTGTGCAGTCACATCAATCACCGGGCCTGCTTCACCACCACACACGGCCAGTAACAGAGCGGTTGCACGCTCCATCGCTTTGTACTGTAATTGCGGGTCAACACCACGTTCATAACGGTGTGATGCATCCGTATGCAAGCCATAACGGCGAGCACGGCCAGTGATAGCCAGCGGATTAAACCAGGCACACTCCAGCAGGACATCCTGGGTTTCACTGTTTACACCAGAGTGCTCACCACCGAAGATCCCCCCCATAGCCAGTGCTTTGCTTTGGTCGGCAATCACCAGCGTATCACTGTTGAGTTTGGCTTCGCTGCCATCAAGCAGAACCAGGCTTTCGTCCTGCTTAGCCATACGCACGACAATACCGCCATCGATCCGGCTAAGATCGAACGCATGCATTGGTTGGCCCAGTTCAAGCAGAACATAGTTAGTCACATCTACAACGGCATCAATAGAACGGATACCGCAGCGGCGCAGCTTCTCGCGCATCCACAATGGTGACGGCGCCGCAACATTAATACCTTTAATTACACGGCCCAGGTAACGCGGGCAAGCTTCTGTTGCCTCAACAGTAATCGGGAAAGAATCCGTAATGCTTGCAGCCACAGGCGCAATTTCTGGTTCAGTAACGGGTAATTGGTTCAGTACTGCTACATCACGAGCAACACCCGCAATACTCAGGCAATCGGCACGGTTTGGCGTCACGCTGATTTCAATGGCAACGTCGTCAAGCTTCAGGTAGTCGCGCAGTGAAGTCCCGACAGGGGCATCAACAGGCAATTCGATAATTCCGCTGTGGTCTTCGGAAATACCCAACTCAGAATAAGAGCACAGCATCCCTTCTGAAGGCTCACCACGTAATTTGGCAGCCTTAATTTTAAAGTCGCCCGGTAATACAGCGCCAACCGTTGCAACCGCAACACGCAGGCCTTTGCGGCAGTTAGGCGCACCACAGACAATATCAAGCAAGCGTTCGCCGCCTACATTCACTTTTGTAACACGCAGTTTATCGGCATTGGGATGCTGTCCGCATTCCACAACTTCACCCACTACTACGCCAGTAAATGCACCAGCAACCGTCTCAACACCATCAACTTCAAGACCGGCCATGGTTATCTGGCCAGCAAGCGCATCACTGTCAATTGACGGGTTAACCCATTCACGTAACCAAAGTTCACTGAATTTCATTGCAGAGCCCCGCCTTATTTAAACTGTTTGAGGAAACGTAAGTCGTTTTCGAAGAATGAACGCAAGTCAGTTACGCCATAGCGCAACATGGTCAAACGCTCCATCCCCATACCGAACGCAAAACCGGAATACACTTCTGGATCAATGCCCACATTCCGTAAAACGTTCGGATGCACCATCCCGCAACCCAGCACTTCAAGCCATTTGCCATTTTTCCCCATTACATCCACTTCGGCAGAAGGTTCAGTGAATGGAAAGTAAGACGGCCGAAAACGGATTTGCAGGTCTTCCTCAAAAAAGTTACGCAGGAAATCATGCAGCGTACCTTTCAGGTTGGTAAAACTGATGTTCTTATCAACAATCAGCCCTTCCATCTGATGGAACATCGGCGTATGAGTCTGATCATAGTCATTACGGTATACACGGCCGGGAGCAATGATACGAATCGGTGGCTGCTGGTTTTCCATGGTGCGGATCTGTACGCCAGATGTTTGTGTACGCAACAGGCGCGTAGCATCAAACCAGAAAGTGTCGTGGTCAGCACGTGCCGGGTGATGACCCGGAATGTTCAGGGCATCGAAGTTGTGGTAGTCATCTTCAATTTCCGGGCCGGTTGCCACGGTAAAACCCAGCTCACCGAAGAAACTTTCAATACGGTCTATTGTGCGGGTTACCGGATGCAACCCACCATTTTCAATACGACGCCCCGGTAAGGTCACATCAATGGTTTCTGCAGCCAGACGGGCATTTAGGGCTTCACTCTCAAGAAAATCTTTGCGTGCGTTAATTGCCTGCTGAACCTGTTCTTTGGCTTCGTTGATTACCGCGCCAGCTGCAGGACGTTCTTCCGGAGGAAGATCACGCAGGGTTGTCATTTGGAGGGTCAGGTGCCCTTTCTTGCCCAGATATTCAACGCGTACATTATCTAACGCGGCAACATCCTGGGCATCGTTTATGGCTGCCTTTGCACTTGCAACCAGCTCTGCGAGATGTGGCATGGTATTCCTCTTGTGCCGGCACAATTGCCGGAGTAGTTAGTCTTGGTTCGAAAACGACAAGCCTTAGCCTTTTATTGCCCGGCTATCATCATGCTGCTCAAAAGCCTGGCATGGGGCCAGAAAAGGTAAAAAAAAAGCCTCCATCTGGAGGCTTTTAGCGCTTATTTTCCGTTTCTTTTCTTACGCGCAAAGCCCCCCTGAATCAGGCGCTAAAGTAAAAAAAGAAGCGGAAAATAGCAGCATTCATGCTTGCAGTTACCTTTTTGGTCAGGTGAAACGTGTCTATTCAACTGATTTTGTTGCGAAATGTCAATCCCGTTTGCAACAAATGTAAAGAGGGAGCAAACGCTCCCTCTCCATCTGGCTTACGCCAGAGCTGCTTTCGCTTTTTCAACCAGTGCAGTGAATGCCACTTTGTCAAATACTGCGATATCAGCCAGGATCTTACGGTCGATTTCAACAGAAGCCTTTTTCAGGCCGTTGATGAATTTGCTGTAAGAAATACCGTTCTGACGTGCTGCTGCGTTGATACGTGCAATCCACAGTTGACGGAACTGACGCTTTTTCTGACGACGGTCACGATAAGCGTACTGACCTGCTTTGATAACAGCCTGGAAGGCAACGCGGTATACGCGAGAACGCGCACCGTAGTAACCTTTAGCTTGTTTCAAAATTTTCTTATGACGTGCACGTGCAATCACACCACGTTTTACGCGAGCCATGGCTCTCTCCTGTATCTATATTCTGTAAGCCCGGTTTGCGTATTGCTCAGCCAGACTAACTGTTTTCGTGCAGACTGTTTGTTTAAACAGCCAGAAAAGCAGTTACTGTTGCCGGAAAATACAAACCTGTTGGGCAATAAAAAGTTAAAAGTTAACGACTTATGCGTACGGCAGGCACGCAATTACCAGGCCCAGATCGCCTTTAGAAACCATGGCTTTCGGACGCAGGTGACGTTTACGTTTGGTCGCTTTTTTAGTCAGAATATGACGCAGGTTAGCGTGCTTATGCTTAAAGCCACCTTTACCGGTTTTTTTGAAGCGCTTAGCAGCACCGCGTACGGTCTTAATTTTTGGCATCTTTTTACTTCCACTTCGCATTGTTAATAAATGAAACAAAGGCGAACCGGGCCAGTTGAGCAAGCTCTACCGGCCTGGTTACTTGGTAGCCTACTGTTTCTTCTTCGGCGCAAGCACCATAATCATCTGACGGCCTTCGATCTTCGTTGGGAAGGATTCGACTACTGCCAGTTCATTCAGATCTTCTTTCACGCGATTAAGCACTTCGATACCGATCTGTTGGTGTGCCATTTCACGCCCACGGAAACGCAGGGTGATTTTGGCTTTGTCGCCATCTTCGAGAAAGCGAATCAGGCTGCGGAGTTTTACCTGATAGTCACCTTCATCAGTACCAGGACGGAATTTAATTTCCTTAACCTGGATAACTTTCTGCTTTTTCTTCTGTTCCTTAGAAGACTTACTCTTTTCATAGAGGAATTTGCCGTAATCCATAATACGGCAAACTGGCGGCTCGGCGTTAGGGCTGATCTCTACTAAGTCGGCTCCGGCTTCTTCAGCTTTTTCCAGAGCTTCTCTCAGACTCACTACACCAATCTGCTCGCCATCGATGTCTGTTAAGCGAACTTCCTGAGCGCGAATCTCGCCATTAATACGATTCGGACGCGCCGTTTGAACTCGTTTTCCGCCTTTAATACCTTATTCCTCCATTTGATGAAGACTGCGGCTGCGAATTTCTTGTTGCAGCTTCTCGATCACTTCATTTACGTCCAGACTGCCAAGGTCTTTACCGCGGCGGGTACGAACGGCCACTTTGCCAGCTTCGACCTCTTTATCACCGCAGACCAACATATAGGGCACCCGACGTAAAGTGTGCTCGCGGATTTTAAAGCCAATCTTCTCGTTTCTCAAGTCTGCTTTTACACGAATGCCCGCATTTTGCAATTTTTGGGTCAATTCGTTCACATATTCTGCCTGCCCGTCAGTAATATTCATAACGACAACCTGAACAGGAGCCAACCATGTTGGGAAGAACCCGGCGAACTCTTCAGTCAGAATACCAATAAAGCGTTCCATTGAACCCAGAATTGCACGGTGAATCATAACCGGAACCTGGCGTTCGTTATTTTCACCCACGTAAGATGCACTCAAACGAGACGGCAGCGAGAAGTCCAACTGGACAGTACCACACTGCCATGCACGATCGAGGCAATCATACAGAGTAAATTCAATTTTCGGCCCGTAAAACGCGCCTTCACCCGGTTGATATTCAAACGGGATATTATTTTCTTCAAGTGCTACTGCAAGATCTGCTTCAGCACGGTCCCACATTTCGTCAGAACCAATACGCTTTTCAGGACGCGTAGACAGCTTAACAACAATTTTTTCAAAACCGAACGTGCTGTACATATCGTAGACCATACGAATACAGCCGTTCACTTCATCGCGAACCTGATCTTCAGTACAGAAGATATGCGCATCATCCTGGGTAAAGCCACGAACACGCATCAAGCCATGCAATGCACCTGATGGCTCATTTCGGTGGCAACTACCGAACTCAGCCATACGCAATGGCAAATCACGGTAAGATTTCAAACCCTGATTAAAAATTTGCACATGACCAGGGCAGTTCATTGGCTTAATGCAATATTCACGGTTCTCTGAAGAAGTAGTAAACATAGCATCTTTATAGTTGTCCCAGTGCCCTGTTCTTTCCCACAGCACACGGTCCATCATGAACGGCCCTTTCACTTCCTGATACTGGTATTCTTTCAGCTTAGAGCGAACAAAGGTTTCCAGTTCACGGAAGACAGTCCAGCCGTCATTGTGCCAGAACACCATACCCGGCGCTTCTTCCTGCATATGATACAGGTCCAGCTGCTTACCAATCTTACGATGGTCACGTTTTGCCGCTTCTTCCAGGCGTTGCAGATAAGAGTTTAATTGTTTCTTATCCGGCCAGGCAGTGCCGTAAATACGTTGCAGCATTTTATTATTGCTGTCGCCACGCCAGTATGCCCCTGCCGTTTTCATCAATTTAAAATAGTGGCAGAAACGCATATTCGGCACATGCGGCCCACGGCACATATCAATATATTCTTCATGATGATAAAGCCCCGGGCGGTCATCATGACTGATATTCTCATCAAGAATAGCGATTTTGTAGCTTTCACCGCGTTCAACAAATGCCTGGCGTGCTTCGGCCCATGACACTTTTTTCTTGATGACGTCGTAATTCTTCTCTGCCAGCTCATGCATACGCTTTTCAAGCTGGTCAATATCTTCCTGAGTCAATGTATGGTCCAGGTCGACATCATAGTAGAAACCATTGTCGATCACCGGGCCAATAGCCATTTTTGTTTTAGGCCACAGTTGCTTGATGGCGTGCCCCAGTAAGTGAGCACAAGAGTGGCGAATGATTTCAAGCCCCTCAGCATCTTTTGCGGTAATGATAGCCAGGGTTGCGTCGCTCTCGATCAAATCGGTTGCATCAACCAGTTCACCATTTACCCGCCCAGCAACACAGGCTTTTGCCAGCCCTGGGCCAATATCAAGCGCAACATCCAGTGGACTTACAGCATGGTCAAAACTACGTTGACTGCCGTCAGGAAGCGTAATTACAGGCATTCTAATTCCTTAATTTGCAGTGGTGACCCACACGAAAGATCACATACAAAATCATATTTAACATATTTATCAGTAGGTTACACAGGAATTCTCGCTTCACTCTGCGGAATATGTACATTTCAGTGAAAAAATTACCAAATGTACCCTGTGGGCTATTGATAAGCTCGCTCCGAATAGTACACGTTTTGAGGTCAATCAACCATGTTTTCCTTTGGTTTCAATCGTCATCGCCTATTCGACCAATAAGAGAGTGGTACCTTGCCCAGTATTCCGCCACTGATTTTTCGTGCTGCTGCTCCCTTTGCCACATCGGGTTATTATTCGGACCTGAGAGATAGATTAATTTTATTCAGACCGATTGTAAGCATCCTGGCAAAACCCACCATTCACTTTTAGAGATCTTCCTCAATCCCCATAACTCCCTGAATAATCTGGTACCGATATTGGGAAGGGATCAAAGTATGGAAATCCCAAACAAGTGTTTGGAACGAAAACGGGTGTGATTACTCCTTGAACACATGACTTATTGATACAGGCTTCTTACTCTTCTTTTTACCTTATACGTTTATTTATAACTGGAGTTAAACGCCTTACGGTCTCATTTCTTCCAGCGGAGAGCACACCTGCAACACGCGCAAGAACACCACCAGCCATAGAGGTTCCGGTCGGCCAGTAAAAAACCGTTGTATGAAATCAGACCTCCGTTCAGCCGACTATCTCCCAAATATGAGCTATGATCGTTCTGTGAGTTTTTTACTATTGAGTTTGTCTCTGCATGCTACTTCGAAAAACACGGATACACGCATACGTTTTAATGGGCATATTCATTATTTTCCAGCCCATTAAAATGAGAAATTTCAATATCTAAAACCACTAAAATTGCAAAAAACAGTCAATTACGCTATTATTGCCGTGCATTCTGGCATATTTGTCAAATGGAGAAAGCCACCTAATTTTAACTTAACGGACTATAAACGCCATGTCTCAGACTGAATTCAATGCGGGTGTTCCCCGAAAGCAAATTAACCCTCCCGTGTTTTATACCTCTGCTGCACTCATTGTTATTGTCGTGGCTTTTGCCGCGTTGTTCCCTGAACTCGCTGACCAAAAATTTAAAGCTCTGCAACAGCAAATATTCACCAATGCCAGTTGGTTTTATATTCTCACCGTTGCGCTGATTCTCCTGACCGTGACTTTCCTTGGGTTATCACGCTATGGCAACATCAAGCTTGGGCCGGACCATGCCTTGCCTGACTTCAGTTATGTTTCCTGGTTCGCGATGTTGTTCTCAGCCGGTATGGGGATAGGTCTAATGTTCTTTGGTGTTGCCGAGCCGGTGATGCACTACCTTTCACCGCCAGTGGGCACGCCCGAAACAGTGGAGGCCGCCAAAGAAGCCATGCGGTTGACCTTCTTTCACTGGGGGCTCCATGCATGGGCCATTTACGCAATTGTCGCACTCATCCTTGCCTTTTTCAGTTATCGCCACGGATTGCCGCTGACATTACGTTCAGCACTCTATCCAATAATTGGCGAACGCATTTATGGCCCGCTGGGGCACGCTGTTGATATTTTTGCCGTTATTGGTACGGTATTTGGTGTTTCCACTTCACTCGGCTATGGTGTTTTGCAGGTCAACGCCGGGATGCATCACCTGTTTGGTGTGCCTATAAATGAAACAGTTCAGGTTATTCTGATAGTTGTTATTACAGCTCTGGCAACAATTTCTGTTGTTTCCGGCCTTGATAAAGGCATCAGAATATTATCGGAGCTCAACCTTGGTTTAGCCGTTTTACTGTTACTGTTGGTGGCCATTCTTGGGCCAACAGTATTGTTACTGAAATCCTTTGTCGAGAATACTGGGGGATATCTTTCTGAGATAGTCAGTAAAACATTTAATCTCTATGCCTATGAACCAAAATCCAGTAATTGGCTTGGGGGATGGACCTTGCTGTACTGGGGGTGGTGGCTATCCTGGTCGCCGTTTGTAGGGATGTTTATTGCCCGAGTGTCTCGTGGCCGCACCATCCGTGAATTCGTTACCGGCGTATTGTTTGTTCCTGCAGGCTTTACATTAATGTGGATGACATTCTTCGGTAACAGTGCAATTCATCTGATTAAAGATAAAGGTGCTGTTGACCTCGCCAATACGGTACAGCAGGATGTGTCGCTCGCCCTGTTTAACTTCCTTGAACATTTTCCGTTCTCCACAGTGTTGTCCTTCATTGCTATGGCAATGGTTGTTGTCTTCTTTGTCACTTCAGCTGATTCTGGTGCAATGGTAGTTGACACACTGGCATCTGGTGGCGCCGAACGCACACCTGTTTGGCAACGTATTTTCTGGGCAGCCACAATGGGTATTGTGGCTATAGCACTGCTTCTGGCTGGCGGCTTGAGTGCATTGCAAACGGTGACAATTGCCAGTGCATTACCCTTCTCAGTTATTCTACTTATTTCCATTTATGGGTTACTGAAAGCCTTGAGAGTGGATATAACCAAACGCGACAGCCAGACTTTAGCAACCATAGCGCCTACCGCTTCGCGTAACCCGATTCCATGGCAGCGCAGGTTACGGAATATCTCTTATCTTCCTAAGCGCTCTCAGGTTAAACGCTTCCTTGATGAAGTTATTCAGCCTGCCATGGTGCTGGTTGAAGAAGAGCTGGGCAAGCAGGGTACCCGGAGTGTCATTGATTCATCTTCTGACGACCGTCTGCATTTAGAGGTTGATTTAGGTGAAGCACTCAACTTTATCTATGAAGTCCGCTTACGCGGCTACAGCCAACCGGCCTTTGCTATGTCTGGCCTGGATGACGACCAGAATGCTGAGCAGCACCGTTATTATCGTGCTGAGGTTTACCTGAAAGAAGGTGGCCAGGATTATGACCTGATGGGCTGGAACCAGGAACAGATCATTCACGACATTCTTGACCAGTATGAAAAACATTTACACTTCCTGCACTTAGTGCGCTAATGCACATGCCCCTTTATTCAATAAAGGGGCTCAGATTGATGAAAAAGAAGGAAAAATGTGGTTTTTCCTTCTTTTTCTAATAGCTACCACATTCTGCTTTACCAATGGTAGCCATCATATAAATCGACTACGTTTTCAAACCTGCCCCTGAGGAAAACCTGCCCTTCTTCCTTTGTAAAAATATCCCCACCCTATTTTCTAACCCTACCCGTTATACCGACACCATCAGGTTCAACAATATAAATTGCCAATCCCATTGAAAAACCAGGTATTTAATTCAAACCAGCCGTTAGCTGTTATTAATCACTTTATTTTTATAGCCTATAGATATCCCTGTACATAAATTAAATCTCATAACACTCATGGCATACTTCACATCTTCATTTTTTTACCACTTGCTTTTTATTGATTTCCCTATCAATCTGTAACTTACATACTGGCAATTTGACTTGTTCAGGTGAGTAGTGCAAACATTTATTCGTGTTATATACAGACGTCTTCCTATTACTCTTGTCACTACAGCTGTGACCCTGGCGGTTGTCATGATTCTGGCCGAAGCCTCGTTTTACTCCGCCAGTAAGCAACGTATGCAAGCTTTTTCTGAAGCATTGACTAACAGGAGTGATGTCCTGTTTAACGAAATTAATACCGTAAAGCTCAAAAGCCAGTCATTTGAATTGTATACCCCGTGCAGCCCGGCTTTTTTGAGGCGGTTACGTCTCAACTTGTGGTCATTTACCTTGATCAAGGACATTGGCTGGGTACAGAATAACACCATGATATGTACTGCACTGTGGGACAAGCTATCGCCTCCACTAGCAATCAATTTATATAATCAAAAAATACAATTAAAAAACAGCACATGGATCATTAATGCGAGTATTGATGAAAACATTTATGGTAACCTGGTGCTATTCGGAAATTATGTTATTGTATTATCGCCTCATGTATTTAGTAATTTCCAGGATGACAAAACGCCACATCAATTAAGCTTCATAATTAGTAATAAAAGCCAGAATCACGACATCATCAAATATGGCAGTGAGCTAAAACGTTTGGAGAGTGAAAAACAAAATATTAATAGCCTGAGTTTTATAACATGGAAAACCTGCTCACAACAATATGATTTTTGTGTCACCTCAGGAGGAAAGCCTGACAGTATTCAGGATGCTGGCGTGGTACTTATTTCATCTCTTTCCTTTATTTCTATCTTTATAGGCCTACTCATTTCATTAAGCATTAATCTGTATATTGATAAAAAGCGTTCTCTGGAAAAACGCTTACTCGATGCCATTAACAAAAACAAACTACACTTGGTTTACCAGCCAATCTATCACCTTAAAAAGAATAAGATTATTGGTGTTGAAGCTTTGCTACGCTGGAAAGACCCGGATATTGGTTTCATTTCCCCCGATATTTTCATTCCTCTGGCTGAAGCAAAAGGGATGATGACACAAATAACCCAATTAGTTACCCGTAAAGCCATTCATGATACTGGTGATCTGGTCAAGAAACACAACCTGTATATCAGTATCAATATCAGCTCACATGACCTGAGTTCGCCTGATTACCTCCTATTTTTACAACATGCAATTGCAGATGCACAATTCCCAGCCAGCAATCTTATTCTTGAGATTACAGAGCGTCAGGGTGCGAACACTAATTCACTTAAAGAGATGGTTGAACGTTTCAAGCTCAGTGGTTTTAATATCGCAATTGATGATTTTGGTACCGGGTATTCCAACCTGAACTGGCTCTCTCACCTGTCTATTGATGAAATAAAAATTGATAAATCGATAACCGATTCTATTGAAACAGACTCACTCAATAAGGTACTACTCCCCAACTTGATTAATTTATTAAAAGATATGCACCCTACAGTGGTATTTGAAGGTATTGAAAAACAAGAGCAGGTTGATTACCTGTTAGCACACTTTCCCAATGCCCTTGGCCAGGGGTGGTTTTTTTCAAAGGCGCTGGAGTTGCCTGAAATACAGAGGAAGCTCTCTTTGGAGAGTCATGCTGAACATTCTCACCCAATACCGGGGGGGTTAACTGGCTTGCGGTAAATCCAGGTAACGTGTAGTCCAGGCTGGAGATAGCATGCCTCTTTTCATCGCCCATTCCTGCTGAACCCCCTGGCCTGCAAACCAAACTTTCCCTTTCCCTGAATGGTTTAGGTAATCAACCACTTCCATTAACGCTGCACTATTCGCTTTGGGTTGACAGGTATCAAACAGGTTTAACTGAGCGACACCCTGAGAATAAAAGTCACTCAACATGACCCCGGCTTTCATATATCGGTAACCATTCCGCCAGACTTGTGCCAGCGCCTGGACCGCTGCGGCAATGATATCCCGCGTATCATTCGTTGGAACAGATAACCGCCATGAAGCCTGGTTTGCATAGAAAGGATCACTTTCCGAGTGAGGGCTGGTGCGAAGAAAAACACTCACCATGCAACAATACTGGTGCTCTATACGCAATTTCTCAGCAGCCCGCTCAGCGTAAGCGCAAACAGCTTCATGCATTGCGTTACTGTCAGTTACTCGCTGGCTAAATGACCGGCTACAAATGATTTGCTGTTTAGCCGGGGAAAACTCCTCCATTTGCAGACAAGGCTCACCGCGTAACTCACGCACAGTACGCTCCAGCACCACATTAAAGTGCTTTCGAATAAAATAGGGAGAACACTCTGCCAACTCCAAAGCAGTGTTAATTCCCATCAGGTTCAGTTTCTTACTAATTCGCCGCCCCACTCCCCACACATCGTTAACAGGTACCAGCGCCAATAATTTCCGTTGACGAACAGCACTCGACAAATCAACCACACCACCGGTCTTGCTCCATGTCTTTGCCGCATGATTAGCCAGTTTGGCTAATGTCTTGGTTTGTGCTATTCCAACCCCAACCGTTAACCCTGTATAACGGGCAATACGCTCTCGTAATAACCGCCCAAATGATTCAAGAGAGCAGCAATTTTCAATACCTGAAAGGTGCACAAAAGCTTCGTCGATAGAATATATTTCAACTACCGGAGCCAGTTCTACCAGCGTGGACATAACCCTTTCGCTCATATCGGCATACAGTGCGTAGTTAGAGCTGAAAACATGCACTTTTTGCGCCCGTATCAAAGGCGTTATTTTAAATAATGGTTCCCCCATTTTTATACCCAGCGCTTTGGCTTCAGCTGAACGAGAGATGATGCACCCGTCGTTATTAGATACCACCACTACCGGTTTTTTCTGTAAATCCGGGCGAAAAACAACCTCGCAAGAGGCATAGAAACTATTAACATCAACCAACGCAAACATCACTTAAATGCCTTCAGCGTAAATGTCACCACACCAAAAATTTCCAGTTGTTCTTCATTGCCAAACACGCGGGGAGCAAACAGGGGATTATGTGGAACTAATTTCACTATGGGGTGTAAATGCAATTCTTTAACTGTAAATTCGCCATCAACTGCTGCGACAACAATATCGCCATGAGTAGCCTCCAGAGAACGGTCAACCACCAGTAGATCGCCATCTCCAATTCCGATACCAACCATTGATTCGCCATTCACCCGGATAAAATAGGTCGCGCTGGGATGGCGGACCGCCAGCTTATTCAGATCTATACGCGCTTCAACATAGTCCTGCGCAGGGCTGGGAAAACCACAAGGAACGCGCGCCAGAAAAAGTGGTGGCAGTAAAACTTCGCAGGAAGAACTAAATGGACGGGATGGCATAACAACACCTCACTAATACTGTATATTAATACAGTATTAGTCATTCAAGGATAATTCAAGTGGATTATCCACACATGGACGAATCTCACTGATTTTCTGCTGAATTTACGTGTTATCAGCCAATGTAGTGCGTTCATGCCTTCAACCACCCGGCCAGACATAGAGTTCAGCTCTTCAGTTCGCCCATACCTCTGTTACTAATTTGTATGTGGTAAGAAATTTATTTGTAACGTTCTTCGTACAAAAACCGATAACAACAGAAAGGAGTATCGCTGCAGGAGCATTTTTGATTTTATCTTTGGGGGCACCATGGCTCTTATTACGACTTCATCACGGAAAATTAAGACCCGTACACTCATGTTGGTCAGTAGTTTTCTCACCATCACTCTGGGATTTGTCCTCACAATTGGTTATCTGACCTGGCAGTCAATGACACAAAAGGAGATTGTTGCCAAACGTTATATTCAACAGATAGCCCAAAGTGAATCACTGAAGGTTCAAAGACAGCTCAACAATGCGCTGATAACCGCGCGTGATTTAGGGAACAGCGCATGGGCCTTGAAAGAGGCCGGGATAACAGACCGTACAGGCCTGGACCAACTACTGAAAACTTATCTCTCTACCCATCCCAGTTTTCTCTCAATGTCGTTAGGCTTTGAAAGCAACGTATTTGATGGAAAAGACGCAGATTTTGCCGGGAAGCCTGAGCAAAATACCCATGGTACATATGTAAAATATGTTGATCATGCCCCGGATGGACAGCCAGCTCTGCACAGTCTGGACGATTACAATACACCTGGTGCTGGCGATTATTATTTACTGCCAAAACAGCGCAAAACTGACGTCATTATTGAACCTTATGTCTACCCTTACAACGGTGTGGATGTCATGCTGACATCTATTGCCGCGCCGATTGTTCGTAATGGCGAATTTATGGGTTCAGTTACCTCCGATTTTTCACTGGAAACACTGCAAAAAACTATCCACGCGATTAAACCCTGGGATGGCGCGGGTTACGCCATGTTACTGTCAGCCGGGCAACTGGTTGTAGCAAGCCCGGTAGCTGCCCAAACAGGTAAAAAGTGGCAAGGCCGGCCATTTAGCGAACAGGTCACACGTTTTGATGATCCCGTTCTGAAAGAACCTGTATTTATTGCCTGGGAGCCCATTGTGGTAGGCAACAGCAATACACCATGGACATTAGCAATCGTCACCCCAGTAAGTGTGGTAATGGCAAAGGCCTGGCATGACCTGACACAATCACTCTTACTGATGCTGGTGAGCATTGTTGTAGTCAGTGTAGTGATTGGGCTAATTTTCACCCGAAAAGTGGCCCGTCCTGTCGGTGGTGAACCCGGTGATGCAGCCATGATAGCGTTGTCAGTTTCACAGGGAACCCTGAGTAACTCAATTCCAGTCGCTCCCACCGATAACCAAAGTATTTTCTACGCGCTAAGCACAATGCAAACTCGGCTACATGATATGGTCAGTAATATTAACGTTGCCAGTAACTCAGTACGTACCGGTAGTGCTGAAATTGCTGCAGGTAACCTGGATCTTGCTTCGCGCACAGAGCAACAGGCAGCCGCAATTGAGCAAACAGCAGCCAGCATGGAACAACTCACATCAACCGTGAAAAATAATGCAGATAACGCACACACAGCCACTTCACTGGCAAATGATGCAACCCGCATTGCCGCACAAGGGGGCGACCTGGTCAATCAGGTAGTCACAATCATGTCGCAAATTGACGAAAGTTCCAGCAAAATCAATGATATTACCAATATCATTAATGGTATTGCCTTCCAGACAAATATTCTGTCACTTAACGCGGCTGTCGAGGCTGCGCGTGCTGGTGAGCAAGGCCGTGGATTTGCGGTTGTCGCAGGGGAAGTGAGAAACCTGGCGCAACGCAGTGCGGATGCAGCAAAAGAAATCTCTGTACTCATTGATGAATCAGCGCAACGCGTTACTCACGGTGTGGAGTTGGTCAATAATACAGGGAAAATGATGAAGCAAATTATGACGGCTGTTGAAGACATTCAACATGTCATTACAGGCATTGTTCAGGCACTGGATGAACAAACTCAAGGTATAAGCCAGGTGACTATCGCAGTAAACGAAATGGACACGGCCACACAACAAAATGCTTCGCTGGTACAACAAATTTCTGCGGCTGCAATGTCACTGGAAGAGCAAGCAAAGGTACTGGAAGAAGCGATGGCATTTTTCCGATTGACGGCTTCGTCACATGTAATAGAACACCAGGAAGTACGGTTACTGGCGGGCACAACCCACTAATATTTACTATTCATTGGCAAGGGGGATACTTTCAGGTTATCCCCCTGCTCTTTTGTATGCACGATCGCACGTCATTTACATGTTTAACTGTGCCAGCGAGACCAGCATACTATAAGTAACCAGGCCGCCACGCCCCAACACAATACAGCACTCCCCAATGCCAACGGCACCCGCATCAGCGAACTCAAATACCACAGCGCCAGCAGGTAGACAAAATAAGGGATAATCGCCCACATACCGAAAATGACCGTGGTACGCAATGCGGCAGTTCCACGCTCAGAGGCGACGATATAATGTGCCAGCAAAGCAAAAGTTGGGAACAGCGGAACTAACCCAGCAATATAGTAATTGCGGGTACGTGACAGCAGTGCTATGAGGACCACAACCGCTGCCCCAATCACCGATTTAAACAATAACCCCATCTACTCCATCCGATATTCGGTAATAAAGATAACAGCATACCAACAGGAGAATACCAACACCAGAAAACAATAAATAACGAATGGTAATGGGTTAATAATCTAAATAACCGAATAGATAAATATCTCCCATCCGCAAATCATCAAGAATGGCTACTATAGAAAAAAATGTTTCCATCAGAAAAACAACAGGTATTTAAAAACAAAAAACCGGGACAACATACTCCGGTTTTTATTTTACTTAAGGTAATTTAGTATCAATAATACAGTGTAATTATGACCACCCACCAGCAACCAGTGTGTATACATTAAATGCATCATCCATTGACTGCCCCGTACTTTGTGAGCCGGGAGCGATATTAGAGCCAGCTTCAATATCACTGGCATGTTGTACATTGGCAGTTGCTGCTGTAACAGTTGTATTGGGCGGTGTGGTTTGTGCTGGCTGTGCGGCGAATGCACTAAAAGACATTGCTGACAGCACCAGCGCTGCGGCGGTAATGTTTACAGTTTTCATAATATTTCTTCTCTGTTAACTCATTTATTCTGGCCAGGAAAGCCATACCATTATGGTAGTTCCGGATCACACTTTTTTCCAGACTAATTATTTGGCTATTTGTGCCAAAAATATTATATGCAGGAACATTAACGATAAAAGATGAAGAAAGAATGGAGTGTAATGTAAGGCTATTTAAAGAAATTAATTTAAACTTATTTTTTAAAGCAATTAAAACAAAAATAGAAAAAAATAAAAAAACGGGCCGATATAACCGGCCCACTGATTTACATTTTATAACCCAATGTCACTGACGTTTTGGTATCAGTGTGATCAGGTGCCGTTGAAGGCGGATTAGAGTTCCAGGTCACGTTATATGCCACTTTCAGAGAAAAGTGGGAGTTAATCGCAACTTCCAGCCCCGTTTCTGAGTTGACAGTTGTGTCATCGCTGCCCAGAACCGAGACCCCCTGGATAAACTTAGCATTGTCAGTAAACTGCCAAGAGTAAGATCCGGCAGCATAGCCTAATGCCTGGGTTTTATCCGTGCCATCCGTATACTCGTCGTAACGGATACCAGGACCGAATTCCAGCCGTAAACTATGAACAGGGCCATTCAGGATTTGACGACCGTAACCAGCCGTAAGCACATCACGTTCGTGGTAGCCATTATAACGGTCTGTTAGCCAGCTGGCCTGACCAAACAGATAGTCTCTGCTTGTCATATTATACCGGCTACGCCCACCGATTGCGTACTTCTCAGAAGAGCGCTCATCGTTGGAAGACGTATTATTCGCAGTGCCCCACAAAGACCATGCGGTAGAGGTTTGGTACCAGGTTAACGTGCTGTCAGCCGTTAAAGAAGAGTTGCGAGTGTTACCTGTCTGCGCCAGGTAACCTGCATTAACAGATCCTTCAAACGGTTGT
The DNA here is from genome assembly GCF_020523985.1 of Mangrovibacter yixingensis. GTDB lineage: Bacteria > Pseudomonadota > Gammaproteobacteria > Enterobacterales > Enterobacteriaceae > Mangrovibacter > Mangrovibacter yixingensis. The sequence continues at coordinate 1,166,009 of NZ_JAIVKM010000001.1, read as the reverse complement.
TTTGCCGTAGAAGGGTCATCCATGACAGTAAAAACAGAATCATCTGCGCTGGCAATATGGCTAACCAGCATTCCCCCTGCCAGCAAAACCGCTGCAGGTACTGTCTTAAAAAGCTTCATTATAATGTCCGCACAACAAAAAAAGAGACCACAAAGGTCCCGGAAACTTTCCCGAGGATCAATGAATTATGGGCCGGGGAAAGGTTACAAATTATAAAAATCTCCGAATAACATAGCAATAAATTCTTATTTCATTTTTTGAATAAGGCGTGTCTTAAAAAGAGATTATGCTTATATATAAAGCCACGCAGTCTTTTACAATTCTATCGATAAATCATTGAGTTATTTTGAGCGCAGGTTTTAAGGTAGTGCTACCCTTTAGGAGAAACTGCAACAGGAGGAAAAAAGTGAACATTTATACACTGACGCTGGCCCCTTCTTTGGATAGTGCAACCAGCACCAATCAAATCTATCCTGAAGGTAAATTACGTTGTAGCGCCCCAGTGTTTGAGCCAGGAGGCGGCGGTATTAATGTGGCACGTGCCATCAACCATTTGGGAGGAAACGCGACAGCTATTTTTCCAGCAGGTGGAGCGACAGGTGAACACCTGTGCCACTTGTTAAAGGATGATGATGTGGCAGTGATTTCGGTTCCTGCTCAAGAATGGACCCGGCAGAATCTGCACGTTCATATAGACACCAGTGGTGAACAGTACCGTTTTGTGATGCCAGGGGCTGCGCTCAGCAACGCTGAATGCCAGCAGCTGGCGAATAAAATTAAAACAATTCCTGGTGATTCACTGCTGGTTATTAGCGGCAGTTTACCGCCAGGAACAGATACTGACTATTTATGCAGCCTGATTCACCTGGCTCAGAAACAAAATATTCGTTGCATTATAGACAGTTCCGGCGATGCACTCAGTGCTGCTCTGGAGGTTGGTAATATTGCACTGGTTAAGCCTAATCAGAAAGAATTAAGTGCGCTGGTCAAACATCCTCTCAACCAACCTGATGACGTTCGTCTTGCAGCACAAGAAATTATTCAAAGTGGCAAAGCACAAAACGTAGTTGTCTCACTGGGCCCACAAGGTGCGATGGGTATCAACCGTGATACCAGTGTTCAGGTGGTTCCACCACCAGTTCGCAGTCAAAGCACTGTAGGTGCGGGCGACAGCATGGTTGGTGCGATCACACTAAAATTGGCAGCAGGGGCCGGTCTGGAAGATATGGTGCGTTATGGTGTCGCAGCAGGTAGCGCAGCCACATTAAACCAAGGGACACGCCTGTGTTCATTTGAAAATACAGAGAAAATTTACCGTTACCTATTGCAAAATTAAGTGACGCAATTTTCACAAGGGTAACCATTATTCTCTTCAGGCCACATAATAGCCGATGCTTTATGTGGCCTTGCCGCTCAGATGTGCGTTGTATCGCCTTTTAATTGCAATAAATACGCTAACTTTATGATCTATCGGACGACACGGGAGAGATGCTATGTGGCAGGCCATCAGTCGTTTACTCCAGGACCCACTGGGTGAATCCACGTTCGAAGACCAGCGCTCCCTTCCAGGAGGTGAGGTACACAGTGCATGGCACGCCAGGTATGCAGGCCATGATTTGTTTATTAAATGTGATGACCGGGCGTTATTACCGCAGTTCACTGCTGAAGCCGATCAATTACTGTTATTAGCCCGCAGCCAGACAGTAAATGTTCCACAGGTGTGGGCTGTAGGCAGCGATCGCGAGCAAAGCTTTTTAGTTCTGGATTACCTCCCTCCCAAACCATTTGATGCACACAATGCATTTCTATTGGGCCAACAGTTGGCAAGGCTTCATCAATGGAGCGAACAACTACAGTTCGGGCTGGATTACGACAACCATCTCGCCACCACACCACAGCCCAATACCTGGCAACGGCGCTGGTCAACATTTTTTGCAGAACAACGTATTGGCTGGCAACTTGAGCTGTCAGCCGAAAAAGGGATAACGTTTGGGAATATCGATGTAATCGTTGAAAGAGTTCGTCAGCGTCTTTCTTCACACCAACCTGCACCATCGTTACTTCATGGTGATTTGTGGTCTGGTAACTGTGCGGTAGGGCCCAACGGGCCTTATATCTTCGACCCGGCCTGTTACTGGGGCGACAGGGAGTGTGACCTGGCAATGCTTCCTCTGCACCCAGAACAACCTGCGCAAATTTATGATGGCTACCAGTCAGTGTGTCCCCTTCCCGTCGATTTTATTGAACGACAGCCCATCTACCAACTGTATACATTACTGAACCGGGCCAGGTTATTTGGTGGCCAGCATCTGTCTGTAGCTCAACAGGCTCTGGAACAGATGTTGGCGGATTAACCTATAAATCATATATAGCCAAGTAGGGAGAAAAAGACATAACCAATCACAATGACAATGACGGGCAATATATATAACGGGAAAAACTGCAGAAGGATGGTATGGTGCGGCACAATAATTTTTGCTTCCAGAGAATCTTTACTGAGCCCGCCATCTCCTTTTGCTTTCTCCAGAATCAATTGGTCTTCAAGCCCTTCGCGAATAAAACGCACCTGCCGGCTCATTCGTGCACCGGAGGCCTGTAGCGCCATACCGACAAAAACCAGCACAAAGATAACCCAGAACAACACATTGAGTTGGTGAGCAAAATCTGGCGATGGTGAGTTATACCAAAAGAAGTTCAAAAATGGCGTGTTAAACCGAACCATGTCTATCATGACATGCGCAAAATCAGACATCACTGCATTAATGCCCGCTTTTTTTTCACTGTGTTGATCCATGAACTTCAGCAGCGAAATCAACGTAGAGATAACAGCAGGAATAAATATCACCCATCCTGCAATGCGTTTTACAATCGCCAGGCGTCCAGCTTGTTGGTAAGTCATTTGTTCCCCTCACCAGCTTCCGTACTGAAAGCTGAAGTATTCACGTTACGTCATCAATTCTATCCAGACAGCCAAATTATGCCTGTTTTTTTTGATGCTCTCATCCAGGGCCATGAATTATATGTTACTTTTCAGGGAAAACGTATCGTAAAAGGAGTAATGGCATATGTCTGGTGTAACCGGAACCCTTGCAGCAATATTTGACATGGACGGATTACTGATAGATTCAGAGCCTTTATGGGATCAGGCTGAACTGGAGGTGATCGCTTCTCTGGGTGTGGATACTACACGTCGCCATGAACTCCCGGACTTACTGGGGTTGCGAATTGATGTGGTTGTTGACCTTTGGTACGCACAACAACCCTGGAAAGGCGTATCTCGCGAAGCTGTGACACAACAAATTATACGCCGGGCCATTAATCTGGTTGAAGAAACCCGCCCATTGTTGCCTGGTGTGCAAGAAGCGCTGGATTTATGCCAAAACCTTGGACTGAAGATTGGTCTGGCTTCAGCATCCCCATTGCATATGCTAGAGCAAGTATTAGAAATGTTTTCATTGCGGCCCTACTTTTCCACACTGGCTTCTGCCGAACATCTGCCCTGGAGCAAGCCACATCCACAGGTTTACCTCAATGCAGCAGAGCAATTGGGCATAGCCCCACCTAACTGTGTCACCCTGGAAGACTCAGTTAATGGGATGATTGCCACAAAAGCAGCCCGCATGCGTTCAATTGTCGTACCCGCCAGGGAAAATATTGGTAACCCCCGCTGGGTACTGGCCGATACTTGCCTGGAGAGCCTTAAAGAATTGACTGTCGCGCACCTCAAATAAAAAAACAAAACGTAGTTTCATTTTATTTGAATTAAGCTTTTGCCCGATCTATGCTGTGTAGGTATAACGACCTGCACAGCATAATCCGAGGTAAATATGATATTGAACGAATTTAACCTGGCTGGGAAAGTCGCCATGGTAACTGGCTGTGATACGGGCCTGGGTCAGGGAATGGCGCTGGCACTAGCAGAAGCCGGGTGCGATATAATCAGCGTCAACCGTAAAATCCCTCATGAAACAGCCAGTCAAGTCCTTGCGCTGGGCAGACGTTTTCTGGCATTACAGGCAGACCTTAGCAGCCAGGAGCCTATCCCCGGTCTGGTTCAGCAAGCTGTCAACGAAATGGGCCATCTGGATATTCTGGTCAATAATGCTGGGATGATTCGCCGCAATGATGCCATCGACTTCAGCGAAAAAGACTGGGACGATGTCATCAACCTGAACCTCAAATCAGTTTTCTTTCTTTCTCAGGCCGTTGCACGGCAATTTATTGCGCAAGGCTCGGGCGGGAAAATCATTAACATTGCCTCTATGCTCTCTTTTCAAGGAGGCATCCGTGTTCCTTCTTATACCGCGTCCAAAAGTGGTGTGCTGGGATTAACTCGCTTGATGGCAAACGAATGGGCCGCACTCGGAATAAATGTAAATGCTATTGCTCCGGGTTATATGGCAACCAACAATACTCAGCAGCTACGCGATGATGAAGCACGCAACCAGGCCATTGTGGAAAGAATCCCCGCAGGCCGATGGGGTACACCTCAGGACCTGAAAGGCCCTGTTGTATTTCTGGCCTCAGCCGCTTCTGATTATATCAATGGTTATACACTGGCCGTGGATGGTGGCTGGCTAGCACGATAATTAACCACTTGAGGTGATATTGACAAAGTGTTACAACGTCACCTCTTTCTCCTACTGTATAAAAACCCTATACTGGATGAATTGACAGTTATACCGGGTTTTATCATGACGGCCGAAGGTCACCTGCTCTTTTCTATTGCCTGTGCCGTGTTTGCAAAAAACGCGCAACTGACACCTGTTCTCACCGATGGTGACTGGTGGCATGTCGTACCTGCAGCAGTGTTGACCTGTTTATTGCCAGATATTGACCACCCAAAGTCATTTCTCGGCCAACGTCTTAGTTGGTTATCAAAACCTATCGCCCGGGCCTTCGGCCACCGCGGATTTACTCACAGTTTGTTAGCGGTATTCATTACCCTGGCATTGTTTTACTTAAAAGTTCCCCAGAGCTGGATTATCCCGGCCGATGTACTGCAAGGTATGGTGATAGGTTACCTCAGCCATATTCTCGCGGATATGCTTACTCCGGCAGGGGTTCCGCTATTGTGGCCGTGCCGCTGGCGTTTTTGCCTGCCAGTCATTCGCCCACAAAAGGGCAACCAGCTTGAACGCGTACTCTGTATAGCTTTGTTCAGCTTTGCATTATGGATGCCGCAGTCATTACAGGAAAACAGCGCTGTTCGCTGGTCATCGCAAACAATTAATACGTTGCAAAGCACATTTTATCGCTACGTAATGCCACACAAAGAAGAATAATTCGCCAACAAACTAACAAAAAACATAATAAATAGCTTTTAGTTATAATCAGTAGCGATCTTCATCTGCTATTCTGCACACGATCCCAGATAGGGGTAAAAATAGAATCAGGAGAATGGAGATGAATCTTCCGCTTGTAGCAAACCTTATTGTGTTTGTTATTTTGCTCATGGGGCTTGCCACAACCCGCAAAACGAACTGGAGTCTGGCCAAGAAAGTCTTATTGGGGTTGGTACTGGGGGTATTTTTTGGCCTTGGGTTGCAGCTAATTTATGGCGACAGCAGCCCGGTACTGAGACAATCTGTACAGTGGTTCAACATTGTGGGTAATGGCTATGTCCAGTTACTGCAGATGATTGTGATGCCGCTGGTGTTTGCTTCTATTCTCAGCGCGGTTGCGCGCCTGCATAATGCGTCATCCCTCGGTAAGATAAGCGTGTTGACGATAGGCACCCTGCTGTTTACCACACTGATTGCTGCACTGGTTGGGATTATGGTAACCAACCTGTTTGGTCTCACTGCAGAAGGCCTGGTTCAGGGTGCGGCTGAAAGTACCCGTCTAACCACACTGGAAACCCAGTATATAGGTAAAGTGTCCGACCTCAGTGTGCCACAATTATTACTTTCGTTTATCCCCAAAAACCCTTTTGCTGACCTGACTGGTGCCAACCCGACGTCCATTATCAGCGTTGTAATTTTTGCTGTATTTTTAGGTATGGCGGCCCTGAAACTTCTTGCCGATGATAAATCAAAAGGTGAGCGGGTTATTGCTGGTATTGATGTGCTGCAAAGTTGGGTCATGAAACTGGTGCGCCTCGTTATGCAACTGACGCCTTATGGTGTTCTGGCTCTAATGACAAAAGTCGTTGCCGGGTCAAACATGCAGGACATTATCAAACTGGGGAGCTTTGTTATCGCATCTTACCTGGGGCTCGCCATTATGTTTGTTGTACATAGCATTGTGTTGAGCATTGTGGGTGTCAGCCCAGTGAAATATTTCCGTAAAGTGTGGCCTGTGCTGACTTTTGCATTCACCAGTCGCTCTAGCGCGGCGTCCATTCCACTGAATGTTGAGGCGCAAACGCGTCGGCTGGGTGTCCCAGAATCTATTGCTACATTTGCTGCCTCTTTTGGGGCAACGATTGGTCAGAATGGTTGTGCGGGCCTGTACCCGGCTATGCTTGCGGTGATGGTCGCGCCAACTGTCGGCATCAACCCCATGGACCCTGTATGGATTGCCACGCTCGCAGGGATTGTGACTCTTAGCTCAGCAGGTGTTGCTGGTGTCGGGGGCGGAGCCACATTTGCCGCTCTGATTGTATTACCTGCGATGGGGCTGCCAGTAACCCTGGTCGCACTTCTTATTTCAGTTGAGCCGTTAATAGATATGGGGAGAACCGCACTGAATGTAAATGGTGCTATGACTGCCGGTACAGTAACCAGCCAACTAATGAAGCAAACAGAGACTACCCGCTTGCACAGTGATGATGACGCTGAACTGGCACAACTTTAAGTGCCGAATAACAAGCTGAACCATTAATAACGAGTCAAACCGCCGCCGAATCTGGTGGCGGTTACAGATACTTGCAGGAACAGTAACAATCCCTGCCGACTTAAATATCATTTTCCTGCCGTACCTGGTTTGCCCAACGCTGAGCCGATTCAGGTAACGTGAAAACGGGGGAACGTTGGAAACTGTTTCCCACCAGTACAAAAGCGACATAGTTGCCACGCAATAAATAGACATCCTTGAACCCCTCAACACGCCATGCATGATCAGGTGGGGCGGGCTCTACACGCGGTTTATAAGTAATAATCGCTTTATTGGGGTGACGAAATGTTTTCATAACGGAAAATACAATAAAACACGTTAACAGTGGCAACCATAATAACGGATTTTTTCTTACAGTGCTTTCTCTGAAAATGGCGACTTCAGCATTCTCAATCACATCAGCAAGTATCTTTGGCGGGAAATGCCAAAAAACATCACGAAATCTGTTTTTTGGCATTTGAGACACAGAACTGACGGCACCGGAACAGTTTATTTATGGGTCTGTGGATCTGAGTCATATTCAGCACAGGTTTGATACCCAGAATTCATGACATGACCGGTATCATCCAACGCCACAAAATAGGTTTCCATTTGCCCATCACGCTTACCCAGAATGTATGTCTGGCAAGTACCACGGGCATGAATCATGGTGACCTCTGAAGAGGGTTTACCTGCAATCTGGCTTACCTGCTCACGTGTCATACCTTTTTTGACATCTTTCACAACAGGCTCAGTGAATTGATCTTTTGCTCTGTCGTAAGTAGTACAACCAGCCAGAACTGCCAGTGCCGCCGCTACCGTGACTAACCCTGTTACATTTTTATTCATCTTATATCCTCCTTTCATTCAATGCGGTTCCAGTCAAGCCTGGTTGACTGAGCCCGGTTTTTCAACCTCATAGCGGAAATTGAACCACTTTAAGACTATTCTTTTCCAGGGGAATTTGCATAAAACTGCTTTAATTTCCAGCACTCAGAGGTTTTTACTATTGAACACGGCTTGTTGTTTCCATGGCAAAGCGGTAGTTTTACCATATCTATTTTTTGCCACCAGGCCTTATCAGGCTCGCTGATCGGAGAGGCTCAAATGACTCTGCAACAAGAAATTATTCAGGCATTAGGCGTACAACCACAAATCGATGCTCAGCAGGAAGTTCGGCGTAGCGTTGACTTTCTCAAAGCATACCTCTTGCGTTACCCCTTTTTAAAAAGCCTGGTTCTGGGCCTGAGTGGTGGCCAGGATTCCACACTCACGGGCACACTTTGCCAAATGGCCATTCGTGAATTGCGCGAAGAAACTGGCGACAACAGCTACCAGTTTATCGCAGTTCGCCTGCCTTATGGTGTCCAGGCTGATGAACAGGATTGCCAGGATGCTATCAACTTTATTCAGCCAGACCGTGTATTAACAGTGAATATCAAAGCTGCCGTACTGGCGAGCGAACAAACGTTGAAAGATGCTGGTATTACACTGAGTGATTTTGTTCGCGGAAACGAAAAAGCGCGTGAGCGCATGAAAGCACAGTACAGTATTGCAGGCATGAGCCATGGTGTTGTTGTCGGAACCGATCATGCAGCAGAAGCGGTCACTGGTTTCTTCACCAAATACGGCGATGGTGGTACCGATATCAACCCTATTTTCCGGTTGAATAAGCGCCAGGGTAAGCAACTGCTGAAATTACTGGGTTGCCCGGAGCATTTATATATCAAAGCACCAACGGCAGACCTGGAAGATAACCGCCCTTCTCTGCCCGATGAAGCCGCTCTGGGTGTGACATACGCACAAATTGACGATTACCTGGAAGGGAAAACACTCGACCATGCAGTCAGCCAAATTATTGAAGGCTGGTATGTTAAAACCGAGCACAAACGCCGACCACCAATTACTGTATTCGATGATTTCTGGAAATAAGCGCCTTCCATGATTAGCGTTTTTCAGCAGGTGCAGGCGGTCGAACCAGAACGATAACGTCTTTTTGTTCCAGCAGATATTTCTTCTCTTATCACGGTCTGGAAACAGGCCGTTCTTCCTTTCAGGATGTCGACTATGCCGCGTTTAACTGGCTCCCAGGCCACGGTTGCCGGGCTGCTGGCTATATTACTCTGGAGTACTTCGGTTGGGTTGCTGCGCAGTATTAGTGAAGCACTTGGCCCCACTGGAGGTGCTGCACTTATCTATACTGTAAGCGCGATTTGCCTGGTTATCAGTAACAGGCGCGCATTGTCTTCACTGGTACTGTCATGGCGAATGCTGGCCGCAGGAACACTTTTTGTGCTGTATGAAATCAGCCTTGCGCTGGCTGTTGGCCTTGCCAGTACACGCACACAAGCGCTTGAAATGGGCATGATTAATTACTTGTGGCCTGGCTTGACGTTGCTGTTTGCACTGTATATTAACCAGCAACGTGCACAGTGGTTTATTGCCCCTGGTTTATTACTGGCTCTTGGTGGTGTAATACAAGTTATGCGGGGTGATACGGACTGGAGCCCGGCGATGCTGTTACATAACCTGGCGGGTAACCCGGTCGCCTATGGGCTGGCGTTTGGTGCAGCGATTATCTGGGCGCTCTATTGTAACCTTACGCGACGCTGGTCTGATGGGCAAAATCCTGTGCCGCTTTTTTTCTGCACCACGGCATTGGTATTATGGGTGAAATATCTACTTTTTCCACAACCACCCATGCATATCAATACAGGAACAACACTCGAGCTGTTGTTTATGGGGGTTTCTACCGCAGTCGCCTATTCTGCCTGGAACCATGGGTTGCAACATGGCAACCTGACATTACTGGCTACGGCATCTTATTTCACGCCAGTGCTTTCCGCGTTTATTGCTTCACTATGGCTGGGGCTGACACCTGGATGGGGTTTCTGGCAAGGGGTATTTTTGGTCGTGGCGGGCTCATTGTTGTGCTGGCTGGCAACTCGCAGAGCCTCAGCCACATCGAAGTTTGCTTCTGTACCACCAGCCAAAGAATAAGACTAATGGCACCGGTTTTAATGCCGGTGCCATCTGCTTGCATCGCTAAAGGTAGGTAATCTCGCTATAAAGCAATGTGCCAGTATTTTGCAATAATCTGACTGTATGCAGACCATCTTCCCACCAGGCACCTTGATCGGGACGTAATAATTTGTCGCCGAACTGCCATTCCCCACTCAGTACGTAAGCTATTCCTCCCCGCGTACCCAGTGTGGTGAAGGTCCTGTCGGCTATATATGTTCGTGCCTTGCAACGTGACCGCTGTGTAATCAGGTTAAAGTTCATCGACATCACGCCCTGGGTTAACTCCGCATAAACCGGTTTATCTCCAGGGAAAAAAAATGGCTGATGGCGTTTTAATACATGGCTGGAGTTCCCCACACCATCGAGCAATACTTCTCCGCCTTCCAGCAATGTAATCGCCCGGTCCACATCGTCAAAGGAGGCAAACTCACCGCTACTGGCCAGTGAAGCAATACTTGCTCGCCAGTTAAAATAGCCTGAATCCGGAGGGAAACAACAGATTTCCCTTGATTCACCCGCGCCATTGCGCCACAAGTTAACCGGGAGTTTGCTCAGTTCGAAAAATTCCATTGTGACTCCTGGAGCCTGCGGCCATTCTTAGCCGGCTCTCATACCCACCATCAAAAACACGTAATGAAACGTGAAAAATCCCCTGAACCCCAGGTATAGCCGCTTCTGGCACCAAGTACTGCGCATATTCTCGCATTCCCCAGAGCCGTATTAACTGGCATACAAAATTGCTACTGGCTTAGTCAGGGCCTGCTTTATTGTGCTATTAACATGGTAAAGGGAGGTACAGGATTGATATACCCAACCACCATGCATGCTGTGTCGCAAATATATGAGAATATCTATAAAAAATCTGCTGGCAATAGGCACTATAAATCAGTGCTGTTTTTTTGGACGTTGGCGGCGTAAAAACACGATCTGGGGCAAACTCTGGGATGGAAAGGAAAGGGAAAAGAGTGGAGCGCAAACCACAGGAATGAAGTTTCCCCCACCCTGTGGCAAAGAATTAACGAGTACCTAACTGAAAAATCAGCGTTTCAGCCTGGCAGCTGAATACAAAGCTCATATCAAGTTGGTAAACATCGCCCGCCTGAGCTAAATCAGCGGAAATCTGGCAAGGCTCAGATTCGATACCCCGAGCTTTCGCTGTTAGTGACTCCTGCGCAGCAAGAGCTTCCTCTTTTGTCGCAAATTGTTTGCTGTAAGTTGCGATGCAATCTGCATTGTCGAGAATGGTGCCGACATCCATGCAGCCGCAGGTCTCTTTTTCACGTGTTGACGTGTTATCACAGGTTGTTTTCATCTGCTATTCCATGGTTATTGTTGATACAACATGCCAGATGCTAAAAAGGTTAGAACTTGAAAGCCTACTGGCATATAAGCATGGTGATAGTATAAACCGTAATGCCTTTCAGTGTAGATTGACCAGGATCATAATAACCAGCGATCGCATACAATTATCCCGCGCTTTTTTTTGATCCTGGTTATGCCGACATGTTTTGCTAATGACTTTACAAAAATAAAAGTGATGGAAAAATAAGAATCATCCGCCGATAAATGGAAAGAACCGCCATCCATGCTCACCGCTACTGATTTGATGAGCAAAAATGACGGTTCTGAATAGGTTCAGACTTAGATATTATATGGTGTATCGCACGATTTGTGTCTTGCCGTAGTAACACCACTGTTAATCCAGTTTATCTGTTGAGCAGATAAATCTGATTATTCACCTGCTGGTGGAGGAGGCATTTTACCTTCTGCCGGGCCTTTATCTTTAAGATGCTTCTCAAAATTGGCATTAAATTGTTTTTTCTGCTCAGGCGTCAGAATGTTGTACATCTTGTTTTGCGTTTCCATACGAGCCAGCATACGCTGTTTGTTCTGCTCGGCCATTTTGTCAACCTGAGCCTGTGCTTTCGCACTATCGAATGTATCACTGGCAATGATGTCATGCATTGCCTGACGCTCTTCCACTGACGGGCGTTTCATTTCTTCGCGTTGCGCTTTCATGATGTCGCGGATTTGCTGTTTCTGAACATCTGACAGATTCAGTCCACGGAACATCATCCCTTCAGGACCACCAGGGTGACCACGGTGGTGCTTCATCATTGGACGGCCATTATCTGATGTCTGTGCAGAGGTATCATTAGCGTGGGCCAGATTAGCTGCGCCGAGGGCCAGACCAGATGCTACTAAAATCGCAGTTAACTTACGCATATATTATCCTTTCTTTATAGAACAAACCCGAATTTACGGATTCATTTAAATAGGCAACAACGTTCTGTTGCGTTGACGAAAATAATTCTACGCACTAATTCGTCAACAAACCAAAGCGAGAGTAAAGCCGTGAAAGGATAAAAAACAAAAACAAGCCAATTATGATGTAAATAAGGAGAATTAGTGAGGATATATTTAAATCATAGGAAAGAATTCATAATTGAGTATTAATTTAGCATAGAGAAAAAGCATATTCATTGATTTATTTATTCACACCACATTCGTGAGCCAGAATAGCGCTCAATAGCTTACGCATAACATCTGGTTGTGTTGAAGCAACAATGGCTAAGCGGTGTGACTGCACCATCCATGGCGCATAAAAGCAGACCAGGCAAAAACTTACCCATACGGATGGGGTATTTCGGCCAGCATTAACCCTGCACGAAGCCCTGGTGCAACTAACCGGTTAGGGAATAGCACATATTCTGTGTCTTGCTGAACCACCTGTTTATGGTTGCCATCCTCCGCCAATAATGTTCCCTGGCGGAATGGCGTGAAGTTTAATGTGTCATCAGGAATATGCAGGATAAAATCATCTCCTGTTCTTGTCAGTTGCTGGCACACCTTGTAACAGCGCAGAACAGATTTTCCGCTGTCTTGCACAGATACAGGGCCATTGGCTAACAGTTGCGTCAGTGCGAAACGTGTAGCTGAAAATGCGTTCAGATCATTCTGTCCAAATGGCATTGCCTTGCCCAGTTCCATGGTGCAACTGAGGGCATCAAAATATTGCGCCGTAAAATGTGTGAAAGTCCCGCCTGGTGTCTGGTGGAAAACCAATGCTTCCAGACCAGCCTCTTCCTGCCACTGTAGAAAAGCAGAAGGCCAGGCGGCATTACGGGCAGGTAAAACCCCAAACCGGGAATGCAATGAACCACGAATTGCCGTATGCATATCGAGATGCCAGCGCGTGGGTGGGCTACCAGAAAAAAAATCGCTGACAACCTGTTCAAGCTGAGCCGCCCGTTCACGCTCAATTCCTTGATCAATCGTTTTCCAACGCCCCCCAAACAGGCGGTTAAGATCACACGCCTGGTAACGCTTGCCCGTTTGCAAGGCTTTAGGGTTACCCAACACAACCAGCACATCCCAGCATAAATCCATGTCACCACGCCACAAAGCGTCCAGCACTTGCGATAAAATTTCCACTGGCGCAGTTTCATTTCCATGGATACCCGCAGACAGCACTAAAGATTGCTCAACCTGGCTGTGGGGTGTTAACCGGAGCACGCCCTGCGCCAGCCATTTCCAGTCAAACCCAGGGCCTTCACCTTCAGTTTGCGCGGGCACGAAATCTGCCAGTGTCTTTTGTACAAAATCATCCATTTTTACATCTTCCTGTGGGAGTTATTGCTGGAATGGATAAATAGCCCCAAGGTTAAGTATCCGGGTCAGTTCATCAAGTGCACTCTGCCCCTCCAGTAACAATTGAGGGTCCACCAAATCTGCCTGACACAGCCGGTCACGATACCAACGATCAACCCACTCATTTAGAACTGTAAACAACGTATCATTCATCATTACTGCTGGGTTGACTGCCTGATATTCCGCTTCCGTCAAAACCACACGCAGGCGCAGGCAAGCTGGGCCACCGCCATTAGCCATACTTTCCCGCAAATCGAAAACTTGCAGCATCTCAACCGGGTTATCTTCCGCCAGCAGGAGATTCAGATACTGCCAAACACCCTCATGCTCACGCGCTTCCTGGGGTAAAACCAGAGTCATCGTACCCGATTCGTTACTGAGCAGTTGGCTGTTAAAGAGATAGGTATTTACCGCATCAGCAACGGATACATCACGGGAAGGTACAACCAGCGGGCAAAAACCCGGAACACGCTCATGAAGCGTGTTAAGCAAAACCTGTTGGTCGACAAACGCCTCTTCATGGCAAAACAACACCTGTTTATTACTGACCGCAATCACATCATTGTGAAAGACCCCCTGGTCAATTACCGCAGGGTTTTGTTGAGCGAAAAGTAACGACTGAGGCTTAACCTGATTGAGCCTGGCTACCGCCTGGCTGGCCTCCAGTGTCTGTCTGGCCGGGTAACGGGAAGGAGCCAGTCCATCCATATTACCAACACGCCCATAAACAAAGAGCTGCAGGCCCGGCTCACCATAAGAACCGCCGAAGCGATTATGGTTTGCTGCCCCTTCATCGCCAAATAACCCTACCTGTGGCAGCGCCTCATGAACAGCAAAATACTGCCCGGAAGCAAAGATAGCCCGCAGGGTTCTTTCTGTTTGCAGTGCTTCACATGCCCGGTGAAACTTATTATTCAAGTTGGCAACAGTAAAATGAACCCGGTTATCCAGTGCATCGGCGGAAGGGCAGACAGTCGCAGCATTTGCTACCCACATAGATGATGCTGAACTCACCGCAGACAACAGATCTGGCGAATGCTTCCACACTTTGGCCAATACCTCACTATCACTCCCGGTAAAACCAAGCTGGCGTAATGCCGGGATATTGGGCCGGGCTTGCGGCGGAATCACGCCTTGCCAAAACCCGGCATCAGCCAACGTTTTCATTTTAAGCAGACTTTGTTTGGCGGCGAGTTTAGGGTTAGACACCTGGTACTGGTGGCGCGTGGATGCTTCATTCCCAAATGACAGGCCAGCATAATGGTGAGTCAGCCCAGGTAATCCATCAAAATTTGCTTCACGTACTCTCATGCTTGCAGCTCTCCGGCACTAAAATCCAACCCGGGGTTGAGTGTTTCAGGCATTAATAAACTATCACTTTCCAATGAAGCCACAGGCCATGCACAGTAATCTGCGGCATACCAGGCACCGGGGCGGTGATTTCCCGATGCACCAACACCACCAAAGGGTGCACTACTGGCTGCGCCAGTTAGCGGTTTGTTCCAGTTAACAATACCGGCACGCGCCTCTACCAGTAATCGGTCAAATAGCGCACGCTCTGGTGAAATCAGTCCACATGCCAGGCCAAAGCGTGTCTGGTTAGCCAAGGCAATGGCCTCAGAAAATGTGTCATAACGCCATACAGTCAACAACGGGCCAAACACTTCTTCATCGGGTACCTGACTGGCGGCATTGACCTGAACGATTCCCGGGGTTATCAGTGAGGTTCCTGTTTCAAGACAACGAGGTGTCAGTAACGGTTTACCACCTCGAGCAAGATGCCCCTGCCAGGCGTCTAATACATGTTGCGCTGCATGGGATGAAACTAACCCCCCCATAAAGGGCTGTGGCTCATCGTCCCACGCACCGGGTTGAATACGGCCCGCAACTTCCACCAGCCGAGATAAAAAATCATCCCCTGCCTTGCCATTTTTTACCAACAAGCGGCGAGCACAAGTACAACGTTGACCGGCAGTAATAAAAGCCGACTGGATAGTGATATGCACAGCCGCGTCTATATCGACAGGCGCGTCTACTATCAGAGGATTATTCCCCCCCATTTCCAGCGCTAAAATTTTGTCAGGCTGCCCGGCGAATTGCCGGTGCAGTTGGAAACCCGTACCTGAGCTTCCGGTAAACAGCAATCCATCCAGTTCTGGGTGTGCAGCCAGTGCCTGCCCAGTTTCCCGGCCTCCTTGTAGCAGATTGATAACACCTGCCGGGATACCAGCTAACTCCCATAACCGCATAACACTCTCGCCCGTGCCCGGCGTCTGCTCACTGGGTTTAAAAACCACCGTATTCCCAGCCAATAATGCAGGAATGATATGGCCGTTAGGCAGGTGACCGGGGAAATTATAGGGTCCAAAAACGGCCAGAACACCATGGGGACGATGGCGTAATGAAGCAGAACCATCAGCCATCGGTGACACCTGCTCACCCGTTCGCTGGTGATACGCTTTAACAGATATAGCCAGCTTATTGATCATCGCCGTCACTTCTGTCGCCGCTTCCCAACGGGGTTTGCCTGTTTCGCGGGCAATGGTTGCAGTAAGCCTGGTTTTGTGTTGTTCCAGTAACCCGACGAAAACTTCAATGATTTCCTGGCGTTCAGCCAGCGTAAGACGAGCCCAACCGGGAAATGCATCACGTGCAGCCTGGCAGGCCTGTTCGACCTGGTGGCTGTCGGCACTGCGGCCCTGCCATAATAAATCCCGGTTTACAGGATCGTGTTTTTCCATAGCACTTGCGTTACCAGATAACCACACACCATTAATCCACTGTGTCATTATTTTGTCTCCTCCGGGCATAGCTGCACCAGGCGTACAGTACCGCCCTCTTGGCATTTCAGCGCATCGGCTGTTGCTGTATCGATTACCAGGCATGATGCCTGCGGGTCTGCATGCACTAATGTTGCACGGTAATTTTCGTAATCTTCATTTGCCACAAGGCACACTGGCCATGAAGCATGAGGAGCTTCACCAATTTTTACGGTAAGTTGCCGGCTTTCGGCCACAGCCCGAATAGCATCCAGGTCACACTCCAGGGTTGGGCCACCATCGAAAATATCGACATAGTTTTGGTAACGAAAACCTTCTTTTTCCAACACGCGGCGGGCTGGTGCCGTCTGCGGATGCACCTCTCCAATAACCGCACGCGCTTGCTCAGAGAGAAAGTCGGTATAAATGGGGTGTTTGGGCATTAACTCGGCAATAAATGCTTTCTGGCCGGTCCCGCACAAGTAATCAGCACGAGAAAAAGGCATCGAGAAAAAGCGCTGGCCCAGGCTTTCCCAAAACGGTGAGAACCCCTGTTCATCAATGACGCCCCGCATTTCTGCGACCACTTTATTACTGAACGCGTCTTTGAAAGCAGCCATAAATAAGAAGCGGGATTTTGAAAGCAGGTAACCATTTGAAGAATGACGCCAGTCCGGATCCAAAAAGAGTGTACACAGTTCACTGCTGCCGGTGTGATCATTACTGAGGAACAGCGTGGGTAACGCATTATAAATATCCAGTTCTTTTGAAGCATGAACCAACGTTCCCACCCGGTAATTATACCAAGGCTCAGCCAGCCCAACGGCAACTTCAATAGCGCATATACCTGCTATCTGGCCTTTTTGGGTATCTTCCAGAACAAACACATACCCCTGTTCAGCGCGAGGTAATACACCAGCCCAGGTATCTACAGAGCGTGCAATACGGGTGCGCAGTGTATCGGCATCTTCAGGCAGCGAAGTCAGTCCCCCCCCTGTTTTGCTGGCAAGGTGCAATAACCCGGCCAAATCATCATGCCTGACCGGACGAATGACCATCATAACGCGCCCTCCGCAATCAAGGCTTCACAGGCGCGTTGCAATCGATTAAGTCCTTCGCGAATATCTTCTTCGGGGATATTCAGGGCGGGAGCAAAGCGTACAACACCCGCTCCGGCAATCAGAATCATTACGCCTTCCTGCGCCGCACGCTGTGAAATCAGTTTGGCTTTCCCGGCATGCGCTTCATTCAGTTCGCAACCAATCAGCAACCCCATACCACGAATATCGCGAAACAGCCCAAGGTGGTGATTGAGTTCATCAAGTTGGGCAACAAACAGAGCATTACGATGCTTCACACCATCAAGCATTTCAGGGGTATTGATGAGGGAGAATGCACACCCGGCAACAGCACCAGCCAGCGCATTACCACCATAGGTAGTACCATGCGTGCCGGGTGTAAAGTGTGTAGCAATCCGTGCAGTGGTTAACATTGCACCAATCGGGAAGCCTCCCCCGAGCGCTTTAGCCGTAGTCAAAATATCAGGCACCACACCATAATGCTGGTAAGCGTACAAATCTCCAGTTCGGCCGACACCCGTTTGAACCTCATCGAATATCAGCAGTGCATTAAACTGGTCACACAATGTACGCAAACCTTGCAGGAAAGCTGGTGAAGCCGGGATTACCCCGCCTTCTCCCTGGATTGGCTCAACAATGACCGCACAGGTTTTTTCACTCATCACCGCACGGACTGACTCGAGATCGTTAAATGTCACATGGTCAATATGCGGGGGAAGCGGCGCAAAATCCCGTGAATAAGCCGGTTGCCCACCCGCAGACACAGTGAACAATGTACGGCCATGAAACGCATTATTGAACGCAATAATCTGGCTTTTCTCACTATTTGCCTGGTCATGGGCATATTTACGTGCCAGTTTCATTGCAGCTTCATTGGCTTCAGCACCGGAGTTACAGAAAAAAACCTTATCTGCAAAGGTGGCTTCGGTTATCTGGCGTGCAAGCTGCAAAATAGGCTCGTTAGTATAGCCATTGCCGGTATGCCATAATTTCTCAGCCTGGGTTGCAAGTGCATCCCTCAAGGCTGGATGTGCATGGCCCAGCGCATTAACAGCAATACCCCCAGCGAAATCAATATATTCATTACCCTGCTGATCCCACAGACGTGAACCTTCAGCTCGCACCGGTATAAAAGGTGCCGGAGCATAGACAGGAACCATAAACTCATCGAATTGTTCCCGAGTAACTTGCTGAACCATAATTACGCCTGCCTTAGTTAATCAAATGTTTTATTTATGTAAAAAAAGAATTACTGATAACTAATGTAGATTGCAGGGAACGTGCCAGCCAATAGCAAAAAGTGAATAACTCATTTTCGTAAACCAAAAATCAATAAGTTACAAAGCTTTCTATTCACTTATTTTGCATAAAAAGTGAATAAATTTACATTAGACCGCCAGTTGCAAGATAAAAAAAAGAAAATATATGCATGTATAAAAGATCATGCTGATTCTGTGATCAGGAGCGGAATATATTCACCCCAAATGCGCATTTTCAGTGCATTGTGCACCAATCAAGAGCAAAAACCTTTCACACCAACAGCAGTAACTGTCAGGAATGAAGAGCACAACTACAGGTTTTCTGTTAACATCCCGTTTTTAATTTGTTTCAGGGTGGAGCAGAGCGATGAAATTTATCTCTTTTAATATCAATGGATTGCGTGCAAGACCACATCAACTGGAAGCCATCGTGGCACAACATCAGCCAGATGTGATAGGGCTGCAGGAAACCAAAGTACATGACGATATGTTTCCGCTCGAAGATGTAGCAAAGCTGGGTTATCACGTGTTTTACCACGGCCAGAAAGGCCACTATGGTGTAGCACTGCTAACTAAAGCAGAACCTCTGGCGGTGCGACGTGGCTTTCCTGGCGATGAGGAAGATGCGCAACGTCGCCTTATCATGGCGGATATCCCAACCGCACTGGGAACACTGACTGTCATTAACGGCTATTTTCCACAAGGTGAAAGCCGTGAGCACCCAGTGAAATTCCCGGCAAAGCAACGGTTCTACGCTGACCTCCAGGATTACCTGACAACCTCTCTGAGTAACACCAATCCAGTGCTGATTATGGGCGATATGAACATCAGCCCGACCGATAACGATATCGGTATTGGCGAAGACAGCCGTAAGCGCTGGTTACGCACAGGCAAATGTTCATTCTTGCCAGAAGAGCGCGAATGGATGGCACGCCTGCTTGATTGGGGCCTGGTGGACACTTTCCGGGCTGCACACCCGGAAACGCAGGACAAATTTTCGTGGTTTGATTACCGTTCTCGGGGTTTTGACGAAAACCGTGGTCTGCGCATCGATTTATTATTGGCAAGTGAGCCACTGGCAAGCCGGTGTACTGGTGTGGGGATTGATTACGAAATTCGCTCAATGGAAAAACCCAGCGATCATGCACCTGTGTGGGCCGAGTTTTCACTCTGAGGTAACAGTCAGTAAAACATTCTTGGGGAGATACATATGGATATGATTGAAGTTGTTGCAGCCATTATCGTGAACAATGGCAAATTGTTACTTGCACAACGCCCTCCCCAAGGAGACCAGGCAGGGCTGTGGGAATTTCCTGGCGGGAAAATGGAATCGGGTGAAACACAGCAACAAGCTCTGTGCCGGGAGCTGAATGAAGAATTGGGTATAGATGTACACCCTGAAAGTTATATAACCAGCCACAGCCACCCGGTCAATGGGCGGGTGATTAACCTTCACGGCTGGTTTGTCCCCACTTTTATTGGCACCCCGGATAACCGGCACCATACTGCGCTGGTATGGGTTACCCCTCAGGAAGCCTGCCAGTACCCAATGGCACCGGCAGATGTCCCTTTACTTAACGCTTTTATGGCTTCACCCGCCGCCACATCAGCGGGTTTGTTCCCATAACCCGGTCATCACGCTGGCACTGCAGCAGAACCCCTTCCATTTTAATCACCGCACCTTCCGAATAGTTTTGGTTCTGGTAGATACAGCACTGATTACACGGTGGAGTTTGTTGTTGCCCTTGAGTGGTAAAGACCTCAGCAGGGACATTTACTTGCACGTCAGGCTGCCGGTTTTGGGCTCCCGCCGCCAGGCTTACGCCCAGCACGAGGCTTACGGCGAACAGATGTTTTATTACCATGTTTCCCCTCTGTTTTCCCACTTGTGGCGTTCTGCGTAGACCGAATACCCCGAAATTGTGAAGGCTGAGCAGAGCGCGCCTGTTCAATAAGTTGATGTAAGGTTGCAACCAGTGGTTGCATAAAATCCTGATAACGGCACTGCTTCTCACTGATCTGTGTCAGCACAGACTCCCAGTGTGCGGTCATATCAGGGCGTCCGGCACTTTCAGGCAGCGAATGAATTAGCGCGCACCCGGCAGGCGTTGCATGTATATAGCGCCCTTTTTTCTCCAGAAAACTACGCCGAAACAACAACTCAATGATACCTGCGCGAGTTGCCTCTGTCCCTAAACCATCAGTTGCACGAAGAATTTTCTTCAGGTCTTTATCCTGCACAAAACGCGCGATACCGGTCATAGCAGAGAGTAATGTGGCATCAGTGAAGTGACGTGGAGGTTGCGTTTGCCGCTCCACAACTTCACCTGATTCACAGAGCAATGAGTCACCTTCACTCACCACAGGTAACGGCATGCCATCGTTTTCTTCATCACGCTCTTTGCCACCCAGCAATACTCGCCAACCCGCATCCGCCAGGAAACGGGCTTTGGCGATAAACTTGCCGCCCGCAATGTCGAGTTCAATAACACACTTGCGGTACCAGGCGTCAGCACAGAACTGCATAAGGTATTGCCGGGCTATCAATGTATAAACATTAGCTTCATTTTCAGAAAGCTTCACGGAGGCAGTACGAGCCGTTGGGATAATGGCATGGTGGGCATCCACTTTTTTATCATCCCAACAACGGTTACGCCGTTCTGGATCCACTGCGGGCTGGGGGAGTAGCGCAGGAGCATGAACACCTATTGCCTTCAGCACCGAATGGCGGCCAGCAAAATGTTCCTCCGGCAAGTAACGGCTATCAGAACGCGGGTAAGTAATCAGTTTGTGGGTTTCATAAAGTTTCTGGCAAATATCCAACACATTTTGGGCACTTAATCCAAAACGTTTTGCCGCTTCAATCTGTAAAGCGGAAAGTGAAAACGGCAACGGCGCCGTTTCAGATTCGCGTTTATCACTGTAGCCAGTAACCAGCGCGGGCTTCCCTGTGATTCGTGCGACAACATGTTCGGCCAGTGGGCGATGTAGCAACCGCCCTTCTTCATCCTGCCAGGGCTCACAAGATTCGCTGGGTTGCCAGATAGCAATAAAGCGCTCATCCTGGGCGGTCACGATGTGCGCCCTTACTTCAAAGAAATCCTTTGGAACAAAATTGGCTATTTCTTCATCACGCCGCACCACCAGCCCCAATACTGGCGTTTGTACTCGCCCCACAGACAGCACACCTTTAAACCCGGCTCGCTGCCCTACCAGAGTCCAGGCGCGGGTCATATTAATGCCATAAAGCCAGTCCGCTCGCGAGCGTGCCAGTGCGGACACACACAGTGGGACAAACTCGCTGTTATCACGTAATCGCCCTATAGCTCGCTCAACCGCCTGAGGGTTAAGGTCATTGATCAGACAACGTTTAACTTCACGACGTTTTTGTGGTGCGAGTTGCAGGTAATCGAGAACTTCGTCTACCAACAGTTGCCCTTCCCGGTCCGGGTCACCTGCATGAATCACTTCGCTGGCTTCACCCAGCAACCGCTCCACAACTTTTAATTGCCGGGCAGAAGCCGCACGAGGCCGGAGTTGCCACTTTTCCGGAACAATAGGTAAATCCCCAAGGTTCCAGCGAGAAAACCGCGTGTCATAACCATCAGGTTCTGCCTGCTCCAATAAGTGACCAATGCACCAGGTCACCGTCTGGTTATCCCCACAGGCAATAAAACCATCACCTTTGCGATGTGGCTTTGGCAAAACATCGGCAATAGCACGCCCAAGGCTGGGTTTTTCTGCAATAAACAGCCGCATAAATTACCGGATCTCAATCATAGGGCGCCCGGCTCGTGCGGTTTTCAGTTCACCAATCGCCTGTAGTGTGATGCCGTGCTGTTCAGCAACAGCAGTTACCTCAGATTCTGCCTGTGGGCTGACGGCAAGCAACAAACCACCAGAAGTTTGTGGATCACACAGCAAATTACGCCATGCTGCTGGCATTTCACCCATTAAGTGCCCATAGCTGGCGAAGTTACGGTCAGTGCCGCCAGGCACACAACCCTGCGCGATATATTCCTCCACCCCGGGTAAGGTTGGCACCTGGCTGTATACTAATTCTGCCTGAACACCTGCCCCCTGGCACATTTCGCTTAAATGCCCCAGCAAGCCAAAACCGGTTACGTCAGTCATAGCTTTTACCCCATCCAGCGCGGCAAAATCTGCACCTGCTTTGTTCATCCGGCACATGACTTCGGTGGCAAGACCAACATGCTCAGTTTTTAACAGACCTTTTTTCTCTGCCGTTGTCAGCACACCAATCCCCAGAGGTTTGGTTAGATATAATTGGCAACCCGCAATGGCGGTTGAGTTTTGTTTCACGCGTTCGGTTGGGACCACACCAGTAACAGCCAGCCCAAAGATAGGTTCAGGTGCATCAATTGAATGCCCACCCGCCAGTGCAATACCGGCTTCCCTGCAGGCAAACCGCCCACCATCAACCACCTGTGCAGCAATTTCCGGAGCCAGTGTATTAATGGGCCAGCCAAGAATGGCAATAGCCATAATAGGTTTACCACCCATGGCATAAATATCACTAATGGCGTTCGTAGCAGCTATGCGACCAAAATCAAAAGGGTTATCAACAATGGGCATGAAAAAATCAGTGGTACTGATTATGCAGGTTCCGTTACCCAGGTCATAAACGGCGGCATCATCGCGGGTTTCATTACCGACCAACAATTGCGGGTCGCAAAATTTTTCCTGCTCCGAATGAAGGATTGTTTCCAGAACTTTTGGCGAGATTTTACACCCACAACCAGCACCATGGCTGTATTGCGTTAAACGAATAGGTTTTTCACTCATGGAGAACCTCCTGTCAGTCTCTTTGCCCGCTATGGTAACGATTCTCTGACAGAGAGGTAAGTATGACTGTCTGAATAATTACAAATTTGCTTATCTATCAGACAGTCATAACAATAACTCAGAAATGTCGGACAAAATTTGTCATATCTGGAGTCGCAACCGTTGAGGCCGCTTTTAACTGTGGTGTACCTAAGTACAAGAAACCAACAATTTTATCCTGCTCGCGGCAGGACATTGCTTCACGTACCTGTTGGTGCTCAGTCCATGAACCTGTTCTCCAGATACCGTTGTACCCTTGTGCCACTGCAGCCATCTGCATTGCCATAACAGCACAGCCAGCAGACATTTCTTGCTCCCAAACGGGCACTTTGGGGTGCACTTCGCAATGTGCGATAACAGTGATAATCAGCGGTGCCCGAAACGGCGCATTCTTTGCTTTGTCTACTGCTTTTTCATCCATATTTTCTGCCAGTGCAGCCTGTTCGAGCAGAGAACTGAAGCGGTCACGCCCCTCACCCTCAATCAGCACAAAACGCCACGGTTGAAGAGCGCCATGGTCGGGTGCTCGCATCCCGGCGCGTAATATTTGTGTCAGCGCATCACCTTGCGGTGCAGGCTCTGCCAGCCGTGAAGCGCTACGGCGGTTAACCAGTAATTCCAGTGCGTCCATCTGTTAGCTCCTGTGTTAATTTTTATTCACAAAATTAACACAGCAACAGGTTTTGTTACAGCGTCCGCCGCGATTCATGCTGACAACTGCGCAAGAGCTATTTAGGATAACCACACTGTGCGGTGCAGCACTGAATCCGAACCAGGCGAGCCGACCGAAATTAATATGGAGAATACATGCGCACTCTTTGGCGAATTATTAGTGGTTTTTTTACATGGACATGGCGTTTGCTAAGTTTTTTTCGCAACCTGGTACTCAACCTGATATTTATTTTGGTGGTGCTAGTTGGTGTTGGCGTGTGGTACCAATTACGTACCCCACCAGAGGTCCCACAGCGCGGAGCCCTGCTTCTGGATATTACCGGCGTCATTGTCGATAAACCCTCAGTAACAAATAAATTAGGCATTATCAGCCGCCAGTTACTGGGCGCTAATTCCGACCGCCTACAAGAAAACTCGCTGTTTGATATTGTGGATGCAATACGCCAGGCAAAAGATGATCACAACATCACAGGCATCGTGCTGGATTTAAAAGATTTTGCAGGTGCAGACCAGCCATCCATGCAATATATCGGGAAAGCCCTGCGCGAATTTCGCGACAGCGGCAAACCTGTTATTGCGTATGGCAGCAATTACAGCCAGGGCCAGTATTACCTGGCAAGCTTCGCAAATAAAATTTATCTGGCACCGCAAGGTACCGTTGACCTGCACGGTTTCGCCACCAGCGGGCTTTACTATAAATCCCTGCTGGATAAGCTAAAAATCACCACCCATGTTTTCCGGGTTGGTACTTACAAATCTGCAGTTGAACCCTTTATTCGTGACGATATGTCACCTGCGGCTCGCGATGCAGACAGCCGCTGGATTGGCGAGCTGTGGCAAAACTACCTGAATACACTTGCAGCTAACCGAAACATCACGGCACAGCAAGTATTCCCCGGCGCACAGGCGTTACTGGCAGGTTTGCAGCAAACCGGTGGCGACACAGCCAAATATGCACTGGATAACAAACTGGTCGATGAGCTGGCAACCCATGCGCAGGTTGAAAAAGCACTAACTAAACAGTTTGGCTGGAGCAAAAAAGACCATCAGTTCCGGGCAGTCAGTATTTATGACTATCCTTTACACACTCCTTCTGATGCCGGTGGTGCAATTGCAGTCATCTTCGCAAATGGCGCAATTATGGATGGCCCGGAAACACAAGGAAATGTAGGTGGTGACACCACTGCAGAACAGATTCGGGAAGCTCGTCTGGATCCAACAGTGAAAGCGATTGTACTGCGTGTAAATAGCCCAGGTGGTAGTGTCAACGCTTCTGAATTGATTCGTGAAGAACTGGCCGCAGCACGCCAGGCAGGTAAACCAGTCGTGGTTTCTATGGGTGGTATGGCGGCTTCAGGTGGATACTGGATTTCCACACCCGCCAACTACATTATTGCTAACCCCAACACACTTACCGGCTCAATTGGCATTTTCGGTGTTATCAACACCGTCGAAAATAGCCTGAATTCGATTGGTGTTCATTCAGATGGGGTATCAACATCCCCGCTGGCACAGGTCTCCATGACCCAGGCTTTACCGCCTGAAGTGCAACAGATGATGCAACTGAGTATTGAAAATGGCTATAAGCGTTTTATCACTCTGGTTGCACAATCACGCCACAAAACCCCGGACCAGATAGACCAAATTGCTCAGGGCCACGTCTGGACTGGGCAGGATGCCAAAAACAACGGTCTGGTTGACAGCCTGGGTGATTTCGACGATGCGCTGAAAAAAGCTGCAGAGTTGGCAAAGCTCAAACAGTGGCATCAAGTTTATTACCAGGCTGAGCCCGGTATGCTGGACAAAGTCATAGGTATGTTTGACGGCTCAGTTCGGGCCATGCTTCCCAATGCGTTACAGGCCATGCTACCTGCCCCCCTGGCTACTGCCAGCAAGGAGATTATGGCGCAAAGTAACAGCCTGGCTCTCTTTAATGACCCACGGCACCGTTATGCCTGGTGTCTTAATTGTTCCGACATTCATTAATCAAGCAATCAGCCCGGTAGATCCGGGCTGATTTTTTGCCAATTCCTCTCTATACTGCGCCTGTTTATGCACGCCCAGGGCCCTGATATGCAAAAAAAATCTATTTATGTCGCTTACACAGGCGGCACCATCGGTATGCAACGTTCTGAGAATGGTTACATACCTGTATCTGGTCATTTACAGCACCAGCTTGCGCAAATGCCAGAGTTTCACCGGCCAGAAATGCCCGCATTTACTATCCATGAGTACCAACCGCTGATGGACTCATCCGATATGACGCCAGAAGACTGGCAACATATTGCCGATGATATCGCCGCACATTACGACGAATACGATGGTTTTGTTATCCTGCATGGCACGGATACCATGGCATTCACCTCTTCCGCACTCTCGTTTATGCTGGAAAACCTCGGTAAGCCAGTGATTGTCACCGGCTCGCAAATTCCCCTGGCAGAACTTCGTTCCGACGGCCAGATAAACTTACTTAATGCGTTGTACATCGCAGCTAATTACCCAATTAACGAAGTTTCGCTGTTTTTTAATAACCGCCTTTACCGCGGTAACCGAACAACCAAAGCACATGCAGATGGTTTTGATGCTTTTGCATCACCTAATTTGCCGCCATTGCTGGAAGCCGGTATTCATATTCGCCGTCTCAATACTCCTCCAGCACCCAAAGGTTCTGGGGAATTAGTGGTACACCCTATAACTCCACAACCGATTGGTGTCGTCACGATTTACCCTGGTATCGCAGCCGATGTGGTTCGTAACTTTGTGCGTCAGCCCGTTAAAGCGCTTATTCTGCGTTCTTATGGTGTTGGTAACGCGCCACAAAACCCGGCATTCACCGAAACACTACAGGAAGCTTGTGACCGGGGTATTGTTGTTGTAAACCTGACACAGTGTATGTCTGGTAAAGTCAATATGGGGGGCTATGCTACTGGAAATGCACTGGCACAAGCAGGAGTCATTAGTGGCTTCGATATGACGGTTGAAGCAACCCTGACTAAGTTGCATTACTTGCTCAGCCAAAACCTGGGCAGCGAAACAGTACGTCAGCAGATGATGAGCAACTTACGTGGTGAACTGACCCCGGATTGATGGAGGTTTACATGGCACACAGAGCCTTATTGCTGGTTGATATCCAGAATGACTTTTGTGCTGGGGGCGCTCTGGCTGTCGCCGAAGGCGATGCCACCGTTGAAGTCGCCAATCAGCTGATCAAATGGTGCCGGACACGAGGAGAAATAGTCATCGCCTCCCAGGACTGGCACCCGCAGGACCACGGTAGTTTTGCCAGCGTACAGGGCTCGGAGCCGTTCACAACTGGTGTACTGGACGGGCTGGAGCAAACCTGGTGGCCGGATCATTGTGTTCAACACACACCTGGTGCCGAATTGCATCCATTACTGAAAAAAGAGGCTATCTCCGCCTGTTTTCAGAAAGGTGAAAACCCGCTAATTGATAGCTACAGTGCATTTTTTGACAACGGGCACCGGCAAGAAACACAGCTACGCACCTGGCTCGAGCATTGCCATGTAAATCAATTAATTATTATGGGTTTAGCAACCGATTACTGCGTCAAATTCACAGTGCTTGATGCCCTGAAACTCGGGTATCAGGTTGCAGTGATTGTGGACGGATGCCGGGGAGTTGAAATGCAGGAAGGTGACAGCATCCGCGCATTCCAGGATATGGCTTGCGCTGGTGCAACCCTCTATACGCTGGAGGAATGGTTCGAATTGCATGGCTGAGGCTACAAGCTTCCTCATCTTCGTAGCGTGCAGTTTTCCATTGCCTGCTGGTCGCGCATAATCGGCTTACGTTTTTTTCGCGATATCCCTTTTTTCGCGACATCTTTTTTCGACATCCAATGTATTAACCCCCATTACTGACGGTTTAGTAAGAGCAAGCCGTCAGTAATGTTTAAAAGGTGACAGTGTCACTTATACTATTGCAAGCCAATAACCTCAACTATGGGCTAAATACATCGTCAGTCTCGTGGTTTCAAGGTAGCGATTGATGCCTGCTCAATACCGAATTCCGCTTTTAATTGTTGCTTGCTCTTCATCATAATCTGGCCATCAGTGCCAATTGTCATATGTTCAGGGTCAGCGTTTGTGCGCTGTTGCCAGAGCATTACCAACTGCAGGCAGTTTTCTTTTTGCTCCTGAGTCAGGGCTACACCATCAGGCCATTTTCCAAGCTCAACTGCTGTTGCCAAACGCTGATAAATCTCTGGCGTCATCGTGGATAATACCGCCTCAAAATCCATATTATTTCTCCCCTGCTGGAATAATTTGCTGAAGCGTTTCAACTAACCTTTTGTCTGTTCACCAGACTGCCCGTCGGTGAAGCTCAGAGACGCAGAATTAACACAATAGCGCTCCCCAGTTGGGCGCGGCCCATCCGGGAAAACATGCCCTAAATGCGCATCACAATGTGCACAACGAATTTCAGTACGCTGCATCCCGTGTGAATAGTCATTCAGATAACGAACAGCGTTACTGTCGACCGGCTCGAAAAAACTGGGCCAGCCACAACCAGAATCGTATTTTGTTTCAGACCTGAAGAGTGGCGTATTACACACCAGGCAGTGATACAGGCCATCACGTTTGTTGTGCAATAATTGCCCGGTAAATGGTGGTTCTGTGCCATGTTCCTGAGTGACAAAAAATTGCATTTCAGTCAGTGTCTTTTTTATATCGCCATTATGGGATGAATTGCTCATAAGTGTACTTCCGGTATTAATGGGTTGATCAAATTCTCTCAAGGATTCTAACAAAACATTAACACTCAAGGCGCGACTTTTGTTCTAAACTGTAGCCTGTAAAAGCGACGCAATTTCATTTGTGATCTACGTCACATTATTCTATAGAGCTGACTTTAAAATTCTGGGCGCAGTCCCCATAGAGACTTGTAGCCCAAATGGATGAAGAGGCAGTCAGTCGCACAAAGCTTACGCAGAGGATTGATTTGTCGCAATGATTGACACGATTCCGCTTGACGCTGCGTAAGGTTTTTGTAATTTTACAGCCAACCTTTTATTCACTAACAAATAGCTGGTGGAATATATGACTATCAAAGTAGGTATCAACGGTTTTGGCCGTATCGGTCGCATTGTTTTCCGTGCTGCTCAGAAACGTTCTGACATCGAGATTGTTGCAATCAACGATCTGTTAGACGCTGAGTACATGGCTTACATGCTGAAATATGACTCCACTCACGGCCGTTTCGACGGTACCGTTGAAGTGAAAGACGGCCACCTGGTTGTTGACGGTAAAAAAATCCGCGTTACCGCTGAAAGAGACCCGGCTAATCTGAAATGGGACGAAGTTGGTGTTGATGTTGTTGCTGAAGCAACAGGTATCTTCCTGACTGACGAAACCGCTCGTAAACACATCACTGCTGGTGCCAAAAAAGTTGTTATGACTGGCCCGTCTAAAGACAGCACTCCGATGTTCGTTCGCGGCGCTAACTTCGAAAAATATGCTGGCCAGGACATCGTTTCTAACGCATCCTGCACCACCAACTGCCTGGCTCCGCTGGCTAAAGTTATCAACGACAACTTCGGTATCATCGAAGGTCTGATGACTACTGTTCACGCAACTACCGCTACTCAGAAAACTGTTGATGGCCCGTCTCACAAAGATTGGCGCGGTGGCCGTGGCGCTGCTCAGAACATCATCCCGTCTTCTACCGGTGCTGCTAAAGCAGTAGGTAAAGTACTGCCAGAACTGAACGGCAAACTGACTGGTATGGCGTTCCGCGTTCCTACTCCGAACGTATCTGTTGTTGACCTGACTGTACGTCTGGAAAAAGCTGCGACCTACGAACAAATCAAAGCCGCTATCAAAGCAGCTAGCGAAGGCCCGATGAAAGGCGTTCTGGGTTACACTGAAGACGACGTTGTATCTACCGATTTCAACGGCGAAGTTTGCACTTCCGTGTTTGATGCCAAAGCGGGTATCGCACTGAACGACAACTTTGTGAAACTGGTATCCTGGTACGACAACGAAACTGGTTACTCCAACAAAGTACTGGATCTGATTGCTCACATCTCTAAATAAGCGATGAGCATCTGATTCTTAAGGGCGACTTCGGTCGCCCTTTTTTATTTCATCACAGAGGAAGGCAGTAATGATTGAAAAAATCTTTGCACTACCGGTACTGGAACAGGTTACACCGACAATATCTCGCCGGCAGTTAGGAGAACTGGATATTTTGGTCGTAGACCATCCAGCCGTGAAAGCTTCCGTTGCGCTTCAGGGCGCACACCTCCTGTCATGGCAACCCAAAGGGGAAAAAGAAGTGCTATGGCTGAGTAAGGCCTCTCTGTTTGAACATGGCCAGGCTATTCGCGGTGGTGTTCCCATTTGCTGGCCCTGGTTTGGCCCGGCAAAAGACTCCACCCTGCCTTCCCATGGTTTTGCCCGTAATCTTGACTGGCAACTCAGTGCCCACAATGAAGACAGTAACGGTGTTGCATTAACATTCGAACTAAAAAGCAGTGATGCATCACGGAAGTATTGGCCCCATGATTTCACTCTTTATGCCCGTTTTAAACTGGGTGCAACATGTGAAATGGAATTGGAATCTCACGGCGAATTTGAAACACAATCAGCACTGCATACCTACTTCACTGTTGGCGATATCGACGCGGTGAGCGTGAGTGGTCTTGGCCACCGGTTCATTGACAAAGTAAAAGACGGTATTGAAGACCAACTTAGCGACGGTATCCAGACATTCCCTGACAGGGTTGACAGAATTTACCTTGAACCTGAAGCCTGTAGTGTGATTCACGATAAAAGCCTGCCACGCCGTATTGATGTTGTTCACCGCCATAACTGCAACGTTGTTGCCTGGAACCCAGGCCCTGCGCTGTCCATCAGTATGAGCGATGTTCCGGATGACGGTTATAAAACGTATGTGTGTGTAGAAGCCGTTAACGCCACAATTCCGCAGAAAGTATCCGCCAATCAACCAGGCCGACTGGCTTGTGTGCTTTCCGTCAGCAAATAACATCTGACAATATGTAAAACGAGGCACAACCTGCCAGGTTGCGCCCCGTTTATTCATACCATATCGAGCGGCATCTTATGCTCTGGCGGCGCAAAAAACGAATCCAGTAATTCACACTGTTCCTTGGTTAGTACAATACTGGCTGCCTGTGCATTCTGGTGAACATGTTCAACGGAAGAAGCCTTAGGAATAGCCATAACACCAGGTTGGCGAATAACCCAGGCTAACAGCAACTGCATAACGGTGATACCCAACTCTGCAGCGACCTTCTGCAACCCGCTATGTTGCGCTAATCCCCTGCGCAAACGCCCTGCCTGAGCAAGTGGCGAATAGGCCATCACCGGTATCTGGTGAGTGTTACACCAGGGTAATAAATCATATTCAATACCACGTGAAGCTAAGTGGTAAAGCACCTGATTGACCATACAGGCCTTACCCCCCTGAATATTCCACAACTCCTGCATATCGCTGGTATCAAGATTGGATACTCCCCAGCGCTTAATCTTTCCCTGCTTGACCAGGTGCTCCATCACCCGTACCGTTTCTTCCAACGGGATATTTCCCCTCCAATGCAGCAACCATAGGTCAATGTGGTCGGTACCCAGTCGTTTCAGGCTGCCTTCACAAGCTTCAATCGCTTTTTGCCCACCGGCATTCCAGGGGTAGACTTTTGATACTAAAAATACATCGTCACGTCGCCCGGCAATCGCCTTGCCAACCACGCGTTCAGCACCGCCGTCTGCATACATTTCAGCAGTATCAATCAACCTAAGCCCAGTATCAACGCCAGCCTGAAGCGCGCGTACCTCTTGGGCCGTATCACTGTTGCGCTCACCCATGTACCATGTTCCCAAACCGATTGTGGGTAGAACTGTATTATCCGGTAGCACAACCATTCGTTTATCCATCTTCTGACATCTCCTGTTTTCAAGCCATGGCAGAGCAAAACATGCCTTCTGGTTATAAACAAAAAGCCTGTCTCACATTGACTGTAAAACAAACGGGACGCAAGCGCCCCGTCAAAATGCCTGAATTTTCAGTTTAAAATCTGTAATTCACCCCAGTCAGCAACACACCGGTCCATGAATTGTCCACCATAGGACTATCTTTAATGGCCTTACCAAGGCGGACATACCGCCCCATACCAAAAATACTCCAGGAAGGCGTTATAGCGTAATTTACGGACAGTTCAACATAAGGATTCCAGGAACTGCCTGCATCCCAGGTATGCATACCACTGCGGCTTGATTCGGAGCGGCTTACCCCATAGTAATAATCATTATGGTTAGCGCTATTCCATTGTATACCCACCCCCGGGCTCAAACGCCAGCGGGCATATTGGTAATGGTAAATCCATGTATTATCCCAAGTAATGCCATTACTGTTACCCAACATATCACCTGCCAGCACAGTACGCAGGGAACCAAACTGTGCTGTCACGTGTGTCCATGAAATGCCTCCCATAACCGTGGCATAACGGTTATCAAGGCGTTTCATTTGATGATTCGAACTGTCTTTGGCCCGGAAGTGAATGGGGGAATAAAATGCGGTTAACGCAACTTTGTCACTCTCATCATTCCATAAATAATAACCACCATTAAACCCACGAAAATAGAAGCTCTTACCTTCATAGCCAATCATAGGAACGGGATAAACTTTATTTTTATAGCCCACGTAAGGGTCTGGCGAAACCAGCGCACCGGCCCCCAGAGACCAATTTGCTGCATGTGCACTCTGGCAAACCCCAAGAACCAATGTGCTCATTACTATGACAGAACGCATATTCACTTTTAGCTCATTCCTTAGCAGTAAAAACGCACAAAGTGTAGCAGATGCCAGGTTTGTGCTTAATTCAGATAATCCCATTTCGTGAGTAAAGACTTTTCCTGGCTGTCATTTTTTATTCATTCTTATCTGCTAATTATAATCACCTAAGTTATTTCTTTATTAACAACCAATTGAGTGCTAATCATTCTTTGTTTCACCAGAAATAGAATGTTTTTCTGAGGTAATGACAAACCAATTGTGTCCCAAACTTGCTTTTCAGCACATCATTTAAAAATTTACCAACATTTGCCCATCTTTCAATGTTGGTTAATTGTGTTAACTAAAATAAAAAAATCAGATATAAAATCCAAATAAATAAATAAAACAAACAAAAACACCAATTCAAGCTCAATTTTTAACCAATCATGGCAATATCCCTCCTTGCTAAGAACTTGATCAATCGACAATAGACGCTCATAACAAATAGGACGGTATTGTGTTTTTGGATGCCGTTGCATACCACCGCTAAAAGTAGGAAAAACTGATAGCTGTAACATGTTCCCAGAATTTATAACAGGACGGTACGCCATGAATATATTCGATCACTATCGTCAGCGTTACGAAGCTGCCAAGGACGAAGAATTCACACTGCAGGAGTTTCTCGCCACATGTCGGCAAGATCGCAGTGCCTATGCTAACGCGGCAGAGCGGCTGTTGATGGCCATCGGCGAGCCGGTGATGGTGGATACGGCACAAGAACCACGGCTATCCCGTCTCTTTTCGAATCGTGTCATCGCACGCTATCCTGCCTTTGAAGAATTTTATGGCATGGAAGAAGCTATTGAGCAGATTGTTTCTTATTTGAAACATGCAGCTCAGGGGCTCGAAGAAAAGAAACAGATTCTATATCTGTTGGGGCCGGTTGGTGGCGGTAAATCTTCACTCGCTGAACGCCTGAAGTCATTGATGCAACGTGTTCCCATTTATGTCCTGAGTGCCAATGGAGAACGCAGTCCAGTCAATGATCATCCTTTCTGCTTGTTTAACCCACAAGAGGATGGCGAAATACTTGAAAAAGAGTACGGAATACCTAAACGCTACCTGGGCACAATTATGTCCCCCTGGGCAGCTAAGCGCTTGCATGAATTCGGTGGTGATATCACCAAGTTCAAGGTGGTCAAAGTTTGGCCATCCATTCTGGAACAGTTGGCGATAGCCAAAACTGAGCCAGGCGATGAAAATAACCAGGATATTTCCGCACTGGTCGGTAAAGTGGATATCCGTAAACTTGAACATTTTGCTCAAAATGACCCTGATGCTTATGGTTATTCCGGTGCACTGTGCCGCGCTAACCAGGGGATCATGGAGTTTGTGGAAATGTTCAAAGCACCCATCAAGGTGCTCCACCCTCTGCTGACAGCAACACAGGAAGGCAACTACAACGGTACTGAAGGGATTTCCGCACTGCCCTTTAGCGGCATTATCCTTGCCCACTCGAACGAATCTGAATGGGTGCAGTTCCGTAATAACAAAAACAATGAGGCATTCCTTGACCGTGTTTATATCGTTAAGGTGCCTTATTGCCTGCGGATTTCTGAAGAAATCAAAATCTACGAAAAACTGCTTAATCACAGTGAACTGACTCATGCACCTTGTGCTCCGGGTACGCTGGAAACACTGGCTCGTTTCTCAATTCTTTCACGTTTGAAAGAGCCGGAAAACTCCAGTATGTATTCGAAGATGCGTGTCTATGACGGTGAAAGCCTCAAAGATACCGACCCGAAAGCGAAGTCTTATCAGGAATACCGGGACTACGCGGGCGTGGATGAAGGGATGAACGGGCTTTCGACACGTTTTGCCTTCAAGATTTTGTCTCGCGTATTTAACTTTGACCATGCAGAAGTTGCCGCAAACCCAGTACATTTGTTCTATGTACTTGAGCAGCAAATCGAACGTGAACAGTTCCCACAGGAGCAGGCTGAACGGTATCTTGAATTCCTGAAAGGTTATCTGATTCCCAAATATGCTGAGTTTATTGGCAAAGAGATTCAGACCGCCTATCTGGAATCTTATTCTGAATATGGTCAGAACATCTTTGACCGCTATGTTACTTATGCAGATTTCTGGATTCAGGATCAGGAGTACCGCGACCCGGATACCGGTCAGTTATTTGACCGTGAATCACTCAATGCAGAACTGGAAAAAATTGAAAAACCAGCAGGCATCAGCAATCCGAAAGATTTCCGTAACGAGATTGTCAATTTCGTTTTACGTGCCCGAGCCAATAACAGTGGGCGTAACCCGAACTGGACCAGTTACGAGAAACTACGCACAGTGATTGAGAAAAAAATGTTCTCGAACACTGAGGAGTTGTTACCTGTTATCTCGTTCAATGCCAAAACCTCAACCGATGAGCAGAAAAAACACGATGACTTTGTCGACCGTATGATGGAAAAAGGTTATACACGTAAACAAGTACGTTTGTTATGCGAGTGGTATCTGCGAGTACGGAAGTCCTCATAACCATGACTGGCGCCGGCTAAGCACGGCGCCTGTTCACTGCAGAATATGCAGTGATAAATCTGCGCTTTGGCATGCAGTTTGGGGGAAATATGGCCTATTTTATTGACCGGCGTCTTAACGGTAAAAATAAAAGCACGGTTAACCGCCAGCGCTTTTTGCGCCGTTATAAAGCGCAAATCAAGCAGTCGATTTCCGAGGCCATTAATAAGCGTTCGGTAACCGACGTGGAGAACGGAGAATCCGTTTCCATACCTATCGATGACATTAATGAGCCAATGTTCCATCAGGGGCGTGGTGGGATGCGCCAGCGTGTTCATCCCGGCAATGACCATTTTGTCGAAAAAGACCGCATAGAACGCCCTCAGGGCGGTGGAGGCGGTTCAGGGAGTGGTGAAGGCCAGGCCAGTAATGATGGCGAGGGCCAGGATGAATTTGTGTTTCAGATATCCAAAGATGAATATCTGGATCTGCTCTTTGAAGATTTGGCGCTGCCAAACCTGAAGAAAAATCAGCAACGGCAGTTAAATGAATTCAAGACGCACCGTTCTGGGTATACCGCAAACGGTGTGCCAGCCAACATCAGTGTAGTGCGTTCACTACAAAATTCACTTGCTCGTCGCACAGCAATGAGTGCGGGCAAACGCAGGCAGTTGCGGGAACTGGAGGCCGCACTGGAGGTAGTTGAGCATACTGAGCCGGTACAGTTGCTGGAAGAAGAGCGACTGCGCAAAGAAATTGCAGAATTACGTGAAAAAATTGCCCGAGTACCCTTTATTGATACATTCGATTTAAGGTACAAAAACTTTGAGAAACGCCCAGAACCGTCCAGCCAGGCAGTGATGTTTTGTTTAATGGATGTGTCCGGTTCAATGGATCAGGCAACCAAAGACATGGCAAAACGTTTTTATATACTGCTTTATCTGTTCCTGAGCAGAACGTATAAAAATGTGGAAGTGGTTTATATTCGTCACCATACCCAGGCCAAAGAAGTCGATGAGCATGAGTTTTTCTACTCTCAGGAAACCGG
Organism: Mangrovibacter yixingensis; assembly: GCF_020523985.1. Taxonomy (GTDB): domain Bacteria; phylum Pseudomonadota; class Gammaproteobacteria; order Enterobacterales; family Enterobacteriaceae; genus Mangrovibacter; species Mangrovibacter yixingensis. The sequence goes on along the minus strand of NZ_JAIVKM010000001.1, from coordinate 1,129,579 downwards.
GGGAACTATCGTCTCCAGTGCATTAAAGCTGATGGATGAAGTTGTCAAAGAACGTTATGACCCTGCCCAATGGAACATCTATGCCGCACAGGCATCCGATGGTGATAACTGGGCTGATGATTCACCTCTTTGTCACGAAATTTTGGCTAAACGCTTACTGCCTATGGTGCGCTATTACTGTTATATTGAAATAACGCGGCGAGCGCACCAGACGTTATGGCGGGAATATGAGCATTTGCAGTCAATGTTCGAAAATTTCTCAATGCAGCATATTCGTGACCAGGATGATATTTACCCGGTATTCAGAGAGCTGTTCCATAAGCAAGCAGCTGAAATGAGCAGCTAATCTATTATAATCAGCCAGTTAAGATCTCTTTTCTGGCTGATTTTCTGTTATTTAATTGCCCGCAATTTACTCTGTCACTCTCCCCTGTCCGTTTAATACCCTGTGATTTTTTAAATGTCTGAATATCAGCACTTCACCTTCTGTCTGTAATTCCCATTCAGGCATCATTCCATTGCTTTACCAAACAACAGCAAAACAGTGGCAAAGAACAGTGTGCGGTATACACTTGATAATCCAGCAGCATGCGAGATAACGGTATGTCAGAGTACGAAATTAATCAGGATATCTATAACCAACTTGTCTCTTTACTGACTCACGAAGGCGCACGCTTTCGCATTATGGAGCACGAACCTGTTGGTAAATGTGAGGCCGTTTCTGCTGTCCGGGGTACCCGCCTGGAACAAGGTGCCAAGGCACTGGTTTGCAAGGTGAAAGGGAACAGTGTTAAACGCCATGTGCTGGCTATTCTGAGTGCGGCACAACAAGCTGACCTGGGTAAAGTCGCACACCACTTTGGCGGACTAAAAGCATCGCTGGCAAGCCCAATGGAAGTGGAAACACTCACTCAGTGCGTTTTTGGTGCCATTCCACCGTTCAGTTTTCACCCAGGTCTTACCCTGATTGCTGACCCTGGGCTATTTTTTCAGCAACAGGAAATTGCCTTCAATGCGGGCCGACTGGAAAAATCGATTATCCTCAATACTGAAGATTACTTGCGTATTGCACGCCCCCAACTGGTGAACTTTACCCGCTAAGCCTTTTCACAGTAGCACTGTTCAGGCCGACTTCCCTGAGTGGCTCATTTGTTGATCCAGATAGCGGCCAGGCGTGGTGCCCAACACCTGGCGAAATATGTTAATAAAAGCAGTTGTTGATTCATAACCGAGTGTGCGCGACACCATCTGGACACTTTCGCCTGTAATTAAATAACGAACTGCCATAATCACTATCAACTGCTGGCGCCAATGGCGCCACGTCATGCCGGTTTCACGCAAAATGAGCCGTGATAAGTTTCTTTCGCTCATTGCAAGGTGTTTCGCCCATTCAGACAACGTTCTTCGGTTTTCCGGGTTATCGGCCATGAATCTTACCATCTGGCAAATTTTAGGATGGCCCGAGGAAGGGAGCTGCAAAGGGGCCACTGGTAGTTCAGGTAACTCATCACGCAGCACAGCAACCAGCCTGTCTGTACGGCTCCGATCACCTCGTGACAGCCCTCTTTGTGCCAGCGACAAAACCAACGCCCGGACAAGCGAGGAAACCTGCAATGTGCAGCAATGATTTGGCATTGGTACTTCTCCCATTTCAAGAAACAGGAAACACAACCTTGCACGCGCCATCACCCGGTTACTGTGCATCGTGTTACCAGGGATCCACACCGCATAACCCGGTGGAACAATCCACATCCCCTGCTCAACCTCGCACGAAATTCCTCCATGCAGCGCCATAATCAATTGCCCTTTACGATGCTGGTGAGGAGGAAAAAATTGCTCTTCTCCCTCTTCTATCTCAATAAAAAATGCGACAGCCGGGTCATGGTTCTCATCCGGAATAAACCCACTTAGTGCAAGGTCACGAGCCATTATTTTGTCCGATTACAGCGATAAAATGTCATTTTAGCTTAATTCTTCATACAGTTTTACAGCGTATCATGCTGGTAGATGAGGAGAAACAATGACTACCGCACTTCGTTTAATTGCGCCCTGGCGTATGATTGCCGGAATACTGCTGATTGCAGCCACACTGCGTGCTTCTTTTACCGGACTTGCCCCACTGCTTGATCAGGTCAGCAGCCAGTTTTCGTTATCAGCCACACAAACCGGTGTACTGACCACCTTACCTCTGTTTGCATTTGCCTTTATTTCACCACTTGCAGCCCGAGTTTCCCGCTACTTTGGGCCGGAACGAAGCCTGGTTACTGCATTGCTGATTATTTGCACTGGCATTTTACTGCGCTCCAGTGGCAACCTTTCGGGGCTCTATTTAGGTACGGTATTGATTGGTACTGGCATTGCTGTAGGAAACGTACTGTTACCGGGGCTGATAAAACGAGATTTCCCTGGGCATATTCCCCGCCTCACTGGCGCTTATTCTCTGACCATGGGCGTTGCTGCTGGCCTGGGTTCGGCTGCAATGGTGCCACTGGCTATTCATTTTGGCTGGCAAGGAGCATTGGTATGTCTGATGATTTTTCCGATACTCGCACTTGCTATGTGGTGGGATCAGGTTGGTAAAGGTAACCAGGGCTCTACTGCACAGCAACCCACATATTCAACCCCACGAATCTGGTCCAATTCACTTGCCTGGTTCATTACCTTCTTTTTAGGCATCAACTCGCTTATCTACTATGTGGTGATTGGTTGGCTCCCCATGATACTGATGGATGCAGGGTACAGCGAGGTCCAGGCCGGCTCATTGCATGGATTAATGCAACTGGCCTGTGCGGTACCCGGTTTGTTTATTGGCATGGTAATTAGCCGGATGCGCGATCAACGCACTATCGCTGCCGGCGTCTCTTTACTTTGCAGTTTTAGTCTTGCTGGGTTGTGGTTTTTCCCATCTGCAGCTTCCATCTGGGTATGCCTGTTTGGATTTGGATCTGGCGCGACAATGATCCTCGGGTTGTCATTTATTGGTCTGAAAACCTCAACGGCACATGAAGCGGCCTCATTGTCGGGCATGGCTCAGTCTGTTGGTTATTTACTGGCTGCCTTTGGCCCACCATTAGCCGGTAATGCCCATGCATTCACGCACTCCTGGGCATGGCCTGTGCTTGGCTGCGCGGTATTGAGTGTTGTGATGGCCATTTTTGGTGCAGTTGCAGGAAAAGCACACCAGTAAGAATGTTGCCCCGAAACACAGTCACTGGTTTCGGGGCCGGGCAAAAAAACGTGCCAGTTAACGTTAAAGAACACGAACCGCTTTTAAAAAACCTTGCACCAGCGGTGATGGGCGCTTATCAAGTGATGAGCGTTCATGCTGAAACAGGGTCGCTACAAAATAAGGATGAGATGACAACTCAACTACCCTTGCCTCGCCCGCTTTGTTTGTTCCGGTTACTACCAAATCCTGCCCTGCAAGACGGGCGATGAATTCAGTTGAAACACTATAGTGGCAGTTATAGTGCTCAGTAATTTCGGACTTCCCATACGCTTTGGAAATCTGTGTATCCGGGTGGAGTAAGACAACTTCGGATTTCCCTGCAAGAGGGCAAGAAAGTGGTGTGATAATAATATCGCTACCAGAACCTGTCTCTGCATGTGCAGCATCTGGCATTTCCATGACATGGCGAGCATATTCAATCAGGACATACTGAAACCCCGCACATGTACCCAGAAACGGTACACCATGCTCACGAGCATAACGAATAGCCAGTAACACTCCCTCAGTTTTTTTATAAGGGCTTCCGGGAACAACCCAGATGGCATCATACCCCACCAGGTCTTCACCAGAATTTATCTCTTCAGTTGCAAGCCAGTCATAATCCGCCGTCACACCAAGCACAGCAGCAGCGTCATCCAACGCTAAATGAATGGCATCATGTGCTACGGATTCATGGTTGTAGTCACCAACCAGGGCGATACGTAGCGTGGACTTCGGCAGTGAGATTGTCATAGGGAAATCCTTATTACACAGTAAGGGCTTACTTAATAATTTTACATGACACTCAGGAACTCAAATAGCCAATAAGCGACCTGTTTATTTACTCTACAACTGTATTGCTGAGTCGATCACATTACTTAAGGTATTTCTGCATGAAAAGTCAGTTAACCAGCTGACATCGGGATTAAAAATTTATGATAAGTCTGGCTGGAAGGAGTGAGTACAAATGAACGGAATATTTATTGAATTGACCCGAGATTGAAAATCCCCGTTGACTGCACGAAGAAGGTGAGCAACCCGGTTATTCCTACAATTTTTACAGCAGGGAACAACCGGAACGGCAGTAATTTAGTCCATCATTCTTTCCAGCACATCGCTGGATGAAAAATCACTATCAAGAGGCATCAAATGCTCATCACGCACAAACGCAAAACCGGGTTGTTTGTCAAAAGCGATGACATCACCAGTCACCAGCCACAGGCTACATCCGGAGTCTACTGGCAGAACAGTCTCAACACCATTTACCGGGTTAATGAAACGTTCACCGGGACGGTAACGTTCAAACAAGCAGACAGACTTACCAATATTGATTCGACCGGACAGGGTTCTGGCTCCAATAATCAAGGCCAGGCTACCAGGTTTTAGCGCGTTCATTTCCTTTTCTCTTTCTCTTACACTGATTTTTGACGGCGTAGATCAGAGCATTCCTGGTGCAAAAAGTAAATATTTTTTGTACAAAAACCGATTATATTACATACATCCCTCTATTAATAATCTCTCGGAATTGATAATGCGTCTCAAAATCAAAATAGTGCATCAATGATGGATGAGTATGAATCCAGCAGCCCCATTTCAATTCACCTGCAGGTTATGTTTTACAGTAAAAGCCACCATAAGCCCCCCAAAATAAAATTTTAATTATCAGAAAAAAAACAGTTTAGAAACTCCACTTAACACAAATTCCACATTGTCTCCATTATTCATTCTTTTTTTACTGCTACATTTTATTTGTTCAGGGATAACTCCCCGAACCTCATTCCATAATCAATAAGTTGACTTTGGCCCCACCCCTTGCAATGGGGCCTTTTTTTTCTTCTTCATACTGCTGACATTTCCGCAAGCGCTTTTTTTGACATATATTCATAAGCATGGATAAAAAATCCATAATTTCTCCATGTTCTGCTCACTATTACCAAGTACATTTGTCATGTTCTCATTGAAAACCAGAGAGCATCATTCCCTATTGATAAATCATTTTTCCCCATCCAGTCTGGATGGGGTTTTTTTATCGAAAACAAGCCGCATAAACCAGGCAACAGACTGAATCAATACAGCTGAAAAGCATGCCACCTCCCCGTAGGACATTGATAATGTGAAGTAAAATCACGTTACTCTCGAGTAAATCACTATCAAGCACAGGTAAATGTTATGGATACCGCCAAGAAAACAACATGCCAGCAGTGTGTTTTTCATACTAATTTCACATAGCTACAGTGATTTACCTGGGTGATAATTTATGGCCTAATAGCTTCCTTTTCACCTGCATGACAATATTTATGCTAACCATACTTCATTTCTGTTTTGCCCTGGTTGTTATCCTTGCTCTTGCCTGGCTTGTAAGTTTTGACCGCAAGAAAATTCGCATCCGTTATATTCTTCAATTGGTTGTTATCGAGGCGCTTTTAGCATGGTTTTTCCTGCATTCAGAAAGTGGGCTCATTGTTATTCAACGTGTTGCCAGTTTATTTGACTCTCTGCTTCATTTCGCGAGCCAGGGAACCGATTTTGTATTTAGTGGCATGGGGAAACAAGGCCTGGCATTTGTTTTTCTGGGGGTATTGTGCCCCATTATTTTTATTTCAGCACTGATAGGTATTTTACAGCACTGGCGTATTCTTCCCGTTTTGATTCGTATCTTTGGCACGGTTTTGTCAAAAGTTAATGGCATGGGGAAGCTGGAGTCATTCAATGCTGTCAGTTCCCTGACACTTGGCCAGTCTGAAAATTTCATTGCCTACAAAGGAATACTTGCCCAACTATCCTCTCAGCGGATGTTCACTATGGCGGCAACAGCGATGTCAACAGTGTCGCTATCCATTGTCGGGGCATACATGACAATGCTCGAACCACGCTATGTTGTTGCCGCGCTAATACTGAATATGTTCAGTACGTTCATCATTTTGTCTGTCATCAACCCAACTCCACCAGACCAGGAACCCGAGCTCCAATTAGAAAAACTCCATGAGTCACAAAGTTTTTTTGAAATGCTCGGGGAATACATCCTGGCTGGTTTTAAAGTCGCGATGATAATTCTGGCTATGCTGATTGGGTTTATTGCAATCATTAGTGCTATTAATGCTCTGTTTTCCATGCTCTTTGGTTACAGTTTCCAGCAGCTTTTAGGTTTTGTGTTTTACCCATTGGCATGGCTTGTAGGCATACCACAAGTTGATGCTTTGCAGGCGGGAAGCATTATGGCGACGAAATTAGTCGCTAACGAATTTGTGGCGATGATCGATTTACAAAAAATATCACAAGCCATGACACCAAGGGGGCTGGGGATTTTGTCTGTATTCCTGGTTTCTTTTGCCAATTTTGCTTCAATTGGCATTGTGGCTGGGGCAATTAAAGGCCTTGATGAGCGCCAGGGGAATACCGTTTCCCGCTATGGTTTGCGCTTGGTGTACGGAGCAACACTGGTTAGCCTGTTGTCAGCTGCTTTTGCAGGCCTGGTTCTGTAACCCGCCAAGGTATTGATGTGTGGCGGAAAAATCCGCCACCCGTTGATATTAAAACCCAACGCAAACGGTATCATCTACACGCATAACTGAATCTTGTGCAAATCGTGTTTTATAGATAGTGCGTAATGTTTCGATTTTTTGGTTTTCTGCTGGTTCGTTACTATGAATTAACATTAACGCCTTGCTACCCTCTTTCGCCAGTTTTCCGTCATTACCCAACCACTGCCCCCGAGCATCAAACACCGTCAGCCCATCACGAAAGCGTGGCGTCACGTCCTGATCGACAAAATTCTGCCATTGGGTATTGCTGATATCTGGCCCGCCAGCACGGCTCAGACCAAAATAAAGTGTTGTCTGCACCATGGGATCACCCACGGTGCAGACAGCATCCGTTTTTGCCGCTGTATGGGTTGCAGGGTGAGTACAACCCACCAATGAGAAAGCCATTAAGGCTGCAGAAATACCCGCCACAAATGCATTGTTCATTATTCACCTGTCTTACTATCATCTGAATCGTTGTTATGGGTGTATACAGTCAAAACTGCACTCAGCATAAAATACGAAATACAAAGGAATAGCAAGTAAACAGGCTGGCAGAGTGTTCAGGAAGGCTATTATTTGCCTTCCTGAAATAACTATCGCTTAGCTCGCAGTTTTGGTCTGAATGAACTTTATAGCGTCTTCCTCTGTCATTCCCATACCGTGAACGAGTAAGTCGACGTCGTCTTCATTCGCTTTGTTTTTGTAGGTTTGTGTTTGCGCAACGTCAAACACGCCACTGATGATGTCACCCCGCTGAATATCATCGCTGGACTGTAACTCTGCGACGATAAACCCTCCGTCTTCATCACGCAACACAATGAAACCGATACGGTGCTCATGTAATACGACAACAGCATCCATCAGGTTTACCCTCTTGTTATTTAATGAAACAAAGTACCAGTCCTGCAATTGTCCGGGCAGGAGGTCACTCAACCTTACCACTGAGCGTGGTTATATTTTCATTATCGGCCCGGAACAGAAAAACCTGCATAGAAAAATGAATAACGCGAGATGATTCACACCATTGAGAGAAACTATTTTGGCAAGACCCCCACATTTCGCAGTCCGTGCCACCAGACTACTCGCAGCCCTGCCATACCTGCAGCAAGTCAATGTTTCATGTCGGGAGGTGAATTGAGCATACCAACGGCATTTTGCAATAGATCAATCAATTCCAGCGCAGTTTCTTTACTGAGTAAAAAGTTTTTATCGCTGTGAACAGTGGGATCTGTCGGTGTGGCAAGGAATTGAGGGGTAACAATCAGCGCATCATAATCTTTTGCGATGCGAATATCTAACCCAGCTAATGGGAAAGTTTCGTACTTTTGATCTTCTTTCATGGGTACCCCGACTTCATCCTTACCTTACGCACCAGCAGGAAACAAAATATTCCCTGCAGTCAGGCTAATGGCATATCATTCGGCTTAATAAAAGTCTCTAATTAAAAAGTATGATTTATCAAAAAGACCATTGATTTATAAGGGTATTTAAATATTCTTATAGCTAATTAAAGAAATAAATTCTGGTTATCAGACCTGTCTTCAAAAAAATAACCACCCATAACTCTCTCACAGACAATCAGCCAGCCCTTAATAACACCAGTTGCACCATTAAGTTAATGCTGTATTAAGACCTTGCAATAAAGTGTAGGTGAGTTTTTTGTGTACAATGAGAGGATTCGAAAAGAACTCATGCCCAGGTTCACGCTGTAGTTCAAGACATGGCAGTGAACCTGGCCCTGAATTAATGGTGCATAGCTCTCGTAATAGCAGCCTGCAACTCTTCGGCAGGAACTGCACCAGGCAACACGGTAGTATTGTGCTCATCAGCACCAGAAGCTGGCATTACAATAAGCCCGGGTGTTCCCGTGAGGCCGATCGCTTGTGCAAGCTCACTGTTTGCAGTGAATATTTTTTCAGCATTTTTGGCTTTAATACCAGGCTGGGCCCCTGCGGCACGGGTAGCTGAATCAATATCTTTGATTGTAAGAGCCCCTTCAAAGTGGCCAGTATTGTACACAGCGTTATGGTAAGTAATGTATGCTGAAGGCCCTTTTTGTTGCCAGACAGCCAACCCACGTTCAGCCGCTGTTAATGAATTGGTCCAGCGCTGGGCAAAGATTGGCCAGTCCTTAAAAATATAGCGTACACCAGGGTTACTCTTCATCGTAGCTTCCAGCTCTGGAGCTAAATGGCTGCAGTACACACACTGGTAATCAAAAAACTCAATCACAGCAACTTTGGCATCCGCAGGCCCGACTGTCGGCGTACTTTTATCTTCCAGTAGTGCTTTCTGGTTTTCTAACACTTGTTTCAGCATAGTTTGCTGTTGTTCAGCTTGTTGTTGCTCTTGCAGCTTCTGGCTGACCTGTACCAAAACTTCAGGATGGGCAACCAGGTAATCCGCGGCAATTTTACCAATTTGTTCTTGTTGTTTAGCAGTGAAACCAGATGGCGTATCTGCAGCGCTCGCGGTAAATGCTGCCAGCAGGCAACCGGATACAGCAACAGAGATCATTTTCTTCAGCATTAAGACTCTTCTTGTGTTAGGAACGTATTACGTTAACCTCCGGCTAATGAACAAATTGTCCCTGGCCAGAGCACGATGTAACAAGCATATTTTAGCCACTATGTTGCGAATACCTGCGTTGCGAATACCTGCGCTGGAACGCTACGTGTGGTCAGACATAGCAACGCGTTACTATGTCTATGTTTGCTGTCTATGTTTACTCACTTCTGAGGAGATAGCAGCCATCAGACCAGAAGGTGCGCGAATTTTAGCGAATCAAAGAATTGACACCTCCGAACATTAACAAATTGTTCCATTATTGTTTCATTTATAACAATTTACCCGGTACATTTGGTTTGCTGGTGCAATTATCTGCATAGCAATTTCTCTCAATTCTGATACCTGTATCTCGCCTCGCAGAAAGGATAAAGGCTACCCTCATAATGCATTAACATAAAAAGGAGGTTGTTTATGTATCGAACGATACTGGTGCCCGTTGATGTTACGGAACCTGAACTGACTGAAATGGTTGTTCCTCACGTCGAAACACTGGCAAAACTGGAAGATGCTCAGGTGCATTTCCTAACAGTTATCCCACCGCTTCCTTACTACACAACATTAGGCCTTGCTTATTCCGCTGAATTGCCAGAAAAAGAAGATATTATCGGTGAAGCCGGCAAGAAACTGGATGATGTTATTGCGCGTTTTTCAATACCCGAAGACCGGATTGAAAAACATGTCACCTGGGGAGCACCTAAGGACCAAATTTTAAGTCTTGCCAAAGATATCGGTGCGAATGTTATTGTTATTGCATCCCATAAACCCAGTGTGACAACGTATTTACTGGGTTCAAATGCGGCAGTTGTAGTACGCCACGCGACCTGCCCAGTGCTGGTTGTCCGTTAAGTGTATAACTGCCATACATTATCAACCCGGTGAGGCTTACCCCACCGGGTTGGTTTTTACGAATAAGAAAAGCTTTCAACACACTCGCCTTGCACATTGACGATGCCGTTCGCCGTTTTAATAAAACATGGTGTATAAATATCATCCCGAAGATGATTCACCAGGTCAAAAAGCAACCCCGTTATGATTGTCCACTGCTCGGCAAGTAACGTTCCACTGAGCAGCACTAAAGTCAGTGACGCACAATATTGCCTCAGTGTCTGAGACTCAGCCCCCAACAGAAAAGGCATATTCTCCACTTCTTGCGCAGTTGCAGTTAGGGACTGCACGCAATGCGCTGGAATAGGTGCATCCAGGGCATATTTTAATGATTCCAGGGCGCACAATAATTTTCCGCATAATGCAATTCGGGTGGGTGAATGTATAACCTCCACCAGTTCCCCCACCAGTGACTCGCACAAAGAAGCTAACTCAAGAAGGTCCATTTTCGCATGGATCACACTCATCATTGGAGAATCATTCATATCCCTTTCCTTGTTACTCACCCATTAGCTGTATATATGTACAGTAATCGGTTTTTTGGCCTTGAGCAATAGCCGTATTCACATAAATTCACGTCTTTACAAATCAGCAATAAACAACGGTCTGATAAAAAATGGCATTCAGGCATTGTTCTCCCAAAGCGTTTTAGTAATCTACTATGCGAGCAATCAAAAATGAGGTAGTCCTGTGAACGAAGATTTTTTTGTACTTACCGATATCCACAATCCAGGGCAAAAACAGGCAGCAATGTTACTACTTACCGACACAATGGGACGCATAGTGTTGCAACTACGGGATGAACATAAACCCATTCGTTTCCCTGGCCATTGGTCACTGTTTGGTGGTGCAATTGAAGCAGGTGAAGCGCCTCTGGATGCTGCCCGGCGCGAGTTGGAAGAAGAAACTGGCCTTGTTCCCCCTCCGGCCTCTTTTCACCCTCTGGCTGTTACTCTTGCATCAAAAACAGGGCGTGAATTAATATTTATTTACCACCTAAATCTGGCAATAACTCCCGCCGATATTCAATTACATGAAGGCGCAGGGTTTGGCTTTATGCTGGCAGAACAATTTTCGCAACTCAAACTGGTTCCCTGGCAACGCCCAGTATTTAAATATTTTTTTGACAATGGAAAATTCTAAAGCTGTCAATTATTACGTAACGCAAGGCCATATAAAAAATACATGGATTTAGCTTATTTTAGCTCACATTCTATCCAGAATAACCAAAGCCATTACTTTTGATTATGTGTGGTAATAACAATATTTTGTCATTCTTTGTCGCATTTTTTTGCATATCACACGCCTAATATCGTCTTTGATTGTGTCAGATGTTAAGTCATTTTCCTCTGACTGAATCAACTGCATTAGTGCAATCACAACGACCACATCACGAGCGTTTCGCTCTCACTATAATGAGGATAGTTAGTTGAAAAATTATAAGAAACAACTTGCTCTTTGCACGATAATTGCTGCTATTTTACCTGTAGCACAGGCTAGTGCTGCAACAGTGCCTGACAACGTTGTACTTTCCAGCAAGCAAATACTGGTAAGAAATAATGGTTCAGAGCCTGCGACAATAGACCCGCAATTAGCTGAAAGTAATGAAGCATTTAATATTATTTTGGACTGTTTCAGTGGGTTGGTAAACATCACTCCGAAAGGGAAAATCGTGCCCGACCTGGCCGATAAATGGAACAATAAAGATAACACTGTGTGGACATTTCATTTGCGTCCAGGGATTGTATGGTCAAATGGAAAACCAATCACAGCAGATGATGTCGTATTTAGCTGGCAACGTCTTGTTGACCCTAAGACAGCATCGCCCTACGCATCATTCGCCGCTAATGCGCACATTCTTAACGCTGACGCCATTTCAGATGGCAAAATGCCAGCATCAGCACTTGGTGTAAAGGCGCTTGATGCCAGTACAATTCAGGTAACGCTGTCGCAACCTGTTTCGTACTTTTTACAATTTGTCGGGCACCCTTCACTGTTTCCTGTAAGCAAAGCAGATGTTGAGAAATATGGGAATAAATGGACACAGCCAGAGAATATCGTCACCAGTGGTGCCTATAAACCCACACAATGGGTAGTAAATGAAAAACTGGTTGCTGAGCGCAATGATAAATACTGGGATAATAAAGCAACAGTTATTAATCAGGTTACATATTTGCCCATTGCTGATCAGGCGGCAATGATTAACCGCTATAAAACCGGTGAAATAGATATCACTGATACCATTCCTACTATTCAGTACCAGTCACTTAAAAAAACATATACCGACCAGATTCACAGCACTGACCTGCTCGGAGTCTATTACTACAAATTTAATACAGCCAAAGCTCCGTTTAATGATATTCGAGTTCGTGAAGCACTTAACCTGGCACTGAACAAAAAAATCATTGCTGAGAAAGTTGTTGGCCAGGGTCAAAAACCTGCAGACACTCTTATGCCATTAAATATTGGTGGAATGAAATTTACCCCACCTGATTATTCAGCATGGTCACAAGAAAAACGAAATACCGAAGCCAAAAAATTGCTTGCTGAAGCCGGATTCAATGCCCAACACCCACTATCACTCAATTTGCTCTACAATACTTCCCAGGATCACCAGCGGATAGCTATTGCAGCCACATCAATGTGGAAGAAAAACCTGGGGGCAAATGTCAGTATGAGTAACCAAGAATGGAAGACCATGCTTGAAACAATGCGCCAGGGGAATTTTGATCTGGTGCGTTACACGTGGCTTGCCGATTACAATGAACCATCGACATTCTTCAATACTTTCCGTACTAACGATACTCAAAATACCACCAAGTACAGTAACCCCAACTTTGATAAAGCACTTAAACAAGCCAGTGAAGACAGCTCTCCTGCCAAAATAAAACAGGATTACCAGGTTGCCAGTGACATTTTGTCTCATGATATTCCTGCAATTCCTGTTTACTATTACGTCCAAAACCAACTCGTCAAACCCTTTGTCGGAGGCTTTAACGTTTCTCCGCTTGGGTTCTACCTAACTCGAGATATGTACATTATCAAGCACTAACCTTTTACCAGTGCGGCAGTATATGCCGCACTTTTTTCTTGTCAGTCAAAGGACTATGCTAATAACAATACCGCCAGGATAATCATTTATGGCAATCAACAAGCTCACCATTGGCCCTGATAAGATTGAACTTAGCACTCCCCCACTCATACTCGCGCTTGGGTACGCCTCTCTTTCCAACAAATTTACCCAAAAACCTTACCCCAGTGAACAGGATGTAGAAAATGCGATAATGGCCGTTGAAAATTGCATCCATACGGAAAAGCAGTTGCGTAATCTGGCACCAAATCAGGTGTGTAGCGATGCCTACATTCAGTCAGTTGCCCTCAGCACTAACAGCCAGAAAGTGCTTACCCAAGAAAAAATAGAATGCCTTTTTAACGATATTGCAGACATTATCGCTGGGCGGCCAAAGCGCCAGGGAGAGTTTCCAGATGAGCCAGAATTCATAGCTTATGTCACAATATTGCGCGAACTTTCCCATCACCTGAACATTCAAACATTCCTGTTACACGATTGACAAAACCAGCTACGGTGCTGGCCCCCTCCGATGGCTAAATCAGTCGTTTGTTTATTTTCCTCATTTATTAAAAGGCTACAGTAGAAAACTCTGGATTCAGATTCTACTGACAAAAATAGCCTTATACTTACAGTTGTTTTTATCTATAAATGCTAGATTGTGCACAAAGGAAAAAACTATCAAATCCGTGGGTTGATTCAATTATCTATTATTGAAAGGAAAAGATAGGTTAGGAACATCCTCTACAGGAATGAATGAGTAATACCAGACAATCCTCAGGAAGCATACGGAGCCAGAAATGAGCAACTCAAGTGAAAACGTTTCAAAATGTCCCTTCCACAGCAACGAAGCGACACAATCTGCAGGTGATGGCACACATAACTCTGACTGGTGGCCTGATCAGTTACGTGTAGATCTGTTAAATCAACACTCCAATCGTTCCAATCCCTTAGGTGAAAGCTTTAATTACCGCGAAGAATTCAAAAAGCTGGATTTTTCCGCCCTGAAAGGTGATATCAAAAACGTACTGACGGACTCCCAATCCTGGTGGCCTGCCGACTGGGGTAGCTATATTGGCCTGTTTATTCGTATGGCGTGGCACAGTGCGGGTACTTACAGGATGGAAGATGGCCGTGGTGGTTCAGGTCGTGGGCAACAACGCTTTGCGCCGCTTAACTCATGGCCCGATAACGTAAGCCTGGATAAAGCCCGTCGCCTGTTGTGGCCTGTTAAACAGAAATACGGGCAAAAAATCTCCTGGGCAGACCTGATTATTCTGGCGGGCAACGTAGCGCTGGAAAATGCCGGGTTCCGTACTTTTGGATTCGGTGCTGGCCGTGAAGACGTATGGGAACCAGACATGGATGTTAACTGGGGTGAAGAAAAAACCTGGCTGGCCCATCGTCACCCTGAAGCGTTAGCTAAAAATCCCCTGGCAGCTACTGAAATGGGGCTGATTTATGTAAACCCTGAAGGCCCGGACGCCAGCGGTGACCCTCGTTCAGCAGCCCCTGCTATTCGTGCCACATTTGGCAATATGGGCATGGATGACGAAGAAACCGTAGCACTGATCGCAGGCGGGCATACTTTAGGGAAAACCCATGGAGCAGGACCGGCAACGCACGTTGGTCCGGAACCAGAAGCTGCCCCAATAGAAGCTCAAGGGCTCGGTTGGGCAAGCAGCTATGCCACTGGTGCCGGCGCGGATGCTATCACTTCAGGTTTAGAAGTTGCCTGGACCCAAACGCCGACCCAATGGAGCAATTACTTCTTTGAGAACTTGTTCCAGTTCGAATGGACACAAACACGCAGCCCGGCGGGTGCAATTCAGTTTGAAGCTAAAGATGCACCAGATTTGATTCCAGATCCTTTTGAACCCGGTAAAAAACGGAAACCAACCATGCTGGTGACCGATTTGACCTTACGTTTCGACCCGGAATTTGAAAAGATTTCCCGCCGTTTTCTGAACGATCCACAAGCGTTCAATGAAGCTTTCGCTCGTGCATGGTTTAAATTAACCCATCGCGATATGGGGCCTAAATCACGCTACATTGGCCCTGAAGTGCCTGCAGAAGATTTGATTTGGCAAGATCCGTTACCTGCAGCGGTGCATACACCAACCGCCGCAGATATTACTGCCGTTAAAAACGCCATTGCCGAGTCAGGGTTATCTACTGGTGAATTAGTTTCTGTAGCATGGGCTTCAGCTTCTACTTTCCGTGGTGGAGATAAACGTGGTGGCGCTAATGGTGCCCGCCTGGCACTTGCTCCTCAAAAAGGCTGGGAAGTAAACACTATTCCCGCACAGGTATTGCCAAAACTTGAAGCCATTCAACAAGCCTCCGGCAAAATTTCACTGGCCGATGTCATCGTTCTGGCGGGTGTCGTGGGTATTGAAAAATCTCTGGAAGCTGCTGGTGTTTCAGTACCGGTGCCCTTTATACCAGGACGTGTAGATGCCCGTCAGGATCAAACCGACATTGACGGTTTTGCCGTACTGGAACCTGTTGCGGATGGTTTTCGTAACTACCGCCGTGTAGCCGGTGCTGCCAGCACAGAATCGTTGCTGATCGATAAAGCCCAGCAACTCACATTAACCGCGCCAGAACTGACTGTACTGGTTGGTGGTTTACGTGTGCTGGGAACCAACTTTGACGGCAGCAAACACGGTGTATTCACTGATAAGCCCGGCGTATTGAGTAATGATTTCTTTGTTAACCTGCTGGATATGCGCAATGTATGGAAAGCCGCGGATGACAGTAAAGAGTTGTACGAAGGACATGACCGTAACAGTGGTGAGTTGCGCTACACAGCAACCCGCGCTGATCTGGTATTTGGTTCTAACTCTGTACTGCGTGCACTGGCAGAAGTTTATGCAAGCAGCGATGCAAAACAGAAATTTGCCCAGGACTTTGTTGCGGCCTGGACTAAAGTAATGAACCTGGATCGTTTTGACTTGCTGTAAACGGTAACGACAACGGTAAACACACACTCATGTCAGTGTTTACCGTTTTTACTCAGTGTTGTACAAAAACCGGCAAGCACTGCCGGTTTTTTTATTGAACCCGCCTGAATGGCCAATGGTTACAGCTTTCAGGCATCCGCATGCCAAAACGCATTCAGTTGCATCAGCATCTTGTCACGCGCTTGCGCGTTAACAAAAGCAGATATCAGGCTATTTTTGAGTAAGGTGTAACACTCGTTTTCAGTCAGTTGCAGTGCGCTGATAATAGATTGATAGTTCTCATTAACATGCCCGCCAAAATAAGCAGGGTCGTCTGAGTTGATGGTGACATTCACCCCTGCCTGTAACAGTTCACGTAAATTATGATCGGCCATCGTATCAAATACCCGTAATTTGACATTAGACAACGGGCACACGGTCAGTGGCATTTGGGTATCACTGAGATGTGCGATAAGCTCAGGGTCGTCAAGGCTTCTGACCCCATGATCAATACGTTCGCTCTCAAGTAGTTGTAATGCCTGCCAGATATACTCAACCGGCCCTTCCTCACCCGCATGGGCAACTCGCCGCAGACCAGCCTCTTTTGCCATGGCGAACACACGGGCGAATTTCTCGGGCGGATTCCCGTTCTCGGAAGAATCAAGGCCAACGCCTGTCAGCCATTCCGGATGGCGGCTGAACCATTCACGTGAATCTTCAAAGGTTTTCAGTGCATCTGATTCTGGTAAATGGCGTAAAAAGCACATTATCAGTTGAGTTGTCATTCCTTTTTCACGAGCGCTTTCGAGTGCTCTGATCATTCCGGGAATAAACACATCAAAACCAATGCCACGGGATGTATGGCTTTGCGGGTCGAAAAAAATTTCAGCATGAATGACGCCATTCTGATGAGCATTGTCGATATAGGCTGCTGTCATTTCATAGAAGTCTTCTTCCGTTTGCAACACGCTGGTGCCAGCATAATAGATATCAAGGAAAGACTGCAAAGAAGTGAACTGATATGCCTGGCGCAAATCTTCAACCTTTGACCAGGCCAGAGCAACATTATTCCGTTGTGCCAGCTTAAAAATCAGTTCTGGCTCCAGCGTGCCTTCTATATGGACATGCAACTCAGCCTTAGGAGCACGTGACACTTTTTCAATTAGCGATGGCATATTTTGCATAAGCACTCTCTATGTTTAGTTATTATTCATCAGAGATGAAAAACTTCGCCCTATATTCATACAGGCGGAATCAATTTTATTCAGTCAATAATGTTGCCCGGATACAGTGCCAATAAGCAAAATTATAGCCATCTCCCTGCATGATGCTGCAGCAACAACGCAGGTATAAAAATATCAAATACAATGAAAGTCTCCGTTAATCAATAGAGAATGAGCATCAGCGAAATGACAGCAGATTTTGTGAGCGATATTGCGCAGCAGGTTACGTGTTAATCCCATTCAGGCTTACAACCACACAACGAGTAAACCCGGCTGGAGTACAAACTGGCTTACCGGCTATCAGTTTTGCCTTTTCAGAAGAACCTTAACCTGATTTATGTAGATGCAGCGAGAAGTTACCAATGGAAAGCAATGAGCACCAGCATATTGCTACCAGAATAAATCCAACCCAATAGTGATCCAGGCAGTAATGATAATAAGAGCGATGACACTGCGCTCAATCACACTCCGCTGTACTCTTCCCGAAGCAGCAATTGCTGGTGCTGGCCTAAAGCAGAACACGTACTCTCTGGATGGCAGCAACTGCCCGAAAGTAAACAAATGCTGCGTCAGGTTCTACCTGCCCGGCGTGTTTTCTGGGCTCCTGGCGTAAGTGCGCTTCAGACAGGCAGTAGACTGCACCTGGCACAGTGTGGATGATTTTTTGTTTACGCCCATCATCATCCACCGCTTTGCGTACTGAATGAACCGCGGCCGGCAAGCTATTGATACCGACAATGCGTCCAGGCCAGACAACAGCAAGTAACTCTTCCTTTAAAAGTACCTTACCGGCATTGCCTGCCAGTTCAGTCAATAGCCGGAACGGGTATTCACCCAGCTTTCTGATTTCACCGGTATCGTGATGAATAAGGCTTTCGCCAGAAAAATCCAGTTTCCAGCTGTCAATATACCAATCGAACTCGTCCATCAGAACCATATTTCAATATAAAACTCATCTTACACAGATTGTGTTCCGGTTCTGGCTGAACCAGACAGCACAAACCACCATAGCCACATAACTGGGGCTATTTTGATTCACAAACTAAAAATTCCTTCAATAGCCATACGCGCTGAACCATATATTGCAACACGCCCGTTATCGCGTATTACACAACGCAAAGCCCCCTGACGCACACCACCTTGCCGTGCTGATAACGTGTATTTACCCAGCCGATTAGCCCAGAAAGGGGCAAGGAAAGTATGAGCGGAACCTGTTACCGGGTCTTCATTTACACCCACTTGCGGTCCAAACCAACGCGAAACAAAATCAAACTCTTCATCGGGAGCAGTCACCACAACACCACGGGTTTTGAAAACTTTGAGTGCATTAAAATCCGGTGATAACCCATCAATAATGGTTTTGTTCTCCACCAGCACAACCAGATCATCTGATTGCCAGACACCAACGATACCATCAGAAATACCCAACGCAGCCAACAGGCCTGCTGGTGTTTCAATGGGTACCATCTGTTTCGCCGGGAAATCCATACAATATTCGTTCCCGTGCCGGGAAACTTCCAATACCCCACTGCGAGTAAAGAAACGAATCACTTCACCGGTAAAACCCAGTTTATTGAACAATACCCAAGAGGCCGCAAGTGTTGCATGACCACACAGGTCAACCTCAACAGCAGGCGTGCACCAACGCAAGTGGTAACCGCCTTCAACCGGGACAAAAAACGCAGTTTCTGACAGATTATTTTCGGCAGCAATTGCCTGTAATGTTTTATCACTCAGCCATTCTGTTAATGGACAAACGCCTGCAGGATTGCCACCAAATGGCTCAGTGGTGAAAGCATCCACCTGATAAAAAGGAATAGTATTTGGCTTATTATTTGTCATCATTCTTTTCCAGATAGTTATAAATAGTGTACCGGGAAACACCAAGTGCCTGAGCGATATGATTAACACTGCCTTTAACTTTGAAGAATCCCATGTCTTGTAATTCAGACACGACTCGCTTCCTGTATTGAAGATTATTTTCTGCGCCAGTTTGGCGGAATTTCGCAATAATCTCATCAAAAGACTGGGCAGGAATAATGTCATTTAACGTGTCTTGCTCATGCGGTGATGGCAGCGGTAACAATATATCCAATTCACGTTTTAGCATGTTTACGGCATCCATATCCACATTGATGCAAAAGGCTGCCAGAGGTACACCATCGTCGCTGTAGTATATTGTTGAGGCGCTATTGAGTTCTTTTCCTGACCTCGTCGTTGTTTTGTAGTTATCAAAAACTTTAAATGGCACCCGTTCAGCAGGGCTCAGTAATCCTAAAAAACCTTCGTCATCATCTGGCCCGGATAACAGTGCATCGCCAGGTTTTCGCCCACTCACATGGCCATTAACAATACTGACGACTGAATTTCTGGGCTGTGTTAAATCGCGCAACACAACTTCTGTATTTGCCGCAGTGTAGTACTCAGAGCATCCATTGTTCCCTGCAGCGTAATCAGCAAATCAGACATGGTTCTACCGCCTGTACTTCGATTTCAACATTCAGCCCAAAAGCAAGCCTACTGGGATGGTGTTGTCACCCTATTGGCGAAGAAATAGAACGTAATGGGAACACTTCCACCTGAACCACTACTCTGGGTTGAACAGACGCGGGCTATGTAATGTTTCAAGGTGTAATCTTTAGCAGAGAATGCCAGAGCTACCTGAGGTTGCAGAGCATCGGCTCGGGAACTTACAACCCCAAATGGACCTTATGGACTTCAGGGTAAATGAGTTCCACTTAAAACATATTAGTCATGCTCTTCGAGTTGTTTGTTGAATTCGTGGCGATCAACTCCGGGTGTGAAAGACTATTTCATCACGAAGGGCTACATTCCTGTATTGGCTGACAGTGTGCCAAGCCAGGCAACAATTGCAATTATTAATATCGAAAGAATAAACTCCATAAAAATACTTCTACGTATCAATTTAATAGCCGTTTGATAACTGCCATGATGCAGCGCATTTTCAACACCTGGAACAAACCTGAAACGATTAGCTGAGGCCAGAATCATCATCAGGAAAAACAGCATAATTTTTATCAGCAGTAAGCTGCCATACTCACTACCTAACAAAGTGTTCAGCGGTTTTTCGGAAATAAATAAGAAGTTAACCGCACCAGTAACCACAATACTTAGCACAATGCAGGTGCCAACACGTGAAAACGCCGTTAATGCACCTGTCAGTTCCCAGGCATCGGATACCGAATTTTGCGTGCATAACAGAAAAGAAAAAGCCGCCAGCGCGCCAACCCAAGCCCCAGCTGCAAACAGATGCACAATGTCGCTTGTTAAATGAATATAAAAGTGGGTCCCATCATTCATTACGGCATGTCCCCCCCATGCCAGAGTTGCCAGCGCGGTACCCCCGGAAAATATCAGTAGATAACGTGAAAACGCCTGATACTTGCTGCTGATAGCGAGCCCAATAAAAGCGATGACCAGTGCTGCAAGCCGGATAGCACAACTCATACCGACCGCAGTTTCTCCAGCCATGTCCTTAATATGAATGAGTAATTCACGGGGATCGCTTTCCCCACTCATGGCGTGTGCCACAAACATCATATGTGCCAGAGACAGCCCAGCACCAACAACAATCAACGCAAAAATGAA
This sequence comes from Mangrovibacter yixingensis, assembly GCF_020523985.1. Classification (GTDB taxonomy): domain Bacteria; phylum Pseudomonadota; class Gammaproteobacteria; order Enterobacterales; family Enterobacteriaceae; genus Mangrovibacter; species Mangrovibacter yixingensis. The sequence continues at coordinate 1,108,547 of NZ_JAIVKM010000001.1, read as the reverse complement.
AGACCGGGCACTGAATAAGGCAGCCGACTTTTTGATGATCCCTTGCACACCATAGATTTCAAATAATAACAGGCCAAAAAGAAGCATGAGATCAAAGTAAAGAAAAAATCTAATGATATTAAGCAATTGAATGCTCATAACATTATTTGACACTGAAGCTGTAGTTGCCGGTACGAGGATGCGTATCTGAAGATACCGCTCGCCACTCGACCTTATAAGTACCTGTCGGCAGTGGTTTTACCGGCGTGATAACCATCGTTTTCGGGTCGCTACCTGCCGAAACTTTAACAGCGACAGGCATAGGCGAGTGTGAAGACATGCCAGGCATTGCCGTCATCACCAGGCGGGCACCAGAGTACTTTGTCAGCAAATTTTCAGTAAAATGGAGCTCAATTCTTGATGGTGCCTGGACATTATCTTTGTCTGCTGGTTTGGCTGATGCCAGTTCCGGATGAGCCTGAGCAACAAAGGTTGCCATGGAAATTGCAACAGCGAGAAAATACTTAGCAGTTGAATGTCTCATAATGATACCCGTCCTGTTCAAATTAATTGTGTCAGAACCACATGCGAGCGCCGAGAAGAAAACGAACTTCATTATCTTTGTCACCTTCACGTGCAGCCATGTTGGCCGTATTGCCATAGAGCTGGTTCCATGAAACCCCTACATAAGGCGCAAACTCTCTTTGCACTTCATAGCGCAGACGCAGTGCCAGCTCGGTACTGGACAATCCTTTGCCAGTGTTTCGCTCTTCATCATCCTTTCCATAAATATTGGCTTCAAAGGAAGGTTGTAAAATCAAACGATTAGTAAGTAGCACATCGTATTCCGCTTCCAGCCTGAGTGCCGTACGCCCCTGCTCTCCAGCAAAAGCTGTTAGTTCTGTCTCCAGGTTGTACAGTGCCATGCCCTGAAAACCGGCCGCAAACCATGTTTGAGGCTTCCCGGGTTTAAAATCCTGGCGGACACCTGCCACCATATCCCACCAGGGCGTTAATGAATGCCCCCACAAAGCCTGAACTTCGGCAGACTCCGTTTTGCCCTGAAGCGTTTCCCCTTCACTGCGCAGCCAAAGCCTGTCGATATCCCCACCTAGCCAGCCACTCACATTCCATTTAAAACCATCTGAGTCATTATTTTTGTGCCATTCCAACTGGTCAAACAGCAGGAAGCCATTGACCTGGCTGTCGTGAACCTTGTGACCCTGCACGTCCGGGAAAGCTGCTTTACGATCTGCATCGGTAACTGGAGGAATAGGCGTACGGCTTTCTGAAAGAGCTGCAGGCTGCATTATCTCCATACCGGACATCTCCGGATCCGATGACATTCCCTCCATTACAGAGTGGTTCATGTCTGCCACGTCCCCGTGTTGCATGTCATGCGTCAACGCTGTAGTAGCGGCAAAAGCAGGCATAAACATTGCTAAAATAGTGCAGGGAAAAACCATCAACCTGGCAGCGGTGAAAGCCATCTTTTTTGCCATATCTCGCCACGTTGAAAATGACATCAGCACTCCCTCACTCAATGACGCGAATTTCACGAAACATGCCTGTTTCCATATGAAAAAGCAGGTGGCAGTGATAAGCCCAGCGGCCGAGTGCATCTGCCGTCACACGGTAGCTACGACGCGTTCCCGGCGGCATATCAATAGTATGCTTACGTACCAAAAAGTTTCCGGATTCATCTTCCAGGTCACTCCACATACCATGAAGGTGAATGGGATGAGTCATCATGGTGTCATTAACCAGCACGATGCGTATGCGCTCGCCATAATGAAGAGTTATCGGCTCCGAATCAGAAAATTTGATACCGTTAAATGACCAGGCAAATTTTTCCATATGGCCTGTCAAATGTAATTCGATTGTGCGTGATGGTTCTCTGCCATCTGGATCTTCAAATGTACTTTTTAGACTGGCATAAGTGAGTACTTTTCTACCGTTTTGGCGCAGACCAATGCCTGGATCGCTTAGTTTTGGGGCTGGCATCATCGCCTGCATGTCTACCAGAGGGTTATTTGTTTCCGATGCGGGGTGTTCTTGCATGTTGCTATGGTCCATACCTTCCATATGGCCTGTTGAAGTGCCAGGAACAGCAGAACCATCCATACTCATCATATCACCGCTGTCCATTCCTTGCATCTGACTGTGGTCCATGGTGCCATGATCCATATTTCCCATGCCCATATCATCCATAGTCAGTAAGGGGCGAGGGTCTGGTAGGGGAACCGGTGCAGAAAGGCCTTCACGAACGGCCAGAGTGCCACGGGCGTAACCACTTCGGTCCATAGACTGAGCAAAAATGGTGTAAGCATCTTCTTTCGGTTCCACTAACACATCGTAGGTTTCAGCCACGGCTATACGAAATTCGTCAATTTCGACAGGGGTGATGTGCTGCCCGTCAGCCGCAACAACTGTCATTTTCAGGCCAGGAATACGCACATCAAAATAGGTCATGGCAGAGCCATTAATAAAACGCAGGCGTAGCTTCTCGCCTTTACGGAACAGGCCTGTCCAGTTTTTACCTGGGCCCTGACCGTTCATGAGATAGGTGTAAGTGACACCACTGACATCAGCTAAATCTGAGGGGTTCATTTTCATTTCTGCCCACATTTTTCTGTCTGCCAACGTGCTGCGAAGACCTTTATCTCTGGCATCACGGAAAAAATCTGTCACTGTGGGTTTGGCAAAATTGTAATAGTCCGACTGTTTTTTAAGCTTCGCGAGAATGTCCGATGCTTTTTCATCTGACCAGTCTGTCAGCATCACAATGTGTTCCCGGTCCCAGGTAAAGGGTTCAGGTTCAGCGGCATCAATAATAATTGGTCCATAAACCCCTTCCTGTTCCTGCAGACCAGAATGGCTGTGATACCAGTATGTGCCGTTTTGCCTGACCTTAAAGGAGTAGATATATGTGCCACCAGGTTCGATACCGTGAAAACTGAGCCCAGGCACACCATCCATATTTGCAGGAAGAATAATCCCATGCCAGTGAATGGAGGTTGCTTCCTTGAGGCGATTTTTAACCCTTAACGTTACGGTATCGCCTTCTTTCCAGCGTAATAACGGCCCAGGCAGACCAGCATTAATGGTTTTGGCATAGCGGGTTTTACCCGTGATATTAAGCCGTGTCTCGCCAATAAACAGGTCAAAGTCTTTACCCCTAAGTGCAGGAGACGAAACCAGACTCACAGCAGAAAAAGCATCGAACGTTTTCAGGCCAAGACCGCTCACAATGCTGGCAGCGGTAATCCCTTTAATGAAATTACGCCGTGAACTTTTAAGCTGCATGGCTTAACCCCTCGCTACTCACCGAATCACTTGAAGAGTCTGCTCCACATCAATGAAGCCCCCCCTTACTGAAAATAACTTCTTGTTACATAAATCTAGTACACATACAAAAAGATGTGCATGTTCAATCATGTAATGTTATTTAATTTTTTTTTAATCAATTCTTTTGAGGGGGGAATTATCTTTTATTTAATACATGCTGATTTCAGTATCGAAATCTCAAGAGCGACAGTAAATCCGAGGGTCAACAAGACGACGTGATAAAACGTTACTGCCGGCAGTAAGAAAATGCGGGTTGATGATAATACAGCTTGGAGAAATGCACTGAAACGGGCTGGCATCGAAGACTTTCGTTTTCATGACCTGAGACACACCTGGGCAAGTTGGTTAATACAGTCAGGCGTACCGCTTTCAGTTTTGCAGGAAATGGGAGAGTATCTATATGGCGCGCCGTTATGCACACCTGGCCCCGAACCACTTATCTGAACACGCAAAAAAAATTGATGCGATTTTTAGTGAGTCGGACACAAAAAAGTCACAATGCGATTTTTTGGAAACGAAGGAGTGTTTATAAACCATTGAAAATCAATGGTGGGCTGTGAGGGATTCGAACCCGCGACCGATGGATTAAGAGTCCACTGCTCTACCAACTGAGCTAACAGCCCATAAGGGAAACTAATTCGAGGCAAGAATGTACTCTTCTGATGAATACGTCGCAACACCAATATGTAATAAAAACCCCCTTCTAATTACAAGGGATTATATACTCGAGTTTATGCCCGCAGTTCTGTTTTACTCTCGACCCAAAAAAGACTAATTTATGAGCAATTTCAGGTAAAAATGTTCAATTAACATTCAGAATAAACTAAATTGCTCATTAATCACTCGTTTGTACATTATGTGCTTATTACCAGATGCATAAGAAAATGAACTTTGCATTTCGCATTGCTGTCGTACAGATAAATCGGATTAACGTTATAACGAATAATGTGGATATTTCGGATAGTGTGTACGCTGGCAACAGCAATGCTTTTCTTTTGGCTGGCACTTATATTTAATTGGGATAACAGCCCGGAAGATGCCGACCACCTGTCAGACCGCATTGATCACAGTATCAAAGTTGATGTTCTGCACAAAAAATACATATCACCCCAACCTGAAATTTTGTCGGAGATCCAGGCAACTGGCACACAGCATTGGCAGCATACCAGGGCAATGATGAAGTTGGCGAAGTCACCGCTGACACATGTCAATGTGCCTGGCTCTCAGAGAGCTAAAATCAGCAATAGAAATCAACATGTTGCCAATCATTTTTCTGTGCATGGGGAATAGTGGCAGAGGCCGCAGATGCGGCCCCTGAGAGATTCTGAATACAAAGGCATTATTATGCTTTTATTTTTCGGTATATAAAAAGCACTACCAGTGCCCCGATTACTGCAACTGCAAAACTCCCGAGGTTAAAACCATCAACCTTGCCATAACCAAAGAACGTGCTTATCCAGCCACCGACAACGGCACCGATAACCCCCAGAATAACAGTGACGATAAAACCACCGCCATCTCTACCAGGCATAATCCACTTAGCCAGGATACCCGCTATGAGTCCGAACACAATCCATGAAATAATCCCCATGATTTTTCTCCATTTATACGCTGGTTATTCACAAGAAAAAATAAGCATAGCACAATTTGGAAAATATATTTGTTATACTATTTACACTTAGCAAAACTAAGATTCATCCCACCGCTGTATTGATACCATCATTACCCCCACTTAGAAAGCAACCAGACTTATTTTTGGTGGTTTTTTATTTACTCTTAAAATTTAACTTAAGGGTATTGGTAAACTCATTAATTTTAATGGATGTAATGTTGATTTTGGTGTGAGAGTCTCAATAGAGATAGTTTTGTGAGTTGTAAAAGTAGAAGGCTATAATTAAACACCCTTAAATAAGCATTAACCAAAAATAATATTAGTATGATTGGTTGAAAATCCCCCTATCACGCATTTCTACGGAATAAGGGCTAATATACTATTATGATAAATCAATGACTACTTGAATAATGATAGTTTTTTCTGATTTAAGGGCGCTGACGTAAATAGTTTCTTGTGGGTCAGATCCTTTCCAGCAGGTAGCTTCAATGTCGCATCCCCCCCTTTTTTTTTATAACCTAACGATGCAAGATATGAATTAATTATGCTTGTATCATCTGTTCCATAGAATTTAATAGCATTCACTTGATTTGCAGGACCTGTGATATTAGAAAAATCAAAATCATAATGATCAGATATCCTTGGCATCCTTTTTAATATATCAGGAGTATAAAATTTATACTCACGTCGATCCTGTTCTGTATAATGTGCGCTACCTACGAATTCCATCTTGATGTAAGGAATGGTATACGCAACCACACATATGCAGACAAGAATAACGATGCATAATATTCTATTTTTTTTACGCATAAGGCAGTGTTCCCCCTTTAGCCTTATCGATATAATTTCCATCTTCACTGCCAGATCTGACTATGATCCTACCTAGCATTAGTGGACACACGACTAAGTGAGTAAACTCTCAACCAGAGGTGATTACTCATGACAAAACCCGCATCAAACAGTAAAACGGATCGTATGTCGGCAACACTGATATAAGACCGGAAAACAGCATGAATTTTGTCCACTCCACCCAACACAGGCTTCTCTTAAGGTTCCTACACCAGACGGAGAAGCCGCATGTTAAGCAGAGAGGACCTTCTCATGATAAAGCAGATGCGTATTCACGGCGCGCACATTATCGACATTGACCACCACATCGGATGTTCTGAGCGCACGGTTCGACGACATCTCACTGAAAAAACCGTTAACGCCCGACGGCGTGAACCCATGAAAAAACTTCGTCCGTTCATGAACTATGTTGATCTGCGATTGCGCGAGCATGTCTGGAACACTGAGGTCATTTATCAGGAGATAAAACAACAGGGTTATGACGGCTGCCGTTCCTCGTCGCGTCAGTATGTGCATCCCAAACGCGCCCTGCGTGCGTCCAAACAGACCGTACGCTTCGAGACGCAGCCAGGTCAGCAACTCCAGCACGACTGGGGTGAAATCGAGACTGTTGTCAACAACCAGCGCTGTAAAGTGAGCTTCGCCGTTAACACCCTCGGTTACTCCCGGCACTTCTATGCATGGGCAACTGATAGCCAGGATGCTGAGCATACCTATGAATCACTGGTCAAAGCCTTTACCTACTGTGGCGGCAGCGTCAAAACGGTACTGGTTGATAACCAGAAAGCAGCCGTGCTCAGGCATGACAACAGTGGCGAGGTTATCTTCAACAACGGCTTCCTCCAGTTGGCAAAACACTATGGCTTCACGCCACGATTGATAAAACCAAACCTAGTCGTACAACCAGCGCCCCGCCTTTGCTGACTCCGCAAACATTTTTACTGTCAGCGGCTTTCTGGTCTTCTCAACTTCGTCTCGTTTTGCCTTAAACCATCGCGTCAGACGCGACAGGTTTTCCCATGGGTAGTAATGCGCCATATTGATGGCTGAAACATCCACACCGAATACTTCATCATATTTATCAATCGCATAAGGAAATTCATCAGGCTCTGCGTAATTCTGGAGCACCGTATCCATTTCCAGTGTGACCGGTTTGAAATCATCATCCAGGGGATGTGAAAGCTCATCGCGGAAAAAATCTAATACCTGTTCTTCAATGTTTTGTTCACTCATCAAAATGACGTCCACTGAATACGATCTTTCGGTCTGGCAATGATGAAACAACCAGGCTCAATACAGTGCTGGATTACATTGATGCGGTAACCGCTATTGATACCAACACTGCACCCGATATTACATGGCCTGAGTTGTCGGTTTAGTCAGCCAGACAAAGGCATTATAGCTGGCTTCATCTGTTATTGAGCTGAAGTCCAGCGACTGGAGTTCGTTGATATAACTTATCCATGCTGTAAGTGATGCTTTGTCATCATCACTGATTGTGCCCAGTAACAATTCTGACTGCCAAATTGATATAGTGTCTTTGGCCTCAGTTATCATTACTTCTTGCTGGTCTTTAGTTTCAGAAATCAGTTCATCCTGAGTTGGAGCAGGTTTATCAGACCACACTGGTAATCCTGATGAATCAGCTCCCAGAATTTTATCATCAGGCGGCAAAGCTGAATATTTCGCCTCTATTTCTGAGTCAACTTCAACAGCATCATCAGGCCATGTTCCCGCTGCAATATATGAGTCTTTCAATGTGCCAATAAAGAACTGGCATTTATCTGCACTAAAATAGTTTCCGCTCATGTTAAATCCCAATCGCTATGAAAGACCCGGCAACGGTTGATGATGTGGTTGCCAGCGAGGAATATGCATAAAATCCAGATGCTGTTTCTGCGTAGGTGGATAAAATTCCACCTGACCCGGGAGAATACTCAGGGAAAGGGAATAATGTTTAACTTTACACGATTCCCTAATTGTAAAAAATATTGAGTTAATTGACCGGTGGTAAGTTCATCTGAATTATTTCATTTGTGTGATTTTTATTCAGGTTAATTACACATTGATCAATGTAAGATTGGTAATCGTCTGAATCCTCATCCAGCTCTGTCGCCACCGAAAGGCAGAGTTCATCTCTGTACTCTTTCCACTTTTTCTGTGCATCAAGAAAACGGTGGCTGTATACATCACCAGCTGTCTCAGAACTGCCTTCTTTACCATTAAAAGGACCGATGTTATTGGCTTTTATCCGTTTAACGGTCTCGGCTATAAGTTCGTCCAGTTTTTTACTGCTGGCCTCTCTTTTAGCTGACAAACAGTTATAATCAGATGAAATATCTGTATTTTTCTTAAAGCAAGTATCGCGCTCTGTACCTGTCGAAAGCTCCGCATGCGCAACCAACGGAGCAAGCAAGGAGGTCAGAACGATGATAAATCTTTTCACTGAAGATACCTTATTCTGTGCCTGTGACATTCAAAGGACATATAGGTTGATGAATTTCTTATATGGGAAATTAAGGCTGTTTTACCTTGAATAGCCGCTTTAAAGAGATCTCTGGCATTGTGAACGCCCTGATAGAAAATATCTACTGTAATATCTCGGATTTTCTGAGCCAGTTTATCCCATGTCGGGGCTCCCTGAATATCCACAGAAACACGCTTATAAAGGTTTGGAGCTTCATTAAGCTTCACTCTATAAGCTAAAAAAGTTGTATTTTCTGCTCATAGGTTGGTTTCACCAACCAGAGGTGTGTTTAACCAGTTGTAACTGCGTCACAGTGTTCTTCATGACACCGGAAATCAGGCCAGAGTTGTTCAGGCGCTGATACTGTTTATATTACCAGCCCCATCTGGAATGCAATGCGATGGATACAGGTGATGGAACTTTAATTAGGAACATTCCGACATACCTCGCAACGCTCCCCATTGAAAATTGTGAAAAACTTATAAATCATCTCATTTTACTGCCTGAATCAGCAGTCCCTCAATACCACACACCTATTTTGAAATGGCGTTTAGGGATGAATATGCGGTCAGAAATAATTTTGACGGGAATAATGCGGCCCGAGTTTCTTATGGCCTCATTTATACAGAGGTACACGGCTGGATTGAGCTGGGCCACGCTCAGGGAAAGGACATCGTAAATTTGCTGGGTAAAATCAACGAAGGTGAATCCTCTGGCCAGAGCCACTACAATGTTATCTATTCCCAGTCCATGGTAGATCCCTCGCATACCGTTAAAGTTAGCAAATTTATAAAATGGAATATCAAACATGGCCGTTCTTATGCTGAACGTCAGAGCATAGCGCTCGCAATGATGATGACTGTTGCCAGAAAATTTGAAGCGTTCCAGGGGACATTCCCCAATAATCTGATAACAGATAGCGGTTACAGTGGAGAAGACCTTGTTTCTGACTTATTGGGGTTTTACCGGGTGGTGTCTATCCAGAACCCATTCAGTCAACTTAAACCCGTAAGTAAAGAGGAAGCTCTCAAACGCTGGGATCACTACGGCCCCATGGGTTCCTTTAAAAACGGAAGCTTCACACTTAACTTATTCCCAGACCCAGATAAATCGCCCAATGCACGCCCTTATCGTGGTGTTCTACTCAATGTTATGCAAACAATTAGACCCTATAACAACTTTAAGTCTGGTAACGTCAGTATTTCCACGAAAGACGGAACTTTTGCAGATAAAGCCAAAGGGGGCACGTTACCACTATGAGTAAACGCATAAAGTTTTTGGTCATTTTTATTGTGCTGGTTGGTGGATTAGTTGCTTACTTCACCCCTGTCATCAAAATGGAACTGGCGGAGAGCGCTCAATACACTGAGAATGACAAGCGCGAATATAATTTTTATACGCCAGAGCTACTGAAAAAAATGCCGCGTATCGCTGAACAGTATGATTTTCACTTTGCGAACATATCCGGCCCTGCAGCCCATATCTATTCAGTGACGTTTTATGGTACTCACGATACCAGTAAGATTGACGATTACTTATCCAGTAACGGCTATAAAAAACAACAGAGCTGCAATATTGAAGCTGACTGTTGGCAGGCAGGTGATCCGCAGGCTGAGATTACTGTCAGTAAGCTGGAGTCGCCAGAATCATTACAAGTTTCATTAAGCGAAAACTTTCCCGAATAACTGACTGGGCCCTTTCAGGCCCGGTATCAGAACCGCTATACCCCGCTTTATTATCGGTTATACGTGCGTGAACACATGCTCCCACTGTTCGTTCCGGGCTATTAATCCCCTGGCGCAATCATTTTCAGCACGGCGACCCTTTGCAAATTCATATTAATTTCGCATACCATCATTGAATCCCCACGAGTTGCAGCCCATTCGCCCATCAGGCTGGCATTCGCATCACACAATGCATCCCTTGCTTTTTCCCAGGCTGCCTGTGATGCATTAAATTTGCTTACAAACACGTCATTTATTGTATCCCCATCCGCATCATCAAGATGGTATGGATCATCGTAATTTTCATTCACTCTTTTCTTGAGGCTTTTTATTTCATTGGATAATACTGTTTCGGAGACCTGCCTCTGTTTATCCAGACACGTTGTAGTAGTTTCTGATTGTTTTTCATTAAAACATGCTTTTGTTTTAGCATCAGTAGCATCATCAATACGGTCACGTCCTGCAGAGCAGGCAAAACATGAATAGAAAGCCAACAACAGAACAAAAACTCTCATCTTAAAAACCTCACTCTATTCCTGTTTTTTTCATACTTGATGTAAAGGTGGCTATTCAATATCAAATTGACCATATTTTCCTTGTTATTTGAACTGGCTGCCTTCACCAACAATTTTATATCATCAACACCCTGATAAACTATATCAACAAACACCTCTCGGATTTTTATGTCGAGACTATCCCATGAGGTTTTATGAGAAGAATAAGAAAGATATTTGTTATAGTAATGTTGAGATCTTTTCACATATTCTGGATAAATTATTTCAAATAAATTTACTTGTTGTTGATGTGTTATCTCACCCACAAACTGTCCGTAGGCCTGAACAAAGTGAAATGCCTGGCGCCCTTTAAACCCTGCAGCTTTTGAGCAGAGAACACTCTTGTATTCTTCTAATCCAGCCTGCCTCAAAGTGGATAAGATACTCCCGACACTACGAGAACCCATGTCATACCCTCGGCCAAGAGTTACACCGGAAACCCCACCAGGCCAATGTAATACACGAGAAAAATATGGCATCCTTAGAGGTTGCCGGAATGGATCAATCGCCGTAATGTAGTCAACACCTTCGTTATCAAACGTAAATTGTCCTTCCCTGACTGTTAAAGTCCCCGCTTTATGGGGGTTCCTAAGTGTATTGCCTGCCCCACTAATTGCCTTTAAAAACCAAGTATCAACTGGTTGAATCAGCCCTGAGGGCGACATGCTGAGTAACACTTGGTACCAACGTATTGCTTCTATTGTATCAACTGAACAACGCCCGTTAGCTGCAAGATTACGTCCAGTGGCTACATTATAACCAGCATCAATAAGTGCTGTTTGTATTTTCTCAACATCCTTCGGATCATTTGTTCCACACTGGCCAACAGATGCAATTAACTTAAAGACCATGGGTTGATGGTACTTCACACTTAAATCTCCTTATAAATAGGAGACTAAATATATCAGAAAGCGAGTTAACCACTAATATCATAGTGGCGAAAAAAACTGATTATATGTAATGATATGTTATCAAAATAAAACGCTCATAACTGTCCCTTCTAACCAAAAATAAAAACAAGGCAATCAAAATTGCCTATAAGATAATTCTGTATTATCTATATATTGCTGCCCACCATTTCTGATAGGCTCACAATAAAATGCATTCAATTTTTCAATTAAACTGCACTCAAATTTTGCACATCAATGCTGCTTGTATTACTCACCAGCCCTCTCATCCAACCACGCCACTGTCCAGCGTGACACCTGACAGGCCTTTGACCATGGAGATAAGATCCGACGTGTTTCCACTGAGACGGGTACCGGCCCGCCACAGAGTCTGCAGTTGGTTGACAAAGTTCATGCCACTGGAAGGCGGCATCAGCAACACCGACAGGTCACCCTGCAACAAACGGGATGCCGCACTGATACCGGAATCCACGTACTTAAACGCATTGGTGACGGTGTCCATCATGGCAGAAGCATCGTCCAGAACGCCGCTCTGAAGAAAATCAGACAACCCGTCCAGACCAAAGGATGAGAATGCCGAAGAAATACAGTCATCCAGTAAGGAGCAGGAGTCGGCCAGTTTGGTTCCGGTCGCAATACCTGCTGAAGGAAATGACAACTCCCCCGTTTCGATAAAGCTGAAACTGACGCGGCACATGCGCCCTTCTTCCCGGGTATGGCTGACACGTCCTTCATCAGAGACAGTCACCGTCATTTCACCATAATACGGGTGGACCAGTGTGCAGGAGCCCGGTTTCTCGATGGCTTCAATCAGGCGGTTACGCTGCTCAAAGTAATCGTCACCAACCAGATAAGCCTGGACACTGAAACGGCGCGTAGCCCGGCCTAAATCCTCCACCCAGGGCTTATCCCGGCCAGGATATTCATGTGTCTGTGTCCGTCGCCCAAAGGTGGCTTCATCCTCGTCCACTTTAAACGGAACACCCCGTAGCGAGGCATCCTGGAGATTATCTGTCCAGCTCATGGTTTCTCCGGGCATAAAAAAACCCGCCGCAGCGGGTCATATTAAAAGGGGTGACTCAGCAATGGTCATTGCCATTTTGGCGGATTAGCAGAAATCCGGATGTAACGCTTCGGCGTAAATGAATGCCATACGCAAGGAGGGTCACCAATAAACGGAATACGGAAAAACGGTTTGTCCGGGATGCTTACTGTCCAGGTTATATCACCAATAAAACGAAAGTTAACAGCAGTCTTCTGGACATCAAGCTCTTCAAAAATTCCTGTTGAATATGGGGCGCCAACCACCAGCATATCGATAACACCCTCTCCAGGACGGATTAATGCAATACGGAGCATTTCCTCAAACAACGTATCGTTAGTCAGAAACAATAAATATCTATCCGCATCAACCTTAACCGCAGCCTCTATATCGCAGTAAGGAACGGTTATTCCCGTTGGTTGCTCATCAATAAGAACCTCATACTCTCCATCTTTATTTTTTTCAGGTACAGGAGCCCTGACCATGCGAAGAGATAAATTATCAACCTGTTTCATCATAAATGTATCAGCGGATTCCATCTGCTCTTGCGGGTGGTGGATTAGCAGAAATCAGGATGTAGTGTTTCATTGCCATCGGGCGTGAGATACCCCGTGGGTCACCGGTAAATGGCATGCGAAAAAATGGTTTGTCTGCAATACGTACTGTCCATGTGGTATCACCAATGAAATGGAAATCAACCCTGTCGTTCTCTATTTCAAGGTGTTTAAAGGACCCTGTGGTATATGCACCACCAAGGTCAATCATTTCAAGTATCCCTTGTTTCATATGAATCAATGCAATGTGCAGCATTTCTTCAAAGGGAACATCATCGGTGAGAAACAGCAAAAACAGATCTTCATCAACTTTAACCGCTGCTTCTACCACACAATATGGAACGTTAATTCCCGTGATATTGCCATCAAAAAGAACATTATATTCCCCCATCTGGGTGTCCTGAGACTCCCTGACAACCTGAAGAGAAAAATTATCAACTTGCTTCATTATCAGTTCCAGATGCTGTCCATTTCCCATGCTGCCAGCGCACCACCAACAAAGGCACCTATCACAACGCACACTGGCGCTCCCGGGCCACAAACTAAACCTGCAGCCGCACCACCGAGCCATCCCCCCATAACACCAGCCCCCGCAATTGCAGCCTGATGCCCTGATTCCGCCAGTTTGTCATCAGAGGAATAAATCTGATAAATAGCTACTGCAAGCGTTAAGAAGAGAACCCCTTACCCGCAATCCCCCAACGAGTTAACTTCACGTTGATTTTTGGATTCGATTTTCCTGATGACTTAACAATTGCAGCAAGAACCTGATCTTTCTGAGTCGAAGATAACGGCTCATTGCAGAAGAATTTTCGAAGCCATAAAAAAACGGGAACCCACCGGCTCCCGTTCTTCACTAACCAGCCACGCAGATTACATGTTCGCGATAATCGCGTCGCCAAACTCGCTACATTTCAGCAGTTTAGCGCCATCCATCAGGCGTTCGAAATCGTAGGTTACGGTTTTGGCAGCGATTGCACCTTCCATACCTTTAACGATTAAGTCAGCTGCTTCGAACCACTGCATGTGGCGCAGCATCATCTCAGCAGACAGAATCACAGAACCCGGGTTTACCTTATCCTGGCCTGCATATTTTGGCGCTGTGCCATGTGTTGCTTCAAACAGTGCGCATTCATCACCAATATTGGCACCTGGAGCAATACCGATACCACCAACCTGAGCCGCCAACGCGTCAGAAATGTAGTCGCCATTCAGGTTCATACAGGCGATAACATCATATTCTGCCGGGCGCAACAGGATCTGCTGCAAGAAAGCATCAGCAATCACATCTTTAACAATAATGTCTTTGCCGGTGTTAGGGTTTTTAATTTTCACCCACGGCCCGCCGTCAATCAGTTCACCACCAAACTCTTCGCGAGCCAGTTGGTAACCCCAGTCTTTAAAGGCACCTTCAGTGAACTTCATGATATTGCCTTTGTGCACCAGCGTAAGGGAATCGCGATCGTTAGTGATTGCGTATTCAATAGCAGCACGCACCAGGCGTTTAGTACCATCTTCAGAACAAGGCTTGATGCCAATACCGCAGTGTTCCGGGAAGCGAATTTTCTTCACGCCCATTTCTTCACGCAGGAATTTGATAACTTTTTCAGCGTCTGCGCTGTCGGCTTTCCACTCAATACCAGCATAGATGTCTTCGGAATTTTCACGGAAGATAACCATGTTAGTCAGTTCTGGGTGTTTTACCGGGCTGGGAGTGCCCTGATAATAACGCACCGGACGCAGGCACACATACAGGTCCAGCTCCTGGCGCAAAGCAACGTTCAGGGAACGGATACCGCCACCGACTGGGGTAGTCAGAGGGCCTTTGATGGCAACGCGATATTCACGAATCAGATCAAGTGTTTCAGGTGGCAGCCAGACATCCTGGCCGTAAACTTTGGTAGATTTCTCGCCGGTATAAATTTCCATCCAGGAAATTTTACGCTCACCGTTATAGGCTTTTGCGACAGCGGCATCGACCACTTTCAGCATTGCTGGCGTAACGTCCACCCCGATACCGTCACCTTCAATAAATGGAATAATCGGGTTATTTGGCACGTCAATCTTGCCATTTTGCAGGGTGATCTTTTTACCTTCCGCCGGAACAACTACTTTGCTTTCCATTCACCTCTCCTTCGAGCGCTTCTGGTTACTCTTTTGTTAATAATTTGTAATGGCGCATCAATACTACCTGAATGTTTTACGCCATGCCAGGCACTTATGTTTACGTTATAATGCGTGAATCAACCTTACCTGAAAATACCATGAATAAAACTTCTTTTAGAAATCACCAGGATAAACGATTCAGCTCAAAACAAGGCACCAGAAATAGCAAACCTTGTGGTCCTAAACGGCTAGTTCTCTTCAATAAACCTTATGATGTACTGCCTCAATTTACTGATGACTCGGGCCGCCCGACGTTGAAAGACTATATATCACTACCAGGCATCTATGCAGCCGGGCGGCTGGACCGCGATAGTGAGGGTCTTCTGCTGTTAACAAACGATGGAAAATTACAGGCAGCCCTAACTCAGCCAGGCAAACGAACAGGTAAGGTTTATTTTGTGCAAGTTGAAGGCGAACCCGATGAAACAGCACTGGAAGCCCTGCGCAGTGGCGTTACACTAAAAGACGGTCCCACTTTACCTGCCGGTGCAGAACGAGTTACTGAGCCAGAGTGGATTTGGCCTCGTATACCGCCTATTCGTGAGCGAAAATCCATTCCTACCAGTTGGATTAAAATCACGCTCTATGAAGGGCGTAACCGGCAAGTACGCCGGATGACGGCGCATGTCGGCTTCCCGACACTACGCCTGATTCGCTACTCTATTGGGCCTTATACACTGGAGAATATTCCCTGTGGGGAATGGCGGGAATTACCCGTGTAATATAAGGAAAAAAACAATGCTGAAACCCCATGTCACAGTTGCCTGTGTTGTTCAGGCTGAAAACAAGTTTCTGGTTGTGGAAGAAAAAGTACGTGGTAAAGCAACCTGGAATCAGCCTGCCGGGCATCTTGAAGCCCGGGAAACATTGGTTGAAGCCGCAGAACGGGAACTGTATGAAGAAACCGGCATCATTGCTAAACCGCAGCATTTTTTGCAGTTACACCAATGGATAGCTCCTGATAACACGGCATTTTTACGTTTCCTGTTCACTATTGACCTACCCCAAATATGCCCAACCGAACCACATGACAGTGATATTGATCGTTGCTTGTGGGTGGATGAGCAAACCTTATTACAGGCCACAAACTTGCGTTCACCACTGGTTGCCGAAAGCCTGCATTGCTATCGCAAGGGTGAACGTTATCCACTGGCTTTGCTTGGCGCTTTTAACTGGCCCTTCACAAAGAGTGCCTAACGGTTCTGTGCGTGCTAGAATACGCCGCTTCGAAGTTGATAGTCGTGAGTATCTCCATGTCAGAAAGCCAAAAAAAAGTAATCGTCGGTATGTCCGGCGGTGTTGACTCTTCCGTCTCCGCTTACCTGTTACTGCAACAAGGTTACAAGGTGGAAGGCTTGTTCATGAAGAACTGGGAAGAGGATGATGGCGAGGAGTATTGCACGGCCGCTGCAGACCTCGCAGATGCGCAGTCAGTTTGCGATAAACTTGGTATCGAGTTGCATACCGTCAATTTCGCCGCTGAATACTGGGATAATGTATTCGAATTATTCCTCGCAGAATACAAAGCTGGCCGCACACCGAACCCGGATATTCTCTGCAACAAAGAAATTAAATTCAAAGCCTTCCTTGAGTTCGCTGCGGAAGATCTCGGTGCCGATTACATAGCAACGGGCCACTACGTGCGCCGTGCAGATGTCAACGGTAAAAGCCAGCTTCTGCGTGGCCTTGATGCCAATAAAGACCAAAGTTACTTTCTCTACACTCTCAGCCATGAACAAATTGCGCAAAGCCTGTTCCCTGTTGGAGAGCTGGAAAAACCACAAGTCCGTAAAATCGCCGAAGAGCTAAATCTCGTTACAGCGAAGAAGAAAGACTCGACCGGTATTTGTTTCATAGGCGAGCGTAAATTCCGCGAGTTTCTTGGCCGATATTTGCCTGCACAACCGGGAAAAATAATCACCGTTGATGGCGATGAAATTGGTGATCATCAAGGGTTGATGTACCACACTCTCGGCCAGCGCAAAGGCCTTGGAATCGGTGGTACGAAAGAAGGTAGCGAAGACCCGTGGTATGTGGTGGATAAAGATGTGGCCAACAATATTTTGATTGTTGCCCAGGGCCATGAACACCCGCGTTTGATGTCTACCGGGCTGATTGCTCAGCAATTACATTGGGTATCCCGTGAGCCACTGGTTGCCCCCGTGGAATGCACGGTGAAAACACGTTATCGCCAGGAAGATATCCCTTGTACTGTTACTCCGTTAGGTGACGACAGAATAGACGTTCGTTTTGCCGAACCCGTTGCGGCAGTCACGCCAGGCCAGTCTGCGGTATTTTACGCCGGAGAAATCTGTCTGGGCGGTGGGGTAATCGAACAACGTATTCCTCTGTAAATTATTCCCGCTGCACAAAAGAAAGGAGTTTGCGTGGCTAAGCAATATCATGACATCACTTTGGCGCTTGCGGGCGTCAGCCAGGCGGCAATGTTAGTGCAACAGCTTGCCCACCAGGGGCATTGTGACACGGATGCGTTGCATGTCTCGCTAAACAGTGTGTTGGACCTGAACCCTCCGTCAATGCTGGCGGTATATGGCGGCCAGGAAACTAACCTGAAACCAGGCCTTGAGGCCCTGCTGGGTGTGCTTAACGCAGGCCAGCGTCATGGTATTGTTGCTGATATTACTCGCTATACACTGAGCCTTGTGGTGCTCGAGAAAAAACTCTCGGCAAACACCCAGGCACTTAACACTCTCGGTGAGCGTATCCAAGGGCTGCAACGCCAACTGGAACATTTTGACCTCATGTCCGATACCTTAATAAGCGCAATGGCCGGTATTTATGTGGATGTAATCAGTCCACTGGGGCCGCGTATTCAGGTTACGGGCTCGCCCGCAGTGCTACAAAGCGCGCAAGTGCAGGCTAAAGTGCGTGCCACACTGCTCGCTGGCATACGTGCTGCTGTGCTGTGGCGCCAGTCAGGCGGCAGCCGCCTGCAACTCATGTTTTCCCGAAATCGCCTGTCCACACAGGCACGGCAAATTCTTGCTCAATGTTAACCTCTCAGGAGTTACTACTGATGGAATTATCCTCTCTGACCGCCGTTTCCCCCGTTGATGGACGCTACGGTGATAAAGTCAGCGCCCTGCGCGCTATTTTCAGCGAGTTTGGTCTGCTGAAATTTCGCGTCCAGGTCGAAGTTCGCTGGCTGCAGAAGCTGGCCGCCCACACAGCGATCAAGGAAGTTCCTGCTTTTGATGCAGACGCAAACGATTTCCTCAACGCCATCGTTACCGGCTTTAGTGAAGAAGACGCTGCACGAATCAAAACGATTGAGCGTACAACGAACCACGATGTTAAAGCGGTTGAATACTTTCTGAAAGAGAAAGTCAGCTCGGTGCCGGCACTGCATGCTGTTTCTGAATTTATTCACTTTGCCTGTACATCTGAAGACATCAACAACCTCTCTCATGCATTGATGCTACAAACCGCACGCGCTGAAGTTATTCAGCCGTGGTGGCGTAAAATTATCGATGCCGTTAAAGACCTGTCACAGCAATACCGCG
Organism: Mangrovibacter yixingensis; assembly: GCF_020523985.1. Classification (GTDB taxonomy): domain Bacteria; phylum Pseudomonadota; class Gammaproteobacteria; order Enterobacterales; family Enterobacteriaceae; genus Mangrovibacter; species Mangrovibacter yixingensis. Next base: position 1,089,820 of record NZ_JAIVKM010000001.1, on the reverse strand, counting down.
ATATTCCGCTGTTATCCCGTACCCATGGTCAACCCGCGACGCCATCCACTATTGGTAAAGAAATGGCTAACGTTGCTTACCGTATGGAGCGCCAGTATCGTCAGTTAGAACAGGTCGAAATTCTGGGTAAAATCAATGGTGCAGTAGGTAACTATAATGCGCACCTGGCGGCTTACCCGGATATTGACTGGCATAAATTCAGCGAAGAATTTGTGACTTCTCTGGGCATACAGTGGAACCCGTACACCACGCAAATCGAACCACACGACTATATTGCCGAACTGTTTGACTGTGTCGCCCGCTTCAATACTATCGTTATCGATTTCGACCGCGATGTATGGGGTTATATTGCTCTGAATCATTTCAAACAGAAAACCATTGCAGGTGAAATTGGCTCATCAACCATGCCTCACAAGGTTAACCCTATCGATTTTGAAAACTCAGAAGGTAACCTGGGTCTGGCAAATGCGGTTATGCAGCATCTGGCCAGTAAACTCCCGCTGTCACGCTGGCAGCGCGACCTGACTGACTCCACCGTATTACGTAACCTCGGTGTCGGTGTAGGCTATGCACTTATTGCCTGGCAGTCCACACTCAAAGGCATCAATAAACTGGAAGTCAACCGCGACCACCTGTTAGACGAACTGGACCATAACTGGGAAGTGCTGGCTGAACCTATCCAGACTGTTATGCGCCGTTATGGTATTGAAAAACCGTATGAAAAACTTAAGGCTCTGACTCGTGGCAAACGCGTGGATGCTGAAGGTATGAAACAGTTTATTGACGGGCTGGAATTACCAGAAGAAGAGAAAGTTCGCCTGAAAGCCATGACACCAGCCAACTATATTGGCCGTGCTATTCAAATGGTTGATGACTTGAAATAATCGTAGTAAATGTGAGCGCTGCTACCTGGTGGCGTTCACATTTATCATTCATGTTTAGCTCTTGTTTATTTATCCCCCTGTTTTACCTGCTGATTAACTGAAAACATTTACACTTCTCGCCATACAACCCCAAATAAGTCACGTACAATCTCTTCATTATTTTGCCAGAAACACTTCTCCATGAAGCTGTTTCAATAAATTCACCTTATGTGCGAAAATGGCAAAACGAAACAAGTGAAGTTATGAGGACTACCAATGCGCGTACTGGTTGTGGAAGATAACGCGTTATTACGCCATCACCTGAAAGTTCAATTGCGTGAATTGGGCCATCAGGTTGACTCAGCGGAAGATGCCAAAGAAGCAGATTACTTCCTTAAGGAGCATTTGCCGGATATCGCCATTGTTGACCTTGGCCTGCCGGATGAAGACGGCGTATCAATGATAAGCCGCTGGCGTAGCGCGCATATCACGCTACCTATTCTGGTGCTCACTGCCCGCGAGAGCTGGCAGGAGAAAGTTGAAGTGCTCGGTGCCGGGGCAGATGATTATGTGACCAAACCCTTCCACCTGGAAGAAGTGGTTGCCAGAATGCAGGTATTAATGCGCAGAAATAGCGGTCTGGCATCACAAGTTATTACGTTGGCCCCATTTCACCTGGATTTGTCTCGTCGCGAATTATCCATTAATGACGTACTTATCAAGCTTACTGCCTTTGAATATACCATTATGGAAATGTTAATTCGAAATAACGGAAAAGTTGTCAGTAAAGAAGCATTAATGCTTCAGCTTTACCCGGATGCAGAATTGAGAGAAAGCCATACAATTGATGTATTAATGGGCCGTTTACGTAAAAAGATACAGTCACAGTTTACAGGTGAAGTCATTGTCACAGTACGGGGCCAGGGGTACCGTTTTGAATTGGTGCCATGAAAAGAGTTTACGCATGGTTATTTCCCCTTTCCCTTCGCCTGCGTTTTTTGCTGGCCACAGCGGCGGTTGTCACCATACTGTCGCTGGCCTACGGTTTTGTCGCTATTGCTGGTTATACCGTTAGTGTTGATAAAAACACATTTCGCCTGTTGCGTGGCGAAAGCAATATGTATTACACGTTTGTTCACATCCATGGTGATCAGCTAACCGTTGATTTTCCCCCAGCGCTGGATGCGCAAAGCCCAACACTTGCCATGATTTACGATAAACACGGCAAACTACTCTGGCAACAACGCCCGGTATCCTGGGTAACGGATAATATTCGCCCAGAGTGGCTCAGGTCAGATGGTTTCCATGAAATTGAATCATCGTTGCGCGCCAGCAAGGCGTTGCTGAGTAACAACAACGAAATGCAGGAAGCCCTGCAAACACTTAATAACAATGGAAATAGTGCATCAATGACGCACTCTGTCGCCATTAACCGTTATCCGGCAACCGCCACATTACCCCAGTTAACCATTGTAGTGGTTGATGCAATACCAGCGGAGTTAAAACGAGCCAATAAAGTCTGGAACTGGTTTATGTATGTGCTGGTTGCCAATGTGCTGCTGGTTATTCCCCTGCTCTGGTTGGCCGCTCGCTGGAGTTTACGCCCCATCGAATCCCTTGCAGCAGAAGTACGAGAGCTGGAATCACGTAACCGTGAACACCTCAACCCAGAGACTACACGCGAACTGACCAGTCTGGTGCGTAACCTGAACCGCCTGGTTACATCAGAACGTGAGCGCTATAACAAATACCGCACAACACTGACCGATCTCACTCACAGCCTGAAAACACCCCTGGCTGTTTTGCAATCCACACTCCGGGCCCTGCGCACAGAAAAAATGGATGTGAGCCAGGCAGAAGGCATTATGCTCGAACAAATCGGCCGCATTTCGGGCCAGATTGGCTATTACCTTCACCGCGCCAGTATCCAGGGAAGCGGCGTGCTGCTTAATCGCGAACTTCACCCAGTGGCTCCATTACTTGATAGCCTTGCATCCGCACTTAACAAGGTCTATCAAATCAAAGGCGTGGATATTCGCCTCGATATTTCTCCAGAAGTCGCTTTCATTGGCGAAAAAAATGACTTCATGGAAGTGATGGGTAACGTGCTTGATAACGCCTGTAAATATTGCCTGGAGTTTGTTGAAGTGCAGGCCAGCCATTGTGATGATGGCCTGGTAATTGTAGTGGATGATGACGGGCCAGGCATTCCAGAATCACGCCAGGCTGAGGTGTTCGAGAGGGGCCAGCGTATTGATACACTCAGGCCCGGCCAGGGCGTGGGGCTGGCAGTGGTACAGGATGTGGTTGAACAATATGATGGCGATATCCACCTTGCAACAAGCCACCTTGGAGGCCTCTCGATGAGGATCTTGTTCCGCCGTCAGGATGGCATCACTCCAGCCTCACTCTAGTAAAAAAACGTTACAGTTCACCGTGCATCCTTATCATCATCCGTTATAATCCGCCCAAGGTCATCGCCCTCAGGAACTGATATGGAATACCACGCAGATATAAACTGGCCCGATTTTATTCAGCGTTACTGGCAAAAACGCCCGGTAGTGCTTAAACGTGCGCTAAAAAACTTTATCGACCCGATTTCACCCGATGAGTTAGCGGGTCTGGCAATGGAGAATGAAGTCGACAGCCGTCTGGTCAGCCACGAGGACGGGCAATGGCAAGTCAGCCACGGGCCATTCGAAAGCTACGATCATTTAGGCGAAACAAACTGGTCATTATTGGTGCAGGCCGTTGACCACTGGCATGAACCCAGCGCAGCACTTATGCGCCCATTTCGTGTATTGCCTGACTGGCGGATTGACGACCTGATGATTTCATTTTCTGTACCCGGTGGTGGTGTAGGGCCACACCTGGACCAGTATGACGTGTTTATTATTCAAGGTACTGGCCGCCGCCGTTGGCGTGTGGGCGATAAAACGCCCCTTGAGCAACACTGCCCACACCCCGATCTTCTGCAAGTCTCGCCCTTCACTGCCATTATTGATGAAGAGCTGGAACCCGGCGATATTCTGTATATCCCACCGGGCTTTCCCCATGAAGGCTATTCCCTGGAAAATGCCCTGAACTACTCGGTGGGTTTCCGGGCACCAAGCGGGCGCGAGCTGATTAGCGGTTTCGCTGACCATATTTTACAGCGGGAATTAGGTGGCAAACGTTTTGAAGACCCGGACGTTCCTTCACGTGCTCATCCGGCAGAGATTTTACCTTCAGAACTCGATGGTATTCGAGCCATGATGCTGGCGCTAATTAATGATGAAAGTGAATTCCAGAGTTGGTTTGGGGAATTTATCAGCCAGTCTCGCCATGAACTGGAGATTGTGCCGCCAGAGCCACCTTATCAAAGTGATGAAGTGTATGACTCACTCCAACAAGGCGAAGAGTTGAACCGCCCCGGAGGGCTGCGTGTATTGCGCATTAATGATGCCGTGTTCGTCAATGGCGAGAAACTGCAAAGCCCACACCAACATGCACTTTTAGCAATGGCAGATAACCTGTCAATTGGGAAAGATAAGCTGGGCGATGCACTGGAAGACCCTTCATTTCTGGCAATGCTGACGGCACTGGTGAACAGCGGATATTGGTTTTTTGAAGCGGAATAACGCAATAACTGCGCGCATATGATACTGCGCGCAGTCCAGTTCCAACCCCCGGTTATGGCTCCCCACGTTGAGCAGTCAGTTCAGCTATTCTCACAATGACACTGACTGCTTTTTCCATACTTTCAAGGCTGATAAATTCATGTTTGCCATGGTAATTATACCCGCCGGTAAACAAATTAGGGCAAGGCAACCCTTTGAAGGAGAGCTGGGCTCCATCCGTGCCACCACGAATAGGTTTAAGCACTGGTTCTATATCTGAATCCAACATGGCCTGGCGTGCCAGTTCAACAATATGCGGGTGTGCAGCAACGTGTTCATGCATATTGTAATAGCTGTCTTCAATAGCCAGCTCGATATAGCAGTCAGGATGCAGGCCTTTACCCACTTTTTTCGCAATATCCATCATCCGGCGTTTGCGCGCTTCGAATTGTTTACGATCGAAATCACGAATAATATATTGCATCTCTGCCCGTTCAACCGTGCCCTTCATGGAATGCAGGTGGTAAAACCCTTCATAACCTTCTGTTGTTTCTGGCGCCTCTTCTGCTGGCACTTCTGCGTGGATCCGTGCGGCCAGAGACAACGCATTTACCATCACGCCCTTGGCCGTCCCCGGGTGAACATTATTACCAACAATTTTAATGTTCACAGAAGCCGCATTGAAGTTCTCTGCTTCTAACTCACCCAGGCCACCACCATCAACGGTATAAGCCCAGCGGGCATCAAAAGCCTCGACATCAAAATGTTTTGCGCCCTTGCCTACTTCTTCATCGGGCGTGAATGCAACACGAATATCACCATGGGGAATGTTTTTGCCTTTTAGCACGGCCAGTGCAGTCATGATTTCAGCTACGCCTGCTTTATCGTCGGCACCCAACAGGGTTTTACCGTCAGTAGTAATCAGCGTCTGGCCCAGCAACTGGTGTAGCACAGGAAACATCACTGGAGAGAGAATTTCATCACCCATACCCAGGGCAATATCGCCACCCCGGTAGTTTTCAACAATTTGCGGATTCACATTCTTGCCACTGGCATCGGGCGCAGTATCAACATGGGATATAAACCCAATAGCTGGAACTGGTTGAGCCACATTTGCGGGTAGTGTGCCCATCACCGTTCCATGCTCACTGAGCGTGACATTTTGCAGGCCCATTTCTTCCATTTGCTCCTTTAACAGGTGCAACAATTTCCACTGGCCTTCTGTGCTGGGCACATGCCTGACTCCCGCCTTTGACTGAGTATCCAGCACAACATACTGCAAAAAACGCTCAAGTAATTTATCCATGTAGTCACCCTCACTCTCTGTCGTTTTATTATCACGAAGCCATAAAACCAAAATATTGTTTCAGGTCACTTTTTCCGGGCAATCGTCAATAAATAATCTTCTGGTTGTGGATCAATTACTGTGCTTCCCCCTGTCATCACAAGGTGCTCTGATTAAACGTAGTTTAAATATGGTGTTTTTCACCTAAGCCAGGCGGAACAATCATTGGATGTAGGGGCCGTTTGCCGTAGAATGCCAGCCCTTAATCATGAACCCGACCTCAAGGTGGTTAATCACAAACCCCGTATCGGCACTGATACGTCATTTAGGGACTGAAGCACAATTGAACACACAATCACATTCGCTCTCACCGTTAGTGCAACTGGCGGGGATTCAAAAAGCATTTGATGGTAAAACAGTTATTTCAGATTTGTCACTGACCATCAATAATGGCGAATTTCTTACTCTCCTTGGCCCTTCCGGGTGTGGGAAGACCACGGTCCTGCGACTGATTGCGGGGCTTGAAACTGTTGATGCCGGGGCTATCCGCCTTGAGGACCACGATATCACCCAGGTTCCGGCTGAGCAGCGCCACATTAATACCGTCTTCCAGAGCTACGCCCTTTTCCCGCATATGACAGTGTTTGATAACGTTGCTTTTGGGCTGAGAATGCAGAAAACGCCGTCAGCAGAAATCTCCCCACGAGTGATGGAAGCACTGAAAATGGTGCAATTGGAAAGTTTTGCACAGCGCAAACCTCACCAGTTATCGGGAGGCCAGCAGCAACGTGTGGCAATAGCTCGTGCAGTGGTAAATAAACCCCGCCTGTTACTGCTGGACGAATCATTGTCAGCGCTGGATTATAAGCTACGCAAGCAAATGCAAAATGAACTCAAAGCGCTGCAGCGTAAATTGGGTATTACATTTGTGTTTGTGACTCATGATCAGGAAGAAGCACTCACGATGAGTGACCGTATTGTGGTCATGCGTGACGGCAAAATTGAGCAGGATGGCAGCCCGAGAGAAATCTATGAAGAGCCGAAGAATTTATTCGTCGCGAGTTTTATTGGCGAAATAAATATTTTCTCCGCGACTGCAATTGAACGGGTGGATGAACAACGCGTGCGCGCCGATGTTGAAGGCCGTGAATGCCATATTTATGTCAACTTCCCCATAGTACCAGGGCAGAAACTGAACGTGCTGGTGCGCCCGGAAGACTTGCGGGTTGAGGAAGTACATGGTCAGGCTAAGGCTGAAGGGCTGATTGGTTATGTCCGCGAGCGCAACTATAAAGGGATGACACTGGAATCCACGGTTGAACTCGAAAACGGCAAAATGGTCATGGTCAGTGAGTTTTTTAACGAAGATGATCCTGACTTTGACCACTCGTTGGATCAAAAAATGGCTATCAACTGGGTAGAAAGCTGGGAGGTTGTGCTGGCAGATGAAGAGCTCGCGTAAATTCCAGAATATTGTTATCGCGACCATCGTTGGCTGGCTGCTGTTGTTTGTTTTCCTGCCCAATATGATGATCATCGCCACCAGTTTCCTGACCCGTGATGACGCCAACTTCGTCAAGCTGGTTTTCTCACTGGATAACTATACCCGCCTGCTGGATCCGCTCTATGCGGAGGTGCTGCTACACTCGCTGAATATGGCATTTATGGCGACACTCGCCTGCCTGCTGTTGGGTTATCCCTTCGCGTGGTTTCTGGCGCGTCTGCCAGAGAAAGTTCGGCCGTTATTGCTGTTTCTGCTGATTGTACCGTTCTGGACCAACTCACTGATTCGTATCTATGGGCTGAAAATTTTCCTCAGCACCCGCGGTTACCTGAACGAGTTTCTGCTGTGGACCGGGATTATCGATACCCCGATACGCATTATGTACACCCCTTCAGCAGTCATTATTGGCCTGGTATATATCCTGCTGCCGTTTATGGTGATGCCGCTGTACTCCAGCATCGAAAAACTGGATAAACCATTACTGGAAGCAGCAAAAGACCTGGGGGCCAGTAAACTCCAAACATTTATGCGCATTATTATTCCTCTCACCATGCCAGGTATTATCGCCGGTTGCCTGCTAGTTATGCTTCCTGCGATGGGGCTGTTTTATGTCTCCGACCTGATGGGCGGCGCAAAAAACCTGCTTATCGGTAATGTGATTAAGAGCCAGTTCCTGAATATCCGCGACTGGCCGTTCGGCGCGGCCACCAGTATTACACTGACGCTAGTCATGGGGCTGATGCTACTGGTTTACTGGCGTGCTGCACGCCTGCTGAATAAGAAGGTGGAACTAGAATGATCGGTCGCCTGTTGCGCGGCGGTTTTATGTCCGCCATTTACGCGTATCTGTATATCCCTATTATTATTCTGATTATTAACTCGTTTAATACATCACGCTTTGGGATCAACTGGCAGGGTTTTACCACCAAATGGTACAACCTGCTGGTCAACAACGACAGCCTTATTCAGGCAGCACAGCACTCACTGACAATGGCTGTTTTTTCCGCCACATTTGCCACACTGATTGGTTCATTAACAGCAGTAGCGCTCTACCGCTATCATTTCCGCGGTAAGCCTTTTGTGAGTGGCATGTTATTTGTGGTGATGATGTCGCCCGATATTGTCATGGCGATTTCATTGCTGGTGTTGTTCATGTTGTTGGGGATTTCCCTTGGCTTCTGGTCACTGCTGTTTTCTCACATTACCTTCTGCCTTCCTTTTGTCGTCGTTACCGTTTATTCACGGCTCAAAGGGTTTGACGTGCGTATGCTGGAAGCGGCTAAAGACCTGGGGGCCAGTGAAGTCACTATCCTGCGTAAGATTATTTTGCCACTGGCTATGCCTGCCGTTGCTGCTGGCTGGTTATTAAGCTTTACGCTCTCGATGGATGACGTGGTTGTGTCGTCCTTTGTAACCGGTCCAGGTTATGAAATTCTGCCGTTGAAGATTTACTCGATGGTAAAAGTCGGCGTTTCACCTGAAGTGAACGCGCTGGCTACCATTTTGTTGGTGCTCTCACTGGCATTGGTTTTTGCCAGTCAACTCATCCTTCGTGATAAAACGAAAATTCAGGGGACGTTAAAATGAAAAAATGGTCACGCCACCTGCTTGCCGCTGGCGCGCTCATGCTGGGTGCCAGCGCCGCCCATGCAAACGACAAAGATACAGTCTATTTCTACAACTGGACTGAATACGTGCCGCCGGGCCTGCTGGAGCAGTTCACCAAAGAAACAGGTATCAAAGTTATCTATTCGACTTACGAGTCGAATGAAACCATGTACGCAAAGCTCAAGACGTACAAAACCGGGGCCTATGACCTGGTGGTGCCTTCTACATACTATGTGGCGAAAATGCGCAAAGAAGGCATGTTGCAGAAAATTGATAAAAGCAAATTGAGCAACTTCCATAATCTTGACCCGGCCATGCTCAATAAGCCATTTGACCCAAACAATGACTACTCAATTCCTTATATTTGGGGCGCAACCGCCATTGGGGTTAATACCGATGCAATTGACCCAAAAACAGTCACCAGTTGGGCAGATCTGTGGGATCCGAAATATAAAAACAGCTTGTTGCTGACCGACGATGCGCGTGAAGTCTTCCAGATTGCTCTGCGTAAACTGGGTTATTCCGGTAATACCACCGACCCTAAAGAAATTGAAGCGGCTTACCACGAACTACAAAAACTGATGCCCAATGTCGCGGCATTTAACTCCGACAACCCGGCCAACCCTTATATGGAAGGGGAAGTTAACCTGGGTATGATCTGGAATGGCTCCGCATATGTAGCTCGCCAGGCTGGAACGCCACTGGATGTCATCTGGCCTAAAGAAGGTGGAATTTTCTGGATGGATAACCTGGCTATTCCGGCTAATGCGAAAAATGTAGAGGGTGCCCTGAAGCTGATTAACTTCCTGCTGCGCCCGGATATTGCCAAACAGGTTGCCGAAACCATTGGTTACCCGACACCAAACCTGGCAGCACGGAAACTTCTGCCGAAAAACATCGCTGAAGACAAATCGCTCTACCCGGACGCCGATGTGCTGGAAAAAGGTGAATGGCAAAATGATGTGGGCGACGCCAGTACATTGTACGAATCGCTGTTCCAAAAACTGAAAGCTGGGCGGTAACGCTCAACTGTCCGGGCCACATTTTGCTGAGGTGGCCCATTCAGGCAATAAAAAACCGCGTTCACCGCGGTTTTTTATTACTCACAGAAAGCTGAATCTCAGGCCAGTTTCAGGCTCTGCAGCAATTTTTCAACGTACTCCGGCACCACTTCACTTGCCAGACCGTAATGGCACTCTTCAAATTCGTTACCTACCTGGCTTGGCTCAAGGTTCAGTTCTACGGTATGTGCACCTTGAAGGCGTGCTTCGTGTACAAAACCCGCAGCCGGGTATACATGGCCAGATGTACCAATCGCGATAAAGTAATCCGCACCAGCCAGTGCGTGGTAAATTTCATCCATACCCAGCGGCATTTCACCAAACCATACAACATGTGGCCGCAGTACAGCCGGAATCTGGCAGCAATGGCACCGGTCCTGGGGCGTTACATCCTGGTTCCACTTGTAGATATGGCCACTTTGAGAGCAGCGAACTTTCAGCAGCTCACCATGCATATGAATAATGTGTTTATTACCGGCGCGTTCGTGCAAATTGTCGATATTTTGCGTAACAAGCAAGAAATTATCACCTAACTCGGCTTCCAGTCGAGCCAGCGCCAGGTGTGCGGCATTAGGTTTTATCTCTGGTGCCTGAAGCTGGCTACGGCGGGCATTATAAAATGCCTGCACTAACTTCGGATCGCGTGCGAACCCCTCGGGGGTTGCTACATCTTCCACCCGGTGCTCTTCCCACAGCCCGTCAGCTGCACGAAAAGTACGGATACCTGATTCTGCTGAAATACCTGCGCCTGTAAGGACGACAACTTTTGGTTTTTCCATCGTTTCCGGTACCATTCTGTCTCTGAAAAAAATACGTTGGCGTAACCGCTCCCGGAGGCGGCGCTTATTTTTTTTGAAACGGCACTGTTGGTGTAAACGCCGCGATTGCATATCAACCCCTGGTTGTATTCCTGAATGCCGGGCTACGCCCTCTCCATCTTCACCCTTGCGCACAGTGTTACCAAAGTAAACCATTAGCAAAACAGCGTGTGCTTGAAAAATAAGGCTATTTGCTGCCAGGGTGGTAAGCAGCATCGCCGCTTCTGGTGTTCAGGGTAGAAGCCTTCGCCTCTCCCTGCAACTCCCTCTCTTTATTGACCACTGAGCACTCTGGCTGGATCTATACGGCTGGCGCGCCGTGCCGGGTACCAACTGGCTAACAGGCTCAGTACAATTGCTGTCAGCAATACAATCACCACATCTTCCCAATGCAGTTCCGAGGGCAGGAAATCAATAAAGTAGATATCGCCGGATAAAAAATGGTGGCCTATCAATTTTTCAATACCACCAATGATGGCAGTCAGGTTCCAGGCACCGAGCACACCGATTACTACACCGCTCAGGCTGCCAACTAACCCGGCCATTAAACCGTACCAGACAAACACTGCGCGAATCAGACCATCTTTCGCACCAAGAGTACGCAGTACCGCAATATCGCTGCTTTTATCTTTTACCGCCATCACCAGGGTGGAAACAATGTTAAAGCAGGCCACGCCGATAACCAGCACCATAGCCAGGTACATAATGGCGCGAATCATCTGGATATCACGGTACATATAACCGTAAGTACCAATCCAGCTTTTGATATAAACATACGCATTGGTGACTTCACCGGCATCACGCACCAGTTTATTGGCGTGGAAAACATCTTTCACTTTAATGGCAATACCAGTGACGCTATCACCCATATCAAGATATTGTTGAGCGTCAGCCATAGGCACCATCGCAAAGCTATGATCAAGCTGGCCGCTCAGTTGCAAAATACCGCTGACATGCAAACGAATACGCTTAGGTTGCAGTAGTTTTCCGGCGCTGTCTGAGTTCGGGATCATAATTGATATCCAGTCACCCTGATGAACTTTCAGCGCATCAGCCACACCCTTACCCAGAATAATTTGCTGTTCTCCCGCCCGGAAATTATCCCATGCATGGTTTTGCACAAATTGCGGCAAAGCACTGATATGGGTTTCCTGCGCGGGGTCCACCCCTTTGACCTGAATAGCACGCAGGCTGGTTCCACTTTCTACCAGCCCGGTGAAGTTCACATAAGGTGCCGCACCGACAATACCTTTGACTTTCTCAACCCGTCCCAGAACAGACTGCCATTGCACAAACGGCTGGTTTACCGGCTCAATTTCGCCATGTGGAACCACGGCCAGAATGCGGTTATCCAATTCGCGTTCAAAGCCATTCATTGCACTCAGGCCGATAATCAAAACCGCAACACCAAGAGCGATGCCAATGGTTGATATCACCGAAATTAGCGATACCATCCCGCCTTTACGGCGCCCACGGCTAAAGCGCAGCGCCACTCGTAGCGACAGAGGCGATGCCATTAGCGGCTCTCCATAATAGTCAGTTCCGGGTTCAGGTGCCCGTCACGCATTTCTAGCTGGCGTGACATGCGTTTTGCCAGGTGCAAATCGTGGGTAACCACCAAAAATGCCGTGCCCTGCCGCTGGTTCAGTTCACCAAGCAGTGCGAAGATGCTGTCCGCATTACGGGCATCAAGGTTACCCGTGGGTTCATCTGCCAGTACCAGACGCGGGTTATTGACCAAAGCACGCGCAATCGCCACACGCTGACGCTCACCACCAGACAGCTCTGACGGGCGGTGATGACCACGATGCTCAAGCCCAACCGCTGCAAGCATTTCACGGGCTTTTGCTTCAATTTCAGCCGGTTTGCCTTTGCCAATCAGCAAAGGCATCGAAACATTCTCCAGCGCCGTAAAGTCGGGCAGCAGATGATGAAATTGATAAATAAAGCCCAGTTCTCGGTTACGCAATTCTGCACGCGCTGAAGAGGACATCTTACTCAGGGATTTACCGCCGAACACTACGTCACCGGAAGTTGGCGTATCCAGCCCACCCAACAAGTGCAGCAATGTACTTTTGCCGGAGCCAGAACTCCCGACAATCGCCATCATCTCGCCAGGTGCCATCGCAAAGCTTACGTTATGCAGTACATCTGTTTGCACCGCACCTTCCTGGTAGCGTTTGCACAAATTGTCGCATTGCAACAGGTTAGGGTTACTCATAACGTAAAGCCTCAGCAGGTTGAGTGGCGGCAGCGCGCCAGGAAGGGTACAACGTTGATAACAGTGCAACAGCCATGGCGGCCAGCGCAATTACAGTTACCTGAACCGGGTTAATATCCACAGGAAGTGCAGCACCATCAAGCATGGCACCAATAATCGGCATCAGTGTATTAAGCTGGCTGGCGAGCAGCACCCCCAGCCCTGCACCTGCCAGTGCACCAATGATACCGGCACCAGCACCCTGGACCATAAATACCGCCATAATCTGGCCACGGGTCAGCCCCTGGGTTTGCAAAATGGCAACCTCACTCTGCTTCTCCATTACCAGCAAGCCAAGTGAGGTAATAATGTTGAACGCAGCAACGGCCACAATCAGGCTCAAAAGCAGCCCCATCATGTTTTTCTCCATGCGTACCGCCTGGAAAAGCTCGCCTTTGCGCTCACGCCAGTCATGCCAGACCATGCCAGCAGGTAATGCCTGTTGGCTCAGGGTATCTACCGACAATGGATTATCCAGCCATAGCCGCCACCCGGTTATGTTACCCGGGGTGTATCGCATAACTCTGGAAGCATCCTGAATATTGACCAGCATCTGGTAGCCATCCACTTCGCTATTAGCGGCAAAGGTACCCACCACAGTAAACAGGCGTTGGCTCGGGATCCTGCCCATTGGCGTGAACTGGCTGGCAGATGGCACCATCAGGCGAATTTCATCACCCGTGCGCACACCTAACTGGCCCGCAAGCTGCTCACCCAAAATGATGTTGTATTTTCCAGGTGCTAACTGGCTCTGTTTCACGCCCACCAGATATGGTGTAAGCGGGTCCGGTTGCGCGGGGTCAATGCCCAGCATGACACCAACCGCAACGTTGCGGGCACTTTGCAGAACTACGTCGCCTGTTGTTAATGGCGCAATACGCTTCACGCCAGCAAGATGTAATGCGCTGGCTGGTTGTTTTTCTGGGTTAACTGACCCGGAAGACGAAGAAATGACAGCCTGAGGCATCAGGCCAAGGATATTGTTTTGCAGTTCTTTTTCGAACCCATTCATCACAGAAAGCACTGTGACAAGCGCCATCACACCCAACGTAATGCCGATGGTAGAAAGCCAGGAAACAAAACGACCGAAGCGGTCTGCTGCACGGCCACGCATATAACGTAGCCCGATAAATAACGCGACAGGTTGGTACATGAAGTCCGTCTGGTTGCGGTTTTCCAAAATTTTGAGGAGTATATAAGTGAACGCCAGCCAAGTAAATGAGATATAGCTGAAGCTCGCCCATATCGCTTAATTTTATTATTTTAGAATCAGCCAGTTAAAGAAACCGTAACCACACATTACACCCTTTTAGTGTTCACCTTCCGGCGCGAAACAGTGTACCCATTCACAGCAGTCGTCGCAGCTTGGCGAACGGCAAACCAGGTCACCTTCTTGTTGCAGGCAACGCTGACGGTAAAAGAATTTTTTCCAGCGCATTTTCTTGTCATTCATTACAACCAGTTGAGGGAAGCAGTCGCTCATCAAGTCGCCCAGTTCCGACCTGGAATCCAGCCCCAGGTCTTCCCACAAATGGTTGAAGCCCATTGCTGCGCTGGCCAGAAGCCAGTACAAAGGCAATGGGCTTTGTGCATACCCTTTTAGCCACAAAGCCAGTTGGTCCCGCTCCGCAAGGCGCGGTTGCAGCAACGTGGTGGCAAGCGCTCGCCTCGCGGCTATTTCCGCAATAACGGGTGGTGCTTCATCACACTGCAATGTGCGCGCTAAAAGCGACCAGGCCCCACTATCGAGGCCCATTGTTTCAGGAAAATGCCCACGCCCGCTGGCATAGTTGTCGTACAGGCGTTGTAACCAGTAAATGGCTTCCGGCATCAGGCGGCCCCCTGTTCATTAAGCAAGTTTCCTGCCTGGCGACGCACCGCCCACCACCGGGCCAGCACATCAGTTACATTCTGCCAGGCACCTTCAATACAAGGCTGGATCCCCTGCTGCTCCAGTTTGACCCAGGGGCCATAGCCAATACGTGCACTGAATACCGCTTTTACATCGCCAAGTAGCGCCAGAATTGCGGCCATACGCGCTTCTGGTGCCTGCTGCTCATCGCCTTCACAAGAATCCGGCCCTTTACAGTATTGCGGCATAAAGCGCTCATTAACCAAAACGACACCGGCATCAGAGAGACTGTAGATTTGCACTCGTTGCGCATGCCCGAAATGGCAGTCGATAACATCCCCACGGGAAGTTGTCACCGCAACAAGACAAGCCAACGGGTCATCGGAAGCGCCACGGGTTGCAATACGCGCCTGGATAGCGGCCCGTTTATGCACCTGGTCCGGGCCCGGACGTGCTTGTTTTTCCATTTCAGCCAACGGCAGACTCTGGCTGCGGTCTTCACCCAACATGCCAATGGCATCTGCACGACATTGTTTGCAATGTGCCATTTGCGGCATCATTGGGCTACATTCGGCACGCACTGCATCCACCATCGCGCTATCGGGTTCTGGCTGCCCATTAAGACCAAACACCGTGCCATGTTCAGGGCGTGCAATCAGCGGCATAACATTGTGTAATAACGCGCCCCAGCCACGAACGGCTTCACTTACCCGGGCTAAATGGCGGTCATTAATTCCCGGAATAAGCACGGAATTGATTTTCACCAGTATGCCTTTCTCTGTCAGCTTCCTGACGCCTTCTTCCTGGCGTGCCAGCAGGATTTCCCCTGCCTCCCGGCCGCTGTAGCGCTCACCATCCACCCAAAGCCAGGCATAAATTTTTGCAGAAATATCCGGGTCAATCGCGTTAACAGTGACAGTGACATGATCAACGCCACTATCAATAATGCGGTCGGTTACTGCCGGCAACATCAGCCCGTTAGTGGAAAGACACTGTTTGATATCTGGCAATTGTTCACGCAGTAAAGCAAGAGTGGAGAACGTGCGGCCAATGTTTGCCAGCGGATCGCCGGGACCAGCAATACCCACCACGGATAATTGCGGCATCACGCTGGCACCAGCTACCGCTCTTGCCACTGCCTGCTCAGGTGTCAGCACTTGTGACACCACACCCGGACGGGATTCATTGCTGCAGTCATATTTACGATTGCAGTAGTTACATTGCAGATTACAGGCGGGCGCCACAGCCAGATGCATGCGGGCATACTGGTGATGTGCACTGGATGAGTAACACGGGTGATGCGCAACTTTGCTGGCCTGTAGCGCGGTGAACTGTGCACTGTTGTCAGTACGGCAGCTACGCGCAGTTTGTGATGAAGGACAAGGCGCCATAATCTCTTCCGGTTCGTGAATGATATCCCACTATTGCAAAGGCTGAACCAGTTCCACACAGAAATAAAACCATTTAAAAACAACATATTAAATGGCATCCATGCCATAAAAGATTGTCAACATTACCGCACAGACCTGACAATGTGCCAAAGATCACAATTTTTTAGAAACGGTGCATATTGATATCCATAATCTGGATACGATAGGCAACCTGGCGTGGAGTCATCCCCAGCAAACGGGCGGCTTTCGCCTGAACCCATCCTGTTTTTTCTAACGCGGCGATAATGCGCTGGCGCTCATCCAGGCTTTGATCAAGCCAGTCTTCATCCGACACAGGGCCGGCAGACATTTTACTGACCAGTGGCAAGGCTTCATTGTGGTTGAACAAAATGACATCGCGGTCTATCACACCGTTGTCGCTCATCACTGCCGCACGTTCGAGGCAGTTTTCCAGCTCACGCACATTACCGGGCCATGCATAGTTCAACAACAGACGAATGGCACCATCCGTGATACGTAATGAACGCCCCTGATGTGCCGCGATTTTGTTAACCAGATGCCGTGCCAGCAGGTCTATATCATCCTGTCGTTCACGAAGTGGCGGGAGTGATACCGGCATAACATTCAAGCGATAATAAAGGTCTTCCCGGAAATTCCCTGCCCGGACTTCTTCTTCCAGATTACGGTTGGTGGCGGCGACAATACGCACATTCACCTTGATGGTTTCATCACCGCCCACACGCTCCATTTCCCCTTCCTGGAGGATACGCAACAATTTTGCCTGGAAAGACGGGCTACTTTCACCGATTTCATCAAGAAACAGTGTTCCACCGTCTGCCAGTTCAAAACGCCCTTTCCGCTGACGCACTGCCCCGGTAAACGCGCCTTTCTCGTGGCCAAACAATTCGCTTTCCAACAAATTGTCGGGCAGTGCCGCACAGTTAAATTTTACAAAGGGCGCAGATGCCCGTGGCGATGAATAATGAATGGCATTGGCGACCAGTTCTTTACCCGTGCCACTCTCCCCACGCACCAGCACCATCGTATCCCAGCGAGCAACCTGCTGGATAACTTCACGAATCTGGCGCATCGTTGGGCTGCTGCCTACCATATTTTCGAAGCTGAAGCTGCGTGGCGTCTGGCAATTTGCAGGCTGAGGCGGTTGTTGAACAGCGCTTGTGGTTTTCGGCTGGCTGTAGTGAGTCAGACGTACTGTTTGCGCAATCAGGCTGGCAATAGTTTCTAAAAAACGGGTGCTGGCAGGAAGGCGTGATTCAAACAAAGCCATAGGTTGTGCCGCCAGTACACCAATTGGTTTGTCATCGCCAGGGATCGGAACGCCAATGAAGGGTAAGTCGTAATCGTACAGGCTTAACCGGTCAAGAAAGCGCTGGTCATCTGCCACGCGAGGCAAAACCACTGACTGAGCAGAACTTAAAATTGTGCCCACCAGCCCCTCACCAGGACGGTAACGTACCTGGCTGCTGCTACCGACAATATGCTGCCTGTCGCAATGTAAGGCTTCAACGGTCAGTGCGCCGCGTTCATGATTGAACAGGCAAATCATACCGTGTTGCATAAACGCATCATCATGCAGGATACGTAACACTGCCTGCAGAGTATCGCTGACACTGTTGCAGCGGCCGAGTTCAAGGCTAATACGCTGAACTGCGGTGAATTGTTGCGACAGATCAAAACGCCAAACGACATTGCCCGTATCCGGGGACTGGGTCATTTTGTACCTCCTGTCGGAGCTGCCGGAAACGGCAGCCTGATAGTTAAGCAACTTCCGCCATCGGGATCGGCTGTCAGGTCTATAGCCCCCTGGTGGTTGGCCACCAGCGTTTGCATCAGGCGCAGTTCCATGCCCTGCCCAGGGCTGGTCGCTGTCGTCTGGCTATATCGAGCCCGATGAACGGGAATATTGTCAGTAAGGTAGAGAGTCAGCCAGCGCTCATCACGGCTGCCAATAATTTGCATTTCCAGTTGAAAAGGTTGTAAATCCTGCACAAGGACCAATGCACGGTCCAGCCACAGGCTCAGGACAGCCAGCACCTGAATACGGTGCCCAAACGCCTGAATTGCTCTGTCTTCAAGTGAGACATTAAGCGTATGACAGGGTTGGAAACGGGTAAGATACAATGCTGAAAGATCAGCCAGTAATGATTGCAACAACCACCATCCTGGAGGTTCGTTATCTAATTCCGGGCGGCACGCCTGCAAGCGGCTTACTGCGGCCTCACCTTCACGCCAGGCAGACTCCAGCGCCATATTGCCATGGTCATCACCATTTAGTCGGCGGGCGGCTGCCAGCATATTGATGGGGCAATTAAGCTGCACCAAAGCGGCATCCACTGATTCACGAATTGCTGCCAGTAATTTACCGTAGGTTAACTGCTGTTTCAGGCGGTCAAGTCGCCCTTGTTGTTGTTGCTGATGCTGTTCGGTACAGTCGGTTACCAGCACCAAAGTGCGGGGTTGAGCGTTATCGGTAAAGTAGAGGCTTGCTTCTTCATTAACACCAGGTAAAGGCCAGTAGCTCAGGTTGAACCAACGCCGTTTTCCCCGGACAATAAGCGGCAAGATTTTGCCCTCTTCCTGCCGGGCTTCATTATGTTGGTAACCCAGTAGCGACAAAGCTTCCATGCCCCCACAGTCTGCACAGAGTGTTTTATAGGCCAGGTTGTCCATAACCACATTGCCTTCGCCATCCGTCACCACAACGGCCGCCGGAATGTTGTTCAGAACGGCTGTGATGAGTGTCATATGGTTGCGCAGGCGTTGTTGCAACGCATAGTTGTCGCTGATGTCTTTTTGCATTGCCAAAAAGTAATCAACTTTGCCGCTGCCACCAAATATGGGTGTGATATCCACTTCACCTAAATAAAGGCTGCCATCACAACGCTGGTTAATCAGCTGTCCCCGCCATGGAGTACCCTGAGTGAGGTGGTGCCACATATCGTCATAAACAGTACGTGGTGTTTGCCTGCTGGCCAAAATACGGTGATTTTGCCCGATTAATTGCGAAGCACTGTAGCCAGTCAACTGGCAAAATGCCGTATTACAATAAACAATACGCGCATCGGCATCAGTAAGAGAGATAGCCACGGCGGATTGTGCCACCAGTGCAGTGAACAGCGCGTTTTGCTGGTGTAACAGCGTATCGGCAATTTCACCCTGTGGATAAACATCCGATACGAACGATAACGTATCACTCATCCTCTCCCCCTTCTGGTTAACGACCTGGCCTGTCACTTTTGCGACAATATTTGGTGCGTAAAGACAACAAAATTGGTTCTGCGTTACACATGCGAAAAACGTGCAATCCAACAAGCAGTAGTCCCATTTTCTGCGTGGGTATTGACGTAGCGCAAATTTAGCTCATTTTTTCACCACCAGGCTGTGATCCACTGGCTTTTTTGCCAACTGTTTTGCTCGCAATACCCACTATCACGATCATTTTTAGTGCATTTTTGCGCCAGTTTTGTGCACCTGAAACTCTGGCACGTTGTTCGCACTATCAGGTAAAAATCATGGCGTCAGTTTCCTGGCGTTACGCCCACCTAAGGAGTCTGTTATGGCAAATGTCGGCATTTTTTTTGGTTCTGATACGGGTAAAACCCGCAAGATTGCGAAGTTGATTCATAAAAAGCTGGGAGACGCTGCAGATTCGCCCGTAAACATTAACCGGACATCTCTGGAAACGTTTTTGTCTTATCCGGTTTTGATGCTGGGGACACCCACATTAGGCGACGGGCAATTACCCGGCATTGAATCAGGGTGTGAGTCGGAATCCTGGCTGGAGTTTCTGGATTCACTGCAAGGTGTGGACTTGACGGGTAAGCATGTTGCTTTGTTCGGGCTGGGTGACCAGGTCGCATACCCGGATAACTTTGTCAGCGCCCTGAAACCACTGTATGACGTGCTGAGCGCCTGTGGAGCAAAACTGATTGGCGACTGGCCCAATGAAGGCTACAGCTTTAACCATTCTGCCGCATTAGTTGGTGAGAAATTTGTTGGTCTGGTTCTGGATCAGGATAATCAATATGACCTGAGTGAAGAACGCCTCGATAGCTGGCTGGAGCAAATTACCCCACTGTTCGCGTAAAACGTTCCCGTGAAACATTCCCATAAAACAAAGGCTCTCTGCCTGCTGGCAGAGAGTTTTCAGTGGGCGGCCGGTAACGTTAGCAGGCTGGACAGCCACTGTTGTTGATAGCGCTTTCTTGTTTGTTCGGTTAACCAGGCACGTGCTTTTTCCAGTGCCACAGCTTCATCCAGTGCTTCGGCCGGGCGAATATCCTCACAGAGTAGAATATGCAACCCCAACACCGTTTCCACCACCTCACTTAATTGGCCTTTTTCAAGGGAAAACAGGCAACTGTCAAGTTCTGGGTATAACAGCCCTGGGCTTATCCAGCCCAGTAATCCGCCATCCATTGCACTTGGGCAATGGGAAAATCGCAGAGCCTGGTCGGCAAAACTTTCGGGGTCTTCGCTAATAGACTGAATAATTCCAGCGATTTGTGCTCTTTCTGGCGACCTGTCTTCATCGTTGTCGCAAGTAAGCAGAATATGCCTGGCTTTTCTTTGCGCCGGGCGGCAAAAACGCGCTGCATTCGCCTGGTACCAGGCAACCACTTCCTGGTCATCGGGTGGCGGAGCCTTGCGGGCAATACGATTCATTACCGAAGTAACATGTGCCTGGTGGGCAGCAACAGCCAGTTGTTCATCATGAGTAAACCCATGAGTTTCCATAAAATCCGCCTGTTCTTTGCGCACCAGAGCCGCTAATTGCCCAACAGTATTGTCGGCCGGGTAATGGCGGCAAATAGCCATTTCCAGCGTTACCTGGCGGGCAAGTTGTGCCTGAAATGCGCTTTGTTGATCTGCCGTGATTTCTTCGGGTAAACAATTCCAGTGGCGCTTTGCCAGTTGCAACGCGGCAAAGCGTTGCCAGGGCAATTGGGCTGTATTCATCCGACCTCCACCTGTCGCAGTAAGCGGGCCGGGACTTGTAAGAAGCGGTCGCCAAACTGGACGGTAAAACTCTCGCCCTGCAAACCCTGGCCGGTTGCCGTTATTTTGCCTATCGCCCCTGGAGCGGCAACGACCTGACCTTTAAGCGTCAGCGTCGCGTTCACTTCAACCTGGTCGCCATACTGGAATAACCCGGCATCCCAGAACACTTCTGCAGCAATCAGCTCACCCTCACGGCAGCCTACTACTCGCCCTTCAGAAGGGAAATGGACCTGGTAGACAATATGCTCTTGAAGGTACACGCCCCACTCGCGCACATAGCCAATACTGCCTCTGCGCACCAGAAGCTCACCTTTTTGCAGCCCAGGATAAGTGCCATCATTGCGCACAGCACGCACAACACGAACTTCATCACCAAAGGAAAACCGTGGTTTAGTCATGTAATACCCCTTGTTCTTCACAAACTGCAAGATAGCTCTCATTGAGCAAACGCCGGGCCAGCTGCCAGGCCGGGTCAGTGTCACTTTCCAGGCTGTTGCGCAGTGGGACCGCATCTTGCAGGCGTTGGCGAAACTCTCGCAGAATAAGAACTGATGCGCGCTGTAACCGTTCAGGTTCACAGGGCACGTCAAAAAAGGAGAAAAAACTTTCCAACGAATCCAGCGCATTTACGCCTGGTAATTGATAAAACCATTCCACTGTCGCCCCCTTAACCTGAGCAGGCCAGGTCGCCCGGGCAGGTTTGTTGGTACATTTGCAACAATTCCAAATCACCCGGATTGCGTTTTAAACGTTCAGCAAATCCCTGAACAGCACGCAGTAATGAATCACATTGTTGCTCGCTCAACACATACCCCATCCGGGCGAAAACACCACTTACTGCTTGGTGCCCGGAATGTTTGCCCAGAACCAGGTTGTATTCCCGTCCCAGTATCGCCGGGTCTATTCCCTGGTAACTCTGTTTATGGCGCAGCAATGCCGCCACATGCAGGCCGGATTCATGAGTAAACACCTGGCCACCCACCAGCGGTTGCTGGGCATCTATTTGCCTCCCGGCCGCAACCGCGACCAGTTGGCACAAGTCATACAAGTGGGTCAAATTGACACCACTGTTTGCACCAAGGCAGGTTAGCAGCGAGACAACCACACTTTCTAACGCCGCATTCCCCGCGCGTTCACCTAACCCCAGCACGGTGGTATTAACATGAGTTGCTCCGGCACGAACGGCTGCCAGTGTATTCGCGGTTGCCAGCCCCAGGTCGTTATGAGCATGCATTTCCAGCTGACCAGGCCAGTGTGAACGCAGGGTAGAAATACGGTTCCAGGTACTGAAAGGGTCCATAATGCCCAGTGTGTCGGCAAACCTCAGGCGTTGAGCACCCGCCTCACTCGCCAGTTCAGCTATACGCTGTAGCTCATCATCAGTCGCCCGAGAGGCGTCTTCACACCCAATGCAAACCTGCATACCCTGTTCACGGGCAAGCATAATCAGTTTGCGCAGACGCGGGGCAACATCCGACCAGGGCTGGTGTAGCTTATAGGCCATAAGAAAACCGGAAGATGGAATGGAAATATCCACCCAATTCATACCCAGCTCTGCACTTGCCAGAATTTCCTGCGCATTCATTCGACACCAGGTCATCATCGTTGCATCTGGCAGATGATCACGCAGTTCCCGAATGCGCCGGCACTCTTCCTCGCCCATCGCTGGCGTCCCGACTTCCAGTTCCTTAACCCCGGCCATAATCAGCGCACGGGCTATAGCTAATTTTTCATTTGCCAGGAATGCGACACCGGGGCTCTGTTCGCCATCCCGCAATGTTGTATCGTTGATAACCACATCCATCGCAAACCTGCCTTATTAACCGTAAGTCGGCAAAAAGTCCTGAGTAATCGCAGCCTGAGGCTTACCTTCTTGCCAGTAAGGCGATAGTGTACGCAACCGGGAGACAATATCTGGCAATTGCTCAATGACATGATCAATCTCTTTTTCGCGGGTATAACGTGACAAAGAGAAGCGAATACTGCCGTGAGCCGCGGTATAGGGAATCGACATTGCCCGCATAACATGGGACGGTTCCAGTGAACCTGACGTACAAGCGCTACCACTTGACGCGGCAATACCTACCTGGTTCATCAACAATAAAATGGCTTCACCTTCGATAAACTCGAATGCCATATTCAGTGTGTTGGGTGTTCTTGGCTGGCCCTTGCCCATAATCAACGCATGAGGAATCTGAGCCACAAGCCCTTGTTCCAGGCGGTCTCGCAGCGCCACTACACCACTTTGCATCATGGGCATATGGATATCTGCCAGTTCGCTGGCCGCCCCCATTCCTACAATACCGGCGATATTTTCAGTCCCGGCACGGCGGCCACGTTCCTGATGGCCACCACGCAAGAAAGGACGAAAACGCGTATTGCGCCGGATATACAACGCGCCGATACCTTTTGGCCCATGGAATTTGTGGCCCGAGCAAGAGAGCATATCAATGGCGGTATTCGCCAATGATATTGGGCATTTCCCAACATACTGCACCGCGTCACAGTGAAAAAGAATGCCCTGTTCATGGGCCATTTCAGCCATTTCAGGAACCGGAAAAACCACGCCTGTTTCATTGTTAGCCCACATAACAGTGACCAGCGCAACGTTGGGGTTTAACAAAGCACGATACTGTTCCAGATCCAACGCGCCTTGTTCATTGACGGCAAGGCGATGAATGGTATAGCCCATTCGTTCAAGGTTTTCGCAAACTGCCAGCGTTGCGGGGTGTTCAACCGCTGTTGTGATTATCTCTTTTTTCTCAGGTGCCAATGTCACCGCCGAATGAATGGCAGTCGATGTCGCTTCAGTTGCACAAGAGGTGAAAACGATTTCGCTCTCATAGCTCGCCCCTAATAGTGCAGCCAACTGTGACCTTGCCCGGGCCAGAGCCACACGTCCCGGCCCGCCGAAATCATGGATAGAGGACGGGTTACCATAGTGCTCAGTGAGATAAGGCATCATTGCTTCGAGCACCATTGGGTCAAGACGCGTTGTTGCATTATTATCAAGATAAACAGGTTTCATTCCGACTTCCTCTCTCAGTCAATAAACGCTCAGGCAGCGATCACTTCCATGTAGCATCCCATCCGTTCAACTAACTTCTGCTGAAGCCAGCTCAACGTCATATCAGTCATCATGCAGCCGCTACAACTACCACTCAGGCAAACACGCACCTGGCTACCTTCAACACTGACCAGTGACATATCACCGCCATCGGCCTGAATATAAGGCCGTAACTCCGCAACAGTGTCTGCCACTGCCTGCCAGGCAGGGTCATTACCTGCAGCAACAGGTGCAACGGCCTGGGTTGCAACTGCCGGGGCGTCTTTAAGAATTTGTTCGAGTGCCAGTTCAATTTTTTCATGGCACGCTGTGCATCCCCCGCCCGCTTTGGTGTAGTTGATAACTTCCTGCAATGTCGTCAACCCGTTGGCAAGTACCGCACGCCGGATTTGCCCTTCATCAACCGCGAAACATTTGCAGATAAGCGCACCTTCTTCGTGGTCGTCTTCAAGGGTTTCACCGTTATACTGGGCGATAGCCGCACGCAATGCTTCCTGGCCCATAACCGAACAGTGCATTTTTTCTGGCGGTAAACCATCAAGATAATCTGCAATTTGTTGGTTGGTCAGTTGCCCGGCCTCTTCCAGCGTATGGCCAATAATCAGTTCAGTTAGTGCGGAAGATGACGCGATTGCACTCCCGCAGCCAAAGGTCTGAAACCCGGCATCAAGAATGACCCGCGTTTCAGGATCAACCCGCAGCATCAGCCGCAATGCATCACCACAACTCAGCGAGCCGACATCCCCCACTGCATTGGCATCTGCTACGACTTTGGCGTTGCGCGGGTTAAAAAAATGGTCTTTCACTTTCTCTGAGTAATTCCACATAGCCTGGCTCCCAATAGGGGGACTGGCCCCCGTTGTTGTCATGTCGCCTGCTGTGTTTTATCAGCCTGCGCTTTAAGTATCAGCAAATGCGATGCCATATAAAAAACTCTTTTAAAACAATCAGAAAAGTAAAAATCATCAAGTTTGTAAATCCGCAATGTGGGCATTTATGTCGGGTTTGTCACAGAAATGACATCAGCCCTACTGACTGGCATCTTCTTCCCAATGCGTTTCTTGCAGCAGACGTTCGAAACGGTCTGGTTCACGTTGGCGACGTTGAGTACGTTGTTCGTTTTCCGCCCAACAGGCCTGAATTTGTTCCAGCAATTGAGCGATAGGCGTTCCCGGGCTGACACGAACCGCCCTTACGCCCACCTGCAACAACTGGCGAAATACCACATCACCTATTGCCACGCAGTAGAGAGATACACAGTCTTCCAGGGCTTCAATACGGCTATTGAGTTTTTGTTCCTGGTGCCCACATACCACGGTGAAATCGACCACTTTTAACAATGTCACCTGGTCTTCACGCACGCCGTACACCACAATCCTTGGCGTAGCACCGAAATGTTGGTCAACATGGTGGTAATCTGAACTGGCGAATGCCACACGCATTGACCAGTCGCTGGTGCACACAGTACGAAAATTACGGTTAACAGGATGCATGGACCTGCTCCTTATCGGCTGAGCCGGCAAATTGTTGTTTCAGAGGAGAGCGCCATACTGGCGTGTGGTGATGGCGTTCCTGCATCAGATTCGCCAGTTCAAATAATGTATCGCGGATACCGGCATAGCCCTGACGCATACGTCGGAACGTGCCTATCTGGTCATAAATGGGGAAACCGGCACGAATCAGCGGGATTTTCATGCGCTGTGCCAGGTCGGCTCCGTGAGAATTACACACCAATAAATCAGCCGGAACGGACGCCAGCATGTTCTCCATATCCTCCAGGTCACCAATTTTTACCTGGTCAACGGGCAGTGTTGCCAACCCCTGTTGATTGGTGGCTGCAATAACCGGGCCGGGAACCATGCCCTGGCTAACTGCAAAATCGCTCCAGGCAGACAGCACATCACTTTCGCCTGCCAGCGCGATATGCCGCCCCTGAAGCCACAAATGGCAGTCAATCATGGCATCCTGCAGTTGCCCGCGCTGGCGGGTTATCCAGTCAGGCACATCATGGCCGGAAAGCTGGTGCAAATAGCTGATAAACTTATCGACTTCGGCAAGTGTCATTAAATGCGGCAATGCCAGAACATCGCCGCGGCTGCGTTGTTGCATCAGGCTTGCTGCCCGGCTCAATGATCCGCCTATCACGACGGTGCCCATGCTTTGGCCCATTCGCTCTATCGCCCGCAGCGCCGTGCCCCCCTGGCTGACTGGTGTAAAATCTCCCAGTGCCAGGTGGCCGTCCATCGACATCGACAAATCCGGCAGGATGACAGGCTGCAGACCAAAAGCTTCTACATAGGTGCGAATCAGTTCGATATCGCCAGGAGTTGTACTGTGGCTCAGTAAAATATTCACGCGCTTGTTCCGCTGCCGTGGTTGCGGTTCAGCGGGCACCCATTGGGTGATAACCTGCTCCACCAGCGTACTAAACCCATTTTCCAGCGAGCCGTAAAAATCTGGCGTATTCACTGTGAGTATTGCGACAGATTTAAAACGCGTCTCTGTTTCCCGAAATTGCCCAATTGCCCGCGATAAATCAGCGCCCTGCGCTTCTGACAATCCAGTACTTATCACAACAATAATGCCCGGCGAATGTTTCCCGCATAACGTAGTCAGTGCCGTGACAATATTTTCGTCAGACCCCATGACGGTAGTCGTCGGGTCCATCGCGGTTGACTGAATAGGAACAGGTTCACGGAAATGTTGGATAAAAAACACTTTGGCAAAAGAGCTACATCCCTGGGCGCCGTGAACCAGCGGCATGGCATGTTCCAGGCCAAGGCTTGCCAGAATAGCCCCCAAAGGTTGCCCACTTTTTATTGGGCTGGTTGCCAGCGGTTTTTGATTACGAATTACGGTTGCCATAACACAGCCTTAGCCCAGCCAGGGCGCACGTTGATGGGATTGCGCCCAGACAGGGCTTTCAAGCGTCAGGCACAAAGATTGTGCCATTGCCACCAGGCCGGTATAACCGGCATAGGCGTGTTCACGTTCCTGGTTGATATCCAGAAATGGCAGGCGGGCTTTCCACGCGGTATACATGTTGCGACCGCCTGCAATCATCATGTCGGCGTTATAGCGGTACACCACATCCAGCAGCGTGCGCGCATTGCCCTCTTCGAGCATGATGGCGTCTTCCCCCATCAATTCACGAATACGCTGCTTATCTTCTTCGGTGGATTTTCGTGTCCCTGTCGCCACAACCTGCATCCCTAAATCCTGTAGTGCCGAAACGATTGACCAGGATTTCACACCACCGGTGTAGAGCAGGACTTTTCGGCCAGCCAGGCGTGCACGATACGGTTGTAATGCCTGTTCAACCCAGGCTTCCTCGCGAGCAATGACCGCTTCTGTACGTTTGAGTAAATCTTCATCGTTGAGCAAGGACGCCAGTTTGAGCAGTGAATCACGCATCGCCCGGATGCCATAAAAACTGCCTTCAAACCAGGGTATCTGGTAACGCTCTTGCAACAGGCGGGCTACGTTAATAAGCGCACGAGAACAAACCAACATGTTCGCTTGTGCACGGTGCATAGTCTGGATTTCCTGGAAGCGTCCGTCCCCGGAGAGGCTGGCAAGAACCCGAATACCCAGTTCATCCAACAAAGGTTGTACCTGCCAAAACTCCCCGGCGATATTAAACTCACCAATCAACCCAATATCATGGCGGTGTTCTGGCGCAACCTGGCTGGTCTCAGGCCAGGGCGCTGGCTCGCGCTGACCTATCACTTTTTTCACCAGCACTTCACCAGCAATGCGGTTACCAAGGTTTTTATTGCCGTAGAAACCGGCGGCATCAACGCACACGACGGGCGTTCCGGTATCCTGCTCTGCCGCCCGGCAAACCGCCTCAATGTCATCCCCTTCCATTGCCGGTACGCAGGTGTTGTAAATAAATACGGCTGCCGGATGGTAATGCTCCACAATATGCCTTACTGCATGGAACAGACGCCGTTCTCCACGGCCCATGATGACATCCTGCTCGCTCAGGTCTGTAGTAAATCCCAGCCGATTGATATCCGGGCCAGAGCTTTGACTCCCACGGTTATCCCATGAACTACCCGCACAACCGATTGGCCCATGGACAAGATGCGCAACATCAGCAAGAGGTAAGAGTGTGATTTGGGCGCCATCAAAGGCGCAACCGCCAACAGTCGCACCGGGCTTGGGTGCGCTGCATCCCATTTTCTGCTTGTGGTTATGTTCACAGGCAGGTTCATCAAGTAATGCCAGTATTTCATTACCTTTCATTGCAGTCTCACCTTGTTGTTGGCCCAGTAACAAGTAAGGTGCAATAGTCATTCCATTATCAACTTATTGATTTTTATTGTTTTTATTTTGTAGGATTTATAACAAAAGGAATGGACATCACAAAAAAATGGCGACAGTGTCTGTCGCCGAAGTGTGTGAATCACGTACTACTTTTGGTGCACCTGGCGGTGACACCGTGCGGTTTTTAGCCGCTTATCCATTGCCAGAAGCAATGATTTTTTGCCGAACTTATCTTTATGACTTCATTGTTGCCGTTATCAGAAAACACGTTGCTCCAGCGGGTTATCCCGACCAAGGCGACGTGCCAGCCAGGGTGGAAGGCTGCTGGTCAACATTTGCAGCACACTCTGGCATTGATCTTCTATAGTGGTTCCGGCGGTAACTTTCATGGGATGGATGTTATAGCGAATCAGCCTTGCCGCCGCTGGCCCGCCTATTGCTTCACAAAACAGCAACTGGCAATCGTCCACCAGCCTTGCCCGGGTTTCGTTGTCTTCCTGGTCCGCAACAGCGGCGAAACGCCGCAGTCCGGTTAACCAGTAACCGTCTTCATCAAAACCATAGATAAAGAACAACCGGCACTGACCAAAATGACCATCAATATTGAGACCATCCTGAGAGGCAAACGCCGCCTGAATTTGCGCTGGCCGGTGAGTTGCCGGCACAACACTTAAATGTTCAGGTAATTCACCGTGCAAACAGGCCGAGACCTGTTGCCAGCGGGCAAACGTCATGCAGTCAGCATCACCAGGATAGGTGGCTTCCAGTTGCGAAATGGACAGCCCTTCCAGCCAGCCTAACGAGGACGATTGTGCTTTATCGCCACCCAGCCAGCTAATCACTTGCTTAGGGGGAAGCTCTGGCAGCACCTGAATCAGTGCAAACAGACGCCAGAACAGTTCATCATCACTGGACATTGTCTTGCTCCTGTTATAACGCAGCACGTGTGGCCCGAAGTGAAACAGGGAAAACGGGTCTGGGTACCTGCGGGTGGACGTGATATGCCCGGCCGCCTTCCAGCTCAATCCGGCCGCCCCAGTGATCATGCTTATCAAACTCGATTGCAGTCACTTTGGCTTCAAGATCAAGTTTTGCAATGTAGCAATACAGCGCCTGTTCGCGCTGACGAAAAATCACCATTGGCACAGGGCATCCTCCTCATTATGAGACCCGACAAAACGTCGGGTCTTTGATCAGCGACATAAACCATTAACGAATCAGGTCAAAGTTGTAGTCAGTTTTGCCGAGTTTCATGGTGTCCCTGTCGAGTTTTTCGAGGACGGCATTGACCAGCGTTGTCAGGATGGTCATAGCACCTTCGTAGCCCCAGGTTGCCTGGCGGTGTAAATGATGACGGTCAAATATCGGGAAGCCCAGGCGAATCAAAGGCACTTCAAACTGCTCACCTTTTGCCAATGTATCGCGCTGAATGAACTTGCCGTAGGAGTTACCAATCATAAAGTCAGGCTTGTTGGTGAACATCAATGAGCGGAAATGCCACAAGTCGCAGTTGATATACACTTCAGCTTCCTGCCCGTAAGGGGAGTCTGCCAGTATTTTTTTCATGGCTTTCATCCAGCGTTTGTTACCGTTGTGGCACAAAACGGTGGTGGGTTCACAGCCAAGTTCCATTAAAAACTGAGTCATCCCCATCAGGAAATCCGGGTCGCCATACAGTGCGAAGCGTTTACCATGCAGCCAGGTGTGCGAGTCAATCATCATATCGACTAACCGGCCACGCTCTTGTGTCAGACTGTCGGCGATAGGTTTCCCTGTCAGCGAGCTGATGGTCATCAGCAGTTTATCTGTCGCATCAAGGCCAATAGGAACCGCAACATCTGTTGCAGGTTGGTTCCACAACTCCTGAACCACTTTTTTGGTTTTAGTCAGGTGCCAGGGTTGCAACAACAGCGTGTCGATAGCATCACCTGCTTCACGCATTTCCTGTTGACTGGTGCCGCCCGCATACATGCGGTAGTGGCCATCTGCCGGGGTATCCAGCACTTCAGACGGGTCTGACAAAATGCTGCAAGCTACGCCCATTTGCGCCATCATGCGTTTAATAACCCGGTAGTTGCCCAAATAGGTTTCAAAACCGGTTACCACATTCAGTTTTTGGCGCGTTCCTGGTGCTGCAGGTTTATTCGGGTCGTTCAGCGTTTTAGCAACACCTTCAAACATGTTGTCCCAGCCCGTCACATGGCTGCCGATAAAGCTCGGCGTATGGGCAAAGGGAATAGGCATATCTTCAGGAACATGGCCATCTTTTTTCGCATTACCGATAAACGCGTGGAGGTCATCACCGATAACTTCCGCCATACAGGTCGTTGATACAGCTATCATTTCTGGTTTGTACAATGCAGCCGCATTTTCCAATCCGCTGTTCATGTTGTTATTGCCACCGAACACCGCTGCATCTTCGGTCATCGAATCCGATACACAGGCAATAGGTTCTTTAAAATGGCGGCTGAAGTAGGTCCGGAAATATGCCACGCAGCCCTGCGAACCATGCACATAAGGCAAGGTATTGCTAAAACCCAGAGAACACAGCACTGCACCTAATGGCTGGCAGGCTTTGGCCGGGTCAACGGTCAGGGCTTCGCGTTTGAAATTAAGATCCTGGTATTCCTGAGTGGTAGTCCACTCAAAGACTTCCTGGACACGTTTTTGGTCATGGCCTTCTTCGAGGGCCCGTTTGCTCCGGAACAAATCTTGGTATTCATCCTGCTCGAACAAGGGGTAGCAGGGCTGAATGTTATCAGCAGATTGACTCATTTTTTTCGCTCCTCCCGCGCCACAAATCTGTGAACTGACGGGTCATCAGGATAATTCAGGCGGTTTTTAACCAGGGTGCCGTCAGGGCGCTCCAGCTCGGATTATTCAAGGTCATGTCCATGTCACGGGCAAAAATGGCAAAGCCGTCATAGCCGTGATACGGGCCGGAGTAATCCCACGAGTGCATTTGGCGGAAAGGCATGCCCATTTTCTGGAAAATGTATTTTTCTTTAATACCAGCAGCAACCAGGTCAGGCTTGAGCGCTTTCACGAACTCTTCCAGCTCGTAACTGCTCGCATCATCAAACAGCAATGTGCCTGTTTTCAGCTCTGGTAATGTGCGGTCGTAGTCATCGTTGTGGGCAAATTCGAACCCGGCACCAATGATTTCCATACCCAGATCTTCATAAGCCCCAATCACATGGCGGGAACGCAAACCACCGATATAGAGCAACACCTTGAGCCCTTCCAGCCGTGGCCGGTATTTGGCAATAATGGTGTCTGCCATGACCTGATGACGGGCAATCACCTCTTCTGCTTTTTGCTGGATAGTTTCGTCAAACTGAGCAGCGATTTTGCGCAATGATTCAGCGATTTTGGTCGGGCCAAAGAAGTTATATTCCATCCACGGAATGTTGTTCTGCTCTTCCATATGGCGTGCGATGTAGTTCATGGAACGGTAGCAGTGCACGAGGTTAAGTTTCACCCGTGGCGTGTTTTCCATTTCAATCAATGTGCCATCACCTGACCACTGAGCAACAACCCGCAGGCCAATTTCTTCAAGCAAAATACGTGACGACCAGGCATCCCCACCGATGTTGTAATCACCAATAATCGCGATATCGTAAGGCGTGGATTCAAACGGCTGGTCTTTGCGATTATCCAGGATCCAGTCACGAATGACGTCATTCGCAATATGGTGCCCTAAAGACTGGGATACCCCACGGAACCCTTCACAACGCACTGGGATAATCGGCTTGCCAATTTTTTTGCGGCTGGCATTGGCTACGGCTTCAATGTTGTCGCCGATTAACCCGACCGGGCATTCAGACTGAATACTGATACCTTTGGTCAGCGGGAACAGCATTTCGATTTCGTCGATGACTTTATCGAGTTTTTTATCCCCACCGAACACGATGTCACGCTCTTGAAAATCGGTGGTGAAGTTCACTGTCCCAAAGCTGTCGATACCGCTCATACCGGTGTAGTAGTTCCGGCGTCCGGCACGGGAATACTGCCCACAACCAACAGGCCCATGAGAAATGTGTGCCATATCTTTGATTGGCCCAAAGACCACGCCTTTGGAGCCTGCGTAAGAGCAGCCACGCACCGTCATTACCCCTGGCTGGGATTTACGGTTAGAAATAATACATTTGCCAACAGACTCCATTTCCTGGTCGGTGGACATAATGTGTTTTCTGCGTTCTTTACGCGTTTTCTCGGGGAAGACTTCCAGGACTTCCTCGACAATCGCCTGATGTTGCTCTGTCAGTGTGCTTGACATGTTCTACTCCTCATCTCCGCGGCTGCAGACCTTAGACAGCCTGCGCCGCAGGTGAAATGGACTCAGGCTGCGTTTTCTTCAGCTGCCGTTTTCCCGATAATGCTGGTGTCTTCTTCTTCCAGCACGCCAAATTCCATCAACAACTCTTCCAGTTCATCCATCGTTACCGGGGTTGGAACCACTTTCATGGTGTTATTGATGATTTTGCTTGCCAGTGCGCGGTATTCGTTGGCCTGGTTGCAGGTTGGGTCATATTCAATGACGGTCATACGGCGGATTTCTGCACGCTGAACGATGTTGTCGCGCGGCACAAAGTGAATCATCTGGGTACCCAGTTTTTCTGCCAGTGCCATGATCAGTTCGTCTTCACGGTCTGTCTGGCGAGAGTTACAGATAAGCCCACCCAGACGTACTTTCCCGGATTTTGCGTATTTCACAATGCCGCGGGAGATGTTGTTGGCGGCATACATCGCCATCATTTCGCCAGAGCAAACAATGTAGATTTCCTGTGCTTTATTTTCGCGAATTGGCATGGCGAACCCGCCGCATACTACGTCGCCCAGTACGTCGTAGAACACAAAGTCCAGGTCGTCTTCATAAGCCCCTTCCTCTTCAAGGAAGTTAATAGCAGTAATAACACCACGGCCAGCACAACCCACACCCGGTTCCGGACCACCTGATTCAGCACAACGAACGTTGCCGTAACCAATTTGCAGAACATCTTCCAGTTCCAGGTCTTCTACAGAGCCCACTTCAGCCGCCATTTCCATAATGGTGTTCTGTGCTTTTGCATGCAGGATAAGGCGAGTTGAGTCTGCTTTTGGGTCGCAGCCCACAATCATCACCTTCTTGCCCAGTTCAGCCAGGGCAGCAACCAGGTTCTGAGTTGTGGTGGATTTACCAATCCCACCTTTGCCGTAAATTGCACATTGACGCATTGCCATAATCATTTCTCCTGTGAGTGATGTGTTACCACTCCTATAAGTGCAGAGAATGTACCAGCGTGAACAAAAACTTATATCACCATGATTTTTATGGTTATTTTATGTACGCTTGTGTCACATTTACGCAGCAGACAAGACAAACTCCGAACCAATTGTCAGGTATGTTGTGGTAAATAAGACAAAGTGGACAGCGCGCGCAATCTCACTGGCACAATGTGATCCCGGTTGGAAAAATACGCGGTAATAGAGAAGGGAATATTGCGTGGCAGGCTAACAAAGTTTATGCACCGCACCCTGTTTTCAAGGTAAATGGCTGCAGGCCACCCACATCAGGAGATAAACCCCACAGATTGTTCACAGCACGACAGGTTGTCGCCTGTTATGTCTTGTTTCGCCCAAACTCACCATAACAATTTCGTTACCTGCCAAGCAGGTTAAATCCTATCTATCTGAAAAATAAAAGATTAAAAACGACACACCAGGATGGCACAGACCATGCTTTCTGGGTTGATAGCGGAACTTACCCGCCTTTGACATCAGACCTCAGCGGTCTGGTTCCTGTCTCGCAAGAGGATGATGATATGGCGCAGAAAATGAAGACGATGGATGGTAACGCCGCCGCCGCCTGGATTTCTTATGCATTTAGCGATGTCGCAGCAATTTACCCCATCACGCCGTCCACCCCGATGGCGGAAAACGTGGATGAGTGGGCAGCCAAAGGGCAAAAAAACCTGTTTGGCCAGCCTGTTCGCCTGGTGGAAATGCAATCGGAAAGTGGAGCGGCAGGTGCCGTACATGGCGCATTGCAGGCAGGTGCCTTAACCAGCACCTACACCGCTTCTCAGGGATTGTTATTAATGATCCCCAATTTGTACAAAATTGCCGGGGAGCTGCTGCCCGGTGTATTTCATGTCAGTGCCCGTGCACTGGCAACCCATGCACTGAACATTTTCGGCGACCACCAGGACGTAATGGCAGTACGCCAGACCGGGTGTGCCATGCTTGCCGAAAGCAGTGTCCAGGAAGTCATGGATTTATCTGCTGTTGCACATCTGGCCGCAATAAAAGGCCGGGTGCCTTTTATTAACTTCTTTGATGGATTTCGGACTTCCCACGAAATCCAAAAAATTGAGGTGCTGGAACACAGCCAACTGGAACCGTTACTCGACCGTGATGCTGTAAACCAGTTCCGCCGCAATGCACTGCACCCAGATCACCCGGTAGTTCGCGGGACCGCACAAAACCCGGATATCTATTTTCAGGGCCGGGAAGCGGCTAACCCCTTCTATTTTGCTTTGCCGCAGTTGGTTGAGGACTACATGCGGCAAATCAGCGCCATTACCGGGCGTGACTACCGTTTATTTAATTATTACGGTGCCCCGGATGCGGAAGATGTTGTCATTGCTATGGGCTCGGTTTGTGAAACACTGAAAGAAACTGTGGATTACCTTAATCAGCAGGGCCATAAAACCGGCTTTCTGAATGTACACCTTTACCGCCCGTTCTCTGTCAGCCATTTTCTGGCAGAATTACCTGCAAGCGTTAAACGTATTGCCGTGCTCGATCGTACCAAAGAGCCAGGATCACCCTGCGAGCCATTGTGCCTGGACGTACGTAACGCCTTCTACGCACAGGAAAAACGCCCACTGATAATCGGTGGCCGTTACGGTTTGGGTGGCAAAGATATTATTCCTGCCCATCTGGTCTCTGTCTTTTTAAATCTGCAACGCCGTATCCCGCAGGATAACTTCTCGGTGGGTATCGACGACGATGTAACAGGCATGTCTCTGCCTGTGCCTCCCGCTATGCCCCGCCTGGCATCTGACGATATCACTGCCTGTAAATTCTGGGGGATGGGTTCTGATGGCACCGTTGGTGCCAATAAAAGCGCCATTAAAATTATCGGTGACCATACACCGCTGTATGCTCAGGCGTATTTTTCCTACGATTCGAAAAAATCGGGGGGGATTACCGTTTCTCACCTGCGGTTTGGTAAGCATCCCATCACCTCGCCCTACCTGATTCAGGAGGCGGATTTTGTTTCTTGTTCTCAACAGTCTTATGTCAGCCAGTACGACTTACTGGAAGGGATTAAACCTGGCGGAACATTGCTGCTTAACTGCACCTGGCAACCCGAAGAACTGGATGCACACTTACCGGCGTCATTGAAACGTGCTCTGGTAGAACGGGATATTCACCTTTACACCATCAATGCAGTAGATATTGCCCGCGAACTTGGCCTTGGCGGGCGGTTTAATATGATAATGCAGGCGGCGTTCTTCAAACTCAGCGGGATTATGCCGCAAGAAGAAGCGGCAGGTTATCTTAAAGCCGCCGTAGAAAAAAGTTACGGGAAAAAAGGCCCGCAAATTGTTGCAATGAACAATGCGGCAATTGATAAAGGAATGGGTGCTATCACTGCAATTGCGCTCCCGGCAAGTTGGGCTGATGCCAGCGACCACACACCCGCTTCAACGATGCTGGTACCGGAATTTATTCGCAATATTGTTCAGCCAATGAATCGCCAGCAAGGTGACAGCCTGCCGGTAAGTGCTTTCCAGGGGCGTGAAGATGGCAGCTTCCCTTCCGGCACCAGTGCATGGGAAAAACGCGGCATCGCTCTGTCTGTTCCGGTTTGGCAGGCTGAAGGTTGTACACAGTGTAACCAGTGTGCTTTCATCTGCCCCCATGCGGCTATTCGCCCGGTATTAATGACAGAAGAAGAGCGCGCAACATTGCCTGAAACACTGCTTGCCCGCCCGGCAACAGGTGCCAAAGAGTGGCACTATCATTTGGCTGTATCACCGCTGGATTGTTCCGGTTGCGGTAACTGCGTGGATGTTTGCCCGTCACGGGGTAAAGCGCTGGCGATGGAACCACTCAGTGTGCCTAATGCGCAAACCGAAGTCTGGGCTCGCTTAATGGAACTGCCCCTCAAACCGCATCCATTCCGTAAGAGCACGGTTAAGGGTAGCCAGTTTGAAACCCCGTTACTGGAATTTTCAGGTGCCTGTGCCGGTTGCGGTGAAACCCCTTATGCCCGGCTTATCACGCAACTGTTTGGCGACCGCATGATGATTGCCAATGCGACCGGATGTTCCTCGATTTGGGGTGCCAGCGCACCTTCGACACCTTATACCACTAACCATGCAGGTCATGGGCCAGCCTGGTCCAACTCGCTCTTTGAGGACAACGCCGAATTTGGTCTGGGTATGGCATTAGGCGGGCAGGCAATTCGTTCACAACTGGTCAGCGATGTGGAAGCCGCTATTTCGTTACCGGTCAGTCAACCGCTGCGTGATGCAATGGCCACCTGGCTTGAAAACCAGAAACAAGGCGAAGGCAGCCGTCAGTGGAGTGATGAATTGCTGACTTATCTGGCAAGTGAACACGAAAGCCATCCCACACTGGCGCGCATTTATCAGAACAAAGATTATCTGACTCGTCGCTCTCAGTGGATCCTTGGTGGTGATGGCTGGGCTTACGATATTGGTTTTGGTGGCCTCGACCATGTGCTGGCAAGTGGTGAAGATATTAATATTCTGGTGTTTGACACCGAGGTTTACTCCAATACGGGTGGCCAGTCATCCAAATCAACCCCAGTAGCAGCGATAGCCAAATTTGCCAGCGATGGGAAACGCACTCGCAAAAAAGACCTGGGGATGATGGCAATGAGTTACGGCAATGTTTATGTCGCACAAGTTGCTATGGGGGCAGATAAAGCACAAACTCTCAAAGCCATTATGGAAGCAGAAGCCTGGCCTGGCCCTTCGCTGGTTATTGCTTATGCAGCTTGTATCAACCACGGGCTGAAAGCCGGTATGGGATGCAGTATGCGGGAAGCGAAAAAAGCGGTCGATGCAGGATACTGGCACCTGTGGCGCTACGACCCTGCCCGTGAGGCCCTGGGGAAAAATCCGTTCACCCTGGATTCCGAAGAGCCGGAAGAAGATTTCCAGGAATTTCTTATGGGCGAAGTTCGCTATGCCGCACTCGCCCGCCAGTATCCGGAAATGGCAAACGAACTGTTTGAAAAAACGCACCAGGACGCCAAACAACGTTTTGCCCAGTACCAACAACTTTCCGACCGATAACCGCCCTCTGAGCCGAATAAGGACATTCGGCATTTCCTCCCGGCTTGTGAGGATTTTCTTAAAGTCTTTTAGACTGCCGGAAATACAGACTTATGCTATGGGTGTATTTCCGGAACTTTTCTTATGCTGTGGTTTTCGTTGTATTGCAGGATTAATTATGAAAGCCAAAGCCCTCTGGATTAACCAGATAAAAGGTTTATGTATCTGTCTGGTTGTTATTTACCACTCTGTGATTACCTTTTATCCGTATCTGCTACAAATGGAGGATAGCCACAGCGTATTTTTAGCCAAGTGCTGGGTTTACCTGAACCTGTATATGGCACCATTTCGTATGCCGGTGTTTTTCTTTATTTCTGGTTTTTTAATCACCCGCTATATCAATGATGTTCCCTGGGGGAACAGTATGCGTAAACGCGTGTGGCCGATACTCTATGTTCTGGCTTTATGGGGTGTAATTCAGTGGCTTTCGCTGGTGAGTATTAACCAGTGGCTGGCACCAGAAAAAATATTAAGTACCAAAAATGCCGCTTACTCTGAAACAACGGCTGATTTCATGGCTCGAATGAGCACAGCCAGCACCAGTTTATGGTATTTGTACGCATTGATTGTCTACTTTCCGCTGTGCAAGTTATTTTCCCGCTATAAGGCCGTGTTATTGCCTTTAATTATGCTAATAAGCATTGCTATTAATTTTTTCCCGACACCGTTTTGGGGCATGAACAGTGTTATTCGCAACCTGGTCTACTATGCCACCGGAGCATGGTTCGGTGCGCAACTGGTTCCCTGGATAAAAACGCATGCATTACGGGATAATCTATTGTGGTTCACGGCTGCAATTGTTTTGTCTTTTGCCATGTATAACCTGAAAATTAACTTGTTCCTCTCGCTACTGTCGATTGTGCTGATCATGCGCGCATTCTGGTTACTGGAAGGCAAGTTGCAGCCAACAGAGCGTAGTGTGATGAATCAGCTAGGTACCAACACCATCGCAATTTACACCACGCACCGTATTCTCATCGAAGCATTAAGTTTGTGGACGTTGTCGTTAATCAAAGGCGATGTGCTTTCTACCCCCGTGATTCTCGGAATTCTTCTGGTCTATCCGTTTGTCAGCCTGGCTATTTGTACCGCCGTGGGGATGGCGGCGCGCAAAGTGTCCCAACGCTTGTTCAGCGATGTTCTCTTTACGCCACCATTACCTGTGGCAGAACAAAGCCCCGCACGTTAACTCCCTATGCCAGAGCGGGTACATTGCCGTATCCGCTCTGTGCACTTACTGCATGTCACCGGTTAAATTTGCGGCAAGCACACTGAACCGCTGGCGGTAGGTGCCTGGTGTCAATCCAGTTAATTTATGGAATATTTTGCGAAAAGCCGCCGGGTCTTTATAGCCAACTTGCCAGGCTATCTGTTCCACAGGCTGCACGGTCAGTTCAAGCGCTTCACGCGCTTTCATAATGCGTATTTGTTGCAGGTACTCAACCGGACGTAGCCCTGTCGCCTTAGTAAAGCGGCGTAAAAATGTTCGCTCAGACATCCCTTCTTTTTCAGCCAGTGCAGAAATCACCTGCGGTTCTCCAGCGCTGGCATGTAAATAGTGCTGAACACGCAAGATAACGTCATCGCCATGGTTAAACTGGGGAATAAAAACGGCAAAAGGCCGCTGATACTGGCGCGGTGGGTCGAGTAGCAAGAAACGCACTGTTGACAGCATCACTTCTGCCCCCAAAAAGCGCTGAACAAGGGATAACCCCAGATCAGCCCAGGCAAGAATGCCACCCGCGGTAATGATGTCACCATCATCAATGACCATGTTGTCTTCAGCTACATTAACTTCGGGGTAGCGGGCAGCCAGTTGCCGGGCAAACGCCCAGTGAGTCGTGACGCGTCGGCCATCCATCAGCCCGGTTTCTGCCAGGATAAATGCGCCCGCGCACACCGAGCAAAGCGTGCTCCCTTGAGCATGCTGCGCTTTCATCCAGGTAGCAGCGGCGTGTGGAATATGCATGTTTTCAGGCATAACAATACTCGGTGGTACGATGATATGCGCCAGCACATGGGGTTCATCTGGGTGGCTGTCCCAGATGCAGGTTACGGTTTCGCCCTCATTTTCAACTTGCCAGTGAGATACCCGGATAGCCGAAAAAGAGCCAGACTCAGTATCGCCCTGTGCCCACTCTCCAGAGATTCTGAACAGGTCAGTCAGCCCATAAATCGCGGCTAACTGGCAATCTGGGTAAATCAGCAGGCCGATTTCAGCCACCACGTTCGCTGTTTTTATCATTTGTCTGTTTTGCCCCTTACAATGTCATTTTCGCCTCGTTTCAAACCCAGTGCGGCAGTCTATCTTAACCCCTGTCAAAACGTTACCGGTCTCTGAACAAGCGCCGGGAGGAAGACCGGATATGAATGAAACTACCGGTACACACTTTGCAAATATGAGCAGGCGGGATGTTATTAAGTGGGGAACAGCTACAGCACTAATGGTTGTACTACCCTTTACATCTGCAGCCCAACTATTTCAGTCCACAACTGGAGAAATGAACATGGCTACATTGACGACTCAAGATGGCGCGGAAATTTTCTATAAAGACTGGGGCCCGCGTGATGCCCAACCAATTATGTTTCACCATGGTTGGCCGTTAAGTGCAGACGACTGGGATGCACAAATGCTGTTTTTCCTGAGCAAGGGGTTCCGTGTTATCGCCCACGACCGCCGGGGGCATGGCCGGTCTTCTCAAATCAGTAGCGGCCATGATATGGACCACTATGCCGCTGATGCTGCAGCTGTTGTTGCCCACCTGGATTTACACAATGTCATTCATGTGGGCCACTCAACGGGTGGTGGTGAAGTAGCACGTTATGTCGCCAGGTATGGACAGCCAAATGGCCGTGTTGCTAAAGCCGTTCTGATGAGCGCCGTACCACCTTTGATGGTTAAAACAGACAGTAACCCGCAAGGCACACCGCTCAGCGTGTTCGAC
This sequence comes from Mangrovibacter yixingensis, assembly GCF_020523985.1. Taxonomy (GTDB): domain Bacteria; phylum Pseudomonadota; class Gammaproteobacteria; order Enterobacterales; family Enterobacteriaceae; genus Mangrovibacter; species Mangrovibacter yixingensis. The sequence goes on along the minus strand of NZ_JAIVKM010000001.1, from coordinate 1,048,917 downwards.
GGCTTTCGTAAAGCACTTGCAGATAATCGTTCTCAGTTCTATCTCGATGTCGCATCCGGCCCGTTCTATGGCTTTAACCGGCCAGATGTGAAAGTGCAGGAAGGCATGATTTCTAACTGGTGGCGGCAAGGCATGATGGGTTCTGCACTGGCACAGTATGAGGGTATCAAAGCTTTTTCAGAAACAGACCAGACAGAAGACCTGAAAGCGATTACTGTGCCAGTGCTGGTAATGCAGGGAGATGATGACCAGGTGGTGCCTTATAAAGATGCCGCACTGTTGCAGGATAAACTGCTGAAAAACAGCACACTGAAGATCTACCCAAGGTTCCCTCATGGCATGCTGACAACCCATGCGGAAACAATCAATAATGATATCCTTGCATTTATTAAAGGATGAGTAAGGTATTATCAAAATTAATTGCCCCCTTACCACAATGTATGCACGCAACGAGGGGGCATTTATTATCCTGGCTACACAGCTTTTACTCATAATGAATCCCCCGACACCGGGTTGCTTCTCGCCAACGAACAAGGATAATAACGGCACGATTTCAGGAACACGCCCAGCGAGGATGCAGCCGTTGCTGTTCCCGGGCCAGCAATGAGACCCCTTATATCTGCTATGTCGGAAAACTACCGTTATACCCTGCCCGTGCGTGCAGGTGATGTCCGCCAGCTTGGTGAATTAACCGGGGCTGCCTGTGCCACCGAAGTTGCTGAAATGGCTGAACGCCATACAGGCCCTGTCATTTTGATTGCGCAAGATATGCAAAATGCACTTCGCCTTCAGGATGAAATTCGCCAGTTTTATAATGGCCCGGTGTCCAACCTTGCTGACTGGGAAACCCTGCCTTACGACAGTTTCTCACCCCATCAGGATATTATTTCTGCGCGCCTCGCCACGCTTTATCAGCTTCCAGCAATGGATAAAGGGGTATTAATTCTGCCCGTCAGTACGCTCATGCAGCGTGTTTGCCCACATAGTTTTCTTCATGGCCATGCGTTGTTGATGAAAAAAGGCCAGCGTCTGTCACGGGATATCCTGCGCGACCAACTGGAACAGGCCGGCTACCGTCATGTCGATCAGGTTATGGAACATGGTGAATACGCTACCCGTGGGGCATTACTGGATCTCTACCCGATGGGCAGCGAAAACCCTTATCGCATTGATTTCTTTGATGACGAGATAGACAGCCTGCGCATCTTTGATGTCGACAGCCAGCGGACTCAGGAAGAAGTGGAAAATATCCACTTACTGCCTGCCCATGAATTCCCCACCAGCCAGGCTGCTATCGAAATTTTTCGCAGCCAGTGGCGCGATAAGTTCGAAGTAAAACGCGACCCGGAGCATATTTACCAGCAAATCAGTAAAGGTACTCTGCCAACCGGGATTGAATATTGGCAACCGCTGTTTTTCAACGAGCCGCTAAGCGACCTGTTCCGTTATTTCCCGGCAAACAGCCTGATTGTGACAACCGGAGATACAGAAGGCAGTGCCGAGCGCTTCTGGCAGGATGTAACTGCGCGCTTTAGCAGCCGGGGCGTGGACCCTATGCGCCCATTATTACCACCGGATTCACTGTGGCTGAAAACCGATGGCCTGTTCGCCGCCCTGAAAGAGTGGCCACGCGTCCAGCTAAAAACGGAGTTGTTAGCGGAGAAATCAGCCAATACAAACCTTGGCTACCATGCGCTGCCTGACCTGGCTGTTCAGGCTCAGCAAAAAGCGCCGCTTGATAATCTGCGCAAATTTTTAGAACAATTCACCGGGCCAGTCGTGTTCTCGGTTGAAAGTGAAGGCCGCCGTGAAACACTGGCGGAATTAATGGGGCGCATCAAGCTCCGATTAACCACGATTAACAGACTCAGCGAAGCAACAGGTAATGGCCGCTACCTGATGATCGGAGCCAGTGAGAAAGGTTTTATAGATACGGCACGCCAGCGGGCATTTATCTGCGAAAGCGATTTGCTGGGTGAACGTGTAGCCCGCCGTCGCCAGGATAACCGCCGAACACTAAATCCCGACACACTGATTCGTAATCTTGCCGAATTGCATCCGGGCCAACCCGTCGTTCACCTGGAACATGGTGTGGGCCGCTATGCCGGGATGACAACACTGGAAGCGGGTGGGATCACTGCTGAATACCTGATGCTCACCTATGCAAATGACGCCAAGTTGTATGTACCCGTTTCATCATTACATTTGATTAGCCGCTATGCCGGTGGTGCCGAAGAAAATGCACCGCTCCACAAATTAGGTGGTGATGCCTGGAGCCGGGCACGGCAGAAAGCAGCAGAAAAAGTGCGTGATGTAGCGGCGGAACTTTTGGATATTTATGCTCAACGCGCTGCTAAAGCTGGTTTTGCTTTTAAACATGACCGCCAGCAGTACCAAATGTTTTGTGAAAGCTTTCCTTTTGAAACGACACCCGACCAGTCTCAGGCTATTAATGCCGTGCTGAGCGATATGTGCCAGCCTCTGGCAATGGACCGCCTGGTGTGCGGTGATGTGGGATTTGGTAAAACAGAAGTCGCCATGCGCGCTGCCTTCCTGGCAGTCGAAAACCATAAGCAAGTGGCTGTACTCGTTCCCACTACATTGCTGGCGCAACAGCACTTCGACAACTTCCGCGACCGTTTCGCCAACTGGCCAGTGCGTATTGAAATGCTCTCCCGTTTTCGCAGCGCTAAAGAGCAAACCCAGATCCTCGAACAGGCAAGCGAGGGGAAAATCGATATTCTGATTGGCACGCACAAGTTATTGCAAAGTGACGTAAAATGGAAAGACCTGGGATTATTAATTGTCGATGAAGAGCACCGCTTCGGTGTTCGCCATAAAGAGCGAATCAAAGCCATGCGTGCCGATGTCGATATTCTGACACTGACTGCGACACCAATCCCCCGCACACTTAATATGGCTATGAGTGGTATGCGTGATCTTTCCATTATTGCCACACCACCTGCCCGCCGCCTCGCAGTGAAAACCTTTGTCCGTGAATACGACAGTCTGGTTGTTCGTGAAGCCATCCTGCGCGAAATTTTGCGTGGCGGCCAGGTGTATTACTTATACAACGATGTCGAAAATATCCAGAAAGCGGCCGAGCGCCTGGCCACACTGGTACCAGAAGCACGTATCGCCATTGGTCACGGCCAAATGCGTGAGCGGGAACTGGAACGGGTCATGAACGATTTTCACCACCAGCGTTTCAATGTGCTGGTGTGTACAACGATTATCGAAACCGGCATTGATATCCCGACAGCAAATACCATTATCATTGAGCGCGCCGATCATTTCGGCCTGGCTCAATTACACCAGTTACGCGGCCGTGTTGGTCGCTCTCACCACCAGGCTTATGCCTGGCTGCTTACCCCCCATCCAAAAGCGATGACACCCGATGCGCAAAAGCGGCTTGAAGCCATTGCCTCTCTGGAAGATTTAGGTGCTGGTTTTGCACTGGCAACTCACGACCTTGAGATCCGCGGTGCGGGTGAATTACTGGGTGAAGACCAAAGTGGGCAGATGGAAACTGTCGGCTTCTCCTTATATATGGAGCTGCTCGAAAATGCGGTTGACGCGCTGAAAGCAGGTCGCGAGCCCTCTCTTGAGGATCTGACCAGCCAGCAAACTGAGGTTGAATTGCGTATGCCAGCCTTGCTACCTGAAGATTTCATTCCCGACGTCAATACACGGCTTTCGCTTTATAAACGCATTGCCAGCGCGAAACTGCCGGGTGAACTGGATGAAATTAAAGTGGAGCTGATTGACCGTTTCGGTTTATTACCTGACCCGGCACGCAATCTGCTGGATATTGCAGCCTTGCGCCAGCAAGCTCAAAAAATGGGAGTACGCAAAATAGAGGCCAATGAGAAAGGCGGTATGCTGGAGTTTGCGCCACAAAACAGTGTTGATCCTGGCTGGTTAATCGGACTGTTACAAAAGCAACCCCAGACCTGGCGCCTTGATGGGCCCACCCGCCTAAAGTTCTTTGTTGATTTGTCTGAGCGTAAAACGCGTATTGACTGGGTCAGGAAATTCATGCAACAACTTGCAGAAAACGCCCTGGCCTGATGGCCTGTACCCTGCCACCAGCGGCCTCTCAGTTGCTGGTGGCTGCGTTAAGTTTTACAAAATATTGCATTACACCAGGAAATCCTCACACCCGCCTGCACCATAATTTTGCTTTTGGGTTCGATAAGTGAAGGAAACCTTTGGGCATGTCAGTAAACAAGCAGAAATCATCAAGAAGCCGTCGTTGGTTTTTCCTGAAACGCAAATCGCTTGCCGGTGGCGCTCTGCTACTGTTAGCCACCCTGTGCAATAGCACCAGTTATGCTAAAAGCTGGCCCTTGCCAACTGCGGGAAGCCGCCTGGTTGGGGAAAATAAGTTCCATGTCGTGAAGGATGATGGCGGCTCACTGGAGAACATCGCCAGCCAGTACGATGTTGGTTTTCTCGCTTTATTACAGGCAAACCCAGGTGTCGACCCCTGGCTCCCTTTACCCGGTAGTGTTATCACCATTCCACATCAGGTATTACTCCCCGAAGCCCCGCGTGAAGGCATAGTGATAAATCTTGCGGAATTGCGCCTCTACTATTATCCCCCCGGTAGCAACCGGGTGAATATCTACCCGATTGGTATTGGCCAGCTAGGTGGCGATACCTTCACCCCGACAATGGTTACACAGGTATCTGAAAAGCGGGAGAACCCCACTTGGACACCGACAAAAAATATTCGTACACGGTATCTCGCGCAGGGTATTGAATTGCCAGCAGTGGTCCCTGCCGGGCCGGATAACCCGATGGGCCACCATGCTATTCGCCTGGCGGCATATGGCGGGGTTTATCTGATTCACGGTACCAATGCTGACTTTGGAATTGGTATGCGAGTCAGTTCTGGTTGTATTCGCCTGCGAGACAACGATATTGCCACGCTGTTTAAGCAAGTGAAACCGGGCACGCCCGTTCGTATTATTAATGAACCAGTCAAAACCAGCCATGAACCTGGCGGACAATACTGGGTTGAAGTACATCAACCCCTTTCCCAGTCTCTGGATGACGACCCACAGACCTTGCCATTAACTGTATCGGTACGCGACCAGTCTGTGCTGGGTTCCCCGAAAGTCAACACAGATGTTACCCAGCAAGTTTTGCAGTTAAGAGCGGGTATGCCAGTCAACGTAACCCTCCACCAACATTGGGAAGAAGTTCAACCGTTGTAATAACAAAAGGCCTGCCTTAACGGGTGTAAAACAGACTCAGCCAGACACCACCACGCATAATTTCCCGCTAGGCGATACTCAACCGCCAGTACAGCAAAACAACGCTGGCGGTTACAACGACCAATGCCGCTGTAGGGAAACCGACATGGTTTCCCTCATTTTTAATTGTTTGCAGGTTAGCGTTAATTTTACGCAATGATTAATAGTTAAATATAACACCTCACTGCTTTCGGTATTAATTTATTAACAATCGATATAAAATAAATAAAAATAGTATATTCAATATCATAGGTATTTTTTATTTTTCGTTTTTCTTCTGGTTCATAAATGTCCAGAGCCCTATAATGTTGCCTCACTTAACGACATAAAGGTAAAACGGCATCATGACAACTGATGTTCCTGGTTGTGTAAAAAAAAGCCGTGGCCGTCCAAAAGTGTTCGATAGGGAAGACGCACTGGATAAAGCCATGGCATTATTCTGGCAGCATGGCTATGAGGCCACATCACTGTCACATTTAGTTGAAGCGACAGGTGCAAAAGCACCCACGCTTTATGCAGAGTTTACCAATAAAGAAGGATTATTCCGGGCTGTTCTTGACCGATACATCACGCGTTTCGTTTCGCAACATGAGGCACAATTATTTGCCAGTGATAAACCGCTGGCTCAGGCATTAAAAGATTATATGGTGGCTATAGCGCTGTGTTACACCAGCAAAGAGACACCACAAGGCTGCTTTATTGTCACCACCTCTTCAGCACTGGCTGCATCAAGCGCTAAAGTGGCGGAAATGATCAGGCTGCGCCATGCAGAACAGGCTCAAACCCTGATTACGTTTTTGGCACAACGCCAGGCCCGGGGTGAGTTATCCGCAAGTTGCCAAAGTACAGTCCTGGGGAATTATCTTTCCTGTGTGGTACAGGGTATGTCTGTCAGTGCCCGTGAAGGTGCATCGTTTGAAACCCTTGAAGCAATAATTAATACATCCCTCATTTCACTACCAGGTGTTACCAATTAGAATTAGCTTCAAATCTGAACTGAGGCTGCGTGTTTAGCCTCAGTTCTCCTTCACCTGTTGACGTATCCATTGCAAAAGAGAATCACTCTCTTTCCCTCCAATAAATAGGCAAAAACGATTAAATATATCCATATTGTTAACCTAAATTTAATAGGTACAATGCGGATTATTTACACACTAATAATTATCTTACCTAGTTCACTCCGCGCCCTACACTGAACAAGCATTTCATTCCTTTGCTTTATACAAAGCAATTTATTGGACACACAGCAGAAGGAAGACAGAATGATTTTGCTATTACCCATGCTCAAAGTACTGGCCGTTATTTCGTTGTTGTTCGGACTTTGGTTGATATGTGGTAGCTCTTCTTTGTTCGCTATTCTTGCCGTTATTATTACGGGCGGACTTTGGTTTAAAAGGCAGGATTTGCTTTGACTAACCGCTAAAAAGACCTGTCTTGACGCAGGTCTTTTATAGTTATGCCGGGAGAGTAATTCAGGACCTATTCGCTGAATCACTCAGAACTAGTTGGCCATTTTTATCCAGCGGTATCTGGCTACCTGGGTTATGATCCATGCGGATTTTGCCTTGTTGATCACCGATTTGGTAAGTGACATCATACCCCAACGTTTTCTCGCTGGTATCGTAAACCGTTTTACAACGCTGTTCACTGGTGCTGTAGGTATCTTTATCCTGCATTGATCCCTGAACCTGGTTTCCAGCATAACCACCGCCTAATGCACCAATGACAGTCGCAACATCGCGACCGTGCCCACCGCCAAACTGGTGGCCTATCACACCACCGGCGACCGCACCAAGAACTGAACCGGCAATGCGGTTTTCATCCTGCACCGGGCGGCGATGGGTAACAGTCACGTTACGGCATTCTTTGCGGGGAGTCTTCACTGTGGAAGTAATGGCTTTTGATGAAATCACTTGTGCATATTCCGGCCCACTGTGGAATACATCGAGCCCGGCAACAGCCGCCACTCCCGTAGCCGCAACTACACCAATACCAATCCCCGCTAACATTGATTTATTCACAGGACACCTCCTGATAAGACAGGTTTACATTGTGATTAAAAATCCAGGGAACCGGGATCAGACGAAAAGAGAAAATCAGGGTATCTGAATATAATTGAGATTTATCCTGGTTAAGAGTAATAACAGATATCAAGAGATAATTTCCCCTCCAAATAATAAGGTTTTCCCAGAGTTATCGCTTTTTCACAGGCTGTGAGTAACAGATTATTTTGGGAGGTATTATCGTCTAAAAGCAAAAAGGCTCCTTTTCAGGAGCCTTTAGATTGATGAAAAAGAAGGGAAAAGCGTGGTTTTTCCTTCTTTTTAGTTAGCAGCCGAAAATCAATGAATTGATTTTCCTTATTTCTTATTGGGTGACATCCTCTCGTTATGTACGGACATGAGGTTTGTCACCAGACTCAAGGCTCCTTTTCAGGAGCCTTTCTAATACGGATAACCGTAACAATTAGTGCAACTTCAACCTTGGGCGAATAATGCGGTTGATTCGCCCAACGAGCATCATAAGCCCTGTTTTAAAATAACCGTGCAGCGCTATCTGGTGCATACGGTAAAGTGAAATATAGACAAAACGCGCAATACGCCCTTCAACCATCATTGACCCACGCATCAGGTTACCCATCAGACTGCCTACGGTTGAATAGTTCGACAGTGATACCAGAGAACCATGATCTTTATAGGTGTATGGCTTCAGTTCCTTGCCGTTCATTTGCGCCAAAATATTATTCATTGCACAAGTTGCCATCTGGTGTGCGGCCTGAGCGCGAGGCGGGACAAAACCACCTTCCGGTCGGGCGCAGGAGGCACAGTCACCCACCGCAAAAATATCCGGATCACGAGTGGTCTGTAATGTTGGCTCAACAACCAGTTGGTTAATTCGGTTTGTTTCCAGACCACCAATTTCTTTCATGAAATCGGGTGCTTTGATACCCGCAGCCCATACCATCAGGTCCGCTTCGATAAATTCGCCATCTTTGGTATTCAGGCCGTTATCTTGTGCACTGGTTACCATCGTTTTGGTGAGAACACGAACGCCCATTTTGGTCAGCTCGTTATGCGCTGCACCAGAAATCCTTGGTGGCAAGGCTGGAAGAATACGCTCACCAGCTTCAACCAGTGTGACATTCAGCGCTTCGTTAGTCAGGCCTTTATAGCCATAGCTATGCAACTGTTTCACTGCGTTATGAAGTTCGGCAGAAAGCTCAACCCCTGTCGCCCCACCACCAACAATGGCAATATTCACTTTCCCGTTGGCACCGAGGTTAGCAGAGTGCTTCAGGAACAGATTAAGCATTTCATGATGGAAACGGCGTGCCTGGTGTGGGTTATCAAGGAAAATACAGTTATCTTTTACACCAGGTGTATTGAAATCGTTAGACGTACTGCCCAACGCCATTACCAGTGTGTCATAAGGCAAATTGCGCTCAGGAACCAGCAGCTCACCTTTTTCATCGCGCAATTCAGCGATGGTAATCACTTTCGCTTCGCGGTTGATGTCCACGACAGAACCCAATTGAAACTGGAAATGGTGATTACGTGCATGGGCAAGGTAACTCAGGGCATCCACGCCTTCATCCAGCGAACCCGTTGCCACTTCATGTAGCAAAGGTTTCCATAAATGACTGTGGTTGCGATCAACCAATGTCACTTTCGCTTTTTTGCTGCGGCCCAGTTTTTTTCCTAACTGAGTTGCCAGCTCAAGTCCGCCAGCACCACCGCCAACAATCACAATTTTTTTTAATGGTGTAGTCAACGTGACCCCCTCAAATTATTAACCAATTGTTAAGTAATGGTTATAAAAAATAACTTTTAATTAACAACAAGTTGCTGAATCGAATCATTCAAAACTGCCTGAGAATATCACGAACGGTGCATTGGTCATACCAAATTTGATATGAATCAAATTTTTCTGGCTAAATTTGAAGCAAAAAGGCTGGACAATGGCCAGCCTGAGGGGGTTACAGGAAAGTAATGGAGGCGTTAGCCGAGAGTTTTGAAAGCTTTAATACGCTGCAGATGCGGGGAAATATTCTTAAATTTATGTGTCTCGCTATCATCCCAGACTATTTCGTAATAAGGGTGCAGCAACAAAGCAGATTGCTGGCTGTCCAGCGCTTCGTCATGCCGAGAAAGAATAGCCAGGCAGCGATCACGGTTTTTCTCGCGGAAGTTATCAACACATTTAGTGGCGATATCAAGATACTCTTCCGGACGGTCTATTTTCCCTTCCATATTTTCATAAGGATGTAAATTAGGGTTAAAAATAACCTGGCGAATATCGCAGAGAAACCCTATGCGCTCAGCCCAAAACCCTCCAAGGCCAACACCACAAATCAGCGGACGTTCATCAACATTAAGCTGCAACATTTTGTCCACTTCTTTAAGCAAATGCTGCATATCATGTTTCGGGTGCAGCGTGCTGTAACTGATCAAACGGACATCTGAATCAATAAACTGGAGTTGCAATACCTTCTCATGGTTACCAGGACTGTTTGAGTCGAAACCGTGTAAATAGATAATCATCGCATCCTCACCGTACCAGTTTTTGCCGCTCAGGCACTATGACTGCCCCGCCTTCCTTGCCTGCCATTGTGCATCAAGCTCTGTCAGTTTCTTGTTTACTGACTTCCAACGCTCTGATGACAGGAGTTCCTGACGGGAAAAAGAACCTTTATGATACAAACCCGTAACACGCTCTGCATTGATCGGTGACAGGTTATCCAAAACACTAACAGCGCCATTGCGATTATTACAAACAAGAACCATATCACAACCTGCATCAAGGGAAGCCTTAGCCCGTTCAGGATAACTTCCCATAATAGCAGCCCCTTCCATGGACAAATCATCAGAAAAAATGACGCCATTAAAACCCAACTCCTGACGCAATACTTTCTGCAACCACCAAGGCGAACCACTGGCAGGGCGGTTATCGAACTCTGAATAAATGACATGAGCAGGCATTATAGCATCCAGCGCCTGTTCATTTATAAGGGAACGGAAAATCGCCATATCATGTTCACGAATAGTGCTCGCAGGGCGATTATCAACCGGTGTTTCTTTGTGGGAATCAGCACTGACTGCACCATGTCCTGGAAAATGTTTCCCAGTAGTTTTCATGCCAGCCTGGTGCATACCCTGCATAAAACTGCGTGCCATTGCCAACGCAATCTGCCCATCAGCATGAAAAGAACGCTCGCCAATTGCCGCACTGCCATGACCAATATCCAGAACCGGTGCGAAACTGATATCAATATCCATGGCAATCATTTCGCTCGCCATTAACCAGCCCGCGTCTTCCGCTACCTGCCCGCCTATTTCCACGCCCAATAGTTCAGCATAGGATTGTGCGGCAGGAATGCGGGTGAATCCTTCACGAAAACGCTGTACCCTCCCACCTTCCTGATCCACTGCAATGACCAGGCGATTCTGGGAAGCGGCCCGAATCTGGCGCACCAGTTCCCGTAACTGGGCGGGATCATGATAATTGCGCGTGAACAGTATCAGCCCGCCAGTTAAAGGATGAGCCAGAATTTCTCGCTCTTCCGCATCCAGTTCATAACCTGCGACATCTAACATTACCGGACCCACGGCCAACCTCTCTTATTTCTTGTTATGTGTTTTTCAACTTGCACCATGCCTGGTCTGCAAGCTGAATAAATTCACTGGATTTTGTTTGCTGCCAACGGCACTCATACCAAGAGGCCATCAATAAATGAACCCATGGCAGCCAGTGGTGAATCTGACGCCAAAGAGTAACCTCATTAAGGTGCATGAGCCTGGCATAAGACGCAACACATGCTGCAAACTGTGGAGATTCATCAATAGCGAGTGTTGCGAGTTCAAGCCCCACATCACCATCACCTGCATACTCCCAGTCAATGAGGCGTATACTACCACCATGGTGGACGATATTACCTGGGTGAATATCCATATGCAGCGGTGCCAGGCAAATAGGTGCTGGCTCCCGATGCTTGCGGCATTTCTTCAATTGTGCAAGCCACAAGACTGAGCGCCGGGCTGGCGAAGCATTCTGCCAATAGCGCTGTAACAAAGGCATTAAAACAATGCGCCAGCCAAACAAAGGTTGGCGATGTAACTTGCTCAGAGTACAGGCCAGTAAATCTGGTTGCGGGTATGATTCAACAACCTGCCCTTCAACCCATTCAACATACAACCAGGGTGGAGTCAGAAAGACAGGAGCCGGGGCCAGTGAATGGGGTAATCGTTGTAATACCCGGTACTGACGGTGCAATTCTGCAAATGTGGGTGCAGTGCGCCGTACCGACTTTCCTCCAGCGTGTTCAACCAACACACTGTTCCCACTCAACCCTTGAATTGCAGAAACAGAGCCGGCGGCAAATGCCGCCGGGTTACTGTGATGCAACACCGCATCACTGCGTTTGCTGTACGGCACCTTTACCAGACCAGATAATTTCACCTGTTTGCACCAACATAAGCTGCATTTGAATGGCAGGATTATTCACATTTCCTTTCGCGCTGGTATAGAGCACATACTGCGCCCCAACATTGCGTGCAATACCAATTGCTTTGCTGCGTGACCCCAGGCTGTCTTGTGCAGACAGGCCCAGTTGCTGTTTAGCCACTGCAAGTTGTTGGTCAGTCACCAAAACAAAGGTGCGGTTATTTGCCAGAGCGTTGCGTAACGCCTGTGTCCCCTCACTAGCCGGTAAACTACCATTAGTACGGTTGTTCACTGAATCAACCAACAGCACGCTCCCGGCAGTGACACCATCAGCTTTGAGCATTTGTGCAACCATCGGCTGAAAGGCACTGTTCCAGTCGTAATGGCGTACTCTGGGTTGTGGAGTCACGGGTAATGTTGGCATGACTGGCTCTGGTTGAGCCGGCACTTGAGGTACGGAAGGTACCGTGGGTTCAGGCTGTGTTGGTGCGGGTTTAGCTGGCTCAACTGGCGCAGGCTGCTGTTCATTACGCAGCACACAGCCAGACAGCACCAGCGCAAAGCTGAGTACAGACAAATAACGATAAATACGTTGTTTCAAAATCTCCCCCTTCAAAGATAGAGATACACCCGGGCCTGGTCTGCACCAGGCTGTTGGGTAATTGCATGAATATCCACTGACGCCGCCGGTGGCACAATAACATTGTGTGGCGTATCTAATGGGTGCATCTCCAGGCCTTTCTTGTCATACCAGTAAAAGCGGTAATGGACTGTCACTGGTTTATTACTTTCGTTATAAAGTGATGTCGTCGCCAGTGTATTCACTCCGGCATGGGTAATTACCGGGCGCTCGGCGGTTATCCCAGCAACCAGCAACGAAGACTCAATAACTAAAGTCTGGCTGTTATTTACTGGAATAACCGCCCCTGAACTGCATGCACTTAACACAGCAGCAAAACAGGCCAGGCACAACACTCGCAGAATCATTATGCGCCTTTATGGGACAATAATGGGCCTAACGGACGGCCACCAAGCAGGTGCATATGCAGGTGATACACTTCCTGCCCGCCATGGCGGTTGCAGTTGATAACCAGGCGGAAACCATCTTCAGCAATACCTTCCTGCTCAGCGATTTTTGCCGCGACGGTAATTAAGTGACCCAGCGCTTGCTCATGTTCAGGCAACGTATCATTGACTGTTGGGATAAGGATATTTGGCACAATCAGAATATGTGTTGGTGCCTGGGGGGAAATATCGCGAAACGCGGTAACCAGCTCGTCCTGCCAAATAATATCCGCGGGAATTTCACGACGAATAATCTTACTGAAAATGGTCTCTTCAGCCATGTTAGTGTCCTTTAGTCAATCGCAGTGATGGGAGTATAACAAGCCCCGCAACACCTTGCTGTAAAAACACTTTATTGTAACGCTTTTCATCCTGAGGACACAGCCTGCGCTGATGAACCAGACTCTTCCTGCCTCTAATACAAAAAGGGGGCCAATGGCCCCCTTTCCGCTCTCCCCGGCAACATTAATTGTTGCGGATATAATCATCCATTTCAGTTTTCAGGTTATCGGATTTAGTACCGAAAATAGCCTGAACACCTGAACCTGCGACAACAACACCAGCTGCACCTAATTTTTTCAGGCCAGCCTGATCAACTTTAGCCACATCAGCCACGCTTACACGCAGACGAGTGATACAGGCATCAAGGTTAGTGATGTTTTCTTTGCCGCCAAACGCATTGACTAATGCTGGTGCCATTTCGCTGGTCGCAGCAGACTGCGTTTCAGTGGTGGCATCTTCACGGCCAGGCGTTTTCAGATCCAGAACTTTGATAAGCACACGGAATACTGTGTAGTAAACAGCGGCATAGCAAAGACCGACAATCGGGAACAACCACAGTTTGCTTCCGTTACCACTCAGTACGATAAAGTCAATCAAACCGTGTGAGAAGCTGGTGCCATCACGCATACCCAGAAGGATACAAATCGGGAAAGCCAGACCTGCCAGGATTGCGTGAATCACATACAGGATTGGTGCCACGAACATGAAGGAGAATTCGATTGGCTCAGTAATACCGGTCAGGAATGATGTCAGCGCAGCTGAAATCATGATACCGCCAACTTTGGCGCGGTTTTCCGGTTTTGCAGAATGCCAGATCGCGATGGCAGCAGCCGGCAGACCATACATTTTGAACAGGAAGCCACCAGACAGTTTACCCGCAGTCGGGTCACCCGCCATGTAACGCGGAATATCGCCATGGAAAACCTGACCCGCAGCGTTGGTGAATTCACCAATCTGCATCTGGAAAGGTACGTTCCAGATATGGTGCAGGCCAAAAGGAACCAGGCAACGTTCTACAAAGCCGTAGATGCCGAAGGCCAGAACCGGGTTTTGGTAAGCTGCCCATTGGGAGAAATCCTGAATAGCAGAACCAATTGGCGGCCATACAAAGGACAAGACAACCCCAGTGATAATCGCTGCCAGACCAGAAATAATCGGAACAAAGCGTTTACCCGCGAAGAAGCCAAGATACTCAGGCAGTTTAATACGGTAGAACCGGTTGAACATGTAAGCAGCGATGGCACCAGAAATGATACCCCCTAACACCCCGGTATCAGCCAGGTGTTTTGCTGCAATTTCGTCAGCCGGAAGATGCAGAACCATTGGCGCAACAACTGCCATGGTTTTAACCATAATGCCGTAGGCGACCACAGAGGCAAGGCCTGAAACACCATCGTTATTGGTGAAGCCCAGTGCAACACCGATTGCGAAGATCAGTGGCATATTGGCGAAAACGGAACCGCCCGCTTCGGCCATAACATGAGAAACGATGGCTGGCAGCCAACTGAAGTTAGCGGAACCCACACCAAGCAGGATACCTGCAATCGGCAGTACGGATACCGGTAGCATCAGCGATTTACCCACCTTCTGCAGGTTAGCAAATGCGTTCTTGAACATAATTGAGAGTGCTCCTGAGTATTTGTGCTTTTTGTACGCGATATGCGCTTTGAGTCTGGGGGAGAAACAGACTCTCTTCAGGACATCTAAGTGCCCTTTATTTATTACGCAGAGTAAAATAAATAGCGATTTTATTGTTTGATGGCAGTCACGTTTCAATGACAGACATGCAGAAAAATCGCATTTAACCACTCAAATCGTATACAGATGTTACAAAAGAGGCGTTCACCGCCTGTTTTGTGGCGGTGAACTTTACTCGCTTTACGGATTAATTACGAGCCTTAAAATAACAAGGATTTACCTGGCTTGACGTAAAGCAGAAAGGTCAACATTGAAAAGTGATGAGAAGTTGTTCGTGGTGATTTCTGCCAGAGTTTCAACGCCCACACCTTTCAGTACAGCCATATATTCAGCAACATCACGCACCAAAGCGGGCTGATTCTCCTTACCACGGTGAGGAACAGGGGCCAAATACGGTGAGTCAGTTTCGACCAGGATTCTGTCCAGTGGAACATAGCGGGCCGCATCACGTAACGACTCAGCATTACGGAAAGTCACAATGCCCGAAAAGGAGATATAGAACCCCATATCCAGTAACTTGCCAGCCGTTTCTTTATCTTCCGTGAAACAGTGTAGCACCCCACCACAATCCATCACCTGTTCATGGCGCAAAATTGCCAGTGTATCTGCACGTGCATCGCGGGTATGAACAATAACCGGTTTTTTCAACGCACGGCCAACTGCAATATGGTGACTAAAAGAAGATTGCTGACGCAATTTGGTTTCCGGGGTGTAGTAATAATCCAGCCCGGTTTCCCCCATAGCTATTACACCCTGTTGAGCAGCCAGGGAGTGCAGGCGATCAACATCAAGTTCTTCATCCTGATTCAGCGGGTGAACACCACATGAAAACGCCACGTTATCGCGTTCACCAATTTGCTCACGCATCGCAACATAACCATCAAGCGTTGTCGCCACTGCCAGACAAAAACTGACATCACGTGCCGCCGCTTTGCTGAGAACATCATCCACATCTTTATGCAGAGTTTGGTAATCGAGGCCATCAAGATGGCAGTGGGAATCAACTAAAAACATAATTGTCTCTTACAGGTGTATTGGCGGGAGGGATGCTCCCGGTTGCAGGTAATGCTCCCAGGCAAGCAGTTGTTCTGCCAGCAACAGTTCACGATTAATGCCGGGTACAGACAGCAATTGCCCGCGCAGCTGAAACACTGCTGTGCAAATTGCCTGAAGTACCATCCCTGGATACCCGGCCAGTTGTTCCGCTAGTGGCACTTTATCCACATTCATTATGGATTGCCCTGCCTGCTGCTGGAGTTTAAGCGCATCAATGAGTAATGTCGAAAACCACCACAATATTTCTCCGGCGCGCTCCTGGTTGATAACAGGTAGTAAACTGTAGAACTCCTGGTGAGTAAGCGCCCGGGCAAGTTGTTCACAAAATTTACTGCGCAGCGCGGCGCTGTCAGGTTGCAACAACGACACCGCCGCCGCAGGGGCGCCACAGGATAACCTTAATGCAGCAAGACACTGGACCGAATCAGCACCGGATTCACGTTGTAACCAGGCCTGAGCCCAGGATTCATCAGGAATACCTAATGGGAAGTAAAAGCACCGACTACGTAATGTAGGTAATAGCTTATCCGGCTCATGGCAGGCCATAAGGAACCAGGTATTTTCGGGTGGCTCTTCCAAAGTTTTTAATAATGCATTGGCTGCGGATTCCGTCAGTTGCGTGACATCCTTGATCCACACCACCTTCGCCCCACCCAGGCTGGAGCGAGTGTACAATTTTTCGGTGACAACGCGAATGGCGTCAATGCCCAGGTTCTGTTTTCCTTTTTCTGGTACGACAACCGTGTAATCCGGATGTGTCCCTGCTTGCATTAACTGGCACCCACGGCAATGCCCACAGCTTTTGTTACCTTGTGGAGACTGACACATCTTCAGACGGGCCAGCGCATAACACAAGGCATCTTCTCCCATCCCGGGTATGGCATGAATAAGTAACGCAGGGTGCCCATGCCCGGCCTGGTACTGCCCTGACAATTTCTCAAATGCCGGCCGTAGCCATGGGTACCATTTCATTCACTGCCACCTTTTCCCCAGCGAGCCAGCGTTTCGTATAATGTATGGCGAATAGATTCAGCGACCTCTGTCTGGGACGCATTGGCGTTAATTGTCGCTATGCGTTCATTCTGTGCGGCAAGCGACAGGTAACGTGCGCGTGTGCGGTCAAAAAATGCCAGTGATTCAGTTTCGATACGATCGAGTTCACCCCTGGCTCTGGCCCGAGCCAGACCAATTTTGGGCTCAACGTCCAGGTAAAGCGTTAAATCTGGCGTAAAATCACCCAACACGGCATTACGCAGAGTTTGTAATAACTGAGCATCAATTTCGCGGCCCCCGCCTTGATACGCCTGGGTAGACAAATCATGGCGATCGCCAATAACCCAGGCACCACGAGCCAGTGCCGGTTTAATGACTGTTTCCACCAACTGAACTCGCGCAGCATAAAACATCAGCACTTCAGCTTTATCCGTAATGACTTCATCGCCCACAGATTTAATATCCAACACCAGGCTACGCAGCTTTTCTGCCAGAACAGTACCACCGGGTTCACGCGTGAACACAAGGTCGGTAATACCGCGAGAGCGCAACACCTCGACAATGACATTCTGAGCACTGGTTTTACCTGCGCCTTCAAGGCCTTCAATCACTATAAATTTACTGTGCATTTTTTTCCTTTAATGTATTTATCCATGCGCGTACAGCCTTGTTGTGGTTCGCCAGATTGGTACTGAACGTGTGCCCACCTTTACCATCAGCAACAAAATAAAGGTATGGGGATTTTGCCGGGTGAGCGGCAGCCTGCAATGAAGCCACACTCGGAATCGCTATCGGACCTGGTGGCAACCCACTAATCACATAAGTGTTATAGGGTGTTGCCGTTTCAAGATCCTTACGAGTCAGTTTTCCATTCCAGTCGGCACCCATTCCGTAAATGACCGTGGGATCTGTTTGTAGACGCATGCCAATACGCAGGCGGTTAATGAATACCGATGCAACCAATTCACGCTCACTGGCAACGGCGGTTTCTTTTTCAATGATGGATGCCATGATAACCAGCTGCTCTTTATTTTTGTATGGCAGATTATCTGCCTTCGCGGCCCAGATGCTATCCACTGTATTCACCATTTTTCGATGTGCTCGCTCAAGCATAGCCACATCCGTGGTTCCGGCGGTATATAACCAGGTATCCGGATAAAATCCCCCTTCTACTTCGTCTTCGGGAATTTTCAGCGCTTTGGCAACCTCACCATAGCTATCATCTTTCAGTGTATGGCGAATATAAGGGGCATCCCGCAGTTGAGCTAACCATTGATGCACAGTTTGCCCTTCAACCAGGCGCAACGGGAATTGGGCTTCTTTACCGCTCGCCAGTAACGCCATTAATTGCCTGACTGTCATCTCAGGTGTGATCCGGTATGTCCCCGCTTTGAAGTTGGCCAGTTGCGGTTCCAGACGCAACAACCACTGGAAAACACGCGGGCGATTAATTACTTTTTCAGCATAAAGTTGGTTACCCAGAGCTAACCGGCCGGTGCCGGGTTTCAGGGTAAAATACGTTTCCTGTTTAATCAGCAGTGTACTTACTGCCAGCTTACGGACTTTCCAGTAGCCCACTCCGGCAGCAACAGCCAGCAGTAGAATGAGCACAAGAACGAGGCGCAGCATTTTTTTCATGACAATATTTTTACTCGCATAGTGGGGCAAGGGAGGTAAACAACTCTCGTGATGTGTACCGCGTGGTAATAGCCTGCCGAACCGGGATTATTGGCATCAGGGCATTGCAAATGAAGGCTTCATCTGCGTGGAGCAACGCATCAGGCTTAGCCCGTACTTGATGTACCACTCTGCCCTGCTGCGCTAATTCGGCCATAATATGTTGACGCATGGTTCCGTTAACACCTGACCGGTTAACGTAAGGCGTGTATACAGAGTCACCTTCGCGCCAGAATAAATTAGCGGCACAACATTCCACCATCATGCCATCACTGTCAAGAACAATGGCTTCATGCTGGTTTGTCTGCTCAAGTTCCGCCCGAATAAGAACCTGCTCAAGCCGGTTAAGGTGTTTGATACCTGCAAGAGATGGGTTAATCCCCATTTGCACAGAACTCAGGGCCAACGTAATACCGTTTGTTTTCCATTCTGTGTAAAAGGATGGAAAACCCGATACGGACAGAATTCTCACCGGATATTCGCATTGTGCCGGATTGTAGCCACGCCCACCGCTCCCACGGCTGATTATCACTTTCAATACAGCAGTATTGTGGGAACGAGCCATCTCTGACATTTCTGTTTCCAATATTTGCCATTGGGTAAAAGGAATCGCCAGGCGCTGGCAAGCTTGCTGCAAACGGGCAATATGCTGGGATAAAAAACGCACTTCTCCGGCGGTAATTCGGGCAGTTGTGAAGCAACCGTCACCAAATTGAATCGATCGGTCGTTCGCTGGCAGGTGTGACTGGTATTCGCCATTAATCAAGAACATCACTCATCCTCACATCATGGAGGCGATAGTGTGACAGGCAGAGAAGTTGAGGGCAAGAGAAGGAGTCTGAGACAGATAAGGCCCGAAAAATACGGGCCTGAAGTCATTGTGTTAAACACGTTTGAATATCAGCGAACCGTTAGTACCGCCAAAACCAAAAGAGTTACACAGTGTATATTCCATACCTGATACCTGACGTGCTTCATGAGGCACAAAATCAAGATCACAGCCTTCATCAGGATTATCGAGGTTGATGGTTGGCGGAACAGACTGGTCGCGCAGCGCGAGAATCGAGAAGATTGACTCAACCGCGCCAGCCGCACCCAACAAGTGCCCGGTCATAGACTTCGTGGAACTAACCAGAACACGTTGTGCTGCTTCGCCAAAGACTGTTTTCACAGCCTGAGCTTCTGCTTTGTCGCCCGCAGAAGTGGAAGTTCCGTGGGCATTCACATACCCCACTTGCTCAGGTGTAATACCCGCGTCACGCAGTGCATTAACCATCGCCAGCGCAGCACCTGCGCCATCTTCCGGTGGTGAAGTCATGTGGTATGCATCGCTACTCATGCCAAAACCAGTTAGCTCGGCATAAATTTTAGCGCCACGTTTTTTGGCATGCTCATACTCTTCGAGTACCAGAATGCCAGCACCGTCACCCAGGACAAAACCATCACGGTCTTTATCCCATGGGCGGCTTGCTCCCTGAGGATTATCGTTGCGCGTTGACAAAGCACGTGCGGCACCAAAACCACCAACACCCAATGGTGTACTGGCCTTTTCAGCCCCACCGGCAAGCATCGCATCTGCATCGCCATAGGCAATAATACGCGCGGCATGGCCAATATTATGAACACCAGAAGTACAGGCAGTAGCGATAGAGATGCTTGGACCACGTAAACCAAACAAAATAGACAAGTGCCCGGCAACCATATTAACAATGGTAGACGGAACGAAGAATGGGCTGATTTTCCGTGGGCCACCTTTAACCAGTGAACCATGGTTTTCTTCAATCAAGCCTAAGCCGCCGATACCTGAGCCAATAGCGGCACCGATACGATGGGCATTTTCTTCGGTAACTTCAATGCCGGCGTCCTGAAAGGCCTGAATACCAGCAACAATTCCATATTGAATGAAAGCATCCATCTTGCGCTGTTCTTTGCGCGAGATGAAGTCATCACAGTTAAAATCCTTTACTAAGCCAGCAAATTTAGTTGCAAAGGCGCTAGTATCGAAATGGTCGATCAGGCTGATGCCACTCTGACCGGCAAGCAGAGCTTTCCAGGTAGACTCTACAGTATTGCCGACAGGAGACAACATGCCCAGTCCGGTCACAACTACACGACGCTTAGACACGTTTGTCCTCCAGGGAGGGAAATTATTGATACGCGTGGGACTAAAAGATAAAACTCAGGCGGTCGAATGACCGCCTGGAGATGTCACTTACGCCTGGTGTCCGTTGATATAATCAATGGCAGCCTGAACGGTGGTGATTTTCTCAGCTTCTTCGTCCGGAATCTCAGTATCAAACTCTTCTTCCAGAGCCATTACCAGCTCAACGGTGTCAAGAGAATCGGCGCCCAGGTCTTCAACGAAGGAAGCGCTGTTAACAACTTCTTCCTGCTTAACGCCCAGCTGTTCGCCGATAATTTTCTTAACGCGTTCTTCGATAGTGCTCATACTCTTAAATTTCCTATCAAAACTCGCTTTCGCGATGGTTTTCGTAGTGTATAAAATGTTGAAAAAGATGCAACTAAATCCCGGCAGGTCTTACCACGATTTTACGCTATTTTGCGGGTATTCCCGCTAATAACGCAAATAATTTTCTACTTCTCCGCACTCAGACTCAATAAACGCAGAATTTTCGCACATTCCCTGATTATAACTCAGGCAAGTGGACAATCTGTATTCAGCAAAGCTCCGGGCAGAAAAAGTATAGCGTGGTTACACCATGTACATTCCGCCATTGACGTGCAGGGTTTCACCAGTGATGTAACCTGCGTCGTCAGAGGCCAAAAATACAACCGCATTGGCGATTTCCTTCGCGTCGCCCAGGCGACCCGCAGGAACCTGCGCCAGAATACCTGCACGCTGATCATCAGACAGCGCACGCGTCATGTCCGTTTCAATAAAGCCCGGAGCAACAACGTTTACTGTAATGCCGCGTGACGCCACTTCGCGTGCCAGTGATTTACTAAAGCCAATCAGACCGGCTTTTGCCGCAGCATAGTTGGCCTGACCAGCATTTCCCATGGTACCAACCACAGAACCGATAGTAATAATACGACCATGACGCTTTTTCATCATAGCGCGCATTACTGCTTTAGACAGACGGAAAACTGATGATAAGTTGGTTTCAATGATATCGTTCCACTCATCATCTTTCATGCGCATGAGCAAGTTATCTCGAGTTATTCCGGCATTATTAACCAAAATATCGACTTCACCAAACGCTGAACGGATGTTTTCCAAAACAGACTCGATAGATGCCGGGTCGGTCACATTCAATACCAGACCTTTCCCGTTATCACCTAAATAATCGCTGATTGCCTGGGCACCATTTTCGCTGGTTGCCGTACCAATCACTTTCGCACCACGTGCAACCAGGTTTTCTGCGATTGCACGCCCGATACCACGGCTTGCGCCAGTAACCAGAGCGACTTTACCTTCAAAACTCATAATGTTCCTCATTATTGCTCAAGCGCCGCTGACAGTGCGGCCGGCTCATTGATGGCCGATGCAGTCAGGGTGTCAACAATACGTTTAGTCAACCCGGTGAGTACTTTACCTGGGCCTGCTTCAAATAACTGGCTTACACCTTGAGCAGACATGAACTCAACACTCTGTGTCCACAATACCGGGCTGTATAACTGACGAACCAATGCTTCCCGGATAGCGTCCGGAGAGGTTTCGCATTTTACATCAACGTTGTTAACAACGGGAATGGCTGGCGCATTAAATGCGAGATTTTGCAGTTCAACTGCCAGTTTTTCAGCCGCTGGCTTCATTAACGCACAGTGGGAAGGTACGCTAACCGGCAAAGGCAGTGCGCGTTTGGCGCCAGCAGCTTTACAGGCAGCCCCTGCTCTTTCCACTGCTTCTTTATTGCCAGCGATAACAACCTGGCCCGGCGAGTTGTAGTTAACCGGGGAAACAACCTGACCTTGCGCAGACTCTTCACAAGCCTTAGCGATGGATGCATCGTCAAGGCCAATAATAGCTGACATTGCACCAGTGCCTTCCGGCACTGCTTCCTGCATGAATTTACCGCGCAGTTCAACCAGACGTACTGCATCACGAAATGCGATAACGCCTGCGCAAACCAGAGCAGAATATTCGCCCAGGCTGTGCCCGGCCATCAGCGCCGGTGTTTTTCCGCCTGCCTGCTGCCAAACACGCCATAAGGCGACAGAAGCGGTCAGCAATGCAGGCTGTGTCTGCCAGGTTTTGTTCAATTCTTCTGCCGGGCCTTGTTGAGCCAACGCCCACAAGTCATAACCCAACACATCAGAGGCTTCACGAAATGTTTCTTCAATCACCGGATACTGTGCAGCAAGCTCAGACAACATACCAACTGACTGAGAACCCTGCCCCGGGAAAACAAAAGCAAATTGTGTCATTTTTTTGTCCCTGCTAATCAAAAGCGAACCAGTGCAGAACCCCAGGTGAAACCACCACCAAAGGCTTCCAGCAGAACTAACTGACCCGGCTTAATACGCCCGTCACGAACCGCTTCATCCAGTGCTGAGGGCACTGATGCCGCTGACGTATTCCCGTGCCTGTCCAGCGTTACCACGACATTGTCCATAGACATGCCCAGTTTTTTTGCGGTTGCACTGATAATACGCAGGTTCGCCTGATGTGGCACCAGCCAGTCGAGAGCTTCACGACTGAGGTTATTGGCCGCCAGAGTCTCATCAACGATATGTGCAAGTTCGGTAACGGCTACCTTGAAGACTTCATTCCCTGCCATCGTCAACCAGGATGGGTTTTCCGGGTTAACACGATCCAGGTTTGGCAACGTTAACAGGTTGCCATAAGAGCCATCAGCATGCAGATGCGTAGAAATGATACCGGGTTCTTCAGATTTGGACAGCACCACAGCACCCGCACCATCACCAAATAAAATGATGGTGCCACGGTCTTCTGGATCCAGGGTACGAGCCAGCACGTCAGAACCGATCACCAACGCATAATCAACATCACCGTTTTTTACATATTGATCAGCGATGCTTAGCGCATAAGTAAAACCAGCACAGGCTGCAGCCACATCAAAGGCAGGGCAACCTTTAATACCAAGCTGCGCCTGAATTTGGCATGCTGCACTTGGAAATGCATGCGTCGAAGACGTTGTGGCAACAATAATTAAGCCAATTTGTGTTTTATCAACACCAGCCATGTCCAGCGCATTACACGCAGCCTGATAGCCCATGGTCGCAACGGTTTCTTCCGGCGCAGCAATGCGGCGCTCACGGATCCCAGTACGAGTAACAATCCACTCATCAGTGGTTTCTACCAGTTTTTCCAAATCGGCGTTAGTACGCACGTGCTCAGGCAAATAGCTGCCCGTACCAATAATCTTTGTATACATGTACGCTCAGTCACTCTTGGGTAATACAGATTTCAGGCGAGAAGCAATCCGCTCAGGGATTTGCCGCCGCACCGCCTGCACTGCCTGTTCAATCGCGACCTCAAACGCTCGCTGATTGGCCGCACCGTGGCTTTTAATTACAGTGCCGCGCAATCCTAACAGACAGGCGCCATTATACTGGTCGGGGTTGAGGTGACTGAATCGCCTTTGCAGGCTCTTTTGTAACCAATGCTTTAATAAAATCAGCCACCACGCCCTTTTTTTCCCTTCCGACTGCGATTTAAGCAGCGAAAGGAACATTCTTACCACACCTTCCATGGTCTTTAGTGTCACATTACCAACAAACCCGTCACAAACCAGCACATCCGTTTTCCCGGTCAGTAATTCATTTGCTTCTAAATACCCGATGTACTGAATAGCAGGCAGTGCGTTCAACACTGTAGCAGCACGACGAATCGGCTCAGGACCTTTGGTTTCTTCTTCGCCAATATTCAGCAACGCAACACGTGGTTGAGACAGCCCTAACAGCTCTTCCGCAAGGACAGACCCCATAATAGCGAATTGAACCAGCATATCACTGTCACAATCCACATTAGCACCAAGGTCCAGCACCACCGTTTTTCCACGTTGTTGGTGTGGTAACATCGTGACCAGAGCCGGGCGTTCAATTCCGTCCAACGGTTTTAATAATAATTTTGACAGGCCCATTAATGCGCCAGTGTTACCCGCGCTGACACAGGCCTGAGCCCGCCCTTCTTTCACCAGTTCCAACGCTATGCGCATGGAAGAGCCACGGCTGTTACGCACAGCATGCGATGGCCGGGCATCACTGGCAATAACTGACTGAGCAGGAATAATCTGCAAACGCGACCGTTGGTCAAAATCAGCTTTGGCAAGTAATGGAGTAATGGCGTCGGGATTGCCGACTAAAAGAAGGTTCAATTGCGAATTAGATTCCAGTGCCTGCAAAGCTGCAGGCACTGTCACAGCAGGGCCAAAATCGCCCCCCATGGCATCTAACGCAAGGGTTAGACGTGTCAAAGTATCGCCAGATTACTTAGCGATTACCTTACGGCCACGGTAGAAACCGTCAGCAGTTACATGGTGGCGCAGGTGCGTTTCACCAGAAACTTTATCTACAGACAGGCTGGCAGTGGTCAGCGCGTCATGAGAACGACGCATGCCACGTTTGGAACGGGTTGGTTTATTCTGTTGTACGGCCATGGACCTTACTCCTCAATTACTTACGCTTTAAACTTGCTAATACGGCAAATGGATTTGGTTTCTCTGCCTCTGCAGGCAATTCACCAAAGACCATGTCCGCCTCGGACACTTCACAGTGTTCAGAATCATGCACCGGAACTACTGGTAAAGCGATGATGATTTCATCTTCAACCATAGCCAGTAGATCGATTTCACCGAACTCGTTAACCTCGATCGGTTCATACGCTTCCGGGAGTGCTTCAGCCTGCTCGTCAGAAACGACCGGACTAAAACAATACGTTGTGTGAACGTGATGCGGGAATGTGTTGCCGCAGCGCTGACAAGTCAGAGTAACCGACACCTTTGCCTCACCAGTAATAACGGCGAGACGCTGGTTATCAATTGCGAACGACATTTCGCATTCTACATCGCTGTCCACACTGACGACGGATTCAGCAACGCGCGCCGCCTGTTCAGGGGTATAAATACCCTGATAGTCGAGGCGTTTTTGAGCGGTACGTACCGGATCCAGTGTCAGGGGTAATTTTACCTTTTGCATAGGGCGCGCATATTAACTTTGTAACGTCTTAGAGTCAAAGAAAAAGGCATTATGACTCACCTTTTGCCATTTATTCGCACACATTGCGGCTGCACAGTTTAGAATGTGGCGAATAAATTCGCTATAGATGACAGAAAAAATATGCTTCCAATTATTCTGGCCTCCACTTCTGTGTTTCGCCGTGACCTGCTTAATCGCCTTGCACTGCCTTTCACCTGTGCCAGCCCAAATACAGATGAAACCCCAATGGTGGGAGAAACATCCGACCAACTGGTCACCCGTCTGGCGGCAGATAAAGCGCGTTCTTTGGCAGAGACTTATCCTAATCATTTAATCATTGGTT
Source organism: Mangrovibacter yixingensis (assembly GCF_020523985.1). GTDB lineage: Bacteria > Pseudomonadota > Gammaproteobacteria > Enterobacterales > Enterobacteriaceae > Mangrovibacter > Mangrovibacter yixingensis. The sequence continues at coordinate 1,022,979 of NZ_JAIVKM010000001.1, read as the reverse complement.
CAGACCAGGTCTGCTTACTCAATAATACCATCACAGGTAAACCGCATACGGACGAAAACGCGGTAAAACAATTATTAGCCGCTCAAGGGAAAAAAGTGCGTTTTTCTACAGGTATTGCCTTGCTTAATACACAAACAAATCACATTCAGGTTGATGTTGAACATGTTGATGTCTGGTTTCGCTCTTTGTCTGAGTCTGAAATACGTCGCTACGTCACATTAGAGCAACCATTACATTGTGCTGGTAGCTTTAAATGTGAAGGGCTTGGAATAACGCTATTCGAACGCATTGACAGCCGGGACCCCAATACACTGATTGGGCTACCGTTGATTCGTCTATGTGAAATGCTGCGTGCGGCAGGTGCGGATCCGTTAGCTGAATAATGCTTACAGGTTACACCAGTTAGAAATAAAACCATCGTGCCCCCCCATAATAAAGCAGTGTTATTACTTATGTGACTGGGTAGATGGTTTACGCCGGGTAAATATACCCCGGCGTAAAATAAGAATCAGCCGCGGCTGGTTTTGCGCAAAAAGGTTAGACACTGCTTCAGTTCATTATCAAGCGGGGCTTCGATGCGTATGGTCTCCCCCGTTGCCGGGTGAGTGAATCGCAGTGCGGCCGCATGAAGAAACAGGCGCCCTAACCCACTGCCATTTAGCTGGCTGTCGAACTCCCGGTCACCATAGCGGTCATCAAAAGCGATAGGATGGCCTGCATGAAGCGTATGCACACGAATCTGGTGAGTTCGCCCGGTTACCGGACTACAACGCACCAATGTGGCGAAACCAAAGCGTTCTTCCACTTTGAAGCGGGTTTCTGACGGTTTACCTTCGCTACTGACTTTTACCATACGCTCACCACTTTTCAGAATATTCTTTAAAAGCGGTGCCTGAACAACTTTTACATGAGACTGCCACTGACCGCGCACCAGGGCAAGGTAGTCTTTTTGCATACCTTTGTCCCGAAGTTGCTCATGAAGTGAACGCAGGGCTGAACGCTTTTTAGCTACCAATAACACACCTGAAGTATCCCGGTCGAGACGATGCACAAGCTCAAGAAAACGCGCCTCCGGGCGCAATGCCCTTAAGCCTTCAATAACCCCAAAACTCAGACCGCTGCCACCATGCACAGCCGTGCCAGAAGGCTTGTTGAGAATAAGGATATGGTCGTCTTCATACAAAATGGCGTTGGTCAGGGCCGCTACTTTCTGTAAATGAGGCGACACCGCATCTTCTTCACGTTCAGCGACCCGCACTGGAGGGATACGCACTTCATCGCCGTCCACCAGCTTATATTCTGGTTTGATACGCTTTTTGTTTACCCGTACCTCACCTTTACGCAAGATGCGGTAAATCATACTTTTTGGCACGCCTTTCAGCTGAGTGCGCAAAAAATTATCAATTCGTTGCCCGGCTTCCTCTTCGGAAATAGCAACTATTTTTACGGTCGGTGTCTCGGTTTTCATGGTGCGCGATTCTAATTACCCCAGACTCATAGCGCCACTTATTTTTCTGTGCTTATATTATTGCGCAGGCAGTTGAAAAATGCTTTGGGGCTTTTTTTTGCTGCTATTTGCAACAATCAGAAATGTGACGTTAAAAAACTGTGAGTAACCAGGTGATAAATGGCAAATGTCATCTTGCTATAACTGGCCCAGCAGTGGAATAATGTTGCGGTTTTCCGTGTTGAGACCTGTAAGAACAAGGAATTTTACGGAATTACCAATTTTGCCTGAATGTTCATCAACGCAGCAATGGCGTAAGACGTTTTGTACTTTCAGGCAGTTAGCGGGCTGCGGGTTGCAGTCTGGCCGGTAAATGGAAGCTTCTCTGGCGAAAACATTCCCAGGCAGTTCCCCTATAAACAGCGCTGTTTTTCCGTTTGAAATACAGGCTACCGACACGCTGCGCCTCTCAGCAAGCGACAACCGTGAGGTTGACGACTTAGCGAATAGTCACGAGGCCATCGGTTCACATCCGGTCAGCGATTACCTTGCCCGCAGTTCTGTCGTCAATGTAAGAATAACGAGTAAGTTACGATGAAAAGAATGTTAATTAACGCAACTCAGCAGGAAGAGTTGCGCGTTGCCCTGGTAGATGGCCAGCGTCTTTATGACCTGGATATTGAAAGCCCCGGGCATGAGCAAAAAAAAGCGAATATTTACAAAGGTAAAATCACCCGCATTGAACCAAGTCTGGAAGCAGCATTTGTTGATTATGGCGCTGAAAGGCATGGTTTCCTCCCTCTAAAAGAGATTGCCCGCGAATATTTTCCGTCCAATTACTCCTCTCATGGTCGCCCAAACATTAAAGATGTTTTGCGCGAAGGTCAGGAAGTTATTGTTCAAATTGATAAAGAAGAGCGTGGTAATAAAGGTGCCGCACTGACAACCTTTATCAGTTTGGCAGGCAGTTATCTGGTTCTGATGCCAAATAATCCCCGTGCTGGTGGTATCTCGCGGCGTATTGAAGGTGAAGACAGAACCGAACTGAAAGAGGCACTGTCTTCCCTTGAATTGCCGGACGGCATGGGGCTGATTGTGCGTACAGCGGGTGTTGGGAAATCGGCTGAATCCCTGCAATGGGACTTAAGCTTCCGTCTGCGCCACTGGGAAGCTATTAAGAAAGCTGCAGAAAGCCGCCCTGCACCGTTCCTTATTCATCAGGAAAGTAATGTCATTGTCCGTGCGTTTCGTGACTATCTGCGCCAGGACATTGGTGAAATTCTGATTGATAACCCGAAAATTGTTGAACTGGCCCGCCAGCATGTTGCTGCGTTAGGTCGTCCGGATTTCTCCAGTAAAATCAAATTGTATACCGGTGAGATCCCGCTGTTCAGCCATTACCAAATTGAATCGCAAATTGAGTCTGCATTCCAGCGTGAAGTGCGTCTTCCTTCAGGCGGCTCAATTGTTATCGATTCTACTGAAGCACTTACCGCAATTGATATTAACTCCGCGCGCGCAACACGGGGTGGCGATATCGAAGAGACTGCGCTGAATACCAATCTGGAAGCGGCTGATGAAATCGCCCGCCAGTTACGCTTGCGTGACCTGGGTGGCCTGATTGTTATCGACTTCATCGATATGACGCCAGTTCGCCATCAGCGTGCTGTCGAAAATCGTCTGCGAGAAGCAGTACGTCAGGATCGCGCTCGCATCCAGATAAGCCATATATCTCGCTTTGGCCTGCTGGAGATGTCTCGCCAGCGCCTCAGCCCGTCTCTGGGCGAATCCAGCCACCATGTGTGTCCACGTTGTAGCGGTACTGGCACCATTCGTGACAACGAATCGCTGTCGCTTTCTATTCTGCGTCTGATTGAAGAAGAAGCGCTGAAAGAGAATACGAAAGAAGTTCATGCCATTGTTCCGGTGCCTATTGCCTCTTATCTGCTGAACGAGAAACGCTCAGCGGTTAGCGCAATTGAACAGCGCCAGCCCGATATCCGCTGTGTTATCGTGCCGAACGATGATATGGAAACACCACACTATTCTGTAGTGCGTGTACGCAAAGGCGAAGAAACGCCGACACTCAGCTATCTGCTGCCTAAACTGCATGAAGAAGCAATGGCCATGCCGTCAGAGGAAGAACAAGCTGAACGTAAGCGCCCCGAGCAGCCTGCTCTGGCAACCTTCGCCATGCCTGATGTACCACCAGCACCACCAGAAACAACGCGTCGTGCAGCAACGGTTGAAAAATCTGCAACCACGGCAAATTCAGCATCGGCTGGCACAGGGTTCTTTGGTCGCATTGCTGGCGCACTGAAATCCCTTTTCGGTACCAGTGAAGACACCACTAAAGAAGCCGCGGTTTCTGAACCTCAAGCTGAGAAGAAAAACGAACGCGGCCAGCGCCAGCAGGACCGTCGCAACAATCGACGTAACCCGCGCCGTGACCGTAATGAACGGTCTGAACGCAACGAACGTAATCCACGTAATGAATCTGACAATACCACGCAGTCTCGTGATGAAAACCGTCGTGGTCGCCGTCAGAATCAAAATACTGAAGTACGTGAAGCTCGTGGCGCCACGCCAGAAGGCAGTAACAAGCCAGCTACGCGTGAAGAGCAAATTCAGTCTCGCCGTGATCGTAATCGTCGCCGTACTGAGGAGAAACGTCAGGCTCAGCAGGAAGTAAAAAACCTGCAGCGTGATGAAACTGAGAACACGCAAGAACCTGCAGTGGTTGCTGAGAAAGAAACGCGTGTTCAGGTAATGCCACGTCGCAAACAACGCCAGCTTACTGAAAAAGTGCGCATTGAAAGTGCTGCCGATGCTGAAACCATTAGCAACTTGCCAGTTGCGCCGGTTGAAAGCCCTGCAGAGACTGAACGCACACCAGCACTTCAGGAAACGGCAGAACGACTGCCAGCAGTACAAACTGAGCAACCTGAAGCAGGTGAAGAGAACACCGAGTCACGCGAAAACAATATGCCACGCCGCTCTCGCCGTTCTCCACGCCATCTGCGCGTCAGTGGGCAACGCCGTCGTCGCTATCGTGACGAGCGTTATCCTTCTCAGTCTCCAATGCCGTTAGCCGTTGCCTGCGCCTCACCTGAAATGGCATCCGGTAAAGTGTGGATTCGCTACCCTGTAGCTCGCCCGGCAGAAGAAGTTTCTCAGGAAGTTCAGGCTCCTGTTGAAACCACTCCAGGCGTAACTGATAGCGTTTCACTGCCAATTGCAGCTGATACTGCACATGTTGAAGCGGCACCGGTTGAACACGTAGATATCGCGCCGCAAGCGCCTGTTGTTAGCAAAGAAGAAACTGCAACTCAGGCGGTTGATAACACAATGCTTAGCAATGAAGAAACCGTAGCTGAGCCTGTCCTTGAGCCTGCTGCACCTGTCGTTGAACCTGTTGAAGAACCGGCTGCATCTGCCGTCGCTCAGCAAACTGAAACGACTACAGCCGAACCTGAAGCAGAAGTTACGGCAGAAGACAAACCTGTCGCGGCAGCTGAGGTTGCAGAAGTGAAGCCTAACCCGGTTGAGGAAACTCACACCGAAGCCAGCCATCTCCATGGTACAGCGACTGCGCCGGCCACTCGTGCACCTGCTCCGGTATATGTGCCAGAGCCGGCTCGCCACAGTGACTGGGTACGCCCGGCTTGGGAATTTGAAGGTAAAGGTTCTGCTGGTGGTCACAGTGCAAGCCACCAGGCTACTGCACCAGCGACCAGGCCTCAAGCGCAAGCATAGCTGGATATAACAGTAATAACCGAAAAGGCCTGCTAAATGAGCAGGCCTTTTTATATTCAACGAAACAAAACTGTCACCTCTGGCGCTTTCCGGCCTGCATACCACTAATGTCTGGCATCACCGAGCGCATTAACTCAATAAACATCCGTAGACGTACAGGGTAATAATTCGCCCAGGGGTAAAGTAGCCAAACAGGTAACGGCCAGGCCTGCCACTCCGGTAGTACATGAACCAGCGCGCCACTTCGTAAATCCTGTTCAACCAGCCATGCTGACAAAACCACAGCCCCCACCCCGCCAAGTGCAGCCCTGCGTGCTGCATACAGGCTATCCGTATACAGGCGTGGAGAGAGTGTAACTTCTACATTCTCTCCTTTCTGGTTCTCCAGAATAAGCGCTTTCCGATAAAACGAGCTTACTGCGACCCAGGGTAATTGACTTAGCTCAGCGGGGGTTGTTAGTTGATGAACCAGGGCTGCGACCTCAGGAGTGGCAACGGCTATACGTGGCACCTCTGCAATCTGGATAGCTACAGTATCCGGATTAGTTACATCCCCGACATGAATAGCACAATCCAGATTATCAGCGATAAAATCCGGCGATTTATCATTCAGTAGCCACTCAACATCCAGCCCAGGGTAGCGGGCAAGCATCTCAATAAGCGGAGCCATCAACTGGTCCTGGCCAAAAGCATGAGGCGCACGGACACGCAACAAACCTGAAGGTTGGTTATTAGCGTTGCTTAGCTGGTCTTCCAGTGCAGACCAGGAGCCTGCAACATGGCGAGCATGTTGATAGCAGTGCTCACCATCTTCAGTCAGATTCATTGCGTGGGTGGTACGCAGCAACAGTTTAACGCCCAGCATCGTTTCCAGCGTTTTTAAGCGCCGGCTCACCGTTGCCTGAGTCAGAGTAAGTTGGCGAGCCGCTGCTGATAATGAACCAGCTTCAACAATACGCACAAAAGTTTGTAGCAATTCGATTCTGTCTATACGTTCAGATGTTTTCACATTCAGGCCAGTTATACGTTTCACGTATAACTGTTTTACACCGGCATGGGCTACACCACCAGAGGTTTCACCTTCACAATACCTGCCATACACGATTTATCCCGATGAGGAAACGACCATGCCCGCAGATACAATACACACTGATCGACCGCTCACAACAAGCCTGATATTTTCACTGGCTGCTGGTGCGGGGTTGAGTGTTGCATCGATTTATTATGCACAACCAATTCTGCCTTTACTGGGGCAGTCATTATCATTATCGGTTGATGGTATGGGATTAATTCCAACGCTGACGCAGATGGGTTACGCATTAGGTATTTTGTTTTTGATCCCCCTTGGCGACCGCTATGACCGTCGGGCTATCATTTTGCTGAAATGCATTATTCTGGCGCTGACACTTGCCACTTGCAGTTTCACAGGTTCTTTACACGGCCTGCTGGTTACCAGCCTGCTGATTGGCATGACTGCGACGATCGCTCAAGATATTGTTCCTGCCGCCGCTATCCTGGCTCCGGCAGGCAGGCAAGGAAAAATCGTCGGGACGGTAATGACCGGCTTACTGCTGGGGATATTACTGTCCCGAACCGTTAGCGGTCTGGTTGCCACCTGGCTTGGCTGGCGCGCAATGTACCAACTGGCGGCCATCAGTATTTTGTTGATCGGTTTAGTGCTCTGGCGCGTTCTGCCCAACTTTGCCACGCACTCTGAGCTGAGCTACCCAGGCCTGCTACGTTCCATGGTGACATTATGGCGTCATTACCCCGGGTTACGAATGGCTGCTGTCGCTCAGGGGCTGCTTTCCATCGGCTTTAGCGCATTCTGGTCGGTGCTGGCACTCATGTTATTGGAAAACTACCATCTTGGCAGTGCAGTTGCTGGTGGGTTTGGCCTGGCGGGTGCCGCTGGTGCACTGGCCGCACCGTTATCTGGTACTTTGTCAGACCGAATTGGCCCGGAACGTGTCACTGTGATGGGGGCTGCACTGGTCACTGTTTCCTTTGCCAGCATGTTTTTGCTGCCATTACTACCTTTGCATGCACAGTTGTGCCTGATAGCGCTGGCTGCAATTGGTTTTGACCTTGGCCTGCAGTCAACTTTAATTGCCCACCAGACGCTGGTGTACAGCCTTGAACCGCAAGCACGTGGCAGGTTGAATGCCCTGCTATTTACTGTCGTATTTATTGGAATGGCAGCAGGCTCTGTGCTGGGCAGTAAAGCCTGGATATTAGGTGGCTGGTTTGGCGTACTGGTACTTGCCAGTGTGACGGGCTTACTGAGTCTGGTTATTCGTTGGTGGGCTATTCGCCGCCATTGTGCCAGCGTAGCAAACTGTGTTGCAGGAGAATAAAAAAAGCCCGTACCGGGGTGCCAGTACGGGCAGACAAGGTATGCCCAGTTTCACGACATACCCAAAAGAGCAAAGCCACTAACTATTGAGCTGGAAAAGGGACATCCCCTGCATATCGCTGAAGGCCTTGTAAGAGGCCTGAAGCGCAGTTTGTTGCATAACATACGATGAAATGAGTGAGTTCCAGTCAGCATCAACCAGGTTGCTCATTTGCTGGGATTGCTGCAGGCTACGGTCATCGCCCAGTGAATCAAGGTTATCCAGCTCATTCAACTGAGTACCCAGTTCTGAACGGACTTTCAGTACGTTGTTCAATGAATTTTTCAGACCGCGGCTGGTTTTATCAACCACTGCCTGTAAAGCGTCTTTGCCAGTCTGATCGAGACTTTCTTGTGGCGTATTCAGTGCTGCAATAGCGGTATCCAGCATGGTGAATAAATTCGTTTCACTGGCACTGCCATCAGGCTCTGCTTCAGCGTTACTGGTTATTGAGTCGAACACTTCTGAACCGGTATGACCAATAACCATTGTGCGCGCGGAATCAACCTGCTGGGTGATATTATCGGTTCCACCAACATAATCGACACTGGTACCTGAATCGACAAAAGGCGCTGTCTCGGTTTTGTAACCAGCAAAAATAAAGCGTCCATTACCGTCAGTGCTGTTTGCCATGTTCAGTAACTGGTCACGAACCCCTTGTAACTCCGTCGCCAGGGAAGCCCTGTCATCGTCACTGAGCGTGCCATTGCTGGCATAAACAATTTTTTCCTGTGCGGTCTGAATGCTACTGGTCACCTGACTGAGTACACTTTCCTCAAGGGACACTTTTTGCGTTGCGAATGTCCGCGCTGTTGCAAACTGGCTGTTTTGAGCCTGAGCCTGGGAAACCACAATTGCCTGAGAGGCCGCAACCGGATCATCAGACGGGTTGTTAACCCGCTTGCCCGTGGACAACTGTTCACCGTAATCCAGCCACTTCTGTTGTGACTGGGTGATTCCGCGAACGTTTTGTTGAAATATCATCTGCGTGCTGATGCGCATTGGTCATGACTCCTATGAATTAATGGATAGCAGCGCGTCAAAAATCGTTGATGCTGTTTTCAACACCTGTGAGTTTGCCAGGTAATACTGCTGAAAACGCTGCAGGTTGGCATACTCTTCATCCAGGTTCACACCAGAAACGGATTGTTGCTGGTTGGTCAGTTGTGTCACCACATTCGCCTGAGTCGTGCTGGTTGTTTCAAGCGTACTGGTGGTATTGCCCACCAAAGACACCAGGCTTGCGTAAGCATCGTTAAAGGTTTTATTGCCCCCCACCAGGCTCTGATTTTGTAAATCAAGCAGCGCCTGAGCGTTGGTGTTATCACTTTCACCTGATGTTGCTGAACTTGCCAACGCCACTTTCGCTTCATCCGTTACAGAAACGGCCATATTGACGATAGTGTTGGTAACAGGTTTAACAATAAAGCTGTCTTTGGTATCAGGTGTACCGTCAACTGTCACGGTCAATCCATCAAAAGCCAGTGTCGTATTGCCACTGCCGTCGGTGCCGGTTGTTGGCGTCACCGTTGTGTTATCTGAGGTACGAGTGACTGTCCAGGCTGAACCACTCCAGGTCACTTTATAATTGGTTGCCAGTACAGCGGAGCTGTCTGTCACTTCGGCGGTCAACGTAGTGGAGCTGGTATTTTTCGCATTGCTCACCACCGCAGGCGAACCAATTGTAAAGAATGCTTCACCTGCATCACCGTTCGCATCATAACCCGCTTCGTGTTGGGTATTGAACGCATCAGCAAAGGATAAAGCCAACTGCCCAAGGCGGTTACGGGCGGCATCCAGGTCGGTTGAACGGAAAGTCAGTAATCCACCCAGAGAACCGGTTGTTAACTGGCTTTCGGGAATTTCGACGTTTCCCGCGGCTTCATCAACATATGCAACCGTCGTGCGGCCAGGATCAGCACTTGACGCAACGGCTGCCAGTTCGAATGAACGCGATCCCTGAACCAGAGATGTACCATTCCCCAGGCTCACGTTATAAGTGTTGCCATCCTGGACAGTGACTGTCACACCCACGATGTCATTGAGTTCGTTAACCAGTTGGTCACGTTGATCCAGCAAATCGTTTGGGCTCGCGCCACCACCGGTTGCCGTCATTTGTGCAATCTTTTTGTTCAGATCGGCAATCTGGCTGGTGTAAGTGTTAATTTGAGCAACATCAGATTCAATAGCTGAGTTAACCTGGCTATCCATGCTGCGCAGATAAGTATCTGTAGATTTGAACTGGTTGACCAAACCTTGTGCCTGGCCGATTAACGCTTCACGGGCAGACGAGTCATTGGCATTACTGGTCAATGTGGTCAGCGCAGAAAAAAAGTTTTGCAACGACGTTGAAATGCTGGTGGTTGTACTCGAAAGCAGATCATCAATCTGTGAAATCTGATCATAACGGCTAGTCAACGCACTGCTCTGATTCGATGCCTGGCGCAACTGGTTAGTAATAAACTGATCGTATTCACGCTGAACGCCACTGACATACACGCCATTACCCACCCAGCTATTGCCAGAAAGGGTGCTATTAGACTGGGCCAGTACGGTGGTCTGGCGACTATAACCGGTGACGTTATAGTTTGAGATATTGTTACTTACCGTATTCAGCGCGGTCTGTGCGGCAGTCAGTCCGCTCATCGCGCTGTTGATCAGGCTACTGGACATGGTGTTTCCTTTTGAGCGTTTTAATCACGGGTCCTGACTGAGATTATCGGCAGCACAGGCCAGGACTTGAGGCTAATCAGAACAAATTGCTTAAATCATTGCTGTAGGCTTTAGAAACTTTATCGCTCATGGATTTTAGCTGCTGAATCAATGAGGTAAGTTTATTTGCGTACCCTGGGTCTGTTGCATAACCCGCACGTTGCAATGCCTGCGCACCCTGCTCTGCTGTCGCCGCTGTAGTCACTGCTGCATAACGCGGATTTCTACTCAGCAAGTTCACATAATCGGACAGTGCTTCAAGGTACGAACTGTACACACGAAACGCCGCTTTGACCTTTTTCGCCTGGCCGTTTTCAAATTCAGTTGTGGTGATTTCAGTGGTTGGACCTTTCCAGCTTCCGGTTGCTTTCACCCCGAAAATATTGAAACTGGGCGCGCCGCTGGCAGTACGAATCTGGCGCTGCCCCCACCCGGACTCCAGCGCAGCCTGCGCCAGAATCAGGTGGTGAGGAATACCACTCTGATCGCTGGCGAGTTTGGCAGGCAACGCTAACTGCGCCAGAAAGTTTTTACTGTCTCCATCAAGCTCTTTGTCCGCAAACGAAACAATCGGCCCACTACTGGGCGGAACTTTGGGTATGGCTTTACGCACCAGTTGAGTAAATTCCTGACTTTGATACTGCATGACAGTATTCATATCGAGTCTCATTGGCACGGTCCCCGCTTTCTCAGACGGTGTCTGCGTGCCATTGGTCATCTGTTTTACCATCATGTCTGCCAGCCCAAGGCCTTTGGCGCTGAGATCATCGGCAATCTGCTGATCGTACATACTGGTGTACAAACGGGTTTGATCATTGTCGAGCAGGCCATCTTTCGGCAATGCCTGGCGCATACTCTTCAGTACCATTTGCACGAACATCCCCTCTACTTTTTTGGCAACCTCTTTGAGGTGAGCCTGAGGGTTGTTTGCTGCTGCCCGTTTCAATTCATTCAGCGATTGCGCATCCCACGCAGCACCTGCCATGGACTGGGTATCATTAATCATCAGATAATCTCCAGTTTCGCCCGCAGGCAACCCGCACTCTGCATAGCCTGCAGGATAGACATCAAATCCATAGGTGTTGCACCCAGCGCATTAAGGGCGCGCACCACATTGTTCAGATTGGCGCTTGAGTTAATACGGCGCAGTGCACCGCCACTCTGGCGCATATCAATCTGCGTTTGTGGTGTTACCACGGTCTGCCCACCAGCAAATGGCGTATTCGGCTGGTTCACAACATTCTGTTGGTTAACGGTTACCGACAAGTTACCCTGGGCAACTGCGCAGTTATCCAGAGTGACTTCGCGGTTCATCACCACAGCACCAGTACGCGAGTTGATAATCACTTTGGCGTCCTGAACCGGCACATTAACCTGCAGGTTTTGCACATCTGCCAGGAAACGCACCTGAGAGCTATTGCCTTGGGGAACTCGAATTTGAACGGTACGGGAATCAATAGCCTGAGCGACGCCATAGCCCTGGGAACGGTTAATGGTATCGGAAATCTGCTGCGCAAGGCTGAAGTCTTCCTGGTTGAGTTGCAGGTTGATGCTGTTACCTTGCCCAAAGTTGCTGGGCAACTCACGCTCAACCACCGCCCCACCGGTAATCCGGCCACCATTGAGTTGGTTAACCTGAACACTGCTGCCACCTGCTGATGCCCCCGCGCCGCCAATCAGGATATTCCCTTGTGCCAACGCATAGACCTGGTTATCCACCCCTTTAAGTGGCGTCATCAGCAAAGTGCCGCCACGCAGGCTTTTCGCATTACCGAGTGATGAAACCACTACATCAATACGCTGCCCCTGGCGGGAGAACGCCGGTAAATCCGCGGTGACCATTACTGCCGCCACGTTTTTCAACTGCATATTAGTGCCACTGGGAACGGTTATACCCAGTTGTGACAGCATGTTATTCAGGCTCTGCGTGGTAAAAGGCGTTTGGGTTGTCTGGTCACCCGTACCATCAAGCCCTACGACCAGGCCATAGCCAATAAGTGAGTTATCACGCACGCCCTGTACAGTGGTGAGATCGCGAATGCGGTCTGCCTGAGCCAGTGTTGCCACCAGCAGCAATCCGATTGCGAAAATTGACTTAAACATACTTCACCTCGCTTAGTACGGCGCGACATTAAGGAAGAAACGTTGCAACCAGCCCATTTGCTGTGCTTCATTGATATAGCCGTTACCGACATATTCAATACGGGCATCCGCCACCTGGGTTGATATGACGGTATTACTGGTTGAAATAAAGCGTGGGTTCACCACACCAGAGAAACGAATAAATTCAGTACCCTGATTAATCGCAATTTGTTTTTCACCCACCACATGGAGGTTACCGTTAGCCAGAACTTGATCTACCGTCACAGTCAAAGTACCCGTAAAGGTGTTTTTTGCACTGGAGCCACCCTGGCCGGTGAAATCGTTTTTACCTTCCATGTCGAGGTCTGCACGCGCATTGCCAAACAGCCCTTGCAAATAGCGTGGAGCGGTCGTTACCGCCAGGCTACTGCTTCCATCACGCGATGCGTTTGAAGAAGAAGATTTGCTGGCACTGACATTTTCCTGGAGATTAATGGTGAGCGTGTCACCAATATTACGTGGGCGTCGGTCTTCAAATAACGGCTGATACCCGTAATTAATCGGTTGAACAGTCTGGAAAATAGAACCATTGACCGCCGGAACCGGGCCCGGAATAGGTTGTGCCGAAGTCGGCCCCTGAACAAGCGGCTTACTCGGGACCAGTGAACAGCCACACAGGGCAACACTCAGGCTAATGGCAAGCGGTCGATACCACTGGTTACGGTTTTGCATTACGTTTATCTTCAGAAAATATTAGCCGGCGGCAAAGCCGGCCAGATTTTAAAGTTGTGACAGTTTCTGCAGCATCTGGTCCGTCGTGGAAACTGCTTTACTGTTAATCTCATAAGCACGCTGAACCTGAATCATATTGACCAGTTCTTCGGCAACGTTAACGTTAGAGGTTTCCACATACCCTTGATACAACAGCCCTGCGCCATTCTGGCCCGGGGTTGATTCTGTCGGCGCACCGGAAGCCTGTGTTTCGGTGTAAAGGTTTTCGCCAATACTTTCGAGCCCGGAAGTGTTAATAAACGTCGCCAGGTTCAACTGCCCCACCTGCTGCGTAGCCGTCTGCCCTTGCAGAGTGACGCTGACCACGCCATCACGTGCTACGGTAATGCTTAGCGCGTTACTGGGGATAGTGATAGCCGGTTGCACAGGGAACCCGCCGTTAGTTACTAACTGCCCATTGGAATCGAGCTGGAAGGAACCGTCACGAGTATAAGCTGTGGTGCCATCGGGCAACTGAACTTCGAAAAAGCCCTCACCTTTAATTGCAATGTCTTTGCTATTGTCGGTTTGGTTCAGGTTCCCCTGATTGTGAATACGTTCCGTTGCCACTGGCCGAACCCCGGTACCAATTTGCAGACCGGAAGGTAGCGTGGTTTGTTCTGAAGACTGTGCCCCAGGCTGGCGTATCGTTTGATACAATAAATCTTCAAACACCGCACGCTGGCGCTTGAAGCCGTTAGTACTGACGTTTGCCAGGTTGTTGGCAATCACATCCATGTTCGTTTGTTGTGCATCCAGGCCTGTTTTCGCGATCCATAGTGAGCTGATCATGGTGAAATCCTGTTTTATTAAGTCAGTGACAGCAATTGGTTCGCACGTTGTTCGTTACCGTCAACATTGCTGATAACTTTCATTTGCATCTCAAAACGGCGTGAATTGCTAATCATGTCAGCCATTGCTTCAACAGCGTTGACATTACTACCTTCCAGCACACCGGCCATCACTTTCAACGTTGGGTCTGCTGCGGGTGCAGCGCCGCGTGTCGCCTGTGCCTGCTGGGTGAGATGGAACAAACCGTCATCACCGCGTTCAACTTCCTGGGCGGTGGCCTTCACCATTTTCAACTTGCCAATAGGCGCAGCTGTATTTGGCGGGTCTCCAGGGTTAAGTGCAGTGATAGTGCCGTCTGCAGCAATTGTCAGTTGAGCATTCTGAGGAACCGCAACGGGACCACCATCGCCCATGACCAGATTGCCATTCACTTCTAATTGCCCGTTGATATTCACCTGCATGTTACCGTTTCGGGTGTAGGCTTCCTGGCCATTTGGCGTCCGAACAGCCAGCCAGCCGTCTTGCTGCATTGCCACATCCAGATTACGGCCGGTGTAATCCATCGAACCTGGACTCATGTCCGAACCCGGTGTTGACGCAGCAACCAGCGTACGAGTTGGTAGCGATAACCCCTCAACCGGCACTGCACGCAGTGCCTCGAGTTGTTTGCGAAAACCAGGTGTCGACGCGTTAGCCATGTTGTTAGCCGTGACAGACTGTAAATCCAGTGTCTGACTGGCCGCGCCCATAGCGGTATATATTGCGTGATCCATTAAGCCACCCCGTCAGTCGATTAACGCAGGTTAACCAGCGTGTTAAGGATCTGATCCTGAGTTTTAATCGTCTGGGCGTTTGACTGATAGTTACGTTGCGCAACAATCATATTCACCAGCTCTTTACTCAGGTCAACGTTGGAAGACTCCAGCGCCCCACTGGTCAGCGTGCCGAATGTTCCGGTACCGGCAATCCCCAGTAATGCAGCCCCTGAAGATGCAGTCGCACTCCACAGGTTGTCGCCTTCAGACTGCAAACCTTCCGGGTTAGCAAAGTTTGCCAGGGCAATCTGGCCCAACAACTGGGATTCACCGTTAGAGTAAGTACCGGTAATAGTGCCGTCGTCATTGATGGCGTAGCTCACCATTTCGCCTGGTGCATAGCCATCTTGAGAGGTAGAAACAATGTTGCTGCTACCATAGTTCTGTTGCATAGAACCGGTGAAATCCAGCGAGAAAGTGGCAGGCGTTGCACCACTGGTGGTATCCGTGGTCAGACCGGTGAAAATCCCTGCAGTCGTAGTGGCCGTACCGGAGCTGTCCGCGGTGCTAGTCAGATTTCCGTTGGCATCAAAGGTCATCGTGCCTAACAGAGAAGAAGTACTGCCGCTAACACTACTGTCCTGGGTGTAGACATCCCAAGTGTTATCTGCGGTTTTCACGAAGTACACGTTCATATCATGGGTGTTACCCTGAGAATCATATACCGTGATCGTGCCTTTCTTGTTGTATGTCGTGGAGTCTGTTGAATCGAAAGTGCTGGTAATCGCATCATCCGATGAATTCAACTGCACTTCCATGTCCGCCGACGTTGTGATTTGTGCAGCCATAGGTGAGCTGGGAATTGACAAAGTGACTGGGTTTGCCCCCTGGTTAATGGTGGGTGGAGTGCCACTTGCCGGATAACCCGTTACATAATAACCCTGTGAGTTAACCAGGTTACGGTTTTCATCGAGTTGCAACTGGCCGTTACGGCTGTAGTAAACCGAGCCAGCGTCATCCGTCATACGGAAGAAACCATTTTGGTTAATGGCCACATCCAAACCACGGCTGGTATTGGTTACCGTACCATCCGAGAAGTTCTGAATAACAGCCGCTACTTTTACACCCAGGCCCACTTTGGAACTGGCACCGGCAAACATATCGGCAAAAGCAATCCCGGAGGATTTAAACCCGTATGTGGCGGAGTTGGCAATGTTGTTGCCGATAACGTCCAGGTTACTGGAAGCAGCGTTAAGGCCACTGACCGCTTGAGAAAAAGACATGTGTCCTACCCCTGATGGTTAAGTTAGAGAATCTGCCGCACTTCGCTGAGCGTAGTGGTGCCGTAGGTACCTAAATCGAGCAAATTACCGCTGTCACTACTGGTGATGCCATTGACCAACGCATATTGCAGCGGCTGCGCTGTCAATTGTGTCGAGCCATTGGTAGCTGTAACCGTGACAGTGTAAGAGCCATCTGCAACCGTTGAACCATCTGAGGTTGTGCCATCCCACGAGAAGGTGTGGACACCCGCACTCAGTGCACCGAGGTCAATGGTTTGCACCACTTTGCCGGTACTGTCGGTAATTGTGGCTGTGGTTGACGTTGATGCCTGTTCCAGTTCAACACCAAACGGCGTGGTCGCACCACTGCCCGCCAGTACGGTAGAGCCGGTAATCATGACACCATGGCCAATCAGTGAAGAAGCCTGCAATTGCTGGCTGTCGTCAATCTGTCCGGAAATAGAACCCAGCGTGGTATTGAGTTTTTCAATACCACTCAAGGTGCTTATCTGTGCCAACTGAGAGGTCAACTGGCTGTTGTCCATTGGGTTGGTCGGATCCTGGTTTTTCATCTGTGCGACGAGCAACGTCAGGAACTCGTCTTGTAAATCGTCTGCACTGCTTGTTGTCAGGCCACTGGACGAAGTGGTCGAACTGGTTGCGGTACTGGACGCCAGCGCACTACTGGTATCATTAACACTGACTGAAACAGACATTGTTTCCCCCTTTATTGACCAAGTGTCAGTGTTTTCAACATCATGCTTTTCACGGTGTTGAGCACTTCGACGTTAGCCTGATAACTGCGCGATGCAGACATGGTGTTAACCATTTCACCGACAACATCCACATTTGGCATCCGCACATAGCCATTGGTATCCGCCAGCGGGTTGCCCGGCTGGTAAACCATCTTGAACGGGTCCTGGCTTTCCACGACACCTGCAACCTTCACACCGCCAGTTGCCGCACCGACCGGCGCATCCACCTGAAAGACAACCTGTTTGGCCCGATAAGGTTGCCCATCTGGCCCGGCGACGCTGTCAGCATTCGCAAGGTTACTGGCTGAAACGTTCAGACGGGCGGATTGCGCTGCCATCGCTGAACCTGCTATATCGAAAATATTAAGAAGCGCCATCTGTTACCCCTGTTGTTGCAATACCGACATCATGCTTTTGATTTGGCCGGTAATAGCGGTGATGTCCATCTGGTATTTCAGGCTGTTGTCAGCAAAAGCAGTTCGCTCACGGTTCATATCCACGGTATTGCCATCTGCGGCTGGCTGATCCGGAATCCTGTACTTCAAATCCATAGCCGGTGACGACGATGTCTCGGCAGCAATATGCCGTGATGATGTCAGCGTCAGGGAAAGTCCCCCTTCCGCCGCCCTGCCGCGATCCATGACTTTTTTCAGTTCACTGGAAAAGTCGATATCACGGGCCTGATAACCCGGGGTATCGGCATTCGCGATATTCCCGGCGAGAATTTCCTGACGCTGAGCCCGCAGGTTGAGTGCTTCCTGCCCAAAGCGCAGTGCAGCATCCAGTTTATCGAGCATGTTTCCTCCGCGCAGACGATGAGTTATAGCCGACAGCTTAATTCTCCTTGCGCGCGCTTTATCGCCGGAATAAACGCAAAATGCTTCGCTATTTGTCGCCTTGAAATTCTTTGCTTCCAGGTAAAATCCTTAGCATCCCTAACTGGAGGTGCTTATGTTTTCCCGAATACTCAGCACTGCAGCGGTGCTACTCATTGCGCTGCCGCTTACCTGTTTTGCAGGTGACCTCGACTCCCAGATGAATGCGTTTTTCCAACAACGCCTTGCCGGGGTCAGTGATGATGTGAAGGTGAAAATCAACTCGCCCCAGTCACAGTTGCCTCAGTGTGCTGCACCTGAATTTCGCCTGCCTTCAACAGGACGTTTTTGGGGGAATCTGAGCGTGATGATGCGTTGTGGTAACCAGCAACGTTATGTATTGGTATCGGTACAGGCCAGGGGAAACTATGTGGTGGCAAGCCAGGTTTTAGAACGTGGAGCGCCGGTGACACCGGGCGATGTTGAGCTAAAATATGGCCGTCTTGATCTGTTACCGCCAAATACGCTGTTTTCTGTAGAAGATGCGCTTAATGCCGTTACACTGCGCAATATTGCTGCGGGCCAGCCCATTATGCGCACTATGTTGCGTGTTCAATGGCGAGTAAAGGCGGGGCAAAAAGTACAAGTTATCGCGTCGGGACAAGGGTTTAGCGTGAACAGTGAAGGCAAGGCATTGAACAATGCCGCCGTTACGCAAAATGCCCGTGTCAGAATGACTTCAGGCCAGGTGGTCAGTGGGATTGTCGATAGTGATGGGAATATTCTTATTAATCTATAATCTTTTAAAGATTCTGTTCAGACTGCCGATAAATTTAGCAACGAAACGAGATGACAGGTATCGCCTGGCGCGACCACCACAGAGGACACAGATATGAGCATTGAGCGCACATCACCACTAAAACCCGTGAGCACTGTTCAAACACGCGAAAGCAGTGACACAACTTCGGCGAAAGTCCGCCTGAACAAAACAGGCTCTGAGACCAGCAGCACTGTCACCCTGAGCGATGCTCAGGCTAAACTGATGCAACCCGGCCCCAGTGATGTCAATATGGAACGTGTTGAAGCTATCAAGACGGCCATCAAAAATGGCGAACTGAAAATGGACACCGGTAAAATTGCCGATGCACTGATTCAGGATGCGAAAAGCTATTTAGAAGAGTAATTCAGCCATGAGCCGCCTGTTAGAACTGATGGATCAAATGACTTCAGTGCTGAATGACCTTAAGCGCGTTTTAGACGCAGAACAGGCCCAGCTCTCTGCGGGTTTTGTCAATGGCGTTGCGTTGCAGCGCGTCACTGAAGAGAAAAGCTCGCTACTCGCAACACTCGACTATCTGGAGCAACAACGGCGACTGGAGCAACGGCCCCGGCATGCTGCCGCCAATGATGACCAGATAGAATTGCGTTGGCAAACAATCAAGAAAAAAACGCGTTACCTGAACGACCTGAACACCCACAACGGTTGGTTACTTGAAGGCCAGCTTGAGCGAAATAAAGACGCGCTGGATGTGTTACGCCCCCATCAAGAGCCAGGCCTTTATGGCGCTAATGGGCAAACGGCGGCACCTAACCGCAACGGTAAAAAATTTAGCGTCTGATTATTGAGCCCCCTGCTTCCAGGGGGCACAAGCTTACCCACACGCATTTCTGCCTTACAGTGTTCTGCGGGCAAATTCCTTAAGCTTAAATCCCAACACCAACAGAGTAGCAAAATAGGCCACCACACCGGCAATAACGACTGCCACCAGGCGCAGCAAACGCTCAGGCATTCCACCATGATGCCAGGCAGGCATCACATACATCACACCTATCAGCACCGCCGCCATAACGACAACGGCACACACCAGACGAAACAGGAATATCCGCCAGCCCGGCTCTGGTGTAAAAATACCTTGTTTACGCAATTGCCAGTACAACAACGCAGCATTCAGGCAGGCAGCAAGGCCAATAGACAACGACAAGCCGGCATGCTTAAGTGGGCCTATAAACGCCAGGTTCATTACCTGCGTCATGATGAGCGTAACAATGGCTATTTTTACGGGCGTTTTAATATCCTGACGGGAATAAAACCCTGGAGCGAGTACCTTCACGACAATCAGCCCCATCAAACCGACGGAATAAGCGATCAACGCCCGTTGAGTCATTTGCGCATCAAATGCCGTGAATTTTCCATACTGGAACAGCGATACTGTTAGCGGTTTAGAGAGCAACCCCAGAGCCACTGCACTGGGTAACGCCAGCAGAAAGCACAAGCGCAGGCCCCAATCCATCAGGCGGTTATATTCTTCATGATTGCCACTGGCAAAGCTTTTCGACAATGAAGGCAACAAAATGGTCCCCAAAGCCACACCCAATACACCGGAAGGGAACTCCATCAGCCGGTCAGCGTAATACATCCAGGAAACCGAACCCGATACCAGGAATGATGCAAAAATCGTATTGATTATGAGCGAAATCTGGCTAACGGACACACCAAGAATGGCAGGCCCCATCTGGCGTAAAACTCTAATCGCGCCTTCATTTTTGAAACTGATACGCGGCAGTACCAGCATGCCAATTTTGCGCAAGTGAGGTAACTGATAAAACAACTGCAACACCCCACCAACCGTTACTGCCCACGCCAGGGCAAGCACTGGCGGGTGGAAATACGGCGCAGCAAACAGCGCAAAGCTAATCATACTGACATTAAGCAATGTCGGTGCAAATGCCGGAACGGAAAACCGATTCCAGGTATTGAGAATGGCACCAACCAGTGATGCCAGAGAAATTAGCAGAATATACGGAAAGGTTATTCGCAGAAGCTGTGAAGTAAGCGCAAATTTGTCGGGGGTATCAGCAAAGCCCGGGGCGGTAACCATAATGACCCAAGGAGCAGCCAGCATCCCCAGCACAGTTACCAACGCCAGCGCTAAAGTAAGCAAACCGGAAACATAAGCAATAAAAATCCGTGTTGCTTCTTCTCCTTCTTTGCTTTTATATTCAGCAAGAATTGGGACAAAGGCTTGGGAGAATGCCCCCTCAGCAAAAATACGCCGCAACAAATTGGGTAGTTTGAAGGCAACAAAGAACGCATCTGTTGCCATCCCTGCGCCAAAAACTCGAGCCACGATTGCATCACGGGCAAACCCGAGAACACGGGAAAACATCGTCATCGAACTGACTGCAGCCAGCGATTTTAACAAGTTCATTACAGTACGGTTTCCACAAAAACAGCAACGCCTGCAAAGCAGGCGCCAGACTGACGGCAAACACTGATATTGAAAAAACCAGCGCATGCCATCACAGAATAATTACGCACAATTTTTATTCACTACCAACACACAAAGGCCCATGAAACATTTTTCTTATCAGTAAGATGAACACAACAAAACCGATACATCATGGGCACAAAGGCGCTTAGTCTACCTGAGTAAAAACCCAAAAAACCAGCCACAGAGCGTTACAGGACATAACCAACCCACTATTCACTAATCGCTTCACGCCACAACTTTTCTACAATGCGCTGGGCCAACAATGCCTGTTCGCCAGAAGTTTGAGGTGCTGTTTGGTTTTCCACACAACTGATAAAGTGCTGTACACAACCATAAAATCCGCGTTGTTCAAGTGTTGATTGCCAGCCAGGAACCGGGACAGACACAACCCCTTGCCCACACTCTTCAGTCCACTCACGCATCTCTTTTACCCATAACAAACCACCGTCAGTCACCGCCTGAACAGTTTCAGCCTGGCTACCAGCCCGGCGGTGCATACTGGTTGTGACCAGAGCCTGTTGCACGGAGAAATGGTGTTCAGCATACAGCATTTCGCCTTGTTCACTGGTTTGAATGCGCCCGCTTGTTACCCGGCCTTCGCTGCCAGACAACCAAAGTGCAGTATCCACTACATGCAGGTAGTCATCTAACAGAGTGAAATGTAAATCCTGGGGTCCAACACTATCAGTTCGGTGTTTTTCCATACGCAGAGAAGCCAGGCTACCCGCGATTCGCGCCTTCAAAGCCTGGTAATGCGGGGCAAAACGCCGGTTAAAACCGACCATCAGCACACACTGTTTTTTCCGTGCCAGGTCAACCAACTTTTCGGCGTCACCAAGCGTAGCCGCCAGTGGTTTATCTACACAAACATGCACCCCAGCCCGCAGTGCTGTGCTCACCACATCATAATGGCTGTGCGTCGCCGTATGCACAAATAACGCATCGCAGCCAGCGAGTACATCGCCCAGGCTGGAAACACAAGGAATACGCCAGGCCTGACAAACATGCCGGGCTTTTTCCTGGTTGGGAGACCAGGCACCGGTTATTTCCCACCCCTGTTCATGTGCCAGCACTGGCAACCAGGCTTTTTGAGCAATATTGCCCAACCCAGCGATACCAACCCGCAGCCTGGCCATTTTATAATCCTGCCGCTTCAAGCCGTGTTTTTAATGCGGCCAGTTCTTCTTCCAAAGCAGCAACACGCAGCGCAAGCCCAGTTGGAGCCGTTTCACCCTCATCACTGCCATGCGCAATAACTGGCTCACTTCCATCACCAAACAAATGTTGGTAACGGTTCTCGCGTTTACCCGGTTCACGAGGCAGTTTCACTACCATTGGGCCATCTTCGCGGCAGGCCAGGGCTTCCAGTGTTTGCTCCACTTCCTGCATGTCGACAAAATCATGCATACGAGCAGCACGCATGCGTAATTCACCGGGCGTTTGTGGGCCACGCAGTAACAATGTCGTCAGCAAGGCTACCTGAGCCCCAGATAGTTTTAATTGCCCAAATTCTGAATTACAGAAGCGCTGTTCATATTTAGTTACCCTGTTACCAAAACCACTTTGCGGGCTGATATGATGGCGGCGCACCAACTCATCAACTACAGACTGAACGTCAGCATCAGTTAATGACATCACTGGCTCACGGTTAGTTTTTTGATTAGCGCCAGTGACAATGGCGTTGAGTGATAACGGATACTGTTCCGGTGTAGTGACTTGCTTTTCCAGCAAAACGCCAATCACACGTGCTTCTTCAGGGGAAAATTGATGTTTCATACCTACTCCTTTTAGCGCCCAGGGGTCCAGTCTTGGGTAGTCAGGGCCGTAAGAACGTGATCCTGCCATTGACCATCTATTAGCAAATAATTTTTGGCATAACCTTCTTTTTCAAACCCCAGGCGCGCCAGTAAGTTACCACTGCGGTTATTATGCGGCATGTAATTCGCCATAATACGGTGAATGTTCTGTGTGCGCTGCATGTAACGAACCGCGCTGGTCAATGCTTCATACATCAACCCCTGGCCTTGCCACTTTTCCCCCAACGAATAACCCAGGTAGCAAGCATGAAAGGCACCACGAACTACATTGGAGAAATTCGCGACACCACAGATTTCTTTTTCATCTGGGTCAAGTAATGCGAAATAGTAAGCCCCACCTTGTTTATGCAGTTCATTGATCATACTCAGTCTTGCTTGCCACCCTGATGGGTAACAATGGCTTTCATCGCGTATAGGCTCCCAGGGCTTAAGGAACAAACGGTTTTGTGCATAATACTCTGCTAACCGAAACGCATCTCTGTCATACACCAGCCGTACAACCAGCCGGTCAGTGGTCAGCCTGACCTTTGGTACATTGCTACGATAGCCAAACATCTCCCCACTCCTGTTTCAGGGCTTCCAGTGCCAAAATCCCCTGTCATTAACCTCACTCGCATACTGATGACGAGTATAGTGCAGAGCATCATAATAAAAAGCGCGCTACGCTGCCTGTAAAGAACCAGGCACTTTTTTGATTTTATTCACAAATGAGAGTTATCGCAGCCAATAAAAATTTATTTGCATGTCTCTGGGCAAAAACAGTGAAATCAGCGATGATAACTTTCTTATCTTTCATTCCCCTGGAGGGGAAATGGTGCGCGTCAGGCAGGCAAGGAACCTGGGTAAAGCATTCCTTCTTCTCGACAATATGCTGGTAGTACTTGGCTTTTTTGTCGTGTTTCCACTTATCTCAATTCATTTTGTCGACAAGCTCGGCTGGGCTGCACTGTTGGTAGGCATTGGCCTGGGTTTACGCCAGCTGATTCAACAAGGCTTAGGGATCTTCGGCGGTGCTTTCGCCGACCGTTTCGGTGCCCGCCCCATGATTGTCACTGGGATGCTGATGCGTGCTGGCGGTTTTGCTGCCATGGCAGTCGCCCATGAACCCTGGGTATTGTGGGTATCCTGCCTGCTGTCTGGCCTTGGCGGGACATTGTTTGACCCGCCCCGCTCAGCACTGGTTGTAAAACTGATTCGCCCGACACAACGGGGGCGTTTTTTCTCTATTCTGATGATGCAAGACAGCGCTGGTGCTGTAATTGGCGCGATGTTAGGAAGCTGGTTACTGCAATATGATTTTCGTCTGGTTTGCTGGGCCGGCGCTGCACTCTTTATTGTGTGTGCAGGGTGTAATGCGTTTTTGCTGCCCCGTTATAAGCTTTCCACCACCCGGACTCCGTTGCGTGCTGGCATGCAGCGTGTCATGAAGGACCGCCGCTTTGTGGCATATGTTCTGACACTTACCGGATACTACATGTTGGGCGTTCAGGTGATGCTGATGCTGCCAGTGATGGTCAATGATATTGCGGGCAACCCAGGCGCAGTAAAATGGATGTACGCCATTGAGGCCTGCCTGTCACTGACACTTCTGTACCCCATCGCCCGCTGGAGTGAAAAGCATTTTCGCCTTGAGCAGCGTCTGATGGCTGGCCTGCTGCTCATGAGCCTCAGCCTGTTACCCATCGGACTGGTAGCGAATTTGCACCAACTATTACTCCTTATCTGCCTGTTTTATCTCGGTTCAATTATTGCAGAACCCGCAAGGGAAACCTTAAGTGCATCACTGGCAGACCCACGAGCCCGTGGTAGTTATATGGGGTTCAGCCGGTTAGGGCTGGCTTTTGGCGGTGCACTTGGTTATGCCGGTGGCGGCTGGCTGTTGGATACAGGCAAAGCGCTGCACCTTCCGACGTTGCCCTGGCTGGTTCTGGCCTTTATTGGTATAGCCACTTTTGCCGGGTTATGGTGGCAATTCAGCTCATCGGCATCTTCAGAGCAAGGAATGGCACCAAACCCATAGCTTTCTGCAACCGCCTACAGGCAGCTACAGCCGATGGTCTGCCCGGATATTTCAGGTTATTCTTCTGGCCTTTAAGGCAAAAATATTTGATGCTCTGCGTCAGCAAGCTGACTCATGAAGAAAATCGAGGATATACATGAAGAAAGTGTTGTTAGGTATGGTGGCGTTTTGCGCTTTATTTCTGGTTGCCTGCAACCAGCTAACACAGTACACCATCAGTGAGCAGGAAATTAACCAGGCACTGGTGAAACATGACCAGTACAACAAAACCATCGGCCTGCCTGGCGTGGCTGATGCGCACATTGTGTTGTCAAACCTGAAAACACAAATTGGCCGCGAAGAGCCTGGCAAAGTTAAGCTCACTGGGGATGCAGATATCAAACTGACATCCATTTTCGGCAATCAACAGGCGCTCATGAAACTGACGCTTAAGGCAACACCTTCTTTTGATGCAGAACAAGGTGCTATTTACCTCAAAGATCTCGAAGTCACTGATACAGATGTTGAACCACAAAAAATGCAAACCGTATTGCAAACGCTAAATCCGTATCTCAATGACTCACTCCGTGCCTGGTTTGAAAAACACCCAGCATATGTCCTGAAAGATGATCGCAGTAACGGTGAAAAACTGGCGAAGAAATATGCCAAAGGTATTGAAGTGAAACCCGGTGAAATTGTTATTCCCTTGCTTTAATACCCACACTTGCCCGCCCAACCGGCGGGCAAGTAAATTTATACGGAAAAAGGTGCAAACGTAAACGTTTCCGCTTATCCTTTGTGCCCGGCTAAAGCCCACTAATACGTGACTGACTTTTTCAATGCCGGAGCATCTCATGACCACACCCCAGGTATTAACCATCCGCCGCCCAGATGACTGGCACCTCCACTTGCGTGATGGCGATATGTTACGCGCCGTTGTGCCTTATACCAGCGCCGTTTATCGCCGTGCGATTGTCATGCCTAACCTGGTGCCGCCAGTTACCACAGTGGAAGCAGCGATTGCTTACCGTCAGCGCATTCTTGATGCCGTACCCGACGACCACCAGTTTGAACCACTGATGACCTGCTACCTGACAGACAACCTGGACCCGAATGAATTGGAAAAGGGATTTGTCCAGGGTGTATTCACCGCAGCGAAACTGTATCCGGCCAATGCCACTACCAACTCCAGCCACGGTGTCAGCAGTATTGATGCCATCAACCCAGTTCTTGCCCGTATGGAAAAAATTGGGATGCCGTTACTGGTACATGGCGAAGTAACCCATGCAGACATTGATATTTTTGACAGAGAAGCCCGCTTCATTGAGACGGTAATGGAGCCACTGCGCCAGCGTTTCCCGGCACTGCGTGTGGTGTTTGAACATATCACCACAAAAGAAGCTGCCCAGTATGTACGCGATGGCAATTCATTATTAGCCGCCACCATCACGCCTCAGCATTTAATGTTCAACCGCAATCATATGTTGGTTGGCGGTGTTCGCCCTCATTTCTATTGCCTGCCAATACTGAAGCGTAATGTGCATCAGGTTGCGCTGCGCGAGTTAGTTGCCAGCGGCTGTGACCGGGTATTTTTAGGCACAGACTCTGCACCTCATGGCAAACACCGTAAAGAAGCAAGTTGTGGTTGCGCTGGTTGTTTTAATGCCCCTTCTGCACTGGCTATTTATGCCACTGTATTTGAAGAAATGAATGCAATGCAGCACTTCGAGGCATTTTGTTCACTGAACGGGCCGCGCTTTTATGGCCTGCCGGAAAATGAAGACCAGCTGACACTGGTGCGCCGTGAAGAAGTCATGCCGGAAGAAATTTCGCTTGAAAGCGATACACTGGTACCGTTCCTTGCCGGGGAAGTACTTAACTGGAGTATTAAGCCCTGATTAATTGACTTGCCCCCCAACAAGTATTACTGTATATATAAACAGTATATTTACAGGGGGGGTTTGTTATGCGTATTGAAATTACTCTGGCGAAAAGCTCGCCACTGCCACCCGGTGCTATTGAAGCACTGACCAATGAATTATCCCGCCGTATTGAAGCACAGTTTCCTGAGCAACCAGGAAGTGTTTCTGTGCGGTATGCTGGTGCCAATCAGCTTTCTGTCTTTGGTGGTGCAAAGGAAGACAAAGAGCGCATCAGCGAGATTTTGCAGGAAACCTGGGAAAGCGCAGATGACTGGTTCTGCGGAGAATAACACTACTCATTTTCCATTTTTGGTATTTTTGCCGGGCACGCCGTCCGGCTTTTTTCGTCTTTATCTGAGCTATTATCGGCAGTAATCAGTTTTCTCCGAGATAATTGATGCTTAATTGTGCTACAACGCTAAATTATTGTAAAAAAAGTTTAGTTCTTAGTTTATCACTCCCATCAATATTTATTTATTGATATACTTACTTCTGCTTCACATATAAACATGCATTAAACCTCGAACGTCGTCGCCGTAGTTACGTATAAGGGGGTTATGATGGAAAAAAATAACGATGTGATCCAGACTCATCCCCTCGTAGGGTGGGATATCAGTACCGTAGACAGTTACGATGCGCTTATGTTGCGCTTACACTATCTGACGGCAAATCATCAAGATCCAGAAGAAACTGAAGTTGGTCAGACCTTATGGCTAACGACAGATGTCGCCCGGCAATTTATTTCCATTCTCGAAGCCGGTATTGCAAAAATTGAATCAAATGATTACCAGGAAAACGATTACCGTAAGCATTAATCGGTTGTTAACTGTAAACAAAAGGCATCCATTGTGATGCCTTTTTCATATTTTCTGGGTTGTTTGTCCCGCGATTGTTAATTACCCTGCTATATATCGACTCTGTCATTATCACCTGTTTCAGCAGGGGTATTAATTTTGGAGACTTTTGTGACCCACTACGATTTCATCGTTGTTGGCAGCGGTTCTGTTGGTTCAGCTGCAGGTTGTTATGCCCGCCTGGCTGGCCTGTCCGTTTTAATGATTGACAGTGCCATTCCCCCTCATGAACAAGGTAGCCATCACGGAGACACCCGCCTTATTCGCCATGCTTATGGTGAAGGCGAGAAATATGTACCACTGGTACTGCGCGCACAAACCTTATGGGATGCCCTGCAACAGCACACAGAACTGCCTCTCTTCCAGCGTACTGGCGTGATTAATGTTGGCCCCCAGGGCTCAGAATTTTTAGCCAACATGCGCCACAGTGCGCAACAGTGGTCCATTCCCTTAGAGACCATGACAGCGGCAAGCATCATTGAGCGCTGGCCTGCCCTGCAAATCCCCGATGACTATGAAGCATTGTTTGAACCCAATGCCGGTGTACTGAAAAGTGAAAATGCCGTAGCAACCTGGATTAAACTCGCCAGGGAAGCGGGTTGTGCACAATTGTTTAACTGTGCAGTCAGTGCCATACATTACCAGCACGGTAACATTCAGGTAGATACCGCTGACGGCAGTTTTACAGCAGGCCGTCTGCTGGTCAGTGCGGGAACCTGGGTAACCCAATTACTTCCCTCTTTGCCAGTCAGCCCGGTACGTAAAGTATTTGGCTGGTTCCAGGCTGATGGGCGCTACAGTGCCGATAACGGCTTTCCCGCATTTACTGGCGAACTGCCTGACGGTAACCAGTTTTATGGTTTCCCAGCCAACGACAATGCATTAAAGATTGGTAAACATAATGGCGGGCAGCCAATCAACACACCTGAAGAGCGTACTCCCTTCGGCGCTGAGTCAGGTGATGGCTCAGAGTGTTTTGCCTTCTTACGCCAGTTCCTGCCCGGTATTGGTGGATGCCTGTATGGTGCATCCTGCACTTACGACAACTCTCCCGATGAAGACTTTATCATTGATACACTGCCCGAAAACCCGAATGTCATGGTAATCACCGGGCTTAGCGGCCATGGCTTCAAATTTGCTCCCGTGCTGGGTGAAATTGCCAGCCTGTTTGCTCAGGGGAAAAACAGCCCATTTGATTTAAATCCCTTCAGCCTGAGCAGGTTTGCAGCGCAAGATAAATAACGCACTCTGTTTTCCCGGCACAACCTGTTTCAGGCTGTGCCGGGGTCCGTTATTCATCTTCCTGGTTATTCAGTGTGAGCTTCAGACGCTGGCGGGATTTATTAAAGATGCGGGCAGCATTTTCGCGCCCGGCCCTTCGCTGACGCTGCTCAGCCTCAGGCAACTTCATCTCTTGCTGGCATTGTTCACTACAGCAACCATCATATTTTTCAGCGCAAGCCGGGCACTGAATAAACAGCAAATGGCAGCCTTCGTTTTTACAGTTAGTGTGGCTGTCGCAAACAGCCCCACACTGATGGCAATGTGCAATCACATCCGGTGAAATTCGTTCCCCCATACGGGCATCAAATACAAAGTTCTTACCAATAAACCGCACAGGAAGCCCCTGTTCTCTTGCTTTGCGCACATATTCAATAATGCCGCCCTCCACATGAGAAACCCGGGTAAATCCCTGGTACTTCATCCACGCACTGGCTTTCTCACAGCGGATCCCACCAGTGCAGTACATGACAATATTTTTATCTTTGTAAGGCGCCATCATCTCAGCCGCTTTGGGCAACTGCTCACGAAAAGTATCTGCCGGAATTTCCAGCGCACCCTCGAAATGCCCCACCTCATATTCGTAGTGGTTACGCATATCTATAAAAACGGTATCCGGGTCATCGAGCATCTGATTGACCTGTTCAGCTTTCAGGTAATCACCCACATCACTGGGGTCAAATGCAGGGTCATCAATACCATCGGCCACAATACGTTGGCGAACTTTCATGCGCAGAACCCAAAATGAACGGCCATCGTCATCAAGAGCAATATTCAGACGCAAACCATCAAGGGCAGGATGGAAACGATATAACTGCTCACGAAAAGCTTCTACATTGCTCTCGGGCACACTGATTTGCGCATTAATCCCTTCTGGTGCCAGGTAAACGCGGCCAAATACTGCAAGTTGGCTGAACGCCTGGTACAAGGCATCGCGAGTGGCATTTGGGTCTTCAATGGCGAAATATTTATAAAATGATAGGGTTTTGCGAGGTTCTGTTTCCGCCAACATGCGGGCTTTCAGTTCCTCATTAGAAACACGGTTATGTAACACTGGCATGGTGTTCATTCTGCTCCTGGGGAAAATAGCCGGGCATGATATAGCAATCTACGCTAAATAACATCCATACAAAATACGCTACATTTCACAGCTATAATTATGCACTAGTGGCATAACTGGTGTTAAAACAACCGTTCTGTATTGAGATATTTTGGGCATTACCCAAAGAATGCCACAATAGGACTTATGGAAATCAGTTATTTCTGATGGGAGCTGCATGACACATTTACCCCAATTCACCCGTTCACTTCTTCACCCCAAATACTGGCTCACCTGGCTTGGTATTGGTTTACTCTGGGTGCTGGTATTGCTCCCCTATCCGCTAATTTATCGCCTCGGGTGCTTCATGGGCCGTGTCGCGATGCACGTAATGAAAGACAGAGTCCGTATTGCACAACGTAACCTGCAATTATGCTTTCCGCACAAAAGTAACGCAGAGCGTCAGGAACTGATTGTTAAAAATTTTGAATCTGTCGGTATGGGATTAATGGAAACAGGAATGGCCTGGTTCTGGCCCGACTGGCGTGTTGCCCGCTGGTTCGATATTTCTGGCGTTGAAGAAGTTAAGCAATTACTCGCAGAGAAACGAGGAATTTTGCTGATTGGTGTGCATTTTCTGACACTGGAACTGGGCGCACGTATTTTTGGAATACAAACTCCAGGTATTGGTGTGTATCGCCCAAATGACAACCCCTTGATTGACTGGCTGCAAACATGGGGCCGTATGCGCTCCAATAAAACCATGCTTGACCGGAAGGATTTTAAAGGCATGGTGAAAGCACTCAAAAGTGGAGAAATTGTCTGGTATGCGCCCGACCATGATTACGGCCCGCGCAGTAGCGTATTCGTTCCCTTTTTCGAAGTCGAACAAGCCGCAACCACCTCTGGCACATGGATGCTGGCAAGGATGTCTAAAGCCTGTATTGTGCCTTTTGTTCCGCGTCGTAAACCTAACGGCACAGGCTATGAATTGCTGGTGTTAGAACCCGAACTCGATATTCCACTGGGCTCTGCTGAACAAACTGCCGCCTGGATGAATAAGGTGGTGGAAAAATGTATTTTACTCGCCCCGGATCAATACATGTGGTTGCATCGCCGTTTCAAAACGCGCCCGGAAGGGACACCTTCCCGTTACTGAATATTCACCTCTCAGCCTGACACTGAGAGGTTTCACTTTAATTTCTCACCGACATCTGGTTGACGCTCCTAAAAGTGCTGTCTATAAATTCCTGATACCCCCGACAACATGGTGACAGGAGTTTATGTATGACCGGCAGCGAACTGAACTACTACTCCACGCTTGATGAAGCCCTTGATGCCGCCCGTGAAGAGTATTTTGCCAGTCACCCCGACCTCAATGAAGATGATGTCGAAATCCAGCAACTTAATATTCAAAAATATATCCTTCAGGATGGTGAAGAGATGTGGGTTGCCTGCTTTTTTGATGATGAAAATGAAGCCGACGAACAGGGTGACTATATTCCCGTGCTGTACGGGCCCGCAGCGCAGGCCGTGTTCGATGGTGATTTTGACGAAACAGAATTGCGGCAGGAGTGGGTTGACGAAAACACGCTGCACGAATGGGATGAAGGCGAATTCCAGTACGAGTCACCTTTAGATGATGATGAAGAAGGCAGTGAAGCGATGGATGAGTGGGATGAACGGGAATAACGGGCGCACCGCCCTGCGGTAAGTACCATGCAAAATCAACACTTACCGGAAAGTATCACTCATAAGGCCCATGATGCGCATCAACTGGCAATAGCAATGTGTCGGCAATAAGAGAAAAAGGCAAATCGATTACCGTCAGGTAGCGCCATGAGGAATCTCTCACGTCCCATTGCACGCCAGGATAATACTGGTTACCGTGCCCTTGCCCGGGAACTGTTCGGCTAATTATACTGCCACAACCACTCAATATCATGGCCATAGACAAGACAACCAAAATTCGCAAATTTACAGCCCTTATCATCATTTCGTTTGGTTATGCATATGTGTCGTTTGATTAAACATAGTGTGCCGTTTAATTAAACATAGTGAAAAAAGCCGGCGCGAGGCCGGCTAAATAAACTGAACTAAGCCTGTGTCTGACTGGCTTGTGAATCCCCAGATATGTGCTTCCAGGCATTTACCCAGGAAGAGTATTTTTCCGGTGCAGTCCAGACGCGATAATGCATTCTTGCCATCGTCACCGGGTCACTGAGTAACACCAGGCGGCGGTCGCGGTTAAGTTTATCAGGCGTTTCATTCAGTGCCTGCTCAACATGGCGGTCACGTGCTATTTCCAACACATTACTTTTACCATGGCGGGCGGTTGCCATTGCCGTAGCCAGTGCATTATATGTTGGATGAAAAACAGACAACATAAAGCCATTGAGCAACTCACTTTCACGGTTACTTTTCAAATACCTTTCTGTATCCACCAGTACTTGCGGAGGTGAATACTCCTCAGGAATCAAGAAGAGCTTCCAGCGTTTGGTTCTTAATCCGTTAGTTGCCCGGCTGGATACCACCGAAACAAACGGCGAGAGGATCAGCGAGAACACAATAGGCGCAAGCCAAAACAGGAAACGCAGATCCAGCCACGCCATACCAATCGCCCAAACAAGGCCCAGTAATAATTGAGAGCCATGGCGCATGAAAGCTTCTCCCCAGGGCGTGGAGTCATCGTCACGCTGCGGGGAATTCCACACCACTTCCCAGCCCAAAAAGGCACTGACCACAAACACGGTATGGAACAACATACGAACCGGAGCCAGAAGCACAGAGAAAAGCACTTCCAGAATCAGCGAGATCAACAGGCGAAACGCCCCGCCAAACTCTTTGGAACCTTTACACCAAATCAGCAATACGCTCAGCAGTTTAGGCAGGAACAAGAGCACCATCGTTGACGCAAACAATGCAATGGCCAATTCCGGACGCCACTGCGGCCACACGGGGAACAACTGCCGTGGTTGCAGGAAGTATTGCGGTTCCGTCAGGGCATGTACAACCTGCAAAGCGGTGGACAACGCCAGAAACATAAACCATAACGGCGCGGACAGGTAAGACATCACCCCAGTCAGGAAGACAGCGCGGTGAACCGGGTGCATACCTTTAACCAGGAACAAACGGAAGTTCATCAGGTTGCCGTGGCACCACCGACGATCGCGTTTCAGTTCATCCAGCAGGTTCGGCGGTAGCTCTTCATAGGAGCCCGGTAAATCGTAGGCTATCCATACACCCCACCCTGCACGGCGCATTAACGCTGCTTCAACAAAATCATGCGAGAGAATAGAGCCAGCAAAGGAACCTTCACCTGGTAACGGTGCCAGCGCACAATGCTCGATAAAGGGTTTGACACGAATAATAGCGTTATGGCCCCAGTAATGGGATTCACCCAACTGCCAGAAGTGCAAACCCGCAGTAAACAGCGGCCCATAGACCCGTGTCGCAAACTGCTGGCAACGGGCATACAACGTATCCATGCCAGATGCACGTGGCGCAGACTGAATAATACCGGCGTTAGGATTTGCTTCCATTAACCGCACAAGGCCAGTCAGACAGTCGCCAGTCATCACAGAGTCAGCATCCAGTACAACCATATAACTGTACTGGTTGCCCCAGCGGCGGCAAAAATCATCAATGTTGCCACTTTTACGTTTCACCCGGCGGCGGCGGTAAAAAATCTGCCCTTCTCCACCAACCTCGGCCAACAAATCCATCCAGGCCTTCTGCTCGGCAACGCAAATATCCGGGTTGTAGCTGTCGCTCAGAATATAAACATCAAAGTGTGCGTGTTGCCCCGTTGCTTTTACCGACTCCCAGGTAGCGCGTAACCCGGCAAAGACCCGGTTAACATCTTCATTGCAGATAGGCATGATAAGCGCAGTACGGTGCTCGGGGTTAATCGGCTCATCGCCAACCGTCGAAGCAGAAATACTGTATTTATCCCGCCCAATAAGCAGTTGTAAAAAGCCCATCAGCGCGGTCCAGAAACCCGCTGAAACCCAGCAGAACAACACAGCAAACAAAATCAGAATGCCGCTTTGCAGTACATAAGGCAGTATCTGCATAAACGAAACCCATAAATCCTGCCCGACCATATCCGCAGGATTAATCATCGCCCAGCCCTGGTAAGGCAAAATGGTTTTCATATACCAGGTTGCCACAACAGTCTGAGAGATGGTGAGTAACAGGAGGATATAACGGCGCAGGGTTCCCACCATACGCCACTTCTGCTCTGCTTTTTGCTCTTCTTTAGACAAGGAGTGATGGCGAGGAGAACGTTCACGCCCCAGCAAACGATCCCAAACACGCCCAATAGGGTTGGTGCGCCAGGGTTCCGGCGCCATTGAAGAACGGTGAGTTGCAGGCATCGCCTGCAACTGGTCCCGGCCTTCTTTATCTTTCACCATGACACTACTGTTCACAACACCCGGCCAGTTAAAGGCCAGGCGAGACTTCACGGAACTTAATGGCGAATCATCATCCCTTGTAAAAGCTCCAGACTGAGGCTCCAGAGCCTGGTGTATCGCTTTAATTTCCAGCCCCTTCAGAGCTGATTTCTGCGTGTCCGGCAACGGCAGATTATCAATATAATCAGGCATAGTTTACAGTCAGCTTATTCATTAGCAGGGAGTTGGTAACTCCAGGTTTCACTTAATGTCTGATCACCATTGACCAGGGCAGCCCGCATTTCTGTGGTCTTTTTCGGATCTTTAATTTTAACGCGCAGTGTTAAACGCCAGCCTTTGGTAACCGGGTTATAACGCACGCTGTTTTCAACGATTTCTCCGTTGTCCCCAATACTGGCCTGAGAGGCCACTGGTGTATTATCCGGCAGTGTTTTCATCTGCGGCCCGTCAAAATCGACAATAAATGCGATAGTGCCATCGGGCTGGCGAATAAGATTCGTTTGTTTCACATCACCGGTAGAACGACGTGTTTGCGTCACCCACGCATTCGCCGGGTCATGAAGTTTGCTTTCGTCTTTAGTGAAGGTCAGCTTGTAATTGAAATTCATTTCCTTGCCAGGATCTGGCAATTGGTCAGGCGTCCAGAACGCTACGATATTATCGTTAGTTTCATCATTGGTTGGAATTTCCACCAACTCGACATGCCCTTTACCCCAGTTTCCTTGCGGCTCTACCCATGCACTTGGGCGCTCGTCATAGCGGTCATCCAGGTCCTCATAACGAGAGAACTGGCGGCCACGCTGCAACAAGCCAAAGCCTTGTGGGTTTTCCATGGTATAGGTGCTCACCGCCAAATGTTTCGGGTTATTGAGCGGGCGCCAAATCCACTCGCCATTACCAGCGTGAATGGACAAGCCATCTGAATCATGAATTTCAGGGCGATAATTAATTGTTGGTGAAGGTTGTTGCGGCCCATACAGGAACATACTGGTCAGCGGTGCAATGCCCAATTTACCCACTTTATCGCGCAGGTAGATTTTAGACTGCACATCAACCACCGTATCCCGGCCGGGGAACAGAACAAAACGGTAAGCACCTGTCGCACGTGGAGAATCCAGCAATGCGTATATAGTCAGGCGTTTTTCTTCCGGTTTGGGGCGCTCAATCCAGAATTCACGAAAGCGCGGAAACTCTTCCCCAGAAGGTAAAGCTGTATCAATTGCCAGACCGCGGGCAGAAAGCCCGTATACCTGGCCTGCACCAATCACACGGAAGTAACTGGCCCCCAGCACACTGAGGATTTCATCTTCTTTATCTTTGCTATTTATAGGATAGAGAACTTTAAATCCTGCGAAGCCCAGGTCTTTGACACTGTCTTTGTCGTGCTTCACATTACCAAAATTAAAATAATCCGGGTTGTATTTGATTTGATGCACACTGGTCGCCGTCACTTCATTAATTTTGACTGGCGTATCGAAATACATACCCTGATGGTAGAACTCGAGTCTGAATGGGGTTTTGAGGTTATGCCAGTAGGCTTTATCGTGATTGAACTGAATCTGCTGGTAATCGGCAAATTTCATGTCCTTGAACACAGACGGCAGATTGCTCTTTGGCGCCTGGTAGCTGCTGCCCGCAAGGGATTTTGCCTGTTTTGCGACATCATCGATGGAGAACGCCCACACGGATGAGGTATAAAGCGACATTAATACTGCCGCGCCAACCCAACGCATTTTCATCATTTCTAGTTTATGTTTCATATTAACCAGCACATCCCCCTTTGTGTGCTTAAATCAATCCGATCCATTCTAAAGTATACTTCAGGCTTCCGACAACCAAATCCCCTCCTGGTTCAACACGCTGGCTCATGGATTAAACAACTGGCAACAAGTTTGCTCCCAATACGTCCTTTAATCCTGGAGACAGCCCCTATCTGTTCGTGTAAGTTAGCCCGGACTGTAAACAATTCACCGTTTAAGGATAAGGTGAAAAGTCTGAGATTGTTGGAGTTTTATGAGTAATACACCTGTGCAA
Organism: Mangrovibacter yixingensis; assembly: GCF_020523985.1. Classification (GTDB taxonomy): domain Bacteria; phylum Pseudomonadota; class Gammaproteobacteria; order Enterobacterales; family Enterobacteriaceae; genus Mangrovibacter; species Mangrovibacter yixingensis. Next base: position 986,779 of record NZ_JAIVKM010000001.1, on the reverse strand, counting down.
CGGGAATTTTTTCTCGATTCTATCCGGGCATGGTTAATGATATTAGGTATTCCATTCCATATATCGTTAATCTATTCCACACATCAGTGGCACATAAACAGCGCCACACCATCAATGTGGTTGACCATTTTTAATGACTTCATCCACGCATTCAGAATGCAGGTTTTTTTCGTTATTTCGGGCTACTTTTCCTACATGCTTTACCTGCGTTACAACCGGAAACGCTGGTGGGTCTTACGCACTGAGCGCGTTGCCATTCCTATGCTGGCGTCTATTCCGCTCCTGACTCTGCCCCAGTTCTTTCTGTTGCAGCATGTAAGTGGTAAAAACCAATCATGGAATAGCTTTACGCTGTACCAGAAATATAACACGCTGGTTTGGGAACTAACTTCTCATCTGTGGTTCTTGCTGGTTTTGGTTATTCTGACGACCTTAGGTTTGGTTTTGTTTCAAAGAATAAAAAACGGCAACGGTTTCCCGTGGCTCTTTCCTGACCCACAAAGATTAACTTTGGGAAAACTCTCAGTTATTTTTTTGTTACTGGGGTTAGTTTATGCCGCCTTTCGCCGTGCAATTTTTATTTTTGCGCCACAAATTCTTACGGATGGGTTGTTTAATTTCACCATTATGCAAACCCTGTTTTACCTGCCTTTTTTCTTACTGGGTGCACTGGCATTCAAGTACCCGGCATTGAAAGCCCGTTTTATCACCCCCCACAAGGGATGCTGGGCTGGCGCTCTGGCTGGTGTTATCGCTTATATGCTTAACCAGCACTATGGCAGTGGTGATAAGTGGCTTTATGAAACCGACAGCGTGATAACAATGCTGCTGGGTATTTGGATGGTCAATGTCGTCTTTTCTTTCGGGCACACGTTGCTTAACAGCCACTCACCACGTGTAACCTATTTCGTTAATGCGTCATTGTTTATCTACCTGGTACACCACCCACTGACACTTATTTTCGGTGGTTTTATCATGCCTCATATTGCATCCAACACGCTGGGTTTTCTTACCGGTATGGTGTTTGTAATGGGTATTGCCATCCTTTTGTATGAAGTTCATTTGCGCATTCCGTTACTGCGGTTTCTGTTTTCCGGCAAACCTCAGCGCACGCAGACTAAAGCCACACAATAATCACCTTTTGGTCTGGCAGCAGTCACCTGTCAGACCACATCACAATTCATTAGTAAGTGTTGGTACAAATCATGGGTTTCCTGATCGTAACAACAAAAAACCACCTGATGTGGCAAAGAGTGGTTATGCAAGAAATCACACACGGTACTCATCGCAATCTGTGCAGCAGCCGGTTTAGGATAACCATAGACACCCGTACTGATTGCCGGAAAAGCAATACGCTGGAAACCATGAGAAGCAGCCAACTGCAGGCTGTTATGATAAGCATCAGCCAGTAACCCAGCTTCGTCGCGGTCACCTCCATGCCAGACCGGGCCAACAGCGTGGATAATTGCTTTAACTGGGAGGTCGCCTGCTCCAGTGATAACCGCCTGCCCTGTTGGGCAGGCGCCATTCTGCCGGTAAATAGCAGCACACTGCTCCAATAATTCAGGACCTGCTGCGTGGTGAATTGCCCCATCAACCCCTCCGCCGCCTTGCAGCTGCGCATTAGCCGCGTTGACAATAACATCGACATCAAGTGAGGTGATATCACCAGAAATAACCGAAATACGAGACATAAACATTCCTCCCCTACGGCAGAACAAAACACCTGTCCAACGGTGAGTCCCAATGGGCTATCTTTTAAGGGTAGCCAGGCCGCTCACCATAAACTGCTTACTGCCTCCCAGTTTTGTCTCAATGGTGCCCATGCCGTTCCAGCAGGCATGTCTTTTATCCAACGAAATTCACTGATACAACCTCTTGTTTCAGATTTAAGCCAAGTATTAACATTGCGATTACCTAAATAAAATCATGTCACCACTACAGTTTTATCTTAAGAAAACTATAAAAAAGAAAACTGACTTATTAAGCACTATTCCCTTTCGATAAAAAGCATAAACTGAATATATTTATAGAAGAAAAATCAATAACTTAAATAAACACACCCCACCAAATATAGTAGTTTTTTATTTTCAGATAAATTCGATTTTATTCATTCAACAAACCACTATGAAACATTTTTAAATCTATTTTTACTAAATGTTACAGCCAAAAGGTTTGCCTGAACAAGCTAACTGAATAGATTTAAACAATAGCTTTTAATTGCCATTTTGATTTCGGGCCCTCAATGGATGGATAGGGTATTAACGTCACACAGCAGCACGTCACCTGTCAGTTGAAAAAGGTTTACCGTAATTGTGAATATGTTCTATTGCAGGTGCCATAAACCCGTGGAGTTACATCATGTATCATGAATTCCATCGCTTACATACCCAAACATTGTTGTTAATAACACGGCCGTCATTGCTTTCCACGGCCCTGTTCCAGTATCTGCGCACAGAACTCGACCTGGATGGCCATATTCATAACATCCAGCAGCCTCTGGAAGCGGTTCCGGGCAATACGCTTATCCTGTTTGATATGGCATTTGCTGAACGTAACTATATTCATTATTGGCAAGAGGTACTCAGCCATACTTCAACAAACAGCCAGGTTTTACTCATCAATATGCCGAACACACAGCCGGAGCATAATGTCAGTAACTGGCAGCGTATTGCGGGCGTATTTTTTGTCAGTGAGAGTGAAAAGAGCGTACTGGAAGGTATTGGCAGTATTTTGCGTGGCGAACACGACTTTTCAAGCCAGATTGCCAGCCACTGGATGAAGTCCTCTCCGCGTTCAGAACCTTATATCTATGAATCCTCCACCCTGACACAGCGTGAAAAAGAGATCCTTAATAAACTGCGTATCGGTGCCTCTAACAATGAAATCGCCCGCTCGTTGTTTATCAGTGAAAATACAGTGAAGACCCACTTGTATAACCTGTTCCGTAAAATTTCAGTAAAAAATCGAACTCAGGCTGTGTCCTGGGCAAATAACCATATGATGTAAAAAACCGGCATAAAGCCGGTTTTTTACATCAATAATTTTGTATAAATCGACAGGATGCAATGAGCTATGATTGTGGTTGCTCACCATCTTCCTGTAGTTCGTCCCACATGGCCTGAATAGCTTCACGGGCAACCTGTGCCAATGTGCGCCAAAATGCTGTTGTAGCATGAGCTTCAACCTTGCCCAAGAAAGTGCCACACCAGGGAAGCAGAAAACTGTCAAACAGCGTTTCCAAAGCAAGGGACTCATCTTCCTGAGCCTGATCTTCAAGCCAGGATGCAGCCAGCAATATGCCACCAAAATGATCTGCCGGAGCGTCTGACAATGGCATGCCTCGGCTACTCAAGAACTCACGAACTTCTGCTTCGCGGCTTCCCTCGACCCAGGCGCTGCGAAAAGGACTAACACGACACTCATCACCAACAAACAGTGTATGGAAGTCTTCGCTTATTGCCGCCATATCGTTGCTCTGTTGCAGGCGAACCAGCAATTCGTCCTGCTCTAACGGCCAGCTTTGCGCCAACTTACCTTCCTGAATCGCTGTGTATAACGGCACCAATAGTGGGTCCTGAGGTTGACGGTAAAAAAGTGAACCTAAAATACGGCAAAGAATAGAAAACTCATTCATTATCATGACCTTGTTCAAGCACTAGCCTGTAGGATTAGCTCAATTACAGCAAAATCAGAGTTCTGCGAACTCTTCAATTGGCGCCATACCATGGGATTCAAGAAAATCCAATAAACGGCGTGGAGAAACATTCAAAATGCGTTCACGGGGAAAAGCGACTTTATTGAGGATTTTTTCACACTCATGAAAGTGCCCGAGAGTAAAGGCTGTGTGCGAATCAGACCCTAATGACAACCAGCCTCCAGCTTCTTTAACTGCCGCGGCAATTTCAGTGCAATTACCTTCAGACCCTTTACGTGAATGCGTAAACGAGGAGTTATTCAGCTCCAGTGCCACGTTGTAACGCGCGGCGGCCTCGGCAATAGCCGGTATATCGACGGGAAATTTCGGGTTACCGGGGTGGCTGATAATATGGACTTTACCCGATGCCATAGCTGCAATCATTGCGGTGGTATGGGTGTCTTTATCTGCCGGGGGGAAAACAGGCTCATGAAAACCCGCAACAACCAAATCCAGTGAATCACGCATATGCCCCACGCAGTCCGTTTCACCATCGGTGTTTTTAATATTCGCTTCGATACCCCGCAAAATACCTACACCATTAACCAACCGCGGCCAGATACGCATATTAACGAAATGCCAGTAATGTGGAGCATCCGCCATTTCAGGCCCGTGGTCGGTAATAGCAAACAGTTTGATACCCGCGGCTTTCGCCTGCGCGATGTAATCGTGAAGGGTGCTGTATGCATGGGTACTGGCAACCGTATGCATATGCAAATCTACGGGGTACATAGCAATCTCCTGTTAAAAACAGCCACAATGATAACAGTTATCTTTCCGGATGTTGATACAGCCGCACATCAGTAACCGCGCACCTTATCAACCTGACCGGGAGGAATTTCACCTTGTTCAAGCGCATTCATCAACTTCGCTAAGTAGATGACAGCATCCTCAAGCCTTGTGGAAGCGGCAATATGCGGGGTAATTGTTACATGCGGATGTCGCCACAATGGGTTGCTTGCAGGTAATGGTTCCTCCCGCACAACATCAAGCGTAGCACGTGTAATCTGGCCGGACTCCATTGCTGCCAGCAAGTCATCCTCAACAACATGCGCACCACGCCCAAGGTTCAGTAGAAACGCGCCTTGTGGTAAGCAAGCCAGTAACTGCTGGTCAATCATGCCTTCTGTTTGCGGAGTATGGGGTAACAAATTGATGAGTACCCGGGTTTCTGATAGAAAGTCGCTCAGTGATGCTTTGCCAGCGAAACTGTGCACACCAGGCCAGTCTTTTACCTGGCGGCTCCAGGTTCGTACTGGAAAACTCCAGGGCAGCAAGCTTTCTGCCACACATTTGCTCAGCACACCAGCCCCTAAGATTCCAACGGTGAACTCACTGGTTTGGTACTCTTCAAGGGGTTCCCAGCGCCCTTCCCGCTGCAAATCCTGGTAATCATCGAACCGGCGAAACCAGCGCAATACCTGGCTTACAGCAAATTCCTGCATTTGTTTTCCCATACCGGCATCTTCAAGGCGATACAGCGGCACATGCGCCGGGATAAAATCCGGGTCTTGTTTGAGCTGGTTAAGCACGGAATCCACACCAGCGCCAAGGGCAATAACGGCTTTAAGGTTATCCCGCCCGGCAAGCATTTCCCGCGGCGGGTGCCAAACCAATGCAAAATCTGCAGTTGCGTTATCACCGGGTTTCCAGATGCGTACTGTAGCACCGGGTATAGCCTGCTCCAGACTGCGAACCCAGAGCGATGAATCAAAATCGGGGTGGTAGAAAAGTATCTGCATTTAGCCTCCTGTTTTGTACAGGCTTACCGCAAAGTGGTATTAACACAAGAGCCCTGCGATAAAAAACAGCGCTTTTTGTTGGTTTTGCCAGCATTTTGCTGGAAGTTTGGCTAAACGGTTCTTTTTACAAAAAAGTTGATTGACGCTGGCGTCGCTTTTCCCTAAATTAAGCGCCGTTCCACTCTGGTGGTTCAACAATTTGGTGAGGTGTCCGAGAGGCTGAAGGAGCACGCCTGGAAAGTGTGTATACGGCAACGTATCGAGGGTTCGAATCCCTCCCTCACCGCCATATTCATAGAGAAGCTCGTACTTATGTACGGGCTTTTTTATTGTCCGAAACTCCCTGAGGGAGGGTGAGAACCCTCGTCAGGGTTCGACTGATACCGCAGGTATCAGGACAACCTGTGTAACAGGTTGCCCCGCAGGGGTGAGCGTAGCGAATCAATCCCTCCCTCACCGCCATATTCATAGAGAAGCTCGTACTTATGTACGGGCTTTTTTTTTGCCCGAAACTCCCTGAGGGAGGGTGAGAACCCTCACCATTCCCCTGCATACTTCACCCTGCAGGTGCGTTGGCTGTGCTCGCTCGTACCGGTCACTTACTCCAGTAAGCTCCCGGCAACTCCCTGCGCTGCCGCCTTCCTGCACGGCGAATTATTTTGGGGAATTCATCACTCAAATGTGGCTTATAAACAGGCGTTTTGTTGCCGGTTTTGCGTTCTGAACTGAGTTACCACCACAATCAACAAAACTCCCCCGGCTCAGGCACCTAACCCAGGCAATATCTGTCTCGTCTTCTACACTTGGTGGTCTGTGCTTTCTAACAACCTGATTACCATGACGAATCCATTATGTGATGCTTTAAACCTAAAATACCCCATTATTCAGGCACCGATGGCTGGCGTATCTACACCAGCGCTGGCTGCCGCAGTCAGTAATAGTGGTGCGCTGGGTTCCATTAGCGTTGGTGCAGCAACAACACAACAGGCCCGGGAGATGATAAACCAAACTCAGGAACTGACCAGGGCACCTTTTAATGTGAACGTGTTTTGCCACCCACCAGCCACGCGCAACCCCACTAAAGAGCAGGCGTGGATAAAGCAGTTCAGCGAGATGTTCCACAACTTTGGCAGCGCTGCACCCACCACACTGGACGAAATATACGCCACCTTTTGCCACAACAGCGCAATGTTGCAGGTATTGCTGGATACACGACCGGCAGTGGTAAGCTTCCATTTTGGCCTGCCAGAACCAGAAGCCATTCAGGCACTCAAGGCCGTAGGCTGTTTAACGCTCGCCAGCGCCACATCACCTAGTGAAGCCAGGTTGATTGCCGCTGCTGGTGTGGATTTTATTATTGCGCAGGGGTTTGAAGCTGGTGGGCACCGTGGTGCATTTCTGGCCACAGAGACAGATGCCCGGTTAAGCACCTCTGAGTTATTGCCACTGATACAGGAGGCCACTCCGCTGCCCGTGATTTGTGCCGGTGGCATTATGAACGGGGAAGATATCGCAAAAGTAATTCAGCAAGGAGCGGTGGGCGTACAGATGGGAACAGCATTTATTCTCTGCCCGGAATCCGCTGCCAATACCGCTTACCGTGAAGCCCTGGGCCAGGCAAAGCCCGATGAAACATTCATGACTTCAGCTATTTCAGGCCGCCCGGCACGTAGCCTGAATAACGCATTCTGCAAGGCTACTCATATGATTTCGCCTGACAACATTCCGGATTACCCGGTTGCCTATTCTCTGGGTAAAGCACTGGCAGCGGCTGCGCAGTCATCTGGTGTGGCGGGTTTTGGTGCCCAGTGGGCCGGAACCGGTGCACACCGGGCCCGTAAAGAGAGTGCAGCCCGGCTGGTTGAAATACTCGCCCAGGAGTGGCAAAACTCGGCAGACACAATTGAGACGCCTCACTAATGGTTTTCGTGGAACAACAGTTGCATCAGATCCTGGTTTGTCATCTTTTCGCCACTGAGTCTGGCAAGCAGCATCTCGCTTGCCAGCGTTTGCAGTGAAAAAACAATATCGGGTTGAACCCTCTTAATTTTGTTCAAATTTTTGTCGGAATTTACCAGTGCGATTATTTTTGTTTCTGGTGCAACCACTTCTTTGGCCGCCAGAACAATAAAGGCGTTATCAGAGTCGTCATCCCGCAGTACCAGAATATTTCTGGCTTTATTTGCACCAGCGTTAAGTAATGTCTGATTTGCCGAAGGGTCATCGACTATCACGTCTGCATCTGCCGGGTATTCATGAGGAATCCCCGGTGGGACGATGACTGTCACGGTTTCATTACGTTGTTTTAAACCCGAATAAACGCTCATTGCCAGCGGGCTGGCTCCCACAATAATAATATGATTCTTACGCATAGCGTGTGAAATTCGTCCTTTTATCATACGGTTAAGATTACCGCCAATCACCGGGCCAATAATTGCGCTGACCGATGTCGCGAAGACCGTAATCCCCATAATAATGATGGATACAGTAAAAAAGCGTGCCGTACTGGTGACCGGAATAATATCGCCATACCCGACTGTCGACATACTGACCGTCGAAAAATAGAGAGCCTGAGCAAACTCAGTGATAGGCGGGTGAAATTGTGCCCCCAGGTAAAGTGAACCAAACAGAGCATAAGTCAGTAATGACGCGAAGCTGATAAGTGCGAATAGCGTGCCTGCGGCAAGGCTGGAATGGCTGAAATCGCGCCAGAAATAAAGCAAACATAAGGTGTCAATTAGGGCCAGATAGCCAATACGCAAATTACCCGCGGTAAGCCAAAAGTTGAATAGTGTCACCACTACCAACAGTAGCAGCGCGAAAGTCCATGCCACCCTGGCCCGCAAAAACAACCCAATACTCATCAGCACAATTGCACTACCCAGTACCACCTGGGGCAACCTTAGCAGCCCAAAAGTAGAAATAGCGTCTTTCCAGTCTGTAAAATACTCCATGTCTACCGGCAATGTGTGCCACACCTGCATCAGGACCGGACGCAGAAAAATCCCCCCAATGAACAGAGTTAACAGACTCAACCAGTAGTGTGGCTTCAACCACCCCAAAACAAACCTGAATTTATTCAACAGAAATTTCATACCGTTAGTTCTTACTAAACCCTGTTAACCAGTGTAGCGAGCTTCACACACTCTGGCCGGGTATTTAGATGATAAGTGTTAAAAAAACTTTCACTGGCACAAATCCGGTTACGCCCAGGAATATCCCTGGCCGATAACTATTATCAAGTTACACTTCTTAACCAAGAATGAGCTTAATTACTAAAGGAATTGCTCATGACTGTTGGACGCTTTTCTCTCATCACCTTCACTGTTTTTCTGATTATTTACCTTTGCAGTAGCAGTACAACCGCCAGTCCCTGACAGGCAGTAATAAATCGCTGGATAAAGTGAATAAAGAATTCCACGTAGTGCTGTCCATCTTCGCCCCAATTAACCATAACCGGACTATGCGAGTTAAAGCCATGGATTACGCCGAAAAGGCGATATGGCTAGCTCTGGCAACTCACTCAATCAGGCAATCGTTGTGTCGACAACACCTTTAAGTAATATATGGATAACCGACGGGTTCTGTCACCTTTGGAGCAGGCGAAGTCGTTGTGTGACAACATTGTCCGGGGCCAGTTGAGCATGACTATTACGCCAGGCGCCCATTCAGCATTATCAGTATTATCGAAATCATTGCCTTTCAGACCAATATACTGGTGCTGAATGTTCCCGTTGAAGCAGACAAAGCCGTGGCATTGAGCAGATCAACCAGGCTTCGCACAAATGGACACCGTCACCCGGCAGAGTGCGACACTGGTTGAGCAGGCTTATGCTACAGCCCAGTCACTTAAAGACCAGTCACATGTTCTGAATGAAGCCGTCTCAGTATTTCTGCCTGCGACCAAATACAGGAGCCTCACTTATTGTTAGCTGGCCAGTAATCATCGGGCTGCTATCGCCCCGGGATCTTCTTTCCTCACCAGTCCAGGTAGGTAAGTAATAGCAGCTTATTCATCCCAATGCGGGTCTGGAGCAGACCCGCAACAGCGAAGCCCATGGCACACCCGAATCAGGCTTAACGTTCAGCACAGCAACATTCCGGCGAAAAACTCCCTCCTGCCTGTAAATAAAAACTTTTCTTGAAACCCAGTTTCACATGTGGTTACATCCATAACCACTAATAGTTATTATTCTCATTATTATTTGCATAATTAATTTTCTGTCCGCCGCAATATATCGGTGAGGCGAGCTTTGGGCGGAATTTAACAACTTATTGTTCTAAGGGGATATTCATGTTCGCACTTCCATTCAGGAAGGAACCACTATTGCGCAAAAGCGGCTATTCATTGCTGACAACCAGTATTTCTCTGGCACTGATGCCCATGGCTGGCCTTGCGGCTACAACAGACAATACAGAAGACACGGTGATTGTTGAAGGCACTACATCCACCCGTAATTCCACGGCGCAAAGCCAAGATTACAGCGTGCCTGCCACCTCTGTTGGCACCAAAATGACATTGATCCAGCGGGATATTCCCCAGTCTGTCAGTATCATCAGCCAGCAACGCATGGAAGACCAGCAACTGGAAACCCTGGGTGATGTAATGGAAAACACCACAGGGATTAGCAAAAGCACTACTGACTCTGACCGTAGTCTTTATTATTCGCGTGGTTTTCAAATTGATAACTACATGATTGATGGCATTCCCACTTATTTTGAATCCCAGTGGAACCTGGGAGACGCTCTGGCCGATACCGCCCTGTATGAACGCGTTGAAGTGGTGCGAGGCGCAACCGGGCTGATGACCGGCACCGGCAACCCATCCGCGGCTATCAACATGGTTCGCAAACACGCCACCAGCCGCACCTTCACTGGCAACCTTTCCGCCGAATATGGCAGTTGGAATAAACAACGCTACGTTGCCGATTTGCAGGGCCCGGTAACTGAAAGTGGTAGTGTGCGCGCCAGGCTGATTGCCGGTTACCAGGATAACGACTCATGGCTGGACCGCTATAACAATAAAAAAACCTTTTTCTCCGGCATTATTGATGCAGACCTGAGTGACACGACTTCGCTTTCCGCTGGCTATGAATATCAGCGTATTGACGTGAACAGCCCCACCTGGAACGGCCTGCCATGGTGGAACAGTGATGGCAGCACACGCCACTATGACCGCTCACACAGTACCGCCCCGGACTGGGCGTATAACGATAAAGAATTCAATAAGTTCTTTATTACGTTAAAACAACGCTTTGCAGACACCTGGGAAGCCACCCTGAACGCCACCCATTCACAAACGAAATTCGACAGCAAAATGATGTACCTGGATGCTGTCGTCAATAAAGATACTGGCCAGTTGATTGGGCCTTATGGCAGTTATGGCGCAGGCTATGATTATGTGGGTGGTACCGGCTGGAACTCCGGAACACGCAAAATGGATGCTCTGGATCTCTATTCTCAGGGGACGTACGACCTGTTTGGCCGCCAGCATAACCTGATGTTTGGCGGCAGCTACAGTAAACAAACCAACCGCTACCTGAATACCTGGGCCAATATTTTCCCGGATGAGTTCGGCAGCTTTTATGATTACGATGGAAACTTCCCGGAAACCCAGTGGGGCCAGCAAACTGTAGCCCAGGACGATACCACTCACATGAAGTCCCTGTATGCCGCTACGCGTATTTCACTGGCCGACCCGCTGCACCTGATCCTTGGCGCGCGTTATACCAACTGGCGAATTGATACTCTGAGCTACAGTATGGAGAAAAACCATACTACGCCTTATGCCGGGCTTATCTTTGATATCAATGACAACTGGTCTGCTTACGCCAGCTATACCTCAATATTCCAGCCGCAAGATTACCGTGACAGCAGCGGGAAATATTTGTCGCCTGTTACCGGCAATGACTATGAAATTGGCCTGAAATCAGACTGGATGAACAGCCGCCTGACCACCACCCTGTCGGTGTTCAGAATTGAACAGGATAACGTGGCGGAAAGCACCGGGCAGTTGATTTCTGGCTCAACAGATTCGGCTTACCGCGGCGTAAACGGTACGGTAAGTAAAGGTGTGGAATTCGAACTAAATGGCGCACTGACAGACAACTGGCAGATGACCTTTGGTGCAACGCGTTATGTTGCCGATGACAACGAAGGCAACGCCGTTAACCCCAACCTGCCGCGCACTTCGGTGAAACTGTTTACTCGCTACCGCCTGCCTGCCATGCCGAAACTGACCGTTGGCGGTGGTGTGAACTGGCAGGACCGGACCTATAAAGATGTGTCCACCGCTTACGGCACATGGCGTGCTGAGCAAGGCAGCTATGCTGTGGTGAATTTATTCAGCCGTTACCAGGTTACCCAAAACCTGGCGGTGCAGGCCAATATTAATAACCTGTTCGATAAAACCTATGATGAAAACCTGAATGGTTCCGTGGTGTACGGTGAACCGCGTAACTTCAGTGTTTCGGCAAATTACCGGTTTTAAGCGTAACGGCAACCAGCATATTCCCGCCAGCAGGCCACATTGCGGCGGGTAAAAGCTTAGCTTGCCGAATTAACTGATTCGCCCGGAGCAACGGCAACGCCGGGCGATGTTAGCCCTTCACCAGCACACCGGCGCGTGCGGAAAAGCCTTTCACACCATGCCGGCTAATCATAACAACAGATACTGTAAGCTCACCTGTTCTGGTTACAGGCATCTTGTGAGATTTACGGTTTTTAAACCATCAGCCAGTGCTCTTCCGGCACCAGGTGATTCAGGGTTGCTGCCCGGTATATTCAGTTGGTAATTTGAGATGTCTGGCGATTGTTCAGATAGCATAATCCAGGCAGGGGCCTTTTAAGTGTTCTATTATGCAGCGCAGTTATTTAGTTTAATATTAAGACCATCACCAACAATGATTCTTCATCCAAATTTTTATATGCGCAATATCTTCGTGGCTTTCTCCTAGTGTCAGTTGAATTTAATTACTTAGCTCTCTATTTAAGTTTATTTTTAATATTAGCCACATACAGATATTTATGGCATCCACATCCCGTTGATGTAGATGCCCGGGCACAATACGCTACTGCTTAAGCTCGAGAATTGAACCCATCATTATATACTCGAGATTAACCATAACGTCATAATAGTGAGACACTTCCTTACCATCTGTTTTAGTTTTGTGCCATTTTTCTCGGTCCTGTTTTTGAAACTCTTCCAGCAAATCTTTTTGTTCCCCTGCAGACTTAGCATGGATAAAAGCGGTATAAATTTTGGTGGCATCACTCAGGTTATTCTGAAGTTCTGCAGAACTAAAATGTGCGGTTATTTCAGGAGGCTGATAACGCGACTCGGTGATACGTATATGTTGACTATAATCGGCTGAAGGAGAGAATTCATTATTATAATAATACGTAAAGTCCTGAATGCGATAAACTTTGGTTTTATAATTTTCCTTAGATGTAGATGACATTGATGCCGGGAATGACTCTGTCGGGTTAAGGTCCCAATAATGGAGGGAATTATCAATAAAGATCTCACTCCCCAGATCTTCGAACGGGCCAGTAACAGTTTGCCCGTCAATAGAAAGGGTGTGAACATCACCGCTTTCACCCTGTGGTTCTATGCCTTTGGCCAGATATTTTTGTATCACATAAATATAACGGGTGCGTGTAGGGTTGATGATACCGCTATTACCCGATCGAGGCCAGGCGTCAAACACGCTGAATTTTACCGTTTCACCATTCGCCAATGTCAACGTATGTTGACCAGCGCTCAGTTTAATACTTTGTGATTCCTTTGCCGGTACCGTTATTTTTTGAGCGTCAATAGAAATAGCTAATGGTTGCCCGGTAGGGTTATCAATGAGAAATTCTTTGTTGTCACCAAAACAGGCTGTCAATGCAATACAGGCCCCCAAAAGAGTTATTCTTTTTAACACTTGTTTCTCCTTAAACGTTAAATACGAACTCATTGAATGACACCCGCTTAAGGTTAAAGGGTAGTTATGCGGTAGTGAAATAAAATTTAGCTATTAAATTTAGGGGGGAGTCGGTTAACGTGCTGTTTTTATTTGAAAAATATAAACTCTTCTGATTTTATATCTCCTGATATCTCTAATATTTTATTACTCCCCTGCTCTATCTCTTTAAGGTAGAAAACAACATCAGTGTCTTTATGGTTATTTTTTCTCGGTTTGAATAACATGTCCGGTTTTTTGGCACGCATTATCGTAACAGAAACTTTTGGTGCTCACTCTTCTGCGCAGATTATGGTGCTTAAGTACCGGAGGCATAAGGGTTATATAAATCAATAAAATTCAAATAGATATGTACCTGGCATAGTTTTTTACATCATTGCCCTTCAAACCCCTTAACTGAGTATCGGATAGCTTACACAATTAACCGCCCACCTGACACATTATACAGTGAGCACGTATCAGGATATCCCCATCAGTGGGGATATCCCTGCCAGGTGCAGTAGTCAACAGTTGGCATATCAGGCCAGACCTGTTCACTACCACCGACATCGTTATGATTCTGTCAGACTATGTACAATATCGGGCTGTCCCGGCAGGGTGTCCTGCATTTCTCCCTCTCCGATGAAGGTTGCCGGTACATGTCGGCTCCGATTGACTTCCAGATTAAAAATGTCAAAACGGTTGTAATAGCCAACGACATCGTGCAGCTGTTTTACATCAATGATCTTTTTTAAATCAAAGGTTGCCCAGGCAATACCTTCCTCATCCTGCAACATATCCCCGATGGGCGTACCTGTCGGGTCGACAAACATGGTGGCGGCCTGAGGCGTGTTTTCCAGAATATCAGCAACCGTGTGATCCTGGGCTGTTAGCATGGCTTTCATGTCATCATCCATGACCGAAGCGCTCATGATGCCAAAACACTTCGCTTCAAATGAGTGCGCACTGGCACGTATACGATTGGCAGCCTGGTTATCAAAATTATCCCCGGTGGAGGGGCGTTTTGTTGGCCAGATAGAGGGCCACTGTGAAATATGAATTTGCTCTCCCTGAGCCATTAATGAAAACCGCGCGAGTGGATTGGTATTCTCTCCGCAGATAAGCCCACCAACCCGTCCGATGCGGGTCTCACACACTTTCAGACCAGCGCCGTCCCCCGGTGCCCAGACCATTTTTTCATAGAATGTGGGAACCAGCTTACGGTGATGGTTAATGATTTTCCCGTCCTGATTAATCAGCACCGAGGAATTCCACAGGCAGCCGACACTTACCGGACTGCGTTCACTGAACCCCATGCAGACCAGAATATCGTGGCGCGCCGCGGCACTGCACAGCGCCCTTATTTCTGGGCCGTCAATCAACAGACTGTTTTCTGCCATTTTTTCAAACCAGCGGTGGTTATGTATAGGGCCCCAAAGGGCCGCCCATACAGGGAATCCGGGAATATAGGATTCAGGAAATACCACAAGATCAGCGCCATTGCGGCTTGCTTCTGCAATGTAAGCCAGTGCTTTTTCCAGTGTGGCTTGTGCATTCATATACACGGATGCTGCATGCACAGCGGCCACTTTTACTTCAGGTAAAAACATCATTCAGTCCTTATTCATTCCGCTGAAGCGCGTTGACGTGAGAAAGTAAATTCAGTTTCGGTCCCAGTTCCCGGCGCACAGCCAGTTCTTTCCATAAACGTTCTGAACGTTCATCGCGGAACAGAAGCGAGAAGACGATAACCAACAGGAAACCAGCCGGTACGGAAATAATGCCCGGGTTACTGAGTTCGATCAGTGGCGCTTTAAGCCCGACAATACTGGTGGCATTGTCCGGTATTGCAGCAATCTGCGCTTCCAGCATGCTCCGCTTAGCTAAGGTGGCAGGTGACCCGTCGTTACTGGCAACCAATGTGTTCAACTGGTTCTCCAGCATTGCGCGTTGATGGAGTGGGTAGGTCATCGATGGTGAAATCATGACCATTGAGATGGCCAGAAGAGTGCCGCCGACGATGCCCGCGATAACGCCAGCGGTGTTACAGCGCCGCCAGTAGAGGGACATCACCAACGCAGGCAGGTTAGCCGATGCCGCGACCGCGTAGCCAAGACCCACCAGGTGGGCAACATTCTGTCCTTTTGCTTCGATACCCGCAATGACAGCGACAACGGCCATCAATACGGTGGCTATTTTGGCGGCGGCAACTTGCTGACGCTCGGTGGCAGCCCCATTTTTGATAGTGCCGACATACACATCATGCGCAATGGCGGAGGCGGCAGCCAGTGTCAGCCCGGCAACAACAGCAACGATCGTGGCGAATGAAATTGCCGCAACCAGCGCCAGCATAAAATTCCCCAGCAAACTGTCCGTGCCGCCCCCAAGATACTGAGCAAGCAGAGGGGCTGCCAGGTTGCCACCTTTATCTGCAGCTTTGACTGCATCCGCCCCGAGATAATGGGCACAGGCAAAGCCAATCACGATAATAAACAGATGGCAGACACCGATGAACAACATGCTCCACAACACAGATTTTCTGGCATCCACCGCGTTCCTCACGGCAAAGAAGCGCATCAGAACATGGGGCATTGCCGCTGTGCCTAACAGCAGTGCCAACCCGAGTGAGACCTGCTCAAGCGGTTTTTTCAGGTATAGCCCGGCCTCTAAAAACCGTTGCCCAGCTTCCTGTGGGGTGAAGGACGGGTCGCTGACCAGTGTCATCACATAGTGTTGCAGGCGCGGGTCGGAGGTCAGGGTATTGAGGAAGGCCAGCCCGTTAAAATTAAAAGGTAGCCAGGACAACACCACCAAAATAAAGCAGCAGGATATCAGCAACACTGCTTTGACGACCTGCACAGTGGTGGTGGCACGCATACCGCCAAATGCAACATAAATCAGCATTAGCACGCCAACCGCAATGACGGAAATCTCATAAGGGATACCAATCAGCGCTCTGACGATCACCGCGCCTCCTACAATCTGCGGAACCATATAGAACAGTGCCACAATAACGCTTGAGATTGCCGCAACAAACTTGGTGCTCCTGAAACCATTGCGCCAGGCCAGGACGTCGCCCAGGGTATAACGCCCAAGGTTACGGCATGGCTCCGCAACCAGTAACAACACGGGAATAAAGGCGATAAAAAAACCAATCAAATAGTTCACACCATCAAAACCATACAGTGCGATAAGGCCAGAAACCCCCAGAAACGCAGCCGCAGAGAGGTAATCCCCGGCAATGGCCAGCCCGTTCTTTAACGGCCCAATTTGCCCCCCAGCGGTATAGAAATCCCCGGCGGAACTGTTCTTCCGTGAGGCTATCCAGGTAATGGACAGCGAGGCCAGAAACAGTACGATAAAAATAGCAAAGGTCATCAAGCTATGATGCTGGGCTATGCTATTATCGGCGGCATTCGCCGTTGCAGAAAATAAAGAAAGTATGATTGCAGCTACAAGACATTTCATTTTCATTTCGCCTCACCACCTTCCAGATATTGTTTGACCCATGCAGGATCGTCATAATGCATCATCTTTTTTGCATACCCCCATGCAATTGCAGCTCCCAATGGATACTGAAGAATTACCCACAGCAAACCGATATTAAATGAACCTGCAATCTGGTATTTCATCACATCAGGGAAAAGCGAATTAAGTAGCGGTAGTGAAAAAAAGAAAATGAAAGTCAAAATCATTAGAGTAAAAACCGTAAAACCTTTATTGTTTTTATATGATTTAAACTCCGCGGATGAATACAAATTATTAATTATCTGTTCTGTCACTTTTTTTTCATTGTGCATGCATACCCCCTCATCTGGTACGTAAATCCTAACAAAGAGGAAAGTTGCAACAAACTGGTGATTTAGCATTCACCTTTGCATTTTTGCAAAGGTGAATATGCACCAGGAATGGGATTAACTACTCATAAATAGGTTTCCTACAGGGAAAGCAGGCTCATTAATATCTTATCCAATTGAAAAACAATGAGTTAATTTATATTTTCCGCGATAGCAACCGCACTATTTAAGTGCAATGCGTCTATTCAAGACGAATTCCTGGTGTGTTTGGATAATCGTTTTCGAATATATTCAGTAAGAAGTTGATGAATACCTTCATCTTCGGCAGATACCGAAGTTCGCTGTGAACAGAAAGCCATACGACACGGCTGACTTCTACCGTGTTCTCCAGCACGCGCTGCAGTCCAAATCGCTCTGCTTTCATAAACTCAGGCAGCATCGCAATGCCTGTCCCACTGGCTGCTGCAAACATTTGCGCTACCAGACTACTGGAACTAAAGATAATTTTCGGGTTATTAATGGCATCATCAAGCCATCGTACGGTATCAAGTTGGATCAGGTCGCCGATATAACTGATGAATTTATGGTGGGATAAATCACTGACGTTTGCAGGGACACCATATTGTTGCAAGTAATCACTATGGGCATACAAATACAGCCTGAATTTACCTACCGGGAGAATATCAAGCCCTTTAACATCATGAGCATAAAAGCTAAGAAATAGATCAGCTTCGCGGCGGTTCACATGTACTTGATGAGGTGAAGTGAGTAACTCGACCATAATGTCGGGGTACTTTTCATTAAACTTGCCAATTTGGCTGGCCAAATAAAATGAGGCAATACCTTCCATCGTACCAATCCTGATTTCTCCGGCAGGCAAATCGCTGAGAATGGCTTTATCCGTTTGGACCATCGCCAGTGAATGTGACTCCATTGACTCAATATGGCTGACAATTTCACGCCCGCGCGTGGTTACCTTCAGGCCGGAGGGCAACCGCTGGAATACCGGGGCTGACAGCGCCTTTTCCAGACTGGCAATGTGGCGTGATACTGTGGAAACATCAATGCGCAACTTCCTGGCGGCCGCCGACAGGCTACCACTGCGATAAACTTCCAGAAATATTCTCATATCGTTCCAGTCGGGCATTGAAGGGGGCATAAGTGTTCCATGGTCAGTTAACGTGGCTGCGCCAAAATACGGATACAGATATTAATACATAACGCTGTGATGCTGTGGAACTCACTCTACATGCAGGAAGCACTTTCGCATATAAGGACAATAACGGGTAAAACACCGGAGGATGAACATTTTACCCGGCTGTCACCCCCTGGCGCACAGGCCTATCAATATGCTGGGGCATTTGCCAGTACATTCTGACGCTGGCGGCATTTTGCCCCGACGCGCGTTTTCGGACCGAAGACGCTACTGTCAGAAACCATGGCAAGCGTGGCTGATGGCGTACTCCCGGACATGGCGTTATATTGCCCTGATGTTTCATTTTGTTGAACGCCGCCAGACAGACTCAGCCCAAACTGGCTGCCGCCCGATTTTGCTTCATTATGAATATCGCGGTAGTTATTGGATATCCAGAGCGGCTACCACCGATTAAGGCATTCCCGACACCTTTATTATCTGAAGCATTAAGCTGAATATTGACAGGGGCATTCAAATTGCTGCCTGTTGCAAATTCACCATAATAATTGGATTCACTTTTCGAAGATGATGAAGCACGGGAAATTACAGAGCGCTGGCTGATGGCTGAAACCCCGGAAATCTCAAAAAGTGCATAGAACTAAAACAGGTATGCTTACAAAAAGAGATATGCTTACACCACAAGGGGAGAGTCTGCATAGAGTCGTCAACGACCCTATATTTTAATCCGGGGTTAAAAATACAACCCTATATTAATCGTAATTCATTAAAATAAAAGGAGAATCATGCAAGATAAAATCTTGCGAGGGTTGTGGGGCTTTAGAAGTAAGAAGCAGGCCATTGTAAAATAACCTGCCGGGATGAATTCAGTTATTAACAAATAGAATTACTGAGCAAAAAATCCCGCCAACTGAGGGCGGGATTTTTATATCAATTAAGAAGTTCTTTTGATACGTTGCCAGTATCGAAGAACTCCCTAAAGATCCTGACAACAAGGTCATAATTTTTTGTAAGCTGACTTGCTGGCCAGTAATCACCAAGTATCATTATTCCAGCATCAGGCTTAGAAGTATCCCAGCAAGTCCTTACTTGATATTCGTCTTCAAGGATTTCACCTAACGTGATTATTACTGGCAATGTTTTTCTCAAGCAGTTCGTCATATTTCTGCTGAGATTTCTCGCGCTCTACTGGGTCTTTGCTGTTCTTAATTGTCTGTTTTGCCAGTCCAGGCTCTGTCTTATCCGACACACTCAGGTAGTTATTCTCAACAACAATCCCAACCAGATGAATTGGGATTAATCGCAGATTTCAGTAAACTGCGTCAGCGTATCATGCCAATTAAACATCCGAGGTACCCAGCCCGACTTAACCACAAAAATGGGCTGGTGAGGCCAGACCGACGGATATTGGTTAACTCCCTCATTGGTGCAAGGCCATCTTTTTTGATAACAACATCCTTTGCACCATAGCGGCAATGCATTATCAGAAAAAAAATCCCTGCAATCCCTAAACCAAAATAACTTTCAGGGCTCCCCCAAAAATTGGTCCGCAATTTTAAATAGGTGATCCCCCAAATGCTCAGTAAAAAGACCATAAAAGAACAGGCAGCAATGTTCATCTCACGTTTACTGCTCAGTCCAAAAAAGAGCGCATCAAAAAAATACATCGGGGTAAAAGGTGATTGGACGCTTCTTCCTGTCACTTTACTAAACCGATAAAACATGACCGTTCCGACGGCAAAAGCAGAAAGTGCAATGCCTAACAACACATAAATCATTTGGTTAGTCCTTTTTGATAGGCCAGGAGATTAGTTCGGTACTACCAGAACCGTTAATCTCTGGTTGGTTGCTACTGTTTTCACTTTGTCGGATACTCGCACCAATTCCTCCACCAACTCTGAAAGAGCCACCAATGCCGTCTTTACCAATACTCCCTTCAAATGAAAAAATACCTGCCGATATGGCACCAGAATAATCATAGGTAGAATTGAAATCTTTAATCGGGTAAGGTCCAAAAGTCAAACCGGCAGACGCATCTGCACGCCAGCCTAACACCTTAGTAACCCCAGCATTAATTGCAAATTTATCCTCTGAAAGCACACCTTCCAGATATCCACCTGCGACATAACCTCCAGCGACCTGACCCTTTACATCCCCATGAATTTTTGCAGTATCCCCTAATGACGGATCGATATGTGATTTGTCTACCGCTTTGATAATTTCATCGTCAGTGACCCCTTTACTACCGAGATCAAAAGCCAGAGATGCATCCTGCTGTACGCGAGACGGCACAAGCCCAGACATTGCATTATTCTCAACCGTCGTCTTCCCGGCCTGAGCGCCTGATACTACCGAACCTGTGCTGTTCCCTGCAAGCCCGCCAGCCAGACCTGCTGTCAGGGTCGATAATGCACTGATTGTCTGCCGTTCTGACTCCGTCAGCGCTTCTGGGCGTTTTCCATATATCTCCTGCGCCAGTAATATCCCTGTCGCTTCACCGGCTGCTGCGCCGGTTGCACTCACCAGTGCGTTCTGCCCCTGTGCCCGTGCAAGGGCAGCGTTCACCACCGCATGCGCCATGACACCTGCTATCGCACTGTTCGGGGTGATGTATTTCCCTATTTCATTCGCAATATACGGCGCTGCTGCGCCAGCCACCGAACTGCTTATATTACCACTCGCCAGGCCACTTATTGCCGCAGTGGCAGCAGTAATCGCCCGTTGCAGGTCACTGCCCGTACCATACCGTTGCGCTGTTGATTTATAACTTTCTGTATTTTCAACTGACTTATTGTATCTATTCCATTCATCCTGACTTGCTCCTTCCTCCGGCTCTTTAGTTCCATTTTTGGCCAGTTCGGCCTTACCCGCCTCTATGGCACGAAGCTGCCCTTCTGTTCTGGCAATATCACCAACCTGAGAGCCGATTTCGCCAATCATTTGCACAGCCTGCAGGCGGTTCTGCTCCTTCTCCTTGTCAAATATCGGACTGATGGCATCGTTAGCTTTTGTCACATCACGTTGCAGACCACTCAGGTCCTGCTGCTGACCTGAGCTGTCCCGTACGGTAATTGTTCCCTGACTGACAACAGCCTGCGTGGTGCCTTCTGCGTGCCCTGAACTGCTCATGCCGGATAATAGAGTGGTTGCCATGTTACCGGCAAACTGACCACCGATACTGCCGGACGAGCTGAACCCGCCACCGGTATGTGAAACGTTATAATCTGCCTTATTGACTATATCGCTGAACCCCAGAGTGCCGGTATCCAGATGATTATCTGCCGCCGAAGCTGTGCTGGCTATTGCACCACCATTCAGCTGTGTATGGTTTCCGGTGGTAACACTAAAGCCTCCTTCTCCCGCGAAAATACCGCTCTGCTCGGCCACACTGTCGTAAATGCTGTGCATTTTGTCCTGGCTGAAGTTGATATAGCCAGAACCGCTCATTGAACCAAAGGTAAAACTCCCTCCGGCACTGACACTGCTTTGTTTGGAGTCATAGTTGTTGCTGTCCTGCAGACTGGTAATGGTCAGATTACGGCCTGTATCAACTGTGACCTGATTCCCATTAACCTGAGCCCCGGTAAGTGTGGTATCCCTGCCGCCGGACACAGAAACTTTTCCACCACTGTCCAGAGTGGTCTCTGTCCAGTCCGTACCATCACCTTTCTCATGCCCTTTCGCCGCATTGACACTTGCGAACACACTGATACCAACACCACCCTGCCCGGCACCAATGCTCACACCCACACCACCACCACTGCTGCTGTTGCTGCCCGTTGTCTTCTGGGTATTTGCCGCTGCAGTGAGAATGATATCCCGCTCAGCTTTCAGGCTGGTGTCTCCGGCTGCTTTCACATGGCTGCCAGCTATGACGATATCACCACTGTTACTCTGCTGTTGTCGGCCTGTCGCTTCAACAGACAGATTTTTCCCGGCATTCAGGGTTGAGCCGGTGACTGTGTCCGATTCCTGATGCTGTGTGGATTTTGATTTCTGCGTACTGAGAGACACACTGACATGTATTCCCGCATCCGGCTGTCCGGTGGCATTCGCTACAGAATTAGCCTGAACCGCCTGAACACCTGAAAGTACCGATTTCGTCGCCTGAAGTGCGGCAAGCCGGGAGTCGCTTTGTTTGCTGGCAGCCTGAGCTGTGCTGACGGCACTATTTACAGCATCAATTACAGCTCCCGTAAGCGCCACCGTCAGCCCACTGCTTTTCTGCTCAAACGTCTGGTCAGTGGTACGTTTGTCGTGTCCCGGGTCAATAACCACACTGTCGCCCTTCAGGGCCAGGTCCTGCCCGGCCACCACATCCGAACCGGCAATATGGAGTTGATTACCGGCAGTGATCGTTACATCGCCGCCGTTGCTGCCGATGATGCTGGTACTCTGGCTCTGAGTGGTGCCCTTCTCTTTCAGGTCCTGTTTGGTTTTCGTGCTGCCAATCGTAAAGCCGATTCCGCCGGAGCTCATCAGGCCGCTTTTCTTCTTCTCTTTAAACTGCCAGTTTGTGTCGGTGTTCGTCGCTGCCGTGATATCAACATTATTACTGGCAGCAAGTGACACTGCGCCATCGCCCACCACCGAAGAACCCTGCACCAGCAGATCATGCCCGCTACTGACACTGACATTATCTCCACTTAACAGTGAGCCTGTTTCACGGGTGGCACTTTGCTCTGAAATCGTATGGGTGGTTGTTTTACTGAGAAAACCTTTTTTCTTTTTTGTTTCTTCCTGGTAGTGATAATCACTTTCAGTTGCAGTCCCCAGGTTGATATCGTTGACAGCCTGTACGCCAATATCTCCCTGGGCAGTCACCTGCGCCGCCTGGCTGTTCACATCACGCCCGGCGATGACCACGGTGTTACCACCGCTGGCGATTTCAGTGCCCTGCTGGCGCACCTGGTCGTTAATCACGGTTTTCTTTTTGGTGCGGTAGCTGTCGCCCTGAGTGGTTTCATCTGCCAGCAGGTTGACATCCCGCCCGGCCTGCAGGCCAACACCCTGCTCAGCCGCCAGTGCCGCAGAGTGCGCGTTAATATCCTGCCCGGCCTGCAGGACCAGGTTATTACCCGCAGAAACCGTGGTGCGGTCCAGCCCGGTGCTGTGGGTTTCAGACGCACCATTACGGGTATTTTTGCTGGTTTGCCCACTGTTCAGGTTGAGATCATTTGCGGCAGCCAGTTGCGCACTGCCTCCGGCATTCACATCGCTGGCAGCAAGGGTGAGGTCATGCCCTGCCTGCACGCTAAGGTTACCCCCGGCGGTTACGTTACTGCCCTGCCAGGTAACCGATGCGTTATTGGTATCCTTGCGGCCACGTAAACCAGACGTGGTGTACTGGTCATCAACCTGTTGGGCATTCACTGCAATATCGCCCCAGGCCTGCATTAACATATCGCCCCCGGACGTGAGCGTTGCGCCGGTGACCGTAATATTTTTCCCGGCAGACAGCGCCAGGCCATCCTCTGCAGTAATGCTGGCTCAGTGCCGGAAGGGTTGGGGTGGCGATGGTGGTACCAACATGCCCGGCACCAGAGGTGGTGTTGCTGAGATTATTGGTGAAACTGGCAGTGATAATTCCGCCTGCCTGAATAACAGCGCGGTAGAGTTCGCCGTTATCCTGGGTTTCAGAGGTACCGTCTGAGAGCGTATAGCGAATAAAATCATCACTCGCTTTGGCCCAGGAAAGGAACGATTTCAGATCAGATGAAGGAATGGCTCCAGGGTCCTGACAACATCCTGGGCAATCATATTGGTAGGACCTAAAAGAACATCAATATAAGCAGGTAAATCAGTACTTGATCCCGTTTGGGTTGTGGATTTCATTTATTGCATTAAAACCATCACGTCACTGTCATCGTTTTCACACATAAGTCCGCCATGCTAACCCTTCCAGTGATCTGCGGAGGACTATGTGATGTTTTTTCCTGCAATCCCAGGCAAGTACAGTACCGACAAGTTTCCGGATACCGTGATGGATGACGAAGCGGAAGCACTGGCAATGAAAATACGAGAATTAAGGCTGACGCTCTGGAGTGAAGAATCCACTCAGCCCATTGAGGACCTGCATGGTTTTTATGATGACTAGCCAACCAAGTCAGGTTAC
This sequence comes from Mangrovibacter yixingensis, assembly GCF_020523985.1. Classification (GTDB taxonomy): domain Bacteria; phylum Pseudomonadota; class Gammaproteobacteria; order Enterobacterales; family Enterobacteriaceae; genus Mangrovibacter; species Mangrovibacter yixingensis. Next base: position 962,329 of record NZ_JAIVKM010000001.1, on the reverse strand, counting down.
TGCACACCTGTAATCACTTCCCGTTAATAACACCGGACGAGGTTTTGTGGGGCATTTGCCTGCACGAACTTCGCCTTTTTTTATTTCCTACCCCATTACCTTATAGTCTTTTTGCTGGCACTGTTCTGTTCCGCTCTCCTGGCTGGTTGTGTGGTAAATCCAGATAAACGCTGATTTGCTCGCGCTTTAACCGAACGGTATGTAAACCCTAAATTCTTCTTGACCGTGTGGGGATGACTCCCTATAGTAGCGCACCGTTGCTGCTCACGCAGTAACACAAAAATTTGGTGAGGTGTCCGAGAGGCTGAAGGAGCACGCCTGGAAAGTGTGTATACGGCAACGTATCGAGGGTTCGAATCCCTCCCTCACCGCCATCTTTCATAGAAGAGCCTGTACTCACGTACAGGCTTTTTTATTGCCTGAAATTCCCCGAGGGAGGGTGAGAACCCTCGCCATTCCCCTGCATACTTCACCCTGCAGGTGCGTTGGCTGTGCTCGTTCGCACCGGTCACTTACTCCAGTAAGCTCCCGGCAACTCTCTGCGCTGCCGCCTTCCTGCACGGCGAATTATTTTGGGGAATACATCACTCAAATGTGGCTTGTAAACAGATGGTTGTTACCAGTTTTAAGACCGGCACACTACTCTCACTAGCTATTCCTTGCTGCGTTCACACTGTAGCTACACTGGCTGTGCTCGTTCGCACCGGTCACTTACTCCAGTAAGCTCCCGGCAACTCTCTGCGCTGCCGCCTTCCTGCACGGCGAATTATTTTGGGGAATACATCACTCAAATGTGGCTTGTAAACAGGCGTTTTGTTGAAAGTGTTAAGGCCTGAATAATAAGCTCATCGCTATTTCTTTACCCTTTCCGTTCATATTCCACCTGCTGGTGTATTGCCTGCCCTGTTCGCAAACCTGCTCATACACAGACGTTTTTCCTGGCAACAACGCCTGGCTGTCGGCTAAGAAACCAGGGCGCGTTTACCTCTTAAGCTAAAAAACTGTGCTCTAGGTCTTAGGGCTCATCATTTTCGATTGCAAATTTCATAATGGACATTATCATTAAAATAATATAATCATACAATATCACATTTGGAGATAAAATGACTAAACCTGTCATTGGTTTTATCGGCCTGGGTCTGATGGGCGGCAACATGGTTGAAAACTTACAAAATCGTGGCTACGAAGTTAACGTAATGGACCTCAACAAAGAAGCTGTTGCCGCCGTTCTGGCTCGTGGCAACGCATCTGAAGCAACCTCAGGTAAGGCTCTCGCAGAGAAAAGCGACATCGTTATGCTATGCCTGACCACGTCTGAAGTTGTAGAAAAAGTCGTATACGGTGATACAGGTATTCTGGCCGGTATGTCGGAAGGTAAAACGCTCATCGATTTCGGTACATCTATTCCAGCTTCTACGAAGAAGATAGGTGCAGATCTTGCCGCAATTGGTGCGGGTATGATCGATGCACCTTTAGGCCGTACTCCCGCGCATGCGAAAGAGGGTCTTCTGAACATTATGGCTGCTGGCGATATTGACACATTCAACAAAGTGAAACCCATACTGAACGAGCAAGGCGAGAACGTATTCTATTTAGGTGCGCCAGGCTCCGGGCACGTAACTAAATTGGTCAATAACTTTATGGGTATGACCACTGTTGCCACAATGTCTCAGGCTTTTGCTGTCGCGAAGCGTGCAGGTGTTGATGGTCAACAACTGTTTGATATTATGTCTGCAGGCCCGTCCAATTCTCCGTTTATGCAGTTTTGCAAATTCTACGCCGTCGATGGTGAAGAAAAGCTTGGTTTCTCTATTGCTAACGCAAACAAAGATCTGGGTTACTTCCTTGAAATGGTTAAGGACCTCGGTACTGAATCCTTAATCGCAGAGGGTACAGCTAAAAGCCTGCAAGCTGCTGTTGATAAAGGGCTCGGGCAGCACGATGTACCTGTTATTTTCGACTACTTTTCTGAACTCAACGCTTAATAACAGAAATACCTCAGTAGAAAAGCCCAGTAACAGGGCTTTTCTACTTTTCATGAAGTAATGCTGTTACTACTGTTTTAATACTCCCCTCCCCCAGCCAGAATTATTTTGAACCACAGTGGTCATTGCGTTGTAAGTTTGCTGGTCTATACGCTATATACCCAGAATCAAGGCCTCTCAATATCTGTTTTCAATTTAACGCCTCTCATTTATTAACAGAAAAACCAACGTCTTTCCCACTCCAGATAATCCTTATTAATACCCTGCAGTATACAGACAACAGTGCCCATATTTATCTGGGTAGCCTTTCTGTATTCGGCAGTGCTGCTTATATGCTTGATACCGGTAGCTCTGCTTTTTCGGCCATAAACACCTGTACAGGGTATTTGTATGAATATTTACAGCGCCATTATTATGGGTGATTAACCCTTCTGCTTTCTCACGGGAATCCTTTGTTGTTTAACTTGTAACGCGGCCAATTCACATGATATCTGTCAGGCGCGTTCTTTGTGGCATATAGCCAGTTCTTTATCTGCTCTCACTGGCTGGGGCTTGCACTCAAAAAAAAGCCAGCAGCTAATTAAAGCAACTGGCTTCGTAAAGAGAGTAATGTGTTTTAAATATTAACTTTCTGACACTGGCGCTGAAACTTTTTCGACATTTGAATCCACTGCTTTAACCAGCAACAAACCAATGCCACTAATAATTGCACCGCACAAGATAAAGACCAAACGCCCCCAAACCGGGTTAGATAACAAAGCCATGAACATAACACCAACACCGGCTACTGCGATAAGTTTACCGAGCATTTGCCGTTGCTTGTTATCAAGTTTCTTCTGTTGTACAGACTCAGCAATAAGTGGTGTTGACAGGTTTTCAAAAAACTTATCAACATCTGCCTGACGCTTGTCATTCAGCGGCTTATAGAACATGGTTGACAGGATGAAAAAACCGCCAGTCAGAACGATATGAGCGACCAGGCCAATTGCAACTTTAACATCAGCCCACTCACGGCTGGTCAATTTCTCAAGGCCAAAAACTGATGAAACCATATCAGCGGTAATAACAAAGCCGACCACATAAGAGACAATCCCCCCCACAATCAGCGTACCCCATCCAGCCCAGTCAGGTGTCTTTTTGATAAAGAAACCTAAGAATGCCGGGATAGTCATTGGGAAGCCAATTAACGCGCCAACATACATCATTGTGTCAAATAAGCTAAGGCCTTTCAGAGAGTTAATAAACTGCGCTATGAGGATTATTGCAATACCAAATACGGCTGACGTTACTTTAGATACCGCGACCAGCTCTTTTTCTGATGCTTTACCTTTACGTACAACCGTTTCATAGAAGTTTTTAACAAAAATGCCTGAATTACGGTTCAGACCAGAGTCCATTGAAGACATTGTTGCTGCAAACATTGCCGCAACTAATAACCCAACCATTCCCGCTGGCATGTATTCTTGAACAAAATAAAGATAAGCGAAGTCCCCTGCTTTGCTACCTGCTTCAGGGTACGATGCTGCTAAATCAACACCCTGGCTGGCAATAAACCAGGCAGGCATAAACCAAACAAATACACCACCAGACATGAGAACACAGGCAAGTAATGCTGCTTTTTTGGCATTTTTCGAATCCTTTGCAGCAAGATAACGGTAAGAGTTCAACATATTATTTGTAATAGAGAACTGCTTAACAAAGATAACAAATGCCCAGATACCAAAAATACTCAGGTAATTAAGATTGTTACCTGCAATAAAAGAGCCTCCGTCTGCAACAGGGAAATTAGACATTATGTTACCAACACCACCGCCCTGCACTACCGCCACGACAGCACATGTAATTGTTACCGCCATGATGATGACCATTTGCATAAAATCTGATGCAATGACAGCCCATGAACCGCCAGTTACTGACATGGCAAGTACAACCAAACCGGTTATCCAGATTGTCGCTGTCATATCAAAACCAAAAATACCTGATGCAATAATAGCCAGCGCATTTAACCACACACCGGCAGATACAACGCTGTTAGGCATGGACGACCAGGTAAACACTTGCTCGTTTGTCGTGCCAAAACGCATTTTTATTGCTTCTATTACTGTAACAACACGTAATTGCCGGAATTTAGGCGCGAAATAGGCGTAATTCATGAAATAGCCGAATGCATTAGCAAGAAAGATCATCGTGACAGAGAAACCATCGCTGTATGCTTTACCTGCTGCACCTGTAAATGTCCATGCCGAGAACTGTGTCATAAACGCAGTTGCACCGACCATCCACCAAAGCATGTTGCCCCCACCGCGAAAATAATCGCTGGTGGTACTTGTAAACGTTCTGAACATCCAACCTATTGCAATTAAGAATAGGAAATAGATGCCTACAATAAGGGTATTCAGTTCCATCTTGATGACCTTTGATAGTTGTTTAACAGCTACCGTATAGTAACTATTATCAACTCTATTTGTAGTATTATAACTCAAATTCGTGACAGGAAAGGCATAATGATAGATGCAAATAATCATACAAGTGATCAGGATCTGAAATTAATGACTGAGTTAAGTATCCCCGGCTCTGTGCGTCTCGGCATGTGTGAATGGATGATAGTTGCCATGCTAAAACCTGGTGTACGGCAAGAAGGAACTGTTGTGAAACAGGTTGTTGAAATCCCGGTTATTACATGTGAGGCCTACAGTATGTTGTAATTAACGAACCTGAGACAAAATAAGTACGCACCTGGAAAACGACCACAGACAACACAAGCAACAATTACGCTCTTCTGTCTGAACGGCCCTGTCCCGAAAGCAGTTAACATGGACTCATTGAAATGACGAAAGGGCACACAGCGAAACAACACCGGAAGCATTAACAAAGGTGGGTGTCAGAATAGTTTATCTGGAAGAAACTATTGCCATGGTCACTGTTCAACCATGGCACAGTCTGTTGTCATGAAGACAAACGATGTTTTGAATCAAGCAAATGGTTAACTGATGCCTGGCGTGCCTTGTCAGCATTGCCAGCCATGATTGCTTCGTAAATTTGGCGATGTTCATTAATACAAGTGCTGCCTTCTTCTGAAGAATGAGCAATGAAGTTGATAAACATCGTTGTCAAAACATGCCCAAAAGGCAGAAAAAAATCATTCCCAGTGGAATTAAAAATGATGCTGTGGAAACGAATGTCAACTTCCATCCAACGTCTTTTATCCAATTCAGCAGATTCAGCGACTTCTGCCATTTCTTGAAATGCTTCGGAAAGCTGAATACGTTGTTCAGCTGTTGCATTCTTAGCCGCAAGAGCGCAAGCCTCCGGCTCTATAGCACGGCGCAACCCTAAAAACTGATGGCAGAAATGGTCTGTTTCTGTGAGCCCATCCATCCATTCTATCAATTGGGAATCCAGGAAATTCCAATAGGCACGGTTTACCACACGCGTCCCCACTTTAGGGCGTGACTCTAATAAACCCTTAGAAGTGAGTAGCTTTACTGCTTCGCGCAACGCAGTGCGACTGATGCCGAACTGTTCACACAAAACCATCTCGCCAGGAAGAATTGACCCTTGTGTAATCTTCCCGGATAAAATGCTACGGGCAATTTCGCGCGCTACTTGTACATGCAGGCTTCTTTTAGAGCCAGAAATAGAATGAAATTCACCAGACATATAATCACTTAGTAGTTAGATATGTATTATTTAAGTGTAACTATAGCATTCCAGATGTAGCACACCAAGCAGTGTTTACTGGAATGGAAAATATAACCATATATATCAACCAGTTAATGTTATTTTATAAATCCTGTTTCCAATGAAATTGGTTTATTATGATCACATTCCAATCTACTATTTTAACAATTTTCATACCCTGTATGGGTAAATTAGCGTTCAAAAAATACTACAATATTAATTTCTCACGATAAAATACTGATGCGGTGATTATCATGGCCAGACGTTTTAGAGTTACCCGCTGTTTTGTATACGGCATCTCTACCACCAAAGAAACAGGTAACTCTATATAATTCAAAACATTAAAAAACACGAGATCGTGAACCCGCATAAGTAGACGAAGCTTGCTTTCCGGGTTCCTGCCACAACAAGTATTCTCGCATTTCGGCTAAATTCTAGTGCTGCACATAGAGTAATTCGATATCCCGTTGCGCCCACACTTCAGCCAGATGTTTCTGCACGGTAAAACGTTCGAAATCAGTATCTTTCGCTAATTTTATCCATTCAGGTTTATTCATCGCCACACCTGCTTTCAGGTAAATGGGCGCCATACGCTCAACCCGGCGCGGGTTATCCTGAGCACTATATGGCCAATGAGAGGCTGGGTTCTGAAATGAAGCCATCAATTGGATCCCCTTCGCCAGAGAACCGCCTTTTTTATTTTCATACTGCCAGAGATCAATACCCAGCTTGTCTCCAATTTGGGCAATACCAACTAATGAATCCAGGTTAAAGTAATGGTAATGATAAGCACGAGTACGCGCGATTTCATGAGGTTGTGAGCCGTCCTTCTCAAACTGAGTATCTACCCGCATTTTTCCTTTTTCTACCATTTGCTTTGCAAGCGCCTCGTTGCCCAGAAAATACGAAATACTGGCAACCTGGTAGTCGTACCACGTCCCATGGTTATTTTCAGAATACGCTTCACCTGCAGGCCCGCCAGACAAGTCATCAACAATCAACCAGTTCAGGTATTCGCTATACCACTGTGTAATTCGCTGCTCATCTTCGTTGGTCCAGGCTGGTGAGAGAGAAAGAATTGCAATTGAATCCAGCATACGCTCTGCCAGGCCACGTGTATCAATAATGCCACTGCGCCGCCCTTCGGCAATCCCTGGCACCCCCTGGCCATAATTGACATTAGGGTTCATCTTAGTTTTATCATTCATGAACCAGACTCTAACGTAATCAATACCTTGCCGAGCATACTTCTCGTCCTGGCTAAAATAGTAAGCTAAAGCAAGTGCGCGCACAGAACGCGTAAAGTGGCCTATTCGGTTTGAGTCGGTTTCTGTGGTTTTAGATGCTGGATTCGTTTTACCATCCCGGCGAATCCAGGGCAGTCCATCGGCTTTTGACTCATCAGGCCACCAGTATGGACTGATACTCAGATAATCATTTTTACTGCCACTTGGTGGCATCATGATTTTATCCGTCACTGTGAAAGGCCCATCCTGCATAGCCACGTCAGCTTCTTCAATTAAACGTTCGAAAGCCTGTTTCATTGAAGTACTTGCTTGATTTGACTGTAAAACAGTGCGGTTTTGCTCCAACATAGCTTCATCAAGAAATACAAAGTTGGCGGCCAGGGTATTGTTACTAACCAGAATGGCACCGATGCAAGTCGCAAGGTTCCGATAGCTGAAAAGTTTAGTCATGTTAAGTCCCTTTTATTGATAATAAAATAATACAAATACATCAATAGAAAGCGTTGGTCTGTGACAAAAGTCTAATTGCAATGTCTCTGGAAGCAGGCTGCATTCCCCAGAAAAAAAATAACTACCTGTTTTAACTAAACAAAAATAGCCACTGATACAGTATCTGCTTCTCAATATTTTTCGCCTGAATGAGATCTAAAACACGCGTTCCCTTGGCATTGAAATCTAAGAACATCGATATAGCGGAATATAAACAAGAAAACAGGGCCAGTAACAGACATTAATATTAGAAAAAGTGGTTAAGTGTTTATTTTATGTAACTTACTATCCGTTCTCTTTATATGAAGACGCGTCAAAAATGTTAACAAGCTGACTTTCATGATTACAGTCACAATATCCCCCTCCAAACCCCTTTTTTATTTGTAATACATTAATTCAATATTATATAAAGCAAAAAACAGATAACTTCACCTTCCTCTACAGAGAGAAAATCATGAAATCAGCGGCCAAAATATCTTTATTTTTTGCTACATCATGCTTCGTTGGTGCTGCTTCTGCTGCAACATTAGACTACCGCACGGAGTATAAACATGATGATGAGAAGTATGCTCACCGAATAAAAATTAGTGGGCAGACAAAAATCACAAATGACACCACGTTGAATTACGGCGTTGAGCAAAAATTTCACAGTAGCGACCAAACAAAGTTTTGGGACAAAGTCGAAGCGGGAGATTCAGAGTTTGACTGGGGTGTCCGTTACCGAATAAATAAACAATGGTTTGTCCAGCCTGGTATGCCAGTTACCTTTGGTGATGCCAAAACAACATATAAACCGCAATTTCGTGTGGGATATATTGCCTCTTTTGGCTTAACTACAGCACTAAGGTACCGCCACGAATTTCAAGTTTATACTGATGATGCTGGAAATAAGACACTGACCGATGGCACAAAAATGAGTGTTGCAGGTAAAACTATTGAACAAGGCAAATGGACACTCACTGGCTCTTACAGATTTACCGATGAAGCATTAAAGAACCTTAGATTATCCTATGAGGCTAACTACAACAAAAACTATGACAAAGTGCGCCTTTCTGACGGAAAGGATACCCAATGGGATGCCGGTATCATTGTTGGCTATCAGATGGGGAAATTTCAGCCCTATGTTGAACTTTGGACGATTGATTATGGATCGTCCGCAAATGATGACCGCCAGTTAAGAACGCGCCTTGGCATAAAATACAGCTCATAATCAATGACAAGCTATTCCCACTAACAGCCTATCCCAGCAGGCGTTATTGTCGCAACCAGTCTGGACACTGACAGCGTGCAGAAACCGGAGCGTACACGGAGTACATGAGGATTTCGAGCACTGCCCAGGTTCAAAATGGCAAGTAAAATAGCCCTAATGGGACAGGCTCTAAGCATTAATCTGGCAGCAACTTATCTTCTGATGGGCGCTGCCAGATATTTTACAGAAAAACCGGAAGTATTCTGTTTAAGAAAAAATATTGGCCGAAATACAGATTTCGGCCAATAGAAAAATTAAATATATTACCTGAAAGCATTTCAATAGAGTAATACACTCATGGGCTACATAACAGCGCCACTAAAATACGAAAATTAATTAACTCAGGAGAGATTAATTATTTATTTGACGATGTAATTACCCTACATGCTGCTATTCAATATTTTTATATTTAATTATGCATTAATAAAATCCTGGCGGGCAGGATTAAAAATATCCAAAAGGATACTATCTTGTTCCAAAGCGACCGCACCATGCATCATATGTTTGCGCGCAAAATAAGCATCGCCTTCTTTAAGGATTTTTTTCTCACCCTCAATTTCCACTTCAAAACTTCCGCGAACCACATACCCAATCTGATCATGAATTTCATGCGTGTGAGGTGCACCAACAGCGCCTATGTCAAAGCATAAATGGACAGCCATTAGATCATCTGTGTAGGCTACAATCTTACGTTTTATTCCACCACCCAGTTCTTCCCAAGGGTGCTTGTCCAATAGAAAAAAAGCATTCATTGCTATACTCCTGGCCGTTTCCGTTTATGGCATCCCATTCATCTGTTTATTAAAAATAATAAACTCGAGGTAACACTTTCCACTAGTAAATCGATTATCATCGTATCTTATTGCACTAATTAATAATACAATAACTCAAATTTTATGTGATTAAAATCACGCTGAAAAGCCAGAATCTCCCATTGAAGACTAATATTCACCCTATAAAAAACCACAACACGCATTAAATATACCATTAAAAACAATATGATAGATAACTTAACGTGACTTTTGTCGCCATTTTCGTCCCTTACACTTCAAACAAAATTAATATTGTATTACTTTATAAGGAGGTAAGTTACACACATACTTCATTTGATGGTGATAAAGAAATGACGACACAACCGATTTTGTTGGCTGAAACAGAAATTGCACGACTAAGAAACGAAGTCGGAAGGCAAAGTTTGATGGGTAAAACCATCGAAGAGAACCGTAAAAAAGTCGATGCTTTCATGCGGTTGCCGTTGGATGTGCCGGGGCATGGTGAAGCAGGTGGCTACGAACATAATCGCCACAAGCAAAATTACACTCACATGAACTTAGCCGGTCATCTGTTTTTGATCACGCAAGAGCAAAAATACGCGCAATTTGTTAAAGACTTGCTGGCTATTTATGCCGAAAAATATCTCACGTTCAATTACCATTTACAGAAAAACACCAACCCAACAGGCCGCCTTTTCCACCAAATCCTCAATGAACATTGTTGGTTGATGTTCAGCAGTCTCGCCTATTCTTGTGTGGCTTCGACCATGACAGAAACAGAGCGGACAGCCGTTGTCGAACAACTCTTCGAACCCATGCTGCAAATGTTCACAGTCAAATACTCACATGATTTTGACCGTATCCATAACCATGGTATTTGGGCAGTTGCAGCCGTTGGGATTTGTGGCTTAGCCATAAACAAACGTGAATATCTGGAAATGTCCGTTTACGGCTTAGATAACAACAATACCGGTGGGTTTCTTGCTCAAATCTCTCAGTTATTCGCACCATCGGGTTATTACATGGAGGGGCCTTACTACCATCGTTATGCGGTTCACCCACTTTGTCTCTTTGCTGAAGTGGTTCACCGGCACATGTCTGAAGTTGATATTTTCAATTACAAAGATGGCGTGATCGGGAATACCGTACAAGCGTTACTCTCAACAGCCTACCCCAATGGTGAATTCCCAGCACTGAACGATGCCTCGCGTACGATGGCGATTACAGATACCGGCGTGCAAATTGCAGTAAGCCTGTACAGCAAACACTACGGGTTGAATGACAATATCCTGGGAATGGCGAAAATTCAGGATGCCGTATGGATGCATCCCTGTGGCCTTGTGCTTTCTAATGCCTATGAAAAAGCCACCGCAGAGCACGAAATTAGCCTGCCTTTCTGGCCAGGTGTTGAGCTCAACGAAGGCCCGGATGGCCGTTCCGGTGCGCAAGGCTTCATACGTATGCAGGATAAAACGGGCGATGTATCCCAGTTAGTTATGAATTACGGCCAACATGGTATGGGCCATGGCCACTTCGACACACTTGGTATCACCTTTTATAACCGTGGCCAGGAAGTATTACGTGAATACGGTTTCTGCCGTTGGGTCAATGCAGAACCCAAATTTGGGGGACGCTACCTTGAAGAAAACAAATCTTTCGCCCGCCAAACTATTGCCCATAACGCAATTACCATTGATGAACAGTGTCAGAATGGCTTTGATGTCGAACGCGCCGATTCCGTTCATGGCCTCCCACATTTTTTTAAAGTTGAAAGCAGTGAAATCAAGGGGATGAGTGCATTTGCCAATGACCACTACCCGAATACTGGCATGCAACGCAGTGTTTTTATGCTCAATATCGAAGAGTTAGAATCACCGTTATTACTTGACCTGTACCGAATCCAGGCGACAGGAGTACACCAGTACGACTACGCACACAACTATGACGGCCAGATAGTCTGCACGAATTTCAACTATCAAAGCTTCAGTGAATTAAGCCCACTTGGTGAGGATTTTGGTTACCAACACCTTTGGAAAGTGGCCAGTGGCAAAGCGCAAGAGGCTGCCATGGTGACCTGGTTACAAAACCACGCTTACCACACCTGGTTAGGTACAAGTAGTAACAACCACAACGCAATTATCTTCACCCGCACTGGCGCAAATGACCCAAACTTTAACCTGCGTAGCGAACCCGCGTTTATATTGCGAAGCGAAGGTGAATCCACCCTGTTTGCTTCTGTACTTGAAACTCACGGTTACTTCAACGAAGAATTTGAGCAGTCTGTGAATGCAAGGGGCCAGGTTAAAAACATCCGCATCCTTGGATATAACGCCGTGGGCAGCATAGTAGAAATTATAACAGCGAAGTCATTAGTCACAGTGATGGTCAGCAACCTCCCCGGCGCGAATGACCACACTCCGCATCAGGTAGAACTTAACGGTAAAACATACCACTGGAATGGCTTCTACTCACTGGAAGTATATGCATTAGAGCAGGAGAAATAAGCATGGATTATCAACCACTTTTACTGAGTTTTGACGAAGCTGCAGAGCTCAAAAAAGCGCTTAACACTAACAGTATACTAGGAAGAGCATTAGCCCGTGACATCAAACAAACGGATGATTACATGGCGCTGGTGGGTATCGAAGTACCTGGGCATGGCGAAGGCGGCGGTTACGAACATAACCGCCACAAGCAAAACTACATTCACATAGACCTGGCAGGCCGTCTGTTTCTGATTACCGGAGAGCAAAAGTACCGGGATTACATAGTGGATATGCTAACGGCCTATGCAAAGATTTACCCGACTCTGGAAAGTAATACCAGCCGTGACTCTAACCCGCCAGGCAAAATCTTCCACCAAACGCTAAACGAGAATATGTGGATGTTGTATGCCTCTTGTGCGTACAGCTGTATCTACCACACACTGGAAGAAAACCAAAAATCGCTGATTGAAAATGACCTGTTCAGGCAGATGATTGACCTGTTCGTCGTCACTTATGGCCATGATTTCGATATTGTTCACAACCACGGTTTATGGGCTGTTGCGGCTGTTGGGATTTGTGGGTACGCAATTAACGATCAAGATTCTGTAAATAAAGCGCTTTATGGCTTGAAGCTTGACAAAGTCAGTGGCGGCTTTTTAGCCCAACTGGGGCAGCTGTTTTCACCCGATGGCTATTATATGGAGGGGCCTTACTACCATCGTTTTTCATTGCGTCCAATATACTTGTTTGCAGAAGCCATTGAGCGTCGCCAACCTGAACTTAATATTTACGCATTCAATGACTCCGTCATCAAAACAACATCATATGCGGTGTTCAAAACAGCCTTCCCCGATGGCACATTGCCAGCGCTAAATGATTCATCTAAAACCATTTCTATCAACGATGAAGGCGTGATAATGGCAACATCGGTGTGTTTCCATCGTTACGAGCAGTCTGAAACACTGCTGGGAATGGCCGCCCACCAACAAAACGTTTGGGTTCATACATCAGGTAAGACCCTGTCAGATGCCGTTGAAGCAGCAGATCATATCAAACCGTTCAACTGGGGCAGTTTATTTGTGACGGACGGCCCTAAGGGCGAAAAAGGCGGCGTAAGTATTCTACGCCACCGCGATGAAAAAAATGACGATACCATGGCGCTGCTCTGGTTTGGTCAACACGGCTCAGATAATCAATACCATTCAGCTTTGGATCATGGCCACTATGATGGGCTGCACCTGAGTGTATTTAATCGAGGCCACGAAGTTCTGCATGACTACGGCTTCGGTCGCTGGGTAAACGTTGAACCTAAATTTGGTGGCCGTTATATTCCCGAGAATAAGTCTTACTGTAAACAAACTGTGGCGCATAACACTGTCACTGTTGACCAGAAGACACAAAATAACTTCGACACTTCACTGGCAGAAACAAAATTTGGTTCTAAACACTTTTTCAACTCAGAAAACAATAAGTTACAAGGAATGAGCGGTCGTATTTCTGGTTACTACCCGGGCACAGACATGCAACGCAGTATCCTTCTCGCTGACTTACCAGAGTTTGAGAAACCGCTGATCATCGATATTTACCGTATTGATGCAGACCAGCCGCACCAGTACGACCTTCCGGTACATTATTCCGGCCAAATCATGCGTACCAATTTTGAGTACAACGTGGAAAGCCAATTACGCCCAATGGGTGAAAATAACGGCTACCAACATTTATGGAATCTGGGGTCAGGTAATGTAGCAGGGAGTTCACTTGTTAGCTGGTTACACGGCAATAGCTATTACTCACTGGTAACCAGCGGAGCCCAGGGCGGCAAAGTCTTCTTCACTCGCACAGGCGCCAATGACCCTGATTTCAATCTTCGTAGCGAGCCCGCCTTGATCATTCGCCAGTCTGGTCAAAATCACGTATTTGCATCTGTGCTGGAAACACACGGCTACTTCAATGAATCTATTGAAGCCTCTGTGGGTGCCCGTGGTTTGGTTACCTCAGTAACCGTAATAGGCTCTAATAAGCAAGGTACAGTTATTTGCATTGAAACCACCACAATGAATAAATACTACTTTGGTATTTGTAACCTTGATGAAAACCAACAGAATCAGGCCCATAGCCTGGTGTTCGATGGGACGACTTACCGTTGGCAAGGTGCATTCGCGGAAATTAACCTGAGTTGATAGTTATCTGGGTTCTCATCCCGGCACCTGATTTTGCAGGTGCCGGGGCAAGTTGCTCGAACACGTCTTTGCCGCAAGCCCTTTCCCCTGAGCCAAACCGTTACACGACAAATCCTCTGCCCTGTTCGCAAAATACGGCAACAACCCGCATTACATTCACCCGGCTTGCTACCAGGCTTCCGGCTCAGCCGGGTGGCTGTCATTCATTAAATGCGGGGATTTAACAAACACCCCTTTCCAGGGAACATCGCCACGGTTAACCAGGTAATGTGCTTCGCCGGGTTCACACTGCATAACATCCCCTTCCTGCAACACATGCAGCACCCCTTCCAGGTAGAGGCACACCTCACCGCTTAGCGTATAAAAAACCTCACAAGCCTCTTTGTGCCGATGGTTGCGAAACGACTGGCCCGGATTCAGTACCACTACGCCCATATCGCACTGTGGGCCACGAACCAGGTACTTGGGCCCGTTATCCCCAAAACGGTACTGGTGCTGCTGTTCACTGGTTTTCAGCATGATTCGCTCTCCTGGGTTACAAACCGGGTGCCTTCCACATTGATGTGGTTAAGCCATGGTCCACCAGCCCGCGCTGGTCCTGATAAACCGCCAGCCACTTCTCCTGGGCTTCGTGGTACACCGCATAATTGGCCGGGTCTGGCTGGTGTTCCCGGTCCCAGCGCACCAGTTTCTCACCGGTTTCAGCAAGTGATGGGTATATACCGGCCCCCACACCAGCAGCAATGGCACAGCCCAGCGCCGTCGCCTCTTTTACTACCGGAACCCGTACTGTAAGGCCGGTGACATCCGCCAGAATTTGGCTCCAGAGTTTGCCCTTTGCGCCTCCACCTGCGAATACCAGTGAATCTGCTTCCACACCGGAGAATTCAGCAATCTGTTTAAGATTACAGGCCGAGACAATGGCTGCATTTTCTTCCAGAGCGCGGAACAACGTGGCTTTATTGCATTTTTCAGGGTCAATCGACAGGTTAATAAACGAAGGCGCGGCGTGGTACCAGGTTTTAAAACGCATCACATCTGAAAAGATGGGCATCACGCCCCATGCACCAGCAGGCACCCGGCCCGCCATCTCTTCAAGCAGGGTATACGCATCAATCCCCAGGCGCTCAGCAATAAGTTTTTCCTCCGCGCAGAATGCATCACGGAACCAGCGCATAGTCAGCCCGGTAAAGAAGCTGATGGACTCCGTCTGCACCATACCGGGAATAACATGGGGATTAATACGTACATTCATGTTTGGGTCGGTGACCGGCTCAGGCAAATTAACCACCTGCTGCCAGAAAGTACCACCCAACACAGCGGTTTGTGCCGGGCGAACTACACCCAGCCCCAGGCAACCCAGTTGCACATCCCCACCGCCCACCACTACCGGCGTGCCCGCTTTCAGGCCACAGGCTACAGCGCTTTCAGCGGTAACAACACCCAGTAAGCTGCCAGTCTCCCGGACAGGCGAAAGAATATCGGAGCGCAACCCGGCCATTTCCAGCAGGCCGGGTTTCCAGTCCCGGGTTACCAGGTCCAGTAACCCGGTAGTGCCCGCATTGGAAGGGTCCACCGCCAGTTCGCCACTGAGCATAAAGGCCAGCCAGTCGCTGATCATTGTCACGGTGGAAGCCTGGCGGTAGATATCTGGCCGGTGGTGAGCAAGCCACAACAAACGCGGCATGGCACTCAGTGCGAGCGTTTGCCCGGAACAACGGTAAACCTCGTTTTCGAATGTGTAGTCATACAGTTCTTTCAGTTCACTGACTTCATGGGCAGCCCTGGCATCAACATTCGCACAGGCCCATACTGGCGTGGCATTGCTGTCATAAATCACAATACCTTCGCGCATTGAACAGGCAGAAACGGCAACGATAGATTCCGCGGCAACATTGCCATTATGCAAAGCCTGGCGAATGCAGTTACAGGTGAGTTGCCAGTTTCTAGTGAGGTCAAACTCCATTGACCCCGGTACATCCGGCACGGCCAGGTGTTGCCACTCAGCCTGGCCTACACTGATTTGATTACCGTCAAAGTCAAAAATAACCGCGCGGACACTCCCTGTACCGGCATCCAACGCCATCAGGTAGTGTGGTGAAAGGTTAGGAGTACAGAGTCGGGCCATAAAAAGATCCTCGGCGTTATGTCGCTTCCTGCCGTTGACTGCTCCGTGTATTAGGGTAAGTGTTCATTATTAAAATATTTATTTTTCAATCAGTTTCAGTATTTCTGCTGCAGTATTTTGGTCTGTGACCAGTGCGTTGATATAACCGCCTTTCATGGCGGCAAGAATGGTTTCGGCTTTCTCCATTCCCCCTGCCACACCAATCACCAGGGGGATAGTAGTTAATGCATCCAGGCTGAGCCCGATTAATTCCTTATGAATACGCATGTCTGGCACAATTTGCCCCTGCGCATCAAAGAAATACCCGAGAATGTCACCCACCGCGCCTTTACGGCCAATCATCAGTTGTTCGCCTTCGGTGATATACCCCGAATGCAAAATGGTGGCATCCGTCCGCTGGCTGATAGAGCCAATCCCGACAACGGCCACATCGGCAGCTTGCGCGGCCAGCAGCACATCACGCACGCTGTTTTCATTTCTGAGTGTTTTGGCAATATCCGCTGATGATGCCCGTAATGGAGCCGGAATAATGTTGACGCTACAGGCGGCATCCAGTTGACCAATCCCGGTCATATAAGGGCCAACTCCGCCAGACAACGTGACCAGGCGAATTTGCTGTGAAGAGATAAAACCACTCAGGCGCTTCAGTGTGCTCATGGTGGTTTTACCGAACCCCACCGCCAACAACTGTTGCGCGCTGAGTGACTCCATTAACATATGTGCGGCACCAATCCCTAGCCGGGCGCAAATATCAGCATCGGGTAGCGCTGGGAGCACCCGCACCTGGCGCAAGCCAAAGTGCTGTTTTAGTGCGTCTTCATATTGCAGGCACCCTTCAAAGCGCGAATTAATCTGCACCCGAATAATGCCTGACTGGTGCCCTTTCTCCAGCAAGCGGGACACTTTCAGGCGGGTCAACCCCAGGCGCTCGCTGATCTCACTTTGCGTTAAGCTGTCGTGGTAATAGAACCAGGCGATACGCGCCACCAGCTCCTCTTCACTCATTTCATTATCAGGGATAAATGTGGTTTCACTCATTGTGGTTATTTCGCTTTACTGTGAACATTTTTAAATTTTAAACACAATTGTTCTCATTGCGACAACTAATATCTGTGACATATACCACAGCCTTCACTTTCTTGATGAACAAATAAAAAATAAAAATACAAATATTCCAGAAACGTGATCCACTCTGAGGTTTTATCCCCATCCCACAACTATGTTTATGAACAATTATTTTTTCAAAATACATTTGTTCAACCCCCCGAGTTCAGTTACGAACGGAGGCGCAATGCAAACCAGTCAACTGACAGCCCCACCACTCTTACAGGTAAGCCAGTTGTGTAAGCAATTTTCCGGTGTCGATGTGCTTAAGAGGATCGATTTCACACTGCAACGGGGTGAGGTACACGCGTTACTCGGTGGCAATGGCGCAGGGAAATCCACCCTGATGAAAATCATTGCCGGAGTCACGCCACAAGATTCAGGCACGATTGCTATTGATGGTGCGGTCTGCAGCCGGTTAACCCCAGTTAAAGCACACCAGTTGGGGATTTACCTTGTTCCTCAGGAGCCGTTGCTGTTCCCCAGCCTGACAGTAAAAGAAAACATTCTGTTTGGGCTGAAAGGTTCTCAGGCAACCACAGCAAAAATGGCGCTGTTACTGAATGAACTGGGCTGTAAATTCGATACCGCCAGCCCGGCGGGAATGCTGGATGTCGCCGACCGGCAAATGGTGGAAATCATGCGCGGGCTAATGCGTGATTCCCGCATTCTTATTCTTGATGAGCCTACAGCTTCATTAACGCCAGCCGAAACTGAACGCCTGTTCTCCCGAGTGCGGGAACTACAGCGCAAAGGTGTGGGTACTGTGTTTATCTCCCACAAGCTCCCGGAGATCCGCCAGATTGCCGATGTCGTAAGCGTGATGCGCGATGGAAAAATTGCCCTGAATGGAAAAACGCAGGAACTCTCTACTGACGACATTATTCAGGCAATCACACCAGCGGCACGCAATGAAGCCCTTTCTCCTACCCAGAAACTGTGGCTCAACATTCCCGGCTCCCGCCCGGACATTGATAAAGGCAGCCCGGTGCTGGCAGTTGAACAACTGAGCGGTGAAGGTTTCAGGGATATTTCGCTGGAAGTACGTGCAGGCGAAGTATTGGGGCTTGCCGGTCTTGTTGGTGCCGGGCGCACCGAACTTGCGGAAACACTGTATGGTTTGCGCCCGGTATCTGCCGGGCAACTGTGCCTTAACGGGCTGAATATCACACACCTGAATACCCGCCAACGGCTGGCGCGCGGCCTGGTGTATTTGCCTGAAGATAGGCAATCCTCTGGCTTATATCTGGATGCTTCGCTGGTGTGGAATGTCTGTTCCCTTACTCACAACCAGCAGGGTTTTTGGTCCCATACACAGCGTGATAACGCTACGCTCGAGCGCTACCGGCGGGCACTGGATATTAAATTCAGCGATACCGAACAACCAGTACGAACCTTATCCGGTGGCAACCAACAAAAAATCCTGATTGCAAAGTGCCTGGAAGCCTCGCCGCAAATTCTGATTGTGGATGAGCCCACCCGCGGTGTGGATGTGGGTGCCCGCAACGACATTTACCAGTTGATCCGCAGCATTGCCGACCAGAATGTCGCCATCCTGTTTATCTCTTCCGACCTGGAGGAAATAAGCATGATGGCTGACCGGGTTTATGTCATGCATCAGGGGGAAATCAACAACCTGCCGTTGAGCGGTGCAGACATCAGTGTCGATACCATTATGCGCCTCGCCTTTGGCGAAGGCCGCACCGCAACCCAGCCTCGAACTGACTCGTTAGCCAGCACACAGGGGAAACATGTATGTTGAAATTTATCCAGCAGAACCGGGAAGTGACCGCGTTTATCGCCATTCTGTGTTTGTTTGCCCTACCCGGTGCGCTCGACAGCCATTACTTTGGTATTGGTACAGTCACCATGGTATTCAGCAGCGCGCAAATTCTGATGCTGCTGGCAATGGGTGCCGCGCTGGTCATGCTGACGCGCAATATCGATGTTTCCGTGGGTTCCATCACCGGGATGTGCGCAGTATTACTGGGGCTGATGCTCAACGCCGGTTACAGCCTGCCTGCTGCCATTGCCGCCACCCTTTTACTGGGGCTGAGTGCCGGCCTGGTGAATGGCATTCTGGTTGCCTGGCTGAAAATTCCGGCGATTGTCGCCACACTGGGAACCCTCGGCCTGTATCGCGGCATTATGCTGCTCTGGACAGGTGGAAAATGGATTGAAGGCCTGCCCCCGGAATTAAAAAACCTTTCCGAACCGCTGATTCCAGGCCTTTCCCCTATTGGCATTGTGATTATTTTCCTTGCGCTGGGCTTCGCGTGGATCCTGGCAAAAACACAAACGGGCCGCAATTTTTACGCCACGGGAGATAACCTTCAGGGTGCCCGCCAGTTGGGGGTGCGTACAGAATCAGTACGCCTGGCCGCCTTTGCGTTTAATGGCATGATGGCCGCACTTGCCGGGATCGTCTTCGCCTCGCAAATCGGCTTTATTCCTAACCAGGCAGGTACCGGGCTGGAAATGAAAGCCATTGCAGCCTGCGTTCTGGGTGGTGTCAGCCTGCTCGGCGGTTCCGGGAGCATTATTGGCGCGGTGCTCGGCGCTTATTTTCTCACCCAAATAGACAGCGTACTGGTGCTGCTGCGTATCCCCGCCTGGTGGAATGATTTTATTGCCGGGCTGGTGTTACTGGGCGTACTGGTCTTTGATGGCCGGTTACGTATGGCGCTGGCACGTAATATTCGCAAACAGAAATATGCGCGTTTCACCCCAAAGCCCCCGGCCAGCAAGAACGCGATAACCCCGCCAGAAATAACCTCCCATGACAAAAAACGGAGGGTAGCCTGATGAATAACCTCAAACGTTATGGCTGGGAGTTGGCACTGGCCGCACTGTTGGTGATTGAAATTCTCGGGTTTGGTGCAGCTAATTCGCAAATGCTGAACATCAATGTGCTGCTGTTCAGCACCAGCGATTTTATCTGCATTGGCCTTGTTGCCCTGCCGCTAACCATGGTGATTATCAGTGGTGGTATTGATATTTCGTTTGGCTCCACCATTGGGTTATGCGCCATTACGTTCGGGATGCTGTTTCAGGCAGGCGTTCCGCTACCGCTGGCAATTGTGCTCACCGTACTGGCAGGCACAGTGTGTGGGCTTATCAACGCCGCGCTGATTCTCTACACCGGTATTAACCCACTGGTGATAACGCTCGGCACCATGTACCTGTTCGGTGGCAGTGCCCTGCTGCTTTCCGGCCTGGCAGGTGCCACCGGCTATGAAGGCATTGGGGGGTTCCCGGAAAGTTTCACCAACTTCGCCAACCTGTCGGTGTTGGGGCTACCGGTTCCTCTGCTGTTCTTCTTATTCAGCGTACTGCTCTGCTGGGCCTGGCTGCATAACACCCACCAGGGGCGCAACGTATTTTTGACTGGCCAGAACGCCCGAGCAGCCCAATACAGCGCCACACCGGTTAACCGCACACTGTTCTTGCTCTACGCCATGACCGGTTTTGCCGCATCCATCGCTGCCATTTTGCAGGTTTCCTATTTTGGCTCAGCCCGTTCTGATTTGGGCAGTGCCTTCTTAATGCCAGCGATTACTGCGGCTGTGCTGGGGGGCGCCAATATTTACGGCGGCTCCGGCTCAATCCTGGGCACAGCACTGGCAACCTTGCTGGTGGGTTTCCTGCAACAAGGTTTACAGATGGTGGGGGTACCCAACCAAATTTCCAGCGCCCTGTCTGGCGCACTGCTCATTATTGTTGTTGTCGGGCGTTCCGTCAGCCTTCATCGCGGGCAAATTCGCGACTGGCTGCGGCGTACCCAGGCTGCCTGGCAACGCTAGCGATTACCACTTTTCACGGCCAATGCAACGCACTATTCGGAGAGAACAAATAATGACTATGCAAAGCATCAAAAAAATCGCCTGGCTGGGGGCTGTCGGCCTGGCAACATTAAGCCTGTCTGTGCAGGCTGCTGAGCGCATCGCATTTATTCCCAAACTGGTCGGTGTGGGTTTTTTCACCAGTGGCGGGAATGGTGCCAAAGAAGCTGGTAAAGCACTCGGCGTGGATGTCACTTACGATGGGCCAACAGAACCCAGTGTGTCCGGCCAGGTGCAGTTAATTAATAACTTCGTAAACCAGGGGTACAACGCCATTATTATTTCGGCAGTGTCACCTGATGGCCTGTGCCCTGCGCTGAAGCGAGCCATGCAACGTGGCGTAAAAGTGCTTACCTGGGATTCAGATACCCGCCCCGAATGCCGCTCTTATTATATCGACCAGGGAACACCGACTCAGTTAGGCGGCATGTTGGTTGATATGGCGGCACAACAAGTGAAGAAAGATAAAGCCAAAGTCGCCTTCTTTTACTCCAGCCCAACGGTAACCGACCAGAACCAGTGGGTGAACGAAGCGAAGAAAAAAATTGCCAGTGAGCACCCTGGTTGGGAAATCGTCACCACCCAGTTTGGCTATAACGATGCCACTAAATCACTGCAAACTGCCGAAGGGATTATCAAGGCCTGGCCTGATCTGGATGCAATTATCGCCCCGGATGCCAATGCTCTTCCCGCCGCAGCTCAGGCGGCCGAAAACCTCAAACGCAACAATATCGCTATTGTCGGCTTCAGCACCCCCAATGTTATGCGCCCCTATGTTAAGCGAGATACCGTTAAAGCCTTTGGCCTTTGGGATGTCGTCAATCAGGGGAAAATTGCTGTTTACGTTGCGAATACCTTGCTGAAAAAAGGTGAACTGAACGCTGGCGACAAACTGGATATTCCCGGTGTTGGCCAGGTGGAAGTCTCACCAAATAGTGTGCAGGGCTACAGCTACGAAGCAAAAGGCAATGGGATTGTCCTGCTGCCCGAACGCGTGGTGTTTACCAAAGACAATATCGATAAATACGACTTTTAACTTTCCGGCACGCTTCAGGCGTGGTTTTACCGCTTTATTATCCGATGGAGTGAACAAATGGCTGACTTAGACGACATCAAAGATGGCAAGAACTTTCACACCGACCAGGCGCAGCGTAACACGGTGTTTGCCCTGAAAGGCTGTGGTGCGCTGGACTGGGGCATGCAATCACGCCTGTCGCGGATTTTTAACCCGAAAACAGGTAAAACCGTGATGCTGGCCTTTGATCATGGCTATTTTCAGGGGCCGACAACCGGGCTGGAGCGTATCGATATTTCGATTGCACCGCTGTTTGAACATGCAGATGTGCTGATGTGCACCCGTGGCGTGTTACGCAGTGTAATCCCCCCTGCAACCAATAAACCCGTTGTACTGAGAGCCTCCGGGGGCAACTCGATTCTGACCGAACTCAGCAATGAAGCAGTCGCCGTCGCCATGGACGATGCCGTGCGCCTGAACACCTGCGCCGTTGCCGCTCAGGTCTACATTGGCAGTGAGCATGAGCACCAGTCCATCAAAAACATTATCCAGCTTGTGGATGCCGGGTTGCGGGTGGGTATGCCCACCATGGCAGTTACTGGTGTGGGCAAAGATATGGCACGTGACCAGCGTTATTTCTCGCTCGCCACCCGAATAGCCGCCGAAATGGGGGCTCAGGTAATCAAAACCTACTATGTAGACCAGGGGTTCGAACGCATTGCCGCAGGTTGCCCGGTTCCCATTGTGATTGCTGGCGGGAAAAAGCTGCCGGAACGTGATGCTCTGGATATGTGCTACCGCGCTATCGATCAGGGTGCCAGTGGCGTGGATATGGGGCGGAATATTTTTCAGTCTGATGCCCCGGTCGCCATGATTAAAGCCGTTCATGCCATTGTGCATGATGGTTTCACGGTCCAGCAGGCTTATGAACTTTTCCTGAGTGAAAAAGGCTAAAAAACCGGTGATAAGGGCCAGTGCTGTCTCCATGCTGGCCCAGCCCCAAAGGAGAATGAATATGCATGTCACACTGGTTGAGATTAATGTGCATGAAGACAAAGTCGAACAGTTTCTGGACGTATTCCGTCTGAATCATTTGGGTTCAGTTCAGGAGCCAGGCAACCTGCGCTTTGATGTTCTGCAGGACCCAGAAGTCCCTACACGTTTTTATATCTATGAAGCCTATGTCAATGAGCAGGCCGTGTCATTTCATAAAACCACCCCGCACTACCTGGCCTGCGTGGCAGCTCTTGAACCATTGATGACCTGCCCACGTAAGAAGACTGCCTTTATTGGTATTCTGCCCTAAGGAGCACGCAATGAACGCACATTTTGCCGGGCTGGACAGGGCTGCCTGTGTCCAGTTGCTGCGGCGTTACCCGCTGAGTACCGGCATTCTGGCCGGGAAGTGGTTACACCTCAACGACCATTTGCAGGTACTCCGCCAACGGGAACAGCCACTACTCCATGTTGACATTATGGACGGGCAGTTTTGCCCGCAATTCACAGTCGGCCCCTGGGCGGTAGAACAGCTTCCACAAGAATGGTTGAAAGATGCACACCTGATGGTGAATAACCCTTTTCCCATTGCACAGGCTTGCGTGGCAGCAGGCGCACACTGCATTACGCTACAAGCCGAATCCCCCGGCAACGTACATGCGGTATTGCACTGGCTGGGCGAGCAAACTGTGCCGGTGGATGGCGGGGAAATGCCGGTAATACGCGGAATCAGTTTGAACCCGGGCACACCACTGGAAACCCTGGTTCCATTGCTGGACCAGGTTGAAGTGATTCAGATCCTGGCAGTTAACCCAGGCTTTGGCAGTAAACTCGCTGTTCCAGTGTTGAAACAGCGTTTGGCAGACTTACTCCGGTTGTTAGCTAATACGCGGCAACACAAAATCATTGCGGTGGATGGCTCACTTCTTTTGCAGGATGCCGCCAGTCTGCGTGCTTGTGGTGTCGACCGTGTCGTATCAGGCAGCGCCCTGTTCAGGGGGGATATGCTGGATAAAAACCTTACGGAATGGCTTGCTGTATTAACCTCTGCCTGACAACTTGCGCCTGCCGGTATGGCAGGCCCTGTTAGCCGTTCGCGACTGAATAACCTGTTAGTCCTTATACCCTGATAACCTCACGGCTGTTCGCACCTGCCATTTCACGCCACACTCAGTGTCCGAACATAAAGGAGACTGACTATGCGTGTATTCCTTACTGGTGCGACAGGGTTTATTGGTTCCCATATTGTTACTGAACTGCTGGCTGCGGGGCACCAGGTGACTGGACTTGCCCGTTCAGACAATGGCGAGCAGGTATTGCGCGCCAAAGGGGTGGATGTGGTGCGGGGAAATTTAGAATCCCCTGCCAGCCTGCTGCCCGGTGTTGATCAGGCAGATGCTGTGATTCACACCGCGTTTGACCATGATTTCACCCACTTTGCCGCCAATTGTGAAAAAGACCGACGGGTAATTGAAGCGCTGGGAAGCGTGCTCAAGGGTACCCACCGCCCGCTGGTAATGACTTCTGGCGTAGGTCTTGGCGATGCCGGGGGCGGCCTGCCAGCAACCGAAGCCGTGCAGAATTTCAACCACCCTAACCCACGCATTATTTCTGAACAAACCGGTAACCAGTTACTGGAACAGGGCATTGATGTGCGGGTAATGCGGTTGCCACAGGTACACGACACCCGCAAACAGGGCCTGCTGACACCTTATATTCAGCTAGCGCTGAGAAAAGGCACAGTCGCGTATACCGGCGAAGGGACTAACCGTTTTTCAGCCTGCCATGTTACAGATGTGGCGCGGCTATACCGCCTGGTACTGGAGCAAGGGGAAGCGGGCAAGCGCTACCATGCGGTTGCCGAGGAAGGTGTGTCGATGAATGCGCTGGCATCAACCATTGCCACCCGCCTGGGGTTACCGCTTACGTCGCTGGCACCTGAGCAGGCAGAAGCCCATTTTGGCTGGTTCGCCATGTTTGTTGGCATGAACCTGACCGCAAGCGCCAGCTGGACGCAACAACAATTAGGCTGGATACCTGAAGGGCCTGGATTACTGGCAGATTTGCAGCACCTGGAGCTTACCGGTGCTTAGTGGCGAAACGCCGTGAAAGGCAGGTCTTTACCGCAACCGAAGAAACACAACATGTAAAAAACCTCTCCCCGAAGGGAGAGGTTGAGCCTGATGACAGACCTCATGCCCGCACAGAATGAGAGGTTGTCACCCTATAAAAAACCTGGAAAATCAATTCATTGATTTTCAGCCGCTAACTAAAAAGAAGGAAAAACCACGTTTTTTCCTTCTTTTTCATCAATCAGAACCTCTCCCCGAAGGGAGAGGTTCTGCCTGGCTTGCGACCGCGGTGTTATACCGGGTTAGTCATAAGCCAGCAGTGTGCGTTGGCACAACTCAGAACGCACACAGTCATCTTTACCAAACCGCACAACGCCAATCATATCGTCGTTAGCAAAGCGCGCCAGCGCATCACTTAACCCGGAAGCCACGCCACGAGGTAAATCGCACTGGGTGACATCCCCATTAACGATAACCGTGACATTTTCCCCCAGGCGGGTCAGGAACATTTTCATCTGCGCGGCTGTAACATTCTGCGCTTCATCAAGGATGACGAACGCATTTTCAAACGTCCGCCCGCGCATATAGGCGAAGGGCGCAATCTCCACCTTACCAATCTCTGGCCGCAAACAATACTGCATGAATGAGGCCCCCAGACGCCGGACGAGGACATCGTAAACCGGCCTGAAATAGGGTGCGAACTTCTCTGATATATCCCCTGGTAAGAAGCCGAGGTCTTCATCGGCCTGCAATACCGGGCGGGTGACAATTATCCTGTCCACTTCTTTGTGAACCAGGGCCTCTGCAGCTTTAGCGGCACTAATCCAGGTTTTTCCGCAACCGGCTTCACCGGTGGCAAAAATCAGCTGTTTGTTGTCGATAGCATGCAGGTACTGCGCCTGAGCGTCATTACGTGCAACAATTGGCGAACTGTCCCGGCTGTCCCGCGCCATACCAATTGCTTCAACACCACTCATTTGCACAAGCGAGGTGACCGATTCTTCTTCACGTTGCTTATGGCTGCGTGAATCCCGTCTGAGCACACGTTTGGCTTCACGACGAGCTTTGATCACTGCTTTTTGTCTTCCCATGGATGGCACCTTCTGTTGGTTTCAATTCCCGTATCTGGCGCACAGACACGATTTTAACTAACGTTGAGGTTTGTTGTTGGCTTCCTTGTAAGCCATAGATTGCCTGAGGAGCAGGTACTGCTGTGCGATAGGTTGCACAAGGCAGACCAGTGAAAACAGGTTCAGAGTTGAACATCAGGGAGTATTCAGGGGTGACGGCTTTTACGGGGTCGGAAGCCCCGGGCCTGTGAAGAAGGCTGTGTTTTCTACAACTTAGTCCATAACAGGACGCTACAACCATTCGCGATCTCCGGCGTAAAAACGCACTTCGTTGAGTTACGCTATGCTTTAAGTACACCAAAAACTATTACAAATGCAACATTTATTTTACGTTGTACTTCTTGCATCACATCCATTCACTGTGAATGTTATTGCACACAAATATTACCGTTTTATAACAGTAAAGAACTCATAGTAAATTCTGATGACCGAATGGCAAAAAAAAAGCGGGCAATAAGGCATTAATAAGTGAGGAAAAATTCTGACGCCCCCAGTCCGGCAGGAGCGTCACATCACCGTCTGAATCAGGCTTCAAGCAGTTGCTGTGCCAGGTAGTGCTGTGCATTTGCCACACCGGGCAGGGCAAAAAAGTAACCGCCGCCAATCGGGCGAACATACTCTTCCAGCGGCTCGCCATTCAGGCGTTTTTGTACCCCGATAAACCCTTTTTCCAGATCATGCTGATAGCAGACAAACAGCAGGCCCATATCCAGTTGCCCGGAACCGGTGATCCCCTGGGAATAGCTGTACCCCCGTCGCATCATCAGGCTGTCCTGAGTTTGTGCTGTACGCGGGTTGGCAAGGCGCATATGCGCATCCAGAGGGATAACTTTGCCATCCGGGTCGCTGGCGTAATCCGGCACATCATGCTCATGCTTCATCCCTAGCGGCGCACCGGTGATTTTATCCCGGCCAAAGATATTCTCCTGTTCACGCAGCGGGGTTCTGTCCCAGAACTCGACATGAAACTGAATGATGCGCACGGCCTGGTAGCTGCCGCCATGGGTCCAGGCCGGTTCCTGTTGGCCGGGCGTCACCCAAATCACTTCATTCATCAGCGGCTGGTTCTTGCTGTCCGGGTTGCCGGTGCCATCTTTAAAACCCAGTAAGTTAACCGGCGTCACCTTCCCTTTGCTCAGCGCAGCATGCTCGCCAATAAAGCCATCGCGTCGCCAGCGGACACTTAACAAATCAGGCGTGTGTTTGATGATGTCACGCACAGCATGCACCACGGTATCCACGGAGTTGGCGCAAATCTGCATCAGCAGGTCGCCATGGCATAAAGACGCATCCAGTGAATCATTAGGAAAGCGGGTCATGGTCTGGAGCTTTTTAGGCTTCTGCGCCGCCAGGCCAAAACGTTCGTCAAACAACGCACTGCCGACGGATACGGTAATGGTCAGGTTATCCGGCCAGATATGCTCCCCCAGAATACCGGAATCCAACGGGGGCATTTGTGGGTTTGGCGTGGCCGGAGCTAAACCGCCGTGAGTCAGAAAAGCAATCCGTTTGGTCAGAAGCTTAAACAGCCGAACCAGGTCGTCTTTGTTTGCTGCCAGCACATCGAATGCCACCAGCATGATGGAAGACTGTTGCGGAGTCAGAATACCAGCCTGGTGCTCGCCGTAAAAATCCACTGCCTGCTTGCGGGCGTCTTCATCAGCGGTGGTCTTCTCCGCCGGAGCGGCAGGTGCCGCATGAGCGACCGGGCAACCGCCCATCGCCAGTGCGCCCCCCAACATCCCCAGCCCTTTCAGTAAACGCCGACGCCCCGGTTCGGCGTCAGCGGATAAATGTTTATCAGCCATGATTAATCCAGCCCAAGCACGCCACGCAGCAATGCAAGGTCTTCCGCCAGTGCGGTAATCGGGCCTTTCAGCGCTTTGCGATCGGCATCAGTCAGTTTCTCATAACTTTCGAAACCATCTTTAGTGCGGTATTTCGCCAGAATGGTATCCACACGTTTAAAGTTATCGTCCACTTTTGCCAGCAATTCCGGGTTTGCTTTGCTCAGTTGCGGGCGCAGCAGGTCAACAATTTTCTGGGAGCCATCAACGTTGGCCTGGAAATCCCACAGGTCGGTACGGCTGTAACGGTCTTCTTCGCCACTGATTTTGCTGGAAGCCACTTCTTCAATCAGGTCTGCCGCGCCACCAACCACTTTGCCTGGCGGGAATGCCAGTTCGGAAATACGGGTTTGCAGATCCAGAACGTCTTTGTACAGCTGGTCTGCGTACGGTGTCATACCCTTGGTGGAATGGTCGCCAAACAGCGCTTTTTCCAGGCGGTGGAAGCCACTGAATTTCGGGTCTTCAGCTTTTTTCTCATAGTCATCTTCACGGGCATCAATGCTGCCATCCAGGTCAGAGAACAATTCAGCAATTGGCTCAATACGTTCATAATGCTGGCGGGTTGGGGCATACAGTGCTTGTGCTTTTTCGATATCACCCGCTTTCACCGCGTCGGTGAAGGCTTTGGTACCAGTGACCAGCGCAGCAGTTTCAGACGTCACCCAGGCTTTGTACTGAGTGATAGCGTTGCCCAGCGCCAGGATATTATCTTTCGCGACAGGTTCCGCAGTGCCGTTTGCCCGCACAATCAGCTTACCTTTCGGGTTGGTCAGCAATCCACAGGTCATTTCATATTCACCGGGCTGCAGGTTGGCCGTCATTTTTTGGCTGAAGCCCGGGGCGATGTTCTCCCGCTCTTCGACCACCATCACCCCTTTCAGGATTTCCCACTCCAGCGCTTTCTGGCTGTGGTTCTGAATAAGAAATTGCGTTTTACCCGCATCCACAGTGATGCTCATTGGCTCACACTGTTTGTCATTAACGGTAACCTTAACCTGGGGAATATCCGCCGCCAGGGACGTTGCGGAATAAAACAGCGCGGCTAAAGAAAGTGTCAGAGTGCTGTGTCGAAAATGTTTCATCAAACCCATCCCTATCAAAGTCAGAGTGCAAACAAAAAGATTAACGAGTGCTCCTGGCAGGCTGAGCCGCCGGGCGCGCAGGGAAAAAATAGAAAAACAGTGCGGGTACTAAATAGAGGAAATACACCGCCACCTCACTCACGCTGGGTGTTTCCTGGTAACCGAGCATGCCTTCCAGCAAAGTGCCAAACAGTGAGTGCGTGGAGAGCACGCCGCTCATATCAAATGCGATGTCCTGGAAGTAGTTCCAAATGCCTGCTTCATGGAAGGCGCGAATGGCACCAGCAGCCAGACCGGCAGCAACCAGCAGAATAAACAGGCTGGTCCACTTAAAGAACGCAGCCAGGTTCAGGCGGACACCGCCCCAGTAAATCATAAAGCCCAGTATCACCGCGGTTGCCAGACCAAGCATGGCGCCTAAAGGTGGCCATATCCCCAGGTCCTGCTGGAATGCAGCTAACAGGAAGAACACGGATTCCAACCCTTCACGCGCAACCGCGAAAAACACCATCAGTATTAATGCCCAGCCCTGCCCGTTTTGTTTTTTGAGCGCCACTTCAACAGCCTGCTCAAGCTGGACTTTCACGTTACGGGCGACTTTGCGCATCCAGAACACCATCCAGGTGAGGATAATCACGGCAATAACTGCAACAATCGCTTCAAACAGCTCTTGTTGTTTTTGCGGAAATTCACCGGTGGTTTCGTTAATAACGATTCCCAGCCCCAGGCACAACCCGGCCGCCAGCAGAACCCCGACCCACATCACACCTATCAAGTTTCCACGGTTGGTGCGTTTCAGATAACTGGCAATCAGGCTCACGATCAATGCGGCTTCAAGCCCTTCACGCAACATGATCAAAAAGGGGACAAACATGAATCACTCCCGGTGCGAGGAAAAAATCTTTGCAGTAAAGAAAAGTAAATATCACTGATAGTGATTATCATTAGTCTTAACGGAAAAACAAGAGTGGATGTTAATTAAAATCGACAGAATCCGGAAAAATTTTGTTATTCGGCAAAAAACTGCGCTGGCTACGCAGTTATCTACAACTAAAGTGCTGGCAGGAGGCAGACAAACCAGGGAGCTGAGCCAGAAAAAAACAGGCCCGGCAATATGCTGCCAGGCCTGAATTCAAGTGCTAAAAATGCAGAGTGAATTAGCTGTCCGCTTGCAGAGAAACGGGCGCATCACCTTTATAATGTGCATCAGCTTCGGCAAAGCGTTTAGCCATTGCATTGGAAGGTGCTTTACCCAACAGGCTGAACACCACAATCCCAATGCTTGCAAAGATGAAGCCTGGAATAATTTCGTACAGACCAAGCCAGGCGTTCTGTTTCCATACCACAACGGTTACAGCACCAATAATCATCCCGGCCAGTGCCCCGTTACGCGTCATACGGTTCCACATAACAGAGAACAGGACCACCGGGCCAAATGCCGCGCCAAAACCAGCCCAGGCATAGCTTACCAGGCCCAGCACACGGTTTTCCGGGTTCGCAGCCAGTGCAATAGCCACCAAAGCCACTACCAGAACCATAATCCGCCCAACCCACACCAGTTCACGCTGTGAAGCCCCTTTGCGCAGGAATGCTTTATACAAGTCTTCGGTAATTGCGCTGGAACACACCAGCAACTGGCAACTTAATGTCGACATCACCGCAGCCAGAATGGCTGAGAGCAGCACCCCGGCGACCCAAGGGTTGAACAGTATTTGCGTCAGTGCAATGAAGATGCGCTCACCATTCTGGTTAACGTCCCCTGCCTGAGCCGGGTTGTTCTGGAAGTAGGCAATACCGAAGAAGCCAACCGCAACCGCACCAGCCAGGCACAGGATCATCCACGCCATACCAATGCGGCGTGCTTTAACAATAGTGTGGTGTGAATCGGCAGCCATAAAACGTGCCAGAATATGTGGCTGGCCGAAATACCCGAGCCCCCAGCCCATCAGAGAGATAATGGCCACAAAGTTGAGCCCTTTGAGCATGTTGACGTTTTCGATGCTCTTCTGGCGAATGACTTCCAGTGAATCACTCAGGCCCCCTACAGACGCCACTACAATCACTGGCGTGATTATCAATGCAAAAATCATCAGTGATGCCTGTACGGTGTCAGTCCAGCTTACCGCCAGGAAGCCCCCAATCAGGGTGTAGAGAATGGTTGCTGCAGCCCCCGCCCACAGTGCAGTTTCATAGCTCATTCCAAAAGTGCTTTCGAACAAACGCGCACCAGCAACAATCCCGGAGGCACAATAAATGGTGAAAAACAGCAGGATAACCAGTGCAGAAATAATTCTTAAAGCACGGCTGTTATCTTCAAAACGTGCCGTGAAATAATCCGGCAAAGTCAGTGCGTTATTGTTGTGCTCTGTGTGCACACGTAAACGCCCTGCCACCAGTTTCCAGTTAACCCAGGCACCAATAACCAGGCCAATGGCAATCCAGCTTTCTGAAATTCCGGACAGGAAAATCGCACCGGGCAAGCCCATCAGCAGCCAGCCACTCATATCCGAAGCGCCTGCTGATAACGCAGTAACCAGGCTCCCCAGACTGCGTCCACCCAGAATGTAATCGTCGAAGTTTTTCGTCGAACGCCAGGCAATAAACCCTATCAGCAGCATTGCGCCAATGTAGATAAGGAAAGTCACCAGCATTGGTGTACTCATAGACATTAAAGTTCTCCTGATTATTATGCCGGGTTATACCCCGGATGGTTGCACCGGAACGTGGTCGCAACCCTTGTTATCACTCTGCAACATTGTTAACGCAGCAGGCATCGTTGTGTTCACAATTGATTTAACACGGTGATTACAATTATTTCACCCCTGCCCAGGTGTTTTTTTGCCACCTGGTTGTACCCGCTCACACTTTTGCGAGTTGCACCTTAAAAAACTGCCATACGAACCACATAAAACAACCTTCACAGTGATCTTAAGCAATAAACATACCTGTTTTTTAATTTTAACAAATCAGCTTTTTTTAAGCTTGCAACCTAAATCACATTTAACAAGGTTGCACAAAGTTGCAACATGGAGGATATTGCCTGATAACTAACAATAACCGAACAACGCAAACACAGGAGTTGAGGGTATGGGGACCACCACTATGGGGGTGAAGCTGGACGAAGCAACCCGCGAACGCATCAAAACCGCTGCGTCACGTATTGATCGCACACCTCACTGGCTCATTAAGCAGGCAATTTTTAATTACCTTGAACGGCTGGAGAACAACGATGAGTTGCCTGAACTGCCGGCTTTACTGGCGGGTGCTGCGAACGAAAGTGAAGAACCGTCCGCAAGTGGTGATGACCAGCATCAACCATTCCTCGAATTTGCCGAGCAAATACTACCACAATCTGTGACGCGAGCCGCAATTACTGCAGCATGGCGGCGCCCGGAAACCGATGCCGTACCGATGATTTTGGAACAAGCACGGTTGTCTGGTGAACTTTCTAGCCAGGTACATAAGCTTGCCTGGCAGCTTGCCGACAAGCTTCGGAACCAAAAAGGTGCAAGTGGACGCGCCGGAATGGTGCAAGGACTGCTCCAGGAGTTCTCACTTTCATCACAGGAAGGTGTGGCATTAATGTGCCTTGCTGAAGCCTTATTGCGTATTCCAGATAAGGCAACTCGTGATGCGTTGATCCGCGATAAAATCAGCAATGGTAACTGGCACTCCCACCTGGGCCGCAGCCCATCCCTGTTTGTTAATGCTGCCACCTGGGGGTTGCTGTTCACTGGCCGCCTGGTTGCCACACATAACGAAGCGAATCTCTCTCACTCTCTTAACCGCATCATCAGTAAAAGTGGTGAGCCGCTGGTGCGTAAAGGTGTGGACATGGCGATGCGCCTGATGGGCGAGCAGTTTGTTACCGGCGAAACTATCGCTGAAGCGCTGGCTAATGCCCGCAAACTGGAAGAGAAAGGATTTCGTTATTCCTACGATATGCTGGGTGAAGCTGCACTGACTGAAGCCGATGCTCAGGCTTATATGGTTTCTTACCAACAGGCGATTCACGCAATTGGTAAAGCTTCCAATGGGCGTGGTATTTATGAAGGCCCGGGGATTTCAATCAAACTGTCTGCCCTGCATCCGCGTTACAGCCGTGCGCAGTATGACCGGATGATGGAGGAACTCTACCCGCGCCTGAAATCCCTCACCCTGCTGGCACGCCAGTATGATATCGGCATTAATATTGACGCCGAAGAAGCTGACCGCCTGGAAATCTCGCTCGATTTGCTGGAAAAACTCTGTTTTGAACCGGAACTGGCTGGCTGGAACGGCATTGGTTTCGTTATTCAGGCCTACCAGAAGCGCTGCCCGTTTGTTATTGACTACCTGATTGACCTGGCAACCCGCAGCCGCCGCCGCCTGATGATCCGCCTGGTGAAAGGTGCGTATTGGGACAGTGAAATTAAACGTGCGCAGATTGACGGGCTGGAAGGTTACCCGGTTTATACCCGCAAAGTGTACACCGACGTTTCCTACCTGGCTTGTGCCCGCAAATTACTGTCAGTCCCTAACCTGATTTACCCGCAATTCGCCACCCATAACGCTCATACGCTTTCAGCTATTTACCACCTTGCCGGGCAGAATTACTACCCAGGCCAATATGAGTTCCAGTGCCTGCACGGCATGGGAGAACCCTTGTATGACCAAGTTGTGGGCAAAATTGCCGAAGGCAAACTTAACCGCCCATGCCGGATTTATGCGCCCGTTGGCACCCATGAGACACTGCTGGCTTACCTGGTACGCCGCTTGTTGGAAAACGGGGCGAACACTTCCTTTGTTAACCGTATTGCAGATACCGCGTTGCCAATTGATGAATTGGTGGCAGACCCAGTAGAAGCCGTTGAAAAACTGGC
Source organism: Mangrovibacter yixingensis (assembly GCF_020523985.1). Classification (GTDB taxonomy): domain Bacteria; phylum Pseudomonadota; class Gammaproteobacteria; order Enterobacterales; family Enterobacteriaceae; genus Mangrovibacter; species Mangrovibacter yixingensis. Next base: position 928,158 of record NZ_JAIVKM010000001.1, on the reverse strand, counting down.
ACACCAGGAAGGATTGCCAGGGCTACCTCACCCAAAAATTCCATTGCCGCGTGATCTCTATGGCGAAAACCGCCATAACTCGAACGGCCTGGATATGGCAAACGAACACCGTCTGGCATCCCTCTCTTCTGCCTTGCTGAGCACCGCCAATGAAAAATGGCGCGCCCTGCCAATACTGGAAGGTAATGTAACAGAAGGCGAACTCCAGCCAGTAATTAACCCGGCAGAGCCTGCCGACACAGTAGGTTATGTTCGCGAGGCCAGCAAAGAAGAAGTTGATCTGGCACTGAACAACGCGGTTAACAATGCACCTATCTGGTTTGCCACCCCGCCTGTTGAGCGGGCCGCTATTCTCGAACGTGCTGCGGTGCTGATGGAAGACCAGTTACAGGCTCTTCTGGGTATTCTGGTCCGTGAAGCGGGTAAAACCTTTGCCAATGCCATTGCAGAAGTGCGTGAAGCGGTAGATTTCCTGCGTTATTACGCAGACCAGGTGAAGCATGATTTCGATAATGAAACCCACCGCCCGTTAGGCCCGGTGGTATGTATCAGCCCATGGAACTTCCCTCTGGCCATTTTTACCGGGCAAATCGCCGCGGCGCTGGCAGCCGGGAACAGTGTGCTGGCAAAACCCGCTGAACAGACACCGCTGATTGCCGCCCAGGCCATTCAAATTCTGTTGCAGGCCGGTGTGCCTGCCGGTGTGGTGCAATTATTGCCAGGCAGTGGCGAGCGCGTAGGTGCGCAGCTTACTGCAGATAACCGTGTCCGTGCGGTCATGTTTACGGGTTCAACCGAAGTCGCCAGCCTGTTGCAACGCAATATTGCCACCCGCCTCGACCCACAGGGTCGCCCAACGCCACTGATTGCCGAGACAGGTGGCCTGAATGCCATGATTGTTGATTCCTCCGCCCTGACTGAACAGGTAGTGATGGATGTGGTTGCTTCCGCATTTGACAGTGCTGGTCAACGTTGTTCAGCGCTGCGCGTTCTGTGCATACAGGAAGATGTTGCCGAACATACACTGACCATGCTCAAAGGTGCCATGGCAGAATGCCGTATGGGTAACCCAGGCCGCCTGACTACCGATATAGGGCCCGTAATTGATGCCGAGGCCAAAGCCAATATTGAACAGCATATTCAGGCAATGCGCAGTAAAGGCCATGCTGTTTACCAGGCAGTACGTGACAACAGCGACGATGCCCGCGAATGGCAAAGCGGCACATTTGTTCCACCCACACTGATTGAACTCAACAGTTTTGATGAACTGCAACGTGAGATCTTCGGGCCGGTTCTGCACGTGGTGCGCTATAACCGTAACAGCCTTAGCAGCCTGGTTGAGCAAATTAATGCTGCCGGTTATGGCCTGACATTGGGGGTACATACCCGTATTGACGAAACCATTGCGCAGGTGACGGGCTCTGCCCATGTCGGGAATATGTATGTTAACCGCAACATGGTAGGGGCTGTGGTTGGTGTTCAACCCTTTGGCGGTGAAGGGTTGTCCGGCACCGGCCCTAAAGCGGGTGGTCCGTTGTACCTGTACCGGTTGTTGTCACACCGCCCGGAAACTGCCGTTCTGGCCACGCTTTCACGTAACGACACGCAACTGGCCGTTGAAGCGGGTAGCAAACAAGCCATCCAGACGGCACACACAGCACTGGCTGAGTGGGCTGCTGGCAAGCCTGAGCTGGCGTCACTTTGTGCGCAATTTGGCGAGCAGGCTCAGAGTGGAACCCGCCGCCTGTTACCTGGGCCAACGGGTGAGCGTAATGCATACTTGTTGCTGCCGCGGGAAACTGTGTTGTGTATGGCAGATAACGAGCAGGATGCACTGGTGCAATTGGCTGCGGTGACCAGTGTGGGTTGCCAGGTATTGTGGCCGGACGATGCCTTACACCAACAATTGGCGAAACAACTGCCCAAAGCTGTTGCCGAACGTGTTGCCTTTACCGCTACCGATACACTGGCCGATGCACAGTATGATGCAGTAATTTTCCACGGCGACTCGGATCAACTGCGTGACCTCTGTGTCACCGTTGCCAGCCGCGCCGGGGCGATTGTTTCGGTGCAGGGTTTTGCTCGTGGGGAAACCAACATTCTGCTGGAACGCCTGTATGTAGAGCGCTCATTGAGTGTCAACACAGCCGCCGCTGGTGGAAATGCCAGCCTGATGACGATTGGCTAAACAGCGGGTTACCCGTGAACCCTGAGCGGCAAAGAGTTGCCGCCAGTGTTCAAAATAGCCAGCTCACGTATCACGTATAATAAGAAAACGCCCTCAGAATTTGAGGGCGTTTTTATTTTTCTGTTGTACGTAAGCCTGGCTTACGGCTCTCAGACTCAGGCTTTAGGTTCAGCTTCTTTCAGCTCACCCATCATTTTGAGCTTTTTAGAGATATCACGGCGTTCTTTCGAAATTTCCGCATTTTTGATGATGTAGTCATCAACGCGGTCTTCATAATCGCTTTTCATGCTGGCGATAATGCCCTGAATAGCTTCAACACTCATACCCGGTTTGATGTAATCACTCAGGTTATCAAGCAACAATACACGTTTTTGGTTGTCGCGGATTTTCTTCTCAACGTCCTGGATTTCACGTTGCAGTTTGTTTTTACGACGATTCAGACGCACAAACTCCAGCACATCCTGGAATGAAGGTTTGGCATTTTCCATTTTCACACCCCTAATTATTGAGTCTCGGATTCGTTAAGCAGACCGCCTTGTCTTTAAAATACTGACTGAGGCCGTCGATGACAATGTTTTTACGGGTTCACCCTCTTTTCGCCATCATAACCGTAAATCATGCTGAATCGAAACAAGCCACCACTAATTTGCGACTGGTTGCGGGTTATTTGCGCAATGCTTTACAGATTAATTGCGACAACAACTCCAACTGGCGTGCAAGCTCCAGGTTAAGCCACACATAACCGTGAATCGACGTTTCTTGTAATGCGCCAGGGGGTTGTTGTTTCATCAGCTCACGCAGTTCGGCAATGATTTCCGTAAGCCGCTCACTGTTGGCCTTCACTGGCAAGGGGTTCCCCTCATATAACGCCTGTGAAATCGACGTGAGCGTGGTATAAGTCAGCGCCTGAGCATCACGCAGTTTACGCGAGTTAATCATCAAAAAGTGGCTTTCACGAGAAGCCCAGTGCGCATTAGTTTGTAACTCCAGCGTGCAAATAATATTACGGCTGATAGTTTGAATTGCTTCAAAAATACTTTTCTGTATATGGGTCTCTTTGCTGGCGGGCGTTATCAGCGCACGAAATTTCACCACATTATTCAACATGCGGTTAAGGTGGCGTTCAAGCCTGGGGCGTTCAACTAAGTTAGGCGAGACACTGGTCTGGTAGAGATTACTGAAGGTATGAATGTATTCAGCCATCTGAATACGCCAGTGAATAAATGCCCTTTGCGGGTACAAACTGGTAAACAACATAGCCAACAGGGAGCCGAAGATAACATCGCCACTACGCCACAACGCAGTCGCCATGTCTCCCGGAGGTGCACCTACCACAACAGAAAGCGTAATCCCAATGAGCAGAGCCTGGTATGGCCTTTTCCCCAGGGTGAGATAACCACAAATAAACATCGCCATACCACACCACAAAAACATCAGCGGCAGAGAATACAGCTCAAGTTTCAAGGCCACCAGCCCGAGTGATGCACCAAATATCGTGCCGCCAATACGTTGAAAAGCGCGTGGCACAACATTGCCCCAAAAAGAGATTGGCCCCATGACCACAACCAGTGTGATCAAAGGCCAGGTGCCTTCGGGAATATTCAGCATCCGAACCAGAATAAAAGCCAGCACAAAAGCAACGGCAATACGAATGCCATGTACCAGGCGATAATGCCGGTAGATACGAATTTCAAATGGTGTTAAAGACTTGTCGGGACGCACACCCGCTCTCCAGAATACAAAAAGCGCAATTGTACTCTCTTTTTCTCAATGCTCATCCCTATTGTTACAAACAGCAGCATATTTTTTGCAACCGAAATTAACCGGCCGATTGGGTTTTGTAGTTAAAAAAAGGCGGGGTTATGAAAAAACAGCCCTGATACTCATCAACTAGTGAGATTTGCTACCCGGCAGCTGTGCCCCACTGGTTGCCGGGTATGCTTTGTTTAGCCTTATACCGAAGCAGGTTTATTCATTACCGGAACATACATATCTATCATCCAGGTTCCAGTTTGGGAGCCATCGTTTTGGTAAACTTCATAGCAGGGTTTAGCATCTGGCTGGTAATAGTTGTCCTGCAATAGTTCCGTAAAAAAAGCCCGCCAGGGTGTTTCAAAATCATTATTATCGACCTGTACGGAGGCCACGGCGTAAGTTCCCCCTGCCAGCGCAGTACAAATCACCCCTTCACTTGCCGGCGGTACGGTAAAATCTGCATTCACCCGAATCAGGGTTGCACAACGCAGCTTTTCAGGAGGAACGACATCTGGATTGTCGTAATAAGCGGCAACCCACTCTTCCGGGTCGAGTTGCTGGGTGCGCACCCATAACATGAGCTGTTCAAACCCTTGCTTCACCGTAACATCCCAGGGGCCAACCAGGTGAAAACCAGCAACATGGCGCACAGGCACATCACGAATCTGGTACATAATACTCTCCTGTTAAACCCGACACACCTGCAACTGAGTTAAGCAAATGTTCAGCAAATCACCAACCTGTGTAATGAAAACCATGAAGGATATCGCTTTTAATTCCTGCCGGGTATATGCCGGCAGTAACTGGCTTGTGCAGAAAAATTACTGGTGTTTAGCAAGCCAGGTCTTTTTATTGTCAACCAGGTTATCCCAGGCATCAATATAACCATCAACTTTCGCCTTCAATACTTCATGATGCGGCGACACTTGGAAAATAACTATTTCGTTTTCGCTTACCGAACGCCAGCTATAATTAAAAACGGTAAAGCCACTTTGTTGTTGATTATAGGTATTTAAACTGCTTTGTTTATCACCAGCATTTAGTTGATGCCGGGTATGTACCAGATAAATAATTTGGTTCATAAAACTGAGTTGGCGTGCACTGACTACCCAGCGGCTACCTGTGAGGATATCTGCCTCCACTATATGTAATACCCCCCACACTAACCGGGCGCCCTTGCCATGCATAAGCCGTCAGAGTCTCTTTTTCGCACAAATTACCACAGTGAGCCAGTAGTTGTTCAAGGATTGCGGTTTCAGCAGTAGACAAGCGCAGGCGATATTCCGTATTCGCATGTTTTCTTAATAGAAGTTGTAAATGTGGTGCAAAAATAAATTCACCAAAGTGCCACTTGATATACTGCATTTCCTTTAGCCAGCAGGTTATTTCTCATCAGCAAATTATAACATACAATTCTAAATACATTAATTTATTTAAAAACAACAAGTTAAATAGTAATTAATAATTTTTAATAAATGTACCATGGCGCGACTATCACTTATCATTTGGCTATTCCATTAGCGAACCATTGATACCGATTATTGATACATGAAATAGTAATGATTCGCAGTTACGCTTAATGCATGAGTACAAGACAATGGCTATTGTAGTAATAACCGACAATAATACACTTAAAGCTGGTATTGACTCTATTATTTACTGCCTGCCAGGAAATCACTCCCGCCCTGTAAACAATTTTTATATTATTGACTGTCACTCTTTTTCTTTTCCCTTTGATATAGGAAAAACCCAACCAAGTGACTGTTTTATTTTATTCTATAAAAGCCAGGCAGAGCTTAATGTACTGCACCATCTGTATAACTTCTGCAATGCATTCTTCATTTCACTCAACCAAAAAGTCAGCGAGATAATACAAGTTATGCATTATATATTATCTTTCGATAAAAAACATAATTCAGAAGATGGCTGCCAACCTGCTTTCAGAAATAGTGTTTTATCCGGGCAAGAACTTAAGGTTTTACATCTGTATATCAATGGCGTTACCAATAAAGAAATATCTCGGGTACTCAGAGTGAAAGAAAAGAGCGTACTGAATTACCGAAAGAACTCACTCAATAAATTAGGTATCAAGCTCAATGCCCGTAATTTAAATATCCTGCGAGTTCTATTGAAACAGCCCGAGTTCAAGGCTGAGCTGTTTTCCTCAAATAAAGAGAACATTGCCTTAAACTCGCTATGTCTGAGAACAACCAGCAGGCATACAACAAGCCCGCTGGTTTAACTCCAACAGATTACAATTTCAGGTGAACCCAATCACTCAGGCGCGAGAACATGCCGCCTTTGTCTACTGAATTAAGTGCCACCAACGGCCACTGAGCCAGCACTTTGTCTTTATCGTACAACGTTATCTGGCCAATTGTAGAACCTGCCTTCAACGGCGCTTCAAGGGTGGTCTGTGTGACGCTATATTTCGCTTTGATATTCTGCAGCTCATCTTTAGGTAACACCATCCAGTGATCCTGATCTGTGCCTACCTGTACCGATGATTTATCACCATACCAAACGCGCTCATCACCCACTTTTTGCCCTTTGTGCATCACTTCCACGGTCTGGAAATTCTGCTGGCCCCAGGTGAGCAGCTTCCGGGCCTGATCTTCACGGCCTTTGGCACTATCGGCCCCCATAACTACCGCAATCAGGCGCTGGTTGCCATTTACACTGGAGGCGATCAGGTTAAAACCCGCTCCCGAAGTGTGCCCGGTTTTTAGCCCGTCGACATTCAGGGATTTGTCCCACAACAGGCCGTTACGGTTGTTCTGGGTGATACCGTTCCAGCTCAGTGTTTTCACACTGTACATCTGGTAGAACGAAGGTTCGCCATGAATGATGGCTCGCGAAAGCACGGCCAGGTCATAGGCCGAGCTGTGCTGGCCGGGGGCATCCAGGCCATGAACTGTTTCAAAGTGGGTGTCGTTCAGGTGTAATTTCTGGACATACTGGTTCATCAGGGAGACAAACTGGGGCTGCCCACCTGCCACATAGTCTGCCAGCGCCACACAAGCGTCGTTACCGGAGTCGACAATCAGGCCAAGGCTTAGCTGGTGAACAGACAGACGGTCGCCTGGTTTAAGGAACATCAGTGAAGAACCATCAAATACCGGATTGCCCTTCGCCCAGGCATCTTTGCCCACGGTAACCATGTCATCAGCAGTAATTCGTTTGCTGTCGATGGCACGGTCAACCACATAGCCCGTCATCAGTTTAGTCAGGCTGGCTGGGTCGCGTTGTTGATGCTCGTTATGCGCAGTCAGTACCTGGCCTGTAGTGTAATCCATTAACACCCATGAAGCCGCCTGGATAGCAGGCGGTGCTGGCGGACCAGAGAAAAAATCTGGTACCTGGGCCGGTGCCGCGCATGCCGTGCCGACGGACGTAGCCAGTAATGTGGCGGTGATTAAAAAACGGAGCTTCAACGCAATTTCCTCATTCAACGTCAATTATTTCTCTCGCCGCTCTTTTTACGGAAACTGGCGTGTCGTTTCCTGTTGAAATTGCAAGAAAATGTGACAAACACCTGCTGCGGTTTGTCTTATTATGTCCTTTGCGCTTTAAAAGCCACTGCATACAGCACAAATAATCGGCTATCTGCCGGATAGCGGTGGTCATCACAACGTTAACTCGCCATAATTCATGGTTAACTGTATTGACCGAAGATGGACACTACCTGCAATGACTGACGCCGCTCAACCAACCTTCTTGTTCCATGATTACGAAACCTTCGGCACGCACCCGGCGCTGGACAGGCCAGCGCAGTTCGCGGCAATACGCACAGACAGCGATTTCAACCCCGTAGGTGAGCCGGAAGTGTTCTTTTGCCAGCCTGCGGATGACTACCTGCCACAACCTGGCGCAGTAATGGTTACCGGAATTACACCACAGCAGGCGCGGGAACAGGGTGAAAATGAGGCACTGTTTGCCCGGCGTATTCACGATATTTTCACCGTGCCAAAGACCTGTATCGTGGGCTACAACAATGTGCGCTTCGATGACGAAGTTACCCGCAATATTTTCTACCGTAATTTCTACGATCCTTACGCCTGGAGCTGGCAAAACGGCAATTCACGCTGGGATTTGCTGGATGTTATGCGCGCCTGTTATGCGCTACGCCCGGAAGGGATTAACTGGCCAGAAAATGAAGATGGCTTGCCCAGTTTCCGCCTGGAGCACCTGACTGCCGCCAATGGCATAGAGCACAGCAACGCGCACGATGCGATGGCTGATGTCTGGGCGACTATCGCCATGGCGCAGTTAGTGAAAAAACATCAGCCACGGCTGTTTGACTATTTATGGCAGTACCGCAGCAAACAAAAGCTGATGACACTGATTGATATTCCCAAAATGGCCCCGCTAGTGCACGTTTCCGGTATGTTTGGTGCCTGGCGCGGCAATACCAGTTGGGTCGCGCCTTTGGCATGGCACCCGGACAACCGTAACGCGGTAATTATGGTGGACCTGGCCGCCGATGTCTCTCCCCTGCTGGAGCTGGATGCAGATACTCTGCGTGAACGGTTATATACCCCTAAAGCAGAACTGGGCGAACACCTGCCTGTGCCAGTTAAACTCATACACTTGAATAAATGCCCGGTATTGGCTCAAGCGCGCACACTCCGCCCGGAAGACGCACAACGTCTGAATATTGACCGTGAACAATGCCTGGCCAACTTGCGTCTGCTTCAGGCCAACCCCGAGGTGCGGGAAAAAGTGGTGGCTATATTTGCTGGCGCGGAGCCATTTACCCCAGCAGAGAATGTCGATGCACAACTCTATAATGGCTTTTTCAGCGACGCAGACCGCAATAGCATGAAGATTATTCAGGAAACTGAGCCGAAAAACCTGCCTGCGCTGGATATTACCTTTGCCGATCCAAGAATTGAAAAATTGTTGTTTAACTACCGTGCGCGTAACTTCCCCGGCACACTGGATGAAGCCGAACAACAGCGCTGGCTGGCACATCGCCGCGAAGTGTTCTCCCCAGAAAACCTGGAGCACTATGCCAGCGAACTGGCGCAACTCTGGCAACAATACGAAGGCCAGGCAGACAAACAACAACTGTTGAAAGCACTCTACCAATATGTGCAGGAACTGGTGAACTGACGCCTTCTGGCAAGAAGCCTACAAAAAATAACGGCCCCAATGCAGCAACATTGGGGCCGTTTATTATGGCAGGTGAGTCAGGTTAATCTCAGGCAATATCTTCGTATTGTGGCACTGGATTACGGAAGACTCGGGTCACGCAGGCCAGGTAAATCAGACCAGCCGCCGCCCAAATCAGGCCAAGGATCATCGAGCTTTCTTCCAGATTAATCCACAATGCGCCAACAGTAAGCGCACCCAACACAGGCAAGACCAGGTACTGGAGATGGTCTTTCAGTGTCTTATTGCGCTTTTCACGGATCCAAAACTGCGAGATAACCGACAGGTTCACAAAGGTAAACGCCACCAGCGCACCAAAGTTAATCAATGCGGTTGCAGTTTCCAGGTCGAACTTAATAGCCAACAGTGCAATCGCGCCCACTAACAGAACGTTCATTGCAGGTGTACGCCATACTGGGTGCAGGTAACCGAAGAAACGCGACGGGAATGCGCCATCACGCCCCATCACATACATCAGGCGGGAAACCCCGGCATGCGCAGCCATCCCTGATGCCAGCACGGTTACCGTAGAGAATACCACCACACCAAACTGGAAGCCTTTACCGGCAACCGCCAGCATGATGTCTGGCTGGGTCGCTTCTTCTGCAATACGCGGGAACCACAATTGCAGGAAGTAAGACACCACAATAAACACCACACCGCCAATCAGCGCAGTCAGGAAAATCGCCTTGGGAATAACCCGGTCGGCATCTTTGGTTTCTTCAGACAGTGAACTGATCCCGTCAAAACCCAGGAAAGAGAAACACAGAATCGTCGCACCAGTAATCATGGGTGCCACATGGGCATGACTGTTCCAAAACGGCTGGCTGCTGGTCAGCGTAGCGGCGCCCTGGCCGTGGAATACACCATATATCAGTACCCCAGTAATCACTGCCATCAGCGAAAGCTGCAGAGCGACAATCACTGTATTAAAGTTGGCAACAGCCTTAATGCTGCGCAGGTTGGAGATAGTCATGAAACCCACCAACAGCACAACAAAAATCCATGAAGGAATGCTGGGCACCAGGGCTTCAAAATAGATCTTCGCCAACAGGATGTTGATCATCGGCATAAACAGATAATCCAGCAGTGAAGACCAACCCACCATAAACCCAACCACCGGGCTGATAGATTTTTGTGCATAGGTATACGCACTGCCTGCTGACGGAAAGCGGCGCACCAGTTTGCCGTAGCTCAACGCCGTAAACAAAATAGCGATTAATGCAAAAGCATAAGCCGTGGCGACGTGACCATCGGTCTTCGCTGACACGATACCAAACGTATCAAACAGGGTCATAGGCTGCATATACGCCAGCCCCATCATAATGACAGGGAGCAGGGTAAGCGTTTTACGTAAACCCACGCGAGGGGTTGCACCTGAAGTGGCATTATGCGACATGAACGTTACCTCTTACGGCATGAGCCATCGCAATAGCAATAAATTGCCCCATATTGGTATCCTTGAGCGACACGACGGTCGAAATCTAAAAGTGACTATCTATCCGGTACAAAAAGCCCGGCCTCTTATTTAAACGAAGTGTTTTTTATGCAAAAAAATAACCGACGTGAAATAAACGTCGGTTAATCATCATTTTTACAGGGCGCGTATTCTGCACATTGCAGAGTGTAAAATCAAGCTGACAAAACACTGACAATGGATGAAAACGCACTTTCCGTTCACCAAACTGTTTAGCCGGTTCAGAATCCACTCAGCGCATTAAACTATCTCATTGAGAATAAGTTATTTTTCAGAATTTTTAAGATTATTCTACCGGCATAACAAATGGGTCCGCCCACAAGTATTCAAACCCAAGTTCATTACAAATCCGGTTCCCATCCACTTTCTTCCCGCCCGGTTGCCCCGGTTCATCCGTAAAGACCGGCCCGGCCACACCCAGCTTTTCAGCCATCGTCGGGTAATAGTCCCGCTTGGTTGGGTGTGAAGGAGCACACAAGTTATAGATACGCCCGCCTTTGGGGGCCTGCAACAACAGGCTAATTGCCGCCACCACATCTTCCAGATGCACCAGGTTCACCACATTATTGCCACCCGACACCGTTTTCCCGGCCAGGAAACGCCCCGGGTGGCGTCGTGGCCCCACCAGGCCTGCCAGGCGTACAATATCCACCGAAGTTCCGGGCAAATTATGCAACCAGCGTTCAAGTTCTTGTAACGTTCGGCCACTGGCCGTGACAGGGTTTAGCGGTGTGTTTTCTTTAACCGTACCGTCAACCTCGCCGTATACCGAGGTTGAGCTGGTAAACAAAATCCGCGGCACATGGCGTGCCAGAGCACTATCAACCAGTTCCTGAACAGCCGTGAGGTAAAAATTATCGCCAGGCCCTGTTCGCCGGGCTGGTAATGTAATGACCAGAGCATCGACATCCAGTAATTCATCCAGCGCATCGTTATCGCAGGTTAGTTCAGGCTCGAGTTGGAGCTGGCAGCAACTGACACCACACATGCGAGCCGCTTCCACACCATCTTGTGACGTTTTACTGCCCTTCACTTCCCACCCTTGCGCCATAAGCGACAATGCCAAAGGCATTCCCAGCCAGCCCAAACCGACAATGGCGACCTTTTTCATGCCTGCTCTCCTTAACGGTGTTGATACCTTATGTATAAATCAGGATTTTCCTGGTAAGCCATGAGCTTTTTCTGCAATGTTACCGCCAGTAACAATAACCCAGGCGCAAACTGCTTCATTCCTTAATAGCTAAATTCTGACCCGATGGCTTAATCGCACAATCAAGTAATCATAGTACTACGCTACGCCTGTCGCGGGTTACCAACAATGTCAGGATGAAAATGAAAGTTCTTAATCTTGTAAAAAAAGGGCTTGCGTTCAGCCCTTAACCTGGTTTACGGTAAGTACCACTTAATGAATAGTCATTCATACAGAGAATTTTATGAAAAGCGTTCAATTTAAACACCACCATCATCACCATCATCCTGACTAGTCTTTCAGGCGATGTGTGCTGGAAGACATTCAGATCTTCCAGTGGTGCATGAACGCAATGAAAGCCCCCGGAAGGTCACACTTCCGGGGGCTTTTTTATTACGTTTTTCGGGCAGAGTTAAACAGGTTAAGAGGTAACAACATAATGTTAGATAATTCACGTTTACGCATAGCTATTCAAAAATCAGGCCGTTTAAGTGATGATTCACGCGAACTGCTCGCCCGCTGCGGCATTAAGGTGAACCTGCACACACAACGCCTGATTGCACTGGCTGAGAATATGCCTATCGATATTCTGCGTGTACGCGATGACGATATTCCGGGCCTGATTATGGATGGTGTTGTGGACCTGGGGATTATTGGTGAGAATGTGCTGGAAGAAGAGCTGCTGACTCGCCGGGCACAAGGTGAAGACCCACGTTACTTCACACTGCGCCGCCTCGATTTCGGTGGTTGCCGCCTCTCCCTGGCCCTGCCGGCAGACGAAACCTGGGATGGCCCGGCTGCCCTGAATAACAAACGTATCGCTACTTCTTATCCGCACCTGCTCAAACGTTATCTCGACCAAAAAAATATCCAGTTCAAATCCTGCTTACTGAATGGTTCCGTTGAAGTGGCCCCTCGTGCCGGCCTGGCTGATGCCATCTGTGACCTGGTCTCTACCGGGGCAACGCTTGAAGCGAACGGCCTGCGTGAAGTAGAAGTAATTTACCGTTCCAAAGCCTGCCTGATTCAGCGTGATGGCGAAATGGACAGTGCCAAACAACAGTTGATCGACCGCCTGATGACCCGTATTCAGGGCGTGATTCAGGCACGCGAATCCAAATACATCATGATGCACGCGCCAAGTGACCGTCTGGAAGAAGTGATTGCTCTGCTGCCAGGTGCTGAACGCCCCACGATTCTGCCGCTGGCTGGCGACAAACAGCGTGTTGCCATGCACATGGTCAGCAGTGAAACCCTGTTCTGGGAAACCATGGAAAAACTGAAAGTGCTGGGTGCCAGTTCTATCCTCGTCCTGCCCATTGAAAAAATGATGGAGTAATGACTATGAGCCGCTTCGATACCCTGATTGACTGGAATACGTGCGATGCCAAACAACAGCGCGCACTATTGATGCGCCCGGCGATTTCTGCCTCTGACAGCATCACCCGCACCGTGAGCGAAATCCTCGATAACGTCAAAAATCGTGGTGATGACGCCTTGCGTGAATACAGCGCCCGCTTTGATAAAACCGCCGTCAGTGAATTGCGCGTCAGCGACGCTGAGATTGATGCTGCAGTGGCACGCCTGGGTGACGACGTTAAACAGGCAATGGCTGTAGCGGTCAAAAATATTGAAACCTTCCACCGTGCCCAGCAACTGGCAACGGTTGATATCGAAACATTGCCAGGCGTGCGTTGCCAGCAAGTCACCCGCCCGGTTGCGGCGGTTGGCCTCTACATTCCTGGTGGTTCAGCGCCTTTGTTTTCAACAGTATTAATGCTGGCAACCCCGGCACGTATTGCCGGTTGCCGCCGGGTTGTACTGTGCTCCCCGCCGCCAATTGCCGATGAAATTCTCTATGCCGCCCGCCTGTGTGGCGTGAAAGAAGTCTTCCAGGCCGGTGGGGCTCAGGCGATAGCGGCGCTGGCATTCGGTACCGAAACAGTGCCTGCCGTAGACAAAATCTTTGGCCCTGGCAATGCGTTTGTTACCGAAGCCAAACGCCAGGTCAGCCAGCGGCTTGATGGTGCAGCCATTGATATGCCTGCCGGGCCTTCAGAAGTCTTGGTGATTGCCGACAGTGGTGCCAACCCAGACTTTGTTGCCTCCGACCTGCTTTCCCAGGCGGAACACGGCCCGGATTCACAAGTCATTTTACTGACACCAGACCGTGACATCGCCAGCCGTGTGGCACTGGCCGTTGAGCGCCAGTTGGCTGAATTGCCGCGTGCTGAAACTGCCCGTCAGGCGTTGTCAGCAAGCCGCCTGATTGTGGCGCGTGACCTGGCGCAGTGCGTGGAAATATCTAACCTGTATGGTCCGGAACACTTAATTATTCAAACCCGCGAAGCACGCAGCCTGGTTGATGACATCACCAGTGCAGGCTCTGTGTTCCTGGGTGACTGGTCACCAGAATCTGCCGGTGATTATGCATCCGGAACCAACCATGTATTGCCCACATACGGTTATACCGCCACCTGCTCAAGCCTTGGCCTGGCGGATTTTCAAAAACGTATGACGGTACAGGAACTGTCGCCACAAGGCTTCGCCAGCCTGGCGCAAACCATTGAAACGCTGGCCGCCGCGGAACAATTAACCGCACACAAAAATGCCGTGACATTGCGTGTTGCCGCACTGGCGCAAAACAACAAACAGGGTTGAGGGAAACACATGAGCAGCAAGTCTATTGAAGCACTGGCACGGGAAAATGTACGCCAGTTAACACCTTACCAGTCAGCCCGCCGTTTAGGCGGCAAAGGCGATGTCTGGCTGAATGCTAACGAATACCCGACCCCTGTCGCATTCGAACTGACCCAACAAACCCTGAACCGTTACCCGGAATGCCAGCCAGAAGCAGTTATCACCCGCTATGCCGCTTATGCCGGGCTGAATAAAGACCAGGTATTGGTTAACCGCGGAGCCGATGAAGGTATTGAACTGGTGGTGCGGGCATTTTGTGAACCAGGCCAGGACGCCATTATGATTTGCCCTCCCACCTATGGCATGTACAGTGTGAGTGCAGAAACCATTGGTGTGGAATGCCGCAAAGTTCCTACTCTCGCCAACTGGCAGCTTGACCTGCCCGCCATGCAGGCACAACTGGATGGCGTTAAGGTGGTGTTTGTGTGCAGCCCGAACAACCCGACCGGCCAGGTAATTAACCCGGAAGACCTGAAATCACTGCTTGAAATGACCCGCGACCGTGCCATTGTGGTTGCCGACGAAGCCTATATTGAGTTTTGCCCACAAGCCACACTGACCACCTGGTTGCAGGATTACCCGCACCTGGTTGTACTGCGTACCCTGTCGAAAGCGTTTGCTCTGGCCGGGTTGCGTTGTGGCTTTACACTCGCCAACAAACCCGTTATCGACTTGCTGTTAAAAGTAATTGCGCCTTATCCGCTGAGCACACCGGTTGCTGATATTGCAGCCCAGGCATTAAGTGAAGCAGGTTTAACCGCCATGCGTGGCCGGGTGGCAGAAATTTTACGCAACCGGCGCGAACTGGTCAGTGCATTGCAGGCGTTGCCGGGTGTAGAACAAGTCTACCCTTCTGACACTAACTATGTGTTATTCAAGTTAAGTGAATGCAGTGTTGTCTTTAAATCCCTGTGGGATCAAGGCATTATTTTACGTGACCAGAGTAAACAACCTGGTCTTGGCGGTTGCCTGCGCATCACTATTGGCACTGAAGCAGAATGCCAGCGTGTTGTTACCGCCCTGAACGCATTGTCAGCCAGCATCACAGCGGAGTAAGTATGAGCCAGAAGTATCTTTTTATTGACCGGGACGGCACCCTGATTACCGAACCACCGGAAGATTTCCAGGTGGACAGCTATGCCAAACTCGCCTTTGAGCCCGGTGTTATTCCGGCCCTGCTGCAACTGCAAAAAGCAGGCTGGCAGTTAGTGATGGTCACCAACCAGGATGGCCTTGGTACCAGCAGCTACCCACAGGCAGACTTCGATGGCCCGCATAACCTGATGATGCAGGTTCTCAGCTCGCAGGGCGTAAAATTCGAAGAGGTTCTTATCTGCCCGCATTTCCAGCAGGACAACTGCACCTGCCGCAAACCTAAAACCGGGCTGGTCGAAAAATACCTGGTACGCGGTGTGATGGATGCCGCCAACAGCTATGTGATTGGTGACCGCGCAACCGATATCGCGCTGGCAAGCAATATGGGTATTCAGGGGCTGCAATACGCACCCGATAACCTGAGCTGGGACGATATTTGCACCAAACTCACCCAGCGCGACCGGTACGCACGGGTTGAGCGTAATACCCGCGAAACCCAGATTGACGTACAAGTGTGGCTCGATCGCGAAGGTGAAAGCACCATCAACACGGGTGTAGGTTTCTTCGACCACATGCTGGACCAAATTGCCACCCACGGCGGGTTCCGTTTATCCGTTAAAGTCCATGGCGACCTGCACATTGACGACCACCACACCGTTGAAGATACCGGGTTGGCCTTAGGTGAAGCACTGCGTGTGGCCCTGGGCGACAAACGTGGTATTGCGCGCTTTGGTTTTGTGCTGCCCATGGATGAATGCCTGGCACGCTGCGCCATGGATATTTCTGGCCGCCCGCACCTGGAATATAAAGCCGAGTTCAATTACCAGCGCGTGGGCGATTTGAGCACCGAAATGGTCGAGCACTTCTTCCGCTCGCTCTCTTATACCATGGGCGTGACATTGCACCTGAAAACCAAAGGCAAAAATGATCACCACCGCGTTGAAAGCCTGTTCAAGGCCTTTGGCCGCACACTGCGCCAGGCCATTCGCGTGGAAGGGGATGCACTGCCTTCGTCAAAAGGAGTGTTGTAATGAATGTCGTCATTATTGATACCGGGTGTGCCAACCTGTCGTCTGTCCGCTCTGCGGTACAACGCCTGGGCTATGAACCAACCATCAGTAAAGATGCGGATGTTATCCGCCAGGCAGATAAACTGATCCTGCCCGGCGTAGGCACTGCACAAGCCGCCATGGACCAGTTGCGTGAACGCGAGCTGGTTGAACTGGTGAAAACCGCCACTCAGCCCTTGCTGGGGGTTTGCCTGGGTATGCAGTTGCTTGGTACCGCCAGTGATGAAAATAACGGTGTGGAAACCCTGGGGCTGGTTGACCAGCCGGTATTAAAAATGAAAGACGCAGGCTTGCCGCTGCCCCATATGGGCTGGAACAAGGTTTACCCTAAAGCCGGTGACCGCCTGTTTCGTGGCATCGAACCGGGTGCCTGGTTTTACTTTGTTCACAGTTATGCGATGCCCGTATGCGCCAACACCATTGCACAATGCAGTTACGGCGAAGCCTTCACCGCCGCCGTGCAAAAAGACAACTTCTTCGGCGTGCAGTTTCACCCCGAACGTTCTGGTTCCGCCGGTGCGCAGTTGCTCAAAAACTTTCTGGAGATGTAAGCGAGATGATTATTCCCGCACTGGATTTAATTGATGGCAAAGTGGTTCGCCTGCATCAGGGCGATTACGGGCAGCAACGCGACTACGGCAGCGATCCCCTGCCGCGCCTGCAGGCCTACGCTGGTATGGGCGCACAAGTGTTGCACCTGGTGGATTTAACCGGCGCAAAAGACCCGGCGAAACGCCAGATTCCTTTACTGCAAAACCTGCTGGCGGGTGTGGATGTGCCGGTTCAGGTTGGTGGTGGTGTGCGCAGCGAAGACGATGTTGCCGCACTGCTTAATGCCGGAGCCACCCGAGTGGTGGTGGGTTCAACTGCGGTAAAATCGCCGGAAACAGTTGAGCAATGGTTCACTAAATTCGGCGCTGACGCCCTGGTTTTGGCTCTGGATGTGCGCATTGACCAGCAGGGAAATAAGCAAGTCGCGGTCAGTGGCTGGCAAGAAACCTCCGGCCAGTCTCTGGAGAATGTTGTTGAGCGCTTTCTGCCTTTTGGCCTGAAACATGTGCTGTGCACCGATATTTCCCGTGACGGTACCCTGGCGGGTTCCAATGTCGGCCTTTACCGCGATGTGTGTGCACATTACCCGCAAGTGGCCTTTCAGGCTTCTGGGGGCATTGGTGGCCTGGCAGATATCGCCGCTTTGCGTGGCAGTGGTGTGGAAGGTGTGATTGTTGGACGCGCCCTGCTGGAAGGTAAATTTAGCGTAACGGAGGCAATCGAATGCTGGCAAAACGGATAATCCCCTGTCTGGATGTACGAGACGGCCAGGTGGTAAAAGGCGTGCAGTTCCGTAACCACGAAATTATTGGCGATATCGTCCCGCTGGCCCAGCGCTATGCGGCAGAAGGTGCCGACGAACTGGTTTTTTATGATATCACCGCCTCCAGTGATGGCCGTGTGGTCGACAAAAGCTGGGTAGCCAAAGTTGCGGAAGTCATCGACATCCCATTTTGTGTGGCTGGCGGCATTAAGTCGCTGGAAGACGCGGCACGGATCCTGTCGTTCGGGGCAGATAAGATTTCGATTAACTCCCCGGCACTGGCAGACCCAACGCTCATCACTCGCCTGGCTGACCGCTTTGGCGTTCAGTGTATTGTGGTGGGCGTTGATACCTGGTTTGACAATGAAACCGGGAAATACCATGTTAACCAGTATACTGGCGATGAAAGCCGTACCCGCGTCACCCAATGGGAAACCCTGGACTGGGTGCAGGAAGTGCAAAAGCGCGGTGCGGGCGAAATCGTCCTGAATATGATGAACCAGGACGGTGTACGTAATGGCTACGACCTGGTTCAGTTAAAAAAAGTGCGCGAGGTTTGCCATGTCCCGCTGATTGCTTCTGGCGGTGCTGGCACAATGGAACATTTCCTCGAGGCATTTCGTGACGCTAACGTGGATGGTGCGCTCGCCGCCTCCGTGTTTCATAAACAGTTAATCAATATTGGTGAACTGAAAGCGTATCTGGCGCAGCAAGGTGTGGAGATTCGAGTGTGTTAACAGAACAACAACGTGCGCAACTGGACTGGGAAAAAACCGATGGCTTGTTACCGGTTATCGTGCAGCACGCCGTATCCGGTGAAGTCCTGATGCTGGGTTATATGAACCAGGAAGCCCTGGCGCAGACAGAGCAAAATGGCAAAGTGACGTTCTGGTCACGGACTAAACAGCGCCTGTGGACCAAAGGCGAAACTTCCGGCCATTTTCTCAATGTGGTAAGTATCACCGCTGACTGCGACAACGACACTCTGCTGGTTATGGTGAACCCCATTGGCCCCACCTGCCATAAAGGGACTTCCAGTTGTTTCGGTGATACTCACCATCAGTGGCATTTCCTGTACGAGTTGGAAAGCCTGCTGGCAGAGCGCAAACACGCGGACCCGGCCAGTTCTTACACCGCCAAACTTTATGCCAGCGGCACCAAGCGCATTGCCCAGAAAGTGGGTGAAGAAGGTGTGGAAACCGCGCTCGCCGCAACGGTGCATGATAAGCATGAACTGACGAATGAGGCATCTGACCTGATGTACCACTTACTGGTACTGTTGCAGGATCAGGAACTGGATTTAGGCACAGTAATTGATAACCTGAAATCGCGGCATAAATAATCTCTTCTATTTTCCGTGACACAATAAAACGCTGCAACTGCGGCGTTTTATTTTGCTGAACAAACAACCTTGCAAAAAACATGTTGAATACAGGTGCCCGTATTCATAATACGGCTAACAGTATAATAATAAACAAACCGCTCCATTATAAAATTATTAACAGCCTGCCATTTTCATTAAAAATAAAACACCTCACCAACGCACACGCTTCCTGGCCTCAGGCGGATTTGTTATTTTTTCCTGATGAATAACCATATAAATAACGTATTTACCGCTGTTTTTTCCTGGCTTACTCTCCGCCCAACTTTCACGAGCGCGATTATCATGGAAAGCTCAGATGGCGGACATTCCCCAAAAGCACCAACAAATTCAGGCAGACACTCTCAACCGTTATTTACTGCTATTTAAACGTACCACCATAGAAACAGATATAGAGTCATTTACCGGGCAGGAAGCGCTGAGTGAACCCTGGTGTTATACATTGCGCTTCACTTCTCCTGAACAAGATATTTCTCCTGAAAATATTATGCTGCAGCCAGCCATATTTGTGATGCGCAGCCCTAACCCGGATTATTCTCGCTACAGGAAAAACCTACCCAAATGGCAATGCTTACGGGAAGTACACGGCATAATTACCGCATTTTCACGTTTGTCTGCCAATAAAGATGAATCCTATTATGAAGCCACACTTGAGCACCCACTGGTATTACTGCGCCATTCTCGCCGCTATGCTATTTACCAGCAGGTTTCCGTACCAGAAGTTGTCACCCGTATTTTAAAATCCCATGGCCTGCATGGTTATGAAATTAATATGGACAACTTGTCATGGCGCTATCCACTGCGGGAAATGATGGTCCAGTGGGGCGAATCGGACTACGACTTTGTGCTACGGGTATTATCAGAAACCGGTATCTGGTTTCGGTTTGAGCCCCATGAAAAAGTTGAAAATGTGACGGTTATTGTCTTTAGCGACAGCCTGAAAATGTATATCAGAGGCCATACCATTCAGGCGCTTCCTGAAGCCGGGTTGGTGGGCGATACCTTAACTATTCGCGATATGGTAAGCCATGCACAGGTAACCCCGCGCGCCGCTCACAGCCGTAATTATTACTACCACAATAAAGAAGAACCCTTCCCGGAATCCACCGCAGACCAAGGGCGCGAAGCCCCCTTTACGGTGGGCTGCGATTACCAGTATGGCGACAACACCCAATCAATGGGCGACCGCTATGCGGTGGCACCCGGTGAAGTGGCAGAGAGCGCATGGTTCTATGCCCGTATTCGCCACGAACGCCATTTATGTGCGCGTGTGCAGTTGCATGCCACAGCAGACGACCCGGCAATTTTGCCAGGAATGCTGGTGCAGATAACGGGGGATACACCGCAAGTATTTGAGCCCGGTTTTCTGGTTACGTCACTGGTCTGCCAGGGTGGGCGTGGGCATGGTTTCCAGGCGAAATTGTCCGGTATGCCCAAAAACAACTTAGTGGTATGGCGGCCCGCATATCGCCCTCGTCCGGTGATTACCGGCACTGTTCCGGCACGGGTTTCAGGCTCAAAACGCAACGACCAACTAGCCCGGCCGGATAAATTTGGCCGTTATAAAGTGAAATTTAGTTTTGACCGTGATGAATGGCATAAAGGTGAAGAAAGTATGCCCGTACGCCTGGCCCGAATTTACGCCGGTGACCAATATGGTATTCACTTCCCACTGCTCGATAACATGGAGGTTGCGGTTGCTTTTGAAGGCGGCGACCCCGAACGCCCGTATATCGCCCATGTGTTGCATAACGCTTTTAATCCCGACGTGGTTAACTACACCAACAGTACCCGCAATGTTATTCGCACCCATGGCAAGAACAAATTGCGCATGGAAGATAAAAAGGGCGAGCAGCATATCAAACTGGCTACTGAGCCGGGTAAATCGCAACTCAACCTGGGGCGAATGGTGGATGCTGAGCGCAAGCCGCGTGGAGAAGGTGCAGAATTGCGTACCGATAACCATACCGCGATTCGCTCCGCAAAAGGCATCTTACTGACCACGGCTTCCCAACCGGGTGCAAAGGGTAAGCAACTGGATATGCCGGAGACCATCCGGCAACTGGAGCAGGCCCTTGTTCTGGCGCGCAGTCTGCAAGGCAGTGCGCAACAGGCAGGGAGCGATACCGTAGATACAGGCTCTCAGCAAGAAGCAAACCAGGCGCTGCAACACCTCAACCAACCGGGAATTGTCGCCTGGGGCGATGCAGGGATCACCCAGGCCACCCCCAAAAACCTGCAACTTTCTGCGGGTAAAGATGCCATCGTTACCGCCGAAAACCATGGCAGTATCAATATTCTGAAAACACTTTCTCTTGCCGCAGGCCAGGGGATTTCCGCTTTTGTGCGTAAAGCTGGAATTAAGCTTATTGCGGCCAGCGGTAATCTTAATTTCCAGGCGCAGCGTGGCACGTTATCTGCGCTGTCCGAGCAGAATATGCAACTTACCAGCAGCAAGGGCGAACTCCAACTCAGCGCCAAAAATGGCATATTCCTCCACAGTGGTGGGGGCGGGATACGTATTCACCCTAACGGCAGTGTTGAAATATTTTCGCCTGTCAGCATAGACCAGAAATCCCCCACACTGGCGTGGCACCCAGGGGATACCACCAAACTAGTCGCGCCTGCTTTCAACCCGGGAGCGTTAGGGCGCAAGGTGCAACTGTGTTGTGACGGGGAGCCGGGGCAAGTGCTGGTAAACCAGGCGTTCAGAATAAAAAGAGCCGACGGCTCGGTGGTTGAAGGGAAAACCGATGCCAACGGGCACTCGCCACTCCTTTCTCTCACCGAAACAGAAGCCTGCGTTGTTTCACTCAAACGGGAAGCCAAACAATGAGTACGCATAAGGATAATGCCAGCCCGGTTTACAACAACCATGAACTGGGGAACTTTATTGGTGTGCCGGTTGAAACCAGCGGTGCCATGCTGGTGCAGCAATTTACAGCGGGCCGGCCACTGCCCTGTATTGTGATTCTGGTTCATGGGGTAAACGACACAGGTGAAGCCTACCAGCACCAGGAAAAAGGCATTGTTGCCGGGCTGAATACCCGCCTTGCACGCAATGATCTGCATATTCACCAATGGGGGGAACTTGGCGGGCAAACCGACTTAAGCAACCCGCCGCAGCGTATTACCGGCAGTGGCCGTTCACCCGTCATCCCTTTTCACTGGGGCTACCGCCCGGTTGACCACGCCACCTGGCTTGAAGACCAGCGCCGTTACCGGGAAGAAGTGCGTAAACTGGGCCCGGACGCCATGCTGCCTTATGATGCCTGGCTGGAAAATGATGCCAAACGCCTGAAAAAACTTAACCCTGAAGGGCGCGGTTTTCTTAACGACAACTTTGGCAATGTTCTTAACCTTGCCGGGGCAAAAGACGGCGGCACCTTTGCCAACGCCACGACTTGCCTGCCTGATATGCTGGGCCCTGGTGCTGGCGGTGTTGCCACCTGGCTTGCCGGTGCATACAGCCGCCACTCAAAATTTAACCACAATGATTTCACCCACCCGATTTACCAAAACCCGCACCGCATTTACCAGTTTTTTGCCGCCCAGCGCCTGGCAGATTTGATCCTGGCAATCCGCGGTAATAAAGATACTGAGTTTGATACAATCAATATTGTGGCACACAGCCAGGGCACCCTGCTGGCAATGCTGGCCAATATGCTGGTAAAGCGGGCAGACAGAACCCCTGCAGACTGTGTGATTCTGTGCCATTCACCCTACTCCCTTGAACAACGCTTTATGGAAAACCGCCTGCCCGGCCGCCAGCAGACCACCCGCGCCCGCCAGCAAACCTTCGCCAACTTCTGCAACCTGATGGCCACTAACCCGAAATATGCCCCAGACGGGCACTACGCCCCGGATTTTCTCCAGGCCATGGTCAATGACGGCACACTGGGGCTTAACCACCACTGGCACAGCGACCCACGCCACAGCCGGAATAACTTTGGCCGGGTATATAACTACTTTTGCCCGGACGACGGCACGGTTTCACTTATCAATGTGCAGGGCATGGGCTGGCGTGGCATTCCAGACCCGCTTGCCCGCAAGCACCCCAATCTGTTCCAGCGCGTCTTCAGCCAGCGCTACCCAGTGGGCGGGAACCCGGCGCAGGCACCGTTTGAAAAACTCCCTGAACAGCCCGGCGATTTTATCTACGACAGTTGGCCCACCAATGCCAGTTACCCATGGAACAGTGAGGTCACCGTTAACGGTGATGCCCTGCCTGAAGTGTTCACCTTTACCCTGATGGGCCATACCCCCGATGAAGGCAAACAACGCTACCACAGCGGTATTGGGCGCGAAGACCGCTACATTGACTATTCTGCCCGGTCATACAGCCTGGTCTGGCAGGTGAAAGAGAACCGCAATGTTATCAATTTGTACGGCCAACCACCCCGACCTGGGCAGAAACTGACCGATAAAGAGATAGCGGAAATTAACGCCCATTACCAAACCACCTTCACTTCAGGTTATGTGGGCGGTAACCCGCAGCATAGGGAGTATGTGCTGTTTCGTAATAAAACCGATGAAGAGATTGACCAGATGGAAAAATATGGCGACCCGGTAAAACTGAGCCAGCACTCTTCAATAGTGATGAGCCCGGATGTACCCGAAAAAGTAATGGCCTGGGACCTGGCAATAGGCAACTGCATGGCCTTTGAAGACCCGGATTTCTGGCAACGCCTGATTCGCCAGGCAGACTGGCGGCACTGGAATAACCCGGATGAATTTACCAAAAAGTATTACAAAACGGGGGAATTACCAAAGGAAGACACAAAAGACTTTATGAATAAGCCCAATGATATTTTACCCAGTGGAGAGTTTGGGGTTGTTAATGAATATGCACCCGCAGAGCGCACAGAACCCCCGCGCCACCCACGAGACCCACACCCACAAGTTACCCCCCTGCCCCAGTGGGATATGCCCGCCCCAGCGGGTACCCCGTTGCCCAATGCCAACCACAGATGGAGCAAACCATGAACCCGGTTAAAAAAAGAGTATTACGGCGCAGCCTGTTAGCGTTACTGGCCTGCGGGTTACTCGCTGCCTGCCACCCGCGCCAGCCACCGGTGCAGGTGGTGTACCGCTTCGATGAGCACCGCTGGCTGGAGCTTAAAGGCTGGCACTGTGAAGGTGAACTGTGGTTTGTTGACCAAAAAAATGATATCCGCAGCCAAATTTATTACCAGTCTTATCGGATATTCACTCGTAAACTGATTAACACATCGGAGCGGTATATGGCGGTGCCTATTTGGGGTGAGGCCGGTATGCGAGTTTCCAAAGACTATGGAAAAACATGGCAAGGCGTTAAGTTCAAAGGCGATGAAGATGATGGTACGGAAACTCCCTCTTATGATGACATCGTCTCAGTCACCGTGGTTAATGATCAGGGCTTCCTGCTGACCAGACAGGGCCGGATTTATATGTCCTCCCACCCCTTTGATGACCCCAGGCTGGCGCCCGGCGGCCCCGGTATTGATTACTCCATTATGTTTCGTGGCAAGCCTCGTCAGTACCATATTTCACCCCGTTCGCCCGGGAGAGGGTGGGGCCTTGAATATATCGATCCGCCACGGGTGCTTAACCAGCTGGTTTATAAACATTACACCAACTTCCAGAACCTGCCGGAAGCCATTCCGGAAGTGAAGGATTACCGCGGCTGGACACATATGCGCTGCGATCTGGGTGCCGGGCTGGAATAGTAGCTCATACCTGGCAATAAAATTTTTTCTTTCAGACCATTAACCATCACTCATATAAAAGGATTTTCAGATGATTCGACAACGTGTTATTCGCCTGGGCGATAAACTCAGCAGAGGTGGCTCCGTTACGCAAGCCAGCGGTGCACTCTTTGGCGGAATACCTATTGTGCTGGCGGGCGATCAGGCGTTGTGTGCCATTCACGGCCCAACCATTGTTACAGAAGGCTCCCCTGGATGGCTGATGAATAGTCGCCCTGTAGCCGTTGAACAATGCCATACACAATGTGGTTGTTCACTCATCTCTTCCTTACCCGATGCCGGGGTATGCTGAATGATATACTTACGTCATCCCTTACCAAAAAACCCTTATCCCAGTGCGAATACGCTTCATTTCCCTCACAAAACAGCCTGGATTACGGTACTGTGCACCACTATCGTTGTGCTGGTACTCGGTTTAACAACACTGGATGAAACAACACTTACATTATCCAGGTTGTTGCAACAAACCGTACTACTCCCGTTTTTTTCTGGGGCTCTGGTTATAAGCCTGTTTCTCTGTGCCTATTTATTCAGAAAACTACGGCACTGGAACCGTGACTCGCTTTATGGTCAGCATCTTATATGGTGGAAAAACAAAACATCTGAGGCGATACAAATCGCTGAGCACGCTTCGCTCTTCCCGGTAGATAATGCAACACTAAAAATACTTAATCTGGAAGGAGAAATGCCTGCCAGTAAAGATATTCCCCGTAAATTGCCTATCACGCCGGATGAACATAATGGCCTTAGCCGTACCCAACAGGCCTTGTCATTACTCCTGAGCAAACTGTCCTTTTCTGCATTGAAAAATCCGGAAGCGCTGAGTGAAATATGGTTATTTATCCGCCATGGCAATGATCAGGTATTTCAGGATGCTGTCACACTGTTCAGGCAATATTACCCACAATTTAATGATGTTGCTGTCCACACCCAGGCGACCACCCCCGACAGAAGTATGCTGGATGAGTGGATAGCAAAGGGTTTCACAGGGTTCAGGTTGCTGGTTTCGCTCGAGCTACACACGAAACCAGAAGATGAATTTTGTGAGCACGGCACAGCTTTTTTGTTCTGCTGGAATGAGAAAGTGGCATCACAGCATGTCCCGGTCTGGTACTTTAGCAGTGTCACCAGCCCATTAAATACGTTAACAGAAACAGTACAAATACTGTTTGCCACAGAACGTGTACCCAGTGCTAAGTTACGCCACCTGTGGCGCACCAACATCAGCGGAGAAGGGAAATATTTACTGGAGGAGGCAATAAATGCCGCAGGGTTTCCTGCCAGCAGCCAAAAGTGGCATACCCTGCAACCTACTGACCAATGGAGTACGGGTTACCTCTGGCTTATGTTGGAATGGGCCGCCAGTGCGGTTCGCCATGGCCAGCAAGGGCAGCTACTGGCGGCAGCACCTTCACTCAGTGAAATCAATATCACCCACCTGAGCAGCTATGTGCCTTACCATGAAACTGACTATGAGACACGGGAAGCTCAAAGCTTTAAATATACCCTGTTCGCCTCGCTTTCAATGGGGTTATGTACCATTTTCGCCAGTAACTTATTTAGCGCCATCTTTTTAACCGGAGCCGGGGAGGGAAATATGTCGGATTACTTGATTTCAAGTATATTAGTGTTCTATCTCATCATATTGGCGATAATTGTATTCAACGAGTTCCGGTACCAAAACGCATTATTCAGGCAGCTCAAATGCTATTATTACTAAACTCATAAGCCTATTACTCAACCCATAAGCCCGGTACTTTCCGGGCAAGAAACCGCCCGCTACCCACACAACCTGAACAACTTCCATAGTAAATACTTATAACACCCCTATTACCCTCAGGTTTATCACGCCATTGCCGATAGCTCTTTCAGGATTCAATAAAAAAAACCTGCATCACTACCCTGCTTAACTTTCTGGCTCCCACCGGAACAGAAGCGCATTAGACGTTTCTGTCCCCTGGCCGCTGTGCGCAAGTATTCTATTTAAGTGTTAAGGAGTCTGTATGCGATTCATTCCGGCGCGTTTATCCGGAAAGTTGCTTTCCGGTGGCGTCATTATTCTGGCCGTCACAGTGCTGATTGTGTATTTCACCATGCAGTGGTTCGCCCGGCCGCGAATCATTGATGCCAGCAACCAACTGATTCTCCAGGCGGGAAATAACCTGTCTGCCAATATTGACCAGCAACTGAAAAAAATTGAAGGCCAGGCCATCAGTATGGCCCGCCTGGCGGAACAACTTCCTCACCAGGACGCCCTCTATAAAGACGTTCTGCCAGGTATGATTGATGCCCAGCAAAACAACACCATAGCGGGCGGCGGTATCTGGCCTGAGCCGAATGCCTTCAGCGAGGGTGAAGCCCGGCACAGCTTTTTCTGGGCACGAGGAAATGACGGTAAGTTGACCTTTTCTAATGGCTATAACGACCCGTCTACTGCGGATTACCATAACGAAAGCTGGTACACCGCAGTGAAAAATGCGCCAGGTAACCAGTGCACCTGGTCTGAAGTTTACCAGGACCCGGTCTCTGGTGTGAATATGGTGACCTGCAGCGTGCCTTACCATAATGCAGCAGGCCAGTTTGCCGGGGTCGCCACCATTGATGTCCAGCTTGATAATCTCGGCGCTTACCTGCAAAAAAGCGGAACAGTTACCGGCGGCTATACTTTTGTTCTGGACGCCACCAAACAAATTATTTTTTCGCCAGTTGCCCATGAAAAACAGTTGATGTCGTTGGCACAACTGGCAGAAAAACACCCCTGGCTCACACCGGTAAATAATGCAGTTAACCAGTTTCACGATGACACCAGTGTTACCGCCGTGGGCAACCTGAAAGACCCGTTACTGGGGGAACATACGCAGGTCAGCCTGTTTCACATGAAGAGCACTGGCTGGGTTATTGGCCTGGTTACCCCTGATGCCAGGGTATCGGGCCTGGCCGCAACCATTACCCACGGTATTTTGTTTATTCTGGTTCCCGTTCTGGCTGTGCTGATGCTGGGTTTCTGGGTAATCAGTAAAACCATGACACGCAGACTGAATGCCACACAACAGGCACTGCACGAAATTGCCCACGGCGATGGTGACCTTACCCGGCGTCTGGACGACAACGGCGAAGATGAGTTAGCGGGTATTGCCCATGCCTTTAACCAGTTTGCCGATAAAATCGCCAGTGTGGTGCGTAGCGCCCAAAGCACCAGCGAAATTGTCGCAGAGGGGGCTGCTGCTCTGGCAGACAACAACAGTGGGCTGGCGGATAAAATCGCAGGCCAGGCAGCCGCACTGGAGCAAAGCGCCGCGGCAATGGAGCAACTCAATGCTACTGTGCGACAGAATGCCGACAACGTGCGTGTTGCCGACCAACTGGCCGAAAAAACAGCGGGTACTGCGCAACAAAATGACCAGGTAATGAAGCAGGTTATCAGTTCCATGAATAACATCCGCCAGGCATCCGGCAGAGTTGGCGAAATCTTGCGTGTTATTGATGACATCACCTTCCAGACCAATATCCTGGCACTAAATGCTTCAGTGGAAGCCGCCCGCGCGGGTGAACAAGGCCGGGGGTTTGCCGTTGTCGCGGGAGAAGTGCGGTTACTGGCACAACGCAGTGCCACTGCATCTCATGAAATAAAAGCGCTGATTGACGATTCAAACAACCATGTTTTAGCCGGAAGCCAGTTTATCGACAATGCCGGGAAGCAGTTGGCTCAGTTAGTCAATGATGTGGAACAGGTAAAAAATATCATGGCGGAAATTCGTGTGGCCGGAGATGAGCAAAGCAAAGGGATTGATGAAGTCACCCGGGCGGTAAGCCAAATGGAGCAAACCGTAGCAGAAAACCTTGCCACGATTAACCAGACAGCCCATAACACCACGCTATTACGCCAGGAAGCGCAGGAACTCGCCAGCGAAATAGCGGTATTCCGTGTTAGTGAGCAGGAACTGGAAACACCCGAGGTTCAGATGAGGCCAGTGCAGGTATCTGCCCTGCCAGCACCCGTATAATCTGCCCGAATGGCACAGGATGGTGCCATTTCCTGTTAGCGTTACCGCATTTTTAATAGCAAGAGAGCCTGTCACCAGGCTCTCTTTATCTCTTTCAGCGCGTGCAAGCGCCCGATACGGGCAAAGATTAATTGCCCTGTATACTGGCTATCATCTGGCGCTCATCCAGCCAGGCTAGTAGTGCTTGTGGTGTCATTGGCCGGGCAAGCAAATACCCCTGTACTACCGGGTAGCCCTGGTCACGCAAACGGTTAAATTGCTCGCAGGTTTCCACACCTTCAGCGACCACAATCAGCCTCAGGCTTTCCCCAATGCCCATAATTGCTTTACTGAGGGAGCAGGCTATCTCATCGTTTTCAAGATCTGCCACAAAGCTGCGATCCAGTTTCAGCTCACTGAACGGTAACCGGCGCAAATAACTCAGGCTGGAGTAACCCGTACCAAAATCATCCATCGATAGACGGACGCCCAGCGCGTTGACTTCATTCAGGCATGTCACCGTATTCACGTTACTGTCCAGCAAAACACTTTCCGTCAATTCCAGTGTAAGGTGATGGGGCTCCAGCCCATGCTTTTCGAGGATCTTTGCCACAGTAACTGGTAATGACAGGTCATGAAAACTGGTGGAAGAAAGATTAACCGACACCGCCGGTACGGGAATGCCCTGAGCCTGCCAGGCGGCAAGTTGTTCACAGGCTGTATCCATCGCCCAGATACCTAACTCAGCAATCAACCCACACTCCTGAGCCAGGGGAATAAAACGCGAAGGCGGCACCATGCCAAATTCAGGATGGATCCAACGGGCCAGCGCTTCAACGCCATAAATGCTGTTATCACGCAGTGTAATTTGGGGCTGGTAATAGAGCTGCAACTCACTCTGTTTCACCGCCCGGCGCAAAGCACTTTCGAGCTTCATGCGCTCCTGTGCTGTCTGGCCCATATCATTACTGAAAAATGCCCACTGCCCACGACCACAACTTTTGGCCTGAGACATCGCCAGGTCAGCATGCTGAATCAGCTCATCCACTGTTTTGCCATCGTTAGGATACATAGCAAGACCAATAGTTGCCGTTACTGACAACGCCGTTCCCGGTAACTCCAGCGGCTCATGGAGTACCGACTGTAAACGGGATACAGCTTCCTGCGCCTGGTCTTTGTCGCACTGTGGCATCACCACTAAAAACTCATCCCCGGAAAGGCGGCCTGCAATATCCGTTACGCGTAATGCACATTGCAGGCGCTGCGCAACCTGTACCAGGACATCATCCCCTAACTGGTGGCTGTATGAGTCATTAATCTGTTTAAAACGGTCCAGGTCAATAAACAGTACAGCCACCGCTTCGTTGCGATATGCTGCTGCTTCAATTTCCTGGTCCAGTTTGGCCTGTAACAGGCTGCGGTTTGGTAGCCCAGTCAGGCTGTCGTAAAACGCCAACTGGCTGATTCGCTGGCGCGCATGCTCACGGGTTAGTGCCAGTGAACATAAATGGGTCGAGACATCAATCAGATACTGGTGCAGTAATGAGATGCGCTCCGTTAACGGCTGGCGGAAATAGAACGCAAAGGTGCCAATCACTTTGCCCTGGTTATTACACACAGGTGTTGACCAGCAGCCAATATAACCCAGCGGCAAGATATAATCGCGAAAGGCGTCCCAGCGAGGGTCTGTGGCTATGTCAGTAACCAGCACAGGCTGGTTAAACCAGGCGGCAGAGCCACAGGAACCTACATTGGGGCCAATCTGTAACCCTTCAAGCTGGCGCGAGTAGGATTTTGCCATGCCAGGGCCTGCCAGGGGAAACAGCCGCCCCCGGTTATCCAGCTCAAGAATGGTGGCTGTAATATCCGGGGCGATACGCTCAACTTCATTACAAATCAGCTCAAGCACATCCACCAGCGGGCGCTCCTGAACCAGCGCTTCCAGAACCTGTTGCTGCAGTGCTTCGTAGATTTTACTGTGTGTGACGCTGTATACCATCCACACCTGGTGCAACACTTGCCGGGTCTGGGGATTGACTATTGGGTAACACACCAATCTTACCCAATGCTGGTGATGGCTTTTATCTTCAATTAAGTATTCACCTTCCAGTGGCTCTCCGCTACTCAGTTCGCGGATAACCGCCTGGCGGGCAGGTTCATCAAGTTCGCTCAGTAACAAATCAACCGAGCTTACGCCATTAAGCCCGTTAAGTTCCCAGCCAAGTAACTGTGTGAAGCCTTTACTGACATAGCGAATATGGCCTGCACCATCGCTCACCATTACGGCGGTGTGAATCACTTCGGTGACCTGGAATTGTTGGTACATCAGCGCGGGTTGTTCAAAATCATGCCGGGTCTGTTCGTTAGCCGGGCGAACCAATGCCAGCACGCCAGTAATCTGCCCGCTTATATCAGCAACAGGCACCCAAGTAACATCAATCCAGATAAAACGTCCTGTTTTGTGCAACGCAATAATCAGGCCTGAGCCCGAAATACCGCGCATCAAATCCTGCCACAGTACAAGGTAGCGCGGGTGGTCAGCAAAATCAGGCAGGCAAAACTCACTATGATGGCGCCCTACCACTTCTTCTGACTGGTAGCCAAACAGATTCAACAAATTTTCATTCACCTGGCGCACGCATCCGTTGCCATCGAACTCAGCAATGGCAAGTACGTCATCAAGCGCTTGTAACTGGCTCAATGCTGGCGTAACACCCTGCCCACTTGTACCGGCATTGTGTATTTTTTCGTACATGGCATCAGCCCTTTCGTCTTGAAGCAAAACCGTCCTTAACCCGGACTGTATCATCGGTTTTCATTCACCCATTGCTGCAACCTGGATTTACGGCTCAAGAGGGATGCACCGAAAGGTATTGGAAGTATCGGCATTAACTGCTGTTACTTTAGGCAATGCATCACAGTCTGCAGCTATCCCCTGGTAATAAAACTAAAGATAGTCCACATGATTAATAACTGTGGGAAAACAAGTAGACGCAAGGGAAGTAGGGAAATAGAGGAAGTACAATTGTGCTGAATCAACGGTTTTTCGGGAGGGGAACTGCAGGCACGGTATAACGGGGGAGATGGCGCAAACTATATACTGAAATAGTTCCCTGGTAAGCTCGGTTACCACAGGTTTACCTGCCCCCAGGCCGTTAACGTACCCGAATACCGTCGGTGATTATGCGCTGCACACTTGCCACGGTATCGGCGAAAAATTGCGGGTCACTGAGATTTTTTCCGGTAACCGCCTCTATTTGCGTGGCAAAATCAGCATAGTGCTGGGTGGTGGCCCAAATCATAAAAACCAGGTGCTGTGGGTCAACGGGAGCCAGTTTCCCATTGGCAACCCAGTCAGCAATAATCGCAGATTTTTCATCCACCAGTTGTTTTAAATCACCAGACAACTCGGCCATTAATAACGGTGCGCCCTGCAACATTTCCAGGCAAAACAAACGGGATGCCTGGGGATGGTCGCGGGAGACCTCCAGTTTTCGGCGAATGTAATCACCTATTGCTACCAACGGCTCCTGGTCAGCGCTAAAGGACTTGAAAGGTGCCAGCCAGATTTCCAAAATTTCTTTAAGCACAGCGACATACAGCGCTTCTTTCGACGGGTAGTAATAGAGCATATTCGTCTTGGAAACACCGGCCTGTTCTGCCACCTGGTCAAGGCTGGTGCCATGAATACCATATTGAGAAAAAAGAGCTAACCCCGCGGCCAGAATTGCCTGTTTTTTCGCAGCGACCGCCCGGGAGCGCCGCCCTGTTGTTTTTACCGTTTCACCGGCCATATTTACTCTCCGTTTAGGGATGCAGACAGCATAACAAAATCCGCCTCACCACTCGACAAGCTTGAAGCTTGTGCGCCCTGATGGTGCTTTTTTGTGCACCATTTTTGACCAAATAGTCCACTTTATTAACCTTACTTTTTTTACGTTATTTATTAACTATTTAATAATAAATACTTTTTATTTTTGGCATCACAATTGCAACATTTTAGCTACAGCGTGGTGACAGGAAATGCCGGCAGGATGCCAGGCCCATGCATTCACTCAACCAAGACGTGCGAGGTCCGCGATGAAAATCGGTGTATTCATTCCTATCGGTAACAACGGCTGGCTGATTTCAACCAATGCACCACAGTACATGCCAACGTTTGAGCTTAATAAGGCCATTGTGCAAAAGGCTGAGCATTACCACTTTGACTTTGCCCTTTCTATGATCAAGCTGCGTGGTTTTGGTGGTAAGACTGAATTTTGGGATCACAACCTGGAATCATTCACTCTGATGGCAGGCCTGGCGGCTGTTACGTCAAAAATTCAGATTTACGCAACAGCCGCAACGCTAACCTTGCCCCCGGCGATTGTCGCCCGCATGGCATCCACTGTGGATTCCATATCCGGTGGGCGTTTTGGGGTAAACCTGGTCACTGGCTGGCAAAAACCCGAATACGAACAAATGGGTATGTGGCCAGGGGATGAATACTTCTCCCGCCGTTATGACTACCTGACCGAGTACGTACAAGTTCTTCGGGATTTATGGGGTAAAGGCCAGAGCGACTTCAAAGGTGAATTTTTCACCATGAACGACTGCCGCCTGAGCCCGCGCCCGGAACAACCCGTCAAAGTTATTTGCGCCGGGCAAAGTGATGCCGGAATGGCTTTTTCAGCGCAATACGCCGATTACAACTTCTGTTTTGGGAAAGGTGTCAACACCCCCACCGCCTTCGCCCCCACCGCCGCTCGCATGAAAGCCGCGGCAGAACAGGCCGGGCGTGATGTGGGCTCCTACGTGTTGTTTATGGTGATAGCCGATGAAACAGACGAAGCCGCCCGCGCCAAGTGGGAACACTACAAAGACGGTGCCGACGAAGGCGCTTTGTCCTGGCTTACAGAACAAAGCCAGAAAGATACCCGTTCTGGCAGCGATACCAATGTACGCCAAATGGCCGACCCGACTTCTGCCGTCAATATCAATATGGGCACATTGGTGGGTTCATGGTCTACCGTTGCACGGCTGCTTGATGAAGTGGCGAGCGTCCCTGGCTGTGAAGGTGTACTGCTGACTTTTGATGATTTCCTGGCAGGTATTGAAAACTTTGGCAAACACATCCAGCCATTAATGACTTGCCGTAAAGCCATTCTTCCCACTCAACAGGAGGTTGCCTGATGAAAGACTTGACGCTTGAAGCTCGTCCGGAGGCAATTACGTTTTCTCCCGCACAAAGTGCATTAATTGTCGTCGATATGCAAAACGCTTACGCCAGCAAAGGGGGTTATCTCGACCTTGCCGGGTTTGATGTTTCGGCTACTGGCCCGGTGATTGAAAAAATCAACATTGCCGTCAGTGCCGCACGGGCCGCCGGAATCCCGGTTATCTGGTTCCAGAATGGCTGGGATGAACAATATGTTGAGGCAGGTGGACCAGGGTCACCTAACTGGCACAAGTCCAACGCGCTAAAAACCATGCGTCAGCGCCCGGAACTCGAAGGTAAGTTACTGGCAAAAGGTGGCTGGGATTACCAACTGGTGGATGCGCTTAAACCGGAACCTGGTGACATTTTGCTCCCTAAACCCCGCTACAGTGGCTTTTTTAATACACCGCTCGACAGCATTTTACGCAGCCGGGGAATTCGCCAACTGTTCTTTACTGGCATTGCCACTAATGTCTGTGTGGAATCCACCCTGCGCGACGGCTTCTTCCTTGAATATTTTGGCATCGTACTGGAGGACGCCACGCACCAGGCGGGCCCTGCGTTCGCGCAACAGGCCGCGTTATTCAATATTGAAACCTTCTTCGGTTGGGTCAGCAATGTTCAAACATTCTGCGACACCCTTGATACCAAACCATTAGCCCGTATTGCGTAAGGAACATACCATGCCAAAACAAGTCATTATTCCGCCAGGCACCACAACCCCTATTGCACCTTTTGTACCCGGTACTTTGGCAGATGGTGTGGTCTATGTCTCCGGCACACTGCCATTTGATAAACAAAATAATGTGGTATACCCCGGCGACCCAAAGGCACAAACCCGCCACGTTTTAGAAACGATCAAAACCGTTATCGAGACAGCGGGCGGGACGATGGAGGATGTGACATTCAACGCTATTTTTATCACCGACTGGAATCACTACGCCGCGATTAACGAAGTTTACGCAGAGTTTTTTCCAGGCGATAAACCGGCACGTTTTTGCATCCAGTGTGGTCTGGTTAAACCTGAAGCCCTGGTGGAAATCGCCACTACAGCCCATATTGGCAATGGAGCCTCTGCATGAAACTGCACATCCATGATGCGCCATACCCCGGCGCACCTGTGATGGTGCTCAGTTCCGGTTTGGGAGGCAGTGGCGGTTACTGGGTGGCGCAAATCAGTGCCCTCAAAACCCAATACCAGGTCATCACTTATGACCAGCGAGGTACTGGGGAAAACCAGGCTGAACTCCCGGCTGACTACACCATGGCGATGATGGCTGATGAGTTACATCATGCGCTGGCGCAACAGGGTGTGACCCGTTACGCAGTTATCGGCCACGCGCTAGGCGGCTTGATTGGCATACAACTGGCTCTGAGTTACCCACAATCTATTACTGCGTTGGTGATAATCAATGGCTGGTTAAGCCTGAACGCACAAACCCGGCGCTGTTTTGCCATCCGCGAGCAACTATTAAGCAGTGGCGGGCCCGCAGCCTGGAACCTTGCGCAACCGCTGTTTCTCTACCCGGCACAATGGCTGGGTGAACAGCAGCCCCGCCTTGAAGCAGAAGAGGCGCTGCACAATGCCCATTTTCAGGGTGAAGCGAATTTACGGGCTCGCTTATCCGCCCTGAAGCAGGCCGACTTTACCCAAACAGCAGGCCAGATAACCCAACCTGTGCTGTTAATCTGCGCCCGGGACGACTTACTGGTGCCCTGGCACTGCTCCCAAATGTTGCATGAATGCCTTCCCACGAGCCACCTGTCCGTGATGCCCTGGGGAGCACATGCCTGCAACGTTACCGCCAGTGACACATTTAACAGCCTGTTACTTGACGGGCTGGCTCTATTACTCCCGGACGCGGCCGAAGAAAGATACAAGGAGATGTTATGCAAGAAGTTTTAACACCAGAGGCACTGGCAACACTGTTTACTGGTGCGCACACCCACGGACACTGGCTGGAAAAGCCTGTCCCGGACGCGTTACTGGTTCAACTGTATGATCTGGTCAAAATGGGGCCAACTTCCGCCAACTGTTCGCCTGCCCGTTTTCTGTTTGTCCGAAGCGCGGAAGGGAAAGCACGCCTGAAGCCCGCACTGTCCAGCGGAAATCTGGAAAAAACCATGCTGGCCCCGGTTACCGCTATTGTGGCGTGGGACCCGGCATTTTATGAACAACTCCCTACACTCTTTCCCCATGCAGATGCCCGTGCCTGGTTCACATCAAGCCCGGCCCTGGCAGAAGAAACCGCGTTTCGTAACAGTAGTCTGCAGGCTGCTTATCTGATAATGGCCTGCCGGTCGTTGGGGCTGGATACCGGGCCAATGTCCGGATTTGACCAGGAGAGAGTTAACACAACGTTCTTCGCGGATTCAGGCTGGAAAAGTAACCTGCTTATCAATATTGGTTATGGCGACAGCAGCAAAGTACATGCGCGCCTGCCGAGGCTGGATTTCGACGTGGCCTGCGGGCTGGAGTAGGAGGCAACATGCTGGAGAAAACACTGTTTCGTGATGCCATGTCGCGCCTTGGCGCGGCAGTGAATATCATAACTACCGATGGCCCGGCCGGGCGTGCCGGGTTCACCGCATCTGCCGTTTGCAGCGTAACAGACGACCCACCGACGCTGTTAGTTTGCCTCAACCGCCAGGCCTCCGTGTGGCCGGTATTTAAAGAAAACCGCCATTTATGTGTGAATACCCTTGCGGCTAACCAGTCTGAACTGTCTACGTTGTTTGGCGGCAAAACCCCAATGGAAACCCGGTTTGCTGCAGCCCAATGGCAAACTGGAGTAACGGGTTGCCCGTTGCTCGAAGGGGCTCTGGTCAGCTTCGATTGCCAAATAAGCCAGGTGGTCAGTGTTGGCACACACGATATTCTGTTTTGCCAGCTCAAGGACATTGTGAGCGCAGGTGAACCCCATGGGCTGATGTGGTTTGACCGCCGCTACCACCCACTAATTAGCGCCGCTTGAGCCTTCAGTTATCTGGCGCCTGAGAAACAGGAACAACAGCATCTTCAGATTGATGAAAAAGAAGGGAAAAACGTGGTTTTTCCTTCTTTTTAGTGAGCAGCCGAAAATCAATGAATTGATTTTCCTGGTTTTTTATAGGGTGACATCCTCTCGTTCTGTACGAACATGATGTTTGTCATCAGGCTCATCTTTCGCTTTTTTTCTGTGCTTCAGGCGCATTTCGCTCACCAGCACCCCGAGCACAATCAATACCCCACCAACCAGAGCCAGCAACGGCAGGCGTTCACCTGCAAACCGCCCAAACACACCCGCCCAGACCGGTTCACCCGTGTAGATAACCGTCGCTCGTGTAGGGGAGACACTGCGCTGTGCCCAATTCATAGTCACCTGAATAATGGCACTAAAAATCCCCAGGCCAATGCCCACAACCCACAACCTCGGCGTCATTGCCGGTACAGATTCACCGGCAGGCAGCATAGTCACAAACGCCACTAACGACGCCGTCGCCAGTTGCACGACCGTAACGCGTTTGACATCGACTTTGCCCGCCCAGGCACTGATCAGGATGATTTCCGCTGCAATCGCCAGTGCACTAACCAGCGTTATCACCTCTCCATGGCCCGGAGACAGCAGCGAGCCTTGTGGGCCTGCCAGCAATACCAACCCGACAAAAGCCAGTGCAATCCCTATCCAGGCCATGACACCGGGCATTTTGCCAAGGCAAACCCATTGCAATAATGGCACTAACGGCACATACATCGCGGTAATAAAAGCGGATTTACTGCTGGGAATAAAATGCAGCCCCCAGGTTTGCAGGCTGTACCCGAAAGCAATCGCAATCCCAATAGCCACCCCGGCTTTCAGCTCCAGTAAAGTCAGCCCACGCAGCGAGCGAAACGAAAGCAACCCCACAGCTACAGCCGCTGCAGCAAAACGTAACCCGACAAAGAAAAATGGGCCACTGTCTGCCGTTGCATACTGCACAGCAAGGAATGTTCCCCCCCAGAACATCGTGATAAGCATCAGAATGGCTTCCTGGGGTTTAATAGAGAATTTCATCAAAGATTGCACTGCAAAAAACCTGTTATACGAAAAGATTGCGCCCAGTTTGCGCCGGGGAAGCCTGCGCTTCAAGAGGGAATAAAAAATATCATTTTCCCCAGAGTAATACGCGCTCACTGGCTAAAAAACACAGCAAGATTTGCACTCTGTACCATGGCACTTATCTTTAATAGAACAGGGAGTCGATACAGGTAACGGGAACATCGGGTACCGGCTAACGGCACTCACCCAAATGCTGCAGTTTCACTACAGAAGATAGTGCTCTCACCACCTGTGCCGCCCTGGCATTACAATACCGCAACCCTGGGTGGTACTCGCCTGATGCTGCATGGCAACAGCTGCCACCAATGCGCAACATAAATACGCCATTGCTCACTGCTTGTGGCGAAAAGCTCTCAGGGTGGCGGTAAACATGTTTGGCTAAATACCCTGTTACAGGAGGCGTTATGACAAACCAGGCAAGTAAATTACACCACGTTGGCGAATGGGCCGCCTTGCGCAACACGTCACCAGAAATTGCTGAGGCGATTTTTGAATTAGTCAATTATGACGAACAACTGGCCGAGAAAATGTGGGAAGAAGGCAACGATATGGCACTTATCAAAGCCTTCGCCAGTAGCGATAAACAAACCCTGTTCTGGGGAGAACAAACCATAGAACGGCAAAACGTCTAATTGCTGTAACGGCAAGGAGCATAATGCTGCTCCTTGCCAATATGTTCCTTTCATTAAACCGTCATCTTTACGCCATGCTGTTGCAGTGTTTCCTTACCAGACTGTTTGCCTTCTGAGAGTGGTAATAAGGCAAATGCTGTTATGCGCAGAACCTGGCAAATTTGGTTAATCCTTACCCCATCGCTGTTTTTTTTAGTGCTGTTTACCTGGTTTCCCCTGGTGCGGTCAGTTTATGACAGCCTGTTTGATACCCGGCTATCCAGTGAAAACCCCGCCTATGTTGGGCTCGGGAACTTTGCCCGTCTGCTGGCAGACCCGGTCTTTTGGCGCGCACTGACCAATAACCTGGTGTATATCCTGCTGACCGTAGTTCCGGGTATTGCACTGGCGTTATTACTGGCCGTTGCGCTGTGGGAAAACCACCGGTTGAACCGCTGGCTGCGCACTGCGTTTTTCTTCCCCATGATTGTGCCTATGGTAAGCGCTGCTGCCTTGTGGCTGTTTATTTTTATGCCGGGGCTTGGGTTACTGGACCATTACCTGTCTGTGTGGTTTGGCCCACAAAATAACAACTGGCTGGGGCGCAGCAATACAGCGTTGTTTGCATTAGCGCTGATTGGTGTCTGGAAGTTTGCTGGGTATTACATGCTGTTTTTCCTGGCGGGGCTACAGGGGATACCAGCTTCAACACATGAAGCGGCGCGCATGGAAGGTGCTTCATCCACACAGCGTTTCTTTCTGGTTACTCTGCCTTTACTGCGCCCAACGCTGAGCTTTGTCCTGACCACCGCATTGATTTACGGCATCACTCAAATCGACCACGTTGCCGTAATGACTCAGGGCGGCCCGGATAACGCCACCACTGTGCTGCTTTATTACATCCAGAACCTCACCTGGGAAACCCATGACCTGGGTAAAGCGTCAGCTGCAACCTTCCTGACACTGGCCGGGTTATTCGCTTTCTCACTGTTCAACCTGAAGTGGATGGAGAAAGGAGCCCACTATGAGCGCTGATATATCTCCGGTTACTCTGGCAACCCGGGCACGCCCCCTGCCTCGCTCCCGCACCACGCCCGTACCCGCACTCACATTAACACTCCTGTTACTGTGCCTGGCCTTGCTGTGGGTAAGCCCGTTTCTCTGGATGCTCTCATCAGCATTCAGTGCCACAACTTTTGGCGACGATATGGCATCGCTGCTTCCCCGCGGGCCACTCACTCTGGATAACTTTCGCGATGCCTGGCAGAGCGCCAACTGGCTCAGCCTGTATGCCAACACCCTGTTTTTTGCTGGCGGAACATTTGTGGTGCAACTGGTGACTGCCACCACAGCAGGCTATGTGTTTGCCTGCCACCAGTTCCGTGGCAAACAAACCCTGTTCGCCCTGTTTCTGGTGCAACTGATGGTAATGCCCGTCGTCATGATGGTGCCCAACATGCTCACACTGAAAAGTCTGGGCCTGCTCAACACACTTACCGGGGTCATGATGCCCTACTTCACTTCTGCTTTCGGCGTATTTGTGATGCGCCAGGCTTTTATGGCTATCCCTAAAGAGATTGAAGAAGCGGCACTAATGGAAGGCTGTAGTTGGTGGCAGGTGTTGTATCACGTCATGTTGCCGGGTTCGTGGCCTTCCATTCTTGCCTTTGCCACCGTCAGTATCACCTACCACTGGAATGAGTATTTGTGGCCACTGATGATTCTCAACGACCCGGATAAACAAGTGCTTACTGTGGGCCTGGTGTCCTTTGCCATGGGGGCGGAGTCTGGCGGGCAATGGGGCATGATCAGTGCCGGTACGCTGATGGTGTGCCTGCCGTTAATGCTGGTTTTTATTCTGTTTCAAAAGCAGTTCCTGAGAAGCTTTGGTTTTTCGGGTATTAAATAACGAGGTGTTTTTTAT
Organism: Mangrovibacter yixingensis; assembly: GCF_020523985.1. Taxonomy (GTDB): domain Bacteria; phylum Pseudomonadota; class Gammaproteobacteria; order Enterobacterales; family Enterobacteriaceae; genus Mangrovibacter; species Mangrovibacter yixingensis. Next base: position 887,293 of record NZ_JAIVKM010000001.1, on the reverse strand, counting down.
GCTGTTAGCACAAATTTCTGATACCCATTTTCGCAGCCACAACCAGAAACTGTACGGGTTTATTGATGTAAATGCCGGCAACGCAGATGTGGTGGCTCAACTGAATGCACTGCGCGAAGCGCCTGATGCCGTGATTGTCAGTGGTGATATTGTGAATTGTGGCCGCCCGGAAGAGTACCAGGTGGCCCGCCAGGTGCTCGGTGCTTTGCGTTACCCGCTACTGGTGATTCCGGGTAATCACGATGATAAAGCCCATTTTCTGGAGTTTTTGCGCCCGTTATGCCCCCAACTGGGAAATGATCCGGACAACATTCGCTATGCGGTTGACCACTTTGCCACCCGGCTTTTGTTTATTGATACCAGCAGGACGGGTACATCAAGTGGCTGGCTGACTGCGGAAACACTGGCATGGCTCGATAAGCAACTGGGCGACAACCCAGACAAACCGGCTGCCGTCTTTATGCACCACCCGCCTTTGCCGCTGGGCAATGCGCAAATGGATCCTATCGCCTGTGAAAATGGCCATTTACTGCTGGAATTGATTGCCCGCCATCCAAACCTTGTTCGCGTGTTCTGTGGCCATAACCATAACCTGTGTATGACGCAATACCGCCAGGCCATTATTGCCACCGTGCCCGGCACCGTACACCAGGTTCCTTACCACCATGAAGATAACCGCCCGTATTACGATATGTCGCCCGCTGCGTGCACCATGCACCGCCAGGTAGGTGAGCAATGGGTGAGTTACCAGCACTCTCTGGCGCACTTTGCTGGCCCCTGGCTGTATGACCCACAAGCCAGTTGCCCCACTGAGGAGCCGTCATCGCCATGCTGAAGTTGCAAAACCTGAGTAAAACCTTTGATGGGAAAACCGCCCTGCACGCGCTGGCACTGGACATTCATGATGGTGAGTTTGTGGTGCTGGTTGGGCCATCTGGCTGTGGGAAGAGCACCCTGCTGCGCCTGATTGCCGGGCTGGAAGACGCCACCACCGGCGAAATCTGGCTGGATGGGGAACCCATCAACAGCCTGCCAGCCGGTGAGCGCAACTTTGCGATGATTTTCCAGAACTATGCGCTGTTTCCCCATTTATCGGTGCGGGACAACATTACCTTCGGCATGAAAGTGCGCAAAGAGGCAAAATCCGGGTGGCAACCGCGCCTGGAAAAAGCTGCACAAATGCTGCACCTGGGCCCATTACTGGACAGTAAACCCGGCAAGCTTTCAGGGGGGCAACGCCAGCGTGTTGCGATGGCTCGTGCGATTGTCCGTGATCCGAAGTTGTTCTTAATGGATGAACCGCTTTCAAACCTGGATGCGCAGCTGCGTACCGAGGTGCGCGACAGCATCATGGCGCTGCACCAAACGCTGCGCATCAGCACCATTTATGTCACCCACGACCAAACCGAAGCGATGTCAATGGCAGACAGGATTGTGGTGATGAAAGATGGCGTGATTCAGCAAACTGGCCGCCCCGCTGACATTTACCACCATCCAGCAAATGTCTTTGTTGCCGGGTTTATTGGTTCGCCCGCCATGAATCTGCTGTTGTTACCCTGCAAAAACGGCCAGGTCTTTTTTGGGGAACAAGCACTTCCTTTGCCTGTAAGTACCAGGCCGGCTGGCCGGGTATGGGTGGGGATTCGCCCAGAACATATTACCGATACCCCACAACCCGGCCAGTTCACCTTTGCCGCCACCCTTCGCCAGCGAGAGCTAATGGGTGCCGACTATTTACTCCACCTGGCCACCCCGTTTGGGAATATGCGCTACTGCCGCCGCCACCGAGGCAGCATCCCCGAATGTGGCGACATTATTCAGCCCGGCTTTTCCCCCGAAGATCTGCACTTTTTTGATGCTGACACACAGCTCAATTTATTACATCAGGAGACTATTCATGTTTAAGGCCACGCCTTCCCGGTTACCGGCTCTGGTATGCAGTTTAACTCTGGCGTTCACTGCCAGCGCACTGGCAAAAGAAAAGATAGATTTTATGTTTCCGGCACCGGTTGACGGTAAGCTGACCATGGAAATGAACCGTATCATTAAAACCTTTAATGATTCACAACAAGATGTTGAGGTGCGCGGTATTTTTACCGGCAATTACGACACCACAAAAATTAAAGCAGAATCAGCCCAAAAAGCCGGGCAACCACCTGCGCTGGTGATTATGTCCGCCAACTTCACCACCGACCTGGCGCTGAAAAAAGAAATACTGCCCATGGATGAGATTCTGAAATACGGCAACCTGAAAGCGAATGATTTTCTGGAGCAGAATTTCTGGCCTGCCATGTGGAAAAATGCCCAGGTGATGGGTGAAACTTATGCCATTCCGTTCCACAACTCCACGCCAATTCTCTATTACAACAAAACACTGTTTGCTAAAGCTGGTATAACCCAGCCGCCTCAAACCTGGGCAGAGTTACGCGCCGATGCGCTTAAGCTGACCAACAAAGACGAAGGGCAATGGGGAATCATGATGCCTTCTACCAATGACGATTACGGCGGCTGGATCCTCTCTGCATTAGTTCGCGCCAATGGCGGTAACTACTTTAACGACACCTGGCCTGGCGAAGTGTATTACAACTCACCCACCACTATTGGCGCCCTGCGTTTCTGGCAGAACCTGATATACCAGGACCATGTCATGCCCTCTGGCGTGCTGAATGCCAAACAAATCAGCGCGGCATTCTTTTCCGGGAAACTGGGGATGGCGATGCTCAGTACCGGGGCGCTGGGCTTTATGCGTGATAACAGTAAAGATTTTGAGTTAGGGGTCGCCATGCTGCCTGCCAAAGAGCAGCGCGCTGTGCCCATTGGCGGTGCCAGCCTGGTCAGCTTTAAAGGTATTTCCGACGCTCAGAAAAAAGCGGCCTGGGAATTTCTGAATTACCTGGTCAGCCCGAAAATCAATGGCGAATGGAGCCGCTTTACGGGTTACTTCTCACCACGTAAAGCCACCTATGACACACCAGAAATGAAAGCCTACCTGGCAAACGACCCACGAGCCGCAATTGCCCTTAAACAGTTACAGTACGCTCACCCCTGGTATGCCACCTATGAAACGGTTGCGGTACGTAAGGCGATGGAGAACCAGTTAGCAGCAGTGGTTAACGACCCGAAAGTAACACCGGAAAGTGCCGCTAAAACTGCGCAGGAACAGGCAGACACCATCATGAAGCCCTATGTAGACAGCACTGCGCTGGCTCCCGTGAAATAACCTTTTTTGGCTGGCAATACCCGGCAGCCACAAGGACGTGGCTGCTAACTGACGGACTCTTTACTGGCGAGACCAGGCTGCAGCCTGGCTGAAAAGTTCGGCTGACGGGCGAATACCGGTATACAGTACAAACTGCTCAACAGCCTGAATAGCAAAGACTTCAGAACCGGTTATTACTGTTTTACCCAGTTCCTGAGCATAGTGAATCAACGGGGTGACGGCAGGTAATGCCACCATGTCAAACACGGTGCTGGCCGCCTGGATTTTCTCTTCCGCCCATGCAAGTTGGTTTGCCTGTGCGCCATCCATGCCAAGGGGTGTTGCATTGATTAATATCTCTGCCGCGCACTGCGTTTCTGTTGCACACCATTGATAACCATATAATGCCGCCAGAGCCTGGCCTGCTTCGGCATTACGGGCAACAATATAGCCTTTACTGAACCCGGCATCTTTCAGTGCGCAGGCTGCCGCTTTCGCCATCCCACCGCTGCCTTTCAAAGCAAAGGCTTTGTTCGGGTCCAGTGCGTACTCTGCCAGTAATTGACGAATCGCGATGTAATCCGTGTTGTAGGCCTTGAGATGCCCATTGGTGTTAACAATCGTATTCACTGCCTGAATGCCCTGTGCCGAGGCATCCATTTCATCCACCAGCGGGATACAGGCTTCTTTAAAAGGCATGGAAATAGCACACCCGCGAATACCCAGTGCCCGTATCCCCTGTATTGCACCTGCCAGGTTTTGGGTGGTAAAGGCTTTGTACAGATAATCTAAATCCAGTGCATCGTACAGGTAGTTATGAAACCGGGTACCAAAGTTACTGGGGCGAGCCGCCAGTGACATGCATATCTGGGTATCTTTGTTCAGTCTTTTTGTCATGGTGGATTCCTGAGTTGCAGTTTTCTCTGCTGTGGAGTATTGAATAAAAAGATGACCTGAAAAATTGTTCACTTTAGCGAGAAAAACTTCCTCTTTTATGGCTAACCGGCTCACTGAACAGAAATACCTCAAGTTACTGGCGGTTTATGGCAATACACCGGCCAGTGTGACACTACAAGAACTGGCAGACCGGCTATTTTGTACCCGCCGCCATATGCGCACATTGCTGCAACAAATGCAGGGCAATGGCTGGCTTAATTGGCAATCACGCCCCGGTCGCGGTATGCGGGCCCAGTTACACCTTCTGCGCACCCCCACGCAACTCAGCCAGGCCGAAGCCGAACAGTTGCTGGATGCCGGGCGGCTGGATGAAGCCGTTGCGTTACTGGGGCAGGATAAACAGCAGGTGACCCAACTGTTGCGCTCAAAACTCGGCTACAGTGTGCAGGCAGATTACCAGCGCTTACGTATCCCTTATTACCGCACCATGCCTTGTTTACTACCGGGCACAGCCCTGCGCCGCTCAGAGCAACATCTGGCCAGGCAAGTTTTTAGTGGGTTAACCAGAATAAATGAGGAAAAAGGTGAAGTGGAGCCAGACCTGGCTCACCGCTGGCACCAAACAACGCCCATGAACTGGCGTTTTTTCCTGCGCCCTTGTGTGCAATGGCATGATGGCAAACAGGTAACAAGCGGCGATGTGGTGAAATCACTGGCACGCAGTGCCGGGCTGCCGTTGTTTTCCCACCTGAAGGCAATCAGGGCAACAGGCCCACTCAGCCTGGAGATTGAATTATCCCAGCCAGACAACCAGTTGCCACAGCTACTGGCACATGTTGATGCCTTGATTGTGCGTACAGACCGACTGACTCCGGCAACACCGGTGGGTTCAGGGCCTTATCAGGTAGATAAAAACACCGACTGGCTCCTGCGGTTTAAAGCTTTTGATAACTACTATGGGCTGCGTGGCCTGCTGGATGAAATCGAAGTCTTTACCTGGCCGGATTTAACCTCTACAGAGCCAGGTGCCCCCCCGCTGGATATTAAAACCTCTGCCTGGCTCAGTTCCAGCCTGAGTGATGAAGCCTGGATTGCCGGGCTTGCCCGAAAGCTGACGGGAAAACCCACAGATGAAAACCCGGAGATGTTCCTGGAACGTGGCGGTTACTTTTTACTGTGTGATAACCGTTCAGCATTCTGGCAAACAGACAGCCAGCGGCGCTGGCTGAGAAGCATTCTTAATCCATGGAACATACAGCCCCGGTTACAGGCAGAGATCCGCCCACTATGGGTGCCTGGCGGCAGTGTATTGCCAGACTGGTTCCATACGCTGGAAGATGGACCGAGTGTTTCCCCTTTTACGGGCGGCGGCTCTCGCCCTGTTTTGCGCCTGGTATACCCACAGACACACCCTGAATTCGCCATGTTGTTTAACATCATGGCTGGGTTGTTGGCCGAACAAGGCGTCGAGTTGCAAGGGGAAGCGCTACCTTACTCAACCTGGGCCTCGGGGGAGCATCGTGCCGATATCTGGCTGGGCACCGTTAACTTCACGGTTCCAGAAAACTGGCATGTTGCTTCATGGTTACTGGGTTCACCATTACTGCGGCGCTGTGCTTTCGGTGGCGAAACAGCCAGGGTTGATACCCAGCTCTCAAACTGGCGAACTGGGACGGTAAGTGCCAGGCAATTAATTGGGGAAGTGACTGAATCAGGCTGGTTACAACCGCTTTTTCACCACTGGATGCGGCTGAAAGGCCCTGCGGGTGTACAGGGGCTGCACCTGAATAACCTGGGGTGGTTTGACTTTACTTCGGCGTGGATTATGCCTGATTAACCAGGCGAAGGTACGGGATGGTGCTGCTGCAATCCCCCCGCCATCAAGTCTTCATCGGCTACAGTTTCATTCTTTGTAGCAATATGAAACCAAAGACAAAATAAGCCACTCCACCAGTATCTGTACCCGGGCATTAATACGCCCGGGGATACTGCCAGCAGCATTACACCGTTTCACTACGCAATGACACTACAGATGTGACTGCGGTTGGGTAATTGCGGCCGTGAAATTTGTTTATCTGTATCTGCTGCCGGTTCATTTTCACCAACACGTACAATTGGCCCCATAACAAACAGGAAGCACAGTGCGGCAACAACGCAGTGTGCTGACACAAAGACCAGTCCGGTGCGCAATAGATGTATGGCTTCCTATAGTGACGGCCGCACCACCTTTAGAGTGAATCACCACCCCATCCTGAATATTAGAATGAGAATGGATAGTGACAGGCTCCATATCTCCGTGCTCATTCAGTTCATCGGCCCGAATAACAGCATAAGGGCCAACATAGACATAATCATGAATGATGACATGCCCACATATCACCGCTGTAGGGTCAATAAAGGCTTTCACTGAAACCTGTGGTGAATGGCCGGAAGGTTTTTTACGCAACATGGCCTACTCTCTGAAAACGAACCCGAGCCACTGCATTGTGGGCATGCAAGCTTTCCTGGTGTTCAACACGAATTGAGAACCCAGCGAAACCGCTTTCTTTCAGTAACCTCTGGTGAAGACGGCGAGCGGCATCCTCACAGAACATAAGATGACTTCCGCAGGCTTGTGCAAAAGCCTGTTCATCCCCACGCTTAACCACTGTTTGCACCGCTGTGCCTAAGGCGTTTTCGCCTGCATCAATCAACTGACGAAACGGGAATTGTGTTGCCTGCATGTTTAATTCAGCCTCGAGCCAGGCCCAACTACGCTGGCTGTGTGGTGTCGCAGGCATACCTTTCGTTCCCAACCACTCATTGACCGCTTCCATTGTCAGGTTATCTTCCTGGCCTTCAAAATCGCGTTGAAAAGCAACTTGTGCCGACTGGCGGCTTAGTGCGGCTGAATTAGGGCAGGTCGACGCATATGGAATACCCACTTTGATGTGAAATACGCAGGCTTCATTCAATGTTGCAGTCAGTTCAATGGGGTATGCTTTCCAGCCATAATAGTTTGAGATAAGTGATTTTCTGGACAGCAACAACTCCCCTTTAATACTCAGGCTGGCTTCGCTGCTCTGGCCTTCATGCGAACGAAGAAATGCTTTTAGTACCCCCTGTACTGCACCAGGAGTAACCTCGCCCTGAGTAAGGTCATCCAGTTGCATATAAAGCCGTGACATATGAATGCCTTTAGCGGCATGTTGGTTGTTTAATAAGTTGATACCGGCATTCACTTTAGCCATAACAGGACGCCCTTCAAACTCAAGCGGCAAGTCGATTTGCTCCATACCAACCCAGTTAAGTGCAATATGTTGATACTCACTCTGTGCAGACTGAATATCAGCCAGGACAGGCAAGCGGAGCGATGATGGCTCAGGCATAGCTAATTTCCTTACTCTATTTTTAATGTCTCTTATTTCATGTGCAGTGCAGATTAATTTTTTGGGATGCAGTTATTTGCGATACTGTGCTTCAACTTTCTCCTGCTTCATTTTGGCATCAATGGACAGTTCTGCTGTTGGGCGCAGTAGCAAGCGCGGGAGGCCAATGGGCTCCCCGGTTTGCAAACAGTAGCCATATTCCCCCTGTGCCAGCCGCTTTAATGCAGCATCAAATTTAGGCAGTAACCGGCTTTCTCTGTCTATTTGGCGAAAAAGCAGCCTCAGTTCCTCTTCACGAATCGCTTTATCGGCTTCATCACCTTGTTGTTCACTGTGCTGAAGCTGTGATTTCAGCTCAGCAATGCTTTCGATAAGCGCCTGCCGTTCATGCTGCAGCAAACGCTGGAAAAACTGGGTTTGCCACGAATTCATATAATCCTCGGGAGGCATAGCCAGCAACGACTGGAACTCAGCATTGGAAGGTTTCGTCATAATTGACTCCTCAACCCTAAAAATTATGTTATATCATTACATTTATGAATCACGGATATTCAGGAATATCGCCATGAAAACGACTTTACCTCTGCTACTCATCACGTTTGCATCAGCAAAAGCGGTTGCCTTCCAGGTAAAAATCGAACACTCACCGTTAATCATAAAGCCACAGACCAGCCAATATGCAACCAACACACCACCGCTGAAGTTGTCTTCTTTGGTATTGGTTCCTCATACCTGGTCTGCCATTCCTGTCGCCGGCTGCCAGTGTGCTTTTTGCAGCCAAATGCGCGCCATATCAGGCTAACTACACCAACCGGGCCATACGCTGTGGCCAGGGGTCTTCAAATACGCCACCCGCTTGCCACCAGGCAATTTCGGCTTCAGTCAAAAAACAGGCCTGTAATTCGGCCGTGAAGGCTTCGGCTTCCCGTTTCTCACCAATAATTGTCAAACGGCAATGACGATCGCCAAATCGGCCTGGTGACTGCTCGACCTGGTGTCGCAAGGTAGCAATTTCCTCTGCAGTCAGTCCGTTATCGGCACTCTCCAACACACCGGCCTTCCAGTAGCTAACCACTTCAAGGCTGATACTGCCTGCCGCCTGGTTCCATAGCAGCGCAAGATCAGCCCGGCCTGGCAACCAAAAAAAACCCTTACTACGGTAAATACTCATTCCCATGAAGCGGTGGCAGGTATCCCACAACCGTTGTGGATGGAATGGCCTGTTATCGTTGATAACCAACGCATTCATAGACCAGGCGTTTTGCTGTTCTCTGGCAGGCACATCCACTATTGGCGCCAGTTCGTTAATCAATAGCGCAACACGGTGGAAATCATACTCAGGCAGATTGAGAATTGTGCCCAGATCCATACTTCCCCAAGGAACCGCACTAACAGGAACATAAGGGTTAAGTGGGTGAATGGCCTGTGCGACTCTCGTTACCGTAGCGCTATCCAGCCTGTCATGCTTAGTCAGTAGTAACTGGCTGCAAAACATGATTTGCTCAGCCAGCAAGTTTTCGATATTCCGTTTACCTTGCCGCAAGTTGTTTTCCAGGCGTGGAATCAGTGTTTCCCCTGCGTGAAAATCATTGTTGAGCATCACAGCATCGACCAGCGCCAATACGCCCGTGAGTTGGATGTCAGGGTGGTCACGAAAATAGCGAATTAATGGTAATGGATGGCTACTGCCGGATGTCTCGAGTAAGAACAGGGCTGGCCGGGCTACTGCCAGCATAGCTTGTAACGCACTATCCAGTTTTTTGATTCCATCAGGGCTACTGATACTGTCAGCAGAAATGCTGGCGAAATTATGCTGGCTGGCGCTAACAACTTCTGTATTAGAAATCAATACACCATCTACATCCAGCTCACTCATATCATTGACAATAACGCACACCGGCAGTCGCTGTTTACTTGCCTGTACCAACAAACTTTTGAGCAACGTGGTTTTTCCGGCACCGAGAAAACCGTTCAAAATTGTTAGCGGTATTTTGCGCATACACTAAGCCTTATGCCCAAATGCCGGGCTCCATGATGCATAACTAAGTCGTTTCACAGGAGAATTACTTCGTGCATATTTAATGGACAAACCAGGGTTCGAGTGAGTCAACATAGTTACGCCATTGTTCTGGCCCTTGTTGCATTTCCTGGTCGGTTAACAGTGCATTATTCAACTGTTCAGTAATGGCGGCTGCATTCATGTTCATCCCAATAAACACTATTTCCTGCCGGGCATCACCTATGCCATCCACCCAGTTAGACAAAATGAAATTCAGGGAGTCTTCATCCTGAGGCCAGCGTTCACGAGGTACGCTTGCCCACCACATGCCCGCTAACCCCTGACGGGCCACACCACCGGCCTGCGACCAGGAACCTGCATATTCCGGGCGCGATGCAAGCCAGAAGAAACCTTTCGAGCGCACAACCCCGGTCAGTGATTTATCAATAACCTGTGCAAATCGCTCTGGGTGAAAAGGACGCCGGGCACGGAAAACAAAACTGGTAATGCCGTACTCTTCTGTTTCTGGCGTGTGCTCACCCCGCAATTCTTTCAACCAGCCAGGCGATTGCGCCGCATTTTCAAAATCAAATAAGCCGGTATTTAACACTTTATCCAGGGCAACTTTGCCATGTTCCGCCACCACAATTTCAGCACGTGAGTTGAGTGAGCGTAAAATAGCCATCAATTGATCTTTTTGCGCAGCGGTGATGAGGTCTGCTTTATTCAAGACCAGTACGTCACAAAACTCTATCTGGTCGACCAGTAAGTCAACCACACTGCGTTCATCTTCTTCTCCCAGAGATTCGCCGCGGGACTGGATGCTGTCATCAGACTGGTAATCTTTAAGGAAGTTGTAAGCATCTACCACAGTGACCATGGTATCGAGCCTTGCAACCGCCGATAAATTACTGCCATCTTCGTCATCAAACGTGAAGGTTTCAGCTACCGGAAGCGGTTCTGATATTCCCGTGGATTCAATGACCAGGTGGTCAAAACGCCCTTCTTTCGCCAACCTGTTGACTTCGATAAGGAGGTCTTCGCGCAACGTGCAGCAAATGCAACCGTTGCTCATTTCAACCAATTTTTCTTCAGTGCGGGATAACTGTGCCCCACCATCTCGAACCAGGGCCGCGTCGATATTGACCTCTGACATATCATTGACGATAACAGCAACACGTCTTCCTTCACGATTGTTCAGGATATAATTCAACAGTGTTGTTTTACCTGCCCCCAGGAAACCCGACAGTACCGTTACCGGTAAGCGTTTATCCTGGTTGAGTGTTGTTTGTTGCGACATTTGCAGCTCCTCTACATCATTTTTTACTAGTCAGAGCCTGAGTGGGCTCGCCAGAACAACCACTCCATCGCCCCTAACTGCATTATAAAAACAGCTACGACGGCCGGTGTGGCAGGCACCACCCGTTTGATCCACCAGCAGTAGTAGTGCATCTCCGTCACAGTCAAAGCGAATATCATGTACCTGTTGTATGCACCCGGAAGTATCACCTTTGCGCCATAACATTTGCCGGGAGCGAGACCAGTAGCATGCCCGCCGGGTTGTTAATGTTTCTTGCAGCGCTTGTAGATTCATCCAGGCCAGCATCAACACTTCACCGGAGTCATACTGCTGAGCAATCGCGGTAATCAGGCCGTCCTCATTCCAGGGAATCGCCTGTATGACTTCGTTAAGGGCGAATATTGCGCCAGCCTGCGCGTTTTCTATTAATTGAAACATTAAGCTCCCCCTACACTTTACAGATACGTTATAACATAACAATTACATTTACCACTCGTTTTACTACCGACAGGTATTTCCACACCATTAAAAACATTATTTATTATATGGTTAGAAGAAATCAAACAGGGTTAGCGGTGGGGAATCGCGCCCCGATAGAGGACGGGTTACTGGCCGGGTGTGTATGTAGATGGTAACCGTGCAATTGCGAACCAGGGAGTGTGCGGAAGTCATGTGCGGTGGAAATGGACAACGGAGTATAGCCGTCGCGCAATAGCGGAAACGGTTTTTATGGCGGCACAGCACAAAAAGAAAAACCCCGTGATACTGATGTATCACGGGGTTCTCAATATGGCGGAAGCGCAGAGATTCGAACTCTGGGACCCTTTCGAGTCGCCGGTTTTCAAGACCGGTGCCTTCAACCGCTCGGCCACACTTCCGGAATGAGGCGCACTATAAACGTCCCCTTGCGTCATGTAAAGCACCAATTTGTTCGTTTGCTTTAAAAATCAACAAAACGGGGTTATTTGCATGAAAATACGGCATTATGGTTAGTTATTCGGCAATAAAATCAGCAACAAAGCGTTATTACTTACCTGACTATAACCAGCCGAACCAGGCAATTGTGGGTAAGCGTATTTGCTTTAGTGCAAATGTTCCATGGGTTAATCGCAACCGACAGGTAACTTACAGCCCAAAAGTCATGAAAACATCAGCCTGGCTCTGAAACACATCAGAAGAGGTAAAGATGGGTAAACGCGCTTTTCTAGTGAAATAGCCTTACCTATTCTGAACGCTATAACACCTGTTTATAGAGAGAGTAAAAATGGATCGTATTGTTACCTCTACCCGCGATCGCTCATCGCTACTCAGTACCCACAAGGTGCTGAGAAACACTTATTTCCTGTTGAGCCTGACACTGGCGTTTTCAGCTATTACTGCAACCGCCAGTACAGTGCTTGCCTTACCTTCTCCCGGCCTTATCCTCACCCTGGTTGGGATGTATGGTTTAATGTTCCTGACTTACCGCCTTGCTAATAAGCCTACAGGCATTATTGCGGCATTCGCCTTTACCGGATTCTTAGGTTATATCCTGGGCCCGATTTTAAACGCTTATCTGTCTGCCGGAATGGGCGATGTGATTGGTATGGCGTTGGGTGGTACAGCGTTGGTGTTTTTCTGCTGCTCCGCTTATGTGCTGACAACCCGCAAAGATATGTCTTTCATGGGCGGTATGTTAATGGCTGGGGTTGTTGTGGTGCTGATTGGCATGGTCGCCAACATCTTCCTACAACTTCCTGCCTTGCACCTGGCTATTAGCGCTGTGTTTATTCTGATTTCTTCAGGGGCTATCCTTTATGAAACCAGTAACATCATCCACGGTGGGGAAACGAACTATATTCGTGCAACTGTGAGCCTGTATGTCTCGTTGTACAACATCTTCGTCAGCCTGCTCAGTATTCTGGGCTTTGCCAGCCGCGACTAGTTCCATCGCCCTGCATTTGTTTTACTGAATTGCCCCGCCACTGAGCGGGGCAATTTTTTATGCCAGCAAAGAAAGTGCTACACTGAGTGCCATTCTTGTTGGTTGATGACTGAGTTTAGTGAACGAAATAGTATGTTGATGTTTAACGGCACCGAAATTGACACAGACACCGAAGGCTACCTGAAAGACTCGGGGCTGTGGAGTAAACCGCTGGCAGAAGTTATTGCTCAAAACGAAGGTATTTCGCTGAGTGAAGAACACTGGGAAGTGGTTATGTTTGTTCGCAACTTTTACCTGGAATTTAATACCTCCCCCGCTATTCGCATGCTGGTCAAAGCAATGGCAAAAACTTTCGGGGAAGAAAAAGGAAATAGCCGCTATCTCTACCGCCTTTTTCCTAAAGGCCCGGCCAAACAGGCGACTAAAATTGCTGGTTTGCCAAAGCCGGTTAAGTGCATCTAATAGCGAATACCAAAATTGGTCCACTCACGCTGAGGGTGATGAGGCTCTGTCAGTACCTTCTCAACCCTTGCGCTGCGTGGGCCACCCGCTTTTAGCCAATTAATCAGTGTGTCCACCGCCCCGGGTTCCCCACAAGCCAGCACCTCTACACTGCCATCATCCATATTACGAGCATAGCCCGTCACCCCCAACTTTTTAGCCTCATACTGCGTACTGTAACGAAACCCTACCCCTTGAACACGGCCATGAACCCAAGCCATTACACAATATGCTGCCATTTCGCTTCTCCACGGCTCAAATCTGTTTAAGTAAGTATATACAAGACTTGGTTTTGCTCGCATCTACTGGTGGCGAACGTAACAGTAAACGGTTCGATAATGCTGCCTGGCACGCAATGTGCTACGCTACGCACCTTTCCGATATTAATCACTATGCTGTTTCGCGTTTAAGGTAACCCTTGATGAGTAAACCCTCAATTTCTACTTCGTTGTCTGGTTCTCTACCCCGTTTGGTACTGGCTAAAGGCCGTGAAAAATCACTTCTGCGCCGCCATCCATGGGTTTTCTCTGGGGCTGTATCCCGGATTGAAGGGAACGCCGGGAGCGGAGAAACTGTTGATATTGTTGACCATCAAGGGAAGTGGATTGCCAGAGGTGCGCTGTCACCGGCATCACAAATCCGTGCCCGCGTCTGGACATTTGATGTTACAGAGCAGATTGATGTTGACTTCTTTATCCGTAAATTACGCCAGGCACAGTATTGGCGTGACTGGCTGGCGGAAAAAGATGGCCTTGATAGCTACCGCCTGGTTGCCGGTGAATCCGACGGGCTCCCGGGAATTACCATTGACAGGTTTGGAACCTTTTTAGTGTTACAGCTGCTCTCAGCGGGTGCTGAACACCAACGAGAAGCTCTGATTACTGCATTACAAACTTGTTATCCGGAAAGCTCATTGTATGAACGTTCAGACGTGGCTGTTCGTAAAAAAGAAGGTCTGCCACTTGCGCAGGGGCTTATCAGTGGTGACATGCCACCAGCACTGCTTCCGATTAAAGAACATGAAATGCAATTACTGGTAGATATTCGCCAGGGCCACAAAACTGGCTATTACCTTGATCAAAGAGACAGCCGTCTGGCTACCCGCCGCTATGTTGAAAACAAGCGAGTGCTGAACTGTTTTTCTTACACCGGAGGGTTCGCAGTTTCCGCATTAATCGGTGGGTGTAAAGAAGTTGTCAGCGTTGATACATCACAGGAAGCGCTGGATGTCGCTCGCCAAAACATCGAGCTGAATAAACTGGATTTAAGCAAAGCTCAGTTTGTTCGCGATGATGTTTTCAAGCTATTGCGCAAATACCGTGATCAGGGCGAAAAATTCGATGTTATCGTGATGGATCCGCCAAAGTTTGTTGAAAACAAAAACCAACTGGCGGGGGCCTGTCGGGGTTACAAAGATATTAATATGCTGGCTATCCAGTTACTCAACCCGGGCGGTGTGTTACTTACCTTCTCATGCTCTGGCCTGATGACCAGTGATTTATTTCAGAAAATTGTTGCTGATGCCGCCATTGATGCCGGGCGTGATATACAATTTATAGAGCAGTTCCGTCAGGCAGCGGACCACCCGGTTATCGCAACTTACCCGGAAGGGTTATACCTTAAAGGGTTTGCCTGTCGCATCATGTAACTTGAAACGGAAAGGTCTTGCCCACATCTAGAGTAATAGTAAAGGCAAGACCCCGGGGAGGTATATATGATTGCCAGCAAATTCGGTATTGGTCAGCAAGTGCGTCACTCCTTGCTGGGTTACCTCGGTGTGGTAGTGGATATTGACGCAGAATATTCGCTGGAAGAACCCGCAGAAGATGAACTGGGGGCTGATTACTCTTTGCGTAAAGCCCCCTGGTATCATGTTGTGATGGAAGATGACGAAGGCCAGCCTGTTCATACTTACCTGGCAGAGGCGCAACTTAGTGGGGAAATTGCCGATGAGCACCCAGAGCAACCCTCGATGGATGAACTGGCTGCAACCATACAACGTAAACTGGCTTCTCCCGTACTTCGTAACTAACTGGCTCAAGCCAGATACGAGCCCTTTTCGGGGCATATATCTGGCTGGCTGATTTTCTCCTGCCTGTAATTATTCCTGTGCTAAATACCGGTTAAGGCTATTGCAGTATTACTGCTTATTCAGCCCCAGGCGGGGGATTTCAATGGCCGGGCAACGATCCATGACAACATTCAACCCGGCGTCTTTAGCGAGCACCGCAGCAGGTTCATTCATTACGCCCAACTGCATCCATACAGTTTTCGCCCCTACAGCGATGGCATCCTGCGTCACTTCATAAGCCGCTTCTGAATTACGGAACACGTCAACCATATCCACCGGCTCAGGAATATCCTGTAGACACGCATAACCTTGTTGGCCCATTAGGGTTTTACCTGCCACCTTTGGTGATACAGGAATAACGTGATAGCCCTGATCAAGTAAAAAGGCCATGACCCGATAACTTGGCCTGTCAGCTTTATCGCTGGCACCTACCAACGCAATGGTGCGAGCCTGTTGCAGAATCTGTGCTATTTCACTATCAGTCATCGTATTTTCCTTATCATAACCTGTTATGAGTTTACTATATCATTACCTTTATAGCCTGGCGCAGACCGGGAAAAACTAGTCAGCCAGTTGAACAACATCATTTTTTTTGCGCTAGCGTATTGAAGCTGGGGCTGCATCCAGTAATCTGTAGGAACTTTTATCAGGCTGGTGAACTCTTTATGGAACTGACTACTCGCACGCTCAACGAAAGCAAACATATTGCGCTGGTTGCACACGATCACTGTAAAACACTTCTTCTTAACTGGACCCGGAAGCATCAGTCCATTCTTGAAAAACATACCCTCTATGCAACAGGAACCACTGGTAACTTGATTCAAAGAGAGACCGGGCTGAACGTGCATGCCATGCTCAGTGGCCCGATGGGCGGTGACCAACAAGTTGGTGCGATGATTTCTGAAGGGAAAATTGATGTGCTGATCTTTTTTTGGGATCCGCTCAATGCCGTCCCGCATGATCCCGATGTAAAAGCATTGCTACGCCTTGCTACTGTATGGAATATCCCAGTCGCAACCAATGCTTCTACCGCAAACTTTATTATTGAATCGCCGGAGTTCAGCCAGGAAGTTGATATCCAGATCCCGGATTATCAACGCTACCTGGCAGAACGCCTGAAATAATTATCAGGGCTTTTTCAAAACGGGTACACCGAGCTCTTTCAGTATTTCGACAAAACGGGATGGCTGCTTTTTGTTATACAGCAGCCACACTTTTTGTTTTGCCCGGGTCATAGCGACATAGAGTAAACGCCGCTCTTCGGCATCGGCAAACTCTTCAGCGGCTGGCAGCAGGCCCTGTTCAAGAATGGTTTCACGTGCCGGTGCCGGGAAACCATCTTTCCCTTCCTGCAACCCACAGACAATTACATAATCAGCTTCCTGGCCTTTGCTGGCATGAACCGTCATAAAAGTAATCTGCAATTTAGGCCAGCGTGTAGCGGCCTGTTGCAATAGTTCCGGGCGCAAGAAATGGTAGCGGGCCAGCACAAGGATGGTTTCATCGGGCTTAACATACCCACTCATTTTGTCCAGCAGAGCATGCAGTTGTGTTTCATCAAGTAAGTTAACCGCTTTTTTATCCCCTTTACGCACACTGTTCAGCGGTTTTTCCCGTTGGTTTGGGTTTTGTTGGATAAAAGCATTAGCTATTTCACCAATGCGGGAATGAAAACGGTAGGTTGTATCAAGCGCGCATTCATCTCCCTGGCCGAAATGCTCATTAAATGAGGTAGTTAAATCAAGTGATGCCCCACTAAAACGATAAATAGCCTGCCAGTCATCACCCACGGCATAGAGTGATGTTTGTGAGTTTTGCTGTTGGAGTGCGCCAAGTAGAGCGGCACGCTGTGGTGAGATATCCTGAAATTCGTCAACCAGAATATGCTTCCATGGGCTGATAAAGCGCCCTTTTTCCAGCACATTCACGGCCTGATGAATCAGTCCTGAAAAATCGAGCGCATTGGCATCTTTCAATGACTTTTTCCATGCTTTTACTAATGGTGCCATCAGGCGAACACGCTTTTGGAAAGTGTCACGAATGTCCTCTGGTGCACTGGAAATCATATCGGCCTGGGTTCCGCCATGCATGCGAATTAACCCAAGCCAGGTCTCCAGCCGTGGAGCAAGACGCTTTTTAACGTCATTATCCTGCCAAAAATCACCTTCTGGCAGAGCCCATTCAAGCTCATCCTCAAGCCACTGACGCCATCCCTTTGCCTGTGCTTTCTTCTCCTGGCATTGTTCTACCCAGGTATCAAGCAGCAGTTGGTGCCTCAGTGAAGTGTTAGTTTCCAGTTCACTGATTTGTGGTGCTTTACGGCCCCCCTGCTCAATGATATAGCGCGCGAGGGAATGGAAAGTACGTGCTGTAATATCACTGGTATGTAACCGGGACTGAATACGCTGATCCATTTCTTGTGCGGCCTTACGGCCGAACGCAAGCAGCAAAATTTGGTCTGCATTTGCAAGATTACGTGCGATTAGCCAACCTGCGCGGGCAACCAGAACAGAGGTTTTCCCACTTCCCGCTCCCGCCAGTACCAGCATATTTTTTTCACCATTAACCACAGCACGGGCTTGAGAAGCGTTTAACGGCGCACTTTCCACCTGAGCGAAGAAATCCTTATGGCGTTCCAGCATAACATCGGTGTAATGCTGGTTATGCGTAAGGCGTTTAGCCTGTGCATCATCCAACCAGCTTTTGCAGGTTAGCCAGGAATCACGGCAAACATCAAAGGCAGGGATCCGCTGGTCAGGCAGAGGCAATGCCTGCAGCACTTGCCGTGTACGCTGACAAACTTCATCAACCTTATCCAGGCTGAGCCATTTATCTTCGGGAGCAACTTCCTGATACCAGGCCACCAGATTATTCAGTGCCCCTGCGGCAACCTGGCTCATTTCCTCGCCCCACTGTTGCCAGCGCTCATTGAGGTGATGCCAGAAACGTTGAGTTTCGCTCCATTCCGTTCCATGCAGGCGGACAACTTTATTATCGGGCAGGACAAACTCCAGTTCGCCCCACACCAGGCCCCGCTTACAGTTAATGGCAATCAGTTGGTTAAAAGGGATAAGATATTCATGCTTATCGCCAGCTACATTTACGCCAGCATTGAGTAATGTGACCCGATTATAAGGGTGCTGGGCCAGGTGTTTTCCCAGTGCAGTTGCTTTAAGTTCCATTATCAGGCCTGATTATCCGGTTTTTATGTAAGTGTACCTGCGAGAGAAATCGTGCTCCAGAGTAAAAACACGATACAATCATTAGGGTTATTCTCCGCCATGTCACATACCTATGAGATATTATGAGAACAGTATTAAACATTCTTAACTTCGTTCTGGGTGGTTTTCTGACTACTCTTAGTTGGCTTCTGGCAACACTGGTAAGCATTGTATTGATCTTCACTTTGCCATTGACCCGTTCATGCTGGGAAATTACACGCCTTTCACTTTTCCCATTTGGCAATGAAGCTGTACATGTTGATGTGTTATACCCGGAGCGCAAAAATGAGCTGATGAATGCGGGTGGAACGCTGCTTAATGTCTTCTGGTTTGTAGTGTTCGGTTGGTGGTTGTGCCTGCTGCATATCAGCACCGGGATAATACAATGCCTGAGTATTATTGGTATTCCTGTTGGTATCGCCAATTTTAAACTGGCAGCTATTGCCTTATGGCCCGTAGGCCGTCGTGTTGTTTCCGTTGAAGTAGCCCAGGCAGCCCGGGAAGCCAATGCCCGCGGCCGCTTCCAGTAAACGGGGCGCTGTCAGTGATGTTAATATCCCAATGGCTGCACCGTTATACCTGGAAAAGTAGCTGGCTTTATAACCTGCGAATTTTTGTTGCTCTGTTTGGTGCAGCGGCTTTCCCTTGGTGGCTCGGCGAAGTCCGCCTCACTATTCCGCTAACACTTGGTGTGGTTGCCGCAGCACTTACCGACCTGGACGACAGGCTGACCGGCCGGCTCAAAAATCTACTCATCACCTTACTGTGCTTTTTTATCGCATCGGCATCTGTTGAACTGTTATTCCCCTGGCCCTGGTTATTCACTCTGGGCCTGATGAGCTCGACTTGTGGTTTTATTCTGCTCGGTGGGCTTGGGCAGCGTTATGCTACCATCGCCTTTGGTGCTCTGCTTATTGCTATCTATACCATGCTCGGTGTTTCGCTGTACGAACACTGGTACCAGCAGCCTCTGTTTTTGCTCGCCGGTGCAATATGGTACAACTTGTTGACCCTGTCTGGTCATTTAATCTTCCCGGTACGCCCACTACAGGACAACCTGTCTCGTTGCTACAAACAACTGGCGCATTTTTTAGAAATTAAATCGCGTTTATTTGACCCCGATATTGAGAGTGACGCACAGGCCCCACTCTACCAGCTGGCAATGGCTAACAGTGATGTGGTCAACACCCTGAACCAGACAAAAGCATCGTTGCTTACCCGTTTGCGGGGAGACCGGGGGCAAAAAAATACCCGTCGCACACTACACTATTATTTTGTTGCCCAGGATATTCATGAAAGGGCTAACTCTTCACACATTCAGTATCAGAGCCTGAGAGATAAGTTTCGCCACAGCGACATTATGTTCCGCTTCCAGCGCATATTGTTTATGCAGTCTCAGGCCTGCAACCAACTCGCACAATGCATTTTGTCTCGCACTCCTTATACGCACGATACCCGCTTTGACAATGCGTTCACTCACCTGGATACAGCAATGGCACGCATTAAGGCCAGCCAGCCATTAATGCCCGAGTTAACTGCGCTGGAATACCTGATAAACAATTTACGTGCTATCGATGCACAACTGGCGACCATTGAATCTGAGCAATCAGAAGCTGGAATAAAACTGGATACAGATAACCGCCTGGCTGACGACGGGATAACTGGGTTCAGTGATATCTGGTCACGATTAAGCCGTAACTTCACACCAGAATCAGCACTCTTCCGCCATGCAATTCGGATGTCCGTTGTATTGTGTATTGGCTACGCTTTTATACAATTTACCGGGATGAACCATGGTTACTGGATTCTGTTAACCAGCTTGTTTGTATGCCAGCCCAACTATAACGCCACCCGGCACCGCCTGGCTTTACGCGTCATCGGCACACTGGTTGGTGTCGCTATCGGTATCCCTGTGTTGTGGCTAGTTCCTTCGGTGGAAGGCCAATTGATTTTAATAGTCATCACTGGCGTATTATTTTTCGCATTCCGTAATGTTCAGTACGCTCACGCCACCATGTTTATCACGCTATTGGTATTGCTGTGTTTTAATTTGCTGGGTGAAGGCTTTGAAGTTGCACTACCGAGGGTTATTGACACACTACTGGGTTGCGCTATTGCATGGGCTGCAGTGTCATTCATATGGCCAGACTGGCGTTTCAGGCGGTTACCACAGGTAGCTGAGCGCGCTATTAGTGCTAACTGCCGTTATCTTGATGCGATACTTGAGCAATATCACCAGGGGAGGGATAACCGCCTGGCTTACCGTATTGCGCGCCGGGATGCCTACAACCGTGATGCCGAACTGGCGTCTGTTGTATCAAACATGTCTTCTGAGCCGCATATGACACCACAAGTTCGTGAAGCAGCTTTCCGCTTGCTGTGCCTGAACCATACATTTAATAGCTATATCTCTGCACTTGGGGCTCACCGGGAAAAGCTCAGTAACGACACCATCCTGGCTATTCTCGATGATGCCGTCTGTTATGTGGATGATGCGTTGCATCACGAACCTGACGATGAAGAAAAAGTTCAACGAGCCCTTACAGGGCTGGTGCAACGCATCGGGCATCAGGACCAGAAAGCTGATGGCAAAGAACCTTTAGTTCTCCAACAAATTGGCTTGTTGGTTTCAATATTGCCCGAGCTTTCAAAACTACGTACTCAGATCAGTTAGATTTGCCCCGCGCCTTATTTTTTGCCTCTTGCTCTAGTTGTTGTTTGGCCCATTCGTTTAGCTCCCACTGCCTTTGGCGTGGGAGCGCTTCACTATGGGAGCCCGTAATCGCGCCTTCTAATGACATAAGCACTTTTGCCCCCAGGGTATTACAACGCTGACGCAGGATCATCCAGCATGCCTTAGCCCCTTTGTTTTTTAGCGTTTCAATATCCCGGATACCGGCCTCCCAGAGCATCATTTCCAGCCCAAAAGTCACATTAGGCAAATCTTTTATGCGCCTGACAGCCTGCTTCTCCTGCTTTTCTTTTTTAGCTGCATCAAGCGCATTACTCGCCAGTGTAATAAGCTGTGCATCATCGTTCCACAACGCTTCATCGACACAAAAATAGTTTAATGACAAGGGTCGCCCACGCTTATGTGTGACCAGAAGAGGCAAGTTACGCGATGTAAAGTAACGCGCATTTTCCTCACAGGCTCTTAAATAGAGTTGCTCTTTACTTACCATGGCAAATGCAACACTGTCAGACATAATGCTGTACCCGCCAAACAATGTCCGTGAAGAAATGTGCCCAAGGGAAGAAAGTTTTGCTATTGAAGCCTTAATGCGCGGAGTGGAGACCTTTCCCATAAAAAATCCTTACATTTCATTATGTAATAACAAGTAATCCCTTTACCGGGATAGCCTGCATTAACCATAAAAAAGTTACCCTTCCAGGGCAAGGTTCCATTACATCCTCATGTTAGTTGTTGTTTATTTTGCGAGGGAATTTCCAAAATTTTTTGTTGATCTTTCGCGCATTGCGCATTACTGTATATTCATACAGTAACAGAGGCGGTATTCATTATGAACGCATTGGCTTACCAAAACCGAAGTGTCACTCACCATCGTAATGAGCATTATCAGGCTGGTTTAGAAGAACAGCCCGTTATCTCACAAGGTATTGTCAGTGAAATGGTGTTTCGTGAAGACCAACCCTGGATGTCTCAATTGATCCTCTTACCACTGCTGCGTCAGTTAAGCCAACAAGCGCGTTGGCAACTATGGATAACACCAGGGCAAAAACTCAACCGCCAATGGCTGGTTTCTTCGGGCTTGCCCCTGTCCAAAATTATGCATGTTCAGGCTCGGCAGGAACAACAACCCACAACTGTTTCGGCTATGGCCAGAGCCTTAAAATCCGGTAACTACAGTGTAGTTATTGGCTGGTTGCCAGAGGAATTGAGTGATCAAGAACGGTCATTATTGCAGCAATCAGCCGAGGAAGGGCAGGCGATTGGGTTTATCATGCGCCCTGTTTCTCAGGTTAATTTGAGCGAGAGACAAAATTTCGGGATAAAAATTCAATCAAATTTGTATCACTAAGTAAATTTAGGATAATTCCTGGACGTGGCGATTCATCTGAATAACTGGAAATAATCAGCATCAGAAAAGCCGTGTCTGACGGGATTTCCACAAAAAGATTCACTTTTTGTGCGCAGTACCTCGTGTCCATTCTGCCGTAAAAATTTAATCTATCGTCAGATTTTTTTCATATGTCTGACTGAGTTCACACTTGTAAGTTTCTAACTAAGTTGTAGACTTTAACTCGCCAGGGTTGCTCATTATAAACCGAGCTTATCGGTAGAGTGGCAATTGAGCTATAACCCGGGTGAAGGATTTAACCGTGGGTTTTGATTGATTTAAAGACCTATGGCCTTTTGGATGATAACGAGGCGCAAAAAATGAAAAAGACAGCTATCGCAATTGCAGTGGCACTGGCTGGTTTCGCTACCGTAGCACAGGCAGCACCGATGGATAACACCTGGTATGCAGGTGGTAAACTGGGTTGGTCCCAGTACCACGATACCGGTTTCTATGGCAATGGCTATTCTGCAAACAATGGCCCGACCCATGAAAGCCAACTGGGTGCTGGTGCATATGGCGGTTACCAGGTTAACCCGTACGTTGGTTTTGAAATGGGTTATGACTGGTTAGGTCGCATGCCTTACAAAGGCAGTGAAACTAACGGTGCATTCAAAGCTCAAGGCGTTCAGCTGACTGCTAAACTGAGCTACCCAGTAATGGACGATCTGGATGTTTATACTCGTCTGGGTGGCATGGTATGGCGTGCTGATTCTAAACTGAACAATGGCTCAGAAAACCTGAAAAACCACGATACTGGCGTTTCTCCAGTATTCGCTGGCGGTGTTGAATATGCAATCACTCCGGAAATCGCAACCCGCCTGGAATACCAGTGGGTTAACAATATCGGTGATGCTGGTACCGTTGGTACCCGTCCTGATAACGGTATGCTGAGTGTTGGTGTTTCCTACCGTTTCGGTCAGAGCGAACCCGCTCCGGTAGTTGCTCCGGCTCCTGCTCCGGCTCCGGCTCCTGAAGTAAGCACTAAGCACTTCACTCTGAAATCTGATGTGCTGTTTACTTTCGGCAAATCCAGCCTGAAACCTGAAGGCCGCCAGGCTCTTGACCAGCTGTACACTCAGCTGAGCAACCTGGATCCTAAAGATGGTTCTGTTGTTGTTCTGGGCTTCACTGACCGTATCGGTTCTGATTCCTACAACCAGAAACTGTCTGAACAGCGCGCACAAAGCGTTGTTGATTACCTGGTTTCTAAAGGTATCCCGGCTAACAAAATCTCTGCACGTGGTATGGGCGAATCTAACCCGGTTACCGGCAGCACCTGCAACAACGTGAAAGCACGTGCAGCGCTGATCGATTGCCTGGCTCCGGATCGTCGTGTTGAGATCGAAGTTAAAGGCGTTAAAGACGTTGTAACTCAGCCTCAGGCTTAAGTTACCGCGCAACAAAAAACCCACTTTAAGTGGGTTTTTTGTTTTTCAGTATTGAGAAAAATAGCACTCGAATGACAGGTTATTTTTTATCGCCAAGTAATGCTCTGAGGTCATCTTTAAGTGTTGTCATTTTTGATGCATATTTTTCTTTCCGCTCTGCATCTTCAATTAACTGAACAATTGTTTCCGATAACGTGCTATTACGGCGCCGGGCAAGTGATGCAAGACGCTGCCAAACAGCAAACTCCAGGTCTATAGACTTTTTGCGCGTATGCTGATGTTCGGCATTAAAGTGCCGCTTACGGCGAGCACGAATAGTCTGTTTCATCCTGTTAGCAAGTGCCGGGTTCATATGCTGTTCAATCCAGCTAAGAACGCGCACAGGATTATTTTCAAGTTCCAGCAAAGCAGAGACTGCTTCCTGTGCCACACTGGCTTCCATATGGCGAGTGATAGCCTCACCTTCGCGGTGTTTTTTTACCAGATATTTCCATTTCCAGCCGCTTTCGAGATTTTCGAGTTGTTGATATTTCATTATGATCTCAGCGTAACCGTGTTAACCCGCTACAGAATATCAGCTTTTAAGCCTGTTCGCGTACCTGAAATGATAAGTTGTTTATCTGCCGGGGAAAGCATTCTTGTTTAAGGTGTGCCACGAAGTGGCTTATTGTATAATCGCTGTTTTGGCAACTAACTTATAAATATCACATTGACCATTAATCGACTGACATCACAAGCACTTACCCTGGATGCAACGCCATACGGCTCTCTGCTTACACAACCAGGTGATAACGATGCTATTACCCAGGCATTAGCGAGCATACAGCCACGCCTTACAGATACACTGGCGCACTTCCTGCATCCTTCTGTACCTTCACGCTTTATGGTAATCAAGGCACCCGGTACACAACCTTATCTGGATACAATTCATGAGCTGGTTACCCAGCAATTTTCTGGAAAAGATACCCTGTATGGAGGCCACTATAGTTTCTCCGGTACAGACGTAGCATTTGAAGCACCGAAAACAGAAGATGCCTTGTTTTGTACCCGGCCAAATATACTCAGCACAGCCTGGGCCGAAACAGAACAAATTAGTGGCTGTGTACGCCAGTTTAATGGCGTGTTTTCTGCCCACCCAGGGCTACTGCACCGTGCCAATGGCGGTGTGCTTATTCTTAGTTTGCGCCTACTTCTTGAGCAACCTTTGCTGTGGTTACGAGTAAAACAGTGGGTAACTCGTCAGGAATTTACCTGGTTTTCACCTGATGAGACAAAACCACTGCCCATAGCAATGCCACCCATTCCACTGAATATTCGCCTGATTTTAGTTGGCGACCGTGATGAACTGGCGGAGTTAGAAGCGCTTACACCAGAAATGACGGAAATAGCGGTTTATAGCGAATACGAAGATGAAATTCTGATTAATGATGAACAGGACATTATTCGCTGGCGCAACTGGATACACAACAGGGCACTGCAAAAAGGCCTCCCACAACCTGCAAGTGATGCCTGGCCACGGCTACTGGAGCTGGCAACACGCTATACCGAAGACCAATACTCTCTGCCAGTTAACCCTTTGTGGTTCGAGCGCCTTTTCACTTCCATCGCCACCACAACGGATGCCACTATCTTTAGTAGTGAATCCTTTCAAGGGTTACTGGATAAACAAGCCTGGCGCGAGGGGTATCTCGCAGAACGTATTTTGGATGATATTCTCGACGATCAGGTTCGTGTGGAAACGCAGGGTGAACGGGTTGGGCAAATCAATGCATTGTCTGTCATCGAGTTTCCAGGCCACCCCCGCCCAGTTGGTGAGCCATCACGCATTAGTTGCGTTGTGCACGTTGGGGACGGTGAACTGACAGACATTGAACGTAAAGCGGAACTTGGCGGGAATATTCATGCCAAAGGCATGATGATTATGCAGGCCTTTCTGATGGCTGAGCTGGATCTGGACCAACAGTTGCCTTTCTCTGCGTCGTTAACGTTCGAGCAGTCTTACAGCGAAGTTGATGGCGACAGCGCTTCAATGGCAGAACTTTGTGCCTTTATTAGTGCGCTGGCAGATGTGCCTGTTTCCCAAAACATTGCCATTACCGGCTCTGTTGATCAATTTGGGTGTGCTCAGCCGGTTGGCGGGCTCAACGAGAAAATTGAAAGCTTTTTTGCTTTGTGTGCGGCGCGTGGGCTTACAGGTAACCAGGGCGTTATTATTCCTCTGGCAAATGTGCGACATCTTAGCCTGTGTGAACCTTTACGTAACGCAGTAGAACAAGAGCAGTTTTATATATGGGCTATCGAGGATGTATTCGATGCTCTACCTTTATTAACAGGTTTACCCTGGGGTGATGAAATCCAGGGGCGTAACAATCTTATGCAGTTAGTACAGGAACGCATCGCTCTGGCAAGCCAGCAGGATGCCAGGCATCGATTGCCATGGCCGTTACGTTGGTTGAACTGGTTCAACCACAACTGATCGGACTTGTTCAGCGTACACGTGTTCGCTAACCTGCGTGCTTCACTAAAATAAGGCTTATTGTAGACATGGTTGATAAACGCGAATCTTATTCAAAAGAAGATCTACTTGCTTCTGGTCGTGGCGAATTATTTGGCGCCGAAGGTCCACAACTGCCAGCACCTAGCATGCTGATGATGGACCGGGTTGTCAAAATGACTGAAACCGGTGGCAATTTCGACAAAGGATATGTTGAAGCCGAACTCGATATTAATCCTGATTTATGGTTCTTTGGCTGCCACTTTATCGGTGACCCCGTTATGCCTGGCTGCCTTGGGTTGGATGCAATGTGGCAGTTGGTCGGTTTTTATCTGGGCTGGCTCGGCGGTGAAGGTAAAGGCCGCGCACTTGGCGTTGGCGAGGTGAAGTTTACCGGCCAGGTACTGCCTACTGCGAAAAAAGTCACTTACCGCATTCACTTTAAACGTGTGGTAAACCGCCGCCTGATCATGGGCCTGGCTGATGGTGAGGTTTTGGTTGATGGCCGTGTAATTTATACCGCCTCAGACCTCAAAGTAGGCTTGTTTAAAGACACGTCTGCATTCTGATTTAGCCTCCACCCGGCTAAAACGCGAAACCTCCGCAATGCGGAGGTTTCTTTTTGCTCTAAAGAGACAGGGTCAAGCGAATGACACCTTGTCCTCAATGGCTTTTCGCCAGCCTCCCAGCCAATGAGACCTCTGATTTAACGTCTGATAAGGACACATCTCTTTTGAGTGGCCAGTAATACCAGCCTGATAGCCTCTCTGGTGAGCCCTTTCCAGGCGATCTCGTTTTTGTCTCTTCATGCCTCGTTTCCCTCATTCATTTGTTGTCTGGTGGAAAAGAAAACAGTGATTACAATATGTGCAATCACTAATAACGAATACGCTCATTTCAGGGCAGCGTCAATGCGCAAAATTCACGCCAATGTCATATTCATGAGGCATAATTGACATAATCTTTCACCTCAAATTATCCTCCAGGCAGATAAGTCTCTGATGCAAAAAAAAGCACCTGCCGACAAAAATGCCAGACAGGTGCTGAATAAAAGAAATGTAAATTAGTGTTGGGACTGCAGCTGGTTAGCAATACTACGTGCTTCCTGTTGCCAGGCAACTGCCAGCGCTTTCACCATGGCGTCATAGCCATCACCCTGTTGCGGCAAAGTAATGGAGAATGGGCGGCGCGTATACTCACCCTGATGGTTTAGCAGCCATTCACCACTCACTACAACCTGCCCATCATACCGCCCCTGGAAACCGCTTATTACCACACTCAGGCTGTCCTGGTCGTTACCCAGTGGTTGAGAAGATACTACCCAGCCGGGCAATGCAGTAGAGAGATTTGCGACCAGGGTATCACGCAGTTGCTGGTCCAGCGGACTAGCCCACAGGTTCTGCTTAGCCACCACGTAGTTCACATCAGAAGTCTGATAAACCACACCACTTCCAGCCAGAAAATCTGGCACATTAACCTGCGAAACCCACAGAAGTTTTTGAGCTGCTCCACTGCTGCCACTTACAGATGCGACCGGGCTGTGATCCACCGGTAACTGGTACATTTTAGTGGTAGTAGTGCTGCTGCAAGCCGAAAGAGCCAGTGCTATCACGAACCCCATCCATTGTTTCATTATTTAGCCCCCTTCGGCTGTGGATCTTTTTTGCTTTTTGCCTCGAAGATCAATGCATTACTTTTATTATTGAGGGTTTGCAGAACCGGTTGTAACTCGCGTAAAACCTGATCAAGACGCTGCATATCCGCCACCATTTTATTATATGCAGCAGACCCAGGCTGGAAGCCCTGCATACTCCGGTTAAGCTCACGTAACGTTTTTTGCATATCTGCTGGCAGCCCCTGCATGGATTCACTGCCTGTAATTTTATTCAGGTTGTTCAACGTAGACTGCAACGACTTCATGGTATTTTGCGTTTCTTTCAGCGTACTGGTTGCCTGGTTTAACATCGGGTTAAGTGGCAGTGCGTTGATTTTATCCAGTGCATCCGTCAATTTCTGTTGGATTTGAGATAGACCACCACTCACCGTCGGAATAACCTGGTAGGCACCGATTTCCAGCGGGCCTTTATAAGCAGCTTCTTTAGGATAGAAGTCGAGGTCTATATACAATGCCCCGGTCACAATATTACCGGTTTTCAGGGATGCCCTGAGCCCGCGGGAAAGCAGCATTTTCAGGTGCCCCTGAACTTCAGGCGCTTCACCCAGCTCATTCTCAATACGCTGCGGCTCAATGCGTACCAGTACCGGTATGCGGTAATCTTCATTAATCTTTTGCTGCAGTTGCGGCACCAGATAAGGCACTTTCTGCACCGTACCCAGGCGGATACCACGGAATTCTACAGGCGCGCCCGGTTGCAGGCCTCGAATGGAGTCTTTAAAGAACATCAGGTAATCAGCATGCTCGGTGTAGAACGAATCCTGAATGCTTTTTTGATCATCAAATAGCTGAAATTCGCTGTGATCAGCCACTGGCTCACCGGTTAATTGCCCATCCGGCACATCAAAACTTACCCCGCCACTGAACAAGGTGGATAAAGAACCCATTTCAACACGCATGCCAGCCGATGTCAGATCGACGGCTATACCACTGTCTTTCCAGAAACGGACATTTGTGGTGACCAGGCGATCATTTGGTGCGCTGATAAATAGCTGGTACTGCATGGTGCGTTTCTGAGCATCGAACGTACTGGTTTCAACAGACCCCACACGGTAACCTCTGAACAATACCGGGTCTCCGGGGTTAAGTTGCCCCGCCCTGTTACTATCGAGGATAACCCTAATCCCTTTCGCATCGGGAGGAGCAAGTGGCGGAGAATCCAGTAAGTCATAACGCTCTGGCGCTTCTCCTTTCTTTCCGGGCTGCAACTCAATGTACGCACCAGACAAGAGCGTACTTAATCCACTGACACCTTCACGACCAATCTGCGGTTTCACAACCCAAAACACAGAATCTTTGTGCAAAAGTTTTTCCATGCCGGTATTCAGGCGTGCTTTGATTTCCACATGGTGCAGGTCATCTGTCAGCACTGCACTTTCCACGACCCCGACATCCACGCTGCGGCTTTTAATTGCCGTTTTACCAGCAACAATACCTTCTGCATTGGTGGTGATAAGTGTCACCTCCGGCCCTTGATGGCTGTAGTGATAAAATAAGATCCACGCACCAATCAAAGCAGTCACGATCGGGAAGATCCAAACTGGAGACCATTTTTTCACTTTATGCACTTTTGCTTCCCCACGGTTTGAATCCATGTTACGACAACTCCTCTTGGCTTGATTCTGGTTTCCTGTCCCAGATGAGACGCGGGTCGAATGTCATTGCAGCAAACATTGTAAGTATGACCACCAGCGCGAACATAAGCGCTCCCATCGCCGGGTAAATATTCATTAATGAACCGATGCGGACCAGTGCCGATAATACGGCAATCACAAAGACATCAATCATCGACCAACGCCCAACAAACTCAACAATTTCGTAGACCAAATGCATTCTTTCGCTGTCACGCTGCACAAAACCTTTGGCATCAAGGCAAAGCCAGCCAATAGCAATCATTTTCAAGGTCGGCACCATAATACTGGCAATGAAGATAACCAGCGCCACTGGATAAGACCCTTCGCTCCACAGCAATACTACCCCTGCGATAATGGTGGATGGCAGTTTGCTTCCCAGTAAGTCGGTAACCATGATGGGCAGTATGTTAGCGGGGAAATACAGCATAATAGACGTAAAGAGCAATGCCATCGTCCACTGCAGGCTATGCCGACGGCGTACATGCCCATGGCTATGGCAACGCGGGCACTTCTCAACACCCTGCGGTAAAATTGCAGTACAGCATGAACATGAACGTAGCCCTTGTTTCATGCCCGTTTTACCCGGTTGAAATGGCAGGGGAATAGCAGGAACAGGGGCAATATCATTCCACAGCCAGCGGCGATCTACGCACTGTACTGCGCGCAGTTGCAATACACAAAACAGGCACCAGGGAATAAAACTCAGGCCGATACCAATATCACCATAAGCCATGAGTTTCACGAAACTAACCAGGACACCGGCAAGGAATATTTCTGCCATCCCCCAGCTTTTCAGGTGAAATAATAGCCAGGCAAGGCGCCGTTTTGACACCGGGCTAAGCCGCACCCGATTAACCAGTAGCAGTATGGCAACAAGCGATAAAGCGGGCACACCCTGGACCAAAATCATAAATAATGACCCCAGACTGCCGTAATCTTCAGAAAACATCACACCAGGTATGGATAACAGCGAAATTTCGCTATTCACACCAGCAACACTCATATTCACGAAAGGAAATAAGTTTGCCAGTAGTAACATAAATAGTGCGGCCAACGAATAAGCTGTTGGCCGCTTTCGGGGTTCATCCCAACGCGTAGTCAGCGTATTTCCACAACGTGGGCAACAGGCTTTCTCGCCTGTGCCAAGGGCAGGAAGAGCAACCAGCATATCGCAATGGCCGCATAAAATGGCCTGCTGTGTCAGGTGGTTCGTACACATATCCTGCCTCTTTGTGTTAATCGCCGTTTTTCAAACCTTCGAGGTATTCCCAACGCTCAAAAGCCGTTTCAAGCGCCTGCTCTGCAGCAGAGAGTTGTTCCAAAACCCGTTGGGTAACGTCATGAGGCTGGTTAAAAAAACCACCATCGCTCACCTGACTTTGGAGCACATCGATATCGGCTTCAAGCTGTTCAAGTTGAGCAGGTAATTGTTCCAGTTCACGTTGGAGTTTATAACTTAATTTGTTGGCCTGCCGTTTGACTGTTTCTGCTTTTGGCACTTTTGGTTGTTCAACTGGCGTATTATTAACCGTTGTTTTTAATGGTTGTGCAGAAGCCTGCTGGCCCTTGGCATCGAAATAACCACCAACGTACTGACCAATACGCCCTTCGCCTTCGAAGATCCAGCACTCAGTTACTGTATTATCAACGAATTGCCTGTCATGGCTCACCAATAAAACGGTCCCCTGATAGCTGTCTATCAATTCTTCTAATAATTCCAGCGTTTCAACATCCAGGTCGTTAGTGGGCTCATCGAGAATTAATAAGTTACTGGGTTTCAGGAATAACCGGGCCAGTAACAGACGGTTACGCTCACCACCAGATAATGCGCTCACCGGTGTCATGGCGCGTTTGGGGTGGAATAAGAAGTCCTGAAGATAGCCAAGAACATGGCGAGAACGGCCATTGACCATAACCTCCTGTTTACCTTCCGCCAGGTTATCCATAACGGTACGGTCAGGATCAAGCTCAGCGCGGTGCTGGTCAAAATAGGCCACTTCCAGCTTAGTTCCCACATGCACTCGCCCGGACTGAGCCTGTAATTGCCCCAACATTAGCTTAAGCAAGGTGGTTTTACCGCAACCATTTGGGCCAACAAGCGCAATTTTATCGCCACGTTGTATTTGTGAAGAGAAATTATCCACCAGCACTTTGTCTTCAATGGCGTAATGCAGGTTTTCAATTTCAAAGACAATTTTGCCGGAACGGCTGGCTTCTTCGACCTGCATTTGGGCACGCCCCATCACTTCACGGCGTTCCCCTCGCTCACGGCGCATGGCTTTTAGTGCTCTTACCCGCCCTTCGTTACGGGTGCGGCGAGCTTTAATGCCCTGGCGGATCCACACTTCTTCCTGAGCCAGTTTGCGGTCAAATTCGGCATTCTGTAACTCTTCTACCCGTAACGCTTCTTCACGTGCAACCAGATATTTGTCGTAATCGCCTGGGTAGGAAACCAATTTACCGCGATCGAGATCGACAATCCGTGTGGACATATTGCGAATAAAAGAACGGTCATGGGAAATAAAGACAATGCTGCCTTGGTAACTTTTCAGGAACGTTTCCAGCCAGTCTATGGTTTCGATATCGAGATGGTTAGTTGGTTCGTCGAGCAACAAAACATGCGGGGCGCTGACAAGTGCACGCCCTAATGCCGCTTTACGTAACCAGCCGCCAGATAACGCAGCCAGTTCCGTATTTGGGTCCAGTTCCAGTTGGCTCAGAACATCGTTAATGCGGTTTTCCAGCTGCCACAAACCGTGGTGGTCGAGTTGTTCCTGCACCCGGGCCATCGCATTTAGATTCTTCTCACTGGGATCCTGCATGACCAGGCGTGAGATTTCATGATATTCCTTGAGGTATTCCGCCTGCTCTTCCACACCCTGGGCAACAAAGTCATATACAGTGCCACCCACATCTCGCGGGGGATCCTGTTGCAGGCGGGCGACAACCAAATCCTGCTCATAAATCAGGCGGCCATCATCAAGTGGGATCTCTTTGTTCAAAATTTTCATCAGCGTTGATTTGCCCGCGCCATTGCGCCCGACAAGACAAACACGCTCGTTAGTCTCGATATGTAATTCCGCGTTATCGAGAAGCGGCGCATCGCTGAAAGACAGCCACGCGCCATGCATACTAATTAACGACATTATGATTTCCTGGTTACGCGGCGAATAAGCCAGCAGTTATGAATCTGACGATTGCGGGCAAAATCCTGAGACTGGGTTTTAGCAGTAATATCCTGTGCTTCCAGGCCCATAGCGGCAAGCCCTTCGTGGTCCATTCTGAAACCGCGTTTATTATTGGAAAAAACGATGGTGCCGCCATCACGCAGCAACCGGTTGAGATCACGCATTATGGCAATATGATCTCGCTGGACATCAAATGTGTTGTCCATTCGTTTGGAGTTAGAGAATGTGGGTGGATCGATAAAAATCAGATCGTAGTGTTCGTTCGACTCAGCAAGCCAGCCCAGGCAATCTGCCTGAATAAGGCGGTGAGCACGCCCACTCAGGCCATTAAGCCGTAAGTTTCGTTCAGCCCACTCAAGATAAGTGCGTGACATATCGACAGTTGTTGTACTTCTTGCACCACCCAGACCGGCATGAACACTCGCGCTCCCGGTATAGGAGAATAGATTGAGAAAATCTTTCCCTTTGCTCATTTGCCCAAGCATACGCCGCGCGATGCGGTGATCAAGGAATAACCCAGTATCAAGGTAATCAGTCAGGTTAACCAGAAAGCGGGCATTATATTCATGTACTTCTTTATATTGCCCTTTTTCACTAAGCTTCTGATACTGATTTTTCCCTTTCTGCCGTTCACGGGTTTTCAGGATGAGCTGCCCAGGAGCCAGAGAGAGAACGTCAATTGTGGCAGCGATAATATCGAACAGGCGCTGGCGGGCTTTTACCGGGTCGACGGTTTTAGGCGGTGCATATTCCTGGATAACAATGTTATCTGCATAGCGGTCAACTGCGACATTGTATTCCGGCAGGTCTGCATCATACAGGCGGTAACACTCGATACCTTCCTGTTTTGCCCATTTATCCAGTTTTTTGGCATTCTTGCGCAGGCGGTTAGCAAAATCTTGTGCAAACTGCCCTGCCTGTTCAGGTGCAGTGGCAGCCAGTTGGTAGTTTTTCTGTACGCAGTCCAGCGGGCCATTTTTCGCTTTAAACTGGCGCTCGGAACGCAACTGTAAACAACTGAGTAACTCAGGCGATGCGCTGAACAAAGACAGGGCCCAGCCAGGAAATTGCTGTTTAACGACGCGCCCCAGTACGTGATGCAGTGCAATGAGTTCCGGCTCACTATCCAGCCGCTCACCATAAGGCGGGTTGCTGATGATAGTACCTGTTTGCTCTGCTTCCTGAGGGCGGGTAAGTTGTGCCACATCACCTACGGTGAAACGGATAACTTCGGCAAGCCCCGCTTTGCGAGCATTGGTCTTAGCACGTTCGATGACCCGGCCATCAATATCACTGCCATAAAAGCGTGATGTGTAGTCTGCCAGACCGCGTCGGGCACGTACCTGTGCTTCGGTGCGAACAGTTTTCCAGGCCGCTTCATCGTGCCCTGCCCAGCCGGTAAACCCCCAGTGCTGGCGGTAAAGCCCTGGCGCACGGTCTGTTGCCATCATAGCGGCTTCTATCAGTAAGGTACCGGAACCGCACATTGGGTCCAGTAGTGGCGTACCAGGTGCCCAGCCAGAACGCAGAATTATCGCCGCAGCCAAGTTTTCTTTTATTGGAGCAAGACCGGTGCTGTCCCGGTAACCACGCTGATGCAAGCCATCACCACTCAAATCGAGGGCAATACTGGCAACATCTTTTTCCAGACGCACCTGAATACGAACATCCGGTTTTTCCCGGTCAACATTCGGGCGAGCTAAATTGTTGCGAGTAAAGCTGTCAACAATGGCGTCTTTCACCTTCAGTGCACCATACTGGCTGTTACGAATGACATCATTCAGCCCACTGAAATGCACAGCAAACGTGGCGTTTTCCACAAACAACGACGGCCAGTTGATAGCCATAACCCCAAGGTAGAGGTCCAAATCGCTGTAGACTTTGCATTCGCCCAGAGGCAGCAGAATGCGCGAAGCCAGCCGGCTCCACATCAGGCTTTGATACACCAACTGTGTGTCCGCATCAAAATGGACACCTCCCTGAACAACACGGCAATGCTGTGCGCCAAGGTTTTCCAGTTCGGTCTTTAAGAGTTCTTCAAGCCCACGCGCCGTGCTGGCAAACAGAGAGTTCATAGTTTCACTTTGTCTTTCATTAAAATTGTTGCGCATTATAGCTAATCCGGCACACATGTCATAAAGTTGCCCCTTTATTTATTCGTACAGGGTGGCAATGTGGTTACGTTATCTCGTTTGTTTATTCATCCAGTCAAGTCGATGCGGGGGATACAAGTCTCACACAGCCAGGTAGATATTCAGGGGCCGGCTTTTGACCGCATCTTCATGATTACCAAAACCGACGGCACCTTCGTCACGGCGCGCCAGTATCCAAACATGGTGTTGTTTACGCCTGGTCTGTTGAATAATGGCCTGTTTCTCCAGGCTCCTGATGGCTCCAATGCCACCGTTTTGTTTAACGACTTTCAGCCCACACCGGCGCCCACAGAAGTTTGGGGAAATCATTTTACTGCTCTGATTGCACCAGATGACGTTAACCGCTGGTTAAGCTCATTTTTTCCTCACCCTGTAGAGCTGCGCTGGGTTGGGCCAACGCTGACACGCCGGGTAAAACAGCGGGATGATGTTCCTTTAGGATTTGCTGATGGCTACCCTTTTTTATTAACCAGTGAAAGTTCGCTGCGTGATTTACAAAAACGCTGCCCCGCAACGGTGAGTATGAACCAATTCCGGCCTAACCTGGTGGTCAGCGGAGCCGCTCCATGGGATGAAGATACCTGGCAGGTTATTCGAATTGGCAGTGTAGTATTTGATGTTGTAAAACCTTGCAGCCGCTGTGTTCTGACCACTGTCAGCCCGGAAAAAGGCCGCAAACATCCTTCTGGCGAACCACTTAAAACGTTACAAGGGTTTCGCACGGCTCAGGACAATGGCGATGTTGATTTCGGCCAAAACCTGGTTGCCCGTACCAGTGGCATCATTCGCCAGGGCGATGAAGTACAAATTCTGGCAACCAAACCGGCAAAAGTTTATATAGCTGGGGAAACAGAAGATGAAGGTGTTGAAGTTACGACTCAGGCGGCCGGAATAAACATAGACTGGCAAGGTACTGAGTTCCGGGGGAACAACCAGCAAATATTGCTGGAGCAACTGGAACAACAGGGAATAAAAGTACCCTATTCATGCCGGGCGGGGGTTTGTGGATGTTGCCGGGTGCGTTTAGTGGAAGGGCAAGTCACCCCACTGAAAAAAAACGCCATCAGCGGCGACACAATTCTTGCCTGTAGTTGCGTGCCATGCGGCGATATCAAAGTCACTGAAAATCAAACAGCCTGATCAAGGCTCAGTGCATTCTCATCAGTGAATGGCCTTAACCGGTCATTCATTATTTTAATGGCATCCCCTAATTGCATTGTGCGCCCGGCAAGGGTTAATACTGGCTGCGCCAGAAGGCACAATGCCGCGTTTTCACCGGGTTCAACCACCAGCAGGCTGACACATTGCTTGTCATCACTAAGCCATACATTGGCGGGGGATGCTAACGCAGGCTGCCACTCTTCGGTGTGAGCAACAAAATGCCAGCTTTTTGGCATTTGGGGTTTAAGGTAACGAATAGCAACTAATGCATTCAGCACTAATTCAGCCTGTTGCTCTGCATTCAAGTCAAAACAACGGCAGTTCTCTTCAAATGAAAACCAGAGCGCCGCATCATCAACACAAAATCCATTAGTTTCAAAAGCATCGGGAGTGAGCATTTTGCGCGGAAAACGGGAGCGGAAAACCATGCCATTCGCAAGATCAAGCATCATGCGGTCATGTTCTTCATCGTAATACCATTGCCAGGCATCATTGGGTTTTATATTCATTAATCGACCCCGTAATTCACACAATTATTCACACAATTTTCATACAATATTTCATACAATAAAATCAAAATCCCCTTTTGGTACTTCAGATGGTAGGCATCTAACTTGACAAAACTTTGCAGATTAGGCAAACGCCTTGCAAACCTGCCACCTGAGTTATTTTGGGGTGTCGCTTAACTGTTCTTTCGATTAAATATCAACTCTTCAATGAAAGACTATAAAGCACAAATAAGCAACAAAAAAGGAATATAAAACAACCAGAGCTAAAAATAAAGCCCTGGTTGTCTTAATCGGCTGGAATCAAATATGA
Source organism: Mangrovibacter yixingensis (assembly GCF_020523985.1). Taxonomy (GTDB): domain Bacteria; phylum Pseudomonadota; class Gammaproteobacteria; order Enterobacterales; family Enterobacteriaceae; genus Mangrovibacter; species Mangrovibacter yixingensis. Next base: position 850,219 of record NZ_JAIVKM010000001.1, on the reverse strand, counting down.
GTAACGATATCTTTAATCAGATGTGGGCCTTTAAAAATAAAGCCGGAATATATTTGAATCAGTGAGGCTCCAGCGGCCATTTTTTCGCGAGCAGCGATGACAGAGTCAATCCCACCAACACCAATAATAGGTATCTGACCTTTTAACTCAACAGACAAGCTACGAATTATTTCCGTGCTTTTCAATTGCAACGGACGCCCACTCAACCCGCCTGTTTCATCACAGTTCGGCATGCCCTGAACCAATTCACGACTTAAGGTTGTATTGGTTGCAATCACACCATCAATATTATGGCGCATTAAACTATCTGCTACCTGGATCAATTCTTCTTCGGAAAGATCTGGCGCGATCTTAACAGCCACAGGCACATATTTATGATGAATATCGGTTAACTGTTGCTGTTTCTTTTTAATGGCAGACAACAGATCATCTAGCGCTTCACCATATTGTAGCGACCTCAACCCAGGCGTGTTGGGTGACGAGATATTGACTGCGATATACCCGGCATAAGGATAAATCTTATCCATACAGATCAGATAGTCATCCTTGCCATTTTCAACCGGTGTGTCTTTATTCTTGCCAATGTTAATCCCAAGGACGCCATCAAAATGGGCTTTTTTTACATTTTCGACAAGATTATCAACCCCCAGGTTATTGAATCCCATCCGGTTGATTAACCCCTCTGCGGTAACCAGGCGGAAAAGACGTGGTTTGTCATTTCCTGGCTGTGCCCGTGGTGTGACAGTACCGATTTCAATTGCGCCGAAGCCCATAGCGCCAAGGGCGTCAATGCATTCACCATTCTTATCTAGCCCAGCAGCAAGACCGAGTGGGTTTTTAAATGTCAGCCCCATGCAAGTCACGGGTTTTGCCGGAACGGATTGACGAACCAGCCACTCCAGCGGTGTGCCTGTTACCCGGCGTAATTGCTGAAAGGTAAATTCGTGCGCGCGCTCAGGGTCGAGCTGAAACAAGGCTTTTCGAACGAAGGGGTAGTACATGAACTCTCCTGGATTCCCGGTGTGCAAACCGGGGCAGTATTATTATTCATCTGCACAGGAAAGGGAATTGACTTGCAGCAAAAAATAACCGGACAAGCAAACGTTTCACTGCCCGGTTAGTTTCAAATGGCATAGCAGGCTTGCCTGAGGACAAACCTGCTGAACTGATTACCCAAGTGCTTTGGTTATTTTCTCGAACAAATCGCCAGAAAGGTTATCCAGCCCTTTCAGTGTTTCAAGCGCCTGGCGCATCAATGTCTGGCGAGAGGCATCATAGCGTTTCAGGCGAATCAGCGGTTCAATCAGGCGTGAAGCTACCTGCGGGTTACGGCTGTTCAACTCAGTCAGCATCTCCGTCAGGAATGCATAGCCACTGCCATCGGCAGCGTGGAAAGCTGCCGGGTTCCCACTGGTAAATGCACCAATCAAGGAACGAATACGGTTCGGGTTACTCATACTGAACGAGCGGTGTTGCAATAACCCACGAACGTTTTCCAGTACATTCTCTGCCGGGCTGGTCGCCTGCAAAATGAACCATTTATCCATTACCAGGCCATCCTGGTGCCATTTTTCATCGTACTCAGCCATGAGTGACGTATGGCAAGGCAGTTGCGCACTGACTGCGGCAGACAATGCAGCCAGGGCATCGGTCATGTTATCTGCCTGGTGATACTGCGCACTAACCAGTTTATCGGCAAAATCAGGGTCGCTGAATGCCAGGAAATGCAGGCATGTATTACGCAGAGCACGTTTGCCAATATCACCATGATCAATACGGTAAGTATCGACTTTCATTGCGTTAAACACAGCCAGGCATTCATCAGCCAGTTCAACCGCAAGCGCCCGTGTGAGTGCTTCATGCACCGCAGCAATTGCGCCGGGGTCAATCACTGAGAACAATTCAGCAATTTCATTTTGCGAAGGCAGTGTCAGAATTTCCGCAGCCAGTGCCGGGTCAATGGACTCATCCAGCAAGATGGCCCGGAAGGCATCCACAACATGCAGTGGCAGTGAAAGCGGTTGCCCAGCCTGCTGGCGTGCCACATTCAACTTAATATAAGTAGACAGTAAACTTTGAGCCGCATCCCAGCGTGAGAAATCATTGCGGGCATGGCGCATCAGGAAGGTTAATTGCTGATCACTCCATTTATATTCCAGTTTCACCGGTGCAGAGAATTCACGCAGCAAAGAGGGAACCGGCTGGAACCAGACATTATCAAATACGAATGTCTGTTTTTCCTGGGTCACATTCAGTACATGATGAATTGGGTTACCCTGGTATTGGAGAGGAATCACTTTACCTTCGTTATCATACAGTTCGATATCGAACGGGATATGCAACGGCAATTTTTCTGGCTGGTCGGCAGTTGGCGGTGTCTGTTGGCTGATAGTAAGGGTATAACGCTCCGTTGCCGGGTCGTAATCATCCTGGACACTCAGAACCGGTGTTCCTGACTGGCTGTACCAGCGGCGGAAATGTGACAAATCAACATTGGAAGCATCTTCCATCGCCTGAACAAAATCGTCGCAGGTTGCCGCACTGCCATCATGGCGCTCAAAGTAAAGCTGCATCCCTTTCTGGAAAGCGGCTTCGCCCAGAAGCGTATGCATCATGCGAATCACTTCCGCCCCTTTCTCATACACAGTAAGGGTATAGAAGTTATTCATTTCAATAACTTTATCCGGGCGAATGGGGTGTGACATGGGGCTGGCGTCTTCCGCAAACTGCATCGCCCGCATGGTACGCACATTGCTGATACGGTTGACTGCGCGGGAACCCAAATCAGAACTGAACTCCTGATCACGGAATACTGTGAGCCCTTCTTTCAGGCTTAACTGGAACCAGTCACGGCAAGTCACGCGGTTGCCTGTCCAGTTATGGAAATATTCGTGGCCAATAACTCGTTCAATATTTAAATAATCTTTATCCGTTGCCGTTTCCGCACGCGCCAGGACATATTTCGAGTTAAAGACGTTCAGGCCTTTATTCTCCATGGCGCCCATGTTGAAGAAATCGACAGCCACAACCATATAAATATCCAGGTCGTATTCCAGCCCAAAGCGCTGCTCGTCCCACTTCATGCTGTTTTTAAGCGATTCCATCGCCCAATCAGCACGATCAAGATTGCCGCGGTCTACATATAATTCAAGCGCCACATCGCGCCCGGAGCGGGTTTTAAAAGTGTCGCGCAATACATCAAAATCCCCGGCAACCAGGGCAAACAGGTAACAGGGTTTCGGGAATGGGTCTTGCCATTGTACCCAGTGGCGACCACCATCCAGTTCGCCCTGCCCCATACGGTTACCATTGGATAACAAGAACGGATAAGTTTGTTTATCAGCAATAATTTTGGTACTGAAGCGTGCCAGAACGTCAGGTCTGTCCAGATACCAGGTAATATGGCGAAAACCCTCAGCTTCACACTGTGTGCACAACGCCTCACCTGATTGGTACAACCCTTCCAGCGCAGTATTTTGTGCCGGGTGAATATCATTGACGATAGTCAGGGTAAAGCGTACCGGGAGATTGCTTAGAAGCAAAGCTCCGCTCTCCTGTTGGTAATCCGCCCACGGCTGCCCATCCACGTCAATGGAAACCAGAGTCAAATCCTCACCATCAAGGCGTAAAACCGCCCCATCTTCCCCCTGCCGTTGTACCTGGCTGACCGCAGTAACCCGGGTTTGCCCGGCATCTAGTTCGAACGTTAACTCAATGTCAGTAATGGTATAATCCGGCGCACGATAATCATGGCGATATTTAGCTTGTGGCTGTTGTGTCATAAAACACCTTTAAGGCAGTCTGCGGTTATGATGGTTCAGTCTATTCCTGTTGCAGGGTTGTTTCCATGCAGAATCGTCAGCTTTTCAGCATTTAAGCTGTAAAAATATACATTTTCATAACATGAGGCACAAAATGCGCTCGACCAGAATTACGAGTTGTGGTGTGATCCAGCTTTAATAAACGGATAATCCAGGTATACTCCTGCATCTTTAGCTGCTGTTGGCCATTAATGGAAACGCTCCTGTGAGAGGATGCTGAAACGCACCATGACACATTTCGCTTCCCCAATTTTACACTCTCTGCTGGATACTGACGCCTATAAGCTTCATATGCAGCAGGCAGTTTTTCATCATTATTATGATGTCGATGTTGCTGCGGAATTTCGATGCCGCGGCGATGATCTGCTTGGGATCTATGCCGATGCGATTCGCGAACAAGTCGAAGCAATGCAGGACTTGGCGCTGACCGATGATGAATACCACTGGCTGGCAAGTTTGCCTTTCTTTAAAGACGATTATCTGAACTGGCTGCGAACCTTCCGCTACGACGCACGGCAAGTTCTTATCAGTAACAATAACGGTAAGCTAGATATTCGACTACGCGGCCCCTGGCGTGAAGTTATCATGTGGGAAGTCCCGTTACTGGCTGTCATCAGTGAAGTCGTACACCGCTTCCGTACACCGGATGTCCCCCAGGCTCTTGCGCTTGACCACCTTGAACATAAACTGGCGGAATTCAACACACTTACAGCCCCACTTGATATGTCTGGCTTTAAGCTAATGGATTTTGGTACTCGCCGCCGTTTTTCTCGCGTTATTCAGCAAAGTATTGTTGAACGGTTGAGCCATGAGCCATGGTTTATTGGCACCAGTAATTACGACCTTGCCCGCCGGCTCTCATTAACACCAATGGGGACTCAGGCTCACGAGTGGTTCCAGGCACATCAACAAATTAGCCCGAACCTTGCAAGTAGCCAAAAAGCAGCACTGGAAGCCTGGCTGGAAGAGTACCCGGATCAACTGGGTATCGCGCTAACTGATTGCATCACCATGGATGCATTTTTGCGTGATTTTGGGCCGGAGTTTGCCGAACGTTACCAAGGCTTGCGACATGATTCGGGTGACCCGGTGGAATGGGGAGAGAAAGCCATTGCCCACTACGAGAGCATGGGAATCGATCCACTGACGAAAACCCTGATCTTTTCCGACAACCTTGATCTCACTAAAGCTATCGAGCTTTACCGTCACTTTATGGCGAGAGTGAAACTGGGTTTTGGGATTGGTACTCGCCTGACCTGCGATATTCCCGGCGTAAAACCGCTGAATATCGTCATTAAACTGGTGGAGTGTAATGGCAAGCCAGTAGCAAAATTATCTGACAGCCCTGGGAAAACTATTTGCCATGATAAAGCGTTTGTCAGTGCCCTGCGTGAAGCTTTTGATCTGCCGCAGGTGAAAAAAGCCAGCTAAGCCGTGGATTTCCTCAGTCAGAAAGGCACCTTTTGGTGCCTTTTTACTCAACAGAGCAGTTTTATTGCTTCACACCTTCTAATTCTGCTTGTTTGCTGGCGTCCGCCAGGTAACATAGATATCCCCCTTTGCGGGATGCAATTTAACCGTTATTGATAACTAACCAGAGAGAACACTATGAGCGTTGTGCCTGTAGCTGACGTACTCCAGGGCCGCGTAAGCGTTGACAGCGAAGTCACCGTACGTGGTTGGGTACGTACCCGAAGAGATTCAAAAGCTGGCTTTTCCTTCCTCGCCGTTTATGACGGCTCCTGCTTTGATCCGGTACAGGCCGTCATTAATAATTCTCTGCCCAATTACAATGACGAAGTACTGCGCCTGACCACCGGTTGTTCTGTTGTTATCACTGGGAAAGTTGTTGCTTCTGCTGGTCAAGGCCAGTCAGTCGAACTTCAGGCATCCAGTGTGGAAGTAACCGGCTGGGTTGACGACCCGGATACCTATCCGATGGCCGCCAAGCGTCACTCTATTGAATACCTGCGTGAAGTAGCCCATCTGCGCCCGCGTACCAACCTGATTGGTGCAGTTGCACGTGTTCGCCATAGTCTGGCCCAGGCACTGCACCGTTTCTTCCATGAGCAAGGGTTCTTCTGGGTATCCACCCCACTGATTACGGCATCAGATACTGAAGGTGCGGGTGAAATGTTTCGGGTATCTACCCTGGATATGGAAAACCTGCCGCGCGATGACAAAGGCCATGTAGATTTTGACCAGGACTTTTTTGGCAAAGAAGCTTTCCTGACCGTTTCAGGGCAGCTTAATGCGGAAACTTATGCCTGCGCGTTATCGAAAGTGTATACCTTCGGCCCGACTTTCCGTGCAGAAAACTCCAACACCAGCCGCCATCTGGCCGAGTTCTGGATGCTGGAACCTGAAGTGGCTTTTGCGAATCTTGATGATGTAGCCGGGCTGGCTGAAGCGATGCTGAAGTATGTCTTCAATGCGGTTCTTGAAGAGCGTATGGATGATATGGAGTTCTTCGCACAACGTGTAGATAGTGACGCGGTTGAACGTCTGAAACGCTTTGTTGCGGCTGACTTTGCTCAAGTTGATTACACCGATGCCGTTGCTATTCTCGAAAAATGCGGTCACCCCTTTGAAAACCCGGTTTACTGGGGAGTTGACCTGGCGTCTGAACATGAACGCTACCTTGCCGAGCAGCATTTCAAAGCACCGGTTGTCGTGAAAAACTACCCGAAAGACATCAAGGCATTCTATATGCGCCTGAACGAAGACGGCAAAACCGTGGCAGCTATGGATGTACTGGCACCGGGCATTGGTGAAATCATTGGTGGTTCACAGCGTGAAGAGCGTCTGGATGTACTTGACGCCCGTATGGCTGAAATGAACCTCAACAAAGAAGATTACTGGTGGTACCGCGACCTGCGCCGTTACGGCACCGTACCACACTCTGGCTTCGGTTTGGGTTTCGAACGCCTGATTGCCTATGTAACAGGTGTTCAGAACGTGCGTGATGTAATTCCGTTCCCACGTACACCACGTAACGCCAGTTTCTGATGCGTTATTGAGAAAAATTTTCGTTATATTTCTACAAAGGCCGCACAAGTTGCGGTCTTTTTTTGCACTTATTGTTAATAAAACACCCAGAATTGACCCTGAATACCTGTGCGGGAATGTAACCGTTAACCAACTTGTTTCATTGCGCACAAATATTGTGCAATGTAAATCCCCCCTGTATCCCTACTGCAAATCCCCTCACGATTGTTTGTTTTTTACCCACAAAAATGCTCATCGGGAATAATGCATAAGCAATTCATATATATAAGTTGGTTATTGCGTTCTCATTAGCCAGAGGATTGCGAAATTTGAAGCACTTCACAAAGTTCCTCAAAATACATAAATTGTTACACATTTTTTCTTCCTGAAACGGTATTGCGACATTTGTAGCACTTTCAGGCTGGCGAAACGGTTACATGGATGGAAAGATGCCTCTCAGACACAGAAAGACACCACACTAATGGCATAAGTTCCGTAAATTTTTTACAGAGTTTATTGACGGAGGTGACAGGTGTTACAAAAAAACCAATGAGGGTAATAAATAATGATGAAGCGCAATATTCTGGCAGTGGTAATCCCGGCTCTGCTCGTAGCAGGTGCTGCAAACGCAGCTGAAATCTACAACAAAGACGGCAATAAACTGGATCTGTACGGTAAAGTTGTTGGCGAACACGACTTCGTAACTAATGGCGACAGCGACAGCTCTGATGCTTCCTACGCTCAGATCGGTTTCAAAGGCGAAACTCAGATTAATGACGTGCTGACCGGTTACGGCCAGTGGGAATACCGTGCTTACGCTAACGCACCGGAAGGCAGCCAGACTAACAAAACTCGTCTGGCCTTTGCTGGTCTGAAAGCTGGCGATTACGGTTCACTGGACTACGGCCGTAACTACGGTATCGCTTATGATGTTGGTGCTTACACCGATATGGCGCCGAGCTTCTCTGGTATGACTATGTTCGGTAACTATACCGATAGCTTCATGACCAGCCGTGCTTCTGGCCTGCTGACCTACCGTAACAGCAACTTCTTCGGTCTGGTTGATGGCCTGAACTTTGGTGTTCAGTACCAGGGTAAAAATGAGTTTGATAATACTTACCAGCAGAATGGCGACGGCGTTGGCTACTCTCTGGGTTACGACTTCGGTAACGGTGTTGGTCTGATCTCTACTTACACCAACGCTAACCGTACTCTTGACCAGAAAGCTGACGGCGAAGGCAACAAGGCTGAAACTTGGGGTGTTGGTGCTAAATATGATGCCAACAACATCTACCTGGCAGCAACTTATGGTGAAAGCCACAACACGCTGTTGGATGCCAACAAAGACTTCGTAAACAAAGCTCAGAACTTTGAAGTTACTGCTCAGTACCAGTTCGACTTCGGCCTGCGTCCGGCAATCTCTTATGTTAAAACCAAAGGGAAAGACCTGGCAGCATCTGGCGACTTCAACGGTGGCGATGCAGATCTGGCTGAATTCATCCAGGTTGGCGCAACCTACTACTTCAACAAGAACTTCAACGTTTACGCTGACTACTACATCAACCTGATCGACAAAAACTCCGCTTATGCCAAAGAAGTTGGCGGCATCAACGGTAACGACGACATGGCTGCTGTGGGCGTAACCTACCAGTTCTAATTCCGAACAACATTGTTGTTATGGATATAAAAACAGGGCTTTGGCCCTGTTTTTTTTATTCCAGCCAGCACAACAGCCTGACTTTAGCCACTGGTCACTCTTTTTAAGGCAAACGGTTGGCAATTGCCTTAACTCCCGTTAACCTGATAGCGAAGTTCCCTTCTGTTACCACAATGGAAAAATGTCATGTTTGAGAACATAACTGCCGCGCCTGCTGATCCTATTCTGGGTTTGGCCGATTTGTTTCGTGCTGATGAACGCCCAGGGAAAATTAACCTTGGTATTGGTGTTTATAAAGATGAAACCGGTAAAACCCCTGTTCTGACCAGTGTTAAGAAAGCAGAACATTATTTGCTGGAAAATGAAAGCACCAAGAACTACCTCGGCATTGACGGTATTCCGGAATTTGGCCGCTGTACTCAGGAATTATTGTTTGGCCAGGGAAATGCCATCGTTACCGATAAACGTGCCCGTACAGCCCAAACGCCAGGTGGAACAGGTGCACTGCGCGTTGCTGCTGACTTTATTGCTAAAAACACCTCTGCGCCACGTATTTGGGTAAGCAACCCAAGCTGGCCTAACCATAAGAGTGTCTTTAGCGCTGCTGGCCTGGAAGTGTGTGAGTACCAGTATTACGATGCGGCTAACCATTGTCTGGATTTTGATGGCATGGTCGCCAGCTTACAGCAAGCACAGGCTGGCGATGTGGTACTGTTCCATGGTTGCTGCCATAACCCAACAGGGATTGACCCGACCGAAGAGCAGTGGGCGGCTCTGGCAAAACTGTCTGTTGAAAAAGGTTGGCTGCCTCTGTTTGACTTCGCTTACCAGGGTTTTGCTCGTGGCCTGGAAGAAGATGCTCAGGGACTGCGTCTGTTCGCGGCTCTGCACAAAGAATTGCTTGTTGCCAGTTCATACTCCAAGAACTTCGGCCTGTACAATGAGCGTGTTGGTGCCTGTACACTGGTTGCAGCTGACAGCGAGAACGCTGACCGGGCTTTCAGCCAGATGAAAATTTGTATTCGTGCCAACTATTCCAACCCGCCCGCACATGGTGCATCGGTTGTTGCCACTATCCTGAGCAATGAAGCATTGCGTACACTGTGGGAACAAGAGCTGACCGAGATGCGCGAGCGTATTCAGCGTATGCGCCACCTGTTTGTTAATACCCTACAGGAAAAAGGCGCAACAGAAGACTTCAGTTTTATTATCAAGCAAAACGGTATGTTCTCTTTCAGTGGTCTGAGTAAAGAGCAGGTACTGAGACTGCGTGAGGAGTTCGGAATTTATGCCGTGGCTTCAGGGCGTATTAACGTTGCAGGGATGACGCCTGATAATATGGCTCCGCTGTGTGAAGCTATTGTGGCTGTGCTTTAATTTCTGAACAAAACGCACCTGTAGCAATCATAGTGCTGAAACAAAAATACCCGCCAATCTGAGCGGGTATTTTTATATCTGCAGATAACTACCAGACAGGCTGTTCATCCTGCAGGAATGGGTTGTGAAGGCGTTCATAGCCCAGTGTAGAAAGAGGACCATGGCCGGGAATAAAAGTGATATCGTCGCCCAGGGGTAATAGTTTATTTTTGATTGCGGCAATCAGCTGGCTGTGATCTCCTCGCGGGAAATCGCTACGCCCTACACCACCTTTAAACAGCACATCGCCGGAAATCAGCAACTCACTTTGTTTATCATAAAATACGATATGCCCAGGTGTGTGCCCAGGGCAATGCAATACAGCCAGGTTCACGTTCCCTACACTGACGATATCGCCTTCTTCAAGCCACTGGTCTGGCGTTAACGGTTGGCAATCCTCAAGGCCAAACATGCGGCTTTGCGCAGGTAACCCCTCCAGCCAGAATGCATCTTCCTTTTGCGGCCCAATGACCGGAACATTGTAATGAGCTGACAATTCTGCGGCGGCACCAACGTGGTCAAGGTGACCGTGGGTAAGCAAAATTTTCGTTATGCTTACGCCTTGACGAGTGACATTATCAATAATGACTGACGCATCACCGCCAGGATCAACCAGAGCGGCTTGCTGGGTTTCTTCACACCAAATTAACGAACAGTTCTGCGCAAATGCGGTCACCGGAATAATGTGATAATTCATAATTCTCCACATCCGGCTGTGCCGGACTTTTACCAGTGCCTTACCGGCCCTGTATCAATATGAACAAAGTTGCTACGAGGATAATATCCTACACCACCTGCCCGCATCGACAAGGCTGCTTTGCGCACATTACTCAGGGAAACGCCTTCGATGTGGAAATCCATTGCCTGCCCTTTAGTGTGATAGCTCTGCTTTGCCACACCTTTGCTGTGCGCCCTTAGTTCATTATTGGTATCGAGGCTACGATAACCAGAAATGAGCTGCACAGGTTTTCGGGTACCCACTAAGCCTTGTAAACGATATAGCTGGTCGAAAAGTTTGGGGTCAATATCGCGAACGCGGTTAGCACGGTAATCACGGAAGAAATGGTTCAGGCGAGAAAGTTCATCTTTGATATAACGGGAACCATCGAAAAACTCTGCTTTAATGGATTCTCCGGTATTTAAATTATTCAACATCAGGATACGGGGGCGAGGAGTAGATAAGGTTGCAAATGCCTGGCCTGGTAATACGGCCGCGCCCAGTGCTATCCCGCCCAACGTCAGTAACCGGCGGCGGTTATAATCTAATTTATTCATCTGGTCGTATTCTGAAGTAAAAAAAGTAAGAAAAAGCCATTTCAGGCGCACTCAGGCACCTTACCTGGCATACAGGGAACAGTCAAGGTGGGGTAAACGGGGGAATAAGCGTAAAAACAGGCCATTTTTACGCTTCATTACATTTCTTACAACCAGAAACTGCTTATTTGCCTGGTAATTAGCGGATCAACTGTTCAGCTTTTGGCAATATTTTCGCCCCCAGAGCAGCAGTGTTGTCATAATTGTAAATATCTGTTCGATATTGTGTATGCCCATCAGCGCCGACAAATGCAGTAAGATAATACAAGCGTACCGGGATTTTATGCCTTACAGGCACATACCGGGTATCCCCTACTTTTAACGTTTGGGAAATACGTGCATCATTCCAACCTGCATCTTGCAGTAACATATTTGCCAACTCAGAAGCTTTATTCACACGAACACAACCAGAGCTCAATGCGCGCACATCGCGGTTGAACAGATTGTGATTTGGAGTGTCATGTAAATAAATAGCATCGGTGCTCGGCATATTAAATTTATACCGACCAAGGGAATTATGCGCGCCGGGCTTCTGCTGAAAACGGAATGGCAGGTTAGATGGCGTAATTGTTGCCCAGTCAACCATGAACGGGTCAATCACTGCAGCATCACTGCTCCAGCCACTCAGGACAGTGTAACCATGGCGGTCAAGATAACCGGGGTCATTCCAAACTTTTGGCAGAATATCTTTGCGCGCCAGGGTACCCGGCACATTCCATGGTGGGTTAAGTACCACGTTATTCAGCGCGCTACTCATTAACGGTGTTTTCCTGTCCGGTCGCCCTACGATAACTCGAGACGCCAACACTTCATTACCGCCTGAATAATAAGTCAGCGAAAAGTTAGGAATATTCACCATAATGGCGGTTTCCATTTTGCCAGGCAACAGGCGCAACCTCTGGATATTCAGCGCCAATAATGCCGCACGCTGAGCTGGCGAAACATTCAGCCAGTTACGTGTTGCCGGACCAACAACACCGTCATCAGCAAGGCCCTGCCATTTTTGAAAACGTTCGACTTGTGCAACCAGCGCTTTATCGTAGATATCACTGCCGGGCGTAGCGATGGATTCGCTGTTATCGCCTGCTGATGATACCGCAGAAGGGCTTACGGCTGCATTAACAGCAGTAGCGGGGGATGCTGACGGTGATAACGGGGCAACAATTCCAGCTGCGCTGTACAGACTGTCAACATCACTGAGGATCTGGCGCAGAACTAAAACATCCGGGCTACGGTCACCCGGGCGTAGTGTTTTTTTAGCCATCAATTGAGGCCAGTCAGTAGCCGAAGAAGACAACAGTTTCAGCAACGACTTGTGCATCACAGCATATTGAGGGTGCTGTGGAGCAAGAGAATCGATAAACACGGTGGTAGAACCATTACGCAAAGCATCCTGCCACTTACCAACAGCTGCGGCTGGTGGTGGTGCTAATTTGTAAGGTTTTGAGCTATATAGCCATACATTACCGTTTTTGGGCACACCTGCGACATATTGCAGGTACCCAAACATCGCATCGGATAATACAATGTCTCTTGCCATCCCTGTTACGGAAGGGTCAGTCAGCCGTTCAACCCACTGCGTAAACTGTGGCTGGATACCCGTCATCGCTACTTCAGCCAGTTGTTGCTGAAAGGCTTTTACCGCATCACGATTATCCCAAACAGGCTGCATTTGGTGTAAAGCATATAACCGAGCCAGCTCACCAAAGTAAACAGGAGTGAAGTCACCTGCAAATTGCTGCAGCGCTAATTTAGCCTGAGCAACTGATTCAGGAGTCACAGCCACTGACTGCGTATCCGTGTTGGAAGTGTCATCACCACTTACAACCTGAGGTACTTCAACCGCATTGGCATCATCGGGGATGACGGCCGGTTCATCAGCCCATAACTGTGCGCTCGTTGTCAGCCCCACAAAAAAAGATGCACTTAATACTGACCAACGGAAGATTTGCTTCGTCTTACTTTGCACGTCCCTGCCCCCTTTAATGCTATTTCATCAGGTAAATCAATTAACAACTCCTGGTGATACTTGCCCCAAGTATATAAAGAGACAGGCGGCTTGTCGCCATGATTTGTAAAGATAGTTAAATACAGGCCAGATAGCAGCATTTTTTAATGCGATAAGATAAATCAAAAAAATATCACGTGGCAAACACACCAGGTGATATTTTGCATGTAAAAAAACGGGCCGTAGCCCGTTTTCAGTTTTACTTTTTCATCTAAAAATCATGAAGCATCAGATGCTGGCGGGGCCTCATTTTGAGGCGTTTCAGGTAACGGTGGAGCAAAACCACGTAACCCCACGACATGAACATGTTCACCCTGAGCAGTCACTTTACGCATCAGTTTATATGTGGTGCCTTTTTCCGGGCTGATATTTTCCGGCGCAGCAATAATTAACTGCATTTCAAGGCGTTCACACAATTCAAACAGTGTCGCAATCGACTTCGCATCCAAACGAGCAGCTTCATCAAGGAACAACAAGCGACATGGTGAAATATCTTTTCCACGTAAGCGACGCGATTCATCCTCCCAGCTTTGAACAACCATCACGAGGATAGACATCCCGGTACCAATAGCTTCACCTGTAGACAACGCGCCACTCTCTGCACGCAACCAACCGTCAGAGCCACGGTTCACTTCCACTTCCATATCGAGGTAGTTACGATAATCCAGCAGTTCTTCACCGATGGTTTGCGGTGTACGTTGCCCCATGTCTATCTGCGGGTTAAGGCGCTGGTAGAGTTTTGCCAGTGCTTCAGAGAAGGTCAGGCGCTGGCTGTTAAACAGATCCTGATGTTGCTCATGCTGTTCGGAAAGTACATCCAGCAATGTAGCATGAGCTTCACGGATATTCACATTCAAGCGCACGCTGTTAACCTGCCCAAATGAAACACTTTGCAGCCCCTGGTTAAGCATACGAATACGGTTCTGTTCACGCTGAATCGTCTTGCGAATAATATTTGCTACGCTGCGAGAACTGATTGCCAGTTTCTGCTCACGAGAGGTCAGTTCTTCTGTTAGCCTGCTCAGCTCAATTTCCATCTGTTCAATGGCTTCAACCGGATCATCTGTGCGAATAATATCCTGACGGATACGCTCACGCAGGTGCTGGTAAACCGCCACAAAGAACTGGATCTTACGCTCCGGGCGTTTGGGGTCTTCTGACAGGCGCAACACATCCCGCAGGTGTTCGTTATCGGCTACTGCCTGGCGCAATGCCCCCAGAGCTTTATCCGACATTGAACGCAAGTCGTCACCACTCAAATAAGCCAGCTCACGGCGATGCAACCGTCGTTCAACACCGTTTTCTTTCACCAGGCGCATCACCGCGCACCAGCCTGCTTTCGCAGTCACGACCTGTTCACGAATTTCATGGTAACTGCGCTCCAGGCGGCGTAATGCCCGGGTCAGGTTATCCATTTCAGCTTCGCAGAACGTCAGTTGTTTTTCTAACTGATTACGGCGAGAACGGTTGCCAGACAACTGGTTATGCAATTCATCACGGCGGGTACGGGCTCGCTCTTCAGCACCAGCATCAGCCCGAACACCAATGTCCTGCAGTTCCTTATGCAAATCACTCAGCAGTTCGTTTTTGGTTTCCCATGAACTTTTCAGTGAAGCCAGAACCTGGTGGTATTGATTAAGCTGTGCACCATGGCTACGTAATAATTCACGGCTACGGCTGCGCTCAGATTCTGCTTGTTCAAGGCGCTGGCGCAATTTTTCATTTAAGTCGGAATTGCCACTGAGTATTTCAACCGCATCAGAGTAACTAAAGTGTGCCCGGCGTTGCACCACCTCTGCCAACGCGAAGGCTTGCTGGCGCGCCTCTGTTTGAGTACGTTTGGCATTCTCGTAGTCACTTTTCAGTTGCTCAAATTGCTCTGGGTCGCTCTGTAGTACGCTGGCAACTGGCTCCAAACGCGCCAATTGATTTCCATGTTGCTGGAAATAACGAGCAGATTCCTGCGCTTCATCAACACGCGCCTGAATCTCTTCAACA
Source organism: Mangrovibacter yixingensis (assembly GCF_020523985.1). GTDB lineage: Bacteria > Pseudomonadota > Gammaproteobacteria > Enterobacterales > Enterobacteriaceae > Mangrovibacter > Mangrovibacter yixingensis. Next base: position 835,017 of record NZ_JAIVKM010000001.1, on the reverse strand, counting down.
CGATCAGCAAGAGTGTCATCACCTAACAAATTCGCACGAGGTAACAGACGGTTAAGCAGTGCGACACCTTCGCGAGCCTGTTCATACTGGGTTTTCTGCTGCTGGTTGTCACTCTCATGCTGTGCCAGGGTGCGTTCAATTTCGCTGCGGCGCGTATTCAGCTGGCGAATAGCGGCTTCCGGATCGTCGTCAAACGCAACAGACAAATGCTGGCCAATAAAACGGCTGAATGCCTGGTGCAGGCGTTGCGTTTTCTGCACATCGAAAGAGAGTGTGGCGAATTTTTCGGCCAGTGCTTCGCGTTCCGCATGCAAATTCTCAATACGGCTTTCACGAGCGGCACGGCCAAATAACGGCACAGAAGGGAAACGAGAGTAACGCCACTGGCGGTCGGCAATTTTCACCACCACCGCTTTTTCCAGCTCTTCAACACTGAAGACGCTGTCATCAAATGATTGTGGGTCACCTTCAATCAGGTAGAGGTCTTCAGGGCAATCCTCAAGGCCATCCAGATATTCACGTACCCGCGATAATTCGGGGACCACAATAGCATGACGGGAAGGCCCATAAAGTGCAGAGAAGTAAGGTGCGTCATCCAGCCCTACATCATCATATATTTCTGACAGTAATACACCACCGAAACGCTCAGCCAGAGCGTTCAGACGAGCATCTTCAGCACCACCGGGCTGGCTCAGGCGCTCAATTTCGTCATCTACTGCCTGTTTGCGGGCGGAGACAGAGTCACGCTCTACAACGTTTTCCCGTTCACGCTCCAGTAGTTGCTGAAGGTGCTCAGTTATCTCCTGGCCTGAAGTAAACTCTTCCCCACTTTGTTCAGACAACTGGCTCAGGCTACTTTGTGCGGCAAGCCACACTGGCGCACGCTGTGTCAATAACTGGATTTTCTGCTGGAGTTGTTCATGTTCCTGGCGCAAAGAAGAACGCTCTTCACTGGCCTGAGATACACGCTCTGACAGACTGGCAATTTTAGCTTCAAATTCTTCCTGCCAGGTTTCCAGTTCTTCGGCTAATACTTCACGACCTTGCTGACGGCTGAATTCTGCCAGCAAGCGCTCAGCATCTTGCTGTTCACGCAGGCGTTGCTCCAGTTCAGACAGGCGCATACGCAGAGCCGGAACTTGCTCGGCCTGGTAGCGTTGGTCTGCTGCATCCCGCAATAAATCACGGGCAATTTGCCAGGCGTCACTGCGGCTTACCGGCCCACTAATGGCGCAAACCAGTTTCCAGGCTTCTTCAAACTGTGCATGCGCCGTCTGTGAAACACGCATTTTCTGTTCCAGTTCAAGCAGCGTCTCGGTCCCTTCCTGCTCTTTTGCCTGGAAGGTATCAAGCCATTCATCCGCGCTTTCTACCGTTAAATCTGGCAGATGGCAGAGTTCACGGGCTCGGTTAAGGGCCTGTAATGCCTGTTGATACTGCAAGGCACGGGTTTGCTGAACGTCTAACGCTTGCTGGTAGTCGGCTAACTGGTTTTTTAGTTCATCAACTTCCAGCTCTGCGGCTTCAGCACGCGCTTCATGCTCTTCATGCTGATCCTGAGCTTCTGCCACCACCTCAGTTTGTTCTTCCAGGCGAATTTGCAGCTCTTCAAGATCAGCCTCGTAGCGCTCAATTTTTTCTTGTTGGCGCAATGCCGTCTGCACCAGATTCAGGTGATCACTTGCCGCCTGATAATCGGCTTCTAAATCACCTTCAGCGCCCGCCTGCTCAGCCAGCTCACGAGCCATTTCAACATGGCGATATTGCTCAGTTGCCAGTTGCTTACGGCTGGTAAATAATTCCTGACGTATAGCCAAAGCCTGATCAAGATGAATACGCCGTTCATTGGCGTGGCGCATATAATCTGCCGCCACATAATCTGTCGCTTCAGAAATTAAGTGCTTAAACAGATCACGGTCAGACTGCGTAACGCGAATGGCTTCCAGCGTCATTCGGTTTTCACGCAGAGCAGCTTCCATGTCCTGAAATGCTTTACGTACCCCACTGTTTTCTGGTAGCAGGTAATCACGCAAGGAGCGGGTAATGGCGCTGGAGATCCCACCGTAAAGTGAGGCTTCAATCAAACGATAGTATTTACTACGGTCCGAAGCAGAGCGCAAACGGCGCGCCACAACGCCCAAGTCGAACATAAGAGCATGGTAATCAGTAATGGAGTTAAACTGCTTGAACTGCACCCCTTCCATGGCTTCTGTTTTGTCTTTCAATTCCTGCAAGGTCAGCACTCTGGCCTGGCGAGCATTAAGCGCCTCGGTTACCAGTTGAGTGGGCTGAATCGCCATTGGCAGCCCCTGGATGGCGAAAGGTTTGATATCAACCTTACGATCACGCCCGGCAACCTGCTGCAAACGAACCCCCACCAGCACTCGCTGATGGCGTGAATTCATAACGTCCAGGAAGGAGTAGCAGACACCCGCTTTGAGTTTACCGTGCAGGCCTTTGTCACGAGAGCCGGATGTTGCGCCAGCTTCGGTTGTATTACGAAAGTGCAACAGAGTCAGATCAGGGATAAGCGCTGTGACAAAAGCAGCCATCGTGGTTGATTTCCCGGCACCGTTCCCCCCTGACAGAGTCGTAACCAGTTCATCGAGATCAAACGTTCTGGCAAAGAAACCATTCCAGTTAATCAGTGTTAGCGAACGAAACTTTCCGCGTTCAATCATTCCTGTTCATCCTCCGCTGTCTCCTGATTATTATTATCTTCCTGTTCATCATTAAGCTGCAGGCTCTGCTCTACTGGCATGGCTTCTCCGTCACGTATCATGCGTAACTGCGCTTCTCGCGCGTCATCGCCAGCACGAACATCGGCACCAAAGCGAAAAACAGACTCTGAAATGCGGAACTTGCTACTGTCATGGCCGAGGAACCAAATCATTCCCAACCTTCTTAGCCGGTTGAGTGAAGAGCGTACTTTTTCCTGTAACTTCTGCCGGTCCAGGTCCGAACCTGTAGAGCGGTTGTTAACCAGTTTTAATAGCTTGCTTTCATCCGCCAGTGACAGCAGTTCGTCGTACAGTTCTTGTTGGGTAAAGATCCCTTCATTAGCCAGCCGCTCCGGGCTCAAATAAAGGTAACAGAGGATTTTCCCTACCATCATGTCCAGCTCAGATAACACGGAGCGTGGGATAAGGGTTGTTGACCGGGGTCGGAGATAAAAGAAACCTTCAGGGGCACGAATAAGCTCTACGTTGTAACGGATGTAGAACAGTTCAAGCTCTTCCTGAAAATCCATTAAAAAGGCGTGATTATCCAGTTCATCAAGACCAATATGACGGCCAGAACGTAATTGGCTGTCAAGGGCCGGGAACAGTGGGTTGGCAATCGCCTGTGCCAGTTTTACCGGCATCGTTTGTTCAATATTTGTTGATGACATGCGCCTGCACCCTGGCTCCGTAATCATTAATAAGTTGCCACTGAGCTGGCAGCCCAGTGAAATCAGCTTCTGCTATACCCAGCCGCACAGCCTGGTCAACCACTATCCGGGCAACATCAAAATGCCGCGCACGTGGATATTGCGCCAGATATTCACGCATCACCACGCCGAGATCCAGTGGGAGGTTTCTGGTTTTGTAAACCTGCAGAGACTGCTCAATCATCGCGGCCAGTTGTTCACGAATTTCGTTGAATTCTTCAAATTCAAGGTCCACGGGTAACTCACCCATGACCTCATCATCCCGCAAGGACATCTCCTCATCACGCATATCGAATAGACGATCGGCGTTGGCATAAGTCAGCGCCCAGGGCGAATCGAAATAATTTTGTACCGACTGACGTAAACGCTGGGCGAAAACCCGGTTTTTATCCATATCGATAGCTGTTCGAATAAATTTATGGATATGGCGGTCATAGCCTATCCATAAATCAATCGCCTGTTGCCCCCAACTGACGATACGGTCGAGCTTGCTCTGTAAGTCGAAAATTAAACGCTCTATAAAACCCAGATCATCCTGCCCAAGGATAGCGTCCTGAATCTGCAGCAGGTTAGCCTGCAGTTTATCACCCGCGGCTTCCAGCGTATCTTGCAATTCACGCAACGTACCGGATGTTTCAGAAAGTAATAGCTCACAACTGGAAATTGCTGCTCGCCAGTCTTTATTCAGCAGTTGAGCAATATCATCTTTCACCTGTTGTTGTTGCTCATCCATAATGCGCTGAGTTAAATCAATGCTGTCGAAAATCTCCGCCACAGAATATTTCAAGGGAGCAAACACATTACGGTGCCAGTGGAACTCGTCACCACCTTCATCTGCAGCATCTGCCGCACGTTTGAGCTCCCCTGCCACAATGGACAATTGCATAGACAACCGTAACGTTGAAAACTCACGTTGGCGGATATAATAATCTGTAATACCAATCCCAAGAGGGGTTAAACGATAGATGGCATTGCCTTCTGCCTGCTCACTGGTAAACCGGTTGATTAAGCGTTGGCGTACCATATCGTTGATGGCATTGTTTGCACGCATGACTACAGTTTCACTGGCTTGCTCAAATGCTTCGCTAACATAACGAAATGCATCTACCAGTTCGCCTTCACTCATTTCCCCTTCCAGCCGCTCACCATTGAGTGTGGCGATTGCCAGCAAAAACGCCAGCCGGTCGACAGGCAGTGAAATTGAAAAGTCATTCTTTCTGGCCCAGGCAACCAGTTCAGGTACTGTCTGGGAAAATTCACTCATAGTTTATCCTTGGCTTCTGGCTTTTGTGCCGTCACATGAATATACCGCCCAAGGCTTACCCAGGGCTCCTGACGACAAAAGCGAGTTTCCAGCTCCAGCAGTTCTTCAAAACAGTCTTGCTGCTGGTGTTTTTCCCGCAAGTAATCATGAAATACCCGCACACCGGTTTTACGGGTAATTTTCCAGCCAATTTGCTCCAGCCAGAGGTAAACGCTTTCTGGCTTTAATGGGTGATCTGGCGAAAGCGTGCGCTTTTTACGTTTTGGCATACCCGCCGCCACATAGGCAAAATTCCCGGCGACCATGTTATGCATAAGTAGACCATTCGCGTTATAAAACATCAGCGAAAACACCCCTCCAGGAGCAAGGCATTCCCACAGTTTCGCCAGAACTTGCTCGGGTTCTTCTATCCATTCAAGAACAGCATGAAACAATATCAGATCAACCGGGGAATCCAAATGTTCGCGCACCTGTTGCACTGCCGATTGTACAAAATGCATGTTACCGCTCACACCTTGCTCCCTGGCAAGCGCTTCTGCCCGGCTAATCATTTCGCCGGAGAGATCACACAGCAGTACCTCATGGCCCATTGCTGCCAATTTACATGCTGTTTGCCCTAGCCCGCCGCCCGCGTCCAGTATTCGCAACTTACGCGTGCCAAACCCTTGCAGAATACAATCCAGATCCTGCCAAAGTATGGCCTGGCGCAAACGGCCTTTACTGGTGCCGTAAATGTTGCGTGAGAATTTCTCCGCGATGTCATCGAAGTTACGATCAGACACGAACTTGCTTCCTCCCGCTAAACGGGCAAATGGCAAAACCCTTATTTTGTCACAGCCGCAAGGATATTGAAGCTCTCTGGTGTAAGATCATTCCTGATCAACGGTTATATGGTCAAAAAGGATGCAGAATAATGCTTTTTACCCTTAAAAAATTCATTGGCGGCATGTTATTACCTCTGCCGCTTTTTCTTTGCATAATGGCTGTGGCACTTATTTTGCTGTGGTTCACCCGCTGGCAAAAAGCAGGCAAGGTTATCATGACTGTAGGTTGGGCAGGGTTATTACTCCTGAGCCTGCAACCTGTCGCAGACCGGTTATTACGCCCTCTGGAAACCAGCTGGCCGACATGGCAAGGCCCGGTGACTGTTCACTATATTGTGGTTCTTGGCGGGGGTTATACCTGGGATCCTAAGTGGGCGCCCAGTTCCAATTTGATTAATAACAGCCTGCCGAGGGTAGCTGAAGGAGTAAGATTGTGGCTGAAAAACCCGGATGCAACACTGATATTTACTGGAGCACCTGCGCAGGGAAACCCGGTAAGTACAGCAGAAGCTGGGGCGCGCGTCGCTGAAAGCCTGGGGGTACCGCGCAGCCATATCATGACGCTGGACCAACCAAAAGACACCCAAGAGGAAGCGGCAGCAGTGAAAAAGGCTATCGGCCAACAGCCTTTTATTTTGATAAGTTCAGCATCTCACTTGCCAAGAGCCGTGATTTTCTTTCACCAACAAGGGCTTAATCCACAACCCGCGCCAGCGAACCAAATGGCTATCAGCGCCGACCTGAACCCGTGGGAGAAAATAATTCCATCGCCATTATGGTTGATGCACAGCGACCGTGCCGCTTATGAGAGTTTGGGGCGCATCTGGCAATGGCTTAAGTTTTTAGGTCACCCAAGGCAATAGTTCTTTACGGGCTTTATCAAAAGCTGCCCGATTCATACGGCCGGTGCTGAGTAACTGGCTGACTTCATCCCACAAAACGTACAACCAGCGCCGCCATAAAAAGGCCTCATCAACCGGGGCCTTTTGCTGGTAGTGCCAAAACAGGCTTTCAGACAACCCAGACTCATTAAGGCGGAACAGATCAAATTCGCGCGGAGCCCACAGCATAATACCGGGGTTGAGAATAGCGAGAAGTTGATCGGTTCTTGAATCTTTCAGCATACTGCGCAAGGTGAAGTTGCCATGCACCAACACGCAGTTATCGGTGAAGCCAGCAAAAAGACCGGGTAAGTTTTCTTTTGTACGGAGCAGAATGGCTTTGTCTTGCATGCTCAGGCCAGTATTGGTGAACTGATTCAGTGTGCTCCATAACACTTCGATGCGTTGGCGGTACCAGGATGGCCAGTGGTTTTCTTGGGTATTATCAACAGTACCCACACAACCCCGGCTATCTTGTCGGTGCCATGCCAGGAGCCCTTCGACAATCTGGTCTTTCAACTGCGTCCAGCGTTCTGGTGTACGGGTAGGCGCTTCAACCGGCATCCCTCTTAACCGCTCCATCAGGAGTACATCCGGGCCGGGTTGCTCTTCGTGAGAGATAATGCCGTATACCACTGGCATGCGAACTGTGCCTGTACGGGCTAATAAAGAGATTTTGCTTGCCATCTGCGACGCCATACCCGGTGAACTGTAGCTTTTCGCCAGCAGAGGTAAAGCATTACCCGTACTGTCATAAAGGGACCACAAGGCGGTATCTGGCTTTTCACTGATACATTCAATGCGACTTAATCGTTCACCCAACAGATGGCTTAATTCTGCACGTAGTTGCTGCATATTGACCTGCCCATTGAAAAACCGCTTTAGTAATAATGAGCCCCATAAACAGGGATGTCACTTTTCCAGATCAATTTACGCGCAGAAAAGAGATGAAAATTTGAAGGGATTGTATTGCATAGGGAATTTATATTGAAACGTGGCGGCGAGTACCGCCACGAAATAATCACTGGCGGAATACAGCCCGCACATGTTCTAAATCTTTTGGTGTATCAACACCCGTTCCTGGAACTTCTTTCGCAACCGCAACATGAATTTTCTCGCCATACCACAGTACCCGTAGTTGCTCGAGCATTTCGATATTTTCCAGTTGTGATGGTTCCCAGGTTACATAACGGCGAATAAACCCGGCACGGTAAGCATAAATTCCAATGTGGCGTAAAAAACAATCGCCAATGCTCTCTTTGGACTGAGCAAAACGGTCGCGCTCCCAGGGAATAGCCGCTCGCGAGAAATAGAGAGCATGCCCTTTGGCATCCATCACTACTTTAACCGCATTGGGATTAAAGGCTTCCTCAGCCGAATCGATAGGTACAGCCAGCGTCGCCATACCAGCATCACTGGCTGCCAGATTATCTGCAACCTGACGGATAATAACTGGCGGTATTAGTGGTTCATCACCCTGCACATTGACAATAATAGTGTCATCAGCAAATGCGCATTTTTCGATGACTTCGGCCAGGCGTTCGGTTCCAGAGTGGTGGTCAACACGAGTCATGCAAACTTCGCCGCCAGCAGCCTGCACTGCAGCAGCGACATCAGCATGGTCAGTCGCAACGATAACCCGTTCAGCGCCCGATAACCGTGCCTGCTCAAGTACCCGAACCACCATGGGTTTGCCCGCAATATCCACCAGCGGTTTGCCAGGCAAACGGCTGGAAGCATAACGCGCAGGGATAATGGCGACAAAACTCATACACCAGCCTCGTCATTTTCTAACGGATGCGCTGCTGTTTCGAGCAAGACAGGAATACCTTCATCGATTGGGAAAACCAGACCATCCACTTTACAAATAAGGGTATGCTTTTCCTGATTAAAATAGAGTTTGCCCTGGCAAACCGGGCAGGCGATGATTTCAAGTAAACGGTGATCCATATTTCCTCCGTCATGGATCCGAAAAATTATGCTCAGCATACCATAATTGGCTTTGAAGGTTAGTTGGTTTGCATGTTCCGCGTTTTCAGGCTGGCGAGCGCTGGCGGCAATTGCCCTAATGTTATCTCTGTCGCTCCCTGCCAGCTGGCAAAATCAACTAATGCCTGCCAGACTCCCTGCTCCAGGTGCTGGCTATTGCGAATTCCTTCCTCCAGCCATAGTGTCATCACTTCCAGCACGCTGGTTTTGCGGTGCATTTTGGCATCCATACGCCCCACAATCTGGCCCCGATGTAAAATGGGCAGCACAAAATAACCGTACTGTCTTTTTGGCGCGGGCGTATAGCACTCGAGCCGGTATTCAAACTGGAATAGCTGTGAGGCTCGGCGCCGGTCCCACACTACCGGGTCAAATGGAGATAACACTGTTGAATGGGTAGCATACAAACGCCCCTGCTCCGCCTGCGGCAATAGAGATAACAGGCTGTTATCGAGCCACATTGTTCCTAAGTCTTCCACTTCAACTCGCGTAACAAGCTGCTCTTCCTGCCAACGTTCCGTCACTGTGTTTGCCTGAACATTTTTAAGCCGGTAGTAATCGGCAAGCCAGGCCGGTTTAAAAATACCGAGGCACTGCGCGCTGCGTGACAGCATCACTCCTTCGGCTTCACTTTGGGTTAACCCTTGCTGTGCGTCATCCCAACCGGGCATGATTCTGTGTGTCAGGTCGTACACACGTTGGAAATTATGGCGTGATGCCACCATCACTTTCCCGGCAGTGAATAATCCTTCGAGGTGCCGCTTATGCGGTTTCCACTCCCACCACCCGCTTTTCCCGAGCCTGGGGTGAGCAAAATCCGCCGCCCGCACGGGCCCATTTTCGGCCATCCACGCCAGCAGTTCCGCTATCTCTTTTTCATGGGCAGCCATCCACTCAGCGGAATATTTCCAGCCCATCTGATGTGGGTTAAGCATTCGATGACGTATCAGTGCAAAGTCTTCTTTCGGCAGGAAACAGGCTTCATGAGCCCAGTATTCAATCAATTCACCACGCGACAGTGCGGCTTCCAGCCAGGGAAAAGGGAAGCGCCCCAATCGACTGAACAACACAATCCACGGACTGCGGGCAACGATATTAATCGTATCTATCTGGAGTAAGGCCATTTGGCGTATGGCCCGGAGAACATCAGTAGGTGCTGCACGCTTGCAGGGTTTATTTAGTAGCCCCTGCGCTGCAAGGTGCAAATGGCGGGCTGCTTTGCGGGAAAGATAGACCTGAGACATGTTGCCCCTTATTAATCAGAAGATGGCGGCACATGTTCAGGGTGCCATCCGAATTATCTCCTGCAGAAGTTTGTCAGCACCTGCTCCGTGCATTTGCGCATCAACCGGCAAATACCACCAATTATCATGGGCAAAACGGCGGCATTTTACTGCATCTTTTTCAGTCATTATCAGTTGCTGGTGGCTACCAAGTAAACTTTCGACCTGTGCACTGTTAAGTGACTGGTGATCCGGTAGTGAAATTCGTTTTGCCAGTTTCGCACCTTGCTGTTCAAGTGTGGTAAAAAAACGTGGTGGATGACCAATACCGGCCATTGCTACCAGATCATCCAGAGCAGCGACTGGCTTTTCTTCCCCTGTGACCAGGTTCACAGCTAACCCAGGGGCAAGATGCATGGCGATTTCCCCCTGCTTTGCCTGGCCACCATTAACAATAACCGCATCTACAGTTTTCAGGCGAGCAGTGCGTTCACGCATTGGACCGGCTGGTAGCCACCAGCCATTGCCAAAACGACGAACACCATCCACAACCACAATCTCTTTATCGCGGCCCAACGCGTAATGCTGCAAGCCGTCATCCGTCACAACTATCTGCACATCCGGATGTCGGGCGATTAAAGCTTTAACTGCCTCACTACGCCGTGGCGCCACTGCAACAGGTGCTCCAGTGCGTTGGTAAATCAGTACTGGTTCATCCCCCGCTTGCGCCGTGTCTGTATCCGGACCGACAAGCAGAGGGTAATGGCTGGATTTTCCACCATACCCGCGGGAAACTACTCCGACACAAACCCCATTCTGCTGTAACTGCTCAACTAACCATATAGCAACCGGAGTTTTACCATTTCCCCCGGCAGTAAGGTTGCCAACCACAACAACAGGTACCGGCGCTTTCCAGACTTTGCGAAGCCCAATACGATAACTGAGCCGGATGCAATAGCTTACCAGCCCATATAGCCAGGATAATGGCAACAACAACCGCCAGAGTGGTGATTCACCAGACCAGATACGGGAAATCATTCGCCGAACTGCATCCGATGAAGTTGTGCGTATACACCCGCTTTTTCGATCAGGACACGGTGTGCACCGCGCTCTACAATGCGCCCGTCTTCTACCACAATGATTTCATCTGCCTGTTCAATAGTAGACAAGCGATGTGCTATCACCAGCGAGGTGCGGTTCTTCTGCAGTTCATCAAGAGCTGACTGAATAGCACGCTCAGATTCAGTGTCCAGTGCAGAGGTGGCTTCATCCAGGATAAGTATTGGGCTGTTACGCAACAACGCCCTGGCAATAGCGATACGTTGGCGCTGGCCACCGGAGAGTAAAACGCCATTTTCGCCAATCACCGTATCAAGCCCGTTATCCATCTTACTGATGAAATCCATTGCATAAGCCATTTTCGCTGCCTGCTCTATATCCTGACGTGTGTACTGTTCAGAACGAGCGTAAGCAATGTTATTGGCGATGGTGTCATTGAATAAATGTACATTTTGGGAGACCAGAGCAACCTGGTCACGTAATGATGCAAGGGTATATTCACGGATATCGTGACCATCAATAATAATTTGGCCTTCATCAATATCGTAAAAACGCGTAATAAGACTGGCTATGGTGGACTTACCTGAGCCTGAACGCCCTACCAGTGCAACGGTTTTACCTGATGGAATGGTCAGGCTGATATCACGCAGAGCTGGAACATCACGGCCTGGGTAGGTAAAGGTTACATTACGAAACTCAATATCCCCCGTTGAGCGCTCAATCACTTTTGTGCCGTCATCTTTTTCCTGCTCGCTGTCCAGAATAGAAAACAGTGTTTGGCAGGCGGCCATCCCACGCTGGAACTGTGAGTTCACATTTGTCAGGGATTTTAATGGGCGCATCAGTGCAATCATGGAAGAGAACACAACGGTAATGGTCCCGGCAGTCAGGTTTTGCATAACGCTTGGGAAACTTGCCGCATACAGAACGAAAGCCAGTGCAAGAGAAGCAATAAGCTGAATGAGTGGGTCCGAAATGGAGGAAGCAGAAACCATTTTCATCCCTTGTTGGCGCATCCGGTTACTCACCTTGTTAAACCGTTCACGTTCAACCTGCTGCCCACCAAAGATTAATACTTCTTTATGGCCTTTCAGCATCTGCTCTGCACTGGTTGTCACCTGCCCCATGGTATTCTGCATACTTTTACTGATACTGCGAAAGCGTTTAGAGACGATGCGAATAGCCATAGAAACAATAGGAGCCAGCACGATGAGGATCACAGATAGTTGCCAGCTGTAGTAAAACATCATGATAAACAGACCAATGATAGAGGCCCCTTCACGAACCACGGTAATGAGCGCGCTGGATGAAGAAGAAGCAACCTGCTCCGAATCATAAGTAATGCGCGATAACAGTGTACCCGTAGATTGTTTATCAAAAAAAGAAACAGGCATCCCCATCATGTGGTTGAACAGGCGGCGTCGCATGTTCATCACAACCTTACCAGAAACCCAAGAAATACAATAACTTGAAACATAGCTACTGATACCACGTAGCAGCATTAAGCCAATAACTACCAACGGCATCCACATCAACACGGAACGGTCGGTCTTACCAAAACCATCATCCAACAGGGGTTTCAGTAGCGATAACATGAAAGTATCGCTGGCTGCGTTGGCCACCAACGCTACACCCGCCACAATCAGACCTAATTTGAACGGAGCAATTATCGGCCAAAGCCGCCGGAAGGTCTGTAAGGTGGAGAGATCTTTATCGATATGCATTCAATATTAACCAGCACTTGTTGAAATAGCCGCATATTCTACCTGTTATCTGGCCTCACGCCAAACCAGCGATGATACCATGGGGTGAAAAAGCGGGCCCTCTGTGCAGAAATTCGCCAACCTGAAAACGAAAAACTGACACTCACCTGCCCATGCAAAGCGGTGTCATACCACTGGTAGCCATTCTGTTGGTAGCGTTCGACAACTGCTGGCGATGGCATATTCCATGGGTTATAACGCGCTACTGAAGCCAACGCTACTGAGCCTTCTGCACGCTTGACAAGGCGTACTCCGGAAGAGCTTTTACTACCATGATGTGGCACCTGGACGATATCGGCTTTCATGGAATTCGGGTTTTTAGTCAACAATAACTCAGCAGGTAACTCAAGGTCACCAGTTAACAACACTCGATGAATACCATCACTCACACTCACAACGCACGAGCGGTTATTCTCGCTACCCTGATATTGCTGTGGGGGCCAAACAACATCAAATGACAGTCCCTGCCAGTACCAGCTTCTGCCCTGATAGCAATGATAAGCCCCAGGATGCAGGCCATTACGCCACTGAGTTATCCCCGGCCACTTTGCCTGAATTGCAGCCAGCCCCCCATTATGGTCAGTATGCTCATGGCTGATAATCACCCCTTGAGGTACAAGGTTATGCCAGTCAAGCCAGGGTAAAATAATCTGCTGCCCGGTATCACCACCTTCCCACCGGTTGCCTGTGTCATACAGAAAAGCATAGCCATTACGCTCAATAACCATTGCCAACCCATGGCCGACATCCAGCATATGGACTTGCCAGCTATTTTGATTCTTATGCCCCCACCAGGGAGTGCAAATAACGACAAGCACAGCAGCACACGTAAATGGCGAATAGCGCCACCACCGCAACCGCAGTATGATCACCATGCACCAGGGCACAAAAGCAACAGCGCTCATCCGCCAGTCCACGGGTAACCACCCATCAGGCAGCATAGCCAGTACCCCAAACAGCACGCCCAGTAGGACATCCACCCACTGCCATATTAAATCGGGCGCCATAAAAATATTTGCCAGCAGGCCCAAAAATATTAAGGGAACGATAAGAAAGGTTACTATAGGTACAGCAACAAGATTAGCAGGCAGTGAGGTGAAAGATATCCCCTGGAATAAGGGAACTTGTAGTGGTAGTAGCAGCAGGCTCGCACCACATTGCAGGTGGAACATAGCCACAACGAAACGCACTCTTCTACTCTTTTTTGCTCCGTTTAACGGTTGCCACTGACACCAGAAAATTAAGGCGCTGACAGCAAAGGCTGATAACCAAAAACTGTCGGAAAGTAACGTTAGTGGGTCGAATAATAAAACACAGGCCAGGCATACAACCAGAACATCCCATGCCCCCCACTGCCGCTGATATAAGCGAATGATCCCCCACGTACTAAGCGCTATCAGGCTGCGTACCGCTGGTGGGTTTCCGCCACTCAACCAGGTATACCCTGCTGCACAAATTATACTGGTAATAATGGGAAACGATGGTCGAATCCAGTGAGCCGGCAGGAAAAACTGAATCAACCGCGCCAATAACCAACCCGCCCCACCAGCCTGAGCTATGTGCAACCCGGAAATAGCCATCAGGTGAGCAGTTCCGGTCTCTCGCAATATTTGCCTGACATTTGCTGAAACAGAAGCTCGCTCGCCAAAAGCCAGTGCATGAATGACTGGCTTCCAAACGAAATGTGCCGTTTGTTGTTCTACCCTGTGAATCAGAGCACTACGTAGTGAACAAGTGGGCTTGATAACCTGAACACCCGCCATGCGTCCTGATAACACGAAGCCATTCGCCAGTGCCGAACGCTGCCGTGAATAACCTCCAGCATTATATTGCCCATGCACTGGCCTCAGCGTGCCACTAACCTGCCAAATCTGCCCGGGGCAAGGCTGAGATTCAGGTAGAACCCCATACAGTGTTACACCAGGAGCAAACAGTATTTTTTCACTCCCCCATTGCACAACTTTACCCTGATGCCGTTCTCCCTGAGTGCTGATAATTCTGACCAGGAAAGTCTCCCGTTTACCACTCATTTCGGCCATCGTTGTTAAGGCCGTTTGCGCGTGAAATAGCGCCCAGCTCAACGCAAGTGCGCAGCAGGCACAATAACGCCATATCAGAGAATGTTTTCCCAAAAACCCCCATACTCCAGCGCAGGTACACGCAAGAATAAGCCAGAATGGAGGAATGGTTGGCAACCAAAGTAATGGGCTTATCCCTGCCAAAATCCAGAGACTGAGTTTGGGTAATTGCAGCACAATGTTCTCCTTGTGCTGCCAGTTTGCCAATACAGAAAGAAAAACCCATAGCCAGTTGCCATTTATGAGTACAGCCTTCCTGAATAAAGCGAGGTTGCAGCAACACTGGATATTTTGTGCGATGCCCACAGGAGAAATTGGGCCAGATCAATCAGGGAGAAGGGAAAAGGCAGGTAGCAGGTAAACTGCCCCCCAGCCTGGCTGGGGGTTTTCTGTGCACAAGCAAACGGCACCTTGAGGTGCCGTTTGTGCAAACTAATTAAGCCAAAGAGGCAAATCAGCCATAAATATTGGCGCGGTCGCGTAGCTCTTTGCCTGGTTTGAAGTGGGGAACATATTTTCCTTCCAAATCCACTTTATCGCCAGTTTTAGGATTACGCCCGGTGCGTGGTGCGCGGTAATGCAATGAGAAGCTGCCAAACCCCCGGATTTCAATACGCTCCCCCTGCGCGAGGGTAGAAGCCATATGTTCCAGCATTTCTTTAACCGCATCTTCTACAGCCTTGGCTGGAATATGAGATTGCTGGCCGGCAAGTCTTTCTATCAATTCTGACTTGGTCATGTTTCCTCCGGTTTCCATCAGGAAAAATGTTTACAGCTACATTGAACAAGGGCGGCCGAAGCCGCCCTGATTAAGCAGAAAGGTCGATTACTCGCCTTTAGCTGCTTTGAACGCTTCAGCCATTGCGTTAGAGAAGTTGCCGTCTTCTTGTTTGTTAACAGAAGCAATTGCATCTTTCTCGTCAGCTTCGTCTTTCGCACGAACAGACAGGCTTACTACGCGGTTTTTGCGGTCAACACCAGTGAACTTCGCTTCAACGTCATCACCAACGTTCAGAACCAGAGTAGCATCTTCAACGCGGTCACGGGAAGCTTCAGAAGCACGCAGATAGCCTTCTACGCCATCAGCTAATTCAACTGTAGCACCTTTTGCGTCAACTGCAGTGACTTTACCAGTCACGATAGCGCCTTTCTTGTTCACAGCAACGTAGTTGTTGAACGGATCTTCAGCCAGTTGTTTCACACCCAGGGAGATACGTTCACGTTCTGCGTCAACCTGCAGAACAACAGCGGCGATTTCGTCACCTTTTTTGTACTCACGTACCGCTTCTTCGCCTGCAACGTTCCAGGAGATGTCAGACAGGTGAACCAGACCGTCGATGCCACCGTCCAGGCCGATGAAGATACCAAAGTCAGTGATAGACTTGATTTTACCTTCAACGCGATCGCCTTTGTTGTGGGTTTCTGCGAACTGCTGCCACGGGTTAGCTTTGCACTGTTTCAGGCCCAGGGAGATACGACGACGTTCTTCATCGATATCCAGAACCATAACTTCAACAACATCACCAACGTTAACAACTTTAGATGGATGGATGTTTTTGTTAGTCCAGTCCATTTCAGAAACGTGTACCAGGCCTTCAACGCCTTCTTCGATTTCTACGAAGCAGCCGTAATCAGTCAGGTTGGTTACACGACCGGTCAGTTTAGTACCTTCCGGATAACGTTTAGCGATAGCAACCCACGGGTCTTCGCCCAGTTGTTTCAGACCCAGAGATACACGGGTACGTTCACGGTCGAATTTCAGAACTTTAACAGTGATTTCATCGCCTACATTCACGATTTCGCTCGGATGCTTAACGCGTTTCCATGCCATATCAGTGATGTGCAGCAGACCATCTACACCGCCCAGATCAACGAATGCACCGTAGTCAGTGAGGTTCTTAACGATACCTTTAACTTCCATGCCTTCCTGCAGGTTTTCCAGCAGTTGATCACGTTCAGCGCTGTTTTCAGATTCGATAACGGCACGACGAGAAACAACAACGTTGTTGCGTTTCTGATCCAGCTTGATCACTTTGAATTCAAGCTCTTTGCCTTCGAGGTGCAGCGTGTCGCGAACTGGACGCACGTCAACCAGTGAACCTGGCAGGAACGCACGAATACCGTTCAGCTCAACAGTGAAGCCGCCCTTGACTTTGCCATTGATAACACCAGTAACAGTGGCAGCTTCTTCGTATGCTTTTTCCAGCATCAGCCATGCTTCGTGACGTTTTGCTTTTTCACGAGACAGTTGGGTTTCGCCGAAGCCGTCTTCTACTGCATCCAGAGCAACGTCGACTTCGTCACCAACCTGGATTTCAAGTTCGCCCTGGGCGTTTTTGAACTGCTCAGCCGGAATGGCAGACTCAGATTTCAGACCAGCGTCAACCAGTACTACGTCTTTGTCGATAGCAACAACAACGCCACGAACGATGGAACCCGGGCGGGTTTCGATTTCTTTCAGGGACTCTTCAAAGAGTTGAGCAAAAGATTCAGTCATGTTGATAATCTTCAGGATCTTCTATTTAACGTCCACCTGGCTCCGTGCCGGATGGGGTTGTTTAACATGCCCGCGAACATTCCATTGCCGCAGGTACTACAATTCTGATGCTTGCGCAAAAAAAGAATGTTTACACATCCCCTAGTTTTTCACGCGCATATTCTAGTGCCTTTTCAATTACTTGCTCGATGCTCATCTGGGTTGAATCCAGTAGCAATGCATCCTGAGCAGGCACCAAAGGTGCAACTGGCCGGTTGCGATCACGGTCATCGCGCTCTTTTATCTCGGCCAAAAGGCGTTCAAAGTTAACACTAAACCCTTTATCCTGCAACTGCCGCATACGGCGCAACGCTCGTTCTTCTGACGAAGCATCAAGGAAAATTTTAACAGGTGCGTCAGGAAATACCACTGTTCCCATATCCCTGCCATCGGCAATCAGGCCAGGTGCTTCGCGAAACGCACGCTGGCGGCGCAATAAAGCTTCACGTACACGAGGAAACGCAGCAACCTGAGAGGCTGCACTGGCCACCTCCTGAGTACGAATCTCACCGCTGACATCTTCGCCTTCCAACACCACTTCGAGGTTACCATTCACTGAGAGAAAGCGAACATCCAGGTGTGCAGCCAGAGGGACCAATGCTTCTTCACTGGAAGTATCAACGTGGTGATGTAATGCGGCCAATGCGAGGACACGGTAAATCGCGCCTGAATCCAGTAAATGCCATTGCAATGCTTCAGCCATCGCTTTACACAGAGTTCCTTTACCTGCGCCACTTGGGCCATCAATGGTAATTACGGGAACGTGTGGCGTCATAGTATTCTCCTTCGTAACGAGTGACAGGCCGTTAGCATAAACGCGGCGCATTATACGCCGCATCGCCGCAGACTGTTACCCTCAGAAGAAAATATCACGTTTTTGAGAATGAGCCAGACGCTGTGTAAGCACGTGCCGCCCAGAGCGGCACGCATTAATCAGGCTAATTCACTGATGCTTGCAAGGCGTTCGAAGTAATCAGGAAAGGTTTTTGCCGTACATTTGGGATCAAGGATCGTCACAGGCGTATCAGATAGTGCAACCAGTGAGAAACACATAGCCATACGATGATCATTATATGTCCCAATTTCCGCAAAGGTCAGTTGGGCTGGGGGAGTGATTGAAATAAAATCATGCCCTTCTTCCACTTCAGCGCCCACTTTGCGTAGTTCTGTCGCCATAGCGGTAAGGCGATCCGTTTCTTTCACACGCCAGTTGTAAATATTGCGCAGCGTAGTGGTGCCCTGTGCAAATAAAGCGGCGGTCGCAATAGTCATCGCGGCATCTGGAATATGGTTCATATCCATATCAATGGCATGCAACTCACGACGTGTACAGGCAATAAAATCATCACCCCAGGTTATTTCAGCACCCATTTTTTCCAGCACATCGGCAAACCGGATATCCCCCTGAACACTGTTGCGGCCAATCCCGGTAACTTTGACGGTTCCACCTTTAATGGCAGCAGCAGCAAGGAAATAAGATGCCGAAGAGGCATCCCCTTCGACCAGATATTTACCCGGAGACTGGTAAGTTTGCCCACCGCGGATGATAAACTTTTGATATTGCTGATTTTCGACCGTCACGCCAAAGGTATGCATCAGATTCAGTGTAATATCAATATAGGGCTTAGAAACCAGGTCACCTTTGATTGTGATGACAGTGTCCTGAGCGGCCAGCGGGGCAGTCATCAACAAAGCGGTAAGAAACTGGCTGGAAACGCTACCGTCTACTTCCACCTGGCCACCAGAAAAACCACCCTGAATGTGCAATGGCGGGTAATTTTCCTGCTCAAGGTACGAAATTCTGGCTCCCCCCTGACGCAGGGCATCCACCAGGTGCCCAATCGGGCGCTCTTTCATGCGGGGTTCGCCTGTCAGCACAATATCATTGCTGCCAAGACATAAGGCTGCAGCTAATGGGCGCATTGCCGTACCGGCATTTCCGAGAAATAGCTCAAGGGCATTGGTCGATTTCAGCGGGCCGCCTAGTCCAGTCACTTCACAATGGGTACGGTCAGCAGATAACGTATATTTCACACCCAGCGCACTGAGCGCATTAAGCATATGGCGTACATCATCGCTGTCCAGTAGATTTGCCAGCGCCGTGGTGCCTTGAGCCAACGCAGCCAGTAGCAGTGCGCGGTTAGAAACACTTTTTGAACCTGGCAGGTTGATGGTTCCATCTACCCGGGCGATGGGTTGTAACGTCAGGGATTCCAGCATGGAGGTAAAGCTCTCAACAAAAAAACATAATAAGCAGAAACCCCGCACCAGGCGGTACGGGGCAAGGAATTAAACACGACGATTAACCGTGGCGACGTTCAAAATCCGCCATAAAATCTGTCAGTGCCTGTACACCAGCCAGCGGCATTGCATTGTAAATAGAGGCACGCATCCCGCCAACTACACGGTGGCCTTTCAGGGCATGCAAACCTGCAGCAAAGGATTCTTCAAGAAACAACGCATCCAGTTTGCTATCCGCTAATTGGAACGGAATATTCATACGAGAGCGGTTTGAAGAAGCGACATCGTTGCGGTAGAAATCGCTGTTATCAATCACACTATAAAGTAAGTCAGCTTTTTGCTGGTTCACTTTATCCATTGCAGCAACGCCACCCTGCTCCTTCAACCATTTAAACACCAGGCCAGCAAGGTACCATGCGAAAGTTGGCGGAGTGTTAAACATTGAACCATTATCGTTCAACACTGAATAGTCCAGGATTGACGGACAAGCCTTGCTGGCTTTACCCAACAGGTCTTCACGCACCACCACCAGAGTCAGGCCAGCAGGACCGATATTTTTCTGTGCACCAGCATAGATAACACCATAACGGCTGACATCAATAGGGCGAGACAAAATGGTTGAGGAGAAATCAGCAGCAACAACAACATCAGAACCAAAATCCGGCGTTTCATCAATGGCAATACCATCGATAGTTTCATTCGGACAATAGTGCAGATAAGCTGCATTGTCAGACAGTTGCCAGTCACGCATTGGAGTAATCGCACGTTTACCGTCAACAGTCACTTTCGCATCAATTACGTTGGGTGTGAGGTATTTTTTGGCTTCTTTTACTGCGCTGCTTGCCCAGTAACCACCATCGACATAATCCGCAGTGGATTTATCACCCAGAATGTTCAGTGGCACACCGGCAAACTGACCGCGCCCACCGCCATGACAGAAGAGAATCTTATAGTTGGAGGGAATTTGCAACAAGTCGCGAAAATCCTTCTCTGCTTCTTCAGCCACCTGAATAAATGGTTTACCACGATGGCTGACTTCCATTACTGACGTGCCGAGCCCTTGCCAGTCGCACAATTCTTGTTGTGCATGACGAAGTACATCTACCGGCAACATTGCCGGGCCAGAACTAAAGTTATAGACCTGAGTCATTTCCCCTCACCACATAAAAGCAATCGTTTTTTCCTGTGACTCCGGTTTTATCACTCACGTGGCAATGCTGCAATGGTTATTCCTGCAGGCCAGATAACATCAGACCAGCAACGGTTGGCAGATTACTCGGGGAAATACCGTCTGACTGATAATTTTATCTTTTTATTTGTCACACCCGTGACGCAATCAGCATGTTATAGATGAGTAAACTTTTTGTGTTCATACTCAAGATGATTTCCTTGCTCAGTGGCATAGCCATAGCACAGGAAAGGGAAAAAACGTATCATTGCGCCCTTTTCGTACGAACAAAGTGGACACCATGACTCAAACTTATATTCCCGGCAAAGATGCCGCCCTGGAAGATTCTATCTCCCGCTTCCAGCAAAAACTGGCCGATCTGGGGTTCAATATTGAAGAAGCCTCATGGCTTAATCCTGTTCCTCATGTCTGGTCTGTGCATATTCGCGACAAAGACTGTGCACTGTGTTTTACCAACGGGAAAGGTGCAACCCGCAAGGCGGCTCTCGCTTCTGCGCTGGGGGAATATTTTGAACGCCTTTCCACTAACTACTTTTTCGCTGACTTTTGGTTAGGCGACACCATCGCTAATGGGCCTTTCGTTCATTACCCCAACGAGAAGTGGTTTTCTCTGCCGGACGATGATGAATTACCTGAAGGGATCCTTGATGCACACCTGCGAGCCTTCTACGATCCGGATCAGGCGCTGACTGCCAGCCAGTTGGTTGACCTGCAATCAGGTAATACAGAACGCGGTATTTGTGCACTGCCTTTTACTCGCCAGTCCGACGACCAGACGATTTATATCCCAATGAACATTGTTGGCAACCTGTATGTTTCTAACGGGATGTCTGCGGGAAACACCCGCTATGAAGCGCGCGTTCAGGGGTTATCCGAAGTATTTGAGCGGCATATTAAAAACCGTATCATTGCCGAATCCATTAGCTTGCCTGCTATCCCTGATGAGGTAATGGATCGTTACCCAGGCGTAGTGGAAGCCATTGCCAAACTGGAAGCGGAAGGTTTCCCTATCTTTGCTTATGATGGCTCTCTGGGTGGAAAATACCCGGTCATCTGTGTGGTGCTGTTTAACCCGGCCAATGGCACCTGTTTTGCCTCATTCGGTGCGCACCCTGACTTTGGTGTTGCGCTGGAACGTACTGTCACTGAATTACTCCAGGGCCGCAGCCTGAAAGATCTCGATGTCTTCACCCCACCAACATTTGATGATGAAGAAGTGGGTGAGCACGCTAATCTCGAAACCCACTTCATCGATTCCAGCGGCTTAATTTCCTGGGATCTGTTTAAAGACGATGCTGATTATCCTTTCGTCGACTGGTCATTTAAAGGTACCACCGACGAAGAATTCGCCACGCTGATGGCTATCTTCCAGACTGAGGGCAAGGAAGTCTACATCGCCGATTATGAACACCTTGGTGTTTATGGATGCCGTATTTTGGTTCCGGGAATGTCTGATATCTACCCGGCTGAAGATTTGTGGCTGGCGAACAACAATATGGGCAGCCATCTACGTGAAACCATCATGGCGTTGCCAGGCAGTAAACTGCAACCCGAAGAATATCTGACACTGATTGAGCAACTCGACGATGAAGGCCTGGATGATTTCACCCGTGTGCGTGAGTTGTTAGGCCTGGCAACCGGCAATAAAAATGGCTGGTATACCCTGCGTATTGGTGAGTTAAAAGCGATGCTGGCACTGGCTGGTGGGTCCCTGGAGCAGGCGTTAATCTGGACTGAATGGACTATGGAGTTCAACGCTTCCATATTCAGCGATGAACGCGCCAACTACTATCGTTGCCTGCAAACCTTATTATTGCTTGCACATGAAGAAGAGCGTGACCCGGCACAATATCAGTCGGCCTTTACTCGTATGTACGGAGCAGAGACGCTGGCACACGCACAGGCCGCATTAACTGGTAAGTCAGCCTTTTATGGCCTGCCAGTAATAGATAAGGACTTGAAAGCCTTGCCTGCACACCAGTCACTACTGGCAGCTTACCAGAAGCTACAAAACGCCAAACAGCGTTGGTGGAGTGAGCAGGATAAATAATGCTTTTGCCTGTAGGCGCAGCGATAACGAAAGGCTATATTACGGGGCAACTTTTTTGCCCCGCTTTTTTATTGTGCTAATTACTATTAATATGTAACTCATTGGTTAACATTGAGTAACTGAAATATATTCTCACAGAATAATATGTAACTAATCTGGCTTATTTATGGCAGATTTTTTAACGCTGACCAGGGGGTTTAAAAGAAAATTCAAAACTATTTGTAAAATTTAAAATAAATTTTTATCATTAGATTCATAACGTTATGCCGTTTTCCGCAAGAATCCATGTGGTTTTCGGGTCTATTACACTGGCGGGTTATGATCCATATCAAATTCTACTCTATAATGCTTTGTTAGTATCATCTCGCCGAATTAATTAAGAGAGAGTTAGTGTGAAAGCTGACAACCCTTTTGATCTTTTACTTCCACCTGCCATGGCAAAAGTTGCCGAAGATGCAGGTGTTTATAAAGCAACTAAACATCCGCTGACGACTTTCTATTTAGCAATTACTGCGGGTGTCTTTATCTCAATTGCGTTTGTCTTTTATATAACCGCAACCACCGGCACTGCAGGTATGCCGCTCGGTGTTGCAAAATTGATAGGCGGGGTGTGCTTCTCACTGGGGCTTATTCTGTGTGTCATTTGCGGCGCAGATCTGTTTACTTCAACTGTGTTGATTGTTGTTGCTAAGGCAAGCGGGCGCATCACCTGGGGTCAACTGGCCCGTAACTGGTTAAATGTTTATGTCGGTAACCTCGTTGGTGCACTACTCTTTGTATTGCTGATGTGGCTGTCCGGTGAATACATGACAGCTCATGGCGCCTGGGGGTTGAATGTACTCCAGACAGCGGACCATAAATTACATCACACTTTTGTTGAGGCTGTTTGCCTTGGCATCCTGGCAAACCTGATGGTCTGTCTGGCTGTCTGGATGA
Source organism: Mangrovibacter yixingensis (assembly GCF_020523985.1). Taxonomy (GTDB): domain Bacteria; phylum Pseudomonadota; class Gammaproteobacteria; order Enterobacterales; family Enterobacteriaceae; genus Mangrovibacter; species Mangrovibacter yixingensis. The sequence goes on along the minus strand of NZ_JAIVKM010000001.1, from coordinate 811,554 downwards.
GCTACTCTGGCCGTAGCCTGATGGATAAAGCATTCATTATGGTATTACCGGTCGCGATGTTCGTCGCAAGCGGCTTTGAGCACAGTATTGCAAATATGTTCATGATTCCTATGGGAATCGTGGTTCGTAACTTTGCCAGCCCGGAATTCTGGTCTGCAGTTGGCCTGACTCCGGAACAATTTCCTCATCTGACTGTGATGCATTTCATCACTGATAATCTTATCCCAGTAACAATAGGTAACATTATTGGCGGTGGCTTGTTAGTTGGATTGACGTACTGGGTAATTTACCTGCGTGGCGGCGACAAGCATTAATGTCAATGCTAAGCAGTAAATAAGAAATCCACATTAGAAGGTAGGTGTTACATGTCCGAGCTTAATGAAAAATTAGCCACAGCCTGGGAAGGTTTTGCAAAAGGTGACTGGCAGAATGGGGTTAACTTACGTGACTTCATCCAGAAGAACTACACCCCGTATGAAGGCGACGAAGCTTTCCTGGCCGGTGCGACTGACGCGACTACCGCGCTGTGGGACAAAGTCATGGAAGGCATCAAAATCGAAAACAGCACTCACGCGCCTGTTGATTTTGATACCAATGTAGCTTCCACCATCATTTCTCACGATGCTGGTTACATCAACAAAAGCCTGGAAAAAGTTGTTGGCCTGCAAACTGATGCACCTCTGAAACGTGGTCTGATTCCGTTCGGCGGCATCAAAATGATCGAGAACTCCTGCAAAGCGTATGACCGCCAACTGGATCCTCGCCTGAAACAAATCTTCACTGAATACCGTAAAACTCACAACCAGGGCGTGTTCGATGTTTACACTCCGGACATCCTGCGTTGCCGTAAAGCAGGTATCCTGACTGGTCTGCCTGATGCTTATGGTCGTGGTCGTATCATTGGTGACTACCGTCGTATTGCCGTTTACGGTATCGACTACCTGATGAAAGACAAATTTGCTCAGTTCACTTCTCTGCAATCCAAACTGGAAAACGGTGAAGACCTGGAAGCAACCATTCGTCTGCGTGAAGAAATTGCTGAACAGCATCGTGCCCTGGGCCAAATCAAAGAAATGGCAGCTAAATATGGTTGCGATATCTCTGTTCCGGCTGCGAACGCTCGTGAAGCTGCACAGTGGACCTACTTCGGTTACCTGGCCGCTGTTAAATCACAGAACGGTGCTGCCATGTCCTTCGGTCGTGTATCCTCTTTCCTGGATATCTACATCGAACGTGATATCAAAGCTGGCCGCCTGAATGAACAAGAAGCACAGGAAATCATCGACCACCTGGTGATGAAACTGCGTATGGTTCGTTTCCTGCGTACTCCTGAATATGATGAACTGTTCTCTGGTGACCCGATTTGGGCAACTGAATCTCTGGGCGGTATGGGTCTTGATGGCCGTACTCTGGTTACCAAAACCAGCTTCCGTTTCCTGAACACCCTGTACACCATGGGGCCGTCTCCGGAACCGAACATGACCATCCTGTGGTCTGAAAAACTGCCGCTGAACTTCAAAAAATTCGCTGCAAAAGTTTCCATCGACACGTCTTCTGTTCAGTATGAAAACGATGACCTGATGCGTCCTGACTTTGACAACGATGATTACGCTATCGCTTGCTGCGTAAGCCCGATGATTGTTGGTAAACAAATGCAGTTCTTCGGTGCTCGTGCTAACCTGGCTAAAACTCTGCTGTATACCATCAACGGCGGTGTTGATGAAAAACTGAAAATGCAGGTTGGTCCGAAAACTGAACCGCTGAAAGGCGACATTCTGAACTTCGACGAAGTTATGGACCGTATGGATCACTTCATGGATTGGCTGGCAAAACAGTATGTCACCGCTCTGAACGTTATCCATTACATGCATGACAAATACAGCTATGAAGCCTCTCTGATGGCTCTGCATGACCGTGACGTTATCCGCACCATGGCTTGTGGTATCGCTGGTCTGTCTGTTGCAGCTGACTCCCTGTCTGCAATCAAATACGCAAAAGTTAAACCTATCCGTGACGAAGACGGTCTGGCTATCGACTTCGAAATCGAAGGTGAATACCCGCAGTTCGGTAACAACGACCCGCGTGTTGATGACATGGCTGTTGACCTGGTTGAACGTTTCATGAAGAAAATTCAGAAACTGAACACCTACCGCAACGCTACACCGACTCAGTCTATCCTTACCATCACTTCTAACGTTGTTTATGGTAAGAAAACGGGTAACACTCCGGATGGCCGTCGTGCTGGCGCTCCGTTCGGTCCTGGTGCTAACCCAATGCACGGCCGTGACCAGAAAGGTGCTGTTGCCTCTCTGACCTCCGTTGCTAAACTGCCGTTCGCTTACGCGAAAGATGGTATCTCTTATACCTTCTCTATCGTTCCGAATGCTCTGGGTAAAGATGATGAAGTGCGTAAAACTAACCTGGCAGGCCTGATGGATGGTTACTTCCACCATGAAGCGTCTGTTGAAGGTGGTCAGCACCTCAACGTTAACGTTATGAACCGTGAAATGCTGCTTGATGCGATGGAAAATCCGGAAAAATATCCGCAACTGACCATCCGTGTTTCTGGTTACGCTGTACGCTTTAACTCTCTGACTAAAGAACAGCAGCAGGACGTTATCACCCGTACCTTCACCCAGTCCATGTAATGACTGAGGCTTCGCCTTCCAGACTAGTCGCTCCCCTTCCCGGTCATGCCGGGAAGGATAAAGTAACGGCGGTACTACAACCTGGAAGATGAAGGGTATAAAATAAAGGCTCCACTCTGGTGGGGCCTTTCTTGTAAACCGCACCTCCTCTGTGAGCCCGTTTTGCAAGCTGACTCGACTGCCAGGCCAGCTCGCAAAACAGACTCGACGTGGCGTTCTACGGATTGACCACGCTAAACGCGCCTGAACATTTCAGGCCCGAACGGGAGAATACATCGCAATGTCAGTAACTGGTCGCATTCACTCCTTTGAATCCTGTGGTACGGTCGACGGCCCAGGCATTCGCTTTATTACCTTTTTCCAGGGCTGCCTGATGCGCTGCCTTTACTGCCATAACCGTGATACATGGGATACCCACGGCGGTAAAGAAGTCACCGTTGAAGAGTTAATGAAAGAAGCCGTCACTTATCGCCATTTTATGAATGCATCAGGAGGCGGTGTCACAGCATCCGGCGGTGAAGCTATCCTTCAGGCCGAGTTTGTGCGCGACTGGTTTCGGGCTTGCCGAAAAGAGGGTATTCACACCTGCCTGGATACCAATGGTTTTGTAAGGCGTTACGATCCAGTGATTGACGAACTGTTAGACGTAACCGACCTGGTGATGCTCGATCTGAAACAGATCAATGACGAGATTCACCAAAACCTGGTTGGTGTTTCTAACCACCGGACAATGGAATTCGCCCGCTACCTTGCGAAACGCAAGATTAACACCTGGATTCGTTATGTAGTGGTTCCGGGCTGGTCAGACGATGATGACTCGGCTCACCGCTTAGGGGAATTCACCCGCGATATGGGCAATGTAGAGAAAATTGAACTACTGCCCTACCATGAGTTAGGCAAACACAAATGGGTGGCGATGGGTGAAGAATATAAACTTGATGGCATCAAACCACCGAAGAAAGAGACGATGGAGCGTGTTAAAGGGATTCTGGAGCAATATGGGCATAAAGTGATGTACTAAGCCCGAGCCAGCCTGTACACATTCACAGATTTGGAAAGCCTCAACTATGCAGAGGCATTCAGATTGATGAAAAAGAAGGGAAATGCGTAGTTTTTCCCTTCTTTTTAGTTAGCAGCCGAAAATAAATGAATTGATTTTCCTGGTTTTTTATTGGGTGACATCCTCTCGTCTGTGCGTACATGAGGTTTGTCATCAGGCTCAAGCCTCTGCTATGCAGAGGCTTTTTTATCAGGCATGAGCAACAGGCGTAGGGTGTTTTCCAGCCTTGCGCAGCAACATCAGCAGGTAAATAAACGCCACAGCACCAATAGTAATAAACAACAGGCTGTCAGAGTAACGCTGCATCAGCATCGCAGTTAACATTGGCCCCAGGAGACTACCAACCGTATAACTAAGCAGTAGCGACTGGTTCATGGAAACTAACTGATGCGGGGCAACCCTTTCACATGCCCAAGCCATAGCAACCGGGTAAAGCGTGAACCCGGCAGCCCCAAGAATAAACAAAGCAGGAGCGAGCGCTGCCTGAGATAACATGGCAACACAGGCCATAATGACAATAAAAACCTGCACGCGCAGTACCAGTAAACGACCATAACGCTCTGCCAGGCGTCCAACGGGCCACTGCCCGACAATGCCAGCACTCACCATTAGCGCCATCCAAAAACCGGTTTGTGAATCAGTATAATTCTGGTGATTTAGCCACAATGGCATTAAACCGTACAGAGAGCCCAGTACAACGCCTGAAATTACACAACCATTAACCCCCAGTCTCGCCTGACGCAACCGCAACATGCTAAATACGGGTGTACTCTGGTGATTAATATTTTCCATCGCAGTAATCCGGGTAAAGAGCAGTGGAAGCATTCCAGATAAAACAAGCGCCACAGCCCATGGCAGCACGCTGAGCAGTGCGGTGTTCACTTTACTGACCAGCAATTGCCCGATAACTGTCCCAACGTAATACACCATCATATAGGCCGCCAGAAGACGCCCACGGTTAGCAGAAGTACCACCACACATAAGCGCGCTTTCAACTACGACCCACAGTAATGCACAGCCAATCCCTGCGATAAAACGCCAAACAGACCATGACCAAAATCCGACTGTGAGCCCTAACCCTGCACTACCAACGGCAAAAATAATTGCGGCAAGATAGTAGCTGCGGTTAAAGCCCAGGCGTTTAATCAACCATCCTGCCAGTACCGTACCCAATAAATTTCCTGAAAAATATGATGAGCTGACAATCCCCACTTGCCAGACAGGCAATTGCTCATGAGCAAGCCAGAGCGGCACAAGCGTGTTCAAAACAGCAATCGCCAGAGTCAACAAAAGTAGCCCACAGAGCAGTAATTGCACTGGGCGAGAGTAGGTACGCATTAAAGTAAAACCGTGAGGGAGGCCACAAAGTGAGCGCATCATGCCACTGAAAAAAACAAAGTCAATATCGCTATAAACCCTGTATGCGCAAGAATAATCCATTAATTCAAATTACTTATGATAGATGCGTAAAAATCTGCACTTTATTTTTTTATCCAATTGTTTTATTTATAAAAAATATGAAAACCGAAAAACAATAATATCAAAAATTTCATGGAATAATTTCCCTTGCGTATTCCCTTATTTTACCCATTCACATTTATTCTCTGCCAGCTCTCTTTCCCTTATCCTGCCCATGAGAGATGAGGGATATATACCTGTTGCTGTCTCTCTGTTGCAATAATCTCAATTAAGGGATATTTTCCCTTAAACGAGAAAATAAAGGTGAGTTATGAATAACCTCCCCATGCAGGCGCTGGCCATATCATTACGAAACTTACGAGTCGCACGTGGTTTGACACTACAACAACTGTCTGAACACTGTGGCGTTAGCCGCGCAAGTTTGTCACGTATTGAAAATGGTGAAGTCAGCCCTACGGCAGATACGCTCGGACGGCTCGCCAGTACCTACTCCCTGACCATATCGCAGCTACTTGCCCCCCTTGAGCAAAACTTTACACCACTGATTCGCCGTAAAGACCAGGAGACCTGGCAAGATGATAACAACGGTTTTCTGCGCCGTATTGTTTCACCACCTGGCGCTGAACTGTGTCTGGAAGTTATCGAAGGGAATTTGCTCGCAAACCAATGCATTCAGTATGCACAACCAGCATTTGCGGGCCATGAGCACCATCTGGTGGTGTTAGCAGGTGCACTTGAACTGACTATTGAAAATACCACTCACCAATTGGATGAAGGTGACTGCCTGCGTTATCGGCTATATGGCAGCTCGCAATTTAAAACTCACAACCAGCCAGCACGTTACATAATTGCTATGACAAAGAGGAGCATGTAGTGACTATCACCCTGTTACAACTTGATTGTTCCGGTCTGGAACTACACCTTGAACCACTGACCTCCCTTCTGGTTGAGAGCGTAGCACAAGGTGCATCAATCAGCTTTATCCAGCCGTTCAACCAAATAGATGCTCAACAGTTCTGGCTTGAGAGTGTGAAACCTGCCGTTGGCTGCGGTGAACGGGCACTTTTTGCTGCATGCCTTGGTAACAAACTACTGGGAACGGTTCAATTGATTACCAACATGCCCCCTAACCAACCACACCGTTGCGAGGTAGCAAAAATGATTGTGCACCCTGAAGCGCGGCGATGTGGTTTGGGACACGCGATGATGCGCCACATAATGCAGTATGCCCGTGAACAGGGGAAAACGTTGATGACTCTTGATACCCGCACTGGTGATGCCGGTGAAAAACTCTACCGGTCCGTCGGATTTGAGGTTGCAGGAATGACACCTGGTTTTGCTCTGGATACTGATGGCAAACACACTCATTCAACAACCTGGATGTACTGTGTGCTGTGAAGCTGGTTTATATTTTCAATCCATAAAAAAAGCGCCCACAGGCGCTTTTTACACTGAGTTTTACATCGGTACAGGATGAAAACCAGATTAACCAATATATTCCAGACCACGCATATAAGGACGCAGCACTTCCGGTACCTGAATGCGTCCATCGGCCTGTTGATAGTTTTCCAACACAGCCACCAGCGCACGACCGACAGCCAGGCCAGAGCCATTCAGAGTATGGACAAGGCGTGGTTTTTTCTCAGTTTTGCTACGGCAACGAGCCTGCATACGGCGAGCCTGGAAATCCCACACGTTAGAGCATGAAGAGATTTCACGGTAAGTATTCTGTGCCGGGATCCAGACCTCGAGATCATAAGTCTTGCAGGCACTAAAGCCCATATCACCTGAACATAGCAACACTTTACGGTAAGGCAGGCCAAGCAACTGCAAAACTTTTTCCGCGTGGCCTGTCATCTCTTCCAACGCATCCATGGAATCTTCCGGGCGAACGATTTGTACCATTTCGACTTTATCAAACTGGTGCATGCGGATAAGACCGCGAGTGTCACGCCCATAAGAACCCGCCTCAGAACGGAAACACGGTGTGTGTGCCGTCATTTTTAAAGGCAAGGATTCTTCATCGAGAATTTCATCCCGAGCTAAATTAGTCAGAGGAACTTCTGCAGTTGGTATAAGTGCGTAATTACTGCTGTCAGCTTCTTCTTCCAGTGGACGCGTATGGAACAAGTCACCAGCAAATTTTGGCAACTGCCCGGTACCATAAAGCGTATCGTGGTTAACCAGATAAGGGACGTAATTTTCGCTATAACCGTGTTGCTCAGTATGCAGGTCGAGCATGAACTGGCTTAGAGCACGGTGCATGCGGGCAATTTGCCCTTTCATAACCACAAAACGCGACCCGGTCAATTTTACTGCAGCAGCGAAATCCAGACCGCCCAGCGCTTCGCCCAGAGTAACGTGGTCACGTACTTCAAAATCAAACTGACGCGGTTCACCCCAGCGGAATACTTCGACATTATCGTTCTCATCCTTACCCTGAGGAACACAATCATCAGGTAAGTTTGGAATGGTCAGAGCATATTCACGGATATCAGCCAGGAGGATTTCCAGCTCAGCCTTGGCTTTATCCAGCGCCTCTCCAAGCTTATTCACTTCCTGGCGTAATGGCTCAATATCTTCCCCACGCGCTTTCGCCTGGCCGATGGATTTCGATCGTGCGTTACGTTCAGCCTGCAGATTTTCAGTTTCTACCTGCAAGACTTTACGGCGCTCTTCAAGCGCACGCAGCTTATCAACATCCAGCTTAAAGCCCCGGCGTGCCAGTTTTTCAGCGACTGCGTCTGGCTCATTACGCAGCAGATTGGGATCGAGCATGCTTATCCTGTGCTTGTTATCGAATTGAATTGGAGAAAAAAACCCGTGAAACGCATCACGGGCAGTGTTGATAACCTTACCGCAACGCCCGCATTAGCGGTAGCGTTTTATAGGGCTATTTTTATCCTGTTCAGCAAGCCAGGCGAGCTTTTCGCCAATTTTGCCTTCAAGACCACGGTTAGTAGGGTGATAATAGCGCGTTTGTGCCATTTCAGGTGGGAAATAGTTTTCGCCTGCCGCATAAGCGTTTGTTTCATCGTGTGCGTACCGATAGTCTTCACCATAACCCATTTCTTTCATCAACCGGGTTGGTGCATTACGTAAATGTACCGGAACGTCATAATCAGGTTGTTCCCTGGCATCCTGCATTGCCGCCTTAAACGCCGTATAAACAGCATTACTTTTCGGTGCACACGCAAGGTAAACAATCGCCTGTGCAATTGCCCGTTCACCTTCAGCCGGGCCGACTCGGGTAAAGCAATCCCATGCAGAAATCGCTACTTGCATGGCTCTTGGGTCAGCATTGCCAACATCTTCAGAGGCAATAGCCAGGCAACGACGAGCAACATACAAAGGATCCCCACCTGCTGAGATAATCCGCGCATACCAGTACAATGCCGCGTCTGGTGCTGAGCCCCTGACGGATTTATGCAATGCAGAAATTAAATCGTAAAAACGATCGCCTTTGTTATCAAAACGGGCACTGCGTTCACCAGCCACTTCCCGCAACAGTTCTTCAGTCAGAATACGTTTACCGCTGGCATCGGTTTCTGCCATGTCTGCCAACATTTCCAGCGTATTCAATGCGCGACGCGCATCACCATTCACAAGCTCAGCAATGGCCTGACGGGTCTCATCGGGTAATACTAAATCTTGCCCGCCATAGCCCCGCTCAGTGTCATTCATGGCCTGTAGTAACACTTGTTCAATATCGGCAGTAGTCAAAGATTTTAATAAATACACCCGAGCCCGGGAAAGCAGTGCAGAATTTAGCTCAAATGAGGGGTTTTCTGTTGTAGCGCCAATAAAGGTTACCGTGCCATCTTCTATATGTGGCAGAAACGCATCCTGCTGGCTTTTATTAAAGCGATGAACTTCATCAACAAACAGAATGGTACGGTGACCTGCATGGCGGTTTTGCCGCGCACGCTCAATAGCTTCACGAATTTCTTTTACACCAGAAGTAACTGCAGAAATACGCTCGACATCCGCGTTGGCATAGCGGCCAATTACTTCTGCCAGTGTCGTTTTTCCTGTTCCTGGAGGTCCCCAAAGAATCATTGAATGCAGTTGGCCTGCCTCAATGGCTTTAGGTAATGGCTTACCTGGCCCTAACAGATGCTGCTGGCCAATATACTGAGCAAGATTTTCTGGCCGCATACGCGCGGCCAGAGGCTGGAAAACATTATCGGAAAAATCGAGTGGCAAATTACTCACAACCGCCTCACTGACGTTGATCGTCTACCGTTACTCCTTTTGGCGGCGTAAAGGTAAACTTGCTCATGTCTATCGCGCCATCTTGCTGACCAGTAAGCTGGTAAACACTGCGCTGATCATCCTGCTCAACTGCACTGAACCGGTGGATGGCCCCGCTTTGGCTGACATTTATCGTAAATTGTTTAAGGTTACCGCTGCTGGCTTTCGGGGTCAGAACGAAGTCGTCCCCTTGCTGTTTGATATTATATTTCTGCCAGTCAGAAGACTGGTTACGGGCAATCAGCATGAATGGGGTATTGCTGGTTGCATCTTTAAGCCACGTGGCACTAGCCTGCTCGACGAACGGGTTATAGAACCAAAGCGTTTTACCATCGGAGATAAGTTCGCTTTCATCAGGCTGAATCATATGCCAGTTGAATAAATTCGGGCGCTTTACCCACAGTTCTCCCTGGCCATCCTGTATTTCATTGCCGCTGCCATCTGTCACTTTTTGCGTGAAGCTGGCATGGAAACTGTTCACTTTATCCAGACGGCTTTTCAGAGCGCCAGCGGCATCCGCCCACACCTGAGTGACAGTAAATACTGACAATAACGCACAGGCAATAGCGATTTTTTTCATTACATATCCTCGAATAACACAATTCCAGGTGAAGTCTTTCAACTGGCTAGTCTGGCCTCAAAGCTATCGCAATAACAGAAGAAAAAGCTGATAGTTGAATTGTTTACGCTTCTTTGCAAAAGAGCCGCAAAAGCGGCTCCCGGTTTATCTTAACTGATCTAGCTTATTCAAATGGCGGAGGTGCAAGCACCTCGCGGTTACCATTGTGGCCTTGTTCACTCACAATGCCCTGGTTTTCCATTTGTTCAATGATGCGAGCTGCACGGTTATAACCAATACGGAACTGCCGTTGCACACCAGAGATGGAGGCTTTACGTTTTTCAACAACGAAAGCAACAGCCTGGTCAAACAACGCATCCAGCTCTTCACCACCATCAAAGCCTCCCGCACCGCCTTCAGACTGGCTGTCAGCTGTAATGCCATCCACATATTGTGGCCGGCCACGCGCTTTCCAGTCTTGTACTACAGCGTGCACTTCCTGATCGCGAACAAACGCACCATGTACACGCACAGGCAGGGTTGAGTTTGGCCCTGAATAAAGCATATCGCCCATGCCCAGCAAGGATTCAGCGCCACCCTGGTCAAGAATGGTACGGGAATCAATCTTACTTGATACCGTAAACGCAATACGTGTTGGGATGTTTGCTTTAATCAGCCCAGTGATGACATCAACTGATGGGCGTTGGGTCGCCAGAACAAGATGAATACCTGCAGCACGCGCTTTTTGCGCCAGGCGAGCAATAAGCTCTTCCACTTTTTTGCCAACAGACATCATCAAATCAGCAAACTCATCCACCAGAACAACGATGTTCGGCAATTTTTCCAGTACCGGATGGGTAACATCCATGCTATCGCCAGGTTTCCAGAATGGGTCAGGAATTGGCCGCCCCATTTGTGCTGCTTCCAGAATACGTTCGTTATAGCCGGCAAGGTTACGCACGCCCAGTGCAGACATCAACTTGTAACGGCGTTCCATCTCGTTAACACTCCAGCGCAGTGCATTCGCAGCATCCTTCATATCGGTGACCACTTCGGTCAGCAAATGCGGGATCCCTTCATACACCGACAGCTCAAGCATTTTCGGGTCAATCATAATAAAGCGAACATCTTCTGGTGTCGCTTTATATAACATGCTGAGGATCATGGCGTTCACGCCCACTGATTTACCCGACCCCGTAGTACCGGCAACCAATAAGTGAGGCATTTTAGCAAGGTCAGCCACTACGGGTTCACCGCCAATGTCTTTACCCAGAACAACAGTCAGTGGCGATGGGTTTTCACGGAATTTTTGGCAATCCAGCACTTCACGCAGGTAAACAGTCTGCCGTTTCTTATTGGGTAACTCCAGGCCAACATAAGGTTTCCCGGGGATAACCTCCACCACACGTACGGCAACGGTTGACAATGAACGCGCCAGGTCCCGTGACAAGTTAGAGATACGAGCCGCTTTCACGCCCGGAGCAAGGTTCAATTCAAACCTTGTAATCACAGGGCCTGGTGAGTAATGAACCACTTCCGCTTTAATACGGAAGTCTGCCAGGCGAGCTTCAACAAGGCGTGCCATCTGTTCCAACGCAAAGGTGTCCACTGGTTCAACTTCAGAAGGTGGTGGCGTTAGCAGATCCAGCGAAGGAAGCGGCGTGGTCGGACGTTGCAATGGACGGCTGTCACCATTTCTCATCAAGAATGGATGAATCAGGCTATCCTGGCCCGGTTGTGATGATTGAGCAGCTGAATGCCCATGCTGGTGTGCAGCCTGGGCATGTTGCTCGGCTTGCAGCGTAGAATGACCAGGTTGACTTGGTTGCACAGCAGGTTGGTACCCTTGCGGAGCAACAGGCTGCGAAGGTACTGCAGGCTGAACAGATTCAGGTGTGAAAACTGGTTCAAATGGACCGTCAGCTACCGGGTGCGTAACGGGTGCCAGAAAATCACCTACAGATGCGGAGTTATTGGCGGAAGATGCATGGAAATCATGCTGATATTCTTCTCCATAACGCGCTTGCTGTGTGGCAGCAAACTGAGCAGCCAATGCCTGTTCTTCTGCATCCTCGTCTTGCCCGGCATGAGTAGAGGCCGGAGCTGAAGATGCATAGTCATGCTCATATTGCTGGCCAAACCGCGCTTGCTGAGAAGCGGCAAATTGTGCGGCCAGTTCAGACTGGTATTGGGAATCGTCGTCTTCCTGCCCAGGTGAAGATTCAGAATGGTTTTGATGTGCTTCACGGCGAGCGGCTTCCGCCTTCATACGTGCCTCAGCTTCACGCTGTGAAGGTAACTTAATACCATAAGAGGCGAGTTCACGACGCGTAGGAACACGGACACGATTTGGCCGTGGTAATTGTGGGCCGATACCTTCTTTCACCTGTGGACGTGGTGTATCGGACGATACGCCAAATACGGGCGGGGTAATATGTGTGCCAGAAGCAGACTGATGAGAATTTTGCATTGCCCCGACAGCACCTGCTACAACCGCCGCAGCGGCAGAAACCGAAGGGCCATTATCTGTATGTGATGAACCCGTTGATGATGGGGCAGCCTGACGTGCTCGCGCTTCTGCTGCCAATTGTTCTGGATCCGGCACAGGTTCATACCACGCAGCTAGCTGCTCACGCTCTTTTGCACGCTTAGCCTCAACCTCCTCGAAGTAATACAGAGGAGGCCGTGCTGCTTTATGTTCTACCTGGTCAACAGTACTGTTTTGCTCTGTTGGTGCCATTTCACCATATTCACTGCCAATCTCGTTTTTTTGATACGGCGCTTGCACCTGTTCGGTATTTACCGTATTCACGCCCTGTTCAGGGGCGAGATAAGCATCTTGCAGATTAGCAGTTTGTTCTGCGTCATCGTAATGCTCTGCAGAATAAGAGTACGGTTCTTCTACCGGTGAATAAGCCACGTCCGTGTTCTGAACTGGCTCCGAGTACCCGCCAGCAGAAGGATAGTGCTGCGCAGCGGGAGCGGTGGGTTCAGCATAAGGTGTGTTGCCTTGCTGTGCATATACAGGCGGCACACCATGCTGCGGGTGCACGTTTTCTGTTGGCGCAATACCGGAGTAGTAATCCTGCAACAGAACATCCGCTTGCCCGGCATCAGGTGGTAATATACTTGCCACTTCAGGCTCCACACCTTGTGTATGCTGAGCATGGTGGGGATGTTCATTTTCCTGAGTAATACGGTAACTGCTCAACAGCGGGTCATGATCCGCAGGCTCACTTGAAGAATCAGTTACGCGATTTCCAGAAAACAGCACATCGTCAGCAGAGGCTGAAGGTGACGCGGTTGGCTCAAAATCAGAATCGTCCATCCTCTTGCCAGAAAACAGCGCTTCGTCTGTTTTACGACCAAGTGGATTAGCAAACTTCTCGCTCAACCGGTGTTTGCGTGCTAAAGCACCACGAAGAATACGCGCCCGGCGGGATTCCCGTTGTTGTGCCTTAACTGGCTCGCGTGGTTCCTCTTCATATTCGTCGTGCTCTTCATAATCGTCGTATTCTTCGTCATCATCCTGCCAGGTATCATCCCGGCGCGTGCGGTTACTGGCGAAGGTTAAAATACCCAGTACAATCGCACCGAGTTTTTCAGCAATAGTGACCCATGACCAGCCGGTAAACAGTGTTAGCCCAGCCGCCCAGACACAAAGCAGTGCCAGCGTTCCACCGCTGCTATTGAGCAAAGGCATCATCGCCGTACTCAGCAAGCTCCCTATCACACCGCCTGAGGCAAAATACCAGATATCATCTGCATTTATAGCCGCCAGCCCGCATGACGTTAGGACCAGCGCCAGTACGCCAATCAACCGTAGCGAAACAGCAAAGTAGTCAACTAACTCTTCCTGCACACGATGCCGCCACGCAAACCAGCATGCGCCAACGATGATGACAGGAATGATATACGCCATGATGCCAAAGATGAAAAACAGCGTGTCCGCAAGCCATGCACCGGGTTTACCACATAAATTGTGAATAGGCTCATGCCATGCGGTCTGTGACCAGCTTGGATCTGAGGGGTTAAAACTCAACAACGCCACCATCAGCCAGACAGCGAACAGGGCCACCACAATCAGAATGGCTTCCAGTGCACGCCTTCCGCTACTGAGGGAAGTGAGTACAACATCTTTTTCTTCAGTGTATTCCTGGCTCAAGAAAAACTCTCCAGGGGGGTTATGCTAAAATCGACAACCGTACCGGTTCCCCGATACGGTTGCTGTATGGATTAACAGGAGTGTAATCAAACTCAGCCGATTTTGCACCTGTCTGGTGTTAACGGGTTTTAATAACCAGACGATTACTCTGCTTGACTTCTTCCATAACGACATAAGTACGGGTATCGTTCACACCCGGCAATCGCAGCAAAGTTTCGCCCAGCAGCTTACGGTAAGCAGACATATCCGGCACACGAGTTTTCAACAAATAGTCAAAATCCCCTGAAACCAGGTGACACTCTTGAATTTCCTCAAGTTTCTGTACAGCAGCATTAAACTGTTCAAACACATCCGGCGCACCACGATTCAGAGTAATCTCAACGAAAACGAGAAGTGATGCATCCAGATAATGTGGATTAAGCAGCGCTGTGTAGCCCTGAATAAAGCCCTGTCTTTCCAGACGGCGAACACGTTCTAAACACGGTGTTGGGGAAAGACCCACGCGTTTAGAGAGTTCGACGTTAGAAATACGCCCATCCTTTTGCAATTCGTTAAGAATGTTACGATCAATACGGTCGAGATCTTTACCAGGGCGCTTCTTGCTATCTACCATTATTATTGTCTCTCTATATTCCTTCCCTACTCCTGCCATTTCCCCTTTACGTCACTGTTCGAGGATACGATTGAGAAGACCGCTTGCCCGAAAGCTACCATCGAAATCCCACATGGCGTCTGTCCACACCATGGGAGGATGCCAATCGCACGGTAAATGCATAACTTTTCATATGGAACAGACATTCCGTAGAACAAGTATGCTTTTCTTCAACAAATGTTTTCGCAAAAGCCCAGCGGATTGTCAAAGTAAAACATCATTTTTTAGTGAAACGTGCCAGATTATAGTTGCCAAAGGTGATAATTCGTCATCTTTGTGTTTGTCTGACAACAGTTTTTTGCCTGATATTTATTCATTTTGGCGAATTTCACCCGATCCATAGGTCTCGCCTATTAGACATTTCGTTAACAACTTCGCTGCACTCTTTTTTTAGCGTGACAAATTTCCTACAATCTCTCCCACTGTCTGCCAACAACAATGGGGATCTCATGGGCACGGCTAAACATAGCAAACTTCTTATTCTTGGCTCCGGTCCCGCCGGTTACACTGCCGCCGTCTACGCTGCGCGCGCTAACCTGAACCCGGTGTTAATTACCGGAATGGAAAAAGGTGGTCAATTGACGACCACAACTGAAGTCGAAAACTGGCCGGGCGATCCGAACGACCTGACAGGCCCGCTGTTGATGGAGCGTATGCACGAACACGCAACTAAATTTAATACTGAAATTATTTTCGACCACATCAGCCGCGTTGATTTGTCTCAACGCCCCTTTTTGCTGGTCGGAGACAGCGGTGAATACACCTGTGACGCGCTGATTATCGCAACGGGTGCATCAGCTCGTTACCTGGGGCTACCTTCAGAAGAAGCGTTTAAAGGACGTGGTGTTTCCGCCTGTGCAACATGTGACGGTTTCTTCTACCGTAATCAAAAAGTTGCCGTTATCGGCGGTGGTAATACTGCTGTTGAAGAAGCGCTGTATCTGTCTAACATCGCCTCTGAAGTACACCTTATCCACCGTCGTGAAACATTCCGCGCGGAAAAAATCCTGATTAATCGCCTGATGGATAAAGTGGCGAACGGTAATATTGTGCTCCATACCAATCGCACGCTTGAAGAAGTGACCGGCGACCAAATGGGGGTTAGCGGGTTGCGTCTTGCCAGCACTCTGCCTGAAGGTGAAACAGAAAACCTCGAGGTGGCAGGCTTATTTGTTGCAATTGGCCATTCACCCAATACCGCCATTTTTGAAGGCCAACTTGAACTGGAAAATGGTTACATCAAAGTGCAGTCAGGGATTAACGGTAACGCAACGCAAACCAGCGTACCCGGTGTCTTTGCTGCCGGTGATGTTATGGACCACATCTATCGCCAGGCGATCACTTCTGCAGGAACAGGCTGTATGGCAGCACTTGATGCAGAACGGTATTTGGATGGTTTGTCTGAAACAAAGTAATTGATCCAAACACATAAGGCGACTGAATAGGTCGCCTTTCTTTTCTGCGCGTTGTAACATTGCCTGGCCTCGCCGCCCGTCGGCGCATTTAATCAACCCGGCAAACCAAACGCAATGAATAAAACCCGTCAACAAGAACTGACTCTTTGGCTGAAAAAGCAAAGTGTTCTCTCACGCCGCTGGCTCAGCATTTCCCGTGTCCTTGGTACGTTAAGTGGCATCCTGATTATTGCCCAGGCTTGGTTACTGGCTTCACTACTCAACCAGATGATAATGGAGAAGATCCCCCGCGAAGCCTTGCTGCTCTCCTTCGCATTACTGATTCTGGTATTTATTCTGCGTGCATGGGTTGTCTGGTTACGTGAGAAGGCTGGTTTCCATGCCGGGCAACATATTCGCCAGCATATCCGCAAACAAGCGTTGGAACGCCTGCAACAAGCCGGGCCGGCCTGGATTCAGGGGAAGCCTGCTGGCGCATGGGCAACACTTATTGTTGAACAAATTGAGGATATGCAGGATTTCTATGCACGGTATTTGCCGCAAATGTCACTTGCTGCCATCGTGCCATTGTTAATTGTGATTACGCTGTTTCCTGTCAACTGGGCTGCAGCATTAATTCTGCTTTGTACTGCACCTCTCATTCCTCTTTTTATGGCAATGGTCGGTATGGGTGCCGCTGATGCCAACCGGCGTAACTTTCTGGCGCTGGCGCGCTTGAGCGCACATTTCCTCGACAGGCTGAGAGGAATGGAGACATTACGAATTTTTAACCGTGGTGAAGCCGAAATTGAAGCAATGGGTAAGGTTTCCCGCGATTTTCGCCAACGAACGATGGAAGTGCTGCGCCTGGCATTTCTCTCCTCCGGGGTACTGGAGTTTTTTGCGTCTTTATCTATTGCGTTGGTTGCCGTTTACTTTGGTTTTTCCTATCTGGGTGAATTTAATTTTGGCCACTACGGCACTGGCATTACCCTGTTTGCCGGTTTCCTGGCGCTAATTATGGCTCCGGAATTTTTCCAGCCATTACGGGATTTGGGTACCTTTTACCACGCGAAAGCACAGGCAATTGGGGCCGCTGACAGTTTGAAAACCTTCATGGAAGCACCGTTGCAATACCCGCAACAAGGAACACAACAACTGGAAGACGGGCCAGTCACTCTCGAAGCCAGAGACCTGGTGGTTCTCTCAACAGAAGGGCATATTCTTGCAGGGCCACTCTCTTTCACCATTAATCCTGGTGAGCGAATTGCCCTGGTTGGTGTGAGTGGTGCGGGTAAAAGCTCCCTGGTTAACCTGCTTTCTGGTTTTCTGGCTTATGAAGGGTCACTCACTATCAATGGTGTCGAATTCAGGGAATTAGACCTGAATAGCTGGCGCTATCTTTTAAGTTGGGTAGGGCAAAACCCGCTATTACCGGCAAACACAGTGCGTGACAATATCCTCTTGGGGGCCCCACAAGCCAGTGAAGAAGAACTCACTGATGCCATGCAGCGCGCCTGGGTACATGAGTTTATCGGCCAGTTACCCAATGGGGTTGATACACATATTGGTGATAGCGCATCTCGTCTGTCAGTCGGCCAGGCACAGCGTGTGGCAGTGGCTCGCGCATTGATACAACCTTGCCGTTTATTACTATTGGATGAGCCAGCCGCCAGCCTGGATGCACAAAGTGAACAACGTGTTATGCAGGCGCTCAACGAGGCCGCCTTGCAGCAAAGTACACTGATGGTGACTCACCAGCTTGATAACATAAAAAACTGGGACCAAATCTGGGTTATGCAGGATGGGAAAATCGTGCAGCAAGGCTGCTTTGCTGAACTGAGTAGTAACACTGGCCCGTTTGCTGATCTGCTGCAACATCGTCAGGAGGCTATCTGATGAAAGCATTACTTCCCTGGCTTGCGTTATGGAAACGCCATAAATGGCTGATGCTCTTAGGTGTTATTCTGGCAATTATCACTTTGCTTGCCAGTATCGGTTTATTAACCTTATCGGGATGGTTCCTGTCTGCTTCCGCGGTCGTTGGGACTGCTGGGTTGTATAGTTTTAACTATATGTTGCCTGCAGCTGGGGTACGTGCTGCAGCAATTCTGCGTACTGCCGGGCGGTATTTCGAACGTTTAGTTAGCCATGAAGCCACATTTCGCGTACTGGAACATCTGCGTGTGTTCACATTCAGCAAATTGCTCCCCCTTTCCCCTGCTGGCTTACAACAGTTCCGTCAAGGTGATGTTCTGAACCGTGTAGTGGCAGATGTAGACACGCTGGATCATCTCTATCTGCGGGTTATCTCCCCACTGATTGGCGCGCTGGTTGTTATTTTAGTGGTCACTTACGGGTTGAGCTGGCTCGATCTTCATCTGGCGCTGACACTGGGCGGCATAATGCTGTTAACGCTGCTCATTATGCCTCCTGTATTCTATCGGGCAGGTAAAAACAATGGCCAACAGCTGACAGTCCTGCGAGGGGTCTATCGCCAACGCCTGACAACTTGGGTACAGTCCCAGGCAGAGCTTAGCCTGTTTGGTGCGAATGAACGTTACCGTGACGAACTCGATGAAACTGAATATGCGTGGCATGAAGCGCAACGCCGCCAGGCTGGGCTGACAGCATTGTCTCAGGCGCTTATGCTGCTGGCTGGCGCAATAGCAGTGGTCGTTATGTTGTGGCTCGCTGCGGGCGGCGTGGGAGGAGATTCGTCTCCCGGAGCCTTGATTGCCTTGTTTGTTTTCTGCGCATTAGCCGCTTTTGAAGCACTGGCTCCAGTGACAGGCGCATTTCAACATCTTGGGCAGGTGATTGCTTCTGCCGTGCGCATCGCGCAACTTACCGAACAGCAGCCCGCTGTAGCCTTTGCTGACGCAAGTGTCACACAACCCTCAACGGGTACACTGGCTGTTAGCCATGTCAACTTTAGCTACCCGCAACAGCACCAGCAGGCTCTCACAGATATTTCACTACAGATCAATTCAGGCGAGCATGTTGCTTTATTAGGGCAAACGGGTTGTGGTAAATCCACTTTGTTGCAAATTCTCACACGAGCCTGGGATCCACAAAGCGGCGATATCCATCTTGGCAACACGCCACTAAAACATTTTGATGAAGCGGCACTGCGCGCATCAATGAGTGTTGTTCCTCAACGCATCCACCTATTCAGTGCCACGTTGCGCGACAATTTGCTACTTGCTTCACCCGATGCCAGTGACGAGAAAATCACTGCGGTTCTGGAACAAGTTTCACTGCAAAAATTACTGGAAGGTGAAGGCATTAACCAGTGGCTGGGTGAAGGTGGCCGCCAGCTTTCGGGTGGTGAATTACGCCGTATGGGCCTGGCTCGCGCCCTCTTACATGATGCGCCGGTTTTATTTTTGGATGAGCCAACAGAAGGGCTTGATGCACAGACAGAACACCATATACTCGAATTGATTCACCGTGTTACTCAGGGCAAAACCGTCTTGATGGTCACTCATCGCCTTAGTGGGCTCGTGAATTTTGACAAAATAATTGTGATGGACAGCGGGCACATTATTGAGCAAGGTACACACGCTGAGTTACTGGCACAAATGGGCCGCTATGCACAGTTTTGCAAACGGTGAAACCATTACCGGTAGAGTTCATTATCTGTTCGCTACCGGTGAAGTTTCTGGCTGTATCAGCCGATAATCATTGGTGCGCATTATATTTTGTGCACACATGGTGACGATGACAGGCTCTTATTCACTTATCTGTTGTAGTATTACCCGGTAATAACACGGCACGATGCCGGGTAGCGGTAACATAAAGCAGAGTGAATCTGAATGTTTATTAGCAACTTTTTGTCGTGTGGAGTCCGGTTGTATGCGCCTTGTGCAACTTTCTCGTCACTCTATTGATTTTCCTTCCCCAGAGACTGCGTTACGTGAGCCAAATGGGTTGCTGGCGTTAGGGGGTGATCTGAGCCCCTCACGGTTAATGATGGCCTACCAGCGTGGTATTTTCCCCTGGTATTCACCTGGTGATCCTATTCTCTGGTGGTCTCCTGATCCCCGGGCAGTGCTCTACCCGTCTTTATTTCATATCAGCAAAAGTATGCGCCGGTTTCATCAGCGCTCTCCTTTTCGCATCACGCTAAATTACTGTTTCGAGCAGGTAATTACTGGCTGTGCTGACGACCGTGATGAAGGCACATGGATTACACCGGACGTGAAAAGTGCCTGGATACGCCTGCATGAACTGGGGCATGCTCATTCGATTGAAGTATGGAATGGCGAAAAACTGGTAGGCGGAATTTATGGCGTCATGCAGGGAAGATTATTCTGTGGTGAATCTATGTTCAGCCGCCAGGAGAATGCGTCTAAAACAGCGCTGCTGGTGTTTTGCGATTATTTTTCCCGCCAGGGTGGTGAATTAATTGATTGCCAAGTAATCAACCCTCATACCCAGTCACTTGGGGCAGTAGAAATTCCACGCAGAACCTATCTTGATGAATTAGACCGCCTGCGCAAGCAACCTCTGTCTCATTTATGCTGGGTACCTCAGGTAATATTTAGCGGACCTTACTGGAAACCATCCTGGGTTGAATAATGTGTTACGCATATTTTTCTTGAGGGTGTTATAATCATCGCCGCTCAGATTTCGGCACACCTTTTCACCGTAAAGGAATTGCCTTTCAGGTAACCCCGCGCGTATTCCATTTGTGTTTTTGCCAGATGATGGGGACAGCTTTGCTGGGCCTGAGCAAACTCGTGAAAAAGTGGCGTAATGGAACAATAAACACGAAATCTTTACATGATACGAGAACTTCGGCATTATCTTGCCGGTTCAAAACTATGGTAGTGATACCCCGAGGATTAGATGGCCAAAGAAGACAATATCGAAATGCAGGGCACCGTTCTGGAAACGTTGCCGAATACCATGTTCCGCGTTGAGCTGGAAAACGGTCACGTTGTAACTGCTCACATCTCCGGTAAAATGCGCAAAAACTATATCCGCATCTTGACGGGCGACAAAGTTACCGTTGAGCTGACCCCATACGACCTGAGCAAAGGCCGCATTGTCTTCCGTAGTCGTTAAGCGATTTTTTATCACCGCGTCACGCGGTGTGTGTTTTGCACAACATAAAGGCTGGAAACCTGGCCTTTATGTTCGATGAAAGATCTCTGGTACAGCGATTACGGTTTGCCAGATTTTGCAGCTTGTCGCTCAAAGAGGTTTACGGTAAATACCTCCCCTTCCGCGTACTGAAAAACCATCATCTGGTGTACGTAAGCTGCGCCAGGCATCAACCATATTGAAAAGGCCAGGTTTTCACCTGGCCTTTTGTCTTTAGCTTACCCACTTGTTAAAGCTTACTTACTGCCTACATGCCTGTTAGTGGGCTGTTTCTGGTTTATGTTTTTGAGCACTCTGGAAATCGTAGGTCAACTTCTCCTTCGACTCATCCAGTTCAACAATCACCTGGCCACCATCCACCAGTGAACCAAACAGCAACTCATTAGCCAGTGGTTTTTTCAGGTTATCCTGAATCACTCGCGACATAGGACGTGCGCCCATCGCACGGTCATAGCCTTTATCAGCCAACCAATTACGTGCATCCTGGCTAACTTCAAGTGACACACCTTTCGCATCCAACTGAACCTGCAATTCCACAATGAACTTCTCGACAACCTGGTGAATCACATCAGTAGAGAGGTGGTTGAACCAGATAATGTTATCAAGGCGGTTACGGAATTCCGGCGTAAACACTTTCTTGATCTCTTCCTGAGCATCAATACTGTTATCCTGCTGAATAAGCCCAATGGATTTACGTTCCGTTTCACGCACACCAGCGTTTGTCGTCATGACCAGCACCACGTTGCGGAAATCAGCTTTACGGCCGTTGTTATCCGTCAATGTTCCATTATCCATCACCTGCAACAGCAGGTTAAACACATCCGGATGTGCCTTTTCGATTTCATCGAGCAACACAACTGCATGTGGATGTTTAATGACAGCATCTGTCAGTAACCCACCCTGGTCAAAACCAACATAACCTGGAGGTGCACCAATCAGGCGGCTTACCGTGTGGCGTTCCATATATTCCGACATATCGAATCGCAGTAACTCAATGCCCATGGCTTTAGCCAGTTGCACTGTGACTTCCGTTTTACCTACCCCAGTAGGTCCAGCAAACAAGAACGATCCCACAGGCTTATGCTCATGACCAAGACCAGCACGGCTCATCTTGATTGCTTCTGTTAATGCCTCAATCGCTTTATCCTGGCCGAAAACCAACATTTTCAGGCGGTCGCCAAGATTTTTCAGCGTATCACGGTCACTGGCAGAAACTGTTTTTTCCGGAATACGCGCAATGCGCGCAACAACAGACTCAATATCGCCCACATTAACTGTTTTCTTACGGCGACTTACCGGCATTAAACGACTGCGAGCACCTGCTTCATCAATAACATCAATAGCCTTGTCTGGCAGATGCCGGTCATTGATGTATTTAACTGACAGCTCCACTGCCGCCCGTACTGCTTTCGCGGTGTAACGGACATCATGGTGTGCTTCATATTTGCTCTTCAGACCGTTGAGGATCTGAACGGTTTCTTCAACACTCGGTTCAGTAATATCAATTTTCTGGAAACGGCGCGCCAGAGCACGATCCTTTTCGAAAATATTACTAAATTCCTGATAAGTGGTTGAGCCAATAACACGGATTTTACCGCTAGAAAGTAACGGTTTAATCAGGTTTGCGGCATCCACTTGACCACCAGATGCCGCGCCGGCACCAATAATGGTATGAATCTCGTCGATAAACAGGATGCTGTTGGTATCCTGTTCAAGTTGTTTAAGCAGTGATTTAAAGCGTTTTTCAAAATCACCACGGTATTTGGTGCCCGCTAACAGCGAACCGATATCCAGCGAATAGATAGTGCAGTCTGCCATCACTTCTGGAACATCACCTTTCACAATACGCCAGGCAAGCCCTTCTGCAATCGCAGTTTTACCAACTCCCGATTCCCCCACCAGCAGCGGGTTATTCTTACGGCGACGGCACAGTACCTGAATTGCCCGCTCCAATTCTTTATCGCGGCCAATCAGTGGATCTATCCCGCCAACACGGGCAAGCTGATTTAAGTTGGTGGTGAAGTTTTCCATACGATCCTCCCCGCCTGCCTGCTCTTCATTGACTGGATTTTCTGCACCACCGGAAGGTGCACTTCCTGATTCGTCTTTACGCGTACCGTGTGAAATGAAATTCACCACGTCCAGACGGCTGACTTCGTGCTTGCGTAGCAAATACGCCGCCTGCGACTCCTGCTCGCTGAAAATTGCCACCAACACATTCGCACCAGTAACTTCACTGCGACCAGAAGACTGAACATGGAACACCGCCCGTTGCAACACACGCTGAAAACTCAACGTAGGCTGTGTATCACGCTCTTCTTCTGTTGCGGGCAGAACCGGTGTGGTTTGTTCGATGAAGGACTCAAGTTCCTGTCGGAGCGTTGCCAGATCTACCGTACAAGCTTCCAGCGCCTCGCGGGCTGAAGGATTGCTGAGCAGAGCCAGTAACAGATGCTCGACAGTCATAAACTCATGTCGGTGCTCACGCGCTCTGGCGAAAGCCATGTTTAAACTGAGTTCCAGTTCTTGGTTGAGCATAGGCACCCCCCTCAATAGATTGCCTTAATCAGGCTTTTTCCAGCGTACAAAGCAACGGATGCTCGTTCTCCCTGGCATATTTGTTCACCATTGAAACTTTGGTCTCAGCTACTTCGGCAGTGAAAACACCACAAATAGCCTTCCCCCGATAGTGAACAGTAAGCATCAGTTGCGTTGCGCGTTCTACATCATAAGAAAAGAACTTTTGCAGCACGTCAATAACAAATTCCATCGGTGTGTAATCATCATTCATCAGAATGACCTTGTACATGGATGGTGGCTTTAACGCATCGTCCAGTTTATCTGTCGCAAGTTGTTCAAAATCAAACCCGGAGTTCGTTTTTCCCATCGCCAGTCTTCATCATTTCAGGTTAGCAGACCGCAAAAAATAACCAGCCTTGAGTTTCATAAAACACATACTGAATCTAACTCAGATGCAAGATAAGTATCAGCTATTAATGCCATTCGCGACTTCGCTCACAATTATGCAAATAGCGTTAACTGCTTCAAATTTTAGCGCATTTCTCATGCTTCCGGCAGCCAGATCTCTTGACGCTGTGCGTGATTTATCTAAATTGTAGTGTCGTGTATTGGTGGCGTTTTAACCAGCAACCACTGCACTTACCGGCAATTCCATCTCTACTTAAATAAAAAGCTAAAGGATGTCGAAGCATGGAAACGGGTACTGTTAAATGGTTCAACAATGCCAAAGGGTTCGGTTTTATTTGCCCTGAAGGCGGCGGCGAGGACATCTTCGCCCACTACTCTACAATACAGATGGACGGTTACCGAACTCTAAAGGCTGGGCAGGTCGTCAGGTTCGATGTACACCAAGGCCCTAAAGGCAACCATGCAAGTGTTATCGTTCCTGTTGAAGCTGAACCAGTAACTTAATCTTTCATTCTCATTGTGAACACACCTCTGTCAAAATGCCAGCTACCCAGCCTGGCATTTTTCTTGATTTTTAAACCAAACTTGCGGTTTATAGCCAGGTACTGCACTTCTCATTCTGATTACATGGGGCCACATCTATAAAATTCAAACCAGCTTGTTGAAAACTTGACCGCCGAACTTATTCAAAGTATCGGCAGCAAGCAGTATCCCTTGATACCGATTATGTGATGCACCCCATGTCCGTGTAATAAAAATCTGATGAGCTTAATCTGCACGGCCACGAGCCAGCCAGATAACCCTGGAAAACATTTTTTTAAATAATGGCGGAATAGCCTCAAGCCCCCTCTGAGCTGAAACAGCGGCGATTTCAATTGCCAGATCGGGTTTGGAAGAACGATGAATCGCCTTTGTAATAATACGTCGGGCATTCATCGGCACATTATCTGGCAACTGCGCAATACGATGAAACACATCATCAAACCCTTCCCGGTACATAAAATGCTCCATATCGGGGGCAGGCAATGGCGTGAGATGGTCCCGTTCCAGTTCACGATTATGCTCCAGCAAACTTCTTACGGTTGCTGCATATTTTTTCCCTGCTTCATCGCCATCCACCAATACATGCCATTCAATCCCCATACGGCGAGCAAAACGTATTAAAGGCTTCAGGCCACACTGTGCAAATTCGATAACCCGAACCCCTTCGGCATCGAAATGGTAACCACACTGACGGGCCAATTCATTCATCATCCAGACTTCTGTTTCCCCTTCAACTAACAACCAGCAGCGGGCAAATAACGACGACGCGCGGTTAAACCGGATGTGAAATGCAATACGACGGCTGTCCTCCGCATTTAACCCTCCAGGCCCCAAACGCCACGACGAAACACGGGATGATTCACGTACCAGCCGGCACACCTCTTTGACTGGAGTGAGTGATAGCAGCTCACCTGAATTGGTTGTGGTAATACGCTGTAGAGGCAATAAATTAAGTAACTGCCAGGCAACCGATAACATAATGGGGTGTAAACGGGTTTCAGGGTCTTCCACTAGCAGTAGTGGTCTGGCATCCCGATGAAGGTGGATAGCACCTTTTGCCTGCAAAAGCGTAGCAAACATGCCGAGTAAGATCATGCGATGATTGCGGCCACCAGGCCTGTCAATCAGTTGGTTGATAACATCCAGGTAACGCCAACTACGTTGTTCATCGTAAGACCGTTTACGCATCAGGCGGTATTGCCCGTTATCATTACTCTGCTCAGAAAAGTAATGTTCCAGTAGCTGCACCATCGCAGAGAGCCCCTGGCGAAGCTGATTATTGGTTAGGTTTTGCGGACGCCTCACCAACTCTTTTGCCAGAATATCCAGTTGTTGGGCAGTCATTTCGGTTTCTACAGGTTGCGCCAGCTTTTCGCTCCGCCGACGCCGCAAAAAACGCGCATCCCGCAAACGCAGCACCGGGTTCAGGCGGCAAACATGTTCAGCAAGATTATTGATGTTACCTAAACTAAGTGGCTGTCCATGTTGATCAAGAAACGAACGCAGCGTAATAACACTGCCATCATCCCCCAAAGCACCTTCAAGGCGATAGAAAATACGCCGGTGTTCATCACCACCCTCTGCCCACAGAGGCTCAAGGCAACGGTAGCGTCGCCCAAGATAATGCCCAGGTGCGGTTTCACGGAAGGTAAGAATGATATGCAGGTGGTGCTCCCGGCCAGCGACATCGCCGGGGGGAAAATAAAAATCATCTTTTACAAAATGGTAGAGTTTCTGGCCCGGAGACAATAACAGCGTCAGAGCGTCAAGCAGGCTGGACTTCCCCCAAGCATTCTCGCCAATCAGAACATTGTTTTGCTCAAGCGTTAACGACAAACGGTTGATACCACGAAACCCGACTATCTCGACACGTTCAAGCAGCATAGCCACTCCTGTTTGCTTCTGGCGATGCACAACGCAACGCATTGTTTTCTCAGTATAGCGGCGCAAGAAAGCGGAAGACATGCCTGAACTCTCAACCGGGGTAAAAACCGGTAAATAATGGTGTGCATCTGTTTTACCCGGCGGCAGAAATAAAGCAATAAAACAGAAATCACCCATAAGTAAGAATTTTCCACCACCCTAGCAAAAATCATCTACACTTTTTTTGTTCGTGATAATATCCACAAAAAGTGAATGAGTTTTACATCAACCGCCAGTATTTTTCTGGCGTGGGTTCGTATTTCTATTATGCGCCATCATTTTTCCCATGGTAACGCATGGCTTTTTCTTAACTTATATCCGTATTTTATTATCTGTCTTTCTTAACGAGGTGAATATGGCCAGAAAATTAGCAGCAGAATTTTTTGGAACATTCTGGTTAGTATTTGGCGGTTGTGGTAGTGCTATATTTGCCGCAGCTTATCCAGAATTAGGTATTGGGTTTGTGGGTGTGGCACTGGCATTTGGTTTAACAGTATTAACGATGGCTTTCGCTGTTGGGCATATTTCCGGTGGTCATTTTAACCCGGCTGTAACGCTTGGGTTATGGGCTGGTGGGCGTTTCCCTGCTAAAGATGTTATTGGCTATATTGTTGCTCAGGTTATTGGCGGAATTATTGCCGCTGCTATTTTATATTTAATAGCCAGTGGTAAAGCAGGTTTTGATGCAGCTGCAAGTGGATTTGCATCAAATGGCTATGGCGAGCATTCACCAGACCATTACTCAATGGCTTCCGCCATCATTATTGAAATTGTCCTGACTTGTGGTTTCTTGTTAGTTATTCATGGCGCGACCGACAAAGCAGCGCCCGCAGGTTTTGCACCTATTGCAATTGGCCTGGCATTAACACTGATTCATTTAATCAGTATTCCAGTCACTAATACATCTGTTAACCCTGCTCGCAGCACCGCAGTAGCTATTTTCCAGGGTGGCTGGGCATTACAACAACTTTGGCTCTTCTGGGTAATGCCAATTATTGGCGGTATCCTGGGTGGTATTATCTACCGTACTTTATTAGAGAAGCGCCAGTAATTACTTACCAGCAAAACGCTTTATTATTTCGTTGTTACCCTTCCTGCCTTTAATGCCCGGTCTGTCCGGGCTTTTTTTATCCTGCGTAATACTGTTGCGTTAACATTTTATTATCAATCTTTACTCACTGCTTTTTTTTAGTTAGTGTGACAACTCTTTTATCTCTCTCATGGATGTCTTCTGAAATGTTTGCGGGACTGCTTATCATTCTTCTGCCCTTGATTTTGGGGTATCTGTTACCGTTCAAAAGCCGTTCTGCG
This sequence comes from Mangrovibacter yixingensis, assembly GCF_020523985.1. GTDB lineage: Bacteria > Pseudomonadota > Gammaproteobacteria > Enterobacterales > Enterobacteriaceae > Mangrovibacter > Mangrovibacter yixingensis. Next base: position 783,586 of record NZ_JAIVKM010000001.1, on the reverse strand, counting down.
TTGAAGCTCATCAACCGTATGTTGAGCTGGATTGTCTATATCATTTTGTTTTTCATGGGGATCAGCCTGGCATTTTTGGATAACCTGGGGAGCAACCTGGTATCAATTTTCCACTATGCGGCCGTTAGCGTTTTTGTCATTCTTACTCTCAATATTGGTGCATTGTGGCTGCTGGAATCACTGCGACCATGGCGCCACCAGCACCAACAAGAGGCCCTGCCATCACGCCTTGCTATGGCTCTGGAATCACTCAAACTTTGCGGCGTCGTTGTTGCCGGTTTTATTCTCGGCCTGAGTGGACTGAGCCTGCTACGCCATGCCACACAAGCCAGTGAGTACACCTTAATATTTTTGCTATTTCTGATTGGCATTCAGTTACGTAACAGCAGTATGACGCTCAAACAGATTGTCCTGAACCGCCGGGGCATGATGGTCAGTGGCGTGGTGATAGCCAGCTCACTGTGTGGTGGCGTGATTAATGCTTTTTTACTGGGCTTGCCTCTTAAGGCCGGGCTGGCAATGTCTTCTGGATTTGGCTGGTATTCGTTATCAGGTATTTTGATGACAGAATCCTGGGGCCCGGTTATTGGCAGTGCCGCGTTCTTCAATGACCTTGCCCGCGAGTTGATTGCTATTATGCTTATTCCCGGCCTGATTCGCCGCAGCCGCTCCACAGCTTTGGGTATTTGCGGTGCCACCTCTATGGATTTCACACTACCTGTATTACAACGCAGTGGCGGGATAGAAATAGTGCCCCCCGCCATTGTGCACGGCTTCGTACTGAGCTTGTTAGTTCCTATTTTGATGGCTTTCTTTTCTCATTAACCCAGCACAGGCGGTAGCAATACCGCCCTAAAATTGCGGTAAATCAAACTAATCTAAAGTTATATTTAAAATACCTTTTCTCCAGCCCATCCTGCTCCTACCCTTAAACATGCATTTTAAATATAACTTTAAGGGTTCAACTATGTTTTGTGTGCAATGTGAACAAACGATGCGGACACCAGCTGGTAATGGTTGCGCATGGGCTCAAGGGGTTTGCGGAAAAACAGCCCAAACGTCTGACTTACAAGACCTGTTGATTGCCTGCCTGCAGGGGCTATCGGTATGGGTAACAGAAGCGCGAGCTAAAGGCATTACGGATGAAGATACTGACAGTTTTGCACCCCGTGCCTTTTTCGCCACACTCACCAATGTCAACTTCGATTCCCCACGCATTGTGGCTTATGCCCATGAAGCGATTGAACGCCGGGAAGCCCTGCGCCAGCGCTGCCTGGCTAGCAACCCTGGCCTGGTAGTAAAACACCCAATGGCTGATATTCGCCTTGCCAGTGATGACCTGGGCGAACTGCAGCGCCAGGCCGCTCAATTTGCTCCGAACCATGACAAAACAGAGATTAGCGAAGATATTCTCGGCCTGCGTCTGCTGTGCCTGTACGGGCTCAAAGGTGCTGCGGCCTACATGGAACATGCACATGTCCTGGGGCAACAAAACGACGATATTTATGCCCGTTACCATAAAATTATGGCGTGGCTGGGAACATGGCCTGCCGATATGCCAGCCTTGTTAGACTGCGCGATGGAAATCGGCCAGATGAACTTTGCAATTATGCAAATGCTGGACACCGGTGAAACCACGGCCTACGGGCACCCAACCCCGACTCAGGTAAACGTTAAACCCGTCGCCGGTAAATGTATTTTAATTTCCGGGCATGACCTGCGTGACCTGCAACATCTGTTACAACAAACGGAAGGTATGGGAGTCAATATCTACACGCACGGTGAAATGCTGCCAGCCCATGGATACCCGGAACTACGCAAATACAGCCATCTGGTGGGGAACTATGGCAGCGGCTGGCAAAACCAACAGAGCGAATTTGCCCGTTTCCCTGGCCCCATTGTGATGACATCCAACTGTATTATTGATCCCACCCGAGAAGCCTATGATGACCGTATCTGGACTCGCAGTATCGTTGGTTGGCCGGGTGTTAAACATCTGGAAGGCGATGATTTCTCGCCCGTGATTACTCAGGCACAACAGATGCAAGGCTTCCCATACAGTGAAATAGAACACTTAATAACAGTGGGTTTTGGCCGCCAGACATTACTGGGAGCAGCGGACACATTAATTGATATGGTCAGCCGTGGTGTATTACGCCATGTATTCCTTGTTGGCGGCTGTGATGGTGCCCGAGGTGAGAGAAGTTACTTTACCGATTTCGCAACCCAGGTACCAAATGATTGCCTGGTGCTCACTCTGGCTTGTGGTAAATACCGGTTTAACAAGCTGGATTTTGGCACACTGGAAGGGCTGCCACGCCTGATTGACGCAGGCCAGTGCAATGATGCCTATTCCGCTATCATGCTGGCTGTCACCCTGGCAGATAAACTGGGTTGTGGCGTCAATGATTTGCCACTAAGCCTGGTACTCTCCTGGTTTGAACAAAAAGCCATTGTGATACTCCTGACGCTGCTTTCGCTGGGGGTGACCAACATTGTCACCGGGCCAACAGCACCTGCATTCCTCACGCCAAACCTGCTTGCTATCCTGAACGAAAAATTTGGCCTGCGCCAAATTACCTCCGTTGAACAGGATATGCAGCAGTTACTCACCGCGTAAGGAGTGGGCCGATGACAACACCTAATTCACGTTGCCAGCACCGCATGCAGGTACACCACATTATTCAAGAGACGCCAGATGTGTATACGCTGGCACTCATTTGCCACGACTTTTACCCTTATAAAGCCGGGCAATATGCGCTGGTGAGTATCGGTAATACCCCCGATACAGTGCGTGCCTACAGCCTGTCATCCACTCCAGGCATCAGCCCTTTTCTGTCGCTCACTATTCGCCGTATTGAAAATGGTACCGGGTCACAATGGTTGACCCGCAACGTTCATGTCGGTGACGAACTGTGGCTGTCAGATGCGCAAGGGGAATTTACCTGCGCAGATAACCCCGCACAAAGCTGGTTACTGGTAGCAGGTGGTTGTGGTGTAACACCGATTATGTCGATGTACCGCTGGTTACAGGCTAAACGACCGAACGACGATGTTCAGGTAATTTACTGTGCCCGCTCAACACAGGACATTATCTTTGCCCGTGAATGGGAAACCGTTCCAGTTACACTGGTGGTAGAACAGGAAGCGCAAAAAGGCATGCTGAGCGGGCGGATTAGCGCTGAGGTGGTGAACAGCATACCCAATATCGCCAGCCGTACCGTAATGGCATGCGGCCCGGCACCTTTCATGACACAAGTCGAATCTCTGGCCCAGGAAGCAGGAGCAACAGAAATACGCAAAGAAGTTTTCTTTGTTCCTCCGGACAGGCAACCTGGCAGTAGCAAGCTAACTTTCACAACCCAATCGCCACTAAGGCGCTTTCAGGCACCTGTTGGCCTGAGCCTGCTGGAAGCTCTGGAACAAAACAAGGTTGCGGTTAACAGTGCCTGCCGGGCCGGTGTATGTGGTTGCTGTAAGACACGAATAACCAAAGGCCAATACCAGGTAACCAGCACAGCCACCCTGACAGACCAGGATATTGCTGAAGGCTATGTGCTGGCATGTGCTTGCCAGCCACAAAGTGACCTGGAACTGGCCTGACTCATTAGCAACAGATGGGGAAAAGCTATTGTTACCAAAATGCCAGTAGTGGCATAAACCGGGCGGTTCCGGTAAAACAAAGGCTTCCCTTCGTAAAAACTAAGGAAGCCTCGTGATTGATTTACGCAGCGACACCGTAACCCGCCCCAGTTTTGCCATGCGCGAAGCCATGATGAATGCCCCGGTAGGGGATGATGTTTATGGTGATGACCCAACAGTTAATGCCTTGCAGGATTATGCTGCACAGTTGTGCAACAAAGAAGCGGCACTTTTTTTGCCAACAGGCACACAGGCAAACCTGGTGGCACTACTCAGTCACTGTGAGCGCGGGGAAGAATATATTGTCGGCCAGGGTGCTCATAATTACTTATACGAAGCTGGTGGAGCCGCTGTGTTGGGCAGTATTCAGCCCCAACCAATAGATGCCGCACCTGATGGCACATTACCACTGGATAAGGTGGCCGCGAAAATCAAACCAGACGATGTGCATTTTGCCCGAACCCACCTGCTCAGCCTGGAAAACACACATAACGGCAAAGTTCTCCCCGTAGATTATCTGGCCCGTGCCTGGTCTTTTACCTGTGAACAAGGGCTTGCTCTGCATATTGATGGCGCGCGGATTCTCAATGCTGCTGTAGCCTGCCAATGTGAGCTAAGCGAACTTGCCCAGTATTGCGACACACTGACTATTTGCCTGTCGAAAGGCCTGGGTGCACCTGCGGGTTCCCTTCTGGTAGGCAGCAAATCTTATATCTCACGGGCATTGCGCTGGCGTAAAATGTGCGGCGGAGGAATGCGCCAGGTAGGTCTCCTTGCCGCAGCCGGTTTATATGCGCTCCAAAACAACGTTGAACGCCTGCAGGACGATCACAACAATGCCGCCTGGCTGGCACAGCAATTACGTGACAGCGGAGCAGATGTCACACGCCAGGATACCAATATGCTGTTCGTACGGGTCCCGCAGGATAAAGTTCAGGGATTGAGTGATTACTTCTCCAGCCAGGGAATCTTACTTAATGCCGCTCCGGTTACCCGCATAGTCACACACCTTGATGTTGACCGTGCGGCGTTACAGAGCGTGGTAGATAACTGGCGTGCGTTTTTCCATAGCTGATGAAACAACCCGCATTGCGTGTTCTGGTTCTGGGGGCCAGTGGTTATATCGGCCAGCGTCTGGTTCCCCGCCTGGCAGCCGAGGGGTACCAGGTCATTGCGGCAGCCCGTAATATCACCTGGCTTGAAGAACAGCGCTGGGCAAACGTGCAGTGCCAGCAGGTTGATTTGCTGGATAGCCGCAGCCTGGCCCCTCTTTTGAGCCAGTGCGATATTGCCTATTATCTGGTTCACAGTATGGGCGATGGTGCAGATTTTATTGAGCGGGAAGCCCGTTGCGCCCGCCACCTGCGTGATGGGCTGAAGCAATACCCGGTTCGGCACCTGATTTTTCTCAGCGCATTGCAATCCCGGGAACCCAATGCGCGTTCCGGCCATATGCTTGCCCGTTACCAGACAGCACAAATTTTGGGTGAGTCCGGCGTGCCACTCACCGAGCTGCAGGCAGGCATTATTGTTGGTGCAGGCTCAGCAGCATTTGAAGTCATGCGTGATATGGTTTACAACCTTCCAGTGCTGACACCACCACGTTGGGTGCGTTCACGTACCAGCCCCATCGCCCTGGATGACTTACTCTATTACCTGGCTCAATTTGCGCTTTACTCTCCCAAAGATAACCAGGTTTTCGAAGCGGCTGGCCCGGATGTACTCTCATACCAGGAACAATTTCATTGCTTTATGGCTATCAGCGGTGTTCACCGCCCACTGTTAGCTATCCCTCTTCCCGTGCGCTGGATTTCAGTTTGGTTTTTGCACCTGATAACGTCAGTTCCCCCTGCCACGGCCCAGGCCCTGATTCAGGGGATTGGCCATGACCTGATTCCGGATGCCCGTCGCCTGCAGCAACTGTTCCCACGTAAGCTAACTTCTTTCGATGACGCCGTGCGTCAAACACTGGAAGAAGAAAAACACCTGGCGCACCCCAGTGACTGGGGGTTTGATGAACACGCCCATGCCCGCTGGCAGCCTGAGTATGGCTACTATCCCAAACAGGCTGGCCACACCCAAAACACCACAGCGTCAACCGCCGCTTTATGGCAGGTGATAAACCAGGTGGGAGGCAAAGAAGGCTTTTTCTTCGCAGGCCCACTGTGGTCGACACGCGCCCTGATTGACCGGTTATTGGGCCACCTGCTACCCAAAGGGCGCCCCGACAGGCTCTGGTTGCAAAAAGGCGATAAGGTGGATAGCTGGAAAGTGCTGATAGCAGACCCGGAGAAACAGTTAAGTTTATTATTCGGCATGAAAGCCCCAGGACTTGGGCGCTTGTGTTTTACACTGCGGGATAAAGGAGATTACCGGGAAGTGGATATTCGGGCCTGGTGGCATCCTCATGGTTTCCCTGGGCTGCTCTACTGGTTGGTGATGATCCCCGCACATCTGTTTATTTTTCGTGGCATGGTCAGACGAGTCATTCAGTTGGCCGAACAATCTGGTAAAAAAACCTCGGATTAACCTGCTTTCTTGCCAGCAAACCATTGCATGTATGCGCTTTTCACGGAAAAATGCGCACGTCATTTCAAAAGAAAGCTGAGTTTACATGAAGGTACTGATCACAGGTGCAACCAGTGGCCTGGGCAGAAATGCGGTGGAATACCTGCGCCACAAAGGTGTCAGTGTGCGTGCCACAGGGAATAACGCAGCCATGGGGCAACTGCTGGAAAAGCTGGGTGCAGAATTTATCCATGCCAACCTGACAGACCTCGTCTCTTCGCAGGCCAAAGCAATGCTTACAGGTGTCGATACCTTATGGCATTGCTCAAGTTTCACTTCCCCCTGGGGAACCCAGGATGCCTTTGACCTGGCAAACGTCCGGGCTACCCGCCGCCTGGGTGAGTGGGCTGTGGCATGGGGTGTGCGGAATTTTGTCCATATTTCCTCACCTTCACTCTATTTCGATTACCACCACCACCATAACGTACACGAAGATTTTCGCCCGGTGCGTTATGCCAACGAGTTTGCCCGCAGTAAAGCAGCGGCAGAGGATGTTATTCACCACCTTGCGCAGTCCAACCCGCAAACTCGCTTTACCGTTTTACGTCCACAAAGCTTGTTCGGGCCTCATGACACAGTGTTTTTCCCACGTTTGGTACAAATGATGCGCCACTATGGCAGTATTTTGCTACCACGCGGTGGTGATGCATTGGTCGATATGACTTATCAGGAAAATGCCGTACATGCTATGTGGCTGGCAAGCAGTGAAGCTTGCGACAAGCTTCCTTCCGGGCGGGCGTATAATATTACCAACAAAGAAGCACGCCCATTGCGGCTAATCGTTCAACGCTTGATTGATGAACTGGGCATTAAGTGCCGAATTCGTTCAGTGCCTTACCCTATGTTGGATATGTTTGCCCGCGGTATGGAGCGGTTTGGCAATAAATCCTCACGGGAACCCGCTCTGACCCACTATGGTGTCTCTAAACTTAATTTTGATTTCACACTGGATACACAGCGCGCTGAAACAGAGCTGGGGTACCAACCCATTGTTTCCCTTGATGATGGCATACGGCTGACAGCTGAATGGTTAAAAGACCATGGGCGATTACGTTAACTTGCTTTCAGCTATAGAGAATAAACCAAAGGCGCAACCAGAAATGGCTACGCCCTTAATTTATTAGCCTCGCAACAGCCGGGTTATTACCAGACCAGGCGCACGTAAAGGGAATTAATGATGTGGGTATTTTTCCAGTAAAGCCATAGCTATTGCTTCACTCTGGGCATCTGGCTTGCCATCATATTTTGCTGGGCGAAAATGCATTTGGAAAGCAGCGACAACCCGGTGTTGCTCAGCATCGCTCATTCCGGGCGTCACTTCATAGCCATAGCGTGAAAGCAACGCCAGCATATCCCGCATAGGTACAGGCTGCCATGCCGGGCGCCCGGCAAGATACGCCATAACCCGAGTTGCGTCGGGCCATGCGCCAATGCCTTCGTGTGCCAGCATTTCCCATGGGAACAGCGGGCCTGGGTCTTGTTTACGTTGCGGTGCAATGTCTGCATGGGCCACCACATTTTGCGGTTTGATGTGATAGCGCTGGATAATATCGCGCGCCAGAGGAATCAAAGCATTAATCTGCGAAACAGGAAATGGTGCAAAATGCTTCACGCCGTGTTCCCGCACCCAACCAGCATTCTCCAGTTCAATCCCAACAGAAACATCATTTAACCGGGTGGTTCCACGCCAGTAACTGACACCGGCATGCCAGGCAATATCACTTTCAGGCACCAGTTGCCACACCAGAGGTTTATCCCCCGGTTTGGGCTGTACTTCCGGAATTAAATAGTGTGCGCTGACATTATTACCCACCAGTGTGCTCAGGGATGTGTCGAAATCACCGGCTGTGTAGTGAATAACCAGCACCCGTACACGTGGAAAAGCAGCATAAGCATGCTGGCTGGTATTAACCTGGTAGGCGCCCCGGTCTTCAATATCATTATTGCCACGGCAACTCACCAGTAACAGCGCCAAAGATAAATAAATAAAAGCCTTGATCATGACCGAATCATTCCTGCCATTGTTTACTCTTGCTTCCCCAACGCAGTGAATACTGGGGGAAAAACATCCTGTTAAGTCCAACTATCTTACGCGCTTAGCACAACTGCACCAACCGAATAACACTTAACAAGCTATCCTCTGTAAGATGTCTGCTTGTTCACATCCGTTTTCAAAATACATAAGGAAATAATAATGCGTAAAACATTGGCCGGTTTCTCTCTTGCCAGTACGCTGGTTCTCAGCGCCTGTACGTCTGTGACCCCAGCCATTAAGGATACCAGCACTCGCGTGGGTCCATGTGTCGATGGCGGTCCAGACAGCGTCGCACAGCAATTTTACGATTATCGGGCTGACCACCGTAATGCAACTGATATTACCGGGTTACGTCCTTATTTGAGCGACAGCCTGTGGCAACTTGTGCAACAACAGCAAAGCAGTATGCTTAAATTCTCCAGCTTTACTCCCGCCCCAGATAGCGCCAGTGTTGCCAGCGCGTCAACCATTCCCAATAGCGATGCGCAAAACATCCCTCTGCGTGTGAGTATTAAGCAAGGGACAAACAACGGGAAAGATGAAGTGTTGATGGTGCGTGAAGGTCAATGCTGGGTAGTGGATGACGTTCGTTACCTGACACCTTCCAGCACAGCCGTTGCCGGAACACTTCGCCAGTCACTTGAACGCCACTAACAGTAACAAGCGGCCAGTCTCTGCGGGTCAGGAAAAGTAAACTGTATAAATAGTCTGGCATTTTGTTAAATCACCGACATTTATACTCACCTCCCCCTGACCCCGATATCTTATGCTACATTTACTTATCATTACCAGTTGAATTTAAGTTTTAACTCATAAATATTGCATAAGTATTCTGCCAACGTTACTATTTGCGGCCTCAATAGCTATTCGACTGCTTCGCATGAGTATTCAACTAAACAGCATTAATTGCTTCTACGGCGCGCATCAGGCGCTGTTCGATATCACCCTGGATTGCCCTCAGGGCGAAACGCTGGTGCTGCTTGGCCCAAGTGGTGCAGGCAAAAGTTCGCTGCTGCGGGTACTTAACCTGCTGGAAATGCCACGTTCCGGGACGCTGAACATTGCGGGCAACCAGTTTAATTTCACCAAAACCCCCAGTGATATGGCAATTCGCCTGTTACGTCAAAATGTGGGTATGGTGTTCCAGCAATATAATTTGTGGCCGCATCTGTCTGTGATGCACAACTTAATTGAAGCCCCTTGCCGGGTTTTAGGCCTGAGCAAAGATGAAGCCCGTTCCAGAGCGGAAAAGCTGCTCAACCGCTTGCGCCTGACCCCATACAGTGACCGCTATCCATTACATTTATCTGGTGGTCAGCAACAACGTGTTGCCATTGCCAGAGCACTGATGATGGAACCGCAGGTTCTGTTGTTTGATGAACCGACTGCCGCGCTGGACCCGGAAATTACCGCGCAGATAGTCAGTATTATTCGTGAGCTTTCAGAAACGGGGATCACTCAGGTCATCGTGACCCACGAAGTGGAAGTCGCACGTAAAACAGCCAGCCGTGTTGTGTACATGGAAAATGGCCACATTGTTGAACAAGGCGATGCGTCTTGCTTTAGCGAGCCGCAAACCGATGCGTTTAAACAGTATCTCTCTCACTGATGTTGTTTGGGAAATGACAATGAAAAAAGTAATTATTGCCACGCTGCTTGCCAGCCTGAGCCTTTCTGCGGCTGCCGCACAGACAATCCGCTTTGCAACAGAAGCCTCCTACCCTCCATTTGAGTCTATGGACGCTAACAACAAAATCGTTGGTTTCGACGTTGATCTGGCTAACGCATTGTGCAAACAAATGGATGCAACCTGCACCTTTACTAACCAGGCATTTGACAGCCTGATTCCCAGCCTGAAATTCCGTCGTTTTGATGCCGTTATGGCCGGGATGGATATCACTCCTGATCGTGAAAAACAGGTGCTGTTTAGCAAACCTTATTACGACAACTCTGCACTGTTTGTTGGCCAGAAAGGTAAATACACCACCATTGCCGAACTGAAAGGCAAAAAAGTGGGTGTGCAGAACGGTACCACCCATCAGAAATTCATCATGGATAAACATCCGGAAATCACGGTTGTGCCTTATGACAGCTACCAGAACGCTAAACTGGATCTGCAAAATGGCCGTATTGATGCAGTATTCGGTGATACTGCCGTGGTAACCGAATGGCTGAAAGCAGACCCGAAACTGGCTGCTGTTGGTGATAAAGTGACAGATAAAGACTACTTTGGTACTGGCCTGGGTATTGCTGTTCGTATGGGTAACACCGAATTGCAGCAAAAATTCAACACAGCGCTGGACAAAGTAAAAGCTGACGGGACATACACCGCCATCTACAACAAATGGTTCCAGAAGTAAGCAACTGAATGAACGAAATGTTTCCTTTAGCAAGTGCCGCCGGGATGACCGTCGGCCTTGCCGTTTGTGCACTGGCAGTAGGCCTTGCTCTGGCGATGATGTTTGCAGTGCTGGAGTCATCACGCCTGCGCGCCGTTTCGTGGCTGGCATCCGGGTTAGTCACCTTATTGCGTGGCCTGCCGGAAATTCTGGTGGTGCTGTTCGTCTATTTTGGCGCTTCACAGCTTTTATTGACGCTTTCAGATGGATTTACCCTGCCACTGGGCTTCACTCAGCTCCATATTCAGGTACAGATTGAGAACTTTGATGTCAGCCCGTTCCTGTGTGGGGTTATCGCCCTTTCGTTGCTCTATGCTGCTTACGCCTCACAAACGCTGCGCGGCGCACTGAAATCTGTACCGGATGGCCAACGTGAATCAGGCCAGGCTCTTGGGCTGAGCAAAGCAGCCATCTTTTTCCGCATTGTTATGCCGCAAATGTGGCGCCATGCGCTTCCCGGTTTAGGTAACCAGTGGCTGGTTTTGCTGAAAGACACGGCACTGGTTTCACTGATTAGTGTTAACGACCTGATGTTGCAAACCCGCAGTATTGCTACGCGGACTCAGGAGCCTTTCACCTGGTATATCATTGCTGCCGCTATCTACCTGGTCATCACGCTGATAAGCCAGTATATTCTCAAACGTATTGACCTGCGCACGACACGTTTTGAGCGGAGGCCGGAATAATGTTCGCTTATTTACCTGAGTTATTAAAAGGCCTGCACACCAGCCTGACACTAACCGTTGCCTCAATTATTCTGGCACTGGCTCTGTCACTGGTTTTCACGGTAATTTTAACGCTGAAAACACCCGTAGTTTCTCTGCTGGTTCGCGGATATATAACGCTGTTTACCGGCACCCCTTTGCTGGTGCAGATCTTTCTTATTTACTATGGGCCTGGCCAGTTCCCTTCGCTGCAAAACTACCCGGTTCTATGGCATTTACTTTCTGAGCCATGGTTGTGTGCAATGCTGGCGTTGTCACTTAACAGTGCGGCCTACACCACACAGTTATTTTATGGTGCAATTCGCGCGATCCCTGCCGGGCAGTGGCAATCCTGCCAGTCACTGGGGATGAGCCGTAAAGACACGTTGGCAATTTTGCTGCCGTTCGCTTTCAAACGCGCTTTGTCTTCGTACTCCAATGAAGTTGTTCTGGTATTCAAAAGTACTTCGCTTGCTTATACCATTACACTTATGGAAGTGATGGGCTATGGCCAGTTGTTGTATGGCCGTACTTATGATGTCATGGTGTTCGGTGCAGCAGGAATCATCTATCTGATAGTAAATGGTATTCTTACATTACTGATGCGTGTAATCGAACGCCGCGCTTTGGCATTTGAACGCCGAAATTAATTTTTCGAAAGTAGACTTCTGTACAAAAGGCGGCTTTAAGTCGCCTTTTTTTTATCCATACAAATAACTAATTATACATTTTAATTGCATACAAATTCATTATAGATAATACTCCCGCTATCACGAACATAAAAAAACAATGACAGACAGGAGCAACACACAATGAAAAAATGGTTATTGGTTGCCATGATGGCCAGTGCTTTTCAGGTGAGTGCAGCAGAAAAGATTAACTTTGGGCTTTCTGCCACCTACCCTCCTTTTGAATCTTTAGATGCCAATAACCACATTGTTGGTTTTGATATCGACCTGGCTAATGCTTTATGCCAAAAAATGGCTGCAGACTGCACATTCACCAACCAGGCATTCGACAGCCTGATTCCATCGCTCAAGTTCCGCAAATTTGATGCCGTTATCTCTGGCATGGACATTACCCCGGAACGCAGCAAACAAGTCACCTTTACCCAACCGTATTACGCTAACTCTGCTGTGGTCATTGCCAAAAAAGGCCAGTTCACCAGCTTTGCAGACTTAAAAGGCAAACGGATTGGCATGGAAAACGGGACTACTCACCAGAAATATCTGCAGGAAAAACATCCTGAGATTAAAACTGTGGCTTATGACAGTTACCAGAATGCCATCATCGACCTGAAAAATGGCCGCCTGGATGGTGTCTTTGGTGATACAGCGGTGGTGAATGAGTGGCTGAAAACCAACCCTGGGTTGGCAACAGTGGGTGAGCATGTGACTGACCCACAATATTTTGGCACCGGGCTGGGTATTGCAGTACGCCCACAAAACACCGCACTGTTGAAGCAACTGAATACGGCGCTGGACGCTATCAAAGCTGACGGAACTTACCAAAAAATCAGTAACAAATGGTTCCCACAATAATCAGTAGCTGACGTAAAAAAACCGCTGTCACTCTGGTGCAGCGGTTTTTTGTTTATCGCACAGGCAGCTTCAGCGGCGTAGCAATGCCAGCACTTCATAATGCGCAGTATGGGGGAACATATCAAATAACTGAATCTGCTCAATCCCATAGCCCGCCAGGCGGCGAATATCTTCAGCCATTGTCACTGCATTACAACTAGAATAGACAATAAAACCCGGAGCCATTTCAGTTAAAAACCGGCACAGTTCTGGCCCTATCCCGCGCCTTGGTGGGTTAACCAGTACCAGGTCAGGTACCGCCTGCTGGCCCGTTGCCCAGGATGTGGAATCCAACGCCTGAAAATCGACATGCTTAAGCCCTAACTCTTGTGCTGACTGCTGTGCACAGGCTATGGCTTCTGGGGCAATTTCTATCCCGGTCAGTTGCATTTGCGGCGTGGCGCAGTGCAAACCAAACCCGCCAACACCACAGAACAGATCCCACATATGTTGCACAGGTAAAGCACGCACCCAGTCGCGGGCAGTGGCATACAATGCACTGGCAACCTGTGGGTTAGTTTGGAAAAAGCTTTGCGGTCGGATCCACAATGGCACGCCATTAAATTCTTCACGCAAACCCGTTTCCTGGGTTAAAAGGATTTCTTCTTTCCCTTCCATAATGGCCATATGCACTGGCTGGATGTTAGCCGTAATCACACGCAATTGGGGAGCCTGTTCCTGCAACCAGGGCAGTTCCTGTTTCAGGCGGGCAATTTTAGCCGTAGAACGCAAAACAAAACGCAGCATCAGGCTGCCATCATACTGGCTTTGTGTTAGCAGGATATATTTCAGTTCGCCTCGTTGCCGTTCAACGTTATATGGCGTAAGGCCAACACGGGCAATAAAGGGTTTAATCGCTGTAAAAACCGCAGCAAATTCGGCCGGGTATAGCGGGCAATCAGTGAGATCCGCCACACTGGCATCCCTGTTACGAACACCTAAAATCGGGCGCTCAACGCTGCCGCTCACCACCATTTTAGCTTTATTGCGAAACGCCTGTTCAGCGCCACTTACTGGCTGGCACCACTGGCCAACCGGCATAGCAGCAAGCAGTTCGCGCAAATGCGCCATTTTCTTTTCGAGTTGTTGAGCAAGGGGAAGCATCAGCCACTGGCAAGAGTGACAACGCCCTTCAGCATAGAGTTCGCACTGCATAAAAAAGCCCTGAAAATACGCGGAACGGGATTCTACCACGGCCAGGCGCTACCTGCCGCTTAGTGAACCCGAAAAAAACGCTGGCTGCGCGGCGGTACAAACAACAAGGCCAGAACCAATAAATCCGGTAGTTTTTGCATGAACAGGTCGTGCAGGATGGCACTTTTACTTTCACCTGGAATACTGAATAACTCTGGGTATCCCCAACCCAGTGAAGCGCACCATAAATACACAGAAGAAATAACCTGGGTTGCCAGAAAAACCCAGCGCCCCCAATTGCGCCCACGTAAGATAACAAAAGCACAGCGTATTTCTATAAAGAGTAAAACCAGGCTGGCAAAGAAAATCAGCGTCAGCGCCCAGGTCTGGACACTGCGCTGTATAAAATCAATACTCCCCTGGACACCCAATGCGTTAAACAGCATCAGGACATCCAGGCAGCGGGTGGTGATAATGCCAATAGCGGCAATATAAACCAGTGTGGGCACATTTAGTTTTGCCTGACCAGCGGGGTATTTGCTCAAAATATCCACAACCTCGTTTCCTTGTCAGTACATGCTGTTGTAACAGCACGCCTATATCCCACTGATTTTAGGCCTTTCAGTGCTGCCTTGCACGCTGGATATCACGCATACGTTGTTTTTCAGCCCTTGCCATAAACCACCATGCAATCAGGCCAATAACCCCCACAACACCGAGAATAATAGATGCCAACGCATTGATTTCCGGGTTAACCCCCATACGAACACTGGAGAACACCAGCATCGGCAGCGTAGTTGCACCAGGCCCGGAAACAAAGCTGGCAATAACCAGGTCATCCAGTGATAACGTAAATGCCAGCAACCAGCCGGAAATAATAGCTGGCGAAATCATCGGGACTGTTATCACAAAGAAGACCTTGAGCGGTGTTGCGCCCAAATCCATGGCCGCTTCTTCAATTGACTGGTCCAACTCACGCAAGCGAGAACTTATCACCACCGAGACATACGCGGTACAGAATGTCACATGCGCCAGCCAAATAGTCATCATGCCACGCTCCCCCGGCCACCCGAGCGAACTGCCCATCGCGACAAAAAGCAATAACAAGGATAGCCCGGTGATCACATCTGGCATAACCAAAGGCGCAGTAAGCATAAACGCAAAACCGTTGGACCCACGAAAACGCCCGAAGCGCACCATCACCACAGCGGCAATGGTTCCCAACACAACCGCCATCGTGGCGGATAGCGCAGCAATGGACAAACTGAGCCCAACAGCATTCATCATAGCGGTGTCACGAAACACTTCGCCGTACCACTTGGTGGACCAGCCCGCCCAAACAGTCACCAATTGCGAACTGTTAAACGAGTAGATAACCAGCATCAACATCGGGGCGTACAGGAAGGTAAACCCGACAACCAGAATGAATATCCGCCATGGAGAACGAACAACAGGTAACGTATTCATTAATGCCCTCCCATGCCTTTGTTCTGGTATTTGTGGAACCACATAATGGGCACTATCAACACCACCAGCATTGTAATAGCGACGGCGGAAGCAACCGGCCAGTCACGGTTATTGAAAAACTCCTGCCAGAGTACACGGCCAATCATAATGCTGTCCGGGCCGCCCAGTAATTCAGGAATAACAAACTCCCCAACGGCGGGAATAAATACCAGCATGGAACCAGCAATAATGCCGCCTTTAGTTAGCGGAACAACTACACTAAAAAAGGTTTTCAACGGCTTAGCGCCAAGATCCAGCGAAGCTTCTACCAAAGAGTAATCAATGCGTGTCAGCGCGGTATAAATAGGCAGCACCATAAAGGGCAAATAGGCGTAAACAATCCCGATATACACCGCCAGGTTGGTGTGCAAAATAGTCAGCGGATGGTCAATCACGCCCAACCACATCAGCACGTTATTCAGCACACCGTTTTCTTTCAAAATACCCATCCAGGCATAAACACGAATAAGGAATGATGTCCAGGAAGGTAAGATAACCAGCAACAGCAAAATATTACGTGTTGATGTCTTGCTGTGTGCCACAGCCCAGGCAAGCGGGTAACCCAACAGTAAACAGCAGATTGTTGAAACCGCCGCAACCTGCAACGATTGCAAGTAGGCTTCGTAATACAGTGGGTCATCTGTTAATTGCAGGAAGTTACCAAGATTTATTGACACCGATAGCTGCTGGTCAGCCCAACTGACAAGGTCAGTATAAGGCGGAATGGCACGCGCCATATCGGCAAGGCTAATCTTGAAAACAATTAAGAATGGCAGCATGAACAACAGGCACAGCCACAGATAGGGCAAGGCAATAACCAGTTTGCGTCCATGGGCCATTTGCATCCGTCCCAACCAGCTGCGTAAAGAACCTGACGGCGTTTGGCTGGGGGGTGTGGATGTTGGTGTGGGCTCAGTATAGCTACTCATAGTGCAACTCCTAAACGGTCAAGACGACACAGCTATCCGCATCCCAGCAAAGCTTCACTTCATCGCCCCAGGTAGGCATTCCTTTCCGGTACCGGTGCTCATTTTGTAACTGAGCACTAATCATCTGCCCACTTCCCAACCGCACGTGGTAAATAGAGAGATCGCCCAGGTACGCAATGTGCACTACTTCCCCAACTGCAAAGTTGAAACCGTCTGCTGGCGGGTCTTCGCATAAAGTGATTTTCTCTGGGCGCAACGCTACCCAGACTGGCACCCCTTCCACTACGGAAGCATCCGGGTCCACTTTTAATGGATGGCGCAACCCTGGGGAATCTATTACCAGGCCGTCTTCGTGGCTCTCTTTCAGGATGCCTTCAAATACATTCACAGAACCAATAAATTCAGCGCTGTACCTTGTTGTCGGGTGTTCATAAATCTCTTCCGGTTCGCCAATTTGCACAAACTTGCCACGGTTCATAATGGCAATGCGCCCGGCCATGGTCATCGCTTCTTCCTGATCGTGGGTGACCATTACGCAAGTCACACCTACACGCTCCAGAATATCCACCACTTCCAATTGCATACGGTCACGCAGTTTTTTATCCAGCGCCCCCATAGGTTCGTCGAGCAACAATAATTTAGGGCGTTTAGCCAGGCTGCGCGCCAACGCAACACGTTGACGCTGCCCACCAGATAACTGGTGTGGTTTACGTTTGGCAAATTCTTGCATGTGCACCAGGCTTAACATTTCTTCCACCCGGCTGTTAATTTCCGCTCTGGGTAACTTGTCTTGCTTGAGGCCAAACGCAATGTTCTGCTCTACCGTCATATGTGGGAACAGAGCATAAGACTGGAACATCATATTAATCGGGCGCTGATAAGGCGGTACATGGGCAAGGTCAACACCATCGAGCATGATTTGCCCGGCTGTCGGTTGTTCAAACCCAGCCAGCATACGTAACAGCGTGGATTTTCCACATCCTGAAGCACCAAGTAGTGCAAAAATTTCACCTTTGTAGATAGTCAAACTGACATCATCAACAGCATGCTGGCCGTCGAAGGATTTTGTCAGATTCCGAATTTCCAGTAATGGCGTTAATGCCTTACTACTCTTCGCTTGTGGGCGGGGAATGACATCGTTCACTGATTGTGCTCTCCGGCAAATCTCAAACTAATACGCTAAAAGGCGTACAATTCACTGGCTTGGGATGCATAACACAAATGCATCCTTTAGAGGCAATTGCACCTTAATGCGCACTAAAAAGGTGCACTGCCTCATTCGATTAACTTACTGACTTATTTACCACTTTTAACTTTTGTCCAGGCACGTGTTCTAACACGATCCAATTTGGGGTCCTGCACTTTGAGGGTAAACAGTTTTGCCATAACATCAGGCGGTGGGTAAATTCCAGGATTATCACGCACTTCAGCATTCACCAGCGGTGTTGCTGCTTTGTTAGCGTTGGCGTAGTAAATATGGTTACTGATATCAGCCACAACATCCGGGCGCATCAGGTAGTTAAGGAACTGATATGCTTCATCCTTATTTTTCGCATCAGCAGGCATTGCGAAAACGTCAAAAAATGCCAGCGCACCTTCTTTCGGAATTGAATAGGAGATATGCACCCCATTTTTCGCTTCTTTTGCCCGGTTAGCGGCCTGCCAGACATCACCTGCCCAACCAATCGCCACACAAATATCGCCATTTGCCAAATCATTAATATATTGAGAAGAATGGAAATAACGAATACTCGGACGCAGTTTCAGTAACAAGTCGGTTGCTGCACCGCTGTAGTCAGAGGCATTAGAGCTGTTCGGGTCTTTGCCAAGATAATTCAGCACTGTTGCAAAAATTTCTTCTGGCGCATCCAGGAATGAAACACCACAACTTTTTAATTTTTCGAGATTTTCGGGTTTCAACACCAGATCCCAGCTGTTTACCGGCGCATCTTTACCCAATACCGCTTTAACTTTATCGACGTTATAGCCAATCCCGGTAGTAGCCCACATATAAGGCACTGCATACTTGTTGCCTGGATCATGTTTGGCAACCAGCTTTAACAGTGCCGGATCAAGGTTTTTCCAGTTCGGGAGTTTGCTTTTATCCAGGGGCTGAAACACACCGGCCATCAACTGGCGTTCCAGGAAACTTGCTGAAGGCACCACCAGGTCAAACCCGGTACTACCAGCCATCAGCTTACCTTCAAGTACTTCATTTGAATCGAAAACGTCGTAAACGACTTTAATACCGGTTTCTTTGGTGAAGTTGGCTACAGTATCCGGCCCAATATAATCCGACCAGTTATACACATGCAGCGTCTTTCCATCCGCAGCCAGCGTTGAGGCAGAAGCAGCCATCAGTACGCCAGCCACCAAACCAGACAACCATTTTTTACTTTGGCGGGACATATCTTATTCCTTCTGAATAAAGGGTAAAACTCGCGCTCAGCATGGCGTCGAGTAAAATCAGGCCATTCACCTGATGCAATATTCATGCATACTTTGTCATACGGACGTAAAAAAATTTCGCACTTGCGCCTGGCCAGTAACAAGCAATGACGCAGTGTAAATGTAGCCAGGATTTTGCGAGCTGGACGGGATTAAAAAACGCCTTTTTTCAATTTTTTAGGCATCAATCAGGAAATGAGTGAACAGCAAGAAATACCCACCACCTCCCTTTGAATAAAAAACAGCCAAAAAAATCAAGTAGGGACGATAGCAGCACAGAAAACGAACCGCCGAATGTTGGCAGGCTAAAGCGTGGGTTGAAAGGCGTGAAGACATACCTGCGATGCACAGGATATAAACACAGGGGAAACAGAAACCACAGCGAGCAAATAGCTCACTGTGGAATTAATTGCACAATCAATGTAACAGGTGGCTGGTTGCCTGGCTGCGGGAAGTCTCGTCTTCTTCTCCACTCCACAGCATTTGCTGGGCACTGGCTTCCAAAATCACCATTGAGATCTGCTCTTCACTCTGGCGCAAGAAATGTGTGAACTGCTCATGGCTAATCCCTACCGCTACAGGTAAGGCCTGGCAAACAACCAACCGTGGTAAGTTATCATCCTGAACATCAAGAAAAGCTTTCACGGTTAGTGAGCTGGCATTAACTGCCGAAATATCCCCTGCCAGAGCCAAAAGCGCAGAAGGTTTGACCTCGGCCAGGGCGGAGAAAACCAGCACACTATCAACCAAATCTAACTTGGCATCAAATACACCAGCAAAATCCTGCATATGGGGGAGATGCAACGCCTGGCAGGAATCACACTCGAAAAAGCTTACGCCAGCATCATCAAGCCAGCGGCGCAGCGTGTCCAGGGTAGGGACGACGAGTGAATCCATACGGGTATAACCTCTTCAATAAAAAATCGACGCCATAGCTTACGCAAAAATAGCGCCTTGTACCACGACCAGATAACGACACAGCACTTAGCCACCTGTTTTGAGGCAGAAGCCTGGCCGCGCCTGGCTTTCCACCCAACCGATTATCTGTGCGGCAATATCAATGCCCGTGGTTTTTTCGATACCTTCAAGCCCTGGCGAGGCATTGACCTCCATCACCAAAGGCCCACGGGCGGCACGCAAAATATCTACCCCCGCGACATCCAGCCCCATGGTAGACGCGGCCCGAATCGCCACTTCACGCTCCTGTGGCGTAATACTGGCGACAACCGCTTTTCCTCCACGGTGCAAATTAGAGCGAAAATCCCCCTCCTTCGCCTGGCGTTCAATGGCCGCAACGACACGCCCACCGACCACCAGACAACGAATGTCCCGCCCTTGTGCTTCTTTGATGAACTCCTGCACCAAAATATGGGCATTCAGACCACGAAAAGCATCAATTACGCTCTCAGCCGCCTGGCGAGTTTCTGCTAGCACCACACCAATACCCTGAGTGCCTTCCACCAACTTCACCACCAGCGGTGCGCCCCCGACCATTTCGATAAGATCATGGGTGTCATCGGGTGAGTGTGCTATTCCGGTCATGGGCAAATCAATCCCTTGCCGGGCGAGTAGCTGCATGGAACGCAACTTATCCCGGGCGCGGGTTATGGCGACCGATTCATTGAGTGGATAACTTCCCAGCATTTCGAACTGGCGCAATACTGCAGTGCCATAAAAAGTAATTGCCGAGCCAATACGCGGAATTACTGCATCATAATGTGGTAACTGACGCCCTTTATAATGCACTGAAGAACTGGCGGGGTTGATATTCATATAGCAGGACAGCGGATCGATAATATCGACAAAATGCCCACGATTGAGCGCCGCCTGTTTTAAACGTTTACAAGAATAAAGTGTTCCATCACGGGAAAGAATGGCAATTTTCACCCTGCACCTCTGCAAGAGACTGACCAGCCTTAAAACCCGCGTATAGTACCACCACCCGTTTCCCCCTGTAAGGGGGAAAGTAGAGAGAAAATTAGCGGGTTACCCAGCCTTGCTTATGCAGAAAATCCAGGATAAAGGGGCGGCTTTCTTTAACAATCGTGCGGCGGATATGATCGCTCCAGGTATCCTTGCGCTTATGTGTGGTGCGGTTGAGGTAGTAATCCGCAAGGGTTGCATCATAATCAGCCAGTTCGCTGCTATCTACCGGCTGATACTGGTTTTCATGTACTAACAAGCTTTCCGGCAGACGGGGTTTTACTTCCGGGATTTCATCCGGCCAGCCCAGGCATAACCCGAACAACGGCAGGACATATTTAGGTAACTTCAACAAGCGTGTTACCGCTTCAATATTATTGCGGATCCCACCAATATACACACCACCCAACCCCAGGGACTCAGCTGCAACCAGTGTGTTTTGCCCCATCATCGCGGTGTCTACCGCGCCCAGCAACAACTGCTCGGCATAACCTAACTGAGCGCCAGGGCAAATTTGCAAATGGCGGTTAAAATCCGCACAAAACACCCAAAACTCTGCGGCACTGGCAACATGCGCCTGGCCACCACTTAAGGTAACCAGTTGTTCCCGTAAGGCCGAGTCTGTCACTCGTATAATAGATGTACATTGTAAAAAACTGGATGTAGACGTAGCACGTGCCGCGGAAAACAAGGCTGTACGTTGCTCATCACTGATGGGCTTATCAATAAAATGGCGAATTGAACGGTGTGCGCACAATAAATCAATGGTTGGCGTCATTATTTTTATCCTTAGCCTGATCGGCAGCTTTTTTGTTTTCTGCTGTTTGCGTATTCGAGCCGTTGAATAATAACGGTGCCACATGCTTCCCCATCTGGCCAATTAACACGATTGCAGCAGGTAACATCAATACAATACCGCTAAATATAAGCAAAATAACAGCCATGTCCGTGGCAAGAAAGGCGGTTACGGATATCACGCCATGAGCAACCAGCCAGGCAACACACAGCAGCACAATACCAAGAGTTTCCAGTAACAGCACAGATTTGGGTAATGCCCCCAGTGAACGCATTGTCAGTCTCCTGTGTGGTGGCTAACCAGTATAGTCCGAAACATCCCCCCGCCAACAGTTGGCTTCAGGCTCCCGCAGGATTAAAAAACCGCATCAATACTCTAAAGGCTTTCATTGTTTTCAGTTATCAAAGCAACAGGCAAACTCAACTTCCCTCAACGCTTTCAGGTAAGCAAAATAGTTAGCAAGATAACTTCCGCTAAGGAGCAACTGTGCTTACTGTAATTTTTGGACGGCCCGGATGCCCATATTGTGTCCGTGCGAAAGCGCTGGCAGAAGAACTCAGTGCATCACATAGTGATTTTGAGTTCCGCTATGTTGATATTCATGCTGAAGGGATTACTAAAGCTGACCTGCAACAAGCTGCCGGAAAACCCGTCAGTACAGTGCCGCAAATTTTTGTCGATAAACAACATATTGGTGGTTTTACTGACTTTGCTGCCTGGGTTGAGCAACACCCTGTTCTTTCACCTGCAAACTGAAAAAACAAAAAACAAACACCGGGTCTTTTGACCCGGTGATAAATTGATGACCATTCAGTGAACTATTTTGGAATATTAACTGGTAAGTTAAATAAAAAATCAGGAAAACCAGTTTGCTGATTCTTCAGTCGCCCACACCTAACGCCTTCCTGTTCACAGCATTACAGTGTAACCGATTAAGATTTAAACCCGGCGTTTTCTGGCATCCTGCCGCCAGACAAGGGTGATAGTGAACAGCACACTCAGTGCCCCCAACGCATTCCAGAATACCGCCCCTAACAACCAGGCAAGCTCCTGAAACAGGCCAGCATCATCTTTCTCCAACAGATTGATTAACAACAAACAAACTGGCACGGCAACCAATGCCCCCACCATAGGAGCCAGGAAACGCGCACGACGTGCGCAAAAGCTTCCCAACACACCGGGGACAATAAAAAACAGCATTCCAGGATCCATCTTGCCGCTGGCAGGGGCCGAGTCAGTTAAAAAAAGGTTGTGGATCACAAACGCCAGAATGAACAGGATAAAACAGCATAAACCGCCTCCCCATGAACGTTTGAATAACAAAGTCATCCTCCTTTGCTTTTCCATTACGTTGAGCCCCCAACAGGTACTCACATTAACAATGTCCTTATAAAAGCCTGTATTACCCACTCACTTTCATACTGCTTATTTCTGTGCAAAAAAATCTGCCTGCGCCATGTACTCCTCACATGAAGCATCTTCTCTATGGGCATTACCGGTAATGTGAATTATTCCCGCTATAACAAGAGAAGACATTTCCAGCATTTTTCTTACTGGCTGTTGATAACCATAACGATTACACTAGCGCCCGTCGTACTTTTTGCAGGCGATATAACACTGAAGTTTACACCACCAGATAGTGTTATTTTTATGCGAAAGGCGTGCGTAAAACAATTATTTTTTTCAACGAGTTACAAGTAAAGAAGAAGTTAGCTTCCGTGAACATAAACGTCGCAGATTTGTTAAACGGGAATTACATCCTGTTATTATTTGTCGTACTCACCCTTGGCCTGTGTTTGGGTAAATTGCGCCTTGGTTCAATCCAACTTGGTAATTCTATTGGTGTTCTGGTTGTTTCTTTATTATTAGGCCAACAACATTTCACAATAAATACAGACGCACTTAATCTGGGCTTCATGTTGTTCATTTTTTGTGTTGGCGTGGAAGCGGGGCCCAACTTTTTCTCCATTTTCTTCCGTGATGGTAAAAATTACCTGATGCTGGCGCTGGTGATGGTGGGCAGTGCATTATTATTAGCCCTGGGCCTGGGAAGGCTTTTCGGATGGGATATTGGTCTTACAGCCGGTATGCTGGCAGGTTCGATGACCTCCACACCTGTTCTGGTTGGTGCTGGCGATACATTACGCCATTCAGGAATGAACCACCCGGAACTGGTCAACGCACTTGATCACTTGAGCCTGGGTTATGCATTAACTTACCTGATTGGCCTTGTCAGCCTGATTGTTGCCGCACGTTATATGCCAAAACTGCAGCACCAGGATTTGCAAACCAGTGCCCAACAAATTGCCCGTGAACGTGGTCTGGATACCGACTCTAACCGTAAAGTGTATTTACCTGTTATTCGCGCTTACCGGGTTGGCCCGGAGTTGGTTGCCTGGGCTGATGGTAAAAACCTGCGTGAACTGGGTATTTACCGCCAGACGGGCTGCTACATTGAGCGTATTCGCCGCAACGGTATTCTGGCAAACCCCGATGGCGACGCGGTGCTACAAATGGGTGATGAGATTGCCCTGGTTGGCTACCCCGATGCGCATGCACGCCTTGACCCCAGTTTTCGTAACGGGAAAGAGGTTTTTGACCGTGACCTGCTCGACATGCGCATTGTTACCGAAGAAATAGTAGTAAAAAACCACAATGCCGTTGGCCGCCGCCTGGCACAGCTTAAACTTACTGACCACGGGTGTTTCCTTAACCGTGTTATCCGCAGCCAAATAGAGATGCCAATTGACGATAATATCGTTCTGAACAAAGGCGACGTGTTGCAGGTGAGCGGCGATGCGCGCCGTGTTAAAACTGTGGCGGAACGCATTGGCTTTATTTCCATTCACAGCCAAATAACCGACCTGCTGGCTTTTTGCGCCTTCTTTATTATTGGCCTGATGATTGGGATGATTACCTTTCAGTTCAGCTCCTTCAGTTTTGGCATTGGTAATGCTGCAGGCCTGCTATTCGCCGGCATTATGCTCGGCTTCTTACGTGCCAACCACCCTACCTTTGGTTATATTCCCCAGGGCGCACTCAACATGGTGAAAGAGTTTGGCCTGATGGTGTTTATGGCCGGCGTAGGCCTGAGTGCCGGAGGTGGTATTGGCCACAACCTGGGTGCTATTGGCGGGCAAATGCTGGCCTCTGGGTTGGTTGTAAGCCTGGTGCCGGTATTAATTTGTTTTCTGTTTGGTGCTTATGTTCTACGCATGAACCGGGCATTGCTGTTTGGCGCAATCATGGGCGCACGCACCTGTGCACCAGCAATGGAAATCATTAGTGATGCCTCCCGCAGTAACATCCCGGCATTGGGTTATGCCGGGACTTACGCTATCGCTAACGTGTTGTTAACCCTGGCCGGGACACTGATTATTGTTATCTGGCCGGGTATGTGACGCTGACCACAGAAAAAAATAAATTTTTTTTAGGTCAACGAAGAACTTTTTTTGGGGCATGCAGTCTGAATTAGTGCCACTGCTTTTCTTTGATGTCCCCAAATTTGTGGAGCCCATCAATCACGCCATTTTGGTTCAAGATTGATGGGTTTTTTATTGCCTGCGATTTAGCTGTCGTAAAATCAACAAGTTACCTATCACATATCGTACCAATGGCTGCAAAGTAGCGGCAGATACTGGCAGTCCGTTCTAATGGTGGCTGTAACTCATGCTAAAAATGTCATTTCCCCTTACCAGAAAATAGCTACTCGAATGATTTCCTTGCCACAAATTCTGTTACTGAGGCCAGGCCCGTATGGTATTTACCCTCATAAATTTCTTTGTCATGCATACAGGCATGTAAGACACGCATATCACTAAAACTCTCTTCCAGCTCATTGAGATTCACCAGTAAATCCACTTCACGCGGGCCACCGGTTTGGTAATTAAGCTGGCGGGTTGAGTACGCCTGGTAAATCAGAACACCACCAGGTACCAGAGCTTCCATAATTTTCTGGTGAATGGCATGGCGTACAGTTGAAGGCAAGTGGCAGAAAATCATTACCACCCCATCGCAAGGCTGTTCGATGGAAAAATGGGTGAGGTCAGCTACCTGTGTTACTAAGGAAACATGGTGCTGCTCAGCCAGTTTTTTGGCTTTCTCTAAACCCACAGCCGAACCATCAACTGCATGAACATGGTGGCCCTGAGTGGCAAGGTAAACCGCATTTCGTCCCTCACCTTCACCAAGGCTGAGAATATTCAGTGGGGCTGCCAGGTTAAGGGCATTAACCTGCTCCACTAAGAATTGATTCGGTTCTGTTCCATAGGCATAGCCTTTCTGGCTGTAGCGTTCATCCCATCTATTCATTTTGCTATTGCACCTTTGTTTTTAGCAGGCTGGTGAACAGGCTCAACTTATCAACCATCCATTCAACATAGTTAAACAGCAGACAACTTGCACTTGACCAGCATAGCTCGTATCATGATTGTTATGTTATAACATTAATTGCAATTGATGAGGCAGTATGAAACCAGGACTTCACCCAGAATACCGCACAGTGGTGTTTCATGACACCAGCGCAAACCACTACATAAAAGTGGGTTCCACCATTAAAACAGACCGCGAAATTGAACTTGATGGCATCACTTACCCGTATGTCACTATCGATGTTTCTTCAGCTTCGCATCCCTACTACACCGGTAAGCAGAAAACCTTCACCAATGAAGGCAGCGCTGCCCGGTTTAATCAGCGCTTTGGTCGTTTTTTTAATACGAAGGACAAGCAATAATGCAGGTACTGAACTCATTACGTTCTGCTAAACAACGCCATCCGGATTGCCAGTTGGTTAGACGCAAAGGGCGCGTATACGTAATTTGTAAGAGCAACCCACGCTTTAAAGCGGTTCAGGGCAAGAAAAAACGCCGTTGAGGTGGTAAAGAAAAAGCCCCGGCACAACTGGACTGTACCCGGGGCTTTTCAATTTAATGCATCAGCGCTGCGGTGCCAGCACGTTTTGAACCTGTGCAGCAGTCAGGTTGAGCCCAAAGAAATTCTGGTAAAAGTCATGAGTCATTTTGCTCATGTCAACATCCTGAAATTGCGCCGGATAGAGTTTTTTAGCCAGCCAGACAAACTGTAATGCTTCTTCACTGGTTTCCCGGCACCACCAGAACATCCCTCGCGGGTTCACAAACACCCGATGGTTTTTAACCGCACTGGTGCTTTGCCACTCAGGTGAGTGCTCTATCATTTGCGCAGTCTGGTTTGTCATGGCGATGATAACCTGCGGGTCTGCAGCTACAGCACGCTCAACCGGCACTTCTCCAGTAGTATTGGCTTTGCCGCCAAACCATGTTGCCGCTACATTTTTGCCCCCGGCAAGGGTAATCCAGTCATCATTTAAAGAGGGTTTACCCGAAGTCATTACCGGCGTCATCATGGCATGGTAAACACGCAAGCGTTGGTTGTCTGGGATCCCAGCAAGGCGGGAGCGAACCAGTGCCACATTGTGATTAAAATAGGCCTGGAATAGTTGCGCCTTTTGCTGCGCGTCCGGCCCCAATACCTGTGCTGTTTCCACCACCCGTTCAACCATTGCCGCCATCGAGTTATCTGGTAGTGCCAGCACTTTTACGCCTGCCTGTTCCAGAGTATCCTGCTTAGCAATATGCATATTTTCAGGCACAAACAACAATTGAGCACGTTGGGCGAGGATTTGTTCAGGGTTGATATCGTGGCTGGAAGTGATACTTACATCCGGCACATTTACAATATCTGGTAGCGCCTGGCGAAACAGTGGAATACGTTTTGCTATTGCTGAAGTACCAACAATATTTTTGCCGTAACCCAGCATGGCAAGAATGGTGTTTTGCGCAGGCCAGGACGTAGCAATGCGCACATCACTATGTGATGGTTGAGCGGCAAAAACAGGTGTAAAAACCAGGTTCAGCAACACCATCAGGCTGGCAACAACTACATGAAAAGATCGTATCATTCGTTTTTACCGCTTCAATAAAGAAGCGGCCTCAGAATCAATCAAAAATCAAACGTTACCGTTGCACGAACTTCGCGGCCTGTCCCCAGGAAAGCGCTGTTGGACGTACCTGAGCCATCAGTGGATGCAGGGAAGATGGATGCCCAATAACGGCGATTGGTTACGTTATTAACGGAAAGGCGTAATGTCGTGGGAATATTTTCAAATACCGTGGAATAACGGGTACCTAAATCTAGTGTGGTGTAACTCCCGGCCCAGGTGGTATTCGTATCGTTTGCCGCGCGCTTACCGGTATAGTGCACATTGGCACTATAGACCAGTTGCGGCATACTCGGCAGGCTGTATTCCACCAGCATATTTGCCTGTACTTTTGGTACCCCAACAACCCATTTATTACTGGTGCTTTCGGAAACAGTATTTTTAAGTTGCGGGTCAAGGAAGGTAACGCCACTGTAGATATTCAGGCCTTCCATAACCGGGCCAGATGCGGTCAGCTCCAGGCCATTATTAACCTGGTCCCCTTCTTCTTTGTAAACCATGTCGGTTGAGTCAACATAGGCGAAGGGGCGTTTCAGGCGAAACAGCGCTGCACCAAGGTGCATGTTGTTCACCTCGGCTTTCAGGCCAACTTCATATTGTTTGCTGCGAATCGGATCGAGGGTCTGCCCTTCATTGCTCAGCCCTTCTCCGGTGGGAACGGTATCTCCCTGTTCCAGAGAATCCGCATAGCTCACATAAGCCATCACATCAGGTGTGATTTTATACATTAAAGCGACGTTCGGGCTCAGGCCGTCCTGGTTAACCTGGCTGCTTTTAGTACCGGAGCTGGAGTAATTGGCAGTTTCCAGCCAACTCTGGCTAAGGTAGAACATGGCCGACCATTTTGGTGTAAATGTAACGGTATCACCGGCGGTGATGCTTTGCTGGGTATTGGTACTGGAACGATAACGGTCACCATTGGTGATAATTTTGCCATCACCGGGTTCATCCATAGAATCAGGGTCATATAAATCTGTTGTTCCCAGGTTGTATCGCACACTGCTACCTTTCGCAGAGTAGATACTCCAGACATACCCCGTTGTTGCGAAAGCAAGATCGTGACCAATACTGCCAGTATCAACATGGCCATTAAGGCTGAGCATATTACTCAGCACTCTGAAACGCCCGGCCGCACTGGAATCTGACAGGCTACGGGTCAATGTGCCATTGTTATCGCTAATCGTATTTGAGACAGAGCGCATTGCGCGGTCCGCTTGTTGGTAACCCACACCTGCTGTCAGAGACCAGCCATCATTGAAATCCTGTAACAAACGGGTGCTGATGGTATCCGTTGTCAGATCAACCCCTGCTGTGTCCAACGCGTAGTTTCTATTTTTTGGGTTTAATTTCGATGCCGAAGGAAGATTAATGCCATTGGCATAGCTGAAACCGGCGGGATAACCTTTCTGAATAAACTCATAATGGCTGGCATCCAGTTGAACCTGGGTTCCGGGCTGAATATTCCAGTCGAGCGCTACGGCGGCTAATTTCCTGCGCAACGTGCTACCGGCAACATCACCTTCACCTTCTTCGTGCAATAAATTGACTCGATAACCAAATTTACCGTCATCAACATGGCCGCCTAAATCAACATGGCCGGTGTAGGCACCACGGCTCTGATAACCAAGAGTGACGCGGTGCAAAGGCTGGTCTGTAGGGCGTTTCGCCACAAAGTTAAATTGCCCTGCCGGGCTTGCCGGGCCATAAAGTGCACCTGTCAGGCTATTAAGCACATCCACGCGCTCCAGCATTTCTACCGGAAACGCCGTGGTGGCAACCATGTTCAGGCCATCAAGCCGTGTATTCGCCACTACACTGCCTTCCATACCACGGCTTTGTGGGCGGCCCACATCCATACCACCACGGGCTTCCATCTGAGTACTTGGCGCATATTTCAGTAACTCACTGACACTTTTCGCCTGCTGGTTATCAATCATTTGGTGAGTGATAGTGGTGGTGGAATACGGGGTATCAGTCCAGCTTTTATCACCCAGCGGCCCTAAATTAACCTGCTGCGTGGTAAAACCGGCACCGGATTTTGCCTCCTGAGTTGTGTCGCCCTGACTTTGTTGCTTCGCCGTCACCACTATTTTGTCTTCTTTACCAGACTTAGTGGTGGTTGCTGGCGTACTACTGGCTGCCGAACTGTCTTCTGAAACTGCGCTGAACCCTGGAGTGGGGATCGTTCCTGCCAATAACGGAATGAGTAATGCAAGCTTTGTTTTGTTCATTATGTCATCATCGTAATATAAAATATTATATTACGATCTGTGACGAGCCTCACTTTTTGATCGAGATCAGACTTTCCCGGCAATTAGTTATATATAAGCAAACATAATCAATTGGTTATCATAGCCATAACAAAAAAGTTTCTTGGCACACTTATGTACAACCTTTCATGCAGTTGTTACTGTGCATTTCTCGGAACTTAGCTACAGGGATTTTATGCTTTCCTCGTTATCCTCTTCGCACGCCTTGCGCCAGCGCACATGGGCTCTGTTCGCGTTATTTTTTCTCCCCGGCCTGCTGATGGCCTCCTGGGCTTCTCGTACTCCGGCCATTCGCGATGACTTGCAAGTCTCGATTGGTGAAATGGGGATCGTGCTGTTCGGGCTCTCACTTGGCTCGATGAGTGGCATTCTGAGTTCAGGTTGGCTGGTCAACCGCTTTGGTACCCGAAAGGTCATTCGTTTTGCGATGTCGTTGGTGGTTGCTGGTATTTTGCTGATGTCTGTCGCATTACTGCCTGGCCTGCCCAGGTTATTTGCCCTGGGTCTCGCTTGCCTGGGGGCCGGGCTTGGGGCATCGGAAGTCGCGGTGAACGTAGAAGGGGCCATTGTTGAGCGCCTGCGGGGTAAAACCTTGTTGCCGGTGATGCACGGGTGTTATAGCTTCGGTACATTAATCGGCGCGGGTGTGGGCATTGGCTTGTCTGCATTGAAATTGCCCGTTAGTTTTCATTTATTTGCTGCTGGCCTCACCGCCCTGGTTCCACTGGTTATTGCTGTGCGCGCCATTCCTCCTCATGACAGTGGCAATTCCACTTCCACAGAACAAGGTAACCCGCCAGCACATATTCCATTCTGGCGTGATATTCAATTGCTGCTAATCGGGGTTGTGATTCTGGCGATGGCACTTGCAGAAGGCTCTGCTACCGACTGGCTATCTTTACTGATGGTAGATGGGCATGGTTTTTCCCAAACATCCGGCACATTAATCTATACCGGCTTTACACTGGGAATGACGTTGGGCCGGTTTACCGGGGGCTGGTTTATTGACCGATATAACCGGGTTGCAGTGGTGCGCACCAGTGCATTACTGGGCGCATTGGGAATTGGGTTGATTGTGTTTGTCGATAACCCGTTCGTGGCGGGTTGTGCGGTGTTGTTATGGGGCGCGGGGGCATCACTGGGGTTCCCGCTTACCATTTCAGCTGCCAGCGACACTGGCCCCAATGCACCAGCCCGGGTGAGTGTGGTTGCCGCAACTGGCTATATTGCCTTTTTGGTCGGCCCCCCAATGCTTGGCTACCTCGGGGAGCACTACGGTTTACGTAACGCTATGGTGGTGGTGCTGGCATTAATGATTGTTGCTGCCGTTGTTGCCCGTGCCGTAGCAAAACCCCAGCAGGCACCCAGCACCACAATATAAAGCGCAATCCATTCGATAAGGGCTGTTACTTGCTACCTGCGGATTTATCCCACAAAAACCAGGTAGTCAGGGCAGCCCAGATAAAACCACAGGCCAGGTTT
This sequence comes from Mangrovibacter yixingensis, assembly GCF_020523985.1. Lineage (GTDB taxonomy): Bacteria > Pseudomonadota > Gammaproteobacteria > Enterobacterales > Enterobacteriaceae > Mangrovibacter > Mangrovibacter yixingensis. The sequence goes on along the minus strand of NZ_JAIVKM010000001.1, from coordinate 752,193 downwards.
ACCGCAGAAAACGCCCCTATTCCGCCCACCAGTTCAACATGTTTACTGAACTCAATCCCTACAATAAAAATCAGCATCTGCAACATTCCCATTGCAGCAGAAACCGTGCCTTTGCTCATGTCGCTGGCAAACAGAGTTAAACGCACCAACCCTGCATTAGCCAGACCAATCCCAAAGGCATAAAGGCTCAGCCCGATGGTCATCCACATCCAGGCATGTGGGTTTGACCAGGTTGCCAATGCCGCCAGTAGCAATCCCAGAGTGATTGGCCAGCCACCCAACCAAATCAATTTGCGGACAGCATGGCGCGCCGTGAGTTTTGCCAGCACCAGGTTCCCCGCAATTAGCGAGCCAAAAATCGGCACCTGCAACAAACCATAATCCAGAGAAGACAACCCCTGTTCTTCAATGATCATCACCGGAGACTGTGCAATCCACGCCAGTAAAGGTAATGAGACAAAGCCAACCCCCAGCGCACCAGCAACAAAACGCCCATTACGCAACACCTGCCTGTAATCTTTAACCAGCGCAGGCAATGAAAGCGGCTCACCAATACGAGTGGCGGTTTCAGGCATCGTTTTCAGCAGCCCAATAAAGGCGACTAAAGCCAACACCGCAAATAACACAAACATCCACTCCCAGGGCGCAACAGAGACCCATGCAGCCCCCACCAGGGGCCCAAGCAGAGGCGCAATAAGCGCAACATTGGCCATCAGCGCAGTAATTTTGATACAGCGTACTTCATCGAATGATTCTTGTATCGCGGCATACCCCACGGCACCAATAAAGCACAGGCCTATGCCTTGCATAAAACGTAGCACGGTAAATGTCACAATATCATGCACCAACAGCGTTGCCAGGCAGGTGAGGATAAACCACAGCGCGCCCATCAACATAACAGGGCGCCGCCCACGCCGGTCAGATAAAGGGCCCAGTAACCACTGCAATACCATGCCACCGGCAAGGTAAGCAGTCATCGAACCAGAAACCCAGGAAATATCCGCCTGGAATTGAGCCACTACGGCCAGCATTCCCGGTTGGATCATGTCGTTGCCGATATAGGTAGAAAACTCATACAGCACCAGGCTAAGTGGAAAAATAACGATATAACTGAATGAGTTGCGCTTGTTTCCCATTGTATCCTTAATTACTGTCAATAAGCGGTCGGGCAGAGTTTAAGGTAATGTTGCGAAAGTGCCAGTCAAATTGTAATGAATAAAAAAAAACACTTTTGTGTCAGTTTTGTTTAAGGTTTTCTTAAGCACAACGGTCTAGCATTGCCCACTATTAAATCCGTGCCTTTGATAAACCATGTCACATTACAAAAATAGCCATCCGCAGGTAAAAACCAGGACAAACTCCCTTTACGTTTTGCCGCTGCATTTTTATGGTTATCAACTTCTTGCCCTGGCCGTATCAGGGGTTGTGTTTTTTTGGTTTTCGCGTAACGAGGTACTGGATTACTCGCTGACAAATTATTGGTTCGACCCAATAACACACCACTTTCCCTGGAAAGATAATCTCTGGCTCGACAGGATTAATCACCGGCTGTTGAAGTACCTTGTTATTGGCGCTGCTGCTTACATGCTGGTGAAAGGAGCATGGCAGAAGAACTCACGAATGGTCGCTATCGCGCTATTAATGGGCCTTGGTGCCGCTGCCGTAGGCATATTGAAGGCAACCAGCCACCATTCTTGCCCATGGGACTTGCTCGCTTTCGGTGGCAACGCAGTGGAATACCCACTGTTCGGCCATGTGCCTGCACTGAGTGGGCCGGGGCGTTGTTTTCCTGGCGGGCATGCATCAAGCGGGTTTATGGCAATGGCGTTTTTCTTTTGGTTTTACCCAGAAAAACCCCGGCTGGCCTGGTTTGTTTTGTTCTGTGGCGCCATGTTAGGGCTTGTCATGGGATATGGCCAGGTGATGCGTGGCGCACACTTTTTCAGCCATAACCTGTGGGCGGGTTGGTGGGTGTGGCTGGTTCAGGTTGTCGGTTATTTTGGGTTATCTCAGGGTATTGCGCGTTTTAAAAGAGGGAGATAATGGAAACACTTAACACCACACTATTTTTGCTGGTAAACGCTACACCGGCTTCTCCGGAATGGCTGATCCGCCTTGCGGTGTTTATCGCGCGGGATATGATTTCAATTGTGCCCTTACTGGCAGTCGCTTTGTGGCTGTGGGGCCCACGCCAGCAGATTTCAACCCAGCGGCACCTGGTTATCAAACTAACCGTGGCGATGGCTGTTAGCCTGGCCGTTTCCTGGGGCCTGGGCCTGGCTTTCCCGCATCCGCGCCCTTTCGCAGAGGGTATCGGTTACCAGTGGTTACACCACAGTGCTGATGATTCATTCCCCAGCGATCATGGTACCGTTATTTTCACCTTCGCAATTGCATTCTTATTCTGGCACAGAGTCTGGTCCGGAATACTCATGCTGGTTTTAGGTTGCGCCATTGCCTGGTCGCGCGTTTATCTTGGCATACACTGGCCACTGGATATGGCAGGTGGTTTCCTGGTGGGTCTACTTTCCTGTCTTACCAGCCAAATTCTCTGGCCAAGCCTGGGTGTTAAGTTTTTCCACCTTGCACAACGTGTTTATCGCGCCTGTTTTTCCCCGCTTATCAACAAAGGCTGGGTGCGTGACTAACCTCATACATGGCGCTAATATGCTGTCATTAACCCGGCACTGACCGCCGGGTTTTTTAATGAGAGCGCTATGGAAACACGACACGACGAGCGGGTCCAACAACTCCTGCTGGCAATTAAACGCAGCGATAAACTCCATTTAAAAGAGGCTGCCCGGTTGTTGGGGGTGTCTGAAATGACCATCCGCCGTGATATTAATACCACTGATGCGCCGGTTTCGTTATTAGGTGGTTACCTGGTAATAGCAGCGCGTGCTGCTAACGCCGGTAATTATTTGCTCAGCGTACAAGAGCACCGTCAGGTAAAAGAGAAACAACAAATTGGCCGCCTGGCAGCGAAACTGGTTAAACCACATCACACTGTCTTTTTTGATTGTGGCACAACCATCCCTCGAATTATTGATGCCATTCCTGATGACTTGCCGTTTACCGGTATTTGCTATTCCCTGAATACCTTCCTCAGCCTGCAGGGAAAACCTTTGTGCAAGGTCATTCTGTGTGGTGGTGAATTTCACCATGAAAACGCGGTTTTTACTCCCATCACTTTTCAGGACACGCTGGATCACCTGCGGCCTGATCTGGCATTTTTCTCTGCTGCCGGGGTTTCCCTTCAAAAAGGTATTACTTGTTTTAATATTAATGAATTGCCCGTAAAACACTGGGCAATGAAAGCGGCCAGCCGCCATATTCTGGTTGCCGACCACAGTAAATTTGGCGTAGTTCGTGGCGCATTCATGGGTGAACTAAGTGCATTTGATTCACTGGTAACAGACAAGGCCCTTGTGCCCGAGTATCTGGAAGCCACTCGCGCCAACGCAATCACCGTTATCTGCAAATAATGACAAGGCCCGGACGAACCGGGCCAATAAAGTAACAGGATTTGGAATCAATACGCCAGAATCAGGAGAACCAGCTACCAAACCACTGGTGGAATTTGAACTGGATGTAATCCCATATCCGGCTAAAGAAACCGCCTTCTTCCACTGCTTCCATTACCACTAACGGGCGCTGCTCTATTGTTTGCCCATTCAGTTGGAAATTGATTGTCCCAACCACTTCCCCTTTTTTCAAAGGTGCAGTTAATTCAGGAGAATTCAGGGTATAAGACGCTCGCAGGTTTTTCATTTGCCCACGAGGAATCGTAATGGCACCGGCATCGCCAGCACCCAGGTTGACCTCTGAATTATCGCCATACCAGACACGTTTTGTCACAAAGGGCCTGTCAGGGCTGATGGGGGTAACTGTCTCAAAGAAACGAAAACCCCAGGTCAGTAATTTTTCTGATTCATTAAACCGAATACGGTCAGTTTTCGCGCCGAGAACCACCGAGATAAGCCGCATATTCCCCTGCGTTGCAGAGGCAACCAGGTTATACCCGGCTCCAGCCGTCGTGCCGGTTTTCATGCCATCAACATTCAGGCTGCTGCTCCACAACAGGCGGTTACGGTTAGGTTGGCGAATATTGTTAAACGTAAACTCTTTTTCTTTGTTAACGGCATATTCATTTGGCACGTCACGTACCAGCGCCTGGCCTAATAACGCCATATCGCGCGCAGTGGTGAACTGCCCTGGCGCATCAAGACCGTGTACCGTTTTGAATGTCGTATTAGTCAGATTCAGCCGTTTTGCATAACCGTTCATCAGGTTAACAAAAGCATCCTGGCTGCCAGCGATATAGTCTGCCATGGCAATACAGGCATCGTTACCTGACTGAATAATAATACCTTTATTGAGATCATCAACAGACACACGATCACGGGGCTTTAAAAACATAACCGACGAGCCACGCAGAGCCGGGTTGCCGGTCGCCCAGGCATCCTGGCCCACAGTCACCATATCCGTAAGGTGAATTTTACCCGCTTTCAGTGCCTGGCCGACGACATAACTGGTCATCAGTTTCGTCAGGCTGGCGGGGTCCAGTTTTTCGTCAGCATTACCTTCGGCCAGGACTTTGCCACTGGCATAGTCCATCAGAATCCAGGCCTTTGCATCAACTGCCGGAGCCGCAGGTGCGGCTGGCTCAGCAAAAACCTGGGGAGAAACGAGTAAGAGAAGTGTTGTTCCCGCGCACCAGGCACGAAACGAGGAGGATAAACCACGTTTTTTCATAACTTTGCCACCTGAGTATCCATTCCAAAACAACAGCGCCTTGCGACCTGCCTAAAAAAAGATAGTCAGTAACCTAACGCGCTGCCTGCGTTAAAGAAACCTTGAATTGGTAAAGTTTTTTAAGTTTATGCGATAACCGGGAACCCTGCTTTTCATTGTTACCAATTAATAAACAACATGTTGGTATATTGAACACCAACGCGCATACTGACAAAAAAATTAACTTTTTTGGGAGAACAGGGTGATTAAAGTCTGGGGCAGAAACAACTCAACCAATGTGAAGAAAGTATTATGGTGCCTGGAAGAGCTGGGGCTGGAATATGACAATATTCCGGTCGGTGGTCAGTTTGGGAAAACACATGAGCCAGAGTACCTTGCCATGAACCCTAACGCACTCATCCCATGCCTGCAGGATGACGCAACCGGCATTACGCTGTGGGAATCCAACACCATTGTGCGTTACCTGGCAGCTCAGTACGGGCAACAGAGCCTGTGGGTAGAAGAACCGGCAAAACGCGCACTGGGTGAAAAGTGGATGGACTGGTCTGCCAGCACACTTCCCTACGCTTTCCGCCGTGTTTTCCTTCCTATGGTAAGAACACCACCGGAACAGCGCGACCAACAAAGTATTGAGCAAGGCCTTCAGGAGTGTGAAAGGTTACTGTCTATGCTGGACCAGGCGCTGGCGGGTTCTGCATGGTTATCTGGCGACAAATTCGGTATTGCCGACATCGCCCCGGCTCCCATGGTTTATGGGTTGCTGAACCTGGATATTACCTGGCCTGAATGGCCACATTTGCGTAACTGGTATCAACGCCTGGCAGAACGCCCGGCGTTTCAGCGTATCGTGATGATTCCTTTGAGCTAACAGGCAACAACTCAGCTCTCCAGTGCTGGCGCGCTTTTTCCCAAAGCGCGCCGCATCATTATTATGTCACCCCATCTTCAGCATGATGTTCGAGGTGGTTCAGGCATTCATCAAGGTCATCAATGCATGCCTGCAATTTACTGGCATCTACTGTTATATAAGCCGGGCAATCATGCCCACCTGACAATAAACATAAAGATGCCGAAGCCACTGCTTCTATTGCCCGATGAAAATCAGTAATTTCACTGCCTGGCAAGTCAGCCCGAATAGCAGGCCAGTCGTCACGAAAATCATTGCACAACGCCAGCAATGTTTCCCGTAACTGCAGACCTTCGTTAACGGACATATATCCTTTGGCCTGCCGCAACTGAGAGTAGCATTGCAATGCTGCCCGGGCTGCGGCCATTTTTGCCATCAGTTCAGCTTTGCATGTATTTGCGGTCATCATAAACCTCCCTTGATATTAGCCAAAGACATAACTCTGGCTAATACAATAAGGCTAGATCTGATTGATGCGCTGAATGCTGCTTTAGGTCAATATTTGACCACCAGAATACAGAATTTACATTACAGCTACACGCCAGGCTGTGGCTGTCATGGGGCTGACTGGGTATAATCGCCCGATTGTGAGCAATGAACTGTATAAAAAATGTCAAAAATTGGATTTCTGTCGTTAGGCTGCCCAAAGAATCTGGTGGATTCAGAGCGCATCCTGACTGAATTACGTACTGAAGGCTATGATGTGGTACCCAGTTATGACGATGCCGACCTGGTTATCGTTAACACCTGCGGTTTTATCGACAGCGCGGTCCAGGAATCACTGGAAGCGATTGGTGAAGCATTAAACGAAAACGGTAAAGTTATCGTCACAGGTTGTCTGGGAGCAAAGGAAGACCAAATCCGTGATGTCCACCCCAAAGTATTGGAAATCACCGGCCCGCACAGCTATGAACAGGTACTGAGCCATGTGCACCATTATGCGCCCAAACCTGAGCACGACCCGTTTGTCAGCCTGGTGCCAAAACAAGGCGTAAAATTAACGCCACGCCATTACGCTTACCTGAAGATTTCAGAAGGCTGCAACCATCGCTGCACCTTTTGTATCATCCCTTCTATGCGCGGCGACCTCGACAGCCGGGCAATTGGTGAAGTGCTGGATGAAGCCAAACGCCTGGTTGAAGCAGGGGTAAAAGAATTGCTGGTTATCTCTCAGGATACCTCTGCCTACGGCGTTGACGTGAAGCACCGTACTGGCTTCTGGAATGGGCAGCCAGTGAAAACCAGCATGGTCAGCCTGTGTGAGCAGCTTTCCCGGCTTGGTGTATGGACTCGCCTGCACTATGTATACCCGTATCCCCATGTTGATGAAGTCATTCCATTGATGGCGGAAGGGAAGATTCTGCCTTACCTGGATATTCCCCTGCAGCATGCCAGCCCCAGAATCCTGAAGCTGATGAAACGCCCAGGCGCCGTTGAGCGTACCCTTGAGCGCATTAAGCGCTGGCGGGAAATCTGCCCAGAATTAACGCTGCGTTCGACATTTATTGTCGGCTTCCCTGGCGAAACAGAAGAAGACTTCCAGATGCTACTGGATTTCATCACTGAAGCCCGCCTTGACCGTGTCGGTTGCTTTAAATACAGCCCGGTAGAAGGTGCAACAGCCAATGAACTGCCATCTCCGGTGCCGGAAGATGTCAAAGAAGAACGCTTCCACCGCTTTATGCAGTTACAGCAGAAGATTTCTGCAGAACGTCTGCAAGAAAAAGTGGGCCGGGAAATCCTGGTTATGATTGACGAAACCGATGAAGAAGGCGCAATTGGCCGCAGCATGGCCGATGCACCTGAAATTGACGGTGCGGTATACCTGAATGGTGAAACACACCTGAAAGCCGGGGATATCGTCAAAGTGAAAGTGGAAAACGCCGACGAATACGATTTGTGGGGCTCACTGGTTCGCTAACCCGCTAACCCCAGGCCTATTTTATGGTCTGGGGTTAACTCTACTCCCTTCAGAACCGGCATTACCCATCACGGGCTCTTTTATGATTCAGGGCCGTCGCCTTCCAGGGCATCTCGTAGCCCATCCCCCAATAAGTTAAATGCCAGTACACTCAGGAAAATCGCAAGGCTTGGGAAAATAGCCACATGGGGTGCAATCACCATATCGCTGCGAGCTTCGCTGAGCATCACGCCCCACTCCGGGGTGGGAGACTGAGCGCCCATTCCCAGAAATGAAAGGCTGGATGCAGAAATAATAGATAGCCCAATGCGCATCGTCAGAAATACCAGAATAGACGACAAAGTACCGGGCAGAATATGGCGCACTATAATTACCCAGTCAGAAGCGCCAATACTGCGCACTGACTCAATAAACATTTGGTTTTTCAATACCAGCGTATTGCCCCTGACCAGGCGAGCAAACGCAGGAATACTAAAAATAGCGACCGCGATAATCACATTGCTCATTCCATTTCCCATCACAGCAACAACCGCAATAGCGAGCAAAATCCCAGGGAAAGCAAACATGACATCGCACAGGCGCATAATCAGCCGGTCGTACCAGCCCTCATAATACCCAGCCACCAGCCCAAGCCCGGCACCAATTACCATGCCAATAAACACCGCCAGCACCCCGGCCGCCAGCGAGATACGCGCACCAACCAGAACACGGGAAAAAATATCACGCCCAAGGGAGTCCACACCAAACCAGTGAGCCAGTGAAGGACCGGCATTCAGTTGGTCGTAGTCATAGTAAGTCTGTGCGTTATAAGGGGCTATCCAGGGTGCAAGGATTGCCAGAATTATCAACAGGCAAACAAAACCACCCGCAGCCATAGCGACGGGCTTGCGGCGAAAACGTCTCCAGAACGTGCGCCAGGGGGGAGTACCCCGGTGCGGATGAACCACAGGCATTGCTTTGATAATTGCCTGGCGTCGCCAGTTAAACAGCGTCATTTGCTCGTTTCACCCTTCTATTTATAACGAATGGCCGGATTCAGTAGCGCGTAGATAACGTCCACGGCCAGGTTTATCAAAATAAAGATAAGTGAAAACAACAGAACTTCGGCCTGAATAACCGGGTAATCACGCATTTCTACTGAATCCACCAATAACCTGCCAAGCCCCGGCCAGTTAAAGACCTTTTCCACTACAATAGACCCGCCCAGCAAGAAGCCAAATTGCAACCCCATCATCGTAACAACCGGCACCATCGCATTGCGCAACCCATGCTTGAGGATAACAACCCTTTCCCGCAGCCCTTTGGCTCTGGCAGTGCGCATATATTCTTCCTGCAACACATCCACAAATGCCGCCCGGGTGAAACGCGCCATCACGGCTGCAACCCCTGCGCCCAATGTAACGGAAGGCAGAATATAGTGTTGCCAGGAATCAGCTCCCACAACCGGGAACCAGCCAAGTCCAACAGCAAACACTTGAATAAGCACCATTCCCAGAGCAAAAGCCGGGAAGGAGATACCCGTTACTGCCAGAGCCATGCTCAGGTAATCGGGCCAACGGTTACGCCAGACAGCAGCGACAACACCACTGATTAAGCCAAAAATTACCGCCCAGGCCATGCTCAAACAAGCCAGCCAAAATGTAGGCATAAAACGTACGGCTATCTCTTCAGCTACAGGCCGGTGGGAAACCATTGAAGTGCCAAAGTCACCCTGCAACAACTGCCCAATAAACCGCAAGAACTGCTGCCATAAAGGTGCGTCCAGCCCAAGCTGCTTGCGTACCATCTCAACCACAGCAGGCCCGGCTTCGGGGCCAGCCATAAGCCTTGCCGGGTCACCCGGCAGCAAGTGTACAAACAGAAAGACCAGCACACTGACAAAAAACAGTGTAGGAATAAGCCCGAGCAGGCGCTTCGCTATGTATGTCAACATGCCGCGGCTACATCCCGTTGATTATTCATAATCAAAAACGTTCCTTTCGTTACACTACCTGCAAAATTGTGGGCAAACGGTTATTGAAGGTCTGCATTATCAAAACTAAACCCGGTATCAGGCATGACATAAAACCCGGTAAGTTGCTTACGATGCGCCGAAACCAGCTTTTCAACAACCAGCGGAACCCAGGGGGCATCATGCCAAATGATGTCCTGTATGTTCTTATATAAAAGGGCCTTTTTTTGTTCGTTGGTTGTTTTTAAAGCCAGCACCAGTTCACGGTCAACCTGAGGATTACTGTAAAACGCGGTATTGAATAACACAGGTGGCCAGTTTTGTGTCGCGAATAGTGGAGCCAATGCCCAGTTTGCTTCACCGGTTGACGCAGACCAACCGGTATAGAACAACCGTACACCACTTTCTGCCTGGTCTTTTGCCTCCACTAATGAGGCCCGTCTTCCGGCATCCAGCGCCGTGATTTTCGCCTGAATCCCCACGGTAGCCAGTTGTTGTTGGAGAAATTGCAGCACTTTTTGAGCCGTGCTGTGATTATGAGATGACCACAACGTGGTGGTGAAACCGTTTGGGTAACCCGCTTCACGCAATAACTCCCGCGCTTTAGCAGGATCCCAAGGCCAGGGAGCATACTGCGTTGCCCCAGCTATTGTCGGGGGAATGATTCCTGTCGCGGGTGTGGCATACCCGGAAAAGGCCACTTTGACCAGCGCATCACGGTTAATCGCATAATTAATGGCCTCCCGCACCCGAATATCGTTAAACGGTTTGCGGGTGACATTCATACTGATATAGCGCTGCATGATAGACGGAGTGGAAACCAGCTCAATGTCCGGGTTTTTCTTCAGTACAGGGGCCTGTTCATAAGGAATCGGGAACGCAAAGGTCGCTTCTCCGGTTTGTAGCATTGATGCCCGTGTGTTGTTATCCACAACAGGCCGCCAGGTAATACTGTCAAGCTTTGGCAAACCAGATTGCCAGTAACCGCTGAATTTTTTTACCCGCAAATAGTCTGTCGTATTCCAGGTATCGAGCACATAGGGCCCAGTACCAACCGGGTGGAAACCAATATGCCGCCCCCACTGATGCAAGGCACTGGGTGAAATCATTACCGTTGCCGGGTGCGCCAGTACGTTAATAAACGCAGAGTACGGCGTTTTCAGCGTAATTCGCACATGAGAATCGTCCAGAACATCCACACTGGTAATGTCTTTATACAGGTTATAACGCTTAAGGTGGTTAGCCGGGTTTCTGGCACGGTCCAGGTTTATTTTCACTGCCTCTGCATTAAAATCCGTACCATCCTGAAACTTAATACCTTCGCGCAGTGTGATTGTGTAATCCAGGCCATTCGGTGATACCTGCCAGTCTTTTGCCAGTACCGGAACCACTTTCATGTTCCGGTCAAGGCCAAATAACCCTTGATAAAATGACTTTGCAACTGCCTGAGACAGCGTGTCATTGGCATCATAAGGATCCAGCGTGGTAAAATTGGAACCCACCGCGACAATAATATCTTTACTCGCCATAGCCGGAGTGCTCAGGGCGAGCCAGGCCACCAACGCAATACCCCACATTCCCCTACGTAGCCCAACGCGTTGTCGCATAACATTCTCCTGAAAAGCGGGCAGCATCGCACCACTTTGAGGTTAAGAAACCGCCCCCAGAATAGGATGACGGGCTACAAAATGGCCGGGCGATATTTCGAGCAACGGCGCAACAAAAGGCTCATCGCCAATGCGCCGTATAGGCGATGGCGGGTCATCAGACAACAAGATACTTGGCCTGTGCCTGCGGGCAGGATCAACAACCGGCACGGCTGAGAGCAAGCGCTGCGTGTAAGGATGCAATGGGTTTTCAAACACATCCTGGCGTGTACCCACCTCCACTATCTGCCCCAAATACATCACAGCCACACGATGACTGATACGTTCAACCACCGCCATATCATGGGAAATTAATAAACACGCGATGCCTGTTTCGCGCTGCAGTGACATCAACAAGTTCATAATCTGCCCGCGTATCGGCATGTCGAGAGAAGACACCGGTTCATCGGCGATAATCACTTTCGGTTTTAATGCTAATGCACGGGCAATACAAATCCGCTGCCGCTGCCCGCCAGAAAACTGATGAGGGAAACGTAACGCATGTTCAGGTTTCAACCCAACACGCACTAATAGTTCGACTGCATATTTGCCTGCATCGGCGCGGCTCATAACCCGGTGAATCAGCAAGGGTTCCATTACCGTTTCACCCACTGTCATACGCGGGTCCAGAGAAGCCCATGGGTCTTGCGGAATATACTGAATATCCCGGCGGGCAGCCTGTAACTTAGCGCCCTGCAATGTGTCCATCCGGTAACCATTAATGTCAACCACACCCGCGTTTGCCGCTATTAAACGTAACAACGCCCGGCCAACCGAGGATTTACCGCACCCTGACTCCCCCATTAATGCCAGTGTCTCGCCAGGCCACAAATCAAAACTCAGCTGTTCAACCGCATGCACCTGCCGGGTAACCCGGTTAAATACCCCTGTACAAATTGGAAAACGCACTATCAGGCCAGACACCGACAGCACAGGTTTATCCTGCACACTTACTGTATTTTGCTGTGTCTGTATGGTTTCTGCCGGGTCATTCGGGCTGGGGAACGTACGGGGAAGCGGGTTACCCTGCATTGCGCCAAAATGCAAAACTGACGCCAGCATTTCACGGGTGTATGGGTGCTGAGGGGCATTCAATAGTGCGGTGGTTTCACCTTCTTCCACCTTGCTCCCATCCTGCATGACCAAAATGCGGTCAGCCATACCAGCAACTACGCTAATGTCATGAGTGATAAAGATCACTCCCATATCCATTTCTTGCTGAAGCACGCGAATAAGTTGCAGGATTTGCGCCTGAATTGTCACATCCAGGGCTGTTGTAGGCTCATCAGCAATCAGTACTGCCGGGCGCGATGAAAGCGCCATAGCAATCATCACCCGCTGGCGCATCCCTCCCGATAACTGGTGCGGGTAGCGCGACAGCACTTGCGCGGCATCAGGAATACGCACCCGTTCCAGCATCCGTTCCGCTTCGTGTAACGCATTGCGAAAACTCAGCCCTTGATGAAGGCGGATAGATTCAGCCACCTGTTCACCCACCGTAAATACCGGGTTTAGTGAGCGCATCGGTTCCTGAAACACCATCGCAATATCGGCCCCGCGCACCGATTGCAATTGCGATTTACTGATATTACTTAGAGAAACCACCTGATCGTTGCGCCTGCGCAATAACATGGCATCGCACTTCACTTTACCTGCCACCGGGTCAGTCAGTTGCATCAAAGCCATTGCCACTACAGACTTACCGGCACCGGATTCCCCAACCAACGCAAGGGTTTGCCCACGCTCAAGTGTAAAGCTGAGATTATTCACCACGGCAGTATCCTGCCTGCCATCGGAAAAAGAGATATTAAGGTTCGAGACAGAAAGCACTTGGTTTTCAAGCAGATTCAGCTTACTCACCGGCTACTCCTGCCAGATACCAACACTGGGCATATCACCCACCCAAGCCACACCACGGTACATGCCTTCGGTGTTGAAAGGCATCACAACATGGCCTTCACGGTCTATTGCAATTAGCCCACCCTCACCGTTAAGCGCCGCCAGCTTCTCTTTAATAACCCGATCTGCTGCTTCCGGCAGGCTGACACCACTGTATTCCATTAGTGCTGCCACATCGTAGGCCGCCAGCATACGCATAAATACTTCCCCTGTTCCGGTACAAGATACCGCCACATTGGCATTGTTGGCATAACACCCGGCTCCCGGTAACGGTGAATCCCCCACCCGCCCAGGGCGTTTATTGGTCATGCCACCCGTTGAAGTCGCTGCGGCCAGGTTGCCGTGTGCATCCAGGGCAACAGCACCCACGGTGCCAAACTTCGTATCAGGCGCAATCGGTGGTACCGGCACATCGTGGTCGAGCACTATTTGCTCCTGGCCGCGGGCCTGACGAAGTTGCGCGGCACGTTCTGCTGTGGAAAAAAAATCAGGCGCGACTATTTCCAGGCCTTGCTCACGAGCAAATTGTTCAGCTCCGTCACTGATCAACAGGACATGTGGGCTGTTATCCAGCACAGCTCGTGCAGCCAGGATAGGATTACGCACGCAGCGCACGCCAGCAACCGCACCGGCATCAAGCAGCCTCCCGTCCATAATACAAGCGTCCATTTCATGGGTGGCTGCATGGGTGAATACCGAACCGGTACCCGCATTAAACAGCGGAATCTCTTCCAGTAAGCGCACAGCTTCTGTTACTGCATCCAGCGCACTTCCCCCTGCCGCGAGGATTGCCTGCCCTGCCAGTAATGTCTGGTGTAATGCTTCTGTATACTCGCGAGCTGTTTCCGGGCTGGTATTGCTGCGGGAAAGAGTCCCTGCGCCACCATGAATCGCTATCACCGCTTTTTCCATTGAGCTCTGTCCTGAATAACGTCGTCAGTATGAGATAATCCTGTGTTTATTATTCGTTACTGTACTGTCAGCAGTTTATTTCGCAATAGCTAACGGTGACGAATTCCTGTTTCGTTACACACAACAAACACACAGCCAGAGCATCCGCGGGCTTGTATACCTGGCTGAATGATTCACCATTCTGTGGCCGGGTATTTTCTGCCATAATGACCGCCATCTTTTTACCAGCGCAGGAGCTTTACCATGGCACAGCCCAGTGAGCTAATTTCTCTTGATACGGCGCTGGAACAAATGTTGTCTCAAATCACACCGATTTCCGCTACTAACATTGTTCCCCTGACCGACGCTTTTGGCCGAATTCTGGCCGAAGATATTCTTTCTCCCCTTGATGTTCCAGGTTTTGATAATGCCGCGATGGATGGCTATGCCTTGCGGGAAGCGGATTTTACCGCCAGCACGCCATTGCCTGTGGCCGGAAAAGCCTTTGCCGGGCAACCTTTCACTGGTGAATGGCCTGCCGGTACTTGTGTGCGCATAATGACAGGCGCGCCCGTGCCACAAGGCTGTGATGCCGTTGTCATGCAGGAAGATGTTACAGCCAGTGACGACGGTATTGTCATTAACCGTGCCATCAAGTTGCACCAAAACATTCGCCGTCGTGGCGAAGATATTGCCAAAAATGCCGTGGTGTTTGCCGCCGGGCAACGGTTGACTGCTGCTGAAATCCCGGTTATTGCGTCTCTGGGTATTGGTGAAGTCTGTGTGAAGCGTAAGGTCAAAGTGGCAGTATTCTCCACCGGAGATGAACTGCAACAGCCAGGGCAACCGTTGGGGCCGGGGCAAATTTATGACACCAACCGCCTAACTGTGCACATCATGCTGGAGCAATCCGGGTATGAAGTCGTTAACCTTGGTGCGGTGAAAGATGACCCTGAGTTACTGCGGGAAACGTTCAAGAAAGCCGATGAACTTGCAGATGTCGTGATCAGTTCTGGTGGCGTATCGGTTGGTGAAGCCGACTACACCAAACAAATTCTTGATGAACTGGGAACCATCCATTTTTGGAAACTGGCAATGAAGCCAGGTAAACCTTTCGCTTTTGGCAAACTCAGCCATAGCTGGTTCTGTGGCTTGCCGGGCAACCCCGTTTCAGCCGCGGTAACATTCTACCAGTTGGTTTTACCCATGCTGGCCTGCTTTAGCGGGCAAACTGGCTTAGCGGGGGGCCAACGGCTGCGGGTGAAAACCACTCAGCGCCTTAAAAAATCGCCAGGTCGCCTGGATTTCCAGCGTGGCATTCTGCACACCAATGGCGCGGGCGAGTTAGTTGTCAGCAGCACCGGCAACCAGGGCTCACATGTGTTCAGCTCTTTCCATGCTGGCAACTGTTTTATTGTGCTGGAACGCGAACGGGGCCATGTTGAGCCAGGAGAATGGGTGGATGTCGAGTTATTCAACCACTTATTCGGGGGTTGATATGGCTGAACTGTCCGATGCCGAAATACTGCGCTACAACAGGCAAATTTCACTGCGTGGTTTTGACTTTGAAGGCCAGGAAGCGCTGAAAGAGGCGCGTATGCTGGTTGTCGGGCTGGGTGGGTTAGGTTGCGCCGCGGCGCAGTATCTGGCAGCAGCGGGGGTCGGCCATCTGACGTTACTCGATTTCGACACCGTTTCGGTATCCAACCTGCAGCGCCAGGTGTTACACACAGATGTAACCCTGGGCATGCCAAAAGTAGAATCGGCCCGCCAGGCTCTGGCTGCTATCAACCCGCTGGTGCAAATTACTACACACAATGCATTACTGGAAGGGAGTGAACTGAGCAGACTGGTGAGCCAGCATACTTTAGTGCTTGACTGTACAGACAACGTAGCTGCCCGTAACCAAATCAACCAAAGCTGCTACAACCATCGGGTTCCCATGGTATCCGGGGCCGCAATTCGTATGGAAGGGCAAATTAGCGTGTTTACCTGGCAACAGGATGAACCCTGCTACCGCTGCCTGAGCCGTCTGTTTGGTGAAAATGCGCTCACCTGCGCAGAAGCTGGCGTGATGTCTCCACTGGTAGGCGTTATTGGTGCGCTTCAGGCAATGGAAGCCATTAAAGTTCAGGCGCAGTTTGGTAACCCGGTAAGTGGCAAAATCCTGATGTACGATGCCATGAGCGGGCAGTTCAGGGAAATGCGCCTGCCGCGCAATCCGGGCTGTGAGGTCTGTGGCACAGCGGCCAGTTAACCATACAAACCATCCCGTTGTACGCTGGCCGGGCGTTTACCTGGCCGGATACGCCGGACTGAATCACGCACAGCCAATGAGCCGTTAAGTAGCAATGTCCCAACCGGAGCTTCAGGGCGAATGAGCCGCTGTTGTAAAACATGCACAGCCTCTTCGCCCAAAGTATCACGCGGGACATGCACTGCAGTTAACGGCACATCCTGAATAGCCGCCAGGTTGAACCCGTCAATACTCATTACAGAAATATCCTGTGGCACCCGTAAACCTGCTTTTTGCAGGGCATTCACCGCCCCTGAAGCCATAAAATCCCCACCCACCAACAAAGCGCTGGGCAAGCGTGCGGCGGGTAAGTTACCAAGCCATTGCGTAACAATGCGCTCACTTTGCGCCGCGCTAAAATTATCGGCCACCAGCAGGTTATCTGCCGGGGAAAATTGCAGGTTATGGGCATCCCATGCATCCCGAATTCCGGCCAGGCGTAACTCCATGGTATAGCGGCGCAGGCACAGCAGATTCATGACAGATTTATGCCCCATATCAAACAAGTAACTGGCAGCAAATGTGCCAATTAACGCATGGTCGGGAGCCACTACAGGCAAGCGCATTTTCTGGTCACGGCAGTTAATCAGGATACAGGGCTTACCGATATCGACGGCCAGGTCATGGATATGAGGGTCATCAATCCCCACCAACAGTGCAGCTTCGGTCTCTTTTTCATTCATGCGGCTCAAAAACGCATTGGCGTCACTGTCATTTTCTTCCAGCGCACAAAACCGTAGCCGAACATCATGGGCGGCAACCGCTTTACTGATGCCCTGAATCACACGGTAGTAAAAGATATCCGAGCGTTCGTCAAAAGCACGTTGTGGCGCAAACACCACAATACTGTTAAGCAACAACCGGCCTGCCGCCATCCCCTGAAATACCCCCAATTCGCGGGCGCAAGCCATAACCTGCTCGCGGGCGCGTTGGCTGGTATTTGCTTTCCCTGCCAGTACGCGGGAAACGGTGCTGACAGAGAGCTGAGTACGGGCTGCGATTTCGGCGATTTTTAGCTTTTTATCCATTTTGTGATCTGGCTCCATTTGCGAAATGAAAAAATTTTCATTTCCCATAAATAAGGCGATAACTGGATTCAAGCTAATAATGGCAGAGCATTTTTGCCATGTATGAGAATATTTGCACAAAATCCGCTATTACCTGCTTTTTTTCTCCTTTAAGGTGAATTCACCAGCTAACTTCCATACTAGTTTTTCTGGTGAAAATAGTAACAAGATAAGCAATATCAACAATATAAAAATCATTGCACCTGAGACATATCCCCTACCGTCCGTCTTGTGGAGAAAAAAGAAATGAGTCAGGACATAAATACCCCAGTCGCGGTCAGCAAAACCCGCCGCGTTATAAAAAACCTGCGCTGGTATATGCTGGCGCTGTTCTTACTCGGTGTCACCGTTAATTACATAACCCGTAACTCCCTTGGTATTCTTGCGCCAGAGCTGAAAACCAGCCTGGGGATTACCACTGAACAATATTCGTGGATTGTGGGTGGTTTTCAGTTGGCCTATACCCTGTTCCAACCCCTGTGTGGCTGGCTAATAGATGTTATTGGCCTGAAGATAGGTTTTATGGTTTGTGCGGGGGTTTGGGCACTGATGTGTCTCCTGCATGCTGGTGCTGGCTCCTGGATACACCTTGCTATTTTGCGCTTTATGATGGGGGCTTCTGAAGCCGCTGCTACGCCCGCTAACGCCAAAACCATTGGTGAATGGTTCCCGAAATCAGAGCGTCCGGTTGCTTCTGGTTGGGCAGGTGTTGGGTTCTCGATTGGTGCCATGCTCGCCCCGCCCATTATCTATTTCGCACATGCATCATTCGGCTGGCAAGGCGCTTTCATGTTTACCGGTGTGCTGGCTGCGCTATGGGTGATTCTGTGGTGGGTCTTTTACAATACTCCCGATAAACACCCGAACCTGGCAAAAAGTGAACTGGATTATATCAAGCAAGACAATGAACCCCCTGCCGTTAAACAACCTTTTTTCACCGCACTGAAAACAGTCTCAAAAAATAAACGCTTCTATGGTATCGCTATCCCGGCATTTATGGCGGAACCCGCCTGGGCTGTACTGAGCTTCTGGGTACCGCTTTACCTGGCAAAAGATCATGGCATGGACCTTAAACAAATTGCGATGTTCGCCTGGCTGCCGTTTCTCGCCGCCGACCTTGGCAGTGTTACCAGCGGTTATCTGACCCGCCTCTATACCCGCTTTTTTGGCTGCACCCGCATCAACTCCGTGGTAGCCAGTTCGGTAACCGGTGCCTTTTTAATGATTTCACTGGCCATTGTTGCCTTTACCCGTGACCCATACATCACCATTGCACTTATCTCCATTGGCGGATTTGGCCACCAGATTATCTCCTGCATGTTAAGCGCCCTGGTGGTTGAGTCCTTTGATAAAGGCCAGATGGCAACAGTAAATGGTATGCGGGGTTCTGCTGCCTGGATTGCCAGCTTCCTGTTCTCACTGCTTATCGGTGTGACTGCCGACAAGATTGGTTTTAACCCACTGTTCATTGCAATGGGCTTCTTCGATTTGATAGGCGCGGTCTTCTTAGTGATGTTTATTGCTGAACGCCGCACTGCACGTAACTAAAGGATAAGTCACTGATGAAAACCCTAAAACACTGGCGCGTTGCGCATATTGATGAGCACCAGGCTGTACTGGATGTTGAGGAAAAACATCAGCTCTGTATCACTCTCCTGGAACCCGGTATGTTCCGGGTTAGCCTGAAACGCCAGGGGAACTGGAGCCTGGACCGCACCTGGTCTGTCGCACCTGGCAAAGAAGACACGCCGCTTTCTGGCCGCCCGCGTGACGCACTCGATGGCTTCACTCTTCCCCCAATGGTGGCACAACAACAGAATGATACCCTAACCCTTGCCAGCGGCCAGCTACGCGTAACAGTTCACCAGCCTCTATGGCTGGAATGGCATTACCGTGATGACGCGGGCCAGTGGCAATTTATGGCAAGTGACCGCCCAACCAGCGCTTACCTGCTCAATGCCCATGGCGATGGTGTTGCCCACTACCAGCGCCGTTTTGCTCAGGACCGCTATTACGGGCTGGGTGAAAAATCAGGTGACCTGTCCCGCAACGGCAAGCGCTATGAAATGCGTAATCTGGATGCCATGGGGTATAACGCCCAGTCCACAGACCCCCTGTATAAACATGTACCTTTTACCATTACGCGCCGCCCGGATATCAGCTTCGGGTTGTTTTACGACAACCTGAGCAGTTGCTGGTTTGACCTGGGTAATGAACTGGACAACTACCACACCGCCTACCGCCGCTGGCAGGCTGAAGCTGGCGATATTGATTATTATATTTTTGCCGGTAAACAAGTTCTGGATGTAACTAAAACCTTTGTACGCTTAACCGGGAAAACGTTTTTTGGCCCGAAATGGAGCCTGGGTTACAGTGGCTCGACCATGCATTACACCGATGCACCAGATGCACAAAACCAACTCATGCAGTTTATTTCGCTGTGCCAGGAACATGCTATTCCCTGCGATTCCTTCCAGCTTTCGTCGGGTTACACTTCCATTAACAACAAGCGTTATGTGTTTAACTGGAACTACGACAAAGTTCCAAATCCAAATGCGTTGAGTGCTGCGTTTCATGATGCCGGGTTACGCCTGGCTGCCAATATCAAACCCTGCCTGTTGCAAGACCATCCACAATATGCGCAGGTTGCCGAACAGGGGCTGTTCATTCAGGATTCAGAAACCGGGCAACCCGAACGCTCCAGTTTTTGGGATGACGAAGGTTCTCACCTTGATTTCACTAACCCCGCGACGATTGCCTGGTGGCAGGAAGGCGTTACCCGCCAGTTACTGGAAAAAGGTATTGATTCCACCTGGAATGACAACAACGAGTATGAAGTTTGGGATGGTGAAGCACGCTGCTGTGGTTTTGGGCAGCCAGTCGCTATTAAACATATTCGCCCGGTGATGCCATTACTGATGATGCGGGCATCAATGGAAGCCCAACAGAAGTTTGCCCCCGGTAAACGCCCATTCCTTATTTCACGCTCAGGTTGCGCCGGGATGCAGCGCTATGTTCAAACCTGGAGTGGCGATAACCGAACCAACTGGCAAACACTGCGTTATAACATTCGCATGGGCCTCGGCATGAGCCTGTCTGGACTGTATAACGTCGGCCATGATGTCGGTGGTTTCTCGGGCGATAAACCAGATGCAGAATTGTTTGTTCGCTGGGTACAGAATGGCATCATGCACCCGCGGTTTACCATTCACTCATGGAATGATGACCAGACGGTGAATGAACCCTGGATGTACCCGGCGGTTACGCCAGCTATTCGCGGAGCAATTGCACTGCGTTACCGCCTGTTGCCTTACCTGTATACCCTGTTGTGGCAGGCACACCAGGACGATGAGCCAATGCTGCGCCCAACATTCCTTGACCACGAGCAGGACGAGCAAACCTTCGCAGAGTGCGATGAATTTATGCTGGGCCGCGATATTCTGGTTGCCAGTGTGGTAGAACCCTGTGCACGGGAAAGGACATTGTGGCTTCCAGACAACCAGGCAGGCTGGTATGACTTCCATACCGGGGAATGGTTTGCCGGTGGCCAGTGGATAACCCGTCCGGCACCACTGGAAACGTTGCCATTGCTGGTGCGGGCAGGAGCTGGTCTGCCACTGAGTGGATATATCGGCCATGTTAACCCGTCTGCTGACAACAAACGCGCATTGCAACTGTTCCCGTTGCGTAACCCGGGTAGCTGCAGCGGCATGCTGTTCGAAGACGACGGTGAAAGCTGGGGTTACCAGACAGGCAATGCACTATGGGTTAACTGGGTAATGAACTGTACCGCAGAAGAAATCCAGCTAACAGTAACCGCAAAAGGGGATTACCAGCCAGCCTGGCAACAGCTGGATGTACAACTTCCGGCAGGAGAAACCCGTAAATTAGTGATTAACGGGGTGGAAAGCACACACTGGACGCGCTAAAAAATACGTCACGCTGATGCTGAAAAATAACACGGCTTCCAGGCACCCTGGAAGCCGTGCTTATAGATGAACCTAACGGCAGTTATTCAATACCTTTACTGCGCAGGTAATCTTCGTAGCCACCGGTAAAGTCGATAACACGTTCCGGGGTTATCTCCAGCACGCGGGTTGCCAGTGAGCTAACAAACTCCCTGTCATGGGAAACGAAAACCAGTGTTCCCTGGTACATTTCCAGCGCGGCATTCAGCGATTCGATAGATTCCATATCCAGGTGGTTAGTTGGCTCATCCATAATCAGGATGTTCGGCTTTTCCATCATCAGTTTGCCGAACAGCATCCGCCCTTTTTCACCACCCGAAAGTACGCTGGCCGGTTTCTTAATATCATCCTGGCTGAACAGCAACCGCCCCAACACACTGCGCACGGTTTGTTCATCGTCACCTTCCTGTTTCCACTGGCTCATCCAGTCAAACACTGTCAGGTCGTTGTCAAAATCGGCTGCGTGATCCTGAGCATAATAGCCAATACTCGCGTTCTCAGACCATTTCACCTCGCCCGCGTCAGGAGCCAGTTCACCCACCAGGGTTTTCAGCAATGTGGATTTACCCACGCCGTTGGTACCCAGAACAGCCAGGCGTTCACCCACTTCCAGCAACAACGACACATCGCTGAACAACGGGCCATTATCAAAGCCTTTCTTTATCTTTTGCACTTCCAGTGCATTACGGAACAGTTTTTTGTCTTGTTCGAAGCGAATAAACGGGTTCTGACGGCTGGACGCTTTCACTTCATCCAGTTTGATTTTATCAATCTGGCGGGCGCGAGACGTTGCCTGGCGCGATTTTGATGCGTTCGCACTGAAGCGGCTGACAAAAGACTGCAACTCGGCAATTTGTGCTTTTTTCTTGGCATTATCAGCCAACAAGCGTTCACGCGCCTGAGTTGCTGCAGTCATGTACTCGTCGTAGTTACCCGGGTAGACACGCAACTCACCGTAATCGAGGTCGGCCATATGGGTGCAGACCATATTCAGGAAGTGACGGTCATGGGAAATGATTATCATGGTGCTTTCACGTTCGTTAAGCACCTGCTCCAGCCAACGGATGGTGTCGATATCCAGGTTGTTGGTCGGTTCATCGAGCAACAGTATATCTGGGTTAGAGAACAGTGCCTGTGCCAACAACACACGCAACTTCCAGCCAGGAGCCACTTCACTCATTAACCCATAATGCTGCTCCATCGGGATGCCAACCCCCAGCAACAATTCGCCAGCACGAGCTTCAGCGGAATAACCATCCATTTCGCCATATTTCACTTCGAGGTCGGCAACTTTATAGCCATCCTCTTCGCTCATTTCGGCCAGGGCATAAATACGGTCACGCTCCTGTTTCACTTCCCACAGTTCACCATGGCCCATGATCACGGTATCCAGCACGGTGAACTCTTCAAACGCAAACTGATCCTGGCGCAATTTACCAATACGTTCATTCGGATCGGCGGACACATTCCCAACAGACGGGGCCAGGTCACCCCCCAGTATTTTCATGAAGGTGGATTTGCCGCTACCATTGGCGCCGATCAGGCCATAGCGGTTTCCGCCGCCAAACTTAACTGAGATATTTTCGAACAGCGGCTTACTGCCAAACTGCATGGTGATATTACTGGTGACTAACACAGGCTCTCTTCCCAAAAAAATGTGACAAACGATCTATTATGCCATAAAACCTCGCATCACGCCCGTCGGCGCTTCACTACCTACTGCACCATGAAGAAAAAAATGTGATTTCATCCACATCTGAATTCCCAGCAAGTAAGAATAAACCTATAATACGCCACTACCTGTTTTTTCAACTAACGGCCCATGTGGCATCGTGACTTGCATAGCGCAATATGAACATGAAATTACGTACTCTTTTACTGGCAGCATTTTCTGTGGTGAGTTTTTGCAAAACCGCCTCGGCTGTGACCTATCCCCTGCCCACCGATGGCAGCCGTTTGATTGGTCAAAATCAGGTTGTTACTATTCCAGAGGGTAGTAGGGAACCGCTGGAGTATTTCGCCGCGAAATACCAAATGGGGTTGTCCAACATGCTTGAGGCAAACCCAGGCGTGGATGCCTACTTACCGAAACCTGGTACAGTGCTCAACATCCCCCAACAATTGATTTTGCCGGATACGCCCCATGAAGGCATTGTTATCAACAGTGCTGAAATGCGTTTGTATTACTACCCGGCTGGCACCAAAACGGTCGTTGTTCTGCCGATTGGTATTGGCCAGTTAGGTAAAGACACGCCAATTAACTGGGTGACCAAAGTTGAGCGGAAAAAAGCCGGCCCAACCTGGACACCAACGGCCAAGATGCATGCTGAATATGCTGAAATGGGTAAACCGTTGCCAGCCGTTGTTCCGGCAGGCCCGGACAACCCGATGGGGCTGTATGCCATGTATATCGGCCGCCTGTATGCCATTCATGGTACCAACGCCAACTTTGGTATCGGCCTGCGTGTAAGCCATGGCTGTGTGCGTCTGCGTGCTGAAGATATCAAATACCTGTTCGACCACGTGCCAGTTGGTACCCGTGTTCAGTTTATTGATGTACCAGTAAAAGCCACCACCGAGCCAGACGGTTCACGGTTTATTGAAGTGCATAATCCGCTGTCAACAACGGAAGCACAAATGGCCAACAACGAAGTGGTTCCGATTGCCCTGACCAAAGGTGTTCAGGCTGTAACTAATGAACCCGACGTTAACCAGGATGTTCTGAGCCAGGCTATCGAGCAACGCTCTGGTATGCCTGTTCGCCTGAACTGAGACTATGCGGCGTCTCTGTAAAACGGAAACCCCCAGCCTGGCTGGGGGTTTTTCTATACACGATAAAGCAACCTCTGGGGACCGCTTTTAGCAAGGTTCCTGCTCGCGTTGTTGTTGGGTGAAACGCGCAAAGGCCGCCAGTGTTTCTTCACTTACGTGGTGCTCCATACCTTCGGCATCCACTCTCGCGGTTTCCGGGCTTATTCCTAACGCCAATAAAAAATGCTCCACAATCTGGTGGCGTACACGGTTTTCCTGCGCCAGAGTTTCACCTTCTGGAGTCAGAAAAATACCACGCCATGGGATTTGTTCTATTAACCCCATTCCGGCAATACGCTTAAGCATCTTCGCAACAGTAGGTTGAGAAACCCCCAAACGTGCCGCCATGTCAACCTGGCGAGCTTCCCCTACTTCGCGAATTAAATCAGAAATAAGCTCAACATAATCATCAACCAACTCTCGCCGATGCGCTTCCCGAACCTGGCGAAAACCTTCAACATGTTCCTCAACATTCACCAATTGAGTGGCGCTATCCGTATTATTTTTTCCGGCGCGACGGACCATAGTGATTCCTCTTTCTTTTTCTTTCTTTCTTTCGCGATGGTGTCATCACGGGGCAGTCATTGTAATCCAGCCAGGCCCTGACGCAAAAAAAAACATAAATAGCCATAGCTATATAATATAGCTCATGCTATATCTGTATATAACACAGCCAGAAAGGAAAGCTGGCAACCCTACAGATACAACAACCAGGGAGGTCACAATGAATGAAGTTAAGAGGTGCCTAAACGTGTTCAGTCATTCTCCTTTTAAAGTACGCCTGATGTTGTTGCAATTGCTGTGTGAACGGCTTAGCAGCACGCCGCGTAATTGTAACGACAAAAGCGCCTGATCCCACGAATTCAGCGCCGCAGCTCAGCAACCTAAAAAGCTGCGGCTTAGCTTTGCCCGCCAGCTCGTCACCAAAGAGCCTGATTTTTGCCCTCGGCGGCAGGTACCAATAAAAGAATTACGCCTATCCCAGGGCAACGCCTCGTTCAGCAAGACATATTTTGCATTTTTTAACAAGATGATTCGCGCCGATACAATCCTGTGCCCCAGCCATTTTCAGCCGGGTGGATGTAACACGCTTTTAGTGAAGAAAATACCAGCAGGCATTGCCAAAGTGATACCAACCCAACACATTCAGCAACGGCATATCTGTGGGATAAAAAAAATCCGCCGGATGGCGGATTTTTTATTCCCCGAAAGGAATTAGAAGCGGTAACCTACACCGGCAATCCAGGTGCCAACGTCAACGCTACGGATGCGGCTTTGTTCATAGGAGAAGTCCAGCGCAACGTTTTCAATCGGGTTGAACTGCAGACCAGCGCCGTAAGAGAAACCGTAGTCGCTCATGTCAGCTTTTTCCGGGTAGTCAGTCTGCTGGAATTTACCATAACCCAGACCAATTACGCCGTAGATGCTTGCCCAGTCGTTGATGCGGTAAGCAGGACCAGCAGTGATGCCGTAGTACTGGCCTTTATGGTAAACACTGTCTTCACTGCGATTTTTTTCGGTATAAGTGAAGGAACCGATAACACCCAGCGGGCTGTTATCAAATTCGTAGCGGTATTTCAGGTTGAAGCCGCCAGCTTTATTAGCAGCGCCCTGCATATCGCTCTGCGCGTAACCACCAGTAACAGTGCTGGTACCTGCAAATGCAGTACCTGCGGAAACGGCCAGAACGCAAGCCAGTGCTGAAAGACATGCAATTTTTTTCATAACCACCTCAAATGTGCTTCAAATAATTCCGTAAGTGTCCAATATATCAAACTTATGGAAGAAACTCCTGCCGTTTTGTGTTGTCTAAAGCAGGAATTCCTGTAACAGGAATTTTCCCATCGGAAGATTTTCCTTATTTTTCATGAAAATAACCTATTAAACGCTAATTTATTAATCACTTAGAATTTGTATTAATAAAGGATTATTCCTAATGCGCGTTATATTCATAAGCTCCATAAATGGCTATTGTATGCCGCCTTTGCCGATTTTTTTTCAATAGAACATCAACCACCACGATTAAAATCCACTAGAATAAGCGACGCTTTTGCCTTGTGGCCTAATGACTAAATCTGTTGATGAAAGGACGCTCATGCCAGCACAACTGCGCAAATCCCGAAAATCTGTTTTGCTTTCTGTTTTTGTTCTGATTATTGCCATGATCTCAGTTCAAAGTGGTGCCTCGCTGGCTAAATCCTTGTTTGCTCAGGTTGGTGCGCCAGGCGTAACTGCTTTGCGTCTGGCATTGGGTACACTCATGTTGGCCCTCTTCTTTAAACCCTGGAGGCTGCGTTTTACAGCCGAACAACGCATCCCACTGTTGATATACGGTATTGCGCTGGGGGGAATGAACTACCTGTTTTATCTGTCTATTCGCACCGTCCCTTTGGGCATTGCCGTAGCACTGGAGTTCACCGGGCCCCTCACTGTTGCCCTGTTCTCTTCCCGGCGGGTAATTGACTTTGTGTGGGTAATTTTAGCCGTACTGGGCTTATGGTTTCTGTTACCGCTGGGCAAGAATGTTGCCGGTGTGGATTTGGTTGGCGCGCTCTGTGCTTTGGGCGCTGGTGCGTTTTGGGCACTGTATATACTCTTTGGTCACCGGGCTGGTGCCGATCATGGCCCGGCAACCGTGGCAATGGGTTCATTAATAGCCGCTATTGTCTTTGTGCCGCTGGGCATGTTTCAGGCCAGTGCCGGGTTATGGCACTGGGCAGTAATACCGCTGGGGTTGTGTATTGCGCTGTTATCAACCGCATTACCCTATTCCCTGGAAATGATTGCGCTAACCCGCTTGCCAACCCGTACATTCGGCACCTTAATGAGTATGGAACCTGCTCTGGCGGCCATTTCCGGGTTGATTTTTCTTGGTGAAACACTCACCTGGCCTCAGGGGTTAGCGTTAATTTCTATTATTGTTGCATCCGCAGGTTCCGCTATGACTTTGCGCCGTGATGCACAAATCCAGCGTGTTGAGATTAATTAATATTTACATTTAAATTTCGCTCGCCATTAAATAACCCGTTCACCCGGGTTATTTTTTACCAAAATGCAGTTTAATTCATAGCGATGTATTTATTTGGTAACACTGGCAACCCGTAAGAAAATATATTCATATAGAACATTCTGATAATCCCTCATCCCGACAATTCGCCACAAAAACATACAACACATTGATTATTAATCATAAAATAAAACAAGCATTGCTGTAGCTATTTAACTGATAGGCAGTGACAGAAATAACCTACCCCAATCAACTGCTATACTCAGTTGCGTAAGATATTTGGAACCTGACGAGAGAGGATATCAACAATGAGTACTGCAAAATTGGTTAAAATGAATGAAACCTCACTTCTGGATACGCGTAATGATGTCGCCGACAGTGATAAAAAAGCCACTATTGAATTACTTAACCGTCAGGTGATTCAGTTTATTGACCTGTCACTGATAACGAAACAGGCTCACTGGAATATGCGCGGCGCTAATTTTATTGCTGTACACGAAATGCTGGATGGTTTCAGAACGGCACTGACCGACCACCTGGATACGATGGCGGAAAGAGCAGTGCAGCTTGGCGGTGTTGCTTTGGGTACCACACAAGTTATTAATACCCAGACACCACTGAAAAGTTACCCGTTGGATATTCATTCAGTTCAGGATCACCTTAAAGAACTGGCAGACCGCTACGCGATTGTCGCGAACGATGTACGTAAAGCTATTACAGAAGCCAAAGACGAAGATACAGCGGATATTTTCACTGCTGCATCCCGTGATCTGGATAAATTCCTGTGGTTTATTGAATCCAACATCGATTAATTCTGCGCCGGCCATAACACTTAGTTACGCTGGCAGGCATAGCCATATGCACCATAAAAGCGCACGTAAGTGCGCTTTTTTTTGGCACCAGGTAAATAAGATAAATCTAATCAGTTGCAAATACGTAAAATACGGCTATTGTTTCAGCGAAATATGGTTCAAAAAACAGCACCGCACTAGCGGCTGATATTATGCACCATAATAAAGCCCCAACATAGTGCATTAATACCACCTTGCATCACTGTTTGTGCGATGTTACATATCAGTCATAAGCAAAAACAATATGTTGTAAATCTGGCACGATTTTTTCATGTTGCGCATGCTTTCGCAGGGGCTTGCCCCAAGGTTTAACTAAGGAAACGCTATGAAGTCTATTTTAAAAGTCTCACTGGCTGCACTTACCCTGGCCTTTGCTGTTTCTTCTTCGCACGCAGCAGAGAAAAAACTGATTGTGGCAACCGATACTGCATTTGTGCCATTTGAATTCAAACAAGGCGATAAATACGTTGGGTTTGATGTAGACCTGTGGGCCGCTATCGCTAAAGAAGCGAAACTGGATTACACACTGAAACCGATGGACTTCAGCGGGATTATCCCGGCACTGCAAACCAAAAACATCGATGTTGCCATGGCAGGTATTACCATCACTGACGAACGTAAAAAAGCGGTCGACTTCTCTGATGGCTACTACCACAGTGGCTTGCTGGTTATGGTAAAAGCCAACAATAACGATATCAAAAGCGTTAAAGATTTAGACGGCAAGATTGTTGCGGTGAAAAGTGGTACTGGCTCTGTTGATTATGCGAAAGCGCATATCAAAACCAAAGAGCTGCACCAGTTCCCGAATATCGACAACGCTTATATGGAACTGGGTACCAACCGTGCCGATGCAGTACTGCACGATACACCAAACATTCTGTACTTCATCAAAACCGCGGGTCATGGCCAGTTCAAAGCTGTAGGTGAATCGCTGGAAGCACAGGAATACGGTATCGCTTTCCCGAAAGGCAGCGATGCACTGCGTGACAAAGTTAACGCAGCACTGAAAACGCTGAAAGCTAACGGTACTTACAACGCGATTTACAAAAAATGGTTCGATACCGAACCTAAATAATTAAAAAAACAAAGCAGTCCCAGGGGCGCTCTTTTGTCGCCCCTGCTATTTTTAAAAAACACGGTAACAGGAACCCATCATGCAGTTTGACTGGAGCGCCATCTGGCCTGCCATCCCCGCCTTAATGGAAGGCGCAAGATTAACCTTATGGATCTCTGTCCTCGGGTTAATTGGTGGTTTAATCATTGGCCTGGCAGCGGGTTTTGCCCGTACTTACGGCGGTAAAATCGCTAACCTCATCGCACTGGTATTTATCGAAGTTATTCGCGGTACGCCAATTGTTGTGCAAGTCATGTTTATCTACTTTGCACTGCCAATGGCTTTCCCGGAAATACGTATCGATCCTCTGACAGCCGCTGTTGTCACGATTATGATCAACTCCGGTGCCTATATCGCAGAAATTACTCGTGGTGCAGTGTTGTCTATCCACAAAGGCTTTCGTGAAGCTGGCCTGGCATTAGGTTTATCCCGCAGGGAAACCATCCGTTATGTCATCATGCCACTGGCTTTGCGCCGTATGCTGCCACCGTTGGGTAACCAGTGGATCATCAGCATTAAAGATACGTCACTGTTTATTGTCATTGGGGTAGCCGAACTGACCCGTCAGGGCCAGGAGATTATCGCTGGTAACTTCCGGGCACTGGAAATCTGGAGTGCTGTAGCGGTTATTTATCTCATCATTACTCTTGTTTTAAGCTTTATCCTGCGTCGCTTTGAGAAAAGGATGAAAATCCTGTGATTGAATTTAAGAATGTTTCCAAGCACTTTGGTCAAACCCAGGTGCTGCACAATATTGATTTGAAAATTAACCAGGGTGAAGTGGTAGTCATCATCGGCCCTTCTGGTTCCGGTAAATCCACCTTGCTGCGTTGCATTAATAAACTGGAAGAGATAACCAGCGGTGATCTGTTCGTTGATGGGCTGAAGGTTAATGACCCCAAAGTAGACGAGCGCCTGATTCGCCAGGAAGCTGGGATGGTGTTCCAGCAGTTCTATCTGTTTCCGCAGTTGACTGCGCTGGAAAACGTCATGTTCGGCCCTACCCGTGTACGCGGGATGTCCAAACCTGAAGCCGAAGCACTGGCAAAAGACCTGCTGGCAAAAGTGGGGCTGGCTGAGCGTGCGAATCATTACCCGTCTGAACTGTCTGGCGGGCAGCAACAGCGTGTTGCCATTGCCCGTGCACTGGCAGTTAAACCGAAAATGATGCTGTTTGATGAACCCACCTCCGCGCTGGATCCTGAATTACGCCATGAAGTACTTAAAGTGATGCAGGACCTGGCAGAAGAAGGCATGACGATGGTTATCGTTACGCACGAAGTTGGGTTTGCAGAAAAAGTTGCTTCACGCCTGATCTTTATTGATAAAGGGCGTATTGCGGAAGACGGTGATCCACAAGCGCTTATCGAAAACCCACCAAGCCAACGTTTGCAAGAGTTCCTGCAACACGTTTCCTGATATAACCAGGAAGCCAAATGTTAGCAAAAGGGCGCAGCCAGTAATGGCCGCGCCCTTTGTTATTACCGCCCCATTACGGGTGGTTTATATCAGAAATAGCGGGTCAGGTTTAACAGGAAGCCTTTGTCCTGTGCGCCGTCCTCACGCCAGTGGAACGCATTTGCACCGATATCCAGGTTGCCCTGACGGTAGTTCGTGCCCGCCGTGGCCTGGCTGTTCACCCCGCCACCGCGCTTGCCGTCTTCCACCCGGAACTGCTGCCCCGATGCACCTGCCAGGCTTGCCGTGCGCCCCTGGCGGCTGAATGCCAGGTTCGGCCCCGCTTCCAGGTGGGCATGGGCACCCCAGCCACTTTCCCCTGCCCAGTTCACCCGCAGGCCCGTTACCGCATCCACCGCCGTTTCGGTGTAACGGCTCATGCTCAGGTTGAAATCACCTGCGCCGCGCTCCTGCATGCCGCCTGTCATCTGGTGGCGCACCGCCACCCCGGCGAACGGTTTCACACTCAGGCTGTCGCCCAGGTTCAGGGTTTTCGCCCCTTCACTGCGCAGCGCCAGTTGCTGAATGTGCACGTCACTGCGCGCACTGTTGCGCACCCCTTCAAAGCGGATGTCGCGGCGGCTGTCCAGCTGGTGGCGGTCGTAACGCAGGCTGTTGTGCCAGCCCAGACCGTCGCCCAGGCTCAGGTGGTGGCCCAGCCCGAAGAACTGGCTGTAACCGCCGGTCAGCCCGTTATCCCCGGCGCGGCTCATGGCGTTGCCGCCACTGCCGGAAAGCCGTGCCATGCCGTAGTGCGCTTCCAGCTCCCCAAAACCGCTGTCAAAGCGCTGGCCCACCGCCACCATGTCGTAGGTCACTTTGTTGGCCATTTCGGTCCGTTTGTCGCCTTTGGCCACCACGTTAAACGACAGGCCGCTGTCGGTGGCCACCGGGGATTCGGCCGCCAGCCGGGTGAAGCGCTGGCCCAGAATACGCGCTTCTTTGTTCAGGCCCGTGGCCTGGACACCGGACACCTGTTTCAGCGCCCGGTCCAGCTCGGCAGAGGTGGACACGTTCAGGCTGCTGTACAGGCTGTTGCTGGTGTAGCCGTTATCCAGCGCCGCTGCCACGCCCGCCACGCGCTGGTCACTGATGACCGCCACGTAGTCGTTTTTGGTCATGGTCACGTCCACGTTGCCGTCGGCGTTGTTATACCCCTGTGCGTTCCACACCACGGTCTGTGAACCGATGTTCTCTGCCCCGCTGATGCTGTTGCCGGTGAAGACATCGCTGAAGGTGACTTCCTTCGCTGCCGTGCCCGCCGTAAACCCGGCGCTGATGGTCACCGTGCTGTCGATATGCAGGTTGTTGCCCCCCAGTTTCCCCGCCGTGCCGTCTGCATTGGTGCCGATAACATAGTTGTTGACCAGGCTGGCGCCGTTTTCAGTGGGTGCGGTGGGCACTGTAGGTGGGTTGGGTGTGCTGATATCCGGGCCGGTGCCTACCGATGGCGCATCATGGTCATTACCTTCGGTGACCGGGGCAGTGCTGTCCGGGTGGAAAAGGAGCGTGTTTTCACCGTGAAGCAGCACATCGCCGAAGTTATACAGCGTTCCCTTCACGTTAAACGCCCAGGAATTGTCCGCCCAGAGGTTAATCACGCCACCGCTGTTGTTGTAGAACGTGGTGTTGTCCGCCGTGCCCATTATCCCGGTCAGCCCGGTGCCGTTGGCTTCCCCCCCGTTTTCCCGGCCAACGTTAATCACACCGTCATTGACCAGGACTCGGGGTAAGTCTGCGGAATCCCCCATATCCACGGCAACGGCATTATCACCCTGCACCGTGATTTCACCGGCGTTATAGAAGTGATACCCCCGCCCGGCAGACACCAGGGAACGGTTGATACCGGCATCCATCACCCCGCTTATCACGCCGCTTTCCGTGTTCGTCATCCATGTCTGGCTGGTGCAGGTGGTGCAGGCCGCCCGCATCGCAGAATACCCGTCAGTCGCGGTCAGCGTTCCGGCATTCACCATGGCCGGGGAACCATTCGTTGCGCTGACAGACATCAGCGCACTGGTGCCCGCGTTCTCTGCCGTGGCCTGCACCCCGTTATAAATATGCCCGCCTTCCCTGTTGTACAGGTTGGCATTTTTCATACCGGCATCCCCGGAAGTGCTCACCACCACCGTGCCGTTATTCACCAGGTTATAGCTGGCCCCCCCGCCACGCAGGGTGCCGTTCACCGTACCGTCATTTCGAAAATTGCTGCCGGTGACATGGACATTGCCGTTCAGGGTTCCACCTTCAAGGTTCACCCCCATGGACGTCACCTGCAGGTCGCCGGTCAGTTCACCGCCGTTCAGCAGGGTGCCAACCGTCAGGCTGCCGGCATTCAGGGTACCGGTGTTGTTCAGGCCCTCCGCCGTCAGGGTGGTGGCTGACAGCTCACCAGCGTTGTGCAGCCATCCGTAGGTAGAAAGCTGGCCGTCCACCACCAGAGTACCGGCGTTGTTCAGGTTTCCCGCAGTAAGGGCGGTGGCCGACAGGTTGCCAAAGTTGTGCAGCCAGATGTTGCTGCCAGGGAGTAATTCCAGCGCACCATCAAAGGTGGCATCGCCATAATTGGCGGTATCCTGAACAAGAAGCCAGGGCCGGGTCTCACCGCTCCAGCTACCGGTTTCCCCCTCTGCCGTCAGCACCGGGGTGGTGATAACGGCATAATCAGATTCACTGGTAGAGGCGCCCCAGTTCGGGTCGCCGTTATTTATCGGGCTGCCGTAAAAGTTCACCGTACCAAAGTTAAACACCTGACCGTTGCCTTCAGTGTAAAATGCCTGGCCCAGGTCAGTGTTAATGTTAATCACCCCGGTGGTGTCGTTAATGGCAATACCACTCCCGATGGCCGCCATGGCATACAGGCCATCTGTATTATCGTTATCCACCGTCAGGGTGATGGTCCCCTGGTTCAGGGCTGTACCGTCATTCGCCACCATCCCCATCCCGGCGTTATGCACCCGGATTTCACCACCGGCCGCATTCACTGCCTGTGCACCAGCAAAGTTCGCCAGCATCGCCGTGCCGCGGCGGAAGTTCTGCGCGGTCAGGTGCAGGCCGGTTTCGGTTAACAGGTTGCCGTCTTCATCCAGGTCGTTCGACATACTGTTCAGGGTTATCAGGCCGTTATTGACGGCCAGGCCGTTACGCCCCACAGACACACCGTGGGCCCCCTGGCCGCTGACCTGCACGGTACCGTCATTGATAAATGTGGAGTTAGTTCCCACCCCCACGCCGTACAGCCCTGTCCAGTAATTAATATATAGACCTGACGAATAACCACCAGTGGAACTTCGTGAATCCCGCACCGAGACAGCATCCAGCAGGCCGTCTGCATCGTTATGCATCAGTGATAAGTTGTCGATGCGTACCAACGAACTGGCAATATATTCTCCGTTGTCCTTATTTGGCCGGAAACGCAGTGTGCCGTTATTATACAGGCTGGAACCTCCGTCAAGACTTACTCCCCAGGTAAACCCCTGTTCGAAAGCCAGCTCACCGTGGTTATCCATCCGCGCACCATTCGTCAGAGAGAATATACTCAAGGCACCGAGAAACGCATTCGCATATGTTTTGTTGGCAGAGGTGTAGGTGAAAGCAAAATCCTTATCCAGGATTAACCGGTTGCCCGCCCCATTTATATCCACATAACGCATGGTACGGCTATCGGGCGTAGCGCCATCATGCAGATAACTGGACTCCCCGCTCAGTGTCACCGTGTTGCCGGTGCCGGTTACCTGCAGGCCGTAAAGATTATGCTGCCTTGAGGCCGACGAACCACCACCGTCTTCCGCCCGGTAGTCCACATTCAGGCCGCCGTTTATCAGAATATGGTTACCACTCCCCGACACCTGCACCCCGGTCTGGGTGGTACTGCCATGGGGCTGGGTGCTGACCAGGCCCTGGTAGCTAAGATTCACCGCACCGCTGATGGTCACCTGGTTGTTATCCCCCTGCACTGCCAGCCCGGTCTGGTCCGGCCGGGTTCCCGCCAGGGTCATGGCCACATCCGTCAGGTTCAGGTTGCCGCTGACCACCAGCGTGCCGTTATGCCCGGTGATTTTCACCCCGTCTGCCGCCTCACGCTGCTCACCGGCATCCACCGTAATGCTGCCGCCCAGGTTCACGTTAAAGCCGTCACCTTCCAGCGCCATCCCCAGGCCGTTGCCGGAAATATGCATGTCGCCCTGGTTGCTGAAATGCGCACCGGAGCCGGTCACCACCAGCCCGGTGCTGCCGTCACCCTGCACGGTGATATTGCCCTGGTTTTCCAGGGCGGCGTTGTTGCCATCCACCTGCACCCCGGTGGCCCCGCCGGTTACCCACAGGTCACCGCCCAGTTGTACATCGCTGTTGTCCCCGGTAATGGCGATCCCGGTGGAACCTTCGCCGCTGACATCAGTGTCCCCGGTATTGGTGACACTGGCGTTGTCGCCGCTAATCTGGGTGCCGGTGCCGCCGCCGGTCACGTTGTTGTTACCGTTGTTGCTGACAGTGGCACCGTTGCCGTTCACTTCCAGCCCCACCGAGCCTTCACCGCTGACACTGGTTTCCCCGGTGTTGGTGACACTGGCGTTATCACCGCTAATCCAGGTACCGGTGCCGCCACCGGCTACCGTGCTGTTGCCTTCGTTGCTGACGCTGGCGTTATCCCCGGTGACCACCGTGCCCGCCGAACCTTCGCCGCTGACACTGGTTTCCCCGGTGTTGGTGACACTGGCGTTGTCGCCGCTGATCTGGGTGCCGGTGCCGCCACCGGTTACCGTGCTGTTGCCTTCGTTGCTCACGGTGGCATTGTCGCCGTTCACGTTCACCCCGGTGCTGCCACCGCCCACGTTATTGTTGCCGTTGTTGGTGACAGTGGCATCGTTGCCGTTCACTTCCAGCCCCACCGAGCCTTCACCACTGGCATTGATGTCGCCCTCATTGGTGGTGCTGGTGTTGTTGCCGTCCACCACCGTGCCTTTACCGCCTTCGGTGACGTCCGTGTTGCCTTCCAGGGTGTTGTCGGTGTTGTTGCCGGTGACCAGGTTGCCGATTTCCCCGTCTCCGGCGCTGGTGTTACCTTCCAGGGTGTTTTCCTGGTTATCCCCGTCCAGCTGGTTGCCAATTTCCCACTCTTCGTAGTTGTTGCCGTCATCGCCTCCGTCACCACCTTCGTTACGGTCGCCGTCATCACTGCCACCGCCACTGCTGCCACTGCTGCCACCCGCCACAATGGCAATGGTGGCAGCCAGGGCAGCGGCACCGCCCCCGGCTAACAGGGTGGTCTGGTCGGTCATCCAGCCGGGCAGTTCACTGCCGGAAGCCTGTGCGGGGGTTTCCTCTTCGGGTAACTGGCACTGCTCCGGCAGGGCGGCCAGCTCTTCGCGGGTGAGCAGGCTCAGGTCTGCCGGGCATTCCACGGCGTCTGCAGGAACTGTGCCTGTAAGGGGTGGGGTTTGTGCCATCGCCTGGCCGTTCAGCGCCAGAGATATGCACACAGAAAGCGCACTCAGTGTTGCGGTTTTGTTTTTCATCAAACTGTCCTTAATTTGTGGGGCCGCGGGCCAAAAACCACAGCCGGGGAGACGCCCCGGCGTCTGATAATAGAAGCGACCAAAGCACGCAAAAAATTAAGGGGAGAAAGGTAAATAACGATCAATATTGAAAAATTGATCGCCATAAGTGATCGATCAATTTTAAGAGATTGATCGTTACGGGCGATCAGCACAAAAAAATAAAGAATAATTTCCTTATTTTTCAAATTTATAATTGAAAATAATTAATTTACCATTCAGACAAAATTTGAAAATATTAAAGAGTGAATATGCTGGCGGGTATATTAAATACGTGGGTTTTTATTACTGATGTAAGGCCAAACTCACCTGACGGTGATAATAACAAGGTAATACTGATGAAACTCAAAAGAAATAACGAATAAAACGGCGTAATGTGGGGCAGAACTGCCCCACGCTTTACCACTTTTATTTATGCCATTTGTTGGCCCAGGCCTGGCGTTCTTCCGGGGATAAATAGCTCCAGGCCACAAAGCGGCTCTGTTTTTGCCCCTGTGCCATAGCTTGCTTCACCACAATAGCCACACCCGCATCACGCAAGGCATGTTCAATACTGCGCATATGTTCCGCTTTAGAGACCAATGAAGTAAACCATAATACTTGCCGGGCAATATTACGGCTTTCGTCTACCATCTGGCGAATAAAAGCCAGTTCTCCTCCTTCGCACCATAGCTCATTGTGCTGCCCGCCAAAATTAAGTGCCGGAGTGGCATCTTTAAGCCCCAGGTTTTTGCGCTTGCGGGTATTACCTTCCTGAGCCGCCTGCGCTGATGCATGAAAAGGCGGGTTACATAGCGTGGCATCAAAACGGTCTGTTTTGGTAACCACCCCAGAAAAAATAGCGCCGGGTGTTTTTTGGCGACGCAAACGAATCCGGGTACTTAAGCCTGGGTTAGCCTGAATAATCTGTTGGGCATGGCTCAGCGCTTCTTTACTGGTATCTGTTCCGGTAAAACGCCAGCCATACTCATGCTGCCCAATCAGCGGGTAGATACAATTCGCCCCGGTACCAATATCCAGAAGACTGGCGGAGTGCGGTATACCCTGTTTACCTGTCTGAGCCAATAAATCAGCCAGATGGTGGATGTAATCGGCCCTGCCAGGCACTGGCGGGCACAAAAAACCCGCGGGAATATCCCAGTGCTGAATGCCGTAATCCGCCGCCAGCAATGCACGGTTAAGCATTTTAACCGCCTCGGGGTCAGCAAAATTAACCGTTTTTTCCCCGCGAGGTGAAAGTATTACTTTGCTCCCCAGTTCGGGTAAAGCCTGAATCAGGCGGTCAAAATCATAACGGCCCTGGTGGCGGTTACGCGGGTGCAACTGCGTTTTTTCAGCAATCTGTTTCATCCTGGCTCCTTGTGTCCGGGCGCGTAAGATACGCGTTCAGCATAACAAGGTAAAGTGCAAGCCATATACCTTGTGCTAGCCTGTTATCACCTGTTAACAAACTGGCCAGAAAAATGACTGCTGAAAGCTACTATTATGAGCCTGAACATGGGCATGGTTTGCCCCATAACCCACTGAACGCAATAATTGGCCCCCGGCCGATAGGCTGGATTTCATCGGTAAATGAACAAGGGGTGGCCAACCTTGCACCTTACAGCTTCTTTAACTGTTTCAATTACCAACCCCCAATCATTGGTTTTGCCAGTTCTGGTTGGAAACACAGTGTGGAGAATATCACCCGTACCGGGCACTTTGTTTGGAACCTGGTTACTCGCGAGCTTGCCAGCGCCATGAATGAAACATCCGCCTCGGTAGCTGCCGGTGTAGATGAATTCACCCTTGCCGGGTTAACTGCTGCACCTTCGCGCAGAGTACCCGTACCCCGAGTCAGCGAAAGCCCGGTTAATTTTGAATGCAAACTGACCCAGTGCATACAACTGACGAATGCCGCAGAAGAGAAGCTGAATACCTGGCTGGTGTTAGGGGAAGTGGTTGCGGTGCATATTGCCGCTCACCTGCTGGAAGAGGGTATTTACCAAACAGCAAAAGCGCATCCGGTTATGCGGGCCGGTGGCCCGAGTGCTTATTATGGTATTGATGAATCATTGAGATTTGATCTTATTCGGCCCGATGATCGCCAGTGATAAATTCGCCCGAATTGTTACATTCAATTTTTTTGAATAACTACAACAAGGTTTTTACCTGTTAATGCTTACCAAAAGGCTGCGATAATAGCTCCAACAGAGTAAGACAATACATATAAAGACGTACCTGCACGGAAACGCCTGTATTTAACAGGGGGTTTTCCACCATCGCTATTTGCGTACAGACGTTGTTGGGGCAGGCTCTTATGAGCCTGCCCCTAGTTATATGGGTGCCTGGCTCCGTGTATTACCCTATTGTTATTTGCCCTTATCTTTGCCTGAACATCAGGCCAACCACCGCCATGCTTCTACTGTTTTCCAGTAACCCGTATTGCTGGCCCAGAGCCTGTGCGGTGGCATTTTTACACGCCTTTAGCCCTGAATTGACTGCCTTACCCGTTGTAAACCCTCTTCCAGAGTAGCGACCTCTGTTGCCGCCAGTAAACAACATGCCAACTGAACCTGGATGGATTCAGGAACAGGTTCTTCTCCACGCAAGCAACGTGTTAGCCACTCAACTGTCAGTTGTGGGTCTTTACCTGAAGGGAAAACAGGTGCCGGGATGACTTCTGCCTGGCGTGCATAAACTACCTGCTCACCTTGTGCATTCACCCAGTTAATTTGCGGGCAACGCAACGGGTTAGCGTAAACCTCCCCTTCCGTTCCGTGCATAACCAGCGCCTGGCCACCTATTGTCTGGAAAAACTGGCTCACGCGGGATAAATATTCCGGGTGCGAGACACTCGAAAGCCGCAATGCAGCCCCTTCCGGGAACGGTGTTAGTAATTTTGCCAGGGTGTGGGCACTGTTACGTACCCCCATGCGCCAGCGCAGTGCCAGTTGCGTAGCCAGTGGCGGGCACAATGCACTGACCGGAATATAAACTGGTTTATCGCCTTCCAGCTCCGCCTGAGCCTGGCCACGGGAATGCACCGCTTCTATGCCCATCATGGAAAACAAGGTTTCAGTTATAACCCTTCCAGGGTCATCGCTCACACCATGAACCACAACCGGAAAGCCCAGCCGGGAAAGTAATAGTGCCAGAAGCGGTGTCAGGTTCGGTAACTTACGTGCGCCGTTATAGCTGGGAATAACAATGGGCAATGGCCGGTTTGCAGGGGCTGAAAGTTGCATTGTGTGCGCCCTGGTGGCCTGGTAAAAGCCCTGCATTTCGCTTTCGCCTTCGCCTTTCACACGCAAAGCAATTAATACCCCACCCAGTTCCAGGTCTGGTACATCGCCACGCAACATACCGGCATATAACGCCTGAGCGGTTTCTTGGTCCAGATCCCGGGCATGGTTTTTTCCCCGGCCAATTTCTTTGATAATTTTACGGTAATCCATGTTTTACTCTCTGCCTGGTTTTTCCAGCGCCTTGCGAGGTGAGCGCCTGCGTTTTTTTTCCGGTTTTTCCCGCTTTTCCGTCTTAGCAGAACGCGGGAGTTCAGGAAGTTCAGGCTGGCTGATAGGAAATACAGGTAACGCATCCAGCAGTCTTTTACCATAGTTTTTTGTCAGCAGGCGACGGTCATAAATCACGACTTCCCCCCAGCAGCTGTGGCTACGAATCAACCGGCCCACTTGCTGAATCAGCGTGAAGGAAGCACCGGGCAGGCTTTGCACATCGAAAGGGTAGCGTTTCAGGCTTTTCAACCACTCCCCTTCGGTAACCACTACCGGGCTGTCCACGGGAGGAAACGCGATTTTATGGATATGCACCTGGCTTAATAGTTCACCTTTCAAATCCAGGCCTTCGGCAAAAGACTGCAACCCCACCAGCACACTGGTTTCCCCCAGGCTTACCCGTTTACGGTGGAGTTCCACCAGCCGGTAACGGGGTTGATCCCCCTGGACCAGTAACACCAGGCGCAAGTCCTGCACTGCTTCAAGGAAAATATTCATGGCGCGACCGCTGGCAAATAACACCAGCATCCCTTTATGCTTGCCTGCCTTGAGTTGCTCACGGAAAAACGCCGCCATTTCAGCAATATGCTGGCGTTCTGTTGCTGGCTGTGGGTCGGTTTGCATTTGGGGAATAACAATGCGCCCCTGGTCAACATGGTTAAATGGGGAGTCCAGGGTAACAAAGGTATCCCCCCGCTTTTCA
The DNA here is from genome assembly GCF_020523985.1 of Mangrovibacter yixingensis. Lineage (GTDB taxonomy): Bacteria > Pseudomonadota > Gammaproteobacteria > Enterobacterales > Enterobacteriaceae > Mangrovibacter > Mangrovibacter yixingensis. Next base: position 711,896 of record NZ_JAIVKM010000001.1, on the reverse strand, counting down.
TTCAACCCGGTGAGTTCCTGAATACGTGTATAACTGTTCAGTGAACGCAATGTGGCCGACGTCACCACAATATGGGGGATTTGCCGCCAGAGCAGGCGCTCAAGTTGGTCGCTGACACGGATCCCGACGCAATGAAAAAACAGGTGTGCCTGGCCATCCTGGAAAGTACGGGTAAACCATTTTGATACCGGTGCTCCAGAGGCTTTTTCCATAGCTGCCAGCCGCCACAATTTACTCTGAGCCTCAAAATGCCCAAAAGCCCGGTTGGTTTGCAGAATCAAGCGGTGCAACCGCACAATATCATGTTGCCCGGTACGTTCACTTAAATCATTCAGGAAGGATTCGGCAAGGCCACGCAGTGCATCTGTGAGTTTTGCCAGGCGCTCACAATGCGCCATGACATCTTCGGGCAAAACCCCCATGGGGAAACGGTAATCCCCCTCTTCTGTGGCAGGCAGCGCTAAATCAAACTGTGCAACCAGGCCAGCAAGATGTTCAGTGATTTCTTCACAATGGTTTGCCAGGCGCTCTGGTGTTGCCAGTGGCGGCACCGTTTTGGGGCGAAATTGTTCCACACAGGTATTGACCAGTTTGCAAAACAGATCCAGTTGCAAACGGCTCCAGCCCGGCGTGATTTCAGCACTCATTTCAAGTGCATCACGGGCGACCTCGGGTATATGGTGGCCTTCATCCAGCACTAATAGCAGATTGTCCGGCTCTGGTAACACGGATTCACTTTCCATTGCCGCCAGAACCAGCGCATGGTTCGCCACCACGACTTCCGCTTCACGAATTTCACGGCGGGCGACAAAAAATGGGCATTCCCGGTACCAACGGCAGTTGCTGCCAAGGCAACCAGCGCGGTCAGTGCTCAGGCGCGCCCACAAGCCGTCATCAATGACTTTATCCGTGTGGTCACGCAGGCCATCCCAACTGTAACTGTCGAGGTCTTTTTTTAATGCCGCACAGCGCTGTTGTTCCGCTTTATTTTTCGGCGTGAGGTCATCGTCAAGAAAGGCCAACAAGTCGCCCTGGTTGCTGTTATCACTGGCGAGCGCTTCCAGGTTACGCGGGCAAACATAACGCCCACGGCCGAATGCCGCGGTATAACGCAATTCAGGGATTATTTTGCTCAGAAGGGGGAGATCTTTACTGTAGATCTGATCCTGCAATGCGACGTTGGCAGTGCTGACCACCAGCGTTTTTTTTTCATCTCTGGCAAGGGCAATACCCGGAATCAGGTAGGAGAGCGTTTTACCTACACCGGTGGGCGCTTCAATAACCAAATGCCTGCCGCTATCACCCGCCAGATTTTTTGCCACTTCGGCAATCATATGCCGCTGGGGAGGCCGAGGGATAAAATCGGGAATTTGTTGTTGCAGCGCTTTGTACCATGCGGCTATTTGCGCCTTTTGTGCCGCTGATAAGGCCATTGCAGTTCCTGTACTGTATAAACAACCACTATTGTGGCATTTTTTCGTGGCTGGCTGAACTGCTTTTTAGAGCAAAATGGTTTACTGGAAGAGAGCCGGCAATTCCGTGAACCAGAATTGCCGGAAGCAGCCAACAGGCCGGAGATAACTTACTGTGGCAGACTATTACTGGCCGTTGCCACTCTCTTTTCTTGGCGGGCGTGGGCGGCGGGGTTTTGCCGGGCGGTTTGCTGGTTTGCCGTTGGCATTTTCAGGTTTAGCACCACGGTTTTCTGGCCGGGAGTTACGTTTCTTCGCCGGTGCTCCGGCTGAAGGGCGGCTACCACGCCCCTGCCCCGCACCACGGCGGCCACGCGACTGGCGGTCTTCCACCGGTTCGGCTTTAATTGATGGGTCTGGCTCATAGCCTTCAATCGCCATACGCGGTATTGGGCGTTTGAGTAACCGCTCAATGTCTTTTAACAGTTTGTGTTCGTCCACACACACTAATGACACTGCCTGCCCGGTTGCAGCAGCACGCCCGGTACGGCCAATACGGTGTACGTAGTCTTCCGGTACGTTCGGCAGTTCGTAGTTAACGACATAAGGCAGTGATTCAATATCAATCCCGCGTGCGGCAATGTCTGTTGCCACCAGCGCACGTATTGCGCCGGATTTAAAATCAGCCAGTGCACGGGTGCGCGCCCCCTGGCTTTTATTACCATGAATAGCCGCAGCGCTGATGCCGTCTTTATTCAGTTGTTCCGCAAGGTGGTTGGCACCGTATTTTGTACGGGTAAAAATCAGTACCTGCTGCCAGTTATCTTTACCAATCAGGTGAGACAACAATTCACGCTTACGTTTTTTATCCACCAGATGCACATATTGTGTTACCTGCTCTGAAGGCGCATTACGGCGTGCAACTTCAATCACTTCTGGGTTTTTAAGTAGCCCGGAAGCAAGATGTTTAATGTCATCGGAGAAGGTTGCAGAGAACAGCAAGTTCTGGCGTTTCGACGGTAATTTTGCCAGCACACGGCGAATATCATGGATAAAGCCCATATCCAGCATGCGGTCTGCTTCGTCGAGCACCAACACTTCAACTTTGTCCAGGCTGACAGCATTCTGATGCACCAGGTCCAGCAAGCGCCCCGGTGTGGCAACCAGAATGTCGACACCGCCGCGTAGCTTCATCATTTGCGGGTTGATACTGACGCCGCCGTATACCACCAGTGAACGTAGTTTCAGGTGGCTGCTGTAGGCACGCACATTTTCCCAAACCTGAGCCGCCAGTTCCCGGGTAGGGGTCAGAATCAGGGCTCGTACCGGGCGTTTGCCACTAAGCGTGTGCGGAGACTGGGATAATTTTTGCAGTAATGGCAGGGTAAACCCGGCGGTTTTCCCGGTGCCAGTTTGTGCACTAGCCATTAAATCGCGCCCGGCAAGCACTGCCGGGATCGCTTGTTGTTGAATTGGGGTTGGCTCGCTATAACCCTGTTCAGCTACTGCCTGTAAAATTGCCGGATTTAACCCGAGTGATTCAAAAGACATAACAACTCCTCACTCACCCTGCCCGCAGTTTACGGCGTAGTTCCAGGGATCGTCGTTTTCGTGGCAAGGGGGTTCCCTTAGCCAAACAACAGTGACACAACCACAGTGTCATGAAGCGGCGGAGTGTAGCAGCTTTTCCTTCGTGCTGCATAAATTCCCGCGAACAGAAATATCTACAAAATAAAAAGCTGCCAGTAGCCGGATACCAAAAGATGACATAAACTTAATCAAATGATTGATTAAGTTTTAAAGAGTCTGGTGATGAACACAACGAATACGCCCGTCACCTCCAGGGGTGAACTTGCTAAAAACCAATTAATTACTGCCGCAATTGCCCAGTTTGGTGAATTTGGTTTGCATGCAACCACTCGCGATATTGCCACACAGGCAGACCAAAATATTGCTGCCATTACTTACTATTTTGGTTCTAAAGAAGAGCTGTATATGGCCTGTGCGCAGTGGATAGCGGATTTTATCAGTCATAATTTTCGGCCACATGTTGCTTCTGCTGTGCAATTACTTTCCCAGGAGCAACCCGATAAATCAGCCGTGCGCGAGTTAATTCACCTGGCCTGTGGCCATATGTGCAAATTGCTGACCTCAGATGAAACGCTTAATCTGAGTAAGTTTATTTCCCGTGAACAACTTTCCCCTACCTCCGCTTATACCCTGATTCACGACCAGGTTATCTCGCCGATGCACGATCATCTGTGTGCATTAATTGCCAGTTACTGTGGCCGCGACCCGCTGGATACCGACACTATTTTGCACACCCATGCTTTATTGGGCGAAATCCTCGCCTTTCGCCTTGGGCGCGAAACAATTTTACTGCGCATGGGCTGGACACAATTTGATAATCAAAAAGTTGGGCTGATTAGCAACGTTATTGCATCGCATATTGATTTCATTTTATACGGACTGTCTCAACACTGAGGAACGCTGGCATGAAACACCGCAAGCCACTGATAGCCGCTGTGATTTTATTTGTTCTGATTGTGGCAGGTGCCGGAGTCTGGTGGTATCAGCAACACCAGGATGACACTCTGACACTTTACGGCAATGTTGATATTCGTACTGTTAACATGAGTTTTCGGGTTGGTGGGCGGCTTGAAGAACTGAATGTCGATGAAGGTGATAAAATCTCTGCCGGTGAAACACTCGGTATGCTGGATAAAAAGCCTTACAGCATCGCACTGGCGCAGGCTAAGGCCAACGAAGATGCCGCACAGGCAAAATATGACCTGGTGATGGCAGGCTACCGCAGTGAAGAAATCGCCCAGGCGGCAGCCGCAGTGAAACAGGCGCAGGCCGCAGCCCAGTATGCCACACGTTATTACCAGCGCCAGCAGGCGCTGTGGCAACAACGGGTCAACTCCGCCGATGATTTAGCCAATGCACGCTCAGCAAGTATTCAAGCGCAGGCCAACCTGAAAGCCGCTGAAGATAAACTTAGCCAGTACAAGGCTGGTAACCGCCCACAGGAAATTGCTGAGGCTAAAGCGAGCCTGGAGCAAGCCCAGGCGGCCCTTGCACAGGCACAACTGGATTTAAACGACACGGTACTCACCGCGCCCTCAGATGGCACGCTGCTGACACGCGCAGTAGAACCCGGCACGATGTTAAGTGCGGGTAGCACTGTTCTGACATTGTCATTAACCCGCCCGGTTTGGGTGCGCGCTTATGTTGATGAGAAAAACCTGGGGCAAGCAGTGCCTGGGCGCAATGTGCTGATTTATATTGATGGCCGCCCTGGGAACCCGTGGAAGGGCAAAATTGGTTTCGTTTCACCCACTGCAGAATTCACCCCGAAAACAGTAGAAACCCCCGACTTGAGAACTGACCTTGTGTACCGGTTACGTATTATTGTCACCCACCCCGACGATACATTACGCCAGGGGATGCCTGTTACCATTCGGTTTGAGGGAGAGCAGTAATGAGCCAGGCGGCGACAATCAGGTTGGAGAACGTCGTCAAATGTTTTCGGGGGCTCGACCGCCCCGCCGTTGCCAGCCTGAATACGGAAATTACCGCAGGTGCCGTCACCGGCCTGGTCGGGCCCGATGGTGCAGGTAAAACCACGCTGATGCGCATGCTTGCCGGGTTACTGACCCCGAGCGAGGGAAGGATTGAGGTGCTGGGCCTTGATCCCATTCGTGACGATACACAGTTGCACAGCATGTTGGGCTATATGCCACAAAAATTTGGCCTGTACGAAGATTTAACGGTGATGGAAAACCTGAATTTGTACGCCGATTTACGCAGTGTTCGTGGTGAACAACGCCAACAGGTATTTAACCAGTTACTTGAATTTACTGATCTTGGGCCATTTACCAAACGCCTTGCAGGTAAACTTTCTGGTGGTATGAAACAAAAATTGGGGCTGGCCTGCACCCTGGTTGGCCAGCCCAGCGTGCTGTTGCTGGATGAACCCGGTGTGGGTGTTGACCCTATTTCTCGGCGTGAATTGTGGCGTATGGTGCATGAGCTGGCTAATGACGGCATGCTGATTTTATGGAGCACTTCCTACCTGGATGAAGCGGAACAATGCCGGGAAGTGTTGTTAATGAATGAAGGTGAACGGCTGTACCAGGGCACGCCAGATGCTCTGACCCAACAAATCGCCGGGCGCACCTGGCTTGTTACCAGCCCAGAGGGGAAAAATCGCCCGCTGCTTCAACAAGCACTGCGCCAGCCTTGCGTAAGCGACGGAATGATTCAGGGCCACTCGGTTCGCCTGATTGTCAATACACCCTCAGCTATTCCTGAACTCGCCAACACATTATCGTTACCTGAAACGTGCTTTCGGGAAACTCAGCCACGTTTTGAAGATGCCTTTATTGACCTGCTAGGTGGCACCAAAACGCGGGAATCCCCGCTGGGCGCTATTTTGCACCAGGTGCAAGGCAGTAAAGGAGAAACCGTGATTGAGGCCCGCAACCTGACCAAGAAGTTTGGTGATTTTGCCGCAACTGACCACGTTGACTTCGCGGTAAAACGTGGCGAAATATTCGGCTTATTAGGGCCGAATGGTGCCGGAAAATCCACAACATTTAAAATGATGTGTGGGTTGCTGGTCCCTACCGATGGCCAGGCGTTAGTGCTCAATATGGATTTAAAAACCAGTTCAGGCAAAGCCCGCCAGCACCTGGGATATATGGCACAGAAATTCTCGCTGTATGGCAACCTGACCGTTACCCAGAACCTGCGTTTTTTTGCCGGGATCTACGGTTTACGCGGCGCACGCCAGCAAGAAAAGATCCAGCGCATGACCGATGCATTCAACTTGCAGGCAGTCGCAAATCAGGCAACCGATGCCCTGCCCCTTGGATTTAAACAACGCCTTGCCCTGGCTTGTTCATTAATGCATGAGCCGGACATTCTGTTTCTGGATGAACCGACATCCGGTGTTGACCCCCTCACCCGCCGCGAATTCTGGCTGCACATTAACAGCATGGTGGAACGTGGTGTCACCGTGATGGTCACAACTCACTTTATGGATGAAGCCGAATATTGTGACCGTATCGGGCTGGTTTATCGTGGGAAATTAATTGCCAGTGGTTCCCCGGATGCGCTTAAAGCCAGCGCCGCCAGTGATGAAATGCCCGACCCAACCATGGAGCAGGCATTTATTCAACTGATTCACCAATGGGATAAGGAGCATGCCAGTGTCCACCCATAGCATCCTTGCCTGGCATCGCGTGAGAGCGCTGTGCATTAAAGAAACCCGCCAGATTATTCGCGACCCGAGTAGTTGGTTGATTGCGGTAGTTATCCCGCTCATGCTGCTGTTTATCTTCGGCTATGGCATTAACCTGGATTCCAGCCGCTTGCATGTGGGCGTATTGCTGGAGCAACAAAGTGAAGAGGCGCTATCTTTTGCGCATACAGTTAGTGCTTCGCCTTTTATTGCCCCAACAATAAGCGATAACCGCCAGCATTTAATTGACCTGATGCAGGCCGGGAAAATACGCGGCATCATTACCATTCCAGTGAATTTTGCCGCACAAATGGCTCGCGCTGGCGATACGGCTCCCATTCAGGTGATAACGGATGGCAGCGAACCCAATACGGCCAATTTTGTGCAGGCTTATGCCCAGGGTATCTGGCAAATTTGGCAACAGCAACGCGCCGAAGACCGTGGTGAAACCTTCGAACCCCTGATTGATGTACAAACCCGTTACTGGTTCAACCCGGCCGCTATCAGCCGCCATTTTATTATTCCTGGCGCGATTACTATTATCATGACGGTTATTGGCGCAATTCTCACTTCACTGGTGATTGCCCGTGAATGGGAACGCGGCACCATGGAAGCGTTATTGTCCACCGAAGTCACTCGCACTGAATTACTGTTGTGTAAGCTGGTTCCTTATTACTTTCTCGGTATGCTGGCTATGTTGCTGTGTATGCTGGTTTCGGTGTTTATTCTGGGTGTTCCCTGGCGCGGGTCACTGCTGATTTTGTTTCTTATTACCAGCCTGTTTTTGCTGAGCACTCTGGGTATGGGCCTGCTGATTTCCACGCTGACACGTAACCAGTTTAATGCCGCGCAGGTTGCGCTGAACGCGGCTTTTTTGCCATCGATTATGTTGTCTGGTTTTATATTCCAGATAGACAGCATGCCTGCCATTATTCGTGCCGTGACGTACATTATTCCTGCCCGCTATTTTGTCAGCACGCTGCAAACACTGTTTCTGGCGGGTAATATTGCTTCGGTATTGGTGGTCAATGTGCTGTTTTTAATTGCTTCAGCAGTCGTGTTTATTGGGCTGACATTGTTGAAAACCAGCCGCCGGCTCGACAGGGAGTAACACATTATGCTGCATCGCTTGTGGACGCTTATCCGTAAAGAGTTACAGTCGTTATTAAGAGAGCCGCAAACCCGTGCAATCCTGATAATGCCGGTTATTCTCCAGGTTGTACTCTTTCCGTTTGCCGCGACACTCGAAGTCACCAATGCAACTGTCGCTATTTATAATGAAGATAACGGCAAACACTCGGTTGAACTGACTCAGCGTATTGCGCAGGCAAAAGCGTTTTCCCATATTCTGCTACTCAACAACCCACAGCAAATTCGTGATGTGATTGATAACCAGCGGGCGCTGTTAGTGGTACGTTTCCCGCCCACATTTTCCCGTAATCTGGACCAATTAACCCCCGCACAAGTGCAGTTACTGCTGGACGGGCGCAATTCAAACAGTGCGCAAATTGCGGCCCGTTATGTGCAACAGATAATTAATGATTACCAGCAATCGCTGCTTAACGGGCAGAAACAGAACAACAGTGAACTGGTGATACGTAACTGGTATAACCCGAACCTGGACTACAAGTGGTTTGTTGTTCCTTCGCTGATTGCCATGATTACTACCATAGGCGTGATGATTGTGACGTCACTGTCGGTTGCCCGCGAACGCGAGCAAGGCACACTGGACCAATTGCTGGTTTCACCGCTTGCTACCTGGCAGATTTTTGTTGGCAAAGCGGTACCAGCATTAATTGTCGCCTGTTTTCAGGCATCAATTGTACTGGGCGTGGGGATATGGGCTTACCAGATCCCCTTTGCCGGTTCTCTGCTGCTGTTTTATTTCACTATGCTGGTTTATGGGTTATCACTGGTGGGGTTCGGCTTGCTGATTTCGTCGCTGTGTTCAACCCAGCAGCAGGCGTTTATTGGCGTGTTTGTATTTATGATGCCGGCAATCTTGCTTTCCGGGTATGTTTCCCCGGTAGAGAATATGCCTGTATGGTTGCAAGACCTGACGTGGGTAAACCCGATTCGGCATTTCACCGATATCACCAAAGAGATTTACCTGAAGGATGCGGATTTCAGTATTGTGTGGCAAAGCTTATGGCCGTTATTAGTTATAACGGCCATAACCGGTTCAGCGGCGTACGCTATGTTTCGCAGAAAAATCGCCTGACCGGTGCCGTTTGCTGTCTTTCGCCAGCAACGACACAACTGCAGGCCCGGCGAGGATAACCACGCCGGCAAGCACCAGCACCAGATGGCTCTGAAAAACACGGGATAACAGCCACAGGCCAATTAACGCCGTACCAAAATACCATGTGGTGGTGAGCTCTTCGAGAAAATCACCCAACTCCCTTAACCAACCATCGTGAAAACGCTGTAAAGCCAGCATCATCACTAAAGTCAGGGTGTATAACAGACACAGACCAATGCCAACCTGAACCAGGGACTTACTCATCCAGCCGGAAACCAGCACAGCTATAACCAGCAAATGCAGCATAATTTGCCAGCAACTCAGGCCTGTTGCGACACGAAGTCGTTGTTGCCATTTCATGTCTTCTCTCCTGATGGATTTTTTGACTACTAATCAGAGTACCGCACTTTACGGAAAATTCCGTATCCCGCCAGTTTTTTGTGACAAACACTACACTTTATTTGCACACAGAAACAAAACAAGGAGGAAACTGGCGTTATGCCTTCACATACAATTATCAAAATACTAACAATTAACACACATAAAGGATTTACTGCTTTTAACCGCCGTTTTTCTCTGCCAGCTCTGCGTGATGCTTTGCGTGCAACACTTGCGGACGTTGTTTGCTTGCAGGAAGTCAGTGGTGAACACCAAACATTGTCCAGGGCAATTCCGGGCTGGCCAACGACCAGCCACTATGAATATTTAGCCGATACAGTGTGGCGCGATTATGCCTATGGGCGCAATGCGGTTTATCCGGAAGGTCACCACGGGAATGCAGTTTTATCCCGTTTTCCTATTGAATACAGCGAAAACATTGATGTATCCATTGAAGGGCATGAACAACGGGGCTTGTTGTATTGCCGAATCGCATTACCAGGGCAAGCCGGGCCGCTGCATGTTATTTGTGTTCATCTTGGGCTTAAAGAGGCCCATCGCCAGGCGCAACTGAATAAGCTATGGGAAGTTATTCGCCAACTCCCCGAGAATGCGCCACTGGTTGTAGCCGGCGATTTTAATGACTGGCGACAACGGCTCCACCCGCGCCTGCACGGGTGTGATGGCATGGAGGAAGTATTCAGCCGTGAGTTTGGAAAACCCGCTCGCACATTCCCGGTATGGCAGCCTTTGTTGCGCCTGGACAGAATTTATGTACGCCACGTGCAACAGTGCCAACCTTTGCCCTTCTCTTCGCGCCCATGGCGTGGGTTGTCAGATCACGCACCGTTAGCTGTGGAGATTAGTCTGTGAAAACAACATGGCGCAGCGGTAATCAAATTACGTTACTGGAGAATGGCGATGCCTATTATCCGGCAGTATTCGATGCCATAAATCAGGCGAAAAAGCAGGTACTACTGGAAACGTTCATCTGGTTTGACGATGACGTGGGCCAGGCATTGCACCAGGTTTTACTGGCAGCCGCACAACGTGGTGTGCAGGTAGAAGTATTGATGGATGGCTATGGCTCCCCGGACCTGAGTGAGACGTTTATCAGCACACTGACTCAGGCGGGCGTGGTTGTACGTTATTACGACCCGTCACCACTGTTTCTTGGGATGCGAACCAATCTGTTCCGCCGCATGCATCGGAAAATAGTGGTGATTGACGGCGAACTGGCATTTGTTGGCGGTATTAATTACTCCGCAGAGCATCTCACCAACTATGGTCCGGAAGCTAAACAGGATTATGCCGTTGCCATTCGCGGCCCGGTGGTCAGCGATATTCAGCAATTTGTTATTGATAACCTGCCGGAAAGTACCCGAACACGTCGCTGGCGCTGGCGGCGGTACAGAGCACAAGACCAAAACCAGGCTGGGGAAGCACAGGCACTGTTTATTTGGCGGGATAACAACCACCACCCCGATGATATTGAGCGTTATTATTTGCGTATGCTGGCACGGGCACGCCGTGAGGTGATTATCGCCAATGCTTATTTCTTCCCAGGGTACCGGCTGCTACACGCCATGCGTAACGCAGCACGCCGTGGTGTCAGTGTTAAATTGATTTTGCAAGGTGAGCCAGACATTCCGGTGGTAAAGACTGCAGCCCGCCTGCTCTACCCTTACCTGCTTAAAGCCGGTGTCCATATTTATGAATACCAGCAACGCCCGCTGCACGGCAAAGTGGCGGTGATGGACAGCCACTGGGCAACCGTGGGTTCCAGTAACCTTGACCCGCTGAGTTTATCACTGAATCTTGAAGCCAACCTGGTGATTCACGACCGTGAATTCAACCAGACATTGCGCGACAACCTGATGAAACTGATAAGCCACAGCACAGAGCAGACACAAGCCGACCGTGTGTTGCTGCCCGGCCCACGCTGGTGGGGGCTGACCTGTAGTGTTCTTGCCTTCCACTTTGTGCGGCATTTCCCGGCCATGGTGGGCTGGTTACCCGCGCATACGCCACGTATTACCCGCGTCCCACCGCCAGTTCAACCCGAGCTTGAGCAACAGGACCAACATGTCACCACGGACTCAGGAGGACAATAGCCATGTCGTTACTGCACCGTTCATTACCTGCCCACTACCGCCGCCGGGTCAAGCAAGGGCTGTCTGGCGTATTCTTACTGGCCGTTGTGGTACTGCTTGTACTGTATGCCCGCCAGGTAGACTGGCAGGAGGTTTGGCAAGCGTTACTCACTTATAACCGTAATGCGCTTCTCAGTGCCGCCGGGTTGGTGGTGGTGAGTTACGTTATTTATGGTCTGTATGATTTGTTGAGCAAGTCATGGTCAGGCCATGGCCTTAATGCCCGAATAGTGATGCTGGTTTCTTTTATTTGCTATGCCTTTAACCTGACGCTGAGTACATGGGTGGGCGGGATTGGTATGCGCTACCGGCTGTATTCACGGTTAGGATTAGGCAGCGGCACCATAGCCCGGATTTTTTCCTTTAGCATTATGACGAACTGGCTGGGCTATGTTCTGGTTGGTGGAATACTGTTTACCTTTGGTACGTTGCACCTGCCCTCCGGGTGGTATATCGATACGCTGACGCTGCGCTGTATTGGTGGTGTTCTGCTTGCTCTGAGCCTTGGCTGGTTATTGCTATGTTCTTTTTCCCCAAAAAGAACGTGGCGAGTACGTGGGCGGCGGGTACGGCTGCCGGGGGCCCGTTTCACCATTATGCAGTTCTTATTATCCGCGCTGAACTGGCTGATTATGGGCGCGACAATTTGGCTGCTTATGCAGCAGCAGGTTGATTTTATGACTGTGCTTGCCGTGACGTTACTCAGCAGTATTGCAGGGGTGATTATTCATATCCCGGCAGGGATTGGGGTATTGGAAGCGGTGTTTTTGGCGCTGCTACCGTCGTCGCAAATAAGCCATGGCAGTATTATTGCCGCGTTACTGGTCTGGCGGGCGCTGTATTACTTTATCCCATTGATTATTGCTGCTGTGTGTTATGCCGTACTGGAAGGCAAGGCGGGCAAATTACGCAAGGAAGGCGAGGTAAAGCGCAACCAGGTGGGCGCGGTTAAAACGCGCGCCACCGGGTTACAATAAGCGCTTAACGGCGGTTGCCGAGAATGCGCAGCATCATCAGGAACAGGTTGATGAAATCAAGGTACAGAGTGAGAGCACCCATAATGGAGTAGCGGCGCAGGTTGGTGCTGTCACGGGTATCAATCTGGCTGCCAATACTTTTCAGCTTCTGGGTGTCCCAGGCGGTCAGGCCAACAAAAACGACCACACCGATGTAGGTTACAGCCCACATTAACGCGGTGCTTTTCAGCCAAATGTTGACGACAGAAGCCAGAACAATGCCGATCAGCGCCATAAACAGCATGCTACCGAACTTGCTCAAATCACGCTTGGTGGTGTAACCATACAGGCTCATTACGCCAAACATCCCGCCGGTCACAATGAACGTACTGGCGATGGATGAGTAGGTGTAAGCAACAAAAATGCTCGACAACGTTAGCCCTGTAAGCGCGGAATAAAGCATAAACAGCGTGGTTGCCATTGCGCCACTCAGTTTATGCACCATACCAGACAGAACAAATACCAGTGCCAGCTGAGCAATGATCAAACCAAAGAAGATTAACTGGCTGGAAAAAACGAACATCAGTACTGCCGGGGTCGCTGCGGCATACCAGGCAACAAACGCCGTCAGTAACAGGCCACAAGTCATCCAGCCGTACACCTGCGCCATATAGGTTTGCAGACCTGTGCGGGTGTTCTGGACGATTGAGCCATTGGCGTGTGGGAAGCGGTCCATGACATATCCTCTGATTTTGATGGGAAAACAGACTTTCAGACTACCACATTCGACGGTGATGCGCAGTCTTACCAGCGCTCTGCTGCGACTTTATCGCTTTCGCGTGCTTCCACCCAGCGGGCACCCTGCTCTGTGGATTCCCGTTTCCAGAATGGTGCGCGGGTTTTCAGGTAATCCATAATGAATTCCGCCGCAGCAAAAGCGCTGCTGCGGTGCGCGCCGGTCACGCCGACAAAAACGATTTCTTCGCCAGGGTACATTTCGCCAATGCGGTGAAGAACAGTTACGCGCTGCAACGGCCAGCGTTCACGGGCAGTGGCAACAATGTCTGCCAGCGCTTTTTCTGTCATGCCCGGGTAATGTTCCAGGCACAGTGCGCTAACATTATCACCCAGATTATGGTTACGTACTTTTCCGGTGAACGTCACTACAGCGCCATCGTCATCACAAGCCGACAACCACTGGTATTCCGCACCCACATCAATATTGCTGCGCCCCACACCAATGCGTGTTTGTTCTGACATATCAGCCTCCGGTCACCGGGGGGAAGAACGCCACTTCATCGCCTGCCTGAATGGCATGGTCGAGCGGAACCAACGTCTGGTTAACAGCCGCTAATAATTTGCCGCTTTCCAGTGCCAGAGCCCAACGCCCCCCCTGGTTTTCCAGGTGCTGGCGCAGCGCTTCAACTGAAGAAAAAGAGGCGTCGAGACGTAAAGCGTCACACCCAACCAGTTCGCGCACTTGCGCAAAGAAAAGTACATCAATCATTCTGCACCGCCCTGAAATCACCTGATTTTCCACCCGATTTCGCCAGCAAACGCACCGGGCCAATAACCATATCTTTTTGAACCGCTTTACACATGTCGTAAATCGTCAGCGCGGCAACCGAAGCCGCCGTGAGCGCTTCCATTTCGACACCCGTTTTACCACTCAGGCGGCAAACTGATTCAATGCGCACCCGGTTCTCTTCAGGTTGCGCTTCCAGGTGAACTTCTACCTTGGTGAGTAATAATGAGTGGCACAGAGGAATCAATTCCCAGGTGCGTTTAGCGGCCTGAATACCGGCGATACGCGCCGTGGCGAAGACATCACCTTTGTGGTGACGCCCTTCGACAATCATTGCCAGCGTGTCGGGATGCATAGTGACAAAAGCTTCCGCTCTGGCTTCGCGGGCTGTTTCAGCTTTGGCGGAAACATCCACCATATGTGCTTCTCCAGCCGCATTAATATGGGTTAATTGCGACATAACTATTTCTTGAGATGAGGATGGAAGTTACACGGGCGCTGGCGTGCATCGAGCTGCTGCTGGATGATATTTTCCCAGGCTGTGCGGCAGGCCTTGGTTGAACCCGGCATGGCGAAAATCACCGTGCGGTTTGCCATGCCAGCCACTGCGCGCGACTGCAATGTCGCAGTGCCGATTTCTTCATAAGACAGCATGCGGAAAACTTCACCAAAACCTTCAATTTCACGATCAAACAGGGGTAACAGGGCTTCAGGAACCTGATCGCCATCAGTCAACCCGGTCCCGCCGTTAATCAGCACTACCTGGATATCGTCACTGGCGATCCACTGTGAAACCTGAGCGCGAATGGCATAGCGGTTTTCACTGATAATCGCTTTAGCAACAACCTGGTGGCCAGCTTCAGTGGCAACATCGCGCAAGTAATGGCCTGAAGAATCTTCTTCTTCGGTGCGGTGTGAAGTTACGGTCATGATAGCGACACGCGCCGGAACAAAAGTACTGCTTACCTGACTCATGATTCTCTCCTTACGAACGCTTACCCACCGATATACGACAGGTTCTGCGTGATACCCGTGTTTCCCTGATGCAGGAAATGGGTTTGTTTTTTGCCTGCCAGTGCCTGGCTGATACGTGCCTGCAGTTCTCCCTGTTGCTGGTCGTCTGCCAGCAAATCGCGCAGCGGAATGCCGCCATCACCAAACAGGCACAAATGCAGGTTACCAATGGATGACACTCTCAGACGGTTACAACTGGCACAGAAATCTTTCTCATAGGGCATGATAAGGCCAATTTCGCCCTGGTAATCAGGGTGGCAGAATACCTGGGCTGGCCCATCACTGCGCTCGCGAATTTGGTGAATCCACCCTCGTTCCAGTAGTTGGTCGCGAATTACCATGCCGGAAATATGATGCTGGCGAAACAGATCACTGCCCTCGCCAGTTTCCATCAGTTCAATAAAACGTAATTGAATTGGCCGGGTTTTAATCCAGCCGAGAAAGGTGTCCAGTTGGTGGTGATTTACGTCACGCATTAGCACGGTATTGACTTTCACGCGCTCAAAACCGGCAGTAAATGCGGCATCAATACCTTCCATCACCTGGCGGAATTTATCCTGCCCGGTGATGGCGTAAAACTGCCTGGCATCAAGGCTATCGACACTGACGTTAATTGCTGTCAGCCCGGCATCACGCCATTTCTGTGCATCACGCGCCATGCGGTAACCATTGGTGGTCACGGCGATTTGGCGCAGGGAGGCATTTTCACGAACGGCGGCAATGATATCGGTAAAATCGCGGCGTAAAGAAGGCTCACCTCCGGTCAGGCGAACTTTTTCAGTGCCTGCAGTAGCAAATGCGCGGGTAACCCGGCGAATTTCATCGAGGCTGAGAAAGCTTTTGTTCGCCACACCGTGTGGTTTGTAGCCATCAGGCAGGCAATATGTGCAACGGAAGTTGCAAACATCAGTCACAGACAGGCGCAAGTAATAGAACTTACGTGCCCATGCATCGGTAAGTTGAGAGACCATGTACACCTTTCCAAATACGGGAGATGCAGGCATTTCTTTCTGCACCCTGGTGACGACGTAGCGCCACGGCCAGGGCACCATATCTTGCGACACAGGTACCAAGGCTTGAGTGTCAGTTTCAGATATCTGAAACCGGGTTAGCAGGATAGTAGCGCTTTCTGACATGAAGTGCCAGGCGACTTTCGTTATATAAACAAGTATATAGCGACACAATTCTGCATTTTCGCGACAAAATAGCGGCTGTTTCCCAGCATTGCTTTGACAGATGTCATTTTCCCTTGCCAAAGGTTCGTCTTTTAACCGCTATTCAGGTAATTTAGGCGGTAAATCTGTTTTATAAGGAAATCCTATGCGCAGTCGGGCTCTGGCCGATTTGGATTGTGTGGTCACTCTGGGTGGTGGTCATGGGCTTGGCCGGGTAATGTCAGCCCTGAGTTTTTTAGGCCAACGCCTGACAGGCATTGTCACCACGACAGACAATGGCGGTTCAACCGGGCGCATTCGCCGTTCAGAAGGGGGAATTGCGTGGGGTGACATGCGTAATTGCGTGAACCAGTTAATTACCGACCCGAGTGTCGCCTCCGCATTATTTGAATACCGGTTTAGTGGCAATGGTGAATTAGCCGGGCACAACCTGGGGAATTTAATTCTTAAGGCGCTCGACCACCTGAGTGTCCGTCCACTGGAAGCGATTAACTTGATCCGCACCTGGCTGCATGTGGACGCTCTGCTAATCCCGATGTCCGAACAACCGGTGGATTTGGTGGCAATAGATGACGAAGGCCACGAAGTTTGGGGAGAAGTGAATATTGACCAACTCAAGGTTCCCCCAAAAGGATTGCAATTATCCCCGCAGGTTTGTGCCACGCGAGAAGCCGTTCTCGCCCTTGAAAAAGCCGACCTGGTGATTATTGGCCCAGGAAGTTTCTACACCAGCCTGATGCCTATTTTATTAATGCGAGAGCTGACAGAAGCGTTACGGCGCACCCAGGCGAAAGTCGTGTTTATTGATAACCTGGGTAAAGAACACAGTGCTGCGGCGCTGCTGTCGTTGGATGAGCGGCTGGATATAATGGAACAGGCAATAGGAAAACCCGTTATTAGCACAGTTATCACTGGGGAGAATAACCCCTTGCCCGCCAGCCATGACGCGAAAACGGTAATTCAGACAGCACTGACAGCCAGTGACGTTCCCTACCGCCACGACCGCCAGCGTTTGCGCCAGGCGATTGACCTGGCGCTACAGAAGAGCAACTAACGTTTACGAGGCGGCAATAAACAATGCGCGCAATTGCTGGAGCTGATCGCGTACTTTAGCCGCCTCTTCGAACTCCAGATTCTGCGCGTGAGTCATCATCTGTGTTTCCAGTTCATGGATTTTCTGCTCCATGGCCTTCGGTGACATATCCTGCGCAATAGCGCGGGCGGCGTCTCCGCCACGGGTTTTACCCCGTTTCGCCTTGGTTTTCATTACCCCTTCGCCCAGCGCCAGGATATCCACCACTTTCTTGTTCAGGCCTTTTGGCACCAGGCCATGCTCTTTGTTATAGAGTTCCTGTTTTTCACGACGGCGCTCGGTTTCACCAATGGCTTTTGCCATAGACGGCGTAATTTTGTCGCCATAGAGAATTGCCATGCCATTAAGGTTACGAGCCGCACGGCCAATGGTCTGAATCAACGAGCGCTCAGAACGCAGGAAGCCTTCTTTGTCTGCATCGAGAATCGCCACCAGCGACACTTCCGGCATATCCAGGCCTTCACGCAACAGGTTAATCCCAACCAGTACATCAAATTCACCCAGGCGCAAGTCACGGATAATTTCCATGCGCTCGACAGTGTCGATATCTGAGTGCAGGTAGCGCACACGAGCACCGTGCTCTTCAAGGTATTCTGTGAGGTCTTCCGCCATGCGTTTCGTCAGGGTGGTAACCAGTACACGTTCATTAATGGCCGCACGCTTGCGAATTTCTGAGAGCAAATCGTCCACTTGTGTAGCGACCGGGCGCACTTCTATCAGTGGGTCCAGCAAACCTGTAGGGCGCACAACCTGGTCTATGACTTCACCGCCAGATTTATCCAATTCGTAATTGCCTGGTGTGGCAGAAACATAAATA
The DNA here is from genome assembly GCF_020523985.1 of Mangrovibacter yixingensis. Classification (GTDB taxonomy): domain Bacteria; phylum Pseudomonadota; class Gammaproteobacteria; order Enterobacterales; family Enterobacteriaceae; genus Mangrovibacter; species Mangrovibacter yixingensis. The sequence goes on along the minus strand of NZ_JAIVKM010000001.1, from coordinate 693,883 downwards.
GTTTGCGGTGCCAGTGCTTCAAACTCTTCGAACTTCATGGGGCGGTTATCCAGCGCCGAAGGCAACCGGAAACCATATTCAACCAGCGTTTCTTTACGTGCCCGGTCACCCCGGTACATCCCGCCAATTTGCGGCACTGTAACGTGAGATTCATCGATAACCAGCAGGCCATCAGCTGGCAGGTAGTCAAACAGGGTTGGTGGTGGCTCGCCTGGGCCTCGCCCGGAAAGGAAGCGGGAGTAGTTTTCAATGCCTGAGCAATACCCCAGCTCATTCATCATTTCGAGGTCAAACTGGGTGCGCTGGGTAATGCGCTGCTCTTCAAGTAATTTATTGTTTTCCAGTAACACCTTGCGCCGGTCAGCCAGCTCAACTTTGATTTCTTCCATGGCCTGCAGAATACGTTCGCGGGGTGTAACGTAATGGGTTTTCGGGTAAATGGTAAAACGCGGAATAACAGACTCCACCTGCCCGGTCAGCGGGTCAAATAGCGACAACCGCTCAACTTCTTCATCAAACAATTCAACCCGCAAGGCGATGTCATCAGATTCCGCCGGGAAGATATCAATAACCTCGCCACGTACCCGGAAAGTACCGCGCTGGAACACCTGATCATTGCGGGTGTACTGCAATTCAGCCAGACGGCGCAGAATAGCGCGCTGGTCAATAATCATCCCGGCAGTCAGGTGCAGCATCATTTTCAGGTAGAGATCCGGGTCACCCAGGCCATAAATGGCAGAAACAGATGCCACCACGACCACATCTCGCCGTTCCAGTAATGCTTTGGTGGCTGAAAGCCGCATCTGTTCGATGTGCTCATTCACAGACGCATCTTTTTCAATAAAGGTGTCAGAACTGGGAACATAAGCTTCAGGCTGGTAGTAATCGTAGTAGGAGACAAAATACTCAACAGCATTTTCCGGGAAAAACGCCTTCATTTCGCCATAGAGTTGCGCCGCCAGTGTTTTGTTAGGTGCCAGCACCATAGTAGGGCGTTGCAGGTCTGCAATAACGTTCGCAATAGTGAATGTCTTCCCTGACCCGGTCACGCCAAGCAGCGTTTGGTGCGCCAGCCCATCTTCCAACCCTTCGGATAAACGACGAATGGCATCGGGCTGGTCCCCGGATGGGGTAAAGCTGGAGTGTAATTTAAACAATTTACTCATAAGACGTGACCTGTTGCACCATGGCGGAAGGAAGAAGCAATTTTAACTGCCGTGCTATTTTTTGCCAACCTTAATAACTGGGTAAATAACCAGTAACCCACAGTGAAACCAGAAAATGACAGCACAAAATGACACGTTTTGGCACAAACACCCGGCGTTTATACCAGCAACTTTCGCCATGACCCGGTTATCCCCAGATTTTTTCCATTTTTAACATTTGTCAAGGGACGTCATGAAAGTTTTATGAAACAACACACAGCAAAATCTTGAAGGATTGATTTTATATAACTATTTGATAAATATTTATTTTTAAATAAAGGCGGCTTTAACATCAATTCAGTCGAAAGCCGCGTATTCTCTCGCTTGCCATGAGTTTTCTAACTCTAATGCACAAGGTTATCCACAGGAATAGTGGATAACTGCTTCCAGCCCTGTAAGGGCATAGTCCTTTTGATTGATGCTTTCTTGCAAAAACACCGCATAAAAAAATTTCCGTCAAAATTTTTTCGCTGCCAGCCATCTTTTTTGTCGATGACCTGACAACATTATTTGCACTGCACCACACAGGGATTTCTTTTGTGTCAATACGCTGCACCAAAATTATCCTCAGGGAAGCACTGCCAAAGTGCACTGTGCTACCAAAGTCGTAGTTGCAGCCGCCAAAAACAGTATTTTTTGTAAGCATCATCCTGGTTCGTGGAAATTTCTGTCGTGATAACGCTTTCTGGCAAGAGAATTGCACAGTCTACCAGACTGGAGCTCAACCCCTTTCCTGTTGGCAGAAAGCGATGCAGGACGCAGTGGTGATATGAGTGGTTACCAGCGCTGGGGGCATTTACGCCTTAGTGGAATAGCCTGACGTAGAGCCGGTCCGGGAGGAGGACATTATGTTGAGTTTGCGTGCCGTTAACCAATTTTATGGTGAAAAACATACATTATGGAATGTTGATCTGGACTTGCCCACAGGGCAATGCATTTGCCTGCTTGGTGCACCAGGCGTGGGGAAAACGACATTGGTGAACTGTATTACCGGCCATATTCCGGTACAAAGTGGCAGTATGCTCTGGCAGGCGCAAGGCTGCCCGCCGGAAGATTTGTTAACCCGGCCACCAGAGGGGCGTACTGCGCTGGGGATAGGCTATGTTCCCCAGGATAAGCGGATTTTTTCGCAACTGAGTGTGGAAGAAAACCTGCATATCGCCATGATGGCCGCCGGTGAGCAGCACAAACGGATTTCACCGCTGGTTTATGAGTTATTTCCTGAACTTTATACCTTACGCCAGGTGCGCGGTGGTGACCTTGCAGGAGATACACAACAGCAACTGGCACTGGCGCGAGCACTGGTTAACGACCCTAAGCTGCTGATTCTGGATGAACCAACAAATGGGCGGGGAACCAGCTTTATTCAGGACCTGGGCCAGACGTTACGCCGCATGAACCAGGAGTTTGGCCTGACGATACTGTTGGTTGAACAACGGCTGTCATTTATTCGTTGGGTGGCGGATAAATTTTGCCTGCTACATCGCGGGCGGAGCATTGCTCAGGGCGACCTGACCATGCTGGATGACAATATGGTTTCAGACTGGATAGCACCGTGATGCCACAAGACTAAATCAGGGCAGTGATATCAAGATACTGCCCAAGATTGGTATGTGTTTCAGCATGTTCCAAAAAAGGAATTTCCCCCAGAAAAGGTACATTGAGCCGCTGGCGTAATGTTGACAGATAATCCAGATGACGCGCCCCTGGTGGTAATACTGTATTAGCAATCCAGCCTGCGACGGGTAACCCGGACTGGCGTATAGCCTGTAAAGTCAGCATGGCGTGATTAATACACCCAAGCTTAACCCCCACAACCAGAATCACGGGTAATTGCTCTTCTTCCACCCAACCTGCAAACGTTGTTTCTTCACTCAGTGGTGTAAACCAGCCACCAGCACCTTCAACTTGTACCCAGTTGGCAAGGGGCTCCAGCGCAGCTAACCCGGCAGATATTGCGGTAAAAGTAATGGGTTGCCCGGTATCCCGGCTGACCAGGTGTGGCGAAGTCGCTTCCAGGAAGACCAACGGGTTTACCTGATGATAGGCCAACGGTACGGTACTGTTGCGCTGCAGTGCCAGCGCATCGCTGTTACGTATTCCTTCCGGCGTGGTTTCGCTGCCTGATGCCACAGGCTTGTAGCCTGCAGTACTAAACCCGTGCTGTGCTGCCGCCTGTAATAGTGCACAACTGGCAACGGTTTTCCCGACTTCCGTATCCGTACCGGTAACAAACCAACGTTTACTCACGTGTAATCTACTCACGTGTAATCACTCCTACAATTAATTGGTAACTTAACAGGTATTCACCCGCTTCCTGTGGCCAGGCCAGTGACAGCGCCTGAAGTTGTTGCCGGGTTAAGGTGGTGGACGCTCGCCCCGCGTGTAGATGCGTGGCGCCAATTCCTTTCAGGGAACGCATCGCGCTTAACACATCAACCCAACGTTCACGCACAGTGACCGTGTTTATTTGGCACTGCCAGCCCCGGCAGGCATCGTCAATAGCTTGCTGGGGGAGAAAATGGTTGCCATGGCTGCGCTGGTCAACCGCCTGCCAGGCCTGATGCAATTCACACAAAGAACCCGCCGCCAGTGTTGTGAATGCAACATGCCCTCCGGCCCGGGTTACCCGGCAGAGTTCACTCAACGCCTGGCGTAAATCTGCGCACCACTGAATTGCAAGGTTGCTCCAGGCGAGGTCAACACAGGCATCCGAAAGTGGCAACGCTTCTATATCGCCACACAGGAACTCTATTGCCGGGCTCTGCAGGCTTGCCTGCTCCAACATGGCAACCGAGAGATCCAGCCCGGTAACAGCTGCACCACGCTGGCTCCAGTAACGGCTGAACCAGCCGGTACCACACCCGGCATCCAGTACCTGAGCAGGTGATACATCACCCAGCATGGCAATAAGCTGCTGGCCGCTTTCACGCTGAAAATGAGCATGTTTGTCGTAACCAGAAGCAGCACGCCCAAAAGCTGCCGCTACCGCTGTTTTATTCACGGGCAAGGGCATAAAGCACCTCCAGCAAGCGGTCTATATCCTCTGGCTTGTGAGCCGCCGTCAACGTAAAACGCAAACGGGCCGTGCCCGGCGGTACTGTAGGCGGGCGTATCGCCGTCACCCAAATGCCCTGCTCTCGCAGGCACTGTGCAAGGTGTAACGCGTGGGCATTATCACCAATGATGAGTGGCTGAATCGCCGTAGATGACTCGCACAGCGCCCAGGGCAGCCCTGCCGCCCCGGCCCGAAAATGCCCAATGTGGCGCTGAAGGGTTTCCCGTGATTCATCTGCGTGACGGATGACGGCCAACGCGGCACTGAGTGCTTCAGCCTGAGCAGGGGGAAGCGATGTGCTGTAAATCAGATGGCGGGCAAACTGAACCAGATAATCCGCAACAGCTTCACTGCACAACACAGCAGCACCGCTGGCACCAAACGCCTTACCAAAAGTCACCACCAGGATGTCTGGCTGAATACCAGCCTGCCAGCAACTTCCCCGGCCACCTTCCCCCAACACACCAATACCGTGGGCATCATCTACCATCAGCCAGGTACCGGACTGCTGTGTAAGTTGTGCAAGTTCGGGGAGCGGGGCCTGGTCGCCATCCATACTGAACACCCCTTCCGTGACCACCAGTTGCTCACCGGTGTGCCCACCAGCAAGTAAGCGGCTCAGTGAACCGGCATCGTTATGTGCAAAACGGCGCAACACGGCGGGTGATTGCATGGCGGCTTCCAGTAACGAGGCATGGCTGAGCTTATCGGCCAGTAGCCTGTCGCCTTGCTGCATTAGCGCGCTTATCACGGCATGGTTGGCTGCGAAACCAGAAATAAACAGTAAAGCGCGCGGGTAGCCCAGCCAGTCGGCCAGAGACGTTTCAAGCTCAGCATGGGCGCGGGTATAGCCAGTGACATGGCCGGAGCCACCACTTCCCACCCCATAGCGTGCAGCACCGGCTTGCCAGGCGCGGATAACCGCAGGGTGCTGGCTCATCCCTAAATAATCGTTACTGGCAAAGTTAAGCCACTGCTGCTGCCCATTGGAGAACATGCGTTCAGTGCCTGGGTGGCGCACTTGCCTTGTGCGCCACAGGCCTTGTTCGCGCCGTGCTGACAGCGCGTTATCAATACGTTGCGGCCAGCTCATCAGAGTGCGGCGTTGTAAAATTGTTCGGTGTCTGCATGTAATAACTGCTCCGTTAATTCACTTTCCTGGGCGTTATCACCATGGCTGACGTGCGTGGTTTGCGGGTTGATCCCCAGTTTGCGGAACAGTTGCAGGTCTTTGTCTTCTTCCGGGTTAGGCGTAGTGAGCAGTTTGCAGCCATAGAACACAGAATTCGCTCCTGCCATAAAACACATGGCCTGGGTTTGTTCATTCATTTGTTCACGCCCGGCGGATAAGCGGACCCAGGACGAAGGCATCATGATGCGGGCGACCGCAATGGTGCGGATAAAATCAAAAGGGTCAACATCGTCGTTGTCGGCCAGCGGTGTGCCTTTCACTTTCACCAGCATATTAACCGGTACACTTTCCGGTGGTGTGGGCAGGTTTGCCAGTTGCAGCAACAGGCTGGCACGGTCGTTTACGCTTTCCCCCAGCCCCACTATTCCCCCTGAACACACTTTAATACCGGCATCGCGTACTTTGCCCAGAGTATCAAGGCGCTCCTGGTAAGTACGGGTGGTAATAATGTTGCCGTAAAATTCCGGCGAGGTGTCCAGGTTATGGTTGTAGTAATCCAGCCCGGCATCCGCCAGCCGTTGTGCCTGGCTGCCACTCAGTGTGCCGAGTGTCATACAGGCTTCAAGGCCCAGCGCTTTAACCCCTTTCACCATTTGTTCCAGGTAGGGCATGTCACGGTCCTGAGGGTTTTTCCATGCAGCCCCCATACAGAAGCGGCCAGAGCCTGCTGCTTTTGCTTTTTCGGCAGAAGCCAGCACCTGCTCCACTTCCATCAAACGCTCTGATTCAAGGCCGGTTTTATAACGTGCGCTCTGTGGGCAGTACTTACAGTCTTCCGGGCAGGCCCCGGTTTTAATCGACAGCAATGTACTCACCTGGACTTGCTGGGGATCAAAATGCTGGCGATGTACCTGTTGCGCCTCGAACAGAAGTTCAAGAAGCGGTTTTTCAAACAGAGCGGTAACTTGCGACATTGTCCAACGTTGAGTATGTGCCACTGGCATCTCCAGAATAAGTGAAACGAGCGGTAAGCTTGAGCTTATAGTTGTAAACTAAAATCTGTTATTTTTGGTTTACATGATTTAGTGTCGTAAACTAAATCTTTTTAAAATGGTTTACAAGAACATGATCGATCAACATGGTCTGGATTTCGACCAGCGCCATATTTGGCACCCTTACACGTCGATGACGCATCCGTTGCCGGTTTACCCCGTAGCCAGTACACAAGGTTGTACCTTAACGCTTGCGGACGGCAGGCAATTGGTTGACGGGATGTCTTCATGGTGGGCGGCAATTCATGGCTATAACCACCCACAAATTACGCAGGCGATGAAGCAGCAAATTGATGCCATGCCCCATGTAATGTTTGGCGGGATAACTCATGCTCCTGCCATAGAACTGTGCCGCAAGTTAGTTGAGATGACCCCGGATGGGCTGGAGTGTGTTTTTCTGGCTGATTCGGGCTCGGTGGCCGTTGAAGTTGCCATGAAAATGGCATTGCAATACTGGCAGGCGAAAGGCCAGCAACGCCGCCGGTTTATGACTTTCCGCCACGGTTACCACGGTGATACATTTGCCGCTATGTCGGTCTGTGACCCGGACAACTCCATGCACAGCCTGTGGAAAGGCTACCTGCCAGAGAATCTTTTTGCTCCCGCCCCGCAAACAAGGTTTGACGAAGAATGGAATGAGGCAGACGTTATTGCTTTTGCCCGGCTGCTGGCAGCACACCGTAACGAAATTGCCGCCATCATCCTTGAGCCAGTGGTTCAGGGTGCTGGTGGGATGCGGTTCTACCACCCGAACTGGCTTAAACGTGTGCGGCAAATGTGCGACCGCGAAGGTATTTTGCTGATTGCCGATGAAATTGCTACCGGCTTTGGCCGCACAGGTAAACTGTTCGCCTGTGAACATGCACAGATAAGCCCCGATATTCTGTGCCTGGGGAAAGCGCTGACTGGCGGTACGATGACCCTGTCAGCCACGCTGGCCAGCCGGGAAATTGCCGAGACTATCAGTAATGGGGAAGCGGGCTGCTTTATGCACGGCCCAACCTTTATGGGGAACCCACTGGCCTGCGCCGCGGCCTGCGCCAGCCTGAGTATTTTGGAAAGTGGCGAGTGGCAAACACAGGTTGCGCAGATTGAACACCAGTTACGGATACAGTTACAGCCACTGGCACAATCTGCACTGGTAAAAGAGGTGAGAGTGCTGGGGGCAATTGGTGTTGTCGAAACAGTACACCCGGTAAACATGGCTGCATTACAACGTTTCTTTGTGGATGAAGGCGTCTGGATAAGGCCATTCGGGCGGTTAATCTACCTGATGCCACCCTTTGTTATTAGTGAACAGGAACTTGCCAGGCTTACCCATGCCACCGCCCAGGCCATTGAGCAGCCAGCACTATTTAACATTAATGGCGGCTGAGTTTTCCCGCTTCTGGCAGATGCTCTACACTTGGCAGACGACCAACTACGGGAGATATCATGAAACTCTTCAGCAAGGATTTTCAGGAAGGGCAGACGCTGCCTGACCACCATGTTTTTAACGGCATGGGTTACCAGGGGGATAACATCTCCCCTCACCTCGCCTGGGATGATGCCCCGGAAGGCACCAAAAGTTTTGTTGTCACCTGTTATGACCCTGATGCGCCGACAGGCTCTGGTTGGTGGCACTGGGTTGTTGCCAATATCCCTGCAGATGCCCGTGAATTACCTCGGGGCGCAGGTTCTGGTATTGCCCCACTGCCTGGTAAAGCATTACAGACACGTACTGATTTTGGTAATAGCCAGTATGGTGGTGCAGCGCCGCCTGCCGGTGAACGCCACCGCTATATTTTCACGGTGCATGCACTGGATGTAGAACAGATAGATGTTGATACACAATCCAGCGGTGCCATGGTTGGCTTTAATGTGCATTTTCATACCTTAGGGAATGCCACACTGACCGCAATGTACCGCTGAATATGCTTTTTTGGGGGCCGATACATAAATCGGCTTCCTGTTTTGCTCAACTTAGTATAAAAAAGCAAACTTTACTGAATCGTTCTCTTTTTTTGCTAAGCAAGGAGCAACCCTTGAACACTCTTTCGGTTTCTCGCCTGGCACTGGCTCTTGCCTTCGGCCTGACTTTAACGGCATGTAAATCCGTTCCACCTCAGGACCGTCCGTCAGAACAGGTTGCGCCGGGAAGCCAGTCACGCCCGGTACTGTCTACAGATGAAGCACAAAACTTTGTGCCTTCGCGCTATTTTTCCAGCATGACGCCCAGTGCTCAGCCCTGGAAACCCACCGGTATTACCTTACCTGCTCAGGCTGATTTTGTGGTTGGGCCAGCCGGTACGCCAGGTGTGACACAGAACACCATTCAATCTGCGGTTGATGCAGCAATGGCCCGTCACTCCAGCCGCCGTTTGTATATCGCGATTATGCCCGGCGATTACCAGGAAGCAGTCTATATTCCCGCAGCACCTGGCAGCCTGACGCTGTACGGCACTGGCAGCCAGCCTGGCGATGTTAAAATTGGCCTGGCGTTAGATGCGCGGATGGACAAAGCAACCTGGCGTAAAACCCTTAACCCGGCAGGGCAGTTTATGCCCGGCAAATCTGCATGGTACATGTACCAGAACTGCCTGAATCAGCGTGGTGCAGATATGGGGATTATGTGTTCTGCTGCTGTGTGGTCGCAAAACAGTGGTCTGCAATTGCAGAACCTGACCATTCAGAACACCCTGGGTGACAGTGTGGATGCCGGTAATCACGAAGCGGTGGCATTACGCAGCGATGGCGACCAGGTTCAGATTAACAATGTGAACATTCTTGGCCGCCAGAACACCTTCTTTGTGACTAACAGTGATGTGAATAACCGGATGATGACCACCGGCCAGCCTCGCACACTGGTAACCAACAGTTATATCGAAGGGGATGTTGACCTGGTTTCTGGCCGTGGTGCTGTGGTGTTTGAACACACTCGTTTCAATGTGGTGAACAGCCGCACTCAGAAAGAAGGTTATGTGTTCGCACCAGCAACCCTGCCTAACATCTACTATGGCTTCCTGGCGGTTAACAGCGAATTCAACGCTGCTGGCGAAGGTGTGGCTCAACTTGGCCGCGCGTGGGATTTAGGTGCCGAAAATGGTTATGTTCCGGGGCAAAGTGCCAACGGCCAGGTAGTGATCCGCGACAGCGTGATTAACGCCGGGTTTAACATCGCACAGCCATGGGGTGCAGCCAAAGACTCCCAACGCCCGTTTGCCGGGAATACTGGCAGCGAACAGGATAAAAAATGGGTTCGCGACCTGAACGATGTGAATTTCAACCGTATGTGGGAATTCAACAACCGTGGGTTAGGCAGCAAAGTGGTTTTTAATACCAACAAGTAAACTACCCAATTAGCCTGAAAAAAACGCCGCAGAGTTATTTCTGCGGCGTTTTTATTTTAGCGGGATGTGACACATTCAATGGCACACATCGTTACCCGTTTTTATAACGTATTCACCACCACCCACATTGGCCCCTGGCCGGTGGCATAACGCCCTTTTTCTTCCAGCAAACCTTGCTCGCCTTTAATTTCATAAACCGAGATATGGTGCGATTTCTGGCCTGCCGCAATCAGATACTTGCCGCTGTTATCTATATTGAACCCACGCGGTTGTGTCTCTGTTGGCTGGAAGCCTTCCAGCGCCAGTACGCTGCCATCTTCCGAAACAGTGAAAATGGTTAACAGGCTGGAGGTTCTGTCGCAGGCATATAAATGCCTGCCGTCAGGTGTAATGTGAAGATCTGCCGCCCAGCGGGTGTCGGTGAAATCGGACGGCATCATATCAATGGTCTGCACACAGGCGATTTGGTTGTGTGGGTCACTCAGCGCCCAAACATTGACGGTGCCATTAAGCTCATTCACGCTGTAGGCGAATTTCCCGCCGGGGTGAAATGCCATATGGCGTGGTCCGGCCCCTTCCACCGTAGTGACTTCTGCCGGTTTTTGCGGTGTTAACTTTCCGCTCTCTTCCAGGGTAAACAGGCAGATGCGATCCTGTTTTAATGCCGGAACCCACAAGGTTTTATTATCCGGGCTGATATTGGCGGAATGGCACCCTTCCAGGCCTTCAATCACTTCGACCACTTCCCCCGGCAGGCCGTCGTTCAGCGGGGTGACACTGACACAACCACCATTATAAGAGCCACAGAATAAGAAACGCCCGGTGTGGTCGGTTGAGATATGCGTAGGGCTGCCCGGTAAAGCAGCATGGCCGGCATCGGATAATGTGCCGTCTTCTGGTGAGATATGCCAGGCGATAACCCTGAATTCAGGGCGTACACCGGCATACAGAAAACGCTTGTCCGGGCTGATAACCAGGGGCTGAACCTGGCCTGCGACATCCACAACTTGCCGCAAGGTCAGCTCACCGCTGGCATCAAGCTGCCATACATGGATTTGCTGGCTTTCAGGACTGGCGGTATAGACGATTTGTTTCATGAATACTCCTGTTATCACGGTAGCCTGGTAGCAACGGGCTGAAGGGCCGCCGACAGTACCCGGTTCAAGTGGCGCCGGGAGTTTTCCTGTTGGCGCCAACGGTGTACCATCGAACCAGACCCTTTCGTAATGGAACCTTAAATGACTTATCGTGTTATTGCACTTGATTTAGATGGCACTTTACTGACGCCACAAAAAACCATCTTGCCTGAATCCCTTGCTGCACTGCAAAAAGCAAAACAGGCAGGTTACCAGGTTTTGATTGTGACGGGGCGCCATCACGTTGCTATACATCCTTTTTATCAGGCTCTGAACCTTGATACACCTGCCATCTGCTGTAATGGCACTTATTTGTATGATTATCATGCAAAAAAAGTGCTTTCATCCGACCCACTCTCCCACCAGCAGGCTCATGCTGTGGTGAAGTTACTGGCGCAACACCAGGTACACGGGCTGATGTATGTCGATGATGCTATGTTGTATCAGCATGATGTTGGGCATGTTGAGCGTACCCGGAAATGGGCCAGTACGTTACCAGAAGAACAACGCCCGGTATTTTTGCATGTTGCTTCTTTAGAGCAGGAAGTAGACCAGTGTGATTCCATATGGAAGTTCGCCCTGACAGATGACAACATTCCCCGCCTGCAACAATTTACCGCAGTGGTTGAACAGGAGCTGGGCCTTACCTGTGAGTGGTCCTGGCATGATCAGGTTGATGTTGCGCAGACCGGAAACAGTAAAGGGAAACGCCTGGCACAGTGGGTGGAATCTCAGGGTTTATCAATGAACCAGGTGATTGCTTTTGGTGATAACCATAACGACCTGAGTATGTTGCAAAGTGCCGGGCTTGGTGTGGCTATGGGGAATTCAGTAGAAGAACTTAAAGCCTGTGCTGATATGGTGATTGGTGATAATACTCAAACAGGTATTGCTGACCTGCTTAAGAAATACTTTTGAGAGCCTGTCAGTAATTCTGTGTAACTGCCACTGTATTAAAGGTGATCGCTCAGACGGTCACCGAACTCGATAATAAAACGACTCATTGCCAGCCGCCAGTTCTGGATCGTCATACTCCATTTTTTCGACGCATCCTTGATCGCCAGATAGATAACTTTTCGCACCGAGTCATCAGTCGTGAACACCTTGCGCTTCTTGATAGCCGCACGGATCACGCTGTTCAGTGACTCGATGGCATTCGTCGTGTAGATCTGTCATGAGGACAGTGCGAGTACTTCACCTTCAGCGTTTGTTTTTATTAGCTCGATATTCTCGCCATAGTCATTGCGTTCTATCATTGGGTATTCCTTATAGTTGTCTATAAGGTATTTAGGGTGCAATTCGAAACATTGAATAACTTAGGGGTTGTTAATATGGCACTAGAGACAGAACACCATACAGTTACTAAGCGGATTTTAGAGGCTATAAGAAAACAAAAAACCAAGTACACTGTTCCAGATGAAGAATATTTCAATAGAATTATTGATAATTTCATTTCTGACGTTTGCCAACATAAAAAAGATAGAGCACCGCATGAAATTGCATCACTTTTCAAGTCAGGTATAACTGCAAGTGGTTATCAATCGGTATGGCATCAATTAACACAAATGTCTAAAGGCATTACCACGTTGACAGATGAGATTAAACAGGCACATCGCAGTGATACAAGATCCCATATCAAGAGTCTTATATTTAAGGTGTTAACTACTTTTTGTATAGGTCTTACAATCATGTTTATATATTACCTAGCAAATAAATGGCATATTCCTCTCCCATTAATGAGAATGCCAGTATGATTAAGAAATTTAACTACATTCTGGTATCGTTAGTGGTAGTACTATTATTGGTAGCTATTGTAGCCTTTGCTAATGTACTTCTTATTCAATATACGGGGCATGCTATGGAATTTGGTAGTGTTAGTGATTGGGTGAGTGCTGGCTCTAATGTAGTTATGGCTTGTGCTGCTGCTTATGCTGCTTATCAAGCTAAGAATTGGTTTCGCTCAAAATCACAGCAATTTGCATTTGATAAATCAGCAGATTTCTTCTCTAAACTGGATGATGTGGTCTATGAATATGATATAATTTTTCAAGAGTTTCGAGTCGTTAATCAATTTATTGATGAACCAGTTGAATCGTTTAAAAAAATCATCAATACAATTGATTCGCTTGAAACTGAATTAATTGAAATTAATAAAATGAAGAACAAGTTGATTAGATTCAATGTTTCCTTCATTATACCAATTGATGAAACTCTAAAAAGCATAAAACAATTCTCAAATAAATTCAGCGAGCATCTTTACTTCAGCATTGATCATCATAAGTCTTATAATCCTGATACTGAAGAACAATCACCTGAATACCTTACGAAATCCATTGAAAATATTGAGTCACTTAATTCTTTATTCAAAGCGATGGATAGATCATCAAAGATTGTAAGAGAATCTTCTAAAGATATAAGTTTAACAATAAAGATAGGTCAATGAAAATATAATAACGATGCATTTAGTTAGCCAATAAAGCACTATGACTTAGGTTAAACCTTCCATAGACTTTAACCAACTCATGGGGTATCTGTAATGCATATCGAATACTGAAGTCTGGATGGTAGATTACAGCTATCAGATCATCAAATTGATTAAGTTCATAATTTCAGATTATACCAAGTATCATTGATTTATTCTTAGCATTATTCTTTCGTGACTTTATCTGTACTTTTCTACCATCACTGGTGATTGCGTCATAGCCTTTCTCACTCGCCGGGGCAAGTGTCATTCCCATACACTCCTGGCTACACCCGAAAAGTATGTGGAAATAAAGTAGCGGTATTTACAACAGCGGGTTTTAAGCATGACTGTTGCCATAATCCGCAATAATTCCCTGCAACATACCGGAGACTATGATCATTTAAGCTTAGTTGGTAATGCAAGGGAATATATAATGGTAAAAATATATGTTCCATTGAATATTGAATCATATCCATATACATCTAAATCTATTCTTAGTATATCCTTGGCAAAATCCGCACCAAACCGCATCAAACAAAATTGTACTGCTGTAATGGTAATAACAAAGAAGGCATAAAGTAGAAAGCCTAGCAAATTTGCACGGCGATGCACAATATACTTACCAATGAATAACAGCACACCAACGACAATTGAAACAATGTAGTATATTATTGGGGGCCATATTGAATTTGTGATTATAACATTATCCCAGATCATTGTGCTTTACTTACTCTTTAGGTGTAATTATTTAAATTCTGTTGGTACAGCTATGCCATATGCCAGGAAAAACACAAAAGCACCATTGTATATGGATTTATAGGTAAGCGTATCCAAATCAATTCCAAATACTGTATTAGTAAATTCACCGCCGAATCTGAATATACATAATTGAATACCAGAAAAAAGAGTAACAAACAAAGCATAACACATATACACAGTAAAATTAGCATAACGGTGTACAAAGAGCTTACCAATATATAGTAATATGCCAACAATAATTGATACGGTATAATATAGCACTGGAGGCCATATTGAATCTGTTATTATAATATCATTCCAGGTCATTGTATTTCCCTTGCACTTAGGTGTGGTTACTTAAATCTAATTGGAGTTGCAAGAGCATACACTAAAGCAAACAGATATGAACCATAGAAAATTGAATCATATGAATATACATCTAAGTTTACTCTTAGTATATCTCTGGGAAAACCACCACCAAACCTGAAAAGTGCCAGTTGGCAACCACCACAAAAGATCACAACAAGGCCATAAAGCATAAAGACAGTAAAATTAGCACGGCGATGTACATAGTACTTACCAACGAATAGCAACAAACCAACAATGATTGACACAATATAGTAAATTACGGGAGGCCATATTGAATTTGTGATTACAATATCATTCCAGGTCATCGTACTTTCCTTGTGCTTAGGTATGATTATTTAAATTCTGTTGGTACAGCTATGCCATATAATAAAAAAAATAGAAATGTTCCAAAGAATATAGAATCATACTCATCTACATCTAGATTTATATGGAGTATATCTTTGGCAAATTCATCTCCAAATCTAAATAAACACATTTGAACACCAGAAAACAGAGTAACGAAGAAAGCGTAAAGAATAAAAACAGTAAAATTAGCATGGCGATGAACAAAAAGCTTACCGATATATAATAATACACCAACAATCGTTGAAACTATATAATACAGTACAGGAGGCCACATACTTAGTGTTGCTCCAGTACTGGTAATATCAACATCTTGCCAATTCATTATTTTTCCCCTTGTACGTTTTCTTGTGTAGCAGACGGTTTATTTATTATATGGTACATCTGGTATAACGTCGCAAAACCACCGGATGTATCAGCAAGGAACCCCGTTATTCCAACTTCTTTCCAGCCACGGATAAAATCAGATCTTATATGTCTGAATAAACTCCAGGATTTTTCACGAGCTAAAAGAGTAAGTTTAGTATAGTTACCAGTTGTAAGCCCAAGATCAACGGCTCCGTATACCAAGTCTGCTGTATCATTTGATACACCTAATTTGTTTGCTACGTAATGGTACGCATCTCTTACAGATCCTGTAGTGTTTCTCATAAAAATAACATAATAACCATTTTCATAAATATTGTTAGCACCTTGTATAAAGTTCGGAATATCATATTTTTTACAAGATGAAATTCGACTCTTCACACATATTATTCCACCACCTACCATTTGAGAAAGACCAGCCAAAAAACCAACTTCAGCAAGGGCAAGGTTTATGTATGCTTCTATTTTCTCCTTTCGAATAATCGCATATGATTCAGTTTATTTAGAAGCAAGCATATCACTTTGTTTTTTGAGATCAGCCATATGGCAATTGATTTCAGCTATACCATATCTATAAGACATACAGTTGGTAGTAATATCACGTTTCAGGCTTTCAACGAATACCTGCTGCTCATGAACAAAATCATCAGTTCCAGATATTCCCATGCTCCATCTCATTCTCATAATGACAGGCAATACTCCCTAATTCTTTAGCCTTGCGTCAAAAATCGACCAGATCCGGGTTATGTAGTGGCATGATTTAACCTCCCTACTTTCCTTTGCTGTTTTTAAACCACCAGTACTCAACCAGTCAATAGGATTAGACTTAAATCATAACTTTAATAAAAACCATCCTCACACAAACTATTTCTTCTGGTTAACAGTACCAGTATTGCCCCCCTCCCTTTCAATTATATTTTTAGCCCCCACAACTACGCCCTGTAAGGCACTTAATATATTTTCATTTAAATTTTGTCGGGACTGCAATACAATATAAAAATGCAAAACAAAGACTTCCCCAAAAAATTGAGTCATATGCATATACGTCTAAATGTATTCTAAATACATCTCTGGCAAAATCAGAACCAAATCTGAAAAGAGCCAGTTGGCACCCCCCAACACCTACAACGAAAAAAGCATAAAGGATGAATACAGTAAAATTAGCATAGTTATGTACAAACTGCTTACCAATAAATAATAATACGCCAGTGATAATAGACATTATATAGTACAGCACAGGAGGCCACAGACTCAATACAGGACCAGATGAGTAAATATCTATATTTTGCCAACTCATTATATTTATCCTTATTCACTAACCAGTGGTTTATTTTCCATCTCAATTTGATATATCTGATAACCAGTACCAACTACACCTAATGCATCGATAGAAAAACCTACTGCCCCTATGCCTTGCCATCCACGAATGAAGTCCGATCTGACATGCCTGAATAACCTCCAAGATTTTTCTCTGGCCAACAGTGTTAGTTTTGTATAATTTCCAGTGGTTAAAGCAATATCTACTACCCCATATATTTGATCTGCCGCATCATTTGATACACCTAACTTATTTGCCACATAATGATATACATCCCTTACCGTACCCGTGGTATTTTTCATAAAGATAATATAGTAGCCGTTCTCATATATATTATTAGCACCCTGTATAATGTTTGGCATCCCATATTTAGCACATGCAGCCCCTCTGGATTTAACACACAACACTCCACCACCAACCATTTGAGTTAGCCCGGAAACAAAACCAACCTCAGCAAGGACAAGTGCTATTCTACCTTTCCTTCTTTCCTTTTTGATAACCGCATACATTTCTGTTTCTGTGGAAGCAAGCATATCACTTTGTTTTTTTAGACCATCCATATGGCGATCGATTTCAGCAATACCATATCGATAAGACATACAGTATGTCGTGATATCACGTTTCAGGTTTTCAATGAATACCTGCTGCTCATGAACAAACTGATTAGTACCAGATCTCCCCATGCTCCATCTCATTACCATAAGCTGTGCATAGTTTTCGAGTTCTTTGGCCTTGCGTTCAAAATCGCCCTGATACGGGTTGTGTCGTGGCAAGAGTGTAACCTCACGTTAGTGTCATTAACTCACTGAAAGTCAAACAGTCAATAGGATTAGTACCGCTATCAAAGTACTTGAGGCGAGTTAAACACGAGCACAATCAGCGAAGGGAAAATTTAAACCAGCAGATGAACATCATTTGATCCTACCCACGTCAAAGGCCGACAGCAGGCTCAGAAGGCGCTCCAGTGTATTCTTTATGGTGCATTCACCAAAAATGTGGGCCACGACCGTCCTGCATACCCTGTCATATGCCTAAAACAGCCAGCGCTGGCATGATTTAGCGCCGACGTAGCACCTCAAAAACACCATCATACGCTAAATCAGTAAGTTGGCATCATTACCGCCTGTTGATTATTTTATTATTAGAAACACTTAGTATTTATTGTTGTAATTATGCCCAGGCACTTCAGTTAAATACAAGTACTGGACATTGTGATTATTTGAATTTTATTGGCATCGAAAAAATGTATATTACAAAAAATATAAATGCGCCATTATATATTGAATCGTACCCATACACATCTAAATTTATTCTTAATATATCTTTCGCAAAGTCTTCACCAAACCTAAATAGACACATTTGTACCGAGGCGGCAGCACCCACAACTAACCCATAAAGCATGAAGACAGTAAAATTAGCACAGCGATGCACATAGTACTTCCCTACGTATAACAATACACCTACAATAATTGACACAATATAGTAAATTACGGGAGGCCATATTGGAGCCGTAATTATAATATCATTCCAGGTCATTGTACTTTCCTTGCCCTCCAACATGTTCAATTACTTGAATTTTGATGGAACTGCAAAAATATAGATAAGTGCAAATGCAATTGAGCCAAAGTGTATAGAATCATAAGCATATACATCTAAATGTACCCTGAGTACATCACTGGCAAACTCCGCACCAAATTTGAAAAGACAGTAATGAAGCGCTGCAATGAATAGCACACAAAAAACGTAAATCACAAAAACTGTAATATTGGCGCATTTTTCAACAAAGTGCCTGCCAATATATAAACCCCCACCGACAATGATTGACAAAAAATAATAAATAACAGGCGGCCACATACTTAATGCCGGGCCACCAGTAGTAATATCAACATCCTGCCAGGTCATTACCTTTCCTTGTGTTTGAACGGGTACGGGAGATTATGCTACTGGTAAATAACCGATACAACCATTCACCAATGGCATAAGCGCCACCAGCGTCGTACCCATGCAGGCAGCACGGCTTTCAACATGCCCGAATAAAACCAATGTTTTCTCTGTCTGGTATTGTAGCTATTGCCCCATAACCACCGAAAATTATGTAGTAATAGAAACGCTTTTTATCTGTGCGTACAGCCACAGGCCAGGCTTGATCGCCAGTTCATCCCGGGCCCACGGGCTGATACGTGACCAGAGTGTGCGGGAGCCCACTTCCAGGCGTACTTCAACCTGCCCGTTCTCGTTGTCATAGCACTCGACAACTTTGGCTCGCAGAACGTTGCGGATACTGCTGCTTTGTGGCGGGACCAACACCAGAGAGACATCCGAAGCCGCAATGCGAATCCGCACCGCTGCCCCTTCAGATAACTCCAGCCGGTGTACCCATAAATGCTGGTCGCCCACAGCCAGAGCCGTCATGGCGTAATGCAGGTGGTGCTCGAGCACAGTCACTTTAAACACCGTGCTTTGCTGCTCTTCCGGCAGCCACGGGTGCATAACCTGGCTGGTCCACACGTCTTCCAGATTCCCGTAGGCTTTAACCAGCCCCTGATCCAGCACCAGCACTTTTTCCGCCAGGTGCAGAATTTCTTCCAGAGAGTGCGTCACATACAACATTGGGATGCTGATTTCTTGAGCCAGCCGCTGGAGATATGGCAGCACTTCTCGCTTGCGGGGAATATCCAGTGAGGCTAAAGGCTCATCGAGCAGCAGAAGTTCAGGTGCAGTCAGCAAGGCACGGCCAATCGCCACCCGCTGTTTTTCACCACCGGAAAGGCTGCCTGGCAGGCGATCGAGTAATGGTTCTATCCCCAGTAATTGCACCAGTTTATCAAACTGTGGTGCCATTTTTTTTGCCATGCCGTATTTCAAATTGCCGCGCACACGGTAATGGGGAAACAGGCGCGCATCCTGAAAGACATAGCCTATACGCCGTTTTTCCGGGGCAAGGAAGACATCCCGTTCGGTGTCGCTCAGTACCCGCTCATTAAGCACAATTTTCCCTTCCTGGGGGCGAGTCAGGCCGCTTATTGCATTAATCAACGAAGTTTTCCCGGCACCAGACACCCCGAAAATGGCGGTAATTCCTTTGCCAGGCAAGGTTTCATCAATATGCAAACGATGTGTGCCAAGTGTTTGGGTAAATTGCAGCTCCAGCATTACTCTCTCCCTATGCGCCGACGGCTCAGCCTGGCCAGCCATTCAGAAATCATCAGTGAACATAAAGCCAGAATAATGGCAATAACGCACAAACGGGCGGCAGCACCTTCGCCACCAGGTGTCTGAATCAAAGTGTACATTGCGGAAGGCAGTGTGCGGGTTTCACCGGGAATATTCGAAACAAACGTGATAGTAGCGCCAAATTCGCCCAGCGAACGGGCAAATGCCAGAACGGTACCAACAATAATACCGGGCAACGTTAGCGGCAGCGTAATCGTCCAGAACACCCGCCAGCGGCTGGCACCAAGGGTTCTTGCCGCATGTTCCAGGCGCTGATCCACCCCTTCAAGCCCCAGGCGAATAGCACGCACCATTAAAGGAAATGACATCACTGCCGCAGCCATTACCGCACCACGCCAGCTAAAGGCGAATGTCAGGCCAAACCAATCATAAAGAAAACGGCCAACCACGCCATTGCGCCCCATCACCACCAGCAACAGGTAACCGACAACAACAGGCGGCAAAACAAGAGGAAGGTGGACAATGCCATCCAGTAAAGATTTTCCGGGGAAGGAGCAACGGACCAGCACCCAGGCTAATGCAATCCCAAATGGCAAACTCACGCAAACAGCAAATGTTGAAACTTTCAGGCTGAGTAATAGCGCCTGCCATTCGGGATCAGTCAATATCATTGTTTCGTTGTAAACCCATATTGTTTGAATACTGCGGCTGCTTCAGGGCCTTGCAGGTATTCGTAGAATGCTTTCACCTGAGCATCAGTATGCCCTTTTACTATCGCAAGTGGGTATTCAACTTTCGGATGGGAATCCTCCGGGAAGGTTCCAATCACTTTTACCCCTTTGCTGGCTACTGCGTCAGAACCATAGACAATCCCCAAGGGTGACTCACTGCGTTCAACCAGAGCTAACGCACCACGCACATCTTGCGCGGGAGCCAGTTTTGCGGAAAGTGTATCCCAGGCCCCTAATTTTTCCAGTGCCTGTTTTGCATAAATCCCTGCCGGAACATGAGCAGGGTCCCCCACAGCCAGACGCCCGCCTTTCAATAACGCCACCCAGTCAGTTTTATCGTTAATTGTAACATCGCCCTGGGAAGCGGCTGCTGGCGCGACCAGCACCAGGCTATTGCCCAACAGCGTTTTACGGCTGGCGGTATCAATGGTGTTTTTATCGACTGCGTAATTCATCCATTTTTGGTCTGCGGAGATGTATAAATCAGCCGGAGCACCTGCCTCTATCTGGCGTGCCAGCGTTGAGGACGAAGCAAAAGAAGCGACCACATCAACATGCTTCTCTTTTTTATATTGTGTTGCAATATCTTGCAGTGCATTGGTTAAAGAGGCTGCCGCAAAAATAGTGACTTTGGCATTGTCTGCCATCGCCTGTGCTGCCATTCCCAATGATAAAGTGACACCCACTGCCAGTTTTACCCACGTCTTAGCCATGATTTTCTCCAGGTTTTTCGTTGTATATTTTGCAATATAACGTAACACCTGTGATTCTCATAACATTTATCGGCAAAAAAACCAGGGTCTTTACAACGAAAAAAGCCCGGTTAAACCGGGTGATACGAAAAGCCAGCATCACTTGCTGTAATTGGCTCTTAGTGGAGTTTATTGAGGTGCTGTTTTCAGCTACAGGCAGGGTAAACTATGTTTTTTCTTGCTTACTAAAAACAGCAACGCCCGGGCAAACCGGGCGTTGGAAATGGCGTTATGCATGGAGACTCAGGAGGTTTTTTTACGACCAATACCCGAAAAGATGTTGAATACCTCACCAAACGCATAAATCAGCCCGAGAATAATCGCCATCATGACAGGCACCATGCAAACGGCGAAAACCAGACTTTTCAATAACTCTAACATGGTTGTCTCCCTTGTAAATTCCCGGCCATTGTACTGTTATCCACCAAAAACGCACACGCCTTTTGTGCGAATTTGCCCTGACGTTTACAATCACTGGATTCTCATTTAACCAGGAGCCGCACATGCAGGCTGAAATCTTACTCACGCTAAAACTTCAGGGAAGCCTCTTTGCAGACCCACGGCGTATTTCTCTTCTTAAACAAATAGAACAAACGGGCTCAATTAGCCAGGGCGCTAAAATGGCAGGTATTAGCTACAAGAGCGCCTGGGATGCCATAAATGAAATGAACCAACTGACCGACCAGTTGCTGGTAGAAAGAGCGACCGGGGGCAAAGGCGGTGGCGGCGCGCTACTGACGCCTTATGGAAAGCGGTTAATTCAGTTGTATGATTTGCTGGCGCAAATTCAGCAAAAAGCGTTCGATGTACTGCGTGATGACGCCCTTCCACTGGACAGTTTATTGGCAGCCATTTCACGTTTCTCACTGCAAACCAGTGCCAGAAACCAGCTGTTTGGCACCCTCCTTGAGCGCGATAATCAACATGTTCAGCAACACGTTAATATTCTACTCGCCGACGGGCAAACACAGTTAAAAGTAGCCCTGACGGAACAAAGTGCGCACAGGCTTGGGCTGGAACCAGGTAAAGAGGTGCTGGTTCTGATAAAAGCGCCCTGGGTAGGGATTACCCGCGATGTGCAACGCGCAAGCCAGGCTGACAACATACTACCCGGCACAATCAAAACCATTGAACAGGGCCCAGAACAAAGTGAGGTTCTGGTGACACTGCCAGATGGGCAAACGCTGTGTGCAACACTTCCCAACCAGGTTGTAGCGGCGGAAGCGCTGGAGGCCGAGAGCCAGGTTACAGCTTATTTCAATGCCGATCACGTTATCATTGCCACACTCTGTTAATCGGGCTTAGCCAGCATCCTTGGATGGTGGCGTTACACTGCATAGTGATTGACAAGCCCGTGCGGAACACGTATCCCTGTATTATTTACTGCAATAAACGGGATATATGATGTCATTGTTGCAAATTTCGCAATGTACGTTTCACCTGAGCGATACCCGTTCACTGGTGATTGATGATTTAACTATTCGCGCCGGGGAAAGCTGGGCTTTTGTTGGCGCGAACGGCAGTGGAAAATCTGCACTCGCCCGCGTACTGAGTGGCAATCTGCCCGCCATGCGCGGCACACTGACCAGTTCGTTTCACAAGCCTGTATTGCTGTCATTTGAATTGCTGCACCAATTAGTTCGTGAGGAGTGGCAACGCAATAATACTGATATGCTCAGTGCTGATGAGGACGATACCGGCCGCACTACCGCTGAAATTATTCAGGACTCAGTAAAAGACCCGGCACAATGCCTGCAACTGGCGCAACGGTTCGGTATCAGCCATTTGCTGGACAGGCGGTTTAAATACCTGTCAACTGGCGAAACGCGCAAGGCGCTGTTATGCCAGGCACTGATGCCCAACCCGGATTTACTGGTGTTTGATGAGCCTTTTGATGGGCTTGATATTGAGTCGCGGGAGCAACTGGCTGGTGAACTCGCCCACCTCAACCAGCAAGGTTACACCCTGGTGCTGGTACTTAACCGGTTCGATGAGATCCCCGAATTTATCCGCTATGCGGGTGTGCTGGCCGATTGTGCTTTGCAGACTACTGGTGATAAAGCTGAATTACTTTCACAGGCACTGATTGCACAACTGGCCCACAGTGAACGGTTGGCAGGCATCAGTATTCCAGAAGCCGATGTACCTTCACCACGTGCCACTCTCGACCCTGCGCAGCCATTAATTACCCTGAATAAAGGCGTAGTATCCTGGAATGACCGCCCGGTTTTGCATGAGCTTGACTGGCAAGTAAGCCCTGGCGAGCACTGGCAAATTGTCGGCCCAAACGGTGCAGGAAAATCCACGTTGCTGAGTCTGGTTACTGGCGATCATCCTCAGGGTTACAGTAATGACCTGACGTTGTTTGGGCGGCGTCGTGGCAGTGGCGAAACCATATGGGATATTAAAAAACATATTGGCTATGTCAGTAGCAGCCTGCACCTTGACTACCGTGTCAGCACAACACTTCGTAATGTCATTCTCTCTGGTTTCTTCGATACGATTGGCATTTACCAGGCCGTATCTGAACGCCAGCAACGCCTGGTCCGTGAATGGCTGCAATTACTGGGGATGGATAATGCTACGGCCGATGCCCCTTTCCACTCCCTTTCCTGGGGGCAGCAACGTATTGCATTGATTGCCCGCGCACTGGTCAAACACCCTACTTTGTTGATTCTGGATGAACCCTTGCAAGGCCTGGATCCGTTAAACCGTTTGCTGGTACGCCGCTTTATTGATGTGTTGATTAGTGAAGGTGATACCCAGTTGCTTTTCGTCTCTCACCACATGCAGGATGCACCAGACTGCATCACTCATCGTTTAACCTTTGTTCCGGACAACGGCATTTATCGTTACCAGACCGATATTCTGTAAAAACAAGCGGGCCACTGGCCCGTTTTTTCGGAATCCCCGCATCTACACAATCTATCCTGTTGATTTACAATGCGCCTGTTCAGGGTTGATCTGTAGATGAAATCTCTGTGTAAACGATTCCACTAATTTATTCCATGTCACACTTTTTGCCACTCTGTTATGCTATGTTTATTACATACCATAAGCGTAATGGAGCGAAAAATGAGAGTTCTGGTAACAGGTGGTAGCGGTTACATTGGCAGTCATACCTGCGTTCAGTTACTACAAAGCGGGCACGAGGTCTTTATCCTTGATAACCTGTGCAACAGCAAACGTAGTGTACTGCCTGTCATTGAACGCCTTGGCGGAAAACAGCCGTTATTTATTGATGGTGACATTCGCAACGAAGCCTTACTCACTGAAATTCTTCATGACCATGCAATTGAGGCTGTTATTCACTTCGCTGGCCTGAAAGCTGTTGGTGAATCAGTCCAAAAACCTGTTGAATACTACGATAACAACGTCACTGGCACCCTGCGCCTGATTGCTGCAATGCGGGCAGCCAATGTCAAAAACTTTATCTTCAGTTCATCAGCTACGGTATATGGCGACCAGCCGAAAATCCCTTACGTAGAAACCTTCCCAACCGGGATGCCTGCAAGCCCCTATGGGCGCAGCAAGTTAATGGTGGAACAGATCTTAACCGACCTGCATACCGCAGACCCAAGCTGGAGTATTGCCCTGCTGCGCTACTTCAATCCGGTTGGTGCTCACCCATCAGGCGACATGGGCGAAGACCCACAAGGTATTCCTAATAACCTGATGCCTTATATTGCTCAAGTTGCTGTTGGCCGCCGGGAGTCACTGGCTGTGTTCGGTAACGACTACCCGACGGAAGACGGCACCGGCGTGCGGGACTATATCCATGTTATGGATTTGGCTGATGGGCATGTTGTGGCCATGCAGAAACTGGCAAATAAACCCGGCGTACATATCTACAACCTGGGGGCTGGTGTTGGTAGCAGCGTGCTGGATGTGATTAATGCGTTCAGTAAAGCTTGTGGCAAACCCGTCAATTACCACTTTGCACCGCGCCGTGCGGGTGACTTACCTGCTTACTGGGCCGATGCAACCAAAGCGGATAAAGAACTGGGCTGGCGTGTTTCACGCACGCTGGATGAAATGGCTGCCGATACCTGGCGGTGGCAATCTGCTCACCCGCAAGGTTACCCTGACTAAGGAAATGTTATGGAACCCTTTAATCCTGTCGAACACCCACATCGCCGTTATAACCCGTTAACAGGGCAATGGGTTCTGGTTTCTCCGCACCGTGCAAAGCGCCCCTGGCAAGGGGCGCAGGAGACGCCAGCCAAACAAGCATTACCACAGCACGACCCTGAATGTTATTTGTGTCCGGGTAATACCCGAGTAACGGGAGATACCAATCCCAATTACACCGGGACGCACGTTTTTACCAATGATTTTGCAGCACTGATGCCCGATACACCAGATGCAACAGAAACACCGGACTCACTGTTTCGTTGCCAGAGTGCTCGTGGTACCAGCCGGGTAATCTGTTTCTCTCCTGACCACAGTAAAACCCTACCGGAACTGACACCAGAGGCGCTGGAAGGTGTTATCAGCACCTGGCAGGAACAAACCGCAGAACTGGGGCAGACTTACCCCTGGATTCAGGTTTTCGAGAATAAAGGGGCCGCAATGGGATGCTCTAACCCGCATCCACATGGCCAGGTATGGGCTAACAGCTTCCTGCCTAATGAAGCGGCTCGCGAAGATGAACATCAGCAAGCCTGGTTTGCCCAACATGGGTCACCTATGCTGGTGGATTATGCCCGGCAAGAAATGAATGATGGCAGCCGTACCGTTGTCGAAACACAACACTGGCTGGCTGTAGTGCCTTATTGGGCAGCCTGGCCATTTGAAACACTGCTATTGCCTAAAGTGCACACTCAGCGCCTGACTGATTTGTCACCCGAACAACACAAAGACCTGGCTGTCGCCCTGAAAAAGCTGACCAGCCGCTATGACAACTTATTTCAGTGCTCTTTCCCTTACTCCATGGGTTGGCATGGCGCGCCATTTAATGGCAAAGATAACTCACACTGGCAGTTACATGCTCACTTTTACCCACCACTGTTGCGCTCAGCAACGGTACGCAAATTTATGGTGGGTTACGAAATGCTGGCGGAAACACAGCGCGATTTAACCGCGGAGCAGGCTGCTGAGCGCTTGCGGGCGGTCAGTGATATTCATTTTCGCGAATCAGGAGAATAACAATGAGTCTGAAAGAAAACACCCTGGCCCTTTTTACTGAAATTTTTGGCTACCCGGCAAAAGAAACTATCCAGGCACCAGGCCGTGTGAACCTGATTGGTGAGCACACTGACTACAACGATGGCTTTGTTTTGCCTTGTGCAATTGATTACCAGACTGTGATCAGTTGTGCACCACGCGATGACCGTGTCGTGCGTGTTATCGCCGCAGATTACGATAACCAGCGTGATGAGTTTTCCCTTGATGAGCCGATTCTGAGCCACCCAGACCAACAATGGTCTAATTATGTGCGCGGCGTAGTTAAACATTTGCAAAAACGCAACAACGCATTCGGTGGTGCCGACCTGGTGATTAGCGGCAATGTGCCCCAAGGGGCCGGTTTGAGCTCATCTGCCTCGTTGGAAGTTGCTGTAGGTAAAGTCTTCCAGCAACTGTACCACCTGCCACTGGATGGTTCGCAACTGGCGCTGAATGGGCAAGAAGCAGAAAACCAGTTTGTGGGATGTAACTGCGGGATTATGGACCAACTGATTTCCGCGTTGGGCAAGCAGGACCATGCATTGCTTATTGATTGCCGTAGCCTGGGTACTAAAGCTGTCCCAATGCCAAAAGGCGTGGCAGTTATCATTATCAACAGTAACTTTAAACGCACACTGGTTGGCAGTGAATACAACACCCGACGTGAACAGTGTGAAACGGGTGCCCGCTTCTTCACGCAAAAAGCATTACGCGATGTTAGCCTGGCGTCGTTTAATGCTGTCGCTAATGAGCTGGACCCAGTGGTAGCAAAACGTGTACGCCATGTGTTAACTGAGAATGAACGCACTCTGGCAGCCGCTGATGCACTGGCTGAAGGCGATTTGCAGAAAATGGGTGAGCTGATGGCAGCTTCTCACGTTTCTATGCGTGACGATTTTGAGATAACCGTCCCACAAATTGACACGCTGGTTGATATTGTTAAGGCTGCTATCGGTAATAAAGGCGGCGTGCGTATGACTGGCGGTGGCTTTGGTGGGTGCGTTGTGGCACTGGTGCCTGAAACACTGGTGGATGATGTTCGCCAGGCGGTTGCCAGCCAGTACGAAGCAAAAACCGGTATTAAAGAAACCTTTTACGTGTGCAAACCCTCCGAAGGAGCCGGATTATGTTAAGCCAGGAACACGGTATGGCACCGGATGGCCAACCATTTAAACTGATAACCCTACACAACCAGGCTGGCATGGAAGTCATGCTGATGGACTGGGGCGCAACACTGTTGTCGTGTCGCGTTCCGCTGAAAGACGGGCATACCCGTGAAGTGCTGTTGGGCTGTGAAACACCTGAGCAATATACTCAGCAAGGTGCTTTTCTGGGTGCTTCAATTGGCCGCTATGCAAACCGTATTAACAACAGCCAGTACACCCTCGATGGGCTAACAGTACATTTGAAACCCAGCCAGGGGGAACACCAACTGCATGGTGGCCCTGAAGGCTTCGATAAGCGCCGTTGGGAGATAGTCAGCCATGACAGCCAACAGGCGGTTTTACAACTGACCTCACCGGATGGCGATCAGGGTTTTCCAGGTAATCTGACAGCCAGCGTCATTTACCGGGTAACACCTGATAACCGTATTGCTATTATTTACCATGCTCAGGTGGATAAACCCTGCCCGGTTAACCTGACCAACCATGCCTACTTCAATCTGGACGGCAAAAAAGGCGATATTCGCCAGCACCGCCTGCAGTTGTTCGCAGACCAGTGGTTGCCGGTTAATAGTGACGGTATTCCATCGGGCGAACTGGCTGGCGTACAGCATACAGGGTTTGATTTCCGCGGGCCGAAGACTATTGATGAAGATTTCCTGCGTGATGAAAACCAGGCTGGCGTTAAAGGCTACGATCATGCTTTTCTGCTCACAGCACGCGGTGATGCTACGGTTCCCGCTGCTAACGTTTGGTCTTCAGATAACAAACTCAAAATGAGCGTGTTTACCTCAGCACCGGCATTGCAGTTTTATTCAGGGAACTATCTTGACGGCACGCCGGCTCGGCATTTTACCCACTATGCATCCTTTGAAGGCCTGGCGCTGGAAAGTGAGTTTTTGCCAGACAGCCCTAATCACCCCGAATGGCCACAACCTGACTGTGTGCTCAAACCGGGTGAAACCTGGCAAAGTATTACAGAGTACCAGTTCACGGCGTTATAACAGCTTGATACAGAGCCCCATGCGGCTACAGAGCAGCAGGAAGCTGTCCGCAGTATCACGGTAAGCCATCTGCACGTTGTTTTCTGAACGCCCTCACTTGAGGGCGTTGTTAAAACTCATGCCATCCTCCAATTTTACTGATGTTGTATCCTTTCAGCAGCATCTGTTATTTCGCCTTGCCAGATACCCAATAAGCACACTTTTTAAACAAAATGCTGTTTTTAAAACCATTTAGCAGCAAAAGAGCAACTGCAAATTCACATCAGCCTTACACTCTGCCAAGAATTTCGCTATGTTTAAGGTTTGGCGTTGCCGCTGGCGCCACCACGGCAATATAATGATAATTGTTATCATTCAATCCCCAGGATTACGAGGAGTAATATTATGGCTGTAACTAAGCTGGTTCTGGTTCGTCACGGTGAAAGTCAGTGGAACCAGGAAAACCGCTTTACTGGCTGGTACGATGTTGACCTGTCTGAAAAAGGTAAAAGCGAAGCGAAAGCTGCAGGTAAACTGCTCAAAGATGAAGGCTATAGCTTCGATTTTGCATACACTTCTGTGCTGAAACGAGCCATCCACACCCTGTGGAATATTTTGGATGAAGTAGACCAGGTATGGTTGCCTGTCGAAAAATCATGGAAACTGAATGAACGCCACTATGGTGCTCTGCAGGGGCTGAATAAAGCAGAAACTGCTGAAAAATATGGTGACGAGCAAGTTAAGCAATGGCGTCGTGGTTTTGCAGTTACGCCACCGGAACTGACTAAAGACGACGAGCGTTTCCCGGGTCATGACCCTCGTTATGCAAGCCTGTCAGAAAAAGAATTGCCGGTAACAGAAAGCCTGGCGCTGACCATCGAACGTGTGATTCCTTTCTGGACTGAAAGCATTCTGCCACGTATGAAAAGTGGTGAACGTGTGATTGTTGCCGCTCACGGTAACTCTCTGCGTGCGCTGGTTAAATACCTGGATAACATGAGCGAAGATGAGATTCTTGAGCTTAATATCCCAACAGGTGTTCCGCTGGTCTATGAGTTTGACGAAAACTTCAACCCGATTAAACGCTACTACCTGGGCAACGCAGATGAAATCGCAGCGAAAGCGGCGGCTGTTGCCAACCAGGGTAAAGCTAAGTAATAAAAAACGGTGCCAGGCTTACCCCGGCACCGTTTCTCGACGAAACCGCTCACCAGAGCGGTTTTCTTACTTTGTTCTGCGTGCTTTTACTGCATCAGCAAGCTGGGTTAACAGTGTTGCAGTGTCTTCCCAGCCAATGCAGGCATCAGTGATACTTTTGCCATACTCCAGAGGTTTACCACTTTCCAGGCTCTGGTTACCCTCAACAAGGTGGCTTTCAACCATCACACCCATAATGCCTTGTTCGCCGCCAGCAATTTGCCCGCAAACATCAGTACACACATCCATTTGCTTTTTAAATTGCTTGCTGGAGTTCGCGTGGCTGAAATCAATCATAACTTGCGGTGCCAAACCGGCTTTTTCCAGGCCTTGCTTCACCTGCGCGACATGTTCCGCACTATAATTTGGTGCTTTACCGCCGCGTAAAATGATATGGCAATCACCATTGCCACTGGTATTAACAATGGCTGAATGGCCCCACTTCGTTACAGACAAGAAGCAGTGCGGCGCACCAGCTGCATTGATGGCGTCAATTGCGACTTTTATTGTTCCATCGGTACCATTTTTAAAACCAACCGGGCAAGACAGGCCAGAGGCCAGTTCACGGTGAACCTGAGATTCCGTTGTGCGTGCGCCAATAGCCCCCCAGCTCATCAGATCCGCCATATATTGCGGCGTGATCATGTCGAGGAACTCACCCGCAGTCGGCAAACCGGTATCGTTAATTTCCAGCAGGAGTTTACGGGCAATACGCAAACCATCGTTAATCTGATAGCTACTGTCCATGTAAGGGTCGTTGATAAGCCCTTTCCAACCAACCGTGGTGCGCGGCTTTTCAAAATACACCCGCATTACGACTTCCAACTCCCCTTTGAGGGCCTCACGCATTTCCAGCAAACGCGCGGCATAAGCTTGCGCAGCTTTGGGATCATGAATTGAACAAGGGCCAATAATGACCAACAGGCGATCATCCTGCCCGGTGAGAATATTATGGATGGCATTACGGGCACCTGACACGGTCGCCGCAGCATTGTCGGTTGCCGGAAACTTTTCCAACAACGCTACCGGAGGTAAAAGCTCGTTAATTTCGTTAATACGTAAATCGTCATTCTGATAATTCATGATAATCCCAATAAAGACTGGCTATGCTAATTTCCTGATTGCAACCTGCTCAATCTATCTCTTCACTCTGGTTGTGTAAACGCAATTTTACACTTCAAGAACAAAATACCAGACAGAGACTGGCGCGACAGGAGTTAATGCTGGACAACAGGTTTCTAATTGAACTTTTAACCACTAAAACCCACCAGATAAGCCAAAAACATAATTTTTCGCTCGAAATCACTTAATTAATTGATAATAAATTATATTTTTAAATCCACCGTGAAAGAATAACGGTTGTTTGCCGTTTTCTCTTCTGTACCCATACCGGTCCTGAAGCCATAATAGCTTTATACTTCAACGAATTTCTTGGTGTACCCCATTATTGCTCAGGAGAAACATGGCTCACACCCATTCCCATCATCATTCGCATAATGGCAGTGATGACAATGAAAAGCGCTTGTTCTATGCGTTTGTAATAACTGCCTTGTTTATGGTCGCAGAGGTTATTGGTGGTTTACTGTCGGGTTCTTTGGCTTTGCTGGCAGATGCTGGTCATATGCTCACAGATGCCGTAGCGCTGTTTATTGCCCTTATAGCTGTGCGAATAGCACGTCGCTCGCCGGTGCGTAGCCATACATTTGGCTGGCTACGGCTGCCCACCCTTGCCGCATTTGTTAATGCTATTGCGCTTGTCGTTATCACCGTACTGATTGTCTGGGAAGCTGTGGTGCGCTTCTGGCATCCACGGCCAGTTGGCGGCACCATGATGCTCACCATCGCCATTTTGGGGTTACTGGCGAATCTTGCGGCTTTCTGGATGCTTCATCGTGGTAACAGCGAAAGTAATCTGAACGTGCGTGCCGCAGCACTGCATGTGCTGGGGGATTTGCTGGGGTCGGTTGGCGCTATTGTTGCCGCGATTGTGATTATGTGGACAGGATGGACACCGGTAGACCCAATATTGTCCGTACTGGTTTCCTGCCTGGTGTTGCGCAGTGCCTGGAAGCTGTTAAAGGAAAGTGTCAATGAATTGATGGAAGGCGCACCGCGGGATTTGGATATTGCGAAAATGCAAAAAGCCCTTACACGGGCTTTGCCTGAAGTTCGCCAGGTGCACCATGTCCATGTTTGGCTGGTTGGGGAGCAACCACTTATTACACTGCATGTGCAAGTCATTCCTCCACGTGATCACGACGAACTACTGGAGCGTATCCATACTTTTCTGCGTGAAAATTACCACATTGCACATGCCACGGTACAAATGGAATACCAGCCGTGCGAAACAGCGCTGTGCGATCTCAACCAAACACAGCCTGCCGGGGCTCATCACCACCATCATTAGCATTGAGTAAACGATATGCCCGTGCCAGGCCCCACGGGCATGAGGTCACGCATTCCCTTTGACAACCTGGTTCAGAGACGCCGCGAATTGTAGCATTCTGTTCAAAGGCAAAAGCGCCTTTTCCCGTAAAGCCGGATCGACATGAATTTCATGCTCAGATCCCCCCTGCTCCAACCCACTGGCAATCGCACTCAAACCATTCATAGCCATCCATGGGCAATGAGCACAGCTACGGCAAGTTGCACCTTCGCCTGCTGTTGGTGCTTCCAGCAATGTTTTATCCGGGCAGGCCTGCTGCATTTTATAAAAAATGCCGCGGTCGGTAGCGACAATCAGCCTTGGATGCGGCAATTTACGTGCAGCAGCAATGAGCTGGCTGGTTGAGCCTACCGCATCTGCCAGGTCAACAATAGCCTGTGGAGATTCGGGGTGAACCAATACGGCAGCATCCGGGTAAAGCGCCTTCATCTGTAACAGTGCCTGAGTTTTAAATTCATCATGAACAATGCAGGCACCCTGCCAGCAAAGAATGTCGGCCTCTGTCTGTTTTTGGACATAACGCCCTAAATGGCGGTCCGGAGCCCAAATAATTTTTTCACCCAGGCTGTCGAGATGCTCGATAAGTTCTACTGCAATACTGGATGTCACAACCCAGTCAGCACGCGCTTTAACCGCTGCCGATGTATTGGCATACACCACTACGGTTCTGTCCGGGTGTGCATCACAAAATGCACTAAACTCATCTTCCGGGCAGCCCAAATCCAGGGAACACTCTGCTGCAAGCGTTGGCATTAATACTGTTTTTTCTGGGCTGAGGATCTTTGCTGTCTCCCCCATAAAACGCACACCCGCAACCAATAGTGTAGAAGCCGGGTGATTAGCTCCAAATCGGGCCATTTCCAGCGAATCGGCTACACACCCTCCCGTTTCCTCAGCCAGAGCCTGAATTTCTGGGTCGGTATAGTAATGCGCTACCATGACCGCATTACGCTCCTTCAATAGCGTTTTAATTTTTTCCCGATACAGTGCTTTTTCAGCATCACTCAGACGAGGCGGTTTGGGTGGAAAGGGATAAATGGAATTGTGCAGTTCGGCCATTACACTCATGGGACACTCTCGTTTAACAACTTAACCAAAAAATGCCTGCAACCCGTATTTTTCCATTCAGAGCAGGTCATTTGTTTTATATGCTAAACAAGATAGCCGAATTATTGCTTGTTGTCGTGAAATTTTGTTTACCAAATACGCGAAATTGCAGTTTTGTGCGTTGCCACATTTTACTGGCGGGAGAATATCTGTATGGGGCAGGGCTTACTTGTGATGATTTGCTGGGAGCTGAATCGTTGAGGTGCAGGACGGTTCGGCCGTTGGCCTCACCCTGCGGGCCGTTGCCAGGGGCAACGTTGTCTCGCTTCGCTCGGCTCGAACCTGTGCAGGTTCTCATTCTGCACTTTTTACTCATAGCAAAAAGGCGCCTTTAGGACGCCTTTCCACACTGGTGGGTCGTGCAGGATTATTCGGCCGTTGGCCTCACCCTGCGGGCCGTTGCCCGAGGCAACGTTGTCTCGCTTCGCTCGGCTCGAACCTTCGCAGGTTCTCATCCTGCACTTTTTGCACATAGCAAAAAGGCGCCTTTAGGGCGCCTTTCCACACTGGTGGGTCGTGCAGGATTCGAACCTGCGACCAATTGATTAAAAGTCAACTGCTCTACCAACTGAGCTAACGACCCCTTTCGGGTAATACTGGCTTAAGTGATGGTGGGTCGTGCAGGATTCGAACCTGCGACCAATTGATTAAAAGTCAACTGCTCTACCAACTGAGCTAACGACCCATCAATTAAGCGACTACTTTTACTACTGTTCAACAGTTTTCACAAAGTAAACAAACCACGCAACAAGACAACTTGCTGCCTTAGACATATCCACCGGAGAAAACTGGTGGGTCGTGCAGGATTCGAACCTGCGACCAATTGATTAAAAGTCAACTGCTCTACCAACTGAGCTAACGACCCGAAGTGGTGGGTGATGACGGGATCGAACCGCCGACCCCCTCCTTGTAAGGGAGGTGCTCTCCCAGCTGAGCTAATCACCCACATGTACTACTTTGACAGGCAGTAACTGCCTTAATGGTGGGTCATGGATAAAAACCACATGAAACACCTTTTGCCGTGACGAACACCAAAATTTTTGGTGGGTCGTGCAGGATTCGAACCTGCGACCAATTGATTAAAAGTCAACTGCTCTACCAACTGAGCTAACGACCCATCGTCTTGCAGGCTCATCACTCTTAAGTGACGTATCCCCCGGCAACGGCGGCATATATTACTGCTTTCTCATTTCAGCGCAACAAAAATTTCGAGAAAGGCGCTTCAACTGCTTATGTTTCAGGCGGCAAGGCCAGAAAAACGACATTATCAGGCCTTGCCATGGTCATTACATACCATTCAGGCGTTTTTGAGCCTGTTTAGCACCATCGGTACCGGGATATTTTGCGACCACTTGTTGGTAAACCGCTTTCGCTTTTGCCGTGTCGCCTTTTTCCTGCATGATCAAACCGACTTTATACATTGCATCCGGTGCTTTCGGTGACTGCGGGAAGTTTTTAACGACTGAAGCAAAATAGTAAGCCGCGTCGTCTTTTTTGCCTTTGCTGTAATACAATTGCCCCAGCCAAAAATTAGCATTTGGAACATAGGTTGAATCCGGATACTTTTTCACAAAGTTCTGGAATGCAGCAATGGCATCATCCTGGCGCGATTTATCCTGCACCAGAGCAAACGCAGCATTGTAATCTGTATTGGCGTCACCGGTTTGAACCGGCGTTGATGGAGCTGGTGCAGAAGGTGCTGCCGTATTCCCGGTATCACCGTTCGTACTCCCGTCTGCAGGAGCCGCACCATTCGCAGATGCTCCACCAGACATATTCCCTAACTGCAACAATATCTGCTTTTGCCGCTCTTCAATTTGGCTAAGTTGATACTGGCTTTCCTGAATTTGACCACGGAGTGTGTCTATGTCGGACTGGTTATCTGAAAGTTGCTGCTGGAGTTGGGTTAAAAGCTGGCTGTGCGCATTGGAAATGCGCTCGAGTTGCGTTACGCGGTCCTCTACGGACCCTGAGCCTACACTACTGATTGGCGCCTGAGCATTAGCGGCCCAGGGGGCCGCTACGCCAACCAGTAACGACAGACTCAACAGATGATGTCTGAAGTTACTGATCATGCCATTCTCTTAGTAAACCAGTACGGCGCGACGGTTTTTCGCATAAGCGGCTTCGTCATGGCCCAGTACTGCTGGTTTTTCTTTACCGTAGGAAACGATAGAGATCTGATCTGCAGCAACACCTTTGCCCTGCAGGTACATTTTCACTGCGTTCGCACGGCGTTCGCCCAGTGCGATGTTGTATTCCGGCGTACCACGTTCATCCGCGTGACCTTCAATAGTCACTTTGTAAGACGGGTTGCTACGCAGGAATGCGGCATGCGCGTCCAGCATCGCTGCGAATTCAGAACGGATATCGTATTTATCCAGATCGAAGTAAACGATATTGTTCTGCTGCAGTTGTTGCATCTGCAGACGAGCTTGTTCTTCAGAAGACATGTTGCCATTGCCTTCCATACCGGTGCCGGCACCCAGCATGCCTTCGCTCTGACCATTATTTGCATTCTTGTGAGAGCTACAAGCAGCGATGGCCATAACAGGCAGAACCAGCATCAGCCCTTTCAGCACTTTGTTAAATTGCATTTTTTATAATCCTTAGTAAGAACTCTTTTATTTACAGATACGGCGACCAGGCTGGTGATTTCACCTGACCATCAGTAGCCGGTAGACGCGCTTTGAAACGCCCATCTGTAGAGACCAAATTCAGCACGGATCCCATCCCCTGAGAAGAGCTGTAGATTACCATAGTGCCGTTAGGTGCCAGACTTGGCGTTTCGTCCAGGAACGTAGAAGTTAAAGTTTGGACTCCTCCCGTTTCCAGATCCTGTTTGGCGATATGCTGAGCACCACCACTGGAACTCACCATCACCAGGAATTTACCATCGGCGCTAACATCCGGATCCTGGTTTTGTGCACCTTCCCAGGTCAGGCGTTGTGGAGCACCGCCATTAATGTTGATTTTGTACACCTGCGGACGACCAGCCTGGTCAGAAGTGTAAGCCAGGGTTTGGCTGTCCGGGAACCAGCTTGGTTCAGTATTATTGCTACGACCATTGGTAATCTGGCGAATCTGCCCAGATGCTAAATCCATCACATACAGATTCAGACTGCCTGTTTTAGACAGTGCGAAAGCCAGTTTGGTACCATCCGGTGAAAATGCTGGTGCGCCATTATGCCGCGGGAAAGACGCTATCTGTCGTACAGTAGCATTAGCCAGGTTCTGAACAACTAAGGCAGAACGGCCACTTTCAAAGGTCACATAAGCGAGTTTGCTACCATCAGGAGACCATGCCGGAGACATCAGCGGTTCTGGTGATTTATGTACCAGGAACTGGTTGTAGCCATCATAGTCTGCGACACGCAGTTCATAAGGATATTGGCTGTTTGCTGTCTGGACAACATAAGCAATACGTGTACGGAAAGCGCCTTTGATGCCCGTCAGTTTTTCAAAAACTTCATCACTGGCAGTATGAGCGGCATAGCGTAACCACTGCTTATTCACTTTGTAGGTGTTCTGAGCCAGAACAGAGCCTGGGGCACCACCAGTATCAACCAGTTGGTATGATACAGAATAGCTGCCATCCGGATTCGGAGAGACCTGGCCAACGACTACAGCATCAATCCCCAATGCGGACCACGCTGCGGGCTGAACTTCCTGCGCAGTAGCAGGCTGTTGAGGCAAGCGCGATGTATCCAGCGGATTGAATTTGCCACTGTTACGTAAATCTGCAGCCACAATGCTGCCAATATCTTCCGGTGCGGCACCAGGACCCGCCCATTTAAACGGTACAACACCGATGGGGCGAGCCGAGTCCACCCCCTGGGTTATCTCGATGCGTACTTCCGCGTGCAGCACTGCTGCCCACAGCATCAGGAAACTTAATGCAACTCGTAATGCCTGCTTCATCATATCTCCCTTATCTGGACACTAGATCCACGATAATTAGCAGAAGGTTAACAAACCCAACAACACACAACTACCGCCACACGGCGACTTAACGTTCATGCTATCCCCTTATTACAGGGGAATAGAATTACGGTTTGAAATCCAGCGGCGCATTCTTAAATACTTCATAAACTGCCTGGCTTGGCGGTTTTGGCATATGCGCCTGGCGAGCAGCTGCAAGTGCCGCCTGGCATAATGCCGGGTCACCACCTTCTGACTGCACATCCAGCAACATGCCATCAGG
Source organism: Mangrovibacter yixingensis (assembly GCF_020523985.1). Lineage (GTDB taxonomy): Bacteria > Pseudomonadota > Gammaproteobacteria > Enterobacterales > Enterobacteriaceae > Mangrovibacter > Mangrovibacter yixingensis. The sequence goes on along the minus strand of NZ_JAIVKM010000001.1, from coordinate 656,451 downwards.
TGCCAGCTTGATTCTGAGCGTACAGGTTTTGCCTGCATAAGAGCCTGAATCATAGAATTTGCTTTCAATGGCAGATTTAATTTGCGAAGCATAGCCATTAATTTCAGCACCTGATGCACCATTATTCTTGGTATTACCACTCCCTGCTGGTGAGGCGTTGCTACCTTTTGCCCCACCCCCAGCTTTTGGTGCATTTTTATTGGCGCTGAGGTCACCTAATAAGTCATCAACCCCTGCAGCCTGTTTAGCTGCGGCTTTACTGGCAGCAGCTTTTTCTGCTGCGGCTTTCTCGGCTGCCGCCTTTTTAGCAGCCGCTTTCTCTGCCGCCGCTTTCTGGGCTGTAGCTTTCTCGGCTGCGGCCTTCTCTGCCGCCGCTTTCTGGGCTGTAGCTTTCTCGGCTGCGGCCTTCTCTGCCGCCGCTTTCTGGGCTGCGGCCTTCTCTGCTGCTGCTTTCTGAGCTGCCGCTTTCTCGGCTACTGCCTTATCTGCTGCTGCTTTCTGAGCTGCCGCTTTCTCGGCTACTGCCTTATCTGCTGCTGCTTTCTGAGCTGCCGCTTTCTCGGCTGCTGCCTTATCTGCTGCTGCTTTCTGAGCTGCCGCCTTCTCGGCGGCTGCCTTATCTGCTGCTGCTTTTTGAGCTGCAGCCTTCTCGGCTGCTGCCTTATCTGCTGCTGCTTTTTGCGTAGCAGCTTTTTCTGCTGCAGCCTGTTCAGCCTCTTTTTGCTGTTGTGCCTGCTCCTGAGCTAACCGCTCTTTTTCGAGTTCTTTCAGACGCTGTTGCTCCGCAGCCTGCTTCTCGCGGAGTTCTTCAGCCTGCTGCTGAGCCTGTTTTTCACGCTGCTCAGCCGCTCTTTGCGCACTGGCCTGCTGTTGTGACTGGCGGTTGTATTGATCGACTACAGCGCCAGGATCAACCATCACGGCATCAATAGACGAACCGCCACCACCACCGGCGCTGGCATCAATATGTTCGTCAAACGAACTCCAAATCAGCACCGCAAACAGTATGACATGCAGTACCGTTGAGATGATGATGGCACGTTTAAGCTTTTTGTTCTCTTCGGTTGCCTTTGACACTCTTGGTTCCCAAAAACTCTGCCGTTATAGCGCTGATTAAATTGGTTGGGTCATCAGACCTACCGATTTCACACCAGCCTGATGCAACAAATTAAGCGCTTTAATAATTTCATCGTAAGGGACTTCTTTCGCGCCCCCGATCAGAAATACCGTTTTCGGATTTGCTGCCAGGCGCCGTTGAGCCTCTGCAATAACTTGCTCTGGCGGAAGTTGATCCATACGATCTTTCGCAACCACAACGCTGTACTGCCCCACACCAGAGACTTCAATAATGACGGGGGGATCATCGTTAGTCGCCACGGACTGTGAATCCGTTGCATCGGGTAAATCCACCTCGACGCTCTGTGTGATGATAGGTGCCGTGGCCATAAAGATAAGCACCAGCACTAACAGAACATCCAGCAACGGCACAATATTGATTTCGGACTTCAGCTCCCGGCTACCTCGTCCCCGCACTCTGGCCATGGTTTACCCCTTTTGGCTCTCACTAGTGGTAAACGCCTGACGGTGCAGAATCGCGGTAAACTCTTCCATGAAGTTGTCGTAATTCAACTCAAGCTTGTTAACACGCAGGTTCAAACGGTTGTAAGCCATAACCGCCGGGATAGCGGCAAACAGACCAATCGCAGTCGCGATCAGCGCCTCTGCAATCCCTGGAGCAACCATCTGCAATGTAGCTTGCTTCACTGCACCCAGGCCGATAAACGCATGCATGATCCCCCACACCGTACCAAACAAACCAATATACGGGCTGATAGAGCCTACAGTCCCCAGAAACGGAATATGCGTTTCCAGCGACTCAAGCTCACGGTTCATTGAGATACGCATTGCCCGCGATGCCCCTTCAACAATGGCTTCCGGTGCATGGCTGTTAGCCCGATGCAGGCGGGCAAACTCTTTGAAGCCCGAATAGAAAATTTGTTCGGAACCACTCAAATTCTCACGACGCCCCTGGCTTTCCTGATACAGGCGGGATAGATCAATACCTGACCAGAACTTATCTTCGAAGGTTTCAGCCTCGCGTGTTGCCGCATTGAGAATGCGGGTTCGCTGGATAATGATAGCCCAGGATGCAATAGAGAAACCCATTAAAATCAACATGATGAGTTTGACCAGAAGGCTTGCCTTCAGGAACAAATCAAGGATATTCATGTCAGTCACTGCTTGAACTCCGCGACAATAGAAAGTGGAAGCGCTTTTGGCTTCATGATGATTGGATCAACGCAAGCAATAAGCACTTCCGCTTCATTAAGGATCTTGTTGTCTGCATTGACTATACGCTGCGTAAAGACCATAGATGTCCTGCGTAGCGTGGTAATCTCTGTTTGGATTTCGAGTAAGTCGTCAAGCCGGGCTGGCGCGTGGTACTCGATGGACATACGGCGCACAACAAAGGCAACACGCTCTTCCAGCAATGCCTGCTGACTGAAGTTATGTTCACGCAGCATTTCAGTACGTGCTCTTTCATAAAAGGCAATGTAACTGGCGTGGTAAACCACTCCCCCTGCATCAGTATCTTCATAGTAGACACGCACAGGCCATTGAAACTGCTTAGTGCTCACTTTACATCCCGGTAAGGCAAAATAAACGTTGCTACTATACGCAAGCTGAAGTGGGTTGGGAATGGGTTAAGGGGTGCGGAGTGTAAATATTTATGGGCTTTGTAAAGCCCATAAATTGTGACGGAGGTAGCTTATTCAAAAAAAGAAAAAAACCAACCCCGTTGCCAGTACGATCATGGCGAGTAATGGGCAAAAAACAGCCTGCCACTGAATGGCTTTCAGCTTAAAACCAATACCATGAATAACCCCAGCGCAAACTGCCCACATCAGTAATAAACCGTGCCAGACAGATAACGCGCTGGTGTGCGCGGCAAAGCGTGACGGGTTCCAGAACATACAACCAGCCAGGACCAGTGCCATCACCAGAGAAAGAGCCCTTAACGGGCTCTTATCTACCAGCTTGTAGAGCGATGAAATCAGATTTTTCATCCCTGCTCTTTTTCCCCGGACTGGCTGGCTTCAACGTGTTCCAGCGCCAGCGCCGTAATCACACCGAATGCACACGCAAGAAGGGTGCCCAGAATCCATGCGAAATACCACATAATCAGCTCCTTACTTAGTACAGAGAATGCGTGTTGCTTTCAATGTGTTCTTTCGTGATACGACCAAACATTTTCCAGTAACACCAGGCGGTATACAAAAGAATGATTGGCACGAACACAACCGCTACGTAGGTCATCACAGACAGAGTTAACTGGCTGGATGTCGCATCCCACATTGTCAGGCTGGCATTCATCATAACGCTGGATGGCATAATGAATGGGAACATTGCCACACCAGCAGTCAGAATGACGCACGCAATAGTCAGCGAGGAGAAAATAAAGGCCAGGGCAGCTTTATTCACACGGGTCATCAGCACAGTAAGCAACGGCAGCACAACACCCAGAGCAGGGATCGCCCAGAGAATTGGTGCATTGTTAAAGTTGACCAGCCATGCTCCAGCCTGGCGAGATACCTCTTTGACAAGCGGATCGGATGCTGCGTGGTGGTCCATTGCGGATGTAACCACATAACCATCAATACCGTAGACAACCCAAACACCGGCAAGGATAAAGCACACCATCATGACCAGTGTGGCAACCTGAGAAACTGCACGAGCACGTAACAGTAACTCACCGTTGGTACGCATTTGCAGGTAGGTTGCCCCCTGAGTCAGGAACATAGCCACACTAACAACACCCGCTAACAGGCCGAACGGGTTCAGCAACTGGAAAAAATTACCGGTATATGTCAGGCGCAGATACTCATCGACAGTAAATGGAACACCTTGCAACAAGTTACCAAAAGCAACACCAATAACCAGCGGTGGAACAAAGCTGCCGACAAAAATGCACCAGTCCCACATATTACGCCAGCGAGTGTCTTCAATTTTAGAGCGGTAATCAAAGCCAACCGGGCGGAAGAACAATGATGCCAGCACTAAGATCATCGCGACATAAAAGCCAGAAAAAGCGGCAGCATATACCATCGGCCAGGCTGCAAATAATGCCCCACCTGCAGTGATAAGCCATACCTGGTTACCGTCCCAGTGTGGCGCAATGCTGTTAATCATCACACGACGTTCAACATCATTACGGCCCATAAAGCGGGTCAGCATACCTACGCCGAAGTCGAAACCATCAGCCACGGTAAAGCCAATCAGCAGAACGCCAATCAGCAACCACCAGATAAAACGCAATACTTCATAATCGATCATGTTTCGACTCCTGTCTTAGCGTGCCGTTTGAGCTGTAGCGCCGGATTGCTCAAAATGATAGCGACCGGTTTTCAGACTACTTGGCCCCAGACGTGCAAACTTGAACATCAGGAACAGTTCTGCCACCAGGAACAAGGTGTACAGACCGCATATCAATACGATTGAGAAAATCAAGTCATATACAGACAATGTTGAGTTTGCAACGGCGGTGGGTAACACTTCCCCAATTGCCCATGGCTGGCGACCGTATTCAGCCACAAACCACCCGGCTTCTACTGCAATCCACGGTAGTGGCAGGCCATAGAAAGCCGCACGCAATAGCCATTTTTTCTGACCGATACGGTTACGAATCACTGACCAGAACGACAGGCCGATAATCAAGAGCAACAAGATCCCACAAGCAACCATGATACGGAAAGCGAAATAGAGTGGAGCAACTTCTGGGATGGAGTCTTTGGTCGCTTTCTGAATTTGAGCTTCAGTGGCATCCGTGACATTCGGTGTATAACGTTTTAACAACAGGCCATAGCCAAGGTCTTTCTTCACGCTGTTAAACTCAGTACGCACCGTCTGGTCGGTTGAGCCTGCACGCAACTCTTCCAGCAGCTTATAAGCCTTCATCCCATTACGAATACGCTCTTCATGCTGCGCCATGAGGTCTTTAAGACCCAGCACTGGCGTATCAACAGAACGTGTGGCGATAAGCCCCAAGAGATACGGAATCTGAATAGAGTAATGGTTTTTCTGCTCAGCCTGGTCAGGAATACCAAACAAGGTAAATGATGCAGGAGCAGGTTGCGTTTCCCATTCAGCTTCAATGGCAGCCAGTTTGGTTTTCTGTACGTCACCCATTTCATAACCGGATTCATCACCCAGTACGATAACGGAAAGCACAGCAGCCATCCCGAAGCTGGCAGCAATCGCAAAGGAGCGTTTTGCAAATGCGAGGTCACGACCTTTGAGCATGTACCATGCGCTGATGCTAAGAATAAACATCGCACCGGTTACATAGCCCGCAGCAACAGTGTGAACAAATTTAACCTGCGCAACCGGGTTCAGGACCAGCTCAGAGAAGCTGACCATTTCCATACGCATAGTTTCATAGTTGAACTCAGAAGCGATGGGGTTTTGCATCCAGCCGTTTGCAACCAGAATCCACAACGCTGAAAGGTTAGAACCTAATGCAACTAACCAGGTAACAGCCATATGCTGTACTTTGGTCAATCTGTCCCAGCCAAAGAAGAAGAGCCCAACGAATGTTGACTCAAGGAAGAAGGCCATTAAACCTTCAATAGCGAGCGGCGCACCAAAAATATCGCCCACATAATGCGAATAATACGACCAGTTAGTACCGAACTGGAATTCCATGGTTAAACCAGTGGCAACCCCAAGAGCAAAGTTGATACCAAACAACTTTCCCCAAAACTTGGTCATATCTTTATAGATTTGTTTACCAGACAGCACATATATCGTATTCATGATGGCCAGCAAGAACGCCATACCCAGCGTCAGTGGCACAAACAGAAAGTGGTACAGTGCGGTCAAGGCAAACTGCAATCGTGACAGTTCGACTATATCAAACATCTTGACTCCTTGCTCCTCGCATGAAGACGCGCAATAGAAGAATACCTGGCTACAGCATTCCCCTACACTTGCCCCAATACAAAAAACATTTGCGACCTCTTTCTTTTCCGGCACCACTGAATGTAAAACAAGAAAAGCCAAAAGGTTACAAATACGTTAATTAATACCAAATGAATCCCGCGAATATATTACGCTTCAATAGACTTACAATAAATAGGTTTTTATTGAACGTTTTTTGCGTTTCTCGACGGTGATCAATTTATAGCGAAAAACAGCTCTGAGCGCTAGTTTGATCTTCGACAAATCACGTATTTTTCATTTACTAACAAGAGGTTATTTTATTGATTTAAATCAATAACGCGAGTTTATGTTAATGACGTTATTTAAGCGTATGGCAAGGTTAACTTTATGTTAATCAAATTGAGGTTAATTATATATGTTGGGTGTTAAATGTTATAAATAATTAAAGTGCAGCGTGGTTGCCATTTTCAGAATGAAACAGTAACTATATGAAATAAATTTAAGCTTAGTTCTTTCACAAAATTCTTCAAGTTTTTAACTTTTTATTTTCAATTTTGTTTTTTTGTTTTGCTGTACCGAATTCACTGAAAAAAAAGGCCACCCAGTGGATGGCCAACCATGTCGAAAAGGGGTTCACGCCTTTCTGGCGATCACCATTTTTTTATTGAGGAAGAATAGATTTAAGCGCTTCACCAATATCCGCCAGGCTGCGTACAGTTTTCACCCCAGCAGCTTCTAATGCCGCAAATTTTTCATCTGCAGTACCTTTACCACCTGCAATAATGGCACCCGCATGGCCCATACGTTTGCCCTTCGGCGCGGTAACACCTGCTATATAGCCCACCATCGGCTTAGTGACATGTTCCTTAATATAAGCAGCGGCTTCTTCTTCTGCGCTACCACCGATTTCACCGATCATGACGATGGCTTCGGTTTGTGGGTCTTCCTGGAACATTTTCAGAATATCGATAAAGTTGGAACCAGGAATCGGATCACCACCAATACCAACACAAGTCGACTGGCCAAAACCGTAGTCAGTTGTTTGTTTCACCGCTTCATAGGTCAGCGTACCAGAGCGTGAAACAATACCGACTTTACCCGGTTGGTGGATATGCCCAGGCATGATGCCGATTTTGCATTCACCCGGAGTGATAACGCCCGGGCAGTTGGGCCCAATCATGCGCACGCCAGCTTCGTCCAGTTTCACTTTCACTGTCAGCATATCCAGGGTTGGAATGCCTTCAGTAATCGTGATAATCAGCTTGATACCCGCGTCGATTGCTTCAAGAATCGAGTCTTTGCAGAAAGGTGCCGGGACATAGATAACAGATGCAGTCGCCCCTGTAGCATCTACAGCTTCGCGAACAGTGTTAAATACGGGCAAGCCCAAGTGAGTGGTACCGCCTTTGCCAGGCGTAACACCACCGACCATTTGGGTGCCATAAGCAATAGCCTGTTCAGAATGGAATGTCCCCTGGCTTCCGGTAAAACCCTGGCAGATAACTTTGGTGTTTTTATCGATTAAAATGGACATTATTTCCCCTCCACTGCAGCAACAACCTGCTGCGCGGCATCTGTCAGACTCGTCGCCGCAATAATATTCAGGCCGCTTTCCGCCAGCTTCTTCGCCCCGATCTCTGCGTTATTACCTTCAAGACGCACCACAACTGGCACATTCACGCCAACTTCAGCAACAGCACCAATGATGCCATCAGCAATCAAGTCGCAACGAACAATCCCACCGAAGATATTGACCAGAACCGCTTTAACCGCATCATCCGACAGAATAATTTTAAACGCTTCTGTAACACGTTCTTTCGTCGCCCCACCACCTACATCAAGGAAGTTAGCAGGCGCACCACCGTGTAACTTCACAATATCCATGGTGCCCATAGCAAGGCCTGCGCCATTTACCATGCAACCGATATTGCCTTCCAGCGCCACATAGTTGAGTTCCCACTGCGCAGCATGGGCCTCACGTGGGTCTTCCTGGCTCTGGTCATGCATTTCACGCATTTCTGGTTGGCGGAACATTGCATTGCCATCAACGCCCAGCTTGCCATCAAGACAAATCAGGTCATCCTGGGTGGTAATGACTAATGGGTTGATTTCCACCAGCGCCAGATCACGTTCGAGGAACATGGTAGCCAGGCCCATGAAAATTTTGCTGAACTGCTGAATTTGCTTACCTTTCAGCCCCAGCTTGAATGCCAACTCACGCCCCTGATACGGCATCGGCCCCGTCAGCGGGTCAATAGCAGTTTTGTGGATAAGATGCGGTGTTTCAGCAGCAACTTTCTCAATTTCCACACCACCTTCAGTGGAAGCCATGAACACCACCCGACGGCTGCTGCGATCCACTACCGCACCAAGATACAGTTCTTTCGCGATATCAGTCGCATTTTCAACCAGAATCTGGTTAACCGGCTGACCATTCGCATCTGTTTGGTAGGTTACCAGGCGTTTACCCAGCCACTGTTCTGCAAAGGCCCGGATGTCTTCTTTATTTTTAACAACTTTCACACCGCCGGCTTTACCGCGGCCACCTGCGTGTACCTGGCACTTTACTACCCACGGACCAGCACCAATTTTAGACGCTGCTTCTTCCGCTTCACGCGGTGTGGTACAGGCATAACCCACCGGTGCCGGCAAGCCATACCGGGCAAACAATTGTTTCGCCTGATATTCGTGTAAGTTCATGAGTTCTATCCATTCAAATCAGATGAAGAGCATCTAGGCTCGGGGTACTCTGCGCCACGGCAAATGCCGTGGCCGGGTAATCAATGAGTGGGGGAATCCCCCCACACAACTACACATCCAGCAGCAGACGAGTCGGGTCTTCCAGCATCTCTTTAATTGCCACCAGGAAGCCGACGGATTCACGCCCATCAATCAGACGGTGATCGTAAGAAAGCGCCAAATACATCATTGGCAGAATTTCTACTTTACCGCCTACCGCCATAGGGCGGTCTTTGATGGCATGCATACCCAGAATGGCGCTTTGCGGTGGATTAATGATCGGGGTGGACATCAAGGAACCAAAGACACCACCGTTAGTAATCGTGAAATTACCACCGGTCAAGTCTTCAACGGTAAGTTTACCGTCACGGCCTTTCACAGCCAGCTCTTTGATACGTTTTTCGACATCGGCCATTCCCAGGGTATCGACATCGCGTAATACTGGCGTTACCAACCCACGAGGTGTGGAAACCGCCATACTGACATCGAAATAGTTGTGGTAAACCACATCATCGCCATCAATTGACGCGTTCACTTCAGGGTAACGCTTCAGAGCCTCGACGACGGCTTTCACATAGAAAGACATAAAGCCCAGGCGGATGCCATGGCGTTTTTCAAACGCCTCACCGTACTGTTTACGCAAATCCATAATCGGCTTCATGTTAACTTCGTTAAACGTAGTCAGCATTGCCGTCGAGTTTTTCGCTTCCAGCAAACGTTCAGCAACACGCTTACGCAAACGAGTCATTGGAACACGTTTTTCACTGCGGTTACCTGCAACAGGTTCTACTGCCGGAGCCGTAGCCGCCGGTGCGGCTGCAGAAGCTTTAGCAAGATGTTTTTCAACATCTTCACGCGTGATACGCCCACCCACACCCGTTCCTTTGATTGCACTGGCATCAAGGTCGTGTTCACTCAACAGGCGGCGAATAGCAGGGCTTAACGCGTCATTAGTTTGTTCTTCAAGATCCGCTGTATGGCGTTGTGCTGGTGTTGATTCCTTTTCATCTGCTTTGGCCGAGGTTTCTTTACCAGAACTGTTACCTTCACGCAGCCGCCCAAGGATCTGACGAGAAGTCACTGTTGTGCCTTCAGCTTCAAGGACTGCATCCAGTACACCATCAGCGGATGCTGGTACTTCCAGTACCACTTTGTCAGTCTCGATTTCAACCAGAACTTCGTCGCGGGTTACCGCGTCACCCGGTTTTTTATGCCAGGTTGCCACAGTGGCGTCGGCAACGGATTCAGGCAGGTCGGGAACAAGAATATCTACGCTACTCATTATTTATCCTTTAACTATTCGACATTCAGCGCGTCATTAACCAGATCTTGCTGCTGTTTAAGGTGAACGGACATATACCCGACGGCAGGTGATGCCGACGCCGGACGCCCTGCGTAACGCAGTGCGGAGCCAAAAGGTATCACTTCGCGCAAGTGGTGCTGGCTGCAATACCATGCGCCCTGGTTCAGTGGCTCTTCCTGACACCAGACAAAGTCATGTACATGGGCGAACCGTTTAAGCACTTCCTGCACCGTTTGGATCGGGAAGGGATACAACTGCTCAATACGAATAATCGCCACATTGTGTTGATCATTTTTACGACGTTGTTCCAACAAATCGTAGTACACCTTGCCGGAACACATCACCACACGCTTCACGGCCTGTGGATCGATATCATCAATTTCACCAATAGCTGGCTGGAAAGTTCCGTTTGCCAGTTCATCCAGGCTGGAAATAGCCAGTGGATGGCGTAGCAATGATTTGGGTGACATCACTATCAGCGGCCGGCGCATGCCACGCAATGCCTGACGGCGCAGCATATGGTAAACCTGTGCTGGTGTGGACGGTACACACACTTGCATATTTTGCTCAGCGCACAGTTGCAGATAACGCTCCAGGCGAGCAGAAGAGTGTTCTGGCCCCTGCCCTTCATAGCCATGAGGCAACAACATTACCAAACCACACATCCGGCCCCATTTCTGTTCACCAGAACTGATGAACTGGTCAATGACTACCTGAGCACCATTAGCAAAGTCACCAAATTGTGCTTCCCAAATAGTGAGGGTACGAGGCTCTGCTGTTGCGTAACCATATTCGAAAGCCAGTACGGCTTCTTCCGATAAAACGGAATCCCATACACGGAAAGTCCCTTGTGCATTATGTACATGGCACAGTGGCGTGTAAGTCGAACCGTTTGTCTGATTGTGGATGACTGCATGGCGATGGAAGAACGTGCCACGACCAGCATCTTCGCCAGAAATACGCACCGGAATGCCTTCGTCAACCATCGTGGCATAGGCCAGGTTTTCTGCAGCCCCCCAGTCGAGCGGTTTGTTACCCGCCGCCATTTCCTGACGATCACCGTAAATCTTCGCTACGCGGGACTGCATTTCTACAGCATCCGGAACAGTACTGATGCGTTTTGCCAGTTCCTGCAAACGCTTCATATCAACTTTGTTCGGGTAGCTTTCGTCCCAATCGTGGTTCAGGTAAGGAGACCAGGTGAATGAATGCATATTCATCGGACGCCACTCTTGCACCACACACTCACCAGCATCCAGGGCATCGCGGTAGAGGTTCACGAGCTCTGTAGCATCTTCGAGAGTGGCAATCTGGTTCTGTTCCAGTTTGTCAGCATAGAGCTTGCGCGGAGTTGGGTGTTTTTTGATTTTCTGGTACATAAGCGGCTGAGTTGCACTGGGTTCATCAGCCTCGTTATGCCCATGGCGGCGGTAACACACCAGGTCAACAAATACATCACGCTGGAAAGTATTGCGGTAATCCAGCGCAAGACGGGTCACAAATGCCACTGCTTCCGGGTCATCCGCATTCACGTGGAAAATAGGTGCCTGCACCATTTTCCCGATATCCGTACAATAAGGTGTGGAGCGAGCATCCAGTGGGTTCGACGTGGTGAAACCAATTTGGTTATTAATAACGATACGAACTGTACCACCTACGTCATAACCACGGGCTTTAGACATGTTCAGGGTTTCCTGAACCACACCCTGGCCTGCAACAGCGGCATCACCATGAATAGTGATAGGCAGAACTTTGTTGCTCCCAGGTTCGTCCAGGCGGTCAAGGCGCGCACGCACTGAACCGATAACAACCGGGCTGACGATTTCCAGATGAGAAGGGTTAAACGCCAGCGCCAGGTGGACCAAACCACCGTCTGTTTCAATGTCTGACGAAAAACCCATGTGATATTTCACATCACCCGTTCCCAGGTGCTCTTTATGCTTCCCGGAGAATTCGTCAAACAAATCCTGCGGTTTTTTACCCAGAACGTTGACCAGCACGTTAAGACGCCCACGGTGCGCCATGCCCAGTACCACTTCGCGGGTGCCACTGTTGCCTGCATGGCGAATCAGTTCTTTAAGCATGGGGATTAGCGCATCGCCACCTTCCAGCGAGAAGCGTTTTGCCCCCGGGAATTTGGCACCGAGATAACGCTCCATGCCCTCAGCTGCTGTCAGCTCACTGAGGAAACGCTTTTTCTCTTCTGTGGAGAAGGAAGGCTGACCAACCACAGATTCAATCCGGTGCTGAATCCAGCGTTTTTCTTCTGTGTTGGTGATATGCATATATTCCGCACCGATAGAACCACAATAGGTTTGCTTCAGTGCAGCGATTAAGTCGCCCAGCTTCATGGTGTCTTTGCCAATAGCAAAAGACCCCACGTTAAAGCTCTCCTGGAAATCAGCTTCCGTCAGGTGATGAAATGCTGGAGAGAGATCAGGTACCGACTCTTGTTGCCAGAGCCCAAGCGGGTCAAGATTAGCCTGCTGATGACCGCGAAAGCGGTAGGCATTGATGAGCTGCAGGACTTTTACCTGCTTAGCATCAGTGTCAGGGTCGGTAATTGAGGAAGTGTAACGTGAGGCATCCTTCGCCAGACGACGAAAATAATCACGTGTTTTGGAATGGAATTGATCCGGTCTTACCCCTGTTCCTGGCAACTGCTGGAACATGGAGCGCCAGTGTGCGTCCACTGAGTCAGGATCGGTTAAGAAGTCTTCATAGAGCTGTTCTATCCACGTCTGGTTGGAACCAGACAGGTAAGAAGAGTCCAGCCAGGCTTTCATTGCGCCGTTCTGCATCGTGATCCCTTAAGCCTTACAGGCTTACTTTCGCCGTAATAACTACATCGTACACCCTTATGGGGCACGTACCAGGGTTCACTTTCAGCGAGCTTTTATAATTGAATAGCCCGCGAAGGAACCTTTAAAAACTGTCTTCACGCAATTGCACCTTTTGAGTAGGACACCCGGTGCAAGGTGCTACCGGCAGTTTTTAAAGATTTCCTGAAAGGCCGGGAAACCACTTCCCGGCCCTTCATATTATGCACTACGTTTCAATAACATCGACTTAATATGGCCAATTGCGCGAGTTGGGTTCAAACCTTTTGGGCAAACACTGACACAGTTCATAATACTGTGACAGCGGAACACACTGAAAGCATCACTCAACCCTTCAAGGCGTTCATCAGTTTCTGTATCACGGCTGTCTATCAGGAAACGATAAGCAGCCAACAAACCCGCTGGCCCAATGAATTTATCCGGGTTCCACCAGAATGATGGGCAGGATGTTGAACAGCATGCACATAAAATACATTCGTACAGCCCATCGAGTTTTTCTCGCTGTTCTGGTGACTGTAAATGCTCTCTCGCCGGTGGATTTTTCCCATTATTCAACAGGTAAGGCTTAATCTTCTCATATTGAGTATAGAACTGCCCCATGTCCACAACCAGATCACGCACAACGGGTAACCCAGGTAACGGGCGGATCACAATTTTTTGATTACCGTTACGCAATGCTGAAATGGGAGTGATACAGGCCAGGCCATTTTTGCCATTCATATTCATGCCGTCAGAACCACACACACCTTCACGGCAGGAGCGGCGGAAAGAAAGCGTAGGATCTTTTTCTTTCAACTGGATTAACGCATCCAGCAACATCATGTCTCGCCCTTCGTCCGCTTCCAGCGTGTAATCCTGCATGCGCGGGGCATCGTCAACATCTGGGTTATAACGATAGACTGAAAATTCGAGTTTCATCACCTTGTCTCCGCAATCAGTAAGTACGTACCTTCGGCGGGAACGCCGGGCGCAATTTAGGTTCCATATTCACCTTACGGCGCACCATGGATTCACTTTCTGGCAAGTACAAGGAGTGACACAACCAGTTCTCGTCATCACGTTCAGGGAAATCGAAGCGGCTGTGTGCGCCACGGCTTTCAGTACGGAAGTTAGCCGACATAGCGGTGGCGAACGCTGTTTCCATGAGGTTATCCAGCTCAAGGCATTCCACTCGCTGGGTATTAAACTCACTCGACGTATCATCAAGACGTGCATTTTGCAGGCGCTCACGAATACCTTTGAGGTCTTCCAGGCCTTTCGCCATAGCATCACCTTCGCGGAATACGGAGAAATTGTGCTGCATGCATTCTTGTAATGCTTTGCGGATAACCACCGGGTCTTCACCTGTGCGGTTATTGTTCCAGCGATTCATGCGCTCAAGGGAGGCTTCCACATCAGACTCACTTGCATCACGCAGCGCACCCTGTTCATTTATGGATTCCTGCAGATGCATACCTGCCGCACGGCCGAATACCACAAGGTCCAGCAGCGAGTTGCCACCCAGACGGTTAGCACCATGAACAGACACACAGGCAATCTCACCAACGGCAAACAGGCCCGGAATAACAACATCCTCACCTTTTTCATTCACGGTAAGCGCCTGGCCCGTTACTTTGGTGGGGATTCCACCCATCATGTAGTGGCAAGTAGGAATAACGGGGATAGGTTCTTTTACCGGGTCGACGTGTGCAAAGGTACGTGACAGTTCAAGAATACCAGGCAGGCGGGATTCAAGGACATCTTTACCTAAGTGATCGAGTTTGAGTTTTGCATGCGGGCCCCACGGGCCATCGCAACCGCGACCTTCACGGATTTCAATCATGATTGAGCGGGCAACCACATCACGACCGGCAAGGTCTTTGGCATTTGGCGCATAACGTTCCATGAAACGTTCGCCATGTTTATTCAATAAGTAACCGCCTTCACCACGGCAACCTTCAGTGACAAGAACCCCTGCCCCGGCGATACCGGTTGGGTGGAACTGCCACATTTCCATATCCTGTACAGGTACGCCTGCACGCATTGCCATACCGACACCATCGCCGGTATTAATGTGCGCATTGGTAGTGGACTGGTAGATACGGCCTGCGCCGCCAGTTGCCAGCACTGTGGCACGGGCTTTAAAGTAAACAACTTCGCCGGTTTCAATACACAGTGCGGTACAACCCACCACGGAGCCATCCTGGTTTTTCACCAGATCCAGGGCATACCATTCAGAAAAAATAGTCGTGTGGTTTTTCAAATTTTGTTGATACAGCGTATGCAACAAAGCGTGGCCAGTACGGTCTGCTGCTGCCGCAGTACGTGCTGCCTGCTCACCACCAAAATTCTTAGACTGGCCACCGAACGGACGCTGATAAATACGCCCATCATCAAGGCGAGAAAAAGGTAAACCCATATGCTCCAGCTCAAGAATCGCTTCAGGGCCGGTTTTGCACATATATTCAATTGCGTCCTGGTCACCAATGTAATCAGAACCTTTCACGGTGTCGTACATGTGCCATTCCCAGTTATCTTCATGGGAATTGCCTAATGCGACCGTAATGCCCCCTTGCGCAGATACCGTATGGGAGCGAGTAGGAAATACTTTGGACAGCAGAGCACAAGTTTGCCCTGACTGGGAAATTTGCAGTGCAGCACGCATACCTGCGCCACCTGCACCAATAACCACTGCATCAAACTCTCTGACTGGCAATTTCATTACACACCCCACACCACAACGAACCCATAAATGACGTAAACCACCAGCGCTGCAACAATGGCAAGTTGCAGGACAAGGCGAATAGCCAGTGGTTTAACGTAGTCGGTTAACACCTGCCACATGCCAATCCAGGCATGGATGAGCACAGAAAAAAGTGCCAGCAAGGTGAATACTTTTGTGAAAGCGGAAGCGAAGAAACCCGTCCAGATTTGCCAGGTCAGTTCACCACTGGTTGCGAAGAAACCAACCATATAGACGATATAGAGCGCCATGATAATCGCAGTTGCACGCACCAAAATATAGTCGTGCACACCATTACGACCAAGCGCAGAGGCGTTGCTTACCATACGAGAACTCCTGCAAGAATAGAAAGCACGACAGTAATACCGAAACCGATGTTGGCAGTACGCTTCCCTGCCTCTAAGGTTTCTTCCAGGTAACCAAAGTCCATCAGCATATGACGAATCCCACCGACAACATGGTAAGCCAGTGCAGTAAGAATGCCCCACATGATGAATTTAACGATAAAGCTGTCCATAATTGATGAAGCAACCAGGAAGCCTTCGGGTGAAGAAAGGGATAGCCCCAGCAACCAAAGCAGAATGCCGACCGCCACGAAGGTGATCACGCCGGAAACGCGGTGGAGGATGGAAGCAATTGCGGTGACGGGAAATCGGATCGTAGCCAGATCCAGATTAACAGGTCTTTGTTTTTTCACATTTTTCATTATGAATAGCGCCCACATGCTGTTTTTATTATTCCTTCCTCCGGTCTGCAGGCGGTCAGACAGCGTGGTTTTCTATAACTCAGCGTCATGTAAAACAACTGCTTCCAGGTGCTAAAATGACGAGTACTACGCTGGGTGGCTCGCGGGAGCAGTATGTTCCGGAGACCTGGCGGCAGTATAGGATGTTCACAATATCATTACAATTAACCTACAAATAGTTTGTGTGTTTTTGGCTGGAACAGTGAACAGGATCACGATAACAACAATTATTTAAATTTTAATTATCTGATTTGACAAAATTTAAACATTATTGTTACATCCATCACCGAAAACGCCGTATAATTCGCAAAAGTTATAGGGTCACTCTTTCACCTGAGAATAAGTTATGTAACAGTGTGTCGGTATTGACCGCAGTAGTCAGGACAGTTATTAGTGATATAAAGATTTATGATACTGACTGCTAACACCCTGATTTGCTGTTGTTTCACCACGGTCTGAATGGTTACCTGCAAGCGCCCATCGCTCTGTACCCTGGTCATATCCTCTAAAAACAGAGACGAGAGCTGATATAACAAACTGGTAAACTTCAACCTGGCCATGAAAGCAAACTGGTAAAGCCGCAGTCTTACGCAATAAGGCGCTAAGGAGACCGTAAATGGCTGATAAAAAAGCAAACCTAACCCTCGAAGGGGGCTCTGTCGCTGAGCTGGACGTGCTACAAGGCACCCTGGGCCAGGATGTTATCGATATCCGTAGCCTTGGTTCAAAAGGGGTTTTTACTTTTGACCCTGGATTCACCTCAACCGCATCCTGTGAATCTAAAATAACCTTTATTGATGGCGATGAAGGTATTTTGCTGCACCGCGGTTTCCCCATCGATCAGTTGGCAACAAATTCCAACTATCTGGAAGTCTGTTATATCCTGTTGTACGGAGAAAAACCTACACAGGAACAATATGATGAGTTTAAAACAATAGTTACCCGTCATACCATGATCCATGAACAGATTACTCGCCTGTTCCATGGTTTTCGTCGTGACTCTCACCCCATGGCTGTAATGTGCGGTGTAACCGGTGCTCTGGCGGCGTTTTACCATGATTCACTGGACGTCAATATTCCTCGTCACCGTGAAATCGCGGCGTTCCGCTTACTGTCCAAAATGCCAACCGTGGCGGCGATGTGTTACAAGTATTCCATCGGGCAGCCTTTCGTTTACCCACGTAATGACCTCTCCTATGCTGGTAACTTCCTGCATATGATGTTCGCCACACCGTGTGAAACTTATGAAGTTAACCCGGTGTTGGAACGCGCGATGGACCGCATTCTGATTCTCCATGCAGACCACGAGCAGAACGCCTCAACGTCAACAGTACGTACTGCAGGCTCTTCTGGTGCTAACCCCTTCGCCTGTATTGCTGCAGGTATTGCATCACTTTGGGGGCCTGCTCACGGTGGTGCGAACGAAGCCTGCCTGAAAATGCTCGAAGAGATTAGCGCGAAAGAGCACATTCCAGAATTTGTTCGCCGTGCGAAAGACAAAAATGACTCTTTCCGCCTGATGGGCTTTGGGCATCGTGTTTATAAAAACTACGATCCTCGGGCAACAGTTATGCGTGAAACCTGCCATGAAGTGCTCAAAGAGCTGGGCATGAAAGATGACCTGCTGGAAGTGGCAATGGAGTTAGAACACATTGCACTGAACGACCCATACTTCATTGAACGTAAACTGTACCCGAATGTTGACTTCTATTCGGGCATTATCCTCAAAGCGATGGGGATTCCGTCTTCAATGTTTACTGTTATCTTTGCAATGGCGCGTACTGTAGGCTGGATTGCTCACTGGAGCGAAATGCATGCAGAGGGCTTGAAAATTGCTCGTCCTCGCCAGTTGTATACCGGCTATGCCAAGCGTGACTTTACGTCGGATTTATCGTCCCACTAAGGCAAACCTTTTTGCCTGCTGTTGTGGAAACAAAAATAAAGCCCCTGAACTGGGGCTTTATTTTTTGTATAACCGGTTGTTAAGGTTACTGACTTCCACTGCAACCTCACGCCGTTATTGTTTTCCACTTGTTCCGGTAACCGGGCTTTCCAGGTGCATGTTTATCAGGTTATAGCGGTAAAGAAGTTGCCTGATGTGCAGTTCGGTTTGCAACTGTAAAGCACCATGTTGGATGCCGGAATCACCTGCCTGTATCAACTGGCGCAACCGTTCTTCAGCAGGAAGATGCTGGCGGAAAGCTTCTGTAATGCCAAAAACTTGTGACTTTAGCTCACTGACAGTCATGTACTTGCCACGCTTCTCATCCAGGGTATTAAGCTTGTCAGCAAGATGTTCTAGTTTTGCCATACCTTCTTGCCAGCCGTTTAGCTGTGACAAAGTCAGAGCATTTGCTTCGGCCTGTTGTTGCCAGTCTCGCGTCATCTGTTCCATAGC
The DNA here is from genome assembly GCF_020523985.1 of Mangrovibacter yixingensis. Lineage (GTDB taxonomy): Bacteria > Pseudomonadota > Gammaproteobacteria > Enterobacterales > Enterobacteriaceae > Mangrovibacter > Mangrovibacter yixingensis. The sequence goes on along the minus strand of NZ_JAIVKM010000001.1, from coordinate 637,764 downwards.
CGTATTGTATGGCAACAAAAATGTAGCCTGCGATAGTAGCTGCCGGGAGTATTGGTGCTGCCAATCTGGTGGCAACGTTGCCAACCAGTTGAGTTGTTCACGGGTTTGTTCCTTCAGTGTTTCACTACCCTTGCGTTTTGCTCCCACGTACTGGCTCAAAGCCACTCTCTGTTCTTTTGGTACAGCCCCTGGCAATGGAGTAAGTGAAGCTTTCAGTTGCGCCAGAGCCATGGGCTGTGTATTCAGGTAATCCCATCCCCAGACAGCGATGCCACTCAACATTAACGCAGTGCCAGCCCCAGCCAGAAACATCCCTACATTTCTATGCTTCAATTTCCCTGGGTGTGGCTGTATATCAACACCCACTGTTGGTTCATGGGGAACAATGTAAACCAAACGCTCCGGGGACGGGCGCAAGGGTTCAGCAAACGAACTGACTGCCTGAGCAGGCAACACTATTCCCTGAGCAGATTGCGCGCCAGGCGGCAAATTCTCCAGCCGGATAATGACCTGTGTTATCTGTTGCTGCAGTACATCCAGTTGGCTTGTTTGTTTAAGTTCATGGCGACCAAGTGTCTCGCTGAGTTCAGCCAGTGCTTGTTGCGCCTGGTAGAGTTCAGCAAGGTCATCCGGGTCGCGGTAGCTCTGGGTGCGAAAAACAGCCTGTAGCCGCTGGTTAAGGCCAGTAATGATTTCCATACGCACATGAATACTCACAGGCCACATCACTGACCACTGGTGAGCGGCTAATGCATTAATCAAAGCAAGCCCTTCATTCATGCCAGCTACGCCAGCAATGTGCATACGTGCAAGGGTGTACCATGCCGCACTTTGTAGCTCTACGCCGTTATGTTCAAATAACCGAAGGCAGCGTATTTCGGCATTGTGCCAATTCACATCGGGCCGGGCGGGGTGAGTGAGTTTCATCATTTCATCGCGCAGAGCGATATAGTCAGGCTGAGAGCGTGGGTCACTGCCTGTACGAAGGTGTTTTCGGGTATTCACAAGTCTGTTCCGTCAGTGGTGAAAAAACTTAAAAACCAGGCGAGTTGGTAATAAATTGCTGTTGTTTCAAGTGCCTGAGCAGCACCTTACCTTCAGGCATAAACTGTGTGCCATAGCGCACCAGGCCAATATCTTTCAGTTCAGCATCAATGGCATAACGCAGTTCACCAGGTTGCACCTGTGCCAGCATCACTACAGCAATCTTTTTCAGGCGAGGCTCATATTTAAGCAAAACAGCGGAGAGAGTGCGCATTAGCTGGTGAGCCGTCCCCGGCATTCCCTGAAGGATATCCGCCATGTCAGGTAATCCATAGTCTGGTAAGTGCGCCAGTGTACCTGCCCGGCAGTTAAGGATTCGCTGCATGTTGTCCAGCACAGACAAAATAACCTGGTTTTCCTCACTCACCTGAAACAAGTCCAAACCGCTGTTAAAATTACCGCTGAGAATCTCATAAAGAGAAGGTGATCGATGTTTCCTTTGCATTACTAATCCTTAACGGGTAATAACCGCAGACTGTTCGTACCCAACTCGATTATGCGTGCTTTATCTACTGATAGGGACTCACGCTGAATGATGAGTTTCCAATTGTTAGCTGTTTTATCTGGATTGCGAAACAGCCCCGCAATACCCACAAATTTGGCTCCGGCTTCAAGAGGGACATCTAACATGGCATCACCGCCGGGCTTAACCACCACATCGCGGGTTACCAGTAAGTCCTCTTTAAGGCTGTTTTCACCATCACGAAGCAATTGTTCATAAACTATCTTTTCAAATTCCTGGCTGTCTTTGAGTTGATAGACCCGCACAACGACAGGCTCCGAAAGTGAGTGGTTCTCTCGTGAATCGGTGTTAAGTGCTTCGCGAGCCGTAAAATCCAGGTGCAGCACTTTGATCTGTTTGTAAAAAACTGCGTTAAATACAGATTTACTCCCATCGGCCACACTTTGTGTTAAACCACACCCAACCAGGCTAAATGCCAACACCGGCACTATCCAGAAAAATTTGCTACTTAAATTGGTACCTGACACGTCGGTTTCCTTCTCGTTGTGTTGCGGGTTGCAGGCCATAGTAATAGCCAAGTTCAGTGGTAAAAGTTGGCGGGATATCCCCAGGCACGTTATCCCCTTCAACGCCCAGCACGCCATTTATGCCCAGCCACAATGGCGCATCGCCCAGAGGGGGCATCCCCAATGCTTCAGTGCAAACCGTCAGTTGAATTTTTGCCTTAAAGCGCCATCCGAGATAAACACGCAACATAACCAGGAAGTCTTGATACAACTGGCCATCAGGCCTCCAACTCTGGGCCTCCAGGGGATTTTCCGTGTTAAGTGTTATTAATAGCTGGCTACTTGCATCCATAACTTCATCACCCAGCGGCATATTGCCATCCAACAAAATATCGTCGCCGTTACAAAAACCCAGCGGATGGCTTATTTCTACAGGGCGCAGGCAATAAGGGCTTACTTTCGCTCTGGTTTCAGGTGCCAGCAGTGCCACCAACGCCCGAATCCCTTCCTGGGTTTTACCTGGTTGGCGCAACATGCCTAACAGCGCTAAAAACCGCGATACAGGCGTGCCAATATGCTTCGCCATACCAGGTATACCTAAGCCAACTAACCCTAATAATGACTGCGAGATATTGTCTGTTCCGCCAGGTTCAAAGGACGCCGGATAAGAATATTTACGCCAAATGCGGTAAAACTGAGTGAGAATGCGGTGGTTGAATATATCCAAAAAGCCTTGTAGTGCCTCATGGCCTTCACGTTTTTGCGTGATGTCATCGAGATACGCAGTTGGCAATGGCGAATCAACACCATACAGGCCCATAAACGTGGTACGAATAACAGGAGGATTAGCACTGACTTCTTCATCATACTCCACACGTTTTAGTTCACTGACCGGGAATCCCATACCGGGATGAGGGCAAAAACGTACCGGGTCATCTACCGGATGGTTGGTGGAACCTAATGGTGGGCTACCTGGCCGTTTTTTTTCCAGTAGCTGACAGAATCGATAGAAATTAATCCGGTTCAGTTCTTTTTCCAGACGCGGGCTCAGCCTGGAATGCGACGGCTGTGTTTCTCTTCCCATTCCAGGCGCTCTCCGGTTGGTTGCAGAGTGATTATTAGGCGATTAAACAGATAGATGTCGGTATACAAGGCAAAAAAACGACTTAACATCTCACCAAACAGGCATATGTCACCTCTTCCGGCGAAACCATGGCTGTCCAGCGTTACATCAATTTGCACACCACGAACCAGGTAACCTTGTTCAAAACGTTCGGTTTCAGAATGCTTAACATGAATAATGGCTTCCAGCCGCCGTCGATTCATCTCGCTGCCAGTCCATTCGTAAAGCGCCAATGTGCCGCGCAAGACCTCCGCGTCCTCCATCATGGACAAAAAGCTACTGCCGAGATGGCTGAGGATACGCCAGTGAAAACGGTCTTGCTCTGGAGGGTAAACGGGTAGTGTAGGAGCACACAGATTGGTTACAGTGACACTGACATCAGTCGCTCTCATTACTGTATCCAGCACTGTGCTTTGCAACGCCCGGCGTGGCAGTTGCCCATTCGTCCCGGTTAGTGTGAGAGACAGGCTTTCATCATCTGGGACAGTATGGTTATCAAATGCCTCCCCGCCCAGAATCAGCCAGGTGTTATGCAAACCAGATGGGCCACGGCGAACCCGGGTATGATAGTAATACTCAGGTGCCTCATGGCACATCATGCCGCCTTTATGACGAAAGCTTGAGAATGGCACATAGGAATGTGAACTGGATGAGGTCACCACATCGACCGCGTAAATCTCTGTGTACCCGTCCTGAATCCGCATTGGCGTTAACAGGTATTCCGTTTGCAAAGAATTTATATTGAGCGGGTCTGACTCCAGCCGAAACAAATTAATAACGGGTACACAGTTCATGCGTATATGTTTTTCGCTAAAACTGAAATCATGCTCCCACCGCTGAGCCAGAAGAACTTCAATTTCGAACCACTGCAAATCAGGTGGGAACTGGATGGAATCCAGACCACGCAAACCACTGAACATAAACTTCTCACGGAAGGTGAAATATTCAAGCAATAGCTGATAGCCGCTGAAACTACTGGTGCCTTTTGACCACAGGCAATCCTCATCATCAAAACCATGAGCCGTAAAATAGCCGTCAAATTCACGTATTTCACTGCCATCTGATAAGTGCAACCGCATCCGGTCCACATTCATGGTAAATGCTTCGTGCATAGCACAGGCCAGCGGGGCATCAGCATTAAAATAAAGCGGCAGTTCACTCAGGTTAATCTGGCTCCAGTCTGCAAGGTTACTGCAACTGAAGCGGAAATTAATGACTGAACATCCATTCTGATTAGTTTTCAAAGAGACCTTTTCCAGCGAAAGTGGGTACAGGCCAAGTTCGCGGGTAGTGGTGTAGCAGCACTGGGTTGCCTTTTCGCCTATTGGCCGGGAAAGCACTTCAAAACCTTTACGGATCTGGTGCCTTTCCTTCATTTCGCGCCAGTCTGGGGAAAACTCAACAATGGATAGCGAAGGAATCGTGCGCAGGTAATGGGGCCACAACAAGCTGACCAGCCCTTCTGTGAGTTCGGGCAAGTCATCATCCAGTTTTTCCCGCAACCGCCCCATTAAAAATGCGAACCCTTCAAACAAGCGTTCGACATAGGGATCACGGGCGCCGGATTTATCAAGATTAAGCATGGCCGCCCGGTCCGGGTAAGCCTTGGCAAATTCTTCACCCGCTTCTTGCAGGTAACGCATTTCAGCGTCGTAATAACGCAGGGTTAAATCATCCATAATATTTTCTACTTAAATAATTACTAAAAGTTAATACCAAATATCTTTGTCAGAACTTTGGATGTAAATAAATCACTTACTCCGCCCTTCACCTTTAATATTTTTATAAAAGCTATTTATCCAAACATCATAGCAGGCAATGCCACTTTTCATTTTTATGTGTATTAATACAAACCAAAAGGCGACATTAACCCCCCTGTAACTTAAGAGAGAGCGAATAAAAATATTGAGATTAATTTTTATTTATAAATCACGCAGCAACTAAATCAATTATATAATAACACCCAGCTAATTTACTCATAAGTATCTTGTACCACAGAAGGGATAAATCGGGCTTTACAAGGGCAGGAACTTACACTCTCAATGGTACCGGCAAGCTTACGCCCATGGAGAGTATCATTTATTACTCCTCCCTGAATTACGTAAATAAAAGGAGAGCGACCACAAGAGACTTTATCTCCCTCACACGCAACCGGCATACCAAACAACTTGTGGTCCGTTGCGCCTCCTATAATTTTCCCACCGCAGGTTGTTATATCTCCCATTACCAGATAATGACCTTTAGCCATAACGAGTCTCTCCTTTAATTACTCATCTGATTATTCAATTGCATAATACTGCAGCACGAGCAGGATCCAGTGCAATCAACCCGGATAACAGGGCGTCCATATCAGCCTGAAGGCGCAATTTATCGACGTCATTACGCCCAGCTTTTGCTCTGAGTAACCTTACCCAGCGGGCTTTAACTTCAAACATAAGTTCGGGTATCCAGTGATCCAGAGTGAGAGCACTGGCGCGGTTGTCCAGGTCACTTAACAAATGTAATGCCAGCTCATTTTTATTGTACTGTTCAGCTACTCTTGCCATTAGCAGGCGAACCATCCACCGGTCCTTAGCAGAAGAAAAGCCAGGGCGGCATTGCAACCAGTTTAATGCCGTTTCAACGCCTTCGGTGTCTGCGAGCTGTATCACTTCTGCCTCAAGAGCCAGTACTGCATCGCCGGATAAGTCTGGTGCATTAACCGGTTCTTCTTTCCAGCTATTACCATCATCCAGCACATTGGCATTAATCCAGTTCAATGTGACTTCGTCGGCAAAAGGGGTACCGTCGTCAAATGCCAGGGTTTCTAACCCAGGAAGCCGGGAAAGCAACCCCTGCAGGTCGCGGCAAATAATATCGGCACGAACAGTGTCGTCATCTATTTTGAGCAAGGCTTGCCAGATATACCACTGCACATCAAGCCACAGGTGATTAACCCCCTGCCCCAGCAAATTATCTGCACGCTCAAGTAATTCACTCCAGCTTTGCTGCAGATACAAGCGCTTCAAGTGTGCCCGGTTATCTGGTTTTGGTGGTACCAGACGTGTACGGCCTGCTGAGTCCAGTGGAGGTAAGGTTGCCAGCGTATCCCAACGCACACTTTTTATCAGGTGATGCCCTGCAAGCCAGCCACCAGGTTGCTCACGTAAGTAGGCGACCAGCACTTTAGCTTGATCAAGAAGATCCCTTCCAGAAGATACCGAGGAAATTGATGGCGCTGAAGAGCGTGTTACGGGTGGTGAACTCCCCTCTTCACGGCTATTTTGTGGCACAAGGCTATTAGCCCCTCCACTTTGTTCCAGGCGCTGGTTTAACCCCTGGTAGAGAGGTGCCAATACCGGTCGGGATGGCTCATCTAACTGTTGAATAGCCTGTTCCACCAACAGTAATGCCCCGGTAATGCGTGGCATTACAGCCATATCCACTTCGGGGTACAGCAAAAGGCTGTCCATAATCTTGCGGCTGGTTAACCATTCGAGCGCAGATTTTCTGGTGCGTTCTCGTAAAGGGTGTAAACGGGAGCCATACCGTTCAAGCATACCGGCCAGCAATTCAAGCCCTTCTGCAAACCCGCTTTCACCATCCTGGTGTAAGCGAGCCCAGACATAAAACGTGATCACTCTCAGATCTTTACTGGTATTGGTAAGTAGCTTTTCAGCCAGTTGGCAAATCAGGGTGGTATCTATGCCTGTAAGCTTGTTAACTTCATTCCGCACCATCTGGAAATCATCGTCGTAACCAGAGTCTCCCCCTGTGGGTTCGTTATCGCTGAGAGGTTTAAGCCAACGTTCCCAGTTAACAATATGTGCCAGGGTTTTCGCTCGTAGAGTATTTTCATCTGTTTCACAGGCGGAAATAAGATTCTGGAGGGCACTCATTCTTCAATTCCTTGTTGTAATACTATGGTGCTGTCTTGAGGTGAATATTGCCCGGAAGTATATTTCCCCACGGTAAATATCTGTTCTGGCAGCCGAAAACCACGCAATGACAATAGAGCTAATGGCCCTTTTCCCAGTTGTGAACGTAATACCCACTCCAGCTTCCGGCCATCCGGCGCTGTGAAACTCATCATCCACTCACTGCGGCTAAGAGGCTTACTGGTTCCCTGTTCCAGCCAACGAACCAGCCCCCAAGTGCCGGTATAATCACCAAACAGACGAGTACCGGCCCGGGTTGATGCCCATGTCAGCATCAGCCCGGGTTGGTATGTTTCCCCCGGCCAGCGGAAAGTATGCCAGTCGGCCATTTGGTTAAAATAGTGCAGTTGTTGCCCATCAATGTTCAGGCGAGTTTCCACCACTTCTGGTGACGGGCGCGCTTGTAGTTCAAAGCGAATACCTTGCTGGCCATCGGTAAACAGAATCGCGGCTAACTGGCTCAGTTGGTTTACCGCATCCAGAAAGTCTGGGTTGAATGTCAGCCCCTGGCTGTTAGCACTATCTGGCACCCACCGGCTGCCCTCCTTATGCAAGACACCCCCCAGTTGTGTGGACAAGAAACGGTCAATCCGCCCATTATCAGCACGAATAAATTCCGCCAGCATTGGCAGTGATACCTCACTTTTGCTGTCGGCCATTGGGTAACGCCCACCAAAAGCTGTCTGCCAGTCGGCCACCACAGAGCGTTTCCAGTGGCCATTCAGGCTTATGGCTGACGGGTGCAAAACCGATTCCCATGCCCGAGTCAGAGGCTCCACAAATACCGTGCGGCCAAAACCGCTCCACTCTTCCCCAAGGCTCGCGGCCATCAGGCTGCCATACTGGCGCGTATCTGTCAGATCCACACTTTTTCCCTGAAACACAGTTTGAGCCAGGGACTGCATCATTTCCTGTGGGTCTGGCGCTGCAGCCACTTGTTGCAGGCGCAGGCGCACTCGTGTAATACGCGTTAGCCATGTTTGCAGGCTTAAACTGCTGTCTGCCGTTATCACACTGGAACCACCAGAAATACCTGCCAGCGCCAACAGGGGAGCAAAAGTATCATCCAGAGGCCCTTGCGGTTCAGCGGCAAGTTGGTCAATAACAGGCCGCTGGCCGCCAGTCAGATTCTTAACCGGGCGTAAAAGAATGCCTGACAATCCTTCCCCCTGTCGGCCTGTTTGCCCCTGCCAGGCAAGTGTATTCATCAGAGCAATAACCGGAGACTGGCGCACATCACTTATCAGTGTCAGTTGGTCGGTAACATCGGCAATTGTGTTTGCTGGGGTCAGTTGAAGGCTGTTGAGAAAATTCAGCCAGGCCCCAGCGAAATCAGTAAAATACCGCTGTGTCAGCCGGGTTTTCAGCGCTTCAGCCGTAATGTCTTCCGACACACTGTTCCGCCCATCACTCAGGACCCAGTCAATTTCTTCTCGCCGTGCATTTGCTGCCCGGTCAATGGCCTGGGCAACACTATTTTCCCAAGCCTGGCGGGTAAACATTCCCGGAACCACTTCCCGGGTTGAGAATAATCGCCCTACTTCTGTGCCGTTTGTCATGTCTTCCAGTGTGACATCGGCCACATTACGCCGCACGGCCAGCAAAATGTCGTTATAGAGTGTACTTTCCGCATTGCGCTGGCCCACTTGCTGTAACAACACCTGGCGGCTCCAGGTTACCAAGGCATTGTCCGGCGTAATGGCCCAACCGGGCTGAGATGGCAACAAAGTTAGCCAAAATTCCCATAAATCCGGTGCCAGTACCTGCCATAACCCAGAAGACACACCGGGCAATGTTGGCTGCACGCTTTTCATTACTTCGACATAAAGAGTTGCATCCACCCGTTCTGGCTGGGACATCATCAGCCAGGCTTTTAGTTGGTCATAACCTGATTTAGCCAGTTCTGCTCGCTGGCTACTATCTGGCGGGGTATTCACCAGTGTACGTAATGCCTGTGCCAGCACCTGGCTGGCCGAGTCACGTATTAGGTGGTTATTCGCCCTGCCGTAATAAGGCAGTAACGCATCCAGTAAAGGCTGGCTATGATCCAGACCAAAACGCCAGTACAAGGGCGCGCGCCGCTGGATGTGGTATTGCAAGCGCCCGGCTTCGTTACGCAGGGCGTGCAGAGCAGTGAGTTGTTCATCAGAGACTGGCGGATTTGCATTCAAAGAGTGAGCCCGAGCCGCGACACTGGAAATATGGCGGTAATTAACCGTTGCTGAAATCAACAGGCCGGTGAACCAGACAGCGCACAGAGCCGCCAGGCTCCACGCAAGTACCGGCTCCCATGGGCGGCCCACTCGGAAACCACGTACCCGCGCACAACCATTCAGTACCCCCTGCCAGGTTGGTGACAACACCAGCGCATGAGGATGCAATGGAAGGTTCTTCTTACCATTATTTTTTTCCACAGGCTCAGGCAGGCTGAACATCACCCCTCTTAGTGAAATGCGCGATGATGCACCTTGCAGCCAAGGGAGCAATTGAGCCTTCCATTGCTCGCTACCCCCTTGCCCCAGTTGCCATGCAAGACGCAGCAAGAAATCATATGACCAGTTACTTCCCACCTGCGCCACCCCTTGCTGGCGTAACTGTGGCAACAGCGCATTTAGCTGTGCTTTCACGTCATCCGGCATTGCATTGCGTGGCAGGGTTACGCCCACAGCCTGTGGTTCTCTGCCCTCTTGCGGCCATGCACTGGCACACAGTTGCCACAGCCAGACAGGGGGAGAATAACGCAGGATTTCACTGATCTTTTCCAGGCTACGCAGGTCTGTGTCGCTGCGCTGGGGCGTTAGAGCCTGGTCGGTGTCCAGTACCCGAATAATAGCGTCCAACGGGCGGCTGCGGCGCAGTTTACGCAGGGCATCAAACGTTTCAGTATCAGGCAGGCTATCCAGGTTACCGCCGTATATCAGCACTGTGCCGTTGCATTCCAGCCACTGGTTTTCCTTAAGACCAGGAACCAGGCGACTGACAGCACTGTCATCACCGGTAATCAGTAGCAGGCGGACTTTGCGGTGCCAGAATGGCCCGGAGCGATTTCGTAGATAATCACAAATTTCGACATTTATAGCACATGAAGTCTCTGCTGACCCTTCGTTACTGGCTATTGCTATATCATCTCCTGTTATACTATTTATCTTAGCCTCAAATTTATTTCTTCCTCTTTCATGAAAAAATACAAACAGAGAAAAACTGGCAATGGAAAATAAAATAGCACTATTTCTGGCATAAGCTTCCCATTTATTCCACAAAGGTGTATCACGTACAATCCCTAACCAGCCCGGGTAAAAATGAACAACATAATAGAGAAGACATAATGCGAGCAAGACACTGATGACCAGAAGCCAATAAGCTCTGTCATTTTCTTTTAGCCACTTTTTTATTTTTTTCATTACGTACCGTCCTTAGCAATAAAGCATGGAGATATAGCCACACCCCAAATATTGGCTGAACCCTTTTCCCGTATAATTAAAAGATGATACTCAGATTTTTTATTCACCGATTGCGTTGCTGCAGCGATAGCCAGACTCATGCCAGCTTTATCTGGGTCTCCAATAAAATCACCAAAATTGTGAATACCGGTCTGCCGGTTAACCCCTGTTAAAAGTCCATTTTCAAGAGATTGCATTAATACATTATACTCATGGGTTCCCCCCAAAATACCACTAACCCAAATATGTTTTGGTTTATCCATACTCACAGGCACCCAATCTAATGCCTGGGTAATTGCATCATGAAGGTGATTTGTGTGTTTTTCTACAGATTCAGGTCTGTGGATAAAAGCCAGTGGAGGAATTATGTGTTGAGTAAGTCTATTACCTAATAATATACAACTGATCACTTCAGCAGACATTGCAGTATGCTCAGGCACGTATTGTAATCCAATAATTAACAAAACTGCATTGCTACGAATATTATTATCAAGCCAGTCATCAATAACCCCAAGGCCAGAACCATTAATATGTATATAAGATTGCTGTATACCCACTGTCTGCCATGCCTGTAACCATAAGTTATTAAGTTTATCATTTGATATTGATGATGATGTTTCAAACAACAACATAACAGGATTATTTACAGGCAACTGAGAGAGCGGCTCTGCTATTTTTTTAGCCAGTTCAAAAAATAGCATCCTAACATTACACTCCTCATTTTTTCCCGCCATTCTATCTAACTGGCTTAGGTGAACATTATCCTCTGCCAACCATGACTGCTGAGAAAAAAGCACATTATCATTGTTCAAAAGATTACTAGTCACTGGTGTAAATGGTGTATCAATAAGTGAATGAGCAGTACAACACTCAGCTGCCAGGATTTGTAATGATCTGCGCCCCCGACGAACCTCCTGGAGAATAACCTCCTCTCTCTGCTTGTCCCATGCATTAGCAGACACATGTTTTAATGAGCAGACAAAACATACGCAATAAAAACCAGAAAAAACAAAAAACACAGGTACTAAAATAAAATAAAAACCACCCGTAATATTCGTAAAAAAATATAAAATAAAAATATACAAAATCACCAAAAAAGAAAATAAAATAAGCCATCGATTAATCCCCATTATTTTTGGCCGAAGGCTCACACCAGGTATCTTTTTCAAATCAACAGGCATAGTTTCATCTTAAATTAAGTAAACAAAAACACTCGACTGAGTGGTGTATTTAAAGAAAAAATTCACATATAGCGAACACCATATAAAATGATGCATATCACACATAGATGTGAACTACACCTGTGATATCGTGGTGGATTCCCGCTCCATGGCTTCCGGCCAGACATCGGCCTTGCGGGGTTGCCAGAAGTCTGCGGTTCCGGCATTGCGCGGCGGTGGCAGTTCATCATCGTGCTGCATGTACATGCACAGGTAACTCCAGATTTGGTTCAGTTGCTCCCGCTCCCCCCACTCTTTCGCCAGCACAAATCGCTCCACCACCTGGTGGGTGCCGGGTTCACACAACGCCCCATACAGGTGGTAACCGCGGATACCCGGGGTGCTTTCAAAATGGACTTCTCCGTGGATATCTGCCCAGTTATACACACTGATACGGATTATGGCTTTCCGCCAGGGCTGCCAGGGCTGTTTATAGTTATACACATAGAGTTTTTGCCGCTTGCGGTTCAGGCGTATTGGAAGACTGCGAGGTTCGATAAAATAGGTTTTAAAACAAAAGTAGGCGATTACAAACTTGAAGACAGAAGCTAATAACGTCATCAAAGTAAATACATATATACCCACACTAAAAACGAATACATTTAAAAAGAATATATATGCAATGGTAAATATTCCCCAACCAAGTACCCCTCCCCACATCACCTCAATCCGGTAACGGGGCACTTCCAGGTAAATATCATTCCGCTCTGTCAGCCAGCGCAGTTGTGGCGGCACCAGCTGGGGCTCATGGTTTTCCGGCAGGTCTTCACACCAGTTATTGTGTTTGGGGTGCAAACGGGGTGTGGGGTAATCAAACTGTATAAAAGACATGGTTATTCATCCTTGTTAGCGTATCAGTCCATATGGGTGGCCGTTGCCGGTGTGTCTACGGTGTGCTGGTGGATTCCCGCTCCATGGCTTCCGGCCAGGCATCGGCCTTACGGGGTTGCCAGAAGTCCGCGGTTCCGGCATTGCGTGGCGGTGGCAGTTCATCGTCGTGCTGCATGTACATGCACAGGTAACTCCAGATTTGGTTCAGTTGCTCCCGCTCCCCCCACTCTTTCGCCAGCACAAATCGCTCCACCACCTGGTGGGTGCCGGGTTCACACAACGCCCCATACAGGTGGTAGCCACGGATACCCGGGGTGCTTTCAAAATGGACTTCTCCGTGGATATCTGCCCAGTTATACACACTGATACGGGTTATGGCCTTCCGCCAGGGCTGCCAGGGCTGTTTATAGTTATACACATAGAGTTTTTGCCGCTTGCGGTTCAGGCGTATTGGCTGGCTGCGAGGCTCTATGAAAGTAGTTTTCAATCCGTGGAGGAACAACGATAACAATACAGTAGTTCCGCAACTGCCTAATAACATAGCGACATAATCATAACTCCCCCACCCATACTGAATTATTAGTATGATTATCATCAGTAAAGCCCCACCAAGTGGGAACAGGGCAGCACAAAGCATTCCCCCCCACATCACCTCAATCCGGTAACGGGGCACTTCCAGGTAAATATCATTCCGCTCCGTCAGCCAGCGCAGTTGTGGTGGCACCAATTGGGGCTCATGGTTTTCCGGCAGGTCTTCACACCAGTTATTGTGTTTGGGGTGCAAACGGGGTGTGGGGTAATCAAACTGCATAAAAGACATGGTTATTCATCCTTGTTAGCGTATCAGTCCATATGGGTGGCCGTTGCCGGTGTGTCTACGGTGTGCTGGTGGATTCCCGCTCCATGGCTTCCGGCCAGGCATCGGCCTTGCGGGGTTGCCAGAAGTCCGCGGTTCCGGCATTGCGTGGCGGTGGCAGTTCATCGTCGTGCTGCATATACATACACAGGTAACTCCAGATTTGGTTCAGCTGCTCCCGCTCCCCCCACTCTTTCGCCAGTACAAATCGCTCCACCACCTGGTGGGTGCCGGGTTCACACAACGCCCCATACAGGTGGTAGCCACTGATACCCGGGGTGCTTTCAAAATGGACTTCTCCGTGGATATCTGCCCAGTTATACACACTGATACGGATTATGGCTTTCCGCCAGAGCTGCCAGGGCTGTTTATAGTTATAGACATAGAGTTTTTGCCGCTTGCGGTTCAGGCGTATTGGAAGGCTGCGAGGTTCAACAAAATATACTTTTAACACCCAGAGCCCCGAAGAAAAAGGAATCAATGCACCAAGTAGCCCAAAACACAGAGCTACCCCATCACCCATAATCAAACCAAAACAACTAAAAAAAATTGAACATGCAAAAAATAAAATAGCAAGGACAATCCAGGCTCCCCACATCACCTCAATCCGGTAACGGGGCACTTCCAGGTAAATATCATTCCGCTCCGTCAGCCAGCGCAGTTGCGGCGGCACCAGTTGTGGCTCATGGTTTTCCAGCAGGTCTTCACGCCAGTTGTTGTGTTTGGGGTGCAAACGGGGTTTGGGGTAATCAAACTGCATAAAAGACATGGTTATTCATCCTTGTTAGCGCATCAGTCTATATGGGTGGCCAGTTGCAGGTATTCGTCCGGCAGTGATTTATCCGGCCACCAGACCACCGACAGTTCCGCACGCTTAAAACGGGTGGTGTTAAGGGGAAAGGTGCCGTCCAGTTGCAACCCGTGGGGCTCCGGCTTTTTCTGCTCACCGTTTTTTTCCGGCTGTGAGCCCGCTGTCGTGGCATTGTCTTGCGGGCAGGTGCCGTCTGATGCCGGGCCCTGAACCGGTTGTTCTGCCCTGGCCCTTCCGGTGTCATCCTGCCGGCCCGGCTCCGGTGCCTGTTCCCGGGTAAACCAGGTTTCTGCCAGCGTGGTGGCGGCAGTGACCTGCCTGACCGGTTGGGGATTCGGCGCCATGACATACGCGCGGGAATACTGTACCCGCAGGGCTTCATAGGTCTGTGGCTGTAGTGGTGGCAGGTTACCCTGCTGGTCTGCGGAGGCACTGCATGCCAGTACCTGGCGTATTCCCCCGTGGGTGATACCCGCCAGTTCCACCCGCCAGGCGGAGTTTTCCGGGTGGCAGTCTGCCAGAATGACCCGGGCCGCCAGCAGACGGGTGCCCGGTAATGGAGCCGCTTTGCTCAGCGCGGCCAGCCGGTCATAACGCAGTTGCACCGACACCCCGCTGGTTATAATCGCCAGCGCGTCCAGGCACTCCTGCAGGTCTTCCAGGCTTTGCGGGTGCCAGACCGGTTCGCGTTCATCGCACCTGTTACGGTTACCAAAGCAGCAGTGGCTCAGCCAGCGCTCCAGCGGAGAGCGGATATAGCGATTGCCCAGCGCCACCAGGGTGGCGGCCAGAATACCCAGGGCAATACACCAGCCTACCGGGCCAAGCAGAGCGAAATGACCGATTTTACTGAAATATAGACCAATAAAACCTGCTATAAATGTGGATACTGCTGCTGCACCATAAAGATAGAATGCCATTACATCGCTATTCTCCTTTAACTCCCGGGCTCGTAATCCCAGTGCAATCCCCTGAATAATCACCGCCAGCCCGGCAGTCATACCAGCAACTTTAAGTAACGCCTCTCCCTTGTTAAACAGGTTCAGTACCGCCGCACTCTGCCCCACAATTTCCACGGCTGACGCCATCAGTATCAGCACACCGGATGCCAGCGCCATTTCTGCCTGGGTGTCGCCGGGCATCGCACTTTTCAGGGCTGCCAGATTATCGGCAGTGGTGCTGACCATCACCCCGGCCAGCACCAGACCCAGCACCCCGCTCTGCAGGTGCGGAGAAATCCGGGCCTGCGCCCGGGCCACGCGTTTTATCTCTGCATCACTGAGGGCGATATCCCCGTTTTTCAGCGCACTGCTCATCGCCTCCGGGGTCATCCCCGTTACCCCGGCCAGCAGCTCCGGGCTGTTCAGCGGCAGTGCCAGCCGCACCCTGATTCTGCGGTTCAGTATCTCCGCATCCGTTATCTGTGGTGGGTGCCGGGCACTGGTAGTGCGGGTAAGCTGCCCGTCCGGGGCCGTGCGGGTGGTCCATAAAGGCCGCCCGTGGGCGGTTAACTGGCGGCGGACCTGTGACTGGAAGTCCCGCACCGTCATCTCCCCGGTAAAGACCCCCACACCCGGGCCACCGGTGGTGGCACTGCCCACCGCCATCACCACCCGCTCCACCCCGTTTCTGACCCTCTCAGGCAGGGTATGGCGCAGGTGAGCAAACGCCCCGCTCACCGCCGTGACCAGGCTCGCCGCCTGGCGCTGGTACACCTCACTGTTCACAAACTGGCTGACTTCGCTGCTGGTGAGGGCTGATTTCAGGTCGGCATACGAAAACAGCCCGCCGAACACCCCGGCAGACACTTTCTGCCCCCCCAGCATGGCCACAAACAGCGGGCTGGCCGGGTTCTCCAGCCAGGCGCGCCAGCCGGAAAAATCCGCGTGGCCTTCCGCTGGCCCGGCCCGCTCTTCCGGCACGTCTTTATGCGGCCCGCCATGCAGGCAACTGGCCAGTGTGCGCAACAGAAACGACCAGCTGAGCACACTACGCTCCGGCGCATAGTCGTCCTGCATTATGCCCTGCCAGGCGGCAGAGCCCTGCAGCCGCGCCAGGTCCTGCCAGATGGCTGCAATACGCCGGCGATGGCTGCCCACCATGCTTTCATATTCACGGGCAAACTCCGCCCGGGCAGGCTCATGATAAAACCGCTCCATCCGTCTTAACGCTTCATGCGTTCTGAGGGCCACCTCCGCCTCCCGGCTCAGGCTGAACGAGGCGTGGTAACCCGGCGTGGAAAACCCTTTCAGTTGCGGGTCATTATGCACCCGCAACCGGGTGCCTTCACGGAGTGCCAGAATGCTTTCCGACACCATCAACTGGTGAATCACCTTCTTTTGCCCGGTGTACGCCGCCAGCGCGTCCGTCACGTCCAGCCGGCTGTGGTTTAATTCCTGTACCACCCCGACAATGTCATCCAGCACCACGGCACTGACCGGCGCACCGTACTGTTGCTCAGCACGGGCAAGGTGCAGCCCCAGCACCCGCTGCTTTTCCCTGTTCGTGCGCGGATAAAAGCCGTGCGCCCCGCCCGGGGTGCCGCCACGGCCGGCCACCGACGGGAAAGATTCCACGGCAAACTCAGCAACCTGTGCTTTCAGGGTGTCCAGGGAAGGCTCCAGCGCCCGGTGCCGGTGCGGCTGCGTGGCGCTCACCTGCCCCCCGGACAGGGTCAGTTGGGTAAAACGCGCAGACGGGCCGTTTTTGCTGCGCCAGGCATCCAGGACGTCCATGCTCCACGGGTCGCTGCTGAATGCCATGCGAATATCCGTGTGATGGGGTGCGACGGTGATAAAACTGGCCAGGATGTCATGGTGCTGTCTCCGGCAGGCGGTATTCAGGGGCGGGATGTCCGGGCTGGCCGGCATCTCTTCCACATTAAACTGGCGCAGGTACCCTTCCGGGGTCACCTGGTACCCCTGCCAGATTTCCCCGTCCAGCAGCACATAGACGTACCCGCCACGCAGGGTGCGCAGGGCATACTTGAATTCCCCACCCGCCAGAGGAACCGCCGGTTCAGGCACCGCCGGACGCCAGGCAGGATGCACCAGAAAAGCGGGCACAGCCGCCACCCGCAACGGGTAAATGGCCACACCCTGCCGGCTGCAGGCTTTACAGCCAGAGGGCGCTGCCGCAGCCTGGCGTGCTGCGAGTGCATTACGGGCAATCTGTTCTTTGATATTCATCGCCGGAACTCCTTTCCGTTAAAGGCCCGGCAGGATGCAGGGCCTGCCAGACTGAATCATCAATGTTTTCTATCACCTGGGTGAAATACAGGCTGGGGGTATCAGCTACTTGCTGTAACAGTGCTTGTATAGCGGGATGTTGCGTCATATCAACGCCCAGAATCAGGTTATTGAGCGCAAGAAAAAAACGGTCACTAAAATGATGAAGTTTGCTTTCCCCTGAAGTTATCCATGCATCCGTTGCCAGAGATACCGCATTTTCTGAAAGCACTGCGCACTGTTTTTCCCACTCAGACAACAAAAGCCGTATTGGGTGAATACTGTTTAATACCTGTTCCGCTCGCCAGCTAAGGCGGCTACCGTTATTTTGTTGCTCACCCCGTAATGTGATTAACCTTCCAGTGACAGACGCTATGTGCCACGCGTTAACAGGTGCGAGCAGCGATGCCAGCAACGCAGGCTCAGCAACCATACTCAACAACTCAAGCCTGAATGGTTCATAAACAGGCACAACACTGTCAGTTGTTAGCCTTGTACACAATTCAGCCAGCCAGTTTGCCATTTCTTTCGGGGGTAGCGGTGAACTTAACCACCCACAGATATAGCGCTTCTCATGCAGCACTTCATTGCGTGAATACATTTCACTATCCTGAACCAGCATGGCATCACAGGACGCCTGCGGTGGTGCCAGTAACAATAACTGAGGGCAATGTTCAGGTGACCAGGCAAGGTCGTGCCTGGGAACAATAGAAAAAGCCTCACGTCCGGCTGTTTGATAGAGATTATCCACATTCACCGGGCTCCAGGGTGCCACTGGTTTGATGGGGTCGAGTAACAGGTAACGATACTCATCGGACTGGGCATTGAGATTATCCAGCAGCGACATGTCCGGAGCATTCATCAGCGGTTATTCTCCACACAGGTTGCAGTTGGCGGTACACTCACCGGCGATGGGCTATAACTCTGCGCGATTTCCCTGTGCCAACTGGTGCATTTAATATTCAGATCTCCGGGTGTCATTAACGTGATACCTGAAGGCTCTATTACCAAAGCAGTCTTCCCGCTGGACAGAGTAAGTTTATTACTTGACTGGAGTGTTATTTCGCCATCTTTACTGGTGAGATTCATCGCGTTAAGCGAGGTCAAGGACATTTCCCCACCCTGCGCCTGAATATCCACTTTGCCTTGATTCGCGAATATTTTAATACCCAACGTTTTAGCAAACAGGCTGACCATTTCTCCGGCAGCAACCGTGAATTTTTTAAATACGCTGAAGTCGCTATTTTCTCCGGAGGTTTGAATGAAATTTTGCCCACTACTGATCTGAATGCTTTGTGGCGAGACTTGTGCAATTCCGTCTGGCGCACTCAACAGCAATGCGGACATCTGCAGGTCTTTTAATGAAGATTCGAGCAAATCCTTTTGCGCACGGAGTTGTGCCAGCTCGGCCTGAGCAACAGACACAGCTTCACTTAATGACTGCGCCAGCCCATGAGCCTGTCTGAGAGTACCTAAGGCAGCATCCATTGCCAGTACATTTCCCTGAGCTTTAATCTGCGCGTCAGCAGTTATAAATAACCCAGCCTGTGCACGTATTGCCCCCCAGCGATCAGTCCGTAACTCAATTCCCTCGCCGCGTTTTTTCTTCTCACTATCCACCAGGTGGCCCAGATTTAACTGGCTTTTGCCACCGTACTCAGTGGAAATTTTGATATGCTCCCGGCCGCGGTTATCCTCCAGGCGGATTTTATTGTTCGCCGGAGTGCGTAACACATTGCGGCGATAATTACGGATAGTGACCAGGTCCGGATGTGTTGAGTCATGCAGCACACCGGCAATATAAGGGCGGTCGGGGTTACCATCTTCAAACCCTATTGCCACCTCGGTTCCTGCCAGTAAAGGTAAGTGCAGGCCGAAGGTATCACCACCATAAGGCCGCACCTGGCGTAACCACATGCTTTCCGAACCCAGTTCCCAGTCATCCCGGTCGAACAACATGTTGACCCGATAACGCCCGAACTTATCAATATGCCCATAGGCGTCGTTTTTCTTTGTGCTGGTGACTCTGGCGGGTAACGTCCCGGCCATGACTGGCCGGCAGCCCCGAGATGGGCGGAAACTGTAATCCGGGTTAGTTGGGATAGCGCCAAAACACACCAGCAAGCTCTTGTCGCGCCGTGCATAGCAAGTAATGGTGGTGATCGCCACCCCGCGGGTAAAGTCTTCCGTCACCTCATGGCCGCCGGTGACCTTCAGTACCTGCCCAGGGCACAGCGTGGCGCAGCTAGACATTCCAGACAGCGTTGCCTGCCCGTTCAGATAGCGTTCATGGCGCATTCGGGCGTAAAACACCCCATTTTCAGGTGGAGAGTTGTGTTCATAAACACTACCTGGTGCGCGGTAGTTATCGGCATAGTGGTACGCTTCACCATAAGTACCGGGGTCGTCACGGGCAACGTCCACCCGGATATTCATGTCCTCTGCGGCTTCCCGGTAGTTGTAATCCCGCAAGCTAACTGCTTTTTCAACCACCTGATACCGGCTCTCCAGCCCCCACACGGACTCTTCTCCCCGGTCAAGCTGCCCGGAGACCGGAACAGAAGGCAGCACAGGGCCGGTTTCGTAGCCTTGTCGGCTATCGTAGAACTCCGCAACATCAATGTTCAGGCGCGTGTCAGTAGTGAAGCGAAACCAAATCCCCACTTCGCCGAGCAAACGAGTAATAAACTGCAAGTCGTCCTCGTTATACTGCATTACCTGTTCACGGCGTGGGTATGTTTTGGTCAGTGAAAAAAGAAAGTCCTGGCCACGCATTTTATGGCGTTCACGCAGGATTTTTTCCACAATTTGCGGAACTGACATATCCTGGTAAATCGCGTTATGGCGTGTACGGCAGAGTAGCGCCAGGCGCGGTTGCAGCGTCACGGCATAATGTGTTTCATCTTTTGAAGTGCTGAGGCGTTCAAGCCCGGTTACCACACCTTGAATAGTGCGGACAGGTTGGCGAACTTTAATACCGTAGCCCTGGTCTACAGGCGCTTGTAGCGTCAGTGAGCCTGCTTTCATCAGCATATTTTCCCTGCTGATGCCGTGGTCTGTACTGGTAAACTCAATACGATAACTAAATGGCTCACTCAGCGCCTCACGGCCTTCAAAAGCCAGCACGTCCGGCTCAGATTGGCAGCCTTTAATCGTCAGTAAATGGTGGCTGTGGCTGAATAGCACCCGGGACGGATTGCTGCTCATTCCACACCTCCATTGTCAGGGGTATCACCATTACCGGCATGCGTGCCAAATACCAGGGTTATCCCTTCCGCTTCATGCCAACCCAGAGTCAGGCTCTGTGGAAGCTGTTTCTGCGCCAGGTAAGCCAGCAGTTGCTGGCTCAGTACTGGCAAAATTTGCTGGTTAAGCAGGCTGTCGATATTGCGCGCACCGGTATCGGGTAACAGGCAGGCGCAGGTTAATGCGTCATACAGGTTATTTTCTATTTGTGTTTTCAGCCCATAATGTCGCTGCAAACGCTGGCTCACCTGTGCCAGTTTCATTTCGACGATAGAGCGCATAGCAGCAGGTGACAACGGGCGATAAATTACTGTTTGGAAACGCGCCAACAGCGCAGGCTGAAAATGATCACGCAATAAAGGACGCAGTCGTTCATGCAAATCCACATCTTTGACTTCAGGTTGGTCATCTTGCATTTGCATCAACAAGTCGCCACCCAGATTAGATGTCATCAATATCACTGTATTGCGGAAGTCTATTTCGCGGCCTTCACCATCGCGCATAAAGCCGCGGTCAAAAACCTGATAAAACAGATTCATCACATCCCTGTGAGCCTTTTCAACTTCATCCAGCAACACCACGCTGTAGGGGCGTTTACGCACCGCTTCAGTCAGAATGCCACCTTGCCCGTACCCCACATAGCCTGGTGGTGAGCCTTTTAGCTGGGATACGGTATGAGGCTCCTGGTATTCCGATAAGTTAATGGTGATCAGTGATTTTTCACCACCGTACAGCGTGTTGGACAGTGCCAGTGCGGTTTCTGTCTTACCGGTTCCACTCGGGCCAACCAACAGAAAGACTCCCTGAGGGCCGTTTTCTGGTGTCAACCCAGTTTTGGCGGCCCGCAACCGTTGGGCAATAGCATTCAACGCGCCATCCTGGCCAACTACCCGTTTGCCGATTTCATGTTCCAGGCTTAGCAACTCAGTTTGTTCGTCTTTCATCAACGAAGAGAGCGGTACCCCTGTCCAGTCTGCAATAACATTTGCTACGGTGCGCGGTTCAACATCTGGGTAGATCAGCGCCTGTTCCTGCTGAACTTCACGCAACTGTTTAAGCAAGGAAGCTCTTTCCCCTGAGCCAGATGCATCGCCTGCGCAACCCAGAATTTGTTCGGTCAAAGCCCGCTCTTTGCCGTATTGAGCCTCCAGTTCATCAAGTGCCACCACCAGACCAATTTCTTCTTGTTCGAGGGCGGTAATGCGCTCATTGGGCACATCACCACCAGCATCAATATCTTCCTGAAGTGCTTTGCGCTCCATTTCCAGTGCGGTAATGAGCGAACGGTGATCAGTCAAAGCTTCCGGCAATGTATCGAGGCTCATACGAACACGGGCTGCGGCGGTATCCAGCAAATCGACCGCTTTATCTGGCAACTGGCGCCCGGTCAGGTAGCGGCGTGACAGAATCACTGCAGCACGCACAGCATCATCGGTAATATGGACACCATGATGTTGCGCATAACGTGGCTTAAGGCCTCTGAGCATCAGGCAGGCTGTGTCGTCATCGGGTTCATCAACTTTCACCATTTGGAAACGGCGTTCCAGTGCGGCGTCACGTTCAAAATATTGTTTATATTCGCTCCAGGTCGTGGCTGCGATAGTACGCAGTTCACCGCGGGCCAAAGCAGGTTTCAGCAGATTAGCTGCATCGGCCCCACCCGCCTGGTTCCCGGCACCAATAATGGTGTGAGCTTCATCGATAAACAGGAGAACGGGAATATCTGACTGCTGCACGGCATCAATAATATTTTTCAGCCGTTGTTCAAATTCGCCTTTAACACCAGCACCAGCCTGTAACAGCCCCAGGTCCAGAGTACGCAGGGTGACAGGTTTCAGGGATTCAGGAACATTCCCTTGCGCGATACGCAAAGCCAACCCTTCCACTAACGCTGTTTTTCCAACACCCGGCTCGCCAACCAGAATGGGGTTGTTTTTGCGCCGCCTCGAAAGAATATCTACCATCTGGCGAATTTCAGTATCGCGCCCAAATACCGGGTCGATGTCCCCTTTGCGGGCTTTGGCGGTCACATCAACGGTAAATTTATCCAACGTATTTTGTAATGCGTTGTGCGATGTTTCTGTATTTTCTTGTTGGCTTTCCGGGCGCCCTTCCAGGGTGACATTATCCGCAAGTGGATGCGCCAGTTTGGCATCATGCTGTACTTCTGGCCGTTCATCAGATTGAGTATTGAGAAGTGGGCGCAGGCGTTCTAGCTGGATTTGCGCCAGCGTCAACAGTGGCCATAAGCCATCACAGGTGACAAGACGAGGTTTGTTAACCAGAGCCATCAATAGATGAATACTGCGAATCTGTTCTTCCCCGGCCAACGAAGCCCGCAACCAGGCTTCCTGCAATAAAGCCAGAAGATCATCAGAAAGTTGTGGTCGGTTATGGACCTTTAGGGGTAACGCATCCAGCCAGTTCATCAGGCTCCGCCACAGCGCATCCATATCCCACTCATAACGTCTCCCCAGCACCGTCAAATCCCCTTCTCCCTGCTCAAGTAACTTGAGTAGCCAGTGTTCAGGTAGAATTTTTGCGTGAGCCCGGGTTTGACATAAAGATGCCGCACCTTCAAGAGCACGGGCGCAGTACGGGTTAAGACGACGTAACAGGATCGCGGAATTTTCCATATTCTTTTACTCGCTGTCAGAGACCTTCAGGCACGCTACCGCCCATCGCTTTTCCTGGTGATAAGGAGCCTTAGCGCATCCGGTCTGGTTTGGGGTTTGTAGTATTTTTTGCTGAGCCCCCGCATAACAGATGCTCAGCAAAAAAGAAAAGCGGGCAGCCGAAACTGCCCGCGTTGGCGACTTATGCGGTGGCGCGCTCATTCCATGAATCGGAATGAATGATGTTGCCGTCTTTATAAGTCCAGGTGATTTTTTCGTAACGCAGTTCAATGCGCTCCAGGTGATTGTGTTTCTCGTAGGATGGGTCTTTGATGTCATGCATGACCGGGTTTACCCTCACCACTTTCACATTCTCAAGTTTGGTGTTGAAGTACTCCACTTCCTGGCCTGCATCATTGATTTTGTACCACTTGAACTCTGCTGACTGCAGCGTCTGCCCTGTGGTCACAGCCTTGTATAAGTACGGGCTGGCGGAATCAATTTCTTTGGTGAACAAAAAAGGCGTGTGGATACGGGTGCCGGTTAGTTTTCCGGTGTTGTTATCAGTCGGGATATACAGGTTGTGCTCCTGTGCCACCACTTCGACACTCCCTTCACGGTCCTGAACATCAACAGAACCTTTGATATCAGCACCGCCATCGTCTTTCAGCCAAAGATAAACAGGAATTGCCATTTGTTACTCCATTTCGTTTTGTTAAACGCCACCATCCTGTGATGGCGCAGAGGATAAACCTGGGGCCAGGCAAGCATTTGCCTGTGGAACCAGGTTGATTTCGACACGTCGGTTAAGCGCACGCCCTTCCGCTGTATCGTTAGTTGCTACAGGGCGGCTTGCACCAACCCCTTGAACCGCAAAACAGTTCTCAGGTATTTCGCCGGTATCACGCATCCAGTCACGTACCGACTCAGCCCGTTTCAAGGACAACGCCTGGTTAAGTGGCGTGCTCCCAATGTTATCTGTGTGCCCGGTTATCCTAATCAACCATCCCGGCCGGGCTTTCACCCCCACCAGTGCATTGACCAGAACTTTTGTGGAGCCCGGTTTCAGTTCAGATTTCCCGGCATCAAACAAGGACATGCTATCGAGGTGAATGATATTGGGTTGGCGTGTTTCCGGGGCTGTGGAAACAACAGGTTGTACCGGTGCAACATAAGACTGGATAGCGGCCATAACCGGTGCTCGTAAATATTCCCCCCGGTACAACCCCTGGCCCAGACGAAGTGGCTCACCATTACGAGCCCAGCTATTCAGTTGAGCCGCATGCAGGCCAAGCTGCTTTACCGCTTGCGCTTTCAGCTGGTGATCTTCCGGGTCAATATGGTTGTAATGCTGTAAGTCAAAACTGATGCGTTGTAGTAATTGCTGGTTGTTCCAGGCGCTGCTGGCTAAAGCCACACCAATAGCCAGTGTTAACAGGGTAAGGCTGTTACGCCACAAATGCTGGGCTGGTGTTACCCCTTCACCATCAGGCAAAAATGGCAAAATAAAATCAGGCAGCAGCGGCATCACCATGTTGTCAGCCGCCTCCGGGTGCCAGCCTGCTACGTTGTTTAATGCTGTATGTTGATGCAACCAGTCGGTCCAGACAGACCGGGGTAAATTACCCACCAAAACGGGGCTTACTCCCCAGACAACTGCAGTGGGTACAACGGGTGGCATATCCGGTTTGTTATCTGTAAATACTGAGTGGACATAGCGGCTGAACCAGTTCGTCAGGCTATTCATCAATACAGGGTGTTCAACATATTGAGAGTCTGTTGTGTTAAGCCAGTCAGTAACTGCTTCCGGTACTAATGCGCTATGCCATACGCGGATATTTCCCTCAGGAGTTGCCGATTGCCAATGAATATTCTTCACCATTGAGGCACCAACCACACTGCTGAGCAGCAATGGAACAGCATGCCCGGTAACCTTGTGCAACTGGCTTATTTGCCAACGGAACATGAGCAATTGGCTGGTGAGCGATTTTTGCTCCTCATGTTGTTGTGGGCAGACGCAAAACATTACAGATAGCTGCCGGCTCCAGCCTGGGCGTTGAGACAACAGTTCCTGTGCAACTGCAACCAGGTTATGAGGGTTTTCGACTCGAATCCAGCAGCCCTGGCTCACAGTGAGTATTGGTGATGTGTCCGGCCATGGGTAAGGTAAATCACCACAAACCAGAACAACCGGCTGACGGTAGGCCGCCCCTGGCAAATGAGCCAGGGACGTAGAAGCAATCGCGTTTTCTCGGCGGTAGAGCAAGCCTATACATACTGCGGCGCTTCCCCAAATGGCAACCACCACCAATACGGCAAGAAAACGCGAGATAGGCAAGAATCCCAGACAAAGCGCACTACTTAGCAGTACAGCCAATAACACCAGCATCCGCTGTTGTGTAGGGGTCATGGAACCACCTCAGGCAACAGGGTTACCAGCACCTGGTCGAGCCAAAGATCAAGCCCTAACCACAACACAACCAGCATAAAGACTGCCAGACCAATACGGGCAGGCCAGGAGGAAAAACAACGCATTACTCCCACTTCATCGAATCTTTCTGCCAGTACCGGTTGTGATTGTGTGTATTTAAACGCGCCAACTCGTTCATTGAGCGCTTTGAGTAATTTATTACGCTCCGGGTCATCCAGTGAACGGTAACTACCCAAAAAACCTAATACCATTACTCTATGAAAACAGGCTAAAACGGCAGGGTCTGGCTCAGGCTCACGCAACACCGCACGCATGTGGTCGCAAAGTGTATCTCCTGCATTCATTGTGCCCAGAAAATGCCCTTCCAGGGGAATGCTGTACCACTGCACACAGGCTTCATCCTGAATGCCTCGCCCTTTAATCGTTTCATCCAATAGCGCACATTGCGCGGTGAGAATATGCAGGCAACTCGCTGCATCCAATTGCGCATCTTTCAGTGCTTGTTGTACCTGGTTAATATTCTCAACACAGCGGTCCCATAATACTTTCCCTTCGCCAGCTTTAAATTCCGGGCTGTGGCGTAAGCTAATAACCTGAAGCCATGTACTTTGCAAAAGTGCATCTATATCAATAAGTTTTACGTCTTCAAATGTCTGTTCACTCATGTTCTCAGTACCGCATAAAGTTCAAGTTCAGGTTCGCCCAACATGCCTGGGGTGTAGAACATGCAACTCCCGCTTTCCAGCATCTCTTTTGCTGCCGGATGAGATAAATCAAGCGAGAAATACTGGTTTTCCAGGCGCAATGGAATGGCTGCAGGAACATGGCTCAACGGCTTGAGTGGTATCCCTTGACGAGACGCATTAACCAAACTGGTAACAAAATCTGGGCTACCAACACGGCATTGCAGGGGAAATTGCTCCTGCAGCCGAGAGGCTGGAATGGGGGAACGGACCGAAAGATAGTAATCCGCCCCATCACGCAAGCGTGGGTCGTGCAGGCGGGCTGACCATAGACGCAAGCGTTCATCATGAGTAAGTTCAATAGCCACAACCCTTGATGGCAGACTGGCTTCTAATAAATCACTCAACAAATTGAATAATGGTGGGAAGACTTCATTCAGTGCGTCATGGCGATAATGAGGAATGGCGTTGACCTGGTGCGCCAGGGAAAATGTCAGCAAGCTACCCGCCAAACGAGCAAGCTCGGGATACAGGCGTTCAACAGGTGACTGTGGGTAGCGCTGGAATTGCCCAAGCACAGGTTCAGCGCTATTAAGCGCATTGAGTAACCAGAACAATGAGACATCCGCTACAGCAAAATCAGCCATTCGTTCATTGCTTTCACGCCGCATTGCCATTAAACGAGTCAGGCGCGCGCGCAGTTGTGCCATCAATTGCTCCAGGTGGAGTACCAACCATGGGCTACTCTGCACACTGAGTAATGGGGGAAGAAAAGTGTCGTCCAGACCCCACGCGCCCTGCGAATCCTGAACCAAATGTGCAACAGGGCAGGTAAGGAAGTCCCCATTTTCCTGGTGCGCAAAACGCAAGGTCAGCTCAGGCTGAAGTATGGCAATCTGGCGATCATCGTCCCCATAATGATTACGCACATCTCGCCAGGCCTGACGAAAACGAACCGGGCGGGTGCCCACTTCTTCAGGCTTCAGGCAATTTCCACCATTTGCACGCATACGGGGTAAAGCAAGGAGAACCGTCGTTTCATGAGATTCACTATCCAACGGCAGAACAGGCGGTAACGCATCTGCATTGTTGGTATCAATCAATGAACCATCCTGGAAACGGACATGTAATTGGCGGGCCTGGAGATAACCTAGCTTCAGTGCATCATGCTCAAACGAAACCTCAACCACCCCCCAAGGGTGGTTGAGCCCCATCCGGGCAATGCATTCGGCAGACCAGGCTGCATACGCAGCCTGTTGTTGGAAGTGCTGGGGCGAAATCATGATGCCTCGCCCCCATAACGGTTGTTCCGTTTTCATCGGCTTCCTGCCTTGTTAAGATTTCGCCTTCGGCATCTGGGAAACCAGTGACAGGTTGACATCCATTCCTTCAACCTGGAAATGCGGCACCGCATACAATTTCACGCTGAAGAACCCCGGATTATCACTGATATCTTCCACAACTACTTTTGCGTCACGCAGTGGATGAGATGCCTGCAGCTCATCGCCTGGGTCGGTCATTTCTGTTACTAACCCACTCACCCAGGTATTCAGTTCCAGCTCCAGCAAACGACGGTCCTTGGTGGTACCGATATTTTCGCGTTGAATCAGCTTGAGGTAATGAGCAATGCGCGACAGCAAGAATATGTAGGGTAATCTCGCATTAATGCGGCTATTTGCTGTTGCATCAGCCGTGTCATACAGTGCGGGTTTTTGGGTAGAGTTTGCCGAAAAGAAACACGCGTAATCGCGGTTTTTGTAATAGGAAAGCGGGATAAAACCGAGGTTAGCAAATTCGAATTCGCGGGTTTCAGGAATCATGACTTCAGAAGGGATCTTCACCTGGTTGCCCGTTCCCAGATCATACAAATGGATTGGCAGATCCTGGACTGCGCCACCTGCCTGTGGACCACGAATTTGTACACACCAGCCATTATTGATAAAGCTACGAACCATATTGGCAGCAAAGGCAAAAGACGCATTAGTCCACAAATACTTGTCGTGATCCGGGCCTTTGACTTCTTCAACATAGTTAAAGCTACGTACTGGTACCGTATCCGGGCCATATGGAAGCCGGCCAAGCACTCGTGGCATCACCAGCCCAAGGTAACGGGAATCATCTGTTTCCCGGAACGATTTCCACTTGATGTATTCAGCACGGTCAAAATAGTTACCAATATCTTTAATAGCGGCGACTTCTTCCATCGAGTCTTTCAAGAAAAAGGCCGGGCCAGCTGAACCAATAAACGGCATATGCGCAGCGGCTGATACTTTTGAGATATTACGGAGCAGAGCAACATCCTGAGCCGATGCATCAAATTCATATGCAGAGATTAACGCCGCTATCGGCTCGCCGCCTGGTGTATCGTATTCGGCAACATACGTCTGTAAATACAGGCCACTTTGAATAATTTCTGGCGCATCTTCAAAATCCTGACGCAGATCGTCTTTGGACAAATCCAAAAGTTCAATTTTGACGTTCTGGCGAAAATCCGTTTTATCTACCAGTGATTTCACACCACGCCACAAGGATTCCACGGACTGGAAGCTTTCGTGATGCATAACTGCATCCAGTTGACGGCTAATTTGCCAGTCCAGCTCTGCTATATGGTGATCAATCAGGTGCTTATCCAGTTTTTCTACACGTGAACCCGCTTTACTCAGGCACTCAAGGAAAACCTGCATACCTGCAGTCAGGCGCTCATCGGCAGTCGCATCAGACATCGCCTGTGCATCTTGCCAGATATCCAGAGCACTCAGCTCTGAAACAGGGTTAAGGTTTATTTTCTCAAACAGGGAGGTATATACACTGCCCGCTTCAGGGCGTTCCAGCACCACAGTATCCCCAGTGGTTGCGCTTTCTGTATTTACAGCCATCAGCATTCCTTATTTAATCCGTTAAAATTGTTACCGTTGTTATGCCTGTTTCGGGGCCAGTGCAGACAACTCATTCCGCAGTTCAGCGCTCAGGGAAGAATCAAGCAGGATTTTTTCCAGTTCCTTACGAAACGACTGGTTATCCAACAGGTTCGCTTTCAAATCACGAAGCAGGTTACGCATCGCCAGCATAGCTTTGAGTTGAGGGATCTGGCGGGCAACTTGTTCGGGGGAAAAGTCATTCATGTCACGGAATGTCAGGCTGACATTTTCTTCACTGCCATCACCAGCCAGCGTGTTCTCTACAGCCATGCTTACAGAGGGTGAATAGTCAGCCAGTACACTATTGAAGTTATTTTTATTGATATTAATTTTATTACGTTCAGATAATGCCTGCGTCTCCTTCCCGTTACTAAAATCACCAGCAACTAATAACTTTAAAGGTAACTCTGTTTTCTTCTGTGCTCCTCCCGTATGTAAGTCTAGTTTCAAGTTAATGCGTGCTTTAGGTATTTCCCTTTGAAAACTATCGCTCATATCCCTTCTCTCATTGGTGAATGTTTTATTGATGCAGATTAAGTGAATACTTTACTGATGCAGCTTAGTTTTTTGCCCTGACATACAATAATATACAGATGGAAGCGTTTGAATATATTAATTCCCAAGGGGAAATAATAAAAACTGTACTTTCCGCATTTATATCTGAATAAGACAGTCCCCTTCACCACTAACAACAGAATAAAAACCTTAAAAAATAATTAAGTCAAAATAAAATACTAGTAAAATTAAATAAAAAAACAGTAAACACCAAATAATAGATAATCACACATTCAAAACAACAATAAATAAAATCAAATAGGTAGGGAATTTAGAGTAATCAGCGAGGTAAAATCGAAGGAACTCCACTCTCTGTCATTAAAAACACATAGTTTAAATGAAAACAGAAAAGAATAACCAAAAAAACAATAGCCAAAACCTTTCCATGAATAAAAAAACACCACTTTATTTTCCACCGACATTCCATTTAATATAAATAATAACCAACAAATCAGTATAAAAAAACACCACCCACACAATCAACCACATTAAAAAAACACACAAAAAAACAGGAATGACAAAAACAAATAAAAAAGAAAAACCTCCACTAAGTTATTTCAGGAAACATTCACCGCCATTAAGAAATAATAAAAACATTTATCAAAAGAGAATAGTAGTACCCACTCTCACATTTTTAGCGTAACTCATTTGGATCAGGGGAAAAAAAACCGCCTTGCGACGGTCTTCTTGTCTCTATTTCTTTTGTGTCAGTAAGTATCTTGTATCAGATACCTTGCCAGTTGCTCAAAGTAGCGCTCTTGTTCAACCCAGGCCTGATGAGCTTCTTCATGAGTACATTGCATAAAATGTAGCGGCTCACCAAGGCGTAACTGAGCCAGGTGATACCGGTCTGCTTCAATTACACAGGCGATACGCGGGTAGCCTCCTGTGGTTTGTGCATCAGCCATCAGCACGATTGGCTGACCATTCGGTGGTACCTGAACCACTCCCGGAATCAATCCGTGGGACAGAAGTTCCTGGTCGGATTCACGTTCCAGGCTGTTTCCCACCAGGCGATACCCCATGCGGTTACTTTGTGCCGAAAGTTGCCAGCCATTACGCCAGAAATTTTGCCGGACCGATGGGGTAAAATCCGTATATTCAGGGCCGGGTAATGCCCGTACACGGTTATGCCACAACAGTTGCTTAACCCCCCGTGAACGCGTCACGATTCGTTCTGGCTCACCGACAGGCAAGTTGTCACCATCACGAACCAGCCGCCCATCAACCCCACCAAAACCACCTTTAAGATCAGTACTTCTTGATCCCATAACCTCTGGAACCACAATGCCACCATTGACAGCAAGATAACTTCGCATACCCCGGCGCGGCTGATGCAAACGGAGTTGCTCGCCAGGCTTTACAGGGAAACTCCAGCCCGTCCACAGCGATTTTCCTGCAAGTGTTGCCTCACACCCCGCGCCAGTCAGCGCAATCCAACCTGGTGTGGTAAATTCAACCACAAAGTTACCCAGCGTTACCTCCAGGCCTGCGGCAAATTGATCATTGCCTACCAGTAAGTTGGCAGTGCGTAACGCAGGAAGATCCAGCGCACCGCAAAGGCTCACTCCCAATTGACGGAAACCAGAACGGCCAGCATCCTGAACAGAGGTATGCATCCCGGCATGATGTATTTTCAGCATACACCCTCCTTCTGCGGGATAAAGCGCACGCGGTCACCCGGCATCAGTAACGCAGGAGGCTCACGATGCGGGTCAAATAATACCAAGGGCGTTCGGCCAATCAGGTTCCAGCCACCAGGGGTTTCAAGCGGATAAATGCCGGTGTGCTCACCACCTATTCCCACCGTGCCTGCAGGCACATTCAGGCGAGGCTCTGCTCTTCTTGGTATTGCCAGTTCATGAGGTAACTCGCCGAGGTAAGCAAAACCAGGCTGAAAGCCCATAAAATACACCACATATTCCACGCTACTGTGGCGTTCAACCACTTGTGAGGGTGTCATACCACAATGCATAGCAACTTCATCAAGATCAGGCCCCTGTTGCCCGCCATACACTACCGGGAAATCTACGCACCGTGACTCGGGTATCCAGGCCTCGCTCTCTTCCCACCAACGTTGCAAACGCTCGATAGCATCCAGTGCATTGCTGTTAGCCACGCGTAAAATCACCGTGATATTGTTCATACCCGCAATCGCTTCCAGAACCTCTGGCATCCCTTTCAGGCGCTGCATTAATCCCCATATCCGCTGCTGGCTTTCCAGGCTTACAGGTGGCTCCAGTGATAAAACGACGGAATTCTCACCCAGTAAATAACACCGCGCTCGCTGCACTCCTGCCTCCTGTGGTATTGCTGACTCATATTTCCGATAGCACTTATGCCGGGTTATCGATATCTACAAACACGACATCCAACTCGTATTGCACTGCTAACCATTCGCCCAACGCTTTGATTCCATACCGTTCAGTAGCATGATGGCCTGCGGCAAAAAAATGGATACCCTGTTCACGGGCTGAGTGAATAGTCTGCTCAGAAACCTCACCGGTAATAAAAGCATCCACACCAAACTGAGCCGCACTGTCAATAAAACCTTGCCCGCCCCCGGTACACCATGCAACACGGGTAATTTTATCCGGGCCATTGTCACCACACCATAACGGCTTACGCCCTAAGCGAGCTTCCAACCAGGATGCATATTCCGCACCAGAAACCGGGACAGCGACTTCTCCCCAAGGCACCAACGGCTCAATAGAACCTTTTATCGTAATTCCCAATAATTGAGCTAATTGGCTGTTATTACCCAGCTCTTCATGGGCATCAAGGGGCAAGTGCCAGCCATAAAGATTAATGTCATTCGTCAGCAATGTTTTCAATCGCTTCTGCTTCATACCACGAATAACAGGCGATTCACCTTTCCAAAAATAGCCATGATGAACAATCACCGCATCAGCTTCCAGCCTGACTGCTTCGTCGAGTAACGCCTGGCTCGCAGTAACGCCAGTCACAATCTTTTTCACTTCTGGCTGGCCTTCAACCTGTAATCCATTAGGGGCATAATCACTAAAAGCTGCGGCATTCAGCTTTTCGTTAATCACTTGTTCCAGCTCGAAATTATTCATTGCTTATCCTTCATTTTTTCTCTTGCGGCTTCCCAGGCAGAAAGCGTGTTTAAACGTGCTGTTTTATGGTCTACAACCGGGCGGGGGTAATCAAGAGTAACACCCTGCTTATCCGCCCATTTCCACGGATTATGAATGGCACTGTCGGGAACCCGATGTAACTCAGGCAACCACTGGCGAATAAATTTTCCCTGCTCATCGAAGCGGTTACTTTGCGTTTCAGGGTTAAAAATACGGAAATAAGGCGCAGCATCCGTTCCCGTAGAGGCAGCCCATTGCCAGCCTCCGTTATTGGCAGCAAAATCGCCATCGAGTAGCTGTTCCATAAACCAGCGTTCGCCCTCTCGCCAGTCAATCTGCAAATCTTTTGTGAGAAAGCTGGCAGTAATCATCCGTAACCGGTTATGCATCCAGCCAGTGCGGTTTAACTGCCGCATTCCGGCATCCACAATGGGATAACCGGTTTTTCCCTGCTGCCACGCGCCAAGCAGGTTTTCATCATGTGACCAGGCAACACTATCAGTCCAGCGAATAAATGGCTGATGCCGGCACAACGCAGGCCAGGCAACCAATAAGTGCCGGTAGAACTCACGCCAAATGAGTTCGTTCAGCCAAACAGCCGCTCCCCCTTCACGCTCCATCACGTAAGGGTGTTCGGCCAACAGACGTTGAAAGCACTGGCGAGGAGATAATGCGCCAGTCGCCAACCAGGCAGAAACCATACTGGTGCCGCTCAGTGCCGGGAAATCTCGCTGTTCGTGGTAATCCAGAACCTGCTGCTGGCAAAATATTCGCAACTTTTGCAAGGCGGCTTTTTCACCTGGCGGAAACTGAACGGTATCGACTGGCTCTTGCGGGTAATCAAACTCAATAGGGGTATCATCACTGATTGCCGGACCACGGGGGCGAGGAGCAGGAACGCATTGGGGCGGTGTTTCACGCAGACGGCGCAAAAAAGCTTTGCTGAATGGTGTAAAAACGCGAAACATTTCGTTGTTACCTGTCAGCACACTACCTGGTGGTAATAAGACGCTGTCATCAAAACCCTGGCAGGTGACTTTACTGAACAGTTGCTTCTCCGCCTGCTTATCACGTTGTCTTTCATTCAGCTCATACTGGTAGTTATAAAACATGTGCGACACGCATTGTGCTTCACAAAATGCCGCCAGTTTACTTACCGAATCAGCAAAATCTGTCGCACTGAGGCAATACAAAGGGATCCCTTTTTCACCTAATGAACGGCGCAGCAAAACCACCTGTTCACGAATAAACCATGCCTGGCGTGCAGACATACTGTGGCTACGCCACTGCACGGGCGTGGCAATAAACAAAGCGATCACCCGGGCTTCGGTGTTGTTACAAGCAGCAGACAAAGCAAGATTATCGGTAATACGTAAATCCTGGCGAAACCAGACTAAATGGACAGCTTGTTGAGTAGACATCATGCTGATGCAGTGCCTCCAACAGTAATGCGCAGTTTTTCCAGAGCAGGCCGCTGAAACACAAGGTTAGAGGCCTGCACGCACCATGAGTGATGACTAAGCACAAGACAGTTTCCCAAGCCTGAACATTTTTTTTCTCGCATATCCACTCCTTATCTATTTGCCTGTAAGTTTAGCCAGGCATTTCGGCACAGGGAATGGATAAAAAAATGCCATGGAGAAAAACGCCATGGCAGTGAATGCTGGAGGAATAATGAAACGCGGAGGAATTAAACTCAGTAAAAATCACCTGCTGCTGATTCTGCATGGGCTAACCACACAGGTTTGTCACTGGTTTTCATCCATACGCGGTGTAAATAGCTATAGAAACGCGCACGGTCTTTCCAGAACAACATAACCGGCAATGCTAATGTACCGATGATAATGACACCGGCCCTGCGCAGGAGAATGCGGTGCAGAGGCCAGGATTGGTATAGCGACATAATGTTCTCCCCCTTTTGGACCAGCGCAACGCCGCTGGTAAAGAATGAATAATGTTATCTGCTGTAAATCATACCGGGCATGATGAAATTTTACCACTCATCCGACCACATAAATGATGATTTTTTCGCCAAAAATACACAGTAGACGTAACTTAGTTACATTAATGTTAATTTAATACTAATCATTAGTTAATTTATGGGTATATTTTTATACTTTTTTTACACCCTCCCCACCTTTTTTTGCGAAATTTTTCCGGCCATTTGCTTACCGTAAGCCCAGACAATCTCATAACCGGAGTGAACGTGATGAGTTTTTCCCTGGTTACCGGCATGGTGCTGGTCTTTCTGCTACTCGGCTATCTGGTATACGCCTTATTACATGCGGAGAAATTCTGATGGGTAATGCGATTATGCTCACCGGTAGCTACCTACTGGTGCTTTTATTATTGGCCCGCCCGTTAGGGCATGGCCTGCGTTATCTGATTGAAGGTAACCTGCCACGCTGGATGCAACGGCCAGAACAAGGTCTCTGGTTCATTACCGGCGTTGCGCAAAAAGAGATGGGCTGGCGAGAATATTTAAGCGCTATCCTGATATTCAATCTCACGGGTATTGTTCTGCTATTCACTTTGCTCGTGCTACAAAACCACTTACCGCTTAATCCCCAACATGTTGCGGCAATGCCATGGGACCTGGCACTCAACACCGCTATCAGTTTCGTTACCAACACCAACTGGCAGGCATACAGCGGCGAAACGTCACTGAGTTACTTCAGCCAAATGGCAGGATTAGGCGTTCAAAACTTTTTATCCGCCGCAACAGGTATCGCTGTTGCATTCGCACTGATCCGCGGTCTAACTCGCCAGAATGCTCAAACGCTGGGAAATGCCTGGGTCGATATCACTCGTATTACGTTATGGGTGCTGCTGCCAATAGCACTGGTAATGGCCATATTTTTTATTCAACAGGGCGTAGTGCAAAATTTTGCGCCTGCTCACCCCTTCCTCACGCTTGAGGGGCAAAATCACTTGTTACCTGGGGGGCCAGTTGCTTCTCAGGAAGCCATTAAGATGCTGGGCACAAACGGTGGGGGGTTCTTTAATGCAAACTCGGCTCATCCCTTCGAAAACCCCACTGCTTTGACTAATTTCGTGCAAATGCTGGCTATTTTTTTACTGCCAACCGCACTGTGCTTTGCATTTGGTGAGGTCGCTCGTGATAACCGCCAGGGCCACACGTTGTTGTGGGCGATGGGGCTGATTTTTGTCTTGTGTGTAGCGGTTGTGATGTGGGCAGAAACCCAGGGGAACCCACACCTTGCTGCACTTGGGGCAAACAGCACAGCCAATATGGAAGGCAAAGAAAGCCGTTTTGGTATTTTAGCCACCAGCCTGTTTGCCGTGATTACCACTGCGGCATCTTGTGGTGCAGTCAATGGTATGCACGACTCCTTCACCGCACTGGGTGGCATGGTGCCAATGTGGCTAATTCAGTTAGGTGAAGTGGTTTTCGGCGGTGTCGGCTCAGGCCTTTACGGCATGATTTTGTTTGTAATCCTCGCCGTATTTATTGCCGGATTAATGATTGGACGCACACCTGAATATTTAGGCAAACGAATCACTCTTTCTGAAATGAAGTGGACTGCACTGGCGATCCTGGTCACACCAGCATTAGTGTTGCTGGGTACGGCTCTGGCAACCCTGACACCTTTTGGGCACGAGGCCATTCTGAACCCCGGGGCTCACGGTTTCAGTGAGGTGCTGTATGCCTTGTCCTCCGCCGCAAACAACAATGGCAGTGCCTTCGCAGGGTTAAATGCCACCACGCCATTCTGGAATCTGATGCTGGCATTTTGCATGTTTATTGGACGCTTTGCCGTTATTGCCGCAGTCATGGGTATAGCAGGTTCTCTGGTTAGCAAACCTGCCCAAACACCACAAAACGGCACGCTATCCACCAGTGGCCCTCTGTTTGTTGGGCTGCTTGTCGGCACGGTTATTCTGGTCGGTGCCCTCACATTTGTTCCGGCACTGGCTCTTGGCCCAGTGGTAGAACACTTAAACCAACTTTCCCATTAACGGAGCGAATAATGATGCGTAAAACACAGGCTCTGTTCGACACAACGCTCGGCCGCCGGGCAGTCATTGATGCCGTTCTCAAACTTAACCCAGCCAGGCTGTGGTACAACCCGGTGATGTTTGTCGTGTGGGTAGGCAGTGTCCTGACCACGGTGCTGGGTCTTGCCATGCTGGCAGGGATCACTCACGGAGAAACCGGTTTTACTCTGGCAATAAGTGCCTGGCTATGGGTAACACTGCTGTTCGCTAATTTTGCGGAAGCCCTTGCGGAAGGCCGTAGTAAAGCCCAGGCAAGCGCCCTTAAAGGAGTCAAAAAAACCAGCCAGGCAAAACGTCTGTCTGAGCCACATTACGGCAGTAATGCGGAGATGGTCTCCGCAGAAGCTCTGCGTAAAGGTGACATTGTCCTGGTTGAAGCAGGCGATATTATCCCGTGTGATGGTGAGGTAATGGAAGGTGGTGCATCTGTAGATGAAAGCGCCATTACAGGAGAATCAGCACCTGTTATCCGTGAATCCGGCGGGGACTTTTCCTCCGTCACTGGCGGTACGCGTATCCTCTCAGACTGGTTAGTTATTCGCTGTAGTGTTAATCCAGGCGAGACGTTTCTCGACCGAATGATAGCCATGGTGGAAAATGCCAGTCGCCAAAAAACGCCTAATGAGATAGCACTGTCCGTGTTGCTCTCAGCACTGACCATTATCTTTCTGCTGGCGACAGCCACACTCTGGCCTTTTACCGCATGGATGGGCCACGCAGTCAGCATTCCGGTTCTGGTGGCGCTTTTGGTTTGTCTTATTCCCACCACAATAGGCGGCTTGTTATCCGCGATTGGTGTGGCAGGGATGAGCCGTATGCTCAGCGCCAATGTTATCGCTACCAGTGGCCGTGCGGTTGAAGCTGCAGGGGATGTTGATGTTTTACTGTTAGACAAAACCGGCACAATCACTTTGGGTAACCGCCAGGCATCCCGGTTTATGCCAGCACCAGGCATTGATGAGCAACGCCTGGCCGATGCCGCTCAACTGGCATCACTTGCAGATGAGACGCCAGAGGGCCGCAGTATCGTGGTTTTAGCGAAAAAACGCTTTAACTTGCGTGAGCGGGATGTCAGCCAACTCAATGCGACTTTTGTACCTTTCACCGCTCAAACCCGGATGAGTGGCATCAATTTGGAAAACCGCATTATACGCAAGGGTTCAGTTGACGCTGTACGCCGCCATATTGAGGCGAATAAAGGGCGTTTTCCAACTCAGATTGATAAACAAGTCGAGGAGATTGCGCGGTTAGGCGGCACCCCGCTGCTTGTAGCTGAAGGGGCACAGGTATTGGGTGTTATTGAGCTGAAAGATATTGTTAAAGGCGGTATCAAGGCCCGTTTTGCCCAGTTGCGCCAAATGGGAATTAAGACAGTCATGATAACTGGCGATAACCGTCTGACAGCCGCCGCTATTGCTGCTGAAGCGGGCGTAGACGATTTTCTCGCCGAAGCGACACCCGAAGCGAAACTGGCCTTGATACGCCAGTATCAGTCAGAGGGGCGGCTGGTTGCCATGACAGGAGACGGAACTAACGATGCTCCGGCTCTGGCTCAGGCTGATGTTGCCGTGGCAATGAACACAGGTACCCAGGCGGCAAAAGAAGCCGGTAACATGGTTGACCTGGATTCCAGCCCGACCAAATTGATAGAAGTTGTGCATATTGGTAAACAAATGCTGATGACCAGGGGTTCACTCACCACCTTTAGCATTTCCAACGATGTTGCGAAATATTTTGCCATTATTCCTGCAGCTTTCGCGGCAAACTGGCCGCAATTGAACGCGCTGAATGTCATGCACCTGCATTCACCCAATTCAGCCATTCTCAGTGCGGTTATTTTCAATGCGTTAATCATTGTTTTCCTGATTCCGCTGGCCTTACGTGGCACCCACTATAAACCCCTTGGCGCATCTGCCATGTTACGCCGCAATTTGCTGATTTATGGCCTAGGCGGATTAATCGTGCCTTTTATCGGTATCAAACTTATCGATTTACTGCTCAGTGCCACAGGCTTGTTTTGAGGTGAATATGTTACCGTTACGTTCTGCGATTTCTCTGTTCTTTGTGTTGACTGTACTGACTGGTGGTGCCTACCCACTCATCACAACTGTACTTGGGCAATGGTTGTTTCCGTGGCAATCGATGGGCTCACAGATTGAAATACAAGGGCAGGTTCGGGGTTCTGCGCTGATTGGGCAGGCATTTACTCAGGCCGGATATTTTCACGGTCGGCCTTCGGCTACGGCTGAGTTTCCTTATAACCCCATGGCGTCTGGCGGGAGTAATCTTGCTGTCGGTAATCCGCAGTTAACCCAGGAGTTAACTGAGCGGGCTCGGGCACTCAAACACAATAATCCGGACGCCACAGGACCAATTCCTGTCACTTTATTAACCGCATCGGGCAGTGGTCTGGATGGCCAGCTTCCTCCAGAAGCCGCGTTATGGCAAATTCCACGGATTGCCGCTGCACGCCATATCCCGGAAAGTGTGTTAACCACGCTGGTCGAGCAAGCAACACAGTACCCAATACCCGGCTATTTTGGTGAACCTGTTGTGAATGTATTATTGCTGAATCTGGCACTGGACCGTTACCCGGCGTCACATTAATAAGGAATGTCTATGCACCAAGAGCCGCACCGCCCTGACCCGGACCGTTTAATTGAGCAAGTTAACCTTCCCGCCCGAGGGAAACTGCGTATTTTTTTCGGGGCTTGTGCCGGTGTAGGAAAAACCTGGGCCATGTTGCAGGAAGCACGCCGGTTATATGAACAAGGGTTGGATGTGGTTGTGGGTGTGGTTGAAACACACGGGCGTGAAGAAACCGCCAGGCTCACGGAGGGCCTGGTTTTTCTCCCCCCCAGACGGCATGGGCACAGGGGGAGGATACTGGAAGAGTTTGACCTGGATAGTGCTCTGGCACGCCACCCGGCCCTGATTCTGGTTGATGAACTGGCACACAGCAATGTGCCAGGATCCCGCCATCCACGGCGCTGGCAGGATGTCGAGGAGCTACTGGATGCCGGCATTGATGTGTTCACCACACTCAATGTACAGCACCTGGAAAGCTTGAACGACATTGTTGGTGCAGTAACTGGCATTCAGGTAAAAGAAACGGTACCCGATCCTATCTTTGATAACGCCAGTGATGTGGTGCTGGTTGATCTTCCCGCTGAAGATTTGCGCCAGCGTTTACGTGAAGGGAAAGTCTATATTCCAAGCCAGGCGGAACGGGCAATCGAGCATTTTTTCCGTACTGGTAACCTTATTGCGTTACGGGAACTGGCACTACGGCGCACTGCCGACCGTGTAGATGAGCAGATGCAGGACTGGCGCGGCCGCCAACAGCCAGGCAAAGTCTGGCATACCCGTGATGCTATTTTACTGTGTATTGGTGCCCGTAGCGGCAATGAAAAACTAATACGTACCGCTGCCAGAATGGCCGCCAGGATGGGATGTTCATGGCATGCCGTTTATGTTGAAACGCCGCGCTTACACCGGCTGAATGAATCCAGACGGCGAGCCATACTTTCTGCATTAACTCTTGCGCAAGAATTGGGAGCAACCACAGCAACCCTTTCCGCCCCCCAGGAAGTCAATGCCATTGTGCGCTATGCCCGTGAACATAATCTGGGCAAAGTGATCACTGGGCGCCGTCAGGGGAAACGCTACTGGCCCGCACGCTCCTTTGCTGACAAACTGGCGCAACATGGGCCTGATCTTGATCTCATTGTGGTTGCCATGGATGACCGCCCAGAACCAACGGGCAACTTGCCTGATACACGCCGTTTTTTTGAAAAGTGGCGTGTACAGTTACTGGGATGTGTTGTCGCAGCTTTATTTTGTTTTGTCATCACATTATTTGCCAGCCAGTGGTTACTGGGCCTGGATGCGGCCAACATGGTGATGATCTACCTGTTTGGGGTTGTGCTGGTCGCCTTGTTGTATGGCCGTGGCCCATCGGTGTTTGCCACCGTGATTAATGTGGCCTGCTTTGATCTGTTTTTCATTGAGCCACGTGGCACTCTTGCTGTATCCGACGTTCAATACCTGCTCACTTTTTCCGTCATGATGGCGGTTGGTCTGTTAATTGGCACCTTAACCGCTGGTGTTCGTTACCAGGCACGAGTAGCCCGTCACCGCGAACAGCGTACCCACCATTTGTATGAAATATCCCGCGCTCTTGCGGTAACCCGAAACACGCAAGAAATAGCGCTCACCAGCCAGCAGTTTATCCGCCAGAGTTTCCAGGCCGATGCACAATTATTACTCCCGGATAACCAGGGGAAACTGCGGCCAATAAGTGATAAAGAGGCGGCAGTGTGGTGGGATGATGCTATTGCTCGCTGGAGCTTTGACAATGGGCACCCCGCTGGGGCGGGTACCGACACACTACCCGGAGTCCCCTGGCAGATTCACCCTCTTCGAACACAAGGGAAAACACTGGGTCTGATGGTCATCATGCCCGATAATTTGCGTCAGCTAATGATCCCCGAACAAAAACGCTTGCTCGAAACAGCATTACTGTTGGTTACCTCAGCTTTAGATCATCTGAATCTAATGGTCAGTGAAGAACAAGCCCGGGTTGCTGGTGAGCGGGAACGTATTCGTAATACGTTACTGGCAGCACTCTCCCATGATTTACGTACACCTTTAACTGTGCTGTTTGGCCAGGCGGAAATTTTAACGCTTGACCTGGCTTCTGAAGGCTCACGACATGCCCTTCAGGCAAACGAAATTCGCCAGCAAGTGCTCAATACCACTCGTCTGGTGAATAACCTGCTGGATATGGCCAGGATCCAATCCGGTGGGTTTAATTTACACCGGGCCTGGATCCCTGTTGAAGAACTGATCGGTGGCGCGCTTCAACAACTGGATCCAGTAACAGGTGGACGCGAAATACACATTAACCTGCCCGACCCTTTGATGCTAATTCATGTAGACGGAACACTGTTTGAGCGTGTGCTAATTAATCTGCTGGAGAATGCAGTTAAATATGCAGGCCAACAGGCCCAGGTTGGAATTACAGTGCAGAGTGATGAATCCATCATTGACCTGGAAGTTTGGGATACCGGGCCCGGTATTCCTCCCGGCCAGGAGGCAACGATTTTCGAAAAATTTGCCCGTGGCACCAAAGAATCGGCGATTCCCGGTGTTGGGCTGGGTTTGGCGATTTGCCAGGCCATTATTGATGTCCACGACGGTGAGATCTATGCTGAGAACCGTGCACAAGGCGGTGCGAGTTTTCATATCCGCCTGCCCCACCTTTCCCCTCCGGGGCTCGATGAAACTGACGAGGTTATGTGACTACCATAGTTGTTGTCGAAGACGAACAGGCAATCCGCCGGTTTCTGCGCAATGCGCTGGAAGAAGAGAGTGTACGTATTTTCGAAGCAGAAACACTGCAACGCGGATTAATTGAAACAGCGACACGTAAACCGGACCTGGTTATTCTCGATTTGGGCCTGCCAGATGGTGACGGGCTGGATTTTATTCGCGATGTTCGCCAGTGGAGTACGATTCCGATTATTGTGCTTTCCGCACGCAGTGATGAGCAGGATAAAATCGCCGCACTGGATGCCGGAGCAGATGACTACCTGAGTAAACCCTTTGGCATTGGGGAGCTACAGGCACGGTTACGGGTGGCTCTGCGCCGTACATCAGGCAATGAGGAAAGTGACAGCCTGTATACATTTGGCGATATTCATGTCGACCTTGCGGCCCGGCGTATTTGCCGCAATGACACAGATATTCACCTGACACCAATTGAATTTCGCCTTTTAGCTGTACTGCTACGTCACCATGGCAAAGTGCTGACTCAACGCCAGTTGCTCAACCAGGTTTGGGGGCCAAATGCTGTCGAACACAGCCACTACCTGCGTATTTATATGGGGCATCTGCGCCAGAAACTTGAGGTTGACCCTGCCCGCCCACGCCACCTGATTACCGAAACAGGTATTGGTTACCGTTTTATGCTTAATTGACCCAATACTGCACCAGCCATAAAAAAAGAGCGCCACCGGCGCTCTTTTTTACTCATTCAGGAAAGCAGAACAGGTTGTTTTGCTTTCCTCAGAGCATTATTTAGCACTGCTCAATACAGCACTCACAATTTCTACTGCTTCTGTTTCTATCTGTTTACGGTGGTCCGCGCCGAGGAAACTTTCGCAATAAATTTTGTAAGCGTCTTCTGTGCCTGACGGACGGGCAGCAAACCAGCCGTTTTTGGTCATCACTTTCAAACCGCCAATTGCCGCACCATTACCAGGAGCCGTCGTCACACGAGCCGTGATCTCATCCCCGGCAAGGGTGCTGGCGCTGACCATTTCCGGAGACAGGCGGGACAAGGCAGCTTTCTGCGCAGAAGTGGCAGACGCCT
This sequence comes from Mangrovibacter yixingensis, assembly GCF_020523985.1. Taxonomy (GTDB): domain Bacteria; phylum Pseudomonadota; class Gammaproteobacteria; order Enterobacterales; family Enterobacteriaceae; genus Mangrovibacter; species Mangrovibacter yixingensis. Next base: position 594,381 of record NZ_JAIVKM010000001.1, on the reverse strand, counting down.
GCAGGCGGTTATAGCTCGGCGCACCAAAACGTGCAGCCAACTCATCATAATGCTGTTGTGGATTTTTACCGGTCACAGCCGTAATTTCCGCTGCCAGCAGACACATGATGATTCCGTCTTTATCGGTTGACCATGGCGTACCATCAAAGCGCAAGAATGATGCCCCGGCGCTCTCTTCCCCACCAAAACCAAAACTGCCATCAAACAGGCCATCCACAAACCATTTAAACCCAACCGGTACTTCCACCAGTTTACGGCCTAAAGAATCCACGACCCGGTCAATCATGGCAGAAGAAACCAGTGTTTTACCTACCGCAACATCGCTGCCCCATTGTGGGCGATGTTGGAATAAATAATTAATGGCTACAGCAAGATAATGGTTCGGATTCATCAACCCAACCGGGGTAACAATGCCGTGACGGTCATAATCCGGGTCATTCGCGAATGCCAGGTCAAACTTGTCACGCAGTGCCAGCAGACCGGCCATAGCGCATTCAGAAGAACAGTCCATGCGGATCACGCCGTCTTTATCCAGGTGCATAAAGCGGAACGTTTGATCAACCTGATCATTCACCAGCGTCAGATTCAGCTTGTAATGCTCAGCAATACGTTTCCAGTATTCGATACCGGAGCCACCGAGCGGATCGACACCCAGTTTCAGGCCTGCTTTCTGAATAGCGGCCATATCAATGATATCTGCTAGCCCTTCAATATATGCCTGGACCAGATCAACTTCCTGAACATGCCCACCAGCCAACGCTTCATCCAGCGTCACACGTTTAATACCAGCAAGGCCTGCGGCCAATAACGCATTGGCACGCTCTTCGATGACTTTTGTCACGCCTGTGTCTGCCGGGCCACCATTCGGTGGGTTATATTTGATACCACCATCCTCTGGCGGGTTATGAGATGGCGTAATAACAATGCCATCAGCCAACGGGCCACCCTGCTTGTTATGAACCAGAATCGCATTGGACACAGCAGGTGTCGGCGTAAAGCCATTATCCTGCTGCACAATCACATCCACACCATTGGCTGCCAGCACTTCCAGAACAGAAATGAATGCTGGTTCAGAAAGCGCATGGGTATCTTTACCGACATAACACGGCCCGGTAATACCATTCTGGGCACGGTTTTCTGCTATCGCCTGAGCGATGGCGAGAATATGACTTTCATTAAAACTGTGGCGACCGGCACTACCTCGGTGGCCTGACGTACCAAACTTCACCGCGTGCTCTGAATTACCTGACTCAGGTTTTAATACATAATACTGAGCGGTCAGTTGAGCGATATTAATCAAATCACTCTGCTGCGCAGGTTGCCCTGCTCGAGGATGGTTAGCCATTGCTGGTCCTTTTTGTCACAAGCGTTAAATGGTGCCGCAAACCTTTTCAACTAATTCCGCCGGGAACTGCATGGACTGCATAATATGCTCGACCATGCTGCATTTGCGGCCCGTATTGGTATTCGTGATCACCCAATAAGGTGTATTGGGAACTTGCTTAGGTTTTGTCTGATTACCATTCTTCAATAAGGTTTGCTCATTAACAGCGAAATACACTCGCGTGCGCCCATGTAAGGACTCCGTTGCCTGAGCAAATGTGGAAGAATCCAGGGAGTAGAGCGTTGAAAGCACCAGCATAAAACGGTTAACCGCTTTCTTTTGCTCCGCATATTCATCTGACAGCAGTAACTCACGCATTGCCCGCACTTTATCTTTCGGTTTTTCAGGCGCTTTTTCAGCGTGGGACACAGGGACACTACTGCTTGTTGAGACTACAGAAGAGGACAGCGCAACAGGTTGCTGACCAGAAGAGAGTTTCAGCATACGCCGCAAAATGTCTGACGCGCTTTCACCAATATGCAGTGTGTGGCTCGCGATGTAGCGATACAGCTCGTCATCAACTTCAATCGTTTTCATTTTAATCCAGTTACATATCTTTTCTGAATACAAATCATTGGGATTATAGAATCAAAACCCAATGGCGAATAGCATCAACCCGGGATGGTGTCAAAAGTCAGAATTAACTGTAACCCTTGCAGCCGGATGGCAGAATGGCCAACATAATACCCTATTCCTGAGACAGCGAAAAAAAGAAGTTTTCTATGAAATTACACGCTCGCCTGCAATCTGCTCAACAAATGACGAACAATCCACCGGTTGTGTTAATACACGGGTTATTCGGTACGCTGGATAACCTGGGGGTTCTGGCAAGGGACCTGGTTAAGGACCATGATGTGCTGCAAATAGACTTACGCAATCATGGGCAGTCGGCTCGCAGTAGTATTATGACATGGCCTGCCATGGCTCAGGATGTACTGGATACACTGGATGAATATCATATAAATAATGCGATTTTCATCGGTCATTCCATGGGAGGAAAAACCGCGATGGCGGTTACCCAACTGGCTCCCAACCGGGTCGAAAAACTGGTTGTGATTGATATTGCACCTGTCGATTATAACGTTCGTCGCCATGACACTATCTTTGCCGCCATAGAAGCTGTAACCGCTGCCGGAGCGCACACTCGCCAGGATGCCGCGGCAATTATGCGCAACGTTCTCGATGAAGAAGGTGTTATTCAGTTTTTGCTAAAATCTTTTGCCAATGGCGAGTGGCGTTTTAATGTTCCGGTGCTCAAAGAACAATATGGCAATATTGTCGGGTGGGAAACCGTTGCGCCATGGCCACATCCTGCGTTGTTTATCAGCGGCGGGTTATCTCCTTACATTCAAGAACAATATCGCGAAACCTTGTTGGCTCAATTTCCTTGTGCCAAAGCCTGGGTCGTTGCGGGGGCCGGGCATTGGGTCCATGCGGAAAAAACCGAGGCAGTGATTCGCGCTATTCGCCGTTTTCTTAACCCTTCAGACGAAAACTGATTAAAAACCCGCCGACTGGCTGGCAAAATTGGCTTTCGCGTTGGCGCGTCATGTTGCCTGATGTATCATGGCGCGCTGTAATGCGCCCGAGCACGTTGCTCCAGCCACCTGTTTTCCTCACTATTCTAATCATGGCAAAAGAACAAACGGACCGTACGACAATAGATCTGTTCGCGGATGAACGCCGTCCGGGTCGCCCAAAAACAAATCCATTGTCACGTCACGAACAACTGCGTATCAACAAACGCAACCAGCTTAAACGCGATAAGGTTCGTGGGCTTAAGCGTGTGGAATTAAAACTGAATGCAGATGCGGTAGATGCGCTGAATGAGCTGGCGCAAGAGCGTAACATGAGCCGTAGCGAACTCATCGAAGAGATGTTGATGGCTCTGTTAGATGACACAAAATCTGGTCACATATAATCCACGCATTTCTGGCCGTCTTTCCTTTTCATGTAGCAGTGTGTGCACCCGGTGGTGATAGCTGTTTCCGCACTGGAAGCTGTTCTGCTATCATTGCCTTATCTGTGGACAAATTCACGCCACCATAACATTAAGTTTCAAGAGGTTATTAAACTCATGGCGATCGTAGGCATCTTTTTCGGCAGCGACACCGGCAACACTGAAAACATTGCTAAAATCATTCAAAAACAGCTTGGTAAAGATGTTGCTGAAGTACATGACATAGCTAAAAGCAGCAAAGAAGATATTGAAGGTTTCGATATTCTGCTGCTTGGTATCCCTACCTGGTATTACGGTGAAGCACAGTGTGACTGGGATGATTTCTTCCCTACACTGGAAGAAATTGATTTCACTGGTAAATTAGTTGCCCTGTTCGGTTGTGGTGATCAGGAAGACTACGCTGAATATTTTTGTGACGCACTGGGTACCATTCGCGACATTATCGAACCTCATGGTGCGGTTATCGTTGGTCACTGGCCAACAGCCGGGTATCACTTTGAAGCGTCTAAAGGCCTGGCAGATGATGCACACTTTGTTGGTCTGGCAATTGATGAAGACCGTCAACCCGAGCTGACAGCAGAACGTGTTGAAAAGTGGGTTAAACAGATTGCGGAAGAAATGCAACTCGATAGCATAATTAATGCCTGATAATTTCCCGGCGCAATTATATTGCGCCGGATTAATAGGTAAAACCAATAAAAATAATTGCTACATTTTTTTAACTTTTTGATAGTAGCGCTGTACAATGATCCAGTTGATAGCGTGCTTTTTTTGGTAAATTTGCCAGTGCTATCAGATTATTTATTTTCAATTTTGCTGGAGACTTGCGGTTTTCTTTAGGGAGTGTCAAACATATAATGAGACGCATTAACTTTAGCGTATTCCGTCGTACGCCCATTCAAGGGCATTTTGCAAGCAACAGGACATATTCCGCATGACTGACAACAACACCGCATTAAAGAAGGCAGGCCTGAAAGTCACGCTTCCCCGGTTAAAAATTCTGGAAGTGTTGCAGGAGCCGGACAATCACCATGTCAGCGCGGAAGATTTATATAAGCGACTGATTGATATGGGAGAAGAGATTGGTCTTGCTACCGTGTATCGCGTGCTCAACCAATTTGATGACGCCGGAATCGTTACACGCCATAATTTCGAAGGTGGCAAATCCGTTTTCGAACTGACGCAGCAACATCATCATGACCATCTGATTTGCCTCGACTGCGGTAAAGTTATCGAATTCAGCGACGATTCTATTGAAGCTCGCCAGCGTGAAATTGCTTCCAGCCATGGAATTCGCCTGACCAACCACAGCCTGTACCTCTATGGTCACTGTGCAGAAGGCGATTGCCGTGACGATGAAAATGCGCACGAAGACAACAAATAATCGGGTGTACCTGTAAGCCGGTGCAATGTGACACCAAAAAAAAGCCTGGTTTAATACCTGGCTTTTTTTTATCTGTTGTTCCAGTGCTATTTGCAGGAAATTGCATTTATGGAAAACAGGTTAATTGAGTTTTTCTACTGAATCGCGGATGACCAATTCACCGGATAAACTCACACAAGACTTATTGGTATGCGGGGAGATACCTAACAAACGTTCAACAGCCAGTTTGACCATATCAATTAAGGGAATCTTGATAGTGGTTAGTGCAGGGGAAACAAAACTGCCAATGCGTGAGTCATCAAACCCGGCAACAGAAATATCGCCAGGGACTGCTATTCCCGCCTCTTGTAACGCTTTCATAGCACCTAATGCCATATCATCATTACCCGCGAGGATCATACTGAAGGGCACTTCCTGCTCAATCAGTTGCCGGGCAGCGGCATAACCACTTTCCATACTCCAGTCACCAGCCACTGCCAGTGTTGGATCAGGTGTAAGACCTTGTGCTGATAACTCATCCAAATACGCCTGATAGCGCATTTTATTGGTAGGAGACCCATTTCTCCCACTTATCCAGGCTATTTCCCGGTGCCCCATATCCAGAATAAAGGACATCATCATTCGGGCACACTGATAGTGCAGGACGCTGATAGCACACTCAGGGTGGCGTGGTAATGTGCGGTTGAGAACAATAATTGGAACCGGGCTGGTATCGATAATCGCATCAAGTTCATCTGCAGTGAGGTATTGCGGGTAAACCATAATACCTGCGCATTTCATACGTACCAGGTAGTCTATAGCTGCTGTTTCATCTTCTGCAGAGTGCTTACCATCGGCAAAAATAAGCTGATGCTCGTATTGCTCACTCCAGGTTGCTGCACCATAAATCAGTGTTGAGAAGTAAGGGCCATTGTACAAAGCATTGGTCATCACAAAACCCACTAAGCGTGTTTTCTGCGTCGCCAGCTGCTGAGCCAGCAAATTAGGCCGGTAGCCCGTTTCTTCAATAGCTTTAAACACCAGGCGTTTAATTTCATCACTGACGATGTCTTTACCATTCAGCACCCGGGACACGGTAGATTTAGATACCCCTGCCGCTTTAGCGACATCCAGCATTTTTACCATTGAAAAACTACTCCCCGAATTATCTACGGCCTGAAAGGCAGATTAGCCTGCACTCTGAACCCCAACAGATATATTCAGAGCTACACGACTGTAATGGGTTTCGCGTGCCGTTTCAATTTTGAGGCAACAAGAGCGGGGCCAGCAATGCTGGCCCCGAGGATTTAAGCAACAGAAAATAAAGGGTTACCGCTATTAACCTTCCCCGACTGCTGGTGAAATATCAAAGCATGTTCATCACTGTTCACCACCAGTACCGGCGTTGTAATGTCATAGCCTGCTTCAATAACCTTTTCTTTATCGAACTGAATCAACGGAGTACCTGCGGTCACATAGTCCCCTATTTTAACCAGGGTAGTAAAATGTGCGCCATGAAGTTTGACTGTATCAAGGCCTACATGAATAAGCAGTTCGGCACCATTTGCACACAGCATTCCGACAGCATGCTGCGAATCAATAACCGAAGCCACTTCCCCATCGCACGGGGCAACAATTACGCCGTTGTCAGGTAAAATAGCAATACCATCGCCCAGCAGCTTGCTGGCAAAGGTTTCATCATTAACCTGGCTCAGAGAAACCAGTTCCCCTGAAACCGGGCTATTTAAAACCAGTTCAGTGGGCATATTTTCTTTAGCGCGTGGCTGTGGTGCGTTTTGTTTATTTTCCGGCATTTCCGGTTCCGTAAAACCCACCATAAACACCAGGGCAAAAGTCACCGCCACAGTCACACCAAGCCCCACCACTTCACCAATAAACGACTGGGGGTTTTCCGGGCTGATAGCATTCATAATCGTCAGCAACCCAGGGAGACCTGCATACGCATAGTAGTAACTGCCAAAGAAACTGGCGACGCATGCCCCTGTAGCACCACCGATACAACCGCAAATAAACGGTTTTTTCAGACGCAGAGTGACACCATAAATAGCGGGTTCAGTGATCCCAAACACCCCAGTCAGCCCGGCAGACCATGCAACCGGCCGGAATGCGGCCTGGCGTGTTTTCATGGCACAGGCAAAAGCTGCAGCCATTTGTGCCACAACAGCCATCGTCTGGAACGCCTGGAAAGAGTCCCGGCCATACATATCAAAGTTAGCCATAATGACGGGGGTAATTCCCCAATGAACACCAAATATAACAATTACTTGCCATACACCACCTATCACCGCAGCAGCCAGCGGAGGAGCTGCATTAAACAGCCAGTTATAACCATGAGCAATACCGTTCGCCAGCCCGGCCGTTACCGGCCCAATAACCACCAGCGTGACAGGGACCATCACAACAACACAAATGAGTGGTGTAAATAAAGGCGCCACTACATCAGGTAAAACACGTAATACCAGGCGTTCCAGGTGTGCCAGCCCCCATACCAGAAACAGAGGCGGTAATACAGATGAGGTATAAACCGTCTTCGCTAACGGAATGCCGAGGAAAGTAAAGCCTTCACCACTGGCAATTTTCCCGGCAATCACTGCCCAGTCAGGGTTAATTAATGCACAGCAGCACAACACGGCTATATAGGTATTGCACTTAAAGTGTTTTGCTGCCGTTATTGCAATGAACACTGGCAAAAATGCAAACGGTGTCCAGGAAATAAAATTGAGTACACCAAAAGTGCCTGTCGTATGAAACGATACCGAGAAATAGTTGATGATGATAAGCAGGCCCTGCAGCAAACCAGCAGCAGCCAGGACGTAAATCACAGGCGCAAAAACCGCCGACATCGTTGCCACAACAGCATCTAATGGGCGTTTTTTCTCAGTTGTAGCATTGGTTAGCGTGTCGCTATCTACCAGTGAGGAAAAAGCCTGATACACATCAGCGACATGCGTGCCAATAACTACCTGAAACTGCCCCCCACTAAGAACGACGGTAATAACACCCGTCAGATTTTTCACCCGCTCAATAGCAGATTCAGGAACTTCCTTTAACACCAAACGTAACCGAGTTGCGCAGCGGGAGAAGCTTATCAGGTTCGCTTCACCACCTACTTCTGCGAGAATATTGTTTGCCAGCGCGCTGTAATCTCTGATAGTGCCCATAGCTGATCCTTTGTTTGTTTGCTCTCTGCAACCGGTTTCAGACTGACTGAACATACACTCCCTCTGCAACCGGTTTCAGAAAGAATTGCGGCAATTCTCACAGAATCGAATTATGGATAAATTTATTGAATTTATGGTGTTAATCGCTGCACACAATAGTGCACGCTGGCGGAAATTTTCGGGGTTGGAGCAAAAATGGGGATTGCAGGCAAAAAAAACCGTAGTCGTGCAACACGACTACGGTCAGTATTCACCAGGCAAAAGCCCAGGATTCAATAATTAACCAGCGATTTTCGCCCAGGTATCGCGTAACCCAACAGTGCGGTTGAATACCAGTTTATCTACAGAACTGTAACGCTCATCCAGGCAGAAATAGCCTTCACGCTCAAATTGCAGCGCTTTGCCAGGCTGAGCAGATTTAAGGTTCATTTCAGCCACGCCCTGCTTAATCACCAGAGATTCCGGGTTGATTGTTGACAAGAAATCATCAGCTCCACCAGGATTGGCGACACTAAACAGGCGGTCGTATAAACGGATTTCTACTGGCAGAGCATGTGCAGCACTGACCCAGTGAATAACACCTTTCACCTTGCGCCCGTCTGCCGGGTCTTTACTCAGGGTTTCGGCATCATAGCTACAGAAAATCGTGGTGATATTCCCTTCAGCATCTTTCTCAACACGTTCAGCTTTAATCACATATGCATTACGCAAACGCACTTCTTTACCCAGCACCAGGCGCTTGTATTGCTTGTTCGCTTCTTCGCGGAAATCTGCACGGTCGATAAAGACTTCACCACTGAATGCCACTTCACGACTGCCCATATCCGGGTTATTTGGATGGTTTGCCATGGTAATCATTTCACTCTGCCCTTGCGGGTAGTTTTCAATGACCACTTTAACGGGATCGATCACAGCCATTGCCCGTGGTGCGTGTTCATTCAGGTCTTCACGGATACAGGCTTCAAGCGCTGCCATCTCAACGGTATTATCTTGTTTGGTAATACCAATACGCTTACAAAACTCTCTTACTGAAGCGGGTGTATAACCACGCCGACGCAAACCAGAGATGGTTGGCATACGTGGGTCATCCCAACCTTCAACAATTTTCTCAGTGACCAGTAAATTCAGTTTACGCTTGGACATAACAGCATATTCAAGGTTCAGGCGTGAAAATTCATACTGGCGTGGGTGGGCCGGAATTGTAATGTTGTCCAGCACCCAGTCGTACAACCGGCGGTTATCCTGAAACTCCAGCGTACACAGAGAATGCGTAATGCCTTCCAGCGCATCAGAAATACAATGGGTGAAATCGTACATCGGATAGATGCACCATTTGTTCCCAGTCTGATGGTGTTCAGCGAACTTAATGCGGTAAATGACCGGGTCGCGCATCACCATAAATGGCGAGGCCATATCAATTTTAGCTCGCAGGCAAGCGGTACCTTCCTCGAAGCCACCGGCACGCATTTTTTCGAATAACGCCAGGTTTTCTTCAACGCTACGTGAACGGTACGGGCTATTTTTCCCGGGCGCAGTCAATGTACCGCGATATTCACGGATTTGTTCTGGAGTCAGTTCATCAACATAGGCCAAGCCTTTGTTAATTAATTCCAGCGCGTACTGGTAGAGCTTATCAAAGTAATCGGATGAGTAATGAACATCCCCGGCCCACTGGAAACCTAACCACTGTACATCGTGCTTGATTGATTCAACGTATTCGATGTCTTCTTTAACCGGGTTAGTATCGTCAAAACGCAGATTACATTGCCCCTGGTAATCACGTGCAATACCGAAATTCAGGCAAATCGACTTGGCATGGCCGATATGCAAATAACCGTTGGGTTCCGGCGGAAAACGGGTGCAAATATGGTCATGCTTACCAGCAGCCAGATCTTCATCGATTATCTGACGGATAAAATTTGTTGGGCGGGCTTCAGCCTCACTCATCGCAGAGTCCTCAAAGCGTAAACATCATTTAACGGAGAATGATCTAATAAGCGGCGCGTGGAAACAACCTTTATGTTGCATTAATTCTGGATTTATTGCTCTGCGTAGTTACTGCGGGCGTAAAAAACGGCTGAAGAAAACCTTCAGCCGTTGATTTACGTATCAGGCGGGATTAATTACTTTTTAATGTCGAACAAAATAGTCTGCCCGGCGATAACCTGCCCTTCTGCTTTTAACTCCAGACCAGCAAAGTCGTCGATATTACTGCAGACAACCGGGCTAATCATGGAGCGAGCATTGGCATTCAGGTAATCGAGATCTAACTGCAGTACCGGTTGCCCGGCAGTAACAGTTTCACCTTCTTCAACAAGGCGCGTGAACCCTTTGCCGTTCAGTGCGACAGTATCAATCCCCATATGTACCACCAGCTCGGCACCACCTTCAGTCTCCAGGCAAAATGCGTGGTTAGTATTGAAGATTTTCACAATAGTTCCGTCAGCCGGGGCAACAACCAAACTATCAGTCGGTTTAATAGCAACACCATCGCCAACCGCTTTACTGGCAAAGGCTTCATCAGGTACTTGTTCCAGAGCAACAACCGCACCTGTAACCGGTGATACCAGTGAAACCACTGTTACTGCAGTCGACGTGGGAACAGCCTGCAATTTCGCACCACTTTGTGCTGGTGCTGGAGCAGACGCAGCTTCAACGTGCCCGGTCGTTTTCATTGCATTGGCAATCTTCTCTGCAACAAAACCAACAATTATCTGCACACTGGTTTTATTCAGGCGAATAACACCCGTAGCCCCCAGACGTTTCGCCATCGCTTCATTGACCAGAGAAGAGTCTTTCACATTCAGGCGTAACCGCGTTATACAGGCGTCAATAGCTGTCAGGTTATCTGAGCCACCCACTGCAGAAATATACTGGCGGGCAAGCTGAGTGGCGTTTTGCTCTTTCGCAACGCCACCGTTGCTGACATTCATATCTTCACCATCAGCTTCACTTCCGGCGACAGCCAGTTCACGCCCCGGTGTCATCAGGTTGAATTTAGTGATAGTGAAACGGAACACCACATAGTAAATCGCGAAGAACACCAGCCCCTGCGGAATCAGCATATACCAGTGGGTAGCCAGTGGGTTGCGCGAAGAAAGCACCATATCAACCAAACCAGCACTAAAGCCAAAACCGGCAATCCAGTGCATGGTGGCAGCGATATATACAGAAATCCCGGTAAGGACGGCGTGAATCACATACAGCACCGGTGCAACGAACATGAAGGAGAATTCTAACGGTTCAGTTATCCCCGTAAAGAAGGCGGCAAACGCCCCCGCCATCATGATCCCTAACACTTTCGCTTTGTTTTCCGGGCGAGCGCAATGGTAAATAGCCAGAGCCGCACCAGGCAAACCGAACATCATAATCGGGAAGAAACCAGCCTGGTAACGGCCAGTAATACCCGGAATCGCTTTACCCGCTTCAATAGACTGAGCGCCACCAAGGAAATTAGGAATATCGTTGATACCCGCGACATCGAACCAGAACACAGAGTTCAGTGCGTGATGCAAACCAACCGGGATCAGCAAGCGGTTAAAGAAGGCATAGATCCCAGCCCCCGCAGACCCCAGATGCTGGATATGTTCACCAAAACTAACCAGACCACCGAAAATAAGTGGCCACGCATACATCATGACAAAAGCCACAGCAATCATCACGAAGGACGTCAGGATGGGAACCAACCGGCGGCCACTAAAGAACGAAAGTGCCTTGGGCAGCTCAACACCGCTGAAGCGATTATAGAGTTCAGCAGAAATCACCCCAACCAGGATACCAACAAACTGGTTTTCGATTTTACCGAAAGCCGCCGGAACCTTATCGACAGGAATATTTTGAATCATGGACACCGATGCCGGTGAACATAACGTGGTCAGCACCAGAAAACCGACGAAGCCAGTGAGCGCTGCCGCACCATCTTTGTCTTTAGACATGCCGTAAGCCACACCAATGGCAAACAGCACTGACATATGGTCAATGATGGCAGAACCAGATTTGATGAAGAACGCCGCCAGCGCACTTTGACTTCCCCAACCAACCGGGTCAATCCAGTAGCCAACCCCCATCAGTATCGCCGCGGCAGGCAAGGTCGCAACAGGCACCATGAGCGCGCGACCAACGCGTTGTAAATAACCTAATACACTCACATATTCCCCCTTGTAAGACCCGATAAGTCTTAGCTAACTATCTGTTTTTATTGTAACTGGCACTGGAATACCTGCACAGCTTTTAATATTACATCCGGAGTGTGTGAAAAAATAATTCGCACCGCAAATTAATTACACTTTTTTGTGATAAAAATCACCAAAATATTCTTATATCCCTCCTTTTAACTGGCTTCAAACGAAAACTTATTTTATCATTCGAAAAATCAAGACGGATTGACCCTATTCGCCCTTAAACCGACAGAGCATTACACTTTAGAGCAATTCAATTCGGCTTTTCTGTTTTCTTTCTATCTTCAATGAGGTGAACAATGAGACTGATTCCCCTGGCTACACCACAGCAAGTTGGCAAGTGGGCGGCACGCCATATCGTTAACCGCATCAATGCATTTAAACCTACCGCTGAGCGCCCTTTTGTTCTCGGTTTGCCCACGGGAGGCACACCGCTTGAAGCGTATAAAGCACTTGTTGATATGCACAAAGCAGGCCAGGTTAGTTTTAAACATGTGGTCACATTTAATATGGACGAATATGTCGGCTTACCCAAAGAACACCCGGAAAGCTACCACAGTTTTATGTACCGCAACTTCTTTGAACACGTTGATATTCCCGAAGAAAATATCAACCTGCTGAATGGTAACGCACCCGATATTGATGCAGAATGCCGCCAATATGAAGAAAAAATTCGCGCTTATGGAAAAATCCACCTTTTCATGGGCGGTGTGGGTAATGATGGGCACATTGCCTTTAATGAGCCAGCATCTTCTCTTGCTTCACGGACCAGAATCAAAACGCTGACACACGAGACCCGTGTTGCCAATTCACGTTTCTTTGGTGGTGATGTCAGCCAGGTGCCAAAATATGCACTGACTGTTGGCGTCGGCACATTGCTTGATGCCGAAGAAGTCATGATTCTGGCATTGGGCCAGGTAAAAGCTCAGGCATTACAAGCTGCTGTAGAAGGTAATGTCAATCACATGTGGACAATCAGTTGCCTGCAACTCCATCCTAAAGCCGTTATCGTTTGTGACGAGCCGTCAACGATGGAACTGAAAGTAAAAACACTGAAGTATTTCAATGAATTAGAAGCTGAAAATATTAAAGATCTTTAAGCACGCGCTATTAACCGGGGGAAATTATGTACGCTTTAACCCACGGCCGAATTTATACCGGCCGAGAAGTTCTCGAAGACTATGCCGTTGTCATTGCTAATGGCCTGATTGACCGAGTCTGTCCTGTATCTGAACTACCCGATACGCTTGTCCAGCATACTGTGAACGGCGCGATTATTTCCCCTGGTTTTATTGACGTGCAGCTCAATGGTTGCGGTGGTGTGCAGTTCAATGACACACCTGATGCAGTAAGTGTTAAAACGCTGGAGATAATGCAGGCTGCCAACGAAAAATCCGGTTGCACCAGCTTTTTACCTACACTGATTACCTGCAGTGACACCCTGATGATGCAGGGAGTTAATGTGATGCGTGATTATTTGAGTAAGCACCCAAACCAGGCGCTGGGCCTGCATCTCGAAGGACCATGGCTAAATATCAAGAAAAAAGGAACCCACAACCCGGATTACATTCGGTTACCTGAAAAACACCTGGTAGATTTTCTGTGCCAGAATGCCGATGTGATTACCAAAATTACGCTTGCCCCAGAACAGGTCCCGGCAGAAGTCATTAAACAGTTAGTCAGTGCTGGGATTGTCGTTTCTGCCGGGCACTCCAATGCCACGTTGCGTGAAGCCAAAGCAGGGTTCCGTGCCGGTATCACCTTTGCCACGCATTTATTTAACGCAATGCCTTACATCACAGGGCGTGAACCTGGCCTGACAGGCGCGATTTTTGACGAAGAAGATGTGTGGTGTGGTGTTATTGCCGATGGCATGCATGTTGATTTTGCAAATATCCGCACAGCGAAAAAAGTAAAAAAAGACAAGTTATGTTTGGTAACAGATGCAACCGCCCCGGCAGGTGCGAATATCGACCAGTTCATTTTTGCTGGTAAAACAATATACTATCGCAACGGGCTTTGTGTGGATGAAAACGGAACACTGAGTGGTTCATCACTGACTATGATTGAGGGAGTACGCAATCTGGTTGAGCACGTTAACATTGCGCTGGATGAAGCACTGCGGATGGCAACTCTTTACCCAGCACGAGCTATTGGCATGGACAAACAACTTGGGACGATTGAGCCTGGTAAAGTGGCCAATTTAACCGTGTTTACCCGTGATTATCATATTATTAAGACCATCGTTAATGGTAACGAGGTCGTTACAGAGTAAGTAAGGCATGACAACTGGCGGACAAACGCAAATTGGCAATGTGGATTTGGTTAAACAACTGAATAGTGCGGCGGTCTACCGCCTGATTGATCAGGCAGGCCCCATATCGCGTATTCAAATCGCCGAACTCAGCCATCTGGCACCCGCCAGTGTCACCAAAATTACCCGCCAGTTACTTGAGCGCGGGTTAATTAAAGAAGTCGATCAGCAGGCCTCAACCGGTGGTCGTCGCGCCATATCCATTATTACTGAAACACGTCTTTTCCAGGCTATCGGGGTGCGTCTTGGGCGCCATGACGCCACACTGACTTTATTTGATTTAAGTGCCCGAACACTGGCGGAAGAGCATTTCTCACTTCCTGAACGCACTCAAGAAACATTGCAGGAAGCATTGCTGAAAAGCCTCGCCACGTTTATTAGCAATAATCAGCGTAAAATTCGTGAGCTAATCGCTATTTCCGTTATCCTGCCTGGTCTTGTTGAGCCTGAAACCGGTGTAGTGCGCTATATGCCACACATCCCGGTAAACGAATGGCCGCTGGTGTCAGTTCTGGAAAAAAAATTCAATATCACCTGTTTTGTTGGCCATGATATTCGCAGCCTGGCACTTGCTGAGCACTATTTTGGCGCAACCCGCGACTGCGATGATGCTATTTTGGTGCGCGTGCATCGGGGAACCGGGGCTGGCATCATCTCTAACGGGCAGATATTTATTGGCCGCAATGGCAACGTAGGTGAAATTGGTCATATTCAGGTCGACCCGCTTGGTGAACGTTGCCATTGCGGAAACTTTGGTTGCCTGGAAACTATTGCTGCAAATGCCGCTATTGAAAGCCGTGTTCGCCAGCGTCTCGAACAAGGCTACCCAAGCCGTTTAACCGTTGATGACTGCAATATTGCCAGTATCTGTAAAGCTGCCAACAAGGGCGACACACTGGCCACTGAAGTGATTGAGCATGTCGGGCGGCAACTTGGAAAAGCAATTGCCATCGCCATTAACCTGTTCAATCCACAAAAAGTTGTTATTGCTGGCGAGTTGGTAGAAGCCGAAAAAGTGCTTATGCCTGTCATTCAGGGTTGTATCAACACTCAGGCATTGAATGCATTCAGAACCAAACTTCCTGTAGTCCGCTCTCAACTCAATGACCGCTCTGCAATTGGCGCGTTTGCTCTGGTTAAACGAGCCATGTTGAACGGCGCACTGCTCCAGCGTTTGTTGGAAAATTAACAGGATTTTCATCTGTTCCAGGCTATAGTTAGCCCCTTGAGTATGCTAATAAAGAGTATCGAATGACCATCCAGAACGTTATTTGCGATATTGATGGTGTGCTGATGCACGACAATGTCGCCGTGCCTGGCGCCAGCGAATTTCTGGCGCGCATTATGAATAAAGGTTTACCGCTAGTATTACTGACCAACTACCCTTCACAAACAGGCCAGGACTTAGCTAACCGCTTCTCTGCAGCTGGCATTGAAGTACCAGACTCTGTGTTTTACACCTCGGCCATGGCGACGGCAGATTTTCTGCGCCGCCAGGAAGGTAAAAAAGCCTATGTCGTAGGTGAAGGCGCATTGATTCACGAGCTCTATAAAGCCGGCTTTACCATTACTGATATTAATCCAGACTTCGTCATCGTAGGTGAAACCCGGTCTTACAACTGGGAAATGATGCATAAAGCAGCCTATTTTGTTGCTAATGGCGCCCGTTTTATTGCCACAAACCCGGATACCCACGGCAGAGGGTTTTATCCCGCTTGCGGTGCTTTGTGTGCCGGTATTGAGAAAATATCCGGGCGCAAACCGTTTTATGTTGGCAAACCCAGCCCGTGGATCATCCGTTCAGCGCTCAACAAAATGCAGGCGCATTCAGAACACACAGTGATAGTCGGTGACAACCTGCGTACGGACATTCTTGCGGGTTTCCAGGCAGGGTTGGAAACCATTTTGGTTCTCTCTGGCGTTTCAAGTATGGACGACATAGATAATGTACCTTTCCGCCCATCGTGGATTTACCCTTCAGTTGCCGAAATAGACATTCTCTGAGTCTCACCCCCCCCCGACATCTGACGGCGCCCATGCGCCGTTTTTGTTACCTGCGCACCAAAACAGCACAATTATTGTTTATCTAATAAAAAATAGAAAATAATGAAGATTCAATAATAGCCAAATCAAAAATCATGCAGAAAATCACTTTTCTGCAGCGACAGGTTAACTTTTATTTTTTGAACCCTGAAAAGGCTTGCACCGTTTTGCACATTGGGGCATTTTCTTACTTACGGAATGCGGTAAACAGGGTTTGCTGCACAATATATATAAGACAACATCACCGCCCAGTTCGGTAAAACGGAGAAGTGTATGTGTTCGATTTTTGGTGTGCTGGATATTAAAACCGACCCGGCTGAATTACGAAAAAAAGCACTGGAGTTATCCCGCCTGATGCGCCATCGCGGCCCAGACTGGTCTGGTGTTTACGCCTGTGATAAAGCAATTCTTGCTCATGAGCGCCTGTCTATTGTGGACGTTAACGCCGGTGCCCAGCCACTGTACAACCCGGAACACACCCATGCTCTGGCAGTCAATGGTGAAATTTACAACCACCAGGCTCTGCGTGCTGAATATGCTGACCGCTATGCATTCCAGACAGGCTCAGACTGCGAAGTCATTTTGGCGCTGTACAAAGAAAAAGGCCCAGAATTCCTGGATGATCTGCAGGGCATGTTCGCCTTTGCACTGTACGACAGTGAACAAGATGCTTACCTGATTGGCCGCGACCACATTGGTATTATTCCGCTGTATATGGGCCACGACGAACACGGTAACTTCTATGTTGCGTCAGAAATGAAAGCGCTGGTACCGGTTTGCCGCACCATCAGCGAATTCCCTCCGGGAAGCTACCTGTGGAGCAAAGACGGTGAAATTCGTCAGTATTATCAGCGTGACTGGTTTGATTACGATGCCGTTAAAGACAACGTAACGGACAAAAATGAATTACGCCAGGCGCTGGAAGATTCTGTAAAAAGCCATTTGATGTCAGACGTTCCCTACGGTGTACTGTTGTCTGGTGGCCTGGATTCATCTGTTATTTCTGCTATCACCAAGAAATTTGCCGCACGCCGCGTAGAAGATCAGGAACGCAGCGAAGCCTGGTGGCCGCAACTGCACTCATTCGCAGTGGGTCTGGAAGGATCTCCTGACCTGAAAGCAGCGCAGGAAGTTGCTGACCATCTGGGTACTGTGCACCATGAAATTCACTTCACTGTGCAGGAAGGCCTGGACGCCATTCGCGATGTCATTTATCACATTGAAACTTATGATGTCACCACTATTCGCGCATCAACGCCAATGTACCTGATGTCACGTAAAATCAAAGCGATGGGCATAAAAATGGTGCTGTCCGGTGAAGGCTCTGATGAAGTATTTGGTGGTTACCTCTACTTCCATAAAGCGCCAAATGCCAAAGAACTGCATGAAGAAACCGTACGTAAACTGCAGGCTCTGCATATGTTCGACTGTGCACGTGCGAACAAAGCCATGTCTGCATGGGGTGTGGAAGCACGTGTGCCCTTCCTGGATAAAAAATTCCTCGATGTGGCAATGCGTATCAACCCGCAAGATAAAATGTGCGGTAACGGCAAAATGGAAAAACACATTCTGCGCGAATGTTTTGAATCCTATCTGCCAGCCAGTGTGGCATGGCGCCAGAAAGAGCAGTTCTCCGACGGTGTTGGCTATAGCTGGATTGACACACTGAAAGAAGTTGCTGCTGAACAAATTACAGACCAGCAACTGGAAACTGCGCACTTCCGTTTCCCGTACAACACACCGACGTCAAAAGAAGGTTACTTGTACCGTGAAATTTTTGAAGAACTGTTCCCGGTACCAAGCGCAGCTGAATGTGTACCTGGTGGCCCGTCAGTTGCCTGCTCTTCTGCCAAAGCCATTGAATGGGATGAATCATTCAAAGCTATGAACGATCCATCTGGCCGTGCTGTTGGTGTGCACCAGTCTGCATACAAATAAGCACAGAAACTTTGCTGCTTAATGTAATATTCAATGCCCGCGACAGCGGGCATTTTTCATTGTTGTGGCTACAGCGATTAACCCATTATTGTGCCCAGCAAAAATCCCCCTCGTCATGCCCTCTTATATCTGCAATCAGGTTTCCCTTATTGCCCGGTTTTGCCAGGTAACACGGTTCTGTAGTGTCTGTTTTTCATAGCACCGCCACCATCAGGTGAAAACTTTGCTTACTGATAATGATGGCTTTTTAACCAGCCGCCTAATAAAAACCGCTAAATTTTGTTGATTATCACGCCAAGTCGTTCGCAAGATAGTCAAACAGACATTCATAGCCACTTTTCGGGAAAAAATGTGTTGACGCTGCAAGGCCCAATACGCATAATGCGCCCCGCAACGCCGATAAGGTAACGCGAAAAAAAGATGGCTACGTAGCTCAGCTGGTTAGAGCACAGCACTCATAATGCTGGGGTCACAGGTTCGATTCCCGTCGTAGCCACCATCTTTTTTGCGGGAGTGGCGAAATTGGTAGACGCACCAGATTTAGGTTCTGGCGCCGCAAGGTGTGCGAGTTCAAGTCTCGCCTCCCGCACCATTTCCGTTAGCGTTGTCGGATGGGGTATCGCCAAGCGGTAAGGCACCGGTTTTTGATACCGGCATTCCCTGGTTCGAATCCAGGTACCCCAGCCATTTTTTTGCGACTCCTGCGTGGATACGCGTCAGTCGTTGGGGTATCGCCAAGCGGTAAGGCACCGGTTTTTGATACCGGCATTCCCTGGTTCGAATCCAGGTACCCCAGCCAGTCGTTTTCTTCAGGCTGGTCAATAGCAATACAATTTGGCTACGTAGCTCAGCTGGTTAGAGCACAGCACTCATAATGCTGGGGTCACAGGTTCGATTCCCGTCGTAGCCACCATTTTCTTGGGGTATCGCCAAGCGGTAAGGCAGCGGATTCTGATTCCGCCATCCGGGGTTCGAATCCCTGTACCCCAGCCAAATTTAAAAGACGTTATACGTAACGCACCTGTTGGGGTATCGCCAAGCGGTAAGGCAGCGGATTCTGATTCCGCCATCCGGGGTTCGAATCCCTGTACCCCAGCCACTCAATAAAAAAGCCCGTTTATCGGGCTTTTTTTGCATCTGTTGTTTATTAGCGACCTCTGTTGTTTTAGCGAATAGTCAGTGAATAACCGGCTACAATATTGCCCGGCAATCACTACCGGGCATGACGTTCAACGCCAGTTACAAACCAATCGCATATTTCAGCACCTGCGATTTGACCTTCCCGGCTTTCTCAGCCGCCATCAAACCTAAATTACGTAACAGTTTTACAGGCCCCAGTTGGTTAGAAAAACCAGCGTAGAACAGATCCATCCCGGTTTGCATTAATACGTTGTCCGGGTAGCGACGAGCCTGGTAACGTAACAACACTTTTTGGGATGCCCAATCTTCACCATAACTACGGGCATTGATCAGCACATCAAGTAATGCATCAACATCACGGTACCCAAGGTTAACCCCCTGCCCCGCCAGCGGATGGATAGTGTGTGCTGCATCACCAATCAGCGCGACACCTTGTTTGACATAGCGCCAGGCATGGCGTCGAACCAGCGGGAATGCCCCCCTGGCAACCGGCTCTGGCTCGCCAATGCGTGCCGGGAAATAGGCACGAATTTCACTCGCCAGTTGTGACAAAGGCATTTTATTTAAAGCCTGAATACGTGCAGGCTTGTCATACCAAACGACAGAGCCGTAATTACCCATTAACGGTAACCAGGCTCGCGGCCCATCGGGTGTGAAGTGTTGCCAGGTTCGTTCGCCAGATTCCTGCGGGCGTTTTACGGTAATGAGCATACAGGACTGATCATAGGCCCAACCATGAATACCGATACCAGCCATCTCGCGCACTTTTGAATGCGCTCCATCTGCCCCCACCACTAACCGCGCGTTAATCACCTCACCGGAACTAAGCACCAGTTGCTGACCATCATCCACCACTGATAGTGCGCTTAACGTTGCAGGGCAGAAACACGCAACGGCCGGATGCGACGAAACCGCATCCCACAATGCACGTTGTAACACAGGGTTTTCAACCATATGCCCTAAAACTGGCACACCTAATTCCCTGGCAGAAAAGAGTACCCGGGCATTCTCCCACTCCCAGGTTTCCAGTTCACACCAGGGATGGCTGCGCATGGCAGTAACTGACTGCCAGACACCAAGGCTATTTAATAAAGCGATGGACGCAGCACTGACAGCAGAGACCCGCACATCAGGGGGCAATTCCGGGTTAAAAACAGCCGGCATTTGCTGCTCAATCAGCGCAACTTCAAAGCCATTTTGGGCAAGCCCCAGGGCCAGTGCCGCCCCAACCATACCGCCGCCAATAATCGCAACGTCTGTGGATAGATTCGTCATGGTTAATTATCCTTAGCACACATGGGCTAAGTGTACCGGATTTTCAATCCTGTGCGCTGTCTGTCTCTCACCTACTGGTCACAACAGCGCCAAAGCATTACAATACGCGCCCTGCATTCCTGGCGTTAACTGAGCAATGAGTCAATGACAAAAAAACTGCATATCAAAACCTGGGGCTGTCAGATGAACGAATACGATTCATCGAAGATGGCCAGTCTGCTGGAGACCACTCACGGTTTTACTCTGACCGAAGTGGCTGAAGAAGCAGATGTTCTGCTGCTGAATACCTGTTCAATTCGTGAAAAGGCACAGGAGAAGGTTTTCCATCAGTTAGGCCGCTGGAAAACATTAAAAGACAAAAATCCTGAGCTGATCATTGGTGTTGGCGGTTGTGTGGCATCGCAGGAAGGCGAGCATATTCGCCAGCGAGCCCATTATGTCGATATTATTTTTGGGCCACAAACCCTGCACCGCCTGCCCGAGATGATCAAACAAGTCAGTGGCACACGTAGCCCTGTGCTGGATATCAGCTTCCCGGAAATCGAAAAGTTTGACCGCCTGCCAGAACCTCGTGCAGAAGGGCCTACAGCATTCGTTTCTATTATGGAAGGCTGTAACAAATACTGTACTTACTGTGTGGTGCCTTATACCCGCGGCGAAGAAGTAAACCGCCCAAGTGATGACATCCTGCTGGAAATCGCCCAGCTTGCCGCACAAGGTGTGCGTGAAGTTAACTTGTTAGGTCAAAACGTCAACGCCTATCGCGGCCCTACCTTTGATGGCGGTATCTGCACTTTTGCAGAGCTGTTGCGTCTGGTTGCCGCAATTGACGGTATTGACCGCATTCGGTTTACCACCAGCCACCCCATTGAGTTCACTGACGATATCATTGAAGTCTACCGTGATACGCCAGAACTGGTGAGCTTCCTGCACCTGCCTGTACAAAGTGGTGCTGACCGCGTACTGACGATGATGGGGCGCACGCATACTGCGCTGGAATATAAAGCCATCATTCGCAAACTGCGAGCGGCACGGCCGGATATCCAAATCAGTTCCGATTTTATCGTTGGTTTCCCTGGGGAAACTGAACAAGATTTCGAGCAAACAATGAAACTGATTGCCGATGTTAATTTTGACATGAGCTTCAGTTTTATCTTCTCTGCACGCCCAGGCACACCGGCAGCTGATATGGTTGATGATGTCAGCGAAGAGGTGAAAAAACAGCGTTTGTGGATCCTGCAAGAACGGATTAACCAACAAGCGATGGCTTTGAGCCGCCGTATGCTGGGCACTACACAGCGTATTCTGGTCGAAGGAACTTCGCGCAAAAATATTATGGAGCTGTCGGGGCGTACTGAAAATAACCGGGTAGTTAACTTTGAAGGCTCACCGGATATGATTGGTAAGTTTGTTGATGTCGAAATTGTTGATGTTTTCCCCAACTCATTGCGCGGAAAAGTGGTGCGCACTGAAGACGAAATGGGGTTACGTATCACCGAATCTCCGGCGTCTGTGATTGCCCGTACCCGTAAAGAAAATGAACTGGGTGTGGGTACCTGGCAACCCTGATTCAGGTCTGGCCCTTTCACAGGGCCAGTTCCCCTTGCATTCTTCGCAATCTATCCCCATATCCGCCTTAAGTGTTGTGTCCGGCCTAACGGACAGGAATAATTTCATATGCCGCCCATCATGTGCGGTGCATCTTCTTTGCTAACAGGCCCTGTGTGACCCAGAGGATAAGTTTGAATATCGAAACACGCGAATTAACGCTGGAGCCAGCAGACAATCAACGGCTGTTGAGCTTATGTGGCCCGTTTGATGACAACATCAAACATCTGGAGCGCCGGTTAGGTATCGAAATTAACCGCCGTGACAACCATTTTAAACTGACCGGAGGCACTCTGGTCATCAATGCTGCGGCAGATATTCTGCGCCACCTGTATGTTGATACCGCCCCGGTACGCGGCCAGACGAAAGACATTGACCCGGAGCATATTCACCTGGCGATTAAAGAATTTCGGGTCCTGGAACAAGCGGCTGAAAGTGTGCCGGAATACGGCAAAGCCATTAATATCAAGACCAAACGCGGTGTTATTAAACCCCGCACGCCAAACCAGGCGCAATATATCGCCCATATCCTTGACCATGATATTACCTTTGGTATTGGCCCTGCCGGTACCGGTAAAACCTACCTTGCTGTCGCTGCTGCGGTAGATGCCCTGGAGCGCCAGGAGATTCGCCGTATTCTGCTGACCCGCCCGGCAGTGGAAGCGGGTGAAAAACTGGGGTTCTTACCCGGTGATTTAAGCCAGAAAGTAGACCCTTACTTGCGTCCGCTGTACGACGCGCTGTTTGAAATGCTTGGTTTTGAGCGGGTCGAAAAGCTTATGGAGCGCAATGTTATTGAAGTTGCCCCACTGGCTTACATGCGCGGGCGTACCCTCAATGATGCATTCATTATTCTTGATGAAAGCCAGAACACCACCATTGAGCAGATGAAAATGTTCCTGACACGTATCGGTTTTAACTCCAAAGCCGTTATTACCGGGGATGTCACCCAAATAGACTTACCACGTAATACCAAATCTGGTCTGCGTCATGCGATTGAAGTGCTGTCTGAGGTCGATGAAATTAGTTTTAACTTCTTCCACAGTGAAGACGTGGTCCGCCACCCGGTGGTTGCCCGTATTGTGAATGCTTATGAAGCATGGGAAGAAGCCGACCAGAAACGCAAAGCAGAACTTGCCGAAGCGCGTAAACGTGAAGCGCTGGCTGCCCAAAACAGCCTGCAGGAGAATAAATGAGCAAGGTGATAGTCGATCTCCAGCTAGCCTGTGAGAACAACCAGGGGCTGCCAGATGAAGCCGCATTCCAGCGCTGGGCTGATGCTGCGATTCTGCAATTTCAGGAAGAGGCGGAAATCACTGTCCGCCTGGTTGATGAAGCGGAAAGCCATGAGCTGAATCATACTTATCGCGGCAAAGACCGGCCAACCAATGTTCTCTCTTTTCCATTTGAAGCCCCGCCTGGCATTGAAATGCCATTGTTGGGCGATCTGGTGATTTGCCGCCAGGTTGTTGAGCGTGAAGCACAAGAGCAGGAAATCACTACCGAAGCACACTGGGCGCATATGGTAGTGCATGGTTGCCTGCACTTGCTGGGTTACGATCACATTGAAGATGATGAAGCTGAAGAGATGGAAAGTCTGGAAACAGAGATAATGCTTGCTCTTGGCTATGCTGACCCGTACATTTCCGAGAAAGAATAACGGCGTTTTGCTGTTATTCTTCAATGAAGATGGTTTCCGGCCGGGTGAGTTTGCTCCGGGCCGGTTATTTTTAAACTGATACAGGAACCCAAAATCACCGCCATGAGCGACGATAATTCACACAGTAGCGACACGCCTCACAGTAAAAAGGGTTTCTTTTCCCTGATCCTCAGCCAGCTTTTCCATGGCGAGCCCAAAAACCGGGATGAGCTGCTGGCGCTAATTCGTGATTCTGAACAAAATGAGCTTATCGACCAGGATACACGGGATATGCTCGAAGGGGTAATGGACATCGCAGACCAGCGAGTTCGCGATATTATGATTCCCCGCTCACAAATGGTCACCCTCAAACGAAA
The DNA here is from genome assembly GCF_020523985.1 of Mangrovibacter yixingensis. Taxonomy (GTDB): domain Bacteria; phylum Pseudomonadota; class Gammaproteobacteria; order Enterobacterales; family Enterobacteriaceae; genus Mangrovibacter; species Mangrovibacter yixingensis. Next base: position 569,980 of record NZ_JAIVKM010000001.1, on the reverse strand, counting down.
TCAACCTCTTGATGAATGTCTGGATGTCATTATTGAATCCGCACACTCCCGTTTTCCGGTAATCAGTGAAGACAAAGATCACATTGAAGGGATTTTGATGGCAAAAGATTTGCTGCCTTTTATGCGCAGTGATTCTGAGCCATTTAGCATGGATAAAGTGTTACGGCCTGCCGTTGTTGTGCCTGAGAGTAAACGTGTAGACCGTATGCTCAAAGAGTTTCGTTCTCAGCGTTACCACATGGCTATCGTTATTGATGAATTTGGCGGTGTTTCCGGCCTTGTAACTATTGAAGATATCCTCGAGCTGATTGTCGGCGAAATTGAAGACGAGTACGACGAAGAAGAAGATATCGATTTTCGCCAGTTAAGTCGCCACACCTGGACCGTGCGCGCACTGGCTTCAATTGAAGATTTCAACGACACCTTCAGCACGCAATACAGTGACGAAGAGGTCGATACAATTGGTGGTCTGGTGATGCAGGCATTTGGTCACCTGCCAGCCCGTGGCGAAACGATTGACATTGACGGTTACCAGTTCAAAGTTGCCATGGCTGACAGCCGCCGTATTATTCAGGTTCATGTCCGTATTCCGGATGACTCTCCGGCGCCTACAGTGGAAGAATAATTGATGGCATTCGCCTTTTTGTCTCGCCAGTGGCAACGGCTGCTGCTGGCGTTACTTTTCGGGGCCTGCGGCACGCTGGCCTTTTCTCCTTATGATTTCTGGCCTGCGGCGATTATTTCGCTCACTGGCCTGCATTTGCTCACGCTGAACCGCCGCCCATGGCAAAGTGCTGCCATAGGTTTTGCCTGGGGCTTTGGCCTGTTTGGTACCGGAGTTAACTGGGTTTACGTCAGTATTGCTCAATTCGGTGGCATGCCTGGCCCGGTTAATATCTTCCTGGTTATCTTGCTGGCAGCCTGGCTTTCACTGTTTATGGCTCTATTCAGCGGCCTTCTTAGCCGGCTCCTGCCATCCACTACATTATGGCGGTTGGTACTGGCAAGCCCGGCACTCTGGCAAGTCACCGAGTTTCTGCGCGGATGGGTGCTGACCGGTTTCCCATGGTTGCAATTTGGCTACAGCCAGATAGACGGGCCACTAAAAGGGCTGGCACCTATTACCGGGGTGGAAGGCATTACTTTTTTACTGGTAATGCTCACAGGGTTTCTGGCGTTTGCAATTGCAAAAAAAAGCTGGCGTTCATTGGTCGCAGCGTGCGTGTTATTAGTGTTGCCCTGGCCCTTGCGTTACATCACATGGTTCCAGGCTCAGCCTGAACGAGCCGTCAATGTTGCTCTGGTTCAGGGCAATATTCCCCAGTCAATGAAGTGGGATGAAGGCCAGTTGCTGCACAGCCTGCAAACCTATGTCGACCTCAGTTCACCCTGGGTAGGTAAAGCACGCCTGGTTATCTGGCCGGAATCGGCAATCAGTGATCTTGAAGTTAACCAGCAACGATTTTTGCATCAGTTAGATGATACTTATCAGGCACATAACACCGCACTTATTACCGGTATCGTGGACGCCCGCCTGAATAAACAAAACCGTTACGATACCTACAATACAGTGATTACACTTGGGAAAGGCAACCCTTATAACTATTTCTCAACCGACAGGTATAACAAGAATCATTTGGTTCCCTTTGGGGAGTTTGTCCCACTGGAATCCATTTTGCGCCCGCTGGCACCGTTCTTTGACTTACCCATGTCGTCATTCAGCCGTGGGCCTTATAAACAGAAGCCACTGGAAGCGAATGGTTACAAGCTTACCACCGCTATTTGCTATGAAATCATTCTTGGCGAACAGGTGCGCGACAACTTCCGCCCGGATACTGATTTTCTGCTAACCGTCTCAAATGATGCCTGGTTTGGTCATTCAATTGGCCCATGGCAGCATTTCCAGATGGCCCGGATGCGTGCACTGGAACTGGCTCGCCCACTTCTGAGAAGCACCAACAATGGTGTAACTGCTGTAGTCAAACCTGATGGCGATGTGCAGGCGATTATCCCGCAGTTTACCCGCCAGGTGCTGGATGCCACCGTCACGCCCACTCGTGGCCTGACACCTTATGCACGGTTCGGCAACTGGAGTGTATGGCTGCTCTCTTTGTTGGCTGGTTTCGCGGTACTGGTTTGGAGCCTGGGGCGCCGTAAACGCTAATCTCTTCCCGGCGCAGGCATCGCTCTGCGCCATTTTTTTATCCGTTTGTTATGCTGCTGTTACCTTTACTTTCCTTTCTGGCACGACCTTTGCTTAGACATTTCTAGAGGTAACAACTGTTTGCTGCTATAGCAGTAAATATTAATGTCTGGTTGCACCATCAGGGTTCCCAGCCAGCACCACGAGGGTGCAATGGCATCTTTTTGCCTCTATTTGGTGCGTGGTGTATCGCAAAAAATACATACGCATTACGCAATTTGTTTACATTCGCCTGGATTGAATGTTAATAAATTGAATGTATTTCCATACTAATTTTAACAACACAACTACAAACTCACGACAATGGCCCGGGTGATTACACCACGGGCTGCAATAAAGGAGTTGGATATGCAATTAGCAAAACTGGCCACAGCACTGTTAGCCGCGGGTATTTGCGCTGGTGTGGCGCATGCAGCAGATGCACCTCAGAGCACACTGGACAAAATCAAAAGTAGCGGTGTGGTTGTGGTTGGTCATCGTGAATCTTCCGTACCATTCTCCTACTACAACAATGAACAGAAAGTGGTGGGCTACTCACAGGATTTTTCTAACGCCATTGTTGATGCCATCAAAACCAAGCTCAACATGCCGAACCTGACCGTGAAGATGATTCCGATCACTTCTCAAAACCGTATTCCATTGCTGCAAAACGGTACTTTCGATTTTGAATGTGGTTCCACCACAAACAACCTCGAACGCCAGAAACAAGTGGCATTCTCCGACACTATCTTTGTTATCGGCACCCGTTTGCTGGTTAAAAAAGGCAGTTCCATCAAAGGATTTGATGACCTGAAAGGGAAAAATGTCGTTGTTACTTCCGGTACAACTTCAGAAGTGCTGCTGCATAAACTGAACGATGAGAAACACCTTGGTATGCGCATTATCAGCGCTAAAGACCATGGCGACTCCTTCCGTACGTTGGAAAGCGGCCGTGCCGTTGCCTTTATGATGGATGATGCGTTGCTGGCAGGCGAACGCGCCAAAGCCAAAAAACCAGGTGACTGGGTGATTGTAGGGACTCCGCAATCTAAAGAAGCTTACGGCTGTATGCTGCGTAAAAACGACCCAGAGTTTAAAACGCTGATGGATGACACCATCGCCAAAGCAGAAACGTCTGGTGAAGCAGCAAAATGGTTTGAGAAGTGGTTCCGCAACCCAATTCCGCCAAAAAACCTCAACATGAACTTCGAACTGTCTGACGACATGAAAGCGCTGTTCAAAACCCCAAATGATAAAGCATTAAACTAATTAAAAAACAGATGGGCGGGAAAACCTGCCCTTACGATTGACAACAGGGACCAGGACAGACTATGCGCCGGATGGTCGTTCCCCATCGGGCGTGAATAAGGTCTCTCATCAATCTTGGGGGGTAGCAATGCTACCCTCATTTTTTTCGGAGTTGAAATATGTCTATAAACTGGGACTGGGGAATCTTTTTTCAGCCTGCCCCTTTCGGGAACACCACCTATCTGGGCTGGTTATGGAGTGGTTTTCAGGTCACCATCGCGTTATCAATTTGCGCCTGGATAATCGCTTTTCTTGTCGGTTCATTCTTCGGGATCTTACGCACCGTACCTCATCGTGGCATTTCAGCCATTGGTACCTGCTATGTTGAGTTATTCCGTAATGTGCCACTCATTGTGCAATTCTTTACCTGGTACCTGGTCGTACCGGAATTGCTACCGGAAAACATCGGCATGTGGTTCAAGGCCGAACTGGATCCGAATATCCAGTTCTTCGTCTCGTCCATGCTATGCCTGGGTCTGTTTACTGCCGCTCGTGTTTGCGAGCAAGTCAGAGCAGCAATTCAGTCTTTACCCCGCGGGCAAAAGAACGCCGGGCTGGCAATGGGCCTGACCTTGCCGCAAACCTACCGTTATGTCCTGCTACCCAATGCTTACCGCGTTATTGTTCCACCAATGACATCAGAAATGATGAACCTGGTTAAAAACTCAGCTATCGCATCCACCATTGGCCTGATGGACATGGCAGCACAGGCAGGAAAACTGCTGGACTATTCCGCTCATGCATGGGAGTCCTTCACCGCCATCACGCTGGCCTATGTGCTCATCAATGCCGTCATTATGCTGGTGATGAACATTGTGGAACGCAAAGTGCGTTTGCCGGGTAATATGGGGAGCAAATAATGTACGAATTTGACTGGAGTTCTATTCCACCTTCCCTGCCTTTTTTAGCAGATGGCATGATTTTGACCTTCAAAATCACCCTGACTGCGATTATTGTCGGGATTGTGTGGGGGACTATGCTGGCAGTAATGCGCCTGTCCTCCTTTAAACCCATCGCCTGGTTTGCCAAAACCTATGTCAACGTGTTTCGCTCAATTCCGCTGGTTATGGTGTTGCTGTGGTTTTACCTGATTGTTCCAGGTTTCCTACAACAAGTCTTGGGTTTATCACCTAAAACTGATATCCGCCTGGTCTCAGCATTAGTGGCGTTTTCCATGTTCGAGGCCGCCTATTATTCAGAGATTATCCGCGCCGGGATTCAGAGCATTTCCCGCGGCCAATCCAGTGCATCACTGGCGCTGGGAATGACGCAATGGCAGACCATGCAATTAGTTATTCTGCCGCAGGCATTCCGTGCCATGGTGCCTTTGCTACTGACACAAGGCATTGTCCTGTTCCAGGATACATCGCTGGTGTATGTGCTTAGTCTGTCTGATTTTTTCCGCACCGCATCCACTATTGGAGAACGTGACGGCACCCAGGTTGAAATGGTGCTGTTTGCCGGTGCGGTCTATTTTGTAATAAGTCTCAGTGCCTCCTTGTTGGTCGGCTGGTTGAAGAAAAGGACTGTGTGATGATCTCCCTGAAAAATATTTCTAAATGGTACGGCCACTTTCAGGTACTGACCGATTGTTCGACTGAAGTGCAAAAAGGTGAAGTTGTGGTGGTCTGCGGCCCTTCAGGCTCAGGTAAATCCACTCTGATTAAAACCGTGAATGGCCTCGAACCTGTTCAGCAAGGTGAAATCGTTGTCAATGGCACCAAAGTGAATGACAAAAAAACCAACCTGGCGCAGTTACGCTCCCATGTTGGTATGGTTTTCCAACACTTTGAATTATTTCCGCACCTGTCGATTATCGATAACCTGACACTGGCGCAGGTGAAAGTGCTCAAGCGCGATAAAGCTGCCGCACGGGAAAAGGGCCTGAAACTGTTAGAACGTGTTGGTTTGTCTGCCCACGCCAACAAATATCCGGCACAGTTATCAGGTGGTCAGCAACAACGTGTGGCTATCGCCCGTGCATTGTGTATGGATCCTGTAGCCATGCTGTTTGACGAACCAACTTCCGCACTGGATCCAGAGATGATCAACGAAGTGCTGGATGTTATGGTTGAGCTGGCGAAAGAAGGTATGACGATGATGGTGGTGACTCACGAAATGGGCTTTGCCCGTAAAGTGGCAACCCGGGTTATCTTTATGGATGAAGGGAAAATTGTTGAAGATTCGCCCAAAGAAGCGTTCTTTGCCAATCCTCAATCCGAACGTGCAAAAGACTTCCTGGCTAAAATTATTCACTAATTTATCCCAGCCCACACAATAAAGACGCAGGCTGAAAGGTTTCCCCTTTCAGCCTCAGATTGATGAAGCGGGCGAAAATCAATGAATTGATTTTCCTGTTTTTTTATTGGGTCACATCCTCTGGCATTGTGCAGGCATGAGGTTTGTCATCAGCCTCAGGGATTAAATGGCTGGCGATGGAACTGGTTATGCCCGCATTTCGGGCAACGGGGCAATATATCCGGGGTATACACCGCCAGGTGATAATGGCAGTGTTCGCATACCAGATTACCCAGACCAACAACCTCACCACTGTGGTACACGCCGTGGCGGGTTAAATCTTCAAAAACATCATGCCATTCCAGTTGCGTTTTATCGGTAATATCCACGAGTTCTTGCCATAAACTCTCTTTAATCACACGCATAAAAACACTTTCGCTCACTTCTTGCTGGCTCTCCTGATAGCTCAGCGCGAACTCTTCTAAATCACGGCGTACCGCGCGCACCAGTTCATCCATTTCTGTACGCGTGAGTGTCCCAGTCTCACTCATATGGCGACGGGCGCTCGCCACCAGCGCGTCAATATCGCGCTCCCCATTACGTAATCGCTCACTCAAGGACGAAACAAGTTCACGGTAGTATTGCGCAACTTTATTCATGGCGCCTGTCTCCTGGACTTAACGTCTTCTAATAATAGACGTTATTCCGCCTCATCTATGTTTACCACCTCGCAACCGCACCAAATATTTCACACAGGCAATGGAGCAGGAAATCATTCTTAGGGGCATGGAAGTGCTGTTTTGCCGCGCCCTAATCGGCTATGCTATGCCGATCTGAAAAAACACACACAGGCTACATTTGTAGCTTTCTATAGCACAGGACCACTCGCAGCCATGCAAGAGCAATACCGCCCGGAAGAGATAGAATCCAACGTTCAGCTTCACTGGCAAGAGAAGCGTACATTCGAAGTAACTGAAGACGAGAGCAAAGAGAAGTATTACTGCCTGTCGATGCTTCCTTATCCTTCTGGTCGACTACACATGGGTCACGTGCGCAACTACACCATTGGTGATGTGGTTGCCCGTTATCAGCGCATGCTGGGTAAAAACGTCCTTCAGCCCATTGGCTGGGATGCATTTGGTCTGCCCGCCGAAGGTGCTGCGGTTAAAAACAACACAGCACCGGCACCCTGGACTTACGACAACATCGAATACATGAAAAACCAGCTTAAGACGCTGGGTTTTGGTTATGACTGGAGCCGTGAACTGGCCACCTGCAAACCGGAATATTACCGTTGGGAACAGCAGTTCTTCACCCAACTGTATAAAAAAGGCCTGGTTTACAAAAAAACCTCAGCAGTTAACTGGTGCCCGAACGACCAAACCGTACTGGCTAACGAACAAGTTATTGATGGTTGCTGCTGGCGTTGTGACACCAAAGTTGAGCGTAAAGAAATTCCGCAATGGTTTATTAAAATCACCGACTATGCAGAAGAGTTGCTTAACGACCTGGATAAACTGGATCACTGGCCAGATACCGTTAAAACCATGCAACGTAACTGGATTGGGCGTTCAGAAGGTGTGGAAATTACCTTTGACGTTGAAAACAGCGACCAAAAGCTGACCGTCTACACCACCCGTCCGGATACCTTTATGGGTGTCACTTATCTTGCCGTAGCAGCTGGCCACCCGCTGGCACAACAGGCAGCGCAAGGTAACGCAGAAATTACTACCTTTATTGACGAATGCCGTAATACCAAAGTTGCCGAAGCCGACATGGCGACCATGGAGAAAAAAGGCATCGCAACAGGCATTAACGCCATCCATCCGCTGACAGGCGAAGCTGTTCCGGTATGGATTGCTAACTTTGTCCTGATGGAATACGGCACTGGTGCAGTAATGGCAGTACCGGGGCACGATCAGCGTGACTGGGAATTTGCCAGCAAATACCAACTGGCAATCAAACCTGTCATTCTGGATGCCGAAGGTAATGCACCTGACCTGAGCACTGCAGCACACACCGAAAAAGGCGTACTGTTTAACTCCGGTGAATTTGATGGTCTGGACTTCCCAGCGGCCTTTAACGCCATCGCCGACAGCCTGGCTGCAAAAGGGGTTGGTGAGCGTAAAGTTAACTACCGCCTGCGTGACTGGGGGGTTTCCCGCCAGCGTTACTGGGGCGCGCCAATTCCAATGGTAACACTGGAAGACGGCACAGTGATTCCAACTCCAGAAGACCAGTTGCCAGTTATTCTGCCAGAAGACGTGGTAATGGATGGTATCACCAGCCCGATTAAAGCCGACCCTGAATGGGCGAAAACGACGGTAAACGGCCAGCCTGCACTGCGTGAAACCGATACCTTTGATACCTTTATGGAATCCTCATGGTATTACGCCCGTTATACCTGTGCACAATACGACAAAGGTATGCTGGACGAAAAAGCAGCAAACTACTGGCTGCCGGTTGACCTGTATGTAGGTGGTATTGAACACGCCATCATGCACCTGCTCTACTTCCGCTTCTTCCACAAACTGCTGCGCGATGCAGGTATGGTCACCTCCGATGAACCAGCCAAACAACTGCTGTGTCAGGGAATGGTACTGGCTGATGCCTTCTACTACACCGGTGCAAATGGTGAACGTAACTGGGTATCACCTGTTGATGCCATTACTGAACGTGACGAAAAAGGGCGTATCGTTAAAGCGACTGACAGCGCAGGCCATGAACTGGTTTACGCGGGCATGAGCAAAATGTCCAAGTCCAAAAACAACGGTATCGACCCGCAAGTCATGGTTGAACGTTATGGTGCCGACACCGTGCGCCTGTTCATGATGTTTGCTTCCCCGGCAGAAATGACGCTGGAATGGCAAGAATCTGGTGTTGAAGGGGCAAACCGCTTCCTGAAGCGTGTCTGGAAACTGGTATTTGAGCATACCGAAAAAGGTGCTGTTACTGCTTTGGATGTAGCTTCATTGTCAGAAGACCAGAAGGTGCTGCGCCGTGAATTGCACAAAACCATTGCTAAAGTGACCGATGACATTGGCCGCCGTCAGACCTTTAATACCGCAATTGCGGCCATTATGGAACTGATGAACCGCCTGGGTCGCGCTGCACAGGAAACTGAGCAGGACCGTGCTTTGATGCAGGAAGCTCTGATTGCGGTTGTTCGTATGCTTTATCCGTTTACGCCGCATATTTGCTTCAACATGTGGCAGGCACTGGGTTGTGAAGGTGATATCGATAACGCGGCCTGGCCAGTTGCTGATGAGCAAGCCATGGTTGAAGATACCCGCCTGGTTGTCGTTCAGGTTAATGGCAAAGTCCGCGGCAAAATCACCGTTCCGGCAGATGCAAACCAGGAACAGGTTCAGGCTAGTGCTGCTCAGGAACACCTGGTCGCGAAATACCTTGAAGGGGTAACCATCCGCAAGGTTATCTACGTGCCGGGTAAATTGCTGAACCTGGTTGTTGGTTAAACGCAGGAGGACGTGTGAGATATTTGCTCACTATATTCTTAAGTATGGCGGTGCTGGTCACCGCCGGGTGTGGCTGGCACCTGCGGGGTACTTCCGCGGTGCCAACCAGCATGCAAACGTTGATTCTGAATTCAAGTGACCCGAATGGCCCGTTGGGACGTGCGGTACGCAACCAGTTGCGTCTTAATAACGTGACAATTGTGGAAGCCTCTTCTGTTCGCCAGGACATCCCTTCCTTGCGTCTGGGTGGTGCGGCAATACACAAAGACACCGCGTCAATTTTTCAGAATGGGCAAACTGCGGAATACCAGATGGTAATGACAGTGAACGCAACTGTATTGATCCCTGGGCATGGTATTTACCCCATTTCAACCAAGGTGTTCCGTTCATTCTTCGATAACCCCCTCACTGCACTGGCAAAAAGCGCAGAGCAGGATCTTATCGTGAAGGAAATGTACGACAAAGCTGCAGAGCAACTGGTGCGTAAACTGATGTCGGTACAGACGAAGGACCAAGAGAGAAACAGCGAAACCAGCAACTCGACAGCGACTCAACCCTCCGCTGTAACATCCCCCAGCCCGTCGTCCACGTTGACGCCAGCTACCGCTCAATAATGGTTAAGTTGTATCCAGAACAACTCAGTACGCAGCTCAATGATGGGCTGCGTACTGTTTGGTTATTAGCGGGCAATGATCCTTTGCTGTTGCAGGAATGCCAGCAGGCTATTCTGAATGCAGCCAAAACCCAGGGCTTCGAAGAACACTACAGTGCGCAAATCGACGCATCTACAGACTGGCAGGACTTGTTCACACGTTGCCAGTCTCTGAGCCTGTTTTCCAGCCGCCAGTCTTTGGTTTTACAATTACCGGAGAATGGCCCAAACGCAGCTATCAATGCGCAACTGGAAACTCTGGTTAGCCTGTTACATGAAGATTTATTACTGATAATTCGTGGGAATAAGCTCACCAAAGCACAGGAAAATGCAGCCTGGTTTACAGCAGTAAATGCACAGGCAGCTCAAGTCACCTGCCAGACACCAGAACAAGCTCAACTCCCCCGCTGGCTTGATGCACGCGCCAAACAGATGAAGCTCTCCCTGGATAAAGCCGCCAACCAGTTACTCTGCTATTGTTATGAAGGTAACTTACTGGCTCTGGCGCAGGCACTTGACCGGCTGGCTCTGCTCTGGCCAGATGGCAAACTGACGCTACCCCGCGTTGAACAGGCCGTCAATGATGCCGCCCACTTTACGCCCTGGCACTGGGTTGATGCATTGTTGGCAGGTAAAAGCAAACGCGCGTTACATATTCTGAACCAACTCCAGCGCGAAGGTGACGAACCCGTCATACTGGTGCGCACTATTCAGCGTGAACTGCTGCTGATGGTAAACCTGAAGCGCCAGTCCCCCCAGATACCACTGCGTACCTTGTTCGACCAGCATCGTGTTTGGCAAAACCGTAGGGGCTTGCTGACTGAGGCATTGAACCGTCTACAGTCTGAACAACTGTTTCAGGCTGTGAAGTTATTAAGCCAGACCGAGCTGACTCTTAAACAGGATTTTGGTCAGGATATTTGGCCATCACTCGCGGCGCTATCACTTTTACTCTGCCACGGCGCACTACCCGATACTTTTATTCATGGCTGACTCTTTCCCTGAACTCATAGCGCTCTATGGCGGCACTTTTGACCCGGTGCACTACGGGCACATCAAGTCTGTTATTGCCATGGCAAAAGCGGCACAACTTAAACAGGTCATCGTCCTGCCCAACAATGTGCCGCCACACCGCCCACAACCCGAAGCAAGTAGTGAACAGCGTAAAACCATGGTGAAACTGGCAGTAGCAGATAACCCACTGTTTACTGTGGATTGCCGTGAGCTGGAGCGGGACACACCCTCCTGGACGGTTGCCACACTGGAAACCTTTCGACGTGAATATGGCCCGGAGCAACCACTCGCTTTTATTATTGGCCAGGATTCCCTGTTAACGCTCCACAAGTGGTACCAGCACGAAAAAATTCTGTCGTTATGCCATTTATTAGTATGCAGACGCCCAGGTTACCCATTAACCCTGCCTGAGCCAGGCCGCCAGCAATGGCTGGAAGATAACCTGGTAACCGAGGCCAGCCAGCTCCACCAGGCACCTGGTGGCTCAATTTTCCTTGCCGATACCCCAGAGTATGCAATCTCGGCAACGGACATTCGTACCCGTTTGGCTAACAACACCCCGTGTGATGACTTATTACCAGACAGCGTGCTGGGCTACATCCGCCGCGAGCATTTATACCAAAGCTGACATCACCAGATGTAACGCATCCAGCAATGACTGGTTCGCTGCGCGTGACTTCACTGCAACACGGTAGTAGCGCGCATCGAGCCCTGGGTAGTTGGCACATGATCGAATCAAAATACCGGCCTGTTCCAATAGCGCCCACTGTAAATCCAGGTCAGGTACATCACAGCGGAAAAATAAATAGTTCGCCTGTGGTTCCCAGGAATGAAGGCCGGGCACAGCACTTATTGCCTGATGTAACCACTGATTCTCTGCGCGCACCCACTGCCATGTTTCTTGTTGATAATCCGTTTCGTGCAACACCTGCTCACCAGCAATAGCAGCCAGAGTATTAATACTCCAGGGAGCGCGTTTTTCCCGTAGCGAGGCCATCGATGCAGCGTTGCTACTCAATGCATACCCCAGACGCAGCCCAGGAATCGCATAAAATTTCGTCATTGAACGCAACACCCATACCCACGGCATACTCCCCAGAACAGGTATAAACCCAGGCTGTTGCGGGACAAAATCAAGAAACGCTTCATCAACAATTAACCAAATATGATTTTCCGCGCATACCCTGGCAATACGTTCCAGCAATGGCCAGTCCGGCAGTAACCCCGTGGGGTTATTTGGCGTACACAAAAACACACAATCCAGTTCAGGTGTTAACGCACCAAGAATACCGTCATCAAGCTGCCAACCGCTGCTTTCCTGCAACCACCAGGTATGCACCTGGCACCCAACCAGAGCCAGTGCCCGTTGATACTCTGCAAACCCAGGAGACACCACTAAAGCCTGTTTTGGCTCCAACGTTTTCACCAGGTCAAAAATCAACTCAGTTTCCCCGTTACCAGCCTGTACCCAGCCTGGCGGTACTGAGTGATAAGCAGCCAGCGCCTGGTGTAGTGATTGATAGTCGACATCCGGATACTGCTCCAGTTTATCCAGTGATTCCGCCAGCCGATGTCGTAAACCCAACGGCATCCCAAGAGGGTTAATGTTGGCACTGAAATCCAACAGCGCACTCTCATCAATCCCTAAATACTGCGCAACTTCGCGTCTATTTCCACCATGCTGGCTCGTGAAACGGGACATAATTTTTCCTTTTATTGAAAGCGTTATCATAGCGGAAACTTGCGCGCTATTAGATAATGCGGTCTGGACCGCAATCATTGCAGGAGAGGAACATGCGTTTATGGCTGGTACGGCACGGGCAAACTGAAGCAAATACCCGGCAGCTTTTCTGTGGTAAAAGTGAGTCTCCACTAACGCCAACCGGCATTGGGCAGGCATGTGTTGTTGCCAACCTGCTACGCAATGTGCCCTTCGACCATGTGCTGATGAGCGAACGAGAACGTGCTCGCCACACAACACAACTGCTCCTGCAACCGCATCACCCACAACCACGCACCAGCGCTCTACTCAACGAAATGGATTTTGGTGCCTGGGAAATGCAGCACCATAGTACGCTGATTGAACACGATAAACAGTACCAGGCCTGGTGTGCCGACTGGCAGCATGTCACTCCGCCGGAAGGGGAAAGTTTTGCCATGTTTACTGAACGTGTTGCAAAACTTGCCCAGGCGGCACGTTCATTACAGGCTGATAACCTGCTTCTGGTCAGCCATCAGGGGGTAATTAGCATGTTGCTGGCACAACTACTGAATATGCCCCCCGCCGCTATGTGGCACTTTGCAATCGAACAGGGAGCATGGAGCCGTATCGACCTGAAAGGCGATTATGCAACCCTGCGCTATCTCAATAACCATGGAAATAGTACGCATAATGATTAACCCTCCCGCCGTACCACGGCTTATGGGCCAATTCTGGCATTGACACCCCTTGTCAGCCTGTTATTCTCCGCAGCCAGAATTGCCTGCACCGCCATTTCAAAATTGTTTTACAAAAATGGCGATGCATTCCAGCCCGGCCAGTGGGAAGATAGCTCGCCTGGCGTAATGCTGCTGGCCGGCCAGTCAGGCCTGAGCCATCAGTGTGGTATCATGCAGGCACTATCACCTATTGTTAATCCACCAGGGGGAACACTTGCAGGGTAAAGCACTCCAGGACTTTATTGTCGACAAAATTGATGATCTGAAAGGTCAGGACATTATTGCCATTGATGTTAAAGGCAAATCCAGTATCACTGACTGTATGATTATTTGTACCGGTACATCCAGCCGCCATGTCATCTCCATTGCCGATCATGTTGTTCAGTCTTCGCGTCAGGCAGGGCTGCAGCCACTGGGAGTGGAAGGTGAGAACGGTGCTGACTGGGTTGTCGTAGACCTGGGCGATGTGATTGTGCACGTTATGCAGGAAGAAAGCCGTCACCTGTATGAACTGGAAAAACTCTGGAGTTAAGTGTGAAGCTTCAGTTAGTTGCCGTCGGGACCAAAATGCCCGACTGGGTGCAAACCGGTTTTAGTGAATACCTGCGTCGCTTTCCTAAGGATATGCCTTTCGAATTGGTTGAAGTACCAGCGGGCAAGCGAGGTAAGAATGCGGATATTAAACGTATTCTCGAGAAAGAAGGCGAAGCCATGCTGGCTGCTGCCGGAAAAGGTAACCGAATCGTCACTCTGGATATCCCTGGAAAACCCTGGGATACACCACAACTGGCTGAGCAACTTGAACGCTGGAAGCAGGATGGGCGAGATGTCAGCTTATTAATTGGCGGCCCAGAAGGTCTTTCTCCTGCATGTAAAGCAGCAGCAGAACAAAGTTGGTCTCTTTCCACCCTGACACTGCCGCACCCACTGGTGCGCGTGTTAGTCGCGGAGAGTTTGTACAGGGCGTGGAGTATAACCACGAATCATCCCTATCATCGTGAGTAATGCACCAGGTAGATTAAGCAGCGGATGAAATTACAGGATTCTTTTCGCGATTATACGGCTGAGTCCGCGCTTTTTGTGCGCAGGGCATTAGTTGCCTTTGTTGGTATTCTGGCGCTGACAGGGGTGCTGATAGCCAACCTCTATAATCTGCAAATCGTCCGGCATGATGACTACCAAACCCGCTCGAACGAAAACCGTATCAAGCTGGTTCCCATCGCACCGACACGCGGCATTATCTATGACAGGAACGGTACGCCACTGGCGCTCAACCGTACCATTTACCAATTAGAGATGATGCCTGAAAAAGTGGACAGTGTGCAGGGTACACTGGATGCATTGCGCCCGGTAGTCAACCTGACTGACGATGATATCGCCAACTTCAAGAAAGAACGTGCACGCTCACACCGATTCACATCCATTCCCGTAAAAGTAAACCTGAACGAAGAACAGGTTGCTCGCTTTGCAGTCAACCAGTATCGCTTTCCGGGTGTTGAAGTAAAAGGCTACAAACGCCGCTACTATCCCTATGGTTCCGCCCTGACTCATGTCATTGGTTATGTCTCCAAAATCAACGACCGGGATGTTGACCGCCTGGATAAAGCCGGAAAACTGGCAAACTATGCTGCGACCCACGATATCGGCAAATTAGGCATTGAACGCTACTATGAAGACTTGCTCCATGGCCAAACCGGTTATGAAGAAGTCGAAGTCAATAACCGTGGGCGTGTCATTCGCCAGTTAAAAGAAGTACCGCCTCAGGCAGGCCACGATATTTACCTGACGCTCGACTTCCAGTTGCAAAGTTATATTGAAACACTGCTGGCAGGCAGCCGGGCCGCAACCATTGTGACAGACCCGCGTACAGGGGCCATTTTGGCTCTGGTTTCGATGCCAAGCTATAACCCGAACCTGTTTGTCGATGGGATTTCATCTAAAGATTATTCTGCCCTGTTGCACGACCCGGACACGCCTCTCGTTAACCGTGCGACACAGGGAATCTACCCACCGGCATCCACTGTCAAACCTTATGTTGCTGTATCTGCTCTGACAGCCGGGGTCATTACCCACAGCACCAGCTTGTTTGACCCAGGATGGTGGCAACTTCCAGGTTCCGAAAAACGCTATCGCGACTGGAAAAAATGGGGGCACGGGCATCTTAACGTTACCAAGGCGCTCGAAGAATCTGCCGATACCTTCTTCTACCAGGTGGCCTATGATATGGGGATCGATCGCCTGTCTGAATGGATGGGTAAATTTGGTTACGGCCACCTGACGGGTATTGACCTGGCGGAAGAACGCTCAGGCAACATGCCAACCCGCGAATGGAAATTCAAACGGTTCAAAAAACCCTGGTACCAGGGAGATACCATCCCGGTAGGGATTGGCCAGGGCTACTGGACAGCCACACCAATACAGATGAACAAAGCGCTGATGACACTGATTAACAATGGGGTCATTAAAACGCCGCATTTGCTGATGGATACTGTCGTAGATGGTAAGAAAGTCCCCTGGAGCCAAAAAGAAGATGGGCACATTGGCGATATTCACTCAGGTTTTTGGGAAATCGCCAAAGACGGAATGTATGGTGTAGCAAACCGGCCTAACGGTACCGCACACCGTTATTTCGCGGGTGCCCCTTATAAAATCGCCGCAAAATCAGGGACTGCACAGGTCTTTGGCCTGAAAGCCAACGAGACCTATAACGCCCACAAAATTTCTGAACGCTTGCGTGACCATAAACTGATGACCGCGTTTGCACCTTATGATAATCCACGCGTCGCGGTTTCTATTATTCTGGAAAACGGCGGCGCAGGCCCGGCAGTTGGTACTGTCGTTCGGCAAATCCTCGATCATATTATGCTCGGCGATAACAATACCGCCCTACCAACTGACTCCCCTGCCCAACACGCTGCCGGAGAGGATCAATAACCCATGACTGACAACCCGAATAAAAAGTCCCTGTGGGATAAGATACACATCGATCCCTTTCTGATGGTCACTATCCTGGCACTGCTATTGTACAGCGCACTGGTCGTCTGGAGTGCCAGCGGGCAAGACCCTGGAATGATGGAACGTAAAATCGCCCAGATTTGTATGGGGCTGGTCATCATGATAGTGCTGGCCCAGGTGCCCCCGCGGGTTTATGAAGGCTGGGCGCCCTGGTTATACATTTTCTGCATCGTTTTATTAGTTGCCGTTGATGCCTTTGGTGCCATTTCCAAAGGGGCCCAACGTTGGTTGGATCTGGGGGTTGTACGTTTCCAGCCATCAGAAATTGCCAAAATTGCGGTTCCTCTTATGGTAGCCCGATTCATTAACCGCGATGTCTGCCCGCCCACACTCAAAAACACCGCCATTGCGCTGGCGTTGATCTTTATGCCCACCTTGTTGGTTGCCGCTCAGCCAGACTTGGGGACATCCATCCTGATTGCCGCATCGGGTATCTTTGTACTATTCCTGTCCGGGATGAGTTGGCGCTTGATTGGCATTGCCGTGATATTAGTGGCGGCATTTATTCCCGTACTGTGGTTCTTCCTGATGCATGATTACCAACGTGCTCGTGTCATGATGCTGCTCAACCCAGAGAGTGACCCGCTGGGCGCTGGCTACCACATTATTCAGTCTAAAATTGCGATTGGTTCCGGCGGTTTGCGCGGCAAAGGCTGGCTGCACGGTACTCAATCCCAATTGGAGTTTTTGCCAGAGCGCCATACCGACTTCATTTTTGCCGTACTGGCTGAAGAGTTAGGGTTGGTTGGGGTGCTGGTCTTGTTAGCACTGTATTTATTGCTGATTATGCGGGGATTGTGGATTGCCGCACATGCACAGACTACATTTGGCCGTGTGATGGCCGGTGGGCTGATGTTGATTTTGTTTGTTTATGTCTTTGTTAATATTGGTATGGTTAGTGGAATTTTACCTGTGGTGGGTGTTCCCCTGCCGCTGGTAAGTTATGGTGGTTCCGCACTTATCGTACTCATGGCGGGGTTTGGTATTGTTATGTCGATACATACCCATCGAAAACTGTTATCGAAAAACGTATAAGAGGTAAGTGATGCGCAAGCAATGGCCTGGAGTTTGTGTTGCCGCACTTTTACTGGCAGCCTGTAGTGGGGAGCAACAGCAGGCAGGTGTTGAACAAGTGCCTGCCACGCCAGTATGTAATGGACCAACCGTGGAGGTTTCTGGTGCCGAACCGCACTATGAAACCCCGTCAGCTACAGCAAACCAAAACTACCAACGAGATGGGCGGACTTATACTATTGTCCAGGACCCGTCTCGTTTCAGTCAGAGCGGCCTTGCAGCTATTTATGATGCCGAACCTAACAGCAACCTGACCGCTTCAGGAGAAGTGTTCGACCCAACTCAGCTCACGGCTGCACACCCAACATTGCCAATCCCCAGCTATGCGCGGATTACCAACCTTGCCAACGGTAGAATGTTGATTGTTAAAATCAATGATCGAGGCCCTTATGATGACGGGCGCGTTGTTGCATTATCCCGCGCAGCAGCCGACCGTTTGAATATGTCCAATAATACGCGCGTGCGTATCGACCCGATTCTGGTTGCTCAGGATGGCACAATGTCTGGCCCGGGTATGGCATGTATTACTGTTGCCAAACAAACTTACGCCTTACCCGCCCGCCCGAACCTCGACTCCGGGTTAGGTAGCGCATCCTCTGCTGTTCCAGCGGCACAACCGCAAAACAGTAACGTGCAGGCTATCAGTAACAGTACACTCCAGCCACAAAATACCAGTACACAAACACAAAGTAGCGGTTTCCTGGCACCAGCATCACAGGCGACTACCGGTACAGGCGTAACATCTTCTGGTAGCACAACTGTTGCTACTGGTGCGGCTACATCGCAAATGATTACCCCATCAGATCAGACCTCTTCTGCTACAAGCTCTGCAGCGACAGAACCGGCACCAACGCCAGTTAACCCGGCCCTGGGCCTGCGTAGCGATCCCGTCACAGCGCCAGGCTCCATTCAAGGAAATGTTGCCGGGCGCAGTGCAAGTACAGCCACTGGTGGTTATGTTGTCCAGGTTGGTGCTGTAAGTGATGCAGGCCGGGCTCAACAATGGCAGCAAAAGCTCAGCCAGCAATTTAGTGTCCCAGGTTTGGTAACACCGAATGGCGCTATCTGGCGGGTGCAACTTGGGCCATTTGCCAGCCGTAGCCAGGCCATCAGCCTGCAACAACGCTTGCTTAACGAGGCACAACAGCAATCATTTATTACGGCTGCCCCGGCACAATAAGTGCTACTGGCACCAGTTTTGTCAATTTGCGTAAGTAACATTAACAAACTCATGTGCAAAGTCTGGTGCCAGGTAAAAAACCATTTGTTATAGTAAGTCACTTTTTTTAATTCCATCACGGATGTTGCTGTTCTGACCATGAATACCACTTTCTCTGCTTCTGCTGTAAAGCGTATTGCCTTTGGGGCTGCGTTAACACTGGCCGCTACTGGGTTAGCCAGGGCTGATGACCTGAACATCAAAACGATGATTCCTGGCGTACCGCAAATAGACGCTGAATCATACATTCTTATTGATTACAACTCAGGCAAAGTGCTTGCCGAGCAAAATGCTGACGAACGCCGCGATCCGGCAAGCCTGACCAAAATGATGACCAGCTATGTTATTGGTCAGGCAATGAAAGCAGGTAAGTTCGATGAAAACGCTGTGGTCACTATCGGGAAAGATGCCTGGGCAACAGGTAATCCGGTATTCCAGGGCTCATCTCTGATGTTTCTTAAACCCGGCATGCAGGTTCCTGTTTCTCAGTTAATTCGCGGGATTAACCTGCAATCAGGGAACGATGCTTGTGTGGCAATGGCAGATTTTGTCGCGGGTAGCCAGGATGCCTTCGTTGGCCTGATGAACAGCTACGTCAATGCACTGGGCATGAAAAACACCCATTTCCAGACAGTGCATGGTTTGGACGCAGATGGCCAGTACAGCTCCGCACGTGATATGGCGTTACTGGGCCAGGCGTTGATTCGCGATGTGCCAAACGAATATGCAGTCTACAAAGAGAAAGAATTCACCTTTAATGGCATTCGCCAGATGAACCGTAACGGTTTGCTCTGGGATAAAAGCCTGAATGTGGATGGCATCAAAACAGGCCATACAAGTAAAGCAGGCTATAACCTGGTTGCTTCAGCCACTGATGGCAATATGCGTCTCATCTCCGCAGTTATGGGCGGCCGGACATTTAAAGGCCGTGAAGTGGAAAGTAAAAAACTGCTGACCTGGGGTTTCCGCTTCTTTGAATCTGTTAACCCTATCAAAGCAGGTAAAGAATTTGCCTCTGAGCCAGTATGGTTTGGTGACAGCGACCGTGCATCGTTGGGTGTGGATAAAGACGTTTGGCTGACGATTCCTCGTGGGCGAATGAAAGATCTGAAAGCCAGCTATGTGCTGAATAACACCGAACTCCATGCGCCACTGCAGAAAAATCAGGTGGTCGGTACCATTAACTTCCAGCTAGATGGTAAAACAATTGACCAGCGCCCACTGGTTGTCCTGAATGAAATTCAGGAAGGCAACTTCTTTGGCCGCATGATTGATTATATCAAACTGATGTTCCACCACTGGTTTGGTTAAAAATCGCACACTTGAAAGTGTGACGGCTGCCCCCATATACTATGTAACACTGGAACTCCCGCTCAGGCGGGAGTTCGTTTTTTATTTTTGCTGGAGCTGACATGAAAACCAAACTGAATGAACTCCTCGAGTTCCCCTGCCCCTTTACCTACAAAGTAATGGGTCTGGCTCAACCTGAACTGGTGGACAGGGTAGTTGAGGTTGTGCAACGTCATGCGCCTGGTGACTACACCCCTCAAATCAAACCCAGCAGTAAAGGTAACTACCATTCCGTATCTATCACTATTACGGCAACCCACGTTGAGCAAGTAGAAACGCTTTACGAAGAACTGGGTAAAATCGAAATTGTCCGTATGGTTCTGTGACCGAACGTGATTCCCTGATGCCCGGCCGAAGGTCGGGTATTTGTTTGTTCCGCTATGTTATACTGACCGCCTGTATTCCTCACTCCGGAGACATCGGTTTTGTCTCAAGATACCATTCTGATTCGCCACCTTGGCCTGCAGCCATATGAGCCTGTATCACTCGCCATGCATCAGTTTACTGATACACGTGATGAAAATACCCCGGATGAAATTTGGCTGGTAGAGCACCACCCTGTATTTACTCAAGGGCAGGCAGGAAAAGCTGAACACCTGCTCGCCACTGGAGATATTCCCGTTATCCAGAGCGACCGCGGTGGCCAGGTCACTTACCATGGTCCGGGCCAACAAGTCATGTATGTGCTGCTCAACCTTAAACGGCGAAAACTTGGCGTCCGGGAACTGGTCACAGTTCTGGAGCAATGTGTGGTGAACACGCTTGCGGTACTGGATATCCACGCTCACGCTCGCCCCGACGCACCAGGTGTCTATGTAGGGGACGATAAAATCTGTTCACTTGGGCTGCGTATCCGCAAAGGGTGTTCATTCCATGGGCTGGCGCTGAATATTAACATGGATCTCACACCTTTTTTGCGCATTAATCCTTGTGGTTATGCTGGTATGAAAATGACCCAGGTCAACCAATTTCGTCCTGGCGCGCAAGTTGCAGATATTCAACCAATATTGTTGGATAATTTTTTGCGTTTACTGGGTAATCCGCCTATTTGTATTGCCAATGAATAATCCAGAAAACCGAAACAAGAATGATTTTGTTTCGGTTTATTAGATTATTTAATTGTTTTTTACCTTTCCCTATTTTTTTGCTTAATCGGCACTTTACGTCTACCTTTTATTCATGTTGTGCAAGCACTTAGCACGACTGCAAACTTATATAAAAAGTGCTTTGCCGTTTTGTCTTTCAAAACGGCCATATTTGCTTGTGCCCAAAACAAACGAAGTTTTTTTCAGCAAACAGACAACACATTCTAAAAATGGGAGAAAGAATGAATAACACTGGCAAGGATAATAATTTACTTTCCCGTTCAAATAGTGCACGCCTGAGTGGTTTCCAGGCACTGCGAACGATTGACCTTAACTTATTGACAGTATTTGAAGCAGTTTACATTCACAAAGGCATTGTCAACGCGGCAAGAGCGTTAAATCTAACGCCTTCTGCTATTAGTCAGTCTATTCAAAAACTGCGTAATGTTTTTCCTGATCCGCTGTTTGTTCGCAATGGGCAGGGGATTATGCCAACCAGTTATGCTGCCCATCTGCATGAATATATCAGCCAGGGGTTATCATCTATACTGGGGGCTTTAGAGTTTAATGAAGTCAGTAATGCGCAACGCACCATTACCATAGCTACCCACCCTTCTGTTGGGGCGCTGGTTATGCCTACCATTTATAAAGCTATCCATCACCGTTGCCCCAATATCAACATAAATAATGTCCCAATATCGCAGGCGGAAACGCAACTCAGCCAACTTCAGGCGGATATGGTGATAGACACCCGCAGGCCGGTCATGAGCAAAATAGGTAGCTTTCGCTTGTTTGAAGAACGTGTAGTGATAGTCTGCCGCAGTGATCACCCAGCATTAACTGATGAAGTATCGTTAGATTTACTCAGCCAGCAGCAGCAAACCATGCTGGTGTTACAGGATGATATTTTACCCGATGTGCGTAATGTAGTGGAGCAAGCGTTCCCTGACAGGCAAATCACTTTCAGCAGCTACAACGTACTAACACTGGCGGCCATGCTGGCAAACAGCGACCTGGTTGGGTTTATGTCATCGGGCCTCTATCATATGTTCCGGGATAACTGGAACCTGCGTGAAATCGAGTGCGAAGGATTTACGGGTGGAAAATTCGAAACCCACCTGTTTTATAACAAGCTCAGCCAGCATGACGAAGTATTGCGAAACTGCATGGAAACTATTCAGGGCGCGTTTGTGCAAAAACATGGTGAAGCAATCCTCTAACCGACAAACGCACAAAATAACAACTTATTTACACTAAAATCACGTTTTGAACGCCTGGCAGGCTGCTTTCACAGCACTATAAATGTTATACTGCCTGCCATTAATTCAAAAATAGTTGATAAATACAACATTTGATTGAATTGAAACGTTTTCACTCGATATCCGCAACTGGAATACGCACGCTATGAGTAAACCCATTGTCATGGAACGCGGTGTTAAATACCGGGATGCCGACAAAATGGCGCTAATCCCGGTGAAAAACGTCGCCACTGAACGCCAGGAGCTGTTAAGAAAGCCGGAGTGGATGAAAATCAAACTCCCGGCGGACTCCACCCGTATTCAGGGTATCAAAGCTGCCATGCGTAAAAATGGCCTTCACTCTGTCTGTGAAGAAGCATCTTGCCCTAACCTTGCCGAGTGCTTCAACCACGGCACGGCTACGTTTATGATTCTTGGTGCTATTTGTACCCGTCGCTGCCCATTCTGTGACGTTGCCCATGGGCGTCCTGTAGCACCCGATGCCGGTGAAGCAGAAAAACTGGCCCGCACAATTGCTGATATGGGGCTGCGTTATGTGGTTGTAACTTCGGTTGACCGTGACGACCTGCGTGACGGAGGTGCACAGCACTTTGCCGATTGTATCTCTGCAATTCGCCGTGAAAGCCCGACGATTAAAATTGAAACACTGGTACCTGATTTCCGTGGAAGAATGGACCGTGCACTGGAAATTCTTACTGCTACCCCGCCAGATGTTTTCAACCATAACCTGGAAAACGTCCCTCGCCTGTACCGCCAGGTACGACCGGGAGCGGATTACAACTGGTCTCTAAAATTACTCGAACGCTTCAAAGAAGCACACCCGGAAATCCCGACCAAATCGGGTCTGATGGTTGGGCTGGGAGAAACGAACGAAGAAATTATTGAAGTCATGCGTGACTTGCGCCGCCATGGTGTAACTATGCTCACATTGGGGCAATACCTGCAGCCAAGCCGCCATCACCTACCGGTTCAGCGTTATGTCAGCCCAGAAGAGTTTGACGAAATGAAAGCTGAAGCAATGGCAATGGGCTTCACGCACGCGGCCTGTGGCCCATTTGTGCGCTCGTCTTACCACGCTGACTTACAGGCTCGTGGCGAAGAAGTGAAATAAACCCACCGCTTTCTATAAAAAAACCGGCACAGGCCGGTTTTTTTGTCTTTGTATTCTGTTCAGAAATTCAAGGCATACAGCAGCCTGCATGCCATTTCATAGAACACAAAGCTACTCTTTGTTGTTCAAACGCTCACGTAATTCTTGTGCGTCATTTTTCTCGCCAGTGGCAATTGCCTGATTATTATCGTCTTCGCTCATGGCCTTTTTGAAACCTTTGACCGCAGAGCCCAGGTCGCTCCCCAGGGTACGTAACTTCTTGGTGCCGAAAAGCAACACGATCAACGCACCGACAACCAGCAATTTAGTAATACTTATCTCACCCATACTTACCTTCTTAATCTTCAGCCATACTCATTCGTAATGCGCCACACCCACCACAGTGCATTACCTACATGCATTACCTACATGCATTACCTACATAGCCCTGTGCTATTAACGGTTATTCACTCCCCGTATACAAAATAATTCTGTAACAAAGTGAATCAAGCACACTCAGCTTTTTCCAAGGGTTGGCGGCAAAAAACGCCGGTTTGCTAACACAGGAAGTTGAGCACGGACCTGCTTCACACGCTCAAGTGTCAGTTCACTGACAATCACCCCTGGTTCATCACTGGCACAGGCAAGCACATTACCCATGGGATCAATAATCTGGCTCATACCAATATTTTTATCACCACACTCGCCGCTTGCCACAATATAACAAGTGGTATCGAGGGCCCGTGCCGCCAGTAATGTTTGCCAGTGGTGCACTTTATTTTCACCTTTAAGCCATGCCGCTGGCACCACCAGAACATGCGCGCCAGCCAGCGCAAGGCTCATAGCCTGTTCAGGGAAGCGTAAGTCATAGCAGGTCATAACCCCCACCATCAAGTCACCAACCGCAATTAAAGGCGCAACAGCCTGCCCAGGACTAACAAGGCTGGACTCCTGAACATTAAACGCATCATACAGATGTAGCTTATCATAGCGCGCAGTCACCAGCCCACGATGTAAAACGAGTAAGGAATTTGTCACCCGGCCAGCATCGCCCGGAATGTGGATAGTGAAAATCAGGGTCAGGTGACAATTTTCCGTAAACCGGCACATCTCGCGGACAAATGGCCCATCAAGAGCTTGCCCGTGCCTGACAGAATAACTCGGGTCAGTATTATCCCTGGCCTGAATAGCTTCGGGTAACACCAGTAAATCGATACCTTTAGCAATGGCTTCACTGATAAACAAACGGCACCGTTCTAAATTACTCTGCCAGTCCGGCATAACAGCAAACTGCCCGGCTGCAACATTCATACAAACTCTCCCCGCTTTATTGCGTTAATCAACACTACCCCAGAGCCTGCTTGCGCGGTAGACTTTCTGCTTTAATGATTAATGAGATATACCTTATGCAGATGTTATTTGCCGTATTTATTGGCGGCGGCCTTGGGAGTATTTGCCGCTGGTTGATTAGCCAACGCCTTAACCCCCTTCATCATGCCATCCCAATGGGCACTTTTTCAGCTAACTTACTGGGTGCATTTATCATTGGTATTGCTCTGGCAAGTTTTAGCCGCCTTACCAACCTTGATCCCATGTGGAAATTATTAATTACGACGGGTTTTTGTGGCGGGCTGACTACGTTCTCAACGTTTTCATCAGAAGTGGTGTTTTTGCTACAAGACGGGCGTCTTGCCTGGGCGGCTACAAATGTGGTTATCAACCTGGCCGGTTCATTAATTATGACCGGGCTCGCATTTTGGCTGGTATCACTCCTTACCACACGATAATTTCCCCCCCGAAGTGGGGCGTTAATGTAGGCTTCATCTTTCTCTGACAGTATTTGCCTAAGTCAATCACACAGACATGGGCAGCAAAATGAAAGAGAGCCTGGTAAACATCAGCACACTGCTATTAAGCGCACTTATCGTCGGTTGCTTTTTAAAACTTTACTTGTTCAGCTGAAATGTGGCTTTAGCCACACGGGTATTGCCGGGTTATCTTGCTAACCTGTTTCGCCCCGGATTCTGGACAAAAAAAACCCGCCTGAAGGCGGGTTTTGTCGTTCTCAGCCAGACGTTATTACAGAGCAATTACGTTAGCAGCAGAAGGGCCTTTGGCACCGTTAGTGATTTCGAACTCTACACGCTGACCTTCAGCCAGAGTTTTGAAACCATTGCTCTGGATTGCAGAGAAGTGTACGAACACGTCTTTGCTGCCATCTTCCGGAGTAATGAAACCGAATCCTTTGGACTCATTAAACCACTTAACGTTACCTTTAATCTTAGACATCAAAATTACCTTTTATGAAAAAACGACACAAATACCGTGTCGGCGTCCAGTACATCAATTGTGGTGCCGTTTGTCCAGTTGATATTTACTAAAAAGTGATAAAAATCGCTATATTTTTGCTTTTCAACCGATAAGCCTTTGCTTTTCCGTACAATGAACAAGAAAAAAATTTAGCATCACGTTATCAAAACTGGAACCGCAGCCAGGCAAAGTAGACGTTACCATTGTTATATGTTCCCGGAATGTACGTCATCTGGAACGTAGCTGGGCCATAACCAACAGAAGCCATAGGCAGCACGACAGGAATAGGGATATAGTCCCAGTTATCGCGAGCTGTCACACCCAGCGTGTACCCCAACCCCACATGAAAACGTGAGTCTGCACTGATGGGGCGCCAGGTCGCTTCCCAACCATACCCGCCAATAGGCTCCCATTTATTAAATGAGTCTTTAAACGCCATTAAATACAAACCGTGCCAGTTGCCCTTATCATCCCAGCGAGAAACACCAAAGCCGGCACCCCATGGGCGTTCGTTGTATTTATCTGTCTTTTCTTTATCGTAAGCAAAGCGCGCATGCCAGGTAATTGCCGGGACGTATAAATCATAATGCTGCGGTTCACGCCAGGTTTCACCAATGTTACCCGTCAGGGTGCTGAACCACCCTTTCTCATTTCCGCCATCACCAGCCTGCGCCAATGAGGAAAATAAACAGGG
Organism: Mangrovibacter yixingensis; assembly: GCF_020523985.1. Taxonomy (GTDB): domain Bacteria; phylum Pseudomonadota; class Gammaproteobacteria; order Enterobacterales; family Enterobacteriaceae; genus Mangrovibacter; species Mangrovibacter yixingensis. The sequence goes on along the minus strand of NZ_JAIVKM010000001.1, from coordinate 543,575 downwards.
AACCAATAAACCACATAACACAACTAACTGCTTAATCATCTTGATCACTTTATCGCCACCAAATACAGTCAAAACAAGCACAGCATATCCGCGCTTTTATTAATGAAACCTGAACAAGAATTCAAAAAAATATTTTTATAAAAAGCAACATTTACAATTCTGAAAAATCACCCCATTTTGATTTATACAGAGACATGATAAAACGGCCACACAGTTCACCCCTTCAAGCCAGTCCTGGCGCACCATGCAGAAATCTATCATGCACTAACAAACCATTAATCACCAAATCAAGAAATATCTGGGAATATATAAAACGAACCGTTCTTGTATGTGGTGCATCATAACATGCCATTTAACGCATGATATATAACACAGAAAAATCCTGGTTATTTTTATTATTGATGCAAAACATCTGCAACCGCTATTAATTCTCTTTTAGCTAACAACCTTTCTCTCTGTAAATAGATAACCACACAACAAATATCAGTTTGCTCAAACCACTCTCTCTACATACAGCCCCGCAGCCTCCAACACCATAAAACTAAAAATTATTAGAGTTTATTGCTGATTTATTGATTTTTGTCAGCAAAAAAAGTGGAATGATTAGGCACATTCCTCTGCATTGCTTACATAATTTACACTGTGTTACTAAGCGTCACGCTTCAACCTCATTGCCATAGCCACGCAATGCCATGAGCCAACGTGCGCGTTTAGCCACAAACAGGGGAAACTATGCTCACTCTTTTTGAACTTGCCGTTGGCATTTTGGTGATTGTCGGTGTTGCCCGCTACATTATCAAAGGCTACTCGGCCACTGGCGTACTGTTTGTCGGTGGTCTGGTATTACTTATCATCAGTGCCATCATGGGTCACCGCATTCTGCCTGCCAATGAAACAGGTACCGGTTTTCTCACCGTCGATATTGTGGAATACATCAAAATATTATTGATGAGCCGTGGCGGTGATCTGGGCATGATGATCATGGTGCTGTGCGGTTTTGCGGCATATATGACGCATATTGGCGCCAATGATATGGTGGTGAAACTGGCATCGAAACCACTTCAATTTATTAACTCACCTTATTTACTGATGGTCGCAGCATATTTTGTTGCCTGCCTGATGTCCCTGGCTGTGTCTTCCGCAACCGGGCTTGGCGTATTGCTAATGGCGACGCTGTTCCCGGTGATGGTCAATGTTGGTATCAGCCGTGGTGCTGCTGCCGCAATTTGTGCATCACCGGCTGCTATCATATTGTCGCCCACCTCTGGCGATGTCGTACTTGCCGCGAAAGCATCAGAAATGGAATTGGTTAACTTTGCCTTTAAAACCACCCTGCCCGTTTCTATTGCCGCCATTATCTGTATGGCTGTTGCGCATTTTTTCTGGCAGCGCTTTCTTGATAGAAAAGAAAATATTGTTAGTGAACAACTGGACGTCAAAGAAATTGACACCAAAGCCCCGTCTTTCTATGCGATTTTACCCTTCACGCCCATCATTGGGGTCTTAATCTTTGACGGGAAATGGGGCCCGAGCCTGCACATTATTACCATCCTGGTCATTTGCATGCTGCTGTCCGCCATCATCGAATTTTTACGCAGCTTTAATAGCAAAACCGTCTTTGCCGGGCTGGATGTAGCCTGGCGTGGTATGGCCGATGCTTTTGCCAACGTGGTTATGTTGTTAGTGGCAGCCGGGTTATTTGCTCAGGGTCTCAGCACGATTGGGTTTATCCAGAGCCTGATATCCATTGCAACGTCATTTGGTTCCGGTAGTATTATTCTGATGCTGGTTCTGGTTGTCCTGACCATGTTAGCGGCAATGACCACAGGCTCTGGTAATGCACCGTTCTATGCTTTTGTTGAGCTGATTCCTCGCCTGGCACACCAGTCAGGCATTAATCCGGCATATTTAACCATTCCCATGCTTCAGGCATCGAACCTGGGGCGCACCATTTCACCGGTATCCGGCGTGGTGGTTGCTGTTGCAGGTATGGCGAAGATCTCCCCTTTTGAAGTAGTAAAACGCACATCCGTACCGGTGCTGGTTGGTCTGATTGTGGTTATCGTAGCAACCGAAATACTGGTTCCTGCAACCGTTGCCGTCCCTTAAGTCACACAGCCCCCGAAAGGGGGCTGTGTCTGATGACAAACTTTATGTTCGCACAGAACGAAAGAATGCCACCCAATAAAAAACAAGGAAAATCAATTCATTGACTTTCGGCTGCTAACTAAAAAGAAGGAGAAACTACGTTTTTTCCTTCTTTTTCATCAATCTGAGCCCCGAAAGGGGCTACACTGTAGCGCTAAACACAACCCACTCAATGATTACCCCATGATTACCCGCACAATAATTGGCTGTTTTCTCGCCATACTGTTATCGGTTTCCATACCGGGCTATAGCGCGCCATTACAGGCGCAGCATTACAGTGATTTTGACCACTATGTACTGGCACTCTCTTGGCAGCCAGGTTTTTGCCAGTCAATGCACCAAAGCCGGCGTGCATTACCCAGCGAATGCCAGAACCAGCAAGAACAGGCAGACAAAACACAGTTTCTGACAATTCATGGATTATGGCCGGATCTGCCACGCAGTATTGCCAGGCAGGGTGTGGACAGGCGCCGATGGATGCGTTTTGGTTGTGCAACACGCCCGGCCCCTGATATGCCTGAAGTGAAAGCCAGCAGAAAATGCGCCGCTCCCGATACAGGCATTTCTCCTTCCCTTGCTGAGCAATTGGTGAAGCACATGCCCGGAGCTGGCGGAACATCCTGCCTTGAACGCTATGAATACGCTAAACATGGCGTCTGCTTTGGTTTTGTACCAGACGACTACTTTGGCACAATGCTGCGTCTCAACAACGAAATACGCCACAGTGCCGCTGGCGTTTTCCTTGCGCAGCACTATGGAGAAACCGTTTCACGCGAATCAGTTAATCAGGCTATCAGCACGGCTTACGGTGAAAAAAGCGTGAAGGCATTTCGCTTTATGTGCCATGGCAACCCGGCATGGCTAACTGAGATTCAAATTGCCATTCGCGCAGAAAGTATTAATGCACCGTTATCGCCAAATAGTTTTGCCCCAGGCGCTCATCCTGGCAACTGCCCGAAACAATTCCGCCTGGATAAGGCTGGCTTCTGATACATCTATGTACCCATTACGTTATTAATGGGTACAGCCCGTCCCCCCAAAAATCGACTAAACATGCCAGGAAAACCGGCAATATTCAGCGTTCTGCATACAGAATTTTCCATAATATAACTCCATCTGTACTCCCTTTTATTCTCCAAAATGATCACACTGCTATATATAATCCTATAATTAACAAAGACATTACATTCAATTCCCAATGAGCTAACAAAGTCATTCATCAAAAACAAGTGAGTGGATCAACAAACGGCGTATTTATATTCAATGCTTGATACATATCTCAAAATATTAATAAACATGTCAGGAGCGCTTTAAGAGTAACGAATGTTACCAGTATCATGTTACCGGTATCAGCACGGAACGAAGGGTTTTTACCTTCGCACTACGCTCAAGTTTCATAGGGGTTATTCCATGACAGAATTAACACACGCATATGGTGCAGGTACCCTTCTGGGGATTGCTGCTGCCTCCGTTGTCATCCTTTTAGTTCTCATTATGCGTTTTCGGGTACATGCCTTTTTGGCCCTTACCCTGGTCAGTATTTTGGTGGCTCTGGCAACGAAAGTTCCTTTCGATAAAGTTGTCCCCACTTTGTTAAATGGTTTTGGAAGTACACTTGCCGGGGTAGCCTTACTCGTTGGGCTGGGGGCCATGATTGGCCGGTTGCTGGAAGTCTCTGGTGGTGCACAGGTTCTGGCCGACACTCTGATTAACAAGTTCGGCGAAAAGCGTGCACCACTGGCTGTTGGCGTCGCCTCATTGATGTTTGGCTTTCCCATCTTTTTTGATGCGGGTCTGGTCGTGATGCTACCGATCATTTTCAGCGTGGCGAAGCAATTTGGTGGCTCGACACTGAAATATGCCTTCCCGGCTGCAGGTGCATTTGCCGTGATGCATGCGCTGGTTCCGCCCCACCCAGGCCCGGTTGCCGCCAGTGAATTACTGGGTGCCAATATCGGCCTGTTGGTTATCCTTGGCCTGGTTATCGCTATCCCGACCTGGTATATCGGTGCATACCTGTACGGGCAATATGCTGGCAAAAAATTTGACGTGAAATTACCGTCATCATTTTTAGGTGACATTGAGCGTGATACTTCGCACCAGCCGCCGTCATTTGGCATGGTAATGACCATTTTAATGCTGCCACTGGTACTTATCTTCTTAGACACAGGCCTGAATACCGCAACAGTTATCGGCTGGGTTTCAGCAGATAACACACTGGTGCAAATACTGCGTATGCTGGGTAAAACACCGGTTGCGCTGCTGATTACCGTGTTCTTCGCACTGCAAGTTTTCAGCGGCAGCCGTAGCCGCCAACACCTGGAAAAAATTTGTGATGGTGCGCTGGGCCCAATTTGCGCCATCGTGCTGGTAACGGGTGCTGGTGGGATGTTTGGTGGTGTACTGCGCGCCAGTGGTATTGGTAATGCGCTGGCAGATGTTCTGGGCAATATTGGTCTGCCTTTGATTGTCGCCGCGTTTGTTGTTTCAGCAATTTTGCGTGTGGCCCAGGGTTCTGCAACGGTTGCGTTAACTACTACTGCGGCACTGGTTGCTCCGATGGTGCAGGCAACGCCAGGGCTCAGCCAGTTCGATCTCTGCTTTATTGTCATCGCTATCGCAGGTGGTGCCACTGTGCTGTCACATGTGAATGATTCTGGTTTCTGGTTAGTTGGCCGCTTCCTTGAAATGGATGAAAAAACCACGCTGAAAACCTGGACTGTGATGGAAACCTTGCTGGGAACCATCGCTTTCCTGCTGGCAGCACTGGGTAGCCTTATTCTGTAAACCTGCACTCGAGCTGAAATGGTAACGACCAGGTATTGGCTGCGTTACCATTGCGTTACCGTTAAAGTAAAAAAAAGGCTGCCAAAAATGGCAGCCTTTTTACTGTATAAATAATTAATTATTCAGTTTTTGTGCGAATCAGGTAATCGAACGAGCTAAGAGACGCTTTGGCCCCTTCACCAGTCGCAATGATTATCTGTTTGTACGGCACAGTGGTGCAGTCGCCCGCAGCGAATACCCCTTTCACATTGGTTTCGCATTTCGCATCGATAATAATTTCACCCATGCGGTTGCGCTCAACAGCCCCTTCCAGCCAGGTGGTATTAGGCAGCAAACCAATCTGCACAAAAATCCCGGCCAGCGCTAACTGGTGAATATCGCCACTATTGCGGTCACGGTATTCAAGGCCGGTCACTTTGGTGCCATCGCCTTTCACTTCCGTAGTTTGCGCATTAAGAATGATATCTACATTGCTCAGGCTGCGTACTTTGTCCTGCAATACCTGGTCTGCTTTCATTTCAGGCGCAAACTCAAGCAGAGTGACATGTTCAACCACACCAGCAAGGTCAATCGCTGCTTCAACACCAGAGTTACCACCACCAATGACAGCGACACGTTTACCTTTGAACAACGGGCCGTCACAGTGTGGGCAGTACGTTACGCCACGGGTACGGTACTGGTCTTCGCCTGGCACACCCATGTTGCGCCATTTGGCACCGGTTGCCACAATGATGCTGCGCGCTTTCAGTGTTGCACCTGATGCCGTCTGAATCTGATGCAGGCCACCTTCAACATCTGCCGGGATCAGTTTCGCCGCGCTCTGGCTGTCAATCACATCTACATCATAATCATCAACGTGTGATTTCAACGCGCCGGCCAATTTGGCACCTTCGGTTTTTGGCACAGAAATATAGTTTTCGATATCTACTGTATCGAGGATCTGGCCGCCAAAGCGTTCACCCATCAACCCAGTGCGAATACCTTTACGGGCAGAGTAAACTGCTGCAGCTGCACCTGCCGGGCCTGAGCCTACAATCAGCACATCATAAGCGTCACGCTTACTGAGTTCTTCTGCTGTACGTTTCTCTGCACCGGTATCTACTTTGGCAACGATTTCAGCGAGAGTCATGCGGCCCTGGCCAAATTCCTGACCATTCACAAACACCGCAGGAACGCCCATGATGTTGCGATCGGTAATTTCGTTCTGATAAGTACCGCCATCAATCGCAGTATGTTTAATCCGCGGATTGAGAATAGCCATTAAATTCAGCGCCTGAACAACATCAGGGCAGTTATGGCAAGAGAGCGAATAGTAAGTTTCAAATTCAAAATCACCGTCAATATCGCGAATCTGCTCAAGCAGTGCCTGCGCTTCTTTTGACGGGTGCCCACCGGTCCACAGCAATGCCAGAACCAATGAAGTAAATTCGTGTCCCAACGGTGAACCGGCAAAACGCGGCCCTTGTTCACTGCCTGGGTTAGTAATCAGAAAGGACGGCTTACGAACATCCTTTGCATTATCTTCTTTAACAGAAACTTTGTCAGACAACGCCGCGATTTCTGCCAGAAGCTCCTTGATTTCAGCGGACTGTGCACTGTCATCCAGTGTAGCAATCAACTCAACAGGTTTAGTCAGACGCTCAAGGTAGCCCTTAAGCTGTGTTTTCATGGTTGCGTCGAGCATGTTTATCTCCCTGGCAAGAAATTCGGGTGCCAGGCACCCGAATGCGTTTAATTAGTCGCCCAGCAATCCGGGCGATTTATTGACCAGTGCAGCGCGTGTTATATCGCCTGCACCAGTGTGGTTTGGTAATTAGATTTTACCAACCAGGTCCAGAGACGGAGCCAGAGTGGCATCGCCTTCTTTCCATTTAGCCGGGCAAACTTCACCTGGGTGAGTAGCAACGTACTGAGCTGCTTTCACTTTACGCAGCAGGTCAGAAGCGTCACGGCCGATGCCTTCAGCAGTAACTTCGATAGCCTGGATAATACCTTCCGGGTCAACGATGAAAGTACCACGGTCAGCCAGACCTTCAGCTTCGCGCATGTTTTCGAAGTTACGGGTCAGGGTGCCGGTCGGGTCGCCGATCATCGCGTATTTGATTTTAGCGATGGTGTCAGACTCGTCGTGCCACGCTTTGTGGGTGAAGTGGGTATCAGTAGATACTGAGTAGATATCAACACCCAGTTTCTGGAACTCTTCGTAGTGGTCAGCTACGTCGCCCAGCTCAGTCGGACATACGAAGGTAAAGTCAGCCGGGTAGAAGAAAAACACGCTCCAGCGGCCTTCTACGCTTTTTTCGGTAACTTCGATGAATTCACCGTTTTTAAATGCCTGGTTTTTGAAAGGTTTGATTTTGGTGTTAATTAAGGACATCTATACTTCCTCCGTGTTATCGACGGGATATAAAGTAACGAATATTCGTCACTTCAGCCAATGCGTTTGCGTTATCAAATCAATAAGCAATACCTACTATTCATGCTCATTGTTGCAACTTGACGAATGAACCGCCATACCAGCCCAACCACCGGGTACCTTGAAATAAAAAAGCCACCCGGAAGGCGGCCCGAGACTGAAATACCACTCAGTACTTCAGCGCCATATCAACTGGTGTGTACGCTGCTGCCCCATTTTTCAGACGCAACAAGGCAACGATTACACCATCTGGCTGGCTGGCGGACAATGCTTACGGCCTTACATCCTGCCTATGGCTGTGATTGGTTTTGCATATCAAACCAGCCAAGGCTCCTTACGCCCGGTTCCCACATTTCTATCGCCGAGGCAAACGCTACCGGACATGAATAAATACTTAAAACTCAGCCTGTATAGTGTAGACGCAATTAACCACACATAAAACAAGGAAAACACCTTTACCACCAAACCCTGCCTGAACAGGCATGGTGCTCTCTGTCTGTGGCCCACGCCGAATAGCGGTCACCGGGATAACCGAAGCAGGATGTAACCGCTCAACAACAAGAGGTAGAAAACAAGAATCATCCATATTCACAAACTAAAAAAACTCGCTACCACAACGTGTTTAAAGTGAGCAAACTCGCTTCAAACCTCACATATCAGCGATATTTTGTGATGTAACGCCTGTTTTCATTATGGAACGCACGTCACAAAACCACATGCAGCAGCATAATAATCCATATCACTGACGTTTTAAGCCAGACGCAAACAAACGGAAATACCGTACCGTAGCCTCATAAAAACAACCCTATGCTGGAGTTACACATATGTCTTATGTCAGCGAAACAGGCGATATACTTTCTATCCAGGCACAAAAAGCACGCCGGATGAATCTGTTTGTCTCGATCTCAGCAGCTGTAGCTGGTCTGCTGTTTGGTCTGGATATCGGTGTTATATCAGGCGCGCTACCTTTTATTACTCATCACTTCACATTATCCAGCCAGGCACAAGAATGGGTTGTCAGCAGTATGATGCTCGGTGCTGCGCTGGGGGCGCTCTTTAATGGCTGGTTGTCTTTCCGTTTAGGCCGCAAATACAGCCTGATGGCGGGTGCGATTCTGTTCATTCTTGGTTCTCTGGGTTCGGCGATGTCCACCAACCTGGAAATTCTCCTGATGTCCCGTGTGGTACTGGGGATAGCCGTCGGGATAGCGTCTTATACTGCGCCACTGTACTTGTCTGAAATGGCTTCAGAGAATGTACGCGGTAAAATGATCAGCATGTACCAGTTAATGGTCACTCTGGGTATTTTGCTGGCGTTCTTATCAGATACCGCACTGAGTTACAGCGGCAACTGGCGTGCCATGCTGGGTGTTCTGGCGCTGCCCGCTCTCGCATTACTGGTCATGGTAGTGTTTCTGCCCAACAGCCCGCGCTGGCTTGCAGCAAAAGGCCAACACAACCAGGCTGAAAAAGTGCTGCGTATGCTGCGTGATTCCTCAGAAAAAGCCCGTGAAGAACTGAACGAAATCCGCGAAAGCCTGAAAGTGAAACAAGGTGGCTGGGCACTGTTTAAAAGCAACCGCAATGTGCGCCGTGCGGTATTCCTTGGGATGTTGTTGCAGGCTATGCAGCAATTTACCGGGATGAACATCATCATGTATTACGCCCCGAAAATCTTCCAGATGGCCGGGTTCACCAGTACAGAACAACAAATGGTTGCCACTGTTGTTGTCGGGCTGACCTTTATGCTGGCCACATTTATTGCCGTGTTCACGGTAGATAAATCAGGGCGTAAACCCGCGCTGAAAATTGGCTTCACCGTTATGGCTCTGGGGACGCTGATTCTTGGCTACTGCCTGATGCAGGTAGAAGGCGGTCACAGCTCTGGCACGCTGTCCTGGTTGTCTGTTGGTATGACCATGATGTGTATTGCTGGCTATGCGATGAGCGCTGCACCGGTAGTCTGGATCCTGTGTTCTGAAATTCAGCCACTGAAATGCCGTGATTTTGGGGTGACCTGCTCAACGACCACCAACTGGGTTTCCAATATGATTATTGGCGCGACCTTCCTGACACTGCTGGACAGCATTGGTGCCGCAGGTACGTTCTGGTTATATACCGCACTGAACGTTCTGTTCATCATTGTCACCTTTGTGCTGATTCCGGAAACCAAAAACGTCACGCTGGAACATATTGAACGTAATCTGATGACCGGGAAAAAACTGCGCGATATCGGCCAGTAAAAACCGCGCATAAAAAACCTGGCGCCGTTACTGACGCCAGGTTTTTTTATATGACCACCACTGAAACAATCAGAGTTTCACCAGACGCTCTGCAGCCGCATCCAACGTCGCTTCTTGCTTGGCAAAACACAGGCGAATCAGTTTATGAGGGAACGGGTCGGCACAGAATACGGACAACGGTATCGCCGCCACGCCATGTTCGGTGGTTAACCAGCGGCAAAAGCTCACATCATCCATATCAGAAATAGCGCTGTAATCCGCCAGTAAGAAGTAGGTTCCGTTGCAAGGCAACACCTCCAGGCGGCTGGCCGATAACGCCTGCACAAAACGGTCACGCTTCGCCTGGTAAAATGCCGGTAATGCACGGTAGTGTTCAGGTTCAGCTTCCAGCATATCTGCCAGAGCCAGCTGTGCCGGGGTATTCACTGAAAAAGTCAGGTACTGGTGAATTTTACGGATCTCAGCGCTAATTGCAGCAGGAGCCACACAGTAACCCACTTTCCAGCCTGTCATATGGTAGGTCTTACCAAACGACGATACCGCCACAGCACGCTCGCGCAGTGCTTCATGAGCCAGTACGCTGGCATGGCCGTCAGGTGCAAAGCAAATGTGCTCATACACTTCATCGCTCAGCACATAGATTTCCTGCTCCGCAATGGCCTGCCATAACTGGCTAAAATCGCTCTTCTGCCACACTGTTGCAGTTGGGTTGTGCGGGGTATTGAGGATAACCATGCGGGTTTTCGGGGTAAGCATGTTTTTGAATGCAGCCCAGTCCACCTGGAAATGTGGCGGCTGTAATGCCAGGCGTTTCACTACGCCACCTGCCAGCTCAATCGCCGGTGCATAGCTGTCGTAACTGGGGTCAAAACAAATCACTTCGTCCCCGGTGCGTACTAATGCAGTGATGGCTGCATACAGGGCTTCTGTTGCCCCGGCTGTTACGGTGATTTCACTATTGGCGTCCGGCTGCCAGCCATACAATTCTGCCGTTTTACGGGAAATCGCTTCCCGCAACGGCTGGGCACCTGTCATTGGTGCATATTGGTTCGCGCCCTGGGATACATGCCACGCAAGGCGTTCTTGTAAATAACGCGGCCCGTCAAAGTCAGGAAAACCTTGAGACAGGTTAATGGCTTTATGCTGCTGTGCCAGAGCGCTCATCTGCGTGAAAATAGTGGTGCCTAAAGATGGTAGTTTGCTCTCTGGAATCAAAGGGTTACTACTATTCATTCTCTCCCCTTCCCGGTATTTTGTTGTGATGCGTGTGTTGCTGCCACTATAACACGATGTTAATATTTGGCAATCAAGACGCTTAGACGTCCAAATAATAACGTAATGCCAGAATCAACACTGCGCATAATAAGGAACGTAATGACACAACAACTGCAACTGGCAGAATTAGTCGCGGCCTGCCGCTGGCTTGGTGCCAAAGGCTGGGCTCCCGCAACGGGCGGCAATATGTCCCTGCGCCAGGACACCGAATGGTGCTGGCTGACTGAATCCGGTAAAGATAAAGGCAGCCTGACAGAAAATGACTTCTTGCAGGTCAGTATTGCCGATAATACAGCGCCTTCCGGGCGCACGCCTTCCGCTGAAACCGGGCTTCATACTCTTATTTACCGCCTGTTTCCCGAAGCTCAGGCAGTTCTCCATGTTCACACGGTCAATGCAACCGTATTATCCCGGCTGGTCAAAGGCAACCGCCTGACACTGCAAGGGTACGAAATGCAAAAATCCTTGCGCGGCCAGTCATCGCATCTGGATGCCCTGCAAATCCCGGTCTTTGATAACGACCAGGATATCAGCGCACTGGCGCAACGAATCCATTCCGGCACAAGCAAAGAAGACCTGCAATGGGGGTTTCTGCTACGTGGTCATGGTTTGACCTGCTGGGGACGAAGTGTTGAAGAAGCCCGCCGCCATCTGGAAGGGCTGGAGTTTTTATTTGAATGCGAAATATTGCGCCGCCGCCTGGAGGTATTATGATTAAAGCCATCGTGACGGATATAGAAGGCACAACCAGCGATATTCGCTTTGTGCACAATGTATTGTTTCCCTATGCCCGCCAGCACCTTGCCTCTTTTATTGCCAGCCATGAGCAACACCCCGATGTTGCCGCTGCACTGGATGCGGTTCGCAAAGAAATTGGCCAGCCACAAGCCAGTACCGGCGATGTCGTCAACGCGCTTTTAACCTTTATGGATGAAGACCGCAAATCAACCCCGCTCAAAGCGTTGCAAGGCATGATTTGGCAAACCGGTTATCAGCAAGGCGCTTTCACCGGCCACCTCTACCCGGATGTACTGCCAGCACTGAAAAAATGGCAAGCATCAGGTATCGCGTTATATGTCTATTCATCTGGCTCCGTCGCCGCACAGAAACTGTTGTTCGGTTACAGTGACGCAGGCGATATCACACCGTTGTTCAGTGGGTATTTCGATACACACATTGGCCACAAACGGGAAACGGCCTCTTACCTGGCTATCGCCCGTGAAACCGGTGTTGCACCAAGTGAATTACTGTTTTTATCGGATATACACCAGGAGCTGGATGCCGCACGTGAGGCAGGCTGGCAAACCGTTCAACTGATTCGCGGCGCGGCAGATAACGCCAGCCAACATCCCCAGGTCGGCGACTTTAGCGCCATTAACCCCGAGGCATAATCACATGAGTACGCTTACTATTTATTCCGAAACCGATGCCAACCAGGCGCTCTGGCACAGCCAGGACGCAGAGGCTATCCGTGAACAACTGAATGCCGCCGGGGTGCGTTTTGAACGCTGGGAAGCCAATCAGGAACTGGGCGATGCACCTGGACCTGAAACGGTACTGGCAGCCTACCAGCACGAAATTGAAAAGTTAGTTGCCGAGAAAAACTACCAAAGCTGGGATGTCATCAGCATGCGCGCCAACCACCCGGAGAAAGCCGCGCTGCGGGAAAAATTCCTCTCTGAGCATACTCATGGTGAAGACGAAGTACGCTTCTTTGTTGAAGGTGCGGGGTTATTCTGCCTGCACCTGGATGGCAAGGTTTACCAGGTCTTGTGTGAGAAAAATGATTTAATTTCTGTTCCCGCAGGCACACCACACTGGTTCGATATGGGTTCACAACCTAATTTCACTGCCATTCGTATTTTTGATAACCCGCAAGGCTGGGTGGCAAAATTTACCGGCGACCCTATTGCCGATACTTACCCGCGCATTGACTGAACCGGCATGCGGCCAGGCTACGAATTACCTGGCCGCGCCACTCTTCAGTCCTGAGCTTTAAACACCCCGTCACGCACCTGTTCCGGGGTAATAACCCCGCTGTCCAGCACCCAACCGCTAATTAACTCTGCCGGTGTCACATCAAACGCCGGGTTGTACACTTGTGCATTCTCCGGTGCCCACTGCACCGAACCAAAACTCCCTGCCACGCCAGTCACTTCTGCAGCCGCACGCTGTTCAATGGGAATAGCTGCGCCATTCGGGCAAGAGGAATCCAGCGTGGTAACCGGTGCCGCAACATAAAACGGAATACCGTGGTATTTTGCCAAAACCGCCAGGCTATAAGTGCCAATTTTATTCGCCACATCCCCATTGGCTGCAATGCGATCTGCTCCCACCCAGATGGCATCTACCTCACCTTTTGCCATCAGGCTGGCCGCCATCGAATCACAAATCAGTTGGTATGGGATATTCAGTTCCCCCAGTTCCCAGGCAGTTAAGCGCCCACCTTGCAATAACGGGCGCGTTTCATCCACCCAAACCTGCTGTACTTTGCCGGCTTCAAATGCTTTGTGAATCACCCCCAGCGCAGTACCGCACCCTGCTGTCGCCAGCCCACCGGTATTGCAGTGGGTTAACAGGCGGCTACCCGGCGTAACTAACTGGCTACCGGCAACGGCAATCGCATCACATAATTGCTTATCTTCTTGTACCAGCCTCCAGGCTTCATTAACCATGGCACTCACCCAGTCACTCTGGTTCAGTGCCTGCTTCATCCGGTCGAGGTTATTCATCAGGTTTACTGCGGTTGGGCGTGAAGCGCGTAAGGTTTCCAGCGCCACATTCAGGCTTTCTCGATTGTCACCACGCTCGGCCAATAACGCCAGTAGCAAGCTGGCAGATAAACCAATCAGTGGCGCACCCCGCACCCGCAAAGCGTGAATATGGCCCACCAGTAAATCGACAGCGCTGGCATCCAGCCAGTTTGACTGCTGCGGCAATGCCTGCTGGTCGAGGATCCACAGTTGATTATCAGCAATGCGCAAACTGGTGGTTTGGAGATTATTCATTTTAGTTAAATCCTTGTTGCGTTGATGTGTTCTATTGTGTCAGGATGGAAAGCGGATGTATAGACGTCTGAACGGCTTATTAACCAAAATTGAAGAATTGACGAGGAAAGAAGTCACATGTCGCACTACCGCACTTTTACTGCCGATGACGCAGTTGCCTGGGCCAAACAACATGGTGGGCTGGAGAACCCGGAAAAACTTACTCATGCTGAAGAAGTGGGCGACGGTAACCTTAATCTGGTGTTTAAGGTGTTCGACAACGAAGGAATAAGCCGCATTGTTGTTAAACAGGCATTACCTTATGTGCGCTGTGTGGGGGAGTCCTGGCCGTTGACCCTGGACCGTGCCCGTCTGGAGGCAGAAACACTGATCGCCCATTACCAGCACTGCCCGCAACATACAGTAAATATCCTTCATTTTGATCCGGCACTTGCAGTAATGGTGATGGAAGATTTATCCCGTTACCGTATCTGGCGTGGTGAGCTGATCCGCGGTGAGTATTACCCGCAAGCCGCCAGCCAGTTAGGTGAATACCTGGCGCAGGTGCTGTTCCATACTTCTGATTTTTACCTGCATCCGCACCAGAAAAAAGCGGAAGTCGCACGCTTTATTAACCCGGAAATGTGCGAAATCACTGAAGACTTGTTTTTTAACGACCCGTACTGCCAGCACGAGCGTAATAACTACCCTGCCGCACTGGAGGCCGATGTTGCTGCACTGCGTGAAGATACCGCACTGAAACTTGCTGTGAGCGCACTGAAACACCGCTTTTTCTCCCATGCAGAAGCGCTGCTGCACGGTGATATCCACAGTGGTTCTATTTTCGTTGCCGAAGGCAGCCTGAAAGCGATTGATGCTGAATTTGGATTCTTCGGCCCGGCCGGGTTTGACCCAGGCACAGCAATTGGCAACCTGTTGCTCAATTATTGCGGCCTGCCCGGTTTACTGCCACTGCGCGAAGCGGCTGATGCTCGTGAGCAGCGTCTGGCGGATATTAACGAGTTTTGGCACACATTTAGTGAACGCTTTCAGTCTTTGGCTCAGGAAAAAACCCGTGACCAGGCACTTAGTTGCCCAGGCTACACCACCCAGTTTCTGAAAAAAGTGTGGCACGATGCCATTGGCTATGCGGGTACCGAATTAATTCGCCGTACTGTGGGGTTATCCCATGTGGCAGATATAGACACCATTGCCGATGACGCTATGCGCCTTGCCTGCCAGCGCCAGGCTTTGGCACTGGGTAAAGCATTGATTCTTATTGCAGATAAAATAGACACAGTGGAAGAGTTTATCGCGCGGGTACGCCAGTATAGTTGAGCCAGAACACAAGAGCCTGCTCAGGGAAGAGACAGGTACCTGCAATTTTATCTCCACCCGCTATGCTGGCTTGCGCAGAAGCCTGACACGCCGGTTAACAATAAAAGTTACCACACCGCCAGACGTCTGCTTATCAACAGCGGGAATCGCTTTTGCATTAAAGAAACAGAGATTTTCCGTCCATGATACTTGTGCCCCCAACATACCGGAAAATTAAACACACGCCCTGAATACATGGTTTAGGAGTAAAAAAACCCCATGGCATAACACCATGAGGTTTCAGTTAAACCGCATCAGAACCGGTTAGCCCAGGTACTCAATAATCGACAACCCGCCGTTATAATCCGTGCTATAGATAATTCCCTGAGCATCCACAAACACATCGCAGGACTGAATAACCTGTGGCCTTCCCGGGCGGGTATCCATCATGGTTTTTGGTGCTGCAGGCACCAATGCCCCGGTTTCCACTGGGTGATACGGGTTGCTAATATCAACAGCACGTACCCCGGCATTTTGCCAGGTGGCAAAAATCAACGTTTCACTGACAAAACTTCCTGGGCGGTTTTCATGCAGATTATGTGGGCCAAAATGTGCGCCCTTCGCAACATAATCCCGCTCGCCCGGAACCGGGAAGGTGGAGATACTCACCGGGTTGGCCGGTTCACGGATATCAAACAACCAGATAAATTTCTCACCATCCTGCTGTTCATCCAATACCGCTTCATCCAGCACAACCAACAAATCCCGGCCCGGAAGCGGCAATGCCGTGTGCGTTCCGCCACCATAAGGCGGGCTCCAGTTTCGGTGGCTGATAAGGGATGGTGCAGTCCGGTCGCTGACATCCAGCAAAGTCAGGCCGCCATCACGCCAGCTACCATAGGCCGTATCGCCATGGATAATCGCATGGTGTAAAGCATAACGCTTTCCTTCAGGCCAGCCCGGTTGCTCACCCGCCGCTTCATTCATGCCTGGCATCCACCAGCGCCCCGCGACTTCTGGTTTGCGCGGGTCTGCCAGATCAATCGTCAAGAAAATATAGTCGGTGTAGCCATCCAGCAACGCCGAGACATATGCCCAGCGCCCGCCCACATACCAAATACGGTGCACACCAATTCCATCCAGGGAAAGGAAACTGATTTCACGTGGATTTTCTGGTTGGGAGATATCAAAAATACGCACCCCGGCAGACCAGTCACGCCCGGAAACCGTTTTAACAGTCTCACCTACCTGGCGGGTGTAATACACCCGCTCATCAGCAAACCGGCTGTCTGCAAACAAGTCGCGGGCATTAATCACCAGCAACAGGTCATCATGCGCCTGCAAATGCACATTCCAGGTGCCAGGTGGTGCCGGAACATAACCCACGGTGCGCGGGTTTTTCGCATCACGCACATCAACAATGGAAAACCCCTGCGACACCATATGCCCAATATAGGCATAACCACGATGCACCATAACCTGTACACCGTCCGGGCGGCCGCCCTGATCACTGTGGCCTATCAGCCGCATATTGCGGCTATATTCGGGTTCCGGCAACGACATCTCCGTACTCCTTATTTATGCTGTTTCGCTTCAAGCGTGGCAAACCAGGGGGCGATAAAGTCCTGAGACTGGCCCCAACCTGGAATAATTTTGCTCAGAGAAGCCATATTCACATTACCCGGCTGGCTTGCCAGTAATGCCTGAGGAATTGCCGCGGCTTTAAAATCGTAGGTTGCCGGTGTCGGTTCGCCAGCAATTTTGTTCGCGATCAAACGCACATTCATGGCGCCAATCAGCTTAGGATCAACAGCAACAGTGACTTTCCATGGGCTGTTAGCCTCGCGCATCAGCTGTAAGTCCTGGTTAGAGGCATCAATGCTGTAAAGTTTGATTTCAGTGCGGCCATTTTCTTCCAAAGCCTTATAAGCACCCTGGCTGAACGCATCCTAGGTTCCCCAGATTGCGTCAATTTTCCCTTTCGGGTATTTCGCCAGCACTGCCCCAACTTTATTCGCTGTATCGCCCTGTACATCGGAAGACACTGCGCCAATGGATTCCAGTTCATGGATCCCTGGGTTGTCTTTGAGCATTTTTTCGTATTCAGCCTGGCGGCGTTCCATAGGCGGGAAGCCAGCAACCCACAGTTTGATGATATTGGCTTTGCCGTTGAAATCTTTTACCAGTTGGCCGAAGGAAAGACGCGTCAGTGAAGCGTCATCCTGCTGAGTAACTGTCACACCTGGGATATTGCCGCTAACGGCTGTATCGAATACCGACACCTTAATCCCGCTATCCACAATGCGTTTTACCAGTTTTGTTGAATACGGGTCGCGGCCCTGAGACAAGATAATCCCGTCGTATTTCTGGCTGATAGCCTGGTTTACAAAATCCTGGAAGCGCGCATCATCACCATTGGTCAAAAATACACTCACTTTAAATCCCAGCTTCTTACCTTGTTGAATAGCACCGGCAAGAAACTGCGAAGTATTATCATCTGAGCCCAGGTTACGAATCACTGCGATTTTTATTGGCCCGTTGTGGTCTGCAATTGCTGCGGGTACTGGCGCAAGTGTGGCAGCAAAACTGGTCGCGGTGCCAGCCAGTAGCCCCAGGGCAATTAACGAGCACTTAAGCATTTTCATTGTTGTCTGTTTCCTGTCTGTTTTAGATGATGTTATTCAATATGTTGCAGGTTTAATCTGCCCAAAAATCGTTTTGGTTAACGGCGCTGGATATAAGTCAGGGCCAAAGCACCTGCCAACACCAAACCTTTAATAATGTCCATGGCGTAATAAGGCACAGAGATCATCACTAACCCGTTTTGCAGCACACCGAGGATCACTGCGCCCAATAAGGTTCCCAGCGCATTGGGTTTACCCGAGCCTGCCAGTGAAAAACCAATCCAGGCGGCAGCCACGGCGTCCATCAAGTAACCACTGCCCGCATTCACCTGGGCAGAGCCAATGCGTGACGCCAGCAATATTCCGCCCAACCCGGCCAGTAAAGAGGAAAGGACATAGGCCAGCACGCGGTAGCGCGTGGTGCGAATACCAGACAGCCTTGCAGCTTCCGGGTTACCACCAATGGCATACATCCGGCGGCCATGGGTGGTCAGTGAAAGGCCAAGTTGTGCCACCACCGTGACCACCAGCATGATTATTACGATAACCGGCACCTGGCCCAACAGATTAAATCCGGCAGGAATCAAGCCCTCAGCCATATCGCCGCTGGGTAGTACCATGTTTTCAGTAATGGAACCGCCGTAGCTGTATGTCATCGCCACACCCTGGATGACAAACAGGCTGGCGAGGGTTGCCAGCATGTCGGGAATTTTCAGAACCACAATCAGGAAGGCATTAAACAACCCAACCAGGCAGCACAACGCCAGGGTGATGACAATCGCCTGAGTCGAGCCAAAGCCGTACCAGACAAACAGGGAAATCACCAACGAGTTGGCAAGTGAAGCCGTGGAACCCACCGATAAATCAAACCCACCAACCGTGAGCGACAACGACACACCGACTGCAATAACAGTGACGATGGCAATAGAGCGCAGAATATTGATGATGTTATGCGAATCGAGAAAGTTATCCGTTGTTAACCCAAATAACCCAATCAGTGCCACAACAGTGAGTAACATTCCCCACTTATAGAAAAAATCAAATAGACGCTGGCGCCCGGGGGCCTTCGCTTCAAGGGACAGGGCTTTACTCACGCGGGGGTTCCTCCAGTGGAATACATCAATAAAATTTCTTCGCTGGCCTCACGGCCATCCAGTTCAGCCACAATGCGCCCATCCCAGAGCACACAAATTCGGTCACACAACCCAACCAGTTCGGCAAATTCGCCACTGGCGTAAATCACGCCTTTTCCCTGGTCTGCAAGGCCTGCTATCAGGGTAAACAAATCGGTTTTGGCTCTGACATCCACGCCTTTAGTGGGCTCGTCAAAAATCAGTACATCGGCATCGCCTTTCAGCCATTTACCAATTGCCACCTTTTGTTGATTGCCACCGGATAAACGCCGCAGAACCTGGTCTGGCCCGGTTGTGCGCACACCCAGTCGCGCAATCACTTCTTCAGCCCAACGTCTGGCGGCACCAAAACCAAACAGTCCACCGCGCGAAAAGCGATTGTCCGCGCTGACAGACAAGTTCATCGCAACCGGTTCATCAATAAAAATGCCTTCTTTACGCCGCTCTTCCGGTACCAGCGCAATGCCTCGGGACACTTCACGCGCCGGGCTCACTGGCCGCCATTTCTTACCCAACAACATCCCATGGGATATCTTGCAAGGCGACGCCCCAAATAAGGCTTTGCACAATTCCGTTTTACCCGCGCCCGCTAACCCGGCCACGCCCAGGATCTCCCCTTCACGCAGGGTTAAGCTAATATCACGCAACAGGTGTTCGTCATTCAGCCCTTCAACAGCAAGCAGTGTGCGGGCATCTTCCGCCACAGCAGTGCGTTCCGGATAGAGGTTGTCCAGCGTGTGGCCAAGCATTTTCTCTACCACTTCTTCACCGCAAAGCGATGCCATTGCTGCGGTTTCAATCAGGCGGCCATCGCGCAATACTGTGAGCGTGTCACAAATTGCTTTTAGCTCATGAATTCGGTGGGAAATAAACACCACGCCAATACCCTGCGATTGCAAGCGGCGGACCACTGAAAACAGGCGGTCGCTTTCATGCTGGTCAAGAGGGGCGGTAGGCTCATCAAGGATAAGAAAGCGGCAATGGTGAGACAGAGCACGCGCCAACAACACTTGTTGCTTTTCGGCAAGAGAACAGTGCTCAATGGGCTTTTTCACATTAAGGCTGACATCCAGTTGCGCCAGAGCTTCGCGCGCCTGCCGCCAAATAGCACGCCAGTTAAACCCATGCCCAGGAGCTGCCAGGTGGTCAAGCATGATGTTTTCACCCACACTCAAGCCTGGCACCAATGCAACATCAACTTCTTGCTGCACCAGGTGAATACCCAGTTTTTTAGCGTCACGCGGGGTGCGCAAATGAACGGGTTCACCATCAAGCAGAATCGTCCCCTGGTAGTGTTCCCACACACCAGACAACACTGCCATAAGGGTGGATTTTCCGGCACCATTTGCCCCTGTCAGCGCGTGAACACTTCCTCCTTTAAGGGTGAAATCCACGTTCTGCAAGGCATTAAAACCACCAAAGCTGATGGAAACACCACGCATTTCAACCTGATGAGGTTGTGCCATAAATGCCAATCTCTACGAAATTTACGAAATAATTCATCGTATTTTTCATATTGGCTCTTCCATGACAATGAATGAAATGGCATAACATAAAGCGAAATGTTATTAGCCATCTGGACATCCAGACATAATATTAGGCAAATAACATAAAAGAGAGACGATTCCTTTTATCCACACACGGAGAACGGACGAAAATCGCCTGAACACTGACAGGAACCGAATATATGCAACAAACCGACATCCGCGTTGTGCCAGGACCCGCGAACTACTGGTCCCAGACAGGAGCACTTAACAAACTCGCCAGCCACTATTCACATGAACAATTGTCTCATGCTGTATGGGTTTATGGCGAAAAAGCCCTGAAGGCAGCAACCCCTTTCTTGCCCCCAGAGTTTCACCTGGACGGAGCAAAGAAATTACTGAGCGCCGGGCATTGCAGCGAAAATGAAGTCACCCGGCTGGCCGATGCTGCGGGAAAAGACCGCCAGGTGGTGATTGGCGTAGGGGGTGGCACGGTGATGGATACCGCAAAAGCACTGGCCCGCCGTTTGGGTTGCCCGCTGGTGGCTATTCCCACTATTGCCGCAACCTGTGCCGCCTGGACACCACTTTCCGTATGGTATAACGATGCAGGCCAGGCACTGCATTTTGAAGTATTTAATGACGCCAACCACCTGGTGCTGGTTGAACCTGAAATCATCCTTCAGGCTCCGGCAGAATACCTGCTGGCAGGCATTGGCGATACCCTGGCGAAGTGGTATGAAGCCGTTGTACTGGCACCGCAACCGGAAACACTGCCGCTTAGCGTACGCATGGGCATTGCCGCCGCTGAACAAATTCGTGATGTATTACTTGAACAGAGTGAACAGGCCCTGGCAGACCAGGAGGCTGGGAAACTGACACGTGCATTTTGTGATGTGGTGGATGCCATTATTGCCGGTGGCGGCCTGGTGGGTGGGCTTGGTGACCGCTACACCCGTGTCGCTGCCGCACATGCTTTCCACAATGGGCTGACAGTTGCGCCGCAAACCCACCGTTTTCTGCATGGCACCAAAGTAGCTTATGGGATTCTGGTGCAGAGTGCGCTACTCGGCCAGGATGATGTCACCAGCCAATTAATCACCCTGTTCCGCCAGCTCCACCTGCCCGTTTCACTGGCGGAACTGGATGTGGACATTCATAACCAGGCGCAAATTGACGCCATTATTGCCCACACGCTTCGCCCAGGTGAATCCATTCACTATCTTGGCGGTGAGCTGACACCGGCTCACTTGCAGGCGGCACTGGAAAATATCGAAGCCAGAACACGCTAACAGGTGGCGGCCTGCGTAGATAGGTTACGCGCAGGCTGCCATAAAACGCTGGCGAATATCTTCCGTGGGCAAGTTTCTGCCAATAATCACCAGCCGGGAACTAGCTGTTTCGCTCTCACGCCAGGGTGAGCCGTAATCAAACCCCACCACACTGTGTATACCCTGTACTACCAGGCGCTCCGGCTTTCCAACCACCGCCAGTACACCTTTATAACGCAACATATCCGCACCCCAGTTTTCCACACACCAGTTCATAAATTCACCGGCCCTATGCAAATCCAGCCACCCGGCTTCAAGCACCAACGATGAGATAGCGTCATCCCAGTGTCGGGTTGCGCGTGGCCGTGAAAGTGGCTGGAAGCTTACCTCTTCACTCACTTGTGGCCGGGCAATAAAAAAGCCCCGCTGCAACGTGGCATCATCACTCAGAGTGAAAGCCGCTAAATCCAGCCATAACGCAGCCGGGCACACGCCATTCGTCACCTGGTAAATCGCCGCCCGTGGGTTGATACGGTTAAGGCGAGCCATCACAGCATCACGCTCTTGCGGCTCTACCTGGTCACCATGCGTCACCAAAATTCGGTCGGCAAACCCGATTTGTGAGACAGCAACCGGGTGCTCATCCAGTTGCCGGTGAATGTGTTGCGCATTTGCCAGGGTAACCACCGCATCCAGTTGCAGTGACTCACGCAAGCGATCATCCACAAAAAAACTTTGAATAACCGGTGCCGGGTCAGCAAGCCCGGTGGTTTCCACTACCAGCCGGTCAAAGCTCAACGCGCCTTCTGCCCGCTTATCCAGCAAATCATGCAATGCTGCCGTGAACTCGCCACGCACATTGCAACACAGGCAACCATTGCTTAACTCGACAATACTGACATTATCGCGCGCTTCCAGTAACGCACCATCAATGTTCACCGGGCCAAACTCGTTTTCCACAATCGCAACGGCACCCGCCTGGGGCTGTTGTAAAAAGTGGTTAAGCAGGGTGGTTTTCCCTGCACCAAGAAACCCCGTCAACAAGGTGACAGGCAAGGTTATCGGTTGCATAAATATCCTGTATTAACAGCAGCGTGGGCCACCGTTCCCGCCATAACGGGCATCCTGGCGCTCACGGAAAAATTCTTCATAGCTCATTGGCGTTTGTTCAGGGTGATTAAGCCGCATATGCTGCACATAGTTGTCATAATCCGGCACCCCGACCATCAGTTTGGCCGCCTGGCCCAAATATTTTCCGGCTTTTGCAAGGGTATCAAACATGTTTCCTCCTTCCGCCTGCCACGGCAATCAGAGGGGCGGTTGCCCGCCCTTCAGATTAATGTGCGTTACGAGCCGAATGGGTTGCTACCGGAGCTTCTGGCGGCATGGCCTCCCACGGCACTTCATTCACAGTGGGTTTATCACTCTTCAGTGCTTTCAGGCAGCAGCGCAGAGCAAACCAGGCCAGCACCACCACAACCACCATGAAAAAGAGTGTCAGACCGGCATCAAGGCGGTTGTTGAATACCAGGCGCGCCAACTGGCCTTCGGTGTATTTCGCCGGAATAGCACCGGTGTCTATCATTGTCTGGAATTTGTTGGCTATTGCCAGGAAACCAACACGCGGGTCGCTACTGAAGGTTTTCACCCATCCGGCAGACAGCGTACAAATCAGCAACCAGGCAGTAGGCACCAGCACAACCCAGGCATAACGCTGGCGCTTCATTTTGAACAGCACAACGGCACATAGCAGCAATGCCATTCCTGCCAGCATCTGGTTGGCAATCCCGAACAATGGCCAGAGCGTATTAATCCCACCCAGCGGGTCGACTACGCCCTGATACAGGAAATAGCCCCAGGCCAGTACACACAGACCAGTGGCAATCAGGTTAGCCGGTAATGAATCCGTGCGTTTAAGCCCAGGCGATACCAGGCCCAGCAAGTCCTGGAGCATAAAGCGTGCAGAACGTGTCCCGGCATCCACCGCCGTCAGGATAAACAAAGCTTCAAACAAAATAGCGAAGTGATACCAGAAGGAGACATCCATCAGGCCACCCAGTGCGCCATGAAGGATGTAAGCCATCCCCACCGCTAGTGTTGGAGCACCACCAGCACGGGAAACAATACTTTGTTCACCCACTTCACTGGCAATGTTATGCAGAATATCTGGTGTTATCTGGAAGCCCCAACTGCTGACCACCTGAGCCGCCGATGTCACCACATCCACCGTATTGTCCGGCACCAGCAGTGCCAGCGGGCTATTCATGGCGAAGTAAACACCTGGGTCAATCACGCACGCCGATACCAGCGCCATAATCGCCACGAAGGATTCCATTAACATGCCACCATAGCCAATAAAACAAGCCTGGTTTTCATTCGCCAGCATCTTCGGCGTAGTGCCAGAAGCAATCAATGCATGGAAACCGGATACCGCACCACAGGCAATGGTAATAAACAGGAACGGGAACAGATCCCCGGCCCAAACTGGCCCGGTGCCATCAACAAAGCGAGTCAGCGCGGGCATTTTCAGTTCAGGGCGAACCAATAAAATACCGATAGCCAGACCAAGGATGGTGCCAATTTTAAGGAAGGTAGACAGATAGTCACGAGGAGCCAGCAGCAGCCAAACTGGCAGCACCGCGGCAATAAAACCATACACGCCCAGCATGATGGTCAGTTGTACACCGGTGAAATCAAAGAATGCTGACCATGTGGGGCTTGCGGCTACCCAGCCACCAGAAATAATGGCGAACACCAGCATAACCAGGCCAATAACCGACACCTCTCCAATCCGGCCAGGGCGCAGATAGCGCAGGTACACCCCCATAAATAACGCCAGTGGAATGGTAAACGCAACGGTCCAGGTCCCCCAGGGGCTGTGGGTCAGGGCTTTCACTACGATCATTGCCAGCACGGCAAGAATAATCACCATAATCATAAAGCAGGCGACCAGTGCGATTACCCCGGCGGTATTGCCCATTTCTGCTTTAACTAATTCACCCAAAGAGCGGCCATCACGGCGGGTAGAAACAAACAGCACCATAAAATCCTGAACGGCACCGGCCAGCACTACACCCGCCAGTAGCCACAGCATCCCAGGCAAATAACCCATTTGCGCTGCCAGTACCGGGCCAACCAGAGGCCCGGCCCCAGCAATGGCGGCAAAATGGTGGCCGAACAATACTTTTTTATCCGTCGGGACATAATCGAGCCCGTCGTTATGGCGCACAGCAGGTGTCATGCGGGTTGCATCGACCGACAGGACTTTATTGGCAATAAACAACCCGTAATAACGATAAGCGATTAAGTACACGCAGGTTGCCGCCACGACAATCCATAATGCATTAATCTGCTCACCCCGATTTAACGCAATGTAGCCCAGAGCAAAAGCCCCCAACAGCGCCAGAATGCCCCAAACAAGGTGTTTCCCCGTGGTATTCATAGGGTTTCCTTTTTTATTTTCACAACAGAGGTTTGACAGAGGATATGTGCGCTTATTTGACCTGCTTCGGTGGGTAAAAAACGCTGCCGGGATCATGCTTTAAGTAAAATGTTAAATAAAATAAAAAAGAATGTAATTCTGATGTAAATCACAAAACACTGTTGCAGCAAGACACCAGTGAAAACACTTTCGGGGCTTGCGTCGCAAAAAAATAAAAATGAAAATGAGAGTAATTTTCATTACATGGAATGGCGATATTGTGAAAAAAACTGTCCTGTTTTTCTTGTCTTGCCTGATGGTACTGCTGTCCTGCTCCGCCCAGGCCAGTGGCTGGCCACGCACATTCACTGACAGCAAAGGTACTCATACACTTCCAAAAGCCCCGTTGCGGATTGTCTCCACCAGCGTCACGCTTACCGGTTCGTTACTGGCGTTGGATGCCCCAGTGATTGCCAGCGGTACCACGCGTCCGGGCAATAAAGTGTCTGATGACCATGGTTTTTTACGCCAGTGGGGCGAAATAGCCGTCCAGCGCAAGGTTAAAGCGCTTCCCCCAGGGGAGAGCAACCCTGAGCTTATTGCCACCCTGCACCCGGACCTGATTTTAGTGAGTGCGACGGGCCTTGATTCTGCAATGGCTGAGTGGGATAAGCTGTCAAAAATAGCACCAACAATAGTCATCAACTATGGTGACCAAAGCTGGCAGGAATTACTGACTGAACTTGGGCAACTCACCGGGCACGAAAAACAAGCAGCAGAACGTATTGCCCAGTTCAATACGCACCTTGCAAAGGTAAAATCGGCAATTAAATTACCGCCTCAGCCAGTGAACGCCATGGTGTGGAATGCCCATGCTTCTCTTGCCAATGTCTGGACTACTGTCTCTGCTCAGGGGCAATTACTATCGCAACTTGGGTTCACCTTAAGTGAACCGGGCCAGGGGCAGCGTATGGTGAGCCAGCGAGGTAAACGCCAGGATATTATTCCGTTACAAGGTGAAAACCTGGTTGTCGGGTTATCCGGCCAAACATTTCTGCTGTTTGCCGCCAATCAAAAAGACGTAACTTCAGTGAAAAACAACCCGCTACTGGCTCATCTTCCGGCCGTTGAAGCCAATCGCGTATATGCGCTGGGTGGGGATAACTTCCGCCTGGATTATTACAGTGCCAGCCACTTACTGGACACATTAGCGACGTTATTCCCTGCCCACTAATCCCCAATAACACACCGCCCGCCCCTCCCCCACGTCTGCATTTCCCGTGGGCGGAGGGGTTACCCCCACCGGCAGTTATTTGATTCAGAACAATAAACACTCAAAAAAAGCACAATATAGTAAAAATAATGAAAACATTATTGATAATTATTTCTATTTGCAATAGCGTATTGCTCGCTGCTAACCGCAGTGCCTGTAGCACTTATAAAAAATAAGGCGTCTTGCTGGCTGCCGGAGTTTGCCAGACAAGCCGCTCTGCGCACTTTCACGCATTTTGTTGCCCGTTTTCCGTGGGACGGAGCCTGTAGCGGCAACAAGACGAGCAGGAACTCAACATGATTAAAAAACGCTATACACTGGCTACGCTGGTGCATCTGGGAATTTATGGTCTTGCACTGCCGGCTTCGGCAGCCGACAGTACGACACAAGAAGACACCATTGTGGTCAGTGCAGCAGAGCAAAATCTTCAGGCTCCTGGTGTGTCAACCATTACAGCTGAAGAAATCAAAAAACACCCCGCCGCACGCGATGTGTCCGAAATTATCCGCACCATGCCGGGCGTGAACCTGACCGGTAACTCAACCAGTGGCCAACGTGGTAACAACCGCCAGATTGATATCCGCGGCATGGGGCCAGAAAACACCCTCATTCTGATAGATGGTAAACCGGTTACCAGCCGCAACTCCGTGCGCCTTGGCTGGCGCGGAGAGCGTGATACGCGCGGTGATTCTAACTGGGTTCCTGCAGAAATGATTGAACGCATCGAAGTGATTCGTGGCCCGGCTGCTGCGCGTTATGGAAATGGGGCGGCAGGTGGTGTGGTCAACATCATCACCAAACCCAGCGCCAATGAATGGCATGGTTCCTGGAATACCTATTTCAATGTTCCTGAACACAAAAAAGAAGGTGCCACAAAACGCACTAACTTCAGCCTGACCGGGCCAGTCGGCGGTGACGTCAGCTTCCGCTTATGGGGAAATATGGCAAAAACCCAGGCTGATGCATGGGACATCAACCAGGGCCACGAAGAGAGCCGTACCGGTACCTTTGCCGGCACTTACCCCGCCGGGCGTGAAGGCGTCATCGATAAAGACATTAATGGTCAGTTGCGCTGGCAGTTCGCCCCTATGCAGTCACTGACTTTCGAATCCGGTTACAGCCGCCAGGGCAACCTGTATGCGGGAGACACCCAGAACACCAATACCAGTGCCTTGGTAAAAGAGAACTATGGGAAAGAAACCAACCGCCTGTACCGCCAGACGTATTCCCTGACCTGGGCCGGTGCCTGGGATAACGGTGTTTCGACCAACACCTGGGGGCAGTATGAACGCACCCGTAACTCACGCCTGAGTGAAGGGCTGGCGGGCGGCGCTGAAGGGCTGTTCTCAAGTAACAAATTTGTCGATATCGACCTGAGCGATATCCTGCTGCACAGTGAAGTGAACATTCCGCTGAACCTGTTAGTCAACCAGACACTGACTCTGGGTACTGAATGGAACCAGCAGCGAATGAAAGATAATGCCTCGAATACTCAGGCATTGGCAGGTGGCAGCCTCGACGGAGTCTCCAGCACAAACCGCAGCCCTTATGCCAGCGCAGAAATCTTCTCGCTGTTCGCCGAAGATAATATGGAGCTGACAGACAGCACCATGTTAACCCCGGCATTGCGCTTTGATCATCACACCATTGTGGGGAATAACTGGAGCCCGTCACTGAATCTGTCTCAGGCACTGAGCGACGACTTCACGCTGAAACTGGGCATTGCCCGTGCGTATAAAGCACCAAGCCTGTACCAGACAAACCCGAACTACATTCTCTACAGTAAAGGCCAGGGTTGCATGGACAACTCCTCCGCCTGCTACCTGCAAGGGAATGCGGACCTCAAAGCCGAAACCAGTATCAACAAAGAAATTGGTTTAGAGTTTAAACATATGGGCTACCAGGCTGGGTTAACCTGGTTCCGTAACGATTACCGCAATAAGATTGAAGCCGGTTACTCTGCTGTTGGCAGCACGGGCTCAACCAATATCTACCAGTGGGAAAACGTACCGAAAGCCGTGGTTGAAGGGCTGGAAGGAACAGTGAATGTTCCCGTTACCGATACGGTGGCATGGAACAATAACCTGACCTGGATGCTGCAGAGTAAAAACAAAGAAACGGGTGACCGCCTGTCGATTATTCCGCAATTTACGCTTAACTCAACGCTGAGCTGGCAAGTACGCAGCGATGTTTCCCTGCAAAGTACCTTCACCTGGTACGGGCGTCAGAAACCGAAACTGTATGACTACCAGGGCGAATCAGTGTCAGGCAGTGAAAAAACGGAAGTTAGCCCCTACAGCATCATCGGCCTGAGCGGCACCTGGGATGTTAACAAAAACCTGAGCTTTACTGCCGGGGTGGATAACCTGTTTGATAAACGCCATTGGCGTTCCGGTAACGCACAAACTACCGGTAACAGCAACACCAACTCTTATATGTATGGCGCAGGTGCGGCAACTTATAACGAATCCGGGCGTACTTTCTTTATGAGTATGAATACCCAATTCTAACCCCCAACGGCGTCTGGTTCTCAGACGCCGTTTTTTAATGAATAGCCACCTTCCCGGCTCTTTGTGCCTCAAGTTCAGATTACTCCTCGCCCATTTGCCAAGAAATCCCAGTAAAGTAACGCGTTATATGCCGTGAAGGTTGAGCTGTGTATGCCGCTCTCACGCCATATACGTTATGCATATTCTGCCGTAATGCAGAACACAACAGGATGTATAAAATGAAAAAACTGATGTTAAGCGCCACTGTGCTGGCAATAGCCCTGGGTCTGAGCGGTTGTATTTGGCCTGGCCCACACCACCACCCACACCATTCATCTGGTGATAACCGTGGTCCTCAAATGCAGGATAATCATCACGGTAACTCACAAGACAATATGCGCCGCTAAACTTTCGTTACCCGGTTTGCCATCAGGCCAGCCGGGTAACAATCTTGCTTTTATCTCTTTGATTCCCCGAATCTGTGTGTTTTACGCCCCTGATTGTAATTTTCGTCAAAAAACCTGTCTGGTACGCTCAGCAGAGGTATAATGCTCTATTCGGGAGCGCTGGTTGTTTGCTTTAATTAGACACTGGCTATAGCTTCTTAGAAGTGAGCTTGCGTTAACGGCATAAACCGTTAAAATTTAAGTAATTAACAGCGTTACTCTGTACGTATTGTACAACTCTGGTGCCAGTGCGCTCCCATTAATCACCTCAACAGGTTCTGGCTATGTCAATACCCACACACCGGCAACTTATCGCCGTTGCTATCCGCTCCCCGGAAGAGGCCCTGCCTTTCCCGCTTGAAACAATTAAACAATCCCTGCTCGATGGCGTGACTGTAGAAGCGCTAATGTCCACACTCAATCAAAAAGGGATCCGCGCATGGCGTGAAAGTGAAAGCGACCAGGGGGATGTTACCGCTTTCTGGATCCAGGGTGGCGGTGAGCAAGCCGTACTTATCTCCTGCCAGTATGGCGATATCCCCATTCACTGACAGGGTGAAAAGTCAGAAAAACGTTGCCCTCCCCCGGTTATTCACTTTTTCTTTTTGCCTTCCTGGCCGCACGCACGCAAAATAAAACAGCATTCCATAATGCCATGGACCCGTTATGCGACAGGAAAGCCGCCTATGTCAGAGATTGTATTGCCCAATATCAGTGAGTTTATTGCGCAAGTTTCACCCCTTAATACATTGCCCACCAGTGCGCAGAAAACCATTGCGAGCCATTTGCGTATCCGCTACCTGGCTACCGGTGAAACCCTGCCTTTCGATGCCAGTGAAGAAGAACGCTGGTTGTATGTGGTACGCACCGGCGCACTGGAACAGCGCTGGCGTGATGGCGTATTACGGGCACGCCTTGGGCCAGAAGACTTGTTTGGCTTTACGTTTCTCGAAGGGATACCGGGTAACCCGGAAGACTGCTATAACGTAACGGCATTGCAAAACACCCTGCTCTACCAAATTCCACATTCCCTGTTAAAAACACTGCTGAAGACTTACCCGGAATACGCCACACATTTTTCGATTAACGCTCATGAGCGGTTGGGTTCAGCCATGAATGTGGTCTGGTCTAACGACGAAAAAGGGCTATTTGTTCGCAAAGTTTCGGATGTAGCAAGTGATGTTATCTCTGTGGTACGGGCAGATACCACCATCCAGCAAACCGCCTGGCAAATGCGTGGTGTCGACCGCTGTTCTACTGCTGTAGTGATGGAAAACGACCAGATTGTCGGCATTATTACTGACCGGGATATGTCCTTGCGTGTCGTCGCGAAAGGTGTTGATGCCAGCCGCCCAGTCAAAGACGTTATGACACCCTCCCCCATTACGATTGGCCCGAATGAACTTATCATGCAGGCTGTCGCATTAATGATGCAGCATGGTATTCGCGGGTTGCCCGTGGTTAATAACAACCGGCCTGTTGGGCTGTTAACCACATCGCATCTGGTACAGCACCACCGGGTACAGGCCATTTTCCTGATAGAAAAGATTAACCACTGCAATACCGTCGACGAACTGGCTGCGCTGGCTGTTGAGCGCCAGGCAGTCTTTGAAGCCCTGGTGGAAGGTAACCTGCACAGCGAAAGTACGCATTTAGTCATGACCATGATTATGGATGCCTGCACCCGCAAGTTAATTAACCTGGCGATTCAACACCTGGGTGAGCCCCCCTGTGATTATGCCTGGCTGGTAGCGGGCTCTCATGCCCGTAACGAAGTCCATATGATGTCAGACCAGGACAGTGCGTTGGTGCTGGCAGACACCGCCACTGAAAGCGATATTATTTGGTTTATGCATATGGCGATGTACGTGAGCAACGGGTTAGATATGTGTGGTTACCCACTCTGTACCGGCAACTATATGGCGGTATCCCGCCGCTGGTGCCAGCCCGTGCATGTATGGCAGGAATATTTCAAAAAATGGGTGCGTAACCCCGAATACAGCCAACTGCTTAATGCCACCGTATTTCTGGAAACACGGGCGCTGGCGGGTAATGCCGCCTTGTGTGAAACAGTACAACAAACACTGCTCGACAGCATTGCCCAATGCCCCGGCTTCCTGCACGCACTCACTCGCGATGCCGTACAAACTAACCCACCTCTGGGGATTTTTAACAACCTGGTATTGGAAAAAAGCGGTTCCGATTCCAAGACGCTGAATATCAAACGTTACGCCCTGACACTGATTATCGACCTGGCGCGTATTTATGGTCTGGCGGCTGGTTGCAGTGAAACCCGAACCGAAGCCCGGTTTATTGCCGCCCGTGATAAAGGCTTATTATCACCAGACAGTTGTACCAATATTATTGACACTTTCCATTTTCTGACCCGCCAGCGCCTGTTACACCAGTGCCAACAAATTCGCCTGGGTCAGCCAGCAGATAACCAAATTAATCCACAGGATTTCGGCAGTTTCGAACGCAAACACCTCAAAGACGCGTTTCGGATAATTTCAGGTTTGCAGGATGCAGCGAAATTGAGGTTTGTGAAAGAATGAAACTATTATGGCCATGGTCTGGCGAGCCCCAGGGGTTGCGTAAATTACACAAGCGGCAGCAACGCTGGCAACAGCTTGATGGGCTATCTCCGGCGTTACAGCGCCTGGTAGATACCCCTGTCCCGCCCGCCAATACATTATTAGCCGATTACCCCTGGCTGGCGTTTGATTTTGAAACATCTGGAATGGATGCTGAACAGGCACATATTCTCAGCATTGGTTTTGTCCCTGTAATAGCAAGGCAAATCGCACTGGAACAGGCTGAACACCACTATGTGGCTTCCTCTGCTGCCATTGAAGCGCAAACCGCAATTCTTACCCACATTACGCCGGAAATGTTGAAGAATGCCCCTGGTATTGATGAAGCGATGGAAGAGCTATTTGACCATCTTGCCGGGCATGTTGCTGTGGTGCATGGGAAAATGGTGGAATCCCGCTTTATTAACCGTTACTTACTAACACGCTATGGCATGGACAACCCTCCGGTTATCTGGCTGGATACACTTGAGATGGGGCGACAGCACCAACGCCTGCAACAAGATGGCCGGGAAGACTACCGGCTGGCGTCATTACGCGAACGCCTGGGTCTACCTTCATACACCGCGCACCATGCCTTAAGCGATGCTGTCGCTACTGCTGAACTGGCTATGGCTCAACTTGCCTGCCGTTTTCGTGGAACACCGCCTACGCTTGGGGATATTGTTGAGTAGCGACAGGTAAATCCCGCTATTTTTACCGAGGTAATCTGTCGCCTTTCCCTTTATTTTCCGCCAAAGAACAAAACTACAAAAACAGTTACTTTTCATTACGTTAATAACAAAAATATTCATGACCTGTGTCATTTTGTTTCCTGGTTATCTGACCACAATAACGGCTTCACAACATGGAGATAAAATGAAGGAGTCCTATGTCCGTTTCCCCCACCCAAAATGAACCTGCAGTTACTCCCGGAGCCTGGCTGGCCCTGGCCTTTGCCATCGTCTTTTTCTCTGGCATTGCCAGCGGCAATAGCTGGTACGGCATATTTGATTTCACTACATTAAACGGTGCTTTTGGTCGTGTTACTTCTGGCGTACAACTGAATGACGGCACACTGGCCACCAGCACAGCAACCTTTCGCGGGGTTGGCGGCCATGGTGCGATGGACGGTTTCTTATTTGCCCTCGGGTTAATACCCGCCGTCATGTTCGCACTGGGTATGATAAACGTCCTTGAACACTACGGTGCATTGCGTGCAGCGCGTCGTTTACTCACACCTATGCTGCGCCCATTACTGGGTTTACCGGGCAATGCCGGGCTGGCGCTGATTGGCAGCCTGCAAAGTACCGATGTAGGGGCATCATTAACCCGCAACCTGGCCGAACAGGGCGAAATTACTGAAAATGAACGCGATGTTTTCGCCATGTTTCAGTTTTCTGCAGGTGCCATGCTCACCAACTTTTTCGGTTCAGGTGCCGTGTTATTCGCCCTGGTTGCCGCAGACGGCTCACTGCTGGTCCCCGCATCTATTGGTAGCTGTATTGCCGTAATGTTTATCATGAAAATTGTGGGTGCTAATGTGCTGCGCCTGTGCCTGACCATTGGGCAGCGAAAAACCACAACTGCGCCTTTAACCAGCAAGGAAAGCTGATATGTCTACAACCCCACGTCCTATGGTGACGGATATTTTTATTGAAGGTGCGCGTAAAGGCTGGACGATTGCGACAACCAGCACACTGCCAAATGTCGTAATGGCGTTTATTCTTATTAAAGCACTGGAAATTACCGGCACCTTATCTTTGATAGGCAAAGTGTTTGCCCCAGTGATGGGAGTGTTCGGTTTGCCTGGCGAAGCTGCCGCAGTCCTGATTGGTGCCTGGATGTCTATGGGCGGTGCCATCGGTGTAGTTATTGGGCTGTTTGAGCGCGGCATACTGGCCGGTGAACATATCGCAATTCTGGTGCCCGCCATCTATCTGATGGGTTCGCAGGTACAGTATCTCGGCCGTATTCTTGGAGTAATTGGTACCCGCGCGGCGCGCATACCACTGATGATTGGTATCTCATTGCTTAACGCTTTCCTCGCTATGTGGTTAATGCGCATCATTCTCTGACGATAAGGATACTGAATATGGATATGAACCATTACACCCGCCTGCTCGGCCAACTGGTCAATATTGATTGTGGTACTCATACACCACAAGGTGTAGCCACTGTGGCTGCCCGTCTTTGTGGCTGGTGGCAGGAAACAGGCTGGTTTACACGCATGGTGGAATTCGATGATGCCTGTGGGCCTGGCTTGCTGGTTACTAACCGGCATGACGCGGAACACTATGATGTACTGCTTATTGGCCATATGGACACCGTCTTTCCGCCGGGTACCGCGGCTGAACGCCCAATGCATGAAGATGACACACGGCTGTATGGCCCTGGGGTCTCCGACATGAAATCCGGGTTGTTGAATATTTTCTTCGCACTCAATGGGCTTGATCACGCTGATCGCGAACGGTTGTCAATTGCCGTGGCTATGAACCCAGATGAAGAAGTGGGTTCCCCCTGGTCCCACCAATGGCTAAGTGAACTGGCAAGCCGTGCCAGCCTGGTGCTGGTCTGTGAAGCTGCACGCACCGATGGTTCACTGGTCAAAGCCCGTAAAGGTGTGGCAACCTGGGAGTTACAGTTTAAAGGTGTCGCGGCCCACGCAGGGAATGAGCCAGAAAAAGGGCGCAGTGCGATTACTGCTCTGGCACACACGGTACTTAGTGTTAACCAGCTCGCTAATGCGGAACTCGGCACAACAGTGAATGTGGGTATTATCAGCGGGGGTGATGCACCCAATATTGTTGCAGCCCATGCAACGGCAACAGTGGATGTCCGTTTTTGGGAAAACAACGATTATGAGAGAGTAAAAGATGCCCTGCTCACCCTGTGTAGCCAACCAGGAGATAACGGTGTGGCATTGTCTGCTCATTGTCTTGCCCATAAGCCCGCCATGATGCCCGGCGATGCAACACAAGCATTAATGCAGCATATTGAACAAGCAGGTGAGCATTGTGGGGTACCTATTACCTGGCAAGCCGTTGGTGGGGGAAGTGATGCCAATTTGACCGCTGCATTGGGGATTCCTACAGTCGATGGGTTGGGGCCAGTAGGCGGTGGTTTCCATTCCCCCGACGAATACCTGGAGAAAGCATCTGTCGCCCCACGCATCGCTCTGTTAGGCGAAATTATCAGCAGATTGCCTTACAGCAATAATTAGCATAAAAAGCTGCCAATTAGTGAATTTTATCTATATGAGTTATTTTAATCTGAAATTATCACTAATGATAAAGTATTAGCCCACTACCAGTTTAAGTAGCCCTGGGTGACAAGCAGGCTAAATCGGTTACAATGTCAGCGAATAACATAATAATTAATCCGTGAAAATTGCCCGGCCAATGGCCGGGATTTTTTTATTTTCCGCACGCTTCCGTGAGTAAAAACACAAAACAGAGCAAAAAAAACACAAAAAAACCAGGAAAATCAATTTAATTGATTTTCGGCTACTTACTAAACAGAAGGAAAAACCACGCTTTTTCTTTTTCCTTCTGTTTCATCAATCTGAAAACAATCTATTGCATCGAAAATGGGGAGCTTAGTGTAATGCTGCATCGCTCCCCGGCAGGTTCTTAAAACGATTCCCAATCCCCACCAGCGCTAACTTCTGTATGGCTGGCTTTCTTCACAGGTGAACTGAGTGCCGCTTTCGGTGCAGAATGGTTCAGGCTTGCCTGATGGTCCATGCTGTCTCGTTGGTCTGCTGACAGGCGGAACTTAGCAACAGAACGCTGCAGCCCTTCGGTTTGGCGTTCCAACTCTGCCGCTGATGCAGAAATTTCTTCAACCAGTGCGGAGTTTTGCTGGGTTACACCATCCATCTGGGTAATCGCAATCCCCACCTGAGAAACCCCTTTACTCTGCTCCTCAGATGCGTTGGCAATCTGTTTCATAATTTCCGTAACATTGGAAACCGCTTTAACAATATCGCCCATGGTGCTACCTGCTTCATCCACCTGGCGAGAACCGTTATCCACCCGCTGTACCGAATCGCTAATCAGCGCTTCAATTTCTTTGGCCGCCCCTGCACTACGTTGTGCCAGATTACGGACTTCACTGGCAACCACAGCAAACCCACGCCCTTGCTCACCGGCGCGTGCAGCTTCAACTGCGGCGTTCAGTGCCAAAATATTGGTCTGGAAAGCAATACTGTTAATCACATTAGTAATTTCGGCAATTTTCTTGGAGCTTTGAGAAATGCCTTGCATGGTACTGACCACATCGCCAACCAGACGGCCCCCTTTACTGGCAGTTTCAGATGCCTGCTGTGCCAGCGCGCTGGCATGGTTGGCATTTTCCGCGTTGAGTTGCACAGTAGAGGTGATTTGCTCCATGCTTGCCGCTGTTTCCACCAATGCGGCAGCCTGCTGTTCAGTGCGCGAAGAAAGATCATTATTACCCGATGCGATTTCCGTCGCCCCACGCCAAATATTCTCAGTCCCCGAACGAATGGCACTGACCGCAACCCGCAGGCTGTCCTGCATTGCACCGAGCAATGGCACCAGTTTTCCTACACAGTTACGCCCTTCATCCTTCAAAGGCTGGCTTAAATCCCCTTCCGCTATTACGCGGAAATGCTCGCGGATCCTGTCCAGTGGCTTCACCAGGAAGCGTACCAAATAACGGTCAGTGAACAGCAGTAACACCAGGCCAATCAGCACAGCAATAATGATGATGGTTTTGGTCACCGAAGTCAGGTGAGCCACTTCTCTGCGTGTTTCATCAAGCTGAGCACCAGCGGCTTTGTTATAACTGGTGGCAGCAGCGCCAAAAGCGCGGCTTAACGCAGGCGTTACCTTGTGTGCATGGTTACGGTATTGCTCTGCAGTACCAGAGCGCGCCAGCTCCATTTGTGGCGTAACGCCTTCTTCATACAGCTTCTGCCAGGCATCAATCACCTTGTCAGAGGTCTCTTTATCCATAGGGCCTGGCGAACCTTGTTTAAAAACCGCCAGTTGATGCGCCATATTATTCAGCGCTTCCTTAATTGGCCCAAAGTCCGCATCTGTTGGCATTTTGCCTTCAGATTTATTTTCCATTAAACGGGTCAGTCGGGTAATAAAACGGAAGTATTGATCATTACCACGGCTCAGCGCGTTCATCTGATCCGCCAGTAACTGCCCTGTAGCATTACCCTCGGTCTGCTGATCCAGTGAGTAGACGCTATACGCGCCCACAGCGCACCACAGCAGACAGAAAAGGCCGAGCACCCACAACATGACGGCTCGTATAGTAAAATTTTTTAGAAAGCCCATATTTGCACCTTGTTACTGGTTATTGATCAATAACGATTTCATAACATCTGAAAGGGTTATCGGCATTCGGTGCAGAACATGTAACTTATTTTTTTATCGCCACGATGTAATTTGGTGACTGCTCACAAATTACAGATGAAACATAGGGGAATCAGGTGAGGCGGTGTTGTTTATCCGGGTGCATTTTCGGTGGGCAGTTGCTATCCCCAATCATCTGGCACAACTCGATTTCAATGGTATTGCATATTGCGTCCAGAGCCAGATCATTCGCTTCCATTCCAAAAGGTTCTTCAAGCTCTTCAGCCAGAGTATCCAGTGAAATAAAAGTATAAGAGATAAACACCGAAACCAGCGGGGTAAAGACGTGGATCTGGTTGATCAAGGCAAAAGGTAACAAGGTACAAAAAGCATAGACAGTACGGTGCAAAATCAATGAGTAAGCAAAAGGTACTGGCGTATTGGCAATACGTTCGCAGCCGCCCAAAATACCTGAGAGTTGGTTCAGGTGCGCATTAAGGTTTTGGTAGAGAATATCGGAAATTTTCCCGGCACGGCGCGCCTGTGCCACCCGCTCTCCCATCATTAACAACAACCGGTTACAGGGTGTTTGCTGAGCATTCACTAGTGTGGCTTCTGGTTGTTCAACAAACCGCTGTAACACCGTTTCCACTGGTTTATGGCGCAACTGGTAATTCAGGCAATAGCAAAATGCCAGCAGGTCGTTTTTCAGGCGCTGTGGGTACTGAGGGTCGTCAGGAAATAGCGTGACAGCTTCACGCATCAACGAACGGCAGTTAATTAGCAAACTGCCCCATAATTGCCGCGCTTCGCAATAACGCGCCCATGAAGCACTGTTACGGAACCCAAGGAAAATCGCAATTGCGATGCCCAATAAGCTGAACGGTGCGAGGGTTATTTTAACATGCAGGCTTTCATACCAGCTATATACCCCAAGCAATACCAGAGATAACAATAAGTTTAATAACAACCGTGAGTAGATTTTAGACATCACGGAACCGTGCCACGCAAATAGCCGCGTGAACCAGTGTTGAGGCGGGCGAACAATCATAATCAGTCAGTCTGTGTCATTGATAACGCGTAACGCGTTTATTGTATGCAGGCCCAACAACGCTAGCACAGGGGCAGTGTGAACTCTAGCCAAAAAGGTAAACGACTTATGTCAGCACACCCCATTAAAAGAGGAAATCATGAGTATAAAAAAGGGGATTAAGTGGGTATTTTTGCCATGCGCAGAGGCCAGCAACACAATACAAAACAGTAAAACCGGAATAGCAAATAATAGGCTATTATTTGGGTATAAACCCTGCATTCCACTTTCATTGTCGTATTTAAGACAATTTCCTGGCGTAATTATCGGGGTTTATCGCAGAAAACAGAAACACACAGCCAACAGATTCGCAACATCCGCAAAACTTTACCCCACAGGAATAATCCCCTTATTTTTATACAGGAATACCTTTATTTGTTGAGACTAATTGCACAAAACAGAAAACAAAAAAAGACCTGGTAACTTCAGGTCTTTTTTTGCCCGGTAGTCCCGGAGGTTATCCAACAATGTAAACAAAACCGGGAAAATCAATTTAGTGATTTCAGTTAAAAACCAGGCCACCTTTAGTGGTGAACAGATAATGCATCGTACCCCTTCCAGCGGTAATTCAGCATCGATACCAACCAACAGAAAATAAATAATCCAACAACGACAAAACCCGCATTGCCTAAATTATCATTGAGTAAACTCACGATATTCCAGAAACCGCCCTGTAAATCCAGTTTTTCCATCACCAGACCCAGCGCTTCCATACCACCAATAAACAGTGCCACAACCACAGAGGTACCAGTAATCGTCATGTTGTAATAGAGCTTACGTTGCGGTTTGTTGAATGCCCAACCATAGGCACCCACCATCACAAAATTATCCAGGGTATCAATCAATGCCATACCGCTGGCAAATAACGCAGGAAATACCAGAATTGACCAAATAGAAATGCCGTTGGAAGCCGATGCCGCCGAGATACCCAGTACGCCAATTTCCGTTGCGGTATCAAAGCCCAGGCCAAACAAGAAGCCAACAAGATACATCTGCCAGCTATGGGAAATTAACCGGAATGTCCGTTTAAATAACCAGCTCATCATGCCGCCGCCAATTGCATCGTCCACGGCGTTGTTTACAGGTTCACCGCGTTTCAACCGGCCAAATGCGTGCCAAATCCCACGTAAAATAACCAGGTTTACCAGCGCCATAGCCAGCAAAAACACGGCAGAAACCGTTGTACCAATCACACTACCGGTTTCATGGAACCAGTCCATTTTATGCTGAAAAGCTGCCGCTGTGGCCGCAATAGTAATTGTGGCAAGAACCACAATACTGGAGTGCCCCAGCGAAAACCAGGCACCCACACCAAGTGGACGCTTCCCTTGCTGCATCATTTTGCGAGTAACCGTGTCGATAGCAGCAATATGGTCGGCATCGACAGCATGGCGTAAGCCATAACACCAGGCCAACAAACTGGCGGCCATCAGCGCCGGGCTGTGGCTGAAAGCGATAAACGCCCAGCACCACGCACCTATATTTGCCAACAATAAAGCACTGATCAGTGATACGGATCGCCCATCCAGATGAGACATTTTCGACAACATAATAGGTTCCTGGTTATCCCTGCAACCGGGCAGCCGCAACCAGCGCCTGCCCCCATGAAAGTGCGCCGTCTCCTGCCGGAAGAGCATGGGGAAACAGCACATGGTAATCGCCAAGCCAGTATTGCAGGCGCTGGCGAAAAAGCTGGTTATGAAAAACACCGCCAGCACAGGCGATAGTAGAAATGTTTTGCGCCCGGGCATGTTGCAGTGCCAGTTGGGCAAAGCCCTGAGCCAGAGCATCATGAAACACCCAGGCTTTTTCTGCCATGGTTGCATCCAGCGCCAGAAAAGCGGGCCAGAAAGCAGCCAGCCCCAGCGTGTTATTCTCCACGGGTAAGGAAATGCTGTGCCGCAAGCCTGAACACTGCATAGCCAGCGCCTCAAGGCGACAAGCTGCTTCCCCTTCCCAGGTTTGCTGGTCTGCCACACAACCCAGTGCAGCGGCTACTGCATCGAATAACCGCCCGGCAGAAGAGGCCAGCGGCGAGTTAATTCCCCGGCCAATGGCCTTCTCCAGCACCGGCCAGGGGTGAGCCAGTAAACTGGCACATTGCGGGTAGCGCTGCCAACCGGGAACAAAAGCCAGGCAATGCGCGAGAAAATTACGCCAGGGTTGACGTGCGGCCAGGTCACCGCCGGGCAATGCAACAGGCGGCAACCCGCCCAGGTGCTGGCACTGGCGGTAGTCCACCAGCAGACACTCACCGCCCCACAACGCACTATTACTGCCCATACCAATACCATCCAGGCTAAGCCCTATCACAGGTTTGGTATCCGCTGGCAAGCCATACTCCCCCATGCAAGCCGCCAGGTGCGCGTGGTGGTGCAGCACCGTCTGTACCGGCAGGCCCATTTCACAAGCGAGGGAATAAGCACGGTAACCTGTATGCGCATCGGCAACGATATGCCGGGGTTTAAAGCCATAGACTTCGCACATCACATGCCAGGCCTGCCACCACTGTTTCTCCACCAGGGGATCATGTAAATCGCCCAGGTGCTGGCTGAGAACACCCTGGTTACCACGCACCAGGCAGAACGTATTTTTAAGGTCGCCCCCCAGGCTTGCCAGCGGTTCCACTGGTGCAAATCCAGGTGGGAGCACGAAAGCATCCGGGACAAATCCCCGAGCCCGGCGCAGCATCGCCCCATCGGCAGCGACTACCGAATCATCCATGCGTTGCAGGATGTCGCGGTTATGCAGCAGAAAACCATCGGCGATACCTGCCAAATCGCGACAGGCGTCTTCATTACTCAGCACTGGCGGCTTACCGCTCAGGTTGCCGGATGTCATCACCAGTGGGCGGTTCACGCCCTGCATCAATAAATGCTGAATGGGGTTGGATGGCACCATAACCCCAACTTCGTTCAACCCCGGCGCGATGGCGGAACACAGATGGTTAACCTGGGTTTTATCTACCAGCACAACAGGTGCTGCGGGGGTTAACAACAGTTCCTGCGCACTGGCGCTCAGTGATGCGGCATCTGGCAGCATTACCGCCAGAGGCTTACCTGGCCGCTGTTTACGCTGGCGCAGGCGCATCACCGCCTGCTGGCTGGTTGCATCACAAGCCAGGTGAAACCCACCCAGGCTTTTAATCGCCACAATCTCACCACGCAATAAACAGGCAATCGCCCGTTGCAATGCGTTCTCCCCGGCCTGTTCAGGTTCACCGCTATGCAGCCAGGATAACTGAGGGCCACATTCCGGGCAGGCGACAGGTTGGGCGTGGAAGCGCCGGTCAGCCGGGTTTTGGTACTCGCTTTCACAAGCGGGGCAAAGCGGGAATGCCGCCATCACGGTATTTGGCCGGTCATAAGGCATCGCCCGGATAATCGTGAGGCGCGGGCCACAGTGTGTGCAGTTGATAAAAGGATAGCGATAACGGCGTTCAAGCGGGTTATTCATTTCAGCAAGGCATTCCGGGCAGGTTGCCGCATCGGGTGCTATTTGCGTCACCATTGCGCCCTGTGTTTCGCTCTGGCGAATGGCAAACCCTTGGGGTTGTGCAGCCCAATGGAAAGGGAACGGGTCAATACTGTCAATTCGCGCCAACGGAGGGCAATGGCTCTGTAATCCCTCAACAAACCCGTGGCTGTCGCCATACAGGCGCACCAGCACACCAGCGCTGTCATTACAGACATCGCCAGCCAGATTCAAACGTTGCGCCAGTTGCCAGACAAAGGGACGGAACCCAACACCCTGAACTTTACCGCGAATGCGTAAGCAAATACCGTTATCGCTCATCTTCTTATCATGCGCTGCGAGCCATGCCCGCAGCGCGTTTTCAGCCTTATGCGATAGCTTCGCGCAGGCGTGCTTTCATATCGTTGTAAGTAGTTTGTGCATAGTTTTCTGCCCAGCGCTGGTCTTCAATCGCCGTCACGTTAACCGCACAATATTTGGTTTCCGGTGTCTTGGAGATAGGATCCAGGTTGTCCTGAGTCAGTTCGTTACATGCGCCAATCCACCACTGGTAGGTCATGTACACGGCACCCGTATTGATACGTTCGTTGATATTAGCGCGGCTGATAACTTTCCCACGGCGGGAAGCCACCCAAACCAGTTGCTGGTCTTTCACACCAAGACGCTGCGCATCTTCCGGGTTGATTTGTACAAAGCCCGGTTCATCCGCCAGCGTTTGCAGTGCCGCACAGTTACCGGTCATAGAACGGCAAGAGTAATGGCCCACTTCACGCACAGTACACAATACCAACGGGTAGTCGTTATCTGGCACTTCAGCCGGTGCGCGCCACTGTGCAGCAAACAACTTACCTTTGCCGGTATCAGTATCGAACTTATTATCTTTGTACAGATACTGGGTGCCTGGGTGGTCAAGCGTTGTGCACGGCCACTGTACGTGCCCCATGTCACCCATTTTTTCGTAAGTTGCGCCATAGAACAGCGGGCACAACTCACGCAACTCGTCCCAAATTTCCTGGTTGTTTTCGTAGTGCATGGGGTAACCCATTGCTGTCGCAAGCAGGCTGATAATTTCCCAGTCACGTTTCACGTTGTACTGCGGTTCAATGGCTTTTTCAAAACGCTGGAAACCACGATCCGCACAAGTGAAGACACCACCGTGCTCGCCCCATGACGTTGCAGGCAGCAGCACATCAGCCACTTCCGCAGTTTTGGTCAGGAAGATATCCTGCACGACAACAAAATCGAGCGCTTCAAACCCTTTACGCACCAGGCCCAGGTCCGCTTCGGTTTGCAGCGGGTCTTCGCCCATAATGTAGTAAGCTTTGATTTTCCCTTCCAGCGCCAGGTGTGGAACTTCGGTAATACGAGTACCGACTTTGTCATCCATGATTGCCGGGTCAATATTCCAGGCTTTGGCAAACTTGGCACGCACATCAGCATCGGTGACATTCTGGTAGCCAGGGAATTGGTTAGGCAGAACGCCCATATCACAAGCACCCTGCACGTTGTTCTGACCACGAACCGGGCCAACCCCAACATTCTCGCGGCCCAGGTTGCCTGTCAGCAGTGCAAGACTTGCAAGGCCTTTAACCACATCAACAGCCTGGCCAAATTGCGTAACGCCCATGCCCCACATAATGGTGGCAGAAGGTGCGGCAGCATAAGTGCGCATTGCCTGGCGAATTTGTTGCGCGCTAACCCCGGTCAGGTGTTCAACTGCTTCCGGCGCGTAGTCTTTCACCACTTCGCGGTAAGCATCCAGACCTTCGGTGTATTTCGCGACATACTCTTTGTCGTAGAGGTTTTCTTCCAACAAGACATAAGCAAAGGCATTCACCAGTGCCATGTTGCAGCCGTTTTTAATTTGCAGATGCTGGTCGGCAATACGAGCGGTTTCGATACGGCGCGGGTCGCAAACAATAATTTTTGCGCCATTTTCTTTGGCTTTAATTACCCGGCGCGCCACGATGGGGTGCGAATCCGCACAGTTGTAACCAATGACCAGCAGGCAACGGGAATTTTCAATGTCACCAATGGAGTTACTCATTGCCCCATTACCTAATGCCGCTTGTAAGCCAGCAACTGACGGGCCATGGCATACACGCGCACAGCAATCGACATTATTGGTATTGAGAACAGCACGGGCGAACTTCTGCATTACAAAGTTAGTTTCGTTACCCGTACCACGAGAAGAGCCGGTGGTCATAATTGAACGCGGGCCATATTTAGCTTTGATGTCGCTCAACCGTTTTGCGGTGTAGCTAATGGCTTCTTCCCAAGAA
This sequence comes from Mangrovibacter yixingensis, assembly GCF_020523985.1. Lineage (GTDB taxonomy): Bacteria > Pseudomonadota > Gammaproteobacteria > Enterobacterales > Enterobacteriaceae > Mangrovibacter > Mangrovibacter yixingensis. The sequence continues at coordinate 499,512 of NZ_JAIVKM010000001.1, read as the reverse complement.
ACGGGCTGAAGTTTGCCGCCTTTTTCATAGCGGATCATCGGCTGCTGAAGGCGTGGCGTCAGCAGTTTGGTATCGTTCAGGAAGTCCCAGCCATAATAGCCTTTCAGGCACAATTCGCTTTGGTTGGTTTTCCCATCGGCCGCTTCAGCACGGATAATTTTGTTGTTTTCAACAACGAGTTTCAGTTTGCAGCCTGCGCCACAATAGGGGCAAACACTGGTGATTTTTTTCATCTATAACAGACCTGTTAAAAGTTGAAAGTCACTGAGGTTAAAACATCAGCGATGTGGTGGTATCCAGAGCAGCACGGCGACGTTTTTCCGCACTCATTGACTCCAGCTTATTTCTGTCGACGCAGACAATCGCGTTGGTCGGGCAGGCCTCAACACAGGCGGGGCCATTTTCACGGTGAAAGCACAGGTCACATTTGTGCGCTTCTGCTTTTTCCGCCTGAATATTCAGCCCGGCACCGCTGTTACGCACGACCGGTTTCACGACAACATCCATCGCGCCGTATGGGCAGGCAACCACACAGGTTTTACAACCAATGCAGCGTTCCTGCATAACATGAACAAAACCTTTATCGCGGCTGATGGCACCATTCGGGCAAACATTGGCACAGGGGGCATCTTCACACTGGCGGCACATGGTCGCGGTGGAAATATTGATGCCTTTAATAACGTGAATGCGTGGTTGAAAACTTTGTGGCGTAAGCGCAGCGCAATCCTGGTTTTCCTGGTGAGACACCACACATGCCACTTCACATGTGCGACACCCGATACATTTGCTCGCATCAGCAAGGATGAAACGGTTCATCTACTTCTCCAGCAGTAATAGTGGTTTCCGCGCTTATTAAGCATGTTTCATGCCAACTATTAACTAATTGTTTTTAAACATTTTAATTTTCTATTTAAACCAAAAAAAATGTCATCGACACAAGTGACGATGACATTTGACAACATACTGACAGCTAAAAAATCAGCAGTCTGGTTCCAGTAAAGCAAAGCCGCCCTGCCCTTCCCAAGTGGCAAGCCGGGCATAAACCTCATCCACAGCAGCAATCACTGGTGCAGTCATGGGGTAATAAAAACCGACAATATCTGGCTGAATGCCAAGGAAAATCACCTCGCCCACATCCTCTTTGATTTGGTCAACCAAATAGTTCAGGGGCATGTTATGAGTGGTCATCATGAACATTTCAGCAATATCGTCCGGGTTGATAACCCGAATCTCACCGGGGTTGAGCCCCATTTCTGTTGCATCAACCAGTAGCAGGCGGTCTGGGTGCAATTCCCGAATCGCCACGACGTCATTTTCCGGCGCACTACCGCCATCTATCAGCACCCAGTCCCCCTGGGCTGCGGCCCGAAAACGCTCGGCCAGCAATGGACCGGCACCGTCATCGCCCATCATGCTGTTGCCAACACACAACAAAACATCAGTCATATTGTCTCCTGACCATCAGGTACACCGCCGGCTCCTGGTGAATAGCCTGCAACATTGCCAGCATTTGCTCACTCCAGCTTTGTTGCTCCGCCGTTTGCTGGCTGCGGGCGTTGTCAAACGCGTAAGCCAGCATATCGACATGGGTACTGTCGATGACGATTTCACCGTAACGCGGCACACCTTCCATCTTACGCCGCGCCTGGCTACCCGCTTCGAGTGTCGCCACCCATGCCTGGTAAGCCGGATAAGGGCAAGTTAACGTGGCTTTCAGGCAGTCAATCACCCCCAAATGGTGACCAATCGCCAGGCTGTAATACACCACTTGTTGGGCATCTGCGGGCGTGTTGTCATTTTCATCGACAAATTTGCGGCTCAACTGGCTGAACACCACGGTTTCACTCATCAGACACGCTCCCCGGCCACCAAATTTTGCAGATTGCCAACAATTTCACTCAGGCGCGGATCATTTTCACTCGACAGCCAGCTCCCCACTTTATCTTCGCCCTGTGCCAGCATACGCAGGTAATCATTGGCAATCTGGCGGCCATAGCGATAGCCTGCCAGGCGACGAGCTTCACGCTCAATACGCACGCGCAACGGCTGAACCATATCCGGGTGTAATAACTGCGCAGGCTGGTTATCCACTTCGCCCGGCAACCGGGCATGAATTTTCTGCTCAAGAAGCCCTAAGGCCATGGCGAAGCCATACAGCGTGGCGGCGGGTGTCGGAGGGCACCCTGGAATATAGACATCAACCGGTACTATTTTGTCAGTACCGCCCCAGACGCAATACAGGTCATGGAAAATGCCGCCACTGTTGCCACAGGCACCATAAGAAATACAAATTTTCGGGTCCGGGGCTGATTCCCAGGCCCGCAGCGCCGGTGAGCGCATGGCGCGGGTTACCGCACCGGTAAATAACAGAATGTCGGCGTGGCGTGGCGAAGGCACCACTTTAATCCCGAAGCGTTCAGCGTCGAACAGCGGAGAAATAGAGGCGAAGATTTCAATTTCACAGCCGTTGCAACCGCCGCAATCCACCCGGTAAACATAGGCTGAACGTTTGATTTTTTTCAGCAATGACGTTTTCATCTGCGCAATGGATTCATCCACTGTCATCGGAACCGGAATCCCATTGGCGTCACGTGGCCCTAACAGGTTGCTCATCAACTGGCCTCCTTCATCTGGCGGCTGAAATCAATTTTATCTGACGGCGCAAGGCACTGTTGACGCTTGCAATCCGGGCAGGTTTCAAAACTTTCCCGGCGAGATTCCGCACGCGGGTCGCCCTCGTGGGCTAACAGGGCGATGGCGTAATCAATCTCTTTTTGTACCGCAAAAGGTTTGCCGCACTCCCGGCAATGGCACAGGTCAAAACGCGCCTGCTGAAGGAAATCCTCTTTACGCCAGACAGCCAGTTCGTACTCCTGGGAGAGTTTAATCGCGGCCGTTGGGCAAACTTCCTCGCAGCGGCCACAAAAGATGCAGCGCCCAAGGTTAAACTGCCAGGCTTGCTGGTCAGTTGCCAGGTCAGTTTCCACACTCAATGCGTTAGACGGGCAGGCATTGATGCAGGCTGCACAGCCAATGCATTGCTGGGGGTTATGTTGTGGCTTACCCCGGAAATTTTTATCAACCTCAATCGGGCTGAGTGGGTAGCTTTGTGTCACCACCCCGGTCTTCAATGCTTTTTTGATAAACGTAAACATCATTGCTCCTCTGCGCCCGCTATAAACGGGCGCCAAAGACGTTATTTCAGTGGTGAGTTTTTGCGTTCAATGCTGTAGCGTTCGAGCTCTTTATATGGCACTACTTTGCTCTTACGTTTACGCACATCCACTACCGTCATGCGGTCCGTACAGGAGTAGCACGGGTCAAGGCTGCCGATGATTAACGGCGCATCAGAAACGGTATTACCGCGCAGCATATAACGCAGCGTTGGCCAGTTGGCGTAAGTCGCCGCACGGCAACGCCAGCGATATAATTTCTGGTTATCGCCAGTCATACTCCAGTGAATATCATCGCCACGCGGCGCTTCTGCGAAACCTAAAGCGAAGCGGTGGGGAATATACGTGAAACCTTCCACCATCAGCGGGCCACCCGGCAGGTTATCCAGGCCAAAGTCAATCATATTCAGCGCAGTGAACACTTCGTTAATGCGCACTTTAAGGCGCGAAATGACATCACAGCCTTGCTCACTGTGAACTTCCATTGGCAGCAACCCGTAACCCACAAACGGGTGATCGGCACGGGTATCACGGGCATGGCCACTGGCACGCACCATTGGGCCTACGTTACTGAAGTCACGGGCGATTTGTGGGTCAAGGCGGCCAATCCCCACGGTACGCTGTTCAATATTCGGCGTGCTAAGCAGAATATCGACGAGATCCTGCACGTCGCGGCGCATTTGCTGTGCCAGTTTACGTGTCTGAATCATGTCGTCTTTGAGCATGTCGCGGCGAATACCGCCAATCAGGTTCAGGCCATAGGTTTTACGCGCACCGGTCAGGATCTCGGCCATTTTCATGGAATGCTCACGCACCTTGAAGAACTGCATAAAGCCGGAGTCAAAACCCACAAAGTGGCAGGCCAGCCCCAGGTTGAGCAGGTGGCTGTGCAGGCGCTCCACTTCCAGCAAAATCGCGCGGATCATCTGTGCCCTTTCCGGCACCTGGATCCCCATAGCATTTTCCACCGAGGTGGTGTACGCCGTGCTGTGTGCAAAACCGCAAATGCCACACACCCGATCAGACAGGAATGTCACTTCGTTGTAACCCATGCGGGTTTCAGCCAGTTTTTCCATACCACGGTGGACATAGAACAACCGGTAGTCGGCATCAATGATGTTCTCACCATCAACAAACAGGCGGAAATGGCCCGGCTCATCAGAGGTGACATGCAGTGGGCCAATCGGCACCACGTTGTTTTTCTTGTCGCCCAGTTCATTAATGAACGGGTAAGTTTCCTGATCGGTGGTCGGTGCCGGGCGCTGGCGGTAATCCATGCTGTCTTTGCGCAGCGGATACAAATCATCCGGCCAGTCATCAGGCAGCACCAGGCGGCGTTCATCGGGCAACCCGACAGGCTGCAGGCCATACATGTCGCGCACTTCACGCTCACCCCATACCGCAGCCGGTACGCGTGGCGTGACTGCCGGGTACTCAAGTTTCACTGGGTCTACTTCAACACGGACTGTAATCCAGCAACGTACACCCTGCTCCATCGACAGGACATAGTAGACCGCGTAGTTACCACACAACTGGCGTTCGTCATTACCAAACAGCACTGACAGCCACCCACCCTGTTGGTAGTAGAGATGTTCCACCACCTCAGGCAGCCGGTCGACCTTAACCGTTAACGTTATTTGGTCTTTGGTCTGCCAGGCTTCTTCCAGGATAACGCCCGGAAAAGCCTGATGTAGCGCAGCAATATACTGCTGGCCGATTTTTTCTTCTGACATGGACACACTCTCTTAAATCACGCCACCAACAAGGAGACGAACGCTAAAAAGGCAAAGCCAAACCCAGCCCAGGTAACCCGGGAGGTGGCGAGAAAACGCAGGCGTGCCATGCTGTTTTCAAACAGCGCAATCACCAGCACCCCAACAACCAGTTTGACCAGGGCGATAACCACCGCCAGTACCAGGCCGGACCACGAGAATTGGGTCATTTGCCCCCAGGGGATAAACACCCCAAGAAACATTTGCAGCACCACCAGTTGCTTAAGGCTGATTGCCCATTTCATGACAGCAAACCCGGCACCGCTATATTCTGATAACGGCCCTTCCTGCAATTCCTGTTCGGCTTCTGCAAGGTCGAACGGCAATTTGCCCATTTCAATAAAGGTGGCGAAGCCACAGGCAATCAGCGCAAGTACCAGCGGAATGCTGTGGGAAACCGGCCAGTGCGCAATAACCAGCGCGATGTTGCCAACGTTAGTGGAACCCGCCACTAATGCCGCCACCCACAACCCCAACAACAACATAGGCTCAACCAGAACCCCAAGCATCGCCTCACGGCTGGCACCCAGGCCGGTAAACGGGCTACCGGTGTCCAGACCCGCAATTGAGAAAAAGAAGCGCACAATGGAGAACAAGTAGAGAAGCGTTATCAGGTCGCCCAATGGCGCGAGGGGAGAAGCCACTGTCACCACTGGCAACGCAGTAGCAATTGTTAACAACGCACCACACATCACAAACGGTGCCAGGCGGAACACCCAGCCCGATGCCGCAGGTGCCACGCTCTGGCGGCCCAGCAGCTTGGCCAAATCACGGTATTCCTGGAGCAGACCAGGGCCACGGCGGTTATGCAACCGGGCACGGGCAACGCGCGTCACACCAGCAATCAGGGGAGCCAGTGCAAACAGCACCAGCGCCTGAATACAGGCCAGTAACACAGTATTCATCTTCAGACTCCTCGGGTAATGACAACAACCAGCAGTACAGCCAGTTCAATTAAGGCCAGACGACGGAATACCCCCGCCACACATTCACTCTGCCAGCCCGGAAATAAACGCACCGGGTTCAACCAGTTACGCAATTTCAGTACCGGCGCGAATGCCCCTTTCACTGGCATAGCAAAGCCATGAGCCGTAATCACCATGGATTGCTCATGGTCGTAGCCGCACACCCAGGCCATGCCTTTACTGCGGGCAGCCAGGCGGTCACCTTTGAGCAACATCATCAACAGGAAAGGCAAGAATGGGCAGGCCACCAGCAACAGTGTCATCATCGGTTGAGAAACGGTGGAATGCGCGGTGACTAAAGGTAATGGGACGGCCTGTTGCAGTAATGGCAGCAACCAGGGCGCAGCAACACCCGCCACCACGCAGCACAGAGCCAGCCCAATCACGCTGATATTCATTAATACCGGCGCACTACGAGCCTGTTCAGCAGCGGCAGTTCTCGGCGCGCCCAGGAAGGTCACACCATACACTTTTGCCATACACATCACGGCCAGTGCCCCGGTAATGGCCAGGCCAACTGCCATCATCGGCCCAAAGAAGCGGCCAATAAACAAAGGAACATTGCTCAGATGGAAGAAGGACTGGTAAATCAGCCATTCACCGGCAAAACCATTCAGGGGTGGCAATGCAGCCATCGCCATCAGGCCCACCAGCATAGCGAGGGAAATCGCTGGCATCCGCTTGCCCATGCCACCGAGTTTCTCAATGTCACGGTAGCCTGTGCGGAACCACACAGCCCCGGCCCCCAGGAACAAGGTGGTTTTAAACAGGCTGTGGTTAATCAGGTGATATAACCCGCCGGTTAGACCAAGGGCAATCAGCACCGTGTCATTCAGCGCACAGCCAATCAGCCCAACCCCAAGGCCCAGCAGAATAATGCCGATATTTTCCAGCGCATGGTAAGCCAGCAGGCGGTTAATGTTGTGCTCCATCAGCGCATACAACCCACCAACAAAGGCGGTTAGCATACCCAGCAACAGAACGACAACACCCCACCAAAGCGGTAACTGGCTACCCAGTAATGACAAGGTGAGAATGCCATACAGGCCTACTTTTAAAACCACTGCAGAGAACAGTGCCGCGGCTGGCGCAGAAGCATTAGCGTGCGCCTGGGGCACCCAACCATGTAATGGAATAATGCCAGCCAGCAGGCCAAAACCCAGCAAACCAAGGATCCAGATAGCCGGAGTTAACGGGAACGCACTAACAGCAGGCTGTAAGTCGACAAAATCCAGACTGCCGTAACGCGCCCAGATAAGCCATGCGCAAACCACCAGCAGAACCGTTCCGAGGCGGCCCAGTAAGAACCACAGCTTGCCAGACTGGCTGCATCCGGTAAGAAACACAGCACACAGCGCCATAATTTCAGCCATCACAATCAACATAGCGAAATTGGTGGCAGTCACTGCCAGCACCGCTGCAGCCATCAGCAAATTCAGCAAGAAGCCATTACAGCGGACTTCTGCGTGGCGATGCCAGGCAATGTTGAACACACTGACAAACAGTGACGGGATACACAATGCAATCAGCCAGATACTGCTTAATGCGGTTAATTGAAATGTCATGTGCATAAAACTGAACGTGCTGATAGCCTGAGGCGCAGCCCCTGTCAGCACTGCACCAGCCGCCAGGATAGCCATCAGGCTGCTGATAGCGCCACACACGCCGGCCAGTAAGCCACTCAGTGCGCGGGAAAAGGCAAATACCAGCGACAGCACAGCGGTAATAATAAAACCGAGCACTGCGCCATCCATCAACGATAACGCATTCATTTATTCGCCTCCGTTGCGGTGTTGAATAAAGATAGATCTCCCAAATTCGCATTCACCGTCAGCGCACGTTTACGTTTGCTGGCCAGCGCCAAATCTGCGTTATCCACAACACGCAATGCTTTGGTCGGGCAGGTACGTACACAGGCAGGGCCCTGCTCATCGAACTGGCATAAATCACATTTCACGGCAATAGCGCGAATCCCCGGCACCCAGTCCAGCATACTGCTGACTTTGGCCGGAGCTGGCGGAGCCGGAGGCGCTTTAGATGTATTGACGTTGGCAGGAATATCCAGCGGGCGGCTGCCGGAGAACTCAATGGCGCCAAATGGGCAGGCAATGCCGCATAACTTGCAGCTCACACACAAGTTTTCATTGAGCTGAACAGCGCCATCAACACGTTTAATTGCGTTAACCGGGCACACGGTCGCGCACGGCGCATCCTCACAGTGGTGACACAATTGGGGAGCGGATTCATTTTTATTACGCATCACTTTCAGGCGCGGCAACGACTGCAGCCCCTGCTGACGATGCGTTTCAGAACAGGCTGCTTCACAGGTATGGCAACCTATGCACAGTCTGGAGTCGGCGATAACAAAACGATTCACCGGGTTATGTCCTCGGGTCGATAGTCATTTATGACGAAAACATGCCGCAAACTGTCAATTTCGACAGATGTCGACACAAACAAAGGCTCAGGCCAGTGCGTGGCGGGCCAGTTCTTGTTTAAGCTCACTAACATTCAGTGGCGTATCATCATGTACTGCCTGATACAGGCTGTCGTAGACACTGCCGATTTTGCCAAGGTAGTGATCCAGAACCTGCTGGCGGTCGCGAATATTCACACTGTTATCCATCTGCCCGGCATTGCTCAGCTCAGCCGTGCCAATCAGTAGCCGGGTGTTATCATCACGGGTACTTAAGGCATATTCGATGGTGTGGCAGTTAAAGCCTTTAGCTGGCTCAATATGCACAATGAAGTGGTCAAACAGCACAAAACAGAGGTCTTCGTCGGGGCTGCATCCCACGGCGTGGTACAGGTGTGCTTTTGATAACGTGACGGCCTGAATCAGGGTATTGCAGTAGGTATGCCACTGATCCTGTAGCTGGCGATGCCGGTCGGCAATGTATTCAGCTTTTTCGCTCAGTTCCCAAATGGTCATGTTGCGTTACTCTTTTGATGGAAGTTCCCTCCATAAGCACATAGCGTGCCAATTTTTAATTCATTGATTATTATATATTTATTTAAAATATCACATAATAACCCGATTTTTGACATGTCATTTTCGTCATCTTCGTCATCGCTGACGACATTTCTTTACCTTGCATAAAATAAACGTGGCACTTTTATTGCATAGGCTGCGCAGGGTGATTCACGAGGAGAAGTTATGCACGAAATTACACTCTGCCAACGCGCTATCGAATTAATGGAGCAACAGGCTCGCCAGAACAACGCACAGCGCATTACCGCAGTCTGGCTCAAGATTGGCGCGTTCTCCTGCGTGGAAACCAGCGCACTGACCTTCTGTTTCGAACTGGTGTGCCGCGGCACACTGGCCGAAGGCTGTGCTTTACATATAGAAGAACAACAGGCGGAGTGCTGGTGCCCGGATTGCCAGCAATATGTCACGTTATTAACCCAGCGCGTGCGCCGTTGCCCGCAGTGCCAGAGCGATAAGCTCCAGATAGTGGCCGATGACGGTATGCAGATAATGCGCCTGGAAATCGAGTAGGAGTTCTGTATGTGTACCACTTGTGGTTGCGGTGAAGGCAACCGTTATATCGAAGGCGATGAGCATAATCCCCACTCACCTTTTCGCAGTGCGCCTTTCGCGGCGTCGGCTTCTGTTTCTCATAAACTGAGTATCACCGGACTTGCGCCGGAAACCACACATTTCACGCCAGATGAACTGACAGGCGGTGACCTGCACTATGGGCACGGTGAAGCCGGAAGCCACGCACCTGGCCAAAGCCAACGCCGTATGCTGGAAGTTGAAATTGATGTGCTGGATAAAAACAACCAACTGGCTCGCCAAAACCGGGCCTGGTTTGCCACACAACAACAGTTAGTTCTCAACCTGGTCTCAAGCCCGGGTTCTGGTAAAACAACGCTGCTGACAGAAACCCTGAAACGCCTGCAAGGGCGTGTGCCGTGCGCGGTTATCGAAGGCGACCAGCAAACCATTAACGATGCCGCACGCATCCGTGAAACCGGCACACCAGCAATCCAGGTGAACACCGGTAAAGGCTGCCATCTTGATGCACAAATGATTCACGATGCCATGCACCGCCTGCCGCTGGACAACCACGGCATTCTGTTTATTGAAAATGTAGGCAACCTGGTGTGCCCGGCCAGTTTTGATTTGGGTGAGCGCCATAAAGTGGCGGTATTGTCGGTTACCGAAGGTGAAGACAAGCCACTGAAATACCCGCATATGTTCGCCGCCGCCTCGCTGATGATCCTCAATAAAGTCGATTTACTGCCGTACCTGGATTTTGACGTGGAGAAATGCCTCGCTTACGCCCGTGAAGTTAACCCGGAAATTGAAATCATTTCGCTGTCTGCCACGAAAGGTGACGGCATGGAGACCTGGCTTAACTGGCTGGAGGCACAACAATGTGTATAGGCATTCCTGGGCAAATCAGCGCCCTGCTGGATGACAACCAGGCAAAAGTCGATGTGTGCGGCATCCAGCGCGATGTCGATTTAAGCCTTGTAGGGCAGCATGATGAACAGGGCCAACCGCGGCTTGGGCAATGGGTGCTGGTGCATGTTGGGTTTGCCATGAGTGTCATTGATGAGCAGGAAGCCAGGGACACGCTGGAAGCCTTACAAAATATGTTTGATGTTGAGCCAGATGTCGGCGCACTGCTGTACGGCGAGGAGCGTTAATATGCATCTGGTCGATGAATACCGCGACCCGGAACAGGTACGCAAACTTCTGGCGCACCTTGCACAACGGGCTCCGCTGTTGGATGCCACGCCAGAGCATCCACTGCGGATCATGGAAGTTTGTGGCGGGCACACCCATGCCATTTTCAAGTTTGGCCTGGACCAGTTATTGCCGCCCAATATCGAGTTTATCCACGGTCCTGGTTGCCCGGTGTGTGTGCTGCCTATGGGGCGTATTGATACCTGTATCGATATTGCCCGAAGGCCTGGTGTTATCTTTTGTACCTTTGGCGATGCACTACGCGTACCTGGCCGCCAGGGCTCCCTGCTGGATGCCAAAACAGCAGGTGCGGATATCCGTATTGTCTATTCGCCAATGGACGCACTGAAACTGGCCCAGCAAAACCCGGAACATAAAGTCGTGTTCTTCGGGCTGGGTTTTGAAACAACTATGCCTGCCACGGCCATCACCCTGCGCCAGGCAAAAGCGAAAAACATCAGTAATTTTTATTTTTTCTGCCAGCACATCACGCTGATCCCTACGCTGCAAAAATTACTGGAGCAGCCAGATAACCAGATTGATGCTTTTCTGGCCCCTGGCCATGTCAGTATGGTTATAGGTACTCAGGCTTATAATTTCATTACGCAACAATTTAATCGGCCTTTAGTGGTCGCTGGTTTCGAACCCCTTGATCTACTGCAAGGCGTAACCATGCTGGTTGAGCAGAAAATAGCGAATCACGCATGCGTTGAGAACCAGTACAGCCGCGTGGTACCTAATGAAGGCAACAAACTGGCACAGCAGGCAATTGCCGATGTATTTGTGGTCAATGGCGATAGTGAATGGCGTGGCCTGGGTGTTATTGATGCTTCCGGGGTGCATTTAACCCCTGAGTACCAGCGTTTTGACGCCGAACGCCACTTTAACCCGGTGCGCCAGTCAGTCAATGACGACCCACGGGCCAGGTGTGGCGATGTACTTACTGGCCGGTGTAAACCACATCAGTGCCCACTATTTGGCAAAACCTGCAACCCACAAAGCGCGTTTGGCGCGCTGATGGTGTCTTCAGAAGGTGCCTGTGCTGCCTGGTATCAATATCGAGCAGAGGAACCTGTGGCATGAAAACCGTCACCCTCGCCCACGGTAGTGGTGGGCAGGCAATGCAACAACTTATCGCCCAGCTGTTTATGCACGCCTTCGACAACCCCTGGCTGGCAACCCAGGAAGATCAGGCACGCTTACCGCTGGATGTGTTAACCAAAAGTGGTAACCACCTGGCATTTTCCACCGACAGCTACGTCATCGACCCTTTATTCTTTCCCGGTGGGAACATCGGCAAACTTGCCATCTGTGGTACCGCCAACGATGTTTCAGTCAGTGGTGGAATACCTCGCTGGATTTCTTGTGGGTTTATTCTGGAAGAAGGCCTGGATTATGACATCCTGGAAAAGGTTGTCACCAGTATGGCCAAAACGGCCAAAGATGCAGGTATTGCCGTGGTCACCGGGGATACCAAAGTCGTGCCGCGCGGGGCAGCAGACAAGCTGTTTATTAACACCGCCGGTATCGGCGCTGTACCCCACCACCTTAATTGGGGCGCAAACCAGGTCAAACCTGGGGATATGATTCTGGTGAGTGGCACACTGGGCGACCATGGCGCAACCATTCTTAACTTGCGTGAATCCCTTGGGCTGGATGGTGAGTTACGCAGCGACTGTGCTGTATTGACCCCACTGATTCAGGCGGTAACAGGCCTGCAGGGCATTAAAGCCATGCGCGATGCCACCCGTGGCGGCGTGAATGCCGTTCTGCATGAGTACGCAGCAGTCAGTGCCTGTGGGATGGAAATTAATGAAGCCAACCTGCCTTTACACCCGGCTGTACGCGGTGTGTGTGAATTACTGGGGTTGGATGCACTCAATTTTGCCAATGAAGGCAAGTTAGTTATTGTTGTGGCACGCGATAAAGCCGAAGGTGTGCTGGCGCAACTTCGTGCCCACCCCCTTGGCGCAGAGGCTGCCATTATTGGCGAGGTAGTCGAACGCAAAGGCGTGCGAGTCACCGGTTTATACGGTGTAAAACGTACTCTCGATCTCCCTCACGCGGAGCCATTACCGCGCATTTGTTGATGGCATAAGTTTTTGGCGTTTCTTTTTTGCCATTCGTTAAGATGTACTAAAGTCACACATGAAAATAATAACAAGGTGCGCCCTAAGGCGCGCCTGACTGGATGGGCACTATGTCATATACACCGATGAGCGATCTCGGGCAGCAAGGTCTGTTCGATATCACCCGGACTTTATTGCAACAAGCTGATTTGTGTGCGCTTTCCGAAGCTCTCACCCTGTTGGTTCGCCAGGCCGGTTTGGCAGACCAGGCGAATATTCTGCTGTGGCAATCTCACCATCAGCGCGCCAGCTTCTATGGCACCGATGGCAAGGGCGCACAACTGGAGTATGAAGACGAAACGGCGCTGGCGAACGGCCCATTACGCCGAATATTGTCACGCCCTGAAGCGCTGCATTGCGAGTACGAAGAATTTAAAGAGACCTGGCCACAACTGGCTCAAATGCCACTGTATCGCACGTTTGGCCACTATGGGTTGTTACCCCTGGCGGCTGAAGGCCATATTTTTGGTGGATGCGAATTTATCCGCCAAAACACACAAAACTGGAGTGAAAAAGAGTTTGGCCGCCTGCAAATCTTTACCCAGGTGGCAGGTGTTGCCGCTGAGCAGATTCAGCACCGCCTGACCTCCAGTTACGAATACCAGATTTTGTGCCGGGAACGGGATGATTTCCGTATTCTGGTTGCCATTACCAATGCTGTCTTGTCAAAATTGCATCTCGATGAGCTGGTCAGTGAAGCGGCAAAAGAGATCCATCACTACTTTAATATTGATTCTATCAGTGTGGTGTTGCGTAACTCGCGCAAGAACAAGGTCAGCATCTGGTCTACGCATTATGTTGATAAAGCCGCACCAGTACACGACCAGAGCGAAGTAGACGAAGCAGGTACCTTATCTGAACGGGTATTTAAAAGCCGGGAAATGCTGCTGGTAAACCTGAACCAGCGTGATGAACACGCGCCTTATGAACGCATGCTGTTTGAAATGTGGGGCAACCAAATCCAGACACTGTGCCTGTTACCACTGATGTTCGGGCAAAACATTGTTGGCGTACTGAAGCTGGCTCAATGCGAAGAAAAAGTCTTTACTGCCAGTAATATAAAGTTATTGCGCCAAATTGCTGAGCGTATTGCTATTGCGGTAGACAATGCGCTGGCGTACCAGGAAATTCACCGGCTCAAAGAAAAACTGGTGGATGAAAACCTGGCGCTGACTGAACAAATTAATAATGTCTCCAGTGAGTTTGGTGAAATTATTGGCCGCAGTGATGTGATGTCATCGGTCATGAAGCAAGTGGAAATGGTTGCACAGAGCGACAGTACCGTTCTGATCCTTGGGGAAACCGGTACCGGCAAGGAACTGATAGCCCGTGCTATCCATAACCTGAGCGGGCGTAATAACCGGCGCATGGTAAAAATCAACTGCGCGGCCATGCCTGCCGGTTTACTGGAAAGTGATCTGTTCGGCCATGAACGTGGCGCGTTTACTGGTGCCAGCACCCAACGTATTGGCCGCTTTGAACTGGCAGATAAAAGTTCGCTGTTTCTCGATGAAGTGGGTGATATGCCGCTGGAATTACAGCCGAAATTATTACGCGTATTACAAGAGAAAGAGTTTGAGCGCCTTGGCAGTAATAAAGTCATCAACGCCGACGTCAGGTTGATTGCCGCAACCAACCGGGATTTGAAACAGATGGTCACCGACAGGGAATTTCGCAGCGACCTCTACTACCGGCTTAATGTCTTCCCTATTCAGTTACCTCCCCTGCGTGAACGCCGGGAAGATATTCCATTACTGGTAAAAGCGTTCACATTCAAGATAGCCCGCCGTATGGGGCGCAGCATTGACAGTATTCCGGCAGAAACACTGCGCACCTTAAGCCGCATGGACTGGCCGGGTAACGTGCGTGAACTGGAAAATGTCATCGAACGTGCTGTGCTGTTAACCCGTGGTAGTGTGCTGCAACTGTCGTTGCCTGAACAAGTTACGCTGAATGAACGAGCCAGCTTTGAGCTACCGGAAGATACCGATACGCCATTGCAGGGCGAAGATGAAGGCCAGCAAATTCTGCGTGTTCTGAAAGAAACAAATGGCGTGGTCGCCGGGCCCCGTGGAGCAGCACAACGCCTTGGTATCAAGCGCACCACATTGCTTTCACGAATGAAACGGTTAGGTATAACCAAAGAGATGATTGAGTAAAACGTGCGTACTTCACAGCCACCGGGCTCCGTTGCCCGGTGGCATCCAGCCCGTTGCACTGAGCCTGCGTTATTTCGCCTGGTGCATGCACAGTGCAATTGGCGACACAACATTGCCAATAACCAGTGACTGGGAATTCACCGGGTTAATATACAACACCATTGAATTGCCAAGGCTCAGGCGCTTAAAGACTATCGGGAACACATTCTCCGGCAGGTCATCATGCCCCATGCGTTCCATGCTGGTCACTTTCAAGCGGTACTGGTTCAGGACAATATTGTCGTAGTCGAACACAGCCTGGCGTGACAATGAATACAGCTGATTCTGGTAACGAACTTTCCCGGACAACAGGAACTGCCCAATGTTTTTCCCAGAGGCGTGGAAAGTAATTGTGCCATCATAAGAAAGTGGCACCACAGATGCCGCATCTTCATAATGCAGGCTGGCTTCGCAATTCAACAGCACCGGGTCTGCGGTACTGGTCATTTTGACTGCCGCCAGCACGCACATTGCCACCACCAACACACCCGCCAGAATGCGCGACACCATCATTTCTTACTCCAGTTATATTTATAGGTACTGTCGCAATAAAGCAGGTTACTTTGTCCTTTCTCCTGTGAACAAGTGGCAAAAAATATCCGCCCTTCACGGCCTAAATAAACTTGTTTTTGGATTTGGAAATAAATCACGGCGGGTTCGCTCAGGCATTTTTCTTTTAGGTCTGGCGCAGTCTGGTTGAGTATCTCCAGCGCATTTTTTTTCATATCCGGGCTTAACTTATGCCAGGTGTTTAACTGGCATAACCCCAGTTTTCCTTGCGAGTAAACTTTGCTGTACAACGGAGTGATATGTACCTCACGGTAACTTTTCACTGCAAGGGTAACCACCAGCAAAATGGCGGCAATCAGCCCCAGATTAACAACCAGAGGAATAAGAGACGAACGCGAAGAATGGGCGGGTATTTCGTCTACTTTTTCAGGTTCTTCATCCGCGGCTTCAACCCAGGGAACAACGGAAATATCTGCATTAAAATAGAACCCGACTCGTGGGACGGAAACAATAATATCGGTATCAGAAATCCACTCAGAGAGGGCCTTACGCAAAATACTGATGTACTGGTTAAGAGAGCTGTTTGAACCAGCATGCCCCTGAGATTCCCAGACCTTATCAAGAATGTCTTCACGTTTAAAAACTTCACCCGGTGCAGACAGTAATAAGGCAAGAATACGGTTAGCTGTAGGCGTAAGTGTTTTTGCGTCATCCTGATTCACTGCACCTTGCAATATGAAGGCACCACTTTCCGTGTCATAGATGACCGTATTAGCAATAAGATAATTCATATAGGGTAAGGTTAAGGCCGCCTTTAGTGTCCGTGTGCTTCCTGTCACCAGGATGGGCAAAGCATAGCATAGTTCTGTAACTATGCAGTTGTACAACCATGCGATTATCCCATTACATGGTTATACAACTCTCTTTTACACCTTATATTTTTACACCAGCACATGCTTATCAAACGCGGCTGCCACAAAAAATCTACGCCGGGAGATAACGTTAACGGGGGGCTGACATTAACGCATATTAGTGCGCATACTGAAAAGCGCCAGTCTCCTGGCCAGAGACGCGTTTCCATGCAACAGTGCTACGCACATTGGTGATGGGTTCATGCAGTTCCAATTCAACTTTATGCAACATATTGAGAAAGTACAGGGTAATATAAAAATCGCTGTTCTTAGTGCAGTGAATTTTATTCATAATATTACGTTTCTTATTCGAAACAGATTTCACATTATTGCCTGTTACCCGGGCAATTTGCTTTGCCCTCATGCAAGAAAAATAGTCATTGATAAATGATAATTCACACGGTGTGAAAAGTGACTTCTCTCTGTCACCGTCAGGAAAATAAGGCCGGGTACTGTAATTCCTGTTAAACCCTTTAATTAACGATTCCAAATTATTACGTAAGCTGGCAATATCGTTATCAACACAAACAAATTTATTGATATTTTCAGGTGAAAATTCACAAACAATATTATAAAAATACTCTGAACAGAAAATCAAATCATAAACATCAAGTGATAATTTCTGAAAGCGCTGCAATTCCAGAAATGGGGTAGCATCAACCACTGCAGCCATTTTTAGGTGGGAAATATTCAACTGGCTATTTTTCAGAATATCATCCATCACTTTTGTTATTGCCAGTGTAATGAAATAGTTTTCACCATCAATATGAATTTGGTTGTTCATAATAGACCCTTTAAGCCTTAACTTTTTGTTAGTCATGCAGACAATAAACAGGCTTCAGTCATGCACACGATTCAAGTTCGGCAGATTGTGCTCTGAAGCATTGCTTTGTTTCCCATCACGCTGGCGGAAAACCCGCAATGCCAGCCAGGAATATAAAACCATTCATATGACAGTATGTAAAATTAAACACCATTAAATTGTTATTTTTAATTTATTAATATCATTAAAATAAAAAATACCAGAATAAAAAACCAACAAAACTTAACGCAAACGAATCAGAAAATAGAAAATCCTGAAAAAAAAGCCGCTATATAAAATCTTAAAAAGGCTATTTATGTGATGCATGTAGCATTTTTAATGCGTTTTAATGCTTCAAATTAACAGGAATTTAACCAACAAACCAAAACAAGAAACATTTTAAAAATATTAAGAACATTTGGGATTTTTCACTATAAGAGCCTATCCCAGTAGGCGTTATTGTCGCAGCCAGTCTGGACACGGACAGCGCGCAGAAACCGGAGCGTACACGGAGTACGTGAGGACTTCGAGCACTGCCCAGATTCAAAACGGAAAGTAAAATAGCCCTAATGGGACAGGTTCTAAATGTGAAGTTGATACCAGTGTAAACAACTGGCCACCGGGAATAGATTAATGGCAGGCTTCGGGAAAAACCGTATTCAGAGAAAATAGAGTGAGATAGAGAGAAAATAGAGAGATGAACTCGCCCAGCAGAAAAACCACTTATGATATAAATTGCACTAAAAATAATTCAGCAGCCCCCTACAACTTATGGGTAAAATCACCCTGCATACACCAACAGGCCATTTTATTCATAGCCTGGCATTAATAAATACAACATGCAGTTTAACTTGTTACTCATTAGTGGCGAGCTTTATTCGCTGGGCAAGTGGTAAGATAGCCACTCTTCACGGGTTAACTCCCATAAAGATGTTGCAAACACACCACCAACATAATTTTGTGTATACGATTTTATTTTGCGCATATGTTGGGCTTTTGAAATAACCTCTGAACGAGCGTTAACCGTCGCCTTTTCAACCCGTAATAATGGGCGGTTAAGTTCTGTAAACCAATAGGCATTGGCACATTCACAGGCTTCAGCCATTAACCCCTGGTGTTGATATTCAGGTGCCAGCCAAAAACCACGGTGGTTATCTTCCTTATCATAAAGACCGATTATGCCAATCAGTTTATCTGGCGCAGACTTCAAGCGTAACGACCATATCCATGCCTGTTGAGCTTCCATAGCAGGCAAGGCAACCTCAGACAAAAATTTTTGTGCACCATCAGCAGGATAAGGCCAGGGTATCGAAGCCACCAGATAACGAACAATTTCCCAACGAGGGAAAGTCTTTTGTATCTGCGGAGCATCACTCTGGCAGAGTGGCTGCAACAATAACCGTTCAGTTTCCAGATAAGGCACCATAGCAACACCCAATAACAATTACAGTTCAAAATGGCAAGTAAAATAGCCCTAATGGGACAGGCTCTTAGTGTTAATTACCGCTTATGGAGAAGAGGAATGACTGATTTGGCCGGTAGCGGTTTCCCTAATAAATACCCTTGCAGTACATCACAACCAAGCCCGGTGAAAAAGTTCTTTTGTGCCACTGTTTCTACTCCCTCAGCAACGACATTGAGCTTCAGGGACCGGGCCAAATCAATAATCAGAGCCACAATTGCCGTGTTTTGTGAGTTGGGGTCCGTATCTTTTATAAACGCCCGATCAATTTTCAGTTCACTGGCCGGTAACGCTTTCAGATAGAGTAAATTCGCGTAACCAGTCCCAAAATCATCAATCGAGATCTTCACCCCACGGGCTTTCAATTGGGCCAGGCGAGAAGCGCTCTCTTGTGGGTTATTAATTGCCGAGGTTTCCGTTATTTCCAGTGTCAGTACGTCTGGTGGTAGCTGGTATTTCTCAAGGCAAGTGAGCACTTGCGCGACAAGGCCAGGTTGTGCCAGTTGCAAGGCAGATAAATTGACTGCCACAGACCAGTGAGTGGCACCTTCAGCCCGCCACTGCGCCAATTGGCGGCAGGCCTCGTCCAGCACCCAATTCCCTAAAGGGATAATTAAACCGAATTTCTCAGCACAAGGCAGAAAACTGTCTGGTGCCAGCATTCCCCTCTCGGGATGTTGCCAGCGAATTAAGGCTTCAAAGCCAAGAACTCCCCCCGTGGGAGCACAAAATTTAGGCTGGTAATACAGGCAAAACTCCTGATTTCTGAGAGCCTGGTGCAATTCACCAACCAGTTGGTTTTCCTGGATTTGCCGGTCGCCCATCCTTTTCTGGTAAAAATGAAAGTTATTACGCCCGTTCTGTTTGGTGTAATACATCGCGGTGTCAGCATTAAACATTAGCTCACGGACATCGCGCCCATCCTCCGGATAAAGTGCAATACCCACACTCAAACTTACCCGCACTGATTGTTCAGCTACCACATAAAGCGCGGCCATACTCTCAACCAATTTTTTGGCAATTCCGGCCGCTTCGATTGCGCGTTCTATGGGCATAAACAGAACAAACTCATCCCCTCCCTGCCGGGCAAGGATCCCTCGGTCTGCCAAAACGGGCTTCATACGAGCCACAGCCTCCACCAGCAGTAAATCCCCGGATTGGTGGCCTAGCCTGTCATTAACTTGTTTGAAGTCATCCAAATCAAGGAACATTAATGCAAAACGCCCATTCTCACGGTGAGCATTGTCCAGAATGACAGCCAGTTGTTCTTCCAGCCACCCGCGATTAGGCAGGCCAGTTAACCCGTCGTAATGCGCACGTTTCGCCAGTTCAGCATTCGCCAGGGCTAACGAGCTAACCAGTTCGTTGGTTTTATCATGTAAGCGGGCATCAAACACCGAGGTCAACAGTGC
Organism: Mangrovibacter yixingensis; assembly: GCF_020523985.1. Taxonomy (GTDB): domain Bacteria; phylum Pseudomonadota; class Gammaproteobacteria; order Enterobacterales; family Enterobacteriaceae; genus Mangrovibacter; species Mangrovibacter yixingensis. The sequence continues at coordinate 479,476 of NZ_JAIVKM010000001.1, read as the reverse complement.
AATACCCAGAATAGTCAGGCTAACCAGGGTGACAAGTAGTGCTATCCAACTACTGTTCAATCCTGGTGCCCCATGGCCATGTTCAGGGAAATGCGCGGCCATCATTCCGGTATAATGCATTCCCGCAATGCCAACGCCCATCACACAAGCAGCGGCAGCCCGATACAAATGCACCGCCCGGCGTCGCATACGCAAACGGAAAGTTAAATAAAGAGCGGCACCTGCCGCAATAAAGGCAACCATAATAGAGACGGCAACCCAGAACGGGTCCCAAATAATGGCTGGTGAGATTTCCACGGCCATCATTCCGGTATAGTGCATTGCAACAATGCCACTTCCCATGGTGATACTGCCAAAAATTAACCGGTATACGGGCAATACAGAGTGGCAAACCAGGCGAAGAGCAAAAAGCGATGCCGCAATACCCAAAAGTAAAGAAAGCAGCGTCATTGGCAGGTTATAAGCAAGCCTGACTGGCATAACCATCGCCAACATACCAATAAAATGCATGGCCCAAATGCCAATCCCCATTGCTGTTCCACCACCAGCCAGCCACCAACGGGCAGCCCGGCTTTTTACTTCCATTACTCTGCCCGCCATATCCAAAGCGGTGTAAGACGCAACAACAGCAACCAGAAAAGAAATAGCCACAAGAACAAAATTATAGTGGGTAACCATCATACAAACATCTCAGGTAAACACAGCCCAGGGATCGGATTAACCGGGGGAAAACATACCAGAGTAAAACAGCGCACCACCGGACCGGGAATACGTGCTTGTCTATGGCCAGAAATTAGCAAAGCTATTGTGGCGAAAAGCCTAAGTTCTAATCAACAAAAATAATGAAAAACAAGGCCATATAGTCAATATGGTTTTAATTGAATTATGTAACAAAATAGCTACAAATAACCATAACCAATAATAAAACCACCAACACATAAGAAATATCCCAGGCAAAAAAAACAGAGGCTAACTTTCATTTCATTGAAGTGATAGTTGGGCAAAAGACTCCCCCAGAACAATTCCGCTCCACTGACTATCTGTGAGCATCCCCACAAACGACCAGGCAAATGCCCGAACACCATTCAGATAAAATAAAACATATCAACCGGATGCACAAAACAGTCTGGCCAGGCTTAGGCATAGAATAAATACGTTACTTATTTATTCACTCTAACCAGGGGGCATGATGAAAATAGAAAAAATAACCCTCACGCGTATTGCTATTCCTTTTGACTCTGGACGGGAAAAATATGCTGATGCGCACCAGGATTATAATGCGGCTTCACCTGCATTAAGTAAGATGGAGTCTTTACTGGTATGTATAGAAACCGATGATGGCTTGACAGGCTGGGGAGAAGCCTTTGGGCACTTAATTAACCCTGTCACTTTCTGTGCATTAGAACAATCCGTTGGGCCTTTTTTCCTTGGCAAAACACTGAGCACCAGAGCAGATCTCGATGCATTGATGACTAGCGCAGACTACGCCTTTCATGGTTTTGGGCGGACAGGGCCAGTACGTTATGCATTATCGGCAATAGATATCGCTCTGTGGGACTTGCTTTCCCGTAAAGCTGAACAACCTCTGTGGCGCTATCTTGGAGCCAAACGCCCTGTAATTCGCGTTTACCCAAGCCTTGTCAGTTATGGCAATGAACCGGCCAGGGTTGCAGAAAAAGCCCGTGAAGTATGGCAGCAAGGTTATGATGCTATCAAACTCCATGAAACGGCTCTCCCCGCGATTGCCGCCGTCCGTCGGGCCCTTCCAGCCGATGTGTCATTAATGGTCGATGTGAATTGCCCCTGGTCCGTGGAAGAAGCTTGCCAGCAGGCTGATGCATTACGTGAACTCAATCTCACCTGGCTGGAGGAACCCGTTTGGCCACCAGATGACTATGCAGGGCTGGCAACTGTTCGCCGCCATGGCGTTCCGCTTTCTGCCGGAGAGAATGCCGCTGGTGATGCAGATTTTGCCCGGCTGGTAAGCACCGGTGCTGTCGATATTTTACAACCCAGCGTTTGTAAAGTTGGCGGAATCAGCGGCATGTTACGGGTCTTTGCCCTTGGGCGGGAACATGCAGTCACTGTTATTCCTCACTGTTTTTATTATGGAGCCGGGCTTCTGGCAACAGCACATCTGATAAGCCTTTTGCCAGAGAATGTCCGCCTTGAAGTTCCCTGGGTTCAGTGGACGCCATTGCTCCACCCCTTCCTCAATATCCAACCTGAGATGACGTTACCTGACTCACCCGGACTTGGATTTGAACCGAACCCGGAAGTACTGGCTGATTTCACTATCGCCAGCGCAACCTGCATTTTCAATGGAGGTTCCCATGCTTAAAAACCGTTATCGCGTTGTCATAGCACTGCTGCTGTTCTTCGCCGGAATGCTCAACTATCTCGACAGAGCCGCATTATCAGTTATGGCACCCTTAATTAAGCACGACCTGAGTATGGACGATGCCCATATGGGTATTCTGTTCAGTTGTTTTTTTGTTGGGTACTGCGTGTTTTGCTTTATTGGTGGTTGGGGCGCTGACCGCCTGGGCCCACGGAAAGTGTATGCATGGGCCGCTGGGATCTGGTCTATATTTTGCGGAGCCACCGCGCTGGTTAGCGGCTTTTTTCATCTGCTCATCGTCCGGGTACTGTTTGGTATTGGTGAAGGCCCTATGGGGACAACCACCAATAAATCTATCGCAAACTGGTTCCCCAAATCAGAAGTGGGCCGTGCAGTTGGCTTTACTAATGCCGGGCAGCCATTAGGGGCTGCGATTGCCGCGCCTATCGTGGGGTTTGTCGGCCTGTGGTATGGCTGGCGAATCGCTTTCATCGTGATTGCCTGCCTTGGGTTCATCTGGCTGGGTGCCTGGTTACTGCTGTTTCGTGATAAGCCAGAAATGCACCCTTCAGTAAGCAAAGAAGAAGCGCAGTTTATCGCCGAGAACCGCCCGGCAACCAGTGTTCAGAATAGCGGCGATACACAACAGCATACCTTCTGGCACTACATCCTTTCCCCATCTGTACTGGGTGTGGCGGCTGCTTTCTTCTGCTTTAACTATATCCAGTATTTCTTTCTCTCCTGGCTGCCCAGTTATTTAACTGACTTCCAGCATCTGGATATCAAAAGCATGAGTATTATTGGCATTTTGCCCTGGTTAGGTGCCACGCTGGGCTTTATTGGTGGGGGCGGCGTGTGTGACGCCATTTACCGTAAGACGAATAACTTTCTGTTTTCACGTAAAATGGTCATTTTTATGGGCCTGGGTATCGCCGCTGTAAGTGTACTGGCTGCGGCATGGGCGCAAAGCCTGGCTGTTGCTGTCAGTTGCATCACACTGGCAACTATTTTTGCCTACATGACACCACAGGCATGCTGGTCGTTATTGCAAGATATTGTTCCGGCAGAACGTATTGGAACGACTGGTGGGTTTGTCCACCTGCTGGCTAACCTTGCCGGGATTATGTCCCCGGTCATCACTGGTTTTTTGATTCAATATGGCGGGGGTTACCACGCAGCATTTGTTCTGGCCAGTTGCCTGGCATTGGTGGGGATGCTGGCCTTGTTTGTGTTAGTCAGGAATAAAAACAAGGTGGCTTATTCCCTGAGCCAATTGTAACAAAATAAAACAACGCTTCACTCCGGCGGGTTAAATCGGCATTAACCCGCCAATTAAAAATTGTTTAACTTTCATAATATAAGCTTTTTACTGTGATGCTAATCCCATTTACCAATCTTAAAAATACCCTTTTCTTACATATAAACTGCATCTCATCACATAAATAGCGTACAAAATATCATCTAATTTCGCTATTGCCGTAGAACTATAACGGTATACTCTGTTCCACAAGACGCGATGATACGTCTGTTTACCTTCTTTTTATTTTACATAGCAAGCGGCTGGCTTATTTGTGCAGGGAAACCTGCCCATGGTATTCGGCATCATACTCATGTAATGCATTAATATAGAAAGTTTGCATTAGAATAAGCCCGCTATTTCTTGACCTTACACATCTTCCCCGTTTTTCTAAGTAAGTCTGTTGTATTCTTCTTGCAGGCAAACACGGCTCATATTCAACAATCTTCTGAATGTGTTACACAGCATCCAGCCAAAAAGAGACGGCCCTGAGGCTGCGCGACTCCCCCTTCAGGCAAGAAAAAAGAAACCCCGCCTGGGCAATATTATTCACCCAGGCGGGGAAACTAACGGCATTACCGTTGAATGTTACTGGCTATTAATTGAATGAATTACTGGGCATAACCTTCTTGATTAATGTGTTCAGTTACCAGCGTTTCATCTTCTTCTTCAGTGATTTCAGGCACTGCCAGGCTGGCACTTACGCCCCAGTAGTAGCACACCAGGCTAACCACAGCCGACAGGATCATATCCCACGGTGAGCTAATTAACCCGGTACCGCCAAACGTACCAAGACCGGAAATCACCATCATGGCGATATAATAAATCAACAACCACCAGGCACTACCAACATCGCGTTGATGATGTTGCCCTTTCTTCGCAAACAGGGCATACAAAACCCAGGCAACAATCAGGATTGGCAGCAAAATAATGTTAACTGACCAGCCACTCCAGTAAACCAGCAAAGTGCTGGCTACAAATGCCAGTGGACTTAGCAGATTAAACAGCGGCAGGCGGAAAGGACGGTGTAAATGGGGCAAATGGCGGCGGAAAGCACCGGCAGAAATAGGCCCAGGCAAATAGGTGAAGACTGTTGCTGAGGTAACGGCACCAATCAACCCACCCCACACCTGGAATTCGGACGGCAAGGTCCAGGCAATCGCCAACACCAGTGACAACCACAATGCACCACGCGGCACACCAGATTTTTCGTCTATTTTACCGAACACTTTAAATAAGTGGCCATTACGCGCCCATGCAAACAATACGCGGCTTGCACCAGCAAGGTAGATGTTACCCGTACCCGCCGGAGAGATAACGGCATCAACAAGAATAAGGTTAATCAGCCAGGTAATACCCAGGCTGCGAGCCAGATCAGCATAAGGTGATTGCAGTACCTGTTTCAGCCCATCCCAACCATGCGCACTCAATGCTTCTGAAGGTACAGCCCCCAGGAAAGCATATTGCAGCAGCAAATAAATCACGAAACTTAACCCAATCGCAATCATGATTGAGAGCGGGACATCACGCTGTGGGTTCTTTGCTTCACTTGCAAAATCTACCGCCTGGCGGAAGCCCAGGTATGCAAAGACAATCCCGGCCCCGGTGAGTGAGGAGAAGATACCGTGCGTGCCGCCAGGTGGTGGCGGTGGAACATCCAGGTTTGCACCATTGAAATACATAAATAATGTGACAATTGTCAGCAATGGCACAATGAATTTGAAAGCGGTGACAATGGTGTTAACCCGGCCAAACACTTTCACACTCCAGTAGTTCAGCAAGAAAAAGACCACCAGCAGCCCAATCTGCACCGCAAAACCTGCCGCCGTTGGGCTACCATCGGTGTGCCCCAAAGCAGGCCACCAGTAAACCGCATACTGGCGTACCGCCTCCACTTCAACCCCGGCTGTACTGGTATACGCCAGCAGAGAACTGACACCAATGACAAAACCCACTACATTTCCGTGTGAGTAGTTAGGGTAACGAACAAACCCCCCGGCGCGCGGTAAAGCCGCTGATAACTCAGCAAATACCAGGCCAATGAGTAATACGATTACGGCCCCCAGAATCCATGCCCAGCCTGTCTGTGCACCGGCATATCCTGCACTGGTGAGCGCGGCATAAAGCCAGCCCGAGCCAATCATTGACCCTATCCCCAGCAGGGTGAGATCGACTAATCCCAACCCCTTTTTTAGTCCATGTTTCACCATCTGACCTACCCCTTATTTTCAGTTCCGGCACTCACTGGCCCGGCTATCTGAACGCTTTGTTGATGTGATGTGTTGTGTAACGGAGTTCATTCAGCAGGTTGCATGCCAGCATGGGTATCTATGGGTAAAAAAATGTGTCTTTTTATATTTGAGGTATCGCTAAGTAACAGAGCAATGAAATTTGCAAACCAGGAGCAGAAAAAACGCGCAGATAAAACATCTGCCCGCCTGGTGAACTGCAGTATTTTTAAGGGTGGATCACACTACGCACCAAAGGTGTGCATACATAACAACGGGTAATTGCCACAGGCATGAATTCAGGGCCTGGACAGATGCAGGGCAATATTGTGGGGATGGATAAACAGAGAAAACCCGCCTGGGAAAGGCATAATCAATGCCCAGACTTCATCTGGCAAAATAGTACAGCAGCCGGAGTTACTACTTTTGTGCCACCAGTAAAATGACACCAATAAAGCGGCGTGCCTGCTTTATTGGTGTTAGTGAGCAAACCTGGTTGGGCAAATTACCCTTTACGGCGGGAAACAAAATCTCGCTGGGCCGGGCCAGTGTAGAGCTGGCGCGGGCGATAAATTTGCAAAGGCTCATCCACGGTTTCGTGCATTTCATTCCAATGCGCAACCCAACCCAGAGTACGACCAACTGCGGTAACAACTGTAAACATGGTCGACGGCAGGCCCATCGCTTTAAGAATCACTGCAGTGTAAAAATCGGCGCTGGGGAACAGTTTATTCTTAATAAAGTAGCTGTCATTCAGGGCAATATCTTCCAGCGCCATAGCAACCTGCAACAGGCTATCTTCCATACCTTGTTCTTTAAGTACCTTGTGGCAGGTTTCGCGTAAGATAGCTGCGCGAGGATCTGAGTGCGTATAACGCGAGTTACCAAAACCCAGGCGCCGGAATACTGAAGGCTGTGCCATAGCACGCGTAATAAACGCCGGGATTTCATCTATCTCACGGATCTCTTCCAGCATACTCATACAGGCTTCATTGGCACCACCATGTTGTGGTCCCCACAAAGAAGCCAGCCCTGCAGCAATACAGGCAAATGGATTGGCACCGGATGACCCAGCAGTACGCACAGTTGTGGTAGAAGCACACTGCCCGTGATCAGCATGGAGGATTAAAATTTGGTTCATCGCCTGTTCAAGCACCGGGTTTACCACATAAGGTTCCGCCTGCACACCAAACAGCATATGCAAGAAGTTACCGGCATAAGACAGGGAGTTACGCGGGTAATTGGCCGGTTGCTCAACAGTGTACTTGTAACTCATAGCGGCAAGCGTTGGCATTTTTGAAAGCAGGCGCACTTCTGCCAGGCGGCGATGTTCCGGATTAGAGACATCCACCATTTCATGGTAGAACGCGGCCAGCGCCCCGACCAATGCACACATTAATGCCATTGGGTGCGAATCACGGCGAAACCCACTGCACATTCTGGCCATTTGCTCATGCACCAGAGTATGCCGGGTAATCGTATTGCTAAACGCCTGGTATTCATCTTCTGTTGGTGCATCACCGTACAGCAGGATATAACTCAACTCTAAAAAATCACATTGAGTAGCCAGTTGATCCACCGGATAACCGCGATGCAGCAGTATGCTTTGTTCAGTATCTATATAGCTAATGGCCGATTTACACCCGGCCGTATTGCTGAAACCGGGGTCATAGCTACACAGCCCTTGTTGTGCCAGCGAGCGCAGATCTACAGCAGATTGCCCAAGGGTACCGGGGAGCACATCCAGCCCCACTGACGAATTGTCGTCTAAGAAAAGGGTGAGTTGTTGTGTCATGATGTTTATCTCTTCCTGCCTGTCAAAGTATCAATAATAAGCGATGCGGCTCTGTATCAGCACCTGACCAAATTAAGGCAATATTAAATATCGCCCTTATTTAGTTCTTTGATATCAACTCGTCAAACATCACATTGCCTGGTATAGCTATACATTTTTTGCGCTATATCTGCTCAACGGGTACTGGCGAGAATGCGTCAACACCAGATTAGTCGCACTGTCTGAGCAACACTACCACTTTCAGGTAGCCGCACGCAAAGGCGATTCCGTACGGGCTCCGCCAGTAACCGGGTGGTCCGTGCGCTATACGCCATTAAATAATTAGATAGAAAAGTTAAATTGATAGTAAAAATTAGATAAAAATATCGAAAACTTAGTCAATGCATTTATATATACCATGAAAAGCATAATTTGCGCACACTTAGCCGCTCCTATTTATATCAGCAGGTACTGGCAATAACGATGCTCACAGGTTATAAATTTGAATCTATTCGCCTTCTCAATGACCAGGGAATAATTGCCTGGGAAATGCTGTCAACATTGCGCCCGAATGTAGACCCGGAAGTCTATTTTTCCACACTTTCCAGTGAGAAACGCACAGCGCTTTTTGCTAACCAGATAAATTATGCACTGTATACTCCGAGCTATGAGCGTTATTATATAAATACCGACACCGAAATATTATTGTCCTCTACCATGGAAGAACTTATAGCCGGCCACAATATTTACCGGCAAAAAATCGCACTGGAACTCACTGACCTGCACAATATAATGCAGATCTCCCCAGGCAAAATCAGAAAACTACGCCAGCGCATTGCCCAGTTACAGACAATGAATTTTCAAGTATGGGCCGATGATGTGACCCCCTATTTAGTCCAGTTCCTTCTCAAGGAAAAATTCCATTTTCATGGAGTTAAAATAGATAAATATGTATTCTGGAGCTTCCGTGAACAGCCTGCCCGCCTTAGTGAACTGGTTCACACATGCCAGCAACTCTGCAATAAGGTATTGATTGAAGGCATAGAAAATCACAGTGATTTTCTGTTAGCACAAACCAGCATTGCCGATTATGGCCAGGGTTACCTATGGAAACCTGTCGCATATCCATTTAATCAATAATTTCGGAAAAATACCTTTTCATCAGGGAATATTCTCACCATCCACACTGTTTTACCCAGAGCGCCCTCCCCGCCATGCACATATTTATGTAACTAAATAAACATGCTGGCCGATGACTTACTTTCACAGGGTTCATTTCATGCACAGCAATAAGAATGAACCATACTTTAAATTTTTTTATATTATTCTTTAAATCAAAATATTATTTTATACAACACTTAGAGCCTATCCAGGCGCCAATAGTAACCCGGTGAACATAGCCAGAACACAAGCTATTCACCGGTACTTTACCAACCCAAATTTTCTTAAATAAGAACCTATTGAAATGAAGGTTAAAAATATTGCTTACGCCTGTGTACTGGCAGCATTTTCCTTTGCCAGCCAGGCTGATGATAATACCAGCATGCACGTTACGCTGGAGGTCATGAAATCTTGCTCACTTTCTGCCAGTGATATGGACTTTGCGCAACGCAGCTCTGCAGATACCAGCGAGATAACTGCAAGCAGCGAACTGAATATTGCCTGCACCAAAGGTACTCCCTGGAAACTTACCGCAGATTCGGCAGATCAGGCCAGCGGCACATTCTACCTGCATCCATCGAGCGGTATGACCGATGCCACGAATATTGCCTACAAACTCTACAGTGACGCGAGTAAATCACAGCAAATAACCAGTGCTGACGGGCCCGAAAGCACAGGGACTGGCACAGTTCAAAACCAGACGCTTTATGGTGTTATCGAAGCTAACGCCCTGGCCACTGCAGTGGCTGGCCAGTATGACGACGATGTCAATCTGTATCTAACCTATTAATAAATGAAACCTAAGACACTCTTTTCCATTATCTGGCTATTTGCCATGTTGGCGCTGGGGCATTACGCGTTTGCCGCCACATTGCAGGTTGCCCCCGTCAATATTGAGATGGCTACCGAACAACAGGCTACTGCGGTATGGCTTACTAACAGCGGTAACCAACAAGAAGGGGCACAAATTCGCCTGTATCAATGGCATCAGGAAAATGGGAAAGATGTTCTTGAACCGGCAACAACACTGGTGAGTAGCCCTGCGATTACTTCGCTGGGCGCTGGCCAAAAACAGCTTATCAGGCTGATTGCGCTCAAGGCTTTTAGTGCAGATAAAGAACACAGTTTTCGGCTGATAATTGATGAACTGCCGGGCGAGAATGCGGGCACGGATACCCGCCATACCATCCATTTTTTGTTGCGCTACTCCATTCCCGTGTTTATAGCCAGCCGCGCACTTCCTCACGATGATATGAGCAAAACAGTTACCTGCCAGTGGGACCCTGCACGCCGGCAAGTGGTGTTACGCAACCTGGGTATGCGCCATATCAAGCTAAGTGACTTGCTACTCACTGGCCAACATAGCCGCGAGCTGGCCCATGATACAGGGCTGGTCGGTTACATCTTACCGGGTTCCTGGCGAGAGCTTTCCCTTCCTGCATCGTCACTGAACCAGGCTACCACGTTAAAACTGACACTCAATGAAGTGCCCTATGAATGCCCGCTCAGCCATACTGTTACTCCTTTTAACAGGGTTACAGCCGCAACGCACTTGCGCTGAAGCAACACCTTTGGGAGGTAATATTCAGTGGCTGTCCGTCAGCATCAATCAGGGCCAGGCACCGGGATTATTTCCGGCCAAAGTGCTGGGTAAAGAGATATGGCTTAAGCAGCAGGATTTATCCACTCTCGGTATCCGCCCTGCACAAGCATCGCCCCAGAGCGAGTGGGTTAGAATGCGTGATGTACCTGGGATCACAACCACATTCGATGCGCTTAACCAGCAATTGGCTATATCAGCTCAAATGGCAGCACTTTCTGGGCACCAATACCTGGCCCAACAACCACATTCGCATCAGCCAGATATTCGCCATACAGATACATTTCTGGGCAACCTGACTCTGGGTTATAACCTGAATGCCAGCCATTCAACTGGCTACCAGTATGCTTCTGCGCAAACCACCCTGGCATCATCAGGCTGGCTCCCCGGCACCATGACCAGCAGTTTTAACAGCCGCCTGGCTGAAACACCTCTGGAAAACCAGGCCCGTACTACCCGGCTAATGACCGCATGGCAATTTGATAATCGCCAACACAGGGTTTCTTTGACGCTTGGGGATGCCATCACTTCCGGCGTCAGTTGGAGCCGCCAGGTTCGCTTCGGTGGTATACATCTTGCCCGTAACTTTCAACTGGACCCACAACTGAATACGGCTCCACGAGCCGAGTACAGCAGCACAGCGGTACTGCCATCGACAGTAGATTTATACATAGACGGGCTGAAGCAAAGTAGCCAGCAAGTTACACCTGGCCAGTACACCCTCGCCACACAACCCACATTTACAGGTAATGGCCAGGCCGAGATTGTGATTACTGATATTAATGGCCAGCGCAAAGTCGTTTCACTGGATTTATATGGTGCCCCACAGATGCTGGGAGCCGGTTTGAGTAGCGGTACACTGGATGCAGGCTGGATGCGGAAAAATTACAGCCTGAAATCCAATGATTATGCCCCAACCCCAATGCTGGATGCGGGATGGAGCTATGGCGTCAACAACAGACTGACACTGGCCCTGCATACTGAGCAACAACAATCTGTACATAATGCAGGCGTGGGGGCTTACTGGTTGCCTTCCCCCTGGTCTGGTGTATTAAGCGCACATTTTTCCGCCAGCCACGCCAGTGAAGGAGCAGGGCAACAATGGGGTGTTGGTTGGCAATGGAATGGCCGTGGGTATGCTTTCTCTGCCAGTACCACACTGCGAGACAGTGCTTTTACGGATATCGCCAGTGCAAATGGTGTTGTGGCAGCCCAACGCAGTGACACTGTCTGGGCCAGTACCCAGTTAGGGCAACTGGGGCAACTGGGTATGGGTTGGGTACGCCAGCACTGGTCCGAAAATGATGAACAATACCTGAATGCCTCATGGTCCAAAACCTTTGGGCGTGGGGTAAATACCAATATAACCTGGACGCGTGATATTGCCGGGAAAGCGTCACAAATCAACCTCACGCTGTCCATCCCATTTGGCTTTCATGACCAGTTCACTGTCAAAAGTACAGGTAGTAGCCAGCAATGGCGCTATCGCCACCAGGCGGATAATGACCTGGGTGGCTGGTCCTGGTACGCCGGGCAGTCTTTGGGTAGCCAGAAATACCAATATGCTGATATCGGCAACCTTAACCGTTACGGCGAATGGCACCTGGGTGTTAACCATTCACAGACACAAACCGATACCTGGCTGACTGGTGAGGGTAGCCTGACATTGCTAAGGGGTCATTTCTATGCCATGCGCCAAAGCCATCAAGGCGTTGCACTGGTGTCCAGCAATGGCATTCCTTCGGTGCCGGTGTACCAGGAAAACCGCCTGGTAGGCAACACGGACGAAAAAGGTTGGTTATTACTCACTGATTTGCCTGGGTACCACACCAACAAGATAGCTATCGACCCACTAAACCTGCCAGCATCAGTGCTGGCACCCATCACAGAGCGCTATGTTTCACCAGGAACAGGCCAGGCCGTTTTGGTTGATTTTGGCCTGAAAGAGACTGTTTCCGTTGTCGCACGCCTGGTTAATCCCCAGGGCGAACCTTTACCAATGGGCAGCACATTGCGCATCAAGGCGGGTAACACCACCAGCACAGTAGCCCGTGATGGCATGATTTGGCTGGAAAGCCCACCCCTTCCGGCAGAACTGGAAGTGACCACTAACCAACAACAATGCCATGCCCACCTTCCCGCCAGGCCTGCCGGGAAGTCTTATCTGCAATTGGGGAATATTCAATGTCAGTAATGGCTCACATACTAAGAGTAGCCGCACTTTGTGCCTGCCTGATTTTCCCAGCCAAAGCCATGGCCGCCAGTTGCTGGATAACCCATGGTGCCAGTATCGCTTTTGGGACTATCGCCACTGACAGCATTAACCAAACCCAGGCCAGTGTGGGGTATTCCTGCCAGGCAGATTACGGCGCAACGCAATATTTTGCAGTCTGCTTGTCCAGCCTGGAGGAGCCACCATTCATCATGACCTCCAACGGCGATGAATTTGGCCGTACTTATTCATTACAGTTTAACCTTTACAATGCCAGCGACACCGCACAAATGCTGGCGACAACCGCAAGCGGCAACCTGATACAACAAACCTTTGCCATCGGGAGTAACCAACAAACCAGCAGTACCTTTAATTTACTGGCCCGGATGCCCACAGGGCAGAATAGTGTTCCGGCATACAGTTACTTTAATTATTCGCTGGGAATAAAAATAACCTGGAATACCAGCACGCAGGAAAACACATTAACGCCTTGCCAGGGGGGAATGAGTAGCGGCAGTGCCATTGATGACTCCAGTAATGCGAACGCAACCATCTCCACGGGCTGCTTTATTGAAAGCGTCAGCACACTCGATTTTGGTACGGTCAGCGCTGAAAGCATCCGTTCTGGCATACATTCAACTGCCACATTACGTACCCACTGCCCACCAGGAACACAGTTTTCGATAGGCCTTGATAACGGGACTCATGCCAGTGGTTCCACCCGGCAATTATGCAGTGCCAGTGGCGACTGTCTGGCCTATTCACTCTGGCAGGACAGCGCAGCCACGCAGCCCTGGGGAAACAGCCGGGGAGAAAACACCCTGGAAGCCACTAATAGCAATGGAAACGTCCAGGATTACACCATTTTTGGTGTTGTTCCCGCCCAGTCGCCACCTGCAGCAGATACCTACAGTGATGATGTCATCGTTACGCTGAGTTATTAAACGCTACCAATAAAACAGACAGAGAAATAAAGTGACCTGGTTGATTGATTCCACCGTAATTTACAATCCTGAAGATGGGGTACTGACACATATCAGCACCCCGGATGAACAAAGTATCACCCTCACTACCACAGCAAATTTATTATTGTCGTTACTGATTCACCACCAGGGCATTGTGGTGGAACGGGATACTTTGCTGCATGAAATTTGGGATAAGCGAGGGCTGCGCGGTTCCAGCAGTTCACTGAACCAGTACATCAGTATCTTGCGCAAAACACTGAGCAGTTTTGGCCTGAATTTCCCCACGATAATTACCGTGCCCAGAGTGGGTTTTATGTTCAACACTGAGCTGGCTATTAGCGAGCAACTTGAGCCATTTTCCCTTCCACAGCAAACAGCAGCACTTCCGATTCAAAAAACGCTGACGCCCACAACAAGGGGGGTTACAAAGCCTGTGCTCTGGCTGGTTCCATTCGTAGTGGCTGCGTTCGCTATACTGTTTGTCGCGTTAACCCCCTCGCCTGCGGCCATTCCCACCAGGCCTGTATACCTGTTAACCAGGATTAATTATTGCCCGGTATATACCTTTTCCAAACTGCCGGATGCCTGGCAAAAACCCATGTTGGCACTGACCAAATCAGTCCAGGCCATTGAGCACCTTTCCTGCCAGCAAGGCACTGTTTTTTATCTGAATGTACAAGACGCGATTGTCTATGGAGATAGCGGGCAGTTGGCCATTATTGAATGCTCTCTGGCACAGCAAAGTGCCAAAGCCTGCCTGACTCACTACTTCCGTGGGTGGTCATTATGAAACGGTTGCCATGTTGGTTTTACATAAGCGTATGCACTACAACAGTGATACTGTCTGGCTCCCTGATTTGGTTGCATTCCCGCCCTGCCCCCCTGGATTTTAGCTGCCACGGCAACCTCATTTACCACGATACCGTAGATAGTGCCCCGGTACGGTTTGACGGCGAAATTGTCGCTAACTTTCTGCCTGGAGGCAGTGGCAGCCTGAGCATCAGCGGCAATTACGTTTACCAAAATCAACAGTGGCCGGTATCCCACCAGGCTTTAATTTCCTGGCGAACATTGCACAACAACCTTTACGACGTGTGGGTCACCAGTGTGACGTCTTACAACCATGAAAACCGCCAGGACAGGCTATTTGAACACACTGTCATTGGCGCGACAGTGGGTGAGCACCAGCAATTGCGGATAAACCGCTTGCCAGGTGGTGCCGTGAATATCAGCAATTTTTATTCTCCTGTTCTGGTTTGTACTGAATAAGCCAGGTGGCTCAACCCAGGTCAAACTTTCCGCTGGCAGCACCAGCCAGCCTTCATATTGCCGATATATACTGACAATGAATTTTGATTACAGGAGGCAATCATGACCAATGCGTTACCGGATATCGCGTTTTTTCACCAACTGGCAGATGCCGCAGCACAGCAGACAGTTCCGCGTTTTCGTTCTGCACAGGAGTTGCACGTTGGCAGCAAGCCCAAGGAGGGTTTTCGGTTTGATCCTGTCACCGATGCCGACCGGGAAGCAGAACGGGCAATTCGCCAGATTATTACGGAACACTACCCGGAACATAGCATTCTGGGTGAAGAGTTTGGGGCAACAGGAAGTGGCCCGCTGCAATGGGTGCTGGACCCCGTAGACGGCACCCGCCCTTTCTTGTGCGGTTTACCTGTTTGGGGAACGCTGATTGGTCTGTATGAACATGGCCGGGCGCGCATGGGAATGATGAGCCAGCCTTTCACTCAAGAACGGTTCTGGGCCGATGGTAATGCAGCCTGGTGGCGCAGCCCTTATGGCGAACGGCAACTCACTTCCCGTAAAGGTATTTCACTGTCTCAGGCAATTTTACATACAACTTCACCAGAACCTGTGCCCCGTTTTCCGGGCATTCATTTTACTGAGCTGGCAGAGCGCGTTCTGATGACCCGTTACGGCGGCGAGTGTTACGCCATTGCCATGGTTGCGGCAGGCCATATTGATATTTGTGTTGAATATGGTCTTCAGCCCTACGATATTGCCGCTCTGGTTCCCCTGATTGAGCAGGCTGGCGGTGTTATTACCACGCTGGATGGCGGCAGGCCAGAACAAGGGGGTGACATTGTTGCCACCGGCTGCCCTGAACTGCACCAACAGGTACTCGGCTGCCTGAACGGGTAACACCTGCGTTGCCAGCTCCACGCTGGCAACCTCTCCTTCGCGCGTTTTCTTCATCGCTCTAAATGCATCAATTATTTTGAATGATATCCGCAAATTGTTTTAATTTTAATCACGCCGTGGTCGCATTACTATTATCACATCAAGGCAAAACGCCTTATACAGACCAACTAACTTAAGGAATACGACCATGAAATCCATCAAAACTTTCGTTGCAGTTACCGCTCTTTCTATGATGTCTTTTGGTGCTTTCGCGCAGACTGTCAGCGCAACAGCTTCCACACTGGATGGTGCTGAAGCACAAATCGCAGCACAGGCAAAACAAGCCGGTGCATCTTACAACATCACTGAAGCACACGTTGGCAACCAGGTACATATGACTGCCGACCTGAGCAAATAAGCCGTGCGCCCTGTGCCGGGCCGCCAGCCTTACCCCGCTGGCGGCAATAGCAAGTTAACGAACAGAAGGAATAAAAAATGAAAAAGACACGTATTGTTACTGCCCTGCTGCTGGTTGCCACATTCTCTTCAGGTGCTATGGCTGCAGACAGCGTGTTCTCCCGCCCGGAAGCCGGGTCAAATATCGACAACACCGTGCACCAGAACCATATTGAAGCCAGCCACGCATTCGATAGCGAAAACCTGACTGCCGGTAATATGCTGTAATTCAGTAAGTACCGGGCTTCGGGCAGGGCACTACCTGCCCCCGCCTACACCCTTTGCAACGCCCCCATCGCCAGATATTCACGGCATTTTCCCCCGCCAGCAACAAGCACTTTATTGCCCCAATTATCCAATGAACGCATTGAATACCTGCCTGTTTTTGTGGCATTTCAACACTAACACCCTCCCCGCCAGAAAGGGATTGTCGTGCCAGCACTATCACTGATACGAACAGCGATTGTCACATGCACAGCATGCCGCTATCATTCCGGCATGATGCGGGGGAGCACAAACGATGATTGATAAATATTCCAGTACACCGGTTTATTTACAGCTTGAGCAATATCTTAGCGAAGAGATAGCCAGTGGTAAGTTAAAACCTGGCGATGCGCTCCCGTCGGAAAACACACTGTGTGCTGAATTCTCTATTTCCCGCATGACAGCACGCAAAGCTGTGGATTACCTGGTGCGCCAGGGAAAAGTTGAGCGCCGCCGTGGGCAAGGCACCTTCGTTGCTCAGCAAGAGAATGACTTGCGTATTTCTCTCCCCCTGGACAGGCACCTTTCATCCAGCGAAGCCACCCTTGGGGCTGGCAAAGTAGTGACCAATCGCCTGATTTGCCTGTTGCAGCAAAAATCCCCTCCTGCTGTTGCTGCCCAATTGCAGATACCAACAGGTACACATATCTGGTTTATGAAACGCCTGCGTCTGGTGGGTGATGTCCCCTTTGTTTTCGAACAATCCTGGATGCTGGCTGACCCCTTTACGGACCTGAGCGAAACTGATCTCAACCGTTCCAAATATGCTTATATTGCCCGTAAAGGTTTTACGGTTGAACGTTCCGAGAAAGAGATCCGTGCCGAACTGCCTTCACAAGAAGTGCGCGATATGTTGGGAATTAACCGGGAAGAACCCGTTCTCCACGCCACCTCTGTCGCCATGTTGCGCGGGTTTGGCCCCTTCGAAATTTCCGATATTTATTACAACCAGCAACACTACCGTTTTACCCTGACAGCCACCCGCGACTAACCCACTCACAGCAAACAGTTTGTGATCCTAAGCTTATTTTTTATTCACTGGGCTAGACAACTATACATATAAACCACTTATACTTATTTCCGAGCAGTGCCCCGTGCCATGCACATTAATTACAGGAAAAAAGAATGAACAGGACAGGTGCCTTTCTACAGGATTTAGGCAAAGCGCTGATGATGCCTATTTCTGTTATTGCGGCTGCCGGAATATTTCTTGGTCTTGCCGCTGCCCTACAAAACCCGGCCATTGTTGGTGAGCACATTATTCATGCTCAGGCTATGCAAACAGTCATTGGCTTTATTAGAAAAGTATCCGGTGCACTATTTGCGAACCTGCCGCTTTTATTTTGTATTGCCACTGCAATTGGTTTAGCGAAAGATGAAAAACCAACCGCAGCTCTGGCTGCTGTTATTGGCTTTATTACTTTTCATGTTGGCGTTAATTATAGTTTAACAGTACAGGGGCTGACACCAGAAACAACTTCAGCCGCTGCACTTATTACACAAGGAATGACACAGTCTGCCGCAGTAATGTATTCCGCTGAGTTCACCCATGTATTGGGGGTATTCTCATACCAGATGAGTGTATTAGGCGGTGTACTCAGTGGCCTGATAACCGTGCTGCTGCACAACCGTTTTTATACAATTAAACTTCCGGCTGCCATAGCTTACTTTGGCGGGCGTCGTTTTGTGCCAATAATTACTGTTATTGTTTTACCCTTAGCCGGAGTCATCACCTCACTAATTTGGCCGGTTATTGCCAGTGGTATTATTGCCCTCGGCCAATTTATTGGTGAATCAGGCCCGTTTGGTACCTTTATTTATGCCTTTACCGAACGAATCCTGATTCCAACCGGGCTACACCATATTCTTAATGAAACGGTTCGGTTTACGCCAGTAGGCGGTATGCTCCACATCGATGGTGAGAGTATTACCGGCGCACTGTCTATCTTTAACTACGCGCTGGCTCATCCGGGAGAAATCGCCGATACCGTTACCCGCCACGCCACTCGCTTTCTGGCTCAGGGTAAAATTCCCGTGATGATGTTTGGCTTACCCGCCGCCGCGCTGGCTATCTACCGCTGCGCCCGGCCAGAGCATAAACAGCGTGTAAAGGCACTGATGATGGCTGGTGCGCTGGCATCGTTTACCACCGGCATTACCGAGCCACTGGAGTTTAGTTTTATTTTTGTTTCGCCGGTATTATTTATTTTCCATGCCATTATGACGGGGTTGTCTTTTGCCTGCTCGCAATTGCTCCACATTATGATTGGTAATATCCAGGGCGGATTTATTGATTTTATGGTGTTTGGTGTACTGGGTGGAAAAGCAACACAATGGTGGTTCAGTCTGTTGCTCGGTTGCATTTGGGCTCCTGTTTATTATTTCACATTCAAATGGGTTATTTTGCGCAGTGATGTTAAAACGCCAGGGCGAGAAGCTGAAAATGCAACACCCACGGTGGCTACCAACACTACGGCAGAAGATACATTAAGTGAACAAATTATTACCGGGTTAGGTGGCAGAGAGAATATTCACGAAGTGGACTGCTGCTTTACCCGGCTACGGGTAAAAGTGCATCTGGCAGATAAAGTCAGTGAAAGCCTGCTAAGAAAAACAGGTGCCAGTGGTTTTATTCGGGCAACAGAACACGACATTCAGGTTATTTACGGCCCACAGGTTGAAAGCGTTGCCACTGCCGTAAAACAACATTTATTAATGCAACCCACTCATTAAGGGAATTCGCAATGAAAAAAGAATTTAATATTGTACTGGTTGGTGGTGGTTCCACCTGGACACCCGGCCTGCTCAAAGCATTATGTAAATTAAAATTTCGCTTACCATTAAAAAAACTGGTGATGTTTGACATCAATGAAGAACGCCAAAAAGTAATAGGCGAGTTCGCTAAAGTATTATTCAGTGAATCTTACTCAGAATTAGACTTTACTTACACGACCGATAAAGCAACCGCCTTTAGTGATATGGATTTTATATTCTGCCAAATGCGCACCGGTGGATATGCCATGCGGGAAAAAGATGAAAAAATCCCTCTCAGCCTGGGCGCTATTGGCCAGGAAACCTGCGGAGCAGGAGGTTTTGCTTATGGCATGCGGTCCATTGGCGACATGATTGAGCTGGTTGAACAGGTACGCCAGTATTCACCAGACGCCTGGATCCTTAACTACACTAACCCAGCGGCTATTGTTGCTGATGCACTGAATAAGCGCTTCCCGGACGAAAAACGCCTGCTGAATATTTGTGACCAGCCTGTCAATCTGTTGCGTTCCTATGGCCGCTTGCTGGGCAGAGACCCGGCAACCTTTGAGCCGGTTTATTTTGGCCTGAACCATTTTGGCTGGTTTACACACTTATATGATGAGCAAGGCCAGGATCTGGTTCCGGTGCTGAAATCCTTTATTGCTGAAAACGGTTTCAAACCCGTTGATGCCGAACAGCGCGATAAATCCTGGCTGGAAACCTACGCCGCAGTCGCAGATATGTTACGTGATTTCCCGGATTACCTGCCAAATACCTACCTGCAATACTATCTCTACCCTGAATATAAGCTCGGTAAGTCAGACCCCAATTATACCCGCGCTAACGAAGTGATGGACGGGCGTGAAAAACGGGTATTTGATGAGTGCCGCCAGGCCGTTGCCGAAGGCACCACTCGTAATGTTCATGTTGTGCACAATGATGCTCACGGCGACATGATTGTTGAACTTGCAGAGGCGATTGCCTTTAACCTGAAAAAGAAATTTATTGTCATGGTGCCTAACCAGGGCCTGGTGGAAAACCTGGATGACGATGTGATGGTAGAAGTCACCGCTGAAATTGGTTGCCACGGGCCAAGGCCTTATGGCGTTGGTAAAATTCCGGTCTTTTATAAAGGCCTTATCGAACAACAGTTCGCTTATGAACGCTTAACCGTTGAGGCCTGGTTTGAAGGCTCTTACACCAAAGCACTACAGGCGCTGACATTAAACCGTACCATCGTGGATGCGAAAAAAGCCCGCCGCCTATTAGATGCACTGATTGCTGAAAACAAAGCCTGGTGGCCAGAGCTACGTTAAATACTGCACAACTCACTGGCGCAGGCTCATTTACACAGCCTTGCGCCAGTGTGATCTTTTCCTTGCGTTAACGCGGCCAGGTTTTGTCTAACGGGTCGGCAACGTCGCTGCGCGACAAACCAATATCTTTTAACTGTTCATCACTTAAATGCGATAACACACGTTGTGTTTTACGGCGTGCCCGCCAGTGTTTCCATGCCTGCCAAATCAGTACAAAGCCCTTAAACGGTGCCCTGGAACGGTTTTCATAAAACTCCATGCTCTGCCTCCCCCATCTCGATGCCGTAGCGTTATCATCGCCGGGAAAGGCTATTGCAATACAGATGCAAAAATTACTTTTCTTTACCATACAGATAGGGCAATACTGGATCTGCATGGTGTTTTTTGCCGCTATCTGTACTGATTTTCTCTTCTGTATGGCATGAACCAAGGATACAGCATGACTCGTTACCAACATCTGGCAACACTGCTTGCTCAGCGCATTGAACAAGGGCTCTGGAAAAGTGGAGAAAAATTACCGTCGGTGCGCCAGTTAAGTACCGAGCATGGTGTCAGCATCAGTACAGTTCAGCAGGCCTACCTGGTGCTGGAAAACCTGCAACTGATCATTCCCCAGCCACGTTCTGGCTACTTTGTTGCGCCACGTAAAGCACAACCACCGGTTCCCGCCATGAGCCACCCGGTGCAACGGCCTGTTGATGTCACACAATGGGATGAAATAATGACCCTGCTGGAAAGCCGGAAAGATAAAACATTTTTGGCGCTAGGCAGTGGCTCACCCGACCTGAGCCAGACGACACTTAAACCGTTATGGCGTGAATTAAGCCGCCAGGTGCAACACAATATTGATGCGGTGCTGAGTTATGACGACCTGGCTGGCAAAGCTGAATTGCGTGAGCAAATCACCCGCCTGATGGTAGACAGCGGTACGCAGGCCAGTGCCGATGATATCGTCATTACCAGCGGTTGCCAGGGGGCGCTCAGTGCCGCCCTGCTGGCGGTGTGCCAGCCCGGTGATATTGTGGCAGTTGAGTCACCATCGTTTTATGGCACCATGCAAATGTTACGTGGGTTTGGTATTAAAGCCATTGAAATTCCAACGGATTCCAGCCTTGGAATCAGTATTGAAGCTCTGGAGCTGGCACTGGAGCAGTGGCCCATCAAAGGTATTATTCTGGTACCCAATTGTAATAATCCTCTGGGCTTTATCATGCCGGATGACCGTAAACGCGCCATTGTTTCTCTGGCACAACGCCATGATATTGTGATTTTCGAAGACGATATTTATGGCGAACTGGCAAGCGACTACCCACGCCCACGTACCATAAAATCGTTTGATATAGACGGGCGCGTGTTGTTGTGCAGTTCATTTACTAAAACCCTGGCACCGGGTTTGCGGGTGGGCTGGATTGTGCCGGGCCGGTACCTTGACCGGGTGCTGCACGCCAAATATGCCGCCATGGGCACCAATGTCCCGGCCACACAGTTAGCCGTTGCGGCGTTTATTCGTGACGGGCATTACACCCGCCATATACGACGTATGCGCCGGGTTTACCAGCAAAATATGGAAACCTGGACCTGCTGGGTTCGCCAGTATTTCCCGGACGGTATCTGTGTTACCCGCCCGGCAGGTGGCTTTCTGTTATGGGTTGAACTCCCCGAACAGGTGGATATGGTGTGTGTTTCACGCCGCCTGGCAAAACTCAAAATTCAGGTGGCCCCGGGCTCGCTGTTCTCCGCATCGGGTAAATACCGTAACTGCCTGCGCATCAATTGTGCCCAGCCGTTAACCGAAACCAACCGGGAAGCACTGCGCCAGATTGGCAACGTGGTGTATGAAACGCTGGAAGAAGCTAACGCACTCACACCACCGAAAGCGCCAGCTTAACGCGCCGTGCCTTTACTCAAGGGGGTATGCAACGGCCCGGCGTTTCCCATGGGGTAAAGATGGGTTGCTGGAAATTTTTCCGCAACGGGTGGTGGGCACCAACCTGGCAATCACCAACCAGGTAAGTAGTGGCAGGCTCAGCTGGCACTACTTTTTCTTGTTAAGCATCGATTTTAAATCGGCAAACGGATTATAGGTGGCAGCACCAACATCATCTTGCGCATCTTCCCCTGCCACAACGCTTGTGCCGTACTGCTCGGCTTCCGTGTACTTTGAGTGTTCGTGATCATGGCAATACAGGCACAATAGTTCCCAGTTACTGCCATCTTCCGGGTTATTGGTATGGTCGTGATCAATATGGTGCACCGTTAATTCACGCAGGTTGGAATACACAAACTCGCGTGAACAACGCCCACACACCCACGGGTAGATTTTCAGTGCTTTTTCACGGTAACCACTTTCCAGCCGTGCGTAGTTTTTAGGGATAAGAGCCATCGCCGTATTACCTGTAGAGTAGAAATAATTTCACACTATATCCCATAACGGAAAAAAGCAGAATAATGGATACTATTCTGCTGATTTTATTATTATTTTTAATAACACGTTAACTTAATAAATCTTATAGCCTACGGATATGAAAGCCGATTTATCAGGGATTTCCCCGTGCGCGAGTTAATTTTTTGCCGCGGAATGGGAATATCCCCGTTGTTTACAAACTTATGCAGGAACCCAGGAACCCTGCAAAGACACCTGAGGGAAGCCGCCGGTCAGAATGCGTAATTCAGCATCGCGCGGCGTGTTATCGCCCTGCCCTTGAATGCTGACAATATCTTGCGGGCAAGCGGAGAACGCAACATAGCAGTCCATCTCGGCACGCAACACAATGTAGTCCCCTGGTTTGGTTACCACTGGCAGTGTTTTCAGGGTGATGCCATCTGGCTGTACCTGAATATTCATGAAGATATTAAATGAAGCCAGGTTACCGTGTGGCAATTCCACACCCAGTTCGCGCATACCTTCAAAGAGATTATCGTGGCAGTTGCGGTGCGGCTCGGTGCAGCCTAACAGTTCATAACGGCGGGCATCACAGGCAGCCATAAAGGTATCGTGTACACCAGGCGAGGTATCTGCCACCAGGGTTAATATCGGGTGGCGCTGGTTGGTTATAAAGCTGTCGCCCACTTTCGGGTTCAGGCGCTGGTTCCATACGCGGGTGGCTTCCATACACATGTACTCACTGACATCCTGTTCGTTGTAGGCCCAGCAATCCACAACTTGTGTGCCATAGGTATTAATAACCTGTACTGCTTCGCCCTTCTTGAGGCTCACGGCCTTACCATAACGGGCCGGAATAGTAAGGGTTTTACGATGCTGAAATTCAGCGGACATAATTTTCTCCTGGTTAACTCGTCATACCGCGTCTGTAGCGGGTCAGACGTAATTCAATCTTCATGGCCAGTTGGTCAATCATGCTATTGAGCAGCCAATAACAAAGTGCCACGGTCAGGTAAATTTCCAGAGGGGCATAGGTGTCGGATATGGCCTGCTTTGCGGCATACATAAATTCCTGTACGGAAATAATGGACAGCAACGCAGAATCTTTAATCAGGCCAATCATCAGCCCAACCAGTGGCGATAACATCTGTGGGAAGGTTTGTGGTAAAACCACATCCCGCAACGTTTCAAAACGGCTCAACCCCAATACCCGGCAAGCCTCCCACTGGCCTTTTGGCAGTGACTCAATAGCTGCGCGAACCACCTGAGCAATATAAGGCGCGTAATAAAGCGTGAGCGCGAGTATCCCCACAGCCGGGGAAGACAGCGTGATGTCATATTCTGGTAAAACAAAATAGAGCAGGTAAATCACCACCAATAGCGGCAAGCCGAGCGTTAACCCGCTATAGAGGTGCAGCAAACGCAACCAGAACGGCGAAGCCCTGAGCAACAGCACCGCCATCGTCGTTCCCCACAACAAGGAACAGAGCGCTGCAACAAGGCACAATTGCAGAGTAACGACCAGCCCCTCACCCAGCGAAGGTAACGAGGTAATAATTGCCTGCCAGTCCATCATGCAACCCTCCGTTTACTTTCCAGGCGCCGTGCCGCGGTAATTAACGGCATGGCAATCAGCAAGTACCCGAGGGAAACGAGCAACAGCACCTGAGTGGCATCGTAGGTTCGGGCTATCACAATTTGCCCGGCATAAGTCAGTTCAGTCAGAGCGACCACCGACGCCAGTGGGGTTGTTTTCAGCAAAATCGTGAATTCATTCACCAGCATCGGTAAACTTGCGCGCATCACCTGTGGGGTTATCACATACCACCACGTCATAAAGCGGCTCAGGCCTAAAGTCCGGGCGGATTCCAGTTGCCCGCGGGTAACCAGGCTGCGGTTCACTCGCAAGATTTCAGCAACATAAGCGCCACTGTTGCAGCCAATCGCCAGCACAGCGGCCAGCAGTGGTTGGCCGCCCAGACCAAGCCGCGGTAAGGTAAAAAACACCACAAAGAGCTGGACAATTGCTGGTGTGCCACGCATCAGGCTGACATAAAGCCGCCCAATAAAACGCCATAACCAAAAATGGCGCAGTCGCATAAAACAAATAACTTGCCCCATGACCACGCTGACTAAGGAAGCCAGCAGCGTCAGCACCAGCGTCATCAGCAGGCCGTGTCCGAGTTCTGGCAGCGCGGCCACTACCTGTTGATCCAGCCCCATACTTACTCCTCGCTAAAGTTGTGTAAGTTCTCAGCCACTGAAAGCAACAACGGTGCGGGTTTATCATTACCCTCAATCCCCGTATTGGTTGCAGCAACAATAAATTGTGTATCCATCACCACCCGGCAGGTAATGCTGTCGCCAGCACGAGTCAGGTTCTCTTCAGGGATAATTTCCCCTTCACGCGTTAAACGGGTATGCAGGAACAAGTTTATTGGGTCGGGTAATTTGGGTACGGTTTTTCCCAGGCGGGCGAGTTCATGTTGCACCGCTTCAATACAACCTTCCCCTTCATACCCCCGTTCTGCGAGAAAGGCACGGGTTGATGCCGGTAACAATAAATCGTGGCGTTTCACGCTGTCTTTTCCCAGAACCATCATGGGGCGACGGCGGTTAGTTACCATGCGCATTCCCGACCCCAGCAAATAGCTGTTACTGAATACACGGGTGTGGTGCACCGAAAGCCAAACAGCAGGATCCTGGAGGCTAAAACCAAACAGCGATGCTACAGCGCCATCCCCCAGCGCGGTGATACGCAGCAACTGCCCACGCAACACGCGAATTGAACCCACACTGCCTGCCTCAACCTTTACCGACTGTGCAGTGCTGCGCTCTGCAGTTTCTTCCTGGTACTCATTACGCATTAACAGCATGGGTAGCCTCCTGTTCGTTCGCGTGATCACTGACAACAACATCAATAGGCGTCACTTCGAGGCCATTACCTGGAATAATGTCCTGTGGGCAAGAAGAGACCGCACAGACGAGGTTGCACAACGCTTCAAACTTAATGTAATCCCCAGGCTTACTGTGTGGGTCAGTCACTTCCATCCGCCCATCTGCTGTTACCGGGCCATTCTGGAATAAGTTAAAAGGCTCCGGCAGAGTGAAATAAGTCACGCCGTGTGCTTTCATGCCTTCCAGTAAGTTATCGACACAGTTGCGATGGCCTTCAACACCAAAATCGATATCAAAACGTGTACGATCACAAGCCGGAACGTTTGCATCGTGTACACCAATAGTGTCGGCAACAATACGCAGCATGGGGCGGTTTTCACTTGACCACAGCGCATCACCCGGCTTGAAAAACAGTGAACGCAAATGCTGGCGGGTATGAACTGGCGACAATTTCTCGTTCAGGTTGTCTGCATTGACGGCGACAAAATCAGCAGCTTGCTGGCCGGCACTGTCAATGATGGTAATAAACTGCCCTTTACGGACAACAAAAGTTCTACCGTGCCCTGCGGGCACGGTCTGGCATGTCTGACACATAATTACTCCTGGGGAATAAAATTACTGGCGGGTACAGTGAACGTGGTACCTAAATAGGTTTTCTGCAGTTTGGTAAGTTCACCGTCTTTCTGCATAGCAAGAATATGTTCGCTTAAGGCTTTGTTCAGGCTGGTGTCATCTTTACGTGTTGCCCAACCCATCCACTGAGATGGCCCGACTTCACCCACCTGAGCCACTTTTTCCGGGTATTTTTTCACTACCGGTGCTAACACAGAGATATCGTCAAATACGAAATCAGCACGCTTTGTCATCAAGGTACTGACGGTTTGGTCAAGAGAATCAACATTGATAATGGTGATCGTTTTCTTGCCCTCTTTTTCTAATTTTTTATTAAAACTTTTCAACAATTGCTCTGGGACGCTGGCAGTTTTAACCGCACCACGCATGCCCGACAGGCTTTCTGGGCTAAGGGTTTTGCCACTGAATTTTCCGGCTTCGCTTTTACGAACCAGTACACCATTCACTGTTTTGCTGTAAGGCACCGTGAACAGCACTTTTTTTGCCCGCTCTGCCGTAATGTTCAATGAAGAGCCTTCCGCATCAAATGCCCCGGAAATCAGGCCAGGGAGAATGCCGCTGAAGGCAGTTTTCTGAAACTCCAGTTTCACGCCCAGGTTTTTAGCAAAAGACTGCATGATGGCAACGCTGTAGCCCGTAATCTGCCCCTGGTCATTGGTGTATTCATATGGTGGAAAAGTCGGGTCGATACCGACGGTGATTTTGCCGCTGCTTTTGATATCTGACAGTGTGTCCGCATGGGCCTGTAACTGAACACTCGTGCAGATAAGCGCGGTCATAAGCAGTATTGTTTTTTTCATGGTTGAAGCTCCCCGGTGTTGGTGAAATACCTTTTTCACTGGAGCATTTTCTATGCCATGTTTTTTAATAACAGAATAATAAGTAGCCAATGTTTTTATTTTTATTATTAAAAACAATGAGAAACATTTGTTTCTTTACATAAGTTATAAATTTCACACGTTTCATATTCGTGCGAATAGAAATTGTTCATACCGAACAGGCTGCACTATTTTAGTGAAAATCCTGGCGCAGGATGCGCCAGCGTGGGGCATTACTCTAGTTCATCAAGAGACTGGTGCAGGGCTTCTATGCGGGCAAGGTAATCGTTCGCGGTTTTCCCCAGATGCCGGGCAACCAGGGAACAAAGTAAGTTAACCACGCCCGATAATGCGGTAGTGCTGTCGAACATCAGGCTACTGTCGGTATGGCAGCGTATAACCCAGGAAGCATGGCGCGCGGGCTTGCCAGATAACGCATCGGCAATGTACAGCACAGGAACTTTTCGCTCTGCCAGCACTTCCATCGCCGTTTCCAGTACCGGCATTCTGCGGCGCAGGCCAACACAAATAGCGACATCCTGTTCACCCAGCGAAGCAAGATGTTCTGCCAGTGAATCACCTGGACGGGGCAGTAAACGAACATCAGGGTGGATATGAACCAGATCACGGTAGATCAGTTGCGCAATGGTCTGGCTGTGCCGCCACCCCATCACCACAACACGGCGCGAATGCGCAATAGCGCAAACCGCTTCATGGAGTTGCTGGTTATCCAACGTGCGATAACTGTTCACCAGGTTAGCAATTTCTTTTTCCAGATGCTGCTGCATGATGCTGCCAAGCGGAGATGCATTTGGCACGGCCTGCAAATACAAAGGTGAACCGCTACTTTGCATTTCACGCGCCTGGCGGCGGGCGGCTTCATAACTTTCATAGCCAATATGGTGAAAAAAGCGGGTTGTGGTGGCTTTCGAAACCCCGGCACTTTGCGCCAGCTCTGTCGCCGTATTCATGGCTAACTGGCCAGGTGCAGCCAACAACACATCTGCCAGACGTTGTTCGTGGCTGGAAAGTTGATCCCAATACTGGCGAATTCGGCTTTCTAATGTTGCCGCTTTGGCACTCATGGTGATTCCCTGAAAACAAAAAGAACTATCCTGCACAGAGCGTGCCGGATTGTCATCCGGTATTTTGGGGCAGTGGCAAACATGAAAAATTGTGCCGAAGTCAGCCATAAGTAAAAAAGCACACCAGGGTTTTGCTGCTGGCAGGAACAAGGGTTACTTATTAAGTGATTTATATTGGCACACCGTCAAAAAATAATGAGGCCAGTTAAAACTTGCTAATAGCAAGGCCCTGCTAGTTTGTGCCTTGCGGCTGGTTCAATGCTAATGACGCAATAACAGTCTCTGACGACTGTAATGCAACCCCATGCCCATTCAATGTAAAAACGGGCAGAATATTATTATGGTGAGCAATAATTTGCTCGCACGACAACCCGTTCTCGTCGCAGGTTGAATGCCCGTCAGACAGAAGTGTCACATCAAAGCCCAACATAACGGCCCGGCGAACAGTTAGGTCAACACAATATTGAGTCAGGAACCCACCAACTACCAGGTTAGTAATTTGTAATCTATTTAACTCCTCCAACAAATTAGTCTCATAAAATGAATCGCTGGTCACTTTACTAAAAACTAACTCCCCTCTTCCTGGTTCCAGAAGTGGATGGATCTGCCAGCCTTCGGAGCCCGTCTCAAGCCGGTGTCCTTTAGTACCTGCATGCTGAATGATAATAACCGGTATTCCTGCTGAAAGTGCCTGCTGCTTTACCAAGGCGAGCCGTTGTATTGTGGCGTCGAATAATTTGCCAGTCTCTGCCATGTTATTGGGTGAACCAACACCCCGCAGGACATTATTCTGAACATCAATCAACAACAAAGCGGTATTCCGGTTCATTTTCATCTCCCATTAACCTCAATGCATGCATAGCGGTTTTCAGACAACATGCTTGCCTCACTGTAAACTCACCATATGCAACGATACTGTTTATACCACTGCACAAACGCTTAATCCGGCTGGCAGACAATGGTTGCGTGATCCCACCAGGGATTCTTGTTTACCTGAGTGGCAAGCACCGTAAATTTTGCGCCCTGCACTTCATCAATTAACGCCTGAAAGGGCTTCAGTGTTCGCCAGGGTTGCCCATTTCTGAGTAAATGGTAATGCTCAGGATCATAATGCGCGATATCTTCAGGGTTGCGAGGGCTGCCGCACATTGAGCTAATAACAAACCTGCCTGCTGGTTTCAGTAATCTTCGCACTTCTGAAAAACAGCGTTGCCGGGCCTGATTAACCAGGCAATGAAGGCAACTGCCATCAATAATCAACTCAAACATGGAATTCGGTAGCTGAGGAAGGTGGCACACATCCCCCACAAGAAACTGAGCGGCTAATTTTTGTTGTTGAAAAAGCGCCTCGGCCCATTTGATTGCCGTCTGTGAAAAATCGACACCCCAAACAGAGTAACCACGCTCAGCAAGTGATTGTGCAGCCATGGCTCCATTGCCACATCCCAGCTCCAGGGCACTGGCTCCGGGAAGTGGCAAATAATGGTTTAACTGCAGCCATGCAAAAACTTGTTCCTGCTGCTTTTTAGCACGAACATAACCCTCTCCCGCCCAGGCTTTCGCCCCCTGAGTTCTCAGTGCACGGTACTGTTCTTCAAAGAGATTCACGCAGGCCTGTTTCCTGTTTTTGTTAACTCAACTGAATAAATGCTAATAAGCAACATACCACAATGCCTGGTGGTGTATTCGCCTGAGGTCAGCTGGTTAGCAAACCCGTTTAAAACCGTGCGCAATTAGCGAGTTTACTCTTGCTGGCTACTTCTGCCAGCCGCCAGCACACCTTCTGAACAGGAAAAGAACAATTAAGGTTTTATCTCAAGCACGGCGAATAATAAGTGGGTGCGCTGAACAACCAGCTTTATACAGACACCTGCTACTTTTATTTTCATTGTGTTACTTGTGAATTTGCGAGCAATGCCGCAGCCCTTTTCTTGCCTGTGCGCGGGCAAAACGGTATCTGTGCCCGGCATTTGCAAAATCAAGTGCCGGGATTAGCCTCCTGACTCACCTCACTGACGATACATGGCACAATCGTGCTTTTTGTATCGCGCGTTCGGCTACACATTTTTCAATGGTGGGCCGGACGGGGGCATCGTAAGATGCGCTGGTGTCAGTGAGACCGGTAAGGCTAACCCTGTCCGGTTCCACCACCAGCGAGATTAGCCTCTCCAGTGGTGGATACAATTTGTCTCTCACTGAGGATGCCACTATGGCAACCACCCTTAACCACACTCACCCGTTATTAGCTGTTACGGTTAATAATCACACTGATTTTATTACACTTGCCACACACTGCGAAAAACTGGCAGATACTCTGCTGGAATGTAACCACACGCAGCTTCAACAGGCATTAAGTGAACGGCTCACAACCTGTTTGCAGATACTTCGCCCCACCCTGCTGGACCCGGTGCCCGATAACCTGATTTCTGCGCTGACAGTGGAACAACCGCCACAGCAACAGCCGGAGTTTGCGCCGGGCAGTGAACAACTGTGTGACTACGCGCTGGTGCTTTCACAGCTCATCACACATCAGGCGTTAACGCCCGAGATGCTCCCCTCACTCAGGGGCCTGCTCGCAGACCTGGTCCAGCTATTTTCCGGGCAACTTACGGCTCCACGCTGGGGAAACACCGAAAACGGCGTGCAGTTTATTGAACAATAAACAAGCAATACCCTAAACACCCAACCGCTTTCCGTGTACTGGGCAGGCGGTTGGGTGGCCAGATAAACTGATGCCGGGAGTCGTTGTCAGAAGAACTTATTTTATTCGATAAATAACAGGTTAAAGCTTCCAGATAACTGCATCGTGACCAGAAAGAATTTGCTGTGGATGGCACGGTTTCAAATATATCAACCAGCAATGGCAATAAAGCATACTGTGCAGCGGTAAAATCAGCAGCTCAGAAAGCCAAATTACCGGCCTTTACTAACGCAGAAGTATATTGGGATTTTCGAAAATCTGGCTTTGATATGCTCGATTAGTCACTACATAGCGATGAGATGCTGTCTTTTTTCTTGAGCTAGCCAGGTTTTATTTGGCCGCCTGGTTTCAGGAATGGACGTTGCCATTATAAATTTATCCGAGCATTACCGGAAACCAAGGAACCGACAGGTTTCCCTTAAAATGAAGCTATAGCGGTAAAATGGTTTCCACAACATGCAGGGAAACGTAGGGGCCAGGAATTAATTCAAATTCTTCGTCGTCCGGGTAAGCGGACCATTCACTTTTAGATAACTTCCGCAAACCAACTTCTGCGCCTCACTCAAAAATGGAATGTCACAATACTTTTGGCAATAGGATGTTGGTTCGAGAAACAGAATATTTAAAATATGCTGCTTATGTGGGGACGATAAGCTGTAACTGAGGATAACGTTCTTTCCAGCGCCTGGTGTTAACACGTTGATTAAAGATGTCGAGCTTTTCACGCTCAAAAGTGGGGGTTGGTCTTAGACGAAGTTCAAACAGGTCATTGAGCCCAAAGGGCGCTATGACCTCAATACAATCTTCATCTCCTAATCTAACCCCTATAGCTGTAGCTGTTTCAGGCCAATACAATAGTGCATTCTCTGTTGATGAATAAGGGTTATCTCCATTACGCAGATGCATTCTGGCCTGGTTCTTTACAGACCAGTCTAACGTGGGCAATTGTTGACTAAGCTGTTCTTTCAGATGAAGTTCATAATCTGGATTACAGTATTGTGGGTCAAACCAGACAACATCCACATCACCCAGGATGTTTTTTGGGCCATATCCATGTAAATGATCCCAAACTGCATCTCGCACAAAACCCGCCCCAACCCAGCAATCACTGAGCTTCAATCGGCGAACAGCATAAAGAACCTGCATTCGAACAGGATCTGCTGACAATATTCTTCGTAATAACTTTTCGTAGCGCATAACTACCCTGACACTGAGGAGCTATCTCATAGTAAAAAGATATTATCAGTAACATGGCTAAGCAGCATGCTCATACACTGAATCACTTCAAAGTGTAATTCTCGGGCTGCGAATGAATTAACGACGGGTTGGTCATAGCTGTTGAGTAATTAATCTAAATAATGGATATTCATGCCGGATGGTTTGAAAATCGTAACTCTATGATTTACATATTCGGGCATAAATGCGGATGAGCGAAAATTTAGAATTCATGTTGTTAGCGCTTGAAAAATCACGTCAAGCCTTACCCGGCTGCAGACCAAATCCACCTGTAGGGTGCGTGATTGTCCATAAACGGGCGGTAGTTTCCGAAGGCTTCACTCAACATCCTGGCCATCATCATGCAGAGATAGACGCCATCTCAAAACTAACGGTTCCAATTAGTGAATGTGAAATCTTTGTCACACTTGAACCCTGCTCATATCAAGGAAGAACTCCCTCTTGTGCCTTGACACTTGCTGAATTGAAACCACGCCATGTCTATGTCGCCATGGAAGACCCGCATCCTAGAAACAGAGGTGAAGGCCTCAGAATTTTAAGAAATGCAGGAGTCAGCTTTACGCTAGGAGTTGGAAAACGAGAAGTAGAGGATTTTCTAAAACCTTATCTGATAAGGTCCTAAGCAGTGTGGACACATCAAAACTGTGTTGGCTATAAAATTTTGGTCAGCTTATCGCTCATAGCAGATCTTCAGATCCTGGAGGGTATCCGCTCCGTGTCAAGAGTTAACATTCTTTTAAACAACGGTGAACAGGTCATATATACCGACCTACAAATCAGGAATATTTATCTAACTTCAAGGATTTATTATTATTTTATTTTTATTTAATAAAAATGCTCACCGAAAGAAAATGAATGCCACAACCAAACTTACGACTAAAAAAGCACAGTAGAAAAAGATATTTCCCGTGAATTCAGAAAGCGCATTCAAGTGTTCCTGACCTTTTTTATTTAGTGTTTGGATGGCGTCTCTTTCATTATCTGCATCTATTGTATAAGGATATCTGGTAAAGCCATTAGCTTTTAGTTGTTTAGAAATCTCACGCGTCACTTGAGTTTTTATTATTACTTTCGACTCATCGCCTTTAATGAAGATGACATAGCTGTTCATTTACATTTTCTCTGCCTAAAAAAACATAATGTAACCTTAGTAAGGTTATCTATTGTAGCTACTGTTTTAGGTAGTCCACACCTCGCACAAAGCGGACCTTCAATACGCCAATCAACATTGAGCATTTACAGAGGAATGGTAAGATTGCGGCCTGTTTCCTTAAAAAGGACATCGGCATGGGCAATCTGGTAAGAAGGAATGACCGTGTGTTAGGTGAAGTAAAGTGTACTGTACGAAATTATGGTGATCACTTGCCAGCTCGCTCGTAGAAGTCAGCCGTCTCTTCTCACCTGATCTCTCAATAGAAATTGAGGCTGTATTCAGCCTTTGATTCATTGCTTATAGTTTGGTAGTGACAACTCTCCGGCCCTTGTAGTGGTCAACTAAACCTGGCTGAGACAGGAAGGTTGTTCATCGATGGGGAGCAGGTCACCAGATAGAGCCTGAGCGTGAAACCCAAGGCTCAACTGAGTATTTTCCTCATAAAAACCCGCCTGTAACCATCTTGTTCGGCTCTGCCATATTCTTGCCAACCAAGCCGGGAATAGATCTGCAGGTTTTCGTACATCTTTTCGTTGGTATAGAGCCGAAGCTCACTCACACCCACGTTTCTGGCATGTGATTCAGCATAGGCCAACAACGCCTTTCCCAGCCCCTTCCCTTGGTACATTTTAGCTATAGCCAGGCTTCCGACAGACACATGATTTGATTCGCAATGCAGGACGATAAGGCCAATAACATCCCCCTGGTTAGTAAGAACCCATACGTCACCTGAATTAACAATTTCCTGATAGTTGCAGTTCATTGGTGCTGGTTTGCGCCCAATACGTTCTATGTAATGTGAATATGCGCTGTCAATAATATGTTCGATAGCAGAAACATCTGATGACTGCGCTGGGCGTATTTCGGGGCTAAGCATTTAAATCAAGTCTCCAGTTAAAAATGATTTCAACACATGCACCAGGGGGTTACCTGGCACGAACGGCCCTTAGGTTCTGGGGGCAAACATAATAATACTCATGCCCAATAACGCGATAGCTGCGCCTAAAAAGTCCCAACTTGTTGGCTTTATTCCGTCTACAACCCAAAGCCACAGAATGGCGACAAAAATATAAACACCACCATATGCTGCGTAAACCCTACCTGCAGCTGTCGGGTGCAACGTCAGCAACCAGCTAAAAAGCGCCAGGCTAAATGCAGCAGGCAGTAACAACCAGGCGCTTTTCCCTTCCCGCAACCATAAATAAGGTAAATAGCAGCCAACAATTTCTGCCAAAGCAGTTAATAAGAAAATGAGCATCGTCTTCAGTTCTGGCATCTTTTCCCCTGTAAGGCGATTCTGTCGATCCCGGCTTATTTGCAATGAATCAGATTACCTGAATATTTTAAAACCCGCTGTATCGTAGACGGGAAATGTAGTGAACATTGGGGACGGAACACACTGGCGCAAGTTGTCAGCCTGGCGTTTATTATTTATGGTCAAGGAGGTTCATACTGCATAATTCTGGTGGTTCAGTATAAGAAATTCCGCCGCCGTGTGGTAAGTATCGCGGTAAAACAGGCCGTTGTCGTCGCACTGATTCTGCTAAGAGGATTCCAACATGACCACCTTTTACCAACTCACGGCCACCAGCCTGCAGGGCCAGCTCATCCCGATGGCCGATTACACAGGTAAACTCGTTCTGGTGGTGAATACCGCCAGCAATTGTGGTTTCACGCCGCAATACGCAGGCCTTGAAGCGCTCTACAAGAAATACGCCGTCCGGGGGCTGGTAGTGCTTGGTTTCCCCTGCAACCAGTTTGGCAAGCAGGAACCGGGTGGCGCTGACGAAATCGCTCAGACATGCCACATTAATTACGGTGTCAGCTTCCCGATGTTCGAGAAAATTGAGGTTAACGGCGCTGCCACACACCCAGTGTTTCGTTATCTGAAAGCAGAATTGCCCGGCGTTCTGGGTGGGCGGATTAAGTGGAATTTCACTAAGTTCCTGATAGGACGGGACGGTACACCGCTTAAGCGTTTTGCTCCGTTCACTACCCCTGAGAAAATGGAAGCGGAAATTCTTGCAGCACTTGAAATCTAAGTGTTCCGGTAATTCGAGCCATTCTCTTTTAAAACCCTTTAGACAACAACGGAGTCCTTGCGCGGTGAATGTTCACTTGCCGCTAAAACCCACCGTTTTGTTGTAGATGCCAACTCATTTGCAACCAAATTAGCAACTACCAGGTAAATGCACGGCCAGGGAACATAAATACACAGAATTTTCCGGCAGCTTCAGGAGCCTGGCTACACAGCAATCAAGGAAAAGGGGTTGCCAGCGAACCGGCAACCCCTTCATAAGGCGCTTGTGGCAGCACAGAGCAACACGCGCTGAAAAGGCGGGGTTTCCCCCGCCTGACAGGTGGCTACTTACCAGGTTCGTAAGCCAGCACGGCAGCGACCTCTCTGTTTCCGTCCTTCAACCGGATTTCACATAAGCGAGCCCGGGTCAGGCATGTGAATATTAACAACGTGATACACACGATTAATACGCACCAGATAAGAGTATTTCGCGGCAGTTTCATGGGTTACGCCTCCTTGCATAATGCACGGTAAGAAGCCATACTGATGTTGTTCAGGCATACAGTGGGCCTCGGGTTAATTGAAAAATGACTCGGGGCTTTCTTCTTTCTGCCTCACAACGCGGCACAAACCAGCAGAAACGCCATAAGGCAAAAACCTCAAGCGCCACCGCCTTTATAGCGCCCTTTTATTTCCCGCTGAGAAACCAACCCCAAATTTTGAGCGCCCATTCCATTTTTTATCTTTTACAACGCATTACGCGTGCGGGCTACGGGCCGTATATTGTTTGCAATACCGGAAACAGGAATACGCCACCTGCCTGAAATTGTCCGGGTTTATTTGCTCTTCCTTATTCGTCAGGTGAGCCAACGCACAAACCTGAACAAAACTTTACATTCGAATGCGCGCTAATTCACTGAATTAACTAACTCCCTGTCAGAATGCCCTGGTGTTGTCAGGCAATCACACATAACTGCCGCAGCCTGCGCAGGGTATATCTATGCCCTGCTATTTGTGATTGATAACTGGCGCATGGAAAATGTTCCTAATGCCTTTACTGGCAACGTACCCCAGCATCAAACCCTGTACCACAAAAATGTCGGCACCGGCGGGTTCCATTGATTGTTTACCGGAGGCGAAGTCAGGTTAACGCCGAACATCACACATCCTGTTACACCCAGAGCCAGAAATAGCCGCAATCCCAGTGTAATTTGATTGAAACTGTTAAACCGATAAACCACGGGGGATGGATGCGCAAACGAGAAGCAGAAATAGATTTCGGTGCCGACCACATCATCATTAAACGCCGTTACCGGGCACTGGGGGCGTTAAACGATTTACTGATAGCGTTATGGTTTCTGATTGGCAGTATTTTCTTCTTCTATGACGCGCTGATGACTGACGGAACATGGTTATTTGTGGTTGGCAGCATGCAATTAATGCTGAGGCCCGTAATTACCCTTGCTGAACTTATTCATGTGAAGAAGGTTTATGTAAGAAGCTAAATATCTCATACAGATTATGCACTATTCTTAAACCTCTATTAACCATCAGGGATAAGTATGAAAATAGTTGAAAGTGGTATTCGTGCGGTTAATCAGGGCGAAAACATCAGGGTTGTAACACCTGTCAATATTTATGAATGTACACTCGGCGACGATGTTTTTGTCGGGCCATTTGTCGAGATCCAAAAAGGCTGTGTTATCGGCAACAGGAGCAAAATTCAGTCTCATACCTTTATCTGTGAAAATGTCACACTGGGTGATGACTGCTTTATCGGCCATGGTGTTACTTTCGCCAATGATCTGTTCAAAACGGGTAGCCCTGATTCCTGTGCTGAAAACTGGATTAATATAGTATTGGGCAATGCAGTTACGGTGGGCAGCGGAGCAACAATTCTGACCACAGAGATTTGCAGCGGTGCGGTTATTGGCGCTGGTAGCGTAGTCACTAAACCTGTACTGGTTAAAGGGATTTATGCCGGGAACCCAGCAAAACTATTACGATTACTTTAAGTGTTACCTACACCAACAGTTGGCTCGGCACGGAATAAAAATTGGCTAAAAGCAGGCCTGGCCCAATCAGGCCAGAGTGCCTGCCCAAAATCAGGCACCTATCGGCTGGTATCCCTGCCATTCTGGCCGATAATGTTGCCCGGAAGTACAAGGGGTGAGGTGAATAAATAGCTCGCCAACCTTTTCAAGTAACAGGCAATCATCCACATCCTTCAGGTTATCTTTGTGTTGCTGTTCAGCACCGCACAACAATGCCTGTAACGCTTTCTTCCTTGCATCCTGGGCATTTAGGGCAACAAATAAGTCAAACTCATGCAGTTCTGCCAGAGTATCCGCCCTGTAACCCCCGACGTTCACGAAGAATAACTTCTCCGCAGATTGAGGTGGCTCAGTACTCAGAGTAACCGCATATCCGTCAACCCAGGTAATACGAGCATAGCCATCAACATGAATTTTATTACGGTCGCCAAACCAGGCCTTTCGCAGTGCTGGCCAGGCATCTTTGGGGTCATTAGCTACGGCGAATTGAATGTCATGTACTTCAATATTAGATTTACCGGCGTTACCACCAACATAAAACATAAACAGATTCATTGTGTTCCTCGTTTAACATCACCATCGCTATATATTTGACTATATAGCGATTAATACTGCAATTGCTGATGAGCATTTGCTATCTGGTAATGTGTTCCGCGGTGTGGAACGTTGGCGATTCAGTTTTAAGAATCATGCTCCATGAATAAAATAATTTACTAAAATTCAAATACTTAAGAAATTATCGCCATGAAATTCAGCTTCTGAACAAGTGATTTATCTGAGTAGTAAGCCAGTTGATTAAATTTTTCATAAACTTATCTACATGATTATGCCATCCACAGAAAAGTGGGAAGGCAATGGTTACTGATTTTATCGGCAGGCCTTACAACGATTGCCGCTAGCTGAATGAATATAAGGGAAAATGATGCAATTGATATTTGGCGAGTTATCTGACACTCCATCATGGGTACCGGCTTTATTGCTGGTCACGCTGTCATTCGCGGTAGGTTTTCTGGCACGGTTTATACTGCTGCGCTTCATCCGCTACTGGCAAAACCGCGACAGAAAGCTCTTCAAATCACTGGAGAAGCACCTGCGTGGCTCCATGTTTCTGTTCTTCCCTTTGCTGTTAATCAATGTTGGGGTTCGTTATATCAACATTCCCACAAATGCCCTTAACTTGATAACCTCAACCGCCAATATATTTATTATATTATCGTTTTGTTCCGTTTTAATTCGCCTGACAAATGTCGTCCAGGATATGCTGTTTATACGCTATGACATTAATCTTTCGAATAATCTTCGTGCCAGAAAAATCCGCACACAAATCATATATGTTAAGAAAGTCGCTATCGTACTGTTGGTGTTATTCTGCCTGTCTCTGATTTTGCTCAGCTTCCCGGGCGTTAGAAAATTCGGCACGACAATTCTTGCTGGTGCCGGGGTCGCAGGGATTATCATTGGCTTCGCCCTGCAAAAATCGCTGGTCAACCTGTTTGCCGGTATTCAAATAGCCTTCACCCAGCCGATAAAAATTGACGATGCGGTGGTGGTTGAAAATGAATGGGGTTGGATTGAAGAAATAAACCTGACTTATGTTGTAGTGCGCATTTGGGATCTGCGCCGCCTGGTGCTGCCAATTACCTATTTTACCGAGAACGCCTTTCAGAACTGGACGCGTAATAACGCACAAATATTAGGTTCTGTATTTCTTTACGTTGATTACTCGATGCCATTAGAGCCCCTGCGTAAGCATTTTGAAAAAGTGCTCAGTGAAACAAAGCTCTGGGACCAACAGACTCAGGTACTCCAGGTAACCGATACCACAGACAAAACCATGACAATCAGGTTATTGATGACTGCACAAAATTCCCCTACAGCCTGGGATTTACGCTGTTACGTGCGGGAAAAAATGATTGAATTTATTCAGCAAAATTACCCACAAAGCCTCCCGCATGTGAGAGCGACACTGAACGATTCCTCTACTAAACAGCACATGGAATCCATGGTAAGTGGCCCAACTGAATGACTTTCCCAGGGGCTGTGTGGCAAGGTTTTAAAAGATAGCGAGAAAGCAGGAAATTACTGCTTCTTGCCAGATACACTCATTCATGGCGTCGGTATGGTGACTTCGGATGAACAGATTCCACAACACAGGAGTTGATTTTTGAGAACGCAAAAAAGATGCATGGGCTATGTGGCTATCGTTGTCGACGATTATGACCGGGCGA
The DNA here is from genome assembly GCF_020523985.1 of Mangrovibacter yixingensis. Taxonomy (GTDB): domain Bacteria; phylum Pseudomonadota; class Gammaproteobacteria; order Enterobacterales; family Enterobacteriaceae; genus Mangrovibacter; species Mangrovibacter yixingensis. The sequence continues at coordinate 439,757 of NZ_JAIVKM010000001.1, read as the reverse complement.
TTGAGTACTACACAAACAAGCTCGGGTTTACCCTGGTTGAAGATACACCTCAACCCGGGAAGCGCTGGGTCGTTATGACACCCAAATGAATGACGGTGGAGTGTATGCCCCACCGTCACATAGCACTACATTGCGCTCAGTTCCAAATATTGGCCAGTTTTAAACACACTCATTGATTGTCTCAAACGTTCTGCCTGGTCCTGCAACGCCTGGGAGGCAGTAGATGCTTCCTGCACCAACGCAGCATTCTGCTGGGTCACTGCTTCCATTTGCGTAATCGCCTGGTTGATTTCGCTGATGCCGCTACTTTGCTCGCTGCTGGCAATCGTGATTTCACTCATTATGCTTGCCACGCTGTTCACGCTGTTGACCACTTCAGTAATGGTTGAGCCTGCGTGGGACACCAGGCGGCTACCTTCATCTACTATCGCTACAGAATCTTCAATCAGCACTTTTATCTCTTTCGCTGCCGAGGCAGAGCGCTGAGCCAGGTTACGCACCTCGCTGGCAACAACGGCAAAGCCGCGCCCCTGTTCACCAGCGCGTGCAGCCTCCACTGCTGCGTTAAGTGACAGAATATTGGTTTGGAAGGCAATTGAGTCAATCACGCTAATGATATCGACGATTTTTTTCGATGAAAGCGCAATTGCCTCCATTTTATCAATCACCTGCTCCATCACTGCGCCACCTTCTTTTGCCACGTCTGACGAGTTGGCAACCAGTTTGTTTGCTTCGTGGGCGTTTTCGGCATTCTGCTTAACTGTTGATGTCATTTGCTCCATAGCCGAGGCAGTCTCTTCCAGCGAGCTGGCCTGCTGTTCAGTACGAGAGGAGAGATCAATGTTGCCACTGGTTATCTGGTTGGAGGCCACTGCTATGGTGTCAGAACCAGCACGCACATCAGAAACGATAGTCAGTAAGTTATCGTTCATGCTCTTCAACGCCTGCATCAACACGCCAGTTTCATCTTTGCTCTTCACTTCAATATGGGTGCTGAGATCGCCTGCGGCCACTTTGCCTGCAATAGTCACGGCTTTATTCAACGGCTGAACTATTGAACGCGTGAGTAAAAAGCCAAGGATCACCGAAGCGATAATAGCGATAGCGGAGAACACCAGCGTCACCATGATCGCGGTGGAACCATCGTCGATTATAGAACCGCCTTCATGTTGCAACTGCTGAGATTGAGAATTGGCAAAAGCGATAGCGCCATCGAGAAAAGTATTCTGCGTTCCGGTTATCAATTTCAGAACATAGGTGCTGGCATCATCCTGTTTCCCGGCGCGAACCAGGTCCAGCAGTTCATTTTTTTGCTGTTCAAACTTACGGCTTGCTTCCACCAGGCCTGCGATTTTCTTCTTACCAACAGCCGTTACCTGAATCGCTTCGATTTTCTTCAATGCAACATTAGTGCGTTCAGTGGCTTCTGCCAGTTGCTTCAGGCGGTTCACATTGTTTTGTGGGCGGGTAGTATCAATAACGATACCGCGCAGGTATTTGATTTGATCATTCACACCGTCACGCACGTCAAAAGCCAGCCGTACTTTGACGTACCGGTCTTCAACAATTGAAGATATGCCGCTTTTGATATTGTTGATCTTGCTGATGGAAGTTACTCCCACCACGCCTAACAGCGCCACAACCAGGCCAAAAGAGATGCCAAGCCGAACGCCAACCTTCAGGTTCTTAAAGTTAAACATAAGTTCTCCCGGTGATATAACAACTTGATTTAAAAATGAAAACGCAGATCAGAGATATGAATTATGTTGATGTTTTTTTATAAATTCACTTCCTTCGGCGGAGCAAACCTGACACCGCATGAACAAGCACTGTTGTTATCGGATGTTAAGATTTTTACTTTAATTTTTTAGAGGCTTGTCACAGAAATGAAACTGCGGGATAAGTAGTGAAGAAAGATTTTCCATTCTCGGAAAGCAAGATGTTTCCGCGCAGAACGCATTATCTGCAGGGGAATATGTGAATAATTGCACAGTAGCCCAAAACAGCAGAGACTTTACTCAATTACATTTGTAGTAACATTTCAATATTAACTAAAAACTAATAATGCAATTCACATCACAGTTTTTTTATAATTTCAGAATTTAAAAAGTATATTAACCATGATTTTAAATTTCTCATAACAAAAATATATACATTATTTTTAGATATATCTTAAAAAATAAAATAACAACAACATAAAAAAAACTCATAGGCCACAGCGTTTAATTAATGCCAGAATAAATTACCTTCATGCTAGCATTCATCTATATTGTTAGCATGTTTGGAGAAATGCATGAAACTGGCTAATTTCATATATAATGAAAAAAAACATTATGGTATCGTACACCACAATGCCATTATCGATTTGATACCATTAATTGGCGAAAAATATTCTTCACTGCAAAATGTTCTGGATAAAAACGCCCTCCATGAATTAAATGATTTCTCAAACCACAAGGCAACTATTCATCCAAGAGAAATCACATTTCTGCCAGTAATTGACACTCCTGAAAAAATATTATGCATAGGTATGAACTACCAGGACAAGCGATTAGAATTCAATGAAAAAAATAATGCACCAACAATATTTGTGCGCTTCCCAGACTCACAAACAGGCCACAACAGCCTGATTCAAAAACCCCGGATATCCTCAGAATTTGACTATGAGGGAGAACTGGCCGTTATTATTGGTAAAGAATGTTATCACGTAGCAGAAAAAGATGCTCTGGAGTATATCGCCGGTTATAGCTGTTATATGGATGGTTCAGTCCGTGACTGGCAACATACTTGGTATACAGCTGGGAAAAACTGGCCAGCGACAGGATCATTTGGGCCATTTCTTGTTACCCGTGATGAAATTCCTGACCCACAAAACTTAGCAATAAAGACTATTTTAAATGGAAATATCGTTCAAAATGACAATACCAAAAATATGGTACATAAAATCCCTGAGATAATTTCGTACATTAGTACATTCACTCCATTAAAAGCTGGCGATGTCATTATTACTGGTTCACCTGGTGGTGTGGGGGTAAAACGTCAGCCACAACTTTTCCTGCAAGATGGTGATCTTGTTGAGGTGGAAATTGAGAGTATTGGCAGATTAAGCAACCGCGTTGGTGTATAAGCCACAGAAAATAAATAAGTCACATTACTATTTAGCACCAGAAAACCACTCACCTTTATATATTTAAAAACGATAGCATAAGGTACCCTATGAAAATTGGATGGTATTCTGAATTAACTTCAGTGGAAAAAAGATCATGGCTGGCAAGTCTGGGCGGCTATGTCCTTGATGCATTTGATTCAACTATTTTCTCTTTATCAATGCCAATATTGTTGTCGATTGGTTTTTTGGTAAAATCGGAAGCAGGAATATTAAGCTCTGTATCCCTGATAGGCAGTGCAATTGGTGGCTGGAGTGCCGGACTGCTGGCAGACCGCTTTGGTCGTATCAAAGTCATGAAACTCACTGTGCTGTGGCTGACATTTTTTACCGTTATGACCGCATTTTGCCATGATTTCTGGGCCTTTTTTGCTCTGCGCTTTTTGCAAGGGTTAGGTTATGGTGCAGAAATGATTGTCAGTGGTGTGCTTATAAGTGAGGTCATCCGCTCGTCGTTGCGTGGCAGGGTGGCATCCACTATTCAAAGTGGTTATGCCGTTGGTAACGCGTTGTCTTTGGCCGTAATGCCACTGGTTTTAGCATTTATTCCCCAAGAGTCAGCCTGGCGAGTCATGTTTACTCTGGGGGCGATTCCCGCCATTTTAGTGTGGTGGATTCGCCGTAAAACGCCGGAATCTGCTGTATTTGTTAAAGGTAAACAAGAGCGGGTAAAAACCAAAAACTCAACAATCAGTATTATATTCGGGCGGGACTACCGACGCATCACCATTACGGCAACCATTTTATCGACGGGTATTTTTGGTGGTGCTTACATCATGATTACCTGGTTGCCCACTTATTTACGTATGAGCCTTGGGCTTCCTGTTACTTCGATGTCAGGTTACCTGTTGGTGAATATTCTCGGTTCGCTGATGGGACCATTTATCTGTGGGTACATAAGCGACAAATTGGGCCGCTGGAAAACAATTATGTTGTTTCTTGTTTTACAGGCCTGTGTTGTCAGCGTCTATATGTTCATGTCCGTAAATCTGGGTATTACGCTGGTACTTGGCTACTTTCTTGGTGCGTTACAGGGAGGACTGGCTTCGTCAACTATGCCTGCATTTTCTGAACTCTATCCGACCAGTATGCGTGGCGGTGGTGCCGGTTTTTGTGGCAGTTTTGGGCGCGGGTTTGGTTCACTCATGCCTGCTGCAGTGGGTTTCCTTGCCTCATTCCTTCACTTGGGTATAGCAATGGGTATTCTGGCTATCACATCCTATGCTATTGCATTTATTGCTTCTCTGACTCTGCCAGATATGACAGGAGCAGATTTGGAACATGTCAGCCAGCATGCGCAAGCTCCCACGCAGACCCAGCAGGAACATCAATGTTAGTAAACCGGCGCTAACTTACGGTTATAAAAGAGAGTTCAGATGTCAAATAATAAGGGGCTAAACGCCCCTTGAGTCTGATGACAAACCTCATGTCTGCACAGAACGAGAAGATGTCACACAATAAAAAACCAGGAAAATCAATTTATTGATTTTCGGCTGCTAACTAAAAAGAAGGGGCAAAACGCCCCTTACTCACGCCTTTGGTACTTTTAGCCAGATTGTTAGCAACCTGAACACATTAATGAAACCGCACACTCCCCGGATAACTGAATGATTGATTTCTCATCATGGTCTGGCTTTATTCTTCAATTCTTCAGTTAACAATTCATTCTCGCTTTGCATCTGCTGACGTGCGGAGGATTCATCATAAATAATATCATCCACCACCCAATGGGATTGTTCATAAAGCATTTTAAAAGAAATCACACTATGGCCATTTTGGTCTGCTTTTTGAGATGGGAAAAGATTGAACGATACAGTAACCACGTTGTTTGGTGCTTCAGCAAGCGTAAAATGTGAGTTTTCTATTGTCAGATTATCATCATGGTCCTGAGCATTAAGATAAACGTCAGCGTCTGTTCCCCAACCACAAACCTCATCACGATATGGTTCACATAATTTTTCATTGCGGCGCAGTAATTCATTAAAAGACTTCGAATACGTAAGCTCAGGCTGTGGTTTTTTACTTTCATCGTGCAGATATAAAAAATATTTCTGGTAGAAATCAAAAATGATTTTTTGGGGAGAATCTGGAGCATCCGTAGCTAAAGAAGCTGCAGAAAAAAAGAACAGTAATACAGATAACATCCACTTTCTGTTATGCATCGCATCTCCATGCCATTTACTTGTACCATGCCAAAATGGCATTTGATATTTAAGCTTAATCAATAAACTACAGCACAGCAATCTACCATAATCCTGTTCACCGGCTCCACCAGCGGATGTTCAGGGAACGCCCGAGCACCTGTTACGTGCTGCCGTTAACACCAATTACTGCGTTAACAAAATCTACCGCAACCCCACCTCGCGGTAATCTTTATAGTTAAGTTGGTAGCGAGACAACCGTAACCCAAGCGCCCGCCTGGTCATTCCGAGGAAGTCTGCAGCGCGGGATACATTCCCCTGGTATTTGGTCAGCGCTTCCACAATCAAATCGTATTCAACCCTGGCAAGCCGGGCTTCCAGCCCTTCATTTTGAATCACAATAGTGTTCATTGGTTGCAAATTGATAGGTAAATGGTAACTGTGGATCATCCCTTCATCAGCCAGCAGCACCGCGCGCTCCATCACGTTTTCCAGTTCGCGCACATTACCGGGCCATTGATAGTTGAGTAACAGATTCAGCGCTGGCGTGGCAATGGTCGGCACATCCACCCCCTGCTCCCCGGCAAAGTGGTTAGTAAAATAATCGGCCAGGATCAGAATATCGCTGCCACGTTCACGCAATGGCGGAATATCAATAGGGAAAACATTAAGCCGGTAAAACAAATCTTCACGAAAGGCACCCTGCGCCACCATTTCGGATAAGTTGCGGTGAGTGGCGGCCAGGATGCGTACATTCACTTTCAGTGTTTCGTTACTGCCCACTCGTTCAAAACTGCGCTCCTGCAAAACACGCAATAATTTCGCCTGTGCAGAAGGCGATAACTCGCCGACTTCATCAAGAAAAATAGTGCCGCCATCGGCATCTTCAAAGCGCCCGGCACGACGGGAAATCGCACCAGTAAAAGCGCCTTTTTCATGGCCGAATAGCTCACTCTCAATCACGCTTTCCGGCAAAGACGCGCAGTTAAACTTCACAAACGGCCCATTAGCACAATAACTGTTATGGTGAATAGCGCTGGCAATTCGCTCTTTCCCTACTCCACTTTCCCCCAGGATCAATACCGTAGTGCGCGCACGGCTGACTTTCTCCAGCAAACGGTAAACTGCCATCATTGGCCGGGAACGCCCAATAATATCGCCGGTATCAAACAGGTTACTGCCCGAATGGTGTAGCGCAGGTTGAGTTCGCAGAATACGCTGGTGTGCCCGTTCCAGCAGGTGCAGTTCAACAGCCTGAGCAATGATCGCGGCAATCACTCGCAATACTTCCAGGTCCAGGTAGCGTAATTGTTCATTGTTGTACACCCGTTCAATACCGAGCGTACCCATCACTTTTACACCACGAATAATCGGCACACAGATAAACGACAACTGGCTGTCGCGAGCTTTATTCCAGCTACCTGTTCGGTTCAGGAACATTGGGTCATCGGCAATATTGGGTACAATAATCGGCTGGCGGGTTTCAATTACCCGCCCGGTGATACCCTCGCCGGGGGCATACACCCCTTTTTCCACCTCTTCGGCCGACAAACCGAAACTTTCATGGATAAAGATTTGATCACAACTGGCGTCATACAGCGTGATCATTGCGCGAATCACCTGCAAATGCTTCTGTAATAGTTCCAGAACCAGTTTGAGTGTTTGCGACAACGTGCCGCCACTACTGACTACTTTGCTGACTTCCGAGAGTAAAGGCATCAACTCAGAACGGCATTCACCTAAACGGCAACTGAATGATAACGGTGCAAGCCCAGGTGTCTCATTCTCGTTCAGGGTAAAGACTCGTTTATTTCCGTTAATCATTTTCATTTCCCCCCGCAACACAATAGCCATAATTCTCCTTGTTTTGGCTGGTATTCGGCTTACAGAGGTCAGTGCAAAATAAACGCCAGATTCGCCTTCGCACCAAATTATTTAATTAACTGATTTATAATGATTTATTTGCAATCCGAATAGGTGTGATTTAAAAAAGTGTTCTTGTTCGTACATTTCAGCCAATCATGTGTACATTTAGGAACATTTTACGAACGATTTCCTGACTTGCTGACAACCACCTGCAATAGTCCATCACTTTTCGTGGTGACATCATACGAATAAGCAAGCTTTGCCAGCGTGCGGGAAAACCAGCGGGGCAAGTGGTCACAGGTAATTTCCAGCCTGGTAAACTGCCCTTTAAACAAAAAAGGAATCAGGATACGCCGTGACGCATGCCCCTCAGTTTCATAGAGTGCGGCTATCAAATCTGCCTTAAACTCCCCCTGTTTTTCACTTGGCTGAATAAAAGATTTTGGTAGCGCGACAACCGTTGGCGCACGTTGCATTACCTGGTTATTCAGCCGTTCAAGGAAGCTTTCCGGGCGTCCGGCACATTGCCACATGGTAAACCCCAAGCCATCGAGCCAGGCTTTCACGGCTCCCGTGATTTCACTGGCGACAATATGGCGGCAGCCAGGTAATGCGCGTGCGGCAGCCATTACCTGGTGGCGCACATCTTCTGGCAACATCTCCCGGTTCACCGATAACGGCACCTGCACTATCGCCTGCCAGCCAGAATTACGCGGTGCAAACAATCCGAGCGTTGCCGCCTGCCAAATGCCACAGGTAACCCCTTGTTTGTCGAGAAATACGGCAATATTCATCTTGCCTCCCGTTACGGGTTAAAACCCGTGCTGTTTACCTTTCATACTGGTGATATCAATGCGTATAACCTGTGTTGCTTTCAGGTTTGCTTGTGGAAAAGTGAATTTTTTATCCGTAAAACGCCCCATCAGTTGGTGCAGCATGGCCAGTTTTTCAGCGTCGTCATCGACAAAACAGGCATTACCCAGGCCAATAACGGTACGGTGGCGTGCCTCAAAATCGCAGGCAATGTCATCTTCAATAACGCCTTCATACTGGGAAACAGCAAAACAGACCGCGCTGTTTTCTTTGAGAATGCGAATTTTGGTACCACTACGGGCCGAGTGAAAATAAAGCGCAGTACCATTCCAGACATAAAAAACCGGCACCATAAAAGGCACGTTCTGCTGGCTGAGTGCGATATACATCACCCGGCCATTACGTAATAACGTGTCTATCTGTTGTGGGTCTGTGATTTCTCGTTCATCACGGCGCATCTCGCCGTGGGGATGGCCCGCCATCGGGTTTGCCACAATGTTCATACGTGCTGCCCTCCGGGTGGGTTAACCAGCCTGCGCTGTTCTTCAAGAATGAGCCCGTCAAGGGCGGCACAGACAGCCACAATGCGCCGGGCGTCATCATCGCCAGGAACGCCGTGGTAATAATCATCTATGGAGCACAGCCCAAACAGGTCATCAAGAGCCAGAATACGGCGCTTAAGCTCTTCGCCCAGTACGACTTTTTCTTCCGCACTCATTACCAGGCTGCGGTAGTTATGGTTGAAGGGCAAAATGCCGTGCAGCCCGCACAGTGCAATGAGGTAGCACTCAACCGCAACAGCGGCGACATTGAATATCAGGCTGGCCGAACGCCCTTGCTCTGCCAGGCAACGGGCGCGGAAATGGTAACCCTGAGCATGTTCATAGCTGCGCATAAAACGCTGTGCATCGCTTTCAAACAACAGTGATTTCATTGCGGGATCCTGTAGTGATGGCAACCAGGATGAAACCTGGTTGCCGGGTGGATTAACGCAGTTAATAGCCCGCGTTATTACCAGACATTAAGCAGCCACTCTTTGTTTTTCTTGTATTCCATATCGGTAAACAGGGCGTTCGCCATTTGTTCAGCCAGCCAGATGGCACCGGCATAACCCACCACCGGGTGGCGCCACAACCCGGCACGGTCATAGGTTGGGAAGCCAACCCGCACCATGGGGATTTGGTTATCAATGGCTGTGAAGCGCCCTTTGGAATGCCCGAGGATCAAATCCAGTTTTAATCCATCCTGGGTGATGCGTTTTTCCATCTCCCACAAATCAGCGTTGGTGATGATTTCCATGTCATGCACCACATTCTGGCGCAGGGCATCGATACGCGGGTCTTTTTCATACCCGGCGTTGTCGTCACCTAACAGCAGCAATACGGGCTTCATTTCCAGATCCAGGCAGAATTCAGCCAGGCCGATAACCAGATCCGGGCTGCCATAAATCGCCACTTTTTTGTCGGCAAGGAACATGTGCACCAGGTCGGTCAATGCATCCAACGCCACACCACGTTCACGCACCAGCGATTCTGGAATCGCTTTGCCTGTCAGGTTTTTGACATTCTGCAAAAATGTATCGGTGTTACGGATGCCAATAGGTGACGGGCCAATAATGGTGGGTATTTCGAATTTTTCTTCCAGGTAACGTGCCGCTTTACCGCCTTCATAGCGGTTAAGGGCCAGCGTACCGCAGGCATTTGCCGTACCGGTCAGGTCTTCGATAGTTGTGTTGCCATGAGACACAGTGTTGCCATAAGGCATCAAGGGGGAGTCAAAATCCTCAATTTCAAACAATACCGTGGCATCGACTTCCATTTCGGACAACAGGTGTTTCAGTGCCGTGACATCGCCTGGGTTTGCCCAGCCGGTTATCAGGTTCAGCTTGCCATTGGGTTCGCTTTTGGTAGCGAAATATTTCACGAAGTCACGTACCGTGACGTCGTAGCCGCTAATCATGCTACCCACAAAGCTCGGGGTATGAATCGGGATCAGGTGTACTTCACGCCCGGCATATTTTTCTTTCAGTAAGCCTTCGTTGAGTTTGCGCACCACGCCGTCAACATCATCACCAATGACTTCGGTCGAGCACGTGGTGATAATTGGGATCACTTTGACATGGGGATAACGCATCAGCAGCACGTCAACCGCCTGTTCAACCCGGTCCAGCGCACCGAAAACCGCACCATCTTCATGCACGGAGGAAGAGGCAATTTCAAAGCTCTCTTTCAGGTGTTGGGAGATAAGTAAGCGCACAAACATGACACAGCCCTGACCACCATGGACGATACCAATGCAGTCTTTTACGCCGATGCTGACATACTGCGCACCGGCTGGCTGGCAAGTAAAGATGGGATTGATCACCCCGGTTCTGTCTTTCGCTTTCAATTCACAGGACATTGCAACCCCCTACGTTAGTAACGCTGGTCAGTCAGTTCAGCGTTAAGCGAACCGGTGATAGTCAGATAATCCATACGCTGGTGCAGTGCCGTCATAAGCTCAGCGATGGCGGTTTTGGTCATTTCGCGCAGCCAGGCGAAACGTGACCGGTAAGCATCGGCCAGTACCACGGCATCCACCCAATAGCAGCGGTCAGCCGGTGTTTCCAGCACCACGGGTTCGTCGCACAGCAACTGGCGCGTTTTCTCCAGAATGCCCGCATTCTGTTTTTCCCGGTCCCAACTGCGAGAATGGAACTGCCACAGGCAGTTTTTCATGATGTAATCCACCAGAAGTTCAACTTGCTGTTGCTGGTTCATACCGCCTCCTGGCGCGGAGCCTGGTCGTTGGAGAAATCAGGCAGTTCTCGTTCGTGCAACGGGGTTACACTGTCGAAGTTGCCACTGTATTCACGGGTATCAGGGGCATTACGCACCGCTTCATCCAGCGTGGCATCTGACAGCATTCTGGCAGTGGCAAAACCCTGGTCTGTTGGGATTTCGTCTTTGCTGATATCGCGCATGGCCAATTGGTGGATCGGTGAATAGATGGCGTTGTAAATGTCGCGGGCAAAACGCACCCAACCTTCAAAACCTTTGTAAGGGCCATTGTGATAGGCATGGGCATTCAGGTAAGGCACCCGGATTTTTTTCGCCACTTCGCCTGGGCGTTTGCCGGTGAAAATGACATCGGGTTTCAGTTTGTACATGGCCTCCAGCGATTCAAGCTCGTTGGGGTCATCAATTGCCAGCGCACCCACTTCACAACGGGCAATGCCTTTTTCCATATCGCCCTGATGGCCGAATTTGGTGTAAACCGACACCACTTCAACGCCCATTTCTTCATGGATAACATGGGCCCAGTGCCACAGTTTGGAGCCGCCAGGCCACAGGCACACTTTTTTGCCTTTAAGGCGTTCTCTGTACCAATCCAGTTCAGGTTTCCAGCGTGCTACTTCGGCGTCAATAATGGCCTGAGCGCGGTCTTCGATACCAAAAAACAGGCCAATTTTGCGTAATGAATCCGACAGTGGGCCAAAGCCAAAACCATCGATATCCAGGCGTGGAATACCGTAACGCACACGCAGTTCGTTACAGATATATTCTGCAGAGCGTGCACACTCCAACACGTTCAAGTGTGCGCGGTGCATGGCACGCAGGTCGTCATAAGAACCATTACCGGTAAAGGTGGACAGTACCTGAATGCCCATACGGTGGAAGTAATCCGTCATCACTTCCTGGTCACCCTGAATATTGTATTCACCCACATAGTTGAGAACGTAATCACTGGTGATGGTTGGCTCTACCGTGCCCACTTTTTGGTTGATCCACGCGATATTAATTTTGTGGTGCCCGCCAGACTGGCTCGGGCCGGCAAAACCTGGGGAGTTACAGACAAAGATATCGACATCGGGCCGTTCATCCATCACTTCCTGAGCGATAGCAGCAATGTCATCACCAATCAGTGCAGAGGCACAGGTTTGGTAAATGGTCATGCGTTTAATATTGGGATGGGCATCAAAAGCTTCATTGATATTGTTTTTCAGTACCTTTTCAGCACCAAATACAATATTTTTTTCTTTCATGTCAGTGGCAAAAGTATATTTCAGCTGGAAGTTATCGTTATCGCTGATATAGCGTTTGGTTTGCCAGGTATCGTAAGTACAGCCAACAGGCCCGTGGCTAATGTGAATCACATCTTTCATGGGCGTGCCGATAACATGCTTCGCCCCGCAGTAGGCGCAGCCACGTTCGGAAATCGTACCTGGAATGGTATTCAGGTAACCCAGTGGCAGTGCCGAGGTCAGATCCTCGCCTTCCCCTTTTTGCACGGCATGTTGTTTACGTTCGGGTATGCATTTGCTGCAATCAAACTCATGGTACGGCATGGTTATTCCCCTGTATGAAATAGTGGAATCAGGCAAGCGCGAGGCAAAAAAGAGCCGTTGCAGGGCACAGCAACCTCACAGGAAATTGCCCTGCAACACCAATAACAACGCGCTAAGATAAAAAGATAATTAATCGCTCAGACCATATTTCACGACCATCTGTTCTAACTGGTCCATGGAAAGTGGCCGGGGAATAACCAGGTCTTCGTTTTCGATAATTTTCCGGCCAAGTTCACGGTACTCCTGAGCCTGGTTTGCATTCGGGTCGAATTCGGTAACGGTCTTTTTATTAAATTCCGCTTTCTGGACAATATTGTCACGGGGAACAAAGTGAATCATTTTTGTGCCAATGGCGGCAGTGAACTCTTCAAGAAATTCTTTTTCACCATCTACATTACGGCTATTACAAATAATACCACCCAGGCGAACACCACTTTGTTTGGCATATTTCACCAGGCCTTTGCAAATATTATTTGCCGCGTAAATCGCCATCATTTCACCGGAGGCAACAATATAAACTTCTTGTGCTTTACCATCGCGAATTGGCATGGCGAACCCGCCACAAACTACGTCGCCCAGTACATCAAAGAAGATAAAATCCAGGTCGTCGGTATAGGCTTTGTTATCTTCCATCAGGTCGATTGCCGTGATAACACCACGCCCGGCGCAGCCTACACCCGGTTCCGGGCCACCGGATTCAACGCAGCGAATATCAAAGACGCCTTTTTTTACCACCATTTCATTGGTGATTTTTTCTGCGCCCTGGTCACGCAGTACATCCATTAATGTTTCCTGTGGTTTGCCCCCAAGAATTAAACGAGTAGAGTCGGCTTTTGGATCGCAGCCATGAATAAATATTTTTTTACCGTGGAAATACGCCAGTGCAGCGGCTGTATTTTGTGTGGTGGTGGATTTGCCAATCCCCCCTTTACCATAAATAGCCAGTTTGCGTGTCATCAGTATCGCCTCCAAATAAAATGTGTTCTGTAATTTGTTTATTACAGAGCCAGATTGAAACAACGTTACCTGATGGATATAGCAATACCGAGGCCAGCTTCTTAAGCTAAATTTCAGGGTAATGATTTTATTGAGTTTTATTTTTTAACGTGACATTAATCCCAGAAAATACCCGAATAAAGGCAAGAAACCGAGAAATAAAACGTTCGGGAAAGTACAGAATAGCCAGAAATAGTTCCAAAAGGTAACTCTGCATTATTGAGTAAAAAACCCCGTAAAACGGGGTTAATAAGAGTAACCGTAGGACATAAAAAACGGTGGTTTCCAGGGCTTCAGGCCGTACCCTCAATCATGATGATGGTGCCCACCACAACAACATGTGGGAGCAATCCCCGTGATATTTATTGGCGCATGTGTGGCTTGTGTAGGTGTGCCATGGCAACAGGCATGGCCTTCGCCGTGCTGACCCTGTGCATGTTCACACTGGCCGTGGTGTTCCCCATGGTGCAGAGATGGGCGGCCCTGTTCGGCGGCGGTGAGTTGCAACACCTGTGCGTTATCCGTTGCCAAAAGTGCCAGTGTTGCCGTGATATCGCGTGTGGCAGCCTGTAATACGCGCATGCCAGCATCCAGTAATTTGCCAAGCATATGTTGGCCAATATTACGAACAACAATGCAAGTGACTTGTTTATTCTGCAACGTAGTAAACAGCGCGCGTTTTGCTTCACAGGTGCACTCAGCAAAAGCCGGGTTAACAAATTCATCCAGCATTTCGCCTTTGTCTGTGTACAGCGCGAATGAATCTGCTTTGGTGAAGTGGGGAGATAACTGCCCTTTCAGGCGGGGAATAGCAATCGTCATAGTGGAGTCCTCAGTAAAAGCGCTAGGCTGGCCATACGCCATTAATAGCATATGCCATATATAGCACCATTAATGGCATATGCCAATTACTGAGGGTTTTGTTAAACAGTGACCTCTGGTTCTACATCAGTCCCGGCCCGCAAGATCCAGTGCCTTGCCGTTCACCAGGCAGTCCGCCACTTTGGCACGCGCTCGTTTCACCAGGTTTGCCAAAGTTTGCCGTGACACCTGCATAAGTGCGGCCGCTTCCAGTTGCTGCATGCCATTAAGGTCTACCAGGCGCATTGCCTCAAATTCGTCTTCATCCATTGTCACCCGTTCCAGGCTGTTCATTGGGATACCGTTAGGCTTAAAACAACTGTTTGCCGGGCGCCCGCAGATATTACGGGGTATTTTCGGTCGGGCCATGGTTCTCTCGCAGAAACAGGTTAGTAATGGCCCGCTACTATACCGGGCCAGAGTAAGCAGATAAACAGCATGCTCATGCTGAAGAACCCTGGTCATTTTCCCCCGTGTCACGGGAAATTTTCTGGTGCAAGGTTTTACGGGTAATCCCTAAGCGACGGGCCGCCTCACTTTTATTGCCCCCGGTCACTTCCAACATACGGGCAATAGCCGCCTGCTCTATCTCTTCAAGGGACATATTATCAAACACCAGTGGAGAGGGTTCCTGGTCATCACCCGGATTGAGTGTGGGTGGCAGCACTTGCAAACCCACATAGTCGCCTATCGCCAGTACCACCGCCCGCTCTACTGCATTTTCCAGTTCACGGATATTGCCCGGCCAGCGGTATTTCAACATGCGATCCATTGCCTGGGGGGTAAAGCCTTTGAGTTGTTTGCCGTTACGTTTGGCAAACCGGGTAAGAAAGGTATCCGCCAGGAGTGGGATATCTTCCACGCGTTCGCACAATGGCGGTAAGGTAATCGACACCACATTAAGGCGATACCACAGGTCCTGGCGAAATTCTCCGTTAGCCACCCTTTCCTGTAAATCGCGGTTGGTTGCCGCTAACAGACGCACATCAATCTTCTGGGGCTGGTCTTCGCCAAGGCGCTGCACTTCACGTTCCTGGATAACACGCAGTAACTTGACCTGCATGGGCAGTGGCATTTCGCCAATTTCATCCAGAAATAACGTGCCTTTGTTCGCCGCGGCAAAGCGGCCGGGACGGGCTTTTTCTGCTCCGGTAAAAGCGCCTTTAACGTGGCCGAACAATTCAGATTCCAGCAGGTTTTCACTCAATGCACCGCAATTAATGGCGATAAACGGCCCATTACGCCGGGGGCTGTTGTCGTGAATCAGGCGGGCAATGCGCTCTTTGCCAGTGCCCGATTCTCCGCCAATCAATACCGTTGCCTCACTGGGAGCCACTGCCTGTACCAGGTTCATTACCTGGCGCATGGCATCACTGCGCGCCACCATGCCTTCTTGTAACTGAAGCTGGGTTGCCAGTACATCGCGCAGTTGCTGGTTTTCACTACTAAGCGCCACATGATCCAGAGCCCGCTCAATGGTCATTTTGAGTTCATCAAAATCCAGCGGCTTGGTGAGGTAGTCATACGCGCCCGCTTTCATCGCCGAAACGGCTGTTTCAGTATTAGCCCAGGCGGTCATGATGAGCACTATAATCGCCGGGTTCCAGGCTTTAATTTGCGTTAAGGCTTCAATGCCGTTAAGCCCGGCCATGCGAATATCCATCAATACCAGGTCGAAAGGGGTTTCATGGCACAAACGAATAGCGGTTGCGCCATCTTCCGCGCCCTGAACCTGGTAGCCCCATTCGGTAAGCAAGGTAATCAGCATAATGCGATGCCCTGGGTCGTCATCCACTACCAGCAAGGTTTCAGGGTTATTTTTCATGGTTTTCACTCCGGTAAATCGGTAACCAGAGGGTGAAAACACTGCCTGTGCCAGGCTCGCTTTCTACGGTGATTTCACCCCGGTGTTTTTCAATAATTTGGTGAACAATGGCAAGGCCCAGCCCGGTTCCGCTGGGTTTGGTTGTGAAATACGGTGTAAAAATTTCGCTTAAATGTTGTTTGTCGATACCACTGCCATTGTCTGCAACTGACACGGCCAGTTTGGTGCCAGCATTCACCACCCGTACCGCCACCGAAATCGTGCCGCCTTCGGGGGTCGCCTGGATGGCGTTGATAACCAGATTCAGCAGGCACTGAGCCAGCCGGTCGGCGTTATGCTCCACGTCAGGCAGCGGCCCGCAGGGCAAAAACACCAGTGAGAGATGTTTATTCGTGGCATCACTTTGCACCAGGCGAAGCGCCCGCTCGATAACGGGTGTGATATCACCCGGTTGCAGGGAAAATTCACCGGGCCTGGCAAAATCCAGCAGTTCAGAAACTACCCGGTTCAGCCTGTCCACCTCTTCAGATAAAGTCCGTGCAGCCAAATGTTCTGGCGCTTCTTGAGAGAATTTACCGCCCAGGTAAGTTGCCAGGCCTTTAATCGAACTGAGTGGGTTGCGGATTTCATGAGCCACACCGGCCGCCATTTCACCTAATGCGCTCAGGCGAGCCTGGCGTTCAACCTGCGCCTGAAGCTGTTTTACTTCTGTCAGGTCGCGCAGCACAAATACCGTGCCGGTAACTTGCCCACCATCGCCACGCACAGGTGAAGCACTGATACTGACCGGGATTTGATGCCCCCCGGCGCTGTTGAGCTGATACTCCCGCTCCAGTAAGCGCCCACTATCTGCCATGGCGGTGCGTATTGCAGCCCAGTCCAGCCCTTCCACCTGCGCTAAAGGGTGTTTTTCCCAGGGCTGCGGTAAGCGCAGTAAATCAATAGCCTGGCGATTAGCGGAAATGATGCGCTGCCGGGTATCGCAGGTGAGCAACGCTAAAGGCAAGCTGGCAATCACTTCGTCGGCCATCGCCCTGGTGTCGCGCAAAAGTGACTGAGAACGCCGGTAATTGTGGGCCCAAAACAGGGAGATAAACCCCGCCATACCGAGCAAAATCACTAGTAGGGCCAGCAGGTAATTGTTACGCCGGGTTTGCGCAAAGGTGGTTTCAAAACTGGCCGGGTCGATACCTACCGCAACCCATTGTGGCAAGGCGTTGCCTGCCCCGTCATCGTAGCCGCCCATCATGCGCATCATTCCGTTGCCGCCGCCCATCATGCCGCGCCCACGCAAGGGGTTAAACCGCTGCCAGACCTGGAAAACCTGCCTGCCATCACTCAGTTTTATCTGCCTGCGCCAGGTATCGGGCTGTTGGGGCAAGGGGCGCTGGTTTTCTGGCAGTTGCTGCCCTACCCGGCTGGCATCGCTGTGCGCCAGGATAGTGCCGTTATCATCGGTCATCATCAGAAAGATAACGCCTGGCTGGTGAGCCGTTTGCTCAACCAGGGTTTGCAGGCGGTTATCCCGGCCGCCATTCATGCTCATTCGCGCACCGGTTTCCAGCGCCCAGACAATGGCATCAGCCCGGTTATTCAGGTTTTGTTGCAGGTACACCCGCTCCTGTTGCGTACTGCGCAAGGATAACCCAAGCACGGCAAGCCCCAGCACGACTGATAACCCCACCATCAGCCAGGGCGATAAGCCAAAAAATGTTCGTCTGGAGTCACTCCACATGATGTATCCCCCTGGCACTGCCTGGTGAGTTTAACCCGGTCGAACAAGTGTAACTTTTTTACCCACTCTTTTTATGATCTGGGTAAATAATTCACATGCAAATATCATGATTTATTTTTTATTCAATAAAAACAATAAATTAAATATTGGCACAGGGTATGCAATATGAAAATCAGAACCGAAACAGAACAGATATTGCCAGGCTGCATGTTGAGCGCCCAGGCCTGTTGACTACCAGGAGATAAATCATGAAACGTACAACATTACGCAAACTGCAGGCAGCTATGGTCATCGCCACTCTGGTTGGCGGTTTTTCACTGGCCAATGCGGCAACCGAAACGCCTCAGACCGGTAATGCCGTAATTACCGATGCTCAGGCACAACAGCATTTCCAGACCATGAACACCCTGCGCCAGAAAGTCTTTGATACCCAACAGGCGCTGGATGATGAGTACAACCAGACCAAACCCGATCAGGCAAAAATTGCCTCGCTCACCCAACAGCTTGGTCAGTTAAATGCCCAGTGGTATGCCAGCCGTAGTGCATGGCATACGCAAATGATGAATGCGGGTTATACCCGTGGCCCACGCGCCGATAATGACGGTGGTCGAGGTTACGGCATGGGCTATGGAATGGGTTATGGTATGCGTAACGGTGGCGGCTGTGGCGGTTACGGTATGCGCGGCTGGTAAGCCGTTGGGTTACCTGCTCTGCGAGTCTTGGCGGCTCCATTCATACCAGCCGCCATCATACAGCGCAATATCACCCCACCCCATTGCCCTGGCATAAAATAATGCGGCGCTGGCCCGCCAGCCCGTGCCGCAATAAAACACTACTCGCTGGTGCGGGAAAATACCTTCACCAGCCCACAAGGCTGCCAGTGCATCTGCCCGTATCATAGTGCCATCGGGGTTAAGGAAATCCTGAACCGAGCCATTATCTTCACCGGCATGGCCCCAATGTGCACCCGGAATATCCCCTGCGGCTTCAATATACGTGTAACCACTGGTTTCCCCCCGGTGTTCCACCAGGCTGCGCACACTGACAAGGGTGACGGCCGACTGTCTCCGCCATGTGCTCACCTGGCTTTGGTCAACAAACAGCGCAGTATCTGGCGTGAAGGCAGGCATAGTTTGAAGTGGTGCTGGCTTGTTCCCGCTGCCAGCTTCTACAGGCAGCCCGGCCTGTTGCCAGCTATGCCAGCCACCATCAAGCAGGCGAACATCTTTTACTCCGGCATACAGCAAAATAATGGCAACCCGTGCCGCGGCACAATCACCCCGGCTGTAGAGAATAACCGTGGTGTCTGGCCCAATACCTTGCTGGCGTAGCATTTCCATGAGTTGTGCATCAGGTAATTTATTCCACAGTGGGCCACCTTCTACTTCACGGGTATCAAGATAGCCAGCCCCAGGAATATGGCCTTCAGCATACACACCCGCCGTATCAAAACCGGCTTCCAGTAGCACCCAGTTTGCCTGAGGAGCAGCAAAAACCGGGCTACCATGCTGCAAGGCCACCAGCCACTGGGGGTAAATCAGCGAGTGAAACCCCGCCTGGGTGTGTAACCGTTCGGGAACCTGAAATGCATCATTCAGGTAATACAGGGCGTTAATGCCACACTGTTTCAGGCGCAATGCCACTTGTTCATTGCCAGCCTGCGTGCCATAAAGCGCGACGGGGCTATCTGCCTTAATGTTCTGGCTACATAGCCAGTTTCGCAGTGAATTATTGCCCATGACCGCAAGCCAGGAAGCAGCCAGGTTAATCGCACCCGGTTCATGGCCTTGTGTTCCCCCGGTTTCCTGCGGCCAGCCGTTATAGAAAGCACTGTGCCGGGTATCAATAATCACCCCACTATGGGCGCTGACAGAGGTAAATGGGCAATACACGGTTATCCCCTTTTTTTACTCTTTACCAGATTCACTTTGACCCGCTATTTCAGCCAATACCGATGCACCAATATCCAGGTTATTCAGTTCCGCCAACAACGCATCCACTTTAGGGAGCAATTGCTTACGCCGTGGCCAAACAAGGTTAAGTGCCAGGCCATCGGGCTGAATACCCGGAAAAATGACGCGTAGTTCACCGGAGATCAACTGTTGGCGTACCAACCAGGTGGGCATCTGGCCTATTCCCAGCCCAGCACAGACCGCCTGAACCTGAGCATCGACATCGCCCAGTGCCATTCGGCAAGGTGCTTCACACCAGTATGCATGCCCGTCTTCCGTGGTCAGTAACCAGGGTTTGGCACTGCCATCCACCCGCTCATACAAAATCGCTTTATGCTGCAGCAGTTCAGTACGGTTTTCGGGTTGCCCGTTTTGTGCAAGGTAGCCAGGTGAGGCACAAAAGACCATTTTTTCCCGCCCCAACAGGCGGCTTCCTAAAGAAGCAGGTAAATCGCCGGTTTGGCCGATGCGTATCGCAACATCAATACCCTCTTCAAATAAGTCTACAAAACGGTCTGAAAACGCCATGAATATGGGCCAGACGCTGGCAGTCTACGCCATATTGTGTAAAGAGAAAGGATGGCCGTTTATTTTCCCCGGCTCACAAGCGCAGTGGAATGGCATATCTGATATGACTGATGCCAGTTTACTGGCTGAACAGTTGGAGTGGGCAGTTCAGAGCCCTGAGGCTGCCAATGAGGATTTCAATGCTGTTAATGGTGATGTTTTCCGCTGGAGCTGGATGTGGCCGCGTATTGCCAGTTATTTTGGTATTGAAGCGGCTCCGTACCCGGCACAGATGATGCCCCTTGAAGGGCGCATGCAAGACGCAGCCACAGCCTGGCAGGAAATAGCTCAACGCCACAACTTAGCTGAGCACGATATTCACCGCCTGGCGTCCTGGTGGGACACTGATGCCGACCTCGGCCGCCCAATGGAGGTGTTCACGGATATGAGCAAAAGCCGTAAAGCGGGTTTCGCGGGTTACCGTTGCACTCTGGATTCTTTCACTCAGTTGTTTGATACCCTGAAGCAACACAACATTATTCCGCAATAGCGTGAAACCGGTACCGTGCTGCATTTTCCGGTGCCGGTTATACACATCTGGCGGGTTAACTCTTATGGCTTTCCCGCCAGTCTTTAATCATGTCACGCGTCACTTCTTTTTTGTAGCAAATGGGGGAATACCCCCCAGGCTTACTCCAGGCACTACGCCTGCCACACGAGCTTCCGTTACGCGCGCTGTTGTACGGGCACGCACAGACCCCTGGGTAATCAGCAATGGATTCATCAATAATTGCCTGCTTCACCTGGTCATCGGAAACGCTACTTTTCGCGGTAGCTGGCAGGCAAAGAAAGCCTAGCGCCAGTAATCCAGATACGGCAGATACCCTTGCAAAAGTGTTCATCACACTGCTCTTTTTTAAGAATATTCTTAAAATAATTACATATCTGCACATGAAATCAACTGAAATCACTTTTTAGCCACAGTGCTACAGCGTAGTTTTACGGTGCCAGTAAATTATTTCACTCCCCCTTGGTTAAGTGGTGCCTCGCCTCTGATTTTGCTTCCCGTATAACCACCCAGGTAGCATGTTCCTGTTTTCTACTCCAGTAGCTTGCCCATTATTGAGTCTCAGTTTCTGGCAATTTAGATATATCTTCTTCTTTACAAATACAAATAATAATGATTATCATGCGCACTCAATTAAAAAATAATTCTATTTATCTCAATAACTACATGGTGTAACACTATGTCTCATCTTATTAGTGGCAGGAAAACACGTCTCGCAATCGCCATTGGCATACTGGTTTGTACCAGCCAGTCTCAGGCAAATTCAGATAACGCATCCGTTACCGATACTTCGCAGAACACACCGGTGAATACCCCCGCGCAAAAATTGCCTCATAAACAGAGTTCCCAGGCAAAAAGTGCGTCAGATAAAGACGCAAGCAGTGCTGCTGAAGATACAATTGTGGTTAATAAAGCAGAAGAAAAACTCAAACAGCAACCCGGCGCTTCGTTAATTACTCAACAGGACATAGAAAAATCACCGCCAGTCAATGATTTGTCGGAAATCATCCGTAAAATGCCTGGGGTGAACTTAACTGGCAACAGTGCAACAGGCAGCCGGGGGAATAACCGCCAGATAGATATTCGTGGTATGGGCCCGGAAAATACCCTGATTCTGATTGATGGCGTGCCAGTTTCCTCCCGCAGCTCTGTGCGTTACAGCCGAACTGGCGAGCGCGATACGCGTGGCGACTCAAACTGGGTACCACCAGAAATGGTGGATCATATTGAAGTATTACGCGGCCCGGCTGCGGCGCATTATGGCTCAGGGGCAATGGGGGGGGTGGTGAATATTGTCACCAAACGCCCAACCAATAACTGGCATGGTTCCCTTTCGTTATTCACCAATCAGCCCGAAAACAAAAAAGAAGGCGCAACAAAGCGCATGAACTTCAGCCTGAGCGGGCCATTGATTGACGATGTATTAACCATGCGTTTATACGGCAATATCAATAAAACCGATGCTGATGCATACGATATCAACACCAGTGAGAATGGTTCCTACGCAGCTGGCCGTGAAGGGGTGCGTAATCGTGATATCAATACCATGCTCCAGTGGAAAATTAACCCGCAACAATTCCTCGATTTTAATTATTCCTACAGCCGCCAGGGCAATATCTATGCCGGGGATACCCAGTACAGTAATAGCAACATCAGTACTCTGGTTCCAACCTTGTATGGGCACGAAACAAACCGGATGTACCGCCAACTCTACAGCCTGACACACAACGGGATTTGGGACTGGGGGCAATCAAAATTAATTCTGAGTTATGAAGATACCCATAACACCCGTCTGGATGAAGGATCTACCGGGAAAGTTGAAGGGATGATCAACAGCGATACATTCAACACCAGCCGCTATAAAACCTGGCGTATCAACAACGAATATACCGTGCCATTTAGTTTGTGGGTGGATCATACACTGACGTTGGGTGGTGAATGGAGCCGGGAAGAACTTAATGACCCGGCGTCAATGGAAGCAACGGATGCCAGCGGCATCGACATCAATGGTGTATCAGGTGACCCATCCCAGCGCAGCAGCAAAAATGCCCAGGAATTAAGTGGACTGTACGTGGAAGACACTATTGATGCGTTTGATGGCACCACGTTGATCCCTGGCCTGCGTTTCGATTACAGCGATCGCTTTGGCAGCAACTGGAGCCCCAGCTTTAACTTCCAGCAAGAACTCGGCGATGAAGTGATGCTGAAAGCCGGGATTGCCCGTGTATTTAAAGCCCCTAACCTCTACCAGTCCAGTGAAGGTTACCTGCTCGCAAGCAGCGGTAATGGCTGCAATATTGGCACAAGTAATGGTTGTTACTTAATGGGTAACAGCAACCTGAAACCTGAAATCAGTGTGAATAAAGAAGTCGGTTTGCAATGGACACACAAAGACTACAGTGCCGGGCTGACTTACTTCCGTAACGATTACCAAAATAAAATTGTGGCCGGAGATACATCTCTGGGAACAGTGGCGGTTGCCGGAAGCTGGTATTCATCAAATTATGATATTTACCAGTGGCAAAATGGCGGCAAGGCCCTGACTCAGGGGCTGGAAGCCAACCTGACTCTGCCAATAGTGGAAGACACGCTGAAGTGGCGCACCAATGCGACCTATATGTTTACTTCGAAGTACAAATCAACTGGCAACCCGTTGTCACTGATCCCTAAATATACAGTGAATTCCTGGCTTGACTGGCAAATCACGCCAGATGTGTCCACTACACTGAGCTGGACAATGTATGGCCGCCAGCACCCACGTACAACTGCGGAAATACGCAAAGAAGCCAGTGGGTTATCTGACACTATTGTCGGTGCGTATGCCATTTTCGGTGTAGGTGTGAATTACGAGTACAGCAAGAACCTGCGGTTCAATGTCGGGATCAGTAACTTGCTGGATAAACGCATCTACCGTGAAAATGAAGGGGCTTCAACCTATAACGAACCAGGCCGCGCATATTATGCAGGTGTAACTACTTCATTCTGATGGCCTGATTAGCTCGATTTTCCACCAACACGGCGCAACAACTGAGTATGCGCCGTTTTTTATCTTCCCATCCCCAGTTTCGTCTCAAACCTCGGTCCAGGTACGTAATAAGTTGTGGTACATGTTGAGTAACGACAGAAGTTCCTCGCTGTCGCCATGGCGGGCTTTGAGGCTCTGAATCGTATTATCCAGCTCATATAACATGGCGCGTTGCTTTTCATCCCGAACCATTGACTGGATCCAGAGAAATGAAGCCACTCTGGCACCTGATGTCACCGGGGTAACACAATGCAGGCTACTTGAAGGGTACAGCACCAGGTGCCCGGCGGGTAATTTCACCCGGTGTTCACCGTAGGTATCTTTAATGACCAGCTCCCCGCCTTCGTAACTCGCGGGCTCGCATAAAAACAAGGTGGCGGATAGATCTGTACGCATCCAGCCAGCATTACCATTTTGCCTGACTGCGCCATCCACATGAAAACCATAGGTTTCACCTTGTTGGTAGCGGTTGAATAATGGGGATGATAACGCTCGAGGCAATGCAGCAGAGAAGAATTGAGGGTTGCGGTTAAGGGCCTGCCTGACTGTATTTTGCAGTGCATCATACAACGCAGTCTGGGTGTTAATTTGCTGGTTCTGCTTCACCAGTGCCCCCTGGTTGCCAACCGTTGCCCGCCCATCGACCCATTCAGCCTGGGAAAGCTGGGCGCTGAAGGTAGTCAGTTCGTCTGACGTCAGGACATCAGGAATGTGATACATCATGATGGTGTTCTCTCAACATGTGGGGCCGCAGCCCCACACAAGTTCGTTAAAAATGCACGTTGGCTGTCAGCAGGAAAGTGCGAGGTGCTCCCGGATGATAGCGGTAGCCGCTCTTATTAATAGAAGCGACATAATCTTTGTCGAAGATGTTATATACGTTGAGTTGCAGGTCGAGATTCCGGTTTACGCGGTACCCGAGTTTGGCATCTGCCACCCAGTAACCTTCCGTGTGATCCGGTGTTCCCACCGCCCCATCACTCCCCCGGCGCAAGCTCCCCACATAACGCGCGCCGGCCCCAACAGAAATAGCGTCCGTTGCCTGGTACTGGCTCCACAGGGTGAAAGCGTGTTTGGGTGTATAAGCCAGGGCTGATGAACCATCCTGTGCCACGGTATCCCCTTCTTTCACTGAGGCATGCTGCTGGGTATAACCCATACTGACCTGCCAGTCAGGCGTGATATTGCCAATGGCAGATAGCTCATAACCTTCCACCCGTTTCTTACCGAACTGGGAATAAGTGCCATCGTCATTGCTGGCGACTTCATTCTCGATGTCGGTGCGGAACAGTGCTGCGTTCAGCAACAGGCGCTTATCAAGGATTTCCCACTTGGTGCCGATTTCACTGGATTTGGCTTTCTGGGGTTTAAAATCTGTCCGGTTCGCGCTGTTACCACTGCCACCAGCAGCAAGAGCGAAGGTGCTGCCACCCGGCGGTTGCTGGGAAATGGCATAGTTGACATAAATATTGCCCTGCGAAGTCAGGCGGTAAAGTGCCCCTGCTTTCCAGTTCACCAAATTACCGGATTTCGCAGTATCAACTGTCGTTACCGGCGTTCCAGTTGAGGCACCTGCCGGGCAGGCCACAGCACGCCGCCCTGTTCCGCCACACGCTGTAGCACTGTTGTAGTCCGTGTGATAGTTATCAAGACGTACGCCACCATTAACCTGAATGCTGTCGGTCAGCGCCAGTGTGTCAAATGCGTAAATACCAAACGTGTCTGTCTGCCCATTCGCATTCGCGCCATTGCGTGACAGGCCACCCACAGAAATACTGCTGATGGGGTGGTAGATATTCACAGCTGGCGGCGAAATA
Organism: Mangrovibacter yixingensis; assembly: GCF_020523985.1. GTDB lineage: Bacteria > Pseudomonadota > Gammaproteobacteria > Enterobacterales > Enterobacteriaceae > Mangrovibacter > Mangrovibacter yixingensis. The sequence goes on along the minus strand of NZ_JAIVKM010000001.1, from coordinate 414,158 downwards.
GCATCCACGCCGTAGTTGGTCTGTTTCTCACGGGTAAACTCAACCCCTGTACTGACATCATGGCCAACAAAGCCGGTATGGAATTTCGATGTTAAATTCGTTTGGTTAGTGAGAATGCTGTTGCTGACATCTTTGGTGTTAGCCAGGCGCGACCAGGTCCAGGTATCCACATTATTACTATCAGGCTGGGTAATATTGCTCGCGCCGCCCATGACAGCGGTCAGCAGGTACTTCTGCTTCACACGCGACCAGCGGGTGGTGTTGCGTATCGTGGTGTTGTCGGTTAAATCATGTTCGAAACGCAGGGTAAAGCTGTCTGTTGTGGACTTATCAAAATCAGAATCAGTACCGTAGTAGTTTTTCGTGTTCACTTTACCAGAGCTATTCAGAGCACTGGTGGCTGAAGAAGGTGCTGAATACCCTGGCAGGCCAACAGTTGGAATTCCGCCATCGGGTGTATTGTTCTGGTGAACATGAAGGTAATTAATATACAGGCGCGTTGGTGTATCCAGGCCAAAGGCTAATGATGGCGCCACACCATAACGCTCATTTTCTATATTGTGCCGGCCTGCATCATGGGTTTTCTCCCCCATCAGGTTCAGGCGAAAGGCGCTGTTTTCCCCGAATGCCTGGTTGTAATCCAGCGTGCCACGGCGCATCCAGGCGCTGCCGATACTAACAGATGCATCTAATCCCGAGTCCAGCCGGGGTTGTTTACTGATCATGTTGATTGAGCCTGAAGGTGCGCTACGGCCATAATCAGTGCCTGCTGGGCCTTTAATGACTTCAACCTGCTGAGTGTTAAAGGTGTCTCGGGTCACACTGCCAATATCGCGAATACCATCAACATAAATGCTGTCGGAAGTATCCATACCGCGCATATACACCGAATCTCCCGTAGAAGAACTGCCATTTTCCCCTGCGTAAAATGCCCCTACACCAGGCACATTTTTCAGTGCATCGGTCAGGTTTGTTACCCCCTGGTCTTTAATCAGCTGTTCAGGGATAACCGTCACAGTTCGGGTTGTATCCACCAATGGTTGGGTAAATTTAGGGTCTGCAGATACACCCGGTAAATAGAGTGAAGGCGCTTGCGCCTGGACCAGCAGGGTATCTTCTTTTTTCTGTGCCGTGTCATCGGCAGCATGGACAACAGGTGTTGATGCTCCAAGGCATAACCCGGTGAACAACGTGAGTGAACTAAAGCTGCCAAAAGGCTGGTTGCGATTTTTATCCATGTTAAATAAAGGTTTTTTATTGTTATGCAGGTATCACCGGGCAACCAGGCAGCGCAACAACCTGCCGCCTGGTTCTCATTCCATACTACATAGCCCGAACATCAAATGATAAAGATAATAATTATCATTTTGATTATCATGCTTACACATTTCCTCCATTTTGTGAATACATTTCATTACGTAAATTCACATAATCAGCACATTTGAATGAAATATGGAGAAAATATGCAGCCAGGTTAAATGAAATGTGCTGTAAAAAAACCAATACCGTAATCGTTACCTGGATTACCTGGAGCAGTTGCCAGGGGGGGACATCTGCCAGCAAAGGTAATATCTGAATGTTAAGCAGATGGCAGCAACAAAGCGGAAGAGTTGATGAATGTTGATAATGTGGCAAAAACTATAAAAATGATGGCAGAGGTTCCCGGCAGCGCTGGTGCACAGGAAATGACCATTATGGCAAACCAGATGCCTTACGTTGGGCGTGGTTGATTGATGTAATGCACCAGGGCTGCCTTTGTCCTGGTGCATTACACTGCCAATACTTGGGGTTTAATCGGCTTTACGAATAACGCGGGCTGGGTTCCCTACAGCCAGCATACCTGCCGGGACATCTTTGGTGACCACACTCCCAGCGCCAATCACAGCGCCATCACCAATGGTAACGCCCGGCAATACAGTGACGTTCCCGGCTATCCATACATGGTTGCCAATGGTTATGGGTAAGGTTGTGCCAATATGGCCGTCCCGTTTGCTTGTGTCCATAGGGTGTAACGCGGTATAGAACGACACATTCGGGCCAATAAAAACATGGTCGCCAATCGTGACGTAACCCGGATCCAGTAAAGTAAAATTGAAATTGATAAATACATGATTGCCGAGCGTTGTTGTACAGCCATAATCGACACGTAACGGCTTCTCAATATGAACATCGTCCCCTACTTTGCCGAAAATTTCCCGAATCAACGTGCTCTTTTGGGAAACATCTCTGGCCCCACACTGGTTAAACTGGTCCACCCTGTCGCGGGTGCAATAACGAATTTCCACCAACTCAGCATCGTTAATCCAGTATTCACGGCCTTCCACCATGGCCTCAAATGCAGCACCCATCGTTATTTCCCTCATTGCTATATGTTCAGCCTGGCTCGCAATGCCTGGTCATGTAAACCGTGCGGCACAGTTGCGCGAGTCTTTCACTGTTTATTGCGCGGTCGGAACGATTTAACAAGAGGGGCAACATAGCAGGAAACCGGTTTAGCGGTTTCCTGTATGTTTTCAGTGTGTTTATCCATGATTCAGTCAGGTGAACCGGTATTTTTCTCTTTATCAGTTTTTACTGCGTCATCCGTTTTAACTGCGCTGTCGGCTTGAGCGGTGTCATTCTGATTTTCCATTTCACATGATTGCGTTTCTTCCCCGGCGGCTGGCGAAGTGCTCGCTTGTTCTTCTGCTTCCTCAGAAGTTTCTGTTTCCTCGTCCGTATTGACCATTGCAGCCTGGATATCTTCTTCTTCAAGAACCGGGTTCAGCGCGGCTCCAATTGGAGAAGTTGCCAGGCTGTCTGGCATAACTACGTGAGGTAAAGGCACTTCGGTTGTAGGTACGGGATGCACTTTTACCGGGCGGTTAAGCAGCGCAATGACCAATGCACAGCAGGCGAAAAAGATATACAGCATATTGCTGCCAAGGGGTTGCATTACTGCACCGACTATCAACGGCCCAATGCTGGCACCAATACCGAATGCCATTAACAGGCAGGCGGTCAGTGAAACCCGCCGCTCTGGTATCACCTGGTCATTGGCCAGGGCAACCTGAAGGGGATAAAGGGAAAACTGCATCATACTGACAGCAAAGGCAATGCCCAGTAAGAATTGATAAGGCAGCGATAGCAGAATACCCGGCACCAGAGCAAAAATGGCGTACAGCAGTGCAATAATAAATAGCAGGCGCTGGCGGTCAAAGCGGTCTGAAAGCCAGCTTAACGGGAATTGAGAGACCAGGCCGGCGAAAATCGTCAGGCTCATAAACATACCGGTCTGCTCTGTAGTGAAACCTTTAGCGCTGGCAAATACCGGGGCCAGGCCGTAAAACGCGCCAATCGCCATGCCACTCACCAACGTAGTCGCCAGTAATTTGGGAATGGTACGGACAAAATACCCCAGTTCCATAGGCGCTGGAGACATCGCTTTTGCATTGGTTCGGGTAGTGAGCGCAATAGGAACCAGGCACAGAGCAAAACACAACGCCACAATCAGCAATGTGCTGATGCCAAAACCCGTTTGCACAGTAAGGATAACCTGGCCACCACTGAGCCCCAGGTAGGTCGCAATCATGTACAAACCAAAAATAACACCACGCTGGGAAGATTCAGCCTGATCATTGAGCCAACTCTCCAGTACCATATACTGGCACATCATGCACAAACCAATGACCAGGCGCAGGAAAATCCACATGGGAATGAAGTTGGTTAGCCCGTGGCCTATCACTGAGGCGGTAATGATCCCCGCACAGGCGACATAAGCACGAATATGCCCCACTCTGGCAATCAGGTTATGCCCGACTTTTCCCCCTATCACTAACCCCACATAGTTAGCCGCGATAATGGCGCCAATCAGTGTGCCGCTCACCTGCTCATGGGCAAGGCGCAACGAAACATAAGTGGTCAATAACCCGGAACCCAACAGCATGAGTAAGGTCGTCACATACAAGGGTAAAAACGCATTAAGAACTTTTCTCATCGGGCTCCCTGTCACTACTTCGTTAGACAATAAGCAAATACATAAAGATAGCCTCCTTGCCAGTATGTGGTTACCAGTAACGCCCTGTCACCCCCTTTTATTCCCAGTTTTAAAGATATTCACTATCACAGAAAGACTGCCGGGCATGGGGAAACTTACTGTATTATTACTATGATTGCCCTTCAGGTAGCCACAATACGCCTACACGCTTTGCACGAGGACGATGATGATTTCACGCTGGCAGTTTGTTCTGAGGCAGACTTTCCATAAGCTCTGGTTCAGAGCTACCCTATTCGCCATTGCAGCCATTCTCACGGCGCTCATTTCCATTGCGGTAAAGTCATTTATCCCCCCAGCGTTTTCAGGGATTGTCGGCGCTAAAGCGGTCGATAATATTCTGAATATTCTGGCGTCCAGCATGTTGGCGGTCACAACTTTCTCCCTAAGCATTGTGGTTACCGCCTATGGTTCTGCCACTACCAATGTTACCCCTCGTGCAACCCGCCTGGTGGTGGAAGACACGACAACGCAAAATGTCCTCGCTACATTTATTGGCTCTTTTCTGTTCAGCCTGGTGGGAATTATTGCCCTGAACATGGGGGCTTATGGCGAACGGGGCCGAGTGATTCTGTTTGTCGTCACGTTAGTTGTCATTGCATTGATTGTGCTGACACTTTTACGCTGGATTCAGCATCTCACTTCTCTGGGGCGAGTAGGGGAAACCACAGCACGGGTGGAAAAAGCAGCGTTGCAGGCATTTCAGGCACGAGCGGAATCCCCTTGTTTGGGCTGTTTCCCATGGGTAGAAAGTGGCACTCAGCCGAAAGGCACACAGGCCATTTTTTCATCTGAAGTGGGCTATGTTGAACATATTGATATTGGGAAACTCGCAGCAATACTTTCTGATAGCCCGGTCCATGTTTACCTGGCCGCGCAACCCGGTAGCTTTGTGCACTCTTCCCAGGCAGTGATGTTCACCACTGAAACATGTAGCGATGAGTTTAAACAGCGCCTGTTATCCTCCTTAAGTATTTCAGATGCCCGTTCTTTTCATCAGGATCCGCGGTTTTGTTTGTGTGTTATGGCTGAAATTGCCTGCCGGGCACTGTCACCCGCGGTAAATGACCCCGGCACCGCTATTGATGTGATTGGCCGTGCTGTGCGGGTATTGTCGGTGTGGGCTGAACAATCAGAAAAATCAGACCAACACGCGCAGGTTCTTTATCCGCAAATTCATCTTGCCCCTTTAAGCCCGGCTAACCTGTTTGACGATATTTTTTCCCCTGTAGCGCGCGATGGCGCTGCGATGCGGGAAGTGCAATTGAGGTTGTTAAAATCACTGGCAATGCTGGCAAATGCCTGGCCGGAACGCTACGCCAGTGTAGCCCGCAAACATGCAGAAGAAGTGATGAACCATGTCACACGAGCCGGGCATATACAGCCAGACCTGGTGTTACTGCGCAGCACTTTTGATGCACTGTTTGCCGGGCATATGCCTGGTTAGCGTTTACCTGATAGCCAGATTTAATCAATGATGCGACGAAGACACAGGGTGTTGGTTATCCGTAACCGCTGAATGCCGGGAGCCTGGCCCTGTCCTGCCATCTTTTTCTTCCCGACCGGTGATAACCATCCCCTGGGTTTCACGCCCAAATGCCACCAACACACAAATCAATACTGCGACCACTCCGGCAACACAGGCCATCGCAAAGCCGTAATTGCCCTGGTGCGTTTCAGCAATACGCGCCTGAAGTGTTGCGTTAACTGACGCCAGCAGATTCCCCAGTTGGTAAACAAAGCCGGGCAAGACTGCACGGGCATTGGCGGGGACCAGTTCGTTCAGCCAGGTTGGCACCACCCCCCAGGCACCCTGAACCATAAACTGCATCAGAAAGGCCCCTAAGCCTATGGTGAAAGAACCACTGGAAAACGCCCACAGCGGTAACACTGGCAGCGCCAGAAATGCCGCGGTAATGATGGCTTTTTTACGGCCAATATGTTCGGAAAGCGCGCCAAATAAGATCCCACCCATCATTGCCGCAATGTTATAGCAAATGGCAATAATGCTGACAGTATGGGGAGAAAAACCATGCTGAACTTTCAGAAAGGTGGGGTAAAGATCCTGTGTGCCGTGGCTGAAGAAGTTAAAGCACGCCATCACCACCACCAGATAAAGGCAAAGTTTCCAGTGCATGCGTAATATTGGTATCAGTGCGGTACTTTCTTTACGTGCACGGGCAGACAGCCACACCGGGGATTCCGGTACTTTAAACCAAATGTAAGGCAGCATAAACACAGGTAATGTGCCAATCAGGAACATACCGCGCCAGCCAACCAGGCTGTAGAAAAGGCCAAAAATAATCGAAGAGAGTAAGTAGCCACAGGGGTAACCGGCCTGAAAGATCCCAGACATCAATCCACGGGAACGGTCAGGAATCGTTTCCATCGCCAGCGACGATGCCACGCCCCAAATCCCCCCCATCGCAATACCGTAAATCAGGCGGAAGGCCATAAAAGCACCGAATGTAGGAGACCAGGCAGAGAGTAATTCGAACAGCGAGAACATGGCGACATTGAGCATCAGCACCGGTTTGCGCCCATAACGCTCCGCCAGGCGACCAAACAGCAACGCACCAATTGGCCGTACAGCCAGGGTTAACATGATTGCCAGCGAGACTTCAGCCACACTGGAGTGGAAATAGCTGGCTAAATCACTCAGTACAAAGACCAGGATAAAAAAATCGAACGCATCGAGAGTCCATGCGCCAAAACAGGCAAAAGCAACATGACGCTGCACTGGCGTCCAGGTAAGAGGTGTAAAAGACATGGGTATTTCCTTTCTGTATTTGCGCACCGCGCTGTGCTGGCAAGCGCAAAGCCAGGCAAGGAGGCAGGGAAAAGCCTTGTCGGATTGGTACTGCCAGCCCCTGTGACATCACGAAATCAGAATTGTTACTAATTTGTTATAGCAACAAAAATACAACAATCAGTTAAAAACATTGTTTCATATTGTAATAATAGGCTACTTAGTATTTCGCATGAAAGTAATTGGATGTCAGTGTTGTTTTACCGATAATTTATTGATCCATTTGGATAAACGCTTACGCTTATGAACCGGATTGAGTCGCCACAGAAAACGTAACCGTAGTGAATACCAACAAATGTATGGTGGCAGAAAGACTGGTGTAACAAAGCAAAGTTTAAGAATTAACACCTGAGCGAATACTCATACATACACGATGTTCACGCACTACGCTTCGGGTGGACCAGGCTGGAGAAAAAGCCTCACCTTTCAAAAAACTCATATAGTTGAGAGAGTTAATAATGTTAAACATCCACTCGTTGAGCACTGAAACAACCTTAAATATTAAACAAATGCGCCATTAAATTTTAATTCCCCCATCAAAAATAAAAAATCATTTAACATTGATTTCTTTTCCAGTAAAACCTTAAAAAACAGCACTCTGATTTTTATATATTCTTGAACACCCGATGTAATTTACTTACATAACAAACTCAGAGAGTAAAACTATGGCACAGGCTATTAAAAACCAATTTTATGAGGTTAAGCCATAGGGTTATTACTCATACCTCCTTGTATTTCAACCGAGTTAATTCAGATTTTTATTCATATCAAACAATAAATTAGTAACAAAAAACAATCAATTTCCATTGACAGAGATTCTCTTAAACATATTTTTTTTTGCGAATTAGTTACGTAAAAATTCACAGAGACTAAGCTTTTAACGACCCCTTTTGATGAGTTTTTATTCGATCATTTACTCCAACGCATGTGGAAAAAGGAACGATATGGAAGGCTCAACTGAAAATAAGTTATCACAATGGTCACTAACGGCCTTGGTCGTTGGATCTATGATAGGTGCAGGTATATTTTCACTGCCTGCAACATTTGGCAGAGCTACTGGTGTGTTAGGTGCAATAATTGCCTGGTGCATTGCTGGCGGTGGCATGCTGATGTTGGCTTTTGTTTTTCAGACACTTGCCGAACGCAAGCCGGATCTTGACTCCGGCGTTTTCATTTATGCAAAGGCTGGTTTTGGTAATTATCTTGGATTTACATCTGCACTTGGTTTTTGGGCCGGAACCTGTATCGGGAATGTATCCTATTTCGTGTTGATTAAATCAACCCTGGGCGCATTCTTCCCTGTATTTGGTGATGGTAATACGCTACTGGCCGTGTTGTTCGCCTCTGCACTATTGTGGGGATTTCATTTCCTTGTCTTACGAGGTGTTAAAGGTGCCGCTTCAATCAATACCATTGCTACAATTGCAAAAATTTTACCCATCATTTTATTTATTGTCGTTTTAGTCTTCGCTTTTAATAATGAAACCTTTATGCAAAATTTCTCGGGAGCACCTGAAGGACTACCTTCGGTATCTGCCATGGATTTAAGCCATCTGGATGAGTTTGGCTATGCCGGTCATGCAGCAACTCACCTGCCACTGGTGGAATCACCTGAATCCTTATTCAGCCAGGTACGCAGCACGATGCTGGTAACGGTGTTTGTCTTTTTGGGTATAGAAGGCGCAAGTATTTATTCTCGTTATGCCCAAAAACGCAGCCATGTCGGCGTAGCCACGGTTCTGGGCTTTATCGGCGTACTCTGTCTTCTTGTCATGATAACCATGCTTTCGTACGGTGTGCTATTACGCCCGGATTTAGCGGCACTGCGCCAGCCTTCTATGGCCGGGGTACTTGAAGCTGTGGTAGGACGCTGGGGAGCCATCTTTATCAGTCTGGGACTGCTTATCTCTGTTCTTGGGGCATACCTCTCCTGGTCACTGCTGGCAGCTGAGGTGTTATACAGTGCAGCAAAAAGCCAAAGCATGCCGAGTTTATTTGCCAGAGAAAATGCCAATGAGGTTCCTTACTCCGCGGTCTGGCTTACAAATATCACAATTCAGGTATTCCTTCTGCTCACACTCCTGAGCCAATATGCCTTCCAGCTTGCACTTGAACTCACCAGTTCCCTAACGTTAATACCTTATCTTCTTGTCGCAGCATACGGGCTAAAGCTCGCATGGACAAAAGAGAGCTATGAAGTCTCCTCGTTGGACAGGAAAAAAGATTTAATTATTGCCGCGGTAGCGACTTTCTATTCTTTATTGATGATCTATGCCGGAGGCATGAAATATTTACTTTTGTCAGCAATTATCTACGGTCCAGGTACGATTTTATATCTGCTGGCAAAACGAGAGCAAAAAGCAAAAGCCTTTACGTCTACTGAGTTGGCAATTTTTGTGGTTGTCATGATTGCAGCTGTGGTCGCGATTTACAGCTTAGCAACCGGTGCTATTACCATTTAATTGAGGAGTCAGAGATGCCAGATAATGTAAATAAAGGTCGTCCGCTGGGTGTGCATTCTGAAGTGGGAAAATTGCACAAAGTCATGGTTTGTGCCCCAGGTAAAGCGCATAACCGTCTCACACCAAGTAATTGCGATGAACTCCTGTTTGATGATGTTCTGTGGGTCGAAAGGGCGAAAAGAGATCATTTTGATTTTATAACTAAAATGCGCGAAAGAGGCATTGAAGTTGTTGAGATGCATAATCTTCTTGCAGAAATACTCACTCAGCCAGATGCCAGAAAATGGATACTGGAACAGCAAATAGTTCCCAATGAAGTCTCTCTGGGCATATTAAATGAAACACGCAGTTTTCTCGACAGTTTAGCGCCCAGAGTGTTGGCAGAGGTTCTTATTGGTGGCCTCTCTACCATAGAATTAGCTCAGCAAGGATACGCTGACCATGAAGAACTCAAGTTAATTCGTGAGGCGGTTGGGATTACCGAATATCTTCTGCCGCCACTGCCTAATACCCTCTACACGCGGGACACTACATGCTGGATTTACGGTGGAGTTACACTCAATCCTCTATATTGGCCTGCTCGCCACGAAGAAACCTTACTGACCACTGCGATCTACAGGTTCCATCCTGATTTTGGCAAAGACAAGGTGAAGGTCTGGTGGGGTGATCCGACCGTTCACCACGGAACAGCAACCCTTGAAGGAGGGGATGTCATGCCAATAGGCAATAAAACTGTGCTGATCGGTATGAGTGAGAGGACGTCACACCAGGCTATTACTCAGTTGGCCAGTAATCTTTTTGCCGATCCACATTCAGGCGTTGAAAGGGTAATGATAGCAGCCATGCCTAAATTACGTGCAGCAATGCATCTGGATACTGTATTTACTTTCTGCGACCGCGATGTCGTAACCTTGTATCCGGCTATCGTTAATCAAATTAAAACGTTTTCATTGCGCCCCGATGCTGGGCCTACAGGTATGAAATTGAGCCGTGACAGCGACAACTTTGTTGATGCTGTTGCCGGTGCATTAAACCTGAAAAAACTTCGTGTGGTGGAAACGGAAGGCAATGACTATGACACCGAACGCCAACAATGGGACAGCGGCAATAATATGGTGGCGTTATCTCCGGGCATAGTGATGGCATATGACCGTAATACCAAGACCAATACCCAACTGCGTAAGGAGGGCGTTGAAGTTATTGAAATTGTTGGCAGTGAGTTAGGCCGTGGCAGAGGAGGTGGGCATTGTATGACCTGCCCAATTATTCGCGAACCTGTCGATTATTAACACTTCGGTGGAGTATCTGAAAATATCCCACTAGAGAGCAATATGTGTATTTGAGGGTGATATGTCTACGACCTGTGATGGTGACTATGTACCTAATGGCTGACGTCGCAGATTTATCACTAAGACTCTTGCAATGGCGCTACTTTGTTTTCCGGGACACAGTGGTGCCGTTTATGTGCAGATCAAGTCAAACCGCCAGCCGTATCGATATTACGAAGTTTAATGGCAGTATTAATTCTATCAATAAATTAATGTTACAAGTTTCATTGGATGTTGGATACGGCATAATCACTAACTCTGCTTTGAGGGCACAGGTTAAGACCGATTTTGAGCACCAAAAAGCTCATATCACTATCAAACTCTCTTTCCTGAGCGTAGAAAATAACCTGACTCATTTCTGTAAATTTGCTCTTACGTGATGGTCCCAGTGAACTCTATATACCTAAACACTGGAACACCAATTTCGCAGTAGCAGTTTTCTTTTCTTCAGACACATTGCCTTCCGCAACAAGAAAAACATAACTTTTATCGACACTGTTGAGACCAGAGTATTTCTAATTTTTTTGAATTATTCCCAGTTTCGATAATCGGCTGAGACATTTTTGCAGAACGCCCCCGTTCAGAAACCTCAATGTTAGCTACAAAGCGTTTTCTCACTGCAACAGAATCAGCACTCGAATTAGGTTTTTCGCTAAATATGCCGCATACGCTCCCGCGTAAGGAGCCGTATTTTTGTTCCGGGGTGGGGAAAAAGCCAACGTGGCTAAAATTGATGGAATCAGGTTCGGATGCACCATTAAGGATCTGTTTTTTCACAAATGAGATAGCTTGCTGTGAAGTTGGTTCAGACATTTTCATAAATATAAATATCACAAGAAATAAAACAGCAAGAAAAATTACGTATATATATTTTTTCATTTATTAAGCCCTTAAATTTCAATATATTAACATTTTTCCGCATTCAAAACTTACATTCCCCTGGCGAAAGGATAGTAATCACGTCTATTAATATAGTACTTAATGTAAAAAACTGCATGGACGATTGACCTTGTTATCAGGGTATTAACGGAAAAGAGATTACTGAAAAGAGCGAAAAGTATTGCCCAGGACTGTAGCGGCAAAGTTTAAATAACATTTTGAATTAAGGTGAATATATGAACCTGAGAATTATTTTCACACTAATTACGTTTGCTCTCGTTGGCTGCACTAGTACCAGTAGCCTGTCTGGCGATGTCCATTCAGCCTCTTCTGCCGGGAGAATACAGCAGGTGCAATTCGGAACGTTGGTTTCTGTTCGCCCAGTGCAAATTCAGGCTGGTGACGATAATAATGCGGTGGGTGCAGTCGCAGGTGGTGTATTGGGTGGCATAGCCGGGAATACCGTTGGCGGAGGATCTGGACGTCGTTTGACGACGGCGACAGGTGCTGTAGCCGGGGGACTCACGGGTCAGGCTGTTCAGTCAAGAATGAACCGCGTCCAAGGGGTTGAACTCAAGATAAGTTTAGATAGTGGAGGAAACATTATCGTAGTTCAACGACAGGGACCAACACAATTTTCTGCCGGGCAACGCGTCTCAATCGCCTCGATAAACGGGCAGGTAACGGTGTCTCCACGTTAATAATGGCCGCAATTACCTTGCAGGCATCCAATACGTTTTAGTACCTGTGTGTTGAAATGAAAGTGGTACGCCCTACAGGATTCGAACCTGTGACCCACGGCTTAGAAGGCCGTTGCTCTATCCAACTGAGCTAAGGGCGCATTACTGCAAGTATCTCCGGCGTAGACACCTGGAAACGCGAGGAATTATACGGTCAGGGCCTTGTGAGTCAATGGCTTTTGTTCCGGGTGCTGGCTAAATGAGCATATTACTTGCAAACACATCACAAACTGCGAGCCACAGCGGTTAGCCACTTTGCAAAAACATCGCTGCTGGCTATTGATAAGCCTGGCGTTACTCACGCCAGGCTGGCGCATAATTAGTGGCGATCGCGTTTATCAGCACGCCTGGCAAGCCAGTCGCCCAGAACCTGAACAACCTGGACCAGCACAATCAGCGCGACTACCGTCACCACCATAACCTGGGTTTCATAGCGGTAGTAGCCGTAACGGATAGCAAGGTCGCCCACCCCACCACCGCCAACAATACCGGCCATCGCAGAATAACCAATCAGGCTGACCAGAGTAATTGTCAGGCCGCGCAATAACCCGGCACTGGCTTCAGGTAGCAGGACGGTGCAAATAATGCGTAACGGGCTGGCACCGAAAGCTTCAGCCGCTTCAATAATCCCTTTATCCACCTCACGCAACGCGCTGTCTACCAGGCGTGCATAAAACGCAATGGCAGCGACAGAAAGCGGTACTGAGGCCGCGATGGGGCCAATGGTATTTCCCAACAAGAACTGGGTGAGTGGCAATAACAGCACCAGTAAAATAACAAAGGGAACGGAACGAATAATATTAACCAGTACAGATGTCACCAGGTAAACCGCCCTGTTTTGCCAGAACAGATGCCTGTCGGTAACAAAAATCAGAAACCCAAGGGGCAGGCCGCCTAAAATCGCCAGCACCGTGGAAATGCCCAGCATTTGGAAGGTTTCGCCAAACGCCAGTGTTAAATCAGCCAGTAAATCATCCACGGATCACCTCCACTTGCGCAGTCCGCGCCTGAATCTGAGCAACTGCATTGTCTACCGCCTGTGGGGTTGGGGCCGTAATTTGTACCACCAGCACACCCAGAGCACGCTCGCCAATATAATCAATTTTGCCGTGCAGAATATTCACCGCCACACCGAACTGCACCGCCACTTCGGACAACACAGGTTGCTCAGCGCTGTCGCCAATAAACTGAATTTTAAGCAGAGTGCCCTGCAAGTGTTGCTGCAGGCGTTCAGGCAGAGCCAGGTTCAGCGTGTGCGCCACCAACTGGCGGGTGAATTCATGTTGTGGGCGGGCAAAAATATCAAACACATCCCCCAATTCCACGACTTTCCCGGCAGACATAACAGCCACGCGGTCGCAAATCGATTTGATGACGTTCATTTCATGGGTGATAAGCACAATGGTTATGCCAAGTTGTGCGTTAATTTGGCGCAATAATTCAAGGATATTGGCCGAAGTTTCCAGATCCAGCGCCGATGTTGGCTCATCACACAGCAAGACATCCGGGTGATTGGCGATTGCCCGTGCGATACCCACCCGCTGCTTTTGCCCGCCACTGAGTTGTACTGGAAAACGGTTAGCTTTGTCGGCAAGGCCAACCAGCTGCAGAATTTCGGCCACTCTGGGCGCGATGTCGGCCCGGGCCCAGCCAGCAGCTTTCAGGCTGAACGCGACATTCTGCGCCACAGTGCGCGTATGCATTAAGTTGAAATGCTGAAAAATCATGCCAATTCGCTGGCGTGCTTTACGCAATGGCACGCCACTGAGTGTCGAGAGCGTAACGCCGTTGACTGTAACCCGCCCTTCACTGGGTTGTTGCAGAGCATTCAGTGTACGCAGTAAGGTGCTTTTCCCCGCACCACTGGTACCCACAATGCCAAAGATTTCACCGGCAGCAATTTTCAGGCTCACGCCTTCGACTGCTCGCGTGTGGCGACCCTGTCCCGCATCAAAATCTACGCAGACATTTTCAAGCTCGATCATTTGGTACCTCAGAAACACCAAAGGCAGGTCATTGCCTGCCATGGTTAATCAAATTTTGAATTATTGCTGCTGTGCTTGTGTGGCTGATGCCATCCATTCTGGTTTTTGGAAGCTGACGAAATTGTTTTTCGGGTCATCAATTACAGCCCGATAAGCGGGTGACTTCACCACCGCAACAATATCTTTAGCAAAGGGTTTATCCGCATCATCACTGCGTACTGCAATGATATTTTTCAGGTTGTCATCCAGGTGTTCTTGCTTCATTGCTGATGACAATTTCAACCCTGCAGCGATGGCAAAGTTACCGTTAACCAGCGCGCCGGTTACGCTGTCAAGCGTACGCGGAAGTTGTGCGGCTTCCAGAGGCTTGAAGACCAGGCCTTTCGGGTTTTCAGCGATATCGCGCTCAGATGCTTTGGTTGGGTCGATATTGGGTTTAATGGTCACCAGGCCTAATGAGGCTAAGAACCGCAGGCCGCGCGCCAGGTTTGTCGGGTCATTCGACAGCGTGATGATGTCGCCTTTTTTCAGTTGATCAAGGCTGGTGATTTTATGTGAGTACAGCCCCATACCTGCAGTAGGCACCGAAATTAACTTGGTGAGTTTCAGCCCTTTATCTTCTTTGAATTTATTAAAATAGAGGGTGTGCTGGAATAAGTTGGCGTCGATACTGCCGTTTGCCAGCGCCATGTTGGGTTGCACATAATCACTGAATTCACGTACGACAACTTTGTAGCCTTTTTCTTTCAGTGACGGGGCAATAGCTTCTTTCACCATGTCGCCATAAGGGCCAGGCGCAACACCAAATACAATGGTGTGCGGGTCACTGTTTGCCTGTGCGGCCTGAATACTACCGGCCAATAACAAGGCACTGGTCAATGCGCTAAACGTGAGGCGCAGTTTCATAAATATTCTCCCCTGGATGAAATGTGTGTGTTCCTGACGCGCCATTCGATGTGACGCATTCTGTAAGATTCGGAAATAGTCGGACAAATAAAATGGCATAAACCAGCCCTGCCTGTAATTGAAAAAAATTCAACTTCCTGATCTCGCCTTGTTTTCTGGGGTAAAACTGCACTCAGAAATTACTGATTGGGGTTATTGCTCGTGCGGAATTCCCTGATTTACACCTGCCAACAAAAGGAAATCTGCACTGGTGACTGACAGCAAGCTTCGCTTCTGACAAAATATACACATTCCCTTCCCTTTCTTATTACAGATGGAATTTTCACGCTGATGGCAGCAACAATTATTGATGGTAAAACGATTGCGCAGCAGGTACGGCGCGAAGTCGCGGAAAAAGTACAGGCTCGCCTGGCGGCAGGTAAACGTGCACCCGGCCTTGCTGTTGTGCTGGTCGGTGAAAATCCGGCATCGCAAATTTATGTTGGTAGCAAACGCAAAGCCTGTGAAGAAGTCGGTTTTATTTCCCGCGCATGGGATCTGCCGGAAACGACCACTGAAGCGGAATTGCTCAGCCTTATTGATAAACTGAATGCAGACCCGGAGATTGACGGAATTCTGGTTCAGCTTCCGCTACCAGCGGGTATTGATAATGTCAAAGTGCTGGAACGCATCTCGCCCGATAAAGACGTGGATGGCTTCCACCCTTATAACGTAGGCCGCCTGTGTCAACGTGCGCCCCGCCTGCGCCCTTGCACTCCTCGCGGGATAGTTACACTGCTTGAACGTTACAATATTGACACCTATGGGCTGAATGCAGTGGTGATTGGTGCCTCTAATATTGTTGGCCGCCCTATGAGCATGGAGTTATTGCTGGCTGGGTGTACCACCACAGTGACTCACCGCTTCACAAAAAATTTGCGTCACCACGTAGAAAACGCGGATCTGTTGGTTGTTGCCGTTGGTAAACCGGGTTTTATCCCTGGTGAATGGATTAAAGAAGGCGCGATTGTGGTTGATGTGGGTATCAACCGTCTGGAAAGCGGCAAAGTGGTGGGCGACGTGGTATTTGAAGATGCAGCAGCCCGTGCCGCTTACATTACGCCAGTGCCTGGTGGTGTGGGCCCAATGACTGTCGCGACACTTATCCAGAACACGCTCCAGGCCTGTGAAGAGTACCACGATGGAGAGGCTCAATAATGGCAACATTTTTTCTGGGTAAACACCCGCATGTAGAACTGTGTGACTTGTTAAAACTGGAAGGCTGGACTGACAGTGGTGCTCAGGCAAAAAATGTTATTGCCGACGGGCAGGTCCAGGTGGATGGTGCAACAGAAACCCGTAAACGCTGTAAAATCGTTGCCGGGCAGACCGTCACTTTTGCAGGTTACAGCGTTACTGTAGAGGCCTGAATGCAGTTGCCAGCGGTTGTATAAGTAACCCAGTTGGCAAATCGCAGAGACAAAAAAGCGGCATAACGCCGCTTTTTTAATTGCTGAAAACAAACTGTTATTTTCTGCGCCAGGTGGTTCCCTGCGGGCCATCTTCCAGCACAATCCCCATTTCATTTAAA
Source organism: Mangrovibacter yixingensis (assembly GCF_020523985.1). GTDB lineage: Bacteria > Pseudomonadota > Gammaproteobacteria > Enterobacterales > Enterobacteriaceae > Mangrovibacter > Mangrovibacter yixingensis. The sequence continues at coordinate 397,446 of NZ_JAIVKM010000001.1, read as the reverse complement.
CGGTCGCGTGCTGCATCGGCGGCTGCCCAGTCTTTTGCTTTACGGGCATCAAGGCGTTGCTGAATCAGTGCTTCAATTTCAGCCACTTCGCTGTCATCTGCCTGCGCCCCACCTTGTAAGAAGGTTTCCGGGTCTTGCTCCAGAATACCCAGAATAGCGGCGATACCGCGTAATGCTGAGGCCAGGCCATTAGCTGCGGCCATATCTTCACTTTTCAGGCGGTTAACTTCACGGGCCATGTCAAATAACACAGAATAAGCTTCAGGTGTATTGAAGTCGTCATCCATTGCTTCGCAGAAACGGGCTTTAAATGCCTCACCACCAGCGGCTTCAACGGACTTATCCGTGCCGCGCAGTGCTGTGTATAAACGCTCAAGGGAAGCACGTGCCTGTTTCAGGTTCTCTTCGCTGTAGTTCAACTGGCTGCGATAATGGCCAGACATCAGGAAATAGCGCACGGTTTCTGCGTCGTAATATTTCAGCACATCACGCACAGTGAAGAAATTGCCCAGGGATTTGGACATTTTCTCACGGTCTACCATAACCATCCCGGAATGCATCCAGTAATTCACATAGGCACCGTCGTGGGCACAAGTAGACTGAGCTATTTCGTTTTCATGGTGCGGGAACATCAGGTCGGAACCCCCGCCATGAATATCAAAATGGCTGCCCAGGTGCTTGCAGTTCATGGCAGAACACTCGATATGCCAGCCTGGACGCCCTTCTCCCCATGGCGATGACCAGCTCGGTTCCCCCGGTTTGGACATTTTCCACAGCACAAAGTCCATGGGATTACGTTTTGCATCTGCAACATCAACCCGCGCACCAGCCTGGAGCTGTTCCAGATCCTGGCGGGATAACTGCCCGTAAGAGTCGTCAGTCAGAACGGAGAACATAACATCGCCATTTTCGGCAACGTAGGCATGCCCACGCTGAATCAGTTTTTCGACGATATCGATGATTTCGTGAATATGGTGTGTTGCGCGTGGCTCACTGCTTGGGCGCTGGATATTCAGTGCATCAAAATCGGCATGCATCTCGGTTATCATCCGATCTACCAGCGCAGTAAAGCTCTCGCCGTTTTCTGCAGCACGTTTGATGATTTTGTCGTCAATATCGGTAATGTTACGCACAAAGTTAACATCAAAACCTTGGGAGCGCAGGTAACGAACCACAACGTCAAATGCCACAAATGTACGCCCATGGCCGATATGACACAGGTCGTAAACGGTTATCCCACACACGTACATGCCAACTTTTCCGGCATGAATAGGCTTAAATTCTTCTTTTTGACGGCTCAGAGTATTGAAAATCTTTAACATCAGCGATTCCATGTATGTGTGTGGTAAGAAAGCAATAATCTATATTACCCCAAATTTCCTTTCTACAGCAGCACGCATTGCAAGGTGATCGAACCTGATGAGTGTGCTATAACAACGGGCTATTGTGGCCTGCAGCGCAGGCTTAAGCACTACATGGCAGAATAGGATGCACAGCATGGTTACTTTTCATACCAATCATGGCGATATCGTTATCAAAACTTTCGACGATAAAGCTCCGGTAACAGTTAAAAACTTCCTGGACTACTGTCGCGAAGGGTTCTACAACAACACCATTTTCCACCGTGTTATCAATGGCTTTATGATTCAGGGCGGCGGTTTTGAACCGGGCATGAAACAAAAAGACACCAAAGACACCATCCAGAACGAAGCCAATAACGGCCTGAAAAACACCCGTGGCACGCTGGCAATGGCACGTACTCAGGCTCCGCACTCTGCTACAGCGCAATTCTTTATCAACGTTGTTGATAATGACTTCCTGAACTTTAGCAGCGAAAGTCTGCAAGGCTGGGGCTACTGCGTGTTTGCTGAAGTAGTGGAAGGCATGGATGTGGTTGATAAAATCAAAGCGGTTTCTACCGGCCGCAGTGGTATGCACCAGGACGTTCCGAAAGACGACGTAGTAATTGAAAGCGTGACTGTCAGCGAGTAATCGTGGCAACACTCTTTATCGCAGATTTGCATCTGTGCACAGAAGAACCGGCGATAACCGCCGGTTTTCTGCGTTTTCTGGCACAAACAGCCCCACAAGCCGACGCGCTATATATTCTTGGGGATTTATTTGAAGCCTGGATTGGTGACGATGACCCGGAGCCCCTTCACCAGCAAATAGCCGATGCCATTCGCATCCTGGTTAATCAGGGTGTACCCGTCTATTTTATTCACGGCAACCGTGATTTCTTGTTGGGTAAAGCGTTTGCCCGGCGTAGCGGTATGACATTGCTGCCCCAGGAACAGTGCCTGTCATTGTATGGCCGCCCGGTGGTTATCATGCACGGCGATACATTGTGTACTGATGACAAAGCGTATCAGGATTTCCGCCACAAAGTTCATAAGCCCTGGATCCAGCGCCTGTTTCTTACTCTGCCGCTATTTATTCGCCGCCGTATCGCCCGGAAAATGCGCGCCAACAGCCAGCAGGCGAACCAACACAAGTCGCTGGCGATTATGGATGTTAACCCACAGGCAGTACAGGAAGCGTTCACCCGCCATCAGGCACAATGGCTGGTGCACGGGCATACGCATCGCCCGGCTATTCATGCGCTTGAAGCCAACGGTCAACCCGCATTACGTGCCGTTTTAGGGGCCTGGCATACAGAAGGCTCAATGATTCGTGTTAGCGCAGAAGAGATGGTACTGATCAACTTTCCGTTTTAACCCATTTCGTTACGGTTGAATGCCTATTTCATCACCACGCAACCGTTTTCCTTGCCCGTTTTACGTGCTATTCTCTGAGCCCTTCTCCGCAACAGTCTGTCGTTGTTTTTGTTTATTCACAGGAGTTTTGAGACGCATGTCTTCCACCCAAAACCCGGCGCGTATCGCCATTGTGATGGGGTCCAAAAGTGACTGGGCTACCATGCAGTTTGCCGCTGAAGTCCTGACTGCTCTGGACGTTCCTCACCATGTGGAAATTGTCTCCGCCCACCGTACTCCCGATAAGCTGTTCAGTTTTGCCGAACAGGCACAGGATAATGGTTTTCAGGTTATTATCGCCGGTGCTGGCGGTGCAGCGCACTTGCCTGGCATGATTGCCGCCAAAACTCTGGTGCCGGTGTTGGGCGTGCCTGTACAAAGCGCGGCACTGAGCGGTGTGGACAGCCTGTACTCCATTGTCCAAATGCCAAAAGGGATCCCGGTAGGTACGCTGGCAATTGGCAAAGCTGGCGCTGCAAATGCTGCGTTGCTGGCAGCACAAATTCTGGCCCAGCATGATACCGCTCTGCATGCCCGCCTGGAAAACTGGCGCAAAACACAGACTGAAGAAGTGCTGAATAACCCGGACCCGCGGGAGGCTGAATAATGCAAGTTTGCGTACTGGGTAACGGCCAGCTAGGGCGCATGCTGCGCCAGGCTGGGGAACCCCTTGGTGTTACTGTCTGGCCAGTAGGTTTAGACGCAGACCCGCAAGCAGTACCATGGCAGCACAGTGTCATTACCGCTGAAATTGAGCGCTGGCCGGAAACCCCGTTAACGCGTGAGCTGGCTAATCACCCGGCATTTGTTAACCGGGATGTTTTTCCGGTAATTGCCGACCGCCTGACACAAAAGCAATTGTTCGATAAATTGCAATTACCCACCGCGCCCTGGCAATTACTCGCCTCTGAACAAGAGTGGCCTGCCGTATTTGCCCTTGCGGGTGAACTGGCGATAGTTAAACGCCGCGTGGGCGGCTATGACGGGCGTGGCCAGTGGCGTTTGCGCCCAGGTGAAACAGACAACCTGCCTGCTGAGTGCTACGGCGAGTGTATTGTTGAGAAAGGCATTAAGTTCTCTGGCGAGGTGTCACTGGTTGGCGCTCGCGCTAAAGATGGCACAAAGGTGTTCTACCCTCTCACCCACAACCTGCATCAGGACGGGATCCTGCGTGCCAGTGTGGCGTTCCCTTCCGCCAGTGCTGAGCAGCAGAACCAGGCTGAGTCCATGTTGTCTGCCATTATGGATGAACTGGGTTATGTCGGCGTGATGGCAATGGAGTGTTTTGTAACGCCAGCCGGGTTGCTGATTAACGAACTGGCTCCTCGCGTTCACAATAGTGGTCACTGGACACAAAATGGCGCTTCCATCAGCCAGTTTGAGCTGCACCTGCGTGCAATACTGGATTTACCATTGCCGCGCCCGGTGGTCAGCGCGCCTTCAGTAATGATTAACCTGATTGGCACACCACGCAGTTGGGAGTGGCTCAAATTACCACTGGTTCACCTGCACTGGTACGAAAAAGAAGTGCGCCCAGGCCGTAAAGTGGGCCACTTGAATCTGTCAGATACCGATAAAGGGCATCTTTCAGCCTCACTGGAAGCGTTGATCCCGTTATTACCAGAAGAGTACGCCAGCGGCATTGCCTGGGCACAATTGCAGTTGCAGTAACCGTTAAAGCGGGTTCAGTGCACAGCCGTCAGTTTACCTGTTGGCGGTGAGCAGGAAGTAGCTGGGGTCTGCAGAGTAAAGACAAGCGCATAACGCGCTTGTCTTTTTTTTATCAGAAGTCGTAACGCAGACGTACCAGGTTCATATCTCCCAGCGTTTTATCGGTGCTGGAGGTAAATACGTGTTCGTAATCAACCCGGAAGCCGTAATCCAGTTGGAAGCTAACCCCAAGGCCATTATCAATACGTTGGTAATTTCTGTCGTTGACGTATTCCAGGCGGTCGCCCATAAAGTAAGGCTGAACAGACTGCAGGCCATACTGACCAATCGGGAATTTGTACCCGGCAAAGTATTCAATACCCCAGGCGTCACCAGCAAAGTAGTCATTAACAGTGCTTTTCTTGGAGACCAGGAAGTTCTGATACCAGCCACCACCGAAGGAGAACGTCCAGTTATCCGGTTTCCAGCTCAATGCTGTACCTAAAATATTCTGGTTCTGGGTTTTGCTGTCACCGTTAGAAGGGTCACGCATTTCAGCACGGGTCATGTTCCAGGCTGTACCCCAAGTGAGGTCTTTGGTGATGTGATAATCCACCCCCAACGAGCCGCCGCCTTTACGTTTGTAGCGCAGGCCATCGCCAGGCAAATATTCGTCATCGTTAAATAACCAGGCACCATACAGGTCAACATCACCCACTGCTTTTTTATATTTCAGCATACCTCGTGAGCGGTAAGAACCGTCATAGTCGCCATTGATACCGTTACCTGGCGCTTGGGCAATCATGTCATAATCCCAGAGATCGGTTTTTGCACCAACTACATCATAATAAACACTGTTTTGTTTACCGTAAGTCAGCGTACCCCAGGTATCACTTTTCAGACCGGTATATAGCATGCGGCGGTTAGTATTATTTGCGCCTTTGGCATAATGGTCATCCCAGTTAAATACCGCCGGAATATTAACGCCCAGTTCGTAATAACTTATCCAGCTAACGTCATCGAACAAATAATAGTCAGCCGCAAAACGAAAACGTGTACCGCCGTCAAAACCATTACGTTTGTAAGAACCTTTATCACCATCACCTGTCATATTATTAAACTGAGGACGAATACTCCCACCCACAGTGAAATTTAACCGGCTTAATGGATCTCCAGCAGTAGGATCCTGTTTTAACAACGTAATTTCTGCATGAGCAGGAACTGCAATTGCAGCCAATACCACTGCGGTGCTGACTGCCTGCGCCAGCACTGTTATTTTTTTGTTCATTTTTATTCCTTACCAATAGGTGCTAAAACCACTTTAGCAAGGAGAAGATTACCTGTTATTTATGAAGTTTTATTTATTAAAATTATCAATCCGTGCGATTAAAAATGATAATATTATGATTGTTTATTTCATAAAAATGATAAAACATAATAAGTATTATCGTTTTGTGCGAACCTGTATTGTCATTTATTAATATGCATCACAAAAAAGAAAAGCACTAAATAAAACAGTGCTTTTCTTTCACAATATTTTCTCTTTTTATTTACTCTTGAACCTGACGATATAGCGCTTTCCCTTTTACTAAACGGACACCCAGCCAACCGCCAAATAACGCCAGAACCAAAGCACCACATATTGGCAAAGCTAGCCATAAACGCCAGTCCGGTGACCAGGGAAAATCAAATACCTGGGTTTGTAACAAAGCCAACGCACTTTCGGCACCGCCAGCAGCAACAATACCCGCAACCACACCCAGGGTAATAAACTCCCACCACAACGACTGACGCAACAATTTTTTCCCTGCGCCCAGCGTCCGGTAGACCAACAATTCCTGGTGGCGCTGGCGCATGCCAACCTGCACCTGAGCCAGGAGCAGCAATACACTGCACAGTGTTACCAGTACCACCATCACTTCCAGTGCCCGGCTTACTTGCTGTAATACGGTTCCTACCTGGCTCAAAATGGCACGAATATCCAGCAGGCTAACGGTTGGGAATTCCCGGTTCAGCTGTGTCAGTAAAGCTTCCCCCTGATCCCAACGGAAACTGGTTAGCCAGGTTTGTGGCTGGTTGTTGAGTGCGCCTTCCGGGAAAATGAAGTAAAAATTTGGCCGCAGGCTTTCCCAGTCCACTTTACGTAAGCTTGATAACGTTGCGGTAAAGGTTTCTGTGTCACCGGTAAATGTCAGTTTATCGCCCATTTTCAAATTCAGCCGTTTAGCCAGGCCTTCATCAACTGACACCTCCCCTTGCGCAGGCGGCCAGGTTCCGGCAACAATCGGATTGTGCGCAGGTTTTTTACGCTGCCATGTCAGGTTAAGCTCACGGTTGAGAGCTTCATCTTTATTGCCATCGGTGGGGTTGCCATTAATTCCGGTTAAACGCGCCCGAACGATAGGATAGAACTGGTCAGGAATAACCAGATGTTCCGCCAGGAAACTTTTCATTTCGCCCAACTGCTCTGGCGCGATATTTATCAGGAAATAATTAGGGCTTTGGGGAGGTAATTGTTGCTGCCAACGGTCCAGTAAGTCACCACGCAATACCAGCAACAGTGCCAACAGCATAAATGACAAGGAGAAAGCGGCAATTTGGCTCAATGTGGTCAGCGGCTGACGCAGCAGGCGATTCACTGCCAGGCGCAGCGATAATACCCGGGTAGTGAAACGTTTTAATACCCACAGAGCGAACCAACCAGCCAAACCGCACAACAACGCGACTATGCAGCTTCCCGCCAGAACCGACCACAGCAACATATTGTTGCCCACTAATAATGCCAACAACGCAACCACTACCAGTGCCATAACAGGTAAGTAAATGATAAGTGGCCAACGGCGAGCTATAGCATCACGCCGCAGTACGCGCACGGGCTGGGTTGCCAGCAGGATATGGTACGGACGCGCCCCAACCAAAAAAGCTATCACCACCATACCGCCCAACGCCCAGATAAGTGGCATCACACCAGGCTCAGGCAAGGTTGCCGGTAACACCGGGCGCAGTAATGCCAGCAATATGGATTCACACAATTTGCCCGCCAGCAGACCCGTACCGGCAGAGACCAGCAATAATAATGACCACTGACCAATAATCAGGCGGCGCAAGGCCTTACGCCCTGCTCCCAGTGTTTTCAGCACAGCAATCAGATCGTAACGCGACCGGCAATAATGATTCATTGCCACAGTAACAGCGGCAATCGCCAGCAATAACGTCAATAATGCAGACAAAAGCAAAAACTGGCGTGAGCGTTCAAGGGATTTGCCAAGAGCACTATCTTCTTGCTCCGGGCTGTACCAACGGTATTCAGCAGTTAATTGTGGCAGTAGCGCATTCTCGAAGCGGGTAATTTGCGCTGTTGTACCGGCAAATTTATACAACCAACGCACCCGGCTGCCAGGCTGAACAGCACCTGTCTTAGGGACATCGGCAAGATTCATCATCAGGCGTGGTGCAAGCTGGAAGGGATTAAACCCGGCATCAGGCTCCTGAATAACTTCGCCAGCAACCCGCAAAGCGGCATCTCCCACATCAAGCTCATCGCCCATTTTCAGGCCGAGTAATGCCATAAGACGGGGGGCGAGTAAAACCGTTCCCGGTGCTGGGGTGAGGCCTTCGGGGCGAGTATCAAGTGAACCATATAATGGATAATGCCCATCAACAGCTTTTACATCAGCCAGTTGTGGCGTGTTACCCGCAAAAGCCATCGTCGAGAACAACAACTGGGTACTGACTTGAACACCTTCCTTCTGTGCCCGTTCCAGCCAGGCATTTGGTATGGGATGCGAACTGCGTAATGCCCGGTCGCCCGCCAGGAAATCCCGACTCTGCGCACTCAGGCCTTTTTCCATTCGTTCGCCAATACTACTTAGTGCGAAAACACAGGCAACGGCAAGGCTTAGAGCAACCCAGACAATTAACAGTGATGGCGTGCGCCATTCACGCCAGAACCATCGCGCAATCATAACTCCTCCTGCAATTTGCCATCCTGTAGCCGTAACCGCCTGTCACACCGTGCGGCAAGTTGCAAATCATGGGTAACCAGCAGAAGTGTTGCGCCACTTTCCCGGTTTAAAGCGAACAACTGATCAGCAATGTGATCCCCGGTTTTGCGATCAAGGTTACCGGTGGGCTCATCAGCAAATAACACGGCAGGTTTACCAATAAACGCCCTTGCCAGTGCAACGCGCTGTTGTTCGCCCCCAGAAAGCTGTGCAGGAAGATGATGCTGGCGTTTTTCAAGACCTAACTCAGTTAGCAGCGCACAGGCCTGGGAAAGACTTTGCGCGGGGTTGTCGCCACGCAGAAGAGCAGGCAACTGGACATTCTCTAATGCCGTCAGGGTGGGAACTAACATAAATGACTGGAAGACAAACCCGACGTTGGCGGCGCGCAGCGCTGCTCGCGCCTCTTCATCCATTTGATGCAATGGTTTACCCAATAACCAGACCTCGCCATCAGTGCCATCATCCAGACCGGCCAAAATTGCCAGCAGAGTTGACTTTCCTGACCCCGACTCACCAATCAGGGCGATACTTTCCGCTGGTTTGACAATCAGCTCAACTCCGGTGAGGATGTTGAGTTCATGTTCACCCTGACCGACGGACTTATAAAGACGATGTACTTCAACACTATTTTCCGCTGGCATGTGCCCTTCCTGTTGTTGTTCCTGTTAACGTTCCGAGCCATGGCTGCGGACACGCTGTTGATTCTGGGTGACAGTCTGAGTGCTGGTTACAGAATGTCGGCAAACAGTGCCTGGCCGGCAAAACTTAATGAAAAATGGCAGGCAAAGCAGATAGATGTTGTTAATGCCAGTATAAGCGGGGACACCGCTGCTCAGGGCCTGGCTCGCTTACCCAGTTTACTGGAGCAACACCACCCACGCTGGGTACTGATAGAGCTTGGCGGTAATGACGGGTTGCGTGGTTTTGCCCCACAAACCATTAGTGAAACCTTGGGCAAAATCATTACACAAGTTAACGCAGCTAATGCGCAACCAGTGCTAATGCAGATACGTTTGCCACCTAATTATGGCCGCCGCTATACCGAAGCTTTTCAGGCCATCTACCCACAACTGGCGGAAAAATACGCTATTCCATTGCTGCCTTTCTTTATGGAAGAAGTCTACCTTAAGCCACAATGGATGCAGGATGATGGTATTCACCCTAACCCGGATGCCCAGCCATTCATTGCCAACTGGATGGCAGAAAAACTGGCACCTTTGTTAGTTAAACATGAGTCATAAACAATCAGCGCTTTTAACGGGTAAAGTTATGCAAAAATCAGTATTCATTACAGGTAGTTCCAGTGGAATTGGCCTGGCCTGTGCTCATGCGCTGAAACAACGCGGTTATCATGTTCTTGCTGGTTGCCGTAAATCAGAAGATGTCGAACGTATGTCGTCGCTGGGTTTTACTGGCATTCAACTTGATGTTGATGACGAAGACAGCGTCAGGCAGGCTGCACAAGAAGTTATTCGCCTGACAGGTAACCAGCTCTATGGGTTATTTAACAATGCCGGGTTCGGGCTTTATGGCCCATTAGAAACCATTAGCCGCTCACAAATGGAAAAACAGTTTTCCACTAACTTTTTTGGTGTGCATCAACTCACAATGCTGTTGTTACCTGCTATGAAATCACAAGGTGAAGGGCGAATTGTGATGACCAGTTCGGTAATGGGGTTGATTTCCACACCAGGCCGTGGCGCTTATGCGGCCAGTAAATACGCTCTGGAAGCCTGGTCTGACGCGCTACGTATGGAGTTGCGCTACTCCGGGATTCAGGTAAGCCTGATAGAACCCGGCCCCATTCATACCCGGTTTACCGATAACGTCAACCAGACCCAGGCAGATAAACCGGTTCAGAATCCGGGAATTGCCGCACGCTTTACGTTGGGGCCAGAGGCTGTTGCAGCAAAAGTGTGCCATGCTTTTGACAGCACCAGGCCGCGATTGCGCTACCCGGTAACATTGGTCACTTGGGTGGTTGGTTTCCTGAAAAGACTGTTGCCTGGCCGGATTATGGATAAAATTTTGCGTACCTGAGTTGAAGCTCAGCGTCTCACCCCCATGTACATTAGAAAGTCCTGACTGAGAAAAAAGCATGTCCGTACAGAATATTGTTGAGATTACTGAAGCGAATTTACATACCACACTGGAACAATCGGTTACTACGCCAGTATTGTTTTACTTCTGGTCTGACCGTAGCCAACAGTGCCAGGAAATGACACCGGTGCTGAAAGGGCTGGCTGCGAAGTATAACGGCCAGTTTATTCTTGCCACTGTAGATTGCGATAGCCAGCAGATGGTTGCATCGCAGTTTGGGTTGCGCGCTATCCCAACCGTGTACTTGTTCCAGAACGGCCAGCCTGTTGATGGTTTCCAGGGGCCACAGCCTGAAGAAGCTGTACGTGCTCTGCTGGATAAAGTATTGCCGCGCGAAGAAGAAGTGAAAGCTCAGGAAGCCATGGCATTAATGCAGGAAGGCAAACATGCTGAAGCCCTGCCGCTGCTGGCTGATGCCTGGAAGCTATCTGAACAGAACAGTGAAATCGGCTTATTGCTGGCCGAAAACTATATTGCGCTTAACCGTTCTGATGATGCAGAAACTGTACTGGCAACCATTCCATTACAGGATCAAGACACCCGCTATCAGGGGTTACAGGCGCAGATTGATCTGCTGAAAAAAGCAGCTGACACCCCAGAAATTCAGTTACTACAGCAACAAGTTACAGAAAACCCACAGGATGCCGAACTCGCAACCCGCCTGGCTTTGCAGCTACACCAGGTTGGGCGTAATGAAGAAGCTCTGGCGCTGTTGTTTGGCCACCTGAAACAGGACTTGAGTGCAGCGAATGGCGAAACCCGTAAAGTGATGCAAGAGATCCTCGCAGCCCTGGGTACCGGGAATCCCCTGGCTTCACAATATCGCCGCCAGCTTTACTCGCTACTCTATTGATTATTCGAGATTACGTAGTGTAAACCCTCGAATATAGTAGCACCTCCTGTTTATTTTTTAGGGTAGACTTACTCCCACTATTAAACAGGAGGTTTTTTATGCTAATTGTGATCCCGGTTCTTATTGTTGTTGCACTGGTGATCGTTTCTGCCGGGGTGAAAATTGTCCCGCAGGGTTTTCAATGGACAGTTGAACGTTTTGGCCGTTATACCAAAACGCTGATGCCTGGCCTGAACCTGGTTGTGCCGTTTATGGATCGTATTGGCCGTAAGATCAATATGATGGAACAGGTACTGGATATCCCTTCTCAGGAAGTTATCTCTAAAGATAACGCCAACGTCACAATAGACGCTGTTTGCTTTATTCAGGTGATTGATCCGGCGCGTGCTGCCTATGAAGTCAGCAACCTTGATCTGTCTATCATGAATCTCACCATGACAAATATTCGTACTGTGCTGGGTTCAATGGAGCTTGATGAAATGCTCTCGCAGCGTGACAGTATCAATACCCGTCTGTTGCACATTGTTGATGAAGCAACCAACCCGTGGGGCGTGAAAGTAACGCGTATTGAAATTCGCGATGTTCGCCCACCAGCTGAACTGATTGCTTCCATGAACGCGCAAATGAAAGCTGAACGTACTAAGCGTGCTTATATTCTGGAAGCCGAAGGGGTTCGTCAGGCTGAAATTCTCAAAGCTGAAGGGGAAAAACAGTCTCAGATCCTGAAAGCCGAAGGTGACAGGCAGTCTGCGTTTTTGCAGGCAGAAGCTCGTGAGCGTTCTGCTGAAGCAGAAGCACAGGCAACCCGTATGGTTTCTGAAGCCATTGCCGCTGGCGATATTCAGGCTGTGAACTATTTTGTGGCCCAGAAATATACTGATGCGTTGCAGCAGATAGGTTCTGCTGAAAACAGTAAAGTCGTGCTGATGCCGCTGGATGCCAGCAGCCTGATGGGTTCTATTGCAGGTATCAGTGAGTTAATTAAAGACAGTCAGGTACAACGGAAAATAAAATGATTCCACTGATTGCTGCACATCCGCATGCATTCTGGTTGAGTCTGGGCGGCCTGTTATTGGCCGCTGAAATGCTCGGTGCCAGTGGTTACCTGCTGTGGAGTGGTATTGCAGCACTGGTCACAGGTCTGATTGCCTGGCTCCTGCCTGTTGGCTGGGCCTGGCAGGGCACCAGTTTTGCCGTGTTGACTGTGCTGTGTGCTTTTTTATGGTGGCGTTGGCTGAGCCAGAAAAACAGCGACCAGTCAGGCCCACAACTCAACCAACGGGGCAACCAGTTGGCAGGCCAGGTTTTCGTGCTGGAAAGTAACCTGGTCAATGGGCATGGCCAGGTACGGCTTGGCGATAGTGTTTGGCCAGTGAAGGCCGATACTGATTTGCCCGCAGGAACACGTGTGCGCGTCGTGCGTGTTGAAGGTATTACTTTACGTATTGAAGCATCCAGCCCCGCTACGGAATAAACACCTGATGTCAGTATTCCCTTGTGCAGCCGGTTAGCGCTGTGCAAGGGTACTGTGGTGACAACACCCGGCAAGATTATCCATAATTGGGCAATCGGCACTGTCATCGCCAGGGCAGCTTTCCGCCAGCGCCTGCAAGCGCGTCTTCATCTCCAGCAATTCCCGAATATGCAAATCAATCTCGTCAATTTTTTGTAGCGTTCTCGCTTTAACATCCGCACTGTGCCGTGCGGGATCATTAAATAAATGCACCAGTTCACGGCACTCTTCCAGAGTAAATCCCACCTGACGAGCCTGGCGCAATAATGTCAGTTCTTCCAGGTGCTTAAGGTTATAGCTTCGGTAGCCATTTTCACCACGCAGTGGTGGCGTTACCAACCCTTTTTCTTCATAGAAACGAATTGCTTTGCTGGTTAATCCGGTTTTTTTCGCCACATCGCTAATATTCACATCGTCTCCTTGACCTTCCCCTTAATGGAAGGTTTAACCTTAATCATAACGCAATATCATGCTGATGATTTGCGTAAGATAACTTAGTGCTTCGTTCTGCCAAAAATTGGCGTGAATGGGGGCAATTACAAACAGGAGTGGTTATATGTCTCATATTACTCTCGCACTGGATGGCCTGTCTTGCGGCCACTGTGTCAAACGTGTCAAAGAAAGTCTGGAAAAACGCAGCGATGTTGAAAGCGCGGAAGTCACACTTAACCAGGCAGAAATCAACGGTAGCGCAACTGCAGAACAGTTAATTGCGACCGTGAAAGAAGCCGGGTATGAAGCACAACTGGCCAGCCACCCAAAATCTGAGCCGCTGGCAGAGTCAGACACTCAGCCGGAAGTACTGGCAGCGGCAGATACTGAACTTCCGGCAGACAATATCACTGACGACAGCCAGCATTTGTTGATAAGTGGTATGAGCTGTGCCAGTTGTGTTTCCCGGGTGCAAAATGCGCTGGCGCATGTGCCCGGAGTCACCCTGGCGCGGGTCAATCTGGCAGAGCGCAGTGCGTTGGTTCTGGGCGATGCATCTGCCAGTTCACTCATTCAGGCTGTACAGCAAGCAGGATATGATGCTGAAGCCATAGAAGATGACCAGCAGCGCCGTGAACGCCAACAGCAAACAGCGCAGCATGCTATGTCACGTTTCCGTTGGCAGGCTATCCTCGCCTTGATTGTTGGTATTCCAGTAATGGTATGGGGCATGGTTGGCGACCATATGGTTGTCACGGATGCAAACCGCCAGCAATGGTTGTTGATTGGCTGGCTGACACTGGCAGTCATGGTCATTGCTGGTGGCCACTTCTACCGTAGCGCCTGGAAAAGCCTGCTGAACAAAACAGCAACAATGGACACCCTGGTGGCGTTGGGTACAGGCGTCGCCTGGCTTTACTCAATAAACGTCAACCTATGGCCTCATGCGTTTCCAGACCAGGCACGCCACCTTTATTATGAAGCCAGCACTATGATTATCGGGTTAATTAACCTGGGGCATATGCTGGAACAACGTGCCCGTCAGCGCTCTTCTCACGCGCTTGAAAGGCTGCTGGATTTAACCCCGCCCACCGCGCGAGTTGTTTCAAAAAACGGTGAGCAAACCGTTCCACTTGCCCAGGTCACCAAAGGCATGACGTTACGCCTGACAACAGGTGACCGGGTGCCGGTTGACGGAGAAATAACCCAGGGAGAAGCCTGGCTGGACGAAGCCATGCTAACGGGTGAGCCCGTACCTCAACATAAAAGCACAGGTGAAGCGGTTCATGCCGGAACACTGGTGCAGGATGGCAGCGTGTTGTTTCGTGCCGATGCCACCGGTAACCAGACCACTCTGGCACGCATTATCCGTATGGTACGCCAGGCGCAGTCAAGTAAACCGCAAATTGGGCAGATGGCGGATAAAATCGCATCAATATTTGTTCCTGCAGTAGTGGCTATTGCCTTGTTCAGTGCGGCTATTTGGTATTTCTTTGGCCCGGCACCGCAAATCGTTTATACCCTGGTGATTGCCACCACTGTATTAATTATTGCCTGCCCGTGCGCATTGGGTCTTGCCACTCCCATGTCGATTATTGCCGGTGTTGGCCGCGCCGCTGAATTCGGTGTTCTGGTTAAAGATGCTGATGCACTTCAGCGTGCCAGCGAAGTCGATACTATCGTATTCGATAAAACGGGTACCCTGACGGCAGGCAAACCTCAGGTAACACAGGTTGCTACCTTTGGTGAGATGGATGAGTCAACAGCGTTGCAATTCGCTGCGAGCCTTGAACAAGGTGCCAGCCACCCACTGGCAAAAGCGATTGTTGATAAAGCCGGAGCCAATATATTGTTATCTACCAGTGGTTTTCGCACTCTGGGCGGTAAAGGTGTACAGGGTGAAGTTGAAGGGCGGCAAGTCTCGTTGGGTAACCAGGCGATGATGGACGAAGCAGGTGTTGATACCCGCCCCGCACGCAAGGCTCTTGATAGCACTGCAAGCCAGGGTGAAACCCCGGTATTACTGGCAGTGGACGGCACCCTGGTAGCACTGTTTGCCATTGCCGACCCACTGCGTGAGACTAGCAAAGCGGCACTTGAGCGCCTGCATGGGATGGGATACCACCTGGTGATGCTGACGGGCGACAACCCAATTACCGCCGGTGCCATTGCCAAACAGGCGGGCATTGATACAGTCATTGCTGGCGTGCTGCCTGATGGTAAAGCAGAAGCCATTACCCAATTACAACAGCAAGGGCGGCATGTAGTGATGGTTGGTGATGGTATCAATGATGCACCTGCACTGGCACAGGCAGATGTTGGGGTTGCTATGGGGAGTGGGAGCGACGTCGCCATCGAAACCGCAGGCATGACGTTAATGCGCCACGACCTGCAAGGTGTGGCTGATGCCATGTCGATATCCAGGGCAACACTGAAGAACATGAAGCAAAACCTGCTGGGTGCGTTTATCTACAATGCGTTAGGTATCCCGATTGCGGCGGGTGTTCTTTGGCCACTCACCGGAACACTGCTCAACCCGGTAGTTGCCGGGGCAGCAATGGCTCTCTCTTCTATTACCGTGGTCAGTAATGCGAACAGGTTGTTACGCTACAAACCGCGATAGCAGATGATTGATGAATGGGAAAATAACAGCCGGGAAGCATCCCCCGAATAACGGAGTGAGCCTGATGACAAACCTCATGTCCGCACAGAACGAGAGGGTGTCACCCGATAAAAAAACCAGGAAAATCAATTCATTGATTTTCGGCTGCTAACTAAAAAGAAGGAAAAACCATGCTTTTTCCTTCTTTTTCATCAATCTGACCCCGTATAACGGGGTGTTGCTTTTTTTACCTGCCGGGTTAGCATGGTGTTTTACCGGGATGTGAACTAATGCCATTTTTCAGCCGTTTAAAAGCATTATTTAATCAGTGGGTTAATCAAGGTTACCCCTGGCCTGCGCTTGATGTTGTGCTGCCCGGTGGCCGTTACTTACATTTGGTTGGCAGTATCCATATGGGAACCCCTAATATGGCTCCCCTGCCAGCTAAATTACTGCATAAGTTGAATAGCTGTGACGCGTTAATTGTCGAAGCCGATATTCTGACCGGTGATTCACCGTTTAGCCATGTTCCATGGTGTGACCCATTAGAGAGCCGCCTTAGTGCCGAACAACTAGCCGATGTGGAAAATGTGGCGAATGAAGTGGGTGTGACTATGGGCCAGCTCGATGCCCTGCCATTCTGGCAAATTGCTCTGGTACTCCAGGCGCACCAGGCACAACGCCTGGGGTTACGCCCAGAATATGGCATTGACTGGCAATTATTGAATGCAGCACAACAAAGCGGGCGCAAGATTTTAGAGCTGGAAGGTTCAGACCAGCAAATTGCGCTGCTCAATACTTTGCCAGATGATGGCTTGCCCTTATTACTGGATACACTGACTCACTGGCGAACCAATGCGCATTTACTGCAAGTGATGATTAGTTGGTGGCTCCAGGCACCACCGGAATCCAGTGATACCTCATTGCCAAACACCTTTGGCGAACAATTGTATGATGTATTAATGAATCAGCGTAATATGACCTGGCTTGATTATCTGCATAAGTTGCCCCCTGGTCACTATGTTGTAGCAGTGGGTGCGTTGCATTTATACGGTACCGGGAATTTGCCTGAGTTGTTGCAGGCAAAAAAAAACGGCCAGTAACAGGGTACTGGCGCGTCAAAGAGGAATTCAAATAGTCATTATTTTGGTGAGCTTCAGGTTCCCTCAAAAATGTGTCTCGCAATACGCGCATAATGACTCTGGCTGTTTAGCAATCTGGTACTATTTTTTTCCTCGCCCTCGTGTTTATTATCCCTGTGTTCACTACTAACCAGACGAAACCGCGTTATGACTCCGGCAATTAAACTACTCGAAAAAAACAAGATAGCTTTTACTCTTCACAGTTATGAACATGACCCGAACGAAACCAACTTTGGAGATGAAGTGGTACGCAAGCTGGGTCTTGATGCTCGCCAGGTTTATAAAACACTGCTGGTTGCGATGAATGGCGACATGAAGCATCTTGCAGTAGCGGTAACCCCGGTCTCCGGGCAATTGGATCTGAAAAAAGTTGCTAAAGCATTAGGTAGCAAAAAAGTTGAGATGGCCGACCCGATGGTGGCACAACGTGTCACCGGGTATCTGGTTGGCGGAATAAGCCCGTTGGGGCAGAAAAAACGCCTGCCAACGGTGATTGATGCACCTGCCAGCACGTTTGCAACAATGTATATTTCAGGTGGGAAGCGAGGTCTGGATATTGAACTATCGCCAGTGGACCTGGCTAAATTGCTGGGTGCAACCTTTGCTGATATTGCAAAAATCGATTAAGCCGTTATTGCATTAGATTTGAATCTTAGAGGTTTTAGGGGTAGCTGTTAGCCTGATAATTATTTCATCATCAGGTAAAATCAGCTACACTCTGCTTCTTTTCTCCCCACTTGTTATGGTTTTGTTACTAATGAGCCACAACCCTCAGGTGTTACCTGCAACTCCCCAGAACAATGCGAAAGCACGTACTTCATTTGGGATCCTTGGGGCTATCAGCCTTTCTCATCTCCTTAATGACATGATTCAGTCGTTAATTCTGGCCATCTATCCGTTATTGCAAAACGAATTCTCACTCAGTTTTGTGCAAATTGGCCTGATTACGCTGGCTTTTCAGTTAGCTTCTTCGTTATTGCAACCGGTGGTGGGTTACCTTACCGATAAATACCCGATGCCCTGGTCTCTGCCTGTTGGTATGTGTTTTACCCTGTGTGGTCTGGTATTACTGGCACTTGCTGGCAGTTTCTATACGGTATTGCTGGCAGCTGTATTGGTGGGTACGGGGTCTTCTGTTTTCCATCCGGAATCGTCCCGCGTGGCACGCATGGCTTCTGGTGGGCGTCATGGGCTGGCGCAATCTCTGTTCCAGGTTGGCGGTAATTTTGGCAGCTCACTGGGGCCTTTGCTGGCCGCCATCCTGATTGCCCCTTATGGTAAAGGCAATGTGGCATGGTTTGTCCTTGCAGCATTACTGGCAATTATTGTACTGATTCAAATCAGCCGTTGGTATGCTCAACAGCAACGTACAGCCAAACAGCGCCCTAAGGTACATATCACCAGCACCCTGCCACGCAATAAAGTCATACTGGCAGTCTGTGTTCTGTTGCTGCTGATTTTTTCCAAATACTTTTACCTTGCCAGTATCAGTAGCTACTTCACTTTTTATCTAATGGATAAATTTGGCCTGTCAGTACAAAGCGCTCAGTTACACTTATTCGCGTTCCTGTTTGCGGTTGCTGCCGGTACTGTGATTGGCGGTCCGGTAGGTGACAAAATTGGCCGTAAGTATGTGATTTGGGGTTCAATATTAGGGGTGGCACCTTTCACCTTACTGTTACCCTGGGCCTCCTTGTTCTGGACCGGTATCCTGGTCATGATAATTGGCTTTATTCTGGCTTCAGCGTTTTCAGCAATTTTGGTGTATGCCCAGGAGTTGTTACCCGGGCGCATCGGTGTAGTTTCCGGACTGTTTTTCGGGTTTGCATTTGGCATGGGCGGGCTGGGTGCGGCCATTCTGGGTATTGTGGCTGACCATACCAGCATTGAACTGGTTTATAAAATATGCGCTTACCTTCCACTAATTGGTATTTTTACCGTTTTCCTGCCTGATAATCGAGAAAAGCATTAAAAAATCGGCAGGTAGATTTTATTCATTAAATAGCCTAAGCCAGGCTATTTAATGATAACAACCAGATAATATAGATATATAAGCAGTTAATTATAAAAAAAGCGTTAAACCACTAAAAATTAGTGACACTCTGTTTATTTCATAGCGAGTTAAGCGCGTATTTTTGATCTGGTGGTTATTATTTAACACCACAGTTACATTCAGATAAATGCCTGGCTACGGCCAGGCTGTACGGATAAAAACGATTCACCGTTCCCAGTAAGCTTCTTCCAGGCTATCTTCCCGTTCAGGTAAACCCCGTGTCAGGCGCGGAGAATGTTGGTTAAGAACCTGGTAACTGACCCGGTTGGCATATTTACACACTTGAGCCAGTGAGGAATAAGTCAGCCATGCACGGCTGTGTTTACTGGAGTTAGGCACTTGCTGCCGGTGGTAATTATTGGCAGTAATATCATGCAATAGCGCAGCCAGCGCACCATCACCAGCACCATTGGTATTCATGATTTTTTCCGGCCCGCCCATATAAGGTGCGATATGGGAGAAAACCCGTATTGGCGCGACACAGTCATTCTGGCGCATTGCCCGGCTAAACTCATACTGGTTAAATTCAGCTATCGCACCAGGTAACAGTGGGTGCTGGGTTTTGCGCTTATTTTCATCTTCAGTATAACCTGCCATAAACAGCCCAACTGGCCCGGCTGTACACAACACCAGGTCCACCCAGTCGAGTGCGCGGTTTGCCGCCAACAGGGGGTCACTCTCGCCAGTCAGAGCTTCACCCTCTTCTTCATTCATTGCCAGAATATCGACATTGTCGCGCAGAAAATCCTGCCACCACTGTGCCTGTTCAGTAATGACATATTTGGTACCCAGTGTAATCACTACCGGAACATTATGCTTTTTAGCATAAGTAATGGCCTGCATCGTGGCATCGCGCATGGGTTCACCAGGCGCACAACGAACCAGGTAAGCAGACAACACCAGTGCCGAGGCACCAGCGATAACCGCCTCGGGGATACTTTCCGGGCGCAGGTGGTTCATCATGCCTGGGCTGATGGCGAAAGTACGCTCACCACTTTCATTGATCAATGTGAAACAACGCCCGATCGCGCCATCCACACCTTGCAGGTAATTAAGATCAGTACGGCTGGAGGTATTACAAAGATAACGGTAAGCATAACTACCGGGCGTGATACTGCTGCACATCACGCCCAACAAAACTGAGCAGTCATCGGCCAGAACGGAGTAATTATGCATGGTATTGCCAATTGTTCCGCCAGCAAACTGGTGAGTGATCAACTGATTCTGGGTAAGTTCCTGATACAACGCTTCCGCCTTAGCATCATCAATAACCAGTGAGTGACCAAGGCTCAAACCATAGCGCTCAATAAAGTCATCATCTACTCGTGCCTCGATATCGACCAGTGTTTGATCAATACCGACAACCCAGGCATTGGTTTGTTCACTTTCGGTTTTAATTTGCACCAGCAACGGGTCCCGGGCACTGACCGGAAAATAGTGTTTGGATTTGCGTTTACCAGGAAATTTCATTGTGTTTTTGCGGGGAGAGAAAACAAGCCGGAAGTTTAGCACATCCAGCCTGTTTTCTGCGATCACCGATAGTGTGCGGTGAGATCCAACATCATTTCAATATGTGATGCATCATCATTAAGTGCCGGAATATAGTGGTATTTTTCACCACCAGCCTCCAGGAAGATCTCTCGGTTCTGCACAGCCACTTCTTCGAGGGTTTCCAGGCAGTCAGCTGCAAAACCTGGGCACATAATTTGAATGTTTTTTACCCCTTTCCCCCCCAGTTCTTTAAGGGTTTCATCGGTATACGGAGTGAGCCAGGGTTCGCGCCCAAAACGAGACTGGTAGGTCATCATGACTTTTTCTGGCGCTATGCCCAGCGCCGAAACCAGTGCCCTGGTGGTGTCACGGCAGCGCTGTGGGTAAGTATCGCCCTGGCTGGCATAACGTTCAGGAATCCCGTGGTAAGACAATAACAGCAACTCCGGCTCCCCAAATTCGGCAAAACTATTTTTCACCTTGCCGGCTAACGCGGAAATATAGTGGGAGTTATCTGCATAATCACGAATAAAGCTGACCGCGGGTATTGACCGTTTGGTGGCGAGGATACGTGCCAGTTCATCCCAGACGGCGGCAACAGTCGAACAGGAATACTGTGGGTAAAGTGGCAGTACAATCAGGTGCTCCACCCCCTGCGCAAGCAGGCTATCAACCGCATCTGACATAGCGGGCTGGCCATAGCTCATGCCCAGCGCAACCGGTGTATCAGGTAATTGTGCCTGCAATGCCTGAGCCTGGCGCTTACTGTAAACCATCAACGGCGAGCCCTCTTCCATCCAGACAGACTGGTATAACCTGGCTACCCGAGGCGAACGCAGTGGCAAAATCACGCCACGCAACAGGGGCCACCACAGCAAGCGCGGTGTATCCACTACCCGACGGTCACTCAAAAATTGGCGTAAATAACGTTTAACAGCGGCTGGGGTCGGGGCATCAGGCGTGCCCAAATTCACCAGTAAAATACCTGTTTTTGGCTGACTCATTCCCATCTCTCTTGCGACTAACGGCTTGATAATTGTAACCGAATGCCGTGTTTTGGAAACCAATCACAGTAACAGGGTAAAACTCGCAGATAAAGCACTGAGGGAAAAGTGCCAGCCCGGACGGGCTGGCAGCGGGAAACTTAACCGAGGATGCGTTCCAGTTCAGCACGAACATCGCTCACAGACTGGGTACCGTCGACTTTGGCATAACGGGTATTACCAGACTCGGCTTCTTTGCTGTAGTAACCAATCAGCGGAGCAGTCATTTGGTGGTATTCCACCAGACGTTTACGTACCGTATCTTCCTGGTCATCTTTACGGATGGTCAGATCTTCGCCAGTCACGTCATCTTTCCCTTCCACTTTAGGTGGATTGAATTTCACGTGATAAACGCGGCCAGAAGCAGCATGAACCCGGCGGCCAATAATACGGTCTACGATAAGTTCGTCCGGTACGTCGAATTCCAGAACATAATCAACGTTGATACCGGCTTCTTTCATGGCGTCAGCCTGAGGAATTGTGCGCGGGAAACCATCTAACAGGAAACCATTACGGCAGTCGTCCTGAGCAATGCGTTCTTTAACCAGTGCAATAACCAGTTCATCAGTGACCAGCTTGCCTGCGTCCATCAAGTCTTTTGCTTGTTTACCAAGAGCTGAGCCTGATTTTACTGCGGCACGTAACATGTCGCCGGTAGAAATTTGCGGGATCCCATATTTCTCCATAATAAATTGAGCCTGAGTTCCCTTACCAGCGCCAGGAGCGCCGAGCAGAATAATACGCATTGCGTAATTCCTCTTACGAATGGATTTTAATACATCAAAATGAGGCGAAAACCATACCACTAAGGCTGCATCACCACAAGAAAGCCAGCGCTACGGAAGCGATTCCGCCAGCGAATAACCTTAAAAATGGCACTGACATAAACGCCTGTAGAAGAAATACCGCCCTGCCAGGGCAGAGCGGTATTAATATCAAGAAACCAGTAACTGGTTCATGCGGCGGATAAACTGGTTTGGATCTTCCAGTGTGCCACGCTCAGCGAACATAGCCTGGTCGAGTAACAATTCTACCCACTCTTTGAAGTCGTCTTCTGATGCGGTATCTGAAGCCCGTTTAACCAGTGCATGGTCTGGGTTGAGTTCAAAGATGTATTTCACTTCCGGCACTTTCTGGCCCGCAGCGGCAAACAGTTTTGCCATCTGGGTGCTCATTTCGTCGTTATCGGTTGTGACAATAGCTGGCGTATCAGTTAAACGGTGAGTCAGGCGCACATCTTTCACTCGTTCACCCAGCAGAGCTTTTACGCGATCAACAAACGGCTCAAGCGCTTTTTCCGCTTCTTTAGTTTGTTCATCCACCTCGTCTGCCAGTTTATCTAGAGACTCATCAGCTTTTGCGACAGACTGGAAGGATTTGCCATCAAACTCGGTCAGGTAGCTCATCATCCACTCATCAACGCGGTCGGAAAGCAGCAGCACTTCAATGCCTTTCTTGCGCAAAAGTTCCAGATGTGGGCTGCTTTTCGCGGCTGCATAGCTGTCTGCAGTGATGTAGTAGATTTTGTCCTGGCCTTCTTTCATCCGGCTGACATAGTCTTCCAGCGAAACATTTTGTACAGAAGAGTCGTTGTGCGTAGAGGCAAAGCGCAGCAGCTTAGCAATGGATTGCTGGTTTGCCTGGTCTTCTGCCGGGCCTTCTTTCAGTACCAGGCCAAATTGTTCCCAGAATGTCTGGTATTTGTCGCTTTCATTTTTCGCCATTTTTTCCAGCATTTGCAGCACGCGTTTAGTCAGTGCGTTGCGCAGGTTGCGGGTAATGGCGCTGTCCTGAAGGATTTCACGGGAAACGTTCAGCGGTAAGTCGCTGGAGTCTATCAGGCCGCGCACAAAGCGCAGATAATTCGGCATGAACTGTTCGGCATCGTCCATGATAAACACGCGCTGAACATACAATTTCAGGCCATGTTTGTGGTCACGGTTCCACATATCCCACGGAGCCTGTGAAGGGATGTATAACAGGCTGGTGTATTCCTGTTTACCTTCAACGCGGTTATGGCTCCAGGCCAGTGGGTCGGTGAAATCATGGGCGATGTGTTTATAAAACTCAGTATATTCTTCGTCTTTAATTTCCGCGCGGTTACGCGTCCACAGCGCCTGTGCTTTGTTGATTTTCTCCCAGGAAACAACAGTTTCACCGTCTTTTTCTTCCTGTTGTTCAATTTCAACTGGCAGCGCGATGTGGTCGGAATATTTGCTGATAACAGAACGAATACGCCAGTTATCCAGAAACTCATCTTCGCCTTCGCGCAAATGCAAAGTGATTTCAGTACCGCGATCGGCTTTTTCAATATCGGCGACGGTGTATTCACCTTCACCAGCAGATTCCCAGAATACCCCTTCACTGGCACCGGCACCTGCAGCACGAGTGCGCACTGTCACGTTATCGGCCACGATAAAAGCGGAGTAGAACCCAACACCGAACTGGCCGATGAGCTGGCTGTCCTGAGCCTGGTCTGAACCCATGGATTCCAGAAATGCTTTAGTACCAGACTTAGCAATAGTCCCGAGGTGATCGATAACCTCGTCGCGACTCATACCAATACCGTTATCTGAAATAGTGATGGTTCTTTTTTCTTTGTCGCAGGAAACCCGCACACGCAGTTCGCCATCACCTTCATAAAGTTCCGGTTTGGAGAGCGCGCGAAAACGCAGTTTGTCTGCGGCATCGGATGCGTTGGAGATCAATTCACGCAGGAAAATTTCTTTATTTGAATAAAGAGAATGGATCATCAGGTGCAGAAGTTGTTTTACTTCCGACTGAAAGCCACGGGTCTCTTGTCCTTTCATGGTTGTGATACCTCAACAGTTCAGGCAACAAAATAAACAATTTGTGTTGAGGGAGGAGATGGGGTCAGGGGGATAAGATTTCAAGCAGAAACCCTGAAACAGGGCTTCTGTTTGGTTAAAAGCTAATCTTTTGTCGGCCAATCAGTGAGTGAGAAAGCGTTGTACCATCTACCATTTCCAGTTCACCACCGACCGGTACGCCGTGGGCAATCCGGCTGGCTTCAACACCATATTGCCCACACAAGCCAGCAATATAATTGGCCGTTGCCTCCCCTTCCACTGTTGGGTTCGTGGCCAGGATCACTTCTGAGATCTTTTCTTTCGCCAGGCGCTCTTCCAGCCTGTCCAGACCAATATCATTCGGGCCAATACCATCCAACGGAGACAGATGCCCCATCAGCACAAAATAGCGACCAGAAAATTGACCGGTTTGTTCAATAGCGTAGATATCTGCCGGGCTTTCAACGACACAAATCTGGCCATTTTCCTGGCGACGAGGGTTAGAGCAAATTGGGCAGACCTCCTGCTCGGTAAAGGTCCGGCAATCAGCGCAATGACCAATTTCCGACATTGCCCTTGTCAGCGCCTGCGCCAGGCGCATTCCCCCGCTGCGGTCACGCTGCAACAGCGTATAAGCCATACGCTGAGCAGACTTTGGCCCCACGCCAGGAAGGCACCGAAGTGCCTCCATTAACTGTGTCAACAGTGGGCTGGTTTGCATCAGAACGGCATCTTAAAGCCAGGCGGCAGTTGCATACCAGAAGACACAGACGCCATTTTCTCTTTCTGGTTTTCTTCTACCCGACGAGCCGCATCATTAAATGCTGCTGCAACCAGGTCTTCCAACATATCTTTGTCGTCTTCCAACAGGCTCGGGTCGATTTCAACACGGCGGCAGTTGTGTGCACCATTAATGGTCACTTTTACCAGGCCGGCACCGGATTCACCGGTCACTTCCATGCTGGCGATCTCTTCCTGCACTTGCTGCATTTTTTCCTGCATTTGCTGGGCTTGCTTCATCAGATTGCCCAGACCACCTTTACCGAACATACGCTTCTCTCTATAGGCTGTGGCCGCAAGCCGCCAGGCGGTTTACGGCAGTTAAGGTTGACTTATGCAGGCATCCTGCACATCAAATGGGGCGGATACTATCTTCGTCAAGATCGGCATCGAAGAAACGCCGAAGTGTCTGGATATTATTATCCGCCAGAATCGCCTCGCGCGCCTGGGCCAGTTTTTCTTCATAAATGGCCTGGCGCCACTCCAGTGGCGTCCGTTGCGCGAGATTATCATCTTCTATTATGGTCAATTCAATGGGTTGACCAGTAAGAACCCGCATTGCTTCTTGCAGACTTTGCTGGGCAGAAGCTGAATTCAAGTGGCGCTGGCTCGGGCGCAGATGCAATAACACCTGGTTACCCTCCTGCTCATGCCATGCATTCAACGCGAGTTGCTGAACTAATTTTGGCACATTGAGTTGTTGCACTTGTGCTGCCCATTCATCACGTTCTACCGCTTCCTGAGCAAGTTTTATAGCCAGTTCCGGCGTTTTCTCATGCTCCAGGGCGCTGCGAAGTGCTTTTGGCGTCGCTACCGGTTCAGCCGCAACGGCTGGTGCGCTTTGCGCTTTCCAGCGATACGCTTCTTTTTTGGCCGGTTTTGCTGCTGCACTCTCTGCTGCAGGCCGAGACTGTACGCGATCAGTCACTGCAGCCAGCCGCTCAAGCGCTGAGGTGTTCACCGGCCGCGCTCTGCCTGACGCTGCCGGTTCACGCTTTTTTGATGGGTTATCTCCCTGCTGGCGTTGCAACTGGTTGCGCGCCTGTAATACCTGGCTTACTGCACTGGAAACCTGCCCTTCACCATGGGCCGGAGCATGTTGTACTGGTGCCTGTTGTACTGGTGCCTGTGGTGCTGACGGTGCTGGTGGCACAGAAGCCCCGGCATGTGGAGCGGATTGAACAGATTCTGCTTGCGGATAATGACCCAAGCCCTGACCAGACTGGCCTGAAGGTTCTGGCTGTGCAATTGGCGCTTGCGGGTGGAATGCTAAAGCCCGTAACAGCGCCATTTCAACGCCCATGCGACGGTCTGGTGCCCAGGGAAGTTCTTTGCGCCCTATCAACAGTGTTTGATAAAAGAGCTGAACATCACCGGGAGGAATCAGGCGCGCCAGTTCACGCAGTCGTTGCTCTTCAGCATCATTTTCCAAAGGCGGTACAGAGGGAGAGAGTTGCAACATGGCGATGCGATGCAAGTGGCTGAGCATATCCACCAGTAATGCTTCCCACTCCACTCCGCGCGTACCCGCTTCCGCGACCTGGGTCATCACCCGTTGCCCGTCAGCCTGTAATAAGGCATCGAGTAAATTCAACGCCTGGAAATCATCCAGTGTGCCCAGCATAGTGCTAACGGCAAGGGTAGTTACTTTACCTTCACCACTGGCAATGGCCTGATCTGTCAGGCTCAAAGCATCACGCAAACTGCCATCTGCTGCGCGTGAAAGCAGTTGTAATGCACGGTTTTCGAATTCAATCTGCTCTGCGGTGAGAATTCGCTCAAGTTGGTGGCGAATTTGCTCAACATCCAGCGCCTTAAGGTGAAACTGCAGGCAGCGGGACAGGATCGTGACTGGTAATTTTTGTGGGTCCGTCGTGGCCAACAAAAACTTAACGTGCGGTGGTGGCTCTTCCAGCGTTTTCAGTAACGCATTAAAACTGTGGCGAGAAAGCATGTGCACTTCGTCTATCAGGTAGACTTTGAAGCGACCGCGAGTTGGTGCGTACTGAACGTTGTCCAGCAAATCACGTGTATCTTCAACTTTAGTTCGGGATGCGGCGTCTATTTCTATCAGGTCGACAAAACGCCCCTGCTCTATTTCCCGGCAGTTTTGGCAAACACCACAAGGTGTTGCCGTTATACCTTTTTCGCAATTCAGTCCCTTCGCAAGCAAGCGGGCAATAGAGGTTTTCCCCACGCCTCGCGTGCCTGAAAATAGCCAGGCATGATGAATACGGCCCAATGACAGGCCATTAGCCAGCGCAGTCAGGACATGTTCCTGACCCACTACATCTGCAAATGTTTGGGGGCGCCATTTACGCGCCAGTACCTGGTAACTCATCAGAGATAGGCTCGACTTAGCGGGAAGGTGAATTCAGGTTGGGTAATGTAACATAAGCCCCGCCGAATGAGCGAGGCTCCGTCTCACGAATTAGTGCCCCGGGAAAGGCACCAGGCTAAAGGAGGCCACACCAACATCAGCAAGACGTTGTTCGCCACCCAAATCAAACAGGTTAATGATAAACGCGGCATCAGTTACTTCTCCGCCAAGCTGGCGAATCAATTTAACCGTGGCATCAATAGTACCGCCAGTAGCCAGCAAGTCATCAACCACCAGCACCCGGTCGCCTGCTTTGATTGCATCAGTATGGATTTCCAGCTTGTCCGTGCCGTATTCCAGTTCATAGGTTTCACTGAGAGTTTTACGTGGCAATTTGCCAGGCTTACGCACAGGAACAAACCCAACCCCCAGGCCCAGTGCTACAGGAGCACCAAACAAAAAGCCACGGGCTTCGGTACCAACAACCTTGGTAATACCGGCCTGTTTGAAACGCTCAACAATCAGATCAATGCTGAGGGCAAAAGCTTTCGGATCTTCCAGCAAACTGGTGACATCACGGAACAGAATCCCCGGTTTTGGATAATCCTGAATGCTTTTAATGCTGTTTTTAAGATATTCAAGCTGTTGCGCAGTTGCGGTCATAGGTAGTTGCCTGATAAAAACGGTGTTACTCACAGAGCGCAAACAGGCATATGCCCGGCTGGTTACACAATAACCAGCGCGCCCTGTGCTCGAAAACGCTCGAATTTACTGTCTGTGGGGCGTAATTGCAACTCCTGAGACAGGCGTTTAGCTTTTTTGTTGTTTTTCATCAACAACAGGAATACGGCAGAGAAAAATAAAAAGCAACAGCATAATCACCACTAATATTCCTCTTACCCACCAAAGCTTAACCACCCACAATGAAACCGCAAACGTCACAGCAACCAAAGCAATAGCCCGCGGCTTTGCACCTGGTGGCATGGCCCTGTATTGTTGCCAATGGCGTAGATAGCCACCGAACCACGAGCGGTATAATAGCCAATGGTGAAAACGGGGAGAGGAGCGAGCAAAACACCAGGCAGCCAGCAGCACAAAAGGCGTGGTGGGTAATAGCGGCAATACCACCCCCAATATAGCAAGTGCTACCGATAACCAGCCGGACATGATTAAAATAAGCCTCAACATGTTCAACCTTCCCTTCTGCACCTTGTGTTTATAGAGGGCACGGAGAATTTATGAAACAGGACGCGCTGCTAAGCCAGCTTGAACACCAATTTGCTGAGTTAGCCCACCAGTTGTCGCCACTGGCAGCACACCGTTCATTATCTGCCCGTTTCGACAAACAACTGTTCTTAACCAAGAGTACACAAATACGGGATTATCTGGGCGAAGCGCAAGAAAATTTACGCCGTTTGCGTACTGTTGCACAGGAGGGTGATGCAGTCCAAACAGCCTGGATTGCCGAACGCTTAGTGGGCCAGATTTCGGCGTTGCAGCGAGAAGCCGCCACCTGGCCTTTACGCCAGTATGATAGCGCGCATCGAGGTGCATCAGCACTGCGTAACAATCTTCTTAAGCACCAGGACTATGAAAGGCGCCTGGTTGAAATGCTGCTCTCCCGCGAAGCTCAACTCGCCAATGCGGCTATGCTCACTGAACAACAACAATTATTACGAGAAAAAACAGCGCTGGAAGGTAGACTTGCTCGTTGCCGGGCAGCACTTGAGCGCTTAGAAGATGCGCTGGACCGCGTAATTCGGTAGCACATTAACGTTTATTGCACACAAAATAACTGTGCCGGGTTACCCGGCCCTAACATCGGGAGATAATATGTCGCTGGAAAATGCCCCTGACGATGTCAAACTGGCTGTTGACTTAATTATGCTGCTGGAAGAAAGCAATATTGCACCAGAAGTGGTGCTTTCTGCGCTGGAGATGGTGCGTAAAGATTTTGAACGCAAAGCGCAGGAAGCGTGAAGCCCCCTGCGCGACAGCACTCAGTTATTTTGTACAGGCCCTGGTGTACTGTTTTTCGGTTCGTTGTTATCCAATGAACGGCTGACTTCCGTTACTGTATCGCCATTATTGTTATACAAGTGAACATCTAGCTGGTTGAAGGCAATTTCTATTCCATTTTCACGGCAAAGCCTGTCAATCGCCCGGTTCAGTTCATCCACGGTATAGCTACGATCACGCAATTCACGTACATACAGACGCAATTCATGATCCAGTGTACTGGCACCGAATGTCGTGAAGAAAACGGCTGGTTCAGGATCGCGCATCACTTTGGGATGCTCCATTGCCGCCTGTAGCAACACCGCCTTCACTTTATCCAGATCCGATCCATAAGCTACGCCAAGACTTATCACTACACGCGTAATTGTATCTGACAGTGACCAGTTGATAAGCCGCTCGGTGACAAACGCTTTATTAGGGATGATCACTTCTTTACGATCAAAATCCGTAATAGTCGTGGCACGAATACGGATCTTACTTACTGACCCGGAGAAGGATCCGATAGTGATAGTATCGCCGATGCGGACCGGGCGCTCGAACAGGATTATCAGGCCAGATACAAAGTTACCGAAGATCTCCTGTAAACCAAAACCCAGACCAACCGACAACGCTGCTGCCAGCCATTGCAGTTTGTCCCAGGAAACGCCCAACGCACCAAAGACTGACATAGTGCCAACAGCAATTATTATGTAATTCAAAATGGTGGTTATGGCGTAGGAAGAACCCTGGCGCATGTTAAGCCGCGACAACACCAATACTTCCAGCAAGCCTGGTAAGTTGCGGATTAATGCCCAGGCCACCACCGTGGCAATAACCGCAAACAGTAAACTGCCCAGGGTAACATTCCTGATAACAGCGCTGCCAGCCTCAGTGCCACTGGAATGCCACAATACAATACTGTCCAGGTAAGCAAAGACAGTAATTAAGTCTGACCAAATCATCCAAAAGAGCAGCCCAAACAACGCAAACATCAATAATGTTGTGATACGCAGTGTTTGCTGGTTAATTTGGTCCAGGCCCAATGGCGGCTCTTCAACAGGCTCTGCACCTTCCGCCCCTTCTTTCACCATATTTTGTCGACGGGCCAGTGCACGCCGATAAGCAATACGCCGCGCAGCCACGCTCAACCCACGCAGCACTGTCTGGTAAAGTAAGTTCCACAAGATGACCAGATAGACGGTATCAATCCAGCGGTTAGCCAGGCGCAAAGTGGTATAGAAATAGCCCATCACTGTCAGTACCAGTAATCCGATTGGTACCAGAGCCAGTATGGATACAGTAATCAACCTTATTGAGTGCGATTCTTTATCGCGCCAGCTGTCACGGCACATTGGCCATACCAACCCGGCAATAAGCAGTAAATTAAGCAGAATGATGGACTGCCCAAGAACGTCATCCATCAGGTGCAGTGGTGACAATTCGCCCACCACAGACCAGAACAGTAAAGGCAGTAAAGCAATGCTGATACGAATTATCTGGCGGCGATAATGGCTGGTCAGGTTTACCGGCATCATAAAGTGTTTTACTGCTACACCATCTGTATCCAGAATGCGCCAGGACAAGCCAAAGACCAGCAAATAAACCGCCAGCTCTTTACTGAAGCTCCATATCAGTTCACTGATGTTGAGTTGTAAAAACAGAATGCACCAGCCGCAGGCAATAATAACCAGGCACAAAGGCAGCGCCTTAAACAAGGTAAGCAGTATGGCTTTGGGGGTATGCAACTGGCTGTCGTTACGCAGTTGACCAACGTTGGCGCTTAGTTTCGCCAGAGTGTTATTCACCCATCGGAAACGCCAGCGAATAATTCCTGCCAGTAACAACCAGGGAAGACTGGCCAGTAAAGCAACCAGCACAGTGGTAAGGTTCCAGTTGCTTGCAGTGATTTTCAACTGGCCAAGTTGCGTTTTGAGTGCTTCAGGGAAAGCAGTCACCCAACTCCAGTTCATGGGCTTATTACTGTTCACCCAAAAGATCTGCTGCGTTACCGTTTTCTGTAAGCGAGTAGATACGCTCATCAATTGTTGCTGATTTATTTGCAACGCAATCGCCATCATCAACTGGTTACCCAGTTGCTTGTTTAACTGGTCCAGCAAGTCCTTACGGGAATCGAGCACCTGGCTTAGTGCGTCATTAACTTCATCGCTTACTTCATCTTTATGGCCCGCTTCAATTGTCGCGATGTAGTTATCGCTTTGCAGCAATGCATCACGTTTCTGGCCAACATCAAACTGTTCAAGGCGCAGGTCGGCAATCTGGTTGGTCATATCTTCAAGATCATCCGCCCGCGGTAAAGACTGTTGCTGCTGATACAAAATGCGTGAGAGCAGCAAACTCCCCTTCAACATGGCAATTTGCTCTTTCAGGTTGTGCTCGGCCTGAACTGCACGGTCGAGCCAGTTTTTCACCCGAATATTTTGCTGAACCAGTTCGTTGCCTTCCTGTGTCGCTTTAATCAACCGGTCACTCAGTTGGCGGTTTATGGCCAGTTCTTGTTTGACTAGTGGGTTATTCTGAATGACGCTGGCTTCATCTGTAGTGGCAGCTTCCTGGGCTGTTTGTTCTGTGAGCGATAAACGTTTATGGCTGATGGCGGTCTGTATCAGTTGCAGGTCATGCTGAAGCTTATTGATATATTGCGTGTTGTAGTCACGCTGCTTTTGCAATGAATCCTGCAAAACTGTATTGCCAGACAAACTTTTACGCTGTTCATCAATTTGCGCATTTAATAATGCCTGTTGTGCCAGCAATAACCCTTGTTGAGTCTGGCGAAGCTGTGTGCCATCCGGGCTATTACCGCCTAACTCGGCCTGAATTTGTTGTAACTGTTGAGATGCATTAAACAGAGCGTTCTGCACCCGCTCAGGCTGGGTCTGCAATGCAACTAACTGGCTGTTAATGCTAGATAACTGCGTTTGTGCTGACTGCAAATTATCCAGCAGGCTCCCCATTTTACTTTCAAGGGACCGCATAGAGAGTTTGGCGTAATACTTTGCCTGATCCTCATCACTGGAAGTATTTGCCAGTGCGGCAAGGGACTCTTCCGCTTTATTCATTTTGTCCGGCGCCTGAGCAATTTGTTGGCGCAGGGCATCGGCATCCTGTTTCACCTGGTCGATTTTCGCCAGGACATCCAGGGTTTTATTCAGGTCAGCCAGGCTTAGCTTTTCCTCAGCAGATAAATCCTTTTGTTTGTTAAGTGTATTAATCTGATTTTGTACATCGGTTTTGGTCGGCACATCACTGTTAGTTTGCGCGCTGGCAAACGGCACAATGCCGGCAAAAACGCCGCAACAAAGCAAAAGAACAACACAGGCTGCTTTTCTGACAATTCGTGTAAGTTGCATAATTTCTGGATGTGTAATAGATGAAACGGCTGGCGGAATCGCACTCAAGTTTCTATGATAAGGCACGCAGAATACCACGCCTTCTGTTTGTGGAATAGTGAATGCTTAAGGGATAAGCCAGGTGAAGTCTGAAACTTCACCCAGGTGCAGACAGTTTCATGCTGGTGTCATCAATGCTGCGTATTCTGCGATAGTTTACATGAAGAAATACTGATATTAATGAAGCCCGGATTGTAAACTTGTACAATGCTGGTACATTTCCAGTAACACATCAACATAGACACGAGCTTCAGCTTTTAAATCAAAGGTTTCCGGGGCAAACAACCAGCTTTCCATTAACCCGCACATATAACTACGCATTAAAATAGCGGCACGCCTGGAGAGCAAATTTGCGGGAAGTAACCCGGCATTCATACACTGGATTATTGCGTTTTCGATACGCTCATATTCCTGAACATAGATGTCTTGTTTTGCCTGGTGGGCGGAAATCATTTCACCAACAAATTCGCACTTGTGAAAGATTATCTCCATCATGGAACGGCGACGTTCATCTTCGACTGTTGCTTCCAGAAGATAAACCAATAATTCACGCATCACAGAAAGTGGATCATCAGGGAATTTTGCCCGATACTCAATCTCTAAGTCGTTTATTGTTGAATCGGTTAAAGCCCAAATTTCATTAAAAACATCTGCCTTATTTTTGAAATGCCAATAAATTGCACCCCGGGTCACACCAGCCTCTTTAGCTATATCAGCAAGGGATGTTGCCGAGACGCCGTACTGTGAAAACAAGCGAATTGCCGCATCCAAAATCTGCTGCCGGGTCTCCATCGCTTGCTGTTTGGTTTTTCGTGCCATATGTCGGTGAATTTACAGGGGTAAGACTTACATACATTTTTGAATGTATGTAACATAACATGTTCTAAATAGAAACGCAGCAATGGGATTATGGACAAGCGTTAGCGTTCCATTGATCAACTTTGAAATCGGACACTCGAGGTTTACCTATGAACAAAAACAGAGGGTTAACGCCTCTGGCGATGGTTCTGATGCTTTCAGGCAGCTTAGCGCTTACAGGATGTGATAATAAACAGGACCAGCAACAAGCAGCAGGTGCTCCAGCTGTTGGTGTGGTAACGCTGAAAACTGAACCCTTGCAAATTACGACTGAACTCCCAGGCCGTACCAGTGCGTTCCGGGTTGCTGAGGTTCGCCCTCAAGTAAGCGGGATAATCCTTAAACGTAATTTTGTTGAAGGAAGTGACGTTAAAGCGGGTGAGTCGCTTTACCAGATTGATCCTGCCACTTATCAAGCCGCTTATGACAGTGCAAAAGGTGATTTAGCGAAAGCAGAAGCTGCAGCCAATATTGCCAGACTGACGTTGAAACGTTACCAACCGCTGCTGGGCACCAAATATATTAGCCAACAAGACTACGACACAGCACAGTCAACCTTACAACAGGCTAATGCTTCGGTACTGGCGGCAAAAGCCGCAGTTGAAACTGCGCGCATCAATCTCGCCTATACAAAAGTCACCTCGCCTATCAGTGGGCGTATTGGAAAATCCTCTGTGACGGAAGGAGCACTGGTACAAAGTGGGCAAAGCACCGCATTGTCTACTGTGCAGCAACTTGACCCTATTTATGTTGATGTCACTCAATCCAGTAATGATTTTCTGCGTCTGAAACAAGAGCTTGAAGACGGCACGCTGAAACAAGAGAACGGTAAAGCTAAAGTCGACCTTACCACAACAGAAGGTTTCACATACCCGCGAAGCGGCACACTTGAATTCTCTGATGTTACTGTCGACGAAACAACAGGCACGATTACTTTGCGCGCTATTTTCCCTAATCCTGATCACACGTTACTCCCTGGAATGTTTGTTCGCGCTCGTCTGGAAGAAGGTGTCCGTCCAAATGCTCTGCTTGTTCCACAGCAAGGCGTAACGCATACACCGCGTGGTGATGCTACCGCTATGGTTGTTGATAAAGACAACAAAGTGGAAGTGCGTCAGGTAACTGCAAGCCAGGCTATTGGCGATAAATGGCTCGTTACGAAAGGACTTCAGGCAGGTGATCGCGTGATAATCGAAGGGCTGCAGAAAGTCAAACCTGGTGCCACGGTGACTGCGCAAGAAGTCACAACTGACGAGAAAGCCAGCGATAAAGCTCAGGAAAAAACGTCAGAATAAATCCGTCTTAACTAAAACAGGAGCCGTTAAGACATGGCTAAGTTTTTTATCGATCGCCCAATTTTTGCCTGGGTAATCGCAATTATCATCATGCTCGCAGGGGCACTTGCTATCCTGAAACTGCCTATAGCGCAATATCCAACGATTGCGCCTCCGGCAATTCAGATTACAGCAACTTACCCAGGTGCGGATGCTAAAACGGTACAGGATACAGTTACTCAGGTCATCGAACAGAATATGAACGGTATCGATGGTATGATGTATATGTCTTCTACCAGCGATTCCTCTGGTACTGTGCAAATCACCCTGACATTTGATTCTGACACTGACCCGGATATTGCCCAGGTACAGGTTCAGAACAAACTGCAATTGGCAATGCCGCTGCTTCCGCAGGAAGTTCAGCAGCAAGGTGTGAGTGTTGAAAAATCGTCCAGTAGCTTCTTGATGGTAATGGCGATGATCAGCACTGACGGCTCAATGACACAGGATGATATTGCCGACTATGTAGGTTCAAATATCAAAGATCCCGTCAGCCGTACTTCTGGCGTGGGTGATGTCCAGTTGTTTGGTGCCCAATATGCAATGCGCATATGGATGGACCCGAACAAACTGAATAACTTCCAGCTTACACCTGTGGATGTTATCAGTGCTATCACCGCACAAAACGCGCAGGTAGCCGCAGGTCAGTTAGGGGGCACTCCGCCGGTTAAAGGCCAACAACTTAACGCCTCTATTATTGCGCAAACCCGTCTTAACTCTCCTGAACAATTCGGTAATATTTTGCTGAAAGTAAATCAGGATGGCTCACAAGTTCGCCTGAAAGATGTGGCAAAAGTTGAGCTGGGTGGTGAAAGCTATGATGTTATCGCCCGCTATAACGGCAAACCGGCCGCAGGCCTTGGGATCAAGCTGGCAACCGGTGCCAACGCACTGGATACTGCTGCTGCCGTTCGTGCGACTATCGATAAACTACAACCGTTCTTCCCTCATGGGCTGAAAGTCGTTTATCCCTACGATACAACGCCGTTCGTAAAAATCTCCATTAAAGAAGTGGTTAAAACGCTGGTAGAAGCCATTGTGCTGGTGTTCCTGGTTATGTATCTGTTCTTGCAGAACTTCCGGGCAACACTGATTCCTACCATCGCGGTCCCTGTCGTCTTACTGGGGACATTTGCCATCCTTTCCGCTTTCGGCTTCTCGATAAACACACTAACGATGTTCGCCATGGTCCTGGCGATAGGGCTATTGGTGGATGACGCCATCGTTGTGGTGGAGAACGTCGAGCGTGTTATGTCGGAAGAAGGGCTGCCACCAAAAGAAGCAACAAAACGTTCAATGGAGCAAATACAGGGCGCGCTGGTTGGTATTGCGTTGGTGCTGTCCGCTGTATTTATTCCTATGGCATTTTTTGGTGGCTCCACCGGGGCCATTTACCGCCAGTTCTCTATAACAATCGTTTCGGCGATGGTTCTGTCGGTTCTGGTAGCCATGATCCTTACTCCAGCACTGTGTGCCACCATGCTCAAGCCGATTAAAAAAGGCGACCATGGGGCAACAAAAGGTTTCTTTGGCTGGTTCAACAATATGTTCACGAAGAGTACGCACCACTACACCAATAGTGTAGCGAATATTCTTCAGAGCACAGGCCGTTACCTGGTACTGTATTTGGTTATTGTTGTTGGTATGGCCTGGCTGTTCCTGCGCCTGCCCAGTTCATTCCTGCCTGACGAAGATCAGGGGGTATTCCTCACCATGGCGCAATTGCCAGCAGGGGCGACTCAGGAACGAACGCAGAAAGTGCTGGATGAAGTCACAAATTATTACCTGACCAAAGAGAAAGACAACGTCAACTCTGTGTTCACGGTTAATGGTTTTGGTTTTGCTGGCCGTGGCCAGAATACCGGTATTGCGTTTGTTTCGCTGAAAGACTGGTCTGAACGCCCGGGTGAAGCGAATAAAGTTCCGGCTATTGCCGCACGAGCCAGTGCTGCGTTTTCGCAGATCAAAGATGCCATGGTTTTCGCGTTTAACCTTCCAGCAATTGTGGAACTGGGTACAGCGACTGGTTTTGACTTCGAACTTATTGACCAGGGTGGACTGGGGCACGATAAACTGATGCAGGCGCGTAACCAGTTGTTTGGCATGATTGCTCAACACCCGGATACGCTGGTTGGTGTGCGCCCTAACGGCCTGGAAGATACCCCGCAGTACAAAATCGACATCGATCAGGAAAAAGCGATGGCGCTTGGGGTAAGCATCAGTGATATCAACACCACGCTTGGTGCGGCCTGGGGGGGAAGTTACGTTAACGACTTCATCGACCGCGGGCGTGTGAAGAAAGTGTATGTGATGTCTGATGCCAAATACCGCATGCTGCCCAGCGATTTGAATTACTGGTATGTACGAGGTAGCGATGGCCAAATGGTGCCGTTCTCTGCATTCGCAACAGCCCGCTGGGAATACGGTTCTCCTCGCCTGGAACGTTATAATGGTTTGCCTTCAATGGAAATTTTAGGGCAGCCAGCACCGGGTAAAAGTACCGGTGAAGCTATGGCGCTGATGGAGCAATTGGCAAGTAAATTACCTGCAGGTATTGGCTACGACTGGACGGGGATGTCTTACCAGGAACGTCTGTCTGGTAACCAGGCTCCGGCACTTTACGCCATTTCACTGATTGTGGTGTTCCTGTGCCTTGCCGCTCTGTACGAAAGCTGGTCGATACCGTTCTCAGTAATGCTGGTAGTACCGTTGGGGGTTGTAGGTGCGTTACTTGCAGCTTCTCTGCGTGGCCTGAATAACGATGTTTACTTCCAGGTCGGTTTGCTGACAACCATTGGGGTATCGGCGAGGAACGCCATCTTGATTGTTGAGTTCGCCAAAGACCTTATGGAAAAAGAAGGCAAAGGTCTGGTAGAAGCAACTCTGGATGCTGTTCGTATGCGTCTGCGCCCTATTCTGATGACCTCGCTGGCATTTATCCTTGGGGTTCTGCCTCTGGTACTGAGCTCCGGTGCTGGTTCCGGTGCGCAAAACGCGGTAGGTACCGGTGTGTTTGGTGGGATGATTTCTGCCACGCTGCTGGCTATCTACTTTGTTCCCATGTTCTTCGTGGTGGTTCGCCGCCGCTTTAGCCGCAAAGGTGAAGATGTGGAACACAGCCATGAGAAAACACCGCAGTCCCATTAAGTTGTAACATGTGACTCCTTATAAAGGCCGCCCTGCGCGGCCTTTATCATTGATGAAAAAGAAGGAAAAAGCGTGGTTTTTCCTTCTTTTTAGTTAGTAGCCGAAAATCAATAAATTGATTTTCCTGGTTTTTTATTGGGTGACATCCGCTCGTTCTATGCGGACATGAGGTTTATCATCAGACTCAAAGGCCGCCCTGCGCGGCCTTTATTTTTTAGCTCGCGTTCTGGCTCGCTGAGCACATCTGTTTACTCCGCTCCTGCTTTTGATTCGTTCCCATAACAGCCAACAACTGTAGGCGTTTTACCATTAATCGCTGAACATGCATCAATGAGTCGCACCTGACATACTTGTTATGTTACAGTCAGCTGCTTGCTGAGAAAATGAATTAGCGGTATTTTTGCGCGATATTTCCCCGGTAGTATTGTGTTGTTTACGCCTATATTTAGAAATACCAGGTTTGCATGTTGCAATGCAGCAACAAGCCAGGGCTTCATGGTAAGCACAAAGATAGCTACTTGAGTTGTTCGCCATTACGTTAGTCTGCTTGCTTTACCACTGTGTTACTGATGCCTGTTGTTTGTAAGACATAGTGGGCGCGGCACGGGTTATGTTTTATGTAACCATTGCGGTAAAATTAGACTAAATAGTCAGGTAAGATAATGTTACGTCCAATAGTCATTTTGAGTGAGTAAAAAACCAGGATTATTCCGACATTATTTATAATTCACAACAAAAACATAATTACTCAAGATTCAGACTGTATATTGAACATGAAAGAAGCAAGCACTACCTACTTTGGCTAAGGTGTTTTAAATCATCTGTTTTTTGGGAAAGCTGTGTTACACGAGGACATTCTCATTATTTGTAATTTTTCACACTATTAAGATGAAAATTACTTAAGTGTGACTTATAGTTAAATCGTTAACCAGGTGATGTAAAACTCAATTGCTCTCTTTTGTAAGCCCCGAAGTATTGTATTTATCAGAAAATTTTCGATAATAAGGGGGTATCATATGGACGAATACTCGCCAAAAAGGCATGATATAGCACAGCTCAAATTCCTCTGTGAATCACTTTATCATGATTGCCTCTCGAGTCTCGAGGGCAGTACCCAGACCTGGGTTAACGATCCTACATCTCCAGCCAGCCTGCAGATGAACGACCTGATTGAGCATATCGCCACCTTTGCACTTAATTACAAATTAAAGTACGAAGACGATAGTGACTTGATAGAGAAAATAGATGAATATCTGGACGACACTTTTATGTTGTTCAGCAGTTATAGCATTAATGCTAAAGATTTACAGAAGTGGCGCAGAACAGGCCTTAACCTGTTTCGGTGTTTTTCAACGGTGACTAAAGAAAACCCCGTCAGCCATTCCTGTTAGTAAGAATATTTCTTAAGGTAAAGTTATGTCTATCACCAAACCGTTGACCAAAACTGATTATTTGATGCGTTTAAGGCGCTGCCAGACCATCGATACCCTCGAGAGAGTTATTGAGAAAAATAAATATGAACTTTCTGATAGTGAACTGGCAGTATTTTATTCAGCAGCAGATCACCGTCTTGCAGAACTGACGATGAATAAATTGTACGATAAAATCCCATCTTCAGTATGGAAGTTTGTACGCTAAGTGACTTTCTGATTCAAATACAATTCAGAACTTGCAGATAGCATAATCCCGGTTCTTCTATGTTATCGCTCAAAAACCGGTTTCCCGGCGGTATGGTTATACTCACATCCCACGTAGCACTGGCTGTTGTGTGTTGCCTACCTGCCCCCGCAACTGTTATGCAAATTTTCAGGGGATCTGTTACTGGGTTACCGTGCTCAGCCACTCTACAATTCAGGAGTATTCCTGAATTTTTTCTGTAGAGGCTTGTATGACGGAAATTCAGCGCCTGCTGAGCAATACCATTGAGCAACTGAACCATAGCGAAAAACGTGATAATCGCCCGCGTTTTAGTATTAGCTTTATTCGCCGTTATCCGGGGCTTTTTGTTGCCATGTACGCAGGATGGTTAGCGACCCTCGTTGTTGTCGTGAAATCCACGACACTTCAGGATTTTGTCTGGCTGCATGTTGCGCTTTTTGTCCTGCTCAATGGTTTCTTCTTCTTCGATGTTAATCCCCGTTACCGGTATCAAGATATAGATCTACTGGATTTTCGCGTGTGTTATAACGGTGAGTGGTATAACACACGTGCTGTTCCCGAAGAACTGATAAGCGATATCCAGGCATCTTCACATGTCAGCCATCAGCAGAAAGATTTATTAGCAAAAATGTTGGTCAATAAAAAAATGCTGACGTTTTACGATATTTATAGTCTGGATAAACAGGCGTCGTAGCCCGGCAGAGTAACCTCTCTGAACTACTCCATTCCGGGCTCCTGGCTCGCTACGAGCTTAGTTGCTGTGCAAGCTGGCGCAGTGTATCGGCAATTTGCTGCAAATCACGGGTATCATCTTGCTTTGGCCCGGTGGAGTTACGCACCACCAGTTTTGCGGGAAGAACAGAGGATGAACGCCCGTCTTCTTTCTGCCCCGCATTGAGTAAACGCCGCACCGCTTCTTTACCCTGTAAATCTAAATCCAGAGAAACTGTGGTCAACGCAGGGTAAAAGAATGAGCTTTCCCAAGTATCATCATACCCAATCACCGATTTCTGCCCAGGAATGCTCAGTTGATGCTGATGGAACGCACTCAGTACACCCAGCGCCATTTGATCATTACCGACCAGTACCGCAGAAAATGAAGGGGTTTCACGCAACATCTGGAGTGCACCAGCGTACCCGCTACGGGCATCCCAGTCGCCATGCAGAACTGTCACGGGGTTTAGTCCATAACCGTCCAGCGTCTCGCACCAGGATTTCAAACGTAAGCGCGCTGACACGGAATGTGCTGGCCCCGCCAGTATCGCAATATCACGATGCCCCTGTTCATAGAGATATTTCACACTGGCACGGGTACCATCTGCTGGATTAAACGAAACGTTAAACACAGAGCTAAATGGGTCCACATCCAGAAACAGGCAAATAATATCATCGTTCTCAATAGCTATTTTTTCTGCACTCTCGCTTTCCAGAGGCACGTTAATTATCACTTTATCAACCCACTGAGACTTCAGCTCATTAATAGCACTCTGGATACTTTGTTCTACGTTCTCATCGATCATGGAAATCAGCACCTGATACCCATCCTGATTTGCGTAACGTTTCACTGCTGCAGCCACCTGCGAAGGGGCGTGTAACGCCAGTGAAGTGGTAACCAGGCCAATCGTATTACTTTGTTTCCCCACCAATTGCTGCGCCAGTCGATTAGGTACATAGCGCAGCGCCTCAATAGCTTCCTCCACTTTACGGCGCGTAGTTTCAGACACATTGGCTGATTTATTCAAAACCCGGGAGACCGTCTGGTATGAGACGCCTGCATACCGGGCAACATCTTCTAATGTCGCACTTTTAGACTTCATCTTTCCATTTCCATGTAGGCTACTAATCAAATTGTATCAGGCGTCCGTCTGAAATACCTGAGGAAAAACCGCCTCACCGATACAGAATAAAAAAGTAAGACGCTCACATAACAAAAACATGTGAGCAACCTCACCGTGTGATAACAAAACTAGTTGTTTTATTTGCGTCAAATCACATTACCGCCTGTTCAAAATTGAAAGAAATCATAATTAGGCATTTTATTACATCGATTATGTGAACGTAATACAAACAATAAGAGGGTATCATGAATACGACGCTACGCACACTCACTGTCGCGTTGACAGCAGCGCTGACTTCAACCTGGGCGATGGCAGACAACGCTATCGATTTTCACGGCTATTTGCGCTCTGGTATAGGCGTTTCCAGCGATGGAGGCATGCAGGAATGGCAGAAAAACAAACTCGGCCGTTTGGGTAATGAGACAGATACATATGGCGAGATTGAGCTGGGTTCCGAAGTGTATAAAAAAAATGATGTCAGCTTCTACCTGGACAGTATGGTCAGCATGGTTTCTGATGGTTCTGATGACAATGAAACCACAATTGGCGATGATGCAGAGTTCGGTTTACGGCAGTTAAACCTGCAAATTAAAGGTCTGGTACCTGGCGATAAAGATGCCGTTATCTGGGGCGGCAAGCGTTACTACCAGCGTCATGATCTGCATATTATTGATACAAAATACTGGAACATTTCCGGAGCAGGTGCCGGGATTGAAAACTACAGCGTTGGCCCGGGCGCCGTTTCCTTTGCATGGATAAGGGGTGATGCCAATGATGTCGATTACCGCGTGGACAATGATAATGACGTCAACATCAACTACCTTGATTTACGTTATGCCGGTTTAAAGCCTTGGCAGGGTTCCTGGGTGGAAGTCGGTATCGATTACGCCATGCCTAACCCAACCAACAAGCAGAAAAGCTATGGCGGGTTATATGATGCAGATAACGGTGTCATGCTGACAGGTGAAATCAGCCAGGATATGTTCGGCGGATACAATAAGTTGGTAGTGCAGTATGCTAACAAAGGCCTGGCGCAGAATATGGTTTCGCAGGGTGGTGGCTGGTATGACATGTGGAATGACACCAGCAGCGCCACGGGCTACCGTATTATCAACACGGGCCTGATTCCGATTACTGACCGTTTCTCGATAAACCATGTGCTCACCTGGGGTTCAGCCAACAATATTACCGCCACTACAGATAAAACCCGGATGGTCTCGCTGGTTGGCCGTGCACAGTATCAATTCACTAACTACGTGCGTGGGATTGGTGAAGCGGGTGCCTTTTACCAAAAAGATACATATAACGATGGGTCAAATTACAAGCAAAGCGGCGAGAAATACACTATTGCTCTGGCACTGGCGGATGGCCCTGAATTTATGTCGCGCCCGGAGTTGCGTATTTTTGCTTCATACCTGACGGATGGCGAAAAACGCGATACCTTCCGCGACAATACAGCCAGCGATACCTGGAACTATGGTGTGCAGGTGGAAGCCTGGTGGTAAGCATTACCTGACAGATTCATCATCATTATATCTCTTTTTTTGATGTTATTTTCTCCGACATCATAGCCACTGCATATTGTTTTTTTAGGGCAATCATTATTTTG
The DNA here is from genome assembly GCF_020523985.1 of Mangrovibacter yixingensis. GTDB lineage: Bacteria > Pseudomonadota > Gammaproteobacteria > Enterobacterales > Enterobacteriaceae > Mangrovibacter > Mangrovibacter yixingensis. The sequence goes on along the minus strand of NZ_JAIVKM010000001.1, from coordinate 354,044 downwards.
ATTGCCTTATTTTTTTGGCAAATAATAAAAAAGCTGGTACCTGACCAGCTTTTTTATTATTGCTTAACAACCATCATAACTGTGAAAAATGTTTTTCCAGAAGTTGACGCAAATTGTCTGACTGGGTACCGAAAATAGCATGAACCTCGTGACCAATAATAATCACACCCAGTGCGCCTTCGCTCTGCAGAGCCTGTGAGTCAACCTGCGATAACTGCGCCACGGTAACCCGCAGGCGTGTCAGGCAGGCATCTATATGGCGGATATTATCCCGGCCACCAAAGCCACTGACCAGACGTTCAGCCTGCGCTTTATCTGTGTCATTCATTGCACACTCCACTTCATGGCGAAAATACTGGAGAAAGGATTTCAGGCTTACCATAGGCTGTTCCTTATGCTGATAATTACAGGAAAGAAATAAAAACACGCCCACTATTCAGGGCGCAGGATGGCACTATCAGAAGGGCATATTCCCGCCCCCAAAAGGCCAGCGGGAATCAATGACTAACATGCGCAGGAGAGTACCCGGCAATCCCATGCTGTCAGGTTTACCGGGCCAGAAACCGGCAACCCGGTCAGCATATCGGTATACCCGTGTGGCAGGACGAGGTTATGCTGTTTGTCGCTGTAGTTTTCCAGGAAGATGTAATTCTGTTCCCCGTCTGTGCGTTGGTGTGCGGTAACACCAGGCGGCAATGGCACAGGCAGAGGCCCGCATAAGCCTGATTCAGCAATGATATTGCCGAAAAAATCACGCTGGAAAGCCAGATCATTACGCGATGCGATATACCATGCTTTACCCCGACCAAACGCATTCACAGTGACCGCAGGCCTGCCTGCATAGAAATCTTCCCGATAACAGGCCAGTGGCCTGGCACTTTCGGTATTAATAAGCTCACACAAGTGCCGAACACGATACGGCCCCTGCAAGCCCGCCTCGTTACCGGCAAGCCCCTGAATCAGGTTGCTTTCACCTTCAGCCAGGCTGTCAATCTCCTCAGCCCAAATCCCCAGCACGTTACGTAATGGGCCAGGGAAACCGCCTAAATGGCACAAGTCACTTTCGTCAACAATGCCACTCCAGTACGTAGCAACAAATTGCCCACCCTGTTCAACAAAGGCTTCCACTCGGCTGGCAAACCCATCACGAACCATGTAGAGCATCGGAGCTATAACTAACTGATACTGGGATAAATTAGCATCAGCATTGATCACGTCAACACTGATTCCCTGCTCCCAAAATGGACGGTAATGCTCTGCAACCGTCTTCTCATATTCAAGCCCCAGGTTACGAGGCCCCTGGGCGTTATCCATTGCCCAACGGCTTTCCCAGTCGAAAATAATTGCAACATGTGCTTCAACCCGGCACCCAACCACCGGCGAAAGGTGCTGAAGGATATCGCCCAGTTTGCAGACCTCACGGCCAACACGGGTATCAATATGCCCTACGTGATCCACCACGGCGCCATGGAATTTCTCTACCGAACCCCGGCTTTTACGCCACTGGAAATATTGCACCGCATCCGCGCCATGAGCGACAGCCTGCAGTGAAGAAAGGATATGCATACCCGGTTTTTTGAGCTTACTGGTCGGCTGCCAGTTAGTCACACTGGGTGTTGACTCCATTAAAACAAAGGGCTTGCCCTGTTTTAATGTGCGCATCAGGTCATGGTACATCGCGGTATAACAGGCCAGCGTGGCCTCATCTTTATCCTGGTGCCACATGGGGTAACTATCCCAGGAAATGAAATCGATGGCCTGCGCCAGTTTCCAGTAATCGTAGTCGTAGAAATATTCCATGAAGTTAGTCGTGACTGGCAATGCCGCATTAGCCGCTTTGAGCGGTGCCACTTCATTACGGCAAAAATCAACGACCTGGTCTGTAGTAAACCGCCGCCAGTCAAGGTTCAGCCCATGAACAGACTCTTCGCCCTGGGGTGCGGGAGACTCGATCTGCGACCAGTCTGTATAGGTATGACTCCAGAATGTACTCCACCAGGCATGGTTTAGCTCATCCAGTGACGAATAGCGTTGTTGCAGCCATTCACGAAAGCGTGCCTGGCAAGCAGGACAATGGCATTCTCCACCGTATTCATTGGAAACATGCCAGCCAATAACGCCCGGGTGGTGACTGTACCGCTCAGCCAGACGGGTATTTAACTGACGAACTTTTTCACGGTATACGGGTGAAGTCAGGCAGTGGTTATGGCGGCCACCATGCAGAGCTGGCACCCTGTCGCGCCCCACCCGCAATACCTGAGGGTAAGCCTGTGATAACCAGGCAGGCCGGGCACCACTGGGGGTGGCAAGAAAAACGGATATACCACTGGCATATAGTTTATCCAGCACATTATCCAGCCAGCCAAACTGGTATTCACCTTCTTTTGGCTCAAGCTTCGCCCAACTGAAAATACCCACCGACATAATATTGCACTTTGCCTGTTGCATCATGGCAATATCTTTTTCCAGAATATCGGGGTAATTATCCCACTGTTCCGGATTATAGTCGGCACCATGCAATAAGGTAGCGACCTTTGAACTCAAAGGTGGAAACTTATTCATAAAAAACCCTTAGAATGAAATGAAAACTTAATTAAAAACTTTTATTGATGGCAGCACCTCGCCCTGGCAATTAAATAGCGCCTGGTTTTCACGCGCATTACCCAATTTCCAGTGGTCATTGATATATTTCATCCCAGCCTCTGTTGCCCATGTATTTCCCGGAGGCGTTATCCAGGCTGGCTCCCAATAAAATATGCCTTTGCCACGTTGTTGCGGTACATCAATCACACTTTGCATTAAATCATGTAAATAATCTGCCTGGCCCTGCAATGTTGCCGGGTAGCCTCCGGCCGTTTCTTCTTTTTGTTGAAAACTGTTCTCGGCTTTATCGCAATTTGCCAGAGTCCATGCATATGCAGCTTCCACTACAATGACATCTTTATGGTAACGCTTGCTAATATCATCCATATTGGATTGCAGCGCGCTAATCGGGCCATTCCAGTAGGTGTACATTGATAAGCCAATGACATCAAACGGTACATCTCGTTTAATGATTTCATCAAACCACCAGCGGAATGTGTCATTTTTGGTGCCTTCTGCCAGGTGCAACATAATTTTGACATGGTCGTCCGGCCCGAGGCTGGATTTCATCCCACTAATTGCTGCTTTTAATAGCCCGGCAAGCCGGTCAAATTCGCCGCCACCCTCTCCCCAACTCTTGCCTTCCGGCCACAATATACCGCTATTAATTTCATTACCGATTTGCACCATATCCGGTAGTGCACCGGCCTGCCGGAACTGCTGTATGGTGTCACGGGTATAATCATGAATAGTTGTAACCAGTTGGTCGTAGTTCATTCCTTGCCAGGCTTTGGGCTTAAACTGTTTTCCCGGATCAGTCCAGAAGTCACTATAATGAAAATCCAGCAACACCTTCATACCCAGCGCTTTTGCGCGCTTTGCCAGTGCAAGAGTGGTAGCCAAATCATTGTCGCCACCACCATAAGGATGGCCAGTGCTGTCTTTCGGATCCACCCATAACCGCAGCCGAATATAGTTAAAACCATTGGCTTTTAAAATCGCCATCGCATCTTGTTGTTGATGCTGTGCGTTATAAAACTTCGCACCCTGATGCTCCACTTCATATAAAGTAGAAACATCCGCACCTTTAATAAAATCAGTTGGCTCATTACGTAATGGTTTAATCACCACGGTTTCACTGGCATAAAGCGGTAAACTGGTTGCTGCAGCCAGTCCCCAGATAACAAAAGAAAGCACGGTCTTTTTCATAATAATTACCCTTTGGTACTCCCTGAAGTCAGGCCAGAAACAAAATACTTCTGTAATGCCAGGTACAATATTGCAACAGGCAATGCAATCAACACAGCTCCTGCCGCATATGTGGTGTAACTGGCCCCCATTTTTTGTGCTACCAGGTTATATAACCCAATAGGCAAAGTGTATTTATCCGGTGTGCGTAAAATCGTACTGGAAAGGATAAAATCCCCCAATGGGCCAGTAAAAGAGAACAACGCGACCACCGCAATAATTGGCTTTGATAACGGCATAATAATTTCCAGGAAAATGCGTAAATTACTGGCACCATCCATTCGGGCCGATTCATCCAAATCTTTCGGTATCGCGTCCAGGTAACCTTTCATCAGCCAGGTATTCATCGGGATCATGCCAGCAACGTAGATCAGTACTAACGCCAGGTGGCTGTTAATCAGCCCCAGCAGTTGTGACAGTACGAAGATGGCAATCAACGCCGAGAACTGCGGGATCATTTGCAGTAACAAAAACAGCATCAGCCCGTTTTGGCGCCCTTTAAAACGAAAACGTGAGAAAGCATACGCCGTAAAACTGACACTGATTAACGTCAGCACCATGGTCATCAGGCTTATCTTCATTGAGTTCCAGTACCATGTCAGGTAATTTACCTGGCCATTAAACAAGTCCTGATAATGCTGAAAAGAAAGGTTATCTGGAATAATAGAGGTACTGAGCAGGCTGTTTCCGGCATTCAGTGATGCCCCCACAGTCCAGATCAACGGATAAATAATAATCACCGAAACCACCGCTACAACCAGCCAGGATAATGACAGGCGTATCCATTTTTCACGCTTAATACTTTGTGTTTTCACCCTGAATACCCCTTACGCCATTTCGTCATTTTTGAATGATTTCGTGGCACGGAATTGCCACAGTGCAACACCCACAACAAAAATCGATAAAAGAATGGTGATAGTTGCAGCAATCGCGTACTGAGAAGATGACATCGTCAGCTTATAAATCCATGAAACCAGAATATCTGTACCACCCGCATTAGAGCCGGCCACTGCCGGGCCACCATTGTTAAATAAGTAAATGATGTTGAAATTATTAAAGTTAAATGTGTATTGAGTAATAATAATGGGCGCAATGGAATAGAGAACCAAAGGCAAAGTAATGGTGCGTAATTTGGTAAATGTACTGGCTCCATCCATGGTGGCGGCTTCATATAAATCATCCGGAATTGCCTGCAGCACACCTGTTGTCATGGCAAAGACAAATGGAAAGCCAAGCCAGGTTTGCATCATGATCAATGCTGTTTTAGTCCAGAATGGATCTGTCATCCAGGCTTTGGGGCTTATCCCCAGAAAAGACAGAATAGAGTTATTAATCACACCAAAAGAATCATTAAACATCCCGGCAAAAACCAGAATCGTGACAAACCCGGGCACAGCCCACGGAAGAATGAAAATAGTCCGAATCACCGGTTTAAAGCGCAGATCTTTTTGATTCACCAAAATCGCCAGCATGACACCCACGCTGCATTGCAGCGTTGTTGCCAGCAAGGTCCACACTACCGTCCACTGCAACACATCAAAAAAAGTATTACGCCAAATTGACAGGGTAAAAATATTGATAAAGTTTTTAATTCCCACCCAGTCCACCAGTTTTGCAGGTGGGGTGTGATACAGGTTGTAATTGGTAAAAGCGATAGCAAAACCAAATAAAATCGGGAAGATAACCACAAACACTAACAGGATAAAACCTGGTGTTATCATTAAATACGGGAACCCTTCATTGAGCAGGATCTGGTACTGGCGGCGCACACTGTGTAACGGTATACCGCTATCCCGCCGGCGGCCATTTACCCAGGCATCACGTAATGACAGCAGATAAACCGCCACCCCGAAGCCAATGATCAACAGGCTTAATATTCCTTCCGCTAATAAGAAGACAGAATTATCACGGGGAACCTCTTCACCAAGTGTCCATAATCCCCACAGACCTTCCCCCAAAAAATCATGGAACACGCCCAGGAAACTACTGAGTAGCACCAGAAAAATAAGCCCTTTTGCCCACTGGCGGTTATAAAACTGACCGAATCCAGGCAGGCAGGCCAGCAACAACGCTGCCCACGCATGACGACCTGGCCCGGTTGATGCGGATAAACTTTCACTGGAACTGATAATCACACCTGGCTCCTTCTGCTGTACGGGGAAGCCCCGCTCCCCCGTAACAAAACAATACCTGGAATTACTGGTTACTGGCCTGCATGGCTTCTATTTGCATTTTGATTTGTTTAACTGCGCTATCGAGCGCATCTTTTGGCGACTGCTTACCCGTCATACTCAGTTGCAGTGCCGCATTCGCAGGCCCCCAAACCTCACCCATTTCAGGAATGCCCGGCATTGCGACAGCAAACTTTGACTGTTCAGCCACAGCACTGGCGCGCTCATCATTTTTAATCACCGGATCATTCATAACAGCCAGCAATGGTGGGATCTCTTTCGTCACTTCATAACGCGTTTTCACGTATTTCGGCTGGTTAATAAAGGTGATGAATTTATCGGCAAGGGTTTTATCTTTGCTCCAGGTGGAGACCACATAACCTTTCACGCCCAGAAACGCGCTCATCGGTTTACCATTTTCCAGCAGGGGTAATGGTGCCACGCCGTAATTCACACCAGCCGCTTCATAAGGCTGGAACGCCCAGGGGCCATTAATAACTGCCGCAGCTTTTTTCTCTGTGAATAAGGAATCAATTGCATTGAGGCCGTTTTCCCCAACAATGCCACTGGGAAATAACTGTTCACTGTAGAATTTTTTTAACGTAGTGACGGCATCCACAGCACCTGGTGTGTTCAGCCCAATATCCAGGGGATTGAGCTTACCCTTGCTGTCTTTACCAAAGATATACCCGCCCATAGGGCTGACTGCTCCCCAGCTATAATAGAGCTCATCGAATTTTGCCAGCAGGCCAATCTTGTTCTGTTCATGTTGCTGGCGAGAGAAGTTAAACCACTCATCCAGTGTCTTGAATGGGGTTTTTACGAGATCTTTGTTATAGATCAGTACCAGTGTTTCAACCGCTTTAGGTAAACCATACTGTGTGCCATTCATCTGGAAAGCATCTACCGATGAAGGTGTAAAACCCGCAAGTATTGATTTATCCAGCGTTAGCGGTGCCAGAAGCCCCTGCACCACCGCACCACCGAGCTGATCATTTGGAATGACCAGGACATCCGGACCAATACCTGCGGGCCCGTCGAGGCGTAATTTTTCCAGTTGCTGAGCAAATGGCATCTCCAGGACATTCACTTTCACCTGATACTGCTTTTCAAAATCACTGATAGCGACTTTGATACCGTCTGATTTCTTAATATCTTCCCAAACAGTAAGCTGCTGTGCGGCGGCGGATGCCTCAAATACAACGAACTGGCTGCCTGCCAGTGCGGAAAGTAACAGGGCGGAGCATAGCGTAATTTTCATTATCGACCTCTTGTGAAGGTATTACATTTAAGATGTTCTGCTAACTTTTTTGTTTTTTCTCGTAACTGAGTCATTCCCATAATTTAAATTCTTTTTGATGATGATACTGCTCACCATCAATGATGTTATACGTTACTCTTTGAAAATAATGTGAACCATCTCTTAGTGGTTATTCTGTGATCATGATTGCAGAAATGAAACAGCAGCATACTGCCTGCTACAACTGAGATATATAGTTTCAGCATCTCAAAAAACCACCCTGCTCTTGCTTGCTTTCATGGTGTGTTATACGTACTACATTAAAACCATAAAACAGCATTAGCTGCATTCATTAAGCCAGGAGAAGTGGATGTCCAGCATACAGCTCAGAAACGTCACCAAGCGCTTTGGCAAAACCGTCACGCTGCACAATATTCAACTTGATATCGAAGACGGAGAATTTGCGGTATTTGTCGGCCCGTCAGGGTGTGGTAAATCCACGCTGTTGCGCATGATCGCGGGCCTTGAGGATATTAGTGAGGGCGAGATAATGATTGGGCCAACGGTTGTCAATGATATTGCCCCGGCCCACCGTGGGGTGGCAATGGTCTTTCAGTCCTATGCCCTGTATCCTCACATGACCGTTGCTGAAAATATGGGTTATGGACTGAAGGTAAATAAAGTTCCCAAAGCAGAGATCCGCCATCAGGTAGAGATGGTGGCAAAAACACTGCAACTGACCCACCTGCTTGAACGCAAACCAAAACAACTTTCAGGCGGCCAGCGCCAGCGTGTCGCTATTGGCCGGGCAATTGTGCGTAACCCACAAGTGTTTATGTTCGATGAACCTTTATCTAACCTGGATGCTGAACTGCGGGTTGAAATGCGTCTGCATATCGCCCGGTTGCATCAGGAAATGAAAACCACAATGGTGTATGTCACCCATGACCAGGTAGAGGCCATGACGCTGGCAGACAAAATTGTGGTCATGAACTATGGCAAGGTGGAACAGACTGGCTCACCAATGCACCTCTACTACAACCCGGTTAACCGGTTTGTTGCAGGGTTTATCGGGTCGCCAAAAATGAATTTTCTGCCTGCAACAGTGAAGCACTGGCAGGAGGGAGAACTGGTGGTGGACATTGCCGGGCAGCAAACGCTGATACTCGCATTGCATACACAGCAATTACATCCAGGCGATAACATCACATTGGGTATTCGCCCTGAGCATTTGCAGGTGGGTGAACAGGCGGGTTGCCAGCTTCAGTTCCAGTGCGAAGTAGTGGAACGCCTGGGGAACAATACCTGGCTGTTTGGCCAGTGTTATGGCCATGACAACTTCAAAGTACTTATTCCGTCAGATATTCATTTCAGCCCTTGGCAGAAGATAACAACGTATTTTGAAGCCCGGCAATGTATGGTCTTCGACGAAGCCGGGCTGCGTATCAGTGCTGAAATTAAGGTTCCGGATAATACCCTACCCGCACACCAGGCAGAGGCACAGGCGATCCCCGCCTGACACTGGGATATTATTTACGTAACAACTGCTGCAGGCGTATTTGCCTGCGGCGAGACAGCCAATTGTGCAGCACAAATAGCCTGAATCCACGCACTATCAACAATCCGCCCCAAATACCTAACGGCCAGAGAAACCACAATATGTCGTGACTGGTCAGCAGGTTTATTACCGCTAAACCGCCACAAATAACCGCCCAGGTGCACAATGAACGCAGAAACCTGCTTTCTTCATCCAACCTGGCATTGGCGGCCATAACCCGCTGATCCGCTCCATCCTCTGCCGGTTCGCGCTGTTCATCTGCCGGGTTCATTAACTCAGCAACCGGGCACTCAAATACCGCAGCTAACGCACTCATTGTTTCAATACTTGCCTGCTCACCACTCTCAATACGCTGGATAGTGCGAACACTCAGCGCCGATAATGCCGCAAGTTGTTCCTGTGACCAGCCACGAGCAAGCCGCAGGGCTTTAATATTATTCTGCTGCATTCTGTTTCTCCATTGTTCTGTTGACGAAAAATACTGTCCGCCAACCCCGCTGGAAACACCACGACAGGAACCTGACAGCAACACGACAGCCAACTGCCACCAGCCTGAAAGCTCTGTGTTTGCGGGCTGCCACGCAAGTATCCGCCAAACAACCTCACACCCGGCCAGGAAACGACTATGATCCTGTATAACAAGCCTTACAGGAGCCAATATGAAAAAGTACCCATATCCTGTTAGTGAAGTGCGCAGGTTTCTGGAGCCTGGGCCAATAGTGCTGATTAGTTCCCACTGGCAAGGGAAGGACAACATCATGACGCTTGGCTGGCAAACTGTCATGGAGTTTTCACCTTCACTGATTGGCTGCATGATTTCCGCTGGCAACCATAGCTTTGAGATGATCAAGGCCAGCAGAGACTGTGTCATTAACCTGCCAGAAGTGGGGTTACTGGATACCGTTGCGCAAATAGGTAATTGTTCAGGGAGTGAAACCGATAAATTCACGCGATTTGGTTTAACGCCAGAGCCCGCACAAAGTGTTGGTGCGCCAGCGGTTGCCGAGTGCTTTGCCAGTTTTGAATGCCAAATCTATGACGATGTTCTGGTAGACAGCTATAACTTCTTTATTTTCGAAGTGGTTTGCGCACGGGTAAAAAGCCTGACTGACTGGCCCCAAACCATGCACTATACTGGCGACGGTATTTTCCGCCTCGATGGTGAAATGGTAAACCGCCATCAGTGGTTCACCAAAGTGAGTTGATGGCGGAAAAGCACCTTAACACCTACCGGCTAACACCTGCAAAATCAGCCCGGTAGAGACCAGGTTAGTTGGTAGCGAAGGGTCGTGGTGGCAAGAATATCATCCTGGTGCACACTGGGGCTCCAGGAATCATCGCCACCAATTCCCATATGAAACGCATCCAAATTCAGCCATACGCCTGGCTCTTCTGTCAGTAAATGAACGTGGCTTGTCTCACGCAATTGCTGAAGGCTGTAACGGCCAATCCCAAAGTGGAACATGCCTTGCCACTGGTGCCCACCGTAACGCAGTGACTGGGTATCGCAACGCAGGCCATTTTCACCAGGGAAAATATAAGGCGTATGCAATTCAGACAACGGTAACTCCCAGCGCCCCTGGCACGCCGACAATTTTCTGTCCGGGTAATTTTCATGGGGCCCCAGCCCATCCCAGCTCACCAACGGCGCTACACCAGACAGATGGCAAACCAGGCCAATACGCGCAGGTGGTGGAATATCTGCTGCCACTTCAACCCGCACATCAAGCTGCAATTGCCCGTTGCCATCTATCTGCCAGTGTTTTTCACTAATAAAACAACAGTGTTGCTGGTGCAACCAGGCATGCCGTGTTTTGATAACCACACCCTCAGGTGCTTCATGGGCTTCGCACTGTAAAACCTGTGCCTGCAAATCATATAACCCCGCCGCTTTCCAGCGTTCCACCCAGGCATTTGGGTCAACCCGGGCAGCCTCACTGGTGCCAATGTCATTATCGAGCGGTGCTCGCACAAACTGGTCCTCAAGTGGCCCGAGTAAGTGTGCGATATCTCCCGAGAAACACTGCACCAAAGTGCCAAGCTTGCGGTCAAACACCCAGCGTTTATTCCCACTGGTAACTTGTAAAATATGCTTTTCTTCAGTGAGTTGTGGATGCTGGCATTCTGTCGGTGACACAGCCACATCAGGTAGCGAGAGTGAATCGGCGACCGGCCACTGCGCCCAGGCACAACGTTGACCGGCCAGGGCCCACTCAGTATCGGCTAAATATTCAACCCAGACCGTAAACCAGCGGGGCTCATTGCCATGACGCTCACTGAATGCCGGAACAGTCAGACACTGGCTGGACTCCGGAGCCAGAACCAGGGATTCCCGCCCTTCAAGCAATACTTCGCCCGCTTGTGTCAGTGCCCAACACAGGCATTCATTATCTGTGGTACGAAACAGGTATTCGCTGGTAACCTGCAATTGCTGAGGGTTGTTGTTATCCCAGTGAAACTGAAAAAACTGCTGGGCGCGTTGTACCTCATATAACGCTGGGTGTGGAGTACGGTCTGGGAACACCAGCCCATTCAAGCAAAACTGGCGATCGTTAGGTTTATCGCCAAAATCCCCTCCGTAAGCCCACCACGTTTTGCCCCCTTCCACTTTTCGTGTTAACCCCTGATCTACCCAGTCCCAGATAAAGCCGCCTTGCAGACGTGGATATTGCCGAAAGGCCTGCCAGTAACGGTAGAATCCACCCAGGCTATTTCCCATCCCATGGGCGTACTCACATAAAATCAACGGACGATGTTCACCTGGCATGCCAACCCATTTTTTAATCGACCATTTGGGAACTTGTTCGAAAGGCTGGTCTTCATCTACTCGTGCATACATTGGGCAAATAATATCGGTGGCGGTGGTATTGGCACCGCCACCTTCATACTGTACTGGGCGGCTGGGATCGGTGCTTTTCACCCAGCGCCATAACGCATCATGAACAGCGCCATGACCGGACTCATTGCCTAAAGACCAAATAATTATGCAAGGGTGGTTACGGTCCCGCAGGACCATACGGGTTACACGTTCACTCATTGCAGCAAACCAGCGCGGGTCTTGTGCAAGGCGCGACATAGGCTGCATACCGTGGGTTTCAATGTTGGCTTCGTCCACAACATATAAGCCATATTCATCGCATAACTGATACCAGCGTGGGTGGTTAGGATAGTGGGAACAACGTACCGCATTAATATTATGTTGTTTCATCAACACAATATCCTGGCGCATAGTGGCTTCATCCATCACCTGGCCATGCTCCGGGTGGTGCTCATGGCGATTCACACCACGAATGAGCAGTGGTCGGCCATTTAGCATCAACAACCCATTGGCAATTTTTACTTCACGAAAACCCACCTCGCAAGCTTCGACATCAATGCAATTGCCCTGACTATCCTTGAGCACCATCACCAGGCGGTACAAATGTGGAGTCTCAGCACTCCACAGGGCTGGTGACACAACAGATAAAGCTAGCCGTGCCTGTTCAGGATAATGACCACGTTCGTCAATAACAGGGCTGCCCACAGATTGCTTCTGCCGGGCGACACAAGCTCCATGCCGCCACAGGCTGGCTTCAACAAAGTACTGTTGCGGATGATTTCCCGTCATATTCACATTCAGCATTAATTCAGCACGTGAGTAATCACTGTTGAACGCCATTTGGTGGTGATAGTCCGCAATATGCGCATCCGGTTTATGTAATAGCGTAACATCACGGAAAATTCCGCTCATTCGCCACATATCCTGGTCCTCAAGCCAGCTACCATCACACCAACGCAGTACCATCACAGCAAGCCGGTTTTCTCCCGCTTGCAACCAGGGAGTCAGGTCGAATTCAGCAGGCAGGCGGCTGTCCTGGCTGTATCCCACCCAGTGCCCGTTACACCACAGGTAAAAAGCAGAATTCACACCATCAAAAATAATGCGTGTTTGCCCGTTACCAAGCCATTCAGGGTTCACATTAAAAACGCGCGAATAGCACCCTGTAGGGTTATCTGCCGGAACCTGTGGTGGAGTTGTGGCGATAGGGTAATTAACATTGGTGTATATTGGGACATCATACCCGGCCACCAATTGCCAGTTGCCAGGAACAGCGGTATCAATCGCTGATTCCAACGGCTGAACAACCCATTCTCCTGGCACGGCTTCTGGGCAAGGGAACCAGGAGAACTGCCATTTCCCATTCAGGCTCAACAGGCTATTGTCCGGGCTTTTTTGCACAGCACTCACTTCATCGAACCAACCTGATAATGGTGCATGGCTTGCCAGACGATGCCAGTTGGTCACTGAAGGGTTCTCCCAGTCCCTGCGTGCAACCAGGGAAGACAAAGCAGAATACTGTTCATTACAAGGTGTGGTGGACATAGTTTCCCCATAAATTGCGAAGCGCTCACATTGACGATAATGTGAACGAAAATGGGGTCAGGGTAAATACGGAGAAAGATAATAAGCGAAGCGGATCACAACCAGGTAATCAGGCCAACTTAGCAACCTGTTCCGCTAGCAAATGTAGCTGGTGTGCTAAATCCAGGGGCTGTGAACTTCCCTCACCTGTCTTACCCGTTGATTCACGAACCACCAGAGTAACTGGCAAGCATTGTGATGAAGGCGTTTTATTTCCCACTACACTATTTAGCCAAAATACACAGGACTCGCCCAACTGGCGAAAATCTTGGCGAATAGTGGTCAATGGAGGTGTGAACCACGCACTGTCTGCGGTATCGTCAAAACCTACCACACAGATCTCTCCCGGCACAGAGATGCCGCGTTCTGCGCAGGCGCGCAACACGCCAAGTGCCATTTGATCATTGGCAACCAGAATACCTTGCGGCTGGCAACGCAATAACCCCTGAGCCTGCAAATACCCACTTGCCGCACTCCAATCCCCTTCCCCTTGAGCAACCGGTTGTAAACCTGCTTGTGCCAGCGTATCAACCCAGCCAGCCCGGCGTTGTGCAGCACTAACGGAGGATAGCGGCCCATTGAGCAACGCTATGCGGGTTAATGGCAGTGACAGAAGGTGTTCAGCCCCCAAAACCGCACCCTGGGTGGCATCAAAAGTGACACTGGGTACCGGAGCATTAGAGGGCACATCAAGAAAGAGTATTGGTGCATGAGAATAACGCGCTACCAGCGCTGATGCCTGGTTGGCAGACAACGGTAAATTAATCGCGATAGCTTCAACTCGCTGAGCCAGAAGGGTATCCAGAGCACAGCAACACGCCTGTTCACTGGTGTCTTCCAGCATAGCGATGGAAACATCCACACCAGACTGTGAGGCCTGTGACTTAATCGCCGCCGCAATTTGTGACGGGGCATGTAAGGACAGGTCTGTGGTCACCAGCCCCCAAATACGCCGCCGTTTCCCGGCGAGCTGACGTGCTGCAGGGTCAGGCACATAATGGAGCGACTGCATCGCTTGCTCAACATTCTGCCGGGTACGAGCCGATACATTTTCAGCCCCATTGATAACTCGGGATACCGTCTGGTAAGACACGCCCGCTCTCGCGGCAACGTCGTATAGGGTTATCGTTTTATTACTCATAACCGGCCCTTGATGGTAAAAACGTTATACTACCTCAGAGCGAACTCTTGAGATCAGAAAGTGTATTACCTTGTGATTTTTCGCTAATTTCAGCCTTTAACTTCCCTGAGCGATGAGCAGAAAACCAGGGGAGTGTCAGTTGGATAAGCGGCCCGATACTGACTGCATACAGCACCGTACCAATACCCAGGCTTCCCCCCATCAAGAAACCAACAAGCAGTACTGTCAGTTCAATAACAGTACGAATACGGCGAATCGGCCAGCCCATTCGGTTATGCATGCCGGTCATCAATCCATCTCGAGGGCCAGCGCCAAACCCGGCACCAATGTACAAACTGGTTGCCAGAGCATTAAGCACTATCGCAATAACCAGGCACAGGCTACGTACCCATAAATCAGTTATTGGTGGGAAAATAGCCAAAACTGCATCGGCCACCAGGCCCAGCACAATCACATTGCTGATAGTTCCCAGACCGGGCTTCTGGCGCATTGGCCACCACAACAATAAAACCAGCGCCCCGACCAAAATAACAGTTTGCCCAAGCTTTAGCCCGGTCAGTTGTGCTAACCCCATATGAAACACATCCCACGGATCCAGCCCCAGATTGGCGCGATAGAACACCGCAATTGAGATGCCGTAAAATACCAGGCCTGTGTACAACTGAATTAACCGGCGCAACATAATCATTTCCTGTTTTTTGCAGACATGTTTATACTTTGCGCAACAATGGACTTAATAATAAGATCCAGTTTTATAAAAGTGGACTGCAATGACTCAACGACAGCTTCGTAGCGCCTCGCTAATAAAGGTCCTGGGGCAGTGGCATCATCCGGACACTCGTGTTCCTGTTTATCGGCAACTGGCCGAAGGGCTACGTTTATTGATACTCGATGGGCGGCTACCGCTAAACAGCCGGTTGCCTGGTGAACGTGAACTGGCAGAATCACTGTCACTGAGCCGAACGACGGTAGCAAATGCGCTAAACCAGTTACGGGAAGAAGGTTACCTGCAAAGCCGCCAGGGATCCGGTTCCATAGTTCGCTTACCCGAAACACATGTGACACAGCAGGCCTATACCCTCCCTGGAGACACGCTTGATCTGGCCACTGCCGCACTGCCCGCAAGCCCGGTTATTCACCAGGCTTACCAACGGGCCATTACTGGGCTGACAGAACATCTGAGTTCAACTGGCTACGATTCCCGCGGCCTGCCGCGGCTACGAACCGCGATTGCACAGCATTACTGCCAGCGTGGTCTGGCAACCACACCTGACCAGATTATGGTAGTCAACGGCGCGGTAAGTGGCCTGGCATTATTGCTACGGTTATTTACCGGGCCAGGAGACAGGGTATTAGTTGATCACCCCACTTACCCCATGGCTCTGGATGCAATCAAGGGTGCGTCCTGCCGCCCGGTTGGAGTCAGTCTGCCCGCAAATGAAGGCTGGGATTGTGATGGTTTCGCCGCGACGATAGCACAGACATCTCCCCGTCTGGCCTATCTTATTCCCGATTTTCATAACCCAACCGGGCGCTGTATGAACCTTGCTGAGCGCCAGAATATCGCAGCAATTGCAGAACGCAGCCACACCCCGCTGGTTATTGACGAAACCATGGCTGAGTTATGGTATGAAACCCCGCCACCACCGCCAGTTGCTTGTTTTGGCGATGCTGAACGCATTATTACATTGGGTTCATGTGGGAAAAGTTTCTGGGGAGGATTACGTCTGGGCTGGATACGTACCTCGCCGGGTGTGATTGCTCGACTGGTTCAACAACGTAACACTCTCGATTTAGGCTCTCCGCTACTCGAACAGCTCACAGCGGCTATTTTGATTGAAGAAGAAGAGGCCATTTTGCAGGAAAAACGCCAGCAACTGCGAAATCAACGTGACCAGTGCCTGAAACTGATACAGTCGTACTTTCCACACTGGAAAACCAGTAACCCGCCCGGAGGTTTATCATTCTGGGTAACACTGCCTTCCCCTACATCAACCCGTTTTGCAGCCAGTGCAGAAAATGTTGGCATTCACCTTGCGCCGGGACCCCGGTTCGGTATTGATGGAGCTTTTGAGCGTTTTCTTCGCCTGCCCTTTACGCTGGAAACCAACGAGATGGAAATGGCACTAATACGTTTGCAACCCGTGTGGCAGCAACTCAACCAGGCCAGACCACCAGCCAGTAATATAATGATTTAACACACTGGTGCCACACACTTTAACACCAGGCCTTAAAAGAAAACGGCGAGCCATAAAGCTCGCCGTTTTAATATCATCCATGATGCACATTACCTTTGAGGCAATGCCACATTAACAAGTCGTCATGAATGATCCAGGTAATTCCGGTTGCATGAAAATGATATTTTTATGACGCTATTATTTCATATAAATTTCATTTTCATGTCATTAATATGACAATCAACATTAATCCCCAGTTAATATTCATGCCAAACAGCCACATCCAGAAACGCCATATTATCTGTATAACATGAAAAAAACGGGGAAAATCAATGTTGTCGCGGAACAGGAAAACCTTTGACAGAAATAATAAAACCATTATCTCTGCGCTTTATTTTTGCTCCGGCATCACACCAGTCAGAAGCTATGCGAAAAAACTCATCACTTCCCACATTCCAGTCAAGGCGGACATGCTTAACAAAACCAGAACGTAATAATTCACATGCTTCATTATAACTGTGAGCCACACTCACACTGTCGTCAGCCATTATTTCCTCTTCTTAAGAAGTTTCCTCAGTGCCTTGATTTCTTTAGCATTTAATGGTTGAACTCCTTCTTCTTCTGTGTGCTGGTTATCAATATCATCTTCCTTAACCCCAGCATCAAGACTGGCAAAAGCCATTCTCAGAAACTGCTCTGTTACCGCACCCAATGTTTCCCCATGCAGTTCAGCATAACTACGCACCTGTTCTTTAAGTTCACTGCTAATTTTTACATTTAGCACTGCGGTTTCCATATGCTTTCCTTCGAGTTTATTTAGCGCAATAATATAATTCTTATTGCATAAATCCCAAGTAAAATCCATCACTATTCCGTTGCAGAAAGATGACTAACACAGTGGGAGAGAAAATAACAGTGATCATGGGCGCATTTTATATGCAATAAATAGTTTTTGTTACATTGCCACTATTAACACACGTTCATCTCTTTGAGAAAGTTAACAATAGCCGTTATAAAGCACAAAGGTAACCATTCATTTTTGTACGATTATTCAATATTATTATTTGGGATCTCCCGAAAAAGATTCAGTAAACAACCCTATTTACTGAGGTAGGTAAAGCCCCTGGAGAGGGCCTTACCATAAAGCGGATACGTCAGCTATCCAGGCTAAAAGCTGATGCTGGTTGATTCTGTATTCCGTCACTACCTTCAAAGTGCTCTATGTTGAAGAACTTCACGACATTGTGAGCATCAAGGCAAATCAACAAAATACTCACCCTTCTGGCTTGTAGTCCTGTACTCTGCCCACCTGGCGTGGATTCATGCCAGACATACATCATTATCTTATTGCCATCATCATCAAATAAATAATTACGTGGTTCCCCCAATTGGGCAATCACACCTGATTCCGTGGAGACCCCTTTAATGATGGTTTTCTTCAGGTGCTGCTTATTGTCTGAAGATAAAAAACGATTCTGCATACCTTCCGGGTAGCGATGAACCCAATGCTTCTCTACCCGGTCGCCATTAATTAATGCTGTCATCTGTGTTGTCTGTGCGGGTTGCTGCCCCAATGGCCCTTTCCAGTTTTGCATCCAGACAGCGATTTGTTTGCCTTGTGGCGACCAAAGCGTGCGAGAAGGTACACCATATTTTTGAATCAGACCGGTAAATGATGTGGTTCCGTCGATAATCCCAGACTGCGTTGCCGATACAGTATTTGCACTAAGAGCAGGAACAACTGGCTGTTTTGCCGCACAACCAGCTAACCCAATGACGGTAATAGCATAGAGTATTGGTGTTATTTTCATTGTTCTTCCCCAAAAAACGTCCTGGCCGGGCTATGTTGCAAGTTGCCAGTGATGAGAACCAGAGCAATTGTCCCCGTAGTCTGTCATTAATGTTCTGCGCCACAAACCACAAGGAAGCGGCTGACAGATAAGACAGAAAAGCTCGCACACAGTAATTGAGGCAGATAGAGCCTGCAACAGAATAGCGTATTCAAAACGGCCGAAGAAAGTACCTAAAGATGAAGTCACAAAGTCTCATATTATCAATCAGTAATACAAATATTTTTTACTTTTAAAATAGTTGGCCACGCATTTTACCAAGTAAGACCTTTCTCAACACAACCACAAAATACGACATTACAAACAATTAACTTTATTCATCCCAATGAGCTTTCGTTGAAGTTCACTTCAATACACTACACAGACAATTCTTATTTGATTTATTTTTAAGCAGTCGGGGCAGTTATGTCTGTGAATGAAACACCGTTACACACCGCTGATGAGCAAGGCATTAGCACCGGATCACTGGTTTTTGCTATTGCCCGGGGGCGAGTTGTACCGCCAGCCGCCATCTGGCAGCAAAAACGTTACCGGTTAAAATTTTTATTGCGTGCCCTCTGGTACTGGAAACCGACCAATAGCATGCTGGCTGCCTTATCCCAATTACCCGAATTCCCTGCATTATTACAGGCGCAAGTAACACTGCCCAGTAAACCGCACCGCCACTACTTACGCCTGGGGCTGAATGCCTTCCAGCGCGCTAATGCTGTTGTGGATCACTACCATTTTTTACACCAACATGCGGGGCCAACTCTTTTTCAGGCACTAACATCCAGTGAACCAACATTGTTGTTCAACTTCACTGGGCGCAACGATGAGGTGTTTTCACTTAAAGCGTCAACCGCGCGTAGTGCTGAACGCGAAGGAGAAAGCACACTTTGGCTATTCATGGGGAATAACTTACTGGCCAGTTTAACATTTTGCATCACAGAACCCGCACAACACCCGGTATTGTTTATTGGTGGTGTTCAGGGGCCCCGCCGCCAGGTTACCAATGACACCATAAAACTGGCAACCAAGGCCTGCCATGGTTTATTTCCTAAACGTATTTTATTGGAAGTTATCTGGCAATTATGTAGCCAGTGGCAACTTGAGCAAATCTGTGGAGTAAGTGATGCCGGGCATGTGTTCCGTGGATGGCGCTATCGTTTCAGTAAGGCACGTTATCTTCACGCCAGTTATGACGAGTTTTGGGAATCTGCCAATGGCACCAAAGCTGGCCCATACCAGTGGCAACTTCCAACATCCTTGCCAAGGAAATCCCTTGAGGACATCGCCAGCAAGAAGCGCGCTGAATACCGCCGTCGTTACCTGCTGCAGGATGAGATTGAGCAAAAAACGCTGGTCATCATGAATAGCATCTCAGCTAACTAACGAAATAGCAGGGACAGATTCAGACCAAAATTACCAATAGCAGCACAATTCAACAAAGCAGGTTGGGTACAGAAGCGCGCTTCAGCCTGCAAGCGTTGTTCTGCTGCATGTATTTTGGGCCAGCACAAAGAAGAATAGCGTGCAGAACGCACAAATGGGTGGGGGCCCTGCCAGCTACATCCCGGCACACACGTCGCCTGCTGCGGCTGCTTCCTTCCGGACCTGACCGAGTTCACAAGTTAGTGTTGCGGGAGAACCAACAGGGCCCCCATTGAGAGCGTTGTATTCCAACGCGCGGGGCGCATTATCTCTGTTGATTCCGGCAATTGCAAGTCAACCGGGTCTGGATGACGGTTTATTGTGCATTTACCTCAGTTTCTTCCTAACCAGCCAACAGGTATAGTCACATAGATGGATAACAGGAGTTGCAAATGGCCCCAACAGATAATTTTGCACAACGGGTATACCAGATAATTGCGGCGATTCCTTGCGGCAGGATAACCACTTACGGCGATGTGGCTCGAATGGCGGGTTCACCACGGGCAGCCCGCCAGGTAGGCGGCGTACTCAAACGGTTACCGGAGGGTTCAAGATTGCCATGGCACCGTGTAGTAAACCGTGAAGGCACTATATCACTGACCGGCCCAGACCTCAGTCGCCAGCGCCAGGCATTGCTGGCCGAAGGTGTGCTGGTATCCGGAGATGGGAGAATTGACCTGCCACGCTACCGTTGGCCTGAGTAAAAGAAAACAGCGCCCAAAGGCGCTGTCAGATTGATTAAAAAGAAGGGAAAAACGTGGTTTTCCCTTCTTTTTCGTTAGCCGCCGATCGTTCTGTGCGGACATAAGGTTTGTCATCAGACTCACAAAAATGGTATCTGGTGATTAAACAAAATCAATTGCCGGTTTGCATTTGTGTTTGCTGCTGTTGCGGCAAGAAGTGCGTAGGTACCGGATACGCTTCAGTCACTTTTGCTGGTTGCACAGCAACCGCGGTGTTTTGCAACGGAATCAAATCCAGATCAGTACTGTTCACACCATTGGTAATAACCGGTTTAAAGGAATCAGACCTGAACATCAACTTGCCATCCACGGTAATCGCAGCACTGAGCAAAATACGTGCGTTTTGGCGAATATCGGCAAGATCGTAAGGCAACACATACCCAAATGGTGCCTGATGGCCTTCAAGGTTTACCACTTTTTGGGATAAGACTTTCGCTGGCGCATCTGCGCGTGAAGCATCGGACAAGGTTACTGTCAGTACCGCATTTTGTGGTACCGCCAGGCGTTGGTTAATGACCACATTACCGGACAGATGAGGTTTCTGCATATCAGCCTGTGAAGCCAGACGGGAATAGGCAAAGTCCGGGTTCGGCACTTCATAAGTATTGCGAAATTGTTGTGCACAGCCAGACAGGGCAAAAGCAGCAGCCAGACCGAAAATTACGGGTGTCAATTTCATCGTTTTTCTCCTTCTCCTGCCATCACCCCGATACCGTAGATACCGTTGTGATGAGGGGTTGGTTTATTGCTTATCAGGGTAAGTCTGGCATATTACCTGAATTTTCGCTGGTAAAAGACTGTAAATTCAGATAATTGAACCCATCGGACCAGTTAGAAATCCAGGTTATACTTAACAATATGTGTCGCATTGCAGCTGTAACGAATCGCCTTTTCTGGGTACCTGCCCACGCAGAAGGAGACTAACGTACAGTGCTGCAGGCGGCACATCAGGCCACATGGTCACTACACACACCGACTAACAACTCCGCTGCCAGAGGAAGTACTATGAGTCAGGCGTTAAATAATTTGTTAGCCCTGTTAAATCTTGAAAAAATTGAAGAAGGCCTTTTTCGTGGTCAAAGTGAAGACTTGGGCCTGCGCCAGGTTTTTGGCGGCCAGGTTGTTGGCCAGGCACTGTATGCAGCAAAAGAAACTGTTCCTGCAGAACGCCTGGTTCACTCCTTTCACAGCTACTTTTTACGCCCCGGAGACAGCAAAAAAGCCATTATTTATGATGTTGAAGTTCTGCGCGATGGCAATAGTTTTAGTGCCAGACGTGTATCTGCTATTCAAAATGGCAAACCGATTTTTTACATGACAGCATCTTTTCAGGCGCCAGAACCCGGTTTTGAGCACCAGAAGGCGATGCCAGAAGCCCCAGACCCAGAGTCACTTAAATCAGAAACAGACATCGCCAAATTGTTTGAGCATATGCTCCCCCCACTGGTTAAAGAGAAATTCTTAAGCGATAAACCTCTGGAAATCCGCCCGGTGGTATTTCATAACCCGCTTAAAGGCCATGTTGATAAACCGGAACGCCAGGTTTGGATGCGGGCCAATGGCACAATGCCGGATGATTTAGGGATTCACCAATATTTATTGGGTTATGCATCTGACTTTAATTTCTTGCCCACCGCTTTGCAGCCACACGGAATCGGGTTTCTGGAGCACGGAATGCAGGTTGCCACCATTGACCACTCTATGTGGTTCCATCGCCCTTTTAGTCTTAACGAGTGGCTGCTCTACAGCGTGGAAAGCACTTCGGCATCTAGCGCCAGAGGTTTTGTGCGCGGGGAGTTCTATACACAGGATGGGGTTTTGGTGGCTTCGACGGTGCAGGAAGGTGTTATGCGTCAGCGGGGTTAACCTACTCTGTTTATCTAAAAGCAAAAAAGAGAGACACAAGTCTCTCTTTTTATGCCGGGGGCGATTACCCCTGGCACTTAGCAACCAGCAGAATTATGCGTTGTAAGCATTTTCACCGTGGCTGTTAACATCCAGACCTTCACGTTCCTGATCTTCCGGAACACGCAGGCCAACAGTCATATCGGCAATTTTGTAACCAATGAAGGCAACAACACCAGACCAGACAATGGTAATCAGCACGCTTTCCAGCTGTACCATCAGCTGATGGCCCATGGTGACACCTTCTGCGAAACCAACACCACCCAGTGAAGAGGATGCGAAGATACCAGTCAGGATACAACCTACGATACCGCACACACCGTGAACACCGAACACATCGCACGGGTCATCAACACGCAACCAACGTTTCAGTGCAGTAACACCCCACAGGCCAGCGATACCCGCAGCGATACCAACAATAAGCGCGCCACCAACACCGATGTAACCACAAGCCGGAGTCACAGCAACCAGGCCTGCGATAGCGCCAGAGCAAGAACCCAGCAGAGAAGGTTTACCACGAATCGCCCACTCACCGAATACCCAGGCAAGGATAGCGGCACCCGTTGCAACAACGGTGTTCAGGAAAGCCAGGCCTGCGATTTCGTTCGCAGCACTTGCTGAACCGGCGTTAAAGCCGAACCAACCAACATACAGAATCGCAGTACCAGTGAATACCATTGGCAGGTTATGCGGTTTGAATGCTTCTTTGCCGAAGCCAACGCGTTTGCCCATCATGTACGCACCAACCAGACCAGCAACAGCCGCGTTGATATGCACAACAGTACCGCCTGCGAAATCCAGTGCACCGTGGCTTGCCAGCAGGCCGCCGCCCCATACCATATGCGCAATAGGCACATAAGACAGGGTCATCCACACCGCAACAAAGATCAGTACTGCGGAGAAGCGAATACGTTCAGCCAACGCACCCACAATCAGGCCAACAGTGATACACGCGAATGAGCCCTGGAAGGACACATGGATATACTGATAGAAAGTACCCATCAGATCGGTAATTTTGATGCCTTTCAGCATGGTCCAGTCAAAGCTACCGAAGAAATTATTACCGGTACTGAATGCCAGAGTGTAGCCATATACTACCCACAGCACGCACACCAGTGCGAAAGTTACAGAAACCTGAGTCAGCATAGACAATACGTTTTTAGAGCGAATCAAGCCACCGTAAAACAATGCAATCCCAGGAATTGACATGAACAGCACCAGTGCGGTGCAAATCATCATAAAAGCATTATCTGCTTTATCAGCTACTGCTGGTGCAGCCATTGCAAGTGATGGCAACAATGCCAGCGCCCCGAGGCCAAGTTTAATGCCAAATTTACTCATTTTATCCATCCCTTTCACCAGTGCCAGGAATCAGAGGGCCGCTTCGTCGGCTTCGCCCGTACGAATACGAATAACACGTTGTAATTCAGCAACGAAAATTTTGCCGTCGCCAATTTTGCCTGTATAGGCAGCTTTACTAATTACATCAATAACTTCATCGAGTTGATCGTCAGCGATGGCTACGTCAATTTTCACTTTCGGGAGAAAGTTAACGCTGTATTCTGCCCCGCGGTACAACTCGGCGTGCCCTTTCTGGCGACCAAAGCCTTTCACTTCAGTCACTGTCAGCCCTTGAATGCCAATCGATGAAAGCGCTTCACGCACGTCTTCCAGTTTGAATGGTTTAATTACCACGGTAACCAGCTTCATAAATCCCCTCCAGTAAGAAATCGGTAAGTGCCGCAGCGAACAGGGATTATTAAGCAATCAACGTGCCAAAAGTATAAATCTGCAACTTTCAGCGTCTTAACGAGGTGAGAGGCGGGTTAACTGAATAAGCAGGAAATAATGTTGTCGACAAGAACATTCCTGAAAAACAAAAACGCACCAAAACAGTGCGTTTTTATAAAAACCACTGCACCAATAGTGCAATGGGTCAAATGTTCGCCAGATAATGGTGCATCACACAACCGCAGACTCTTCGTAGCCGCTGGAGGCTAATTCTTCGCCAGCCAGTTGTAACTGGTACATTTGCCAGTAACGGCCACGCTTCGCCAAAAGTGCATCATGCCTGCCACTCTCAACTGCCTGCCCACGGTGCAACACCAGAATGGTATCAGCCTGAGTAATAGTAGAAAGCCGGTGAGCAATCACAACAAGCGTTGTCCGCTGGCGTAATGCACTAAGTGCATGCCCTATCGCCTGTTCGGTACCAGAATCAATATTCGCTGTTGCCTCATCCAAAATAAGGATTTCCGGCGTATCTACCAGCACCCTGGCAAGAGCCAGCAGTTGTTTTTGCCCGACCGACAATGTATTCCCCTGCTCCCCTAATTGGGTATGAATGCCCTCAGGCATTGAGCGCACAAGGCCAGCCAGTTGCACAGTTTCCAGTGCCTGCCAAACTCGCTCTTCACTGACATCACGCCCCAATGTCACATTCATATATAGCGATTCAGCCATCACCACCGGGTCTTGCTGCACCATCGCCACACCTTTACGCAGGACACTATGGCTCAGGCTCTCTAACGGGCGGCCATCAAGGCGAATTTCCCCTTGAGACAACGGGTAATAACCCATCAATAAATTTGCCAGAGTGCTCTTACCACTTCCCGTATGCCCCACCAGGGCAATAAAGCTTTTTGCTGGTGCCTGCAGATTGATATCCCGCAGCACATACTGGCCGTTGCGGTAAGCAAAGGAGAGTTCAGAGATATCAACACGCCCGGATGCCAGTGGCCGGGTATCCGAACCATAGCGCTGCTGCTGGCAGTCCATTAACTCAAACACGCGTTCACCCGCTACAACCGCCTGTTGTAGCATGGATTGCTGGGTTGTTAGCTGAATTAAAGGCTCATTCAGCCGCCCAAGATAACTAATAAAGGCATACAACACCCCAACTTCTACTGCACCATTACCGGCATAGCCAAACTGAAACAGCAGGCCACACAGAATCAGCGCGGAAAATAAACTTAATAAAGGCCGGAGTAAAAAACCCTCGAGTTTCAGGGTTTGCATACGTGCGTCATAATGCGCTTCACTGGCATCCGCGAGTTTTTTACCAAAGCGCAACTGCTGGCGAAATTGCTGAATAACCCCCATACCGTTGACGGCTTCATTAAAGCCATCATTAATATCAGCCAGATAACTGCGTACACGCCGGACAATAGGTGTGCTCAGACGCTGGTAAACCAGCATCACCACCAACACCGCAGGGAAAATGACAACCGCCACCAGCGCCATACGCCAATTTAAGGAAAACATTGCTACCAGCATCGCACCAATCAATGCAGCACTGCGCAATACCGTGGCAACAACAGTGACATACAGATCGCGGATCACTTCTGTGTCATTGGTGACACGAGAAATAAGTTGCCCAACAGGTTGGGTATCAAATGCACTCACTGGCTGGCGCAACGCAGCATCCATAACGTCAGTACGCAATTGTTGCACAACCCCAACAGCGGCTTCGTTAAACAGCAAAGCCTGCGAGTAATGCAGCAATGCGGCCAGAGCTTGTAACAGGATATAAGCAGCAGCCAGCCCGCAAACCATAGCCAGAGGCAATTGTTTTTCTGCAACCAGGTGGTCAATAAAGTAACTGATTAAGGCCGGGCCACTCACTTCCGCCGCCGAAGCCACCCACAGCATAATCACCGCTTTGATAATAGATTTACGCCAGGGTGAGCCATAGGCCAGTAGCCGTTTCAGAGTAGGCCATAATGCGGGTTGCTGTGGATTACGCATGGGCCTGCTCCCCGGTTTCATCTTCTTCATCCAGTGCTGCTTCCAACTGCTGGTAACGGTACATATCGCGATACCAGCCCTGCTGGTTTGCCAAGTCTGTGTGGCGGCCACGTTGCACCACATTCCCTTGTTGAAGAACCAGTATTTCACTGGCTTCAGTAAGTGCTGATAAACGGTGAGCACTGATAATCAGCGTGTGCCCTGAACCCCATTGTCTCAGGTTGTGCAATATTTGTTGCTCAGTTCTGCCGTCAACTGCGGATAACGCATCATCGAGGATCAAGATTTCAGCATTGAGCAAGAGTGCGCGCGCAATAGATATACGTTGTTTTTGCCCCCCGGAGAGCATCACCCCTCTCTCGCCTACTTCGGTTGCATAACCTTGCGGCAGACGCAGAATATCGTCATGAACACTGGCGAGCTTCGCAACCGCCTCAATTTCAGCCTGGCTGGCACCGGGTTTGCCAAGAGAAATATTGTTCGCCACTGTGTCAGAAAATAAAAAAGGTGTCTGATTAACGACAGCCAACCGTTGGTGCCAACTGCTAAGCTGCAACTGGCGCAGCGGCATATCGTGAAACGAAATATCACCGTCATCTATGTCGAAATGGCGTTGCACCAGCGACAACAACGTACTTTTACCGCCACCGGTTGGGCCACATAACCCCAGAATTTGCCCCGGGGCCAGAGTAAAATCCACTTGATGCAATTGGGGATGCTGGCTCCCCGGCCAGGTAAACGAATTGATCTGGCAGACCAGTTTTCCCGGCCCTGTGGGTAACACCTGCGAGCCATCTTCTACAACAGGTTTTTCCGCCAGCAAATCACGAATACGGCTATAGGCAGCACTGCCACGCTCAACAATATTGAACATCCAGGCAAGCGCCAGCATTGGCCAAATCATCAGCCCCAGGTACATCGCAAAACTTGTCAGTTGCCCAAGTGTCAACATGCCCTGGCTGACCATCCATGCTCCCCCGCCAATGGCAAGCATATTCGCTGTTGCGATAGCGACATAAATGGTTGGATCAAAGCGAGCATCCACAGTCGCAACCCGCATATTTTTCTCCCCCGTATCCCTGGCATCTTCAGCAAACAAGGCAGACTGGCGGTCTTCAAGGCCGAAAGCTTTAATCATGCGGATGCTGGTCAGGCTTTCTTGTGTCCGATCATTGAGGGAGGAAAATGCGGCCTGAGCCAGTTTGAAGCGTTGGTGTAACTGTTCACCATAGCGCTTGATAACCAGCGCCATCACAGGCATTGGCAGTAACGCCAGTAGAGTCAACTGCCAGCTAATTTGAGTACACATCACCACTAATACAGCACAGCCCATCACCAGTGAATCAACCAGGGTCAACACCCCTTCTCCGGCTGCAAACACCACCCGGTCAACATCATTGGTTGCTCGAGCCATCAAGTCACCTGTACGGTGGCGCAAGTAAAATGCCGGACTCTGGCGGCTCAACTGGCGGTAAAAATCCGCACGTAACTCAACCGCCAGCCGGTAAGATGCGCCAAATAACAGCACCCGCCAGACATAACGCAGTAAATACACCACGACAGCGATAGCGGCCATCGCCCCAATCCACAACAGTAATTTGCTGAGAGTAAAATGTTCCAGCGTGACACCATCAACAATAATACCCACCAGCTTAGGCGGAGCGAGTTGCAAAATTGCAATCATAATGAGCAGCGTCACCGCACCCAAATAACGGCGCCATTCCCGGCGGAAATACCAATGAAGTTGAGCAAATAATCGCACAGCTACGAGTCCTGAGACTGGCCTGTCATAAGCCAGTTTATTGTGTGAAATGAATCAAATAATGAACGTGTGCCTACAGTGGCAATGATGTGGTGTATTTTATCTGCTCCATGGCAAAACTCGAAGTGACATCGCTCAGACCCGGCACATTGTTGACCAAACGCTTATAAAAATCATCAAACCGCTTCATATCCGCCACCTGTACGCGCAACAAGTAATCGTATTCACCGGCCATGCGCCAAAAACCCAACACCTCAGTCATGGCAGAAACAACACTGACAAACTGGTTATACCATTCACTACTGTGATTCTGCGTTTTTATCAGCACAAATGCCGTGAGGTTCAGCCCCAAAAGTTCTGGGTTTAACAATGCCACTTTGCCCAGGATATACCCTTCATCCTCAAGGCGTTTCAGCCGTTTCCAGCAGGGTGTTGTGGTCAGATTAACGGCATCCGCCAACGCCTGCAAAGAGCATGTGCAGTCTTCCTGTAATAGCGCTAACAAATGACGATCTGTTTTATCTAACATTCCCACCTCAAAGAGAAATATTTTCTCTTAATGGTCAACATGACAGGCAAAATAGCAACTTTTTTCCCTGCAAGCTACGGTACGCTGAGCACAAATTGACAAACAGGCAAGAACTATGAACAACTGGGTAGCACACGCCATTCGTGAAATTAATGCAGATTACCAACGTTCCGCAGATACTCATTTAATTCGCCTGGCACTGCCGGCGTTTCCGGGCATATATATCTATCTTAAAGATGAGAGCACCCATCCAACAGGTAGCCTGAAACACCGCCTGGCCCGCTCACTATTTTTGTACGGGCTGTGCAATGGCTGGATCAAGGAGGATACCACGATTATTGAGGCATCTTCCGGTTCTACTGCTGTTTCTGAAGCCTACTTCGCACGTTTGCTGGGGCTGCCTTTTATTGCCGTTATGCCGGGCTGTACGGCCAGGCGTAAAATTGAGCAGATTACGTTTTATGGTGGCCGCTGCCATTTTGTCGACAGCCCTTGTCAAATTTATGATGCATCCGAAACACTGGCCCGCGAGCTTAATGGCCATTATATGGACCAGTTCACTTATGCTGAACGGGCAACAGACTGGCGTGGTAACAATAATATTGCTGACAGTATTTTTCGCCAG
Source organism: Mangrovibacter yixingensis (assembly GCF_020523985.1). Taxonomy (GTDB): domain Bacteria; phylum Pseudomonadota; class Gammaproteobacteria; order Enterobacterales; family Enterobacteriaceae; genus Mangrovibacter; species Mangrovibacter yixingensis. The sequence goes on along the minus strand of NZ_JAIVKM010000001.1, from coordinate 324,950 downwards.
ATGGCAAACGAACCTTACCCCGAACCTGAGTACATCGTCATGAGCGCTGGCACAGGTGGGACATCAGCAACCATTGGCCGTTACTTACGCCATCAGGGGCATAAAACCCGCCTGATGGTTGTCGACCCGGAAAACTCAGTGTTTCTGAACTACTGGCGAGATGGTGACAACCAGCGCCGGAGTGATACGGGAAGCCGCATTGAAGGAATTGGACGCCCGCGCGTGGAACCATCATTTATTCCCGGGGTGATTGATGACATGATGCGTGTACCAGACAGTGCCACAATTGTTGCCATGCAGTGGCTTGAAACTGTACTAGGCCGCAAAGTGGGCGCGTCAACAGGTACCAATATGTGGGGTGTACTGAGCCTTGCAACACAAATGCGTGATGCCGGCCAAACCGGTTCAATTGTTACCTTACTGTGTGACAGCGGTGAACGTTACCTGGAAAGTTACTACAACCCTGAATGGGTTGCAGCCAACATTGGCGACCTGAGCGAATCCCGCCAGGCTTTACAAGCGTTGCTGAAATAACAGGCTAGCTGCATTCAGGCTGATGCATGGCCAGTCAGACAACCCAACAGCAAAAAATAACCAGGTGCGGGTTTGATTTGAATCAAACCCGCACCTTCCTTCTTATGAAGCTGGTGAGCCAGCGGCAGGCGCGTTACCATACCCCATCTATTCTCATTTATTACAAGGTTTACTATGAAACGTGCTGTTGTCGTGTTCAGTGGTGGGCAGGACTCCACTACTTGCCTGATTCAGGCACTACACCAGTATGACGAAGTGCATTGCGTCACATTTGATTATGGGCAACGCCACCGGGCTGAAATTGATATAGCGCGTGAACTGGCACTGAAACTGGGGGCCTGTGCACACAAAGTGCTGGATGTCGGTTTGCTAAATGAACTGGCGGTAAGTAGCCTGACCCGTGATAGCATCCCGGTTCCTGATTATGACCCGAATGACAGTGGTATCCCCAATACATTTGTTCCTGGGCGCAATATTCTGTTTTTAACCCTGGCCGCGATTTACGCCTGGCAAGTAAAAGCCGAAGCGGTTATTACCGGTGTATGTGAGACGGATTTCTCCGGTTACCCGGATTGCCGCGATGAGTTCGTGAAAGCACTGAACCACGCCGTTAACCTCGGCATGGCCAGTGAGATTCGCTTTGAAACACCATTGATGTGGATAGATAAAGCGCAGACCTGGGCTTTGGCTGATTACTGGGGAAAACTCGATTTAATTCGCGCTGAAACACTAACCTGCTATAACGGCATTAAGGGAGATGGTTGCGGCGAGTGCGCATCCTGTCACCTGCGTGCCAATGGCCTGAAACACTACCTGGCCGATAAAACCGCCGTCATGGCAGAAATGAAGCAAAAAACAGGGCTGCGCTAAAGCCGCTAATCCAACTGGCACGCTAAGGCATGCCAGTGTGGGTTTAACCAATCATCTGCATCAGTTTCTCTTTTAACTCACCTTCTACTGGCAGCGCTTTCTGGCTCTTCAAATCGACACATACAAATGTAATCAGTGCATCCGCCACCACTTCTCCCCCAGGCTGGAGTGTAATAACCTGGCTTAGTACACCACTCTTCCCGTTGAGTTGTTTAAGTGCGCTGGTCACCAGTAAACGCTCCCCCAGCAAAGCCGGACGCCGGTAGTTGATATTGATATTGACGACGACAAAGGCAATATTTTGTGCACTCATCCAGCGGAAGCTTTCTTCTTCTTCCAGGGCGGCCCAGCGGGCTTCTTCGAGGAACTCTAAATAACGCGCATTATTCACATGCTGGTAAACATCCAAATGGAACCCACGAACAGTGATTTCAGTCTGCATAGCCATAGCCTGTATGCCTTGTATGTTGTTATGAGTAATGAGGTCACACCAACTGGTATGACCTCATTATTGTGGCAAAAATTAACAGTTATGCAACATTCACAATGTGATGCGTTCGATATTCCGTTCAACCAGTGAATGGCCAATACCCGGCACATCACTCAGTTCGTCAAGTGAGGAAAAGGCTCCGTACTGTTCACGCCATTCAATAATTGCCTGCGCTTTTTTCAGGCCAATACCGCTCATGGCACTGGCTAACTCCTGAGCGCTGGCCTGGTTAATACTGACTTTTTCTGCTGCGCTGGCCGCAGCCTGAACAGATGATTCAGGCTGTGCCCAGGCGGGCGATATCCCAATGCCCATACCCAAAGCCAGAACCAAAGCTACAGATTTAAAACTGGTCTTCATGCCGTTTCTCCTTGTGTTTTAACAGCCTGTGAACAGTAAACTGAACAAAACTGGAGAACAAACGGTGAATTATAGAAATGGAAAGGGCCGCGAAAGCGGCCCTTGTCTGTTGCAATTTATTGCAAAAGGATGCGATCAGGTTTGTTATTGCTGCTGTTGCACAATATCACTGACTTTGATTTTCGCTTCCTTACGCAATGTATTGAGCAGCGATTCCAGCGCAATTTGCGCGTTATTATTGGCAACCTGGCTTGCCATGGCAGATTTTTGTGCTTCTGGCATGTCACCAGCTTCTACAGAATCCAGTGCAATAATAAGTACATTGCCCTGCAAATCATTACTGGTGCCATAAACCGGCTGGTCTTTCGCTGGTAACGGCAGTTCAAAAGCCGCTCGTGTAACCGGGTCCTGACCACTGCGCGTAAGCGTTTGTTTTTCGCCAAAGGTAAGGCCCGCCGCTTTCATGGCATCGTCGCCTTTACCGGCTTTTAACTCAGTAAGCAGTTTGCTGGCCTGAATACGGGCCTGTTCACTGGCTTTCTGCATTTTCACTGCAGCGACTACCTGGTCATGTACCTCTGACAAAGGCTTAGTGCTTTCTGCTTTATGCTCCGCGATACGCACAACAAACGCGCGATCACCGTCTACAGTGATGATGTCAGAGTTACTACCCGGCGCACCATCCTGCCCCAGCAAGCCACCGTTGAAGATTGCATCGGTCACTGGTTTAAAGTTCAGTTCAGCCGGAACGGAATCCTGCGAGAACCAACCAGTTTCTACCGCTTTAACACCGGCAACCTGCTCTGCTGCTTCCAGAGACTGGTTGTCGTTACTGGCTGCATCACTGACTTTCTGTTGCAGTGCATAATAGGCATCCAGCGCTTTTTCGCCTTTCACTTTTTCCGCGATTGAGTCACGCACATCTGCCAGTGGTTTAAGTACTGCAGGCTGAATGTCATCGAGGCGAACAACCAGGAAACCTACAGAAGATTTAATAACGCCTGACAACTGCCCTTTTTCGGTCAGCCCGGCATTTTTCAGTTCATCCGGTGTGGTTGATAGCTCCAGCCACCCCATATCACCGCCTTTACGGGCAGAAATAATATCCGTGGATTTCTCTTTCGCCAACGCGGCAAAATCAGCACCCTTTTTCAGTGCATCCAGCACGTCCTGCGCGTCTTTTTCCGTTTTGGTCTGAATCACACTGTAACGATCACGCTGGGGTTGAGTAAACTCAGCACGGTGCTCATCGTAATAGGCCTGAATATCGGCGTCAGTCACGTTAGCTTTCATATCCGCGGCATCCAGTTTGATATAACTGACGCGGAATTGTTCCGGAACGAGGTAAAGTGACTGGTGCTGGTCGTAATATGCTTTAACAGCATCTTCTGGTGCAGTTTGCTTCTCTGCCAGCGCTTTCACATCAATAGTGGCTTCACGGACAACACGTTTTTGAGAAACAAGTGCAGCCAGGCGATTTTCTTCACCAGGCAGAATAAAACCAGTGCCTTCTACCGCATCAATCAACTGTTGAGTTGTGAGCTGGTGGCGCAGAATTTCTGCGTAGCGTTCTGGTGTATACCTGGCGTTAGCCAGAACAGTATTAAAACGATTGTTATCGAATTTACCGTTATTCTGGAAAGCCTGGGTGTTGAAGATATTCTGTTTAATCTGGTCATCGCTAATGCTCAGGCCCAGATGTTTTGCGTACTGGTCTATCAGTGCTTCGTCAATCAGACGCTGCAGGATTTGTTGACGCATTTCCTGCATATAGCCAGCGTTGGAAGCCAGTACGGAATACTGATCGCCCAGCTTTTGTTGCATGCTGCTGCGTTCTGCGGTTACCGCATTTTCAAATTGTGCACGGTCAATTTTCTGGCCGTTAACTTTTGCGGCAAAATCGTTGCTACCGCCAATGAGGTAACTACTTACTCCTGTCAAAATGAATGACAGGATAATTATCCCCAAAATGATCTTGAGTACGACATTGCTGGATGCCGCACGTAACGTGTCCATCATGGTGTAACAACACTCCGCTGTAATGTGACAAAAACCTGGTGTAATGGCATGTTCAACATGGTTACTCTCCTACAGCCCTTACACGCGAAAGCGTATTGTGAAAGAAACTGGAGCAGTTGTCAGCCCGTATCACACAGAAAGTCATACAGAAAAGAAAAAAGGCACATCTTCGATGCGCCCTTAAGCTGTTTACTTGCCAGCGCCCCGCCCTGACGGGGGTACTAATCAGTTAACCGCGTCTTTCAGCGCCTTACCTGCACGGAAACCCGGAACTTTTGCAGCAGCAATGGTAATTTCTGCACCTGTCTGTGGGTTACGACCCGTACGGGCAGCACGTTCACGAACGGCAAAAGTACCAAAGCCAACCAGTGCTACGTCGTCCCCAGATTGCAGGGATTCAGTAACGGAAGCAATCAAAGCGTCTAATGCACGTCCAGCCGCAGCTTTGGAAATATCAGCATTTGCGGCAATTTTGTCGATCAGTTGAGATTTATTCACTCTTCTCTTCCTCTGTTTATTTTTTTTGTATCGCACCTGAATCCTTCGAAGTACGACCGCGAAGCAGTTATATCAGGCCTGCCATGCCCTTACAACTCCCAACTCGATGTTTATTTGGTCAGGAGAAGGGCATTTCCCCAGCCAGCGTCTAAAGTAGCCAGACGAAAAAAGGCTGGCAAGTGACAATTCACCTGCCAGCCCTGTTTTTCCTGGTACTCTTTGCGTCAGGTCACTATTTTGCGCTGACGACTTCCATCCCATACGGAGAGTTTTGCAAAGCCAGAGTCAGGACTTCTTCAATGCGTTTCACCGGATGAATATCCAGATCAGCCAGAATGTTGTCCGGAATCTCTTCCAGATCCCGTTTGTTTTCATCCGGGATAAGCACCGTTTTAATACCACCACGGTGAGCTGCCAGCAACTTCTCTTTCAAGCCACCAATTGGCAGCACCAAACCGCGCAGGGTAATTTCACCGGTCATAGCGACATCAGCACGCACCGGGTTACCAGTCAGGCAGGATACCAGCGCGGTACACATCGCGATGCCTGCACTTGGGCCATCTTTTGGCGTCGCCCCTTCAGGAACGTGTACGTGGATATCGCGTTTCTCGTAGAAATCGCTATTGATACCCAGCTTTTCAGCCCGTGCACGCACGACAGTTAACGCGGCCTGGATGGACTCCTGCATCACTTCACCCAACGAACCGGTATAGGTCAGTTTACCTTTACCAGGGACACATGCAGTTTCAATGGTCAGTAAATCACCACCGACTTCTGTCCATGCCAGACCTGTTACCTGACCAACACGGTTTTCGTTATCGGCACGCCCGTAGTCAAAACGCTGAACCCCGAGGAAATCCTTCAGGTTGTCGCCATTGATTTCAATTTTCTTCAATGACTTGTCCAGTAGCAGTTGTTTCACTGCTTTACGGCACAGCTTGGAGATTTCACGCTCCAGACCACGCACGCCCGCTTCACGGGTGTAATAACGGATAATGCCGACAATCGCACTGTCATCAACCTTGATTTCAGTTTTCTTCAGCGCGTTACGCTCAACCTGTTTCGGTAACAGATGCTGTTTGGCAATATTCAGTTTTTCATCTTCGGTGTAACCAGAAAGACGAATCACTTCCATACGGTCCAGCAACGGTGCCGGAATGTTCATTGAGTTGGAAGTGGCAACAAACATCACGTCAGACAGATCGTAATCCACTTCCAAATAATGGTCGTTGAATGCGATATTCTGTTCCGGATCCAGAACTTCCAGCAATGCTGAAGCCGGATCACCGCGCATGTCAGAAGACATTTTGTCGATTTCATCCAACAGGAACAGCGGGTTTTTGACCCCCACTTTCGCCATTTTCTGAATCAGTTTGCCCGGCATTGAACCAATGTATGTCCGGCGATGCCCGCGAATTTCAGCTTCATCGCGAACCCCACCTAACGCCATACGAACGTATTTACGTCCGGTAGCTTTAGCGATGGATTGCCCCAGAGAGGTTTTACCAACCCCTGGCGGCCCAACCAGACAAAGGATTGGCCCTTTAATTTTGTTTACGCGGCTCTGAACAGCAAGATACTCAAGAATACGGTCTTTAACCCGCTCCAGACCATAGTGATCGGTATCCAGAATTTCCTGAGCCTGGCGCAAATCTTTTTTCACTTTGCTGCGTGAATTCCACGGAACCTGCACCATCCAGTCGATGTAACCGCGAACGACGGTCGCTTCAGCAGACATCGGCGACATCATTTTCAATTTCTGCAGCTCAGCTTCCGCTTTTTCACGCGCTTCTTTCGGCATTTTTGCCGCTTCGATTTTGCGTTTCAGCGCCTCGGTTTCATCCGGCGCATCATCCATTTCGCCCAGTTCTTTCTGAATGGCTTTCATTTGCTCATTCAAATAGTACTCGCGCTGGCTTTTCTCCATCTGCTTTTTGACACGGTTACGGATACGTTTCTCAACCTGTAACAGGTCAATTTCCGATTCCATCATCGCCATCAGGTATTCGAGACGTTCGTTAACATCGGACATCTCAAGCACGGACTGCTTATCTGCCAGTTTCAACGGCATATGCGCAGCAATGGTGTCAGCCAGACGAGCCGGGTCATCAATGCTATTCAATGAAGTCAGCACTTCCGGCGGGATTTTTTTGTTCAGTTTGATATAGCCTTCAAACTGATTGATGGCGGTACGAACCAGAACTTCTTGTTCACGCTCTTCAATAACTGGCGACTCAAGGTATTCAGCCTGAGCAATAAAATGTTCGCCGTTATCAGAGAGCGTAGTGATCCGGGCGCGCTGCAACCCTTCGACCAGCACTTTTACCGTACCATCCGGCAGTTTGAGCATCTGCAGAATAGAAGCCACAGTGCCGACAGTGAAAAGGTCACTTATACCAGGCTCATCCGTCGAGGCTTCTTTCTGCGCCACCAGCATGATTTTCTTGTCGTTATCCATCGCCGCTTCCAGGCAGCGGATAGACTTTTCCCGTCCGACAAATAACGGAATAACCATATGCGGATAGACCACCACATCGCGCAATGGCAATACGGGGATTTCTATGCGTTCAGAACGCTCAGGATTCATAGAGCTCTCTCTTAGTTTTAACCTGTTCATACCACCATGATACAGGCGATTGTTTCCGCCAGGTGATGAGGCGCTCGTGAACCCTCTTCACGGCATCACCAACAAGTAAAACAGTATATGGGGATAATTCCCGGACATTCAACGGTAGGCAGGCAGGAAAAATAAATGGGGGATTAAATCCCCCATTTTTTGGTAACTGCTTGTTGACAAATGATTAATTATTCACCAGATGCTTGTTGTGCTTCTGGTTTGCCATAAATCAGCAGCGGTTCTGACTGCCCCGCAATAACAGACTCATCAATCACCACTTTCTCGACATCGTCCATAGAAGGTAAGTCATACATGGTATCGAGCAGTGCGGCTTCGACAATAGAGCGCAGGCCACGAGCACCGGTTTTACGCTGCATTGCTTTTTTCGCAATCGCATCCAGCGCATCATCACGGAACTCCAGTTCAACGCCTTCCAGGTTAAACAACGCCTGGTATTGTTTGGTAAGCGCATTTTTGGGCTCTTTGAGGATTTGGATCAACGCCTCTTCGCTCAATTCACTCAACGTTGCGACAACTGGCAAACGACCAATAAATTCCGGGATCAAACCAAACTTAATCAAATCTTCTGGTTCAACCTGCCCCAACAGCTGGCTTTCACTGGCTTTCTGCGATTTACCTTTTACCGTCGCGCCAAAGCCAATACCGGAACCTGTCTCAACACGGTTGGCAATAACTTTATCAAGGCCTGCAAATGCACCGCCACAGATAAACAGAATTTTCGAGGTATCAACCTGCAGAAACTCCTGCTGTGGGTGCTTGCGACCGCCCTGAGGAGGAACAGCGGCAACCGTGCCTTCAATCAGTTTCAACAATGCTTGCTGCACACCTTCACCTGACACATCTCGAGTGATGGACGGGTTATCAGACTTACGAGAAATCTTATCGATTTCATCGATATAGACTATGCCACGCTGTGCTTTCTGCACATCGTAGTCACATTTTTGCAGCAGTTTCTGGATAATGTTTTCAACGTCTTCGCCCACATAACCGGCTTCAGTCAATGTGGTTGCATCAGCCATAGTGAACGGAACATCCAGCAGGCGAGCCAGTGTTTCAGCCAATAACGTCTTACCACTACCGGTAGGCCCGATAAGCAAAATGTTACTTTTACCCAGTTCAACACCATTGCTGGAATCACCGTTACGCAGACGTTTGTAGTGGTTATACACCGCTACAGACAACACCTTTTTAGCCGGTTCCTGGCCGATGACGTAATCGTCAAGGTGACCACGAATCTCATGGGGTGTGGGCAGCGCACTACGCTCGCGATGCGGAGCCACTTCTTTAATTTCTTCGCGAATAATGTCGTTACATAAATCGACGCACTCATCGCAGATATACACTGACGGCCCGGCAATCAGCTTACGCACTTCATGCTGGCTTTTGCCGCAAAAAGAGCAGTACAGCAATTTGCCTGAACCGTCTTTGCGCTTATCTGTCATCAGTAAAACCTCTTTTCTGTTACTTTGTGCCGCACACGACGACGCAGTTGCCACTCTCAGGCGCAGCTGGCTACACGGGCTGAGCCACTATGAATACTTATTACAGTATAGCGGCTCGGCCACTCCTGGGCGTTAATTACGGTGAGTTAATATTGAGTCGACTAAACCGTACTCTACCGCTTCTGGTGCAGAGAGGAAACGATCGCGCTCTGTATCACGCTCAATTTCCTCCAGCGGTTTGCCTGTATGTTCAGCCATCAGCTCGTTCATCCGGGCTTTCACTTTCAGGATTTCACGGGCGTGGATTTCAATATCCGTTGCCTGGCCCTGATAACCGCCCAGCGGTTGGTGAATCATGACTCTGGAATTTGGCAAACAGAAACGCTTACCTTTAGTACCTGCTGTCAGCAAAAATGCCCCCATTGAAGCCGCCTGGCCCATACAAATGGTGCTGACATCAGGTTTAATAAATTTCATGGTGTCGTAAATAGACATCCCGGCAGTGATTACGCCACCAGGTGAATTAATATACAAATAAATGTCTTTTTCCGGGTTTTCTGCTTCCAGGAACAACATCTGCGCCACAATCAGGTTCGCCATGTGGTCTTCAACCTGACCCGTCAGGAAGATAACTCGTTCCTTAAGCAGACGGGAGTAAATATCGTAAGAACGTTCACCACGTGATGTTTGTTCAACAACCATCGGCACTAACGCCATATGGGGTGCAAATTGTTCTTTTTCGCCACTGTATGACATTTTCCGTCTCCTTTTTCATTGTTAGAACTGACAGGTCGTACTGATTTTACTTGAGCACACCTTGTATGACTATGTCCGGCGACCCAAAGGCTTTTTACAGACGGATTATCAACCAGTATTCCAACAGTTACCCATAAGAGATGGGGCCAGCCCCATTTATTTTCAAGCATAACAATCTTTCAGCGTTACGCTACCACTGAAAACAGGATTACGCACGTTTCGCACTGACAAAAAAAAGCCCGCCACCAACTGGAGACGGGCTTTAATACTGACAGATGTGCCAGCAGTATTACGCCTGCTGGTTCATCAAATCATTGAAGGAAACAGCTTTATCGCTAACTTTGGCTTTTGCCAGAACAGTTTCAACAGCCTGTTCTTCCAGAGCAACGTTACGCATGTTTTCCATCAGTTCTTTGTTTTTACCGTAGAATTCAATCACTTCTGACGGATCTTCGTAAGCAGAAGCCATTTCTTCAATCAGCGTTTTAACGCGGTCTTCGTCAGCTTTCAGCTCGTTGCTGCGAATAACTTCGCCCAACAGCAGGCCAACAACAACACGGCGCTTAGCTTGCTCTTCGAACAGTTCACGTGGCAGTTCCAGCGCTTGTTTTTCGTTACCGCCGAAACGCTGTGCAGCCTGGCGACGCAGAACGTCGATTTCGCTGTCGATCAGTGCAGCAGGCACGTCGATTTCATTCGCTTTCACCAGACCGTCGATAGCCTGAGACTTAATGCGGTTACGCACTGCGCCTTTCAGTTCGCGTTCCATGTTTTTACGCACTTCAGCGCGCAGACCTTCAACAGAACCATCATCAACGCCAAAACGTTTGATGAATTCCGGAGTCATTTCCGGCAGTTCGCGCTCTTCAACTTTTTTCAGGTTGATAGCAAATTTCGCTGCTTTACCTTTCAGGTTTTCAGCGTGGTATTCTTCCGGGAAAGTCACATCGATAGTGAACTCTTCGCCTGCTTTATGACCAACCAGAGCATCTTCAAAGCCAGGGATCATGCGGCCCTGGCCCATAGCCAGAACGAAATCAGTCGCTTTACCGCCTTCAAACTCTTCGCCATCAACAGAACCGGAGAAATCAACAGTTACGCGGTCTTCAGCAGCCACTTCACCATCCTTATCTTTCCAGGTAGCCTGTTGTTTACGCAGAGTTTCCAGCATTGCGTCTACATCAGCGTCAGTCACTTCAACAACCGGTTTTTCAACTTCGATTGCTTCAATGCCCTGCAGTTCAACTTCCGGGTAAACTTCGAACTCAACAGAGTAAGTGAAGTCTTCGCCCAGTTTGTATTCGCCCGGAACATAGTTCGGTGCGCCAGCCGGGTTAATTTTTTCTTTGATGATAGCATCAACGAAGTTGCGGCTCATCAGGTCACCCAGTACGTCCTGACGCACAGATGCGCCATAACGCTGAGCAACGATATTCATTGGTACTTTTCCTTTACGGAAGCCGTCAATACGGACTTTTTTAGCCACGTTGACCAGCTCGCTCTTCACCGCATTCTCGATGTTATCCGCAGCGATAGTGATAGTTACACGGCGGCCAAGGCCCTGAGTGGTTTCTACTGAAACTTGCATCTTGTTACCTCAAAAAATCACAGTGCTCGGTCAACTCTGGAAGCCCTAATGTATTTCGCTTCACAGAACCGGGATGGTTTCTGTATCCAGAACGCACTCCCTGTCACCAGAATCATCCCGAATACATTCCGAAAATTAAGACGCAGCATTATAGCGGCATCATCTGAGGGAGTCGAGAACCGCAACCACCGGATAACCGCACTGATTCACATTCTCGACATCCGTCCAGCCGTTTACCCAAATTTCTCTGATAAACAGGCAAAAGAAAACGGCCTGTAGGCCGTTTCAGACTCGTGGCAACTGGCAAACACCGCAAGTCGGGCTTGTGCACCCTAAAAATCATTTTAATGATTTCTGTTTACTGAACCCAGATAAAGAGAAGCAAGAGAAGAAATTGTTCTTCTATTGATAGCCGTACCGAAGCCAGCAAAAATAAACGGCCCGCAGGCCGTTTGTTGGAAGCCGGCTATCACCATACCGGATAACCGCCATTATTGACAATAACCCTATCAGGCCAATGTGCCCGCCCCACGGCAAGGAGGAGAAGGTAAAACCGTATCCTGCAGGTTTTCCCATTCTGAAGCAGAGTAAGTATGCAATGCCAGTGCATGCACCTGGCCTGCCAGTTCATCGGCCAGCACAGCATAGACCTTGCGGTGACGCGCTAACATGCGCTCAGCGGAAAACGCCTCACTCACCAGCACTACCTTAAAGTGGCTCTCTGAGCCCGCCGGCACATTGTGACGGTAACTTTCATCAATAATATCAAGAAATACAGGGTCAAACGCCGCCCGTAATTTAGCTTCAATCTGCGCGCGCATCATAGTAAGTTCTCCCCGACAACAATTGGTTGCCCGTCCCTTTAAATGTTAGCCGCTTTTACCTGTTAGCGAAGTAGATGGCAATAAAATTTTCCCTTAAGTCTGATTGCCCTGAAAGCAGACAACAGGTCTAATAGCCGGGGTTTTGTTGCGCGAACCTCTGTTTTTTTCTTCTTTAATACGGGGAAAAAGGCCGAAGCAGCAGATAAAACAATTTTCCCTGCTGCCCCGCTTCCTCCCATCCTCAGCAATGTTATGATGGCGGGGACTTTTTTGGATAGAAAATGGTACTTGAGAGAATAATCATGTTAAAAAAACTCTTTTTCCCGTTAATGGTGATGTTTGTCCTCGCAGGTTGCGCCACGCCGCCTAACACCATTGATGTTGCCCCGAAAATTACACTTCCTTCCCAGGATCCGAGCCTGATGGGTATTACCATCAGCATTAATGGTGCTGACCAACGTCCGGACCAGGCACTGGCGCGAATCAATCGTGATAATCAACTTGTCACGCTGACCGCCTCCCGTGACCTGCGGTTCTTGCTGCAAGAAGTTCTTGAAAAACAAATGACTGCACGCGGTTATATGATTGGCCCGAACGGCGCTGTTGACTTACAAATCATCGTAAACAAACTGTATGCCGATGTTTCACAAGGTAACCTGCGTTATAAAATTGCCACCTCTGCCGATGTTTCTATTATTGCTACCGCAAAAAATGGCAATAAGATGACTCGCACCTACCGTTCTAGTTATTCCGTAGAAGGTGCTCTGCAGGCCAGCAACAAAAATATCGCAAATGCTGTCAACAGCGTGTTGAGCGACACTATCTCTGATATGGCGCAAGACACCAGCATTAATGAGTTCATCAAACAGAACGCTCACTAAACACCAATTACAGCCAGTTTGCTCAGGCAGACTGGCTGATGAGTAAGCCATGCCCACGCAATATTTACGGATATTTCAACAGCCCCGTTCTGCTATCTTGCTGATTCTGGGGTTTGCTTCAGGACTGCCACTCGCACTCACCTCAGGCACGCTTCAAGCCTGGATGACGGTTGAAGGTATTGATCTCAAAACTATCGGTTTTTTCTCTCTTGTTGGCCAGGCTTATGTATTTAAGTTTCTCTGGTCACCCGTTATGGACCGTTATACTCCACCGTTTTTAGGGCGCAGGCGTGGCTGGCTGGTTATCACACAAATTTTTCTGGCTCTTGGAATCGCCGCAATGGGGTTTCTTGACCCGGGCAGCCAACTACGCTGGATGGCTGCGCTGGCGGTCTTAATTGCTTTCTGCTCTGCATCGCAAGACATCGTGTTTGATGCCTGGAAAACTGATGTACTTCCGGCAGATGAGCGTGGCACAGGTGCGGCAATCAGTGTATTAGGCTACCGCCTGGCGATGTTGGTATCGGGTGGGCTGGCTTTATGGCTGGCAGACAAATGGCTGGGTTGGCATGCTATGTATTGGTTGATGGCGGCCATCCTGGTTCCCTGCATTATCGCCACGCTGCTGGCACCAGAGCCTAAAGATACTATCCCTGTTCCCCGCTCGCTTGAGCAGGCCGTTTTGCTCCCACTGAAAGATTTTTTTGGCCGTAATAACGCATGGCTTATTTTGCTGTTAATTGTGCTCTACAAGCTGGGCGATGCTTTTGCCATGAGCCTGACAACCACTTTTTTGATTCGTGGCGTTGGGTTTGATGCCGGTGATGTTGGCCTGGTAAATAAAACCCTTGGCTTGTTTGCAACCATCGTTGGTGCTTTGCTGGGCGGAGTACTGATGCAGAGATTAACATTATTCCGTGCGTTGTTAATTTTCGGCATCCTGCAAGGGGCATCCAACGCGGGTTACTGGTTGCTTTCTGTCACAGACAAGCACATCTATACCATGGGTGCTGCAGTCTTTTTTGAAAACTTATGTGGCGGTATGGGTACCTCCGCTTTTGTTGCACTGCTAATGACCTTGTGTAACAAGTCTTTCTCAGCCACTCAGTTTGCACTGCTCTCTGCACTCTCGGCTGTTGGCCGTGTGTATGTCGGGCCACTGGCGGGATGGTTTGTTGAATTGTACAGTTGGCCGACATTCTATCTGTTCTCTATTTTCGCAGCCTTACCCGGCATTGCACTGTTGTTAGTGTGTAAGAAAACACTGGAACATACTCAACAGACAGAACAGTTTCTCCCCCGCGAGTTTTTCCCCGTGGCGTATGCCATCGCACTTAAAGCGCTGTTGCTGGGTTGTGTGATGTTGCTTACCGGGTTGGGTTTACTGGGGATGCAGGCTTATGGTTACCTGGCATTTTTACCTGCTGCGCATCTGTCCGAATGGGGAGCAATATTGATGGTTGCCGGGTTGTTGGGCGGAGCCCTTCTGGATATGTTGGCATTGCGTAAATCAAGCCTTATTTAATACTCAATATCAATTCTAATGATTAACTGGCTGGTATTATTTCAGCATATAATTACGTGCTGTAACAAATATGTTTATTTTTGCATCAGCCTTCCACAAAACTATATTGTTAATTTGTGCTGAATCGACAGAAATAAATTAATGCTCTACGCTTTTCATATTTACAGTTTAACGATTTAGCTATCTTTTCTTTAATATTAAGCTTTCTTAATGTCTATAATTTGTCTTATGGATGTTAATCAGTTGTTTATTTTTTAAATTGGTTATACCATTTACCCTTACAGCAACAGGCGCATGATCTGTTTAGGTTATAACAGGTGCCATTTAGCCGCCTTTTACTGGCCTTGTCACACTTAGCAACATATGTGACATGAACAGCAGAACCCGGTAACACCTTACTGACACCAAACCAATCATGTTTACAGTAATGTAACCATCCCGTAAAATGCCAGCACACTTTAAGCGCCACCAGATCCCGTGGAATTGAGGTCGTTAAATGAGACTCAGGAAATACAATAAAAGTCTGGGAATGCTGTCATTAGTTACAGCCACTGTATTACTCAGTGGATGTGACTCGGCACTTCTCAACCCTAAAGGACAGATTGGCCTGGAACAACGTTCATTGATACTGACAGCCCTGGGGCTGATGTTGATTGTTGTTATTCCGGCCATCGCAATGGCAATTGGCTTTGCCTGGAAATACCGGGCATCGAACAAGGATGCTAAGTACTCGCCCAACTGGGCACACTCAAATAAGATTGAGGCAGTCGTTTGGACTATCCCCATTCTTATCATCCTTTTCCTTGCCGTACTGACCTGGAAAACCACCCATTCACTTGAGCCAAGCCGCCCAATTGCCAGCGATCAAAAACCGCTGAAAATTGAAGTTGTCTCAATGAACTGGAAATGGTTCTTCATCTATCCGGAACAAGGTATTGCGACAGTCAACGAGATTGCCTTCCCGGCACATCGCCCTGTTGAATTCAAGCTTACCTCTGAAGATGTGATGAACTCGTTCTTTATTCCACGTTTGGGCAGCCAGTTGTACACCATGCCAGGCATGCAAACCAAACTGAACCTGATCGCAAATGAACCCGGTACTTACGATGGTATCTCTTCCAGCTACAGCGGTAAGGGATTCTCTGGGATGAAGTTTAAAGCGATTGCGACGCCTGACGAAACCGGTTTCGACCAGTGGGTTGCCAAAGTTAAACAGTCATCGCTGACAATGGATGACATGGCAACGTACAAAAAGCTGGCACAACCCAGCGAATACAACAGTGTCGAGTACTTCTCCAGCGTGAAACCTAATCTGTTCGCCGATGTGGTTAATCAGTACATGTCCCACGGTGAGCACATGACGCAAGCTGAAGGTGCAGTAATGCATCATGAAGGCATGCAGGGCATGGACATGGGCGACACGGAAACCTCTCACAAGGGCGCCGAGGAATAAATACGATGTTCGGAAAACTTTCACTGGATGCAATCCCCTACCATGAACCCATTATCGTGGTTACGGTCGCAGCCATTATTATCGGTGGTTTGGCGATAGTCGCCGCCATCACTTACTTCGGTAAGTGGACCTATTTGTGGAAAGAGTGGTTCACCTCGGTCGACCACAAAAAACTGGGCGTTATGTACGTCATTCTGGCAATTGTCATGCTGTTGCGTGGCTTTGCTGATGCCATCATGATGCGTAGCCAACAGGCACTTGCCTCCGCAGGCGAAGCTGGCTTCCTGCCGCCTCACCACTACGATCAGATTTTCACCGCTCACGGTGTAATTATGATCTTCTTCGTGGCGATGCCGTTTGTTGTCGGTCTGATGAACCTGGTTGTGCCATTGCAAATCGGCGCTCGTGACGTAGCCTTCCCATTCCTTAACAACCTGAGCTTCTGGTTCACTGTTGTTGGTGTGGTGCTGGTTAACCTGTCACTGGGCGTGGGTGAGTTTGCACAAACTGGCTGGTTGGCTTATCCGCCACTATCAGGAAGCGAGTATAGCCCTGGGGTTGGGGTCGATTACTGGATATGGAGCTTACAGCTCTCCGGTATCGGTACCACACTAACCGGGATTAACTTCTTCGTGACAATCCTGAAGATGCGCGCACCGGGCATGGATATGTTCAAAATGCCTATCTTTACCTGGGCATCTTTGTGCACCAACGTACTGATTGTCATTTCCTTCCCAATTCTGACTGCGACTATCGCACTGCTGACGCTGGATCGTTATCTGGGCACCCATTTCTTTACCAATGATATGGGCGGCAACATGATGATGTACGTCAACCTGATTTGGGCATGGGGCCACCCGGAAGTATATATTCTGGTGCTGCCGGTATTCGGGGTCTTCTCCGAAGTGACCGCCACCTTTGCGAAGAAACGCATGTTCGGTTACACCTCCATGGTGTGGGCGACCGTGTGTATCACACTGCTTTCCTTTATAGTCTGGCTGCACCACTTCTTTACCATGGGCAGCGGTGCGAACGTGAACGCCTTCTTTGGTATCACCACGATGATTATCGCAATCCCTACCGGGGTTAAGATCTTCAACTGGTTGTTCACCATGTACCAGGGCCGTATCACCTTTAACTCCGCAATGCTGTGGACCGTTGGTTTTATTGTCACCTTCTCTGTTGGTGGTATGACCGGGGTGCTGCTGGCAGTGCCTGGCGCTGACTTCGTACTGCATAACAGCCTGTTCCTGATAGCCCACTTCCATAACGTTATTATCGGTGGTGTGGTATTTGGGTGCTTCGCTGGCCTGACTTACTGGTGGCCAAAAGCCTTTGGTTTTACCCTGAATGAGAAATGGGGCAAACGCGCTTTCTGGTTCTGGATTATCGGCTTCTTTGTTGCCTTTATGCCGCTGTACGCGCTGGGCTTCATGGGGATGACTCGTCGTCTGAGCCAGCACATCGACCCGGCATTCCATCCGTTACTGATGGTAGCGGCTGGCGGTGCGGCACTGATTGCTCTGGGTATTCTGTGCCAGCTGACTCAATTCTACGTTTCTATCCGTGACCGTGAGCAAAACCGCGATCTGACGGGTGACCCGTGGGGTGGTCGTACACTGGAATGGTCAACTTCTTCTCCGGCTCCGTTCTATAACTTTGCTCAGGTACCGCACGTTCATGAACGTGATGCGTTCTGGGAACTGAAAGAGAAAGGCGAAGCATACAAAAAACCTGCGCATTATGAAGAAATTCATATGCCGAAAAACAGCGGAGCGGGTGTTGTTATCGCAGCATTTGCAACCGTGTTTGGTTTTGCCATGATCTGGCACATCTGGTGGCTGGCAATTGTTGGCTTTGCGGGCATGATTGTCACCTGGATTGCGAAGAGCTTCGACGAAGACGTGGATTACTACGTGCCGGTTGCCGAGATCGAAAAACTGGAAAGCCAGCATTTCGAAGAAATCAACAAAGCAGGGCTGAAAAATGTCAACTGATACTCTGACTCACTCAAAAGCCCATGACCATGGGCACCACGATGCAGGGCCGAATAAAGTTTTCGGTTTCTGGATCTACCTGATGAGCGACTGCATTCTGTTCTCGTGCTTGTTTGCCACCTACGCAGTTCTGGTGAACAACACTGCAGGCGGCCCGTCCGGGAAAGACATTTTCGAACTGCCGTTTGTGCTGGTTGAAACTTTCCTGCTGTTGTTCAGCTCGATTACTTATGGCTTTGCTGTCATCGCCATGAACAAAGGTAACAAGAGCCAGGTTATGTCCTGGCTTGCCCTGACCTTCCTGTTCGGTGCCGGCTTTATCGGGATGGAGCTCTATGAGTTCCATCACCTGATTGCCGAAGGCTTTGGCCCGCAACGCAGTGGTTTCTTATCAGCATTCTTCACGTTGGTGGCCACCCACGGCCTGCACGTGACCTCTGGCCTTATCTGGATGGCGGTCATGATGTTCCACATTTCTCGTCGTGGGCTGACCAGTGCTAACCGTGCACGTATCATGTGCCTGAGCTTATTCTGGCACTTCCTGGATATCGTGTGGATTTGTGTGTTCTCGGTTGTTTATCTGATGGGGGCAATGTAATGAGTCATTCAACTGATAACAGCGGCGCTCATCACGGCAGCGTAAAAACCTACCTGACTGGGTTTATTCTGTCCGTTATCCTGACCGTTATCCCCTTCTGGATGGTGATGACTGGTGCGGCTTCTCATGGCGCGCTGATAGGTGTGGTCATTGTTACCGCAGTGGTGCAGTTACTGGTTCATCTGATGTGCTTCCTGCATATGAACACATCTTCAGAAGAGCGCTGGAACCTGGTTGCCTTTGTCTTTACCGTGCTGATTATCGCCATTCTGGTGGTGGGCTCGATTTGGATTATGTGGAACCTTAACCACAACATGATGCTGGACTAAGAGCGGCGAAAATGATTAAGCAATACCTGCAAGTTACCAAGCCCGGCATTATTTTCGGGAACTTGATCTCCGTGATCGGGGGCTTTTTACTGGCCGCAAAAGGGAATATTGATTATCCCCTGTTCGGCTTTACGCTGCTGGGTGTAAGCCTGGTCGTAGCCTCTGGTTGTGTGTTCAACAACGTGATTGACCGTGACATCGACCCTAAGATGGAGCGCACCAAAAATCGCGTAATGGTAAAAGGCCTCATTTCTCCGGAAGTGGCGTTGGTTTACGGCAGTTTGCTGGGTATTGCTGGCTTCATGATGCTGTTCTTTGGCGCTAACCCGCTGGCTATGTGGCTGGCGGTAATGGGGTTCGTTGTGTATGTAGGCGTTTATAGCCTGTATATGAAACGCCATTCAGTTTACGGTACCTTGATTGGCAGCCTGTCTGGTGCGGCTCCGCCAGTTATCGGTTACTGTGCTGTCACTAACGAGTTTGACACGGGTGCGTTTATCCTGCTGGCTATTTTTAGCCTGTGGCAGATGCCACACTCTTATGCCATAGCGATTTTCCGCTTTAAAGATTACCAGGCAGCAAACATTCCGGTGTTGCCTGTAGTAAAAGGCATTTCCGTCGCGAAAAACCATATTACTCTGTATATCATTGCGTTTATGGTCGCAACGTTAATGCTCTCTTTAGGTGGTTATGCCGGGTATAAATACCTGGTGGTGGCTGCGGCAGTCAGTGTGTGGTGGCTGGGCATGGCGTTATCCGGTTATAAAACCGAAAACGACAAAATCTGGGCGCGTAAACTGTTTGTGTTCTCCATTGTCGCAATTACCTCACTCAGCGTCATGATGTCGGTGGACTTTATGGTTCCGGACTCACACAGCCTGCTGACCTACGTCTGGTAATTTTCCTGCTTCAACACAAAAGGTGCCCCTGGCACCTTTTTTTATTCATATTATTCGTATTATTTGTAGCATCAACGGCACGTTACGTGATCATCTTTGTAATATTTGCTAAACAAGCAGGCATTTACCCCACCGGACACCCCGCTCTACACTATGCCCGGCTTTTCTTCAGAGGTAACAATGAACGATAACAAAATGACACCGCTTGAATTGCGGGCAACATGGGGGCTGGGTACAGTATTTTCCCTGCGTATGCTGGGCATGTTTATGGTATTGCCGGTTTTGACAACATGGGGGATGGCCCTGCAAGGTGCCAATGAAGCACTGATAGGCCTGGCAATTGGTATTTACGGACTGGCTCAGGCTGTGTTTCAAATTCCTTTTGGCCTGCTGTCAGACCGCATTGGCCGCAAGCCGTTAATTGTTGGTGGGCTGGTTATCTTTGTCATCGGCAGCGTGATTGCCGCAACCACACACTCTATTTGGGGCGTAATACTGGGCCGGGCACTACAAGGCTCAGGTGCTATTGCCGCCGCGGTGATGGCTTTACTGTCCGATCTGACCCGGGAACAAAACCGTACCAAAGCCATGGCGTTTATCGGTGTCAGTTTCGGTATCACTTTTGCCATTGCCATGGTTGCCGGGCCAATCGTGACTCATAATATCGGTCTGAATGGCCTGTTCTGGATGATTGCCCTGTTGGCAACACTGGGGATCGTAATCACGTTACTGGTTGTCCCTGGCAGCAAAAATCATGTTCTGAACCGTGAATCCGGCATGGTACGAGGGTGTTTTAAACAGGTTCTCGCTAACCCCAGCCTGTTAAAGCTCAACGCCGGTATTATGTGCCTGCATATTTTGCTGATGTCCACGTTTGTCGCCCTGCCTGGTGAGCTGGAGTCGGTCGGGTTCCCTGCATCACAACACTGGAAACTCTACCTTGGCACCATGGTTATCGCATTTATCGGCGTAGTGCCGTTTATCATTTACGCTGAAGTGAAGCGCAAAATGAAGCGTGTTTTCGTGGGTTGCGTGGCAACATTAGTTGTTGCTGAAATCGTCCTGTGGGGCGCTGGAGAAGGTTTCTGGGAACGGGTTATCGGTGTGCAGCTGTTTTTCCTCGCGTTTAACCTGATGGAAGCCATACTGCCTTCACTTATCAGTAAAGAGTCGCCAGCTGGTTATAAAGGCACTGCGATGGGCGTTTACTCCACCAGCCAGTTCCTGGGCGTAGCGCTGGGTGGCACACTGGGTGGCTGGCTGGACGGGCACTTTGATTCACAAACCGTCTTTCTGGGTGGCGCATTAGTGGCTGTATTGTGGTTATTACTCAGCACCACCATGAAAGAACCACCTTATGTCAGTAGCCTGCGAATTGAACTGCCAGACTACGCAATTGATGACGATGTATTGAAAGCGCGCCTGCTGGAAAAAGAAGGTGTGAAAGACGCACTGATAGTCAGTGAAGAACATAGTGCCTATGTGAAAATTGACAGCAAAGTGACTAACCGTGTGGAAATTGAAGCACTGGTGAAAAGCGCCTGATCCCAGGCTAACTCAGGTGGGCTGCCAGACAGCCCACCGGGCTAATCAATCGCGGAAGTTGTTGAATTGGAATGGCTGGCCAAGGTTGCCACCACGCACCAGTGCCATAACGGACTGCAAATCATCACGTGATTTTCCGGTAACTCGCACCTGCTCACCCTGAATTTGGGCCTGAACTTTAAGCTTACTGTCTTTAATCAACTTAACGATTTTTTTCGCCAATGCTGTATCAATCCCTTGTTTCAGGCTGGTTTCCACACTCCAGGTTTTACCACTATGCTCGATGGTTTCAGGTACTTCCAGTGAGCTGCCTTCAATACCACGTTTTAGCAGTTTAGCGCGCAGAATATCCACCAACTGGCTCACCTGAAAATCAGACTCGCTCTCAACTTTGATGGTGTTATTTTTGTCATTGAACTCAAAACTGGCTGTTACATTGCGAAAGTCAAAGCGCGTTGCCAGTTCACGGGTGGCGTTTTCCACCGCATTGCGTACTTCCTGAACTTCCACTTCTGAAACAATATCGAATGACGGCATGATTCTTCTCCCCTTTATTCTGTTGCCAGCATGATACCCAGTGAAGCGCACAAAACAACCCGCAAACCATACTAAGCCGCCGGACAATGCCTGTGATGACCATTGACAGGCGCTTTTACCAGCAAAAGCATACTAACAGGGGATGGTGAGACATAGCTATTCACTGCAACATGAACATTTTCAGGTATATAATCATATCATGTGCGTTGAACTGTTCTTGATACAGGATAAACCTGTCAGGATCCGGTGTTCATGCGGCCAGAAAGGCAACATGATGTATGACGAGAAAACCTGCCAGGAGGGAAAATGAACATTACTGTACTGGGTTGTGGCGCGTTAGGTCAGATTTGGCTGGCGGCTTTATTATCCCAGGGGCATCAGGTTCAGGGTTGGTTGCGCGTGCCCCAAGACACCTTCGTATTCAACCTTGTAAACCTGGATGGCAGCAAGGTACAGCAACGTGTTCAGGCCAACTCGCTAACTCAACTTGCTCAGTGCGATCTCCTGTTGGTGACGCTCAAGGCATGGCAAGTCTCCAACGCGGTCAAAAGCCTGGCACCGCATTTACCACCATCCTGCCCGATACTGCTCATCCATAATGGTATGGGCACACTGGAAGAATTAAGGCAGTTAACTCACCCGTTATTGATGGGCGTCACCACTCACGCAGCCCGCCGGGAAGGTAACCAGATTATTCATGTTGCCAGTGGTACTACACATATTGGCCCCGGCAACAAACAAGGAGAAGCGTACAGTGAAATGGCGGATATCCTGCAAACTGTTTTGCCCGATGTCGCCTGGCATGATGCAATTCGCGCTGCCTGCTGGCGAAAGCTCACGGTAAACTGCGTTATTAACCCACTTACAGCACTGTATGATTGCCCGAATGGTGGCCTCAAAGCTTTCCCCGACCATATTAATGCTATTTGTAGCGAAGTGGCGCTGGTGATGGAACGCGAAGGGTTTCATATTTCGCTGGAAAACCTGGTGAGTTATGTAAATCAGGTTATTGATAATACAGCCGAAAACACATCATCCATGCTGCAGGATGTTCGCATTCAACGCCATACAGAAATTGATTATATTACTGGTTACCTGCTGCAACGTGGGCGAGCCCATGGCCTTTCACTGCCCCAAAATAGCCACCTCTACGAACAAATAAAACGTAAGGAGAACGATTATGAGCGCTTCGGCACTGATATGCCTGGCTCCTGGAACTGAAGAAACCGAAGCGGTAACAACTATAGACCTGCTGGTTCGCGGTGGAATTTCAGTTACAACCGCGAGTGTCGCCAGCGATGGTGATTTAGTCATCCCCTGTTCCCGAGGTGTAAAACTGCTGGCCGATGCACCATTGGTGGCAGTAGCCGATAACCCCTACGATGTTATCGTCCTACCGGGAGGCCTCGCCGGTGCAGAGTGTTTTCGCGACAGCCCGTTACTGGTTGAAACCGTACGCCAGTTTCACCTCTCTGGGCGTATTGTGGCAGCCATTTGCGCTGCCGCAGGCACGGTACTTGTTCCTCATGGCATCTTCCCTGTAGCGAACATGACGGGTTTCCCTGGCCTGAAAGACCGGATCCCCGAAGAGCAATGGCAGGAAAAGCGAGTGGTATGGGATCCCCGTGTAAATTTGCTGACCAGCCAGGGGCCGGGTACGGCAATGGATTTTGCCTTGAAGATTATCGATCTATTACAAGGTTCTGATAAAGCCCGTGAAGTCGCCAGCCAACTGGTTCTTGCTGCCGGGATTTATAACTACCAAAATTGATGTCTGAAGCACGCGGATTCATCCACGTGCCTGAGTTACCGGGCCTGAGAACCCGTATAACAATTCGCTTCTCTGGTAGCCCGGATGTTATTGCGCTGAACCTTTACCCGGGCCTGCATAACGTGACAGCCAGTAGCCATATTGCACCGGCAGCACGAACTGAGCAGGTTTTTCAATGCCCAGTTCACTCGCCATTTGTACCGGGTAATGCGGATTTGCCAGGTGCGCACGGCCAATCATAGCAAGGTCAATTTTCCCATCCAGGAGTACCGTTTCCACAGTTTTGGCGTCATCAAGGCACCAGCCAGTCGCAACCGGTAAGCCCGTTTTCCGCCCAACTTTTTCCGCCACCGGCACCATAAATGCTGGCCCCCAGGGGACATTACCTGCCGTAGTAGAAAAGCCCATTGAAACATTCAGCATATCCAGCCCGGCAGATTTGAAACCCTTCACCAGTGCTATAGATTCGGCCAGGTGCTGCTCATCATGGCCGTCAAATTCAACCACCCCGAAGCGGGCTGTCAGTGGTAAGTTTTCTGGCCATACTTCGCGTACTGCCGCCAACGTTTCAAGTAGAAAACGGCCACGGTTTTCGGCGCTGCCACCATACTGGTCAGTTCGCTGGTTTGCTACTGGAGAGAAAAAGCTTTGCGCCAGGTACCCATGGGCGAAATGCAGCTCAAGCCATTCAAACCCTGCGGCCAAAGCCCGTTTAGCCGCTGCAACGAAATCCGCTTTAACACGCTGGATATCGTCAATGCTCATTGCTTTCGGTACTTTCGGCAAATTAGCGCCGAAAGCGATGGCTGAAGGCGCCAGTGTCTGCCAGGCGTCTTTCTCGCCATCTGGAATATGGTCATCGCCTTCCCAAGGGCGACGCGCACTGGCTTTACGCCCTGCATGGCCAATCTGAATTCCCGGTACGGCACCTGCCGCTTTAATTGCCTTGGCTATATTCGCCATACCGGTGATTTGCCCGTCTTCCCATAAGCCGGTACAACCTGGAGTGATGCGCCCTTCCGGTGAAACCGCTGTAGCCTCAACAATAACCAGGCCAGCACCACCACGCGCCATTCCGGCATAATGGCTTTCATGCCACTCAGTTGTGTAACCATTCTGCGCGCTGTACTGGCACATGGGTGGTATTGCAATACGGTTACGCAACACCACATCTTTAAGTTTGAACTCACTAAATAACGCAGTCATATCTCTACCTTAGTTATTTCAGAACCATTCACAATCTGTTCCTGGCAGATACCTGTCAGCAGTCACTTTAATCACTTCACACTCGCACCAGCGGTTTACCCGAGAATGCCCGTGCTTTGAGGGCACCGAGCAAATCAGGTAACTCACCAAATGGGCGAATAACTGTCTCTTCAGCCCGCAGGCGGCCTTGTGACAAGTCAGACAACATAGCTTCCCCGGCAGAAGTTAACGCTTGCCAGTCGTCGTCATCGCCCCAGGTATGCAATGCTCCTAATGCCACTTCGTGCATAGATATCGCCATACCGAAAGCAGGCAGTGGCCAGCCAGGCAAACGCCCCTGGATGCAAAGAATATGGCCGTTAGCACGTAATGCCGGCACCAGTTTTGCTGCATGCTGTTCACTAACAGCATCAATAACACCATGAAACTGGCGGGACAACCAAGCCGGTAATATCGCCTCTTCACCACGCAAGTTAGGGAAACAACGCAGCGCCCCTAAATCGGACAGGCGCTCATGATGACGGGGATGCGCCAGTGCTGTAACACGCCACCCGGCACGCACCGCCAGTTGAACCAAATATTGCCCTACAGCCCCCCCGGCACCACCAATTAACAAGTGTTGCCCTGCCTGCAAAGGTAATTTGCTAACAGCCTGCCAGGCGGTCAGCCCCGGGCAAGGAAAACTGGCAGCAGTCTCGAAGGACAAATTATCCGGTATCGCCATTAATGCCCGGCTTTGTACCGGCGTAAACTGGGCATAACTGCCATGGCGCAACAAGCTCTGGTGCCATACCACACGCTTACCAACCCATGCCGGTGACACTTGTTTACCTGCGGCAACAACAATACCAGCACCATCCACCCCAGGGACATGGCCGGGTTCCCAGGGGAGATGGCCCAGTACCTTCCAGTCAACGGGATTGAGGCCAATTACTTTATTCGCCACCAATACTTCATCATCAGCCAGAGGGGATACAGCCAGGCTCACCTGAGTTAACGATTCGACATCATGGCCTTCACGCCATACCCATGCCTGATACTGTGCTGGCAATCCTTGTTGCATTTCACCCATTATTAATTGTCCTGTTACTTACTCTGGTAAGCCCCGGCTGAATAGGTCAATTCATAGCTGTGGCTGTAAATTTCGATAATATTGCCGAAGGGATCTTCCATATACACCATACGATATGGTTTCTCGCCTGGGTAATATTCACGCACTGGCATACGCTGTTTACCGCCAGCAGCAACGATTTTAGCGGCCAGGCCTTCTACATCCGGGTCCTGGATACAGAAATGGAATACCCCGGTTTTCCAGTATTCAAAGTTATTTTCCGGTTTTTCCGCAGCCTTGAACTCAAAGATTTCAACACCAACCCGGTCGCCAGTAGAAAGGTGAGCGATGCGAAAAGAAGACCAGCCTGCACCAAATACATCACTGCACATTACACCAATGGCGCTATCGTCTTCAGTGATAGTGGTGGGTGGCATAATCAAATACCAACCCATCACTTCAGTGTAAAACTTCACGGCTGCGTCCAGGTCAGTTACAGACAACCCGATATGTGAGAAAGCGCGGGGATAAGTTTGACTCATGTTAAGACTCCTTGATTTGTATTCCACAAGCCTACGCCCACAAAGCTATAATAAGAACCATCCACAACTAATGGTTTCTATAATAATTCGTAATGGTTAATCCACAATGGTTACGCTCATTTGCCGCACTGGCTAAAGAGGGAAACTTTACTCGGGCGGCGGACAGTTTGTTACTGACCCAGTCGGCGGTCAGCCAGCATGTTAAACATCTGGAAACAGAGTATGGGCAACTGATTATTCGCCACCCCCGGCATGTTGAATTGACGCCTGCAGGCGAAGTGCTGCTGCGTTTTTACGATGAAGTTTGTGGTGCGGAAAAACGCCTTAATTCCAGCCTGGCGGCCCGGAATGATGACCAGGGTGAAATCAGTGTGATAAGCCCCGGTAGTATTGGGTTATCACTGTATCCGTTATTACTGAACTTACAGCAGCAATGTCCTGCATTGACAGTACGCTACCGCTTTGCGCCGGATAAAGAAGTGGTGGATGCTGTGCTGAATAATCATTTCGAACTGGGGATTGTGCCGTTAAAACCAGACAACCCCAGCCTGAATAACGAGTTCTTCGCTAACGAACACCTGGAGTTAATTGTCCCGGCTGGAGTCAGTGTGCAAACCTGGCAGTCGCTTGAAAACCTTGGTTTTATAAACCACCCAGATGGGGTTGTAATGGCAACGCGTTTACTCAGCCGCTGGTTTCCAGGCAACCCGGGTGTGATAAACCTGCCAGAGAAAGGTTTTATTAACCAAATAGGCCTGATACTTGAGCCGGTCGCCCGTGGGCTGGGCTTTACTGTATTACCCCGCTTTGCCCGCATGGCATTTGCGCGCCAGGAGGCTATCCAGGCGCTGGAACTGGGCCCGGAAGTGGTTAACCCATTATGGCTAATCTACCGGGCCGAATGGCCGTTGTCCCGCCGGGCTTTAAAAGCGTTGAGCGTATTACGTTCCGCCTGTGAAACAACACAGCCACCCACAGCATAACCTGCCACTGACCACCCGGTTGGATAAGCTGGGTGTCAGTCACTTATTTCCCCTGCCAGACCGTCGCTGACACGCCAGGCAATACCAATGTCATCTCATTGATGGCACCGCTGATGGCACCGCTGCCTTCAAGACATTGCCAGGTTTTATCTGCCAGCAGAGCAGAGAAAGGCAGCGTGCACGTGGTTTTCTGCCCACGGTTAAAAGCAACCAGAATCCGCTCTTTTTGCCAAACGCGAACAAAGACCAATACATCCCCCTCGGCAAAAATCACCTGGCAACCACCATGGCGCAGGGCCTTACTTTTTCGACGTATCGCTGCAATACGCTGGTACAGGCTTAACAACGCCAGGTCTTGTTGTGACTCATCCCATGGGAAGGGTTTACGGCACATAGGGTCGTTGCTGCCATCAAGCCCCACTTCATCGCCATAATAAATACAAGGCACACCTGGCCAGCAAAATAGCCAGACAACAGCCAGCGACAGGCGGGCAACATCTTTCCCCAGCAACGTTTTAAACCGCGCTGTGTCGTGGCTGTCGAGTTGGTTAAACATACGTAACTGTTGCTGATGAGATAAGCCAGCCCGGTAATCTTCCAGCCAGGCCGCGCAAGTTTCGGCATCAATATGATTAGGGTCGTAAGAAATGTCGGTGTTAGCAAGAAACCCCCAAACCGGGAAGCTAAACCCACGGTAGTTCATTGCGCTGTGCTCGGCATCATTCTGCAACCACTGACGGGCATCACCGAAGTGTTCACCAAACACAAAAGCTTCCGGGTTTGCTTCACAAGAAGCTTTGGTTATACCCGTAATATGTTGCTGGTTATTTTTAGCCCCCCCAGCTTCACCCAACATTTGCACCACATCCAGCCGCCAGCCATCCATATTCCATGGGGGTTGCAGCCAATGGCGCACCACACTGTTTTCGCCTTGGTAGATTTCATCCACGACACCAGCACTGCGGTAGTCAAGCTTGGGCAGGCTGCTGTAGCCCAGCCAGTTCAGTGCCTGGCCTGATTCATCAAAGTGGTACCACTCACGCCAGGGTGAATCCGCATTGTGGCAGGCACCTTGTGAATGCTGTTGGTAACGGTCAAACCAGGGGTGTGTATCTCCAGTGTGGTTAAAGACACCATCCAGAATCAGGCGCATTCCCTTATTTCTGGTTTGTTGCCGTAAACGCAGTAAAGCATCATTGCCGCCGAATGCCGTATCCACCTCGCGGTAATTTTGGGTATCGTATTTATGCACGCTGGGGGCAGTGAACACCGGGTTAAGGTACAGCGCGGTTACCCCAAGCTTTTGCAGATAAGGTAGTTTTTCAGTGATACCATCCAAATCCCCACCATAAAATGTTGACCCCCCGGCTTCGTGCGTAAGCGGTTCATGCCAGGCCTTATGCCGGGTTTCAGTCCCGGCAGAATGGTGCCAGTAAGTACGGTCAGCCTCAGGCTTACGCTGGCGGCCGCGGGCAAAACGGTCAGGAAATATTTGATAAAATACCTGATCTGCGACCCAACCGGGCCCGGTATCCGGGTAATCAAATGCAAAAGTTTCCAGCCGCGGCGGTGGGAAAGCGCCCATCCCCCATGGCGAAAACCATTGCTGGCGGTCGGCCCATAACAGTTTAAAGCTGTAGCGGCGGCGTGGCTGCCCCTGAGAAAGGCTGATTCGCCCGCGCCAGGCCACTACGCCCTTGGCAGGCGCCGCACTTTGACGCTTCATCGGCATCATCAGCTCTTCGTTATCTTCTTCATAACGGATAACAACACGCTGCGGTAAATCATTACCAGCCAGCCACAAGGTCACAACCAAATGGTTATCATGAACCGTGACAAACGGCGTAACTGGCAAGTGCCAGGCTGTTAACATAATCGCTCTCCCCTCTCTGGAATTGCGCCACCTTGCCATAATCGTTACACAGGAAACTCACCATTGGCGACTTTATTCGGGGAGGATAACGGGGGAGGAGAAAACGGAAAGGGAAACAGACACAGCCCGGGGAGAAACCAGATGCCTCCCCGGAGCAGAAAAAGCTAGTCGTTATCGGATACCAGCACAGCTTTGCGGTTATCTGCACGGCATTTCATCACCCAGCCCGCCAGCAACAGCACAATCCAGACAATACCAACATAAAGCGAAATGCGGGTTTCTGGGTGGTAGCCAATTAGCCCAATAATAAAGACCAGGAATACCAGCCCGACCACTGTAGTAATTACGCCGCCCGGTACTTTAAACTTCAGCGCGGCAACTTCACTGGCAGGTAAGCGGTGGCGGAAAGCTATTTGAGACAGCAAAATCATAATCCACACCCACACAGTGGCGAACGTGGCAAGGGAAGCAATCACCAGGAACACATTTTCCGGCATGATGTAGTTGAGGTACACCGCAACCAGCAATGCCCCGGTCATTACCACAACCGTTACCCAGGGAATGCCTTTGCGCGACGTTTTCGCGAAGATTTTAGGTGCACTGCCCTGCTCGGCCATACCGTGCAACATGCGCCCCACGCCAAAAACATCACTGTTGATGGCAGACAGTGACGCGGTCAGCACCACAAAGTTCAGGATGCTGGCTGCAAAGGTAATTCCCATATGCTGGAATGTCAGAACAAACGGGCTACCGTCTGTACCTACTAAATTCCACGGGTAGATGGACATAATGACAAACAGCGTACCCACATAGAACACCAGAATACGCATCGGGACGGAGTTAATGGCTCGCGGGATAGATTGTTCCGGGTCTTTCGCCTCACCTGCCGTGATACCGATGATTTCAATCCCGCCATAGGCAAACATCACCATTTGCAGCGACATAACCATCCCCAGCCAGCCATTACTGAAGAATCCGCCATTACTCCACAGGTTATGGACTCCGGTGGGTTCTCCGCCATTGCCGATACCCCACAGGATAATCCCCACCCCGGCAACAATCATGATGATAATCGTGGCGACTTTGAAGAATGAGAACCAGAACTCCAGTTCCCCAAACACTTTCACACTCATCAAATTGATGGCGCAAATAATTAGCACCACACTCAACACCCAGATCCAGTGCGGCACAGTTGGGAACCAGACGCCCATATAAATACCGAATGCGGTGACATCCGCAATGGCAACAATCAGTATCTCAAAACAGTAGGTCCAGCCAGTGATATAGCCCGCTAAAGGGCCGAGATTTTCCTGGGCATAACGCGAAAACGAACTGGCAGAAGGGTTGTGTACCGACATTTCACCCAGGGCACGCATTATGATGTAAGCGGCAATCCCGCCAATAATGTATGCCAGTAATACACTGGGGCCTGCCATTTTTATCGCATCCGCGGAGCCGTAAAACAGGCCGGTACCAATTGCCGACCCCAGCGCCATAAAACGGATGTGACGCGTACTCAGACCACGTTTGAGTTTGTTCGCGTTTTCCATGTTTCTCTTACCATCTGACAAAATAAAAAACCACGGTGCAAAACACCGTGGTTGAACAAATAATTCTTTTTAGTGTGCAGTGGAAGCGACTTCACCACCTGCCACTTTATCCCACACAACCGAGATGAGCAGCATCACAAGCGTTGGCATCAGCCAGGCAAGCCCTTCTTTAGCTAATGGTAAATGGGTTGACCATGCGGGAAGAATCTCACTAAAAGGTGAAGCTTTCACGCCGTCAATTAACCCAAACAGCAGACTGATTAACATGCCTGGCGCAATAATACGCGTTGGGTTGCTCCACCACGGGCGGGTGAAACTTAATACGACCAGCACAATACAAGGCGGGTAGATAGCCGTAAGCACCGGCACCGAAATGTTGATCAAGTGGGTTAAACCGAGGTTAGACACCACCATAGAAAACAGGCCCAGAATAAATACCAGGGTGCGGTAAGAAACAGGCAGATACTGCGCGAAGAATTCAGCACAGGCACAAGTCAACCCAACCGCCGTTACCATACAGGCAACAAAAATTAATATTGCCAGCAACAGGCTGCCATAGATTCCAAACGTATGTTGCACATAAGCATGGAGAATAGCGGCACCATTAGCAGACTGAGCCACCAGAGAGCTGCTGTCAGAGCCCAGGCGGAACAGGCACAAATACAACAATGTCAGGCCAATACCAGCAATCAAGCCAGCCCAAATCGTATAACGAGTCAACAGGCGAGATTCAGTTACGCCACGAGAACGGGCAGCATTAACAATCACAATGCCGAACACCAGCGCACCCAGGGTATCCATTGTCAGATAGCCATTGACGAACCCATTAGAAAACGCAGCATTCTGGTATGCCTCAGTTGCGTCACTTAAGCCACCTGCAGGCCAGAAAATTGCCCCACCACCCAGAATAATTAATGCGACGATTTTTACCGGTGCAAGAAAGTGACCGACAGTATCAAGCAACTTCCCAGGATAGAGTGAAATCCCAATCACCAGAGCAAAATAAATCAGGCTGTAAATCAGTAAAGGGGTGGGACCATCGCCTGCCAGCGGAGCAATCCCTACTTCAAATGACACGGTTGCTGTGCGGGGTGTGGCAAACAACGGCCCAACAGCCAGATAACAAATTGTTGCCAGCACCAGGCCTGCATGGCGGCCAATGGGGGAACTGAGGTTATCAATACCACCACCCACTTTTGCCAGCGAGATAACAGTCAGGACGGGTAAACCAACTGCGGTAATAAGAAAGCCAGCCGCCGCAATCCAAACATGCGGGCCAGCCTGTAAACCAACCATTGGAGGAAAAATGATGTTCCCTGCGCCAACAAACAACGCAAAGGTCATAAAACCTAAAGCGATGATGTCACGGGATGTTAATTGACGGGTCATATCGTACTTGTAGCCTGTGGATGTGGTGTTGAATGTAATGATTTATCGCCTTAATACTCCAAACTGCAGGGGCGTTGATTCTCCTGTCTTCCCAGTCACCCTGGACAAGAGCTGGAGTTCACTGCACTACCACTGCCTGCAACCTGAATATTGTGCGTATATGTTGTTTGCAGAAGCGAAAACCTGGCTGGCAGGAAACATACTGAGCTAAACGCCCCGAAAACCGGGGGCGAATACACTGCTGCTGAGTTACCGCCACAGCCAGAAGAACAGCCATTTTCTAAATGGCGGGCAACAACATAGCATTTACAGCGGGATATGCTCATGATTAACCATAATTAAGAATAGTTTTCCGGTTAATAAGGCAATCCTGGTATATTCCTGCACAAACAGGGGCGCAATTAAAACGCTTATAGCGTTTAAAGGCAAGAAGCGATCCTAAAACAAGCGACTTATTCCAAAATAAGAACAATAAGTAGGTATTATCTCTAATTTACCATCATAAGAACCGCTTATAGTTCGAACAAAAAGTCATCAGCCGGAAATATTCCTTGCATTACTGCTGCAATACAAAAGAAAGCAGGCCATATATATGGCCCACTGGAAAGTTATGTTTACAGTTGAATTCAGGCTTGTGCCGCCAGCACCTTATCACTGACCAGCAAACGCTCCGGCAACTCAAAAGAAAAACAGCTCCCTTTGCCGAGCGTACTATCAATACTCAGGCGAGAATCATGGTGAGTAAGGGCATGCTTCACTATTGCCAAACCTAACCCACTTCCCCCCGTCTGGCGCGAACGTGCTTTATCTACCCGATAGAAACGCTCGGTCAGGCGTGGTAAGTGCTCAGGTGAGATTCCGGGCCCGTCGTCCTGCACAGAGAAGCGTGCGCCATGAGATACTTTCTCCCACTTAACCTGAATGTGCGTCCCTTCTGGTGTGTGGTTAATTGCGTTATAAACCAGGTTAGACATAGCACTGCGTAACTGTTCTTCACTACCATAAACCTGTAACGCTGGGTTGACTGTGAAACTTATCTGGTGGCGGCCCTGGCTCAAGGTTTGAGCTTCACGCTCCACCAAACGCAACATCAGAGGAACATCAATTTTATCTGTAAGGCTCAACACCGGCGCTGCTTCAATACGTGATAATGTCAGTAACTGGCGTACCAGCCCTTCCATGCGCGAGGTTTGTTCCCGCATAGTGACCAGTGCTTTCTCACGCACAACCCCTTCCAGCGACTGGTCCTGCATCATTTCCAGGTAGCCCTGCAGCACAGTCAGTGGAGTGCGCAATTCATGGCTGACATTGGCAAAAAAGTTACGCCTTGCCCCTTCAAGCTGGTGCATCTGAGTCACGTCACGCACCACCATCAGCCACTGTCCGTCGGTATAAGGCATAATACGAAACTCAAGATGGCGGCCGTTATTCAGCACCTGGTTGAAAGGGCGCGTGAAATCGCGCTTTTTGATGTACTGGTTAAATTCCGGGTAACGCAGCAAGTTAACAATATTTTGCCCGTTATCATCCGGCCAGCGTAAATTAAGTAATTGAATAGCAAGGCCATTACACCAAAAAATGGCACCCACTTCTGTCATCATTACCAATGCATCCGGCAATGATTCCGCCCCACTACGGAACCGCTTAATGAGATTACCCAGTTCTTTGCGCCGCTTTTTATTGCGCATTTGCATCTGGTGAATACCGTACATCAGCGGCTCCCAGCTCCCGGAACCTGTTGGTGGCGTCATACTGCGGTCAACCCACAACCACCAGGAAAGCCTTAACAGATTCCAAAAGTGCCAAACAAGCAGGCCTGTCACACTCGCCAGTAAAAACCAGGGAAGATAACCAAAGAACGCCCCTAGCAATAAAGCAGGCATGCAACACAGCGCCAGTTCGAGCACCAGCCTTCGCCATGACAACCGTTCAAGCACGGGTCATACTCCATCCAGATAATTAAAAACGGGCTGAAAAACGATAACCCGTACCGCGAACGGTTTGAACCATACGATCATGACCACTGAATTCCAGCGCTTTACGCAAGCGGCGAATGTGAACATCTACCGTTCGGTCTTCAACATAAACATTCGTCCCCCATACATGATTAAGGAGTTGTTCACGGCTGTAAACCCGCTCTGGATGTGTCATGAAAAAATGCAGTAACTTAAACTCTGTTGGCCCCATATCCAGCGGGCTCTCACCCGTCATCACACGGTGAGAAGAAGGGTCCAGGCTCAGCCCCTGAATTTCTATCACTTCTTCTACTGCCATTGGCGATATACGCCGCATCACTGCTTTAATACGCGCAACCAGTTCTTTGGGTGAAAACGGCTTGGTGATGTAATCATCCGCCCCGATTTCCAGCCCTCTGACACGGTCTTCTTCTTCTCCGCGAGCCGTAAGCATGACCACAGGAATATCACGTGTCATCGCTTCTCGTTTCAGGTGCTTGATAAACTGAATCCCGGAGCCGCCCGGCAACATCCAGTCGAGTAAAATTAAATCCGGCCAGGGTTCGTTGAGCTGGTTTACTGCACTGTCATAATCTTCCGCCTCAACAGCCTGAAAACCATTTTGTTCGAGCACAAAACACACCATTTCACGAATGGGTGCTTCATCTTCCACAACCAGAATTCGTCTCGCCATAATCAGCCCTGTAAATATATACAATAATTTAACGCGGCGTCATTATGCGTCAGTTTTATGACAGTTTTATGAAAAAAATGACCATTACATGACCTGCTATATTATTTTATGACAAAGCGTTTCCTTCTGCTGCAAAGCAGGCAGAAACAGTCATCACACTGGCCCCCATTACACAGCTTTCTACAACACACCTGCAACTTCGACCACCACACGTATATAATCACCACTTCGCTTTCAAACCAGGACAGGTTATGCGCATTCTTCACACCTCTGACTGGCATCTGGGGCAAAATTTCTATACTAAAAGCCGTGCTCCAGAACATGCTGCCTTTCTAAACTGGCTAACCGAAATGGTTGAACAGCACCAGGTTGACGCTGTCATTGTCGCTGGCGACATTTTCGATACTGGCTCCCCCCCCAGCTATGCACGTGAATTGTATTACCGCTTTGTCGTTCAGCTTCAAGAAACGGGTTGTACTCTGGTGGTTCTGGGCGGCAATCATGATTCTGTCGCCACATTGAATGAATCACGTGAACTATTGGGTTACCTGAATACCTGGGTTATCGCCAGTACATCTGACACCGAAGCCCCTATTTTATTACCGCTTCGCAACGGTGAACCTGGTGCGGTACTCTGCCCGGTTCCTTTTTTACGCCCACGAGATATCCAAATCAGCCAGTCCGGGCAAAGTGGGCAGCAAAAACAACAGGCATTGGTCGAGGCCATTCACCTCTATTACCAGCAAGGCTATGAAGCTGCTTGTGAATTGCGAGGTAATCGGAAACTGCCGATTATTGCCACAGGCCACCTGACAACCGTCGGAGCCAGTAAAAGCGATGCCGTGCGCGATATTTATATCGGCACACTCGACGCCTTCCCGGCCAATACCTTCCCCCCAGCAGATTACATTGCTTTGGGGCATATTCATCGCCCGCAAAAAGTCACCAGTAGTGAGCATATCCGCTACTGCGGGTCGCCCATTGCGCTGAGTTTCGACGAAACCAACAGCACAAAAATGGTGCTATTGGTAGATTTCAATGAAGGTGAACTGAGTACAGTAACGCCGCTCCCGGTGCCGGTAACCCAGCCATTGCTAATGCTTAAAGGCTCGCTGGACAGCATCACACAGCAACTGGAAGCCTGGCGAGATGCACCTTCCACACCGGTGACCTGGCTTGATATTGAAATCACTACAGACCAGTACCTCCACGACATGCAAAAACAGCTACAGGCACTAACTGCTGATTTACCCGTCGAAATTGTGTTATTGCGCCGCAGCCGTGAACAACGGGAAAAAATTATCGCTAACCAACAAAAAGAAACTCTGAGCGAACTCAGTACCCGTGAAGTGTTTGAACGTCGTCTGGCGCAAGAAAGTATCGATGAAAACCAGGTGTCACGCCTGCGTGGGTTATTTGCTGAAACCCTGCATCATTTGGAAGAGGAGCCGAAGTCATGAAAATTCTGACGCTGAGGCTTAAAAACCTGAATTCACTTAAAGGTGAATGGAAAATCGACTTTACTCAGTCACCGTTTAACAGCAATGGCTTGTTCGCGATTACCGGCCCTACTGGCGCGGGGAAAACAACACTGCTGGATGCCATTTGCCTGGCGTTGTATCACCAGACGCCTCGCCTCAACATCATTTCCCAATCCAGTAACGATCTCATGACTCGTGACACCGCAGAATGCCTTGCGGAAGTTGAGTTCGAAGTAAAAGGCGTCGCCTGGCGCGCCTTCTGGAGCCAGAACAGGGCTCGCAACCAGCCTGACGGAAAACTCCAGGCACCAAGAGTTGAACTGGCACGTTGCGCAGACGGCAAAATCATTGCCGACAAAGTGAAAGATAAACTGGAAACCATTGCCCGCCTGACAGGGCTGGATTACGACCGGTTTACTCGTTCAATGTTACTATCCCAGGGGCAATTTGCCGCATTTCTTAATGCTGATGCTAAAGCACGCGCAGAATTGCTGGAAGAACTTACCGGCACCGAGATTTATGGGCAGATCTCCGCACTGGTGTTCGACACATGGAAGCAGCACAAACAGCAACTGGAACAATTACAGGCCAGAGCCAGCGGTGTGCAATGCCTGTCACCTGATGAACGCGCAGCGCTGGAAGCTCAGGCTGCATCTCTGGCACAAATTGAGCAACAGATACTCAAGCAACAACACCAGGTACAATCTGCTGTTCAGTGGCTACAACAATTAACCCATCAACAGCAACAAATCAGTGTGCTCGAGCAAAAACGGGTTCAGGCAAAACGCGATTTTGAGGCGGCACAACCTGACCGTGAAC
Organism: Mangrovibacter yixingensis; assembly: GCF_020523985.1. Classification (GTDB taxonomy): domain Bacteria; phylum Pseudomonadota; class Gammaproteobacteria; order Enterobacterales; family Enterobacteriaceae; genus Mangrovibacter; species Mangrovibacter yixingensis. The sequence goes on along the minus strand of NZ_JAIVKM010000001.1, from coordinate 287,853 downwards.
GCCTGGCTCTGGCACAACCCGCCGAAAAATTGCGCCCGGTCTGGCAACAATGCACAGAACAGTCCAACCGTGTTAGCCACCAGGAACAACAACTGGCTGATTTATCTCAACGTCTGAACACCGCCAGCCAGGTACGCCAACAAGTATGGCTGGCAGCCCGGAATAAAAACACACATATAGAAACGCAACGCCAGGCGGTTACGGCCTGGTTGGGCGAACACCAACAGGTGGAAGAGTGGCAGCACGAACTGGCCGGATGGCGCAGCAGCTTTGCCCGCTACAGGGCTGACAGTAAACAACTCGAAGCCTTGCAGCAAACCCTGGCCACACAACAAGAAAAACTGTCTGCACAGGCACATTCATCCCTTTCATTAACCGGGGAAGAGACAATTGCTCGCCTGGCAGAACACCAGCGCAATCAAGTACAGCGTGAGCAACTCCGGCGTATGTCGATTGAGTTTGCCCCGCTTCGGCAACAGCACCAGCAACTACAATTACAGCGGGATGAAAACCAACAGCGTTATCAACAGGCGGGTTTGCAGCTTGCTGAACGGCGTAAGGCCTGGGCCGAAGTTAACCAGCAGTACCAGGACGTAGCGAAAATCTGTGAACTGGAAAACACTATTGTTAACCTGAATGCGGAGCGGGAACGCTTGCAGGCAGGCCAGCCATGCCCGCTATGTGGCGCAACAGAGCATCCCGCCGTTGCCCATTACCAGTCTCTGCAACCAGGAGAGAATCAGCAACGTAAAGCTGCGCTGGAAGAACGTAAGCGGCTACTGGCAGACGAAGGCGCGACATTAAAAGGCCAGCATGATGCGCTGGCAACACAAGCCGAGCAATTAACCCGCCAACAGGCCAGTATTGAACAGGCTCTGGAACGCCATCATCAACAATGGGCACAACTGTGCCAGGTACTCGGTCTTTCTGCCGTACCGGGTGACGATATTACACAGTGGTTAAGCGACAATGAAACGTACCAGGCCCAACTTCAGGCACATCAGGTGTGGCTGGGGCAACTGGCGCTGGTAGAGCAAACCAGGGCGCAACTTACTGAATTATCCCAGTCGTGTGAGCAACAACAGCTCACACTTCAAACTGCACTGGCAACCTGGCAATTACCCTGGCCGCAACCTGATGAAGTTGAATCCTGGCTGGCGGCACGCGAGAAAACACGCGAACAATGGCGCCAACAACAAGCTCTGCTGGCACAATTAAACACAGACCACGAAGCCGTCAGGCAGATCCTCCAGACACTGGAAGACGATGGTAGTGAAATACCGCTCCCGGATGAAAACACCCAGCAGCAACGGATACAGGCGTGGTCACGGCATAACAGCGAATGGGTAGCTTTACACAGCCAGGTTGAAGCACTGAATCAGCAGTTGGTGCAGGAAAAAGAGAAACTGGCTCAGTACCAACTCGCACTGGACAACGCGCTAAAGGCCAGCCAGTTTGCTTCACTACATGAAATGACAGCTGCATTGCTCGATGACGCCACTCGCCAACACCTGACTGACCGCCAGGCAACCCTGACCCAACAGGTGCAACAGCAAACGGTATTGTCAGAGCAGGCACATCAACAACTTGCTGCTCATATCGCAGCACGTCCTGAGCATCTTACCGAACAAGACACCCAAAGCGTTCTGGAAGCACAACTGGCGCTTATCAACACTCAGTGGCGCGAAAACACATCAGGCCAGGGAGCATTGCGCCAGCAACTGGAGCACGACTCTCGCCAAAGGGAACAACAACAAAGCCTGCTTAGCGCTCTTGAACAACAGCAACAGTTAGCCACCGACTGGGGCGCATTGAATGAAATGATTGGGTCTAAAGAAGGTGATAAATTCCGTAAATTTGCTCAGGGGCTGACACTGGATAACCTGGTCTGGCTGGCTAACCAGCAACTGCACCGGTTACATGGCCGCTATTTGCTACAACGCAAAGATAACGAAGCACTGGAATTGGAAGTCGTTGATACCTGGCAGGCCGATGCCGTGCGCGACACCCGGACATTATCTGGTGGAGAAAGCTTCCTCGTGAGTCTGGCGCTGGCTCTGGCGTTGTCAGACCTGGTCAGCCATAAAACCCGCATAGACTCGTTATTCCTTGATGAAGGCTTTGGTACTCTGGATGCAGAAACATTGGATACCGCCCTTGATGCACTGGATACACTCAACGCCAGTGGCAAAATCATTGGTGTTATCAGCCATGTATCAGCAATGAAAGAGCGTATTCCGGTGCAAATCAAAGTTCGGAAAGTGAATGGGCTGGGGTATAGCCGGCTGGATAAACACTTTGCTGTAGAAAGCTAGCGAATAAACAACCACCGCCAGGCCTGGCGGTGGATTAAAATTAGCAACAAAAGTGAGTGATGGCTCACTTTTATGTGGGCATGAGTGCAGGCTGCATGCAAACCAGGTCAAGTGTAAACCGGGTTAAGTGCAGACATAGCGCTGTGGCTCTCACGCCCGCAGTTCATGCCCACACTTCATGCCCGCACTTCACGTATAGAAATTCGCATATGAAAAATACACACAGGTCAGTAATGGCTCACTTACCCTGGTGACTTCATACGGGCTTCGTCTTTATTTTACTTGCGGCCATAACCAGGCAGCACCACGAACACCACTGGAATCACCATGCTTTGCCTTGTGCACTGGCGTGGTACATTCACCCCCAAATACCCAGTTATTCATCAACCCAGGTACAGTTTGGTACCAACGGTCAACATTGCTCATTCCACCACCGAGCACAATCACATCCGGGTCAAGCAGGTTCACCACATGGGCCAGAGATTTAGCCAGCCTTTGCTCATAGCGGCATAAAGCCTGCTCTGCCAGAGTATCGCCGCCAGCAGCTTGTGCGACTATCTCATTTCCGCGAAGTAAGTGGCCACTTAACCGTTGGTAATCCGTTGCGAACCCTGTTCCGGAAATAAAAGTTTCGATACACCCACGCTGCCCGCAATAGCAAGAAACATCGTCCCGATAACGCAGTTCATCATCATCCATCCAGGGCAGAGGGTTGTGCCCCCACTCCCCGGCAGTGCCATTTCCACCTGCATGGCAGCGCCCTTCAATGGCGATTCCGGCACCACATCCTGTGCCAATAATCACCGCGAATACCACCCCGGCGCCAGCGGCTGCGCCATCTACCGCTTCAGATACTGCGAGGCAGTTGGCATCATTTGCCAGGCGAACCGGTTGCCCTAATTTTGCAGCCAGATCCTGGTCAAGAGGCTGACCATTCAGCCACACAGAATTGGCGTTTTTAACCCGGTGTGTTTGCGGTGACAACGTTCCCGGAATACCTATGCCAACAGAGCCCTGTTGCCCAGTATGGGCCTGAGCCCGGTGAACTAAATCAACAATAACGTTCAGCGTTTCCTGGTAATCACCGCGTGGGGTTGCCACCCTATGGCGGAACAACTGTTCTCCCGCATCACTCAAGGCTATGACTTCCGTTTTTGTGCCACCCAGATCAATGCCAATTCTCACCTGCTGCTCCTTATTTTCTGGCCCGATGAACAGAGCCTAAGATGCGTATCAGGAAAAGGCAATGAAAGGCTCGCGCCAATTGGGTATCATGCCCGCTGCCTTTTTACTAACAGCCGGGGAACAAACATGCTGTGGTTCAAAAATTTAATGGTCTACCGCTTAAACCGTGACGTATCACTGCGTGCGGAAGAAATGGAACAAAAACTGGCTGATATGGCATTTCGCCCATGCGGTAGCCAGGATATGGCAAAGACAGGCTGGGTTGCCCCCATAGGAGCCAAAGGTGGCGATGCATTAACTCATGCTGTTGCTGGGCAAATTATGATTTGTGCCCGCAAAGAAGAGAAAATTATCCCTTCACCCGTTATTAAGCAGTCCCTGGAAGCAAAAATTAATAAACTCGAAGCCGACCAGGGGCGCAAACTACGCAAAACAGAAAAAGACGCCCTTAAAGACGAAGTGCTGCAAGACTTATTGCCAAGGGCATTCAGCCGTTTCAGCCAGACAATGATGTGGATTGACACCGTCAACGGCCTGATTATGGTTGACAGTGCCAGCGCAAAAAAAGCAGAAGATACTCTGGCGCTGCTGCGCAAAAGCCTCGGCTCATTACCTGTGGTGCCTCTTAGCATGGCAACCCCTATTGAACTGAGCCTTACCGAATGGCTGAAAAGCGGTGATGTACCACAAGGGTTCCAGCTACTGGATGAAGCGGAACTAAAAGCTATTCTGGAAGATGGTGGTGTGGTGCGCTGTAAAAAACAAGATCTGATGACCGATGAAATCACCGTGCATATTGATGCAGGTAAAGTGGTCACTAAGCTGGCTCTGGACTGGCAACAGCGTGTGCAATTTGTTATTGCAGATGATGGCTCGTTAAAACGATTAAAATTTGCCGATGAACTACGTGAGCAAAATGACGATATCGACCGCGAAGATGTCGCACAACGCTTCGATGCCGATTTCACACTAATGACTGGGGAACTGGCCGCACTGATAGCCCAACTGACTGAAGCTCTGGGTGGCGAAGCAACCAGCCAGTAAGATACCAGACTCTGGAGGATGGCGAACCTGCCCATTCACCCCATCAGGTTGGTGAAAAAGAAGGGAAAAGCGTGGTTTTTCCTTCTTTTTAGTTAGCAGGCTCAGCACTGCCCTACGGCAGTGCTTTTTTATACAGGCGGTTGCCGGAAAGACCGATAATAACTTATAAGTAGCGGCACAAATATGCTGTTGCTTCAGCCACTTTCAGGTAAAACTCACTGTTAGCCGGAACATTAAATTGCGCGCCTGGACCAAATGTTTTCCATTCGCTTTCGCCCGGCAATTGCACTGTTAACGCACCACTAATAACGGTCATTTCTTCTGCCTGCCCGGTACCAAAAGTGTATTCACCCGGTTCCATGACACCGACACTTGCCCGGCCAGCGCTTTCGCTAACAAAACCAATAGATTTTACATTACCGTCAAAATATTCATTCGACTGAAGCATTTACTGAACCCTTATGAACTAACAAAAAAACACTATAAACAGCAAATTGCAGGCCGTCATCCAAATTCAGGGTCAGTTCAAGATTTCACTGGCAAGCCTCGCCAGTAGTGAATTAGATAATAATACCGGCACATCCAGCGCCTTTTGCAATAAATCTCTGTGCTTTCTTTGATAACAAGGACTATCCAGCACTAAAACATCGGCACCCTGGTCCATCATATTCCGCCCAGTCGCCACTAATTCGTCGTCATTCTGGGTTAATGGATTTGCTAAACCATAAACTGGAGACATATACAATCTTCCCCACTTAGCTTCCTGGACTGCCTGAAACTCAGGTTGAGGTAGCATTACGCCAATCTGATGCCCACCAACAATGGAGGCGACCAACGGGGGAATCAGGCGCTCAGGTTCAAGCAACATTGCGTGAGTTGTTTGCAGGCCATGGAAACGCACATGGCTTAACAACAAAATGACTTCATAACCCTGGTTATCCAAAACCTTCAGAACAGCGTGCAATGCCTGCTCAATTTTGTATCTTGATAAACGAACACGTTGAAAATCAGCCAGTAAAGCAGAAATAGTCGGTTCACTGACTTCGTCATCAGCCCCATATTGCGCCAGCGCTTCAGCGCGTGTTTTATTACCCAAAAGAGTGAGGTAAGTAATTTGTTGCTCAGAAATATGCTCAGAGAGAAAAGGCAACATCTCACCGACAGGCATGGTATCGATACAAAGTATCGCCATCGTCGACTGCAACACATTTTTACCATGATCTATAACGGCTTGATTTAACATGGTCTGTAACCACTGCGTTGAAGATTGATCAAAAAATAATCATTAATTCTGGCAGCAATTGGCAAAAAATCCTGCGGATATATTTACCAATCGTAACCAAACGTAAATTGCAGCATCCAGTAATGCGCATTCTGTTGATAAAACAGCAAACAGAACATTCAATTACCGCATACTGATGCGAAGAGAAGTGCTGTGCAATACAGGCAAAATTAAACGCAACGAATACAGGATACTTACCCACAGTATTCTTCGTGTTAACATCTCCGACACACATAACCAGTATAGCTGTAATCCAATGTGGGCCGGGGTATTAAGGGAAATTAACTCGCCGCCTGGCTCGCTCTCGCGGCAGAGATACGCTGTAAAATATCAGCAACAATTTCAGAAGGGCTCAGAGACGCATCAATGAAGTGGTGAGCAGATTGTTGATAGAGCGATTCACGCACCGCCAATACTTCAGAAATCTCAGCAGTTATCGTTTTACCAGTAAGCGTTGGGCGCTGGCCTTCATCAGGGAATGCTTCCAGTCGATGGGTGAGCGTATCCACAGAGGCACGTAAATAAAGCACAACCCCTTGCTCACGCATAAATGCGCGGTTTTCATCACGCAGAATAATACCGCCCCCAGTCGCAACAACAGCCCCAGGCCGAGTTGCCGATTTAAGCGCCTGGCTTTCCCGTTTACGAAAACCATCCCACCCTTCCTGCTCCACGATTTCTGCCACGGACATACCACTCTGTGATAGCAGCCAATGGTCGGTATCAATAAATTGCAGCCCCAGCGCCTCTGCAAGCGCCTGACCAATGGTGGTTTTTCCGCTTCCCCTGGGGCCAACAAGAAAAATGGGTTGCGTCATGGATTTACATTCCTCTTTTTTCACAACGAACGAGTGACAGATATCAATGGCCTGTCACTTTATCATTAATTTCGCCCTACACACATGTAAATTCTTCATTACACCGAGACCATAAAAACAGGAAACCCCTTATCAGACAAGGTTTCATTCATAAACTTAGCTGTAAACAATTCATGTCAGAAGTGGACAGTAACCATACTGGAAATGCCAGGTGAAACACAAGGGCAAAGGCCTGCACTCGGTAACAATATTATGAAAAGCTTTACGTTATAGCCCCTTTTTACTGCATGGAATTTATGCACACTGAAAGTATTCACCTGCAGGAGGTATATTATGCAACCAGAAGAAAAAAATCTGATAGACGGGCTATTTCAGCGCCTGGAAACCACAGACCACAGTGGCTCACCCCGAGATGAGCAGGCCATGCAATTAATTCAGCAGCACCTGGCCCGGCAACCTGAAGCGCCCTACTATATGGCACAGACGCTGTTAATTCAGGATGCTGCTATACGCAAACTTCACAGCCAAATTCAGCAATTACAAAACCAGGTAAGCGAGTTACAAACACAAGCCACACATTCCAAAAGTGGGGGGTTCCTTTCAGGGCTATTTGGTGGAGGGCATACAACCACACCGCAACCACAATCGCAACCTGTTTCCCCCGTAACGCAGGCACCCGCGGGATACTCACCACAACAGCCACCCACATCCCCCCCAGCTTATACTGGGCGTAGCGGCGGTAGCTTCATGACCGGCGCACTGCAAACCGCAGCGGGCGTTGCAGGCGGTATGGTACTGGGAAATATGCTTACCGGCCTGTTTCACTCCTCTCGCCCAGAGGAAATCGTGAATATCATCAATGAACCAGCCCCGGATCAAAATGGCTTTATGCCCGGAGCCCTGGATAATACCACTTCATTTCAGCCCGATGCTTCCCAGGACTTTAGCGATACCACAGACCGCTTTTATGGCGGCTCAGGGCTGGGGGATGATAATGCATTTATGGGCAACGACAATTCATTTATGGATAACAACAGCGATTTCGGCAATAGCTTCGATGATGGCTTTAACAGCGATGATGATAGCTGGATTTAACCCCCTTTATCGCATCTTCCTGCCTTTCTCCCGGTTTCATACCCAGTGAAACCGGGGTAATCTATGATTTATTAACATCACAGAAACATAACTTTAAGGAAGCAACGCGTGGACAGTAAAATAGGCTTTATTGGTTGTGGGAATATGGGAAAAGCGATTCTTGGTGGGTTGATTAACAGCGGGAAAGTTGCTGCCAGCCAAATCTGGGTCTATACCCCAACTGCCGATAAAGTCACCGAACTGCATCAAAAATGGGGAATTAACGCGGCGGAAAGTGCTGAAGAGGTCGCGGTAAAGGCCGATATAATTTTCGCGGCAGTCAAACCCCATATTATTCTCCAGGTACTCAGCAATATAAACAGCAGCCTGAATAAAGATGCAGTACTGGTTTCTGTTGCGGCCGGTGTCACTCTGGGCCAGTTAGCTACCGCAGTAGGCCATGATCGTAAAATTATACGTGCCATGCCAAATACACCTTCGCTGGTCAATATGGGGATGACATCCGTTACCCCCAACGCCCTTATCACAGAGGAAGACTTGCAAGATGTTCTGGCAATTTTCCGCAGCTTCGGTGAAGCAGATGTTGTCAGTGAAGCCATGATTCACCCGGTTGTGGGTGTCAGTGGTTCATCCCCCGCTTACGTATTCATGTTTATTGAAGCAATGGCGGATGCCGCCGTTCTGGGTGGTATGCCACGCGCCCAGGCATACCGCTTTGCAGCCCAGGCAGTCATGGGGGCGGCAAAAATGGTTCTGGAAACCGGGCAGCATCCCGGCGCATTGAAAGACATGGTATGTTCACCGGGCGGAACAACTATTGAAGCAGTAAAGGTGCTGGAAGAAAAAGGCTTTCGTTCAGCTGTGATTGAAGCTATGCAACAATGCATGGAAAAGTCTAAAGCACTCAGTAAATAACCCAACCTGGGGATAAACAGGATATTGATAGCGGCGCGCAAGTACGAGCAGCGCGCCGTTTCTCAGGGTTCGAGTTCTGCGTTAATCAATCCCCATGGCATTTTTCATCGTCCAGAACAAGTCTGTCTGGTCAGTAAGGCCAACAACGTTAGCAGCATGGGGGCCATAGGCTGCCACACGTAACTGTGTACCAGTGTGCGCCTGTGAGTCTTCTTCTGAATTACCATAACTCATCACCATAATGGCGCCATCTTTGGTATTCAGCGCCTGAGTCAGGCCTGGTGCTTTCGTTTTCGGCGGGATAATCTGGCTGGCGTGAGCATGATCAGCCGTCACAATCACCAGGAGCAGATAAGTCGGCCTGTGCCGTTCTGTCGAAAAGACCCGGAGTACCCGTAGCAAAGACAACTGTAGAAATGAGTAGTGGCAATAACGCCACGCAACAGGCTGGTTTAATCATTTGTATCTTCTTGTAAAATTACTTACCCTTTACAATACAAGGAGACAACAGTTAATAAATATGACAGTACCATGACAGATATATAAGCACACACCATGACGCAGTCATTCGTCACAGTGAACCACAATACCTCATGGCCTATTTATTAATAACCAACCAAAAATATTAATAGTGCAATATTTTTTTTATATTTTCGCCCAACAGTTCCATATTCGGGTCAGGCGTATCTGATGCTGGATGAAGGTCTTCCAGAGCCGTTTCAATATTACTAATTACACTCTGGCGTTGCTGCTCTTCCATTCCTTTCAGTAATGCAGTCACCACGACTTCCAGTGCTTCAACCTGTGCTACAAGCTCTCTTGTAGTGTCTTCTTTCTCAGCCAGCGTGATAAGCAAATCAGCAATTAAGTTTTTCATGCTGTAGTTCCTTGAAGGAATACGCAAACAGCTTGCTATTTTGCGCATTCAGTTGAAAAAATAACAACACTATTTTTTGATGACCCGTCTATTACCCAAGGTTAATCTGAAAAATCAAACTGCAATAAAAGTATTCAGGCACTTCGCAGTGAAAGTGCCTACTGATAAACAAAACCAGGAATACAAATATACCCGGTTCAACAGAAGATTAGCTTTCACGTCTGGCGGCGAGCAGTTGGTTACGCTTACGCAACACCAGAGCAAACTGTAATATATTCAGTAGAACCACCACACCTGTTACCACAAATACCCAGCGAAAACCGATTATTGCGGAAACACTTGCCCCCATCAGCGGCCCAACCACGTTACCCAGGTACATAAACGACTGGTTATACCCAAAAATGCGCCCGGTGACTTGTTCAGTAGAATACTTAACCAGCAATGTTTGCACTGCCGGGAGCATTGCACCATCGGCAAAACCTAATAAAAACCGCAGCACACCCAATTGCACTGGTGTCGCAACAAAACTCATGGCGAAAAACAGCACCACAGCAAATACCAGTGAACTCATCAAAATTTTATCTGTGCCTATCCGGTCGCCCAGTCGACCAAGGCGTGGTGCCGCAAGCAAAGCCGGAATACCGGGAATCGCAGCAATCAGCCCGCTAATAAAGGCAATATTATTGCTACCGGGATCCAGATACTTAATAAACAGGGCAAGAATCGGCCCGATAGAACCATTACACAGTTGAATTACCAGTGTAGTCACACACAAACTGACTATCAAAAAAGGGTAAGGCAGCGCTTTGAATACTGCTTTACCACTTAACTGCTCCGCCTTAGTTTGTGCTGGACGTGCCCGCTCTTTAATTAAAAACAGGGTCACTAAAAAGCTAACCATCAACAGGGCTGAGGTGAGTAAAAACACTGGCCGCAGCCCGAAATTATCCGCCAGGATCCCACCCATTAATGGGCCAACTATCACGCCGGTTATCTGGGCGGTAGATAACGTGCTAATTGCCCAGCCACTGCGTTCCCGAGGAGCCTGAGAAGCCACTAAAGCCAATGCATTTGGGATATAACCTGATGTCAGCCCCATCACACCGCGCAGAATAAAAAGTTGCCAGACATTGGTCGCGAACGCTTGTAACAAAATAGTCACTGCCATACCCAGCGACGCACGCAGCAACATCAACTTACGCCCTTTACGGTCGGCAAGGCTACCCCACCAGGGAGCGACAATCGCGGAAACAAGAAAAGTGATACTGAACGTAAACCCTGACCACATCGACAGCGCTTCATGGGAATGCACGCCCAACTGGGAAATATACAACGGCAAAAAAGGTAAAATCTGGCTAATGGCCAGCCCGGTAAAAAAGCAGCCAAACCAGACTGAAATAAGGTTAACTTTCCAGGATTCCATACAGAAAACACAGTGAGACAAAATGAAGTACCGCCAGCATAACAGCGAACTTTTCTTCTGCCCTCACATAACATGCCCTTATTTTTATTTTGGATGTTTATCGGGTAATAAGCTTTATTTGTAGTACAAATATCAGTGGTCGTATGAATGTATGCTACATATACAACATCTCATCCGGCCGTTTTTTCATGGGTAAAGTGAACAAAATAGCAGCACTCCGCTCCCCTTTTCACTTCCGCTTCATGAAGCACATGAATCCACTACGCCAGCATGATATGGTGTCGTTTTTGATAAGCCTCAGGAATGTGCGACATGGCAAAGTTACGTGTGGGGATCGTGTTTGGCGGTAAATCTTCCGAGCATGAAGTTTCCCTTCAGTCGGCAAAAAATATCGTCGACGCCATTGATAAAACAAAATTCGACGTTGTCCTTCTGGGTATTGATAAGCAAGGCCAGTGGCATATTAACGACGCATCCAGCTACCTCCTGAATGCAAACAATCCGGCATTAATTGCCCTGAACCGTTCAGAAAAAAATGTGGCGCTGATACCGGGGTTTGAGCAAAACCAGCTTATAGACTCAAGCAGCGCGCATTCACTAGACCAGGTTGATGTGATTTTTCCGATAGTTCACGGCACGTTAGGCGAAGATGGTTCTTTGCAGGGCATGTTACGCGTGGCAAATCTGCCTTTTGTTGGCTCCAGTGTACTGGGTTCAGCCATGTGCATGGACAAAGATGTTACCAAGCGCCTTCTGCGTGATGCAGGGTTGCAAATTGCGCCGTTTGTTACGCTTACCCGCACCAATCGCCAGCACTATGAGTTCCAGGCGCTGGAACAGCAATTTGGTTTGCCGATGTTTGTAAAACCCGCCAACCAAGGTTCTTCTGTCGGTGTCAGTAAAGTGACCAGTGAAGCCGAATTTACTGCAGCCGTCGATCTTGCTTTTGAATTTGACCATAAAGTGGTGGTTGAACAAGGAATTAAAGGGCGAGAAATTGAATGCGCAGTGTTGGGTAATAGCGACCCGCAGGCCAGCGTATGCGGTGAAATCGTGGTGAAAAGTGCTTTTTACTCTTACGACACAAAATATATTGATGACCAGGGTGCCGACGTCGTTGTTCCGGCAGCACTCCCCAGTGAAGTCAGCGATAATATCCGTGCTATCGCTGTAAAAGCATACCAGGCTCTGGATTGCCTTGGCATGGCACGAGTGGATGTATTTCTGACACCAGACAACCAGGTCATCATTAATGAAATCAACACCCTGCCAGGGTTTACCAATATCAGCATGTACCCCAAATTGTGGCAGGCCAGTGGGTTAAGTTACCAAGAATTGATCACCCGGCTGATTGAACTTGCTCTGGAACGCCACCAACAAGATAACGCACTGAAAAGCAGCGTTTCACATTAATCACGCTCTTGCGCCGTTGCCTCCGGGCGGCGGCGGATAATTTTCCCGGCAAGCCAGAAACTGATAACCCAGGTCACCAGCCCCACAGCATAACTTTTCCATCCTTCGGTTGGAAAACCGGCCAGCCCTATCACGCCATTAAGAATAAAAATCAGCCCAATAGCGAACGCATAATAGTGCCAGTCACGGCGAAGTTTCGTGCTCAGAGTCATACACAACAGGCCCCAGTTACCTAATAAACACCCATTGTCTACTATTCAGCGCTGCCTGTCTGTGTGGTATGTCGCGCCCGGACAACGCCATGCCGAAAGCATAAAAATATGACATGCATTACAGCCTGCACAAACCAGGATTATTCCGTAACCCAAATTACCACTATTCTTATGTCCGGTATGATACCAGGCTGCAACACTCTCGTTACTTTTCAATATTCACCATGCGCGTAACAATTACGGCAAGAGAGTGCACTATGACAGACCTGCCAGTTCGTAACCTGCCCCGGGCACGCCCCAAAGCAACGCTGCCGGGGAATATTGCTTATGCTGTTTTCGTGTTGTTTTGTTTCTGGGTAGGTTCGCACTTACTCAACATGCTGTCTCATTCGCAAGGTGTTTTTGAGCATCTATTGCAGGCAAACAGCGAGACAAATCAACCTGTTATTCAAATGAGTATGCTGGTTAGCACCATTTTTGGGCTGGTGCCTATGCTGGCGGGCGGTTTAATGCTGGCGGTACTGGCGCTGGTATTCAAACTACGCCGGATGTGATTTTTTTGCCGGGAGTATCCCCTCCCGGCAGCCAAAGCCCTGTCAGGCCACTTCCACTTCTTCCGGTTCAGGAATGTTATCCAGCTCCCGTTCAAAGCTACGCAGACGCTTATAAATTGACATTAATTCTACCAGTGTTGTCCAGGAGCTAATCAAATACTGGAATGCCCCGCGAACCTGGCCAAATACATTGGTAATCTGGGTCATCAGCCCCAGAGTGATTGTGCCCGCAGCAATGGACGGAAACAGCAGAAAAATACCAAATACAGTATCTACCTGCAGATAGAGAATACGCACAATATTAAAGTACATGTAGTGGAAATAGAGGCGGAAATAGTTTTTACGCACACCGGCATACAACTCTTTTACCGTGGGTGGTGTTGCCCGCATTTTGTCGTCTTCACCATAGACTAACTCTTTCCGGTAAGCCGCTTCCACACGCTGGTTTTTGAACTCAAGCCCTGGCAGCCTTATCCCAACAAGCGCCAAAACCCCGGTACCAAACAAAGACCAGACGATAGCCGCTATCACCAACCCGTAAGGGATCTGCCCAACTATGGGTAACTCAGGAACATGGGGCGACAGCGCCACCAGCACAGGCAAAAACGCAATCAAAGTCATGATAGCGTTTATCAAACTAACCCCCATATCTTCCAGTGTGGAAGCAAAGCGCATGGTATCTTCCTGTACACGCTGTGCAGCCCCTTCAATATGGCGCAGGCGCTGCCAGTGCTCCATATAGTGTTCGTTCATGGCAGTACGCCAGCGGAACACGTAGTGGCTGATAAAGAAATTATTCAACACCCCCACCACAACCGCTATCAACGCAATCCCCAGGAAAACGCCCAGTTCATTATAAAACTGATAAATAGGCACGGTATTCGGTTTTGCCAGCGCACGCTGAATAAGGTCATAAAACGGCTGATACCAGGCGTTAATAGCCACACTGACTTCCACCAGAAACCAGGTAACAAACACGATTAATGCGGAGCCAAGAATTGACCAGTATTGCCAACGATGTGGGCTTATTTTGAACCAGGCCAGAGCAAAAGCCCCCACGCAGAATAGGTAGTAAGCGTAAAATACCAGGTAACACCCAGACCAGAAACGTGCGGCGCTAATCGGCACATCATTTGTGACCCCGACCAAATGCTCCAACCAACGCTCTCCCCCGGCCTGCCAGAAAATCACTGCTATCATCGCCCAGATAAAAGCCGACAGGAAAAAAGCTGCCGGTCTGGGAAAAAAAGACTTGAACATGAAAAAAACTCCTGAAAATAACGTCTCGTTATTGGGTTGTTACTTACTGCGACTCTGGCCGGATCTCCGTCTCCATTAACCATAACGCTTTCAACTTCTGGTAAGGTGCCAAACTTGTTTCAAAGCATGAAGCTGATTGACAAATCAATCCCCGCGCCAATGGGCAAGAATGCTGGTAACGGGGCGAACATCAATGGGGTTCCCCGGTACAGTAAAATTACGCCACACATCATTGTGATGGGCTATCAGCACTTCGGCATTTGCCGCAGGGCGGTTTGCCGTGGTATGTGCATCTTCCGCCACTGTAACGCGGTAACCAAGGCCAGCAGCACGCTTTACCGTTGCATCAACACAATAGTCAGTGGCACACCCACACACGACAAACTCGGTAATGCCTGTGGCTTCCAACTCCTGGGCCAGAGAAGTGCGCCAGAAGGCATCACAGGCTGTTTTGGTAACACGTAACGCGCTTGCTGGTTGATGAAGCTCCGGAAGTACCTCAAAGGCCTCTGTACCAGGCTGCATGTCTGCTTCCGCGTGTTGAATAAAAATAACCTGTTCAGCGGCATCAATGAGTTGATTAATACGCTGGCAACACAGGTCACGTGCGACACGTTCCGTCGCAAACACACCCAATTGCATATCGACTACCATTACTGCCTGACGCTGTACCATAGCCATTCACCCTCGCAGAAAAAAAGATATTACCACAGCACAAATCGCCAAACACAGCGCCATACAAAGTGAGCGAATAACCTGAAAACCAGGCGGTTGACAATGATTTGCATTTATCACTTTGCACATGTGTCAGAAGTAGTATAAATACCCATGTTATCGAGTGGTTTTGCATACAGGATTCGCCTTGAAACGTTGTCTGTTCGCCGTTACGGCATTATTGATGTCATTACAACCGCTGGTAGTAAAAGCCAGCCCATCGCCAGATCCGTTGTTGACAGCGGATATTGTTGACCGTTATGCCAACCTGATTTACTACGGCACGGCTGCCACAGGCATGGCAATGGTAGTCATTGATGGTAATCAGCGTGTTTTCCGTAGTTTCGGTGAGACAAGGCCTGGCAGTAATGTGCGCCCGCAACTGGATTCGGTTATTCGCATCGCTTCACTGACCAAACTGATGACCAGCGAAATGCTGGTCAAACTGTCAGAACAAGGGGTGGTGAAACTCAATGACCCGCTACAAAAATACGCACCTGCCGGTGATTCCGTGCCCAGCCACAACGGTGTTCCTGTCACACTGGAAAACCTGGCAACTCACACCAGTGGCTTACCCCGAGAACAACCCGGTGGGGCGGCTCACCGCCCAGTATTTGTCTGGCCGACATATACCCAACGTTGGAACTGGTTGTCGCACGCCAGCCTGAAAGTTACACCAGGCAGCGTCGCCGCCTATTCAAACCTGGGTTTTGACTTACTGGCCGATGCGCTATCCCGTGCGGCTGGGCGATCGTGGGTCTCACTCTTTGACTCATACATTACTCGCCCACTGGGCATGAAAGACACAACCTATACGCCTTCACCAGACCAGTGCAGAAGATTAATGGTGGCCGAAAAAAGCGCCAGCCCGTGCAACAATACCTTAGCCGCTATAGGTAGCGGAGGTGTGTATTCAACACCGGCAGATATGATGCGCTGGATGCAGCAGTTTTTATCATCTGATGTTTACCACCGCTCCGCACAAGCCGACCGGATGCAAACTCTGATTTATCAACGCGGGCAATTAACCCGCCTGGTGGGAATGGATGTTCCCGGCAAAGCGGATGCATTAGGGTTAGGTTGGGTTTATATGGCGCCTAAAGATGGTCGGCCGGGGATTATTCAAAAAACCGGGGGGGCCGGGGGTTTTATTACTTATATGGCCATGAACCCGCAAGAAAATATTGGCGTGTTTATTGTGGTGACACGCTCCGCATCAACCCGCTTCACCAATATGAGTGATGGCGTGAACGATTTAGTCGCCTCACTGAGCAACAATAAACCGCTGGTTATCCCGTCCTCCTGAATGTATTCAAGCTCACACGGTGTTGTGGGCTTGAATCGTAAAAAGCTGTTTAACCATTCGGGTATACTGGCATTACTGATAACAATGAAGAGCAGAAAGCACTATGTCTGAATTTAATCTGACTAACCGCCCTCGCCGGTTACGCAAATCACCTGCCGTGCGGGCTATGTTCGAAGAAACCACACTGACCCGTAACGATCTGATTCTGCCAATATTTGTTGAAGAAGGCCTGGACGACTACACCCCCATTGAAGCTATGCCTGGCGTGGTGCGAATCCCGGAAAAACGCCTTGCTTATGAAATTGAACGTATTGCCAAAGCAGGCATTCGCGGTGTAATGACATTTGGGATTTCGCACCATACCGATGCCACCGGCAGCGATACCTGGAATGAAAATGGCCTGGTTGCCAGAATGTCGCGTATCTGCAAATCCACGGTACCTGAAATGGTGGTGATGTCTGATACCTGTTTTTGTGAATACACCAGCCACGGCCACTGTGGTGTATTGTGCGACCACGGTGTCGATAACGACGCAACCTTAGTAAACCTCGGAAAACAAGCCGTAGTCGCCGCAGCAGCAGGGGCTGATTTTATTGCCCCATCCGCCGCAATGGACGGCCAGGTAAAAGCAATTCGCCAGGCACTGGACGCAGCAGGTTTCAGTGAAACGGCCATTATGGCCTATTCAACCAAGTTTGCTTCGTCATTTTATGGCCCATTCCGTGAAGCGGCAGGAACAGCACTGAAAGGTGATCGTAAAACCTACCAAATGAACCCATTAAACCGCCGTGAAGCCATTCGTGAATCACTGTTGGATGAAGCAGAAGGTGCAGATGCGCTGATGGTGAAACCCGCAGGTCCGTATCTGGATATTATTCGGGATATTCGCGAACGCACAACACTGCCACTGGCGGCCTACCAGGTAAGTGGTGAGTATTCAATGATTAAACTGGCTGCACTGGCCGGGGCAATTAACGAAGAAAACGTGGTACTGGAAAGTCTGGGGGCAATCAAGCGTGCTGGCGCTGATGTCATTCTGAGTTATTTTGCACTGGACCTGGCAGAAAAGAATATTCTGTAATCGCTCTGTAACAGCAAAAAAAGCAGGAAACCAGCGTTCCTGCTTTGCCTGTTATAACAGCAGATATGGGCATGTCAGATAACAGCTTCCAGGTCTGTGTTGAGCATCACCAGGTCTTTATCCCAGGCTTTAAAAATCCGGGTATTGGCCTGGCTGCTGCAGCGATCGCATAATGGCAAAATATACACCCCATCTTCCTTGCCACTTTTAATCACTCTTCCTGCTTCGGTTACCTCGCGGTCGCAACCAAATGCTTCGCATTCCGTTGCACGCCTACCACGTTGAGCTTCCCAAAACGCCAGCCAACTACTAAAACCTTCTGGTGGCATTGATTGTGTGGCACCTGACTCAATTTTCAATAAAACCGTCGTCATAAATGTATCCTTACATTTGTGTCACCGGGCAATGTTACCCGCTCAAATTGTGCGGGTACCTTGTATTTTTTCAAGCTCGACCGGGTAAAACTTTGCGCGGCTACGCATCCTTACAGGGTGCATAGTTAGGATTTGCAGTAAGGATCACGCGCCATGCTGATTATCGCCAACCTCGGGGTTTACTCATTCAACACCAGGCGTGAACGCCCAAAGTAACCACGCAAGACATCCACCGACAGAAAAGCCACAAGGCTCACACCCATAACAGGCAGGCAATACCCTAATGCGGCGGCCAACACTGCCACGACGACACGAATCCTGGCTGGCAAGGCAAACCAGGCGGCACTTAAAGGTAGTTCAGTGCGAGCCGGGCGGCGCAACCACCACTGCCGGTAACCCAGTGCAATTAACACACATACACCAAAGCCAAATACCACCAGCAAAATTTGGTTAGCCAGGCCAAAAAGTATTCCCATATGTGCATCAATGCCCCAACGGGTGAGCTTCGCCACTAGCGGGAAGTTCGCGAAATGCACGGCATCAACAATATGAAAATTCGTTGGGTTAACTGCAACCGCATCAACCTGCGTGGGCCATGCCCGGTTAATTTCCGTCACCGTCCAGGCTGTACCCATTTTTTTCGGCGGGCGAATCTCAATTTTATTCGCTGATATGCCCGCCTGCCTTGCTGCTGCCAGCACTTTATCCCAGTCCTGGACAGGGCCTGCCATCACCATGCCACCTTGCATGTGATGCATGGCATGCGGGTCCGTCTGTGTGGGAGTACCATCAACCGTCAAAGATGTACGGACTTGCGGTGTCATCCAGCCCAGGTTACTACGCAGCGTATCAATATTACCCCCAGCCCAGCGCGACCAGGTTAGTCCCGTGGCCGAGAAAAAAACCATCCCCACCAGCAAGCTTAACCCCAGCACAATATGCCAGTGGCGAGTGCGTGCTTTTGCCCCACGAACCGGTCCATTGCGCCGTTTTTTTACCCGTGTTTGCCACCACAACACCATTCCGCCCAGGGCAGCAACCCACATCCAGGATGCAGCCAACTCACTGTAATTACGCCCAACAACCCCAAGTTGTAAGCTACGGTGAAATTCATCAATCCAGGTACGTAACGGTAAAACTCCGCTAGTGCCGTATACCGGCATATCACCGGTTACCGCCAGCGTATAAGGATTAATAAACACCGCTCTGGAACGTGAAGCACCAAGCGTACTGTCAGCAAACTGAACTCGGGTTGTGTCCTGTGGGCCAGGGGCTGGGCGCACAGCATAAAAGGGTTCATCCGGCCCCACATAACGCCGGGCTGCTTCCACCTGGCGCGACAGCGGCTGTGCTTCCCCCTGTGGGGTGACAAATAACGTGCTGGCGTACCAGGCATTTTCCAATTGTGGGGTCAGGACATAAACTGTCCCGGTAAATGCAGCAAGGAAAATAAACGGCCCAACAAACAGACCAATATAGAAATGCAGACGACGCAGCAAATGTACGAAAGCGCCTCGCCCACCGGGCGATGAGTGTTCAGAGATCATGGTTTACCTGTAATCAGTTATCCAGAAAGTACTCTGCCCTGCAGCACTAAATAGCGCCGCACAGCAACTGTGTTTTTAGTGGATAACGGCAACAGGCGGGGCGCGAGCCAGAAATGGTCGGAACCACCCGCTGAACGCAGGTGTACTGGTCTGCACAAACGCCGGTATGCGGCGTAATGTAATGAGGCACCACAATATTAACGCGGCAACCCAAAAGATAAGCGGCATATGCAGCAATAACTGGCAATAACCACAAGCAGCATCATCCATCCAGCTTGCCTGTTGAGCAGCCACGCTCCCGGCCCCAACACGGTGCTCAGGTGAGGTGTCTTGCGAAAGGGGTTGGTGTAACAGAGGGTGTTCACCAGCATGTTCATGAGATAGCTCATGCGCAGAGTGCGCCATCGCCATACCGGGCATTAGCATGTTACCCATTTCAGGCATCATCAACCCTTGTCGCACCAGTGTTTTTGACACAATGGGTGCAACAAACAGCATGAAGATGGCGAGTAGTGCCAGCAGAACACCCACCCGGCCCACTCTTGCGTGGAAACAATGCAACAAAACACAGCCTGCTATAAAGAAATGTTGCAGGATTGTACATTAACAGAAATTATTTTGTTGCACAAAAATAGCAGTCAGCGGCACGCCACAAGAACGTCACCCCGTTGACATGCACCTGTCATGTTGCCGCTTTAAGGTCAGCCTCAAAATAGAGGAGGAATGACCGTGTTTAGTATCGACAACGTACTGGATGAGTTATATCCCCACCACAAGCCCGGCGAACGCGCCGTGCGTATGCTCAAACGCTTACTTCACGAACAGGATTTCCAGCAGTTTGCGCACGATTACCGTCACCTCAAGGGGCTGGATATGGTTGAGCAAGTGCTGGAGCACCTGCAAATACAGTGTGATATCCCAGCAAGGGATCTGGAGCAAATACCGGAGCATGGGCCATTAGTCGTGGTTGCCAACCACCCCACTGGCACTGCCGATGGCCTGTTACTGCTTTATGCTATTTCACGCGTTCGCCGCGATATCAAAGTGGTGGCAAACCGCATTCTTAGCCAGCTTGAACCGCTCGCTTCGTTGTTTATCGCCGTAGACAACATGAACAACCAGGTACGCAAATCGGCAGTCACGGAAATGGATAATCACCTTGCTGCCGGAGGCGTATTAATCTTTTTCCCTGCCGGGGAAGTGGCCCGCTGGCGGCCAGAAGGGATCAGTGACCGGCCCTGGTCTGCCGGGTTTATCAAGCTCGCCAGGCGCTACCAGGCACCGATTCTGCCAGTACACATTCAGGCACGTAACAGCGCCCTGTTTTATCTCACTTCCCTGATTTCACCGGGGTTATCGCTACTGTTACTGATTCGTGAAATGTTCCGCCTGCGTGGTAGCACCTTACCCGTCAGAGTTGGCGAACGCATTCCCTGGTCTGGCTGGCAAACAACCCAGCCATCCCGTGAACTGGCCGCCCACTTTCGCGAACATGTTCATGGGCTTGGGAAACGCAATACAGGATATTTCCGTACAGAAAAAGGCATTGCGCCCCCGGAAGACCGGCAGGGACTACGCCGTGCACTCAACCAAACAGAATGCCTGGGAAGTGCGCCCGATGGGAAACGGATTTATCTCTGGCGGCGCAATGGCGCTGAGGAAACGCCCATCCTGCGTGAACTGGGGCGGTTACGTGAAATCGCATTTCGGGCTGTGGGCGAAGGCACAGGGAAACGTCGCGATGTTGATGCCTGGGATGACAATTACTGGCACCTGGTTTTATGGGATGACGACGCACTGGAAATTGTTGGTGCCTATCGTTTTATGCCAGGCAAAGATGCGCTGAAGCAACAGGGTTACACCGGTCTGTACAGCCACAGCCTGTTCGACTACCAACAGGAAATGGAACCCATTCTGGCACAAGGGATTGAGCTGGGCCGTAGCTTTATTCAACCCCGCTACTGGGGGCGACGCGGGTTGGATTACCTGTGGTATGGCATCGGGGCCTGGCTGGCCCGTAACCCCGATTACCGTTATTTATTTGGGCCGGTGTCCATTTCGGGTGGCATGCCGCTGACTGCCCGCCACTTATTGGTCGCTTTTTACCGCTTATGGTTTGCTCCTGCCTGCGCGCTGGGCGTGTCTCGCCGCCCCTGGCCCTCTTCTCTCCCGGAAGTGCTGGGTGAGTTTACGGGCACAGATTACCAGCAAGACCTGGCGCATCTGAAGCAACGTCTGAATCATCTTGGGTGCGGTATTCCGCCACTGTACAAACAATATTCGGAGTTGTGTGAACCCGGCGGCGTGCAGTTTATTGATTTCGGCAGCGACCCGGACTTTAACGACTGTATTGACGGACTGGTACTGGTTGACCTCACTTATCTGAAAGCCAGCAAGTACCAACGTTATATTGGTGCCCACCTACCACAAGATGTCTGATTGTAACCATCCCGTTAGCCAGACGGGATGGTTCACATTGCAAAAATAACTGATTCTAATTATCATTTAGCTCCGTTTATTTGTTTCAGGCTACCTGCCGTATGCGCCCCCTGCTTCTCACTTTATGCCTGCTGTTCAGCTCATTTGTCTGCGCCAAAACAGTCACTGACATTACTGGCCGCCAGGTCACCATTCCTGATAACCCACAGCGAATTGTGTTGGGAGAAAGCCGCATGTTGTATACCCTGGGCTTACTGGAGCCAGGTTATCCCGCAGGTAAGATTATTGGCTGGCCGGGTGATATGGCGAAATACGACCCGCAAACCTGGTCGGTATGGTTAAAAGCTTTCCCACAACTGGCCTCGATAACCCAATTGGGTGACGGTTTTCTGAGTCAAAGTAATATTGAACAAGTCATCAGTCTCAAACCAGACTTGGTTATCCTGCCGCAGTTAGCAAAGAACAGCCATTCGGAAAACCAGTTCATTGAATTACTGGCCCAGGCCCATATCCCGGTAATTAAAATCGATCTGCGGGTTGATCTGCTGCATAACACCGTACCCAGTATTCGTTTATTAGGCGAAGTATTAAACCAGCAGCAACGGGCACAAAGTTTTATTGATTTCTACCAGCAACATATGGCTCAAGTGGAAAAACGGCTGGCCACAATTAACGAACCTAAACCCCGGGTATTTTTACACCTCCACCTTGGCAGACGTGACACTTGCTGCACCACGGTTGCTCATGGGAATTTAGGGCAATTACTCGATTTCGCGGGCGGGGATAATATTGCCAAACCGCTGCTTAAAGGGGTTTTTGGTAATCTGTCATCAGAACAATTACTCGCCAGCCAGCCTGAGGTCTACATCGGCACAGGAATGAGCAACAGCGGGCGCACATTACAACTCGGCCCACAGGTTAGCCAGCAACAGGCAGAGAGCAGCATGAAGCGCGCCATCGCAGCGCAACAACCCCTGAGCTACCTCAATGCCATACGCCAGGGGAACGCATGGGGGCTGTGGCATAATTTCTACCTCAGCCCTTATCATGTTGCAGCAGTCGAGTTTTTCGCGAAAACATTCTACCCACAACAATTTGCCGACATAAACCCGGAACAAACACTGAAAACACTTTACCAGCGCTTTCTGCCCATTCCTTACAGCGGCACATTCTGGGTCAGGCTGCCAGTGGCCAAATAATGCCTGGCGGTCAAAATATCTGACGGAAACCCGGACAGCCCAATCACCCGCGCGGTAGGCTCTTCTATTGCGCATTGCCAGATACCTCCCAGCAACCTTGCCTGGGGCCGCATTTGCACCGCTATTTTTTCCATTGCTTCTTCATAACTGGTAATCAGCCCGCGAGCAAAAGGGGATAACAGCACCACCAGTAAACTATTTTGTTCAGCCAGCGGCAGGCGCGCAGTAATATTTTTCGCCAGAGTTTCTGGTTGATAATTACGCACAATACAGTGCTGGAGTGTCCTGCCCGCTTTAAGTATTTGTGAAACGTCTTCACATTCCGACATGACCAGGCCCGGTTGTAACAATGGCACCAGTAATGTCATTAATCTGGCCTGTAACCCACGCATCAGCGGCCCCTGAACTGGCCAGGCAATAACACCCTTGGGTAAATTAGCAGGCGCGCCCGCCCCTGCGGGCAATAACAGCACCACCAGGCCATCAAACTGAGATAAAGCTTCCAACGGAAGCTTCACCCCAGGGAAAATCAGAGTCAAAAAAGCCTGCTGTAAATTTTTCGGTGTCAGGCTGGTTATTCGCTGCCAGCGCGGCTCGCCGCCAAATACAGGCAACTGATTAATTAAGTGGGTATCGCCATCATTCAACATCACATTAATCAATAAAGGCCGCACAAGAGATTGCATGCCAACAAAAAGCTCAGCAAACGATTGTCTGTCCATTTAATCCATTCCTATAATCGTTTTTCCGAATAATACCTGTTGATTTAACTTAAAGCGACGATATATCCCTGAGAGAGCATAAGGAATTATTACTAACAGTGACGATACAAATCAGCACAGATATCGCCTTGTTTAGCCATGGTTTTTATTGCCGCCTCTATGCTATTAAGCCGAAATAACCACAGGGAGAATAAAGGCATGTCCATTCAGGAAATAACCCGTTGGGTGAGCGAACTAATTAACCAGCATCACTATTGGGCTGCGCCAATTGTATTTTTGCTGGCGTTTGGCGAATCATTGGCTTTTCTTTCCCTGTTGCTCCCCGCCACCGTTATTTTACTGGCACTTGGTGCCTTGTTGGCAGACAGCATCGTGCCATTCTGGTGGCTGTGGGCAGCAGCCAGTGCGGGTGCATGGTTGGGTGACAGCGTTTCATACTGGCTGGGGTATCACTTTAAAGACAGCGTAACAAAGTGGTGGCCACTTTCACGCAAGCCATGGTTACTGGCTCGCGGCCACGCTTTCTTCGAGCGTTGGGGCACACTGAGTATTTTCTTTGGCCGCTTTTTTGGGCCACTCCGCGCCATTGTACCGCTGGTAGGGGGTATTTGTGCCATGCCACGCCTGCCCTTTCAGTTGGCAAACCTGGCATCTGCCTGCGTGTGGGCATTTGCCATGCTGGCCCCAGGTGCTTTTGCCATGCCCTGGTTAATGGCCTGGCTCGATTAACGGGGATTGCGGTGCCACAACTATTCCACGGTTTTGCACATTAAACACAACCCGTTCCGGGTGGTTAACTGACACCAGGTATTCCAATGGAATGCCCTGCCCATCGCTAATAGTACCCCGATATACCAGTGACGGGCTGTCTGGTGGAACCTGCAGCAACGTATGTTCCTCTTCATTCATCCGGCCAACCTGCAATGAGCCATTGTCTGATGCCGCGTGCAAGTGGTAAAACTCAGCCAATAATTTGTACAACGAACCTTGTTGTTCAAGCATCTGCCTTGTTATTCTAGGTACTCTGTTCCCTGGTAAATAGCTGGTTTCAAGGCAAAATGGCTCACCATCCGCGAGCCGCAAACGTTTGATAACCACAACAGGCTCACCGGGCTGAATTTGCAACCACCGCGCAATACGTGTGCTGGCAGGCGCCTGCTGGAAATACAAGAGCTGGCTCCCGGACTTCGCTCCGTTCATTTCGGTTATCTGCCCAATACCCTGTTCTACAGGTGTTGTCAGGGGACGTGCAATCGCAGCCTGCCGCAGCCATGTACCCTGATTGCCCCTGCGTTCAAGAATACCTCCTTCAACCAGCTCAGCCAGGATCTTGCGTAGTGTCATGCGGCTGATACCTAATAACTCAACCAGCTCACGCTCCGGCGGGATTTGATCCCCATTAGTAAACTCTGGGGTATTCAGGTACGCCAGCAATGTTTTTTTGGCCTCAATATAGGCTTTACGTGGCCGCCGCTTCCCACTTGCTAAATCACTCATGGTATAAATTACCCGTTATTCAGACCGTTATTGGTTTAATTTTATCATTTTATAATCAGTGCGTTAATCGCCTGCCACTTTTACCTGCGCACAACAAAAATATACCATAACGTCATAATATAAATATATATTTTAGTTTTATACAGAAATATATTGCACAACAAAGAGACAATGAGTATATATTTTATGGTCTTTTTTATGGTCAACTTAAGGAATCATCATGAAGCGCGTACTGTCTGTGTTGTGCCTGAGTGTTGCCTGTTGCATTGCGTCCCCAGGTTGGGGGGCAGAAGAAGTACTGCGCCTGGGGACTGACCCAACATTTCCCCCGTTTGAATCCAAAACATCCACTGGTGCACTTACCGGTTTTGATATCGATCTGGGTAATGCGATTTGTGCCCAAATGCAGGTGAAGTGCCAATGGGTGGAAAACAGTTTTGACGGGCTGATTCCTGCACTGAAAGCCCGCAAATTCGATGCCATTCTGTCCTCCCTTTCGATTACAGATGAACGCAAAAAAGCCATTGCCTTCAGCAATAAACTCTTTAACACCCCGGCATACCTGGTTGCGGGGAAAAATAATGCTCTGCTCCCTACGGCCGCAAGCCTGAAAGGGAAGCGTATTGGTGTGCAGCAGGGTTCAGTATTCGAAGTCTACGCCCAAAGACACTGGCGAGATAAAGGTGTTGAATTGGTTTCCTACCCCAGCGCTGAAGCCGTTTATGCCGACCTGGTGGCCGGGCGCATTGACGGAACACTGGACGATGCCACAGTCGTGACAGAGGCGTTGTTAACGAAGCCTCAGGGCAAAAATTTCGAACTAAAAGGTGACCAGGTAAAAGACCCTGCAATATTTGGCCCAGGCACGGGAATCGGATTGCGCAAAGAAGATACTGTACATCTGGCGCAAATAAACGACGCTATCGCGGCCATTCGGGCAAATGGCACTTACGACAAACTGGCAAAAAAATATTTTAGTTTCAATGTCTATGGCGAGTAATAAATGAATACCACCACGCTGATTACCGACTTACTGCACTCTCACTTCAGTGCAACCTCACCGCTAAAACATATTGCCCTGGTCGCCTGTGGCGGCTCTCTGGTCGATATGTATCCGGCTCATTATTTTTTAAACCGTGAGGCCAGTGAACTGCGCAGTTATATGATGACAGCCAATGAGTTTGTCTACGCACCCCCGAAAACACTCGGCCCACAAACACTGACTATCGTCTGCTCACATGGTGGTAACACGCCGGAATCCGTGGCAGCAGCGCAGTTGGCACAACAAAATGGCAGTGCCACAATTTGCCTTACACATAATCCTGATGCTTCACTGTTAAAAGCGGCTACGCGCCACATTCTTTATGAATGGGGGGACACCAGCCAGGTCGTCAATAACCCGATGGCTATCATCCTTAATCTGTGTGTCAATGCACTCAATCACACTGAAGGTTATGCCAGCAACTCCGCGTTTCATCACGGTATGAGCATGATAGATACACTGATTAGCCGTGCTCGCCAAAAAATCACTGCCCGCATTGCAGACTTTGCCCAGCGTTTTGCTGATGAATCGTTATTTTATGTCCTGTCGAGTGGCGCATCCTATGGGCATGCCTATGGTTTTGCTATCTGCTCATTAATGGAAATGCAATGGCTTAACGCCGCCAGCATCCATAGCGGAGAATACTTCCACGGCCCTTTCGAAGTTACCGACCATTCCACACCATGGATTGTGCTGGTTAACGAAGGGCTGACTCGCCCGTTGGATGAACGTGTGGTCCAGTTTCTGGCACAACACGCAGAGAAAACCGAAATTGTTGATGCTCGCGAACTGGGGCTTGGGGCAATAGACGCCAGTGTAGTGGACTACTTTAACCCCATACTGTTCTACAGTGTGATGTGTGATTACCGCGCGTCACTGGCAACCATTCGCCAGCACCCACTGGAAACACGCCGGTACATGGGCAAAATCGAATACTGAGGGCAGAATGAAAGTACTGGGATTGGGCGATAATGTTATTGACCGCTATCAGCATACCGGGCTTGGTTATCCGGGAGGCAATGCGCTGAATTTCAGCGTGTTTGCCCATGAACTCAATGCTAATGCCGCTTATTTGGGTATTTTTGGTGATGATGTGGCGGCGGCACATATTCGCAATATCCTGGCTAACCGGCAGATTCAAACCCACCACTGCCTGGATGTCCCGGGTGAAAGTGGCTTTGCCACACTGACTATTCAGGATGGTGACCGGGTATTTTTGGGCTCGAACGCTGGTGGAGTACGCCAGCGCACGCCCATGGATTTCATCCTGCAATATCTGCCCTGGCTTAGTGAATTTTCTCTGATACACAGTGCAGCTTACAGCTATACCGAACACCTGTTGCCACAACTGGCGCGCCTTCCCGGCCTGCTCAGTTATGACTTTTCAGATGACTTTACCCCAGCCAATGCTCTGGCCTGCTGCCAGTGGCTGGACTATGCCTTCTTTTCCTGTTCTGAACGTTCATTAAGTGAAACCCGTGAGTTACTGGCCGAAGCGCACCACAAAAATGGCGCTATTGCCGTGGCAACCCGTGGTGCGGAAGGCGCGTTATTATTCGATGGTGAAACATGGCTAACCCAGCGCCCGACACCGATTACAGCGGTAGATACGCTGGGTGCCGGGGATGGTTTTATTACTGCGTTCTTGCTGGCGCACCTGAGTGGGCAAAGCCTGGTAACCAGCCTGCAAGCCGGTGCCGATTTTGCTGCACAGGTTTGCACTACAGATGGCGCATTTGGGGAACCCATACAATTAGCACGGCTATGAAATGTGTTGAGTAATAATATATTGAGTGAAAATGTGTTGCGCGCGCCAGAAAGCGCGCGATTCTGACCTTGCCCATCCACCCGGATGGGCCTTTTTTATCTGCCAGAATTAATGGCTGTGCGCCCCAGCCGCAATGCTTGCGATATCCGCCGGTGTAGTACGGCAACAGCCACCAATTAACCGGGCTCCGGTTGCCAGCCACTCGGGTAAATAGTGAGCCAGTTGGTGGCAGGCTTCACCACTGTGATGCCAGGTTTTGGTTACAGCATCGTATTGTTCACCTGAATTGGGGTACACCACCAGTGGCAACGCAGTCAGCTTATGAAGCGTGGTTAACGCAGCCGTGGTTTTCTCCAGCGCAATACAGTTCACCCCCACCGCAATAACCTGCGGGTAATCCTTCAGGAAACTCACCACTGTTGCCAGCGGCGTACCATCGCTCAAATGCTCACTGTCACGCAAAGTAAACGAGAACCAGGCCGGCAGCGCAGGAAATTCCTGTGCCAGTAAATCCACTAATGCCTTGGTTTCCGCAAACGAGGGCTGGGTTTCACAGGCCAACAGATCCACACCGCCCTGGACTAACGCCGCAATACGCGGGCGGTGAAAATCCTTGAATTCAGCAGCACTGCGCTGGTAATCGCCACGGTACTCAGAGCCATCTGCCAGAAAAGCGCCAAATGGGCCAACAGAACCAGCAACCAGTAACGCCGGGGAGCCTGAGTGTTCTGCCAGGTAATCCTCACGCGCCTGGCAGGCAAGGCGTGCACTTTGCGTAATTAATGCCAGAGACTGCTCATGGCTAATGCCGCGTGCAGCAAACCCGGCAGGAGTTGCCTGGTAACTGGCCGTAATGGCAACCTGTGCTCCGGCCCGGAAATAATCCAGGTGGACTTGGTAAATCAGTTGCGGGTTTTCCAGCAGAACTTTCGCCGACCAGAGGCTGTCTGCCAGGTTGCATCCCCGGTTTTCCAACTCCGTTGCCATTGCGCCATCCAGCACTAAAAAAGAGCTGTGTTGCAACGCGTTTTGTACGGGATCAATCACTGACATGTTCCACCTCCGGTTGGTTACGTTTAGCCAGATACTGTGTGAGGTAATAAACGCCGTAGCACAGGGCAACAAACGGCAGGCCGCACCATAATGCAATACGCTGCTCGGGGTCAAACGCCAGGCCAACACAGGCTAACAGGCACAAGACAAACCCTAAAATCGGTGTCACCGGGAACCAGGGCGCACGGTAATGCAATTCATTTAACGCCCGCCCGGCGGCAATATGCTGGCGGCGGAACACGTAATGCGCCGCACAAATACTTAGCCAAACTGCCACCACTGCAAACCCGGAAATCGCCGAAAGCGCTACATAGACCGTATCAGGCGCGACTACACTGGAAAACAGCGCCAGCACTCCACCCAACATGCTGACAGATAACGCAGTGAGGGGTACACCACGGTGGGTAAGACGTGAGAAACAGGCAGGTAGCGTGCGTTCACGGGAAAGCGACCACAGCATGCGCCCGGAGGCATATAACCCGGAATTAGCGGCAGAGAGAATCGCCGTTAAGATAACGAAGTTAAAGATATCGGCCGCACCTGGGATCCCGACTTTCTCGAACACCAGCACAAATGGGCTTTTCACCACCCCAGCCTGGTCTGCAGGAATTAATGCCGCCAGTACAAAAACCGTACCAATAAAGAAGATTATCAACCGGGCGATAGTCGTGCGGATGGCAACCGGAATCACTTTTTGTGGGTTTTCAGTTTCACCGGCCGCAATACCAATTAGCTCGGTTCCGGAAAATGCGAAGTTCACTGCAACCATCGTCATCAGAATGGGCAGGCCACCATGAGGGAACCAGCCATTACCAGTAATATTGTGCAGTAAAGGCGCGGGTGAGCCATCTTTCATTGGCAAGAAGCCGAAGATGGCCGCCGCCCCCAGAACAATAAATGCCACAATGGTGATAACTTTAATAATTGAGAACCAGAACTCCCCTTCGGCAAAAAAGCGAGTCGACACCACATTCAGGCCGAAAATCAGCACACAAAAAACCAGGCACCACACCCAGACCGGCACTTGCGGGAACCAGTACTGCATACAAAAACCCGCGGCGGTAAAACTCGAACCTAATGCAACAGTCCAGGTAAGCCAGTAAAGCCAGGCCACGGTATACCCAGTAGCAGGCCCCAGGTAGCGAGCTGAATACACATGGAATGCGCCGGTTTCCGGCATGGCGACAGACAGCTCACCCAGGCACTGCATAACCAGCCAGACAACCAGTGCGCCAATCAGGTAAGCCAGTAATGTGCCCAAAGCACCGGTAGTGGAAATAATATAGCCGGTGTTAAAAAACAGCCCGGTGCCAATCACGCCCCCTAAAGAGAGCATAATCAAATGGCGGGTTTTCATTGTGCGTTTAAGCCGCCCTTCTTCCTGCTGCTGGGCCGCGTGCGATGTGGTGGAGTCCTGCATTTTACCTTCCGAACGTATAGACGTCTAAACTTCCGAATGACACATGTTATACCGTTATAGCCAGCAAAATGCAAAAAACAATTTACAAAACAATACAGAAGGCAGGGCGTTTTATTAGGCTCTCATTCAATAGCCCCATAAGTTTTACCAGAGTGCACTGGTATGCATACCAGTGCACTCAACGGGTTATCCCACTTCTACGCGTTACTGCACTTTTTTCAGTAAAGCGGCAGCCACAGCCTCTGAGCTTGCAGGGTTCTGGCCAGTAATCAGGTTGCCATCTTCCACAACATACGGCATCCAGTCAGGGCCTTTAGAATACTTCGCGCCCGCTGCGATAAACTCATCCTCAATCAGGAACGGCACCACATGAGTTAATTCAACAGCGTCCTCTTCGCTATTGGTAAAACCCGTGACATTACGCCCTTTAATCAGCAACTCACCCTGGCTATTTTTCACATGGCGCAATACACCTGGCGCGTGGCACACAAACGCAATTGGCTTCCCGGCACGGTTAAATGACTCAATCAGTTCAATAGATGTGCTGGATTCAGCCAAATCCCATAACGGCCCGTGACCACCAGGGTAAAAAACGGTATCGAAATCCGCTGGCGATACCGTCTCCAGTTTGACTGTATTTGCCAGCGCATCCTGAGCAACTTTATCGGTTTTGAAACGTTCCGTTAGCGCAGTCTGGAAGTCAGGCAAATCACTTTTGGGATCCAGCGGCGGCTGGCCACCCGCAGGTGAAGCCAGCACCACTTCAGCGCCTGCATCCTTAAAGACATAATAAGGGGCGGCAAACTCTTCCAGCCAAAACCCGGTTTTCTTACCGGTGTTACCTAATGCGGAATGTGAAGTCAGAACCATTAAAATTTTCATATTTACTCCTGAATATCGGCAGTACAGATGGTTTAGTTTTTTAGAAATGCTTCAGCGGCTGTTACCTTGTCCTGGTAAGGTGCGCGAAGGCGAAGATTAGAGTGCCCGGCACTCTCCTGGACAACGACTGGTTTAATATGGCTGAAGCGACGGAAACCGTGCACGCCGTGATAAGCACCAGTACCGGATGCCCCCACACCACCAAATGGCAGGCTGTTTATAGAAGCATGAGTCATCACATCGTTGATAACCAGTGCACCAGACGTTGTTTGTAACCGAACCTGCTTCTGGCGTTCAGCATCATGGCCGAAGTAATACACCGCCAGTGGGCGCGGGCCTGCATTGATATAACGGATAGCTTCACTGACATCGGAAGAATACGTTTTCACCGGGAGCAGTGGGCCGAAAATCTCCTCCTGCATCACCAGCATCTCTTCCGTTACACCAAGAATAATATGGGGGGCGATTTTCCTGCTCTGGTTATCGAAAGCGGGCTCATTACCCGGTGCCAGGCTAATGACCCGGGCACCTTTACGCTGTGCATCCTCAAGCAAGTTCAAAAGGCGTAAGAAATGCCGTTCGTTAATAATAGAGGTGTAGTCTTCATTGCTTTGCAGTGTCGGGAAAGTTTTGCCTACAAATGCCTGTGCAGCCTCCACAAATGCTGATTCTTGCTCCTGAGGGAGCAACACATAATCAGGAGAGATACAAATTTGCCCGGCATTGAATGTCTTTATGGTTAACGTACGCTCTGCGGCAACGACAGGGTCGGCGTCAACGTCAACCACCACGGGAGATTTGCCGCCCAACTCCAGCGTTACCGGCACCAAATTTTCTGCTGCGGCGCGCATCACATGGCGGCCAACAACCGTGCTACCAGTAAAGACCAGGTGGTCGAAGGACAAACGGCTGAAGGCCTGCCCGGTATCGGCATCGCCCAGAACCACAGTTAACTCATTTGGCGAAAAATAACGGGGCACCAATTCAGCAAGCAGTTCCGACGTTCTGGGGGTCAACTCAGACGGTTTCAGCATGGCGGTATTACCTGCGGCGAAAACACCGGCAAGTGGGCCAAAAGCCAGGTTAATGGGGAAATTCCACGGGCTGATAATCCCAACAACACCTAATGGTTGTGGCTCGGTCCATGCCTGCATGCCGTCAACGGGTACTGCGGCAATCTCCGGTTGCATCCACTGATCCAGATTATCGGCGGAATGGGTAAGCATATTGATTGTGGTTATCAGGTCTGCTGCCATGGTCTGGTACCCGCTACGGTGACCAAAATCGTCGCTGATGGCTTTTGTCAGCCCGGCATAGTTTTCACGTATCAGGTTAGCACTTCGCATTAACCGGTCACGTCGTATCTGGGCAGTAGCAGGCCCGTGTTGCAGATGAAACGCCTTCATGCTGTGAAGAATGGCTGACAAATCCTGAAAATGTTGTTGCGGCGTCATGTTAATTACCTGTCCCGTCGTCTTGATTATTGATTGCGGACAGCTTAAAGATTCTGGCGTTCAGGTGGTAACAACGCTATTTTCACAGGGATATAAATAAATTTATGGGTGAGTTGTGTCTTTAATACGATTACGTACCTTTATGGAAGTTTACCGCCAGCACTCCATTTCAGCGGCGGCCCGCGCCCTGAACCTGACACAACCCGCCGTGTCGCAACATATCAGTGGGCTGGAAGTCGCAATAGGCAGGCCGTTGTTTGAACGACAATCACAGGGCGTTTTCCCGACAGCAACCGCTGACGATTTAGCGGCAGATATCGGCGATAAACTCGACGCCGCAGAATCGGCTCTGGCCTCAGCCAGGGCGCGTTCCATGGATGTCTCCGGCACATTACAAATTATTGGCCACTCAGACTTTGTGGCTGAAAAGCTGGCAGGTGTTCTTCTGCCATTACTTCAGAGTGGGATCCGGGTACATCTGCATACCGGGGATGGCCCTGAGGTTACCCAGATGGTGCTGGAAGGGCACTGTGACCTGGGGATCACCGCACACCCGGTTACCGATACACGCTTAAAAAGCGAAGTTATTTTCACAGACAAAATTATTGCTGTTGCTTCACCGGAGATTGCTGCCCGCCTGAACCAAAGCAACAACTTCGCTCACGATTTACTCAAGGAACCACTCCTGGCTTACAACCTTGAACTGTCACTGATTAAAGAGTGGCTGGATAAAAATAAGATCCCATGCACAGCCCTGCTTCCTGCTGTAGTGGGAAAAGATTTACGCGGGCAACGCACCCTGCTGTGTAAAGGCTTCGGCTGGACAGTCATGCCCGGCTTTTTATGCCATAGCGAAATTGAGCAAGGAAAACTCAGCCAACTACTGGCACCAGTCAGCAACACAGAAATCCGTTACAGCCTGATTTGGCTACCCAGTGCATTACGCAAACCACGCCTGGCTCACGCCCGGCAAACGCTGCTACAAATAGTAAACGGCCACGAGTGAAATCACTCGCCGTGGCAGTCTGGTAGCCAGTACCACCAGCCACGGCAGGTTTACGCAATTTGTGCCAGGAAACCTGGCAAGAATGGTATTATCACAGCAATGTACTAAGCCTGCCCACAGGCACCAACTTAACCTCCGGGGACAACCAATGAACCAGGCCATACCGCTCAAATTTTATGACATCGTAGATGAGTATTCGACTGAAACTGAACAGGCAGTTAGCGATGCTGAACGCGATGCGCTGGCGCACTATTTCCAGTTGCTGATTACCCGTTTAATGAATAACGAAGAAATTAGCGAACAGGCTCAGGCAGACATGGCAACCGAAGCCGGCATTAATGCACAACGTATTGATGAAATTGCCAATTTCCTCAACCAATGGGGTAATGAATAACAGGCTAAAAAACATGCTGCACAGGCTATCCCCCCTGTGCAGTTATCCTGTTCAGGCCAAAGGGCCAGCCACAAAACCCTATTAATTCTTTATCTGGCCTGGGAAAGTACCACATAGCCAGGTAACGAATTCACACACTTCCGGCAACTCATCCGGGCTGCGTTACTTCTACTTCTGCTTGTCGCTGCATCCATGGCTGTGCAGTGCAACAGGATTTGATATTTATCAACAACCCACCGCAATTCTTTTTCTGACGCTGGACATCCTGCGTCACCATTCTTATAAATACAATTGATTATCATTTGCATTTATTTCGCAAATGAACACATAGCAAAAAGATGAAAATATCTATATATGTTGAAAAATAACTCAGTTCTGGACCTTACCCCCTGGTTTGCCCAGGCAGGCGGGCAACCGTTTGAAGACCGGAGTGCAACCATGCCCTGGCGCGGTTCAGCTCCAGTTGCCAAAGAGAAAGTACACGAAAGCTGGCAACACCTGATAAACCACCCTGCACCACCACGTAAACGGCTGGTTTATCTGCATATTCCTTTCTGTGCAACACATTGTACCTTCTGCGGATTTTACCAGAACCGTTACAATGAACAGCTTTGTGCACACTACACCGAGCGCTTATTGCAGGAAATAGAGCAGGAAGCAGACAGCGTATTGTGTCAGTCAGCACCTGTTCATGGCGTTTACTTTGGAGGAGGAACACCTTCTGCACTGGCTGCGGGTGATCTGGCACGTATCATTACCACCCTGCGTGAACGGTTGCCGCTGGCACCAGATTGTGAAATTACCATTGAAGGGCGGGTACTGAATTTCGATGATAATCGAATAGATGCTTGCCTGGATGCCGGTGCAAACCGTTTTTCCATTGGGATTCAGTCTTTTAACAGTAAAATTCGCAAAAAAATGGCCCGTACTGCCAGTGGCCCGGAAGCCGTTGCCTTTATGGAAAACCTTGTTCGCCGGGATAAGGCCGCTGTTGTCTGTGACTTAATGTTCGGCCTGCCCGGGCAGAATGCTGATAACTGGGGGCAAGACTTGACTATAGCCCGGGATATCGGGCTGGATGGTGTTGACCTCTATGCGCTCAACCTGTTTGCCGATACCCCGCTGGGCAAAGCAGTTGCCAATGGGCGCACTCAGGTAGCATCGCCTGCAGAGCGACGCGACCGTTACCTGCAGGGTTGTGATTTTATGCAACAGGCTGGCTGGCGCTGTATCAGCAACAGCCACTGGGCAGGCACTCCCCGTGAGCGCAATATCTATAACCTGCTGATAAAACAGGGAGCAGATTGTCTGGCATTTGGTGCCGGGGCTGGTGGCTCGGTGAACGGCTGGTCATGGATGAACCAGCGCAATCTGGACGCCTGGCATGGCATGGTTGCAGCCCACGCAAAGCCAGTCATGGTGATGATGCGCCCAATGGAAGCCAGTTACCAATGGCGGCATCAGCTCCAGGCTGCAGTCGAAACCGCACGTATCCCGCTGCCAGAACTGACGGCACACGCCAGTGAACTGGAACCATTATTACAACAGTGGCATCTCGCCGGGCTAACGCAGGATGCCTCAACCTGCATCCGGCTCACAAACGAAGGGCGTTTTTGGGCAAGCAATATCCTGCAAGCACTACAGGCTCTCCTCCCACAGTTAAATACCCAAACAACAGCCAATGAACAACCCGCACGGAGTG
This sequence comes from Mangrovibacter yixingensis, assembly GCF_020523985.1. Lineage (GTDB taxonomy): Bacteria > Pseudomonadota > Gammaproteobacteria > Enterobacterales > Enterobacteriaceae > Mangrovibacter > Mangrovibacter yixingensis. The sequence continues at coordinate 251,860 of NZ_JAIVKM010000001.1, read as the reverse complement.
GTTTATGAGTCTCAATACATTAACGCAGTTTCTGGCAACTCAGCCGGAAGGCACACTGGAGTCTATCGCCAGCCAGTACAACACATCGCTCAGGGAGGTTATCAGCCATCTTCCCGGCGCGGTTATCGTACCAGGCAGCCATTTTGATAATATCTGGTCACAAGCGGGTGAATGGGGCACCGTTACCCTGCTGGTACATACCGAAGATGTTATTTTGGAATTTTCAGGGGTTCTGCCTTCAGGATTTCACCGCCAGGGGTATTTTAACCTGCGCGGCAAACAAGGTGTTTCAGGGCATATTCGGGCTGATAATTGCCATCACATAGCCTTTGTTGAACGCCGTTTTATGGGTATGGATACAGCCTCAATCCTGTTTCTCAATAGTACGGGAAACGCGATGTTCAAAATCTTTATTGGCCGGGACGAGCACAAACAGCTATTAACCGCCCAGCTCAATGCCTTTCGTACCCTGGCCCAGGCACTGAATGCCTGAAACCTGAAAACCGCATTTCTGTTGTTCAATAGTACCCGGCGACACTCACTGTAGCCGGGTACTGCTCTGTTATGTAAGTCTTTTCCACCGAAGCTCCCACAGCACCACGATGCAACCAACCGCAATGAGAATAATCCAATTACTGTATTGCATATGATAATCATAATTATTATCATTCACAAAAAATAACAATACGCGCGAATAGTCAGACTGGCCCTTACCCATTGGCGGGGTTACTGGAAGGAAGGCGTGAGCCGGATACTAATAAATGCTAAGGCTTACAAAACATTATGTATAAATCGCAATTTTTTCCGCACTGTTTCCGGAAAAGCATGCTGGCGACATCGCTACTCGCAGCGCTGTACCACACCTCTGTTCTGGCATCAGACACCGGTACAGCTACAACCAACGCCACAGAGACAAAACAAGATACCGCTGAAAAAATGGTAGTAACCGCTCCTGCTCCGGCACAAAAAGCGGGCAGCAATCATTCAGTCAGTGCTCAGGAATTACAGAATAAAGGCGCAAATGACTTTGGCTCTGTAATGCGCTATGAACCCTTAATCAGCGCAACAGGTGCCAGTGGTGGTTCCGGTAATGGTAAAAGCGGTTTCGACCGCGGCGGCTATACTGGCTACAACATTCGGGGTCTGGAGAGTAACCGTGTTGGTATTGATGTGGACGGGATCCCACAACCTGATGCCACCGGGCGCAGTTATGTTAGCCGCGCCGGGCTGAATACCTTTGGCATTGGCCGCGATTATATCGACCCTTACATGTACGGCAGTGTCGATATTGAATCCGGAGCAACAGCAACCGACCAGGCGAATACCTCAATTGGGGGAAATGTCTCTTTCCGGCCGAAATCCGCAGATGATTACCTGCATCCAGGTAAAGAAACCTATTTCGGTTACCAAAGTGATTATGACTCAGCAGACCGTAGCTGGCACAACGGGATAACCAGCGCCGCAGGGGATGATAACCTGCGTGGCGTGTTTGTTTACAGCCGCCGCGATGGGCAAGAAACACGCAATAACAGCGGGACACTCAGTGCTTACCCGGCTAACTGGCATTCAGATGCCATGATGGCATCGGGAATTTGGCAACCCAACGACCAGCACAAGTTTACCGGTACGCTGGATTACTACCATAAAACCAATCATACCCACTACGATGCATGGAACAGCAGTGGCAGTTCCGTGATTGGCACCGCAGCCCAGACCAGCGAAACTCGCCGCTGGGGCCTCAGCCTGAAAGATGACTGGACACCAATGAATGACTGGCTGGACAGCATGTCCACCAAAGTTTATTACCAGCACACTGAAGCCCATGACAACACTTACATGCCAGACAGTGTCACCGCCACCATGGAGACGGTAAATTCCAACTACGATACCGACACCTGGGGTATCCAGAACGCGCTGGCAAAAACCATTGGCCGCCACGACCTGAGTGCCGGATTTAATGCCAGCACCACGCAAACCAAACGCCCGTTCAGCCAGAATCCGTTGCCCAGTGTTTACAGCGAGATAATGCAACCTGAAGCCGACAGCCGTAGCTACACGCTGGGCGCGTTCATGCAGGATCAGATCAACTTCACTCCAGACGGGCACCATTTTGCCATTATTCCTGGCGTGCGCGTGGTTCATCAGTCAATCAAGCCAGAAAACCTCTCCAGCCTGACCAGCAACAGCACAGTACTGGATGAATCAGAAGTGGCTGCTTTATATGGCAAAAACTCAGACACCCAGTTACTGCCGTCACTGACATTCCAGTACGACATTACTCCGCGCCTGATGACTTACCTGCAATATAAACGCGGTGCAGAGTTCCCGAACGCCAGCCAGTTGTACGGTTCATGGAATATGGGTTCCAGCTACGCAGGCAGCCAGCAATATGCACTGGTGGGGAATACTGATTTAAAAACTGAAACCAGTAATAACTTCGAACTGGGCCTGAAAGGCGAAGTGACTGAAGGTGTCACGCTGCATACTGCCATGTTCTACAACAGCTATAAAAACTTTATCGCTTATACCCGTTACACCCGCTCAGGTAATGCAGCCAAATTCACTAATGTACCGTCCAACATCTATACCATTTACCAGGCTGAGAACCGCGATAAAGCTTATATATGGGGCGGGGAAATTAGCGCAAAAATTAACTATGGCACCTGGTTTGAGCAAGTGGATGGCCTGAGCACCACGCTGGCACTGGGTTATACCGAAGGGAAATCCAAATCCAGCTACCTGGGCGACAAATATGTAGACCTGGACAGCGTAGCGCCAATGAAAGCAGTGATTGGGGTGGCATGGGACGACCCGGCAAAACGTTACGGTACAGCCCTTACGGCCACTTTTGTGAAAGGCAAACGCGCAACGGCCACCAACCGGGAGTCTTACACCAACACCGGCTCAGCGATTACCAGCGCCAGCAGCGAATATATGCGGGTGCCGGGTTATGGCCTGCTGGACTGGACCGCGTGGTGGAAAGTGGCAGAGCACGTCAAAATCCGTGGTGGGGTCTATAACATCACAGACCGTAAATACTGGGATTACCTGAGCAGCAGAACCATTGAGGAATCAACCGCACAGGATGCTTACGACAAAGCATTAGCCGTAATGCCCGGGCGTACCTGGCAATTGGGCGTGAACGTGGATTTCTAATTCCATCACCATTATTTCAACTTTATTCGCAGGGGATCCTGCCCCCCGGTATCGCTGCCGGGGGTATTTACTTTCACACAGAGAATAAAAATATGCCTGCATTACTGACACCCGATTTCGCTGCCATCTGGCAAGAATATCAGGCAATAAAAAACCATGAGCCGGGGAAATACGCCCGGGATATCGCCAGTACGCTGTCTGTTAGCGAAGCTGAACTCGCCTGTGCCCGTGTGGGGCACGATGCCGTGCGACTGTGTGGTGAAATCGCCGATATCATCGCCGCGCTGGAAACCGTTGGTGAAACAAAATGTATTTGCCGCAATAACTGGGCCGTTCACGAGCAATTGGGCAGTTTTACCAACCAACGTATCGGTGAGCATGCCGGTTTAGTGCTTAACCCACGCGCCCTGGATTTACGCCTGTTTTTGAACCACTGGGCCAGTGTTTTCCTCCTGCGTGAACAGGGGCTGCACGGGGTACGCCAGAGTATTCAATTTTTTGATGCACAAGGCGATGCCATTTTAAAAGTCTGGGCCACGGCACAAACCCGCATGGTGGAATGGAGCGCACTGGTAGCCCGTTTTACAGCACAGGACCCCATGGCGTTGACCATCAGCGCAGCAGAAACTGCACAGTACGCACAACAAGCCGATGGCGTGGCGGTGGACCAGGAATGGCGAGCGCTCACAGATGTGCATCAGTTCTTTGGCCTGTTGAAAAAACACCGGATTTCACGCCAGCAGGCTTTTCGTCTGGTGGGCAATGATCTCGCCTGCCAGGTCAGCAACACCGCCCTGCCCACTCTGCTGGAAACCGTTTTACAGCAAGGGAACGAAATTATGATTTTTGTCGGTAACCGCGGGTGCGTGCAAATTTTCACCGGGAAACTCGAAAAGCTGGCACCGATGAAAGGCTGGTTCAACATTTTCAATGAACGCTTCACGCTACACCTGGATGATGCCGCAATTGCAGAAAGCTGGGTTACGCGCAAACCCACCGCGGATGGGCATGTCACCAGTCTGGAGCTGTTTGCTGAAGATGGCACACAAATCGCGCAGTTGTATGGTCAGCGCAGAGAGGGGGAACCAGAACAGGCACTGTGGCGTGAGCAAGTGGACGCACTGTGCAAGGCAGGAACTGTGGTATGAAAAAATATCTGTTGTTATTGATGGTTGTGCCTTTTTGGGTGTTATCTGCCACTCCCCGGGTGATTACGCTGGGCGGAGACATTACCGAAATAGCCTGGGCACTGGGTGCGCAGGCTGAACTGGTTGGGCGAGACACCACCAGCACCTGGCCTGAGGCGGCGAACAAACTGCCGGATGTCGGTTATGTCCGTCAGTTGAATACCGAAGGTATTTTGTCACTTCACCCAACGCTGGTGCTGGCAGGAAGCCAGGCACAACCGTCATCGGTATTGAATACCGTTGCGGAAAACCATGTCAGGGTCGTCACTGTTCCCGGCGATAACACACTGTCTGCTATCGACCAAAAAATTGCTGTGGTAGCCGCCGCACTGGGAAAAACCGCTCCGGGCGAAAAATTACGCCGGCATCTGGCTGCTGAAATTGCCGCACTGCCCACAGCCCCGCTAAACAAACAGGTGCTGTTCTTATTGAGCCACGGAGGTATGGGAACCCAGGTCGCAGGGCAGGAAACTGCGGCAGACAGCGCCATTCGTGCCGCTGGCCTGCAAAATGCCATGCAGGGTTTCACCCACTACCGTGGTTTGTCTCAGGAAGGGATTATTGCCAGCAAACCAGACTTAATTGTTATTTCCGCTGATGGCCTGAAAAGTCTGGGGGGTGAAGCCGGTTTGTGGAAACTCCCGGGTCTGGCGGAAACCCCCGCAGGGCGCAATAAACAAGTGCTGTTCGTAGATGATATGGCACTACTCGGTTTCGGCCTGCGTACCCCGCAGGCACTGCTGGCGTTGCGCCATAAAGCGGAGCAACTCCCGTGAACCAACGGGCTGTGACCTGGGCATTATGGGGAATGGTATTGCTTCTGCTGGGGCTGACACTGTTTGCCACCACGCAGGGTGCAATGTCATTGCCCTTAAGGCAGTTATGGCAACCGGGCGCAGAGGCTCTGCGCCAAATATGGCTGACCGTGCGCCTTCCGCGAGTGCTTCTGGCTTTACTCCTTGGTGCAGCACTGGCCGCCTCTGGCTGCGTGATGCAGGGGTTGTTTCGCAACCCGCTGGCTGACCCGGGGTTGTTGGGGATTAGCAGCGGTAGCGCACTCGCTGTTGCCTGCTGGCTGGTTTTACCCCTGCATGTTCCTGCCTGGATAGCACTATGGATGCCTGTCGTGGCAGCATTTATCGGTAGTCTGGCCGTTATGCTGGTCATTTTCCTCCTTAGCCAGGCTCAGGATAATGCGATGTCGCGTTTGCTGCTGGTCGGGCTTGCCATTAATGCACTGTGTGGCGCAGCTGTCGGCCTGCTGTCCTGGATAAGCAGCGACTCTCAACTACGCCAGCTTTCCCAGTGGGGCATGGGCAGTCTCGGCCAGGCGCAATGGGCAAGCCTGGCCGTGGCTGCCGTATTTATTGTGCCGTCGGCCATCGTTATCAGTCTGGCCCGTCGCCAACTGGACTTACTGCAACTGGGAGAAGAAGAAGCTCACTACCTGGGTGTCAATGTGCCGCAGTTGCAACGAATACTTCTGCTTTCCAGTGCGTTGTTAGTGGCGGCCTCTGTTGCTGTCAGCGGTATTATTGGGTTTATTGGCCTGGTTATACCGCACTTGATACGAATGTGGCTGGGGCCGAACCACCGGGCTCTGGTGCCGGGTTCACTCCTTGCCGGGGCAATGCTGTTGCTGGTTGCCGATACGGCCGCTCGCACACTGGTGGCTCCGGCAGAAATGCCGGTTGGGCTGATTACCAGCCTGCTGGGAGCCCCCTGGTTTTTATGGCTTATTTTTCGCCAGAGGAGCATTGGCCGTGAGTGGTAGCTTAATTGCGAAAAACCTGCGCATACAGCGGGAAGCTCGCTGGCTGGTTGATGATATTTCTCTGGAACTCAAGCCCGGGGAGCGAGTGGCATTAATCGGCCCGAACGGGGCGGGAAAATCGACACTATTGCGCCTGCTTACCGGTTATCTGCCAGCAGAAAACGGAGAGTTACTGTTAGCAGGCCAGCCGCTTTCTGGCTGGCCTGCACAAGCGCTTTCTCGCCAGCGGGCAGTTATGTTGCAACATACCCGAGGGCTGGCAAACTGGCCAGTGGCGGCGGTAGTGGCAATGGGGCGCGCGCCCTGGGGGCCACAACATGAACACAGTATAGTGCAGCAAGTGCTGGCGCTTACCGGTTGCGATACGTTTGCCAACCGGCTGTGTGGCACATTATCGGGTGGTGAACAACAGCGTGTGCAACTGGCTCGTTGCCTGGCACAACTATGGCATAATGGCGCACCACAAGGCTGGTTGTTCCTTGATGAACCTACGTCAGCCCTGGATCTACGCTATCAGCAGCACCTGATGCGCCTGCTGAAAACCCTCACTTCGGGGGAGAACTTGCATGTTTTCACAGTGCTGCACGACCTGAATCTGGCTGCACTGTGGGCCAGCCGGGTGTTGTTGATGCACCAGGGGAAACTGGTTGCACAAGGGACACCGGAGGCTGTTATTCAGGCACCAATAATTAACCGCTGGTATGGCGCAGATGTGCAGGTGAGTGAACATCCAAAGGAAGGTACTCCGCAGGTATTTTTGTGTTCATAAGCGCTGTGCATTCAGGGTGATCAGTTGCCTGGGGAATTAACTGGTCAAAGTAAAACCTGCCAGGTTCGGCAAGAAACTGGCAGATGTGCAAAGGTATTCAGGGTGGCTGTTCATGTTTAGCAGCCGCACCCCATCTGTTACTTCAGCGCAATACGCACCACGCTGTCTTTACCCGGTGTTGAATTGTCCTTATTAAACGGTTGCTTGAGTGTAACGTACAAGGTGTTACCGTCCGGTGAGACCAGCAGGCTGTTAGGATTAGTGTCGAATGACCAGCTGTGCTTCACAGCATAAGTCGTGGCATCCAGTTGCAAAACCTTCTTCGTTTCGCGCTGAGAAATGTAGATTTCATTACGCTGTGCATTGAATTTAATCCCCAGTGCATCGCCCGGAATACGTTTAATGACCCGGCCAGTATGCTCATCAAAGACCAGTGTGGTTTTCCCCTGAGAATTATCGGTTACAAATAAACGCCCGGTGGCCGGGTCCTCCGCCATATTCAGGAAGAGATATTTTTTGCTATCACCCGCTGTCCAACGGTGCTCTATTTTGTGGGTTCGGGGGTTAATCACCAGAATATCACCATCGCCATTCGCAGCGTACACAACCCCCATTGAGGGTGAGTAGAGCAAACCGGTTACCCACTTCCCGGCATGTTGAATAGTGCCAGCCAGTTTGAAAGTGCGGGTATCCACAATGGAAATAAAGCCTGGGTCAGCCACCCGGCTTACGTACAAATTATGCCCCTGCAATAGCAATTCGCGCGCGCCCGGCAAATCACCATCTTTGTCTTTCTTCCCACCTAAATTTAACCGCTGCAACACCTTACCGCTGCGGGCATCAACTTTAGAAATAGTGCCATCAAGGGAGTTAGAGGTATAGAAAACAGCACCTGCGTCATCAGCAGCCATACCAAAGTTTTTCAGGTCGGTATGTGTTTCCCCTTCCGTGGCAAGCGTAACCGGGTTCAGGCGATAGATAACCCCGCCATTAACATTTTTAAAGCTCTGAGCACTGGCAACATATAACGCATCAGCCACTGGCGAATAGGCCATTTCATATAAGCCATCGCCCACTTCGCGCTGAGTCACTTGCGGGTATACAGGCTTAGCAGCCACAGCAGGCGTGGGAACCGCAGTTTTTTCAGGCTGATGCTGGCAGGCAGTAAGGGCAAGGGTGGCGGCAATTAGCGTGGCAATACCGCTTTTGGGCAGACTGCAAAACGATTTCATTCCAGGCTCCATTAATCAATGCCCGGTACTATCTGGCCCCAGGCAATACAGGCACAAAAAAGAGAATGAGAATCATACGCGTTAGAATGCAATTAGCAAACATCAGGTAAAACAGGTATCAGCAGCCAGGCAGCATGCAATAACCAGGCATAGCCCACTGTCAAAAAATCCACAAAATAACAAATACACTAAATAAATCAATTTGTTATAAAACACATTCCTCATTCATCATTCTGAAATAAACAATTACACATTTCATGCAAATAATTTTACGAATAATAAAGAAAATAATTATCATTCAACCTCTCATAATGAGCCTGCTATGTGCTCACCAGGACTGATGCAGCAAATAACAAAGCTGTGCAGCGGCAATACAACTTTTGGACGGGGATATTATGTCGTTTAATCACAGGAAACCGGGAAAACCGATTCTTCAACCCAGATTCACGCTTTCTCTTCTCGCACTGGCAATTCATACATTGTTCAACCCAACCCAGGCCATTGCGGCAGACAACACCACAACAGACACAGCCAGCAACGAACAAACCATGGTGGTCAATGCCACAACAAAGAAAGACACAGCTTCCCAGGAAAGCAAGGATTACCAGGTTAAAACCACGCGGGCTGGCACCAAACTGCTACTGACTCCGCGAGACGTTCCGCAGTCGCTCAGTGTGGTGACACAGCAACGTATGCAAGACCAGCAACTGCAAACCATCAATGACGTTCTTAGCAATACCACAGGGATCACAACCCAACAGGACGACAGCGAGCGCTCTTATTACTACTCACGCGGCTTCCAAATCACGAATTTCACCTACGATGGTATTCCCACCAGCATGGGTGACGCCTGGAATTTTGGTGATGCCGCATCCGATACCGCCATTTACGACCGCATTGAAGTGGTGCGCGGGGCGACCGGGCTGATGACCGGGGCTGGCAGCCCGGCGGCTTCAGTTAACATGGTGCGTAAACATGCCGACAGTAAAACATTCACCGGTAACCTCACCGCCAGCTATGGCAGTTGGAATAAACAACGCTATGTAGCTGATATCAGCACACCGTTAAATGATTCCGGAACGATTCGTGGCCGTGTCATCGCAGGGTATCAGGATCAGGACAGTTGGCTGGACCGTTACCATAAAAACACCAAGTTTTTATATGGTGTTGTCGATGCAGACCTGAATGACAGTACCACTCTGTCTCTGGCCTGGGATTACCAGGATGCAGACACACGGGATCCGACCTGGGGCGGAAACCCTGTCTTCTACAGCAACAGCTCATTGACCCACTACCGGCGCAGCCTGAACTCTTCGGCAGACTGGACGTATTACCACACCACCGTGCGTAAAGTTTATGCCGACCTGACACATAACTTTGATAACGGATGGTCCTTCCGCCTGAACGGTACCCACGCTGAAAATACCTTCAGTGATAAATTGCTGTATGTGGGTTACCTCTCTGCGCCAAATGAGCAAACCGGGGAAGGTGCCGATGGATTTGGCAGTATGGACCGGGGCAAACGTGAGCAAACATCAGTGGATGGTTATGCCAGTGGCCCATTCGAACTGTTCGGGCGGCAACACCAGCTAATGGCAGGCCTCACGTATAGCCGCCAGCATAACTCCACCTACAGCCGGGATGGGGTTACCGATGAAGACGCTTATGACATGGCAACCAGCGATATCGGTATTTTCAACAATAGCTGGAATGGCGACATCGCTGAACCAAACTGGAGCGACTGGTATGCAAACGCTAATGATGTCGTGCGGCAGAAATCCGCTTATACCGCAGCGCGCTTTTCACTGGCCGACCCGTTATCGCTGATTGTGGGTGCCCGCTACACCCAGTACAGTACCATTGGCAGCAGCGGTGATATGAAAAAGAACAACACCACGCCTTATGCCGGTGTGGTGTATGACATTAACGACACCTGGTCTGCTTATGCCAGCTATACCTCGATTTTTCAGCCGCAAACTTACCGGGACACCAGTGGGCACTACCTGGCCCCGGTTACCGGGAAAAGTTACGAAACCGGGCTGAAATCCGCCTGGCTTGATGGCCGACTGACCGCAACTATGGCTCTCTTTCGCATTGAACAAAACAATGTCGGCCAGGAAGTCAGTGGTTCTTATGTGAATAACAGCAGTGAGCAGGCGTATGTAGCCACAAAAGGCGCACGCAGCAAGGGCGCGGAATTTGAACTGAATGGAGCGCTTACCGATAACCTGCAAATGACGTTCGGCGCAACACGTTATGTGGCCAGAGATTCCGATGGCCGTTATAACCCGGATCAACCCCAAACCAGCTTTAAACTTTTCGCCAGCTACAATGTCCCAGAACTTCCCGCCCTTACGCTGGGTGGCGGTGTCAACTGGCAAAACCGCGTCTTTGAAGATGTCAGCGCGCCAGATGGCACAACCAAACGCGTGTACCAGGGAAGTTACCCGCTGGCTAACTTGTTTGCTCGTTATCAGGTGACCAAACAAGTTTCTGTGCAGGGGAACATCAGCAACTTGTTCGACCGCAAATACTATGCGTACATGAACAACTATGTTTATGGTGAGCCACGCAACATGTCGGTGAGTGTCACCTGGCAGTTCTGAATATTAGCTGTTTAAGATAACCACAGCCCTTGCAGACTCGGGGCTGTGGCCTGCCAGATTGGATCTGTACTTCCGGGGCGCCATACACCGTTTTTTGATGTTCTGCCCAAAACTCCCGCGAATATTTGTTGTTCACCCTCGCCTTTACGCAAGATAACAGCCAGACTTAAACCAAAGACGTAGTCTGCCCGAGCATTGTGCTTTACACTGCGCGCTGCGAAATTGAGTGAACAACCTGTAAGTAAGCGGTAATGACCATGAAAGGAACAATCACAACCTGGTTCCAGGACAAAGGTTTTGGGTTTATCAAAGATGAAAACGGCGACAACCGCTATTTCCATGTCATCAAGGTATCTAACCCAGAACTGATTAAGAAAGATGCGGCGGTAACCTTTGAGCCAGGCACCAATAACAAAGGGTTATCAGCCTTCGCGGTGAAAGTGGCACCAGAGAGCAAACACCTGTATATCGCCGGTGAGCGCGTGAAACTCACCTCGATTAAGTCTTACCTGGTTTACAGTGAAGAAGAGCCTGCCGACACCCGGATTGATAAAGAAAATGCGGTGCTGTCTGTCGGCATACTGATGAACAGCATCAGGCCAAAATCGGCACAAAAAACCGGTGAGATGCGTTCAGTGAAAAAACTGGTGATCACCACTTTTCAGGGAACCACGCTGATCTTCACAGAAGATGAAATCGACATTGATGCAACAGTGAAAATGCTCAAAGTCTGACGCGTTCAGCGCCGGGGCAGAAATATCTGCCCCGGCTCCCACTCTGGTGTTTTCCCTGGACGCCTGAACCCGCCAGCACCTACTTCATCAGCACCTGAAATTGTGGGTTAAACTCATCAAAAATCGGCAGGGCTGCCGCCCCAAGCGCTGCAGTGTCCATGCCAGACATCCCCATTTTCACCCGCATGCCATCCAGGTAACGCCCGCGTACCGACTGGTAAAACGGTGGCAGACGTGCCAGCACTTTCTCCAGCAATGGTGCAGGCATCATGCCCCCCACCACCACGGTTTGCGCATCAAAAATACACTCCAGCATATTAATCGCCTGGCGTAACGGCGGCAGCGCCGTCTCTACCCAGCAGTCAAACAGCGCATCATCCACCGCCAGCAAGTCATCGGGCAGCGCCTGGTAAGGGTCAAGGCCGCAAAACTCATACGCTGCTTGCAAAGAGACATAGCGCTCAAGGCAACCATGGTTCCCGCAATAACAGGCCTTACCACCTGGCTGAACCACTATGTGCCCCACTTCCCCTGCATTATGCTCATGGCCAGAGTAGATATGCCCATCGGTAAAAATTCCGGCCCCCAGGCCAGTACCAATATACAAGTAGATAAATGAACTGAGTTGGCGGGCTACGCCATGGAAACGCTCACCGATTGCCGCAACCGTGGCATCATTCTCCAGCGTCACCGGCAGCCCAATCAGCGCCGAGAGCGTAGCGGCGACATCAACATGCTGCCAGCCATTCAGTGTTGTCGGCCCGGCAGAAGAAATCCCTTCCACACCAAATGGACCAGGCATTACTACTCCGGCACCCAGCACTTTTTGCCAGTCCAGCCCCGGTAAGGCTTTTATCTCATCAATAACCGCCATAATGCGCGCAAATGTGGCATCGGGCTGGGGCTTTTGCACCATAATGAGCCGCCGGAAATGAATTTCACCGGCCAAATCCACCAGCACGATAATTAACGTCTGGTGATCCAAATGGATCCCAACGGACCAGGCACTGGCCGGGTTCAGGCTGACCGGAACAGCCGGTTGGCCACGCCCGGAAACTTTTCGTGGCGCATGGCTGAGTAAAATTTCTGCCTGTTGTAGTTCCGCCACAATATTTGAAACGGTTTGCGGTGTCAGAGCGGTAAGCCGCGCCAGCTCTGCCCGTGTCAGCTCACCGTGCAACCGAATGGTTTCAATAACCACTCGCCGGTTGTGCGCACGCGCGTGTTCAAGGTTGGTTCCTGAGGTTTTCATCTGTTCCTTTCCTGGCGGCCCTGCGGGCAGTATCTTCTGCCCCCTGGCGGATAGCAACGGTTAAGCAAGCTTTGTGCCCTGTTCATTGGCTGGCATAAAGTTTGCTTAAAGCTTAATCAGTGAAGGCGAAGTCAGCCGGACCTTTTTGTCATCCTGATTAAATCAATCAAATTGATTTAATAAATCATAAACGGTTTTACGCTCTGACACCCGGTTGCACACAGCAAAAGAAAGCAACCCAGGTAACAGGGCTGGGGGAGAACACCATGCGTCACCACAATACACACCGCTTGCGTCTGAGCCTGCTGGCAATGCTCGCAGTTTGTACCAGCGCCACGGCTGCCACACAAATCAACGCCTTGTTTATGACCCAGGCGGCCTACAGCGAAAACGATATTCGTGCCATGACCAGTGATTTCCAAAAACAGCACCCGGATATTCACGTCAACCTGGAGTTTGTGCCTTATGAAGCGCTGCATGACAAAATCGTCGCGGCACGTGGTGCTGGCACCAACGGCTACGATGTGGTGCTGTTTGATGCCATCTGGCCGGCAGAATTTACCCGCTTTAACCTGCTGCAAGATGTCAGCACACGTATCCCCGATGCTGAACGTGAAAAGATTTTCCCTGGTGCGATGAACACCGTGGTTTACAAAGGGAAAACGCTGGGTATGCCGTGGATTCTGGATACCAAATATCTCTACTACAACAAAGCCATGCTCAGTAAAGCCGGGATAACCCAGCCGCCAGCCACCTGGCAGCAGGTGATGGACGATGCAAAAATCATTAAAGACAAAGGCATTGTGAAATACCCGCTGGTCTGGAGTTGGTCACAGTCTGAAGCGCTGGTGTGTGATTACACCACTTTGGTATCGGGATTTGGCGGCAGTTTCTATCACAACGACAAACTGGATTTCAGCTCCCCGGCTTCGCTGGCGGCACTGAAGCTGATGAAAAGCTCGCTGGATGAAGGCCTGACTAACCCGGCTTCACGGGAATACCTTGAGGAAGATGTTCGTAAAGCCTTCTCTAATGGTGATGCCGCATTCGCCCTGAACTGGACCTACATGTACAACATGGCAAATGACCCGAAACAGAGCAAAGTAGCGGGTGATGTCGCGATTATGCCTGCCCCAGGCGATGCGCCAGGCAAAGCCGGTGCGGTAAATGGTTCGATGGGCTTAGGTATCACTCAAGGCAGCCAGCATCCGGAACAGGCATGGCAGTTTATCAGCTATATCACCTCGCAACCGGTACAGGATAAATACGCCAAACTGAGCCTGCCCATCTGGAAAGCATCTTATACCGACCCGGCAGTCGCTCAGGGCCAGGAAAGCCTGATTAAAGCCGCCGATACTTCTTTGAATGTCATGCTTTCCCGCCCGGAAACGGCAGACTATTCACGCCTGTCTAATACCTTGCAGCAACAACTCCAGGCGGTATTACAAGGCAAAGCAACACCACAAGACGCTATGAAAGCCGTAGATAAAAGCGCGGCACGTCTGCGTTAAGGAAGCGTGATGCTGAATTTGCAACAACGCGAACACCGTCAGGCATGGGTGCTGTTAGCACCCATGGTTATCATGATGCTGTTGCTAACAGCCTGGCCATTGCTGCGTACCCTGTGGTTAAGTTTTACCGATGCCGCGCTTATCAGCACCGGGACCAGCCCAAATTATATTGGGCTGGATAACTACATTTACGCCCTGACCGACCCGGATTTTCGGGACGCATTTGGCCGCACGCTCTACTTTACGGTTGTGTCTGTGGCAATCGAAGGCGTACTGGGCGTATTAGTGGCACTGCTGCTTAACCAGAAATTTGTCGGGCGCAACATTCTGCGGGTGCTGGTGATCCTCCCCTGGGCGCTGCCCACCATCGTTAACGCCATGATGTGGCGGCTGAACTTTAACCCGGATTACGGCAGCATCAATGCCCTGCTCACCCAACTGGGTATTTTGGACAGCTACCGTTCCTGGCTGGGCTCAACGGACGCAGCGCTGAACAGTGTGATGTTTGCCGATATCTGGAAAAACTACCCACTGGTGACATTGTTGGTGCTCGCTGCGCTGCAATCCATACCGGAAGACTTGTATGAAGCGGCAAGGCTTGATGGTGCCAGTGCATGGCGGCGCTTTCGTGCCATCACCTTCCCGGCCATTGTCGCGCCCCTGGGTGTAGCTTTGGTTCTGCGTACCATTGATGCCTTCAAAGTTTTCGACATCATCTACGTCATGACACGTGGCGGCCCCATGGACAGCACCAAAACCCTGAGCTTTTTCGTTTACCAGGAATCGTTCAGTTATATGCGCGCAGGCAGTGGTGCGGCTTACGCCATTCTGATGGCACTGATGTGTGCCGTACTGATTGCCATTTACCTGCTGATGCTATTGCGCCAGCGCCGCCGGAGTACTGCACATGAAGCGTAAAATTCGCACTATCCTGCGTTACCTGGCAGCTCTGGTCGTGGCATTGTCAATTTTGGGCCCGATGGCGTGGCTATTTTTAATGAGTGTCAGCTCCACCGCCGACCTCACCCGCATTCCCCTTGAATGGTTGCCACGCCAGTGGGATTTCAGCCGCTATGCAAGCCTGGTTTCACTGGAACCGGGTAAGCCGGGAGCACTCTTTCTGCACGCGCTGTTAAACAGCATTCTGGTTGCCTGTGGTGCCACGCTGGTGTCACTGGTGCTGGCGGTCCCGGCAGCGTTCAGTTTTTCACGCTACCCAGGCCGCGATGGGTGGTTATATGCCGGGCTGGGCATTTACATGGTGCCTCCCGTTGCCTTCGTACTGCCGCTCTATTTTATTCTGGAACAATTAGGGCTGCTGAATACGCGTATTGGCCTGGTTCTGGTTTATTGCTCGCTGATCCTGCCCTTTCTCACCTGGATGCTCAAAAACCAGTTCGATACCCTGCCCCGCGATATTGAACAGGCGGCCCGGCTTGATGGTTTACGGTTTTGGCAGGTTCTGTTGCGCATCACGCTGCCACTGGCAAAACCAATGTTGGGTGCCTCTGCGCTGTTTGGCTGGCTACTGGCCTGGGATGAATTTTTCTACTCACTGCTGTTTACCAGCAACATTGCGGCGCAAACGTTGCCCGTCACAATTGCCGGATTTACTGCCGGGCGCGCAACCGATGACGGCCTGATAGCGGCAGTCGGCATTCTGGCATCTGTTCCGCCGCTGTTTATTGCTATCTGGCTGCAAAAAACGCTGGTCGGTGGGCTTGCCAGCGGTGGAAGTAAAGGATAACTATGCACAACTTAACCGCGCCTGTGTTGTATGTCGCAGGCAATATCAACGTCGATATCATTATGGGCACCCTGGCGCAGTGGCCCTTACCTGGCACTGAAGCCATGCTGGAGCATAGCGCGCTGCGCCCCGGTGGTTCAGCCGGGAACTGTGCACTGGCCCTCTCTGCGATGGACATTCCCCACCGGGCTATTTCCTGCCAGGGCAATGATGCCTTCACACCATGGCTTGCCGAATATTTTCCGGAAAGTGCCGTCAGGTGGCCAGCTTATGCCTGCGAAACCTCTTTCACAGTAGGTGTAACACACCCGGACAAAGAACGATCTTTTCTTAGCAATTACGGCCATATCACCCGCCTCAGCGCCGACGACATTCTGCACCAACTGCCGGAACAAGCTATTCCGGGCGATGTTGTCCTGCTGTGCGGCACCTTTTTATGCAGCACATTGTTCCGCCAGTACGCAGGCCTGCTACCCACACTGCGCAAGCAGGGTTACCGTATAGCGGTGGATACCGGCTGGCCCCCCACTGGCTGGACACCAGAATTACGCGCAGACGTATATACCTGGTTACCCGACTGCGACTGGTTACTGCTTAACGAGGTGGAAACACTGGGGCTCGCGGGGCTGGAAAATCTGGAGGATGCAGGGGCTGAACTTGCCCGGCAGCTCAGTGGAAAAGGGGGATGTGTGGCGAAATGCGGCCCTGAGGGAGCCCGTTTATGGGCTACACAACAGGCTTATCACGCCCCATGCCAACCTGTCAGGGTTATCGACACCATAGGCGCTGGCGACAGTTTTAATGCCGGTTTTCTGGCCGCACTTTGCCAGGCACAGCCCCCCGAAGAAGCGTTGTACTGGGGAAATGCCGTTGCTGCCCACGCCATCAGTAGTTCACCACGTAGTTACCCTGACTGGCAGGCGTTACAACACCACATAGAGGAGATGTCACATGGCCGGGGTTGAACTGGTAAAAGTAGCCAAGCGTTACGGGAAGCAAACTGTTCTGCACCCACTGGACTTGACCATTCCTGATGGCAGTTTCACCGTACTGGTTGGCCCTTCAGGATGTGGCAAATCCACTCTGTTACGGCTACTGGCTGGCCTGGAAAGCGCCTCTGATGGGGCGATTTTGATGAACCGAAAACAGATAAACGACCTTGACCCAGCCGACAGGGATATCGCTATGGTGTTTCAAAGCTACGCGCTCTATCCCCACCTGACTGTCGCTGAAAACCTTGCTTTTCATATGCAGGTTAAAAAGGTGGATAAAACCACGCAAAAGAGCAAAATCACCCAAATAGCCACCATGCTGGGGATTGATAAATTGCTCAGCCGCTACCCACGGGCCTTGTCCGGCGGGCAGCGCCAGCGAGTGGCGATGGGGCGCGCCATGGTGCGCAACCCACAGGTGTTTTTGTTCGACGAGCCACTGTCCAACCTGGATGCCCAGCTACGTATGGAGCTGCGTGCCGAAATAAAATCCCTGCATCAGCGGTTTAAAACCACCATGATTTATGTCACCCACGATCAGGTAGAAGCCATGACACTGGCCGACCAAATTGTGGTGATGCGTGATGGTGTCATTGTTCAGCAAGGTAGCCCGTTAACTATCTACGACCAGCCCCGCAATACTTTTGTGGCCCGCTTTATTGGTTCGCCGCCAATGAACCTGCTGGAAGGCACTATTCAGCTTCGCCAGGGCGAGCCAGGCGTGCAGTGTGGTGAACTCTGGATACCGTTGCCTGCTCACTGGCACGAAGCCGCACGCATACAGGGTGAAAAACCCGTCATCGCCGGGTTACGGCCACAAGATATTGTTATCGCCCCACAAGGGACCAGTGCTCAGGTGAATATTATGGAAGTAACGGGTGAATCTACATTGCTACACGTGGACTGGCAGGGTTTTGCCGTTCATGTTCAGGCAACAGGCAGGCCCAACACCGGCCCAGGGCAAACACTGTCGTTAGTGGCAAAAAGTGAACGGCTGCACCTGTTTGATAAAGCGAGCGGGGAACGGCTGGCACAAGGGAAGTAACATAATAAAAACGGGGGCTTAAGCCCCCGTCAGATTGATGAAAAAGAAGGGAAAAGCATGGTTTTTCCTTCTTTTTAGTTAGCAGCCGAAAATCAAAATGACTCCCAGTCATTCTCTTTCTGGCCACCACCCGCCAGGGCAAGTTGGCTTTTTTTCGCCGGAGACAGCTCTTTACGCGCTGCGGGTTTCGCTGTATTTCCGCCCGAATCACCAGGCAAGCGGAATACCGAAACAATTTCCGTCAATCGGTGAGCTTGTTCTTCCAGTGACGCCGAAGTACCGGAAGACTCTTCCACCAACGAGGCGTTCTGCTGCGTTACGGTGTCCATCTGAGAAATTGCGCTTCCCACCTGGGAAATGCCCTTGCTTTGCTCAACCGATGCCGAGGCAATCTCTGCCATAATACTGGTCACACTGGAAACAGACTTCAGGATGTTATCCATCGTCGTGTTTGCCAGCGATACCTGCTCATAACCGGTGTTAACATTACTGACTGATTCATCAATCAGGGTTTTAATCTCTTTTGCCGCACCCGCACTGCGCTGCGCCAGGTTACGTACTTCGCTGGCAACCACCGCAAACCCGCGCCCTTGTTCACCAGCACGAGCAGCCTCAACTGCAGCGTTAAGCGCCAGGATGTTAGTCTGGAATGCAATGCTATCGATAACATTGATAATATCGGCGATTTTCTGTGAGCTGCTGGTGATATTTTTCATACTACTAATAACACCCTGCACCACTTCACCGCCTTCATTCGCCGCTTTGGATGCTGTTTGCGCCAACGTACTGGCCTGGGCTGCGTTATCGGCATTCTGTTTTACTACCGCGCTCAATTGCTCCATGCTGGCAGCAGTTTCTGTCAGTGCTGCTGCCTGTTCTTCAGTACGTGACGACAAATCGACGTTACCTGCGGCAATTTCACTGGAACCGTGGTAAATCTCGCTGGCACTGCCACGAATTTGTGAAACCGTTTTTACCCAGTTTTGCTGCATAGTATCAAGGAAAGGAATTAACTGGCCGACTTCATTATTACCCAGTGGATGTGTGGATTTATCTAAATGCCCTTGTGATAACACCTGCAAATGCTGTTTCACCCACTCCAGTGGGCGGCCAAGGAACACGGATAAGTAACGTTCGCTCAGCACCAAAATCACCAGGCCGATAATCATCGTAATAATTATGGTAATGCGAGATACAGAAACCCAATTATTAATACGGCCATTTGCTGCCGTTTTAAGATCCTGAATTTCCTGGTTATAAGCAAGAATGGCGTCAGTGAAATTGGTGCGAAGCGGGTTGTATTTATCACTTGTCAGTTGAGTAAAAGCTTCCAGGTTATTTGCCTTCACCGTTTCGAACATCGGTTTAATGGCCTGGGTAAACAGTGTCAGTGAACTGTTGTAAATATTATCGATCGACGTGCTGCTGATGTTGGCATGGTCTGTCACTTTGAACTGATTAAGCCCCCCCTGCAGGAAATCAATATCCTTACCAATCCCATCCACTAACTGCTGGTAACTGGCTGTATCCCCTTTTTTTTGTGCAACCATAGCACGGTCCATAGCCAGCTTAACCTGGTAGTAACGCGCACTGGCACCATTAATAATATCGCCATTAACCTGCTGAACATTGGTGAGCGCGACTTCTTCTTTCAGGCTGCCCAGAGAGTGCAAAGAGAAAAAGGACACGCCACTCCACAGCAGAGTGAACAAGATAAGGATAGATAACATCATAACCTTAATTTTAAGGTTGCGAATGAAGTGCATATAACCCCCGGAAGTATTGAACTGATAACAAAGCAAGTGCTGAGATAAGAAACAGGAACACAACCTGATGCCGTTGCATCATTTCCGTGTCTGGCGCGCAACACCTGAATGTAATATCGGCACAATTACATTTTTAATTAATATTTTTATCACTTCACCCACACCAAAAATACAGAGTAGAATTATTTTATCTCTCTGTTTTTACTATACTTTAAATTCAAATTACAGCCAGGAAATTAATACAAACACCCACAACAAGAGAAATACCCACAAAAAATAAATATTTTTGAAAAAATAAAACAATCCAACAAAAGTATGATTTCCCAATTAATTAAGCCCGGCTAACTGAGAATAAAACACATTTCATGAACACTAACATATCTTTACATTACAGCAAGAACAATCTTAATTAAAAACAGATCCATATTTTGCTCACAATTCCCCTTTATATACCTCAGCTATTACAACGTTCGGGAAGTATCTCTCCCGCACAAACAACCTTGACGGAAGCCTGTAACCAGGTAACCGGTAAATCTTAATCAGAGAATGATATGAATAAATTAATCGCACTTTCTGCTTTACTGGCCTTTGCCGCAGCTCCCATTGCTCAGGCAGCGCCCCAGCCTGTACAAGGGCAAAACGACCAACAGATGCTGCATAAAAAGGGCCATAACCAAAACAATGGTTCTCATAAAAGCCAGCACCAGAGCAACCACAACGGTAATCACAACAACAACCACAAAAATTCACAAGGTAAACCCGGCCAGAACGGTAACAAGAATATGAAGCCAGGCCAGAACGGCGGCCAAAATACGAAACCCGGCCAGAACGGTAGCCAGAATATGAAACCGGGCCAGAACAATAACGGTGATAACAAACTGCCAGTACAACCGCGTTAAGCTGGCACTTATCTGTTTCTGAATGCACAGAAGGAAACCCTCAGGGTTTCCTCAGAGTGAGGAAAAAGAAGGAAAAAGCGTGGTTTTTCCTTCTTTTTAGTTAGCAGCCGAAAATCAATAAATTGATTTTCCTGGTTTTTTATTGGGTGACATCCTCTCGTTCTGTGCGAACATGAGGTTTGTCATCAGACTCAGGAAACCTTCAGGGTTTCCTTCTTGTTTAATGCATTACATTGTTATTCGCACGGTGGGAACGGTACAACCAACCACAAATGCAACTGACGGCAGGCCACATTACCCGGTAAAAACACCCGGCACATCACGCGTCATTGAAGACTCGCCCGGTTATGCTTTGCGGGCTATCAGCACATAACTTAGCAGCGCTAACAGATAGCTCCCTGCCAGCACCATGCCCATAGAGATAAACGACGTCCCGCCAATGCCGGTTAATGGCGCACTCACACCGCCCATCAAAAACATCAGCGTGCCTAAAAATGCAGATGCAGTACCTGAATGCTGCCCTTGTGTTTGCATTGCCATCGCCCCGGCCAGCGTACAGACTGCGCTGTTAATGGATACAGCGACGAACAATACAGGCACAATAGCCACTAAAGGTGCGCCCACTGCCCCACAACTCAACAAAATCGCCGCAGCCAGTACCGACAGAACCAATGCCCCCACCAACACCGGCTTTTCTCCCCAGCGGCCCGATAATTTCACCGTGCCAAGGGAAAACACAATAAGCCCGGCGCCATTCAACGCAAACAGGTAACTATATTGTTGTGGCGTCAGCTGCCAGTGGGACTGGAAAACATAAGATGATGCGCCAATATAGGCAAATAACCCGGCCAACATAAACCCCTGCACCAGGCAGAGCCCCATAAATCGCCTGTCCCGCATTACCGCAATAAACGATGCAACCATATTACTTTGCTGTTTTTGCCGCCGTTGCGGTGGGTAACTTTCGGCGAGTTTAGTGGTTACCACAACCAGCATCACAAGCCCCAGCAGAGCAAGGGTAACAAACAGCCCCTGCCAGCCAGTGATTGCTAATTGCAAGCCACCCAATACTGGTGCGGCAATGGGCGCCACACCATTAATCGCCATCAGTAAAGCAAAAAACTGCGTCAGTTCCTGCCCGGAATAACAATCCCTGGCAATGGCCCTGGATAATACTGCCCCCCCAGCGCCTGCCAGCCCCTGAATAAAACGAGCCGCCATTAAACCGGGCATATTGGTTGCTATCGCGCAGCCAATGGATGCCAGAATAAAAATAATCAAAGAAGCCAGCAGAGGCACTTTTCGCCCCATTCGGTCACTTAACGGGCCAAAAACCAGTTGCCCCAACCCCAAACCAACCAATGATGCAGTGAGGGTGAGTTGTGTCGCTGAAGTGGACACCTGTAAATGGGCCGTAATATCCGGTAATGCAGGCAAATAAAAATCTGTGCATAGTGGCCCCAACGCGGCCAGCATCCCAAGTATCAGGGCATACAATGTGCGTTGTTGTGTGGACATGATTCAATCCTTTTGACTGGTGTTGTTGCGCAGAGAGTCTGGAAACAGGGTGTGCAAAATGGCGAGGTAATGGCTTTGCAAGCATTGCGCATCTATTGGGCGATGTGGGCGAACATGGCGACGAACCAGTGTGCCTTCAGTGAGCACAGCCATCACTTCGCTCAGTGCATTAACCTGAGTTTCATCCAGCAGTGGATAGCGTGCTTTCAGCATGGCACACCCTTGCTCAAATAAGTCCAGATCCGCCTCAACCATCAGTTGGGCAATACGTGGGTTACGGGTTGCTTCAGCGCTGATTTCCAGCAGCAATGCATCATCGCGGCTGTCAAATGCGGCAATACCAGCCAGCCCCTGAGTAAACTCATCGGCTTTGCGCACCAAATCATGGTTAACGGCCAGCATATGCTCCACACGAGCACCAATTATCGCCTTGATAATGGCTTCCACAATCGCGTCTTTATTCTGGAAACAACGGTAGATTTGGCCAGGCCCAAGCTGTGCTTCCCGTGCGATATCCGCCATGGAAGTGCCGTGCAGGCCCTTTTCCCGAAAACAGTTGCGGGCAGCCTGAATAATCGTGTTGCGCCTGGCATCCTGGCGGCTTATACGGTCCGTAGTCATATATTTTCCGTGTTCGCAGAAGTTCGGGGCGTAATAACCCTCAGATGAGAATGGTCATTCTCGTGTAAACAACGGAAATATTCAAGAAACGGCGATAAGCAATTTGTGCCAATGCAGGCAATGCAGGCAATGCGCCAGAGGCCTGGCGCATTGAGGATGTTATATATGGCTCTCGTGTCCCGCCTGAGAAAATACATCGCGAGCAACAGCCACCGCTTTGAGTGCCGCCGGGAACCCGGCGTATAACGCCATTTGCAGCATCACTTCGATAATTTCTTCGCGGCTGCACCCAACATTCAGCGCACCATGAATATGTACAGCCAATTGTGGTTCGCAGTGGCTCATTGCGGTTAATGCAGCCACGGTAGCAATTTCCCGTGATTTAAGATTCAGTTGCGGGCGGGAATAAATATCACCAAACCCAAACTCCACAATATAGCGCCCAAGATCAGGGCAGATATCAGCAAGCCCGTTAATAACATTTTCACCCGCCCTACCATCAATCTCAGCGAGCTTCGTTAACCCTCTTTCATAGCGTGATTGTTGCATGTGTTACCTCCAGTTAATCAGTACAGGTAACAGGCTAAAAGTTAGAGTACACTCTAAGTCAAGAGAGAGATTACCAGCCACAAAATAACACGCACTCCCGAAGATAAATCAAGCAGATGCGTTCTGGTGTGCCACTTGTTCCCGCAATGCCTCATCATAGAAAGCTATTTTATTGTCCAGTGCCTGTAGATGTGCCTGAGCCTGAGCAATATGTGCCTGCAACACCGCCTGGTGATCTGCCAGCATTTGCCGTCTTTGTGAAAGTGTTGAAGCCCCTTTTCCCCGTAGCACGGCATAGGCGCAGATTTGCGCCAAAGGCATACCCGTTTCTTTCAGGCGAGTAATAAATTTAACCCATTCAATATCTTTTTCATCAAACTGCCGGTGTCCACTGGTATCACGTGCAATATGCAGCAACCCAAGCGTTTCATAATAACGCAGGGTGTACGGGCTTAACTGAGTACGTTCGGCAAAACGGGCAATTTTCATTAGTTCTCCAGGACCTTCCTGTTACCAGCGCAATAAGACAGCTCTTATTCGCAGGGCTAATATTAGTGGGGGTTATGTGTTTATTCTTTATTGCAGACCAACAGCCCGGCAATTAAAATATCACCATATTTTATTCAGTTATCACCTAAGAAAACGGTTGTCATTGCCTGGTATCCACTACCAGCAGACACTTGTATTCATTTTTCACCGGTTGGCATTCCAGCATGCTTTCAGCCATGTCTGGTTATACCCTAAATATTCCGGGTTGCAGGCAGTCGGCAAGTGAATGAATCCCGATGAGCTTACTGTAATAAGTGACTCGGGTGAATGACCGCAGCCAACGCACCTGCAACGTGAAGTATGACGGGTATATACACCGTATTATACGGGCTCACACACTGTCGGGAAGACTCAGATGTTACATAACATATACCAAATTTTGTTGGGTATTATTGCGGTTGCAGTAATTTGGGGTGTTTTTTATGTATTTATTATGTTCATCAGTAAATGTTCACTATGGGCACTGCAAAAGCATATTAATGCCGGGCGTATATCAGATAAATTTCTGGTAAAAATGTATCAGGGCAGCCAACAGTCCAAACGGATTAGCCATAAAATTATTATGTTTCTGGTATTTGGTTTTGGTGCCCTACTGTTGATCTCCGCCAATAAACGCCGTAGTGAATTTATTACCCAGGAAATGCTGCGCCGCGGTTTACCTCTGTAAAATTTCTGCCGGGCACAAATGCCCGGCATCTGTTGATCGCTTTTCATCCTTCCAGAGCACTTTTCGCCCTGGCATGGTGCATTTAACGCACCACCAGAAAACACAAGCCCCGTTTTGATCCAGCACATTTTCCCCAGACCTGCTGTAAGGCTGTATATTTTCATCAAAATTAAAATTGGCACACTTAATGCTTAATCATTGTTGAACAATATTATCAGGGGTTCGACATGAAAAAAGTAATCACGACGTTTCTTGGTAGTGCCGTAACGATGCTGGCTTCACTGCCAGCCCTGGCTGGCAACACCTTACAGCCGGGTAACCTCATCATTGGTTCCGATTTAACCTACCCACCTTATAACTTTATTAAAAACAACCAGCCTGCCGGTTTTGATGCTGAATTTATGCAACTAATCGGTAACGACATGCATCTGAAACCGAAAGTAAAAGACACCCGTTTCGCCAGCCTGATAATGGGGCTAAAAAGCCAGAAATTTGATGTCATCGCATCAACGCTGTATGTCACACCCGAACGTGCGCAGCAGGTGGACTTTATCCCCTATATGAAGACTGGCGGCTCACTGATGGTGAAACAGGGCAGTACCTGGCAACCCAAAAAACCTGAAGATCTCTGCGGTAAAAAAGTAGGGTCAATTAAAGGCGGCGCGTGGATCCCTAAATTACAGAAAGTGTCTGCGGATTATTGCCAGGTGAAAGGGCTCGGCGCTATCGATGTGAAGGAATTTCCTTCCTCACCCGAAACGACCCAGGCTCTGCTCTCTGGTGCCATTGATGTTCAGTATGAAGATGCCGCTGTTGCTAAAGCGACCGTTGAGAAAACCGGTAACCGCCTGGTTATCAGCTCTGACAGCGTGTTGTACCCGGTCGTTGTTGGTCTGGCTGTAAATAAAAACAACACTGCCCTGCGCGACCAGCTGCAAAAAGCGTTCGATGATGTTGTGAAAAATGGTGAATACACAACGTTACTGAAGAAATACAACGTACAGATGCCCGATGCCGGGGAAATCCACAAAGCGCTGGCTGGCACGCTTTAACCACTACCTGTTTGGGAGAGAGCATTATGCAGTTTGACTGGCATTATCTGTTCAGTTTATTCACCTTTGCTGATTTCTGGCATGCCAGTTGGCTGGTTGTGCAATTAAGCTTGCTGACCTGGGTTGGCGGTGTGGTTTTGGGGCTCGGTCTGGCTTTTGCCCGCCAGTCTCCACGCCGCTGGGTCAGCCAGGCTGCCGCAGTTTATATATGGCTGTTTCGCAGCCTTCCCTTATTGGTGTTGCTGATTTTTATCTTTAACCTGCCACAAATGATACCAGAGACGGGGGCGTTGCTGAGCAGCCCTTTTATCGCCGGTGCTATCGCGCTTATTTTGAGCGAAACAGCCTATATTGCTGAGATTCACCGAGGTGGTTTAATTTCGGTACAACGCGGGCAGTACGAGGCCGGTAAAGCACTGGGGCTGGGAAACGGACAGATTCGCCTTAAGATTATCATTCCCCAGGCTCTGCGTATTTCACTGCCTACGCTGGTGAACGAATTTATTACCATCGTAAAAATGACTTCACTGGTCTCTGTTATTTCACTTTCAGAAATACTGATGGTCGGTGAGCGGTTATATACCGAAAACTTTAAGGTGATGGAAACGTTATTAGCGGTCGCCTGTTACTACGTGCTAATTGTCACCTTGTTTGAGCGTTTATTTTCCTGGCTGGAAAAACGCCTGGATATTCAGCGCCGCCAGCCAGCAATGATTGATGCCGACCAGGTACGAGCCACACTACCGGCTCTGGTTCCGGGCACTCGGCGCAGTGTCAGCCCTTCTGCAAAACCAATTCTGGAACTGAGCAATATCCAAAAAGCGTTTAATGGCAAAACCGTGCTCAACGGCATTAACCTGGCCGTACGCCCAGGTGAGATTATCTCCATCATAGGCCCTTCTGGCTCAGGGAAAACCACACTGATTCGCACCATTAATGGTCTGGAAACCCTTGATGGCGGCACTGTACGGCTGTTGGGGCATGATTTTATTGAGGCGGGTCAGGCAGATAACGCTCTTTCATGGCGTAGCAACATTACCAAACTCGGGATGGTTTTTCAGGGCTTTAACCTGTTCCCTCACAAAACTGTGCTAGAAAATCTGATGCTGGCACCACGCCTGCACTTCGAAGAACAACCTGAAGGCTTAAAACAACGCTGCCTTGCCATGTTGGACAAAGTAGGCATGCTCGAACACGCCAACAAATACCCACATCAGTTATCTGGCGGCCAACAACAACGTGTCGCTATTGCCCGCACCCTGGTGATGCGCCCAAGCGTAGTGTTATTTGATGAACCCACATCTGCACTGGATCCTGAACGGGTTACTGAAGTGCTGGATGTTATCGCTAAGCTGGCTCAGGAAGGTATCACCATGCTGATAGTGACCCACGAAATGAAGTTTGCATTCACCATTTCGGACCGGGTGGTGTTTATGGAACATGGCAATATTGAAGTGGATGCCTCACCCAATGCTATCCTGCAAATGCGAGAACATCGCATTAACCGTTTCATTCAGGATATGGCAACCGCCTGAGGCCGCAAAGATGCTCAGTTTGAAAATTGAAGTACCCGAAGAGATGTCCACCGACACGCTGCCCGCTTTCCAGCGTATTGCGGTGCTGTTAAGAGAAAACATTATTAACGGCAACCTGCAGGCCGGACAGGCACTGG
Organism: Mangrovibacter yixingensis; assembly: GCF_020523985.1. Lineage (GTDB taxonomy): Bacteria > Pseudomonadota > Gammaproteobacteria > Enterobacterales > Enterobacteriaceae > Mangrovibacter > Mangrovibacter yixingensis. Next base: position 224,562 of record NZ_JAIVKM010000001.1, on the reverse strand, counting down.
CAGAAAACGAACTGGCGGCCTTGTGTGACACCTCGCGCAATACCTTGCGCGAAGCGCTGCGGTTTTTGCATGGTGAAGGGCTGATGGATTATCAACATAACCGTGGCGTGTTTGTTCGCCAGTTAACCCAGCGTGATGTGCGTGACATTTATAAAGCCCGCCGCTACCTGGAAGTGTTGGCAATACAGTCTTCGCCCAACATCAGTGAATTTCACCTGCACAAAATGGCCGGGCAGCTCGACCTTGCGCTCACCGCCGCCAACAACAATGACTGGCGAACTTTCGGGACACACAGCCTGCGTTTTCACCAGCGCATCGTCCATATGCTCGGCTGTGCCCGGTTCAATGAGTTTTTCAGCGTATTGCTTGCTCAGTTACGTTTGTTGTTTGCCAGTGGGGAACATGAAGGTAACTTCCAGCGCCCCTGGCTTGAACGCGACCAGTCCATTTTTGACTTGCTGAAAGCACAACGTACTACAGAAGCCTGCAAGTCGCTTACTGCTTATCTTGAACAATCTGAACAACAGATTATGTCTGCGTTTACGACGCGAATGAACGGAGTTTAATATGTCTTCTTATCCTGCTGCATACCAGAGTACCAAGGGCTCAGCCCTGGATGTCAATCGTGACTTTTACCAGGCTCTGGCTGATGGCAAGCGCACTCAGATTTCCGAACACCTGGTTCCGATTCGCACCGGCTATGCCTGGGAAGTCCCCGCTGGTCATATTTTCCGAATCACCACTCCGCAAGGCCCGCAAGTTGGCGATTTGAATATGTGGAATTTGCATAACCCACGGGAAAGAATGTGGGTATCACGTACCCGCCAGTTGCAGCGAGCGCATTTGTCCACCTTTGACCGGCTTTGGTCTACATTGCCCTTTATGCGCCCTATCGCCACGATAACCGCTGATTCACTTGCCGATTATGGTGTAGATGAGCATGGTGGACGTGTTCATGATCTGCTTGGCACACGCTGCGATCCTTATGTAAACAAACTGCTGACAGGTGAAGATTTTGATTTTCACTGCCACTCCAACCTGACCCGCGCTATTCAGCCCTGGGGGCTGACTGAGTTCGATGTACATGACGTAATGAACGTATTCCAGTGCACCGGGCTTAACGATGAAGATAAATACTTTATGAAAGCCTGCCCGGCGCGCCAGGGGGACTACCTGGAATTCTTTGCGGAAATCGATTTGTTGTGTGCCATTTCTACCTGCCCGGGTGGCGATCTCTCGCTACCTATGTGGGGAGATGAAGCCGAAGACACACTGAAAGTATGCCGCCCATTGGGTATTGAAATTTACCAGCCAGACCCGGCTCTGATAGCAGGTTGGGAATCACCTAAGTCACCAGACTACAAAGGGAACCACGGCATGAAGTTGAAAGCCACCAGTTGGTAACAGTGTTTGTGTTGTGTAGTTGTGTTATGTAGTTGTGTTGTGCTGTGGTTGCGTTATTTTCAGGGAAGAGGAATAACGCTTTTTTACTGCACTTACAGCTTGCGGGGCAAAGGAGTATCCCGCCCCGCAACGGTTCTCCAGCACCAGGCATAACGCACCACCACGACGGCCACAAACACGCCAAGTACAATCATGCTAATACCTCCACAACACTTGCTTCAAAGCCCAGTTGCCGAATAAGCCGAATCTGCCATTCAGGGACACTTTTCTGGTGCATCTTCACCCGGCGCCTGTACAGCATATATAACGGGTAACGGGAAACAACATCATCACGAAATTGCAGATAACGCGGCGATAAACTCCATAACCAGGCACGCTGTATCCAGAAATCGACCAGCCACAAATTTTTCGCCATACCTCGGCCATGCAAGGCGCAAAACGCAAACAAATAGGCAATGTAAGCCCGGTAATCGCCACTGATATTCCCTGACAGCAAAATTGCCGGGCAGTGTTGTTCCAACCCCTGCTGCACTTTCTCCGGAGAATCGGACAGTGCCAATGCACAGGCATAGTCATATCTGGCAAGCGCATGCCCGGCATGTTGAGACTGGTATAACAACTTCTCTCTTGCCAGCACCAACCGGGTTATCTCGCTGGGCTTAGATGTACGCCCAATCAGCCTTTCAAGTAACCGGCTGTGCAGAAACCGGGCGTGTGCATCGCCTTGCTCTCCTGCCTGGATAAATACGTATTGTGCCTGCAACAGGTTTTCAGGCAGCGCCATGGCAGACAGTGCCTGTGGATTAGCGCCTGACTGAACATCTGCCAGAAACAGTGCGGCCTGGCGTCCTCCCTGCTGCGCTGCCTGCAACAGCACTCCACCCAGCGCCTGGCCGTAACCGAGTGCAACCAAATTGTTGCAAGCCTGCCATAATTGCCCAGCAGCCGCTTGCTGTATACGCGACTGCAGAGTAAGTAACTGGCTGGCTGGCAGCGCCTGTTTCAGTCCTGCAACTCCCCGCTGTGTCGCAGACAGTAGTGTCAACAAGGCATCAAACACAGAACTGCCACGGGCGCGAGTCAATGCGACAACGCTTACTAACACCTGTTTTATCTCCGCCTCTGGAGCAAGTTTATTCTCCAGTAACAACGCCAACAGCGAAAAGACTTGGTCGCTGTGCATCAACCAAAAACAAGGGGCATCTATCTTAACAAGGGCTGTAACGCACTGAACAATCTGCCCGGCAAACCAGGGGGTTAGCCGCCACGATCGCCCTTGTCTGTTAAGAAGAAAATGCTGGCAAAAACGGGCATAAGCCTGATACCCACAGGCCTGCGCTTCTGGGTGTAAAGGGAGAGCTAACAACCGGCGGAAATGCGCATCCAGGCGGCGAATACGGTACGTTTTTCCAGGCAAAGGCCACAGCACAGGGTTATTTATCTTGTCATAAATTTTCATACGCCAAAGCTGGTTACGCTCTGGCAACCCCAGGCTCTGGCAATGTTCACTACTCAGAAAATGGTTCACAGCCTGGTAACGTGAATCACCATAATACAGGGGTGACAATAACTGCACCCACTGCTCGCGTACGGCAATATTTGTAGGGTCGTATTCCAAAGTGCGGTTAAACCAGTACAGTGCCGGGAAACGTGTTTCCGAATAAGTCGGTAGTCGCAACGCCAGAGAAACAGGGCCTTTATCGAGAGGTAATGCGCCAAACTGCCGGGCGAAAGCCAGCGCGTCATCACAAAACTGATGCACCGAAAATACCACCGGCCATAAGCCATTTTTCGCCCCACCGGGTGTACCTAAATAGCCAGCTGCATTCATCAACAGCATAAAAACTTTGGCACAATAACTACCGGAGGCTATCGCCTGTATTGCCCATGCAAAACCCGCAGCATTTGCGATAACCACCCGTGGAACAGGTTGCCCTCCCGGCGTAGCAGTTGCGCCTGTCAGGCGCGTTTCATGGGCAATAGCAAACCAACTTTCGGCCAACAGTAAACAAGGTGTTGCATCTTCCGGGCAGGCAAAATGCCACGCCAGCAACTGAGCATGTACGGGCTCACGAGCAGGCATATACTGTGGAAACAAAAAATCCAACGAACATATCAATGCCAGCCTGCCAGCGGGTAAACAGGAATGTTTAGCTTGCCGTATAGAGTTAAAAATCAGGCTAAGCGCCTGGTATTTTTTTTCTTTTAGCAAGCCATGCAGGTGGTACTGCAATTCATACAATTCATCCAGAGATGAATACATCCACACGCCCCATTAATTCGTAAACAAAAAACAAAATTAGCCAGTCGCAGAGAAGCTTCTCTGAAACCGGCGAAGATAAACATCAAATTAGCCTAAGCTTGTACCAGGCATTGGCTTAAGTCAATTTACCAGGTTTAGTTGGTTTTAGTATAACATATTGAAATAAAAGGAATTAAATCAGTAAATATTTAAGAATTTTCCTACATTCCGTTTATTTTCAATAATAAAAAACTCACCACTATAAAATAAGCGTACATTTAAAACATCGCTTTAATTACTAACAAAACACATTATGTATAACTATATAAACTGCACAGGTAACTCCTCATGCTTAAATTAGTTAACTGCCGAAATCATTTATATCGCGATTATCTCCTCACTGATTAATATTTTTCACGCGCCAGGCCTCGCCAGAAGAGAGAGAAAAGCTCTCTTACATTTTTTTTGGTATAAATCGCAGGGAGAAGTACGGGTACACACTGGTAACAGACCTGGCTAATCAGTTACATTTGTCATACCAATTTGTTGTCTGGGATATGTCATGTCAGCCCCATTAACTGGTGCCAAACTGAATTTGCGCATTATTTCTATTGTTGTTTTTACCTGCATTTGCTACTTCTCTATAGGGCTACCGCTGGCCGTTTTACCCGGTTTTGTGCATTACGATTTAGGTTACAGCACACTGCTGGCAGGCATTGTTATCAGCATTCAGTACATTTCAACCCTGTTCAGCCGCCCACACGCTGGGCGTTACACCGATACCTGGGGCCCAAAGAAGGTTGTTTCCCTGGGGATCATTTGTTGTGGATTAAGTGGGTTGTCCACCCTGGTTGCTTCGTTTCTCACCCATTCACCTGCACTGGCCATTGCAGCATTACTGGTTGGCCGCCTGTTTCTTGGCGTGGGAGAGAGCTTCACAGCCACCGGCGCAACGTTATGGGGTATTAAAACAGTAGGTTCCATTCATACCTCGCGGGTTATCTCCTGGAATGGCGTGGCAACCTATGTCGCCATGGCATCCGGCGCACCACTTGGGGTGATACTGAACCAGTACTTCGGGCTGGCTGGCTTTTCAGTGCTCATTATTGCTATCGCCGCCGTAGGGCTGGCTTTTGCTCGTGGCAAAGCCGATGTAAAAGTGGTTGCAGGTAAACGCGCGCCCTTTCATAAAGTTGTCGCCCGCGTGTTCCCGTTTGGGATGGGGCTTGGTCTGGGCACCATTGGTTTTGGGGTTATCGCCACATTTATTACCCTCTATTTTGCCCAACAACAGTGGCAAGGCGCGGCGTTCACCCTCTCTTTGTTCAGCATTGGGTTTATTTGTGTGCGCCTGATTCTGAGCAATACAATTATTCGCTTTGGTGGTACACGAGTTTCACTGGCCTGTTTTATTGTTGAGTGCCTGGGGTTATTGCTTATCTGGCTCGCACCAAACGCCTGGCTTGCCGGAGCGGGCGCATTTATGGCGGGATTTGGTTTCTCACTGGTGTTCCCGGCGCTGGGTGTTGAAGCTGTTAACCGCGTGGAAGAGCAAAATCAGGGTTCCGCTCTGGGGGTATTTTCTGCCTTTCTCGACCTGGCGCTGGGGATCACCGGGCCAGTTGCCGGGTGGATAAGCGGCTTGTGGGGAATGAGGTCAATCTACCTGTGTGCGGCCATCATGGTAATGGCCGGATGGGGGCTAATGTTATGGGTTAACACCCGCTCCCCTTCGAGCCACAAAACACCCACACCGTAAAGCCGTTACTCTGTTATCAATACCACACTCTGGCTTTCCGGGGTGTGGTGGTCGCAATGGTATACCTGCCAGTCTACTTTCCCCTGACGGAGAGAAAATACTGCCGTTGCCAGGTATTCTCTTCATATAGATACTTCCCGTTTCCACAGTGCCAAAAATAGCTGACTGACACTCACTTCAACACGCATTTTCAATCCAGAAAGGATGGACAAATCTTAAACCCATTATTTTATTGTGCCATTATTCTTGTATTTTATAGACGACCAGTCTAAATTAAGCGCCATGAACATGCCCACTATGCAAAAACGCCGTGGCCGCCCGCCAAAAGAAGGGCGCAGCCGCGAAGAAACCCAACAAGCCCTGCTCAGAGCCGGGACAGAAGCGATGACCAGTAACGGCTTTACCGCATCTGGCCTGGACCAAATCCTGAAGTCAGTTGGTGTACCTAAGGGTTCGTTTTACTACTACTTTTCCAGCAAAGAGGCCTGGGGAATGGCGGTGCTTGAGTGGTACGACGCATTCTTTCGCCGCATGCTGGAAAAACACCTGAATAACACGGCTCGCCCTCCTCTCAGCCGCCTGGCGGATTTTGTCGACCAGGCCTGTGCTGGCATGGCGAAATACCAGTTCACCCGGGGCTGCCTGGTTGGCAACCTCGGGCAAGAAGGCCCTTTACTCTCTGCCGATTTTTGTGCCCGGCTGGAGGCTGTGCTGCAAGGCTGGCAGTCCATGGTGGAACAAACACTCAAAGCTGCGTGCGATAACGGCACACTCGCGCCTACAGCAAACTGTGCGCAACTGGCCGCCTTTTTCTGGATTGGCTGGGAAGGCGCGGTTTTGCGCGCCCGCCTGACACGCAGTGAAGACCCAATGCGGTTATTCCTCGCAGGCTTCCTTGCTGGTCTTCCCCGAATTTAATACAAGCTAACAGGAGTTTTTATGAGTCAGTTTAATGCACTGCTGGTAGAAAAAGATGACGCGGGCTACCGCTGCACCACCCAACGCCTTGATGAAAGCCAGTTGCCTGATGAAAACGTCGCAATTGATGTTGAATACAGCACACTGAACTTCAAAGACGGGCTGGCAATTACCGGGAAAAGCCCGGTGGTACGCACCTTCCCACTGGTTCCAGGTATTGACCTGGCGGGGACTGTGACACACAGTGCCCACCCGCGCTTTAAAGCTGGCGACAAAGTGGTGCTGAATGGCTGGAGTGTTGGCGAACAATACTGGGGTGGTTTGGCGCAAAAGGCCCGGATTAATGGCGATTTCCTGGTGCCACTGCCAACAGGTATCACGCCTTTCCAGGCAATGGCGATTGGCACTGCGGGTTATACTGCTATGTTGTGTGTGATGGCACTGCTGCGCCATGGCATTAAACCGCAGGATGGTGAAATTCTGGTTACCGGCGCGAATGGCGGTGTTGGCAGTGTAGCAGTCGCTCTGTTGGCAAAACTGGGCTACAACGTGGTGGCATCCACTGGCCGCCCGGAACTGGCTGATGGCCTGAAAGCGCTGGGGGCCAGCACGATTATTGACCGCGATACCCTCAGCCAACCCGGCCGCCCGTTAGGGAAAGAACGCTGGGCTGGTGTGGTTGACTCTGTTGGCAGCCACACACTGGCAAACGCCTGTGCTACCACCAAAGCGGATGGCGCAGTGGCAGCCTGTGGCCTGGCGCAAGGTATGGATTTCCCGTCAACTGTTGCGCCGTTTATCCTGCGTGGCGTGAGCCTGCTGGGTATTAACAGTGTTACCCGCCCTTACGAAGAACGCACTGAAGCCTGGTCCCGCCTGGCTGAAACACTGGACTTCTCCTTGCTGGAAGGGATCACCCGCACCATTAGCCTGGAAGAAGCCATTCCAGCCGCCAGCGACTTGCTGGCCGGGAAAATCCGTGGCCGCCTGGTGGTGGATGTAAACCGCTAATCGCTCTGCCCCGCTGGTTTCCTGCTGGCGGGGTTTATCGCTCCCGAAATTGCCGGGCATCAATATGGTATTGCTTCATTTTTCGCCACAACGTGGTGCGGCCAATATTAAGCAAACGAGACATCTCCTGCACTCGCCCCTGAGTCACTCTGGCGGCATGGACTATGGCATCCCGTTCTATTGCCGGGAAAGATAAGCCCGAAGACATCGCAGGCCAGGCTGTTTCCCCGGATGCGGAAATACTCAACAAATAATCGGGTAAATGGCTGAGCCGAATTCGCCCATTATCACTACGCATGGCCATATTCTCGACCACCGTATTCAGCTCAAAATCATTTCCCGGCCAGGTATAGTTTGCCAGTTGATCCAGCACTTCACTTTCAATGCTGTAACGGGTTGCGAAGGGTTTTTCCAGTTGAGCCAGCTTATGGCGAACCAGGTCCTGAATACTGGCTTTACGCTGGCGCAATGGTGGAATATGAATTTCAAAAGCGTGGAAGGCGTAATACAACTGGCGGCTGAACTGGTTTTGCGACACCCGGTCTTCCAGGTTCTGCCCTGTCGCGGCCACAATTTTGACATCCACCGGGATCATACGCTGCGATCCCTGGCGCGTGACCATACTTTGCTTGATAACCTGCAGCAGTGCCGACTGTATTTCTCCCGGTAAAAATTCAATGTTATCCAAAAAAAGCGTTCCACCATGAGCCAGCTCAGGCTTGCTTAACTGGCCGTTTTGCTCATCTGTTGGGCCGGTGCCCAGGAAATCAGCCACAGCGTTCGGGTCGGCAAAACGCTGGCAGTTAATGGCAATATATGGCCCACCCGCCTGGCGGGTTTCATTGTGAATTGCCTCACTGAGATTTGTTTTCCCCACACCTTCTTCACCGGTCAGTAAAACGGGAAAATTGCCTTTTGCCGCCTGGCGCCCAAAGTGTACCAGACGCCTTGAGTCAGCATCCTGCTGAGGCATCTGCTCGAAGGTGTGGCTGGCCCGCCCTATCTGGCTGGTCATTAACTGGCGCATCTGTTCTGGCGGATGCAGCAACAGAATAAAACTGTCGCCCTGAGCATCATGGATGGGCTTGAGTGTTACCACCAGGTCAATAAACTGGTGCTGGCTCTCAAACGTAACTTCAACATGATTGAGCCGCTGGCGCTTGCGAATACCTCTGCGCAGCAACGCAGGTAAGGTAACCAATTCCTGTAATGGCCGCCCCTGGCTCAGTTGTGCCGGTAGCAGCAATAATTCGGCAGCCTGCGGGTTCAGAAACTGCACAACCCCTTGTGAATCCCAGGCCAGCACGCCGTCATTCATACTTTCCAGCAAACCATACAACTGGTTTAAATGTCGGTTGGATTCTGCCAGCAGGCTGTCGGTCAGCAATGAATTGCCCACTTCACGAGCAATCGCCAGGGTCAAAGGCAAATCACCGGGGCAAGAGTCTGTGCTGCGGCATACCAACGCCACTGATCCCGCCAGGCGCCCATGGTTATCAAATACCGGCGTGGCGCAAAAACACCAGGGGAACAACGCTTGTTTAAAGTGCGCGCCGCCTGCGGTTTTCACCGGCTGGCCCAGTTGGGCGGCAAGGGATAGCGCGCAACTGCCAATAATGCTTTCCGAACAATAGCACCCAGAGCTGAACCCAAGTTCAGCCAGTGCGGATAACGTCTCTGGATGGCCACAGCTTTCCAGCAAACACGCGGATTCGTCCAACACCAATAGCGCGCAGTGACGCTGGTCCATAAATTCAAGGGCATCTTCCAGCGCCGCCTGAGCAATGGTTATCAGGGCAGCTTTACGCTGGCAAATAGAGCGAAATGTTACGCCCAATGCCCGGTGGGGTTGGCGCCAGGTTTCCCGGTGCATAATAGCGGCACAGCGGTGCCAGGACTCATGGATATAAGGCGGATATTCTGGCGAGGACGTTACGATATCTGGCATGCAGGGATCCGGTAACAGTAGAGGGACAAGATAATTCGAATGACAGCGAGCCAAACGCCCAGAGACTTTCACTAACCGGGATCAATCAGTGTAGCCCGCACACCTGCAATTCGAAGAGTGAAGAATATCAGGCCATTATTATCCGTACCTGACAAAAAAAGGGGGCGAGACGGATCATGTTTTTTGTTAATCCCCCGCCAGTCTCCGCCTGGCGAGGGAATTATCTTATTTCGCCAGCCACTGCTGGCCGAGTAAATCTGCGGTCAGAATGGCACCGTAAACCTGCTCAGGGGTAACCGGGAAGGGCATGTTATGGATTGTTTCACCTTCAGCACAACTGGCTTTTGCCACTGCCATAATGCTGTTTTGCACATCGGACGTGACACCCATTTCAGCCAAAGTAACCGGCAGGCCGACCCGGTGGCAGAAGCCCAGCACCGTTTCCAACTCTTCCATGGGGCTGTTTTGCAACACCAGTTGAGCAAGCGTACCAAATGCCACTTTTTCGCCATGATACAAATGGTGGCAGGATTCAAGCACAGTAAAGCCATTATGGATGGCGTGGGCCGCCGCCAGCCCGCTACTTTCAAAGCCGATGCCGCTCAGGTAAGTATTGGCTTCAATAATCCGCTCCAGCGCCGTGGTCACAACACCCGCCTGAGCGGCAAGGCGCGCTTTTTCCCCCTCAGCCAGTAGCGTGTCATAGCACAAACGTGCAAGGCTGAGTGCCGCAGCGGTAGATTGCCCACCCGCCATGCTCACTGCATGGGCGTCATAGCAGGCTTTAGCTTCAAACCAGGTGGACAGCGCATCCCCCATCCCCGCAACCAGCAACCGCACCGGTGCTTTTGCAATAATAGCGGTGTCCATTACCACCATATCCGGGTTTTTCGGGTAGATAAGGTATTCTTCAAATTCGCCCTGATCGGTATAAATCACGGATAACGCACTGGTTGGTGCGTCGGTAGAAGCAATCGTTGGCACAACGATAACCGGCAAATGCAAGTAATAACCCATTGCTTTTGCGGTATCGAGCGTTTTCCCCCCGCCAACGCCAATTACCCCTTTCGAGCCTTGTGCTTTCATCAGCGCTATCAGGCGGTTAATTTCATTGTGGCTGCATTCGCCGCCAAAACGCTCAGCATGGCATTGGATATCGTTACGGTGCAGACCATCTATCACTTTTTCCCCGGCCAGTTTCATTACCAGGTCATCGGCAATAACGAAGAAACTGTCTGCAAGGTTTTTGGCATATTCGCCAAACAGTGCTGCTGCATCCGGGCCTTGCAAATATTTAGAAGGTGACTGAATTACATTGAGCATTGGTGTTATCCTCCACAACCAGGTTGTTTTCCTGCCCGCATTACCGCTAAAGCCGGGTTACGATTACACTTCTGCGCTCCAGCATCATTTGGGCTAAATCCTTGTCACTATTTAATGCACTGATGTCATTCTGGCCTTTGCTATCGAATAAAAAATAAAAATATTAATGTTCCATTTTGGAACGTATTAATAAATACAGCGTTTCAATCAGAAACAGATATTCATAAAACCAGAGGAAAGTGCGATCCAGGCAGCACCCAAAATAGCAAGCCTGCCCTCTTCATGGGATTCTGGCTAACCCCCTGGAGCCAAAAACCATAAGATGCAGACACACCAAATTAATAACACCCAGACTCACCCGTAATAACGCATTTATTCCGCGCATAATAAAATGAGTAATAAATTAATTTATTTGATGCCCGTCTCAGTTTTTCCTCTATTGCCAAAAATACGTTTCATAATGGAACATTTATTTATTTTTACGTTCCATTATGAAACACCAATATTTACTTTTTTATTTCACAAAAGGCCAGGCAAGAATAACGTTGCGAACATTGATACAGACTCTCTGTAAACCAGCCAGCCCTGAATGGAGCATCGAACAAAATGAAAAAGCTAATTAATGATGTTGAAACTGTGCTAACGGAACAACTTGCCGGTCTGGTAAAAGCACACCCCACACTGCATCTTCACCCGGACCCGTTGTATGTCACCCGGGCAGATGCGCCGGTGAGTGGCAAAGTGGCGCTATTGTCTGGCGGCGGAAGCGGCCATGAACCAATGCATTGTGGCTATGTTGGCGAAGGAATGTTGAGCGGTGCCTGCCCAGGCGAGATTTTCACCTCCCCTACGCCCGATAAAATTTTTGAGTGTGCCCAGGCCATAGATGGCGGCGCAGGCGTGCTGATGATAATCAAAAACTACACCGGCGATATTCTCAATTTTGAAACCGCGGCAGAATTACTGCACGACAGTGGTGTGCAAGTCGCAACGGTGATAGTCGATGATGACGTGGCAGTAAAAGACAGCCTGTATACCGCTGGGCGCCGCGGCGTGGCAAACACGGTGTTAATTGAAAAGCTGCTGGGCGCGGCCGCACAGCGTGGGGATTCATTGAGCCAGTGCGCTCAACTAGGCTGGCAAATTAATAACCAGGGGCATTCAATTGGTATTGCCCTCAGTGCCTGTACCGTGCCAGCAGCCGGAACCCCGTCATTTACCCTGAATGAACATGAAATGGAGTTCGGTGTGGGTATTCATGGTGAGCCGGGAATTGACCGCCGCCCTTTCACAAACCTTAACGATACTGTCGATGCCATGTTTGCCACACTTCTGGAAAATGGCACATGGCAACGCACACTGCGCCAGTGGGATTGCAAGCAAGGTGAGTGGCAGGAACACACTGAACAAAAACAGGCACTGCAACAAGGTGACCGTGTTATTGCCCTGGTCAACAACCTTGGCGCAACGCCACTTTCTGAATTGTATGGTGTCTACGACCGGCTGGCACATTGCTGCCAACAGGCAGGGCTGACGATTGAACGCAATCTGGTGGGGTCTTACTGCACATCGCTGGATATGTCCGGCATCTCTATCACTTTACTGAAAGTGGATGATACGCTGTTGTCATTATGGGATGCACCAGTCAATACACCCGCGCTGAGATGGGGAGAATAATCATGAGCCAGTCATTAAGCCGTGAACAAATCGTCAACTGGTTAACCTTATGTACCGACGTTTTCACCCGTGAAAGTGATTTTCTGACCGGTCTGGACAGAGAAATTGGTGATGCTGACCACGGGCTGAATATGCACCGTGGGTTTAATAAAGTGGCAGAAAAACTGCCTGCCGTGGCAGATAAAGATATCGGTTTTATTTTAAAAAATACCGGCATGACGTTGCTTTCAAGTGTGGGTGGCGCCAGCGGCCCACTGTTCGGCACCTTTTTTATGCGTGCAGCTCAACCTGCACAGGCGCACCAGGCTTTAACACTGGAAGAACTGACCCAGGTTATTCAGGAAGGTGCCGCAGGAGTGGCAAGCCGCGGCAAGGCCGAGCCGGGCGATAAAACCATGTGCGATGTCTGGGGGCCGGTGGTAGAAAGCTTACGCCAGTCCAGCCTGCAACAAGCATCCCTGAACGATGCACTTACCGCAGCCAGCCGTTGCGCCGAAGAGGCGGCGCACAGCACCATCACTATGCAGGCGCGTAAAGGGCGAGCCAGCTATCTGGGTGAGCGCAGTATCGGCCATCAGGACCCAGGGGCGACCTCAGTAATGTTTATGGTGCAGGCGCTGGCACAAGCGGCACAGGCACAGGAGTAATAAATATGGTTAATCTGGTTATCGTTTCACACAGTGCCGCTTTGGGTGAGGGCGTGTGTACGTTGTCGCAACAAATGTTGCAGGGGAAAACGAACTGCCGGATAGCTGTTGCCGCCGGGTTGGATGACCCGGATTTTCCCATCGGCACCGACCCGGTAAAAGTCATGGACGCTATCACAAGCGTTGCCGATGCTGAGCATATTCTGGTGTTGATGGATATGGGCAGCGCCTTGCTCAGCGCAGAAACAGCGCTGGAACTGCTTGACCCGGAGGTTGCAGCAAAAGTGACGCTCTGTGCCGCACCGCTAGTGGAAGGCGCGCTGGCAGCCGCCAGTATTGCCGCGACAGGTGCCAGTATCGACCGGGTAAAAGCCGAAGCAGAAAATGCACTGCAGGCAAAACGTGTTCAGTTAGGGGTAGAAGACAGCGCCCCATTGCCACCACCGGTTACCCTGGCGCAAGCACCGGGAGAGAGCGCCATGACAGCAAGTTGGGTAGTCACCAACCCTCACGGGCTACATGTGCGCCCGGCCGCGCATCTGGTTGCGGCGCTGAGTGGGTTTAATGCCGCGCTGTCTCTGGAAAAAGAGGGCAAATGCATCTCGCCAATTACACTCAACCAAATCGCCCTGCTCCAGGTACGCTGTGGCGATACATTGCGGTTGATTGCACAAGGGCAGGATGCCGCTGCGGCCATTGAGGCGTTTTTGGCTCTGGCACATAACCAGTTTGGTGAAGGGGAAGCCACGAACAGTACCGCCAATGAATTACCGGCAAAAATTACCGGGGCCGTTCACTGGCTGGCACAGGAAAACACCCCTTTTTTGCCCGATTCTTTGGCCCGGTCAACGGCGAAATTTCCCGCACTGGAACAGGCTATCAACCATACGCTGGATGACCTGCTTGCACTGGCCCACCTGGCTGAACATGATGGGCTGGCAGATATTTCCGCCATTTTCAGCGGGCAACATACACTGCTGGATGACCCGGATTTGCTGACGGAAACACGCGCGCACATGCAACAGCATCAACACAGTGCTGCGCTGGCATGGTTCCAGGTGCTATCCGGGGTAGCAGAAAGCTACCGCGAGCTGGGCGATGCCTACTTGCAGGCGCGTTATATTGATATCGAAGATATTTTGCACCGCACATTGTGCCACTTGCTCGGGATACCGCTTGCTATACCCGCGTACCCCGCAGGCAGCGTATTGTGTGCAGAAAACCTGTGGCCTTCACTGGCAATGCAGTTGCCCGCAAACGAAGTCCGAGCCATTTGCCTGCGTGCTGGCAGCCCGCAATCCCACAGTGCGATTATTGCTCATCAGCGCGGTATCGTCATGCTGACCGGGCTGGGATCCTCGCTGGATAACTGGCAAGAGGGTGAGCCCATCACCGTATTCAGTTCGGGCAAAATAGCCCGCCCTGGAGAAGAAAACTGATTACCCACTCACTTCAAGCCCATCAGGCCCAGGTGGCAATTCTGACGCCACCGCCACCTGAGCCCTGCCTGCATGTTTAGCATGATACAAGGCTTCATCTGCCCGGCTGACCAGTTGGTCCTCGCGGGCATCTTCCGGCCATGTCGACACCCCAACCGAGACCGTAACCGCACCAAAATGGTGGTAATCGGGTAACTGGTTAATCCCCGAGACCTGCTCCAGTACCTGGCATGCCAGGCTTTTTGCCGCCATGCTGTTCAGCTCAGGAAGTAAGATAAGAAACTCCTCTCCACCGTAGCGCCACAAATAGCCCCGATCCCCTACCACGCGTTTCAAGGTTGCTGCCACCTGGCGAATCACATCGTCACCCGCTTCATGGCCAAATTTATCATTGAGCAGTTTAAAGTTATCGATATCCACCATCAGGCAGCTGACTGGCTGGTTATTCTGTCTTGCCTGGCTCAGGCAGTTTTTCAGGGCATCTTCAAGGTAATAGCGGTTACGCAACCCAGTCAGGGAATCAAACAGTGCTTTTTCCTGTAAGGCTTCGCGCAATTTCTGGCTGGTCAGCGCCTGTGCCAATGTTTCCGCCACCAGGTCCATATACAGAAGCGGAAATTCAGCCGACGGGTCATTCTGGCGCAATACCATCACACCAATATTTTCCCCATGAGCAATTAAAGGCACACAAACATGGTGGCGGGCATCCTCGCCCGGTTCAGGCAAATGCAGGCAGCGCATATCCGGACCCAGCAAAGTGGCACTGTGGCGGTGACCACGACGAATCGCCCAACAAGACTGAGGTAAAAAAGGGGCTGAATCGCGGTTCATGCCTTGCCAGGCAGCAACACAGTGCATTTCTTCCGAGGCATTTTTTTGCACAAAAAGTTGCCCGCCAATCCCCGGTGCGATTTCTGGGGTAAACACACTCGCCACCCGGTAAATATCTTTGCGGTGCTCACAGGCCTGAAGGCGCTGAGCCATCGTAGCCAGCAAACGCCGCCGCGCCAGGTCTGCCTCACGCTCCTGCTCCAGTTGCTGGCGCACCAGGCCATTTTCACGAAAAATACGCAAGGCCTGCGCCATATCGCCAATTTCGTCGATTTGCCGGTAATCGGGTGGTTCAGCGGCATAGTCCTGCGCTGCCAGGCGGCTGACCACATCACTCAATTTCACAACGGGCTGTAATAATCGGCGGCGTAAGATAACCCCCAATACCAGCAAAAATAACCCCGATGTCATTACAACCATAATTTCAGACAACGTGCGTAACTGGCGCGCCGTTTTCCCGGTTTGCTGTACAACGTTTTCGGCCTCTGCGTTCACCTGGTGATAAAACGCAGTCAGTGCGGTATCTATTGCTACCAGTTGTTGCTGGTATTCACGGTTAAACAGTAAATTCACCGCCTGGTGATCGTTGCCATTATCTTTCTCAGCTATGGCCTGGTGCTGGAGTAACGTGAGAGCATCACTCTGTACCAGGCCTTTGCGCAGTGCATCCAGCGCGCTGTCAGGCAGCCCCCACACGCGGTAATGTTCCAGCCGGATTTCCAGTTTATTCTCCACAACCTGTAATTGCTGCCACGCCAGCAAATCCTGCGGGTCATGGTCAATAACATAGTCACGGGCGAGATCACTTTCCTGGTAGACGTCTTTATCCAGTTGTTCACTAAGGTCGTCCAACGCGGCCCTTTGCGCCACGGCCTGGCGCTCAGCGGTATCTGCTCTGGATGCAAGAATCAGCGCGCCCCCAGAAATTAACGTGAATGCCACAGTGATGCCGTAAGCCCAGTTAGTAATGGTGGCAATACGCACAGGGAGCCTCGTTTATGTTGGAAGGTTGATGAAAAGTGTAGTAATGACAGCCAGTAAGGCGCGAGTTACGACCAGCAAAGCATAAAACATCTCACCAACTGGAATCCAGCGCACAAAAAAACTGTTAACACCAGGCTGTAATCTCCCCATTAACTACAGACCCGAGTGTTATCGAGGCTAATGCTTTGATGGCGACAGCACTGGCGACACAAATTAAAGTCGTAAGTGAAATATCTGCTGGCACTGGAAGCTCGACACTCTCCTTTACTGAAGCTATAAAAAGCTTGTCGAATGTCTCAGGGCGTGAGACGGAAGTCACAGTTGTTCTCACAACTGTGATGAAGGTGCAACTTAAAGTTCGGTGTGTTACTTAACGGGGAGCAGGTCACACCCGTTCCTTGCATTAGGTTCAGAGTACATTCACCTCATGTCCAAGAGCATCCAAATCCATTTTTCATCGCATAACGCGATTCAGAAACTGATCAAACAAAGGTACGGTAAACGCAGTGTCACCATGAGATGGGCTCCAAATCATCCCTTTGTCTATGAGGCTTTGCCGCACTGGCCCTAATGATCTGACATTCTTATCCAATCCACTGGCAATATCACCAGAGCGGTGCGGACCAGGGCCAAGTACAGCCATCGCTTTTAGATACTCTTTCTCTTTTGGGGTTAAGCGATCAAACCGAACCATGAAGAAACTGGCATCGAGTTTGGCCATTGTTTCTGAAGTTGAGACTACAACATCTTCTTTGGTAATTGGTGAAGCTTTCGCAATATTCCAGGTATGGCTGCCCCACTCCTGAATGAAATAGGGATATCCATGAGTGTTTTCAAAAATGCAGTCAATAGCATCATCATTAATTGACTCTCTTTCCGCCTCAATCGGTTTTCTGATCGCATCAATACAGTATTCTTTATTCAGCGGACCGATATCAACAAACTCAAAAAGCCTTTCAGCGTAAGATTTAGCATCACCCATTCGTCCTCTCAACTGAGGAAGGCCTGCTGCTATAAGTGTGATTGGATATTTTTTTTGTGAGCATCTATGCAATGCGGAAATAAGAGCTGACATCTCTTTTTCCTGAATGTATTGCAGTTCATCAATAAATATTACCAGTGCCGTTTTGGCCTTTTGAGCTGCAATTCCGACCTGTTCAAGAAGTGCTGTCAGGTCTATCTCTAAATCACCATTGTCGGCTAACCCCGGCTCCGGTTCCAGATCCAAACCAACCTCAATATCGTTGTATGTGACCTTTAACTTCGAGGCAAATCCAGCAAGCGCAGTCAATCCGCGCAGAGCCAGATCTTTAACCTCCTCCATTCTGCTCAATCTCAAAAGTGCGGTTCGAATGTCCGGCGCCAGCATCGCAGGGAGTGATTTTCTTTCGGAGGCTTCGATGTTGATGGTATGAAAGCCATTTTCTTCTGCGGTAGACAAAACTGTCTGAAGTAATACCGTTTTGCCCACTCCACGCAGCCCGACGAGAATTACGCCCTGACTATTTCTGCCTATGCGTATTCTCTCCAGATTTTCAGCTATTTTAGTTTGGATTTCCCCCCTTCCTGCCAGCTCCATTGGTACTGCTCCGGCTCCCGGGGAGAAAGGATTCATTACACGGTTCATGGAATTCCTATAAAGTTTAGTTAGTTTATGAAAAAAACATAAACACAATAAACTGAATATAACTTATCGATGCTCTTTTGCAAGATATCTTGTATTGCCGTAGTTTTTATGTCTCCGACTTGAAACCAGGGTATACGAAGTTGGTGATGTAATATTTCAGGGCTCGCAGAGGGAGTAATGACCTGTTCCCTAATGTTTAATACAGAGTAGATTTAGCAACATCCGCTCCTGGCAAGAAGTTGCCCCTGATGCCTTGCCTCAACGGCAGCTAAGAGCGAACTATAGTCATTCGCACCCTGAGAATTACACTTTTAAGTGATTTGGGGTATGCGCTTACTGGTTACGAATATTGAGCGAGAATCATGCGATGATCAGTTGATCAGGAGGGGTTTTCCCCCATGCCTGACCACCGCCCAGCATGATAAGGAGCGTGAGCAGCCACGCCCCCATTCGGGAGCTGGTTTTCATGTTGTATACCGCCGTAGGGTTGAGGTTTTTTTATTTATCAGCCGTGGCTGATTGTATTGGCTTCGATATACGCAAAATTAATGTCTTCGCCCAGACCCGGTGCTGTGGGTAACTGTACGTTACCTTCGCGGTCCATGGGGTCCACCAGGCTGTTAAGCCAGGGAGCAGGCTGGTCGTAATCCAGGAACGGATGCAGCAAACCACGCTCGTACCAGCGGCAGTTTTTAATCGCACCAATCACAGCCAGGCTGGCAGCACCATTGCCATGCACTTCACAGTTCATACCAAAGGCTTCGGCCAGGTTAGCCACTTTCAGGCAAGGTGAGATACCGCCCACACCGTTCGCACCAGCACGTAAAATATCGCAGGCACCCGCTTTCACCCAGTCGGCACGGGAGTGATATTTGCCACCCAGGCTTTCCGGCCCGATAACATCAATTTGTAAGTTATCTGCCAGCCAGGCATAAGAAGACATGCTCTCTTCCTGCATGGGCTCTTCAAACCAGGCAAAACGCAGTTTTTCCAACTCCTTGCCGATATACAACGCATCGCTGCGGCTGTACCAATGGTAGCCATCCAGCATCAGCTCAATATCTGGGCCAACTGCTTCCCGCACCGCGGCACAGGCTTTCACATCCATTTTTGGGTCTGGCGCGAAGGCCACTGGCGGCATCCAGGTGTGCAATTTGATCGCTTTGTAACCCCGAGCCACCAGTTTTTCGGCAAAATCGCCATACTCTTGTGGCGTAGACAAGCCCCCGCGTAGTTCATCGCCGCACATGGTGCTGCCATAGGCGGGTACCGTATCGCGGTAGCCCCCGAGTATTTTCCAGACAGGCATATTGAGTTTGCGGCCAATTAAATCCCACAGAGCCTGTTCAACAAATGACATTGCCCGCTCAGTTAGCTGGTGCGCACTGCCGCGCTGCCACAGCACCAGTTCTTGCCACAAGCGCTCACGGTCGAACGGGTCCTGCCCCACCATGACTTTGCGGAAAAAAGCATCCAAAACATAAGGGCGGACAATTTCTGGTGGGGCAAAAGAAAAGCCCTGCGTGCCATCATCTGCGGTGATAGTCAGCATAGCCATTGTTGCCGGATGTGGGTCGCCCGGGTGCGAGTGCCCGGCACTGTCAGACACCCGTGGGCTCATCCAGCTAAAAGTTGTGGTATTGATAGATTCGATTTTCATTCCAGTTCCTCAGGATTACCGCTTGTATTATCTGCGCGTATGCCTGCGACGAAACATCCAGCCGCCGCCCATGGCATATGCGGTTAGGTCAGTCTTTATTCACCTGGCTGAAAAAATAAGTGGAAGTGTTCATCAATGAACGCTATGACTCAGTTTCATTCTGAGAAAACAAAAAATTATATTT
This sequence comes from Mangrovibacter yixingensis, assembly GCF_020523985.1. Classification (GTDB taxonomy): domain Bacteria; phylum Pseudomonadota; class Gammaproteobacteria; order Enterobacterales; family Enterobacteriaceae; genus Mangrovibacter; species Mangrovibacter yixingensis. The sequence continues at coordinate 204,908 of NZ_JAIVKM010000001.1, read as the reverse complement.
TTGAAAAGATGTTTCAAATATGAATTCTACGTGAAAAAAAACCACCCGGCATTATGCAGACACGAAAAAAAACAACAGAGATTTGTGCATACGCCAGATGACGGGTGATATTTTTCACAAAATCGGCTACAGAAAAACCACAGTAATGAAAAAAGACTAAGCGCCGCAAACACAGCGTTTTGCGGCGAAAGGAAATGATAAAACTACGCAGTCAGGCTTTCACATGCTGCCAGCAGGCGCTGGCAGGCACTGTGCAACAGATTATCTTCTACAGCATAAGCAATGCGTAAATAACCCGGTGTGCCAAAAGCCGAACCGTGCAATACCGCAACATGCGCAGCCGACAGCAGCCACGCCGCCACGTCACTGTCGCTTTCAAGGCGATTGCCCTGAGGTGTAACACGTCCAATCAGGCCCTGGCAGTTGGCAAAAATATAAAATGCACCTTCCGGGGGCTGAGCGCTGATGCCATCAATAGCGGCCAGTGTATCCAGCACAAGTTGGCGGCGTGCGTTCAGTTTTTCCCGCCAGGCGTGGAAAAAGCTATCGGGTTGTGTCAGAGCAGCAACCGCTGCCGCCTGAGAGATTGTGCTGGGGTTAGAGGTACTTTGTGATTGCAGTACCTGCATAGCATTAATAAGCCATTGTGGCCCGGCAGCATAACCGAGCCGCCAGCCCGTCATGGCGTGGCTTTTCGACACACCATTAACGGTCAACGTGCGGTCTGCCAGGTCTGGTGCAACCTGGGCAAAAGTGGCAAACGGGGTATCGTCATAACGCAGTGGCTCATAAATATCATCAGCCAGGATCAGTACCTGGGGGTGTTCGCGTAACACATCGGCCAGGGCACGCAGTTCTTCTGCACGGTAAACCGCACCTGTCGGGTTACCAGGCGAGTTAAGCACCACCCAGCGAGTCGCGGGTGTTATGGCCTGCGCCAGTTGCTCGGGTTGCAATTTCCAGCCATGGGCTTCATCACAAGGAACTATCACCGGTTCCCCTTCCGCAAGGGCTACCATATCCGGGTAAGATACCCAATAAGGCGCAGGAATAATCACCGACTGGCCAGCATCCACCGTCGCCAGGAAAGCATTAAAAATTAATTGCTTTGCTCCGCTGCCAGCAATTATCTGCCCTGGGGTGTAATGCAGTTGGTTATCGCGGGCAAATTTATGAGCAATAGCCGCTTTCAGTTCTGCGGTACCGGCAACTGCAGTGTATTTAGTTTGGTGGTGCACAATGGCCTGAATACCTGCATAACTGATGTTGTCCGGCGTTGCGAAGTCCAGTTCACCTTCGCCAAGGTTAATCACTGTTTTCCCCTGGGCTTCCAGTTCACGCACCTGGTCAGAGATTGCCGCTGTGGGCGAGGGCCTTACCCGGCGCATCCGGCGCGCCAACGCGTTATTATTCATAAATCCTCTTTTGTATCTAATGAGTCAGTTAATACAATCGTAAGCCTGTTAATACACTTAAAAACCGGGAGCACCCCGTGACACAGACTTTTGTCGTTGATGATTCCCCGTACCCGGCACGTTTTGGTGTCGCCGCCAGCCTGTGGGCCAATGCCCAGCAACGCCCGTTATGGAGCCTACGCCCATCATTTAGCGGCGATTTCCCCGACAGCCACCAGCATGTGTGCCAGGCAGGTTACTGCGTAACCAGTGGCCTGTGGCTTAGCGATACACTCTGCGAAGAAGTCGCACAGGTATCCCAGTTGTCCAGTGCTGAGCCAAACAGCGTCATTGTGCTCAACCCAACCCACAGTGCTGCTACGGCTACGTTGCCAGGCACCCATCTGTTTACCCATCATGAGGGCGATACCCTGCAACTGCTCACCGCCGGGCGCGAGGTTGTCGCCCAGTGGCAGGCAGATTCGTGGGGCCGCTGGCAGGCTCCGGCACAACCCAGCCAGGGCACTACTCTGCACATTGGGCTGGCGGGCCGTGAAACTGACCACCGCCAGAGTTACCCGGCGATTGTTGCTGCACTGGGCGATGCCGCTGATGCCATCGGTGTGCAAGTTCAGTTGCACTTTTTCGCCCCGGCCACGCTATCTGAAAACCTTGCCGAGCTGGATGGCCTGGATGGCGTGATCCTGCCTGGTGGCTCTTCCATGGCGGCCGTTAACGGGCAAATTCGCCTGGCGGTCGCCACAAACCAACGTGCTTTGCCCACACTGGGGTTGTGCCTTGGCATGCAAAGTATGGCGACAGCCCTGGTGCGCCAAAATCCGGGGTTTGAGCAAGCAAACCTGGCCGAAGCCGCCCCTGACGCGCCTTGCCACAGTTTTGTGCGCTTTACAGACTTGCGCCACCGCTGCGGTGTGTTGCCATTTCATCCCCAGGGATTACTCAGCAATGTGATGCCGCCCAAAGACATGCACTACAACCACCGTTATGCGTTCAACCCGGCACTGCGCGCACAACTCTGTGCAGGCAACGGGCAAATCAGCGCAGAAACAGACGGGATTATTGAGGCTATCAGCCTGAGTAACCATCCGTTCTGGCACGGGGTTCAGGGCCACCCGGAACTGGCTTCACGCCCACAGGCCCCTCACCCACTGTTTTGCGCTTTTTTACAAGCCGTGCGGGTTACGCTAGCGTAACGCCACTGCGCGGGTCCTGTGCCAGGGTGTTCATCACCTCGCGCAGGGCTGCCAGCGCACTGTCAGAAATGGGTTTTAATGGCGCACGAACAGTACCGCCGTTAAAACCACGCAACGCCATCGCCGCTTTTACCAGTTGCGGCTGGCCATGCTGGCGCGCCAATGCCCGGTAGCTGTACCAAAGATTATGTAAATCGCGCGCGGTGTGGGCATCCCCTTGTTCTACCGCGCGGAAAGTCGCCAGAATAAGTTCAGGCAATGCGCCACTGTTGGTGGTGCTGATACCATCAAACCCGGCCATCATGGGGCCGTTAAATACCAGGTCTGATGCACAGAACAGGCGAACTTTGCCCCTCAGGCGGTTGGCAATTTGGTCCACAACAGTTGGGGTTAAATCCCCTTGTTTAATTCCCACCACGCCGTCGATATCCGCCAGTTTTTCCAGCTGTGCCGGAGACAGCGTAATGCCAATGCCTGGCGCGTTATAAATCAGAATACCGGTGGCTGAGAGCGGTGCCATTTCCTCGAAAAACGTGATGATCTGCGCATCGGTAATTTCGGTAACAAACGGCGGGGTTACCATGGGCAGCCCACCAAGTTCCCCGGCAAGAATCGTTAATTCACGTACAACACGCGGGTCTGAGCTGGCACTGCACAACATAACTGGCACGCGGTCACCCACAATGTCCATTACACGGGTGAACAGCTCGCGGCGCTCAGCAACCGACAAAGTAGGGAATTCGCCATAAGTCCCGCCAATCAGGATACCGTCGTAACCCAGGCCAATAACGCGCTCAATGTTTTCCTGGAGAGCGGCAAAGTCGATATCGCCTTGCGCATTAAAGGGGGTAACGGTGATGTTGAAAATGCCGCGCAGGCGCTCCCGGGTTTCATTCATATTTTTCACAAGTTGCTCCTTACAGCAGGGTTAAAGGGCGGGCCAGTGAGCCCAGTTGGCGGTAGCCGTTTTCTGTCACGACGATTGTTTCACTGACACCGACAGTGAACTGGCCATAGACACGTAATGCAGGGGGAATATGGAAGGTCATGCCTGGTTGCAACTCGGTATCCACACCGCTGTACAGGCTAAGAATGCCGCCTTCGCCCCAGTCCGGCGCAAACGCAACACCAATGGAATAACCGGTGCGTTTTTTGAAGTTGTCGGTGAAACCCGCTTTGTCGATAACTCGCTGGCAGGCCAGGTGAGGGGCGGCACAAGTTTCACCTGGACGAATGGCATCCAACGCTGCTTGTAACGCTTCCTGGCAGACTTTTTCCATTTCCAGCGCAATAGCCGGGGGTTTGCCTAACCATGCTGAACGCATCAGTGCTGCATGGTAACGGTCATGGGCGGCAGACATTTCTAAAAATACTGGGTCGCCCGCTTCCATCACGCGCCTGCGCCAGGTGCCGTGCGGCACACCGCTGCGTGGCCCTGTGGAAACCAGGGGTTCCATCCCTACGTATTCAGAGCCAGCGGCAATAGCTGCGCCCATCATGGCTGACACCAGGGCGTTTTCATCAGCACCTTCACGAATAGCTGCCAGGCCTGCCTGCATACCCGCGTCAACATACCGTGCCGCCGTGGCGATTTTTTCCAGTTCAGCCGCAGATTTCACTGCCCGCAGTGGCTCAATGATGCCAGCGCAATCTGCCAGTTCACCTAATTTGCTTTGCAGAGCTTCATACACAGCGATGGGCAGGAACCAGCCGCGTTTATCAATACCAATCCGTTTGTTCTGCCAGTTGTTTTTCTGCAGCATGCTGAATAAAAAATCCACCGGATTGTCGCCATCCTGGTAAACCGCAGCATCAGAAATAAAGGTGTTGGCAATAAAGTTGAAGTATTCGAGCTGGCGAATAACAAACACCGGCTCCCCTTCTGCGGGCAGCAGTAACGCCTGGAAGGTGTAATAGCCTGGGGTTTGCTGGCCGGTAAGCCAGAAGATATTTTCCGGGCCGGTCACAATCATTACATCAACACCCGCAGCGCTCAGGCGTGCACGGGCACGCTGGATACGGTCTTGATATTCTTCTGCAGCAAAGGCAGATTCACGCCCCTGAATAACATTAGTTTGCATAATTCCACTCCTGAATAAATGTGGCCTGGGCGGGGTTAAACACCACCCCCAGACCGGCAGATTCGGCGACGCGCACTGTGCCGTCGTGGTAAAAAAGCCCGCTGGCCGGGTCGTCTGTCAGGCCATCTGCGCCATAAAGCTCGCCCCAAACTGGCTGCAACACCCGGCAGACCTGCAAGGCGGCAGCGGTGGCCACATGGCCTTCATTCATCTGGCCGACCATAAACGGCACACCAGCCAGTTGCAGTTGGCGGGCGGCATCCAGTAACGGCGCGATCCCCCCCATTTTCACCAGCTTTAAATGGCCGCGCAGTTGGCCGTCAGCTTCAATCAGGCGGGTTATCGCCGCCGGGCTGTTAAGGCTTTCGTCCAGCATGATGGGAATGCCCAGAGCAGACAGTTCGCCCAGGCGGCTGTCGTCGGCGGGTGCCAGCGGTTGTTCGATATAACTGAGCTGTAATGGGCGCAATTGCAGGAAATATGCCTGAGCCTGTTCAGGCGACCACTGGCCATTCACATCAATCGCCAGCGAAATGGACGAACCGAAACGCTCACGCAGAGCCGTCAGGCGGCGCAAGTCGGTGGCAAAATCCGCCACACCAGTGCGCAACTTGAGCTGGGTGAAGCCTCTGTCAACATAGTGTTGCGCCTGGTCCAGTAACTGCTGTTCGCTGCCCCAGAACAGGGTTTGGTTGGTTGGGAAAGCGCAGGCACTGTCTGGGTGGCCGAGCCAGGCTGCCAGGCTTTGCCCCTGCTGGCGGGCCAGTAAGTCGTGCAGGGCAATGTCCACCACCATGCGGGCAGGTGCCAGCAGCGTGCTGTCCGCGTGGTGTACGGCTTCCAGCATGGCGGAAGGCGTGGTGTGCCAGTTCAGCGTGTTGAGCCAGTGGGTCAGGTTATCCAGCACCTGTTGCTCACTGTAGCCATGCAAATAACGGATATTAAGCCGCACTTCACCGGTGCCAAACACCCCGTCACATTCAAGGTGTAACCACAGCGAATCCAGCCCGCTAACCGAGCCAGAAGACGCCGTGTGTAATGTCACACCCTGGTAGTGCAACATTCCCCGGTACAAACGCCCTTTCACGCCTGGCTCCCCACTGGCAACATTGCCAGGGCAATATCCAGGTAGATATATGCGGCTGCAATAAACTCTTCGACAGGCACAAATTCATCTGGCTTATGAGCGACTGCCAGCGCGCCTGGGCCAATCACCACGCCTTTGGCACCCAGCGTGCGGAAATGCACCAGGTCGCAGCCGCCCTGGAAACCAAATGGCCCAGGCTCTGGCTGGCCGTGGCGTCGGCAAGCTTCAAGGCTCGCCTGTACAATGCTTTCGTTGCTGTCGGTTTCAGTGGCACCGCCAGTGGTGGGTTGCCAGCCAATAATTTCGGCATCCACATTAAATTCCTGGCGTGCGGTATCCAGCAATTGCTGGATTTCTGCTTTAACAGCGTCTTCGTCTTCGCCCGGCACCATGCGGCGATCAAGCAGCAATTCACAGCTGTCCGGCACCACATTATCGGCATGCCCGCCATGTACACGGGTTACCGTCAGGCTGGCATTCCCCACCAACGGATGGTGGCGGCAACAAACGGTATGTTGGTGGTTATGTTCCACCAGGCCCAGCAACTGCCCGGCTTTATAAATAGCATTCACGCCCAGGTCTGGTGTTCCGGAGTGGGCAGTGACACCATTCACACGCACACGGGGGCGCAAGCTGCCTTTATGCGCTGAAAACGTGGCGTTGGAGGTGGGTTCGCCTATCACCGCAAAATCAATGGCGACCGGGCTCTCTTTGACATAAAACTTCGCCCCTTCGCTGGCAACTTCTTCATCGGCGGTAAATACGCCCATTAATGTGCCAGACCAGCTGTCTCGGTTGCCCGCAAGCATACGCAGCGCTTCCACCATCGCCACCAAGGGGCCTTTCGCATCACAAGAACCACGGCCGTACAACCGGCCATCTTCTTCTACCAGCGTAAAAGGTTCACGTTGCCAGCCTTTTCCAGCCGGGACGACATCCAGGTGAGTATTAAATGCAAAGCAAGGCCCAGGGCCATTTTGCAGTACAGCAATAACATTAGTCCGGCCAGGCGCATACTCACTGAATGACAAATCAAACCCGGCGGCAGTCAGCCAGACCGCAACACATTCCGCGGCTTCGCGCTCACGGCCTGGTGGGTTTTCAGTGTTAATAGCGACCAGTGTCGCCAGGTCTTTTTTCATGCGGGCGCTGTCCGCGTTAAAGCCACTCATACAGACTCCAATTAATGTAAAATTTGGTCGAGGAATCGGCGCGCTCGGGCGCTGACCTGGCCTTCAAAAAAGTCATTCGCGCTGGCGCGCTCAATGATCTCGCCCTGCTCCATAAACAGAATTTGGTTGGCTGCTCGCCGGGCAAACCCCATTTCATGGGTCACTACCATGCTGGTCATGCCTTCTGCGCTTAGCTCTGCCATTACATCCAGCACTTCGCGGATCATCTCCGGATCCAGTGCCGATGTCGGCTCGTCATACAGCATCAGTTCCGGTTTCATCGCCAGTGCGCGGGCAATAGCGACACGCTGCTGCTGGCCACCAGAAAGCTCATCAGGGAAGTGATCTGCCCGGTCAAACAGGTGTACTTTCGCCAGTAAGGCATCGGCCTGTTTGCGGGCTTCAATACGGTTAATACCAAGCACAGTCATGGGGGCCAGCATCACGTTCTCTGCTGCCGTTAAGTGAGAGAACAACTCATAGTTCTGGAACACCATGCCTATGCGCTGGCGTACTTTTGTCGCCGGGATCTCGCCACGGCTGATGTTTTGCCGGGCAAAGAAAATATCGCCACTGTCTGCCGGGGAAAGCAGGTTCACACAGCGCAGCAAGGTGGATTTACCGGAGCCAGAGGGCCCAATCAGGACAACGGTTTCACCACGCTTCACACTTAGTGAACAGTTTTTCAGCACTGTCTGGCGACCAAAGGCTTTATCGATACCAATCATTTCCAGCATCGGTTTATCTTCATTGCTCATGGCAGCTCCTTAACAGCATCAGTGGGGGAGAGAGCCTGGTCTGGCTTCTTTTGGCTGCGGCGACGGCGCTGTTTGGGGTCCAGCGTGCGTTCAAGCCAGGACTGGAAAATCATGAACAGCGTGGTTAACAGCAGGTAATAGATACCCGCGGCACACAACGCTTCGAAATAACGGAAGCTGGCGCTGGCTGCCTGGTTGGCAACCAGCAACAGTTCCTGAACGGCAATAACAGAGACCAGAGCACTGGATTTCAGCATGCTGATCATCTGGTTGCCCATGGGGGGCAGCACGATACGGGCTGCCTGAGGTAACACAATTTTGCGCATAATCTGCGCATTGGTCATCCCCAGTGCCATCCCGGCTGTACGCTGGCCGCTTTTCACTGCCTGCAAGCCAGAGCGAAGGATCTCCGCCATATATGCCCCTTCGTTCAGGGATAAGGCTAAAACGGCGCAAGTAAATGCGGAGAAACGCAGGCCGAAGCCGGGCAGCACGTTATAGACGAAGATGATCTGAAACAGCACTGGCGTTCCACGAAACAGCCACAGATAGAAGAACGCCAGCATTCTGCCAGCTCGAAATGGTGCTTCCTGCAATAAAGCCAGCACCAGCCCTAACACTACCCCACACAATAATGAGCAGAGAGTGATAAGCAGCGTCATCCACGCCCCTTGCAAAAACGCGGGGGAAATCACGTACTGCCACATTAAATCAATCGACATAGCATCCTCCGTTGGGACAAAAAAGCGGGATCAGAAAATGGAAACTGACGCCGGGAAGTGCCATTTCTCAATCAGTTGCTGGTAAGTGCCATCTTTCACCATGGCTTGCAGGCCTTTTTCCAGCAGTACTTTGGTTTCGGTATCGCCTTTACGCACCGCAATGGCGATGTGGGTATTGGCTTCAAATTCATCACCTGTCGTTTGGAACATGCCAGGTTTTTCTGTCATCAGCGCCACAGAGCCTGGTGTTGAGAGAAACTCCGCATCAGCGCGCCCCTGGGCTACAGCAACCGCTGAGTCTGTTGCCGCCGGGAAAGTCATCACGTTAATGGCTGGTTTATTGGCAGCCAGGCAGTGTTTGTTGTCTTCACGCGCCTGGCTCTCTTCGATGCCGCCCAGTGTCACGGCGATGTTTTTGCCGCACAGTGAGAGGTCGCGCCCGGTAATGCCTGCCGGGTTGCCTTTACGTACGATCACCTGGCTGCCGATTTTCAGGTAAGGAACAAAATCCACCTGAGCGGCACGCGTCGGGTTGACGTACATTGCGGAGTTAATGATGTCGAGGCGCTTGCCCTGGAGCGCGGGGATAAGCCCTTTGAACTCCATCGGCATCGCCACTGGGGTGAGTTTTATCTCTTTGCTCAGGGCGTTAATCATGTCGATATCAAACCCGGTGAGCTTGCCATCTTTCATAAATTCAAATGGCATGAATGTGGCTGCTGTGCCGTAAGTCAATTTGCCTGGTGTAACAAGTTCACTGGCCGCCTGGCTGCACAATGGCAGTGAAGCACTGAGTGCAATCAACACTGCGGCAAGGCGGATACGTGGATTGTGTCTGGACATACGCTTCTCCTGAATCTTTTAACGATTGGATTTGTTGTGTCAATAAATACAATTAAAGGCGCAAAACAAAGTGTCATCTTGGTGCGCCTGCCCTCAAAATGTGCGCTAATTGCTTTATTTCGTTCCATCTGGCTTCCTGTGATATTGTATATTCCGACTACAATAATGCATTTTAGGAAGCCACCAGCATGCAATCTCCTTCTACAGCAAGCAGTCGCCGGATAGCCCGACAAATACTTGACCTGATAACTGAAGCAAGATTCGATCCAGGTCATCATTTGCGCGAGCAACATTTAGCGGATGCGCTGGGTGTATCACGCACGCCTGTACGCGCAGGGTTAAAAGAGCTGACTCAGCTCGGCGCGGTAGAAGCCCGGCCAAATCAAGGGTTTTACTTACTTAAAAACGTCGAAGAGTTGCAGGCGTTAACCATTGAACAGCCCAAAACCACCGACCAAAATCTTTACGAACAATTAGTCCATGACCGTATCGCCGGGTTGTTGCCTGTCTCTTTTACCCAAACCGAGATTGCCCAGCGTTACGAAGCAGACCGGGGCGTTCTGACCCGCACTTTACTGGGCCTTGCGGAAGATGGCCTGATTGCCCGTAACCCAGGCCATGGCTGGCGTTTCCTGCAAACACTGAATAGCGATGTTGCGCTGCGAAATGGTTATGGCTTTCGCCTGATGATTGAGCCAGGTGCCCTGCTTTCTCCGCACTTTCACCTCGACAGGCATGCATTAAAACGGATGCGCGCCCGCCACTTATGGCTGATTGCTCACCCGGATATCACCCAGGTTCCCCCTAAAGATATTTTTGAAACCGATGCCTCTTTCCATGAAATGCTGGCGGAAGCCAGCGGCAACCTGTTTGTATTACAGGCTATACAGCAACAAAACCGCCTGCGCCGCCTGATGGAATTTGGCAGTTATCACAATAAACGGCGGGTTAAAGAGTGGTGTGAAGAGCATGTTGCTATCCTTGATGCCATTCGGCTAAACAACCGGGAAGAAGCCGCCAGCCTGATGACCAGACACCTGCAATACGCTTACGATCAAGTTGCCAGCAAAGTGCCCAAAGCCTGAACGGCATCATTTTTGCATTTATTGAACCTGAAAATACAAATCAGCAACAGCAATACAATCAGGAGAAGTGAATGCATTTGCAGATAGAAAACCGTGTCGCGCTGGTAACAGGCGCCGGAAGTGGTTTGGGGCGTGCAATGGCACAGGCGCTGGCACAAGAAGGGGTAAAAGTAGCGGTTACCGGGCGTAACCTGGAAAAACTGGCGCAAACCGTAGCATTAATTGAAGAAGCAGGCGGTAAAGCACGCGCCTGGCAACTCGACCTGGCCGCGCCAGAACAATTCGACACCACGCTGAATGCTATTCGCCAGCACTGGGGTGATATTGACATCCTGGTCAACAACTCGGGTGGCCCGCCGCCTGCACAGGCACAGGGCGTGGCAGAGGAGACCTGGCACAAGCAGTTTTCATTAATGGTTGGCTCACTGATTCAACTGACAGATAAACTGCTTCCCGCCATGCGTGAACGGGGCTGGGGGCGAATTATTACCAGTACATCCTCGGGTGTTATCACACCAATTCCGGGCCTGGCGCTTTCCAATGCACTGCGCATGAGCTTACTGGGCTGGTCCAAAACGCTGGCCAGCGAAGTGGCAGCTGATGGCGTGACGGTGAATGTGCTGGTTCCGGGGCGTATCGCCACTGACCGGGTCGCGCAACTGGATGCTGCAAAAGCGGGCCGGGAAAACAGCACACCGGAAGCCATTGCCGAGAAAAGCCGCCTGAGTATTCCGGCACGCCGTTATGGTAAACCCACCGAATATGGCGCGGCGGCGGCTTTCCTTGCAAGCCAACAGGCCAGTTACATTACCGGCACCGTGATGCGCGTTGACGGCGGGCTGATTCCTTCTATTTGATATTAAGTTTATTGCGGGCTGGCCTGGTTCCTGCCCGCAATACTTTCCCTCGAAACTTTCCCGCAATACTTCCCAGCCAGCCAATAACCGCCTGTGTGAATAAAGGGTATTCCCGGATATATTTTCATTGTTTTTTTACTCTGTACTGTTAGCCTGAATAAAAAAACACACAGCAAAATACCAACAGGATTCCTGAGTATGATTACAAGCCTCATGTTCGCACAGAACGAGAGGATGTCACCTAATAAAAGACCAGGAAAATCAATTTATTGATTTTCGGCTGCTAACTAAAAAGAAGGAAAAACCACGCTTTTCCCTTCTTTTTCATCAATCTGAGGATACCTGCAACCTTGTTAAGTGTATCGCCTGAGAGCATTGCTCTGCGTGAACCCTGGCAGCAAGGGTTCCAGCAGTGGCATTTACGCAGCAAAGTGCCACAAATTCGCTATATGGCATTCCTCACTGCCATGCTGTATTTCCTTTATGCATCAATTGAATACAGCATGGCGCTAAACTTCAGCGAAATACGCCTGCTGGTACATGGTTTTATTGTACCAGGCACATTACTGGTAATAACGGCAATGAGCTATTACCCCCGGCTATATCGGTGGATGCGCCTGCTGCTGACTATTGCGCCAGTCTGTGCCATGGCAACCAATCTGTGGCTGAATCTGGGAAAACCCGATTTTGCGTTTTTTGCGCCTGAAATATACCTGTGTATTTTTTGGACCTTTACGGTTTCAGGCCTGACGCTTAAATACGCTATCAGTGCAGCATCAGTCAATGTGTTGATGGCACTATTGATGACAGTCAACCGCGGCGTGAACGCTGTTTTTATCGACCTGCACCTGTTATGGATAACGTCTGCTTTTTTGTTTGGGCTGTTGGGTGGGATGGTGATAGAGAAAGCACAAAAAACGCTGTACCTCCAGCAAATGGACCTGGCCTGGAGTGCCTCACGCGACAGCCTGACAGGGTTGTGGAACCGGGCAAGAATGACAGTGTTGTTCGAACAGGAAAAAGCGCTGGCCCTTGACAGCCCTACGCCGTTATCCCTGATTATGCTGGATATTGACCACTTCAAACAGGTTAACGATACCTTTGGCCATATTGCGGGCGATGAAGTGTTAGTGCGCTTTGCCCATTTACTGCGTGACGATATACGCCCAGAAGATAATGTAGCCCGCATGGGCGGTGAAGAATTTATTATTTTATTGCCGCAAACTCGCCTTGCTGAAGCCTGTAACCTGGCCCGGCAATTACAGGCGAAGATCCACGCCTGCAACTTTGGTGCTGCGGGTAGCGTCACGGCCAGTTTTGGTGTTACGCAGTTTCGCCCGCCAGAAACATTTACCGATATTCTGGGCCGGGCAGACAGTGCGTTATATGAAGCGAAAAAACAGGGTAGAGATTGTATTGTTTCCCTCACATAACAAATAACAAACCAGGCAGTATTACTGGCTACGCCACCAGGCTGTAAATGCTTGTTGCGGGTCATCAATGTTAATGCGTTCACCAATGCGTGGGGTTTTTAGCTGCCAGCTATGGTGTTTGCTGGCGGCAGAAATACGCTCCAGTGGTTCATACCAGGCGTGGTGCGCCAGCTTGAATTTACTATTGTGGGAAGGCAAAACCGCCGTGCTGTGTAAATCGGACGCAGCTTGTGCGGTTTGTTCCGGAGTCATATGGATACGCGGCCAGTCATCGTCGTATTGCCCGCACTCCAGCACGCTGATATCAAATTCGCCAACCCGTTGGTAAATTTCCTGAAAATGCGGGCCATAACCACTGTCACCCCCGAAATAAAGGCGGTGATGCGGCGTAATAATGGCAAAGGATCCCCACAGTGTTGGGTTGCGTTTAAATAAGCGCCCGGAAAAATGTTGGCTGGGCAAAATATGCAGTGTTAAATCGCCCTGTTCAACCGTGCTGTACCACTCCCCTTGTGTAATAGCGCTGTCAGGAAACCCCCATTTTTTAAAATAAGACCCAACACCTGTGGGTGTTACCACATGGCGAATTTTGTCACGCAGTTGGGAAACGGTTGGGTAATCCAGGTGATCCCAATGATCGTGGGTGATAAGCAGATAATCAATCTCTGGTATATCAATGGCGTGGTAAACATTGCTGCCTTTAAAGGCCCGGTTGGTTCCGGGCACAGGAGACGCATCTTCACTGAACACCGGGTCCACCAAAAATCTGTACCCGTCTACCTGGCAAAAATAGCTGGAATGCCCCATCCAGATAATCACGTTATCGGTACCAGGCAGTGCATGCAGGTCCACTTTAAGTGAAGGCAATGCCTGCTGCGGTATGGCGTCCTTTGGTTTGAAAAACAAAAAACGGTACCAAATAGCAATCACGCCCCGTGAGCCACCGCTATTAGCTGGTGCAGGCGAAACGGGGTTACTGAATTGCCCGTCACGATACAACGCACTTTCACCGCCTGCATCACGCTCGGGCGCAACATATTGGGGCTGTTTTAGCCAGACAAACACACCAAATACAACGATTGCCACCACCAGCAAAACATACATAAGCCACCTACTTTAGCAGAGAAAAGAGAGGTGACAGCGCCCTTAACAGCCACTGCCACCTTCCCCTTATTACTGGTGGTAATGTAACCACTTTCAAGGTGGAAAAGATGTAACAATCTGTGCGGGGCTGGAGTGTTATTGCTCTGGCGGTTGTGCATGCAGGATGCGTTGTGCCTGCGCGGTTGTCAGTGAATAGTCAAAGAAACGCTGGTAAAAATCCTGGGTTATCCTGGTCATATTGGTAGCGGTAAATAACTCAGGATGCAGCTTGTGTGCAGCCCACTGGATCTGCAATGCGCTTTCCGTACCATAACGATCCCAAGGGAACACGCCCGCCGGGTTTTGCCATACCCGCCCTTGCTTCACCGCTTTTAACCCGGCAAACAGGCTGGCATAACGTGAATGGGCAAAATCGCCACAACCCTGGCCAAGAATGATGACATCCGGTTGCCAGTACAACACCATTTCTGGGGAGACTTCTTTCATATTCCCCTTCACTTCCGCTGCCGCGTTTCTCCCTCCGGCGAGGTGAATCCAGGTATCAATCAACGTGCCGCTGCCATCTACTTTTAGCGGGTTAAGGGACTGAATATGGAGTACCTTCGGGCGCTGTGCATCAGTAAGTGTTGCAGTTTTGGCAGAAATGCTGGCAACCGTTTGGTGCAGGTAATCAACCCAGTCCTGCGCCCGGTTGCGTGCAGCACTCGTACCAATCACTTCTGCTGTGGTCATTATCGAACGCGCCATGGACGGGTAATCCGTAAAAGCCATTTCCAACGTAGGGATCCCAGCCTGGCGGTATCCGGCAACATCCGGGTTGCCTTTTGCTACAAACAGCACATCTGTATGGCGTGTCACCAGGCTTTCACTGTTAAAAGTAATACCGTGAACCTGTAGCGCCTGATTAAGTGCCGGGTCTATTTTAAACATCCACGGGTGGCTGTCGGGGTGATTCACCGTTGCCACGATTTCATTCCCAACGCCCAGTGTCATCAACATGGAGTGGTGGGCGTACCAACCATCCGCAATATGAGTAACAGTATCTGGCACTGTCACCGTATTACCGGCATCATCCACCACCTGACGGCTGGCATGGGCTGTCCCGGCAAGCCAAGTGAGACACAAAAGAAAGACTGCTACCTGCTGTTTCATCACTTTATCCTGGAAATCATTTTGCATGGAAAGCACTGCTTCACGCAGAGCATTGGGGGAAAGTTGTTGCTGGAAATGAAGGGAACAGCTTATTTTTGTATGACAAATATGCTCGCAGATTCGTTATGTAAATCAATATATATCGCATAACAATTTGTGCTATTTAGCTGCAATCAGAAAAAAACCAGGAAAAATCAATGAATGGAAAGAAAGGGATCCGGTGAATTAACACCGGAAAAAAAGAGGGTTACACAACAGCAGGCACCAGCGCCATAACCGCCTGTAGCCGGGCTTTATCCGTATCGTTTTCCGGTAAGAAAACCTGTAAATCGCCAGAAATATTCCCACTGGCATTCGACCAGGACTGTTTCACCAGCCGCATCTGGCCTGCCCGGCAATGGCGGTAGTCGCGCACAATTTGCTCTTTTGCTTTAACCCGGTGATTGGCCCACACTTCACGAAATATTGGCCCTGAGGCCATCAGTTGCTCCAGGCGAAGTTGCCACTCCTGCTCACTCACTCTGCTGGCGAGTGCTGCGCGCACCCGGGCAGAAGCATTGAGCATACAGTTTCTCAGTTCTTCTGGTGAGCTGGCATCCAACCAATGTTGCCACTGTGGGTGGTGCTCCAGTAGCCAGAATGTATTGCGCTGGTGCACTGGCAGCGCGTTCACATCGAACCCCACCATATATTCAAAAGCCTGGTTAACCTGCAGGATGTCGTAGAAGTCATTACAAAACAGTGCTGGAACCGGGTTGAGCGCTTCCAGTAAATTTTTACTGGCTACAGATAGTTTGTTGCAGGTTTCAATCCGCCCTGCGCCATCCTGGTAACCGGCCAGTTGCAATAAATAACGGGTTTCGCTGTCGTCACACCGCATAGCGTGCGCAATACCCAGTAACACCTGGCGGGAAACGCGTTCGGCTTTTCCCCGCTCCAGTTTGGCATACCAGACAGTGCTAATCTGGGCCAGTTCTGCCACATCTTCCCGGCGCAACCCCGGTGTACGGGAACGCAAAGGTTTACCTAACCCCACGCTTTCCGGAGCAATAGTGTTACGTTTCAGGCGGAGAAATTCGCCCAGCCGTTCTGGGTTTGTCATTGCAGATTTTCCTGTAACAGATACTTCCAGTACACGTCTTAGTGGTTTCTGGTACACCTTTTAATAGACGCTAATATAGCATGACCTGTTACTTTTCGGAGCACTTCATGAACAAAACGTCCCCGGAGCGCCACACATTGACCATGGCCGGTCTGCTGTTGTTGGTTGCGGGGCAATTGATGCCACAAATGGATTTTTCAATTGTTAACGTTGCGCTGGAATCAGTGAGTATTTCGCTGCATGCCAGTAAAACTCAGTTAGGCTTAATTGTTTCATTATATGGGCTGGCATTTGCTGTAAGCCTTGCGTTAAGTGGGCGGTTGGGCGACCGCTACGGGCGGCGACGGCTCTTTATGCTGGGCATTGCGCTGTTTGCCGTTGCTTCATTTTTCTGTGGGTTGGCAACCACTATCCATCAGTTAATTGTCGCCCGCATTGCCCAGGGTGTGGCTGCAGCACTGTTGATGCCGCAAATTCTTGCCACTATTCACGTTTCACTTTCCGGTACCCGCCACTCGCAGGCAATTGGCATTTATAGCTCAGTTGGCGGGTTGTCATTTGTTATTGGCCAGGCGTTGGGTGGTTGGTTGGTGTCCGCCGATTTATTTGGCCTGTCATGGCGTAGCGTGTTTTATATTAATTTGCCTGTCTGCCTGGTCATTCTCTCTTTTGCCCGCAAATTTATTCCAGAAACCCAACAAGACGGCCAAACCGTATTTGACTGGAACGGTACCGCACTCCTGGCGTTGGTGATTACGCTGATTTTAACCGCCATTTCCTGGGGCCCTGATTGGCAATGGGGCTGGCCAGTCTGGCTCTGTGCTGCGGCAGTTATCGTACTGTTGCCCGGCCTGGTGCGGGTGGAAAAGAACCTGGCAGGGCTTGGCAAAATACCGCTGCTTCCGCCAGCGCTGTTACAACGCCGTACTTTTCTGGCAGGTGTGAGCAGTTTGGTGCTCCAGGTGGCGTCTTATGGAGGTTTTATGTTTGTGGTGGCCCTGACGTTACAGTCGGGCTTTCAGTGGTCATCTGTTGAATCCGGCAATGCGTTTATTGCTCTTGGGGCGACTTTCTTCATTACTTCGCTGTATACCGAACGGGTAGCAAAATGGTTTGGGCGCTTTTCTTACTCTGCGGTGGTACTGTGCGCCAGCCTGATTAACCTGGCCGGTTACTGGCTGTTATTTGATTTGATTACCGCCCGGCAAGGGGCACTAACCCCCTGGGACCTGATTGCCCCAATGGCAATTACGGGGATTGGCAATGCTTTTTCCGTTAACTGTTCGGTGCGTATTGGGTTAACCGATTTGCCCTCTCAGTTTGCCGGTGCTGGCAGTGCACTGATGACCACCATGCAGCAAACCGCTATTGCACTGGGTACAGCACTGGCGGGAGCGATGTATATTCAGCACCTCGCCGGTGATGATATTCACCAGTTAAGTGCGCTGGAAGCTGGCCTGCTGGTGCTGGGATTCATGATGGTGCTGCAATTCGCGTTGCATGCCGCAAGTGTGGTTCGCCTGTTGCGGGCAGCACCGGCACGCACCTGAGCAGAGTTATCTGCCAGGGTTGTAACTGCTCCCTGGCCGCAGCGCGCACGCAACCGGTCAGGGTATCCAGCGCCGCTGAATGGATATTCCAGCAATGCGGGTTGTTCGTTTACATATTGTAAACCATCCAGCTTAGCGTCATAGTGTTTACATAATGTAAACGGATGGAACGAATGCAAGATGCACGTTATTTCAAAGGAGCCTTTCGAGGACGCGGCAAAGCGGTACCCCAATGATTCGTTAGCCATACAGGCACTGTACCGCTTAGTGCGTGAAATAGATTTCTCTTCTCCGGCTGAGATGAGAACACTGATTCCGGGCCTGGACAATTTTAATCACTGGAACAAATGGTGGGTTTTGGATGCGGGAGGCAACAACCTTCGGGTTGTCGCTTACATTAACTTTGTGAATAAACGCTTTTACGTCAAGCATATTACAACCCACTCTGAATACGACAAGTTGACCCGCTATTACAGGGAGAACAAAGAATGATAACCAACGCCGCAAAAGCCATTGAAGCTACCAGACAACTCGTAGACGCAGTCCCTTTTCTGGGAAGTAACGCTTCAGAGAGCGATTACCGGGAGGCACTGTCGTTGGTAGACTATTTGATCGAAAACGATGATGAGAACCCGCTTATTGACTTCCTGGCGAGCAAAATAGCTGATTATGAGGATACCAGCGACCGCTTCGCTGAGTTCAATAAAGCCCAGGCTGAAATGCCGGTCGGCGTGGCGCTGCTGCGAACGCTTATTGACCAGCACAAACTCACCTATTCAGACCTGAAAGAAGAGATCGGTTCAAAATCGCTGGTAAGCCAGATTTTATCCGGCCAGCGTTCTCTGACCATTACGCACATTAAAGCGCTCTCCGCCCGCTTCGGCGTAAAACCTGAGTGGTTTCTTTAAACCTCGTTTTACATTAGGCCAACTGCTTTAATGCCAGGCAAGGCACCGGGAAACACCTGGTGCCTTGCCTGTTATTCTCAGCGTTGTTTTTTCTGCGCCTGCCACAGGGCAAGCACACTCAGGAACACCGTTGCCATCAGGTAAAAACCAGGGGCAAAGTGAGAGCCAGTCGTGCGAATCAGCAGCGTACAAATGAACGGCGCAAACCCACCGAAGACCGTGACGGCAATGTTATAGCTTACCGCCATGCCGCTGGCCCGCGTGCTGATGGGGAAAATATCCGCCATCATTGAAGGAATCGTCGAGAAGTAGACCGATTTCAGCAGTGCCATCCACCCCACTAACAATATCAGCGACAAGGCAGTCACATCCCGGCTCATTAGCCAGAATGCCGGAAGAATGGTGAAGGCCAACAACCCCAGCGCACTCCATAACAAGCGCACGCGCCCAAAACGCTCGGCTACCAGCCCGGCAATCGGCGTGACTACAGTGAGAATAATCCCGGCGACCAGTGTGGCGGTATACGCAGTTGAGGCTGGCAGCCCCAAAGTGCGGGTTGCCCATGTTGGTACATAGTTGAGCATGTAGTTAATGGCGGTAGAGACCACCATCAACCCAATCGCCACTGCGATAAGGCTTTTCTGCCGCCCAAATAATGCCCGCACCGGGTGAGTACTTTTTTCTGCCTGGGCATAACGTTGCGGCTCATGTACATGGCGGCGAATGTATAACCCAATCGGGCCGATGACTAACCCAAACGCGAAAGGAATGCGCCAGCCCCACGCCATAAGTTGGTCCGTGGACAGGCACTGTGCCAGCCCTAAACCAAACGCCGAGGCCAGCAACGTGCTTGCGCCCTGGGTGGCAAACTGCCAACTGGCAATAAACGCCTTGCGCTCAGGAAAGTGTTCAACCAGAAATGCGGTAGAACTGCCGAACTCCCCACCAGCAGAAAAGCCCTGAATCAGGCGGGCGACCAAAATCAGCAGTGGTGCTGCCAGGCCAATGGTCTGGTAACCGGGCATAAAAGTGATTATCGCCCCGCCCAGCATCATCAGGTTGATGGACAACAAGAGCGAGGCTTTGCGGCCATGTTTGTCGGCATAAGCCCCCAGCACAATGGCCCCTAATGGGCGGATTAAAAATGCCACACCAAAGCTGCCGAATGTCAGTAACAATGAAACGGACGGGTCAGTTACCGGGAAAAAAGCATGGGCAATATAACTGGCAAAAAAGCCGTATACCGCAATATCAAACCACTCCAGCGCATTACCAATACAGGTGGCGAATAAGGTTTTATACAAGCTGGGGCGCACTGCAATTGTGTCGTTTTCACGGGCTAAACTGGTCATTGCGCACCTCCGGCCTGGTACTGGCGGTGAGCGGCGAGCAAAGCATTGCCGTTTTCGCCTAACTCCCAGAATAAATGGGTCATCATCGCCAGGCCTTCACGGGCGACAGACACTGGCAAATGTTCGTCTGGCGCATGCTGGCCACAAGCCGGGTAAGAGTGCGGCACCCACAAGGTGGGCAAACCGAGGATCCCGGCGAACACATCATTTGGCAGGGAGCCGCCCAGGTTGGGTAATAACGCAGGTTTTTTCCCCGTGGTGTGTTCCATCGCACTGAGTGCCCAGTTCACCAGAGGGTCGCAAGGGTCGAAACGGGTCGCCGGGGTTCCCCGTACTTCACTGATTTCCACCATGGAAAAACCGCAGGCGTCCAGGTGCGCACGCACATGGGAGGCCAGATTTTCCCAGTCCGTTCCCACCACAAAGCGTAACTGGCAAACAGCCGTTGCCTGGCCGGGAATGGCATTCATGGGTTGTGCCGGGTTACCCGCCAGAAAAGCCAGCACTTCAAGGGTATTCCAGCCAAACAGTTTTTCTGCCGCACTTAAGCCGGGTTCGCCCCAGTTAGCATCGGTCTGCGGGTCGCCTGGGTTTCCGGCTGGGGTAACATCCGCAAGAATGGCTTTCAGTGATTCGGTTAACGCCGGTGGTTTCAGGCCGGCAACCTGAATCGCCCCCTGGCCGTTCACCAGGCAGGCAATGGCGTTAGCCAACTGAGTACCCGGGTTGCTGAGCAGCCCACCCCAGTTGCCGGAATGGTAATCTTTCGCACGGGCGTGAATACTCAGGCGAAAGTTGATACACCCACGGGACCCTAAGAAAAGCGTTGGCCGTTCTGCGTTAAGGCGAGGGCCATCAGACGCGATAAACAAATCGGCATTAATGCGGTTTTTCAATTGGCTGCAAACTTGTGCAAGCCCAGGGGAGCTAATTTCTTCCCCCATTTCACACAGCCACACACAATTAAAACCAAGTCTCCCTTCACGGGCACGCCACACCTGTTCCAGCGCTGCCAGGTTAACACTGTGCTGGCCCTTGTTATCCGCACTGCCGCGCCCGTACCATTTACCGTCTTTTTCCACTAACTGCCAGGGCGACAACCCTTCACTCCACCGGGCATCATCACCAAAAACCACATCACCGTGGCCGTAACCCATCACTCTGGGAAGTGATGGGTCTTCCTCGCGTACCGCCAGTAAAAATGGCCGGGCCGGGTTAACCGGGTTAGGGATGATTTCTGTGGTGAAACCCATGTGTGTGAATGCAGGAATAAACGCATCGTCATAATAGCGGCGCAGTTGTTCGTCCCGGTCTGTTCTTTGGCTTTCACTGGCAATCGCTACACGCTCTGCCAGCAGCGCTTTGAAGTGCCCGCTGTCAAACCAGTCCAGCGCCTGGTTAATCACTTGTTGTGTTTTCATGTTGTGTACCCTGTCCGGAATCAGCCCACTGCATGTTGCGCGGGTTGTTGTTGTTTTCTTTTTGTTCTAAACCAGACTAGAGCATTGCCACAATAATAATAATTGCAATTATGCGTTGCCTTTTTTATAACGCTGATATGCACACTTTTGGCGCACAGGCAGGAACCACGATGTTAAATAATGAGTTACGCTATTTTTTGGCTGTTGCCACCACCGGTTCATTGAGCCAGGCCAGCCAGCAACTGTATGTGGCGGGTTCTGCAATCAGCCGCCAAATTCATAAACTGGAAAGCCGTATGGGTGTCACACTGTTTCAGCGCCATGCGCGGGGAATGGTCCTGACAGATGCCGGGCAAATACTGGCAAACCATGTACGCAAAAGCCTGCGCGATATGGATAACGCAGTGGCAGAAATTCAGGGGCTGAAAGCGGTGCGTAAGGCGCTGGTGCGCCTGGCCTGCACCGATGGCATGGCGTTTGATTTATTTCCCGGATTAATAGCTCGCTTTCGCCGCCAATACCCCAGTGTGAGTTTTGACTTACAAGTAGGCACAGCACAGGCCGTTGCCGAGTGGGTGCGTAAAGGCACCTGTGACGCAGCCTGCCAGTTCAGTCTGGCACCAGAACGCGATGTGGATATTGTGACTACCTGGCCTGCACCGGTATTATTGCTGTTACATCCGGAACACCCCCTGGCACAGCAGGACAAAATTGCCATCAGTGATTTACAGGATTACCCCATGGCATTACCCGAACCCGGCACCACCATTCGCCAACTGTTCGACCTTTCCTGCCGCCTGGCCGGCACATTTCTGGAACCGGCACTGAGCTGCAATAATTTCGCGACACTCTATGGTGCAACACGCCAGTTACCTGGAGCCGTAACGGTATGCAGCCATTTCAGTGTGCTGTGGCGTGCGAAACAGGATGGCATGGTGTTAAAACCCATCGACAGCCCGACATTAAGCCAGCGCACTCTGCAGTTACAAACCCCGGCAAGCCAGAACCGCTCAGCCGCCCTGAATCTGTTTTTAGAAGAGACGGTGGCAACACTTACTCAGGCACATCACAGCCATTTTCCTCCAGCGGACCCTGCCCCGAAATAACTCAAAATTGCGCCAGTTCAGTGCACCCGTTACGAGCATTGCACCAAAATCACCCACAGGACACAGGGAGAATATTGCTGAAGACCAGGTGTTATCTAGCTGTTTTTAAATATTTTTTTAAAATATTGTTCAGACTGGCACCATTCTTGCCTTGCTAAAACAGCAGGGGTGACAAGCGGGTAACCGGTGTCGCCAGACAATCTGGAAATGGATCACTAGGGTTCCGGTCTTTTGACGCAGGTCCGAGAGTGATCGACCGCCCTCTGGCGGTTACACGGCGGGATAAAAGCCCGGGAGGATAAGCGACCATTACGCGCCGCCCTCCTGCTTTTATTCACTCCAACGTCAGAGGAAATTTCATGCTCACAGCCTGTAAACGCGCCCTGCTCCTGGTCACGCTCGCCCTGTTCACCACGGGCGCACTCGCCGCCACACCAACCTTCAAACTGTGCTGGTCCATTTACGCGGGCTGGATGCCGTGGGATTACGCTCAACAAAGCGGCATCCTGAAAAAATGGGCAGATAAATACCATATCAATATCAAATTCGTGCAGGTAAACGACTACATTGAGTCCGTTAACCAGTACACCGCTGGCGGGTTCGATGGCTGCACCATGACCAATATGGATGCTCTGACGATTCCAGCGGCTGGCGGCGTGGACAGCACGG
This sequence comes from Mangrovibacter yixingensis, assembly GCF_020523985.1. Classification (GTDB taxonomy): domain Bacteria; phylum Pseudomonadota; class Gammaproteobacteria; order Enterobacterales; family Enterobacteriaceae; genus Mangrovibacter; species Mangrovibacter yixingensis. The sequence continues at coordinate 181,898 of NZ_JAIVKM010000001.1, read as the reverse complement.
CACTGATTGTCGGGGATTACTCCAACGGCAACGATGGCATTCTGTCAAAAACAGCCAAATCCATTAAGGACCTGAAAGGCCAGGACATCAACCTGGTGCAGTTGTCCGTTTCTCACTACTTACTGGCCCGTGCTCTGCAACAATCGGGCATGAGTGAAAAAGACATCAAAGTCGTGAATACCTCTGATGCCGATATCGTCTCTGCATTCACCACGCCAGAAGTTAAATCGATTGTCACCTGGAACCCGTTACTGGCAGAAGCCGCCAAACAACCCGGTGCCAAATCGTTGTTCACCTCAGCCCAGATACCTGGCGAAATTCTCGACTTATTGGTGGTGAATACCGCAACCCTGAAAAAACACCCTGAGCTGGGTAAAGCGCTGGTAGGTGCCTGGTTTGAAACGCTGAAAACCATGGAAGGAGACAGCGCCACAGCGAAGGCGGCCCGTACTCAAATGGCAACGGATTCCGGTACTGATCTCGCCGGGTTTGATGCCCAACTGGCAGATACCTGGCTGTTCGACACACCGAAAAAAGCACTGGACTTCACCACCAGCCCGCAGTTGAAAACCACCATGCAAAAAGTGGCCGAGTTCTCTTTCGCCCATGGCTTGTTAGGCGATGCAGCACCTTCTGCAGACGTGGTGGGTGTCGCGACACCTGCTGGCAACTGGGGGAACCCAGGCAACATCAAACTGCGCTTTGATGATGAATTTATCCGCATGGCTGCCAGTAACCAACTGTAACCCGGAGGTGCCCAATGCAAAAAATCATCAACTACCAACCCCAGCCGATGAATCGCCTGCTGCTGGGCACCCTGCCACTGTTAGTCGTGCTGGTTGTCTACCTGGTCGCGTCTGATGCGCGGCTGGCCGCCAACAGTGCCGACAAGTTACTTCCCGGTTTTAATGCCATGGGGGATGCCATTATGCGTATGGCGTTTACCCCCAGCCCACGCACCGGGGAATATCTGTTATGGGCCGATACCAGCGCCAGCCTGGCTCGCCTGCTAATGGGCACGGCGCTCAGCGCCCTGCTTGCGCTGATCTTCGGGTTGTTCTGTGGTGCGCTGCCAGTAGTTCGCGCGTTTCTTTCACCGCTAATCACCGTAATTGCGCTAGTGCCGCCGCTGGCAATTCTGCCCATTCTGTTTATTTGTTTCGGCCTGGGCGAGCTGGCAAAAGTCGTGCTGATTATTATTGGTATCACACCGTTTATTGTGCGTGACCTGCAACTGCACGTGATGTCGATTCCCGAGGAACAACTGGTGAAAGCCCAAACCCTCGGCGGGCATTCCGGGCAGATTTTGTGGCGCGTGGTACTGCCGCAATTACTGCCAAGGCTGATGGATTCGGTGCGCCTGTCACTGAGTTCAGCCTGGTTATTTTTGATTGCAGCAGAAGCCATTTCCGCAACCGACGGTTTGGGTTACCGCATCTTCTTGATGCGCCGTTATATGGCAATGGATGTGATTTTGCCTTATGTCGCCTGGATAACACTGCTGGCGTTTGCGCTCGATTTCGCTTTGCGCTTTATCAATCGCCGCTGTTTCCCCTGGTACTACGCAAAATAAAAGCCAGCCATGTAAGGAACTGTTATGCCGTTAATTGAACTGAAAAACCTTGAGAAACACTACGACGGGCAAGTCGTGCTGGAGCGGCTGAATGTCAGTGTCGATGAAGGGGAATTTGTATCCATTGTCGGGGCATCTGGCTGCGGTAAAACCACCTTTTTGAAAATGCTGCTGGGTACAGAAGCCCCGAGCAAAGGCGAATTACTGCTGGCAGGGAAACCCCTGGCAAAAGAGCCGGATGCCAACCGTGGCGTAGTTTTTCAGCGCTACTCGGTATTCCCGCACCTGACAGTTTTGGGCAATGTCATGCTCGGGGAGGAATTCAGTGAATCCCGCTGGCTTGGCAAAGTCTTTGGCCGCCGCCGTGCAGCCATTCGTGAACGGGCACGCAACATGCTCAACCAGGTAGGGTTACTGGCAGCACAAGATAAATACCCCCACCAGCTTTCCGGTGGGATGCAGCAACGCCTGGCCCTGGCACAGGCACTTATCAAACAACCACGTATTTTATTGCTTGATGAACCTTTTGGAGCGCTGGACCCCGGCATTCGGGCGGAAATGCACACGCTAATAAGCGAGCTATGGACCCGACATCAGCTCACTATTTTTATGATAACCCATGACCTCAAAGAGGGCTTCTCACTGGGTTCACGCCTGTGGGTGTTCGATAAAGTACGCCACGACCCACACGCCCCTGATGCCTTTGGTGCCAGCATTACTTACGACATCCCGCTGGACCGTTCTCCAGCGGGCTCTCCTGCTGCCGGTCAATCCCCACTGGTTAACCGCGCAGCCTGATACACCATGACGGAGATAATCATGACAACCCTGAACTACCACACGGTTTTGCCTGCGGGCAGCCACTGGTCACTAGTGATGCGCCGTGGTACGGCACTCACCCTGACCGACATTGACGGCGGAGCCAATGCGGCCATGCTGTTTTACAACCCGGAGAACTTACTGGAACGGTATAACGCGCCAGATACGCTGAAATGCCAGCATACTTTCCGCCTTGGCCGTGGCCACTGCCTCTATTCCGATATGGGGCGAATTTTCTGTGCCATTGAAGAGGACAGTTTTGGCTGGCACGACACGGTTTGTGGTAACAGCAACGCCGCACTGGTTGCTGAGCGCTTCGGTGCATTGAATTACCAGACCGCCCACAACGAACGCCACCAGAACGGCTACGACAGCTTCCTGGTTGAGCTGGCGAAATATGGTCTGGGAAAACGTGATATGGCCGCCAATATCAACTTTTTCACCCAGGTGACTGCGGGCGCAGACGGCACTTTACACCAGGGGCAGCACAGCAAGCCGGGTGCTGAAGTCCGCCTGCGTTTTGCCATGGACACACTGGTGCTGCTGCACACCTGCCCGCACCCATTACATGCAGGTGGTGATTACCCGCGCGCCTCTTTGGGTATCACCCTTGATGGTGAACGTAAACCACTGGCAGAGCACTGCCTGGCACGGGAAGAAAACCAGCGTGGCCTGCGCAATAACCAACTCTATTACCTGAGCGAAGGAGTCTGAACATGTTACAAACCAGCCCACGAGTAACCCACGATGCGCTGTACCGCATGGCTGTACCGGCCGGAGATTACTGGCTGTACCGCATAGAAGCCGGGCAAACATTACGGATAACCGACCTGGAAGGTAATCAGGCCGCCGACACGCTGTTTTTTAATGCCGATGACACAGCAGAACGTTACAGCGTGACCGACACACTGCGCGGCCAGGGGAATCTGTTTCTGACAACGGGTAGTGTGTTGCGCTCCAATGAAGACCGCCCGATGCTGACCATTGTTGCCGATACCTGCGGCCGCCATGACACACTGGGTGGAGCCTGTGCCACCGAAAGTAACACCGTGCGTTACGACCTGGAAAAGCGCCATATGCACGCCTGCCGTGATTCCTGGATGCTGGCGGTTGCCGAACACCCGGAATATGGGCTGACCCGGCGTGACATCACCCATAACATCAACTTTTTTATGAATGTCCCCGTGACTGAACAGGGTGACCTGACGTTTGCCGATGGCATTTCCGCACCCGGAAAATACGTTGAACTGGAAGCTCACATGAATGTACTGGTGCTGATTTCCAACTGCCCACAACTTAACAACCCCTGCAACGGTTATCACCCCACGCCTATTGAAGTCGCGGTCTGGTAAGGTTGGGCGCTGCGGGACGACCCGCAAGGACGCGCCAGGATTGACGCAGGACGACCTGCATAGCCTGAGGCCAGTGATTTATGTTAACTCGAATTCTTATTGCCAACCGTGGCGCAATCGCGGTGCGAATTATTCGTACCCTGAAACAGATGGGTATTACCGCCATCGCGGTGTATGCCGAAGCGGATAAGCATGCAGGCCATGTACGGCTGGCCGATGAAGCCTGGTCGCTGGGCGATGGCAACGTCCGTGAAACCTACCTTAACCAGGAAAAACTCTTTGCTATTATCCGTGAAAGTGGCGCTCAGGCGGTGCATCCGGGTTATGGTTTTTTAAGTGAAAATGCCGAATTTGTTGCCGCCTGCCAGGCCGCAGGTGTCAAGTTTCTTGGCCCCACCACCGAGCAAATGGCCGCCTTTGGCCTGAAACACCGGGCACGCGAATTAGCAGAACAACAGCAGGTTCCGTTGTTACCCGGCAGTGCATTATTAACGGACTGTGACGCCGCATTGCAGGCAGCACTGGCAATTGGCTACCCGGTGATGCTGAAAAGCACCGCAGGGGGCGGTGGTATTGGTATGCAGCGCTGCAATGACGCCAGTGAACTGCAGGCCGCTTTTGAGCGGGTAAAACGCCTGGCAGGCAATAACTTTGCCGACGACGGTGTTTTCCTGGAGAAATTTATTGCCCGGGCACGCCATATTGAAGTGCAAGTATTTGGTGATGGCCAGGGCAATGTACTGGCGCTGGGCGAGCGTGACTGTTCCGCTCAACGGCGCAACCAGAAAGTGATTGAAGAAACCCCGGCACCGCACCTGAGCGCACCAACGCGCCAGGCCCTTCAGCAAACCGCCATCCGCCTGTGCCAGGCCGTGAAATACCGCAGTGCCGGTACTGTAGAATATGTCTACGACGATGAGGCAGACCGTTTCTATTTTCTGGAAGTGAACACCCGCCTGCAGGTAGAACATGGTGTGACTGAAATGGTGTTTGGCGTGGATATTGTGCGCTGGATGGTGGAACTGGCACAGGGGACACTCGCACCACTGAGCAGCCTGAAAACTGAACCGCAGGGCCATGCCATCCAGGTGCGTTTGTACGCCGAAAACCCGGCGAAAGATTACCAGCCCGTTGCCGGGTTACTGAGTGATGTCAGTTTCCCCACATCGGTTTGCGGTGCAACTTTGCGCATCGACCACGGCATTGCGACTGGTACCGAGGTTTCTCCGCTGTACGACCCAATGCTGGCAAAAGTCATTACCCATGCCCCCGACCGCGACACTGCGCTGAACGCACTGAACACAGCTCTGGCACAAACCCGTTTATATGGCATTGAAACCAATTTGGCGTGGTTGCAGCATATTCTTCAGCAACCGGCTGTGCGTGGCGGGCGCATGCTAACCTCCACACTGAGCCAAATCCACTGGCAACCTGACACGCTGGATGTACTAAGTGGCGGAACGCTGACCACAATTCAGGATATGCCGGGCCGGACAGGCTACTGGCATGTGGGCGTTCCCCCATCCGGCCCTTACGACTCACGCTCATTTCGCCTGGCGAATACTTTATTGGGAAATGCACCAGACGCCGCCGGGCTGGAAATCACCCTGCGCGGGCCTGTGCTGAAATTCAACCAGCCCTGCTCCGTTGTACTGACGGGTGCCACAATCGAGGCCACGTTAGACAGTTCCCCGGTAGCAATGGGCGAAGTCATTACCGTAAACCGCGGGCAAACCCTGAGCCTGGGGGCAATTAACGGTCCAGGTTGCCGCAGTTACCTGGCGGTTGCCGGTGGGCTGGATTGCCCGTATTACCTGGGCAGCCGCAGTACCTTTACGCTGGGGAAATTTGGTGGGCACGCCGGGCGGGCACTCCGCACGGGTGATGTACTGCACCTGGCTGCGCCAGCGGTGCGTAACAACGTGACACCAACCGATATCGCTATGCCAGAACTGAGCAACAACTGGCAATTGCGGGTGATTTATGGCCCCCACGGCGCGCCCGAGTTTTTTACCCCGGACGACATTGCCGAATTTTTTGCTGCACGCTGGCAAGTGCACTATAACTCCAGCCGTACCGGTATTCGCCTGATTGGCCCGAAACCAAACTGGGCAAGGCCAGATGGCGGTGAAGCGGGGATGCACCCGTCAAACATTCATGACAATGCTTATGCTTTTGGCTCTGTCGATTTCACTGGTGATATGCCGGTTATCCTTGGCCCGGACGGCCCTTCATTAGGTGGTTTTGTCTGCCCGGCAACAGTCATAGATGCAGATTTATGGATGCTTGGGCAACTTAAAGCCGGGGACAGCGTGCAGTTTGTTCCGGTGACACTGAGCACAGCAGATGCACTAAGCGGAATTGGCGAGCTACAAAGCGGGCAAGAAGCCAGCCCCGATTCACTGCCCTCCCCCATATTGCTGCATGACCCGGCGCGCGACGGCATGCCAGAATTAACCCTGCGGGCCGCAGGTGACCGCTTTTTACTGGTGGAATATGGTGAACAACGCCTGGATATTACCCTGCGTTTTCGTGTTCATGCCCTGATGCAGGAACTGGAAAATGCGCCCCTTGCCGGGCAACTGGAGTTAACACCGGGTATTCGTTCGTTGCAGATTCACTTTGACCCACACCTGTTACCTCGCGACCAACTGATCAGTGCCATTACAGCCGCAGATGCAAAACTGGGCGACCTGCGCGACGGGCGGGTACCTTCGCGCACGTTGTGGTTACCTTTAAGCTGGAATGACGAAGCCTGCCAGAAAGCGATCGATCACTACACCCAGTCTGTTCGCCCAGGAGCCCCCTGGTGCCCAAGCAATATTGAGTTTATCCGGCGCATCAACGGCCTGAAGCATATTGATGAGGTGAAAGACATTGTGTTCAACGCCCGTTACCTGGTGATGGGCCTGGGCGATGTGTATCTGGGCGCGCCCGTTGCCACACCACTGGATCCCCGCCACCGCCTGGTAACCACCAAATATAACCCGGCACGCACCTGGACTGCGGAAAACTCAGTAGGGATTGGCGGCGCTTATATGTGTGTGTACGGCATGGAGGGGCCTGGCGGCTACCAATTTGTTGGCCGCACGATTCAAATGTGGAACCGTGACCGGCAAACCCGTGAGTTTAGCCAACCCTGGTTGCTGCGTTTCTTTGACCAAATCCGTTTTTACCCGGTCAGCCACGATGAACTGATGCAATTGCGCGAACGTTTCCCCTGGGGCGAAGTACCACTGCGCATTGAAGAAGGTGAATTCAGCCTGGCGGAATACCAGCAATGGCTGGCAAGTGAAACGCGAAGCATTGAAGACTTCCAGGCTGTGCGCCAGGCGGCTTTCGATGACGAACTGGCACGCTGGCGAGCAGATGGCCAGTTCACCTATGTTGCCGAAGATGCCCCCGCCACACCAGGCGATGATGAAATCCCGGAAGCCTGTTATGGCGTGGAAAGCCAGGTGGCAGGCAGCATCTGGCAGTGGATGGTGAGCGAAGGCGACAGCATTGAGCCCGGCCAGGTGATTGGCCTGCTGGAATCCATGAAGATGGAGATCCCGGTAGTTTCCCCGGTGCAGGGCAAGGTCCGTAAGGTGCAGCGCCAGCAAGGCCAGCGGGTAGATGCCGGGCAATTGCTTGCCATTATTGAACCCGTAGATTGATAACAGAAAGGTGTTCCCGCCAGGCTGCCACAGCGCAAACCTGGTGGGAACATAAAACAACTACCGTGGGCAGGATGCAGACGGCAGGTTGTTCTGTGGCGAACGGCACGCCCACAAGGTTCTTTCAACTGCCTGGTGCCATTCCTGCCAGCGCACCTGCAGGCGCTCATGGCGCGCCATGTCTGGCTGGAAGGCAATGTGCTCCGGCAAAAATGCCCGCAGTTCCTGGGTTGCCAGGTTAAGCAGGGCTTTCCTTGCCATCAGTGACACACCCATTGCCGATAACTCCGCAATATTGCTGCGCATAACCGGGCATCCGAGTAAATCCGCCTGGTATTGCATTAACCAGTCATTTTTCGTCGGCCCGCCATCCACCATTAACGTATGCAATTGAAATCCATGGCACTGCTGCATGGCGTCAATCACATCTGCCACCTGGTAAGTAATGGATTCCAGAGCCGCACGAATCAGATGCGCCCGCTTAACACCACGGGATAAGCCCTGAATCAACCCACGGGCACGGTCATTCCACCATGGTGCACCCAGGCCTGTCAGCGCCGGTACAAAATAAACACCGAGCGTTGAATCCACCGTTGAAGGCAAGTGGTTTAATGCGTCGCGCACCTCGGCTGCGGGTAGCTCGCTTAACCCGGTGCTTTCCACCATCCATGTCACCGCATCCCCGGTATGGGGAATATTCCCCTCCAGGGCATAAACCCGCTGGCTGCCATCATGCCAGGCAATGGTCGTTGCCAGGCTGGGTACATCCGCGCCGGGTTGGTTAACGGGTGCCATCACGGATGAACCCGTACCATAGGTGGCTTTCACGCAACCGGCCTCACCCAGGGTATGGGCAAACAGTGCAGCATGGGAATCCCCCGCCATAGCCAGAATGGGGACGCCGTCCGGTAATACCCCTGGACAGTGGGTATAACCAAACAGCCCACTGGAAGGCCTCACTTCCGGTAAAGCACAACGTGGAATCGAAAAAATACCCAGTAACTCCGGGTCCCAGCCTGCGGTATGCACATTGAAAAGCTGGGTACGGGAAGCATTGGACTCATCGCAACAAAATGCCTGCCCGCCAGTAAAATGCCACAGCAGCCAGCTATCTACCGTGCCCAAACAAATCTCTCCCCGGGCTGCACGTTGTTCGCCATCCGGTACGGACTGGAGCAACCAACGCATTTTAGAACCAGAGAACAGCGGGGCAACGGGCAGCCCGGTCAGTTCCCTGATTCGCGCTTCCAGCCCGTTATCCCGCAGGCTGTGGCAAAACCCGGCACTGCGTGAACACTGCCAGGTAATCGCCGGGCCAATGGCTTTGCCGGTTGCCCGTTCCCAGCCAAGTGCAGTTTCTCGCTGGTTGCTGATAGCCAGGGCGGCAACCTGTTCACTGCCAACTGCCTGGCAAACCTGGGATACAACATCGAAAGAAGCCTCAATCAATAATGCGCCTGATTGTTGTACCCAACCTTCATGGGGCGTTTCGATGCTCAGCGTGCGTGAAGCGCTGGCGACAATTTTCCCCTCTGCATCAATCGCAATCGCTTTTGTATTGGTGGTCCCTTCATCCAGTGCAATGATGACACTCTTCTTCACCGACATGATGCGTCTCCAAATCAAACGACCTGGTTATTGATGCAGGTAAGTATTCACGCCCAAATAACGGGTGAACGCCTCTACCAATACGGCACTGCTTGATGAGTGGTTCATCGCAACATGGTGTTCAAAGCCCTGGCGGCAAATCCAGGCTAACAACATTTCAAGGTGAGGAACCTGAATAACTGCACGGCACCCTGGGGTATCCAGCGGGTCATTCACCGATTGCGCTTCCCCCACATAGGCTTTTACTTCCCCAGTCAGGTCATCCGTGCTCAAGCGAAAATAAGTCATTGGCCCCGCTTTCAGGCGGCCATGCACAGCACCACAGGTATTTTCCTTCCCAACCGTGGTGCCAATAATATCGGCGGTACCCATTTTGGGCGATTCCAGGCTGGCCGCTGCAAAATTGCCGCAATGAAACAGGACGCATTTGTCCCGGTCATCGCCGAAGTTGTTATTCCAGTCGGCTATTGAAGCTGGGCTTAGGTTGCAACTGGCAAGGGCATACATGGATAACGCCCCCATCACATCCACTTCGCAGGCGGAGGGCATCAATTGCCCGGACATCACACTCATAATGGAGCACACGTTGATGCCAAGATTTTCCTGGAGCGATGTCCAGCACTGAATGGCGGTGGTATCAATATCGTTTGCTGTGGTCCACTCGCTAATCACCACAAACAGTTTTGCCATAGTGAGTATTTTATCTGCCGGAATAGCGCTGGCATCGGCGTTATCAAGCAGGATTCGGCGTTTTTCATCCACACGAATATCGTCATCACGCAGTTGCCCAATACGGGTAAAGACTTCTGACAAATCGAGGGTTTCCACCGCAATTCCCATGCGTTCCAGGAGTTTTTCACTATAACGCACAGTGTTAAAGCCTGCCGGGCGGGCACCAATCGCGCCGACGCGCACATTACGCATTGCCGAAACGACCCGGCAGACTTGTTCAAACTGGCGCAGATCACCCGCGAACACGTCGCCATCAAGGGCACAAACATGCTGTGTGGTCAGCGTAAAGGGAATGTTGTACTGGCGCAGGTTATTACAGAGTGAAATTTTCCCGCAGAAGCTGTCACGGCGGGTGGCAAGGCCCATTTTATCCAGATTATCTTCTTGCGCCTGAACCAGCACCGGCACTGTCAGGCCCGATAAACGAATGGCTTCCGCGATTGCTTTTTCATCGCCGAAGTTGGGTAGTAACACAACAATGCCCTGAATCGCGTCTTTATTTACTTTAAGTAATTCAGCACATACTTTCGCATCCTGGCGGGTTTCGACACCACCTAACTCAGTCTGGGTTTCGTCCAGCATTACCGTGTTTATGCCAAGGCGTCCAAACAACGCTACTGCCTGTTCACGGGCTTCAGCCACCAGGTAACTGGGGAAAAAACCCCGGTTACCAATGATAACGCCCATCGTAATTTGTTGTGCAATTCGGGACATAGCTTTCTCCAGTAAGAGTTCTGTTTGGGGCATACACCCACTTGTTATTGTTTTAACGCTGTTGTGCCAGCATGGCGGTGGCATGGCGAACAATACCCGCCGCGTCAATTTCGTGGTGGGCACGCGTAGCTTTGCGGTCTGCCGCTATCGCGTACTGGCCATCTTTAATGCCGAGGCGACACAGCGGTATTGCACAACCGCCTTCCGCCAGCACTTCGGCCACCAGGCTCCCTACACCACCATTTATATTGTGTTCTTCGGCGCTGATAACCGCCTTGCAGGGGCGCAGTACCTTGAGTAATTGTTGTGTATCGCAAGGGCGTATGGACGGAATACTGACAACACTTGCATGAATCCCCTGGTCTGCCAGGTGCGCGGCTGCTTCAACGATTTCATAGACTGTGGAACCCATAGCAACTAGCGCGATATCAGTGCCTTCTTGCAGTACATCAATGCGTCCTGGCGCGAACTGGTAGCTTTCATCGTGTAATTCCGGCAATGCTTTACCATCCAGGCGGATATAAACCGGCCCCACGTGCGCCAGCGCATAATCGATAATCTGCCTGCATTCCCGTGGGCTTGATGGTGCATAAATCTCAATATTTCCGAAACCCCGCAGAACGGAGATATCATCAATACTGTGATGTGTGCTGGCTAATGGCCCGTAACTCGCTCCGGCATTCAGGCCGAACAGTTTGACATTGGTGTTGTTGTAACAAACATCCACTTTTATTTGTTCGTTAGCGCGCGAGATAAGAAATGGTGCGGCATTGCAGGTAGCGGCTACTTTACCGCCCAGCGCCAGCCCAGCAGCGGCCCCCACCAGTGTTTGTTCAGCGATGCCGACATTCACCAGGCGGCCTGGATATTTTTGAATAAAAGGCGCGATTTTTGCCGTCGAGGTTGAATCTGCCACCACCGGTACCAGGTCAACCCCCCGGTCAACGGCATCAATGAAGGCGTTCACCATCACCGTGGCTAAATGTTCACTATTACTCATCTTTCAACTCCTCAAGAGCCAGTTGGATCTCTTCACCTTTTGGTACGCGGTGGTGCCATTCAGCCCGGCCCTGAATAAAAGAAATCCCGGCGCCTTTCGTGGTATTGGCAATCACGACATGGGGTTTGCCTTCTGGCTTTAATCCTTCAAGCGTTGCGACGACATCGGCCATGTCATTCCCCTGGCAGGTGGTCACTGCCATGCCAAAGGCACGCCACTTCTCATCCAGCGGGTCAGTATTCATAATTTCTTTGGTTGGGCCTGCGAGTTGCAGGTTATTTTTATCATTAATGATAATCAGGTTATCCAACCCATAATGTGCTGCCACCAGCGCCGCTTCCCAGTTACTGCCTTCCGCCAGTTCGCCGTCACCGGTAACGACAAATACCCGGCGCGGGCTGTGGCTCCGTTTTGCAGCTAACGCCAGGCCGACTGCAACGGGTAAGCCGTGGCCCAGCGCACCAGTATTCAGTTCCACGCCTGGTGTTTTATGGCGCACCGGGTGGCCAGGCAAATGTGAATCGGCGTGCTGGTAAGTTGCCAACCAGTCAACCGGGATAAATCCGGCCTCCGCCAGAACACAGTAATAGCCGCCAACCGCATGCCCTTTCGACTGGATATAAATATCCCGCGTCTCGCTGTCTTGCTGTGAGGGGGAACAGTTAAGAATGCGGAAATACAGCGCAGTCAGTAATTCCACCAGGGAAAGGTCTGCACCTGTATGGCCGCCTGCCGGGCTTTCTGCATTCAACACAATGATTCGGCGGCGAATCGCCCGGGCCTTTTTCTCTAGCGCATCTACAGAGAGCTTAAAGGGGTTCATATCTGTACCTCGTGAATTTTTAGTCTTACTGGAATATTTATTCAAGTCAGGTATAAAAAAATACCAACTGCCTGAACATATCCGTAAAACCTAAGTAAAAACGCCATTGAATATATATTCATATATGACTTAATATTCAATAACAGCGTATGCCGCTTGTTGGCGTTTGTCTATCCGGCAAGGTGCGAAAGTTAGTAAAAAGAGAAAATGATCACATTTGATCATTGAGCCATTTTGGACAACAACTTGTTATCTATGCAGCAATGAATAAAAATACCATCAAGTAAATCAAGGGGAATGCCATGTCAAAGCAGGATGATCAGCGTTTGCTGGTAAAAATCGCGACGCTTTATTACAGCGAAAATAAAAAGCAATCTGAGATTGCCTCTTTGCTGCATTTGTCACAATCCTTTGTCTCTCGCGCCCTGACACGTTGCCAGAAAGAAGGCCTGGTCAAAATTACTGTGGTCCAGCCCACCAACATTTTTGTTGCGCTGGAAAAATCCCTTGAGCAGAAATACGCACTGAGCCAGGCCATCATTGTTGATGCGGGTGAAGAGGCAACCGCCGCTCAAATTAAACACGCCATTGGCAGTGCTGCAGCGCACTATGTAGAAACCCGCATCCGCCCGGAAGATATGGTCGGCATTTCTTCCTGGAGCAGCACCATTCGTTGCATGGTTGATGAAATGCACCCACAAAGTGTTCGGGCTCAGGGGGTTATCCAACTGCTGGGCGGCGTGGGGCCAAATGGTAATGTTCAGGCAACGATTCTTACCCAGCAACTTGCCGCACATCTCTCCTGCCCCGCCTGGTTGCTACCTTCCCAAAGTATTGAGCATTCCGTGGAAGAACGGGCGCGGTTGATGAGCAGCCCCGATGTCGCTGCGGCAGTCAGTAAGTTTTCTGCAGTGGACATTGCCATTGTTGGCATTGGTGAACTGGAACCCTCGCAGTTATTGAAAAATTCAGGGAACTATTACAACGAGGAAATGCTTCAGTTGCTGGCAGCGCGCGGGGCCGTGGGTGATATCTGCCTGCATTATTACGATGCCGATGGGAAACCGGTGCTGACCCCAGAGGAAGACCCGGTGATTGGCATGGAACTGAACCAGGTACATGCCTGTAAACATGTGATTGCGCTGGCTGGTGGGCCAGAAAAATGCCATGCCATTCGTGGTGCATTACGCGGGCAGTACATTGACGTACTGATAACAGATTTTGCCACCGCCAGAGCGCTATACCAGGCTTGATAACCGGCCTGCTGCCCTTTTCCATGGCGGCAGGCTGCTACAATAACCTCTCTATCATTCTGTTTTAATTAATAAAAAAACCACAACCTGCCTACCATAACGGCATTAATGCCAGCGGCCGGTAACGCCCGGATCGTGATCCTTTTCTCTTTTTAAGAAATTCGCGCTGTAAGTCAGTAGACAGTTTTTGAACGGCGACTTATGGTTACCTTGAATAATAAATCATTATTGAATATATATTCAATGTGGAGATAAAGATGAAACTGACCCTACGTACTACCCTCATTATGGCGGCTCTGATTGGCGCTTCAGGCCTGGCTCACGCTGCAGATAAAGGCCTTATCGCCATCATTACCCCTTCTCACGACAACCCCTTTTTCAAGGCAGAAGCAGATGGTGCGGCGGAAAAAGCCAAAGCACTGGGTTATACCACTCTGGTAGCCTCTCATGATGATGACGTTAATAAACAAAACCAGTTAATTGAAACCGCTATTGCCCGTAAGGCAAAAGCTATCATTCTGGATAACGCCGGGGCAGATGCCACCATTGGGCCACTTGAGAAAGCAAAAGCAGCGGGTGTACCGGCATTTCTTATTGACCGCGAAGTGAATAAAACTGGCGTGGCCGTTGCCCAAATCGTTTCCAATAACTACCAGGGTGCGCAGTTAGGTGCAGAGAAATTCGCGAAACTGCTTAATGGCAAAGGTGAATATGTTGAATTGCTCGGCCGCGAATCGGATACCAATGCCCACGTCCGTTCCCAAGGGTACCACGACGTACTGGATGATTACCCGGATATGAAGATGGTGGCACAGCAAAGTGCTAACTGGAGCCAGACAGAAGCCTTCACTCGTATGGAATCCATTCTGCAAACCAACCCCAATATTGTGGGCGTGATTTCTGGCAACGATACCATGGCACTGGGCGCCGAAGCAGCACTGAAAGCGGCCGGGAAAACGAATGTCATCGTGGTTGGGTTTGATGGCAGCGACTATGTCCGCGATTCCATCCTCAATAACAGCAACATCAAAGCGACCGTGCTGCAACCCGGCTGGCAACAAGCGCAAATGGCTGTTTCACAGGCCGACTATTACCTCACTCACGGCAAAGCGGAAAAAACAGAAAAACAATTGATGGATTGCGTTCTGATTGATTCCTCAAATGCGAAAAAACTCAGTTTATTTAACCTGAGCAAATAACCGGGTGGAGGTTTTATGTCACTCAAACGATGGGGAAATGTGCTGACTGCCTGCGCAATCCTGTTGCTGACTGCCTGTGATGTTGTGAGTCTGGATGCCAATGGGAACCCCATTTTGCCAAAAGCTGCAGACAGTACACCGGGTTATGACAACATGACGCCGAAACAGATTGCCCAGCAAACATGGCAAAGCCGTGTTGTTGAGGCGGCACAGAATAAGGCCATGGACACATCAACATTTCTCTCCAGCTTATCGGCCTCACCGGGTAACCAGCAGAGTTTTTTCCTGCGAATAACTGGCCCGGTGACGGATGAGGATGCCCAGAATGAACGGGAAAAGAAGATAACTATCATGGTCGATTCGCACCCCCTCACAGTGCAAATTGGTCCGGTTATTCGCGGTAACAGTATCCGTGATGCGGCAGGGTTCCAGTTTGAAGACTTCACGAATCAGGTGCAGTTCGCTCAGCTTTCCAAAGCCTATAACCGTGAAGCCGCCAGCCACTTACCCAAGGTTGATACAGCCTGGATGGGAAAACAGGTTAGCGCATTGCTGGCAGTGACCACAGCTCACGGCAAAGTCACCGATGCAGTCGCGCTCACCTTAACTGAAGAGGCCGCGCAATGAACGACGAACTTCAGAACGACATCATTTTACGCGCCCGGGGAATATCCCGGGTTTTCCCTGGCACCATTGCGCTGGATAACGTCAATTACAATGTCTGGCGCGGTAAGGTCAATGTGATTATTGGTGAAAATGGTGCCGGAAAATCAACGCTGATGAAGATCCTTGCCGGGGTTCAGCCCCCCAGTGCCGGGGAAATTTTTCTCAACAACAAGCAGGTCCACTTCGAAAATACCAGGGATGCTGCTGCCAAAGGCATTGGTATGGTTCACCAGGAGTTGAACCTGTTTGAAAACCTGACAGTAGCTGAGAATATCTTTCTTGGCCGCGAACACCAATCCGGGCTCACCCCTATCCGGGAAGCAGAACAGGAGGAGATTGCTCAACAATTGCTTGCGCGCCTTGATCAACCCATTTCGCCACGCGAGCTGGTTGGAAATCTAAAAGTAGGCCAGCAGCAATTGGTCGAAATTGCCAAAGCACTGGCAGAAAACGCCGATATTTTGATTCTTGATGAACCCACCTCAGCGTTGAGCAAAACAGAAGTCAGCATTTTGTTCCGGGTTATCCGGGAACTGACTCGCCAGGGCGTTTCTATCATCTATATATCTCACCGCCTTGAAGAGTTGATGGCGATTGGCGATGTCATAACAATTCTGCGCGATGGAAAATTTCAGGCAGAAGCGAAAGTTTGCGACATAGACGTACCGTGGATCGTGCGCGAAATGCTGGGAAGTGAACCGGTTTCACGCTTTTTACCGGAAGAAAGAACCTTTGGCGCACCGGTGCTCGAAGCAGAGCATATTACCAGCGTCAATTCTCTGGGCCATAAAGTCGTGGATGACGTCAGCCTTGCGATTAAAGCCGGTGAAATTGTCGGAATTTATGGCCTGATGGGGGCTGGGCGAACAGAGTTGTTCGAATGCCTGCTGGGTGCCGAGCACACATACAGCGGCAAAATCTGGTTGGACAGTAAACCCGTTCCCCAGCGGCTCAGCACGGCTGAACGTATTCGAATGGGGATGAGTATGGTTCCTGAAGACCGAAAACGGACCGGTATTTTCCCGGTGTCATCGGTAGCCACCAACCTGACGATTGCCAGCTTGTGGCGCAGG
Source organism: Mangrovibacter yixingensis (assembly GCF_020523985.1). Classification (GTDB taxonomy): domain Bacteria; phylum Pseudomonadota; class Gammaproteobacteria; order Enterobacterales; family Enterobacteriaceae; genus Mangrovibacter; species Mangrovibacter yixingensis. The sequence continues at coordinate 165,427 of NZ_JAIVKM010000001.1, read as the reverse complement.
CTGCAAAAGCACTTTGCTATTGCCGCAAAAGAAGAAGCAGCAGTGGTTGCCAGCACTATTGGCAATTTGTCCATCAAAGTCTCTTCCCCGGAAGTAGAGATTCAGGCACTGAGCGGTGGAAATCAGCAAAAGGTAGTGATTGGCCGAGCGTTGTTGACCAACCCCAAAGTGCTGTTACTGGATGAACCCACACGCGGCATTGATATTGGTGCCAAAGCCGATGTCTTTCGCATGATGGTCAATTTGTCTGAACAGGGTATCGCGGTCATCTTCTCAACCTCTGATCTGAAAGAAATTATGTCTGTTTCTGACCGTATTCTTGTTATGTCCGGTGGCAAGCTCACTGCCAACATTCCCCGCAATCAGGCTGAAGAAGCAGCCCTGGTTAGCGCAAGTGCTCAGGGGTTCTGAAATGAAAACAACATCTTCCGAAACATTAGCTACGGCCGCGGCATCGCCATCCCGTTCCCGCGAAGGGTTGCTGTTACTGGCACTGAAACTGCGCACGTTTATTGCGTTGTTTTTAATTGTCGGCTTTTTTACGTTAACCGTACCCGGCTTTCTGGCAACCGGCAGCCTGGTCATCATGATTAAGCATATTGCTATCAATGCGTTTTTGGCCCTGGGGATTACTTTTGTCATCATCACGGCTGGTATTGACCTTTCCATAGGCGCCACGCTGGGTTTATGCGGCATGATAGCTGGCTGGATGATAACCAAAGGCATCGTGCTCCCTATGTTTGGTATCGCCATTTTCCCCAGTGTCTGGGTTATTGTCCCTGTCGTCTTGCTGATTGGTGCATTTATTGGTGCAATTAATGGCTGGATTATTACCCGCTATAATGTTGCACCTTTTATTTGCACGCTGGGCACCATGTATGTCCTGCGCGGTGCCGCCATGCTAACTTCTGGCGGGCAAACATTCCCAGGGCTTGAAGGCAACCCGTTGCTGGGTAACACCGGGTTTGATGAAATTGGTTCGGGCACATTACTGGGTATTCCGTGGGCTATCTGGATAATGATTGTTCTTGCCGTTGCCATTGCTTACGTGGCCCGCCGCCTGCCCTTTGGTCGCCATGTCTATGCAATTGGCGATAATGAACGCGCCGCTGAGCTATCTGGCGTGAAAGTCCGCCAGGTAAAAGTGTGGGTTTATACTTTGTCGGGCTTTTGTGCCGCCATTGCCGGGATTGTAGTTTCCGCACAATTATTGGCCAGCCACCCGGCAAACGGCACCGCATTTGAAATGAATGCTATTGCAGCCGTGGTACTTGGGGGGACATCGCTGGCTGGCGGGCGAGGTACCATTTTAGGGACACTGGTTGGGGCGTTTGTTATCGGTTTTCTTGCTGATGGGCTGGTGATGATGGGCGTCAGTGAGTTCTGGCAAATGGTAATTAAGGGCCTGGTCATTATTATTGCGGTCATCATTGACCAGATGCAAAACCGTATGCAGCAAAAAGCTGCGGTGGTTGCCCAGCAAGCTGTAATGAAAGCACAGTAATTCAACCCGCGTGCGCATTGATACCGATACCGGGGAAAACAGGTTGGCTGGCGCATAACCCAGGCGCATCTGCCATCCAGCCTGTTTTAACCTGGTGTCGTTATTTTTAATATCAGTGAGTTGAACAGATGTCGTTCATGTAAAAACCGGCTGTATGAATCCAATGAAATCACGCCACCGCCCTCGCCCCAAAAAAACAGCATAATCTACACGCTCACTGCAAATTTTCCTCATAATTCTGGCCTATTCTGCTTCCTTAGGCGGGTAGCCCTGTACAGGCCTGGTGGTTATTGTGCGCCACTGAAAAAGTGATGTTCCCAGGGATATCCTTAATTGCGTATAATGACGTTTTCGTGCATTACCAAACTGCCATGTTAAAACAAAAAACAATTAGCCAGCATATTGAAACCACTGGGATTGGTCTGCACAGTGGTAAGAAAGTGCATATGAAACTCTCTCCGGCACCCGTTAATACAGGTGTTGTGTTTCGCCGTGTCGACCTTTCCCCTGTTGAAGAGATTCCGTTACGCGCGCATCGTATTAAAGATGCCGTTCTCGCAACCAATTTGTTCAATGAAAACGGGGTACGCATTTCAACTATCGAACACCTTTCGTCGGCCATTGCCGGGTTAGGTATCGATAACCTGTATGTCGAACTTAATGCAGCCGAAGTGCCAATTATGGATGGGAGTTCCAACCCGTTTGTCTACCTGCTGCTCCAGGCCGGGATTCAGGACCAACAGGAAGCAAAATCCTTCCTGAAAATCACTAAACCGGTACGGGTAACGGATGGCGACAAGTGGGCAATGCTGGAGCCTGGCACCGGTTTTAGCCTGGATTTCACTATTGAGTTTAACCACCCGGCTATTGCTGCAGATACTTGCCAGTTTGCATTACAACTGACTCCGGAACGTTATGTCGCCGAGCTATCACGTGCCCGCACTTTTGGCTTTATCAAAGATATTGAATACTTACAGAAACAAGGCCTGAGCCTGGGTGCAAGCCTGGATAATGCCATTGGCCTGGATGAATTCAATGTGGTAAACCCGGAAGGCCTGCGTTACCCAAACGAGCTGGTACGCCATAAAATGTTGGATGCAGTGGGCGACCTTTATGCCGGTGGGCATAACCTGCTGGGCCATTTCAGCGCGTATAAATCAGGCCATGCACTGAATAATGCCCTGATTTGTACTCTGCTGGATACCGCCAACGCCTGGACACTGATTACCAGTGAAGAGCCGGGCCTTAACGGGCAAGAAAATTACAGTACCGTGCCAGCAGTTACGCGCTCGAGTTTCCCTTCTTTGGCATTCCGTACGCACAATTGATTTTCACCAGGCAGGCCACAACCGGCTGCCTGGTGACATCAGGTTAACGGCACAGCTTATTTCACGAATAAACGCACCACACCGCTCATATCCTCTTGCCCCAGCCCTTGGGCCATGGCTTCGCGAAAAGCATCACGCGCACCTGTGATAGCAGGCATTGCCGGGGCTTCATCGGCCGAGCGCAGCATGTAATCCAGGTCTTTTTCTATCAACTCAACCGGAAATAGCGGTGCAAACTGCTGGGCCAGCATAGACTGAGCAACCCGCCCGGCCATCGGGCTCCAGGAAGCCGTACCTGAAACGGCATCCAGCACCCTGACAACATCCACCCCTTCCCGAATCAGAATTGCGATAGTTTCGGCCAGGGCCGCGACCTGCACGCCCATTAACGTATTGGTCGCCAGCTTGCTCATTGCCGCAGCGCCGTGGCTCCCAACATAAAACACGTCAGAGCCCATTTGTAATAATAAAGAACGGACATGATCGACATAGCCTTCATAACCGCCAACAAAATAGATAAGGCTGGCGTTATCAGCCTGGGGGCGCGAACCAGAAACAGGGGCTTCCAAAAATGGCCGGTCACGGGAAGACATTATCTGTGCCAGTTCACGTACCCAAGAGACTGTGAGCGTACTACTTTCTATAGCAATAGCGCTGGCAGGCATACCGGCAAGTGCGCCCCATTCAGGGTTGAGCCACACTTCACGTGAAGCGTCATCATCACGTAATACCGAAATTATCACACCGGCCTGCTCAACGGCTTCCCGTGGCGTAAATGCCTGGCTCGCACCAGCATCCACCAAAGGCGCGGCTGTTTCCGGGGTACGGTTCCACACCGTAACATCATGCCCGGCTTTCAGTAAGTTCATTGCCATTCGGCTTCCCATCGCCCCGGTGCCAAGAAATGTCACTTTCGCCATGATTGTTACCTTTTCAAGATTCAATACGCGGCGGTGACTGGTACGGGAGGGAACCGCCGGGAAATGCCGGTTGCCTGTTAAACACAAGGCTCGCCCCGCGCCGGCTAAATGGGCTAAGGTATCTGACGCTTTCTCCTGGCAGGTTGCAAGCAAGAAATACCTCAAGGGAGATAAATTAGCAGAAATAGCAGCAAGCACAGCCCGGACACGATCAAGTTAGTGCTATTTTTCACTCCCTGCGAACGCCCAACGCCCCATGCCATGAGAAATATCTCCAAACCCTGGTTATATTAATCATTCCGACATCAACAATTTGCATTAAGTAAAAAATAACCCACAATAAAAATACCGGTACTAATACAATTATAAAAAGAACACCACGTATATACTGAAGTATTAACCAGATACCTCTGGAGGAGTACAAGCCATTACTTACAACAGATAAACCTACACAGATCCTGTTAATTTTATTGGTTATTATTTAAAAAATAAGCAAAAAAATGTGATCGACACATTTAAACAGAATAAATAAATTAATACTAATTTAAGAAATCCAGGGTATATTAATTTCCATACAGCAAGGAGCAGAAATAGAACTTTGCTGTTGTATTTAGTTGCCTTTGATATATTTAATTGCGACTAACTTTGATTACTAAAACCTGTGCCTGGCTTAATAGTAAATTACTCTGCGTAACACATATGGCAGGATTTTTTTGAAATTGAATTTCAAATAACGCAAAGCCAGTCTCATGTTGGCCATTTATTTTCCACTGTGGATAACCACACTGATTATCCGGAGCCAATTATGCAGATCTTAAAAGATATTACCGTCAGAAAAATGTTGTTGATTATCCTTGCCGTGTTCACCTTGATTTGGGGTGTGGCAACCACATTAACGCTGAGAAACTTTACTGATGTAAGCCACTTACTGGAACAAAATACAGAACAAAAACACACTTATGCCATGCTGGTTAAAGGCAATGACCAGTACTTCCGCAGCATGACGCGGATGTTACGCGCGGTAGACTTCCGCCAGTCTGGCGATGAAGCCAATGCAGAGAAAACTTTCGTTTCCGCAGGCAAGGCACTGAAAATCAGCCAGGATATGCTGGCAGAGTTCCGCCAGAGCCAGCACCCGGGAATAGATGACGCACTGGTTCAGCAGATGGTTAATGACTGGGAAACCCTGCTTAATACTATCGCCCCTATGTTGCAAAATGCCCAGGCGAATAATCTGGACAGTTTCCGCCAGACATTTCGCCACGTATACCCACCGTTGAGTGTGCAGTTTGGCGCTACTGCTGAAAAATACGCCCAGGCCATTCAATCAGATCACATGGTTAAAGAAGCTCAGAGCCACATTACCAGTAACCGTTTTATCCTGCTGGCTGCTCTGGTGGCGGGGATTGTCACACTGTTTCTGACTGACCGTTACCTGGTTGCTTACCTGGTACGCCCGGTTGGCATTATCAAACGGCACCTGGAGCGTTTAACTGCAGGCCAGTTGCAACATAATATTGATGACTTTGGCCGCAACTGTGCCGGGCAACTGATTCCCTACATTCGCAGTATGCAAGACAGCCTGCGCGATACGGTTACAGTAATCCGCGACAGTTCTGGCACCATTTACACCAGCACCAGCCAGATTCGTAAAGGCAACGAAGAACTCTCTGGCCGTACCGACCAGCAGGCAGCGGCGCTGCAACAGACTGCCGCCAGTATGGAAGAACTGACTTCCACCGTGAAAAACAATGCGGAAAACGTACACCAGGCACGCCAGTTAACCGATGAAGCTCAGGGTATTGCCCAAAAAGGTGGTGAAATCACGAATACTGTGGTGAAAACCATGGCAGGGATTTCCGAAAGTTCGCAAAAAATCGCGGATATCACCAGTGTGATTAACAGCATATCGTTCCAGACCAATATTCTGGCACTGAATGCTGCAGTTGAAGCAGCCAGAGCAGGCGAACAAGGGCGTGGTTTTGCCGTCGTCGCCAGTGAAGTTCGCTCCCTGGCACAGCGCAGTGCCCAGGCAGCTAAAGAGATTGAAGGCTTAATCAGTGAATCTGTCAGCCGGGTTACCACCGGTGCAGGCCAGGTACAGGAAGCAGGCAAAGCGATGGAAACCATTATTGCTTCTGTCAGCCGGGTACGGGAATTGATGGGTGAGATTGCTGTCGCATCCGATGAACAAACCCGCGGTATCGACCAGATCGGCCAGGCGATGAACTCAATGGATAGCGTCACCCAACAAAACGCCGCCCAGGTTCAGCAGGCTGCCACCAGTGCCGCGGCACTGGAGATGGAAGCAGAACATCTGACTGGTGCGATTGCAGTGTTTGACCTTGGCAGCAGCTATACCGCCAAAGCGAATTCTGAAGTGAGAAAGCCGGCGCTAAAACCGACCCAGGGCGTGAAGGCGCTTACTGCCAACACCGGGGAAAACTGGGAAACATTCTAATAATAACAAGTTAATATTGCAGAGCATTGCCGGGAAAATCACAGGTTTCCCGGCCTTTTTACATTGTTACGCCCGAAACCGCATGAGGCATTCCGTGCGGTTTTGTTTTTTTATACAGGTAAACTTTACAGTTTAGCTGTACAGTTTGACTGTAGATAATTTGAATTAGCTGGTATTCGTACCCGGCCTGCAATTTGAAGTATGAAGAACACCGCTAACTAACAGTGAACTGCACATGAATACATCCATACCTTCTGAACAAAGCGCCATGCTGGCTCAGGCCCTGCAAACCGCCATGCGCAAACTCCGCCGCCGGTTACGCCAGCAATCTACCCTAAGCGAGCTTTCCGCCTCGCAACTGGCTGTGCTGCACCACCTGGAAAACGAGGGTACGGAAACCGTTTCGGCCCTGGCCCGTACTGAAGGTATCCGGCCACAATCAATGGCAGCCATTGTTAACAGCCTGGTGGAAGCCGGGTTTGTCACGGGGAAACCAGACCCCAATGACGGGCGCCAAACATTACTTTCGCTGACTGATGCCTGGTATGAGTGGGTTATGCCGCGCAGAGCGCTTCGTAAGGACTGGTTAACCCGCAGTATTTCAGCGTCCCTCAGCGAGGAGGAACAGGAAACGCTTTCCCAGGCCATTAGCCTGATTAACCGGTTAACCGATGATGCCAGTAGTGGAAAATAATCAACCGGACTTCTTCCCCAGAAACAGATTGCTAACCACAGGTCGCTATGTCAGTTACCACGATTTTTCGTTCATTTCGCAATACTAACTACCGTATTTGGGCCTGCGGTGCCTTTGTTTCAAATATTGGCACCTGGGTGCAGCGCGTGGCACAAGACTGGATAGTCTTAACGCAACTGACGAACCACAATGCATCGGCAGTTGGCGTGGTCATGGCGTTGCAGTTTGCCCCGCCGTTATTATTCCTGCCGTGGACCGGGTTTGCCGCAGATTACTTTAACCAGCGGAAATTGCTGCTGACCACCCAGGCGATTATGGGCATCCTGGCGCTTGGGCTTGGGGTGCTGACTATTACAGGCCTGGTTCAGTTATGGCATGTTTATGTCTTCGCGTTTTTATTTGGTACGGCAAACGCCTTCGATGCCCCGGCAAGGCAAACCTTCGTTGCTGAGCTGGTTGGCGATAACGATTTGCCTAATGCCGTGGCACTTAACTCTACCTCGTTTAATTCGGCGCGGATGATAGGCCCCGCCGTTTCCGGGCTGGTAATTGCCGCCGTAGGCACAGGCTGGGCATTTGCACTTAACGGGCTGTCGTTTATCGCCGTGCTGATTTCACTGCTGTTTCTGCAGGCAGATAAGCTCTACCCCCAGGTGCGGGCAGCGCGTAAAAAAGGCAGTTTTGTTGAAGGGCTGCGCTATGTTAAAGGCCGGCCAGATCTCAAAGCCATCCTGCTGATGCTGTTTTTTATTGGCACATTTGGCCTGAACTTTCCGATTTATATTTCGACGATGGCCGTTAACGTATTCCACACCGATGCCCGTGGTTTTGGGTTGCTTTCCTCCGTGATGGCGTGCGGAACATTGCTGGGGGCGCTGATGTGTGCCGGGCGCGAACGGCCACGTTTTACTACGCTAATTCTGGGAGCCGGTTTTTTCGGTATAGGTTGTATCCTGGCAGCTATCTCCCCAGGTTACTGGTGGTTTGCGGCGATGTTAGGCATAACCGGGGTTGCTTCACTGACCTTTATGAACACCTCTAACAGCCTGGTGCAACTGACCACTGAATCCAGCATGCGTGGGCGGGTAATGGCATTGCGCATTTGTATTGCCATGGGCGGGACACCAATCGGGGCACCCATTGTTGGTTGGGTAGCAGACCATTATGGCGCACGGTGTGCCATGGGAATTGGGGCTGCGGCCGGTATCATCGCCGCAGTCATTGGCATTCTGGTTTGGTTGCGCCAACGCAGGGCTTCGCTGCCAGCTACAACTCGCGATGTGTCCTAAAAAAACCGAGAAGCCACAACAACATTGGGCCAACTGCCGAACAAACATGGTATGGTAGCAGCGCATTTTTTGCGTTCCATTACTCTTTCAATACCTAATTGCCATGATAAAAAACGAACTTTCCACAGCCCGGCTGGTACTGACTACGCTTAATGCCGATGACTGGCCGTTTTACCTGGCTCTGCGCCAAAATCCGGACGTCATGAAATACATGGCGGAAATTGATAGTGAAGACGGTATTCGGCAAAGTTTTGAACGCCTGCTGAATCAGGAAACGGGCTGCTACTTTATTATTCGTGAGCAGCACAACCCACAAGCAGTAGGCGATATTGGCCTGAATATCAACAGACTGGTGCCTGATACAGCAGCTGTGGGCTACAGCCTGTTGCCAGCCGCTCGCGGGAAAGGCTATGCCTTTGAAGCCTTGTCTGCGGTATGCCAGTTTGCCCTCAACCTGCCGGGTATAAAGAAAATCAGTGCGCTGGCACTCAAGGATAACCAGGCTTCTATTCAGTTACTGGAAAAGGTGGGGTTTCGCTGTGAAATAGTGACCAAACAGAGCTATTTACTGAATGGCCACTATTACGATGATTGTGAATATCGCCTGTATGAAGAAGATTTCAGGCCACTTCAGCAGTATTCACACCCATAAACTGGCGAATGCGCTGTAAAGCAGGGTTACTATCGGCGCAACGAATATTCGCCGGGGTGGCATCGGCCTGAATATTTCCCTGGTTCATCAGTACCACCCGGTCCGAAATCGCCAGGGCAAAATCCATTTCGTGAGTCACAATTACCATTGTCATGCCCTCACGGGCCAGGTCACTGATAACTTTTAGCACTTCTCCGACTCGCTCCGGATCCAGCGCCGAAGTGGGCTCATCAAACAACATAATATCTGGCGATAATGCCAGTGCTCTGGCAATCGCCACACGCTGTTGTTGCCCACCAGATAACTGGTGAGGGTATTTATGCACATGAGCCAGCAAGCCCACTTTATCCAGCAACCACAGGGCCTGGGCACGGCGCACTGTTTCTTTTTCCGGTTGGTGGTGATAACGCTGAGCCAGCATCACATTTTGCAAAATGGTGTAGTGGGGAAACAGGTTAAACCCCTGAAAAACCATACCAATGCGCCGAATACCTTGCTGCTCGGCCTTGCGGTTACGGGCGTTACCAGACTGAATAAACCCTTCACCGAATAACACCACTTCGCCTTTATCCAGATTTTCCAGGCCATTAATGGTGCGAATTAATGTCGTTTTTCCTGAACCCGAAGGACCAATTACGCTAACCACTTCACCTGGTGCGACCCGTAACCCGACACCTTTCAAGACTTCATGCTGGCCCCAGGCTTTATGAATATCCTTCATTAACAAAGCATCTGGAGTGCCGTGTTGTGTTGTTGGCTGGCGCAGTGCCAGGGGTTGAGCCTGCTCACGCAAAGCAACCAGTTGTTCATCGGCCAGAGTTTGCGGTGTTTTGGCCTGTACGTTAACCCAGCGTTCAACAAACTGAAACAACAGGCTGAAGGCAGAGACTATCAACACGTAGTAAACGGCCACGGCTGCCAGGGTTTCCATCACCAGGAAGTTTTCTGCATATAACCGCTGGCCGGTCATTAACAATTCTGGCAATGAGATAACCGAAACCAGCGAGGTTTGCTTCACAATGGTAATAAATTCATTGATAAGGGATGGCAGCGCGATGCGCAGTGCCTGTGGGATAACCACCAGGCGCTGAATACCAACATAGCCAAACCCCAATGCATGGCCCGCTTCGTGCTGGCCTTTCGCCACCGAGAGCAATCCACCACGGTGTATTTCTGCCATATACGCGGTTTCCACCAGCACGGTCGCTATCAGCCCGGCCACAAAGGCATTGCCCAAAATAGCGCCAGTGCTGGGGAAAAGCTGCGGCAAGTTATACACAAATACCACCAGCACCAGTAGCGGCACACTGCGAAATAGCCAGATATAAACCTGGCTGATACTTTTCAGCCAGGCCGGGCCAGATAACCTGGCGCTGGCCATCAGAAAGCCCAAAACCAGGCCTGCCAACCAGGAGAGCACGCTGAGTTCGACCACGGTGACACAGGCCTGCCAAAACGCATTCATTGAAAAGAGTGAAAAGAAATAGGCCCAGTTAAATGTCATATGCTGTGCTCTCCTGTCTGGTTAACGCCATTAGCGGGCCTGAGTATCCGTAATGCCATAGCGGGCATACTTTTTCAGTAACGCGGCGTATTCCCCGTTCTGGCGCAGAGCTGCCAGCGCCTTGGTCAGGCTGGTTTTCAACACGTCGTTCCCTTTTTTGACATAGATACCCAGTGTTTGCGGGTAAATCGTGTTGGGGGAGGTAATTTTCACCCGGCCATGGCTGCGCTCGGCAAACATGCTGACAGCACCGGCGATATCCACTTGAGCCTGAACATGGCCGGCCAACAATGCCTGCATAGTTTCCGGTGCGGTGGGGAACTCTTTTACCGTGATAGCCCCTTTACCGTTGGTTTTGCAGTAGCTGTCTGAAAGCTCACGCAGTTTTTTCACCCAGGAGGTGCCTTGTTGTAACCCCACGGTTAGGCCACACAAGTCTTTTTCTGTTTTCGGCTCGATAGCGCTGTCATTACGCACCATGATGTACGCACCGGTATCGGCATAAGGAATGGCATCCGCCTGAGCGGTGCGTTCCGGTGTGATATACAGAGCGGATATTACTGTGTCATGGCGATCTGCATTGAGCCCAAGGATCAGGCCGCTGAATTTGGTGTCTGCCAGTTGCAGTTTTAACCCCATTTGCTGGCTGAGCAACTGCGCCAGTTCAGCATCGAACCCGACAATTTTATTATCCTGCCAGGATTCAAACGGCGGGTAAGCCACTTCCACCCCGACTTTTAACACCCCCGGTTTCAACGTGCCATCGGCCGCACTGGCCGCAGAGGAAACCGTACCCAGGCCCGCCATTAGCGCCAGAGCCACACACATACCACGCAGAGAAACAGCTTTAGTCATCGCATTGCTCCTGTAGAAGTCATTCGCCGATGGTGTGCATCGGCAAGCTGGCAAAGTAATTCAAACATCATGGTGGCGCCGGTCATGCTGGTCAGGTTGCCCTGATCAAAAGGCGGTGCCACTTCCACAACATCAGCGCCCACTAAGTTCAACCCCTGCAACAGGCGTACACCCTGCTGTGCCTGAAGCGTGGTCATTCCACCGATTTCTGGCGTACCGGTACCGGGTGCATAGACCGGATCCAGCACGTCAATATCGAAACTGATATAGGTTGGTTCCATACCAACAATGGCTCGGGCACGCTCCATCACGGTTTGCATACCCTCTTGCGCCACTTGTTCCATGGGAATAATGGTGATGCCATTGGCACGGGCCCAGGCGTGATCATGTTCACTGAACAATGCCCCACGAATACCAATTTGCACTGTGCGTTTTGGGTCCAGTACCCCCTCTTCCACCGCACGGCGAAATGGCGTGCCATGGGTAAATTTCTCCCCGCCGAAGTAGGTATCATTGGTATCCGAGTGCGCATCAAAATGGATCATGCCCAGCGGTTTCTCCCGCCCCAATGCCCGCAAAATGGGCAATGTAGTCAGGTGATCGCCGCCGGCTGTCAAAGGCATAACCTGCTGCTGATACAGAGTGCGGTAATAGCTTTCGATCCGTGCCAGGCTGTCCTGCACATCTACCGGGTTAACCTGCACATCACCCAAATCACCTACTTTTGCCAGGTCATAGGGTGACTGATATGTCACCGGATGCACCCGGCGCACCAGGCTTGAGGCATTACGTAACTCACGTGGCCCATGGCGAGTTCCCGCCCGGTTGGTCGTTCCCCCATCCCAGGGCACCCCCACAACACCGATGCTCAAGTCTGCAATTTGTGCGCCAAAAGGCAGGCGAAAAAAAGTTGGCAGCCCACTGTAGCGTGGAATATCACCACTTTGAGGCTGAGGGTAATCCGTTGAAGTTAAAGTATTCACAGACGTGTTTCTCCTTGATAGCGCACTCCTGGCAACACACACAGCATTTCGTAGAGTAAGTTGGCGCCAAGTTGTGCAGTCATACCGCTAATATCGTAAGGGGGGGAGACTTCGACCAGGTCGCAGCCAATCAGATTTATTCCCCGGCAACCGCGAACAATTTCTAAAGCCTGAATAGCGCTGAGCCCACCAACTTCCGGGGTACCTGTGCCAGGTGCCCAGGCTGGGTCAATGCTGTCTATATCGTAAGAGAGGTACACCGGACCCGCGCCCATCAGTTGGCGAACTTCCGCCATCAGCGGGGCCAGGCTTTTGTGCCAGCACTGTTCAACAGGAATGAGCCGGAACCCCTGGTCTACTCCCCACTGGAAATCACCGCTGGCATAGCCTTGTGCGCGCTGGCCGATTTGCACAACACGCTGGCAATCCAACAAGCCCTCTTCTACTGCCCGGCGGAACGTGGTGCCGTGAGCAATTTTTTCGCCGAACATGTCATCGTTGGTGTCGGTATGCGCATCGACATGAATAAGCCCGACCGGGCCGTGTTTTTTCGCCAGTGCGCGCAGAATGGGTAGCGTTAATGTGTGGTCACCGCCCAGGGTAAGCGGAATGAGCGGCCAGTCATTAAGCCGGGTATAAAAATCTTCAATGATGTCGACAGATTTCAGCAGGCTGTAGGTGTTAATCGGCACATCGCCAATATCACCAACTTGCAAGGAATCAAAAGGGGCCGCCCCGGTTGCCATGTTGTATGGGCGAATCATCACGGATTCATTGCGGATGTTACGTGGCCCGTAGCGGGTTCCGGCACGTTGTGAAGTTCCCACGTCCAGCGGGATCCCGACAAACGCAGCATCCAGGCCTGCCGGGCTGTCACAAAAAGGCAGGCGTAGCATAGTGCCTCGCCCTGCAAAGCGCGGCATTTCGTTGCCGCCCTGTGGTTGGTTATACACTTTCTCCATGAGCACTTTCTCCTGGTTAGCGGAGCAGGTAACCCTGCCCCAGGTGTGTCTGGAAATAGTGCATCAGGGCGAAAGGATGAAAAAATAGCAAAAAGCAAAAAATTAGTTTAGAAAAAGGAAAACTAATTCATGGAATAAAACAGAGGTAATCACTTATGGCTGCTGGGAAATTCCCCAATCTTCGGCTGGTGCATATTTTTGTTACTGTGGCCAAACACCAGGGGTTTGCCAATGCTCAGGGAGAGCTGAATTTAACCGTATCGGCTATCAGTAATTACATGAGTGAGCTGGAAGAAAAGCTGGGGTTTGTGCTGTGCCGCCGGGGGAGAGGCGGGTTTGCGCTAACCACCAAAGGCGAGGCCTTTTTGCAGCAGAGTATGACGTTACTGAACACGCTGGAGAATTTTGACCGCTACACGGCGTCACTACGCGGTGAACAAAGTGGCACCCTGAACCTGGGCATTATTGACTCCACGATTACCGACCCAATGCTCCCGGCCAGTAAAGCTATTGCACAGTTCAGCGAGCTGTTTCCACTGGTTCACCTTAACCTGCAGATCAAAAACCCGAATGCGCTATTGCACGGTATTCTGAATAATGAACTCGATATTGCTGTTGGTACCTTTTCTCTGCAAGGCAACAGCGTGGTATCACACCCGTTGTACCGTGAACAACACTGGTTGTATTGCAGTGATCAACATGAATTATTCAGCATTCGCCACCCGACAGTGGCGCATATTTCCCAGATGCGCATGGTCACACGGAGTTACTGGAGTGCGGCGGATTTGGGCAAGAAAGGGTTTAAGCAGAGCCTTGCCAGTGTGGAAAGCATGGAAGCACAACTCATGCTTATCCTCTCAGGGAAATACATTGGGTATTTACCAGAGCATTACGCGCTGAACTGGGTAAAACAGCAACGGTTGCGGGCACTGTTACCCACCGATTATGGTTATCAGGCTCCGTTTTCTTTGATTTTCCGCCGTGGGCGTAGCAAAGAAGTGCTGATACGAACCCTGCGTGATTTGCTAAGAAATTCCGCGAAAAATAGCAAATCCCGGCGCTGAATGCACCGGGACAAAGTAAGGATAAACCCGTTATAACCCAAGGCGCGCCATCATTAAGGCCAGGTCAACCAGGCGGTTTGAAAAGCCCCATTCGTTGTCGTACCAGGCAAGCACTTTCACCATGCGCCCACCAATAACCAAGGTAGACAGCCCGTCGATAATGGAAGAACGCGGGTCTCCACGGTAATCACTGGACACCAACGGTTCATCACTGTAGCCAAGGATCCCTTTTAGTGGCCCTTCACTGGCGGCTGCGCGGAAAGCGGCATTCACGTCTTCTACGGTGACATCCCGTTTCAGGTTCACACTTAAGTCCACAATTGATACCACTGGCACCGGTACTCGCAAAGAATACCCGGTAAGCCGGCCATCAAGCTCAGGAATAACCCTGCCAATTGCTTTTGCCGCGCCACTGGAATACGGCACGATAGACAACGCAGCGGCACGGGCACCACGCAAATCTTTTTCTGGCTGGTCGTGCAGGGCCTGGCTGTTGGTGTAGGCATGGGTGGTGTTCATCATGCCGTGTTCAATACCAAACGCCTGATTCAGTACCTGTACGGCGGGAGCGAGCCCATTGGTGGTGCAACTGCCGTTACTGACCACAATATGCTTTTCAGGATTGTACTGCGTGTGGTTCACCCCCATCACGATGGTGAGGTCATCGTTTTTGCCCGGTGCCGAGATAATGACGCGTTTAGCACCACCACGGGTGATATGCACTTCTGCCTTACTTTTTTCGGTAAAAAAGCCCGTTGCTTCAATGACTATGTCCACATCCAGAGAATGCCAGGGGATCTCTGACGGGTCGCGGTGGGCAAACACCCGAATAGGTCTTCCCCCAACCAACAAGTTATCCCCTTCGGTTTCTACGCTAACCGGAAATTTCCCCATCAGGGAGTCATATTTAAGTAAATGCGCCAGTGTCGCGCTATCAGTCAGATCGTTAATCGCGACGACATTGAAATCATCCTGGCCAAGAGCAGCGCGCAGTACATTGCGGCCAATACGCCCAAATCCGTTAATGCCTACCTTCACCATAAACACCTCCTCAGTCAGTTTCTGTTAACTACTGTACTGAGTAGGGTGCCTGGCGAATATGACATTTAACGATCAATTTCAGCCATCGAACGGGCATAAAAACGCTCGCGGTAAGTCGTGGGGGAAACCTGTAAATGGCGTTCAAAAACGCGCCGCAAATTGATTCCTGAGCCAAAACCGGTCTGTAGTGCGATTTGCTCAACCCCGTCACTGGTTTGCTCCAGGAACTCACGGGCGGCATCGAGCCTGACGTGCTCCACGTACTTTGCCGGGCTGGTGCCTGTTTCCCGTAAAAACACCCTGTTGAAGTTACGCGGGCTCATTGCCAGGTCTTCCGCCAGCCTTTCTACCGACAAGTTTTCCGCAAGATTACCTTGAATCCAGTCTTGCAAGTCGCGAATCGGCCCCGGTTTTGCCGCTCTGGCTGGCAGGTAACGGCTGAACTGGCTTTGCCCACCCGGACGGCGCAAATACATCACCATATCCTGCGCCACTTCGCGGGCAATAGCATGCCCCATATCCGCTTCGACTAACCCCAGTGTGAGATCAAAACCAGAGCTGACACCGGCCGATGTCCATACTGGCCCATCCTGAACATATATTGGCCCACGCTCTACAGTGATACCGGGCCAGGTTTGTGCCATGTGATCCAGCAGGCGCCAGTGAGTCGTTGCCCGTCGCCCATTCAGTATGCCCGCCATCGCCAGCAGTAATGCGCCACCACACACGGATGCAATGCGTTGCGCATGAGGTGCTGCCATACGTAACCAACTCGCAACAGCTTCGTCTTCCTCCGCATCCACACCACGCCCGGTAACCATTATTGTGCCGCGCGCTTCCCGTGGGTCCAGTTCTGTCAGGCGAGCATCGGCCAGCAAGGTGAGCCCAGAACGCCCATGCACGGCTTTATGCATTTGGGTAGTAGCAATAGTGACTTGATATGACTTTTGTGGGAAAGCGCTAAAGGCATTACGCTCGTTAGCCTGCATCAGGATATCGGTTACCCCGACGGATTCGAATAACATGCCCCCATCGGGAACAATAATCAGCACTGAGTTCATTGGCAGCCAGGGCGTTGTGGTGAATGGATTTGTCACTAATTATAACCAACAAACAAATTCAGACAACGCCCTGAGGCTTCTGCTCACGCTAACTTAACGGGGTACGCGCAACCCGCCTTCGGTGCCGTGAGAGAACACCACTTGCCATAGCTGAATATCACGGGAGCGGAACGCCCCGGCACAGGCATTAAGGTAATAGGTAAACATCCGTTTAAAACGTGGAGAGTAGTTGCTGGCAATATCCGGCCAGGCGGTGAGGAAACGCTGGTACCAGGCCATAAGCGTTTTGTCATAATCCGGGCCAAAGTTATGCCAGTCCTCCATCACAAAATGGGGTTCGCTGGCATCGGCTATTTGGCGCACGGATGGCAGGCAGCCGTTGGGGAAAATGTATTTATTAATCCATGGGTCAACATTCATATCTGTTTTATTGGAGCCAATAGAATGTAATAAGAACAGCCCATCGGGTTTCAGATTACGGGCCACAACGGAAAAATAGGTGGCGTAATTTTTCGGGCCGACATGCTCAAACATCCCCACCGAAACAATTCGGTCGAATTGTTCGTTCAGGTCACGATAATCCTGGAGCAGAATCGTCACATCCAGCCCGGCACAACGCTGTTGCGCCAGTGCTTGTTGTTCACGAGAAATAGTGACGCCACACACCGACACGCCATATTCACGGGCAAGAAATTCTGCCAGCCCGCCCCAACCACAACCAATATCCAACACTTTCATTCCAGGGCGAAGTTGCAATTTCTCACCAATCAGGCGCAATTTCGCTTGCTGGGCGCTGGCAAGATCAGTGGCTGTTTTCCAGTACCCACAGGAATATTGCATAAAGGGATCCAGCATACGGGTGAACAGATCATTGCCCAAATCATAGTGCTCTTTGCCTACAATCCACGCCCGCTTGCGTGACTGAAGATTGACGGTACGCGCCCATAAAATCCGTAATACATCTTTCAAATGGTGAGGGATTTTGGTGTCCAGACCGGCCTTAAGAATACGGGTGAAAAAGAGATCAAGCCGTTCGCACTCCCACCAGCCATCCATATAGCTTTCCCCCAGGCCAAGGGATCCTTGTTGTAATACACGTTTAAAGAAGTTGGGGTGTTTCACCTGAATATCCGCAGCACCCGAGCCATTAATAGTGATACCGGCTTCATCAAGTAGTGTTTCGGCAATACGCCACCAGGCATCATGTTCTGTGGAAGACTCCACCGCGAGAGAGGTATGGCTCATTCTGATTTCCTGCAGATGTTTGAAAGGTTAGTCGTCTGATTATTTTATGGAATTCCCTTATGGCAGGTATTACCATACAAAGACAATTTATATCGAATAAAGGACAACCTACTATGCCACGCCCTGCCAGAGTCGAAGATGCTGCAGCTACCCGTGTGGCAGAAATTACCCACCTGCCCCGGCCTGTGTATTTCCGCAGTTACCCCATTCCCAACAACCACTATGTTGCTCAGCATCAACATGAGTTTGTTGAGTTTCTCTATGCCCGGAAAGGCGGAATGCGGGTGGAGGTGGATGGCAGGACTTTATTCGTACCCGTTTTTCACGGTATCTGGATCCCACAAAATATACCTCATCAGGTACAGGCCAGCGGTGATACTCAACTGGAAAGTCTGTATATCTCACCGGGTAAAATTACGCTGAATCACGCGACCTGCCATGTGGTGGTGGTTAGCCATTTTGTGCGGGAATATATTCACCATGCAACCATTCATGTCCCTGCACACTATGACGAGGATGGGCCTAATGGCATGCTGGTTTCTGTGCTACTCCACTTGCTGGAGCAATTGCCTGATGCAGGTTTTTCTCTTGCCTGGCCTGCATCACCCGCAATTATGCAAGTTTGCCGGACGATTCAGGCTGAACCTGGGCGTGCTCATACGATTGATGAATGGGCTGCACACTGTGGTATGTCTGTGCGTACTTTCTCCCGCCGTTTCAAAAAAGAAACCGGAATTACATTCAGTGAATGGAAACAGAAAATGCGCCTGCTGGATGCGGTTATTTTGTTGAAAAATAACCACAGCGTTACTCAAGTCGCGCTGGATTTGGGCTATGCCAGCGTTGCATCATTTACTTATGCGTTCCGCCAAATGTTTGGCATTCCACCTTCCCGCTACTGAATATCTTCCCATTTTTTGTGCCAGGCAGCGACGAACGCCTTGGAACGGCCAGTCATGCTTTGTACCTCAGTCGTACTGTACCCTTGGGTAAAATAGGCCAGTACACGCTGCCGGTCATCCATCAACTGTTGCCGCCGTTGGGCTGCCAGCAAGTCTTTCTCTTTTTCCAGTCGGCGTTTCTCATCTGCTGATATTTGAGGCTCACCAATCATATGCCAGGCACGTTTACGAGCGGAATCTGGCGTTTCAGGTGAAGTTGCAATATCACGCAGCAAACGTGCGGCACGGCGGTGCATACCCGCAGCCAGTAAACTTTCAGCTCGGGTAAACAACTGGTCAATTGAGTCATACATCAGAAAGTCTCCACTACTGTTGCCAAATCTGCGTGTTGCAGCAGATAAAAGTAAAGCAACAAACGAAAAAGACACCGACCGGAGCAACACCCGGACAGGCCATGAAAAAACAACAGTTACCCGATTATCCATCAAAATGCACTGTGCGTTATTACGCCACTAAGACAGATGCTATTGATTAACGGACAATGTCACGTTGTAACCTGTGAATACGGCATATTAAAGGCCTGAACCACAAGATCTGGCTGTGACAAAACTCGGGGTTACCAGATAAAAGGCAGGTGAACGGCAAGTAACCACCCCACCCAACCGCTCAGCGCCAACCCAGGCCCAAAAGGGATAGCTTCATGGAGTGAGCGCCGGTGAGCAGCTCGCGCCGCCAGCATAAACGCCAGGGTTAACAGTGCAGCCAGTAGTAGAATGGATGGCAGCATTTTCCAGCCGCACCAAGCCCCGAGCGCTGCCATCAACTTAAAATCCCCATAGCCCATACCTTCTTTATTGCACACCAGCAGCACAACCCAGTACAGCAACCATAATGCTAAATACCCTGTTACAGCCCCCAACAAGGCTGATTCCAGGCTTATTGGCCCGGCACCAGAAAGGGCCAGTAACAACCCACTCCACAACAAAGGCTGCGTAAGCACATCGGGCAGTAACATATGCTGCAGGTCTGTCAACAGCAGTGCTACCAGCAACGCCGAAAACAGCACACCCGCGGCAAGTAACACGGGGCTTGCCAGCAGGAAGGACAGCAACAACGCCAAAATAGCCAGTAACAACTCAATCAGCACATAGCGCCGGGCCAGGGGTTGCTGGCAACAAGCAGTGCGCCCTTTCAGGAATAACCAGCCCAATACAGGCACGTTGTAATGCCAGGCTATAGGCGTTTTGCACAGCGGGCAGTGTGAACGCGGCAAGCAGAGGTTGAAATCACGGTTGTGGGGTTGTGCCAGCATGATTGGAATACGCCAGAGCAAAACATTAACCACGCTGCCAACACAGGCTCCCAGCAAGGCAATAAGAGGGAATGAGATGAGGTCACCAACCATTGCCTGAGCACCTCACTGTGGGTGCCAACCCAATACCGGCGTTACCATTTAATACCGCGCCCATTTTACCTGGGTACTGCCCACGGCTTTCGCTCAGTTCAAACATGGCAAGGTGCCGTTTAACAAGGCAGGTATGGGCTGCAGGTAATATCATGGTGGCAAACTGTGTAAAGCACGGCGCTGAACCGTATAGTTGTTGCACATACAATAATGGCGGCAACTTACGTTGAATATTATTTTTAACAGCAACACTTGCTAATTGAAAACTAAATTCTGGAACGGTTTTCATTCTGCTTCCTGCATATTAACGACTCCATTAACTACTTTGCATAAACTCCCCCTGGCGGGAAGACTTTCTAACTTTACGTAAAGTGTAAAAATATTAATGTGCATACTAAAACCAGTGCGAATAAAATGATGCAGCCAAACTCCCTACTGGCAACCTGAACTAATTGACAAACACATGTACATTGAGAAACAACCGAGTAATCATTAACCCAAAGAAACCAAACACAAGGATAAGAAACGTTCTCTTTCCCGGCATTTAGCAAAGTTGAGGGTGTTAGCGGGTAATATAAGCCCGGCCCCACATGGAAAATCCTTTACGTTATTGGCCCAATTCAGCCTGATGGCTGATTACTGCGTGTGCCTTAGCTGCCAAAGTAGGCCATTGCAAAGCGACGATGCTCATCACCGCACAAGTCTGATAACACATGATGTACAGGCCATGTTGTCTGGCAACGCCACCCACACCAGCAGAGGGAGAATAACACCTGTAGCACCATTACGCCCATCAAAATAATAATCTGTTGTGAAAATTGGAATATTCCCCGCAAGATTTCCAGAGCCAGCAAACCATTTACCCGCGAGAATGTGAGGGTTGAGATATTTTCTAGCCAGGACGATACCTTGTATATTTAACCACTATATAAACTTATAAGCTTTGCGAAAAACGCCCTGCATAAAAACTGGCTCCAGGCCAGAACCCTTCTTTTTAAACACGCAACGAGAAAATAACCCCCGTAGTTTTTACGCGTTCAAATAAGGTGAATAACGTATTTTCCCACATTTTCAGCTGTGAGTTTTATAACCATTGAGAGGCACATTTTCCAACGCAGTTCAACAAGGAACAGGGCAACATCTGATTTATCATCATAAAAGCGTTATCAGAGATAATCGGATATTTACAAATAACCTCAGCAAGCGATAATAATCACCTGATTGTTTTGTGTTAAGGGCGCCTATGAGCGACTCGCAGCAACCCCGCACAACGCGCAAGCGGCCAATGAAGCTAAGCACATCCGTCATTTTGATGGTGAGCGCTGTCATTATTCCATTATTGTTAGTGGTTCATCTGCTCTACTTTTTTCAGATAAGCGATGCCACGCGTGATGGGCTGGAAGATAAAGCAATGGCGGTAGCCCGCACACTGGCAGACTCACCACAGGTTCAAGCGGCGCTATTACAACCGCCACAAACCTACCAAATACAGCCACTGGCTGAAGCCATCCGCAAGCGCAATGATCTGTTATTTGTTGTGATTACCAATATGGATGGTATTCGTTACTCCCATCCAAACAAAGATGCTATTGGCCACCACTATATTGGCAGTGACATTAACACGGCGTTAGTGGGCAATGAGAACGTCTCGGTTAACCATGGTGTACTGGGTGAAGCCGTTCGGGTGTATACCCCGGTCTATGATAGCCAGCACCAACAAATTGGCGTGGTAGCGATAGGTATCTCTCTTGATAAAGTAAAAGCGCAGATTAATCACAGCCGCTGGAGCATTATTTGGACCGTGCTGTTCGGTGCTTTAATTAGTGCCATTGGTATCTGGTGCCTGGTACGGATGCTAAAACGCATTCTGTTTGGCCTTGAGCCCTATGAAATTTCTACCTTGTTTGAACAACGCCAGGCCATGTTGCAGTCAATTAAAGAAGGGGTTATTGCTGTTGATGACCAGGCCCATGTCAATTTGATCAACCAGACCGCCCGGCAACTCTTGCGTGATACCAGTACCGCCGATGCTCCGTTGCCCGGCCATATTAATGATTCGCAGCCGCTTATTGCCAAGTTACGTGAGGTATTACGAACAGGCAAACCACTGCGGGACCAGGAGATAACGCTCAATGGCCGGGTTCTGTTAAGTAATACCGTCCCGGTGCGCAGTAACAATACGATTATTGGCGCTATTTGTACTTTCAGGGATAAAACCGAAGTCAGTCAGTTAATGCAGCGGCTGAGCGGCATGGTAAACTATGTCGATGCGTTGCGAGAGCGCTCCCATGAATTCATGAATAAATTACATGTCATTCTGGGGTTACTGCACATGAAGAGTTATGAGCGGCTGGAAGAGTATATTCTTAGCACCGCAAATAACTACCAGGCTGAAATTGGCTCCCTGCAGTTGAAAATTAAATCGCCCGTCATTGTCGGGTTTCTGTTGGGAAAAATTAACCGCGCTCATGATGCTGGCCTGCGTCTTACTCTGGCAGAAGATTGCCTGATGCCAGATAACGATAACGAAGATCAAGTTGCGGTATTAATCACTGTTTTGGGAAACCTGATTGAAAATGCCTTTGATGCACTTCAGGGGCAACCCGAAGGGGAAGTCAGTGTGTTACTGCATTACCAGGAAGGCTGGCTGTCATGTGAAGTGAGTGATGATGGCCCCGGTATTGCACCTGAAAATGTTCAGGCCATTTTTGAAAAAGGGTTCTCTTCCAAGGGAAGTGAACGCGGTGTTGGGCTGTTCCTCGCGAAGCAACAAGCAGAAAACCTCGGAGGCTCCATTTCGGTTGAATCAGAGCCCGGTGTTTACACTCAATTTTATGTACAACTTCCCTGGGATGGTAAGAGGATGAGCACATGATCAATGTGTTGATAGTCGATGATGATGCGATGGTCGCAGAACTGAACCGCTGTTATGTTGCCCAGGTACCCGGTTTTACCTGTTGCGCCACAGCTTCAACGTTACAACAAGCAAGCGAATTGGTGCTCAACAAGCAACAACCGATCGACCTCATTTTGTTGGATATTTATATGCAGCAGGATAATGGTCTGGATCTGTTACCCGTGTTGCGCCAGGCACAACGCCCCATCGACGTCATTGTTATCTCTTCCGCAGCCGATGCCGAAAATATCAAAAAATCGTTGAATTATGGTGTGGTGGATTACCTGATCAAGCCCTTTCAGTTTTCCCGGTTTGAAGAAGCACTGACGGGTTGGCGTCAGAAGAAAAACCTGATGGATAACCAGCAGTATTACGAGCAGGCGGATGTGGACAGGTTGATTCGCGGTAATCTTCACCAAAACAGTGACTCAAAACGGTTACCAAAGGGCCTGACGCCACAAACCCTGCGCACCATTTGCCTGTGGATTGATGCGCATCCGGGTAGTGAGTTCTCCACCGATGAACTGGCAAACGCTGTGAATATTTCCCGCGTGTCGTGCCGGAAATACCTTATCTGGCTGGCGCAAAGTGAAATATTGTTTACCAGTATTCACTATGGTGTAACCGGCCGCCCGGTTTATCGCTACCGTTTGCAGGCTGAGCATTACGCATTACTCAAGCAATATTGCCAGTAACAGTATTCGCCCGGGCACACTTGCCCGGTGCGTGCTTTTTATTGGTGCGCCCCGGGGGGTTGACTGCCATAAGTATCAAAGGCAGCCCAGAGACAATTGGTAAGACGGGTCTTGTAGTGTGAATGTAAATAACTGCTGTGATGAGAGGACAACTTTGCGGTCTTTGGTGACAAAAATCGCTTCAATGCCCGGTTTATTTGCCAGACAGGCACACCCCTGCTCCACACCCATGCCGTAAATCAGCGTAGTCCAGATATCACCATCGATAGAGTCTTGCGAGATAATAGTGACACTATGCAGCGCGTTATCCAGCGGATACCCGGTACGTGGGTCAAGAATATGGTGATAGTGTTTCCCTTCAAACTCAAACCAACGCTCATAAGTCCCTGAAGTTACTACTGACTTACCATTCACTTCAATCACACCAATCAGCTCATCCGGGCCTGCAAATGGCTTCTTCAGGCCAACTGACCAGGCGGCCCCACTCGCCAGGGAAGCGCCACCCAAAGTTTGTACGTTTCCACCCAGGTTAATCAGCCCCTGAAAAACCTGCTGGCTGTGAAGAAAATCCCTCACTCTGTCAGCAATATACCCTTTCGCAATTGCCCCCAGGTCAATTTCCATTCCCGGCCGGGTAAGAAACACACTGTGTTGTGCATCATCCAGAATCACCTGGCCTGGGTCAGTCAGCGCTAATAACGCCGTAATGTCTTCTGCCGGAGGCACACTACTGCCCTGAAAACCGATTTTCCAGCGTTTTACCAGCGGGCCAATTGCCAGGTTAAATGCGCTGTTGGGCAGCATACTTGCCGCTTTAGCGCACTTTATCAACTGATATACCGCCGGGTTTACCACCACCGGGTGCTGGCCGGCCGCATAGTTGATATTCATGACTTCAGAGGGCGAACGGTTAACGGTAAGTAGATTTTCGTAGTGTTTAATCAGGCGGAAAACCTGGTGGGCGAGGTGTTCGTTATGCTGAAAGAGTTTTAACAGGATGGGGGAGCCCATCAGGACAGCGGAATAAGAATAAACATGAGCTTCTTGCGGCATGGGCATCACCTGCAGTATTGCGGGAGAGATACGGTGCCTGCCAGGCCAGCAGGCACCGTAGTGATGTTTAGCGCAACGCGTTTTGTGCGGCGTTACGGCCTGCCAGAATACCGAAGATGATAATATCCGCAACCGCATTACCACCGATACGGTTACCACCATGAATACCCCCAACCACTTCACCGGCTGCAAAAGCACCTTTAAGTGCGGTTTTGCTGGCATCAAGCACTTGGGTATTGGTATCTATCGTTACACCACCCATGGTGTGGTGAACCCCAGGCGCGATACGAATCGCATAGAATGGCCCCTGGTTCAGCGGGTGACGCATTGCTGTTTTGCGGCCAAAATCTTCGTCGTCCTGCTTATCGACAAACACGTTGTAACGCTCCAGCGTAGCAAGGAACGCGTGGTAATCCATACCCAGTTTACTGGCCAACTCACGCGGTGATTCAGCACTTTCCACAAAACCGCGGGCGATGTATTCATCTGCAGCTTTGTTTTTCAGGCGAACTTGCTCATCAAACACCACGTAAGCGTATTTTTCCGGTAACCCGATAATTTGTGCAGAGACTTTATCGCGGGTTTCCATTTCATTAAAGAAGCGGTTACCTGCCTGGCTGACCAGAATTGCCCCACCACCACGAATCGATTCAGAAATCAGGTAGGAAGTGGTTTGTTCAACAGTTGGGTGGATTTGAATTTCACCCATATCTACAGTACCTGCACCAATCGCTTCCAGAATCGCGATACCAGAACCTGTTGCGCCTTTATGGTTAGTGGTAACAAAACCATCCAGTTCAGGGCGATATTTCACCACCATGTCACGGTTAGCACTGAACCCACCCGTTGCAACCACTACGCTTTTTGCGTCGATGATCAGCGATTCATTTTCGTCATTCAACAGCTCAACCCCAGCTACAGCACCATTTTCGTAACGAATCTGAGTTACCGAGGTGTCCAGCATGACATCAATATTGCGTTTGTTGACGTTTTTCACTAAACCGCTGATCAGGAAGCCACCGACTGCAGACGCATCTGCCGGGCGGTGAGTACGGTCAATGCTCATCCCACCGGTTATGGTGATGTCACTCAGTTCAATCCCACGCTCTGCCAGCCATTCAATCGCCTGTGGCGCATGTTCCACAAATTCACGCAGTAAGACGGGGTTATTTTTAAAGTGACCGCCTTTCAGGCTTTCCTGGTAGAACAGCTCTTTACTGTCTTCAATACCTTTTAATTTCTGGTAGCGGGTTTCTGCTGCGTTCATACCAACAGAGGCTTTGATAGTGTTACCACCGATGCTGGACATTTTTTCCACGATCAGGACACGAGCACCTTCATCACACGCCTGAATAGCCGCTGCAAGACCAGCACCGCCACTGCCTACCACCACAACATCGTAGTGCTGAGGCTGGTTAATATCGCCGCCCTCTTCCAGCAATTGTGCTTTGCAGGATTTTGCAATGGCTTTAGAAACCGCTTTTTTCACGGCTTCACTTTGGGTGGTTGCACCGCTAACCGCGTCAACGTGTGGGCTGTTAGCATCCAGAATACGCTCACGGATAATGTCAAAACTGGTGGAGAACTCCACATCCAGCTCGGGGTTATCAGCCAGAGCAATATCAACAATGCGGTCGGTTTCCAGGCTGACATTAATCAGCAATTCATTGGCATCATCCTGTACTTTTTCCTGGAAGATACCCGGCTTGAATTTTTTGGAAGCCATGCTCATGTCGCGAATCATGGCGTCAACCAGTGAAAACCGCCATAACGGTTCTGGGATGGTTAAGGCTTCACGTTTGGTACTGTCGATAAACAGTTCCAGTTTCTCACCTTTCGCAATGCGGTCGGCCCAGTCTGGGTAAGCAATACAGGCTTTACCCACTGCGACCAGGTCATAGCCATGTTCCAGGGCCAGGTCCGCATCAGCTTTATTCACCACACCACCCACACCCATAACCGGAACTTGCGCCAGTTTTTCAGAACGCATAGCAACGTATTTATTGATAAGCGGAGTTGGGTCAGTGGTTTCAACAATTGAAGGGCGCAGCGTATAACCTACAGAGAAGTGCAGGTAATCCACACCCCGTTCAGCCAGTTTTTCCAGCAAGAACATGGTGTCATCAAAGCGGATGCCCGGTTCTTCCAGTTCTTCTGGTGAGAAGCGGTAGCCGATAATAAAGGAAGAGTCGGCGTATTGCTGCGCCATCTGGTGAGTAATTTCCAGAACAGCCATTGGGAAACGGGCACGGTTATCACGGTTACCGCCCCATTTGTCTGTACGCAGGTTTGAGTTAGGAGAAAAGAACTGCTGAATCAGGTAAGTGTTGGCGCCATGAATTTCTACACCATCGAACCCGGCCTGAATGGCACGACGAACACCTTCACCAAATTTGGTGATCATACCGTCCACTTCTTCAGCGGTCAGCTCTTCTGGCGTAGCAGCACCATCACGAGGGGCTGCGACAGCACTCGGGCCAACAGGTGCACGGCCACCAATCAGTTTTGGCTCAACCATACGGCCGCCATGGTAAATCTGCAGGACCGCTTTAGAACCCTTAGCTTTGATAGCGTCGGCGATTTTCGCCAGGCCTTCAATTTTGTTGTCGTTATCGATACCAATAGCCCCTGGGAACGCCAGGCCACGGTCATCAATAAAACAGCACTCAACAATCACTGTCCCGATTTCACCGGCACGTTCACGGTAGTACTCCACCAGTTCGCTATTGACGGTACCATCATAAAAGCCCGTACAGGTGGTCATCGGCGCCATCAGCAGGCGGTTTTTCAATACGGTGCCATTAGGTAACGTAAATGGACTCAATACTTTATCGTTACTGTTCATATTAGCAGCTCCAAAGATCATAAATTTAAAAAATGAATTCTGTTGCCGGCGTTTTATTTTTAATTTTTATTCGTGACCGATTGCGTACCTATAATATAAATCTATTTTTAGTTTCAAAAGTAATAACATTAGTTAAATAACTATTTACCGAGCACATTAAAACCAAATCAAATAATTAAAAAGCAATTTCAAATTTATAATTTTACATAACAATAAATTTATTTAACCTTTTATTCACCTATCATCAAAAATGTTAATAAACCCAATTAAACCCCACGCAGCCCGCACCAACAAAGACATGTAACAACTCCTACCAGTATCATGGTAACGTTAAAAAATGCGAAAAAAATACAAAGACAAGACTTACCTTAATCAGAGACAAAAAACCGATAATTCACACACCAGATTAAAGGTTATTTTTATGAATTTTATTTACATTGAAAGTTATTATTCAAAAATGAAAATATCGCTGTGATTTATTGATCCTGATCAACAGTGGAAATTACAAAAAAAGCATTATATAAACATTTAGTCGGGCCAGGAGATTCACTACAACTCCGTAGTAAATACCAAAGAGAGGTCGATTAAAATGTCACTATTAAATAACTAAAAAAACTTAAGTAACTAAAAAAATTAGAGCTGTCTTATCTGTGCACCACAAGATTCTTAACTACTTATAGACAAATCATCATGAAAGAAACTGCGAAAACATCGGTTACAAAACCGGCAAGCAAATCACCAGGCGGTAAAAAAAATCGCTTGTTGTTTATGTTCCTGCCAGTCCTGGTAGCAGTGTTACTACTGCTGGTCCCCACTCCTGAAGGTTTACAGCCTTATGCATGGCACTTCTTTGCTATTTTTGTTGGTGTAATTGTCGGCCTGATTTTTGAGCCGCTGCCAGGTGCGGTAATTGGCCTGACAGGTGTTGTTGTCATCGCGCTGTTTAGCCAATGGTTGCTGTTCAGCCCTGACGAAATGGCCGCACCGAAGTTCAAAATGGCCGCTGCGTCCTTTAAATGGGCAGTTAGCGGGTTCGGTAACTCCACCGTCTGGCTTATCTTCGGCGCATTCATGTTTGCCGCAGGCTATGATAAAACCCAGTTTGGTCGCCGCCTGGCGCTGATTCTGGTGAAATATCTTGGCCGCCGCAGCCTGACGCTGGGTTACGCCATTACCCTGGCTGACCTGTTACTGGCACCGTTTACCCCGTCAAATACCGCACGTAGTGGTGGCACAATTTACCCCATCATTGCCAACCTGCCTCCGCTTTATGGTTCAAAACCCAATGATCCGAGCGCACGCAGAATTGGTTCCTACCTGATGTGGGTAGCGATTACTGCCGCCTGTATTACCAGCTCTATGTTCCTGTCTGCACTGGCACCGAACCTGCTGGCACTGGCGCTGGTAAAAAGCACCGTAGGTATTACTATTTCTTGGGGCACCTGGTTTATGGCTTTCCTGCCACTGGGTGTACTGCTGATTCTCATTATGCCGCTGTTGGCTTACTGGCTGTATCCGCCTGAAGTCAAAATCAACGATGAAGTACCGCGTTGGGCGAGTGAAGAACTGGCTAAACTGGGTCGCCTGTCACGCAACGAAATTCTGTTGCTGGTGTTCGTCTGCTGTGCGCTGATGATGTGGATTTTTGCTGCCAGCTGGATTGAACCGGCAATGGCTGCATTACTGGTTATTACACTGATGCTGTGGACCGGTGTACTGGAATGGAGCGATATTACAGGCAACAAAGCAGCCTGGAACACCTTCGTGTGGTTCGCAACCCTGGTTGCGCTGGCCGGAGGCCTCTCTTCAACTGGCTTTATTAGCTGGCTGGGTAAAGAAGGTGGCGCACTGATGAGCGGTATCTCTCCTGGCACCGCAACAATTGTACTGCTGCTGGCGTTTTACCTGCTGCACTATCTGTTCGCCAGCACCACTGCGCACACCACCGCGTTGCTGCCAGCAGTACTGACTATCGGTGCCACTATTCCGGGTATCAACATGCAAGTCTTCTGCCTGTTGCTGGTCACTTCACTGGGTGTGATGGGTATTATCACGCCGTATGGTACTGGCCCAAGCCCAATATATTACGGTAGTGGTTATCTGCCGACCAAAGACTACTGGCGTCTGGGAACCATCTTCGGCGCACTGTTCCTGGTAGCACTGATTGTGATTGGCTACCCATGGATGTCCATGATGTTCTGATGTTAACCGGGGCGCTACGCCCCGGTTTTACGCTGTCTACACCTCAGCCTTTGCCGTGCCATATTGCAGGCAAAGGCATCAATAACGACCGTCGCCAACAGCTATTTCACTGGAAGAACGGCGACAATAACGGATGAAGTGAGGAAAAAAATGTCGAGCAAACCCTTCTACTATCAGAATCCTTTTCCTGTAGCGAAAGACGATACCGAATACTATCTGTTAACCAAAGACTATGTCTCTGTCAGTGAGTTTGATGGCGAAAGCGTCCTGAAAGTGGACCCGAAAGCCCTGACCCTGCTGGCCCAGCACGCATTCCGCGATGCCGCTTTCCTGCTGCGCCCGTCGCACCAGAAACAGGTGGCCGCCATTCTCAGCGACCCGCAGGCCAGTGAAAACGACAAATATGTGGCGCTGCAGTTCCTGCGTAACTCAGAAATCGCTGCCCGTGGCGTGCTGCCCACCTGCCAGGATACCGGCACCGCCATCATCATGGGGAAAAAAGGCCAGCGCGTCTGGACTGGCGGCGGCGATGAAGCGGCCCTGGCTCAGGGGGTGTACAACACTTACACCGAAGAAAACCTGCGTTATTCCCAGAATGCCCCGCTGGACATGTACAAAGAAGTCAACACCGGCACCAACCTGCCAGCCCAGATTGACCTCTACAGCGTGGATGGCGACGAATACAAATTCCTGTGCATCGCCAAAGGCGGCGGTTCAGCCAACAAAACCTACCTGTACCAGGAAACCAAGGCACTTATCACCCCGGCCAAACTGAAAAATTACCTGGTGGAAAAAATGCGTACCCTGGGTACCGCAGCCTGCCCGCCATACCATATCGCTTTTGTGATTGGCGGGACTTCTGCTGAAAGCACCCTGAAAACGGTGAAACTGGCATCCACCCGTTATTACGATGGTCTGCCCACCGAAGGCAACGAACACGGCCAGGCGTTCCGCGATGTACAGCTGGAACAGGAACTGATGACCGAAGCACAGAACCTGGGCCTTGGCGCACAGTTTGGCGGTAAATACTTTGCTCACGATATCCGGGTTATTCGCCTGCCGCGCCACGGGGCATCCTGCCCGGTCGGGATGGGCGTGTCCTGCTCCGCTGACCGTAACGTGAAAGCGAAAATCAACCGCGAAGGTATCTGGATTGAGAAGCTGGAAGATAACCCCGGCCAGTACATCCCGGCAGCGCTGCGCGGCGAAAATGAAGGCGAAGTGGTGAAAGTGGACCTGAACCGCCCGATGAGCGAAATTTTGCAACAACTGTCTCAGTTCCCGGTTTCCACCCGGCTTTCCCTGAATGGCACCATTATTGTCGGGCGCGATATTGCCCACGCCAAACTGAAAGAGCTGCTGGACAGCGGTGAAGAACTGCCGCAGTACATCAAGGACCACCCGATTTATTACGCGGGCCCGGCCAAAACGCCGGAAGGTTATGCCTCGGGCTCTCTGGGCCCGACCACTGCCGGGCGTATGGATTCCTACGTGGATTTACTGCAGTCCCATGGTGGCAGCATGATTATGCTGGCGAAAGGTAACCGCAGCCAGCAGGTAACGGATGCCTGTAAGAAACATGGTGGTTTTTACCTGGGCAGCATAGGTGGCCCGGCTGCCGTGCTGGCACAACAGAGTATCAAGAGCCTGGAGTGCGTGGCTTACCCGGAACTGGGTATGGAAGCTATCTGGAAAATTGAAGTGGAAGATTTCCCGGCGTTTATCCTGGTGGATGACAAAGGTAATGATTTCTTCCAGCAGATCACCAGCAAATGCGATAACTGTGGGATGAAATAACCCACGGGGCAAACCGCTCACGGCTCTGCCCTGCATACAGCTTCACATTTATGGCTCACTACGGTGGGCCATAATATTATTGAAAAAGAAGGAAAAAGCGTGGTTTTTTTTCCTTCTTTTTAGTTAACAACCGAAAATCAATGAATTGATTTTCCTGGTTTTTTATTGGGTGACATCCACTCGTTCCGTACAGGCTTGAGGTTTGTCATCAGGCTCATGGCTCACTACGATGAGCCATATTTTTTGGGGGATGGAAATATAAGCCTGCGGGAAGGTTATTTCACCACACGGAATCAGGCAAACAACAAGAACCACTAACACCTTTATTTTTCTCAATATTTAACACTATTCACCCATCCTTCCTATGGCTCAGCCATTGCTGCCACGGCATAATTCGCCTTGTTCTGCTCACTAAAACTAACAATATGTTGGAACACTATTTGCTTGCTCATCAATTCACCTGCTACATCAGCAATAATGGATAACGCAAACCATGTCTGACGCATATTTCACCCCGCCCTTATTTATTCAGGAAAAAAATGAACAGGACATCAACCTCGCCCTGACGCCCTGGTTTTGTAACACACTCAATGGGCCAACCTGGGTTGCCGAACCGCCTCCCGAAATCGTACGTGTGGAAGCCGCCCCCACCAACCCTGAGATTGCCATGGGAACACCTTATGTTGTGGCCGATATTGTAAAGGTGACGCCGAACCCACCCTATGGAACAGAAACACAGTTGGGATTCAGTGCAGCAGAAGTGGTTTTTGAACCTTTTTGGGCAACCCCGGCAATTGCGGCTGCTTTTGGTGCAACGCTGATTCAACCAGGACAAGCGATTCAGGTTTCCAGTCCGGTAAGCCCATTGCAATATGTAGAATATGATTACGGTGTATTCGCTGGTCACTGGTCGCCGTATCAGGGCACAGGGAATACCTTACTCACTGTTTCCTGTACCGACCTTGAACACCATGATTTTCCCCATGTCTTTGCCTCTACGGACCCGCTACAACCGCTGGTGGTTTCAGTAGGCCGTTACTGGCCTGAACAATCCATTATTCGTGTTGCCGACTTGTGGGTTAAACAGGGCGACGCATTGTATATTCCTCCCAAGCCAGCACTGCCAAATCAGGTTTGTCTTGATTTGCATAATAACCGTAACTCGGCACTGGCATGCTGGGGTAATATTCAGCAAAACAGCATAACAACCCACACGCTATTACAACAAAACAACGGGTACTTCTACTGGTACTGGAATGCTCTGGCCACGGTGCACAACCGTCCGGTCATGCCCGGTTAATTTATTTTTTTGGAGATTGTTTTATGGCAGACATCAGTGAACTCACCAGTGATAACGCAGTGTATAAAACATTGCTGGAATCAACGCTGGCTATCCCGTGGAAAATAGACTGGTCAACTATGTCCTTCGCCTATATTGGCCCACAAATCGAACCGCTGTTAGGTTGGGAACAAGCCAGTTGGGTTTCAGCCGAAGACTGGGCAACACGTATTCATCCTGAAGACAGGGAACGCGTAGTCAACTTCTGTATTGCCCAGTCTCAGGCAGGCGTGGACCATGAAGCTGATTACCGTGCACTAACAAAAGATAGCGGATATGTGTGGATCCGCGATGTTGTGCATGTAGTGCGCAAGGAAAATGGTGAACCAGACAGCCTGATTGGCTTTATGTTTGATATCAGTGAACGGAAAAAAACAGAAGAAAAACTCATCGCACTGCAAAAAGAGCTCGAAGCCTTATCTTACAAAGATGGCCTGACCGGTATTGCCAACCGCCGCCGCTTTGATGCCACGCTTGCTGTGGAACTGGAGACTGCCCGGCGGGGAAAAACTCCCTTGTCACTGCTGATGATGGATATCGATTTCTTTAAACAGTTTAACGATATGTATGGCCATATTCAGGGCGACCAGTGTTTAATTCGTGTTGCGCAAACACTCAGTCTGGCAGTAGAAGGGCCTCGCGACCTGGTTGCCCGTTATGGTGGTGAAGAGTTTATTATTATCTTACCCAATGCTGATGCGGTAATGGCCAGCAACATAGCAGAGCGCTGCCAACGGCTTATTGCCAAACAAGCCATTGAACATAAGGGCTCACCACACCAGCAACACGTTACCACCAGCATTGGTTGCCTTACAGTTATGCCAGATGAATCATTAAAACCGACAGAGTTTCTTCGCAAGGTGGACGAGTTACTCTACCGTGCTAAACAAAACGGCCGTAACTGTATTGAGAAACAAACGCTGTAATAAAGGTATATTCGCGCACAACTTACAGTGATTAAAGGCGAGACACGGTCTCGCCTTTTCACTTTTCTGTGCAACATTGACTTTCTCGTCATGCTTTCGCTGGAATAACCACCAAAAAACAGGCAAACCTAAACAAGGCCATGATTCTGGCTGGATGATGAAGAGTGAAGCGGTAGTGAAATGGCACTCACCTGGCAAGACAAACGATATAGCTCATAACTACCAGGGAACACAGAGGAGGGGCTCGGCAGCCTTACCCGTTAATTGAACCAGGCAGAAACCCCCGCGATAATTGCCAGAGATGCAGGAACCACAGTTAATACCAGCACGGTTTGTTTATGCATTGCTTTATGCAACATGCTGGCAAACTCACCACGAAAACCATTTATATCACAGCGTAGCTCAGCACGTAACTCAACCATATCACCATGCAGGTCTTCACGTAAGCTCCCCATTTCACCACGCAGTTCTTCACGCAAGCTCCCCATTTCACCACGCAGTTCTTCACGCAAGCTCCCCATTTCACCACGCAGTTCTTCACGCAACTCGCCCATTTCACTGCGCAGTCCTTCACGCCACTCGCCCATTTCACTGCGTAGTTCTTCACGCCACTCGCCCATTTCACTGCGCAGTCCTTCACGCCACTCGCCCATTTCACTGCGTAGTCCTTCACGCCACTCGCCCATTTCACTGCGTAGCTCAACACGCAGGTCGGCAACATCAGATTTCGTGGCAAACTGTTCAGCTCGTGCGGTTAATGTCGCAAGATTAACCCGGATATCAGCCACATCGACTTCAAGTTTTCCTACCCGCAGACCGAGATTTTGCAAAAAATAATCCCGTGCTCCCTGTGGTGTATGCTCACAGGCGACGTAATTTTTTGCGCGACAGCCATGTACGCTGATGATTTTGGGGGCATTCATATGTTACGCATCCTTATTTGAACACTCACTTCCTGTTAAGCAGGATTATCCCTTGTTTCTTCTTGGGGGAAAATAGTGCTTAAAATAACTCTGCAATTCCCATCGCAGAAAAAAAGCCACGCAATGAAACAGTTTCAGGAAGATGCAGCGAGACGCGCAGCAAACAGCAAAAACAAACCACCGGTGATTCGGTTAAGCCAGCGTGCTACAAGCGGTTTTTTCAGAATATGGGCCACACGGCGTGATGCATTAATAAGCGTGAGTGACCAGAGTGTCCCCAGCACCACATGAATGGATACCAGCAAGAAAGTCCATTCTACCGGATTGTGCCCCACAGGAATAAATTGCGGCAAAAACGAGACATAAAACACACCAACTTTAGGATTCAACACATTGCCCAGCATCCCACGGATAAACCAGTTACTGTGCCGGGCTGTTCCCTCGCTTTCGTTTAATTGAGGCGTTACAGGCGTTCGTAACATTTGAAAAGCAAGCCAGCATAAATATACCGCCCCTGCCCATTTCAACAGCGTATAAGCTAACTCGGAAACGGCCAGCAAAGCCGCCAGGCCAAATGCGACCATCGCCCCCCCAAATAAAGCACCCGGTATTAATTCCCAGCGCGGCCATAAACGCTTTCCGGCCCCCTTCAAGGGTTGCGGTGCGTAAAATCAGTGCGGTATCAAGACCTGGTGTGATTGTCAAAAGTGTAGCGGCAAGGGAATAGGCAAGAAGGGAATCAGTGACCGTCATTTTCGAGCTCCGAAAGAGTGAAAACTACATAAATCCCCCGGTACAGACAAGCGCTTTATACAAAAAAATCTCACGCCCTTCCATGGGCCGCGATAATCAATCAAGCACAGATGGGTCCTGGCGAATCATCAGTTGTTTCATTTCTTCGAAATGCTGGCGTGAAAAATCGGCAATTTTTTCCCAATCCTGCGCTGTTTTTTCTGCCACGTCATCTGCAAGTACACGTAGAGGTTGCCCGGTAGACCAGGCGGTAACCAGAATCTGGCAGGCACGCTCCAGTGTCCAAATATCATCAAATGCTTCGCCAATGTTGGGGGCTGTTACCAGAACACCATGGTTGCCCATCATCAGGCGTTTGTTGCCCGCTAAAAGCCCGGCCAGACGCGCACCTTCCTGCACCGTATCGGCCATACCACCATACAGCGAATCGAAAGATACACGGTTAAAATAACGCGCCGTATTCTGGTCGATTGGCGGGATATGAGGTTGTGCCAGGCAAGCAACGCTTGTGGTGTATACCGGGTGCAAATGCAAAACGACTTTTACATCCGGTAAACGCTGGTGAATTTGCCCATGAATAGACCATGCTGTTGCATCTACATCTTCACGCTGTGCCGTTTCCGGGTCATCAGCATTTAATAACAACAAATCACTGGCCCGGATACGGGAAAAATGCATCCACTTTGGGTTCAGTAAAAACTGCTTTCCATCTGGCGATAACGCCGCACTGAAATGATTAGCAACCGCTTCATGCATCCCAGTGTGCGCGATGATGCGGAATGTAGCCGCCAGATCAATACGCGTTTGTTCTTCATGAGAAAGCGCCATAAATTACCTCACATTACAGGAAAAGAAGAAAACCGGGGGATGCTTATTGAGCCTGTGGCATCAAGGTTTTCAAATCTTCTTCCGTAGGGGCCTGGAAGTTATATTTTTTGAGTAATGCAGCGTATTCTGGCGTTTTTTGATATGTCGCCAGTGCCTTTTCCAGTGCCTGTTTGACTTCCGTGTTGCCTTTTTTCACACCGAAACCATTCAACACTGGGTAGATAAGTGTGTCGGATGAGATAACAATGCGATTGCCCAGTTTTGCTGTTACACCACGGGCAACTGCCGCATCCGTTATCTGTGCTTCAACAGCGTGAGATAACAACGCCTGAGTGGTTTGCGGGTCGGTGGTGAATTCGCTCAGCGCAATGGGCTTCAGCCCTTTTTTCACGCAATAGTCGTCAGACAGCTTGTGTAATTGCTGAAGCCAGGAAGTGGCACCCATTGAGCCAATTTTATGGCCACAAAAATCCTCAGGCTTTTTAGGCTGATAACTGCTGCCCTTCAACGCCAGAATGGACTCACCACTCTTGAGGTAAGGCACCATATCAATGACTTTCACGCGCTCTGCCGTGATATACATTGACGAGTTGGTAATATCAAAACGCCCTCCCTGTAAACCAGGAATCAGGTTAGGAAAACGGGTATCCAGGTTTTCGGCTTTCCGGCCCATCACTTTTGCCAGGCCATTAAGAAATTCGATATCAAACCCTGCCGGGTGGTTATTTTCCATGTATTCATAGGGGTAAAACGTCATATCAGAACCCGCAATGATTTTTCCGGGCTGCATAAAGGCCAGTGAACTGAATGACGCCGTAGCGGTAGCCGCGCCGACCAGGCATAGAACAACAGAACGAAGCGAAGTGCGTAGCTGTTTCATAAAACCTCCAAAGATAAAATGTCAGGCGCTGGCAAGATCTTTTCCGGCCTGTTGAACAAAAAAGGATGCGCCACGGGGTTTTTGCGGCAAACGTAACTGGTTGTCGGTACTGCGAATCAGGCCACTGTCTTCACCCGCAACCAGTGTGCCGGTGTGTATGCTCGGTAGGGGGTTTTCGCCATAAGGCAGCGCATCTTCTGCTGCGTATACCGTAATGAATAATGTCCGCGGACATGCCGTTTCATTCGGGCTTGATGCATGTAACAACCGGGTGTGCATAAAGCACACTGAACCGGACGGGGCAAAGCAGGCCACAGGGTTCTGGCAATGCTGTGCCACTACCGTGTCATCTACTGTTCCGGTAAACCGCCCTTCTTGCCAGTGGGACCAAAGCGGGCCCTTGTGGCTGCCAGGGATCACGTTAAGCGGGCCGTTTTCTGGCGTCACATCGCTGACCATCAAAAGTGCTGTGATCAGGCTGTCGTTACTGTGCGGCGTAAATAAAAAATCCTGATGCCATTTCACCTGTGTCGCAGTGTGCGGCAATTTGGAGTTAATTTTGCTGTGATGAAAACGTGTTCCGCTATGGCCTATTAGTTGGGCAGCAATAGTTGCCATACGTGACTTCAACGCAGTTTGCAGGTAAGCCGCGGAAATCTCGGTAGGTGATGTTACCCGGCGTAAAGAGGGGTGTTCCGGGCTATGGTCACTCTCAATATCGAAACGCGCACGCCCATCTACCGTTTCGCCCCAGGCATTATCATGATGACGGCTGTCTTCCACCCAAGTATCAAAGTCTTGTTGCAATGCACTAATTTCACTGGCGGTTAATACATTTTCGACCACCAGAAAACCTTGTTGATGAAACTGTTCAATTTGCCATTGTTCAATCACAACGTTTTCCTCTCAAAATTCAGGGGTTACTAAGCAAGGGAGACATCTTTCAGGAAAGCGCCAACGCGTGGGTTCTGCCCCTCACGCAGTACAGCAGGCGTGTCATCGCAAACCACGCGCCCTTTCTCCATAAAGACAATTCGGTCAGAAACTTTGAACGCAAAATTCATTTCGTGGGTCACGATAACCATCGTTATCCCTTCATGAGCCAACGCTTCAATCACCTGCAAAACTTCGTTGACCTTTTCGGGATCAAGGGCCGATGTTGGTTCATCAAACAACATGATTTGAGGGCGCATCATCAATGCACGGGCAATAGCCACACGCTGTTGTTGCCCACCAGAAAGTTGATGAGGGTATTTCCAGGCATGTTCCAGCAAGCCAACTTTATTCAGCAGTTCGCAGGCACGTTGTTTTAATTCAGATTCAGAAGCCAGGCGGTGATAACGCGGTGCCAGCAACAGGTTGTTCATCACAGATAAATGCGGAAACAGGTTAAAGCTCTGGAACACCATACCGATATTCAGGCGGTGTTCGGCATGCTCTGTAAAACGCGGTTTCTGCCGGTTACTCCGGTCCAGATGAATAAAGGGCTGGCCATTGATTTTAATTTCCCCGTTATCTATCTGTTCCAGGCCGTTCAGCAGGCGAATGAGTGTTGTTTTACCGGACCCTGACGGGCCAATGACCGATACCACTTCACCTGGGTGAATGTTCAGGCTCACCGCCCCAAGAACTTCCACATTGTTGTATGCTTTTTGCAGTTTGGATGCCTGCAACGCCGGGCCATTCGTTGCAGTGACCGGGCGTTTAACAACATCCGCCTGCTGTGTTGCCAAAGCCAGCATGGAAGCATCAACTTCACGGCTGGTGTTACGCTGGGTAACATCCAGGTAACGCTCCAGTTGTTTCAGCAGGAAATCAAATACCGTCACAACCAGGACGTAATAAAACGCAACTGCCGCCATGGTTTCCATCACCAAAAAGTTTTGTGAATATAGCCGCTGGCCTACCATCAGAATTTCAGTCAGCGAAATAACAGACACCAACGAACTGAGCTTAACAATCGCGATATATTCATTTGCCAGCGCAGGTAATGCCACGCGTAACGCCTGGGGAATAACCACCCGCCATTGAATACCGGCATAGCGCAACCCCAGAGCCCGTGCTGCTTCGCTTTGCCCTTTCGGGATAGATAACAGCCCACCACGATGAATCTCAGCCACATAGGCGGCCTCACTCAGGACCATAGCAATCAGACCTGCCCAAAATGGGTCACTGAGAACGACGGATGCGCTGGGAAATGCCTGAGGCAGGTTGTAGACAAAAATCAGCAACACCAGTAGTGGCATACTGCGAAATAACCAGATATACATCCGGGCAGGCAGGCGTAAAAATAGATGGGAGGATTGTTTCGCCAGGGCAAGGAGAAAACCAAAAACAATGCTGATTCCCCAGGTCAAAAGACTGAGCTTAATAACAGTCCAGGTGGCCCGCCAAAAGTCTGTATCACTAAACAGACTCAACATGTAGTTCCAGTCAAAAGTCATGGGCTATTTCGCTCATTTAAAATAATGGAATTACGCGATTCCCCATGAGCAACTATGGGGCATTTCCCGTAATCAATGCTGAATTACACTATGTCGGCACTCCTGCGATAGTGGCAACTAGTAAATTTTTTGCCTTTAACTTTAAAAAAACTATGCAAGATGGTTAACACATGAAAAACACCTTAAATATTTCCACCCACACATAAACAACAATAAAAAAACAATTGAGCACATAAAAAAACGCACACCCTAATTAAACATTAAAACGCACGATCAGGGTGCAATTAATGAATCAAATAAAGGCATGCGTATTATTTTGGTGCAAAATAAAAAATACCCCTGAGAAACTATCTCCTCAATTATGTTCAACACGTAAAAAGGCCAGAGAAAGTAATTCATTCATAAGACAGAGAATAAAGGTGGTAGCACATTCAGTGGCATGATGCTTGCAAGATTGATTAGCCTGAAACTATACCAATTAAGCCAGTAACAATATTTAATAAATGGTCCCTGCTATGACACGCTTTACACTCAAACAACTGAAGTATTTCGTCACCGTCGTTGAGACGGAGAGCATCGCCGAAGCTTCACGGCAGTTACATATCGCACAACCCTCCATTTCGATAGCGATAAAAAACCTGGAAGACACCTTCGACCAGCAGCTGTTTATTCGCCATCATGCTCAGGGGGTATCGCTGACCTCTGGTGGCAGGCGTTTTTATGAAAAAGCTAAGGAATTATTACGTCTTTCATACGAGTTTGAACAAAACTCTCGTGCAGATAAGGATCTAGTTTCCGGTACTATTTCAGTGGGTTGTTTTGAATCTGCAGCTCCACTATATATGCCCAAACTGGTGGCTGGCTTCACTAAAATTTACCCGGATATCACCATTCAGTTGTATGACGGTGAACAACATGAACTGATGCACGGTTTGCACCGCGGTCGGTTTGACATGGCATTTTTATATGATCTTGAATTAGGCAATACCATTCACAAAGAAGTGTTAAATGCGCCGCATAAACCTTATGCCCTGCTTCCTGAACACCACCGTCTGGCAAACCGCAAAAGCGTTACTTTGCAGGAATTAAGCCGTGAACCCATGATTTTATTGGATGCAGTTCCCAGTAAAAATTATTTTATCAATATATTCAAAGAAAAAGGATTTAACCCAGAAGTCGCTTACAGCTCGCCTTCAATTGAAATGGTGCGCTGTATGGTTGCCCAGGGATTGGGCTTTTCTGTGCTGGTTACCCGGCCTTGTTCAGATATTACTTATGATGGTGAACGCCTGATACAAATGGATATTGATGATGAAATGCCGGCATCCACACTTATCATGGCCTGGTTACAAAATAATGAGCCCACACGCCCGGCACAGTTATTTATGGATTACTGCCGTAACGCCGAATTACAACCTGCGCCTGCCAGCCACTAAATAACTCACTATTAAATAGATACGTCAATACTGGCGTATTTATTTACACCTTATTGCCTCATAATTTTCTATTCAGACACTCGTTTTATAATAATTTACCGTAACAGCTGAGTTACATACTCTGGTTTTTATCAACATCGGCCAGGTTGCCGATTCATGGTAATTGAAGGACCCAGAGATGACAGAAAACGTAATAACAACAGATACGCTGGTTGTAGGCGCAGGCCAGGCTGGCGTGGCAATGAGTGAACATTTAACCCGCCTGGCTATACCGCACCTGGTTGTGGAAAAAAACCGTATTGCAGAAGCCTGGCGCAGTGGGCGCTGGGATTCTCTGGTTGCCAATGGTCCGGCCTGGCATGACCGTTTTCCGGGTATGACTTTCCCCGGCAGCCACCCGGACAGCTTTGTGGCCAAAGAACAAGTGGCTGACTACTTTGTCGCTTATGCCGACAAATTCAAAGCGCCCATTCGCACTGGTGTGGAAGTGTTCAGTGCCACACGCCTTAAAGGGCGTCCTGGATTCCGGGTTGAAACATCGCAAGGGATTATTGAAGCACAACGTATTGTCTCGGCCACCGGGCCTTTTCAGCGGCCAGTTATCCCCGCAATCGCGCCACAAGACAGC
Source organism: Mangrovibacter yixingensis (assembly GCF_020523985.1). GTDB lineage: Bacteria > Pseudomonadota > Gammaproteobacteria > Enterobacterales > Enterobacteriaceae > Mangrovibacter > Mangrovibacter yixingensis. The sequence continues at coordinate 123,912 of NZ_JAIVKM010000001.1, read as the reverse complement.
TCACTGCTGCAACTCCACTCAGCACAGTACCGTAACCCGGAGCAACTGCCAGATGGCGGAGTGCTGGTAGTAGGTGCCGGTTCATCAGGAGTGCAAATCGCCGATGAACTGAACCGTGCCGGGAAAAAAGTGTGGCTGTCTGTTGGTGCACATGACCGGCCGCCACGCACTTACCGTGGCCGCGACTTCGTATGGTGGCTGGGTGTGTTGGGCTTATGGGATGCAGCGGCAAACCAGCCAGGTAAAGAGCATGTCACCATTGCGGTGAGTGGTGCCCGCGGCGGGCATACCGTTGATTTTCGCCAGCTTGCTCACCAGGGCATTACGCTGGCAGGCCAGACGGAAGGATTCCACGAAGGTGAGGTTACCTTTCAGGATAATTTGGCGGCACATATCCGCAATGGCGACGAGTCTTACCTCGCGTTGCTGGATGCGGCAGACCAGTATATTTCCCGCCATGGTCTTGAATTGCCAGAAGAGCCAGAGGCTCGCTATTTCATGCCAGACCCGGATTGCATGACCACACCAGTCCGTACTCTGAATCTGCAACAAGCGGGTATCCGCACCATTATTTGGGCAACAGGTTATGCCACAGATTTTAGTTGGCTCAAAGTGGGTGCCTTTAACCAACAAAACCAACCCCAACACCACCGGGGTGTATCCAGTGAGCCTGGCGTGTATTTCCTGGGGCTGCCCTGGTTATCCCGCCGCGGTTCCACCTTTATTTGGGGGGTATGGCACGATGCTAAATACATTGCCGACCAAATCGCCATTCAGCGCCAGTACCAACACTATCGCCCGGATGATACCGAAGCCTGAGCCCTCTTACTTTCAGAACAGGAAACTACCATGCCAACACATACACGAATCCGGATGTTTAATACCAAAGAAACCTACCCAAACCAGGTTTTGGATAATGACCTGTGCCAGGCCGTACGCGCGGGCAACACCATTTATGTTCGCGGCCAGGTAGGAACCGATTTTTCCGGTAACCTGGTCGGGTTGGGGGACCCACGCGCTCAGGCTGAACAGGCAATGAAAAATGTGAAGCAATTGCTGGAAGAAGCAGGCAGCGATTTAACACACATCGTAAAAACCACCACTTATATTACTGACCCGCGTTACCGTGAAGCGGTCTACCAGGAAGTGGGCAAATGGCTGAAAGGTGTGTTCCCTATTTCTACCGGCTTAGTGGTTGCCGGGCTTGCCCAGCCACAGTGGTTGATGGAGATAGATGTGATTGCCGTTATTCCTGAAGATGAAATAGCGCAGGAGGCGAAATGACACTCTCTATTAGTGCGCGTTGCCCGGAAACCGGGCAACTGGGCATTGCCATTAGCTCATCAAGCATTGCTGTTGGCTCCCGTTGCCCGTGGTTGCTGTCTGGTGTGGGGGCGGTATCCAGCCAAAACATCACCCTGCCCTCTTTGGGGCAACAGATCCTGGCAAAACTGGCAGAAGGCCTGGCACCAGAACAAGCCATGCGGCAAACCCTGGCTGAAGACCGTTTTCGCGAATATCGCCAGGTCGCCGTTATCGATGCCAGCGGTACAACAAGCGTATTTAGTGGTGAGCAAACACTGGGTATCCACCATACAGTTCAGGGAAACAACTGTGTTGCAGCGGGCAATTTGCTGGCTAACCCACAGGTTATCAATGCCATGGTAGATGCATTTGAATCTTCCACCGGGGAACTGGCAACCCGCCTGATTACCGCACTTCAGGCAGGTATTGCCCAAGGCGGGGAAGCAGGAAGCGAGCACTCTGCGGCAGTTAAAGTGGTGGATGATTACACCTGGCCCGTTGTCGATTTGCGGGTGGACTGGGCAGAGCAGGCACCGGCAGATGAATTACTGGCGCTGTGGCAAGCCTGGGAGCCGCAAATGGATGCCTATCTCACCCGAGCACTCGACCCACGGGAAGCCCCCAGCTACGGTGTTCCAGGCGATGAGTAATCAGGTACGGGATATTCTGGCCCAACTGCTGGCCTTCGATACCACCAGCCGGGAATCCAACCTCGCATTAATTGGCATGATTCGTGAGTTTTTGGCGGCCCGCGGGGTTTCTGCCGAGCAGTTCACCAATGAAAGCGGGAGCAAAGCCAACTTGTATGCCCGTATTGGCCCGCAAGGCCCTGGCGGTGTCATGCTCTCCGGCCATACCGATACCGTACCGGTAGATGGGCAGAACTGGTCGGTTCCGCCTTTTATGCTGACGGAGAAAAATGGCCGCTACTACGGGCGTGGTAGTGCGGATATGAAAGGTTTTCTCGCCTGTATGCTGGCCTCTGTTGAGACCTTTTTATCTTCGCCATTACGCATGCCTTTGCACCTTGCCTTTTCCTACGATGAAGAAGTGGGATGCCTGGGCGTTCGCAGCCTGGTGGACTGGCTGCGCAATGCAGAGGATCGCCCCGCAATGTGTATTATTGGCGAGCCTACAGAAATGCAACCGGTATACGGGCATAAGGGAAAACTGGCGATGCGTTGCCAGGTGCACGGCCACGCCTGCCACTCCGCACAGGCCCCCGATGGGGTGAATGCCATTAGTTACGCTGCGAAAGTCATGACGCAACTGGGTGAGCTGGGTGAGCAACTGGCATTACACCAGGACCCCCGTTTTTCCCCGGCATTCAGTACCGTGCAGGTAGGCACTATTCAGGGTGGTAGCGCGCTAAATATCGTGCCGGCAAACTGCTCTTTTGATTTTGAAGTACGCTATTTACCCGGCGTTCAGGTGCAGACAGTTGCGGAGAAGTTACAGGCATGGACAGAACGCACACTGGTTCCGGAAATGAAGCAAGTTGCCCACGAAAGTGCGATAACGTTTCACACCCTGAGCCATTACCCCGGCCTGTTGGCAGAGACCCAGTCTGAATTTGCCCGCCTGCTGTCTGGCTGGTGCGGCAGTGAGTCTTTCTCTACTGTCGCTTTTGGTACAGAAGCGGGTTTATTTCATGAAGTGGGTATCTCCACCTTGATTTGTGGGCCGGGCAGTATGGCGCAGGGCCACAAAGCCGATGAATTTATCGCTATTGAACAACTCGATAACTGTATGCTCATGCTGAATAATCTGTGCGCCTGGATGAAGGCCCCGGACGCAAACGCTTAACCAAAGCACAAACCTGTATGACAGCTTTTGTAATTTTGCTTAAGCTGTCACATAGCTTTTCTCTCCAGACCGCTAAACTAACGCCAAATCTTGTCACGCTCACTGGCACAGGAGTCTGTTTCATGTCTGGTTTGGTTAACTGGGGCATACTGGGTTATGCCCGCATCGCAAGAAATTCACTTATTCCGGCTATCAGCCGCGCCACTCATGCACATTTGTACGGCGTCGCTTCGCGTAACAGTACGCAACTTCCCGTTGGCGAGTGGGATAAAAGCTACCCGGATTACGCCAGCCTGCTGGCAGATGAAGCAATTGATGCCGTATACATTCCCCTGCCCAATTCACTGCATAAAACCTGGGTGATACGCGCCCTGGAAGCCGGGAAGCACGTTCTGTGTGAAAAACCGTTAGGCCTGACCGCCGAAGAAGGTATCGCGATGCACAAGGCAGCGCAGCAACATGGGCGCATCCTGATGGAAGCCTTTATGTACCGCTACACCCAGCGAATGCAGGCAGTAAAATCCGTGCTGGAAAGCGGTGTGCTCGGCGATATTCGCCATATCAATGCCACTTTCCGTTTCCTGTTAAACCGCCCTGGCACTATAAAAATGCAGCCCGCTTTAGGTGGCGGAGCCCTGTACGATGTGGGTTGTTACCCGGTAAATTTTGTTGGCATGGTCACCCAACGGGTGCCGGTTCGTTGTGAAGTGTTATGTGAGATGGACAACGGTGTGGACACGCAACTGTCGGCGCTTTTGCAATATGACGATGGGCTGATAGCCAATATTGATTGCGGGTTTAACAGTTTTGGCAGCAATTTTGCCGAAATTATCGGCACTAAAGGTTTACTGCGCATTGAAGACACATTCCAGGACAATGCCGGGGATATTTGGCTGCACACCAGTGAAGGTAGCCGCGCAATCCCCGTTGAGGAATCTGACCGTTATCTGGCGGAAGTCAGCCAGTTTTCCGCCGCTGTGCTGAAGCAACCTGCCCACTGTCTGTCGCTGGAAGAAAGTATCCGTAACCTGCAGGTTCTGGATATGATCAGAACGAAACTCCCCACGACAAGCAAGTAACAACGCACAGCTTTTCCGGGCCTGAGAGCACACCATTGATACTGTACGCCAACTCAGGCTCTGATGACTTCACAAGCATGTTTGGTAATGTGCGCACACACAGAGTCTGATAAGTGGCGGTCAGTAATGACTGTAGTAAAGCGAGTCAGTGGCAGGGCCATAAAAGTTGCTAACTGATTAAATTTAGAGCTGTCACACAACAGAATATTTCTGCTGCTGACCTGGCTCACCGTCTCTTTGACGGGGACTTTGTTTTCATCAGGAGTAAAAATCCCTCTGGCATCCCAGCCACTGGCAGAAATAAAGGCGGTATCAATAGCCAGGTGGCGTAATGTCCGCGCAGCGGATTCACCAACACAAGAGCGGTTTTCCCGGCATAATGATCCACCAGTATGTATCACTTCACACTGGCTGGATTCAATCAGTAATTGGGTTATTTCAAAATCGTTAGTGACTATCTGCAAATCATCGCGGTCGAGGATTTCCCGTGCCAGCGCCAGCGTCGTGGTTCCTGCATCAAGGTAAATACAGCTGTTACGCGCAATTTTACTGGCAGCCAGCCTGCCAATTTCTTTTTTCTCTTCACTGTACAATGTGCTTTTAATCAAGTGGCTGGGCTCTGTCGCCAGACGGCTGACAGAACGGACACCGCCAGATACGCTAACCAACAGCCCTTCCTCTTCCAGCTTACTGACATCCCGCCGGATAGTCATATGGGAAACACCCAGAGTTTCCGTTAACTCGCTGATACTGACCACGCCGCGTTGTTCAAGCAGCGCCAAAATTCGCTGATGTCGTTCTACCGGAATCAAAAGCCAGCCCTCTTATCATTTTTTAACATTCTGACAATGCATACTACGCTTTCTGACGCAGGATAACAGTGCCACAGATGGCATAACCTACGGGGTTAATCCCTTTACTATGATGCCAGGCATGTTAATCCCGCTCACCTTGCATGTGAATATTTTATATTTTGCTGTGTAAATCGTGAAATTCATCACATATTTTCACACCAAGCCATTATAAGTTATCATTAAATAACACAAGTTAACTTAAATTCACAAGGAGGCAGCATGTCTGCACAATACAATGTCTGTGTTATCGGGCTGGGATCGATGGGCATGGGGGCAGCACAATCCTGTATCAACGCAGGGCTGAATACCTGGGGAGTTGATATCAATCCACAATCCTGCAACGCGCTGAAACAGGCAGGAGCAAAAGACGCGGGGCACAGCGCTATCCCGTTTGCACAGCAACTCGATGCCGTTGTGTTACTGGTCGTCAATGCAGCACAAGTCAATGCGATTTTATTTGGCGAAGATGCGCTCGCCCCTCACCTCAACCCCGGTACCGCTGTGATGGTCTCTTCCACTATTTCATCAGCGGACGCCTGCCAGATTGCCGAGAAACTGGCTGAGTACCACCTGTTGATGCTCGATGCCCCTGTTTCTGGTGGCGCAATTAAAGCCGCCGCTGGTGAGATGACTGTCATGGCGTCGGGAAGCGTAACAGCCTTTGAACAACTGGCCCCCATACTGGATGCAGTCGCCGGAAAAGTGTACCGCATTGGCGAGGCAATTGGCCTGGGCTCTACCGTTAAAATTGTTCACCAACTGCTGGCCGGGGTACATATAGCTGTAGCCGCAGAAGCCATGGCGCTGGCCGCCAAAGCGGGTATCCCTTTAGACACAATGTATGACGTTGTCACCCACGCAGCAGGCAATTCATGGATGTTCGAAAACCGGATGCAGCATGTGCTGGATGGTGATTTCTCGCCAAAATCCGCCGTAGATATCTTTGTGAAAGACTTAGGTCTGGTGAGCGATACAGCCAGGTCACTGAAGTTCCCGCTCCCTCTCGCCAGCACAGCGCTGAATATGTTCACCTCTGCCAGTAATGCCGGTTTTGGGCGCGAAGATGACAGTGCCGTCATTAAAATTTTTAGCGGTATTACGCTGCCAGAGAAAAAACAGTAAAGGGAGGCAATATGCAACTTGGTGTTATAGCGGATGACTTTACCGGTGCCACCGATATTGCCAGTTTTCTGGTCAAAAACGGGATGCCGACAATACAACTCAATGGTGTCCCCACAGGCGATACCCCGATTAGCAGCGATGCCGTCGTCATTAGCCTGAAAAGCCGCTCCTGCCCGGCAGAACTGGCCGTCGACCAGGCGCTTAGCGCATTACGCTGGTTGCAGGAACAGGGTTGCCAGCAAATTTATTTTAAATACTGTTCAACCTTTGACAGCACCGCTAAAGGCAATATTGGCCCGGTTCTGGATGCCCTGCTCACGGCGCTTGGAGAAAAACAGACTGTCATATCGCCGGCACTGCCAGTCAATGGGCGCACCGTCTACCAGGGGTATTTGTTTGTCGGCGAACAGTTGCTCAATGAGTCTGGGATGCGTCATCACCCGGTGACACCCATGGACGATGCACACCTTGGCCGCCTTACCGAACGCCAGGCACAGGGAAAAGCAGGTTTGATCCCCTGGTCGGTAATTGATGCAGGCCCACAAGCTGTGGCTGAAGCGCTGGAAGCACTGCGCCACACTGATGTGCGCTATGTGGTGCTGGATGCACTGAATGAACAGCACCTGTTAACCCAGGGCATTGCCCTGCGCGAGATGAAGCTGGTTTCTGGCGGCTCTGGTCTGGCTATTGGGTTGGCGCGCGACTGGGCCTCGCGCCACGGTTCACAGCAGGATGGTGCTCAGGCCGGTATGCCTGTCGCTGGTCGTGGCGTTGTATTGTCCGGTTCCTGCTCTGTTATGACCAACCGCCAGGTCGCGGCCTATCAGGCTGTAGCCCCGGCAAGAGCGGTAGATTTAACTGCCTGTTTCGAAAATCTTGATGACTATGTTGACATGCAATGCGACTGGGTATGCAGCCAGACAGCCACAGGTCTGGCACCGATGGTGTATGCCACAGCGCAACCAGATGAACTGAAACAGATTCAGGAAAAATACGGCAACAGTGCCAGCAGCGCCAAAGTGGAGCAGTTTTTTGCTCAGTTGGCAGCCCGCTTGCTGGAACGAGGATTTACCCGCTTTATTGTAGCGGGCGGTGAAACGTCGAGCATTGTGGCGCAAACCCTGGGTGTGCAAGCCTTTCATATTGGTCCGGTGATTTCTCCGGGTGTGCCATGGGTACGTGATACCCGGCAAACACTCTCCCTGGCACTTAAATCCGGTAATTTTGGCGATGAGCACTTTTTTGCCCGGGCACAACAGGAGTTCCCCGTATGACTGAACAACAACTGCGTGATGAGATGGTGCATATTGGCGCTTCGCTGTTTGCCCGAGGTTATGCCACCGGTTCAGCAGGTAACCTGTCAGTGTTACTGCCAGACGGCAACGTACTGGCGACACCCACCGGCTCCTGCCTGGGGGAACTGGATGCCGACACCCTGTCAGTAGTGACACCCGAAGGCAAATGGTTGTCGGGTAATAAGCCCTCTAAAGAAGTGACATTCCACCGGGCAATTTACCTCAATAACCCGGAGTGCCAGGCGATAGTCCACCTGCACAGCCACTATCTGACGGCTCTTTCCTGCCTGGAAGGGCTTGATCCGGTGAATTGCATTCGGCCGTTTACGCCATATGTCGTTATGCGGGTGGGCGATGTTCCGGTGGTGCCTTACTACCGCCCGGGCGACAACCGGATAGCTGAAGACCTGGGTCGTATGGCCTCCAGCTTTAAAGCTTTTTTACTGGCTAATCATGGCCCGGTCGTAACAGGCAGTTCCTTACGAGAAGCCACCTATAACACCGAAGAGCTGGAAGAAACAGCGCGGCTTATTTTTACGCTGGGTGACCGCGCTATTCGCTACCTGACACCTGAAGAAGTTGACGAACTGAGATAATCATCATGCCAAAATTCGCTGCCAATTTATCAATGATGTTCACAGAATTACCCTTTCTGGACCGTTTTGCTGCAGCGGCCCGGGCAGGTTTTGACGCGGTGGAGTTTTTATTTCCTTATGACTACCCGGCGTCAGACATTAAACAACGTCTCGATGACAATCAGTTATCCCTGGTTTTATTTAACACAGCACCTGGTAACACAGAAGCGGGTGAATGGGGCGTTGCTGCAATGACCGGCCAGGAAGCACTGGCCCGGGAACATTTTCATATGGCTCTGGATTATGCCTGCGCACTGGATTGCCCACAGGTGCATATCATGGCGGGTGTTGTTCAACCTGGCATGGACAAAGCCGAATGCGAAAGCGTATTTGTTGAGAATATGCGCTATGCAGCTGACTTATTTGCTAAAAAAGATAAATGCGTTTTAATTGAAGCACTAAACCCAGAAACGAAACCTAATTATCTATACTCCAGCCAGTACCAGACTCTGGATATGGTAAAACGAATCAACCGTCCCAATATATTTACTCAACTGGATCTTTATCATGCACAAAAAGTGGATGGTAATTTGAGTAAAATAATAACTGATTACGCAGGTAAATACCGCCATATCCAGATAGCTTCACTACCCGACAGGCATGAACCTGATGAAGGTGAGATTAATTATGACTGGATATATCGTTTACTGGATAAAATCAATTATTCCGGATGGATCGGCTGTGAATATATTCCAAGAGCGGACACCATTTCCGGGTTAACATGGTTTTCCGAGTTTAGAAGAAAACACTAATCTGTTATTAAATCAGTAGTAAACCAGTGTTACAACCCTGTACCTCTGGGCACACCAACTATACCGTTATTGAGGTACAGGGCTTATGCTATCCACAAGCTTCTTAATTAAGCAAAGATATTAAGCTGGTAATTATTATTAAATAAAAATCTGTCCCCTATCGACACCGAGGCAAAATTATGTCCACATCGGCGCTGTTACTCATTGCTCTGGCCAGTGTAATACTCTTATTACTACTGGTGATTAAAGCCAAAACACATCCATTTGTTGCTTTATTAATTGTTAGTTTATTAGTGGCATTTACCACCGGCATCCCGGCAGATAAAATTGTTGCCACAATCGAAAAAGGCATGGGCGGTTTGCTAGGCCATATTGCCAGTATTATTATTCTTGGCTCGATGCTGGGTGTGTTAATTGAGATGTCCGGCGGGGCTGAGTCACTGGCGAAAGCCTTTACTGATAAACTGGGGACAAAACATGCCATTGCAGCACTGACGATTGTTGCATTTATCCTCGGCACCCCGGTATTTTTTGAAGTGGGCTTTATCATCATCATTCCACTGATTTATGGATTCAGTAAAGTTGCCAAAGTTTCTCCACTAAAATATGGCCTGCCGATGGCAGGTGTTATGTTAACAGTACACGTCTCATTACCCACTCACCCCGGCCCTGCCGCTGCGGCCGGGATCCTGCACAGTGATGTGGGCTGGCTGATGCTGACCGGGATTTGTGTTTCCATTCTGGTCGGCATCGTGGGGTATTTTGTCGCCCGTGCGATGAATCAGCGCAACTATCATCTGTCCATCAATGTATTTGAACAACAGCAAACGGCTGAGGTACCGGAGTTATCACTCAGTGCGCAGCAAACCCGTTTACCACCCCCCCACGCATTAACCATTGGCGGGTTGATTATTGTTCCAATCGCCCTGATTGTTTCCGGCACGCTTTGCCAGGCACTACTCAGCCCGCATAATGCTGTGCGCCAGTTAATGACCGTTGTTGGCACGCCACCAGTCGCACTGCTGATTTCACTCGGCCTTGCCAGCTGGTTATTGGGCATTCGCCGCAGAATGTCGCTAAAAAAATTGGGTGAAGTCACCGGGAGTGCCATTCCCTCTTCGGCTGATGTCATTTTAGTTGCCGGAGCAGGAGGGGCGTTTGGTGGCGTATTAGTCGCCTCTGGTATTGGTAACGCGCTGGCACAGGCACTGGAAACTATTCATTTGCCCCTGATGCCTGCCGCATTTTTACTGTCTCTGGTTTTACGGGCTTCGCAAGGCTCTGCCACGGTTGCCATTCTGACGACATCCGGCTTGTTGTCTCAGGCGGTAGCAGAGCTGCCACCTTTGCAGCTCGTGCTGGTGACACTGTCAACCTGCTTTGGCGCACTGGGGTTGTCTCATGTGAATGACGCGGGCTTCTGGGTGGTTACCCGTTATATGGGGCTTTCAGTACCGGATGGTCTGAAGACCTGGACCGTGCTGACAACTATCATGGGGATAACAGGTTTTCTTATTACCTGGTTACTGTGGTTCATTCTCTGAATGCAATAACCCGGGCAAAAGGGCTGAGCTATTCTTGAGGCTGATGACAAACCTCATGCCTGCACAGCACCAGAGGATGTAACCCGATAAAAAACCAGTAAAATCAATTTATTGATTTTCACCCGCTAACTAAAAAGAAGGAGAAACCACGTTTCCCCTTCTTTTACTTCAATCTGAAGGATGGCAGAAGCCATCCATTTTTGTCATGCAACAAAACCCAAATCACCCTTCGGTTAGGGTATTAATTCGTAGCCTGCCAACCACCGCCCAATGCGGCTATCAGCGCCACGCTGGCAACCCACTGGGTGCTTTGCAAAGACAGCAGGCTTTGCTGTTCAGACAGGCTGCTGTTTTCTGTGGTGGCGACATCCAGGTAGTCAATCATGCCAGCTTCATACTGGTTGCGCGTTACCCTTGCTGATTCTTTCGCCGCTGCGGTGGCACGCTGTTGTGCCACCACTTCATGCTGCAATGTATTCAGCTCAACCAGGTAATCTTCAACTTCCTGCATGCCTTCCAGCACAGCCTGGCGGTAGTTTGCCACGCTGGCGTCATAGGCGGCTCTCGCCTGGTCAACTTGCGCTGATGTTGCGCCAAAGTCCAGCAACGTGCCACTTAACTCCGGCCCCAGAGACCAGACCCGGTAAGGTAAAGCAAACAGGTTGTGGAACACCGACGATGACGTGCCGCCACTGGCACTCAGAGTGAGATCGGGGAAATAGCCCGCAATCGCCACGCCCACTGCGGCATTGGCTGCCGCCACTTCCCGCTCTGCATAAGCAATATCCGGGCGGCGTTGCAGTAATTGGGACGGTACCGCCTGAGGCATCGCTGGCAAAGTGGCATCCAGTTTTGCCACTGGCAGGCTGAACTCGGCTGGCGCTTTGCCCATTAATAATGCGATAGCGTGCTCAAGCTGAGCACGTTGCCACTGGTAATCCAGCGCGGAAGCACGGGCGCTTTCTAACTGCATTTGTGCCTGCGCCAGTGTTGCACGTGATTCCGTGCCAGCACCGTATTTGTTTTCAATCACAGTAAGATAGCGCTGGTAGGCATCAACACTTTGCTGGTAAAGGGCGATTTTTTCATCCATTACCCGCAACTGAAAATAATCCTGCGCCAGCTCAGACTGGGCACTGAGTGTCATGTTTGCCAGTTCGGCAGCACTGGCCTGGGCACTGGCTTTGTTCTCTTCCAGTGTGCGGCGCAGTTTGCCCCATATATCCAACTCCCAACTGGCACTCAGTTCTGCCTGATGGCTGTTGCTGGTTGTGCGTTGCCCGGTGGTACTGGAACGGCTACCACTACGGGTTGAACTGGCATCATAGCTTAATGAAGGCAGTAGCTCAGCGCGTGACTGTGCCGCCAGCGCCAGCGCTTCCCGGTACTGCGCGGCATAACTGGCGATATTCTGGTTGGAGATAACCACCTGAGTCAGCAACCCATCCAGCACCGGGTCGTGGTACACCGACCACCATGCACCTTTGTTTTTATCATCCTGGGGCGCGGCCTGTTGCCACCCCTGTGCTTCTTTATACTGCAGCGGCATGTTCATTGCCGGGCGGTGGTAATCAGGGCCCACAGCACAGCCACTTAACACCAGCGATAACGCCAGAGCAGTGATTCGCAACGTTCTTTTCATCAATTAAGGTTCCACATGGCGTAAACGGTGCCATCTGCGTTTTGTGGCACGGCTAAGGCTGTCCAGCCAAAGATAAACCACCGGGGTGGTAAACAGAGTTAAGAGCTGGCTGAGTGCAAGCCCACCAGCAATCGCCAACCCTAGCGGGCTGCGTAAATCGGCATCGCCGCCACTGCCGAGCGCAAGAGGTAACGCGCCAAAAAATGCAGCCAGCGTGGTCATCATAATGGGGCGAAAACGCATCAGGCACGCCTGGGTTATTGCTTGTTGAGGAGTGATACCCTGGCGGCGTTCAGCATCCAGCGCAAAATCAATCATCATAATGGCGTTTTTCTTCACAATGCCTATCAGCAAAATGATCCCAATCAGCGCAATCACGGTGAGTTGTGTATTGGTCAGCAGGAGTAACAGCAAAGCCCCTACCCCGGCAGAAGGCAGTGTGGACAATATCGTCAACGGGTGAATATAGCTTTCATACAATACGCCCAACACGATGTAGACCGCCGCCAGAGCCGCAACAATTAACCACGGCATGGTAGCAGTCAGTTCACCAAAGGCTTTTGCCGTGCCCTGGAACCCGGCCTGAATGGAAGACGGTAAGCCAATTTTCGCCAGTGCCTGTTTAATCAGTACCTGCGCCTGTTCCAGCGACACACCATCATTTAGGTTAAAGGCAATGGTGCTGGTCGCAGACTGGCCCTGGTGGGTAACTGAAAGCGGCGCATTTCCGCCAACAAAATGTGCAAAAGCAGATAACGGCACCCGGTCGCCATCATCGTTCACCACGTACAATTCTTTGAGGATATCCGGGTTGCGTGTGTAGTCATCAGCCAGTGTCATTACCACATGGTACTGGTTCAGGGTGTGATAAAGCGTGGCTATTTCGCGCTGGCTGAAGGCATTATTGAGCATGGTATCCAGCATGCTGACATTAACACCCAGGCGCGTTGCCTGGTCGCGGTCTATCTGAATCACCACTTCCTGCCCACCGGTTTGTGAGTCTGAATCGACACTATTCAGTTGTGGAATCGCAGCCAGTGCTGCCTGCACTTTCGGCGTCCAGGTGCGAAGCAGATCCAGGTCATCAGCCTGTAAGCTGTACTGGTATGAGGCATTGGCACTCCGTCCACCAATATGCAAATCCTGCGCAGCCATTAAAAACAGCTGTGCACCGGGGATATTCCGGGTTTTGGCACTCAGCCGGTTTGCCACTTCTGTCGCCGTGGCAGAGCGTTTATCAAAATCTTTCAGGCGTACAAAGAAGTTAGCGGAGTTACGTGAACCAAATCTTCCGCCTCCCATAGATGACATCACGCTTTCTACTGCCGGGTCTGATTTGATGATATTGGTGAACATCAGCATTTTTGGCTTCATTGCCTGGAATGAGATGTTTTGGTCAGCCCGCAGTGCGCCCATCAGCAGGCCGGTATCCTGGTTGGGGAAAAACCCTTTTTGCACGACCGAATAGAGAAACAGGTTCAAAAGTACAGTGAGTAATAAACTCAGCATGGTAAGTTTCTGGTGTTTCATCACCCAGTCCAGCCCGCGCGCATAGGCAGCAAGCAGGCTGTTAAGCTGGTTTTCAATAAACTGGTAAACCGGGTGTGGGCGCTTTGTGACAGCGGGTTTGGCTTTCAACAAGCGTGAGCACAACATGGGGGTCAGGCTCAGGGAGACAAACATCGAAATCAGCAGTGAGACCGTCAAAGTAACAGCAAATTCCCGAAACAGGCGGCCGACAATACTGCCCATCAACAAAATGGGAATAAATACTGCCACCAGCGAAACCGTCATAGACAAGACAGTAAAGCTGACTTCTTTTGCTCCGCGTAACGCCGCACGCACCGGGCTCAGGCCGGATTCAATATGCCGGGAAATGTTCTCCAAAACCACGATGGCATCATCCACAACAAACCCGGTGGATATGATTAATGCCATCAGTGAGAGGTTATCCAGGCTGTAGCCGAGCAGATACATCACGGCACAGGTGCCTATCAGGGAGACAGGCAGAGCCAGCGCCGGAATAATCACGGCCTGAATATTACGTAAGAACACAAATACTACGGCGATAACCAGTAACACAGCTATCAGCAGGGTTTCTTCCGTGTCGTAAAGGGATGCCCTTACCGTTGGCGAGCGGTCCACCACCAGTTGTAACTGGGTATCGGCTGGCAGCTCTTTACGCAAGGCGGGCAGCTTCGCTTTAATGGCGTCAATCGTTTCCAGCATGTTTGCCCCGGCCTGGCGGGTTACCCCCACCATCACCGAAGGCGTGGCGTTCAGAAAACCCGCCTGATATTTGTCTTCCACGGAATCATAAACATGGGCGACATCACTCAGCCGTATCGCATTGCCATTCTGGTAACTCACCACCAGGTTGCGATACTGTGCCGCTTTATCTAACTGCCCATTGCTGTCCACGACCCAGGATTGGGTCTTACCCTGGAGCATCCCTTTTGGCTGGTTGGTCGTGCTGTTCGCCACGGCCTGGCGCACGGTATCAAGCGAAATGCCGTAGTGAGTCAGCTGCTGGGGCTGTAAGTCAATACGCACAGCAGGCAGCGCGCTGCCCATCAGGGAAACCTGGCCCACGCCCTGCACCTGCCCCAGCGATTGTTCAATTTTACTTTCGGCCAGGTCGTAGAGTTCACCGGGGCTGCGGTCACTGGATGTCAGCGCCATCATCACAATGGGCGCGTCGGAAGGGTTGGCCTTACGGTAAGTTGGCAACGATTCCATGCTGCTGGGCAATAAACTACGCGAGGCGTTAATAGCTGCCTGAACATCACGCGCCGCGCCGTTAATATCGCGGTTCAGTTCAAACTGCAGAATGATATTGGTTGACCCTTGGGAACTGCTGGAAGTCATTTCCGTGATACCGGCAATTTGCCCCAGAGCACGCTCCAGCGGTGTGGCAACCGTTGCCGCCATGGTTTCAGGGCTGGCACCAGCCAGGCTGGCGCTGACCATGATTGTGGGGAAATCCACCTGAGGCAAAGGTGCCACCGGCAACAAACGGTAGCCAAGCCCACCCAGCAGGAGAATAGCCAGGGTAAGCAACAAGGTTGCCACCGGGCGGAAGATAAAGAGCCGTGTCAGGTTCATTATTCGCCCCGAGCCTGTTGCTGGCGGCGTTTCACCCAGGCTGAGCCGCGCTGGGCAAGGCCATCAAACCACAGGTAAATTACCGGCGTGGAAAACAGCGTCAGCACCTGGCTGACAATCAGCCCGCCAACAATAACCAACCCCAGCGGTTGGCGCAGTTCAGCCCCTGAACCGGATGCCAGCATCAGTGGCAGTGCGCCCAGTAATGCCGCCATGGTGGTCATCATAATGGGGCGAAAACGTAACAAACACGCCTGATGAATCGCTTCCCTGGGGCTGAGGTGCTGATGGTGTTCGGCTTCCAGCGCGAAGTCGATCATCATGATCGCATTCTTTTTCACAATGCCTATCAGCAGAATAACCCCGATCAGTGCTATCAGGCTAAATTCTGATCCGGCCAGGATCAGGGTGAGTAATGCGCCAACCGCCGCCGATGGCAGTGTGGAAAGAATCGTGACCGGGTGAATAAAGCTTTCATAGAGAATACCCAGCACCACATACATGGTCAGTAACGCGGCGAGGATCAACCACAGTGTATTGCTGGTTGCGCTCTGGAATGCCGCCGTTTCCCCCTGGTAACGCAATGTGATTCCGCTGGGCATCTTGAGTTGCTGGCTGGCATCGCTGATAGCCTGTTGCGCATCATCCAGCGAGTAGCCTTTGTTCAGGTTAAACGACACCATCACCGCCGGGAACTGATTAAGGCGCATATGCATCAGTGAACCAGTGCGTTCATGAATGGTAGCAATGGACGTCAGTTTCACCATTCCCGTGGTGTTTGTACTGGTGCTGGAATCACTGGTTGAATCACTACTGGATGACGAACTGCTACTTGAGCTGCTGCTTCCAGAAGTGCTATCCGTGGTTGAGGTAGTCGATGGCTGCAACCAGATATCATCAAAAGAGGCCGGTGATTGCTGGTATTTCGGTGCCACTTCCAGCACCACGCGGTACTGGTTCGCTTGGGTAAAAATGGTAGAGACCAGGCGCTGGCCGAACGCGTTGTAAAGCGCGGTATCGACATCGGAGGCGGTAATCCCGTAACGGGCTGCTTTGTCGCGGTTCAGTTCAACCCAGGCAACACGACCCTGGTCCTGCAGGTTACTGACTACGCCATTAAATTCCGGGCGTTTTTGTAATGCCGCTACCAGTTTGGGTGTCCAGGTTGCCAGGTCTTCACTGTTGGCATCATCCAGCGTGAACTGATACTGGCTGGGCGTTACCTGGTCATTGACTGTCAGGTCCTGAGCCGGTTGCAGGTAGAGCTGAATCCCGGCTACTTGTTTCGCCGCCTGTTGCAGTTGGCTAATTACCACGTTCGCTTTGTCATCACGCTCATCAAAGGATTTCAGGTTAATTTGAATACGCCCGCTGTTCAGGCTGGTATTGCTGCCATCAATCCCAATGGTGGACGATAAACTTTCCACAGAAGGGTTTTGCAGAATGACTTTTGCCAGGGCCTGCTGGCGTTTTGCCATCTCATTGAATGACACATCCTGGGAAGCCACTGTCACGCCCTGAATCAGGCCAGTATCCTGGGTGGGAAAGAACCCTTTAGGAATGGCGATATACAGCACAGCAGTCAGTACAAATGTTCCCAGAGCTACCAGTAAAGTCAGTTTTTGGTGGTTCAGAACAACGGTAAGCAACCGGTCATAGCCCCGAATCAGGCTGTCAAAAACTTCACCGCCTTTGCGGGAAAAACGCGACTGTTGTTCCGGGGGAATATGGCGCAGCAGATAGGCACACAGCATTGGTGTCAGTGTCAGTGACACCAGCATGGAAACCAGAATAGAGACGGCCAGCGTAATGGCAAACTCGCGGAATAACCGGCCAACCACATCGCCCATAAACAACAGCGGGATCAGCACGGCAATCAGGGAGAAAGTTAGCGAGATGATGGTAAAGCCAATTTGCTGCGACCCTTTAAGCGCCGCCTGCATCGGGGTTTCACCCTCTTCCAGACGCCGGGAAATATTTTCCACCACCACAATGGCGTCATCAATAACAAACCCGGTAGCGATGGTCAGCGCCATCAGCGACAGGTTATTCAGGCTGAAATCCGCAAGGTACATCACCCCAAATGTGCCCACCAGCGATAACGGCACAGCCACACTGGGGATAAGCGTGGCCGCAACATTACGCAGGAACAGGAAGGTCACCATGACCACCAGCGCTATCGACAGCATCAGTTCAAACTGCACATCATGAATGGATGCACGGATTGTCTGGGTACGGTCTGACAGCACCGTCATTTTTACGCCATCGGGCAAGGCCGCCTGCAATTTGGGTAACTGAGCTTTGATGTTATCCACAACCTGGATAACGTTAGCGCCTGGCTGGCGTTGCACACTGATAACAATGGCCGGGTTGTTGTTCGCCCAGGCGGACTGGAACGTATTCTCCGGCCCTTCTTCAATATGCGCGATATCTTTCAGGCGCAACGCCGCACCGTTTTGGTAAGTGAGGATTAGGTTGCCGTATTCCGCCGCCGTGCGCAGCTGATCGTTGGCATCAATGGTCACTGAGTGGTATTTGCCGTCAAACCCACCTTTCGAACCGTTCACATTGCTGTTACTAATCAGTGTGTTGACATCTTCCAGTGTCAGCCCGTGGGCGGCGAGTGCTTTTGGGTCCATCTGCACCCGAATGGCAGGCTGGTGCCCGCCAGCCAGTGTTACCATTCCCACACCAGAGATCTGTGACAATTTGAGCGCCACACGGGTATTCACCAGGTCTTGCACAGAGGTCAGCGGAAGCGTATCTGAACTGGCCGCCAGGGTAATCACCGCGCTGTCTGCCGGGTTGACCTTTTTATACGTTGGCGGGTTAGGTAAATCGCTGGGTAACAGGTTGTTCGCCGCATTGATAGCAGCCTGCACTTCCTGCTCCGCAACATCCAGCGACAACTCCAGGCTAAATTTAAGCGTGATTATTGACGAACCACCGGAACTGGTGGAGGTCATTTGGCTCAACCCCGACATTTGCCCCAACTGGCGTTCCAGTGGTGAAGTGACCGACGAGGCCATCACATCCGGGCTGGCACCTGGGTAGAGCGTGGTAACCTGAATCGTGGGGTAATCCACTTGCGGTAGCGCAGAGGTGGATAAAAAGCGGTAGGCAAATATCCCGGCGATCAATACCCCTACCATGATTAACACGGTAGCGACCGGCCGCATTATAAACAGGCGTGACGGATTCATTTGGCCTCAGGCGCGGTTTTGGTTTGTGTTTCATCCACCACGGAGACTTTGCTGCCGTTAGTCAGACGATCAATCCCTTCGGTTACAACCCGGTCACCCGGTGAAACCCCTTTAAGTATTGCCTGCTGCTCATCGTTAACTTCCGGGCCTGCGGTAACCGCCTGGCGTGTAACGGTATTGTCTTTATTGATAATAAAAACAAAATAGCCTTCATTACTTAACTGCAATGCCTGGCGTGGAATAACCGTTGCGCCTTTGAGCATACTGGTTTGCAGGCGCAGGTTCACAAACTGGTTGGCGTATAAACTTTCATCCTGATTAGGGAAAATCGCTTTCAGCTCCACCGTTCCTGTACTGGTATCAATCTGGTTACTGATAAACTTAACCTCACCGCTTCCCAGTACCGTGCTGTTGTCCTGGTCGAAGGCGGTTGCAGGCAGGCTCTTACCGTTATGCAGTGCTTTTACCAGAACCGGGATGTTGCTTTGTGGCACACTGAATGTCACCGCTGCGGGTTGCATTTGGGTAATGGTGACCAGGCCTGTGCTACTGCTGCTTTCCACCATGTTCCCTGGGTCCACCAGGCGCAAGCCCACCCGGCCACTGACCGGTGCGGTAATACGGGCATATTCCAGATCCAGTTTGGCACTCGCTATTTGTGCTTCATCTGAGGCAACCGCCCCGCGGTATTGCCCAACAGTCGCTATCTGGCTGTCCAGGTCCTGGCGGGCCAGTGAATCCTGCGCATAAAGCTTGCGGTAGCGGGCCAGGGTGAGTTCTGCGCTGTTTAATAACGCTTTATTTTCACTGAGTTCGCCCTGGTACTGGTTCAGCGTCGCCTGGTAAGGGCGTGGGTCTATCTGGGCCAACAACTGCCCGGCAGTCACTTTTTGCCCTTCGGTGAAAAAGACTTTTTCCAGTTGCCCGTCCACCCGGCTGGTGACAGTAACAGAAGCATTAGGAATCACTGTACCCAGTGCATTCAGGTACACCGGCACATCGGCGGTGGTTGCCACCCCACCATGAACCAGCGTAGTGCCACCACCCATCATTTTCATCCCTGGGCCGCCGGGACCGCCGGGACCGCCCGGACCGCCAGGCCCGCCTGCGCTCGTGCCTTTGCCACCAGGAAGTAAACGCCAGACAACGCCAGCAACGATTAACACCACAATCAAAATAATCAGCCATTTCAGCCAGCGTGCGCTCGCGGACCGGGAAGTATTCGTTGTCATTGGACTCTTCAGGTGAATGAAAAAGGAATATGTGTTGGAAAAACAGCGAAAAAGTTTATCACTCGAACGTTCATCACTGCACAATCTATATCGACCAGATTTGTCCTGGTTTCAGAGGGAATTTCATAAAGGAAAGTCTGAAGTGCATTAAGTGCAAAGCAGTATCCCCCTTAAATTACACACCACTCAGGCCAGATTGCACCAGATGTGGGCCAGTGTAAATCAGGGGGCTACTGTTACAGGAAACTTTGAAGTTAATTAGCTCCTGAATATTTCAAAATAATTCAAAAAATAACACAACGTTACAAACGCAAATCATCAGGCACTGGTCTGCGCCATAAACATAATGGTGTCTGAGGTAAAAGAGCCGTCATCCTGAAATGCAAAATGCTGGCGGACTTCTTCCGGTGCCTTGCCCTGCATAGCGCGAATGGCGTCAGATAACACCGGTGGCGTTTTCATGCGCGCAATCCAGCTACCATACTCCAGCGGCAGGCGTTCACACACTAACTGTTTGGTCATCAGCCCGCTTTCACTGGCAAACTGCATCCATTCACTCTGGCTGTAATTACGCACATGGGACGGGTCACGCAGAATTTCGATAGTCTGTAACCAGGTATCCAGCAACGGCGAGCCCGGCGAGACGATATCCATCATAATAAACGTACCGCCCGGTTTCAGTACCCGTTTCACTTCCCGCATCGCTTTGCCAACATCGTGCCAGTGATGGGCGGAATAGCGGCTGATAACAACATCAAAGCAACTGTCACTGAATGGCAGCACTTCCGCCATCCCCTGGCTTACCTGAATATTCCCGAACCCACGCTCACGGGCTGCCTCACTTACCACTGCCAGCATTTGTTCTGATAAATCATAAGCGGTAACCTGCGCCACCTTTTCTGCTGCCACAAAACTGGCGTGGCCTGCGCCGCAACCTAAATCCAGCACACTGGCCTGGTTTTTTTCTGCCAGCCACTCACCCAGGCGCACCAAGTCTGCACCGGCAGAATGTACCTGGCTGGTTAAATATGCCTGAGCCTGCGAGCCAAATTGCTGCCCGGTTAATACATGATGTTTTATCGCCATCGCTATTACCTTTTTTGATTGTATGCGTACAGGTCATTACTCCAGTTACCCACAAAACCGCATGTGCAGAACGATTTATCTCAGGGGTTGAGCTCACTATAGTGAAGTGTTTATATTGGTACAATATTGCCATTTATACTGGTATCAACAGGTACTACTTAATGCAAAACTC
The DNA here is from genome assembly GCF_020523985.1 of Mangrovibacter yixingensis. Lineage (GTDB taxonomy): Bacteria > Pseudomonadota > Gammaproteobacteria > Enterobacterales > Enterobacteriaceae > Mangrovibacter > Mangrovibacter yixingensis. Next base: position 103,080 of record NZ_JAIVKM010000001.1, on the reverse strand, counting down.
GTTATTTTCAGGGCCAAAAGCGCTGGGGGCATTTCTGCGCTCAGTAAGAGAAAATACTGCGCCAGCCGATATTGGTTTACCGGCCATGGGGCGGCGGCGCACCAAAGGGTTGCGCCGGGAAGAAGTGGCGCAATTAAGTGGTATCAGTACCACCTGGTATACCTGGATTGAACAGGGCCGCGATATCGTTGTGTCCGCACAAACCCTGGCTAATATTGCAGAAGTGCTGAAGATGAAGCCCTCTGAGCGCCAGTATTTATTTCACCTGGCACTAAAAAGCGACCCACAGGAAGAACAGATTCAGGTGGTAGAAGAGGAAGTGCTGGCATCCGTGCATCAGGTGGCTTCGCCCTGTTATTTACTGGATATCACCTGGAATATGCTGGCGTGGAACAGTGCGGCGCAAGCTCTGTTTACTGGCTGGCTGGGCTCAGAGCCACGCCCCAACATGATGACGTTTATGTTCCAGCACCCACTGTCTAAAACGCTGGTATGCGACTGGGAAAACCGGGCCAGCAGAATAGTGGCAGAATTAAGAGCAGATACCATGCATTACCAGCATGACCAGGGGCTGAATGCCTTTGTCACCCGCATGAATAATGACAGCGAAACCTTCCGTGAATACTGGTCGCGCCAGCAGGTTGTGGTACGCGAAGGTGGGGAGCGCACATTCCGTAATGCACAAGGGGGCTTGCAGCAATTCCGCCAGGTGTCCTGGCAATTAACCAGCAACCGTTCAGTAAAAATGATTATGCTGATGCCGGAGTAAGCCACATGATTCAGGAGCAGGAGCAAGAGAAATGTATTTATTCACTCAGCTCAACCAGCTATTTTTAGCACCGCCCTGATTTCCAATGTTTTATCCTGAAAAAATATAATATAAAGAGGCCTGTTTCTCAGATTATTATTTTTATCAATAACCCTTGCGAATGAATACCATAACAAGAAATATTCATTTTACCTTTCAGCACAGATATACTCGCCAGTCACCTACTAAATATAGCACTCACAGAATAAACTTTTCTGCCGATATGATTATCCAGGATTAACCGTGCCGATTATTTTACTAATCAGGCCATATCATCACCATATTATGTTATGAATATATTAATGGGGTTCGCATGAAAAAGATCGTTAAATGGTTAACTGCTTTTGCAGTTATCGGTGTTCTGGCAGGGTGTGCCCGTACGGCGCCAATTGATAATGTCAATGCCACAGTCAGTGCCGGTCATTCGGCTGAACAAGTCAAAAGCGCCATCTTAAAAGCAGGAATTCAGCGCCAATGGGTAATGAATGAGACTTCACCGGGTGTTATCTCTGCCCGCCAGCAATCTCATGGGCATGTTGCAGAAGTACGCATCACCTATTCCGCAAACAGTTATGCGATTAATTACGTAAGCAGCATTAACCTGCGCGCATCCGGTGGAAAAATTCATAAAACCTATAACCGTTGGATCGGGAATCTGGACCGGGATATTCAGTTAAACCTGGCCAGTGGTGCAATGTAAGCACTGACAGACATTAACCGGGCACACTGCCCGGTTGTCTACTTTGACACTGTTTACAAGGTTATTCTTGATGTACGAGCAGGATACACTCAGCGCGCTGGATGCCATTACCGAAGCACAACGGATTGCTTTTGCACCCATGTTATTTCAAACCGCATTATGTTTGCGTAATTCGGGGATTCTTGCCTTTCTGGATAAACAAGGGTCAGCAGGCGCAACGCTGGAAAATATTGTCGGGGAAAGTACACTCAGCGAATATGCGGTCAGCGTTTTGCTGGATTGCGGTTTAAGTGGCCGGATTATTACCCGCAAAGAATCCTGCTATTGTTTGTCTAAAGTTGGGCATTTTTTACTGCACGATTCGATGACCCGCGTGAACATGGATTTCACTCAGGATGTCTGTTACCAGGGCATGTTCTATCTGTCTCAGGCACTGGAAGAGACACAACCTGCAGGCCTGAAAGTGTTCAGTGATGAGCCGACGATTTACCCGGTATTATCTCAACTCCCCTCACCTGCCAGGGAGAGTTGGTTCGCCTTTGACCATTACTACTCAGATATCGCATTCAATACCATTCTGCCGCTCATTTTTGCCGCTAAACCACGCACCTTATTTGATATTGGCGGAAATACCGGGAAACTGGCGATACGTTGTTGTGAATACGATGAAAATATCGCCGTCACTATTTTGGATCTTCCACAACAAATTGCGCTGGCGCGCGAAAATATCGAAAAAGTGGGATTTTTCCATCGGATTCATTGCCACGAAATTGATATGCTCAGTAGCCAACCCCTACCTGATGGCGCAGATATTTGGTGGATGAGCCAATTTCTGGATTGTTTTTCACCCGAACAAATTGTTGCTATTTTAAGCAAAATAGCCCAAATAATGAAGCCGGGTGCGCAATTGTATATAATGGAACTGTTTTGGGACGTACAAAAATTTGAAGCCGCAGCCTTCAGCCTGAATGCCACTTCGTTATACTTCACTTGTATGGCGAATGGTAACAGTCGTTTTTACAGTTTCGAAAAATTTAATCACTACCTTGAGTTAGCTGGATTCCAGGTAAAACAACGCCATGACAATCTGGGTATCGGGCATACCTTATTGATATGCGAACCTTTTTAATACATTAATACGCGGCAGGCTTTGAGAATGGTCTGACCTACCAAATAACAGTTTTATCGCAGAAGCGCGTTGATGAAATTTGCACTTGATATTATTGACTGGCAGGCACGGGCTCCAGGGCTTGGCGAGGCAGCAGAGTGGTTGCACTGGGCACAGCACCTCTGTGGCATAGACCCGAGCGCCCCCCAGGCAAAACTCACCGCATTACCCATGATGACCGCCAGGCGCCTGAATTCCGGGAGCAAACTGGCGGTTGAATGCGGGCTTAACATGTTGAGTAAGCACAGCATTGACGCGGTGCTTTATACCAGCCGCCACGGCGAACTGGAGCGCAACTACCGTATTCTGAATGCGCTGGCAGATGGCCAACCAGTCTCGCCAACTGATTTTGCTATGTCTGTCCATAATTCTGCGGTTGGTAATCTGACTATTGCCGCCCGCCAACCCGCTGTGACATCTTCATTATCTGCCGGTATGGATACCTTCCAGCAAGGCTTATGCGAAGTTATCTGCCTGCTGCAGGCCGGTTACCAACGCGTATTAATTGTCGATTTCGATGGTGCTTTGCCGGAGTTTTACCACCCGGGTATGCCTGCCACGATGCCATGCTGGGCATTCGCTACCGCGCTGGTGATTGCACCGGGGCAAAAACTGTCCTGTGAAACAACCTGCGATGCTGATGGCACCGAAGCCGCATTACCGCAAAGTTTACAATTTCTGCAGCATTACCTGCGTGGCGAACCGGAATTCAGCATACCTGGTGAGCGCTTAACCTGGCACTGGAGCCGTTCATGAAATGGCTAAACCAGGCCTGGCGGCTGGTGACGACCGGGTTGTGTTTTGCACTGTTTGGCCTGGGTGGTCTGGTATTGTCTTTAGTCTGGTTTAATTTGTTGTTGATTGTTGTGCGTAACAAAGATAAGCGACGCAGTCTGGCCAGGCGCAGTATTTCTGCTTGTTTTCGTAGTTTTTTATTCATAACAAAATATACCGGAACGCTAAATTATCGCATTGAAGGTGCCGATATATTAAAACAGGAACGCGGTTGTCTGGTGGTAGCAAATCACCCAACGCTGATAGATTATGTTTTGCTGGCATCGGTAATGCCGGAAACAGACTGCCTGGTTAAAAGCCAGTTACTGAAGAACCCCTTTGTCAGTGGAGTAATTCGGGCAGCTGATTACCTGATTAATAGCGAAGCCGACACGCTATTGTCTGAAAGCCAGAAGCGGCTGGCGCGGGGAGAAACGTTGTTGATTTTTCCTGAAGGAACCCGCACGCGGCAAGGGCAGGACATGGTATTACAACGTGGTGCCGCAAATATTGCTGTACGTTGCCAGTGCGATTTACGTGTCGTGACAATCCATTGTAGCGAACACCTGCTCGATAAGCAGAGCCACTGGTATAACGTTCCGCCCACAAAGCCCGAATTTACGGTATGGGTTAAAGAACGTATTGCGGTAAAACCCTTTACTCAAGCTGATGCTCAGGTGCCAACCCGGGCTGTAAGGCAACTTAATAAGCACCTTTTACAGAAATTACAATTAGTTAATGATCCATTTTGGGGATGAATGATGCAAGCGCTTTACCTTGAGATTAAAAATCTCATTATTAATACACTGAATTTAGATGAACTCACAGCCGACGATATTGATACAGAGGCCGCTTTGTTTGGTGACGGTCTTGGCCTTGATTCTATTGATGCACTGGAGCTCGGTCTGGCGGTAAAAAACCAGTATGGTGTCGTGTTGTCTGCCGAAAGCGAAGAAATGCGCCAGCACTTCTATTCCGTCGCGACCCTGGCCGCGTTTATCAATTCCCAACGTTCCTGAGAATGCATTCATCATGACTGAACAAACTGACCAGAACGCAATCTATCAGGAAGTTTCGGCACTACTGTGCAAATTGTTTGAGATAGATGCAGACAGTATCACCCCTGAAGCCCGCCTGTACGAAGACCTTGAACTCGACAGCATTGATGCGGTTGACATGATTGTGCATGTGCAGAAAAAAACGGGCAAAAAAATCAAGCCGGAAGAATTTAAGGCTGTTCGCACGGTGCAGGATGTTGTTGATGCCGTTGAACGGTTAATGAAAGAAGATTGATTTGCCGTGCGGCATGTTTATCAACGGTTGCTGGTGCTGATAACGGCATTAATGCTGCTGGCATGGCCTTTTCTCGTCTGGTTTGGTCTGGCGCATAACGGCCTGCACTGGTTGCTACCCGTAATGGCATTACTGTTGGTTTTTCGCCTCAGGCAAGTCCGGCGAAGAACAGGCCCCCTGCGCCTTGTGGCACTGAGCGTAGCCGCCGCCGGGTTAGTGCTGTGCGTTGCCAGTTTAGTGTTACGCACTCATCAGTTACTGCTTTTCTACCCCGTAGTTGTAAACCTGGTCATGCTGGTGCTGTTTGGTGGATCACTTTTTACATCCATGCCACTGGTTGAGCGCATCGCACGCCTGAAAGAGCCACAATTACCACCGGAAGGGGTACGGTACACTCGCCGGGTCACACAAATCTGGTGCGTATTTTTTGTCGCTAACGGTAGCATCGCGCTCGGTACAGCGCTGTCAGGGAACCTGGCGCTCTGGACCACCTGGAACGGGCTAATCGCTTATTTTCTTATGGGCGGTTTAATGGCTGGTGAGTGGCTGGTGCGCCGCAGGGTAATGAAACGAGAAAGACCATGACACACACACTTCCCTTGTCTCAGTGGCTGGGCAATACGCGTGCTGATACAACCCTCATTGCCTGGCTCGGCGATAATACCTGGACACAAGCCAGGCTGCGCTACGATGTCGCACGGCTACTGGCCCAACTCAATAACCACCCTGGTGAGCGCTGGGCACTGTGCTTTGAAAACAGTTACCTGTTTATTGTTACGTTACTGGCAACGCTCTGTGCGCGAAAGATTCCGGTTATTCCCGGCCATTCCCGTGTCGCATTGCTGAAAGAGCAGAGTGTGTTTTTTGACGGGATATTGAGCGATAAGCTCCTGTCATGGCCTGAAAACTTACTGGTTGTCTCTTCGCCTGGTGACGCACCGATTACAAATCAACCACCGCTTCCTGTTATAGACGATAACCAGTTTCTCGAATTATTTACCTCAGGGTCGACCGGGCAACCGAAGCGGGTGGTAAAGCGCATTGCCACACTGGACCAGGAAGCCCGCATTTTGGCAGCCCGGTTCGCGCCACAGATGGCAGACTGCCGGGTTGTTGCATCGGTGGTTCCTCAGCATTTATACGGCCTCACCTTTCGTATTGTTCTGCCTATGGCATTAGGCCTGCCATTCCATGCAGCCATGCTGTATTACGCAGAGCAACTGACGGCGTTAAGCCCACAATATCGTTATGTATTTATCAGTAGCCCGGCATTTCTTAAACGCCTGGATAACCAGTTGCCCGCACCACAAGTGGCCATGACGTTTTCCGCTGGCGGCATTCTGCCCTGGCATGATGTGCAATATACCCACGACTGGCTGGGTCACACTGTCGATGAAATCTATGGCAGTACCGAAACCGGGATTTTAGCGTGGCGGCACAGAGAGCAGGACCAACAGCCGTGGGTTCCCTTCCCGGGGGTTTATTTTGCGCATCAGGCTGAAAAATACATTGCCCACTCGCCACTGATTGATAACCCGTCAGGACTGATACTGGACGATATGCTGGAACTCAATGATGACGGCAGTTTCCAGTTATCCGGGCGACGGGGCCGCGTAGTAAAAATCGAAGAGAAACGGATTTCATTAACTGAAGTTGAGCAGCGCCTGTTGGAGCTGGATGGTGTGAAAGATGCCGCTGTACTCCCGGTATCCAGGGGTGGCCGCCAGGGGATTGGAGCCTTGCTGGTACTGGATGAAAAACATGGTTCGTTATGGAGTTCATCCAATAAAAAAACGCTGGAATTTGCCTGGCGGCAGGCTTTATTGCCCTGGCTTGAGCCGGTTGCCATACCGCGCTACTGGCGAGTGATTGAAGAAATCCCGGTAAACAGCATGAATAAACGTGTCTATGGGCAGTTGCAGGAGCTATTCCATGAAACCTCGTGAAATTGCACGCACGGCTGTGCAGCCCAATGAGAAAGAGTTTGTGCTGGCCCTTGACCCGGAACTGTTTTGGTTTCGCGGGCATTTTGCCATACAACCTTTATTGCCAGGCGTAGCCCAACTTGACTGGGTGATGCATTACGCCATAACAGAACTGGCTCCGGGCTTTCGTTTTCTCAGTATTCAGAATGTGAAGTTCCAGTCGCCACTGCTGCCAGGCAACATTGTCACCCTGGCTATTCGCTGGCTTCCTGAAAAGCAAATGCTTACGTTCAGTTATCACCGCCATGATGGTGATGAGCGCCATTCAGCCAGTAGCGGGAAGATAAAACTATGCCGTTAGACTTCTCACCCTGCGTTGTCATTCCTTGCTATAACCATGGCGCAATGATGGCCGAAGTATTGTCGCGTCTGGCTCCTTTCGCTCTGCCTTGTTTTATTGTGGACGACGGAAGTGATTCAGCCACACAGCGCCAACTGGAAGCACTGGCTAATGGCAACAACCATGTGCAACTGATTCGCCTGGCGCAAAACGCAGGCAAAGGCGCGGCCGTGATCCACGGCTTAACGGTGGCGGCCCAACAAGGCTTTACCCATGCGGTACAAGTCGATGCCGATGGCCAGCACGCCATTGAAGATATTCCTGCACTGCTGGCGCTGGCTCAGCAATATCCGGACGACCTGATTTCCGGAACGCCCATTTATGACGACTCCATTCCCCGTTCGCGGTTGTATGGCCGCTGGATAACCCACATCTGGGTTTGGATAGAAACCCTGTCACTGCAACTGAAAGACAGCATGTGTGGGTTCCGCGTTTACCCAATTGCCCCAACGTTACACCTGGCAAACCAGGTGACGTTAGGCAAACGGATGGACTTTGATACAGAAGTGATGGTGCGCCTCTACTGGCAAGGCCACAACAGCCATTTTGTCCCAACCCGCGTGACCTACCCGGAAGATGGGTTATCCCATTTTGACGCGTTTAAAGACAATGTGCGTATCTCGTGCATGCACACGCGCCTGTTCTTTGGCATGTTGCCACGCCTTCCGGCCCTTCTTCTGCGCCAGCGCCGAACTCAGCACTGGGCAAAACAGCAGGAAGTGAGTGGGCTGTGGGGAATGCGTATCATGCTGAAGGTTTGGCAGTACCTGGGGCGCAACGCATTCTCGGTTTTACTGTGGCCAGTGGTCGCGGTTTACTGGCTACTGGCTCGCCGGGCGCGCACTGCATCGCAGCAGTGGCTGAGCCGGGTAAGAACGCGCCTGACGGAACAACAACGCCCGGTGCCGCCACGCCTTAACAGTTATTTTCACTTTTTGCGCTTCAGCCAGTCCATGCTGGATAAAATCGCCAGTTGGCGGGGTGAATTACAGCCAGGTAAGCAGATTCAGTTCGCCCCCGGCGCACAAGAGCACCTGGACTTAACCTCTCCTCAAGGTAAGTTATTACTGGCCTCCCATTTGGGCGATGTTGAAGTCTGCCGGGCACTGGCTCAGCTTAAGGGCGGCAAAACCATCAATGCCCTGGTCTTTCATGAAAATGCACAGCGGTTTAAACAAATCATGGAAGAGATGGCACCGCAGGCGGGGCTGAACCTGATTCCGGTCAATGATATCGGGCCAGAAACCGCCATGTTGCTCAAAGAAAAGCTCGACCAGGGTGAGTGGGTTGCCATTGTTGGTGACCGCCTGGCCGTTAACCCACAACGGGGCGACTGGCGGGTCACCTGGAGCAACTTCATGGGGCATCCGGCACCCTTTCCGCAAGGGCCATTTATTCTGGCTGCCATTATGCGTTGCCCGGTTTTCCTGCTGTTTGCTCTTTCGCAACACGGGCAACTGTGTATCCACTGTGAACCCTTTGCCAACCCGCTATTGCTCCCCCGGAGCAACCGCCAGCAGGCATTACAGCAGGCTATTGACCGTTATGCTGAGCGGCTGGAGCATTATGCCCTCCTCTCGCCACTGGACTGGTTCAACTTTTTTGATTTCTGGCGCCTGCCCGACGCCGACGATAAGGAGTAACAGGTGTTAAACAACCCACGTTTCACCACGGAAGTCACGCTGACCATTCCTTTTCATGATGTCGATATGATGGGTGTGGTGTGGCACGGAAACTATTTTCGGTATTTCGAAATTGCCCGGGAAGCGTTACTCAACCAGTTCAATTATGGTTACCGGCAAATGAAGGAGTCCGGTTATGTCTGGCCTGTGGTTGATACCCGGGTGAAATACCGCGATGCACTGACTTTCGAGCAAAAAATTCGCGTGCGGGCCCAGGTCACCGAATACGAAAACCGCCTGCGCATCGACTACCAAATTTTTGATGATGCTTCAGGGAAGCGCACTACCACGGGCTATACCATTCAGGTTGCCGTAGAAGAAGCCAGCCGGGAAATGTGTTTTATCAGCCCGCCGGTGCTGTTTGAACGTATGGGAGTTACGCAATGAAATACTGGGCACTCGTCTTCACTCTGTTCAGCCATTTTGCCTGTGCCATTACGCTGGATGAGCTGCAACAGCGTTTCACGCAAACGCCGGTTATCCGTGCACATTTCGAGCAAACCCGCACTATTAAAGATATGCCTCAGCCGCTGTTATCTCAGGGAGATATGCTGATTGCTCGTGACCAGGGGTTGCTATGGGACCAGAAAACGCCCTTTTCTATGTTACTGATGTTGAACAATACCCGCATGGTGCAAATCATTAACGGGCAGCCACCACAAGTAGTTACGGCTGAAAATAACCCGCAAATGTTTCAGTTCAACCATTTGTTGCGTGCGCTGTTTCAGGCCGACAGAAGCGTTCTGGAACAAAACTTCCGCCTTGATTTTCAGGATAAAGGCCAGGGGCACTGGTCATTACGTTTGCAGCCTATTACCACACCGCTGGATAAGATTTTCACTTCGATCGACCTGGCCGGGCAGACCTGGCTTGACAGTATCCAACTCTACGACAAGCAAGGCGACCAAACCCGAATTGTGCTTTCTGACCACCGTTTAACGCCCGCGACATTAACCGATGAAGAGCGTAAACGCTTTGACGAACACTAATTCCCGCACTCCGGCTTACCTGTGGGGGGCGTTTTGCCTCGCCATGCTGGCGGCATTACTCTGCATTCTGCCGGGAGCCAAAATAAACAGCAGTGTACTGGCGATGTTGCCAGAACAGGCCACTGGCAATATGCCACCGGCACTGAACGATGCATTTGTCACGCGCCTCGACAGGCAACTGGTGTGGTTGGTAAGCCCAGGCAAAGCAGCACAGCCTCAGGCCGCCTGGTTCTGGCTGAATGCGCTGCAACACAATCCGTTATTCAGTGATGTAAAAGGGCCAATGGACGCGGCCAGCCAGCAAGCCTGGGGCGCTTTTTACTGGCAACACCGCAATGGGCTGATTGACAGTGCGACAAGGCAACGCCTTGAGAAGGGTGGAAACGCACAGGCGCAATGGGTGCTGGCCCAGCTTTACTCAGCATTTTCCGGGGTCAGTGCCAAAGAGTTGCATAACGACCCACTGATGCTGATGCGTGGCGCACAGTTGGCACAAGCGCAAAGCGGCCAGAAACTCCGCCTGATGGATGGTTGGCTGGTTACCCAGGATGACCAGGGGCGTTACTGGTATTTAATACATGGCGAACTGGCAGGCCACGCTTTTGATATGCACCAGAACCACCAGCTTGTTACCACGCTGGCAGCACTGGAACAACAGTTGAAAGCCGCTTACCCCGATGCCCGCCTGCTCTCCCGGGGTACTGTCTTTTACAGTGATTATGCCAGTCAGCAAGCCAAACGGGATATGTCCTCTCTGGGCACAGTGACCATTATTGGTGTGTTACTGCTGATCTTTGCCACTTTCCGCTCACTACGCCCGTTACTGTTATGTCTGCTCTCCATTGCCATGGGCGCGTTGGCTGGCACACTGCTGACCCTGCTTATCTTTGGTGAATTACACCTGATGACGCTGGTAATGAGCATGAGCATTATTGGGATTTCAGCTGATTACTCGCTCTATTATTTAACTGAGCGTATGGTGCATGGTGAAGCCGTAACCCCATGGGAAAGCCTGGCCAAAGTGCGTAATGCCCTGCTGCTGGCATTATTAACCACCATTGCCGCATACCTGCTGATGATGCTCACGCCATTCCCAGGAATACGCCAGATGGCGGTGTTTGCAGCTGCCGGTTTAAGTGCATCCTGCCTGACAGTTCTATTCTGGCACCCGTGGTTAAGCCAGCGGCTGCCTGTTCGCCCGGTACCTGCGATGGCGTTGTTGCTGCGCTGGCTGGCAGCATGGCGGCGCAACAACATACTGCGCATTGGGCTGCCTTGTGGGCTGTTTTGCCTGTGCCTGGCAGGCCTCAGCCAGGTGCGCATCAATGATGACATCACGCAGCTCCAGGCACTGCCACAATCATTACTCACTCAGGAAAAAACCATTACCCGGTTAACCGGGCAAAATCTCGAACAGAAGTGGTTTGTGGTTTACGGCAAAAATGCCCAACAAACTCTGGAACGCCTGGAAGCCCTGAAGCCCAAACTGGATAAAGCCCAGCGACAAGGGGTTATTCACCAGTACCGCACTGTCGGCCTGAATTCATTAAAGCGCCAGGCAGCAGATTTAGCGCTGCTGCACCAGGCGGCACCCGCGGTAGAAAAGGCACTGAGCCAGGCAGGTATCACGCCGTTCACACCGGATTTAACGCCCATGCCGGTTACCGTGCCTCAATGGCTGGCAAGCCCGGCAAGTGAAGGCTGGCGGCTGATGTGGATGACGCTTCCTGACGGAACCAGTGGTGTTCTGGTTCCGGTAGATGGAGTGGATGCCCAAAAGAGTGTGATTATGGCAGGCATTGCTCAGCAATTACCGGGTGTGAGCTGGGTTGACCGTAAAGCCGCTTTCGACACGCTATTTTCCCATTACCGCACGGTACTTACCCGCTTATTACTGGTGGCGCTGGCAGTCATTGCAGCCGGTGCAATACTCCGCCTGGGGTTACGTAAAGGCCTGGTCACCCTGGTTCCATCTGTTTTGTCGTTAGCTTGTGGCCTGGCCGCACTGGCGTTCAGCCAGCATGCCGTAAACCTGTTTTCATTACTGGCACTGGTCCTGGTTCTGGGCATTGGGATTAACTACACCTTGTTTTTCAGTAACCCGCGTGGCACCCCGGTGACCTCATTGCTGGCAATCACGCTGGCAATGCTGACAACATTATTAACCCTCGGCATGCTGGTTTTCAGCACGACACAGGCAATCAGCAGCTTTGGTATTGTCCTGGTCAGTGGCATTTTCTCAGCATGGCTGCTCTCCCCACTTGCCATGCCCAATAAAAAGAGAAAAGTGAAATGATTAAACGTGTGTTGTTTTCTACCTTCTTATGCCTTGCCACCACGTTGATCAGCGGGTGCAGCTACCACAAAAACGCAAGTGTTGCCGGGCGGCCTCAAGCCTGGCTGGAGCCGGGTACCCGTGTCACACTCCCTGCGCCAGGTATTTCTCCAGCAGTGAATTCCCAACAATTGCTCACTGGGTCTTTTAACGGGAAGACTCAGTCACTGTTGGTAATGCTGAATGCTGACGATAAAAAAGTCGCGCTGGCGGGGCTGTCATCTATTGGTATTCGTCTATTTTTAGTGACCTATGACAAAACAGGATTGCATACCGAACAGTCGATAGTGGTTCCACAATTGCCTCCGGCAAGCCAGGTGCTGGCAGATGTTATGCTCAGCCACTGGCCGCTCAGTGCATGGCAACCACAATTACCCCGCGGCTGGACACTGCAGGACAGTGGCGATAAACGCGAACTGCGTAACGCTAAAGGGGCATTAATCACCGATATTACCTATATACAACGCAAAGGCCGCCGTGAGCCAATAAGCATTGAGCAACACGCGTTTAAATACCACATCACCATTCAATACCTGGGCGACTGATATGATTTATATTTCTGCCATCGGTGTGATTAATGCACTGGGAAATACCGCAACCGAGGTGGCACAACACCTGGTGCTGGGTAAATCCCCCGGCATGCGCCCACGTGACGGGTGGTTGTCCGGCCACCCGCAGGCGGTGCTGGGCGGAGTGGACGGTGAGCTGCCAGTCATTCCCAAGACTTTCCATGCGCATAGCACCCGCAACAACCAGTTGCTGCTGGCGGCACTGGCGCAAATCCAACCCACCGTGGACCAGGCCATTGCACAATACGGGCTGGAACGAATCGCTATCGTAATGGGTACCAGCACATCCGGGCTGGATGAAGGTGACCAGCATGTGCGCCTGAGCCGCACAGGCCAACCCAGCGAGCACTGGCGTTACCCACAACAAGAACTGGGTGACCCTTCGCGTTTTCTCAGTAAATGGCTTGGCACCACTGGCCCGGCATTTACGCTGTCCACCGCCTGTTCATCCAGCGCACGGGCGATTATTAGTGGGCAACGCCTGCTTGCGGCGGGCCTTGCCGATATTGCTATTGTTGGTGGCGCTGACACGCTGAGCCGTATGCCAGTTAACGGGTTCAATAGCCTTGAATCACTCTCACCGGGTCTGTGCCAACCATTCAGCCGTGACCGGAGCGGCATCACCATTGGCGAAGGTGCGGCACTGATGGTGCTGACCAAAACGCCACAGGACCTCGCATTACTGGGGGTGGGAGAATCCAGCGATGCCTGGCATATTTCCGCCCCGCATCCAGAAGGAAAAGGTGCAATTCAGGCAATCCAACAGGCGCTGGATAATGCCGGGCTGTCTGCAAATGAGATTGGCTATATCAATCTGCACGGTACCGCCACCCGTCTTAACGACCAGATAGAATCCCGGGTAGTGCATGATTTATTTGGCGACAAAATACCTTGTAGCTCAACCAAACATCTGACCGGCCATACGCTGGGGGCAGCAGGCATTACTGAAGCAGCACTGAGTGCCCTGATTTTGCGCCAGGGGCTGCCTTTACCAGCTCAGGACTTTACGCTATCGCCACTCGATCCGGAATTACCGCCTTGTGGCATTATCCAGCAATCACAGCCTCTGTTGCGCCCCATCATCCTGTCGAACTCTTTCGCCTTTGGGGGAAACAACGCCAGTATCATTTTAGGGAGGACTTCATGAGCTGCTACCAGCCACCCGGCAACTATCTGCCACATGAATCCCCCATGATGCTGTTGGATGAAGTGGTCAGCGTGACCGATAACAGTGCCGATTGCCGGGTCGCTATTCATTCGGCAGGGGTTTTAGCGCCTTTTCTGACTGCGGAACACACTCTGCCGGGTTGGTACGGGCTGGAACTGATGGCACAAACCGTTGGGGTCTGGTCTGGCTGGCACCGCCAGCAACGTGGCCAGCAAAGTATTGCGCTGGGTATGGTGCTGGGCGCCCGCGAATATACCTGCCCGGCAGGTGAATTCCCGGCTGATGTGATACTGGATATCCATGTCAGCCTGCTGATGCAGGATGCCCGCTTCGGCAGCTTTGAATGCACTATCCGCCACCTTAATCAAAACCTGGCAACCGGGCGCATTAATACCTTCCAGCCCGATAGCGAGGAATTAGCTTCACTTTTTCAACAGGGAAATACGCCATGAAACGTTCCGTGCTTGTCACTGGTGCCAGTAAAGGCATAGGCCAGGCCATTGCCCGGCAACTGGCGGCAGATGGTTTTATTGTCGGTGTGCATTATCACAGCGATGTCTCTGGCGCGCGTGCCACACTGGATGCCATTGAACAGGCTGGCGGCCAGGGGCGGCTTTTATGTTTCGACGTTGCCAACCGCCAGCAATGCCAGGAAATCATTGAACAGGATATTGAGTCTCACGGTGCCTGGTACGGGGTTGTGAGTAATGCAGGGATCACCCGGGATGGCGCATTTCCTGCCCTGAGCGATGACGACTGGGACAATGTTATCCATACCAATCTGGATAGCTTTTACAACGTCATCCACCCTTGCATTATGCCCATGATCAGTGCCCGTCAAGGCGGAAGGGTAATTACACTTTCTTCAGTTTCTGGCCTGATGGGCAACCGTGGGCAAGTGAATTACAGCGCTGCAAAGGCAGGCATTATTGGTGCAACCAAAGCCCTCGCCATTGAGCTGGCAAAACGCAAAATCACTGTCAACTGCATTGCTCCCGGCCTGATTGACACGGGAATGGTCGCACTTGAAGAAGCCGCAATGAAAGAAGCCATGTCCATGATCCCCATGAAACGAGTGGGTCAAGCCGAAGAGGTTGCCGGGCTGGCCAGTTATTTAATGTCTGATATCGCCGGTTATGTCACTCGCCAGGTGATTTCTATAAATGGAGGTATGTTATGACAAGACGTGTTGTCATTACTGGCATGGGTGGAGTTACCGCGTTTGGGGAAAGTTGGGCAAGCGTTGCCAGCCGCTTACTGGCAGGCAAAAATGCAGTACGTAAAATGCCGGAATGGCAGGTTTACGACGGGCTGCATACATTACTGGGTGCGCCAATCGATGATTTCACGCTGCCAGACCATTACACACGTAAACGCATTCGTGCCATGGGCCGGGTTTCACTGCTCTCTACCCGCGCTACTGAACGGGCACTGACTGACGCCGGGCTGGTTGATGACCCGGTACTCACCAGCGGGGAAACCGGAATCGCTTACGGATCCTCTACCGGGAGCACCGGGCCGGTGAGTGAGTTCGCTACCATGCTCACAGAAAAGCACACCAATAATATTACCGGTACCACCTATGTTCAGATGATGCCACACACCACTGCCGTGAATACGGGGTTATTTTTTGGCCTGCGCGGGCGAGTCATTCCCACTTCCAGTGCCTGTACATCGGGCAGCCAGGCCATTGGATATGCCTGGGAAGCCATTCGCCACGGGTACCAGACCGTTATGGTGGCTGGTGGCGCTGAAGAGTTGTGCCCATCTGAAGCAGCGGTCTTTGATACGTTATTCGCCACCAGCCAACGTAATGACGCACCACATACCACCCCTTCCCCATTTGACCAAAACCGCGACGGGCTGGTCATCGGTGAAGGTGCCGGGTCATTGATTCTTGAAGAGCTGGAACACGCCAAAGCTCGCGGAGCCACCATTTATGGTGAAATTGTTGGGTTTGCCACCAACTGCGATGCAGCACATATTACTCAACCGCAGAAAGCCACCATGCAAGTGTGTATGGAAAAGGCATTAAATATTGCCGGATTATCTGCCAGCGATATTGGCTACATCTCTGCACACGGCACAGCCACAGACCGTGGGGATATTGCTGAAAGCCAGGCCACCGCGGCGATTTTTGGTAATAAAACGCCGATTTCATCGTTAAAAAGTTATTTTGGGCACACGCTTGGCGCATGTGGTGCGCTGGAGGCCTGGATGAGCCTTGAGATGATGCGGGAAGGGTGGTTTGCGCCAACCATTAACCTGCACCAGCCAGATGAACAGTGCGGTGAGCTTGATTACATTATTGGCGAAGCCCGCCATATTGATTGTGAATACCTGCAGAGCAATAACTTTGCGTTCGGCGGAATCAACACATCCATCATCATTAAGCGCTGGGCCTGATTGTGTGACGCACCCGGAGAGTGGGTTCACCGGGTGTGCCACACACTGCCAAACTGGCACTTTAAGGCAAATTGGCAGAGTGTGGCATGCCAGAAATGGAGCGCCAGAATAAACGTCCCTTATTAAAGACATGCCTCGGAGACAGCGTGGCTATCCTCAAACATACGAAAACGGGTAATGAGACCATTTTCTATGTAGATATCGAGTACAAATTCAGTTTCGATAAGTTTCTGCGTTTTTTTAACACGTGATGCAAGCTCACCAATAGCAACCAGCCGCTTATCTTTGATGAGTATATCTTTGATTTCAAAATGTTCTGAAGAGAGATATGCCCTAATTTGCGCATAGAATTCCGCCACACCTTTTCGGCCGTGTTTGCGGCCAATCCAGGGAACTGACTGAGTATTTCCAGCGACCAACCAGTCGACGTTTTCGCTCACCAGTTCAGCTATCTCATTCACATCTTCTGCTGTGGCTATACGATGAAAAAAAGCGTCCGCTACTGCCTGTGGTGTTTGAAGTGCCATACCTTATCCGTCCCGGTAAGAGTCGTTGAGGGTGTTCAGACTAAATGAAAGCATTAAAAACCACCTTATCCAACGGTGCTGTTTGGCCTGGTTATTGAGTGCAACTGGCACTCTACCCAATGTAGATGATTGCCATCCTGGTATGCTCAATTTATTCTGGTAGAATGTTACGGCCATTTAACAATAAATGGCCGTAACAACACTGAATTCACTTACGGGGAGATATCGGTATGAAAATTGGGATACTCTTCCCGATTGCTATTTTTTTCGTGGCTGTCGTTTTTATTACCTGGTTTGTCGCTGGCGGTTACGCCACCTCATAAAATCGGTCACTCCCCCTGTCTTGCTGTGCGAGGCAGGGTTATTCCCTTCTGCATTTCCCGCGTTACGCTTAACTACCCGCTGAGTAAAAAGGCTTTTTTTCTACATCACCCATCTGCGTGATGGTATCCGCGCTGAACTCATCTACAGTTAAAGAGTGAACGGGTAATAAACAGCCAGTTACCACAACGCGTTCCTCCTCAGCAAAATAACGACCCAACGTCATTGGTGTATAAGCCATGTTGTCTGCCGGGCGTAATGCACCAAATGAAAATGGATAAAACAGTGCGCAAGAAGGCTAAGGACTATGCTAGAAAAACTTCGTCATGCCAAATTCAGCATGAAGCTAACAGTTGTTACTATTTTTGTTGCGTTATCGCTGTTAATTATTGCTGTTGCTCTGGCAATGCAGTTTTATTTTGCGCAGTCTTTTGCCAAAGATGCAGCCCGGACTTTATTTACCCATACTGCACTTAATGTCAGTGATAAAATACGTTCACTGGACAGCGAAACCAGCGGACTGACCACATTGTTCGCCCAGTTTCCTGGTTTAGATAAGCAGGATGTGTCCCAGCCGATACGGCCCATCACCCCCGCCATGGCGCAGGCAATACGCCAGCATCCACATGTTTATGCTATTTATATTGGCTATGGTAATGGCGATTTTTATGAATTAATTAATCTTGATAGCAGCAAGAACTTACGCAATGTGCTGGGAGCCACGGCAAAGGACCGCTGGCTGATAGTCAACATTCGAAATACACCTGCAGGCAGGCAGCAGGATTCCAGCTTTTTTGATGATACTTTTACATTAACTCACCAGAAGCAAAGCAGTAGCCAGTATGCTGCAAATAGCCGCCCTTGGTATCTCAATGCGATGGCGAGCGATACCACAATAAAAACTGAACCCTATGTGTTTCATACTACGCAATCCTCTGGCGTGACGTTTGCCCGGCGCATTGGTAACAGCCAAAATGTTCTGGCGGTAGATATTTCACTGGATACGTTATCGGTTTTTTTGCAAAACAACCGCTTATTTAAACACAGTGAAACCTTTATTTTTGATAGCGATGGCAATGTCTCCGCACAATCGCTGCGCGTAAGGACAAACCATAATACTGAACCCGTCAGCCCGATTCCCCTGACACCAGAAGAAACCCAGGCTGTCGCAAACATGGGTACCTTACGTGTAGCCAATGAACTCGACTGGGCACCTTATGATTTCTCATGGAGCGGTATACCGCAGGGCTATGCCATAGACCTGATGAATATGCTGGCGGGCAAAACTGGGTTAAAGCTTGAATACGTTAATGGCTTTGACTGGAACACGCTCACTGGAATGTTCAGGCAGGGTAAGTTGGATGTTATTCCCGCTATTTTCCCAACTCCCCAACGAACAGAATGGGGGTTATTTACCCAAGCCTGGCACACCGCGCCCCCCGCATTGATAACCCGGGTCAACACCCGCCAACTCAACACGCTATCGCGCTTGCAAGGCCGCACACTGGCTGTGCCAAAAGGCTGGTCGCTGGCAGAAGATGTCACGGCACATTTCCCCAAAATCAACCTGATGGCGGTAGCTGATTCGCTGGCGGCCTTGCACGCTGTTGCTAATGGCGAAGCCGATGCAGCCCTGGAAACACGGGATGTTGCCCGTTACCTTACTGGGCTATACAACATTCCGGGGCTAAAAGTTCACAACCCGGTTCCCCTATTTTCAGGCAATAACAGTGCCGCGTTGTCGATGCTGGTAACCGCAGATAAACCGCTATTACGTGATGTACTGAATAAAGCAATCCAGTCTCTCACCCCGGATGAGAAAAGCGCACTGGCAAAACGCTGGCTAACAGACAGCCCATCATCAGCCATGCAACGCACCCTGGTTGCTGGCATTGTGCCATCGCCTGCTTTTGTCCAGCTGGCTGAACAGGCAAAAAACACTCAAACGGCGGTGTCAGGTGAAGTGGTGATTGATGGCATGCGCTATACGCTATTTGTACAACCGGTGATTTCAACCGCCAGCCATAATCATTACCTGGGCATTATGGTGCCAACAAAAGTGCTGCTCGGCCCTTATATGAAAAAAGTGTACCTCTCTTTGGCGATAACCTTGCTGTGCCTTGCTTTGTTAGCGCCAGCCATACTGTACCTGGCCAGTATGATTGTCACCCCGGTACGCCTGCTCTCGCTGGAGAATAAAAAAATCCGCCAGCGGCAATTTCGTGATGTTCACCCGGTACCGAGCCGCATCAATGAACTGCACCATTTATCTGATTCTATCTACAACATGGCGCTTTCTCTGGAGGCCTACCAGGCCAGCCAGCGAGCATTGATGGATTCCTTTATTCAGTTGATAGCGAATGCTATTGACCAGAAATCACCTTATACCGGTGGGCACTGCACACGCGTACCCGTTATTGCCATGATGCTGGCAGAATCCGCCGATAAGAGCCAGCTCCCGGCCTTTCAGCAATTTCACTTTGAAAATGAAGACCAGTGGCGGGAGTTTCGCATCGCCGCGTGGTTACATGACTGTGGGAAAGTGACCTCGCCAGAACATATTATTGATAAAGGCAGCAAGCTGGAGACTATCTTCAACCGTATTCATGAAATCCGTACCCGGTTTGAAGTGTTATGGCGCGATGCAGATATTCTGTACTGGCAAGGTAAGGCCGCAGGTGAGCCTGAAGAGGCGCTACAAGCCACCCGGCAGGCCCGGCAACAGCAACTGACCGATGAGTTTGCATTTATCGCCCAAAGTAATATTGGCTCAGAATTTATGAGTGAAGATAAAATCACCCGCATTCGTGAAATTGGCGCACAAACCTGGACCCGCCATTTTAGTGACCGGGAGGGGCTGTCGCCGGAAGAAGCAAAACGCCTGTCTTCTATTGCTGAAAAACCCCTTCCTGCCGAAGAAAAGTTGCTGGACGATAAACCAGAGCATCTCTTCCCCTGGATAAAAGACCCCGCCATTTTACTGAGCAATGATATGAAGATGACGGCCCCTTCCATGCAGGCAAACTTGGGTGAAATCCATAACCTGTCAATCCAGAAAGGTACGCTGACGGAATCAGACCGCTACCGGATTAACGAACATATCATTGCCACAATTCGCATGTTGGAGTCTTTACCCTTCCCTAAAGAACTGGCGCGGATACCTGAAATTGCAGGCGGCCACCATGAAACATTGAAAGGCACCGGGTACCCGAAAAAACTGACGGCGGAAAACCTGTCACTGGAAGCCCGCATTCTGGCGATTGCCGATATTTTTGAAGCCCTGACAGCCGGAGACAGGCCTTACAAAAAAGCCAAAACATTAAGTGAAGCAATTAAAATTTTGCACCTGATGGTAAAAGACCAGCATCTGGATAAAGACTTGTTTGAATTGTTGTTAACCAGCGGTATTTACCAGCGCTATGCTGAACAATACCTGGAACCTGGCCAGTTAGATGAAGTTGATATTCAGCACTACCTGAAAGCGTAATCCACCGGCAGTGAAAGGGTGCTCTACGTGGCCTGACAGGCTACGTAGAGCCGGGCGTAGCCGGGCAATCTCACTCATGAAATTTCCTCATTATTCTATTCATATATCCGCTATTCATTAAATAAACCGGCCCTGTTTACAATAGCGTATTGTCAACTGGCACTGGGCAGGAATTCTAATGCGTCTGTTAGCCACCATGGCTATTCCCCACCTGATACTGTCCTGGCTGTTCATAGCTCTGCCAGCCAGCGCGTCCACCGCCTTACAAGGGGATACCATGAAATTGCACATTATTATCAATGACCAGGTGATTGCCGCCACGCTTAATTCGACACCAGCAAGCCAGGCCTTTGCCAAACTTCTGCCGCTCACACTGGCGCTGAAAGATTATGCGGGTGAAGAGAAAATCAGTGACTTACCTGCCCACCTGCCCACAGACGGTTCGCCTGCAGGTACTGCGGCCCACAAAGGCGATATTACGGTGTATGCCCCTTGGGGCAACCTGGCGCTGTTCTATAAGAATCATGGCTACGCAGCAGGCCTGGTGAAATTAGGGCAACTCGATAACCCCGACGAACTACCGGTTAAACCGGCCTCTTATACCGCCAGGTTTGAACTGGCTGGCGAATAACAAACCAAATGTATCTGAAAGAACAAGGTTGTTCTGCCTATACGTTGGTGAATGAGCACCACCACAAGAACACTGGCGCAGCACCCATACTGGCCAGAATATTACGGGAAAACATTATGTTACCCCGTTTTGCGAATCAAACAGAACTGACGTTCTTTTCATAACAGGAGAGTATGATGATCCGCTTTACCTCTGCAGTCGCTGCACTTGCTATGTTCGCTGGCGTATCTGCCCATGCAGAAACATCGCAACATATGTCCATCTCACCGAGTGGTAGCCGGGCATATGTTGCCGGCCCTGAAGCCACCTTCACAGGCAAGGCCTGGATAGACCCGTTATTCCTTTCACCAAAAAAACCGCAACGTGCCAGTGCAGGCCTGGTCACCTTTGAGCCTGGCGCTCGCTCGGCATGGCATACCCATCCGCTTGGGCAAACACTGGTCATCACAGCAGGCACTGGCTGGGTTCAGGAGTGGGGAGGTGAGAGAAAAGTGGTTCATGCTGGCGATGTTGTGGCATGCCCGCCGGGCGTGAAGCACTGGCATGGTGCCACCGATAAAACCGCCATGACGCATATCGCCATTCAGGAAATGGATGACTCGGGCAAGAGTGTTGAGTGGCTGGGAAAAGTCAGCGATGAACAATACAACCCGGTGGCCGCCCAATGAAAAATGCCACAGCCATGTTATGCATTGCCATGCTGGGCCTGGCGGGGTGTGCCCCAAAAGACACAAGCAGGAGTTCTTTACCTATGACAGATAACACCCAACGCGCCGTTGCTGAAGTTGCCCCCGCAATGGCGGCTTATTCAGATAAATTTATTCAGGATTTATGGCACCGCCCGGCGCTGTCGCACCGGGACCGCAGCCTGGTGACACTGGCCGCGCTGATTAGCCGGAAAGATACCGCGGAATTACCCCACTACCTGAATGTGGCACTGGACAGCGGTGTAACGCCAGGCGAAATCTCAGAAACCATCACCCACCTGGCCTTTTATGCTGGCTGGCCCAATGCGTCTTCTGCCGCCGTTATCACCCGTGACATTTTTAAACAACGCCATATTGATACCTCCAACCTGCCAAGTGCAGACGTTGCGTTCTTGCCGCTGGATGAAGAAACCGAGAATAAACGCGCCACGATGGTTGAAGCCAATTTTGGCAAAGTATCGCCAGGTGTAGTGCAGTACACCACTGATGCCCTGTTCCGTAACCTGTGGTTGCGCCCAGGCCTTGCTCCACGTGACCGTAGCCTGGTTACCGTAAGTGCGCTGGTTACCGCGGGGCAGGTGGCACAAGTGCCTTACCACCTGAATAAAGCCATGGATAACGGCCTGACTGAAACCCAGGCCTCTGAAGTGCTGACGCAACTAGCCTTTGTTGCTGGCTGGCCGAATATTTTCTCTGCTTTGCCCGTGTTCAAAGACGTTTTTGCAGCGCGTCACTCAGCCTAACTCCCACTCCGTTAACCGGCTGGCGCATCACGCGTACCAGCCGATTTTCCATGTATACGTAGTGCGTTAACCACTAACGATAGTGCCCGTGAGGATTGCTGACGGCTGGGATAATACAAGTGGTGCCCGCTCCACAATGGGCAATAATCCAGTAATACGCGCTGCAAACGCCCCGAAATAATATGTGCTTCAACTAACTCTTCCGGGACATATGCCAGCCCAAAGCCATCCAGCGCCGCTTCTACCAACTGAAAGACATCATTGAACACCACCTGCCCTTCCACGCGGACACTGATGTCCTGGCCCTGATGCACAAATTCCCAGGCATACAAACCACCATGGGTTGCTAAACGCAGGTTAATGCAGCGGTGATGAACCAGTTCCTGTGGTGTAGTGGGTAGCGTGCGCCCGGCAAAATAACCGGGTGCCCCCACTACGGCAAACCGCACATCCGGGCTGATACGCACCGAAACCATACCATTCGCGACCTGTTCACCCAGGCGCACACCAGCATCAAAGCGCTGAGCGGCAATATCCGACAGCCCATAATCATTAACCAGTTCAAGGTTAATATCCGGGTAGCGATGTAACAGGGCTTTAAGCCTTGGCCAAAGGATATATTTGATAGCGTAATCGGTAGCGGTGATGCGAACTGTACCCACCGGCTTATCGCGCAGATCACTGACTGCCACCAGATCCTCACGGATCGCGTCAAAGCGAGGTGCGAGCGATTCAAACAAACGCTGCCCCACATCTGTTGTTGAAACACTGCGGGTTGTGCGGGTTAGCAACCTAAGCCCCAGGCGGCTTTCCAGGCTACGCATACTGTGGCTTAAAGCCGACTGAGATACCCCGAGCAATGCCGCTGCGCGGGTAAAGCTTTGTTCTCTGGCAACAGTGACAAAAGCGACAAGATCATTCAAGTTTTCCCGGGACACTACGACCTCTCTGCAACAGTGAAACAGCACAGCTTTTTCACTCGTAAAAACATTCACCCTGCCTGATACAAGCAGTATAACGTGGATCTTAGGGAAAAAGCGCAGGCAGAGTAATACGCTAAACGCGAATAGAGTAATGAGCAGGTTTCATTAATCTGGCTGTAGCAGGAGAGAGAAAAGAGACGCAAGAACCTGCAAAACTGCGGTATTGCAGGTATAAAAAAACCCGGTATCAGAACCGGGCTTTCGCTATTGGTGAATACTGACCTGTACTGTGGTATTCACTTTATTGATAAGTGAATTTACAGTTGAGCCAGACACCATATCCGCTTTGCAAAAAATGCATTTCGCGCCAAGTGGGTTGCAGTGTTTAACATCAAAAGATGACACACGATATTGCGAACCCTGGCAGCGTGGGCAACGGAGATGCCCCAATACAGGACGAATGGTGTCCTTAGAGTGCTACCACGTTTGCAGCAGACGGGCCTTTCTGGCCATCTTCTACTGAAAACTCAACTTTCTGGCCTTCAGCCAGAGTACGGAAGCTGTTGCCCTGAATTGCGGAGAAGTGTACGAATACATCTTTGCTGCCATCTTCAGGAGAAATAAAACCAAAACCTTTAGTTTCGTTGAACCATTTAACGGTGCCGATAATTTTGTTAGACATGTTTTTTACCTTATTAATTAAACATTTGACTTAAATGATTTAATTACAGATATCAATCGGCGTGTTACAGAGAAGACTCAAGAAGAAGGGGTACTCGCAGGAATACACTTTAGAAATGAGGACTACTTTTCGAACGACTTATAATGATTCTGTGTATCAAATCGGTGCTGATTAACTCATACATCTTCCAGGATAACAAGGGTTATTTTTTTATTTACACTTGATTGACTGTTTCACAGGCAAAACAAATATCTGCACAAACTTCTGGGATTACACAGGCCAAACACGTTAAGCTATGGGCAGTTAATCACAGAAGAAAATCTATGCAAAACATTAAAAAAAACACTCAAAAATCCTTTCTTGTCGCCATCGAATGTCCAAAATGCGCAAAACAATCAGAGCACAGCGCAGCCCGGGTAAACAAAAAGAAAACGCTTATTTGCCCATTCTGTAACGCTCTTTTCCTGCCACCTGAAACTCACTCAAGGCCCGCGGTTTTCTCCCTGAAAAAATAATCTGATGCTGTAAAATTTGTTGCCATATACTGGCGGCTGATGCCTGCCTGTTATTTACACAGGCAGGCGCGAATTTAGCCGGACAGCTTCCTGGCAATAATCACCCCAGCAATGCCGTACCGTAAGAATTATCAATGGTACATAGCCAGTTTTCTGCCCCATTCTGGCGAAAAACGTAGGTTGCACGCCGGCTTTCAGTTACCGGGTTGCCCTCTGAATCCGGGTAATACAGAACCGTTTCCATAATCACCAGAGCGTTACCACCGCCTTCAAAAATCTGCATATTGCCCTGCTCCACTTTCAACTGGTGATGGAAATGTTCGGCAATGGCAAGAAACGCCTGCTTTATTTTTTCTTTACCCTGAACCACCATGCCCGGTTTAATAACAAGCGTTGCGTCATCGGCATAGTAATCCATCAACGCATCAAAATTACCTGCTGAAATTGCCTGGTCACAGGCTTCGATAATGCGGCGTAACGGGTGTCTGTCCATTTCATGCTCCCTGAGTGGTTATCTACTGCCCTGCAGCAGGAGTGGTTTTAGCCCGGCCCGTCGCTGCCCGCAGCCAGAAGCGGCACAATCACATCACTTAATGGCGTGGGGATGCCATGAATTCGCCCGTAACGCTGCACCACACCGTTACGAATATCCCATTCAAGCGTTTGCCCCGCTTGCCGGTCTGCAAGAATTGACGTCCCTAAATCGGCGGGAGCCTGATGAAAACGTGCAACTATTTCCTCAGGAACCTCATCACTGAGATTTGCGCCTTCGGCACGCGCCACCAGCAAACATTCACGCAAATAGGCCAGCGCAAGCGCCGTGATATCGGGACGGGTGAACATGCCCGCCCGGCGGCCAGACAACACCATCAACCCGGCAACAGCATTTTGCAGCAACTTACGCCAGGCAATTGTGGTGAAATCCGGCGCGACATCCACTTCACAGCGCGTCCCTTCCAATGCCGCCAAAACAACAGCAGTATGCGGTGTTTCTGGCAGTGTCAGACGTGGTTTTGCCCGCAACCAGACCGAGTAATCAGGCTCGCGCTGCGCCGGGAACCACACAACCGATGGCAGCACTGCCACCCCTGGCACATATTCAGCAAACTGGGCTTTCTGCTCAACACCATTTTGCAGAGCACAAACCACGGTATTTTCACCACACAGGGCTGACAACCACGGTGCCGTTGCTGCCATTTGCGTGGTTTTCACCGCAACAAACACCAGCGAGAAAGGCTGTTTCACCTCTAAAGGGTTGGTTAATACCGGGCCAGGTACGACAACTTGCCCGTCATCAGCACGCAAAGTGAGTTGTGCGTGGGCGGTGCGCCCGCAAATAACCGGTGTGCGCCCCACTTCATGCAGTGCGGCCGCAACCGTAGTGCCAATGGCACCAGGGCCAATAAGTGCAATTCTGGGTGTGGCTGGCATCCTCGTTCTCCCCTGATTATCTGCCACCACGCAGGTGGCCAGAGCGATATAAAACCATCTATACCACGGGTGGATAACAAAAACGATGGTACTATTCAGCGTTCAGTCACCGCATTATGTGAGTAACTATGACAAACATGCTTTCTGCTGGCGCACAAAAAATATGACAGTAAGTGAAACAACTAACCGCAGGTTATTGATTTTGCAATGTGCCTACGAAGCCTTTATCGAACTGGGTTTTGCCAAAACCACCACGGCGATTATTGCGGCCAGGGCGAAAATATCGAAGCGGACTATTTACGAAGCGTTTGCCGACAAAAACGCCTTGTTTGCCGCAGTGCTTCAGGAACACAGCCACCGTATTTTGGATCTACCTCGCCCACCGGGCGAAAACATCCCACTTGCCCAAACGCTTTTTGGCATTTTCCGGCTGGATATTAATGAAGCCGAAGCCCGTGGCCGGGATGCCATCCTGAACTTATTGGTCCGGGAAGCTGTGCTGTTTCCTGCTTTATCTGAATACCTGTATGAACATGAAATTATCCGCTCACGGGAAGCTCTGATGGCGTGGTTGGAAGAAGAACACGCCCGCGGGCGTATTGTGGCAAATGAACCGGAATTTTACGCAGGTATGATGATGGATGTGGTGTTTGGCGCACTGTTACCCCGGCGGCGAATCCACGGCAGTGCGAACCGTGCAAAAGCTCATGCAGAGATAAAACGCAGGCTTCTGATTGTACTCAACAGTATGCAACAGCCCATTGATAACGGAACTGGAATAAACCCTGATTTTTAGTAACCCAGGCACTTTTACTGGCAAGCCTTCTTAACCTTCCCTCACAACTTGCACCTGACCTGGCCCCAGGAAAATCCCTATTAATAACCAAATCCCCAGGCTCTGCACATTTTTTTCACACTGGTACTGTATAAGTACCATAATGCATAACACAGTAATATTGCATTCAATTCATTGCCAGCGCAGGTATGGCAGTAAGGAGATTCAGTGTATTCCAGACGTGATTTTCTGTGGGCCGGAGTGGGGCTCAGCGCGGCTGCACTATTAATGCCAGGGGCGAGTTTCGCTGCAAACAATAAAGGGCTGATTGCTGGTGCCGGGCGGGCTGAAGTTGACCTGAGCGGCATGTACCCATTGGGTGAATTTACCGGGGAACATGACCCGTTAAATACCCGCGTGCTATTGCTGGATAATGGCAGCCAACGCCAGGCTATTGCCGTTATAGATTTGACGTCTATTACTGCTGAAGTGATTGCACACATGAAAGAGATATTGGCTCAAGTCACTGGCGTGACTGCAAATAATGCCATTATCAATGCCAGCCACACGTTCTCTACGCCTCATATATTTCTTCACGATAACCATGGGCAAAACAACGCCACCCAGGCACAGCAACTGCTGGATGCATTTGACACTGCCCTACGTAAAGCCGCACAACAGGCGGTCGCCACGTTACAACCCGCAACACTGGGGGCTGGCAGTGGTACCTGCCGTGCAGGTGTTAACCGCAATGTTGAAACCCCCTGGGGTTGGTGGTTAGGAGCCGACGATGCCGGTTATACCGACCCACATGTGGGTGTACTCCGTATTGATGGCCACAATGGCAAACCACTGGCTATTTTGCTGAATTATGCTGTGCAACCTGCTGTTATGGATGCCTCACAGAGCACACAAGGAGGGCGACTGGTCAGTGCCGACCTGGCCGGGGCTGCCGCAAACTACATTGAAAATGCCTGTGGCAATGGCACAGTGGCATTCTACCTGGTGGGCAGCGCAGGTGACCAGGTACCTTACCTGCAGGCCAGCCGCCATGTCGTTAACAGTGACGGCAGTGTGGGCCGTACGGATATCCATGAAGAGGGTTTCACTCTGGTAGACCTGCTGGGGCAGCGGCTTGGTGCTGAAGCCATGCGGGTTGCCAACCGTATCACGCCAAACAAACCAGGGATATTTGCCCTACAGCGTTATCAGGTGGCTTTACCGGCGCAAAAATTTTCACCACGCAATGCGCCTAAAGGACCTGTCAAAACCTTTACCTACCAGCCTTCTGGTACCACTGAAGCCCCGGTGACACTCGTGCAATGGGGTGACACAGCACTGGTATGCGTACAACCCGAGTTATCTGCCAGTATTGGCGCACATATCCGTAACACCTCTGTGTTCGCGAATACCTTCGTCATTACCATGAGTGATGGCGCGGCAAAATATCTGCCTGACGCTGAAAACTATGACCGATTCACTTATGAAGCACGTAGCTCCCCATTTGCACGCGGGGCAGCAGAAATGTTGGCAGAGAATATCATTAAACAATTGAAGCAACTGAAAACACATTCAGCCTGACACGGCCAGGTAACGGATAACGCACAGGAGTATTTATGACTGAGATGTCGAGAAGAACATTTATGATTGCCGGTACTACCCTGGCAGGCATGATTTCAACAGGAATAGCGCGTAATGCCCACGCTGCCGACCCCAACAGTTTTATGGCAGCATCCGCCAAAAATGGTAATGATCCGGATGATGACAAAGTAAAACAGCCCGGTATCCAGCGCATTTGGGCACTGAATGAAGTCACGGGTGGTGGCGAAAAAGTGTATGGAGTCGCTATTGAATATGATACCGATATCGACCCAGCCAGCCTGGCTGTAGCCAGCTATAGCGTGGGTGTCATTCCTGCTGCTAAAGGTTTTTTCCCAGGGATGCCAACAACCCCGGATAAAAATAACAGCCAGTCAGAAGCCCAACCCAGAACTATTCAGGCGATTTACACCAATACCACTCCTGCACTGATCCCGTCCCAGAAAAGTAACGCCGGGCGTTATGTTATTGCCGAATTTGCTCACAACCCGGATTTAAGTTTACCAACCGAAGACAGCGATAAAGTCACCGTCATTCAGGCGAAAAGCATTAAGACCTCTGCTGGCAAAGTTTATCCGGCAAGCGCAACCACATGGAGCAATGCCGGGCACAGGGGCAATAACGTTATTATTCGGGGTGTGGATGAGTGGGAACAAAGCCACTGGTGGTGGGATGACAGCCGTTCAGCCTGGCTTGAGTACAGCATCTACCTGCCCAAATCGTTCCTGAAACCCGGCGGGGAAAACAAATCATACCCGCTGGTACTGGCAGTAACTCATTCAGGCACCAGCTATGATGGCACCTGCGCACAAACACTGACAGAACAGTGTATTGCCTCTATCTGGAGTTTGCCGGAAGAGCAGGATGAACGTGAATGTGTTGTCATTACCCCCCGTTACGAACGCACCACAATGAACGATTACTGGGAACATACCAGTGATGTGGAAAACACCTGGCGTCTGGTTCAGTCGCTACTGAGTAATACCTGGAACTATGGTAACCCCAACCTTGAAGACCGGAGCGACAAGGTGCTGAAAATTGATGCCTCTCGCGTTTATTGCACTGGCTGGTCTATGGGGGCAATGACCTCATTGTGGTTGATGGCGAAACACCCGGAAACTTTTGCTGCCGGGCTTATCATTGCAGGCCAGCAACGCCCGAAAGATGTCGTCACGCTTGCCAACCAGAACGTACTGATTATTACGGGCTCAGAAGACAACAAAGCCACGCCGTGGAATGAGAAATGCGTTCCGGTGTGGAGAGAAGCAGGAGCGAAAGTTACCCGGCCCACGAAACTGTTGGATCCCAGCCTGATTTTCCCATTGAATAAGCAGCAAAAGCTCAATGACCAGGTGAAAGGCTATATTGCTGAAGGCGGTAATATCACATTCCTGACCTTTGAAGGTGTTGATCATATGGCCTCAGCACGAAAATTCTTTTATATCAAAGCGGCGCGTGAATGGCTGTTTAAACAACAAAAAGCCTGATCTCGCCACAGTAAGCGGGCAGTGCCAGGGGGAATAACGATGGAAAACCTTTGGGCACTGTTGGTAGGGCTAATCATGGGGGGCAGTTTCGCCTTTTTAAAACTGCCCATTCCTGCCCCACAAAACCTGCCGGGTATTTTAGGAGCTTTTGGCGTATTTATTGGTGCCGTGCTGGTTCAGCACTTTCGTTAATCCCCTGCCGGGCACCCAATGCCGGGAACACACCGGCTCCAGACAGGATTTGGATAATATCCACGGGATAAATGATTTCCGGGCTGCCAGCCAGCGCCTGCTGGCTCCACCAACGGTGTTGTTTCATGACTTGCTGTTCGTGGTGGCTCCAGCCTTCATGGCTGATTTCGCTGTTATCTGCCCGGATAACAAAAAAGCGTTCATTTGCCAGAACACATTCCCCACTGGGTAAGCGCATTTCGAAAGTGCTTTGTGCAACCGGCTCGCCAACAACGCTCCGTATAATGCCGGTTTCTTCGCGCAATTCTCTCACTGCCGCCTGGGCAAAAGACTCCCCGTTTTCGACACCACCACCGGGCGTGGCCCAGTAGCTCTGCCCCGCCAGGGCATCCTCGTTATGTTCGAAACGAAACAGTAAAACTTGATTAGCCGGGTTGATAATTAACAACCGGGCAGAAGGCCGGGTTCGCATAACAACAATATCCTTAGTCACCAGAGTTATTTTCAGCCACGAAAACCAGCATGATTCAGGTAAGGCTCAGCGTTAATGGTTCGGGCGTAATCAATTTACGTAACCTGCAGGGTTAATGTGAAGAGACAAAAGCAGAAGGTGTGGCCGGTGCTGGCAGGGCAAAATTGTGCTTCATCCGCTCAATTTCGTGGGTGGGCGACAAGCCAAACAGGCGTTTAAATTCGCGGCTGAATTGCGACAGGCTTTCATAGCCAACCTGCGCACAGGCAGCGGATGCTGTCAGGTTATTTCTCAGCATCAGCAACCTGGCCTGGTGCAAGCGAGTTGATTTCAGGTATTGCATTGGTGAGGTATCTGTTACGGTCTTAAAATGGCTGTGAAAGGTTGGCTGGCTCATACCCGCTTCTTTCGCCAGTGCCGCCACATCCAGGCGCGACGCATATTCCGCATGGAGTTTGCGTAACGCTTTCGCCACTTTGCCAAACTGCCCTTGCATCCCGAGCGCACTGCGCAACGTTTCCCCCTGCGCGCCGGTAAATACCCGGTAATAAATCTCTCTCACCATCGCCGGGCCAAGAATTTCAGCATCCAGCGGGGAAGACATCACCTGCAGAAAACGTAACACCGAAGCGCTCAGTTGTGAGTCCATGGGGCTGGACACCATACTGCGCGGGGGAGCGGCCGGGCTTTTGCCCCGGCCATCAAGCGCCAGCATCAGATCTGCCGCCAGGCGGAAGTCCAGCCGCATATAAATCGCCAGCATCGGCTCTTCAACGCTGGCATCGGTTTCCATCGTAAAAGGCACCGGTACGGACACCATCAAGTAGTGCCGGGCGTCATATAAATAGACATCCCGCCCCAGAAAACCACGTTTGCGGCCCTGAACAACAATCACGATACCAGGCTCATATAACACGGGAGTGCGCAAAAGTGGGCGGTTGGATCGTAAAAACCGCACATCGTCTAATGGCGTGATGTTATAGCCTTCCTGTGGCGTTAACTGATCTAACAGCGCCACCATCTGGCGGTTTACTTGTGCAGAAGACATAGTCATGGCGAAGCCCTGGCAAAGTGGGATACGGGTATTCAGCATCGCATTCAATGCCAGGCTGTGTCCAGCCTGCTCAGAGGAACAGGCAAACCTTACAGAGGAACCGGGATACCGCTACAGCGCCCAGGATTCTATTCTGTGTATCCCTTTTGACCAGGAGCGAACCATGAACTCAACAAAATTACTTTTTATTACCGGCGTGAGTAGCGGTTTTGGGCAGGCACTTGCCAAAGAAGCACTCAAAGCCGGGCACCGTGTGGTGGGCACAGTACGCACTGAGCAAGCGAAACAGGCATTTGACACCCTGGCCCCCGGCCAGAGTTTTGGGCATATTCTGGATGTAACCAATGTGGCAGCCATTGACTCACTTGCCGCCACTATCGAGCAGGAAATCGGTGCGGTTGATGTGCTGGTGAATAATGCCGGTTACGGGCATGAAGGCGTGATGGAAGAATCACCGTTGAGTGAAGCACACCACCAGTTTGAGGTGAATGTCTTTGGTGCTATTGCGGTGATTAAAGCGTTTCTGCCCTACTTCCGGGCGCGCCGGGCCGGGCGTATTCTGAACATTACCTCGATGGGCGGTTTTATTACCATGCCGGGCATCAGCTATTACTGTGGCAGTAAATTTGCCCTGCAGGGGATTTCTGAAACCCTGAGTAAAGAGCTTAAGCCGTTTAATATTTTCGTGACCGCGGTCCAGCCGGGTTCGTTTCGTACTGACTGGGCGGGGCGTTCGATGGTGCGTTCTGCGCGTACCATCAGTGATTACGACGCAAGCTTTAACCCAATACGGGAAACGCGTGAAAAGCGCAGTGGGCACCAGCCGGGAGACCCGGCAAAAGCCGCCCGCGCCATGTTGCAGTTAATTAACAGCCCTGAACCCCCGGTTTCACTGCTGCTGGGGAGTGATGCCGTACAACTGGTGCGGGAGAAGCTCCAACAGATGCAGCACGATATTGACCACTGGGAAACATTAAGCCGCTCTACGGATGGGTAATTCCACCCGATAAGATGGAGCCTGATGCCAGTTGTGTGGTTCAGGCTCTTTTTTTACGCCAGTGTGTTCGGGGTGGGTGTTGTATCTGTGAAATTTGGGTTATCTGCAAACACTGGGTGGTTGTTGGTTAACGCCTCTTCTGCCCTGAATTACATGTATTTTCAACAGGATTTGCGAGCCTGGCCACAGGTGTTTGCTTGCCCGGAAGCGGGAAAAACTGTATTTTTTTCCGGCACCTGCATAATCAGGTGCCGGGATTGAGACCCCGATCTATCAGAAGACACTACATGCTGCTGCGTGTACTATGTGTTGCGACCTCACTCACCCAAATTATGGTGAGCTGAGCAGGGGAACCGAAAGGTTCGCCGGGTTCTCTGATAGCCGGTAGTCTCAACTCTGTTCAGCCCACCACCAGTAAAGATTGAGACCTTTCTGTGGTGGATTATCAATCTATCTATCGGAGAAGTTATCTAATGGCTACTAACGCTGTTTTCACTCAATCTTTACTTACCCTGCCCGTTAGCGACCAGACAGATTTCACCGTACTGGCGCGCCACTGTGAACACCTGGCGGAAACCCTGCTGGAATGTGCTGACCCACTGTTACACCGGGCACTGTGCGAAAAGCTGAATACCAGCCTCAGCCTGTTACGCCCCACGTTGCTGGAACCCATTCCCGCACATTTGGTTGACTGCCTGACAACAGACAGTATGGCAGCAGAAAACCCGGCACCAACTACTGCCGGTTTCGCGCCAGACAGCGAACAACTGTGTGATTACGCACTGGCGTTATCGCAACTGCTGGCATGCCATACACTGCCGCCAGGTTGTATACCGCCACTGCGTGGGTTACTAAACGATGTGGTCAGCCAGTTCGCCAGCCTGTTATGCGCCCCGCGCTGGCGCAACACACCGCTTGGCAGGGAGTGGATTGACTCCCCTGGCAGCGTATAACACCTGTTGATCGTGCGGGTAAAATAATAGATAAAACAGGGCTGCGTAATAGCGGCCCTGTTTGTTAATAAACAGGCTACAAGGTGAGTATTGTAAGGATGCCGGGACTGGGCTGGAACCGCACTATCACTTCTTCGACATGGCCTTTACAAACCATCACAGGTGGTACCTCTGCGGAAATTAAGAATGCTTTGCACGGCACCTGAATATCAGTGACATGGGGACAATAGCCTGCTCTGCAAGCGTATCTCCTTGCAAAGCAGCAGTCATCGAGCTAAATGCTTTCTCAGCCCAGGTTTCTTCGTCCTGCCGAACGGACCAAATATTATTGGGCAGAAAACCCAGCATAGGGTGTTCATCGAAAGTGCCGATATTAATGTCTTCAGGAATATACCCAAAATGGCTTCGCAAAACACTGAGCGCACCTTCCAGTACCGGCAATGAAGAAGCAATAAAAGCGGGAGGGGCTTTGTGATGCTCTGCAAAAAACTTCCTCATTAATAATTCACCATCTTCACGGCGGTTATGTTCAACTTCCTGAATCCAGGTGTCACTATCGGTGACACCATGGGCATTCATGGCATCAGTGTAACCTTTCAAACGTTCTCTGATAGTAGGCTGCCCTGCATCACCGGCCATGAAAAAAATCGGGAACTGCCCTGCGGCAATCATCGCTTCAGTAAGCACATGGCTACCATGTCGGTTATCGCTCACTACCAATGCAGTGTCCGGAATGCCAAAATCACGGTCAAGGAAGACCAGCGGCTTGGAAGATCGCTTTATATAATGCTGAAGCGACTGGCGTGATGATGGGACAATAAATAGGCCATCCACATTGCGTTCGACCAATGCATCCACCAATTTTTTTTCGTGTTTCAGGTCGCTATAGGTGCAACTTATCATCAACTGGTAGCCCGCATCACGGCAGCGGAGTTCCAGTTTTTCAGCCAGGGTTGAGAAAAAGACATTCGACAACCGAGGGATAATAAGACCGAGAGTCTCGGTTTTATTTAACTTCAGGCTACGAGCAACATGATTCACGGTATAACCGTGCTCTGCCACGTAATCGTTAATGCGTTGTTGAGTTTTGCTACTGATTCTGTATTGCTGCGCTTTTTTGTTCAGTACTAAACGAACGGTTGTAATAGAAATATTTAGCGCGGTAGCAATCTGTTCGACGGTTTTAGCCATGAGCGACAACTATAATTTTTACAGACACAAGGCCAGTTTATCAGGTTTAGCTGATTCGAGTGAGCTTTCCGTTGTAAATCATTCTGTATAAGAAAACCGGGGGGGTGCCCCGGTTTGCATTTAATCACTGTGGGTCTTTGGTTAAGTCCCTGTTAGATGTTTCTGGTGCTTTCCAAGCTGCATAAGCGGCTACCAGCGCAGCAATAACGACATAGGTGGCGACCAGAGTCCAGTTATTATTATCCAGCGCAGTTAACCCTTTAGCGATAAAAGGTGTAAACCCACCAGCGACAATGGCTCCCAGTTGTGCACCTATAGATGCGCCACTATAACGGACTTTGGGACCAAATAATTCAGTAAAGAATGATGGCTGAACAGAATTAATTGAGTTATGCGCAATATTGATTAATAAGACATACCCAATAACCATTAATATAAATGAATCACTTTCCAGCAACCAGAAAAATGGGAATGCCATAACTGCCGCACACAATGCGCCAAAAATATAAACAGGACGTCGACCAACTTTATCCGATATAGCACCAAAAAGTGCATGCATTGGAAAGGCAAGTACACAGGTTGCCATAATGACGCCCAGCATTGTTTGTTTTTCCACACCCAAAGTGCCAGTAGCATAAGATACAGCAAAAACCGTACACATAAAAAATGGGACACTTTCAGCAAAGCGTAAAACCATTATCAGTAAAATACTGCGCCACTGTTTGCGTACGACTTCAACAACCGGGCTTTCTGCTTTCTGTTTTTTCTGTGATGTATGTTTCTGCTGGCGTTGCACTTCCTGAAATACCGGGGTTTCATCAAGTCTGCGGCGCATATACATCCCTACCAATACCAGAGCTACACTGAGCATGAAAGGTACCCGCCACCCCCAACTAAGCAGTTGATCTTCTGGGAGCATCATCATGATAGCAAACACCCCTGTTGCAAGGAGTTGGCCGGAAAACCCCCCTGTTTGCGGGATGGATCCCAATACACCACGGCGATTTTTTGGCGCACTTTCAACAACCATCAACATTGCGCCCCCCCATTCGCCCCCCACAAGAAACCCTTGAATAAACCGGATAATAACTAATAAAAGCGGCGACCAAATACCGATAGCATCGTAAGATGGCAGGCAACCAACCAAAAAAGTGGCAGTTCCCATACCACCCAACGTTATCATCAGCGTAATTTTTCGCCCCAAGGTATCGCCCATATGTCCGAAAAATATACCGCCCAGAGGACGGGCAACAAACCCGACACCAAATGTTGCAAAGGATGCCAGCAAACCTGCAACCGGGCTGACATTAGGGAAGAAAATTTTACTGAAAACTAAAGCACTGGCCAGTCCATACAGTAAGAAATCATAATATTCAATGGTATTTCCGATCCAGCTGGAAATAACCACACGGCGAATACTTGCTTTATCGAGAGCCGTGTTTTTCACCACGGGAATGTCAAGAGATACCGACATAATATTAGCCTCTTCGCATATCGCTGAAAATAATTATACATTTCCAGCGCACCCTTTATTAATAATGGGTGAGTTTGTATAGGATCAGGAGTATGTTATATTTATTTCTACTACTTAATTTTTAATGCATTAGTTGCAGCTGGCAATAAACAATATTTTTTCTATTCCATGTATAGCTCATATGAATAGTATTTCCCTCACAAATAATCGCCGGGTATGAATACTCTCCTTCATCTGTTTCTATATCAAAGGGAGCAGACCATTGTTGACCATTATCAGTTGATACACTAAGAGACAAAGGATAACGTCGCCCCCAATTTCCACATACCGGATTCCATGCCAAAACGATGCTATGACGATGCGTACTGGCAAGGTCAATACCACTATTGTTATTGGGTAACGAGGTGGCATAAGCCTCACACCAGTTTTTACCATCGTCTGTTGAGTCACTGCGATAAATATACCCACGGGTACTACGCAAAAGCATATGAATATGCCCAGGAGAAGATTCCCAGAGGGAAGGCTGGATAATCCCATCCCACCGCATTACCCGTGACAGACTATTTTCCCATAGCGCATTGTTTGACAGACCTTGCCATAATGTTGTGCCTGTTTCACTGGCCGGAAGCTGGTGTGTGAACGGGACCTCTGACATCATCCAGTGCATACCATTATCTTCAGAGCGGTCAATAAAGGCATCCCAATGGAGTGAGTTTTCTATGGACCCAGGAGCCAGCCAGGCACCACTGGAAGTTTTTAGCACCTTATTTTTTACCGGGCCGCGTGGACGAGTATCCTGCGGAACCAAAAGTGCAGGTTGACTCCAGGTGTTCCCAGCATCAGATGAGGTGATATACCGGGTTTGCCATGTGTGTACATTTTTACCCGTTTTATAGAACAGCCAGACACATTCTTCTGTGCAAAATAAGACTGGATTCCAGTGAGGAACGCCCTGCTCTGCTGCAACCTTTTGTGCGCAATACCATGTATCCTTTTGTTTTCTTGCCAGCCAAATTGCAGTGTCGTCGCTACCTTCCTTATGACCGGCAAACCATGCAACTAAGACATCCCCACCCGGCAAAGCAACAAGTGTCGATGCGTGGCATTGACCTGGTTCGAGACTGCATTCCGGGATAATAGGTTGTTGGATCAGTTTTTTTAGTAACATGTTTGCGTTCCAGATTTACAGCGCTAACTGTAATTTCAGGCTTTCACCCAACCTAACCATACTGTTTATGGCTTCAGGATAAAAACTGTTGTTCCATGTCTGACTTCCCCTTGAACGACAAGTGAAATCGCGGAAATTACCTATCTTCTGTTGGTAATATTTGGCACAAACTGGGTAATCCAGGTTTTCTACTAACGCCGCTGTTGACAAGTAATCCGCTAAAATTTCTGCCTTTTCGGGTTCCGTTTGCCAGTGTTCATAAAGCCAGACGTACAGTTCCGGATGAAAATTTGCCATGACACCGCTGTATGCCTGACAACCCTGCCGGAACGCCCCCAATAATGTTTGACTGTTAGCGTTGGCAATATGTAGCCGGCTATCCTGTGTTAGTTTTAAACGCCGTGTAATAATTGGCAGGGAACAGCAAGTGTCTTTAATAAAGGTAAAGCGCTGGCTCTGCGCACACCACGACACCACATCGTCAGAAAGCAGGCGTTTATAAGGGAAAGGACATTCATAAATGCCCAAATCAACGTTGTCTGGCAAAGATTGAGTCATCTGCTGTAGTGTGCTCAATACTTTGTCGCTTGTTTCGTCTGCCTGAGCCAACCGGTTACTTATCAGAATCAGCCCATCAATACCTGTTTCAGCCATTGCGCAAAGTTGTTCGATTTGTTGGCTGATACCCGTCGCAGTGTGCCCTGATGCCACGACAGGAACACGCCCGGCAACTTTATCAACAATAAAATTCACTACATGGCGTGCTTCGCTGTCACTCAAATAAAACATTTCGCTGGACTGGCAAGCGGCAAATAACCCATGAACACCAGCCTTGAGATACCATTCCACCAGTTTTTCCAGAGAATCCCAGTCGATCTCCCTCTCGTGATTAAAAGGAGTAAGCATCACCGGCCAAATTCCGGAGTATTTTTCTGCTTCAGTTATCATTGTGTTATTCCTGCTCGAGTAAGTGAATTGCACTTCCCGCGACCTTAACGCGGATCCCCTGGGTTAGTGCCTGAGCGACAAAAGCGCGTAATACATCAGACAAAACAAGCTCATCAACATAAGCAACAACTAAGTGGTTACTCTCGTGACCTGCCATTAAGTCATCACGGTTTACACCATCCAGTACGGCGTTGAGTAACGGCCATTCATAGTTGGTTGCCCGACGGCGGCGTTCAAATTCATCTTCCGGTAACTCAACCGCATGACCTGTACCGATATGCATTACAACGCTGGTATTTTCATAGTGGGCTCGTGCCCAGATAAGACGCCCGGCCTTCCCTTGCCCAGTAATGGTCGAGCCACCATATGGGAAGAACATGGCTGGCTGGCGATACCCGGTTGCACCAGCAATACCGCCCTTGAGGTGAGCAAAAGGCACTGCACCAGAGATTTCCAGGTCCCAATAGAATGTCCCTTGGTATTCACTCCCCCAACGAATGTCATGCAGCGTTGTTTCAGCTGGCAGACCAAATGCCGTGAATAATTGCCATAGCATGACTTGTGGGATAGCGGCTCCCATGTCCACTTCGTTAATGCAAGGTATGGCCTGTTCTGGTTTAATGATATTGCCCTGTTCATCAGGTATCGGGAAACGTTCAGCGTTACCAATAGCTCCCTCAGCGAAATCAGAAGCTGCACAACTGTCTTTCAGTCCTTGTTGGTACTGAACGCCAATAGCCGACAACCCGAAACGTTTTACATACCGCGCCATCGCTATCATCATGGCGCACTGCTCCAGAACTTGTTCTCGGGTTAATTCTGTGGCGCTATCGTGCCCATAGTTAAATTTCATCCCTCTGCTTTGATACCAATTAAGGCAAGACTCTCGCAATTCAGGAGTAACCTGTTTCATTTCCACTAATAAGGCTGACTGAGAGAGAGATTCAATAGGCATACCAATATCGATCATGGCTTTTTGGGGAAAGACGCCATTAATCATTCCCATACAAAAGCTGTCGAACAGGCCCAGAATAGCTTTGTTCTTAAGGATGTATTCTCCAACCTGGCGTCCCATTTGACCCGCATAGGTAGCCATAACTTTATTGGTCGGTTCAATATCGTGCAGATAGTTTACTGGGTGGTGCAATGCGCCATCGCGTAACCAGGTGCTTAATCCTTGAGAGAAGAGCTCGTCATCAAACTGTTCAGACCATAATCTGGAATAAGATCTTCCAAGGCTTGTCAGTGTTCCTGCCATACACAGCATTCCAACCAGACCCGGCCAGGTGCCATCGAAGTTAGCCAGCAGAAGAATAGGCCCCTTATGGTGTACCAAAGAAGGTGCAAGATGATGCGAGTATTGCCATGCAGTAAGCAAAACAATAACAGGGGATTCAGGTGAAATTTTTGCAAAGAGATCACTCCCCTCGCGTTGACTGCTAATAAAGCCATGACCACGTTTTTTATCAATGGTATGTGCTCTAACCATTCGATAACCAAGCCTTTCTAGCGCCGATTGTAGTTTTTCTTCAAACACCTGTTGCACCGGCCAACACGCCTGATTTGCTGATTCACGCAAATCGGCATTGGTGACCATGAGAACTTCACCTTTCTGTGCAGCTAAAGGTTCAACAGGTTCAGGAAGAGACAGTGTCAACATTTTAGTTCCTTAGTTATTCGTTATTGTTCACACCATGCCTGCATGTTTCGCATGATATGCTGTTGATGTTCATACATTTTTATATAGGCCTGATATTTTGCCTGGTGGAAATCAAACGTAGACGGGTTTGGGGTGATGATGTCACCCTGATGAACCATCACCTTTGCTGCATCAGTAAGTGTTTTGAACGCACCACAGGCAACTGCACCAGTGATTGCAGCTCCTAAGGTGACAACATCATCGTCAGCACATAAATGAAGAGCCAACCCGGTAATATTGGCGTACTCCCGTAACCATGTTGGGTTTTTCGTAACGCCACCGCATACTGTAAGCTGTGTAATCACATGCCCGGCCTGGGCCATAGTTTCAATAATGTGACGTGTACCGTAAGCAATGGCCTGCAACGTGGCCAGATAGTAGCGAGCCAGGGCATCTGTTCCTTGTTCCAGGGTCAGACCACTAACTGCACCTCGTGCGAGAGGATTCGCTCGCGGTGAGCGGTTACCGTGATGATCTGCCAGTACATGCAATTGCGCGGTTGGCCAGATATCTCGTTTCTCGAGTGAATCAACCCATCGATTAACAATTGCGTAAATACTCTCTCCAGACTTTTCTGCTTCATGGTGCAGTTCTGGCCAGGCATCACTCTGGCGTAACGTCCATTCAACTAATGCCCCCGCGGCACTTTGCCCACCTTCACTAAGCCACCAACCTGGTAACATAGCTCCCCAATAGGGTCCCCAGACGCCAGGGACATTGACTGGTTGGGGACTGACTAACATATGGCAGTTGGACGTGCCGCCTATTAAAGCCAGGTTATGTTCTGGCTGGCTTCCTACTAACGCTAAACCGCCAGCATGGGCATCAATCATCCCACTTGCGACAACTACCTTTGTGGTGAGTCCGAAGGCTTGTGCAACATCAGTACGTAAATAACCAGCCAGCTCCCCCGGTTGCAAAATCGTGGTAGGTATTTTTTTGGGTAAATCGGGTAGCCCCACTCGCTCCAGCAATGACTGACTGAAACGTTTTTCGTGGGATAAATAGTTCCACTTACAACTTAAGGTACAAACACTTGCGACATCATTGCCCGTTGCCCGCCATACCAAATAATCAGCCAAATCAAATAAACGCCATGCTTGCTGGTAACGCTCAGGGAAATGGCGCTTAAGCCAGCAGACTTTTGGTAATTCCATTTCAACGCTCACCTCACCGCCAACAAATTCCAGGGCAGGATCGCGAGTAGCATTAATTTTCTGTGCCTCATAAGTTGCACGGTGATCCATCCACATCATGATGTCATGGCTCTCATCACCCGTTTCAGAAATGCTAATTCCTTTTCCTTTTTCGCCCACAGCAACCAGAGAGCAGGTAGCATCGAAACCAATACTACATACTGATTCAGGGGAAACCCCCGCATTCTGGACGCAGGTTTGGACAACCTGGCAAACAGAAGACCAAATATCTTCTGATGACTGCTCTACCTGGTTTGGTGCTATGTGGAACTGGGCAATAGGACGAACAGCAAAGGTTAGCCGTCTCCCTTGAGCATCATAGATACCCGCCCTGACACTCGCAGATCCAACATCAACGCCAATAAAAAAAGACGCACTCATGGTGTACCACCTTTTTGCTAACTCGAGTTAGCAATTTATACCTGGCAAAGAAAGACGACAAACTATTCACTGTTTTTTTGTGATACGAATCATAAAGTGATATGTAACCCATTAATAAATTTGGATATTTATTCTTTCAGCCAGTGTTCATACACACTTGCGGCGGGATTTTTCTGATTGAATCTGGTGTAGTGACCAACTCTTCGTTCAAGAGTAATGGTTATAAACAACGCCCCGAATTGCTTTGGGTCGTTGTCTCCTGTGATTGTGCAGAATCAGGAATGGTGCGAAGCACATCATATATCTGGGCAGTTCAGTACACTGATTATCAGCAAAAAATAATCAAGAAATACAAAATCCTGCCGATACATCAAGACAAGATTAAAACTCAACGAAGAACGCAGGAAATGATAACTTTTAAGGATATATGGTTAAGTCGTGATGTTCTTTCCTTCAGCACACAATACTACGAGCACGCGTTATTCGTGGAGAAAACCAGTAAGTCGCTACTTATTTTTCTCTACTCACCCCCACAAGTAAATCAAAAACCGGTGAGTATTGTTCTTCTCCAATAAACCTGAATTCCTGTGCAGTTGGATGACGATAAGTCATTCCGACCTGGCCAGGAAAAAATAACACTCTTTCATAATACGTCATGCTTTAATAAGGATTCATCATGAAAATTTTAAGCTACTTTTTAATTCCTATAATATTAATTATTTCAGGTTGTAATACTTTTTTCCCCGAGCAGAAACAATACATGCCGCCACCAGACAGTGCTGATGTAGCTAAAATTCGCCTTATTGGCCCGCCCATGAGCTTTGGCCTGTATCAAACCGATGCTTCGGGTAAGAAAAATGGTGGTTGGGTGTTAAAACATAGCCGTTACGTAAATCTTTCTTTAGGTTCAACAAAGGATATTGGGCTACCCAAAGTGACTGGCAAAAAATATGACCAGGATTATTTTGAAACATTTCTAATCCCTGATGAAAAAACAGCGATTCGGCACTATACATATCAAGGTTGCAGTATAAGCCTTGAGTTCACGCCAGAAAAGAGAAAAATTTATGAGGCACGTATTAGTTATAGTGATAAAAGCGGGTACTGCGTTCTTTATTTGA
This sequence comes from Mangrovibacter yixingensis, assembly GCF_020523985.1. GTDB lineage: Bacteria > Pseudomonadota > Gammaproteobacteria > Enterobacterales > Enterobacteriaceae > Mangrovibacter > Mangrovibacter yixingensis. Next base: position 60,189 of record NZ_JAIVKM010000001.1, on the reverse strand, counting down.
ATGAAGTCGCATTTGATAACATTAATAAAATTTACGTTGAGAAGGATGTTAAAAATGATCTGGATTAAATCAATTACCATTGGCATTATCTGCATTATAATTACCGCTTGTGCCTCAAATGTTGACCGAACAAAAGAGACGCGGTTATCTGAATACTCTGAGAAAGAGATTAGAAATATAATCACTCCTGAAGTGACGAGCCGAAAAGACGTTTTGATCAAATTAGGAACTCCAGTAAATACAGAAAATTACAATACTTCAACACACTGGGTTTATTATTCCAAAATAACAGACCGTAGTATTTATTTGGTTATACCTATTATTAAAGACAGAGAGCAGTTTCTCACAATAGATTTTTCAGATAAAGGAATAGTGTCAGCCTATCACTATACCGAAAAGTGATTTAGCTATCTGATAAAAGGGTGTTCAGTCATAAAGTTAACGGTATACCGATGGCATAAAATTTTATTCTGAATGTTTTCATGATGCCGGAGGCCTATCCTCCGACATCATGGCTGTGTCCATTTGATGCCACTCTATGGCATTTTCTAAAAAGTATTTTCCGACTTAGTTTTATCTTTTCACACTTTACTGCAGTTATTCCCCTCGTCTTTTTCTGCCAACTGGCGTTGAGACGGGAAATTTCCGCAGCCTGTTCGCTCTCGCGTTCAGAGGTGGTTGCCTGATTCTGCTGTTTGCTTCGCCAGTTGTAGAGCTGGGATTCGTACAGACTGAGTCCGCGGGCTGCTGCGGCCACACCGATACGTTCAGCAAGCTTCTGGGCTTCGTCACGAAATTCGGGCTTAATGCTGCTTACGCGGATTCTTACTGGTTGAGAGTTTACTCACTTAGTCGCGTGTCCACTATTGCTGCGTAAGATCTACATCAGCCCTACGCAGCTGCTACTGCTTCGATCTCGACACTGACTCCATAATGCAATTCGGAAACACCCAAAATAGCGCGTGCCGGTTTATGGTCTCCCAGCCACTGGGCATAAATACTGTTAAAAAGCGGCCAGTCAGAAATATCTGTCAGGTAAATTCTTACCATCCCCAGTTTGTTTTTTGAAGAGCCTGCAGCTTTCAGACACTCCTCAAGATTCTGCAGGACCTGTTTTGCCTGTAATTCAAACGGCTTTCCACTGAGCATAACTCCGGTTCCAGTGACAGGAAGCTGCCCTGAAACATAGATGCTTCCTGACATCGTGCAACAGTGGGAATAATGACCTGCCGGAGGACAGTCGATTCTATCCGTACAAAGAATGTCTTCGCTCATTTTAACTCCTCTGGAATTTACTTATTGCACCAGCTAAAAAAAACAGCTCACATAGTGCTGGACACTTTTCGTGTACTGGCTTCAAACAAGCGTGAATAACGGAAAGGATGCGGATCAACAACAGGTGAATCATCAGCAACAAGATCAGCCGTCAGTCGTCCGGCTCCTGGACCGATGCCAAATCCGTGCCCACTGTATCCGCATGACAATATAAGGCCAGGAAGCGAGGGCACGGCCGAAATGACAGGGACGTCATCTGGAGCGCAATCAATCAATCCTCCCCATGATTGAGTAGCTCTGAGGCCCGCCAGTGCAGGAAATTCCTTCACCATTGCCGCAAGACCCATTTGTACAACATTTTCTGATACGTCTGGGTCCAGTATGCGTATTTTTTCAAAGGGCGATATTTTATCCATAGCCCAGTAAGCCAGAGCTTCAGGTCCCTGAATAAATGAGGAAAGCCTAACCTTGAAGGACAGATTCATACGACGTGCTTTATAGAGTGGGTAAAACTGCTTTGCGTACCTTAAGCTCTGAAATCCGGGTTCCAACCTTCCGGCACCTGAAAGTGCAACCGTATATCCCCCATCCAGACGGGGCTTGCAGGAAAATGACTCTGTGTAAAAAGGCGTTGTAATCAGGGGAGGGGCCGGAAGAGTACGGAAAGCCGTACCAATAACATTTCCCATCGGCAAGTCAATGCCATGACGCCTGCAAAAAAGCGAACTCCATGCGCCCGCGGCACAGACGACTCTTTCAGTTTTGATTAGTCCCCGTTCAGTGATCACACCGCTGACTTTACCAGCAGAAATATCCAACCCGCGCACCGCACATCGCTGAAAAAGAAGAGCCCCCTTTCTTACAGCAGCCGCCATCAGTCCAGGAGCAGCCATAGAAGGATCCGCGTGACCATCATCGGGAGAATGTACCCCTCCCTTCCAGCTTGTGATACTGCCCGGGGTCAGCTGCTTGGCCTGCTCTGCATTCAATATATTGCTCTTTATTCCATATTGGCTGGCCATTTTCCCCCAGGCATCCCAAGTGCTTATCTCTTTTTCATTCTGGGTAGCGTATACAAGCCCGGTAGCACGGTATCCCAGTTCCTCGCCAGTCTCATCGTTGAGTTCCCGCCAACGTTGCAGAGCGTGAATGATAAGAGGCAATTCTCGCTCATCTCGATTCTGCTGACGACACCAGCCCCAATTTCGCCCGGACTGTTCTGCACCTACCAGTCCTTTTTCAAGCAGTACAACCCGGTACCCCTTACGCGTGAGTTCCCAGCAAGTAGCGGCGCCCACAATTCCCCCACCAATTATCACAACATCGGCAGTGTCCGGAAAATGCAGACTATCCTGGATTAATTTAAGCGGTGTAGGCATTGATTCTTCTCTTTTCAATATACAGGGACATGCGAGCTTGTTCGGCCGCGCCATTTAAAAATCGATAAGAACGCTTTTCTGACGCATACAGGATTCAAATGATTGTCTGCCCAAATCTTTACCCATACCTGATCCCTGGAATCCCCCGGTTGGAATAATGAAATCTTTCGTTCTTCTGTACCGGTTAATCCAGACTGTGCCTGCGTCAAGGGTTCGCATCAGGCGCATGGCCCGCTGAAGGTTTAGAGTATGCACACCAGCACAAAGGCCATAAATATCATGTTTGGCCAGAGCAATGGCTTCCTCTTCGTTTTCAAATATCTGGATGGTCAGAACAGGCCCGAAAATTTCCTGTTGTACGGCTATGTTGTCTTGCGATACGTTCCCGAGTAATGTCGGCTGCCAGAACCATCCCTCAGCCGTGTCCTCAAATCTTTTACCACCCACGATGAGTTCTGCACCTGCCTGCACTGATGCTGACACGATTGAATGAACCTTTTCACCCTGGCGACGGTCGATTAAAGGACAGTATCGGGTCTCAGCATTCCAGGTCATTCCGGGAACAGGCTGCTGGCACATCTCCACCAGTTTGTCGATGACTGCGTTTGCTATCCCTTTTTGTATGATCAACCGGGAACCTGATACGCAGGCCTGCCCAGCATTTGTTGTAAAGCCAAGAAAAATGCGCTCTGCGATTTCATCTACATCACCGGCATCATCAAACACCAGTTGAGGACTTTTCCCACCTAACTCCAGGGTGACAGGCTTAGTGCCGGATAACGCAGCCTGACACATTATCTTTGCCCCCGTTTCTGTTGAGCCGGTAAACGAAATCTTTCTCACGAGCGGATGGGAAACTAAAGCGTTACCCGTCGTCTGCCCACTGCCCTGCACCACATTCAGCACGCCAGCAGGCAGCCCGGCTACTACTGCGAGCTCAGCAAACCGGGCCGTTGAAAAAGGAGTCAGTTCAGAAGGCTTAAGTACCACTGCGTTTCCGGAAGCGAGGGCAGCCCCGCACTTCCATGACGCCATTGATAGTGGAAAATTCCATGGAGTAATAGCACCAATTACCCCATATGGTTCGGAAATTAACATTCCCAGACTATCTTGACGGGTAGGGAAAACGTCGCCGCTGAATTTATCTGCACACTCAGCATAAAAACGCAGGGCCTCAGCGGTAAAGGGCACTTCATGACTGATGACGTCGGAAATAGGACGAGTTGATCCTACAGCTTCAAGCTTTGCCAGATATTCAATATCGGCATCAATCAAATCGGCCCAGCGACGAAGAACAGCCCCCCGCTCACGAGGAGAGCATGAGGACCATCCGCTGGATTTACGTTTTTCTTCCGCTACGGTGACGGCCTGATCGACAAGCCCAGCTTCTGCATTATTGATCTCTGCATAGCATTTGCCATCAGAAGGCCGCATAACGGATAAGGTCTCTCCTTTTGCTACAGTGAATGCGCCGTCAACAAAATGGCCTGAAGATAAACCAACACTATCTGGATCAAAGCTGGACATAGTTCCGCCTTATTTGATTGTCTGACAAGTGGTGCAGAAGCCTGAGCTGCCGCACATGTAATATATGAATCAGGAGGCTGCAGCGGCAGCTGATAAAAAATTACCAGCCTCTGATGCGATCCCATAATTGCAGATCAACTTCATCGTTCTGTTTTACTCGGTATACGTCGTGCATGGATGCAGTGGCACAGGCGTGATTAGGCAAGATGCGTAACCGTGTACCCAGAGGGAAATTTTCGGGGCCACATTTATCATCTTCCGGTAATATGACGATCCCATGCTCCTGACTGACTGATGCAACTGTGTAATTGAGCGGTTTTCCTTCCATGTCACACACAAGGCCATAACCGTAGTCCTCAACCTGTGATGCAGTACCTCTGTCACGAGACAGTGCCATCCATCCTGCATCGACAAACAGCCACCGTTTTTCCAGATTATGTCCGATGACAGTTGTCACCACAGAGATGGCAATGTCCTCTGTAGTGCAGACGCCAACGTTTTTCATGAATAAATCGAATGTTGAAAATACACCTGCGCGGACTTCGGTAATGCCGCTCAGGTCATCAACACGATGAGCGGTGGGTGTTGACCCCACGCTTACGACAGGACAGCGGATACCCGCTTCACGCAAATGTCTGGCTGCTGTTAATGCCGCCAGGCATTCATTTCTGGCCGCTTTTTGTATCTCTGCCTGAGTCTGGCAGTGATAAGACTCGCCAGCATGGGTTAAGACACCTGTTACACTCACTCCTCCGGATTCAAGTATGCGCCCTATCTCCAGTAGCAACGCATTGTCCGGGAGGATACCGCCACGATGACCGTCACAGTCGATTTCAATAAATGCAGAGAACTGAAATTCTCTTTCTGCTGCGCACTCAACAACCGCTTTTGCCTGCGTAACGCTGTCCAGAAGAATATGGATGGTTGCCCCATTTTTCGACAGTTCAATGACGCGATCCAGTTTGTGAGGTTCAATACCCACTGCATATAACAAGTCGAGGTAGCCCGCGGAGGCAAAAGCTTCTGCCTCTGCCAGAGTAGAAACTGTTGCAGGTGAGCTTAGATCTTTAAGCAGTAGCGATGCGGCCTGTAAGCTTCTCAATGTTTTCAGATGAGGGCGGACATAACACCCGAGCTTGTTAATATGATCGTACAGACTGGCGACATTTTTTTTAATCTTTGCTTCTTCAAGCAACAAATAGGGGGTTTGCGTAGCTTCTCTACTGTTAGATGTAGTCATAGTCATCTCCGTTTACATAAGATGATTCTCTCACCTCGCAAATATGTTTAAAATGCAACCAAACCCAATTACTAATTAGGTTACATCCTAATGATCAACAGCGATGACCTTCGTTTCTTTAGTGTGGTAGCGACCAGTAATTCGTTGAGCGCTGCATCCAGATTTTTGGATATTACGCCACCTTCTGTCACACAGCGCCTGCAAAATATTGAGGCGAAACTTGGTGTACGCCTTATTCAGAGACCTTCAAGACAGGTACGACTTACCGAGGAAGGGGAAATACTCTTTAAAAATGCGCAGAAGATAATCGCTGAGATTGACGCGCTTCAGGAAACTATCGACATCAAAAAAGGAAAAGTAACAGGTGTGTTACGCGTGCTGGCACCGCTGGGGTTTGGAACGGAGTATATTGCTCCTTTGTTAGCGGAATTTACTGCTCGTTATCCAGAACTCTCCGCAGACCTCACCCTCTCTGATAACCCCAACTGGATGCAGACAGAAAAATGGGATGTGGTAATTTACATTGGTCATCTCAGGGATACCTCTCTGTACTGCACTAAGATCGCTGATAACCGCCGATATTTGTGCGCCTCCCCGCTTTACTTATCGCAAGTTGGTGCTCTCAGTCATCCAAATGAACTGAAAAACCACAGCTGCCTGGTGTTGAGAGAAAACAGTGAAGATGTAACGCGCTGGAAGTTTACCAGTAAGGAAGGAGAGATTTTGGTTCGGATCAGCCCGAGACTTGCAAGTAATGACGGTCGGGCTATTAAACGATGGGCCCTTGATGGAATGGGAATTATGGTCCGTTCAGAATGGGATGTTAGCTCTGCACTTAAAAATGGAACCCTGATCAGTCTACTTGAAGAGTTCTCGCTACCTGAGGCAAATATTGTTGCATTAACCGGACAACGTGAAAAAAACAGGCCCGCTCGCACTCAAAAATTTATTGATTATCTGAAAGAACATTTTAAAGAATTGCGATGGTGACAGTGTAAGCATACCTATTTTAGTTCCACGCACTTTTTGAGATTTCCGGGGTTTCAGCCATCAGCCGGTACTCTTCCGGCGTCAGGTTATTCAGGGATTTATGGGGCCGCTCACTGTTGTATTCCGTTAGCCAGCGCTCTGTGATTTTCCTCGCTTCATTCAGGATCCTGAACAGCAATGATCTGGCATTCGGTGAATCGGGCTTTACGCATGGTGATCTCCTCAGGGGACATATACAGTATGTCGGAAGATCTCTAAAAGTGAATGGTCCGGATTGCAGGGATGCTTACACAATCTTCTGCTCTTTTCGAACCTCACTCGGGTTCTTTCCTTCCGCGACCAGTTTTCGGGCATCGTCACGATGGGAACGGGCATCGGCGAGAATGATCGTCGGGTAAACCACAAGCGAGATCATTTTTTGTTTTACCGGCAAAACGATAACGGAACCGCCAACTCTTGCTTCCATTAGGTTCAATAAGCAATAAGGACCATTGCCCATCTCCAAGTGTATAGACGCGGCGAATCTGCATATCGTTTAAAGGCATGTGTATAGGAATCCAGGACCGAACAGGAACATATACACAATCCTGTACGCACTCGGTATCGGGTTCTACTGGATGGTTACGGACGATGATGGACTAAAAAGCGGAAAAATCGTTATAAATCAGAGGATTTATTGATGAACACGGACGTTTGGGGAAGTTGAAATGGGATAATAGGAACACATCATAACACAGTATAGCTTTGATTTTTAATTATTTTTTATCGTAACACCTTTTAACATACCCCCAAAAGTACCCCCAGACCACTTTGTATACCCCCGCAGTATTCTAGTTAAGGGGATATCCCCTTAACTAGAATTACTCCAGCAATTTCATAACATATTATAATGTTTAATCTTCATCATCGAGATCTTCATCATCAAACTCATGGTCATACGGGAAAAGTACAACCTCATCTTCTGGTATTACTGACTCACAGTTTTCAAGCTCATCTGAATCGATAAACTCTGTAGCTAAAACGACATTTCTAAAATTGTTGTCGGTAATCCATTCTGAATTCCATATTTGCTCATGGGGCTCATCATACTCACCAGATACAACAGAGCAAAGCTTCTCATCATAATCTATCGAGTTATCAATGTGATAAGAAATTCGCTGCAACCAGATATCTAAAATTCCGGTTCCCAAGACAGGCTCGAATTTACTTCTAATTTGCGATAACAGCTCAATTTTTTGATCATTTTCTTCCACAAATTTCAGTACATTACTAAGAACTAATGCACATGACGGAAAAGTTCGTGGATTGTTAACCATTATATCTGTAATTATACTTATTATCGGTAAAACATCTTCTTTTAATTCATTCATCCGTTCCAAACGTTTATTTATTTTAGAGAGATATTTAGGGAGTTGCCCAGAGTTTTTATACTTCCGTGAAAAAATTAAAAGTTTTAACAGCGTTTTTTGAATAGTTGTGGCGTACACATTTTTCCCAAAAAGCATTAAAGCTTCTTGCTTGTCCGTTTTCATCGAATTGAGAATTATATCCTCGGAAAGCGATGTTTTAGAAGCGTTAAGTTGAAGACCCAATTTTTGTAGAATTACAGTTAGGTGTCTCGCTATTGCCTCAGCATCCTCTTTACTTTGTGTAAAAATCCGGTAATCATCGCGATATCTAATAATATTATATTCCGTAATATCTTCTTCTTCTAACTTCTCAGTTAGAGATTCATCAGCGTAACCGAGGATTATTTCTGCAATAAAGTCCATCAGAACGGCACCTTGTGGGATGCCATTTGTCTGCCCCCAACGCATCTGTCTTAATGCGTGATCGATGCGATTTCCGAGATTCGCATCATCACCTCTAATACCTTTGGCCTCTTCTTTTGTATGTATTGCCCAAGGAATAGAATGCGTATAAATTGATGGATAAAAATTTGCTATGTCTGTAGTAAATAAATACTTGAAGTCTAAGGCCTTATTGATGGATGCTTGTTCTACATCTCGCCACCATCCTGACACTGTTTCAGCATTATCAGAAACATCTTCATTATCAGACTCTCTCGGTAAACTTGCACAGGTAATTTTATCATTGAGACTAAAAACAGAAAATCGCTCAAGTAATAACTCCCAAGCATCCTCCTCGGTTATTTTATTTACCAGATGAACATATATTGCTGGGTGAATTAAATCAAATGGCCTCCACGAATAATGACCATCCTTATTAGTTTGGAGAGTGTAATTAACATCCTCGAATTCACATGCTTTTTTATATCCAATATCCTTGATGCCATTTCGTTTTCTTTTAAGTGATTTATCTACTGCATCTAAAAGCGGGGAAAAGTCAAAGTAAACGGGCAGTGGAAAACTGCAATAGCTATTATGTTTTAAGAAAAAGTCCTTAGCTTCATCAGCTTCCATTTCAGTAATTAATTTCATAAAACGAGATCCTTTATCGTTGAAATTTCAAATAAAAAACATTCATGCCACATTTCATTTATCAAATCAACAAAGAATTCACCTCCGATTTGTTAGGTTGTCTCTTGTTAAAGTGGAACTTAAGTTAAATTTGGATGGATCAGATAAAATTAACTGATCACATCAACTGTAACTTAGATCGTTCAGAGCCAAAATTCCCGCTGGCTATGCCGACGGATGACAAGTTTTGACAGGTGCTGCCAAGGATCTGCAACTGAAGCTTTCTGAAGCAGTAGCGGTTAACACTTTCCCCTAGTAAGGCATAACAAAACATAACAGGCTGACACCTACCCAGCTTCGCATCAGGATTAACAAAAGCTAACAGCCAAGGCTCAGCAAATCTCAACGCCAGCCCTTTACACTTCTGCTGTAGCTGCTGTTCGTAGGCGTCAGGATCCGTTAGGTTGGGTTGACACTTTTCCCAGTTTCTCGCGAAAAAGTGTCAAGTTTGAGGGGCTGGGGGGTTTACAGTTTTTCGTCGTCCAGCAGGCAGAGTGACATTAAACCAGTTTTGTTCCAGTCATCCAGCGTATCGGGGTGCATTGTGGCAACGTAGGCCAGCTCAGAACGGAGGAAACGTAAAGCGCCTGCCACACGGTCTTTGCCATAAAAGCTGTGGGTTTCTTCATCCAGTCGAAACAAAATGAGTAATTGCTCATCAGGTTCGTGTTGAATATCAAAACCCAGCTCAGTGGCTGCAGCCTCAACCCTCTGGCCACCTTCCACACCATCAGAAAGTTCGCCACCATCATGCCCCCATACCCATACAGCCGCCTGTGCCCAGGTCATTTCAGTCCGGTGAACGCCGGCGGCTGCGACAGCATTTCGTCTGGCCAGTGATGCGTCAACATCAACTTTATCACCAGACAGTACGATACTGCCCCGGGCAGCCCAGGAGTACACCGTCTGCCGGCTTACGCCCATGTGTCTGGCATAAGCAGATTTGCTTAATAACATCGCTGATTACTCTCCGTTAACCTGTTCCCGGTGACAAAAAAGCCGCCATTCAGGCGGCCTGTGTCTCACTCGGTTGTTTCCCCTGTCGCTGGCTGATTTTCATCATTGACCCAACATACTCATCCAGTTTTGTCAGGCTGGTCATTCTTGGTAAAACGAGGTTTGGATCGTCGTGGGTTCCAAACACCAGGTTGGCATACCAGGTCCGGACTGCGGTTATCTGAGAAATATCTTTAATGACTGCCGCAATCAGCTCTGCCACCGAACTGATTACCTCAGTGTTGTCTGTTGATATCCGGGAAAATGCCAGCCTTTTAAGTTGCTCTGCCGTCAGTCCTGAACAAATGGGATGAGCACGAAGCAAAGCATCAGCCAGGTCCGGGTGCTTACCATTGTGCATAGCCATCAGCATTTTTTCCTGGCTGACCCGGTCCATGCGGACAAATGCCTGGCGCATTTCACTGTCACGCATAAAGCCCTGAACATCATCCCCGGAAAGGGGCTTTACCGGTTCCAGCTGGTTATGCAGGTAGTCCATAATATTGGCGGCCTGTTCATTTACTTCAACCACACCTTTAGAAAATGCCCTGAGTGTGTCCGGGTTCCTGGCTTCCCCCGCCCGGCGGGTTTTAGCCTGTTCATTCAGGTCGGGATCGTTACGTATGGCGTCCAGCAAATCAGCTTCTGCCTCTGCCTGCTGTGCCGTTACCCGAAGCCCTGTCAGGGCACTGACCATGCCACGGTACAGTGCTGCCATCTTCATGGCTGGCGCATTGACCATGCCGGCATAGCCTGCCAGCTGGATGCTGTGTTGACCAATCTTAATTTCGTAGCTCACTGCCCGGCCTCCATTTTAGACAATCCGGCATCAAATACTTTTCGCGCAACATCATGGATTGATGGCGCAATACCAAATCCCGACTTCTGGCGCTCCTGCTCCTGAATGACTTTCAGAGCCTCAATCTGCATCCCGTTCAACAGAACGGGTTTTACATTAGCTTTCTTCACAGTGCCTCCATGTTCAGGTCAGTTACAGACATTCAAATATCGCAATAACCAACATTATTATTGCGATTTATGAAACGATGATAATCAAACTGGCGGGATGTACAACAGTCAGTGAGTCAGCGTGTTTTAAGGAATTTGCTTTCAGGGTGTTCATGGTATTCATAATCAAAATAAATCACCTTAAAAACAAATATTTAGACTATGAACACCGGTCTACATACGGGGGTTTTAAGTGTTCATGGTGTTCATATTTTTGTTTATTGAACAACCATCCGGTGACAGCCCGCGATGAACACTATGAATACCCTATGAACACCTTTAGCAAAGGTATTCATAGTTTATCCAGTTGATTTACAGTTACTTTTTAAGGTTTATGAACACTATGAACACCTTTAGTCCTGTTTATCCGAACTGTCATTTCTTTTGACCGGCCAGGGGATGTACCGGCGGCAGCCAGTCCTCTGCACTTTCGGAAAGCTCGACGTTCGTCACCACGCCCCGTGTCTTTCTCTCCTTGCGGTACTCGTGATTAAACTCCCGCATGGCGCTTACCATTCCTTCGGCAAATTTATTCAGCGTCAGTGGTCTGTCGAACCCGTAGGCCTCCAGGAATGCAAGATAGGAGTGATAGATGTAAACGCGCGGATAGAAAGGCGGGTTACGGTTACCCACCAGCATACCCACGCAGTCGTTCAGCATATTAAGATGGGCACAGAAGGCGTACAGCGGATCCGTTTTCTGTTTAATCTCCAGTGCTTCCTCGCTGTTCCTCTGTTCAAGCAGCAGTGCCCGCGCTTTTTCCGGGTCAGAAAAGTTCGCCAGCAGCCGGCGGACAATCACCGGAATTTCAGCCGATATTTTACCAGCCAGGTCCGGATCCTTGTCTTCCTCACTGACACGCCGGTTAAACTGGAAAATCACCCGGCGCCGGGAAACACCGCCGGCACGTTCAGTGAAAATCATCGGGGTGTTGTTCGTGGCCACAACAACCGTCTTCAGCACTGCGGTGTACTGGTGTTCATGCTTCGGGTCGATTTCCACGGCATCCCCGCCGGTAATCGCTTTTATGCCCGTCCCTTCCCCTGAATATTTGGGCTGGTCAGGCAGCGTAATCATACTCTTGCCGACGAACTGCGCCCGTCCCCGGGCGCTGTCGAGTGATGCCATATTTCCGCTGGCGGTATTGTGTGCGCCGGCCAGCATTGTGGCGATATGTGTAAAAACGCTTTTCCCGCTGCCACCTTCCCCGGTTATTTCAAGAAACAACTGCCAGTCGTACCGGTTCGCCAGCACCATAAAGAGCGCAGCAGCAATACGCTGCATCTTAAGTGCGTCTCTGTCTGATGTGTAACTTAGCCATTTATGGAAGTTAGGCGCGTGGTCACGCAGATTTTCGCCCAGCACTGCCGGCGTATAGGTCACGCCATTATGGTTAGTCAGCCAGTTATCCTGGCGGTGTTCTGAGAACATCCCGCTTTCCATATCGTAAACACCGTTGGCAAAGGGGATTAAACTGCGCCGTGGCTCCCCCATTATGGGGATCACGATTTTCAGGGCATCAATGACATTATTAATTGCACGTTTGCTGAAATTAGTCTTATTTTCGTTATAAATAGCCACCATTTCGCGACTGAGTTCAAGTAGTGATGTTTTTTCCCATATGCCACCACGGTAGGCATAAACACCCTCACTGTCCTCATGAATGGCAATACCGGCAAAGCGTTCAGCCAGAATGAGCGCCTTTTCATTATCAGCCAAATCCCGCAGGTTCACCCCGACACCGGGCCGGTCAATAACCATACTGTTACCCGCTTCTGCCTCTGCTTTCAGGCGGGGCAGTTGCCCTGTCCAGTCTTCCAGTAATTCATACCCTTCGGAGTACAGTTGAGCACGTTCCACACCAGCAAGAGCCAGTCTGGTGGCAATCATGGTTATCTGTCTTTCAGTCAGCTGGCCACCACGACATACGCGAACATAACGACGCCCTTCATCAACAATCCGGATATTTTCCAACTCAGCAAGTTGCTTTTTATCAAGAACGACCGGGGGAACGGTATCGCCTATTGGGTTCATTTCCTCCCACGCTTTCGCAAACGTCCAGGCATCGGCCCCGGCAAAAATAATGGCCTCTTCCATAAGGTCAGCCGGTAGTTTTTTTACGTTTGGTGCATTTTTCATTTTTTGCCACCCCGCTCCCTGATAATTTCACGTATAACCCTGATTCTTTCTGTTCCTGTTACCTGCATTACCCGTTCGATATCTTTTCCCCCGGGTAATGGTGCAGAAGATAAAAACGTAAATTCCCGGGCCATTCTTTCGGGCGTACAAAAACACGGTGAGCTGTATCCCTCACGGCAATACGTCACCATGCTGGACTGATAACTTTCGATAATTACGGTTTTACCCTGGCGGTCTTTCCATTTATCACCCGGCCTGATTTCAGGGTGAGCGCGGCCACCAGCAGCAAAGCCGGGATTTTTCATCGTCATATTTTTACCTCACGCTGTCGGCGGGATTACCTGATAACCAATCTTGCTCAGAAAGCGGGCGGCACTCTCCACGGTGAAAACAATTTCGTCTTCCATGAGGGGGCGCATCGACTGCAGTCCGTTCGACGTATCCACCAGATAGCGGCCACCAGCCGGAAAACTGAAAACGTTTTTACCGTCTGCCCGGCGCACCAGATCATAGACAGGGTTCATTCGTTACCCTCCCGTAACCGAAGTGCAGTGAATTCAGTCAGCTCATTTTCTGCCTGGTCAATTGATTCCGGCACACCAGTAAGAAGTGTTTGCACGGATGCAATCAACTGTCTGGTTTCATTATCATTTCGCTGTACCTCAAGCCAGATACCCAGTACAGCCAGAGCCTGTCTGACACGGCATTCTGCATCCATTAAGGCAATCTTCATGCCTGTCCCTCCGCATCCAGTAACGTCGCGTCGATAATCACCAGGATTTTATCCAGCCAGCAGTACAGCTCTTCATACTGTTCTTTATCCAGCACCGGCAGTAAGTCAGTCATAACGTGTGTCAGACCATGCCGTACGCGGTTTAATCGCTCAGATGTACGTTCAGAAAGCGTAAACGTAGCCGGATAAGGCTGTTTACGGGTTAACAGGGCAACAGCTTCTTGCTCACCTGGGTGGCGATATAAGAGATCAACAGTCACACTGATACCTCCATGGCCAGCCGGGATTGAATAGCGGAGGCTTTACTGCCTAACTGGAGATAAGTTCGGGTGATTGCCGGGTTGCTGTGTCCCAGCATTTCAGAGGCGACGAGTAAGCCCTGTTCGCCGCCGGCAGACATGAGATTAAAGGCGGCAATTTTGCGGCTGGAGTAAGCACTGAGACGCAGACGCGTATTTACTACGCGTGTGAACCACACCATTACGTTGTGCAGTTTCTTCCAGACAGTCTGCCGGGTTACGCTACCTTCCAGACGGGCACAACGGTTACTTTCAATCTGGCTGCGACTGAATACCAAATCATCATCAATCAGATTACGTTCAAGGCGTTCCTGCAGTCTTTTGATAATGCCTGGCGGTAACTGTTTGGTGTCATGTTTAACTTCCGCCCTGGCCACCAGCTCAAACACTATCGCCTGTTCCTCGTCGGTCATGCCAGCGGCGAGTTCGTCACAGCTCACGCTGTCCCAGTGCATATACGCGATGTGGTCACCGGCCATTCTGGCTGCGTCCTTACGCTGCTGGCGAACCATTTCGATCCCTTTTCGGGTCGCCCTGGCTTCTGCAGCCTTGGTCTGTTTGGCCACGATAATTGTGGCGGTACCCGTTTCCCAGTTAATGCAGGAGTATCGGAAATTGCATACATCGCTGGTACGCCAGCCAGTAACGGTCGAGATATCCCACCAGAGCAACACCCACTCTGGTTGGGTCTGCTGGATACGTTCGCGCAGTTTGCGCTGTTCTTCCCGTTCGTAAACGGGGGTCATGGTGCGGGTACCTTTAGTGGTAGTGGCTTTTACTACGTTGCCGCGCAACTCACGGGCTTTTGCTGTCAGGGTCTGGAGGTTAAACATGCTGTACCTCCTTAAGACGAAAACGACACGCCAGAATACAGACACATCCTGCAGGCGTTTTTTCGCGTGCTTCATGTTCGGTGAAAGCAGTAACGTTGACGATCTGATTTGTGAATTCACCCAGGGTGAGAAAACGCCATGTAAATTCAGGGCGTGTTTGGGTAGACTTAGTGCAAGCCATAATGTTAGTACCTCTAACGTTGTGGTCAGACGCCCTGAAAGTGTTCCCGCACTTCGGGGCGTTGTTTTTTTTAACTTCTGTGTGTAATGTGTCATCACACATAAACACATTACATCGGGTGTAATTAACGTGTCAACACACAAAAACGAGAGACGTGGTAATCCGCCATTCCAATTTCGGCTTGATCCAGAGCTTCGAGAGATGATGGAACGAGCGCAACAGCAAGATGGTGATGAATCTCTAGCCGCATGGCTTAAGAGAATTGTTCGCAAGGAACTCCAGCAGCGTGGGATCGAGCCAAGGGGCTGATTAGACACGCTTTCTGCCGGGTAAAAATCCCGGCTTCTTCCCGCCTTTTTATTCATCGCCATTTTCCTTCAATAGCTCGGGCTGATACTTACGCCATAGCTGGCTCTCCTCCCGCTCAAGAGCCTCTTTTACTCCTTTACACTGCTGCAACTTATACCCGCGTTTGCTGGCCTCCTGCTGATAAGCTGCCATACGCTGGCTAAAGTCGTTCAGGAACACGAACGGCACACCATAAGAGCCAGTTTTGCGGATTGAGGGGATCACCTCGCGAAATACCCAATTACTGAAATGGTGCGCAAAGGTGCCGGGAGTAGTCGCCTTGCGACTACGTGAGATCAGTTTGTAGAACCCTGATTCACATACAGTTCGCATAGTCTGCTTTCCGCCAGGGGTGGGTATTAAACACTCCCCCTTTTCATCATCATCCAGACGCCGCAAAGCAACCTTGTGATCAGCTATTTCCAGAGCTGCGCATACATCTGCAGCTATAAACCATGGCTCGCCCAGGATCTTAACAATACGTACTTTTGCATCCTCAAATTTAATAACCGAAATATCATCGCTGCTGTTTTCAGGGTAAGCAAAACCCTGCCCGGCGTGGGCATTTTTAATAGTCATAATTAGTTTTCCCGGGCTAAGTTACAGTTGAGGTTTTGTGGAAATTAACGCATCACGTTCTTCGATACGCTGGCTTATCCATTCGTCAACTTCGCTTTCGACAAAGGCGATAGCTCGAGAACCAATCTTGACCGATTTAGGGAAGCGATTGTCTTTAAGAAGACGATAAATCCAAGCCTTGCTGTAACCAGTACGTTTTTGTACTTCAGCTAATCTGATTAAAGAGTGGGACATCTTTACCTCGTAACGTCTATTGTGGTGTACGAGATAAATTCAACCAGATATCAGATTACCTGTGTGGAAGTGGGTACGATTTTAATTGGAAGTGACAACTGCGTGAATTGATCGGTTTTACAGGTTTTTTAGAACCTGTAAAATGAGGTTTGGAAGTGCGCCGTTAGTTTTGGAAGTCTTTACTTCGAGATTTTGGAAGCATGAAGCTCTAGTGCTTCATCTATCAACATTATCAGTGCCTTACTGGTTACGTCGATACCGTCTCCATGGTCATTAATCAGTTTCGTCGCAGTCCTTGCCACCTCAGATTTATTTAATTTACCACCACGTAGATATTTCCCCTGGCTTTTCTCGAGAGCAATTGCCATTCCGGCTATCAGTTTCAGTGCTGTATCCTTGCCAGCAAAGTTGCCCCATTGGGTAGGTTCGTGTAAATCTTCATTGAGCGACTCGGAATCTAAATCCGTGGAGTGACTATCAATCATCCTTAAACCGCTATCGATTTCGTTAGCAACCCAAGTCCAGATATCCTTTGCGAGGAAGGTTGCATTAACAATCGGGGTATCGAGAGTTATAGATTCAATATCTACTTTTAATCTGACGACCTCAGGAAGACCATATTTATAATCGGCTAATTTGAAAGCTTGAAGTGGCTTTATTTCCTTTAGCTGAATGGCTTGTATGATAGTTTCCTTGTAAATAGATGCCTGTTCATGTCCTATATAATTCCCTTCTACTGCTTTTTGGACGCTATCAACCTTTTCAGATATTCCAGCCATAACTAAGGCTGCCTGATCTAAAGATACAATTCGCAAGCGTCCAATATGGACCGGTAAATTGAACATTACGTCACCTCACGCCCTCTTTTATTTGAGCGGCTATGCCAGTCCGCAGAGGTGTACGGATTTTCGGGGATCAACCTAGACATAGCCTGTTCTTTGTTCGTCTACCGAAGTCTACTACTGTCAATTAGCACTGTCTATACATACAGTTAAGCGCTTTTCCCAAACGTTCCATGCACTACATTTTCGCCGTTTTCCAACGCCTCCATATAGTCGGCATACCATTGAAGCATTTCACGGCGGCTGTCTATGTATTGAGCGTGGTTGTACGTACCTCGAATAGAGTTTTTGTCGACGTGTGCCAGCTGCGTTTCTATCCATGCGGTGTTGTAGCCCTGTTCGTGCAGGATGGTACTCATGGTGTGCCTGAAACCGTGCCCGGTGACTTTTCCGTCATAGCCAATCCGCTTAAAGACTTGGTTGATGCTGGCTTCACTCATTGTTTTTCGCGGATCGTTACGGCCAGGGAACATAAGCGGGTAATTGCCTGTTAGCTCTTGGAGCTGGCCAATAAGCGTAAGAGCTTGCCTGGACAACGGCACCACATGAGGGCGACGCATTTTCATGCGTGAGGCTGGTATTTCCCAGACCGCCTTATTGGTATTGATTTCATCCCAAAATGCCCCGCGGAGTTCGCCAGTACGCAAGCCAGTGATAATCAGCAGACGAGCGGCCAAAACTACTAACGCGCTTCCTGTATATCCTGACAACGCCTTGAAAAAATCAGGCAATTCTTTCGGTGTGAGGAAAGGATAATGATTGGACTCATGCCCTTGCATCGCGCTGGTTAGATCCGGGGCGGGATTATAATCAGCACGGCCGGTGACTATTGCGTAACGGAAAACTTCCCCGCAGCGCTGCCTAACTTTTTTTGCCTTTTCTGTAGCGCCGCGCCCTTCAATGCGCCGCAGCACATTCAACAGTTCAAGCGGCTTGATTTCGGCTATTGGTTTTTTGCCAATGTAAGGGAACACATCTTTGTTGAAAGCTTCCAGGATGTCTGAAGCATACCCAGCAGACCATTTTTTTAGTTTGCTGCTGTGCCACTCATGGGCAATATCTTTGAAGGTATTGTTTAACTGAGTTTCACGGGCAATCTTCTCTTCCCGTTTCGCTTCCATAGGATCGATACCCCCAGCGATACCCCTTTTGGCTTCTACACGTTTTGCCCGAGCATCGGCCAATGTGACTTCAGGATACACACCCAGCGCTAACAGCTTCTCTTTGCCGGCTACACGATACTTGAGCCGCCAGTATTTGCCGCCATTAGGTTTAATCAGGAGATACAAACCACCACCATCAGCCAGCTTGTAAGGCTTATCTTTAGGTTTGGCGGCGTCCACCTGCCTGGCGTTTAGTTTCACTGGGGGTACCTCCTCTAGACCGAACAGCATATACCCCCATAAGTACCCCCAAACGATCGTAGATTTCAGGGAACTTTAGTAGACGTAGAAATACTAAAAGGGGCTGTAAATCGCAGATTATAAGGGGTTTCAGTGAACTTTAGTAGACTTAGGGAGACGTTGAAATGGTGCCGATAATAGGAGTCGAACCTACGACCTTCGCATTACGAATGCGCTGCTCTACCAACTGAGCTATATCGGCACTGCTGGATGTGGTTACGAGCGTAACTCACGGGCTGCAAGGTTAAAACTAACCGGGGGATGCGTCAATAACTCTGTGAATCAAACGGCTATTTTTGCATCACCCCGGCTATATCACGCACGAATTGTATCGTCGCCGTAACCAATCCATTTATAGGTGGTTAGTGCTTCCAGGCCCATCGGGCCACGGGCATGCAGTTTCTGTGTACTCACAGCCACTTCCGCGCCCAGGCCAAACTGGCCGCCATCGGTAAAGCGCGTAGAGGCATTCACATATACCGCAGAGGAATCCACTTCATTAACGAAACGGTCGGCATTGCGCAGTGTGCGCGTCAGAATCGCGTCGGAATGCTGTGTGCCATGCGTACGGATATGGTCGATGGCATCGTACAGGCCGCTTACCAGCTTCACATTCAAGTCCAGCGACAGGAATTCGTTGTCGTATTCTTCCGCCTTGACAGGTACAACAGCGGCCGGGCCGGATGACAAGGCAGCCAGTGCAGCAGCATCGGCATGCAGCGTTACACCACGCTGTGCCATTACGTTACTGAGTTCTGGCAGGAAACGGCCTGCAATTGCCGTGTGCACCAGCAGCGTTTCAACCGTATTGCAGGTGCTGGGGCGTTGTGTTTTGGCGTTAACAATTACGTTCAGGGCCGGGGTAATATCGGCAGACTCATCGACAAAAATATGGCAGACGCCAATTCCGCCGGTGATCACCGGAATAGTCGATTGCTCGCGGCACAACTTATGTAAGCCAGCGCCGCCGCGTGGGATCAGCATGTCGATATACTGATCCATGCGCAGCATTTCATTGACCAGGGCACGATCCGGGCTCTCAATGGCCTGCACAGCACCTGCAGGTAACCCACAGGCTTCAAGTGCAGACTGAATAACCCGCACAGTTGCGGCGTTGGTGCGCCAGGTTTCTTTCCCGCCACGCAGGATAACGGCATTGCCGGTTTTCAGGCACAGAGAAGCAACGTCCACAGTCACATTGGGGCGGGCTTCATAGATAACGCCCACCACACCCAGCGGCACACGGCGGCGCTCGATGCGCAGGCCGCTGTCCAGCATTCCGCCATCAATCACCTGCCCCACCGGGTCTGCCAGGCGGCACACCTGGCGGACATCATTGGCAATACCGCTTAACCGCGCCGGGTTGAGTTGCAGGCGGTCCAGCATGGCTTCGCTCAGGCCGTTGTTACGTGCTTCAACCAAGTCTTGCTCGTTGGCGGCAAGAATGGTTGCAGACTGCGCTTCCAGATTGTCGGCAATCATTTCCAGTGCAGCATTTTTTTCCTGGGCAGATAACTGCGCCAGGCGGTAAGACGCGGCTTTAGCCGCTTTACCCATATCTTCCAGCATCCGGCGTTCCTTATTTGACTATCATATCGTCGCGGTGAACGGCGACAGGACCATACTCATAACCAAGGATGGCGTCGATTTGTTGTGAGTGGTGGCCAGCAATACGGCGCAGGGCATCACTGTTGTAGCGGGTAACGCCATGGGCCACATCGCGCCCGTCCAGGCTGCGAATGCGAATGACTTCACCACGAGAGAAATTCCCGGTCACCTCTTTAATGCCTTTCGGCAAAAGCGAGCTGCCACGGGCTTCCAGCGCGTTGAGTGCGCCATCATCAATGGTCACTTCACCCGCCGGGGGCGCACCGAAAATCCAGCGTTTGCGGTTTTCCAGCGGCGTATCTAAAGGATGGAAACGGGTACCAACAGAGATACCTTCCATTACATCGCTGATAACCCCTGGTTTACTGCCTGCGGCGATAACCACTTCAACACCTGCGCGCCCGGCGACATCGGCCGCCTGCAGTTTGGTGCTCATGCCACCGGTGCCAAGGCCAGACACGCTGTCACCGGCAATAGCCCGCAGTGTGTCATCAATGCCATGCACTTCTTTGATCAGTTCGGCTGTGGGGTTATTGCGTGGGTCGGCGGTGAACAAACCTTGCTGGTCTGTCAGCAGCAGTAATTTGTCAGCACCAGCAAGAATCGCGGCTAGTGCTGATAAATTGTCGTTATCACCCACTTTTATTTCCGATGTAACAACGGCGTCGTTTTCGTTGATAACCGGGACGATGCGGTTATCCAGCAAGGCACGCAGTGTGTCACGCGCATTAAGAAAACGCTCACGGTCTTCCATATCGGCGCGGGTCAACAGCATCTGCCCGACATGAATGCCATAAATAGAAAACAGCTGTTCCCACAGTTGAATAAGCCGGCTTTGGCCCACGGCCGCCAGCAATTGTTTGGACGCAATGGTCGCGGGTAATTCGGGATAACCCAGGTGTTCACGCCCTGCCGCAATAGCGCCAGAGGTTACAATCACAATGCGGTGACCGGCACTGTGTAACTGCGCACACTGGCGCACTAATTCGACAATATGGGCTCGGTTCAGGCGGCGGGAGCCGCCAGTTAATACACTGGTTCCCAGTTTAACCACCAGTGTCTGGCTATTACTCATGGTGTTCTGCCGTTTCAACAAATAAAAAGAAAAACTGATGACGTTGTAACAGGACTGGCGAGCCTTGCCAACAGGCAGCAGGGAAAACAACGGAAAAAGAGCAAAATGAGGGAAAATACCGGGCAATGTTTACATGTTAATGACAGTAAAAATAAATGACAAAATTTTAGATTTTTCCTGAAAATGTCATAAATCTTTCATCGCCAGACGTTAAAAAACTCCCTGTTTTCTCCGGGCTCTTATTGCCCGCGATTGTCGCGCGTTAAAAAACAAAACAGGAAAGACCAATGAAAAAGAGCACTTTGGCATTAATGATGATGGGCGTTATGACAGCTTCCGCTTCACACGCAGCTGAAGTTTACAACAAAGATGGTAATAAACTGGATTTGTACGGCAAAGTGAAAGCTGAACACTACTTCAGTGACGATTCAAGTAAAGATGGCGATCAAACCTACGTGCGTCTGGGCTTTAAAGGCGAAACCCAGATTAACGACGAGCTGACGGGTTATGGCCGTTGGGAAGAACAGTTTGCCGGTAACCAACCAGAAAGCACTTCCAGCCAGAAAACGCGTCTGGCGTTTGCCGGGTTAAAATTCGCTCAGTATGGTTCACTGGACTATGGCCGTAACCTGGGTGCGCTGTACGATGTAGAAGCCTGGACCGATATGTTCCCGGAATTCGGCGGTGATTCCTCCGCGAAAAGCGATAACTTTATGACTCAGCGCTCCAGCGGCCTGGCAACTTATCGCAATAACGATTTCTTTGGCATGGTTGATGGCCTGGATTTAACCCTGCAGTACCAGGGTAAAAACGAACGCGACACAGTAAGTAAAGCAAATGGTGATGGTTTTGGCTCTGCCCTGACTTATGCCATTGGTGATACCGGCCTGAGCGTTGGTGGTGCATATACTGTTTCTAACCGTACCCTGTTGCAGAAAGAGCAAGTGCTGGGTACTGGCGATAAAGCAGAAGCCTGGGCGACTGGCCTGAAATATGATGCCAACAATGTTTACCTGGCCGTGATGTACTCCGAAACCCGTAATATGACGCCAATCAGCGGCACATCATCCACCTTTACTGGTGCAGCAAACAAAACGCAAAACTTTGAAGCTGTTGCGCAATACCAGTTTGATTTCGGCCTGCGTCCTTCTATTGGTTATGTTTCCCAGAAAGGGAAAGATATTGAAGGGATTGGCGACCAGGACCTGGTTAACTACGTCGATGTGGGTGCCACTTACTACTTCAATAAAAACATGTCTGCGTTTGTTGATTACAAAATCAACCAGATTGATAAAGACGCAAAAACTACAGCCCTTAAAATCAGCACCGACGATATCGTGGCTGTGGGGATGACTTACCAGTTCTGATTGAATTAAAACAGCCCGCCAGAGACATGGCGGGCAGCAATACCACTGCTTCCCCCCAATAGCGCCCTGCTTGCTACTGGGGGTTTTTTATAGCGTTGTTCAGGCAGAAAGCCGGACTGGCTTTTCGTCGAAGTCTTCGGCGGGGAGCAGCTTGATATTGAAGGAATCCAGCAGTTTGGTGAGGTTGCCATGGAAAGTACGCAGCGTTTTCTCAATTTCCTCGTTCGCGTTTTTATCTTTAACGGGAGACGGGTTCCAAACACCTTCCTTATCAAACAGGCCAAATTGATAGGTATAGGCAAAGTGTGTATCAAGCGCTTCTACTTGCATCCACCAGCCCCAGAATTCACGTTTCTCGGGAGCTGGCTTCACGTTAACGCACACTGCCAGGCAATCAAAAAAGAAACGGCTCTCGTCACACTGTTCTTCACGCAAATACGGGCCAAGGGCAGCAAATTTTTTTAGCAACCGGCCCCGTGGGTGTCCACCTGGTAACGTCATTTTGGTCTCCTTTAGTCGTTCAAATGTTTTACCAAATAAACAGAATTTATCAATCCTTTAACCCAGGCGTTTGCTGATCCAGTCGACAATATCATTCAAGGCTCTATCAAAGTTGCGATAAACCGGGTTAAAAGGTACCGCCAGCAACTTACCATCGGAAGATGACGAAGCGATTAACCGCGAATCTTCTTCTGGGCTGAAAGGGTCGTTATCCCAGTAACCAGAGAGCATTGGTGTGGGGCAACGACGGCCGAGCAAACCCTGCGTTTTGAGCGAATAGCGATTTAACTCCGTGCTTAAAATGGCATTGGAGGCATTCATCATGCCCAGGCGGCTGGCTAACACATCGATATACATATCGGGAATATTACGCTGGCGCTGTGGATCACTGAGCAGGCTGTGTACAACTGGCCCCAGGCAAGCCACGGCTTTCAGACGCGGGCTTTCCAGATAGGCCAGGCGCACAGCCACATTCGCGCCAAAACGGAAACCAAAAGCAGCAACACGGGTGTGATCAACCCAGGGAATATTGGTGAGGTGCTGTAAGACATGCTGATGAAGTTGGCTGGAATCCTGGTTCAGTTTCCATTTGGATGAGTACCCAATTGAGGGCATATCAATTGTCAGCATCGCGATACCGCGCGGAGCGAAGTAACGGGAAAACAGTTGATAGTAATCGCTTTGCAGGGCATCCAGCCCGCCGCACATCAAAATCGTCGGCCAGGGGCCTTCACCTTCGGGCATATGCAAAAAGCCGGTTATCGCGCTACCACCTGGAATGCGGAATTCAAGCTGGCGTAATTCTCCATGCAAGCGCAGTGTGGCCTCTTCGTAGGCCCGGTTAGCCAGGGTTTGGGCTTGTTCGGCTAACTCATCGCCTTTCAAGTGAGGGTAAGCCGCAATGCTGTACAGGTTTGCTGCTTTAAGCCAGCATTTCCCTGATTGTGCATTATTCTCTTCCTGAGTTGCCTGCTGTTGCCAGGACATCGCCTGGCGGGACCATTCGTAAATCCAGTTCCCACTTCGGTAACCAATGACGGTATCCATCCAGTCATCCCGCGTGCGCTCAGCATCACAGGCGGCGATACGTGCCTGTACTTCAATGATTTCTCGTGGGTCCACTCCACGCCAAATCCACATCAGGCGGTTTATCATCCGGTACCAGTGAGGCACCGTTGACCCATCCAGAGTGGACTCAACCATGAGTGGTTTATCATTACGAGGGCGTTGCACCAGAGTGGATGTTTCTGGGTGCTTAAAACGGGGTTTGAATAAAGAAACGCTGAGATTTTCCTCTGACATAATGACGGCCTCCATGAACAGGTCATGGTGCTTATTGTATCTTGTCAGGCGCTAAAAAAAACAAACGCCCGGCAAATGGGCGTGTGTTTTTTTATTCAGCTGATGTTAATGAATTAACGGCCAGCTAACGGCGGTACGAAGACAACGCCCATATCCCACGGCTGTTCAATCCAGGTATTCTGGGGAATATCGATTTCGTAATCGTCCACCAGCGGTTTGCCCGCAGGTTTGGCAAAAATGGTAACAAAATGTGCTTTCGGGTACATTTCGCGAATTGCAACCGCAGTGCCACCGGTATCAACCAGGTCGTCGATAACGATAAAGCCTTCGCCATCGCCTTCTGCGCGTTTCAGTACTTTCATTTCACGCTGGTTGTCATGGTCATAGCTGGAGATGCACACGGTATCAACATGGCGAATGCCCAGTTCACGTGCCAGCAGCGCGCCAGGCACCAGGCCTCCGCGGCTCACAGCAATAATGCCTTTCCACTGCTCTGCTGGCAGCAGGCGGCTTGCCAGTTTACGTGCGTGAATCTGCAGCATGTCCCAGGTGACAACGTATTTTTCGCTCATGTGAATGTCCCGGCCAGTAAAAACGGCTTAAAAAGTGTTCAGGGGAAAATTGGGTTGCGCGAGATTATAGAGATCTGGCGCACTAAAAACCAGTGTTGCGCAATGCTCCGCAGTTTTTTGTGCCCAGAAACGCCCCCACCCAGATAATATAATGGTATTCTCACGCCAACGTGCAAGTATCGGTTACCTACAAGTTACCGGTTCTTTTTATTTGCTAAATCCGGGCTGCCAGCACTCACTGGCAACCTGCTGTCAAGGAGACTCGCCGTGTCTGAACTGTCCCAGTTATCTCCCCAACCTTTGTGGGATATTTTCGCGAAAATTTGTTCTATCCCCCACCCGTCTTATCATGAAGAACAGTTAGCTGAACACATCCTGTCCTGGGCAAAAGACAAAGGCCTGCATGCAGAGCGTGATCAGGTTGGGAATATTTTATTGCGTAAACCTGCCACTAAAGGCATGGAGAACCGTAAGCCTGTCGCACTGCAGGCTCACCTGGATATGGTGCCGCAGAAAAACAACGACACTGTGCATGATTTTACTAAAGACCCAATTCAGCCGTGGATTGATGGCGAATGGGTAAAAGCCCGTGGCACCACTCTGGGCGCAGATAACGGCATTGGTATGGCTTCAGCGCTGGCTGTTCTGGCTGACGACAGCGTTGAGCACGGCCCGCTGGAAGTGCTGTTGACCATGACAGAAGAAGCCGGTATGGATGGCGCTTTTGGTTTGCAATCTGGCTGGTTGCAGGCTGATATTCTGATCAACACAGATTCCGAAGAAGAAGGCGAGATTTATATGGGCTGCGCCGGTGGGATTGATTTTATCACCACGCTGCCATTAAGCCGTGAAGCTATTCCTGCTGGCTACCAGGCGTTTAATCTGGTGCTTAAAGGCCTGAAAGGCGGCCACTCCGGTGGTGAGATCCACGTGGGTTTAGGTAACGCAAACAAATTGCTGGCGCGCTTCCTGAGCGATAACGCACGTTCTCTGGGCCTGCGCCTGGTAGAATTCAGTGGCGGCACGCTGCGTAACGCTATCCCCCGTGAAGCATTTTCTGTCGTTGCTGTTGCAGAAGGCCAGGTTGCTGCACTCAAACAACAGGTTGAGTCTTACCTTGCCACCCTGAAAAATGAGCTGGCGGCTGTTGAGAAAAACATCACAGTTCTGCTTGAGCCGGTTACCACCACTCAGACCGCTCTAACCCGTGAAAGCCAGGACAAATTTATCGGCCTGCTGAATGCTACACCGAACGGTGTTATTCGCAATTCAGATGCCGTTAAAGGGGTGGTTGAAACGTCCCTGAATGTCGGTGTAGTAACAATGGAGCAAGATAAAGCAGAAATTATCTGCCTGATCCGTTCACTGATCGACAGCGGGAAAGATTACGTAGTCAGCATGCTGACTTCTCTTGGCGAGTTAGCTGGTGCCGATGTGGTCGCCAAAGGCAGTTACCCGGGCTGGCAGCCAGATGCTAATTCACCTGTAATGCACCTGGTGCGGGAAACTTACCAGCGCCTGTTCGACAAAACACCAAATATCATGGTGATTCACGCAGGCCTGGAGTGCGGGTTGTTCAAAAAACCCTACCCGGACATGGACATGGTTTCTATTGGGCCAACAATTACCGGGCCACACTCACCCGATGAGCAAGTGCATATCGAAAGCGTGGGCCAGTACTGGATACTGTTGACCGAGCTGCTGAAATCAATTCCGGCTAAATAATCCTTCAACGCCCTGTTAATACAGGGCGTGCAGATTGATGAAAAAGAAGGAAAAAGCGTGGTTTTTCCTTCTTTTTAGTTAGCAGCCGAAAATCAATGAATTGATTTTCCAGTTTTTTTATTGGGTGACATCCTTTCATTCTGTGCAGACATGAGGTTCGTCATCAGACCCAACGCCCTGTTAATACAGGGCGTTTTTTTATGCTCCGTGGCTTTACCGGTATGGTGAACCAAGAGTTAATACCGTTACAGCCCCAGCACTAACTGGCGGTCCAGTTGTGGGTCCAGTAACGTGACGTGCAACCCCACCAGCCTTACTCCCCGCCCACCCCGGCGGCTTTCCCAGGTTTTACGCGCGGTATCCAGTAAGTCTGCTTTGTTAAGGCTC
The DNA here is from genome assembly GCF_020523985.1 of Mangrovibacter yixingensis. Classification (GTDB taxonomy): domain Bacteria; phylum Pseudomonadota; class Gammaproteobacteria; order Enterobacterales; family Enterobacteriaceae; genus Mangrovibacter; species Mangrovibacter yixingensis. Next base: position 33,166 of record NZ_JAIVKM010000001.1, on the reverse strand, counting down.
GGCCAGATATGTTCCTGGGTGGTTAACTGAAAATCGTCAAACTTCAGTTTGATGCCCTGACGAGCAATTCGCAGGTCGGGTTTCACTTTTGCCAGGCGGCGCTCCAGTTCAGGGTAAAGCTGTTCAATAATGTCCGCACAGGCCTGCCAGTCATGAATATCTTCTGCCAGCGTGCGCTCCACCCCCACTGATTTACGCTGCCTGTCGTTACTGATGGCGCGCTCATCAATACCGTGGCTGCGCTCCCACAACACCCGGCCAAACTTGCCAAAACGGCGTAGCAGTAGCGCAAGGTCACTCTGCTGAACGTCCGCGCAGGTGAGTAAGCCCATACTTTCCAGTTTCCCGGCAGTCACTTTACCCACACCGGGGATTTTCCCTAGTTTGAGGGTTGCGAGGAATTCAGGCACCTGCTGAGGGGTTATCACGTACTGCCCATTGGGTTTATTCAGGTCTGAGGCTATTTTTGCCAGAAATTTAACCGGTGCTACGCCAGCAGAAGCGGTTAGTTGAAGCTCATTAAAAATCGTTTGCCGGATTTCCTGAGCAATCAAGGTTGCCGACCCCTGGCAAAGGGCACTGTCCGTTACATCCAGATAGGCTTCATCTAATGATAGGGGCTCTATAAGGCGGGTATAACGAGAGAAAATCGACTGAATATGCCGGGACGCTTCTTTATAAGCCTCAAAACGGCCGGGTAGCAGTGTTAGTTGAGGGCACAGTTTCAGCGCGGTAGCCGTTGGCATGGCACTGCGAACACCGTATTTACGCGCAACGTAATTCGCGGTGCTGATAACGCCACGTCTTTCCCGGCTTCCCCCTATTGCCAGGGGAATATCGCACAGTGCCGGGTTATCGCGCATTTCGACGGCCGCAAAAAAGCAGTCCATATCGACATGTATTATTTTACGCATTCCCCCTCCAATTACTGTGTAAATATACAGCATAATTATCGGTTGTGAGAAGTGTAATAGTGATTTTCTTACCAGAATGGTGAGGAATAGTAAGTATGTGCTTACTTTTCAGTAATAAAGCGGCCAGGCGCAGGCCCACTTGGTTGTGGAAGATGCCCGTTGAATCAAAGAATGAGCATGTGTTTTGTCTTGTTGGTTGTGGCTGCCAACCCAAACCCAATCAATTAGCAGGCGGCTTCCCCGTTACAGAGGAGCAAAGCGAGGAATATAGATGGTTTAGCAGTAAGGCGCTAAGTGAAAGGTTCAAAGAGGGTTCAACAAACGGATTAAAGCCTGCAGGGTTTCCGTTCAGGTAAGGAGGGAAACAGTATAGAGGTGCCTGGCTCAGTATAATGGTGGATATAGGTTACTTACCTGCCCGGCTAAGCGCGAGCAGGTAAGTGAACACTTACATTTAGAGAATACGCGCTTTCTCGCGCTGTGCCGCACGGGCTTCTTCAGCCATACGCTTTTTGCGCGCATCACAAGGTGATGGGCAGTTACACACTTTTTCCAGCCCCAACGTCGTTATGCCACCGCAACTCCCCTGGATTGCCTTGCGCTTAAACAACCAGCCAAGAGACATTCCCAGAATAACCAGTAAAAAAATGGCAAATGTGGCTACAAAAACAGTGAGCACTTTTCTTCCCCTTATCAGCCGCCGAAATCATCCAGCATGATGTTTTCGTCTTCCACACCCAGGTCTTTCAGCATACGAATGACAGAGGCATTCATAACTGGCGGCCCGCACATATAAAACTCGCAGTCTTCAGGTGCTTCATGATCACGAAGATAGTTTTCATAAAGTACATTGTGGATAAAACCGGTGTATCCAGTCCAGTTGTCCTCCGGTAGCGGTTCAGACAATGCAACATGGAAGGTGAAATTGGGGTTTTCTCGTGCCAGTTGTTCAAACTCGTCCTGGTAAAACATTTCACGCATGGAGCGAGCACCATACCAGAAGCTGATTTTACGCTTGCTACTCAGGCGTTTTAACTGGTCGAAAATATGAGAACGCATCGGTGCCATTCCCGCGCCACCACCAACAAATACCATTTCTGCATCGGTTTCTTTGGCGAAAAACTCCCCAAATGGCCCGGAAATCGTCACTTTATCGCCAGGCTTAAGAGACCAGATATATGAAGACATGATACCCGGTGGAACATCAGGTTTTGCTGGCGGTGGCGTGGCAATACGCACGTTCAGCATGATAATGCCTTTTTCATCCGGGTAGTTCGCCATGGAATAAGCGCGAATACAGGGTTCTTTCACTAAAGAGTGGTAACGGAATAAATTGAATTTATCCCAATCGCTACGGTATTTTTCTGGCACATCAAAATCGCTATACGCCACTTCATGTGGGTCACATTCAATTTGAATATAACCACCAGCTCGAAACGGCACATCTTCACCGTCAGGAATACGTAACTTCAGTTCTTTAATAAAAGTGGCTTTGTTATCGTTAGAGATAACTTCGCATTCCCATTTTTTGACCCCGAAAATTTCTTCCGGCAGCTCAATTTGCATATCTTGCTTAACTGCAACCTGGCAAGCCAGGCGGCAGCCTTCACGGGCTTCGCGTTTTGAAATATGGGAAAGCTCAGTAGGCAGTATATCTCCACCACCTTGTTTGATTTTTACCCGGCACTGACCACAAGAACCACCACCACCACAGGCAGATGAAACAAATATCCCCTGCCCGGATAACGTGTTGAGTAGTTTGTCGCCAGCTGCTGCGCGAAACTGTTTGTCGGCATCGCCATTTACTTCAATCAGGACATCACCAGAGTTGACCAACTTTGATTTTGCAAAAAGAATCAACAGCGCCAGCGCCAGGACAATCAGCGTAAACATCACTACGCCAAGAATAATTTCCATACATTTCCGCCCTTATAGCTGCACACCAGAGAAAGACATAAAGCCCAATGCCATTAACCCGGTGGTGATAAAGGTAATGCCCAGACCACGCAACCCTGCGGGTACATTGGCATACTTCATTTTTTCGCGAATACCCGCCAGAGCAACAATGGCCAGCATCCAGCCCACGCCTGAACCAATGCCATAAACAATGGATTCCCCAAAGTTGTAATCACGCTGCACCATAAACGAAACGCCACCGAAAATGGCGCAGTTCACCGTGATCAATGGCAGGAAGATCCCCAATGCGTTGTAGAGCGCCGGGAAAAAGCGATCCAGGATCATTTCCAGAATCTGAACCAGCGCTGCTATCACACCAATAAAGGTAATAAAGTTCAGAAAGCTGAGATCCACACCACTCACCAGCGCGCCATCACGCAGGATCAAGTTGTAGACCAGATTATTCACCGGAACAGCAATCCCCAACACCACCGTAACGGCAATGCCCAGCCCAAACGCGGTGGAGACTTTTTTGGATACAGCCAGGAAGGTGCACATGCCAAGGAAGAAGGCTAACGCCATGTTCTCCACAAACACTGCGCGGACAAACAAGCTAATATAGTGAGCCATTGGCGATTACTCCTTTTCCTGCTGAGCGGGTTTGAGAGTACGAATCCCCCAAATCAGCAGGCCAATGATGAAAAACGCACTGGGTGCGAGCAAAAACATACCATTTGGTTGGTACCAGCCACCGTTTTGTACGGTTTCCAGTACGGTGACACCAAACAGTTTCCCGCTGCCAATCAGTTCACGTAAAAAGCCAACGATAATCAGAATGACGCCATAACCCAGGCCATTACCAATACCGTCCATAAAGCTTGCCAATGGCGGAGATTTCATTGCATAAGCTTCAGCACGCCCCATCACAATACAGTTCGTGATAATCAGGCCAACGAATACCGACAACTGTTTGGAAATTTCGTAAGCAAAAGCCCTAAGCAACTGATCCACAACAATTACCAGCGATGCGATAATGGCCATCTGCACGATAATACGCACACTGTTAGGAATATGATGACGGATCAAGGAGATAAACAGACTGGAAAACGCAGTAACTAACGTTACGGCCAGCGTCATCACAAACGCTGTTTCCAGCTTGGTTGTCACGGCAAGCGCAGAGCAAACCCCAAGAATTTGCAGTGCAATTGGGTTGTTATCCACTAACGGAGAAACAACTACCCGTTTAATTTCTTTCAAACCAGCAGTATCAGCCATTGTTTAGCCCCTCCTCCTGGACACGTTTCAGGAATGGCCCAAAACCTAATTTACCTAACCAAAAATCGAAGGTGTGTTGTACACCATTTGAGGTTAACGTTGCGCCTGAAAGGGCATCCACACCGTGCTTATCACCTTGCGGTGCACCACCTTTCACTACGCGAATGGCTGGTTTACCATTGTCATCAAACAGTGTTTTACCCACCCACTTTTGCCGCCAGCTCGGGTTTTCAACTTCTCCCCCCAGCCCTGGGGTTTCCCCTTGGTCATAATAGGTAATGCCTTTGACGGTACGGCCGTCGATATCCAGTGCAACAAAGGCGTACATCATTGACCACAAGCCATTGCCATACACGGGCAACACTAATTCTTGAATGTGGTTGTCTTCGCCTTTTACCAGGTAAATTTCAACCAAATTACTACGACGCTTAATGCCCGCAGGGTCTTGTGAAGCACTCAACGCAATGCTCTGGTCGGAAGAGCGCAATGCTGCCGCCTGGTCAAATGACGCAGGATCTTTATTTGTTAACTGGCCACTTTGTAAATCTAGCAACCGTGGTTCAATGCGTGAGCTGTAAATTTGCTTCACAGCTTCACTGCTCATTCCCGGCTGTAACAGACCAGCGACATCAAGAATATTACGTTGTTTGTCCAGCAACCTCTGCTCTTGCTGGCGCGGTTTTAGCCCTACAGCAGAACCTGCCACCACAACGGAACAGGCCAGACAAAGTAGCAGTACAACCAGCAATGTCTTGCCAATGCTATCGTTACCTTTTTTCTCAGCCACGAGATTTCCTCCGTTTGATGTTAGCCTGCACCACCAGGTAGTCGAACAATGGCGCGAAGAGGTTAGCAAACAGAATTGCCAGCATCATCCCTTCTGGGTAAGCCGGGTTTACTACCCTTATCAAGACGCACATGACGCCAATTAGCAGGCCATAACTCCATTTGGCTTTGTCAGTAAAAGAGGCTGAAACGGGATCGGTTGCCATGAACATCATGCCAAAAGCAAAACCACCCAGAACCAAATGCCAGTACCACGGCATCGCGAACATAGGGTTTGTGGCAGAGCCAATCAGGTTGAATAAGGTTGCGGTCGCTATCATCCCGATAAGGACGCCAGCCACGATGCGCCAGGATGCTACACGACCAAACATGATGATAGCCCCGCCAATGATTATCATCAGCGTAGAGACTTCACCAATGGAGCCTGGGATGTTACCGAGAAAAGCATCCAGCCAGGTAACGGGCTGGCCTGTGGTGACATTAACCAGTGCCTGCCCACCGTGGCTTGCCCACTGTGAAAGCGGTGTGGCACCAGAAAAGCCATCTGCAGCCGTCCAGACCAGGTCGCCTGATATTTGTGCTGGGTATGCAAAGAAAAGAAATGCACGCCCGGCCAGTGCGGGGTTGAGGAAGTTACGCCCGGTGCCGCCAAAAATCTCCTTGGCGATCACCACACCAAACGAAATCCCCAAAGCTGCCTGCCACAAAGGCAAAGTGGGCGGGACAATCAGCGCAAACAGAATCGAGGTAACGAAGAAACCTTCATTCACTTCATGCTTGCGAATAATGGCAAACAGCACTTCCCAGAAACCGCCGACAACAAAAACAGTCAGGTAGATGGGAACAAAGAAAACCGCCCCCAGTAACATCATGCTTAACCAGCCGGCATCAGGGGCAAAACTCACTCCCAGCCATTGAGCAACGGTGTAATGCCAGTCACTGGCGATAACCTGTTGCAATTGTTCAGGGGAATAGAGTTTATTAAGCGCAGGAATGGTCTGCTGCCCAACGTTATACATTCCCCAAAACATGGCAGGAAATACAGAAAACCAGACCAGAATCATCATACGTTTCAGGTCAATGGCATCGCGAATATGAGATGCACCTTTGGTTACTGTGCCCGGCGTGTAAAACACCGTTGCCGTAGCTTCGAACAGGGGATAGTACTTCTCCAGTTTGCCGCCTTTCGTAAAATGCGGCTCAATCTTTTCAAATAACTGTTTTAAGCCCATGGTTATCCTTCCTGCTCGATACGGGTTAATACCTGGCGTAATACCGGGCCATATTCATATTTTCCCGGGCACACATAAGTGCACAATGCGAGGTCTTCTTCATCCAGTTCAAGGCACCCTAACGCCTGAGCACCGTCTGTATCGCCAGCCAACAGGTCTCGCAGCAGTAAAGTGGGCAAAATATCAAGAGGCATAACACGCTCATAGTTACCAATAGGCACCATTGAGCGTTCGCCACCGTTGGTATCTGTCGAGAAGTTAAACAGTTTATGTTTCAGGAAGTGACCCAAAGTAGTGCGGGTGATGGAGAATTTGTCTTTGCCCGGCATAACCCAGCCGAATAGTTCTTTCTCGCGCCCTTCGAGTAATACAGAAACCTGCAAATGAAAGCGCCCTAACCAGGCATGCGGGCCATGCGCAATATGCCCATTCAGAACAGAGCCAGACAGAATGCGGTTTTCACCTTCAGCCAGTTCACCTTGTAACAGTTCTTCCAGTGATGCTCCGAGACAGGTACGCACCAGGCGTGGATTGTTTACTTGCGGGCCACCCAATGCCACAACACGTTCACAGCAAAGCTCCCCATTAATAAACAGCTTCCCGATGGCGATAACGTCCTGGTAATTCAGATGCCAGACCTGCTTTTTAATACTCACCGGTTCAAGGAAATGAATATGAGTACCCGGCAAACCGGCAGGATGTGGCCCTGCAAATTCGTTAAAGGTGACCTGACCGGATGAATGCCCACCCAGTTTGCCACCACTTGCCTGGCAAACATGCACTTTGCCTTTTGTCAGGCGGGCAAGTACGGATAACCCGGCATTAAACATCTCACGTTCATTGTGAATAATCAGTTGCGGATCTGCGGCAAGTGGGTTGGTGTCTATTGCCGTCACAAAAATAGCGGTGGGTTCTGAACCTGGTGTGGGGGATTTACTGAATGGACGAGTACGTAATGCAGTCCATAATCCAGAAGCCAGCAACTGTTGCTCAACGGTTTCCCGTGAGAGCTCAGCGATATCCTTCAGCGCATAGCGGTTAAAAGTAATTTGTTCATTACCATCAACTTTAATGACCACTGATTGCAACACACGCTGTTCGCCACGATTAATGGCAACCACAGTGCCGCTGGCAGGTGCAGTAAAAATGACCCCGGGATTTTTTTTATCTTCAAAGAGTGGCTGCCCTTTACGGACCGGTTCGCCCTCTTTGACTCGCATAGAAGGGCGCATGCCGACATATTCTTCGCCGAGCACTGCCACATGACTGATGGCAGGGCCATCATAAATTTCCTGGACAGGCCTGCCTGCGATAGGCAAGTCGAGACCTTTTTTAATTTTAATCATATGGTTATCACGCAATTATTAACGTAATTCCGCCAGCAACAAGCCACTGACGCCAGAGTAGTGATGAAAGGTGATACAGCACGAAGGTTAAGAAAAGGAGGAGAGCAATGCAGTAAAATACACGCGGCAAGCCTTATACCAAAAGGTTTGTGCCGTTGGTGAATCCCAGGAAAGCGTCCTTTCTTATCTTATCCACCGGCCATCAATCAACTCACCGGGTTTTACTATTAATCTACTTTTGACCCGCAAGATAGTACCATTAATCGGACGCCTTGCATGCGAAAAACCCAATCCAAAATCAGGGAGTGAGAACAAACTCGCAAAGTACAGAATAAAAATATGCTTGCCATAACAACCATTACACAATTATCTGCCAAACATCCCTCTCAAGGGCTTGCGAAAATTAATAGTGGTGCTAATGTGAGCCCGATCAGGCAGAAAAATCTGATTTTGGGTCTTCTTAGCCAATCTGGCGATTGATTTTAAGGTTTATCAAGGAATATAGCAGTATGCGTAAAATCGCACTTGTATTTGCGATGCTTCTAATGCCCCTTTTGTCATTTGCCAGTGACATTTCCGGCGGCACGATAGCAAAACCAGCCAGCACAGAAATGAAAAAGCAGTTAATGGGCTCCCCGGTTTATATCCAGATTTTCAAGGAAGAACGCATTCTTGAGCTGTACGTCAAGATGGGCGAACGCTATCAGTTGATGAACAGCTACCGCATCTGTAACTATTCTGGTGGTCTTGGGCCAAAACGGCGCATGGGGGATTTTAAAAGCCCAGAGGGCTTTTATTCTGTTGGGCGAAGCCAGCTAAAACCTGACAGCCGCTTTTATAAAGCAATTAACATTGGTTTCCCAAACACTTACGACCGGGAACACGGGTATGATGGTAAATACCTGATGATCCACGGAGCCTGTGTATCCGTCGGTTGTTATGCAATGACCAACTCGAATATTGATGAAATATTCCAGTTTGTTACTGGTGCTATTATTTTCGGGCAACCTCAGGTTGAGGTGAATATCTTCCCTTTCCGTATGACAGACGCCAATATGGCGCGTCATAAATATTCTTATTACATCAAGTTCTGGGAAGAGCTAAAACCGGGTTACGACTATTTTGCCAAATACCATCAGCCACCTGTAGTTTCCGTAGTCAATGGTCATTATGTTGTGGGTGCGCCCAATATGAACGCAACCCAACCACAACTGGCCTCAAACTATACGGTCTCCCAGGTAAAATAGTGCCCATGAACCAGGTTCGATTTGGGTCCAGGTTTCATTGCCGGTTAAAGGCTGTGTAGCAATAACGGTGACCACATCATTCGGTGTGGTTTCTTTCTGAAAGTCGATTTCTACATCTTGATCCAGTAATGTCGCAACGCCAAACGGTGCTCGCCGGGTTATCCAATGTAACCGGGTAGAACAGTAGGCCATCACGTAACGCCCGTCAGACAGCAACATATTGAATACGCCCTTTTCCCGCAATTCACCTGCAAGTTGTGCAATGTAACGAAACACGGCAGGCATGTTGCCAGGGGTTCGCGGGTAGCGTTCATTGAGCTTATGCAACAACCAGCAAAAAGCATACTCGCTGTCGGTTTCGCCTACCGGGCGAAAATGCCCTGTATCCAGCGAATGGTAGCCTTTCAGTTGCCCATTATGTGCGTATGTCCAGTTACGCCCCCACAACTCACGAGTAAACGGATGCGTATTTTCCAGCGCGACTTTGCCACGATTGGCCTGCCGAATATGTGCGACCACTGAGCAAGATTTGATAGGGTAGTCCTGGACCAGGCGGGCAATGGGCGAGCGAAAACTGGGTTGAGGATCTTTAAAGGTCCGGCAACCTTTCCCCTCGTAGAATGTAATTCCCCAGCCATCTTTATGAGGACCGGTTCCGCCACCACGCTGAACCAGCCCGGTAAAACTAAAGCAAATATCGGTGGGCACATTCGCGCTCATCCCGAGCAATTCACACATAAAACACCTCACACATGGTAGCAGCACAACACGAAAACGCCTGTGCCGCTACCAGCTACTGCGCCATTGCCTTTTATTGGCTCAGGCTTTTACCATTTCTTTTTCAATTAACTGAATCAGAATATGGATAACTTTAATATGGATTTCCTGAATACGATCAGCATAGCCAAAATGTGGCACACGAATTTCCACATCAGCACTGCCTGCCATTTTCCCGCCATCTTTGCCTGTTAGCGCAATGACTTTCATGCCTTTCGCTTTCGCTGCTTCAATCGCTTTAATTACGTTACCTGAGTTACCCGAGGTAGAAATACCCAGTAATACATCGCCTTCCCGGCCAACTGCTTCTACGTAGCGGGAAAAGACATACTCATAACCGAAGTCATTGCTAACGCAGGAGAGATGGCTGACATCAGAGATAGCGATTGCCGGGTATCCAGGACGGTTTTCACGGTAGCGCCCGGTGAGTTCCTCAGCGAAATGCATTGCGTCACAATGCGAACCGCCATTGCCGCAAGAGAGCACTTTTCCCCCAGCTTTAAAGCTGTCTGCCAGCATCACTGCTGCGCGCTGAATGGAATGAATATTTTCTTCATCTTTCAAAAAGTTAGCCAGTGTTTCGGCTGCTTCATTCAGCTCACCACGAATCAAATCCTGGTACATAAGGAATATCCTTCAGTATTAAAAATATCAGCCAGAAGTTTACCGGATAGCACGAACAGCGAGAAGCACTGCTGGTTAGATGAACCACTTTTTTTCAGACTCTTGTCATGAACATTGTGAACCAGGTTGTAATTATTTTGTAAATAGATTGATAAAGAAATGCACATCCACTAAAACCATAACTACATCAAGTGGTCAGACCTCCTACAAGAAGGGAGCTTTTCTTATGCTGATATTGAGTATTGTTGCAACGTTTATTGTGCTAGGTGCGCTGTTTTATCACCGTCTGTCGCTGACACTAAGCAGCCTGGTTCTGTTGTTATGGACCGCAGGCCTTGCTGCTACCGGGCTGTGGTCTGCCTGGGTGCTGTTACCGTTGTTAATTATGCTGGTGCCGTTTAATTTTGCACCAATGCGCAAATCTCTGATTTCAGCGCCAGTATTTCGTACTTTTCGTAAAGTGATGCCACCAATGTCGCGAACCGAAAAGGAAGCAATTGATGCTGGCACTACTTGGTGGGAGGGTGATCTTTTTCAGGGGAAACCTGACTGGAAAAAACTACATAATTACCCACAGCCAGTGTTAACCCCCGAAGAACAGGCCTTTCTTGATGGCCCGGTGGAAGAAGCCTGCCGCATGGCGAATGATTTCCAGATAACCCATGAACTGGCAGATCTTCCTCCAGAGTTGTGGCAGTACCTGAAAGAACACCGTTTCTTCGCGATGATTATCAAAAAAGAATATGGCGGTCTGGCTTTCTCGGCTTACGCTCAGGCGAAGGTGTTGCAAAAGCTCTCTGGCGTCTCAGGCATTCTTGCCATTACTGTGGGTGTTCCTAACTCTCTGGGGCCGGGTGAATTGCTGCAACACTACGGTACTGAAGAGCAAAAAAATCATTATTTACCACGCCTGGCTCGCGGCCAGGAAATCCCTTGTTTTGCGCTGACCAGCCCTGAGGCCGGGTCTGATGCAGGTGCAATTCCTGATACAGGCGTTGTTTGCATGGGTGAATGGCAAGGCGAACAAGTGCTGGGTATGCGGCTGACCTGGAATAAGCGTTACATCACTCTGGCACCGGTTGCTACGGTTCTTGGCCTGGCATTTAAACTGTCTGACCCGGATAACTTATTGGGCAAGGAAACGGAACTGGGCATTACTTGTGCGTTAATTCCAACGTCTACGCCTGGCGTTGAAATTGGTCACCGTCACTTCCCACTGAATGTACCTTTCCAGAACGGCCCAACACGCGGTAACGATGTATTTGTCCCTATTGATTATATTATTGGTGGCCCCCAAATGGCAGGCCAGGGCTGGCGCATGTTGGTTGAATGCCTGTCAGTCGGACGCGGAATTACCCTACCCTCCAACTCAACTGGCGGCCTGAAATCTGTTGCAATGGCTACCGGAGCTTATGCGCATATTCGCCGCCAGTTCAAAGTCTCCATTGGCAAAATGGAAGGGATTGAAGAAGCTCTGGCACGTATTGCAGGTAATGCCTGGGTTATGGATGCTGCTGCATCATTGATTACCTATGCCATAGTGATGGGTGAAAAACCGGCTGTGCTGTCGGCAATTGTCAAATACCACTGCACTCACCGTGGGCAGCGTTCAATTATTGATGCCATGGATATCGCTGGCGGCAAAGGCATTATGCTCGGTGAATCTAACTTTCTTGCCAGGGCTTACCAGGGCGCACCTATTGCCATTACCGTTGAAGGCGCCAACATTCTGACCCGCAGTATGATGATCTTCGGCCAGGGAGCCATTCGTTGCCATCCTTATGTTCTGGATGAAATGACTGCTGCTCAAAATAACGATGTGAACGCGTTTGATAAGCTGCTTTTCCGCCATATTGGCCATGTGGGTAGTAATAAAGTACGCAGCTTCTGGTTGGGTCTGACAAATGGCCGTACCAGTGCTGCACCAACACGCGATGCCACTCGCCGTTATTACCAACAAATGAATAAGCTGTGCGCTAACCTGGCGTTGCTTTCAGATGTTTCAATGGCGGTGCTGGGTGGCAGCCTGAAACGCCGTGAGCGTATTTCGGCGCGTCTTGGCGATATTCTCAGCCAGTTATATTTGGCCTCTGCAGCGTTGAAACGTTATGAAGATGAAGGGCGCCATCAGGAAGATTTACCGTTGGTACACTGGGGGGTTCAGGATGCGCTGTTCCAGGCTGAGCAGGCTATTGACGACTTGTTGCGTAATTTCCCCAATAAAGCTGTTGCCCGTTTATTACGTGTTGTGGTCTTCCCACTTGGCCGCCGCCATCAGGCACCTTCTGATAAACTGGACAGCAAGGTCGCGACAATTCTACAACAGCCCAGTGCAACCCGTGACCGTATTGGCCGCGGCCAGTTCCTGGAGCCGAGTGAACATAACCCGGCTGGCCTGATAGAAGCCGCATTGCATGATGTTATTGCTGCCGAGCCGATTCATAAACGGCTGTGTGAAAGCCGCGGTAAAAACCTGTCGTTTACCCGCCTGGATGCACTGGCAAAATCGGCACTGGCTGCAGGGGAAATAACGGAAGAAGAAGCCCGGATATTGAAACAGGCGGAAGTTAGCCGATTACGCAGTATTAATGTCGATGAGTTTGAGCCGGATGCACTGGCTACTCAGCCAGTAAAGTTCCATGAGGCCAGCCATAAAGACCAGGCTGCCTGATTTGAGCTAAATCCGTTATCTCTGTGATACATCCGCAAACCGCATCTGGTAACAGGTGCGGTTTTTATTTCGCGGCTAAACGCGTTATTGTCTGATACAGTGTGATAATCCCTGAATAAATGTGGAGCGCTGACGGTGTCTGGTTTGAAAATTACCCTGTTGCAACAACCGCTGGTCTGGATGGATGGTTCCGCCAATTTGCGCCATTTTGATGTGGTGATGGATAAGCTTTCTGGGCGGGATTTGATTGTCCTGCCAGAAATGTTTACTACCGGCTTTGCAATGGAAGCAGCACAGCAGTCCATGCCTGAAGCTCAGGTCATTGAGTGGATGAAAGAAAAGGCCTGCCAGTGCGACGCTATGGTTGCGGGCAGTGCTGCATTGCAAACTGAATCCGGGCCGGTTAACCGCTTTTTACTGGTCACACCGGAAGGTGAAGTCAGTCATTACGATAAACGGCATCTCTTCCGCATGGCTGATGAACACCAGTTCTATCAGGCTGGGAATGACAGAGTGATTGTTGAATGGCGAGGCTGGAGAATTTTACCTTTAGTCTGCTACGATCTGCGTTTCCCTGTGTGGTCACGCAACCTGGGCGATTACGATTTAGCTCTGTATGTTGCCAACTGGCCTGCGCCCCGCTCGCAGCACTGGCAAACATTGTTGTCTGCCCGGGCCATTGAAAACCAGGTTTGGGTTGCTGGCTGCAACCGGGTGGGTACGGATGGCAATGGGCATCATTACCGGGGCGACAGCCGGGTTATCTCGCCACAAGGGGAAATCATTGCCTCTTGCGATCCACACCATGCTGCACGCATAGACGCTGAACTGTCACTCACTGCGTTGCAGGAGTACCGGGAAAAATTCCCGGCCTGGCGCGATGCAGACAACTTCATGCTTAACCGCTGATAGCCTCCCTCTCAGGCAATTTGCCTGGGGGAGCCCACCTGTCATTAACTTCCCCGGTAGGTCGACCACGACCAGGGGGAAATCAAGAATGGCAGGTGATAATGCAGATTATCTGCCGGTAAAATCAGGTCAATTTGCGCGACGGGGTAGAGTGTTTCACGTTGAGTAATAGCAAAATACTCACCAGTTTGCGCAACCAGCCGGTACTGACCTGGCCCTAGTTCCCCACCACCGAGGTTTTTCAGGCGGCCATCGGTATCTGTTTCACCCTGCGTTAGCGTTACCCACTTACCAGACTGAAGTTGTTCCAGGCGAATAGCCACACCCACAGCCGGTTTCCCGATTGCCGTATCCAGAATATGTGTGCTGAGCGTACTCATGGTAAGAAAACTCCTTCAAGGCGTAATAACGTAATCTGCCGTAGCTGTTCAAGCGCTTCCAGGCTTTCTTGTTCTGGTTTCAACACCATCCGGCGTTGTAATGCCTGCAGAATATCCTGCCCGGATAACCCTTTTGCCCGAATCAAAAAAACGCGTCCAAAACGCTTTTCGTAATCGGCATTTCCTTTTGCCAGTGCCTGTACCAGCGCCTGATCTGCAGTATTCACCGCAGCCTGTTCGCCGCGCGATAGCTGTGCTTCTTCACTCTTACCTGTTGGCCGCTCACCAATGCGAGGGTGTGCACTGAGCGCCTGATTAAGCTCTGCTGCTTGCCATGTTTCAGCTAATTCAATTGCGTGCTTTTTCAATGCTGTAAACGACGAATAAGGCCGGCCAGCAACCAGTGCTTCTTGCCAGGCTGGTATTGCCACGCAAGCCTGAATCATGGCCTTCGCGGCCTGAGTATCTGCCTGGTTAAACCGGGCCAGTGGCGTTGGGGCTTCTGCAACCGCGCACACCGCCTGGCTCCATGCTTTCATCGCAACAGCAACATCAGCTTCAGTTATCGATTCTGCCGGGTGATGGCTGATACCTTTTTCACAGCGAACGAACAGCATGCCGACCGGCCAGCGTTCTGCGACAGCAATAGCATCATGCCCTGCGCCGCTCGGCAGAGAAAGCGCTTTGCCCTGAGCAGCAGCAACCGCTTCACTCAATGCTGCCTGTAACACTTGGGAGCATGGTGTCGCCGGAATAGAATAGAACGTGTCGTGGGTGAAGGATAACCCGCGTTGGTGCGCAATCGTTTCTGCTTGCGATAACAGTTGTGACAACAATGCATCCCGGCAGGCATCCGATGGGCTGCGAATATCCAGTGTCAGTTCCACCGAGCCAGGAATAACATTAACGGCACCAGGCAGACAATTAACCGTACCCACCGTTGCGACATTGTCGCCACCACTTGCCAATGTTATTTGTTCCACCTGGTGAATCCAGGCGGCAGCAGCGGCAAGTGCATCATGGCGATGCGCCATCGGCACTGTACCGGCGTGCCCGGCCTGGCCGGTGAAACAGCAGCGCAAACGGTGAGCACCATTGATGGCTGTCACTACGCCCAACGGGAGCAAGGCCTGTTCCAGAACCGGGCCTTGCTCAATATGCAGTTCAAGGTAGGCGATAAAATCTTCCTGGCTACGCGCCGCCATACCAATTCTCGCCGGGTCAAGCCCTGCCTGCACCATCGCCTGGGCAACAGTAATGCCTTCGCTGTCCTGGCATTCCAGCCAGTTTTCAGGCCAGGTACCTGTAATCCCCCGGCTACCCAACAGGGTTATACCAAAGCGCGTGCCCTCTTCATCTGAAAAGCCAATAACTTCAATGGCATGAGACAGGCGTTTACCTTGCTGGTTAAGCCAGTCAACCACTTCAATGGCTGTCAGTACCCCCAGCATGCCATCATACCGCCCGGCATTTCTGACAGTATCCAGGTGTGAGCCCAGTAATACAGCACTCGCACCTTCTGTTTCACCTTCATAACGGCCACAGATATTTCCTGTGGCATCCTGCCAGGTGGTCATACCTGCTTCTTCCATCCAACGGGCAACTTGCTGATTTGCCTGTAAATGCTCAGGTGACAGGAAAACCCGGGTAAGTTGCCCCGGGGTTTGAGAAATTAACGCCAGCGTATCGCTGCGCGCCATAATGCGGCTGGCCGCCTGGCGGGATTGTTCGTCGGGCATTGCCATCACTGTCATGGGCGCGCCTCCGCGTCATAGATATCCCATGCGGCCTGCATTGCTGCCCCCTGTGTGGTTCGAAAACCATGGCGGTTAAGCACTGCTTCCAATGCCGTTAAAGTCTGCAATACGCAATC
Source organism: Mangrovibacter yixingensis (assembly GCF_020523985.1). Lineage (GTDB taxonomy): Bacteria > Pseudomonadota > Gammaproteobacteria > Enterobacterales > Enterobacteriaceae > Mangrovibacter > Mangrovibacter yixingensis. Next base: position 17,236 of record NZ_JAIVKM010000001.1, on the reverse strand, counting down.
TTTACGAGCGTTATAGCCCATCGTGCCAATACGCCAGATTTTGCCCTGCAGTGGACCAAATGACGTGCCTATTTCAATATGGAAGTCTTCCAGCAGTGTTTTGCGCACCGCTTCACCATGAACATTTTCCGGAATAACCACACCCATGACGTTATTCATTTTATTGGCGATATCGCCAAATACAGACAGCCCCATTCCCTGAATGCCAGCAACCATAGCCCGGCCATGTAATGCGTGGCGAGCAATGATGTTGTCCATGCCTTCTTCCAGCATGATGCGGGCACATTCGCGTGCGGCAAATAACATGCTGGTTGCTTCAGTGTGGTGGTTGAGGCGTTCTGTCCCCCAGTAATCCATGATCATGCCCAGATCAAAATAGTTGGACCAGATCATTTCATCGTCACCATCTTCATGAGATGCACTGCGGATCCCTTGCTCGATACAACGGCGCTTGCTGATGACACTCGCCATTTCAGGGCTGAGGGTAACCGGCGAACTCCCGGAAGGCCCGCCCAGGCATTTTTGTAACCCGGCGGAAACGGCATCCAGTCCCCACTCATCTGCCTGCATTGGGTTGCCGCCTAACGACGCTGTAGCATCGGTGTAAAACAACACGCCATGGCGGCGGCAAATCGCACCTAATTCTTCCAGCGGCTGTAACATTGTGGTGGAGGTATCGCCCTGAACAGTCAGCAGCAAACGAGGTTTCACATGCCGGATAGCATCTTCAATTTGATCCGGGGTAAAGACTTCTCCCCAGGGAACTTCAATGGTATGCACTTCTGCATGGCATCGCCGGGCGATTTCACACAACAAATGTCCAAAACGCCCAAATACTGGCACCAGAACCTTATCGCCAGGACGAATGGCTGAAACCAACACCGCTTCGATACCCGCACGAGATGTACCATCCACCAGCATCGTCCACTGGTTTTGGGTGCGGAAGACGCCCCGGTATAACGCCATCACTTCATTCATGTATCCCGTCATCACCGGGTCATACTGGCCGATCAATTGGCTGGACATAGCACGTAAAACGCGAGGGTCAGCATTAATTGGCCCCGGTCCCATCAATAACCGGTGAGGAGGATTGATTTGTGGATAAAGCTGGGTGTCGGACATGATGATTCCTTGATATAGACAATTCGCAATGAAACAAAAGATTCTTAATGAAAAGTTCTGCAACTAATGTGCCATAGCGAAACAAAAACAACCAGCACCATAACTACAGGTAAAATATTTATTTTTTAGAAAAGTTATTGGCTGGAGAGATAAGAGAGAACGCCCTAAAAGTGAACACTATCATAGTGCATTGGCACCATGATAGTGCAATTTAACGCTGTTCCAGTTCATCAAGCGAACCATACAGTTCCGCTATCTGATGAATACGCTGCCTGCCATCTGCAAGGCTGTGGTGTAAGAGTGCATTTGCCAACAAATTTACCAGGCTCATTGCACTGCTGTAGCAATCAAATGCCGAAACGCTGTCCAGAGGGGCTTCAAGGTGCCAGCCACCGACACCTTTCAGAGTGCTGGCTTGCGGTTCGCTAATAACTACCAGTGGGATGCCCCGTTGCACCAGATCATTCAATATCGGGCGAATAATGCGCGGGCGGCGGCGAAAGGCGACCATCACAACGCAATCACTGGGGCTGATGTCGACCAACTCTTCAGATAAAGTCTGCCCTGGCTGAGGAAGTACATAGACATTGCCACGGCTTTGCAGTAGTTGCTGACGCAAGTGCAGTGCTACTGGCCAACTATTACGTAAACCAACAATCAGAATACGTTTTGCTACTGCCAGCGCAGAAATAATATCGCTGAATTGCGTAGCATCAAGGGTATTGACCCAGTGTGTCAGGTTAGCCATTTCTTGTTTGTAATGGCGCGCCAGCAGGGTGTTGCCCTGCACCGCATCACGGTTTTCTGTTAGGGGCATCCCACTTTGGCGCAAAGTACGTAATTCATCGCGCATAACTTTGTAGCGGTCATACCCCAGTCGTTTAAACAGCCGGCTGACTGTTGCCTTCGAGACCCCACTCAGCCTTGCCAGTTCAGCACTGTTATAGCTTATCAAATCATCGAAATGATCCATGATAAACCCAGCCACTCGCTGTTCCTGTGGGGAAAGCTGGGCATAGCTGGCCCTAAGACGCTCATCCAGTTGTTTCATGGGTTCTCCTGTAACTTTTGTTGCAACCGACCTGAGTATAATGAAACATTTCGCGTCATTCTGGAACGTCTCTTGCTTAGTATTAATGTTCCCCTGAGCAAGAGACAGAAACGATGATACAAAGCAACATGGCCCCTTCAGGTATGGCTGTTACGCCACACCACCTGGCGAGTGAAACCGCCTTGTCCGTATTACGTCACGGCGGTGACGCGATTGAAGCCATGGTGGCCGCGGCTGCCACTATTGCCGTCACCTACCCTCATATGAATGGTATTGGTGGTGATGGCTTCTGGCTAATCGTTCCACCTGAAGGCGAACCCGTCGCCATAGACGCAAGTGGTGCGGCAGGCTCACTGGCTTCGATGGAGTTCTACGCCAATGAAACACATATTCCACACCGTGGCCCTCGTGCTGCACTAACCGTGCCAGGTACTATCAGTGGGTGGCAGGAAGCACTGTTGATTTCACAGGAATTAGGTGGAGGGCAATTACCACTTTCCCGTTTGCTGGCCGACGCTATTCGTTATGCAGCCGATGGTATACCTGTCACGCAGTCACAAGCGATTGCCACTCAGGGAAAGTATCATGAACTGGCAAATGTACCGGGTTTCGCGCAAACCTTTCTTTCCCGGGGGGAAGTTCCTGTAGCAGGTAGCCGCTTTTGCCAGCCACGACTGGCGCAGACGCTAACACGCTTAACCACCGAAGGCCTGGATAGTTTTTACCGTGGCCCCCTTGCCAGCCAGATGGCTCAGGAGCTGGAAGAACTGGGAATACCGGTTACTTTGCAGGACCTGGCCGCACACCGGGCTCGCCGCCGGTTACCATTGCATCTGACTCACCCACAAGGTGATGTCTATAACCTTGCGCCACCTACTCAGGGGTTGGTTTCGCTGGCGATCCTTGGCATCACAGCCGGAATGGATATGGCACAAGCGAACGAAGTGCAAACCATTCACCGGATTGTTGAAGCCACGAAAAAAGCATTTGCCCTGCGTGATCAGTACATAACCGACCCTCGCCATGTTACTCGCCCGGTGCAAAGCCTGCTTGATCCGGAAAACTTAGAAAATATGGCAGCTGAAATTGATGATAACCAGGCCGCTCCCTGGGGAACAGGCAAAGGCCCGGGAGATACAGTATGGATGGGTGTTATTGATAATAACGGGTTAGCTGTTTCTTTTATTCAGAGCATTTACCATGAATTTGGCAGCGGTGTAGTGCTGCCACAAAGCGGTGTACTGTGGCAAAACCGTGGGGCTGCATTCAGCCTGGATCCCCAGCATATTTTGGCTTTATCGCCAGGCAAGCAACCTTTTCACACACTAAACCCGGCCGCTGTTCGCCTGGCTGATGGCAGAGTGATGGTTTACGGATCGATGGGAGGTGACGGGCAGCCACAGACGCAGGCTGCACTGTTTACTCGCTATGTGCTTCAAGGCGTGCCACTGCAACAGGCTGTTTCAGCTCCCCGCTGGCTACTTGGCCGCACCTGGGGGCAATCCTCAGACAGCCTGAAACTGGAAAACCGCTTCAGCCCACAAACATTTGAATCCTTGCGCGCCATGGGCCACGAAGTGGAAGCTCTGGATGACTTCAGTGAGGCTGTTGGTCATGCTGGTGCAATTGTGCGCCATACCAACGGTATGCTCGAAGGCGCTTATGACCCTCGCAGCAATGGCAGTGCCGCCGGATTTTAAGGAGAGAACATGCAAACAACCGATTTTGACTGGCCGGGCTATATTGCGTTAATGGCCCAAATACTGGATATGCCGCTGGATGATGCACGCCGGGCAGAACTTGAAGTGCAATTGCGCCGCATTAATGCGATGGCACAACCATTAATGGACTTTGAGCTGGACCAGCGCCAGGAAGTCGCCGGGGTATACCAGTTATGAGTTTGCGGATAAGTGATATTCAACAAGGCCTGCGCGAGAAATCTTTTTCCGCCACCGAACTGGCGACACAGGCGCTTGCAGACATTGAACGCATTAACCCAGCTATCAACGCGTTTACCCACATAACTCACCAGCGCATGCTGGATGAAGCCGCACAGACAGACCAGCGCATTGCTCGCAATGAGATACTTCCCCCACTTGCCGGTGTTCCCTACGCTGTTAAAAATTTATTTGATATTAGTGGAATAACGACTCTGGCCGGTGCCCGGTTATTTCGTGATAACCCACCAGCCAGCCATGATGCTTTCGCTATCAAGCAATTACAGCACGCAGGGGCGTCCCTGGCCGGGGCACTCAATATGGATGCATATGCCTACGGCTTTACTACCGAGAACACACACTATGGGGCAACCCATAATCCCCATGATCTTAGCCGGGTCGCCGGAGGGTCATCTGGTGGTTCTGCCGCAGCAGTTGCCGCCGGGCTGGTGAATTTCTCGCTGGGTACTGACACCAACGGGTCAATTCGTGTTCCTTCCTCGTTGTGTGGCATTTTTGGCCTGAAACCGACCTTCGGCCGTCTGTCCCGTAGTGGTAGCCAGCCTTTTGTCGCGAGCCTCGATCATATTGGCCCTATGGCGCGTCATGTGGAAGATCTGGCGCTGGTCTATGATTCGCTTCAGGGCGATGATCCCCATGATCACTTTCAGGCACGCCGCTCTCCGGCATTAATCGAACAGTCTCTTATGCCAGAGCGGCCTTTGCGTTGTGCTGTGCTGGGTGGCTATTTTGATACCTGGTGCGATGATGATGCCAGAGATGCCGTCAGCCGAATTGCCAGGGGATTACAGGCAACAGAAAGTATTACACTGCCACAAGCTGAAATGGCGCGTTCAGCCGCTTTCCTGCTTTCTGCCGCTGAAGGTGGAAACCACTATTTACCGTTACTACGCACAAAACCGGAGGAATTCGAACCGAACTCCAGGGACCGCCTGCTCGCAGGTGCAATGACCCCTTCAGCCTGGTATACACAGGCACAACGCTTCCGGGCCTGGTTTCGGGATGTAACACTCCCGTTATTCAATGACTTTGATATTCTGATTGCCCCGGCCACACCGTGCTGTGCCACTGAAATTGGGCAGCAAACCATGCGCATTAACCAGTGTGATTTGCCAGTAAAAGCCAGTATGGGTATGTTGACCCAACCTATTTCATTTTTGGGTTTACCTGTTGTAACCGTTCCCCTCATCACGGCAGGTGGCCTACCCATTGGTGTACAACTGATTGGTGCCCCCTGGCAGGAGAAACGCTGCCTGCAGGCTGCACAGTCACTTGTTTTACAGAATATTTGCCAGGCAACACCAGCACAGGGTGTATTCCATGAACAGAGATAATATCGACAGACAAGCTATTTTAAATGAAGTCACCGCCGCGTTTTATCGCTATGAGCAAGCGTTGGTAAGCAACGATGTTGACGTTCTGGATGAACTTTTTTGGGAGGATGCGCGCACGGTACGCTATGGTGCGACAGAAAATCTCTACGGCATTTCCGAGATCCGCGCCTTTCGCCAGGGCCGTTCCCCCAAGGGACTGGATCGCACTCTGCATAACACAACTATCACCACTTTCGGTGAAGAAATGGCTGTAACCTGCACTGAGTTCACCCGTGAAGGCAGCGAGAGTATTGGCCGCCAGATGCAAACCTGGGTGAAGTTCCCGTTTGGCTGGCGGATTGTTGCCGCTCATGTCAGTAAAATGGGCTGAAACGTTTATTGTGGGATGGCCGGTGAAGCCATCCCGCTGCGATTACTTCTGCCACGGATGCGTTTTTATCCAGTGGTCAGCAATATCCTGCCGGCGGCAAACCCAGACATCATTGAAACCCTGTATATAATCCAGGAAACGTTGCAGTGCCCGGAAGCGACCAGGGCGGCCTAATAACCGGCAATGCATACCTACTGACATCATTTTCGGTGCATGTTCGCCTTCTTCGTATAACACATCAAAGCTGTCTTTAAGGTAAGTGTAGAACTGTTCCGCTGTGTTAAACCCTTGCGCAGTAGCAAAGCGCATGTCGTTCGCATCCAGTGTATAAGGCACGACCAGATGAGGTTTCACCGTGCCATCCTGGCAGGTTACTTCACTCCAGAAAGGCAAGTCGTCGCCATAATAATCACTGTCGTACTGAAAACTCCCTTGTTCAACCACCAGCCTGCGAGTATTCGGGCTATCGCGCCCGGTATACCAACCCAGTGGCTTTTTACCAAACAAGTTTTCCAGGGTTTCAATCGCCTGCTGCATATGCTGACGTTCTGTTTGTTCATCAATATTTTGGTAATGAAGCCAGCGCCAGCCATGGCTAACCACGTCATAGTCGGCATTTTTGATTGCCTGGACAACTTCCGGGTTACGCGCCAACGCCATCGCCACACCAAAAATTGTCATGGTTAACCCACGGCGTTGAAATTCGTTGTGGATGCGCCAGAAACCCGCTCGCGAACCATATTCATAGAGCGAATCCATCGACATGTGACGGTCTGGATAACTGGCGGCACCAATGATGTCTGACAAAAATTGCTCAGAACCACTGTCACCATGTAATACGTTGTTTTCACTGCCCTCTTCATAATTCAGGACAAATTGAATCGCCAGGCGGGCCCCCCCTGGCCAGTGTGGATGCGGTGGTTTTCCGGCATAACCGAGCATGTCGCGCGGGTAGTTTTGTGTAAAGGCCAGGGGGTTATTTTCTTGTTCTGATTGCATGCCTTACTTTCCTCTTTCTACATCACAGATGGGTCATTGAAGATTGTATACGGGCCAGTTAGCGGTTTGGGATTGGGTTTTGCCAAATCACCTTGTTTGCTGGTTCCCAATCCCAGTCCAAGCAGAGCTTCTACCATTTTGACCGCAGCACTCACGCCATCAATGACCGGAATACAGAGCTCATGGCTAAGTTCTCTCGCCAGATTTGCCATACCGCCACACCCCAGCACAATCGCGCCACAGTTATCCTGCGCTTTGGCCTGTATACAACGCTCCCTAACCTTTTGTTGAGCAAAACCCGTGCCATCCTCTAAAGACAATACTGGTAAATCAATGGAATGAACTGCCTGACAGTGGTGCTCAAAACCATACTGCCGTAATAAATGGTGGGCGATAATCACCGTGCGCGGTAAAGTAGTGACAATAGAGAAGCGTGTCGCAACCAGTGTGGCCATATGCATAGCCGCTTCCGCTATGCCAACCACAGGCCCAGTTGCCAGTTCACGAGCCGCCAGCAAGCCTGGGTCACCAAAACAAGCAATAATATGCCCATCAACCCCAGCACGTTCCCCCAACGTTACCTGTTCCAGCACGCCCATAGCGCCAATCGCTTCATCAAAATGACCTTCAATAGAAGGTACACCGTGGGATGGGCAGACTGGCAAAATTTCAGTACCCGAACTGGCGACCATACGGGCTGCCTCACCGATAGTCTGAGTCATTGCAAGGCTGGTATTGGGGTTGATCACCTGAATACGCAACGTGGTCATTTCTTTGCCTCTTGTATACCAAACAGGCGTGAAAAATCAGGAACTGTTTCACCGCTTCGTTCAAAATGCAGGCTATGAAGAATGTCTTCGAAGTGCTGTTGCATACACGATATTAGTCTGTCAGGGTCTTTTTGACGCAGGGCATCAATCAGCACGCCATGATCATCACACCGGCAACCTTGTTGCCATGGCGCCCCCCAGGCCGCTATCACTAATGAGGAACGCTGTGTCAGGCGTGTAAGTGTCTCAACCATAACCTCGTTGCCAGAAATCGCATGGAGTTGAATATGAAAATCTGCGGAGTAACGAATGGCTGCCGCGCCATCATGCTCGCGATGAGCTTGTTCTTCGCGCCGAGTGATATTTTCCAGCGCAGCAATATGTGGCGGCTGAATATGTGCCACTACATCAGGTAGATTGGCACATTCGAGTAACGTGCGAGTACGGAAGATCTGTTTTGATTCTTCTACTCCAGGGCTTGCTACAAACGCACCACGCCGGGGCGTCATAGTGACCATTTGCACTGTTGCAAGGCGTGTCAGGACCTTTCTGATCCCCGTTCGGCTCACACCAAAGGCTTCAGCCAGCGCTTCTTCAGGGAGCTTACATCCCGGAGGAAGTTGATGCTCAACGATCGCTCTCATTAATGATTGCCATATTTCGGCTTCTTTATCTTGTTGCTCTTGCTGGGGTTGCCCCACATCTTGCTGCCTCATTCATTACTCCCGTACACAATGCATTTTCTATCTTGTATACAATATATATAAAATAAGTACACAAAAAATGTGAACCTGGCCTGGTTCCTGCAACAGTTACCGCACAAACCATCATCAGCTGCTATTGAGTAAAGGAGCAGAATCCATGCCAAACGTTCACCATACAACTGCTGATAACCCCAATGCGGGCTACAGCCCAAGATTGTGCAATGAAGATCTGGCGCCCACACGCCAACAACGTTGGACCTGGTACAATATATTTTCATTCTGGATGTCAGATGTTCACAGCATGGGCGGCTATGTTGTTGCTGCCAGTTTTTTTGCATTAGGTTTATCAAGCTGGCAAGTGCTGTTGTGCCTGTTGGTGGGTATTTGTATTGTTCAGGTATGCGCTAACCTGGTAGCCAAACCCAGCCAAATGGCCGGCGTGCCTTATGCCGTTATCAGCCGCCAGGCTTTTGGGGTATTTGGTGCCAATATTCCCGCAGTAATCCGTGGTTTGATTGCGTTTGCCTGGTACGGCATTCAGACATACCTGGCAGCAAATGCTCTGATGCTGGTTATTTTGAAATTTTGGCCTTCGCTCGCGCCAATGACACAGGCTCACTTTTTGGGGCTTTCGCATCTGGGATGGATTTGTTTTGGCATTATGTGGGTATTGCAGGCTATGGTGTTCTGGCACGGAATGGACGCCATTAAACGATTTATTGATGTGGCAGGCCCAGCTGTGTATGTCGTTATGATGTGCCTTGCGGGCTGGATACTTTACCAGACCGGTCTGGATGGCATTTCTTTCACACTATCAAGTAAAACGCTGAGTCCTTCAGCCCAGGTCTGGGAAATGATTACAGCGACTGCGCTGGTGGTTTCCTATTTTTCTGGGCCACTGCTCAATTTCGGTGATTTCTCGCGTTATGCGAAAAACATGAATGAAATTCGCCGTGGGAATCGCTGGGGGCTGCCATTTAATTTTCTGCTATTTTCCATTGTGACTGTCATTATTGTTTCTGGTACACAATCATTATTTGGCAAAATGATTACCGACCCTATTGAGACAGTCAGCCATGTGGGAAATAGCGTGGCGATGGCGATAGGTTTGCTGACCATGATTACTGCCACTATAGGGATTAATATTGTCGCAAACTTTGTGTCACCCGCTTTTGATTTCTCAAACTGCTCACCTCAAAAGATCAGTTTCCGTACTGGTGGTATGATTGCTGCTGTAGGCTCTGTTTTATTAACTCCGTGGAATCTGTTCCAGTCACCAGAATTGATCCATTACACTCTGGATGTTCTGGGTTCTTTTATTGGCCCACTTTTTGGCATTTTACTTGCTGATTTTTATTTAATTAAACGTGGCACAATTAATGTGGATGCATTATTTAGTGTGTCTCAGGATGGCCCCTACTGGTACAACAAGGGCTTCAACCCGAAAGCAATTGCTGCATTGATTCCGTCTGTTGTGGTGTGCCTGATTATCAGCTTTATTCCGTCATTACATGCGGTTGCTAACTTTAGCTGGTTTATCGGTGCATTTTTGGCAGCTGGAAGTTACCGCTGGATTGCCCGTAATGACCGGGTGCATGTATCCGGCCCGCGTACTGACAGGGTAGCGGCCTCGCAAGAATAATGATGTATACAGTAAGGTGCCAGTCATTTCGCTGGCACCTCTAATACGCTATTTTCCCGGGAAAAATACGTGAGATCCGTAAAATATCGTAGTCAACAGCAACAGAGCCAGTTAAATTTCTGCAAAGCAGCTTATATAACTGCGCTACATGTCATTACCAGTAGTCGTTAGCCAGTAGCAAAGACAAATCACGAGTGGATAAATTGATGGCAATCAGAAACGAAAAAGCGCCATGTTAAAGATTAACATGGCGCTCAAATAGTGGCGGAACGGACGGGACTCGAACCCGCGACCCCCTGCGTGACAGGCAGGTATTCTAACCAACTGAACTACCGCTCCGCGATTGTTCCCCGTCGGGAACGATGCGGATATTACGGATACCTTGCAGAAGCGTCAACGCTTTTTCTTTCTATTTTGGCTGGTTGGCGCAAAATTCACCTGAATGACCGGATTTTGCACATTATTATGCACGCCACATGCAACTACCGCCCTTTTTCTGAACCAGGTCCAGACGAGATTCATGGGCAACACATTCTTCATCAGAAGCTCTAACTATTTTCAGCCCACCAGCACGCACTACACGTTGTATACCTGTTGAGTCTGCAGCCTGTTGGGCATCACCTTCCATCGCAAATTTTATGCTGGTTTGCCCGCCTGTCATAGTCAGGTAGACATCAGCAAGGATTTGGGCATCGAGTAATGCCCCGTGCAGTGTTCGCTTGCTGTTGTCTATTTCGTAGCGCGAGCACAAGGCATCCAGGCTGTTACGTTTGCCTGGGAACATACGGCGCGCCAGAGCCAAGCTATCGGTGACTTTACAGAATGTTTCCGTTTTACCAATGCCCTTATTGAGCATGCCAAACTCATAATCCATAAAGCCGATATCAAACGATGCGTTATGGATGACTAATTCAGCACCACGAATATAATCGAGAAAATCATCGACAACATCAGCGAATACTGGCTGATATGCCAGAAATTCATCTGAAATCCCATGAACCATAAAGGCTTCCGGGTCGACTAAACGGTCTGGTTTCAGATAAATATGGAAGTTGTTACCCGTCAGGCGGCGGTTAATCACTTCAACAGCACCAATTTCGATAATACGGTGCCCTTCGTAGTGCGCCCCTACCTGGTTCATACCTGTGGTTTCAGTATCGAGAACGATCTGTCTTGTGATTTCTGTGCTCATAGCGCTCGTTTGTGTCAGACTTAGTTTTTTCTTCAGACCCGGGAAGTTTACCAGAATGCGTAAACAGGTAGAAATTTTCACCGATGGCTCTTGTCTAGGGAACCCAGGCCCAGGTGGCTACGGTGCGATTTTACGTTACAAACAACACGAAAAAACCTTCAGTGAAGGATACTACCTCACAACGAACAATAGAATGGAATTAATGGCGGCGATCGTCGCACTTGAAGCCATTAAGGAACACTGCGATATCACACTGAGTACCGACAGTCAGTATGTTCGCCAGGGGATTACCTCCTGGATCCATAACTGGAAAAAGCGTGGCTGGAAAACCGCAGATAAAAAGCCAGTCAAAAATGTGGATCTGTGGAAGAGGCTGGATAGCGCACTTAGCCAGCACAACATTAAATGGGAATGGGTAAAGGGCCATGCCGGGCACCCTGAGAATGAGCGGTGTGACGAACTGGCACGAACAGCCGCTGGCTCGCCATCACAGGAAGATACGGGCTATTTATCTGAAAACGGGTGATCCGAAGATTTTCGGTATTGGCGGGAAGCCGTCACTGCCGGGCGCAGTGATGCACGGGATTTACGAGCAGACATCGGGTTCATCGTTAATGGAATGGTTCTTTTCCGTGCCACGATCAACTGCATGCAACCCAGAGCCGGAAGGTGAGTGGAGAGTAACCGCCCACCTAACCGGTGCCAGGGGAGAACATGGAAACGTTTGTAATGCAGCACTTCAAAATTAAGCAATGAAAGCCAGTCCAGTTGACGAACCAGAGTAAACATTCGGCTCTGGGTTGCGCCTTTTTTGCTGCGAAAGGGCACGGCTTTACCAGCGCCAAGTAGGCTGACAGGGTTAAAGCCACTCAGGATTAACCAGCCATCATCTATCAAGATGCGATCAACTTCCCTCAGCAAACGGTGTGGATCCTGGCACCAGGACAAACCATGAGCTAATAAGCAAGCATCAACAGATTTTGCTGCAAAAGGCAATGCTAATGGATCGGCAATCACATGAAGTGCGTGCCCTTGCATTGCCACATTCACCTGGTGTGATATAGGGCATTCACTGGTATTGATTTCTGCGCTCAAATTCCCCAGTTTAATCAAATGGAACCCAAACATTTTTCCAAGCCAGGGTTGCACCTGGCGTTCGAGCGCTTCACGATAGTATTCACCCCAAGGCAATTCAGCCCACTGTCCGGGCGCCTGGAGTGGCAAAGGTGTCCTTGCCGGTTTCATTAAAACCTTCCATTTGCGAGCATTACTGAGGTCATTTATGAATCTTACCAGTATTCCTGCATTTCAGGACAACTATATCTGGGTACTCTATAACTCCACAGGAGAATGCCTGGTTGTCGACCCAGGTGATGCCAGACCTGTTATTGATAGTGTGAAGAAATTTGGCTGGAAACCAGTAGCTATTTTGCTCACCCACCACCATGACGACCACACTGGCGGGGTGGCGGATTTACGTGCGATATGGCCAGAACTGGTTGTTTATGGGCCCGAAGAAACCAGCAGTAAAGGGACCACTCACATACTGGCTGATGGCGATAAATTCACATTACTGGGGCTCGATTTTGAGGTGATATTCACACCTGGTCACACTTTAGGACATATCTGCTATTACAGTTCTCCTTATCTATTTTGTGGCGATACGCTTTTTTCTGGTGGATGTGGCCGAATTTTTGAAGGTACACCAACCCAGATGTACCAGTCTCTTAAAACATTAAACCAGTTACCAGCCAATACTTTAGTTTGTTGCGCACATGAATACACTCAATCAAATATTAACTTTTCCTTAAGTATTCTCCCGAAAGATGAAGCGTTAGTTAAATACAGTAATGAAGTTAATGAGTTACGTAAAAAAAGTCACTCTTCCCTCCCCTCAACGCTGGAAAATGAGCGGCGAATTAATCTTTTTTTACGAACGGATGATACTGTTTTAATTGAGAAAATAAGAGATGAAACAACTTTGCAACAACCTGAGCAATATTTTGCCTGGTTACGCGCAAAGAAAGATAACTTCTAAATCCAGGGTTGAGTTATTTTGCAGTCGCAGGTATCATCGCTCGTCTTTTAAGCAACTATTGACACACACATGAAGGCAAAAGCGATTCTAATCGCCTCTGTCCTGCTGGTTGGGTGCCAGGCGTCGAAACATGACGGGCATATTCAACAGCACGCACAGAGCCTTTCTGCGGCTGGTCAAGGAGAAGCAGGAAAGTTCGCAGGTCAGGCGGACAGCGCGCGATGGTTGAACGATGGTACTTCCTTCGCGCATGATCAGGACCTGTGGACCTTCATTGGCAACGAGCTAAAGATGGGGATTCCGGAAAACGCCCGGATTCGCGAACAAAAACAGAAATATTTGAGTAATAAGAGCTATCTCCACGATGTAACTTTACGGGCAGAGCCGTATATGTACTGGATAGCCGGGCAAGTTAAGAAACGTAACATGCCGATGGAGCTGGTACTACTACCCATAGTGGAGAGCGCTTTTAACCCCCATGCAACGTCTGGTGCTAATGCCGCAGGCATTTGGCAAATCATTCCGAGCACGGGAAGGAATTATGGTTTAAAGCAAACTCGTGAGTATGATGCGCGTCGTGATGTGGTAGCTTCCACAACCGCCGCATTGGACATGATGCAACGCCTGAATCGTATGTTTGACGGTGACTGGTTATTGACAGTTGCTGCGTATAACAGCGGTGAAGGCAGGGTAATGCGTGCGATAAAAGCGAACAAGGCCCATGGGAAACCAACGGACTTTTGGTCACTTTCTTTGCCGCATGAAACGCGTGTCTATGTTCCCAAAATGTTAGCGCTGAGTGAGATTTTCAAAAATAGTCAGCGTTATGGTGTTCGCTTGCCTACGCCAGATGAAAGTCGTGCTTTGGCAAAAGTGAAAGTGTCCAGCCCGGTTCAGATGGACCAACTTGCCGAAATGGCAGGTATGTCGCTTAAAAAGCTGAAAACATTTAATGCGGGCTACAAAGGGGAAGTATTAGGCAAGAGCGGCCCGAAGTATGTCATGGTGCCACAAAAGCATGCGGATGAGCTCCGTAGCTCTTTGGCTGCAAATACGTTCGACGCGATGCAGTCTTCTCTGGTCGCCAGCAATAGCAGCGCTGCGTATACAGTACGCCGCGGTGACACGCTTTCTGCCATTGCCGCTCGGTTGAATGTCTCTGAGCATGATTTACGAGCGTGGAATAACCTGACATCCAGCAAGATCAAGGTTGGTCAGACTCTGCAAACAGGAACGCTGAACAGTGATTCCCGGCTGGTGAAAAATGACAGCATCACCTATCGTGTTAAAAAAGGTGATTCCCTGTACAGCATCGCCAGGCGGCATGGCCTCAACATTAATGATGTCATGCGCTGGAATAAGGATGTTGACGCCATTAAACCTGGCGACCAGTTAACTTTGTTTGTTGATGATGGGACTAAACCCGACTCCTAAGGAGCCAGGGCCATAACATACGCATCATGCCTGCTAAACCGTCTGTAGATATACTGCTGTGAAACAGAGTATCGATACAGGCGGTTTTTTATTTTGTCTTATCTGGCTTGCATGGGTCAAATTCCACTAACAGTGGGTTGTGGTCAGAGGCCTGAGTAACCAGAACAGACGCGTTCGCCACATTCAGGCCACGATAAAAGACAAAATCCAGTGGGCGCCCAAAAGCTCTTTTCCGCTGGTCATCTTTAAAACGTACTTCTCGTAGTGACATTTCTCGGGCAAATCCGTATAACGCACTGATCCTGGGGCGGCTCCACGCATTGAAATCACCCGCCATAATAACTGGCCCATTATGATGCGCCATTTGTTCCCGGATGGGGGCTAATTGTTTGCTATACACGTCCACACCCAAAGTAAAGTTGATGGCATGAATATTTACAACCATCAGCATTCGGGTATCAGGTAGTGGGTAAACAGTGACCAGAGCAGACTTGGCAAGCCGCAGTATGGGCTCTCGCTCGCGTAGTGGGCAGCAGTAAATAGGATGAGCAGAAGAGAGTGTCATCACGCCTGAAGGGTGTTGAGGCAGGATCAAGGCAGGTACCTGGTCGGCCGCAAGGTAATTCGAAGTTGCGAAATCAACCAGCTCAGGCGTTGTCTGGGCTTCCTGTAATAACACCAAGTGTGCATCTTTACCAAAATTCTTCAGTACCGACAGCCACTCATTGCGTTGCTGTTTAAAAATATTCCATACCAGAATACGTATCCGCTCCTCACTGGTAAGCGGAATTCCGGAAGGAAGAGCCTGACCAATGCTCGAAAACGCCCCTGGCGGCAAAATTCTCTCCGCAGGCTGGCCTGCGACATAACGCATGGCATAGGTCGGTTTACGCACGTTACAACACACCTTTTCGTTTCACTGCACACAACATGTTAGCAGTCATTTCAGTTATAGAATTTTTAGCGGTCAGTTTCAATCATCCGCTGGCTTTGATAAAGCAAGATGCACTATTTCAGTATTTTCATTGCCAGCCAGTAAAGATGCAGGGTACTTTTATTACCAAATTGCCCATAAAACAATTTAACTATTGCCATGGAGGCAATAATGAAAACAAATTCTGAGGAACTCGGGGTTTTCGTCGCTGTTGTAGAAAATGGCAGCTTCAGCCGTGCAGCCGTTCAACTGAACCAGGCTAACTCAGCAGTTAGCAGAGCGGTTAAGCGCCTTGAAATGAAGTTGGGAGTGAACCTACTCAACCGAACAACACGGCAATTAAGTTTAACCGAGGAAGGCCAGCGTTACTTCCGCCGGGCTCAGCATATTCTTCAGGAAATGGCAGATGCTGAAAATGAGCTACAGGAAACCAAAGAAACGCCAGCAGGGACATTGATTGTTGATGCAGCCACACCTGTGGTATTGCACTTACTCGTCCCTCTAATCAAACCCTTTCGCGAGCGCTACCCACAAGTCACACTATCACTGGTTTCTTCTGAAACCTTTATCAACCTGATTGAACGCAAAGTAGATGTTGCCATTCGTGTAGGTAACTTATCGGATTCAAGTTTACGCGCCCGGCCGTTGTTTAACAGCTATCGCCGTATAGTCGCCACACCAGAATATTTGGCAGTAAATGGTATGCCTCAAACGCCTGAAGATCTGGATGCACATTGCTGTATTGGATTTTCCGAGCCGTTATCCCTGAATTCATGGGCGGTACCGGATGAGAATGGCCAGTTGAGGCAAATTAGCCCGGCGCTAACCTCTAACAATGGTGAAACTATCAAGCAGTTGTGCCTGGGTGGGAATGGTATTGCCAGCTTATCGGACTTTATGGTCGATGAGGAAATCACTCAGGGCCGGTTAGTTGAGGTTTTGCAGGCACACAAGTTAGCAGTACCCACACCATTCAGCGCCGTTTACTACAGTGACCGGGCCATTAGTGCACGTATCCGCGCATTCATTGATTTTCTTACTGAGCGCTTTGCAGATAAAGCGGTTCTGAATGCACAATCATTGCAAGTGAAACTGAAGAGCTAAAATGCTGCAAAGACATGGTGGTTGTTTTGCTATTGCTATGACCACCATTTCCAGTCACTGAATAGTAACTAAAAAATTATTGGAAAATGCAGTTGGAGATATAAGTGATAAAAACAAAAAACCCCTGAGTTTTCCTCAGGGGTTAATAATAATTGGCGGAACGGACGGGACTCGAACCCGCGACCCCCTGCGTGACAGGCAGGTATTCTAACCAACTGAACTACCGCTCCACCGAATTTTTCTGCAACAGCCATTACAATGGCTTATTACTTTTTCTTTCCACACCCGCATAATGCGAATGTTTTAATTGAAGCCTGGCAGTTCCCTACTCTCGCATGGGGAGACCCCACACTACCATCGGCGCTACGGCGTTTCACTTCTGAGTTCGGCATGGGGTCAGGTGGGACCACCGCGCTCTTGCCGCCAGGCATATTCTGTTTCATTCACCGCCTCACGGCCATGAATCTTATCCGTCAACAAGCTAAAAAATTCGTCTCTCACACCAAAACATCTTTGGCGTTGTAAGGTTAAGCCTCACGGTTCATTAGTACCGGTTAGCTCAACGCATCGCTGCGCTTACACAC